>NZ_CP132976.1:0-4800000 GCF_030864005.1 Achromobacter seleniivolatilans
CGAGTTGTACGTGTCGCCCGTCAGGGTGACGGTGTTGTGCGTGCTGTTGTCGTACTTGACGGCGTCCGCGGTCGATTCGGTGGCAACCTGCTTCAGTTGCGCGACGTTGACGGCGTCGGCGTCTTCGGCACCGGCCGACAGGCCCGTGATACGACGATCACCCACGTTCACTTCAGCCTTGGCAGTACCGCCTACCAGGTAGGCTTCGTTGCCCAGCGTGGCGCCCGAGGCAACCGAACCGGCGCCCAGAGCGACGCTGCCGTCATGGCTGGCAACCGCACCCATGCCGATGGCGACCGAGTCCAGGCCCGTGGCCTGGGAGTCAGCGCCCGTCGAGTTGGCGTGGAAGTACTTGGTGCCCTTGTTGTAGATGTTCTCTACGCGATCGCCAATCGTCGTCACATCGCCTTCCACCGTGGTGACACGGTTGTCGATCGACGTCACTTGGTCATTGGTGGCTTTCAACTGGCTGCCGTTGACCGCATCGGTGCTGGTGTCGCTGAGTTCAGCAGCCGCCACGTTGGTGATCTTGTTAGGACCCTTGCCATCATGGTTGGCGCTGTAGGCGCCCTTGCCGCCATCGGCAGCGGGGTCCCACAACAGAGCATCGTTCTCCAAGCCCGTCACACGGTTATCAACGTTCGTGACACGGTTGTCGACACCAGTAACCCGGTTGTCGACGCTGGTCACGCGATTGTCCACGTTTGTGACTTGGGTATTGGTCTCGTTCAGCTGCGACATGTTCACGGCATCGCTATCGCCCACGCCGCGAGCGACGTTGGTGATCTTGGTGCCGCCGACCTTGGTCGTCGAGTTATACGTGTCGCCCGTCAGGGTGACGGTGTTGTGCGTGCTGTTGTCGTACTTGACGGCGTCTGCGGTCGAGTCGGTGGCAACCTGCTTCAGCTGCGCGACGTTGACGGCGTCGGTGTCTTCCGCACCGGCCGACAGGCCCGTGATACGACGATCGCCCACGTTCACTTCAGCCTTGGCCGTACCGCCTACCAAATAGGCTTCGTTGCCAAGTGTGGCGCCCGAGGCAACTGAACCGGCGCCCAGAGCGACGCTGCCGTCATGGCTGGCAACCGCACCCATGCCGATGGCAACCGAATCCTGGCCGGTGGCCTGGGAGTCAGCGCCGGTCGAGTTGGCGTGGAAGTACTTGGTGCCCTTGTTGTAGATGTTCTCTACACGATCGCCAATCGTCGTCACATCGCCTTCCACCGTGGTGACACGGTTGTCGATCGACGTCACTTGGTCATTGGTGGCCTTCAATTGGCTGCCGTTGACCGCATCGGTGCTGGTGTCGCTGAGTTCAGCAGCCGCCACGTTGGTGATCTTGTTAGGACCCTTGCCATCGTGGTTGGCGTTATAGGCGCCCTTGCCGCCATCGGCAGCGGGGTCCCACAACAGAGCATCGTTCTCCAAGCCCGTCACACGGTTATCAACGTTCGTGACACGGTTGTCGACACCGGTAACCCGGTTGTCGACGCTGGTCACGCGGTTGTCGATGTTCGAGACAGTGGTATTGGTCTCATTCAGCTGCGACATGTTGACCGCATCGCTATCGCCTTCGCCGCGAGCGACGTTGGTGATCTTCGTACCGCCCGTCTTGGTGACCGAGTTGTACGTGTCACCGCTCATCGTGACGGTGTTGTGCGTGCTGTTGTCGTACTTGACGGCGTCCGCAGTCGATTCGGTAGCAACCTGCTTCAGTTGCGCGACGTTGACGGCGTCGGTGTCTTCGGCACCGGCCGACAGGCCCGTGATACGACGATCACCCACGTTCACTTCAGCCTTGGCAGTACCGCCTACCAGGTAGGCTTCGTTGCCCAGCGTGGCGCCCGAGGCAACTGAACCGGCGCCCAGAGCGACGCTGCCGTCATGGCTGGCAACCGCACCCATGCCGATGGCAACCGAATCCTGGCCCGTGGCCTGGGAGTCAGCGCCCGTCGAGTTGGCGTGGAAGTACTTCGTACCCTTGTTGTAGATGTTCTCTACACGATCGCCAATCGTCGTCACATCGCCTTCCACCGTGGTGACACGGTTGTCGATCGACGTCACTTGGTCATTGGTGGCCTTCAATTGGCTGCCGTTGACCGCATCGGTGCTGGTGTCGCTGAGTTCAGCAGCCGCCACGTTGGTGATCTTGTTAGGACCCTTGCCATCGTGGTTGGCGCTGTAGGCGCCCTTGCCGCCATCGGCAGCGGGGTCCCACAACAGAGCATCGTTCTCCAAGCCCGTCACACGGTTATCAACGTTCGTGACACGGTTGTCGACGTTCGAGACATTGGTATTGGTCTCGTTCAGCTGCGACATGTTCACGGCATCGCTATCGCCCACGCCGCGAGCGACGTTGGTGATCTTGGTGCCGCCCGTCTTGGTCGTCGAGTTGTACGTGTCACCCGTCATCGTGACGGTGTTGTGCGTGCTGTTGTCGTACTTGACGGCGTCTGCGGTCGAGTCGGTGGCAACCTGCTTCAGCTGCGCGACGTTGACGGCGTCGGTGTCTTCGGCACCGGCCGACAGGCCCGTGATACGACGATCGCCCACGTTCACTTCAGCCTTGGCCGTACCGCCTACCAAATAGGCTTCGTTGCCAAGTGTGGCGCCCGAGGCAACCGAACCGGCGCCCAGAGCAACGCTGCCGTCATGGCTGGCAACCGCACCCATGCCGATGGCGACCGAGTCCAGGCCCGTGGCCTGGGAGTCAGCGCCCGTCGAGTTGGCGTGGAAGTACTTGGTGCCCTTGTTGTAGATGTTCTCTACGCGATCGCCAATCGTCGTCACATCGCCTTCCACCGTGGTGACACGGTTGTCGATCGACGTCACTTGGTCATTGGTGGCTTTCAACTGGCTGCCGTTGACCGCATCGGTGCTGGTGTCGCTGAGTTCAGCAGCCGCCACGTTGGTGATCTTGTTAGGACCCTTGCCATCATGGTTGGCGCTGTAGGCGCCCTTGCCGCCATCGGCAGCGGGGTCCCACAACAGAGCATCGTTCTCCAAGCCCGTCACACGGTTATCAACGTTCGTGACACGGTTGTCGACGTTCGAGACATTGGTATTGGTCTCGTTCAGCTGCGACATGTTCACGGCATCGCTATCGCCCACGCCGCGAGCGACGTTGGTGATCTTGGTGCCGCCCGTCTTGGTCGTCGAGTTATACGTGTCGCCCGTCATCGTCACCGTGTTGTGCGAGACGTTGTCGTACTTGACGGCGTTGTCGCTAACGGCGGTCAGCTGGCGCAGGTTGACCGCATCGGTGTCCTGAGTGCCACCCGCCACGTTCGTGATCTGGCGCTCGTTGCCAGCCGAACCGACGGACACGGCGCCCATGACGGAGGCCACAGCTTTTCCGCTGAATGCTTCCGTTGCGCCGCTCATGCCAGCGCGATTGGCCACTGCGTTAGAACCTAATGCAATGCTGTTGTCAGCGGATGCGGCCGCGCTGTCGCCCAGAGCGGCGGCGTAGTTGGCGCTAGCCGACGAGTTTGCGCCGATAGCCGCAGCCCCAATGGCCGAGGCTTGGGCTGAAAAACCCATCGCCGTGGCGTCGAATTCCGTGGCGGATGCTGATCGCCCAATGGCAATGGCTTGCTTGGCAGTTGCCTGGCTGGTGTCCCCAATGGCGACCGAAGATTGCTCAAGCGCCGAGGCGCCCGTGCCGATTGCCGTGGCGCCGTAGGTATCGGCCGTTGCCCCGTACCCCGCGGCAAGGGAGTAGCCACCGCTTGCGACAGATCGTCCCACCGCTACCGCTTGGAAATTTGAGGCCTTGCTGCCTTGTCCCAGCGCCGTGGATTGATCGCCTGATGCCTCGGCGCCCGCGCCGAAGGCGGAGGATTGTGTGTCGCCCGTTGCGTTGGAGCCCGCCCCGATGGCAATGTTCCAAGCGTTCGAGGCGTTGGCGCCATCGCCGACGGCCACCGATTTCTCGCCCGAGGCCTTGGAGTTGCGGCCAGCTGCCAGAGCATTTATACCCGTCGACACCGCCTCGTATCCCAATGCAGTCGAACCCATGCCTTGGGCGGATGCGTCGCTCGGGGGCAGACCCGTGTCATTGGTGCGCACATACCTGATGCCGCGGCCGTTGGTCGTCGTGTTGATGGTGGTCTGGTCACCAGCAAAGTTGTTGATGACCGAGTTGGTTGCATTCAACTGGCTGCCATTGACCGCGTCCGTGCTGGTGGCGCTGAGTTCGGCGGCCGCCACGTTCGTGATCTTGTTCGGGCCTGTTCCGCCATGGTTGGCGCTGTAGGCGCCCGTGCCGCCATTGGCGGTCGGATCCCAAAGCAGGGCATCGCCCACTTTGCTATCAACGGCGGCCAACTGCGCAACGTTGACAGCATCGCTAGCGGCCGTGCCTGCAGCCACGCCGTTGATTTGACGATAGACGCCACTGCCCGTATCGCCCACGGAAACGGCACCCGTAGTGCTCGTGGTGGCGGTAATGGCGGCTGTTTTGGCGATTGATATACCTGTGGGAACAAACGGCGCGATTCCGGCCGCGGTGTTGGAAATAGAGCCGGTACCCAAGGCGACCCCGCCTTTAATCAAGGCGTTTGCGCCGTGACCCATCGCCAATGAATCAATCTTGGATGCATTGGCGCCTGTTCCCAAGGCGGTCGCATAGTCGTTGCCAGCCACACTGTCCTTGCCAAAGGCTGACGCCCAATAGCCTGACGCGTTTGCGCCTGCGCCCATTGCTGCGCTACTGACTCCTCCGGAGCTCGAGTTGTACCCCACGGCCGCAGATGAAGAACCATTGGCCTTCGCGCTTTCTCCAATAGCGGTGGCATCGCTGGTTGCCTTGGTGTAGGTACCCAAGGCCGTGCCATTGTAGTCAGCCACGGCGTTGTATCCGATCGCCGTAGCGGCCTCAGATTGCGCCTTGGCGGCGTAGCCTACGGCCGTGCTCGAGTTTCCTACACCTTGCGCTTGGTCGCCAACCGCCACCGAGGAATTGCCCAGGGCCTGGGCGCCTGAACCGATAGCGGTTGAGTTCATTGACGAGGCTTTGGCATGTTCGCCGAAGGCTGAAGCCGCAGAGTTGGTGGCGCTCGCGCCCACGCCAACCGCGACGGAATTCGCCAAGCTCGCCACGCTCTGAAAGCCTAAGGCTACGGAGGCGTATGCCTTTGAGACGGCCTGAGTGCCAATGGCAATGCTGAATTCGCCGGAAGCGGCTGGCGCGCTCGTGATCCCGCCAAATGTGTAGGAAGCGGAGCCGATGGCGACGCTGTCGTGCCCTGTGGCTGCGCTGCCATGACCCAGCGAAACGGATTCCTGGCCGGTTGCGGTGGCGGCAATCCCGCCGGCCAACGCGTTGGAACCGGTGGCGCCATTGTTGGCATAGTTGGCGGCGGCGGTGCCGCCGTCGTTCACGCTGTAGTAGTGGGGCTGCGCGCCCGCTACCGCGCCTTTCAGTTGCGCGACGTTGACGGCGTCACTGTCGTCGGAGCCTCCCGCAACGCCCTTGACCTGCCGATACACGGTTGCCCCGTCTCCGACGGAGACCGCGCCAGTGGTGCTTTTGGTGGCCGCGATGGCGTTGGCTTGAGCTGTACTTGCGCCCGCCGGAACAAACGGCGCGACGCCGCCAGCCGTGTTCGAGACAGATCCCGCGCCCAGGGCGACGCCGCCCTCAACTGAAGCGGTAGCTCCTGATCCCATCGCAAGTGCCCGGTCATTGGTCGCTGATGCGTTGGTGCCCAATGCTCCCGAGTCCGTGCCGGAGGAAATGCTATCTTGGCCAATCGCAATCGCGCCGCCGCCGCTTGCATTGGCATGCGCGCCAATCGCCGTTGCAACGTAGCCGGCGGCAGAAGAGAAATAGCCCATTGCCGATGAAGCGCTGCCCGTTGCGCTGGCAGAGTGCCCGACGGCGGAGCCATCGCTACCCGCGACTGACACGAGGCCAACGGCAGTCCCGTTGTTTCCGGCCTCGGCAGCCTGGCCGACTGCGGTGGAGGCGGTCCCCATCGCATTGCTACCTCGACCGATGGCCGTGCTCCATTGTCCCGACGCCAGGGCAGAGTCACCGACCGCCAGCGCGGAAACTCTGGTCGCTTGGGCCCCTGACCCAATAGCGGTGCTGTTCGCTTCCAATGCCACCGTGCCGTAGCCGAATGCAGACGATTGCAGGCCGCTCGCGCTAGCTTTTGAGCCAACGGCGACGGCATGCGCCATCTGAGCGACGCTTTCGAGGCCCATCGCTATGCTTCCATACGCAGACCCCTTGGCCTGCGTGCCAATCGCTATGCTGAATTCGCCGGAAGCAGACGGCGCAGTGCTCATGTCGCCCATACTCGTGTACGAGATAGAGCCGATCGAGATGCTGCTACCTCCAGACGCCGTGCTGCCATGGCCCATGGCGACATCTTCCGAGTTGGTGGCCTTTGCAGCGATACCGGCCGCGAGCGAGTTGTCACCCGTCGCGCCGTCATTCGCGTAATTCGCGGCCGGGGTCCCGCCGTCATTCACCCCGTAATAATGGGTTTGTGCCGAAGCCGCCGACGCGATCAATACACCTGCCGCTGCGACCAGCGCACGCGAAGAACGCTTTTTCTTACCCTTGGCGAGCTCGGAGGCCACGACCCACTGGCCGGTAGCTTCGTTAAATATGCACCTATAAATCTTGTTCATTTTCAACTCTCAGTACAGTGGATCACATCAATAACTTGCGGTTTTTCGTCAAGGTTTCGACGACGGCCGAATACTTTTGACGCTCGGGTGCAAGGATGAATTGATCGATCTGTTCTGAGATTCGGAATCCGGCGAACGCGGCTGCTGAAATTTCCGAATGCAGGCCTTATTTGCAAATGCGCAAGGCTGCTTTGATTAAACGTCTACTTTCTTTCCAAGGTCGTGAGCGGCCAGGCACTGCCTTCTCGCGTTTTGACCGAAAGCATCTCTGCTTTCAACAGCAGACTGGGGTCTACGCGCAGTGCCTTCGCAAGTATTTCCACAGTCCATTCACACAATTCCACATCGCCCCTATCCAGCGCCGATAGCGTGGGGCTGTGCATGTTTGTGCGCTCTTGAAGCGATGCCATGGCCAGGCCGCGATGTGTTCGCCAAGCGCGAACCGCGCTGCAGTGGCGGGTGACCAGAAGGTCAAGTACCGCGAACGGAAGGCTCAAGTTCGAGCTGGTGACGCAATGGGATTTTGTGGACGTCAGTACTTCTACCTGGCGCATCGGTTGAGGCGAGACAAGAGTACTTGGCGGGCGTCTTACCGGTTGAGAAAACGTAAATTGCATTATTGATTTGAGGAAAGACATGGGGCCTATCCTCCAAAAAAAGTTATTGGCGCAACGGCGCCGGCGGCGAACGGGTGTGCGCCCAAGAATGCGCGTTGGGCTCGCGCACGGATGTAGGAACACTCCCAAGCGTATTGAGGAAATTTCCTAAACCGCAGCCTGCTTTTTTTTTCCAGAATGAATCATCCCGGCTAAGAACTTTCCGCACAACATGGGGAAATTTCGTCAAGAAAATAGGGGGGCAGATGTTGCAGACTGGCGGAGTCAGAGTGCAGCGACCGGCATAGCGCTTGCATGACAGCTGATGGAGGAGACAAGAAATGATGGCGCGTGTATTGATAATTTCAGACAGGCTGGCGACGTACGGAGACTTTAAGCGGCAATTACAGCAATATCCCGAGTTTGCAATATGGATGCTGGATGCCGGTGATCTGCGATTTTTTGAGAAGGACAGCCACACCACGCAGGCGGAACTCGTCATTCTGGATGTGATGGGAAATCAGACAAAATGCCTTGCCGCGCTGGCCAGAGTTCGAGCGCTGTTTCCTACCGCGAAAATCGCCGTTCGTGCGCTGCGCTCATGGGATAACTTTTCGCCGCTGCTTCTACAGGCGGGCGCCCACGGAATCATTGACGCCTCGACCTACCGCAGCAAGTATGCAATGTCCATGCTGATCGATTCGATCATGGCGGGAAACATCATTTACCGGGAACAGCGCGATAGCCCGTCCAGTGGCATGGGGCGGCCCAATAGAAAGCCCTGCCCATAACGGCAGCCCAGCGAATACATGGCGTTGAACTCCGCTGCGGTGGATATGCCCTCCGCAACGACGCGCCACCCCATATCCTTGGCGAGTTCCACCGCAAACCGGACGGACTTCTGCGCTACCTGGCTCACGCTGATACTGGCGGCAAATTTCCGGTCCAGTTTCAACTCATTGATGGTCAGGCTGATAAGCATGCCCAGATTAGCTTGGCCGGCGCCAAAGTCATCCATGCTGATGGTGCAGCCCCAATCCTGGAGCCGGCTCAAGGCGGCTTTTAGGGCCGGCATGTTTTTGACGGGCGCATCCTCGGTCAGCTCGATTTTCAGCCGGGATGCGTCGACGCGGCTGCGCCTGGCTTCGTCGAACAGGAAGTTCAGGTTATCAGCATCCGACAGAGTATCTGCGCAGGCATTGATGGCCAGCGGAAGGACGATTCCGGCTCGGTCTAGCTCTGTCGCGGCAGCTAGCGTGAGCCGGGCAATGCGTTTGAACAGCGCGCCTTGAAGCTCCATCGCGGTAACCATTGGAATGAATCGGCTCGGCGCCACCATTCCCAGCGCCGGATGACGCCAGCGCGCCAACGCTTCAGCCGATTCAATGCGGCCCGTTTCCAGGTTCACCTGGGGTTGGAACACCACGTGTAGTTGCGTGGGGTCACACAACATATTGATGACGTCGCTTTCGCTGAGTTCAGCGATGGGCGCAAGAGCTGCCTGGCACGTCATGGTACGCGTTTCCTGATGATGATCTGGAAGAACGCTCGGATTTTATCGATTGCCGGCGATCCTGCGCATAGGAAATTTCACATTCTGCTGAATGTGATCAGCGTAGGAAATTTCCTCAGGCCGTTCCGAAATTTCGACATCCTGCGCAGCGCGGCCAACTTTACATTGGATTGGTGCGAAAGCCCTTTTCAGGTACTCCGATTATGGACCCCGCCTCACTTCTGCATTCATTCCGCCCGGCTTCCCCCACTCTGCGTTTGCGGATGGGCCAGGCAGCGGCGTTATGCGCCATTCCCACTTATGTGATGGCGGCCAACTATCTTGCCGACTTTAGCGCGCCTTTGGCAGACGTGTGGGTAGGGCTGGCGTCGTTGATTTGCGGGACGGGTTTTGTTGCTGCGCTGGTGGCGTTGTTTCTGCTGGGCCGAAAAAGCCGCCAGCATTGGCGCTCGGAAGAGCGTTTGAAGGATTTGCTGGCGTTCCAGACTGGCGTGCTTGATGCCATACCGCAGCCGATTGCTTTGCGCGACAAAGATCTGAATCTGCTGGCGTGCAATAGCGCGTTCGAGCGCTTGTTCAATCAGTCGCGGGATGCGCTGAAGAACACGTCGGTGACTCGGGCCGTGCAGATGCTGGTCTGTGACGTAGAAGCGGCACAGATAGAAGAAGACTACCGCCAGGTGATGCTGACCGGGCTGCCGATCAGCAAGGACCGGGAATTCAATGTCGGCGGGCAGGCAATGACCGTGCAGCACTGGATGGAACCGTTGCGCAACGCCCGCGGCATCGTGGTCGGCGTGGTGGGCGGCTGGATGGACATTACACAACGCCAGCGTGTGTTGAAGGAATTGGCCATTGCGAGAGACCGGGCAGAGAGCGCCAACCGCACCAAAACCACATTTTTGGCGTCCGTCAGCCATGAGATACGCACGCCGATGAACGCGATCATGGGCATGCTTGAGTTGACGTTGTCGCACCCGCAATTGCCCGAGCAGGATCGCTTGCAGCTCAGCACGGCCAATAGCGCGTCAAAGTCCTTGCTGGCGCTGATAGACGATCTGCTCGACCTGTCCAAGATGGAAGCGGGCAAGTTTCAATTGCTGCCTCGCGCAACCAACGTCTGTGAGTTGGCTGAAGAGGTCGTGGACGTATTTCATCCCATCGCGGAAGGTAAGGGGTTGGGTCTGACGCTGACTATCGATCTGCCCGAGGATTCCTCGCGGATGCACTACGCGGACCCTTTGCGGCTCAAACAGATCATGAACAACTTCGTGTCGAACGCAATTCGCTTTACCGAGCGCGGCGGAGTGCGGGTGCATGTGCTGGCGGAGCCCCGGGACGGAGACAGGCAGTGGATTTCATTAAAAGTCAGCGACACCGGCGTTGGCATCCCGGCCAACGCACTCGGAACGCTGTTGCAGCCCTTTGTGCAGGTTGAAGAGACGCTTCCCGCATTGGACCGTGGCACGGGCCTGGGCCTGTCGATCTGCGACCGTCTGGTCAAAAAGATGGGCGGCACCATACAGATAGAAAGCGTTTTGGGCGTCGGCACCACGATGACTGCGCGGATATCGCTGCCTGTGGCAGTGGCCCCGCCCGAGCCGGTATGCAACGCCGAGCCTGCCGAGCCAGCGGTGCCTTCCGGGGTGGGGTTGCACGTGCTGGTCGTGGATGACCAAGCCACCAACGTGCTGCTGTTGCAGCGGCAGCTGGAGAAGTTGGGCCATCAGGTCTCTTGTGCGCGCAACGGGCTTGAAGCTCTGGCTCTGGTAGATCAGCACAAGTTTGATGTGGTGGTGTGCGATTGCGCGATGCCGGTGATGGATGGATACACCTTTGCCCGCATGATGCGGCAGCGCAAGGACGGGTCGGCAGTGCTGCCGATTCTTGGGTACACCGCTGGCGCGCACGAAGCAGAAATTGAACGCGCGCGGGCAGCAGGCATGGACCAGATATTGATCAAGCCGGTCAATCTGGGATCGCTGAACAGGGCGATTGGAGGGGCGATGCGGCTCAAGGCCATGGCGCTGTCTGGCTGATTTCCTCCCGGACGAAATATCGGGCGCACTCACGATGCAGCGCCCCTCACCTTAAACACGCAAGGCTGGGATTCTCTGGCTGAACCTAACCAGGTTGCAACAAGCCTTTCATCCAATGAACACACTGACTATTGCCCCCATCGGAACATGCCGCGTCCATACGCCTCTGCGCAGCGGTGTTGGACGCTATCCGATTTCGCTATCGCTGGGCAGGAATTACGGCTTTGTGCATACCTCTGCCGAGGCGTTGCAACAGGTCAACTATATGTTTGGCCGCGACCTGATTCCAGCCGAACTGCAGCCTCTTATTTTCCGGCCGAATACCGCGTCGGGTTTCGATGCCAAGGCGCATGTGCGCGCTGATATGTACTTTGTCGAGCTTTCCTCGCGCAAGCTGCTTGAGGTTGATGGCATACCGATCCAGTTGAACTATGTGGCGCGCCGCTACCAGGATTTTTTTGCCAGTAAGTCCCGTTCCCGGATGTTTTGGTCCCGAGCGCTGCCGGAGCGTCTTGCCGAGCGCCGGGAATGGCTGCTTCAAGACTCTGTGTATCAGCGGCTGGACGCAAGGGACGCCGATCTCTTGAGCCGTATCGTCAGGCGTGACATGACGGACGCCGAGATCGAGCGCGACATGGCGCAGCTGGTCGAAATTCTCGGTCAGGACAAGATCGTCTTTGTCACCCACGTCAACGCGGATACGCCCGACGGCTTGCCGATAGAGCCGCGTCGCTTGTTGATTCAGGCTGTCAAGGCCAGCGCGCGCCGTCTCAAGGTTGCCTGCTACGACCCGAGCGCGCTCATGAAGCGTGTGGGCCAATTGACGGCAATGGAGAATGACGGGCTAGATCTGGCGCACTACACAGAGTCATTCTCTGATCGGCTGTGCGCGGATATGTACAAGCGTTTCATCGCCGTCAACGTCGTAGCGCCGGCCCCGGTTGCTTCAGAGGCGGCTGAAGCATTGGCCCGCGACTTGCCAGAGCAGTTTGCGGCGCAGTGGGCTGAGGGGCACGTTATCGAAACGTCCCGCCGCCTGCATGACTATGTAAGGCGGCACCCCGATCAGCACGCGCATCGCATGCTGCTGGGCGAGATCCGCTACGAGCTTGGCGACTATGAGGGCGCCTGTGCGCAGCTGGAAGCGGCACGCGCAAGCGTCGGCGCCAACGAAAAATCTGATCGTGTGCTCATGCAGGCGTACTTCAACATGGGCGCCTATGAGCAGGCACGGACAATCGCCGTCCAAATGCTTGCCGAAGAAATCGAAGCGCCCGACATCGTGCGGCTTTGTGCGGTGTCCGCGGAGCGTCTGCACGATACAGCCGGGGCGCTGGTTTATTGGAAGCGCCTGTTCCGGCTCAATGGCAATGATGCCGAGGCCGCCGATGCCGCGTTGGCAATACTTGGCGCCCTTGATGATCTGAGCGCTGCGGAGGAATGGGTTACGGAGGTGCTTGAGACGATGCCGTCCCATCCTGGGGCATTTGCCTTCCGCTGGGAACGTTCCCTGGAGCGCAGAGACCGCGAAGGGCTGCTGGCCCAGGCAGATGAAACCATTCTCCTGGACGAGGGCATGGCACTGGCGTTGGCGCAACGCGCGTCCGCAGAAGGTCATTACCTGCCTGCCGCCATGCTGGCGCAGACGCATCATTTGCAAGACAGCCAGCTGGCTGCGGCGCGAGCGTGGATCGCCGCTTGCACCGCCAGCTGGAAGCAGCTTGGAAGCCAGGCGTTCGACTCGGATGACCTGGGCAGCGCCGCAGATTATCTGCAGTCTACGTGGCGGCTCAAGCCCACAGATGCGGGCGTTATTCGTGCGCGGCGAGCGTTGGGCCAGAAAATGCGGCGCGAACTCAGGCAGGCATTCATCGGCAAGGATTATCGCGGTGTTTTTCGCATCGCGGAGATCGCTCACCGGGCACGGTATTCATTTGCCGAATTCGATAGCTTGCTGGGGCGCGCGCACTTCGCATTGGGCGATTTCGGCAACGCCTTCATCTACTTGAAAAAGGCGATGGACGAAGACGACGTTTCCCTTAACGAAAGGGTGCAATACGCCCGTGCAGCGTCGCGCAGTGATCATTTTTGCGAGGCATTGGCGGCCTATCTTGAAATCTTGAAACTGGCCGACGAAGACGCATGGGCGCACAAGGAAGCCACGCGGGAGCTGGCGCGGCTGGAAGTCCGCAGCGTGCGTGCCGCGCGCGAGCTGAGCGCCCAGGGGAATCACGCTGCGGCAGGGGACCTGCTGGTGGCGCAACTGGCGGCCACCCCGCAAAGTCAAACCGTCCGAACAGGAATACAGCGCCTGCTGGCGGCCCTGAAACTTGAACTCAAGTCGCTGGCTCCCGACTCTGCCGACCGGCGACTTGCGCTGGGCATAAAGATTCTGAAGCTCGATCCCGATGACGAAGCAGGCCTGCGCGCGGCCGCTATCGGCGCGATGCGTACCTACCGCTTCACTGAGGCGCTGGGCTATTGGAGCGCGTTGCGAAAGAAGACTGCCGATCCGGCTCAGATCGATCTGAATATCCAGAAATGTCAGTTGTGGATAGCGCGCGTCAAGCGCAAATCCGTTGCGTGATCGCCAGATATTGACAGCCCTGTCGGCGCAGGCGGCCCAAGGCCAATAGCCGCTGCCCCGCCCGACTTCCCCATTCCTGAAATTCGACGTACCCATCATGCACGCAAATTCGGATCGACTTGCTGACGCTTCCGGCGTTGTTCTTCGCAATGTTCACGTTCTGCACACGTCTCCTGTCCGGCCTCGGCCCGGACCTGAGTCACGCATTCCGCCGTTGCAGGATAAGAGTGTGCCGCTGTACGGCCCGGACGAAGCGCTGGCGTTGCTGTCATCGATGTTGAAAGACTGCGCCACCCCGCAGAGCGCGGCAATTGTGCTTGAAGAAGCAGACCGGATCGCAACCGGACATCTTGCGGTTTCGGGCGTGCGGCTGGCGCTTTTGCGTCTGCGGGACAAGGCCGGCAGTGCGGGGCTGGCATCCCAATGGCTGCTGCTGCAACAGGACCATCCCAACGACGCGCAGGTCCTGCGCGCTTACGCGCGCTACCTGGCGCGCGAGGAAGGCATTGAAGGCGCTGTCGCAATGCTGGAACGCTGCCTGCCCGATTCGGCCGGAAATTTCAAACCGGTCTTGTTGCGGGCCGAGATCCTGGCTGATCTGCACTTGTACGAGCAATCGACCGCGCTGTTCCGTGAACTTCTTGGCCGTGACGGCCGCCGCGAGGTGCGTGTCGCGTTCGCCAAGCGCCTGCACAAACAAGGGCTGATCGCGGACGCTATGGAGGTGATGCGGCCCGTGATGGACCAGTTGGCCGCTGGCAGCATGGCGGCGGCGCTGGCAGCTACCTTGTCGCACGACTACGATTTCTATCATGCACTTGAGCCGGACGGCATGGTAAACGGGCAGGACGTCAAGCTGATATCGATGAAGCATGCGTTGTTGCGCTTTCGAAGCCGGACGCCAGCGGTGCTGCCAGAACGCCGTCATGCCATAGCGCTCATCACGGGCAGCTTGGGGGCCGGCGGGGCAGAGCGTCAACTCAGCCGCCTGGCCTGCCATCTCAAGCAACTGGCATCGGCTGGCCCTGCGGTTGACGAGCGTCAATCAGATTCGGACGGCGCCAAGGTCGATACGGTTGAAGTGCTGGTCAAGCAATACCGCAGCCCGCAAGGCCCTGGCAACGAGCTGCCGCAGGATTTTTTCTTGAAGCCCTTGACGGATATGGCGGTCGGCGTCACAGAGATCAGCACCTTGCCCGCAATCCTGGCGTCGCAACAGTCCATTGAAGATCCGACGTTGCTGCGTTTGCTGGAGCAATTGCCGCCTCAAGTTCACTACGGAGTGACGCGGCTTGCGCCATACTTGCGCGCACGCCGTTTTGACGTGGTGAGCCTGTGGCAAGACGGAACCTGCCTGTTCGGCGCGCTGGCCGCTCTGCTTGCAGGGGTACCGGTAATCCAGCTTGTATTTCGAGGCCTGCCGCCGAACATCCGGCGTATGCGCTACCGCTCGGAGTATCCCGTGCTGTACCGGGCGTTGGCCGAAGTGCCGGGTGTCGTGTTTGTCAGCAACAGCAAGGCGGCGGCGGACGAATACGCCAAATGGCTGGACATTCCCCGCGACCGTTTCCAGATTCTCTACAACGGCGTGCCCGAGGTGCCGGCTTCCTGTGACGAACTGGACCAGGCTAAGTGGGCGGATTTCGCGCAGCGCACGAGCGACGCGACGGAGACCATAGGCGGCGTGTTCCGCCTGGAGCCCGACAAGCGTCCGCTGCTGTGGATCAAGATGATGCATCGCTATTTGAAGCGGCGTCCCAATGCACGATTTTTTATCGTGGGAAATGGGCGGCTGTACGAACAGACCCGCGAGCTGGCGGCGACGCTGGGCGTCGAAGACCGGCTATTGCTGGTGGGCCATTCCGTTCACGTGGGCTTCTGGTATTCCAAGATGGACGCCAAGGTGTTGTTGTCCAGTTTCGAGGGGCTTCCGAACGTCTTGATCGAGGCGCAACTGATGGGGGTGGGCACGGTGTCCACGCCGGCAGGCGGCTCGGGCGAGTGCTTTATTGATGGACGTACCGGACATCTGCTGGCAAGGGTTGACGAGCCAGACCTGGAAGAAGCGTGCGACAAGATATCGCACATGCTGGAGAGCCGCCACGATGCCGACCTTGCCGAGCAGGGAAAGCACCGTGCCCGGGCCTTGTTTTCCGTGGATGCGATGGTCGCGCGTTTTCTGGACCTGTGCCGGTTTCGCGCTGCAGTGCAGTGGGCTCCAGGCTCAGGATTGGCGTGGGCGGGTCTTCCCGAGGTGACGTGATGCTGGATTTGACGATGGCCGGGTGGCGCTTGGGCGGCCGGTGCGTCCGTACGCTGTTGCCAGTGGCCGGATTGCTCAGTTGTGTGGTCCTGGCTGGCTGCGGATTGCCCCGTAGCGGCCCTTGGATGGAGGAGATGTCTGCCGCGGACGGAACGCCGTCAGTCCAGCTCGTCGAGGTTACGCCGGAAATCGCTGCCGCATCCCGCGTCTCCCGGCACGCCGGGTTTCCCGAGGCGCTATTGCGCCAACCGCCCATTGACCCCGCGAAGCTCGTGGCCGGAGACGGCGTGGACGTAACGATATGGGAGAAAGATGGGTTCGGCATGTTCCCGGCCGGCCCCTCGGGCGCTTCGCCGCTTGGCGAGGTGCTGATTGATCAGGCGGGTTATGTGTCCTTGCCTTATCTGGGCCGTATACGCGCCGCAGGCGAAACGTTGACCACCTTGCGTGAGGTGATCCTGCACCGGTTGCAGGGCCTGATTATCGGCGCCGACGTGCTTTTGCGCGCGACCGACAGGAACGGAAAGCTCGTGGTCATTCAGGGTGACGTCGCGAAACCCGGTGCGTATCCGATCGAACAGACGACCCGCCGGCTCAGCGGCTTGCTGGGTATGGCGGCGCCCAATCCGCAGCGGCCGGAGCAGTTGTCCATTACGCATATCCGCAATGGGCAGGCGCATGCGGTACGGCTGGCCGATATCTATCGTGATCCATCTCAGGACATTGCGCTGTATCCGGAAGACAAGGTCATTGCCGCAATGGTGGAAGAACATGTGGTGGTGCTGGGCGCCGCGGGCGCGCAGGGGCGGCTGGTATTGAGTAAACGGAACTACAGCGTGATCGACGCCCTGGGCGAGGCGCACGGCATGAACGATGCCACCGCGCATCCCAAGGGGGTGTACGTGTTGCGCCAAGCCGAGACCGCTGAGCCGGAACAGCCTATGACGCTATATCACTTTGACCTGACTCGGCCGGATCAGATGGGAAGCGCAGGGATGTTCCGCATTGCTGATGGCGACCTGCTCTATATATCGGATGCGCCGTTTACCAAGGTGCAGAAGGTCATGTCCGTGTTCGGCGGCATGATCACCGGGGCCGGCAACTCAGCGGTGCGCTGATCCTCGTCATGAGCAACCAGGAACGCATTCAGAAATGGCTGGCCCGGCGCGAGACGCGCGCCTTGCAGGTGACCTTGCCCGTCGCGCCGGATAGCGACTTTGCCACACGCTGCCGAGCCGCAGGGCGTGAGGGGGTGGGCATTGAGCCTGCGCCGATTGGCGCCGCGCTGGCGATGGTTCTTGGGCTGTTGGCGCAGGCCCCGGAAATGTCGGCCGCCGACCGGCGCGTGGTGTATGCCGCTATGCAGGCAGGCCAGGAAGAAGGCATTGCTGCACTGGAACTGTCTGAAGACGCTGCCGATCTCTACCGGCGCCGGTTGCGATCATTGATCCGCCTGCTCGAACACGATCTGCGCGCAGGCGCCGCCGTGCATCAGCCTGGGTATGAACCAGCCGGATTGGCCGCGCTGGATCATCGGCTTCTGGAAGGGTATGCGAAGCGGGTCCAGCTGCGGCAGGCTGGCGACGCCCGTGACGCGCGCCGCCGGGCGTCTGAATTGGACATTCCCTTTGAGGTTGATCTTCCCGCTGCCGAAGCGCGTGAGCGGGCTGAACTGCGCCGTGATCTGGCGCGCCTTCATAGCACTCAGTCAGGACGGAACCGGACGCGGGGATGGTCGAGAATGGCAGCCTTTGTTCCGTTGTTGACCCTGCAATTGCACCTGATCAATCAGGAAAGCCGCATCGCTCCGCTGTGGATGCTGGTGGGGCCGGTTGTGCTGTTGTGCATTATTTCGTCGCTGTATTTCCTGACGGGCGTGCACTTCATCATGGGTATGGACGTTGCCACTTTTTCGCTGCTGGGCGCAACCACCTGGATCATGGTCCGGCAGGTGATATTGCGCAGCAGCGGTACCTATGTGTCGTCGCGGTCGCTGCTCAATCTGGAATCCGTGTCGCCGCTTCTTCTGGCGCTGGTTCAGGTTTTTATCTACATCGTGATCTACGGTCTGGTGTTGACTCTGCTGATTCTGATCGGCCACAGTCTGGGACTGATCACGCTGCCGGTCGACTGGAAAGGAGTGGCGGCGTATTTCGCGCTGATGGGGACTGGCGGGGCGGCAATCGGACTGCTGTTTGGCGCGGTGGCGACACGCTGGCCCTACTTCCTGAGATTCGGCGCCGTGATTGAACGGTTCTTGCAATTGTTCGCCAGCGTGTTTTTTGTGTCGGAACAATTGCCCGAGGTGTATCGGGGTTATGTCCTGTGGTCGCCGTTTGCCCATGGCATGCAGCTGCTGCGTTCGTCGTACTTTTCGGGCTATTCGTCCAGCGACGCCAGCCTGCCCTACCTGCTTACCGCGCTGGTGCTGCTGGGGGCCTTGGGCTTGGGCGCGGAGCGGCTTGTGCGTTGCGACGTGCAGCCGATGTGAGCCGCCATGATTGATTTGATCGATGTTTGCGACGACCCGCGTCTGTTCGGGTCACGGGCGGCATTGCTGACGCACGCCACAGTCAACATTCCGCATGGCCGGTACGCGCTGCTCTCTCAATCGCCCGAGGTGCATCGCGCGGTGGTTGATGTGATTGCCGGATTGCGGCCGCCCAGGCATGGGTATGTGCGGCATATGGGGCTTGTGTCGTGGCCCATCGGACGGCAGGGGTTTGTGAGGGGCCGCGGCACCGGGCTGCGGATGATTGAACTGGTCTGCGACCTGTATGGCATTGCCGTTGCGCCAACGATTGATTTCGTCAGCGATCTGCTCACCAGTCCGCAATACCTGACACAGGCAATGGAACATTGGCCGCAGTACGTCAGGCAAGAGTTTTCGTTTTCGTTGGGTTTGGTTCCCGCGTTTGACCTGTATGTCATTGAAGGCGCGATTCCATTCGAACCGTGCCGTTTCACGCGGCTGTGGCTGGCGCTATTTGAAGAAAGAATCGTCGGAAGAACGCTGATTCTGTCCACTTATCGCCAAAACCAGATGGCCGACTATTGCACCAAAGGTTTGATCTATGAACACGAAAGCCTCAGGGTCGACGACGATCTTGATGGATGCATCATCCGATTCCCCGGCCGGCAGTCTCGATCGGACGGTGGCGCAGGAAGCGAAGACGTCGTCTACGCCGACGGAGAGATCGGTGTCTGATGAGATCTTGACCTTGGAGCAGCGCCGTGCCGCCCGCGCCGGAGCGCAGAGGCGCCGGCAACGCGGCAGGATTTCCACTCTGCTGCTGATTCTTGCGCCGATGGTGTTGGCTGTGCTGTATGGCCAGTTTGTCGCGGCGCCGCGCTATGCGTCCGAAAGCCGTTTTACCGTCCGATCGCTGGCGGCACAAAGCGCGCCGGGCGGTCCGCCATCCTTGCTGAATGCAAGCAGCGGCGCAGCAGGTGTGGGCGGTTTCACTGACGGCTGGGCGGTGCGCGATTACCTTGAGTCGCGCGACGCGATGCTGCAACTTGAGCGCAAGGTGGGTCTGGCAGCGCGGTTGACTTATGAAGGGATGGACCCTCTTTACAGGCTAGGCCCGGGTGCAAAAGAAGAAGAGCTGTACCGCGCCTACCGCAATGCAGTGAGTGTCAGCTACAACATGCTGGAACAGATCAACGTGGTTGCGGTTCAGGCTCCCGCGCCTGAGTCGGTGGTGGTGATTTCGGACGCTTTGCTGGAGCTCGCTGGCGACTTTGTCAACCGCATGGACGAGCGTGGCGTACGTGACGCGTTGCAGGTCAGCAAGACCGCGGTGGATCAGGCAGAGCAGCAGAGCCTGGATGCGTTGGCTGTGTTGACAGCCTGGCGGCGCCAGCACGGGAATATTGATCCGGTGTCCAGCTCTGCCATGCTGCTCGGCATGGAAGGGCAACTGGAAGGAGAGCTGTCGGCCGCCAGGATCAATCTTGAAAGGATACGCGCGCTGGACAATCCGGCGCACCCCATGTTGCGCCCGGCTCAAGTGCAGATTGGCGTATTGGAGCGGCGGCTTCAGGACGTGCGTAAAAGGTTGAGCGGATCGGATGATGCTCAAGCCTCTTTGCTGGAGTCTTTTGAAAAGGTGAAGAGCATGCAGACCTTCGCCGAGGCCAATCTTGCCATGGCTCGCCAAAACCACCAGCAGGCGTTTACGGACGCGCTGCGCATGCGTCGCTACGTGAGCGTGATCTCGTTGCCGATCGCGGAGGCGCGCGAGGTCAGCCTGGCCTTGTTGTTGCTGCAAGGGCTGGCGGCCGGGCTGGTGCTTGCGTTGTTGCGCGGATTGATCGTCACGGTTGTGAGGGGGTGGAGGCATGCCTGAAGTCTTGACGCGAGCGCAGACGCGCCGGCAAGTCATCGCGCCGTTGATCAAAAGCGGGGCCTTGGAACAGGCAATCGACGCAGCAAAGGAAATGTTGCGTCTGCACCCGGGGAACCCGGATGACCACGCTCTGCTGGCCAGCCTGTACGGCCGGCGCAGGCTTTGGGAAGAGGCGATTCACCATGCAGACACGGGCGGCGCCATGGCGGACGCCGCAATGGGTTTGCACGCAGCGCGCATCAGACTGCGATTGCAGGCGGGGCGGCATGCCGAAGCCGCGCAGGTCGCGCGCGACACGTTGGACCTGGCAAGGCAAGCGCCTGCTGAAAGCGCTGCGTGGATCACGGCGCTTTTGCGCACGGGGGACGTGGATCTTGCTGTGTCATTGGTGGACGGTATGGAACCTGGCGTCTATGGAGATGAACGCAGCGCTGCGCTGATCGTGCAGGCGCTACTGGCCGGCGGATTGAACGCCCGCGCGATTTTGGCGGGGCTGGCCTCCTTGCAAGCCGGACTTGACGGTGCGGCGTTGCGCAGTCAGTTGGGCCAGGCATATCTGGCCAGAGGATTGCGCGATCAAGGGCTGGAGCAAGCGCTGGCACATCTGCAGGAAGGCGTGCGATTGGCGCCGCAAGATGTGCGCCTGAATTCGCTCTATGGTGAAACGCTACTGAGGGCGGGGCGTTGCCAGGATGCCATTCCGTTCCTGCGCCTTTGCTCTGAACGTGAACCCGCGCTGGAGCATACCCGCGCAATGTACGCCCGCGCCTTGCGCGACAGCGGTCTGCACACTGAAGCGGCCGATCAATTCCTGATCCTGTGCCGGCAGGCCACGCAGCGTGGACGCTGGGACCGTTACGCCGTCAGCGCCTTGTTGCAGGCTGGACGCAAAACCGAGGCCGCCGATCTATACCGCGTATCCATGCAGTCCAGAGAGAGCCAGTTGCCAGAGTGCTTTCAATTGGCGCTGGCGGAATTGGATAACCGCACGGACGCAGCCCCCATTCCACAATCTCGGCTGGATTGGGCATGGTCGTTGCGCGGGGCCCAGGTGGATCTGCCCAGGCAGCAATGGGAGCGCGCGGTCCGTTGGGGACACCTGGTCGACCATCTGATGCTGGATTGGCTGGAGCTGCGCAGCAACCGCGCACACGAAGTCATGGCGCTGCTGGACAACCTGGACGAGGTCGATGAGTTTCTGGCGCCATTGATTGCAAGCGGCCGGGGCGTGGTGGTAGCCACCGCGCACATCGGGCCAATGTTCGCTGGCCCAATGATCATTGAATTGCTGGGCATTCGTGCCCGCTGGCTGGCGTCCACGCCCAGCGTTACGCAATCGGCTCACGCGGCCACGCTTATCTCTACCAGCGACCAGAGTGAAGTCAGGGTCGCAAAAGCCTGTTTCGATGCGCTCAAGCAAGGATGTTTTGTCGGCGTGGCTGTCGACGGCGCCGCGAATTTCTCGGCGCCTCGCATCCTTTTTGAAGGGCAGGAAATTACCTATTCAAGTTTTGCCTCTCGTGCGGCGTATCGCATGCAGGTCTCTTCCATTTTTTATGCGCCTTATTGGCGCAATGGCCGCATTGCGTTGACGTTGGAGCATCTGCCAACGGTCGATGCGGGTGAGGACTCCAATGCGTACGCGCGCCGGTGGCAACGGGCTTACCTGGAGCAGGTGCGTAAGCACCTTTCCGGTGCGCCAGAAAGCCTGCGCGCAAGCGGCGGGTTATGGCGCCACGTGCGTTAAATCATCAAATATTCAAGATCAACTGTATTACGGATTTTTAACCATGAATGAACACATTGAGAAGACGCTGGCCGTGATCGGTCTGGGTTATGTTGGCTTGCCTTTGGCTGTTGAATTTGGAAAAAAGCGCGACGTGATCGGTTTCGATATCAATGCGGGCCGGGTGGATGCGCTGCAGTCCGGGCACGACGCGACCCTGGAGGTCAGCGGCGAGGAACTGGCAGAGGCTGCAAGGCTGCGTTTCACCTGCGACGCGGCTGAACTGGCCCGAGCCAGCATCTATATCGTCACGGTTCCCACTCCGATCGACCAATACAATCAGCCAGACCTGAGTCCGCTGTATGCCGCCAGCAAGACCATTGGCGCAGTGCTCAAGCGCGGTGACATTGTCATTTACGAATCCACTGTGTACCCCGGCGCGACAGAGGAAGAGTGCGTGCCCATTCTGGAGCGTGTCTCCGGACTGCGCTACAACGTGGACTTTTTTGCGGGGTACAGCCCCGAGCGCATCAACCCAGGCGACAAGGAACACCGTGTCACCACCATCAAGAAGGTGACCTCCGGCTCTACGCCAGAGATCGCGGACGTGGTTGATCGTCTGTACGCCGATATCATTGTGGCCGGCACGCACAAGGCGCCCAGTATCCGGGTGGCTGAGGCCGCAAAGGTCATCGAGAACACCCAGCGCGACGTCAATATCGCGTTGATCAACGAATTGGCGTTGATCTTCAGCAAGCTGGAGCTTGACACGGAAGCCGTGCTTGCCGCGGCCGGGACGAAGTGGAATTTCCTGCCATTCAAACCGGGTCTGGTTGGCGGGCATTGCATTGGCGTGGACCCGTACTACCTGACGCACAAGGCGCAGTCGGTCGGGTATCACCCCGAGATCATCCTGGCCGGCCGCCGGCTGAATGACTCAATGGGCGGTTATGTGGCCTCTCAGCTGGTGAAAGCCATGACCAAGAAACGGATTCATGTGCAAGGAGCCCGCGTGCTGATATTGGGGCTTTCCTTCAAGGAAAACTGCCCCGATCTTCGAAACACGAAGGTTGTGGACATCATTAACGAACTGAGCGATTACCACGTGAACGTCGACGTCTACGATCCGTGGGTGGACCCTGCCGAGGTCCAGTCGGAGTTTGGATTTTCTTTGACCAAAACGCCGGGCCAGCATCAGTACGACGCAATGCTACTGGCGGTGTCTCATCGGGAGTTTGCGCAAATGGGCGCGGACGCCATACGTTTGTTTGGCAAGACGGATCACGTCTTCTTCGACGTCAAGAGCCTGTTCCCGGCCGAGGCATCCGATCTCAGGCTGTAGTACGGGTCAGGAGGCCTGCCGCAAGCGGGCCAGCTCGGCGCAGAGCCGGTCCAAGGCCGGCTCGAACAAGGTGTTCAGCGGCGTGATGGCCGTGCGGCCTTCCAGGCGCGCGGCCATTTCGATGCGTTCGCACAACTGCGTTAGGGATCTGCACCCGGCCAGCCTCGCCGTGCCTTTGATGCGGTGTGCAAGCGAGCCTGCCGCTGACCAGTTTTGTTCAGCGCAACGGGCGCGATAGTCGGCCAGGTCGGCTTTAGCGGTATCGAACAGGCTTTCAATCAGCTCGGAGACGACTGCGGTGTCTCCGTCGACGAGGTCATGCAGCGTCTGGGATATCGCGGCGCATTCGGCGTCGTCTGGCAGGCTGTACCCGGCGTTTACAAGCGCGGACAGTAATTGCGCCTCGGTGGCTGGCGGCGGGACGCGAATGCCGGGCTGGGTCATTGGAACGGAGGGCGGCAATATCCATAACTGGATAGGTGCGGCGGCGACCGTTGCTGGCAACGCTGCAGAAGGGCTGTCTGACGCGTCCTCGTCCCAAAGGACCACCCGAGGCGCACCCGTGTAGTCCTGTAGCGCGGCCAGGCCGGAACAGGTTTCGGTGGCAAGGCCCAGGCCCGCCAGACAGGCGCTCATTGCGCGCAGCCGGTCCGGCCGCTGGCCGATGATCAGTGCAAGATTCATCCTGTCGTCCATGATGCGTGCGGAAAGATCAAGGGGCAATTTGGCATTGGCGGGCAAAGTCGATCAGTTCAAGCAAGGTCTGCACTTCAAGCTTGTCCATGATTCGCGTCTTGTGCGTGCTGACTGTCTTGTTGCTGATAAACAGCGCGGCGCCGATTTCTTTGTTCGACATGCCACGCGCCAACATTTGCATGATGACGATCTCTTTGTCGGAAAGCCGGCTCAGACGGTCGATATTTGGGTTCGCGCTGGCCAGACGGGCCGGCTGCAGGCCGTCGGAATTCGGGAACACGGTATAGCCTGCCAGAATGGCTTCGACGCAGCGAATGATCTCGGCTATTTCCTGTGACTTGCTGACATAGCCGTTGGCGCCAGCCATCTTGACGCGAGGCGCGAAGATGGATTGATCCTGGCCTGACACAACCAGAATGCGGATGTCGGGCTGAATGGCGCGGATGCGCGGAATCACGTCCAGCCCGTTGATCTTCGGTATATCTATGTCCAGAACGACCAGACCGGGATGGCTGTCTTTCACGGCCTGGACGGTGGACTGCCCGTTATCGGCTTCAAGAATTTCGGTAATGCCCAGCACTTGCAACAGATGCGTTTTCAGGACCAGACGCAGGGAAGGGTGATCGTCTACGACGAGTACTGTAGTCAAGAGCGACTCCGATCAGTAATTGGCAAGGAATTGCGCTCGGGGAAAGCGAGTGTGGATGCAGGCGTATCTGTCCATTTCTCTATGCATGTGCGCAAGGTGGAAAGATTGACTGGTTTGATCAGAAAGTCATTCAAACCCGCGCTCCGGATACGCTCTCTGTGCTCGGCCGACACATCGGCGCTCAGCGCCACAATTGGAAGCGCACGAATATGCGCGTCCCGGTGGGCGCGTACACGACGGGTCAGCTCGAAGCCGTCCATCTCGGGCATGTGGCAGTCTGTGAGCATCAATGAATAAGGCGTCTGTTCCAGTCGTCCTAGCGCTTGCAGACCGTCCGCCACAACGTCCACCTGCACCCCCAATTTTTCAAGCATATTGCGAATTACGATTTGATAAGGCTGGTGGTCTTCTACAACCAGAATGCGCGCTGTGTCTCCACGCGGCGAATTCTCTCGCACGATGGGCGAAGACTCGGTAACAGGATGCTCCGTCTGCAACGCGCTAAGACAGACTCGGCGGAATTCGCTCCAACGTATCGGTCCGCCGGCCAAAATGAGCGCGGCGGACGAGGCGGATTGCGGGTCAGCCGACGGCGGAACGAACAGGATGCCGGTATCGGCCGAGCGCCTCGGCCCCGCCAATGGCCAATGCGATTGATCAGCGATATGCAGATCTATGTTCTCGTCGATCGGGGTCGGCAGCATCCCCGCCGTGCGCGCGTAGTCCTGCAGTGCGGCCTCGTCGGCGTTGCGATCCACCGCAATGTGAACGCGCTTGCCGTGCAATGCAGCATCGGCATGCAGCGCTTGGCGGACCCGCATCGGCAGGCGGACTTTGAAGCAGCTGCCGCGGTTCTCTGCGCTTTCCACTTCGATCTGACCGTGCATCAGGTGGATCAATCGTTGGCAAATCGCAAGGCCCAGTCCACTGCCCCCATACTGCCGGGCCGTCGACGCGTCTGCTTGGGAAAATGGGCGAAACAGCCGGCTTTGGGCCTCGGGTGATATACCAATGCCGCTATCGCTTACCGAAAAAACAACAGTCTGCATCAGGGCATCAACGGGGTTTTGGTCTTGAACGACATCGATCGTCACGCTAACGCCGCCTTTCGCGGTGAACTTGATGGCATTGCCAACCAGGTTCAGCACAATCTGTTTGACCCGAACGGGATCGCTCAGGTGTTCGGCAGCCACCTCTGGCGCGACGCGCAAATCCAGCGTCAAGCCTTTGTCGCGCGCGCGCGACGCAAATATATGCAGCACTTGATCCAGGATTTCGCGCAGTGCGCAGGGGATGTTCTCCATGGGAACGGGTCCCTCTTCAAGGCGCGAGAAGTCCAGAATGTCGCCAAGGATTTCGATCAGCAGACGAGATGCGTTGTCGGCCAGCTCCACTTGCTGGCACTGGTAGGTGTCCATGGAGGTGTCCTTCAACAACTCAAGGGCGCCCAATGCCGTGGCAAGCGGCGTGCGGATTTCATGGCTCATGGCGGCAAGAAAACGCGACTTCGCTTGGGTATTGGCCTCGGCGGCTGCCTTGGCGCGGGTCAGTGCCTGGGCATCGCGGTGCTCTTGGGTCACGTCTACAAGATACCCGTTCCATTCGATTGACTTGTCTGCGTTGCGGCGCGGCGCGGCGGTGCCGATACGTATCCAGCCATCGTCGTGCGGGCGGTGGGCTTCAAGGTCTACCTGGATAGGAGCGCCCGAGGCGCTGGATTCATCCATGGCGCGGCGGGCTGCGGGCCAGTAGCCCTCCAGGATGCTGGCCAAATTGCCACCGCTGGAGATCCTGGAGATTTCGCTTGCTGGCAAACGCATGAAACGTTCGGTGTGGCCCACAATGAAAGGAAACCAGCGGTGCCCGCCGGGTTCCTCGCGGACTCTGAAGAATGCCATGGGCAGCGCCTCCAGCAGATCTTCCACGGTGTCTTTGATTTCGCGCGCTTCGCGTTCAGCGCTAAGGCGGGCAGTCACGTCAACCAACGCTACCAACGTGCCGCGGGTTGCGGCCGTGTCTCCATAGGTGGGCTGCACCACCAGCAAAAAGTCTATGACCTGTCCGTCGGCGCCGGTCACCTTGATGACCTCGCTGATCACCTGGTCAGAGGCGGCGCACTGTGTGGCGTAGGTCTCGAGCTGCACGCCAAAGGGACCGGCTGCGTCAGGCAAGGAACTGGCTCTTTTACCGATCAGACGGGCCCGATCCAGACCCGCCACTTTTTCAAATGCCTGGTTCACGGCAAGGTAGCGGTGCATGCCATCCAGGGCAGCGGTCAAAGTGGGCGTGACGTCCAGAAGGCGGGTTTTCAGGTTTGCCAACGTTCGCGCTTCGCTGGCTTGATCCCGCAAGCCGCGCGCTTCGGCCAGCATCCGGCGGGCGAAATGCAGCAGAACCAGTATGACGCCCAACAGCAGCACGGCAATGCCGGCCAGCAAAGCTTCCAGAATATTCAAAGACATAGATCTGGGATACTCCGTTCCTGTTGCTTCTCAGACACGCGTCCCAATGCATCTGGGTTTACCAAACATACTTTACGCCCATCCGCCCCGCATATTGATGGTAGTCCTGAGCGCCCCAGGACCCCGACATGTTTACCCATCCTGTCCAGCCCCGGGTGAAATTGGCGTGTACGCCAAGCTTGAGCTCGTAGCGATCTTTGGGGTAGAGCGTTCCGAATGGCAGCTGATTCAACGATACAGAACTGTCTGCGTTTGTGCGCCACCAATTCACGGTTGCAAACGGCTGCACCTGCCGTCCCCTTGCCATGTCGAAAGTGCTGAACGTTCGCACACCGATGCGCGTCGTGGTTCCCCGAGAATTTGACGAGCCCACTCGCGTATCGCTTTCTTCGGTGACGCCATCGTTGTTTGCATGGGTATAAATAATCTGCGCCTGCGGTTCCAGAATCCAGTTGCCGTGCAGTTTGAAGGCATAACCCGTTTCCGCCGAGACTGACCATGCCTTTGAATCGTAGTCAACCCGGGGCAGATATTGGCCATCGACGCGATTATTGAACCAACCGTATTGCATCCAGGTATCTACGTAAGCGCCGAGCTTGGTCGCATCGTTTTGGAACCAGGTTGCGTAAAGCCCCGCGCTATAGCCTTCCACGCGGCCTTTGGCGCTGAACGGGTTGCCGTCTGCTGACGCGGAAGTATTGCCGATGCCATAACCCAGCATCGCGCCGACGTGCAGGCGGCTGGTCTCAGACAGCAGCTTCCACTGCATCAATTCTCCACCCGCCTGCATCAGGAACAGATCGGTGCTGGCGCCGAAGTTTCCATCCCTGCTGTTGGTCTTTTCCCACGTTCCGGTGGTGCGTAGCCACACGGCCTGGCGCTTGCCGCCGTCTGGTTCGAACCCTTGGCTTTCCGCGAATTGCGGCTCGCCCATGCGGTCGTGCATGGTATGCACGAACATTTGCGCGACCAGGCGCTGGTTTGCCAGATACGCCGCAATTTCTGGCCGATAGAGCGGTTCGGGCGCGGGGCGAGGGCTGGGACCAGGGCCAGGCGGGCCCGGAGGGGAGGGGGGCAAGGGCGGGGCGGGAGGGTCCGGGTCCTTCTCCGAGTGCAAGTACCAGTTTCCATCTGAGGGGTTGTTGCCCTGCCGAAGGCGGTATTCGTAAGGACCCGCCACTGCCCGGCCGCTCATGGAAAACGCGGCGGCAGCCGAGGCGTTTGGGTTCAGCACCTGCACGACGGGGATGCCATTGGACACGGTGAGACCGCCAGCCCCCCCTGCATTTTTCACCGCAATTCCGGTGGGGCCGCCGGCGGCAACGCTCGTGGAGTCCACTACCAGCACGTCGGACACGGAGTTGGCCCCGCCTGCATTCAGAACAGTGTTCACCCTGAGCAGCCCGCCATTGGAGACGAATACTCCACCGCCGTTGGCGCCGGGCGTGTGCCCCGCGCTGATGACCAGAACGTCACCGGCTGAGGCGTTGGCTTGCAGGTCGATGATGCCGCTGTTGATGAACTGCGCGGCGCCCAGGATCTGTCCCTGTGCCGGGCTGTGTAGCGCGATCGCGTTGTTGGTATTGCCAAATGGCAGATACTGGCCGGTGGCGTCAAGCGTGGTGGCGGTTCCGTCATGCGACAGCAAAGCCAAGGTGCCGGTGTTGTTGACGCTGTTGCCAGCGGCGCTGCCCAGGTCGCTGACCGCGACGCCGTAAGTGTCGCGCACGCCGCCACCCGTGGTGTCCGCAAAACGCCGCAGATTCCATGTGCCCGCGTTGTCCAGCGTCAGACGAGATCCAACGGCGCTGATGGAACCGGTCACAACGCCAGTGCTGGCGTTCGAGACGTTTGCGCTGCCGGTGGAGCCGTTGCTGTCGAGCACGATGGCCCGATCACTCAGGGCGCCGAGTGTGCCCGCATTGGAAACAGTCTGCGTGGCGCCGAAGAGGGAAATCGCCGCGCCTGTAGCACCGCCGCCCGTGAGGTTGCCACTGTTGATGATTTTGACGTCGCCCGTTGAGGCTGCGTCAATGGCGTTTGTTCCCGACGTGATGCTGCCGCCGGTCTGGTTAACGGTGACGGGCGCGCCTTGCGTGCTGACGGCCCGAATGCCGAAGTTGCCAGCGCTGATGATCGATTGAGAAACCACTTGAACCGATGTGCCGCGCGCCGCTGACGCACCTGACGCGAGTACCGCTGTGGCGTTGCTGCTTAACGTTGTTCCAGCCGCCGTGTCGACCCGGATGTTGCCCGAGCTGTTCCAAGCGGCCAGCGCTTCGCCGGAACCGGTTGCAACGGACCCGCTCAACACATTGATGCTGACGTTGCCGCCGCCAGTGGACTGCGCTTCCAGGCCGCGCGCTGCTGCGCCTGTGCCGGTATTGGCCACAGTGCCGCCAGTCATGCTGATGCTGGCGTTTCCAGTGCCGCTTGCAATTGCCAGCGCGCCGCTCGACGCTGCGCCTCCTCCACTGCCTTTGACGGTGATGGCGCCGGAATTGATAATGGCCGCGTCGCCGCTGGTGGTTGTGGCGTACAAAGCCGGATATGTCGAGGCGGTATTCGCGTTCAGCGTGATAGCGCCGGCGTTGTCGATGGTGGCATTGCCTGATCCGGTAGCGGTTGCCCGGATGCCCCGGGCATTGGAGCCGTTGATCGTGATCGTGCCGCTGTTTGATACGCTGATGGCTCCGTTCACTGAAGCCGCGTTGATGCCGCCTGCCGATGATCCGCTGGTGGTGATGGCGTTGGCATTTCTGACCGTGACGGTGCCGGCTCCGCCGGTGTGGGCATCCAGACCCGCAGCGCTGCTGCCGGTCGATGTGATGACCCCATTTGTCAATGTGGCGCTGACATTGCCCGTGATCGAGCCAGCCGTGACTGCGTATCCCGTGCCGGCAGTCGTAACGCTGCCGCCAGTTACGACCAAGGTCGAACTGCCGCTGCCCTGGGCTGATACCACCAGGCCGAAATACGTGCTGGCGGCGTTAGGCGCGGTCAGTCGCGTATCTGTGACAGTTAGAGAGGCGTTGCCGATGGCGTTGTTGGCATGAGAGCCGATCCCATGGGTGGTGGCTTGCACCACCTCAACACTGGAATTTGAGATCGTCACCGCCGTGTTGCCGCCCAGGGTGGACGATGCCGTATGAATCGCGCTGTAGCCGGCCAATGTGCCGCCCGTCAAGGTGATGCCGTTGCCGTTCAGAACATACAGGCTGTTCGCACCAGGCCCTTGTATGCGAAACGAGCCGTTCGTCATTACCCAATTGGTCAGCGTTGCCGTGGTGTTTCCGCTGTATGAGGTAAGGATGGCCCCGGTGTCGTTCGGCGGAGATGAGCAACTGACCGACGTTGTGTTGATGCCGGTGCAAGCCGCCTGCGCATCGCCGAAAGGCAAAAAAGGCAGATTCAGGATGGCAAGGGCGACGGCGTTGCGTAAACCGGATAATCCACGCGTACGGCCGTGACAGCCCGCAGCGGCCCATACATTTTGCGGCGCCACTTCTTCGTGTCGAACTCCCATCGTATCCCCTTGCGGTGCGTACGAAAGCTATCCGGGACGATCCCGGGACAGCAGGACTTCAAAGCCAGCAGGAAATGTATGTTCGGAAAACTGCTTCCAGCGCAAAGAGAGGCGGTGGAAGGTGAGCGCTTGAGCCGTGTTACGCAACGATGGTGTAACGCACGCTAATTGATGGAATTCGCGTACTACATCATCGCCTTGAATTATTTGCTCATGGATTTTTGTAACTTTAGTTATCTAGGCAAGGCTGACCTATACCCACATTCGCTGTCCGATAGTGCCTACAGATACGTTATCTGAATGACAAAAGCCTTGGCGCTGCCATTGATTGGCGAAATCGAAACGCTGTGCACTGGCGTCGCGGCCACTCCATTTCGGGCAACGCCACAGAACAGTTTGAAGTCAGCAGGTTTGCGGATCGCGTCCGATTCTGCGCGGCATGCCGCCGGCGCGAGGACCTGACCGGAGAGCTGGATTTTCCCAACTGGCTCAGCCAGAGCGGCAGATGAGATGAATAGGGCGAGTGCCGCCGCAGCCGGCAGAAATTTCCTCAATTGCATCCCCTTGGACGGTTGGCGCACTGGTGTCGGCCAGCCGCGCGTGACGTGCCGCGTCCCGCCATAAGAGCCCGTAGTGTAGTGGGAAATTTCCTCAGAAATTGAAGAAACGTCCTACAAAGCGGGCTCAGGGTAAACCCCATAATTTGTCTTGCAAACACAAGATCTTCAAGGCAGACAAAGCCCCCGATCTCCTCAGGAATGGTTCCCGGTTTGCGCAGATAGCGACAGCCTAATACCCGTCCACGCTGCTATCTCGTGGATGCTGAAGGAGTAGCAAATGAAAAAAGCACTGACCGTAGCATTTATTGCCGTGGGCTTTATTTCGTCTTCTGCGTTTGCGGCGGATGGCCAGATCAACATTACTGGTGAAGTCACAGCGGCGTCATGCGTGATCAATGGCGGCATGTACAACAAGACCGTGACCTTGCCGTCGGTCAGCACCATATCGATGCCGTCATACGGCTCGACGGCTGGCGACACGGCATTCACGATTCCTTTGAACAATTGCTCGCCGTCCACCATCAATGCCGCATTGATGCATTTCGAGGCGGGTTCCACGATCAATGTGAGCACCGGGAATCTGAAGAACCAGGCCTTTGGCGGCTCCAACGTGGAAGTCCAGCTGCTTGATGGCAACACCTTCAGTGTGCTGAATTTGAACGGCGGCGCAGGCGCTCAAGGTTTGGCGCCGGTGGCGGTCAGCATGGGTAGCGCCGACGTCAATCTGGTGGCTCGCTACATCGCCTCGGGCGGTCCGGCCATGGCAGGCCCCGTGTCGACATACGTCACCTTTTCGATGGCCTACAACTAGACGCAAAGCACGACAGATTCGCCTCCGGCCAGCCGCGTTCTTGTTGGGAAAATTCCACAGAAAAGCTGAGACATTTCCTACAAAACGGCGGCCGGCCCAGGCTCAGAATCTGTCTTGCAGGCTCAGGACAATGTGCGCGAACGGATCAAGACGTTGACGCAAGAACAGTTCCAAGCATGCCAAACCGCACGACCCATTTATTCGCCCTTGACACTGTGTCATGGACGTCCAAGGAGTTAAAAATGAAGAAAGCACTGAGCGTAGCCCTGGTTGCCATGGGCCTTATTTCGTCTTCCGCTTTTGCGTCGGACGGTCAGATCAACATCACCGGTTTGGTGACTGCAGTCACGTGCAGCATCAACGGCGGTATGTACAACAAGAACGTGACGTTGCCTTCGGTCAGCGTTACGTCGATGCAGTCGATCGGCGCCACTGCGGGCGACACAGCTTTTACGATTCCGCTGAGTGGTTGCTCGCCTTCCACGGTGAACGCTGCTTTGATGCACTTCGAGTCGGGTTCGACGATCGATACGGGTACCGGCAGCCTGAAGAACCAGTCCGCCGGCGGCTCGAATGTTCAAGTGCAGTTGCTTGACGGCAACACGTTCAACGTACTGAACTTGAATGGCGGCAACGGCGCGCAGGGTTTGACGCCTGTCTCGATCGACATGGGTAGCGCTAACGTCAATCTGGTCGCGCGTTATCTCGCAGCGCTTGATTTGCCGACGGCCGGCGCGGTGTCGACCTACGTCACGTTCTCGATGTCTTACAACTAAGACGTCGAACAGGCGGTGTAAAGAGGGCAATTCACGCAATCGGAACTAGTGGCGTCGGAGTCGTGTTGCTGCTAGCCTGAACGGCTGGCTGTCAATGACAACGCTGCCAGCTGTTCGGTCTGATTGGTGAATTCCCTTTTAAGAGGTGATGCCATGACGGGAATCCGGTTAAGAAGGTTAGGTGCATTTCTGCTGGTTTTAGGTTTGGCCTGCCTTCAGGCGGCTCCAGCATCAGCGAATGTGGTCATTCTCGGCACTCGCGTCATCTATCACGCCAAGGACAAAGAAGTCACCGTCCAGCTGCAGAATGAAAGCTCGGTTCCTGCCTTGGTGCAGGCTTGGGTCAGTCAGACAATGAAAACCCAGGGCCCTGACGGCGAAAGCGTGCCTTTTGTTGTTGTGCCGCCCATGGCGCGTATCAGCCCGTCCAGAGGGCAGGCCATGCGGCTTTCGTTTACCGGAGCCGATCTTCCCCAAGACCGGGAATCGCTATTCTGGTTCAACCTGCTGGACGTTCCGGGCGTAGCTCGTTCGCCCAACGAGGCCAAGAACGAGCTTCAGCTTGCATACAAATCCCAGGTAAAGCTCTTTTATCGCCCGACAGGCCTGAGCGGTTCGCTGGACGATGCAGTCAAAGCGCTGAAATTGAAGATGGAAGGCGGCAAGCTCACTCTTCAGAATGACAGCCCCTTTCATATCAGTCTGGTTCAAGCTTCGTTCAACGATGGCACGCGTCTATTGCCGTTGAAGTCGATGGACAGCGTGATGATCGTGCCCTTTGGCGCGCGCAGTGTCGATGTGAAAGCTGCCGATGTGAGGCAGGCGAAGAGCTTGGACATTATCTGGGTCAACGATTACGGTGCGGCTCAGAACCTGGCGTTACCGCTCGCGGAAACGCGGGAAAAGGGAAAGTAATCCAAGCGCCGCGCGATCAGTGGTCGTGCGCGGGTGCTGAACCAAATCCACAACCAGCGATAGCCCGTGTCCAGCACGGTACCGCGCCACTCGCCATATATGCACTACGTTCCTGGTCGCACGGGATTGATCCGGCGACGAATAGTCCTTGATATTGGCCTGGCCTTCGGCGTGCTTGCCGCAGGCGCGAGCGCGCAAGGAATCTCATCGCCATCGACAGCAAACAACAATGCCGTGCAGGTCGGCGATCAGTCGTCAGGCGCGCCAAAGGGCGCGCCGGTGGAGACGCCGCAGGCTGGCTCCGAGGGCGAAGAGGGCAGTAATGTGCAATTCAATCCCGCCTTTTTTCAGCGGGACCAGGAAGGCAAGCCCGTTGATGTCAGCCGGTTTTCCAAAGGAAATCCGGTGGTTCCGGGCAGGTACACCGTCGAAGTGCGATTGAACCAGAGCCTTATCAGCCGGCAGGCGCTTTTGATCAGCGTGGATCGAGACAAACCCACCGTGCCCATCGTTTGCATCCGGCCTGAACAACTATCCGGCTGGGGCATCAATGTAGAAAGCTTTGAGTCCGCCGACCGCGTTCGTCAGCAGCTGGCCGCTGACGATGGCTGCGTGAACCTGGCGGCGATCTTGCCCGAAGGTTCAAAAGTCGGTGTAGACATGGGCGGTCCTTGGCTTGATCTGACAATTGCCCAGCGCTATCTGACCCGGCTGGTCAGGGGTTATGTAGACCCGGCGAGTTGGGATCGCGGCATCAACGCGGCAGTGTGGCGCTACAGCGCCAACTACAACCGGCAGGACGGAAATTTCGGCAGCAGCAATCAGCTGTATCTGAACAACGGCATGAGCCTGAACCTGGCCGGCTGGCGTCTGCAGCACAACGGCGTGTACCAGAACTATTCCTTTCAGGGCGAATCGCGCTCCCAATACCAGTCCATCAACACGTATGCCCAAAAGGGCTTTGCTTCGCTGACTTCGCAGGTGACATTGGGGCAGTACTTCACGCCCGGCGACCTGTTCGACAGTTTCAACTACACGGGTGTGCAGCTGGCGACCGATGACCGGATGTGGCCCGAGTCGTTGCGTGGGTATGCACCGCGCATTCGCGGGGTGGCGGAGACGAACGCGCGGGTATCCGTGATCCAGAACGGCGTGACGGTCTACCAGACCACGGTGTCGCCGGGCGAATTCGAAATCAATGATCTCTATGCAACCGGCTACGCCGGCGACCTGACGGTGGCGGTCACGGAAACCGATGGCCGCACGCGGAGCTTCGTCGTGCCGTACTCGGCGGTGCAGCGCCAGTTGCGTGCCGGAATGAGCCGCTATAACGTCACCGCGGGCCGCTACAGAAGTCAGCCGGGGTCGTCGACTGACGAGCCGGCATTTGCAATGGGCACCTATCAAAGAGGGCTGTCGGACAGTTGGACGCTGTATGGCGGCGGCATTGGCGCGGCGGACTACGCTGCGGTGCAATTGGGAGCGGCCGCGCGGACGCCTGTCGGCAGCATTTCGCTGGATGCAACGAATGCGACGGCGCGCGGGCTGCCCGCGGATGCGGGATTCACTTCCAGTTCAATGCGAGGCACTCGATACCGCGCGTCTTATAACCGCACCATCGAAACCACGAGCACATCCGTGAATGTGGCGGCGTCGCACGGCACTCGCTCCGGCTATCTGGGATTCGAGGAATCGATCCAGGCGCGCGGTGCACAGACGGACCAGAACGGCTTGTTTTACTACGCCGGTAGTCCCATGCGAAATCAAATCCAGATCAATGTGTCGCAACCCGTGGGAAGCCGTGGCCAGTTCTACGCGAACGGCGTGTCGACTTCGTATTGGGAAAACGGCGGGGGCTCCCAGACCACTTATCAAGCGGGCTATTCCCATGCGTTTGGCTGGGGCAGCATGAGCTTTACGCTGGGACGCACGCGAACCGGCGTTGGTGACACGGAGACGACGGGAACGGTTTGGCTGACCGTACCTTTGGGACGCGGTATTAGCAGCCCCCTGTTGCGAACTTCCTACGCGCGCTCCGGCGACCACAGCTTGGCGACTGCCAGCATTCTGGGCACGGCGGGCGAACGCAGGCAGGCGACATACAGCGCCTATGCGAGCATGGACAGGCAAGACGGCATGCACAGCAATATCGTGGGTGCAAGCGGCCAGTATTCGTCATCGGTCGCTGACTACGGCGCAGCCTATTCCACGGGCGGCGGTAATCGGCAATTGAATCTGACGACGGCCGGTGCCGTGGTGGCGCACTCCGGGGGCGTTGCGTTCGGCCCCAACCATGGCGAGACGATGGCTTTGATTCATGCTGACGGCGCTGAAGGCGCTGCGGTGACGAACAACATAGGCACCGCAGTAGGCTCCAGCGGTTACGCGGTGATTTCCGGCTTGCAGCCGTTCCGGCAAAACCGGATAGAGCTTGATCCTAAAGGCACGCCGACCGATGTTGAGCTGCTGGAATCCATGCAGCAGGTGGCCCCCTACGCGGGATCGGTCGTCTTGCTCAACTACGCCACACGGCAGGGCGCGCCGCTGATCATCGAGTTGCGCAGGGCCGACGGCAAGCCCGTGCCATTGGGGGCGGATGTGGTGAATGAAAAAGGTGAGAGTATCGGCATGGTCGGCCAAGGCGGCCGCGCTTTTGTCCGAGCCGAGAGCCCGAGTGCGAAGGTCAAGGTCAGTTGGGGGGATGGTGACGCCGACCGATGCTCTGCCACTTATGACCTGTCGCAGGTGGAGCCCGATAAGGGAAGCGGCGGCATACGGAAGGTTGAGGCCCAATGCCGTCCCGTATCTCCGTGAACGCGCGTTGCCGCGGGAGTTTGAAATGAACTGCAAGCTGTTTTTCCGGTGCAAGATTTGGCTGCGGGTTGCGCTGGCAGGCGTCTGCCTGGGCGTTGCCGGCCCAGTATTGGCTGCCTGCGTCGTGCAAGGGGTGAGCGCGCCAGTATCGGTGGTCAATTTCGGAAATTTTCCCAATCCCAACCGGACTTCGGTAACGGGTGAAATCATAGGAGCGCCAGTCGTCCTTAATTTCTCCGTGACCTGCAGGCGAGCGAGCCCCGCGCAGCTACAGACTTTGCTGCATTTCGGGTCCGTCGCCGTGCCAGGCAGGCGCGAAGGCAGCTTTGCATCGGGAATCGATGGCTTGGATGTCGACGTGACGTTGAACGTTGGGCCCGTGCAGACCAACAGCCAGGTTCGCGCGCTGGATTTCCCGCTTGGTTATCAAGCCGATGACGCAAGCGTGAACATCTCGTACACCTTTCAACTGGTAAAAAGTTTGCCCAAGGCGGCAACTGGCGTGGCCTTGTCTGTGCCGCAGCTTGCGGAGGTTTCTTATACCGATGACAGCACCGGAGGCGCCAAGGTCAGTTTGCTGTCATTGCGCGCCCAAGGCAATCCAATCCAGGCGATTGGTTGCACGGTCTCGCCGGCGAGCAACCGCGTGTCGGTCAGGTTGCCAACGGTCAGTACATTGGCCCTGTCCGGCTCCGGGGTGACGGCTGGACGCACGTCATTTGCGCTACTGCTGCAATGTGGTGACGCGCGCACGGATGTATTCATTGCGCTGACGGATGCCAACCAGCCAGGCAACACCACATCGGTACTTACCTTGGACGCGGGTTCTACCGCGAAGAACATAGGCGTCAACATACTGCGGGCGGACGGCGTTCCGGTCATCTTTGGTCCGGAATCCTATGCTCTTGGCACTGCCAATCAGTGGTTTGCCGGGTCCATGACCGGAGCGGGAGTCATTGACCTGAGCGCGCAATATGTGGCGACCGGCCAGCCGGTCATACCTGGAACGGTCGGCGCATCTGCACTGTTCACGCTGTCTTATCAATAAGGTGTAGTCAGTGGGCAGGGGCAGTGGCCGGACGACCCCGAAACGTCGAGGTCTTTTCCGCAGCGCCCCTACGTCGATCCCCCAAAAACTACGGACCAAGGCTGTCGCGGCGGTCTGGCCATGCGCATCCTGAAGTTCGCCTTTCGTTGGCATGCGGACCGCCCACCTGCTGAGTAGGAAGCACGGCGCAAACTCCGGTTCTTCGCGCCAAAGGCGAAAAGACGGCCATCACCCAACCCGGCGATGTCCATTCCCGCCGCTCAGGGATTCCCCCAATCACATTTCTCTTGCGGAAAATCAATGCTCTATAGGATACTTTGTGTCATTAGAGCCGACACGGCGCAATCAAGGGGAATGGCATGAAGGTTTTGGGCATGGTGGCTGCGCTGGCGTTGGCGGCGGGAATGGCGGGGGGCGCTCATGCGGCGTATCCAGAGCGCACGATCCGGCTGGTGCTGCCGTTTGGCGCTGGTGGTATTACGGACATCGTTGCGCGTCAGGTGGGCAAGGGCATGGGCGATGTGCTGGGCCAGGCGATTGTGATCGAGAATCGGCCAGGGGCGGGTGGGGTGATAGCCGCGCAGGTGGCGGCGGCGGCGCCCGCGGACGGGTATACGATTTTTATGGGGACGGTGGGCACGCAGGTCGTGAACCCGCTGATCTACAGCAAGCTCAGCTATGACGCGGACAAGTTCGCGCCGGTGGGCATGGTGTCCGGGTCGCCGTATTTGCTGGCGGTGCGAGCCGGGTTGCCGGCGGCGACGTTCAGCGAATTCGTGGCTTATGCCAAAGCCAATCCGGCGCGGTTGAATTTCGGCTCGGCGGGCAACGCGAGTTCACCGCATCTGGGGCTGGAACTGCTGAAACTGACGGCGGGCCTGGATATTGTGCATGTGCCGTTCAAGAGCGGCAGCGAGGCGGTCAATGCAGCCATTGGCGATCAGGTGGATGTGGTGATGGACGCCAGTCCGGTGATCATGCCGCACGTGACTTCTGGCAAGTTGCGCGCGCTGGCGGTGGCGTCGGATAAGCGGTTGCCGTCGGCTCCTGCGGTGCCGGCCAGTACCGAGGTGGGCGATGCGGGTTTGCAGATCAGTTCGTGGAATGCGTTCTTTGCGCCAGCGGGCACGCCGCCCGAGGTATTGGCCGCGTTGAATGCAGCGTTGCAAAAGACGTTGGCATCGCCAGAACTGAAGGAGCGGCTGGCGTCCCAGGGCACGCAGTTGTATGCCGGAACTCCGGAAGAGTATCAGCGTTTTATCGCGGGCGAGAAGGCCAAGTGGGCCGAGATCGTGAAGCGCGCGAATATCAAGATGGACTGACGATGACGAATCAACAATCTCATCCGCTAGCGGGACAGCCGTTGGAACTGGCCGACACCTTGAGGTCGGGAAATGCGTGGAAAATCCGGTTGGCCTGCGGGTATATGGGCCTGCCGATCACGCGCCGCACCTTCGATATCGTGAAGGGCGATCTTGAGGCAGATGCGTTTGCGCAGATCAATCCGTGGCGGCAGGTGCCGGCTTTGTTGACGCCGGAAGGCGTGTGGCTGGCGGAGTCGCAGGCGATTCTTTGGTATCTGGGGCAGGGAACGCGCTGGTTGCCGGAGGACCTGCTGGCGCAGGCGCAAGTGCTGAGCTGGCTGAGTTTTGAGCAGACTCAGCACATGCATGCGTTTGCGCAGCCGCGCCTGTTGATTCACTTGCGTCAGACGGCGCACGTGGATGCGCCGGAGATGGCGGCTTGGCGCGTCATCGGCATGAAGGCCGCGGCGTTGATGGACGCGCATTTGGCGGGACGGCGTTTTCTGGTGGGCGAGGCGGCAACGATTGCAGACATCGCCCTGTATCCCTACACCAGCATGGCGGAGCAGGGTGGTTACGACCTGTCCGCCTTCACTCATATCACTGCCTGGCTGGCGCGCATGCGCGCCTTGCCGGGATTTACGCCGTTGATGGAAACGGCATGACGGAGACATGATGACCGATACGATGCACCTGGGTAAAGACGAACTGATTGCGCGCGCGCAGGCCGAGATGCAGCGCCAGTTCGATACTCCGCAATGGAGTTTGCGAGAGCGTCTGGCGCTGACTTGCCGCATTCTGTTCGACGGCGGGCATGACTCCGGGCTGGCCGGCCAGATTACGGCGCGCACGGACGAACCCGGCCGCTATTACACGCAGCGCCTGGGACTCGGTTTTGATGAAATTTCGGCCAGCAATCTGCTGGTGGTCGACGAGGATCTGCGCGTGCAGGAAGGCGGCGGCATGCCCAACCCGGCCAACCGCTTTCATTCGTGGATCTATCGCGCGCGTCCCGATGTGAATTGCATTATTCACACGCATCCGCTGCACGTGGCGTCGTTGTCGATGCTGGAGGTGCCGCTGGAAGTTTCACATATGGACAATTGCACGCTGTATGACGACGTGGCCTTCCTGAAGGAATGGCCGGGCGTGCCCGTGGGCAATGAAGAGGGCGTGACTATTTCGGCGGCCCTGGGCGACAAGCGCGCTATCTTGCTGTCGCATCACGGAATGCTGATTGCGGCCGGGTCAGTTGAAGAGGCTTGTGTGCTGGCGTTGCAATTCGAACGAGCGGCGCGGATGCAATTGCTGGCAATGTCAGCAGGCAAGATTCAGCCCATACCGCCGGCGCTGGGCCGCGAAGCGCATGACTGGATTCTGACGCCCAAGCGCTCGCAGATAGGGTTTTCCTATTACGCCCGGCGCGCGCTGCGCAACCATCCGGACGTGCTGGCCTGAAAGGGGGTAGGGGCGGGCCGCTCGACGGCGGCCCCGGTTTCGGGCATCCTTACCGGTCGCCTTTTCGACCTTTAGCCCATGATCGACCTGCCGCACCGCCTACGCACCTTGCGCCGCCAGCAAAGCCTGTCTTTGGAACAGCTGGCGCAGCGCACGGGCCTCACTAAAAGCTACCTGTCCAAGCTCGAACGGGGTTTGAGCGAGCCGTCGATTTCGACGGTGCTGCGCCTGTCCGAAGCCTATGGCGTGGGGGTATCGCAGTTGGTGGGGGCAGATGACGCCACGCAGGACGAAGTGGTCAGCGTGGTGCGCGTGGCGGACCGCGAGGCCCTGCAACGCGGGGGACTGGGCAGCGAATATCATTATGAATCGCTGGCTGGGCGTCGCAAGGTCAAGGCGATGGAGCCCTTTGTGGTGCATCCGCCCCGCGAATTTCCCGACGCTGCCGCGGTGTTTCCGCACCCGGGCGAGGAATTTCTGCTGGTGCTAAAGGGCGCCATCGAGGTCCATGTGGGCGAACGCCAGTTCCGCTTGGAAACTGGCGATTCCGTCTATTTTGACTCGGAATTACCCCACCGCATGCGCACCGTCAGCCGCGCCATGGCCGAGGTCCTGGTGGTGGCGGCGCACTGAATATCAGCGGCCCGGCCGTCAAAGATCCATAACGATAAGCAGGATTCCCATGAAACATGATCAGTCGCGGCTTGTCCGCATCGATGCCGGTCCGTTGAAAAATCCGGTGCCCGGCAAGCCCCGCCGCCCGATTTCGGGCGATGCCGCTTTTTTGACCGTGACGGCTTTTGAAGGCAACGCGGGCAAGGCGGAAGCCGGTGTGTGGGAAAGCACCGCAGGCACCTTCCAGTCCAACACCACGGGTTACATCGAGTTCGGCTATATCGTCGAGGGCGCTGCGCGTCTGGTGGACCCGGACGGCACCGTGCACGAGCTGACGGTGGGCGAAGCCTTCGTCATGCCGGAAGGCTATACGGGCCGGTGGGAAGTGGATCAGTTCGTGAAGAAGATCTACTTTATTTCGCGCACGGCTTGAACTGCTGCGCTTAGGGCGCGGGCCGCTGCGGATAGGCGGATGTGCCAAAGGTATTGCCCATGCGGTTGCCGATTGTGGCAGGCGTGGGCAAGCCCATCTGATTGGGCGGCCGCTGCGTGATGGCTTCCGAACCCAAGGTGGCTGGCGGCCTCGGGGCGGCGTCTGGCGCCATTTTCTGATTCAGACAGTCATAGGACAAGGCGCGGTAGCCATTGACCTCGGTGTCGATGCACGCGCTGCTGGCGCCCGTACTGGGCGCCGTGCGCGTTGCTGCGGCTGGCTCGGTTTCCGCTGCAGAAAGCGGCGTGGCGGCCAGCGCCATCCATAACATCAGACGAGCGCCGCGGACGGCCAGGGGCACTGTGCGCATGCGCGCTCCTTGGTGAAGATTTTGCATATCCAGCCTGATACGGCCAGATTGATCGGCACAGTATAGGGACGCGGCGGACGCGGCAGGTGACCGTTGCGTGTCGGTGTGGCGCGTCAAACGTATTCCATGTCACGAATGCGTCATTCAGCGCATCTAGCATGGCGGCTTTTGGTGAGGACGGGCGTGCAGACGCCCCCTACGGCAGCCATGTCAGGCAAATTCCACACACGTTCGGCTTCATGACCGGCCCCCTGAAGGGCTGCGGTATTGCGCTGCGCGCCTGTCTGGCGCTGGGCCTGTTTACCTGGGCGGCGGCAGGCTGCGCGGAGCCGCCGCCTCGCCCTATCGCGTTCGCCATTGCTGCGCAGCCGCTGGCGCAGGCGCTGGCCGAATACAGCCTGGCCAGCGGCTTGACCGTATTGGTCGACAGCGCCTTGACCGAAGGCCGTCATGCGCCCGCCGTGGTGGGCAATTATTCCGCGGGCGATGCGTTGCGCAAGCTGCTGGCGGGTTCGTCGTTGGCCATCCGCTATGCCAGCCGTCAGTCCTTTACATTGGTGGCGGAGCCGGGCCGGTCGGCACAGGATGCTGCCCGCCAGAGCAAGCGCCTGCGAGATACACAATACGCCACGCAGTTGCAGGCGGCCGTGAAGCGCGCCTTGTGTGCGGCCAGAGGGGCCGAACCTGGCAGCTATCGGGCGCTGGTGCAGCTGTGGTTTGACAAGGCCTGGAGCGTAAGCCGGATCAGTTGGGTGACCAGCACGGGGTCGCCGCGTTTGGACGGCCGCCTGGAAGCGGCTTTGCGCGGCGTGGCCGTGGGGCCAATGCCCGCGGGCATGCCGCAGCCGGTGACGTTGCTGTTGGAACCCCGCAGCGCGGGTGATTGTGATGCGATGGCGGGAGCGGGCCGTGCGGGATAACCCTCCGGATAGATCGCTACGCGCTTTGTTTCTTGAGCGCTATAACGATTTTCGCAGTCAGCTCAAGCGGCGGCTGGGTTCCGAAGATCTGGCGCATGACGCTATGCAGGAAGCCTATTTGAAAGTGAACGATATGCCTGCCAGCGCGTCGATCCAGCAGCCGGCGGCCTATCTGTTCCGCGTGGCTTTGAATATTGCCGAGGATCAGCGCCGCCGGGATTCCCGGCTGCTGACCGGCGTCGAAATCAGTGAACTGATCCATATTACGGACGAGGCCGCCGACCCCGCGCGTATCGCGCAGGGCCGCAGCCAGATTGATGCGTTCCGGCGCGCGTTGCGGCAATTGCCCGAGCGCACGCAGCAAATGTTGCTGGCGGCGCGCGTGCAAGAACTGCCGCACGCGGAAATCGCGCGGCGTTATGGCGTGTCGGAGCGCATCGTTTCCAAAGAACTCAAGCGCGCGTTGGAGCATTGCGGGCGGGAGCTGGAGGCGGCGGGTAACGCCGTAACCATCCCGCCGCCTGCGGGGCGGGCACCGCATCAGGACGAAGAACCATGGCGCTGACGATGATCATGCCCCGAAATAAAAAGAACCAGGACGCGATGGCCCGGGATGCACGCGCGTGGTTGCTATGCCTGACCTCGGGCAAGGCGACGGAAGCCGACGCCAACGCGTTTAAAGCCTGGTTGCGCGCCGATCCTGCGCACGAAGCGGCATTCGCCGACCTGAAGCGGGTCTGGCAGGGATTGGGTCCCGCAGTGCAGGAAGAATGCGCAGCGCGCGCCCATGATCGATCTCGCAAGCCTGTCATCACGGGACGGCGGGCGTTTTTGGGCGGCGCGCTGGCGGCCTCTGCCGCCTATCTGGCATTCCGGCCGCCACTGGGCTTATGGCCCAGCGTGGATGGCCTGAGCGCCGACTACCGTACGGCAACCGGCGAGCAACGGCGCGTGGCGTTGAGCGATGTGCTGGAAATGGAACTGAATACGCAGACCCGCGTGAATGTCAGCGCCACATCTCAAGGTAGAACCGTCATTGAATTGGCGGAAGGCGAGGCCGAGATTCATAGCGGGGCGGCCATAGCCGACGTGGTGGCCGGCAGCGGCCGGATCACGGCGCGCGATGCCCGGTTCAATGTGCGCTATATCGGGGGCGAGGCGCGCTTGTGTTGCTTGTCGGGCACGTTGCGGCTGGTGCATGCGCAGGGGGTATTTGATGTCGTCGCTAACCGCGAACTGCGCTATGACGATGCTCGCGTGCAGCCTCCCGTCAAGGTAGATCCCGACTTGGTGAGCGCTTGGCGCCAGGGTTGGCTGGTGTTTGAGCAGCAACCGCTGGCGCAAGTGGTGGATGAACTGAATCGTTACCGCAAAGGCCGTCTGGTGTTGATGAATGCGCAGCTGGGCAAGCGGATCGTGCAGGCCCGGTTCTCGCTGGCGCAAGTGGCTGATGCTGAACGTCTGATTCGTGACGCCTACGGGGCGCGGGTGACGCATTTGCCCGCAGGCGTAGTGCTGCTGTCTTGATCGCCGTTTCCGCCAATTGTTTGATGAATTATTTGTGACAGGGTTCTGGTCGGCATTTTTCCATCCGTCTGTCTTGTTCTAGGTGACGAACACGCGCGATTGGAACAAGGGATGGCGATCATGCAGGCACAGATGTCGGGAATGGGTGGCAAGAAATTCAAGGCGCGCACGCCGGGGCGTGGACGTCCGCAGTGGCGTCCGACACCACTGTCCCAGGCGGTGACGGCACTGTTGATCGCGGGTAGCGCCAGCGGGGCGGCCCACGCGCAGTCTCGCGCTTTCAGTCCTGGCTGGTTTTCCGACAAGAATGCCGTGCAATCGACCGCCCAGCGCACGGGGCGAATGCCCGATGGCAGTCTGGCCGGTATTGGCAACAGCGCGCGGCAGCAACAGCAGTCGCGCCAGCAATTGCAGCGTTCGCTGGACAACCTGAATCGCACGGCGGCTGCGGTGGCGGCGCAACAGGCCGCCCAGTCCGCGGCGCGCGCCGCAGCGGCGGCTGCCAGTGGCAGCGACGTGCCGGACGGGCTGGTAGAGGGCGGCCTGTGGGCGGCCCAAGGCGCGCAAGCCAAATGGGAGGGCGCCAAGGCGGCCAAACCCGGCACCGAAGGCGGCCGCCAGACCGTCACCATCGAACAGACGCAATCGCGCGCCATCCTGAATTGGGACACCTTTAACGTCGGCCGCAACACGACCGTGCAGTTCAAGCAGGGCGCGGACGATGCCGTGCTGAACCGAGTGGTGGGCGCTTCCGCCAAGCCCAGCCAGATCCAAGGTGCGATCAAGGCCGATGGCACCGTGCTGGTGGTGAACCAGAACGGCGTCATTTTCACGGGCACGAGCCAGGTCAACGTGCGTAATCTGGTCGCGGCTGCGGGCACCATCAGTGACGCGCAATTTCGCGAAAAAGGCTTGTACGTTGATAACGGCGCGCAACCGACCTTCCAGGCGGCGATGGGCGGAGTGGAAGTCCAGGCCGGCGCGTTGATCCAGACAGCGGCATCCACGACTTCCACCACGGGCGGCGGTTATGTGTTGCTGTTGGGCAAGGAAGCCACGAATGCTGGCTCGATCAACACGCCGGGCGGCCAAGCTTTGCTTGCAGCTGGCGATAGCTTTGTGATCAAGCGCGGCCAAGGCACATCAGGCAATTTGTCGTCCACGACCAAGGGCAACGAGGTCACTCCTGCGGGCACGGCCGGCAAGGTAGTGAACACGGGTCTGATCCAGGCGGCCACGGGCGACGTGACGTTGGCCGGCGCGGACGTGGTGCAGAGCGGTGTATTGCTGTCGAGCACGTCGGTGGACACGCGTGGCACGGTGCATTTGAATGCGACGGGCAAGGCCGGCAAGATCACTATGTCGGAAGGCAGCACGACGGCCATCTTGCTGGATCGCAGCGGCGCTTTGGCTCTGGACAGCCAGCGCGATGGCTTGCGCGTGCCGTTGGGTGCGCAAACTGATTCGGCCCTGATGCCCGCAGGCGCTGACCGGCGTGAGCTGTCCCGGGTTGAAATCTACAGTACGGGCACCGTCGACTTTTCGGCGGGTTCCATCACGCTGGCCACTGGCGGGCAGATCGTGGTTCAGGCGGCGCAGCGCAGCTTGGTGCGTGAGGGTGCGGTTCTGGATGTGGCGGGCGCGGTGGGTGTGCCGGTCGCCATGGAAAACAACAACATCAAGATCAACGTACAGGGCAACGAGCAGCGCGATGCGCCGATCAATCGTGATGGCGGCAAGCTGAACAACAACGATGTCTGGGTCGATCTGCGCGATCTGGTGCTGGTGCCAGCGGGCACGAATGGATATGCCTCCGACCGCTGGTACACCGCAGGCGGTTTGCTGGAAGTCAGCGGCTATCTGGGTACGCAAGGCCACGCCGTCAATGAATGGATGGCCCAGGGCGGCAATGTGGAATTCACTGGCGGCGATGTCGTGACGCGCGCCGGTTCGCAGATCAACGTATCGGGCGGCACGCTGGATGTGCAGGACGGCATGATCCGGCAGACGTGGCTGCGCGGCGCGGACGGCCGGCTATACGACGTGTCCAGAGCGCCTGGTGATCTGGCCTACACCGGTCTGTACAAGGGTTACGAGGCGCATAGCGAGCGCTGGGGCCAGACACGCTATTTCTACAATCCGCTGATTGCGCCGCAGGAACGTTTCGAGACCGGTTACACGGTGGGCCGAGATGCCGGCAGATTGGTCATCGGCACAAAAAGCGCCGTGCTGGAAGGCGAGTTGCTTGGCCAGACTTACCAGGGCGAGCGCCAAAGCGCTGCCGCGCAGGCCGGCCTGGACGGCTATCAGCAATCGCAACGGGCGGCGGCACGCGGTGCGCAACTGGTGGTAGGCACCTATACGCCTTACTACGTCAAGAGCACGGGCGCGCTGCAATATGCGTTGGGACGGTCCGACGATACGATCCAGCAAGTGCTGCTGTCCGATCAAGTGGCCGCCATTGCTGCGGGTCTGGATCTGAGTACCGCGCTACCCGAGGACCGGGCAGGCATCCTGCATCTGGATACGGCCTTGCTGAATAGCTTCGGGCTGGGCACGATCAAGATAGCTGCCCAAGACATCAAGGTGCAGTCCGATCTGGCTGTAGCGCCCGCAGGCGACATCACGCTGTTCGCGGACAGGGTAACGGTGGATGCCACGCTGACCGCGCGCGCAGGCAGCATCCGGTTGGGCAATGTGTTGAATCAGGCGGCAGCCTCGGGCGCAGGCGACGTCTATGCCGGCGTCAGCGCAGAGGGGGAAGGGCTGGCGCTGACGTCTCGTGCGCGTTTGAACGCAGCGGGCATGTGGACCAATCTTGCCGCGTCGCCGGAGCGGACCGCAGGCTTGCCTTACTTGAATGGAGGCTCGGTTTCCATACGCGGCAGCGGAGATGTCAGCCTGGATGCGGGCAGCGTGATTGACGTCAGTTCGGGCGCGGCGTTGGGGGCCAAGAACAAGTTGACGGGCGGCAAGGGCGGCAACACGACGATTGAAACCGTTGCGGCAAGCACAGGAGAGAGCGGCACACTGAGCCTTGGGGCCGAGCTGCGTGGTTATGGCGTGAACGGCGGCGGAACGCTGGCCGTCACGGCAAAGAAAATAATCCTGGGTGGCGAGCAAGCGGATGTGGCAGAGGGTGTGCTGGCCTTGGCGACGCCCTTCTTTCAACAGGGATATTCGCGCTATCAACTGACCGGCCTTCAAGGCTTGGCGGTGGCCGACAACGCCCGCATTGACGTCTTGATGCCGGTCTATCAGCCCGTACCTGGGGCCGCCGGTTTGCTGACTGGCACGGAACCGTCCGCGGCCTTGCAGGCCTGGCTGCCGTCTGTTTATCAGCACGACTCCGTGGCAGGAACGGTGACGCAGCGGCGCGGCGCCAGTCTGTCGCTGCAAAGCGGCCGCAACCTTGCCGCGATGGGCGTCGACACCGATGCAGAGTTGAAGGTGGGCAGCGGCGCACAGGTGAATGTGGACCCAGGCCAATCCATTCAGTTGCGCGGAGCGGGCCAGATCACGGTGTTGGGCGCGTTGACGGCGGCGGGCGGCAAGATCGATATCCGCCAAGTGCGTGTGGGCGAGCTCGATGTGGCCGAGTCCTTTGAGACCGCCGTTGGCGAGGTCCATAACCGGTCGATCTGGATTGGCGAGCAGGCCGTGCTGAACGTGGCCGGGCGTGCGGAAACAGGCGTGGACAAGGACGGCCGCCGTTATGGTCTGGCGGACACCGGTGGCGTCATCGTGATTGGCGGTGAAATCAATCATGACCGGGCAACCGCGACGTCTGCCGATGCGTATGTGATCGTCCGGCCGGGCGCTGTGCTGGATGCGTCTGGCGCTGGGGCGGTCGTGGATGTGAACGGTGTGGGTCCTGTCCAGCTGAATCGTGATGGCGGGAGAATCTCGCTAAGCTCGTACAACGGCTTGCACCTGGACGGCACGTTCATTGCGCGCGCAGGCGGCGCGAATGCGTCGGGCGGCACGTTGGACATCGCGCTGGAATCGCCCTTGTACCGAACCTGGGGCGACCACCTTGCCAGCGTGGACGTGCAGGTGCCGCGCGAGCTGGTGCTTGCATCGGGGGCAGGCGGCGCCGCCTTGGGCTCGGACCTGAAGCCGGGCGAGGCCGCAAGCGGCCTGCGTTACGGACAGACCCGGCTGGATACCACGCGCCTCTTGGCGGGCGGCGGCTTTGATCATCTGGGGCTGCTGTCCAACGGCTTGATATCTTTCGACGGCGATGTCAACGTTGCCGTGCCGCAAAGTCTGCGGCTGTATGCCGGCGCCTATTCGCTGGCGCCAGATGCCGACGCGCAAACCAGCGCGCACCTGGCGGCATCGTATGTGCGCTTGTCAGGCATGGGTAAATACGCCGCCACCAACGGTGTGCTGCGGCCGCGCGTGTTGTTCGGTGATGCAGCCGAGGTGGGGGCAGGCGCGCTTACCGTGCAGGCTGGAAACCTGCTTGAAATCGGCAACAGCTTGTCTTTCGGTACGCAGGGCACGATCAACCGCAGTGTGGGCGGGCTGCTGTCCGTGGCCCGTTCGGGGTTTGACCGGGTGACGCTGAGTAGCGGGGGGGACCTGCGCTTTTTAGCCCAAAACGATAACGAGCCGCGCACCAGGGTTTGGACCCGAGGTGACCTGGACCTGATCGCCGCGCAGATCTATCCGACGACTGGCGCCGAGGCGGAAGTGCTTGCGGGCTATATGCGCACGGCGGGCGGCACTCAGATCTTCGATCCGGATCGCACATTGCGAGTGGGCCGGCACCCGGGCGCAACGGACGCTTTGCCTCCGGTGCCGTATTCGGCATTCGGACAACTGCGTCTGGCCGCAGCCACAGTGGAACAAGGCGGCGTATTGCGAGCCCCCTTGGGCGCGATTGTGCTGGGCGACATGGGGCTGTTGATGGGCACCAAACGCCTGACCTTGTTGCCGGGCAGCGTTACATCCGTCAGCGGCGCCGGTCTGGTGATGCCGTATGGCGGTACCACTGACGGCGTGTCCTATAAATTCAAGGGAGCGGACGTCTCCTTGGTTGGCGTGGGCGGCGCACTTGGCCTGGACGGGGCTGCCTTCCTGCGGACGGGCATTACGCTGGGCTTCCGCGATGTAGATGCGCTTGCCGGCTCGGTACTGGATTTGGCGGGCGGTGGTGAACTGACCGGTGCGGGGTTTGTTGCTGGCCGTGGCGGCTCTGTCGATGCGCGTTACGCGCCGCTGGTTCGCATGAATCCCAAAGGCGGCTTTACCTTGCCTGGATTGGCTAGCAACCCGGTCTACGCCATTGTGCCGGGCGCGCAGCCGGCCTATGCGCCGGTGGGCGGCGAGGTAGGCGCGTCGGCATCTGCCGTGGGCCAGCAGATCACGCTGGGCGCGGGCGTGCCCGGATTGCCAGCAGGCACCTACACCTTGATGCCCTCTACCTACGCTTTGCTGCCTGGCGCGTTCCGCGTCGAGATCAATGGCAGCGCGGCCGCCGGCGCGGCCGTGACGCCGATGCAGATGCGCAATCAATCGTGGGCGTCCAGCGGCACGCTGTCCCGCTCGGGCACCAACGTGGTGAATAGCCTGGCCAGTTCGGTCATTCTGACGCCGGCCAATGTGTTGCGCACCTTGTCGCAATACAACGAGATGAGCTACGCCAACTTCGTGGCGGCCGACGCCGTGACGCGCGGCGTGCCGCGCGCCATGCTGCCCGCAGATGCGCGCACGTTGCGGCTGGCCATCCACCCAGGTTCCGAGGATGCGCAAGCGCTGCGCTTTGAGGGCCTGGCGGATTTCAAGGCCGCAAAGGGCGGTTTCGGCGGGGCGGTGGCGCTAAACGGAGGAAGCTCGACGGTAGAGATCCTGGCGGCAGGCCAGTCGCCCACGGCAGGTTTCGCAGGTATTTCGGTGCAGGCGGATGCGTTGACAGCGCTGGGGGCGAGCCGGCTCGTGATCGGCGCCTTGCCGGTTGTGACGTACGGGCAGGGCGGGCGCTTCTATACCTTCCAGGCCGCCGCGAATGAGGTAGTGATGCGGGCCGGGGCGCAACTGACCGGGCCAGAAGTGTTGATCTCCTCGCGAACGATCGAACTTGAGGCTGGCGCCGGGATTTCAACCTTGGGCCAAGGCGTGCCGTCAGTGGATTCGTCCAGCGGCTATGCGTTCCAACCCGGCTCCAGCAGCCTGCTGGCCGTATCGAATGGCCGTCTGGATGTGTTGGCGCCGAGCGCGCAGGCATCCGGCGCGATTCGCATCGGAACGTGCGCAGCGCAGCCCTGCCAAGGCGTGACGCGTCTGTACTCGGAAGGCACCATCGCCGCCGCCACCGATGGCGCGTTTGATCTGGGCGAGCAGGTGCGCTACGGCACTCGCAACCTGGCGCTGGCGGTTGGCGCCGTGAATGCGGGCACCGCCGATGCGCTGGCGCAAGCGGCCGCGCTCGGGATTCTGCCCAGCGGGCTGACGTTGAATCAAGACATCTTGGGCCGCTTGCTGCGCGGTGATACCAGCGTAGGCGCGCCCGCGCTGGAAGTGTTGACGCTGACCGCCCGCGACTCCATGAACTTCTATGGCACGGTTGCGCTCGATACGCGTGATCCGGTCACCGGCAAATACAGCCTGGCCACGCTGGCACTGGGTACGCCCGCCATCTACGGCTACGGCGAGGCGGGCGACGAGGCCAGCATTCGTACTCAAAACCTGATCTGGAACGGCGCGACGCAGGCGCCGGGCGCCGTGGTGGCGGACGGGCCAGGCACTGGCCGGGGCACGCTGCGCATCGACGCCGAACGGATCGAATTCGGTTATGCCCAAGGCGCGCAGCCCAGCGGCCTGGACGACAACGCCCGGTTGGCGCTTGGCTTTGCCAGCGTGAATCTGAACGCCAGCGACCGTATTACCTCGAACCATCGCGGCAGCCTGGCCGTATATCAATCGCAAGGCGCGTTCGACAGCGCTACGGGCAGCTACGCCTACCGCGGCGGCAACCTGAATCTGAACACGCCTTTGCTGACCGGAGGGGCGGGCTCCGTCAATCGTATGACGGCGGGCGGCGACGTGCTTGTGGCTGCAATGCCGGGAGTGCAAACGCCAATAGTGCAGGACCTGGGGGCGGAGGTGAGCCTTGCAGGGGCGAACGTTCGAGTCGATGGCAAGATTGTGCTGCCCAGCGGCAAGCTCACGTTGCAAGGCCGCGATAGCGTGGTGCTGGCGAGCGCATCGCAGGTGGATGTATCGGGCCGGGTCATCGCATTTAACGATGCGCTGCGCTTCAGCTGGGGCGGCGATGTGATCCTGGAGAGCATCCAGGGCAGCATCCGGCAAGAAGGCGGCGCGCTGATCAATCTGTCTGCGCAGGAAAACAATGCAGGCAGTCTGCGAGCGGATGCCCTGTCTGCCACGGCGGGTGTGGTGGATCTGCAAGGCCGCATCCAGGGCGTCAGCTCGGGGTATTACGATGCGGGCGGCACTACCGTGCCTTACCGCGCCGGCAGCATCGATATCCGTGCGCAGCGCCTGGGTGCGCCCGGCGCCCTGAGCACCGATTTCGATGCCCTGAACCAGCGCTTGAATGACGGTGGCGTGACGGGTGCGCGCAGCTTCCAGATCAAACAAGGCAACCTGGCCATAGGCAGCACGCTGCGAGCCAACGACATCAATGTGTCGATCGATAGCGGCAGCCTGACCGTTGCCGGCCTGGTGGATGCCAGCGGTGAGCGCGTGGGCCGTATTCGACTGGCCGCGCGTGACGGGCTGACGGTGGCGTCCAATGGCGTGCTGGATGCCCATGGCACCGTGTTGCGTGTGGACAGCTACGGCAAGATCATTGACGCATCCAACCGCGCCGTGGTGGAACTGAATTCTGGCCGGGGCGTGTTGACCTTGGCCAATGGCGCGCGCATCGACCTGCGTCATGGCACCTCGGCCACGCTGGGCGCAGGCGCAGGGCAGCACGACGGCGCGTCGCGCGGCACTCTGGACTTGCTGGCGCCGCGTATCGACGCCGCAGGCAATGCGGGCATGAATGGCAGCGGTATTGCCGGCTCCGCCGCCAACTATGGCGATATTGCTGTCGAGGCTCGCGGGCCGGTGGTGATAGACGGCGCGAAATCCATCGCGCTCATTGCCACGCAGCGCTATGACGATGCGCGTACTGGCGATCCAGCCGATCGCGCGAACGGCCGCCAATATCAGATCATTGATCAGGCGTATCTGAAAACCTTGCACGACGACAGCACGGCGTTCATCGGCAACGCTCTGGTCAATGGCACTTTGATGAACGGCAAGCTGGCAGGGCTGAACAATGCCACCTACCGCGATGTGTTCCATCTGCGGCCGGGAGTCGAAATTGTTAGCAAGACGGGTGATGGCGATCTGGTCGTGCAAGGCGATCTGGACTTGTCGGGCTACCGGTACGCCAGCGTGAATCCGCATTCGCCCGTGACCTCGGCCTATGGTTCTGGCGAGGCAGGCGCGCTGACGATACGCGCCAAAGGCAATCTGGATGTGTATGGCAGCATCAACGATGGATTTGCGCCGCCTTCGGCTACGCCGGACGATGAGCACGGCTGGATACTGACGCCCGGCGCTCAACCGTTTGGCGGCGACGTGGTGTTGCCGCGTGGCGGGGTGCAACTGGCCGACGGTACTGAGTTTCCTGGCGGCAAGACGCTGAACTATCCGTTGCCTTTGCAGGCGACAACGCTGGCGGCAGGCACCCGGCTTCCGGTCCAGGCCGCGCTGAATCAGGAGTTGCCGCTGGCTGCGGGCACGGTGCTTGCGGGCGACGTGCGCGACTCGTCCGGCCAACTGTTGTATGCCGCAGGCAGCATTCTTAAACAAGCGGTGGTCCTGCCGGCCGGCGCGCTTTTGGGCGCAGGCACCTTGCTGACCGCAGGTACGTCCTTGCAGGCGTTCACCTGGCCCGCCAACGTCGCCTTGCCCAACCTGCACACCACGCAGGGTTATGAGCCGAACGTGCTGCTGATGGCGGGCACCATCACACTCAAGCAGGGCGCGCTGATTCCATCGCAGACCAAGCTGGTATTCCCGCAAGGCACGGACTATTACGAACTGCGCCCAGGCACGGCTGCGGATCAGCGGCGCAATTGGGCGGTGGCGCAGATGCTGCCTGCGGGTAGCCAGTCCTGGTCACTGCAATTGGTGGCGGGCGCCGATATGGACGCGGCAGATTCCCGCCGCGTGTTGACGGGGGCGAACGCGGGCAAGCTGACGCTGGCGGACACGCACTACAACGCCAGTCTGGCGGCGGGCGGTGGCCTGGTATGGAGCCCTGACGCTGAAAGCTCTGGCTATGAACCCGGCACGCCGGTGCCGGACGATATTGTTTGGCTGTGCGACGTAATGCCAGAGCTATGCATGGTGGACAGTAGCGGAGGTACTTCGGTGACAAGCCACGCGCAGAACTTCAGCGTATTGCGTACCGGCACCGGCGACCTGAATCTGGCGGCGGGCGGCGATATCAGCCTGATGTCGGCCTACGGCGTCTACACGGCGGGCACGCAATCCGCTGGCGTGGCGTCAGCCTATCAACTGCCGCGCGGCCGCTATACCAGCAACGTGCTGGGTGACGACCACACAACGACGTACGAACCCTTTGTGGCGGCTGGCACGGGTTATCAGGCGTGGTACCCGGAGGCCGGCGGCAACCTCAGCCTGTACACCGGAGGCGCTTTGCGCGGCGACGTGTGGGGCAAGACGACTGGCGGCAATTATGACTCGCGGGTGCTGGACCCCAGTGTCGGAATTGGCAATTGGCTGTGGCGCCAAGGGACAGGCAGCGCCAACGGCGGCGATACGCCGACGGCCTGGTGGATCAACTTTGGAACCTATACGCGCGCGCCGTCGGCATTCAAGGACAACACGCCTGTGATGACCGGCTTTACAGGTTTTGGCGCGCTTGGCGGTGGCAACATCAGCGTGCGTGTGGATGGCGATGCCGGCAATATCGAGTCGCGCGGTTCGATCAAAAACCCACGCAGTCAGGGTCTGATTGTGGCTGTGGGTAGCACCGGCCGCGTTGCGGCTGACGGCAGCATGACGCTGACGGGCGGCGGTGATATCGACATCCGCGTCGGTGGCGGCGTGAATCCCACACAAAGCGCACGCGGGTTGGTGTCGTCGGTGAACGGACCCACGCCGTATTACGGCGAACCTGCCTTGGACTTGCAAGGGGCGTTGATCAACCTGCGCGGCCACGTTCAGTTGTCGGGCGGTGCGGTCGGCGGGCTGGATCTGCGGTACGGCAACGAATCCACTCAACAGGATGCGAAGGACAGCCGCGGCTACGATCCTTACGTCTCCACGCAGGCCAGCGCCACGGGCGGCATAGTGCTGATTCCCGGCGACGCGGTCATCCGTCTGGATACGCGCGGCGATCTCGTCGTGGGCGGCGCCAGCGACCCCGGCCGTGTGGCGTTGCCGAACAGCACACCGTACCGTATGCCTGACGGCACGGTGCGGACCGGCGGCGGCTATAGCTGGTTCTCGATGTGGACGGAGAACACGGCTATTGAGCTCAATAGCGCGGGCGGCAATCTGACGCCCAGCCGCCAGACATCTCATAGCGCGCAGGGACTGGCGGTGCAGACGGGGCGCAACACGTCGGCGTCTGATGCCCGCTATCTCTATCCCTCTATCCTGCGAGCAACCGCTTACGACGGCAGCGTGTACGCGGGTGTGTCCGCAGGTTATCTGAATACCGAGGCGTCGGGCCTGCCCTACTCGCTGACGCTGGCGCCGGGCGCGCGCGGCCAGTTGGAAATACTGGCAGGCGAGTCGATCTACGCGGGCGGATACGCCATCAACCGGTCGGGCGCGGACCCGGCCAGCGTGGCCAATGTCCGGACGCCGGCTTTTGCGGGATACCTTTCGGAAGCCAACTCGAATACGGCTCTGAGCAATAAAGGCGCCAACGGCGTCGCTGGTGATCGTTATACCCACTTCCCGCTGTTCTACTTCAACGCACTGACGGCAAGCCCGGCCAGTTCCAATGCGGTCACGCGTCTGTATGCCCGCGACGGAGATATTGTCGGATTGCGCACGGGCGAAGCCCTGTTGATTACGCAGGGCCCTAACCTGGGGCAAACCTGGTACGAGGCGTCGGGTCCGGTCTGGATGATGGCGGGCCGCGATATCGTGGCTTCAGGCACCAACACGGGGACATTCACTGAAATTCCCACCACCTCCGGTTTCAACTTTGGCGGCAGCGGCGCGTCGGCGACGTCAACGGGCAATCTGTTCCTGCATCGCGACGCGCTGGATGTGTCGCGAGTGTCGGCGGGCCGCGACATTCTGTATAGCTCGTTCCAGGTTGCAGGCCCCGGGACTCTGGAGGTGTCCGCAGGCCGTAATGTGCTGATGGCGGATCGCGCATCCATCACCAGCCTGGGCGCAGTGATGCCTGGCGACCGCCGTCCGGGCGCGTCGATCGCCGTGCAAGCGGGGGTGGGCGCGAACGGGCCGGACTATGCGGGTTTCCTGAAGCGCTATCTGGAACCGGCGAACGCTGCCGATCCCAGCCGTCCGCTGGTGGATCAAGGGCTGGCGTTCAAGACCTATGACACCGAGCTGCTGCTGTGGCTGACGCAACGCTACGGCTTTACGGGCAACACGGACGACGCGCGTGCCTACTTTGCCGCCTTGCCTGCCGAGCAGCAACGTGTCTTCGCCCGGCAGGTGTATTTTGCCGAGCTGCGGTCAGGAGGCCGGGAATACAACGACAAGACCAGCCCGCGTAACGGCAGCTATTTACGGGGCCGTCAGGCCATCGCCGTGCTGTTCCCGGAAACGGCGCCGGGCGCGTATCAGGGCGATATCACCTTGTATGGCCCGGCAGGTATTCGCAGCAGCTTTGGCGGCGATATCCAGTTGATGACGCCGGGCGGCAAGCAGGTGTTCGGCGTTGAAGGCGTTGCGCCGCCCGCCACGGCCGGCATCATCACGCAAGGCGAGGGCAATATCCAGCTCTATGCGCTGGGTAGCATTCTGCTGGGTCAGAGCCGGGTGATGACCACCTTTGGCGGCGGTATTACCGCCTGGTCGGCGCAAGGCGATATCAACGCGGGCCGGGGCTCCAAGACCACCGTGCTGTATACGCCGCCCAAGCGCGTCTATGATGCAGTGGGCAACGTGACGCTGTCACCCAACGCACCCAGCACCGGCGCGGGCATTGCCACGCTGGCGCCGCTGCCTGAAGTGCCGCCGGGTGACGTGGATCTGTACGCGCCGCTGGGCACCATTGATGCGGGCGAGGCCGGTGTCCGTGGCTCTGGCAACGTCAACATCGCAGCCATGCAGGTGGTGAACGCGGCCAACATCAAGGCGCAGGGCGAAAGCGTCGGCGTACCGGTGACGGCTTCCGTCAATACCGGCGCGTTGTCGTCGGCCAGCGCTGCGGCGGCCTCGGCGGTCAACGCTGCGCAAGATTCTGCCCAGCGCTCGCAAAACGAGGCGCGGCAGAACCAGCCGTCGGTGATCAATGTGCAGATCCTGGGGTATGGAGAGGAACCGGTTGCGGGTCTAAGCCCCGCGCCGCAAAACAACGCCGCCACGGATACGCCTAAGTACGACGCCGCAAGCGCGGTGCAGGTGTTGGGCGCCGGCGCGCTGGTTGACGCGGAAATGCGGGGTCTGAGCCCGCAGGAAAAGCGCAAGCTGGCGATGCAGGAGGCCATGTAAGGAGCACGCAGGGCGCGGTTGACTAGAACCGAGCCCTGCGTCTTCGGCATTCCTGGCGCAGTAACCCTCCCGTCACGCAGTCATCCAGGCCGGCTATTGCCGGCCTTTTTTTTCGCGCCCGCAAACGCTACGGGCGTCATCTGCCGTAGCCAGACTGCCCCTACCCAAACCGCGCCGAATCTTTTTCATGAAGTTTTTCTTACAACGCGCGGTCTTCACCCTCCCAGTACGTCTAGTAACAAGCAGAAGCTGTTGGCGCAGGGTTGCGGGCCAAAACCGTAACAGGAATGTCGCAAGCGAGCTGCACGGTAGCGGCCGGTGTCGGGCCGGTCTTCACACAAGGAACTGAGTGCATCGCTATGCATGATTTCGAAAGTAGGGGTAGGGCGGCGCGCGCCATATTGCGTCGCGCGCCGCAAGCGTTGGTTCTGACGGCGGCCATCAACGTGGCCTGGGCGCAAGGGGCGCCGGCGCCCGAGCCGACGCAAGCGGCGCCCGCCGCCGAGGCAGGCGCCGCGGCCAGCCGCCGCGTCAATATCAACGAGTACATCGTGCGCGGCAACACCGTGCTGGAGGCCCGTGACATCGAACGCGCCGTCTATCCCTACCTGGGACCGGACCGCACGCTTGCCGATATTGAGTCGGCCCGCGAAGCCTTGCAGACGATCTACCAGGAACGCGGCTACCAGTCGGTCTATGTGGACTTGCCCGAGCAGCAGGTCGCCGACGGCATCGTTTTCCTGCAAGTGTCCGAGACCAAAGTCGGCCGCGTGCGGGTGGTGGGCGCCAAGCACTATTCGCCGCTGGCGATCCGCGACGAAGTGCCGGCCTTGCAGGAAGGCGCAGTACCCAACTTCAACAAGGCGCAAGCCGAGCTGACAGGTTTGAACAAGGGCGCCAGCCGCCAGGTTGTGCCTTTGGTCAAGGAAGGCCGTCTGCCGGGCACGATGGACGTGGACCTGAAAGTCGAAGACAAGAGCCCGTGGCATGCCAGCCTGGGTCTGAACAACGACTACAGCGCCGATACGACTCGTCTGCGCAGCACGGCGTCGCTGGGTTACGACAACCTGTGGCAGTTGGGGCATTCGGTCAGCCTGACGTTCTTTACCGCGCCGCAGGAAACGGACAACGCCAAGGTCTGGTCCGGCTCCTACTCCATGCCGCTGTCCAGCCGCTGGGGCCTGCAATTCTCGGGCTACAAGAGCGACAGCAATGTCGCCACCATCGGCGGCACCAATGTGCTGGGCAAGGGGTATTCCTTTGGCTTGTCGGCCATCTACACGATGGAGCCGCAGGGCGAATGGAACAACTCGCTGTCGGTCGGGCTGGACTACAAGAAGTTCGACGAAGCCACCCGTTTCGGCACGAACGTAGACGAGATTCCGATCAAGTACCTGCCGTTCACGCTGGGCTACAACGGCTACCGCTATTCCGAGTCGTCGCAAAGCAGCCTGGGCCTGTCCATTGTTGGCGCCAGCGGCTCCTTCTTCAATCAAGGCAGCGGCTGGAAGGAATTCGACGACAAGCGTTATCGCGCCAGCCCCAGCTTTGCGCTGCTGCGTGGTGACGGTACGCACACGCACAACCTGTTCGGCGATTGGCAACTGGGCCTGCGTGGTTCATTCCAGCTGTCGTCGGGCGCCCTGGTGTCCAACGAGCAGTTCTCGGCCGGCGGCGCGACCAGCGTGCGCGGTTATCTGGCCGCCGAACGCACGGGTGACGATGGTTTCCTGGGCTCGGTGGAATGGCGCACGCCGTCGCTGGCGCGTTGGCTGGGCAGCAATGTCAACGAATGGCGCTTCTACGCGTTTGCGGACGCCGCAACGCTGCGCCTGCGTGATCCGCTGCCTGAACAGGAATCCCGCCACTCGCTGGCCAGCGTCGGTCTGGGCACGCGCATGCAAGTGCTGGACTGGCTGTCCGGTTCCCTGGACTGGGGGTATCCGCTTAAAGACGGCCCCAACACCCGCAAACACGATCCTCGCCTGAACTTCAGCGTACGCGCCAGCTTCTGAGCGCACGCGAAAACATATTCATCCCGGAGTCCTAACCATGCAACGCCTATTGATGCTCCTACTGACCGTGCTGGCCGGCGTATTGCCGTCCGCCGCCAATGCCTGGTGGCAGCCAGACTGGCAGTACCGCAAGCAAATCACCGTGGACAGCACGCCGCAAGGCATGCCCCTGGGCGGCCCCGCCGGCCGCACGCCGCTGCTGGTGCGCCTGCATACGGGCAACTTCACCTTTGACGGTATCAACGAAAAAGGCGCCGACATTCGCTTTGTGGCGGCCGACGACCAGACCGTGCTGAATCACCAGCTGGAAGCCTTTGACCCCTTGCTGGGCATGGCCCTGGTGTGGGTGGATATGCCGGAAGTGGCCGACGGCCAGCGCCAGGATATCTGGATGTACTACGGCAACCAGAAGGCGCCCGCGTCGGCCAATGGCCAGCTGACCTTTGACCCGAACTACACGCTGGTCTATCACTTTGATGGCGCCGCTGGCGCCCCCCCGCGCGACACCACTGCCTACAGCAATCATGGCCAGACGCCGACGGGCGCTGCCGTGGATGGCGTAATCGGCCGTGCCGCGCAATTTGCCGGCGCCACGCCGCTGATGCTGCCTGCCAGCCCCTCGCTTGCCATTCCGGCTGCGGGCGCTTTCACGTTCAGCGCCTGGGTGCGTGCCGACCAACCCGCTGGCGAACAGCTGATCTATGCCCGCCGCGATGCCGGCAACGCGCTGCTGATCGGTATCAACCAAGGCGTGCCGTTTGTTGAGGTCAATGGACAGCGCAGCCAGCCCGGCCAGCCGCTGACGCCGGCGGCATGGCAGCATCTGGCCGTGACGGCCGATGGCAGCCAGGTCAATCTGTATGTGAATGGCCGCGCTTCGGCCTCGTTGGCCGCCAGCCTGCCGCCGCTTGCCACCACCGCAGCGCTCGGCGGCGATGTGCCTGCACCGGTAGCCGCGCCTGCGCCCGCCGCTGCGCCCGCTGCTGATGGCACGGTTCCGGCTGAAGCCGCCGTGGCTCCGCACCCGGTCTACGCGCCTTTTGTTGGCGCGATTGATGAAGTGCGTTTGTCCAAGGTCGCGCGTCCCGCTGCCCTGATCTACGCCGACGCCAGTTCGCAAGGCGCCGAGTCGCGTCTGGTGGCTTATGGCGCGGACGAAGAGCAGTCTGGCTTCGGTTTTGGCGGCATGGGCTTTCTGCTCAAGGCTGTGCCGATCGACGCCTGGATCATCATCGGCGTGCTGGTGCTGATGATGGTGCAGTCCTGGATCATCATGATCAAGAAGAGCCGCAACGTGGCTCGTGTTGCCCGCGCCAATGAGGTCTTCCGCGAATCGTTCGCCAAAGTTGGTCAACGTTTGGAACTGCTGGCTGATGATGCGGGTCTTGCCAAGCGCGTGGAACACGCCTCGCTGTGGCGTTTGTACCGCGTGGCCATCAATGAAATCCGCACGCGCCGTGCGCAAGGGGCCGACACCACGTCGATTTCCGCCGCCACGATCGAAGCAATCCGCGCATCTCTGGACGCCGTGCGCACCAAGGAAAACCAGGCGTTGGGCGCCAAGCTGGGCGTGTTGTCCAACGCGATTGCCGGCGGACCGTATATCGGCCTGCTGGGGACGGTGCTGGGCATCATGGTGGTGTTTCTGGGTACGGCCATGGCTGGTGACGTGAACATCAACGCCATCGCCCCGGGTATGGCGGCCGCCTTGCTGGCTACGGCCATGGGTCTGTTCGTCGCGATTCCTGCGCTGTTTGGCTACAACCGCCTGGTGTCGCGCAACAAAGAAGTCAGCGCTGATATGCGGGTGTTTGTCGATGAATTCGTCACGCGTCTGGCCGAAGTGCATGGCGAGACGCAGGCGCAGGAAGCCGCTCACCACCCCGCAATGCGCGCGCCGGCGGCCAGCGGCCAGCCCGTGCGCGATGCGCAACCTGCGCCCGCCGAGGCATAAGGAGCATCCATGGCTTCCGTATCCGCTTCCCAGGACGATGATGATGACGCACCCGTCGACGGCATCAACATTACGCCGCTGGTCGACGTGCTGATGGTTGTGCTGGTCATGTTCATCCTGACCGCCACCGCGCAGATCGCCGGCATCAAGGTCAACCTGCCCAAGGCCAGTTCCACGATGGCCCTGTCGCAGCCCAAGACCAAGGCAATTTCCGTCAACGACGCCGGCCAGGTTTTCCTGGACGCCTATCCGGTCACTCTGCCCGAGCTGGAAGACCGGCTGCGCACGGAGAAAGCGCTGAACCCCGACTTCCCGGTCATTGTGCGCGGTGACGCCGCCGTGCAATACCAGAAGGTCGTGGAAGTGCTGGATCTGCTGCGCCGCCTGGAACTCGCTCAGGTCGGGCTGGTTACCGGCAAGCCGCAATAGGGGCCGAGGCCAACGTCATGCCGCAACACGCATCCGATTCCCCGCGCGTCCCGCACCCGGCGCGCCGCTGGCTGAAGCTGGCGGCCGTCGCGGTGGCGGTAATGGTGGCGGCCTATGCGCTTTGGCGCTGGGCCAACGATATGTCCGGCGTCCGGCGCGATGCGCCCAAGGTGACGGCCATTATCCCGCTGCCGCCGCCACCTCCGCCGCCGCCCGAGCCCGAGAAACCGCCGGAGCCCGAGCAGCCCAAAGAAGAAGCCGTGGCAACGCCCGAACCCGAGCCGCTGCCTACGCCTGAGCCGCCCAAGCCGCAGGACGAGGCGCCGCCGCGCCCGTCTGACGATCTGGCCAACCCGATGCAGATCGACGGCGATGCGCAGGCTGGCAGCGACGCTTTCAACATTGGCGCTGGGCAAGGCAAGGGTATGTCGGGCGGTGGCGGCGGCCGTGCTGGGAACGCCACCTATAGCCAATACCTGGCCTATGCGCTGCAAAAGATCCTGCGCGACGACGAACGCACCCGCAATCTGACCTTCCGTCTGCAAGCCAACATCTGGCTCACGGCGTCGGGCCAGATCACGCGGGTCGAACTCACCCGCGGCAGCGGCGACGCCGATGTGGACGCGCGCGTGGTTGCCGCGTTGCGCGCCGTGCCGGGCCTGGATGAACGTCCGCCGGCCTCGGCCAGCATGCCCATACGCGCATCGCTGACCGGCCGTCGTCCTTCCTGATATTCCGAATAGAACCGCTCCTGGAGTGACTAGAGAATGAAGTTCCAACTGAACCGGCTGGCTGCATTGCTGGCGCTGGCCGCGGCGAGCGCCGCCGCGCTGCCGGCGCACAGCGCACCAGCGCCTTCCGAAAACGCCACCATCAACTTGATCCGCTTGCTGGTGCAGCAAGGCGTGCTGAAACCCGAACAGGCCGACGCGCTGGTTGCGCAGGCCGAAGCCGAAGCCAAGTCCGCGCGCCAGGCGACCCCGGACCGGGGCGCGGCCGTCGCCCAGGCGGGCGATGTGCGCGTGCCCTACATTCCGCAAACCGTGCGCGATCAGATCCGCGACGAAGTCAAAGCCGAAGTCATGGTGCAGGCCAAGGAAGAAAACTGGGCGCAGCCCAACACCTTCCCTGACTGGGTATCGCGCATCACGGTTGAAGGCGATGTGCGCGTGCGCGACGAATCGCGCTTTTACTCGGGCAGCAACAGCAACGAAATCGTGGATTTCGCCAAGCTCAATGCCAAAGGCCCGTACGACGTCAATACCAACACCAACGGCGGCTATCCGCCGATGTTGAACACGCGCGAAGACCGCCGCAACCAGTTGCGCATCCGCGCCCGCTTGGGCGTGCGCGCCGAGATATCGGAAGATTGGGCAGCGGGTATCCGTCTGGCCACGGGCAGCGACGACAGCCCGGTGTCGACGTCCCAGACGCTGGGCGGCGGCATGGGCAAGAAAGACATCTGGCTGGATCAAGCCTACCTGACGTATCGCGCGGCCAAATGGGCCACCGTCACGGGCGGCCGGATCGGCAATCCGTTCGAGTCCACCGATACCCTGTTCTCCAACGACCTGAACTTCGACGGCGTCGCCGCTATTTTCAAGCACCCGCTGCAAGGCCGCGACGTGACCTTGTTCGGCACCCTGGGCGCGTTTGCCACGGAATACGCGAACAACGGCTGGAACTCGTCTTCCATGACCGAAGGCAGCACCGAGAACAAGTGGCTGCTGGGCGCGCAAGTGGGCGCGGACTGGAAGATCAACCAGCAGAACAGCCTGCGCGGCGCGCTGGCCTACTACCACTTCGACAATATCGCCGGTAAGCGTTCCAGCTCCTGCTCACCGTGGGCGGGCGACGAGAACTGCGATACCGACTGGTCGCGTCCGGCCTTCATGCAGAAGGGCAACACGCTGTTCCAGTTGCGCAATATTGCGCCCAACCCGCTTAACCCGGCAGACACCCCCCAACCGCAATACGTGGGTCTGGCGTCCAAGTTTGACCTGCTGGACCTGAACCTGCGCTGGGACACCCGCGTATTCGACGGCCTGGGCTTGCGCGTCAACGGCAACTACATCCGCAACCTGGCTTACAGCAAGAGCAAGATGGCCAGCCGTTCGCAAGGGTTCTTCGTCAACAACTTTGGCGAAAACGGCAGCATCGAAAGCGGCCCCAACGCCTGGATGCTGCAAGCCACGCTGGGCCGTTCTTACGACCTGAAAGAGAAGGGCGATTGGCTGGCCTTTGTTGGGTACAAGTACATCCAGCCGGATGCGCTGCCTGACGCCTTCAACGATTCTTCGTTCCATCAAGGCGGCACGAATGCTCGCGGTTACTACATTGGCGCAGGGTACGCATTTGACAAGAATGTTTACGGCGTCTTCCGCTGGATGAGCACCAAGGAGATCTACGGTCCGCCCTTGGCCATCGACACGATGCAGTTTGAGATCAACGCCAGGTTCTGAGGCCATGAACATGCACATCGTATGGGATGAATCCCGGCACTCGCCCGCGGCAGGGCGCGGCAGGCGGTTTGCCGCCGCCGTAGCCTTGTGCGCCGCGGGCCTGTCGCTGTCCTGCGGCGCGCAGGCTGAAAGCATGGAGGAACGTCTGCGGGCCCAACTGCGCAGCACCACCCAGCAATTGCAGCAGCTGCAAAGCGAGCAGGCGCAGGTCAACGCGGCTAAGGCGGCCGCCGAGGCGCAGCGCGATACCGCGCAGAAAGAGCTGGAGTCGCTGCGCGCCCAACTGGCCAAGAGCCGCGGGCAGGCTGAAAAACTGGCCGAACAGCAGGGCGCCGTGATGGAGAGCGCGCAGGCGCAGGTCGCTGCCAGCCACGCGCAATTGGGCAAGTTCAAGGGCGCGTATGACGAGCTGTTGACGTTGTCGCGCGGTAAGGAAGCGGAACGCCTTGCGTTGGCCAAACACCTGGCGCAGCGCGACGAAGAGGTCAAAGTATGCGTGGCGAAAAATCGCGACATGTACGAGGCCGGCAAAGAGATCCTGAACGCCTACGAACGCATCAGCACCGGCGACATTCTGGCGATCAAGCAGCCCTTCGCGGGCAAGGCGCGCGTCCAGTTTGAAGAGCAGGCGCAAGCGTACGGCGACCGCCTGTACGACGCCCAGACGCCGCGCAGTCAAGCTGCTGCAACGTCCAACCCGTAGTCTGTACCAGACTGTTTAATTCTCTATTCCAGGAATACCGATATGACTGAATCCAGCCTGATTCAAGAAGTGAACGCCGAGCGCCTGCAAGCGCTGCTGCAATCCGTGGGCTACCGCGTGACCCTGTCCGAACAGAACGGCATGGTGCAATTGTTGAGCGCCAGCCAGGGCGTGGGCTTTGCCGCACGCATGGGAAATCCGGCGCAGCAGGATGGCGATTATCTGGACTACACGTTGAGCTGCGCACTGCGCGTGCAGGGCGAGTTGCCTGCGGGTCTGGCCGACCGCTGGAACGTGGAAAAGCGCTTTGCCCGCCTGTCGGTGCAGGGTGTTTTCTTGGTGCTGGAACTGGATGTGATCGTGGCCGGCGGCGTGTCGGAAACGTATTTGCGTGCCACTACCGAACTGTGGGATCGCCTGCTGCAGGAATTCCTGCTGTTCTTGCGCGCCAACGCGACGGCGCCGAATGAATCGGCCGCGGCCGATGCAGAAACCGATGATGCCTCGCTGGCTGAAACCCCGCAGGAAGAAACCGCCGCTGCGTAATGCGCCACGCAAGCTGCGGCGGGCGCAGATTGCTCGTTCACCGCAGCTTGCCATGCCAAGGTTCCCACGATGACCACAACTTTGAAATCCTCTAACCGGCTACGTCTGACGGCGGCGGTGCTGTTGATCGCGGTGCTCGCCGGTGCGGTTGCGCTGATGCGCGGCAACGATGCGCAAAGCAGCGAAACGGCCCCGCCGGCCAAGGTGGCGGCCGCAGCGCCCACCAGTACTGCCGTCACTGCTGCGGCCCCAGCCATCAAGGCGCCGGCCATTGCCACGCTGGGCGCGGTGCAGGTGGACCGTGACGAGCTGATGCTTCAGTTGCAGGCCCTGCCGCCCGAGGCGCGCGACCAGTTGCGCGGCAACAGGACCGGGCTGGACCAATGGCTGCGCGCCCGGCTTGCCGAAAAGGCGCTGGTCGAGCAAGCCCGCGCGCAAGGATGGCAAGACAAGCCAGAACTCAAGCGCGCTTTTCAAGCCGCGCAGGAGCGTATCCTGGTGCAAAGCTATCTGGCTTCCGTCAGCCGCGCGCCCGACGACTATCCCGCGCAGGCAGACCTGCAAGCCGCCTACGAGCGGGCCAAGCCGCAGTTGGCGCAGCCGGCGCAGTATCGGGTCAGCCAGATCTTCCTGCCGGCAGCGTTAGGCGATGCCGACGCTGTATCCGCGGCACGCAAGCAAGCGCTGGACCTGGTCAAGCGCGCGCAAGCGCCCAAGGCGGACTTCGCGGCCCTGGCTCAGAATTACTCGCGCGACGACACCACGCGCGCCGAAGGCGGAGATATCGGTTTTGTGCCGCTGGCGCAACTGACGCCAGAGATGCGTCCGGTGGTCGAGCAAATGAAGGCGGGTGAAGTGGCTGCGCCGGTGCAGTCCGTGGCGGGCTTTCATATCCTGAAGCTGACGGACCTGCGCCCGGCCAGCGTTACGCCCTTTGATCAGGTCAAAGAAGAACTGCGCGCTGCATTGCGTACGCAGCGTCAGGAAATGGCCGCACGAGCCTATCTGGAGGGGTTGTTGAATGCCGGAACCGTCAGCATCGATGGCGCGGCGCTCAATGCCGCATTTGAACAAACCTCAGCCGCGGCTGCGGCCAAACCGTCGGTCGCCCGCGCCCCATGACGCGATATCGCCGCCGTCGGGCACGTCTGTTTTCCTGACGCTGGATGCTCGTTTAACGCAGGCGCTGGGCGGTGCGGAACCGCCAGCCAGCCTGCAACGCGCGGGGGCGCTGTTGCAGGCTTTGCGGCAGACGTTTGACGGTGAATTGCGCCGCTGGTGTCCCCTGGTGCCGGATCTGGCGCCCGATCTCACGATGGGGCGGGTGCGAGATCCGGCGCGGGAACTGGGCCTGGACCTGTCGGACCTGCGCGTCCTGTATCGGGCGCTGCGGGTGGTATGGCTGGCTGAATTGGTGTTCGGCGAACGAGAGCTTGCGCACCGGTGGTTAAGCCAGCCCAAGCGCTGCTTGCAGGGACGTGTGCCTCTCTTGTTATGCCAGCACGGGCGCTACGCGGCCATGATTGAACAATGGCTAGTCAACATAGATGAAGGGAACGGCCCATGATTGCGCTGTGGCGCTTGAGCAATAGTCAGGACTTGCAGCCCAGATCGCGGCCGGCAGGGCGATGGCACGGCGCAGGCGCGCCCGTGGTGGTGCTGGACTCGCATCCCGCCGCTGCCGTGTTTGCGCGCCTGGCGCAGTCCGAAGTCGCGCATCCCAGCGCCTTGCCACGCCATTATTTTCTGCTGGAAGTCATGGTGCCGGATCACGCGATCAGCGAGGCCAGCCCGCCTGTGCATTGGCAGACCGACACCCCCGCCACCCGCGCCCTGGGCAACGCGTGGTTGGCCAGCGGCGACACCTTGCTGTTGCGCGTGCCATCTCCGGCCGGCGGCTTCCAGTATCTGTTGAACGCCGCGCATCCGCATCTGGCGCAATGCCAGATCGTGTCGTCGGTGGCTTACCCTTACGCCCCGCATCTGTCGGGAATTGCCGACGCGGTGCTCGATGGCGCGGGATGGCTGGTGCCGGCCCGGTCGGGCGAAGCATAAGGCGCGGTGCGGGACTAGAATGATGCACACCCGGCGCCACGCCGGAGTGCCACCCACGTTCCTGTCAGGAGCCCGCCGTATGACCGCAATTCCCGCAGCCCCCTCGACGGGCGCGGCGTTACCCGCCTACACCGCGCAGGTGGATATCATTTCAATCCAGTCCCAGGTTGTGTATGGCTATGTCGGCAATAACGCCGCCATGCCGGTATTTCGCCGCGCGGGCTTGCGCGCCATCGCCGTGCCAACCGTCATTCTGAGCAATACGCCGCACTATCCCACGCTGCATGGCGGCGCGGTGCCGTTGGAGTGGTTTGACGGCTTGTTGCGGGGCCTGGACGAACGTGGCGTCACCAAGGTGGCGCGTGCGGTCGTTTGCGGATATCTGGGCCAGCCCGGTCAGGCCGAATCGCTGGCGCGCTGGCTGCCGGGCCTGCGCGCGGCGCGGCCGGACCTGCGGGTGCATATCGACCCGGTCATGGGTGACCGCAACGACGGCCTGTACGTAGACGCAGGTCTGGTCGCGCAGTACCGGCGCCTGCTGGTGCCTTTGGCAGACGGCATGACGCCGAATCACTTTGAACTGGAACAACTGGTCGGACGGCCGTTGTCGTCCATGGATGAAGTGGTTGCGGCGGCGCGTGAGCTCATCGCCGAGGGGCCGCAATGGATCGTTGTGACCAGCGCTGCGCCGATGGCGGCGGAGCCGGGCACTTTGCAATTGGCGGTCGTAACGCAAGATGCGGCCAGCATCGTGACCCACCCCGAGATCGCCATTCCGCCATCCGTGCATGGCACGGGCGACGTATTCATGGCCAGTGTCACAGCCAAGCTGCTGACCGGTCAGGACCTGCCCGAAGCGGTACGCGAAGCTGCGGCCGTGGTTACGGCAACGCTGGAACGTACGCGTGAACTAGCCTGGGAAGAGCTGGCGGTCGAAGACTAGGCCGCCCGCGCCGCCCAACCCTCCATCAAGGCACCAGCGACAACCCGATCCGGAACTGGGATTCGTTGCGCTGGTTGTATCCCAGCAGCGTTTCGCCGTACCCATTGAAGTACTGCAAATGCAGATAGCCGTTCATGTTCAGCCATGTGCGTTGCAACGGCCATGCGAAATCCAGTTGGGTGGTGCGGCGCTTTTGATCTCCTTGACGATACATGGCGGACACCACCGCGCCATTGTCTTGCGCCCAGCGCAGTTGCCAGTCGACGCGGCCGGCGTAGTCGGCGTAGTCGCGGTTTTCGTCGGCAACGCCAAAATACGCTTTGACCTTCGGGGCAAAGGTCAGCGTGCTGCCGCCGTCAAAGCGGTAGTGGAAGCGCGGTTCGATGTACCCGTCGTTGACCGACCGGGAGTCTACGCCGTCCTTGCCGTTGGAGTTGTGCTCGACGCCGGTATTCATGCCGAAGCGCCAGTTCTGGTTGGCGGACTGCCAGATGTTGTCCGACAGCCAAAACGCGCTGGGGTTGAACGTGGTGTCGATGAAGGGCATGGAATCGCCCTGCAAGTCCCACAACGAAGTCTGGGTATAGGCCAGGTAGAAGTTCTCGCCCCAGGTTGCCGGACGATCACCGCTGGGACTGAACAAGCGGTATTTGGCGCTGATCTGGAAGCGGGCGGTGGTTTGCCCGCGGGTGCCGATGTCAAAGTACACCGGCTTGTATTCCGAGATCGAACTGCGGAAACGGTCGAACGCCGTTTGCTGTTGCACCGAAGGCACGACGGCCGCATCCGGAGCCGGGCCGCCTTCGGGCGAAGCGCCAACGGCTGTCACCGCGGCAACCGGCACGGGCTGGCCGCTGCGCGCATCTACGACCGGGCCTTGCGCGGGCGTGCTGGCCAGCGTGCCGCTTTCGCGGCCGGTGGCGTCCAGCGCCATCATGGAAGGCTGGCCTTCGATCGAAACCGCCTGCAGACCGCGCGCGGTACTGGGCACGACGGCAGTCCACGCCATGCGGGCAAAGTTATTGACCGGCACGCTATAGCTGGCGCGGCCACCCGCGAGCTTGGCCAGGCTGCGCACGATCTGGCCGTCCTGGCTGCGCCATTGCAAGACGAGTTCCGGCGGCGCTTCCCAATTAGCGCGGGCACTGCCTTCGTTGAAGTACACGGCCTCGATGGTGACGGTCTCGCCTGGGGCCGCGGACGGGCGGTCCAAGCGGTACGACACACCGGCTGCGGCGGAGCCAGCCGCGCTCAAGGCAAGCATGGCGGTCAGGGCGCGCAGGGTGAAAAAAGATCGTGATTGGCGGCGTGTGGGCATGGAGCGTGCGGTGTTTTTCTGGTGACGGGGCAATGTAGCATCCAGCCCGGAAACCGTTTGTAAGGCAGCCTAATCTTATGTAGTGCTTGTAATAAAGCAGCGTTAAAGGTGGTGAGGCTGACGATCCAAAGCAACAGGCCCCTGGCATTGTCGACAATGCCAGGGGCCTGCTATTTCAAGCGTTTAGCGGGCTTATTCGCCGAATTTGATGCCTTGTGCCAGCGGCAGATTGCGCGAGTAATTGATGGTGTTGGTCGCGCGGCGCATGTAATTGCGCCACGAGTCCGAACCCGATTCGCGGCCGCCGCCTGTTTCCTTTTCGCCACCGAAGGCGCCGCCGATTTCCGCGCCGGATGTGCCGATGTTGACGTTGGCAATGCCGCAGTCAGAACCGGATGCCGACAGGAAGGTTTCGGCTTCGCGCAGGTCATTGGTGAAAATGGCGGACGACAGGCCTTGCGGCACGCCGTTTTGCAAGGCCAGCGCGTCGCCGAATTCCTTGTAGCGCATCACGTACAGAATGGGCGCAAAGGTCTCGTGGCAAACGACATCGGTCTGGCCGGGCATTTCGGCGATAGCCGGGCGCACATACCAGGCGTTCGGGTACTGATCTGCCAGCACGCGTTCGCCGCCTGCAACTTTGCCGCCTTGTTCGCGCGCCGCTTTCAGCGATTCCTGCATGGCGTCAAACGACACACGGTCAATCAGCGGGCCGACCAGATTGCCGCCGTCCAGCGGGTTGCCGATGGGGGCGCTGGCATAAGCCTTGTGCAGGCGCTCGACCAGGGCATCGGCCACGCTTTCGTGCACGATCAGGCGGCGCGTGGTGGTGCAGCGCTGGCCGGCAGTGCCGATGGCGCCGAAGACGATGCCGCGGGCGGCCATGTCCAGGTCAGCGGTGGGGCCGACGATGATGGCGTTGTTGCCGCCCAATTCCAGCAGCACGCGGCCAAAGCGTTGCGCCACGCGCGGGCCAACCTGGCGGCCCATGCGGGTCGAGCCCGTGGCCGATACCAGCGCCACGGTATGCGAATCCACCAGCGCTTCGCCAACTTCGCGGCCGCCGATCAGCACTTCGGACAAGCCGGCCGGCGCGTCGCCAAAGCGGTGCATGGCCTGCGCGAACAAAGCTTGGCAGGCAAGGGCGGTCAGCGGGGTTTTCTCTGACGGTTTCCAGACGACCGCGTTGCCGCAGACGATCGCCAGCGCGGCGTTCCAGGACCACACCGCCACGGGGAAGTTAAAGGCGCTGATGACGCCGACCACACCCAGCGGATGCCAGGTTTCCATCATGCGGTGGCCGGGGCGCTCAGAGGCGATGGTCAGGCCGTACAGCTGGCGCGACAGGCCCACGGCAAAGTCGCAGATGTCGATCATTTCCTGCACTTCGCCTTCGCCTTCGGCCAGGATCTTGCCGGCTTCCAGACTGACAAGGCGGCCCAGCGCAGTCTTGTTTTCACGCAGCGTTTCACCCAGCAGACGGATCAATTCGCCCCGGCGCGGGGCGGGCACATCGCGCCAGGCCAGGCTGGCTTGGCGGGCGCGGGTGATCGCCGAGTGGGCCTGAGCCACCGTGTGTTCATGCACCTGGGCCAGTTCAGCGCCATCGATCGGGCTGCGTGCGGTCAACGTGCCGCCGGTAAGCGCGTCTGGGTTCAGGCCGAGCGCGCGCAGGATGTCTTGGGGGGTGTCCATGCCGGTTCCTTGGATTGCCAGCGAAGAAATGCTTCGCTTTTAAGGGTTATGCCTAAGTGGCGATTCTGGAAAAAAATTTACTATACGAAACTCTAGCGTGAATTGCGAAACTTTTTTTTCTGGGCAGGCCCAAGAAAATTGTTCCCTCCAGGGGGCGCATCGGTTTCAAGGGCGTGCCGTGAAAAACCTCCTTGGGGTGCATCAGTGGCCGACGCTTTACTTGATGTCCAGGCAGTCTCCAAGTCCTATCAACGTGATGGGCAGCCCCCGCATCTGGCGCTGGACGCCGTCGATTGCCAACTGAACCGGGGCGAGGTCATGGTGGTGGTCGGGCCGTCCGGTTCCGGCAAAAGCACCTTGCTGCGAACGTTGAACGGGCTGGAAAGCATCGATAGCGGCACGATCCGCGTGGACGGCGTGTCGCTGACCGACCCCGAAACCGACGTCAATCGCTGGCGCACCGAAGTCGGCATGGTGTTTCAGCACTTCAATCTGTTCCAACACCGTACTGCGCTGGACAACGTCGCGCTACCCCAGCGCGTGGTGCGCGGCCGCAGCCGTGGCGACGCCGAACGCTATGCCCTTGATCTGCTGGGCCGCGTCGGCATGGGCGACTACGGCGACCGCTATCCCAGCCAGTTGTCTGGCGGCCAGCAGCAACGCGTGGCGATTGCCCGCGCCCTGGCCATGGACCCCAAACTGATGCTGTTCGACGAGGCGACCTCTGCGCTCGATCCGGAAACCGTCGGCGGCATTCTGGAATTGATGCGCGCCCTGGCGCGCGACGGCATGACGATGGCGGTGGTCACGCACGAGATGGGTTTCGCCCGCGACGTCGGCGACCGCGCGCTGTTCATGGACGCGGGCCGCGTGGTCGAAAGAGGCACGCCGGACGAGGTATTCGGCCATCCGAAAGAGGCGCGTACCCGCGCCTTCCTGGAAAAGATTCTGTAGTCCAAGCAGCAAAAAGCAGCAAAAGCGGCAGCAGAAAGGGCGTTTCGCGCATGCGCGGCGCCAGGTGGTACGAAGGCCGGTCCGGCAAATCCGGGCGCTGCCGGCCCTGATGTGACAAGACGTGCTCTGCCCGGAATGACAAGGTTCCATCCACCTCTAGGGGTTATCGAAATGTTGAAAATCAAACAATGGCTGGGCGTGGCCAGTGTCGCCCTGGCGGCCACCACCGTGGCCCTGCCGGCACAGGCGGACGAGTTGGGAGACATCATCAAACGCGGCGAATTCCGGGTGGCAGTGCAGACATCCGGGCCGCTGATGAGCTTTATGGACAAATCGGGCAAGCGCACGGGCTTGGCGGTGGAAGTGGCGCAGCGCATGGCCGACGATTTGGGCGTGAAGCTGGTGCTGCAAGACTATGAGTGGAAGGGGCTGTTGCCAGCGCTCTTATCCGGCAAGGCCGACATGGTCGCCGCCGACATGACGCCCACCCCGCAGCGCGCCGCTCAAGTGCTGTTCTCGGCGCCGATGTTCTACGCCGACACCGTGGCGGTCGTGCCCAAGGACTCTCCGTACAAGTCGTACGAAGAACTGGACAAGGCGGGCGTCAACGTCGGCGTGCTGGGGGCCAGCACCTACGCCGAAGTGGGCAAGAAGATGCTGCCCAAAGCCACGATGAAAGAGTTCTCGGGCGGCAGCGCTCCGGTCGGCCAGGCACTTTCCAGCGGCCGTCTGGACGCCGGCATCATGTCCTTGTCCACCGCCAACCAGTTCCTGGTGGACTTCGGCAACCTGCGCGTACTGGACGGCATCATGGTGCGCGAGCCCCTGGCGTTCGCCGTGGGCCCCAATGCGTTCCGCCTGAAGTTCTGGCTGGACAACTGGCAAACGCTGAAAACGGCCGACGGCACGCTCCCGGCGCAGGTGAAGTACTGGTACTCCACCGATTGGAAAAAAGAACACTGATAAGCGGCGGAGCCCATGGACTGGTTGATCGACTTCTATAACTGGCGCATCGTCAGCCAGTACACGGGCCAATTCGCCACGGGCCTGGCCAACACGCTGATCGCGGCAGGCGCAAGCCTGGTGTTGTCTGTGTTGGCCGGCGTCCCGCTGGCGCTATTGCATATGTCGTCCCGCGCGGCCATCTGGCGGCCGGTGGCGGCGTATGTGCAGTTCATCCGGTCTACGCCTTTGCTGGTGCAGATCTATCTGGTCTATTACGCCGTGCCCATGCTGATTCCGGGCGCGAAGGGGTGGAGCGAGATGCTCTTGGGCATCATCGCCATGACCCTGCATCACGCCGCCTACATGAGTGAAATCATCCGTGTCGGCATTGAGTCCGTGCCGCGCGGCCAGGTCGAAGGCGCCAAGGCTTGCGGCATGAATTACCACCAGCGTCTGCGCTATGTCGTATTGCCGCAGGCCTTCGTCAACACCTTGCCGCCTTTGCTGGGACAGACTGCCGTGCTGATCAAAGACACGTCCTTGCTGTCGCTGATCACGGTGTTTGAACTGGTCGCGGCGGGCGTGCAAATGAACAGCGACCGCATTGTGCCTAGCGAGAGTTTCCTGACCATCGCCGCTGGCTACCTGCTGATCTACGGCGTCATGCTGCTGTTGTCCCGTGGCGTCAGCCTTTGGCTGGCCGGTCCGGCTTGGAACGCGAGGTAAGCATGTTGGATTCCTATCTTTCCACCGCCGGCGTCGTGTTGCCCTTCTTGCTCAAGGGCTTCTGGGAAACGCTGAAGATCTCGTTTGTGGCGATCATCGCCGGATCGCTTTTGGGTTTTGTGATTGGCGTGATCCGCAGCTATCGCATCCGCGGCGTGCACCAATTGCTGGGCCTGTATATCCACGTGCTGCGCGGTACGCCGTTTCTGGTTCAGCTCTACATCTTCTATTTTGTGCTGCCCAGCACCGGTATCGCGTTGCTGCACTGGGACTCGGCCACCGCCGCCTTTGTCTCGCTGTCGGTCTACACGTCTTGCTATGTGGCCGAAATCGTCATGGGCGCGATTCAGTCGGTGCCTCGCGGCCAGACCGAAGGCGCAATGACGCTGGGCCTGCGGCCCTTGCAGATTCTGCGGCTGGTGGTGCTGCCGCAAGCCATGCGCCTGATCGTGCAGCCCATGAGCGGCGTGTACGTCATGCTGATCAAAAGCACCGCCATCCTGTCCGTCGTCGGCATCACCGAACTCACGCGGCAGGGCGAGGTCTTCATCATTACCTTCCCGGCCAAGTCGCTGTTCATCTACGGCATGATCGCCGCCATCTACTTCATCTACTGCTACCCCTTGCTGCGCCTGGCCAACTGGCTGGAAAAGCGGCTGACGGGCGGCTTGCAGGGCGCCAGCCTGAACTGACGCGGACCCGACCGATATGGCTTCCGAGTACATCGATACCTATTACAAGCGCACGCTGGCCGACGCCGACACCTATTACGCGCCGTTGGCGGGCGTGTCCAGCGCCGACGTCTGCGTGGTGGGAGGCGGGCTGGCCGGCCTGTCCACCGCATTGGAACTGGCCCGGCGCGGCCGCAATGTCACCTTGCTGGAAGGGCGGCGCATCGCCTGGGGCGCTTCGGGCCGTAATGGCGGTTCGGTGTCGCCGGCGTTTTCGGCAGGCGCCGATGTCATCCGAAAGTACGTCGGCGAAGATCACTACCGCCAGTTGTACCGCTTGTCGATGGAAGGCGTAGAGATCATCCGCGACAACATCCGCGACCTGGACATTGCCGACGCTCACAAGGTCGACGGGCGGCTGCGCGTGGTGCGATACGAAGCGACAGATGCGTTGAACCAGTGGTGCGACGCCCAGCGCCGTGACTTCGGGCGCGACGTGCGTTTTCTGACCCGAGCCCAGGTGCGCGAGCGGCTGGTGTCGGACGTCTACCATCAAGGCGTCGAAGACCCCGCATCGTTTCATTTTCATCCGCTTAACTACGCACGCGCGCTTGCGCGGGAATGCGTCCGGCTGGGCGTGCGCATTCATGAAGACTCGCCCGTGACTGGGGCAACACTTAACGGCGCCGTCAAACATCTGAAGACCGCCCAAGGCCAGATCGACGCCCGCGCCGTCGTGCTGGCCACAGGCGGCTACACCGATGACGTGGTGCCCGCGCTGCGCCGGGCCATGCTGCCAATCGCCACCTACATCATGCTGACCGAACCGCTAGGCGACCGGGTGCTTGACGCCATCCGCAGCACGGCCGCCATTGGCGACGACCGGCGCGCCGGCAACTATTACCGGGTGCTTGATGGCGGGCGCATCGGCTGGGGCAGTAGAATCACCACCCGTGTCGATGACCCGCCCGATCTGGCCGAGTCGTTGCGCCGCGAATTGCTGTCCGTTTATCCCCAATTACAGGGGCTGCGCGTTGAAGCAGCATGGTCGGGGCGCATGGCCTACGCGCGTCACCTGATGCCGCAAATAGGCCAGCTGGCGCCGGATGTCTGGTATTGCACGGCATTCGGCGGGCACGGCATGAACACCACCTCGATAGGCGGACGCGTCGTGGCCGAAGGGATCACGGGCGACAGCCAGCGCTACAAGCTCTTCGAACCGTTCGGCTTGGTCTGGAACGGTGGCGGGTTCGGCACGGCGGCGGTTCAACTGACCTATTGGTCTTACCAGGCGCGCGATTGGTGGCGTGAGCGTCAATCGCGGGCATGACAGGGTGCACAGATGCAAGGCAACAAACAGAGCGTATTGGCACAACGGCTTCGAGCCCTGCGCCAGGCGCGGGATTGGACACTGAAGCAGGCGGCCGCAGCCACCGGCGTGTCCGCGTCCACTCTGTCCAAAATAGAAAACAGCCTGCTGTCGCCCACCTATGACAACCTGATCAAGATTGCCGCGGGCCTGGATCTGGACGTGGCCGAACTGTTCACGGCATCCGACGCCCACATGGGCACCGGCCGGCGCAGCCTGAGCCGCCAAGGGGAAGGGCGCCAGTACGAAACCCCGTACTACGACCACCGCTTGCTGTGCACCGCGCTGTCTCATAAGCGCATGATGCCGTTCCACACCCGGGTCAAGGCCCGATCGTTCGACGAGTTCCAGGATTGGAGCCGACACGGCGGCGAAGAATTCGTCTATGTGCTGGAAGGCGAGGTCCAGCTCTACACCGAGTTCTATGAACCCGCGCGCCTGAAAGCGGGCGAAAGCTTCTATATCGACAGCCGGATGGGGCACCGCGTCATCAGCCTGAGCCCTGAAGACGCCATCGTTTTATGGGTGTCCACGCACACGGATATTGGCGAAGAGTAGGCGCTGCCCCTCTTTTCTCCCAACAAGGTAAAATGCGCCGCCCGGACCATGTTCCGGGGCATCGTCACGCAGCGCGGCAGTAGCTCAGCTGGATAGAGCACGGGCCTTCTAAGCCCGGGGTCGGGGGTTCGAGCCCCTCCTGCCGCGCCATAAATATCATTAATAACAATGCGTTGCGATGGTGGCTGGCTTTCTGGCCAGTGAAACAAACCCTCGTCAGAACGAAAACGCCGCCGGCTGACTGGCCCGGCATATGTACTATTTAGAAACAGCGATATCTTTGTTCAAGCTAATCACTGATAGTGACGGCGGGAATATTTTTCCCTGTACATCTAGGACATACATTGAAGATTGAAACTGGTATCGTGAAGTGGTTCAACAACGACAAGGGCTACGGCTTTATCTCGCCGGAGCTGGGTGGCAAAGACCTCTTCGCGCATTACTCTGAAATTCAGGGTGACGGGCACAAATCTCTTGAAGAGAACCAGCGTGTTTCGTTCGTCGCCGGCCAAGGACAGAAAGGTCCGCAGGCGACAATGATCAAAGCGATTTAATTGCTGGACTGCTTGCTGCAAAAGCAGGCAGTTTGGTAGCAAGTTGTAGGGCCGGGTCCTGGACATTGGATTCGGCCCTTTCGTTTTGGGGGGCGGAACCGATGGCGGGCGCAGGGATGAGCGGTCTTGAACGTCTCTGAAAATGGGTGCCAATGGCTTCAGAAGGAAATTCTGCGGACAATAGCGCTTAATTGCGACCACCGAGACACGCCCGTGCCCACATCCGATACCTCTCCCTTGTCCTCCTTGACCCTCAATACCAGCGAAGATGGTTTGCGGTATTTGCAGGGCAACTACGACACCTCCCCGGATATCAACGGCGGCTCGGTATTTGTTTCCGTGCAAGTGTTGGCCGACTCCCGGGACAATGAAGCGGGGCTTGACGCTTTCCGCCGCATCATGGCCAGCCTGGGGGCGTGGATTGCCCAAGCTGCGGCTTATCTGGAAGGCGTCTACCGGACGTCGCCTGCGACGTTGGGCTGTGACGGTAGCTTTCAACTGCCTTCGGGCGTGCCGCTTGTGGATGGGCCGGAAATCATCTTTCACAGCGAAGACGAATGGTCCATTCTCTTTGCCGAGGGAGTGTTCCCCGTCTGCGAGCCGTATGGAATCATGGTGAATTTTCAGGACGGCAAGGTCGCGGACTTCACCGATCTGTCGTCCGCCGAAGACGCCTAGCGCTTACTGTCGGATTCTTTGTTGCAGGGCAGGCATCCCAGGCCATGCAAACCCTTCTTTGCTACGTCTTGGAACGGTTTTCCCGGCTACGGCTTGTTATAAGCATTGTTAAAGCTTCTGTAGGGCCAGGGAACATGTCTATTCAAATGCTGTGCTGCCGTGCCGCCGGGATCTTGCTTGCCGTCCTGGCCGCCGGCTGCTCATCCACGCAGCCGGGCGCCACCTCGAGCGCAACGTCAAACCCAGCCTCCACCGCCAGCCCTTCCCGGGCTAACGACGAGTGCAAGCCGAATCGCCGCGGCTGCCTCTACAAAGGGGCGTACGAATCAGGGGAACGGAGCTACGCGGAGCAAGAAGCGAAGCGCCTGAACATGGCCGAATTGGAACGCTTGCGCCGCAGCTTCGGACAATGAATGACGGGGCGGCCAACGTCTACGCGACGGCCTGCGCGACGGCCTACGCCGCTGCCGCGGCTTTCATCCGGCCCATCGCCAAGCAGTACGCGTCCAACGTGCTCGCCATCTTTCGGGCCAATCGGAAATTCACCTCTGCGTAGTCACGCGCGGCCGCAACGATTGCAGATGCGGCGGCGGGCGCATGGCGGATTTCCGTGACGCAATCTGCAAAGCGCGCAATATCTCCCGGGGGCGCCAACCAACCCGTTCTGCCGTGCGCGATGATTTCCGGCAAGCCGCCGACGTTGCTGGCCACGACCGGGCAGCGCGCCGCATAAGCCTCTGGCACGATCCGGGACCACGCTTCTGTGGCCGATGGCACCAGCACGACATCCGAGGCGTGAATCATGTCCGCGATATCCGTCCTGTGGCCGGTAAACACCACGTGATCGGAGATCCCCAATTCGATAGCCAGTTGGTAGAGTTCGTAAGCATAGGGCTTGGTGTTTTGTGTAGGCATGCCCACCACCAACGCTACTGCGGGGACTGCCTGCCCGCGCAGGCGCGCAACAACACGCAATAGGTCGGCTTGCCCCTTTTCCGGGCGCAGCATGCCGATGGTCGCGATGACATACGCCTGGGGGCTTATCTCCAGCTCTAGTCGGACGCGCCGGCGTGCATCTTGCTTGTCCATAGACAGGAAGAAGCTGTCATGCGCCCATTCGCCCACCACACTGATGTGCTCCGGCCGCACCAAACGGGCAGCCAGGACTTCCTGTCTGCCTACGTCGCTGGTGGCGATCACGTGATCACAGCCCCATTTCCATTCCAGCCGCCGACGTGCAGACGTGGGCATGGGCTTGGCAAAGTGGCGTGTTCTGACCACGGCGCACAAATCACGGCATAAGGCGGCCGTCTTTCCGTCGGCGCGGCTGTGTGTGTCAATGACGTCAATGCGCAGCGCCTTAACCGCCCGGCGCAACTTGAGAACGGTGGCGGGGGAATAGGCGCGGCTGTAGTCGATGGGGACGGTAGTCAGCCCCCGCTGCGAGGCCTCGCAGATGATGGCGCTGTCGGCGGGCGCGGCGATGGCGGCTTTATGTCCCTGGCGTTGCAGCCAGCTGGCCTGTTCCAGCGTTCGGAATTCCAGGCCGCCCAGGCTTCGTTCACCCAGCGTATGCAGTATGCGCATGTTTTTCCATAGGGGATTCAGGTGGCATGCCTGAAGGCAGTTTCAAGATAGATACGACGGCGCATGCGGCATGACGCCTCGGCAAGCGCCAAAAACGTCATCTGGCGTGATGGAGTTAATACCGTCCCGATGATGCTGGGGCACGACGGCGGCCGAATAAGGACGGCTCCAGAACCACTCTGGATTTGGCGCGTTGAACACGCCCACATAAGGAACGCATGCGCTTTGTGCAATGTGCGACGGGCCGCAGTCATTGGCGACCACCAGCCGCGCCTGCAACATGATCGCGCTTAACTCAGGGATCGAACGGCGATAGGCAATGGAAATATCCGGTCGCCGCATGGCTTCTAGCGTGGCGCGCTCTTGTTCTTCCTGAGGGCCTAATACGAAGAGATAGCGGGCGTCCCGGCCCAGCAACCCTTTCAGCCTGTCCACCAGTCCAAGGTAGTGGGCCAGGCTCCATCGCTTGAACGCGCCCGAGCCGCCGCCCGGAATCATGACGACGTCAGACGAAGGAGTGGTTTGCAGGTCGCGAGCGGCCAGAGCTTGAAAGCACTGCCGCATCGTGGGCTCGGCGTCGACCGGTTGGTAGGACGCCAGCAGACGCAGATTGGCCAAGCCGATGTATTCGGCTGTGTCCTTGCGATGGCAGTGCGTCCAGACCCTGTCGCTGATGCGCGCATTAAGAAACCCAAGGCGCACGGCCGGCCGGCGCAGCAGATTTGCCAGGCCGTAGCGTTCGCTGCTGTGATGCAGACAGACGGACACGCGAGTCTCTTTTTTCAGGCTGCGCACATAGTCGCTGAATGTTGTGGCTCGCACGAACTCGTTGACCCACGGAAGCGCGCGGTAAATATCGCCCACGTCGTCGCGGGCTACCACTGTGATCCGGTTTGAAGACCACCACGACTTAAGCTGGTACAGCGCGGGAAAGGCAACGATTTGATCGCCAAACTGGGGTTGGCTTCTGATGTAGACGACGACTTCCGACACTGCGAACCTCGCGCTGAAGTGATTTATCTTTTTGGGTGCGTGACCTTGCGTAGCAGTGTATTGAGCAAGGAAAACCTATGTTCCGCGGTTCTTTTAACGAGTGTGAAGAACTAGTAAAAGCCGATGAATATAACTACACAATCAGCCCGCTTTGCCTGCTTCTGTCACGTCGCGCATTGATCTACCTGATTCGAATTTCTTCTATGGGAGATGCGATTTTGAAAGGCGAAAGTATCGGGTTTGGAATCCAAAGTCCGACCATGCCTTTCAGAAATTGGCATGCTGCGGATTCACCTAATACGTTGGCGGAACCAACCCCATGTGCGAATTCAAGCGATCGCAGTTTTTGCCTGAGCGCCGCCGAACCAGCGGGATGATCCCGCTGGCGGTTTTGATGCTTTCCGGGTGTGTGGCGGTGGGGCCTGACTATGTCCGGCCAGGCGTGAACAGCCATGCTGAATTCCTGAGCAGTGCAAGTCTGGACGTTGGGGCGCAAATCGACCCAAACGTGGGGCAGCAGCAGCGCTTGAATCCGGAGCGCGATGTGGGTGCGGATTGGTGGACGGAGTTCGGGTCCGCCGAACTGAATGAATTGGTCGAAGAATCGCTGCGCAACAATCCAGACCTGGACGCCGCACAAGCGGCGCTGCGCAAAGCACAGGAAGAGGCCGCGTCGGCAGGCGGCGCTTTATTTCCTCGGATGGACGTGCTGGTATCGCATAGCCGTCAGCAGAACGTTATTGCCGCAACCGGCAGGCCGGGCGTGTACAGCTTGGCAGGGGCATCGGTAGCCGTCGCCTATGACATGGACGTTTTCGGCGGGATACGGCGATCCGTCGAGGCCATGGATGCGCGGGCTGAAGGCCGCGGCTACGAACTCGAAGCGGCCTATTTGTCGCTTAGCGCCAATGTCGTTACGGCTGTCATCACGGAAGCGTCGTTGCGCGAGCAATTGCAGGCTATTCACGCGTTGATCGACACCCAGCGCGCCTATTTGCATGTGCTGGAAACCCGCCATGCGGCGGGTGATGTCTCCTTGGTTGAGGTCGCCTCGCAGCGAGCCATCGTTGCGCAAACGCAAGCAACTCTGCCGCCACGACAAAAGCGGCTTGCCCAGCAACGCCATCGGTTGGCGATCTATCTGGGGCGCTTCCCCACCGAATTCCAAGAATCCGAATCCAGCCTGATCAAATTGGCGCTGCCCAATGAACTGCCTTTGGCAGTACCGTCGGCACTACTGAATCAACGCCCCGATATCCGCGCGGCGGAAGCCAACCTTAAGCGCGCCAATGCAGATATTGGCGTTGCCATCGCGGATTTGCTGCCGCGGCTGTCGCTGTCGGCGGGGTATGGCAGCCGCGCCAGTCAAATCGGCGATCTTTTTTCGACGGGTTCAATACTTTGGAATCTGCTTGGCAGTGCGGCCCAGAACGTCTTCGATGGTGGGCGGCTAACCCACCGGCGCCACGCCGCTGAAGCCGATTTTCAACAGGCTGCGGCGGTTTATCGCAGCGTGGCGATGAATGCCTTTGGCCAGGTCGTCGACACGCTGACGGCGCTTGAATCGGACGCGGCGCTGCTCCAAGCGGAATACGCCGCCGAAGTCGCTACCGAGCAAAGCTTGCGTATCGCTCAAGGCCATTTCGACGCGGGTGCGGGCGATCAGGCGCTGATCCTGATCGCCCAGGCCAAGCTGCTTAACGCTCGCCTTGGCCGTATCAATGCCCAGGCCTTGCGCCTGAACAATACCGTCGCGTTGTATCAGGCTCTGGGCGGCGGGTGGTGGAACCGGAAAGCACCATTGGCTGACGCGCAGGGCGGTCCCGGGGCGGACGCCGCCCATTCGCAATAACGAGAAGAGAACGCAGATCATGAGCAACGCAAGCAATGCGGGGAACACGCCGCCCGCTCCCGACCAGACGCCGACCCCTGCGCCGGCTACCCCCCAGACCGGCACTTCGGCCGCAGCCGGCCCTCCGCCCGGCTCTGTGCCCCCGCCTGCCGCGCCCCCTAAGCCTTGGATTGTCCGGTACGCGCCGTGGTTCACCATCGCGGCGGTTCTGGGGCTTGTCGCCTTCAGCATTACCAACTGGAATGTCTGGGTGGCCGGACGGCCGGTACAGTCCACTGAAAACGCCTACGTGAAGCAGGATGGAACCACTCTGAGCGCGCGTGTGCCAGGTTATGTGCGCAGCGTGCTCGTGCAGGACTTTCAACGTGTCAGCGCCGGCGATGTGATCGCCTTGATCGACGACGAAGAGTATTTGGTTGCCGTTGCGCAGGCTGACGCCGCACTGGCCCGGACCCGTGCCACGCTTGCCAAACTCTCGGATGAAAAGGCGTTGAACCGCGCTCAGATCGCGCAAGCGCAGGCTGCCGTCGGCTCGGCTCGCGCCCGGCACGATCAACACAGCCAGGACGCCAAGAGGCAGACGCATCTGGCAGGGCAGGGGTTTGCGTCGCAACAGAAGCTTGAGGGCGTCAGAGCGGATCGTGCAGCTGCCCAATCGACGTTGGCGGGCAGCATCGCGTCGCTGGATCATGCACGCCGGCAACTGGATGTGCTGGCGGCGAGCGAACCTGAACGTGTTGCCGATGTGAACACGGCCGAAGCCAGATTGCGGACCGCGCAACTGCAACTGGGTCACACGCGCATCATTGCGCCCTTTGATGGGACCGTGAACGCACGCCGCGTCCAAGCGGGTAGTCTCGTCGGCGTAGGGACGCAGATCATCGCGATCGTGCCGTCGGAAACGCCTTACATCATTGCCAATTACAAGGAAACGCAATTGGCGCATGTCGAAGCGGACCAACCTGCCGAAATCAGGGTAGATGCCTTTCCGGGCGTGACCTTGAAAGGGCGCGTGGAGCGGATTGCCCCAGCCAGCGGCGCCGAGACAGCGCTGTTACCCAACGAAAACGCTTCTGGAAATTTCACGAAGGTGGTGCAGCGCATTGCGGTGCGTATTGCCTTGGACCCTACGCAAGAGCAAATCGTCGCACTGCGACCCGGCATGTCGGTGCAGGCGCGCATTCTGGTAAAGGGTGAGCCAGTAGCGCCCTACGCCGCTGCATCGGATAAGGCGGTAGCCAGCGCCGTAGACGCCGGGCACTGACGGTGATCAGCATCAGCAGCCAGACCTCGCCGAGATCCCGCGCATTCTTCTGGTTCTCGCGGCTGTTCGCGGGCGCGTCGGCGCCACGCCCGCTTTTGGCCGTGATCGGGATTTTCATCGGCGCGTTCATGACGAGCTTGCATACGCGGATGATCTCGGTGGGGCAGAGGGACCTTGGCGGCGTGTTTGGCCTATCCATTGATGAGATGGCGTGGCTGATCACCGTGCTGAACGCATCGCAATTGCTGATCGCTCCTGCCGTGCCTTGGTTTGCGACGGTCTTCGGGATGGTTCGTGTCGTTGGTATTGCCGGTGTCCTGCTTTTGCTTGCGTGTATTGCTACGCCATATGCGACATCAATCGAAGTGATCTTCGCACTGCATATCGCCCAGGGAATACTGTTGGGCATTTTCCTGTCAGTCACCCTGTTGATCGTGTTCAAAAGTCTGCGGCCCGCGCTCTGGATTGCGGTGATGGCCTTCTACGGTCTCAGGATTGTGGTCGGAGTGAACGTTGGCGTTCCGATGGCAGGCGTGTTCGCTGATGGGCTGGGCTGGCAGTGGATCTATTGGACGACAGGGCTCTTATCGATGTGCATGGTGTGGATGATCTGGAAGGCATTGCCTGGCCAGATCACGGACAAGGCGATGCTGAAGCGGACGGATTGGCCCGGCATCATCATGTTCTGCGGGGGCTTGACGTTGCTATACGCGGGCATCGATCAGGGCGAAAGGCTGGATTGGCTAGGCTCCGGCGTCGTCGTGTCCTGTCTGGTCGGCGGGGCGGCGCTTGCCCTCATCGCGCTTGTCCGCGCGGAATTCACGCCTGCGGCTTTCCCAAGCCGCGCAGGGATTTCGAATCGCAATATCTTGTTGGGCTTCGTACTTGCGGGTCTCTATGGGATGCTGATTTCCGCCAATGCCGCACTCGTGTCCACGTTCCTGTCCGTGATGGGAGGGCTCAAAGCCATTCAGATGGGCTGGGTGCTGCTGTTTGCGGTTGCAGGCAATATCGCGGCCATTCCGATTGTCATCTGGCTTGGGCGCAGGGTTGATGCGCGCGTCAATCTGGCATTGGGCTTGACGCTTTTTGCCATTGCTGCGGTGATGGGAACCACGCTGACCAATGAATGGCGCGCCCATGAATTTACGCTGCTGCTAGTGGTAATGGGCGTGGCGCACAGTTTCGTTTTTGTAGGGCTGATGGCGGTCATTGTCAGTAATGTTGTGCCGCAAAACATCTTATCGATGCTGTCGTTCATCCCTGTCATTCGCATCATTCTGCCCACTATCAGCGCCGCCGCGCTGTCAGCGTGGCTGCGGAACCAGGGGGCACACTATCGCGCCGTGTTGGGCGAGAGCTTGCCGGCAGGGGATACGCGAGTTGCCGGTCAGATTACCGCGCTTCAAGAGCGCTATGCCGGCATGGGTGCCGGGGACCCCGTCTTTCAGGCCAAGGCAGGGGTCGGCAAGCTGATTGCACGCGAGGCAAATGTGCTGGCGTTCATGGATGGCTTCCACCTGGTGCTTGCCGTCTGTCTTGTCGCGCTTTTCGTGAGCTTGCTGGTACGCGCCGCACCGTGGAATCCGGTATCGCCGCCGTTAAAGAAATAAGGATGCCAACGCATACCCGCCGGCCGCAAGCCATGGCGGCCCTCCTGTTTATTGAGTAGCATCGGTGCAGGTATTGCCGCTGGTTCACTCTCAGGATATTTCGATGGCTCCCTCTGACGCGCGCCAACACGAGCTTTCACAAAGCTATCTGTTTCATCGACCTCGGTCCTGCCATTGCGGCAGCGTAGCGTGCAAGCTCGTCTACCAGCGCGTCATGGCAGATATGTCGCGCCGCATGTTTCTTGGCGGAGTCGCGGCAACGCTGATTCCGTTTGTTTCGCTGCGTGCCGCTGACGATGTGACGCGCCAGCCAGCAACGCCCGCCCAGCCGCGTCTGTTGACGAATTTGCGCCTGTTCGACGGTACCGGAAAACCTGTGCGCGAGGGCGTGCAGGTATTGATTCAAGGCAACGTGATCTCCGCTTTGCCCGCGGCAGGGGAAAGCGTCGAAGGCGCGCAAGTCATTGATTGTCAGGGAAAAGTGGTGATGCCCGGGCTGATAGACGTGCACTGGCATTCCATGTTGGCGGCCATTTCGCAGGTCACCGCCATGACGGCCGATATCGGCTATCTGTACATCGCCGCCGCGCAAGAGGCCGAGCGCACGCTATTGCGGGGTTTTACTTCCATACGCGATGCGGGCGGCCCGGCGTTTGCGCTTAAACGCGCCATTGATGAAGGCATGGTGCCGGGGCCACGCATTTATCCCAGCGGGGCCATGATTTCCCAGACAGCGGGCCACGGGGATTTTCGCTTGCGCAGCGAGGTGCCGCGCGCCGCCAATGGGCCGTTGAGCCTGGTGGAGAGCGCAGGCGTGGCGATGATCGCTGACGGCAGCGCGGAAGTGTTGCGCCGGGTGCGCGAGCAACTGATGTTGGGCGCTACTCAAGTCAAGGTGATAGCAGGCGGCGGCGTCGCGTCGCTTTACGACCCCCTGGATAGCACACAATTCTCGGAGGTAGAGCTGCGAACGGCGGTCGAGGCGGCGGACGACTGGAATACCTATGTGATGGCGCACGTCTATACGCCTAAGGGCATCCAGCGCACGATCAAGGCGGGGGTGCAATGTATTGAGCACGGCCAGTTGGCGGACGAGGCCAGCGTACGCATGATGCGCGACGAAGGCGTGTGGTGGAGCCTTCAGCCATTTTTGCAGGACGAGGACAGCAATGCCTATCCGGACGCGGCACGGCAAGCGAGCCAGCGGCAAGTCGCGGAAGGCACGGTGAAGGCCTATGAAATGGCACAGAAATATGGGATCAAGACCGGCTGGGGCACAGACATTCTGTTCAATGCAAAAAACACGCCTACGCAAGGCAGGCAGTTGGCCAAGATGGTGCGCTTCTATGACGCGCTGACGGCGCTGGCTCAAGCCACAGGCGTGAACGGCGAATTGCTGGCTTTGTCGGGTGAGCGGAATCCTTATCCTCGCGCCCTGGGCCGCATCGTGCCGGGCGCCTATGCCGACTTGCTGGTGGCAGATGGTGATCCCGCCCGGAATCTGGATTTTCTAGGCGACCCCGGTAAAAACCTGCGCCTGATCATGAAGGACGGCAAGGTATATAAAAACACGCTGACAGCTTGACGGGTTTTTGTGCCGCCGGTCTGCATGCAGATGACTGGTGCGCATAAACGCGGGTCTATTAAACGGTCGTTTAATATTGCGGAATATATTGACACTGTTAATGTGTTAGATACTTTCTGTCTGGTTTGTTTTCTTTTATTATCCTTCGCCCTGCATAGGCATTACTACACTGCGGCCTCCTTGTAGAAACGCGAATCCGCAATGCTGAATAGGGCGGTTGTAGTAGTAGTGGCCACATTGCTCGCGGTCTGGCCGTCACAAAAAATAATGGAAGAATTAATCTGCGTGACGGTGCCATCTCCCACAAAAATTATTGTGCTGATGAGAAAAGACGTGTTTTTGCAATGGAATGCGCCACCCAAGTCAGGGTGCGAGAACGACGACGGCATAGGCATGAGCCGTGTGCGCGCCGTGACAGGAATTCGCGGCTGATAACCGGGCAGGCGCGCAGGGCCGGCCGCCGGTATGCGTGTCACGGAGCGCTGGTTCCCGCGATGGCATGCGCAATCTGGGGAAGATTGTGTTCTGTGATCAAGGAAATACCCAGCCGGCCGGATGGCGACACGATGCGGCGAGCCTGCACAGGCGATGATTCCGATGTCAGCGGGGCCGCATTCAAGGCCGTTTCAATAGAGGGATGCAAGGCCGGGTCGTAGCTGAAGAACCCGCGCTGCTGCGTCAGGTACGACCAGTCCCAGGCGGGCGACAAGCGGCACAAGGTCTTGTGCAGCGCCGCCCGAATCTGGCTGACACGATCCCGCATGCCCAACAGTTCGTCCTGCCACAGCTTGCGCAGGCCCGGCTGGTTCAAAATGCGCGCGACGACTCCAACGGAACCCGGCACGGCGTTCGCCCGTGTCCAGGCTTGCATGGTGGATTGCAGTGTTTGCGCCAAGTCCAGCGACGGGCAGTAGGCGTTCAGGCTGCCGCAGCGCGCGTCCGACAGCTGGAATATTTTTGAGCACGACTGCGCTACCAGCGTGAACACATTGCGGCTGGCCATCGCTGCCACGCCGTAGTTGTCGTCCTGCACCGTTTCACCTAGCCCTTGGTAGGCCATGTCGATGAAGGGGGTATGCCCCAGCGCTTTGATCACATCGGCAATAACATCCCACTGTTGGCGATTCAGGTCGCTGCCGGTGGGGTTGTGGCAACTGGCTTGCAGCACGATGATGGCGGGCGCAGGCAGGCGGCATAGAAAGCCCACCAGGCTACCGACATCCAGCTTGCGGTCTTGCGCATTGAAATAGGGATAGTGCCCAACGGCAAAACCCGCCTGCTCGAAAATCCGCTGGTAATTCCCCCAGCTTGGAGTCGGCAGGTAGACGCGGCGCGCGGGTGACACGCCCGCCAGCAGTTGAGCGCCCAGCGTCAGGGCATGCGTGCCGCTGGCGGCTGGATGAGTCAGAAACCGCCGCGGGTCCTGGCCGTCCCGGCTGTCGCCGAACACCAGGCCGCCCACGGCGTGCGCAAACATACCGGCATCGGCAGCGGCTTGAGCCGACCCGCCCACGCGTAGCGCGGCGCGAGCCTGGCGCACGCTCTCGAACTGGGGGATGTTGCCCTGCGCGTCCAGATACAGGGCCGGAAGTTCGGCGTCCAAAAGCGTGCGTTCCATGTGGCGGTCCTTACGGGCGAATCTTGGCCTGATCCACGGACATCTGCATGGGCATCATGTTTTCATTGGCGTTGTGCATGACCCATAGCGAACCCGCCACCAGAATCGCAATCAGCAGCGCCGTGCAAATAAAGACGCCCGTGTTTTCGCGTTGCTTGCTGGATGCGCCCAAATGCAGGAAATACACCAGTTGCACCAGCAGTTGCACGACGCACAGAACGGCCAGCGTGGCCAGCCTGGCCTCGCGCGGCACCAGGTCCGTCATAACGGCGCCGAACGACGCCAGAGTCAGAACGAGCGACAGCAGGAAACCGACAAAGTAACTTTTCAGGCTGCCGTGCGAGTTGTCGTGACCGGCGTTGTCGCCATGATCGTGCGCGCCGGGCGTGGGATGGGTGATCGTGCTCATACGAACTCGCGCAGGTAGACAAAGGTAAAGACGCAGATCCAGACCAGGTCCAGAAAGTGCCAGAACATCGACAGGCAGGACAGACGGCGCCGAACGATGCCATCCAGGCCGTAGTGGTGCACTTGGTGCATCAGAACCAGAATCCAGATCAGACCGAACGACACGTGCAGGCCGTGCGTGCCGACCAGCGTGAAGTAGGCCGACAGATAGGCGCTGGTGCTCGGGCTTGCGCCTTCGGCAAGCAGTACCGAAAACTCGTACAGCTCCATGGCGATGAAGCCCGCGCCGATCAGGAACGTGATGCCCAGCCAGGTAATGACCTGCTGCTTGCGGCCGGCCTGCATGCCCAGCATGGCCACGCCGAAAGTGAAGCTGCTGATCAGCAGCAACATCGTTTCGCCCAGCACAAAGGGCAGGTGGAACAGTTCTGCGCCGGTATGCCCGCCCGCCGTGCTATTGCCCAGCACCGCAAAGGTGGCGAACAGCACGGCAAAGATCAGGCAGTCGCTCATCAGATAGATCCAGAACCCCATCGTGGTCTTGGCTCCGTCGTCGTGATGCTCGTCGTGCGCGTCATGGGCGCCGGGGGCGCCGCTCAGAGTCAGATGGCTCATGATTTACGCAGCCTCCTGGAGTTTCGCGTAGCGGGCGTTTTCGATGCGTTCGACCTCGGCCGCGGGTATGTAGAAGTCCACGTCGCGGTCATAGCTGCGCGCCACAAAAGTGATGATGATGCCGACGAGGCTGCCCACGGCCACGGCCCACATGTGCCAGACCAGCGCAAAGCACAGCACCAGGCCCAGCATGGAAATCACAAACCCCACCGCGGTGTTGCGCGGCATATGGATGGGTTCGTACTTGGCAGGACGCACATAGGCTCGGCCCGCCTGCTTGTTATCCCAATGCTGTTCCAGCGAGGTGATCTCTGGCGTTACGGCAAAGTTGTAGGACGGCACGGGCGAAGCGGTAGCCCATTCCAGGCTGCGCGCATCCCAGGGATCGCCCGTCAGGTCGCGGTTTTGCTTGCGGTCTTTGACGCTGACAACAATCTGGATCAAGAGCGCCAAGATGCCCAGGCCGATGATGACCGCGCCAACCAGCGCCACGATCAGGTAGGGCTGCCAGTCCGCATGCGGATAGTGGTTCATGCGGCGCGTCATGCCCTTGAAGCCCAGGATGTACAGCGGCATGAAGGCCAGGAAGAAGCCGATCAGCCAGCACCAGAACGAGGTCTTGCCCCAGAATTCATTCAGCGTGAAACCGTAGACCTTGGGGAACCAGAAGGTCAGGCCCGCCAGGCAGCCGAACACCACGCCGCCAATAATGACGTTATGAAAGTGCGCCACCAGGAACAAGCTGTTGTGCAGCACGAAGTCTGCGCCCGGCACGGCAAGCAGCACGCCCGTCATGCCGCCGATGGCAAACGTGACCATGAAGCCTATCGTCCACAGCGTGGCGGAGTGATAGCGGATGCGGCCGCGGAACATCGTGAAAAGCCAGTTGAACAGCTTCACGCCCGTGGGAATCGAAATGATCGATGTCATGATGCCAAAGAAGGCGTTCACGTTGGCGCCCGAGCCCATGGTGAAGAAGTGGTGCAGCCACACGAAGAACGACAGAATGCCGATCGACGACGTGGCATACACCATCGACTTGTAGCCGAACAGCGGCTTACGCGAGAACGTGGCAATGATTTCCGAGAACGCGCCAAACGCCGGCAGGATCAGGATGTAGACCTCGGGGTGGCCCCAGATCCAGATCAGGTTGATGTACATCATCGCGTTTCCACCAAGCTCGTTGGTGAAGAAATGCATGTCGAAGTACCGGTCCATCGTCAGCAGCGCCAAGGTCGCCGTCAGCACGGGGAACACCGCCACGATAAGGATGTTGGTGATCAGCGCGGTCCACGTGAACACCGGCATCTTCATCAGGTTCATGCCTGGCGCGCGCATGCGCAGAATGGTCACGATGAAGTTGATGCCCGACAGCGTGGTGCCCAATCCCGATATCTGCAAGGACCAGATGTAGTAGTCCACCCCCACGGTTGGACTGTATTGCAACCCTGATAATGGCGGATATGCGACCCAGCCCGTGGCGGCGAAGTCGCCTACGAACATCGAGATCATGACCAGAATCGCGCCCACGGCAGACAGCCAGAAACCCAGCGAGTTCACCAGCGGGTAAGCCACGTCGCGCGCGCCGATCTGCAACGGCACGACCACGTTCATCAATCCCAGGATCAGGGGCGTGGCTACGAAGAAGATCATGATGACGCCGTGCGCCGTAAAGATCTGATCGTAGTGGTGCGGCGGCAGATAACCTGCGGCGTCGCCTACGGCCATGGCCTGCTGGGCGCGCATCATGATGGCGTCGGCAAAGCCGCGCAGCAGCATGATCAGCGCCAGGATGATGTACATCGCGCCGATGCGCTTGTGATCGACGGTGGTGATCCACTCGGTCCACAGGTACCCCCACTTTCGGTAGTACGTCATGGCGGCCACGAGGGCCAGGCCGAGCAGGGTGACGACCCCCAGCGTGCCCATGATGATGGGCTCGTGGTAGGGGACCGCCTCTAGGGTCAGTTTGCCGAACATAGTTCGCTCGCTATTGCTTGTTCAAGGGATTGCGTCAGCGCCAGTTGTTTGGCGGTCGAGCGCGGCGCGCCATGGCTGTGCATGTACAGGTTGACGATGGAGTCGAACAGCGCAGGCTGCACTTGCGAATACACCGCCGGTTCCATGCGGCCGCTGGGCTGGGCCAGACGTTCATAGGCGGCGGCATCCAGCTTTTGTGGCGCGTTTTGCGCTTGCTTGACCCAGGTGTCGAATTCAGCGCGCGAGGTCGCGTGCGTCAGGAAGTGCATGTCGGAAAAGCCGGGACCGCTGTAGGCCGCCGACAGGCCGGGAAAATCGCCCGGTTCGTCGGCGATCAGGTGCAGGCGGGTTTGCATGCCGGCCATCGCATAGATCTGGGTGCCCAGTTGCGGGATGAAGAACGAATTCATCATCGACTGCGCCGTCAGCTTGAATTCCAGCGGCGTGCCCACGGGGACCGGCAACTGGTTAATGGTGGCGATGCCGTAATCCGGATAGATGAAGAGCCACTTCCAGTCCAGCGCCACGACTTCAATGCGCAGCGGCGCCACTTCGGATTGCAGGGGCTTGTAGGGGTCCAGTTCGTGCGTGGTCTTCCAGATCAGCACGGCCAGAATGGCGACGATGATGCAGGGAATGGTCCACACGATCACTTCAATGCTGGTGGAATGCGACCACTTCGGTTCGTAGCGTGCGCGAGTATTGGTCTCGCGGTAGCGCCAGCCGAAGTACAAGGTCAGCAGGATCACGGGGATCACCACCAGCAACATGAGGCCCGAGGCGATCAGAATCAGGTTTTTGGTCTGAACGCCGATATCGCCCTTGGGTGAAAACAGCGCCATTTCGCAGCCGCTCAACAGCAGGGGCAGCAAAGCTATACACGCTGCCTTGGGTAGCGCGCGCAAGCGGGATGCCCGGGCGCCAGCACGCCGGGCCCAGGTTCGAGAGTTGGACATGTGATATCCCTTGGTTACGGACACTAAGTCCATACATCAGCCAGGGATTGGGTCAGGCGGTAGCGCGGCGGCATCTGTATGGCTGTAAAGCCGTACAAGATTTATAATGTATGGACTTAATTCAAGTTTGTTGCCATACTAATTGATTAATATCATCCATACATTGCGACATTCTGGCGCAGGTAAATCCATGCAAGACGACGATATGTATGCAGTTTGGCCGGAGAAACTCACGCGTGGCGGGGGGCCTCGCTACCGTCAGATTGCGGATTTCATTGCACAGGCAGTGTTGGAAAACCGCCTGCTACCGGGCGACCGCTTGCCGCCGCAGCGCGGCTTGGCCCAGCGGCTGGGCGTAGACCTGACCACGGTGACTCGCGCTTATGCCGAAGCCGGGCAGCGGGGGTTATTGGATCCGCGCGGCGCGTTGGGCACGTTTATCGCCCGGCCAGCCGCTCAGTCCGCGCAACTGATTGACTTGGGCATGAACATGCCGCCCGCGCCGCTGGGCTGTGATCTGCAAGATTTAGTGCAGCACGGTTTGGGCAAGGTGATGGACCGGCATGACGTCAATGTGATGATGGCTTACCACTTGGCAGGCGGCGGTCCCGAAGGGCGCGAGGCTGGCGCGCAGTGGCTGGCGCAAGCCGTCGGGCCGATTGATCCCGCGCTGGTGCTGGTATGTCCCGGGGCGCAAGCCGCGCTGGCTGCGTTGATCCTGGCCTGCAGCCAACCCGGAGACAGCATCGTTGCGGAACCGCTGGTGTATCCGGGGCTGCTTAGTGCGGCCCAGCATCTGGGCCGTCAGGTGTTGGCGGCCGAGGCCGATGCGGACGGCATGACGCCCGCCGGCCTTGAGCGCGCCTGCCGCGAAAGCGGCAGCCGGCTGGTCTATCTGAATCCCACGCTGCAAAATCCCACGGCCCATACGATGAGCGCCCAGCGCCGTCGCGATCTGGTGCGCTCGGCCTCGGCCTGCGGCGCCATGATTATCGAAGACGATCCTTATCGGCTGTTTCTGGACGATGCGCCGCCGCCTTTGGCGAGTTATGCGCCAGCATCCGTGTTTCATATCGCGACGCTGGCCAAGTGTTTGACGCCTGGCCTGCGCACGGCCTTTGTACTGAGTCCAGACCAGGAAAGCCGCGAACAAGTGTTGGCGGCGATGCGCTCTTTCGCGCTGATGGCCACGCCCCTGATGGGCGCGCTGACTACCCAATGGATCGTCAGCGGAACCGCGCAAGTCATCTTGAATGGCGTGCGCGCCGAGGCTCAGGCGCGGCAACGGCTGGCTCGCCAGTTGCTGCCGGGTCCGTTCCACGCAGACCCAGTGGGCATACACGTTTGGCAGACCTTGCCCGCGCCATGGACCGCCATGGATCTGGCGCGAGTGGCTCGTGACGAAGGGTTAAGCGTCACGTCGTCGGATGCCTTTCAGGTTGGCGCTGGCGCCGGACCTAATGCGATTCGAATCTCTTTAGGGGGCGTGAAGGATCGCCAGGCGCTGGCGCATGCGCTGGATAAATTGGCCGAGCTGATGCGCCGCCGTCCGTATGCGCACCGGGACCCTATCGTTTAAGCGGGATGAAGGGGGGCTGCCGCCGGCTGTCCGCTTTCTTCCAGCAGCCAATCCCGAAACGCCGCCAGCGCTGGCGTGACCAGCTTGTCGGGCGGCGCCAGAAAGAAGTAACCCGCGCCCGTGCTGAAGGTTTCGTCCAGCGCGGGCACCAACACGCCTTGGCGGATTTCATCCTCTACCAGGAACGTGGGCAATAGCCCGATGCCGATGCCCGAGGCCGCGGCCTGGATCAAGTGGGTCGTCAATTCAAACTGCGCGCCCATGCGCATCGTGCGCACGGGCAGCCCGTGCGCCTCAAACCAATGGCGCCACACGGCGGGGCGGGCGGCCACTTGCAGCAGCATGTGCTGGGACAGATCGGCAGGCGTGCGGGCCGGATGTCTGGCGGCCAGCTCGGGGCTGATGACAGGAATGACGTGTTCGTCCATCAAGCGGTAGGGCACCAGACCCGGCCAGTCTCCGTCACCCACGGCAATGACGGCATCAATGCCCGCCAGGTCCAGATCAAAGCGCAACACCCGCGAATGCAGGTGAACCAGAATACCGGGGTGCTGCGCGTAAAAGCGGTTCAGCCGCGGCATGAGCCACTTTGCCGTGAACGTGGGCAGCGCGGCCAGATGGATGGCGCCGCGTCCGGTGCGGTGCGAGATCGCTTGCAGCGACGCGCTGCGGATGCGTTGCAGTACCGCCTCCAGTTCCTTTTGGTATCCCCGCCCGGCGTCGGTCAGAAGAATCCGGCGCTTTTCACGCCGGAACAGCGGCACGTCCAAAAGCGCTTCCAGCGCCTGCACCTGCCGGCTGACGGCGCTTTGCGTTAACGCCAATTCCGCGGCGGCTCGCGTAAAGCTCAGATGGCGGGCGCTGGCTTCGAAAGCCAGCAACAAAGACATGGACGGGGTCAGGCGGCGCGGGTTCATTCTGGAAACACATGAAAGATAGGCATTAACTGTACCGTGTTGCGGGAAAGATCATTCATAAAGTGAATGATCTGCCTGAGTATTTTCCATTTTTCTTGAGAGGCCTGCATAAGGAAAATAGACGTGAAGCAATGCAAGCGTCACATTCACGGAGGTAATGATGGATCTGGGTATCAAGAACAAGACCGCATTGGTGCTGGGCGGCGGCGGCGGATTGGGCAGCGCGATTGCGGGGGCGCTGGCACAGGAAGGCGTCAAGGTCGTCGTGGCCGACCTGAACCTGGATGCTGCCACTGCCACGGCGGACAAGATCACCATAGATGGCCTGAGCGCTGTTGCGATGCAATGGGATTTGCGGGCGCTGGATGCCTTCGACAGCCAGGTAGCTTGGATTGAAGCGAATGTCGGCCCGGTCGATATCCTGATTAACAACACGGGCGGTCCGCCGCCCACGCCGTCTTCCGGCCAGCAGGCGGATCTGTGGCGCGAACACTTCGAAGGCATGGTGCTGTCCGTCATCAAGCTGACCGACCGCGTATTGCCGGGCATGCGCCAACGCGGCTGGGGAAGAATCATCACCAGCACCTCGTCGGGCGTGATTGCTCCGATTCCCAACCTGGGTATCTCGAACGCGTTGCGCATGTCGCTCGTGGGCTGGTCCAAGACGCTGGCGCGTGAAGTGGGCAAGGACGGTATTACGTCGAACATCGTGCTGCCCGGCCGTATCGCCACCGCCCGCATCACGTTCCTGGACGAAGCGCGCGCCAAACGCGAAGGCCGCAGCGTTGAAGAGGTCAGCACCGAGAGCACCGCCGCCATCCCGGCAGGCCGCTACGGCGACCCCAAGGAGTACGGCGACACGGTTGCGTTCCTGGCCAGCGCGCGGGCCAGCTACATCACCGGTTCCACGATCCGGGTCGATGGCGGCCTGATCGCCAGTATCTAAAGCGCTTCGGCGGACATAAAACTTTCAAGGACCTAGATGATGAAACTGACTGCTGATGCCAAGGGCGTGTTTCCGATTGCGCCCACCCCGTTCTTTGACGACGGCGCCGTGGACCACGCGTCGATCGACCGGATGATGGATTTTTATCAGGCTTGCGGCTCGACCGGCCTGACGGTGCTGGGCCAGTTGGGCGAAGCGCCCAAATTGGATTTCGCGGAATCGCTGGACATTGCATCGCAGGTCATCGGCAAGGCGGGCGGCATGCCTGTCGTAGTGGGCGTGTCCGCCCCCGGTTTCGCATCCATGCGCGCGCTGTCGCGAGAGGTCATGGACCGCGGCGCGGCTGGCGTGATGATTGCGCCGCCCAACACCTTGCGCACCGACGATCAGATCGTCAATTACTACCACCAGGCGGTTGAAGCCATTGGCGACGATGTGCCCTTTGTGCTTCAGGACTATCCGCTGACGTTTTCCGTGCAGATGGCGCCCACTGTCATCCGGCGCATCGTGACGGATCTGGCCTCGTGCGTGATGCTCAAGCACGAAGACTGGCCCGGCCTGGAAAAGATCTCGGCGCTGCGCCGCTTTGAAGCCGAAGGCACCATGCGCCACATTTCCATCCTGTGCGGCAATAACGGCCTGTTCCTGGACTACGAGATGGCGCGCGGCGCCGACGGCGCCAACACGGGCTACTGCTTCCCGGACATGCTGTGCGACTTCGTCAAATGGGTGGGTGAGGGCAAGATTGAAGCCGCCCACGATCTGTTTGACGCGCATCTGCCGTTGTTGCGCTATGAACAGCAACCGGGTGTGGGGCTGGCGGTGCGCAAATACGTGATGATGCGCCGGGGCATCTTGACGAGCGCGGCGCAACGCCGTCCGGGTAGCGTGTTGACGGCGCAGGCGAAGACCGAGGTCGATCATCTGCTTGCCCGCCTGGGCAAGCATGATCCGCGAGCGCGCAACCTGGTGTAAAGCGAGAAGGATTGACGCCGAAGTGCGGCAAGTGACAATGACGAATATCCGGGCCGGCAAGGCTGGCCCGATTGCCGTTTTCTTACCGCGCGTCTTTCTACCGCATGTCTTCCTTCCGCATGTCTTCCTACCGCGAAAAGCGTTGAATGGAGTAGGGAGCGAGATCCACTCGCGGCGCCTGCTTTGCCAGCAAATCCGCAATCAGCAATCCGGTTGTGGCGGATTGCGTCAGCCCCAGATGACCGTGCCCGAACGCATACAGCACCGACTCGTTGTTGGGGGAGCGGCCGATGACCGGCAGTGAGTCTGGTGTGGCGGGGCGGTGCCCCGCCCATTGCACGGCGCCCGTTTCGTCCATGCCGGGCAGTAGGCGCCGGCCCATGGTCAACAGCGCCTGACTGCGCGCGTAATTGGGCGGGGCATTGAGTCCTGCGAATTCGGCTGCGCCGCCGATGCGCAGGCCGACAGACAACGGCGTCGCGACGAATTTGCGTTCTGCAAAGATCACCTCGCGTTGCAGCATGGCGCCTGCTGCGGGCAGCGTGGTGTTGTAGCCTCTTTCACTTTCCAGCAGCACGCGGTCGCCGGCAGTGCGCGCAAGCGGCGCGGACCAAGCGCCGGCCGCGACCACAATGTGTGCGGCGTCTATCGAGCGGCCATCTTCAAGCAAAGCGGCCGGGCGGTTGCGATTGCGAATGTTCAGCCCCCGGACCTGACCTGCCACCAAGGTGGCGCCGTTCGCCGCAACGTGACGGCGTAGCGCGTCAACAATGGCTTTGGGGTCAGACACGTGGGCGCAATCGTGCAACCTGACACCACAGGAAAACACAGGGGCCAGACGGGGCTCCAGGCTGCGGATCTCGTCGGCGGATAAGGCTGTCCAGTTCACGCCAAGCTCGCGCTTTAGCGCCCAGTTGGCGGTGTCGGCTCGGAAGTTGCTTTCCTGTTCGTACACCGTGATGGCGCCGTGGCAATGGATCTGGTCACGCAGGCCAATCGTGTCCAGCATCGGAATGAAATCTTCCAGCGCCCGGTTGTTCAAGCGGGCCAGCGCCTCGGAAATGCGGCGATAGGCGCCGGGCTTGCTGACCGCGTTAAAAGCCATGAACCACGGCAGCGCCCGGGGCAGGTGTTGCCATCTGAGCGCAAGCGGTCCCAACGGGTCCATCAGCCATTTGATGGCCTTCCATTGAACCCCTGGGACCGAAAACGGGGTGTGTTCGGCAACGGCAATGGAACCCGCGTTGCCATGAGAGGCGCGGTCGCCTTCAAACGCCGGGTCAATGACGGTGACCGAGAAGCCCGTTTGCTGTGCCGCCAACGCGCAATTCAAACCGACTATGCCGGCCCCGATGATGATGACGTCCTGACCCGGGTTCATAGGTTGTCAGATTTGCCCAGCTTGCGGACTTCGTCGTAGAGCGCGCGGCTGACCCAGACGCCTTCTTGCTCGCTTTTTGCACGGGCCTTGAAGCGGCGTTCGGATGGCAGGCGGGCGCCCTGGCCGCTGATGGCATCGAGCATCGCTTCGGCGGCAGCGGTATTTGCGGTTAGCATTCCGCGGCCCAGCAGTTGGGGGTCCAGCGCGATCAGCAGTTCGCCGTGCAAGGGCGTGGCTCCCGCGCCCGCGTCGTAGGCCTGGGATTGCATACTGGTCCAATCGCCGATCAGCGGGCCAGCCAGCAGTTCGATCATGGTGGACAGCGCCGACCCCTTGTACGAGCCAAAGGTCGTCATGGCGCCGTCCATGCCAGCCGCGGCGTCGGTGGTGGGTTGACCGTATTTGTCGATGGCCCAGCCTTCGGGGATGGGCTTGCCGGTGCGCCGGTGCAGTTCGATTTCGCCGCGCGCCACCATGCTGGTCGCGAAGTCGAAGACGTAGGGGAAAGCGCCCGGGCGTGGCCATGCAAAGGCCAGCGGGTTGGTGCCGAAGACTGGCCGCGTGCCGCCGGCGGGCGCTACCCAGCTATGACTGGGTGTCATCGCGATACCGGCCAAGCCCAGTGCGGCGATGGCTTCGACCTCGGGCCACAAAGCCGAAAAGTGAAAGCAGTTATTGATGGCCAGCACCGCGATGCCATTTTTCTTGGCCTTTTCAGCCAGGTGCGGGAGGCCTTCCTGAAATGCCAGCAATGAATAGGCGCGCTGGGCGTCCACCTGGACGACGGCGGGCGTGGGATGCGTGACGACGGGCAGGGCGGCGGGGTCCACCAGCCCTGTCTGCAAGGTGCGCACGCAGACGATCAGGCGGTAAAGCCCGTGGGACTGGCAGTCATCGCGTTGGCCGGCGGTGATCGTCTGGGCGATCGCCGCCGTGTGAGGGGCAGAAAAGCCGTTGCGGCTCAGGACATCGACCGACAAGTCATAGACCTGGTCGATCGAGAGGTTGATCATGTCCGTGTTCACGGGGCCTCCGGTACAGCGTTGCATGGCCGGGTCCCGTGGACAGGACGCCGGTCGAATGAATGCGGGGCGCGGGGCGTGCTGCGCGGACCTAGTGTAGCCGTGTAGCGGTTCTTAATATATTAGGAATGGTCTTAAATGCGATCGGACCGAGTGATTCAGTTCACCTGCAAGGAATACACCGACCTGCCGCGCACCAAGGTCAATATCAACGGCTGCCTGCCAACCCCGGCCAACAGATCGCGCAGATCCGCCAGCTTGCTGACCGGGCGCTGGTTCAGGCCGATGATAATGTCACCGCGCTGGACGCGCGCGGCCACCGGACCTCGTTCGGGATAGGTGGCACTGATCGCCACGCCGTCATTGCCTTGCACCCGCTGCGCGCGGGCAATTTCTGAAAATTCCACCCCCGTCAGCCGCGCATCCAGCGAGCCTCCATGCAGCCGCTCGCTTTGTTCAGGCTCGATGCGCAGCGAAATCTCGATGCGGGCGCCCGCCCGCTGCAAGGCCAGCCGCACCTCGCGTCCCACGGGCAAAAGGCCTTCCGCGTTGCGCAGTTGCGCACTGGTGGAAACGGCTTTGCCGTCTACCGACAAGATCTGATCGCGAGCTTGGACACCGGCCTTCTGGGCGGGTGATCCGTCGGTGACACGGGCCACCGCCACGCCTGTTGATCCCGGCGCCAGCCCCAGCTGGCGCGCGTTGCGCGGCGTGATGTCCAAGGTGTCCAGGCCCAGACCGCCGCGCTGCACTTGCCCGTGTTGCAGCAACTGCCGCATGACTTCGCCCGCCAGATTGGACGGGATGGCAAAGCCGATGCCGACATTGCCGCCCGAAGGCGTGTAGATCATGGTGTTGATGCCGACCAGTTCGCCGTTCAAATTGACCAGCGCGCCGCCCGAGTTGCCCGGGTTGATGGACGCGTCGGTCTGGATGAAGTTCTGATAACCGGCGGCGCGCAGATTCGAGCGGTCCAACGCGGACACGATGCCCGACGACGCCGACTGACCCAGCCCAAAGGGGTCGCCAATGGCCACGACAAAATCGCCGACCCGCAAATCGCTGGAATCCGAAAGCGACAGTGCTTGCAGGTTCTGCGCCGGAATGCGCAGCACCGCCAGATCCGTGTCCGGGTCGCTGCCCACGACGGTGGCCGTGAAACTGCGGCCGTCCTGTAAAGACACGCGGATAGCCGACGCGCCGCGCACCACGTGGTGGTTCGTCAGGATGTTGCCTTGCGCGGCGTCGACAATCACGCCCGACCCTACGTTCTGACGCATGCCTTGCGCGCGCACGTCGCCGCCAGCGGCCGTTTGCCGCGGGTCGGACTGCGCCGAGATATTGACGACGGCGGGCGTTACGTGTTCCAGCATCGGCGCCAGCGAGGGCAGGGGCTGCCCATCGACTGCCAGGGGCAGGGCGGCTTGGTTCACGCCAGGCGCGGCAGCGATCAATAAGGCCAACAGGCCCCGGCGAGCACCCTGCACGAGGGCTAGCGGCGCCTTATTCAATAACCTATGGGCATTGGTCTGGCGGACCGTCTCAACGGGCGCTGCCGGCAACTCTGGCATGGGGTTCCTTCGTGCATCTGAGCGGCGAGTATCCGCAGGAATCGCTGCAAGCGTATGACGGTGTCAGCCGCAGCACCGCGGATTGTAGGGGTTGCCGGTCGTCTGGCGCGATGTGCCGTCCGAACTCTTGCCATGCCGCCCCGGTTGCAAGAACAGGGGCCGCCACACCATTTTCGTAGTCGTCCTATTTTTTTATGACATGGCCCACAGCACTATATCGGGCAATGAAAAACGACACAGCACATTGCGAAGCGCACGCATAGGGCATGTTGACCCCGACGCTCCGACTTCAGTAAGGAGAATGCAACGATGTCAACACGATACATACGCGTGATTGTCGCCGACGATCACCCGGCAGTGAACTTAGGCGTTAGTTGCGAACTGGAGCTTGACCCGGCCATTGATGTCATCGGCTGCGTCGAGAACTCCACTGATCTTATCGCCCGGCTTGAAACACAGCATTGCGATGTTCTGGTATCCGACTATTCCATGCCAGGCGGCAAGTATGGCGACGGGCTGGGTTTGATCGCATTGCTGCAGCGGCGCTTTCCGGCGCTGCGGGTGGCGATACTCACGATGGTGGATAACCCGACGTTGATACGCACACTGCTGGGTTATCAAAATCTGTGCGTACTCAGCAAAGCGGATTCAACGCAGCACATTATCAATGCGGTTCACGCCACCTATCAGGGCAAAACCTATTATTCGCCCAAGATCAAGGACATGATCGTGAACCACCCTTTGTCCCACCGGCGTTTGCGCTTGACCAAACGAGAAGCCGAAATCGTGCGCTTGTTTTGTGCGGGAGCCACGGTAACGGAAATCTCGCAGATGTCGCATCGCAGCGTGCAAACCGTGAGTTCACAGAAAAGAAGCGCGATGAGAAAGCTGGGTCTTGAGCGCGACGCCGACTTGATCAAGTACGGCGCCGACGCAGCGCAAAATCACGTGGCTGGCGGCGCTTTTCCGGTATTGCATCATCCGGAAGAAAGCGCCTTCAGCCCTGCTTGACGCACGCTGGACCCCAGGCGCCCAATTAGAAGCCGACGGCCTGCCCGTCGCGCCGCGAATCCGATGCTGCCATGTAGCCGCCTTGCGGCAAACGGCAAATCAGCTGCGCGGAACCGAACTCCAGACTGTCGGCGGGTGCAACGGCCACATTGTGGCCGCGTGCGCGCAGCGCATCCACCACGTCTGCTGGCAAGTGGGATTCCACATTGACCACAGGACCTTTTTCCACACGAAAGCGCGGCGCGTCGCTCATGGCCTGCGGGTTTTGTCCAAATGCCGCCAGACGCGTCACCATTTGCAGATGGCCCTGCGCCTGCATCGATCCGCCCATCACGCCAAACGACATCAGCGGCTTGCCGCCGCGCGTGACGAAGGCGGGAATGATGGTGTGCATGGGTTTCTTGCGAGGCGCCACTTGATTCGCGTGTCCGGGCGTCAGCACAAAATTCAAACCGCGGTTGTGCAGGCTGATTCCCGTGCCCGGCACCACCACGCCGGAGCCAAAGCCGTGGTAGTTGGACTGAATGAACGACACCATGGTGCCGCTTGCATCTGCGGCGGTCAGGTAAACGGTGCCGCCAGTGGCGGGCGTTCCCGCCGTAGGTACGGCGGCGCGATCCATGGAGATCAGGCGGGCTCGCTCGGCCAGGTAGGCGCGGTCGAGCAAAGCGGCTGCGTCGGTGCGCATGTGGCGCGGATCGGCGACATGATGGTGCAGGTCGGCAAAAGCCAGCTTCATGGCTTCAATGCTGACGTGGTAATAATCGGCGCTGTCGCGGCCCATGCCTTCCAGATCGAATTGCTCCAGCATGCCCAGCGCCATCAGCGCCGAGATGCCTTGGCCGTTAGGCGGGATTTCATGCAGTTCAACGTCGCGGAACGACTGCGAGATGGGAGTGACCCATTCGGCGCGGTGTTCGGCCAGATCTGCGGCGCTTAGTGCGCCACCCGTCTGACTGGCGAAGTCGGTAATTTTCTTTGCCAGCTCGCCGCGATAGAAGCTCTCTCCGCCGCTCTCGGCAATCTCGCGCAGGGTCTTGGCCTGCGCGGGGAAACGCCACCACTCGCCAACTTGCGGCGCGCGGCCTTCGGGCAAGAACGCTTCTGCAAACCCAGGCTCGTGAGCCAGCTTGGGCGCTTGCGTCGCCCATTGACGCGCGATCGTGGGTGACACGGCAAAACCGTCTTCGGCGTAGGCGATGGCGGGCTCGAACAGCTTGGCGAATGGCAGCTTGCCGAAGCGCTCTGACAATGCCTTCCAGCCGGCAACCTGTCCGGGAACCGTAACCGTGCCCCAGCCGGTGCCGGGCATGGCATCGCGGCCGTTGAAGTATTCGGGCGTCCACGCGGCTGGCGCGCAGCCGCTGGAGTTCAGGCCATGCAACTGGCCATCGTGCCAGACCAGGGCAAACATATCGCCGCCGATCCCGTTCATGACGGGTTCGACGACAGTCAAAGCAATCGCGGTGGCAATGGCGCTGTCAACGGCATTGCCACCGGCCAGCAGCATGCGTAGTCCCGCCTGCGCAGCCAGAGGTTGGCTGGTCGCGACCGCGTTGGCGGCCAGGACCGGCATTTTTCGGGAAGCGTACGGAAAAGACCAATCGAAGGGGGAGGACATGGTTGCTGGAACTCGTAGGTAGAAAAATTACTGCGGGGTGATGCCGGCTTGATCGATCAACTGCTTGGTGCGCGGAATCTCGGCCTTGATGAAGGCGGCGAATTCCTCGCGGCTGCCGCCACGCGGTTCGGCGCCTGCTTCGGCGAGCTTGCTGCGCAATGCCGGATCGGCCAGCACCTTGTTGACGGCGCGATTGAGCTTATCAAGGATTGGGGCGGGCGTGCCTTCCGGCGCCACCAGGCCGTACCACGGGGCGATGTCATAACCGGCATAACCTTGTTCGGCGATGGTCGGAATGTTCGGCGCCAGCGCGGACCGCTGCGAATTGGACATGCCCAATGCCAACAGCGAACCGCTCTTGACCTGCGGCAGGCCCGTCATGATGGTGTCGAAGTACATGGACACCTGGCCGGAAAGCAGCGCGGGGATCGCTTCGCCTGCGCCCTTGTAGGGGACGTGCAAGATGTCGATGCCAGCAATGGATTTGAGCATTTCACCCGCCATGTGCGAGGTAGTGCCCGTGCCGAACGAGGCATACGTCAGCTTGCCCGGATTGGCGCGCGCATAGGCGATCATTTCCGGCAGCGTCTTGAACGGCTGTTGCGTATTGGCCAGCAGAATGTTCGGCGTGTAGGCGACCATGGACACCAGTGCGAACGCATCCGGGTCATAGGCCAGGCGCTTTTGCAGGAAGCGGTTGGTGACGACGGCGGCGGGGCCGCCCATCAGCAGCGTGTAGCCGTCGGGAGCCGAGCGGGCGACGGAAGCGCTGCCGATTGCAGCCGCCGCGCCCGGACGGGCTTCCACGACAAAGGGCTGGCCCAGTTCGGTTGCCAGCGCGGCGCCCAACTGGCGGGAAATGAGGTCGGTGGCGGAGCCTGCCTGAAACGGCACGACGATGCGCACAGGATGTTGAGGCCAGTCGGTGGCTTGAGCGGCGGTTTGCGCGCCAGCCTGGGCCGCGAAGGCCATGGCGGCGGCGCCAGCCAGCGCGCGGATGAGACGAAATTGCATGGATTCCCCTTGATGCGCGAAATGGAAAACAGGTGCCAGGCGGGTCTATTGCCCGTTCCGGCGAGGCGAACGCACGTGACGTCCCCCGACTGGATTAAACGCAAGACGGGCGCTCAGAACTATTGGTGTTTGCATCCATGGATCATTGGATCCAATTTGTGTTATTTTTGCGTTTATCTATCATGGCGGCTTACCAAGCCCGGGGACGACGATGCTGCAATTTCAGAAGACAGCGATCAGCGCCGAAGACGAGGCCTACCTGCATTTGCAGCGCGAGATCCGGTTGGGGCGTTATGCGCCCGGCCAGCGCCTGGTGCCGGACGTCGTCGCCAGCGAGATCGGAACAAGCCGAATGCCGATTCGCGGCGCCCTGCGCCGGTTGGCGTCTGAGGGGCTGGTCGAGATTCGCGCGAATCGCGGCGCGGTGGTGCGCGGCCTGAATCAGCAGGAAATGCTGGAAGTGTTCGAGATGCGCTCAGTGCTGGAAGGTCTGGCCATGCGCAACGCGGTGCTGCATATGAATGCCGAGCACATCCGGCGTCTGTCGAACATGCTGGAGCAGCTGGAGCAAGGCTCGGGCGACTATCTGGACTGGACGACCGCCCACCGCGAATTTCACGAATACCTGTGCAGCTTTTGTCAGCAGCCTCGCTTGTTGAGCCAGATCTCTGAGCTGCATTCGGTTGTGGAACCCTATATGCGTTTGTGGGCTGCCCAGCCCGGCCGCGTACTGCGGGTGCGCGAGTCGCATCAGGAACTGATCGACGCGCTGCAAACCCGCGATCCGGCCAAGTGCGAAGCGGCCATGCGTCAGCACGTATTGAACACGGTGCCGGCCTTGCAGGCGTTTCTGCAACAGGCCGGCTGACCGGCAGCCCGGCACGCAGGTATCAGCCTTCGCTGGGCCGGGTCTGAACGGATTTTTTGCGCCGAAACTTCGCCTCGCTGGCAATGACGCCGGTGACGATCAGCGCCGCGCCAACCAGCGCCAGCGCTGGCAGCCGGTCGCCCGCCAGGCGGCCGACGATCCCGCCCCAGACGGGTTCGCCCGCATAGATGACGGTGGCGCGGGTAGGCGATACCGATTTCTGCGCCCAATTCATGGTCAGCTGGATAACAGCGCTGGCCAATCCCAAGCCTATCGCCGCGCCCGCCCACAGCCACGAAAACGCAGGAACCGATTCGCCGATCACGGGCATCAGCGCAAAGGACACCAGTCCGGCGGTCAACAACTGCACCGCAGTCACGCGGCGGCTGTCCACGCGCTTGGCAAACATGCCGATCAGAATGATCTCGGCGGCAATCGCCACCGCGCCCGCCAGGGTAGCGACCTCGCCGGGGCTGAAACTCAGTGATCCGGCTTCCGGCCCGGCCAGTAGGATCAAACCCGCGAACGCCAGCGTTACGCCAACCCAGCTCATCAAGCCGGGCGGCCGTTTCAAGATTGCCCATTGCAGCAAGGGCACGATGGGCACATAGAGCGCGGTAATGAAGGCAGACTGGCTGCTGGTGATGGTGCGCAGACCATGGGTTTGCAAGTAGTAGCCCAGGAACAAAGCGCAGCCAATCGCGATTCCCGCGCCCGTTTCAAAGCGGGTAAGCCCCATCATGTGTTTGCGGAACAACAGCATCGTCACCAGGCCCGCAATCGTGAATCGCACGCCTACGAAAAACAGCGGTCCGCTATGCTGCATGGCGATGTGGATGATGAGGAACGTGCTTCCCCACAGCATGGTGACCAGGACCAGGGCGATTTCCTGGCGGGTTAGGGAAAACATCGATGACTTGGGCTGCACGATAGACTTCAATAGCGATGAAATTATGAGCAATATACTGCACATTACGCCAACCGGAAGCGACGTTCTCACGCATGTGGGGGAAAACCTGCGCCGCATCCGCAAGCAGGGCGGTCTAAGCCAGTCGAATCTGGCGGAGGCATCCGGGATCAGCCGCCGCATGATCGCGGGACTGGAGGCTGGCAAGGCCAACATCAGCCTGGCCAGCCTGGATAAATTGGCGGGTGCGCTGGGCGTGGGTTTCGTGGATCTGGTCAGCGACCCCGCCCGCGAGCGGCGTCGAATTGAGGCCCGTGCGTGGCGGGGCAAACATCCCGGTAGCCAGGCAGTATTGCTGGGCGCGGCGCCCGCGAGCTGCGAGGCGCAATTGTGGATCTGGTCGTTGGCGCCGGGCGAACAATACCTGGCTGAACCAGACCCCGAGGGCTGGCACGAGATGGTCTATGTCATCGAAGGCGCCTTGCGGCTGGAGTTGTCAGGCGTATCGCAGCTGGTCGGCGCCGATGACTTCGCCATCTATAGCAGCGCGCAGCCATACGCCTACTTCAACGACGGGGTGGCTTCCCTGCGTTTTGTGCGCAATGTGCTGCGATAAGAGGGCAGAGGTGTTGAGTTGGCGCTGCGGCCCTGTTTTTTCTTTTGCGGAGTCGGCGGGCGTCTCGGATAGAATCGAGAATCATATTCATTTATAAGTCGCCTTGTCAGTTGGGGCGCCGCGAATGTCCCATGTCCGACCAGGCACCCGCTCTGACCCTTGAAGCGCTGTATTGCGATCACCACCCCTGGCTGGTGGGCATGTTGCGGCGCAAGCTCGGCAACGGCGACAACGCCGCCGATCTGGCTCAAGACACTTTTCTGCGTGTGCTGATGCACCGCAATGCCGACGCGATCCAGCGTCCGCGTGAATACCTGGCCACCATTGCACGTGGTTTGGTGACGGACCGCTACCGCCGTCAAACTATCGAACGCGCCTATCTGGAAACGCTGGCTGCCCAGCCCGAGCCCGTAGCCGTTTCGCCCGAAACGCGCGCCATCGTGCTTGAAACCGTGATGGCGATTGACCGCATGCTCGATGCCTTGGGATCTCGCACTCGAGAGATTTTTCTACTGGCGCAGTTTGAAGAACTGACCTACGCCCAGATCGGCGCCAAGCTGGATGTGTCTGTCACCACCGTGAAGAAGCATATGGTGCGGGCGCTGACGCAATGCCTGCTGCTGGCCGCCGAGTAACTGCCGCTGTGTCTGAATTTTCTCCCGATATTCTTTCCGCCGCCGCGCGCTGGTACGTGGCCTTGCAAGATCCGGATTCTGCCCGCCAGGCCCGTACCGGCTGGCAGCGCTGGCTGGACGCTGACGCCCGTCATCGCGATGCCTGGGCTCAAATGTTGGCGTTGCAGCAGCGCTTGGGCAGTGTGCCGGGCGACCTGTTGCTGCCGACCTTGCAGGCCGCGCGCCAGCAACGCCGCCGCTTCTTGGGCCTGGCCGTATTGTTGGGCGGGGGCGTGGCTATCGGGGCGGCCAGCGCGCCGCCGTGGCGCGTGCTTGCCGCAGACTTGCGCACCCAGACGGGCGAACGCCGTACGCTGATGCTGCCAGATGGCGGCACGCTCTATGTGAACACGGCTTCTGCTGTCGACATCGATTACGGGCCTGCCGTCCGGGTGCTGCGCCTGCACCAGGGAGAGGTGCTGGTGCAGACCGCTGCGGACACTGCCGGCCATCGGCCGTTCGAGATTCATACCGCCCAAGGCCGTATCCGTGCGTTGGGCACCCGGTTTTCGGTGCGCGTGGAACCGGGGGCGGCACAGGTTGCGGTATTCCAGGATGCCGTAATGGTGCAGCCGGCGGACCCCACCGCGCCCGCGCTGCGTCTGGGCGCAGGCCAGCAGGTCCGCTTCTCGGCGCAGGCGGTCGACACTCCGCAGCCTGTGGCTGCCGGCCAATCTGAATGGATCAACGGCAAGCTCGTCGCCATCGATCAGCCCCTGGGCGAATTCATTGCGGAACTGTCGCGCTATCGCAGCGGTAGTCTCAGCTGTGATCCGGCCGTCGCGCATTTGCGCTTGTCTGGCGCCTTCCGGCTGTCCGATACCGACGCGGTGCTGGACAACGTGGCCGCGTCGTTGCCGGTCAAGATTCGCAGCCGCACCCGCTACTGGGTTCGGGTCGAACCGCGCTAGCAGCAAATATTTTTGGGTGGGGGTTGCTCTTTTTGAATCTCATCCGGCCTACGAGATAGCGCCGTATGGTTGATGCCTGCGGCAGTTCCGAGTCCTCCCCCTGAGAGTCAGAGTCTTCCGCATGCCGCACGCCGATCCTTCACGCCGCCCCAGATTCCGCCGCCGTTCTCGTCATTCATCGCGTGCGCTTGGGGCGCCGCGTATTGTGCCCATACTGTTTGCCACTGCCTTGCTGGCGGGCGCCGGTGCAGGAACGTACTCAAGCAACGCGCGGGCCCAGAGCGCCCCTGCTACCCGCAGCTACGACATTCCGGCCGGATCACTGGGCGCAGTGTTAAGCCGCTTTGCCGCAGCAGCGGACATCACGCTGTCGTTTGACGCCGAGCAAACGCGCGGCCGGGAATCCACCGGTTTGCGCGGCGCGTTCACGGTGGAAGGGGGGCTCGCCCAATTGCTGACCGGCAGCGGCCTTCAGGCTGTACACCGTGGCAGCGGCAACTACGTGCTGCGAACGGCGCCTGCCGCAGGCGTCACCACCTTGCCCGTTGTTACGGTGACCGGCAACCGCGAGACTGCCTTCAGCCCCATGGAAGGTTATGTAGCCACGCGCAGCGCCACGGCCACCAAGACCGACACGCCGATTCTAGAGACGCCGCAATCGGTATCTGTGGTGGGGCGTGAAGAGATGGAAGCGCGAGGCGCGCTGAACATCATGGACATCGTTCAGTACACGCCCGGCGTCACGGTCAACACCTACGGGCCGGATAATCGGGGCTGGGACGACATCTCGCTACGCGGGTTCAACACATTCAACAGCGGCTATCGCGACGGCTTGGCGCAGACGCCCGCCGGCATCACCTATTACTTCACCGAACCGTATGGCCTGGATCGCGTCGAAGTGCTGCGCGGTCCGTCGTCGATGACCTTCGGACAAGGCGATGCGGGCGGGATTATCAACAACGTCAGCAAGAAGCCCACCGGCGAGCGGATTCGCGAGGTCGAATTGCAGTACGGCAGTTTTGATCGCAAGCAGGCCGCCTTCGATCTGGGCGACGCATTCGGCGTGAACGACACCCTGAGCTACCGCCTGGTGGGCCTGGGCCTGGACAGCAACGATCAGGACGAATACCCCAACGGCCAAAAGCTCAACCACAAGCGCGTTTACGTGGCGCCGTCGCTGCGCTGGCAGCCCAATGCGGCGACCTCGTTCACTCTGCTGGGGGAATACATCAACATCAAGTCGGGGGAAGACCCGTATTTTTTCAGCACCGATTACAAGCTGACCGACGTCAAGATGGGGGACCCGGGCTTTTCGCGGATCAAGCGTGAACAGTCGTCTATCGGCTATCAGTTTGAGCACCGCTTCAACGACGATTGGACCTTCCGCCAGAATTTCCGCTATACCCATCTGTCGGTGGACCGGCGCGTGGTGTGGACGGATTCCATCAACGAAGACGTCACCGCGATTTCACGCGTTGCCCGGACGTGGAATGACCCGATGAGCCAGTCAGTGCTGGATACGCAGATGCAGGGCAAGCTGCGGTTTGCCGGCACGGAACACACGGTGTTGCTGGGCGTGGACTGGAGCGACCAGCGCGCCAAGGCAAACCGCTATATCGGCCCTGCGCCTGACCTGGATCTGCTGAATCCGATCTATAACGTGCCGATCGAAACGCCCACCGAGCCGCTGGCCAACTATGGTCAGAAAATCCGTCAGGCGGGTATATATCTGCAAGATCAGATCAAACTGGGTGACCGCTGGATCGTGACCTTGGGCGGCCGTCAGGACCGCGTCACGTCGATTCTGGATGACCATTTGAACGATTCGTACCGGCGCAACACGGACGACGCCTTCAGCGGCCGCGCCGGCGTGACCTATCTGGCGGGCAATGGCGTGGCGCCCTACGTGAGCTATTCGGAATCGTTTTTGCCCAATAGCGGTGTGGACAGCAACAACAACCCGTTCAAACCCAGCCGGGGCAAGCAGGTAGAGGTAGGCGTCAAATACCAGCCGACGGGTTCACGCAGCCTGTATACGATGGCCCTCTTTGATCTGAACAAGACCAACATCGTCAGCTACAACCCGGTCGAGGGCGAGCAGCGCCAGATTGGCAAGCAACGGGCGCGCGGGCTGGAACTGGAAGCCAAGGGCGAGCTGATGCGCGGCCTGAATATCGCCGCATCGTATACGTGGCTGGATTTGCGCGTGAAGAACAGCGGCGATGTCGACGAGATCAATAAAGTGCCGGTTGGCGTGCCCAAGCAAACGGCGGCATTGTGGCTGGATTACACCTTGGCCCAAGGGCTGGGTGTGGGCGGCGGCGTGCGCTACATCGGCAAGCGTTGGGACGACGAACACAACAGCACCGCCCGCCCTGGCGTGACGCTGGCCGACGCTACCGTGCATTACGAAACCGGCCCGTGGCGTCTGGCGTTGAACGTGTCCAATCTGTTCAACAAGGAGTACTACTCGATTTGCTACTCGGGCGAGTGCTATCGCGGCGCAGAACGCACGGTGGTGATGACAGCGCGCTACCGCTGGTAGCGCGGCTGCGGCGGGCGCTTGCCACGATTGGCTGGCGCCCGGCGGGGCATCAGAACTCGTACTTCAGCGTCGCAACGACGTTGCGTTCTTCGCCGTAATAGCAGTAGTTCAGGCTGGCGCAAGAAGCCACGTACGTTTTGTCCAGCAGGTTGTTGGCGGCCACGCGCACGCTCATGCCCTTGAGCGACGACGACAACCGTCCCAGGTCATAACGCACCGACAGGTCCACCAGCGTATAGGCCGGCACCTTCAGCGTGTTGCCGCTATCGGCCCAACTGGTGCCCACATAACGCACGCCTGCGCCCACGCCCAATCCGGAGTCAAACTGATAGTCGCCCCACAGGGATGCCATGTGACGCGGCGCCTGGTATGGCGTGTTGCCCGTCAGGCCTTCGGTGGATTCGCGATAGCTCATCGCCGTGAACGTGTAGGCGGCCAGCATCGTGAAGTTGTCCGTCAGGCGGGCCTTGCCTTCCAGCTCGATCCCGCGCGACCGGACCTTGCCTGCGGGGGTGTAGTAGGTTTGCGCCAGCACGCGGTTGGCCACGTTGTCCTGCGTCAGGTCAAACGCCGCCATCGTCACCATGTTTTCGGTGCCCGGCTGCTGGTATTTCACGCCCACTTCGTACTGCTTGCTTTGCGTGGGCGGCAGCAAATTGCCTTGCTGGTCCGTGTACGCATTGGGGTTGAAGGATTCGCTGTAGCTCAGGTAGGGCGATACGCCAGAGTCAAACAAATAGACCAGGCCGGCGCGCTTGGTGAACTTGGAACCCGACCAGCTTTGTTTGGACGCGTAGTCGCCCGTACGGCTGGTTTCGGTGGTGCGCACTTCGTCCTGACGGCCGCTTAGCGTGAAGCGCCAGCGGTCGTAGGCCAACTGGTCTTGCAGGTAGAAACCGGTCTGTTCCAGACGGCGGTCAAAGAAGGTGCGGCTCGTGATCTGCACGTTGCCATTGGCGTAATCAGGGTTGAAGGCGTTCAGGTTCGACGCCGATCCCGAATCCCAGCGGCCATCGGCATGACGGTTCTGGTAGTCCAGCCCCAGCAGCACCGTATGCTTGACGGCGCCGGTCTCAAACTTGCCTTGCAGCTGGTTGTCGATGGCAAAGGCATTCAACGATTCGTCGGCCCCGGAGTAGTAGCGCGTCAGGTCGTTGCCAGTCGCCCAACCGTAGCCGTAGACCTGTTTAAGCGCGACGTCCGACGAGACATAGCGCGCGTTCTGGCGGAACGTCCAGCGATCATTGAAGCGATGATCAAACTGATAGCCGAAGATACGTTCGTTGCGCTTGAACTCGTTGTTATCGGGATCAGAGTCCACGAAGTGCCGTGAAATGCGCTGGCCTGCGTGGTCATTGGTAATGCTGGCGTCTGCCGGCACGCCGCTGTGGAAACCGCCGCTGGGATCGCGTTGCAGATAGGCTTGCAGCAGCAGGCTGGTGTCCGGCGTGAAGTTAAACATCACTTGCGGCGCAATGGCGTAGCGTTCTTCGCGCGTGTTGTTGAATTGCGTGTCGGTTGAGCGGCCCAGGCCCGTTACGCGGTAAGCGACTTTGCCGTTGTCGTCTACGGGGCCTGCAACGTCGAAACCCGCGCTTTTCTGACCCTGGGTGCCGTAAGAAACCTCGACCGAACGGTAGGGGTCAAAGAGCGGGCGCTTGCTGGTCAGCTGCACCAGGCCGCCGGGCGCGCTGCGTCCAAACAGCACCGACGATGGGCCGCGGAACACGTCAATACGTTCCACAAAGTAGGGGTCGATCTGGATTGAACTGAAAGTGCCGGAATCGCTAAGCAGCTTCAGCCCGTCATAGATGGTGTTGTCTGTGCTGTTTTCAATAAAGCCGCGCAGGGCCACGTAGTCGTAGCGGTCTGCTGCGCCCACCAGGCCTGTGAAGGCGCCGGGCGTGTAGCGCAGCGCTTCCGTCACGCTGCGGGGCTTTTGTTCGTCGATCTGCTCACGCGTGATCACCGACACCGATTGCGGCGTTTCGATCAATGGCGTGTCGGTCTTGGTGGCGCTGGAGCTGGTCGACGCCAGCAGGCCAGATGTGGGGTCCAGCGCGCCGGGCACGCCCGATCCGCTGACACGCACCGCGGGCAGGGTGGTGGTGCCCGGCTGCGGCGCCGCTACCAGCACATAACCGCCCGCGCTCCGGCTGGCGGCATAACCGCTGCCGGCCAGCAACTCACGGAAGCCTTCTTCGATACGGTATCGCCCGCGCAACCCCTTGGTGGTCAGCCCCTGGATACGGGTGGCATCCACCGAGATCGCTACGCCCGCCTGCTGGGCGTAGCGGTTCAAGGCGGCAGCCAGCGGACCGGCCGGGATGTCGTAGGCGATGGCGGCGTCGGTCTGTTGCTGCTGCGCGTAGGCCGGCAGGGCGGTTGCGCCCAGCGTAGCCAGAAGCAGGCTGAACGCCAGCGGGGTGTATCGAAGATTCAAGGTCGGCAAGGGCATGGAGTGTTCCGTGTGCGTGAGTGTCCTGATTGCTATGACGCACCAGATCGGAAAAGCGGAACTGCCATCCCAACATTCTTTAGCGCTGCGGTGTGGCCCGGTCGATCATGACGACCCATGGGGTCAACGTGCGCACCCGGATCGGGAAACTGCTGGCCAGCAATTGCAGGGCGCGGTCCGGGTCGTCCAGTGGCAGCACGGCGTTGACCTGCATGCCTGTCAGCGCGTCGCGATCCACGCGCAGAATACCGCTGCGGTAGCGGCCCAGCAGCTCCAGCACATCGGCCAGGGGCTGGTCCTGCACCACCAGACGGCGATATTTCCAGGCATCTTCCACGGCGCTTGCATCCAGCGGCACGGGGGCGCCCACGCTTAGCGCGGTGATGCGCACCTGCTCGCCGGCCTGCACCTGGCGCGCGTGGGCCGGGTCGGCATCATTGCGTGCGCTGGCCAGCACCTTGGATTCCAGCATGCTCAGCACCGTCACACCGGATTCGGCGCTGACGACAAAGCGCGTGCCAAGCGCACGCACGCTGCCTTGCTGCGTGCGCACGATGAAGGGCCGTGCGGCGTCGTGTGCGACTTCCACCAGAATGTCGCCTTGCACCAGTTCCACCTCGCGGCGTTCCGGATCAAAGTGCAGGTTGACCGCCGTGCCGGGCTCCAGGGTGACTCGGCTTTGGTCGGCCAGCACATGGGTCTGCCATTGGCCAGCGCCACTGCGCATGTCGGCCAGCAGGTAGGAAGAAGGGTAGAAGTGCAGAAACACCGCCACCGGCGTCAGCAACGCTGCAACCAGGGCCAAGCCTGCCGCTACGCGCCGCACGCGGCGCCGTCTGCCCGCTGCCCACCCGGCTTGCAGGCCGGCGTGCAAGGGCTGCGTCTGGCCCTGGGCCTCGGTACGCAGCGCGCCCAATTGCGTCAGCACGCTTTCCATGCGGCGAGCGGCGGCCTCGTGGCGCGGGTCCTCGCGTTTCCAGGCATTGAAATCATCGCGCAGATTTGCACGTTGCGCGGCGCTTGCGTGATCGTCCGTCAAGCGTAACAACCAGTCGGCGGCTTGACGCGCAATGGCCTGGGAACCCGTGTCGTTCATGCGTCCACCGTCTCGTGGCAGTGGACCAGCGCCGTCACCAGGTACTTGCGCACCATGCGATCGGTTACGCCCAGCTTGCGGGCGATTTCGCCATGGGTGTCGCCATCCAGGTAGTGAAGCAAAAAAGCCTGACGCGGACGCTCTGCCAAACCATCCAGAATGGCGCTGATCTGCGCCAGCGCCTGTGAGGTCATCAGAATCTGTTCGGGCGTCGGCGCGCCAGGATGGTCGGCCATGGCCAGGCTCAATTCGGCCAGATAGGCATCTTCTACCTGCCGACGCCGGGCCTGATCAATGATGAGCCGGCCTGCCGTCACCGACAGGAAAGCACGGGGCTCTCGGACCGAGGCCAAGGCATCGCGCGACGCCAGGATGCGCGCGAACGTGTCGTGCGCCATGTCCGCCGCGTTGTGCGGGCAGCCCAGCTTCTTTTTCAGCCACGCAAGCAGCCAGCCGCCGTGGTCGACATACCAGGCGTGCAGCTCGGAATCGGGGCGGGAGGTTGCCGAAGGCATGAAGAACGCGCAAAGACCTGAAGGACAAAAGGCCGCCGCCTGGCGGTTTATGAATGAAAATCGATATCAATTATATTTGCTTCGCCAGAATTTGCGAGTCACGCCCGCCGGCCGCTGACCGAACACGAATTCCCTGCGGGCATCTACCAAGCTTATAGCCAGGAGTAATATGACGCGTCCGGCGGTGTTGCCGCCGGCGCAAACAAGCCGATTCACGCCTCGTCCTTCTCACCCGTGTCGAAAGCGGACCTTCTGTTCCGCATCCCCTGCGGCGTCCGTAAGTTCTGGCGCGCATGCGGCCATAAAAAGACACCGAGGAGAAGCATGTTGGACAAGCAAGAGTCGGCCGGCTGGTATTTCGGCTGGAACATCGTTGGCGCGGCCGCAGTACTCACCCTGTTGACGGTCGGACTGCGGATGGGCATCGGGCCGTTTTTCCTGCCCATGGCAGATGGGCTGGGTTTCTCTCGCAGCCTGCTGTCGGGCATCGTCGCGATCGGCATGCTGTGCTATGGCCTGGCCATGCCGCTGGCGGGATATCTGGTCAGCACGCGCGGTACCCGCTTCGTGCTGCTGACGGGCACCGGTATCGTCGTGGCATCCTCGATTTGGACTGTCTTTGCGCGCGGCCCCGTTGAGTTCCTGCTGTCGTTCGGCGTGGCGCTGTCTGTCGGCCTGGCCTTCACCAGCCCCGTAGCCTTGACCCCGATCATCAGCCGCTGGTTCACGCGCCAGCGCGGCATGGCGCTGTTCTTTCTGTCCACTGGCTCGATGGCAGGCATTGCGCTGATGACCCCCACACTGACATTTGCGATCACGGCTGTGGGCTGGCAGGAAACGCTGCTGGCATTCGCCGTGCTGTTCGCGCTGATGACGGTGCCGATGGCGCTATTCATCATGCGCGACAACGCGCCCGAACACACCGACCTGCTGCCGCATCAGGTCGTCGAGAAAAAATCCTCCGCCAGCCCTCCCGTCAAAGGCCCGGCGCCCAACGTGCGGGATGCCCTGCGGACCTTGCCCTTCTGGCAAGTGGCGTTGGGCCTCTTCGCCTGCGGTTTCAGCATGAACCTGCTGGGCACACATGGCATGCCGATGCTGATGGATCATGGCTTTGATGCGACCACCAGTTCGTTGGGCATAGGCCTGATCGGGCTGGTCGCCATTTTCAGCACCCTGGTGCTGGGCCGGATGTCTGATCAGGTCGAGCGCCGCAACATTCTTGCCGCGATCTATCTGGTGCGCGGACTGGGATTTTTTGCGCTGGTCATGGTGGGGGCGCACTGGGAGCTGTATGCCGCCGCCACCATCGGCGGCATCGTGTGGGCGGGCAGCATCGCCTTGTCCTCCGCGATTCTGGCCGACGTTTACGGTATCCGTCTGGTGGGCGTGCTGTACGGTCTGACGTATCTAGGCCATCAGATTGGCGGCATGATCAGCTCATGGCTGGGCGGCTGGGCATTCGAGGCATTCGGCACGCATTGGGTTGCCTTTGGATCGGCGGGCGCGTTGCTGCTGCTGGCCGCGCTGATTTCGCTGCGTTTGCCATCGCGCGGCGTGCTGCGAGCACCCATGGCGGCGGCGGGCGGGCGTTAAACCTTTACGCGCATTCGCTCTGCAAATGATTGCGCCCGGCTAGCCGGGCGCAATCATTTCAAGCAGCCAGATTGATCGCTTAACGGTCTTTCAGCAGCGACACCAGCTCAGGCACATAACGGTCGCCACCGCCTTGCGTGACGGCCTGATCAAACGTGTGCTGAACGGCAGCGCCAATTTCCCGCACGGCGCCCGCTTCGGCGGCCATCGTGTTGTAGTACGACAGATCCTTTTGCGCGTTCGACATAAAAAAGCGCAGCGAAGACGCGTCCTGTTCCAGCAGATACGGCTTGATGCGCTCCAGTGCCACGCCGCCGCCGCCGCCCTTGGCCAGCACGTCGGTAAACACCGCCGGATCAATATCCGAACGCAGCGCGCACGCCGCTGCTTCCGACAGCAACGCCACCACACCCAGAGACACATAGTTGTGCAGCAGCTTCATGCGGTGCCCGGCGCCGATGGGGCCAGCATGCGTGATGTTCTCTGCAAAGCAGGCCAGGATGGGTTTGCACTCTTCGAACAAGGCTGCGTCGCCGCCCACCAGCAGATTCAAGCGGCCTTCGGCGGCTTCCTTCGGCGTGCGCGTCATCGGCGCGTCCAGGAAGCGGCCGCCCGTTTCCGTTACGGCCGCCGCCACCTTGACCGTGGACGAGGGGATAGCGGTCGAGCAATCGATGATCACCGTGCCGGGACGCAAGCCTTCCAGCACGCCGCCAGCTGACAGCAGCACGGCTTCGACCTGCGGGCTGCCGGTGACACACAAGATGATCACGTCGGACTGAGCGGCCAGCGTAGCGCCGTCGGCGACGCTAGTCGCGCCTGCGGCTTTCAGCGTGTCCAGAGGCTGATTGCCCGGGTGATCCAGCACCGTCAGGGTATGACCGTGCTTGACCAGATTGCTTGCAATACCGTGGCCCATCAGGCCAATTCCCACCATGCCGATTCTTGCCATCTTCCTTTGCTCCTGCCACTAGGGTGATTGTTATGCCGCAAATCTTACTCTTCCCGCGCGTCATCGCGCTTGGGTCCATTCGTTCGCTCTGCGTACACCTCTTGGGGGCGGACCTGCCCGGCACGCCCCGGTTTGCGGTACTTTCAGCCATTCACTTCGGATTCACACGATTGCACGCCATGACAGATTCAATCCCCGCAGGTTTTGCTCCTTGGCGCCCCAGCAGCCCCTTCATGACGCATCTGGCTGACTTGGGCACGCTGTACCGGCGCGACGCGGACAGCGTGCTGGCACTGCGGGTAGGGCACGCGCACACGAACACGCATGGCATGGCCCACGGCGGACTGCTTGCGACACTGGCCGACAGCGCGCTGGGCCACACCATCGCGCAGCAAGGGCAGGTGTCTGTTGTGACCGTGCAGATGTCGGTGGAATATCTGAACGCCGTCCAGCCCGGCGACTGGCTCGAAGCCCACGTGCAAATCGACAAGCAGGGCAAACGCCTGATCTACGCGACCTGCCTGCTCAAGGCCAGTGGCCGCCTGATGCTCAAAGCCAACGCCGTCTTCGCCGTCCGCCACGCGGCCGTGGCCGCGTCCGATGGCTGACTGACGATTGCGCTACAGATAAGGCGTGGCCAGCCAGATCACCTTGTTGCGCAGACGCTTGGCAAATGGCGCCTGCAACAGATCTTCCAGCGTCTCGCGCTTGGCGTGCCCGATCAGCCCATCGATCCGGCTGCCGATCCAGCGAGCGACGGTCGGATCATAGATCTCGGTGTCCAGCTCAAAGTTCAGCCGCAAGCTGCGCGGATCGAGATTGGACGACCCGACATACGCCCAAGCATCGTCCACCGTCATCAGCTTCGAATGGTCAAACGCCCCAACCGCGCGCCAGACGCGGCAGCCGGTGCGAACCACCTGGTCCAGTTGCGCCGACATGGCGTAGTCCACCAGCCGCAGATTGTTCTTGTCGGGAATGACGATGTCCACCACGATGCCGCGCCGCGCCGCCGTCGCCAACGCGCCGATCAGCGTCTGATCGGGCAGGAAGTAGGGCGACTGAATACGCACATGCCGTTGCGCCACTGCCAAAGCGCCCAACAGCATATTGTGTGAGCTGCCCAGCGCGCGGTCAGGGCCAGACGGCACGCAGCGCATCGGCACATTCCCCGTAGGCGGCAAGGCCAATGGATCAAACCAGGGCTGGGCAGGAAGCGACTCGTGCGTGGTGAAGTTCCAATCATGCGCAAACACCGACATCAGCTGCGTCACAATCGGCCCTTCCACTCGGAAGTGCGTATCGCGATTGGTGTCGTCACCCGCCAGCGCGCTAACAAAGGCTGCCCGCACATTCATGCCGCCCGTAAACCCCACGCGCCCGTCGATCACCAGTACTTTGCGATGGCTGCGCAGATTGGCATAAGGCATGCGCAGCACACCCAGGGGATTGGTCATGAAGCGCGCCACCGGCACCCCGCCACGCGCCAGCATGCGCACGATAGGCGGCCGGGAATACTTAGACCCGATCGCATCAATCAGCACACGCACCTGCACCCCGCGCGCCTGCGCCTCAATCAGCGCCTGCGCCAACTCGCGCCCGATCGCATCGTTGTCGAAGATATAGCTCTGCATTGCAATCGCATGCTGCGCATTGCGGATCGCCAGCAGCATCGCCGGATACGTATCGTCCCCACCCGCCAAAGGCTGCACCGCATTGCCGCCCAGCAGACGAAACCGGCTGACCCGGTCACCCAGTACCTTCAACGACGCAAACTGCGGACCCGAGATCGGCGCTACATCCACCGGCAAAGTCTCGACCTGCTCGGCATCCACCACCATCGCCTCGTCCCTCAACTGCGACAGACGCGTCTTGCGAATCCGGTTGATACCCGCCACGAAATAGAACAGCGCGCCAAAGAGTGGAGAGAACATCGCCACCCCCACCCAGCCAATGGCCGCCCGCACATCCTGTTTAGTCATCGCGGCATGAACAGCCGCCCCCGTGCCCGCCACGATGCTGATGCCAAACACCAGATGGGGCCAGTAGTCGATCAAAATTGCGTGTATGCGATCCATAGCGATGACGTAACAGCCGGCCTCCAAGGGTGATCCAAGCGGAAGGATAGCAAGCTGTGGCGCACAGGCAAGAAAAATTGGGGGCAGGGCTTTTGACGCGCGAAAAATATGTGCTATAGTTCGGCCTCTTCGTTGTTGAGCTTCTTTTCAAGCACAGCGGTGAAGGCGAAGCAGTACCAGAGGTGGCTGTAGCTCAGTTGGTAGAGTCCTGGATTGTGATTCCAGTTGTCGTGGGTTCGAGCCCCATCAGCCACCCCAAAGAATTCGTTAGAAATCAGCCGCTTAGAGCGGCTTTTTTCTTTTCTGCGGCAGAATAATTCTAATAAATCGCACCGGTTCTAATTTCCTAGAACGTCGGCGTGACCTTTACCTTGCGTCGCCGGTCGTATACCCGCCTAGTTGTGGCCGCATTTTTGTGCGTCTCAGGATTCTCATCTCGGCTGACCATTTCCGTGACATACATCGCCCGTAGATCGTGAGCGGTAAATCGGTCTCCGCCTGCTGCGACAAAGTCCGCCATGATCTTTGACCAGTTGGCTTTGAACCCGGCATCGGTATAGGGAGCACCTGACCTAGCGGCGAAGACATAGGGCGTCTCATGCTTTTTCGACAACCTGACCGCTTCCGTAAGTAGCTTGCTTAGAAGTGGCGACCACGAAATCAGGTATTCGCGGGCCGAATCGGTTGCTTTGAGCTTGGCAGCCTGGACCGACACGCCTTCTGCTGAGAGCGCAGACTCTTCTAGGCGAAGTATCTCCACGCGTCGCCGTCCCGTAATCCCCACCATCAGCCCGATTAGCGCAGTCATATAGCTGCCTTCGCCGCGATTCTTCGCGACGTCAAGGAACGCGTTAACCTCGATATGCTCGGGCTTCCTGGAGCGTGGTCGTTCTGGATTCCTGGCGACGCCATGACATGGATTCGATTCCACGATGCCATGCCGAATGCCGTAGTTGAAAGCAGACCCGAGTGCAGCCATATCGCGGTTTGCCCTAGTGCCGCGCCCTTTGGCCCGCATCCGATCTAAGAATTTTTCCTTGTCTGATGGCTTGAACTGCTTGGCTGGCATGTGGCCGAAGGTATCCGCAACCTCGTCCCTGGGTGATACGGCAACGCGGCCGTCGAAGCGCCATTCCACATGTAGGCTCATGCTGCTTTCCTTATGGCGTCGATGGCGTATGCGGCCATGGGGGGCGGATTGGCGTTGCCGAGCATATGCAGGGCCAAGGCTTGGTTGTCGGGAAGGCGGTAATCGTTGGGGAAGCCCATTCCTGCGCAGTTCTCTGCCGTTGTGAGCATCCGCATATGGTCGCCGTCTACGAGCGCCCAGCGCGCGCGGGTGGTGATCGTGCCCAGCGGGCGGTCCAAGGACCGGCCAGTAAGGCTGGAGCCCGAGCCGTAGTAGGGCATTACGAAGCGGTCGCCGAACTGGCGACGGCCAGCGCGGACGCGGGCTAGGGTCTTGGGTGAGCGGCCAGGGCGTTCAATCAGGGACCAGTTGCCAGCGTCGAAGTCGATCACATCCCGGATAGGGCGGTGGGCGGCATTGGGTGCCACCAGTTCGATAGGGTGCTTGCTCCTGGTGGCCGCGATCAGAATGCGCTGACGGTGCTGCGGCACGCCGCAGTCCGCCGCGTCCCAGATGACGGGAGATAGGGCATATCCCAGGGCATTCATCGCTGCGCACCACGCCGGGTAGAGCTGCCATTGCGCGAAGGCGGGCATCCTCCCCGCTCTAAAGGACGGGGGGGATGTCAAATAAGACAACCCCTAAAGCCAACCAAGATTGTTGCCATTAACCTTGATTAGGCACCTGCGCCCAATACGCCGCTGATGCAGTTGGGAGTGTTGCCACTCGAACTCAACCCTAAAGGACTGATATGGCGGTTCAGGCACCAGCAAAAAAAACCGATTTCGAAAAATGGCAAGACGGCATCGACAAGGCAGTTGGCGATCCGAAATGGAATGAGTGGGACTGCGACATTCAGATGGCCGTCAATGAATACAACCGTCACCTTTCTGGCACGACCGGCTACGTCCAACTCGACTGGCGATTTATCAAAGCAATTCTGTGGGTCGAGACTGGGGCATATAACGCGGAGTGGGGAAGCAGGCCCCTACGCATTGGGGTTCCAGGCGACCCAGGACTGTCATCATTGCTTTCTGGTAACGAAGGGGGAAATCTAATCCTGCCTCCAGCATGGAAAGGAAAAATGACTGTCAGTTCGGTTCGCGCAATTCCCACCCACAACATTCGCGCGGGGATTGGCTATCTGTTGATGAAGTTGGGCCGCTACGAATACCGCACCATCCCTGACGCTGATCCAAAAGTCTACGAAATAGTCGTCAAGGCAGGCGACAGCCTCTCGAAGATATCGGAGGCGAAGGGAAGTACGGTCGAGATGATGCAGAAGTTAAATCCGACAGCGGCCACCTTGAGGCCCGGACAGGTGTTGAAGTACCAAAAGGCGTCGGTACAACGTGTCATCACAGGCTGGCGGAGCATCTCCACGGCCACTATCGCGGACCGGTATAACGGAGGCGGTGATCTTGCCTACGAAGTGAAGCTCAACTACACCTTAAACGCACTGCGCAAGGGAACGCCCCGGATATGCACAAATTAGCGCGATTAGCTTTTGCTTTGGGTGCAATCTTTCCGTGGGTGTCGATAGCCTCCGCCGACACCCTTGGACGGAGCGAACGTGAGCTGCGATTAGAGTGCGCGTTTGAACCACCTGGTGTAAGGGAATGCCTGGAAAAAAAGGCTGCGGGAAGTGAAGTCGAGTTGAAAGACGCAGAAGAGAAGGCAGTTGACGTTCTGAGCAAATGGGATGAAGACGCCAAGTACGTGAACCAAGCCAAGGCCAAACTCAAAGCATCAAACAGAGACTTTATTACGTACCGCGATGCCCAGTGCGCATTTGCTTCATCCTTGGGTGGAGGGGCAATTGGAAACGCTCTGGCCATGCGCCGTTTCGCGTGTGTTGCAGAACTCAACGGCAGACGCGCACTTCAGCTACGCGATTTGGTGTCAGACCGGCCATTAAAGTAGTTTTCTAGACCGCTACCCGTCCGCATCCCGTTTGACAGGGGCGGGCTGAATGATCCCTCTGGCGATGGAGGCGCGGTAGCTTTTCCATGCGATTCGCCCAAGCCCTACGGTGGCGACTGCTGCAATGCCGAACATCATTGAAAGGGCATACTCTTCGCGAGCCCAGTAGATCGCTACCAGTGCGCCCTGCATGATGAAAACTGCGATGTGCAGTCCGACATGGCGGATAGAGTTTTTCATTGTGTATTCCCTTTTTGCTGGGCGCCGATTGCGTCATTGATCTGGTCCGGCGTCTGCTGCAATTCGAAGGTTTTGCCGTCGAAGGTGCGGACATAGGAGTGGATGCCATGCCAGGCGCTGGAGGCTCCCGCTTCTTGTATTGATGCAATGGCGCCTGGGGCGAGGTAGACCGTCTGGCCTTCACGGTTGGAGAGCTTGATCATGCCGCTTGCTCCTGCGGGGCTTGCTGTTCGGTTGGGATTTCGGCCTGGGTGGCAACTGCGGCTGCATCGGCTTGCTGGCGTTGCTTTTCGGCCTGTTTCGCGCGGACTGTTTCGACGGCGCCATGAGCGGCGAACAGATCCAGTAGGGCGCAGGCGTCGAGGGTGATAGTGGTTTCGGCTACGCGGCCTTCTTGGATATCGAGCAAGCCGCTTTCTGATTTGCGTCCAGCGCATTGATAAAGGTATCGACGCCGCTGATGAGTGGAGATACGACTTTGCGGGGCAGGGCGCGGCCGTGAATGGTGCTGGCGATGACTTTGGCCTTGCCTGCGGCTTTGGCTTGGCCGACCTTGCCGGTCAGAAATTCGCCGGCTTTCGCGCTTAGCTTGCGGACGGCTTCAATTGCTACGTCGGCGGCGACCTGGCTGGAGCGCACCAGTTCTTGTACGTCGCGCTCGGCATCGGCAAGAATCAAATAGTTTTCGATATGGGTCCGGCTGCAATGCACGATGGCGGCAATTTCAGCGCTGTCCAGCCCCGCACCACGGAAGCGCTTGAAGCCGCGTGCGGCCTCCAGGGGGCGCAGCGGGGCGTTTCGATTGCTGGTATAGATCCGGGCCTGCCGGTCGATTTCGTTCCCTTGAAACGGGACGATGGACACCCATTCGATTGGCATCCCGCGTGCGATGGCGCGGCCGAGGGGGTCAAAGCGACGGTGGCCGTCCACCAGTTCAACGCCAGACCCATCGGACAGGGCGACCACCTCCAGGGGGGGCAGGATGCCGCCAGCCATGATGTAGTTGGTCAGATTCTCGATTCCGGCTTCGTACTCGCTGTCGAGGTCGCGCCGGTTGAAACCGACTTTCACACGGATGCGCGAGTACTCGATTTTCATCGCATCAGCGCGCTTGATCGTCTTGTCATTGATCATCGTCTTAAACGATGCGGGGGGATGGGTCATGTGATACCTGTTCAGAGATTGGGCTACGATGCGGCGACCATCGAAGCAGGGGGAGCCATGAAGAAGGGGTATCAGGTCGCCTTACTACTCGCGTTCGGCGCGTTGTTCGCCGCTTTCGCTTTCAATCCACCTAAGACCAGCGGTGATTGGGCCTCCTGGGTGCAGGCGTGGGGTTCTATAGCGGCGATCTGTGCCGCGATCTGGATTGCCTATGATCAGCACGCCAAAGTCAGGGAACAGCAGGCAAGCGCTAGACACGATGAGGTGAGGAATTTCCTGTTTGGCATCCGTGAAGAGCTGCACATTAATTGGGTTGTATATATGCAAACCGTCGGCGACGCTGTCCAAGCGGTTAAAGACAACGCCGCTGTCGACGTAACTTGGCCCGTGCCGGAGAATCCATTCAAGGTGTATGCCTCCACAGTGGGACTTATTGGCCGTGTTCCTGACGATCTGATTCGTAAGCAGATCGTTGCGACCTATGTTGTGGCCGGTGGCCTGATGCTCACCTGGAAAATGCACAACACCATGCGGGCGGCGAGAGATGCTGAGGCCGAACTAGTCGAGGAAATGGATGGGACTCGACCAAATGGAACTTGGGTAGTGCTTCAGAGGGATCTAACTCGGTACAGCCAGCAACTGCGAAAGCATCAAAATGAGGCTGAAGCCATGATCGGCATTGCCGTTGACCTAATAGACACCTATTTGAAAAAAAACCCGGCATCGTCCGTTTAAGCGAGGCGCTTCCAAATATTGCTGATGGTCTGGGGCGATACGCCGTAGCACTCGCCCAGATCTTTGGTGGTGAACAGGCCGCGCGCTCCCCGGATAAATTCGATTTCTTCGGGCGTCACGGTTTCGGCCTTTGGGGCTTCCCAGTGCAGCCTGCTGTGGGGGAGCGGCACGGTTGGAACCCACGCGGCACGGTCGCGCAAGATGAAATCGGTTCCGTTCATAGGACGAAGTGAAGCAGCCATGCCAGGCAGTCCCAGCCCCAAATAAAGAAGGCGGCAAGGGCGATGCCACCCGGCCACGCTGTCCAGGGGATATCGGAATCCTTGCTCCAGTTGCCTCTGCCTGCATGGTCCCTGGGCGCGATGAGGCCGCCAAGCTTGCGTGCCAGGCTGGCGATGGACGGCAGCTTGCGGCGGCGCGTTGCAAGCGCGTTTGCAGTGATTGCGTTCATGTCGCTTTCCAAGGATCTGCCGCAGCGTGGCGGCGGGTGAAGGAGTCACCAAGGGTAGCCAGCACCAGCCGCGCGAACGCGAGCAGGCTCAGTCCCCATTCGAGGGTCTCAGTCAAGGTCATGGGAATTTGCGAAGACTTGCGCGCGACATGGTTATGGAGAGCCGGTGGGTTGGCACCGTGGCCCGTGGGGAGCATGTGGGGCTAACATCGTGTTCTCACAAAACGGAAAAGCACGAACCCAATGCGAAGTGAATGCGAGATTGCCGCGGATATAAGCCAGTTCTCACCTACCGACGGAAACTGGCTAGCGCTGGATGCATTGTTGGACGAGCTATGGGCAGTGGGCCCTTCGCCTTACTGCTTGCCAATGCTTTTTACGGTGTTTGAGCGCTTTCCGAATGAGGATGGAGCTGGTGTCTTGTGGAGCATCTTGCATGGGGTGGAGCACCTTGAATTCCCATACGAAAAAGAGCTGCGCGAGTCGGTAGCGCTGCGGGAATCTGAGATGGGCGCGCTCATGCTGTACCGCCTTGAAAAGGCACAACTACCAGAGGGTTAGGCCGCTGAACGGATGAGCGCCAGGAGCGCGGTCGTCCGCAGGGCGGCGCCTATAAGCGACTGAGTGCGGCGAAGGCTGCTTCTCGCTGGCGTAGCATGTTCGACGACGCAACGTAGTCGCCGAGACCGGCGCCGTCAGCTTCGCCGAAGCTGACTATCGTGAAATTGCGGTCGCGTGTAATTTCCCTCCATTGTCTAGATAAGCGTCGCTCCCCGTTTTCATCCGTATAGGGTGCGCCCTCTCAAGATACCGACTTAGGGAATACCCTAGTACAAAAACCAGTCCAGTCCTAAATCGGCTTTCCCTTCATGCGCGTTACTGTCGAGCCCCTTTGTGGGTGGAAGTGCTAACGGCCATGTTGCTGTCAGGCAGGACGACTTGAGCAAAAAAATCGTGAGGTACGACCGGTAGGATCATGTCGGTTGAGGTCTAGTGAATTTTCACAACGACCTGTTGTGCAATTGAGGAATACTCATGATGACGTCTGCTTCGACCTCGACCCAATCCTATTGGCCGCGAGAAAACTTAACTAGCTTTGGCCTCGCCCGGCGCAATGCGCTGCTTGCTTCGGCGGCCGGAATCGCCTTGATTGCTGCTGGCGGCATACCCGCCGCGCGGGCTGCGGATACGTCACGCGGTGTACTGGCATCCCCGCCTTCGAATTTCCAGGAAGTTTCTCGCTATCTCACCGGGGAGGCCCAGTTGGAACCGGGCCTGAGCTCACGCCTGTATGCCGGCTTGTTGGCCGTCAATCCGCAATTTACCGACGCACTGAACGCGCTGGCTGCTTCCATTCGCCGGCATACGGGGCCAGCAGAAACGTTGGACGTGACATTAGCCATCGTAGATCCCGAGTTGCCCTCTGTGGCCAAACAGATCCTCACAGCTTGGACGCTGGGCGTGACCGGCAACGGATTGCAGGCACGCTGCTTGGCATTTGAAGACGCTCTGAGCTATCGGTTCGTCAGAGACAAGACCCGCCCGCCTAGCTACGCGTATGGGCAATACGGCTCATGGTCGTCCCAACCCACCGAAGTCAAACACTGAGTTACACCATGACAGACATACTTTCCGCCGATGTCATCGTCGTTGGTTCTGGTATTTGTGGCGCACTCGCCGCTGCTCGACTGCGCAACGCCGGCCTATCGGTCATTGTCCTGGAGGCAGGACCGCCCATCACCCGAGCGGAATTGGTAGCGCGGTATCGTGCGTCGCCACGTAAAGGGGACTTTATGTCGCCCTATCCGCCGACAGCCGCTGCGCCGCATCCTATCTATCAACCGGTGCCGAATAACTATCTGGAGCAAGTCGGCCCAGCGCTATACGCGGCGGAATACATCCGCATCCTTGGCGGGACGACTTGGCATTGGGCGGCCCAAGCCTGGCGCGTGTTGCCCAACGATATGAAGATCAAGACGCTGTATGGCGTGGGCTTTGACTGGCCTATGACCTACGATGAACTGGAGCCCTATTACTTTCAGGCAGAAGAGATCTGTGGCGTATCTGGTCCGATCAACAACGGCTCGCCGCGCACTCGGCCTTTTCCAATGGAGCCCGTCACGCCGTCGTGGCTGGAGCAACGCTTCACCGCCAGGCTTGCTGGCACGCCCTATGAGGCCATCACCAACACCACCGCCCGCAATAGCCGTCCTTACGATGGCCGCCCCGCCTGTTGTGGCAACAACAACTGCATGCCGATCTGTCCGATCGATGCCCAGTATCACGGCGGCCTTGCAGCGGCATCCGCAGAAGTTGCGGGCGCACGCATTATTACTAACGCCATCGTCTATCGGATAGAGCACGACGAAAAGGGCAGGATTGCCGCCGTGCACTACTACGACCCTGAGCGCGGCTCGCATCGCGTTACTGGCAAGTATTTCATGGTGGCAGCCAATGGCATCGAAACGCCTAAGCTTTTGTTGTTGTCTAAGAGTGACAAGTATCCCAACGGTCTGGCGAACAGTTCGGATATGGTCGGCCGTCACCTGATGGACCACCCCAGCAATTCGCTGACGTTCGATGCTGAAGATGAGTTGTGGCCAGGACGTGGGCCGATGAGTCCGTCGTCCATCCAAGGGATGCGCGACGGCGCCTTCCGCTCTGAGTCGGCCGCTTTCCGTATCGACATCTCGAATTCGTCACGCGTTTGGGGCATCAGTGAAGACTTGACGAAAAAAGGTGTTTACGGCCCCGCTTTCAAGGAACAACTGCGTCGCCGTTCGGCCCATGAAGTCAGCATCAAGAATGTGCTGGAACAACTTCCCGACCCGGCCAACCGCGTGATGCTCAGCGACCACCGCGACGCCTTGGGTATTCCTACTCCCAAGATCTATTACTCTTTCAATGACTACGTCCATCGCGGCATGGCGCATGCGAAGCAGGCATATATCGAAATTGCTCGTCTGATGGGTGGCACCAATCTGCGTCACAGTCCTGACGGGAAGTACGGCAACAATCAGCACATCACCGGCACCGTCCGCATGGGTGACACCGCTTCAGATTCGGTGGTCGACAAGTTTGGGCGTACCCACGATCATGAAAATCTGTTCATAGCCAGTACCGGCGTCATGCCCACCGCGGCAACGGTCAACTCGACGTTGACAGCCGTCGCACTGGCTCTGCATACCGCTGACCACCTTATTGCCACCGCGGCCCGGGGCTGACCATGATGCGCATCCGCCATTACATTGCACGCGCTGCCTGCCCCCTCGTCGTCGCCTTGGTCGGACTGAGCACAAGCTTCGTGGTCCAAGCGCAGTCGATAGCCGCCACAGCGCCTTCCGACGAGCAGATGCTGATCGTCAAAGGTCGGTACCTGGCCACAGCGGGCGACTGTGTTGCCTGTCACACCGCGCGTCCAGATCAACCGTTTGCCGGGGGAGTTCCTCTGAGCAGCCCGATGGGCACGATCTACTCCACCAATATCACGCCTTCCAAGACCGCCGGCATCGGCAACTATTCGCTGGAAGATTTCAGCCGCGCATTGCGCGAAGGTGTGGCGCCGGGTGGTCGACATCTTTACCCGGCAATGCCCTATACAGCGTATGCCGGCATCAATGACGAAGACGTAAAGGCGCTTTACGCCTACTTCATGCATGGGATCGCCCCGATTGACGTTAAGGCGCGCGCCACTGAACTGCCGTTTCCCTTTAACGTGCGCCTATCAATGGTGGGTTGGAACCTGCTCTTTCTAGACACGCTGGCGCCAGCGCCGCCGAATCAGTCGCCGCAATGGCTGCGCGGACGTTACTTGACCGAAACGCTGGCGCACTGCAGCACCTGCCATACACCACGCAATGCGCTGATGGCCGAGGACAAGAATCGCAATTTTGCCGGGGCCAGTCTTGGCGCGTGGTATGCGCCCAATATCACGTCCGATCCTATCAGCGGCATTGGCGGCTGGAGCATCGAAGAACTGTTCGCGTATCTAAAGACGGGACACGCACAAGGAAAAGCGCAGGCGGCCGGTCCAATGCTAGAGGCGGTTGACCACAGCTTTAGCAAGCTGACTGACTCTGATTTGCAAGCCATTGCGGCTTACGTCAAAACGGTTCCTGCCCAGCAAAACCCTGGAACTACCAGGCCCGCCTATGGTTGGGGTAAGGCACAAGACCTGACGGCCGCCATCATCAACGAACCTTGGCCTGAAGACCGCAATCTATTGAGTGGTGCGCAGCTCTACAACGGGTACTGCGCCAGTTGTCACCAGGCCAATGGCGCGGGCAGCAACGGTCTGCCGTCGCTGGCTGGCAACACTGCGCTGGGACAGCCCAATGCAGACAACGCGGTGATGGCCATCCTGGAAGGGGTGCATCACAGCGCAGACTCTACCGTCGTCGACAGCATGCCCGCCTTCGGTCACGAACTGAACGACGGGCAAGTTGCTACCCTGGTGAACTTCCTGCAGCAGAACTACGGACGCCCAGACGTCGGGATGACACCCGAACGTGTAGCTACGTTGCGTGCAGGCGGAGCGCCGTCACCGCTTGTGAAGCTGGCGCCGGCGCTTGTGGTTGGCACGTTCGTGATCTTCCTGCTGCTTTTGCTGCTCGTTTTTCGTTGGCGGCGTCGGAAACGCAGGTTGGCGAGGCGTTAGCAGTTTGTTTGCGAGCGGTCAGGTCTTCGAACGGAGAAGGGCAAGAGATATAGGCGGGAAAATCCTGCCTATTGCTGAGTCCATCGGCTCAAGAAAGGTAGAACGCCAACTCATGCAGGGTTGTCCAGGCGCACCTGCACGCTGTCGCCGTTGTAAATCACAGTGGCTTTGAAGCCATTGACAACAAGGCTTGCGAACTGACCGTGAACCTTTTTGGCGCGCAGCACCGTGATCGTCGATCCGGCCTTGGGCGTGTAGCCCGAGCGGAACTCAACGTTCAACTGCCCAGCCAGCGCTGCGTCGGCGTTCACCGAGATCTGGCCAGCATCGTCGTCGCCAATGCGTGCGAGCAGCGTGCCCGTCGCCGTCTGCGTGAAGCTGCCCAGCACTTGAACGGCCTCTTCGGAGTTCAATGCCAATGCGCCGCCGCTGACGTATACCGCGCCAGTGCCCAGTGCTTTTGCGGAATCTGCTCGCAGCGTTCCGGCTGCGATCAGCGTGCCGCCCGTGTAGGCGTTTGCGCCCGCCAGGCCGAGCGTGCCCGTACCGCTCTTGGTGAGCTTGCCTGCGCCGCCAATGTCGTTACGCCATACGTCCAGCGCATTGAACCCGCCGCGGCTCGCGTTCATCGTGACGTCCACGTCGCCGTTGAAGGCGCCATAGCCATCGGCAGCGTCAAAAAGGTTGAGCCGGCCAAAGCCTTCCGTGTCGTCCAGAATCGGATAACCCGAAGGCAAGGCCGTGGTCTTCAACACGACGCGGCGTTGTTCGTTGCTCAAGTAGGGCAGGCGAGTTTCAAGGATGACCTCAGCGCCCTTGGGCACCACGGCTGGCTTGGCAGTGTCTCCAATCTGCGTGAAGCTGAAAGTCAGGCGGCGGCGGTATTCGGATTTGTTGGTTTTGTGATCAGAAAATCTGTCCTGGCTGACATCCTGCGAATGCGCGAATGCAAGGAACTGCTCGGGCGTGCTGGCGCCTACGGCGGCCATCAACGTTTGGCGGGCTTGCGCGTAAGCGACTGATCGAACGCCTTCACTCGCGGCGTAGATGTTGCCTGCGGCGTTTGCTTGGCCCAAGATGCGGCCGCTGATGACGTCGAGCGGCGAGTGCATGCCAGCGATGATGCGGCTTTCGCCCAGCTCCACGCCGCGGCCCAGCAGCTCTTGGAAGCGCTCCGGTACCAAGTAGGCCATACCGATCGCATTGCGCACTGACTCGGCAGTGTGGCCACTGGGGTAGCCGCCGTCTGTGGCTGCGGTGAGGCTTTTTGCTGGCTCCAACGTCGGCAGGACTTGAACGCTATTGCTCCAGCGCCACGGGCGTGCATACTTGTAGAAGCGCTTTGCGGGTTCTGTGGAGGCGTTGACCCCCATGCTCTGAACAAACGCAATCGCATCGCCAAAGGCGGGGTTGGCAGCGCCGCTGACGCCCGTGTTATTGCCGATGTCGTCATACTTCACCGTCGCGGCATCGGGTGCAACGTCGTTAATGCTGGTTGTTTGTTGAGCGGCGCTGCGCCATGCCGCAGTCAGAGGGCCCAGGCCGTCAGTGACGCTGTAGTTCTTGCCGCGGCGGTCGTCCAAGTAGGCTGCTGTCGCCTGTTCAGCCGTGCGGTTTGCGGTGGTGCGAACAACAAAGGCGATGTTCTCGTCATGCACGGCCTTGTTCTTTACTCGGCCGTCCGTGGGGTCGCCGGGAACGCCAGTCCAATCCGATGCGATGATGCCAGGGAAACCATCTGCGCCAGCAGCGGTGACGCCAGCATCGACCAGGCGCGTGCGGGGCTCCCAGATATCTAGAAAGCCACTCAGAACTCGAACGCCTGCATTGGACTCCAACGTTGCATATCGTGGATCGCCGCGTTGGTTCGTGTTTGCGAAATCGACGAACGCGGACACATCGGGAACCGGCGCCGTATCAACTCGGCCAAGTCCGGCAGGAGGCGCGGGAATGACATAAGCGGCCTGCTCATTGCCGCTGGTGGCGTCGTTGTCATCGCTGTCATCACCGCCGCATGCGGAGAGTGCAAGAATGACTGCCAACGACGTGGCGCGCAGGGCATAGCCAGGGATCGATTTTCCGAAATTTTGCAGCTGGTACATGTGCTCTTGTCGTATTGATGAACGAGCGCTGCATCCTAATAGTCCAATGTTTAGCCGCGATGACACCAGTTTGAACTTGCTGGACGGGCCTGAGTCCGGGCGACCGGCGTGGCACCACCATGCATGACGATATGGCGTGTGGAAGGGGCCGCACCCATGTGTTCAATCTTGGTGGCTCTCGGCCCGGCATCTGCGATCGGCGCACCCGACCGAACAGCGCCTAGGCTGCGGTTGTGCTCGCCAAGCGCGTCGAAATTCCACGTTGGAGCTTTTGCCGATATCGCTCAATAGGAAATTCAATCGCATAAAACGAGGCGGCGCCAACTGCGATCGCTGCGGCGATTCCGACGAACATCGCGAAAATGTTGTTAGGGTAGCGGTCGGCAATCTCTACAAGAACCAATCCATGGAACAAGTAGAGCGAATAGCTCCAAGCGCCCAGTTTTCTCATAAACGGACGCGTTACGAGCTTGCCGAACACGCCTTTACCGTCCACTGTTGCGATGATGAAGAGTGACCAGGCCGCGCTGATGTAGACGAATTTATCAACCAAAGCCACATCCAGCGGCACTCCAAAAATCGCATGCCGGGCGCCAGGGCTGGCGAGAATCAGGCCGAGCACCACAGAGATCGCAAGAACGTTTGCAATCGTGTTCGTTATCTTGGGCCGGATGTCATTCAGGGTGACCGCCAGGAAGCAGCCGATTGTGAAGCTGGACGCATACCAGCCGGTGCCCAGTGCATTGATGGACGTTTTCCAGTATGGCCAGATCAACTGCTGAACGCAGACCAGGATCACCAACAGGCCACATGCCACTGAGACGCCGCGGGCTCTTGCCGCAATGAACGCCAATGCGACGAGCGGCAACCACAGGTAGAACGTGAACTCGACCGGTACTGTCCACAGGTGCGCGTAGCCCTTTTGAAACGTCAGCGCGGCCATGACATCAGACCAGGCAACTATGCCCAATGCGCCGAACGCCTTGTGGACCAAAACGGCAATAACGAAGAGGGGGATGATTCGAAGAAACCGACCGACGGCGTAAGCGGCGATGCTTTGCGCACCGAAGCCGGTGGTCTGGAACTTTTTGGTGAGGAGCAGGGCACTCAGGACAAAAAAGAGCCAGACGCCAATTTTTCCCGTGCCAGCCAAATGCCTGGCTGTCGCTGCAATGAAAAACATGCTGACCGCGTGCGTGAGCAAGACGGTGAGGCATGCCAGCCCACGAATTCCGTCCGCTCCGTCTAACCGTTCGAACTTCTCCATATTTTTGTAATCTCGGGCAGTTGATGTGACTTCAGATGCTGCAACGCGGTGGAAGAGGGCGGCAGGTGGGGCAAAAAACTACGCAGCCATTCTAACCGCCTCAGGCGCAGGGCTTTCTCGGCTATTGGGGACGCGATTGAATACCGAAGACGCGGCACCCTCGCGGAAAAGCGCTGGTTGAGTGGTTAGCCATCCACTTGATCGTTGTCCGCACGAATCGAAAGAATACCTAGTCTCAGGGATTCTCTTTTCATTCAAAGCAAGCTGTAATCGCCGGTTGCGTGTCAAAGCTCGCTCACTAGTACTAACTTCTCAAACGCCCATGAACGGGAAGCGAGCGCCACAATAATCGGAGATGAATACATGGCCACCGCCTTCCGCAGCATCTGGAGGCCAGCGCTAGGCGCTTCGGTCGCAACGCAAGAAAACCGCTCGGCACGGGGTAACTGTGACGAGACAGGCGATTCAAGGGCGCAGTTGAATATCGCGCCCGGCCGATCGCTCCGCCGGCTGGCGCCCAGCTGCTTTGCGTTGGCAACCGCTTTGTCGGCACCGCTGGCAACGAGCGTTGCGCATGCCGATAGTTATCTAATCGGCGCAGGCGGCACTGGCGCCGCGGCCGCCAATCCAGGCGGCAACGGCGTGGGTGGTGACGGTGGTGGCGGCGGCATTGGTGGCGGCGGCGCCGGTGGTACCTGGCCCCACGGCGGTGGCGCGGGGGGCGGCGTGGAAGTGGGCGGATCAGTGGATGCCGCAGGCTATGGCGCAAGCAACGCGGGGCCGGACGGCGGCTTGGGCGGTTACGTGGGCGGCAGCAGCGCTGGCGGAGGAGCCGGGGTTGGCGGCGGTGGCGGCGGCGGCCCGCACGCACTGGGCACTGACGCAGGCGGCGGCGGCGCTGGACTGGGTGGCGGGGGCGGCGCGTCGCCGGGTGGTATTGCCGGCGCTGACGGAGGGGTGCTTCGGGACATTTTCGGTGGAACCATTTCCGCGATAGCACCGAGCCAGGGGGCTCCGGTCGCCTCCGGCGCGTCGACAGGCTCCCCTCGCACCTTCGATTATGCCGGCGTGGGTGGCGGTGGCGGCGGTGCGTCGGATGGCGCTGCGGGCGGAAATGGTGGCGCGGGCAGCTTGGGTTTCAGCACCGCACGCATAACCGTCAACCGATCAATGCTGATCGGCGGCGGCGGCGGGGGCGGGTCATTCAACTACGCCGGTGGGCGTGGGGGCGATGGCTTTGTTAATTTGACCTTTGGCGCTGAACTGGCAGTGGCTGAGCATTTATTGATTGGCGGCTCCAATGGCGGCGGCGGTCAGGCCATGATGACAGGCGGCCGAGGCGGTGCGGGTACGCTTTCGGTGTCCGATGCCAGGGTCCTTATCGGCGATGGCGGTCGATTGCGGCTTGGCGGCGGTCAGGCGGGAGGAGGGTCGGGGAATTTATTGCTTGGCCCGGGCACGTTGCAATTTGGCGCTGGCGCAACCTTCGTCATCAACGACAACGGCGTTTTGCGATTCGGCGGCATGCGAGGATCGAACGTCCGGGCCGGTAGCATCTCGGGTCTGACCACTTTGCAAAACGACGGCAGCATCGAGTTCAACCAACTTGGCACAGCGGTGCTGAATGCAGGGGTAACGGGCATCGGCAGCGTTATCACTTCAAGCGGCGCCACCTATCTGACGGGCGAGAACACTTACACGGGCGGCACCACTGTCGCCGCCGGCTCGACCCTGAATATCGGCGCGAACGGCACTTCGGGCAGCTTGACGGGCGCCGTCGTGGTGAATGGCGCTCTCGTCTTCAGCCGTAGCGATGCGAGCGCCTTTGGCGGTTCCCTCGACGGGGGCGGACAAGTTGAAAAAGCCGGGGCGGGCACGCTCACCATCAATGGATCGCACCTGTTCACTGGGAATATTCTGGCCAGCGGTGGCACCCTGAACTTTGAAGGCTCGGCGCCGAATGCCAACTTCGTGGTGGACAGTGGCGCTGTTCTTGGCGGCACGGGGCGGCTTGGCACGGTCAATATCGCATCGGGCGGCGAGCATGCACCGGGCAATCCCCTGGGCACACAAACTGTCTCCGGCGCCTACAAGAACAGCGGTACGCTGCGCATCACTGCCACCCCTGCCGCCAACGCCAGTCTGACGGCGATGAGCACGGTCGAGCTCGACAACACGACACTTGCGCTGGCGCTCAGCCCAAACGATGCGGCGTCATGGGCGCCGTCCGCCACGCCAGTGGTGATCGTGGACAAGCAAAGCGCGGGCGCCATCACGGGCGGTGTCGGGCGCATCGTCAATCCACTGCTGTTTCTCGATGCCGACGTCAGCACCACGGGCGGGGATGGCAATGACCTGACGATTCGCCTGATACCTAAAATAACCGTTGATCCCGGCACGGGTATGGATCCAGGAACAGGTGCGGAACCCGGGACCAACCCGGAGCCAGGAGCCAACCCTGAACCCGGCCGCCCCAACTTCGCCGCTTACGCCGGTACCGCCAACCAGCGTGCCGTCGCGAATGCCGCCCAGCGTCTGCCCCAGTCCAGCGAAGTCTGGCGCGCGCTTGCGCTCTCTACCGACGCGGGCGACTACAGGCAAGCGCTGGACGCCTTGTCGGGCGACATGCACGCCAGCGTCAACTCGGCCCTATTGAGCACTGGTCCCGCCGCTATGCGGCGCGGCCTGGACAGCGTGCGCGGCAATCTGTCGGCCGCCATGCTGCCAGGCGCGGCCACCGCGTCGGCGGGTGCAAGCGATGCACCTCCTGCTGCCGGCGTTTTGCCACGGACGGCTGCCCAACCCATTTGGGTACAGGTTGAGGGCGACTGGCGTCGGCTGAACAGCGATGGCAATGGGCCCGCTCTCACGCAACAGACCACCACGCTCGCCCTGGGCGGCGACATGGAGGTCGGCCGGGGCTGGCGGCTGGGTACTGCCTTCGGTTACGCCGACAGCAAGCTCAAGGCGGACAGCAGAGCGGCAACCTCTGACACGCAAAGCTATACCGCGGCGCTGTACGGCGGCAAGGCGTTTGAATTGGGCGCTGGTGCGCTCAATGTGCTGGGCGGCACCGCGTACTCATGGCACGACATCGATACGCGGCGCCAGATCGGCTACGGCAGCCTGGCGCAGAACCTTACGGCGGATTACAGCGCCTCGACGACCCAGCTGTTCGCCGAAGTAGGTTATGCCTTGCCGGTGACGCCAAACATCACAATCGAACCGTTTGCCGGGCTGTCGTGGAACAACTTGCGCACGCGAGGCTTCTCGGAATCAGGCGGATCTGCAGCACTCTCGGCCAAGCGTCAAAGCCAGACGTTGACCTCTACGCTCGCGGGGCTGCGGGCACGGTGGCTGGTGCCGGACTCGGCCATTGCCCTGCGCGGCCTGCTGGGCTGGCGGCACGCATACGGCAACGTTCAACCAGGCACTTCGCTCGCTTTCGACAATGGCAATAGCTTCTCGGTAGCCGGCACACCGATCGCGCGCGACGCGGCACGCGTGGAATTCGGCGCCGACCTGGTAGCCATTCGAGACCTCACCATCGGCGTAAGTTATGCGGGCGAGTTTGGTGGTGGCAATCGCCAGCACTCGGGTATGTTGGATATGCGGTGGCGGTACTGAACATCTGGTTTTTCCGCGGCCGAAATTGCAAACCGCGCACGGATGTGGAAAGCTAAAGATCTTCGGCCCTGAGCTGGAGGTGGGTCATGGACACCCTTCGCCATTTCTCTGCTTTTCCGAGTTCCGCGTTTCTCCTATTCGTGCTGTGCATATCTGGCGGGGCAGTAGTGCTGATCGCCATATTTAGGGGACACGGCTGGCTTGCAACGGTTCTTTTTGCCGCCATCATCGGCACGCTGGCGCTTCTGATGATGCCGAGCGCAGCTCATGGATATGAGCGAACGGGCCAAATGGCGTGGCTATGCGTCCCGGGAATTATTGGATGCCGCGAGCCTGATTGGCTTGGTTAAGTCGATGTTTGGCATTGACCGAACCTGGCTGCAAAGCCGCGAGCGTACTTGGTGTGCCGGGTAGCGTCGCCACTCTATGCGGGGTGGCGCGTGAGGTGACCTGTTGCGCTCGTCCCTGCAAAGCCGTTGAATGAGAAATGACGGACAGGTTCCGTCTGCTCGTCTCGCAGCGTCGATACGCAGCTTTTGGCAGCAGCCAAAGACAGCGTTTCCAGTGAGCGGCAAGTGGTGTTGGTACTTAAAACGGCCGGCGCTGCGGATAACTCGGCTGATTCGCAATATGCGCCAGGGTTCTCGCGGCCAGTGGCATTGCTAGAGAACCAAGGCATGCCGACGTTCTTGCGCGCCAGCATCAGCGTTGCGGCGGATCATCCTTGCAAGGGAAGGCCTCCCGTGCTGCCTGGCGCACAGTGACCGTCGACGTATCTTTAGCGTCGTATGTTTTGGCAATGAACTTCTCGGCAACCGCGGCTGCTAGCTGGCCTACGGTCGTGTCTGCCGGGGCGCATCGCATGGAGGCCGCTCTGGCCATGGCCTGCTCAAAAAGCGGGTCGAGCGTGTTGGCGGTCCTTGATGCGAGGGATTGCAGGTAATTAGCGGCCGAGAATTCGCCGTAGATGTAGCCCAGGATGTATGCCTCACATCGCGCGTAGGCAAGAACAAGGCTGGGGTCCGACGCTGTTTTTGCAGTCATGGACAAGCCCTTGGCGCACTCTTGCTGTAGAACGGTCGCCCTGAGTAACAGACCTTTCGCGCCGTCGGCATTGGCGCTGTGCACGGCAAAGATGCACAAGAACCCAATAAACAGTTTCCGCATGTCCAGCTCCAGGCCATTACCAGGAGAGGAGAGCATAGCGGCGGCACGCTCTTTACGGCCGCAGCTCATCCAACAAGCGCAGTCCGGCCATGCTCTGTGATGACAGCGTTTTGTTATGAGGTAAACCGGTCAGACACATCCGCGCATGCTGGATCTACAACAAGCGCGCATCCACCCCATTGCGCAGGTCATACGGCGACCACAGAATCCGCCCGACGATACGCACTTCGCATCCGTCTTCCTTTTCCAGCGGGAACACCTTGTATGCAGGATTCAGCGACTTTGCCAGCCAGGCGCCGTCGCGCTCTCGTGTGATGCACTTCACGATCATCTTGCCGCCATGGTTGATGGCGTAGACGGTTCTGGGATCAATCTGGCTGGCGTCGGTGATGGGGTCTTCAAAGAACAGCATCGGGCCGCGATTGCGGATCACGGGTTCCATGCTGTCGCCAACGGCATACACAATTTTCATGCGTTCGATCGGCAGCTTGAACGATTCCAGGAATGAACGGCGCAAAAGGATTTCGCCGATTTCGGTCTCGTGGTAGTTCTCGATGCCGAGCTTGCCGGCGGCCAAGCGCACATCCAATTCTGGAATGGGCATGAACTCCTGGTCGTTGGCCGAATAACCCGCGTCGGCAACATGCCCGACATTGGTGACCTGGCTGATGCGCAGCGACTGAGCTTGTTCTGCTTGCCGCGTTGTCGTGCCGTCCGGTTCCCACGGGCCTGCTGATAGCGGCGCCATGGGAAATTCGTCGGCGGCAGTGTCCATATTTACGATGGCGCCGCGCTTGGATTGAAGCGCCTTGGCCGAACCCTTTGCCTTCACGCCCATTTGGCCCAGTGCCAACAGCAGGGCGCCTTCCAGCCGCTTGAGCTGATCGTCGGCAAGCCCTCTGATCAACGATGCTGACACTGACGGAAACGGCCACGCCGATTCGGCGGCTGTTGCTGCGACTGGCGTGGCCGCGGAAAGCGAGGCTGCCTTTTGCGTCTCGGCCGCCAAACGCGGACTGATAGCAGCCAACGGGCATCCAAAGCCTTCCGCATACGCCATTGCGGCCTCGATCCCGATAGGGCGGCGGCCGGTGATGTGCTGATAAATCATTGCCTGTCCGCCCTTCACGTGGTGATCGCGAGCGAATGCCGCGCGGTTCACGCCTTCAAAGCGTGCGCGCAGGGCGGCGGCTTCCTCTTCGATAGTCCACATTTTCATATAGCAATGCTATGCAAATAAAACTATAGCATGGCTTGCGTATAAGCTGTAGCATCGCTATAGTTTTGTTAATGAATCTACACGATTACTTCGACCGGGATGAAGCGCTAACCGCTGCGGCGCTAGCCCGGCGCGTGGGGGTTTCCCCAGCGCTTGTCTACCAATGGCGTACGGGCCGCAGGCCCGTTCCGGTCCAGCACTGCGTGCCTATCGAGCACGCCACCAGCGGCGCGGTTACCCGGCGCGACCTGCGTCCCGCCGATTGCAATCGAATCTGGCCCGAGCTGGCCGAAGGGGCGAAAGCGGAATGAATTATTACCCGCATCACATCGGCGATTTCAATAGCGCCACGCGGCATCTCACGCGCATCGAACGCAGCGTGTACCGCGATTTGATCGAACTGTATTACGACACCGAGGCGCCCTTGGCCCTTGATATCGACAAGCTGTGCCGCTTGCTGATTGCCCGCTCGGAAGAAGAGCAAGCCGCGGTTTCGCAGGTGCTGAACGAGTTTTTCGTTCAAGCCACGCAGGGCTGGACGCACGCCCGTTGCGACGCCGAAATCGCCAGATACCACGGCAACAAAGAAGCGAAGTCTGCGGCTGGCAAAGCCAGTGCGGCCAAGCGTGCGCAGAAAGCGCTACGGCCTGGCGCTATCTCAGCGGACGGGCAACAGCCGTTGAACGGGTGTGCAACTAACCAGGAACCAGAACCAGGAACCAAGAGCCAGGAAGAGGCTTCAAGCACCGCTCGTAAACGAGCCGCCTGCGTCGATGTTGCGTTGATCGATCTGCCCGACTGGCTGGACCGTGAAGACTGGGTCTGCTGGATTGCGGATCGCAAGGCCCGCAAAAAACCCGTCACTGAAGAGGCTGCACGGCGCCAGTTGCAGCAGCTTGCTGGATACCTTGCCGAAGGGTTCCCTGCGCGCGCCGTCATCGCCAACAGCATTGCCAGCGGTTATCAGGGCTTGTTCCCGCCAAGGGCAGCAGGGCGGGCGGCGCCGTCCAGCCGGACCCGGCAGCGTGCGGAGTGGTCATCGGAACTGCGTGACGTGTTGGCCGAAGGGCGGCCGATGCGTGAAATCGACATGGGGGTGATTGATGCCAGCCATTAATGCTGCGGCAGGGCTGGGAGCGCTGGTCGTCAACGAGATGCACTTGCTCTATGGCGCCAAGTTCGCCCAGCAATGGGAGGGCCTGACGCCGCGCGAATTGAAGGATTCGTGGAATCAAAAACTGGCGGGCTTGGATGAATCTCAGGTGCGTCGTGGCCTGCATGCCTGCCTGGCTCGTGAATGGCCGCCAACACTGCCGGAGTTCCTGAAACTGTGCTGCCCGTGGCTCACGCCTGAAGTGGCCTATCACGAAGCTGTGCGCGGAATGTCCGCCAGGCGGCGCGGTGAGATCGGTGTGTGGTCGCACCCCGCGGTGTATTGGGCGGCAGTGGGCGTCAGCACGGTAGACCTCTTGAACAGCAACTACGGGTCGATCAAAAACCGGTGGGAAAGAACGCTGGCCGAAGAACTCAGCAAAAACACTTGGCCAGATATTCCGCAACCGCGTGCGTCTCTGCCGGCGCCGGGCCAGACCTTGGCATCTCCGGCGCAGGTCGAAGCCGCGCTGCAAAAGATGAATGCAGCAAAGTTATTGGATCGCGATGGGCCGCCTCACCGGCGATGGATTGCCAAGTGGGAGGCGCGCATTGCGCAAGGCGGGCATCCCACGCAAGCCATCGCACAGATGCTGACACACGCCCAATGTGAATTTGATGCAGCGGCACAGATAGCGGCCGTGATCCGGCCTATGGAGGGCAGGTAATGGAACAACGACGAGTAACCCTGTGCCGCTGGGAAATGGGCGATCCGATGAAGGTGCTGATGAGCCGGCAACAAGCGGCCATCAATCGCTCATGCGCGGGCTGCGCGAACGCGCGTGCGGTGCAGACGCCTTTTGGAGATACGGTCCAGCGTTGTTTGAAGGGCAAGCCCTACGGGAACAAATGCAACAAGTATGAGGTGTCGAATGGATGAAGGTTTGCCGCGTTGGGTGGAAGACGAAATACGCAATTGGGCGCGGTCGCAATGGGAAGGCGATTGGCCGGGCCCGCGCCGAATGGCGCAAGACGAGCCGGATGTATGTGTGTTCCCGCCGCTGCCTGGTCACGAGGACGAGGACGAACCCATCCGGATTCCAGTGAATCACGTGCGCGCGAGCAGAGTGGATGGCTTGTACCAGGCGTTGCCGCTGCTTGAACGGCGCGTGGTGCAGGCGGAATACACACGCCGCGCAGATTACGGCGACCTGCCAGCGCATCTGCGCCAGGACAAGGCATGTCGCGTCATCGGCATCACATTGCCTTACTACAAGGTGGCGCTAGGCAGTTTCAAGCAACAGGTCTGGAGGGTTTTCAAATGAAGTATGCGCACGAGGTCATTGATCTGCTGGCAGCCTACCCGGGGCGCGAATTCAAAATGCGCGAAATCTTGCGGCACGTCAGCCGCGGCATTCCGCTGGCGCCCGCGTCGCACGAAGCAATGCGCCGCGGTGCGCGCCGGGTGTTGGATCATTTGCTGGACGCGGGGCACGTTCATCGTTGCGGCGGCAACACCAAGTCGGTGACTTATGCGTGGTCCGAATTGGGACATGCACTTGCCGAAAATCGTGCACATTTGGGACCGGATTTGAGACAATAACGGCGGGCCATTGCGCCCACACGAAATGCAGCCCGCCAACCGAAAAGGTTCGCGGGTTTTGTTTTTTCCGGGGCCGTAGTGGCCTATAGATGCAACCCATACACTGGGACGCCATGACGCCAGAAGACGCAATTTTTGAATTGATCAGGGCCGCGGCAGATGGCATGCCTGTGCTGTCTGCCGAAACGATAGAACCTGCGCCGCAGCCGCCGTATGCCACGTTGGCCGTTCGGTGGATAGACGCCGGACCCGCCGAAGAAGGTCAGGTCGATGCCGACGGCAACCAGGCCATGCGTGACCACCGCGACGCCACTGTTGAACTGAAGAGTTTTGGTGTTGCTGCGTTCAGCGTGCTCGACAAGCTGGGTTTGACTTTGCAACACCCGGATTTTGAAGAACGGGCCGAAGCGTTGGGCCTGGCGGTCTTTGATACCGGGCGCTTGCAAAACGTCCCGCCTGAAGAGGGCGCCACGTTCGATTTCCGGCGCGGCGCGCTGGAACTCGGCATCCGCTATTCGCAAACCTATACGGCTTTCGTCGGCACGATTCAGACCGTGACCGGCGTGGCCAGCACAACTGGCGGAATTACTTCCGCCATAGATACCTCTTTCACCGTGAAGACACCCACGGCGCCGTAGCGTCACGGATCTTCCTAACTGTCCTGCCGCCTTATGGCGGCTTTTTTATTGGAGCCGCAAATGGCAAAAATCGACCGGATCGTCAATGTGGCGATCTCGCTGAACACCACGGCGATCAAGGAACAGAACTTCTCTGACATCCTGATCCTTGGCGCGCACGCGCTGGCCGTCAATCGTATTCTGGCGGTGACCGAGCCCGGCGAGTTGCTGGACATGGGCATCGCTCAGACCGACCCGCTGTACGTCGCCGTGCGCGATGCGTTCAAGCAGATCCCGACGGTTTCGCGAGTCTTCGTTGGCCGCCGCCACGTGGATGTGTCGCAGTTCACCGTGACGCGCGCTGCCGCCACGGACTACACCGTGACGCTGTCGTGGCGTGATGGCGCAGGCCAAGTTCAAAAGGCGGAAGCCAAGGCCACGGGCGTTGCCGAAAGCACGCCGCAAACGATCGCCACCGCATTGGTCGCCGCCATTACCGCGACCAGCGCGCCTGTGACGGCTGCTGCTGTGGGCGCCGACGTATCGGTCACCGCAGAGCAAACCGGCAATGCCGTCGCTATCGCCATCAAGGGCAATTTGCAGCTGTCGGCGCCCGTCAGCACGGAAACCCCCTCGGCCGCGTTGAATGCCTGCCTGCGTGAAAACGGCGATTGGTACGGCGTGGCGTTGGCCAGCCGCGTTGAAGCCGACGTGCTGGATGCCGCCGAATGGGTGGAATCCAATGAGCGTCTGTTTGGCGTGTCGTCCGACCAGGCCGGCATCATCGACGCCGCAGTGTCCACCGACATTGCATCCAAGTGCCAGCAAAAGCAGTACTTCCGCACGCACGTCTGGTATCACGGCGAGGCCCGGACCGAAGCCTTGGAAGCCGCCGTCAGCGCCAACCGCTTCACGTTCTATCCCGGTGGTGAAACCTGGGCTAACACGCGTCTGTCTGGCGTGACGTATGACAGCCTGAGCGAAGGCCAGGCATTGGCCGCGCATGCCAAGAACGCCAACACGTTCGAACAGATGCGCAACTTTGCCGTGACGCAAAACGGCAAGGTCGCTGCCGGCGAATGGATCGACGTGATCCGCGGCCGTGACTGGCTGTCGGAACAGGTGAAGATCAACGTGGCATCGCAGCTGATCAACGCGAACGGCAAGGTGCCTTACACCGACGTCGGTATTCAGATCCTGGTGAACGGTATTCGCCAAGCCCTGCTGCTGGGTCAAAGCCGTGGACTGATCGCGCCTGACGAAATCGATGATGCGGGCCGCACGATTCCCGGTTTTGTCATCACCGTGCCGCGCGCTGCTGGCATCTCCACGAACGACAAGGCCAACCGCATTCTGCGTGACCTGAAGTTCAGCGCCCGTCTGGCGGGCGCCATCCATGTTGCCGAGATCAAAGGCAACCTCACCTACCAACAACTGTAATCGGGGTACTTCCATGTCCGTCAAAACTTACGCACCGAACCAGGTGAAGATTGTGGTGGGCGCGTTGCCCATCTCCGGCTTGGCCGAAGACAACTTCGTGACCGTTACCGAATTGGGCGATGGCATTGCGTCCGTTGTCGGTATCGACGGCGAGGTGTCGCGCGCGATGTCGCGCAATTCGCGCCTGAGCATCAAGATCACGTTGATGCAAACCAGCGCCAGCAATGCGGCGTTGTCCGCGCTGCATCAGGCCGATAAGGCTACCGAGGGCAACGGCGCCTTCCCGATTTCGATTACCGATTTGCGCGGCTTGTCCCTGCATGCGTCGGATTCGGCATGGATCGTGAAGATGCCGGACGCTGGCTACGGCGCCAAGGTCGGCTCCCGCGAATGGACGATCGAAACCGGCCAGGCCATCAACGTGGTTGGGGGTAACGCCTGATGGCCGCGATCAAGGAAGTGGTGATCGGCACGACGATCTTCCGCATTTCCCGCTTTGATCCGTTCCGTCAGCTCAAGCTGCTGGGCGACCTGCAAAAGGAAGTTCTGCCAGCGGCCGGTTCGATGCTGACCACCGTGTTCGGCAACGACACCCCCGGCCAGGAACGCGATGAAAGCGCCATGCTGAACGCGTTTCGCGAACTGTCGGCCAAGCTGGGCGGTGACGCTCTGGGCGGCTGGGCCGAGCGCCTGATCGACCCGGAGCTGGTCAGCTTTGAGCTGGTGGGGCGCGAGCCCCAGAAGCTGACCGCCGCGCACCGTGGCTTGGCGTTCACTGACTACGCCGAGATCCTGGAACTGCTGTTTCACATTCTTGAGCACAACTTCGCCGGCCCTTTGGCGCGTTGGGTCGGCCGCTTTGGTCCGGCCCGCGAGAAGCTGGCGAGTCTGTCGGGCAGTTCGACGCAGGCTTCGAACGAGAGTTGATCATTTGGCGGCCCATCCTGGCCCGCCATGTCAGTTTGGACGCCGTCAAACGCGGTGACGTCGACCTCCTGGACATCCTGAAGCTGAACGCTCTGATGGATGCCCAGGAGGCGGCGCAATCCGCGTCAGAACGGAAGGCGAGGTAACGATGACCGTTGTAAGTGAAGTGGTGGCCGTTCTGAGCTACCAGGTGGATGACACCGGAATCCGGCGATACCGGCAAGGGTTCAAGGACGCCATGTCGAAGATGGCGGCCGACTCGGCGGGCGCCATTCAGGCGATGCGTGAAGTGGCAAGCAGCATGACCGGGGTCCAGACGGGTCTGACTGACCTGATCGAGCTGCAAAGGAAAGCGGCAGGACCAACGGGCTTCTTGGCAAAAGCCGTTGCCAATTTACGTGGCGCCCTGACGTCGTTGGTGGGCGTCGGTTCGGTTCGGCAGATCTTGGGCGATATCGATGCCTGGGTGCAGGTGGAAGACGCCATGCGCCGGGCAACGAATTCCACCGAGGAATACGCGGAGGCGGACCGCGAGTTGGCCAAGACGTCGCGCACGACGCGTACGGCTTATGCCGACAATGCGGACACGTTCATGCGTATGCAGCGCAGCATGGCGGGCCAGGGCAAGTCCGCGCAAGACGCCCTGGACGTCACGCAGCTTGTGGCGTTGGGCGCGTCTCTGTCGGGTGACAAAGGCGCAGATCGCGGCGCCATTGTGGCGTCGATGCTCAAGGCGATCGAGCAGGGCGGGTTTGGCGCGGAGCAGTTCGCCGCCTTGCCCAAGCGTCTGCAAGACGCCATGGCCAAGGGCATGGGCACCACGCTGCAAGGCCTGACCGCGCAGGCCCAAGGCGGCATGATCAGCACCGGCGCCGCACTGCCTGCATTGCAGTCGCAGTTACCGGCGTTGCAGGCAGAGGCCGGCGCCAAGCCGGCAAGTCTTGCCGGATCGGTGACGGTGTTGAACGACGCCTGGCAACGCTTCTTTGGAACGATGATTGGCGGCCGCACTGTGCTGCAAATCGTGACGGGGGCAGTTGAACTGCTGGCAGACAACCTGGGTTTTGTGATCAGGATGCTGGCGTTGGCTGGGGCTTCGTTTGGCCTGGTGATGTTGAACCAATGGCTGGCAGCTGCGACGCGTCAGTCGGGCGGTTTGCTCAAAGCGCTACGTGACTCGGCGCGCGCCGCATTGGGGCTGAATACCGCGATGTCTACCGGGTCCGGGTCCACAGGCACCGCGCAGGCTTTCTCGGGTTTGGGTCGATCGCTTGGGCCGATGCTGCGCATGGCTGCGGTTCTGACCACGATCTATCTGATTGGCGAAGACATCTCCAACTGGTTGAACGGTAGTGACTCCGTGCTGGGCAGCGTGGTCGGAGGCGTCGAAAACTGGCAGAGCGAAATCGAGACTGTTTCCACAGTCTTGACGTTTGTGAAGGACTTGCTGGGCGGCGCGGGTACGGCCGTGGGCGAGTGGACGAAGAAGCTCGCCATGACCTCGGCGGTTCTTTATGGCATGTGGCGCATTCTTTCGCCGATTGGCTCCTTGTTCATGTTCTTGGCTCGGACGGCCGTGCCCATGTTGTGGCGGGCAGTAGCCATGCACCCGATCGGGCGGATTATTACGCTTATCGGCATGCTGGCCCTGGCTGTATGGCAGATCTACAAAAACTGGGATGTGATCAGCGCCGCGATAGTGGCTGTGTGGAATTCGGTCACGGGATATCTGAAAGCCGCGTGGGATTCCGTCACGTCGTATCTGTTGGCGGCATGGGACACGGTTACGGCCTATATCTCGCTGGCGTGGAACACGCTGATGGGATTGGCGCAGAGCTATTTTCTGGACCCCTTGATGGCGTGGTTTTCAGCGCTGTGGGCGTTCTGGAGCGGTCTGGTAAACGCCGTGGTGGCCGCATTCACCGGCGACTGGGATGCGGCGATTGCGCATCTGGTTGGCGCGTTTACGGGGTTGTGGACGTTCTTTGCCAACATCGGCAGTGGAATCCTGAACGTGATCCGCGCGATTGGCGACGCCATCCAGACCTGGGTCATGGACAAGTTCAAGTCGGCGGTCAGTTGGTTCAAGAGTCTGCTGCCTGGCCAGATGCTCTCTGATGAGCAGAAGGGCGCTATGACGGATTCAGCCAAGGCGCTTGCCGCACAACCGCAAGTGCAGGCATTTGCGGCGGGGAGTGCTGTGCCAGGTGTGTCGCCAGGCACGGCGCTGCGAGGCGGTTTCGGCAAGGTGAACCAAGCGGTCAATGTGCAAAACAGTTTTACGGTCAACGCACGCGGTGTAGATGCTGCGGGCATTGGCTTAGAGGTCAGGAAAGCCGGTGACGAGGTCAGCATTCAAAGCGTTGACAGTATTGCTCGATCTCTAGCCTCGTCGAGAGGCGTTGAGGTCGGAAGCTAGGAGAATCCATGAGCTTTGTATCCATGATTTTTGGCTGGAACGGGGGCAGCAAGATTGGCTCCGTTCCGCTTGATGCGCTTCTGAGTGAGAAAACCTCGCTGAGTAGTCAGGCGACTTCATACGCTGTTGAAGAAGGCCTGCCCGTGTCTGATCACGTCGTGCAAGAGTCCGAAAGGCTCTCGCTGGATGGTTGGGTGACGGCAGCGGAAGTTGCGCTGCTGGGCTCGGCTGGCGCCAGTCCAAGCGGCGCAGGCCGCTCCAAAATGATCAGCGCCAAAGCCGCTCTGCGTGAAATTCACGCGAACCGTTTGCCCATCACGATTTCTACCGGCTTGGACCAATACGTGAACTTCGTCATGGAGTCCTGCGAAATCGGCCGCTCCAACTCAGGGGGAGAACGGTTTGAAATATCGGCCAGCTTCAAGCGGATTCGCAAGGTGACGCTGCGCGAGGCCGACATTCCGCCCGAGCAGACGTCTGGCGCCGCCACTGGCAAAGCGGGCGCCACCAAGACCAACGCGGGCAAGGTTTCCAAGCCTTTTGAGCATGCCGTCATACCGGCATGACATCCCGCAAATTTCCAGGAAGGTCCCATGTTTGAGATTCCAATTTTGGACGCCAACGACAGCCTCACCGAGGTGGAGCTGGATGGCGTCACTTACTTCTTGCGGCTGTCCTGGAACAGCGAGGCTGAACTGTGGGTCTTGTCGATTGAGAATGCCTACAACGAGCTGATCGTGGCAGGCATCGCGGTAGTGCCGGACACGCCGCTGCTTGGCGCATACCGGCATCTGGCGGTGCCTGCGGGCGAATTGGTGGCGCGCGCGCCGGACCGCCGGGATGCTATCAGCCGGACAGCGCTGCCCAGCGGCGTGGTGTCGCTGATGTACATCGAGGCGGATGAGGTGGCAGATGGCTAGATTTAATCGGGTCTACCGGCTGTTGGTGGGCAAGGGCGGCGCCAAAGGCTTGGAGATCGTGCCGCCTATCCGGCTGGTGTTCGAGATCACCAAAGACGTCAACGAAGAGCCGAACGATCACAAGATCCGTCTGTACAACCTGTCGCCCGCAACGCGTAAATCTCTGGAGGAGCCGGGGCTGCGCTGTGTGCTGTACGCGGGTTATGCCGAAGAGGGCGGGCCGCTGTTGATGGCTTCGGGCAGTGTCGTGTTTGCCTACACAAAATTTGACCCGCCCGACGTGGTTACGGAATTGATCGTCAAGGATGGTTATACCGAAGTGCGGGACACAGCCGTGTCTATCGGCTTGGGGCAGGGCGCCTTGGCAAGCGCCATCATTCGTGACATTGCCCGTCAGATGGGTTTGTCGCTGGTGATGGCTGACGACATCCCGGACCGCACCTGGGTCAATGGTTTTTCATTTTATGGCGCGGCGCGTACGGCGCTGCACAAGGTGACGCAAGGAACCGGCCTGGAATGGTCGATTCAGAATCAACAGTTGCAAGTGCTGCAACGCGGCGGCACGACGCGGCGCCAGGCGGTGGTGCTGGCCGTTGATACAGGCTTGCTGGGTCATCCCGAGCGCGTGCGTGAAGCCGCGCAGGAAAAGGCGAAGTCCAAGGGCAAGCCTGCCGACGGCGCCGCCGACTCGGCTAGCGCGCATCAGGAGCGGGACGGCTGGAGCGTGAAGTCCTTGTTGCTGCCGATGATCAACCCAGGCGATTTGGTCAAGCTGGAGAGCCGCACGGTGGAGGCCTTTCAGCGCGTTGAGAAAGTGCAACACAAGGGCGATAGCGAAACCGGCGATTGGCAGACCGAATTGAGCCTGGTCGACCGGTATGCGCCGCCCAAGAAAAAAGGATAAGTCATGAGCAACGTGGTGAGCGCGATCCGCTCGATTATCTCGACGGAGCTGGCCGATGTGTACACAACGCTGCCGGGCGAAGTCGTCAGTTATGACGGCATATTCGTGACGGCGCGTCCGGCGCTGGCCAAGCGCCTGGCAAACGGCGAGAACTTGCCCGCTCCCCAGATTGTTCGCGTGCCGGTGTGCTGGCCTGTGGGCGATGTGCGAGGCGCGCAGGCGCTGATTTCGGTGCCGCTCAAAGCGGGTGACGCGATCAAGTTGTCGTTCTCCGCCCGCGCGCTGGAAAACTGGCTGATGGGCGATAACGGTCCGCCCGACGACCCGCGGCAATTCGATCTGTCTGACGCCTTTGCCACGCCGCTGTTGCGTCCTGGCACTGTCGCGGCCGATACCGACAACGTCAGCATTCAATACGGCCCTGGCACGCTGAAGTTGTCGCCAGCCGGGGAACTGACCTTTCAGGTCAAGAACTGGACTGTCCAGGCCGAGCAAACGACCTTCAACACGCCGGTCACGATCAATGGGCCGCTCGTCTACACGCAAGGCATGGCGGGCGAGGGCGGCGCGGGCGGCGCATCCATGCGGATACGAGGCGGCGTCGCCTATGAAGGCGGATCGATCACGCACAACGGCAAAAATATTGGCGATTCGCATCGCCACCCCTACGCCGGCGGCATTACGGAGGACCCTGTCTGATGGCTTTGGACCTAGCACTTTCCGCTGACCATGATCTGGATCTGGATCTGCTCGGGCGGACAACGTTTGTGGACGGCGCCGACCGGATTGCACAACAGATCAAGGTGACGTTGCTGGCCTTTATGGGCGAGTGGTTTCTGGACACCACCTTTGGCGTCCCGTACTTCGACGACATTCTTGTGAAGTCGCCAGACCGGGCCAGCATCGAAGCCATCTTGCGTGCCCGGATTCGAGCGGTGCCCGGTGTTGAACGCGTGCGCCGTCTTGATCTTGAAATTGAACGCCAACTGCGCGTTCTGCGCGTCAGCTTTGACGCCGATACGACCGCGGGACGACTCGATCGAGTCGTCGAACTGCGTAAGACCTAACCCCATTTTTTCGAGGTACCTATGGCCTACGGTGTCACACCGGACGGGTTCGTGCGTCCGCGCCTTCCCGAGATTCGACAGGAGATCGTGGCGGACTTGCGTGCCCGCATGCAGTCGGCCGGCTTTAACGGGGCGGTGGAGACCCGCCCAGACAGCATCACCGGCTTGCTGATCGATACCTTCGCCGAGCGCGAAGCCACTTTGTGGGAGCAGGCAGAAGGCGTTTACTACGCCATGTATCCCGGTTCGGCTACGGGTGTGTCGCTGGACCGGTCCGTGTCGTTCACGGGCGTGTCGCGCTACCTGGATGAGCCATCGCGGGCTTATGTGGTGTTGTACGGCAGCGCCGGAACCACCGTGCGGGCCGGCGCGCAAATCCGTCATCGCGTCAGCCAGAACCTGTGGGCGCTGGCAGCGCAGGCGCAGATTCTGGCGGGTGCTGCGGCCGACGTGACGCTTCAGCCGATTGTTGCGACGAATACCGAGTACCGCGTTTCGATCGATGGCCAGGCCTACGTTTACACAAGCGGCGCTACAACGAATCTGCCGCAAATTCTGGCAGGGCTGGTTACCGCGCTGTCGGCCAGCGGCCTGGCGGTGTCCAGCGACGGCGCTGCCGTGCGGATTCATACCGATGGCCGCAGCGCGGTGGCGTTCACCTGGTCTGGGGCATTGAACCTGGCTCGCTTGGGCTCGCCTGCGCTGGTCCAGACCTTGCAGGCATCTGCCGAAGGTGCGGGGGAAGGGGATCTGGACGGAATCGTCACCCAGGTAGACGGCTGGACCGCCGTCTCCAACCTTCAGCCGGGCGTGGCGGGCAGGCTGGCGGAGAACGCCGCCGAACTCCGTGCGCGTTATCCCACCGGTTTGTTCCGGCTGGGCGCGGCCACGCTGCCCAGCATCGCCCCGAACGTGCGCGACCGTGTGGCGGGCGTGCGCACCGTCAAAGTGTTCATGAACAACACCGATGAGCCGGATGCGCTGGGGCGGCCGCCGCACAGCGTCCATGCGGTGGTTGACGGCGGCCTGGACGATGAAGTGGCCGACGCGCTTTTCCGGGTGGTGGCAGCCGGCATCGATATGCATGGCCAGCAATCGGTAGTGATCAAGGATGCGGATGGCGCGGATCAGCGCATCCGCTTTGACCGCCCGGAGCTCGTCTACGTGTGGGTGCGGTGCGTCACCACCTTGTTGCCGCCTTCCGAACAAGCGTTTCCTCCTGATGGTTTTCAGGAGATTGCGGACAACCTGGCCGCAGTGGGCAGGGCGTTTTCCATTGGTGAAGACGTCATCCTGCAACGCTTGTATGGCGCGATTTACCGCAGCTCAGGTCTGGCATCGGTGGACCTGGCGCTGGCGTATTCCACGGACGCGGCCTTTGTGCCCGACCCTTCGGACTACCACGCCGCCAACGTGGCGATCCAGGACTTTCAGGTTGCCGCGTTTGATATGTCGCGCATTGAGGTGACGTGATGGATCTGAACCAAGACCACGCAAAAATGGCCTGGGGCCATTGGCTGGGGCAGTTCCAGACCAAGCGGCGGCTGGAAGCGCTGGTCAAGGCTCTTCTCAAGCCCGCCGAAGGGCTGCAAGGAGCATTGCGAGCGCTATACGAAGACCGTTGGTTGGACACGGCGGTCGGCAAGCAGCTCGACGGCATTGGCGAGATCGTGGGCTTGCCTCGGGTAGTCGACGAGACGCTGTATGTGCGTTTCTTCGGTTTCCTGGATCAGCCCAACGTGGGTGGGTTTGGCGAGGCCCGATTCCGGCGGTCCCATGAACGCCCGGTTTCCGGGTCCACCACCTTGCTCGATGCCGAGTACCGCAAGCTGCTGTACTGGAAGATCGCTCTGAACAATGGGCACGGCTCCGCGCCGGAGATTGCAAGCTCTCTTAAACCGATTTTTGATGTGTCCCGCGTGATCGTGCAAAACGCGGGCAACGCAAAAATCCGCATCTGGGTCAGCCGGATTCCCGGTCCGAATGACCCCCTTATGGCCAACCCCTACAAGTGGGTCCCGCAAGCCGCCGGCATCGGCGTGCAACTCATCACCGGTTCGACCGAAAAGCCCTTCGGCTTTCGCGAACAAGGTTTCCATGGTTTTGGCGTCGGCGTGCTGGCGCGAGGTATCTAAAAATGGCAGATCCCACTTTCTTCGATCTTTTCAAGTCGACCTGGGCGCAAAACGGCCTGACGGAAGGCATCACTGACCTGCAATACAAGACCGGCTGGTCCTACATCGGGTCGGTTCCGCCTTCGGTGGAACAGTTCAACAAGGTTCAACAGAGCACGGACGAGCGCCTCGGCTGGCTGTACAAGCAGCTCGATGGCCTGGCCACGGTGACGGGGCGGCCGCTGCAAGAAGGCGGAACCGACGCGCTTAGCCATGCGATCCAGAATCTGGATGCAGGGAATGTAAAAACTGGCACGTTGCCGGTGGCGCGGGGCGGATCTGGGCTGGTGAGCGTCCCCGCCGGGTCTTTTCTGACGGGCAATGGCACGGGCGCTTTTGTTGCTCGTACGCCGGTGCAAGCGCTGGCGGACATTGGCGGCGCGCCCCTTGCGTCTGCCGCGCTGACGGGCGTGCCGACTGCGCCGACGCCGGCTAGCGCAGACAACAGTACTCGTCTGGCTACCACGGCCTTTGTGGCGGGGAATTTTCCCAGGGTTTTCTCGATTGCTGCGCTTCCTACGGAGGACATCGGTCCCATCATCGTGGCGGAATGCAGCGAGATCTGGATCTGGTCGGCTTCCAGCTTTTTCAACGGATACCGATCCCCTCTGTGCGGCCGTCCGTTGGATGGCCATACCGCCACGCCGCTGCCCAGTGAGATTGACGCGGTAGGTGGTGTGTTGTCGAAGGCGGCTTATGCGCGTCTGTGGGGCTACGCCCGGGAAAATAGCCTTGTCGTCAGCCAAGCGACGTGGACAGCCAACGTTGGCGCGCACTACTTCGTGGACGTGGATGCCAACCAATTCCGGGTTCCTGATTTGCGCAACATGTTCCGCCGATTCACGGGGACTGACGCTGACACTGCAAATGCGAGGGCGTTGGGTAGCCGTCAGGGCGACTCCATCCGATCGCCGTACAACATTGGCCGGCTGTTGAACAATTACTATGCGTGGGCTGCAGGGTCGAACAATGGTGGAGGCATGTTGCTCGCCAATGCGGGCGCCGATGGCGTACTGGCTGGGCTGGAAAATCGGCCTCTGAACACCGCTTATCAGCCGAGAATCCATGCATAGCGCCTATGTCAATGCAAGTGCACGGGGAAATTTATGCAGTTGTGAAGACGGATGGAAAAAGCTCCGCGCCCATTGCCCCCCGGAATCACGAACGGAAATTCCCTCGCTTCGAACCTGAGTCGTGTTGTCCGCACAGCAACGGAAACCCGCGCCATCGACGCCTCCTTTTATCCACTAATTCATGCTTGAAATTAAGCATGTAGCCGAGGGTAATAAGCGACGTTGATCGGGCGCGTTTCGACGGATGTTCTAGCACCGGGAGAGTTCGATCCAGAGAAAGAAACCAGCGTCGCTCCCGCTGGGTCAGCGAGGGATGCGGTCGTGCGCGCGTCTGCCGGCCCGGCGCCTGCAATTACAGAAATAGCCCCGGCCGGGCCTTGCGCCGTGACCGCAGTGGTATCTGACAGAGTGCGTATCGAGAAGCTACCAGTCAGATTCTGAAGTGCGTCCAACTGAGGGTGGGCCATCACTCTCGCATTTGCAGTGACAGGCACGTCAAGCATGGATGCGTGGGTGGAAGGCAGCATTCACGCATCGGGTTTCAACCGACGATCGAACAACTCGGGCAGAGTCGAAGTAAATCTCGTCGCCATCAGGCGTGGTGCCAATGGTTGTCGGATACACGGAGGCGCCTCCAGATGCTCCCGTCAGTCTTCGACTGAAGACCCCAATACCCACGAAGGTCGTGTCGGTGCTACTAGCTGTAAATGCGTCTTGATAGGCGAGGTTCTTGATGAGGCCTGTGATCTGTTGCACGGCATCTTTTTGGACTGACCCCAACCCTCTCGCATTTGCAGTGAAAGGAACATCAGGCATGGATTCTCGGGTGGTAGGCCAAATTTAGCGGACGAGTTTCAGATCGGCCCCCGCCCACTATTCCAGCGGTCGACGTGGTTCCAACGTTGTCCGCCTTTCGAGACACTGCGCCGCCCGCGCCGTCAATCTGAGCTGCTCCGACTATGCCGTGGGCGTGCTCTTTCACTCCATCGGCCTGTCGGCTTCCAAGCGCCCGCGCATTTGCAGTGCAAATTTCATTTTTAGGAGAAAATTACGTGCAAAAAACCGTATATCAAACCGATAGCAATGGCTTATATCTCTACGAATCCGTCGCGAATGAGCTTTCGCTCTCGCCCGGTTCGTTCAATATTCCGTTTGGTGCGTATTTGGACGCGCCGCCTCAGGCCGAAGACGGCCGTAGGCCTCGCCGCGACGGCGATAAATGGGAGCTGGTCGAGGACCATCGCGAGACTTCGCTGTGGTTCGCGGAAACGGGCGATCAGTACACGCTAGGCAACGTGCATGACGTCGACGGGGTGGACGTCAGTTATCCGGGCTGGGGGCCTATTCCCGCCTGGCTCACCGCTGTCGCGCCGGTGCAATCGGCTCAAGGTGCCGCCGAAGCAGCGTAAAGCACTGCGCTAGGCGGCAAGAGGCAGAGCGTCAAAGTCCGCCTGACGCTCTCTGCGCATTTCTTCAAGCTGGCGCTTGCCAAGCGCGCTGCGAGCAAGCTTTTGCGCAAGCTCCCGCCCGTGAGGGTGGTAATACCGCAGCAGCATCCGCGTGTCGACGTTGCCGTTGACCTTGGCCAGCTCGTGCATCTCAAACACGGTGGCCAGTTCTGAAGTTCCCTCATGGCGCAAGTCATGGAAGCGGAGGTCGCGGAAGTAGGCCGTGTTTGGCCGGCGGCCTAGTTGCCGGCACATGCCCTCGTACTGCTGGCGGGCGCGCCTGCGGGCGCGGATAAACGCGCGCGTGACCGATCCGGGTTGCATCGAGAAAATGCGGCCGCGCATCGGCTTTCCGGTCAGCCAGCGTCTAAGCGTCTCACGCGCTCTGGGCGTCAAGGGCACATCGCGCGCGCGGCCGTTTTTAGTGTGCGGCAGGTGGACGACGCCATGCATCATGTCCAGGTTTTCTCGAAGAATGCCAACCACTTCCGACCGTCGCATACCAGTTTCCTTTGCCACGGTCAGGATGGTGGGAAGCTCGATGGACTGCGTGGAGCGAATGATCCAGTCCAGCTCCTTGCGCGGGCATTGGTCATCGGACACGCCGCGCAGGGTGATGCGGTCGAACAGCCGCCGATCGCGTGCATCGTCGACCGCGGGCCGCCGGACGAGTTGCACCGGGTTTGCCAATTGGTCAAACCCCCAATCTTTTCGGATCACTGTGTAGACGTGGGATAGGAACGCCATGCGCCGCACTACGGTGGCGGGCGCTTTGTCCTTGAGCCATTCGTCGCGCAGTTCCATGAGATCAGAGCTGCGGATTCGATCAACTGGGCGAATGGCCAACCTGGTCGCCCGCCAAATTCGTGCGATCGACACTTCGGACGTATGCCCCTTCTTCGTCGATGACACCTCCACCAAATAACGCGCAAGCGCTTCAGACAAGGTGGGCGTGGATTTTCTGCGGGGCTGACGGCGGGACCAGGGTTTCATGGAAGCAAAAGCCCCAGGTTGTAACGCATATCCGCATTTTCTTTTTTTGAACTGGACAGTCCCGGGGGGATCTTGCGTCCAAACGGCAGGCAATCATGCGAACCGTCTACAGGAGCAGTGCAACGATGGAACCAGGATCTACGGGGCTGGGAGGCCTCGCGGCCTTGAAGGTCGCAATGGCGTACGGCATTCCTGCGGCGGTGGCGGCCATGCTTGGCTTGTTGATCATGCCGCCGCGCACCGTACGCGAATTCACCGTGCGCACCGTGTCTACGGTCGCCTGTTCGTTTCTGTTTGGTCCGGCGCTGGCCAGCGCCGTGATTGCCTGGAAGCCGGGGTTGATGGATGCGATGACCTGGTTGGCCCGTCACGGCGCGGGCACGGATGACGCGCTGTTGGCGAAGTTCTATGTGTTGGGGCCAAGCATGTTGCTTGCAGGCCTGCCCGCATGGTGGGTGCTGGGCGCCTACATGCGATGGATGGCCAGCATGAGGCAGAAGGGCGTGTTGCAGTGGGTGGCCGAGCTGCGCGACAAAGTGCTGGGCATGCGCTCGGACGGGGGCCGTCATGGACCTTAACAACATCACCAAAACCGCCATCGACCCTGCGCTGGCCTTGCTGCCCGCCAAGATGGACTCGGCCGCGGCCCGCGTCATGCTGTTGGCCATTGGTTTGCAAGAAAGCCGCTTTGTGCACCGCCGCCAGATTGGCGGACCCGCCCGCGGGTTCTGGCAGTTTGAGCGGGGTGGAGGCGTGCGGGGCGTGCTGACGCATGCGGCGAGCCGCGATCAGGCCAAGCACATTTGCGGAATGCGGCGGGTCGACCCTATAGCCTCCGCCGTCTATGACGCATTGGAATCGGACGATGTGCTGGCTGCGGCGTTCGCAAGGTTGCTGCTCTGGACGGATCTCGCACGCCTGCCTGCCGTGGGCGATGCGCAAGGCGGCTGGAATCTCTACGCCCGTACGTGGCGTCCGGGCAAGCCGCACCTGCACACCTGGCCGGCGCTTTATGCCGAGGCAGCAGCTTCGGCTGGGGGCAGTTATGTGGGCCTGGCTTGAGCGCTTCAAGAGCGTTGCCGTGGCCGCTGCGGCCGCAGCGGCCGTACTGTTTGCCACCTACCTGCGGGGTCGTAGCGCCGGGCGCGCGGTCGAGCGCGAGGGGAATGCGGCGCAGATCAATGAGCAGGCTGAACAGGCCCGCAAGGAGGTCAGAGATGTACAGGATCAAACGGCGCGCATGGATGATGGCGCTATTGCTGATGAGCTCAGGCGTGACTGGGTGCGCGGCGCCGGCCAAGGTCGGCGTTGAATTCTGCGAGCATGCAAGGCCAATTTACTTCGATGACGCGGGGCAGGTGGATGCCACCCCGGCGCCCGTCCGGCGGCAGATCCGGGATGGCAACGCGACCTGGCGGACGCTCTGCGGCGGATAAGGCGGGCGGCATGGACAGGTCCGGACGGCGCCGCGTAGTTAGCGTTATGGCCCAGTCTGGAATGCATTCTATGGCTCTGGAATGCTGGGCCATGTTGGCGCAAGATAGCGTTTCTGAACCCACCAACACCGGACCAATCATGAGCCAACGCATCGACTACGCCACCGCATCGCCTGACGGCTACAAAGCCTTCGGCGCCGTCTACGTCTATCTTCAAAAATGCGGACTATCCAAAGAACTGATCGATCTGGTGTATCTGCGCGTGTCGCAGATCAACGGATGCGCCTACTGCATCGACATGCATTCCCGTGACCTGCTCAAAGCGGGCGTCGCCGTGGATAAGCTGGTGCTGGTGCCAGTATGGCGCGAGGCCGGCGCCGTATTCACGCCGCGGGAGCGCGCAGCGTTCGCATGGACCGAAACCGTGACGCGTATTGCCGAAACCGGCGCGCCCGATGCGGACTATGAAGCCGCCGCAGCGCAATTCAGTGCCAAAGAGCTGGCCGACCTGACGTATGCGATCGGATTGATGGGCGCGTTCAATCGCCTGGGTATCAGCTTCCGCGCGCAGCCCGCGGCAGCGGTTGCGGCTGCCAAGGCGTAGGGCATCTATGGCATGGACTCTTCTTGGCATTGCCGGCGTTCTTGAAATTGCGTTTGCCTACGGGCTGAAATTGTCCGAAGGATTTACGCGATTGACGCCGGGACTGTTCGCGGCGGCCACGGGCTTGTCCAGTCTCTTCCTGCTCTCTATGTCGCTGCGCACGCTGCCCGTAGGGACCGCCTATGCCGTCTGGACAGGCATAGGCGCGGCCGGGACGGCCGTTGTGGGGATCTTGGTGCTGGGTGACTCCGCCGCGCCCCTGCGCGTACTTTGCATTGTTCTGATACTTGCGGGTGTCATCGGGCTCAAGCTGGTTTCGGCAACTTGATTCAATTGAATTGACGCCGCCCAGGCTGGGTCTGCGTGGCATACATTCCGGGCCGCGTTCCACGCCGGTGCATCAATCCAGATTCACCACGTGCCGCTCCGTTTTATTGCCCGCCGCAGGAGCGGTGCGCAGCGCGTCGGCCGCCAAGATGGCTATTCTGCCGTCCAGCGTGCCAACCGCCAGCTTGTCATCATGCGCGTCCATAGCGTAGATGACCGTCGGCAAGCCATCGACATGCACTTGGGCGTCCAACACCACCGCGCCCGTGCGCGCTTCGATCAGCAGCAATCCGCCGTCCAGGAAGGCAGCGGCGATCAGGCCGGATGCGGGCAGATACACGATGGCGCTCGCGGACGCGCGGGTCTGATGCCGCCATTGCTCGCTGTCGCGATTCAATGGCTTGCGGTAGATGAACCCCGCATAGTTTCCGTCCACCGTCGGAGAGTAATGCTGGCCACTGATGACCACGCCAGCGCCTTCGGTATCTTCAACGTAGCTGCCGCAAAGCTCCATGGCATGACTGGCTGGCGTGTCGTCTGCTTTCAGCACGGGCCAAAGCCGCTGCACCTGGCCGTCCGGCTGCACGATGCACAGCACTTTTCTTTCATGCGAGCTGGCTGGCGTGCCTTGCAGCAGGAACAGGAAGGGTGCGCCGCGGATGCCGACGTAATGGTTAAAGCAATCGTAGTGGCCCAGGTCCACGCGGCGTTCCGCGCCCGTGTTCAGATCAACCAGCAGGTCGTGCGCGCGCTTTCGGGCATGATGGCTGCGGTTCTGACGGCCCAGCGCGACGCCTGTGGCCGACACAGAAAACGTGTATTCCCCGTTCCACGCATGAGTCTGCCGCAGGCCTTCGCTGGTCAGCGCGCAGAGTCGGGAATGTTGCTCCCACGATCTCGGCTGCGAGCTTTCCACCACGTGCACATGCAAGCCCTGGGCGCGTAGGATTTCGGACCCATGACCGCCGGCTCCGGCATAGGCGGCGATCCGTTCGCCGGTTGTGGCGTAGATTTCGAGCTGGCATCCGGCGTGAGCGACGGCGATCCGGCAGGAATCCAACCAGGCGATGTCATTGATGGCGCCCCGGCTTATCCAGTGCGTTTCGCCGAACCATTCGGCAAGGCGGGATTCCGGCGGGTGCGAGGTTTTCGGCGCAACATCGCAGGGAGCGATATTGGCGGGGTCTATCACCAGATCCACCGAGCCCGTTGAGGCTCCTGGTGATTTTGCACGCACTGCGAACAAGGTGTTGAATGCGGCGTCAGAAGCATCCTCGGCATCGGCCGGCAAGCCCCATTCTTCGTCCCAAGGGCGCACCCAGGCTTCGAGCTCGTCTCCTGCTGCATTGAAGCGGCAGCGCAACACTTCGGGCACGTGGTTGAAAGGGCGGTTGCCATGCTTTTCCAGCCAATTCCATACAAGCAGATCGCCTTCAAAGCAGTAGCCGCCGTCGTAGCTGCCTGCGCCGATTGCAATGCTGCTCCCGGTTGGGTGAAAGTCCACGTCATGGACCGGATGAAGCAGGTCATCGAAGGCAGCAAAAGGAATGCGCGAATCGCGGCGGTATAGCGCGACCCGGTAGCGCAAGGCCCGGCCTCCGTACGACGCGCGCGCCCTGGGATTGGCCAGCAACGGGAATTCCGAGGCGACAGCCGCCACGTCTGCGGCAGCGTTGAAAAATACGCCGGTGATTTTTCCGCTGCCGCGTACGGACGGATTCATGATGGTGGTCATTGAAGGTCTTGTCTTTGTGATTCGTCGATGCCCGGCACGCCGCGCCGGATATTGCGTGAAAACCATACGGGCGCATCGGTCTCGCGCGCCCGGTCCGTATATCTGCCCAGTTGGCGGTACTGGGCGGCGCTGCCCGCGCCCTGCAACACGCCCAGGTCGTACAGATATTCAGGCAGGTAGCCGGACACCAGTTGGCGGTAATCCAGCGGCAGTCCCGGCACGATACGGCGCGCCATCTGGAACACGATGGTGGTGCAGTTGGCGGTCAGGGTGTGGTAGAAGCGCGGCTTGTGGCGCAGGCGGTTGGCCGCGGTCACATATGCCAGGAATAGCGAACGCGCATCGTCCATCGGCATGTGAACGCGATACAGGTAGCTGTCTTCACCGCGGACATTGGTGCGTACGCGCAGGCTGTCTTCTTCGGTGGAAGCGATGACGCTCAGTTCATATTGCTTGAAGAAGCCGCCGATTTCTGAAAATGAGTCGCCCTGTTTCCTCCGTATCTCTACAGAGAAAACCACATAGCGATCATCGCCGAAGCCAAACGACACCAAGGCATGCGCGATGGCAGCGTGCCCCCAGTAGGACAGTGCGACATCCACGCTTTGCAGGTCGGACAGGGCGTAGTGGCGCGTCTCCCAACGCGGGGTGAAGTCGGTGCGAGTGCGCCAGTCGAAATTGCGCACGTTGTGCAATGTGATGTGGTCGCCGTTGATGTCGCCATGCGTTTGGCGCGCAACCTCGGGGATCCAAGGCCGCTCGTTCGAGGCGCGAATGGTGTGCCACCAAAACAGCAGGCCGAGCAGCAAGGCGCCGAACACATAGGCGCCTGAGCGCCACTCGGGCCAAGCCAGTGCAGCAATGCCTGCGAACGCTGCGAAAAGCCAGAGCAGCGTCAGCGCGATACGCACACTGCGGGGCGCGGGGGCACGCAACCATAGCGCCAGGGCGCCCCAGGCCGCAGTCAGAGCGATAGCGATCCCAAGCAGGATGGAAGTGGTCATGAGGCCTTATGTCGGTCGGGCCGCCTGAGTATGGCCGGGGGCGATTTAAACCGTCAATGGGCTGTGCAGGGCGTCAGCAGGCGCTTGCCGGATTCTGCGAGATGACTGGCGGCCAGCCGCTGCCGCAAGATGACCTACTGTTCGTCGACGGTGGCCAGCAGATCGGACTCATACATCGCTGCCGGCGAGATGATCGGTTCATCCCAGGGGATGTTCTTGCCGTAGCGCTCCTGCATCTTGGCTTGCACGGCGGGCGAGCTCAAGTCGAAACGCTTTAACGGCGCAAGCTCACCGATCTGTATGCCCAGCGTACGCTGGTAAATCTTCCAGACCAGCTCCGAGCAATAGATCTTGTCGTCCGACCAGGCAAAGACCAGGTCATACGGCTTGCCTACGTAGCTCGCGCCGGCCGCGGCCAGTTGTTCGCGGACTTCAGGCGTCAGCATGGATGCGTCACGCAGCCGTTTGGCAACGTACTGGCCACCTTCGCCTTGCGCCACCCATTGATCCAATGGGGTGTAGCTGACGCGTGCGGCGGCTTCCAGGACGTATGGGCGACCCTGGCGCGTGACAATCATGCCCATATGGCTATAGGGCGAATGCGTGGCTTGCTGGATGGCCAGGCTTTGTGCAGAACGGGATTGCTGGAAAACCAGGTCGCCCGTCTGCAAGTCGGACGCCGCGCATGCGGCTAGGGAAAGCGTGGACAGCGCCGCCACAAGGGCGACGCGTGTCCAGGCGGATTGCTTCATGAACGTGCCCGGCTGGCGGCGGGCGGCTCTTTTTTGCTGCGCGTTTTCACGGCAGGTTTTTCGACTTCGGGCGGAGCATCAAACTCCTGTTTGTTGCGCTCACCACGTGGGGTGTTTTCCGGATGGGGTTTGGGAAAAGCCCAGGGCTTAGTTTTCTGATCCATTGCATGTACTCCTTGCACAGGCGGAACAGTAGCATTAGCCGTGCCTGGGAGTAAGTGAGGGTTGACGTCAATATTCATCACAACGTGATATCTGAGGAAAAAATCGTCCATTTCGACAGGGCCGGCAGCTACTATGTTCCCGGTTTTCGATCCGAATTTTGCCCTATGGGACGAAGTAGAGGTTTTTTTGATGCGTTCCGACGGTTCCCTGATTGACCAATGCCTGCCGAAACACGGTTTTTCCGAGCGCCATTCTTTGCGCATCAATGCGCCAGCGCAGAGCGTTATGGCTGCGGCAATTGCCTACCGGCCAGACCAAGATCCCTTTTTTCGCAACATGATTGCGCTGCGGGAAGCGCCGATGCGCTTGCTGATGGCGCTCGGGCGCAATGCGGTCCCGCGCGCCGCGTTTGGCCTGGATGACTTCACCCGCGCCGCGCAGAGCGAGACTGAGATTGTTTACGGATTGATCGGGCAGTTCTGGAAACCGGGATATGGTCTGGTTGCGGTGCCGGATGGCACGGCATTCAAGACCTATGGCGAGCCGGGAGTTGCCAAGCTGGCCTTCAATTTTCTGGTCACACAGCGAGCGGGCGGCGAGGTGATCTTGTCTACCGAGACGCGCGTCTTTTGCCCAGACGAGGCGGCGCGCAAGCGCTTCACGCCTTATTGGTATCTGGTGCGTCCGGTTAGCGGACTGATCCGGCGCCGCATGCTGACGCGAATCAAACGCGCAAGTTTGGCGGCATAACGGTGGCGCGGGGGCCCGCCATATTGCGGCGGCCCCCGGCTTGCCCACATGTCAGCCCGGTTTGGCAGCGGCGTTTGACCAAATACGGTCGAATTGCTGGCGCACCTGCCGAGCCCAATCATCGATGGCAGAACGGACGTCGTCCGCCGTGGGTTTCTGGCCTTGCGGCAAGTTGCTGCCGGTGACCGTGCCCAGTGAGGCAATCAGCAGTTCATTCGTATTGGCATCGCGCACGGAGGCCTCGATCAGCAGGCGCGCCGACAGGTCGCGGTAGCCTGCGGCATTGGCCGTCTGCCCAATTACGTATCCGATGGGGACGTACTCCATCACTCTGGGATCTCGGTCGTTCTTGAACGTGCCGGTGATGGCTGCCCGCACCCGTAGCGAACGCGGCGCGGGTTTGGTCAGCAATTGATAGCCTGCTTGTGAGAACTCCCGTCGAAGCGCTTCGTTCATGTAGGCGAGCGCGCGGTCGCGCAGCGCCGTGTCGCCCTTCATGTCGAGCTCGTCGGGCCGGTCGCCAGCGATGTACTGCATGGGTTCCAGAATGATCTTTTTCTCGTACAAGCTGCCGACGGGCGGGCCGGGCTTGACCCAGATGCGGCCAGCGCTCCAGTTGGGATCTTGTTGAAGCTGTGACTGGCTTTCACCCAGCGAAGTGGAATAGTCCTGCGCCTTCGGCAGGTTGGAGCAGCCAGCCAGGGCGATGGCGGCGCAGCAGGCAGCTATGGCCAGAGGGGATCTCATGTGCTTTCCTTGTACAGTTGGACCGCTCGTTCCCAACTTCGATCAGCCTAGGAACGCTTGCGCCGATTCGCATTTAATTATCTGCCATGTTGGACTATGGCGGCACGCCGATTTCCTTTGTTGGCGGCACTGGGTAAACCCTGTCAGGAATTGGAGATCATCCTTTCGGCGTGCGAAATTAGCCGTTCCCGCGGCTGACTCAAGCGCTACGATAGGGCGGTGCACATAGGGAGGAAACTATGGACACCGCCAAGGAATGGTATGCCGCTGTCAAAGAGTGGCAGCGCGCCCGTGATGAACTGACGGCAGCAGTCGCTGCGATCAAATGGCCTAGTCCCACACAGGGATGTATGGAGAGTTACGACCGCGCCTATGCGCTCGAAACCCAGGCAAGAGATCTGATGAATCAGGCCTACGATCGCGTCCGACGATAAGTCGCCGCTCGCCTGCCTCAGCGGGGGGCATTTTTCTTGGCTCCATGAAACATAATTGCGTTGGCCCTGTTCACAGAGCCACGACGGCGGTATGTTGTATTTTTTTCGTAGCCGCCACCGTCATCATGTATCTGCCGTCCGCTTTTCGCGAAGACTCTCTCGACATTCAGCACGACTTCATCCGGGCCCATCCGCTGGGCGTCATCATGACCGCCGGAGAGGGCGGACTGATGGCTAATCACATCCCCTGTCTGCTGTATCCCGAAGGCGCTCATGGCGTGCTGCGCCTGCATGTTGCTCGCGCCAATCCGCAACTGGCGCAGTTAGCAGCTGGGCATGAAACCTTGATCGTTTTCCATGGCGCGCAGGCTTATATTTCGCCATCCTGGTACGCCACCAAGGCCGAAACGCACAAGGTCGTGCCGACCTGGAACTTTGTCGCCGTTCATGTGTGGGGAACGCCGGTCATCCAGGATGATCCTGCCTGGCTGCGCGCTCAACTTGATGCGCTGACCGACAGCCAGGAAAAAGCGCGCGCCGAACCTTGGAGCGTGGACCAGGCGCCGGCGGATTTCATTGCGGCGCAGATGCGCGCGATTGTCGGGGTGGAGATCCCGATATCGCGCATTGAAGGCAAATGGAAAGTGAGCCAGAACCGCGGCGTGGCAGATCGCCAGGGCGTGGTCGAAGGCCTGTCGAACGAACGCGGCGACGCGGTCATGGCGGGCTTGGTGGCGCGCCGGGGCGGACTGGACTGAAGCAAAATCGGCCAGGCCAGCTAGCCTGCCTGCCCGCGCGGCGCAATGCCGTCATTACGAACCGCGTGGCGGGTTGGAATCTGGAATAGATGCTGCAGGATGGGATGCTGCCGCAACAACGGCGTCAGGCACATCTTGAAAACGTGCCGCGGCCGCGCCGCGTCCAGCAGCAAAGCACAGGATGGCCGCCGCTTGCACGACAGCCGCGACGGTTAAAAATCCCACCATCGACTGCCCGGTGCCATCTAAGGCAGTGCGCAATAAACCGAATGCGGCGGGCGCAAACGCATAGGCGCCTTGAGACAGCGCAACAATGAGCGGTACGACGCGGGCCGCGTCTTCCCGGGCGAATTCCGTTTGTGCGATCAGCGGCGGCAGCGACGTCGCGTTGCCAATACCCGAACCAAACAAGAGCACACCCACCCACAACGCCCAGCCGTGCTCGGCAGCCAGCATCAGCACGAGTGAACCGCAGATTTGGATGGCATAGGCCAGGCACGCCACCTTGCGGCGGTCTGCGCCAGCCGGCATCAGCCAGCCCACCAGCGTGCGGCCCGCAATAGCGGCGGCAGTGGCCAAGCCCATTGCTATACCAGCCGTTTGAGCGCCAAGTATGGGAGCCAGCAGGGACAGCAGATGCGCAATCAGACCAATCTGCGCAAACAGCCCAAGCGCCATGCCAGCGGCCAGCGTCACGAACGCGCGGTCGCGCCATAGATTGTCCACTCGCCGCTGCGTAGCCTTGGTTTGCGCGGCCGGCGCGGACGCCAGATCTCCATCTGGCTGCTGACCCAGGTGCTGCGGCGTCACAGCAAACACTTTCCGCGATAGCACGACAATCACCGCGACCATCACTACCCCTACCCACAAGGCAGCCTGCGCGAATCCCGCTTGGGCGATCAGCAACACCCACAGCGGCGAGAACACGATGCCGCCCACACTGGCGCCGTTATAAGCCATGCCCAGCGCGGCCGGGCGGCGCCGCACGAACCAGGGCGCGATCAAGGCATTGACGGCCGCAGCGCCCAAGGTCACCCAGCCCATGCCGCTCAGTAGCGCGCCGGCATATAGCTGCCACGGCGACTGCGCCAATGACCAGCCCGCCAAGCCCAGTGCCAGCAACACGGCGCCGCCCACAGTCGCATTAGCAACGCCAATGCGCCGGTACAGGCGCGGCAGATTCGCCACCACTACCGTACCGCTCAGAAAGTGCAGCGTGACGGCGCCAGAGACCAGCGCAACGCTCCAGCCGGTCCGTTGCACAACCGCGTGCAAAAACACGGGCGGGCCATAAAACCCTACACCCCAGCCGAAAATGGCCAGGACAAAGGTGGCGGTGACAACTTTCCAGCCGAAGAAGGATTGAGCAGGGGTCATGGCGTGCCGGCAGCGCCGGGTGTCTTGTTGAGATGACTCGCAGTATGCTTACGACTTGCACACAACACTTTGGTCTACAGCGAATCATGGATTCCGAGTTCGCCGACATCAGTCTTTCCGCCGTGGCGGGCGCGATCGCCGATCCGGCCCGCGCGCGCATGCTGTGCCTGCTGCTCGATGGCCGGGCGCGCACAGCGACCGAGCTGGCCGCAGCCGCCGACATCGGGGCATCCACCGCCAGCAGTCATTTTCAGCGCCTGCGCGAACAGGGGCTGGTCGAACTGGCCGTGCAAGGTAAACATCGCTACTACCGTTTGGCCAATAGCGAAGTGGGCCAAGCGCTGGAAGCCCTGTTGGTGGTGGCGGGTGCTGAACGTGTGCCATTCAAACCCAACACGCCGTCCGCGTTGCGGGAAGCCCGAACTTGTTATGACCATATGGCGGGCACGCTTGCCGTGCGCATTCATGACGCCATGCTGGCACGCCAGTGGCTGACCGCTGATGGCCGCGATTATGCTCTGACTCCATTGGGCGAGGCCTCATTGGCGCAAGTGGGCGTGGATGTTGGCCAAGCGCGCCAACGCCGCCGGCGCTTTGCCTGTGCCTGCCTGGACTGGAGCGAACGCCGCTCGCATCTGGGGGGCGCCCTGGGTGCGGCGTTGCTGGCCGCGCTGGTGCAGCGGGACTGGATCACCAAAGATTTGGATTCGCGTGCGTTGACCGTCACGCGCAAGGGCGCGCAGCAGTTTCCAGCCTTCTTCGGTAAACCCGAAGCGCAGCCGGCCGATGGCTGGCAAGGAGCGGCGCATGCTGCTGCGTAATCGTCTCTTGTCCGCTCCCCGCGCCATCTGCTCCGCCACTTGGCGGTGATCCGCACACAACCATTCCAGCCGCGAATGCGGCTTTTTTTTCGTCAGCTTGACTGACTATTTATTAACTCTGTACAGGAGGTGGCCTTGCCTACGTTGGCACTGCACGCAGTTCGTCATATCTCGCGTTTCGTGACGGAATTGCGCATCGACGTCAATCATGCTCCCCACGAGGTGGAGAAGGAGCTCGATGCCATACACAATCGGATGAATCGTCCTTCAGATCGCTTACATGGATTGCCGGAGGTCAAGACCGACATCCCTGGCATCGTGCTTCGCTATCGCGAAGCCGACGGCGAGTACTACGTGTATGTCGTGGACGTGCAGCGTGACCGGGTGGCGGGCTATACCGTGTTCAACCGGCTGATCGAAGTGGGCAAGCGCGCCGACCCCTATGTCCGCGCACCGCATTCGAAGTACTCGGCGCCTTACCAGGGCATGGGTCTGGCGACGGCGGTCTACCGATGGGCGCTTGAGGCTGGTCTGTGCATCATCAGCGGTGCACGCCAGTCGACCGGCGCGCACCGGCTTTGGATGGGGCTGGCGCGGGACTACGAGCTGGGTTACGTAGAGGTGCGGCGTAAGCAACTGAGCTATCTGGGGCCGGAAGTGCAGCCCCAGGTGCTGGAAGACCTGCACACGCGCATGATCCTGCTCGGGCAGGGTTGGACCTTGGCCGCATACAAGCAGGCGACCGGTATGGCTCGGCTCAAAGATGCGATTTCGCAACACGGCCTAGGGTAATCCCCGGGATTGGCTCGCAGGCGTTCAGGCGTACGTGCCTGAGTCGCCCTGCGAGCCGCGTCAGGCTTGATCGCACGCTGGCCCGCGTCATTGCATTGCCTTCCCTGAACAAAGGGGGACGCAATTCTTGCGGCGCAACAATGTTTCTATTCCATGCCTGCGTTACAAAACATATCTGAACTGTCATGACAGGCGGGGTATGCTCGATCGCAGAAAGAGGGCATCCGAAAGTGCATCAGAACAACTTGATCTACAAGGGATACCGGCTGACAGCCAAGGTGTCCCGGGGCGCGGGCGCTGAAGTTGTGGCGCTAGCCAGTGGCCCCGTTTTCATCGCATCGGTAATGGTGGTTCAGGCGGGTTCCGTGCTGGAAGGCGGCGACGAATACCCCGTTCCCCAATTTGCAGATGGCGGTTTTGTCTACAGCCCACGGGAAGCCGTGCACGCAGCCATTGTGCATGGCCGCGAGATCGTCGATGGCCTGACCAACATGCCGTCCTAGCCGGCAAAGACCTCGCGCCAATCGCGGGTCTTGGCCAGCGTCTGCACCGTTGCCGACTGCTCAAGAATGGTCACGGCCTTCTTGAATTCCTCGGCGGATGCGCCGTCCTCCAAAATAACCATGCGAGAGTTGCGGGCGTCTGCCATCTTGACGTCAGACATCTTGCCGTGGGTTTGATAAACCTGCGTCCAGTCCATCTTCTTGCCGGCTTTCAGCGCAATCGGCTCGATGTAGGTCAGTGCGGTGCTGCCTGCGGCTCGGACTCCGAATGCGAAGTCCGCCATGTGGCCGCTGCTGCCTTTGGCGCGCGCGCCCTTGACCATGCGGTTAACGCCCACGCCTTCGGCCAGCGCGCGGCCCACCTGAGCGCGGAATCGCAGCTGGCTGAATTTGGGCATCCATTTGGCGCACTGGAATGACAGGGCCATTGCCAGCTTGACTGCATCCCACAGGGCTTCCTGCAATTGCTCGTTCGGGCCGGACGCAACGATGGCGCCGTCGCGGTCAAAGTGCGCCAGGCTGACGCCGGGCGTTTCGTTCAGCATGTCGATGCGCTTGGCCGCCACGTCAATACCGTAGCTGGACGCGTGCATCGTGGTCTCACAGGCGTCCGTCAAGTAAAACGATGCGTCATCGGGATGCGCAATGAAGAAGGCGGCGTGCTGCCCGTCCAGCCCAAGCGTCATGGGCGATATGGCGCGGATGGCGTGTTCACCGGCCGGCAGAACGGTCCAGCCGGAGGCTTCCAGAAAGTTGCTCATAGGATCAATTCGATTTGGCGGCCTTTGAGGGGATGCGCAAAACCGCCGGCAAGCGCAAGATTGGCTCGCGGCAGGAAATACTGCATCAGCGCGCTGATGTTGTGCAGGGCGGGCACGATGGGTTCGGCATAACCTTCGCCTTCGTCCACCCAGATATGTTCGTGGCTGCGATCCGCAAGCGGTTTGCGGAACTGCGGCCGGCCCGCGCCTACCAGACTGGTATGGAAGGAGTCATCGGTATCCACGCCGAACACGCGGTGCGGACCCACAAAAAGGCTGGCACAGAACGCTTCCGTCAGGAAGATCGTGGCCTGGCCATGCACGGCGGTGCGCGCACCGCGGTACATCACGCGAAAGATCACGTCTTCGCGTACTTCACCCTTGATCCGGCATGCGCTGGCGAATTCCATCCATTGGATGTTGTTTGCCGCGGGCTTCGGAATCCAGGAGATCGGCTTTACGGTTTCCTTGGGTTCGGCAAGGATTTCTTGCACCTCATCAACGGTGATTAACGGTTCGAACTTGTTGGCCATGGCACTGATCTAGGGTCTTGGAATTGCGCTACGAATGCGCTGCGCCGCTCGCGACTTGGCGCAGGGAACTCATGCGCGCAAACAGTGCGAGGGGGCGTAATCTTACAAGATGAAGACGGTGTAAACCCTTTAACTGTATATAAATACAGTTAAAGGGGCGGGGGTGCGCGAAAGTTCAAGCGCCAGCTACAACGATGTGGCTGAGAACGTATCGCATTGTTTGATGTTGCCGCTTTCCAGCCCGCGCTTGAACCAGCGCACTCGCTGCGCCGAAGAACCATGCGTAAACGCATCGGGCACCACATACCCCTGGCTTTGCTTTTGCAGACGATCGTCGCCAATGGCGGTGGCCGCCGCCAGCGCTTCTTCAACGTCACCGCCTTCCAGAATATTGCGCGCAGCATTGGCGCGTTGCGCCCACAGTCCGGCAAAGCAGTCGGCCTGTAATTCCACGCGCACCGACAGCGCATTGGCCTGGGCAGGATTGCGGCGGCGCAACTGATCGACCTGATCAGAGATGCCGAGCAGGTGCTGCACATGGTGGCCGACTTCATGCGCGATCACGTAGGCCTGGGCGAAGTCGCCCGGCGCCTTGAAGCGGTTCTGCAATTCGTCGAAAAACGTCAAGTCGATATAGACCTTGCTGTCGCCCGGGCAGTAGAAGGGGCCCATCGCCGATTGCCCCGTACCGCAAGCCGTGGGGGTCGCGCCACGGAACAGCACAAGCTTGGGCGCGACATATTGGCGATTCAGATCTTTCTGAAAAATGGCGCTCCAGGTGTCTTCGGTTTCGCCCAGCACCTTGGCCACGAAACGGGCTTGAGGATCGTCAACGGGCGGGCGCGTGGCAGGCGCCTGCTGTTGCGTGGCGGGCGGGCCTTCGGCCATTTGCAGAATCACGCTGGGGTCCACGCCGAAGTACATGGCCACCAGGGCAAGTACTATCGTACCGATACCGATGGTGCCACGTCCGCCGATACGTGGGCCACTGGCACGGCGGTCTTCCACATTGTCGCTTTCGCGCGAGTCATCGAGGCGCATACTGTTTCTCCGGACGGGTCGGCGTTCCCGTCATTTTGCATCGCCGCGCTTTACTTGGCGGCCTTCAAGAGTGTTAGGATAAACCCATGGCTCTGTATTTCTCTATTCATCCTGCGAATCCTCAACCTCGCCTGCTCAAGCAGGCAGCCCAATGGCTGAACGATGGGGGCCTTGTGGCCGTACCCACCGATTCCAGTTATGCCGTTGTCGCGCGGCTGGACGATAAGGACGCCGCTGACGGCTTGCGCCGGCTACGCGGTCTGGACGAAAGACATCATTTGACGCTGCTGTGCCGTGACCTGGCTGAAATCGGCCACTTTGCGCGGGTGGACAACAAACAATACCGCTTATTGAAGGCCGCCACACCGGGTCCCTGGACTTTCATTCTGGAAGCCACCAAGGAAGTGCCGCGGCGTGTGTCGCACCCTTCACGCAAGACCATCGGCATCCGCGTGCCAGACCACGCCGTCATGTTGGGCTTGCTTGAGCAGGTGGGGGCGCCTTTGCTCTCTACCACGCTCATTCCCAAAGACGAAACCGACGCGTTGAACGACGCCGAAGACATCCGCGAGCGTTACGACCACGAGCTGGCGGCCATCATCGATGCGGGCGCCTGCCCGCAATCGCCGACCACCGTGATCGACCTTACCAGCGACGAGCCGGTGGTGGTTCGCATTGGCCGCGGTGACCCCGCTACGCTTGGTCTTGGCTGATTCATCAGGGCGCCAAACACGTGCCGGCTCATGCCGGCACGTTGCTCATCTACAATCCGGTTCGCCATGAACGACATCATCCAAACCATTGCGGTCTACGCGATACCGGTTATCTTCGCCATCACCTTGCACGAGGCCGCTCACGGCTATGTGGCCAGGATGTTCGGCGACCCGACGGCTTATGAAGCGGGCCGCATCAGCCTGAACCCGGCGCGTCATATCGACCCCGTCGGCACGCTGCTGGTGCCCATTGCCATCTTGCTGGCATCCAAACTGCTGGGCAGTCCCGGCATGCTGTTTGGCTGGGCGAAACCCGTTCCCGTCGATTTCGGCCGTTTACGCCGTCCCAAAAAAGACATGCTGTGGGTGGCGCTGGCTGGTCCCGCCGCCAACCTGCTGATGGCGATTCTTTGGGCGTTTTCGCTGCGCCTGCTGCTGGAATCCGGTATGCAGGAATCGTTCTGGTTCGAAATGGGCATGGCGGGTGTGAACATCAACCTGGTGTTGATGGCGCTCAATTTGTTGCCGATTTTGCCCTTGGATGGGGGACGCATCCTATTTAGTCTGCTGCCTAACCGTTTGGCCTGGCAATACTCAAAAATTGAGCCCTATGGCCTGGTGATTGTCATTGTCCTGCTGGTCACCGACGTGCTCTGGCTTTTGATGCGGCCAGTGCTTAGTCTTGGAACGACAATCGTTCAGTGGTTTCTGTAGGATTTTGGCCAATATCCGTTAAACTCAGCGGTTTCATTGATTCTGGCCCTGGGGCATCCTGCCGCGGGGCGTTGGAGCCCTACATTTATGGCATCCCCTGCAACCGCCGCAGGCGTTAATTTCCAGGGCAGCTTGGTGGCCCTGGTCACTCCCATGCAGCCTGATGGCAGCCTGGACTACGCTGCCTACCGGTCGTTGATCGACTGGCATATCCAGGAAGGAACCGACGCACTTGTGGTGGTGGGTACCACCGGGGAGTCGCCTACGGTCTCCATGGAAGAGCATGCGGAGCTGATCCGCGTTGCTGTAGAGCATGCCGCAGGCCGCATTCCGGTCATCGCAGGCGTGGGCGCCAACTCCACCGACGAAGCCATTCACCTTACACGCCACGCAAAAGCGGTCGGCGCGCAGGCTGGCCTGTCGGTCGTCCCTTATTACAACAAGCCCTCGCAAGAGGGTTTGTATCGTCACTTCCGCACTATCGCGGAAGCCGTCGATCTGCCCACGATCCTGTACAACGTGCCGGGCCGCACCGTTGCCGACATGAGCAACGAAACGGTTCTGCGCTTGGCTCAGGTGCCGGGCATCATCGGCATCAAGGACGCCACGGGCGACATCGCCCGCGGTGGCCTGCTGCTGCGCGAAGCGCCAGCCAGCTTCCAGGTTTTCAGCGGCGATGACCCCACCGCCGCTGCCCTGATTCTGCTGGGCGCGCGTGGCAATATTTCCGTTACCGCCAACGTGGCGCCCAAGCTCATGCATGAGCTCTGCGCCGCCGCTCTGGCTGGCAACGTGCCCAAGGTGCGTGAACTAAACGCCTACCTGGCGCGTCTGAACAAGGCTTTGTTTGTCGAAGCCAATCCTATCCCTGTCAAGTGGGCGTTGGCCGAAATGGGCCACAGCGCACTGGGCTACCGGCTTCCGCTGGTTGAACTGGCAACGCAAAACCACGAAATCGTGCGTCGTGCGCTCCAGGAAACGGGTCTGCTCTAAATATCGTGAGGATACGTATGAACAAGCGTCATGCCGGTTTGTCGGCATTGATGTCTCTGGTGTTGTTGGCCGGCTGCAGCGAGGTCAACCAATTCCTGGGCAATGAAGAATCCGTCAACTACAAGAGCGCCGTCACCCAGCGTGGAGAGCCTCTGAGCATCCCGCCGGATCTGACTCAGGCCAACAGCGATCCGCGCTACCGCGCGCCCGCTTCCGGCTCGACGACGTACTCGCAGTTCCAGCAGCAAGGTCAGGTCCAGGCCAGCAGCCCGAAGGCCAGCAATGTGCTGCCGGGCCGCCAGGATATGCGGGTCGAGCGTGACGGCGATTTGCGCTGGCTGGTCATCGACCGCGCACCCGAAGATGTGTTCCCGCGTTTGGTCGATTTCTGGACCGAAAACGGTTTCACCGTGGCAAGCAACAACCCCAGCGCGGGTCTGATCGAAACCGACTGGGCGGAAAACCGCGCCAAGATCCCGGAAAGCTGGCTGCGCCAAGCGTTGGGCGCGGTGCTGGAATCGGCCTGGGATAGCGGTGAACGCGAGAAATTCCGCACCCGCGTCGAACGCGTCAACGGTCACACCGAAGTCTATGTCAGCCATCGCCAGATGCTGGAAAAGCGCGTCGGTGGTGATGGCTCGCAAGTGCAATGGCAAAACGGCAAGGAAGATCCGGGCCTGAACGCCGCCATGCTTGCTCGCATGATGGTCTACCTCGGTACCGACGTCGACAACGCCCGCAAGCTGGTGCAGCAGGCAGAAGCCGCGCCGCAAAAGCCTGCCGTCCAGGAAGACGTCCGCTCGCAAGGCACGTCGCTGCTGGTTGCTGAGTCGTTCGACCGCGCATGGCGCCGTGTTGGCGTGGCGTTGGATGGCGGCGGTTTCGCAGTAGATGACCGCGACCGTTCGGCCGGAGACTACTTCGTGCGCTATGTTGATACCGACACGGGTGAGAAGAACGAGCAACCGGGCTTCTTCAGCCGCATGTTCTCGGGCGACAAGAAGGCCGAAGCGCCGCAATACCGCATCCACCTGGTCGCAACTGGCGAACAGACAACGGTGACGGTGCTGGACGCCAACGGCGCCCGCGACAACAGCGCTACCGCCCAACGTCTGTTGAGCGTCTTGAAAGACAAGATGTAAGGCAGAAGCAATCGGTGCTCACGCATCGATTGAATGGAAAAGGCCCTTCGGGGCCTTTTTCTTTGCCCGTTGATTTTGGGGGCGTGGCTCCAACGCTTGTGGGACGACCGGTGATCGTACGATGGAGTTTGCTAGCCGGGCCAACAGCCGCAAGCGCTGGCGTGTGCATCGCGCGTAATCCATCAAATTGCGGTTGCGCGGCAATCGATGGCTGGCCGGGCTACGCCGTGCCGTGGCGGGCGCAAAAAAGCCCTGGCAATTTGCCAGGGCTTTTTTACGTCTTCAGAGCGGGGGTTCGTCTCTGTTTTATTAAGACGCGGGCGTGGTCGAGCCGCCCGGGGTATTCGATCCGCCACCCGGCGTGGTATTGGGTGTGGGAGCCGGAGCCGGCGAGGTGGCCGGGGGCGTGCTGGACGGGGCAGCGGGAGTGCTTGCGCCCGGGGCGGGGTTGGTCGCGGGCGCCGGGGCATCTTCCTTCTTGTTGCAAGCGCTGAGCCCGATGGCCAGCACAGACGCAATAATTAAGGTTTTGCTCATCATTTTTGGACTCCTGTAGATGACGACTCTTGAAACCCCATTAGGGGAAACCAGAGGTCAGGCTACAGGAAGCCAGCGCCCGATCACGTGTGAAAGTTATATAGGTAGCATCCCAACGGCAACAAACCTTTCAGCTTCGTGTTATGTCTTTCCGTATGTGACGCGACTTATAGACCTTATTGCGTTCTGTGCGACCCAGATACGTGGAGGTGTCTGGATACTACGCGGGTACGTAATGAATCCAGCCCGAATCCAGCCAATCAGCCAGACATGAGCGCGCTTCGTCGGACAGGCGGCCACACACGGGAGCTGAACAGTCCAGGCTGCGGGCGTCAGCCAACAGACGAAGGGCGGCATCAGCCGGCGTCATAGCCGTTTCACCGTTGATGAAGAGTTGTTTGCCGCGATACAGCATGCGGCTGCGCCGATCCAGCACCAGCCGGCCAGATGCGGGCCAGTCTTCTTCCAGGTCTACGTCCATGCCCTCGGGCGCGTCGAACACGCTCAGGTTGCTGGGCTCGGTTAGCCAGCAGCCCAGGAAGCGGGAAGCCAGCGCGTCATCAAAGCGCAGTTTTTCTACGGTTTCCAGCGTGGCGGCAACGAGAGCGTCCGGCAGGGCGGCGGGCGTGTCGACAGCAGGTTGGCCAGGATCACGGTAGACGGCGGAAAGCTTCGGGCCTGGGAGTGCAGGTTCGCCATAGGGGCCGCCCAACAGGCCGACCCGCGCCATGACCTGATCGGCAGCGGCTTCCAGCAGCCCGCGCGCCAGCGTGGCCTGCGTGGGCGCACGGAAACCGATAGAGATGGTCATGCACCCATCGCCGGCCGCGATGCCGTCGTGCGCAGCCTGCGGCGGCAGGTAAAGCATGTCGCCGGGCGACAGCACGGCCTTTTCTTCCGGCTGAAAATTGCTAAGAATTTTCAGGGGCAGGCCCTCTTCCAGCGACAGGTCTTTCTGACGGCCGTAGCTCCATTCGCGTTCTCCTGCCGCTTGCAGCAGGAAGACGTCATAGCTGTCGAAATGCGGTCCCACGCCGCCGCCGTGGCTGGCGACGCTGATCATCACATCATCCAGGCGTGCATCAGGAATGAAACGGAACAGTCCCATGAGCTCGGACGCGGCATCGCTATGCAGGTCCACGCTTTGGACCAGCAGTGTCCAGTCGCCTTCATTGTCTTTGGGCAGACGTGCGAACGGGCCATTTTCCATTTGCCATTCGCCGTTCTCGCGCCAGATCAGACGCGACTCCACGTCGTCGCGGCGAGCCAGTTTTTTGATCGCGGCGATCGTGATGGGCGGCTTGAAATTCGGGATGGCCTGACGGATCAGCAGCGGCTTCTTCTGCCAGTAGCGGCGCATGAAGTCGTTAGGGCTTTGGTTGCCCAGAAGCGGCAAAGGGTGGTCGAGGTTCATTGAAGGTGCTTCTTCAGGCGGTAGAGGGCATCCAGCGCTTCGCGCGGGGTGAGGCTGTCGGGATCGATGGTGGCCAATTCTTCGCGCAGGGTGTCCAGCGCTTGGATGGCGTCGGACCGGTCCGCTTCGGCGTAGGCTTGCGCGTCGGCATCTGCGGCGGCCGAGAACAGGCCCAATTGCGGCGTGGGGGCGCCTTGCGATTCCAGGCGTTCAAGTTCGCGCGTGGCCTGGCGGATCACGGCAGCGGGCACGCCTGCCCGCTGCGCGACTTGAATCCCATAGCTGCGGCTGGCGGGACCTTCGCGCACTTCATGCAGGAAGACAATGCCGCCTGCCGATTCCGCGGCGGCCAGATGCACGTTGGCGGAAGCGGGTTGTTCAGCGGGCAGGCGGGTCAATTCAAAGTAGTGCGTGGCGAACAGCGTCAGCGCGCGGTTGTGGGCCAGCAGGCGGCAAGCAATGGCCCACGCCAGCGCCAAGCCGTCATAGGTGGACGTGCCGCGGCCGATCTCGTCCATCAGCACCAGGCTGTTGGGCGTGCTGGCGGACAGGATGGCGGCTGCTTCGGTCATCTCCATCATGAAGGTCGAACGGCCGCCAGCCAGGTCATCGGCTGCACCGATACGGGTAAAGATACGGTCGATCTTCCCGATACGCGCGCGCGTAGCCGGCACAAAACTGCCTATGCGCGCCAGCAGCACAATCAATGCGATCTGCCGCATATAAGTCGATTTACCGCCCATGTTCGGGCCGGTGATCAGCAGCATGCGGCGCGCCGGGTCCAGCCGGCAACCGTTGGGCGTGAAGCGCTCGATGGCGTGTTCGACCACGGGATGGCGGCCAGCCTCGATGTCGATATCAGCCTGTTCCGACAGCTCTGGCGCCATCCAGTCGTGACGGCGTGCGTGCTCGGCCAGCGCGGCCAGCGTGTCCAGTTCAGCCAAAGCAGCTGCGCAGTCGGACAGGGGGCGCACATGTTCGGCCAGCACATCCAGCAACTGTTCAAAGAGCCACTTTTCGCGAGCCAGCGAACGGTCCTGCGCGGACAGTACCTTGTCTTCCCAGGTTTTGAGTTCGGGGGTGATGTAGCGTTCGGCGTTTTTCAGCGTTTGGCGGCGTCGGTAGTCTTCCGGCACCTTGGCCGTCTGGCCCTTGCTGACTTCAATGTAGAAACCGTGGACTCGGTTGAACTCCACGCGCAGGTTACTGATGCCAGTGCGTTCGCGTTCGCGGGCTTCCAGCTTGACCAGGAAATCGCCGCCATCCGCCGCCAGACCGCGCAGTTCGTCCAGTTCGGCATCAAAGCCCGCAGCCAGTACGCCGCCGTCCCGAATGGCGACAGACGGTTCCGGCGCGATAGCGCGCACCAGCAGCGCTGCCAGCGCAGGGTCTACGGACAGGTGCGAGATCAGCTCGCCCAAGCGTGGCGACGACGCCATCGGGGCCACCAGATCGCGTAGCGCGGGCAGGGATTCCAGCGCGTCGCGCAAGCTGGCCAGCTCACGCGGGCGCACCGAGCGCAGCGCGAGCCGCGCAGCGATGCGTTCAATGTCAGGGAATGCGTTGAGCGCGGCGCGCAGTGCTTCCAATAGGCCGGCTGACCCAAAAGTCTGCTCGACGTCCATACGGCCAGCCAGCAGAGCCGAGATGGCTTGCTGGCGCGCCAACGCTTGCTCGTTTTCGCGCAGGGGGTGATGCAGCCAGCGGCGCAGCAACCGGCTGCCCATCGGCGTGCGGCAGCCATCCAATAGCGAGAACAAGGTGGGCGAATCTTCGCCCGCCAGCGTCTGCGTCAACTCCAGGTTGCGGCGCGTGACGGGGTCCAGCAGCACGTACTGGCCGGGCCGTTCGGCTGACAGGCTTTGCACGTGGGCCAGCGCCTGCGACTGCGTGCGCGCGGCATACCGCAACAGCGCGCCCGCGGCGCAGATGCCTGCCGGCATGTCTTCGATGTCAAAACCCGCCAGCGTGTCGGTCTTGAAGTGCGCCAGCAAGTGAGCGCGGGCGCCGTCGCTTTCAAAGTGCCAGTCGGGCACGCGAGCGCGGGCGCCGTCAAACGGGAAATCAAACTCAGCCGTGTCGGCGCAGATGATCTCGGCAGGGGCAACGCGGTGCAACTCAGATTCCAGCTGCGCAGGCGCGCATTCAGTCACGCGGAATTCGCCGCTGGCCAGATTCAGCCACGCCAGCCCGGCGCGCGGCGCGCGCGCATTGCCGGTCACGAACACGGCGGCAAGCGCCCGGTCGGCCTTAGGCGGGAGCAGGGCATCGTCGGTAAGCGTGCCCGGCGTGACGATGCGCACGATGCGGCGTTCGACAGGGCCCTTGGACGTGGCCGGATCACCGATCTGTTCGCAGATGGCAATGGATTCGCCCATGGCAACCAGCCGTGCCAGGTATTGCTCCATGGCGTGTACGGGCAGGCCCGCCATCGGGATAGGAATGCCGTTGGACGAGCCGCGCTTGGTCAGCGTCAGGTTGAGCAGACGCGCGCCGCGCTCCGCGTCTTCATAGAACATTTCATAGAAGTCGCCCATGCGGTAGAAGAGCAGCAAGGGGCCAGCCTCCGCTTTTAAGCGGAGATACTGCTGCATCATCGGAGTGTGGCCCACGTGGGCGTCGGCGGCGGTGTTTTGTGTTGCTGAATTCATGCCCGTGATTGTATCGGGCCGGCTGGCCGGGTGCGGCGCCGGGGGAGACAGTTTTGGCGCGCGTTGATTTTTTTCGGGGTCAGGGCGGGAAATGTTCAGCGGCTTGCGCCTGCGCAACCCATGCGCCACGTTTCGAAAAGCCCAAACCCAGCAGTCATCAAAGTGCTCGCGCACAAGGGCGCGCTCGGCGTCGCAATTCGTTTGAGTTTGCTGCGGCATCCAGACGGCCAGGCTTGCTGCGCCAGACCGCGCCCGGCACAATCGCACGACAGCGGCACTGTGTATGCCGCCGGAGCAGCAGATGCCGGATTTACCTTTTGCCCAGGGTGTTGACGCGACCGAGCGCGTAACGATCGCCAGCGGCGCGCACCGGGCCGAATTCGCGCCGGGTGGCGGCGGGCGCTTGACCCGCTTGTCCACCGGCGCGCATGACTGGATTGTGCCGTTGACCGCCACAGAATGGCCGGCCGGCAAGTGGCCGCGCGCCGGGTCCTATCCCTTGACGCCGTATTCCAACCGCATCCGGGACGGGGTGTTTACGTTCAATGGCGCCCGCCATGTCCTGCAATCTGTGCCGGGCCGGCCGCATGCGATTCATGGCGCGGGGCTGTATCTACCTTGGCAGGTGCGCAACCTGACCGAAGACAGCGTTGATCTGGTGCTGAATCAGCCTGCTGGCGTGCTGGGCTGGCCGTGGCCGTTTGAATGCGTGCAGCGCTATCGGCTGGATGCGCGCGGGCTTAACCTGAGCCTGGCGATCATCAATCATGGCGATACGCCCATGCCCTTCGGTTTGGGGATTCATCCTTACTTCACGGCAGAACGGGTCACCTTGAATGCGCGCCGTGTGTGGCCCGCTGATGCGGACGGGCTGCCTACGGGCAGCAAGGTCAAGCATGTGCGTGAGCTACGCCAGTCGGCCGAAGGTTGCGACACCTACCTGTCGCAATGGGCGGGGCGCGCCACCTTGCATTGGCCAGACGGCCACGAACTGGCGCTGCATGCAGACCCGGCGTTTGCGCATGTGGTGGTCTACACCGCGCCGGGCGCGGATTTTCTATGCGTTGAACCGGTGACCAATTTGGCGGATGCCTTCAATCTGGCGGCCTCGGGAGACACGCGCACCGGCATGCAGGTGCTGGACCCGGGCTCGCGCTTTAGCGCCACTGCGTTGCTGGGCTTGACGCTAGCGCGCGGCACGCGCGGCTGACGCGGGGCTGCGTTCGAACATGGCGCTTGGAGAGCGTCGCTTCCTCCGGCGATAATCCGGACAAAACCAGTCTAGGAGTTCCCTCGTGAAAAAGCTCAGCACCGAACAATTGCAGGCTGCGGCCGAAACGCTGCGCCGGGTGCAAGAGAAGCTGGCCCGCTCGGGCAGCCTGCCGCTTGAGCCCACCATCTACGCCAGTGCCAAGGGCTTTCGCCGCAACGTGCCGGAGTATGTCTGGACCTGGTTGTCTGGCCTGCTGGCGCCGCACAAGAGTCTGTCCGCCTGGATGGACACGCATCAGGCTGGATGGCGCGACGGAAAGATTCCCGCAGCAGTGGTCTACGCCCGCACCGAGAACGGCTGGTTTCAATGGCTGGTTGCCGAGCTGGAGTCAGAGATCAATGATCCGCATGCCCGCGCGAAGCGGGAAGGGCGCGGCTAAGGCTGCGAGGGCGCTTTATGCGCGCCGGGCGGCGCGCAGCCGCTGGAACAGATGAAACGCCGTTTCCAGCACGGCGCCTGCCAGCAGCGCGGCCACGATTGACTCCACAACCAGCGTATCCCACAGCCGTGGCGGGCCCACGCGGAACTGGATCGTGTCGAACACCATGCCGGCCGAGATGCCCGCAACGATGACGGCTCTCCATCCTTGCAATGGCGCCACGCGGAGCATGGCCAGGGTGAACGCGACCATGCCCCACAGCAGGGGCTCAAGCATCTGTTCGATCAGGTGGGCAAGCAGAAAAAACTCCTGAAAATGGCGCGACAACGGTACGCCCGAGTTTTTACCGCTTTCCGGCTGTAATAGCGAGCTATCCCGCCCGTGGCGGGCGAGATATCTCGCAATGGCAGGATCAGAAGCCTTCCAGCACCACCTTGCCCTGCGCCTTGCCACTTTCAAGGAAGGCGTGCGCACGGCGCAGGTTTTCGGCGTTGATCTTGCCGTAGTGCTCTCCCAGAGTCGTGCGCAGCGTGCCGCGGTCTATCAGGCGGGCAGCCTGGTTCAGCAATTCGTGCTGGGCGATCATGTCGGGCGTGTTGTGCAGCGGGCGGGCAAACATGAATTCCCAGTGCAAAGATGCCGACTTGCCTTTCAGCAGGCGCACGTCGATGGCAGATGGGTCGTCGATCAACGCAATTTTTCCTTGCGGGGCGATCGCTTCGGCCATTTGCGGGAAGTGCTTGTCGGTCTGGTTCAGGCCGGCAATGTAGCTGACCTGATCAAAGCCGATACGTTTGAGCTCTTCGGTCAAAGGTTTGCTGTGGTCAATCACGTGATGGGCGCCCAGCTCGCGCACCCAGGCCTGCGTTTCAGGGCGTGAGGCGGTTCCGATTACGGTCAATCCGGTCAGTTGGCGGGCCAATTGCACCAGAATGGAACCCACGCCGCCGGCCGCGCCGATGACCAGCAAACTGCGCTGGCTGGGCGCAGCGTTGTCCAGCACGCGCAGGCGGTCAAACAGGAGTTCCCAGGCGGTGATGGTGGTCAGTGGCAGCGCCGCAGCCTGGGCGAAGTCCAGGCTTTTCGGCATATGGCCGACGATGCGCTCGTCCACCACATGCCGCTCGCTGTTGGCGCCGGGGCGAGTCAACGCGCCTGCGTACCAGACGCGGTCGCCGGGCTTGAACAGGCTGGTCTTGGCGCCTGCGGCGCGGACCACTCCGGCAGCGTCCCAGCCAATGATCTCCGGCTTGCCCTCTTTAGCGGGGCGGTTGGCGCGGATCTTCACGTCCACCGGATTGACCGAGATGGCGTGCACATCGACCAGCAGGTCGTGATCGCCGGGCACCGGCTCGGCGACCGTGATGTCCTGCAAAGATTCGGCGTCGGAGGACGGCAGATTCTTGAAGTAGGCAATAGCTTTCATTGGGCTCAACTCAGGGATCAAAGAATGGAGCGGACGACGCCGCCATCGACACGCAACGCGGCACCGTTGGTGGCCGAGGCTTGTGTGGAGCAGGTGTAGACAACCATATTGGCCACTTCTTCCACCGTGGCCAGCCGGCGCAGCAGCGACGTCGGGCGGTGCTGGGCAACAAAGTCTTGTTCCATCTGGGCTTGCGATACGCCTTGTTCCTTGGCCATCTCGGCGAAGAAATCGGCCACGCCTTCAGAGCGGGTAGGGCCGGGCAGCACGGCGTTGACGGTGACGCCCGTGCCGGCGGTCAATTCGGCCAAGCCGCGCGAAACGCCCAGCAGCGCGGTTTTGCTGACGCCGTAGTGGATCATTTCGGCAGGAATCTGCACTCCGGATTCGCTGGAAATAAAGATTACGCGGCCCCAGTTGGCGGCCATCATGCGCGGCAGGTAATAGCGCGACAGGCGGATGCCGCTCATGACATTCGTGTTCAACATGTTTTGCCAGTCATCGTCCGTGATTTCGGTGAACGATTTAGGCGCGAAAAAGCCAGCGTTATTGACCAGGATATCCACGTCAGGATGAGCGGCGCTGACCGATGCGGCGCCATCCGCTGTAGCCAGGTCCGCCTGCACGGTACTGACCTGCGCGTCGGGAAATTTCTGAGTGATGGTGGCCGCGGCTCGGGCCAGCTTATCGGCGTTGCGGCCATGCAGAACGACTTGCGCGCCAGCTTCAGCCAGTCCTAAAGCGATGGCTAATCCAATGCCGCCGGATGATCCGGTGACGAGGGCCTTCTTGCCGTGTAGTTCGATTTTCATGCGGTGACTCCAAAGGGTCTCGGGGGTAGGGCCATCATTACCCAGTCCGAAGCGATGAAAAACCGGCTAGCATCGGACTCAGTTTCAATAATTTTTTGAAAATAAGGCAGCCATGGTCCGGTTCGAAGACTTGAAGATCTTTGTTGCAGCGGCCGATCAGGGCAGCTTTTCTGCCGCCGCACGCGAATTGGATCTGACGCCAGCGGTCGCCAGCGCGGCGCTCAAACGCCTGGAATTGACGCTGGACACGCGCTTGTTCGTGCGCTCCACCCGCAGCTTGCGCCTGACGAGCGATGGCGAGCGTTATCTAGAATACGCCCGGTCTGCGCTGTCTACGCTTGAAGCGGGCAAAAATGCCATGGCACGCGACAAGACTGGCATCTCTGGCACCTTGTCGATATCCATACCGTCTGATCTGGGGCGGCACGTGTTGCTGCCCTGGCTGGATGACTTTCAGGTCCAGCATCCGCGGGTCAGTTTCCAGGTGCGTATCAGCGACCGGTTGGCGGATCTGTACCGCCAGCCCGTCGATATTGCGGTGCGCTACGGCACGCCAAACGATTCGGCTTTGGTGGCCTTGCCCCTGGCCGAGCACAACCGCCGTGTGGTCTGCGCTTCGCCCGGATATCTGGCGCGTCATGGCGTGCCGCAAGCGCCTGGCGATCTGCGCCGCCACAATTGCCTGTCTTTCGTGCTGGGTGAAACCTTGCACGACCGTTGGACGTTCGAGCGCGAGGGCGCCAGTCAGACGGTGCCCGTAAAGGGAGACCGGGTGGGCGATGACGGCGACCTGGTGCGCCGCTGGGCACTGGCGGGGCACGGCGTGGCCTACAAGTCGCGTTATGACGTGTTGTCCGATCTGCGGGCGGGCCGTCTGGTCGAGCTGCTGGCGGACTACGTCAGCGAGCCATCCCCTTTGTATTTGCTCTGCGTGCATCGCATGCTGCTGTCGCCCGCCGTCAGACGGTTGCGAGAGTTTCTGCAAGAACGCTTCAAGCAGTTCGAAGCCGGCTAAGCGCCTGGAGCCATACCGCGCGTCGAAACTCGTAACACCAGGCTGGCGCTGCGGGGGTATCCTGTGAGTTCGAATGGATTGCCGGTCGCACGCGCCGGAACAAGGCCAACGCACCGACGATTCATGACTCACCCCCCTTAGCGGAGACGAGCTATGTCGAATCACGTTTATAAGCAGATCGAATTGGTGGGCTCTTCCACCAAGTCCACCGATGATGCTATTTCCAAAGCTATAGAACGCGCATCCGAGACCTTGCGCAATCTTGATTGGTTCGAAGTCACCGAGGTGCGCGGCCACATCAAGAATGGCAAGGTGGCGCATTGGCAGGTCGGTTTGAAGATCGGTATGCGCCTGGAAGGCAACGAGTAATTCCGTCGCTGCTTCTTTTTTGAGCACGCCTTCCAAGTGATTGTCGGATAAGGACTTTTCAGACTTGTTGTCCGACTGTTCATAGGCTTGTCCACATTCCATGGGGACAAGCCTGTTTCGTTTTTGGGGCCGCGTGAACTGTCCACAGCCTGGCATCGGGCGGCGGCGCATGTGAGCGTTTTTTGCCCGCTGCCTGCAAGTCATTGGGATATAAGGGGATTTGAAGAGTGCCCTGGAACTGTCCTCAGGCTTATCCACATTTGCCGGGGACAACATCGGCTCCGATTCAGGCGATTGGGCTATTGTTGACCACCCCTTGCAGGGCGTTGATATCGTTGGGGATTTTCGACCTGCCCTCAGACTGTCCTCATGCTTGTCCACAGAATGCTGGGACAAATCCACACACCCTCAACGCTTCATGAAACCGCTGGGCATGCATCCAGGTTTTTTGTGAATAAATACGCCGAATCTCATCCAAAAGGATGATTGCGCATTGTTTGATCACCCTGCGCAAGTGCTTGAACTGATGACGATTTTTGACTCTACCCCAATACTGTCCTCAAGCTTCTCCACAGTTGACGGGGATAACTTCGCAAGGGCGGGGCGCAGATCCTGCGGCCCAATAAAAAAGCCCCCCGACGAATCGGGGGGCTTGATCGCCCGGAGGTAGAGCGGGCGATCGGCGCCGGCCAGGGATTGACCCCGGCCGGCAGCGGCGGCGATCAGGTGTTCAGCTTTTTGACCCAGTCCACATAACGGTCGATCCAGCCTTGCAGGAACTTGCGCGTGCCTTCGTTCGTGATGTTGAACTGATCATCAACCAGGCCATCCGTGTATTGCAGGAAGACTTCGGGCGTGGTCAGGGAATTGGCGCCCTCGGCGGCGAGAATATTGCGCAAGTGCTGTTGCATCAGCGCGGTGCCAGCGGCGCTCGGAGACGCGCCGACGATGCCTACGGCCTTGCCCGTCCACGAGTTCTGGCCCCAAGGGCGCGAGCCCCAGTCGATCGCATTCTTGATAGCCGTGGGCACCGAGCGGTTGTGCTCGGGCGAGACAAACAAAATGCCTTGGGCATCGGCGATCTGCTGCTTGAGCTTGGCGGCAGGCGGGGGCAGGTTGTTTTCGTTGTCCTGGTTGTACAGCGGGATGTCGCCCAGGCTCACATATTCGAACTTGAAGTCCGCGGGAACCAGTTTTTCCAAGGCACGCGCCAGACGCAAATTGATCGACGCGGCGCGCAGGCTTCCGACGAAAACCGCAATCTTGTATGTGCTCATGGGCAAATGCTCCAACGGTGTAAAGGAATACCCAGTGTAGACCTGGACCGTGACACGCTCAATGCCGATTGCACATATTGATATGCAGCGCCTTGTGCGTGCGCTATGTCATCAGGCTGACATGCGCGGACACCACGCGCCAGCCTTCGGGCGTGCGCATCCAGGTCTGGCTCTGACGCCCAGTACGATCGCTGCCCTCGCGCTGAAATTCCAGGTTGGCGGTGGCGAAGTCGGTGCCGTATGTGGTGATGGCAGTGCGCAGTACGCGGCGGGCCAAACCTTGCGGAGAACGCGCGGCGCGAAAGGCGCGGATGGCGTCGTAGCCATACAGATTCTCGCCTGCGCCATATCGCAACGTGTGCGGGCTGTTCCAGAACAGGGTGTCCAGCTCGTCGACCAGATTGTTCACCAGCGCCGTTTCATAGCGCTTACACGCGGCGGTGACTTCAGCCACCACGTCGGGCAGATTGATTTCCATAGGCATCTCCGGGTTTGCACCAATATGGTGCGAGTTGTAGGGGTAATCACCAATATGGTGTGTTGTGCGGTGCGCAAAGTTCTTGGCAATGTGGTCTGGCGGCCCTAGCTGCTGGGGAAATGCTGCGCTGCAAAGCTGGCACGCGGCTTGCTAGGGTTAACACTGCATAACAAGCTGCATCGATGCCCAGGAGTTCCACCATGTCCAGTTCCGCTGTTTCTGCCCCGGTCACCATGCTGGTCACCCGGCACATTACCCCCGAACGCTATAGCGATTTTCTGTCCTGGATGCGCCAGGGCGAAATCCTGGCGGCAGGTTTTCCGGGGTTTCTGGGGTCGGGCGTGTTGCAGCCGCCCGAGGGCGGGGACCAGTATCAAATCGTGCTCCGTTTTAGCGACGAAGCCAGCCTGAATCGTTGGGAAAAATCGCTGCCGCGCCGCATGTGGCTCGAGCGCGGCGCAAACCTGGTGCGCGCCAGTCATGAGCATCGCGTCAGCGGTACGGACAGCTGGTTTGCGCCCAAGGCCGCCAGCGCGCCGCCGCGCTGGAAGCAGGCGGTCAGTATTTGGCTGGCCTACTTTCCGGTCTTGCTGGTGTTTTCGATGCTGGTCAGCGAACACTTGATTGCCCTGCCCGTATTCTGGCGCGTCTTGATCACCAGCGTCACCCTGACGCCCATCATGGTGTTTGTCTGCATTCCGGTCATCACGCGCGTGTTGCATCGCTGGTTGCGCGCTGGTTGAGTTCTGCCACGCGAGGAGAAGCGTTGCCGCGCGGTGGCGGCGCTTCTCCTAAGCGGCTTTTGCCCGGCGCGTTGAATACAGGCGGTGCAACGTGATCTTGCGCACCGCCTCCTGGCTGTCTTGAATATGCGTTTGCAAGAGCGTGGCGGCGGTGGCGCCATCGCGTTCCAGAACCGCACGCAAGATTGCGCCATGTTCCTCATAGGTCTTGTCTACGCGGTCTGGCTGCGTAAAGTCCAGCCGGCGCACGATACGTATGCGTTCGGTGGCAGCGCGATGCACCCGGGAGATCTCTGGGTTGCCCGCAGCGCCCACCAGATCAACATGAAAGCGTTCATCCAGGTCAGCCAGCCATTCGCAATCGGTCGAGCGCGCGCTGGCATCTACCAGCCAGATGTCCGTCAGCGAGCGCAGGGCGCGCAACGGGTCCGGTGATTGCCCAGGCGTGCACAGCGCATGCACGGCGGCCACTTCCAACACGCTGCGCAATTCATAGAAGTGGTCCAGCGTGTTGAAGTCCAGCGGTTTGACCAGCCAGCCATTGCGCTGACGCACTTCCAGATACCCCTCGCGTTCCAGCCGGAACAACGCTTCGCGCACGGGGGTGCGGCTGACTTGCAGGCGGTCGGCGATTTCGGTTTCGGTAAAGCGGTCGCCTGGCGCCAGGCGGAAGTCCAGAATGTCCCGCTTCAGCGCGCCATAGGCCGTATCGGCCAGGGTGCGCGGCATGTCGATGGCGGTGAAAGCGGTTTCCATAGCTTGGCCTTGGAGTCGATTCAAAGGGGACGTACACGTGCCGCGCCGGCCTGTTCCAATGCCAACGCCGCGCTCAGACAGTCTGCTTCGCGCCACGGCGCGCCTATCAGTTGCACGCCTAGCGGCAGGTGGCCGTCCTGATCGGTCTCCGGCCAGGTAGGGGCGGTGCACACCGGCAGGCCAATGCAGGAGATCGGTTGCGTTAACAGACCCATGCTGGCGCGCGCTGGCAGTTGTTTGCCCGCCAGCGTCAGCCAGTCTGTGCCGATAGGAGTGGCGGATACGGGCGTGGCGGGCGCGATCAGCACGTCGTACTGGGCAAACAGCGCCAGCGCCTCGCGGTAAACGCGATACCGGATGCGTTGCGCCTGCTGCACCCACGCTGCGGGCACCAGGCTGCCTGCAACAAGGCGATCGCGCGAATAGGGCTCGTAGTAGTCGTAATGCGTGACCAGTTTGCGCCTGTGCAACGCGCCGCCTTCAGCCGCCGTGATGATGAAGGCAGCAGCCCGCGCCTGCGTCGCGCCAGGCAAGTCCACGATGGCGGTGGCGCCCAGCGCGAGCGCCGCAATCTCGACGGCGCGGCGGGCTTGCGGCCCCGCCATCTCAGAGAAATAGCCGCCCAGCACCGCCACGCGAAGTTTTCGTGCGCCGCCAGCCAAGCCCGGCAGCACGGGTTCCGCGGGCCGCTGCGCGCAAGCGGCATCATCCGCGTCGGGGCCTTGCAAGGCGTCGTACGCCGCAGCCAGATCGCTGGCGCTGGCGGCGAACGGACCAAGATGATCCAGACTGCCAACGAAGGGGAATGAGCCGGTGCGGGACAGGCGCCCGAAGGTGGGCTTCAAGCCGAACACGCCGCATAGCGATGCGGGCACGCGGATCGATCCGTTGGTGTCGGAACCCAGCGTCAGCGGCACCATTCCGCCGGCAACCGCAGCGGCGCTGCCGCCCGACGAGCCGCCCGCAATGCGGGTCGTGTCATGCGGGTTGTGGCAAGCGCCGTAATGCGTGTTTTCTGTGGTGAAGCCGTAGGCGTGCTCGTCCATGTTCAGCGCGCCCACCAGCACCGCGCCAGCTTCGCGCATGTGCGTGATCAACCGAGCGTCGCGCAGCGCTGGCGGGTTGGCTGCATTGACGCGCGCGCCCGCTAATGTCACTTCGTCAGTAATGTCGAACAGATTCTTGACGGCATAGGGCACGCCTGCCAGCGGCGGCAAGGTTTCGCCCCGTGCGTGGCGCGCATCGATGGCCGCGGCTTCCTGACGCGCACGGGCCTCCGTGATGGCAGTAAAGCAATTCAGGCCGGGATTGCGCTCGCGCACGCGTGCCAGCGTTGCCTCCAGCACCGCCGTGGCGCTGCGCTCGCCGCTGCGGACCTGGCGGGCGATGTCGTGTGCGGGGCCGCTCACGGACGAAACACCAAGGCCGATTCCAGCTCTACCGGCAGCGGCTCATCAACGAAGCTTGCCGCAATGTCGTGAATGCGCGAGAACTGCTGCACGACCTCTGCTGTAGTGGCCTCGCGCAGCGCGTAGCCCGACAGCGCCAATGCGCTGCGCACATATTGATCGATGGTTTCCTGGGTCATGGCGAACTCTCCGGATAGTCTGATTTGCTGACTTACTCAGTGAATTATTTACGCACTTCTCGCTGGAAGATTTCCAGGCTGAGTTTCTTCATTTGAATGAAGCTGGGTTCGGACAAGGTGTCCACCGTGCGGGGGCGCGCATCGCCGTAATCCAGAATCTCGGCGACGCGGGTGGGGCGCTTGGTCAAGAGCAGGATCTGGTCGGCCAGATACACGGCTTCTTCCAGATCATGCGACACCAGCAGCATGGTGGTGCCCGTCTGCAAGAAGACCTCTTGCAGCTTTTCGCGGATGAACAGCGTCATCTCGAAGTCCAGCGCTGAAAATGGCTCGTCCAGGAACAGCACTTCAGGTCCGGGCGCCAGCGCACGCATGATGGACGCGGTCTGCTGCTGCCCGCCCGAGAGCTCGTAGGGATAGCGGTTCAAGTCGAACTTGACGTCAAACGACGCCACCAGCTCTTGAACGCGCGCATCCACTTCGGCCTTGCTGCGGCCTTCCAGACGCAGCGGGTAGGCGATATTGTCGATCGTGCGCAGCCACGGAAACATGGCTTCGCGATAGTTCTGGAACACATAACCGATTTTGGTTTGCGCCAGCGATTTGCCATCGAAAAGAATTTCGCCAGCGTCGATGGGAATCAGGCCCGCGATCATGTTGATCAGGGTAGATTTTCCGCAACCGTTCGGGCCAAACACCGAGACAATCTTGCCTTTGGGTATGTCCAGGTTGAAGTCTTCATACAGGGGCCAGCCCGCAAAATACTTGGTCAGCCCGCGTATCGTGATGTGCGTGCCCAGCGGGCCGGGTGCAAATGGGGCGACGGCCGGGCCGGGCTCGATGATGGGGTTGATAACGGTGGACATTTATCGGCCGCTCCAATGGACCATGCGCTTTTCCAGCACGAGAAAAAGGATGTTCAGCACATAACCCAAGGCGCCCGCGGCAAGAATCGCTGCGTACATCTCGCGCACGTTCAGCACCTGCTGCGCATTGATGATGCGATTGCCCAGACCGCTGTCCGAACCAATGAACATCTCGGCCACGATCACGATGACCAGCGCCATCGATACGCCGCTGCGCAGGCCCACAAACGTGGGTTGCAGGCTTTCCCAGATCAACACGTCTTTAAAGATCTGCCAGCGCGACGCGCCCATCACGCGGGCCGCCATCACGCGTTGCTTGCGCGCGTTGATCACGCCATACGCGCTGTTGAACAGAATCACCAGCACGGCGGCAAAGGCCGCGATGGCGATCTTGTTCATGTCGGTCACGCCGAAAATCATCAGAAACAGCGGGATCAGCGCAGAGGAGGGCGTAGACCGGAAAAAATCCACCAGGAACTCGACGCTGCGGTAGGCCTTTTCATTGCTGCCCAACAACACGCCCAAGGGCACGCCAACGACCCCGGCAATGACAAACGCCTGCAAGGTGCGATTGAGCGAGGACAGGAAATCCCACAGCAGCGGGCCTCCAGCCAATCCTTTTACAAGCGCCACGATGGTGGCGCTGGGCGTGGGCAGCAATACGGGGCTGACCAGTTGCAGGCGCACAACCAGATCCCAGACCACGAACAGCGCCAGCGGTCCAATCAGCGGCAGAAAGCGCGAGGTGTTGAATTTCGATGGCGGCTTGCTTGTTGCGGCTGTCATGGATCAGCCCTTGTAGAGCATGGCGGACACGTCGACCTTCTGCGCAAAGATGCCCTTGTCGGTGAACAGGTCGAAGAATTTCTGGAAGTACGCGATGTCGCTGGGCGTGAACTCGTTGTAGAGCGTGTAGGCGGCCAGCGGCACTTCTTCGGTCATGGGGCCTTCGATGGCGGTGTAGCCCTTCATGAAGGGGCGCGCCTCGGCCGGTTTGGTGCGGATCAGTTCGATGCCGCGCGCATAGGCTGCGATGAATTTCTTGCTTTCTTCCGGATATTTTTTCAGGAAGGCGGTGGTCAGCGATGCCGATCCGCCAAACCACGGCGCCATCGGATCACCCAGCACGTACTTGGCGATCACGCCAGTTTCCAGCACGCGAGTGGTGCCGTTCAAACGGCCCACCGTGCCGGTGGGTTCAAGCGTGTAGCACGCATCTAACTGGCCGGCGGCAACCGCGGCGACGTGTTGGCTGATTGCCAACTCGACCACGGTTGCCCCGGTTGCGCCGGCGCGCTCCAGCACTGCTTTGGCCAGCGTGGCGTTCTGGATGCCGGGTCCAGATCCGACCTTTTTCCCCTTGAGGTCTGCTATAGATTTGATGGGACTGTCTTTTGCGACGATGAACTCGTCCAGCACGTTTTTGACGTTGCTGGGATTGGAAGCAAAAATCTTAAAGAGGCCGGGCGATGCGATTTCGCCGATGGCCAGGTTGGCGGAACCGGTGCCGTTGGCGCTGCCATCCGCGCGGCCAGCCAGCATCGCTTCCATGACTTGCTGCGCGCCCGCGAACTTCAGCGGTTCGACATTCAGGCCCGCTTCCTTGAAGTAACCCTTTTCTACCGCTGCATAGAATGGCAGGCCGGCCGCGACGGGCCAGAAGCCGATACGGATCACCGGGCCCGTTTGCGCGCGAACCAGCGCGGGCGCGGCGATTACCGCGGCGCCCAGAGTGGCCCCTTGGATCAGCCGGCGGCGGGTGGCGTTGAAGGCGTAGGGCGCATTGCGGTTGATCATGTGGGCTCCTGGTCTGCTTGGAAGGTGGGGGCTTGTAGACAAGCTTGCATACCAGTCATCAAGCAAAACTCGTGCCAACTTGTTTCCAGGGGCCGCTGCCCTATGACGGGCCTGCCGGCGGGCTTCGTGCTGGTGCCGCGCATGAACCAATTTGGTGCATGACGCACCACTGAAGGGGACGCAGCACTGCGCACGGCTGCACCGGGCCCGAAGGCGGTAGGATGTAGCCGGATCAGGACATGGCGTTCTGTGATCTCAACAAGCGGGCTTGTGGCTCCGGTGCAATATGAATACGCGTTTTGTTGAAGCTTTTTTGTGGTCGGCGCGGTTGGGCAGCTTTCGAGCCGCCAGCGACCGCCTCCACATCACTCAGGCCGCCGTGGCCAATCGCATTTCTTCGCTGGAAGAAGACATCGGCGCGCGTTTATTCGAGCGGGACGCCAAGGAGTTGCGGTTGACGGCCGTCGGCACTCGCCTGCTGGATTATGGCGAACGGCTGCTGGAGATTCGCCAGCAGATCCTGTCATTGGGTAAAAGCGGCGACGAGGTGTTCGGCCTCGTGCGCATCGGCGCCATCGAAACGGTGGTGCATACCTGGCTGATCGGTTTCCTGACGAACTTGCGGTCCACCTATCCCGGTATTGAAGTGCAGCTGACCTCCGAAACGACGCGCGCCTTGCATCGGGGGCTGCGTGAAGGCACCTTGGACATCGCCTTGCAAACGGACCTGATCAGCGACACGGGCATCATCAGCACGGCCTGCCTGCCGATGGAAATGGGTTGGGTCGGACGCGCGGGCGATGAAGAATCGCTGACCGTGCAGCAACTGCTGAGCGAACCGGTACTGACAATGAGCCCGGGTTCGCAGCCGCACGAGGCGCTGAAAGCCCTGTTCCGCGAAGCCGGCATGCCGCTGGGCAAGGTGCATTGCGTCAGTTCAATTTCGGCTTTGGCACGGCTGGTGCGCAGCGGCTTTGGCCGGGCGCTGGTGCCGCTGCCCCCTATCTACGAATACGTGGCACGCGGGGAAGTGCAGGTGATACGCAGCGATATGTCCGTGCCGCCCCAACTGCTGGTAGTGAGCTATCTGGAAAGCGCGGGTTCGGACGCGATCCGATTGGTGGCCGAGCTGGCCAGCCGCGCCTCCGATCAATTCACGACGTCCGTGGCAGCGCCGCGTTTCGGCTCTGCGCAATAGTGTTATCCCTAGGGTGGCTTTCAGTAATTCTGTTGCTGCCCGGAAGAATTACTCGTTTGTCCGCGCACCGCCTGGCGGCTGAAGATTGGGCCTTCCGCAATCGAAGGTTTTTCCGGTCTTCTGTTTATGAATTCATCTGCCGCTTCTGCTTTGCCTTCCCATGGCCTGTTGTTTGTCGCGTCTGACGTTGACGCTGCCGACGAGCCCGATTTCAACCGCTGGTACGACCGCGAACACGTGGAAGAACGCGTGCGCATCCCGGGCTTCCTGTCCGGCGCGCGCTACGTGTCGCAAAGCGGCGGGCGAAAGTACCTGGGCCTGTACCGTACTGAATCGCTGGACGCCTTCACAACCGCTGATTACCGCGCCGCCTTCGAGCGCCAGACGCCGTGGTCCGTGGCCAATCTGGACCGCATGCGCAATCCCATGCGCCGCGTCTGCTCGGTGGAAGCCGTCACGGGCTTTGGCAGCGGCAGCCAGCTGGTGGTGCTGCCTTTGCCGCAAGCAGGGGATGCCCAGGCGCTGATTGAGCAGGCCCGCGAGCTGGGCGAAAAACTGGCCGACGCCGATGGTTTTGTTCAGTCGTACCTGCTGGTGCCCGACACGACACTGAGCACGCCGCTTCCGCGCGAGTCCAAAGAGAATCGCACGCTGGACCCATTGTTTGTCGTGGAAGCCAGCACGGTTTCTGCCGCGCGCGCGCTTCGCGAATTGGCGGCATCGGCCTTTGACCGGAATCCCGCTGACGCCTGGCTGCTTGAGTTGGGCTGGAAGCTGAACGCATCCGATCTGCGCTGATCGCGCAGCGCGGCACCACATCGAATAACGAATCAAGGGGAAGCCTATGGCTGAAAATACACTACGTGATCCTGCGGTCTTGAAAACCGCGGCGGCGCCAAACAAGATGCGCAGACTGGCTATGGCCAGTTCGGTCGGCACCACACTGGAGTGGTACGACTTTACGATCTACAACCTGATGGCGGCGCTGGTATTTAATGCCGTTTTCTTTCCGTCATTTGATCCGCTGACGGGCACCATCCTGGCCTTCTCGACCTATGCCGTGGGTTATGTGTCGCGGCCGCTGGGCGGTTTTGTTTTCGGCCATCTGGGCGATCGGCTGGGCCGCAAGTTCGTTCTGGTTGCCACGCTGGTCATCATGGGCATTTCGACCGGTCTGATGGGGCTGTTGCCGACCTACGCATCCTGGGGCGTCTGGGCGCCGGTGGCGCTGGTCGCACTGCGATTTGTGCAAGGCGTGGCGCTGGGCGGGGAATGGGCGGGCGCTGTGCTGCTGTCGATGGAGCACGGCAAGCCGAATCAGCGCGGGCGCAATGCGTCGTTCACGCAAGTGGGACCGTCGTGCGGCACGCTGATCGGCACGGGCTTTATCGCCCTGGTGTCGGCGTTCCTCAGCCCGGAAGAATTCCAGGCTTGGGGCTGGCGTCTGCCGTTCGTGTCCAGTGTCGCACTGGTGCTGTTTGGCCTGTGGCTGCGCCGTGGCGTGGAAGAAACGCCCGTGTTTCTGGAAATGGAAGAAAAGCGCGAGACCGCCAGCACGCCCATCAAAGAAGTCCTGGTCCAGCACTGGCGTCAGTTGCTCATCGCGGGCGGTTCGCGCATTGGCTCTGACGTGCTGTATGCGCTGGTCGTGGTGTTTACGCTGACCTATGTGACAACGGTCTTGCACTTGTCGCGCCCCATGGCGTTGACGGCGACCATGCTGGGCGCTGCGCTCAACGCATTGGCGGTGCCGTTGTGCGGACATCTGTCGGACAAGATCGGCCGGCGGCCGGTGTATTTGGCGGGGGCGGTGCTGGGCATGATCTGGGCCTTTGTCTTTTTCGTGCTGATGGACACGGCGCACCCGATCGCCATCTGCGCGGCTGTCGTGGTGGGGCTGTTGATCCACGCCATGATGTACGGCCCTCAAGCTGCATTCATTACTGAACAGTTCCCGGGGCGCGTGCGCTATGCCGGATCTTCCCTGGCTTACACGCTGGCCGGTATTGTGGGCGGAGGCTTTGCGCCGCTGATCATTGCCAGTCTGTACAAGTCCTGGAGTTCTACCCTGGCGATCTCGCTGTATGTGGCGGCGGCGCTGGTGGTGACGGCAATTGCGCTGTTGGCTGCCAAGGAAACGGCAAAGGCGCCTTTGCAGCGCTGATTAAGGCTGATGGCGCGCAATCGCGCGTTATCAGCACGAGGGCGGCCCGGGTTATGACCCGGGTTTTTTTCGCCTGTTTTCAGCTGCGCAGGCCCGGGCTGCGTTCAAAAAAATGTCAGGTATCTGACTTTGCGCTGAACATCAAACGAAAATTGTTTACACTCGCATCCACAAAATTCAAGTCGGAACGGTCCGCCGCGGGGGCGGGAGCCGTTCGAGTTACGGGAGAAAGTGCGATGCGCAAGTTGCTATTGGGAGCGGTGCTGGCCGCGGCGGTATTCGGGGGAACGGCTCACGCCGCGGTGGAACCCAAGGCCGTGGTCGCTACCTATTCGGATCTGGCGTTGGCGGGGTATGAAGACTCGCTGACCGCCGCCAAGACGCTGCGCAGCGCGATTGATGCCCTGGTCGCCAAGCCCAGCGCCGACACGCTGAAGGCCGCGCGAGAAGCCTGGCTGGCCGCCCGCGTTCCTTACCAGCAGACCGAGGCCTACCGCTTCGGCAACCCCATCGTTGACGATTGGGAAGGGCGCGTGAACGCGTGGCCGCTGGACGAAGGCCTGATCGACTACGTGGACGCCTCTTACGGCACCGAAAACGACGAGAACGCGTACTACTCGGTCAACGTCATCGCCAATTCCAAGATTTCGGTGGGCGGCAAGACGGTCGACGTCAGCAAGATCACGCCCAAGCTTTTGTCCGAAGTGCTGCACGAGGCCGATGGCAACGAAGCCAACGTCGCTACCGGCTACCATGCCATCGAATTCCTGCTGTGGGGCCAGGATCTGAACGGTACCGGCCCGGCGCCGGCAGACCGCAAGGGCACACCGCAAGAACGCCATTCGGGTAATCGTCCGTACACCGACTTCGATCCCAAGCAATGCACGGGCGGCAACTGCGAACGCCGTATCGAGTTCCTGAAGGCCGTGACCGACCTGCTGGTTACCGACCTGGAAGAAATGGTGGGCAACTGGAAGAAGGACGGCGCCGCGCGCAAGGCCGTCGAAGAAGATCCCAAGGCGGGTCTGATCGCCATGCTGACCGGTTTGGGCAGCCTGTCGTACGGCGAGCTGGCCGGCGAACGCATGAAGCTCGGCCTGATGCTGCATGATCCGGAAGAAGAGCACGATTGCTTCTCGGACAACACGCACAACTCGCACTTCTTTGACCAAATCGGCATCCAGAACGTCTATCTGGGCGCTTACACGCGCATCGACGGCAAAAAGGTCACGGGCGCGAGCCTCTCGGAATTGGTCAAGGCCAAGGACCCGAAGCTGGACGCCGAAGTGCGCGCCAAGCTGGAAGCCACGGTCGCTGCAATGCAGGCGATGAAGACGCGCGCTGAAACGGTCGAGACCTATGACCAGATGATCGCGGACGGCAATAAGGAAGGCAACGCTGTTGTGCAAGCCGCGATTGACCGCCTGGTCGATCAGACGCGCAGCCTGGAACGCGTGATCACGCTGCTGGACTTGGGCAAGGTCGCGATCGAAGGTTCGGACAGCCTGGATAAACCCGACGCCGTATTCAAGTGAAACTCGTATTAGCTGCCGTACTGGCGGCGTCGGCGCATGCCGGCGCCGCCGCCGCACCTCAAGTGCCTGCCGGGCGTGACGACCTTACGCCCGAAGATCAAAAACGCGTCACCGCCATCACTGCGCCCACGTGGGATTTCTCGAAAGTGGAAACCTTCGAGACCATGCAGGCCGGGGCGGCGACCACCAACAAACTCATCAACGCAGACATCTTTTCTCAGCCTTCGGCCAACATGAGCTTTGAAGGCCGCCAGGAATTCCAGGTCGGCAATGGCTTGTTTCGCAAAGACTGGGTGTCTGCGCCCGCGTCCACGCAAGCGTCTGACGGGTTGGGGCCGCTGTTTAATGCGCGGTCCTGCCAGGCCTGTCATACCAAGGACGGACGCGGCACGGTGCCGGGTTTCGATCCTTTGGAACGTACTGACGCCGTGGCGCTGCTGCTGCGCCTGGCCGTGCCGCAGGGACCTGACCGGGGACATCCCAAGCTGGCGGCGGGCGAGATCGCCGCCTTGCCGGAACCCGTTTATGGCGTGCAGTTGCAGAACTTCGCGGTTGCGGGCCTGCCCGCCGAAGGCCGCATGGAGATTGACTACCAGCCCATCGCGGTGGCGCTCAAGGGCGGTGAAACCGCTACCTTGATGAAGCCTGCGTATCGCATCGAGAACCTGGGCTATGGTCCGATGCGCGCTGACACCCAAATTTCGCCGCGCCTGGCGCCGCCAATGATCGGGCTGGGGCTGCTGGAGTCCATTCACGAGGCCGATATCCTGGCCAATGTTGGCGCGGACAAGCGCGACGGCATCGTCGGCAAGCCGAATTGGGTCACGGATGCGCGCACAGGCGCCCGCGTGCTGGGCCGCTTCAACTTGAAGGCGGGTCAGCCCACGGTCGAGCAGCAAAGCGCTGCGGCATTCTCGAACGATATGGGCTTGTCCACGCCGATGTTCCCCAAGCACTCGGGGGATTGCACGCCGGCGCAAAAGCAATGCCTGGACATGCCGCATGGCGCGCAGCCGCGCTTTGGGCCGGAAGAAGTGCCGGCCAAGCTGATGGACTTCGTGACAATCTACTCCACCAATCTTGCCGTGCCCCAGCGGCGCGACGCCGACGACGCGCGGGTGCTGGCAGGCAAGAAGCTCTTCTACGAAGCCAACTGTGTGGCCTGCCACGTACCCAAGTACGTGACGAGCCGCAATGCCAAGCAGCCCGAGCACCGTTTCCAGTTGATCTGGCCGTACACCGACATGCTGGTGCACGACATGGGCGACGACTTGGCCGACGGCGTGTCCGATGGGCAAGCCAATGGCCGTGAATGGCGCACGCCGCCGTTGTGGGGCATAGGCCTGACCAAGACCGTGAACCCCAGCGCGACGTGGCTGCACGACGGGCGCGCCCGCAGCTTGCTGGAAGCGATCCTGTGGCATGGCGGCGTAGCCAAGCCCGCTCGTGACCGCGTGGTAGAAATGACGCCCGATGAGCGCGCCGATTTGATCCGTTTCCTGGAGTCGCTGTGATGGTTCGACCAATCCGGCCGTTGTTCAAGCAAACCCTGGCGGCCGCGCTGCTGCTGACGGCAACGCTGACCGCGCATGCGGAATTACCCGCCGATCTGGGTGAGCGTCTGGCGCGCGACTACGCGCGTCCTGCCGTCGGCAAGATGGTGGACGCCGCCACCGCGCTGGATGGCGCGTTGGGCAATTGGTGCGCCAAGCCGGACGCGGCCGGCGCCGCACGCGTGGGCGAGGCGTTCACAGGGCTTGCGCTCGCCTGGTCGGGAGTCGAGATCCTGCGCTTTGGTCCGTTGGTGCAGGCCAACCGTTTCGAGCGCCTGGCTTTCTGGCCCGATACTCGCGGGGTGATGCCCAAACAGGTGCAGGCGCTGATTGCGGCCCGCGACGAAGCCTTGCTGGCTCCGGGGGCGCTGGCCGGCCGCAGTGTGGCCGTGCAGGGCCTGCCAGCGCTGGAATACGTGTTGTATGGCGAGCCCGCCTTGCTCAAGCAGAGCAGCGCGCCAGCCTTTGCCTATTCCTGCGGTTATGCCCGGGCTGTCGCGGCCAATGTCGCCGCAATGTCGCGCGATGTGGCAGCGGCCTGGGGGCCGAATGGCGAATTCGGCCGGCAGTTTGCAAAGCCGCAAGCGGGCAATGATCTGTACCGTGATCCGCAGGAAGTCGCGGCCGAGGCGATGAAGGCGCTGTCCACCGGATTGCAGTTCGCGCGCGACGTAAAGATTCTGCCGGTGCTGGGCGATTCGCCTGAAGCGGCACGGCCCAAGCGCGCCGCGTTCTGGCGCAGTGATTTGTCCACACGCTTGCTCGCGGCCAATCTTGAAGGCTTGAATGCGTTCTATCAGGCAGGCGCCTATCCGCTGCCCAAGGGCGGCGACTGGATGGACGTGTCGGTGCGCGGCGAATTGAATAGCGCCGCGCAGACCCTGCAAGCCGTGCCTGTGCCGCTGGACAAGGCTCTGGCCGCTGAAGAAGGCCGCCGCTTGCTCCAGCTGGCCTCGCTGACCATCAAGAATGCCAAGGCCATCGTTGATCAGGACTTGGCGCCAGCGCTAGGCGTCACCATCGGATTCAATGCGCTCGATGGTGATTGATCGCCGCCGTTTCTTGACGCTGGCCGCGGCGCTTGGCATGTCGCCTTGCGCCGCGCTGGCTGCGCTGCCGGCGGATGGCGGCCCCTTGTATCTCAGCGCCCGCAAGCGCGGAGGGCGGGACGAAGCCGTTTTGCTGGATGAGGCCGGCGGCGACCGCCTTGTCATCCCCATGCCTGCTCGCGGTCACAGCTTTGCCATTGATGCCATCGGCCAGCGTGCCGTGGTATTCGGGCGGCAGCCGGGGTTTTTTGCGCTGGCCTTTTCGCTCAAGCAAGCGGGCGAACCCCAGGCCCTTCCGATACCGGACGAACGTCACTACTTTGGCCACGGAGCCTTTGTGGATGGCGGCCGGCTGCTGGTGGCGACAGAAAATGATTTTGAAGCGGGTCGGGGCGTACTGGGTATCTACGACGCGACGCCCGGCGGCGCCTACCGGCGTATCGGCGAATTCGATTCCGGCGGCATCGGGCCGCATGAAGTCGTGCTGATGCCCGACGGCAAGACGCTGTGCGTGGCCAATGGCGGCATTCTGACTCACCCGGACTACGGCAAGCTGGAACTCAATCTGGACACGATGCGGCCATCGCTGGCGTATATCGATGCGGCAAGCGGCCAGTTGCTGGAAAAGGTGGAGCTGGCGCCGGAACTGCATCGCTTGTCGATCAGGCATCTGGCGCTGGCGGCAGATGGTTGCGTCTGGTTCGGCTGCCAGTACATGGGACCCGCCGCCGATCGCCCCGCGCTGGTGGGCCGTCATCGCCGTGGCGCGCAGCTGGAATTATTCGAAGGACCCGTAGAGACACTGCGCAATATGCGCAACTATGTGGGCTCGGTAACGGTTGATGCTTCGGGCAGCATTGCCGCCACGTCCAGCCCCGTGGGCGGGCAGGTGATTTATTGGGATACGGCCAGCGGGCGTTGCCTGGGCACGACCCAGCTTGCAGATGGCTGCGGCGTGGCGCCCGCCACGCAAGCGGGATTCCTGGTCAGCAGCGGGCTGGGCGCCATGGTGCGCACGGATGCGGCTGGGCAAGAAAAACCCGTGCTGCCGCCGTCTCGTGAGCTATCCTGGGACAATCATTTCCGTATCGTTGCGGCCTAGAGGCATGCTTGAACGGCCATGCCGTTCCCTTACAAAGCTTGACACTCCAGGGCCGCGATGCGGCCCTTTGCGCATCCGCCATCTGATACAGTTTTCGGTCGCATTTTTTTTGCAGGAGATTCCGTGGAAGACGCCGTTAGAGAATTTAACGCCTGGGCCCCCAGGCTGATGGACATGGGCATCAATCTGCTCGTGGCCTTGTTGATCCTTATCGCCGGCTGGTGGATATCGTCCTTGCTGGGCGGCTGGGTCCGCCGCGCGGCCACGCGCTCAAGCAAAATTGACCGCACGATTGTGCCGATGTTTTACAGCACCGTCGTTTGGGCAGTGCGGATCTTCACGGTGATTGCCGTGCTGGCACGCTTTGGCGTGCAGACGGCCAGCCTGATTGCCGTGCTGGGCGCGGCAGGTCTGGCGGTGGGTCTGGCGCTGCAAGGAACGCTGCAAAACATTGCCGCCGGCATCATGCTGCTGATGTTGCGCCCGATCCGCGCTGGCGAGTATGTGGCGTTGAGCTCCGGCGCCGACGGCACGGTGGAAGAGGTCGGCCTGTTCCTGACGCGTCTGGTGCAGGGCGATGGCATCCATCTGACGCTGCCCAACAGCACGGTGTGGAACGCCACCATCACGAACTACAGCCGCAACAAGACGCGCCGCCTGGATATCCCTGTGCCGGTCCGTTATGGCGATGACCTGGAGCAAGTGCTGGCCAAGCTGACCGAAATCGTGAACGGTCGCGAAGACGCGCTGAAAGACCCGGCGCCGCAGGTGAAGGTGTTTGAGTACAAGGAAAACGGCGTCATCGTGAATGTGCGCGTGTGGGCCGAAGCCAGCAAGTACTGGGACCTGCGTTGGGGCCTGTACCAGCAAATTCGCACGTCGCTGGAAGCCGCCGGTTTCCAGCCGCCGATTCCGCTGCGCGAAATCCAGAACCCCAGAACGGGCGCCGCTCCTGCCGCGCCCGCCTTGGGCGCCAAGGACTCGGGTAAGAACGTGTCGGACGACGCGGCGACCTGATCCAGGCGCGGCTATGGCTGGCAGGCAGCGGGCGCCCTAGGGCGCCCGTTTGCTTAGGGTTTCGGCAGGCTGCTCGCACTGCCGGCGGATCAGGCCTGCATGGCCAGCCGCGCCAGTTCAGCCTTGATCCAGCCCGCGATTTCGCGCTGGCGCTGGGCCGGCATGCGGTCGATGATGGCCGTGACGCTTACGGCCAGCAGCGGGACGCCTTGCGCATCCAGCAATGCGCAACCAACGCCCAATGCGCCGCGCACAGCGTGGTTGCCCACCACTGAATAGCCGCGGGCACGGGTGTTTTCGATCAAACGGTACATTTCCTGCGGCGTCATGCCGCCGTACTCATCCAGCCTGCCGGAGTTGCGCTCGACAATGCTGCGCGCCAGATCGTCAGGCAGCGCGGCCAGCAAGGCCATGCCGCCAGAGCCGACGCCCAGCGGCTGACGCTTGCCCGCGTAGGTTGCCAGGATCTGGACGGGGTAGCTGCCGATTTCGCGGTGCAGGCTGATGGAGTCGTCTTCTTCGCGCACCACCAGAAAAACGGCGTCGCCAGTCCGGTCGGCCAGGCGGCGCAACACGGGCAGCAACTGGCGCACGCGCGGATCTCGCGAACGCGTGTCCGGGTCTACGGCCAATTGGGCGCGGTATTTCTTGGTACCCGCCACCGGCAGCACCAGACCCGCGTCGAGCAGGGCGGCCAGCAACCGGTAGATGGTGGGACGCTGTATGCCCGTCAGGCGGGCGATATCTGTCACGCTCAGGCCGTCGGGCCCTTGGTCACGCAAGGCGGCCAAAACGGCCAACCCACGGCGCAATGTGCGTGGGCCTGCGGCCGCGGCATCGCTGTCTTGCATGTAAATCTCTGAAAACTTTAGGTTATTGCGGAACGGTCAAGGGAAAACCATTGTCCGTACCGTGGACTCTACCTTGATGTACCACGGCTGTATAGCTGAGAATGCAGCATCTAATAATTCAAATCGTCCACTTAGTGGACAGTACCTGCACGGAGACACTATGACTACAGGTCACAAGCCTGGCATGCGGCGTCTTGCCGCCACCCTTCTGGCCACCGCCGCAAGCGCATTTGCCATGGGTTCGGCCCATGCCGCCTACCCTGACAAACCTGTCCGCATCGTGGTCGGTTTTTCCGCCGGCGGCACGACTGACGTGATTGCCCGCATTATGGCCAAGGAACTCACCGAGAGCCTGGGCCAATCGTTCGTGGTTGAAAACAAGCCGGGCGCCGGCAGCAACATCGCGACCGATCAGGTGCAACGCGCCACCCCCGACGGCTACACGCTGCTGTTCGTGGCGGTGACCAGCGCCATCAACCAGACGCTGTACAAGAACGTCACGTTTGACCTGACCAAGGACTTCACGCCCGTCGCCCTGGGCGCCAAGGTGCCGAATATTCTGGTCGTGAATCCCCAGGTGCCGGTGAAATCGGTGCAGGAATTGGTGGATTACGCCAAGAAGAATCCGGGCAAGCTGGCCTTCGCTTCGTCGGGCAGCGGCACGTCCATCCACATGGCGGGCGAACTGTTCAAGATGCAGGCTGGCATTGACGTGCTGCACGTGCCTTACAAGGGCAGCTCGCCGGCCATCACCGATCTGATCGGCGGCCAGGTGCAGTTCATGTTCGACAACATGCCGTCGGCTTGGCCGCACGTGCAATCGGGCAAGCTGCGCGCCCTGGCCGTGACCACCGCCGAACGCTCCAAGAGCGCGCCGGATGTGCCCACGATGAAGGAAGCGGGTTATGCCAACTTCGACGTGTCGTCGTGGTTTGGCCTGATCGCTCCGGCCGGTACGCCGCCTGACGTGGTCAACAAGCTCAACGCCGCGATGCAGAAGGCGTTGGACAAGCCCGAAGTGCAACTCAGTTTTGAGAAGCTGGGCGCCGTCGGCGTGAAGACCACGCCGGCCGAGTTTGGCCAATTCATCAAGTCGGAAGTGGAAGGCTGGGCCCCGGTCATCAAGGCCTCGGGCGCCACGGTGGACTGATCTGCAAGGCTTCCCGGCGGCATGCCGCCGGGAGAGCGGAAAATAGGGATGGGCTCGCGCCTGTCCCTATTTTTTTGCGCCGCCGTTGCGCCTTGCGGTGGCCAGCATGGCAGTGCAGACGCCGCGCAGCATGTCGACTTCGTCCCGGCTCAGGGCGGGACGCGAAAACAGATGGCGCATGCGCGGCATCAGCTTTTTGGGATGGGCAGGGTCCAGGAACTGGACGCCGATCAACGCTTCTTCCCAATGGGCCAGGAAAGCCTGGACGGCTTCGCTGGACGCCGGTTCGGCGCCGCGCGAGGGTTCCTGTGCGGTCGACACCGGCAGCAAAGCAGCGCCCTGGTCCACCAACAACGCATAACGCAGCTCCCAGGCGGCCAGTTGCAAGGCCTGAGCGACGTTCAGCGAGCTGTATTCGGGATTGGCGGGAATGTGGCAGATGCGATGGCACAGCGCGATCTGCGCGTTGGTCAGCCCGGCGCGCTCGGTGCCCAGCACAATGGCTGCCACGCCCTCGGCCGTCTCGGCCAGATGGGCGCAGGCCAGATCAGCGGCCTGACGGATGTCGCAGGGCGGGGGGCCCAGGTCGCGCACGCGGGCGGTCAACGCAAACGCCATGGTGACGGGCGCAAGCGCTTCTTCCAGGGAGTCATAAATCCGGGCGTTTTCCAGCACGTCTAGAGCGCCGCTGGCCAGTGCCACAGCTTCTGGCTGACTGGTTACATCTGGAAACTTTGGGGCCACCAGGACGAGTTCGGAGAAGCCCATTGTCTTGATTGCGCGGGCCGCCGAACCCACGTTTCCGGGGTGGCTGGGGTTCACCATAACGAAGCGAACACGTGAAAATGCTTGAGTCATTTAAAATGGCACGTTTGGCTTAGTGCCTTCCTGTTTTTTTGGGTCGATTTCCCCGGTTGGGGCAACGACGGACCCGGGGGGGCGGCAAGTGGCCAACCATCACGCGAACCCACCGCATACGTACGGAATTTTATGCACCCGATGCTCAACATCGCCATCAAGGCGGCCCGGCGTGCCGGCACCATTATCAACCGTGCCAGCATGGATTTGGAACGACTCAGCGTGGCTCGCAAGGGGCCGCGCGATTATGTCACGGAAGTCGATCGCGCCGCCGAGGAGTCCATCGTCGAGACGCTGCATGCGGCTTACCCGGACCATGCCGTTCTGGGCGAAGAATTCGGTCTGCAAGGCCCTGACCAAGCCGAGTTCCAGTGGATCATTGATCCCCTGGACGGCACGACCAATTTTATTCATGGTCTGCCCAACTACGCCGTGTCGATCGCGCTGACGCATCGCGGTCAAGTGACCCAAGCGGTCATCTATGATCCGGCGCGCAACGAACTGTTCACGGCCAGCCGTGGCAGCGGCACCTTCCTGAACGACCGCCGCGTGCGCGTGTCGGGCCGTACCCGCTACCACGAAGCGCTCTTGGGCGCGCACTGGCCCCAAGCTGGTGATCCCGAACAGGGTTCGTCGCGTTTCCGCGAAATGGCCGAAGGCGCCACCGGCGTTCGCCGCCTGGGCGCCACCGTGCTGGATCTGGCCTATGTGGCCAGCGGCCGTCTGGACGGCTTCTGCGGTGTGGGCTTGAAGCCTTGGGATGTCGCTGCGGGCAGCTTGATGGTGCTGGAAGCAGGCGGCCTGATCGCTGACTTTGACGGCGAGCAAGGCTGGATGGACAGCGGCAACGTCCTGGCCGCCAGCCCCAAGATCTTCACGCAAATGCTGTCGGCGCTCAACCCGCCTTCGGCCGCTTAAAGCGCAAGACGCAGACCCCCGGCGTGCGGCTTAACTGCCGCCGCCTTGCACGCACTGGGCGCAAGCCCGCTGCTGAAAGACCGGCCTTCGGCCGGTTTTTTTTTGTCCGCGCGCGCTGCTCACCCCCTCGCCCAGCATGGTGAAAATGGCTCAAAGCCAATGGCCATCAGGCATACGGACGGGACTCGTCACCGGCATGTCACAGGTTTTCCATGTACGATTACCGGTCGCATAACTTCTGGAGCTCCTGATGGAGTGGCTGCTAGACCCCGCTGCGTGGGTCGGCTTGCTTACCCTGGTCGTCCTTGAGATCGTCCTGGGCATTGATAACCTGATTTTCATCGCCATCCTGGCAGACAAGCTGCCCCCTGCGCAACGCGATCGCGCGCGCATCATGGGCTTGAGCCTGGCGTTGATCATGCGCCTTGGCCTGTTGTCGGTCATGTCGTGGCTGGTCACCTTGACCACCCCCTTGTTCTCCATCGGTCCGCTGTCCCCTTCGGGACGCGACCTGATCCTGATGGTGGGTGGCTTCTTCCTGCTGTTCAAAGGCACGATGGAACTGCACGAGCGTCTGGAGGGCGGCCAGCATATGGGCTCGTCCGGGCCGCGCGTGTACGCCAGTTTCTGGGTGATCGTGACGCAGATCGTGGTGCTGGACGCCGTGTTCTCGCTGGACTCGGTGATTACCGCCGTCGGTATGGTGGACCACCTGGCCATCATGATGATTGCTGTCATCATCGCCATTGGCATCATGCTGCTGGCGTCCAAGCCTTTGACGCGTTTCGTCAACGCCCACCCGACCGTGGTGGTGCTGTGCCTGGGCTTCCTGCTGATGATCGGCTTTTCGCTGCTGGCTGAATCGTTTGGCTTCAAGGTGCCCAAGGGTTACCTGTACGCGGCCATCGGTTTCTCGGTGGCGATCGAAGCGCTGAACCAGGTCGCGCGCCGCAATCTGCTCAAGCTGGATGCCCGCCGTCCCATGCGTGAACGCACGGCCTCGGCTGTGCTGCGCATGTTGGGCAAGCGGCCGCCGGCCAGCGATGAACCCGATCTGCCGCATGCAGGCCCGTCGGTGCCCGCTTTCGGGGTCGAAGAAAGAAATATGGTCAGTGGGGTGCTGACGCTTGCCGAACGCTCCATCCGGTCGATCATGACGCCCCGCACGGACGTGTCGTGGGTCAATATCGATGACGACCCGGAAGTCATCCGCCGTCAGCTGACCGAAGCGCCGCACAGCTTTTTCCCGGTCTGCCGGGGTTCGCTTGACGAGGTGCTGGGCATCGCGCGCGCCAAAGATCTGGTGGCCGACCTGATCACCGAGGGCCGCGTGCGCCGCAATCGCCTGCGTGACCCCATCATCGTGCACGAAGCCATCGGTATCCTGCGCTTGATGGATACGCTCAAGCGTTCGCGCGGCCAACTGGTGCTGGTCGCCGATGAGTTCGGCGCCATTGAAGGCTTGGTTACGCCTATCGACGTGTTCGAGGCAATTGCCGGCGAGTTCCCCGATGAGGATGAACTGCCCGATATTGTGGCCGATGGCGACAACACCTGGAAGATCGATGGTGCAGCCGACCTGCATCATGTAGAACAGGTATTGGAAACCGAAGGCTTGGTCGACGAGGCCCAGGAATTTTCAACCTTGGCGGGCTATTTGCTGTCGCGCTTTGGACACCTGCCCAAACCGGGCGATGTCTGCGAGTACGAAATCCACCATGAGCATTTCCGTTTTGAAGTGCTGGAAATGGATGGCCGCCGCATTGCGCTGGTGCGCGTCGAGAAGCGTCGCCACGAGCCGCTTTCCGATGAAGCATCGCTTGCCAACGACTAACCGGGACTGCTCCTTATCGTGACTGAAAACGCGCTCTATCTGATCAAAGCTTTTATCCTGGGTATTCTTGAGGGCCTGACGGAATTCATCCCGGTGTCCAGCACCGGCCACCTTATCCTGGTGGGCGACTGGATCAATTTCCAGTCGGGCGACGGCAAGGTGTTCGAGGTCGTGATCCAGCTGGGGTCCATTCTGGCCGTCATGTGGGTGTTTCGCGCCCGGCTGTTGCAGCTGATTCGCGGCACGCTGACTGGCGTGCCGACCGAAGTCGCATTCACCCGCAATCTGATCATCGCTTTCCTGCCGGCGGCGGTCATCGGGGCGATCTTCATCAAGTCCATCAAGTCGGTGTTCTACCATCCGGGCGTCGTCGTAGTGACGCTAGTGTTGGGCGGCCTGATCATGCTGTATGTCGAACGCAAGACGCATCACACGCCGGGCGACGTGCCTGGCGCCGCTGACGACACCGCTTCTGATGAGCGCGCCACGGCGCGCACGCTGGAACAGATCACCTGGAAGCAGGCGCTGGGTGTGGGCGTGGCGCAATGTCTGGCCATGATTCCCGGTACGTCGCGGTCAGGCGCCACCATCATCGGCGGCATGATCGCGGGTATTCAGCGCAAAACGGCGACCGAGTTCTCGTTCTTTCTGGCGATGCCCACGATGTTGGGCGCGGCGGTCTATGACATGTACAAGAACTTTGGCGTGCTGACCCAGCACGACCTGTCCGGCATTGCCGTGGGCTTCATCGCGGCGTTCCTGAGCGCGATGGTGGTGGTTCGAGCCGTGCTGCGCTTTGTGGCCAACCACACGTACCGGGTGTTCGCCTGGTACCGGATCGTGTTTGGCGCGATAGTTGCCGCGTGGGTCTTCACCCGCTAGGACTTCTGGCGATGGAATAAAAATGGCCTTGCAATCATGCAAGGCCATTTTTTTATCGTGTGCAACGCATCCTACATTTCCAGATCGTAGAATTCCAGGCCGTCGCGGTCGATGACGAGCCAGCCGCCGCGTGCGGGCGACACGTGGTCGCAATCCCAGTCGGGCAGCACCCAGCGTTCGCGCTTCTTGCCATCCACGTCGATGACGTGACGGGCGGGGCGGTGCGTGTGGCCATGGACCAGCACGCGCACGCCTGACTCGCGGAAGATGGCATTGATGGCGTCGGCATTGACGTCCATGATCTCCATGGATTTTGTCTGATTCGCCGCCTGGCTTTCACCACGCGCCTGTTGCGCCATTGCCAGGCGTTCAGGAATGGTCTTGGCCAGGAACTCGGCCTGCCATTGCGGATTGCGGACCATCGTGCGGAATTGCTGATAGGCGGCGTCGTCCGTACAGAACTCGTCGCCATGGGTCAGCAGCACTTGGCCAAAATCCGTTTCCAGCACCGCGGGCTCGGGTAGCAGGCGCGCGCCCACGGCTTGCGCCAGCTCTTCGCCGATCAGGAAGTCGCGGTTGCCGCGGCCCAGCCACACGGGAATCCGCGCAGCTGTTTCCCGTAGCGCCGCCACCACCGTGGCAAGCCACGGCGGGGCGGCGCGTATCACGTCGTCGCCGATCCAGGCATCGAAGATGTCGCCCGGCAGCAGCAGGGCGGCGGCTTCTTCTTGCGCGGCCTCCAGAAAGGCCAGAAAGGCCTCGGAGGTAGCAGGCGTAGCCGGCCCCAGATGCAGGTCGGACGCCAGCCAGATCGGGCCGGACAGGGCGATCTTATTCAAGAATTTCGGCCTTCTCGATGATCACGTCGTCGTTCGGAACGTTCTGGTGGAAGCCCTTGTTGCCGGTCTTCACGCCCTTGATCTTCTCGACCACGTCGGTGCCTTCGGTGATGGTGCCGAAAACAGCGTAGCCCCAGCCATTCGGCGTGGGCGACGTGAAGTTCAGGAAGTCGTTGTTGGACACGTTGATGAAGAACTGAGCGGTAGCCGAGTGCGGGTCGCTGGTGCGGGCCATCGCCAGGGTGTACTTGTCGTTCTTCAGGCCGTTGTTGGCCTCGTTTTCAACGGGGGCGTGAGTTTGCTTTTGCTTCATGCCGGGCTCGAAACCGCCGCCTTGAATCATGAAGCCGTCGATCACGCGATGGAACACCGTGCCGTTGTAGAAGCCTTCTTTGACGTACGTCAGGAAGTTTTCGACGGTCTTGGGCGCCTTGGCGGCGTCCAGGGTGATGACCATGTCGCCTTGGTTCGTGATGAGTTTGACGCGGGGGTTGGTGCTCATGGTTTTTGTGCCTTCAGAAGTGGAGGTGGAGGGAGTGGCTGCGGGGGCGGCGCTGACGAGGGCTGGGGCAAATGCCGCCAGCGCAAACGAGCACGCCGTCAGGCGCAGCAGGTGAAGAGGAGAGTAACGGGACATCATTTGCCTTGTTTATCCTTCAACATGGTTTCGACTTCGCGGGCCTTGTCCTGCATGCCGGGCACGCCATCGCTGGCGGCCTTCTTGTAGGTGCTCAGCGCCTGCAGAAGTTGCAGGTCGCCCAGGTTGGCGCGGGCAGCCGCGTAGCCGGGGTCGGCGCGCAGGGCCATTTGCAGGGCGTCTTGCGCTTTTTCAAGTTCACCGCGGCTTGCATATAGAGCCGCCAGATTGTTCCAAGGTTCCGGCAGTTCCGGGAACCGGGTGGTCATGTCGGTATAAATGTCGATGGCTTCCCCCGTGCGGTTCAGCGCGGCCAGCGCCCGGGCGTGCTGGAACATCAGTTGCACGTCGGTGCCGCGCTGGTCCTTGATCTGGGCTTCGCGCTTTTCGATCATCGCAAGCGCGGCTTCGTTGTCGCCCTGGTTCAGCAGGCGTTCAATGTACGTCGTGATCTGCGACGGGGACGGCGTAAGACGGGTGTCGACGCTGGGCTTGGCGGCTTCCAGCAGCTTTGCCAGACCGTCCCAGCCGCCTTCGGGCGGGATCGGGTCCAACGTCGTGCGGGTAGCGTTGGGGTTCTGACCCGCTCCACCCGCCATCGACTGGGCAAGGGCGGCTCCAACCGGCGCGCCGGCAAGAGCCAGGGCGAGCAGGGCGACATAAAAACGCGGCTTGATAGTCACGTGGGTATCCGTTAAAAGTCGTGGCCGGCTTGCACTTACGCGCGCGACCGGGCCGCTTGCTATACTTGACGACCGCCATTTTAGCCTCGGTTGAGTTTTTGGCTCGACATTGGGCAGGGCGCTCTGACGGTATACCGTAATCTGGCCAGAGTCTGACCGAGTTTGGCCAGAGGCGGCACGCTGTGAAGGTATCGTCCTTCGCTAGCAACACTTTCCGAAACCGCCACGGAACATTTAGACGAATCCAAAAGCGCCATGCTGCAAATCTACAACACGTTATCGCGTACCAAAGAACCGTTCAAACCGGCCCAGGCTGGTCAGGTGCGCATGTACGTGTGTGGCATGACCGTGTATGACTTCTGCCATCTGGGCCACGCCCGCATGCTGGTCTCGTTTGACGTTGTGCAGCGCTGGTTGCGCGCCAGCGGTCTGGCGGTGGACTACGTGCGCAATATTACGGATATCGACGACAAGATCATCCGCCGCGCGGTGGAAACCGGCCGCCGCATCGGCGAAGTCACCGACTTCTACATTGCCGCCATGCATGCCGACGAGCAAGCGCTGGGCGTGGAATCGCCGGACCGTGAGCCGCGCGCCACCCAGTACGTGGGCGAGATGCTGGACATCATCGGCAAGCTGGAAAAGAACGGCCTGGCCTATCAGGCCGATGACGGCGACGTGAATTACGCCGTCCGCGGCTTTCCCGGCTATGGCAAGTTGTCAGGCAAAACGCTGGATGACCTGCGTGCTGGCGAACGTGTAGCCGTGGGTTCGGCCAAGCGCGACCCGCTCGATTTCGTGCTCTGGAAATCGGCCAAAGCCGAAGAACCGGCCGACACAAAGTGGGAGTCGCCCTACGGCATGGGACGTCCTGGCTGGCACATTGAATGCTCGGCAATGAGCAAGTCGCTGCTGGGCTTGCCGCTGGATATTCACGGTGGCGGTCCTGACCTGAAATTCCCGCACCACGAAAACGAAATTGCCCAGACCGAAGGCGCCTTTGGCGGCACACTGGCAAATATCTGGATGCACTGCGGTCCGCTCATGGTTGATTCGGACAAGATGTCCAAGTCCCTGGGCAATTTCCGCACCATCCGCCAGACGGTCGCCCAAGGCGAGCCGGCGGCAGATGCCGCCACCTACGCGGTCAACCCGCGTGAAGCGGAAATGGTGCGCTTCTTTATTGTGCGCAACCACTACCGCAGCTCGCAGAATTACACACCTGACAATCTGGTCGACGCGCAAAACGCGCTGGACCGCCTGTATCAGGCCTTGCAGAACGTGCCGGCCGACGATCAAGGCATCGATTGGAACGAGCCGCAGGCCCAGGCCTTCAAAGCGGCCATGGACGATGACTTCAACAGCTCGGGCGCTGTCGCGGCCTTGTTCGAACTGGCCTCCGAGGCCAACCGCGGCAAGAGCGCGCGCAGCGCCGGCCAGATGAAGGCATTGGCATCGTTGCTGGGGCTGTTGCAGCAAGATCCGGCGGCGTATTTCCAGTCGTCCACGCGTTACTCGGCGGCTGCCATCGAACAGGGCCAGCGCGCCATGTTGGACGCGGATGCCATCCAGTCCCTGATCGACGCCCGCGCGGCGGCCAAGGCCGCCCGCAACTTTGCCGAGGCGGATCGTATCCGCGCGGAATTGCGCGATGCCGGTATCGAGCTTGATGACAAGCCGGGTGGTCTGACGCAATGGCGCAGGGCTTGAGCCCAGTGGATACACCCGACATGTCCGCTCCTGACCTCGACATTCCCAAGCCTGAGTACTGGGAAGCCGCCGTCGCCCATCTGATGCGCCGCGACCGCATCCTGAAAAAGATCATTCCCCAGCATCCCGAGGTCTGGCTGACCTCGCGCGGCACGCCGTTCGTGACGCTGGCCCGGGCGATCATCGGGCAACAGATTTCCACCAAGGCGGCTGATGCCGTCTGGACCAAGTTCATCGACGCCGTGGGCAAACGCCCCACGCCTGTCGCCGTGCTGCGCGTTGGCGTGGACGGGCTGCGTAAAGCGGGCCTGTCTCAACGCAAGGCCGAATACGTGCTGGATCTTGCCGTGCATTTCGGCGAGCGACGGGTCCATCCCGAGAAATGGGCGGCCATGGACGACGAGGCCGTTATTTCTGAATTGGTCGCCATCCGGGGCATTGGGCGCTGGACGGCGGAGATGTTTTTGATTTTCAATCTACAGCGGCCTGACGTTCTGCCGCTGGATGATCCAGGGCTGCTCAAGGCAATCTCGCTACACTATTTCAGTGGCGAGCCTGTCTCGCGCTTCGAGGCTCGCGAAGTCTCGCTGGCGTGGCAACCCTGGCGTACCGTGGCGACCTGGTACCTATGGCGCAGTCTGGAACCGACACCGGTTCAATACTGATGCACACCAGGCAGCCCATCTACGGAACCACACTACATGCGCAATACATTTCTGGAATTTGAACAGCCGCTGGCCGAACTTGAAAACAAGATCGAGCAGCTGCGCTATGTGCAGGCCGACTCTGCGGTAGACATCTCCGACGAAATCGGACGTCTACAGCAAAAGAGCCAGACCTTGGCCAAGGAAATCTACGCCAAGCTCACGCCCTGGCAGACGGCGCTTGTTGCCCGCCACCCCCAGCGTCCTTACACGCTGGACTACGTGCGCGAAATGTTCACCGACTTCCATGAACTGCACGGCGACCGCATGTACGCCGACGACCAGTCCATCATCGGCGGGCTGGCGCGCTTCAATGGCACGCCCTGCATGGTGATTGGTCACCAAAAAGGCCGCGACACCAAGGAACGCGCCGCGCGTAACTTCGGCATGCCGCGTCCCGAAGGCTATCGCAAGGCCATGCGCCTGATGCGTCTGGCTGAAAAATTCGGCATCCCCGTGTTCACCTTTGTGGACACCCCGGGCGCTTATCCCGGCATTGGCGCGGAAGAGCGCGGCCAGTCCGAAGCCATTGGCCACAATCTGTATGTCATGGCCGAATTGAAAGTGCCGATCATCTGCACGATCATTGGCGAAGGCGGTTCGGGCGGCGCTTTGGCTATTGCCGTGGGCAACGCCGTGCTGATGCTGCAATACGCGACTTACGCCGTGATTTCGCCGGAAGGCTGCGCGTCGATCTTGTGGCGCAGCGCCGACAAGGCGCCCGATGCCGCCGATGCGCTGGCCATCATCGCCCCGCGCCTGAAGGATCTTGGCCTGGTCGACCGTGTGGTCAACGAACCGGTGGGCGGCGCCCATCGCGATCCGCGCGTCATGGCTCGCCTGCTGCGCCGCGCACTGGGCGATTCCTTGCGCCAGCTTCAGGGGCTGACGCCCGACCAGCTTGTGGAACAGCGCGTGCAACGCGTCCTGTCCTACGGCGCCTACCAGGAAGTGCGCGCTTAATGCGTGCTCCGGTGCGGGCGGTGACGCCTGTGCCGTGGCCGCGCCCGTCGCGCCATACTCCATGACCGCCCGCCAACCGCCCGATGTTTCGTCCCGGGCCGAGGCGGGCGTCTTGCATTCCGGCCCTGCGCCTTTGCCGCTATCGCCCGTCCTGGGCAACGCGCTGCGCGGCGCGTTGAGCGCCTTGCCGGCGCTTCCTGCGCGCGTCGCTGTAGCGATCAGTGGCGGTGCAGATTCCGCCATGCTGGCGGTGCATGCTGCGGCCGTCGCGCGCGAGCTGGGCATCGGGCTGGCGTTGTTCCACGTGCATCATGGTTTGCAGGATGCTGCCGATGAGTGGAGCAGGCAGGTGCAAGCGTTGGCCAGCCTGTTGTCAGTGCCCGTGTTCGAAGCCCGTGTCGATGTTGCGCAGGCGTCCGGCAAGGGCATCGAAGCCGCTGCCCGCGAGGCCCGCTACGCCGCACTGGCGCAGTTGGCCGGCACGCATGGAACCAGCCATGTGCTGCTGGCGCATCACCGCAACGATCAGGCTGAAACCGTCTTGCTGCGCCTGCTGCGCGGAACGGGATTGGCCGGCATGGCCGCCATGGCAGCCGTGTCGCAGCGCGACGGTGTCTGCTACCTGCGTCCGTGGCTGACGGTGGACCGGGAGGCCATCCTGGAGGCCGCTAATGCGGTGCAAGCCGCCACCGGCTGGCGTGCCGTGCAGGACCCGACCAATTCCGATCCGCACTACACCCGCGCTGCCTTGCGTGAATTGCTGGCGCCTGTGCTCGACAGCCGTTGGCCCGGCTGGCGAGGGATCGTTGCTCGTCACGCCGGCCATATGGCGCAAGCCGCTGAAATCCTGGAAGAAGTTGCGCAGGAAGACTTCGCGCAACTGGACGCAAGTCCCGACGGCAACAGCTTTTCACTGCAAGCGTGGCGCAGCTTGTCGCCTGCGCGCCAGGCGCAGGTGTTGCGGTATTGGCTGGAACGCAACGGCGCCCGCATGCCTACGGATGCGCGCATGCGGGACTTGCTGCGCCAGCTGCGCGAACTGCACAGCCTGGGCCACGACCGCCAGTTGCGGGTGGAACAGGCTGGCCACGTAATCCGTTGCCATCGGGGACGGGTCTGGGTAGAGCCCAGAGAGCAGGGCGGCCGTCGCTGAAAAAAAGGCGGATTTGGAAAGAATTAGCGTAAAAATAGCTGCGCAATGAACATAAATTTCCTCAATCTGCGCAAATTTTTACCGCCACGCTAGAATATATGGTTTTGCCCGTCAACATTCTTGCGGCGGGTTCCCAGCCAGAGTACGAGATGTCCCTGATCGTTCACAAATATGGCGGTACTTCGATGGGCTCGGTTGAGCGCATCAGAAACGTGGCGCGTCGCGTCGCGAAGTGGCACGCTGCCGGCCACCAGGTTGTTGTTGTTCCGTCGGCGATGGCCGGCGAGACGAATCGTCTGCTGGGTCTGGCGCGCGAAATCACGCCCCAGCCCGACGCTCGCGAACTCGACATGATTGCCGCCACCGGCGAACAAGCAAGCAGCGGCCTTCTGGCCATTGCTTTGCAAGCCGAAGGCGTGCCTGCGCGCAGCTACGCCGGTTGGCAAGTGCCCGTGCGCACCGATTCGTCGTTCACGAAAGCGCGCATCAGCTCCATCGATGACGCTCGCATTCGCGGCGATCTCGACGCAGGCCGTGTCGTCATCGTGACGGGCTTCCAGGGCATTGACCCCGAAGGCCACATCACGACGCTGGGCCGTGGCGGTTCCGATACCTCGGCCGTGGCCGTGGCAGCCGCTATCAAGGCTGACGAGTGCCTGATCTACACCGATGTGGATGGCGTCTACACGACCGATCCGCGCGTGGTGCCCGAAGCGCGCCGCATGGCCGTCGTTTCCTTCGAGGAAATGCTGGAAATGGCGTCGCTGGGTTCCAAGGTCCTGCAGATCCGCTCGGTTGAATTCGCCGGCAAATACCGTGTTCCGGTCCGAGTCCTGTCCTCGTTGACCGACCCGCAAATCCCGCTCGAAGAAGAAATGGTTTCGGGCACGCTGATTACTTTTGAGGAAGACGAAAAAATGGAAGCCGCCGTTGTCTCCGGCATCGCCTTCAGCCGCGACGAAGCCAAAATCACTTTGCTGGCTGTGCCCGACAAACCGGGTATCGCTTTCTCCATCCTGGGCCCGGTCGCTGCCGCCAATATCGACGTCGATATGATCGTGCAGAACCAGTCCGTGGCTGGCACGACCGACTTCTCGTTCACCGTGAACCGCAATGAGTTTGCGCGCGCCGTGGACCTGCTCAAGCGCGAAGTGATCCCCGCCGTTGGCGCGCGTGAACTGTCCACCGACGAAAAGGTCGCCAAGGTCTCGATCGTGGGCATTGGCATGCGCTCGCACGTTGGCGTTGCCAGCCTGATGTTCCAGACGCTTTCGCAAGAAGGCATCAACATCCAGATGATCAGCACCAGCGAAATCAAGACGTCCGTCATCATCGACGACAAGTACATGGAGTTGGGTGTGCGCGCCTTGCACAAGGCCTTCGGCCTGGATCAAGCGCCGGGCGCCAAGGAATAAAGAAAACGGTTCTGGCACTTTTTTTGAATAGAGTGGCCCTGTGCGGGCAAGACTCCAAAAAAACGTGCTAGAATCTCGTTCTCTTTTCGGAGACGTGCCCGAGAGGCTGAAGGGGCTCCCCTGCTAAGGGAGTATGTGGCTAAAAACTGCATCGTGGGTTCGAATCCCACCGTCTCCGCCAGATCTGTTTTGGTTCTGGCAACATGCTCAGTACCGAAGCTAAGAAACCCGCAATCGCGTAAGTGATTGCGGGTTTTTTCTTTGGCTGTCTGCTTTGATTTCTTGTGTAGTCAGAGCGGCGGCGCTAACCGCCCGCGGATTCTCATCACGGCGCCAGAACCTTTTTCATCGATGGCGCGGCGTGCAACTGATAGCTCTCGCGCTCATAGAACGCAACGGCATCGGGCCGCGCATCAAGAAATACTGCGGTCATGCCGCGAGCGCGTGCGTCGGTCTCGGCGTATTCCATCAAGGCGCGGCCAGCGCCGCTGCCTCGTACCGCTGTATCCACGACAAGATCATCGACATGCAGGTGCGGTCCGCGAGCCAAGGTGTGGACGGGCCTCATGCCCAGCACGCCGATGATTCTTCCATCCAGAAGCGCAGCAACAAGCTCGTAGCCCGTATGTGATTGCCGGCGAACCCGCTGCAAGAATTCTGCCTCGTCCAACGATCGCAGTTGAGCCATGACGGGGTAGGCTTGGCTCCATTCGGCTGGGGATAGGCGTCTGATTTCCAGCGTGCGTTGGTGAGGGACGGTCATGGTGTTCGAGGTCTCATGAGAAATGGTGTTGGAGATAGCGGCCGCTCCTGCGGATTCAGTACAGCAACACCGACGGCCGTTTGGCGGCGCTGCGATGCCACGTCACGGGCAATCCGGCAGCCTCGGCGGCGCTGACGATGAGATCGCCGACCTTCAGCATGTCGGCGTATTCACCGTCTGGCGCACCCCAGAACGCCAGGTCGAGTCGGCCTTCTCGTTTTGCGCGATTGCGATCCTGGCGGGTGTAGAAGCAAAACCCAAGAACTCCCGCTGACAGCCCTCCGCGTTCGTGAAAGATCTCAGCGCAGTCGGAGAAGCCATCCGACTGTGTGGTGCCCGTGTCCTGCAATGCGACCAAGCCAGCTTGCGTCAGTGTCTCGAACAGTGTGTCCAGTTTTGCTTGGGCCGCGCGCCATTGCGCCGCGGTGAGTTTGACCGGCGCGGGTTCGGGTTCGGGTTCGGGTGCTTCGATGGCGACGCCCGTCAGCGCGGACAGCAGCTCTTGCACCTCGGGCATCATCGCGTTCACGGTGATGTGGTTGCCATGGCTGTCGCGGATATCGGCTTGCGCGCCTGCATCGATCAGCAACTGCACTGCGTCCGTGCTGGGCGCAAACTCCGCAGCCAAGTAGAGCGCCGTGCGGCCATCGCGCTGAAACTCAAGCGGGCTGCCCGCGTCGATCAGCAGTTTGAGTACGGCCAGATTGGGGGCGATTTCAGAGTCGTTCGCGCCCATGGCGGCCTGCTGAAGCGCCGTGAATCCATAGTCATTGACTGCTGCGGGATCTGCGCCGGCTTGGAGGCTGGCGCGTACCTGGGCCACATCGCCGCTGCGCGCGGCGTCAAATATCTTGCTTGTGTCCATCCGGTTTCCTCGGTTCACGCGTTGTTCGCGCCGTGCACCAACATGGCATAGATTTCCGCAACCCGGTCAACCGTGATGCCGTCGCGCTGCTCAATCGCAAGAGGATGGCTTGTTGGCTCCAGCTCTATGAATGGCCGGATACCATCGTTGCGCAGATGCACGTGCGTCTTCAGGCTCAGGGTCTCGGGATAGGGATCGAGCCGCGTGTTGAGCCAGCCGAACAATGGCTGGGTGTGATCGCGCAGAGGCTCGTCAGACATGCGAACCCAAGTCTCGTAGCTCTCCAGGCTAAGCGATACCCACACACCCCACGTGAACGGCTCGTCATGTCCTTGAATGGGTATGTCGATGCAGCCGCGCACAAAGAAGTGCTGCTCGTCGATGACGCAGTCGTCGCTGCCCAGGTCACAGCGAGCGCCGCGTTCGTCCGGCGGGATGCGGTAATAGCTTTCAGGCGCGTCGGCGCCAAAACTTGGCAAGCCGTGGTGCACCTCATTGCATGAGGCGCATTTGAAGGAGAAATCCATGGGTCAGAGTGGGCTGCGGCCGTGTGAGTAAAACGGTCCGATTTTAGCGGTCTGAAAGAGGACAAAGCTGCGCGTGCCGGAAGCGGCACGCGCGTCATGCTTAGGCGCTGAACGTCAGCGTGTTGGTCAGGTCGCCCATCGGTTTCTGGCCGCGTGCGGTCATGGCATCATCGCGCGCCTTCAGGCCTTCGAGCATCGGCAGGTCGAACACGCGAGTCGCCAGGCGCAGAATGGACCCCGTGTCGTAGGTCGTGTGGTCCACGGTGCCCTTTTTGGCGAAGGGCGAAATCACCAGCGCGGGAATGCGCGTGCCCGGACCCCAGCGATCACCCTTAGGGGGCGCCACGTGATCCCACCAGCCGCCGTTTTCGTCCACGGTGACCACAACCACCATGTTGGCCCACTGCGAGCTCTTGCGCAGGCTGTCGATGATGTGGGCGATGTGGCGATCGCCCGAATCCACGTCGGCATACCCCGCGTGCATATTCAAGTTGCCTTGGGGCTTGTAGAACGTCAGTGGTGGCAATTTACCGGCTTCTGAATCGGCCAGGAATTTGTTGGTGGACGACAGGTCGCCCAAGCCGCCATCGCGCACGTGTGCGGTGCGCGCGGCGGTGCCGGGCGCGGTGCTCTTGAAATAGTTGAAGGGCTGGTGGTGCGCTTGGAAGTTTGGCGACGACGGAAAACCCGTGCTGGCGGTGGAGTCCACCGCAGCCTGCCAGCCGCCGGCGTACCAGGCCCAGTCCAGACCTTTGGCGGTCATCAGGTCGCCGATGTTGTTATGTGATTGCGGCACCATGGTTTGCGGGTTGGCGGGGTCGGCCAATGTCGGGTCCGTGGCATCGCGGGTGAACGAGGGCCAATAGGGCGGAGCCATGGTGTTGACGCCGTAGCCGTCGGGCGTCAAGGCGCTGGCGCCGAACTGCGGAATGCCCGTCAATGCGCTTGCGGGCGAGGCGGGCTTGGGTTGCAAGCGTGGATCGGCCGGGTCGGCGCTTTGCAGCTGCGCGATCTGGGTCTGGGCAACGGAGGTCGCGGCATCTGGATAGAACGGTGGCCGGCCCGCGACCAGGTATTGGTGATTCAGGAACGAGCCGCCGAACGCGCCCTGGAAGAAGTTGTCGCACAGGACGAATTCTTGCGCGATCTTCCACAGGCGCAGGTTGTAGGCGGAATCGCCGTAGTGGCCCATGACGAGCGCGCCCGAGTCGGCCCAGGCAACGAAGCGATCATTTTTTCCGCCATTGATCTGCATCTGGTTTTGATAGAACACATGCCACAAGTCACGCGTGACGACGCCTTGCGGCAGCGGTTCGCCTTGCGGTCCCAGCAGCGAGAAGGGCGCGTTGGGCAGGTTGTTCATGTAGGCCGCGGCCTGGTCCACCTGGTAGGTGATGTGGTTGGCCTGCTGTGACGTGGGCACCATGCCATTCCACACGGGAGGCAGCACGGATAGCGGCGTGCCGTCGCGGTCGTTCTGCGTGTAGTCAGCAGCGGTCAGGGCGGACAGGGGCTTTTCCACGCCGGGAAAGTTGGCGAACAGATTGTTGAAGCTGCGGTTCTCGGCAAAGATCACGACGACGGTTTTCACGTTGTCGCGCAGTTGCTTGGTCAGGTCGGGCGCGGGTGCGGGCGCAGGGTCTGCGGGTGTAGCGGGTGCAGCAGGGGCGGTGTTGTCATCGTCATCATCGCTGGAACAACCGGACAGCGCGCCCATCGCAGCGGCGCTTGCGCCGAGTGCAGCGATGCCGGTCAGGAAGCCGCGGCGCGTGGCGCGTACGGCGGGTTCCGCGTGTGCGGAGTCTGCGGACGGTTCGCCGTTGCTTTTTTCTTTGTCAGACATGAGAAGGGACTCTTGAGCTAGCGGGTGACGTGGCGCACTGTCATTGCGCCACGGAATCGCCGGATGACAGCCGGCATCGTTAACGGTCGCTAGGCTAAAGAGGCAAGGTTCTATCGGTGTGACCGTCCGCTGTCAGAAAGCTGACCGCGCACTGCGAGCGCACGAATCTGATCGGTGGGAGAGACTGGCAGACGTAGGCCTTGCTGTCCCCCTAACTTGCACGCCTAAAAAAATCGCGCTATTATTCAAGGCTTGCTTGAAGACGCGCCCGTAGCTCAGCTGGATAGAGTACCTGGCTACGAACCAGGGGGTCGTAGGTTCGAATCCTGCCGGGCGCACCAAGTTTTGTTTTTGTTTAGGAATGCCTTTTCTGCAAAGAAGAGTGCATCTGGGGCAAGGCAAAAACTTTGGGAGCCAAGCAAGGGTAGTGAAAACTGCCGTAGTAAGAGTGGCTAAGACAAGCACTAAAAGTGGCTAAGACAAGCACTAAAAGTGGCTAAGACAAGCACTAAAAGTGGCTAAGACAAGCACTAAAAGTGGCTAAGACAAGCACTAAAATTGGCGAAATTTTTGTGATATAATTTTGCCTCTTTGTCGGAGCGCCCGTAGCTCAGCTGGATAGAGTACCTGGCTACGAACCAGGGGGTCGTAGGTTCGAATCCTGCCGGGCGCACCAAGTTTCAAGTCACATTGATGCTTGTGCCAACAAAGAAAGAGAAAGAAAAAAAAAGAAAATAGAAGGGCCTTTGATCTTAGATCGAAGGCCTTTTTGTTTTGTGCCGCGCGTTTCCCGCAATGCTCGTTAGCCGGTATGCGCCGGTGCGGTGGTTAGGCTTTGGGCCTCTTTGCTGTCGGCGTCGTCAAATCCCCAGTTTCCTACGCTTGCCCAATCGTCACCCAGCAGTTCTGCGGGGTGCATGGTGCGGTCTGACCCGTTGCCGCACTTCATGGAATCCGTGGCGCAATATTGATCACAGCCCCAGCAGACACGCTCTGGGTGTTTGGGGTGCATCGGAAATTTCTTTGCCATCAGATCGGCTGCCTTTGGTTGGCGGGTTGCAGCTGGGTTCGCCGCATTCGCTGCGTGCCATTCAGCGTACTGCTCCGGCTCCGCAGCGATCATTGATTTGGCTCAAGCCCTTGAGGGTGCAGCTGGAAAAGCGCACATTTTCGCCTCTCGATTTGCATGAAGTGTTTTTTTCATGTTATAAACACGCCTCTTTCGGGGCGCCCGTAGCTCAGCTGGATAGAGTACCTGGCTACGAACCAGGGGGTCGTAGGTTCGAATCCTGCCGGGCGCACCAACCTTATTTCAGAATTAGCGGTATCAGCAGCATCAGTATCAGCAGCGCCGCCGCAGTTCTACTCGAAAGTCAAAAGCGGCTTGATGGTTATCCATCAAGCCGCTTTTCTTTTGTCTGGCAGAACGCGCTGCCCGTTACTGCCATCGCATCACTGCGGGTGCATCACCACTGCCACGTCACCACACGCGGAATGTGCGTCCAGTCTGCGCGCCTTCCACGCTGCGGCTGTAGGCAAGCGCCACGCGGCTGGCGGGGGCGGCTTCAAAGCCTTGGAAGTAGGGGCCATAGCTGGGCAGTGACTCTTGCAGCACGGTGGGGCTGATCGAGTTGATTCGTATGCCTTGCAGTTCAACCGCAGCGCCGCGCACGAATCCGTCGATGGCTGAATTCACCGCGGACGCATTGGCGCCGAAGCGTATGGGTTCGTCGCTGACGCAGCCGCTGGTCAACGTGATGGAACCGCCCGCGTTGACATAGTGCTGTCCGATCAGCGCGAGGTCCACCTGGCCCAGCAACTTGTCGTGCAAGCCGATCTTGAATTGCTCTGCCGTCATTTCAGCCAGGGGGCCAAAGTGCAGCGCGCCCGCCGCGGACACGATGGCATCGACTTTGCCCACGCGCTCAAACAGCGCGCGAATGCTGTCGCTGCTTGTGATGTCAACCTGATACTGGCCGCTGGTCTTGCCGACGGTGATGATGTCGTGGCGCTGGCCCAATTCTTGCGCGACGGCGCGGCCGATGGTGCCGCTGGCGCCGATAAGGATGATTTTCATAATGGTCTCCCGTGTCATGCCGGTTTAGGGGGAACGCTGGCGGGACGCCAGTGCATGACTGCATTCTCCGCGTTCCATTCCAATCGAAAAATCCTAGAATGGTGGAAACACTTCACACTCAGGGTACGAAATCAATGGACCGCTTGTTAAGCATGGAAGTTTTCGTGGCGGTGGTTGAATTGGGCAGCCTGACCGCTGCGGCGGCCAGGCATGGCATGTCGCCCGCCATGGCGGCCAAGCATGTCAAAGGTCTGGAGAGCCGGCTGGGTGTGCGGCTGTTGAATCGCACTACACGCAGACAAAGTCTGACGGAGGCGGGGCAGGCGTACGTCCTGCGGTGCAAGGCGATTCTTACTGATATCCGAGAAGCCGAGCAGGGCGCTGAAGCCATGCGTCTCACGCCAAGCGGCCAGCTTCGCATTACTTCCACGGTAACGTTTGGCTCATTTGCGTTGGCGCCAGCGATCGCCGACTACCTGGCCAAATACCCCGAGGTCAGCGTGGAGCTGGTGTTGAGCGACACTGTGGAAGACATCGTTGCGGCGCGCTACGACCTGGCTGTGCGTATCGGCGAGCCCGCAGACTCTGGTCTGGTCGCGCGTCAGATAGGGCGCTATCAGATGATCATCTGCGCATCCCCCGCCTACCTGCGGGAGCATGGCACGCCGAGAACGCCAGCGGATCTGGCGCAGCACCAGTTCCTGGACTTTTCGTACTGGAACCGCCGTACCGGCTGGCAACTGGCCAGCAGCGACGGCAGCCAGACGGGGTATCCCGCTGGCCGCTTCGTTTCGAATAATGGTCAGGCGTTGCGGCAGGCCGCGCTGGCAGGTTTCGGTATCTTGCTGCAACCGGAACTGTTGCTGGCTGACGATCTGCGTGCGGGCAAGCTGGTGCCGGTCTTGCAGGATTACTGGCCCGCATCGCGGCCCATTTCGCTGCTGTATCCCAAAGACCGGCAGGCCTTGCCCAAGTTGACGACGTTTGTGGACTTTGTCGTCTCTCGCTTTGCGCGCTGACTGGCGTGGTTCAGCGCCGCCGTCGGTCGACCGCCGTCAATGATGTGCCGCTTTTAAGCAATTGATAGATCTGGCCGCCCAGCCAAGCGACTTTTTCGCCAGAGCTGGTACGGCATACGCAGTGCGTTTTAGGGTCGAAACGGGATGTGCCCAATGCCGAGTACGCATCAGGGTCTGCCACGAATCGTTCAATGCGATACAGCGTGCCATCAGGGGAGGTGGCAAGCACATCGGTCAATCGTCTTGCGGTGCCGAGCATATTCTGTACCTCCATGCGCGGGCCGTCATAGATGCGGCGCCAAAGTCACGCGGACTTTTCAATCTGGAGCTTGCGGGAAAGAGTGATGTTTCCCAGCAAGCGCTATTGAAAATGTCCTCCTAACAATGATTCATCGAGTTGGTCGGGTGTTACGCCCAAAGCCTCGGAAACTCGGTCGAGAATAACCTGCCGGGGCGTAGGGCGCGGCCGTTCCAATTCAATATAGATGGAGTGGTCAACGCCAAGCCGGGCAGCCATATCGGTCGTGCTGATATCAAGATGCTCACGCCAAGCGCGTATCAAACTCCAATCGTTGCCGGTTTTTAGATTGACGACAGCTAGTGGTAGAGAACTCTGCCCGACAGTCAGTTTCTTGTGCGGGGCGGGTGTCCTGTGTTCGGTCAATACGTTTTTCCGGGCGCCGCCGTTTCTGCGGGATTCGCCACGGGGTGTTGTGACGTCGGATTCGGCGGTGAAAATTGCGCCGCCTTTGGTCTGACGATACTGGTTATTTCCGATCCAGGATAGCGTTTCGCCATTGTCCAGCATGCACTCGCAATCCAGGTGGTAATTGCTTGGAATGCTCTCAAGTTTGGCAATGGTTGCCGTGGTCGTCGCGTGCCGCACCACCCGGTGCAAGACACCGTCTGATGAGCGCACGAAAACGTCTGGAAGTCTCCACGAAAAAGGAATGATGTTCTCCACGGCCGAAGCTAGACGCCACTGTATCCCGCTGCGCAATCAATGAGATTTGGGGTTTCCCCTCGACTGCCGCAGCAACCTTCTTTCTACTCCAGTTCGGGCTGAAAGATCTTCACAAATGTTCACGAGGCATGACGTGATCATCAGAGTCTGATTCGTTGAAAAGTGCGCAGGCGGCTAGCTCGTGGAGTGGCCCATTGCAGCAACCACCCGTGGCATGACGTCAGCCGCCAGCCCATGCAGGTTGCAGTGCGCTTGCTTGTCCAGCGGCGTGACGGCGGGGTTGATCTGCACGACCGTTGCGCCCGCCGCAAGCGCGCGTTGTGGCAGCTCTGCCGCAGGGTAGACCAGCGCCGAGGTGCCAATGCTGAACAGCAGGTCACATTGTTCAGCGGCGCGCAGGGCGGCGCTCCAAGCGTCGCCAGGCAGGCTTTCACCAAACCATACGACTCCGGGCCTGACTGGCGCGCCACAGACCGTGCAAGCGGGCGGAGGGATGCGCCGGCCTTCGCCGGGTTCGTCTGGCGCTTCGTTGGCGCAGGTTTGCGGCGCTGCGCAAGCGGAACAGCGGGGCGCATGCAGGCTGCCATGCAGATGTGCCACGCCTGTGCTGCCTGCGCGTTCATGCAAGTCGTCGACGTTCTGTGTGACGACGGTCAGCTCGGGCACGTGGCGCGCGAGTTCGGCAATGGCGTGGTGCGCGGCATTGGGGGTGGCGCGTAACGCTTGCGCTCGACGCCATTCGTACCACCCCCACACGATGTCGGGATGTGCCCTGAACGCTTCAGGCGTCGCCAATGCCTGCGCATCAAAGCGCGACCACAAGCCTGTCAATGCGTCGCGGAATGTGGCGATGCCGCTTTCGGCAGAGACGCCGGCGCCCGTAAACACGACGACGCGCTGCGCGGCGTGCAGCGCTTGCACTAAAGCGGGTGGAATATCGTGATGCGTGTTTTTCATTTCCAACCTTGTAGACAGTCCGATACGCTGCACGCGCAGGCGCGCCCCTGTCAAGCAACGCTTTGGGGTGCGCGCCAGGTCAGTGAAAGCAACATCAGTGCAGAAGTGTCCCGAATGGTGGATACTATTTTTCCCATCTGGGATTTCTGCCAGCCTATTGGAGATTAGCAATGCCAGAATCACCCGCCGGCCTGGACCGGCTTCGCAGCTTTATCGCCACTGCGACGCGCCTGGCGGCGCCCGAGGCCTTGGCGCAGTCGCCGGCATTGCAGGCCGCGTTCGCCGATCTGGTGCGCCATGATGACTGGCTCCCCGTTGCCTGTACCGCGCCGCATCCTCAGTACTACCAGCAGTATCTGCTGCACTGCGATCCGTTGGAACGGTTTTCTCTGGTCAGTTTTGTCTGGGGGCCGGGGCAGTTCACGCCAGTGCATGACCACGAGGTCTGGGGCTACGTGGGTATGCTGCGCGGTGCGGAGATCAATCAGCGTTACGTGCGCGAGGCGGGCGGGCGTCTGGTCCAGGCTGGTGAAGCGTCCACCCTGCAACCGGGAGACGTCGAGCGCCTGTCGCCTGAAGAAGGGGATATCCACCGCGTGTCCAACGCCTTTGCCGATCGCGTGTCGATCAGCGTGCATATGTACGGCGGCAATATCGGCGCGGTGTCGCGCCACGTCTATGATCCGGCGACAGGGCAAGCCAAGCCCTTTGTGTCCGGCTATTCATCACCCAGCCTGCCAAATCTTTGGGACCGCTCGGAAGCCGTGCGCGCTACGATTCCCGCGCTTCGCGGTTAAGTGCCTTCGCGCGATCAGCCCGGACAGCGCTGTTCGCGGGTTGCGTCTCGTGCTATGTTCCTGTCCTAAATATTAGGAAAAACGAAGATGGACAAGACGCTACTCAAGGGGTTGATGGTGTTAGAGGCGGTGACCGATGTGGACAATCCGCCTCGTACCATCGATGCGCTGGCCGCCCGCGTTGGCCTCACGCGCAGCAACACGCATCGCACATTGCAGACGTTGATTCACGCTGGCTACGTGATCAAGGACGATGATGGGGGCGGCTATCGCGGTGCAGTGCGCCTGTTTGAGCTTGCTGCCCGGCAGCTGGCGCAGCTGGACGTGCGCAAGCTGGCCGCGCCGTTTATGCGCACGCTGGCTGACCAGACGGGCGAGACCGTGCATCTGTCGGTGCTGGACGGGTTCGATGTGGTTTATGTGGACAAGATAGACAGCCCGCAGCCCATTCGCGCCTATTCGATGGTGGGCGGCCGCGCACCCGCTTACGCCGTGGCCACCGGCAAGGCATTGCTGGCGTATCAGCCTGAAGGGTATGTCGAGCGTTACGCCGAGCAGCTGGTCCGGCACACGCCGTCGACCATCGTGTCGATGCCGCTGCTAAAAGACGAGTTGCGCAAGATCGCTCGCGCCGGTTATGCCGTGAATCGCGGCGAATGGCGCGAAGGCGTGGGCGGGCTGGCCGTGACGTTGTTCAACAGTCTGGACCAGCCCGTGGCGGCTGTGGGGATCTCCGGCCCGCTGGACCGCTTGAGCGCCGCTAGGATGAAGCAGCTGGCGCCGGATGTGTCGGCCTGTGCGCAGTCCATCTCGCAGGGGATGGGCTATCGCCGGGGTTATCTGGATCAGTAACAGGGCTCGCTTGCCGCAACGCGGCGGCAATGCGCCGCGCCTGATCGCGCGCCAGCCGGGCATTCACGTCCATGGATGTCGTCCAGAAGTACGTGCCGCCAGCCAGGCTGCCCAATACCGATACGCATGGCACCGCAAGGCCATCCGCGTTTTTCAGGCACCCGGTGTCGTAGTCCAAGACCAAACCGCCAAAGGGGTCGGGCTGTGCGTTGCCCTCTTGTATCAGCGTGGCTACCAGCGGATCGCGGGTGCGCTGCGCATCCACCGAGAAACTGGTGGCGTTGATCAGGTAGCGGCTTGGCAACGTAGATGCGCCGTCCGCGTTGCGCAAGCGCGTTAGAAATTGGCCGCTGGCTGCGTCGTAGCGGCAATTTACGAAACCGGCGCGCACCTGCAATTGCCTCGCTTTGAACAGGGCTTGCAGTTTCAGCGCGTTGCGCATTGGGAACGTGGCTCGCCGCGCCATCCATAAAGAACGCCATTGCGAGTGGAAGCGCCCGCGTTCGGTGTCCGGCATCAGATGCCAGATCCGGTCCACAGCCGCGTTGGTGGCCGCAGCTACTGCCTGCCACGGGCGCGCCGCTTGAGACGAGCGCCGGATTTCGTCGTCCAGCGCGTCGATGGCGCTGGCGCTCAGTCCCAGCACATCGTCGGTGTCCAGCGAGCCGCCCATCGCAAGCACTTCGTCTTTCAGCGCCTGGGCAATCACATCTACCGACAGCGTGCCGCCGTGGCGGGCAGCCAACTGCAAGGCGCCGTCCCGGCTTAGTTGGCGCAGGGCAGCCGGCGGCTGGTTGTGCGGACTGCGCACGGATGGCAGCCGGCCATTGCGCGAGACGCAGAGAATCTGGCCGCGATGTCCGGATTGCTGCAAGGCGGCGACCGCATCCACGGCGCTCAGGCTGGTGCCAACAATGCAGACCGTAGCTTCGGGGGCGATGCCATGCGCCAAGTCCGCGACGGGATAGGGGCTGTTGAAGTAACCCGGCGTTTCCTGCAACGCAGGGAACGCTTGCGACGGCAGGTTGCCGTTGCACAGCACCGCGTAGCGGGCCAGACATGGCGCACCGTGTTCGGGTTCGACCTGCACGCGGCCATCAGGCAGCGGAGCGACGCGTTCTACCCGGCTTTGCACATGCACGAGCGCGATGCCCAGCGTCTGTGCCAGCGCTTGTGCCCGTGCGTAGACGGCGCGCATGTAAGCGCCAAACAGAGGGCGCGGCAGAAAATCCCCCGGGGCGATTGCGTCCACGCCATAGGCGCGCAGCCAATCGGCGTCCTGTTCGCGCAACCAATCGACAAAGTCCAGTCTATGGTCGTCCCGCGCCGACATATTGCCGGCGGGAATATTGAGCAGATTGCTAGGCAGGTCTTCTTGGTAGGCGCCGCCAGGGCCAGGCTCGGCTTGTGGCTCGAACACGCAGATAGATAGCGGCGTTGCCTGTGCCGCATCCGCTAGCGCCAACAAGAACTGATACAGGAAACTGACGGCGACCGACCCGCCGCCCACGATGGCAAGGTCCGCCGCGAGCGGCGGGGATACGCTACGTTGCGGCATCATTTGGCGGCTGACAAACGGACGACGTCGGCCCAGCGGGCGATTTCCTGCTTAAGCACGCGGCTGGTGTCGGCGGGTGTGGTGGCCACGGCATCAGCGCCGAGCTTTACTGCTGCCTGTTGCACAGAGGGCATCGCAGCGGCCTTCTGCATGCCGGCCGACAGTTTGTCCACTACGGCTTGTGGCGTACCGGCGGGGGCAAGCAGGGCGTATGCGGTTGCGACAGAATAGTCCTTCACGCCTTGCTCCATCAGCGTGGGCAGATCGGGCAGGGCAGTGGCGCGTGTGGCGGTCGTGACGCCCAGCAACCGGATCTTGCCGCTGGCCACTTGCGGCAACAGCGCTGGCAGAGTCTCGATCACCATGTCGATCTGCCCGCCCAGCAAGTCCGTGATGGCGGGTCCGCTGCCGCGATAAGGCACGTGCATGAGCTTGGTGCCCGTCACGACCTGGAACAGTTCGCCCGCCATGTGCTGCGACGTGCCTGGGCCGGCGGAACCAAAGGTGATCGTGCCGGGTTTGCTCTTGGCCAGCGCGATCAGTTCCTGCACGTTCTTCGCGGGCACTTTGCTGTTCACGGCCACCGCCATTGGCATGCTGGTGGCCATGGATACGCCGACAAATGCCGTGGCAAAGTCATAACCCGGTTTGTCCGGCATGGCCGCGTGGATGGCATGGCTGCCCACCGCTCCCATCAACAAGGTATAGCCGTCGGGGGCGGACTTGGCGACGTATTCCGCGCCGATCTCGCCGCCCGCGCCAGCCTTGTTTTCCACCACGACGCCTTGTCCCAGGAAGTCACCCAGATGCTGCGCGTAAATGCGCGCCGCTGCATCCGTGGCTCCGCCCGGCGGAAAGGGCACCACCATGCGCACGGGTTTGGCAGGCCAGGTCTGGGCCAGGGCGGGTCCCGATGCCAGCGCCAGAACCGCGCCGGCCATGGCAAAGCGCCATAACTGTTTCATCAATGTCTCCTTGGGGGATGCGGAACCGCATGCGCCGGCGCACCGTCAAGGCGGGCGTCTGACACGCTGGGGTCCTGTTTTATAAATCCTAAAATATAGGACTCGTATTCCAATAAATGGTTTACGTAGAATTCCACACGGTGATATGCTGGTCAACAATTAACCGGTGAACCTAGGGATTGCACTAGGATTCATGCGGAATTACAGCGATCTGCGCAGCGGCGTGAGGCATGATGCCATCTGCATCAACGCGCCCTTATAATATTTTCCTCATCCCAAATATTGAATTTTTATAACGAGAGGTCAGACATGAATCCCAGTTCGGCACTTGCCGGCATCACCGTGCTGGAAATTTGCAATGTCGCGGCAGGGCCGTTTTGCGGCATGTTGCTGGCGGATATGGGCGCCAACGTCATCAAGGTCGAAAACCCGGATGGCGGCGACACGTTGCGCAGCTGGCCGCCTATCTCTGATGGCTATAGCGAGAACTTCGCGTCCTTGAACCGCAACAAACGGTCCGTGACGCTGAACCTGAAAGACCCCGGCGACCTGGCCTTGGCGCGTGAGCTGGCGTTGACGGCCGACGTGCTGATCGAGAACAACCGGCCCGGCGTGATGGATCGTTTAGGGCTGGGTTACGCGCAGTTGCGCGAAGCCAATCCCAAGCTGGTTTATTGCTCGATCTCGGCCTATGGCCAGTCGGGGCCGCGCTCGCAGGAAGGCGGTTTTGACCTGACCATTCAGGCAATGAGCGGCATCATGAGCGTCACGGGCGAGGCGGGCGGCGAACCCGTGAAATGCGGCGTGCCCGTGGCGGATTTTTCAGCAGGTCTGTACGGCGCGTTCGCCATTGCATCCGCATTGCGGGCGGCGCAAGCCAGCGGCCAGGGCACGCATATTGATGTGCCCATGCTGGGCGCCACCTTGGGTATCGCTGCCTTGCAGACGTCTGAGTTCTTCGGCAGCGGCAAAGACCCGGTCAAGCTGGGATCGGCGCATCCGCGCAATGCGCCGTATCAGGCATTTCGCTGCAAGGGCGGCTACTTTGGCATGGCGGCGGGCAATCAGGCCTTGTGGAAAGGCGTGTGCGCCACCGTGGGCCGTGTAGACCTGCTGGCTGATCCGCGCTTTACCGACACGAGTGCGCGCGCGCGCAACCAGACCGAGTTGCGTGACATCCTGGAAGCGATTTTTGCCGCCGACGACGCGCAGACCTGGCTTGCGCGATTCCGCGCGGCGGGCGTGCCCTGCGCGCCGATCAATACCTATTCCGAAGTGCTGGCCGATCCGCAAGTCGAACACATGGGCTGGGTGCAGCCGGTAGAGCTGCCTAATGGGGTGCAGACCCGCACGTTTGGCCTGCCAGTGCGTTTTGACGGGCAGACGACGGCATTGCGTCTGCGTCCGCCTGCGCTGGGCGAACACAACGACGAAGTGTTGGGCGCACTGCGCGCAGCGAAAAAAGGAGCAAAGGCATGAGCGGCGTACTGCGTATCGACAAGCAGGGCGCGAGCCATGTGCTGACCCTGGCGCGCCCGGACAAGATGAATGCCTTGTCAGCGGATCTGGTGGAAGCGCTGATCACGGCGCTGGACGACGCCGAAGCGCAAGGCGCCAAGCTGATTGTGTTGAAGGGCGTAGGCAAGAACTTCAGCGCGGGCTTTGACTTTGGCGATTGGCAATCGCAAAGCGAGGGCGATCTGCTGCTGCGCTTTGTGCGCATCGAGACGCTGTTGCAGCGGCTGGCAGCATCGCCTTGCCTGACGGTGGCCATGGCGCACGGACGCAACTTTGGCGCGGGCGTGGATGTGTTTGGCGCATGCAAGTGGCGCATCAGCGCGCCCGACGCCACGTTCCGCATGCCGGGCCTGAAGTTCGGGCTGGTACTGGGCACGCGCCGCTTTGCCTCGCTGGTCGGCGCGGAACGCGCGCGTTCCGTATTGGAGCAGGCTGCCACTTTCAGCGCCGAAGAAGCGCTGCGCGACGGGTTTGCGAGCCGGCTGGCTGCTCTCCAGGAATGGCCAGAGATTGAGCAGCAGGCGTCCGACACCGCAGCCGCACTGACAGACAGCAGCCGCGCGCAGCTTTATGCAGCGCTGTCCGTTGAAACGCCCGACGCCGATCTGGCGCGGCTGGTGCGTTCGGCGGCTGCGCCCGGATTGAAAGACCGTGTAGCGGCCTATCTGCAAGCGCGCTAACGGCATAAGAATCAGCAGGGAGGAAGACAATGGCTTCAGGATTCAATCAAAAAAACAAGCAGTGTTCGCTAGCCGAGCTGGCCGCGCTGGTGCCCAATGGCGCGTCGATGGCGTTGGGCGGCAGCTTTTTGCATCGTGGCCCGTTTGCGTTCGTGCGCGAACTGATCCGTCAGGGCAAGCGCGACCTGGAATTGATCAAGCAATCGCCGGGTTACGACGTGGACATTCTGTGCCGCGCCGGTGTGCTGCGCCGTGTGCGCGCGGGCATCGTGGCGATGGAAGGAAACTTCGGTCTGGCGCCCTGGTACCGGCGTGCCGTGGAGCGTCATGAAATAGAGCTGGAAGAGCACGCGTGCGCCAGCCTTACCGCTGGCTTGAGGGCTGCCGCCTTTGGCGTGCCGTTTCAGCCTTGCGGCGGCCTGCATGGCAGCGGCCTGCCGGAACTGAATGGCTGGCAGTGCCTGGACGACCCCTACGGCAGCGGACAGAAGACCTGGGTGGTTCCGGCCATCCGGCCGGACTTCACCGTGATCCAGGCGTCTGAAGTGGACGCATTGGGCAACGTGCGCGTGCATGGCACGGCGCACTGGGACCGCATCATGTCGCGGGCCGCAGGCAGCGTGCTGGTGGTGGCCGAGAAGGTCGTGGATTCGGCAGTGTTCGAAGCGCAGCCCGAATCGACCCTGGTGCCGTACTTCATGGTGCAGGCGTTTGCGGTGGTGCCGCAGGGCGCGTGGCCGGGATCTTGCTGGCCGGATTACGCCATCGACTATCCGGCGGTGGAAGGCTACATGGATAAGAACAGCGATCTGCAAGCGCACATGGCCGCCGCGCCCGAAGCGCAGGGGGTAAATCATGGCTGAACAATGGTCGGGCTTTTCGTACATCGTCACCAATCTGGCGCGCTTTATCCGGCCAGATGAAATTACCTTCAGTGGCGTGAACTCCACGATGCCGATGCTGGCGTGCCTGCTCGCCAAGCGCGCGTACGACTGGGATTTCGTCTACATCAACGTGGCAGGCGGCGTGAATCCGCGGCCGTCCCATATCCCGATTTCAAGCTCTGATCCGGTACTGGCCGAGCATACGGCGTCGATCTTCTCGAACGAAGACTTCTACGACCTGTGCACGCGCGGCCGCATGGACCTGACCTTTCTGGGGGCGGCGCAGATCGATGGCGCGGGGTGCGCCAACAATTCCTGCATTGGCGATTGGCATGAACCCAAAGTCCGCCTGCCGGGCGGCGGCGGCGGGGCGGTCATGTTGCCCACGGCCAAACGCGCGTGCACCTGGCGCACCGAGCATTCGCGCCGGACGTTCGTCTCGAAGTTGGACTTCATGACGTCCTGGGGTGGTTTCCACGGCGTAGTGACGCCGATCGGCGTGTTCATCAAGCGCGACGGCCGGCTGGCTTTGCAATCCTGGCATCCCGAATCCAGCTTGGAGGAAGTTCGTGCGCGCACAGGTTTCGAGTTTGACGCCACGGGCGCTGGTCCGACAGAACCGCCGACAGCAGCAGAAGGTCGCGCTTTGCGCGAGTTGGATGCCGACGGACAGTTTGAGCGCGACGCAGCTGTCGCGCTGCGCTAGGAGACCGCCATGACGATTGCCGATGCCACGTTGGTGGCGGCTTGCGCGCGCTTGTGGACCCAGCCGCAATGGGCAGCGCGGCCCGCCATCGTGACCGCAGACCAGACTCTGAGTTACGCCGAACTGCATCGCCACGTAGGTCAGATGGCAGCAGGGCTGCGGGCGTCCGGCGTGGCGTCTGGCGACTACGTTGCCGTGGCGATGGAGCGTTCGCTGGCGCAGGTGCTGGCTATTTTGGGCGTGATGGCCGCAGGCGCTTGCCCATGTCCGTTGGAACCGCGTCTTTCCATTGAAGAAACGGCGCGCCGTGTGACGGCGGTGGGTCTGACCTGGATGTTGTTTGACGAAGTAAACGCGGTCACTGCGCAGGCCTGCGGGCTTGCGCCTGCGCGCTTGCTGCGTGCCGGGCAGGTGGCTCATGACGAGCCGGATTGGGCGGGCAGTGATGTCGCGCCGACGTCGCCCGGGCTATTGCTGTTTACCTCGGGCAGCACGGGCAACCCCAAAGGCGTGTTGTTAAGCCATTTGGGGCTGATGAACAATGCGCGTGGCGTGCTTGCGCATACCGGGCTGACGCCGGATGACAGGCTGCTGCATGTGATGCCGCTGCATCACACCAATGCGTTGAACAATCAGATCTTCACGCCGTTGCTGGCGGGCGCTTGCGTGGCGCTGGCAGGGCGGTTCCGGGCAGAGGATATGCCGGGCTTGTTGCGCGCATTCCAGCCGACCATCATCACCGGCGTGCCCACGATGTATGCCCGCATGCTGGAATTGGAGTTTGATCCGGCAAGCCTTGCGGGCCTGCGTTTTGCACGTTGCGGATCGGCGCCGATCACCGAGGCTTTGCATCGGCGCATCGAAGACTTTCTGGGTTGCCCGCTCGTCGTGTCTTACGGTTTATCGGAAGCGACCTGCACATCCACGATGAATCCGCCAAGTGCGCGGCGCATCGGTACGGTGGGCACGGTGTTGGCCGGACAGCTTGTGACGTTGCGGCTGCCGGACGGCAGTGAGGCGCCCGCAGGCGGCGAGGGCGAGATCTGCATCGCGGGTGACAGCCTGATGATGCGTTATCTGGGCGTGGACAACGCGGCGGCTTCTGCTACGTCGCAATTGCGTACGGGAGACCTGGGGCGCTTTGACGCACAGGGGTACCTGAGTATCACCGGCCGAATCAAGGATGTGATCATCCGTGGCGGTGAAAATCTCTCGCCTGCCTTGATCGAAGGCGTGGTGACAGGCCTGCCCGGTGTGGCCGCGTGTTGCGTAGTGGGCGCGCCTGACGACGACCTGGGTGAAGTGCCGGTGATCTTCGTGCAACGCGCCGCAGATGCCGCGCCAGATGCCGCGGGCATACAGGCCGAGGTGCTCGCGCGCCTGGGCCGGATCTATGTGCCGCGAGATGTATTGTGGATGGACCGTTTGCCCGAGAACGCCGTGGGTAAGGTGGACCGCAAGGCGTTGGCGCAACAGGTTGCGGCCAAAGCGCGGCCGCACGCGAGCGCGTAGCCGTCAGACTCTACGACTGGCCGCGCAGCCGGGCGAGTTCGGCAGACAACTCTGCCACCAGCGCCTGGGCGCGCGCCAGCGGGTCTTGGCCCTCTGGCGCCGGTTCCACCGCGGCTGGTGCGTCCTGCAGGCGGGGGTGCACGCTTTCGTGGCCCATGCTGACGTCCACGTCGAACACCAGTTGTTCGGCGCGATGCCATGTCGTGAACCATTCCAGCGGGTGGCCATGCTGGTCCATACCCTGGCCTTGCAGCATCAGCAGCGGAGTGCCGGTGGTGGTGTCCAATAAGCCGGCCAGTCTTTCGTCGGCGGCAACCGCCCGGATCTGATTGCGGCCGGCGCCGGGGCGCAGACCGAATTGCCGGGTAAGCACGCCATGCAGGGAGGCGTTTGTCAGGTGTTCGGCGCGCAGACCTGGCACGGCGTCAGCGGGCAGCCAGGTGCGCACGTAGGCCAGCGGCGCATCCGCCACATGCCGCAGACGCTCCAGCATCAGCAAACGGGTCGTGCCGAAGAACTCGGCGACGTCGGCGGGCGGTTCAGCGCGGGCAAACGCCAGCACGCGGGTCTGGAGGCTGACGCCAGACTGCGCGAACTGCTCGTAGAGCCCGGTGGACCGTTGCACCAGCCGCCGGTGTTCCTGCGGCGCCAATACGGTAGCGGGACGGCCGGTTTCGCGTTGGATCAGCCCTTCGGCGGCCAGGGCCGCCAACGCCTGGCGTACCACGCTGCGCGCAACGCCAAAGCGTTCACACAGCGCGGCCTCGCTGGGCAGCACGGCGCCTGCCGCCAGCTTGTTTGATCGGACATAACCCCGCAATAACGTAGCCACCTGGGCATGCAGCGGGATATCGCCAGTGCGATCAAGCGTGGGCAGTGCGTCGTGAGTGGCGGGCGCCATGGAAATCAACCTCCGGTTTGTGCCCGCGCAGTTTCCCACACATGCGTCCAGCCTGGGGCCAGATGCGCGGCGCGCTCGGCGGCCAGGATCAAGCTGTCTTCACGCGCGATGCCCTTGCCGGCGATGTCGAAGGCAGTGCCGTGATCCACCGAGACGCGCACAACAGGCAGCCCCACGGTGATATTCACGCCATCGTCGCCGTAAACCGCCTTGAAAGGCGCGTGGCCCTGGTCGTGGTAACAGGCGATCACGAACTGCCACTTGCCGCGCACGGCTTGCGGGAACAAGGCATCCGCGGGAATCGGGCCGGCGGCCAGGATGCCTGCGGCATTGGCTTCGGCGACGGCTGGCGCCAGGATGTCAGCGTCTTCGCTGCCGAAGATGCCGTTTTCGCCTGCATGCGGGTTCAGGCCCGACACGGCAACGGGCTGGTCGCCACGGCCCAGGGCTTTGGCGAATGATCCGGCCAGACGCAGCACCGCGCGCATGCGCGCAGGCGTCAGATCTTCAATGGCCTGGCGCAGCGACACGTGGGTCGTGGCGTGGAAGATGTACAGATCGCCGGCAGACAGCACCAGCGAAAACGTCTTGACGCCAAACTCGTGGGCCAGCAGTTCTGTGTGACCCGGCCACTTGTGGCCGGCAGCATGCATGGCGGCCTTGTTCAGCGGCGCGGTGACGATGCCGTCTACCTCGCCCGCGCGCGCCAGGGCGCAGGCCGTGGTCACGAAACGCACGGAACCGTCGCCGGCATCGGCGCTGATTTCACCGAGCTTCACATGGGCCAGCGACGGGCCGGCCTGCAGCACCTCAATCGTGCCGGGCGTGTTGGTGGTGTCGGCAGCGCGGTCCAGCTTGCGCACGATGGCGGGATCGCCACCCAGGCTGCGAACGGCGTTGACCATCACGTCCACGTCGCCCACGACCAGCAGGCGGGCCTTCTGGCGCAGTTCGTTGTGGCCCATCAGCATCTTGGCCGTGATTTCCGGCCCGATGCCCGCCACGTCGCCCAGAGTGACCGCCAGCAGGGGCAGCTTGTTGGCTTGGGGTTGTGTCATCGCTTGAATCTCCTGTCGCGGATCGCGCGCACGGCGCGAACCAATACGTCTTCGGTGCCAAAGCCGCCGGCCTTGGTCACCACAGGCAGGCCTGCGGCCTTGCCTCCGGTCAGCGTGCCCAAGGGCACGCCGCCCATCACTTCATCTACCAGAGCGATGCCGCTGGCGTCGAGCGCCACCAGCACGCTGCGCGCACCGTCGCCACCCGTGGCGACGACGCCGGCCGCGCGCGAGCTTGCAATCAATTGCGCGGCCAGGCTGCCCAGACGGTTGGCGACCGTCTCGGAGTCCAGGCCGTCCAGCTGTCCTTCAGGCGCCAGCAGCAGTACCGTGCCCGCTTCGCGGGGGGCTTGCGCATGTGACAACAGCAGAGGCTGCGTCCAGGCCTGCCAGGCCGCGTCATCGGCCAATTGGGCCAATGAGGGCGTCCAGGTGTCGGCGCCCGAGGCTTGCAGCGCAGCGGCTTGTGCGCGTGCCGCGCTGTGCTGCGAGGTCACCACAACCACGACAGGCGCGGTCTGATCCGCGCCGGCCCACACGCGGGCCAGCGGCACGGCCAGTCCGCCAGCACCAACCGGCAGGGCGCGTTCGCCCAGCAGGCCAATGGCGCGTGCCAGCCGCTCCAGGTCGGCGTCGGTCGCGGCATCGACCACCACCGTATTGCCGGCCTGCATGATGCGTGCCGCCAGGGATTCCGGCGTGTCGCTGGCCAGCGGCGCGACATGCGCGCACGCCAGCAGTGTGGGGATATGGCTTTCCGTCACGGGCGTGACCGGATCGGTTGCGGCAGAGGTCTGGGTGACCGGTTTGCCGTCCACGTACAGGATGCCCTGTTCAACGGTGCGTCCGGTTGCCGGAAAGGCGGGGCAAATGACCGCCACCGTGTCCGGACCCCAGGTGTCGCGCGCTGCGTCGATCTCGGCCTTGAATGCGCCGCGCAAGGTGGAATCCACCTTTTTGTACAGACGGGATACGCCGGCCGCGCGCAACTGCTCCACATTCAGGCGGATGACCTCGGCGGCTTCGGCAGCAGGCATTGCGCGGCTATTGGTCGTCACGGCCAGCACTTCGACGCCATCCGTGGCCGGGCCCGACAGCGCTTCGTCAGCGCCGCCGATGGACAGGTGAGTGCTCCAGCCAGCGCGGACGAACTGCACCGCGGTGTCACCGGAACCGGTCAGATCATCGGCAACGATGGCGATGGCGGGATTCAAAGGGCTTCTCCGCGCGCTTCACTTAAACCAGCGGGCACGCTTGCGTCTTCGGATTTGAGTTCACCGGCCCGTTTAAGGAAATACGAGGCCAGCACGGGCGCCAGAATAGAACTGATCAGCACGCAGGCTGCGACTTGCGCGGTGGCGGTGGCCACGTACTGCTGGAAGTTGGGGTCGGCCGCCGCCACGACTGCGGGGGTGGCGATGGCGTTGCCTGCCGTTGTGCCGGCTGCAAACCCCAGGCCGCTCTTGCCGCCACGGCGCAGAATCATACGATAGCCCAGGTAGACCAGACCGCCCGTGATGGGGCTGATGACCAGACCCAGAATCAGGCCGCTGATGCCGCCGCTGACGACCGAGCTCAGGTTGATGCCGGTGCCCAGCGCAAATGCGAAAAACGGAATGACGATGTTGGGCACGGGCTTGAGCACGTCGCGCCACTTCGGGTCCATATTGCCCACGACAACGCCCAGCAGGAAGGGCACCAGGGCTGCCACCAGAGCAATCATGGGAATGTCGGCCATGCCGGAGGCGCCCAGGAACAGCAGGCTGAAGAATGGGCCGTCATTGACCGCGCTGGCGACATACGCGCCGCGATCACGGGCATCGCCGTATTGGCCGGTATAGGCCAGCCAGAGGCCGCCGTTGCTGTTGTCGAATGCCGCCAGCATCGCCAGGATCGAGATGCCGTAGATGCCGTCCAGGCCGACATAGCTGCCCAGGATGATGATCAGGGTGGCGGGCACAATCGTTTTCATCAGCAGAATCGTGCCTGCCGTGGCCAGGATGGGGCCGCCGGTGCGGGTGTTGACCTGCGTTCCGGTCGCGAAGATCAGCAACGCGATCAGCGGCATGGCGCTGTTCTTGAACAAGGCGGTGGTGAAGCCGCCGATGGTCAGCGCATCAGGCGCGAAGGTGCCGATCAGGGAACCCAGGATCAGCGGCACGAGCATCAATCCACCGGGGATTTTTTGCATCGCGCCAAAAAAAGGCGAACGGGAAGTAGCGGTCGACACTTGGAGAAGTCTCCAGGATGGTTCTGGTGGATTGCAGACGTTCGTTGACGCGTCTGTCAGTTGGGGTTGAAAACCGAGAGTGTACACCTGTACGTACAGCATGTACGTACAGGGTATTCACGCAGAGGCGCCGCATTAAAAACGTTCGCGATATGGTTGACGTTCAGCGCGTAGCGTCATGGGCCGTTGACGTAGCTGACCATGGTGGTTCAAAGCGCAGGCTTCAGCACCATCAGGAAGTACACCGCCACCATGGCCAGGAATGCTGGATAACCCAGACGCTCCCACCACAGTGCAAAGCGCCAGTAGCGCGCGGGGAGTGCCTTTGCGCCTGCGCCGTGAGCGGTGGCGGCCATCTTGGCCATTTCGTACTGGAGCCACACCACCGGCAGCCAGCACACTCCCGCCAGCAGATACAACCCGATCGACACGCTGACCCACGGGGTGGTCCATTGCCAGCCTGCGGCATGTGCCAGCCACAATCCGGACAGGGGCTGGAACACGACGGCCGGCGTGGTGAACCACAGATCCGCACGGACCACCAGTTTCGAGACGGCGGCAATCGCTGGGATGGAGCCGGTGCGGTTGGCAAAGAACAGATAGAACGCCGTGCCGAAGCCAGTGCCCACCAGCAGTACCGACGACAGGATGTGCAGGGTCTTGACCGTCAGATATAGGTTCATGGCTTGGGTTCCTCGGTAAGCAGAATGAGTAAAAGCGCGGCGACCGCGGCGTTTTTCAGGACCGGGCCGAACGGATGCAGCAGGAACTCGGGCAAGGCCACGGCGATCACCGCCGTATACGCGAGCACCAGCCCGAGTTGTGCGGCCCACAGGCGCCTGCCGGGCCACCAGAGCGTGGCGATCCCCAGTGCGAAATCCAGCGCGGCAGCCAGGTACAAGGCCGTCCGCGCGGCAGCGCCATGCAGGCCAACCGGTTCAAGCAAGGCCAGGCTGCCGGCCACTGGATAGAGAAAGGCGCTGCACACGGCCGTCCACAGCCAGATCAGCGCCAGTGCGCCACGCGCGAGGCCAGGCCGCCACGCAGCCAGCGCTTGATGGCGCAGGGGCAGCGCATCGGCTGCGCCGATGAAGGATTCGATGCCAGAGGGCGGCCGTCCCAGCGCACGGGCCGTCGTCGCGGCATCGGCCGTATTGCCGGCGCGCAGCATCTTCCAGGTGTCGCGCGTCAACAAAGAACCCGGTAGCCGGTTCAACAATACGGCGCCGCCCGACACCAGCCATGCCGGTACTGGCACCTGCCAGGCGGGCGCGAAACCCATCGACTGCCGGTAGACCGCCAACATCTGGCGGAACGCGATCTCCGTGCCGCCAACCAGGTCCAACACGGCCGGAGCGTTGGCATCGCCGCGCAAAAGATTGACGACGATCTCGGCCAGCTCGTCCACCAGCATCGGACGCAGCAACTGACGCCCGCCACTTGGCAGCAAATGCACCGGCACCGTTGCCAGGGCGCGGAAGAATCGGGCTGACGCGCCTTGCACGCCGTAGATCAACGCTGGCCGCAGGATGTGGTGCGCGATGGGCAGTGACTTCAGGTGCTCATCGGCGGCACGCTTGCTCTGAAAATAGGGCGTCTCGCCATGCTCGGCGCCTAGCGCCGACAGTTGCACGATGCCCCGCACCCCGGCCCGCTGGGCGGCGTCGAACAAGGCGATAGGCGCGCGCCGATGGACCTGGTCAAAGGTTGCGCCAGCCCCTTCGACCAGAATGCCGACTGCGTTGATCACTACATGGATGCCGCGCAGCCGATCTATCCAGGCGGCCGGGTCGGTGTCTGCCATGTAGTCAATGGCGACCTCGTTCGGCCTGGTCGCCACCCTGACGCCTTTCAATACCCGATGGCCGTCACGCTCCAGTGCTGCGCAGAAGGCTTGGCCGATAAAACCGTTGGCGCCGCAAACCAGAATGTTCATGCCGTTGCCTCCACTGCTTACGTCGTTCATGGCTTTCTTTTATTTCTGCAATTTCTGTATAGACAGAAATTAATGGCCAAAAAAAGGGGCGCGCCTTTCGGCTCGCCCGGGGAATTTACGGTTTGGTGCGCCGCATGGTCTTGCTGATCCTTGCGCCCATGCCCAGCGTCTTCATCAGTGTCTCGGGCTTCATGCGCAGCATCTCGTCAGACCAGGTGGTCAGGATTTCCAGGAACTCCAGCGTCTCGCGCACGCGCTGTTCGGTGGCGCGGCTTTCGTTGTCAATTTCCGGGCTGGCCAGACTGTCGCGCAGCATGGTCAGCGTAGGATCGATTTCGCGTTGCCGGCGCCCTTCGACGATCAGCTTGAACAGTTCCCAGATATCGGTGGACGTTTCAAAGTGGTCGCGGCGGTCTTCCATGACGTGTACCACCCGGGCCAGACGCCAGGACTGCAATTCCTTGAGGCTGTTGCTGACATTCGAGCGCGCAACACCCAGGGTTTCGGCGATTTCTTCAGCGGGAACGGGGCGGCCAAGCAAGTAGAGCAGGGCGTGGATCTGGGCGACCGTGCGGTTCACGCCCCAGCGCGAACCCATTTCGCCCCAGTGCAGGATGAATCGTTCGGCGATCGGAGTCAGTTTCATGGAGCCAATGTAGGAGGTTTCTGTTATTTCTGTCAAGACAGAAATAACAGAAACCTTCACTGCCTATGAATGCCCAGATCAGGCTTGAGCCCGCGGCCGGGTTTCCGCTTCCGCCGCTTGCTGCGCGGCGGGCTTGAGCTCGCGCCGTAAAATCTTGCCCACGTTGGTGCGCGGCAAGTCATCACGGAACTCGACGTAGCGCGGCACTTTGTAGCCGGTCAGTTGCGTGCGGCAATGGGCGATCAACGTCTCGGCGTCCAGCCCCGGATCTTTGCGGATGACATAGAGTTTGACGGCCTCGCCGGAGCGTTCGTCGGGCACGCCGACCGCCGCCACTTCGCGCACGCCCGGATGCAACGCGGCGACGTCCTCGACCTCGTTCGGGTACACGTTGAAACCCGAGACCAGAATCATGTCTTTCTTGCGGTCGACCAGAAACACATAACCGGTCTCGTCGACATAACCGATATCGCCGGTGCGCAGGAAGCCGTCGGGATACATGACCAGTGCTGTTTCATCGGGACGGTTCCAATAGCCCCGCGTGACCTGTGGCCCGCGCACGCAGATCTCGCCGCTTTCGCCGATGCCTAGCTCGCGGCCGTCGTCATCGCGGATGGATAGCTCGGTGGACGGTACGGGCAATCCGATGGAGCCGGTGAAGACCTTTACGTCCAGATGGTTGATCGTGACCGCAGGCGAGGTCTCGGTCAGCCCATAAGCCTGAGCGATCGATATGCCGGTCACGGCGCGCCAGCGGTCGGCCACCGAGCGCTGCACCGCCATGCCGCCGCCCATCGTCAGGCGCAGACGCGAGAAATCCAGCCGCGCGAAATCGGCGTTATTCAGCATGGCGTTGAAAAGCGTATTCACGCCAGTGAAGGCGGAAAATGGCACCTTGCCCATCTCTTTTACCAGCGAGGGAATGTCGCGCGGATTCAGGATGAGCAGGTTGCTTGCCCCCAGCTTCATGAAGGTCAGGCAGTTCGCCGTCAGCGCAAAGATGTGATACAGCGGCAAGGCTGTCACGATGCACTCTTCGCCATCTTTTACGAGCGGCCGGACCCAGGTATAGGCCTGGGTAACGTTTGCCACCAGATTGCCGTGCGAGAGCATGGCGGCCTTGGCCACGCCGGTTGTGCCGCCTGTGTATTGCAGGCAGGCCAGATCGTCGGGCGTGAGCGGGACATCGGTGAATGGCATGGCGCTCGCCGCGCGCAAGGCATCGCGCAGGCGGATGGCGCCGGGCAGGGACCATGCCGGCACCAGCCGCTTGATGCGTCGAACCACAAAGTCCACCAGACGGCCCTTGACCGGACCCAGCATGTCGCCGATGGACGTGACCAGCACGCGTTCGATTGCCGTCTGAGGCAAGGCTTTTTCTACGGTGGCCGCGAAGTTGTCCGCGACCACAATCGCGCGCGCTCCCGAGTCGGCCAGCTGGTGTTCAAGCTCGTGAGCGGTGTAGAGCGGGTTGCAATTGACCACGATGCAGCCGGCGCGAAGCGCGCCGAACAGGCAGACGGGGTATTGCAACAGGTTGGGCATCATCAGCGCGATACGGTCGCCGTGACGGAATCCATTGGCGTGCAGCCATGCCGCAAAGCTGCGCGTCAATACATCCAGCTCGGCGTAGGTGATCGCCCGTCCCATGCTGATATACGCGGTCTTGTCCGGAAAGCGCCGGCAGCTTTCCTGGACGATAGAGACGAGCGTCGTGACGCCGTCCATCTCGATCTCTGCGGGAACGCCATAGGGGTAGCTCTTTTGCCAGATTCGTTCCATCTTTGTGGGATTCCGCCTAGTTGCCCAACAGGGCTTTCTTGAGGGAGGTCTGAGCCGGGTTGTCGCCCAGCCAGACGCGCAGCAACGCGCGTGCGAATTCGGGGCTGTCGATGCGGCCCCGCTGCTTGCCGTTCGCGGTGATGGTGACGCCACGGGCGTCAAAATCAAGATCGACCACATCGCCCTCCTTGGCAGTGCCGATGTCCGCCATCAGACGGGATAAGCGATCTGCCGGATCTTTCAGCGCAGCAAGCTCCTGCTTGGGCGTATTGTCGCGCAATCCCTCTTGCAGTGCGCCGTCCAGGCTTTTGCTGTCTACATCGCGCAGCAATTGCAGACGGATACGGCGGGGTTCCGTGCTGTTGATCAATGCCGCCGCATCGCTGCTTTTGACGGTGGTGTAGAGCGCAGCCACATAGACTTTCACGACGAATTTTGTGCGCAGACCGGCGCCATTAAGCGTCAGCGCGCGCCCGCCTTCCGAAAGCTGTTCAGGCACCCGCACGCCGGCAAGTTCCATGTCGGCGGCAATCACGGGTGCGCCCGCCAGGGTGGCGGCAAGAATGAGGCTCAGGGCGGCGGTTCGCCCTCCAGAGATGCAAGGCATTTGTCTCCTCCTGTGTTCTTTTGCTTGTAGAACTTTTTGTCAGCGATATAGATCGTGCGTTCCACGACGGCATACACCACGCCGTCTTTGTCCTTCAATTCCACCGTGTAAGTCCTGGTGGTCTCGTGGTCGCGCGCCAGAATCTCGCGGATGTCCGCGATCTCTCCTGGCGGCAGCCGGAAGTCCACGTACAAGGTCGTGTAGGCAGGCTTGCGAAACCGGATCGACGCCGCCTTGTCCCAGACGATGTGGTCTGCGCCCAGGGCGGACATCAGCATCGTGGGATGGGCGCCGTCCGTCACGGCGAACAGCGACCCGCCATACATCGATCCCACAATATTGCGGGTGCGCCGAAGCAAAGGCAGCTTGATGCGGATGTGCTGGAAGTCCGGCGACACATGCATCACCCGGCCGCCCGTGGCGCGAAACGCCGGATGCAGGTTGAACCCCACCCGCATCAGGCGCGCCCGCCAGGCGGGCGACAGGTTCTTGAACCAATAGGGTTTCACGCTGCGGCTGCCAGTTGCGTTGTGCGGGTCACAGGGACTCGAACAGACCCGCTGCGCCCATGCCCGTGCCGATGCACATGGTGACCAGCCCGTACTTGCCGCCCGTGCGGCGCAGGCCGTGGGTGATCGTCGCTGTGCGGATCGCGCCGGTGGCGCCCAGCGGGTGGCCCAACGCAATGGCGCCGCCCAGCGGGTTGACCTTGGCGGGGTCCAGTTTCAGTTCGCGGATAACGGCCAGCGACTGTGCGGCAAAGGCTTCATTCAGCTCAATCCAATCCAGCGCGTCTTGTGTGATGCCCGCGCGTGCCAACACTTTGGGAATGGCCGCGACGGGACCGATGCCCATGACTTCGGGGGGCACGCCAGCCACGGCAAAGCTGACAAATCGCGCCAGAGGGGTGAGGTTGAATTCGCGCAGAACGCGTTCGGACACCAGGATGACCGCAGCGGCCCCGTCGGACATCTGCGAGCTGTTGCCGGCAGTGACGCTGCCGCGCGTCGAAAACACCGGCCGCAGGCGGGCCAGCGCTTCGGCGCTGCTGTCAGGGCGCGGGCCTTCGTCGACCTCAACCAGGCGGCGCGCCACGCGCACAGCGCCGGTGGCGCCATCGGGCAGATGGGTCACCACTTCATAGGGGGTCGTTTCGGCGCGGAAATGGCCGGCCGCGATAGCCGCGCACGCCTTTTGATGCGAGGCCAGCGCAAACGCATCCTGATCCTCGCGCGAGACCTTCCAGCGCTCGGCGACCTTTTCGCCCGTCAGGCCCATGCCAAAAGCCATGCCGATGTTTTCTTCGTGAGCAAAGATGGCGGGGTTCATCGACACTTTGTTGCCCATGATCTGCGGCATTGCACTCATGGATTCGGTGCCCGATCCAATCATGATGTCGGCCTCCCCCGTGCGGATGCGGTTGGCGGCGTCAGCCACCGCTTGCAGCCCGGATGCGCAAAAGCGGTTCACGGTGACACCGGCCACGCTTTGCGGCAGACCGGCCAGCAACAGGCTGATGCGGGCCACGTTCATGCCCTGTTCGGCTTCAGGCATGGCGCAGCCAGCGATCACGTCGTCGATGCGGGCGGGGTCCAGACCGGGCACTTGCGACAGCGCGCCGTTCAGCACCGCTGCCAGCATGTCGTCGGGCCGGGTCGTGATGTAGGCGCCGTTGCGCTTGCCGACCGGCAGGCGCGTGGCGGCGACGATGTAGGCGTCTTGAATCTGCTTCGTCATGATCGTTTCCTCAGTTGCGCAACGGCTTGCCGGTGTCCAGCGTGTGCCGGATGCGGGCTTGGGTTTCGGGCGTACGCAAGAGCGCGACAAATTCGCGGCGCTCAACGGCCAACAACCATTCCTCGTCCACCTTGGTTCCGGTTTCCACTTCGCCGCCGCACAAGGCGACTGCGGCGCTGCGGGCCACGCGATAGTCGTGCGCGCTGATCATGCCGCCTTCGCGCATGTTGACCAGCACCATCTCGAAGTTGGCGATGCCATTGCGGCCCGCCACCGGAATATTTGTCAGGCGCGGCGGGGGCGTGTAGCCGGCCTGGGCTGCGGCGCGGGCTTGCCCGATGGCCACAAACAGCAGCTCATCAGGATGGAACAGCACGACGTCATGCTCGCGGGCAAAGCCTGCGTCGACGGCCTCCAGCGCGCTCTTGGCGACCTGCGCCATGGCAATCGTTTGAAAGACGGGCTGCAAGTAGGGAAAGACTTCCCCCGGCGTTGCGGTTTTGGCGGCGAGCGCCGCCGCACGGCCTGCAAATTCCTTGCTGCCCCCGCCTGCCGGGATCAAGCCCACGCCCGCTTCAACCAGGCCGATATAGCTTTCCAGGGCCAGCACGCGGTGCGATGCATGCATCAGAAACTCGCAGCCGCCACCCAACGCCATGCCTTGCACGGCCGCCACCGTAGGAATCTGCGCATATTTAAAGGATTGTGAAGCGCGCTGGAATTTCTCTACAGTGGCTTCCAGCATCTCCCACTGGCCCGCTGCGCAGGCTTCGACTACCTGCTGCAAATTGGCGCCGACCGCGAAGGGCGGCTGATGCCAGATAACCAGTCCGTCGAATTCGCGCTCCGCCCGGGCAACGGCTTGCAGCACGCCTTCCAGCACTTCGGCGCCCAGCGTGTGGTTCTTGGAAGTGACGGACAGAATGGCGATGCCGGGGTCTACGCGGGGCAGATTCCACAGGCGCACGCCTTCGTTTTCCCAGACGGTGACGCCACGGTCGTCCGGCGCTTCGCCGTAAACGCGTTCCGGGAACAACTGGCGGGCATACACCGGCAGCGCAGAGCGGGGATGCAAGCTGTTCGTGCGGGCCGAGTACGAACCTTCGGGCGCATGCACGCCTTGACGGCCGGGTTCAAGCACCCAGGCGGGCAGGGGAGCATCGCTCATGGCGCGGCCGGCGGCGATGTCGTCAGCCACGGCGGCGGCAATGGTTTGCCAGCCCGCAGCCTGCCAGGTTTCGAACGGGCCTTGCGACCAGCCAAAACCCCAGCGCATGGCCAAGTCCAGGTCGCGCGCATTATCGGCCACGTGTTCAAGCTGCACGGCGCTGTAGTGGAAGATGTCGCGGAACAGGCTCCACAGGAACTGCGCCTGCGGATGCGCGCTTGCACGCAACGCGGCAAAGCGGCGTGCGGGATCGCGTTCCTTCAACAGCGTGGCGACTTCGTCGGCCAGCTTGCCTGCGCTGGGCACATAATCTTGCGCCTTCAAGTCCAGCACCAGGATGTCGCGGCCTTGCTTGCGGTAGACGCCTGCACCGGTCTTCTGGCCGAGGGCGCCCTTGCTGATCAGCGCGGATAGCCAGGCGGGCAATGAAAAATAGCGGTGCCAGGGGTCGTCCGGCAGGTTCTTTTCCATGGTGCCGACCACATGCGCCAGCGTGTCCAGGCCGACGACATCCGCAGTGCGGTAGGTCGCGCTTTTGGGACGGCCGATTTTGGGGCCGGTCAGCGCATCAACTTCGTCGAATGCCAGACCCAGGCGCGCGGTGTGGTGCATGGCGGCCAGGATGGAGAACACGCCGATGCGGTTGGCGACGAAGTTGGGCGTGTCCAACGCGCGGATCACACCCTTGCCCAGGGTGGACGTCAGCCAGGTTTCCAGCTGGTCCAGCACGGAGGCCTGGGTGTGGGACGTGGCAATGATTTCCACCAGCCGCATATAGCGGGGCGGATTGAAAAAATGGATGCCGCAGAAGCGGTCGCGCAGGCTTTCCGGCAGCGCGTTGGCAAGCGCGTCGATCGACAAACCAGAGGTGTTCGACGCAATGATGGCGCCGGGCGCTACATGGGGGGCGATGCGCTCATACAGCGCTGTCTTCCAGTCCATGCGTTCCGCGATGGCCTCGATGACCAGATCGCAGCTGCGCAATTGGTCCAAGTGATCGTCATAGTTCGCGGGCGTTATCAGTGCAATGCGGGCGGCGCCTGCCAGCGGCGCCGGTTCGAGCTTTTTCAGGCCGGCCAGCGCTTTCTTGACGATGCCGTTACGGTCGCCTTCGGCGGCGGCCAGATCGAACAGCGTGACCGGCACGCCGGCATTGGCCAGGTGGGCGGCAATCTGCGCGCCCATGACGCCGGCACCCAGCACGGCGACGTGTTTGACGACGAACTTGCTCAAGGGGATTCTCCTGAAAAAGCGGGCGGGCGGCGCATGCCGGCCGCCCGCGCAAGGCTAGAAGCGGGACGACAGTTGCAGCCCGACGATGTGGGCGCTGCTGTCATAGGTGCCTGCCACACGGCCCTTGGTCAGCTGGCTGCCGGACGTCGTGTCGATGTCCGTTTTGCGCAGGTAAAGATAGGTGTAGCCCAGGTCGAGCGTGGTGCTCTTGGTGGCTTGCCATTGCACGCCGGTGGAGATCCAGTAGCGGTCGTTGTCAGGCAGGGATGTCGGGCGGTCGGATTCCTTGTGGACGGGCGACTGGTCATAGGCCAAGCCGAACTTCCACTTCCAGTCGGGCGCGAACTTGTAGTTTGCTCCCACGGCGACACGCCAGGTATCGCGGAAATTCAAGGGCAGATCGTCGTCACGCGCGCCAGCGCCGGAGTTGCGGATCTTCAGATCGGGAATGCTGCTCCACCCCGTCCACGAGACATCGCCCAGCAGTTCCCAGCGCTCGTTCAACTGGTGCGCGCCGCTCAGGATCAGGGTGTCGGGAAGGTCCACGTTGGCCTTGGCATCAAACGACACTGAAGCCTTGGTGGGGCCAATGCTGGTGATCTCGGTATCGCCCTTGGCCGACTGCTTGATCTTGGAGCGGTACGACAGGCCGATGCGGGTGTCTTCCGTGGGTTGCAGCATGAAGCCCACGTTCCAGCCCCACGCGTCGCCCTTCAAGTTCAGATCCGCGTCGCCGTTGGTGGCCAGCGGCAGGCCGGCGATCGGGACTACGGCCTTTTTCTTGTAGTTGGCGTCGATGTGCTGCCAGTTCACGCCAAAGCCCATCGAGAACTTCTCGTTGACCTTGTAGGCGATCGACGGATTCACGTTGATCGTCTTGATTTCGAATTTGTTGGAGTGGTATTGACCCACCCAGCCGTCGTCGTATTCGGTCATCAGGCCGAACGGGGCGCCGACGCCCAGGCCGACGTACCACTGTTCGTTCAGTTGCCAGGAGGCATAAAGGTTGGGGACGATGCCCAGGTTGCCGGCGTCTCCGCCATTGCCGCCTGTGGGGCGTGAACCGTTCAATCCCGATCCGGGAATGCCGGGTGCGCTGGGATTGCGGCTGTCGCCGTTGTCTTTGAACTTGAACGACGGCTTGATCAGATTGACGCCGCCTGACACGTTGATGCCGGGCAGATACGTCATGCCTGCCGGGTTGTAGTAGATGATGCTGGCGTTTTCCGGATTTGCCGCCGAGCCTGCGTATGCGTTGCCCAGGCCACTGGCGTTCTGCTCTAAAAGCTGAAAGCCGGCGGCATGTGACGTTGCGGCTGCGCCCAAGCCGACCACTATGGCCGACAAGGTGCTCAGGGACAATGAACGTCTGCTCATGGTACTGCCTCCTCGTGATGGATGTGTGTCTCTATTGCACTGCCGGTCTGGCTGCCCCGGTCTAATCGGCGTGAGCCGCACTGCTGCTGCGTTACGCATTGCTGCCTTCGTAATGCAATGGGCCGCCCGTGAATGGCGCGAACCCAGTTCCGAAAATGACACCGGCGTCAGCCAGGTCGGCGTCGGCGACGACGCCGGTTGCGACGCGTTCCCGCGTGGCGTCCACCAGGGGTTGAATCAGGCGCTGCGCCAGTCCGGATGGCGCGGCTGCGGCGCTGCCCGGGCTTTGCTTGACCGGTTTGCCGTCGCGCCATGTATAGAAGCCCTTGCCGCTTTTTTTGCCCAGGTCGCCGCGCGCCAGCCGTTCAACCAGGCAGCGGGGCGGTTCGGCGCCACCGGCCAGTTCTTCGCCTGCGGCGCGTGCAATGTCCAGACCGACGGTATCGGCAAGTTCCAGCGGCCCCATCGGCATGCCGAACGCAACCATGGCGGCATCAACCGTTTCAGGCGAGAGGCCCTCGTCCACGCTGCGCATCGCCTGCAACATATAAGGCGCCAGCACGGCATTGACCAAAAAGCCCGGCGCGCTCTTGACGGGTAGCGCCAGTTTGTCGATCTGGCCCACAAAGGCGCAGGCGCGAGCATGAGCCGGGCCGGTGTCGCCCTCGGCGTGCACGACTTCCGCTAGCGGCATCTGGGCCACGGGATTGAAGAAGTGGATGCCCACCAAACGCTCCGGCCGTGCCAGTCCGGCGCGCAGGATTTCCAGCGACAGGCTGGATGTGTTGGTCGCTAGCAGGGCGTCAGCCTTCATGCGGGGTTCTAGGGATTGGTAAAGCGAGCGTTTGGCTTCGGGCTGCTCGCTGATCGCTTCGATCACCATGTCCGCCAACGGCACTCCGCCGCCCGCGGGGTCAGGGATCAAACGATCAAACGCAGCGCGCGCCAGACGCGGGTCTTTCAGGCGGCGGGCAAACAGCGTTGCCGCGCGTTTGATGGCGGGCGCGATGCGCGCCATATCTTGGTCTTGCAATGTGACAGTCATGCCTTTCAACGCGCACCAGGCCGCAATGTCTCCGCCCATGACGCCCGCGCCTACCACGTGCACATGACGTGCAGGCGTGATCCCGGCCTGCTTGCCGTTGGCTTTCAGGCGTTCTTGCAGGCGGAACACGCGCAGCAGATTGCGGGCGGTGTCGGACGAGATGATGCGGTCGATCAGTTCGGGGGCAAGCAGGGCGTTGCCGTCATGCTTTTCCCATATCGTTACGATGGCCGGCGCGGCAGGGTAGTGGCCCAGCGGGTCCTTGGCGGCGATCTGTTTGCGTGCGCGATTGGCCACGATGGATTTCAGCGGCCAAAGATTGGTCAGGGCCCCAACGCCCCGAGCTCGGCGCGCAGGCTTTTTGGACAGCACGGTCTGACGCGCCGCTGCCAGCAGCAGCCGGGCCGGCACACGGGCGTCGGCCAGACCCAGGGCGGCGGCACGGCGGGCGTCTGCCCCGCGGCCAGTCAGCATCATGTCCAACGCGGCTGGCGCACCGATCAGACGGGGCAGGCGCAACATGCCGCCCCAGCCAGGGAAGATGCCCAACATGACTTCTGGCAGCGCCAACGACGTGCCCGGCTCATCCGCCACCAGGCGGTAGCGGCAGGCCAGCGCCAGTTCCAGTCCACCCCCCAGGCAATGGCCTTGGATCAGCGCCAGAGTGGGATAGCGCACGGCGGCCAGACGGGCAAACAATTTCCAGCCGCGGGACACCAGCGCTCGGGCCTGCTCGGGCGTATTCAGTTCCGCGAATTCGTTCACGTCGGCGCCTACGATGAAACCCGTGGCCTTGCCGGATCGAATGATCAGCCCCGGGGGCGGGGCGGCGTCCAAAGTGTCCAGCACCACAGACAATTCGGCCATGGTGTCAGCGGAAAGCGCGTTCACTGCGCTGCCCGCGCGATCGAATGTCAGCCACGCCAAGCCGTCGGTATCGCGGTCCAGTCGCCAGTGGGAAAGCGTATCCAGCGTCGTCATGGGCGGTCCTCGTTCAGCGTTTCAACCAACATTGCGCCGCCTTGGCCGCCGCCAATGCAGATGGCGGCCATGCCGCGTTTGGCGCCGCGGCGTTTCAGAGCGTCTAGCAGATGCAGCACGATCCGGGCGCCGGAAGCGCCCACGGGGTGCCCAATCGCTATCGCGCCGCCATCAACGTTGAGTTTTGCGGGATCTAAAGCGCCCCATGCTGGCGTACTGAAATGCGATTGGCAATAGGATTCGTCCTGCCACGCCGCCAGGCAGCCTAGCACCTGGGCCGCAAAGGCCTCATTGATTTCCCACAAATCCAAATCGTTCAGGCCCAACCCATGGCGTTGCAGGATGGGCGTGGCGGCGTGCACCGGGCCCAGACCCATCTCTGCCGGGTCCAGGCCGGCCCACTGGCTGTCCACAATGCGGCCAATGGGACGCAAATTCCATTTTTGAACGGCCTCTTCAGAAGCCAGTACCAGCATGGCTGCGCCGTCGGTCACTTGCGAGCTATTGCCCGCCGTGATGTTGCCCCAGGGCTTGTCGAACACAGGTTTGAGCTTGGCGAGTTTTTCGGGCGTGGAATCGTCGCGCACGCCGTCGTCCACCGGGTACAACTTTCCTTGCGTGTCGATCAAAGGCGAGATTTCGGTCATGGCCCCAGCCGCCCGCGCCGCCAATGCGCGCTGGTGGCTGCTGGCCGCATAGGCGTCCATCGCAGCGCGGCTGATGCCGAAACGGGTGGCGATGTTTTCCGCGGTCTGTCCCATCGACAGCCCCACGACGGGGTCGGTCAGCCCTTTCAGCAGACCAATCACCGGCGCCAGATTACGTAGTTTGAAGCTGCGCAGCGCCGACAATTTAGCGCCCAGGCCACGCGCCGCATACCAGCCCGCCAACCAGCGCACCATGTCGTCCGAGAACAACACGGGCGCGCGCGACAGCGCGTCCGTGCCCCCTGCCAGCACCAAGTGGGACCGGCCGGCTTGAATGTTGGCAATGCCTGAATCCAGGGCTTGCATGCCCGACGCGCAATTGCGCATGACCGTCCAGCCGGGCACTTTGTTGCCGCAACCCAGGCGCAGCGCGATGACGCGGCCAATATTGACCTCGTCTGGCGAAGGAGCGGCGCAGCCCACAATGACTTCGTCCAGCTCGGTGGGGGAATAGGGCTGGCGCAGCAACAGGCCGCGGCCTGCCTGCACGGCCAGATCGCCGGCAGAGAAGGGGCCGGGGCCGGTACGCGCTTTCAGGAAGGGCGTACGGGCGCCGTCGACGACGTAAACCGGTTTGAATGCCATCCATTCCCTCCTTTAAGCGACTTTGCGTTCGGCTGCAGGCTTGATTGCGTCTGCCGCGCCGAGGTCAAAGGGGAAATCATCCACTTTCACCACGGTATCGCGCAAGCGGTTGCGCTGTTTCACCACCGCATATTCTTCGGCGGTGATGCCGCCAGCCTCAAAGGCGGCATCCGCGATGTCGCGCACATTGGCTTTGGGATTGTTCTGCAGGACGCCGCGTTTTTCCAGTTCGCGGATCTTGGCTTCGATCGGTTCGGCTTCCAGCGTGGCGGCCAAGGCCAGTTCGATGGCGCCCACGGGTTCGTCCGCCGTTGCGGGCAGATGGCAGCCGGAGGTCAGGCGGTCGCGGGTGGCGCTGGGGTTGATCAAAAGCCGAGCAACGTCCTGGCCCAATTGATCGGACGGCAACGCTTGCGTGCGGCCCCAAGGGAAGATAATGCGCGACAGGCACCAGGCCACGGCGCGATTGGGGTAGTTTTGCAGCACGCCGTCAAACGCGTCCTGCAACTTGAACAGGGCGTCTTGAATCGACCAGTGCGCAAGCGGAGCGTCGGCGGCCTGGCGGCCTTCGTCTTCAAAACGCTTGAGCGTGGCGCTGACAAGATACATCTGCGATAGCACGTCGCCCAGGCGCGCCGACAGCCGTTCGCGGCGCTTGAGGCTACCGCCCAGCACCAGCATCGACGTGTCCGCCAGCAAGGCAAACGCAGCGGAATAGCGGCTAAGCAGCTGGTAATAGCGCTTCATCTCGGGGGCGACATCGGCGTTCACGGCGACAAACCGCGCACCGGTCAGCGCAGTACCCAATGCGCGCAGCTTGTTCTTCACGACAAAGCCCGCGTGGCCCCAGAACGCGCGGTCGAAGTCGGTCAGGCCCTGCTTGCGGTCCGGCGACTGCGCTGCCTGCATTTCCGCCAGCACATAGGGATGGCAACGGATAGCGCCCTGGCCAAAGATGATCAGGCTGCGCGTCAGAATGTTTGCGCCTTCGACGGTGATGCCGATGGGGATCTGCTGGTAGGCGCGGCCCAGGAAGTTGTTGGGGCCCAGGCAGATGCCCTTGCCGCCGATCACGTCCATGCCGTCGTTGACAACCTGACGCGCGCGTTCCGTGACGTGATATTTGACGATGGCCGACACGACCGAAGGCTTTTCTCCCAGGTCCACAGCACCCGCAGTCATGCTGCGGGCGGCGTCCATCATGTAGGTGTGGCCGCCAATCCGGGCCAACGCTTCTTCCACGCCTTCGAACTTGCCGACGGGCGTGCGGAACTGGCTGCGCACGCGTGCATAGCCGCCGACAGCGCGCGCGGTGAGCTTGGACATACCGGTGTTGGAAGAGGGCAGCGAAATCGACCGGCCTGCGGCCAGGCATTCCATCAGCATGCGCCAGCCTTGCCCGGCCATGGCGGGTCCGCCGATGATGAAGTCCAGCGGCATGAAGACGTCGTCGCCACGGGTCGGGCCATTCATGAACATCGCGTTAAGCGGGAAATGGCGGCGGCCGGTGTCCACGCCGGGGTGATCATGCGGCACCAGCGCGCAAGTGATGCCCAAGTCTTTCTTGCCGCCCAACAGACCGTCGGGGTCATAGAGCCGGAACGCCAGGCCCAGCAAGGTGCAGACCGGCGCCAGAGTGATGTAGCGTTTGTCCCAGGTCACCCGCATGCCGATGACTTCCTGACCTTGCCATTCGCCCTTGCAGATGATGCCGCTGTCGGGAATAGCGGCGGCATCCGAGCCAGCCCACGGGCTGGTCAAGGCAAAGGCGGGCACGTCTTCGCCGCGTGCAAGACGGGGCAGGTAGTGCTTCTTCTGCGCATCGGTGCCGTAGTGCAGCAGCAGTTCGGCGGGGCCCAGAGAATTGGGCACCATGACCGACACGGCCAACGCGGAAGACCGCGTGGACAGCTTGGTCACGATCTCGGAATGCGCATAAGCCGAAAACGCCAGGCCGCCGTATTCCTTGGGAATGATCATGCCCAGGAATCCCTGGGTCTTCAGATACGTCCAGACCTCGGCGGGCAGGTCGTGGGTCTCCTGGGTCACGCTCCAGTCATTGACCATACGGCAGGCCGTTTCAGCCTGGTTGTCCAGAAAATGCTGTTCTTCCGGCGTCAAGCGCGGACGCGGATAGGCCAGCAGGCGGCTCCAGTCCGGCTTGCCCCGAAACAGATCGCCTTCCCACCACACCGTGCCGGCTTCCAGCGCATCGCGCTCGGTCTCGGACATTTGCGGCAGCACCTTGCGGTACAGATTGAAAATTGGCGCGGATAGCAGCGTGCGCCGCAGGGGGCGCACGGCCAGCAAGATGGCGATCAAAAGCGCGATGACCACTAGCGCGAGGATGACTCCGTTCATTTCTTTGTCTCCGTGAATATTTTTTGCTGTGGCTGCGCTATTGCCGGCTATGCACCGGATACGGGCGGTAGCGGAGAGCGCAAGCCGCCCAGCAGAAAGCTCATCAGGCGCGGCAGTAGCAGTTCGGGGTTGTCAGGTTGCTCGGCTTCGTCGACGGTCCATCCCGTGACGGAGCGCAACAGGTCCGTGCCGATGATGGCGTAGGACGTCGCGCCAAGCATGAATTGAAAGCGCCACATGATCTCGGCGCGGGGTACGTCGGGCAAGGCTGCGAACAGCGCATTGCGATAGCGTTCCAGCACGTCCGCGTATTCCTTGGCGAATAGCGCGCGGATGAAGTCCGACGGGTCGGTCATGGTGCGCTCCAGCAGCGGCAGAAAAGTGCTGCCCGCCTGCGCAGGGTCCGCAGCCAATCGCAGCAGCGTGCCGAAGAAGGCATCCACGATCTGCGACGGCTTCAAAGGCTTGCCCTGGGCTTGCGCCTCGAGTTCGTCCAAGAGGCGGAGGCGTTCGCTATTGAGCACTTCCAGGCGGCGTTTAAGCACCGCCTGCACGAGTGACTCTTTCGAGCCGAAGTGATAGTTCACAGACGCGAGATTGACGCCGGCGACGCCGGTGATCTGCCGCATGGAGGTGCCGTCGTGTCCTTGCTGCGCAAAGAGGGCTTCGGCCGTGTCCAGGATGGTGTCGCGCGTGGTGGATGATCTGATTTCTTGCATAAGGTTGAATTCAAACGTTTGTTTAAAAATCATTATGCGTGACGATGGAACGAGAAGCGAGCCTCGGCTATCCCCAATAGGGTTTACCCCGAAGAAAAGGGCTTTCACACGTTCTGTGTCGGGCAAATCTGGCGCGATCGGCCGGATGGATGAACGGGCCTCGCGCAGTTGGGGGACGCGCTCGTCCACCGTTGGCAGGAGGTTGAGCCGTTTGTCCTCGGACGGCCGTCCTAGGATGAATGTGGTCTGGAACACGGGCGAAAAACGCCGCAGTATCAGCGCGAGGACTTGAACACGTTGCACTGGGGATACGAGAGATGAGCCTCATCGCCATTCTGGTGTAGCCGCCCGATTCGCCCTGACACAGGAGCAGGACAAATGAAGACCTACAGAGTGGGACTGCTGGTTGACGGGTATGAGCAACCCGGCTGGATGCACGAGATGGTGGATTGGTTCGTGCATAGCCAGGACTTCGATATCGCCGCTTTGCTGGTGATGAGTCCGGACGGCGCAGACAAGTCGCCACGCTTCGGCGTAAGGGCGTTGTTCGGCACGCTCTCGCGGTTCGAGTCGCGGCTGTTGCCCGCCAAGCAGAGGCAGATGCTTGCGTGCGGAGACATGCGGCAGGCCTTGCCTTCCGAATCCGTACCGGTGTTGCCGCTGGAGTCTGGCGAGAAGGCCGCCGGTGAGCAGGACGCCGTCACTGCTTTGGGCTTGGATCTGGTGATTACGCTGGGCACGTCGCGGGCGACGCGCAGCCAGATGATGAGCTGGGCTCGGCTGGGTGTATGGCAATTGAGCTACTCCGATATCGCCGTGTCGACCAGCCGGTACGCCGGGTTTTGGGAGGTCTATCAGCGTGAAGACCACACGACCGTAAAACTCTGGCGCATGGGGACTGCCGCAGATCAGGATGAGTTGCTGGACCAGCGCAGTTTCAACACCGAAGTGTTCTGGTTGAAAAATCAGGCGCGTGCGTTCAGCCTGGGCAATTTCATGGTCTACGACGCCTTGCAGACGCTTGCCCGCGCCCAGCAAGGCGTAGCCCCGCCCGAAATGCAGATCATGAGCGGGCAGCGGCGTACGGACCCGGCAGAGTGGGACAGCGCGGCATATATCGCGCGTCAGGCCTGGCTGATTTCCGATTTGATTGTGCGGCGCATCATGAAACGCAATGTCCGATGGAGAATTGGTATGTTTCCATCGGCCAGGCAGCAAGCCGTAGTATCAGAGGCAATGGTGCTGCAGCCGCCAAAAGGCAGATTCTTTGCTGATCCGTTTGTATATACCCACGATCAAAAACCGTATATATTTTTTGAAGATTACGATTTTACTTCCCGGAAGGGCACAATTTCCGTTGCGACCTACTCTGACGGGGCTTTCCGCCTGTTGGGCACTGCCCTGAATCTGCCCTATCATTTATCTTTTCCGTATATTTTTGAACATGAAGGCGTGACCTACATGGTTCCGGAAACGTGCGGAAATCGCAGTATAGAGTTGTGGAAATGCACGGAATTTCCGCTGAAATGGGAGTTGGATGTCACATTGATGACCAATATATCTGCCGTGGATACTATTATTTTTAAACACGGCGAATATTGGTGGTTATTAACTAATATTGATAGAACTGACGGGCAAAGCCATTGCGATGAGCTGTTCGCATTTTTTTCGGATTCACCCCGCTCCACCGAGTGGACGCCGCACGCGTGCAACCCCATCGTGCGCAATCCGATGCGGGCCCGCAACGCTGGAATCGTTGTCTCGCCTAGCGGAGAGGTGATTCGCTGTGCGCAGTACCAAGGCTTTTGCCACTATGGAAAGGGGGTGTCTCTGAACCCGATCGTGGCTCTGACGCCCACCACCTATGTCGAAACGGACGGCGAAATTCACTACGCCAGCTTTTTGAGAAAACGTCATGCTTCAATGCACCATTGGCACCATCAGGGTGGGCATACGGTATTTGACTTCGCCTATATGGAGTAAATGACGCATCCGGCGCAAAAATAAAAATGTTACCTATATTTCGATTGCGCGGATCAAGCACGGGCTTGATGTGTCCGCGGAAACATATAGACAGCAATCAACCCCAAATTTGGCAGATCGCTGCTGCGCCGGGCCGATGTCCCGGCGCGGCTTTTTTTTGTCCGCGAATTGGAAATACCGTTGTGTAGGCAGGTTCTTAGCGCTTCTTCTCATAGGGAAGCGGCCGTCAGTGCAGGGTAAGTTTTGGTGCAAACCCTAGCATCAGAAAGGAGGATGATGCTGGCTCATCCTTATTTACGAGCGTGATTAAGGCTAACGAATGATTTCTGTTTTTATCGGATTATATCGCCCTGAAACGTCTTGATTTTGACAGTTTCGAACCATAAGATGGGTTCATGCCATCCGTTATGTTGGCTACCAAAGATGCCCAGCCTAAACGCCCCGGTCCAGCTTCATTAGATATTCCGGGATAGTGCGGACCACCCCCGCAAGGTTGGAAAAAATAGTCTTCAGCACAGCGAAGATCCCCTTCTAGGCCCGTCGAAAAACCGGGAGGACACCATGGCCAAGATGGTCCTGATTGAAGCCCATCCGCTCTTGCGGTTGGGGTTGTGGCAGATACTGAGCAAGTTGGATGATGTTTGGGAGATTGAGGGGATGGGCCTGGCAGATTTGTCCAAGGCCGATGGCGCGCACGCTGGCGCCGATCTTCTGATCTACGGATTACCGGTAGATAACGATGAAGCGTGGAGCGCATTGCACGAGATTCAGCGTGTGCTGACGCCTAAGCGGATTCTGCTTCTTACCGACGTGATGCCCCTGCCGATGCCGGTGCAGGGATTGCCTGGGGCCAGTGTGTATGGCTGCCTTATGAAGACGGCCTCGGTCGAGATTCTTGAGGCCGCGATACGGTTGGTGATGGCAGGCGGTCAGTGCTTTCCCAGCGAGCAGGCATTGCAGGCACCGTCCTCAACGGTGTGCGCTTTGCCGGCACGCGACACTGACGACGCCATGTCCAAAGGTGCGATGCCGGTCAGCGCTGGAGCGCAGTTGCTTCAGATCACGCCGCGTCAGTACGAAGTGCTGGTGTTGCTGGCGCGAGGCTATCCGATCAAAACGGTCAGCCGGATGCTCAACATATCGGTGGCAACTGCCAAAACGCATGCGTGCACGCTCTACCAGCGTCTGCATGTCAAGAACAAGGGCGAAGCCGTTTACGCGGCACTGCAACGCGGGGCGACCTTGGAATGGCATGACCCCAATGGCAGGGACACGGACGCCGGGCAGATCTATGGGCGCAAACTGGGGTAGGTGACGGGTTGCGCTGCCTGCCCGGCAGCCTGGGACGCATTGTTCTGAAGCTGCCGGGTTCGCATAGCCAACTCGCCTAAGACGTTTACAGCAGGAATTGGTTCCAGATCGCTGCGGCTTTCCTCCACCAATCATCCTCCTGAACGAGATTCACCGGACGTAGCCGCTGATAGCATGGGTTGTGTCCGCAAGCATGGGTTGAGATCGCGAATCACAACATCTCGCCATCGCAATCCAATAGCGCGGACGAGATTCCCATGGGGAACGCGCCGCACAGGAACCTGCCATCGCAGAGTGATGCGCCACCCTCTCGGGAACCGTGTATGGGCCATGCGTCACAAGGTTCTTCCCGGGATGACAACCGTACTGATTGAAGACTACGCTCTGCTTCGTGTCGCTATCCAGCATGTTCTGGAACGTGTCCGCAACGCCGACGACATTCTGGCGATTTCGCCAGCCCATCTACTCAATATGTCCAGTTCGATCAACCGCCCAGTCGAGCTTCTGGTGATCGGTTGCAGTGGCGTGGCGGAGCAGGACATCGGACTGTTATCTCAGGCGATGGCCTTTTTCATGCCCAAGCTGGTGCTGGTGCTGTATTCCGTTCTGGACCAGAACGTCATGGGCACTTGTGCGCGGGCAGGCGTGGCGGGATACCTTCCCAAAGCGTCCAGTCCCGATGCGCTGGCAGCAGCAGTCAGCCTGGTCATGGCAGGCGGCGAATGCTACCCGCAGCCTGCTGGCAGAGTCATGAACGCAACCACGCATGCCCCCATGCAAGAGCTGCGTGAACTCACTCAACGGCAAGAGGAAATTCTGCAACTGCTGGTGCAGGGAAAAACCATGCGGGAGATCGGCCAGCAAGTTGGGATATCGGTCGCTACCGTCAAGAGCCATGCACGCACTCTGTATTGGAAACTGAACGCCCGCAACCAGGCCGAGGCGGCCTACATCGCGGTGCAAATGGGCCTGGTCAGAAGCAATAATGCGCCCGTCGCTGGTAAAGGCGAAAGCAGCTAGCGGCAATGGAAAGAGGCAGGGCCTGTGCGGGTTGTCTGACAGCCCGCACAGGCCCTGGTTCGTTTAGAAGAAGACCATGCCGCCAGACGGCTGCAAGGCCATAGAGCGGCGCTTAAATATCGCCTTCGCGTGTGCGAGTGGATGCCTTGGCGGGCGACTGCGCAGATGCGTGTGCAGCGGCCTTGCCTTTGGCCGCGACGACGGCCGCGAATTCGCGTTCCGCTGCGCCAAGCACCGCATCGACATGCAGGTTCGCCAGCGCGTACTGGCGTGCCGCTACGCCCAGCGTTTCGCGGATCTGCGCGTTGTAGCTCAGCTTGCGCACGGCTTCAGCCATGGCAGGCGCATCTTCTGGTGGCGTCAGCAGGCCGCAGTGCGACACCACTTGCGCCAGTTCGGTGCCCTGCGCGGCGCCGCACACGACAGGCCGGCCGCTGGCCAGCATGCCGGTCAACTTGGATGGCATGACGAGATCCGCCGCGCCAGCGCGCTGAGGTAATAAATGGATGTCAGCAGTATTCAGCAGCGCACCCAGGCGATCCGCCGGTTGCAGGTCCAGGAAAATGACGCGTGGCAAACCTTTGCACTGTTCTTCCAGCGGGGCGCGCTCCGGCCCTTGGCCGCAGAACACAAACCACAGCCGGCCTTCGCGGCTTAACCGCCTAGCGACGTCTGCCAGCGTGTGCAAACCTTGCTTGCCACCCATGTTGCCGGAGTAGAGGGCAACGATCGCGCCGGCAGGAATGCCCAGCTCGGCGCGGTAATCGCCGCCTTTCCCATCAGGCGTGATGGCGTTGACGTTGATCCAGTTCGGCAGCAGCACGGCGCGCTCAGGCGCGACCCCTTTCGCCACGGCCAGGTCCAGCATCCGGCCGGAAATCGTCGAGACGCGGTCGAACCGCCGCATCAGCCAGCGCTCGCCCCGCTTGACCATTGCGCGCAGCCCAGCGCCTTTGAGCAGACCCAGCTCGAACGCCGCATCGACTTCATAGTCCTGCACGTGCAGCCACGCGCGCGCCCCGCACAGGCGGGCCGCCAGCCAGGCTGCAGGTGCGCAGAACAACGCCGGCTCCACGACCAGAATGAGGTCTGGCCGGCCTGCCGCAGCACGCAGCAAGGAAGGCAGACTGGATAGTGCAAAGCTGGCCAGATGAATCAGGCGCTTAAGGCCGCCGGGCTTGCCGGGCACCCACAGCGGCGCGCGGCGCACAGTGACGCCGCGCAGCGCTTCCTTGCGGTAGCGCCAGGCGCTGTAGCCGTCTTGAACCTGCCACTGCGGGTAGTAGGGGGGCGCCGTCACGACGCTGACCTCGTGCCCTCGCGCCGCCAGCCATTCGGCCAGTTCGGCGCTGTACTTGCCTATGCCAGTCAGTTCGGGCGCGTAGTTGATTCCATAGATAAGTATTTTCATAAAGGCGCCGCCATGCGTGGCCGGATTGGCCGGCACGGGTTGCCGTGGCACACCATCGCGGGCGGCATATTGCGGAATACCGAACTGCGCGCGCCCACCACGGCCTCCCGGCCGATCGTCACGCCAGGGCCGACAAACACGTCCGTGGCGACCCATGCGCCGTCTTCAATGCGAACGGCGCGTTCGCGCAAAGGGAAGTCGGGCTGGCCTGCATCGTGATCGGCCGCGCACAGATAGCTGCGTTGCGACACGACGGCGTGCGCGCCAATATGGATGGGGCCCAGGCTGTAGATCACCGCGTCGTCGCCGATCCAGGCGTAGTCGCCGATCTCAACCTTCCAGGGATAGGTCACGGTGGCCGTGGGGCGGATCAGCACCTTGCGTCCCACCTGTGCGCCAAAGCAGCGCAACAGCCACCGGCGGAATCCATAGGCCACCTGTGGCGACCAACGGAACAACGTGGCCTGCACCGTCCACCAAAGCTGCACGGTCAGCGCGGAACGGCCGCGCTGACCCGGCGCCAGCGCAAAGCGGTCTAGTTGCTGCAATGTGCTCATTTGGCCGCTCCCGCTACGGCGTCGCCTCGTGCTTCATCGGCGCTGGCTTGCCGGGCTTTGAGGATTTCTTCGGTTTTGATGCGGATCTGCCAGTAATACATGGCGCGCGCCACGGCGTAGTCATAGCCTGCCTTGCCGTCCAGGAAACCCAGACGGAAAACATAGGAATGCAGGAACGAGATCGGCGCCTTGAACGGCATGGCCTGGAAGATCCGTTTGAGCAGTGCGCGCGCACCTACATTGGCTTCGCGCGGATCATTCATCAAGCCCTTGGTGCGCAGGTTGGCTTCCCAATCCGAGTACCGGTTGTGCTTGTCGAAGTAGTGAAAGAGCGAGTCATGATCGTTGTGCACCATGCGCTCGCGCAGGGCAAACGTGTCACCCTGGACTTGCGGCTGATAGTGGCCTTCCACTTCCCACATATGGGCGACGTCCAGGTCGTCGTAGTCCAGAAAGCGGGACCGGTCTCGGGCCAGCAGCGCCAGCTTGTAGACGCGATGGCCATGTTCCAGCTTTTTGCCGCAGAACACATAGTCAAATGGAATGAACGCGCCGCCCGCGCCCGCTGCAAAACGGGGCAGTGCGTCACGGATTTCAGTGGCTAGCCCAGGCGTCATCTCTTCGTCGGCGTCCACGTACAACACGACGGAGTGCGAGAAGGGGAGTTGCTCAAGGCACCATTGCTTCTTTTTGGGGTACTTGCCGTTCCATTGGAAATTAGAGACGTGTGCGCCCAGCGCGGTCGCCATCGAGCACGTGGCATCTGTGCTGTCGGAATCCACGACGAATACCTCGTCGAACTCCACCAGCGCCTTTAAGCACTTCGAGATATTGCGTTCCTCGTTTTTCGTCATGACGACTACGGATACCGGTATCTTCTGCATGATGCTGTCCAGTTCAGGGCGTGCCGCGTTGCATCAGCGGCTGAAACAGCGCGATGACGTTGCGGCAATGCCGTTCGAGGGAAAAGGCGTCGGCGCGCTCCGGGCCTTGGGCGGCCAGCTGTTCGCGCATCTCGTTGTCATAAGCCAGTCGCCGCACTGCGTCGGCCAGCGCGGCGGGGTCGCCCACAGGCACCAGCAAACCGTAGCGGCCGGCGTCCAGAATTTCCGCGGGGCCATGCGGACAGTCTGTAGAAATCACCGGCACACCAAGACATAACGCTTCGACGAGCACATTGCCGAAGCTCTCACGCAAGGATGTCAGCGCGAAAGCACCGGCGCCTGCGATCATGGGAAATGGGTTGTCGATGTGGCCAGCCAGTCTGACGGGGCTGCGCGAGGCGCGCTCATCAATGCGCTGTTGCAGGGCAGCGTGTTCGGAGCCTTCCCCCAGGATGGTGAAGGTGATGCCGGGATCATCCAGCAACGCGGCGGCGTCGATCAAGGTGGCGTAATCCTTGACGGCTTCAAGCCGGCCGACTGCAACGACGTGATAGGGGGCCTGCGTATCAGGGGCGGCCGGCCGCAAGGCGCTTTGACGCCGCACATTTTCCAGCGGCACGCCGTTGTAGATGGTGTGGACCTTGCCGCGCAGCGGCGGGAACATGCTGACCAGGTCTTCTTTGACGCCGCGCGATACGCCCACAACGGCATCGTGGCGCCGATAGGTCTGGCTGACCAGCCAGTATTTCAGGCGCCGCATGCGGGACGCGCCGTAATGGATGGCCGGACTGCTGTGCTCAAAGGCCACGGTGCTGAAGGTGCCCCGCAGAATCTTTTTTGCCAGTACCACCAGCATGTTGCACAACAGGCCATGCGAGCACACGATGGCCGGCTTGTCTCGCTGGATCTGACGCAAGAGGTGAAAGAAGGCCAAGGGCAGCATCAGCCGCAGCTTGGTTGACGATTCGATGATGGGCAGGGCGCGTGTCACCTTGGGGTTGGCCACCGGATATTCCCGGTTGCGTGAGCGCAGCAGGAACAGGGAGGAATCCACCCCCTGTTCCGGCAAGGCGTCCACGATAAAGGCAACGCATCTTCCGACGCCGCCGTGCAAGTCTGGCGCGACAAACATGACATCAGGCATGGGGGGTTACTCGCGGTAGCGCCCGGGGCACGGAGCCCGGACGATGGCTGGGAACGGGTTGCGAGGCACGCGGCGCGGTTTGGGGCACCGCCATGATCTGGGCATTGCGCATCAGTGACAGGCAATAGCACAGCAGGAATCCGGTGAAGGCCGTTTTGGGTGCATAGGCGAGCCCGCCGGATAGCGAATCAATAAAGATGTAGATCGGCGCGGTGGCCAGCAGATAGCGCCGGTGCATCTCCAGCCCGGGATGCGCGTAACGTTTGAGCAGTGTCAACAGCAGGATGAGCAGGGGCGGAAGCATGATCATGATGGTGCCCACCACGCCGAACTTCATCAGGTAGAACGCCCAGGAATTGTGCGCGAAGGTGCTCAGTTCAAAGCCGTTCTCGCCCATGACCCAGCTGCGAAATCCGGCCCCTTTGCCAAACACCGGGCTTTCGGCAAAGAAGTCCATCTGGCCCTGCATTTCCTGGATGCGCGCGCCGTAGCTGGAGTCTTCGTCCAGCTTTTCAACGCTGAAGATCCGGTTGGTCAGGACATCCAGATAACCGATGCTGGCAAAGACGAGCACGCCAGCAACGGCGGCTGGGGCAAAGATCATCACCGCGCGGCGCCGGATGTCCGGGCTGGAGGCCAGCAGCACCGCGATCACTACCGACACCATCAATTGCAAGTACTGGCTGCGGTTCAGAGAAAAAACCAGCGCCAGCAGCATGTACACCGTCAGCGCATAAGCCTTGGGGCCTGAGACATTCAGCGTACGCCGGAAGTACAGCAATGAGACTACGCCGAACGGAATGGCCCATACGCCCAGACGCACGTTGCGCAGCGGGTTCGAAATGCTGAAGCCCTGCAATTGTTCCAGCAGCATCAACGTGGCCACTGCCAGGCAGGCGGCGACGATGTACTTCTGCAGCACCGCGTAGGCGGCAGGACTGTCGATGTCCTTGTAGCAAAGAAAGGGCGTGCATAGAAAATAGAACACGATGCGCAGATCGCGCGCCACGTCGCCCGTTTCAATGCCCGGATGATGCATGGATACCAGCAGCAGATAGATCACCGACATGGCCTGAAGACCCAGCAGCGCGCCCAGCAAACCGCGGGGCAGGGCGTAGGCGCTGGGTTCTGCCAGCCGCAAGGCCTTGACGACCAGCATGGCCACGAACAGCACATCAAAGGGCGACAGCTTGAAACTGCCTACGCCCAAAATGAAGCGGTCGTCATTCAAGGCCAGCGCCGTGAATGCAAACAGGCCCAGCAGGTGCAGGGTGGACAAGCGGCGGTGCGGGCTCATGTCGGTGTCATCCTAGTGCGCGGCCCAATCGTCGCGCCGGAATATCTTGGTGGTCAGCTTTTCAAACAGGTAGGACAGATCTCCCTGGCGGGCATGGGCCGCGACTTTTGACGCGCGGCAGGACAGTTCAAACAAGCGGCCCATGCCGGGTTCGGTGCGCCGGATGCGGGTGACGATCTGTTCGCGCTCTTCCAGCAGCACGTCCTGCATCAAGGCCGTCTTGGTTTCGTCGTGCGCCGTGTAAACGCCTAAAGCGTCGGGCACGATCAGATTTTTGCCCTCGCGCAGCAGCCGGCTCCACAATTCAAGATCCATGCAATAGCGCATGCTCTCTTGCAGCAGGCCATACTTGAGCAGCAGGTCGCGGCGGAAGATGGCGGACTGGTTGGGGATGGACGCTTTCACCACTGTCAGCGTGCCGCGATTGACGGGGGTGTAGTGAATCTTGCGAAAGATGTTGTTGTTGGCGTCGGCCACAAACAGATTGCCGCTGACAATCGGCGCACGGCCGCGCGCCGCCGCCGTGCCCAGCTTGCGCAACGCGCCGGGAAAGTAAAGGTCATCTGAATTCTGCCAGCCAACATAATCACCCGTGGCGCGTTCAAAGCCCTTGTTGATGGCATGGGACTGGCCGCGGTCCGGGGTGCTTTCCCAGTAGGTCAGATAGCGTTCGTACTTGCGGATGATGTCCACGCTGCCATCGGTGGAGCCGCCATCGATGATGATGTATTCCAGGCGCGGATAACCTTGGTTCAGCACGGACAGGATGGTGCGTTCCAGGAACTTCGCCTGGTTGTACGAGGGCGTCACGATGGTCACCTTGGGCAACAGGCCGCCGGCGATCGGCGCGGGCGGACGAAGCTCGCGGACGAAGTCGATGAGCTGACGTGAGTACTCGTTATGACGCTTGCGCATGTAGGACCTCAGCATGTTGGTTATCGGGTGGCCGCGGGCAACGCGCCCGGGAATTCGGGGCGGGATTGGCGGATGGCGAGAGCCACGCCAGCTAGCGTGATCGCCGCGTAGGCCATACGGCCCCAAGCCGCGGCGTGTTCGCCCGCCGCGTGTACCAGCCCTGCCATGACGCACAGCATGGCTAACCCGCCCAGTCCGTTCAGGATGGCGACCGCGCGGGAGTTGCCGAGTCCGAGCAGGGAGAAATGCGCCGCGGCGTTCAGGGATAACAGCCCGGATGCCACGATCAGCAATCTGAAGGTGCCAAGATGGCCGGTGGCCACGTTGTCGCCCAAAAGCAGATTCAAGAGCGGATGGCTGACGGCCAGCACCGCCAGTGTGGCGCTGGCCGACAACACCAGATTCCACAACATCATGCGGCGGATCTCTTGTTCGGCGGCGCCTGCAAAAGGCGGTGACACGGACAGCCGGCTGACGCGGGGCATAGCCTTCTGAAAGATGGCGACCGCTGCGGTGTGAATGATCTGGCCCACCTGCACGCCCACGGTATAAATGGCAAGCGCCGCCGGACCCATCAGGCTGCCCACCAGCACACGGTCGACCGAGCCGAAGGCCAGCGCGCTCAGGCTGTTCAACCACGACCACCGCGAAAATTTGAACGCATCCATCATGGCGGAACGGTCGCGAACCGGGCGCACCAGAACCCGTCCATAAGCGCGTGAGAACACGCGCATTTTCACCGTGCCGGCAATCAGCAAGCCCACGGCCTGCGCCAACCCGGTCCAGGTGGGCGATGCGGTCAACGTGGCCGTCGCGCAGGCCAGCGCCATCGTTCCCGTGCGGCTAAAGACCTCGCACAGCGCGGTAGCGCGGAAATCTTCTCGCCCTTTCAGGCAGCCCGAGAACAGTTGGTCATATTGCTGGGTCAGGTAGATCGCCAGCGCCGGCATCGCCAGCAGAGTTACCGCTACGCCACCGAACGTGGCCGCAGGCCAACCCAGACCGACGACGGCCCATAACAAGATCGCGGCCAACGTCACGACACCCAATGCACAAGCGATCAGCGACATGCTGACGCCCGCGGCGCGATAGGCGCCTCCGGGCTCATGCATACGCTCAGACACCAGCTTGGTGGCCGTCACGGCCGCGCCCAGGTTGGCCGCGTTGCCGAAGCCGGCCAGCGCGATGATCATCGAGTACTGCCCAAAGCCTACGGTGCCCAGCTGGCGGAACAGGATGGGCAGGGCCACCAGCGCCGCGACCGGGCCGATGCCATATTCCACCAGCCCCCAGAAGGAAGCATTGCCGGCGATGTGTTTCCTGACGAATCCAAGCATCGGGAAGCCTGTGGTTGATGCTGGCGCGGCCCTCAGGCCACGGGCAGCGCCTGTTGGGTGCGGTCGGTGGTGTGTCCGGCGCTCTCATGCAAGAAGTGCCCGTAGGCCTGCGTGATGCCTTGCGTAAGCGAGATGCCAGGCTGCCAGCCCAACCCCTTTATGCGCGACGAGTCCATCAGCTTGCGGGGCGTGCCGTCGGGCTTGCTGGTGTCGTAGACGATGTTGCCTTGATAACCCACCACGCGGGCGACCAACGCTGCCAGGTCGGCAATCGAGATGTCCTGGCCTGCCCCGATGTTGTAGATACCCTCGGCGTCCGGGTGTTCCATCAACATGACGCAGGCCTGGGCCAGATCATCCACGTACAAAAATTCCCGCAGCGGCGAACCTGTGCCCCAGATCGTCACGCTTTCCTGGCCCGACTCGCGGCCTTCGTGAAACTTGCGGATCAGCGCAGGCAGGACGTGGCTGCTTTGCAGATCGTAATTGTCGTGCTGCCCATACAGATTGGTGGGCATGGCGCAGATGAAGCGCGCGCCATACTCACGTTGATAGGCTTCGCACAATTTCAGGCCGGCGATCTTGGCAATGGCATAGGGCTCGTTGGTGGCTTCCAGCGGTCCTGTCAGCAAAGCGTCTTCATGAATGGGCTGCGGGGCTTCGCGAGGGTAGATACATGACGAACCCAGAAACAGCAGCTTGCGCACCCCCGCCTCATAGGCGGCGTGGATGACGTTGCACTGGATCATCAGGTTTCGGTACAGAAAATCGACCGGATGCGTCTGATTGGCCAGAATGCCGCCCACTTTGGCGGCTGCCAGATACACCACGTCGACCGGCGTTTCCGCAAAGAAGCGATGCACCTGGGTCTGGTCCTCCAGGTTGAGCTCCTTGCGGCCACGGGTCAGCACATGGGGGTAGCCACGCCGCTGTAGTTCGCGTGTGATGGCTGCGCCCACCATGCCACGGTGGCCGGCCACAAACACGCGTTGGTCCAGATTCGTCATGTCGGACTACTCCTTGTAGGCGTAGATTTCGTAGCCGTTCTGTTCGACCAGCGCGTCGCGGCGCGCATCCTTCAGGTCACTCTCCACCATTTCCTTGACCAGCTCGGCAAACGTGATGCGTGGCGACCAGCCCAGCTTTTCGCGCGCCTTGGTGGGGTCGCCCAGCAGGGTTTCCACTTCGGTCGGACGGAAGTAGCGCGGATCAACGCGCACGATGACCTGCCCGGGCTTGATGTCGTGCACGGGCGAGAACAAGACGGTGGCAGTTTCTTCCAGCCCTTCGCCTTCCCATGCCAGCAGGATGCCCAGCTCGCGCGCGGCGGTGTTGATGAATTCCCGCACGCTGTATTGCAAGCCGGTCGCGATGACATAGTCTTCAGGCGTATCTTGTTGCAGCATCAGCCACTGCATTTCGACGTAGTCGCGGGCATGTCCCCAATCGCGCAGCGCGGACAGGTTGCCCAGGTACAGGCATTCCTGCAGGCCCAGCACGATGCGCGCCAGGCCGCGGGTGATTTTGCGCGTGACGAAGGTTTCGCCGCGCTTGGGCGATTCATGGTTGAACAAGATGCCGTTGCAGGCATACATGCCATAGGCTTCGCGGTAGTTCACGCTGATCCAATAGGCGTAGAGCTTGGCAGCGGCGTAAGGGCTACGCGGATAGAAGGGGGTGGTTTCCTTCTGCGGCGTTTCTTGCACCAAGCCATACAGCTCGGACGTGGATGCTTGATAGAACCGGGACTTGTTTTCCAGCTTCAGGATGCGGATAGCTTCCAGAAGACGCAGAGTGCCCAAGCCGTCAGCGTTGGCGGTGTACTCGGGTTCTTCAAACGACACGCCCACATGGCTTTGCGCAGCCAGGTTGTAGATCTCGTCGGGCTGAACCGACTGCACGATGCGGATCAGGCTGCAAGAGTCTGTCATGTCGCCATGGTGCAGCACAAAATTGCGGGGCTGGTCGTGCGGGTCCTGGTACAGATGATCAATGCGCGCCGTATTGAACAGCGACGCGCGCCGCTTGATACCGTGAACCTCATAGCCCTTGGCGAGCAGGAACTCCGCCAGGTAGGACCCGTCTTGGCCGGTAACGCCGGTAATCAGTGCCCTTTTTGGCATGGTTGTATCCTTAAGACTTAGTAATTGCACGAAAGGAGCCGATGGCTGATGAACCAATGTGCAATGAGATTACTGTTGCACCAGCCGCTAAGATATCGGCCAAAAGGTCTAAGAGTTCAGCCTGTCGATACGGAAAAAAGGATTGGATTGATTCATCCAATGCACCCAACGCGGTGACCGCCAGCATCGCCACCAAGGCGGGCCGCCGGTTGACCGAGACGTAGATCAGCGCTGTCAGAAACGCATAAGCCGCCAAGTGCAGGCGCTTGTCGCCAAAAGCGTCCGACATGTCGGCGGCCAGACCGGGTAGATTGCCTACGGTCACCAACACCAGAAAGAACAGCCCAGCCGCCGGCAGGCAGATCCGGGCCATACCGGGGCGCCAAAAGGGGACACCCTCGGCGACGGGCGAACGGCGAGGCGGCGTGTCGATGTCAGACCCGGCCATACATGTCCTGGAACCGAACGATGTCGTCCTCGCCCAGATAGGCCCCCGATTGCACTTCGATGATTTCCAGCGGAATCTTTCCGGGATTCTCCAGGCTGTGAATCTCGCCCAGCGGGATGTAGGTCGACTGGTTTTCGGTCAGCAGATATTGCTTGTCGCCGTTGTAGATACGAGCCGTTCCTGATACGACGATCCAATGCTCGGCCCGGTGATGATGCATCTGCGATGACAGGCGCGCCCCGGGCTTTACCGTGATGCGCTTGACCTGGTAGCGCGGGCCTTGACCTACCGAGTCATACGACCCCCAGGGGCGCTGCACTTCGCGATGGTGGTTCAGTTCGGACCGGTGCTGGGTCTTGAAAATTTCGACCAGACGCTTGACGTCCTGTGACCGGGACTTGTGTGCGACCAACACCGCATCCGCGGTTTCGATCACCACAATGTCGTCCAGCCCAACGGATGCAACCAGGCGGCTGGTCGAATGGATCAGGCAATTGCGTGAATCCTCGACCATGACATCGCCGGTGGTCGAATTGCCTTCCTCCGTCTTTTGGGCGATGCCCCAAACGGCGTCCCAGGCCCCGACATCGCTCCAAGATGCCGCCAGCGGAATGACGACGGCGCTGTCGGTGCGTTCCATGATGGCGTAGTCCATCGAATCGCTGGGGCAGGCTTCGAACGCCGGGCCGTCCAGGTGGAACAGCGCGTTCTCGCCATGCCCCGTCGCAACCGCCGCTTGCACCTGTTCCAGCATCTTCGGCGCCAGCCGCGCCATTTCGGACAGGAAGACGGACGCCTGGAACGCGAACATGCCGCTATTCCAGTAGTAGCCGCCATCTTCGATAAACCGCGCGGCGACTTCTGGTGATGGCTTTTCCACAAAGCGGCGCACGCGCCGCGCCGGAGCCATGGCGCCCGGCTCATCCGCCTGGATGTAGCCGTAGCCGCTAAGCGGGGCGGTCGGGGTAATCCCGAAGGTCACCAAGGCGCCCTGGCGCGCGGCGGCATAGGCGTCAGCAAACGCGGTTCTGAGCACCTCGCCATCTTCCAGCACGTGGTCCGACGGCATGATCAGCATGATGGGGTCTTCGCCGTCGCGCATGGCGCGCAGCGTCGCGGCCGCGATTGCCGGCGCCGTATTGCGTGCAAACGGCTCCAGTATCACTTCCACGTCCTTGATCCCTAGTTCCAGCGCCTGCTCGGCGGCGATGTAACGGTGCGACTCGTTGCACACCAGTGCAGGTTGCGCCTGCGCGCCTGCCGACTCCAACCGCAGCAGCGTGTTTTGCAACAAGCTGCGGGAATCAGTCAAACGGATGAACTGCTTGGGCAGCAGCTCACGGGACAGCGGCCACAGGCGCGAGCCCGAACCGCCGCAAAGGATGACGGCTCGATAGGGGGGAGGGGGGTTCGTCATGGCGCTCGCTCCTTGAAGTAGGCCTGGGTGTACGGATGCACGCCGGGATCGGCGGCGATCACTTCCGCGGGCAGCCAGCGATAGCTGTGGTGCTGCGCCTGGGGAAGGCATGCGATATCCAACGACAGGTCGGCCTCGTAGGCGAGGACGACGTAATGGGTGGAGCGTCCGGCTTCACCCGAAAAATTGGTGCCATAGAAGTGTTCGTACACGCCGCGCGGCTGCCAGGCATCCGGGGCGATGGGCAAACCCAGCTCATCCCGGGCAATGCGCTGAAGGGCATTGCGCAAGGTCTCGTTCTTGCGGATGCGTCCACCTGGCACAAACCAGGCGCCCTGGGCGGGAGGATTGGTCCTCAGACCCGTCAGATAGCGCCCAGAGGCGTCGCGCAGCAACAGGTCGATAGAGACCAAGGGCAGCATCTCCACCGCCTGGCGGAAGTCCGCCTGCGCCAGCACGCCGCTATGGACGGGCACGGCTTCCTGCACGGGCCATCCCAAAGGTTTAGTAGACATTGCGGCCCGTCCATCCCGACACGGCCGTGCGGGCGATGATCAGCAGGTCCATCCTGAACGTCCAATGCTGGATGTAGTAGATGTCATGCTCAACGCGATCGCTCATCTTGCGCAGCGTGTCCGTCTGCCCGCGAAATCCATTGACCTGGGCCCACCCGGTAATGCCCGGCTTGACGCGGTGGCGCATCATGTAGCGCTGCACCAGGTCCTTGTACATTTCGTTATGTTCCAGCGCGTGCGGCCGCGGGCCGACTACCGACATATCACCCATCAGTACATTCAGGAACTGCGGCAGCTCATCCAGACTGGTTCGCCGTAGAAAGGCGCCGACGCGGGTGATGCGCCGGTCGTCTCGGGTGGCTTGTGTGACGACGCCATGTTCCTGATGCACGGTCATCGTGCGGAATTTGTAGACATGGAATACCTTGCCGTCCACACCCAGCCTGGGTTGAGTGAAGAAGACGGGCCCGCGCGAGGTCAGCTTGACCAACATGGCCACGGTCAGCATCACGGGCGCCAGCCCTATCAGCGCGCAAAAGGCGAAGCCCCGGTCGAATACTTCCTTGGCCCAGCCGCGCACACCGGCAGCTGGCAGGCTGTTTAGCTGAATAGCCGGCAAACCCAGGAATTCGCCGATGCGATGGCCCAGCAGCTGGATCGACATGACATCCGGTATCCAGCGGATATCCACCAAGTCGTTGCGCAGGTGGTAGAGCACCTCGCGCAGTTCCTGGCCGGCCTCCATCGGAAGCACGATCCAGATCTCGCGCACATTGTGTTCATGCACGAAAGCGTGCAGATTGTTCAGCTCATGCAGTCTGCGCACGTGCGGCGGCAGGCTCTCATGCGGCTCGGCGTAGATGCCAGCGACTTCATACCCAGCGCCCCGGTATTGTTCGACTCGGCGCCATAAGTCGTGGCCCAGCGCGCCAAAGCCCACTAGCAATACATGTTTGCGGTTCAGACCGCGATCACGTGCTGCACCCAATGCCGCATAGACGGCAATGCGCACACCGGCCAGCGTCAACGCCGTCATGCCAAACCAGGTGGCCGCCCACACGCGCGATATCGCGGCGGTCTGATGCATGAGAAAACTGACCAGGATGCCCAAGGCAAAGACCATTGCCCACGCGGCGAGGCTGCGCACAATCAAGTCGGTCAGTAAACGGCCCCGCCAAGATACATACAGGCGGAACGCAGGAAAAATCGCGATGACGCCCAAGCCGCACAGGTAAATCAGGAACAGATGGATTTGGGGGGGGTCCGCCAAAGCCTCGTCCGAGAATTTCAAGCCGGTGGCAGTCAGGCCGCAGGTGATAACGATCGCGGCGTCAACAAAGCGGTACAGATAGTTGTTCCCGCTGAATCTTGCCGACGTGTCCGTTTGAGACGGGTCCATCGCGCACTCCTGTTGGTGGGGAGTCTTGTTGCGGCGAAAAAAACGGTGCAGTGCCGCAAAACATGTGGCTACCGACGAAATCTTATTGAGTGCGAGGCGGACCCGAAACCTCCAAACGATGTAGGAGAAGGCTTAGGACATCCGTCGAATGTGCGGGACTTCGAAAAGAGAGTGGAATGTCGCAACCCGTTACGCATCGGGCTCCTTTCCAAGCAACGAAGTCATTCACAGTGGATTTGCCATGACGACATTTTTCGGAACGTTGAGCCGAGCCATAGCCGCTATCGCGCTCGTGTCCTCGCTGGGCGCTTGCGCCTTATCTCCCGGTATGACCTTTTCCGCGAGCCACCTCGTCGATCCGTTGGATCCGAACTCAGTGGCGACGATTAAGGAAATCACTCCGTCCCTGGTCATGGAAGACCTTCGGAATCGCCAGGCTTTGATTGATAACGATGGTGTGGATCGTCTTGTCGGTACGACCGAACCCTATCGCATTGGGCCAGGAGACATCCTCTCTATCGTGGTGTGGGATCACCCCGAGCTCGTCCTTCCGACGCAAACCTACGCAATTGGTACAGGGGTGACCGAACTAGTCATGGGGGATACCGCCTCGGGCATTCCGGGCTATACGGTTTCATCCACTGGATATATCCAATTTCCCTATACCGGACTGCTGAAAGTGGCGGGGTTGACGGAACTTCAGGCGCGCAATCTCATAGTGAATAGTTCCGGTAAGTACATTCAGGATCCGCAGATCACGGTACGCGTGCTGGGATACCGCAGCAAGCGTGTTTACGTCGAAGGCGAAGTCAAGCTGCCGGGCACAGTCGCGATCAACGATATTCCAATGACCTTGCTTGAAGCGATCAATCGCGCGGGAGGCGTGTTGCCCACCGGTGATCGCAGCGCGGTGTATGTGATTCGTGATGGCCGCCGCACACGGGTCAATCTGCCTGCGCTGATCGAACGTGGACAGGACTTGAATCAGGTCATGTTGAAGTCGGGCGACATCGTTCGCGTGACACCGCGTGACGACAGCAAAGTGTTCGTGATGGGCGAAGTCTATCTGCCCGCCACGGTAGTAATGCGCGACGGACGTATGTCGCTGACCGAGGCGCTGGGCATGGCGGGTGGGCCCAATCAGCTGTCGGCTGATGCGTCCCAAGTGTTTGTTGTCCGCAGCACAGATCAAGCGGTGCCGCTGGTGTTCCATCTGAACTCCAAGTCGCCGCAAGGTCTGGCAGTAGGAGCGAAGTTTGAGTTGGAACCCAAAGACGTCGTGTTCGTGGATACGGCTGCGCTGGTGCGGTGGAACCGCTTTATCAGCAACCTCTTCCCGAGCGCGCAAACAGTACAGACCGTGAAATCGATCAACTAGTCCGCCTTAATCACGCCTTTGGGGACGCTGCCCTGGCAGCGTCCGCTCTTGGAGAGCTGTATGTCGTTGCCTATCGAGTCATTCGAGCCGAACGTCCCGGCCCGCCAGCAGGAAACACCGTTGTCCTCGCACGTAGACGCCATCGTGTCGAACCGGTGGATGATCATGGCCATCACCATGCTGGCCTTGCTGGGCGCGCTTGCCTACGTAATGGTCACGCCGTCGGTCTATTCGGCCGACATCATCGTGCAAGTTGAAGAAGAAATGCCCAACGGGCAGGCTCGAAGCCTGCTTGGGGATGTTTCCGCCATGTTCGACACCAAGGCGGAAACATCGGGCGAAATGGAAGTGCTGCGTTCGCGTATGGTGGTCGGCCCTGCCGTGGATAAATTCCTGTTGTATATCCACGCCAAGCCGCGCTACTTCCCCGTGATTGGGGAATGGCTTGCGCAGCGCTACGAAGCGCTGCCATACCCGTCCAGCCTGCCCCGCGGCGGTTATGCGTGGGGTGGAGAGTCCATCGCGATTTCGCAGCTGGACGTGCCCAATGAATGGCTGGGCAAGCCGTTTCGCGTGACGGCCAAGGGTGAAGGCCGCTACACGCTGACCGACAAGTTCACGGGCGCTACGTTCAATGGCACGGTTGGAAAACCCGAACACTTCCTGCTGCCCGGCGGCGGCGCCATGGATGTGCATATCGACGCCTTGGGCGGACGTCCGGGCACGGAATTCACGGTGTCGCGCAGCTCGCGCCTGGCAGCGATTGAAGACGTGCAGTCACACATGGGCATCTTCGAACGGGGCCGCGCATCAGGCGTGATCGGCGTCACGCTCGAAGGCAATGACCCGGCGCTGACGACCGCCGTGCTGAATCAGATTGGCCAGGAATATGTGCAGCAAAACGTGAACCGGAAATCGGCGCAAGCCGAGAAGTCCTTGGGCTTTCTGGAGCAGCAGCTGCCGATTCTGAAAGGCGAACTGGACGCCGCCGAGACCAAGTACAACGCGCTGCGCAATAAGCGCGGAACGATTGACCTTAGCGAAGAGGCCAAACTGATTCTGGCGCAATCGGTGGACGCGCAAACCAAGGTGATGGAACTGCGCTCCAAGCGTCAGGAACTGATTACCCGTTTTGCGCCGACGCATCCGAGCATCATTGCCATCGATCGGCAGATTGCCTCGTTGTCGGGCGACGTCAGCCGCATCGGCAACAACATCAAGCAACTGCCTGACCTGGAGCAGGATGTGGTGCGCCTGGTGCGTGATGTGCGGGTCAATACCGAGCTGTATACGGGCTTGCTGAACAACGCCCAGCAGTTGCGCCTGATTCGCGCCGGCAAGGTGGGCAACGTGCGCATCCTGGATGCCGCGGTGCAGCCGGACCGCCCCGTGCGCCCCAAGGCCGCGATCATCATCGGCGTGGCGACTGCCATCGGCCTGATCTTCGGCATGTTGTGCGCCTTTGTCCGCAATGCGTTGTTTGGCGGGTTGTCTGAGCCTGAAGACGTGGAGCGCTACACCGGCCTGCCGGTGCTGGCTGCGATTCCCTACAGTGATATTCAGGACAAGCTATGGCGCCGCAGCCGGCGCAAGAACGCCACCGTGCCTGCGCTACTGGCGCAAAGCCAAGGCAATGCGCCACCCATTGAAAGCCTGCGGTCATTCCGCAATGTGCTGCAAGCGTCGTTGCGCCAATCGGCCAACAACATGGTGATGTTTACGGGCCCGGTTGCCGGAGTGGGTAAATCGTTCCTGTCGGCCAACTTCGCGTTCATTCAGGGCGGCGTGGGAAAACGTGTGTTGCTGATCGATGCCGACTTCCGCAAGGGTCAGCTCAATCGCTATTTTGGCGTGCCCAAGGAAGACGGCCTGTTCGAAGTGCTGTCGGGCACGGTTCCGCTGGCCAACGTCAGAAAGCACAGCGTGTCCGAAGGCGTGGACTTCATTGCAACGGGCGCGGTCACCTTTGACCCGTCCGAATTGCTGGCGTCTCCGGTGTTTGGCGCGACGCTGCGTGAGCTGTCTTCGCAGTACGACATGGTGATTCTGGACACAGCGCCTGTGCTGTCGTCGCCGGATGCGGCGCTCGTGGGCACGCACGCCGCGGCGGTCATGGTCGTGGTTCGGTCCGGCATGAATACCGTAGGAGAAATTCGCGAGACGGCCAAGCGGCTGATTCAAGCGGGCGCGCCGGTGGATGGCGTGCTGTTCAACGGCTTGAAACTGATGCCGGAGCGCTTCGGCTTCCGGTCCAAGTACGGCAGTTACCGATACTCCCGTGCAGCGTATTACGGCGATTTCAAACAGAACGGCCCCAAATGACGCCACCCGGAGAAACTGGCATGCACGGAACTTTTGGCTGGGATACCCCGCAAATTCTGGATGCGGTTTTCAAGGCTTATGACATACGCGGCACGGTGCCGGACGAAATTGATGCGCGCTTTGCCCATAGCTTGGGCATGGCCGCAGGCACCCAGGCCCGTCAGCAAGGGGCGCGTTCCATCGTGGTGGGTCGCGATGGCCGCCTGAGCAGTGTGGAACTGGCGGCCGCACTGCAAGCCGGGCTGCGCTCGGCCGGCATGCACGTGATCGACATAGGCATGGCGACGACGCCGATGATGTATTTCGCAGCGCGTCTGTTGGACACGGGTGCTGGCATCGCGGTGACGGGCAGCCACAATCCGCCAGCGCACAACGGCTTCAAGATCGTGTTGGAGGGGGCATCGCGGTACGGAGAAGGCATTACCGCTTTGCGCGATGCCATGCGCCTGCCGATCGAGTCTGCACGCACGGCGGGCGGACGCACGCAGATGCAGATCATGCCCTGCTATTCCGCCCGATTGGTGGGCGACATCAGGATGTCGCGCCCCATGAAGATCGCGATCGATTGCGGCAGCGGCGTGGCGGGCGCGGTGGCCCCGGCACTGTTTCGCGCGCTGGGTTGCGAAGTGACCGAGCTGTTCTGCGAAGTGGATGGATCGTTTCCGGGACATCATCCAGATCCGGCCGATCCGCATAATTTGCAAGATTTGATCTATTGCCTGCGCTATTCCGACTGCGAGGTCGGTTTGGCCTTTGATGGCGACGGGGACCGCCTGGGGGTGGTGACGAAATCGGGTCAGATCATCTGGCCCGACCGTCAACTGATCTTGTTTGCGCGCGACGTACTGGCGCGCAACCCGGGCGCAGAAATCATCTACGACGTGAAATGCAGCCGCCATGTGGCCCGAGCCATTGCCGAGGCCGGGGGTAAACCCACCATGTGGAAAACGGGGCATTCGCTGATCAAAGCCAAGATGCGCGAGACGGGAGCGCTACTTGCTGGAGAGATGAGCGGTCACATTTTCTTCAAAGAGCGCTGGTACGGATTTGACGACGGGATTTATGCGGCCGCCCGGCTGCTGGAAATTCTATCGGCAGCTCCGGACCCTTCGGGATTGCTGGAAAGCTTGCCGCAATCTTGCTCAACACCCGAAATCAAGCTGGAAACCGCCGAAGGCGAACATTTCGCCCTGGTCCAGATGCTGCGCGAGCAGGGGCAGTTCCCTGACGCGCTGTCCATCAACGACCTGGATGGTATGCGGGTGGACTATGCCGACGGCTTTGGCCTGGCGCGTCCATCCAACACCACGCCGACGGTGGTATTGCGTTTTGAAGGAGACACCGTGGCCGCGTTGGCCCGTATCGAGGAGGACTTCCGCAATGCGTTCCGGCGTATTGCACCTCACGTTCGTTTACCGTTCTAGGAGCATCACGCGATGGGTAAGGCCAACTTTGCTATTGAGGCGTTAAGGGCGAATTCCGGTCTGGCGGACAGTCTTGAGTGGCTGGCGTTTGCGCAAGCTGCCAAAGCCGCCGATGTGGATGCCGGTACGTTGAAAGTGATCGAAGCGGCGGGTTTGTGCGTCGACCTGACGATGCAGCGACAGTCTGCCGCGCTGGACGCCGCCGCCCTGAATCTGTTGCAGGCGCGCGGGCTGGCCGATGCACGGCACGCCCTGTTTTCTGGTGACGCGGTTAACTGGACCGAAGGCAAACCGGCGTGGCATACCGCCTTGCGCGCTGGGCGGACCCGCGAGCAGCCCGATGGGCAGGATGCGGACTCCGTCTGCGAGTATTCGCGCATGACCGACTTTGTTCGGCGTGTGGACCAGACGGCGGATTTCTCTACCGTGCTGCACATAGGCATCGGTGGCAGTGACTGGGGCCCCAGGCTTGCGATTCAAGCTTTCGGCGGCCCGTCGCAACGTCGCCAGATCCGCTTCGTATCCAATATTGATGGCCATGCCTTTCACGACGCCGTGGCGGGGCTGGACCCGCGCCGTTGCCTGGTGGTCGTGTCGTCCAAGTCCTTTACCACGGCCGAGACCCTGCACAATGCGCGCGCGGCCATCGCGTGGCTTAAGCAGGGCGGCGTGACGGACGTGTCTGAACATCTGGCCGCGGTGACGGCAAATGTGTCCGCAGCCCGCGCGCTGGGCGTGCCGGACAGCCAGGTATTCAAGATGTGCGATTGGGTGGGCGGGCGTTATTCGGTCTGGTCGGTTGCCGGGCTGTCGATCGCGCTGACAGTGGGCGCCGATGTGCTGATTGGAATGCGGGCCGGCGCCGAGGCCATGGACCAGCATTTTCAGCAAGCGCCGTTTGCGGCAAATGCGCCGATCCAGCTGGCATTGGCGGGTCTCGTCAATTGCAGTGTGCTGGGAAGCAATTCCTTGAACATCGCGGCCTACAGCGCGCGCTTATTGCATTTGGTGACCTACTTGCAGCAGCTGGAGATGGAATCGCTGGGCAAGCGGGTGGCAGGCGATGGCGCGGCGGTGGGCGTGCCTACGGCGCCCATCATCTGGGGCATGCCGGGCACGGACGGCCAACACACCTTCTTCCAGTGGCTGCATCAAAGTGAAGACGGCGCGCCGGTGGATTTCATCGCCAGTTTGCAGGGTCATACCGACAGCCCGGACGCGCACCGCATGCTGCTGGCCAATTGCCTGGCACAGCGTCAAGCCTTGTTGCGCGGCAAAAGCCTGGAGCAAGCGCTGCTGGACGTGGCGCATATTGATGACCAGGAACGCGCACTGAGTCTGGCGCAGCACATGGTTCATCCGGGCGGGCGGCCGTCCACGCTCATCGTCTTGCGCCAGCTGGACCCGCGCGGCCTGGGCGCTTTGCTGGCGCTGTATGAACACAAAGTGTTTGTGCAAAGCGTGGTCTGGGGGATCAACCCCTTTGACCAGTGGGGCGTCGAATTGGGTAAACGCCTGGCGACTGGCATTGAACGCGAATTGGCGGTGCCCGTGTCGGCCGGGGTGGTTGACTGGGGGCACGATGCTTCCACATCGTATTGGATCGACCGCTACCGCGGCCATGCTCAGGCGCCACGTTCGCGCCATGCGTGGGTGCCGGGCATGGCAGCGCATCTGTAGCGGAGGCGGGTATGGCAGACATGCAAGTGCTGGTCACTGGCGGTGCGGGCTATATCGGCACGCACACGCTGGTGGCGATGCTGGCGGCGGGCCAGCGGCCGCTGGTGTTGGATAACTTCAGCAATGGCTGCCGCGAGGCCGTCCGCCGTGTGGAACGGCTGTGTGGTGTGCCAATACCGCTGATCGAAGGCGATATCCGCACGCCCGGCTTGGCCGAATCGGTGCTGGCCGATTCGGCGGCCCGCGGCGCGCCGATAGACGCGGTGCTGCACCTTGCGGGCTGCAAAGCCGTGGGCGAGTCGGTGGCGGACCCCTTGAAGTACTACGACAACAATGTCACGGGCTCCATGGTATTGCTGCAAGCCATGCGCTATGCGGGTGTAGGGCGGCTGGTGTTCAGCTCGTCGGCCACGGTGTATGGCGAACCGCGCTACCTGCCCTTTACCGAGGCGCATCCGCTGGCGCCGGCCAATCCGTATGGGCGCACCAAATTGATGGTGGAAGACATGCTGCGTGATGTTTGCGCGGCGGACCCGGCATTCAGTGCGGTGGTCTTGCGCTATTTCAATCCGATCGGCGCGCACCCCAGCGGGCAGATCGGCGAAAGCCCGCGAGACATTCCTAACAACCTGTTCCCCTTCATCACGCAGGTCGCCGTGGGCCGCCAGCCCTTCCTGCGGTTGTTCGGCGACGACTACGACACGGCCGACGGCACCGGCGTGCGCGATTACCTGCATGTGATGGACCTGGCGCAGGGGCATGTGCTGGCCTTGTCCTATGCTGCGGATCATCCCGGCTTTGTGGCGGTGAACCTGGGCACGGGGCAGGGTACCAGCGTGCTGGAATTGGTGCAGGCGTTTGAGGGAGCCAGCGGCTGCCAGATCCCGGTACGCAGGCTGGCCCGGCGTCCGGGCGATGTCGCAAGCACCTGGGCCGACCCGGCCTTGGCAGCGTCGTTGCTGGGCTGGCGCAGTACCCTGGACGTGGCCGCGATGTGCGCCGATGGCTGGCGCTGGCAGCAGGGCAATCCGCAGGGCTACGAAGCTGACGAGGCAAGCCAGGCCGCCGCATAACCCCAATGCCGTGTCGGAAGGATTCCGGGATGGGGCGCAAGCGGTTACAGTTGACGGAAATATTGCGAAGCAACATTGCCCAGCCGGCCCCGCCGGCTGGGCAATGCACCGTCAGCGAGGCACAACCATGTTTGATTTTGATCCGTATGCCGGATTCATCGGCGTCCGTTCGGGGCAGTGGCAATGAGCGGCCCGACCTATATTCCGCCCGCCCATTGGAACCTGGACAGTATCGTGTCCGGTCTGCGCGATGCGCGGGTGGCGTGGCGCGGCCCCCGCGGCCGCCTGCGTGAAGACGCCGGCCTGCGCGAGTTTCCATCGCAGGAAAGCCTGCGCCAGATCATCAAAGACCTCTGTGGGGCCTTGTTCCCAATGCGCCTGGGTCCGATAGACCTGCGCGAAGAGGTCGAAGACTTCTACGTCGGTCATACCATCGGCGCTGCGCTGGATGCGCTCTTGCATCAGGTCCGTCTTGAACTGCAATACGTCGGGCGTCATGATCAGGCCGACCCCGTGGACACTCAGCAACGCGCGATTGAAATCGTGCGGCAGTTCGGCGCCGAGTTGCCGCGCGTGCGCGCCGCGCTGGATCTGGACGTGACCGCCGCCTATCAAGGCGACCCCGCAGCGCACAGTGTCGACGAAGTGCTGCTCTGTTATCCGGGCGTGGCGGCGATGATCCATCATCGTCTGGCCAACGTGCTGTATCGCCTGAACGTACCGATGCTGGCCCGCATCGTGGCCGAAATCGCGCATGCAGACACGGGTATCGACATCCACCCTGGCGCCACCATTGGCCGCAGCTTTTTCATTGATCACGGCACAGGCGTCGTCATCGGTGAAACCGCCATCATTGGTGACCGAGTCCGGCTCTATCAAATGGTCACGCTGGGCGCCAAGCGTTTCCCGCCCGGCGAAAACGGCGAGCTCAAGAAAGGCTTGGCGCGCCACCCCTTGATCGAAGATGACGTGGTGATCTACGCTGGCGCGACGATCCTGGGCCGGGTCACGATCGGCAAGGGATCGACCATTGGCGGCAACGTCTGGCTGACGCGCAGTGTCGCGCCGGGTAGTAACGTGACGCAGGCCAGTCTGGTCAGCGATATGCCCGATTGCGGTCTGGGCGGCTGACGCCGTTTTTGCTTGCGCCTCAGACGCTGCTACGCCAGCTGTGAGGCGGTCAGGACACAGGAGTCAGGATGGATACAGGAGTCTCGGATCTAGCCGCCCTGCGCGGCTTTATCGACCGCCACCCGCGTTTGTTCGTGCTGACGGGGGCGGGAGTCAGTACCGATTCCGGTATCCCTGACTATCGCGATACGGAAGGCGAATGGAAGCGCAAGCCGCCGATGACCTTGCAGACCTTCATGGGCGATGACCTGGCACGCGCCCGCTACTGGGCACGCAGCATGGTGGGTTGGCGGCGTTTCGGCAGCGTGCAGCCGAATGCCTCGCACCGGGCGCTGGCGCGGCTGGAGTCACGCGGCCATGTCACGGTACTGGTGACGCAGAATGTCGACGGCCTGCATGAAGCCGCTGGCAGCCGCGAGGTGGTGGACCTGCATGGCCGGCTGGACGAAGTCCGCTGCATGAACTGTGATTGGCGCGGCGGCAGGCAGGCGTGGCAGGAAACCCTGCAAGACGCCAATCCCGAATGGACCTCATTGGATGCCACGGATGCGCCAGATGGGGACGCCGATCTGGAAGGCGAAGACTTCTCGCGCTTCAGCGTCCCCCCGTGCCCGCGTTGCGGCGGCATCGTAAAGCCCGACGTGGTTTTTTTTGGTGAAACCGTACCGCGCGACCGGGTGGACCGCGCCAACGCCGGGCTCATGAATGCCGACGCCGTGCTGGTCGTGGGATCGTCTCTGATGGTGTATTCGGGCTACCGGTTTGTGACAGCGGCATCCCGCAATGGAATGCCGATCGCCGCGATCAACCTGGGCCGGACCCGGGCGGACAGTCTGCTGACCCTGAAGGTGGAACAACCTTGCGCCTTAGCGCTGGATGCCCTGTAAACCGGCGTTTCATCGGCCGGTTTTTGACCGGTCTAAGCAAGTACCTGTCATATAAGGGTTTTTCGGCGCTGTTACAGACCTTTCCATAGGGTTGTCCACAGGAACTGTGGATAATTCCTAGGGAATACCCCGATATTTTGACGGGGCTTATTGCGCCGCTGTCAAGTTTCAACACCCTCTATTGCGTCCCCCATTAACGCTTTGCGGGCGGCATGCCAACTGCCAGCGTCTGGCGCATAGAGCAGACCGCCCGACCGGTGCGTGGGTTTGTAGGGCGACCCGTCAAAGCGTGCGGCGTAACCGCCGGCCTCGCGGTGCAGCAGCCACCCGGCCGCGTGATCCCAGGCCGTCAGTTGGTTGTACAAGGCAATATGGCAATGGCCCGCCGCCAACATACGGTATTCATGGGCGGCGCAACGCAGCGACGCCGTGCTGCCCAGGCGCGACAGATTGCTGTTGACGGTGGTGCGCAAGGGTTCCGGCAGAGCGCCCGTGGCAATCAGGCCGTCCATGTCTTCGGGCGGCGCCGGCGGCGCCACGGCAAGCGGCACCTGCCTTCCGTTTTCATATTCCATCCAGGCGCCTTCGCCGCGTACGGCCAAGGCGCTGTCGCGGCTGACCGGGTCGTAAATCACACCGGCGATCACGTCGCCGCGGTGACAGGCCGCGATCATCATGCCAAACAGCGGCAGGCCCGCGACGTAGTTGCTCGTGCCATCGATGGGATCGATCAGAAACGCCAGGTCGGCGTCGACCAGCATGTTCAAGAGCGCGGGGTTGCGTGTGGAGGCTTCTTCGCCGATCAGCACCGCGCCCGGGTGCAGCTTGGCCAGCCGGGCTGCAATCAGGCGTTCAGCGGCTTCATCCGCGTCAGTCACCAGGTCGCGCGGCGAACTCTTGCCCCGCACCGAACCTTCGGGCAGGTTGCGAAAGCGCGGCATGACCTCCACCAGTGCGGCTTCCGCCAGGATGGCTGCAAGCTTGCGGGTGTCGTCACGGGTAAAGGTTTTGCTCATACAGACTCGTCCAGGGAACGCGCAAATCTATCACGCCTGAGCGGCAATTGATCGAGATTTGTAAGTCACTGGAATCAAAGGACTTTTTCCGGCTATGCAGAAGTTATCTGCCGGGTTGTCCACAGTTGTTGGGGATAAGCGGGTGCGGACCGGCTTATCCCCGATGCGCGGCGCGGGGCCGCGCAGCCCGGGCTCAGGCGCCCAGATCCACGCACAAGTACTTGATTTCCAAGTATTCGTCGATGCCGTACTTGGAGCCTTCGCGGCCCAGGCCCGATTGCTTGACGCCGCCAAACGGACCCACTTCGTTGGAGATCAGGCCGGTGTTGATGCCAACAATGCCGTATTCCAGCGATTCCGATACACGCCAGATGCGGGCGTAGTCGCGGGTGAAGAAATACGCGGCCAAACCGAAGATGGTGTCGTTGGCCATGGCGATGACTTCCTGCTCCGTTTCAAAGCGGAACAGCGGGGCCACCGGGCCGAAGGTTTCTTCGCTGGCAAAGCGCATCGATTGCGTCACATCGCGAACCACTGTGGGTTCAAAGAACGTGCCGCCCAGCGCATGCGGCTTGCCGCCAGCAATCACCTTGGCGCCATGCGACGTTGCGTCGGCGATGTGTTCCTGCACCTTTTCAACGGCGCTGGCGTCGATCAGCGGACCTTGGGTCACGCCATCTTCAAAGCCGTCGCCGACCTTCATGGCGTTGACCTTGGCCACCAGACGCTTGGCGATCTCTTCGTAGACGCCGGCTTGCACATAGATGCGGTTGGCGCATACGCAGGTTTGGCCGGCGTTGCGGTACTTGGAGGCCAGGATGCCGTCCACGGCGCGGTCCAGGTCGGCGTCATCAAACACGATGAAGGGCGCGTTGCCGCCCAGTTCCAGCGACAGCTTCTTGATCGTGGGAGCGCATTGCTCCATCAGCGTGCGGCCGACTTCGGTCGAGCCCGTGAAGCTCAACTTGCGGACCACATCGCTTTCGCACAGGGCGGCGCCAATATCACGCGAGCTGCCGGTGATGACGTGGAATACGCCAGCGGGCACGCCAGCTTCTTCGGCCAGCACGGCCAAGGCCAAGGCGGTCAGCGGCGTCTGCTGGGCGGGCTTGACGATCATGGTGCAGCCGGCGGCCAAGGCCGGGCCCACCTTGCGGGTGATCATGGCGGCCGGGAAGTTCCACGGCGTGATCGCGGCGGTGACACCGATGGGCTGCTTCAACGCCAACAGGCGTTGACCCGCCTTGGGGCTTTGCAGCACGTCGCCGTCGATGCGCTTGGCTTCTTCAGCAAACCACTCCAAAAACGATGCGGCGTAGGCGATTTCGCCAGCGGCTTCGGTCACGGGCTTGCCCTGTTCGGACGTCATGATGGTGGCCAGATCTTGCTGGTTCTGCATCATCAGCTGGGCCCACTTCAGCAGGATCGTGGCGCGTTCCTTGCCGGTCTTGGCGCTCCATGCGGGCAGCGCGGCTTGGGCGCTGGCGATGGCTTGTTCGGTTTCCTTACGGCCCAGCTTGGGCACGGACACAATGGTCTTGCCGGTGGACGGGTTGTCCACGGGGATCGACGCGCCGGCGCCGGCGCCGACCCATTTGCCGTCGATAAAGCAGGCGTCGCGCAACAGTTCAGGACGCGACAGGGGATGGGACAGAGCGGTCATTATTGGAGTCTCCTTGAATGAAAGGCATCGGAGCCAGGAAACGGCTGCGGGCGTGGCGGGAATCCGCTGCACGCCCGCAATTACCATGCCTGCCAACCGATGAATCGGGGTTCAGGCCCTGAGCATCAGGCGGTCAGCGCCTCGGTCAGAATAGCCAATGCTTGATCGAACTGCGCATCGGGAATGGTCAACGGGTACAGGAAACGCAGCACGTTGCCGTACACGCCGCAGCTCAGCAGGATCAGCCCGCGTTCGATAGCGCGCGCCTGCACGCGCTTGACGGCTTCTGCGTCGGGTTTGCCGGTGGCCGGATCGTTCAGTTCCAGTGCCACCATCGAGCCCAGACCGCGCACATCGACGATGCCGGGGACCTTGGCGCGCAGGCCTTCCAGATGGGCGCGCAACTTGTCGCCCAGTTGGGTAGCGCGTTCGCACAGCTTTTCTTCAGCGATCACGTCCAGCACGGCGTGCGCAGCGGCCACGGCCAGCGGATTGCCAGCGTAGGTGCCGCCCAGGCCGCCTGCTGCCGGGCCGTCCATGACGTCGGCGCGGCCGACCACGCCCGAAATCGGGAAGCCGCCGCCCAGGCTCTTGGCCATGGTGATCAGGTCGGCCTGTACCGAGTGGTGCTCCATTGCGAACAGCTTGCCGGTGCGGCCAAAGCCGGTTTGGACTTCGTCGGCGATCAGCAGAATGCCGTGCTCGTCGCACAGCTTGCGCAGCGCAGTCATCAGTTCGGGCGGCGTGATGTTGAAGCCGCCTTCGCCTTGCACCGGTTCAATGATGATGGCGGCAACGCGCTTGGGATCGATGTCGCACTTGAACAGCAGGTCCAGCGCCTTGAGCGAATCCGCAACCGAGATCGCTTGCGTGGCATTGGGGAACGGCACGTGATAGATGTCGCCGGGCATCGGGCCGAACGACAGCTTGTACGGGGCCACCTTGCCGGTCAGCGCCATGCCCAGCATGGTGCGGCCGTGGAACGAACCCGAAAAAGCGATCACGCCTGAACGGCCCGTGAACGAACGTGCGATCTTGACCGCGTTTTCAACGGCTTCGACGCCGGTGGTGAAGAAGGCAGTCTTCTTCAGGCCGTCGATAGGAGCCAGACGGTTGATGCGTTCGGCCAGCGAGATATAGCCTTCGTACGGCACGATCTGATAGGCCGTGTGCGTGAAGTTATCCAGCTGCGCCGAAACGGCGGCTTTGATCTTCGGGTGCAGGTGGCCCGTGTTCAGAACGGCAATGCCGCCCGCGAAATCGATGTATTCCTTGCCGTTGGCGTCCCACAGCGTGGCGTTTTCGGCGCGCACGGCATAGAAGTCGCACATGACGCCAACGCCGCGGGGCGTGGCCAGAGAACGGCGGGTATTCAGGTCCTGATTCTTCATCTCAGCCTCAAGGGACATGGTGGGCGGGAAAAACCTTATTTAATGCTACGATGGCCCCACTTGTGGGAACCACTTTGATAAATCAGGTAGAACCAATTGCGTTCCATTGTAGGTGACTTGCTGCTGCTGCGTCTGGCCGATGGATCCAGCGAGCCCATGAACAAGCGTTTGTATCGCGGCATTCGCGAGGCCATCCTGGAAGGGGCCATTGCCGCGGACTCGCGTTTGCCCGCGTCCCGCGATCTGGCGGCCGAGCTGGGCATCGCCCGGAACACCGTGGTGCACGTCTATAGCCAGCTGCTGGCAGAAGGCTACACCCGCAGCCGGCAGGGCAACGGCACCTTCGTCAATGCGTCGGTGCCGGATTCCTATCTGGCCAGCGGCCGGCGCTTGCGCCAGCCGCCGCAAACCCAGCCGCGTCCGGTGCTGTCGCCACGGGGGGCTGCCATTGTGGACGGCGTGTCGGCCTCGCCTTATCAATGGGGCGCCTTCATGCCAGGCGTTCCTGATCTTACCGAGTTCCCTCATAAAAAGTTCGGCCGCATTTTCAGCGCGCTGTGGCGCAATCCGTCGCCTGATCTGTTGACTTACGCCTATGGCGGCGGTCTGCCGGCGCTGCGCGAAGCGCTGGCCCAGCACCTGGCGCTCACGCGCTCCATCGACTGTGATCCCGAACAGATCATCATCACCGAAGGTTCTCATCAGGCCATCGACCTGACCACCCGCATTCTGGGCGAAGCTGGCGAAACCGCCTGGGTCGAGGACCCTGGCTACTGGGGCGCGCGCACGATTCTGCAAGCCAATGGCCTGCATACGGTGCACCTGCCGGTCGACGAAGAAGGCATGCGGTTGCCTGAGGCTGGCGGCACGCCGCCGCGATTCATCTTCGTCACCCCGTCACACCAATATCCTTTGGGTCCCGTCATGTCGCTGACCCGCCGCCGTCAGTTGCTGGCCGTGGCGCGGCAAAGCGGCAGCTGGATTATCGAAGACGACTACGACAGCGAGTTCCGTTTCTCGGGCCGGCCCATCGCATCCCTGCTGGGCCTGGAACCCGATGCGCCGGTTATCTACATGGGCACGTTCAGCAAGACGTTGTACCCGGGTTTGCGGGTGGGTTATCTGGTGCTGCCCAAACCGCTGACTGCCGCGTTTCAGGCGGCGCATGCCGAGCTATACCGCGAAGGGCACCTGATGACCCACGCGGCCTTGGCCACCTTTATTTCCGAAGGCCACTACGCCGCCCACATACGCCGCATGCGCATGTTGTACGGGCGGCGCCGCGCCATGCTGGTCAATCTGATCGAACGCCGGCTTGGTCCGGAATGGCTGCACCGCGACGCCAGCATGGCGGGTTTGCATCTGGTGCTGACGCTTCCAGAGGACATGGATGATTTGCGTGTGGTGGAAGTGGCGCGCAGCAAGGGCGTGCTGACGCGTGCGCTATCGCGTTATTACGTCAACGAGCAAGGCCGCAGGCCTGGGCTTTTGTTGGGCTACGCTTGTGTGCCCGAGCACGATATCGCGCGCAAGTTCGAGGTGTTGCTGGAGAGCCTGGCGGAAGTCGCAAGAACGCCAGTTGCGGCTTGATTGCGGCCTTCGCCTAGAAAGGCAGCAGCGCCGATGCGAACGCTGCGGCGTTGCGCATTCCCTGGTCTTCAAAATTGGTGTTGAACACTGCGTGCGCCTGCGTGCTTTGCGCAGCCAGACGGCTGAACCGCTCGGCCAGTTCCGCCAGTTCCTGTTCTGAATACTCGTATTGGAAGCGGCCCGATGAGGCCGTGCCGGATACGTTCCAGGCAGCCGCGTTGCGTCCATGCAGCCGCAACAACGTCAAATCAGGATGCGTGTTTTCCCATACGGCAGGCACGGTGTTGTCAAACCCCTGCGGTGCATCCACGATGGTGTGCACAACACCCAGCTCGCGCTCAAAAGCCAGCGTGTCCGCCGTGGCGGCGGGGGTTTCAAACCAGCTCTGATGCCGGAACTCTACAGAGATCAGATGTTCGTCCATGCGCCGCGCGCAGTCTGCCACCCGCGCCCGTCCGCGTGCATCGCGCCGAATCCAGGACGGAAATTGAAAATGCACCGCGCCTAGCTTGCCGGGCATCCGCAAGGGTTCCAGCGCCAACTGATAACGGCGCCAGAGTTCGCCGCTAAGGTCAGATGGCATCTGATCTTGGTAGATGACGGGTTCGGGCCAGCCGCCAAGTTCGCGCTGGATGTCGGCAGGCAAGGCGGCGAGCGGAGTCTGATGGCCGGTGAACAGCCGGAATGCTTTGATGTTGAAGATGAAATCATCCGGCGTGCGCTGCGCCCATCGGTAGGCATTCTCGGCAGTGGGCAGCGCGTAGTAGCTGGAATCGATCTCCGTCATGCCATAACGCGACGCGTAAAAGCGCAGCCGGGCTTCGGCGCTGCTGGCCTGCGGCGGATAAAAACGGCCGCAGGCCAGCAGCGTGGGGTCGGTCCAGGAGGCAGTGCCGGTCAGGATACGCATGGCGGGTCTAGGCTGATTTCTTGTTGTCCGCAGGCGGGGCATCGCTCAGGTTGCACAGATAGCTGATCACCATGTCGGGGATGTGCTTCATCCGGCTGGCCAGGCGTTCCTTGGTGCCCAGATCCACGTCCAGTACATACGACAGCGTATAGCGGTTGGACACGAAGTAGGACCCCAGGCCGGAGATCGACACATACAAATCAATCCAATCGGCATCCTGGCGGAATACGCCTTTTGCTTTGCCCTGTTCCAGGATGTTGTGCAGCGCGCGGCGCAGGGGATTGAAAATCACCGGAATGACCCGTGATTTTTTGATGTGTACGGCTTTGTGCAGGTTTTCAGTCGCCAACAGCTGGATGAATTCGGGCTGCTCAACAAAATGCTGGATGGTCTTTTCAACCAGCGTGCGCATATCAGCCACGGGGTCGTCGCCGGTCAGAGCCAACTCGTTCTGCCGTTCGCGCATGGCGCCGTATGCGCGCTCCATCACCTGAATGAACAGGTCTTCTTTGCCCGAAAAATAGTGATAGATCAGGTTCTTGCTGACCTTGCAGCGGGCCACGATGGCATCGATGCGCGCACCGTCATAGCCACGCGCCGCGAACTCCTTGAACGCCATATTCAGGATGCGTTCCTTGGTGGCTTGCGCGTTGCGTGTCTGGGTCTTTGTCTCTGATGTCTTCTTCGCTGGCATGGCGGGTGCGATAGACCTTTATTGGGGGGTGGGTGCAATAGAAATTCTACTCTTCGCGCTAGCGTAACCCGAACTTGCATCTAGGGGAAAACCATCTGCCGCAGTGTATTGACACCATGTCCACAAGCTTTCTACGATGCGTCTATTGTGCTAACCAGTTAGTTAGTTAAGGCAGTATTCAAGGTCCGATTTCACCGCGGATTCAGGCCTGCCTGCACAGGGTGCAAGGCCGCCGCGATCAGGGGAGCAACGATGGATACAGCAGTGGCAGGCAAAGCAGGTGTGCGTGTGGGTTGCGATATCGGTGGCACGTTTACCGATATCGTCATGTCCATGCCGGACGGACGCATCTTCGTGAACAAGACGTCCACCACCCCCGGCAATCTGGGGCAGGCCATCGTCCAGGGGTTGGGGGCGCTGATTGAACAGGCCGGCATCCGGCCCGGTGACATTGGCGAGATCGTGCATGGCACCACCACGGCGTCCAACACAATCCTGCAAAAGGTGGGCGCCAATACCGCGGTGCTGACAACAGAGGGCTTCCGCGATGTGCTGGAAATTGGCCGCATCCGCACACCCACCATGTTTGACCTGGCCTGGCAAAAGCCTGATCCGCTGGTGCCTCGACGCTACCGGCGCGGCATACGCGAGCGCATCGGCGCGGACGGGAAAATCGTGACGCCGCTGAAGCTTGAAGAGGTCCGCGGTGTGGTTAGAGAGTTGGCGGCCGAAGGCATCGAATCCATCGCCATCTGTTTTTTGAACAGCTATATCAACCCAGCCCACGAGATCGCCGCGCGCGATGTGATCGAAACCGAATTCCCCGGCATTCTGGTCAGTGCGTCATGTGATGTGCTGCCGGAAATCAAGGAGTACGAACGCACCAGCACCACGGTGGTCAACGCCTATATCCTGCCCGCCATGCGCACCTATTTAGCGCGGCTGAAGGCGGATCTGGCCGACATGGGCGTGACGGCATCGTTGCAGGTAATGGCTTCTAACGGCGGCATGATGGGCGTGGCCTCGGCGACTCAACGGCCAGTGTTTGCCGTGGCGTCGGGGCCTGCGGGCGGGGTGGCGGGCGCCGCCGTGATGGGCGCGTTAGGCGGCGAACACGAGCTGATCGTGTTTGATATGGGCGGCACCACCGCCAAGGCATCCATCGTGATTGATGGGGTGCCGGCCTTGACCACGGAGTACGAGTTTCGTGACGGGATCAGCGCCTCCAGCCGTTTCGTCAAGGGCGGGGGATATGTACTGAAGGTGCCGGCCATCGACATTGCAGAGGTGGGCGCGGGAGGAGGCTCCATTGCCAGCATCGATGCGGGCGGTTTGTTGTGTGTGGGGCCTGAATCCGCAGGCGCCTGGCCGGGCCCTGCCTGCTATGGCAATGGCAGCCTGCGGCCCACGGTAACGGACGCCAATATGGTGCTGGGCTACTTGAATCCGCATGCACTGGCCGGTGGCAGCCTGAAGGTGGACCCCCGCCTGTCGCAGCGTGCCGTGCTGGAAGACATTGGCCGTCCACTGGGCCTGAACGCGATACAGGCGGCGCACGGAATCCGCCGTGTCGCCAATGTGAACATGGCGCGCGCCATGCGGGCGGTCACCATAGAACGCGGACGCGATCCGCGTGACATGACCATGATCGCCTTCGGCGGCGGCGGTCCGCTGCATGCCGTGGATGTGGCGCGTCTGCTGGGCGTGAAACGGGTGATTGCGCCGGTCATGGCGGGCGTATTTTGCTCGGCAGGCATGCTGTCGGCTGATGCCGAACACTGCTTTGTGAAGGCGGTTCTGCGGCCGTTGGATGACTGCGACGGAGCCGCTGTGCAAGACGCGATCAACGCCTTGTGCGATCAGGGCCGGGCAGTGCTGGGCACAGAGGGATATGGCAACGATGCCGTGGACGTCCAGGTCAGCGCCGATCTGCGGTATCTGGGGCAGAGTTCGGAGCTGACCGTGCCGCTCACCGGCGGCTTTACCGATGCGGGCGTGCAGGCCGCGCTGGCGCAAGATTTCAATGCGCTGTACGAACGCACCTTTGGCTATTGCAGCGACGAGCCCCTGGAACTGGTCAATGTGCGCGTATTCGCATACGGGCGCAGTGCACTGCGGCTGGATTTTGCGCAGAGCGGGGTGGACAGCAGCGCGCTTGCGGGCGTGAGTGGCGAGCGCCATGTCAGTTTTGATCCCGATGAAGAGCCATGCTTGGCCAGGCTGATGCCGCGCTCGGACATGACGCCAACGCCGGTTTCCGGCCCGTTGATCATCGAGTCCTACGACACCACGATTGTCGTGCCGCCGGATGCTCGCGCCTGGTCGGACGCCATCGGCAACATCATCATCGAACTCGTTTCGGAGGCCCTATGAACGCTATTGCCATCCCGCCCGTCATCGACCCCGTCACCTTTGCGGTGGTCAAGAACGCCATGGACGCCATCGTCGACGAGGTCGCCTACACGGTGCTGCGCACAGCGCGGTCTGAAATCGTCAAAGACGTGATGGACTATTCCGCAGCGATTTGTGACCGGGACGGGCGCATGATTGCGCAGGCCAAGACGATTGCGCTGCATCTGGGCGCCATTCCCGAGGCCATGGAAGCCGTGAAAAAACGCTATGCGGCCGGCCTGAAACCGGGGGATGCCGTGATTTTGAATGACCCCTATGAAGGGGGCATGCACTTGCCAGACATCTTCATGTTCGTGCCGTTTTTCTACGGGGACGAGATCGAGGGCTACTGCGTAGTGATCTGCCATCACACCGATGTGGGCGGACGCGTCCCGGGTTCCAATGCCAGCGATTCGACCGAAATCTACCAGGAAGGCATACGTATCCCGGTGGTCAAACTGTATGAATCAGGGCGCGTGAACGATGTGGTGGAACGCATTATCGAGCGCAACGTCCGGGTGCCGGACCGCGTGCTGGGTGATTTGCGTGCGCAGTATGCTGCGGCCAAGGTGGGCGTGCGGGAATTGACGGCCTTGTTCGACCGCTACGGCAGGGAGCGCACCCGGCTTTATTTTGCGGAACTGCTGGACTATGCCGAGCGTCTGACCCGAGAAGAAATCCGGCGCTGGCCGAAAGGCACATTTCACTTTACCGACTACATCGATGACGACGGTCTGTCGCCTGACCCGATTCCGATCAAGGTGGCGCTGACCGTGCATGAGGACCACGTCAGCGTGGACTACACCGGTTCGTCCCCCCAAGTGCGGGCGGCGATCAATTCGACCTTGTCTTACACCAAGTCCTGCACCTACCTCAGCGTGCGCTGCGCCCTCAAGGGCGATGTGCCGAACAACGCCGGCGTGTTCCGTTGCGTTGAAATCCATGCGCCCGCAGGCACGGTGCTCAACCCGCTGGAACCTGCGGCGGTCGCCGCTCGCGCGCTGACGGGGTACCGCGTGTTCGATGCCATGCTGGGCGCGCTGGCGCAGGTGGTGCCCGACCGCATTCCGGCCGCGGGCGAAGGCGGCAACACGGTGGTGTGCCTGTCGGGCAAGAATGCCGCAGGCAAACCCTACATCATCGTGGACATGATTTGCGGCGCCTGGGGCGGACGTCCGCAAAGCGATGGCATCGAAGCCATTACCAATGCTTCTCAAAATTTGTCCAACACGCCGGTTGAAGTGATGGAAGCCCAACACCCTGTGCGTGTCGAGGCTTATGAATTGGAGCCGGACTCCTGCGGCGCGGGGCGCTTTCGCGGAGGTTTGGGCATACGCCGCAGTTACCGGGTCCTGGAAGACAACGTGTTGCTGCAATTGCGAGCGGACCGCATGAAGTTCCGGCCATATGGCTTGGCGGGGGGCGGGTCTGCGGCCGCAGCCATCAACCGGCTTGACCGAGAGGGCGAACCCGCAAGCCTGCTGCCCAGCAAGGTCAGCATGATGATTTCGCGAGGAGACGTGGTGACGCATATACAGCCTGGCGGCGGAGGGTTTGGCAAGCCATCAGAACGCGACCCGGCAGCGATCGCGCTAGACGTCTGGAACGGCAAGATCAGCGCTGAATATGTGCGCCAGCACTACGGCGCGGCTGCGGGTTCGGAGCCGGACTTTGCCGACCAGGCGGCGAGCGGCGCGTTGATGGCAGTCAGCCGATAGCTGGGGGCGGCCAAGGCCGCCATCCGTCACACTAATAATCAAGGGGAAAAAAATATGAATGGGTTCAACAATCAGGCTCGGCGCCTGTTCGGCGCGATGGCCGTCATGGCGGGCTTGCTGGTGGCTGGCCAGGCCGCAGGCGCCGAAGCGCTGCGTGTGCGCATGGATTTTTCGCCGTGGGGCATGCATGCGGCCATGCATCTGGCCGCCCAGAAAGGCTGGTTCGAGCAGGAAGGGTTGAAGGTTGATATCGAAGATGGCACGGGCACCATCAACACCTTGCAACTGCTGGCTGCCGGGCGCGTGGACGTGGGGCAGGTGTCGGTAGGGACGATGGCGGTTGCCATGGAGAACGGGCTGGATCTGATGGCGATCGCCGGTTTTGCGCGCACGGGCGATCTGGCGGTCATGACAGACGCTGGCCAAAAGGTGACCGGGCCTAAAGACTTGCGGGGCAAGAAAATAGTCTGTTTCGCCACCAGCCCCTGGGTGCCGTTCATCGATCCGTTTTTGAAGGCTAACGGTATGTCGCGCAGCGACGTCAATCTGGTGATGGTGTCGCCCAGCGCCATGATCTCCACCTACGCATCGGGCAATAGCGACGCCTTCATGTCGCAGGCGCCGTTTGGCGTGCCCATGGTGGGAAAATCTCGTCCAGCTACAGCGTTGCTGCTGGAAGACAGCGGCATCAGCTTTCCAAGTTACGGGCTGGCCGCTACTCCAGATGTCATCAAGAAGCGCGGGCCGGCCTTGGCGAAATTTGTGGCTGTGCAGGTTCGCGCCTGGCAATACCTTTATGACGGCCATCTGGAAGAGGGAGTGCAAGCCATCCTGGCGCAGCGTCCGAATGCGAACCTGGACGCCGATGTACTGCGCGGCCAGCTTGAGGCCTACCGGCCATTCTTCAAAAGCCCCACCGTCCCGGACGCGCCGTTTGGCCGTCAGTACGACAGTGATTGGGCAGCGGCCATCCAGAGCATGGAGCAGGCGGGCATGATCAAGGCCGGACGCAAGCCGTCCGACTATTACACCAACGCCCTGTTGCCCAACTGAACCGGCCCACCCATGCCAGGAGAAAGTCATATGCCGGGTTTTCTGGAGTTGGATCAGGTCAATCGGATCTATGAATCACCGCGCGGCGCCTTGCACGCCTTAAAGGACGTCAGCCTGTCCATACAAGAAGGGGAATTCATCAGCATCGTGGGACCCAGCGGTTGCGGCAAGAGCACGTTGCTCAAGTGCATTGCGGGGCTGGAACGCGCATCCAGCGGCAGCCTGACATTGCAGGGGCAGATCATTACTGAACCGCCTCGCAATATGGGGGTTGTGTTCCAGCGCGACCTGTTGCTTGAATGGCGCAACATCCTGGACAACGTGCTGCTGGCCGCCGAGTTCCATGACCAGAAACCCCGTGATCTGGAGCCGCGTGCGCGCGAACTGTTGGCACTGTTCGGCCTGGGCCAGTTTCTGGAGCGTTATCCCCGGGAACTGTCCGGCGGAATGCGCCAGCGCGTGTCGATCTGCCGGGCGTTGCTGCTGGACCCGCAATTGCTGCTGATGGACGAACCCTTCGGCGCGTTAGATCCGTTCACTCGCGACGAACTCAACGCCGAATTGCAACGCACCTGGCTGGCTACTGGAAAAACCGTGGTCTTCATTACGCATTCCATTGCCGAGGCCGTCTACCTGGGGACACGGGTCGTCATCATGGGGCGGGGCCCAGGGCGAATTGAAGATGTGGTGCCGATCGGTATCGAGCGGCCTCGCGGCCTGGACGTGCGGGAAACGCCCGCCTTCGTCGATTGCGTCAGGCAAATCCGCGACACGTTTCGCGCACTGGGCATTTACAAGGGATAACCGCGATGAAAATGGTCTGGACCAACATTACGCGCCGCTGGGAAGTGCTGGTCACCACGATGGTGCTGCTGCTGATCTGGGAAGGCTGTGTGCGCGTTTTCGACGTACGCGGCTTTCTGCTGCCAGCGCCCAGCAAGATCGTCGCGCAGTTTCTGGCCTCGCCCGCATATCTGCTGCGCGAAAGCGTCGATACTATGGTCACCACCTTGTTCGGTTTTGCGCTGGCGGTGGCGCTTGGCATTCTGTCGGCTATCGGCATTGTGTATTCGCGATTTCTGGACCGCACGCTTTACGCGCTGCTGGTGGCCTTAAATGCCGTGCCGAAGGTGGCGCTTGCGCCCTTGTTCGTGATCTGGCTAGGGACAGGATCAGCGCCAAAGATCGCGATAGCAATGCTGATTGCCATCTTTCCTATCTTGATCGATACGGTGCTGGGCCTGAAGTCTGCCGACCCCGATATGCTGGCCATGGCGCGCGTGAATCAAGCCAGCCGGGCCAAAATTCTGTGGAAAATCCGCTTTCCAAATGCCTTGCCCAGCATCTTTGCCGGTATGAAGGTGGGGATTTCTTTTGCGCTGGTAGGCACGATCGTCGGCGAATTCGTGGCGGGAGGATCGGGCCTTGGCCATGTGATCCTGGTGGCCCAAGGCAGTTTCGACACCCCCACGGTTTTTGTTGCACTGGCGCTGTTGTGCCTGTTGGGCGTGCTGTCGTTCAAGGCAATCGAACTGGCCGAGCGTCGGTTCCTGAGCTGGCACGCATCCCAGTTGGGGCTGCACTAGGCGGACGCCGGGCGCCGCGTTGGTCAGTCAGCCCAGCGATTGCGGCACTGCTATGATGGCTGGATAAATAACCAGTCATTGGGCCAGGGCCGCCCGTCAGGCGCGCTTGGCTGCGCCCCGCCGGCCTATCCCCCTACGCGTCATGTCCGATCAGAATTCGTCTCCTCCCAACCCGTCCCACAGCCGGCCCGATCCTCTGGCCGACCTGAACCCAGCCCAACGCGAAGCCGCCGAGTTTGGCGTTGCGGGGGCGGGTGGCGATGGCGGGCCGTTGCTGGTGATTGCCGGGGCGGGATCGGGCAAGACCAATACGCTGGCGCATCGCGTAGCGCATCTGATCCTGAATGGCGCCGACCCGCAGCGCATGCTGCTGCTGACGTTTTCGCGCCGTGCCGCTCAAGAAATGGACCGCCGCGTGGGGTCTGTCTTGCAGCGGGTCATGAACCTGCGCGGATCGCAGCAAGCGCCATCGCTGCCGTGGGCGGGCACCTTTCACGCGATCGGGGCGCGTCTGCTGCGGGATTGCGCGCTGCGCATTGGCCTGTCGGAAGCCTTCACTATTCACGATCGTGGCGATGCTGAAGACCTGATGGGCATGGTTCGCCATGAACAGGGGCTGTCGTCCACCAAGTCGCGCTTTCCACTTAAGGGCACCTGTCTGGCCATTTATTCGCGCGTGGTCAACAGCCAGACGCCAGTGGCCGATGTGCTGAAAACGTCTTTTCCCTGGTGCGCGCAATGGGAAGACGAACTCAAGACCCTGTTCCGTGGTTATGTCGCGGCCAAGCAAGACCAGCAAGTGCTGGATTACGACGATCTGCTGCTGTATTGGGCCGAGATGATGTCCGACCCCGGCATTGCCGCCGATGTGGGGGCGCGATTTGATCATGTGCTGGTGGACGAATATCAAGACACCAACCGATTGCAGTCGGCCATCCTGCTGGCAATGAAGCCGGATGGGCGCGGCCTGACGGTGGTGGGCGACGACGCTCAATCCATCTATTCCTTCCGTGCGGCCACGGTACGCAATATTCTGGATTTTCCGGCGCAATTTCCGCAGCCTGCCCGCGTTATTACGCTGGATCGCAACTACCGCTCCACGCAACCCATTCTGAACGCATCCAACGCCGTCATCGGGCTGGCCACGGAGCGTTTTGCCAAAGACCTTTGGACGGATCGAGCCTCTTCCCAATTGCCGGAACTGGTGTCGGTCAGTGACGAAGCCGGGCAGGCGCGCTGGGTGGCCGATCAGGTGTTGGCGCAGCGCGAAGGCGGCGCCACGCTGAAGTCTCAGGCGGCGCTGTTCCGCACCGCCAGCCACAGCGCGGCGCTGGAACTGGAACTGACCCGACGCAATATCCCGTTCGTGAAATTCGGCGGTCTGCGCTTTCTGGAAGCTGCGCACGTAAAGGACCTGCTGTCGTTGCTGCGCTGGGCGGAAAACCCGCGCGGACGCATGGCGGGTTTTCGGGTGGCGCAACTGATGCCAGGCATTGGCCCGGCGACTGCGGGCAAGCTGATGGACGCGATGTCGGCCTCCGCCGAACCCTTGCGGGCGCTGCGGGAGTTCAAACCGGGCGCCGCGGCGCAAGAAGAGTGGGGCGCATTTGCCGATACCTATGCGGCGTTGTGTGATCCGGCCTTGAAGTGGCCGGCCGATGTGGATCTGGCGCTGCGCTGGTACGCGGGCCAGCTTGAGCGGCTATATGATGATGCGCGTGTGCGTAAGACCGACCTGGATCAATTGGTGCGGCTGTCGGCGGGGTATCCGTCGCGGGAACGCTTTCTGACCGAACTGACCCTGGACCCCCCGGACGCCACCAGCGATGAATCGGGCGCGCCCTCGCGCGACGAGGACTACATGATTCTCTCCACCATCCATTCCGCCAAGGGGCAGGAATGGAAGGCCGTCTATGTGCTGAACGTGGTTGATGGCTGCATTCCGTCCGACATGAGCACCGGCACGGCGGAGGAGATCGAGGAAGAGCGCCGCTTGCTGTACGTGGCCATGACGCGGGCCAAGGAACGCTTGCAGCTGATCGTGCCGCAACGCTTCTATGTGCATCAGCAGACCGGCATGGGCGACCGCCACGTTTATGGCTCTCGGACGCGGTACATCACGAACGCGATGTTGCCGCTGTTTGATCATCTGCCCAAGCCGCCCGATTTGCCCGATCTTCCGGGCGGCGGCCAGCCCAAACAACCGCAAGCGCCCAGTATCGATGTCACCAAGCGGGTGCGCAACCTGTTCTCCTAGGCTGGGCTATCATCGGTCGAAATCCACAAGTTGTCCGGTAGGGATCGCATTGCCAGAGGTAGTCCATGTCCGACGAAGAAAATTTTGCCGAGGCCCATAAGGGCGAAGTCGTTGCATCAATCGCGTATGTGAACGGACGGCGCGACCGCGAAGTTCCCATCGACGAAGTGGGGCGCTATGTCAGCCAAGACCATGGCGAAAATCCCAGCATGCTGTGGATCGGCTTGCGCAACCCCACGCCAGAATTACTGTCCAGGGTTGCTGGAGAACTCGGCGCCTGTGACAAGAACCAGGAAGAAATGCTGGAACCGCACCGGCGGCCGAAGATCATTGACTACGGCAACATGATCCTCATCGTGACCATCACGGTCGAGGTCGAGGCCGAGCGGCCAATCTTCGGCGAGACCCAGCTTTTGATCGGCAATGGTTTTTTGGTCACCGTGCGCCGCGGCGCCACGGCCGCCCACAGTCCCTTGCGTGAACGCCTGGAAGCTTCGCCAGATTTGCTCAAGCGCGGCAGCGACTACGTGGCCTCCGAAGTGCTCGATTGGATGGTGGACCGCTATGTCGCGGCGGCCGGCAAGATCGAAACGGTCGTTGAAGGCGCGGAACAGAAGCTGCTGATCCGCGGCGCCAAGGATTCCGATATCCGCAGGCTATATCGTCAACGCCGTGACCTGCTGCGCATCCACACCGTGGTGTCGCCGCTGGCGGAAATCAGCCGCCGTCTGGCGCGGGTGGAAATGTCTGCGGTAGACGAACATGCGCGGCCGTATTTTGGTGAAGTCGCCGACCGCGTATTGCGGGTGGATGAACTGTTCAATGCGCTGCGCGAGTCGCTGGCCTTCGCCTTTGAAGCCAGTCTGATGATCGGTCAGGCTGCGCAGAACGACACGACGCGGAAACTGGCATCCTGGGCCGCCATTCTGGCGGTGCCCACCGCGATTGCCGGTATCTACGGTATGAACTTTGAATTCATGCCTGAACTCAAATCCCCCTTGGGTTACCCCATAACCCTGGGCGTCATCCTGTCGGTGTGTTCCATCCTGTACTGGCGTTTCCGTAAGTCGGGCTGGCTCTAGCAGGCGGCCGGCGGCAATGGTTTTTGGCGTAATGGCCTGCTGAAATCGGGCAGGCTTGTGGCAAACTGCCAGCGTTTTCCAACCTGGAGCCCGGACGGTGCGTGGCAAACCTTCCTTTCGCGGCGGCAGCAAGCTGACCGCTCTTGTCGTGGCCCTGATCCTGGCGGCTGCGGGCGCCCTCGTCAATTGGTTCCAAGACGGGCAGCGGCCGGCTGATCGGCCCGCGCCGCCGATTGCTTCTTCCAACCCTTCTTCGTCCGCCTCTACCCCAGCTTCTTCGGGCCGGCCTGGAGCTTCCCCGGCTGGCGGCGTACCGCAGGGCAGCTACACGCTGACCGGCACCATCGTCAACGTCGCCGACGGCGATACCGTGACGCTGCGTGCCCCGGATGGGCAGCGCCGCATCCGCATGGACAGTATTGACGCGCCTGAAGAGGGCCATGGCGCCGACCAGCCCGGCCAGCCCTATGCCGAGGCCTCGCGTCAGAACCTGGCAACCCTGGTAGCGGGAAAATCGCTCACCGCCCAATGCTATGAAAAGGACCAGTATGGCCGTGACGTTTGCGCCCTGATCCTGGAAGACGGGCGCTCCGCGAACCGCTTGCAGGTAGAAGCGGGCTACGCATGGGCCTACACCGCCCGCAAGGGCGACTATCTGCGCGACAAGGCCATGCCTGATCTGCAACGGCAGGCGAAAGCGGCTGGGCGTGGTCTATGGGTCCAGCAAGCGGCCGTGCAGCCCTGGAAATGGCGCTACGACTGCTGGCGGCAACGGCAATGCGGCTGATGCCCGCTTTGCCTCTATAGTCCCGCTAGGGGGATGCCTGGATACTGGGGCAGGCCCGCGTTTGCTATTCTCTGTCGCAACGATTTGAAGGGAAGGTCTCCATGCGTGTATTGAAGCGGCTCTGGGCGACGGCCATGCTGCTGTCGCTGGCGTTGGCGGGTTGTTCGCAAGAAAGCCCCATCAACAGCCCTTATCCGTCGGGCGCCGAAAGCCAGAACACCTTCTATTCCGCATTTGTTCAGCGTTCGCCAAAGTACCTGGACCCAGCCAGCTCTTATTCCGTCGACGAAACCCCTTATACCTACAACATCTATGAGACGTTGTATGGCTATCACTACCTGAAACGGCCCTACGAATTGGTGCCGCGGGCGGCTCAGTCGATTGACCCGCCCGTGTATCTGGACGCGCAAGGCAATATCTTGCCCGCCGACACACCAGGCGATCAGATTGCCGAAAGCGTCTACGACATCAAGATCCGGCCCGGTTCACGGTTTCAGCCGCATCCCGCGTTTGCCCGCAAGACGGATGGCAGCTACGACTACTATCCGCTGGCCGACGGCGAGCTGGAAGACAAGTTCTACATTCCCGATTTTCCGCGCACCGGCACGCGTGAGCTGACGGCGGATGACTACGTTTACGCGTTCCGCCGGCTGGCCAGTCCCCGCGTCATTTCGCCCATCTATTCCCTGATGGCCGACCATGTGCAGGGCATGAAAGACTACGGTGACCGCTTGCGCAAGCGCGACCAGGCGCTGCGCCGCGATGCGCCCGCTGGCGCGTTGCCTTGGTTGGATCTGCGCGAGGCCGACGGCTTTACCGGTGTGCAGGCATTGGACCCGCATACGCTGCGCATCCGCGTCAACGGCAAGTATCCGCAATTCAAATACTGGCTGGCCATGACGTTTACGGCCCCCATCCCTTGGGAAGCCGACCGCTTCTATAACCAGCCGGGCATGGCGGCGCATGACCTTTCCTTGAATACCTGGCCCGTGGGCACCGGCCCCTACATGATGGCCGAGTCCTTGCCGAACCGCCGCCACGTGTTGGTCCGCAACCCCAACTTCCACGGCGAGAGCTACCCCTGCGAGGGGGAGCCGGGCGATAAGGCGGCGGGCCTGTTGGCCGACTGCGGCAAACCTACTCCCTTTATTGATCGCGCCGTATTCAGCCTGGAAAAAGAAGCCATTCCGCTGACCGGCAAGTTCATGCAAGGCTATTACGACGTGCCGCAGCTCGAACGCGGCGAATACGGCGTGGCCATGCTGGTTGCGGCAGGCGACAGCCAGGACAAGGCGCGGCAGTACCAGGAACACGGCATCAGACTGCCGACCACCGTTGAAACCGCCAACTGGTACATGGGTTTCAACTGGCTGGACCCCGTGGTGGGCAAGGGCGCTACTCCTGAGCAGGAAGAAAAAAATCGCAAACTGCGGCAAGCCATCAGCATCGTGTTCGACTGGGAAGAATACGTAGCGGTGTTTGAAAACAGCCAGGCGTCAGTGGCTCAGGGGCCGGTGCCTCCCGGGGTGTTGGGCTTTCGCGATCTGCCGGAAGGCGTAAACCATGTTGTCTACGATCTGGTGGACGGCAAACCCGTGCGCAAGTCCGTTGACGTGGCCAAAGCCCTGCTGGCCGAAGCCGGCTACCCAGAGGGGCGCAACGCCACGACCGGCGCGCCGCTGGTCCTGTACTACGACGCCATGCAGGGCGGAGGCTCGAATCCGCAATTCGACTGGATGCGCAGGCAATTGAACAAGATTGGCGTGCAGCTGGATCTGCGCTCTACCGATTACAACCGCTTCCAGGACAAGATGACGCGTGGTGCTGCGCAGCTTTTCTTGTGGGGCTGGAACGCGGATTATCCCGACGCCGAAAACTTTCTGTTTCTGCTTTACGGTCCCAATGCCAAGGCCAAGGGCGGGGGCGAAAACGCGGCCAATTACGCAAGTCCGGAATTCGACAAGCTGTTTGAACAAATGAAATTTCTGGACGACGGTCCGGAAAAGGCAGCACTCATTTCCAAGATGGTCGCCATCGTGCAGCGCGACGCGCCATGGATGTTTGGCTTCTTCCCGATGTCGGGTGGCGCGTATCAACAGTGGGTCGGCAATGCCAAACCCACTCAAATGGTGCGCAATACCTTGCAGTTCATGAAGGTCGATTCGGCGCTGCGCCAGAAAAAAATAGACGAATGGAACTTCCCGATCTGGTGGCCGATCGGCCTGCTGGTACTGCTGATTGCATTGGCGATCTGGCCGTCGTATGTGGCGCTCAAGCGGCGCGAACGCCAAACCGCATTTGGCCCGTCCGTCAATAAGGAGCGTCAATCATGATCGGCTATGTCATCCGCCGGCTGCTGTACGGCGTGCTGATTCTGATCGGCGTGAACCTCTTCACCTTTGTCTTGTTCTTCGCGGTCAATACGCCCGACGACATGGCCCGCCTGGCCATTGGCGGGCAGCGCGCCAGTCAGGACGCGGTTGAAAAATGGAAGGTTGAACGCGGCTACGACAAGCCGCTGTTCTTCAACGCCAAGGCTGAGGGCGCGGCGCAGTTGACGGACACCGTGTTCTATCAGCGCTCGGTGCCATTGCTGGTGATGGACTTTGGCGCGTCTGACGGCGGTCGCGACATCGGCCGGGAAATCAAGACCCGGATGGGACCCAGTCTGGCATTGGCAGTGCCGACCTTCTTCCTGGGGCTCTTCGTCAGTATCGTGTTTTCGCTGATGCTGGTGTATTTCAGGGCAACGCGGCTGGACTTCTGGGGCGTGGTGCTGTGCGTGCTGCTACTGTCAATTTCCAGCCTGTTCTACATCATTGCCGGGCAATGGGTCTTTGCCAAACTGATGCGGCTGGTGCCGTTCTCGGGTTTTGCGGGCGGCCTTGATGTCGTGAAGTTCCTGGCTTTGCCGGTGCTGGTCGCCATTGTGTCGCGGCTGGGCCCCGAGGCACGCTTCTACCGCACCCTGTTCCTGGAGGAAATCGGCAAGGACTACGTGCGCACCGCTCGATCCAAGGGGCTGGCGGAACGCGTCGTGCTGTTCCGGCACGTGCTGCGCAACGCCATGCTGCCGATCCTGACCAGCACGGTGGCAGCCTTGCCGCTGCTGTTCATGGGCAGCTTGATTGCCGAATCATTTTTTGGCATTCCCGGCTTGGGCAGCTACACCATCGACGCCATCAATGCGCAAGATTTTTCCATTGTGCGGGCCATGGTGTTCTTGGGCGCCGCGCTCTATATCGTGGGGCTGATCCTGGCCGATATTTCCTACACGCTGGCTGACCCCCGCGTCAGATTCGAGTAGCCGTCATGCCTAAATTTGTCTTTCTCTGGACTGATATTGCGCTGTGGCTCATGGCGCTGGGCGCGCTGGCCTACTTTTGGCACGTGCGCCGCAGCCCGAACTTGCGGGCCACCTGGTCGCGCGTCGCGCGTGATACGCCCGCCATGTGCTCGGCGGTTGTCCTGGCTGCGTTTACCGTGATTGGATTGCTGGACTCCGTGCATTACCGCCCGCAGTTGCCGCCCGCGCCCGGTATAGCCGCCAACGCCGCGCCGAACTATGCGCCGTCGATCCAATCGGCTCTGGACGCCGTTGTGGCCAGCAGTGTGCTGACGCGGCCGGAAAAGACCTATTCCAAACCCTTGGCCGTGCAGCAGTTCACCAAGGAAACGATGCTGGTTGATGACAAGCCGGTGCGCGACTATCCGCGGCTGCGCGGCGCAGCCACGCATTTGAAGGACCCCGCCACCGAGTATCGGGGCGATGTCTTGAAGCGCCTGGGAATTGGACTGGCCGGCGGATTGGCGGTGGCGCTGGCTTCTGCGGCGGTGCTGTTTGCCTGCTTGGCCAAGCGCGCGGGGTCGGTGTCCGACGCGGCCGAAGCATTGCTGGGCGGCCGCTCCGATGTGCCGTGGCGCGCCATGACCATCACCTTTACGGTGCTGTGCCTGACGGCGGGCGCGCTGGCGGGCTTGTCCAGCGGTTATCACGCGCTGGGCACCGATCGCATCGGCAATGACGTGTTGTGGCAGGCGCTCAAGAGCATCCGCACGGCGCTTGTCATCGGTAGCCTGACCACCATCGCCATGCTGCCGCCTGCCATTATCTTCGGCATTGCCGCCGGGTATTTCAAGGGCAAGGTCGACGACGCCATCCAGTATCTGTACACCACCATCACGTCGATTCCCGGCGTATTGCTGGTGGCGGCCTGCGCGCTGATGATGCAGGTGTATATCGACAATCACTCGGACCTGTTTGATACCTCTGCCGCCCGCGCGGACCTGCGGCTGTTCCTGCTGTGCATGATTCTGGGGCTGACGGGCTGGGCGGGCTTGTGCCGGCTCCTGCGTGCGGAAACGTTGAAGCTGCGCGAATTGGAATATGTGCAGGCGGCGCGTGCGTTCGGCGTGTCGCACTGGCGCATCATGACGCGCCATCTGCTGCCCAACGTGGCGCACCTTGTGCTGATCACCGTGGTGCTGGAATTTTCAGGTCTGGTGCTGTACGAAGCCGTGTTGTCCTATTTGGGCATCGGCGTGGACCCCAGCATGAATTCCTTTGGCTCCATGATCAATGGCGCCAGGCTGGAAATGTCCCGCGACCCCATGATCTGGTGGAGCCTGATGACTGCCTTTATTTTCATGCTGGCGCTGGTGCTGGCGGCCAATCTGTTTGCGGACGCGGTGCGCGATGCGTTCGACCCGCGCACGCGCCGCTACAAACCCAGCCGCATGGCCCGATTGGGCGGACTATTCGGCCGCCGTCCTGCGCCCGCGTTGGCCGAGGCACGACCGTCCAAATCAGGAGACGCGCCATGAGCCAGGACACGCCATTGCTTGACGTGCGCGAACTGGACGTCGATATCATCGGTGAAAGCGGCATGACGCATGCGGTCAAGCGCTTGCAGCTGGCCATTTCTCAGCGTCAGACTTTTGCGCTGGTGGGTGAGTCCGGCTGCGGCAAGAGCATCACGGCGCTGGCTTTGCTGCGCCTTTTGCCGGATGCCGGCCGCATCGTCGGCGGCCAAATCGATCTGGACGGCGAAGACCTGAATCGCTTGCCTGAGAGCGCCATGCGCGGCGTGCGCGGCGGCCGCATCGGCATCATTTTTCAGGAGCCTTCCACCAGCCTGAATCCCGTCATGCGGGTGGGCGACCAGATCATTGAAACGCTGGCGGCGCATACGCCCTTGCGCGGCGCTGCGGCGCGCGCGCGAGCCATCGATTGGCTGCGCCGCGTGGGCATTCCCGAGCCAGAGCGGCGCGTGGATGATTATCCCTTCCAATTCTCGGGCGGGCAGAAACAGCGCGTCATGATCGCGATCGCGCTGGCGGCTGAACCGCTGCTGCTGATTGCTGACGAACCGACGACAGCGCTGGATGTCACGGTGCAGGCGCAGGTGTTGGATCTGTTGGCCAACATCCAGCAGGAAATGGGCATGGCCGTGTTGCTCATTACCCATGACCTGGCCGTCGTGAAAAACGTGGCCCACCATGTGGCCTTGATGCGCGGCGGTGAAATTGTTGAAAGCGCCAGCGCGGAGGAATTCTTCCGCGCACCCAAGCATCCCTATGCGCGGCAGCTGTTTGAGGCAATACCTACGTTCGAAAAACGCGGGGTGCCATTGACCGAGCAGGGCCGGCTGGCCATGGCGCAGGACGACGGCCGGCGGGCGCGCAACCGCACTGCGCGCGAGACCGGCGGCGTGGTGCTGGACGTGCAGGATCTGAAAGTGCATTACCCCGTGCGCAAAGGCCCGTTGCGGCGCATTGTCTCGTGGGTCAAAGCCGTGGATGGCGTGACCTTCTCGCTGCGTGCTGGTGAAACGCTGGCGCTGCTGGGCGAGTCGGGCTGCGGCAAGACCACGACAGGCAAGGCGCTGTTGCGGCTGATTGATGGCGCGCGGATATCCGGCCGGGCGATGCTGCAAGGCCGCGATCTGCTTTCGGCCGATCGCCGCAACCTGCGAGATTTGCGCCAGGATATTCAGATCATCTTTCAAGACCCGTACGCATCGCTGGACCCGCGCATGCGCGTGGGCGAGATTCTGGACGAAGGGCTGGCGTCGCTGCGGCGGGGCATGAGCAAAGAGGCGCGCGCCGCGCATGCGGCGCAACTGATCGAACGGGTGGGGCTGCCTGGCAATACGCTGACTCGTTATCCGCATGAGTTCTCGGGCGGGCAACGGCAACGCATCGCCATTGCCCGGGCCTTGGCGGTGGAACCCAAGGTGCTGATCTGCGACGAGCCGACCTCAGCACTGGATGTCTCTGTCCAGGCGCAGATCCTTGACCTGTTGCGCGAGCTTCAGGACGAGTTGGGTATCGCCTACCTGTTCATTACTCACAACTTCGGCGTGGTGGAATATCTGGCGGATCGCATTGCCGTTATGGATGGCGGTCAAATCGTCGAACTCGGGCAGGCGGACGCTGTGCTGCACGCGCCGCGTCAGGAGCTGACTCGCCGGCTGCTCGCTGCCGTGCCGCGTTTGCAGTTCGGAACGCCTGATCCTGGCTGAACCTGGCGGCGCCGGAAAATTCGCTTGCCATGAAAAAAGCGTCCTGACCCTTGCGGATCAGGACGCTGGCCGCGCCTGGGTTTTGACTAGCGCGGCGTGCTCAGTGCTCGTCTTGATGTGCGCTGCGCGTTTCCAGCCAGATCATCGTGTCATGCCTTAAAGTGCGAACGCATTGCGCCAGGAAGGCATGTACGGTTTCCAGTTCAGTGGCGTCGTAGCGGCGAGCCATCATCACGACGGCTTCGGCGATCCACTGGCGTTCCTGGGCCAGGTGCTGGCACTGTTCTTCCACCGGCCGTATCACGATCATCCGGCGATCCAGCGGGTGGCGGCCGCGTTGCACATAGCCTGCTGCCTCCAGCCGGTTGATCAAGGCGGTTGCACCGCCTGAGCTGATGCCCATCAACTGGGCGAGCTGCCCGGTAGGCAAGGCGTCAAACTCCATCACCAGTTCCAGCGCTTTGAGATCCGCCAGGGGGATGTCCAGCTTTTCCGCCAGAGCCGATTGGCACGCCGCGTTATACACGGAGAACTGCCGGCCCAGCATCAGCGCGATATCGTCAAGCATCCCCGGCCGCAGGCCACTTGTGCGAGATTCAGGCATCACGGTCACATGCTCATGGTGATTGATGGTTTCTTGTTGCAGCATGATGTCGCTCCCTAACGGATGTGGTGGTGGATCACTTCTTGGCCGAGAGGCCGCCCAACAGGCCACCGAGCAAACCGCCGTTCGCCGCGCCGCCTGTGGTCGTGCCCGCGCTGCCCGTCACGCCGCCGAGCAGACCGCCCAGCAACCCGCCGTTGCTCGCCCCTGCTGCGGCGCCGCCACCGGCGCTGCCGCCGGCACTAACCCCCGCGCCGGCACCCGTGCCCGTCGTCGCACCCACCGACACGCCACCGCCGATCACGCCGCCCACCAGCCCGCCGAGCAAGCCGCCATTGTTCGCGCCGCCAGAAGCACCCCCTCCAGCACCGCCCGTTGCTCCACCCGTCACGCCACCCAGCAAACCACCCAACAGGCCGCCATTTGCCGTGGCGCCCGTTGCGCCGCCCACTGCGCCCGTCACGCCGCCCAACAGACCCGTCACTGGAGCCAGCAAGCCGCCAGCGCCACCGGCTACAGGCGTTCCACCCACGCCGCCGACACCGCCCAGGATGCCCGTGATGGGACTGAGCAAGCCGCCCGAGCCGCCAGCGCCGCCAGTGAGGCCGCCTGTTACGCCACCCAAGCCCAAACCGCCGGTCAACGAAGCCACGGCGCCGGTGGCGTTTGCCAATGTTGCGCCCAGCGGGTTGGTGTTACCCGGCGTAGCGTTGAGCAGACCGCCTGCACTGGAGACTGCGCCGCCCAGGCCTTGCAGCACGCCGTTCAGGCCAGCAGCGCCGCCAGGCAGCGAGCCGCCCGCGTTGGCCACGGTGCCACCCAGGCTCGTCAACAAGCCAGCGACTGGGGCGCCGAGCTGGGTCGTTGCGCCGACTTGCTGCGTCAGGCCGACTACCGTGCGGCCCAGGGGGCTTGCAGTGGGGTCAACTGCTGCGCCCAGACCCGCCAGAGTGGGTTGCAGGCCCAGCGGCAACACGTTGTCTACGGACTTGCCCACGTTGCCCAGCGCTGGTTCCAGCAGCGGGGTGGATGGTCCGCCCAGCACGCCTCCAGTGATGCCACCAGCGGCTTGCGTCAAAGGGTTCAAGAGGCCGCCTTGGCCAGACAGCCCAGCCGTCAAGGCGCCGACCGCGTTGGTCGCATTCCCCAACACCGTCGTCAAGGGCTGCGGATTGTTCGCACTGGCATTCAACAGGCCACCGGTGCTGGCCACCGTCTTGCCCAGGCCATCCACCAGACCGCCTACGCCGGTGCTCAGTCCGCCCGGCAGTCCGGCGCCCTTGACCGTGGCGCCCAGATCGCTGACCAGGCCGCCCACTTGTTTAACCGTGCCATCAACCGGTTGACCCAAACCGGTAGTTGCGCCGATTTGCTGTGTCAGACCCACTACGGTATCGGCTACCGGCTTAATCGTCGGATCTAGCGCCTTGCCCACGCCGCCGAGCGTCGTGCCCAGATTTAACGGCAGCGTGTTATCGACCGCATTGCCGGTATTGCCCAACGTCGTTTGCAACAGGCCGGTGGTAACCGGATTGGTGGGGGTCGTCGGGTCAGTCGGGGTGGTGGGATTAGTGGGATTGGTCGGGTTGGTGGGATTGGTGGGATTGGAGCCACCGGGGTTCGTCGGGATAACCGTGCCGGGCAGGCCTGCGGACTTGCTTCCGCCGCCGCCGCCACCGCAAGCAGCCAAGGCGCTCATCAGAGCAGCTGCCATGACGGTGGAAGTCAGAATACGTTGCATGCGATGTGCGTCGATCTTGGTATACATGGCGAGCTCCTTCGGTTGGATGAGTCAGGCGATGAAACTGCCCGATACAGCTCTACATGCATAAACCGTGCCAATATTTTTCACGATGGCCTTTAATTGATTTTTTTCTGATAATTTCATTTAATAAAAATCAATTAAATCAATGGCTTAGTATTTATTCCTAGGGTTTATACCCCTATTGGGAAAACCGTACTTTTGCGACCGTAAAAACCCTGCGAATGTTACGAATGACGGTCTATCGCCCGTTACGTTACGGGCGACGTTACGTAACGTCGTGTTTGGAACAGGCAAAAAAAAGCGCCTGTTCTAAACACAGGCGCTGGCGTGAACGATATAGGGACGGCGTCAGAACGCGTCGTAGAACAACGAGTAGTTCGCATTGAAGCGGACGTCACGATCATTGTTGACGGTGGCTGAACCGACGGGCTTGGCCACGTTGAAATCGAACAGATAGTATTTATCGTCCGTGAAACGGATACCCAGCGCCACCGACGACAGGTGTCTTTGATTCAGCTCTTGCAACCCCTTGTTGTTGTACCAAGTGCGGGCGTAGTCGACCAACGCATACGGCTGAACGCTGGATAGATACTCCCAGCCAGTACCGAACCTGCGGTTGATCTCGGCCGAAACCCCGACGCCTTTGTCGCCGCTTTGTTCCCCTTGCGCATAACCCATGGCGTAACGCCAACTGCCGAAAGACACTTGTTCGGACGAAGGCAGAATATTGCTGGAGTATTGCGCCGCGCCCGACAAGGTCAGGCCAAATTGGGCAGGCAGCAGAAAGGTTTGCTTGGCGTTCAGGTTGTAGCGGGTGAAATCAAGGTCCAGGATAGGTGTGGCTGAGTATCCGTAGTTGGTGGAGATATCCTTCTTGGCCCCGGCGGCATCGAAACCCTTGGCCACCGCTAGCGTCACATCGGTCGATTTGGTTTCTGACACCTGGATGTAGCGCAGCTCAACGTTGGCCGCACGCACACGCGCGTCTTGCTGGAGCCAGCGATCCGTTGTGCGGGAGTCATACCGGTCTTTCGAATTGGCGGCGTAGACGCCCATCGTGCCGGTGAGTGAGCGGGTGTTGTTCAACAAGAAGGGGTAGCTCACGCCAACGCCGATACGATCGTTTTTTACACGCCGCTCAAAGCCCAGGTATTCGATTGCGTCATCCTTGGGCTTTGCATCGTAGTGATAGCCGTCGACCTTGATCGCCAAGCCATCCGGCCCGATGGGCACACGGATTTCGCCCATCACATATTTCACATCATCGGTATTGAATGGCACGGCGGCGGTCAGCTTCACCTGTTCGCCCAGCGGTGTCAGGCTGTTGGTGGCCATATTGACCAAGGGCTGCATGCCTGTGCCCAGATCGGCGACGCCACCCGTCAAACTGACCGGCTGCCGGCTGGCAGTCAAGACCAGTTCCGTCGCGCCGTCGGCGCGGCGGGGCAGATCGAGATTGGGCGTGAACTTCACGCCCGGCACGGTACGCATCAGATTCAGCTGGCGTTCCAGCGTGGCCTGCTTCAAAGGCCGGTCTTCTTTCAGAGGGCCTGCAAGCGTTTCAAGGCGGTCTTGCGCATTGCCGATATCGCCTTCGATCCGCACGTTGCCGATATAACCCTCGACCACAGTCACCACGACCAGGCCATTGGCGAACGTCTGGTTCTGCACCAGGGCGAAGGACAGCGGAAAGCCATTATCGCGATAGAGCTGAGTGATCCTGTCAACCTGCTGCACCAACTCGCCCAGGCTGATTTCCTTGCCTGACAAAGGGGTGAGGATGGCGGTCACTTGTTCAAACGGAATGGCATGCACACCGCTGACATCAAAGTTGCGCGGCACGATGCGCTGGGCAAGCCTGGCCTGCAACGCCATTTGCTCGGGCGTGGCGGTCTGCACCACCGGAGGAGGCTGGTTGGCGCTGGGGGGGCGTTCCAATTGCGGCATTGCGTCTACGGGGTTGCCCCGTAGCGGGCCATCCGCCAACGCGTTGGCGCTGAAGGTGAGAGTGCAGATAAGCGAGAGGGTTAGCGAACTTGCCGGGAACGTGCGTCTCATGCCTTTTATATCTCTCAAGCTGCTGGCCTGACCCCGTTAATCAGCCGCTATTTAATAAATACCAATTGAATAAGGGGACATAGCATTGATACGAAACTGTTTCCGTACGCCACAGGCGGTATGGTGCCAGCGCCCCTTGATAATGACAATTTATTTCATTGTGACCGGCTGGAAACAGCAGGATAACAACATTGATAATTTTTTTGTCATAGATGCATATACGATATGTCAGGGTTAACTAGCGGTTTTTAATAAGATTCATGCAATTTTCAGTGCAATAGTTACAAGTCCGATGCCGCAGTATTGCGAATATTAGTAGAAACCCTGATGTGTATTAAATGTTAATAGATAAGACTATATAAACGTATCAAAAACACATCGGCTATATGGGCTACCGGGAGTCCACCAGATGGGCGAGGATGACCGCAATATCAAACGCGCCAGCCACGTCGCTGTGCGCAGGGATCGCAGATTATTTCGCTGGGGCCGCTCATGAACCCGGGCGATATCGTTCCGCTTTCATTCAACGGCGGTCTCGTGGCGCTGTCATTCTTGACCGCTGTGCTTGGGTCCTACGTGGCGCTGTTGGCGGCAGTCGGCATCCGCACTGAAACGCAGGATGGCGAGATCCGCATTGGCTACATCCTCATCGGCGCCGTGGCGATGGGCGGCGTAGGTATCTGGAGCATGCATTTCATTGGTATGCAGGCCCAGGATCTGCCCTTTGAAGTCGGTTATCAGGTCGGTTTGACCATACTCAGCTTTTTCGTTGCCGCAGGTTTTTCCGGCTGGGCTTTCTGGTATGTCGGCCGCGACCGCTTCACGTTTTTGCGTTGCCTGGTGGGCGGCGTGGCGGCCGGTCTCGGCGTAGCGGCCATGCATTATTTGGGTATGGGCGCCATGCGCATGCCGGCAGTATTGATTTGGAACTTGCCGATCGTTGTTTTATCGGTGTTTATCGCCGTAGTTGCCGCAGCAGCCGCGCTCTGGCTGGCTTTCAATACTCAGAATGAGTTTCAGCGTGCCGGAGCCGCCATTTTGATGGCAATAGCCGTGTGCGGCATGCACTACACGGGTGCTGCGGCCGGCACGGTTATCTGCACAGCCCCTCGTGACTTTTCCAGCCTGCAAATTGGCGGGCTCATGCTGCCTTATATCGCTTTCGTGCTGTCTGCCGTGGTCTTGCTGATCATGCGGTGGCAGCTGCAACGAGCTTCGAACCGTTTTCGCGTGCGCATGGCACAACGGATCGACTCGTTCATTGATTCGGCGCCAACGTCGGACCCGGGCAAGCTGCCGGGTTCCACGGTTGGGCCGGGTTAGCAAGGCCCGGACTGAGCTGGTGCGCTGCATACCAGTATTCAGGCTGCTCCGGGTTTAGGGGGCTGGCGTCTGAAGGCGCAGCTCAATTATCAATCGAGACTTAGGAGCTCGACATGAAGGCGAAACTTGCGCAGTTCTGGAACGATGAAGATGGCATCACCGCCCTGGAATATGGGTTGATTGCGGGACTCGTGGCGGTTGCGCTGATCGCTGCGGTGGGCACGTTCAGTACCGCCCTGGGCGATATGTTCAAGGCCCTTGGCGCCAAGCTTGACGCTGCCAAAACCTAAGGCGTAAGCGGGTACCCTCTGCGTGCCGCGATGGACGCTTGCATCTAGCGTCGTCGCGGCGCGTATCTGGCTGCAAACATTGTGCGTTTGACAGGGATTGGGGTTCGTCTGGATGAACACGCCCTGCCGTTGAATCTGAATATCAGAAGGTCCTGCCTTGTATCCAGGGGAAGTGCTGTGGTGGCTGCTGTTCGCAAGCTGGAATCTGGTGCTGATCTACAACGATCTGCGCTATCGCCGCGTTCCCAATACGTTGATCGTGGTGGGGTTCGCGGCGCAGCTCCTGTGGCTGCTGGCAGCGGCGCTCGTGCCGGGATGGCACTACCCGCCTCGCTGGACGGGATGGCAGATGACACTGGCCGGGTTTCTGGCTGCCGTGCCGTTTCTTCTGTTGTGGGGCCGCCGCTGGATGGGCGCGGGCGATATCAAAGCCATTGCCATTCTTGGGCTGCTGTTGGGTTTTGCACCGTTGATGATGGTGCTGGTGATAGCAAGCCTGCTGGCCGGTTTGCACGCCGTGACATACCTGGCCGTTTCGCGCTACTGGGCGTTGACTCATCGGGCGCGTCAGCTGCCCTACGCCATGTACATGGGTATCGCCGCGCTCAGCGTGGCTCTTATTCCCTTGAATTCGGTTTGGTATTCGTGGTGTTTTTCATGGTGCTCTACGGCATCCTGACGTATTCGCTGGTATTCCTTGCTCAGAATTCCGTCACGCTTGCCGCTCAAGATGGCGCGCGCGCCGTGCTGCAATGGCAAGCAGGAACCACATCTCTTGCCGCCCGGGCCAACGCCGGCCGCGACACCGCGCTGTCGATCGCCAGTTGGATCGCGTCGATGTCCTCGGCGCCAGTCAAGGTGGCTGTTTGCAGCAGCTCGGGCACATTAAGCAGCAGCGCGGGCGGGACATGCAGCGGGCAACCTTTGGCGCTGGACCAGATTGAAGTGACGGTGTCCTATGCCTACGGCGCGCATCCGCTGATACCGTCGGTGCCCTTGTTGAAGACGGTTCTGATGCCCGCGTCCAGTGTGTTGAGCGCCCGCGCCACCGTGCACCTGGGTAATACGTTGGGTGTGGGGGGCTGACATGTCTGCACCCGTGTTCCGAATCTGCCGACAGTCAATCCGCCAGCGTGGAATCGCCGCGCTGGAATTCTCGTTGACGATGACCATGCTGCTGATCTTCATCTGCGCCGTGGTCGGTTATGGCGTGCTGTTCTGGATGCAGCAGCAGTTGGCATCGGCGGCGTCCGAAGGCGCGCGTGCGGCAGTCTATGCGCAGATCAGCGGCAAGACAGATGTGCAAGGCGAGGCCTGCAAGGCCGCGATGAGCGTGTTTTCCACCGGATCGGCTGTGCTCTGCGCCACGTCGCGCACCCCTTGCGCCTGGGCGGGAGCCGGCGGCCAGACGGCCAACTGCGCCACAGTCGCCATGACCTACAACACCCAATCCTGGCCCTTGCTGGCAACCATGAAAGCGTTCATTGCGCTGTTGCCCGGTACGAACAAGGACTGGATTCCCAGCAAGTTGTCGTCGAAAGCCGTCGTGCAGATATCGCAAGGGACACCATGAGCAGTCTGAGCAAAATCATCGCGGGCATTTTGTTGGTGGCGGGTCTGGTGCTGGCCTTCCTGGCCTGGCGTTTGGCTTCACAACCTGCGACGCCTCCGGCGGGACCGGCGCCCGTGGCGAGTGCGCCAGTTGACGCGCCCGCCGCGCCGTCCATGACGTTCCATGATGTGGTCGTGGCGGCAAAGGGCATTCCCGCGGGCACGCGTATCGAAGCGGATTCAATGCTCACAGTGTCGAAGTGGCAGGTCGCGCTCTCGAATAGTTTCGATTCCGTAAAGCCGCTTGAAGGGGCGGTTGCACGTGTCGACATCGCTCTGGGCGACCCCATTCTTCCCAGCTTGCTGGCACAAGGGCTTGCCCGCCAGCTAAAGCCTGGCGAGCGCGCGGTGGCCATCGCGGTGGATGAGGTGATCGGTGGCGGCAATCGTATCCGGCCGGGTGATGCGGTGGACGTGTTTTTCATGGTCGAGAAAAGCGGGGAAGTGACCATGGGGCAGGCGCGTTTGCTTCAGTCGCAAGTGCGTGTGCTGGCGTATGGCGGCACATCGGTGGATGGTCCGGATGAACGGGCGCTGCCGCAACAAGGCGCGCCAGCGCCGCCCGCCAGAACCGCTGTGCTGGCTGTGCCTGTGGAGCAAGTCAACGAATTGATGCTGGCCAGCCGCGCCGGGCGTTTGCAACTGGCACTGCGCCCGATTGGCGACGACAACGTGCCCGACACCGCACTCTTCGTGCAACGCACCGCCGTCTTGCCGGTTCGTGCGGACCTGACGCCAGCGCAGCGCGAAGCGCTGCTATCTGGCCCGAACCGGGCTTACGCAGGCGATAGCCTTGTTCAGTTGGACGGGTCGGCCCCTGCGGCCCGGCCGGTTGCCAATTCCAATCGCGGCTCAAGTACGGGTGGGGGCAGAACCGTGGAAATCGTCCGAGGAGATAAATCCGAGCGCGTGCGTTATTGAACGTGGCTGCGCGTGGCTAGGTGCCGCCCGCGGCTGGACCTTTCAAAGTAACTAGATCCAGCAAATGAAGAGATATCAGCGCACCACTTTGATCTGCGTCCTGTCGGCCGCAGCAACGATGACCTACGGTGTCGTCAGCCTGGCCCAAACCGCCACGGCCGTGTCCGGGGCCAACGCGCCCGTCCGTGATATCGCTGTGGCTGTGAAAGGCCAGCAATCCCTCATGCTGGATGGCGGCGCGCCCAGCCGCATCGCCATCGGCGACCCGGATGTGGCCGATGTGAAGATACTGGCTTCGTCCGGCAAGCGCGCTGGTTCGGTGCTGCTCTATGGCAAGAAGGCTGGCACCACGCAGTTGCAGATCTGGACAGGAAATAACGCCGTGCCGCAGGTCTGGACGGTGCGTGTCGCCAGCAGCGTGCAAGCGGCGTTGGCCGGCCGCGGTATGACTGGCGGGCCAAATGTCGATATTGCAGGCGACCGGGCGGTGGTGTCCGGCCATGCTGAAACCCCGCTCGCGCAGGTGGCGGCAGCCGCTGCGGCTGCCTCGGCCGTGGGCGACAAGAACGTGGTGGATGTCTCCACCGCAGGCACTGGCGGCGTCGTGCAGGTGGAAGTGAAGGTCGTTGAGGTGTCACGCTCCGTCATGAAAGAAGCAGGCATCAGCTTCGCTGGCCGCAGTGGCCCATGGGGCGGTATCAGCTCCACGACACCGTCAGGCGCGGCCGCCCCTTTGGGATTCGCGCAGGGCGGAGTATTGGCTTCTGGTTTTTCGCTGTTCTATGACTCCAACAACTTTTCCGCGCGCTTGCGTCTGTTGCAAAGCAATGGCATGGCGCGCGTGTTGGCAGAGCCCACACTGGTGGCATTGACGGGTCAAAGCGCCAGCTTCCTGGCGGGCGGCGAGCTACCCATTCCAGAATCCGGTGGCTTGGGCACGGTGACGGTTGCGTTCAAGCCCTTCGGCATCGGCCTGACCGTGACACCGACCGTACTGTCGCGTGACCGCATTTCGTTGAAGGTTGCGCCAGAGGCGAGCGAGCTGGACTACAGCAACGGCATTGTCATCAACACCAGCAACGAAGCCAGCACCATCATCCCCGCTTTGCGCACGCGCCGAGCGGATACGACCGTTGAACTGGGCGACGGCGAAAGCTTTGTGATCAGCGGTTTGGTGTCGCGCCAGACCAAGGCGATGGTGAACAAGGTTCCGATGCTGGGTGACCTGCCCATCATCGGCGCATTTTTCCGTAGTGTGGACTATTCGCAAGAGGACACCGAGCTGGTCATCGTGGTGACTCCGCGGCTGGTTCGTCCCATTGCGCGCGGCGTCACGCTGCCGTTGCCTGGGGGGCGGCAAGAGCAGGCGGATTCTACGTATAACGCTTGGGGCTATTACTTGATGGGCCCAGCCGGCGGTCAACAAATGCCGGGATTCTCACGGTGAGCAATATGAAAACACATGCCAGCGAGTGGGTGGGCCTGCAAAACGGCAAGCGGTTCCTGTTTTGCTCCAAGGGCGATGGCGTTGCCACGCTGCTGGGTCAGGCTTTAGGCGACATGGGAATGTTGACCCAGGAAACGCCCAGCATAGAAGAACTGGCGCGGCGCCTGGCGGAGATAGCGCCCCAGGTGGTGTTTCTGGACTTCACCCTGAGCGAAGACGAACCTGGAAAACTCTTCAAATCCGCCGAGCTGGCGCGGTTGCTGGCGCGAATTGCGCCCACGGTGCCGCGCGTGGCGGTGGGTTTGTTGAGTCAGCCAGAAGGCGCAATCGCTGCGCTGCGGGCGGGGGTCAGCGATTTTGTGGATCCGAGCGTTGCGCCGCAAGAAGTCAAAGATGTCGTGCAACGCTTGCTGGACCTGCCCGCGGGCGGCGGGCGTATGGACGGCTCGCGCCGCAGTGTCTTGCTATTGGGCGCGCGTCCTGGCGTGGGCACAAGCACGCTGGCCGTGCATTTGAGCGGCATGGTGCAGGACCGCTTGAAGCACATGTATTCCCAGCGCGCCGCAGCCAGCGGCGCCAAAGCAGTCAAGCCGGCGGAGGCGGGCGCAATGTTGCCGCTATCCAGCCGCGTGGCGCTCATGGACCTGGGCTGGCCGGTAGGTGATTGCCAGCTCTATTTGAATATCGGCAGCGATTTTGATTTTGCCGAAGCGGCCCGCAACCTGCGCCGCCTGGATTCCACGCTGTTGGGATCGGCGATGGCGCACACCGCCAATGGCCTGAGCGTTCTTGCCTTGCCGCGTGATCTGAACCAGATGCGCGATGTGTCCCAATCGGATTCGCTATTGGTGTTTGAGCGGCTGCGCCAGCACTTTGGCGTGGTGGTTGCCGATTCCGGCGGCTTTACCAATCCTGAATTCGTGGCCGGTTTGGCGCGCGCCTCTCAGCAGAACTGGATTGTGACGGACCAGAGCGTGGGGGCGCTGGTGTCGCTGGCAGGTTTGCTGCAAGAACTTGAGCAACTGCACGTGGACCGCCGCAGCCTGGGTTTGATCGTCAACCGCTACGACGAACGCTACGGCATGACCGCGCAGCAAATCGCCGACCGCTTCCAGCTGGAGCTGGTTGGCACCTTGCCCGATCGCACGTTGGCGCTGATGGTCTGCACCAATCAGGGTCATTTGCTGCACGAGGAAGCGGAGCGCGACGTCTACGTGCGCGCCGTGCAGACGCTGGCGGAAAAACTTAGCGCAGAAGAGAACACGCCCGGCGGGCGGGCGAGCTGGCTGGCCACCTGGCTGCCCGGCGTGCATCGCCGCATGATTGTCGATTGATAGACAGGCAGCAGCGTACACAGGAACGGCGGCGGACACCCACATGATCATGACAGCGACCATAGAATTTGGCGGCGACGGCGACAAGGGATTCACGACGTCGAACCGCTTTCAGGAAGTGAAAACGGCGGCGTATGAACACTTGCTGTCCCGTATCGAGGAATTGGGGGCGGAGTTTGGCCGCTGGGCACGTTCCGCGATCCAGGAATTCGTGGACATCGAAGTGGCCAGCTTTGTGCGTTTGCGCAGGGTGCCGATCAACGAAGGGGAAATGCGGCAAATTGCCGAAGCGCTGACGAAAGAACTGGCGGGCCTGGGACCGCTGGAAGATCTGCTGGCGGACCCGGCAGTGGAAGACATCCTGATCAACGGCTACGACAATGTGTTTGTGTCGCGCCGGGGCGTACTGGCCCGCGAGACGCTCAGGTTCACGGACAACCAGCACGTGTTGCGCATCGTGCGCCGCATTCTTGCGCCCATCGGCCGCCGCCTGGACGAATCCAGCCCCATGGTGGACGCGCGTCTGCCGGACGGGGGGCGCTTGAACGTGGTGATCGAGCCGCTGGCCGTGGACGGCCCGATGGTGTCGATCCGGAAGTTCCGCCAAGACCCGCTCAAGCCCGCCGACTTGCTGACTTTAGGCACGTTTGACGAAGAGATTTACCGCTTGCTGCATGAGGCCGTGAAGAACCGTTGCAACGTGCTGGTATCGGGCGGAACCAGTTCGGGCAAGACATCTTTGCTGAACGCACTGGCGTTTTTCATCCCCGAGACGGAACGCGTGGTTACGGTAGAGGACACCGCCGAACTGTCGCTAAATCACCCGCATGTGGTGCGGCTTGAATCGCGCCAGGGCGGCTTTGATGGGAGCGGCGCGGTCAGCATCCGTGAACTGATTCGCAACAGCTTGCGGATGCGGCCCGACCGGGTCGTGGTTGGCGAAGTGCGCGGCGCAGAAGTCATGGACATGCTGCAAGCCATGAACACTGGCCACGAAGGATCGATGGCCACTATTCACGCCAACTCCGCGCGCGAATGCCTGTACCGGATTGAGATGCTGGCGGGCTTTGCGGGATTTCAAGGCAGCGAAGATAGCTTGCGCCGGCAGATCGCCAGCGCGCTGGACTTCATCGTGCAGATCGGCCGCCTGTCCAACGGCAAGCGGCGCGTGCTGTCAGTGACGGAAGTCACGGGCATGGGCGACAACGTCATTTCGACGCAGGAGCTTTACCGGCACGAAATCTTTACAACGCCCGATGGCGAGGAAAAAGACCGCTGGAAGTGGCTTGGCATCCATCCGCATACGCCCAAGTTGGCCAAGATGCGCAACGAGGCGCGCGACCAGGACAACTCGCCGGACGATCACGATGGCGGTGGCGGCGGATTCTGGAGCCGGAGGCGCTGATGCAGGAAGCCCTGGTCCTGGCTGGCTTTGCCTTGGTGCTTACCGTCGGGGCGGTGCTGCTGTGGCGTCATGCCAATAGCGGCGCCCGCCGCGCGGCGAGTTCGGCGTTCCTGGATAACCAGCTGAAACGTGGACGCGACACGGCCGCCGGCACGCCGTTTGCCGAAAACGCGCGCGCCATGCGTAGCGGGTTCTCCAGCTGGGACCGGCTGCTGCTGTTGGCGGGCGTGCGCCAGAGCGTGGGGTTCTATTTCAAGATCGGCATGCCCGTTGTGGCTGGCGCAATACTGGCCTGGCTGTTCCTGGGGCCCTTGTCCGGCGCCGTGACATTCATCATGCTGGCCGTACTGGCGTATTTTTTGCTTTGGCTGCGTGCGGACAAACGCCAACGGCGCATGATCTCGCAACTGCCTGCATTTCTGGACAACATCGTTCGCCTGATCACGATCGGCAACAGCATGGGCGCGGCGTTCCAAACGGCTGCCGCGACCACCGATCAACCCCTGCTGGAAGTGGTCGAAGCTGCTGCCAGCCTGAGCCGGTCTGCCAAGGAGTTGGACGCGGCGCTGGTGCAGGTGTCCCGCCAATACGGTTTGAAAGAGCTGTATATGGTGGCTGCCGTGGTGTCGCTTGCCATGCGGTTTGGCGGGCGCAGTGACCAGGTGTTGGAACGCATGGCGGCGTTTATGCGCGACGTGGCGCAGGCCCGCAACGAATTGACGGCCAGTTCCGCCGAGGTCCGCCTGTCCGCATGGATTCTGGCCCTGCTGCCGGTGGGCATTGCGGGCTTCATCATCGTGGCGAACAACCAATTGTTTATGGGTTTGTGGGAGGACCCGCTGGGCTTCAAGATGCTGCTGACCGCAGTGTTCTTGCAGCTGGGCGGATGTTATTGGCTGTATCGCATGGCCAAGTCCATTTGAAGGGCGCGCAGATGGATCACTTTCTCTCCTGGAATGTCTCTACCGTACTGGCCGTGGCGCTGATGCTGGTCGCCGCCGCGCTGCTGATCCTGGGACTCAGCATGACTCGGCGCCTGCGCGGGCAGGGCCGCAGCCGGCAGGTCGTCGATCAGGCGCTTGCCACACGTCAAAACCGCGGCGGGACGCCAGCCTTGGCGGAGGAGGGCGGGCAGGGCAGGCTTGCGGCCGCCGCGCGCGCAGCGGATTCGTTCGGCAAGCGTCTGAGCGAAGGGAAGCTGGCCGACACTTTGATGGCCGCAGAAGACCGCAAGCTGGTGGACATGGCGGGCTACGCCAATCCCACGACGGCACGCGCCCGATTTGTCGTCGTCCGTTTTGGCCTGGCGGTTTTATTTCCCATCGCGGCCATTGCGCTGGATTTGCACAGGAATCTGATTGCTTCGCCATTGGGCGTGTTCGTTGCCGCCTTTCTGGGCTTTGCGATTGGCTACATGCTGCCCAAGTGGTTTGTCCGGCGGCGTGTGAAGCGCCGCCAGCGCTTGGCGGCCGATGAGCTGCCGTTGTTGATTGACCTGCTGCGCCTGCTGCAAGGCGTGGGTTTGTCCATCGACCAAAGCATGCAGGTGCTGATCAAAGAGTTTGCCCAAGTGCTGCCCGTGCTGTCGCACGAACTGCGGCTGGCCTCTGAACTGTACGTGCGCGGCCGTACCCGCGAGCAATCGCTGGCCCGGTTGGCTGCTGGTTTCGATAACGATGACCTGTCCGCCATCTGCCGCTTGATCGCACAAGTGGATCAGCATGGCGGCGCCGTGCAAGAGCCTTTGAACCGTTTTGGAGAACGCCTGCGCGACAAGCGCCGGTTGGAATTGAAGGAGAAGGTTGGAAAGACCACGGTGAAGATGACGGGAGTCATGATCGTGACGTTGTTGCCTGCTCTGTTGATCGTTACGGGCGGAGCAGGTTTTATCGCGGTGTTGCGCGGTTTGTCGCGTATGGGGGGCATGTGATGGCTGGCGGTATTGGAAGTTCGCAACGCGCCTGGCGCTGGACCCTGATGGCCGCTGCCGTCGTGGGCGCTGCAGGGTTGGCCGGATGCAAGAGCAACAGCGCGGAATCCGCCTGGCAGGTAATTCAGCAGCAACAGCAAGAGCAGGCGCTGGCACGGCAGAAAGAGGAAGACGCCGATAGCAAGCGCCGGCCCAAAGAGCCGGAGCTGATGCTGTCCATGATTGCCGAAGCGCAGCGCCAGGAACGCTATTTCGCGTCGCTGGCGTACATCGAGGCTTACCAGCAGAAGTACGGCAATGATGCGCGGGTAGCGGTGCTGCGGGCGGAAGCGCTGCGGCAGACTGGGCAGACCGTCATGAGTGAGCAGGCGTATCGCGCGCTGCTCGGAACCGATCAGGCCGCCGACGGCTGGCATGGTCTGGGTCTGATCGCAGGCGCGCGTGGCCAGTTCGATCAGGCGGCTGACGATTTTGCGCGTGCGGCCAAGCTGTCTCCGATGGACCCTCGCATTCTGGGTGACTTGGGTTATGCGCGGCTGCGTGCCGGCGATCCTGCGGGCGCCCGGGTGCCGCTGGGGCAGGCGGCTGAACTGGCGCCTGATAACGGCAAGGTGCTGGCCAATCTTGCCGTGTTGTTGCTGGTGCAAGGCGAACCCGCGCGCGCCCAACGGCTGATGGAGCAGGCGCAGATGACCGACGAAGCGCGCAGCCAAGTGCTGCGTATGGCCACTGAAATCCGTAATCAACGGCCCCCGGCGGCGGCGTCTGTGCCGGTTGTGGCCGACCAGCCCGTTACGCGGGTATCTACCGGAGGCGGAGCCGTTGTGCCCGTGATGAGCCCGTTGATGGACGGCCTGAGCAACGGACCCATCGTGCGCTAACCCTGAAACCAGGAAGATAACCATGTCTTTTTCCCGCAATCTTGGTTCATTCACCGTGGGCGTGGCGCTGTTGGCTTTGGCGCCGTTGTCTTGCCTGGCGCAATCGAATGCGCCCTTGACGAGCGAAGCGCCTGCGCCTGTGCCGACAGCGCAGATGCCTGACCGGCCCGTGGTGCAGCAAGTGCAGACGCCGATGCCGCAACCCGCGGCGCCCGCTGCCGCTGCCGCGCCAGAACCCCAGGAAGCTTTTGGGGATGTGACACGCGGTTTGCTGGCGGCTCAAGCGGATGGGCGCCGGGCAGGCGCAGCGCTGCCGGTATTGGGCCCCGTGTCGACGGCGGCGTGGAACCGCTATCTGGAGAGTTTCTCGCATCCCATTCCTGAGTGGTTTCAAAAACGAGTGGACACCAAGAACACCAATTAAAGCTTTGGCGCCTGCCATCATCACGCTGCATTCATACGGGGTTGCAACACCATGCCAACCATCCCTTTGCGTCGTGTTTCCCCGCTGCGCCAGCGCGGCAGCATGACCGTGGCCGTCGTGTTTGCGGTGCTGGTGGGCGTTGTGCTTCTGGGCGTCGCGCAACTGGGCTATGGCTATTACATGAAGCGCGAGATGCAGAAGGCAGCGGACCTGGCCGCCTTGTCGGCGGTTCAGGTGCTGGGCATGGGATCTGCCGCGGATTGCACGCGGGCCGCCACCGCCGGCAAAGCGTCGGCGCTGGCGAATGTGCCGAATATTTTCGACACTTTCACCGCTGCGGATTTCACGGTGGAATGCAAGGTGTGGGATTCAAGCCGTGCCGATGCGAGCGGCATGCATGTGTTTGATCCCACTAGCGGCCAACCGCTAAATGCAGTGCGGCTGACGATACGCAAGACGCTGGCCAGCATGTTCGGCAGTCTGGGCATGAGCACCAAGGTGTCGGTCAGCGCGGTGGCAACGAATACCCAGCCGGTTGCGGCATTCATGGTGGGATCTCGCTTGCTGCGCTTGCAGCGAGGCGGTTTGCTGTCGCAGCTGCTGTCCACAGTGGGCGCGACGCCCGCGCAATTGGACGTACTGGATGCCGCGGGCCTTGCCAGCGTCAACATCACGCCATCGGGCTTGCTGAAGGCGCTGGGCTTACCCCTGTCGGTCGCTACAGGCGTGGGCACGCCCGCTGAATTGGCGGCGGTCAATAACCTGACTCTGGGCCAGCTGCTGCAAGCAACGCTGACCGTCGTCAATCAAAGCGGCACGGCAGGCGCCAGTGTGGGCTTGATCAACAACGCCATCAACACGGTGCTGGCCGTGATGCCGCTGAATTTGCCGGTCAAGCTGTTCGGCAATGGCGGGGTGCTGAATCTGTCGGTGGTGGGCGGCGACGCCACGGGCGCCTTGCAGGCGAATCTGAACGCGCTCAATTTGCTTGAAACCGCGCTGGTCGTGGCCAATGGCCAGAACCTGATCAACCTGGGGCTGAGTGTGCCGCTTTTGGGTATTGATGCGAAAGTGCGCATTGTGGAGCCGCCTACGCTCGCAGTCGGTGGCATCGGCACACAAGCCACCAGTGCCGGCATCCGCGTATACCTGCGGGTGAATACCAGCAATATTCCGCTGGTGGGACCGTTGCTGGCAAATACGCTAGGCACGAAAGTGGACTTGCCCATCATCATCGACGTGGCGCAATCGACCGGCACGCTGACAAACCTTTGCCAAGCGCCGTTGACACAGTCCCAAGCCACCATCGCGGTCACATCGTCTGTCGCGAATATCTGCCTGGGGCGCTTTCCAGGCATGACGTCCGCTACCGATATCAACAGCGCGCACTTCGTGTCCTTGACCAACAGCTGCCAGGTCAGTTCCTTTGCCTCCATCCAGCGTCATCAAGTGATAAATGTGCTGGGCATTCTGCCGTTGACCGCCAAGGTCACACTGCCCATTTTCAATTCGACGGCCCCCGTGTCGGTGACTTTGACAGAGCCGCCGGGTACGCCGTCCACCGCGACAGTTACCGCCACATCCGTCAACCTGGGCGCGCTGGCATCCAATCTGTCGGACGCGCTTATCGGCGGGATATTGGGCGATCTTTTCAACACCGGCACGCCGCTGACCCCAGCAGAGCGCACGTCTCTGGCGACGACGCTGGTGGGCGGAGTCGGTTCCAATCCTGGCAAGTCGATCACGCAGGTGTTCAATGATATGCAGTGGTCAACCACCGCGCTGAATCAACTGAGTTCAAGATTGACGACAGGTGGTTTGACTGGCGTGTTGGGCGGCACCTTGCAGCTGGTGGGGAATATTCTGACGTCGCTGTTGCTTGCCCCGGTCAATGATCTGGTCTGCACGCTGGCGATCGTGCCCGATTCGATCCGGCAGTGCCGGGTCGGGTCGGTGGCGTCCATGGCTCTGAACGGCAGTTCCCAAGTGGGCGGCGTGCTGTCCATTGTGGTGAACCTGCTGCAACCCTTGCTGGGCATGTTGTCGACCATGCTGCAACAGCTGCTGGACCTGCTTGGCCTGAGTGTGGGCCAAACCGATGTGTCGCTGCTGTCGGTCGATTGCGGCCAGCCCCGTTTGGTGTATTGATGATGAAGCCACTAACTCCCGTTTTCCGCTCGGCGGCAAGGTGTGCGCGATGACGCATAAATTTGCTCGTGATGAATTCGATATCTACGTCTGGGAAGGGACTTCCGACATCGCCAGCCGCGCGGAGCGCTGCCTGACGGGCATGGACGTGTCGCTGGTGCGCGCGGATGCCGGCACGGCTTTTCCGCCGCCCCGGGATGCTTCACGGCCGGCGGTGGCGCTGGTGTCGGTGTCGGTGATGGGCGACAACCGTTTTAGCGGTTATGACTGGCTGGCCGCACAAGGGATGCCGGTTATCTGGGTTGCAGCGGAATCGCGGGGCCGTGATTCACGTTATTACCCGCCCGATTACTCCTATACCTTGCCGTTGTCGTTCACGACGGCAGACTTGCGCAAGTTGCTGTTTGAATTGTTGGGAACGCTGGACCAGTTCAATCGCACGGCGCCCAAGCGCGAGCAGCCGCTGATTGCCGTGTCGGAACCCATGCAAGCGTTGCTGGCCGAGGCGGATCTGTTCGCGGATTGCCGCAGCAACGCGCTGATTCATGGCGAGACGGGCGTGGGCAAGGAACGCATAGCACGCCTGCTGCACGATCGCGCCGCGTGGTCTGACGGACCGTTCGTGGCGGTCAACTGCGGCGCGATTCCAGAGGGCTTGTTCGAAGCTCACTTCTTTGGCCATGCGAAGGGCGCGTTTACCGGAGCGGTGGGCGCGCACAAGGGCTACTTTGAGCAGGCCAATGGCGGCACGCTGTTCCTGGATGAAATCGGCGATTTGCCGCTGTACCAGCAGGTCAAACTGCTGCGGGTATTGGAACAGAGCTCGGTAACGCGGCTGGGTTCCACGGCGGAGGTGCCCGTGGACTTCCGTTTGGTCGCCGCCACCAACAAGGACTTGCGCGTGCTGGTAGGTCAGGATGAGTTCCGGGCAGACCTCTATTACCGGCTGGCCGTTATTGAGTTGCGCATTCCGAATCTGGAGCAACGCGGGCCTGAAGAGAAAATTGCCATCTTTCGCGCATTGTTGGAGCGGTTGGGCGGCGAAGGCGAGCCGCCAGCGTGGTTGTTGGAGCGAGTGGGGCGCACGCGATATGCGGGTAATGTCCGCGAATTGTCCAATGTGGCCGAACGCGTTGCCATCATGCGCCGGCAGTTCAAGGGCTGGGACCAGGCGCGCATTGAACGCATTTTTGATCAGATGATGGAACCGCTACAGGCCACGGGCGCGCTAAGTGGCGCCAGCGCCCAGTGCGAGCCGCCCGTATTCACGGATGCGGAGCGCGCCGAACGGTCCCGTATCCTGGCCGCGCTTGATGTCAATGGCTGGCGCCGCCAGGACACGGCCAATACTTTGGGCATCAGCCGCAAAGTGCTGTGGGAAAAAATGCGCAAACTGCATCTGGGGGGCGGGCAAGGTGAAAACGGCGGAAATGATTTTCGGGACATTCTGATCGTGCAATAGGGAAAGCCCCGTAGGGGGCGACAAAAAACCCTGCGGCGAATGTAAGTGCGTCAGCCGTGGGCGAAATAAATTGCTATAGTTCCGCAACGATTTTTTTGGGGAAGGCATGAACGTCCAATTTATCCGTGCCGCCGTTCGCATGGCATTGTTAAGCTCGGCTTTGTCCGGCTTGGCGGCATGCGCCAGCGCTCAATCCGAAGCGCCTCGGCCCACGGTTAAGCAGGTCGAGGACACGCAGGCGGCTTCAACACCCGTCACCCCGCCCGCTGCGCCCGCAGCAGCTGCGCGGCCGTCGTCCACCGTGTCGGAATTGCAGAGCCTGATTCAGAACCGCCAAGTGTCGGAACTGCGTACGGCCTATAACGGCACGTATGGCGCCAGCCTGCTGTTCAAGCCGGATGACCTGACCTACTACGTCGCGCTGTTCCAGCAGAAAGACTTCTGGCGCGTGCTGAAGACTACGTCGGACAAGCAGGCAGAGGCAACGTACCGCGCTTTCACCGCGCAGTCCGCCGAACTCGCCGAAGTAGACATCAAGCGCATCAAGCTCCAAGCAGAATATGCGCATGCCGAAAAGCTGCTGGCAAGCCGAAGCGCTGAACTGAGCACGTTGCAAGCCGACCGTACGCTGCGGATGCAGCAGGAAGAGCAAGTTGCGGCGCGCCAGGAACAATCGCGCCAAGAAGCCACGGCTTTGGCCGATCAGCAAAAGGATGTGCGCCAGCAACTGCGTGATCTGCAACGCCAGATCGACGCCTTGCAGGCGCAGCAGGCGCAAGTGCAAACCAACGCCCCGCCGCCCAAGCGCAAGTAATCTGCGCCAAACCGGTATAGCGGGCCTTCGGGCCCGCTTTTACTTGGGGCGGACTGAAAACTCCCCAGCAGCGCCCGGGCATTCCGCTAGTGCCGGGCGGATTCTTGTATTCTGTCCGCTAGACCCCATATAGTTGCCATGGCACTCAAAGTTTTCGACCTGCAGTGTGATCACAGCCACATTTTTGAAGGCTGGTTTGGTTCGCACGAAGACTATGACGCGCAACAGGCGCGTGGCTTGGTCACGTGCCCCGTTTGCGGCTCGGCCAGTATTACCAAACGCCTGTCCGCGCCACGTCTGAATGTGTCCCACCTGCATGCGCCAGCGCAGGCGCCTGCCGTGCCGGCAGGCGCGTCCGACGCCGACAAGATGGCGGCATTGCAATCCGTGGTCATGCGTCAGGTGCGGGCGTTGTTGCGCAACACAGAAAACGTCGGCCCGCGTTTTGCGGAAGAAGCCCGCCGCATCCACGAAGGTGAAGCCGACGAACGCCCGATTCGCGGCACCGCCACCCCTGAAGAGCGGGAATCCCTGTCCGAGGACGGTATAGATGTCATGGCCGTACCAGACTTTCTGGACGACGACCGCCTGCAGTAGGCGGCAATAAAAAAGCCAGACCCGTAGGTCTGGCTTTTTTCTACCTGCTGCCGGATTAGTTATTAACGCGGCTGCGGTATTCGTTCGTGCGGGTGTCGATTTCGATCTTGTCGCCGATGGCGCAGAACAGCGGCACGTTCAATTCGTAGCCGGTGTTGATCTTGGCCGGCTTCGTTACCTTGCCCGACGTATCGCCGCGCACGGCGGGTTCGGTGTAGGTGATTTCGCGAACGATCGTGGTGGGCAGTTCAACCGAGATGGCGCGGCCGTCGTAGAAGACCACTTCCACGGGCATCGCTTCTTCCAGATAGTTCAGAGCGTCGCCCATGCTTTCGGCTTCGATTTCGAACTGGTTGTACTCTTCGTCCATGAAGACGTACATCGGGTCGCCGAAGTAGGAGTAGGTGCACTCCTTGCGATCCAATTGAACGACTTCGAACTTTTCGTCAGCCTTGTAGACCGATTCGCTGGCCGAGGCGGTCAACAGGTTCTTGAACTTCAGCTTTACAACAGCAGCGTTGCGGCCAGACTTGTTGTATTCGGCCTTCTGGACCACGAGGGGATCCTTGCCGACCATGACCACGTTGCCGACTCGCAATTCCTGAGCGGTTTTCATCGATAAAACTCCGGGGGTGATAGGTGCACTCACCGTGCTTGCAAAAAGCCGCCGTCACAAAAACTGGCAGAAAACGCACCTTTTGCACACCCCGGGAGGCGTCATTTTGAGGCCCGACTACGTTCAGGGCGACTCAGAAAACTCTCTATTCTAACGTTTCTTGGCCAAGTCTGCGCAAAAGTCGGCCAGATTTTCGGCCAGATCGGGCAGGGCAGCCTGCTCGGCATCCCATTTCGTAGCAGCCTGCACCCATGCTTTCCAGTGCGCAGGCGCCATTGCAGCGGCAACGGCGGATGCGGTTTGGCCTGTCTCCGGCTGGTTCCAGGCACGTATAAGGGCGTGGGCTGATTCCGGGGCCGGATACCGTGCCAGCCAGGCTTCCAGCTTTTCCAGATGTGCATTTTCTTCTTGCGCGTAAATCTGCCACACCAGGGGACGGGCGGCCCAGGCTGCGCGCACAAACGAGTCTTCGCCGCGCACGAAATTCAGATCTGAACTCCATAGCACGCGGTCAAAGTCCGGTTGGGCCACGAAGGGCAGCCGGGCCAGCAACGGCGCGCCCGGCGCCGTGCAGGCAGCTTCCAGTCCGGGCGCCACACCCTGGGGCACAAGCAGTACGCTGCGGCGAGGATCGGCGGCCAGCGCTTGGATCAAGTCGTGGGCAGGCGCCGTCGGATAGCAAAACAGGGACACCGTGCGGGCGCCGTCGCGGCGCTGCAACAGCAGGGCGTCATCCACGCCCAAGGACCGCAGAAAATCGTTCTGCTGGTCTACCGAGGCTTGCAACGCATCGCGTTCGCGAGTCAGGCCGGGTTCCCTAAGCAGACCGCCTGTGGCAGCCGTGAAACCCGGAAAGAAAAAGTGCTTCACCAGACCGTCGGGGCGTTGCGAGGGCAGGCCATGGCAGCTTTCCACCCACGCTTCAGCGCTCAGGTATTCCAGATTGATCCAGGCAGGATGCGTGTGGCGCATGCTGTCTATGAACGCTGGGGGGGGATCGCAGGCAAAGGCTTCGATGACGACGTCGCGCGCCGTCAGAGTGGGATCGGGCGTGGGCGACCAGTGGACAATATCAACGCCGTTCAAGCTCTGCCTGGCGGACTGGGCCTGAATGCCCGGTTGGATGTGCGCAAAGCTTGCCAGGTCGTCGACCCAGAGCCGGACATCCCAGCCGCGGCCCTGCGCCAGCCGGCGCGCCAGGCGCCAGCAGACGCCGATGTCGCCGTAGTTGTCGACGACCCGGCAGAAGATGTCCGCTTGCATTGCTGCCTAGTGGAACTTTGCGGGCGCGGCTTCCGCGTCCTCGGGCAATTCGGCGTGTACCAGTTCGCCCAGCGGATTAGGGAAATAAGGCGCCCCGCAGTCTTCGCAGTACTCGGCCGGCAGCACGCCCGGGATGCGGCGTACTTCAGTCACGCCGTATTCCTTTAGCAGTGCTGCGATTTCGTCCACGACGTCGGGCTGGCCTTCTTCCGAAGGCTGCTCTTCTTCGCGGCCGTAAACGGGCCACACGCAGCCGTAGTAGACGTCGTTACTGCTGCGCGCCGTGAAGCTGATGCGGAATTCGTCGATGCGGCTTTCACCGCAGCCGGCAATAACCGCGCGCAACTGCGACGGCTCAAGGCTGACTGCGCCTTCAAGCCAACTGATGGCAGCGCGCAAAGACAGCGGACGGACGCGGCGATCGGCTTCGCGGTTGCTGACGTAATACGCGTCCGGCAGCAAGGCTTCAAACCCGCAACCGGGCAGCAGCGCCGCCAGCGTGGGCTGCGCTTGGGCGGCGAACTGCTCTTGGCAGGCGTCGCGGCTGGCGTCGGCTTCGCTCACCTGTTCCTGCCAGCGGAAGATCGGTTCGTTTTCGGGTACGGCAACCGCACCGATGATGTAGCGCGTGTCGGCCAGCATGTTGGCCGTCTCGGTCTCGGTGTTCAGCGTCGGCTTGGTGGATTCTTCGCCGAGCGCCTGAGTGCCCAGGCGTTGCAGCCAGTGCCAGGTTTCCGAGAACGTGCGCGGCATCTGGTCCACGCTGACCAGCATGGGCATCAGTGCAGTGCGCGCCTTGCTGGACAGGACGTGGCCATGCAGTTGCGCAAGCAGGGCTTGCTGGGCGCTTGCGGACACCGGGCCGGTCGGGATGGCATAACGGGTCCAGGCGACGATAGGCGCCACGATCAGCAATACGTCGTGCCGGACGCCATTTTTCTCGATCTTCATCGATTCAGACAGGGTTTCTGCCTGCTCAATCAAGACTTCGTAGGCGCCAATATCGTTTTGCGCGAGGTGGTCCAGTGCCGCTTCCAGGGGGGCGTCTTGCCCGGCCTTGAGCAGTTTTGGAATCGCTTCGCCAAGCTGGTTCTCCCAGAACACGTCTTCGACGCGGCTGCCCGAGCGGCTGAGCGCTTGAGCAAGCGCGACCAGGCGGGTGGCATCACGGGTCATGCGGGGAGCGGATTGGCTGCGGGATCGGGCCATAACTTCGGAGGGCGTCCAGTAAGGGTGTAACGACATAGTTTAACGCCCGCCACGCAGGTCGGCTAAGGCCGCCTTTGAATAGGGCCGCTGGCCGTCAGTTCGGCGTCGAGAAGGGCGCGGCGGCAGATTGATGCTTGGATGGCAACAGATTATCCCGGGTGGCGGGGTTTATTGCTGATTGGAAACGTCCGAAAATGCAATCATCAACTTATCTTTGGAGGCTCCGCTATGCGTTGGCCTACGCTTTTCGTTTCCCATGGTTCGCCCATGCTGGCCGTGGAACCCGGTCTGACCGGTCCTGTGCTTGCGGACTGGAGCCTTAACCAGGGCCGCAAACCCAGTGGCATTCTGGTCGTGTCGCCGCACTGGATGGGCGAAGGTTTGGCCTTGTCCACGCGGGATCAGCAGGTGGCATGGCATGACTTCGGCGGTTTTCCGCCTGAACTCTATGCCTTGCAATATGCGGCGCCGGGTTCCCCCGAGCTGGCTGGCCGCGTGCAAGCGCTGTTGGCGGAATCAGGCATTGCCGCCGATCGCGATCCGCGCCGGCCGCTGGATCATGGCGCCTGGGTGCCGTTGCGGTATCTGTACCCCGAGGTGGACGTGCCGGTCGTGCAGTTGTCCTTGGACATGGGGCGTGATGCCGCAGGCCAACTGGCGCTGGGCCGCGCGCTGGCGCCGTTGCGCGACGAAGGCATTCTGATCATCGGGTCCGGGTCGCTGACGCACAATCTGCGCCACATCCGTATGCCGCAGAATGCGCCCGCCGTGTCTTATGTGCCCGGTTTTCAGGACTGGTATGCGCGCAATCTGGCGGAGCATAATGTGCCCGCGCTGCTGGATTGGCAGGCGCAGGCGCCTGGCGCTTTACAGGCCCATCCGCACGACGATCACCTGATGCCGCTCTACGTGGCGCTGGGGGCGGGCGGCGCGACGGCTACGCGTCTGAACGACGAGATTTCGTACGGCGCGCTGGCGATGGACGCCTACCAGTTCGACGACTGACCCCTAGTTGCTGTTTCCGCTAAGTAAAACGCCCCGAAGCCTTGCGGCTCCGGGGCGTACTTTCAGGGTCTTGCGCTGGGTGGCAGCAGGACTCAGGCAGCCAGCAACTGACGCAGCACGAAGGGCAGGATGCCGCCGTGTTGGTAGTAGTCGACTTCGATCGGCGTGTCGATGCGCAGCAGCACTGCCACATCTTGCTTCGAACCGTCCTTGCGGGTGATCGTCAGCGTCACGTCCTGCATCGGCTTGATGCCGTTTTCCAGGCCCGAAATGTCATACGTTTCTTCGCCGGTGATGCCCAGCGATTGCACGCTGTCCGTGCCCTTGAATTGCAACGGCAGCACGCCCATGCCCACCAGGTTGCTGCGGTGGATGCGTTCAAAGCTGCGGGTGATCACAGCCTTCACGCCCAGCAGCTGGGTGCCCTTGGCCGCCCAATCGCGCGACGAGCCGGTGCCGTATTCTTCACCGCCGAACACCACGGTGGAGGTGCCGTCAGCCACATACTTCATCGCGGCGTCATAGATGGACATCTGTTCGCCTGTGGGCTGGAACAGCGTTTCGCCGCCTTCGAAGCGGCTGCCGTCCGGCAGCGACGGGATCATCAGGTTCTTGATGCGCACGTTGGCAAACGTGCCGCGCATCATGATTTCGTGGTTGCCGCGGCGCGAGCCGTAGCTGTTGAAATCGGCCTTCATGACGCCGTTTTCTTTCAGCCACTTGCCTGCGGGCGAGGTTTCCTTGATGGAACCGGCGGGCGAGATGTGGTCGGTCGTGACCGAGTCGCCAAAGACGCCAAGCGCGCGGGCGTTCTTGACGGCAGGCATCGCGGCCGGGGTCATGCCGAAGCCCTCAAAGAAAGGCGGTTCGGCGATGTAGGTTGAATCCGGCCAGTTGTAGGTGTCGCCGTTGACGCCCTTGATGTTCTCCCAGAGCTTGCCCGGGTTGCTCTTGACCTGGCTGTAGTTGGCCTCGAACACCTTCGGGTCCAGAGCATGCTTCATCAGTGCTTCGACTTCTTCAGCGGTGGGCCAGATGTCGCCCAGCCACACGTCGCCGTTCTTGCCGCGCCCGACCGGCTCGGTCATCAGATCGCGCGTGACCGTGCCGGCCAGCGCGTAGGCCACTACCAGCGGCGGCGATGCCAGGAAGTTGGCCTTGATGTTCGGGTGTATGCGCGCTTCAAAGTTGCGGTTGCCGGACAGCACGGCCGAGCAGATCAGGTCGTTGCTGGTGATCGCTTCGTTCAGGTCCGGCGTCAGGTCGCCCGCGTTGCCGATGCAAGTGGTGCAGCCATAGGCGGCCACGTCAAAGCCCAGCTTTTCCAGGTAGGGCAACAGGCCGGTCTTGGTCAGGTAATCGGTGACCACGCGGGACCCAGGAGCCAGCGACGTCTTGATGTGCTTGGGCACCTTAAGGCCTGCTTCCACGGCCTTCTTGGCCAGCAGGCCGGCGGCCAGCAGCACGTTGGGGTTCGACGTGTTGGTGCAAGACGTGATGGCGGCAATCAGGATGTCGCCGTTCTTGATCTTCGTGCCCGTGCTGGTGGTGAAGGTCTGGCCCAGCTTTTCGGCCGGCTGGTTGAAGCCGTTTTCCGCGATGGGCTTGGAGAACAGGTCGATGAAGGTGTTCTTCACGTTGCCGATTTCGATGCGGTCCTGCGGACGCTTCGGGCCTGCCAGCGACGGTGCCACGGTGGACAGGTCCAGCGTCAGCAGCTTGGTGAAGTTGATGTCTTGGGCAGACGGAATGCCAAACATCTTCTGGGCCTTGAAGTAGGCTTCAAAGGCGGCGATTTCGTCTTCGGTGCGGCCGGTGCCGCGGAAATAGTCGATGGTGCGTTCGTCGACAGGGAAGAAACCCATCGTGGCGCCGTATTCGGGCGCCATGTTGCCGATGGTGGCGCGTTCAGCCACGGTCAGGCTGGCGGTGCCTTCGCCGCAGAATTCGACAAACTTGCCCACCACTTTTTCACGGCGCAGCATTTCGGTAATGGTCAGCACCAGGTCGGTGGCGGTGACGCCGCCGCGCAACTGGCCCTTGAGTTCCACGCCGACCACGTCGGGGGTCAGGAAATAGACCGGTTGACCCAGCATGCCGGCTTCAGCTTCGATGCCGCCCACGCCCCAGCCGACCACGCCGATGCCGTTGATCATCGTCGTGTGGCTGTCTGTGCCCACCAGCGAATCGGGGTAGTAAACGTTGTTCTTCTTGTCCAGGTGGACGCCACGCGCCAGGTATTCCAGATTGACCTGGTGGACGATGCCAAAGCCCGGAGGCACGACGCCAAAGGTGTCAAACGCCTGCATGCCCCACTTCATGAACTGGTAGCGCTCTTGGTTGCGCTTGAATTCCAGCTTCATGTTCAGGTCCAGCGCGGACTTGGTGCCGAAGTAATCGATCATGACCGAGTGGTCCACCACCAGGTCCACCGGCACCAGAGGCTCGATGCTCTTGGGGCTCTTGCCCATCTTGTGGGCCACCGAGCGCATGGCGGCGATATCGGCCAAAAGCGGCACACCCGTGAAGTCCTGCAAGACAACCCGCGCCACAACAAAGGGGATTTCGTCTTCGCGCTTGGCATTGGCCTGCCAGTTGGCCAGCTGTTTGACGTGCTCTTCGGTGACCTTCTTGCCGTCACAGTTGCGCAGCACGGATTCCAAAACGACGCGGATCGAAACCGGGAGCCGCTGCACATCGATGCCTAGGGACTTGCCCAGCGCCGGCAGCGAATAGTACTGACAGGATTTATTGCCGATCTTGAAATTCTTGAGAGTGTCTAGTGTGTTGTGCGGCATGATGGACTCCGTGGTTTTGCCCGACTGAATTTGCCCTGGTGCAGGCGGCATTTTCTGGCGTTTTTGCGCGTTTGTCATTGTAGGGGAGACAAGGGCGCGCACAGTCTTGTGTACTGTCACTGCGCAGTCTTATGTCTTGTATCTTATATAAGACTGGGACTGCGCGTCAAAGTTCCGGCCCATCCCGATGCAAACAGCCCGGACTGCAAAACCCATACTGTGGCGGACATGGGGCCAGCCTGCAAGACCCGGCATTTTTAGCAAGAAAGTCCTACAGCCGCGTTGCGGCGCAACCTGGCACGCGTCAGGCCAGGAAATCGCGCAGCAAGGGCTCCAGTTCCGCCTTCAAAAAATCCACCAGCGCACGCTGGGCGGTGGATGGATATGGCGTGGGGGACGTCAGGATAAAAAGCTTGTCACCGGGCCCTTCCGCCCGGTAAGCGGGCAGAACGGGACGTAGACGTTTGGCCGCTACATCGGGCGAAACAATATAAGCAGGCAACAGCGCCACCCCGGCGCCGTCCCGGGCCGCTTGAGCCAGGAACGGAAAATATTCGGATTGAAGGCGCGGAGCGAGTTTGGTTTCGTAGATCTGGCCTTTTCGGTGCAGGCGCAGCGTGGTTTGGGGTTTGGGGCCGGGCGGACATAGAAAGTCGAGCCGGCCCAGATCGCGCGGGTGAGCCGGCGTGCCTACCCGCTGCAAGTAGGCGGGTGACGCGCACAAATGCCATTTCACTTCGCCCAATTCGCGCGCAACGTAATCCTGCGGGGGTGTCGAAATGACGCGCAGGGCAACGTCGATCTCTGACGAAATCAGGTCGCTGACCCGGTTTGAAAACAGTACTCGCAGGCTCAGGCTGGGATGCTGCAAGGCAAAGCGCACCAGCAGCGGCCGCAATTGGTCCAATTCCCCCAGCCCGGTGGGCAGACTGAGCCGGACATGCCCGGTGGGCTCGGCCCCCAGCTTTTGCAGCGCATGGCGGGCCGATTCGACCTCGCGAGCCATGCGTGCGCCGTGTTCGTACAGCACGGTTCCCGGTTGTGTCAGCTCGAGCCTACGCGTCGTACGGCGGATCAGTTGAGCGCCGAACGCGCGTTCCAGTTTTTGCAGATTCCGGCTGACATGGGAACGCGTTACCCCTTGGCGTAACGCCGCCTCGCTAAGCGTGCCTGCCTCCACGATGGTCACGAACAGCTGGATCAGGTTCAGGTCGAGGGCGGGCAGGGCGGACATGGGGTGTCTATTGTTGCCTGTGAGGAAACAGAGTTTACCCAAGTCGAAGGATTGTCGCGGTATCGGTGCGTTGTTACGCTCTACCCAAACGATGCTGTCTACAAACATTCAGGAGACAAACCATGCAGCAAAGCCTGTTTCGCCCGGACCTGTTCCAGGGCCAGCGCATATTGATCACTGGCGGAGGCACCGGGCTGGGTTACGCCATGGCCGGCAAGCTGGCGTCGCTGGGCGCAACCGTGCATCTGTGTGGACGCCGGTTGTCGGTGGTGCAGGAAGCGGCAGCCGCATTGCGTGCCGCGCACGGCGGGCAGGCATTTGCCCATGCGGTGGACATCCGCGACGCTGATGCCGTGGACGCCATGGTCGAGGGCATCTGGACCGAGCACGGCGGGCTGGACGGCCTGATCAACAATGCCGCGGGCAACTTCATCAGCCCTACCGAGAAACTGTCGGCACGCGGCTTTAATGCCATCGCCGATACGGTGTTTCGCGGCACCTTCTACGCCACGCAGGCGGTGGGCAAACGCTGGATTGCCACGGGCGCGCAGGGCGCGGTGCTGTCCATTGTCGTCACCTGGATCTGGACCGGCACCCCCTTCGTCGTGCCGTCCGCGATGTCCAAGGCGGGCATCGACGCCATGACTAAGTCGCTTGCCATCGAATGGGGCCGGCACGGTATCCGCTTTAACGCCATCGCCCCGGGCGTCATCCCGACCGAGGGCGCGACGGCGCGATTGCGTCCCAATGGCGACGGTATGGATACGCTGATCAAGCAGAACCCGATGCAACGCTTGGGCACAGGCGATGACATTGGCGAGCTGGCCGCCTTTTTGCTGGCCCCGGGCAACGATTGGATCAACGGACAGACCATCGCGCTGGATGGCGGCGATTCGCTGGCCAATGGCGCGTATTTCAAGCAGTACTTTGATTGGACGGACGCCGACTGGGCGGCAGCGCGCGCGGCGATAGAGGCGCGCAATGCAGAAGACAAGGCGCAGCGCGCGGTGGGCCAGCCATGAGCGGCTTGTTCATCGCAGGCGATACGCAGCTGGATCGTGCGCAACTGATTAGCCGTGGCGAGCAAGTGGCGGCAGGGTTGTCCGCCATGGGCGTGCAGGAGGGCGACGTGATCGCAGTGCTGTTGCGTAACGGCATGCCCTACCTGGAAATCATTGCCGCGTGCAAGCGGTTGGGCTGCTACTACTGCCCGATCAACTGGCACTACACCGCTGACGAGGTCACTTTTCTAGTGAATGACAGTGGCGCAAAGTTGCTGATTGCCGAAGAGGACTTGTGGCAGCAGATATGGACGGCGCTGCCTCGCGGCTTGCCCGTCCTGCGCGTGATGCCCGGTGCGTCCGGGGGCTGCGGGGTGTTCGAGGCGAACGACTATCACGCATGGCGCGATGCGCAGGCTCCTTACGACGGGCCGCTGGTCGCGCCCCGCGGCCATATGGCCTATACGTCCGGCACCACCGGCCGGCCCAAGGGAGTTGTGCGCCAGCCGTTTCCGGTGGACCGGCTGGCCCACCATCTGGCTGCCGTCGAATCCGTGGTCGAGACGGCTTACGGTTTGCGCAAGGGTTCCAAAGCACTGCTGCCCGCGCCGATCTACCACAGCGCGCCGAGCGTCTTCGCGCAGGTGGCGCTGCGCGTGTGCGACACACTGGTCCTGACCTCGCGCTTCGATCCGCTGGAAGTGCTGCGCTTGATCGAGCAGCATCGGATCGACACTGTCTATCTGGTGCCAATCATGTATGTGCGCTTGCTGAAGGTGGATGCGCGCACCCGGGCGGGCTTTGACCTGTCATCGCTGCGGTTTGTAGCCTCTACCGGCGCGCCGTGCGCGCCAGAGCTCAAGCGCGCGATGATCGATTGGCTGGGCCCGGTCATCCATGAAACCTATGCGTCTAGCGAGGCGGGCATGGTCACGGCGATTGACTCGCACGAGGCGCTGGCGCGTCCCGGCAGCGCGGGCCGGCCGATAGGCCAGGCGCAAGTGCGCATCTATGCCGAGGACGGGTCGGTTTGCCCTGCCGGTCAAGTCGGGAAGATCTACGTGCACCAGCCGGCCTATGCGGACTTCACCTACCGCAATCATGCAGAAGCGCGCCAAGCGGTGGAACGAGACGGTTTGATCGGCCTGGGCGACCTGGGTTACCTGGACGCTGACGGTTTTCTGTTTGTTTGTGACCGCGAGTCCGACATGGTCATCTCTGGTGGCGTGAATATTTACCCCGCCGAGATCGAACACCAGTTCATGCAGTACCCGGGCGTGGCAGATTGCGCCGTGTTCGGCGTGCCGGACGACGAGTTCGGCGAACGGCTGCTGGCGCTGGTGCAGCCCGCCCCGGATGCAGTTTTACAGGCAGAAGACATGCTTGCATGGCTATCCACGCGAATTGCCCGCTACAAGGTTCCGCGCGAACTGCGCTTGCAGGATGCGCTGCCCCGTGACGACAACGGCAAGATCGCCAAGCGCCGGTTACGCGCCCAGTTTTGGGAAGGGCATCAAAGAAAGGTGTAGCGGCGTCAAACCCCGCCACCATCAACGCAGTACCCACGATAAGAGTCGGCAAAGACTCGGGAGACAAGCATGTTGAAGATGAACCACTGGGCCGGCCGCTTTGCGGCGGCGGTGTTAGCCAGCGCCTGCGCCTCGCAAGCGCTGGCCGCTTTTCCAGACCGGCCGGTAAAGCTGGTTGTACCGTACACGCCAGGCGGCGCTGCGGATCAGCTGTCGCGGGTGTTGGCCGAGCGCTTGTCCAAAGAGCTGTTGCAGACGGTGGTCGTGGAGAACAAGCCGGGCGCCAACACCATGATCGCCGCTACCCAAGTGGCCCGCGCCCAGCCCGACGGCTACACGCTTTTTCTGGCCAGCAATGCCAGCATGGTCTTGAACCCCATGCTCTACCAGAAGATCGCCTATGACGCCGCGCGCGATTTTCGTGTGCTGTCCGTGGTGGCGGAGCTGCCGCTCGTGGTGGTGGCAAACAATCAGGTGCCGGTCACGACGCTCGCTCAGTTTGTCAGCTATGCCCAGGCCCGGCCCGGCAAGTTGAACTACGCATCGGTCGGTATCGGCAATCCCTTGCAACTGGCGACTGAGCTGCTCAAGTCGCGCACCGGCATCGACGTGGCGCACATTCCCTATAACGGCAGCGCGCCCGCGTTGAGTTCTTTGATGGCCAACGACACGCAATTGATGGTGGATGTCATCAGTACGTCTTTGCCGCTGGTGAAGGAAAACAAGATCAAGGCGCTGGCGGTGACAACAACGGAGCGCCTGGCCGTTCTGCCTGATGTGCCGACCGTGGCGGAAAGCGGATTTCCGGGTTTTCGCGCAGCAACCTGGTTCGGCGTAGCCGTGCCGCAAGCGACACCAGCGCCGGAGGCGGCGCGTCTACAGCAGGCGGTGGCCAACGTCATGCGGCAGCCAGATTTTCGCGAGCGCTTCCAGACCTTGGGTCTCGTCATTCAGGCCCCACGCGATCAGGCTGAAACCGATGCCTATGTGCAGGAAGACCGCACACGATGGGGGGCGGTGATTCAGGCCAACCATATCAAGCTGGATTGATGGTTCTGACCGCGTCGCTTATATCAGTTTCCCGGGCAGCTCCGCCACGGCGTATTCCAGAAACCTGCGCAGCGCCAGCGGAATGCCGCGCCGCGCAGGCATGACGGCGTAGATGCGGGCGGGCGTCGCGCGCCATGCGGGCAGCAATTCCACAAGGTCGCCAGACGCCAGATAGGGCGCGCACAAATAATGGGGCAGTAGCGCCGCGCCCAGACCGGATCGGGCCATCTCGCGTAGCGCGGCCGGATTGTTGCTCAGGCTGCGGGGCAAAAATTCGATCGACTCCTGCTCGCCTCCCGGCCCCGCGAACTGCCAGCTCTGGGGGCTGTCTTGCGTGCCATGCGCCAACAATGGCAGAGACGCCAGGTCTCGCGGATGCCGGGGCGCGGATTGGGCCATCGCCGGATGGCAGACCAGCACCAGCGGCACTGGGGCCAGATCGCGCGCGATCAGGCGCGAATCTGTCAGGGATGCCCCTTGCGCGCGAAAAGCCAGGTCATACCCTTCGCCGACCAGATCAATGATCTGGTCGCGGGTGTCGAGCAGCACCCGCACCTCTGGATAGGCCAGGCAGAATCGGGCCACCAGATCACCCAGCAGAAATACCGAAAGGGGCGATGGCGCGGTCATCCGCAGCAGACCGCTGGGTGTGTCTCCAGCCGAGGCCGCCAGGTCGAATGCCGTGCGGGCTTCACGCGCCATGGCTTGGGCGTGAACATAAATCTGTTCGCCCATCGGGGTCAGCGACACGCGACGGGTATTGCGCTGCAATAAGCGCTGCCCCAGGCGCGCCTCCAGCTCGGCTACGCGCCGGCTGAGCTTGGACCGTTGCAGATTCAACACACGGGCGGCTGCGGAAAACCCGCCTTTCTCAACCACCTCGCTAAATAGCAGCAGGTCGTCCAGGTGGTGAAGGTATGAATGCATGGGGTTTTTTAGGGCAGGGAAGGGTAATGGCCACTATTGTCCTGCACAGTAGGACAATAAATCCTGAAATTGCACTCTACTGTCCGGCAGGTGGAACCCATAAGCTTGCTGTCAGAATGCACCGCCCCATCACCAGGCAGCACCCCACTTGACTATCCATCTCAGCGCAGTCGTACCCAGCCAAGCTCAGGCCATGGGCGAAACTTGTTCCATCCGGCAGTTCCGGCACACCGATTTTTCCAGGAGCATGTCGCCTCTGGTCATGGTGGATCACTTTCTGATGACGGGCCCGACGTTCGCGCCGCACCCCCACGCCGGAATGTCAGCGGTGACGCTCTTGCTGGAAGATTCCAAGGGCGTGATGCAAAGCCGGGACAGTGTGCAAAACGATCACGAAATACGGCCCGGCGACGTGCACTGGACCCTGGCGGGCAAGGGCATTCTGCATACGCAGCAACCCGTAGGTCCGGCGCAGTTGAACGGTTTGCAGATCTTCGTGAACCTGCCCGAACGGCTGAAATCCCTGCCTCCGGCGACCTCGCTGCTGCGCGCCTGGGAAATGCCGGTCATTCAGACGGACGCCGGTCGTATTCGCGTCGTTGCGGGCAGTTATGGCGGCTGGCAATCGCCGTTGGAAACCCCCGAACCATTGCTGATGCTGGACGGGTGGTTGCGGCCAGGCGCTACCCAGTTGGTGCCTTTGCAGCCGGGCTGGAACGCCTGGATCTACGCGGTGCAAGGCGATATGGGCGTGCGGGCTCGTCACCGGGTGACCGGGGCCGCGCCGCTGCCGAAGATGGCGGGCGGTGATCCAGATTTTGCCGTGCTGCCGGCCAATTCGGCATTGGTGGCATCGGCTCGCCGAGGGGGCGACGAGGGTGTCCTGCTATTGATGGCGGGCCGCGCGCCTGCCCACTTTGTGCTGATCGCGGGGCCGGCGATTGACGAGCCCATTGTGCAGCGCGGACCCTTCGTGATGTCCAGCCAACGCGCATTGTCCCAAGCGTTGACGGCTTACGAGGCCGGTGAATTTGGTGAATTGCGCCAGGACCTGGCTGCCTGACGCTGTCCTGAAGAGCGGTTAGATGTTGTGCCTCGGCAACGATGATCCGCTTTTTTATCAGGGACGGAATGAGAATGATTCTTGTATTGATAACATTCCCGGCATAGACCCTACGAGTTCAAGACCCTTGGTGAGCGGGCTTCCCCAGGCTTCGCGCGATGCCTGCGGTAGTTCAAGCAATCGGGATTTTGCGATTCTTCGTTCCGCTTCGGCGGACATTTCTTGCCCATCATGATCCCGATATGAAAATTCGAAATCTTGCCTGCCTGGCCGCTACGCTGCCGTGCCTGGGCGCCGCCTATGGTCAGACCGCGCCCCAAGCTCAACCCGCCAATGCCAGTGGCTCCGTCGTGTCAATGGAAGCGATCAAAGTGGAAGCCAGCGCGGACGCGTCGGCGGGCGGCCTGGCTGCGCCTTTCGCGGGCGGGCAGGTGGCGACGGGCGGCCGAGTCGGCGTATTGGGCACGCTAGACAACCTGAGCACGCCGTTCAGCATCACCAGCTATACCAATGAGCTGATTCAAGACAAGCAGGCGCGCAGCGTTGGCGACGTATTGCAGAACGACTCCGGCGTGCGCGTGGCGCGCGGCTTCGGTAATTTCCAGGAGTCCTACTTCATCCGCGGTTTCATCCTGAGCTCGGATGACGTGGCCTATAACGGTCTTTACAGCCTGCTGCCCCGTCAATACATCGCCACCGAATTGTTTGAGCGCGTGGAAGTGCTGCGCGGCGCAACGGCCTTCCTGACGGGCGCCACCCCTGGCGGCGGCGGTATCGGCGGTGTGATCAACCTGGTGCCCAAGCGGGCGCCGAACGATCCGCTCACCCGCGTCACGACGGGCGTGTCCAGCGGCGGCCAGTTCCAGTTGTCCACTGATATCGCTCGCCGCTTCGGCCCCGATGACAGCACGGGCATTCGTCTGAATGCGGCGCAGCGCAGTGGCGACACCGGCATTGATGACGAACATTCCCGCACCAGCCTGGTGTCGCTGGGCCTGGACTGGCGCTCGGCTGATACCCGCTTGTCCGCGGATATCGGCTGGCAGGAAAACAAACTCAAGCGCGCACGTCCCAATGTGACGATGGGCGCGGGCGTGACGAAGGTTCCCGATGCGCCCGACGCCAGCTCGAACTACGCGCAGCCCTGGTCGTATTCCAATGAGCGCGACCTGTTCGGCACCGTGCGCGCCGAGCACGATTTCAGCGACAAGCTGACGGGCTGGGCGGCCTATGGTTTTCGCCGCAGCGACGAAGCCAACTCGCTTGGCAACGTTACGCTGACCAACGGCAGCACCGGCGCGGGCAACTTCTACCGCTTCGACAATACGCGTGAAGACAGCGTCAATACAGGCGAATTTGGCCTGCGCGCCAAAGTGCGCACCGGTCCTGTGGGTCATGAGATTGTGGCGTCGGCGTCCTTCTTCGATCTGAAGAAGAAGAACGCCTACATCATGGATTACCTGAACACCTTCCCCACCAACATCTACGACCCGGTGTCGTATGACAAGCCTGCATTCAGTGCAGGCGCGTTGCGGGGCAACGACATTGACAATCCGGCACTGCAAGGCCGCACGCGCATGAGCAGCTATGCGTTGGGCGACACCATGTCGTTCCTGGACGACAAGGTGCTGCTGACACTCGGCATCCGCCATCAGCGCTTGTCTCAGCGCGACTATGCCTACAACACGGGCAAGGAAAATGGCGCCTACGACGCCAGCCGTAACTCGCCTGCCGCCGGTATCGTCTTCAAGGTCACGCCCAGCGTCTCTCTGTACGCGAACTATATCGAGGCCCTGGTGGCCGGCCCTACCGCACCGGCGAACGCCAATGGCAAACCTGTGCCGAACGTCGGCCAAAGCTTGCAGCCTTATGTTTCCAAGCAAAAGGAAATTGGCGCGAAGTATGAGGGCGACGGTCTGGGCGCCGGTTTGGCGCTCTTCTCGACCGACAAGCCGCGTGCGATGTACAACGCCAGCAACGAACTGACCACGTCCGGCAAGGATCGCCATCAGGGTGTTGAATTGACGGTGTACGGCGAGCCCATCAAGAGCGTGCGTGTCCTGGGCGGCCTGACTTGGCTGGATGCCCAACAGCGCTCCACGGGCACGGCCTCGCTGGATGGCAACCGCGTGATCGGCGTGCCGCGCTTCCAGGCCAACATGGGCGTGGAGTGGGATATCCCCGGCGTGCAAGGCCTAGCCGTGGATGGCCGCGTGGTCTACACGGGATCATCCTACGCGGATGATGCCAACACCCTCAAGGTGCCCGGCTGGACCCGCTTTGACGCTGGTGTGCGCTACATGACGGATGTCGGCGGCCACGTGGTGACGCTGCGTGCCCGCGTGGAAAACATCGCCAACCGCAACTACTGGTCGTCGGTCGGCGGTTACCCCGGCAATGGTTATCTGGTGCTGGGCGGCCCGCGCACGTTCCTGCTGTCGGCCAGTATGGATTTCTGATGCTGAGCCGGCTGGCGCTGAACCCGCTGGCGCTAACCGGCCAGGTTGTCAGCGGCCTCCTGTAGGCCGCTCAGGATGCTGTCGGCCACGTACGAGGGGAATCCGGCGGGCAGTAGCGCGCGAACTGTCTTAACGACCCCGGACGTGCGCGCCACCAGGTCGTCGACCACCGCCTCTACGCCGCGGCCGTCGGGCGCCACCACGCCATGCTCTGCGCCCACAGTCAGCCAGTGCTGACGCAGGATGTCGCGCATGACCCAGTGAGCGTTCTTCGAGCGCACGGCCATAGCCATCTTGGCCTTGAACGGCGACAGCTGGTTTGCCCCCGTGCCGATGATCGGATATGCCGAGAGCACGTCGTACAACGGCGTGAGCTGATAGCTCCCGGCGGCGTTCAGAAAAATACTGAAGTTCTTCGCATGGCCATCGGTGGCGCGTAGCATGCAGAAGAGGACCTGGGCCTGGAAGAAATTGCGGCGGTCTCCATCCGGATCGGTGGAGGTGGCCAGCAGCTTCATGATGGTGCGCACTCCTGGCCCGCCGTCTGCCTCGTACTTGAGGTGCGGCGGCGTCCCGGTGGCCTGGCACATGTCTTCCTGCGGCAACCGGATGAGCCAGCGCTTGCCGTCTGGAGCCGTCCACCACTTACGGTCGAATCGCTCGACCGCCAGTACCTTCATGTCCTCGAATTGGAGAGTCTGCGTGCATGCTACCGGCAAGCCGTAGGCGCGCAGAATCTCCGAGCACAGCCACTCGTTCTCGGCCGAGTCGCGCATATCGAAGTTGAGGTTGCCGACCAAGCCCATCGGCAGCTTGAAGATGTGGGTGGTCGGCGTCGCGCGATGAGGCAGACACCACCGGTCGTTGAACCAGAGCAGGGCGGTCTTCTCCTGTGCGCCGGCAATGGAAATGCGGAAGTCATCGTCGTCTGCCCTGTCCAGGCCACTGACTGGCGCCGGCGCCAGGGTGTTGCGCAAGACCTGGGCCACAGCAGCGTCGTCCAGAGGCGTCGCGTGGACCTCCTGCACACCGTCAGGTGGAGCAGCGTCCGGGAGCACCTGTAGGGCGCCTACGCAGTCCCGGCCAATTTCGGCCAGCAGCGCGAAAGCGTCGGTCGAGCCGGCCTGAAACCGGCGCGCAACGCGATCGCGGATGCCCTTGCTGTCCGGCAGCAGGTTCTCGAAGTAGTTGCGCACGGCATCGCTGCGGTGTGGCTGATTGCCTGGGGTGAACGGTAGGGACAGTGACAGCGGACGCCCTCGGGGTGAGACCACCCAGGAGTCGGCGTATTGCAGAGTTTCGGCTGCATGAGGAAGCATGCTCCAGGTGCCGACGAACTCGCCGTTCATCCAGAGCTTCAGGGTGCGGGTGTGGGAGCGACGCCCCATGGGCTCACCAGCTCGGGCCAGCCGACGCCTTGGGCGACGGCGATTGGCTGGTCTTGCGCAGCACGAGCTCGACGCCCAGGATGCTCAGGAGCTCCAGCAGGCGGTCGGCGCTGACCTTGTCGGCATGGCGCTCGAGATTCGACAAGGCCTGCTGGCTGACACCCAGTCGCATGGCGGTATCGGCCTGTGTCAGGCCGGCCTGTTTGCGAAAAGCATGGAGCAGGGCCGGAAGCTGCTCCGCAGTGCGGACGGTGAAGTCGAGCATACAAGTCTCATATTGTATTTCTACTATACAAGTTATAGTGAGTAAAACGAAAATACTCAAGTTAAATTGTAAATCTACAATACATAGCAGAGATTGTATTTTTGTTCTACAACACAAGTATTGTAAAAGCTCCGGTCGACCGCGGGCTATTCCGAACACGATGCTGTGCTCGACTGCGTCGCGCGCGGCGTGGACGCTCTCCGCCTCGGCGTGAATGCTCGATCTGGCCAACACCTACCAGAACCATCCCCCTCGCGTCAGATCCTTCTCGCAACTCTTGTACTGCGCCGTGAACTTCTCCGCGCGCGCCTGCACTTTTTGCGACACGGTTTTCAACCATGCCTTGCGGTCGTAGCTGCGGTTGCGGTAGCCGGTCCAGCCCTCGTGATAGTTCAGGTATTGGCCGTAGGCGTCCCACTTGGAAATACCGTTGATGCGCTGGCTCTTGCTCATGTACCAGCCCATGAAGTCCAGCGCATCCGCGAAGTTGTCGCGGCTGGAGCCCCAGCCGCCTGCGTCGGTTTTGTAATCAGCCCAGGTTTCATCCTTGGCCTGCGCGTACCCATAGGCCGAACTGACGCGGCCCCAGGGGATGATGCCCAAGAAGTAGTAGCGCGGCGGCACGGCGTCCTGTTTGAAGGACGACTCCTGGTACATCATGGCCATCGGCACGGGCACGGGGGCGCCCCATTTCTTTTGCACCTTCAGGGCGGCGTCGTGCCAATCCGGCTTTTCTCGGAAGATTGCGCAAATGTTCTCGGGGTTGGATGGCGGCGCCGTGGCGCAACCGGCAAGCGCCAAAAGCAGCATTGGCGGCAGCAAAAGCCGGGTCATTGGCAGTCTTCCTCCTGAGGGGGGCTGGGGCGGCAGGGATGCCGCGCCACAAGGGGCGTGTATCACACGTTACCGCGATTGTATGAAAACGTATCGGTAGAAAAGTTCCGTCCCCTGAAATGGCCAGGCTCAACAGCGTGAGCAGCGCGCTTTCGTTCACGAGCAAGACCACCACCGAACGCACAAGCAAAAACGGCCCCGGATCGCTCCGGGGCCGCTGTCAGACTAAAAAGCCTGGCGAGTGCGATCAGACCTCGATCACGTCCGCCACGTCCTTGTAGTCCGCGATCTTGTCGAAGTTCAGGTATTGATAGATCTGGTCGCCGTTCTTGGTAATGACGCCCATATCGGCCATGTACTCGTCCTTGGTCGGAATACGGCCCAGCTTCGAGCAGATGGCGGCCAGTTCAGCCGAACCCAGGTACACGTTCGTGTTCTTGCCCAAACGGTTGGGGAAGTTACGGGTGCTGGTCGACATGACGGTTGCGCCTTCGCGCACTTGTGCCTGGTTACCCATGCACAGCGAGCAGCCCGGCATTTCCGTACGGGCGCCGGCAGTGCCGAATACGCCGTAGTGGCCTTCTTCGGTCAGTTGCGTAGCGTCCATCTTGGTCGGCGGGGCAACCCACAGCTTGACCGGGATGTCGCGCTTGCCTTCCAACAGCTTGGACGCTGCGCGGAAGTGGCCGATGTTGGTCATGCAGCTGCCGATGAACACTTCGTCGATCTTGGCGCCAGCAACTTCCGACAACGTCTTGACGTCGTCCGGGTCGTTCGGGCAGGCCACGATGGGCTCATGCACGTCGGCCAGGTCGATGTCAATGATGGCGGCGTATTCGGCGTCGGCATCCGGGGCCAGCAGCTGGGGATTGGCCAGCCAGGCTTCCATGGCCTTGATGCGGCGGCCCAGGGTGCGCTCGTCTTCGTAGCCGTTGGCGATCATCCACTTCAACATCACGATGTTGCTGTTGATGTATTCGATGATCGGTTCTTTGTTCAGGTGCACCGAGCAGCCGGCGGCCGAACGTTCAGCGGACGCGTCCGACAGTTCGAAAGCCTGTTCGACCTTCAGGTCCGGCAAGCCTTCGATTTCCAGGATGCGGCCCGAGAAGATGTTCTGCTTGCCTTGCTTGGCAACCGTCAGCATGCCTTGCTTGATGGCGTACAGCGGGATGGCGTTGACCAGATCGCGCAGCGTCACGCCAGGTTGCAGCTTGCCCTTGAAGCGGACCAGCACCGATTCCGGCATGTCCAGGGGCATCACACCCGTGGCGGCGGCAAAGGCGACCAGGCCCGAACCGGCCGGGAACGAGATGCCGATGGGGAAACGGGTGTGCGAATCGCCGCCGGTGCCGACGGTGTCGGGCAACAGCATGCGGTTCAGCCACGAGTGGATCACACCGTCACCCGGACGCAGCGACACGCCGCCACGGGTGCTGATGAATTCCGGCAGCGTGTGGTGCGTCTTGACGTCCACGGGCTTCGGGTAGGCGGCAGTGTGGCAGAACGACTGCATCACCAGATCGGCCGAGAAGCCCAGGCAAGCCAGGTCCTTCAATTCGTCGCGGGTCATGGGGCCGGTGGTGTCCTGGCTGCCGACCGAGGTCATCTTCGGTTCGCAGTAGGTGCCCGGGCGCACGCCCTTGCCTTCCGGCAGGCCACATGCGCGGCCGACCATCTTCTGGGCCAGGGTGAAACCCTTGCCCGAATCAACCGGGTCCTTCGGCAGACGGAACAGCGTGGATGCGGGCAGGCCCAGGGCTTCACGCGCCTTGGCCGTCAGGCCGCGGCCGATGATCAGCGGAATGCGGCCGCCGGCGCGCACTTCGTCGAACAGCACGTCGGACTTCACTTCAAATTCGGCGATGACTTCGCCGTTCTTGAGGGCTTTGCCATCGTACGGACGCAGTTCAACCACGTCGCCCATTTCCATTTGGGAAACGTCGAGTTCGATCGGCAGGGCGCCAGCGTCTTCCATCGTGTTGTAGAAGATCGGGGCAATCTTGTTGCCCAGGCACACGCCGCCAAAGCGCTTGTTCGGCACGAAGGGGATGTCTTCGCCCGTGAACCACAGCACCGAGTTGGTTGCCGACTTGCGCGACGAACCCGTGCCGACCACGTCACCCACGTAGGCGACCAGGTGACCCTTGTCTTTCAGCGATTCGATGAACTTGATCGGACCGCGCTTGCCGTCTTCTTCCGGTTCGAACGCAGCGCCGTCGCGCTTGTTCTTCAGCATCGCCAGGGCGTGCATCGGGATGTCGGGGCGGGTCGTGGCGTCCGGGGCGGGCGACAGGTCGTCGGTGTTGGTTTCGCCAGGCACCTTGAAGACCGTGATGGTCAGGCTTTCCGGCAGTTCCGGGCGGCTGGTGAACCATTCGGCGTCGGCCCAGCTTTGCAGCACGGACTTGGCGTTGGCGTTGCCCTTGTCGGCCTTTTCCTTCACGTCGTGGAAGGCGTCAAACATCAACAGGGTCTTTTTCAGCGCATCGGCGGCGATCGTGCCGATTTCAGCATCGTCCAGCAGGTCGACCAGCGGGCCAATGTTGTAGCCGCCGAGCATCGTGCCCAGCAGTTGCGTCGCCTTGGCACGGCTGATCAGCGCACAAGCTTCCTTGCCCAGCGCCACAGCGGCCAGGTAGGACGCCTTGACCTTGGCGGCGTCATCCACGCCAGCCGGCACGCGGTGGGTCAGCAGTTCGACCAGATTCTGCTCCTCGCCAGCGGGCGGGTTCTTCAGCAGTTCGATCAGTTCAGCGGTTTGTTTGGCCGTAAGGGGCAGCGGGGGAATTCCCAGGGCTGCGCGTTCGGCGACGTGTTGGCGGTAGTTATCCAGCATGTGAGGCCTGCTCAAAGTCGGGTTGGAAGAAGGGTTGTTGGCCGGAATTGTAGAAGCAAGTGGGGGCGGCAAGCAAATGTCTTATATCTTATATAAGACTTGGGTCGATAGCTGTTGCTTACGGGCGACGGCGGCGCTTGAAGTGCAGGGCGGCGGCCACGGAAAAGGCGGCCGTCGAGGCCGCCTGCTGGGTCATTCTCCGCCCATGCTGGAAGCGATCCCAAAGGGGCTGCGGGCCAAAGCCTGGGTTGGGTCGGCGATGCCTACAGCGGTTTGGCGTCGTACACCACGCCCACTTTGGCGAAATTTCCGCCATATTGTTTGACGTTGAGCTCGAATGGCGCGCTTTCACCGGGTTGGAGCTTGGGCAGCCTGAGTTCTTGGAAGCTGGCGCCGGACAATTTGTCCTGCGCGTCATACAGGCTGACCCACACGCGAACCTCGCCCACCTCCGCCTTATCGTCGTTACGCACTCGGCCATGCACGGTGACGTACTTGTAACGGTAGCGATACGTGAAATTCAGGGTGCCGGTGCCGATTGCGGCCTCGGTGTTTTCCACCGTCACGGCCAGTTTGGGCCGGGGGCCGGGAAGGGCGGCCCGCTTGGCGGGCAGCCAATCCGTTTTGACCTCGGTAAAGCGGTCAAAGTCACCACCCGTCAGGGCCACGGGCACCCGCTCCCCGGGGTACAGATGGGTGGGCAAGCTCCAGTTCTGACGCAGATTCAGCTTGCGCGACCCGTCGAACACGGAGATCTCGGCCCTAGGCGACAACGCGACATAGCTATCACTGTTATTGACCAGCTCGGCATACAAGACCGGGCGCTCGATTTCGTCGAGCAACCGGCGCGGGGCGGATAACTTGAGGTTCTTGGGGTCAAACAGGGCAAAAGCCGGATCAAGTAGCTCCGCAGTGGACAGGCGCACATTGTCAATGACCCGGGTCTCGGCCGGGTTGACGCGGATGATGCGGCTGGCCTGGGCGGGATCTTTTGGGGCCTGCGCCTGGGCGGCGGCTGACGGCTGGGCGTCCGCCGCCCGCGCCGGCAGGTCGGGCGAGGTGCTGAGATTAAGGGCGGACAGCAGCCCTGTGTATTTGGCGGCGGCAAAACCCGCAGCCGCCAGTATTACCAGCACAAGGGCGGCTTTGGCGGGCCAGGCCAGCGGTTTGGAGCCAGGACGATCAGCTTTCACTTTGCACCATGTAATCGTAGGAGGCGACGCGGCTCTCGTTCAGCATCTCGCAGCTCACATCAAAGGAGGTCAGCGCGCCGGGCGCCAGCGCGCCGGCAGAGGCATACCCATTGCCCGTGCCAATCAGGGCGCCGTCCTCGCCATACAACATGACGCTGATCTGGGTGCTGTTGGCCGTAGCCGCGCCCTGGTTCTTTACCAGTCCGATCAGGCGGTAAGACCCATCGTTTTTGACCAGTTGGACCTTGCTGGCTGCCACATCGTTATTTTTGCCGCGGGCGGCGGACGGCGTGGCGACTTGCAGCGTGTAGCGGGTGTAGGCCTTGTCGGTGACGTTGATCCGCACCGGCGCGTACTCGCCGGGTTGCAGCGACCGGACCGAGGGCGAGTCATATGACGATCCCAGAGTCAGGTCGTCCTGATAGAAGGTCGCCGTGATTCGGGGCGCGTCGATCTTCCTGCCGGTTTCGTTGCGCACCATCATGATCAGCTGCTTGCGGCTGCGCGTTTGTATTTCGCGGATATCCGTCAATTTCACAAGTGACGCGTCAATCGGCGGCTCAACGGGTGTGAGACGCCGGGGCGGGGACGAACTGCCTGAATTGAAAATGGCCGTCAGCGAGATCACGGCAGCCGCCACCACGCCGACGACAATCGCCGTGATGACCGTAGGTTTCACCGGCACCGTGCTGGCCGGCTGCTGCATGCCGCGCAGGATTTTTTCCAGGCGCTGGGCAACGTCGTCTTCCACCAGCGTCATGGCCTGGCAGTGATTGCACCGGTATTCGTTGGTGGCCAATTTGGTGAATTGAGCGCTGCCGCATGTTGAGCAGGTCAGCGTCACCGTGTTGATCGTGGTCTGTTTGGGAGTCATTCTCGCGGGTCAGACGCGCCTGGCCGCTAGCCACGCCCGGATGGCGTGGAAACAGACTAGGCGTAACGGGGCTTACAGGGCGGCAAGAATAGCGGCAGGGCGCTCCAGGCATGGTTCATGAGCGCTTCTGATTGTGACAAGATATGTGCGCAAGGCGTTTGTCAGGCGACGGGCAGGGCATAAGAAAGCCGGTGCTATCATCGCCGCGATTCAAGATTCCCCTGCCGTATGAGTATTACTCAACACTTGCTATTTCTGGCCTGCGTGGCGCTTGCCACCTATGCCCAAACCATGACGGGTTTTGCATTCGGTCTGGTGTTGCTGGGCCTGTCCGGGGTATTCCAGCTGGCTTCCGTTGCCGAAGTGGCCAATGTGGTCAGCGTGTTGTCGCTGGTGAATGCCGCCGTCACGCTGGCGCGCGCCAAGCCTCAAGTGAACTGGACGCTGATGCGGCCTGCCATGATTGCCAGCCTGGCGGGAGTGGGAGTAGGCGTTGCCGCCCTGACGTGGATCAGCGGGTCCATGACGGTGTTATTGCAATTGCTGTTGGGTATCACGATTCTGGCCTGCGCCGTGCTACTGGTGGCGCGCGCGAAGCCGTTGGAGCGCCTGTCTTCCCGCGTGTCATTTGTCATTTTCGGCAGCGTGTCGGGCGTGCTGGGCGGGTTGTTTTCCAGTGCGGGACCGCCCATGGTGTACCACCTGTATCGGCAGCCTTTGCCGCTGGCGTCGATCCGTAATAGCCTGCTTGTGCTGTTTTCGCTGAACGCCGTGGTGCGCCTGACGTTGGTCACGGGCCAGGGCGCGTTCATGGCCACGTCGTTCTGGTTGAGCGCGCAGGCGCTGCCGGTTGTGATCGGCGTGACCTGGGCGGCGCGCCGCTACAGCTCGGCTGACTCGATGAAGACCGTCAAGCGCATGGTGTTTGTGCTGCTGCTGGCGGCCGGCCTGGGCCTGATCGTGCCAGCTGCGCGGATACTGGCGGCGGGTTAGCCGCCAGTCCGGCGTAGCGCTTAGACGTGGCCGCCGCTGATGTAGCGTTCCAGTTCGTGGATGATGAATTTTTGCTCGCTCATGACGTCCTTGACCAAATCGCCAATGGATAGCAAGCCGATCAGTTTTTCATTTTCGATGACAGGAAGGTGGCGGAAATGCCGCTCGGTCATCATCGCCATACAGTGTTCGCGAGTGTCGGACGGGCCAACGTAATAGACAGAATCGGTCATGATGTCGCGCACTTTGGTGCTGCGCGAGGAGCGGTCCTGCAGGACGATTTTGCGGGCATAGTCGCGCTCAGAAAGCATGCCCAGAACGGTATCGCCTTCTACGACCACCACGGCGCCGATGCCGCGCTCGGCCATGGTTTTGATGGCATCGAAAACCGATGAGTCCGGCGTCACCGTAACGACGGAATTGTTCGGCTTTTCTCTAAGAATCTCAGCAACTGTCTTCACGATGTGCTCCCGAATCGCTGGCAAGGTTTTAAACACCGATCGCGCGTCGCACCCTCTGTCTGGCGGCTTGTTGCGGCACAACCATGCTCCATCCTAAGCCTGCTGGCCACCTTGCCGCAAGCGCGACGGACTTATTTAGCAGTCTTGTCGCGGAATGCGTGGCTCGTGATCTCGCGCAGATTGCGTGCAGCGCTACGTTCCGTATCTGGATTCCACGCCAGCGAAATGCCGATAGAGGCGTCGGCGGGAAAGTCGGCCAGCGCCTTGTAGACGACGTTGGTCCCGGGATGACGCCGTCCGCTAGCCGGCACCAGAGCAACGCCCAGCCCGCTTTCCACCAGACTCAACAGCGTCTGCACTTGCACCGCTTCTTGCGTGATGCGAGGTGTAAAGCCGCGCAATTGGCAGGCATTGATCGCAGCCATCCTTAGCCCCGCCGCTTCAGTGGCGGTGTACATGATGAACGCTTCGTCCGCCAGATCCGCCAGACGGATGCGGGCGCGGCGCGCCAGCGGGTGCGTCTTCGGCACGGCTAGCGCAAAGTTCTCGGTGGTAAGCGAAGCCAGCCGCAGCTTTGATCCCATCGCCACAGGCACGCGCACGATGCCGACTTCCAACGCGTCTTCGGCCAAATCCTGCATGATGCGTATTGACGTTGCCTCGCGCAGTTCCACGGTGACGCCCGGATGGCGCTGGCGGAACAAGGGCAGGATACGGGGCAGGATTCCGTGAGTGGCGGAGCCTACAAAGCCGATGCGCACAGTGCCTGCTTCTCCGGCAGCGCCCGCCCGCGCTGCCAGGCGGAATTGTTCGGCATGGAACAGTGCGCGCCGCGCTTCGTCCAGTGCTGCCCGGCCGGCTTCGGTCAGCTTGACGCCCTGCCGGCCTCGGATGAACAGCGGCACGCCCACGCTCTCTTCAAGTTTGCGTATCGATACCGACAGCGGCGGTTGCGACATGTGCAGCTTTTCCGCGGCGCGGTGAAAGTTCAGCGTATCGGCCAGAACCAGAAATTGCTGAAGATGGCGTAGATCCATAACGGCTGCCCAAGGCGGTGGTTGCCGGGGATGATACGGCGGCCGTGCCGATCCGGGCATCCGTGCAATCCCTTCGGCGCGGATTTGCGCTTATCCCGACTCCTTGCTGTAAAGCGCGCAACGCAGATAACCCAGCGCATCCGTGCCGCTTGCCAGCGCGTGCGCGCCAATGCGTTCGTGCCAGTACGACTCAGACCCGCCAGCCAGACGCCATTCGCGCAGCCGCCGGGTGTAGAGCTGCAAGTCGTATTCCTCAGTCACGCCGATGGCGCCATGCACGGCATGCGCAATATCGGCCACCAGTGGCGCGGCCTGGCTGGCGCGGGCCTTGCCCAAGGCGGCCAACTGCGGTTGCGGCTGGCCATCGCGGCCCTGGAAGGCCAGCTGCGCCGCCATGCGGGCGGCCCAGACGTGTTCTGCCATCACACTGATCTGTTGCTGCACGGCCTGAAACCGGCCTATCGGTTTGCCGAATTGCACGCGCTGGTTGGCATAGTCCAGCGTCATCGCCAGCACCCGGTCCATAGCGCCTGCAATCAGGCCTGCATAGGCTGCCGCGGCCAGGGCGTCCAATGGTGTGCTCAGGCTGATGCATTCAGCATCGGCAAGCGCCCATGATGCCTCGCCGTCCAGGCTGCCGTGGACGCCATTGGGTTGAATGCAGGCGGCCTGAGTGGGCAACAGCCACGCTTGCCCGGCAATCTGCGCCAACACGTAATCAGCAACGCGAACCCAGGGCACGTTGACACCTGTGATGCGCTGGTTCTGGATCGTCAAGCCTACCGGTGCCAGCGCAATGGACCCTGTTGTTTGCGGGCGGCGTGCCCGGTTGAGCCAGGCACGGGCGAGCAAGGTGTGGGCGATGGGGTAGGGGCACAGGTGACGGCCAGCCGCCAGCACCACCGGCAGCGTGTCGGCCAGAGTCAGCCCGGCGCCTGCGTCAGATTCGGGCACCAGCGCATCGGCAAAACCCGCGTCTTCGCAAGCCTGCCAGGCAGCAAGCGGCGCGTGGCTTTGTTCGGCGTCTCGGATGAGTTGCGGCGTGCAGGTTTGGGCAAAAAGGCGTTCGGCGGCATCAGCAAAAATTTGGTCCATGGTGATCGTCCTTATCGAAGGCCAAGGCCGCGGGCGATGATGCCGCGCAGGATTTCCCGCGTGCCGCCACGCAATGAAAACGTGGGGCCTACCTGCTCCAGATAGGCCAGAGTGCGCAATAGCGGCAGCGGAGGGGGAACGTCTGGGCGGCGTCCCAGCGCATCGCCGATCAGACGCGGCAGGGCTTGTTCAAGCTCAGTGCCCAAGTCTTTGACCAGCGCGGCCTCGGTGGCCGGACTGCCGCCCGCAGCCAGCTTGCCTGCAACCGCCAGCGACATGGCGCGCAGCACCGCCATCTGCGACAGGATGCTGCCCAGTACGGCCCTGTTGCTCGCATCGTCGGACTCGCTTCGACAATGCGTCAGCCAGCATTCCAGCAGCGCAATGCTGGAATACAGGCGTTCGGGTCCGCTGCGTTCAAATGCCAATTCGGCATTCACCTGTGCCCAGCCTGCGCCTTCCGCGCCGATCAGCGCGTCTTCGGCCACCTCCACATTGTCAAAGAACACCTCCGAAAAATGGGAGTCGCCTGTCAGGTCCTGGATAGGGCGGATCGAGACGCCGGGCAGCGATAGGTCCACGATCAGCTGTGACAGGCCCTGGTGCCGGTCTTCTGCGGTTCCAGAGGTGCGGACAAGGGCAATCATGTAGTGGGACCGGTGCGCGTTGGTCGTCCAGACTTTGCTGCCGTTCAAGCGCCAGCCGCCCGCCACTTGCGTCGCTCGGCTGCGGATACTGGCCAGGTCCGAGCCGGAGCCGGGTTCGCTCATGCCTATGCAGAAAAAGGCGTCGGCGCGGCAGATGCGGGGCAGGTAAAACGCCCGTTGCGCGGGAGTGCCGTATTTCAAGATCAGGGGCGCGCTTTGGCGGTCAGCGATCCAATGCGCTGATACGGGTGCGCCGGCTCCCAGCAGTTCTTCAGACAGCACAAAGCGGGCGAAATGACCGCGTGCCGCGCCGCCATGTTCGCGGGGCAACGTCAGGCCCAGCCAGCCCCGTTCGGCCAGCTGACGGCTGAAAGCTGCGTCAAAGCCCATCCAGGAGCGCGCGCGTTCATCAGGTTCCAAACCGTCCAAGGTGTCTGCCAGAAAGGCGCGCACGTCGGCGCGCAAGGCTTCATCCTCGGGAGGAATGGCGGTAAGTTCCAGCGTATCGATCATGGGCGCTCCGGTGGAGGTTGGCGCCCGACGGCGAAGGCGCCCGCCGCCACTATCAAGCGTGTGCCGAAAGCGGTCCAATATTATTTTGGTGATTATCGATACGGTTTTCGTATCGCCAGCGTAAAAAATAGTATTAGACGCCGTGTGCCAGCATGCCTACGCTGCCCCTTCTCGCGAACGACAAATCCAGGAGCATGTCATGACGGAGCTGGTGCATTACGAGCAAAGTGCGGACGGGGTAGTCACGCTGACATTGGATGACCCCAAGACACGCAATGCGCTGACGGGCAGTCTGATGGTGGATCAGTTGCTGGCCGCGTTCACCCGCATCGAACGGGACTCCGGCGTGCGTGTGCTGATCATCACAGCCGCGGGCAAGGTGTTTTCGTCGGGCGGCAATATCAACGATATGCAGCGCCAGATCGGCCCCGAGGTGGGCAGCGCGGCATTGCGGCAGGAATACCGCCATGGCATTCAGCGGCTGCCACTCGCCTTGCACGCGCTGGAGGTGCCGACCATTGCGGCGGTCAATGGCCCGGCCATTGGCGCGGGATGCGATCTGGCTTGCATGTGCGATGTGCGCATCGCGGCGGAAGGCGCGACCTTTGCTGAGAGCTTCGTCAAGCTGGGTCTCGTGCCGGGCGATGGCGGGGCCTGGTTCTTGCCGCGCTTGATTGGCATGGCGCGAGCGGCCGAGATGTCATTTACGGGCGATGCCATCGATGCGGGCACGGCGCTGGATTGGGGGCTGGTGTCGCGCGTGGTGCCCGTGGCCGAGCTGTTGCCCGCAGCGCACGCGCTGGCCAGCCGCATGGCCGCAAATTCACCGGACGCCGTCCGTCTGACCAAACGTCTTCTGCGCGAAAGCCAGCACGCCCGCCTGGATGTCTTGCTGGAATTGTCGGCGGCTTATCAGGCGCTGGCGCACAAGACGCAGGCGCACGCCGAGGCGGTTGATAACTTCGTGTCACGACAGGCTGCGCGCAAGTCCGGGAGCTAAACCGGGGGCAGGAGGGCGGCGGTATGATGGTGCGCATTACAAGGAGGAAACACCATGAATGAAGTCATCGTCGCTGCCGCCGTCCGTACCGCCATCGGCGATTTCGGCGGAGCGCTGAAAGATGTGCCGCCGTGCGATCTGGGCGCCACCGTCATCCGCGCAGCACTGGAACGCGCCACCGTCACGGGCGATGAAGTCGGCCATGTGGCGGTAGGCCATGTCATCAACACCGAACCGCGCGATATGTACCTGTCGCGCGTCGCTGCCATGAACGCTGGCATCGCCAAAGAGACGCCCGCTTTCAACGTCAACCGTCTGTGCGGCTCCGGCTTGCAGGCGATTGTGTCCGCGGCGCAAACTATCATGCTGGGCGATGCCGAGATCGCCATTGGCGCAGGCGCTGAAAGCATGAGCCGCGCGCCGTACATCGTGCCGTCGCAGCGTTGGGGCGCCCGGATGGGCGACAGCGTCATGCTCGACATGATGACAGGCGCGTTGTCCGATCCGTTTGGCCGCATGCATATGGGCGTTACTGCTGAAAACGTAGCGGCCAAATTTGGCATCACCCGGCAGGACCAGGATGCGCTGGCGGTTGAGTCGCACCGCCGCGCGGCAGCTGCTATTGATGCGGGCTACTTCCGGGACCAGATCGTTCCTGTTGTGCAGAAGACGCGCAAGGGCGAAGTCGTGTTCGATACCGACGAACACGTGCGCCGTGACATCACAGCCGACACGATGGGCGCCTTGAAACCCGTCTTTCAGAAAGAGAACGGCACCGTCACCGCCGGCAACGCTTCCGGTTTGAATGATGGCGCAGGCGCTGTCGTGCTGATGAACGCCTCGGTGGCCGCCAAGCGCGGAATCAAGCCGCTGGCCCGGCTGGTGGCGTATGCCCACGCTGGCGTGGACCCTTCCATCATGGGTATTGGCCCTGTGCCGGCCACGCAGGCGGCGTTAAAGCGCGCCGGTCTGACCGTGGACCAGCTTGACGTGATCGAAGCTAACGAGGCGTTTGCGGCTCAGGCTTGCGCCGTGGCGCGTGAACTGAAGCTGGACCCGGCCAAGGTCAACCCGAACGGCAGCGGCATCGGCTTGGGCCATCCTATTGGCGCGACGGGCGCGATCATCACCGTCAAGGCTTTGCATGAACTGCAACGCGTGGGCGGCCGCTACGCCTTGGTGACGATGTGCATCGGCGGCGGGCAGGGTATCGCCGCGATCTTCGAGCGGATCTAAGCGCGCAGGCGGCAGGTGTTCCGGCCGGCCTGGCCTGACCGGGCCGGGTAGTACGGAACGCCTGACCTACAATCCCGCCATGCATAAATCGAATTTTCCCTCTGAACTCGACCAGCCGACCCTGTCCGAAACGGATGGCGTGCGCTATCTGCACTTCAACACCGAGTGGGTGCAAGGCGCCATGCGCGTCAAGAATCCGTCGGAGCTGGTGCTGGAATATACGGGCCAGATGATGGCCTGGTTGCTGTTTCTGGAACCGCCCAAAGAAGAGGCCATTGGCATGCTGGGCCTGGGTGCGGGGTCGCTCGTGCGGTTTTGCGTGAAGCACACGCGCAGTTCCTTGTTGGCCGTGGAGTGGAACCCGCGCGTGACTGCGGCCTGCCATATGTTCTTCCGTCTGCCCGGGTCGAACCGGCTGGAAGTCGAACATGCTGACGCCGGAGTCTGGGTGGCCGACCCGATGAATGCCGGGCGCTGCCCGGTGCTGATGGTTGATCTGTACGACGCGTCGGCAGAGGGGCCGGTTCGCGATAGCGTCAAGTTCTACCGCGACTGCCGCCGCGTGCTGGGAGACGTGGGCGTGCTGGCGGTGAACCTGTTTGGCCGTCACGAGAGCTTCACCAAGAACATCGACAACCTGTCCAAGGCGTTTGATGACCGGGTGGTGCTGCTGCCCGAAGTCGACGCGGGCAACCAGATCGTGCTGGCTTTTTCCGGCCCCCGCCTGGCGGTCACTCCGGCCGAACTCCTGGCGCGGGCGGAAGTCGTCGAGGCCAAGTACGGCTTGCCAGCGCGCCGTTGGGCGCGGGCGCTGACCAGCCACGCCGTGGACGGCACGATTCACTTCTAAGCCCGCTGCGATTGGGCGATTTTCATTAGGGTAGGTCCGGGGGCGCAGGGGGTTTACCTTTTTCCGCGCCCGGATTTATCATGGCTTATTCATAATTATGAATTACGGCGTACCTTCCGCCGTTCTTACATGAGCCATGAGCCAGCCTATCGTTCGCCAAGCGCTGTACCTGGAAGTCGCGGATCGCCTGCGTGGCATGATCCATGCGCGTGCACTGAGCAATGGCGAATGGATTGATGAACTGCGGCTGGCCGGCGAGCTCGGTATTTCCCGCACGCCCTTGCGTGAAGCGCTCAAGGTGCTGGCTACCGAGGGTCTTGTACGTCTGGAGCCGCGCCGCGGCTGCTTCGTCAACGAGTTGTCCGCCAAAGACCTGGAAGACATTTTTCCGCTGATGGCCATGCTGGAAGGGCGCTGCGCGTACGAGGCTGCCCGCAAGGCAACCGACGAGCAACTGGCCGCGCTGGAACCCTTGCATGCCGCCCTGGCAGGGCACGCCAAAGCTGGCCGCATTGACGCCTATTACCAAACAAACTACTTGATCCATGAAGCCGTGCAGGCCTTGGCCGGCAACCAATGGCTGACGGACATGGTGGGTAATCTGCGCAAGGTGCTGAGTTTGTCGCGCCATCGCAGTCTGTCGCGGCCGGGCCGCATCCATGCGTCCTGCGCCGAACATCTGGCGATTTTCGCCGCCTTGAAAGCGCACGACAGCGACGCCGCGCAAGCGCTGGCGCATACCCACTTAATGCGGCAGCTGGATGCGCTGCGCGTGTTGGCCAATGAAGACGCCGCCGGTCCGGTGTTGTCCGATCCCATCGTTATCGAGGAGCCTGCCCATGCCCATACCCGCCAATCTCGCGCCCGCGCGCGGCGCACGCACGCCTGAGCCCGACGCCGATCCGATCGACGCGGCGTCGGCGGCGGAAGGTTCCAGCCTGATCACCCGCTTGGGTCGCTTGTGGGATCGCGGGCGTTTGCCCAGCGAGTCCGAGGTCCGGCGCTTGTTCGAGGCACGGCTGACCGACGTGGCGGCCAACAAGCTGGCGCGCCGCTGGTGCGAACAGTACACCGCAGCAGACGGCAAGGACCGCCGGCTGATGCTGGCCGCCTTGGCGCAGGTGCGGGCCACTTACGCGGCCGACGGCGGCGAGGGCACGCGCTTGTTCAAGCGCTTCAATGCCCAGCCCCAAGGGTTGCGCTTCCTGGTGGAATTGCGCGCCGACATGCTGCGCTGGCGCAAACAGGTGGCGGGCATACAAGGCTTGGATAAGGAGCTGGAAGCGCTGCTGTCCGTGTGGTTCGACGTGGGCTTGCTGGAACTGCGCCCGTTGACCTGGGATTCTCCGGCTTCGTTGCTGGAAAAACTGATTCTTTACGAGGCCGTCCACGAGATCAAATCGTGGGATGACCTGCGCCGCCGCGTGTCGCCCGACCGCCGCTGCTATGCGTACTTTCATCCGCAGATGCCGGGCGTGCCGCTGATCTTTGTGGAAGTGGCGTTTGCCAGCCAGATGGCGGACAACGTGCAACTGCTGCTGGACAGCACTTTGCCGCCGCAGGATCTGGACCGCGCCCGCTGGGCGATCTTCTATTCCATCTCGAATACGCAGCCGGGCTTGAAGGGCATCAGCTTTGGCAACTTTCTGCTCAAGCGCGTGGTGGAGCAGTTGCTTGAAGAATTACCCAAGCTCAAGGCCTTTGCGACCCTTTCGCCGATTCCGGGTTTTTCAGACTGGCTGGGCAAGCTGGACGCCGACGGCGTGGAAGCCATTGTGCGCGAAGACAAATCGCGCACCAAGGATCGCAAGCGGGCGGGCGTGCCTGACGGGCAGCGCTGGGTTGCGCGGTTGGCCAGCGCGGCGCAAGGCAAGGCGCCTGATGTGGTCAAGCGCGCGGGTTTTCGGCTGGCTGCCACCTATTTGCAGTCCATGAAGAACGGTTTGCCGCTGGATGCGGTAGCGCGCTTTCATTTGGGCAACGGCGCCCGGATCGAGAGGCTGAATTGGGCGGCGGATACTTCGCCCAAAGGGCTCAAGCAGTCCTGCGCGCTGATGGTCAACTATCTCTACGAGCTGGATGAACTGGACACGAATCTGGCCAAGCTCGGAGACGGCAAGCCCCAGGTCAGCAGGGGCGTGGGACGCGTGGCCTGATGCGCGCATAGGCGCGCCTGACAAAAAAAACAGAAGGGCAGGAGACATGACGCAAGACCAGACTGGCCGTGTGCGGCTGGAACGCGAGGGCTCGTGGGCGTGGGTGACGTTGTCGCATCCGGGCCGCTTGAACGCGATCACAGTGGGCATGTGGCGTGAATTGCAAGAGGTGTTCACGGACATCGCCCGCGACGACTCGCTGCGGTGCGTGATCGTGCGCGGTGAAGGCGGCAATTTTGCAGCTGGCGCGGATATCCGGGAGTTTCCCGCACAGCGCGGTGACATGGCCGGCGTGCAGCGCTATCACCGCGACGTGCTCGGACCCGCCTTGCAGGCAGTAGCCGCGTGCCCTCACCCGGTGATCGCTCAGATTGAAGGCGTATGTGTGGGCGGCGGGCTGGAAATTGCGAGCCAGTGCGATTTGCGTATCGCTGGCGCATCCGCGCGCTTTGGCGTGCCGATCAACCGCCTGGGATTTCCGATGGCGCCCGATGAAATGCGCGGCTTGCTGGCGCTGGCGGGGCGGGCGGCCACGTTGGCCATTCTTCTGGAAGGCCGTGTCTTTGACGCCGAAGAGGCCCGCGGCCTGGGCCTCTTGACGCGAATCGTGGCGGACGGTCAGGTGGCTGACGCCGTCCGGCGCAGCGCCGAACGCATCACGCAGGGCGCGCCGCTGGCCGCCCGCATCAATAAACGCTTGTCCGCAAGGCTCGCCACAGGCGGCGCCTTGACCGAGGACGAGTATCAGGATTATTTCTCCTATGCCGAAAGCCGGGACCACAAGGAGGGCGTACGCGCTTTCCTGGCCGGCGTAGACCCTACTTTTTCCGGAGACTGACCAAGGTGAGCAACGCCAATCTATACGCCGTTCTGCAAGGCGGCTTTCCCAAGGACCGCAGCAAAGTCGCGCTGGAAACGCCCGACCTTGAATACACCTGGGACGATATCGATCGCGCCACGGCCTGCCTGGCCAACCTCTTGACGTCGCTGGACCTGCCCGCAGGGTCACGGGTCGCCGTGCAGGTGGAAAAGTCGCCCGAAGCGCTGTTGCTGTATCTGGCCACCCTGCGCGCCGGGCTCGTGTATTTGCCGCTGAATACCGCGTACCGCGAGTCGGAGATCGAGTACTTCCTGGGCAATGCCGAACCCGCGGTGGTGGTTTGCGCCAGCAAAAACCGCGACTGGGTACAACGCGCCGCTGACCGCGCGGGTTGCGCGCACGTGTACACGCTGGATGAAGACCGCACAGGCAGTCTGCTGGACGCTGCTGGCACTTTGCCGCAGACGTTTACGACCGTGACGCGGCAGCCTGATGATCTGGCGGCCATTCTGTACACGTCTGGCACCACCGGCCGCAGCAAGGGCGCAATGTTGTCGCACGGCAACCTGGCGGCCAACGCGCGGGTGCTGCATGAATACTGGGGCTGGCGTGAAGACGATGTGCTGCTGCATATGCTGCCCATCTTCCACGTGCACGGGCTGTTCGTGGCGTCCCACGGCGCGCTGTTGGCTGGCGCCAAGATGATCTGGCTGCCCAAGCTGGATGCTGATCTGGCTTTGCATTACCTGCCGCAAAGCACGGTGATGATGGGCGTGCCGACGTATTACGTGCGCTTGCTGGCGGATTCGCGTTTTGACAGCAGCGTCTGCGCCAACATGCGTTTGTTCATTTCCGGTTCCGCGCCTTTGTTGGCCGAAACGTTCTCGGACTTCCACAAGCGCAGCGGCCACGCCATCCTGGAACGCTACGGCATGAGTGAAACCGTCATGCTGACGTCCAATCCCTATAGCGCCAGCCAAGGCGAGCGCCTGGCCGGCACCGTCGGCCGGGCCTTGCCTGGCGTGCAAGTGCGGGTTGTCGACGACGCGGGCATTGCATTGGCGCCGGGTGAAATCGGCAACGTGCAGGTGCGCGGGCCCAATGTGTTTTCGGGTTATTGGCGCATGCCGGAAAAGACGCGTGAAGAATTCACCGAAGACGGCTGGTTCAAGACGGGCGATGTGGGCCGCTGGGGCGGAGAATCGGCCGGGCGCGACGTGCCGGCCGACTACCTGTCGATTGTGGGACGCAGCAAGGACCTGATCATTTCTGGCGGGTTCAATGTGTACCCGAAGGAAATCGAAACGTTGATTGACGACATGCCCGGCGTGGCGGAGTCTGCCGTTATCGGCGTACCGCATCCTGACTTCGGAGAAGCCGTGGTTGCGGTTGTGGTTCCCAAGGACGGCGTGTCGCTGGATGCCGCCGCGATGCAGCTTGAACTGAAGTCGCGGATTGCCAATTTCAAGGTGCCCAAGCGCGTGCACATCATTGATCAACTGCCGCGCAATACCATGGGCAAAGTGCAGAAGAACGTGCTGCGCGAAACCTATCAGGCGCTATAACCGTTCGTTCGCATGCCGGTCCCGAGGGACCGGCATTTTTTTTCAAGGAGCCTATCGCCCCACATTGCACCGCAGGTCCTGACGCTTCATTCAATAAAAATTTCAAGAGACGAGACGCACAAAACCGCGCCGTCCCCATGATGCAGCAAGAGGAGACAATATGAGATATCGCACTACCGCCGCAGCCTTATTCGCCGTGGCAGCTCTGGGTTTTGGCGGCGCCGCGGCCGCAGAATGGCCCGAGCGTCCCATCACGCTGATTGTTCCGTTCCCCGCTGGCGGCGGCACGGATACGTTTGCTCGTCCCCTGGCCCAGCAACTGACCACGCAATTGGGCCAGACGGTGGTGATCGACAACAAGGGCGGGGCAGGCGGCACGGTAGGCGCTGGTGTGGCCGCCAAGGCCAGACCCGACGGCTACACGTTTTTCATGGGTGGCGCGCATCATGCGCTGGCCCCGTCGCTGTACAAAAGCCTGAACTACAACATCCAGAAGGACTTTGTGCCTGTTGCGCTGGTGGCGCAGCCGCCGCAGGTGGTGGTCATCAACGCTGCCAAGCTGCCGGTAAAGACTCTGCAAGAGTTCGTTGACTACGCCAAGAAGCACCCCGGAGAAATCAACTTCGGCACGGCCGGCAAGGGCAGCACGCACCATTTGGCTGGCGAACTCTTTGCCATGCAGACGGGCATCAAGCTGGTGGATGTGCCGTATCAAGGCGCGGGTCCCATGCTGTCGGCGCTGATTGGGGGCCAGGTTGATCTGGCGTTTGATGGGCTGGGTTCATCGTCGGGACATATCCGCGCTGGCGTTATCAAGCCCTTGGCGGTGGCGGCGACCGAACGTTCGCAGTCTCTGCCTGATGTGCCAACTGCCGCCGAAGCCGGTGTTCCGAATTACGTGGTGTCGACCTGGTACGCCATCTGGGCGCCCGCTGGCACGCCGCAGGCGGCCGTCGACAAGATGGCGGTTGAGATCACCAAGGCGCTGAACACGCCGAAGCTCAAGGAAACCTGGGCTGGCAACGGGTCTGCGGTGCCTGCGCTGACGGGCGCGGACTTCGGAAAGTTCGTCGACAGCGAAGTGGCTCGTTGGGCAAAAGTGGTGAAGGATTCCGGCGTCACGCTGGATTGATGCATGCGCGGACCGGATATCCATTACTATTGATAATGGTTATCATTAGTAAGTTTGCTATCCGGTCCGTCGAATGCCATGAGTCAAATCGGTTCCCCAGCGCCCATTGAGGGGCTCTACATCCAGCATCAATCCTGGCTGCGCGATTGGCTGCGCCGGAAGACGGGTTGCCCCTTTGACGCGGCGGATCTGACCCACGATACCTATCTGAAAGTGCTGGTGCGCGAGGACGACGCGCGCCAGTATCGCGAACCGCGCGCCTATCTGACGACGATCGCGCACGGCCTGATGGTCAATCTGTTCCGCCGGCGCGATATTGAACGGGCGTATCTGGACAGCCTGGCCCTGGTCGAAGACGCGGTTGCGCTCCCGCCGGAGCGCCGCGCCATGGCGCTGGAAGCGCTGGTCGAAATCGACCGGCTGCTGGACGGGTTGCCCCCCAAGGTGCGCAAGGCGTTCTTGCTGGCGCAGTTGGAAGGGCTGCGCCACGGCGAGATCGCCGAACGCATGCAGGTGTCGGTCAGTTCGGTGCGCCAGTATCTGGCCCGGGCCATGCAACATTGTCTGGCGGGCTGGTGAGCGGGCGCGCAGCCGGGCGGGGCGAACTGCCGCCATCGGTCATCCGCGAAGCCAGTGAATGGTTTGTGCGGATGGGAGCCGAAGAGGCCACTGCGGCGGATGACGATGCCTGTAAACGCTGGGTGAACGCCAGCCCGTTGCATCGTCTGGCTTGGGACCGCATTGAAATGCTGGGGCGCCAATTTGGGCAAGTCGAGCCGCAGGCGGGATTGTCTGTCCTGGACCGCGTGCCGTCGCGGGGCCGCCGCCAAGCGTTGAAAGCGCTGTCATTGGTGTTGGGCACCGGTGGACTGACGGCCGCGGCGCTGCCATGGAAGGCGTGGTCAGCGGATTTCTGCACGGGGGTGGGCGAACGCCGCAATGTCACGATGACCGACGGCAGCACACTCAGCCTGAATACCGGAACCGCCGTGGACGTGCGTTTCGACGCCATCCAGCGGCTCGTCGTGCTGCGCCAGGGCGAACTGCACGTCGCAACGCATGCGGACCCGCAGACGCCGTCCCGGCCGTTGGTGGTGGCAACCCCCATGGGCCGGATCACCGCGCTGGGCACGCGTTTTGTCGTGCGCTTGCTGGAAAGCGAGAGCTGGGTCGCCGTGACCGAAGGCGCAGTCAAGATCGAACCGGCGGCGGGGGGCGAGGACGCCGAGCGCATCGTCCAGGCAGGCAGCGGTACGCACTTCAATACGCTGGCCGTGCAAACGATACGGTTAGCGCCGCACGCGGATGATTGGGTGCAGGGGGCGATTTACGCCGACGGGATGCGGCTGGACGCTTTCGCCGAGGAACTGGGCCGCTACCGCAAGGGCCGGCTGGTCTGCGATCCGTCGGTGGCAGGCCTGCGCATTTCAGGCTCGTTTCCCTTGGGTGACACCGACCGGATTCTGGCCGCAATTGAACGGGCGCTGCCCGTGCGGGCCGACCGCTACACGCGCTACTGGGTGGTGTTGCGGGCACGCGCCTAGAAAAAAAATTCAATCGGCACTGTCACTTTTGTATTTTCGATTGGCATACGGGTGAAGCCTAAAAAATTCTTCGCCTGGAACCCATCGAAATGTCTCTGCCTTTTTTTCCCTCTACGCCTGATGCGCCGGCAGGTCTGCGCATGAAGGCCTTTGCCGCGCTGGTGCTGGCGGCCATGGCTGGCGCCGCAATGTCGCCGTCTGCCGTGCAGGCTCAAACCACCGTGTCGTCCGCCTTGCGGCATTCCGTGACCATTCCGGCAGGCGCGCTGGGCGCGGCCTTGTCCAGTTTTGCGCAGCAGACGCAGGTGCTGCTGTCGTTCGACCCGGCACTGACCGAAGGCATGGAAACTCCGGGCTTGCAAGGCAGCTACGGCGTGGACCAGGGGTTCGCGGCGCTGCTGGCGGGGACCTCACTGGAAGCGGTACGCCGCGCCGATGGCGACTTCCTGCTGCAGCGCGCGGGCGGCCAGATGGCAACGCAACTCGCGCCGGTCGTGGTGTTAGGCGCGGGCGCGACGACGGAAGGCACGGGCCTGTACACGGCCGACTGGATGCGTTCGGCCAACGGTCTAGTGCTGTCACAACGCGAAACGCCACAGTCCACCAGCGTGATCACGCGCCAGCAAATGGACGACCGGTCGATTACGTCGGTACGCGACGTGATGGAAAACGCCACCGGCATGAACGTGCAGCAAGCGGAATCCGAGCGCCTGACGTATTACTCGCGCGGTTTTTCCATGGACACGTTCCAGTTCGACGGCGTGGTTAAGCCGCTGAACGGTATCTACCAATTCGGCGACGGCAACCTCGATCCGGTCATCTATGACCACGTGGAAATCATCCGCGGCGCCACGGGCCTGATGAGCGGCACCGGCAATCCGGGCGGCTCGATCAACTTCATTCGCAAGCGTCCCACGCGCGAATTCCAGGGCGACCTGAAGGTTTCGGCGGGCACCGAAGACACCTATCGCGGCGAAGTCGACCTGTCCACGCCGTTTAACGAATCTGGCTCGGTGCGCGGCCGGCTCGTTGGCGCCAAAGAGCGGCGCGGCGACACCATGGACCTGTACAAGAAAAAGCGCGACGTGCTGTACGGCATTGTCGAAGCGGACGTGGCGGAATCCACCACGGTCAGCATTGGCGGATCGGTGCAGCGTACGCGGCCTAGCGGCATCAGCTGGGGCGGCCTGCCGGCGCTCGATGCCAATGGCAAACCGATCGATTGGCCCAAGGGCCAGGCGATGGGCGCCAAGTGGTCACGCTGGGACACGGATTCCCATGAATATTTCGCGCAGATCGACCACGGTTTCAACAATGGCTGGAACGCCCGCTTGTCGTTCACTCGCCTGGAAAACAAGTTTGACGCGCCGCTGCTGTTTACGTCGGACGTGCCGGTCACGATGGACGGATTTTCCACGCCGCCGCTACTGCGTAAATTCGTGGGCGGCAGCGACCAGAACGTGTTGGGCGGCTCTATGGACGGCGATTTCAACGCCTTCGGCCGCAGGCATCAGTTCAACGTGGGTTTCTCGCATTCCGACATCAAGGCGTGGAACCAAAGCTGGGACACGTCGGATCAAGACACTTACCCCATTCCCGACGTGAAGAACTGGACCGGCGACTGGCCGGCGCCAAACTGGGACATCCTGGCCTTGTCGCAAACCAACCGCAATAAGCAGACCGGCGTCTACGGTACGTTGCGCTTGGGGCTGACGGATCGACTGCATTTGTTGACCGGTGCGCGCTGGACCCGGTGGGAATCCACCGAAACCAGCGCTGGCGTGACGGGTTACTCGCACACGTATTCCGAAGTTACGCCGTACGTGGGCGCAACCTATGACTTCAACGATACCTACACGGCCTACGTCAGCTACACCAATATCTTCCAGCCGCAGATGGTGAAGACGCAGACGTGGGACATGGCGGGTCCGGCCTATGGTCACAACTATGAGGCCGGCCTGAAGGCATCCTATTTGGACGGGCGCGTGAACGCGTCGGTAGCCGTGTTCCAGACCGATCAGAAGGACGTGGCGGAGTACGGCGGCTACGACTACGCGCATGACGACGGCTGGTACTACATTCTGGACGGGACCCGCACGCGAGGTTTCGAAATGGAAGTGGCGGGCGAGGTGATGCCGGGGTGGAACGTATTCCTGGGCTACACGTACCGTCAATCCAAAGACAATAACGGCAAGAAGGTGCAGACGACTCAGCCCGAGCAATTGCTGAAGTTGAGCACGGCATACCGCCTGCCGGGCGCGTTCAACAAGCTGACCGTGGGCGGCGGCGTGCGCTGGCAAAGCGAAACCAGCGCGCAGACCTATTACGGTCTGCAATCTGGCGCCATTGTGCAAAAACCATATGCCTTGTTTGACCTCATGGCCCAGTACAACTTCTCGGACAAGACCCAGTTGCAGCTGAATGTGCGCAACCTGGCCGACAAGAAGTACTACCGGTCCATGGGTTTCTACAATTCGGTCTTCTATGGCGAAGGCCGGACCGCGCTGCTCACGCTGACACAGCGCTTCTGATCCGCCCAAGCGCCTTTGGCGTAAATCCTAGCGCCAGTCGCTGGCCAAGCTCAGCTTGGCCAGCTGGTCGCGGCTGAGTTGCAGCGTGGCGGCCTTGACCAGTTCGTCCAGCTGCGCAATGGATGTTGCGCTGACGATGGGCGAGGTAATACCGGGCTGCGCGATCTGCCACGCCAGCGCGGCTTGCGCGGGCGTGCAGCCGGCGTCTTCGGAAACCTCGTCCAGTGCCTTCAGGATGCGAAAGCCGCGTTCGTTCAGATACGTGTCCACGATCTTTTGACCTCGCGCGCTCTTGCCCGCGTCGCTGGCGCTGCGATATTTTCCGCTAAGGAATCCGCTGGCCAGCGCGTAGTAGTTGATCGTGCCCATCTGCTGCGTCTTGACCAGGCTCTGCAAGCCCGACTCGAAAGGTTCGCGGCTGTACAGGTTGTATTCGGGCTGGATGCTCTCGTAGCGCGGCAGACTGTGCCTTTCGCTGGCGATCAGCGCTTCGGACAGGCGCACCGCGGTGTAGTTCGACGCCCCAATGGCCCGCACGCTGCCCGCCTCGATCAGTTTTGCGTACTCGCCCAGCGTGTCCGTCAACGGCGTGTCGGGATCATCCTTGTGCGATTGGTACAGGTCCACATGATCGGTTTGCAAGCGCGCAAGCGATGCCTCTAGCGAGCGGCGGATGTAGGCGGGCTTCAAGCCCTTTGCGTCAGGTCCCATTTCCATGCCGACCTTCGTGGCGATCAGCACACGGTCGCGCTTGCCCGTGCGTTTGAGCCATTTGCCGATCAGCGTTTCGGATTCACCGCCTTGGTTGCCCGGAACCCAGCGCGAATAGACGTCGGCTGTGTCGATGAAATTCAGTCCGGCGTCGACCAGGGCGTCCAGCAACGAGTAGGTGCCGGCTTCGTCCACGGTCCAGCCGAAGACATTGCCGCCAAAGGTGAGCGGGGGGATTTGCAGGCCGGAACGGCCCAGTGCGCGTTTGATCATGGTGAGGCCTCAAGGGTGCTGCCAATGGCTGCCAGGAAAGGGTCGGGCGCCACGCGCCCGCTCAAATTCAGTATATTTGCGCCGCATGCCCCGCGATGGCGCATGCGCGTCGCGGCATGCACCATTTGAGGGATTCCCCCCAAATTCTTTTATGTAGTGGCGCGTTAGACTATACGGCTTTACGAGTAGTCCGACCGACGGGAAGCCGCCGGCGTTACCGTAACAACGAGCAAATACCAAGGGTTTAAGGAGCTTACCTATGCTGATCGGAAAAAAACATTTTCTGACGGTTGGCGCCATGGCGCTGGCGATGGCTATCGCCGCGCCCGTAGCAGCGCAGCAGAAGTCGGTGGCCATTACCGCCATCGTCGAGCATCCGGCGTTGGATGCCGTTCGTGACGGGGTGCAAGACGCCCTGAAACAGGCCGGGTACGAGTCAGGTAAGAATCTGAAGTGGCAATATCAAAGCGCGCAAGGCAACAACGGCACGGCCGCGCAAATCGCTCGCAAATTCGTCGGTGACCGGCCTGACGCCATTGTCGCCATTGCCACGCCGTCGGCCCAAGCCGTCGTGGCGGCCACCAAGGACGTCCCGGTCGTGTACTCCGCCGTGACCGATCCCGTCGCCGCCCAGTTGGTCACCAGCATGGATGCCTCTGGCACGAACGTGACCGGCGTCTCCGACCTGCTGGCGCTGGACAAGCAAGTTGAACTGATCAAGAAGATCGTTCCCGCTGCCAAGCGCGTGGGCATCGTCTACAACCCGGGTGAAGCCAATTCGGTTGTGGTGGTGAAGAAGCTCCAGGAAATTCTGCCGAAATATGGCATGAGCCTGGTTGAAGCCGCCGCCCCGCGTTCGGTGGACGTGGGCTCCGCCGCCCGCAGCCTGATCGGCAAGGTCGACGTCATCTACACCAACACCGACAACAACGTCGTGTCGGCGTATGAAGCGCTGGTCAAGGTCGGCAACGACGCCAAGATTCCGCTGATTGCCTCTGACACCGATAGCGTCAAGCGCGGCGGCATTGCGGCTCTGGGCATCAACTACCGCGATGTGGGTGTGCAGACGGGCAAGATTGTTGTGCGCATCCTGAAGGGCGAAAAGCCCGGATCGATTCCGTCGGAAACCATCTCCAAGCTTGAGCTGTACGTGAATCCGGGCGCCGCCGCCAAGCAAGGCGTGACGCTGTCTGATGCCGTCATCAAGTCGGCAGCGGTTGTCGTGAAGTAAAACGGCTTTCGCTTCCGCCCCGCCATGCCCACGCGGCATGCGCGGGGTTTTTCTTGATTTCTCCCTTTTTCTGACCTGTGTGCGACTCCGTTTGCGGCAATGCCGGCACGCGTGGAGACGCTGTAGCAAAAAACAAGAGAAAATGACGCGGTAAGAAACGTTTATTGCGAAAGCTGGGGTAAAACTGACCCCGAAACGCAAGATATCCGACGTTTCAACTCTTTAATATGCACCATCCTTACCCTGATTGGATTTGACTCATGTCATTGTTCTCGTTGTTAGGCGCGCTGGAGATCGGCCTGATCTTCAGCTTGGTGGCCTTGGGCGTGTTTATCTCCTTTCGCCTGTTGCGCTTCCCCGACCTGACCGTTGATGGCAGCTTCCCGTTGGGCGGCGCCGTCTGTGCCACGTTGATCGCGTCGGGCACCGATCCGTTCACCGCCACCATTGTTGCGACGATTGCCGGCGCCGCTGCCGGCCTGGTGACGGGCTGGCTGAACGTGAAACTCAAGATCATGGATTTGCTGGCCAGTATCTTGATGATGATTGCCCTGTACTCGGTCAACCTGCGCATCATGGGCAAGCCCAATGTGCCGCTGATCACCGAACCCACTGTCTTCACGATCTTGCAGCCGGCCTGGATTTCGGATTACGTTGCCCGCCCGTTGCTGCTGATCGTCATTGTCATTCTGGCCAAGCTGGCGCTGGACTGGTTCTTTGCCACGCAGACCGGGCTGGCCGTGCGCGCCACCGGTTCCAATGGCCGCATGGCCCGCGCGCAAGGCGTCAACACCGGCCGCATGATTCTGGGCGGCATGGCGCTGTCCAACGCGCTGGTTGCATTGGCGGGCGCGCTGTTTGCCCAGACGCAAGGCGGCTCGGATATCTCGATGGGCATTGGCACCATCGTGATCGGCCTGGCTGCGGTGATCGTCGGTGAAAGCATCCTGCCGTCGCGCAAGCTGGTGCTGGCAACGCTGGCCGTGATCATCGGCGCCATCGTCTACCGCTTCTTCATCGCGTTGGCGCTGAATAGCGATTTCATCGGCCTGAAGGCGCAAGACCTGAACCTCGTCACGGCGGTACTGGTCACCGTTGCCCTGGTCATCCCGATGCTCAAGCGCCGCCTGGTCGGCAAGAAGGGGCGCTGATATGTTGTCCGCAAAAGATCTGAAAATTACGTTCAACGCCGGCACGCCGATTGAAACCCGTGCCTTGTGCGGCTTGTCGTTGGAAATCCCGTCGGGCCAATTCGTGACCGTGATCGGTTCCAATGGCGCTGGCAAGTCCACGTTTCTGAATGCCGTGTCGGGCGACCTGCCCATCGATTCGGGCCGTATCGACATCAATGGCGTGGATGTCACCAAGCAGCCCGTGTGGACGCGCGCAGGCCGTGTGGCTCGCGTGTTCCAGGACCCGATGGCTGGCACCTGCGAAGACCTGACCATCGAAGAGAACATGGCGCTGGCGCAGATGCGCGGCGCGCGCCGCGGCTACAGCCGGGCGGTCAAAGCTTCCATGAAGCAAGGTTTCCGCGAACGCCTGTCCACGTTGGGGCTGGGCTTGGAAAACCGGCTGACTGACCGCATTGGTCTGTTGTCTGGCGGTCAACGCCAGGCGGTCAGCTTGCTGATGGCCGCTCTGCAACCCTCGCGCATCCTGCTGCTGGACGAACACACTGCCGCGCTGGACCCGCGCACGGCGGATTTCGTCTTGAAGCTGACGGCGCGCATCGTGGCGGAAAACCAGCTGACGACCATGATGGTTACCCACAGCATGCGTCAGGCGCTGGACGTGGGCGACCGCACGGTCATGCTGCACCAAGGCCAAGTGGTGCTGGACGTGTCAGGCGATGAGCGCCGGGGCATGGACGTGCCGGATCTGCTGGCGATGTTCGAGCGCGTGCGTGGCGAGAAGATCTCCGACGACGCGCTGTTGCTGGGCTGATTTACGGCAGCGCGCGCCAGGTTTGCAGGATCAGGGTTTCAATATCGTGAACCGGCAAACCGGTTGCCCTTGTCACCGCTTCGCGGTAGGGCGGCATGTTGGTGCATTCCAGCACGATGTGACGCAAGCCTGGCGCGCGCGCCGTCAGGCGTTTGGCTGCGTCGACCACATTGTCTTCAACCTGCGCCAGATCCATCACGGTGCTGTTTTCCAGAATGCGCGCGTGCATTTCGCAGCCCGGGGTCAGGCCTTCGACGACCGCATCGGCGGGCACGCCCACCGAATCCAATATGCCTCGCGACAAGGACTGCGCGTCAAACGTGACGATGCCGACTCGCTCCAGAGTCCGGCATTGCAACAGGCTGGATGTGACCACCGGCACGGGCACCGCGGCTTGCAACACTGACTGGTATTTCGCCAGAAAGCCGCAGCTGGTCGAGATCATGCTGGCGCCTTCGGCAGCCAGTGCGACGGCCGCATCTACAAAGGGTTGCAAGAAAGACGGGTCGGCCTCTTGCACGATCTTGCGTGGCGATGCGCCTTGCACGGTGACAAAGCGCACGGGGATACCGGCGCGCGCGTAAGTGTCAGGATTGCCGACATCTCCGGGCGGACGCGGAAATCGCGTGTCCAGCATCAACACGCCAAGAAAACCCGCGGCGCTCACGCCGGCAGCTCCGATCCGGGCACGCGGTTAAAGCGCGCCAGAAAGGCGCGCGTGGCCTCGTTTTGCGGATTGCCGATGACGACTTCCGGTGGTCCGGATTCGGCCACCACGCCATCGCGCATGAACACGACCTGATCCGCGACTTCCTTGGCAAAGCCGATTTCGTGCGTGACCAGAATCATGGTCATGCCGTCGCGGGCCAGACCCTTGATGACGTTCAGCACTTCACCGACCAGCTCGGGATCGAGCGCTGACGTCGCCTCGTCAAACAGCATCACGGCGGGTTGCATCGCCAGTGCGCGCGCAATGGCCACGCGCTGCTTCTGGCCGCCCGACAGCTTGTCCGGGAAATAGTCCGCCCGATCCAGCAGGCCGACTTTTTTCAGCAGGTCGCGTGCCAGAGCCTCGGCTTCTTTTTTCGGTCGGCGCAACACTGTGACGGGGCCTTCCATCACGTTTTGCAGCGCCGTCATGTGAGGGAACAGATTGAAGTGCTGGAACACCATGCCAGCCGACGCGCGAAAGTTGGCCAGCTTGCGTTCGCTGGGCAACCGAGTGTGCGCGCCTTGAAAGGTCAGCGACTGGTCGCCCACCGTAATCTGTCCGCCGTCGGGAATCGTCAGCAGGTTGATGCAGCGCAGAAGCGTGGACTTGCCGGAACCAGACGGCCCGATCAGCGCCACGACCTGGCCGCGATCCACTTGCAGATTGATGTCTTTAAGCACTTCCTGATTGGCAAACGACTTGCGCAATCCCTTGATGCTGATGATGGGGGTGCTCATCGTCATGCCTCTTTGCTGATGCTGCCGAACTCAAGCTTCTTGGCCCACATCGTGAACGGAAGCAGAATCACGAAATACGCCACGGCGATGAAGGTGTAGATCTCCAGCGGGCGGTAGGTATCGTGAGCGATGACCTGACCTTGATACAGCAGGTCAGGCACAGCCAGCACCGAAAGCAGAGAAGTGTTCTTCAACTGCATGATCGATTGGTTCATCAGCGGCGGCACCATCTTCTTGAACGCCTGTGGCAGGACCACGCGGCGCAAGGCTTGCGCAGGGGTCATGCCCAGCGCCTTGGCGGCTTCGGTCTGTCCGGCATCCGTCGAAATAATGCCGCCACGGATGATTTCAGAATAGAAGGCCCCGCCGTACAGAGCGAGACACAAGGTAGCCGCCATGACCGGCGACATCTCGATGCCGGTCACGACGGGCAGGGCGTAGTAGAACCAGACCAGTTGCACCAGCACCGGCGTGCAGCGGAACACCTCGATGTAGGCCCGGATGGGCGCCGTGATGAACACGTTGCGCGACAACCGGCCCAAGCCCGTCACCAATCCGATCGCCAATCCCAGAAACACACAAAGGATGGTGAACAGGATCGTGTTCAACACGCCAGTAGCGATCAGCTTGCGGTATTCCCACAGCACGCTGAAGTCCCAGTCGTAATTGACGGCGTTGCCGGCGATGAGATCCCATTTTTTAACGATCGCGATCAACGCGATCGCGGCAATCCCGACAAACAGCCAGGTTGTCAGCCGGGATCGGGCGGGCAGGGTTCCGTTCTGGTCATTCATTGCTACGGCCTTAGAACTTGATTTCGGGCGGGAACGCCTCGGGCGGCACGTTGGCCAGCTTTTGCATATTGCCCAGGATCACGCCGCGCACTTCATCCTTGGCGCGAATCTCGGTCAGCCAGGCGTTGACGGACTTTTGCAGAGAGTCGTCAGCTTCTTTGCGCAGGCCGATGCTGACCGGGGCGGTCTCAACCGGGGTGGGGATGCTCATCGTGCCAATGCCCGGGCGCTTTTCCAGCAAGGGCTTGGCCAGCAGCACCACCAGGATCTGGCAGTCGGCGCGGCCCGAGGACAAGGCCAGCGTGGCGGCGCCCGAGTTTTCCAGGCGGGTCACATTGGCGTTTTGCAGCACGCGGGTGGCCAACTGGTCGTGGCTTGAGCCCACATCCACCACTACCCGGGTTTCGGGCGTGTTCAGCTCGGCCCACGATTTGCCGGCAAAACCCTTGCGGCAGACGGTGGTGTAGGTGTTGTTGAACAAGGTGTCCGAGAAGTTCACGACTTCTTTGCGCGCCGGGGTGGGCGCCATGCCGAACATCAAGTCGATCTTGTTGGTCTGCACATCCAGCACCGAATTGCCCCAGGTGGTTTCCAGGTATTCGGTCTTCACGCCCAGACGGGCGGCAAACATCTCGGCAAAGTCCGGACCAAAGCCTTCCCACTTGCCAGTATTCAGATTCTTGTTGAAGTAGGGGATGGCGCCAGCGATTGCGCCAATGCGGATCGTCTTGGTGCGCATGATGCGCTCCATGGCGGTTTCGTTGGCGGACTGGGCTTGCGATACGGCCGGCAGCCCCAAGCTGGCCAGACTTGCCACGGCCAGGACGGAGGCCAGGAAATTACGTTTTGTGCTCATCGACTTCTCCTCAAAAGTGTCAGGTGGGGCGGCGCTAGATGAAACGGCTGGGACGGAACGCGCGGTGCTGTTCCGGGTCTGCGTTTTCACTCATAAGCTCGCCTAGTATCTTCGCCGTTCCTGGCGCGGTGCTGAATCCAATATGCTGGTGGCCCAGCGCCAGCCACAGGCCGGGCGCGCGCGGCGCCTGACCGATCATCGGCCGGCTGTCGGGCAGCGTGGGACGCCGTCCCAGCCAGGCGGCCGGGTCCAGGCGGTCGCCCAGCGGAAATGCTTCGCGGGCGCGGGCTTCGGACAGATCAAGCTGAACCGGCCGGGCAGGGGCGTCGCAATCATCCAGCTCTACGCCGGTTGTGAGCCGCAGGCCGCGCGCCATGGGCGACAGCACGTAGCCGCCGCCGGTGTCATAAATAGGGCGCGAGATGGTGGCGCCGTTCAACCCGGAATAGTGCATGTGATAACCGCGCTCAAATGCCATGGGCAGATCGATGCCAGTGGTCTTCAGCAGGCTTTTCGACCAGGGGCCAAGCGCAACGACCAGTTGATCTGCCGTCAGTGATTCGGAAGCTTCCGAACCTTGCACGGTCCAGCCTTGGCCGTCACGGCGGATGCTGGTGGCGGTCAAATGCTTGAACGCGCCGCCCGAACGGCGGAACAAGTCGGCATAGGCGGCGACCACCGCGTGCGGATCATCGACCGAATATGAGCCCTTGATCCACAGTGCGCGATGGAAGATAGGCGCTAGCGCAGGTTCCATCTCTGCCAGTTCGGCGGGGCTCAGGGTTTGGGTTTGGACCTGATGCTGCGCATAGGTCTGGCGCGCCAAAGCGCTGCCATTCCAGGCTTGTTCCGACCGGTACAGGAACACCCAGCCGGTATCGCGCAGCCGATGGCGGACGCCTGCGGCGTCCATCAGTTTCAGGTGTTCTGGCGCTGACAGCCGGATCAGGCTATCCAGCGCCTGCACGGTTTCCTTAAAGACAGACGGCCGCGCGTTAAGCAGGAAACGCGTCGCCCAGCCCAGGTTCGCAGCCAGGAATTTCGGCCGGTAGCGGAATTGGACAGTGTTGTTTTTCAGCAGGCGGGGCAGTTGGCCCCACAGGCCCGGATGGTTGAACGGCATCAACGAGCTGCGCGCCAGCACGCCGGCGTTGCCCATTGACGTTTCCATCCCCGGATACTGGCGGTCTACCAACGTGACCGAGGCGCCCCGGCGCAACAGCTCCAGCGCGCAGCAAACACCCACAATGCCCGCGCCCAGGACGATGACGTGCTTTCCCATGTGTTTTTATTCGAATTCAGTCAAAGATGACCGCCGTATGGCAGCAACGCAGAATTGTATTGCAGCGCTGCGGCCGCGGGCAGGAAAAAGCGGCTGCGGACTGTATCAGCCCAAGGGGGCTTTCTGCCCCAGTATCCGGCCTGCCGCCACCACGCCCCACCAAGAGGCTTCCTCGAACACCGAGTAGCCCGACAGGTCGGCATGTGCGAACAGCACAGGCCCATCGATCTCGCGCAAGGCGGCGAGTCCGGGGTTGGACAAATAGCCGCACAATGGCGTCGCCATGGCGTGGCCGCGCACGGTGATGTCCAACTGGCGCGCATTGCGCCAGAACTCACGGCCATAGGCGGCGATCAGGTCGGCGCTGGCTGCGTCGCGCAAGGCCTCGGGGCTGGCGCTGGACAACCATTGCCGTGCCGCCTGCGGAGTTTGCCCGCTTGACGCGTGGTATGCCGTGAAGACCGTGCGCGGGGAACGGGCGACGCGCAGCAATTGGTGGGTGGATACGACATAACCCAGCGCCTGGCCCTGGTAGACGACGTTATCCCACGACAGCGGTTCGCCGGGCGCCTCGATGGGATACCCCTGAAGCACGAAGTTGGACACCAGCCATGGCGCGTGCGCCGAGGCATGCACGGCCGGGTCGTAACCATAGGCCCGGATATCCGGCAGGATGCGCTGCGCCACGAACAAAGGCATGGCGCAAACCGTGCGGCGGGTTTGCACGGTGTAGGACGTTGGCGCGGCGCCCGCAATCGCGTCAGACTTCAGGCAGGTCACCTGGGGTCCGGCTGGAGTGTCTGCGACGCGCACGGCGGTTCCGTCGATGAGCCAGTCGGCGTGGCCCAGCTTGTGCGTGATCGCGCTGCGCATGCGCTCGGCCAGCACGGACAGGCCGCCGGGCCAGGTCAGCACAGCGCCTTCGCCCGCGTTTGCGGCATGGCCGTCCCGGCTGGCAAAGTAATGCAATCCCGCCCACGCCGACACCACGTCGTATTGCGCGCCGTAATCATCGCGGCAGCAATAATTCAAATACCAGTGCAAGGCGGGCGAGGTATAGCCTTCACGGTCCAGCCATTGCTTGAACGTAATGGTGTCCAGCACGCGCCACTGCGGGTCGCGCGAAGACAGCGCGATCGGGATGCTGAAGACTTTGCGCCCGTCGCTGCCGGTCTGCGTATGCAGACGATCGATCAAGGTCAGAAATTTCTGATGTTGCTGGATGTCCGCGTCCGGCAGCCCCGTCATGGGCAGCAGGCCTTCTTCCCAGTGGCCGTTGCGCAGCAGCCGTTCCTGCGGCGAATGCACCAGGATGGATTCGTCGTAATAGGGGCGGGCGTCGCCCGCGCCGCGTTCGATGATGCCGAAGTCCGACAGCATCTCCCGCACATGGGTGGATGCCAGCGACGGCAGGGGCAGGTAATGGGCGCCCAACGGGTAGTCCAGTTCGTCACGCTGCCCGGATGCGGCGTTGCCTGCGAACTCCGGACCCTGCACCACGACAAAATCCTTGTAGCCTTCACGCGCCAGTTTCCAGGCGCACGACAAGCCGGCCACGCCCGCGCCAAGAATGGCGACTTCGTGCTGGTAATGGGCCGATGGCGCGGGCAGCGCCGCGCCATCGCGCAAGGCGTGACCCGCTTGCATGCCTGGATAGTGAACGTCCGGCGTGGTTTCAATAACGCGCGAGCGGTAATAACCCGCTGTGCCTGCCACGGCGGCCGTGGCCGCGCCCAGAAGAAAGCTGCGGCGGCGCATCAGCGGATGACCTTGCGCCAGTCCTCGTCGAAGTAGCGCACCAGCGACTGCTCATTCAAGCGGTTGGGCGGCATCGCCAGCGCCGGCATGTCGGCGGGGAAATGGAACAATTCTCGCGTGGTCGCCGGGTCCAGGTAGCGCGTGGGCACGGTGATCTTGTCGGGCGGTGTGTAATCGCGCCGTTTGCTGGCCAGGATGAAGCCCCAATCCCCGAACGACGGCACATAGGTGTGGTACGGCCAGGTGTTCAGGCCGGCTTCCTTCAGGGTGGCGTCCACGCTCCAGAACGAACGCGGCGCGAAATAGGGCGAGGTGGACTGAATCACCATATAGCCGTTTTCGGCCAGGTGCCGCGCCATCAGGTGATAGACCGGCACGGAATACAGCCGGCCCAGTCCAAAATTGGACGGATCGGGAAAGTCCACCACGATGAAGTCGTAGACCTCGGCATGGGTTTCCAGCCAGCGCCCGGCGTCGTCATTGATGACGGTAACGCGCGGGTCTTTCAACGAGCCCTGGTTCAGCTGGACGAGCGGTTCAGAGCGCGAGAACAGACCGGTCATGGCCGGGTCCAGGTCCACCAGCGTGACGTGTTCGATGTTCTTGTATTTCAGGATTTCGCGCACGGCCAGACCGTCGCCGCCGCCCAGCACCAGCACGTTGCGCGCCCAGGGCAGGGTTTGCAGACCAGGATGCACCAGCGACTCGTGATACCGGTGTTCGTCGCGCGACGAGAATTGCAGGTTGTTATTGATGTACAGCCGCAGATCGTCGTGCCACTTTGTCACGACCAGCCGCTGGTAGGGCGTGGTTTCGGCATGCACGACATCGTCGCCATACAAGCCTTTTTCGGCCCACGATGTCATCGCGGTGGAATAGATGAAGCCCAAGGCCAGGAAGCCGATCACCACGCAGGCGCGGATGGCTTTTTCACCGGGACGGCGCACCTCGGCGCGAAACAGCCAGGTGGTCCATAGCGCGACGCTGGCATTCAGGATGCCAAACAGAAAGCTGGTGCGCAGCAGGCCTAGTTTGGGCGCCAGCAGCAAAGGAAACACCAGCGACACCGCCAATGCGCCCAGATAGTCGAAGGTCAGCACGCGGCTGACGATCTCGCGGAATTCGGCCTTGCGCTGGTTGAATACGCGCATGACCAGCGGAATTTCCATGCCGACCATCAGGCCAATCACGAATACGCCCACGTACAAAGCGGCGCGGAATGGGGCGGACAACCAGGCAAAAACCAGGAACAGGACCGCGGCGGAAACACCGCCCAATAATGCGACCAAAAGTTCGACGTCGATAAACCGATTCAAAACGTCTTCGTCTTTTACATATTTTGACAACCATGAGCCGATGCCCATGGCGAACAAGTAGCAGCCGATGACGGAAGAGAACTGAAGTATCGAATCTCCCAGCAAATAGCTGGCCAGCGCGCTGCTGATGAGCTCATAGCCCAAACCGCAGGAAGCAACGATCAATACCGATAGGATGAGAACGCGGTCGCGCATAGGGTGTCCGACACGAAAAATGCGTTCGCAGTATATCGAACGCCGCGTATATACTGCGCGCAATTGGGAGGGTGGCAATGGGAGAAGCGATGCATCCGGCGGTGACCTATCTGATCTATATCGTCTCGGCGCTTGTCATGCTGGGTATTTTCACGGCGGTTTACACCACCGTGACACGCTACAAAGAATTCGAGCTGATCCGCGAAGGCAATATTGCCGCCGTGCTGTCTTACGGCGGCGCGCTCGTTGGTTTCAGCTTCACCCTGTGCTCCAGCATTGCCGTGCATGCCAGCTTTGTGATGTTCCTGGTGTGGGGGGCTGCTGCCATGGTGGTGCAGATCGTTGTGTACGCCGTGGTCGCAAAGGCCATTCGCGGCATGCACGAGGCCATCGAAGAAAACAATATCGCCATGGGCGGCCTGATCGGTGCGGTCTCGCTGTCTGCCGGCGTGGTCAATGCCGCCTGCCTGACGTAAGGCAGGCGCGTTGAATCCGATCTGACACAGGAGGACTTTCCATGAGTCTCGGTTCATTTATTCGCAAGCAGTTTATTGACATCCTGCAATGGAATGAGGATCGCGACGGCGTGCTTGCCTGGCGCCATCCGATGCAGGATTTTGAAATCCAGTACGGCGCCAGTCTGACCGTGCGCGAATCCCAGATGGCGGTGTTCGTCAACGAAGGCAAAGTGGCCGACGTGTTCGGCCCGGGCATGTACAAGCTGACAACGCAAACGTTGCCGGTGCTGACTTACCTGAAGAACTGGGACAAGCTGTTCGAGTCCCCCTTCAAGTCGGATGTGATCTTCTTCAGCACGCGCCTGCAGTTGGGCCGCCGCTGGGGCACGGCGCAGCCGGTGACACTGCGCGACAGCGAATTCGGCATGGTGCGCCTGCGCGCCTTTGGCGTGTATTCGTACCAGATCGCTGACCCCGCCAAGTTCTACCGCGAGATCAGCGGCACGCGCGACGAATACACCGTAGACGACCTGGAAGCGCAGTTGCGCAACATGGTGGTCGCGGCCATGACGACGGCGCTGGGCAGCTCCAAGGTGCCGTTCCTGGACATCGCTGGCAATCAGGGGCTGATGTCGCAAAGCATCAGCGAACAGCTTGCGCCGGTGTTTGACCGCTATGGCGTCAAACTGGACAACTTCACGGTTGAAAACGTGTCGTTGCCGGAAGAATTGCAAAAGGCGCTGGATACGCGGATATCGATGGGCATGGCGGGTGATCTGGGCAAGTTCACCCAGTACCAGACGGCCACCTCGATTCCGCTGGCGGCACAGAACGAAGGCGGCATCGCGGGCATAGGCGCAGGCTTGGCGGCTGGCGCAGCGCTGGGCCAGACCATGGCGGCGGGCTTGGGTGTGGGGCTGGGCCAGCCCGCTCAACAACCGGCGGCGCCTCAGCAAACGCAGCAGGCAGCGCCCGCAGCCGCGCCCGACCCGGTCGCGCGTCTGCAACAGCTTAAAGACCTGCTGGATAAGGGGCTGATCACCGCCGCGGACTACGATTCGGCCAAGGCCGAAGTGCTGAAGAAACTTACCAGCTAAGGCCCCATGCAGCAGGTTCTGTGTCCGCAGTGCGGCGCTCCCGTCAAGTTCACGTCCACCGCCTCGGTCATGGCGGTTTGCGGCGCTTGCCGCAGCACCTTGTTGAAGGATGCCGAATCGGTCAAGCGCATAGGCGAGATGGCCGATGTGCTGGAAGACTATTCGCCCCTGTGCCTGGGGGCGATCGGCAAATTCGACAACAAGCGCTTTGATGTGATTGGCCGTATTCAGCTGCGCTTTGAAGAAGGCTTCTGGAACGAGTGGTATGTGTGGTTTGAGGATGGCGCCGACGGTTGGTTGTCGGACGCATCGGGCCAGTATGCCGTCACCCGGCGCCGCAAGGTCAAGTCCACGCAAGGCATGCCCGCGTTTACGGACATTGCGCCAGGCGACGAACTCAAACTGGACGGCCAGCGCTATATCGCGGCCGATGTGCGGACCAGCCGGGCGGGCGGCGCGCAGGGCGAATTGCCGTTTGTGCCAGGCGACGGGTGGGAGGCCAAGACCGCCGACTACCGCAGCCTGGATGCTTTCCTGACGCTGGATTTTTCCGACGCTCCCGAACCCGAGCTGTATATCGGCAAGGCGTTCGACCTGTCTCAGATGCAGGCCGGGTCGCTGCGCACCAACGAGCAGGTCGAAGAAACCGCAGGACGTTTCCGCGGCCAGATCAAGGCGTTGGATTGCCCAAATTGCGGCGGCCCCATCAGTTTTGTGGCGGCGCTGGCCACCAATGTGGTGTGTCCGTCCTGCTCGGCGGCCGTGGATTGCTCGGGGCCGACTGCGGAGGTCATCGAAAAGGCGCGCAAGGTCAAAGCGATCAAGACCACGTTGGCGCTGGGCGCCGTGGCCAAGATCGACGGCGCAAGCTTCACGCTGATCGGCCTGATGAAATGCGCCGACCCGGACCCCGAAGAACCGTCCGACTGGATTGAATACCTGCTCTTCAATCCGGCCAAGGGCTTTATCTGGCTGGTGGAAACGGACGAGGGCTGGGAACGCGTGCAGGTCTGCGACACCTGGCCCAGCTATAACAATGCGACCAGCGTGCGCTGGCGTTCCAAGCTGTACCAAAAACTGTACGACTACACGTCGCGCGTCGAAATGCCTCTGGGCGCCTTCAATTGGCGCGTCAAGGCAGGCGACACCACGAAAATCACGGATTACAAGGCGGGAACGCTTAAGTTGACCCGCGAACTGGGCCAGGCCGAATTGGGCTGGTCGGCATCGGCGCCTGTAGCGCCTGCGCAATTGGCCGAATGGTTTGGCGACGCCCAATTGGCCAAGCAGAAATCGCTGCCGCTTGCGGGTAAATCGGGCGGCTACGGCAAGTGGGCCTGGACCGCGATGATTGCGATGGGTTTTCTGAACCTGAGCAACATCTTCAACGGCCGCTTCATCCCGGTTCTGATCGGGATGGCGTTCCTGTGGATACCCGCCAAGCTGGCGGACAAGCTTTCCGGAAAGGACGAATAGAGCGATGGGCAAGATTCTGTATGCCATCTATGCCATCGTGGTCGTCATGGCCGCGACGGGAGCCAGCTCCCCCGGCGCCCGTATAGCGAGCGGAAGCGGTGGAAGCAGCAGTAGCAGCAGTTGGGGCAGCAGTTCGTCCGGCAGCTCGGGCTGGTCTTCTGGCGGATCGCACAAGTGACGGTTCACGCCACTCCCGGCCGCCACGTGCTGGCGGATTTTCGCGGGATGCCTGCGGCAAGCCTGACCAACGCGCCCAAGCTGGAGGCCCTGCTGATCGCTGCCGCGCAAGCGGCAGGGGCCCAGGTGCTGAGTGCGCATTTCCATCATTTTGGTGAAGGCGCGGGTGTGACGGGCGTCGTGATGCTCAGTGAATCCCACATCAGCATCCACTCCTGGCCGGAACATCAGTTTGCGGCCTTGGACATCTTTATGTGCGGCGCCGCACAGCCCGAATTGGCGCTTGCCTATCTGCAAGCCGCATTGGCGCCGGAATCCGTGCACGTCACCACCGTGGCACGCGGCTGAAACCCGGTTTTTCCTTTTCTTGATATGGCTCAACTTGCGCTGGCACGTCAAATTGACTAGCGTTATATACCTCTATATATTTCGTTGCCAATATTGCAATTCCCGAGGAGAAGACCATGTCCTGCAAACGCTCGTTGCTAGCGCTGTCCCTGGCGCTGTCCGCCGTCTGGGGCGCCGCCGCCCATGCTGGAGATCTGGTGGTGTCCGCCGCTGCCAGCCTGACCAACGCGTTCAAGGAAGTGGCCCAGGGCTACGAGAAAGAACATGCCGGTACCAAGGTCATCCTGAACTTCGGCGCGTCTGACGTGTTGTTGCAGCAGATCGTGAAGGGCGCGCCCGCCGACGTGTTCGCGTCGGCCGACCAGAAGGCCATGGATAAGGCGGTTGAGGAAAAGGCCGTGAAGGCCGCGTCCCGCGTGGATTTTGCCGCCAACCAGATCGTGCTGATCGTGCCAACGGACAGCAAGGCCAACATCACCACACTAAAAGACCTGACGCGTGACGACGTCAAGCGCATCGCCTATGGCAATCCGGCATCGGTGCCGGTTGGACGCTACACGCAAGGCGCGTTGCAGGCGGCCGGCTTATGGGACGCGGTGCAAGCCAAGAGCGTGCTGGCGCAGAACGTGCGTCAAAGCCTGGACTATGTGTCGCGCGGAGAAGTTGACGCGGGTTTTGTGTTTGCCACCGACGCTGCCATCATGCCCGACAAGGTCAAGGTCGCTGTGCGCGTGCCGTCGCAAACGCCAGTCACGTATCCTATCGCCGTTACCGCGCGTGAGACCGCTGCCAAGGAAGCCGCGAGCTTCGTGGCGTACGTGATGTCGCCCGCTGGCCAGGAAATCCTGTCGCGTTATGGCTTTCAAAAGCCCTGAACTCTGTTGAAATCGTAGTCACTGATGAGCGATCCGGTATGGGTGCCCTTGCTGCTTTCTTTGAAAGTGGCTGGCTGGGCAACGCTGATAGCCACCGTGGCCGGCACCGCGGCGGCTTATGGCTTGTCCCGCTGGCGCTGGCCGGGGCGGGACCTGCTGGACGCCATTCTGACTTTGCCGCTGGTCCTGCCGCCGACCGTGCTGGGTTATTACCTGCTGGTGTTGCTGGGGCGGCGCGGCATCATCGGCGAAACGCTGGCCAAGTGGAACATTGAACTGGTCTTTACCTGGCAGGGCGCCGTCATCGCGGCGTCCGTCGTAGCCTTTCCGCTGATATTCAAATCCGCTCGCGCGGCCTTCGAAAACGTCGACAGCCAGCTGGAAAACGCAGCGCGGGTGCTGGGCGTCTGTGAGGCAGGCGTGTTCTTTCGCGTGACCTTGCCCTTGGCCGCGCGCGGTATTGCAGCAGGCGTCTTGCTGGCCTTTGCGCGGGCATTGGGAGAATTCGGCGCCACGCTGATGATCGCCGGCAACCTGCCTGGCCGCACACAGACCCTGTCCGTCGCCATTTATGAAGCCGTGCAGGCGGGGGATGATTCCACCGCCAACATGCTGGTGCTGGTGACGTCGGTGACCTGCATCGCGGTCTTGCTGCTGGCGGGCAAGCTGGTGCCGATAGGCGCGCGCGATCGCAATGGGGGCGGGCGATGAGCGTCAGTATTGATATCCGCAAGCGCATGGTGTCGGGCGACCGGCATTTCGAACTGGATGCGGCGTTTACGTCGGCATCCAAGCGCATCGCCTTGTTCGGGCCATCTGGGGCAGGCAAAAGCCTGACCTTGCGCGCGGTGGCGGGATTGCTGCGTCCCGATGCGGGCCGCATCGAGATCAATGGCCGGGTGTTGTTCGACCAGCAGGCAGGCATCTATCTGCCCGCGCAAGCGCGGCGCGTGGCCTATCTGTTCCAGGATTACGCGCTGTTTCCTCACCTGACCGTGGCGCAGAACATTGCCTTTGGTTTGCGGCGCGGCTGGCTGAACCCGCCCAGACGCGAAGTGGGGCCGCAGGCCAGGCGCTGGGTCGACGCGTTTGAATTGAGCTCCATTGTGGGCAGCTACCCCAATGAAATCTCGGGCGGTCAGAAACAGCGCGTGGCCTTGGCGCGCGCGCTGATGTTGCAGCCCGATATTCTGTTGCTGGACGAACCGTTTTCAGCGCTGGATTCGCAACTGCGCGGCAAAATGCGCCAGGAATTGAACGCGTTGCAGCGGCAGCTGGATGTGCCGATGCTGCTGATCACCCATGATCCGGCGGATGTCGATGCCTTGGCCGACGAGGTTTTTGAAGTGCGCGGCGGCAAAGTGCGCCGTCGAGATGAAGACGTAGGCGTCTGAGCGCAAACCCTGTGGCAGGGTTCGCCCGGCAGATCAGTCCAGCACGCCCAAAATCACGCTGGATGCTTTGAAGATGCCAACGGCTGGCGCGCCAACGCCCAGCGCCAGATCATTCGCGCTTTCATTGGTAACGATGGCCACGAGCGTGGCGCCGCCTTCCACCGCAATCAGAATCTCGCTGTTCACCGCGCCCGGGCGCACATCGCTGATCTTGCCTTCCAACTGATTGCGAGCCGATATCCGCAGACCCGGACCCGGGGCGCCGACAATGACGGACGATGCCTTCACCAGCGCAATCGCTTCTTTGCCGGTTTCCAGGCCCAATTCTTTGGTGCTTTCCCGCGTAATGGTCGCCACGATAGTCTGGCCGCCCGCGATGCGCAGCAGAATTTCGTCATTGACCGCGCCCGTCCGGATCTCAACGACGGTGCCCAGGAATTTATTGCGTGCGCTGGTTTTCAACATAAAACGCCTCATCAGATCGATGTCGCCGCTGGCATCCAGTCCAGCGCGCGTCAGGTTTTCCATGAATTTCCGGTGCTCGGTCTCTAGCGCCCGGAACGTCGCGATCAGGCGGCGAGCGCGGTCTGTCAACTGCGTGCCGCCGCCGCCTTTGCCGCCCGCAGCCCGCACCACCAGGGGTTCGCCCGCCAGATTGTTCATGGCGTCGATGGCGTCCCAAGCCCCCTTGTAGCTCATGCCCACTGCACGCGCGGCAGCAGTGATGGAGCCGGTGGCGTCGATTTGCGCCAATAGGTCTATGCGGTTCTTTCCGCCCCAGGTTTGGGCGCCGGAACGAAACCAGATTGAGCCGTCGAGTTCCAACATGGTCTAGGTATGTGTCAGGGTCGTGATTAACAGCAGAGTGTAATAGACAGGGCAGGGGCGGGCCGCGCGTGGTTTTATGCGATGAGAATGAGATTCTGTTGAAACTTTATAAGCTTCGCGGCACTATGGACGGGCCCTGAGTTCTCGGAGAAATCGACATGAAAGCGTTAAAAGCGTTGAAATGCTTGACGGCTGGTTCCATGACGGCATTGCTGGCGGCCTGCGCCTCTGGCCCCACCGTGAAAGCCGATTACGATCATCAAGCCAATTTCGCTCAGTACCGCACTTTTGGGTATATGACGCCGTTGGGCACCGACAAGGCAGGGTATAGCACTTTGTTGACTGAGCGCCTGAAAGACGCCACGCGCGGCCAGATGGAAATGCGCGGTTATGTCTTCAGTGCGTCCAATCCCGATCTGCTCGTCAATTTCAGCGCCAAACTCCAGCAAAAAACTCAGGTCACGCCGGCGGCTCCGCCGATGGGGCCCTACTACGGCTACCGTTCCGGGTTCTACGGCGGCTGGCCGGGTTATGGTTGGGGCGACGATGTTTATCAATATACCGAGGGAACGCTTAACATCGACTTAGTCGATCCGCGCCGCAAGCAGCTGGTCTGGGAGGGCGTGGCGGTCGGAGAGGTCCAGAACCCCGAAGCCGCTGGCTCTTCGCAGAATGTGGACAAGGCCGTGGCGCAGATCTTTGCCAAATACCCATTCCGGGCCGGCGTTGCCGCACCGCAATTGCCGGACAAAACCAAACCTTAGCCAGAGGTAGCCGCATGACGACTCGCCGCAAAGCCCCGTCCACCGACACCGGCGATACGCCTTCCTACGACACCGTCGCCCTCGTGCTGCAAGGCGGGGGGGCGTTGGGGTCCTACCAGGCGGGCGTCTATCAGGGCTTGCACGAAGCCGGCATACGGCCCAACTGGATTTCGGGTATTTCCATCGGGTCCATCAACGCGGCCATCATCGCGGGTTCGCCTGAAGATGAGCGCGTGGAAAGGTTGCGCGGCTTCTGGGAAAGCATTTGCCGGCCGGCGGGTTTCGGGTCCATCCCTTGGGGTGATTCATTGGCGGGCATGTTCCAGGGCATTCCGTACGGCTTTGGATCGCCCGCCATGAATGGCCAGTTGTCTGCCTTTCAGGCATTGTTCTCGGGCCAGCCCGGCTTTTTCAAGCTGCGGTTCCCGCCGCCCTATATGCTGCATGGTCAGGGCGCGGCCTCTACCAGCTTCTATGACACCGCTCCGCTGGCAGCCACGCTGCGCCAGTACGTAGACTTTGACTTGCTCAATAGCGGCGTGGTCCGCGCGAGTTTTGGCGTGGTCAATGTGCGGACCGGAAACTTCGCCTATTTTGATAGCCTGAAAGACACGCTGCGCCCTGAACACATCATGGCCTCGGGCGCTTTGCCGCCTGGGTTCCCTTCGGTAGAGATCGACGGCGAACACTACTGGGACGGCGGCGTGGTCTCCAACACGCCCTTGGCGCAGGTGCTGACCACCGACAATATGCGCGATACGCTGGCGTTTCAGGTCGATTTATGGCCGGCGCGCGGACCCTTGCCGACCTCGCTCGAAGAAGTGGCCGAACGGCAGAAAGACATTCAATATTCCAGCCGGACGCGTCTGGTCACCGATCAAATGCGGCGCATATTGAAACTACGCCATGGTTTGCAGCGCCTGCTGGAAAAGCTGCCCGAAGCCGATCGCCGGGCGCCTGAGCTGGCCGATATCCGCAGGTTATCCCATACGCCCGCGACCAACATCATCAACCTGATCTACGAATCCAAGCATCTGGAGAGTTTTTCCAAGGACTATGAATTCGGTACTGAGGCCATGCGCGAGCATTGGGATTCTGGTCTGTTGGACATCCGTCAAACGCTGGCTAAACCGGGAATTCTGGCCCGGCCCACTGAAAACAGTTGCTTCGTCACGCATGACATTCATCGCAACAGCAAGCACGCCTGAGCATTGCAGCTAAGACTGGTCTGATAGTTGCCCCAGGACGCCGCCAGGCGCGGGCCGCGACGGTAGTCTTTAGGGACAAACTGCAACCTTGTTCCGGGACGCTGCCGCACGCCCAGTCGCGGCGGTCCTGGTGGAGACCTCGCGATGAATGTTCCCCATCTACCCGCTCGCCTGGCGTTAAACCCGCAGCCGGCAACCCGCCCGCCACGTTCCGCCCCGGCCCGCCTGCCCCTCGATGAGGGCCCCGACCGGATCGACGGCTGGTGGAGCCTGTTGTACCGGGGCTGGACGCTGCTTACCCCCAGCGGCCATCGTGTCGACCTGACCGAAACCGAGCGGGCGTGTTTCGTCTGCCTGTTGAAGAATCCGGGTCAGGAACTGTTGCGCCATGAGCTTTTTGCCATCCGTGCTGGCACTAATATGCGGACACTAAACGTTGCCATCTGCCGCTTGCGCAGCAAAGTTCTGTCAACCGGTTCCCGGCTGCCTTTGCATACCGTACACGGCGCTGGCTATGTGTTCCTGGGTAACCTCAGAGAGCTTTCCAATTGCTAAACCTGTTACTTATTTGTGCCCCCGCGCACGGTTTTCACCGCTGAAAATCCGTGATTTCCCCAATAACTGAGTTACATTATTGGGCTATTCACGTGTCCAGGCTGACGCATGGTTTGTTTTGGTCGCGAATGACCGTCGCGATTGAAGATTGCGCTTACTTGACGCGGTTAACTACGCGGGGGTTTCAATGCGGTTTTCGCCTAAACGTGTTTCAGGTCTGGCTTTTTCCGGTGGCGTCCTCGCGCTGATACTGGCGGGGTGTGGCGAAAAGCCCCAAATGAACCCCGGCATGCCCCAGGTCAGCGTCATTACCGTGCAGCCTGAGCGCGCACCTATCGTCTCTGAGTTGCCTGGCCGCGTTGACGCCGTGCGCGACGCGCAGATCCGCTCGCGGGTCACGGGCATTGTGCAGAAAATCACCTTCGAGCAAGGTGGCGACGTCAAGGAAAACCAGCTGCTGTTCAAGATTGATCCGGCGCCCTACAAGGCGGCTTACGATCAAGCGACCGCGCAATTGAAGCAGGCGCAGGCCAGTCTGTTCAGCGCCAAGCTGTTGGCGGACCGCTACGCGCCGCTGGTCAAGGCCAACGCCGTCAGCAAGCAGGAATATGACAACGCCGTGGCATCGTTCCGTCAGGCCGATGCCAATGTGGCAGCCGCCAAGGCTGCGCAGGACAACGCGGCGATCAACCTGGGTTACACCGACGTCACCTCGCCCATCACGGGCCGCATCGGCAAGCCGCTGGTGACCGAAGGCGCGCTGGTGGAATCCACCTCCGCTACTCAAATGGCAACCGTGCAGCAGCTGGACCCGGTGTACGTGGACTTCACTCAGTCCACCGCCGATCTGGCCTCGCTGCGCCGGGCGTTCGCCAGCGGCCAGTTGCAGCAGGTAGGCAAGGACGCCGCCCGCGCCACGGTCGTGCTGGAAGACGGTTCCGAATATGCTCACCCGGGCAAGCTGTTGTTCACCGGCATTACCGTCGACCCGAGCACGGGCCAGGTGAACCTGCGCGCTGAAGTCCCCAACCCCGACGGCATCCTGCTGCCCGGCATGTATGTGCGCGTGCGGCTGGAGCAGGGCGTGGACGACAAGGCGCTGGTCGTGCCGCAGCAAGCGCTGCAACGCACGGCCGATGGCTCGCAAAGCCTGATGCTGGTCAAGGACAACAAGATCGAACAATTGCCCGTGACCACCGGCGGTTCCCTGAAGAACAACTGGTTGATTACCAGCGGTTTGAAGGCGGGCGACGTCGTCGTGGTGGAAGGCTTCCAGAAGATCCGTCCGGGTGCGCCGGTGCAAGTCAGCCAATGGAATAAAAACGGAGCCCCCGCGAAGGGCGGCCAACCCGCGGCACAACCCGGCGCCAAGCCGGCAGCCCCCGCGGAACCGCCCAAGCCGGCCGAACCTGCCCAGCAGGACAAGGCCGCAGGCCAGAAATCGTAAGCGGCACGCGGCGCGACTTGCGCCGCGTTCCCCTTTGGTGAGCATCGCTTTCAGAGTCAGCCCACATGCCGCAATTTTTTATTGATCGACCAATTTTCGCCTGGGTAGTTGCCCTGTTCATTCTGCTGGCGGGGGTGTTGGCCATCCCGAACATGCCGGTATCGCAGTATCCCGATGTGGCGCCTCCGGCGATCACGATCACTGCCACCTATCCGGGCGCATCCGCCAAGGAAGTGGCGGAGTCGGTCACCAGTATCATCGAAGACAAGCTGAACGGCGCCAAGGGCCTGATCTACTACGAGTCGGTCAGCGATTCCTTCGGCACCGCGACGATCACCGTGACGTTTGCGCCAGGCACCAACCCCGACTTGGCGCAGGTGGACGTGCAAAACCGCGTGTCGAACGTCATTGCGCAGTTGCCCACTGCCGTGCAGCAGCAGGGCTTGCAATACGAGCAGACCAGTACAGGCTTCTTGATGATCGTGACGCTGTCGTCCGTTGACGGCACGCAAGATCAGACCGCGCTGGCCGACTACATCACGCGTAACGTGCAGAACCCGGTTTCCCGGGTTGCTGGCGTGGGCCAATTCCAGCTGTTCGCCGCGCCTCGGGCCATGCGCGTGTGGGTGGATGCCGCCAAGCTGGTGGGCTTCAACCTGAGCATGGCAGAGGTCAATCAGGCCATCTCCGGCCAGAACGTGCTGATCTCCGGCGGCAGCATCGGCGCGCCGCCCAACCCGGACTCGCAGCGTATTACGGCCACCGTCACGGCCAACGGCCAACTGAGCACGGTTGAAGGGTTTGGCAAGATCGTGCTGCGTGCGAACACCGACGGTTCAAAGGTGTTGCTGCGTGACGTGGCCCGCATCGAAGTGGGCGCCGACAACTATCAGTTGGGCGCCCGTTTGAACGGCAAGCCGACGGCCGCTTTCGCCATCGTGCTGCAGCCGGACGCCAACGCCCTGGCTACGGCGCAGGGCGTGCGCCAGCAAATGGAAGAACTGTCCAAGTACTTCCCGGCCAACATCAAGTACGCCATTCCCTACGACACCGCGCCGTACGTCAAGGTGTCGATCGAACAGGTGCTGCACACACTGGCTGAAGCCATGGTGCTGGTGTTCCTGGTGATGTACCTGTTCTTGCAGAACGTGCGCTACACCCTGATTCCGGCGCTTGTTGTGCCGGTGGCCATGCTGGGGTCTTTCGCGGTGATGCTGGCGTTGGGGTTCTCCATCAACGTGCTCACCATGTTCGCGATGGTGTTAGCGATCGGGATTCTGGTCGATGACGCCATCGTGGTGGTGGAAAACGTCGAGCGGATCATGGCAACCGAGGGGCTTCCGCCTAAAGAAGCCACCAAAAAAGCCATGCCGCAGATCAGCGGCGCCATCATTGGTATCACGTTGGTGCTGGTGACGGTGTTCCTGCCGTTGGCGTTCATGAGCGGGTCGGTGGGCGTTATCTACCGTCAGTTTTCGATCGCCATGGCGGTGTCGATTTTCTTCTCGGCCCTGTTGGCGCTGACCTTTACCCCCGCGCTGTGCGCAACCATCCTCAAACCGGTGCCCAAGGGGCATAACACCGAAAAGAAGGGCTTTTTCGGCTGGTTCAACCGCAAGTTCGACGCCACGACTCACGGGTATCAGAACTGGGTTTCGCGCATGCTGCACAAGGGCGGCCGCATGATGCTGGCCTTCCTGGTGCTGGTCTTGCTGCTGGCTTGGCTGTATCTGCGCCTGCCGTCTTCATTCCTGCCTGAAGAAGACCAAGGCTACGTGATCAGCAACATCGAACTGCCCGCGGGCGCCAGCGCCAACCGCACGATCGAGGTGATCGAGCAGGTTGAAGCGTACTTCCACAGTATTCCGTCAGTTGAAAACGTTATTGCGGTGCAGGGCTTCAGCTTCAACGGCAATGGCCTGAACGCGGCTATCGCGTTCACGACCCTGAAGGACTTCAAGGACCGCAAGGCCCGTGAAGACTCCGCTGGAGCGATTGCATTCAACGCGTTCCAGAAGCAGTTGATGGGCATTCACGACGCAACCGTGTTCACGCTGGTACCGCCTGCGATCTCTTCGCTGGGTAACGCCACCGGTTTCGATCTGCGCTTGCAAGATCGCGGCGGGGCGGGCACGGAAGCGCTGGCTGCAGCCACGGGCCAACTGATGGGCGCGGCGATGAAAAGCCCGGTGCTGTCTCAAGTCCGTATCACGGGTTTGGCACCAGGCACGCAGTTGAGCCTTAACATCGATCGCGACAAGGCTGCCGCCCTGGGCGTGAACTTCGACGAGGCGGCGACGCTGATTTCCACGGCTGTGGGTTCCGCCTACCTGAGCAAATTCCCCAACTTGGGCCGGATGCAGAACATCTGGGTCCAAGCGGATGCGCCTTACCGCATGCAGCTGTCTGATGTGTTGAAGCTGAATGCACGTAATGCGCAGGGCGGAATGGTGCCTTTGTCCACCTTCGTGTCGGCAGAGTGGGTCCAGGGTCCGATCCAGGTGGTGCGTTACAACAGCTACGAGTCCATGCGTATTGGCGGCAGTGCTGCTGCGGGCTACACGACTGGTCAGGCCATGGAAGAAATGCAAAGCCTGGTCGCGCAGTTGCCGCAAGGGTTCGGCTACGAGTGGACCGGTCTGTCGTACCAAGAACGGCAGGCGGGCAACCAGGCGCCGATTCTGATGGGGCTGTCGCTGCTCGTCGTGTTCCTGGTGCTGGCGGCGCTTTATGAAAGCTGGGCCATCCCGATCTCGGTCATGCTGGTTGTGCCGCTGGGCATGCTGGGTGCGGTGGGGCTGGTCAGTGCGCTGGGTATGTCGAACGACGTGTACTTCCAGGTGGGGATGGTGACTGTGATTGGTCTTGCGGCCAAGAACGCCATTCTTATCGTGGAGTTCGCCAAAGATCAGTACGCGCGGGGCATGGGGCTCTACGAGTCCGCGGTGGAAGCTGCGCGCTTGCGGTTCCGGCCGATTCTGATGACGTCGCTGGCGTTCATCTTGGGCGTGATTCCGCTGGCCATGGCCACGGGCGCCGGTGCTGCCAGCCAGCGCGCGGTGGGCCTGGGCGTGCTGGGCGGCATGTTGGCCGCCACGCCGTTCGCGGTGATCTTCGTGCCGACCTTCTTTGTAGTGGTGTTGGGCCTGTTCAAGACCCGGCCCCGTCTGTTGGGCGCCGAACTGCGCGCCTGGGAAGAAGAGCAGGCGGCCAAGAAGGCTGCCGCCGGTCAAGCCGCGCCGGACACGACGACCCCCATTCCCGCACAACCCCACGGTGGCCAGGAGGGCAAAGAATGAAAGCCCTGATGTTCAAACAGACCGCCTTGTCCGCCTTTGTGGCGGTGGCGTTGGCCGGCTGCTCGCTGGCCCCCGACTACAAGCGTCCTGACGCTCCCGTTACCGGCAACTGGCCAGACCAGCCCAAGGTGCAGTACGGCGGTTACGCGAATCCCACGACGCTGGGATCGCAACCGTCCACTTCGGTCATGCCGCAAGACGGCACGCCTGCCGCCTATCTGGGCTGGCGCGAGTTTTTCCGTGATCCGCGTCTGCAAAGCCTGATCTCACTGTCGCTGGTGAACAACCGCGACTTGCGAGTCGCAGTGCAGCGCGTGGAAGAAGCGCGTGCGCAGTACGGCGTGCAGCGCGGCGCCCAATGGCCGTCCATTGGCGCCGGCATCCAGGGCCAGCGGCAACACCTGCCGCCCAATATGCGGGCTGGCGGGCCTGATTCCAGTTCGATCAGCAGTTCGTACCAGGCCGGTATTGGCCTGACGACTTTCGAGATCGATCTGTTTGGCCGCTTGCGCAATTTGTCCGAGGCGGCGTACCAGCAGTATCTGTCAACGGAACAAGCCCAGAAAAGCGTGCAGATCACGCTGGTGGGTTCGGTGGCGCAGTCGTACTTCAATTTGCGCGCGGCCGAGGTTCAACTGGAACTCACGCAACGCACGTTGGCGTCACGTCAGGAGTCCTACAACCTGGTCAAGCGCCGCTTTGACGGCGGCGTGTCGTCCGAGCTGGACTTGAATCAATCCAAGACATTGCTGGATACGGCGTCGTCCGATCTTGCACAACTGGCTCGCGCGCGGGCGCAGGCGCTGAATGCGCTGGTGCTGCTGGTGGGCACGCCGTTGCCGGAAGATCTGCCAGCGCCTGCCACGTTTGGCCGTGACCAGTTGCTGGCCTCGGTACCTGCCGGGCTGCCATCTGACTTGCTGGAACGCCGCCCCGACATCGTCGCAGCGGAAAACCAGCTCTTGTCGGCCAACGCCAATATCGGCGCGGCGCGTGCGGCGTTCTTCCCGACGATTTCGCTGACCGGCCTGTTGGGTGTGGCCAGTCCGTCGCTGGGCGACCTGTTCAAGGGCGGCCAGGGCTACTGGAGCTTCTCGCCGTCTATCACGACGCCTCTGTTTGCCGGCGGCAGTATTCGCGAAGGGCTGAACTTGGCCAAGGCGCGCGACAACATTGCTGTGGCGCAATACGAGCAAACCATCCAGCAGGCGTTCCGTGAAGTGTCGGACGCGCTGGCCGGCGAAGCCACCTATGGCGCACAGCTGGATGCCCAGCGCGCGTTGCAGGAATCGTCGTCGCGTACGCTGGAATTGTCGAATTTGCGCTATACCAATGGTATCGACAGCTACTTGCAGGTGCAGACCGCGCAAGTGGACTTTTTCAATGCCCAGCTTTCGCTGGTGCAAACCGGCCTGGCCGCGCTGATCAACCGCGTTGAGCTTTACAAGGCGTTGGGCGGCGGCTGGGAAGAAACGACGAAAGAACCGACCAAAGTTACGACGGCTGCAGAATGATAGAACTGGGTGTAAATATTGATCACGTTGCCACGCTTCGGCAACAACGCCATACGGTCTACCCGGACCCGGTTGCCGCCGCGCTGCGTGCCGAAGACGCCGGCGCCGATCTGATCACGCTGCATCTGCGTGAAGACCGCCGTCACATTCAGGATGCGGACGTTTACGCCATCCGGCCGCAGCTGCGCACCCGCATGAATCTGGAATGCGCGGTAACGGACGAAATGCTGGAGATCGCCTGCGCGGTCAAGCCTAGCGACGTCTGCCTGGTGCCTGAAAAGCGCACCGAATTGACGACGGAAGGCGGGCTGGAAGTGGCTGGGGCAATGGGTCCGGTGTCGGACGCAGTTGGCTTGCTAATCGAGGCCGGCATTCGCGTGTCGCTCTTCATTGATCCGGACCCGGTGCAGATTGCGGCGGCTGCCAAGGCTGGCGCCACGGTAATCGAACTGCACACCGGCGCCTATGCTGAAGCCGAGGGCGAGGCAGCCCAGGCCGAATTGCAGCGTATCCGTCTGGCCGTGATCGAAGGCTTGCGCCATGGCTTGCGGGTGAACGCGGGCCACGGTCTGCACTACGGCAACGTCACGCCCGTGGCAGCGATCGACGGCATTGCTGAATTGAACATCGGCCACGCGATCGTGGCGCAAGCGGTGTTTGATGGCTGGGAGAAGGCTGTGCGTGACATGAAAGCCTTGATGATCCAGGCGCGCCTGCAAGCACTGCGGGGCCTGTGATCGCAGCGCAGAATCCCATGTCTGAAGCCCAGAAAACCGCAGCTACCCCTGCCGCCGCAGTAGCTCCTGCTGCTGCCGCGCTTGTCGGCGCTGCTCCCGCAGGCGCGCTTCCTGCCGGCGCCATCGCCGGCATTGGCATGGACTTGCTGCGCATCGACCGCATCGAGCGCGCGCTGGCGCGCCACGGCGACCGATTCGCTGAAAAGATCCTGGGCGTTGAAGAACTGCAAAAATTCCATGCGCGCCGCAGCCGTGATCCGGTGCGCGGGGTGCGTTTTTTGGCCACGCGGTTTGCGGCCAAGGAAGCTTTTTCCAAAGCGATCGGCCTGGGCATGCGCATGCCCATGACATGGCGCCGCGTGCAGACGCTGAACGCGCCTGGCGGGCGCCCCGTGCTGGTGATCGCGCCCGAGTTGCGGCAATGGTATGACGAGCGCTTTGGCGCCGCGCATGTTTCCATTACCGACGAATCCGACATGGCTGCCGCTTACGTGGTGGTTGAACGCAAGCCTTGAACCCGGCCTGCCGGCCCGTGGCAATGGCTTGCCAGACTTAGACAGAAGGACAGCCCCTATGGCCAAGAAGAAATCCAAGGCGGCCCTGCCTCCCGGCCCCGTGATGGTCGATGTGGCGGGTTACTCGCTAACCAAAGAAGAAAAGACGCGGCTGCGCCATCCGCTGGTGGGCGGCGTGATTCTCTTTGCCCGCAATTTTGAAAACCGCCGTCAGCTGACCAAGCTGACGCGCCAGATACACAAGGCGCGCAAGGAACCGCTGCTGATCCTGGTGGATCACGAAGGCGGCCGCGTGCAGCGTTTCCGCGAAGACGGCTTTACCGCCTTGCCCGCCATGCGCGACCTGGGCGTGCTGTGGGACCGCGATCCTTTGCACGCCATGCGCCTGGCGACCGAGGCGGGTTATGTGCTGGCGGCCGAGCTGCGCGCGTGCGGCGTGGACATGAGCTTTACGCCGGTGCTGGATCTGGATTACGGCGTCAGCAAGGTGATCGGCAATCGCGCTTTCCACCATGATCCGCGTGTGGTCACGATGCTGTCGCGTGCGTTGATTCAAGGTCTTGCCCTGGCCGGCATGTCGGCCTGCGGCAAGCACTTCCCCGGACATGGTTTTGTGGGCGCCGATTCCCACCACGAGATCCCTGTGGACCCGCGTCCGCTGGACGCCATCTTGAAGGACGACGGCGCGCCTTATGCGTGGCTGGGCGACGCCGTGCTGCCGTCGGTCATGCCGGCGCATGTGATTTATCCCAAGGTAGACAAGCATCCGGCTGGCTTTTCGAAGCGCTGGGTGCAGGGCATTCTGCGTAAGCGCCTGGCCTATGACGGCGTGGTGTTCTCGGATGACCTGACGATGGAAGGCGCATCGGTGGCAGGAGACATCCTGGATCGCGCCAACGCCGCTCTGGGCGCGGGCTGCGATATGGTGCTGGTGTGCAACCGGCCGGACCTGGCCGACGAGTTGCTGTCGCGCCTGAAGTTCGATCACGCGCCCGAGTCCGTGGAACGCATCCGCCGCCTGATGCCGCGTTTCGATGCTCCCGATTGGGATACCTTGCAGGCCGAAAGCCGTTATCAGAATGCCCGACGACTTCAATCTCAAATCATTCCTGGCTGATCTGCCGCATCTGCCGGGTGTTTACCGGCACCTGGATGCTGCGGGTGAAGTGATGTATGTCGGCAAGGCGCGCGACCTGAAGAAGCGCGTCTCGTCGTATTTCCAGAAGAACCTCGCCAGCCCCCGCATCGCCCAGATGGTGTCGAAAGTGGTGCGGCTGGAGGTGACGGTGACGCGCTCCGAGGCCGAAGCGCTGATCCTGGAAAACAACCTGATCAAGAGCTTAAAGCCGCGCTACAACATTCTGTTTCGCGACGACAAGTCTTACCCGTACCTGTTGATCACCGGCCATGACTGGCCACGCATTGCCTACTATCGCGGCGCAACCAACAAGCGCGGGCAGTATTTCGGGCCGTTTCCCAATGCCTGGGCTGTGCGCGAAACCATCCAGATCCTGCAAAAAGTATTCAGGCTGCGCACCTGTGAGGACACCGTCTTCGCCAACCGTTCGCGGCCCTGTCTGCTGCATCAGATCGGCCGTTGCTCGGCGCCTTGCGTGGGCGCTATTGAAGCCGCCGATTACGCGGGCGATGTTCAACGCGCCGTGCGCTTTCTGAACGGCGAAGCCAAGGATGTGATGGGCGAGATCGAAGCCCGCATGCAGCAGGCGGCAGGCGAATTGCGCTTCGAAGAAGCAGCGGCGCTGCGCGACCAGATGGGATCGCTTGCACGCGTGCTGCATCAGCAGACCATGGAAAACACCAGCGGCGAAGACACCGACATCATTGCGGTGGCTGTGGCTGGCGGCAAGGTCTGCGTGAATCTGGCGATGGTGCGGGGTGGCCGCCACTTGGGCGACAAACCGTTCTTTCCGACGCACGCGGAAGGAGAAGCCGCGCCCCAGGTGCTGGAAGCCTTCGTGGCGCAGCACTACACGGACAATGCCATGCCATCCGTGCTGGTCTGTTCGCACGCTTTGCCTGATCCCGGCTTGATCGATCTGCTGGTGGAACAGGCCGGCGGCCGGCCGTCACGGGTGCTTACCCGTCCGCAGGGCGCGCGGCGTTCGTGGCTGGAGCAGGCGCTGAAAAACGCCGAAATGGCCCTGGCGCGCGCGCTGACAGAGTCAGGCGCCCGCGCGGGCCGCACGCTGGCGCTGGCCGAGGCGTTGGATCTGGATACCGATGAAGCCGCCCTGGACGCGCTGCGGATCGAGTGCTTCGACATCAGCCACACGGCTGGCGAAGCCACGCAGGCGTCCTGTGTGGTGTTTGAACACCACGACATGCAGCCGTCGCTATATCGCCGTTACAACATCGCCGGCATTACCCCGGGCGACGACTACGCCGCCATGCGCCAGGTGCTCACGCGCCGTTTTGCCAAGGTGGCAGACGGCGAGGCGCAAATGCCGGGGCTGGTGCTGATCGACGGCGGCAAAGGCCAGGTGGAAGTGGCGCGCCAGGTTTTCGTGGAATTGGGCCTGGATATCCAAACTCTGGTGGGCGTGGCCAAGGGAGAAGGGCGCAAAGTCGGCCTGGAAACCCTGGTGTTCGCCGACGAACGGCCCCCCGTGGCCTTGGGCGGCGAGTCTGCCGCGCTGATGCTGATCGCCCAGGTGCGAGACGAAGCGCACCGTTTTGCCATTACGGGCATGCGGGCGCGCCGCGCCAAGACGCGCAACGTGTCGCGCCTGGAAGAGATCGAAGGCGTGGGCGCCCGGCGCCGCCAGCGGTTGTTGGCCCGATTTGGCGGGTTTTCGGGGGTGGCGTCAGCCAGCATCGAAGATCTGGCGTCGGTGGATGGAATTTCGCAGGACCTGGCGGAGCGGATTTATGAAGCGCTGCGGGGTTGAGCAGATGGCGCGTATGGCCAGGGAGCGGCCGACTTGCGGCGCCGAAGCTGCCAGCGTCATGCGGCTGAGGTAGCATACGGACACTATGCCAATTAACGTACCCATTATCCTGACGTGGCTGCGAATCGCCATGATTCCGCTGGTGGTCGGGCTGTTCTACCTGCCCGAGAGCTGGATATCCGTACCTACGCGCGACACATTTGCTGCCTGGGCCTTCATCATTGCTGCGTTGACCGACTGGTTTGACGGCTGGCTGGCCCGCCGCTGGAACCAGACCTCGGCATTTGGCGCGTTTCTGGACCCTGTTGCCGACAAGCTGATGGTTTGCGCCGCGCTGATCGTCCTGCTGGACTTGAGCCGCGTCGACGCGTTCATCTCGCTGATCATCATCGGCCGTGAAATTACCATTTCGGCATTGCGCGAATGGATGGCCAAGATCGGCGCCAGCGCGAGCGTGGCCGTGCACCGGCTGGGCAAATTCAAGACGGCGGCGCAGATGGTGGCAATTCCCTGCCTGCTGTACAACCAGCCCGTCTACGGCGTCAGCACCAAGATGCTGGGCGATGTGCTGATCATTGTGGCGGCGGTGCTGACGGTCTGGTCGATGCTGTACTACTTGCAACGCGCCTGGCCCGCCATTCGCGAAAAAGCCATGTGATGTTGATTTGAAAAGCGGGTGTGAATGCACCCGCTTGCAAGGCCAAAGACACCTCACGGCGGTCCCGCTCGCGCAAGACGGCCGCTGTGATATTCAAAGAGCGATCCGCCGGCTTGATCCGGCACGGCGTCACTGCCGCATTCGCCGAGAACACAACGCCTGGAGCTCTCCGGGCGTTGCCGGAGACAAAACCCGCGCACCGCCCCTGGCGGGCGTCACCTGCCGCTGCCCGCGGCCCTTTGCAATGAACACCGCTGCGAATACCTTGCCCTCGGAAACTGACGTCCGCTGGCGCGACTGGAAAACCATCCTGCTGATTGGCGTGGCCCACGCCTCGTCGCACTTTTTCCAACTGGTTCTTCCCTTGCTTTACATCCCGCTGGGAGCGGAGTTCGGCCTGGATTTCGCGCGGCTGGGGCTGCTGGTATCGACGTTTTATGTGGTGTCGGGCATCGGCCAGGCATCCTCTGGCTTCGTCGTGGATCGTATCGGCGCGCGGCCGGTGCTGTGGTTCGGGCTGACCTGCTTTGTGGTGTCAGGGCTGCTGATCGGGTCGTCCACTGGTTACCCCATGCTGGTTGCGGCGGCAGTCGTGGGCGGCATCGGTAATTCGGTGTTTCACCCGGCCGACTATTCCATCATCAACCATCGCATCACGGCGTCCCGGCTGGGACACGCTTTCTCGGCGCACGGGCTGACCGGCAATCTGGGCTGGGCGTTGACGCCTATCTTCATGACGTCCATTACTTTGCTTGCCGGCTGGCGCGTGGCGGCCTATAGCGCGGCGGGACTTGTGGCGGTGGTGTTGGTGCTGACGGTTCTTGGGCGCGGCCTGCTGGGTGGCCCTTCGCCGCTGGACACGCAGACGGACGCCAAGGGCGCTGCCAAGCCAGTCAAACCGCAGGAAGGCGTGTTGACCACCTTGGCCACGCTGCTCGCCAAGCCGGCGCTGTGGGGCGCATTCCTGTTTTTTGCCTTCACGTCCATCGCGTTGTCATCGGTGCAAAACTACACCATTCCCCTGCTGGGCCAGCTGTATGACCTGAGCAAGGTCGTGGCCAGCTCGGCCTTGTCCGGCTATATGGTGGCGTCGGCGGTAGGCATGGCGGCAGGCGGTTTTCTGGTGTCGGCCAACCCGCGCACCGAACGCACCGTCATGGTGGCGCTGATGCTGGCCGGCTTGACGCTGGTGGTGCTGGCGCTGGGTTTGGTGCCTGCTGTGCTGGCGGCGCCTGTAGTGGGGCTGGCGGGCTTTTGCTCAGGCGTCGCCGCGCCGTCGCGCGACATGCTGATCCGCCGCGTGACGCCCAAGGGCTCAACCGGCTCGGTCTATGGCCTGGTGTATTCGGGTATGGACGTGGGTTCTGCGCTGGGCCCGCTGGCGTTCGGTTTGCTGCTGGATGCCGGTTTGCGCCAAGGCCCGTGGATTGGCGCCGGTGTGGCGTTTACGGTGGCCGCGCTGTTGGCTCAGTGGATCGCCGTGCAGGCCCGGCGTGCCGATCCCGCTGCGGGCGTAGCAGTAGCTCGCTCGTGATCGGACGGTAGTTTCTACACCCCGCCGCTGCTTAGAGCGGCGGCATAGTCTGATCCGCTAGTTGCGCCAGATCAACTCGTCGCGGTGGCGCTTTCCCCAGTGGCAAACGCGTTGATGCAACGCAACGCCCTCTCATCTTCCTCCCGATGTAATGACCCTAAGAAATCAGGGGTTATTCAACAGGAGAGGCACATGAGAAAGAAAAGCGCGATGCTTGCAGTGGGTATTGTCCTGGGTTTGTGGGCGGGGCAGGCTACAGCGGCCCCTCGCCAAGAACCCATTTCCCCGATCGAAGCGGCGGTGATCAAAGATCCCGCCAAAGTCGAATTGGGAAAGAAGCTCTTCTTTGATCCCCGCTTGTCACGGTCAGGGGCAATCTCCTGTAATTCCTGCCACAACCTGGGCATGGGCGGGTCCGACAATCTGAAGGCGTCCATCGGGCACAAGTGGCAGCAGGGCTCGATCAATTCGCCCACCGTGTTGAACTCCAGCTTGAACATTGCGCAGTTCTGGGACGGGCGTGCGAAAGACCTGCGTGATCAGGCGGGCGGCCCAATCGCCAATCCGATGGAGATGGCGTCTACGCATGAGCTGGCGGTGCAGGTGCTGAACTCGATTCCGGGTTACCAAGCGGAATTCAAGCAGGTGTTTGGCAAGGACGTCATCACGATCGAAGAGGTGACGGGCGCTCTGGCGGCGTTTGAAGAAACGCTGGTGACGCCAAACTCGCGTTTTGACCAGTGGCTAAAGGGCAACGACAAGGCGTTGACGGTGAAAGAGCTGGCTGGCTATACGCTGTTCAAGAACAGTGGTTGCGTGGCCTGCCACAACGGCGCGGCCGTGGGCGGCAATTCATGCCAGAAGATGGGTCTGATCGCGCCGTACCAAACGGATAACAAGGCGGAAGGCCGCTCGGCGGTAACGGGCAAGGATGCTGACCGCTTCAACTTCAAGGTGCCAACCTTGCGCAACGTGGCGCTGACCTATCCGTACTTTCATGACGGCGAGGCGGCCACGCTGACCCAGGCGGTGGATGTGATGGGCCGTCTGCAACTGGGCCGCACTTTCACGGCCGAGGAAAACGCGCAGATTGTGGCGTTCTTGAAGACGCTGACGGGCGATCAGCCGGCCATCCAATACCCCGTGCTGCCGCCGTCGGAAGATGGCACGCCCCGGCCCGAGCCCTTTATGAAGTAGGCGGGGCAGGGCGTGGCAAGCGCTACTGGCGGACGGTGCGTACGTCCGCCGGCGGCGCGGTTTCAAAGTTGCTGCGCCAGGGGTTGATGTCCAAACCGCCCCGGCGCGTGTAACGCGCGTAAACCGTGAGTTGCTCGGGCGCGCAGGCTTGCATGATGTCGCTGAAAATGCGCTCAACGCAGTGCTCATGGAATTCGGCATGCTGGCGGAACGACACCACATAACGCAGCAACGATTCGCGATCGATAGGCGTGCCGCGATAGCGGATTTGCACACTGGCCCAGTCCGGCTGGCCGGTCACCGGGCAGTTTGATTTCAATAGACGCGAGGCCAGCGTTTCTTCGACGACATCGCCTGGACGCGTGCGCAACACCTCGGGAGCAGGCTCGTAGGTATCGATCTCGATATCCAGCTTGTCGATATAGATGCCATCCATTTCGCCCATCTGCAATTCAGAAAAGCGCTGGGGCAGGAAAAAGTCCAGACCGACCGGCGCGCCAGCAGCGGCGCTCAGGTCGCGTTCAAGGCGGCCGCGCAGGGCAGCCGAATTCACCAGACGCGTCTGGTTGAACGAATTCAGGTACAGCTTGAACGACTTGGATTCGATGATGTTGGGGCTGTCAGCCGGCACCGAGAACGTCGCCATGGCGACGCGCGGCTTGCCTTTGGCATCCAGCCAGGACAACTCATAGGCATTCCACAAATCCACACCCTGGAAGGGCAGATTGCCCGCGGTGAGATTGAGCGCCGCGCGGTTGTGCGAGCGCGCAATGGGAAAAAGCAGCGAGGGGTCGTACTGCGAGGCATAGGCCACGCTCTGGCCCAGCGGGCCGTGAGACAGCGTCATAGCGGATTCGTCGAAATCAGGGGAATTGGGGCATTGTAGGCCGTCCGAAAAACGGCCATTTTCCGCATTGTGAAATGTAAGTCCCGTCATGTGAAAGTGCCTGCTGCTGCGCAACGAGAGCGCGTTTCACAGATGACAATGTCGTTTCATAATACGAAACGCTGTTCGTAAGTCATTGATTGCTAGCAATAATATTTTTCGTCTTCTATAAGACATAAGCCCACATTGCTCTGCAGCAGAGGCATAGACTTTGTCCAACGATTCACGCAACGCAAGCCGCGAATCTTTTGAAGTCTTCTTATCACTGACCAGGAGCATCACCATGAGCACTCGCGAAACCGAAATCCGCAATTTGCAAAAAGACTGGGCCGAGAACAGCCGTTGGCAGGGCATCAAGCGCGACTACAGCGCCGAAGATGTCATCCGCCTGCGCGGTTCGATTGGCGTGGAACACACGCTGGCCCGTCGTGGCGCGACCCGTTTGTGGGAGCTTTTGCATAGCGAGCCTTTCGTGAATTCGCTGGGCGCCCTGACCGGCAACCAAGCCATGCAGCAGGTCAAGGCCGGCCTGAATGCTATTTATCTGTCTGGCTGGCAAGTGGCGGGCGACGCCAACCTGGCCGGCGAGATGTATCCCGACCAATCGCTGTACCCCGCCAACTCGGTGCCGCAAGTGGTTCGTCGCATCAATAACTCGCTTTCGCGCTGCGACCAGATCCAGTGGATGGAAGGCAAGAACCCTGGCGATGAAGGCTATATCGATTACTTCGCGCCCATCGTGGCGGATGCCGAAGCCGGTTTCGGCGGCGTGCTGAATGCCTTCGAACTGATGAAGGCCATGATCGACGCGGGCGCCGCGGGCGTTCACTTTGAAGATCAGCTGGCCTCCGTGAAGAAGTGCGGCCACATGGGCGGCAAGGTGCTGGTTCCCACTCGTGAAGCCGTGGCCAAGCTGGTGTCGGCCCGTCTGGCCGCCGATACGATGGGCACGCCCACCCTGCTGCTGGCCCGCACTGACGCCGATGCCGCAGATCTGGTGACGAGCGATGTGGACGAGAACGATCGCCCGTTCATCACAGGCGAGCGCACGGTGGAAGGTTTCTTCCGCACCAAGGCCGGTATTGATCAAGCCATTTCGCGTGGCCTGGCCTACGCGCCTTATGCCGATCTGATCTGGTGCGAAACGTCTACGCCCAATCTGGAATACGCCCGTAAGTTCGCGGACGCCATTCACCGCCAGTTCCCGGGCAAGCTGTTGGCGTACAACTGCTCGCCGTCATTCAACTGGAAGAAGAACCTGGACGACGCCACGATCGCCAAGTTCCAGCGCGAGCTGGGCGCTATGGGCTACAAGTTCCAGTTCATCACGCTGGCTGGCTTCCATTCGCTGAACTACGGCATGTTTGAACTGGCGCACGGTTATGCGCGCCGTCAGATGAGCGCCTTTGTGGAATTGCAGCAAAAGGAATTTGCCGCCGCCGAAATCGGTTTCACCGCCGTGAAGCACCAGCGCGAAGTGGGCACCGGCTACTTCGATGCCGTGACGCAAACCATCGAAAACGGCCAGTCTTCCACCACCGCGTTGACCGGTTCGACGGAAGAAGCCCAGTTCGAACACGGCAAGACGCAGAAGGTTGCGTAAGCATTTGATTGAGAGTTGCAGTTTGCAGTTGTAGGTGCTGTTGTAGGGTGGATTCAGGGTGCCTTCGGGCACCCTTTTTTTTGACTGCTCGCCCTGTCGTCGCCGACGGCGGGCGGGCCTGCGTTGATCTATGCTTGTCCGGTCAGGGCGCACGCCCTGGCGTTTGTCTACCGCGAGCCTGTCTGCGCCCGCGCCACTGCTACAAGGACAGTCATGGATGCCAAGATCACCGAAGTGCTTGAAATCTTTGAGGAACGGATTCGGCTTGAACGCGCGAGTCCGCGTGAGACGCCGCCGGGCGGGCGCGATGGCGGGCAGGACCAGCGGATGCGGGCCATCGGACCAGAAACCGGGCAGTTATTGAACACGCTGGTAAAAAGCCTGGAGGCGCCGACGGTGCTGGAACTGGGCACGTCATTCGGTTATTCCGCCATCTGGCTGGCCGAAGCCGCGCGCGCCACGGGCGGCCGCCTGATCACGATGGAACTGCATGAATACAAATCGGCGCACGCGCAGAAGATGGCAGCGCAAGCCGGCTTGTCGGATCTGATCGACTTCCGTGTTGGCGATGCCGTACAGATGATTGCAGCGCTGCCAGACAAGCTGGACTTTGTTTTCGTGGACTTGTGGAAGGACTTGTACGAGCCGTGCCTGGAAGCGTTCTACCCGCGATTGAAACCCGGCGCCATCATCGTTGCCGACAACATGCTGCGCCCCTCGCCTGAAGAGGTGAAAGGTTACCAGCGCGCCATTCGCGCCAAGCCCGGTATGACCAGTGTGCTGCTGCCCGTGGGCAGCGGCATTGAAGTCAGCCGATACGAACCTGACTGACGCGGCCGGCCAGCCGCGTCAGCCGGGTCAGATCAGGCAGTTGCCGGTTCGGCATTCAGCGATGCCATATCGATGACGAAACGGTACTTCACGTCGTTCTTGATCAAGCGTTCGTAGGCCTCGTTGACGGACTGGATCGGCACGATCTCAACATCGCTGACGATGCCGTGCTCGGCGCAGAAGTCCATCATCTCTTGCGTTTCTTCCATGCCGCCGATGGCGGACCCGGCCAGGGACTTGCGGCCCATGATCAGGTTGGCGCCGGGGATCGGGTCCAGCGGCGTCAGCGCGCCAACCAGCGCCATGGTGCCGTTCAGTGTCAGCAGCGCCATGTAGGGATTTACATCGTGGCTGACGGGTACGGTGTTCAGCAGGAAGTCGAACGAGCCTGCGTGCGCGGCCATCGCGTCGGGATCACGCGAGACCAGCACTTCGTCAGCACCCAGGCGCTTGGCGTCGCGGCCCTTGTCGGCAGACGTCGTGATCATCACCACGTGCGCGCCCAGTGCGCGGGCAAATTTGACGCCCATGTGGCCCAGGCCGCCCAGTCCGATGACACCCACCTTCTGGCCGGGGCCGACCTTCCAGTAACGCAGCGGCGAATAGGTCGTGATGCCGGCGCACAAGAGCGGAGCGACGGCTTTCAGATCGAGCTTGTCCGAGACCTTCACCACAAAGTGTTCCTTCACAACGATGCGATCGGAATAGCCGCCGAAGGTCAGTTGATCGCTTCCGCGCTCGTGATCGTTGTACGTCAGGGTGGCGCCTTCTTCGCAGTACTGCTCCAGGTTCAGGCGGCACGCCTTGCAGTGGCTGCAGGAATCCACCATGCAGCCCACGCCAGCGTAATCGCCGACCTGGAACTTGCTGACGTTCTTGCCAACCTGGGTCACGCGGCCGACGATTTCATGGCCGGGCACCATGGGGTAGACGGAATTGCCCCAGTCGCCGCGCGCTTGATGCAGGTCGGAGTGACAGATACCGCTGTATAGAATTTCGATCAGGACGTCGTCATCGCCCGGCTCGCGGCGGGTGAAGCTGAACGGAACGAGTGGGGTGTCGGTGCTGTGGGCGGCGTAGCCACGGGATTGGATCATGATGATTTGGAATCAATTTATTGAGCAGACGTTCACAATATTCCTCGCGATATCCGCTATCAAGCTAGAATTTCCGCATGCTTTATTGAGTTTATTTGCACAATCATGCTGCCCGACAACCTATCTCACTTGGCCGCTTTCGCCGCGGTCGCCCGTCACAGCAGCTTTCGCAAAGCGGGTGCTGAACTGGGCCTGTCCACGTCCGCGGTCAGCTACGCCATTCGCAATCTGGAAGAGCGGCTGGGCGTCAATCTGTTCAACCGCACCACCCGCAGCGTGGCGCTGACTGACGCGGGTCAGCGCCTGGCCGAACGTTTGCAGCCGGTGCTGCACGATCTGGGCGACGCGCTGGAAGAGATGAATCACTTCCGCAGCTCGGCCTCTGGCACGCTGCGCATCAATACGTCGCGTGCAGCCTCGTATATGTTGCTGATGCCGCTGGCAGCGCGATTTTTGGCGGCCTATCCGGGCATCCATCTAGAGATCGGCGAAGACGACAGCTTCGTGGATATTGTCGGGTCCGGTTTCGACGCGGGTGTGCGGCTGCTGGAAGCGGTGCCCGAAGACATGGTCGCGGTGCCCATCGGCCCCAAATTGCGGGCGGCGGTGGTGGCATCGCCCGCCTATTTGCAGGGGCGCAGCGTGCCTCTGCATCCGAACGACCTGATGCAGCACGAATGCGTCCGCTACCGTTTTCCCAGCGGCCGCTACTACAAATGGGAATTTGAAAAAGACGGCGTGGCGGTCGAGGTGGATGTGTCGGGCCGCATCGCCCTGAGCGACGTGCATGCGGAAGTGCGTGCCGCCGTAGACGGAATCGGCATCGGCTCTGTGCCGGAGAGTTATGTGAACGGCTTGCTGGAAACAGGGCGGCTGGTACGGATGCTGGACGACTGGTGCCCAGTTATTCCCGGCTTCATGTTGTATTACCCGAAGCAGCGGCGCGTGTCCTCCGCGCTTCGGGCATTTATTGATCTGGCCCGGCTGGAGGCCGCCGCAGCCGGGGTTTAGGGCACACCGCGTTTCATGGTTACGGGCGCGCGCTTTCCAGTGCCTGCAAGTCGTCCTCTGCCGCTGCACGTCCCAGCGCGGCCAGGCACTCGTCCAGGGGCGGAATGGTTTGCGCTAAAGCATCTACTGCGGCAGCATCCACTTTCGCCAAAGAAGGAATTTCGGCCAGCACGCGCACATCGCCAAAGCGTTCAATGGCTTCCTTGTTGCCTGCCGACAGCGGCCCGCTCATGATGACGCCCAGCACGGGAATGCCACGGCGTTTCAGCGCTTCAAGACTGAGCAATGTGTGATTGATGGTACCCAGGCCGCTGCGGGCGGCGAGCACGACGGGCATGTCCAGCCGGGCGATCAGATCGATCATCATGTGCGTGTCGTCGATGGGCACGTACAGGCCGCCCGCGCCTTCCACGATCAACGGCGCCTGTGTCACGGGCGGGACGATGCTGGTGGCGTCGACGACGGTGTCTTCCAGCGTGGCGGCAGCCCAGGGCGACAGCGGCGCCTGCAACACGTAGGCGGGCAGGTGCAGGCGTTCAGAAGGCAGCCGAGCCAGTTGCGCGACGGTTTCCGTGTCGCCCGGCTCTTCTGACACGCCGGTTTGCACCGGTTTCCAATAGTCGGCGTTCCAGGCGCGCGCCAGGATGGCGGACACCAGGGTCTTGCCTATGCCGGTGTCAGTGCCGGTCACGAAAACTCCGGCGGGGCGTTGCATCGATTTTTTCCACATACCGTAGGCCAGGTGATACGTCACCGTGGCTCCTTGTTCGTCAAATGCCGTCAACACGCGGCGCAGTTGCGCGGCGGAGAGCGGCGGGCGCCCAGGTGCAGGCGTGGTTGCCCCTATGCCTTTCAGACCCTTCAAAAAATTCAGGCCGTCAGGATGATTTTGTATCAGCCGTTCGCTGCGCACGCTACCGTTCAGATTGACCATAGCCGGACGGATGGCGGTGCGCGGCGGGTAGTGTGGCGTGGCGGCCACCAGGCAGGCGGCTTCGTGGGCGGCCTGCCATTCCTTGAAGGTGCCCTCGGCTAGCGTGGCAATGGCCAGATAACCGCCGGGGGCCAGCAGCTCGGCAAGGCGGCCCAGGCCGGTGTTCAGATCAGAAAACCACTGCACGGCCAGACTGGAGCAGATCAGGTCGTACTGGCCGGTCAGCGCCTGGGGCTGTTCGCCATCCAGCAAGGCGTAGCGCGCGGTGCCGGGCAGGGCGGGTCCGCGCTGCGCCGCGGCGAGCATGCCGGGCGCAATATCGGTCACGGTCCAGTCGGCTGCGCCCAATTGGCGTGCCAAAGCTTGCGTCAGCAGCCCGGTACCGCAACCGATTTCCAGAATGCGGGGACGCGGGGGCAGAGGCAGTTGCGCGATATCACTGGCCAGCCGTTCGGCCGTAATGCGCTGAATGGGCGCATGGTCTTCATAGCGGCCAGCGGCTGCGCCGAAGCGGGCGCCGACCTGATCATTGCGGAATGCTTGCGTCATGGGGCAGGAAAACAACTCGCGCCTTACGTCGCGGTAAGACGGGAGAGAAAGGCTGCAATATGGGCGGCGCACCAGGGCGCATCCGTAGCGGGCAACAGGTGGCCGCCGTGGTCATGCCATCGCCACTCATCGGCGGGCCGTTCGCCAAAGGCGGCCTGAGTCATCGTGGCGGGCACGATCGGGTCATCACGGCCAGCCAGGATCAGCAGGGGAACGGATAGCGCTGCAAGGGCGGCGCGCTGGTCTTCGTCTCGAAGGGCTTGCAGGTCTTGTGCCAGCTGCGGCACTCGGGGGGCGTCAAACGCCGCATCGTGTCCGCAGCGCTGGCGAAAGTCTTGCAGCACTGCGTTGGCGTCTGCCGCCAGCCGTTTGGCCATGCGGTCGAGCATGCGGACGGGGACGCCCGCTTCGAAGTCCGGCCCGGCGCCAAAACGCGGGAACCCGTTGATGGACACCATGCCGATGCAACCCGCTGGCAGGCCGCGCAACAGCTTCAGCACGCCTAGCGAGTGGCCGATGGCAATGACCGGGCCGTCGGGCGGGATCTCAGACCCGGACTCTGCGGCAGTGTTGTGGGCCGGATTTTGCGATTGCCCAAAGTAACCGGCGTCGGTTGCGGCTTGCGGCCAGTCGCGCAGTTGGGCACGCAGCGGCGCCCAAAACGAGGCATCAAAGGCCCAGCCGTGGACGAACAGCAGCGTGGGGCGCGGGGCGTTCGCTGAGGTCATGCAAGCACCGCCGCAAAGCCTTCGATCAATTGCGATACGTCGGCGTCGCGATGGGCGGCGCTTAGCGTCACCCGCAAGCGGCTGGTGCCTGCGGGCACGGTGGGCGGCCGGATTGCCACGGCCAAAAGGCCCCGGCATTCCAACTCTGCCGCCAAGGCCAGGGCGCGGGCTTCGTCGCCCACGATGGCCGGCACGATTTGCGTGGACGAGGCGCCGGTATCCAGCCCCATGTTTTGCAGCGCGGTGCGCAACCGGTCACCGGCTGCGGCCAGGCGCGCGCGCTCGTGGTCCAGCGTGGGAACCAGGTCCAGCGCGGCGTCCATGGCGCCGAGCACCGCGGGGGGCAGCGCCGTGGTGTAGATGAAGCCGGAACACGTGTTGACCAGGTAGTCGCACAAGGCGCGTGACCCGGCGACGTAGGCGCCAAATCCGCCCAGCGCCTTGCTGAAGGTGCCCATGGCCAGGTCGATGCGGCCGGGCGCGAGCCCCGCCAGCCCCATACCGTTCGGGCCCAGCACGCCGGTGGCGTGCGCTTCGTCCAGATAGACAAACGCCTGGTAGCGGTCGGCCAGATCGGCGAGCCGTGCGACGTCCGTGCGATCACCGTCCATGCTGAACACACTTTCCGTGATGATGAAGCGAGCGACGGGCTTACCGGCGACGGGCTTACCGGCCACGGCATCACTCTCCGTTTCCGTCCGGCCAGCCAGCAGGCTTTCCAGATGATCCAAATCGTTATGCCGGAAACGTATCTGTTTGATGCCCGCCGCCTGGCAGCCATGGTGCAAGCTGGCGTGGTTGAGCTTGTCGGCGTATAGCTCGACCGCGCCCTGGCTGGCTGCTGCGCGCAGCAGGGCGGGCAGCACGGCTGCGTTGGCTTGCCAGCCCGAGGCCAGCAGCAAGGCGGCTTCGGTGCCCTTCAAGCGGGCCAGCTTGGCCTCCACTTGTTCGTGCAAGTCCAGATTGCCGCAAACCAGGCGCGACGCCTGGGCGCCCGCGCCATGCCGGGCTGCCCATTCGCGGGCGCGCTCGATCAGCAGCGGGTGTTTGGACAGGCCAAGATAGTCGTTGCTGGAGAAGTTCAGCATCGGCACGCCGTTGACCACAATGCGCCCGGGCGGGGCGGCAGTGGCCGTGCGCAGGCGGCGGCGAACACGGCGGTCGTCGGCAAGCGCCAACTCGGAAGAAAACAGCGAATCCAGCTTTGACATCAAAAGTTCCGGCAGCGGCCGGGCAAGGGGGCGCCCGCGCCAGGCCGTAGAATGCGGGCCATTGTAGTGGAGGCAGATGCAGCCGCTTTCCGGGTGGAATCTGCCGGAAAAGCGGTATCCGCCAGTTTTTGCAGAGGTAAATGATGCACACACCCGACTGGGTAGCCCAAGGCCAACCCCATATCTGGCTCCCTTATGCCCAAATGAAGACGGTGACGCCGCCGCTGCCCGTGGTGCGTAGCCATGGCAGCCGGCTGGAATTGGCCGATGGGCGCAGCCTGATCGACGGAGTGGCGTCGTGGTGGACGGCCTGCCATGGCTACAACCATCCGCATATCGCCCAGGCGGTGCGCGCGCAGCTGGACGCCATGCCGCACGTGATGTTTGGCGGGCTGACCCACGAGCCAGCATTGACGCTGGCCCGCCGTCTGGCCCGCGTGCTGGGGCCGGGGCTGGACCGCGTGTTCTATACCGATTCCGGTTCGGTGGCGGTGGAAGTCGCCATGAAGATGGCCGTGCAATTCTGGCTGAACCAGGGCGAACGCGGCCGCAGCCGGTTCCTGGCGTTCAAGGGCGGCTATCACGGCGACACGTTTGGCACCATGGCGGTGTGCGATCCCGACGAGGGCATGCACAGCCTGTACCGGGGCATGCTGGCCGAACACGACATCGTGGATCTGCCCCGCGATGATGCGGCGCTGGCTCAACTGGATCAGTTCCTGGAAACGCGCGGGCCGCAATTGGCGGGCATTCTGGTGGAACCCCTGGTGCAGGGCGCGGGCGGCATGCTGCTGCACGAGCCGGAGGTGTTGCGCCGTCTGCGCCAGTTGGCGGACCGGCATGGCCTGCTGCTGATTTTTGACGAGATATTCACGGGTTTCGGGCGTACCGGCACGATGTTCGCCTTTGAGCAGGCCGGCATCCGTCCTGACATCATCACCTTGTCCAAGGCGCTGACCGGCGGCACGCTGCCCTTGGCGGCCACCGTGGCCAGCAACCGGGTGTTCGATGCGTTCTGGTCAGACAACCCGTCCCACGCGCTCATGCACGGCCCGACGTTCATGGGCAACGCCCTGGCCTGCGCGGCGGCCAACGCGTCGCTGGATCTGTTCGAAACCGAGCCCCGGCTGGAACAGGCGCAAGCCTTGTCCTGCGCCTTGGCCGCTGGCCTGGAACCGTGCCGTGACCTGCCTTGGGTGCGTGATGTACGGGTGCTGGGCGCGATCGGCGTGGTGGAACTGGACGGCATTGCGGACCGCGAGGCCTTAAAGCGCCGTCTGGTGGACGCAGGCGTCTGGGTGCGCCCGTTTGGCAATGTGGTGTATCTGACGCCGGCTCTGACCATTGCCGAAGATGAACTGGACACGCTGATGCGCGCCGTCGTGGCCGTGCTGCGCCAGCAACGCCCGTGACAGCGGGGCGCCGGCAAGCCGCGCCAGACGCCTTGATCCAGATCAAGGCGTCTGGACAGTCCGCTGGTTACCATCGGCCCATGCGAGCAAAATCGATCTTCGCCGTCCCGGCCAGTCTGCCCGATGCCGACCGCCAGCAGCGCCGCCATGCCTTGGTGCGCCTGTCGCTGGCGTGGCTCGCAATGATGCAGGTCATGATGTTCGCGTGGCCGGGCTATCTGCGGCATGACAGCATGCCGGTCGATGCGCTCGAAACGCTGGACTGGGCCATTGTGCTGATGAACTGGGCGAGTTTTGCGCTGACCGTCCCGGTTGTGCTGTATTCGGCGTGGCCCATCTGGCGTCATGCTGGCGACAATCTGCGCCACGGCCGTGCTGGCATGGACGTGCCGGTGGCGCTAGGCATCGTCGCCGCTTTCATTCCCAGTGTTCACGCCACCTATACCGGCCGCGGCGAGGTCTATTTCGATTCCGTCACGATGTTCGTGGCGTTCCTGCTGACTGCCCGCTACCTGGAACTGTGTGCCCGCCAATCGTTTGGCGGTGCTGCAGGCGGCGCGCGCCATGAGCGCGTTGAGGCCCAGCGCCTGGATCTGGGCGCGCGGGCGGACCGGCTGGCATCGCGGTTTGTGATGGTTCAAGTGGCGTTGGCCCTGGCTGCCGCTGCCGCCTGGGCGTATATCGACCCCGCGCACAGCATCCCCGTGATGGTCGCGCTGCTGGTAATGAGCTGTCCTTGCGCGATGTCGATGGCCGTGCCCACCGCGATGGCATCGGCGCACTCGGCGCTGGCCGCGCATCCGTCCATGCCGGATTCGGCGCTGGACGAACTTCTGGCCCAAGCCCGTCACAAGGCCCGCCAGAATCTCTATGGTTCGCTGATCTGGCATTTGCTGATGACGCCCTTGGCGCTGGTTGGCTGGGTCACGCCTTGGCTGGCCGCAATCACGATGCTGGTGTCGTCCTTGGCCGTGGCCTATAACTCGTGGCGCCTGTGCCGCCGCGATTGGTCTGGTGACGTGACGGCAAACGCCTCGCGCATGTCCCCGGGCACGCTGGACGCCGCGCAATGACCATTCTGTATCTGCTGCTGCCGCTATCCCTGTTGTTTGTGCTGGTTATTGGCATATCGCTGTGGTGGGCTGTGTTCAACGGCCAGTACGACGATACCGATAACGCTGGCACGGCCATCCTGCGCGACGACGACAGCGGACCCGCCAACCGCGGCTGATTCCATGCCGCGGCCGTTCGCACAACGCCGGTTCTTTCTGACCGGCGGGGCGAATCATGCCTTCCACCATTGCAAATCCGTCTTTGATCGTTGCACTTATGCCGCGTTCACACGCCGGACGCCGGGCGCTTGATCCATATCAACGCTGACTTGTGTGTCTAGTCCCATCATCGAAGCCTGGAGCTATTTGTTACTTTGGGGGAAGGGTGATGAACGATTGCGCCGCAATCGCAAGCAAGGCCGATACCTTCAACTACAAGATCGTGAGGCAGTTCGCGCTCATGACGGTGGTTTGGGGCATTGTCGGCATGGCTGTGGGCGTTTTTATCGCCGCGCAGCTGATTTGGCCTCAGTTGAACTTTGACACCGCATGGCTGAGCTACGGCCGCCTGCGTCCGCTGCACACCAACGCGGTGATTTTTGCCTTTGGCGGCAGCGCGCTGTTCACGACGTCATATTACGTAGTCCAACGCACCTGTCAGGCGCGTTTGTTCTGTGGCCCCTTGGCCGCATTCACGTTCTGGGGCTGGCAAGTTGTCATCGTTGCCGCCGCGATCACCTTGCCCATGGGTTTCACCAGCAGCAAGGAATACGCCGAACTTGAATGGCCTATCGACATCCTGATCACGCTGGTCTGGGTGGCGTACGCCATCGTGTTCTTCGGCACGATCATCAAGCGCCGGTCCAAGCACATCTACGTGGCCAACTGGTTCTTTGGCTCGTACATCCTGACCATCGCCATTCTGCACATCTTCAATAACATCGAAATGCCTGTTTCGATGTGGAAGTCGTACTCGGCATATGCCGGCGTGCAAGATGCCATGGTGCAGTGGTGGTATGGCCACAACGCAGTGGGCTTCTTCCTGACCACCAGCTTCCTGGGCATGATGTATTACTTCGTGCCCAAGCAAGCCGGCCGTCCCATCTATTCGTATCGTCTGTCCATCGTCCACTTCTGGGCGCTGGCCTTCACGTACATGTGGGCAGGTCCGCACCATCTGCTGTATACCTCGCTGCCCGACTGGACCCAGTCGCTGGGCATGACGTTCTCGCTGATTCTGCTTGCGCCTTCGTGGGGCGGCATGATCAACGGCATCATGACTTTGCAAGGCGCCTGGTACAAGCTGCGCACTGACCCGATCCTGAAGTTCATGGTTACGGCGCTGTCGTTCTACGGTATGTCGACCTTCGAAGGTTCGATGATGTCGATCCGCACGGTCAACGCGCTGTCGCACTACACGGACTGGACCATCGGCCACGTGCACTCCGGTGCGCTGGGCTGGGTTGCCATGATCTCCTTCGGTTCGCTGTATTACCTGATCCCGCGCCTGTATGGCCGTGAAAAGATGCACAGCGTGAAGGCTATCGAACTGCACTTCTGGATCGCGACCATCGGCGTGGTGTTGTACATCGCCGCCATGTGGATTGCCGGCGTGCAGCAAGGTCTGATGTGGCGTGATACCGCCTCTGACGGCACCTTGGTCTACAGCTTTGTCGAGGAACTGAAGACGCGTGTTCCGTACTACCTGATTCGTTTGCTGGGTGGCACGTTGTTCCTGTCGGGCGTGTTCGTCATGGCCTGGAACGTGTGGATGACGGTGCGCGGTGCGCAGCCGGTCAACCCCGCGATTCCGCAAGACGATCCCCACGCCGCTCGCTCGCTGCCCGCTGCGGCCGCAGAGCCGGTCACTGTTTGACGAGGACATCATGGCCAACAAGAATCCTGGTTTCTTTTCGCACCAGACGCTTGAGAAGAACATCGGCTGGATGATCATCGCCAGCATCCTGGTGGTGTCCTTCGCAGGCCTGGTGCAGATCGTTCCGCTGTTCTTCCAGCACAGCACGACCCAGCCGGTGGCTGGGGTGGAACCCTACAGCCCGTTGCGTTTGATGGGCCGCGACGTCTACATCCGTGAAGGCTGCGTGGGTTGCCACTCGCAACAAATCCGCGTGCTGGCTGCGGAAGTGCAACGTTACGGTCCCTACTCGACGGCGGCGGAATCGGTGTTTGATCATCCATTCCTGTGGGGTTCCAAGCGCACGGGTCCTGACCTGGCGCGCGTTGGCGAGCGTTATTCCGATGACTGGCACCGCATCCACTTGCGTGATCCGCGCAAGGTGGTGCCCGAATCGAATATGCCCGCCTACCCCTGGCTGCAAAAGACGGTCATTACCGGTGAAAACGTAGCGGACCGCATGCGCGCCCTGCGCATGCTGGGTGTGCCGTATACCGACAAAGACATCGCTGACGCGCCGAAGGCCATCGAAGGCAAGACGGAAGAGGACGCGCTGGTTGCCTACCTGCAACATCTGGGTGTCGGCGTGCGCAAGGCGCAATTGGCCAAGCAGGCTGAAGAAGCCAAAAAGGCCGAAGAAGCCAAGAAGGCAAACCAAGCTGTCACTTCGCCTGCCGCGCAATCCGCTGTGCAGCCCGCCGCGCAAGCGGCAACGGGAGGCTGATATGGGCTACCTGAGCGCAATCGTTACCGCCATTTCGATGGCAACCTTTTTCGGCATTGTCTGGTGGGCTTGCTCGCGCGGCCGCCAGAGCGCCAATCGCGAATCGGCCATGTTGCCGTTCGCACTGCCCGATGAGTTCGGTCAGGGACAACAAGATGGAGCGAATCGGTCATGAGCGATTTCGTTAATGGCTTCTGGGGGTATTTCATCTCGGTCGTGGCCGTGGGTGGCGTGGTGTGGTGCGTGTGGCTGCTGTATACACAGCGCCGCTGGCTCACCAACAAGCCCGCCAACGGCAAGGTCGAGGACACGGGCCACGTCTGGGACGGCGACCTGACCGAGCTGAACAACCCGGTCCCCACCTGGTGGACCTGGATGTACCTGCTGGCCTGCGTGTTTGCGTTGGGCTACCTGTTCTTCATGCCGGGTCTGGGTTCGTACAAGGGCCAGCTGGGTTACAGCAGCACCGAGGAAGTGGCCAAGCATCAAGCCCAAATGGCCGAAGCCGTGCGTCCGATCTACGCGCGGTTCGAGACCATGACTGTGCCGCAGATCGCTGAAGATCCGGGCGCCCGTGAAATCGGCCAACGCCTGTTCTTGAACACGTGTGCGCAGTGCCATGGCTCGGATGCCAAGGGCGGCTTCAGCTTTCCCAACTTGACGGACGGTGACTGGTTGCACGGCGGTACGCCGGAAATCATCATGAAGACCATCAAGGAAGGGCGTCACGGCGTGATGCCGCCCTGGAAAGCCGCCATTGACGCCAAGACGGCTGGCGACATTGCACAGTACGTGCGTTCGCTGTCGGGCCTGACGACCGACCCGGTTCGAGTGTTCCGCGGCAAGCGCGAGTTCGGCAACTTCTGCGTCGCCTGTCACGGTGTGGACGGCAAGGGCAACCAGATGCTGGGCGCGCCCAACCTGACGGACGATGTGTGGCTGTATGGCAGTTCGGAAGCATCGATCGTGAAGACGATTCTTGATGGCCGTGACAACCGCATGCCGGCGCACGATCACATCCTGAGCCCGGAGCAGATCAAGATTCTGACGGCCTGGGTCTGGGGTTTGTCGAACAAGCCGGGTACGGCAGCCGGGGGCGACAGCACCGCTACCCCCGCAGCCACTCCTGCAGCCACCGCTGCGAAGTAAATCGATTCGCGGTGCTTAAGTGGGGGGCGCGGAACCGCGGCCCCCATATCATTAGACTTACAGTACGGAGCAGCAAATGGAAGAAGGGTCAACCGCAAGCGTCAGCAGTTCGCCTGGCGGTGACCCGCCGCCTTGGCGGCCCCATACGCGTCCGCCGCGTCCCGGGCAAGAGACTCTGGAACAAACGCTGGAGGACGTGCGCAGCAAGATTTATCCGCGATCCGTCAGCGGCATTTTTGCCCGCTGGCGCATCGCTTTTGTTTTTATCACCCAGCTGATTTTCTACGGTCTGCCCTGGCTGCAATGGAACGGGCGTCAGGCGGTGCTGTTTGACCTGGGCGCGCGCAAGTTTTACCTGTTCGGCATGGTGTTGTGGCCGCAGGACGTGGTGTATCTGGCTGTGCTGCTGGTCATCTCGGCGCTGGCGCTGTTTCTGTTTACTGCCGTGGCAGGGCGGCTGTTCTGTGGTTACGCCTGTCCGCAAACGGTCTACACGGAAATCTTCATGTGGATCGAGCGCAAGGTTGAAGGCGACCGCATCGCGCGTATCCGTCTGGATGAATCGCCATGGACATGGCGCAAAGCGCGCCTGAAACTCACCAAGCATTTTCTGTGGATCGCGCTGGCCTGGTGGACAGGCTCCACCTTCATCGGGTATTTCGCCCCGATCCGCGAACTGGGCCATGAGTTGTTCACGCTGCAACTGGGTCCGTGGCAATGGTTCTGGATGCTGTTCTACGGTTTCGCCACCTGGGGCAACGCTGGCTTCATGCGGGAATCCGTGTGCAAGTACATGTGCCCGTATGCTCGCTTCCAAAGCGTCATGGTAGATCCCGATACCTTTGTCGTCACCTATGACAAGCGCCGTGGCGATCCGCGCGGCGGGCGTTCGCGCAAAGTGGACCACAAGGCGGCGGGCTTGGGTGACTGCGTGGATTGCAGCTTGTGTGTGCAGGTCTGCCCGACCGGTATCGATATTCGCGACGGCCTGCAATACATGTGCATAGGCTGCGGCGCCTGTATCGACGCCTGCGACCAGGTCATGGGCAAGATGCAATATGACCCGGGTCTGATCCGCTATACCTCTGACCGGGCGATACAGGAAGGTCTGAACGGGAAAAGCGCGCTATCGCACCTGCTGCGCCCGCGCGTGCTGATCTACGGCACCATGATCCTGCTGCTGGCTGTGGCGTTCGTGTGGTCGCTTGCGGTACGCAATCCCTTGCGCGTGGACGTCATCCGCGATCGGGGCGCGCTGGGCCGTGAAGTGGCGGGTGGCCAGATTGAAAACGTCTACCGCTTGCAGATCATCAACACGTCGGATACGCCAATGCGGCTGCGCTTGTCGGCCGACGGCATACCGGGGCTCGCCGTGCTGGCCGGTCAACAGGGGTCTGATGTGGTCGAAGTGCAAGCTGCTGCCAACAAGCTCCTGCCCATGGTGATCCGCGCCCCCGCTGGCGTTGAACCCGGCGCCCATCCCATCACGCTGCGCGCGCGCGGCCAAGACGGTGAAAACCGGTCCATCGAGACCGACGAACCCGCCAGTTTCTACGTGCCTGATTGAGCACATAAAGGATATCGACATGAACATTGCTCAGCCCGCCCCGATCGTGAAACCCTGGTATCGCGAGCCCTGGCCATGGATTCTCATGGCCGGCCCGTTCGTGGCCATGATTGGCTGCTTCATCACCATCTATTTCGCGTACACCCAGTTCAGCACCCAGCCGATACTGGACGGTGTGGTCAAACGCGGTTTGGTGATTGAACAGACCGCGCCCAAGGCTGCCGACGGGGCCGCTGCCGCGAGCGCCGTGCGCGTCAATCCTTAAACAGGGAGAACAGAGATGGGCTTGCGTTCATTGATGTGGATCTTGTGGCCGTCTTTCATGGCGGCTGCGGTGGGAAGCGCACTGATTTTTGCCCTAATCGATCCCTTGGATGTGGCGATTTTCGGGCATGTGCCTACCGGGCGCACGGGCTTTTATACCGTGTCTTTTTTCGTGCTGTGGGTAATGGCCGGGCTGTCGAGCACGCTCACGGCCTATCTGATGCCCAAGCCCGAAGAGGACGAGGACGTCTGAGTGTTCGCCCGCCCCGCCTGTCGATGCAGGCGGGGCGGCTGCGCAAGCTCAGACTTTCTTGACGAATTCCGACTTCAGGCTCATCTGGCCAAAGCCGTCGATTTTGCAATCGATGTCGTGGTCGCTGTCGACCAGCCGGATGCCCTTGACCTTCGTGCCCATCTTGACCACGCCGCCTGAACCCTTGAGCTTCAGGTCTTTGATGACGGTGATGGTGTCGCCGTCTTGCAAGACGTTGCCGGCCGAGTCGCGGTAGACACGAACATCGTCTTCCGCGGCAGTGGCGGCGTCTGCCGACCATTCATGCGCGCACTCCGGGCAGACATAGGCGCTGCCATCTTCGTAGGTGAATTCGGATTGGCATTTTGGACAGGCGGGCAATGCACTCACAGGTGTACCTCGGGGTGATGGGGCGCAGAATGCGCGATGCGTGATTGTACTTCGCAGTGGAATGCCTGTCTGTATTCAACAGGCCCTCTTCATCGCTTATCTGCTTGCAGTGGGTCAATAAAATGCCTTTTTATTGCGGCAGGAGGGCGGACGTCTGGAATGCGCCCTTTTTCAAGTTTGTCTGTCAACGCGAGCTGCCTCGCGCTACCCGCTATTTTCTAAAAGTGAAACACACCGTTCGGTTACCCCGTACAGATCGACTTCGAGTGACGGGTAAAATCTCGGGCTATTGGTCACGTTGGGGGCTCGTGTGCAGCCGGTCATATCAGTTCAGGATTTATCCAAAAAGTACGCTTCGGGGTTCCAGGCGCTGAAAAGCGTCAATCTGGAAATCCAGCGCGGCGAGATTTTTGCGTTGCTCGGGCCGAACGGCGCGGGAAAGACGACGCTGATCAGCATTATTTGCGGGATCGTCAATCCTACCGACGGCCGCGTGCTGGCCGACGGCCATGACATCGTGTCGGATTTCCGCGCGGCGCGTTCCAAGATCGGCCTGGTGCCCCAAGAGATTTCCACCGACGCGTTTGAAAGCGTGTGGAATACGGTGACGTTCAGCCGCGGCCTGTTTGGCAAACCCGCCAATCCCGCCTACATCGAAAAGGTGCTGCGCGAACTGTCGTTGTGGGACAAGAAGGACAGCCGCATCATGGCACTGTCTGGCGGCATGAAGCGCCGGGTCATGATCGCCAAGGCCTTGTCGCACGAACCCGCGATTCTGTTCCTGGACGAACCGACGGCGGGCGTGGACGTAGAGCTGCGGCGCGGTATGTGGGAAATGGTGCGGCGCCTGCGCGAAAGCGGCGTCACCATCATTTTGACGACCCACTATATTGAAGAAGCCCAGGAAATGGCCGACCGCATCGGTGTGATCCGCAAGGGCGAGATCATCCTGGTCGAAGAGAAGGACGCGTTGATGGCCAAGCTGGGCAAGCGCCAGCTGGCCTTGACTTTGAAGGCGCCGCTGCCGGGTATTCCGACGGCGCTGGATGCCTATCAACTGGACTTGTCGGCCGACGGCTACAAACTGGTCTACACCTATGACAACCAGGGCGGCGGCGCTATTTCGCAGCTGCTGCACGACCTGAGCCGCCTTGAGATCGAATTCACGGATTTGAATTCATCGGAAAGTTCGCTTGAGGATATCTTTGTCAGCCTGGTACACGGTCAATCATGAACTTCTACGCCATTCGCGCTATCTACCTGTTTGAAATGGCTCGGGCCTGGCGCACGCTGATGCAAAGCGTGTTGTCGCCGGTGATTTCCACGTCGCTTTATTTCGTGGTGTTCGGGTCGGCCATCGGTTCGCACATGGTGGAGATCGATGGGGTCAGCTACGGCGCCTTCATCGTGCCCGGCATGATCATGCTGTCTTTGCTGACGCAAAGTATCGCCAACGCGTCCTTCGGTATCTATATGCCGCGGTTCTCGGGCACCATCTACGAAATCCACTCAGCTCCGATTTCCTATGTGGAGATTGTGATGGGCTACGTTGGCGCCGCCGCCAGCAAGTCCATCATCCTGGGGCTGATCATGCTGGCGACCGCCAGGCTGTTCGTGGCGTTCGACATCGCGCATCCGTTCTGGATGCTGGGCTTCTTGGTGCTGACCGCGGTGACGTTCAGTCTGTTCGGCTTCATCATCGGCGTGTGGGCTGACGGCTTTGAGAAGCTGCAAATCATTCCGCTGATGATCATCACGCCACTGACATTTCTGGGCGGCACCTTTTATTCCATCAAGATGCTGCCCCCGTTCTGGCAGACCGCCACCTTGTTCAATCCGGTGGTCTATCTGGTCAGCGGGTTCCGGTGGGCGTTTTACGGCGTGTCGGATGTCAGTTTGGGCGTGAGCGTTGGCATGACGCTGGTGTTCCTGCTGGCCTGCCTGCTGGGCGTGCGCTGGATCTTCAAGACGGGTTACCGCCTCAAGACCTGATCAGTCGCCCGGGCTCATGGGCGCGCGGCGTGCCAGGCCGTCAAAGGCATCGAGCAGCCGTTCGCGCCAGGCATGGACCGGGTCGTCTTCGGCCAGCAGTTCCTGCGGGCTGGTGCAGCGGGCCCACATGAACATGCCGAACACGGCATAGTCGGCGTACGCGGGCTGGCTGCCCGCCAGATAGGGTTGTTTGCCCAAGGTCTGGCGCAGTGGCAGCAGAGCGTCGCGCAGCGCCGCGATTTGCACGGCATAACCCGCCGGCAGATCTTCCAGCTTTCCAAACCGCTTTTCCCGCGATGCGCGGAAGTACGCCTGGTCCTTTTCATGGATCAGGCCGTGGATGGACGGCAGCAGCAGCCGAGCCAGGGTGGGTACCAGCGTGGTATCTGCCCAGGCGTTTGCAAACAGGCTTACCGCGCGTCCGCCGGCGCCGCCGAACAGCGACGGGCGTTCGGGAAAGGTGTCTTCCAGATAGCAGGCAATTTGCCAGGAGTCGCTGACGACATGCGTGTCGTGCACCAGCACCGGCACCAGTTTCTGGCCTGAAAAATCAATGGACTCTTTTTCAGTGAAGCGCCAGGGAACCGTCTTGGCCGATAAGCCTTTGTGGGCCAGCGCCATATGCGTCTTCCAGCAATGCGGGCTGAAACGCAGCGACGCGTCTGCGCCGGCCAGGTCATAGAGGGTGAGATCCGGGGTCAAGATACCGCGCTCCTTGGACGTGCCTGTGGATAGGACCGGAGCTAGGATACTGCGCCAGGGGCGCTCACATCGAACAAAATAAAAGCGCCACACGTCCGTAGAGCGTGTGGCGCTGGCCGGACAATCCCCGGTCCGGCCTGGCTTGCCTTGTTGAGGGAGCCTGCCTTACTTCGGCGCGCCCTGGCTCATGCTCATGACCCGCTGCTTTAACTGCGGGTCTTGCTGCACGGCTTGGCCGATGCCATTGAATTCTTCGACGCTAAGACCGTCGGCACGCACCAGCTTCACCATTTTGGCGTCCGCTTCCTGGACCACCTTCTGCTTGGCGTCGTCAGTCTTGGCCGCGTCAACCTTGGGGCGGTATTCGTCGACTACGCCGGAGATCTTTTGCGAGGCAGATGCGAAGCGCTGTAACTGCTGATCAGTAGGCTGTTGAATGGCGGGCGCCATCTGCGGCTGGGCCGGTTGCTGGCTGGCGTTTTGAGCCAGGGCGGGAGCACCGGACAACGCCGTCGTCAGAATGGCGGCGGATAGGAATGCGTAAGTGGAACGCTGCATGAAACCTCCTTGTTCCGGTTGAATGTCTGACCATAATGACGACCAGACCCCGCAAGGGACAAGTTTCGCGATGTGTTTTCCTGTGTCGGCAGACCACGATATGGGCGTGCGCTTTAGGAGGGAGCCCCCTGGGGCGGGGGCAGAAACGTTTTGCGTGGTTTCGTAGTCGGTGCTGGCCGCGATGTTTCTTAACGTTCGCGGCATTCGGGATCAAATGAGCAACATGCTCAACATCACCAGAGCTAGCAGGCTCACATAGACCTTGGCATGCAGGCGGTCAGGAATGCGCGGGATCAAGGGTGCGCCGAGCCGGATGCCCGCCAGCGACCCCAGCGCCAGCGCCGCGAAGGCAAGCAAGTCCACATAGCCCACAATCCACGGCGCAAGTGCAGCGGGCAGCTCGCGCGCAGCCGCCATGTAGGCTACGGTGCCCACAATTGCCACGGGCAAGGTCAGCGGGTTGGCCATCGCCGCAGCCTTGGCCATTGGCAGGCCGCGGCGGCGCAGCAGCGGTACCGTCATCACGCTGCCCCCGACGCCCAGAAAGGTGGCGATGGCGCCGATGACGATGCCGCCTCCGACCACGACGGCCTGGCCCAGGGGCCGTGGCGTTTCGGCGCCGTGTTGGGCAAGGAAACCCTGGCGCAGCAGACAATCCAGGATCGTCACCGCCAGATAAGCGATGAAGGCGTAACGCACCAGCTCACCGCTGGCATGCGTGGCGGCCAGTGCACCGAGCAGGGCGCCGATGGCGATAAAGGCTGCCAGGGGCCAGACGTAGGCGCGCAGGATGTTCCCGGCGCGCCGATGCTTCCGTGTCGCAGCTATGGAATTGACGATCATGACGCAGGTAGACGTCGCAACGGCGATGTGCATTGCTGACAAGCCGATGGCGTCTTGCGCGCCATGCGTGGCCGTCAAGACGCCGAACAGCACGGGCACGACGACAAAGCCGCCACCGAAGCCGAAGAGGACGGTCGTGACGCCGCTTAAGCAACCGAATAAGGCCAACACCAGATACAGCATGCCGTGCATCCTTGCAGGAAAAAAGTCACGATACGGCGGCTCGTCATGGCTAGCTTTCGAGTATTGGACAATAATGTTTTAGTTTCGGCCAATAGACCCGCGGGCGCTTTTTTCGTTCAACATCCCATGCGCAATACCCATATTGACCTTTACGACGCCTTAAATCGTGCCGTGGTCGCCATTGGCAACGACTATCCGCCGGGCCATCTATTGCCCGCCCACGCGCATCGCCGCGCCCAGTTGCTGTACGGCGCCACCGGGGTCATGCACGTGGTGACGCGGGACGGCAACTGGGTCGTGCCGCCTCAACGCGCGGTATGGATTCCCGCAGGGGTCACGCATCAGGTCAGGATGCTGGACGTCAGTACGCGCAGCGCCTATCTGGAACCCGGCGCGGCGCGCGCAGGCCGTTCTGTGTGCGAAGTGATCGAGGTATCTACGCTGCTGCGCCAGCTACTGTCGGAAGCCGTCGACATGCCCGCCGCCTATGACCTTGACGGCCGCGACGGCGCACTTGCTGCGCTGCTGCTGCATGAAGTGGACCGGGCTTGCGTTTTGCCGCTGCATATTCCGCTACCGCGCGACAAGCGCCTGGCGCCGCTGTGCAAAGCATTTATTGCCGCGCCCGATGCGCATGTGCCGCCCCAGATGTGGGCAGATCAACTGCACATGAGCCTGCGTACGTTCAGCCGGTATTTTCGTCAGCAGACAGGGATGGCGTTTTCTGAATGGCGCCAGCGCGCTTGCGTGGTGCTTGCGCTGGCGCGGCTGGCATCCGGCGTGCCGGTGACGACGATTGCGCTGGACTTCGGGTATCAAAGTCCTGCTGCGTTTTCCACCATGTTCCGCCGAGTGCTGGGCCGGCCGCCCACGGAGTATTTGCGGCAGGACTAGGACGCGGCGTTATGCCGCGTACCAAAGTACCGCGAAGAAGTGGCAGATCGTGCCGGCCAGTACGAACAGATGCCAGATGAAATGGCTGTAGCGCCAGCGGTTGTCGAAAACAAAGAACACAACGCCGCCCGTGTAGGCCAGCCCGCCCGCAACCAGCCACCACAGTCCGCCCGTGGGCACGCGCTCGATCAACGGGTTCACCGCGATGATCACCAGCCAGCCCATCGCGAGGTACAGGCCGGTCGACACGGCTGGGCGGTTCAGCCGCTTGCTGGCCTTAAGCCCCACGCCTATCAGCGCCAGACCCCAGACCAAGCCAAACAGCGTCCAGCCCCACGGGCCGCGCAAGGCGCCCAAGGCAAACGGCGTATAGGTTCCGGCGATAAGCAGATAGATGGCCGAATGATCCAGCACGTTGAAAATCTGCTTGGCGCGGCACTTGGGCAGCGCGTGATAGATGGTGGATGCCAGATACAGCAAGCACATCGACAAAGCGAATACGGCTGCCCCGGCAATAAAGGCTGTGTCGCCCTGGCGCACTGCGGCCACGATCAAAATGGGGGCGGCCGCAACGGCTCCCGCCGCGCCTACGCCATGGCTGATGGTGTTGGCGATTTCTTCGCCCAGGGTCTGGGGTCTGTCGTTTGGGAACATGAATGCGTCTTGTTGATGCGAGGCTTCCACCATAGGCGGTTTGCGGCCGCTGCTCAAGCGGCTGGAGGCTCCTTCGTCGATAGATGCGGGCCGCGCTTGATTTTGTGCAAACCGAAGCACACCTCGTGCGACGAAAAGCAGGGCATGGCAGTTACTGTGTGATACATTTCACGCAGCATCAAATCCGCCCTTAGAGGCGGTAAATGTTCGTTGTTCCACGCTTACAACTGCAGCAAATCGTTTGTGCGTTCGCAACAAGACTTACAAGGGGGGACAGGGATGATTGCGGCAATTGGCCTTATGGTGGGGGCTTACATCATTACCCGCATGACAGCGATGTTGACGCGGCCGGACTCAAGCAAAGTGGTCAGGGTGTTGTGCGTGCTGACAATTGCCGTCTCGCTGATGTCCTGTCTGTTCATGTTGACGGGCGGTGGCGCGGCGAAGTTCTAAGGTCCATTCGTCTGCAATCAGGTGGACGAGCTGGTCGGCGTGTCGTCAATGACGATCCGGCGGCATGCAAATGCCGCCGTGCAGCCAAGCGTAGAGGGTTTACTGGCCGAGGCCTAGCAATGGCGCGCAGTTTTACCAATCTGTTTTTCAAAGCCGCAAAAAAACTCAGCAAGCTTCAGCGTGCGGCGTTGCGCATTGCGGCGCCCAAAACCGCAAGAAAGCGCACCGTGTCGGCGCGCAAGGCGGCGGTTGCCGCCCGTCAGGCGGCCCGTGCGGCGCCACCTGCGGCTGCGCGAACGCCTGTGGCGCCTTCCTTGGGCAATGGCCGCTGGGAAGCCTCGCGGCAGTTTTCAGACGGGTCCGGGCGCCAACTGACGTTTGCGCGCTATACGCCTGTATCCGCGCCGCGTAGCGGCATGCCGCTGGTGGTGATGTTGCACGGTTGCCGGCAAACCTCGCTGGCATTTGCGCGTGGTACGCGCATGAATCAATGGGCCGATGCGGGGGGGTTTATGGTGCTGTATCCGCAGCAGTCCATGACTCGCCAGATGCAGCGCTGCTGGCGCTGGTTCCAGCCCGACGCCGATCATGGCGGCGCCGAGGCTGATCTGATCGCAGCGTTGATCCGGGCGGAAATTCCGCGGCATGGTGTGGACCCGGAGCGCGTTTATATCGCCGGTCTGTCAGCGGGGGCGGGCATGGCGGCGCTGGTGGCCTTGCGTCACCCCGCACTGATCGCCGCGCTTGCGATGCATTCCGGGCCGGTGGTGGGTGATGCCCACAGCGCCACCGGCGGCATCGGTACGATGCGGCGCGGCAGCGTCAAGCCCTTGCTGCCCTTGCTTGAAGGCGTGGCGGACCCCGCCGTGTTCAAGCTGGGTATGCCCGCCATGATTCTGCAGGGGCAGTTGGACCCGGCAGTGGTGCCGCGCAATGCCAGGCAGTTGTTCGAACAATTCCGGGCATTGAACGACCTGCGCCCGGAAGATCTTCCCGTTGAACGCGTGCTGGGCCTGGGCACCGAAAAGGCGTACCGGCGTGTAGACATGTTGCAAGGCCGCAAGACAATACTGCGGTTGTGCGAGATCACCCGCGTGGAACACGCCTGGAGTGGCGGCGACGCAGCGGTGAAATACCACGCGCGTGGCGGGCCGGACGCATCTGCGCTGATCTGGCGCTTCTTTCAGGGCTTGCGGCGCACGGGGGCCGTTTTGCCGGATTCGTAGGCTATTGTTCGTCAATCGGGAATGGACATGTCGGGCCCGCAAGACCAAAAATCGGCAGAGGGCGGCGGTAAGATCGCGGCATTCCCGAGACCCCTCCGAGCCCAACGCTGCTCAGTCTTGGCTAGCCTTTTTGGAATATTTCAACATGTCCCTATCCATCTACCAGGTTTCCGTGCCCGCCTTCGTCCGCGGCTTGACCGTGCTGGCCACGCTGTTGGAAAAAGCCGCTGCCCATGCCGATGCCGCAGACATCGATCCGTCCGAACTCATCAATGCCCGTCTGGCCCCTGACATGTATCCGCTGTCGGGGCAGATTCAGCGTGCAAGCGACACGTCCAAGTTCGCCATCCAACGCCTGTCGCAAGGCGAGGCGCCAAAATTTCCTGACGAGGAAACGACGTTCGAACAGTTGCAAAAACGGATCGCGGACACCATTGCATACGTGCAAAGCGTGACGCCAGATCAACTGGACGGATCAGAATCCCGCAAGATCGTTTTGAATGCCGGGGAATTCAAGCCCGAATTCAATGGCGCCAGCTACCTGCTGACTTTTGCGCTGCCCAACTTCTACTTTCACGTCACGACCGCCTATGACATCTTGCGCAATGCAGGCGTGAAAATTGGCAAGTTCGACTTCCTGGGACCGTTCGAACAAGCCAGCCAGGCATAAGTTTGGCGGCACGCCAAGGCGGACAGGAACCCTTGAGTTCCGGTCCGCAGGCACTGCTTATTTTTTTGCAGCGTCGCCGCAGCCGGACATGTCGCCCATTTTGGCCATGTTCTGCTGGATTTCCTCGGGCGATAAATCGGTCTTGTGCGTAGCAATGGACCAGCGGTGGCCAAACGGGTCCACCACCTGGCCATAGCGGTCACCCCAGAACATGTCTGCGGCCGGCATCGTTACCTGGGCGCCTGCGTCTACCGCCTGCTGCATGGCGGCGTCTACGTCGTTCATGTACAGGTGCAGCGTGACCGGCGAGCCTTTTAGCGCTTTGGGTCCCAGGCTGCCCCATTCCGGAAAATCATCCATCAGCATCAGTACGGAATCGCCAATGCGGATAGCGGCGTGCATGACTTTGCCGTTGGGGCCTGGCAATCGTGCCAGCTCTTGGGCGTTGAAGGCCTTTTTATAAAAAGCGATAGCATCCGACGCGCCTTCGCACACGATATGCGGTGTGAGCGTGTGCATGCCTTCGGGAATGGGCTTGTTTGAAGGGGTGGCCATGGTGTGTCTCCTAAGGTGGGCAATGACTGCACGGATAAGAGGGGCGGCCACCCGCGCTGCGGTTCAGGCCGTCCTGACACTACGACGAACGGGAGGTGCCGGTTTCGACACGCCGTCCAAAAATATTTATCGAACAGGGACGGGCTTATTTCGCGACCAGTGTGCTGAAGCCGCCCCAGCACATGCGCTTGAAATCAAACACGCCTTCGCAGGACATGCCTGTCAGCCGGGGGTCTTCCATGACTTTGGCGTTGATCCGGTCGCGTTCGGCCTTGTTCGCGTACAAGATCCACGCAAACACGACGGTCTCGCCTTCGCGCGCGCCGGCGGCCGCCGTGAACGACCCGAAGCCTTCCCGGTCAATGTCATCCGCCACGCATTCGCGGTAATCCAGCGCCCCGTACTCCAGCCAGATTGCCTTCGCCTGCTCTGCCATTTTTGTGTACGTCGGCAGGTTTGCCTTGGGTACGCTTAGCAGGTAACCATCTATATATTTTTCCATCGATGTCTCCTTGGACCCATGTTGTTTTATCCGGTGACGCAACGCCCGCGAGCCGGGTCTGTACCGTGTTTGCCACCGTCCGGCGTGAGGCCGGTAGATGTCACTTTATCGGGGTTGGCCGGCAATTCAGATAGGGGATTGCGACATTCCTGCGGGTGCGAAGTTGGCGGCAACGGCACGACGGCGTTCCGGAATATCTTCAATAAATACTGCGGCATGTCGCCCGTTGGCTATCGCGAGCGTTATCAATAGCGCGGGTCGTACGGCACGATCTCCGGTCTTCGTGCGGCATAAATCGCCGAATTGCTTTGAATTCGCGATATCTTTTTCAGCAGCGATTGCTAATTCTCAAACATAAATTATAAAAATCTTGCCAAATGTTTCGTAGGTTTTAGACTAGGGTTTTCCCTTATCGATGTTCCGTGTGTGCCGCGCTGACCGCGCGGTATTGGCTGGGGATCGACACTCTTGAATCTAGAAACTATGACGATTTCCCGCTTCAATATTGGCAACTTATCTATTGCAACCCGGCTGGCGCTGGGGTTTGGCGCCGTGCTTGCGCTGTTGCTGGCTCTGACGGGCCTGTCCCAATACGAACTTACGCACATTGGCCGTATCAACCAGACGATCACTCAAGACACATGGACGAAGGCAAACGCCATTGCGACCATCGATGTCACCACGCGCGCCAATGCGCGGACCAATCTGGAATTGATCGTCAATACCGACCCCCAGGCAGCCGCCAAACTTTTCCAGCGTGTAGACGCTAACCGCCAGGTGATCGATCAGGCGCTGGCGACAATGCGGCCGTTTTTTGATACCCCGCAGGAACGCGAAACGCTACAGACGCTGGAAGCTGTGCGCGGCCGCTATGTGAAATCGTTCCAGGCGGTGGGCGCGTTGCTGAAAAGCGGCGAGCGCGAGGCGGCGCGTCAGCGTCTGCTGGATGAAACGCTGCCTATTCTGGATAGTTTGCAGGACCGCATCATCGAGATTTCCAAAATTCAATCTGCGGAAATGACCGAAGCCGGCACCGCCAGCCAGAAAGTGATCGATGACGCAGGCCGGATGAACCTGGTCTTGTCGGGCTTGGCTTTAGTCCTTGGCGCTTTCTTCGCATGGCGCGCCGCCAAATCCGTGACAGGTCCTCTCGCTCAAGCGGTCACCGTGGCGGAGGCCGTGGCGCGGGGCGATCTGGGTCACCCCATTGAAGCGCGGACCAAGGACGAGACGGGCCGCCTGATGCGCGCGCTGCACGACATGCAGGAAAAACTGGCTGATGCGGTCCGCAGCATACGCGCGGGGTCGGAAACGATCTCCAGCGCCTCGGGCCAAATCGCGGCCGGCAACACCGATTTGTCCAGCCGTACTGAACAGCAGGCGGCGTCCCTGGAAGAAACTGCTGCATCGATGGAGGAGCTGGCATCAACGGTGAAGCAGAACGCCGACAATGCGCTGCAAGCCAATCAGTTGGCCGCCAGCGCGTCGGCCATCGCGCAGCGTGGCGGCGTTGTCGTATCTGCTGTGGTGAACACCATGGGCGACATCTCTGCCAGCTCGCGCAAGATCTCCGAGATCGTATCGGTGATTGACGGCATCGCCTTCCAAACCAATATCCTGGCGTTGAATGCCGCAGTGGAAGCGGCGCGTGCGGGCGAACAAGGCAAGGGCTTTGCCGTCGTAGCGGGCGAAGTGCGTTCGCTTGCGCAGCGCAGCGCGCAGGCGGCGCGTGAAATCAAGCAATTGATTGAGCATTCTGCCGGCCGGGTCAGCGAAGGTTCCACTCAAGTGGAAAACGCCGGTGCAACGATGCAGGAAGTCGTGGCATCAGTGAAACGCGTGACCGACATCATGGGCGAGATCGCGGCGGCATCGCAAGAACAAGCCAGTGGCATTGATCAAGTAAACCGCGCCGTGTCGCAGATGGACGAGGTGACTCAGCAGAATGCCGCCCTGGTGGAAGAGGCTGCGGCCGCCGCGGGTTCCATGCAGGATCAGGCGCGCGAGCTGGTCAGAGCCGTGGGGGTATTCCGTCTGGCAGAAGATGTCCGCCATCGCGATGCCGTTGGGCTTCCCGCTCCGGGCCGCAGGACGTTGATGCTGACGTGAAGGCGGCGCGTCTGCTGCGGCGATAGCGGATCGCATGGGCAGTCGCGCCGGTCAGGCCTTGCGTGATGTTCAGGCGTCAGGCAACGCCATCACGTAGTTTGCCCAAGGCCACGGCAATGTCTTCCAGAACCGGACCCCAAGTGTCCGGTTCACATTGCCGGAACAGGCGCACCGACGGATACCAGGGCGTGTCGCCGCGATCCAGCAGCCAGCGCCAGTCGGGCACAAAGGGCAGCATGACCCACGCTGGGCAACCCAGCGCGCCAGCCAGATGCACCGGCGACGAATCAACCGACACCAGCACGTCGAGCAGTGTGAGGATGGCGGCGGTGTCGTCAAAGTCACGGATTTCATCGCTTAGCGGCACGATGTTCATGCCTGCGGGCGGATCGCTTGCCTGCGCGGCGGCGGGCCCTTTTTGCAGGGCCACGAACGTCACGCCTTGCTGCGCCAGCGGCGCCAAGTCTGATAGCGCGAGAGAGCGTCGCGCATCGTTTGTGTGCGTCGGCCGGCCTGCCCAGACCAGTCCCACCAAAGGCCGTGGCAGCGATGCCAGCCGCTTTTTCCAGTGCTCAACGCGGTCTGGATCGGCGCGTAGATAGCGGGTACTGACAGGCAAGTCACTCAATTGCAGACCGAGCGCCATGGGCAGGCTCATCAGCTCGCAATGGCAATCAAAGGCAGGGGGGATCATGCCCAAACGGATGATCTCGTCGAACCCTCCGCTGCGTGCGGCAAGAGGATAGCTTTCCGGATTGACTTCCAAGATGACCCGGGCGCCGCTGCGCGCACGTGCCTGCGCGACCAGACGCAGGAACTGGAAGGTGTCGCCGTACCCTTGTTCGTCGTGGATCAACAGTGTTTGACCGGCGATGGATTGCCCGTCCCAGCGGGGCTTCTGTACGTGGCGTCGCAATAACGCCGTGTGTGTCAGCTGGTAGCGGAAGCGGTACTCGCGCCAGCCTGCGTCGAAGTCACCTTGCAACAGCATGACCTCGGCCAGATCGAAGCGCGCATGCAGATCACCTGGCACCGTGCGGGCGACCATCTCCAGAATGGTGCGCGCCTCATCCACCTTGCCTTGCGGGCGCAGCGCATGCACCAGCAATTTCCACAGGACGATCGGGCCGGAGCCTGATGCCAGCGGCTGACGCAACATGGCCTCGGCCTCGGCGTAACGCTGCGCTTGCAGCAGGGCTTGCGCCTGCGTTCGCAAGGCTTCCAGGGCGGCGGCATCTGGAAGGCCGCCGCCCGTCATCGTGCCGGCAGGGACTGCCGCCGTGTTCAGGCCTTGCGCTTCAAGGTGGCGCAGCAAAGCGTGCTCGATTTTCGCCAGATTCTGATAAGCGTCCTTGAACTGGGGATCGATCTCGATCGCCCGCCGTACCGACGCCAAGGCCTCGTCATGGAGGCCATCGTCACTGAGTGTCAGCGCAAGATTGCTGAGCGCCTGCGCGTAATCGGGGTTTAGTTCCAACGCTCGCCGGTAGTGCGTTTGCGCTGCCCCGCCATTCCCCAGACGCTTGTAAGTGTTGGCCAGATTATTGTGCGCATCGGCGCTATCCGGCAGCAGCTCTGCCACTCGCTGCAAACACTCCAGACTAGCTTCGAGCTTGCCAGCCTCTTGCAGAATGATGCCCAGGTTGTTCCAGGCGCCGACCAGCTTTGAGTCGGACGCGATCGCTCGGCGGGCGAAACTCTCGGCCTCTGGCAGTAAGCCTTGCTGGCGGCACATTTCGGCCAGATTGCTGCAATACAGAGCGGGCGCAATTGGAGACCGGCAAGCCTCGCGCAAGTGGGCAATCGCCACGTCCGCCTGGCCATAAGCGTGCGCCATCAATCCCAATAGATGCCTGGCATCCGTCTGATCTGGGGCCACGGCCAATACCCGCAAGCAAAGTTGCTCGGCTTGAGGCGCCTGCCCGGCATTCCAATGGGCATAGGCTTTATTCAATGCGTCGGGAATCGTCAGCGTATTCGCGACAGGAAAGTTGTTTTTGCTCAAGAAAGAGCTCCACGGCTGGGGCGCAGGGGTAGGGGAGCGCGCATTATCGTTCAATGCGGCTTGGTGGCGCAGCGAATTGTGCGCCGAGGGTTCTCTTTAACGTGTGCACCGACGTTTCCCGGCAATGCGGGGCTCAGCCGTTTCATTGCAAAATGCAGTCTGCCTCTATTTCCCTTCGCCATACATGACGTCAATTCAACAGGTTCATGACCTCTTTTCCAGGTTCGGTGAACTCCGTTCGCAGCCGCAAGACCTATGGCGCGGCGATATCCCGCTGCCCAAAGTCTTGGCCGAGTTCTACGAACGCGTCGGCCCCTGGGGTGCGACCTACCATGAGAACGTCGGCCCGGTTGGTATTGCGTTGGCCGAGACAAACATCAGTTTTCCGCCACTGCATCGGCTGTGGGCGCTTCAGGCGGGTTACCGCTGGGATGCGTCAAACGGGCAGCGCGTGGCAGATTGGCAGGACAACTGGCTAGTAATCGCTGACCAGAATGCCGATCCGTTCATTCTGGATACTGCAAGCGGCCGAATCCTGCACGCCATTCATGGAACGGGAGCGTGGGACCCGGGCGAGATAGCGCCAGACCTGTACACACTGGCGGCTGCCCTGGCCGCAATCGGCGTGGTATGCCTGGATGCGGATGAAGACTGGCGCGATGACGACTGGGTAGTCAAGCCGCAGCACCGGGCGCGCGCACTGCTTGAGGTGACTCAAATCATGGGCAGCGCAGACGACGCCGGTAATTTGCTGGATGTGCTGGAGTTGTAGGCGTGGCGGGTTAAATAGTAGATCGACTGATATACCAGTTCTAAGTGCTATCTCGGTATGGCATTGCGCTAAATTCTCAATGTTTGAAGCGCGAAGTGTTATTAACCTGATCTCCGATTTCCACATTTCTCTGTGAGGGGATGGTCGGAAATTAGAGTGTTTTTCTAATGGTCGTCGATGCGCTCGTTGCGGTAATCATGGGTTAAAGATATTCAAAGTTTTTTGTGGGTTATCATCGGCGCGCTAATTAGTGCGTTTCGTATGAAAACCGGATCGGGCGATGCCCGAAGTTAAAAAAGCTTGAATATAAAAATCCGATATGACGACCCAACACGTAGTCTCGAGTTTTACGCTGCAAGATCAGATTAGTTCCAATAACACCCGATACAGATTGAAGCTCCAGCCTTTGGCGGCGGCTGTGTTGCGTGCAATGGCTCCGGCATGGGCTATTGGAAGCGTCCTGCTGTTGAGTTCGGCGATGGCGCAGGCAACAGTGATCGGCGATGGCATTTCATTGCAGCTTCCCTTTGATTCTGTGGATGATGCGCCGATATACATGGCTGGCGGGTCGCTGATCGCGGCGGCCGATGTGGACCTCTCACCGCTACAAAGACTGATTTTTCAAGCAGGCAAGCTTAGTACCGTTGCTGCGGATACTGGCGCGCAATTCAACATACGCGCGCCAGCCTTGGATATTTTTGGCACGGCGCAGTTTGGTGCCGCTGGCCATGCCGGGCTGGTTGAATTGTTCGGTGGCGGACTGGTTAACGTTGGCCCGCAAGCGGCCTTGCGTGTAGAGGCTGGCATGTTGCGCAACGCGTCCGGGCACGATGTGCTGAGTCAAATCACGAGTCAAGCAACGGAGACTTACATCGGGCCAGCTGGCACGTTGGAATTTCACGGCGGATCGGCATATATCAAGAATCTGCAAGGTAGCGGAATGCTCGATATCGGAGCCGGTTCACCCGAAACCCTGACCATTGAGGAAGGCAATTTCTCAGGCGGAATATGGGGCGGCGCAAAGTTGAACAAAGTGTCGCCTGGCACTCTTGTGCTGTCCGGTAGTAACGGCTTTAGTAGCGCAGTTACGGTTTCCGCTGGAACTTTGCAAATTGGCGGTAACGGACAGTATGGTAGCCAAAGAGGCGGGAATGTTATCAACAATGGCAAACTTGTCTTTGATCAGGCCCAATCCGGCATCGCGGGAGATCTTTCGGGCACAGGCAGTATCCATGCCAAGAATGGCAGTTTTGTTAGCTTGCGGGGTGCGAATACGTACAGCGGCAGCACGACCATTGATTCTGGTTCTCAAGTCTTCATTGCCGGCGCCTCCAATAGCAATAGCGCTGGGCTAGGTTCGGGCGAGGTTATTAATAACGGGCGCCTCAACGTTCAACGTGAAGGCGATACTCGCTTGGACAACCTGATTTCGGGTTCTGGTGAAATTTATTTCAATGGCACAGGGCGGTTGACGTTGACGGCCAACAATACCTACGCCGGCGAGACTCAGGTTTCGAACGGGGGCACGTTAGAGTTCGGCGACGGAGGTTTAACAGGTAGCGCAGGCACGGGGCGATTGGGTGGCGCTTCAGGCGCAACATATATCTTCAATCGCAGCAATAACTTTCTGGTTGAGAACGATATTGGGTACTTTGGCGGCAGCCTGGTCAAGAAAGGCGCAGGCCAGATGACTGCGTCGGGCATTTTGGGGGGTGGGCAAGGGCGTGTGGATATTCAGGAAGGCGCACTCAGGATACTGAATAACGCTGCGCCGACGATGATTTCTCCGGGGACGATCAACGTGCAGGCGGGGGCGGCGGTCATCTTTGACAACTCCGAACTCCTGTTGCTTGCAGAAAATCTGACGGGGCAGGGTGGCCTCAAAAAGACCGGTACGGCAAGATTTACCTATTCGGGCGATGGTTCGGCATTCTCGGGTGCAAGCGTTGTCGAAGGCGGCGAGCTGTACCTGTCGAACGGGATGCTAGGCGGGACCGTGACAGTGAACACGGGTGGACGCCTGCAGGGCGACGGTCGCGTTGGGAGCACACAGGTGCAGTCCGGGGGGATGCTGGTTAGTTCGGGCTATAGCAGATTGTGGGTCGATGGCGACTTGACGCTCAAGGATGGCGCTACGTTCCGGTACTACCTGGGCACTGCGGGGGCGACAGCTGGTACTCCGGGTACCACAGGCAGGACACGGGCGACCGGAGATCTCGAACTGAACGGCAAGCTGCAAGTCCGTGACAATGGGGCGCCAACGCTCGGCTATTACCGCATGTTTACTTACGGTGGGGCACTGCGCGGAACGGGGCTGACTTTGGACACGATCCCCGCCGGTCATAGCCGCGACCAATTCTCGATTGACACCACCCAATCTGGTTTTGTGGATCTGCGTGTGACGCCCGCAGGCAGTCCCGATACCTTGCTCGTCTGGAAAGGCGGCTCCGGCACCTGGGGATCGGACAGCATGCAATGGCAGGCGGATGGCCAGGCAAATTGGGCTGGCCTGTGGGGCGCTCAGCATGCGGTGTTCAAGGACACCGCAGGTACCGTTTCTGTAGCTGGCACTCAGACATTCAAAGGGCTGCAATTCGTATCTGACGGTTGGCAAATCGGTTCGCATAGCAATGGCGGTGTCCTGCAAACTGCCAACGACGGCAGCGAGCTGCGTGTGCTCGATGCAACGTCCGCCACGATCAGCACGCCGATCCAAGGCAGTGGTGCGGTGGACAAGACGGGGCGGGGAACGCTGGTATTGACAGGCACCAATCTGCACAGCGGCGGTACACGCCTAAGTGAAGGCGTTTTGAGTGTGTCTCGGGATGCGAACCTGGGCGCAAGTGCAGGGGAATTGGTCTTCAATGGCGGTGCCTTGCGCGTGACGGGCCAGAGTTTTGCGCAGACGTCCCGATCAATTCAATGGGGCGCGCAGGGCGGTGGTTTTGACATTGATGCAGATGGCCACGTTTTCACGGTCAACCAAGCCCTGGTGGGTAGCGGCGATTTGGTCAAGGCGGGCGCGGGAACATTGGTGCTGGCTGGGGCAAACGCCTATGGCAACACGCAAGTCCAAGCAGGCACGCTGGTAGGCAATACCGATTCGATCCGAGGCCAATTGCGCAACGATGGGACGGTAGTGTTTGACCAAGCTCGCGATGGGTCTTTTGGTGGAGACATTTCGGGCGCTGGCCAATTAAAAAAGACGGGGGTTGGCAATCTGACCTTGACAGGGGTTAGCGCTCAGAATTGGCGTGTGGATAGGGGAGCGCTTGTCGCTTCTGCGGGCATGCTGGCGGGCAACGTCGATCTGGCTGCGATGGGCGCCTTGCATCTAAATGCGGCGCAATCGTCCAATTTTTCAGGGGTCGTTTCGGGTAATGGCGCGGTGACCAAGCTGGGCGCTGGCATGCTGTCGCTGACTGGCGATAGTTCGGCATTTTCGGGGACGACGGCTGTCGACGAAGGCGTGTTGTCCGTCGGTATCAACGGGCAAGGCAAGCTGGGCGGTACGGTAACCGTGGCGCGCGATGCGGCATTGCAAGGCACGGGCACGGTGGGTACGACCGTTGTGCGGACGGGCGGCATCATCGCGCCCGGTAACTCCATCGGCACGTTGCACGTGGCAGGCGATTTGACGCTTGAATCCGGATCGGTTTACCGGGTGGAAGCAGACCCTCAATCGGACCGCAGCGACCGCATTGTTGTCAGCGGCACGGCAAACTTGGCAGGCTCCGTTTTGCATGTGGGACCGGACGGAAACTTGGCAGGCGAGCGCACCTATACGATCCTGACAGCGAGTCAGTTGAACGGCACGTTTGCCTCCGCGTCATCATCGTTCGCGTTTCTGACGGCCAATCTGGGTTACGACAACCAGGCTGTCACCTTGCGTCTTGACCGTAAAGGGATGCCGGCGACGCCGAATACGCCTGACTCTCAGGCTATGCGCTTTGCGGATGCGGCAAACACGTCGAATCAACGTGCCACGGCCAATGCGCTAGACAGTATGTCTGGGGCTGATCCGCTCTATCAATACGTGCTGACGTTGCCGGAAGGCGCGCCCGCCGCGGTGTTCGATAATCTGTCTGGCGAGGCGCACGCCAGCGTTGTCTCCAGTTTGAATAACGTTGGCAGTATCGCGAGAAGCCTGCCTTTCAAAAGTCTGCGTGCCAATCTTGACGCAGGCTTGGCGCCAGGCACAGCAACGGCACAGGCTGGCGTGGGTAGTCCTCTGAAGGCCGCATTACCTAGCTCGGCAGCACAACCCGCATGGGCGGAGCTGGTCGGTAATTGGCAAACGCTGAATGGTGACGGCAATGCGTCGCGTGTGGATCAGCGCACTGGAGGTGTGTTCGTTGGCGCTGATCACGCCGTGGGCAGAGGCTGGCGATTGGGAGGTGCACTGGGTTACACCGACAGTCGAGTTCGCGTGGATGCCAATTCGTCCAAGGCCGATGCGGACAGCTACAGCGCCATGATCTACGGCGGCAAAGCTATCCAGGCAGGGTCGGGCAAGCTCAATTTTCTTGTGGGTGCGGGATACACCTGGCACGACATCTCCACGACGCGCAATGTCGCCGCGGCTGGGCAATTGCAAAAGCTGACGGCGGATTATGGCGCCAGTACCAGCCAGCTTTTTGCCGAACTGGGTTATGCCGTGCCGATAGCGGAGCGCGCGCAGTTGGAACCCTTTGCGGGGTTGGCATGGTCAGATACCCGAACCCGGGGCTTTCAGGAGTCGGGGGGGATTGCTGCATTGAGCGGTGAGGGCAGCCGCAACAGCGTTACCACCACGACATTGGGGTTGCGCGGCCAGACCGCATTCTCCCTGGGTACGACGGAAGGAAAACTCCGAGCGGCAGCAGGCTGGCGCCATGCTTTTGGCGATGTTGAATCGCGCGCGCGCCTGGCGTTCGATGGCAGCCAACCCTTTACTGTGTCAGGCGCCCCGCTGGCTCGCAACGCGGCGTTCACGGAATTAGGGCTGGATGTGGCGGTCTCGCGATCGGCAAGCATCGGCATCACGTATAGCGGCCAGTACGGTGGCGGCAATCGTGAGAATGCCGGCACCGTGGGCGTAACGTGGCGGTATTGATAGCGTTAGAGCGGCAAAGCCCGCTCCACGCTTCCCGCCAGAATTTGCGCCGTCGCGGCCGACAAGGTCCAGCCTAAATGCCCATGCCCGGTGTTGTAGAACACGCCGGGCCGCTTGCCCGGCCCGACGCGCGGCATCATGTTTGGCGTCATCGGGCGCAGGCCGCACCACGGGACGACGCGTGACGTGCGGATCTGGGGGAAGTGTTTGCGGGTCCAGTCGATCAACGGTTGCACGCGCTCGGCCCGGATGTCCATATTGAAGCCATTGAACTCGGCGGTGCCCGCCACGCGGAAACGGTCGCCCAGACGGCTGGTGACGATCTTGGCGGCTTCATCCAGCAGACTGACGCTGGGGGCGGCGGCCTGGCTTTGATCGTCGTCCAGGTGCACGCTGATCGAGTAGCCCTTGACCGGATAGATGTTCAGCGTGTCGCCCAGTTGCCGGGCAAACTGGCGGCTGAGAGCACCCGCGCAGACAACGATGGCATCGGTCTCATGCTGTTCGCTTTCGGCGCCGCCGTTGCGCCGCACATCCAGCACATAAGGGCGGCTGTCGCGGCTGATGTTGCCAATGTCGGCATCGTGGACAAATTTGACACCGCGGCGCTCGCAGGCGCGCGCAAGACCGCTGGTGAATTTGTGTATGTCACCCGTGGCATCGGACGGCGTGTAAAAACCGCCATAGCAGTCCGTGAGCAATGCGGGTTCGATATTGCGCGCTTCCTGGCTGGACACGGCATAGCGTTCCAGGCCGCCTTCTTGCAGTAGTTTGTTGGCACGGTCGGCCGTCTTGAAGCTGGCGGCGTCGTGATAAATGTGCAGGATGCCGCGCCGTTCCAGGTCGAAGTCTATGCCTTCGTCTTCCGCCATTGCATACAAGTGCTGGCGCGCCTCAATGGCGAGCCGGGTGGTGTCGATGGTGTTTTGGCGATAGTTGGGAATCTGCCCCATGAATTGCGCCAGCCATGAATACTTGTGCCAGCTGGGCTTGGGGTTCAGCAGCAAAGGCGCATTTTTGCGCCACATCCAGCGCAACCCTTTCAGGACGGTGGCGCTGCTGTTCCAGACTTCGGCGTTGCTGGCCGACAACTGCCCGCCGTTGGCGTAAGACGTTTCCATGGCGGGGTAGCGCTGCCGGTCGTAAACGGTGACTTGGTATCCCAGCTTTGACAGGGCGTAGGCAGACGTGACGCCGGTGATACCGGCGCCAATGATGGCGATGCGGGGCATGATGGCTCCAGATTGAGTGGCCACGGCCATTCTTGGCCGCAGCACCCCATCTGTCTCTGTACCTGAGAGCTTCACTCGCTCGCGCTGATGGCGGCGGGTTCCCCTTCGGTGGGCGCGCATGGCGCCTCTCTCCAGATTGTCTAGACTCGCGCAGTCCTGTTGCCTGAGAGTTTCCGGGGCGGTTGCTCCGTCGGCGCCGGCCGCAGGGGCCAGTCTCTTCTGCGCGGTTGTGAATCGACCCGAGCAGCATAGCCAAATTTACGCCGATGTTCGTTAAGGGTTAACGCTAGGGGAACAGCTGCCGCGTTACGATTCCACCCGGTGCGCCGCTTTCCGGACCGACGCGCGCCGCTTCAATCAGATCATTAAAAAGAACCCGTTTTGGAATGAAATCGATGCGCCGCCGCTTTATGGTTAGAACTGGGATTGCGATGTTGATGGGCATGGTTTGTGCAGTTGCGCAGGGCGCGGCAGCTTCGCAGCCTGCCGATCCGGCACTGGACGCCGTGGTGGATCAGGCTGCACAAGCGGCCATGCAGGAATTCGGTATCCCCGGGCTTGCCATCGCGATCACGCATCAAGGCAAGCAACGCTTCTACAACTATGGCGTGGCCTCGCGGCAGACGGGGGTAGCGGTCACCAGCGACACTTTGTTTGAACTGGGCTCGATCAGCAAAACCTTTACGGTGACGTTGGCCGCCTATGCGCAGGCAGAGGGCAAACTGGCCTTGAGCGATAGTCCGGCAAAGTATGTGCCGGAGCTTGCCGGTAGCGATTTTGCAAAGCTGTCACTGGTGCATCTGGCTACGCATACGGGAGGCGGTTTCCCCTTGCAAGTGCCCGATGCGGTCAAGGACCGCGCGCAGCTGATGGCGTACCTGAAAGCCTGGAAGCCGCAGTACGCAGCGGGTACGCAACGCACTTACGCCAACCCCAGCATCGGCATGTTGGGCATGGCGACGGCCAACGCCATGAAGCAGCCGTTCACCACCGCGATGGAGCAGAACCTGTTCCCGAAGCTCGGGCTGTCCAGCACCTATATCGATGTGCCTGCCGCAAAGATGGCTTCCTATGCGCAGGGCTATAACCAACAGGATGCGCCGGTGCGCGTCAACCCGGGCGTGCTGGCCGCCGAGGCTTATGGCGTGAAGAGCAGCGCGCGCGACATGATCCGTTTTGTCGACGTCAACCTGGGGCGGACCGATGTGGCGCCGCTGTTGAAGCAGGCGGTTGCGGATACGCATGTCGGCTATTACGAGCTGGGCGATATGACGCAGGATTTGGTGTGGGAGCAGTATCGGTATCCGGTGACGCTTGCCTCCCTGCTGTCCGGCAACGCGGGTTCGATGAACAGGCAGAGCCATGCCGTCGTCGCGCTGAACCCTCCGCTGGCGCCGCAATCCGCTACGTGGATCAACAAGACGGGATCGACAAATGGATTTGGCGGCTATGTGGCGTTTGTGCCGTCCAAGCAGTTGGGGATTGTGATTCTTGCCAACCGCAACTACCCGAACGAGGCGCGAGTGAAGCTGGCTTACCGGATTCTGGGCGAATTGGACCGGTAGCAGGACCCGGCCGCATTCTGATTTTGTGTTTGCATGATTGCTGGTACACAGAACAAAATCGACCGCATCCTGCCGCACGCCGTTGCGGCCCATTCCCTGACAGGAGTTCCCATGAGCCTTGCCCCCGCTACCGAAACCTTGGCCGACCTGCGCGTGGACGGCGTCCGTCTGTGGCAGTCTTTGATGGATCTGGCCCGGATCGGCGGTACAGAAAAAGGCGGTGTGTGCCGTCTGGCATTGACTGATCTGGACCGGCAAGGACGCGATCTATTCGTCAGTTGGGTCGAGGACGCAGGCTGTGAGGTGCGCGTGGATGCCATAGGCAATATTTTTGCGCGCCGTCCGGGGCGCAATAACGCCTTGCCTGTGGTGATGACGGGCAGCCATATCGACACGCAGCCTACGGGCGGAAAGTTCGATGGCAATTATGGTGTGCTGGCCGGTTTAGAGGTGATGCGCACGTTGAATGACGCCGGAGTGCAAACGGAAGCGCCGCTTGAATTGGCTGTGTGGACCAACGAAGAGGGCTCGCGCTTTGTGCCCGTGATGATGGGGTCCGGCGTGTATGCGGGCGCGTTTACGCTGGAGCACGCGTTGTCACAGCAAGACCGCGAAGGAGTGAGTGTGCGCGAGGCGTTGGCCACGGTTGGCTATGACGGCAAGGCTGCGGTGCCGCCGGCGCAAACCGGCGGCGTCGGCGCGTACTTCGAGGCGCATATCGAGCAAGGCCCGGTGTTGGAAGCCGCAGACACCGTTATCGGCGTGGTGACGGCGGCGCTGGGCCAGCGCTGGTACGACGTGGTGCTGACCGGTGTCGAGGCGCATGCCGGTCCGACGCCCATGCCGCTGCGCCGCGACGCCTTGCTCGCCGCGTCTGACCTGGTGTTGGCAGTCAACCAGATTGCGCTGGCGCATGCGCCGGATGCACGCGGAACCGTGGGCTGGATGGATGTATTTCCCAATTCCCGCAATGTGATTCCTGGCCGCGTCAGCATGACGGTGGATTTACGCGCGGCTGACGACGCGACACTGCTGGCGATGGACGCCGCCTTGCGGGCTGCCGTCGACGCTGCGGCGCAAAGCCGGGGCGTGACGGCTCAGATTGAACAGGTGGTGTATTTTGCGCCGCAGCCTTTTGATCCCGCCTTGGTGCAATTTGTGCGCGAAGGCGCTCGCGCCTTGTCCTTGTCCGAGATGAATGTGGTCAGCGGTGCAGGGCATGACGCGGTGTATCTTGCGCGTGTGGCGCCCGCGGCGATGATCTTCGTGCCGTGCAAGGACGGCATCAGCCACAATGAAATCGAAGATGCCCGCCCGGATCATCTGGAAGCAGGATGCAATGTCCTGCTGCGCGCCATGCTGGCGCAGGCAGGCGTCGCGCGGTAATCAGCACGCGTGGTGCACCAAGGCGGCGCATGCTGCGCTGCCTTGGTGCTGCATTTCACTCCCAGAAACACTAGTCGCGCGAGGCCAAACCCGCGCTTTGGCCGCGCGGCCCAGCCGCCGCCCGGGGATTCCAAGCCGCTCCCGGTACATACCCTGACGCGCCGCGAATGCGCCTCCAATGGCACAGATCTTGCTTATACAAATTCTGTGTACTAACTCTGTTCACGCGTTTGTCACCCTCGCGAGGGAACGCGTGTCCGGCGTTGGTTCCTTCATCCGGCTCCTCGCCATGCAAGACATTGGAGAACCACAATGCAGACACGGAGTATCCGCATCAAATCCCTGGCCGCCGCGCTTGCGCTGACGGCAGCAGGCGCCGCCGCTACCACCACGGCGCATGCCGAAAAGGTATTGCGTATCGGCATGACAGCAGGGGACATTCCCCGCACGCTGGGCCAGCCCGATCAAGGTTTCGAGGGCAATCGCTTCACCGGCATTCCGATGTACGACGGTCTGACGCAGTGGGACCTGTCCAAGAAGGACGGGGCCAGTGTATTGATTCCGGATCTGGCAGTGTCGTGGGACGTGGATGCCGCGGACAAAACCAAATGGGTTTTCAAACTGCGTCCTGGCGTGAAGTTCCATGATGGGTCGGACTTCAATGCGGACGCCGTGGTGTGGAACGTGGGCAAGGTGCTGGACAAGAGCGCGCCGCAGTTCGACCCCAGTCAGGTCGGAGTGACGGCATCGCGCATGCCAACGCTGGTGTCGGCAAAAAAGATTGATGATCTGACGGTAGAGCTGGTGACGTCCGAGCCGGATTCGTTCCTGCCTATCAACCTGACCAATCTCTACATGGCGTCGCCCGCCCAGTGGAAGAAGAAGCTGGCCGAGGTGCCGGCATCGGTGACCGATGCGGCCGAGCGTTCGCAGAAGGCATGGGCCGCATTTGCCGCTGATGCCTCGGGCACGGGTCCGTTCAAGATGGCTAAATTTGTGCCGCGCGAACGTCTGGAAGTCGTCAAGTACGACCAGTATTGGGATGACAAGCGCCGTCCGAAAATTGACCGCGTGGTGATGCTGCCGCTGCCGGAAGCCAACTCCCGCACTGCCGCCCTGATGTCGGGCCAGGTCGATTGGATCGAAGCGCCCGCGCCCGATGCGTTTGACGCCATCAAGGCGCGTGGGTTTGTGATTTATTCCAATGAGCAGCCCCACGTGTGGCCGTGGCAACTCTCGTTCAAAGAAGGTTCGCCCTGGCTGGATCAGCGGGTGCGTCAGGCCGCCAATCTTTGTGTGAACCGTGGTGAGCTCAAGCAACTGCTGGGCGGCATGATGGCCGAACCCAAGGGCACCGTGCCGCCGGGTCATCCGTGGTGGGGCAACCCCAAGTTCGACATCAAGTACGACCCGGATGCTGCGCGCAAGCTGATGGCCGACGCTGGTTACTCCAAGGCCAAACCCGTCAAGGTCAAAGTGCAGACGTCGGCGTCCGGTTCGGGCCAGATGCAGCCTTTGCCCATGAACGAATTCGTGCAGCAGAACCTGAAGGACTGCTACTTCGACGTGAGCTTTGACGTGGTGGAATGGAACACGCTGTTTACCAACTGGCGCAAGGGCGCAAAGGACCCTTCCGCCAACGGCAGCGATGCCATCAACGTCAGCTTTGCGGCGATGGACCCGTTCTTTGCCATCGTGCGCTTTGTCAGCACCAAGACCTTTCCGCCCACCTCCAATAATTGGGGATATTTCGGCAACGCCGAGATCGACGGTTTGATCAAGGATGCGCGCACAACCTTCACGCCCGCAGAGCGCGACGCCGCGCTGGCCAAGTTGCATGCGCGTGTGGTGGAAGAGGCGCCGTTTGTGTGGATTGCGCATGATGTCGGCCCGCGCGCCATTTCGCCGAAGGTCAAGGGCGTGGTGCAGCCCAAGAGCTGGTTTATTGATATCGCCACGATGTCGATGGACTGATCTTGAACGCGCTGGATGCCGCATGTGCGGCGTCCAGCGACTTAGCCGGTGACGCCTATGCTGTCTTATATCTTCCGGCGCGTCGTGTACGCCCTGCCCATTATGGCGGGCGTCGCGCTGCTCTGTTTTCTGCTGATCCATCTGGCGCCAGGCGATCCTCTGGTGTCCATTCTTCCGCCTGACGCATCCGCCGATCTGCAACGGCAACTGATGCAGCTTTATGGCTTTGACCGGCCGCTAGTCGAGCAATTCGCCGGTTGGCTGTGGCGTGCGCTGCACGGCGACTTGGGCACATCTATTGCCACGGGGCGGCCAGTGGCCGGCGAAGTGTTCAAAGCCGTGGGCAACACCTTGCGGCTGGCCTGTCTGGCCACGGTGCTGGGTTTCATCGTGGGCGCTTTTCTGGGGTTTGTGGGCGGTTATTACCGCAACTCGGTGATGGACCGCATTGCGTCGTTTGTGTCCGTCATCGGTGTCAGCGTGCCGCACTATTGGCTGGGCATGGTGCTGGTCATTGTGTTTTCCACGCAGCTGATGTGGTTGCCTCCCACTGGCGCTGGACCCGGCGGTTCGGGTGAGTGGACGGCAGACTGGGCGCACATCCGGCACATGATCCTGCCCGCGGTCACGATGTCGGTAATCCCGATGGGCATCATCGCCCGCACCGTGCGCGCGCTGGTGGCAGAAACCTTATCGCAAGAGTTTGTGGTGGGCCTGCGAGCTCGCGGTCTGACCGACCTTGGCGTGTTTTTGCACGTTGTCAAAAACTGCGCGCCGACGGCCCTGGCCGTGATGGGCTTGCAGCTGGGTTATCTGCTGGGCGGGTCCATTCTGATCGAAACAGTCTTTTCGTGGCCAGGCACGGGCTTCTTGCTGAACGCCGCGATCTTTCAGCGCGATCTGCCGCTGCTGCAAGGCACGATCCTGGTGCTGGCCTTGTTCTTCGTGATCCTGAATCTGGCGGTCGACATCCTGCAAGGCCTGTTCGACCCACGTATCGAAAGGAGTTAGGGACATGACGGATTCCGTTGCAAGCCTGGGCGCCGCGCTCGCTGTGGCGCCGGTGACCCGATCACCGGGTTATTGGTCCAATGTGCTGCGCCGCCTGCGGCGCGACCCGCTGGCGTTGACGGCCGGGGGCATCATTCTGGCGCTGATTATCGTTGCGATACTGGCGCCCTGGATCACGCCGGCCGATCCTTTTCAAGCCTCCATGCTCAAGCGCTTGCGCCCGATCGGTACCGAAGGATATCCGCTGGGCGCAGACGAGCTGGGGCGCGACATGCTGTCGCGTTTGATGCTGGGCGCGCGATTGTCGTTGTTCATGGGTATCGTGCCCGTCATCATCGCCTTTGTGGTGGGCAGCGCTATCGGCATTCTGGCCGGTTATGCGGGCGGCTGGACCAGTACGCTCATCATGCGGGTCGTGGATGTGTTCTACGCATTTCCGTCGGTGCTGCTGGCCATTGCGCTGTCGGGCACGCTGGGCGCGGGCATCTTCAATGCCATTGTGTCGCTGACGATTGTTTTTGTGCCGCAGATCGTGCGCGTGGCCGAAAGCGTCACCACGCAGGTGCGGCGCAGCGACTACGTGGATGCGGCGCGTGCGTCAGGCGCGTCGCCGTTCACCATCGTGCGCGCGCATGTGTTGTCCAACGTGCTGGGCCCCATCTTTGTGTATTCCACCAGCCTGATATCCGTGTCCATGATTCTGGCGTCGGGCCTGTCCTTTCTGGGCTTGGGCGTGCGCCCGCCCGAGCCGGAATGGGGTTTGATGCTGAACACGCTGCGCACGGCCATCTATACCCAGCCTTGGGTTGCGGCTCTGCCAGGCGTGATGATCTTCATTACGTCCATGTCCTTCAATCTGCTGTCTGATGGACTGCGGTCCGCCATGGAGGTCAAGGAATGAGCGCCGTCATCGATCGTGATCCCCGCATTGCCCACCAGGACATTGGCGGCCCGGCGCAACCGCTGTTGAGCGTGCGCGGGCTGGTCAAACACTTTCCTTTGAAGCGCGATCCGTTGTCACGGCGTCAAGGCGGCAATGCCGTGCGAGCCGTGGATGGCGTGGACTTCGATATCAAGAAGGGCGAGACGCTGGGCGTGGTGGGCGAGTCTGGCTGCGGAAAATCCACGACGGCGCGGCTGGTCATGCAGTTGATCATGCAGGACAGGGGCGAACTCGTGTTTGACGGCGTGGCGGTCGGGTCGCGTGCGCTGGCGCTGCGTGAATTCCGCCGCCAGACGCAGATGGTGTTTCAGGACAGCTACTCGTCGCTGAACCCGCGTATGACAATCGAAGACTCCATCGCATTCGGGCCGCTGGTGCATGGCAGCGGCAAGCATGACGCGATCGCGGTGGCGCGCGGGCTGCTGGGCCGCGTCGGGCTGGACGCGCAACGTTTTGCCGGCCGCTATCCGCATGAACTATCCGGCGGCCAGCGCCAGCGCGTCAATATCGCGCGTGCGCTGGCCCTGCATCCGCGGCTGGTGATTCTGGACGAAGCGGTGTCCGCGCTGGACAAGTCGGTTGAGGCGCAGGTGTTGAATCTGCTGCTGGATTTGAAAGACGACTTTGGGCTGACGTACATGTTCATCAGTCACGACCTGAACGTCGTGCGGTATATCTCGGATCGCGTCATGGTCATGTATCTGGGCGAGGTCGTGGAACTGGGGCCCGTGGATCAGGTGTTCGATGCCCCCCGTCATCCCTATACCCAGGCGCTGCTGCGTTCCATGCCATCCATGGAACCCGGCGTACGCACGGAGGTCGCGCCCCTGTCTGGCGATCCACCCAATCCGATTGATCCCCCGTCCGGCTGCCGTTTCCATACGCGCTGCGCACAGGCGCGCGCAGCCTGTGCGGCCCAGGCGCCCGCCATGACGCAGCAAGACGGCCACGCCGTCCGTTGCCTGATCCATCAGCCCGAATCCGGCTACGCCGCATCAGGAGCGCTGGCATGACCGCCAACATGAACCCCGTGGAGCAACCGCTGGTCAGCGTGCGCAATCTGGAAGTCGCCTTTAAAGCTGGCGCCAAAACCGTGCACGCCCTGAACGGCGTGAATCTGGACGTGGGACGCGGGGAGGCGGTAGCGCTGATCGGCGAATCCGGATCGGGTAAAAGCGTGACCTTGCGTGCGTTGATGCGTTTGCATCCGCCGCGCCGCACGCGCATCAGCGGAGAGATGCGCGTGGATGGCCGGGATGTGCTGGCCATGAATGCCCGCGAACTGGCCGCGATGCGTGGGCCGGTTGTCTCGATGGTTTTTCAGGAGCCCCTGCTGGCCTTGGACCCGGTGTACACAGTGGGCCGACAGATTGAAGAGATGGTGCGGCGGCATACGGGCAAAAGCGCCGCCCAGGCGCGCGCGCAGGCGCTATCTCTGTTCGAGCGGGTGCGCATTCCCAGCCCCGAACGCCGGCTGCAAGCTTATCCGCACGAAATGTCCGGCGGCATGCGCCAGCGCGCCATGATTGCCTTGGCCCTGTCGTGCAATCCTAAAGTGTTGCTGGCTGACGAACCCACCACCGCGCTGGACGCCACGGTGCAGATTCAGATTCTGCTGCTGCTGCGCGAACTGCAACGCGAGTTGGGTTTGTCTATTGTGTTCGTGACCCACGACATCGGCGCGGCGTCCGAAATCGCGGACCGCGTGGCGGTGATGTATGGCGGGCGTATTGTCGAGCAGGGCGCCATGGCCGACTTGTTGCGGGCTCCGCGCCATCCCTACACGCTGGCTTTGCTAAAGGGGAGGGCCCATGGCGCCATGCAGAAGGGCCAGCGCCTGGAGACCATTCCCGGTTCCCCGCCAGACTTGGCCGCGCTGCCTGCGGGCTGTTCCTTTGCACCGCGGTGCAATCAGGCCGAGGCGCGATGTCTTGCCGCGGTGCCGGAGATCGTGCCGGTGGCGCCGGGGCATGAGGTGAGGTGTGTGCGCGTGGCCCGGGCAGCGTGATGATTAAATTTGTTTCAGCGTATCACTGGCGTATGTGTCCCTAATAATGGTTTCCGTTAATAGCCGATAATGCAGGTCGTTGCCCAAAGCCGGACCCCCTATGCCCTGCGTTACCCGTCGTATTTACTTCCCTGTGTTCGTCACCCTGACCGCAATTCTGGCGGGGTGCACTTCCCCCAAGCCGGCATACGAAAGAGAGGACTTCACGCAGAACGACGTGTTCTCTCGCACCTTTCCCGCCGCCAGCAACACCGCGTGCGATGCGGGCCGCCGCGCCTTGCTCAGTCAGGGGTACAACATTGACCGCTTCGATCCGTCGCGTGTCACGGGGCACAAGAATTTCCAGGGCGAAGACGGGCTGCACACGCAGATCAACTTCAATATTGACTGCGCATCAGACGGCAGCTCGAACGAGCGCGCCACGGTGTTCGCCAATGCGGTGCAGGACCGGTATTCGATCAAACGCACGACCAGCTCGGCCAGCGTTGGCGTAAGCGTGCTGGGTCAGGTGTCGATGCCGTTTGGATCCAGCGATGATTCGCTGGTGAAGACAGCTAGCCAGACCGTGTCCAGGCCCAAGTTCTACGAAGGTTTCTTCCAGCTGTTGCAGCGGTTCCTGCCGGATGCCGAAGCCGCTGCGGCGCCCCACGTTCCGCCGCCCAGCAGGGCCCGCGCGTCGCAAGCCAAGCCGCCCGCGCCGCCGGCTGACCCGGTGGTGGCGCCGGATGCGCCCGCCGACACCCTGAATCCGGCAAACGCCAACGGCACGCCGAGCGCTGGTGAAAAGGCCGTGCCAGCTGCTGAACCGCACACTGCGGCGCCGTCAACGCCCGGCAACACGGAATCCACCGCCGCGCCTGCGGCGGCGGCAACAGCGACCACCACAGCGCCGGCCACGCCGGCTGCTGCTCCGGCGGCTACCCCAGCCGTTGCGCCAACTGCGGCTACACCCGCGCCGAGTACCGGAAACTGAGCCTGCGGCGCACAAGGCGGCAACTGACGCAGGCGGTTCAATGACCGGCCGATTGCCAGTTTGCCCTAGCGCAATGTGGCAAGCGATGGCGCCGTCACGCCGTGGCAGCTAGCAGCGATAATGCCGCCCATGACTTACCAACTACTCAAAATGGCCCACGTGGCGGCCGTCGTCGCCTGGATCTGCGGCTCGCTCTTTGTCTCCCTGTTTCTGTTGTCGTCGCAGCCGCAAGACAGCGACGAGGCGCCCAAGGAGCGCAAGATGCTTCGCGCCTTGCGCCGATGGACCTTGATGGTTACGACCCCCGCCATGGTGATCAGCTGGCTGATCGGCCTGCATCTGGCCATGACCTTCGGCTGGTTCGCCATGAACTGGATCTGGGTCAAGGTGGGATGTGCGCTGGCACTGTCGGCCTTGCTGGGCATCCAAAGCGCCGCGCTGCGCCGCATGGCCAACGGCAGCGCAAAGCGCCCGCCGATGGTGGACCTGTATGCGCCGTTCACGGTCATTGCGTGCGCCGTCATTGTGACGCTGGTCGTCGTCAAACCCTTCTGATTCCTGCAAGGCGCGCCAGGCGGCTTATTCTTCCTGGCGATATCCAAAGACGCCCGTAATAACGACTCAACCAAGTATTCGTTCGTGCCCGGCAGGGCCGTCCCTAGAATCGTCTCTCTCATAACTGAATTGACTTAGAGGCGGTTCCATCATGACTATCCGTGCATTCCTCGCCAGCCCTGCCACCTGGAAGCGCTTGCTTGGCGCCGTGCTGGCTTCCGCCGCCATGTTTCATGGTCCGGCGTTCTCCGCAGACCCGAAGCCGTTGAAGGTCGGCGTGCGCGGTGGTGTCGATGAACAGATCTGGGAAGTGGTGACCCAGGTTGCCAAGAAGAATGGACTGGCTGTCGAATCCGTTGTCATCACCGGCACCGCCAGCCCGAACGAGGCGCTGAACAACGGCGATCTGCAAGCCAATGCGTTCCAGCACATTCCCTTCTTGAACGACCAGATCAAGCAGCGCGGCTACAAGATCGTCTCGGTGGCCAACACGCTGATCTCGCCGATCGCCTTCTATTCCAAGAAGTACAAGTCACTGAAAGACCTGCCGGATGGCGCAAAGGTCGGCATTCCCAATGACCCCAGCAACCAGACCCGCGCGCTGGTGATTCTGCGCGATCAGGGCCTGATCACATTGCGCGACGGCTTTGATCCGGCGACCGGCACGGCCACTCTGGCCGACGTGACGTCCAATCCCAAGAAGCTCAACTTCGTGGAAAGCGCATCGGTCGTGCTGGCACGCTCGCTGCCGGACGTGGACACCGCCGCCATCGTCAACAGCTTTGCGTATCAGGCCGGTCTGATCGCCACCCGCGACGGCATCGCCGTGGAGAAGAAGGAAAACAATCCCTACGTGAACATCATTGCGGTGCGTGAGCAGGACAAGAACGCGCCGTGGGTGCCCGAGCTGATCAAGGCTTATCACTCCGAAGAAGTGCGTCAGTTCATTCTGAGCAAGTACGAAGGCTCGGTGATCCCGGTTTTCTAAATCGGGCGGACGCATGCGCGGCGTTTCCGCCGCGCGGGATAAGGCAATGATGCAACACGAATTCTCGATCCCCGAGCCAGCTGTGGCGGCTGGTTCGTCTTCCGCGCAGGATGCGCATATCGTCTTCGAGGGGCTGCAAAAGCGCTATCAGAGCGCGCAGGGCACGGTTGACGCCTTGTCAGAAGTTTCGTTCTCTATCGCTCGCGGCGAAGTATTCGGCATCATCGGACGCAGCGGTGCGGGCAAGTCCACCTTGCTGCGCTCTATCAACATGTTGGAGCGGCCCAGTGCGGGCCGCGTGCTGGTCGACGGCGTGGACGTGGGCCAGTTGGATGAAAACGCGCTGGTGGGCCTGCGCCGCCGCATTGGCATGATCTTCCAGCACTTCAATCTGCTGTCCGCCAAAACCGTGTTCGAGAATGTCGCGCTGCCTTTGCGCGTGGCCGGTGTAAAGCCCGCTGCCGCCCGCGTCCGGGTAGAAGCCTTGCTGGACCTGGTGGGGCTGCGCGACAAGGCGGATGTGTACCCGTCCAAGCTGTCGGGCGGCCAGAAGCAACGCGTGGGCATTGCGCGTGCGCTGGTCCACAACCCGGAAATTCTGCTGTGTGACGAAGCAACGTCGGCGCTTGATCCCGAAACCACGCAATCGATCTTGGCCTTGCTGCTGGACATCAACCGCAAGCTGGGGCTGACCGTAGTGCTGATCACCCATGACATGGCTGTGATCCGCGAGGTCTGCCATCAGGTATTGGTGCTGGACCGCGGCCGTAACGTCGAGCTGGGCGAAGTCTGGCGTGTGTTCGGCAATCCGCAGGCCGATGCCACGCGTGCGCTGTTGCGTCCGTTGCAGCATGACCTGCCGGCAGATCTGGCGGCCAAACTGGTGCCCGACCTGCAAGGCCGCGATGGCGTGGCCGTGCTGCGGCTGCGCTTTACGGGGCAGGGCCGCCCGGAAGGGGTGTCCTTGCAAGCGTTAGCCGCGATGGGGCCAGGCGCGACGCTGCTGCATGGCGGCCTGGACCGTCTGCGTGGCCACGCGCAAGGCAGTTTGCTGGTGTCCGTGCCTGCGGGCGCTCTACAAGAAGAGGCCGCGCGCGCTGCGCTGGTGGCCGATCAGATCAAGGTGCTGGGATATGTCGCTGCCGATGCTTGATAAGTACTTGCAGGCTTTTCTGCAAACCCTGGCGATGGTGAGCGTGTCCGCCGTCATCGCGATTGTGTCGGGTCTGGCCCTGGCGGTCGTGCTGACGGTTACTGCACCGGGCAATCTGTACCCCAAGCCGCGCTTGAACAAGGTGTTGTCGATCACGGTGAATACGTTCCGTGCGATTCCCTTCATTATTTTGCTGGTAGCCATGCTGCCATTTACGCGCTTTCTGGTGGGCACCACCTTGGGCACGTGGGCCGCGATTGTGCCGCTGTCTGCCAACCTGGTGCCGTTCTTTGCGCGTATTGCGCAGGTCAGTTTGAACGATGTGGACCATGGTCTGGTGGAAGCCGCGCGCGCCATGGGCTGCCGGCGCTGGCACATCGTGCGACACGTGCTCTTGCCAGAGGCGCTGCCCGGAATCATTGGCGGCATGACCGTCAGCGTCATCGCCATGATCAATGCGTCGGCCATGGCCGGCGCGGTGGGGGCGGGCGGCTTGGGCGATCTGGCCATCCGCTACGGCTACGAACGGTATGAAACCCGCGTGATGTTCGAGGTGATCGTGATCTTGATTGCGCTGGTGTCGATTGTGCAATTCACCGGCGAATGGCTGTCGCGCCGGGCCGACCATAAGCGTTGAAGGCAGGCGGAAGGGCCCGGATTTTCCGGCAGTGCCCACCGCTTTTGCGATATTTGAATATAGGAGTTCTGATATGTCCGATGACCTGCATCATGGCTTTGCCACCCGCGCGATTCACCTGGGTTACGACCCGTTGGATGAGCAAGGCGCGCTGTCGCCGCCGCTGTACCTGACGTCCACCTACACGCAGGACAGCATCGAGGCATTCGATCAGATCCGGTTGGGTGAAAAGCAGGGGTATGTCTATGGCCGCACGCGCAATCCCACGCAGGCGCTGCTGGAAGAGCGGTTGGCGTCACTGGAAGGCGCCGAAGCCGGTGTCGTGACGGCCTCGGGCATGGCCGCGATTTCCGCGACCCTGTTCTCGCTCCTGAAGAGCGGCGATGAAATCGTGGTCGACCAGATCGTCTACGGCACGGCCTTTACCTTGTTTACGCAAGGGTTGACGCGCTTTGGCGTGACGGCGGTATTTGCCGACTTCACGCGGCCCGAAACCGTTGCTGCCGCCATCGGCCCCAATACCCGCGCAGTCTATTTTGAAACCCCGGCGAACCCCAATCTGCGCCTGGTCGACATTGCCGCCGTCTCAGCCATTGCTCGGGCCAAGGGCTTGTTGACCATCGTGGACAACACGTTTGCCACCCCGGTTCTGCAACGTCCGATTGAGCATGGCGCAGACATCGTGCTGCATTCCGCCACGAAGTATCTGGGCGGTCATGGCGATCTGCTGGCCGGCGCGGTGCTGGGGCGCAAAGAACATATCGACGCGATCCGGCTCCAGGGCCTGCGCTACTTTACGGGCGCCACGTTGTCGCCCTTTACCGCATTCCTGGTGTTGCGCGGAATCAAGACGCTGGAACTGCGTGTGCAGCGCCATAGCGAATCCGCATTGAAGGTGGCCAAGTTGTTGCGCGAGCATCGCAATGTGGCTGACGTGTTTTATCCCGGGCTGGCGGGCACGGCGGGCGCCGATATCGCGCTGCGCCAGCAGGCCGCGGGCGGCGGTCTGGTGGCGTTTGAACTGAAGGGCGGCCTGACCGCGGGCCGAACGCTGCTCAACAGCCTGAAGCTGGCGCGGATCGCCGTCAGTTTGGGTGATCCTGAAACGCTGATTCAGCATCCCGCGTCGATGACGCATGCCAGCTACTCCGCAGAAGATCGCGAGAAGTATGGATTGTCCGAAGGGCTGCTGCGTCTGTCCGTGGGATTGGAAACGCCGGAAGATATTCTCGCGGATCTTAAGCAGGGGCTGGACCGGGTGTAGCCGGTTGCGTGCCGGGTGGCTGGTTGGCGTCGCGCCGCCACGCCACCCATTCCCCTTCGCCGTCATAGTGGCGCAGGCCGCGGGCGGCGGTAGCCAGCCCTGCCCGCAGCACTGCCATGTCCAGTCCCGGCAGGTTGTGCAGCAGGGCCGGCGGCAGATGGTCGATGTCCAGCACGCGTTCGTCGAAATCCATCCGCATCATTGTGCCGCCGTCAGAGGGCACGCGGATGAACCACAGGCTTTCCATATAGTCACCGAACCAGGGGTCGGGATAGATCGCCTGCGTGAATACAAATCCGAACTCTTGAATGTCGGCCCAGGGCCAGAATTCCTGTATACCCATCGCGCGCGCCAGTTCGCTGCTGCGCGTGAAGCCGGCGTCATCAAATCGCACGGTTTCGCGCAACGGATCTTCAGGGGGCGGCGGGCCATTCAAGAACCGCTTGATGCGTGACCACATGCTATGTGCAGGCCGGGTGGGAATGAGACTGCGCCAGTGTAGCGGTGCCGCAGGCTACAAAAATGTTACAAGCTTTGATTCACATCAATTCCGCCTAGGTCCGGGCAGGTTAGGGTAGTGGTTTTGCCTGACGAGTCGCCGGCGACTAGCTGGCCAGCGCGGGTGAGATGACAAGCGCAGCAAGGATCAGATTCATGACAGACAAGACACCGCAATCCGACGAACAAGAAGTTGCCGCCGCGCCGAGTAAGCGCGCGGCCGGCGCGCAGAGCGCCGCCAAGCGCACCAGCAGCACGCGACGCGCGGCAGGAAACGGCGCCAAGGTTGTAGAGGCGGTGGCAGTAGCCCGCCAACCGCGCAAGGCCGTGAAGGCCGCCAAATCCGTCAAGACTGCGCAACCCGCATCCCCCGAACTGGCAGATTTGCCAGCCATTGAACCGGCTCTTCGTGCCCGCAAGCGTGTGGTGGCCCGCGAAGATGCCGCGCATCAGGAAACGGTGTCCGTGCTTGCCGATATCGCGCGGCGCTACAGCGTTGGCGCGCAGGGTCAGGCGCACGAAGCCTTGCGCTCGGTCATTGAAGAACTGTCGCCAGACGACGCCCGCGCCGTGCATCGCGCATTGCTGGATGCCAACACGCAAGCGCCTGGCAGCCGTCGCAATCCGGATGAAGAACTGGCGGTGGATTGGCGCGAAGGTATTTATCCGTATCGCCACCGCATGCTGCGCCGCAATTACGAAAAACAGAAGTACCAGCTGCAAGTTGAATTGCTGAAGCTGCAAGCGTGGGTCAAGGCTACCGGCCAGCGCGTTGTGATCTTGTTCGAAGGCCGCGACGCGGCAGGCAAGGGCGGCACCATCAAGCGCATGATGGAACACTTGAATCCTCGTGGCGCCCGCGTGGTCGCCCTGGAAAAACCGTCTGACACGGAAAAAGGCCAATGGTATTTCCAGCGCTATGTGCAGCATCTGCCCACGGCAGGCGAGATCGTGATGTTCGACCGCTCCTGGTACAACCGCGCCGGTGTCGAGCGGGTAATGGGCTTCTGCTCGCAGCAGGAATACCTGGATTTCCTGCGGCAGGTGCCGGACTTTGAGCGTCACCTGGTTTCCAGCGGCATCCACCTGGTCAAATTCTGGTTTTCGGTCAGCCAGGAAGAGCAGCGCCGCCGCTTCCTGGAGCGCAAGGTCCATCCGCTCAAGCAATGGAAGTTGAGCCCGGTGGACCTGGCGTCGCTAGACAAGTGGGATGACTACACACGCGCCAAGGAAGCAATGTTCGCGCATACGGATACTGCGGACGCGCCGTGGATCGTGGTCAAGTCGGATTGCAAGAAGCGCGCCCGGATCAACGCGATGCGTTATATGTTGAGCCGGCTGCCCTACGAGGGCAAGAGCAGCGACCCCGGCATGGCGATGGATTCGCTGATCGTGGGCCGCGCGCTGTAAGGGTCAGGCGCCCAGCACCTGGAGATTCAGCGTGTAGCTGCGGCCCAGCCATACCGCGCAGTCGCGGTGGTCGCGCAGCGAGTTTCCGGTGTTGGGATGCATGAAGACATCCAGCGCCCCGTGGTTCAGGATCAGCCAAGCCGAGATCTCGGCATAGTGCGCCGGAGTGAATGCAACCTGATAGCTCCATTGCGGATGTGGACCAACGGGGCGCTCGTGGAAGCGCCCCATTTCCATTTTGCCGTCGAACTGCGCGACGATGCGTTCGCGCAATGCAAACGCCGCATCTCGGCTGGCGGCGTCGAAGTACACATGGGCATGCCAACTGCCGATATCTGTCACGGCTATTTCGTTCATGGTGTTCTCGAAAGGTTCAGCCGCCAGCGCGCTTGGCGCGGTGGCCTTGTTTGGCCAGTGTGTCGAGGATGCGCTCGCAGTGGTCGCCTTGCACTTCAATCACGCCATCTTTGACCGTTCCTCCTGACCCGCAGGCGGTGCGCAGCAGCTTACCCAAGACGGCCAGTGCTTCTGCATCCAGCGGCAGTCCCCGGACCACGGTCACACTTTTTCCGCCGCGGCCCTTCGTCTCGCGGGACACGCGCGCTACGCCGTCGCCCGCCGGTACTGCACGGGCGGCTTGCTTGCACAGGCATTGCGCAAGCGGTTTACGGCAATCGGGACACATACGGCCGGTCTCGGTCGAATAGACCAGGCCGCCTGTTGAGCTGTTTCTCATGGTGGGCTTGCGCAAGAATTTATTGGAGCATGCTGCCTATTTTCCGCGCATCTGATCAATCAGACGGCGGTCACGTTTGGTGGGCCTGCCGGTTTCTATTCCCAAGGCAGGTTCCGGGGCCAGCCGCCGCATCTCGGCCGCGCGTTCGCGCGCGGCAATGCTTTCAGGAGTTTCTTCGTACAACTGCCGCGCGACCGGAGCGGGCCCGCGCACGCCGCTGATTGCCACAACGCGCACATGCAGGGCGGGATCGTCTTTGCGTACAGTGATCAGATCGCCCGGGGCGACTTCGCGTGAGGGCTTGGCCGCCTGGTCGTTCACGTAGACCCGGCCTTTGCCGATCTCTTGCACCGCCAGGCTGCGCGTCTTGTAGAAACGGGCGGCCCAAAGCCATTTATCGAGTCGAATCTTGTCCATCGTGCAGGTTCCAGCGAGTTTCGGCGGAGGGCGGGGCTACCAAGCCTCCTGAAGCCGCCATGATAGCGCCGGAGTCGCAATCGCAAAAAAAAGCGGCGCTCGGTCAGAGCGCCGCAATACCGGGTATCCGGCAACCGGGCCTAGGACCCGGCAGTACTCAATCCAGTGCCAGATTGGCTTCCTTGACCACACGTTGCCACTTGGTGATCTCGTTGCGGCGGAACGTGTCCAATTCGGCAGGCGTGGACCCGATGGGCTCCGCGCCGATGCCAGCCAGTTGTTCGGCAATCGCCGGGTCCTTCAGCACCTTGGCCAGCGCTTGCGAGACTTTCTCGACAATGGCGGGCGGCGTGCCAGCGGGGGCGAACACGGCATTCCATTCATACGTCTCGTAGCCCGGCACGCCCGATTCCGCGATGGTGGGCAGATCGGGGGCAGCCTTGGAACGTTCCAGTCCGCCTACGGCAACGGCGCGCAATTTGCCGTTCTTCACGTGTTGCCACGCAGAACCCATGCTGGCGAACATGACGGGCACCTGTCCCGACATCACATCAATCATGGCCGGGCCGCCGCCCTTGTACGCCACGTGCTGCAACTGTGTCTTGGCCAGCAGGTTGAAGAGTTCACCGGCCAGATGCTGGGCAGAGCCGGGGCCGGCCGACGCAAAGTACACGTGGTCCTTGGCGCCGGGCTGGCCCAGCTTGATCAGGTCGGCCACCGTCTTGACTTCATACGACGGGGTGACGACCAGCACGTTGGGCACGCGCAGCAACAAGGACACAGGCGCAAAGGCGGTCAGCGTGTCGAACTGCATCTTGGAATGCAGCGCAGGATTCTGCGCGTGGTTGGATGCGTCCAGCATCAGGGTGTAGCCGTCGGGTTGCGCCTTGGCGACGACCGCGCCGCCGATCATGCCGCCCGCGCCGCCCCGGTTTTCAATGACCACGGGCTGGCCCAGTTCGGCGGCCAGCTTGGGGCCGATCAGGCGCGCCACCACGTCCACGGTGCCACCGGGCGGATAGGTCACGACCAGCGTGACGGCGCGTTCGGGATAGGCGGCAGATGCGGCGCCCGCAGCGCCTGCCAACAGGCCAGCGGCGATGAGCAGGCTGCCGCGGCGTGCCAGTTTTTCGAATAATTGGGTCATGTTTTGTCTCCTTGGAATTGGAACAGCCGCAACGGCGTGTCGGCAAGCAGAATGCGCCGTTGCGCGGGGTCGTCGATCCAGTCGTCCAGCCACTGCGTTGCCGCGGGGTAGGACGCCAGGTGGCGGTGCTCGGTATGGGGCCAGTCGCTGCCCCACATCAATCGGTCGGCCGAGTAGGCATCCAGCAATTGCAGCGCGGCCAGACGGCCCGAGGCGCTGCAGGCTGGCGGCTGCCAATTGCGGTATGGCGCGGACAGCTTGACCCAGACGCGGCCGCTGTCTGTTTGGCGCAGCAGGTACTGGAATCCCGGATCGGACACGCCAAGCGCGGGATCGGGGCGGCCAAAGTGATCCACCACTATCCGGCAACCGGAGGCCAGCAAGGCCGGCAAGATCTCAGGCAGACGAGCGGCCTGCAAATGAACTTCGACGTGCCAGCCCAGCGCATTCACACGGGCCAGCAGAGCTTGCCAAACGGGCGTTTGCAACGCGGGCACGGGCAGACCCATCAGGTTTAACCGGATACCCACCACGCCGGCGTCCGCCAGCGCTTGCAGTTCCGCATCCGTGATCTCGGGCGCGACGACAGCAACGCCGCGCAGCCTGTGGGGCGAGGCGCGCAAGGCGTCAACCATAAAGCTGTTGTCAGTGCCCAGGAAACTGGGCTGCACCAGCACGCCGTGGCTCAAGCCGTGGGTGTCCAGCAGGCTCAGGTAGTCGGCCAGCGTGGCATCGTAATCAGGCGTGTGGCGGCGGGTATTGGCAAGCGTCAGGCCTTGCCGGAATACGTGCGCATGGGTATCGACGGCAGCGCCGGTCGCGAGCGGGGGCAAAGCGGTCTCCTGATCTGTGCGCGGGCGGAACCTGCGCTTTTTAGTTTTCTATAAGGCGGGATTCTAGGCAGACGAGGTATAGTTTTCTATTGATAAAAACCGCTTTATATATATTGGAACGATATGGAAACCAGGCACCTGCGTTATTTCCTGGCGGTGGTGGACCATGGCAGCGTCAGCCGCGCGTCTGAATGGCTGGGCATTGCGCAGCCCGCACTGAGTCAGGCATTGGGCCGCATGGAAAAGGATTTGGGGGTGCGTTTGTTCGACCGGTCACGGTTGGGCACGACCCCCACGCCAGCTGCGGCCGCCATCCTGGAAGACGTGCGCGCCAGTGTCGCGCGCATTGACGCGGCGGCGCGCCGGGCGCGTGAGATCGGCCGTGGCAGTGCGGGGCAACTGACGGTGGGCCTGGTGTCGTCGGCTTTGTTCGATACCTTGCCGCGCGCATTGCGAGAGATGCGCAAGCAGGCTCCGGGTGTGCGTGTGATCTTGCGAGAGATGAGCAACGCAGAGCAGGCCGAGGCATTGCAGACCGGCGAGATCGACATCGGCTTGATGCACACCCCCGTTGCGGTCGGTGGCCGTATGCGTGAACGGCAACTGTTGCGAGACCGCTTGGTGGCCGCCGTGCCGGACGAGTTTGATGTGGCCGCAGATGGTCAGGTGTCGATGGCGCAAATCGCGCAGGCTGGCTTGGTGATGTATCCGCAGGCGCAATTGCCGGCGTTTTACGCCGGCATTCTGGACGCGATGCGTAAAGGGGGACACGATGTGCAAGTAGCGCAAGAGGCCAACCGGACGCTGACGGTGCTGTCCTGCGTGGCGGGCGGTTGCGGCGTGGCCCTGTTGCCCAGCTGGATACGCACCATGAATTTTGGGGGCGTGCGCTTTTGCGAAGTGCGCGATGGCCAGACCCTGCCCAGCTTTGATCTGAGCGCTATTTGGCCCGCCCGGTCCGTGCCGACACTTGCTGATGTTTTTGCCAATCTGGACCTGAGCGCGCACTGATTTCGCCCGAAGCTTTCATCGAGCATTCGGTGCCCGGTCAGAACACTTAAGCCTGGCTTAAAACGGCTTTTTCGCTGGAACTCACCAGGGCAGCCCCGTCTAACCAGAAACGGTTAATAAGGGGCTGACCCATGGATTTGAACTGGCAGCAGCAACTTGTGGAAAGTGCGGTCTGGCTCGCACAAGCATTCGGCATTACGGCCGTCGCACTGGCCCTGATTACGATGGTCTTGGCGCGCACGACCGATTGGGGACGTAAGTTCTGGCGGCTCGCCTGGCCGTATCTGACGCCTACGCGCAGTTGGCGTCCCTTGCTGACCTTGGCCGGGCTGCTGTTTCTGGCCATGGCCGCTGTGCGCATGACGGTGCTGTTCTCGTTTTGGTACAACGGTTTCTACAGCGCGCTCCAGGCCTTGGACCAAACGGCATTCTGGCATTTCCTGGTGATTTTCTCGGTGCTGGCCTGTGTGCATGTGGTGCGCACGCTGGCCGACAGTTACGCCGGACAAGCCTTCGACATCCATTGGCGCGTCTGGCTCAATGACCGCCTGACGCGGGACTGGCTGGGCGCCAGCGCCTATTACCGCGGCCACTTCGTGAATGAACCCGTCGACAACCCCGATCAACGCATCGAGCAGGACATCGCGCTGTTCGTGAGCGGTTCGCGCACCCTGGCCATCGGTGCATTGAGTTCCGTTGTGTCGTTGGTGGCATTCACCGGTATTTTGTGGGGCTTGTCGGGCCCGCTGTCCGTGGCCGGTGTGGAGATTCCGCGTGCGATGGTGTTCGTGGTGTTCCTGTATGTGATCGTGGCAACGTGGTTTGCATTCAAAATCGGGCGGCCGCTGATCAAGCTGAGTTTCCTGTCAGAACGCCTGACGGCAAACTTCCGCTATGCGCTGGTACGCTTGCGCGAAAACGCCGAAAACGTGGCCTTCTATCAAGGCGAAGAGGTAGAGCGCAGGACCTTATGGACGCGTTTTACGGCCTATATTGCAAACCTGTGGGCGCGTGTATACCGGGGCTTGAAGTTCGACGGCTTCAACTTGTCCGTCAGCCAGGTGGCGGTCGTGTTCCCTTTCATCTTGCAGGCGCCGCGTTTCTTTAGCGGCGCGATCAAGCTAGGTGATGTGATGCAGACGTCGCAAGCATTCGGCCAGGTACAGGATGCGTTGTCGTTCTTTCGGACGTCCTACGATTCCTTCGCGCAATACCGCGCCACGCTGGACCGGTTGAATGGCTTTCTGGACGCAAATGAAGCCGCGCGCGGTTTGCCGGCAGTGCAAACGCAACCCGTGTCCGATGCTTTGGAAATCCAGGACGTGAACGTCTCGCGGCCGGACGGCAGCACGTTGCTGCGTCACTTGAACCTGCGCATGCAGCCCGGTCAGGCGTTGTTGATCAAAGGCCCGTCCGGCAGTGGAAAGACGACCTTGCTACGTGCGCTGGCGGGGCTGTGGCCCTATGCGCAAGGCACCGTGCGGCGGCCGCAAGGCGCGTCAGCCTTGTTTCTGTCGCAGCGGCCCTATCTGCCCTTGGGCGACTTGCGCAGCGCGGTCGCGTATCCGGGGCATGCACAACCGGAAGACGATGCGCGGCTGGCCGAGGCCTTGCGCGCCGTCAATCTGGGTCACTTGATCGGCCGGCTGGATGAGGTAGAGGACTGGTCGCGCATCTTGTCCATCGGTGAGCAGCAGCGCGTGGCGTTTGCACGCGTGTTGTTCAACCGGCCCGCTATTGTGTTCCTGGACGAAGCGACGTCTGCCACCGACGAAGGCTTGGAGTACGCGCTTTACAGCTTGCTGCGCAGCGAGTTGTCTGACTGCATGCTGGTCAGCGTGGGGCATCGCAGCACGCTGGATGCGTTCCACACGCACCGGCTGGATTTAAATGGGGCTGGGGGTTGGTCGGCGGGGCCGATGGCTGCGCCGGGTAATGCCGCCGCGTTGAAGGCTGCGGCCTGACAAGGCCGTCTTGCCATTCGTGTAGAGCGGGTATGCCGCGGTCTGGGAGTACCCCAGACCGCATCCTTCAAACAGCCGTAATACGGCTCTCAGGTGCCTACGCGCAGCGGCCCGTTCAACTTGCGCAACGCGGCAATGACGCTTTGCGCGGTGATGCGGCCCGTCTTGGGATTGGCCGAAGGAATGTTCTGGATTTCCATGGAAAAGGTTGCGGAATCAGACACGACCTCGACGCGGTGGATGTTGCGTTCCAGCGAGGGGTCCGCCCAGATTTCCAGCGTGGTGCGATCGGGGCCAATACCCGCCAAAGACACGCTGACCGCAACGTTCAGATTGGCTGGAAAACCGATGGCTGCTTCGCGCGGTGAGCCGCGAAAGATCAGGCGCGGTTCGGTGATGTCAGCGATATCGATGTTGTTGTCAGTCAGGTAGGGCGCGCCCAGCAGGCCGCGCACGGGCTTGCGCGTGATCATCGTGACGGAATGAATGACGCCTTCGGCTGCGGCGGTGATGGCGTCCAGACCCAGGATGGCGCCCGACGGCACCAGAATCTGGCCTTGATGCTGGCGCGCCAGTTCGATCAGGTCATCGTGGCGCAGCAGGGCGCCGGAACTCAGCACCACCATTTTCTTGCCGGCGCGCAGCACGGGTTCGGCAATGTTGCGGAACACGGCAGCGGGCGCGCATTCCACGACGACATCGCAATGCTCGTGCAGGGCGTCGATGGTGGTGAAGGTGGGCGCCTGTTGCGTCCATGCGAACGCTGGCGGGGCGTTGGGATCGCGCACCGCGACGGCGGACAAGGTCAGGCCGGGCAAGCCGGCATCCAGGGATTGCGCCACGGCCTGGCCGATGGCGCCGAAGCCGGCAATGCCGACGCGGTAGCTGTTCATAGGAATCCAGAGGTAGGGTGCCGCGGCAGGCCGCGAGCAGTTCGGCAACGCGGCGCCGCAAGCATGGCGGCGCAAGGTTGACGGCCACTGTAGCGAGCGTGTTTGCGGGCGTCAATGCGGAATGGCCGCAGGGTTGCGGCCATAGCCCAGACGGCGGGATGGTTCCTAAGCGTTCAGCGCGAACTCCATGCCCGTGTAGTCGGGTGCAATTTGCACGGCGCCCGATGCCAGGCGGCCGGACCATTCGTCCAGTGTCTGGCGTTCTTCCGCGCTGACTTTCGCGCCCAGCACCAGGCGCAGGCTTGCCGCCTGTTCCAATCCAAAGCGGGTGATCTTGCCAACCGTCAACGCTCCGGCGGCGTGGTCGGCGGCGGCGCGTTCAACGCACAAGCCTGAATCGGCCAGCGCCGACGCCAGGTAGACCTGCGGGTCGCGGGCCACCCAATCAAGCACATTGCCAATCTGCCATACCCCCGTCTCCCGGCAGGTGCGCGTTACGCCGTCGCGGCCGCCGTCCATCATGGCGAACACCACGCGCGCGTCTCGCACGGCCAGCGCCCGCGTCCACTTCGCGCCCAAGTCCGGGTCGTGCTGATTACCGCAAAAAGCAGTAAGAGGATCTTGTCCGGTCACGCGCCGCACCCCATCCGCGTAAGCGGCGCGGCCCTTTAACCCTGGGCGTACGCGTTCACCGGACAAGTGGGCGGCGCGGCCGTTGCCAGCCCGAACGCCGGCCAGAATACCGGCCAGAAAAGCAGAGTGCTCTTGCAAGATTTCGTAGGACGCGACATTGGAGGCCGTGTGATGGCCCTGGGTGATGGCGAACTGGGTGCGGGGAAAGCGCGGCGCGACTTCGGCAACTGGCACATCCCCTTGGCCGCCATGCACGATGACCAGGTCCGGCTGGTTCGCGCACAACTGTGTCAGGCGAACGGCGCGCGCCGCTGCGTCGTTTTCGGCAATCCACTCCACTTGCAGCGTGTGGCCCGCTTGCGCGGCGCGTTGCGCACCTTCTACGGCGGCTTCGTTAAAGCCGCCTTTGCCCGCATGGCCGAACAAGACAAGGATGCGGCGGGCGCTCACAGGCTGGCTCCGGTCGCGCGCACGACCGGGCCCCAGGCGTCAGCCTGCGAGCGCACAAAGTCGGTGAATTCGTCCGGTGATTTCTGCGCCAGCACAAAACCCTGGCCCTCAAGCTTGGCGCGGATGTCGGCCGTGCTCAACACTTGCGCAACCTCGACGTTCAAACGCTGCGTAACGGTATCCGGCAATCCTGCCGGACCAGACAGACCAATGAAATTCTCTGCCACCAGCCCCGGGTAACCCAGTTCGCCCACAGCGGGAATGCCGGGCGCTTGGGGCACCCGTTGTTGCGTTGTGACGGCCAGCAGGCGCAATTGGCCCGATTGCAGGAAGGGCAGATTCTGCGGCAAGGCATCGACCGCAAAGCGGATCTGCCCGCCCAGCAAGTCGTTGCGCATGGCGCCAGAACCTTTGTACGGGATGTGTTGCAACGGCGCGCCCGTCTGCCGTGAATACAGTTCTCCCACGATCTGCCCCACAGATGCGAGGCCACCGCTGCCGTACTGTACCGGCGCATCTTGCGCCTTGATCCAGGCGGTCAGTTGAGCAAAGTCCGACACGGGTACCGACGGGTGGACAACAAACACCGTGGGCACGGCGCCGATGTACGCAACGTGCTTGAAACTCTTGATGGCGTCGTAGCCGCCATGAGGCATCAGCGCGGGAGAGATCGACAACGGGGCTGAATTCGACATCAGCAAGGTGTAGCCGTCCGCTGGCGCCTGGGCCACCAGACTGGCGCCGATGGTGGACCCCGCGCCCGGCTTGTTTTCGATGACGATGGCCTGCCCTAGCCGTTCGGCAAGCGCGGGCGCGATGATGCGCGCGGCAATATCACTGGCGCCACCGGGCGGGAAGGTGACGACCAGCCGGATAGGGCGGTCCGGCCAGACCGATGCGCGTCCGATGCGGGGCCGTGCCAATGGCAGCGCCAAAGCGCTGGCAAGCATGAATTTGCGTCGGGAGATAGGCATGGCGTGTTTTTCTACAAGGCAGCCGCGTACACGGCAAAGGGGCGTAATGTAGAAAACCATGCAACGGCTGACAAAGATTTTGTAGCCGTTTGCTTATACCCGCCGCGAGCGCCGCGGCGGGTTCGGGTCAGGCGATGATCAGCTGCCCTTCTGCGCCTTGGTCATGTAGTCGATGGTCAGGTTCGACAAGGCGCGCACGCCGTTGATCAGGCCAGACTCATCCACATAGAAGCGCGGCGAATGGTTGGGGGCGGCCTTGTCCACATCGGTGCCCTTGGGCGTCACGCCCAGGTAAAAGAACATGCCCGGCACTTTCTCCTGATAGAAAGAGAAATCCTCGGAGGCCGTCGACTTGGGTTGCAGACCGTAGTTGCCATCGCCCGCCACGCGGCGCAGGGTGGAACCCATTTGTTCGGTCAGCGCCGGGTTGTTGACGGTGGCGTTGTAGAGTTCGACCACGCGCACATCCGCCTTGGCACCCGCGCTTTGCGCGATCATTTCGGCGGTGCGAGTGATGCGCTGATGGATGTCCTTTTTCATGCCTTCGTCATACGTGCGGATGGTGCCCGTCATGGCAACACTGTCGGGCACGATGTTCATGCGGTTGCCGCCATGGATGGCGCCCACGGTGATCACGGCGGGCTCCAGCATGCTGTTGATCTGGCGGCTGGGAATGGTCTGCAAGCCCAGGATGATCTGCGAACTGACGACGATAGGATCAATGCCGGACCACGGACGCGCGCCGTGTGTTTGCTTGCCGGTCACGTCGATCCAGAACTGGTCGGCGGCGGCCATCGCCGGGCCGCTGCGCCACGACAACCAGCCTGCCGGATAGGCGCTGGATACGTGCAAGCCAAAGATGGCGTCCACCTTGGGATTTTCCAGCACCCCTTCCTGCACCATCATCTTGGCGCCCCAGATCTTCTTGCCGTCGGGTTCGAAGTCGGCCGGGCTTTCCTCGGCGGGCTGGAAGATGAATTTCACGCTGCCGGGCAATTGATCCTTCATGCCGGCAAGCACTTCGGCCGTGGCCATCAAGATGGCGGTGTGCGTGTCGTGGCCGCAGGCGTGCATCACGTCCACTTCCTTGCCCAGATACGTGCCGCGCGCCTTGGAGGCGAACGGCACGTCTACCTGTTCCTTGACGGGCAGGGCGTCCATGTCGGCCCGCAGCGCTACGACCGGACCCGGCTTGCCGCCTTTGAGCACGGCGACCACGCCCGTGCCGGCGACGCCCGTTTTGACTTCCATGCCCAGCGCGCGCAGGTGGTCTGCCACCAGCTTGGACGTGCGCGTTTCCTGGTTGCCGAGTTCGGGATGTTGATGGATGTCGCGTCGCCAGGCGATGAGCTTGTCTTCAATGGCCCGGGCGCGCTGGTCGATCTGTTCAGACAGGGCCGGGTTGGGCGCGGGGGCCAGCGGACCTTGTGTGCCCGGTGCGCCTTGCGCGGCGGCGGGACCCGCCATCAGCAGGTGAGCGGCCAGCGCCAGCGGGGCCAGGCGGAATAGGGTGTTACGGCGTTGCATTGTCTTCTCCTCTTGGTTGTTAACCTGTTATTGGACGAGGATCTTACCGAAGCCGCGCGCCGCCGGCACGTTTGTTACGGATGCTTAATTTAGGCGCGATTTGATTCCGAAGCGTGGAATTTCTTGCGCTGTGAAAACGAAAAAAAAGCCAGACGCTCGAAGGGCGCTGGCTTTCACGAATCGCGTGCTGAAGACCGACGGGATCAGCAATAGACGCCGCTGGCTTGCAAAGCTCTTTTACTTTGCTATCCGCGCATCCAGGCTGTTGTCGGCCAACGCCTGGGCCTGGGCCTGCGACATGCCCAGGTGCTCGTATAGTGCGTGGAAATTCTCGTTTACGTACCCGCCAAAGTAGGCCGGGTCGTCCGAATTGACCGTCACTTTTACGCCTGCGTCCAGCAACGAAAGAATGTTGTGATCGCGCATGTGTTCAAACACTCGCAGGCGCGTATTGGACAAAGGGCATACGGTCAGCGGGATCTGTTCATCGATGATGCGGGCGATCAGCTTGGGGTCTTCAGCAGCGCGCACACCGTGGTCAATGCGCAGTACCTTCAGCAGATCGAGCGCTTCCCAGATGTACTCGGGCGGGCCTTCTTCACCCGCATGGGCAACGGCGGGCAATCCTTCAGCGCGCGCGCGGTCGAATACGCGCTGGAACAGGCGGGGCGGGAAACCTTTTTCGCTGCTGTCCAGGCCGACTGCGATGAATGCGTCGCGAAAGGGCAGGGCTTCGTCGAGCGTGCGCATTGCCTGTTCTTCCGGCAGATGGCGCAGAAAGCTCAGGATCAGGCCGCTGGTTACGCCCAGCTTCTTGCGGCCGTCTTCCAGCGCCTGACTGATGCCGTTGAGCACAACGGCAAAGGGCACGCCGCGATCGGTATGGGTCTGGGGATCAAAAAAAGGTTCGGTGTGGACCACGTTTTGCTCGTGGCACTTCACCAGATAGTCCCATGTCAGATCATAGAAATCCTGTTCAGTGCGCAGCACATTGGCGCCCATGTAGTACAGGTCCAGGAACTCTTGAAGATTGCCGTAGTTATAGGCGCCGCGCAGCGCATCGATGTCGGGCCATGGGAGCGCTACGCCATTGCGCTGGGCAAGGCGGAAAAGCAGCTCAGGTTCAAGCGAGCCCTCCAGATGCAGGTGCAATTCAGCTTTGGGCAATGCGTTGAGCCAGTCGTACATGGGTGCTCCGATAAAAATTAATGCGTAACCAAGATGATGCCTTGCGCGTCTGCCCTGGGCGGGGCAGCGGCAATGGGCCGATTATTGTCTCCCGCCGGTCGCTTGGCAACGTAGGGGCGGGATTCGGATATAGTTCGTCGCCGGGCGCGACTGGCGCGCTACGGCGCAAGCCAGCGGTGTTGGCCCCGGTCCGGCAATGGAGAGAAGCAGCCATGAATTCTGTATCTGGCGTGTTCCCGCGCAATCGTTCACGGATGGCCCGTCTGGCTGGCTGCGCCTTGCTGGCCTTGTCCGTGAGCGCCTGCGGAGTTTCCAAGGTAGACGAGGTCTCTGTCGCCTGGCCGGGGTTCAAGGATGGGCAGCCCGTGGTCTTGCCATCCGACCCCGCGCAATGCCCGGACCTGACAGGCGTCTATCAAGCCACAGGAGTTTACCGGTCTGGCGACAAGCAGGCAGTGACGCTGAAGGACTTGCGCTTCTTTATGACGCATGCGCTGGCGCTTTCCGGCATGGGCGACACGCCTTTGCCGGAATGGCAATCCTCGCCCCAGGCGACGGTGGCGTTTACGCCCGGCGAGCAGGCCTGGAACCTTCTGGCGCAAGACGGCAACGGCGCGCGCTCGGCCGGAAAATTTCCCTTGCTGAACGGGCAGGAAGATCTTGCCGGACTGAAAGGCGTAGCCGACAGCCGATTGCTGGGCGGGACGCATCGTTACACGGGCTGCACGCAAGGCCGGTTGTGGATCAGTGTGCGGTATGACTGGCGGCAATATGAGTCCATGGGCGTGACTCGCCACGTAGCGATGTTCCGTCCTGATGCGGGCGGGCTGCTGGTGACCGTGCAGCGCGAATCGGACAGCATTGGCTTGCTGCCTTGGTATTCCAACGACAGCACGCTATCTCAGTACTGGTACGCGCCGGCGGCGCACTGACCGTGGCGCCGGCGCCAACGGAGACGGCCTGCTGACCGCCGCCGCGCTTTTGTCGAACTCATTGCCGCTACGGCTGCAACCCTATATTTGCTTTATGACTCGTAAACACTTGTTCGTCTGGACCGTCTGTTTTGTCTTTTTTGCCGTGATGATTGCGCTGTTCTGGCGCCATCAGTTCGCGCATACCCCGCCTTCGTTGCGCGACCAGATTGTCGATCCTGATGGGCTTGGCGTGCATATCTATGGCGAATCGCCCGCCAAGGACGGCATGGCGGACCGTGCGTTGTTGGCTGATGCCGAGCGCGGCAATCCAGGCGCTCAGTACGTTCAGGCAATGATTCTGGAGCAGGTGGACATGAAAGCCGCGTTGCGCTGGTACGAAGCCGCCGCAGCCCAAGGCTATGAAGACGCCATTGAACGATTGCGGCAACTGCGAGAGCAGGGCGGCTCGAAGTAGGATCAGACGTGGCCCCGACTCCGCTGCACGCCCGATTCGTCACAGGCCCTTTGGGTCCGCATGTGTTCGAGATGATTCTGACCGGCTGGGCCAGCATGCTCGCCGTCTTCGCGGTGGAGTTCCTGTCGTTGCTCTACCTGGGCACCTTGAAAGACGAAGCGGTGCTGGGCGCGGTGGGTTTTGGATCGATGACGCAGTTCACGATCACCTCGATCTGCATCGGCGTGACCGTGGGAGGAGCGGCCTTGGTGTCGCGCGCCTTGGGCTCGGGCGATGCGCAGGGCGCGCGCAGTCTGGCCGGGGCGTCGCTCATTCTCATGGCGGTGACGGCGCTGGCGTCTGGTGCGATTTTTCTGGCGGTGATCGGTCCGTTCACGGCTTCCATCGGCCTGGCGCCGGACGTCAGGGAACACCTGCTGCCGTACGTGCTGATCACCACGCCTTTTACCGTGTTGATGGGCATCGGCATGATGTTGTCCAACCTGTTGCGCGCCTCCGGCCGCGGCCGGCAATCCATGTGGGTCTTGCTGGCGGGCACGGCGACGGTTGCGGTGCTGGACCCGCTGGTCATCTTTGTCTTTGACGGCGGTATGGAAGGCATTGCCTGGGCCAGCGGGGCGGGGCGCCTGGCGACGGTGGCGCTCGGCACCTGGCTGGTTTTTCACAAACACCGTCTGGTCACCTGGCCTGCCAGGCACACCTTGCGCACGGAGTTGGCCGCCATCGGAAAAATCGCACTGCCCGCTGCCTTGACCACGCTGGCCACGCCCGCCGCCGTGATCTTTACCGTGTCCACTTACGCCAGCTTTGGCCCCAGCGTGATGGCCGGCGCCACCGTAGTGGACCGCGTGCTGCAACTGGCGTATTCGCTGTTCTTTGTGTTGCCCGGCGCAATCGGCCCGATTCTTGGGCAGAACCTGGGCGCGGGCGACTGGCAACGTGTGAAACAGACAATCCGGCTTACCACGCGCTGGGCGCTGATATACGGCTTTTCAGCGGCGGCGGTGCTGGCTCTGGCAGCGCCTTGGATTCCCGACCTGTTTCAGGTGACGGGACCCGGGCGTGACCTGATTATTTTCTTTTGCCGGTTCGGCAGCTTTGCCTGGGCGCTGAATGGTCTTTATTTTGTGTCGATCTCGGTATTCAATAATCTGGGATACGCCACGTACTCCACGGCGATAGGCTGGCTGCGATCTACGCTTGGAACCTTGCCCTTTGTCTGGGCAGGCGCCCATTACGGCGGGCCTGAAGGCGTGGCGCTGGGGCAAACGCTGGGGTTTGCCTTGTTCAGCTTGATTGCCATGGTGTTATGCCGGCACGTCCTGCGGGCGCCTCCCGCGATACCGTTGGCCCGAGCCCGGCAATCGTCCTGACGCATCCGATGCGTGCGATGCGGTTCGATTTCGCGGGCCGGGCGCGGTACGATCGCGGCTGACTTCGATTATTCAGGATTGCCATGCGCCAGCGTTTCATTCGCCCACGAATCGATACTTTTTCTCGCGTGTTGATCGCGGCCGCTCTTGCTGCGGCCGGGTCGGCTGCTGCGCAGGCGCAGTCGCCTGCCTCTGCAACGGGTTCGCGCACGCAGTCGCCCGCGCCGGCCCAGCCGACGCCTGCCCTGACGCCCAAGCGCAGTTTTGATGATGCCTTGCCCCCCAGAGTGGAACCGGCTGCGGCGACCGCCGCACCGGCCGCACCCGCTGCGTTGCCTCCTCAAGTGCCGGCGCAATCGACCGCTGCGCCTGCTGCGGCGCCGGTGGCTGCCCCCGCAACCGCTCCTGCCTCAGCAGCGCCGGCCGCAGCGCCTACCGTCATCGTGCCGACCGAGTTGGACACCAAGGCCTGCATTGCCAAGTTGCGCAAGGGCGCGACCGCCAACGGCCTGACCGTCGCGGACTGGGACAAATACACGGCCAACGCCAAACTGCTGCCTACCACCGTGGCCTCTGCCAAGGGTCAACCGGAAGGGCGCGAAAGCTGGTGGGACTACATTGCCAAGACCGTGGACGATGAACGCGTCAACGACGGCCGCGCGGTAATGAAGAAGGTAGGCCCGCAATTGGCCACAATCAGCCAGCAGTATCAAGTCGATCCGGCCACCCTGGTCGCCATTTTTGGCATCGAAACCAACTACGGCCGCCAGATCGGCAAGACCAATGTGTTGGATGCCTGGCTGACCCGCGCCTGCACGGAAAACAAGCCGTTGTGGGAAAAGAACGCCTACGCGTCGGTGCGCCTGTTACGCGACGGCACGGTGCCGGCAGACACTTTTGTCGGCTCCTGGAGCGGCGCTTTCGGTATGACGCAGTTCATTCCGACTTCGTTCTATGAGTTGGCGGCCGATGGCGACGGCGATGGCCGTATTGACCTCTACAACTCGCTGCCCGATGCGCTGGCGTCCACGGCCAATCACTTGCGCAAGCGCCGTGCCAAATGGACCCATGGCCTGCCAGCCGTAGTCGAAGTGCGTGTGCCTGCAGAACTGGCCGCGGCGATCCCGCCGGAACCCGATGCGGAATACGTGGGTTCGCAAGACCGCCGCACTATCGCGCAATGGGCGCAGGCTGGCTTGAAGCAAGGCGATGGTTCGGTGCTGAAGCTGCCTTCGGGCAATGATGAACAAGCCTACTTGTTTGCCCCGACGGGCGCCAAGGGCCCCGTGTTCCTGGCTACGGTCAATTTTGACGCCATCCTGCATTACAACCAGTCGCGCCGTTATGGCTTGGCGGTGTCTTTGCTGCTGAACCGTTTGCAGGGCCGCCCCGGCATCATTGCCGCCTGGCCCACGGACGACCCGGGTTTGTCGCGCGCCGAGATCAAGGAGCTTCAGGAACAACTCTACGGCCGCGGCTACGACATCGGCGAGGCGGACGGCATTCCTGGCGCCAAGACTCGGGATGCTGTGCGGGCCGAGCAACAAGCCCGCAATTTGCCGCAAGATGGCCGCGTGGGTAAACGCATCCTGGATGCGCTGAAGGCGGATCAACCGGTCGCGATGCGCGCTTACCCCAAATGACCGCAGACGCAGTAGCCGGCACCCAAGGGTATGGCGAGAACGCGGCGGCGCTGGCGGATCAGTACGAAAGCATCGCGTTTGCCGACGTGCATCGCGATGTCGCGCACTTGATCCCGACCGCGCCCGCGCGCATTGCCGACATCGGCGCAGGCTCGGGCCGCGATGCCGCTGCGCTGGCGCGTATGGGCCATGCCGTGGTGGCGGCAGAGCCCACGCCTGAACTACGCCAGGAGGGCCAGCGCCGGCACGCGCTGCCCAATCTGGCGTGGACGGACGATGCCTTGCCCGGCCTGTCTGGCCTGCGCGAACAGGGGCGCCAGTTTGACGTCATTATGCTGACGGCGGTGTGGATGCACCTGGATGCCGCCGAACGGACCGAAAGCATGGCCAGTCTGGCTGCGCTTTTGGCCCCGCAGGGCAGGGTCCTGATGTCCTTGCGGCATGGGCCGGTGCCTGCCGGGCGGCGCATGTTCAACGTGTCGGCCGAAGAGACCATTGAACTCGCCGCGGCCCATGGTCTATCCCGCCTGCACCTGAGCACCCGTGAAGACATGCTGGATCGTGCCGACGTCCACTGGAGTTTTCTGGGCTTGCAGCGCGGCTGATGCGCAGCGGCGGCTGGCCGCCGCTATGATGGAGCCATCGTCCCGTCATTGATCCGTTTGATATGCCGCACGCAGTCCTTCCCGATATGTTTCTGACGTCCCGCCTTCGCGCCCAGCGGATGGCGCAGACGCACCTGCCTTTCATCACTCGGATGCATGCAAACGTCGATCTGATGCAAACCATGGGGGGCACGCGCGATGCCGCCGCCAGCCGTTTGTACGTGGCGCAAAACGTCTCGCATTGGTCTGAATTCGGCTACGGTATGTACGTTATCGGCGATCGGCAGACCGGACTGTTAGCGGGCCGCGCGGGCTTGAAGTACACGCCGTTTGGAGACCTCGGCGCCATAGAGCTGGCTTATGCGCTGCACCCGGATTGCTGGGGCCAGGGATACGCGCAGGAGATTGCTTGCGCGTTGATCGATCTGGGTTTTCAGCGCTTGCCGGTGGATGTGCTGGCGGCGGTAGCGGTGGACTCCAATGCCGCCTCCCGCCGTGTCATAGAAAAGACCGGCCTGCGGTATGTGGGGTCATCGGATGATGGCGTGACGCTCAAAGTGCGCTATGAAATCCGCCGCGACGACTGGCGTCTCCGGCAAGGCCAAACGGCCGATCAGCGCTAACATTCACCCATGAGTACGAACACAATTCCGGACGATGATCCGCCGCCCGTCCCGCCAGAACGCCCCGCGCCAGAAGAATGCTGCAACAGCGGCTGCATCCCCTGCGTCTATGACCGTTACGAAGAAGAGATGGAGCTGTACCGGGATGCCCTGAAAGCCTGGCGCGCCCGCAAAGCCCCGGCGAAGCCGTAACCGCGTATTCGACGCCCGCGTATGCGTATGGGATCGGTGCAGCGCGAGCGATCCGTCATCTGGACCACGCACATCACCAATCAGCCAGCCAGCTTCATGTGGATGATTGGGAACGGGCGGCCGGAATCGTCATAGGCCGAGCGGCCGACGTCTTCGAAACCATAGTGTTTGTAGAACCCGTGGGCCTGCGGGTTCTGCTCGTTCACGTCTACCAATAGCGTGCCGTGCAGCGAACGGGCAAAGTTCAGCAGCCGGCGGCCGGCGCCTTTGCCGCGCTTGTTCGCGTCCACAAACAGCATTTCGACTTTATTGCCTGTCAAACCCATGAAGCCGGCGACTTCGCCGGCATCGTCCTCACAGACCCAGACCCGTACGGAAGGCAGATAGGTATTCAGCACTTGCGGGTACATCGCCTGGATTTCCTTTTCCGTCAGGAACGTGTGGGTTGCACGAACCGAACGAAGCCAGATGTCCACCAGGGCAAGGTCGTCGCCGTGGTTGCGTTCTCGGATATTCATTTTCTTATTGATTGTGTTTGTCGAAAGCCGCCGCGGTCCTTAACCGCTGGATTGCTGATGGTGTTCAGAGCCCCGAACGGTAAAGATCGGTTGCAGCCAGAACGGTCTCCATCTGCACAGTATGCGCGAAAACAAAGCGGTCGCCGTAGACCGTTTCATCCGGAAACTCCGAAATCAACGCCAACGGCAATTCTTCGCGATCGCTCTCCGTAATTTGCACTGGAATGCCGTTCATGACGTCGAAGCCAGATTCGAGTGCGTGCGCGTGAAAGAGTTCCAGCTGGCGCGCATTGAATTCCACCAGGCCGGGCACATTGCGGGCCAGCCGGGCGGTAACGCCTTCGATCAGGCGGCGGGCGCGTTCGCTCCACCCCGGATGGTGGCGCAGCACCAGAAAGAAGCCCTTGGGAATCGTCCACAACTCAAAATGACGGGGCAGGTAGCCCGACAGCGGACGCGTCCATTCATGAGCGGGATAGCCGTGCAAGTTGATATGCAATTGCGCGCCGCTGATGGCGTGCGCCTGGTGGCGGCCATCGCGTTCGAAGAAGGGCGCGTGTTCGCGATAGGCGATGTCATCGCCCAGCGCGCTGTAGCGCGAGGCATGCAGCATGTGGCGCGGATGATGTTCACGCAGCCGGTTGAACAACGCATAACCGTCAGGGTTCTCGGCTGCAATCAACGCAAAGTGCGCATTGCCGCGCGCCGCCAACGTCTGTGCGGCGCGCAGCGCGCCCACAACGCCCGACGTTTCGTTGGCGTGCTGCGCACCCGAGATGAAAACGGCGGGTCCGGCGCCGCGCACATAGGTACCCAGCACCGGGCGGCCTTGACGCGATATGGCTTGAAAATCGTCGCCGCCAAAGGCTGCCATGCAGCCGGCAATCTGCCCTGCGGACAAAGGCTCGCGCCGTTCTGCCAGCGGGCCGTCCAGTGCTGCCGGCACAACGGTCTGCGGCGGATCGAACGGTTCCAGTGAAATCTGCACGCGAGCCGCGCCATCATGGCGGCGGATATCGGGAATGATCTGGCCGGGTTGCAATCCGCGGTCACCAGACGGGCGGCCGGAATGGTGCTGAAAATGTTCCAGCAGCGAGAAATACACGTCTTCGTGCAGCGCTTCGAATGTGCTGACGATCTCTTCGTCTACCGGCAGGGCGAAGTCCATGCCCGGCAGGTCTACGCGGATTTCCAGGCGGTCGAAGTAGGGCTCGTGCGCGCCCCAGGCGTGATTGCGCACCGTGTCCACGATGCTGCGGAAGACCTGCTGGTATTCCGTGGCTTGGGCGCCATCCGTCTGGACTGCGCCTTCGGCGTCTTTCACGCGCAGCCAGCCGGTGGGCGATAGTTCGGGCGTGCCGTCCTGAGCGTGGCCAAGCTGGTTGGGCGCAAAGACCCGGCTGTCCAGTTTGCGGCCATCGGCGTAGGTAAGGCTGACGTCATAATGCAGGTCGGACGCGCCTGCCTGCATCACTACACGCACCCCTTCCAGCAGAGCAACCAGCGGATAGGCTTCCAGCGTGAAGCGCTTGGCCTGGGCGTGTTCATGCAGCGGGTAACGAACCACAGCCGACACCAGCCCCTCGCGTTCGACCTCTTCCAGGAAAAAGTGAACCAGCGGTTTATAGGCGCTGCGAAATTTTGCGGCGACACCGGCCTGCGCCAGCCGGGCCTCCGCTGCGCGGCGGGCGTCCACGCCTTCAAACAGCCAGCCTTCAACGGCTGCGCCGCGCCAGGCGGGCGCCATGTAAGCGTGCGTCCAGGCATCCAGCGTGCGATCGAATGTTTTTTCCAGCAAAGACATGCTCAGTATTCCTTCGGGCTGAATGTAGTAGCCGCTCAAGAGATAAATGCCCCTTCCGGGGCATTTGCTTCTTACACTTTTCCGGTGGGGTCCAGGCGATCACGCAGCCAGTCGCCCAGCAGGTTCAGGCCCAACACGGTCAACATAATGGCCAGTCCGGGAAATACACTGACCCACCATGCCGTCTGCATATACGTGCGTCCATCGGCAAGCATACCGCCCCAGCTTGGAATCATGGGGTCCACGCCCAGCCCCAGAAAGGTCAGGCTGCTTTCCAGCAGGATGTTGTTGGCCACGTTGAGCGTCATCAGGATGACCAGCGGGCCCAGCAGGTTGGGCACGATGTGGTGGCGGATCATGGCCAGGTCACGCACGCCGAATGCGCGGGCGGCCAGAACAAATTCACGTTCACGCAGCGCCAGCACTTGTGCTCGCACCAGACGCGCATATTGCACCCATTGCGACACGATCATGAAGAAGATCACGTTGTACAAACCGCCGCCCAGAATGGCGATGAACGTGATGGCCACCAGGATGAACGGCAGCGCCAGTTGCACGTCGGCAAAGCGCATCACGATCATGTCCCAGAAGCCGCGGTAGTAGCCGGCGATAAGCCCCATGATGATGCCCAGCAGCGCGCCGCCTATGACGGACGCAAAGCCCACCGTCAACGAAATCTTGCCGCCGACGATCACGCGGGCCAGCACATCTCGCCCTAGCGGGTCCGTGCCAAAGGGATGCGCGGACGACGAGAACGGCGCCATCAGGCGCGCCGCCAGGTCCATGGATTCGCCGCCATCCGGGAACAGCCAGCCGGAAGTCAGCACCAGCAGAATCATGATGCCCGTCAACACCGCGCCCAGTATAAATTCCAGGGAGCGGTAGCGGCTGCGCGGCTTGAAAGGCTTGGGAGCGGCGGCGGTAGGAGTGGTTGTCTGCATAAGGCTTACCGCGTGCGGATACGGGGATCGACGATGCCATAGGCGATGTCGACGATCAGGTTGACCAGGACAATGACGGTGGCCAGCACGGTGACCGTGCCTTGCAGCACCGGATAGTCGCGTCCGGAAATGGCGTCAAACGCCAAGGTGCCAAGTCCCGGCCAGTTAAAGACCATTTCAATCACGACGATGCCGCCGATCAGGCCGCCGAATTGCAGGCCCAGATACGTAATGAGCGGAATCGCGCAATTGCGCAGCGCATGCTTGTACAGCACCACGCGCTCTTTCAAACCCTTGCTGCGCGCCACCATGATGTACTGCGCCGACAGCGTTTCCAGCATGGTGGTGCGCACCAGGCGAATGTTGGTAGCGCTAAGAATGATGGCCATCGTCAAGGACGGCAGCACCAGGCTGGCCGGCCCGCTCCAGCCTGACGGCGGCAACAGCGGGAAGGTGATCGACAGCAGCAGCACCAGCATCAGCGCCAGCCAGAAGTTGGGAAACGACAGTCCCACCAGCGACAAAATGCGGATAGCCTGATCCGTAGACTTGCCGCGCTTGATGGCCGCCTGGATGCCCAGCGGCAGCGAGATCAGGATAGAGGCGATCAGCGACGTGAAGGCCAGCATCAGGGTTGCGGGCAGCGCATCGCCGATCAGCTTGGCGACAGACGTGCCGCCCATGAAGCTGCGGCCGAAGTCGCCGTGCAACAAGCCCTGCATGTAAGACAAATATTGTTCGTGGAACGGGCGGTTCAAGCCCAGCGCCTGGCGGATATTGGCCAGGTCTTGTTCAGTGACGCTGCCCGAGCCCTGGCTGAGCATCAGCGCGGGGTCGCCGGTCAGGCGCACGGCATAAGAGACAAGCAGTGTTACGGCGACAATCACGAAGACGGCCTGCAACACGCGTTTAATGAGAAATCCGGTCATAATGCGCCGCCCCGGCTTGCGCCGGGACAGGTCGGTGATGTTAATGCTGCAACAGGCATCGCTCTAGCGGGATGCCGCGGAGCCGGCGAGCCGGTCCGCAGGCATGTCCCCGGGGTGAAGCGCGTAGCGCTTCGGCGGGAGCATCAGTCCACGCTGACGTCAAGGAAGCGGAAGCGGATGTCGCCCGGAACTTCCAGGTTCTTCACGCGCTTGTTCACACCCACGATCGTGTTCAGGCTGTACAGCGGCAGTTCCAGCGCTTGGTCGGCGACGTAGCCGGCGATTTCCTGCAACATGGCTTCGCGCTTCTTCACGTCATAGACGGTGCGTTGCGCTTCCAGCATGCCGTTGAGCTTGGTGTCGTTGTCATACGGGTTCCACTTCTGGCCCGTGTGATACATCAGGTAGGCCGTGTTGTCGTAGTCATACGTCCAGCCGCCCCATTGGTTCTGCCACATCTCGCCCGTCTTGCCGCCGGGGATGATGTCGTTGAGCAGCACGCCGGTTTCATACGGCTTGATGGTTGCGCGCACGCCCACGCCTTGCAGATAACCCGAAACGGCTTGCGCCACTTCGCGGAAGTTCGAGTCGCTGCCGCGCACGTCGATCTGCACGGTGGCGCCCGGCTTCACGCCAGCAGCAGCCAGCAGCTTCTTGGCTTCGGCGGGATTGAAGGGCAGGGGCTTTTGTTCGGGGTTGTAGCCAAACGACTGCGGACCCTGGAAGCTGGCGATAACCTTGGCCTGACCCAGCAACAGCTGCTTGACGATGGCCTCGCGGTCCACGGCCATGATCAACGCGCGGCGCACGTCACGGTTCTGGGTAATGCCGTTCTTGGTGTTGTAGCGCAGTGCGAAAGCCACCGGGCCGCCGGTCGAGATCACGTCGGCGTTGCCGGCCTTCTTTACCGTTTCGATCAGGCCCAGCGGGATCAGCGTCGCGATGTCGATGCGGCCGGCTTGCAGCTCGGCCACCTGGGTGCCGGGTTCGCCGATGAAGCGGTAGACAACCTTGTCCAGCTTCGGCTTGCCGCCCCAGTATTCATCGTTGCGCGCGAGCGTCACGTTGACCTTGGGCTGATAGCTTTCAAACTTGAACGGGCCGGTGCCGACCGGGTTCGTGTTGAAGTTGTCTTCGCCCTTTTCCTTGATGTACTTCGGCGGCACGATCATGGCGCCGTAACCAGCCAGCTTGGTCAGCAGGACGGGGTCCGGCTGCTTCAAGATGAAGTCCACGGTGTTCTCGTCCACAACCTTGACCTCGCCGATCGAGTCGTAGTTGGACTTCTGCGGGCCCTTGGCGCCTTCTGCGCCCAACAGGCGGTCGAAGGTGAACTTCACGGCTTCAGCGTTAAAGGGTTCGCCGTTGTGGAACTTGACGCCTTCGCGCAGCTTGAAGCGCAGACGCTTGTTGTCGTCCAGGTATTCCCAGCTGGTGGCCAGACCCGGTTGCAGCTTCAGATCGGCGCCGCGCATCGTCAGACCGTCGTACAGATTGCCGCCCACCGAGCCCCAGAAGGTCACGAAGGTGTCAATCGGATCCCAGCTGCCCGGGTCCTGGTTGATGGCCACGCTAAGCGTGCCGGCGGCATGCGCGGTGGACATGACGGCGGGCAGCGCGCCGCCCAGCGCCAGAGTCAGGGCGGTGGCGGTGAAAGTGGTGCGTAAGAATTGCATGTTCGCCTCCAGGGACGGGAAATCGGGTCGGGCCGACTGAAAAAAAGGATGTACTCAAGCCGCCCGGGCCACTTGATGGCCGGGCGCGAATTCGATCAGGGGAATGATGGCGGGCTCGTCGCCAACGCGGCGCACCGGGCTGGGGATCTCGCCCTCTAGCAATGACGTATCAATATGGCGGCCGGGTTCGGCCACGGGCACTGCGGCCAGCAACTTGCGCGTGTAGGCGTGCTGCGGCGATTCGAAAACCTGCCGGCGCGTACCCAGTTCCACAATCTGGCCCAGATACAACACGGCCACGCGATGGCTGACCTTTTCCACCACGGCCATGTCATGGGTGATGAACAGGTAGGAAAGCCCGCGGTCTTTTTGCAGATCCATCAGCAGGTTCAGAATCTGCGCCTGGATGGACACATCCAGCGCCGAGACGGATTCGTCCGCGATGATCAGCTTGGGGTTGCTGGCCAGGGCGCGCGCGATACACACGCGCTGGCGCTGGCCACCCGAGAACTCATGCGGATACCGGCGCGCGTGTTCGGGCTTCAAGCCAACTTGTTCCAGCAGTTCACCCACACGGCGGGCAATCGCGTCTTCGCCTGACAAGAGGCCGTGCGTGCGGATGGGTTCTGCAATGCTGAAGGCCACGGTCTTGCGCGGGTCAAGCGACGCGTAGGGGTCCTGGAAGATGTACTGAATTTCCTGGCGCAGGCGCTGGCGGCCCGCGCTGTCCATCGAAAACACGTCCTGGCCGTTGTAGCGCACTGCGCCCGACGTTGGCGCCACCAGCTGTTGCAAGGTCTTGCCGATGGTCGACTTGCCGCTGCCGGACTCGCCCACCAGCGCCAGCGTCTCGCCGGGGTACACGTCAAAACTCACTTCTTCCACGGCGTGCACACGGTGCGTGACCCGGCCGAACAGGTTGTGGCCCACATCGAAGCGAGTCGTCAGTTTTTCGACGCGCAACACCGGTTCGTCGTAGGTGGCGGTGTCTTGCTCGCGGGTTTCGCCTACTTCACGCAGCGTATCGCCCTCCAGCACGGTTTGCGGCGTGCGCAGCGGGAGATCGCGGCCGGTCAAGCTGCCCAGACGGGGCACGGCTGCCAGCAACGCACGCGTATAGGGATGCTTGGGCGCGTTGAAAATCTCGTCAACGGTGCCTTGCTCTACCTTCTTGCCGCGCAGCATCACGACCACGTCGTCAGCCATTTCAGCCACCACGCCCATATCGTGCGTGATGAAGATAACGGCCGTGCCCAGATCGCGTTGCAGTTCGCGGATGGTGTTCAGAATCTGCGCCTGAATCGTCACGTCCAACGCGGTGGTCGGCTCGTCGGCGATCAGCAATCGCGGCTGGCAAGACAGCGCCATTGCGATCATCACGCGCTGACGCATGCCGCCGGATAGCTGATGCGGATAACGGTCCAGCAATTGTTCAGCGTCCGGCAAACGCACTTTTTCCAGCAGCTTGCGCGCGGATTGACGCGCGGCCGAGCGCGACAGTTGCTGGTGCAGCATGATCGCTTCAACGATCTGATCGCCGATCGTAAAGACCGGGTTCAGGGACGTCATCGGCTCCTGGAAGATCATGGCGATGTCGTTGCCGCGGATGGCGCGCATCTGTTCGTCGGACGCCTTGGTCAGATCGATCTCGCGATCTGCGCTGTCGCGAAACAGAATCTGGCCCGTGGCGATACGGCCGTTGCTGTAGTCGGTGAGTCGCATGATCGCCATGGACGTCACAGATTTGCCCGAGCCGGATTCCCCGACGATGGCCAGCGTTCTGCCCGGCTGTACATCGAAGTCCAGGCTGTCGACGGCGCGGAACACGCCGTTCTCGGTATTGAAATCAACCGATACGCCGCGCACGGACAAGAGCGGGATGGGCAAAGAGGCAGTAGTGCTAGACAACGTGGATTCTCACAGCGAGGTGGCGGCGCGGGCTGCCTGGTCATACAGGCCCGACAGGGCGCGCAGGGTGTTTGCCAACTGATGGCTGGCGTCGTCCGCCGCAGGGGAGTCGATGAACGGTTTAACGAGGCATTGCTCGCGCACTTCGGCGTAGCGCTGAATGGCGGCAGCGCCCTCGTCGGTCGTGGTGTAGATCACTTCCTTGCCCGTCTTGGCGCTTTGCACAACGCCCAGGCGTTCCAGCTTCTTCAGCGAATAGTTCACCAGATGCGTGTCTTCGACATTCAGCGTAAAGCAGATGTCGGCCAGTTTCTTGCCGCGTCCACGATGAAACACGTGGTTGAGCACCAGGATGTCCAACGAGGTCAGTTCGGGCAAGCCCGCACAGGCCATGCAACGGACCATCCAGCGGTTAAACGCATGGGACGCGATGATCAAGCCGAACTCGACCTCGGACAGCTCCGGGGCGGACGAGGCAAGGTGGGATGAGGAAACTATGGCGTCCCGGACGGATACAGGCATGGGCTAGGCAGGATGGGGGACGGATCGACGACAAATCGTTGGCGAATTATTGACGATTTGTTGTTATGGAGGCATTCGGGATAACCCGGGGAAATAAGCACAGGCCTATATTGCATATGGCCGGCGGGATCGTTGCAGCGTTGAGGAAAATTCTCAGGAAAATCCGAAATTTAGGATCCATCTGATTTCTTATTCGCCCAAGTTCTTTTAAATTTTGTCGCGAAGCCGCCCACATAAAAGGACACAAATTGTTATATAAGTCTGTCTTGTGGCAAAATAAGTAACTATAAATATCAAAAATAGACAAAGCACAGCGGTTTTAGCAGCGAGACACACGAATGGAAGTTGCTTTTAGCGGGCGGGGCATGGTCCTGGCAGCAGTCGTCTTCATGGCCTCGGCGGGAGCCGCATTTGCGCAGCCTTTACCTGATGGCGGGCGCGCCGCCGAGATTCAGCGCAGGCAGGAACAAGAAATTGATGCGCAGCGGCAACGGGCCGCCGAACGTCCCGACGTGCTGACTCCCGAAGCCAAGTCAGGCACCCAAACCCTGCAATTGCCGGTCGAAACCCCGTGCTTTGTTATCAAACAACTCGTTTGGGACGGCGCCCAGCCTCCCGCATTTATCGCGGAAGCCAGCGGTGCGGTGGTGGATCAATGTGTGGGCGCGCAAGGGTTGCGTGCACTACAGGAATATCTGACCGGTCAACTGATCGACAGCGGCAGGGTGACCGCCCGGTTGCTGGTTCCTGAGCAATCATTGGCTGCGGGCACACTGACGCTGCGTTATGTGCCGGGACGTATTTCCGGGGTGAAAGGCGAAGACACCGTCGGCTGGTGGCGAACAGCGGTGCCCACAGGCGCGGGCGGCGAGTTGAACCAGCGCGATCTGGATCAGGCGTTGGAGAACATCCGCCGTCTGGCCGGTCAGTCAGACGCAGCAATCGACGTTGCACCCGGCCCCGAGCTGGGGGATTCTGACATCGTCATTCGCCCAGGCACCGGCAAACGCTGGCATGGGTATATCGGTGGCGACAACGGCGGCATGGAGTCCATCGGCAAATACCAGGTCAACGCCGGGCTGACGCTGGATTCCCCGTTGTTCCTGTACGACCAGCTATCCGTGTCCTGGAATAGCAATGCTCGCTGGCGGGATTCCACTTCCAACACGCGTGCGGCATCCATCAACTACAGCATTCCGTTTGGCTACTGGATGTTCTTTGCCGGCGCCAGCAAATCCACCTATCGGCAAACGGTGGCGGGTTTTGAAGACCCCATCGTGTACGGCGGCACCACCAAACAAGTGCAGGCGGGCGTGTCCGTCGTGCCCTATCGAGGTACTGCCTACAAGGGCAATGCGTCGTTCACGTTGCTGCGCAAGCGCACGGACAGCACGCTGAATGATGTGCCCATCGATGTGCAGCGCCGCGATGTGACGGGCTACGAGTTCAGCTACAGCCATCGCCAATATCTGGGGCAGTCGGTGCTGGACGTGGGCGGCGGTGTGCGTGGCACCTTGCCGCATTATTCCGATCAGCCCGGTTACGTCTATGGCGACCCCGATTGGAATGGCCGCAGCACCATCTACACCGCCAACGTGGGTGTCTACGTGCCATTCAAGGTGTTGGAGCAGCCCTTTGCGTATCAGGGCAACTGGCAGATCCAGCACGCCAAGACTGCCGTCGTGCCGGCTGACTACTTCACTATCGGCAACCGCTACGCGGTGCGTGGCTTTGATGGCCAGATGACGTTGGCCGCTGAAGATGGATGGTCCTTGCGCAACGATCTTTCGCTGAATCTGGAACGCCTGACAGGCTTGCCCGGGCAGCAGCTCTACACCGGCGTCGATGTCGGCCGTGTAGGGGGTCCATCTGCCGCATTCCTCTCTGGACGCACGCTGGTTGGCGCCGTTGCCGGATTGCGTGGCCGCTTCTCCATCCCTTACGTCAACGCCAGCTATGACCTGTCAGCCGGCTGGCCCTTGAAAAAACCTGAATCTTTGAAGACCTCATCCACCGTGTTTGCCATGGTCGTGATGCTGGAGTTTTAACGGCCCGCGCCAGCGCCTTGCAGTGCTGGCGGGCCAGGTTGATCTCTCTACCCATTCAGGCGTTTGCCTGAACGCTGTTGCTTCGCCTTAAGCGCTGTGGCCCGGACAAACACGTCCGGTTGATCCGCAGTCATTCCAGAAATTGAATTCGCAGGGTTGCACCATGTTCAAGTTTCGTTCGTTGATCGTCTGGTCCATCGTATTCACGCAAATGTGGACGCCCGTGTTGGCGCAGACCTTGCCGATCTCGGTGGATAAGAGCGTGGCGGGCGCAAAGCCTTCGGTGGGCGTGAGCAATGGCGTACCTGTGGTCAACATTGCGCCACCCTCGGCGGGCGGCGTATCCAACAATCGCTACACGCAATTCAACGTGGGCCCATCGGGTGTGGTGTTGAATAACAGCGGCGGGGCAAGTCAGTCGCAGCTAGCCGGACAAGTCGCCGGCAATGTCATGCTGGGTAACCAGCGCGCCACCACCATTCTCAATCAGGTCACAGCGCCGAATCCGTCGCAACTGCTGGGCACGCTGGAAGTCGCCGGCAACCGTGCGAACGTCATCGTGGCCAACCCGGCGGGTATTACCTGCAATGGCTGCGGTTTCTTGAATGCAGACCGCGCCACGTTGACGACGGGGCGGCCGCAGGTAGGTCCAGACGGCGGCATTTCTCTGGACGTGGGCGCGGGCAAGATCCGCGTTGAGGGTGAAGGCCTGTATGGGGCCAACATCAGTCAGGTGGATCTGATCGCTCGGTCGCTCGAGATCAACGCGGGTGTCTGGGCGGACCGCCTGAACGTGGTGGCAGGCGCAGCGCAAGTGGACTACGCCAGCGGGGCCGCATCAGCGCAGGCGGGCGAGGGCGCGGCGCCGGCGGTGGCTTTGGATACGGCGGCCTTGGGCGGCATGTATGCCAACAGCATTCGGCTGATCGGCACGGAAGCCGGGGTGGGCGTGAACGTCGGCGCAAACCTGGTGGCATTGACCGGTGATCTGCACGTCAGCGCAGCGGGAGACGTGCGCATCGCGCCCAGTGCCACCGTGCAGGCGGCGCGTGATCTCAGCTTGGCGGCGGGGCGCGACTTGGCCGTGGACGGCGCCGCCCAGGCGTCTGGCGCCGTGGCGCTTGCAGCAGGCCGCAATGCGGACATAAAGGGCGCGGTGGGCGCCGGTGGCCCAGTAGATGTGAATGCGGCGGGCGATGTGACGGTTGCCGCACAGGGGGGATTGCAAACTCAGGGCGCGCTGCGTATTGCCGCGGGACAAGACTTGTCTTTGGCAGGGGCATTGGTCATGGGAGGCCAGGATGTGCGCGCGGATTCCGGCCGCCATATCCGCATCGGCGGCGCGACACCCACGACGGGCACGAACCCTCCGGTGACGGGCGGCACGGGCACGGGATCTGTGGGAGGCGGAAACGCAACGCCAGGGAGCGGCGCAGGCGGCAATACGGGCGGCGGGGCAGGTACGCCCAGCGTGGCGCCCAGCGCATCTGCGGCAGGGGCCGAGTCGAGCGGACTCGTTACCGCAAAGGGCGCCATGGTGTTGAAGGCGGGGCGGGACATGGTGCTGCCCGGGCAGGTGACTGCTGCGGGCGCGCTGCACGCGCAAGCAGGCGGGGACTTGGTGGCAGGCGCCAGCGCGCAGCTGCAAGCTGGCGGCAATGCAGCGATACGCGCCAGCGCAGACTTGCGCGTGGCCGGCATGGTTGGCGCGCGGGGCGATGTCTCGCTGATGGCGGGGCGCGACGCCTGGATGTTGGGCAAAGGCGCAGCCACGGGCCGCGTTGCCATGGAAGCTGGCCGCGATCTAAGCGTTGAAGCACCAGCGCAATGGGACGCCGAGGGCGGCGCCTCCGCGAAAGCGGGCGCAAACATGACCATGGCCGGCACGCTGCGCGCCAATGGCGATATGGAGCTTGCAGCAACCAAGAATCTCGTTGTGGACGGCACGCTGGCGGCAGCATCCGGGGGGCTGAAGGCATTGGCTGGCGGCGATGTTGCGATTGGAGCGCAAGCGCAACTCGCAGCGGCGCAGCGCGTGGGCATTAATGCCGGGGGCGGGCTGCAAAGTTTTGGCAAAGTCACATCGCTGAAGGACCTGTCTTTGCAGGCGGCTGGCAACCTGACGCTGGCGGGCCAAACGCTTGCTACCGGCAATTTGCAGTTGGCAGCAGGAGAGGCCCTGACCGCATCGTCCACCTCGCGCGCGCAGGCTGATGGCTCAATCGTGGCCGACGCAGCCAGCGCAGCGCTGGCCGGTCTTCTTATCGCCGGTCAGTCTGCTCAAGTGGGCACGCGGGGTGATCTGCGGGTGGATGGAACCGTGTTGGCCAACGCCGGCACGCTCACTGCGATCAGCGGCGGCGCCATGGCATTGGGCAGTGCGAGCGTGTTGCAGGCAGGACAGCAACTGAATGCGCAAGCCGGTGGCAATCTGCTTGCAGACGGCACGATCTCGGGTGAGAAGGACGTTCTTCTGACCGCAGGCGCCAACGCCGAATTGAACGGCAAGACGGTCGCCAACGGCTATCTGCGCGCTGACGCAGGCGCTGATCTAAGCATCGGTCAGGGCGGTTTGGCGCAGGGCAGTGGCAAGCTGCTTTTGGGCGCGGGCCAAGACCTGCGCATCGCCGGTACGGCTGGCACCGCCGAAACCGCGCGGGCCACGGGCGGGAACCTGCAAGCGCAAGCGGGCCGGGATTTATTCGTGACGGGCGTCGTCACCGCCAGCTCGCCAGCCAGCCTGTCCGCTACCCGCGATCTCAGCATCGACGGCATCGCGGCCGCGCTTGCAGGCAGCCTCTCGGCGGAGGCCGGGGGCCTGCTGCGCGTGGGCGCAACCGGCCGCATGCAGGCTTCTGAAAATCTGTCCGCAAAGGCGGGCACCCATTTGGACTCTGACGGCGTCATCGTGGCGGCCGGCGACCTCACACTGAATGCTTTGGGCGACGCACGTCTAGGCGGCACCGCCGCAGCATTAGGCGAGAAATCTGCCGGCGCGTTACTGGTGTCCGCCGGGCAGGACGTAATCATCAAGCAGGGCGGGCAAGTCCAGGCCGCAGGCACGCTGACCGCGCAAGCCATGCGCGACCTGAGCGCAGCAGGCGCCCTGACATCGGTAGAAGACATGGCGCTGACCGCCGCGCGCCAAGCGCGTGTGGACGGTACCGCGGCCAGCGATGCGCAACTGACGCTGGCGGCCCGCGACATCGCCGTGGGTGCGACGGGGCTGACACAAGCCGGTCAGACGTTGACGGCAACGGCAGATAAAACATTGCGCGCTGCGGGCCGCATGTTGGCAGGCGTGTCGCAAACACTCATCGCCGGAGACGGCATGACGGTGGACGGCACCGTTGCGGCTCTGCAAGGTGACCTGACGATGGACGTGCTGCGCGGCGATCTGAGCCTGGGCGCAACATCGGTCCAACAGGCGGGCGCCAACATGTCCGCTACCGCAAAGGGCGCATTGCAGGCCTTGGGTTCAGCAGCGGCCGGCCAAGGCATGACGCTGCGCGCGGGCACCGACGCCACGCTGGGCGGGGTGGCCGCCACGCAAGCGGGCGACCTGATCGCAAGCGCCGGCCGCAATCTGATGACGACCGCAAACGGCCAGGTTCAGTCTGGCGCGGCTCTGGACTTCCAGGCAAGCAACGCGCTGACGAACGCAGGCGTGCTGTCCGTGGCCGGTGCGGCCCGTCTAGCTGCGCAAGGCGCTCTTACCAACACGGGTTCGGTGCTGGCGGGCGGCAGTCTGAACGTCACCGCTTCAGGTCAGTTGAACAACGCCGGCCGCTTTATCGCAGGCGTCGACGCGGACGGCAAACTCAGCCAAGCCGGCAGCCTGACGCTGAACGCAGGGTCCATCATGCATGCCGGCACCAGCCTGGCAGGCAAGGATCTGACATTCACCGCCAACGCCATGGACCTGACTGGCGGCAATTTGTCCGCCATCGGCAACGCGCTGTTGACCTCTGCAGGAGACATCACCAGCCGTAACGCCGTCATGCACGGCGGCAACCTGGACATCACCGCCGCCAACCTGCGCAATCAAGGCGGCAAGCTGACTTCGGCCGGCGCCGCCACGCTGAAATTGGGCGGCGAGCTCGACAACACCGCAGGGCTGATTGCCGCCGCAGGCAATGTGCAGATCGAAGCCGCACAGTTGAATAACCGCAACGGCACGCTGGCAGGTGGCGATCAGACCATTACCGCCACAGGCAATCTCGATAATCGCGGCGGCCTGATCCAGGCCGACAACACCCTGACCTTGAACGCCGCCAGCCTGGACAACAGCGCCACGTTGACCGCAGCCGGCGCGCCGGCCAAGGGCGTGCTGGGCAAAGTCGTTGCCATCGTGGCAGACCGGGTGAACAACCAAGGCGGATCAATCAGCGCGGGCCAAGACCTGACGTTGACCACACAGGTATTGGACAACACCGGCGGCGAAGTCGCCGCGCAAAATGCCGCCACGATCCAGGCAGACACCCTGAACAACACGCAGGGCAAGCTGCTGGCAGGCGAGCGCCTGAGCGTGGTGGTCCAGGCGCTGCAAGGCCTGGGCACGCTGCAATCGGTTGGCGATCTGATCTTTAACTACGCGGGCGCCTTGAACCAAAGCGGCAATATTGCCGCCGGACGCGACCTGACCATGACCGTCGGCGGCGCCATGGACAACAGCGCCAAGATCAGCGCCGGACGTGATCTGAACGTCACGGCAGCATCGCTGAACAATCAGGCCAACGGAGAACTGCTGGCCGGGCGCAACAACACGATCAACGTCACCAACGGCCTGACCAACTCCGGTTTGATCGATGGCGCTTCAACACGCATCACGGCAGGGCGAGTCGACAACTTCGGCCGCATCTACGGCGATGCCATTTCGATACGCACCGGAGAATTGATCAACGGTACGGGGGCGGGCGGCGGCGCGGTGATTGCGTCTCGCGGCGGCATGGACTTGGGTATCACGTCGTTATTGAACCGCGATCATGCGCTGATCTATGCAGGCGCTGACCTGCGTATCGGCGGCGTATTGGATGCGAATGGCAAGGCGATTGGGCAGGCGGTATCGCTGGTCAACGCATCGGCGACGATCGAGGCCGCGGGCAATGCCAGTATTTCGGCGGCATCGATTCTGAACCAGAACAAGAGTTATGCCAGTGAAGTGGTGGAGGTGTCTTCCCAACGCAAGGTGTACTTCACGCCGGCGGGTAGCACAGACGTCTACGACGCGGCGACCAATTGGTTGTGCGACGAAGTTACGCCAGCATGCAGCAAGGAGCCTTCTTGGCTTGATGACGACCCGGAACGAATGTTCCTGTTGCCTTCCACCCAGTACCCGGCCGCGCAGTACGGCCCTCCTTTCGACTATGCGCCTTCCTACAAGGGGAAGGGGGGCGTAGACGCCCCTATCGCTCCAGCCCGAATTGCGAACTTGCGTGAGTGCCTGTCAAGCGGAGTTCAAATCGAAGGCTGCGTTGGCAGCACCCGATATGTCCAAGGAGACAGAATTTGGGCTGTCTTTGGCGTGCCGGCCCCGGAAGGAAATATTCCACCGATGATCGAGGTGTGCCGGGGCGTGCAATGTGAAATGGTGTCTACTCCCGAACGTGATGCCGCGATAGCCCGCGATGAGTCGCGGCATGATCAGTTGGACTCGCGAATCCGTGCGTTCAATGCCGACTTCAATAGCCGGTTGGTCGGCACGTTTACCTACTACGACGTCCACGAAACCGTCACTGAGACTCGCACCCTATCGTCTGATCCAGGGAAGATCCTGTCGGGCGGCGCGATGGCATTGAGTGGCACCGTCACGAATGACAAAAGCCAGATTGCGGCGGGTGGGACATTGTCCGTCGCAGGCCCCGCGATCAACAACATCGGTGCAGGGGGCGAGCGGATCATCACACGCACAGGTACGGCTACCGTTACCCAAGCGCGTTCAAGTGACCGCAAGGAATTCTCCAGCCCGTATCAAGTCACCCTGGCTGGAGAATCCATCGAGCTACCGGTAGGCACATCCGGTGGAAACACCTCGGTCTCACTCAGTGGCGGTTCGCCCGGCGCCAGCGGTGGCCGCGCGCCCGGTCCGGTATTGATCGCCAGCATCGGCTTGCCAGGCGGCAACGTCGTCCGTACCGTATCCAACCCCGCCACCATTCCAGACAGCCAGCTGTTCTCAGTCAACGGCGCACCGGATGCGCCGTACGTCGTGGCAACCGATCCGCGTTTCGTCGGCAACCGTCCAACCGTATCCAGCGACTACCTGTTCGACCTGCTGCGCCAGCCCGGTGCACCCGTCGGCAATGCAGGCGCCACAGGCGCCGTCAACGCCGGTCTGGGTAGCACGCCTGGCGGCCTGAACGCGCTGATACCCGCGGGCGCAAAGTTCCTCACGCCCTCCGGACAACCCAAGCGGCTGGGCGACGGCTTCTACGAACAGAAGCTTGTCTCCGACCAAATCCTTGCCACCTCCGGCCAGCGCTATCTGGACGGCTTCAGCGACTACGACAGTCAATACAAGAGTCTGCTGGCGGCAGGCGCAAAATTCGCAATCGACAATGGCATCAAACTCGGCGCGGCGCTGACCGACGCGCAGCAACGCCAGCTCACCACCGATCTGGTCTGGCTGGTTGAACAAACCATCACGCTGCCCGACGGCACGACAGAAACAGTGCTGGTCCCGCAGGTCTACCTGCTGGTGCGCGATGGCGACTTGAAGGGCGACGGCACACTCATGGCCGGCCGCGACGTCAAACTCGCCGCCGACGGTGACATCGTCAACAGCGGCACCATCGGCGCACGCGAAGCCACGGTCTTGACCGCCGCCAACATCGTCAACCAGGCGGGCGGCCTGATCCAGGGCGCCGTCGTCAACCTTGCCGCGCGCGAAGACCTGACCAACTTGGTGTCGCTGATCAAGGGCGACAACGTCACCTTGGCAGCCGGACGCGACATTGCCCTGACATCCACCTCGGCGTCAGAGAACAACGGCAGTACGTGGGGATCGTATGTAAGTGGTGTGTCTCGCGTGGACGCGGGCAGCCTCAGTATGCAGGCGGGTCGGGATTTGACGCTGACTGCGGCGCAAGTCACAGTCAAGGACGATGCGCGGTTGCAGGCGGGGCGTGATATTGCCCTGGGCACGCTGACTGAGAGCCACGGCGAGTCCTTGGTTCTGAACAGCAAGAACCGTCATGACCTTGCCACCAGCAACGAAGTTGGCACATTCATTGATGCCGGCGGCAACCTTATTTTGACAGCAGGGCAAGACATCAACGCGCGTGCTGCTGATGTGAGCGCAGGCAAGCAGTTGAAAGTTGTCGCTGGGCGGGACATCAACCTCACCGAAGGAGAGGCCTCTGCCTTTGCTCGTGATGAGGTGTATTTCAAGACTCGAGGTTTTTTCTCCAGCAAGAGCACGCACTCGATCGATTCAGAGGCGTGGACACGCGCGCAAGGATCGACGTTCAGTGGGGATGGAGTGGTATTCGATGCGGGTAGGGATGTTTCTCTTACCGCCTCACAAATCTTGGCCAGCAAAGACATTTTTCTGGATGCAGGTCGCGATCTGCGGGTAGAAGCCGGAACCAACAGCTACGCTGAGAGCCACTACGAACGAGTCAAGAAAAGCGGCTTTTCGGTTGGAGGCGTGGGCATTTCCTACAAAACCAGCGATGCCCAGTCGAAGCAGTCGGTAGATGGCGTCACGCAAAGCGACGCACGCAGCTTGATAGGTACTACAGGCGGCAACGTCATCATTACGGCGGGTCAGAATGCGCTGATAGCAGGCAGCGACATTGTCGCTGGTAAGGCTGAGCACGACTCCGGCCGAAACTCGGGCAACATCGACATTCAGGCAGAAAACGTCGCCATCGTGTCAGGCCGTGATGTTGAAAGTACTCACAACGAGTACTCCCTCAAGCAGAGCGGATTCGGAGTGGCCTTGGTGGGGACACCGGTGGACACCTTCAAGAATTTGTCCGCAGCGGGGGCCGCCAAGGCGAAGGCGCAGGAGCTTGCGCACAGCGGCGCCACTACTCCTGGCGTGACGTTCTCCGTGAGTAGCAGCAAGAGCAGCGGATCGTTTGACTCCTATAGCCAAGTGAGCAGCGGGTCGTCGCTGAGCGCCGCTGGCGACATTGTGATTCGCGCTACCGGCAGCGGCGCGCGGGATGCTTCTGGCCGGGCACAAGATGGAGACCTGCTGGTCTCCGGATCCAGTCTGCGCGCTCAAGGCGGCGTGGTGTTAGATGCCAAGCGCAATATCGCCATCGTCGGATCCGACAATCGCCAAACTCAAACCAGTGCCGAATCGAGCAAGAGCACGAGTTTCTCATTCGGCAGTATGAGTCTGGGCGATATAGGTCGCGCCGTTGACGGCGGGCCGAACTCCGGAGGGGTCAAGATGTTCCCTTACGGCAGTGAGGTTGCGCAGTCGAAGGATCAGGCTCTAGGGACATGGCAAACATCTTCGCTAATTACCGGCAACAGCGTTTACCTGAGCAGCCGCGAAGGCGACATTCGTATTGCTGGGTCCGCTGTTGATGCCGTTAACAATGTGACTATTGCCGCCAGCAATGGGGCGGTCGTCATAGATACTGGCAACGCCACCCGCGACCATAGCAGCAGCTACAGCAACAAATCGGTTGGAGACCTTGGCAAAGAAGGCAACGGATTCACCGTGGGCGTGCGTGGCAGCAGCGGCGGCCTGGATGAGCGTAGCAGCACGCCCAGTGCAGCTGGCAGCACGATAGTCAGTCGGCAAGGTGATGTCTCGATCATTGCAATGGAAGATGTCCTTATTCGAGGGAGTGACATCCGAGCCAACCGCGACATCTTGATTGGTGGCCAAACGGTCACGATCGACGGCAGCTTCGACACAAGTATCTATCGGCAATTCCAGGAAGTCAGCCAGGTTGGCGTGACGCTCAGCGCCAGCAATCCCGTCGTCAGCGCCGTGCAAAGCACCAATCGCATGCGCGAGGCGGCGCAGAACACCAACAACGGCCGCCTCCAGGCTATTGCTGCCGTTGCAGCAGGCCTGGCTGCCAAGAATGCCTATGACGCTGTCGCCAAAGATCCATCCAAGGTGGGTGGTATCAACTTCAACGTGGATCTGGGTGCCAGCAGCTCCAGTCAAACCACCTCAGGCCAAAGCAGCAACGCAAACGGCACGGCCATCGCCGCTGGGCGGGATCTTACGATCATCGCAGCCGGCAAGGGAGACGAATCCGATATCGTCGTGTCCGGTTCGAACTTGGCGGCGGGGCGCAACGTGCTGCTCGACGCCGAAGGTGACCTGCTGCTTACCGCGCAGCAGAACACCGCCAGCCAGAAGACAGATGGCAAGAGCAGCAATGCAAGCATCGGAGTGGGTTTCTCGATCGGTGGAACTCAGCAAGGTTTCAGCATCAATCTTGGAGCGGGCGGAAGCAAGAGCAAGAGCGACGGACAGGATTCGACGTGGAACAACACTCATGTCCAAGCCGGCAATGTAGTCACCATGAACTCTGGCGGCGACACAGTGCTGCGCGGCGCCCAGGTGAGCGCTGACCGGATCGTGGCGACCGTTGGCGGCAATCTCGTAGTGGAGAGCCTGCAAGATATCAGCAACTACGCCGCTCGCGATCGTAGCGTGGGTGTCCAGGTCAGCCTATGCATTCCACCCATTTGCTACGGTGCAAGCTCAGTTAGCGGCAATTATGGCCAGACAAAAATCAACAGCCAATACGCCAGCGTCACCGAACAGACGGGGCTGTGGGCTGGTGACGGTGGCTTCCAATTGGACGTGGGCAAGAACACCGGTCTGATAGGCGGCGTCATCGCCAGCAGCGACAAGGCAGTCGCCGACGGCAAGAACGTGTTGATCACCGGCACGCTGACTAGCCGCGATGTGGAAAACCGCGCCAGCTATGAAGGCCAGTCGATTCAGTTGGGCGGAGGCATTAGCTTCGGCGGTGGCAAGGACGACGACAAGACCAAGAGCAACCTCGGCACGGATAGCAAGGGCGAGGTTGCAGGTGGCAGCAAGGCGACGCCGAACTCCAACCTGGCCACCTTCAACGGCGTCGGCGCAAACGTTCCAGTCGTAATGGGCGCCAGTGGCGAATCCAGTTCCACCACGCTTAGCGGAATCAGCGGCGGCAAGATCGTCATTCGTGATGAGGCAGGGCAGAAGGCCCTGACCGGGCAGACGGCTGCGGAAGTTATCGCAGCACTGAATCGCGACACGAAGGACACGTTAAATAGCCTGGATCCCATCTTCGATGAGAAGGAGATACGAGCGGGATTTGAAATCGTCGCGGAAGTCAGCCGGCAAGCCGGGCAGTTTTTGACGAATCGGGCGGAGGAGGCGGATGCGCTGTCGAAGGAGCTGGTCAATGAATTGAAAAAGCCCGATGGCGGTGATACTGCTCGTATCACCGCGTTGGCCGACGAATTGAATGCCGCAATGAAGTGGGGGCCGGGAGGTGAGTACCGTTTGATCGTCAACGCGCTCATAGGCGGTGCGGCAGGCAACGTTACAGGAGGCGTATCGGGGTTTGTCCAAGCGAGCGCTGTCAATTATCTACAAGGCCTGACTGCTCAACAGATCAAGCTGTATTCAAACATGCTTGGCGAAGGTGTCGAGGCCCAGGCTGCTCGTGCGGCGCTACACGCGGTGGTTGGATGTGCTGCGGGTGCCGCGCGTGGCGATGGCTGCGGCAGCTCTGCACTTGGCGCAGGTGCCGCCTCGGTGGTAAATGCGTTGCTCGATGCCGCAACCGGTAAGTCTGGCTCAGCATTGTCATCTGAAGAAAAGGAAGCTCGTAGTAATTTGGTTTCAACCCTATTGGCTGGTGTGGCGGCAGGGTTGGGCGCAGATGCGAGCGCGGTGGTCAATAGCGGCAGGCTAGAGACTGAAAACAATGCAGTTGGGACCTTGCTTAAGCGCGGTGGCATGTTGGCACTGGGCGCGTGCTTCCGCTCGACAGCGTGCCAGGAAAAGGTGATTGGACCTGCGGCGTTCATCGCCCTGAGTGCCATGGTGGCCGAACTGACCGCCACGCACCCTGGGCTGTCCGCCGATCAAGCGCTACTGATTGCGACAACCCGGTACATCTCCTCTGTCGGTGTATCCGAAAGTTTGCCGGGGAAGTCCGCAGAACCCATGCCGCCGATTGGGGTGCCACCGGGCGACGGTGCGGAGGGGCTGCCGAATACACAACTACCCGGTCAATCTGGAGAAGTGCCGCAGCTTGGAGGTGTGCCAGGGCAGGGCAATAATGGTCCGGCGGGTGGGACGACTACTACTACGCCAATGCCCGACGAGCAAGGGCCGGAGTTGATATACAACGAAGACGGAGGCCAAACAGGTTCTGCGGGTGAGGCGGGGCGATTAATAGGGCAGAAACGCGAGGCCACAGTGGCGGTTATCGTCAATGGATCGGTCTCTGGCGAACAAGTTGTCGTACTCGGCCTGGGCTCGACAGATATCGATGTTGTCGCATCTAACGGGAACTTGGTCGCGGTAGGTGGGCCAGCAAAGGCCAACAATCTTGGGAAACTCGGTCAAGAACTTCGAATCTATAGAGCAATAGCTGAGCAACGAGGAGTTTTCGCCGAAGCGTACTTTGCCGACGGCACCCCGCAGTCAGTAATCAAGCTTGCCACGAAAATTCTCGGTGAAAATCATGTCAAAATTTTTAAAGGAGGCGAATGATGGCTTGCCCAGTATTAAAGGTTCTCATTCCAGAGGTGCTGGAAAAAGCATTTTCCATTGTCGTCGGGCTATTCGAGGAGTGCGGTTTGACCGTTGAAAATCCCGGTAACTCCAGGATTACAACGTGGAGCAATTCTGGAGATCAGGAAGAAGTCGCAAAAGGGAGTTTGTTCTCCGAGGTGGTGAATGAACATATTACTAATGTTCAATTCTGGAGCTCGCCTGGGGATGACGTTTTTGTTTCTTGGAAGCAAGACTCTTCAGGGTGCATATTTTCATTTTATTTGAAAGGTGTCGATCGTGCTGTCGCCGCAGAATTAGTATTGAAATTTGCGGAAGTGGTGCTAGTAGAATATAAATTGAAATACGGGGACGGTGATGCGTTGGCTATCACCTTCGAGTAAAAAAACGGATGTCAAATTAGGTATTGCCGTTATTTTTACCAAGAAAGTAGTTTGAGTTTTAAATCTAAGCGGATTATGCAGGCAGTACAGTGGATTTCATGTGGACTGATGCCACCAAGTCCGACCAGATAAATTAGTTCTTTTACAATAATTCCCTGCAAAATCAACGGCAATTGATTCTTCACGTTGAGAAGGCTGAGATTGTTCCTCTGATTTATAGAAATTTAAATTCGGTAAACCAGGCTATGGTGAATTCATGGATTAAGGCTCTCACTCCTGAGCAGCAGGGAAAAATTCTTATTTTGAGGTGACTTCAATGGCGATGCTTATTTCTGTTGGCGAGGGTAGCGGGCCACCAGGTGCAGGTTGGTCCGTTTCTGAAGGAGTGTTCGACTGTATTGTTGAGGCTACAAGGAAATTATTCAAGGATGATGAAGTGTGTTGCCTGAATGAAATATATTCTCCTCTTGATGATCAGGGGCAGAATTTCATCGTTTTGGATTATGTAGATGTGCGTTGCTTTAATCTTTTTTACTCTTATTGCAAGAGGGCGATGGAAGACTTTCCTCGTTCAGAAAGAGGTGGGGTGGTTCCTGAAAGCCATATTCCAGGGATCTTATGGAATTGGGCCGAAGTCTTAAGGCTTAGGAGGGAGGACTCCAGGTATAGGACTTTTAAATAGCTGTAATCGTTAATGACAACCACAGGCATATCGCCGCCCGGATATTGGGACGAGATGTCGAGGTGGTTCCTGGAGTCGTGTCGAGTTCGATGTGAGGAAATGTGAAGCCGGTATCCGATATTAAAGTTGATTATACGGATTGGAATAAAAGATGATTGTCCTTCAATATAAAACGGGTGATTCTTCGGCGCTGGATCTAGTACGTTGGTTGGCGCAAATTTTTAAAAACTGAATTTGCATCGGATAGTTTTTGATGGAAGGATTATGCATGAATGTAACTTCTCCAAGTCGTCGCTAAGAAATGCTGGATTCGTAGGAACCGATCTTCTAACGCGAAGCTGCAAGGCGCTTTGCTGATGAATGCTTACTTTATGCGCGCCGCCCTCAAAGGATGCAACTTCACAGACGCAGTGTTGGTGGGAGCCGATTTCATACGTGCAGATCTGACCGGCGCAAAGCTCTCAAATTCAGACGTCCGATTTTGCAGCTTTAAGGATGCCACGTTAGGGGGGCAGGCCTTGGGGTCATCAATGTGGAAAGTGCGGATTGGTCCGGTGCGGTTTACGATGCAAGGACGGTATGGCCTGCAGGGTTTGATCTGGCAGGGCTTAGCTTGTGAGGGGCACGGAAAGATAAATAATCGATAATTAAGATGCTCGAATATTCAGTTTGTTAAGCAAGTGATCGATGCAGTGGCCGGCATTAAAGTTAAATATGCGGCGAGTGCTCAGCAGCGTCAATGTCTTGAATGTGCGCAGTGGTGATCGCATTTGCAACTTTCATCTAAGGCGTCGGCTGCCGGAATAATTCCCTCACGTGGCAAAAGGTTAAAGTCCAATCCAGCTTCTAAGCTCCCAGCAAGTCCGCAGCTACCACTTAACTTTAAAACGTTCGATTTTTATGATTCGTCAACGGAGTAATTGCTGAGCAATACGGGTCTCCGCCGAGGCTTACTTTGCCGAAGGCTAAATATGCAGGGGAGATGCTTTCTTGATAAATAGTCGAGTGCGGCTTATCAAGCGATCGAATCAATACGACCAGTGCCGCAACAAAGCGAGCCTGTTCCATTCATCCAACACCCTTTCGGAAAATCCGATGTCCAGATTTGTATCTACGCTGCTTGCCTCGATTTTTGTGTTTGCCGCCACTTCGGCGTTGGCGGCAGACAATTCGCCGGCGTCGGCGAGCGAGGCGCTCCGCCTGTTCGCGAGATGCGATGCATCGTTGTTTAACGCGCTTAAAGAAAATCCGAATCTGTTTGGACCAGCGGCAGAGGTTAAAAAGCGGGCCAACGCGGCGACCATCGCGGTCGGCAATCCGCTTTCCGAGAAGGGGCGGGATCAGGTTTTCAGCGAGCCGATTGATGTTGACGGGCTGCGCCTGATCGCCTGGCACGATGAGGTTTCCTATGACATAGATTTCGGCGGCTTCCTATTCTGGGGGTTCAAGGCGGAAGGCAGCCTCAAAGCCGTGGCCAAGAAAATCAATGCCGTATTGCCCGCCTCGGGAAAACTTGCCGATGGGGGCGATGTATGGGCTCGTGCCGAAATTCGTAGGGTTGGCGACCCGGCAGATTCATGGCGCCCGAGTGGCCTCGAAACCAGTACGGTGACTCCGAAGGGTAGCGTCGAGCGCGTACTCATGCTCCAAAGTGACACTGCCGATCAGACCAACGTCCTTTGCACGCTCCAGGGTTCAATTACGCCAACGCTGCTCCAGGCCATGCGTCCCGACCTGACCAACGCTGAGTATCCGCAATGAAGCCGCTCATCTTAGCAACGCTAGCCGTCCCCCTGGCTCTGCTTTCGGCCTGCACCGCCTCGCAGGGGGCGGATCTTGTGGAACGCACGCCGACGAGCCAGGCTAGCCCGTGCACCCAGACGAGCAATCTGAAATTTACCGAGGACAGTGAAGGGTTCAAAGATCCGGACCACGCCATTCGGCTGCTGTCCACTTGTCTTTCAAGCTGGCCCGACGCGCCGACCCGTTATCGGGCGCTCACGCTGCAAACGCGCGCCGTCGCCCATAGGCAAAAGAAGGACTATACGCATGCCATTGCAGACCTCGAGGAATCGTTGCGCTTGGCGCCTGCACGCACAGGTTGGGACATCATTGGACTTGCCAGCGATTATCGGGATGGAGGACAACCGGAACGGGCGGTCGAGTTGCTTCGGACCATGCTCCAGGACAACATGGGTCTAAGAGGCAAGGGCACGCCCCCTGGCATGCCGAGTTACTACCATCTCGGCCGGTCACTGCTCGCGCTACAGCAGTGGTCGAGTGCCGCAGACGCCTTTTCCGAAGGCATGAATTACCAACCGGATTATGTCTGGGCATACGCCTATCGCAGTTTGGCCTACGACCGGATGGAGCAGTCGGGACTGGCGCAAGCCGACCTCGATAAGGTGCGTTCCTTGATCGGGAAGTCCAAACCAGATGCCCGCAAGCGAGACGGCCAGATCCTTCAGGAGCCGCCATTCGTGGAATTGTTGACGAAGTATCCCGGCAATTAGGTTTCTGGTTAAGCCAATGATTAACTAAGGTGTCAGACTCTACTTTCCCTGCCGTGGTTCGGAAAGGTAATCCCCCCCCATTTTTAGCGATTGCCAGAAGTAGAAACGCTATGCAGCCATGGCTAGCCGCTGTTTGGGGGTGAAGCGGCCCAGTGCCATATTTGGGCGTTCGTGATTGTAGGACCACATCCATTCGGTCGCGGCGCGCAGCACATGATCCAGGTCGTCCCAGTGGTATTGAGATAACCATACGTAGCGCACGGTTCTGTTGAATCGCTCGACGTAGGCATTCTGCTGTGGCTTGCCCGGCTGGATGTACACCAGCTTGATACCCCATTGCGCAGCCCACTCGGTGATGGCAGCGCTTAGATATTCCGGTCCGTTGTCGCAACGTATCGCCAGCGGCTTGCCCCGCCAACCGATAATCTGCTTTAAGGATCGGATCACGCGCTCGGACGGCAGCGAGAAGTCGATTTCAATGCCCAGGGCTTCCCGATTGAAGTCATCGATCACGTTGAATAATCGGATGCTTTGGCCATCGACCAACTGATCGTGCATGAAGTCCATCGACCATACATGGTTGAGCTGGTTCGGCACGGTCAGTGGCTCGGGCGCTTGCCGCACCAGGCGCTTACGCGGCTTGATGCGAAGATTCAGCTCCAGATCTCGATAGATACGGTAGATCCGCTTGTGATTCCATGCGTAGCCCTTGACGTTGCGCAGATACAGATAGCACAGCCCAAACCCCCAATTGCGGTGGTTGTCTGTAAGCCGCACCAGCCAGTCTGCAATCTCATCGTTCTCGGTGCTGCGCTTGCAGACGTACCGGTAGCAGGTCTGGCTGATGCCAACCACCTCGCAGGCCAGGCGCATTGAAATCCCACGCTCGCGCACCATGTGCTGGGCCATCTCGCGTCGACGAGATGGCCTCACCACTTTTTTTCGAGTGCCTCCGCTCGAAGCTCGGCTTTGAGCTTCTCCTCGACATACATCTTGCGAAGCCGGGCGTTCTCGGCCTCCAGCTCCTTCATCCGCGACATCATTGACACATCCATGCCGCCGAACTTAGCCCGCCATTTGTAGAACGTAGCCGAACTGATTCCCAGCTCGCGGCACAGCTCGGGCACTGGCAAGCCTGCCTCGGCCCGCTTGATTGCTTCGATGATCTGGCTCTCCGTAAATCTCGACTTCTTCATGCTGTAGAACTCCTCAACGAGAAAATTCTACTTCTGGATGCGACGCTTCTATGGGGGGATTCCCTTCGCAGCTTTTGAGTTATTTCTTCGCAATTGCCGTACACGAGTTGTTCGACAAGCCAAGTGTGGAGTGCCGCGATCTCAGCCTGCGGCCACACGGTTTGTTCAACATGGCTGTGCTGTCTGAGACGCTTCCTTCAACTCCCATCCTGCCTTCCCCCCCCACATCAACCGATGCGTCGGCGCAATCGCCGCCAGAAAATCCATATCGTGCGACACCACCACCATCGCACCCGGATACTCCTTCAGCGCACCCTCCAACGCTTCCGCCGATGCGATATCCAGATGGTTCGTCGGTTCATCCAGCAGCAGTAATTGCGCAGGCTGTCTACGCCACAACGCGCAGGCTAGGGCCGCCTTGATGCGTTCGCCGCCACTCATCGCCGCCGCTGGCGTATCGACCACCGCTGGTCCCAATCCCAGCAATGCCAGGCGGCTGCGTAGTTCACCTTGTGGCAAGGATGCGCCGAGCGCATCCAAGGTCTGCAACAACGATTGATCTGCCGGCAGCCCCGCCGCCCGTTGATCCAGCATCGCCGTGGGGACGCGGACGTCGCAAACACCCTGCCGTGCGTTCAACTCACCCGCCAACATCGCTAACAAGGTGCTTTTTCCGCATCCATTCGGTCCGTGAATCGCCAGCCGGAAGGGGCCGGACAGGCTTAACGTCAAGGGCTGCGCTTTGGATGGATAGGGCGGCATCGCGTCTTCCAGATGCAAGACTCGCCGCCCTCTGGGGACTGCCGTTTCCGGCAGGGCCAGGGCTATGGGCGGCATTGCTGCCACACGCGCTGCGGCTAGTTTGACGGCGTCATCCAATGCCGCACCAGTTTGCTGACGCCGCAGGCGTTCGCGCCCGGCGTGGCCTTCGGCGTTGTTTTTCTTCATGCCCAGCAAGATGGGCGCTTGGTTGGAGTCGCGAGCTTGGCGGGCGTTGCGGGCGCTGCGTTGTTGTTGCGCATCGTATTGTTGCCGCAGTGCGCGCAAGCCAGATGCGCGTTCGTTGCGGGCATGGGCCAGCGCGGCGTTGGCGGCGGCGTCGCGCAGGTCGCGTTGAGTCCGGTAGGCGCTGTAGTTGCCGGGATGGCCGCTGAGCTTGCCGCGCTCTAATTCGACGATATGGGACATGGCGTCGAGCAACGTGCGATCGTGGCTGACGACGATCAGGCCACCGCGCCAGTTGCTGATTTTTTCCATGAGCCAACTGCGCGCGCGGGTGTCCAAGTGATTGCTGGGTTCGTCCAGGAGCAAGCCGTCCGACCCTTGCAGCAGAGCGCCGGCGAGCGCTACGCGGGTCAGCTCGCCACCGCTTGCCGCGCTGGCGGGATGGTCGGGCGGCCAAGCTGGCAAGCCTGCGTCGGCAAGCATTCGGACCCAGTCGTCATGAATCAGCCAATGACCATCGGCCAGATCGAAATCCGTTTGATTGGCGCTTCCTGCTTCGATGTTGGACAAGGCGCGCAGGATGGCGCCGATGCCAGCGACATCGGCCAGCGTGCAGCCGGGCTCAACGGTTTGGGTTTGGGGTACGTAGGCAATGTGCCCATGGCGCCCGACGCGGCCAGCTAGTGCGGGCAGGTTGCCGTGCAATATGCGCAGCAGTACGGACTTGCCTGCGCCGTTGCGGCCGATCAGTCCGTGGCGGGTCGCGCCGAAATCGTGGCTGACGCTATCCAGCAGAACACGGCCGTCCGGCAGCGCGTAGCTGACGTGGTGCAAGCTGATGAAGGGAGCAGCCGAGGGCGGCTGTGAATGCGCCTGATACGGCGCGTACGAAGACTGGGCCATGGAAAGCTCTCCGGGTCGATGAGACGCCTTGCACGCATAGGGCAAGGAGGATCAGGGGGAGGGCTTAAAGAATCATGGCCTTGCGGATCTCCGTGGCGGGATGAATGGACTGTTCGAACGAGGCTGCGCAGGAAAGTTCCCACGAGGAGCGGGTTGGGCGGCCAGGCAGAAGAATATCAGCCCTCTAGCATCCGAAGATCGGGCGGCCGGTTTTCTATTATTGCTTCCATGCTGAAGAACCCGGTCACGGTCGACAGCTCAAAATCCGTGATCAGCTTTTGGTAGAAGCGGTCATAGCCCGCCATGCCACGGCAAACCACTTTGATCAGGTAATCCCAGTCGCCGCCGATACGATAGAACTCGGTCACCTCGGGCAAGCGTTCAACATGCTGGCGAAATCCGTCGGCCCAGACTTTGGCGTGGTGGCTGGTGCGGATCATGACAAACACGGTCAGATCAAGGCCCAGCGCAGCCAGACTGACCTCGGCGCGCGTGCCACGGATGATGCCGCAGGCGTTCAAGCGCTGAAGCCTGCGCCAGCAGGCGTTTTGCGACAAACCCACCCGGTCGGCGAGCTCGCGCTGAGACAGCGCGCCATCTTTTTGCAGACAGGAAATAATACTTAGATCAAGTTTGTCTATTTTTTCCATGGATTCGATCATTTGATCTGTTTTTGCGTATTTTTGGCAAAATTTCGGTGATGTTTCATGTTGGCATCCATCGTATGATATTTCGGAATATCTCGGAACAAGCATCACATGAATACGCCCACCGCCACGACCAGCCCTTTGCAGCAATTTCAAGACAGCCTGAAAACCGGCGATGCCGCAGCCGCGCTCGCCGAAGGTCTTGTCGGCAAAGATGCCTTCATCGACGGCCCCTTTGGTCAAAAGCCGCTGGTCTACGCCGACTACGTCGCATCAGGCCGGGCGCTCATGCAGGTCGAGCGCTTTGTTCTGGAACAAGTGCTTCCGTATTACGCCAACTCGCATACCGAGGCGTCCTACTGCGGTGGTTTCATTACGCGCTTGCGCCGCGAGGCGCGCGCTACTGTCGCCCGTTGTTGCGGCGCGGATGAAGACCATGCGGTAATTTTTGCGGGGTCGGGCGCGACGGCGGGTATCAACAGACTGGTGCATCTGTTTGGCGTGCATGCGGCGATTGCGGCGGGCCGGAAAGTCCGCGTGATCATTGGTCCGTACGAACATCATTCGAATATCTTGCCCTGGCGCGAGTGCGGCGCCGAGATCATCGAAGTCGCCGAAAGCGCAGAAGGCGGTCCCGATATGGCCGAGCTGGCCACGGCGCTGAAAGCCTCGGACGATACGCTGGTCATCTGCGCGCTGTCGGCCGCTTCTAACGTGACCGGAATTGTGGCCGATGTTCCCGCCATTACCCGGTTGGTCAAACGATCGGGCGCCAAAATGTTGTGGGACTACGCGGGCGGCGCACCTTATCTGTCTATCCAGATGTCGCCTGCCGCAGATGCGCAGATCGACGCCATCGTTTTCTCACCCCACAAGTTCATCGGCGGCCCAGGCGCATCGGGCGTGCTGATCGTGCGCCGCGACGCCGTGGTCGGCACGACGCCGACCTGGCCGGGCGGCGGCACCGTCAAGTTCGTTTCCCCAGTAGGCCACGATTACAGCGCCAGTCTTGAATCCCGCGAAGAGGCCGGCACGCCTAACGTCATCGGTGACATTCGTGCGGCATTGGTTCTGCTGGTGAAGGAAGCCTTGGGCGCTGAATTCATGCAGCAGCGCAATGACCATTTTGTGCAGCGGGCGCTCGCCGCATGGAAGGGCTCGGAACAGCTGGAACTGCTGGGGTCGTTGACGGCCATTCGCCTGCCGATCTTCTCGTTCCGTGTGCGCAACGGCAAGGGCGGTTTTGTGCATCAGCAGTTGGTGACGCGTATGTTGAGCGACCGGTTCGGCATTCAGGCGCGTGGCGGCTGCGCCTGCGCTGGGCCTTATGTCCATCGCCTGTTGGACATAGACGCGGATCAGTCATTGCAAATGCGGAAGGCCATTCTGGACGGCCGCGAAATCGAAAAACCCGGTTTTGTGCGCTTGAATTTCAGCGCTCTGCTGTCGGACGCCAAGGCCGATTTCATTTTGGAATCGGTGCTTGCGCTGGCGGCTGATGCCACCGACTTCGAGTGCCTCTACGGATTCGATCCCAGTCGCGCCATCTTCTTTCCGCAACCTGCGGAACTGGCCGCTGTTGCCTGATGCGTTCTTGAATGCCGCCGCCCCCGTGCAGTTTGGGGCGTCGGCGGCAACGCCGTCAGTCTTTCATATGCCGGCCGCAGGTGCGTATCCACGAGGCTTTCAGATCGGTAAGTTCGTCCGATGCCTGACTGAGCGTGCGCACGACTTGGTCCGAGAATGTGGCGCCCTTGCGGCGGCACGCTTCGAAGTCGTCGCTAAGCGCAAAACGCGCGTCCAGAAGATCCAGGCGGCCCTGGCATAGCTCCCGGTTCAGCAGTAGATCATTTGCCGCTTCCCGCGTGCGCTGTAAATCCTGCGCCTGCTTGACGCTGGCCAGCCCGGCATTCACCTGGGCCACGCAATCGTCGTCGGCGTGGGCAGACCCGCCTGCAAAGGCGGCGATGATCAGTAGGGCGGCCAGGGGCCGTCGGTGTATTGCTGCCATGCGGAAAACCTTGGTGGTGCGCTTAGAAAGGATTGCATCATAACTGCTGTGAAAACGCGGCCGCCGATGTTGCGGCGCGGGGTCTTCCACAGCATGGAAAACCAGTATGGCAAATCGCTTGAACGCGTCTACCATCGCTAACAGGTCAACGATTTCAAAGATCCAACCCCCCAGGGAATTGGACGAAAAACCGGCTGAAGTTCTGTTTTATCAACACGTTACGTTGGAGATGAAAGAGACATGGCGAACACGCTTATCAAGGTCGATCTGGAGCAGTCCCCGTACGAAAACAAACAGATTCATAACCGATGGCACCCAGACATTCCAATGGCTGTGTGGGTAAAGCCGGGCGATGATTTCGTGCTGGAAACCTACGACTGGACCGGTGGGGCGATCAAGAACGACGACAGCGCGGATGACGTGCGCGATGTGGATCTTTCCACGGTGCACTTTCTGTCTGGGCCGGTCGGTGTCGAAGGCGCCGAGCCCGGTGATTTGCTGGTAGTGGATCTGCTGGATATCGGCGCCAAGGCCGACAGTCTGTGGGGCTTTAATGGTTTCTTCAGCCGCAATAACGGCGGTGGTTTTCTGACCGAACATTTTCCGCATGCGCAGAAATCCATTTGGGATTTCCATGGCATGTTCACATCGTCGCGGCACATCCCTGGCGTCAACTTTGCGGGTCTGATTCATCCTGGCCTGATCGGCTGCCTGCCGGACAAGAAGCTGTTGGACACCTGGAACCGTCGCGAACAGGCGCTGATCGACACCAATCCCAACCGCGTGCCGCCGCTGGCGAATCCGCCCGCGCCCAAGACGGCGCACATGGGCGCGTTACAAGGCGCTGACCGCGATAAGGCTGCGGGTGAAGGCGCACGCACGGTGCCGCCACGCGAGCACGGCGGCAACTGCGACATCAAGGACCTGTCGCGCGGCGCCCGCGTGTTTTTTCCGGTCTATGTGAAGGGCGGCGGGCTGTCGGTGGGCGATTTGCACTTTTCGCAAGGCGATGGCGAGATCACTTTCTGCGGCGCCATAGAAATGGCGGGCTGGGTGCATATGCGCGTATCGCTGATCAAGGGCGGGATGGAAAAGTACGCGATCAAGAATCCGATCTTCAAGCCCAGTCCGATCACGCCTGCCTACAAGGACTACCTGATCTTTGAAGGAATTTCGGTGGATGAAACGGGCAAGCAGCACTACCTGGATGTGAACGTCGCGTATCGGCAGGCCTGCCTGAATGCCATTGAATACCTGAAGAAATTCGGCTATTCCGGCGCGCAGGCCTACTCGTTGCTGGGTTGCGCGCCGGTGCAAGGGCACATCAGCGGCGTGGTGGATATTCCCAACTCTTGCGCAACGCTCTGGCTGCCGACCGAGATTTTCGACTTCGACATTCAGCCTTCTGCGGCTGGGCCCATCAAGCATATCAAGGGCGATGTCGATCTGCCCTTGTCACGCGACCGATAGGAGGCAGCACGATGCCCATGTATGACTACGCATGCGCCGAATGCGGTGAGTTCGCGGCCCTGCGGCCGTTGGCTCAGTGGCGTGATCCGGCCGCTTGCCCGCAATGCGGCGCAATGTCTGACCGGATCATCGGCGGCGCACCCGCGATATCCGCGTTGTCTTCCGCCGTGAATCGGGCGCATGCGGTCAACGAGCGCAGCGCGAACGAGCCGCGCAGCTCGCGTAGCGGCCATGGCATGAACTGCGGATGTTGTTCAGGCGGGCGCAAGTCCGGCAAGACCCGCACCACTCAGGACGGGGCAAAATCATTCGCGGGCGCACGGCCATGGATGATCAGCCATTGATCGCAACACTGTGAAGCAATGAAAAAAGGGGCTGCATATGAATGCAGCCCCCTAGCTTTACTTGGTCCTGCGCGGCGCGTCAGGCTTCCAGCGGCGCAACTGCTGCGCCCTGAATCTTGTGGCGCGCAAGCGCCTCGGCCACAAAGCCTGATTTCTTCATGGCTTCGACGTAGGCGGCCAGGTAGGCGCTGGCTTTGGCGCCGCGGCTTTTGGGTACGCCCATGGCTTGGCGGATCAGCATGAAATGGCCATCCAGCAGCCGCAGTCCGCCCAGGCGCTGGGCGTCGGCTTGCAACTGCTGCTTCACCCCGGCAGCCACTTCCATCTTCTCTTGTACGAACGTGTCCACGACGGCGGGTGAGGTGGGGGCGCGGAAGATTTCCGCCTGCTTCAATTCACGGGTCAGGTAAAGGTCATAGGCGCTGCCCTTGCCGACCACCACGCGCAGGCCCTTGCTGTCGACTTCGTCCATGCTGGTTATGGGGGAGTCATCACGCACCAGATACGCCCCTTCGATCACGACATAGGGCGCGGTAAAGGCGATCTGTTCGCCGCGCAGCGGGTCGATGGCAAAGAAGCCTACATCTGCTTGTTCAGCGGCGACTGCGTTGACGGATTCTCCGGCGGACTTGAACACCACCAGTTCCAGTTTCACGTCCAGGCGGCGCGCCAGCTCCGTTGCCAGATCCACCGATACGCCGCCGGGCTGGCCGGTGGCGGGATCGGTGTTGGCCAGGATGGGGTTGCCCAGGTTGATGGACGCGCGCAGCGTGCCGGTCGGGGCGAAGGCGGATAGCAGCTCGTGATCGGTCTTCATGACTTCCTTGGGGTGGAACCGCGCCGCAGGGCGCGGACAATGCTGAAAGAATAGCCGGAAAGCCCAGAGCGGCGCGACCCGCTATTGCGCGCGGCGCAAGACGTAATGCGGGGCGAGCGGACCGGTCGGGCGGGTGCCGTCGCGATACAGCATGGTCACCTGGTTTTCGCCAACGAAATAGCGTTGGCTGTCGCCTGCGGCGTCCAGCCGGATGGTGCTGCCATCGGATTCCCAGCTGAAGGTGCCGGTGACGATCTCGGGTTGCGGCTCACGGTCCAGATACTGCGTCAGGCGTTCGTAGCGGTCGCCCTTTTGCAGGGTCAGGCGCGTCTTGATGCCGGGGCAGTCGGCGCAGGGCAGCGTGCCAGCGTAGCTGCCGGGCCAGTCTAGCGAGGTGCGAGCGGTGTGACCGTCTGCGGGCGCGTCGCGCGCATTGTTGGATTTGAAGGGGGCGCAGCCGGCAAGCAAGGCAAGGCTCAGGGTGCAGGTCAGGGTGGTTTTCATCATGGCGAGCTCCTGTTTAATAAACGCGTTCACGATACGGACAGTACCAGACCCATGCTGAAACGGGATGTAAGGCAGAGCGTGCTGATTCCATCACGCCAAGGCGTACAGACCGGCGGTATCGTGGGGTAGACTCTTTTCCAAATTCATCGGGACAGCCATGACCACCGCTTTAATCGTGATCGACGTGCAACGCGCCTTGTTTGAAACGTCTCCGCCTCCGGCAGACGCTGCCAGTGTGGTGGCCCGCATCAACATGTTGGCCGATCGTGCGCGCGCCGCAGGCGTGCCGGTGATTTATGTGCACCACGAAAGCCCGGGCAGTGCGTTGGCCCACGGCCAGCCCGGCTGGGAGCTTGACCCACGCCTGACGCCTGCACAGGGCGATCTCCGCGTGCGTAAGACCACCCCTGATTCTTTTTTGCGCACGGCCTTGGGCCAGACGCTGTCCGATGCTGGCGTGACGCACTTGGTCATATGCGGCTACGCCACTGAGTTTTGCGTGGACACCACGGTGCGCCGTGCCGCTGGATTGGGGTTGCCGGTAACGCTGGCGGCCGATGCTCACACCACGCACGACAAACCCCATGCGCCGGGCGGGCAAATCCGTGCGCATCACAATGCCACCTTGCCGGCCATTTCCAGTTTCGGCGTCAAGATTGAAGCGATCCCCGCCGCCGATATTATTTTTTCTGGTGGCACGGCGGGTTGAGCCGCACCGATTAAAAACCGCATACCTGAGTCCGATGGATCCTGAACTGCTTTCCCTGCTGGTGACCCGCGATATGCCGTTTGGCAAGTACAAAGGACGCCTGATCGCCGATCTGCCCGGCCCTTATCTGGCTTGGTTCGCGCGCAAGGGTTTCCCGCCGGGCGAGCTGGGGCGGTTGCTGGCCCTGATGCACGAGCTTGACCACAACGGCTTGTCTTCGTTACTGGCGCCGCTGCGTAAGTCCAAGCCGCGCGCGTGAGCGGCATCGAAACGACGGGAAACAACTACGGCGGCAGTTGTAGCGTATTGGCACGTTGCGGGGCCATGGCTGGCGCTACGATAGGGCGGCGCGCCCGGACGCAGCCATTGCGTTGCTGTACCAGGGCGCTTGCTCATTGAAGAGAGGTCGCCATGAAGAAACACCACGTCTTTGCTTTCCTGCTTGCCGCCTTTTGCGCGGGCGGTGCCGCCCAGGCGCAAACCGCTCCCCCCACGCAGGAATATCAATACCCCAGCGTGCCTTCCAAGGATGGCAGCCTGTCGCCGCCTTCCACGTTGCGAATGACGGTTACGCCAGATCCGAGTTCGGGTCCGGTGGTGATCCGCGATTCCGCTGCAAGCCAGGCGGAGTACGTGCGCTGCCGCGAAGTATCGGACCGCGCTGCCGTGTCGAATGAGCAGATGCAGTCCGGGGTGTTGCAGTGCCTGAAAGAGCTGGAACAGCGGCGCCAGCAGTAGCGCTGGCAGATCGCCCAGGTGAGGGGCGGCTTTCTGTTCTGGTCAAATGGTAATAATATTCAATCTCATCAATAAGGCGCGCCTTTAGCCGGCGGCTCCCCGTGACCGCTATCCCTCCCGAACTTGATTGGTCCGTATCGGCCGCCACGCCAGCGATGTCGCTGGCTGGTGGCACCTTGCGTTTCAGCCGGAACGAGCGCGTGCAAGAACATCTGGACCCCGGCTTAAAGCTGGTGCTGGTGCTGGATGGCGACCTGCGCTATCGCGTGTGCGGGGCGGCCGCAACCCAAGTAAGCGGGCCATTGCTGCATCTGAGTTTGTGCCACGATGCCATGGGTATGGAACACGAATTTGGCGCGGACCGGTCGCTTCGATTCGTTTCCTTGCGCACCAGCCTGGATCATCTGCGTGAAGCCTTTGCCCTGGACCCGGCCGATGTGGGGGCGCTGTTGCGTGCCCCGCGCGGCGCCGTCGCTTATGCGGATGCCAATCTGCGGGTGGATCAGGCTTTGCAGGCCGTGGGCCATCAAATGTTGGCATGCCCCGTACAGGGGCCGCTTAAACGGCTCTACCTGTCGGCCAAGGCGTTGGAGTTGACAGCATTGGCCATCAACGCCTTGCAGCCAGCCGCTAGCGGGGCGTCTGATAAGGTCGCGGCTGGCGATGCAGAGCGCCTGCATTACGCCCGCGACCTGATTCTGGCGAACCTGCAGGCGCCTCCTGCCTTGCCCGATCTGGCGCGGCAGGCGGGCGTCAACGTCAATAAGCTGACGACCGGTTTTCGCAAGCTGTTCGGACTGAGCGTGTACGCCTTCGTCCGCGAGCGCCGCATGGAACAGGCGCATGCCTTGTTGGCCGCAGGCACATTTTCCGTGTCCGAAGCGGCCTACGCCTGCGGCTACACCGATTCGCACTTCAGCAAGGCTTTTCAGCGCCGCTACGGCATTCTGCCCAGCAGTCTGGCGGCACGCTAGACAAAAACTTCCGCAATCGCCAATGAAACTTCCGCAATCGCCAGCGGCCGCTTCTGCTCGTCTCTAGAATTATTTGAGAATAATTCTCAGTAATAAAGAAAGAGGAATGGCGGTGCGTAAACAGGTGAAGACAGGGGCGGGACGACCGCAAAACGGCGCTGGGCGCGCCGTGCATTGGCCGCTATGGCTCGCGGTCGTGGCCGGACCCGCGCTGGCGCAGGATGCGCCATCGTTGCCCGCAGTGACAGTCAGCGGGGAGGGCGTGGCGCATGACACTCCCACAGTAGGCAAGCTGCCGCTGACCGTGCGTGAGATTCCGCAGTCCGTCACGGTGATCGGCCTCACGCAGATGCGCGAACAAAATCTGCAAAGCCTGGACGATGTGATGCAGCACGCAACTGGCATCACAGTGCAGCCGTACCAACTGCTGACCACGGCGTACTACTCGCGCGGCTTCAAGGTGGATTCGTTCGAGCAGGACGGCGTGCCCGTGCTGATGGGCAATATGGCCGCTTCGCCTCAAGACATGGCGGTATACGAGCGTGTGGAAATTCTGCGCGGCGCAAATGGTCTGCTGCATGGATCTGGCAATCCTGCTGCCACCGTCAACCTGGTGCGCAAACGGCCGCAGCGGGAGTTCTCGTTCAATGGTTCAGTCAGCGCCGGCAGCTGGGACCGCTATCGCGCCGAAGCCGATCTGGGCGGGCCGCTCAATGACAGCGGCAGCGTGCGCGGACGCGTCGTCACTGCGGTTGAAGACCGTGGCTATTTCTACGATGTGGCGGACCAGCAATCGGCGCTGTTCTATGGCATTGGCGAAGTGGACCTGGGTCCGAACACCGTGTTGTCGGCGGGGCTGCAATATCAGCGTATCCGGTCGACCACCAACATGGCGGGCGTGCCGCGCTACAAAGATGGCGGCGACATTGGCTTGGCTCGATCCACCTACCTGGATGCCGCCTGGGACCGCTTTAACTGGGACACGACCCGGGTGTTCGCGGACCTGGAACATGGCTTTGGCGATGGTTGGAAGGCCAAGATCAGCGCCAACTATCTCACCGCTGATAGCAACCTGAAGTACGCGGGTGCATATGGCGCAATCGACCGCCAAACTGGCACGGGCTCGCGGCTGATGGGCGGCGCCTACAAGTTCGACAACACGCAAGCGAGCGTGGACGCCTATGTCAGCGGCCCCGTTCAATGGTTTGGACGGCGCCACGAATTGCTGATTGGCGGCAATGCGCAACGCAGCACCACCGAGCAATACACCGGCATGTTGACGCCCGCGCTCAATGTGCCGGTCAATGTGTTCGATTGGGACCCGCATAGCGTGCCAGAACCAGGTGTAGGCCCGTATACCTCGCCCGGCCAGACGCGCTTGAAGCAGCAGGGCATTTACGGCATGGGCAGGTTTTCCCTGGCGGACCCCGTGACGCTGGTGTTGGGTGGCCGCATTAGCTGGTGGAACCAGACCGCGCCGGGCGCCAGCCAGCGGATCGATCCGGAGTTCACGCCGTATGGCGGTCTGATCGTGGATCTGAATTCGCAGTGGTCGGCGTACGGCAGCTATGCGCAGGTATTTCAACCGCAAAGCCAGTTGACGCGTGAGGGCAAACCGCTGGATCCGATTACCGGCACCAACTATGAAGCGGGTGTGAAGGGCGAACTGGCGGGGGGCGCGCTGAACGTATCGCTGGCCGTTTTTCAGATTCAGCAGAAGAACCGCGCGCAGCAGGACCCGGAGTGGCCCTGCGTGGGCAACAACTGCTACTACATCTCTGGCGGGGAAGTTCGCAGCCGCGGTTTCGAGGCCGAAGCCAATGGACAGATCACGCCCAATTGGTCGGTCGCTGCGGGCTACACGTTTAACACCAGCAAATATCTGACGGATGCCGTCTCCAACGGGCAGCCGTTTGCCAGTTTCACACCCAAGCACATCTTCCGCTTGTGGACGAACTACGCGCTGCCCGTCATGGACCGACGCTTGAGCGTGGGCGGTGGATTGCAAATGCAGTCGGGCTATTCCACGGTGTCCGGTCCGGTCACGCTGCATCAGGGCGGCGTAACGCTGGTCGACCTGAGAATGGCCTATCGCGTGGATAAGCACGTGACCGTGGCGTTGAATCTCAACAACGTGTTTGACCGCGGTTACTACCAAAGCCTGTCTGGCACGTCGTGGAACAACCGCTACGGTGAACCCCGCAACGCAATGCTGACGCTGCGCGCTCAGTACTGACCGTCAATCTGGAACGGCGCGCTGGGGCGCGCCGTTCGCCATCACTCAAGAGGCTTTCAAAAAATGGCAGAGGATGCAATTTCCCCCCCAGCGGTCTTTGATTGGCTCGATCATTTCATGGCGTTGAGCCATGACGGCGGCATGCGTGAAATCGGCAAGCTGCGCCGTCTGTCGCCCCACGATGGCTGGCTGGTAGGCATCAAGGCCGTGCAGGACGATGCGGACGTGCATGGACATATGTGGGAACGCCACCCCGCAGGCGACGAAATGCTGTGCGTACTTGAAGGGCGAGTCGTCCTGACGCTTGCCGACGAAGAGGGCGCAGAGACTGATGTGCTGCTGGATACCCGGCGCAGCGCTGTCGTGCCACGCAACGTCTGGCACCGCCTGCATGTGGCCTGTCCTGGAAAAATCCTGTTCGTGACCCCGGGTCACGGCAGTGAACATCGCCGCGTCGCGGCGCCTGACGCATAGGAAACTTTGACCGTGAATCGATTGGCAAACGGGCGATTGTTCGTAATGATCGCCGCCCTGTATTTTTCTCAAGGCATCCCTCTTGGCATCGCCATGGAGGCCCTGCCCACACTGTTGCGCCGGGATGGCGCCGGTTTACACGTCTTGGCGTGGTTGCCGCTGGCAGGCCTGCCCTGGGTTCTCAAGTTTTCGTGGGCATCACAGGTAGACAATCACTGGCGCCCGGCGATGGGCAGGCGCCGCAGCTGGATCGTGCCGATGCAGGCGGTGGTGCTGGTTTGCCTGGCACTTGTCACGCTGGTAGGGGTGTCTTCAGCCAGCGCTGCCTGGGTCGTGGGCTTGATGGCGATTGCATCGCTGGCCAGCGCCACGCAAGACATCGCCACCGATGCGCTGACGGCCGAACGCTTCGATGGCCAAGCGTTGGCGCGTGCGAACGCGGTGCAGGTGGGCGGCACTATGGTGGGGTTTTTCTTTGGCGGTCCGGGGTGTTTGATCATGGCTGGTTATATCGGCCAGACGGCCGCGCTGGCCGTGCTGGCAGCGGTGGTTGCCTTCAGTTTGCTGATGGCATTCACGTGGCGCGAGACTGCGCTCGATACGTTGTCTGCGCACACGGCTCGCCAACGCGCTTCGCTGATGGGCTTTGTTCGCCGGCCGGGCGCATGGGCGCTAGCGTTGGCCGCTTTCTTGTCTGCCATGACCGCCGTGGCAGGTTACGGGCTGGCCAAGTTGTTCCTGGTGGATGCCGGCTGGGAAATCGAGGCCGTGGGCCGCATAGGCATGGCCGGCGGCATGGTGACCGTGCTGCTGGGTTGCGGGGGCGGAGCGTGGCTGATTGGCCGGTTGGGTGCGCGCCGGGTGTTGGCGGTGGGCCTTGCCGCTTCGGGCGCGGCGGCCTTGGGCTGGATGGCGCAGGCGCAGGGTTGGGTGCCGCAGCAAACCGGTATGGCGTTTGTCTCGCAAGGGCTGGGGTCGTTCGGCGCGGGCGCCGCGTCTGTGGCGTTGATGACGTTAGCCATGCGTTTCGCTCGTCAGGGCCAGCAATCGGGCACCGACATGACCGCAGTGCAGAGCGCACGCGACCTGGGCGAGATCCTGACTTCGTCGATGATCACGGGCCTGGCTGCACAGGTCGGTTATGCGGGTGGTTTTGCCAGCGGCGTGATGGTGGCGGTTGTAACCCTGCTGTTCACCGCCAGGGGGCTGGCGCGTCCGGTGACGCGCACAGCCTAGCGGTACCCTCCGCTGGAATTACGGAGATGGCATTGCTGCTATCTGCCGGGGCATGCCGCTGGTGGGTTGGGCCGCCGCTTTGGCGGGCTGAGTGCCTTTGGGGCTGTCTTTAGGGCTGTCTTTAGGGCTGCCTTTGGGGCCCGCCTGGGGAGCGGGTTTTGCGGGCGGACCCTTGGGCGGCGGTTTGACGGGAGCAGTCTTCGGCGCAGGTTTCACCGGAGCCGCCTTCTGCTCTTCAGCCAACAGGGTTTTGGGCAGGTCAAAGCCATCGAAACTGGCCTGCGTGAACGGATTGTTGGATTTTTCGGCGGTGATCCGGTAGCGCATGGCGCCGTCGGCGGCAGAGAAACTCAGGTCCACGCTTTGCGCGGTGGCGCTGTCCAGGCGTGCCTGGCTCAACAGCCTGAACATGGACCACGAACCCCGGTAGACCAGCCCGCTGCTGGTGCCGCCGCTTCCGACCAAAGTGATGCGGCTTTCAGTGGAGTCGCCCAGGTTGTTGGGCCAGATGAGACCGATGCTATTGCTGGGGCCGTGGCTGTAAGCGATCAACTGGCCTTCCACGCTTAACACGCTGCTGCGCCGGGTGGACGTCAGTCCCAGGGGCTGGATGCTGAATTGCACGCCCAATGCGCCGCGGCTGTTGAAGAAGGCGTCACGGATCCGGTCGGCTGCCAGCAGCTGATTCAGCACGTCCATACGCACCAGGTAACCGCCCCGGCGTTCGGAATAGAGCGCTTCCAGGTTTTCGTCGAAGAACAGCCTTAGATATTGGTCCTTGAACTGGGCCAGCCGGCCCTGGGGGCCAAACAGGATGGTGAAATCTTCCAGCGATGCGTCGTTTCGGCTGGCCGGGTTGAACGGGTAGCGGCTGGCCAGACGTTCGTTGTAGTAGCGGTATACGTCCACTTCCCAACGCCGCTCCAGTTCCTTCAGCGCTTCAATCAGCAACACCTGAGATGACTCTTCCGCCAGTTTTTTCACATGACGATTGAGCGGTTCGGGCAAGCCAGCGGCCACGCGTTGCAGGTTGGCGATGTGATCGGTGCCTTTGAGGGCAAACCGGTCCATCACGATCGCCAGCGCGGCCTTGCCGGGTTCGGGGCTGTCCTGCACTCCCTTCATGGTGTCGTAAACGCGGGCGATGGCGGCCATGCTTTCGTCCATATAGGACGGCTTGTCACCCTTGCCCGCGAGCAGTTCGGCAAGCGGGGCAAAGGGCCGGGCGATATCGGCGACATGCGGTCCGTTGGCGCCAGCGGCAGTGATGGCGGACGGCGCGGGGTCGGTGCCCTGCGCTGACGTCGTGGCAACTGCGGGCAGAGGAGGGCTAAGTACCGTGTTGTCACGCACGGTTTCGACCAGGCGGCGCAACGGCGCTGCTGGGCTTGTCACTGCGGCCAACACGTCGACGGCCTGGCCTAGATCGTCGAAATCCACGACTTCCAGGCGGCTCAGGCCGCGCTGCCAGTTGTCAATGTAGTCACTGCTGTAAATGGCGCGGATGCGTTCTGCCAGCACCTGTTTGTCGGCTTCGGAGTAGTCGATACGTTTGCGTTCGCCCAACGTCCATTGGTCGATCATGGCCAGGTCAGTGAAGTCCTTACCATGCGGCGCGAAGTAGCCGTGATAACCCGCTGCCGTGAGCAGTGCGTCAATACGCGTGGACCCGCCTGCCGGCGCGTCTGGCGCAGCGGGGTCCTTGTAGACGATGTCAAATGCCGGACCGACCTCGTTGCGCAGGTCTAGCGAGGTGTGCAGAATTTTCCCGGCGTGTTCGCGCATCGTCATGTAAACGCGTTGGGACATGGGTATCTGGCGCAAGCGCTGCTGCACTTCGGCAACGCGGGCGCGGTTCTGGGGCAGCTCGGCATCGGCATATTGCATCGCGTATTCCAGGTGGCGCATCAGTCCGCTTTGCACCGGACCGTTGCCCGGGAACGCCGCCTGCCATTGTTGCGTCATCCAGTCTTCGACGATAGGCGAGCGCCGGTTCGGGCGGTCTTCAATCATGCGGTAGACGCGAAGCGCGGCCAACTGCTGATTGCTGCCTGAAGGGGCGCTGTTGATGGCGTTCATGACGCCGCCTGCCAGTTCGGGCAAAAAGCGCTTGGATAACAATTGCAGGTAGGCTTCGTCCACTTTCGGGCCGATCTTGCGGCCTTGGTACAGGCCCATGTCTGAAACCACGGGCCAGGCTTTGCGGTAATCGCCAACCAGCGCAACAGCGCTGCGGATCTGGTCCAGCGGCTTCAGCAAGTTGTGCCCGGTAGGGTCTGTGCCGCTGTCAATTCGGTGTGCGCCGAATTCACGGCTCTTGTCCAGTACAGACACCGCGATCTGACGATTGACGCCGAAGTAGTGATACCAGCCGCCAACCAGCAGCAAGGTGCCCAGGGCCGCAACGCCAAAGCCAACCATCAAGGTGCGACGCTTGTCCGCCAGTACCTTGAGATTGTCGCCAGCCAGCCCGGCCTCGGGGTAGATGACCCGTTGGAACAATTGTTGAGCGAAGTACACCACCGAGCGCCCGCTGGGTTGAGCCTCGGCCAAGGGTTCACTCAGGCCATACGATTGGGATGCCGCGTTGATAAAGGCATCACACAGCAGGCCCTGCTGATACACGGAAGAAAAGTACACGCCGCGCGGCAAAGCCGGAGTGATGTAGCGGTCACTGCCCAGCACATCCGCCAGGAAACCCAGCAGTACGGGCCGCATGCCTGCAAGTTGGCGAACCAGTGAAAACAGCGCCTCGCGCGCGTCTTGGGAACTTGCCTCGCCCAACGCGTCGAAGATCTGTTCGTTCAGCCGGCCGATGAATCCGTCATAACGTCCTGCCAGCTCTTGCAGCCACGCGTCATAGTCATGCACGGAGTCCAGCGTAAAGGTGAAGCCGAAGATGTCTTCGCGCACCGAGCGCGGCAACCGGGCAAAGAACGGTTCAAAGCCAGTGAGTAAATCGAATTTGCTCAGAACCACATACAGCGGCGGGCGCGTACCCAGATGCCGGCTGAGTTCGGCCAGACGGGTGCGCAGCAGAATCGCCAGCGCCTTGCGGTCGCTAGCCTTCTGATTCAGCAGTGTTACCAGGTCAACCATCAGCACCACGCCGTTGAGCGGGCGGCGGCTGCGGTTTCGTCCCAGCCAATCAATCAGACTGACCCACAGCCGCGCATGCGTGCCTGGGGGCAAAGTGATGCGCGGGGCAGGAGCCGGAGTAGAAGCCGGGGTAGAAGCAGGGGCGGAAGTGGCCGATGCCGTCTCGTTCGTGATGGCGGGCTCAGGATTCGGATCACTCTCGTTCTGACTGATTATTTCGCCTGGCGGATCGATCAACACCGCCTGATCCCCCATCCACCAATCGATCACATAGGCCAGGTCGGGATCGGCGTAGCCGCGCCGCGCACCGGCCTTGACTTCACCGGTCAACGAAAAGCTTTGATTCGACCGGTTGATGAAACTGGTCTTGCCGCTGTTCTCTTGTCCCAAGACCAGATACCAGGGCAATTCATACAGCGCATTGCGGCCATGCAAGTTGGCCCTCAATACGGCCAAGCTTTGATCCAGCGCGCGTTCCTGCGCCTGCACATAGCGCAGTGTGGGGTCTTCCTGGCGCATTGTTGCAGCGCTGCTCTCGGACTCAAGCCGGCGATTGCGGCGGCGCAGCGTCCAGCCCCACGCCAACAGGGGAATCATCAACAAGACCAGCGTGCAGAGCACGCGCATCGACAGATCCGCCAATGGCCGGTGTTCTCGCCAGGTCCAGTGCGGTCCCAACCACCAGATGCCGATCAGCAGAAACACGATGGCAAGTGCCAGCAGAATCGGCATCGAACTTTTGAAACGGCCCAGCACGGGTTTCCCGTAGCGCTTGAGATAAGACCAGATGTTCTTCATCGCTTGACTCCTTCCTTAACCCTTGCGGTCCGGCTCGGCGGACGTCCACGCAGGCGTGTATTTGCTTAACTGTTCGGAAAGCTCCGGTTCCCATTCATGGGCGGGTAGCGTGCGCAAGGTGTGGGCCACGTTGCGGTAAAGGTTTTCGGCAAGCCATGACAGGCCGCGCGACGCCAGCAGGTCCGCAGCAATGACCGATGCGTGGCCCTGCCGGCGGGGTGACGCCGAGCTACCCTGCAAATCCTGCAAACGGCGCAGCACCACTTCGACCCCTTCGCTGTCCAGCTGCGCTACCAGTTCTTCGCGCAGCAATCCGAATTCATGAAGCGCGCCGCCTTGGCCGTCTGGCGTATCGGCGCCACTTAGCCATGTCAGGGTTTCCGGGTCGATAAATGCGCGGCCATCGCTGAACTTCAGATCCACCAAAGCGGGAATTCGACGCACAAACCGTTCGGTGGACAGGCGGATCGCCGCGGCGGCGTCTTTCATTTCCAGCCGCGAGGCGATGCCGGCAGCCAAAAAACTGCCCCGTATCCAATAGGGCGACGCCACCACGCTTTTCTCGACCCGCTGCAACAGTGCCGGGTTGACGGCATTGCCGGTCAAGGCTTCGCCATACCCATCGGCAATATCGGCAGGCACGGCCATCAGTTCGGTACGTTCGCCCTTGCGGGCGGGTGGCGCAGCATGCAAATGCGCCCACATCGCAAAGCGGCGTAATTGATAACCCGTTGGGTCGTAGGCGTCTTGTTGATTGATGAAGTCGGCAACGCTCAACAGCGACCGCCGGTTCTCGCGGTCGTCGCCCGGTTTCAGACTGGCGCTTGGGCTGCTGAAGAATTCATCGCTGATGGCTTGTCCGCCGCTCTGGCCGGCGCTGCGCGCGGGCGCGGCCGGTTCCGGGTAGCGTGCCTGCTCCGACACGCGCGCCAACAGGGATTCCAGCCGGGTCAGTTGCGCTTGATCCAACTGGGCCGCAGGTGCGCTGGCTTGCAGCCGGTCTAGCGCTTGTTGCGCTTCTGCATGATGCGTTTTGCTGAAATCAGCAATAGGCAGATCGTTCAGGGTGTCGCGCAAGCGATCCGCCAGCAACGCTACCAGCCTACGTTTGGCTATGTACCCAGTCGGGCCGGGCTTGGGGTGACCGGTTTCCCAATAGTGTTCGACCATGCCGGCCAGTACACCTGCCGCTTCGGCCCAGCAGCGCCACGACCGCGCCTTCAGCCGGGCAGATATCAGATGACCTGCAATGCGGAAATGTTTGCACTGCGACGCTAAATACTGACGGGACGCTTCGTCAACGTAGTTCCAGTCCAGCCGCAGTTCTTGTAAACCGCCCAGCTTGATCATCTCGTGATCGATGGACTGGAAGGTCTCGTCCTCTGCCTCGAAATGACCAGCAGGCTGGCGAGGGTCAAACGGTGCAAGCAAGGCTACACAGTCAAACGGCGCGAAATCAGTCACCAGTGACAAGCCTCCCGTTGGCGCGCAAGCAGCGTCTGGAGGCCCGTGGCGTCAAATGTCAGGCCATTTAACGGCGCATAGTCGCTTTCAACTCGCAGGTGTGTCCCGGCGACGAATGGGCGCAAGTGTTCAATCGCGACAAGTCCGCGTCCGGCATCTGCGACATTGCCTTCGTCCAGCACGCGCCACGGTTTTCCGGCTGACAGCGGACGATCGTCCATATACAGACGGATGTTGATGTGGTGCTGGGGAAAGGGTTGTTCGGCCAGCAATTGCAAACGCGAGATATTAGAAAGGCAACTGATCGCCAGATAGATCGGGGGGCCAGCGCCCAACGCGGGTGCAGAGATCATGACGCGCTGCTGCCCGGGCTGCTCATCGTCGGTGTAAGACAGCAGAAAAGCCGTGTCCTGCGGCTGGCGCGCGCTTTCGTTCTGCCGGACGAGATCTGACGAGCGCGTGGCGGTGAACGCGCTGGCCAAGGGACGTTGGCTGGACACTGCCGCAATGGACACGTCCGGGCTGGCGTTTGGCACCGGCCGCCCCGCAGTGATGGGCGCTGCTGCTGCTGCTGCTGCTGCTGCTGCTGGCCGGACAGGAGTCGGGGCAGGCGGGGTGCCCGCTGCTGCATCAAAGCAGGCCAGCCGCTCCACGGCCGACACAATGATGGTGCATAGGCGCGGGTCGGTATCAGCCTGTGCGTGACTGTGCCAGGCAGCCGCAGCCAGCAGCAGCAGCGGAAAGGCTTTGATCAGGGTCATAAAGTTTGGTCCTCCCGGTCCAGATTCCAGGCCTGGCATCGGCGTGCCAGCGTGCGCTTAGGGATGCCCAGACTTTGCGCGGCGCGACTGCGCGAGCCATCAAGCTGTCGCAGGCGGGTTTTGATAACCAGGCTCTGAAATGTGTCCAGCGCCTGGGGCAGATTGTTGGTATGCAGCAGACCGTGCAGCTCGGCGCTGCCTCCCCCTACAGACTGTCGCGTATCCCGGTCTGCCCGAGACAGGTCTAACGTTGCCGCACTGATGGACCGGCCGGGCGGCGTTCTTTCAGCGGCGACCAGCACCAGGCTGCGCAACTCCCGCACATTTCCCGGCAACAACAGCGCTTCAAGCAGGGCCAACGCATCCGGCGCGATGCCGGCGACGTGGGTCTGCTTTTCGCGGTTGTGTTGCAGCAAGACATGATGCGCAAGCGCCGGTATGTCGTCGGGGCGCTCGCGTAGCGGCGGCAGCGACAACGACAATTGGCGGATTCGAAAGTACAAGTCTTCTCGGAAGCGTCCGTTACGAATCAACTGAGCCAAGGGTTGATGGGTCGCGCACATCAATCGGAAATCCGAGCTTTCTTCACGGGACGCGCCAAGCGGGCGGTACTTCTTTTCGTTCAGCAGCCGCAGTAGCGTTCCTTGCAGCGACAAGGGCATATCGCCGATCTCATCCAGAAATAGCGTGCCTCCGTCGGCCTCCGCCACCAAGCCCGCACGGGCTTGCAGCGCGCCTGTGTAGGCCCCGCGGACGTTTCCGAATAGCTCGGCCTCAATCAGATCTTGAGGAATGGCCGCGCAATTTACCGGGACGAACTTTCCTTTGCGTGGCGATGCCTGATGTATCAACCAAGCGGCGTGATCCTTGCCGGTTCCGGTTTCCCCGGTCAGCAAAACGGCCAGCGTGGAATCCGCAAAGCGCAACATGTCTTTGCGCACCTGTTTGGCCGTTGCGCTGACGCCGATGAATTCTGCGGCCAGCAAACGTGCAGCGCGCGTCCGGCTCTTTTCGCCCGCGTCCAACGATTGCAGGCTGCGCTGATAGCGCGCGTCGTCGGCGGCGCTGGTCTGTGCGTGCAAGCGTGCAAACAAGGCTTCATGCGTTTGAGTCAGGGTTGCCCAGAGCGGGTCGCGTTGCCAGTCCGACAGGCTGCTCGCCGATCCTGAAAGCGCCAGCACTGCGCGCGGTTGATGACGCGTATCCCGCAAAGGAATGACCAACAGCGCTTGCCGCGCACCTATTTTTTCGCGTAGCCGTTCAAATGCCTGACCCACTCCAACCAGCCCCGACAGGCGTTCAATCAGACACGGCTGACCGCTGACAAGCGCGTACACCAGCGGGTCATCCAACGCATCCATCCTGATTTCCGGCAACTCACCGGACGGCAATCCTGCCGCCGCCAAAGGCAGCAGCGCATCGCCCGCTGCGTCCATGCCGTAGAGGCAGGCGTGAAGCAGCCCGGGCGCGCGTATGCAAGCCCCCAAAAAAGCGTTGGCCAGCGCATCCAGACGGGCAGCCGTGGCCATGTCCCGAGCGATCTCCGCGATGGCTTGCGGGCCCATAGGCTGCCTCAGTCCAGATGTGCGGAAAATGCGCCATCCGCCCATTCCAGGCGTGCGCTTGCGAAGGGATGGCTGGCGGCCAGCCGTTGCAGCACCGCCAATGACAACGGCGGCAATAGTTCGCCGTCTATGCAGGCGTCCAGTAAACGGGCGCCGTTCTCGTGCCGGGTGCAGCGCTGGCGCAGCTCCGCGTGCGCGCTGTCGTCAATGGACAGCACAGCGTCGTACCGCGTCGAAAACTGGGTGCGTAGACGTTCCAGACGGCTGTGGACGATCTGGCCAAGCACCTCTTCGGTCAGGTAGCGATACGGAATCAGCTGCATGCGGGCAAGCAGCGCGGGCTTGAAGAACGTAGCCAGGCGCGCACGCAGCGCATCCTCGGGCAAGTCGGCCAAGGTGTCGCCCTGCTGGTCGAAGCCCAAATTGGATGTCAGGAAAAAAAGAATGTTCTTGCAATCAATGTGCCGTCCCTCGCCGTCGGCGAGTTCGCCCTTATCGAAGGCCTGATAGAAGAGGCTGAGTACTTCGGGATGGGCCTTTTCCACTTCGTCCAGCAGCACGACTGAATACGGTTGCCGCCGTATCGCCTCGGTCAGTACGCCGCCTTCGCCGTACCCCACGTATCCGGGGGGCGAACCCAGCAAGCGCGACACGGTATGCCGCTCTTGGAATTCGGACATATTGATGGTGGTCAGGAACTGCCTGCCTCCGAATAGCGCATCGGCCAATGCGAGGGCCGTTTCTGTTTTGCCGACGCCGCTCGGGCCCACCAGTAAAAAGGCGCCCAAGGGCGTGCCGGGCCGTCGCAGGTCTGCCATTGCGGTGAGCAGATGCTTGTGCATGCGCTCAATGGCGACGTCTTGCCCCTTGACGCGCTCTTGCAATAGCGCGGGCAGCTGCGTCAAGCGGTCCACCTGACCGCGATTGATGGTTGTAGCGGGAATGCCGGTCCAGTCAGCGATAACTTGAGCAATCTGTTCGTGGCCAACGTCGACGTGCAACAAAGCGCCTTCGCGCTGGAGTTCAGACAGTTCCGTCATTTTGGCGGCGAGGCGGGCAGAGGCATGGGCGTCCTCAACCGCAACGCCGTCGTATTCATGCTGTTCAGCGCGCAGGCTGATAATGTCATCGACCAGCGCTTTCTGCCGCTCCCAAGCCTGCTGCAACTGTGCAATGCGGTGATTGACTGCGGTATCGGCGCTTTCCAGTTCTGCCATTCTGCGAGTGGCGGCGCTGCGTCCTGCCCGGGCGTCGCGCCGCAATTGGGTCAGTTCGGCAGTGATCTGTATCTGCTCGTGTTCCAGCGCCGAGAGCCGGCGCGGCGGCTCGGCCAGCGCCGTAGCCACGCGGGCGCTCGCGGTATCCAGTACGTCGATTGCCTTGTCGGGCAACTGCCGTCCCGACAGATAGCGGGCGGACAAAACCACGGAGGCTTGCAGCGCGTCGTCACCGATGTAGACCCGGTGCGCCTGCTCATAGACGCTGCGCAAGCCGCGCAGAATGTGTACGGCTTGCTCTTGCGTGGGTTCGTCCAGTTTGACCAACTGGAAACGGCGGGCCAGCGCAGGATCTTTTTCGAAATACTTTTTGTATTCCGACCAAGTAGTGGCAGCAATAGTGCGCAGTTCGCCCCGCGCAAGGGCGGGTTTCAACAAGTTGGCGGCGTCGCTGCCGCCGGCAGCATTGCCCGCGCCTATCAGGGTGTGCGCTTCATCGATAAACAGAATGATGCGTTGAGCGGATGCCTTGACCTCATCGATGACGCCCTTCAAGCGCTTTTCGAATTCGCCCTTGACCGATGCGCCTGCCTGTAGTGCGCCCAGGTCCAATCCCCATAGCTCAACCAGGCGCAAAGGTTCCGGCACTCGCTGTTCAACGATGCGTAGGGCCAAGCCTTCAACGACGGCGCTCTTACCCACGCCCGCGTCACCCACCACAATGGGATTGTTCTTGCGGCGCCGGGACAGGATGTCGATCATTAAATCGATTTCTGCGTCGCGGCACAGCACCGGATCAATCTTTCCATCGCGCGCCTGCGCGGTGAAGTCGTGGCCATATTTTGACAATGCCGACTCTGCGCCCGCTATTGGCTGCGCGCTGGTATCGGGCGCTGCGCCGGGCGATTCCGAAGACGTCGAAAGCAGGGCTTGGAACTCTTTGCGCAATGCCTCGCGGTTGATGCGCTCGAACACGGTAATGGCCTGCAAGGGCAGGTAGCGCGCAGGCGTCAGCAAGGCAGCCAGAAGCAGGCTGCCGCCACGGATACGCGGCTGATCCAGTTCCAGCGAGCCAAGCAGCCATGCTTCTTGCAACCACTCAATCAGCAATGGCGAGAAGGTGGGGTATTGGCCCGAATTGTCATCGGCGTATGGGTTGGCGCTGGCCAATGCTTGACGCACGGTATCGATATCCAAATCGGCTTGCTTGAAGACAATCCGGATATCCGACAACGGTTGGTCCACCAGTTTGAACAGCACATGCGCCACCGTAATCTCGGCGCTGCGTTGACTGATGCAAAGGCTGGCGGCTTCTTCCAATGCCTGACGGCAGATGGGGTTCAAGCGATCGATCAGGGCGGAGATTTCAATTCTGATCATGAGGCACACAGTGTCGATGAAGCAATCCGCAACGAGACCATGTTCCGCATCTTTATTCCATAGGATGACTACTAAATGAATGTCGACAGTGATGATGCTCTGACGTAATCGGCGCAATGAGATTGGCCGTTTCATCTTTAGTAGTCGTCCTATTGCCGCATAGCGGCAGACCGTCCTAGCATCTGCGCACTCAGTACTGCGGTAATCCGATTTTCCACAACGCGAAAAGGAGTTTTCATGGCGAAGAAAATGGTGTCCGTCGCCCCGCCCGAACGGATCAATATCAAATACGTTCCCGCAACGGGCGATCAACAGGCCGAGATCGAACTGCCCTTGAAGCTGCTGATCACAGGCGACTTCAAAGGCCACGGCGAAGAGACTGCTCTGGAAGAGCGCCCGACCGTGCGCGTCGATAAAGACAACTTCGACGATGTGATTGCGGAAGCCGGCTTGAATCTGACGATGGAAGTCCCGTCCCGCTTGGGCGAGAAGGGGCAGGAAGAAGACACGCTGAACGTTGCGTTGAATTTCAAACGCATGAAGGACTTCACGCCCGACGCCATTGCCCGCCAGGTGCCAGAGCTGAACAAGCTGCTGGAGCTGCGCGAAGCGCTGGTAGCGCTGAAAGGACCGCTGGGCAACGTGCCCGCGTTTCGCAAGCAATTGCAATCGCTGCTGGCCGACGACAAGGCGCGATCAGCGCTTGCCAAGGAACTGAACCTGGTTCTGGAGCAGCCCGCCGGCTAAGTGGTCCTACTTCATCCATTACGAAAAACTCGCAATAAAGGATATGAGCATGAAGGCTCAAGCTGCCGCTAAGTTGGAAGAGAAGACATCGATCGGGTTGCTGGACCAGATCATGGCCCAGACCCGGCTCGAACCGAGCCACGAGGGTTACGCGGTCGCCGAACGCGGCGTCGCGGCATTCATCTCCGAGATACTCAAGACAGAACAGCGTGAACAACTGATCAACAAGCAATTGGTCGATCAGATGATTGCGCAGATCGACCGAAAAATGGGCTTGCAGATGGATGCCATCCTGCATCAAAAGCCTTTGCAAGAGCTGGAATCGGCTTGGCGCGGATTGAAGCTGCTGGTAGATCGAACCGACTTTCGCGAGAACATCAAGATCGAAATCCTTCACGTCACGAAGGAAGAGATGCTGGATGACTTTGAAAGCTCGGGCGACATCACGCGCAGCGGTCTGTACAAGCATGTCTACACGGCGGGATACGGGCAGTTTGGCGGTGAGCCGGTAGCCAGCATCGTCAGCAACTACACCTTTGGCCCGTCGTCGCCAGATATCAAATTGCTGAGTTATGTTGCGTCGGTCAGCGCGATGGCGCACGCGCCGTTCCTGGGTGCTGCCGGCCCCGAATTCCTGAACATTGATGGCTTTCAGGATCTGCCAAATCTGAAAGAAGTTCGGGATATCTTCGAAGGTCCGCGTTTTACGAAGTGGCGCGGCCTGCGTGAATCGGAAGACGCGCGCTACCTCGGTTTGACGATGCCGCGCTTCCTGTTGCGCCAACCGTACGACCCGCTAGAGAACCCCATCAGCAGCTTTACTTACCGCGAAACCATCGACGGTTCGCACGACAACTATTTGTGGGGAAATACGTCGTATCTGCTGGCAAGCCGCATTACCGACAGCTTTGCCAAGTACCGTTGGTGCCCGAACATCATCGGTCCTCAGTCGGGTGGCGCGGTGGACGATCTGCCCGTGCATCTGTATGAGTCTCTGGGCCAGTTGCAAGCCAAGATTCCGACCGAAGTGCTTGTGTCGGACCGCAAGGAGTTCGAGCTGGCCGAGGAAGGATTTATTCCTCTGACGATGCGTAAAGACAGCGACAACGCCGCGTTCTTTTCGGCCAACTCGGTACAAAAGCCCAAGCTGTTTCAAAAGACGCCTGAGGGGCAAGCTGCGCAAACCAACTTCAAGCTGGGAACGCAACTGCCATACATGTTCATCGTCAACCGCCTGGCGCACTACATCAAGGTGTTGCAGCGCGAGCAGATCGGCAGCTGGAAGGAGCGTCAGGATTTGGAACGTGAACTGAACACGTGGCTCAAGCAGTACATCGCGGACCAGGAAAGCCCGTCATCGGATGTGCGCAGCCGCCGCCCGCTTCGTGCTGCTCAGGTTGTGGTGCAAGACGTTGAAGGCAATCCCGGCTGGTATCAGGTGTCGCTGGCTGTGCGCCCTCACTTCAAGTACATGGGCGCCAACTTCGAACTGTCGCTTGTCGGGCGGTTGGATAAGGAATAAGGAAGGTTCGGGATGCCTAGGTCGCGGGGGCAGGGAAGTCTGTTTGAACGGCTGGTGCCAGACGCCTTGCCGCGGCGCACGCGCTCGCGGCAGGATCTGGCCGCCGAGCGCATACACGCGATCAAGCGCCATCTGGAACACATCCTTAATAGCCGTCGGGGCTGCTCGATGAGTAGCCCCGGCTTAGGACTGCAAGACTTCAATGATGCGTCGATGGGTAGCGCTGATCTGCTGTTGCTGGTCAGCAAAAACATCCGGGCGTCGATCACCGCCTACGAACCTCGGGTCAAGGTGGTGGCGGTGCATTCGCGTCCCGATTCAAGCCAGCCGCTCAGTCTGAACTTCAGGCTGGAATGCCTGGTGCCTGTCTTGAACACCGAAGAACAGGTAGAGATTGAGCTGGTCATACATCATCAGGACCGGTACACACGGGTTCTTTAAGCCGCGGGCCGGCGGAGGCAGGATAACCATGCCGTTGCGAGGAAAATTCCGTGAAGAGATCGACTATCTGCGCAGGCTGGGTCGCGAGTTTGCCCGTGACAATCCTCAGCTTTCGCAATTTCTGGGCGATGACGCGGCTGATCCTGACGTAGAACGTTTGCTTGAAGGCTTTGCCTTTCTGACGGCCAAGCTGCGCCTGAAGATCGAGGATGACCTTCCCGAGTTGACCCATTCCTTGTTGCAGCTGCTGTGGCCAAACTATCTGCGGCCCCTGCCCAGTGCAACCATCATGCGGTTTTCGCCGGTCGAACGCGCCATCACGACACGTCAGGTCATCCCCAGGGGCACGCGAGTGCTGTCGCGGCCGGTGGATGGCACGCGCTGCGAATTCCGAACCTGCACCGACGTGGTGATGTATCCGTTGAGCATTCTTGATGTCAGCGACGCCCACACGCGCGAGAAGTCGATTATGCGTGTGGATCTGGAGCCGCTGGCGGGCAACGCCATCGACACCTTTGATTGCGACAAGCTGGATTTTCATCTGAGCGGCGACGACACGACGGCGCTGACCTTGTACCTTTGGCTGTCGCGGTATCTTAGCGAAATTCGCCTTGAAGCCGGAGGCCAGACGCGCAGGATTTCTGCGCGGCAGGTATTGTTTCCCGGGTTTTCGCCCGATGACGCGCTGCTGCCTTATCCGAAGAACGTGTTCGACGGATACCGGATTTTGCAGGAATATTTTATGTTCCCGCGGCGCTATCAATTCTTCAGCTTGGATGGCCTGCGTTCGCTCTGGCCCGAGGGCACGACGCAGCGCGTCCGCCTTGAGTTTCACTTCAATCGCCCGATGCCTGCGGATATCCGGCTACGCAATACCGACTTGGCGTTGTATTGCACGCCAGCTGTCAATTTGTTTGAACTGGACGCAGAGCCGATCAATCTGAATGGCAGGGCGGTGGATCAGCGGTTGATGCCAGGAGGGCACAACCCCGATGCCCACGAAATATTCAGTGTTGACGAGGTATCCGGGTGGCAGCGTACGGACGACGGGAAGCGGGGCAAGTTTCTGCGGACCTTTCAGCCCTTTGAATCCTTGCAGCACGAGATCGAGCGCGCGCAAGGGCGAACGGCGCTTTATTACCGGACCCGGATCGAAAACTCGATGTCGGGCGACGGTGTGGTTCACCGTGTTGCGTTCATTCGCGGCGATGAAACTGATTACATCGATGAAGACGAGACCGTCTCGTTGGCGTTGACTTGCACCAATCGCGATTTGCCAGTGGCGCTGGGCGCCGGCGATATCTGCATGCAAACGCAGACCACGCCCACCTTTGCCACCTACAGCAACATCACGCGTCCGACGACGCCGTACCGGCCCGTGCTGGACGGTGAACTGCAATGGACACTGATTTCAAACCTGTCTTTGAACTATCTGTCTTTGCTGTCAACAGAGCCTTTGAAAGCGGTGTTGCGCGCGTATGACTTTGCCGCGTTGCACGATATTCAACACGCGCGCGCCGGCAGCAAGCGGCTGGATGGAATCGGCGAAGCCGTCACCACGCCAGCTGACCTATTGATGAAAGGGCTGCCTATTCGCGGCCTGAAAACACATTTGAAGCTGGACCCCGACGGTTTTCTTTGCGAAGGGGACCTGTATCTGTTCGGAACCGTGCTTAGCCACTTTTTCGCGCTGTACGCCAGCATCAACTCCTTTCACTTGCTGGAAGTGACCAACTCCGGCAATAACGAGCTTTACGAATGGCCATTGCAGACGGGCAAGCAACCGCTGATCTAGTCGATCTCTTGCTGGCCGATGCGAAGAACTACGATTTCTTCCGACTGCTTGAGCAGTTGCATGGCCTGCACGATGACGATCTTGAGGACCGGGACAGCCACGATCCCGAGCGTCAGCGCGTGCGTATGAGCAGCTACGCCGGATTAGGGTTTCCGGCGTCGGACGTTGCGTTGGCGGAGCGCATGCCTGCCAAGGCCAATAGTGATTACCACGTGCAAGCCACGTTTTTTGGCATGCACGGCCCGGACTCGCCGCTGCCGGGTTACTACCTGGATGGTCTGGCCTACGAGTACGGGCAAGGCATTGGTATTCGTCCGGCCTTTCTGGATTTCTTCAACCACCGTCTCTTGACGTTGCTGCATCAGGCCTGGCGCAAGTATCGCTATTACGTTCGCTTCCGTCACGATGCGCGTGATCGGTTTTCGCGCTATGTATTTTCGATGGTCGGACTGGGTGACGTGGAGTTGCGTGGCGTCACGCCTATTGCCTGGAGCAGGCTCCTGAGTTTTGCGGGTGTGATCGCCAGCCGCAGCCGCTCGCCACAAGTGGTGGCGGGCATTGTGGCCCACTGCTTTGACTTGAAGCAGGTCAGCGTCCGGGAATTCGAACCTCGGTACATGCATGTTGCCGATAGCCAGCGGCTGAGTTTGGGCAGGCGCAACGGCGTGCTGGGTGACAGCTTTGTCGTGGGCGGACGGGTGCGCACGCGTAATAGCAAGTTCTCCATCGTGATTTCCGACCTTGATCAATCGCGGTTTCGGGAGTTTTTGCCCAGCGGCGAGAACTACGAGCGGCTGCGCAAACTGATCGACTTTTTGTTGCGCGACCCAGCTGCCTACGATCTGGAGCTGGGTCTGCGCCACGACCAGGTTCCGCCCTTCAACCTGGGACGAGATTCTGGCGCTCACTTGGGCTGGACCAGCTTTGTCCAGCACACGGTGGTGCGCCGGCCATCCACTGTTCGCATAAAGGCCCGCCTATGAGCACCGCACCCAGTCCGCACCGTTTGGCTTTGATCGTCACCAATCCAGAAACCCTGCAACACGGCAGCACGCCACAGCACAACTTCGACACCGCCGGGGGCACGATCGGCACGTATGCCGATTGGAAGCTGATGGACAAGGCTGGTCGCGTGCATCCCATTCACAGCGAAGTTCGCTATGAAGACCTGGCGTTCTGCGTGATAGACCGCTCTGGCAAGACTCGCTTGAACGACGATCGGGCCCCGCTCGGCGAGCAGGTGGCAGCGCGTCTGAGCGAAGGTGATGTCTTGCACATTGGTCCCTACCGGATAGCGGTGCACTTGCAAGATCCGCACCAGGATTTGCTGGATCCGTCACGGCACCTGGCTCAGTACGGTGTTGATGAGCTGCTGGATGGCCACGGTTCTGGCCACGATGGATTGCCTGCTGATGCCTATGTATTAGATAGAGAACCTGGCGCACTTCCTCGCAATCCGGGCTTTCATGCGTTGAGCGCGCCACACGAAGTTCTTGGCGAAAGCGACCCGCTGCGTGCGCTGGATGCGGCCGAACGCGCGGCGCCGCACGAGCCGGTTTTGATGGATCCGCTGGATGTGCGGCGCGGCAGCACCCCGCTTGCGCCGACGCAAGCAGATCTTGCCTCCACCCGATTCGAAGCGGTCACCCCCTTGCCGCAGCTACCTCCCGGAGATGTCCCTATGCCTAAATCAAAAGAACGAACCTCGTCCACGCCCTACCGCTTGAACAACCGGCAGGCGATGGCTGGCGACCCGACAGAGGCGTCTGAACTGTTGATGCAAGGCTTGGGTGTGCCACTGGGGCCGTTGGACGCGCAATCGGGGCACGCGCTATTGCTGGAAGCGGGCCAGGCTCTGGGCGCCGCCATTCAGGGGATTGCGCAACTCTATGCCGGGCAGGCGGGCCATGCGCAGGGGCGAGCGTTGTTGGGCCGCAGTTTGCAGCCAATTGAGGACAACCCATTGCGTTTGGGACAGAGCTATGCCGATACCGTGCAGGCAATGTTCTCAACGGGCCGCAGTGTGGTGCATCTTTCGCCGCGGGCGGCGGTGGAAGAAAGCCTGACGCAGTTGGGTGTTCATCAGGGCGCGATGATTCAAGCTATTGAATCGGGCCTGGAAGCTGTGTTGCGTTCATTTGCGCCACCCGCGCTGTTGAAGCGGTTCCAGCGTTATGTGTCCAGCCAGGAATCGCAGGCGGGTGCTGACGATTGGGCCTGGAAGATGTACACGCATTACTACGATGAGCTCGCCTCTGCGCGTCAGCGTGGTTTTGAAAAGCTGTTCTGGGAGGTGTTCGAGCAGGCCTATGACCGCGTGTTGCGGACGGAGGCCGAATGAAACGAACGATTTCGGTCTTGTTTCTGACGTCGCAACTGACTGCTTGCGGTGCGGTGGGCGACGTCTTTACGAAGACAGGGCAGATTTTGATGGACCCGTCGATTCAGGTCGGCGGCAATGACGAGCAGCCTTCGCTGGTCGGATTGAGTTTGTACGCCGCGCCTGACGTCAACCCGAATCCCGCCAGCCTGCCGGATGCGGACGAGGCAGTAACTGCCATGCAGACACCGTCCAATCGCGAGTTTGACGGTCCGCATGAGGTCAAGCTCAAGAGCGCCAACCGCGAGGAACTGATCGAAAGTTTGCGGGGCTTGCTGGACGAACTGGAGGACGGCCGGCCGTCGCTGCACCCGCTACGGCGTCTGGACACCGGGCCGTCGACGATCCGGCGCACAGCGGCCGAAATTGTGGTCGGCCAGCTGGAACGGCCGGAAGAAGCCGTGGCTGAACTGGACCTGCTGGAGGAGGTCGCCTTGTCGATGCACTTCTTGCCAGGCAGGGTATTTGGAACCAGCGGCGGCGTGATCGAACAGGGATTCTCGGGAGCGCCCTTGCCGGTGGAGGCAAAGACACCCGCCATGCCGGATTGGGGCGCTGAAGCCGAGGAAGATCCTGGCCGAGGACTAGGCCAGTACAGCCTGGCGAACCGGCTGCCGCCGGCAGATCCGAAACCTGCGCCGCGTGGCGCTGCCACGCCGATCTCTTTCAAGGTGCTGCAATTAAAAGATGATTCGCTGTTGCTGAATGCCGATTCCGTGCAGTTGGCCAAGGACTTGAAGAAGGCGCTGGGCAGCACCTACGTTGCTGAAGATGATTATGTGCTGCAACCCGGACAGTTCAAGTTCATCAACTTTTCGAGGATCAACCCGGATACGCGCTACATGGCGATTGTGGCTGATTTCCATGACCAGAATGGCGCGGTCTGGAAACAGGTCTTTCGCCTGGAACCCGCTGGCCAAAAATACGCATTGCTGATGACCCTGCAAGGCAACCGGGTGGCCATCGTCGATGAAAGTTACCGCCCGCCGCAACCGAGATCTAAGCCATGACATCACGTAACTCTGTCATCTGGAGCGAAGGGCTGTTCGTCAAGCCTCAGCACTTTCAACAACAGGCCCGCGTTCTGGAGCACCACGCCAATCAGCGGGTCAATGGCGTCAGCGAGCATCTTTACGGCTTGAGCGAACTGGAGCTGAACCAGGAGTATCTGAGCTTTGGCAAGATTGCCATCGTGCGCGCGCGCGGCGTCATGCCCGACGGCAGTGTGTTTGACATTCCCAATGATCAGGCGCCGCCCGTGCCCTTGGCGATTACGGATACCTCTTCCGTCAATCAGACGGTGTATCTGACCTTGCCGCTTCGCTCGGACGGCGTGCTCGAAGTGCAATGGCCCGACACGTATGCAAACGCGCGTTATGTGACGCGCAGCGAGGAAGTGCGCGATACACATAGCCAGGAAGGGGACTATGTTTCGATGGATCTGGCCGCGCCGAATCTGCAACTGGCCTTAGAACGCGACGACCGAAGCGCGTTTACCGGTATTGCGCTGTGCCGGCTATTGGACCGGCGTCCAGACGGCAGCCTGCTGCTGGACGATGCGTTCTACCCTACAGGCATATCACTCAACGCCATTTTGCCGCTCAAGCGCTATCTGGGCGAGATCGCGGGCCTGATGCGTGAACGTGCAAAGAACATTGCCGAACGCATCGGGTCTCCGGGCCAGGCAGGCGTGGCCGACGTGACCGACTTCAACCTGTTGCTGGTGCTGAACCGCTTGCATCCCTTGTTCTTGCATCTGTCGCGCTTGCGGCACGTGCATCCCGAACAGCTCTACATAGCGTTCAGTCAAGCCTGCGGAGAACTGGTGACGTTCACCGACGAGGGGCGCTTGCCGCAAGAGTATCCGGCCTATCAGCACGATGATCCCAGGCAGTCCTTCCGCATGCTGGAAGATACTTTGCGCCGGGCGTTGAGTACCGTTTTGCAGCCGCGAGCGGTATCGCTTCCGATCGAGCGCCAGCAGTATGGCGTGCTGACCGCCGCAGTGCATGACCGCAGTCTGTACGCGGACGCCGAATTCATCCTGGCCGTGCGCGCGCGCATGCCGCTGGACAGGCTGCGCCAGCAGTTCGTTCAGCAGACAAAGGTGGCGTCGATGGAAAAGCTGGGCGAGCTTGTCAGTCTGCAATTGCCGGGCATCCCGCTACTGACATTGCCGGTCGCGCCCAGGCATCTGCCTTTCCATGCAGGTTTCACTTATTTCCAATTTGATCGCAGTCATCCCAGCTGGCAGATGCTAAGGGATACGGCGGGCTTTGGACTGCATATCGCTGGTGACTATCCAGAGATGGAGTTGCAGTTGTGGGCCATCAGGAGTCAATGATATGAATACGAACGCCGCTGCGTCCCGCAGCAATAAGGTCGAATTTCTGCGTATTGCAAGCGTGCCCGCCGTTCTGAACAAGCGCAGCATCGGCTACGACTCGATCGAGAACATCGATTTGGACGAAGACCTGAACTTTCAGCTGCGCGGGCATGGTTACAACCCGCTTGTGGATGGCGCGCTGCCGCTCTTCGGCATGGTCATCCGACTGCGCAAATTGGCGGCCTACGACACTATCGAACTGCTCTACGCCACGGTGCGCGACCAGATCTCCGTGCTGGACGAGGAAGTCCGCCAGCACAGCTATGACAGCGCGACCCAACTGGCATACCGCTATGCCTTATGCACCTTTATCGATGAAGCCGTGATGGGCACGCCTTGGGGAACGCATTCTCCGTGGGCGGAACGGTCATTGCTAAGCGTCAACCACAATGAGACCTGGGGCGGTGAAAAGTTCTTTACTGTGTTGTCTCGCATGATGATGGACCCAGCCAAGTACCGCGACGTGCTGGAGTTTAAGTATCTGTGTCTGTGCCTGGGCTTTAAAGGCAAGTACGGCATGCAGCATAACCAGGCCGATGCGCTGCAAGGCATCATTATCAAGTTGCACCGGACGCTGCGCGAATTGCGCGGAGATGCACCCGAAAGACTGACGGATGCGGACGAGAACATTGCGTCGCGCCGCTACCGCATTGGCCGGCAATGGCCGTGGTGGACGCCTTGGGTTGGAGCGTTGGTTGTGCTGGCGGGGGCCTTCGCCATTTTTTCGCTAAACCTGGGCAGCACGACGGAACTGGTGCTGCGCTCTTTGGACGGGATACTACAGCCTTGAAAGTGGGATGCTCTCGTCGGCCCGGCGCCTTGCACAAGGCCCGCGCCGTGCCATCCGCTATTGCCGCTTTCTTCACCATGGAGACATTACATGCCAGACATCATTCGGCTCGGCGATCCCACGTCCCACGGCGGCGCCGTGCTAGAGGCGTTCGGGAACACCAATTTGAACGGCAAGCCCATCTCTGGCGTGGGCCACATGGTCAGTTGCCCCCTTTGCCTGGGCGTCTACCCCATTGCCGAAGGCAGTAGCTTGTATAAGGTGAATGGCACGCCGGTGGCCTTGAATGGCATGAAAACGGCCTGTGGAGCCAGTTTGATTGCAACCGGGCCTAAAGGGGCTGTGTCGGGGTAAAGGGGGCAAACCGCAGGGGGGCAGGCGGATTTAGGGCTTGGGGCGGCCGAAGCAGGTACACTTGTCCGCCGTTTTGCTTTTAGCCCCAGAATTCCATGATTTCCTCCGCATGTGGCGTCGACTTCGGTACGTCCAACTCCACCGTAGGCTGGAGCCGGCCCGACCAACGCGCGCTCCTCGCCCTGGAAGACGGCAAGACCACCTTGCCCTCGGCCATTTTTTTCCATGACGAAGATTCCGACGTCAGCTATGGCCGCGCGGCGATTTCGGACTATCTGGCGGGTTACGACGGGCGTTTGATGCGTTCGATGAAAAGCCTGCTGGGCAGTTCCCTGATTGACGGGTCCACAGAAGTTCAGGGCCGGTCGATTCCGTTTCGTGTCTTGCTGACCCGCTTTATTGCAGAATTGAAGCGGCGCGCCGAGACAGCGGCGGGCCGGAATTTCACGCGGGCGGTGTTAGGCCGGCCGGTGTTTTTCGTGGATGACAATTCCGCAGCAGACCAAACCGCTCAGGACACGCTGGGCGAAATCGCGCGCAGCGTCGGGTTCACCGATATCGAATTCCAATTTGAGCCGTTGGCCGCCGCATTCGACTATGAATCGCAGATCGACCGCGAGGAGCTGGTGCTGGTCATCGACATCGGCGGGGGGACCTCGGACTTTTCGCTGATCCGGCTGGGACCGGACCGCGCCGCGAAGGCGGACCGGCGCGAAGACATTCTGGCCTATGGTGGCGTACACATCGGCGGGGTGGATTTTGACAAGCAACTGAGTCTGGCGCACGTGATGCCGCTGCTGGGATTGGGCAGCCAACTACGTAGCGGCAAAGACGTGCCTTCCACGCAGTATGGCAATCTGGCTTGCTGGCACACGATCAACCAGGCTTACACCCGCAAGGCTGCCGAACACTTCGCGTACATTCGCGCCGAAGCGGGCGATCGCGAGAAGATCGATTTGCTGTTGAATCTGGTCAAAGAGCGCGCCGGCCATTGGGTGGCGGTGCAAGTGGAAGAGGCCAAGATCGCATTGTCAGAGACGCCGTTCGCCCGCATCGATCTGTCGCGCATTGCGCCTGATCTGGGTGTCGATGTGACGCGCCCGTCGTTCGATGCCTGCGTGGGCCGCTTGATCGAAAGAGTTGAAACCACGGTGGGCGCATTGCTGCGCGATGCCGGTGTGGCCACGACCGATGTGGACACGATTTTCTTCACGGGCGGTTCCAGCCGGGTTCCGCGTCTGCGTGAAACCGTGTCGGCGCTGGTGCCCAGCGCGCGTAGCGTGGAAGGCGATCTGTTCGGCAGTATTGGCGCCGGCCTGGCCTTGGACGCCCGCCGAAAGTTCGACTGAGTTGCGTCATAGAGGGCGGTGTTAAGCTGCTGATTGCCCGTGCCAGGCGCCTGAGCGCCTGTGCGTTTCAAGAGACCTATCTGCCCTCATGACCCGCAAACCTGATTCCCATCTTGTTGAAACGCTGTTGACCAGCGAAGCGCCGTACGAAGGCAGCTTTCTGAAGATCCGCCGCGATACCGTCGCGCTCCCCAACGGCAACACGGGCACGCGTGAGTACGTCGTGCATCCCGGCGCCGTGGTGGTGATTCCGCTGCTGGACGATGGTCGCGTCTTGCTGGAACGGCAATTCCGGTATCCCATCGGACGCGTCATGACGGAATTTCCGGCGGGTAAGCTGGACCCGGGCGAAGATCCCCTGGTTTGCGGCAAGCGCGAATTGCTGGAAGAAACCGGCTATACCGCCGATCAATGGGCCCACGCTGGCGCCTTGCATCTGGCCATCGCTTACTCCACCGAAATCATCCATATCTTCTTTGCGCGAGGTTTGCGCGCAGGGCCGCAACAGCTGGATCAGGACGAGTTTCTGGATGTGATCAGCGCCCATCCCTCGGAACTTCTGGAAGCCTGCGGCAAGGGCGAAGTCACGGATGCCAAGACGCTGACTTGCGTGTTGTGGATGCAGAATGTGCTGTCCGGCGCCTGGCAGTTGGACTGGCAAGATAACGCTGGCTAAGGCGTCGCCGACTCATGGCCGTGTTTCCCGTCCTGGTTCAGCCGGCAGGTCTGCGTTTTGATGCGGACGAGGGCACATCCGTGCTGTTGGCGGCGCAGGCAGCGGGGATCAAACTGCCCAGTTCCTGCCGCAATGGCACATGCCGCGCGTGCATGTGCCTGATGTTGGAAGGCACCGTGGTCTATAGCATCGAGTGGCCGGGCCTGTCGCGCGATGAAAAAGAAGAGGGCTGGATTCTGCCGTGCGTTGCGCGGGCGGCATCCGCCTTGGAAATTCAGAATTTGCAGGCCGGTACGCTGGAAACCGCTCCCGTGGGTGCGCGGCCGCTTACCGGCGCGCGGCGCTAACCAGGCCTGCGAGCCACATCAGAACGGGCATGGCTGCCGCCATGCCTAGTGCCATGGCCGCTACGCACGTCAGCCACAGCCCCTGCATTGCGCGCCACGAGCTATTTGCAGGCGGAGCAGGCTTGCGCAGCGGTGGCGTCGTAACGGTCATGATGGCGCACCCAGTCGCCCAGGTTGAAATGGGGGCCGTTTTCGTTACGGCCCAGCGGTGCAAAGTCCAGGTAGTTGTAGGCGCCCGCCAGTCTTTCCACACCGCGCTCAAATGCGGAATAGGTGTGGAAGATTTCGCCGTCTGGATCGCGGAAGAAGGCGCTGGCACCCGAGCGCTCTTCGATACTGCCATCGGCCTTGGGCACGGAGGCGCGCATGTCGAAATTGAAGTCGCAGCCTTCGGACGAATACCAATCGAACTTCCAGCCCATGCGCCGCTTGAAGGCTTCTAGCTTGGCAATTGGCGCACGCCCGACGGCCACAACTGACACGTCGTGATGGCGCAGATGCGTCAGCGCGCTGTCCAGATGGTCCACCAGAAAGGAGCATCCCACGCAGCCTTCTTCCCAGTCCGGGTCAAACATGAAATGGTAAATAATCAGTTGGCTTTTAGCGCCAAACAGATCGGCCAGTCCCAAGGGGCCGTGGGCGCTCTGGAACTGGTAGCGTTTTTCCACTTGCACCCAGGGCAGGTCCAATCGATCACGGGCGAGCGCGTCCATGGCGTGCGTCAGCGTTTTTTCGCGACTCAAAAGCGCGTCTCGCGCAATATCCCACTGCTGGCGGCTTACGACAGAATGTTGAGTTTGCATCGTGCTGCTCCTTCAGTTGGCGGACCGTCAGGTTCCGCGCGGGGCGGCGAACAGCAGGTGTCAGACCGGATTCGCCAGGTATTCCGTCAGCCGGTCCAAAGCCCCCGACCAGCCGTGTTCATGGCCGTCGCGGGTTGCCTGATCGACAAACGGGGTTTGCAGGAAGGCAAGCTGTGTGCCGTCTTGCGTGGGGGTGAATTCAAGGGTGATCAACGAGGTTTCCTCGGGGGCGTCGCGCCATGCCCAAGTGAAGACAAGCCGGCGATGCGGGTGGACCTCTCGGTATTCGCCGCTGGCGTAATGGTCGAGCCCATCTTCTGTGGAAAAAGCGACGTGATACTGGCCGCCGGTACGCACATCCGTTTGCGCGAGCAGGACGCGGCGGGTTTCGGCGGGTCCAAACCAGCGCATCAGCGCTTGCGGGTCCGTCCAGGCTTGCCAGAGGCGTTCGGCGGAGGTGGAGTAGTGTCGGGTGAGCCGCAATTCGATGGGGGCGTCGTCGTGGAGGGATCGATCTTGCATGGGTGAACCTCGTCGTCGTGATACAGGTATCGGGCTAGTGCATCCAATTGCCCATTCCAGAACTTCTCGTAGCGCGCCAACCAGTTTGATGCCGCCCGCATGGGGGCGGGCGACAGCGTGCAACTGACTACACGGCCATCCTTGGCCCGCGCGATCAGGCCGGCGTCTTCCAGCACACGCACGTGTTTCAGAAAAGCAGGCAACGACATGGCGTGGGGTCTGGCCAATTCGCTGACCGATGCCGTGCCCCGTTCAAGGTCGGCCAGGATTCTGCGCCGGGTGCCATCCGCCAGCGCTGAGAAGATGCCGTCCAGCGTTTCGTCATTTAAGTTAACCATAAGGTTAAGTATTGAGCCGGTGTTCTGCCCCTGTCAATGCTGCGGATACGGGAGTTTCCCTAGGGGCGCCGGACGGATAACCGTGTCGGCCGGGGAGAAGCGGGATGGCGGGGCGCCATCCCGCGCTCGTCAGTCGTGCCGGTTCATGGCGGATTGATGTTTGGTGTCGCGCATGGTCGCGTACACCAGCAAGGACACAAAGATCACGCTTGCAAGGTAGTAATAGAACCATTCCTCGTGACCTTGCTGTTTGAAAAACAAGGCGATGGCGGGGGCCGTGCCGCCAAAGATGGAGACCGTGACGGCGTAGGGCACGGCGATACCGGTGGCGCGGATGTTGGTCGGGAACAGCTCGGCCTTCACCACGGCATTGATAGACGTGTAGCCCGCCGTAAATACCCAGGCGCCGCAGAGCAGCAGCACGGCGATCACCGGCGAGCGGGTCTGAGACAGGGTGAACAGGATAGGCACCGTCAAGGCCGCGCCCGCCACGCCAAAGAAAATCAGCAGCGGTTTGCGGCCGATCTTGTCTGACAGCGCGCCATAGAGCGGCTGCAGGATCAGGGCAAAGATAAGCGACGCGGCAATGATGTAGGTGGTGGTGATGTCCGAGAAGCCAGAGGTCTGGCGCACGAAGGTCTGCATATAGGTCGTGAACGTATAGAAAGCCGCAGTGCCGCCAGCGGTCAGCCCGACCACGATTGCTACTTCACGCGGGTATTTCGTCAGACCGCGCAGCGAACTGGTCTCGGGCTTGGCTGATTTTCGCGCTTCTTTGTAGGAGTCGGTCTCGGGCATATCGCGCCGCATCAGCGCGGTCACAATGGCCAGCAAGGCGCCGATTACAAATGGAATGCGCCAACCCCATTCCACCAGTTGCTCATGGGTCAGGAACACGTTTTGCAGCAGCAGCAAAACCAGGATCGCCGACAACTGTCCGCCGATCAGAGTGACATACTGAAAGCTGGAGTAAAAACCGCGGTGCTCAGGGTCTGCGATCTCGGTCAGATAGGTGGCGCTGGCGCCGTACTCGCCGCCCAGGCTCAGGCCTTCGATGACTCGCGCAAGCGCGAGCATGGCTGGCGCTGCCAGCCCGATGGTGGCATACGTGGGCGTGACGGCAATGATCAGGGAACCCACGCACATCATGCCCACAGACACCATCAGCGATAAGCGCCGTCCATGCCGGTCGGCCAGATGCCCGAACAGCCAGCCGCCCAGCGGCCGCACAATAAATCCGGCCGCAAACAGGGTGGCGGCATTCAATTGCTGCACGACGGGATCGTGCGAGGGGAAAAAGGCGGGGGCGAAGTACAGCGCAAAGGCCGTATAGGCGTAGAAGTCGTACCACTCGACCAGGTTGCCCATAGATCCGACAAAAATGGCCTTGATGCGGCGTTTTGCGTCGGGCATCTCAAGATACGTTTGGGTCATAACGATCCTTGGGGAGGAGCCTGTCGGGAGCCGCCGGACACACGGCCGCGCCCGGTCCTTGCCCGTCAAGATCGCAAGGCCAGCCGCGATAGGGAACACGCATCGCGTTATCTTGCGCCTGCCAGCGCTGAAATGCACGTTCAAGGAACGCGTGTGTTATTCAGGTATTGGTCAGGTTTTGTTGCCGGTCCAGGCAGGACGGCAGGCGCCGGAACTACTTGCGGCGGGGCGCGATAATGTCACAGGCGGCCGCGTTGTCGCCGGCCTGTGCACCCGGGCCCAGCAGCGCTTGCGCGCCGCATACCGAGCCGAACATGCCCCTGTTGTCGTGGCCCACCGCGCCCACTTCAAAGCTGGCGCGATGCAGAGTGACCGGCTTGGCGCCGCGGCTGGCCAGCACATATTCGTACTGCAGATATCCTGTGCCACGCGCCAGGCGCGTGGCCCCCTGAGCCTCGGCTCCGCAGGTCTTGTCCAGCAAGCGGTGTTCGGGGTTGTTGTCGGCGCTGCCCAGCAGGTAGGTGACGTCGCGCGCGGCATAGCGGACAAACAGTTTGGACTCGTCGGTTTCGCGCGCGTAGGGCGGCAGCTTGTCTGTGCCGTACTTGTACTGGTTGTACGTCGGGCAGATGCCGCGTTCGTACGGCGCATAACCTTTGCCGTCGGCGCGGGGGCGTTCGTTGGTCAGGTACAGATAAGACGATGGATTGGCGATGACGTAGCGCAGCGCCAGGCCATCACGCCGTAAGGGGCCGTCGGTGTTGTTCAACACGGCGTAACGTTGCACCAGTTGCGCGCCGGCGGAATGTCCCGCCAGCACAATGCCAGCCAAGGCCGGCAGGCGCTTGCGATCATCAAGGCTGCGCAACAGGTCGTCCAGCACCTGGAATGAGGCCACAGGCGCAGGCCGTCCAGCTGCTTGCACGCTTTCTTCGCCATCTTCCCAGCTGGACTTGCGCCAGGCGGCCATGCCGCCGAACCCAGAATCAATAGAGCCGGAAAAACGGGGGGCAAGAATCAGGGTGTCGCGCGCCCGGTCCGGATTGTGGGTCAGCAATGCCGCCGCCGTTTCGTAATACCGGTCGGCGTCGCGCTTGACGCCATGGATCACAACGATGACTTGCTTGATGTCGCGCAGATCGTCGCGGGTCAGGTTGCGGTTAGCATAGACCGGCATCTTGTACCGGTGGCCGGGCTTACCCAGCTCGACCGTTTGCCAGCGCAACGGTTCCGTGCGCTTAGGCGTCGGCGCAGCGTCATCGTAGTTGTAAGGGTCGGGCAGGGGCGTCTGGGCGTTTGCCGCCCAGTGGCCCAGCATAGCCGCCACGCTCAGCATGGCGGCCAGGCGCCGCACGGCCCGGTTTACGGGAATAAACCGTGTCTGAGGCGCAGAGAGTGCTGGCGCGCTACGCATGGCGCGGCGTGGGCTCAGCAGCCTTCGTGACCCAACAGTTGCTTTAGCGCCGGCAGGTCCAGAATGCGGACCTCTCGCTGGTTGATTTTGATCAGGCCTTCGCGCGCGAAACGGGAGAACAATCGGCTGACGGTTTCCAGGGTCAAGCCCAGGAAGTTGCCGATTTCTTCACGGCTCATGCGCAGCACGAATTCCGTGGACGAATAACCCAATGAGGCATAACGCTGCGACAAATTCAGCAGGAATGCGGCCAGGCGCTGTTCGGAGCGCATCGAGCCCAGCGACGCCAGCATCTGGTGGGAACGCGTGATTTCACGGCTCATCAGACGGCGGAATTGCTGCTGCATCGAAGGCAAATGCGTCGCAACTCGATCGACTTCGGTCAGGCGGATAACGCAGACCTCGGAATCTTCCAGAGCGATGGCGGCGGAAACGTGCTTGCCATCCAGCATGCCGTCCATGCCGACGATCTCGCCGGGCAGGTGAAAACCGGTGATCTGGATCTGGCCAGTCGAATCTTCAAGCTGCGTCTTGAGGCTGCCAAAGCGCACGCCATAAACAGCGTCCAGCGGATGATCCAGCGAATAGAGCATCTTGCCTTTTTCCAGGCGGACACGCTCTTTCACCAGTTCGTCCAGCTTTTCCACTTCGGCGGCAGCCATGCCCACGGGAACACACACGTGGCCCAACATACACGTGGAACAGTGGGCGGCATCAGGGGCAACGGGTACCCGTTTTTGCATACGATGACCTCTATAGTGCCCGTCGTCTGGCGGGTAGCCAGAGCGGGTTTAAGCGTGAAGACAGGAATCTATTGTAGTCCGTTGTTACTACAGGTGCCTTACGACTGGTCTTAATGTTGCCCGCGCGCGTCGGTAAACGACCCAATCGTCGCCAGATATATCGATGGCGTGGGCCTGGAATGCCGGGTCGATGGGGTAGTACTGGCAGAGTAACTGCCCGGTTTTTTGACCGGTTCCCGGGGCCGGTGCGTCCAGAAGCGCGGCCACCTCTCGCCGGACGAAGCAGCACAGCCTTTCCGGCGAGTATTCCTCGATGTCGTCCAGTAGCGCGATGAGCGCGGGGTCCGCCAGATAGACGTCGCCGCGCACGCGCCGCCCGTCGCTGACCGGGATCAGGCCGGGCCATTCTCCAAAGTCCACCAATCTGCCGGGGACCGTGGCGGGGCCCACAAACTGGGCGGCAGGCAGCCCCCGCGCGGCGGCAGCCTGACCCAAGTCATTGATTTCGCCGGCACGTAGGGTGCCGTAGACAAAAACGTATATGCTCATCGTTCAGATTGTTGCTGCACGTCGAAGAAAACCATGTGGTCATCGGGGTGTTGAAATTCTCTCATCTGGCCGCATATTTACACTATCGAGCCAGCCGGCACGTATCGGTCAGGCTCTCCAACTAGCCAAACGACCATTATGCGATTCGACAAACTGACTACGAAGTTCCAGCAAGCCCTGGCCGACGCTCAAAGTCTGGCCGCCCGTAACGACCACCCCTATATCGAGCCCGTCCACGTATTGTCCGCCTTGCTGTCCGATCCGGACAGCGGCGCAGGCGGCCTGCTGGCGCGCGCCGGGGTGGCGGTGAACCGTCTGCAGCCTGCCCTGGAAAGTGCCATGAAGTCGCTGCCGCAAGTCAAAGGCGACGACAACGTCCAGGTTGGCCGCGACCTGCAAAGCGTGCTGACGCGCACCGACAAGGAAGCCGCGCGGCGCGGCGACACGTATATTGCCAGCGAGCTGTTCCTGCTTGCGCTGGCGGATGATAAAGGCGATGCCGGACGCATCCTGCGTGAAGCCGGTCTGCAGAAAAAGGCGCTTGAAGCCGCTATCGACGCCGTGCGCGGCGGTGAAAGCGTTTCCGGCGCGGAAGGCGAGTCCAATCGCGAGGCCCTGTCCAAGTACACGCTGGACCTGACCGAGCGCGCTCGCCAAGGCAAGCTTGATCCGGTGATTGGCCGCGACGATGAAATCCGCCGCACGATGCAGATCTTGCAACGCCGCACCAAGAACAACCCGGTCCTGATCGGCGAACCCGGCGTGGGCAAGACCGCTATTGTCGAGGGTCTGGCGCAGCGCATCGTGAACGACGAAGTGCCGGAATCCCTGCGCGGCAAGCGCGTGCTGTCGCTCGACCTGGCCGCCCTGCTGGCCGGCGCCAAATTCCGTGGTGAATTCGAAGAGCGCCTGAAGGCCGTGCTGAAAGAGCTGGGCCAGGATGACGGCAGCAACATCGTGTTCATCGACGAGCTGCATACGATGGTGGGCGCCGGCAAAGCCGAAGGCGCGATGGACGCGGGCAATATGCTCAAGCCCGCGCTGGCGCGTGGCGAACTGCATTGCATCGGCGCCACCACGTTGGACGAATACCGCAAGTACATCGAGAAAGACGCGGCGCTTGAGCGGCGCTTCCAGAAGGTGCTGGTCGACGAACCCGATGTGGAATCCACGATCGCGATCCTGCGCGGTTTGCAGGAACGCTACGAAATCCACCACGGTGTCGAGATCACCGACCCGGCCATCGTGGCCGCGGCCGAGCTATCGCACCGGTACATCACCGACCGCTTCCTGCCTGACAAGGCGATCGACTTGATCGACGAGGCCGGTGCGCGCATCCGCATGGAAATCGATTCCAAGCCGGAAGTGATGGACAAGCTGGACCGCCGCATCATTCAGTTGAAGATCGAGCGCGAAGCCGTCAAGAAGGAAACCGACGACGCGTCCAAGCGCCGCCTGGGCGTCATTGAAGACGAACTGGAAAAGCTGCAACGCGAATACAACGACTTCGAAGAAATCTGGAAGGCCGAAAAGGCCGCTGTGCAAGGCACGCAAGCCATCAAGGAAGAGATTGACGGCGTGCGCGCCGAGATGGCTGACCTGCAACGCAAGGGCCAGTTCGACAAGCTGGCGGAGCTGCAATACGGCAAGTTGCCTGACCTTGAAGCCCGCCTGAAGGCCGCCGAAGTCGGCGCCGCGCAGGCTGCTGAAGACGCTGAAGGCGACGAAAGCCGGCCGCGCTTGTTGCGCACCCGCGTTGGCGCCGAGGAAATCGCTGAAGTGGTGTCTCGCGCTACCGGTATTCCGGTGTCGAAGATGATGCAAGGCGAACGCGAAAAGCTCTTGCGCATGGAAGATTTCCTGCACAAGCGCGTGGTGGGTCAGGACGAGGCTGTGCGCTTGGTCTCCGACGCCATCCGTCGTTCGCGCGCTGGCCTGGCTGATCCGGCACGGCCGTACGGTTCATTCTTGTTCCTGGGCCCGACCGGCGTGGGCAAGACCGAGCTGACGCGTGCCTTGGCCGAGTTCATGTTCGACTCTGAAGACCACATGATCCGCATCGACATGAGCGAGTTCATGGAGAAGCACTCAGTGGCGCGGCTGATTGGCGCGCCGCCGGGATACGTGGGCTATGAAGAGGGCGGTTACCTGACCGAGGCCGTGCGCCGCAAGCCGTACAGCGTGGTGTTGCTGGACGAGGTGGAGAAAGCCCATCCAGACGTGTTCAACGTGCTGTTGCAAGTGCTGGATGATGGCCGCCTGACCGATGGTCAGGGCCGTACGGTGGACTTCCGCAACACGGTGATCGTGATGACGTCGAACCTGGGTTCGCACCATATCCAGAGTCTGGCGGGTCAGCCGTACGACGTGGTCAAGGAAGTGGTGTGGGACGAGCTCAAGCAAACGCTGCGGCCCGAATTCCTGAACCGCATCGACGAAGTGGTGGTGTTCCATGGTCTGGAAGCCCAGCACATCGAGTCCATTGCCCGCATCCAGCTGCGCCGTCTGGGCGAACGTCTGGAGAAGCAGGAAATGCAGTTGGAAGTGACCGAGCCCGCGTTGGCGGAATTGGCCCGCTCTGGCTTCGATCCGGTGTTTGGCGCACGCCCCTTGAAGCGCGCGATCCAGCAGCAGATCGAGAACCCGGTGGCACGCCTTATTCTCGAAGGCAAGTTCGGTCCGCGCGATGTGGTGCCGGTGGATTGGCAAGACGGCAAGTTCGTCTTTACGCGCACCCTGCAATAAGTCTAGGCGCAGTACCAAAAGGCCCAGCATATGCTGGGCCTTTTGCCGTCTGGCGCGAGGCCGGTCTTGAGTCAGCCTACTTGCGGACCGTCACGAACACCGGGTTCGAATAGAACCACAGGTCGTTGTAGTTGCGGGCGTTGATGGCATTGAAGCGGGCCGCGTTATCAGCGAAATCCACCTTGGCGTCCGGCAACGGTTCTCCCGCCGCCGTTTCGCCTGCCACGTCCACTCCCAGGTTGGTGCCTCGCAGGCGCAGGTATTGGCTCTTGTCTGCCGTCACCGTCGTCGTGATGACGTTGTAGCCTTCGGCGTCCACCTTCCAGTCGGCGCGCGTGAAGCGGGCCAGCACGCGAGTCGTGGGGTTCGTGTCGCTGTTGTATTCCGGGCTGCCAGCCGTTGCGCGCGCACCCACCTCACCCACAATCAGGTCAATGTGATTGACCGTGGGTTTGACGTACGTGGGGTTGCCGCTTTCGATCGGATACTCGTAGTTGTTGCTGTCCGGGCTGCGAAAGCGAATGGTGACTTCGACCTTTTCATCCTTGGCCACCAGCAGCTCACCGCCCATATGCACGGCGCCTGCCGCGCCCTTCGCTTGGAAGTCCAAGGCGTTGATCAGGTCGCCGAACACGCCAAACACGCGGCCGCTCTTCAAGCCAGCCACCACTGATGCCGCGTCCTTGCCGTCTTTCCACACGTGGGTCTTGGCGTATTCGCCGGGGGCGTAACCGCTGCTGTACAGCCCCGAGGCGGTGCGGAAGTGAAAGTCCGAATCCGCCACCGTCCAAATGCGGCGGCCTTCGCCCAAGAGCGCATCCCAAGTGCCGCCCAGATTCGCCACCAGATAGTCCACGCCGCCGTAGGTGCGGTTGGGCAGGAAGGGCGCGGTGTACGCGGTTGCGTAGCCGCCGCGGTCCGGTTCCATCTGGTTGCCGACCATGCCTTCGATAGCAAAGAAGACGGTGGGCGCCAGATCGTTCATTTCGCGCAGTTGGGCGACCGTGTATTTGCCTGCATAACGCGACGGATGGTTCAGCAGCATGTAGCTGTCGGGATGCTTGTCGCGCAGCCATTTCAGTGCGGCCAGGGAGTCGGCATGCGTGGTGAATGCGCGAGTTTCGCCGGCCAGGCGCGACACCAGGAGCGGGTCGAACAGGGCAGGGTCGCGATTGGTGAACAGGTATTCAAATTCGGCCACGGCTTCCAGCGATTTCGCTGACTGCGGATCGTTCATTCCAATACCGATGTTGACGTGATCATGCGTGGGCATGTCCCATTCAAACGACGAGAAAATGATCTTCCCTGCGTACCGGCCCGCGGCTTGCGCTTGCTTGATGAACGGCACTTCGTACTGCGCCATGCCTTGCGAAAACGGGATGGGGCCGCCCGCCAATGTGACGCCGGTATGGTCGCGGCCGGACAGGCGCAGGTGGTTCGAAATCGCGGCCCAGTCGAGCTTGTAGCGGTCGAATGCCTGGTCCAGCGCGCTTTCCAGGGTGACTTGCGCGTCGTCGGACTGGGCCGTGTGCACGTGCAGGTCGCCCGTGGTCCAGGCGCCGGTGATGACTGGCGGCTTCTCCACCACCGGAGGCGTGGGGTCGATTACCACTGGCGGGGCGGGCGGTGCGGCTTCATCGTCATCGTCGCTGCCACCGCAGGCGCTCAAAAGGGTGACGCAAGCCAGCGACAACGGCATGATGGCCCGCCGCAAGCGGGCTACTTCGAACTGCATGTGAAACACTCCAACGTCCAGCGGCATGCGAAGGCATGGCCGCAAAGCGACGAACTATGCCGCTTGCGAGTGACGTAGGAATGACAGCCGCGCGTCAGGTGCGCCGGTTGCGCCTGACCGGGCTTTGTGCAGGTTATTTCTTGACGGGTCCGGCTTCCGCCAGCGCCTGTTTGATGATGGCGTTGGCTGTCCAACGCACAACGTCGGTGAGCTCGGGCAGGTCCAGTTTCCAGATGTCTTTCAATACCAGGAACACTTCGGTGCCGTACACCAACGACAGGGCTTGCGCCACGCGGTCTTGCTGGGCGGGTGTCAGGTCGGCGGCCAGCGGCGCGATGGCGCGCTTCAATATATCGACCCGATGGCCGCGCACCAGACGCGGTTCGGCTGTGGCGCGTCCGGCGCTGGCCTCGGCATGCTGCTGCAAAGACACCATGACGGCGGCTCGAAGCGGAGCTTCGTGCGATTCCAGCCGGGGGTAGGCAAAACGCAGCAACTCGTCGACACGTGTGGCGGCGTCCTTCGCTGTGGAGTCCCATGCCAGTATCGGCCCCAGGCTTTCGTCAACCACCGCCGCGATCAGCGCGCTTTGGCTCGGAAAGTAGCGATACGCCGTGGCACGTGAGACCTGAGCATGTTCCGCCAGTTCGGCCACCGAAGGCGTGATGCCCTGCGCCATCAGGCGCTGCGCAGCGTCGAGCAAGGTCTTGCGCATGCGAGCGCGCGGGCCGTGCGGAGGCTCTCCGCTGGCCGCCGCCTGCGGACTGGCGGGGGCGATCAGGCGCGTGACTCCGCCGGTAGCGGATGTCGTTTTAGCGGCAGGGAGGGTTTGACGTGAGACTGGTGTCTCAGTATGATTCTTTCGTCTCATTTCTAGATTCTACAGGCCTTGCGGCCTCACATATCGAGGCGCGCACCGAGTGTAGCCGCCCGCGGAGGAGTCATGACGCATTCGAATCGGCGGGTCTTTGTTGCCGCCACCTACGACACCAAGGGCCACGAAGCCGAATACGTGGTGAATCTGCTCAAGCGCGACGGGCTGGAAGTGGTGTCGGTGGATGTGTCCACCACGGGCGCCGCCAGCGCGGCGCAGGTGCAGGCGCGCGATGTGGCCAAGTGCCATCCCGATGGCGTAGATGCCGTATTTACCGGTGACCGCGGCACGGCGATTGTGGCCATGGCATTGGCGTTTGAACGCTACGCCGCGGCCAATGCCGATATCGGCGCCATGCTGGGTCTGGGCGGCTCTGGCGGCACGGCTCTGATTACTCCCGCCATGCGCGCGTTGCCGATCGGCACGCCAAAGCTGATGGTCTCCACGATGGCATCGGGCAATGTCGCGCCCTATGTCGGCCCGTCGGACATCGCCATGATGTATTCCGTGACGGACGTGGCCGGCCTGAACCGGATTTCGCGCCGTGTGCTGGCCAATGCCGCCGGCGCAATCGGCGGGGCATTCCGCCAGGCTGCGATTCCGGCCGAAGACGATAGCCGACCAGCTGTTGGCATCAGCATGTTTGGCGTCACCACCGCCTGCGTGCAGCAGGTGACGCCTTTGCTGGACTCCAGCTATGACAGCCTGGTGTTCCACGCCACGGGCACGGGCGGGCAGTCAATGGAAAAATTGCTGGACAGCCATTTGCTGACTGGCGTGCTGGATCTGACCACAACGGAAGTCTGCGACTTTCTGTTCGGCGGCGTACTGGCGTGCACGGAAGACCGTTTCGGCGCTGTGGCCCGAACTGGCGCGCCCTACGTGGGATCGTGCGGGGCTCTCGATATGGTGAATTTCGGCGGTCTGGATACCATCCCCGAACGCTATCAGGGCCGCAACTTCTACCCCCACAATCCGCAGGTGACGCTGATGCGCACCACCGTGGAAGAAAACACCCGTCAAGGCGAATGGATCGCCGCCAAGTTGAACCGTTGCCACGGGCCGGTGCGTTTCCTGATTCCCGAAGGCGGTGTTTCTGCGCTGGATGCGCCCGGGCAAGCCTTTTGGGACCCCGAGGCCGACGCCGCGTTGTTTGCCGCCTTGGAAGCCAATCTGGTGCAGACGGCGAACCGCCGCCTGGTGCGCGTGCCGTGCCACATCAACGACCCGCTGTTCGCCAAGACGGCGGTCGCACAATTTCTTGAAATCGCTAAACACTAAGGACCGCTGTCATGCCGCGTTTTGACCGTAACGAGCTATTGGACAAGTTTCGCGCCATGGTGCGTGCCCGCACGCCGATCGTGGGCGGCGGCGCGGGCACGGGGCTGTCGGCCAAGTGCGAAGAGGCGGGCGGTATCGATCTGATCGTGATCTATAACTCGGGCCGCTACCGCATGGCGGGCCGGGGTTCACTGGCCGGGCTGCTGGCCTATGGCAATGCCAACGAGATCGTGGTGGACATGGGCCGTGAAGTGTTGCCCGTTGTAAAGAAAACGCCGGTCCTGGCTGGCGTGAACGGCACCGATCCGTTTTGCGACTTCGATGTGTTCCTGGATGACCTGAAACGCCAAGGGTTTTCCGGGGTGCAGAACTTTCCCACCGTGGGCCTGATCGACGGCAACTTCCGCGCCAATCTGGAAGAAACAGGCATGGGCTACGGGCTGGAAGTCGACATGATCCGCCTGGCCCACAAGAAGGGCATGCTGACCACGCCTTATGTCTTTAATGAAGACGATGCAGTGGCCATGGCGAAGGCGGGCGCGGATATCATCGTCGCGCATATGGGGCTGACCACCGGCGGTTCAATCGGGGCCGAGACATCGCAGACGCTGGATGGTTGCGTGACCGCCATTGACCGCATTGCCGAAGCGGCGCTGGCGGTGCGGCCGGATATCATCGTGCTGTGCCACGGCGGCCCCATCGCCACGCCCGAAGACGCCGCCTATGTCTTGCGTGCTTGCAAGCATTGCCACGGTTTTTATGGCGCCAGCTCGATGGAGCGCCTGCCCACCGAACAAGCGCTGACCGCAGCGACTCGCGAGTTCAAAAACCTGACTTTCTAAGAGGGTCCCTATGCCGCACACCGTACATGTCAGCGCTGTCATTCACGCGCCGCTCGCGCAGGTCTGGACGATGTTCCGCAATTTTGACGGTCTGGCCAGTTGGCATCCGGGCATCGCTCAGAGCCGTCTGGAAGCCGATGGCCGGCATGACGCGGTGGGTAGCGTGCGGTATCTGACGCTTAAGCCTTCGGGATTCGTGCGCGAGCAATTGCTGATGCTGGACGATCCCAACACGGCGTTGCGGTATTCCATCATCGAGACCGATCTGCCGATGCGCGACTACATCGCCGGCGTCTCGTTGCGGCCCATTACCGAAGGCGGCCATACGCTCGTGGAGTGGTGGGCAGACTTCCGCGTGGAAGGCGCTGAGTTGAGCGATGTGGCCAAGGCGGTTGGCCAGGGCGTGTTTGCGGCGGGGCTTGCCGCGCTGGACGAGAAACTGCGGAGCCGCTGATCCACCGGCTAGTCTTTCAGCGTTTTGGCACTGGCTGGCACGCGTTTGCACCCGGCAGGCAAGACCGCGATGCGCAGAAAATCGTGCAGGGCGCGAATCAGCGCCTGCGCTGCCGGACTCAAGGGATGCTCCTTGTGCCGGATGATGCAAACAGTTCGTACGACGGTTGGCCTCGATAGCAACGCATAAGACAGCCCTGGCTCCATGACGCGTCCGGCTGCCAGCGCTGGCAGCAGCGCAACCCCCAGGCCCGCCTTCACCAACGCAGCCTGCGATGTGGTGCTGGACGCCTCGTAAAAGGGCGCGCCCGCCTCGATAGGCAGGTCCGCCCGGCCGCGCAGCAACGCCATGATTCCTGTTTCGTCCACCACGCCCACCAGCTTGCGCTGGGCGAGATCGGACCAGCGCATGGTGCCGTCGCGGGCGGGACGCAGGCTGTCATCGTCGCTGCGGTACAGCACGCCAAAGCGATCTTCCAGCAAAGGGTCAAAGCGCAATCCGGGGGCATCGGCCCAGCGGCTGGTCAGGCCGAAATCCACTTCCCGCGCGGCAACCTTGCGTTGGATGCTGCCAGAGTTGTCATCGCTAAGATACAGCCGCACAGCTGGGTACTGCGCCGCAAAAGCAGTCGCGGCAGGGGCGATGATGTGCGTGATGGCGGATGGCGCCGCTGCCACTCCCACGCGGCCGCGTTCCAGTGCGCCAAAGCGCACCACGTCTTCGATCACCCCGTCAAAATCAGCCAGCAGCCGCATCACACGGGGCAGGAATTCTTCGCCCGCCGCAGTCAGCAGCACACGCCGGCTGGTACGTGCAAACAACTGAGTGGTCAGCGCGTCTTCCAGTTGGCGCACCAGGCTGGTGACCGACGACTGCGTCTGAAACAGGCGCTTGGCCGCATGGGTGAAGCTGGATTCCTGCGCCACCGCCACAAAGGCGGTCAGGTGCTTGAGGGTGACGTGCTTGGGCAGGCGATTCATTTCAAATAACGATAGATGGATCAATAAAAACAATTTTTACAGATTGATCGCGCGGACGATACTAGGGCCTTCATCTAGGCAGGGCAATCATGCGGCAGGACAAACTGGATCTGATCATTGAAGGCGGCTGGGTCATCGACGGGCTGGGCGGCGCCAGAAGGCGCGCCGATGTGGGCGTGGCCGGAGACCGAGTGGCGGCCATCGGCGATCTGGCAGACGCAGAGGCAGTGCGCCGCGTGGATGCGCGCGGCAAGATTGTTGCGCCGGGATTTATCGACGTGCATGGTCATGATGACCTGATGTTTGTTGAAAAACCCGGTCTGGAATGGAAGACCAGCCAGGGCATCACGACCGTCGTAGTGGGAAATTGCGGCGTCAGCGGCGCTCCCGCGCCTTTGCCTGGCAACACTGCGGCGGCGCTGGCCTTGTTGGGCGAGACTCCGCTGTTTGCCGATATGCAGGCCTATTTTGACGAACTGCGCGCACAGCAGCCGATGATCAATGTGGCGGCGCTGGTGGGCCATGCCAATCTGCGCCTGGCCGTCATGGCCGATCCGACCCTGACGCCGACCGCAGACGAGCAGCAGGCTATGCAACGCATGCTGGCCGATGCGTTGGAAGCGGGGGCGGTGGGCTTTAGCACCGGGCTGGCGTATCAGCCGGGCGGTGCGGCGCAACAGGCTGAACTTGAGGGTCTGGCTCAGGTGGCGGCGGCGCACGGCGCTCTGCATACCAGCCACATCCGCAACGAAGGCGACGAGGTCGAAGCGGCCGTGGACGAAGTCCTTTCCGTTGGACGCAACAGCGGTTGCGCCACGGTGCTGTCGCATCACAAATGCATGATGCCGCGCAACTGGGGTAAGAGCCGCGCAACGCTGGCCAATATCGACCGGGCGCGGGCCCAGGGCGTGGAGGTCGCGCTGGACATCTATCCGTACCCGGGCAGTTCCACCATCCTGATCCCGGAACGCGCCGAAATCATCGACGACATCCGCATTACGTGGTCGACGCCGCATCCGGAATGCAGTGGCGAATATCTGAGCGATATCGCCGCGCGCTGGGGCTGCGATAAAACGACTGCGGCGCAGCGCTTATGTCCGGCAGGCGCTATCTACTTTGCGATGGACGAAGCCGAAGTCCGGCGCATCTTTCAGCATGAGTGCTGCATGGTGGGGTCGGACGGTCTGCCCAACGACGCGCATCCGCATCCCCGCCTGTGGGGCAGCTTTACGCGGGTGCTGGGCCGCTATGTGCGCGAGGCCGAGTTGCTGACGCTGGAAGCGGCGGTGGCCAAAATGACGTCTTTGCCCGCGCGCGTATTCGGGCTGGCGGGGCGTGGACAACTCAGCGTTGGGGCATGGGCGGACATCGTGGTGTTTGATGCGGATACGGTCGCAGATCGCGCCACTTGGGAAGCGCCCACGTTGGCGTCAACCGGCATCGAGCAGGTGCTGGTCAATGGGCGGCAGGTGTTCCCGCCCCAGGCAGACGGGGGCCGGCCTGGCCAGATTCTGCACCGGACGCCGCAGGGCGGCAAAGCACCGGCGTCTCAAGCTGCGGCTCGCACCTTGGCAACGCCTGAAGCGCCGGATTCAATTCAATAACAACAGCAACGATCACTCAGGAGACAAACCCCATCATGATCAGAAAAACTTGTGCCGCCTTGGCGCTGGCGGCAGCGCTGCCCGCTGCTCACGCCGCTTTTCCCGACCATCCCATCACCTTGATCGTGCCGTTCCCGGCTGGCGGGCCGACGGATATCGTCGGCCGTGTGGCCGCGGCGAAAGCAGGAGAGATCCTGGGCCAGCAGATCGTGGTGGAAAACCGTACCGGCGCGTCGGGCACCATCGGCATGGCAGCTACGGCGCGTGCCAAGCCTGACGGCTATACGGTGGGCCTGGCCACGGTCAGCACGCATGGCACGGCGCCGCATCTGTTCCCCAATCTGGCCTACGACCCGGTCAAGGACTTCACGCCTATCAGCAACCTGGTCACCAGCCCCAATATTCTGAGCGTCAATCCGAAGTTCCCGGCTCAGACGCTGGCCGATTTCGTGGCGCATGTGCGCGCGAACCCGAACAAAGACGGCTATGCCAATGCCGGCGCAGGCGGTGTGAATGATCTGGGCATGATCTGGTTCTTGCAGATCGTAGGCGGCAAGATGAACAGCATCTCGTATCGCGGCTCGGCGCCCGCGTTGACCGATACCGTGGGCGGCGTGGTGCCGGTGATTTTCGACAACTTCCCCTCGTCGTTGCCGTACTTGAAGAGCAAGCATCTGCATGCGTTGGCAATTACGGGCACGGCGCGCAATCCGCGTTTGCCGGACGTGCCTACGTTTGCCGAGCAAGGTTATAAGGACTACGACGTCACGGCCTGGTACGGCGTGGTGGGCCCGGCCGGTATGCCGGCAGACGTGCGCGACAAGCTTGCCAAGGCGTTTGCAGAGGCTGTGCGGGACCCGGCCACGGCGGCCAAGATGGAAGAAACCGGGGCGTTTCCGTTGGGCAACACGCCTGCGGAATTTGGCGAGCAGATCCGCACCGAGCGCGACCGCTGGAAGACAGTGATCGATGCGGCGCAGATTAAATTGCAATAAGGGTTTTTGTGACATCCGCGCGGACTGCATTTGGGCCGCGCGGTAGCCCTCGCTTAGTACACGTCGCGCCGGTAACGGCCGCTGTGTTGCAGCGACTGCAGGCGCACGTCGCCCAGAATGTCCTGCAGGGCGGCGTCGACGCCGCCCGCCATGCCTTGCAGGCTGCCGCAGACATAGATGGCGGCGCCGGCGTCTACCCAGGATCGCACGCGGTCAGCCTGTTCCCGCAGCAGATGCTGCACATAGCGCCGCGTCTCTTGGTCGCGTGAATAGACGGCGTCCACGCGTTCCAGCGTGCCGTCTTCTTGCCACGCGGCGATATCGTCATGACAGAACGCGTCATGCGCCGCATTGCGTTCGCCAAAGATCAGCCAGTTGCGTGATGGGCCTTGCGCGCGGCGAGCCTTGATCAACGCTCGCAGGCCGGCCAGGCCTGTACCGTTGCCCACCAGAATCAACGGGCGGCCATCGTCCGGCGCATGGAAATTGCGATTGGTGCGTACACGCAGATCTATCTCATCGCCCAGCCGGGCGATATGCGTCAGCCAGCCGCTGCCCACGCCCAATCCGCCGTCAGCGCTGCGCATCTGCCGCACCAGCAACTGAATTGCGCCGTCTTCTGGCAGAGAGGCAATGGAGTACTCGCGGTGTGCCAGCAGTGGTCCGCCGCGTGTTTGCCGGGGACCTATTTCGGCGATATCGCCGGCCTGCCAGTGGGACTGGCCCGATGCGGGCGGCGTCAGGGTCAACAGATAGCATGGGCCGCCCAGGCTGTCCGGGTTCAGGCATACGCGGCCAGCCAGGCGCCACGGTTCGTAGACGGGCGCTTGCCAATCGGGCAGGTCGCTGCGGCCGGCCAGCAGACCCAGGTGATGCTGCCAATGGCGCAGCGCGGCAGGGTCGCCATTGTCGACGTCGACCAGATCGAACAGCGGCGCAGCGCCTTGGGTATGCAGCCAATCATTGAGCCGATGGCCAAAGCCGCAATACTGGGCGTACTCGCTGTCGCCCAGCGCCAGTACGGCGTAATGTGCGCCTGCCAGTGCCGGGGCGCCGGTGGCTGGCCCCTGCATCTGACCGGCAAAAGACGCGGCGGCGTCGGGCGGATCACCTTCGCCATAGGTGCTGACGATGAACAGCATGCGGCGGTAACCGGCCAGGCGCGTCAGGTCCAGCTGATCCAGCGCGGCGACTCGCACTGTCAGGCCTCCCGCGCGCAGGGAATCCGCCGTTTGCGCGGCCAGGGATTCTGCATACCCCGTCTGGGTTGCAAAGGCGACCAATAGCGTGTCGTCGGCCGCAGGGGTGTTCAAGGCTTGCAGCGCCAGCGCCTGCTGCGTGTCATGCCGTCGGGCGCGGCGCCATGCCCACAGGCACAGCAGCAGCCAGACGCCCACCACGCACGCCGCCGCGATCAATCGGGTCAGACTCATGACGTCAGACTCATGGGGTCAACGGGAAAGCGCCAGCGCCTGAAACGCCGGGGTGGCAATGACGCGATAGGCGTCAGCGTCGCGCAGGATGAACAGGGCGGCCAGATCGTGGCGGCGGGCATAGACCAGACCATCGGTCTCGCCCAGCACCGTCAGCACCGTAGCCAGCGCATCCGCCTGCATGCAACCGGGATGCAACACGCTGACAGATGCCACGTTGTTGCGCACGGGACGTCCGGTGCGCGGATCGATGGTGTGGGCGTAGCGCGCATCACCTGTGCCCGCATGGCGCCGGTAATCACCCGAGGTCGCAATGCTGCGGTCTTCAAGCGGCAGCGCCATGGCGTGGCTGTCGCTGGCGTCGGGCACTTCAATTGCCACGCGCCAGGGCTGACCATCAGGCCGCTTGCCGCGCGCGCGCAGTTCGCCGCCGACTTCCACCAGATATTGCGTCACGCCCAGCGCATCCAACGCCATTCCCGCGCGGTCGACGCCGTAGCCTTTCGCGATGGACGACAGGTCCAGATAAACGCCGCCGGGCTGGTGCGCGGCTTGCCGTTCGGTATCCAGCTGCACGCGTTGCCATCCGCACCTGGCGCTTGCTGCTTCGATGACGCCAGCAGACGGGGGTTCAAAAGCGCGTTGATGCGGCCCGAATCCCCAGGCGTTGACCAGCGGCCCCACGGTGGGGTCGTAAGCGCCGCCGCTGTCTTCTGCCAATGCCAGCGCATGGTGCAGCACATGGAAGAACGCGCTGGGCAAGATCTGCCAGCCGGCGGTTGCCTGGTTGTAGCGCGTGATGTCCGAGTCCGCTTCCCAGGTGCTCATCTGGGCGACGACTTCGTCCAGCGCGGACTGGATGGCCTGCCGTGCCGCGTCTTCCGTGCGGCCGGCGGGCAGCGCCAATCGCGCCGACCACGTGGTGCCCATGGTCGCGCCCGCAAGCGCCGCCAGCGTTGCTTGCGCGGCTGGCATGGCGCCATAGGCGACGCGGACGCTGGGCGCCGCGGCGCCGCGTGGGGCGTAGGAAGGAGGGGTCGGCACGCGCCAGCAGCTGCTTAGGGTTGCAGCACTTCAACGGTGCCGGCGTACGACAAGCGGCGCTTCTTGGCTTGCGGCACGCTGACCTTGTCGTCTTCCATGCCAGCTTCGATCCAGAACAAGCCGGGCTGCGGCCACTTCACCGAGAATTTGCCGTCTTTATCTGTCTTCAGTTCGATCTCGCCGACCTTGTCGCGATAACGGCTGCCGCCGGGCACGACATTGATCTTCAGATCAGCGGCGGGCTTGCCGTCCAGCAGCATCTGGAAAGTGGCGGATTCGTCCGTGAACAAATCGTTGGGGTGCGTGACGGGCGCCAGTTCCAGGCCGCGTCCCACCGGCTTCACGGCCGTGGGCTTGCCCGCGGTCACAAAGGTTTCGACGCGGCCCAGGCTTTGCGAGACCTCAAGCTCTTCCGCCTTGGCAGGCACGGCCTGGGCCATGCCTTCAACCTTGCCGAAGTAACGCTTGTTCTTGCCGTCTTCTTTCCAGCGCGCAAACACGCCGTCGTTGACGACAGCCACGCGGTAGGTCCCGCTTTGCTTGAGTTGCAGGTCAAACGTGCTGCGCAGCTTTCCGCGATTCAGGTTTTCGGCTTCGGCGGCAGTGCCATCGGGAGCTACGACCGTCAGGCCGTCCAGGCGCAACGGCGCATGGTTGAAGTAGAACTTGTCATTGCCGACGGCGGCGTCGACGGTGATCCAGCTATCCGTGCCAGACAGCACGGTCGACGACGGGACGATCCAGACGTCGTGAGCCTGGGAGGCAAAGGGCAGGCTCAACGCCAGGGCGGCGGCCAGTTTGATGGCGGATTTCATGGGTGCGCTCCTTGAAGGCTTGTTGAAGAACATCAGGGTTTCAGGTCGAGGGCGATGGCGCCCAGTTCGTGTTCGCCGCTCGCCGTCAGTTGCTCGGCCTTTTTCGGCGGCCACTGGAAGGGAATGCGGACCAGTTCGCGGCCGCCCACTTCGCGGGCGGCTTCGACCACGACGGCATACTCGCCAGGCTTGAGCGTGGCCAGCGGCTTGCTGGCAGCGTCAAAGCTCAGGGCGTGCTTGCCGACCGGTTTGGTAGCGCCGCTGACGCCGTCCACCGGAAACTGCTGATTACGGCCGCTGCGGCGCCACCATTGGCGCATGTCTTTCAGCCATTCGGCGCCTTCGTTGTTTTTCTTGGCCACGTCGTACCAGACGGCCAGATCGGCGGCCACGCTCTGGTCCGCTTTTTCGATCCAGACCGCGACATAAGGGCGGTGGTATTCGGCCACATCCAGGCGCGGTACTTCAATGGACAGGCCGATATCGGCCGCATTGGCCGTTCGGGCGATCAGGCCGGCCACCAGGGCCGGCAACAACAATTTACGCATGGAGATCTCCAGGGGCGGATCGATGAAATCAGTGAATGAAGAGCAGGGCCAGCACAACCGGGATCACGATGCCCAGCCCCACCATGGGCCAGGTCGCGCTGCGGTTGCCGGCGTGCATCTTGAGCAGGACAAGACCGGTCAGGGAAAAGACCAGACAGGCCAGTGCGAAAATATCCAGGAACCAGCTCCAGGCCAGGCCGGTATGTCGGCCCTTGTGCAGATCATTCAGATACGAGACCCAACCGCGGTCGGTACGTTCGTATTCGACTTCGCCGCTGGACCGGTCAATCGACAGCCAGGCGTCGCCGCCTGCGCGTGGCAGCGACAGATAGACCTCGTCAGCCGACCATTCAGCAGTTTTTCCCGCCGTGGAGGCACCCAGCGCATCGTCCAGCCATTGGGCGACAGGGGCAGGCAAGGGCGCCTTCTTCTGGCCGGCCGCTACGGTCAGCTGCTTCAGCACGGGCTCCGGCAGTTGTGCCTGATGGCTATTCACCACCGCCTTGGACTCTATGAGCGAGGCGTTATTCAGCGTCAACCCGGTAATGGCAAAAAGCAGCATTCCCAGCAAACAAAGCGCCGAGCTGATCCAATGCCATTGGTGCAGCGTTTTAAGCCAATAGGCGCGCCGCCGAGGGGTGGTTTGACTGTCCATGTGAGCTTCTGTTGGAAGCCGCGGATTCTAACATTTAATGAGAATTACTCTTATAAAAGGCCCTGTTCCGCGGCGAAGGCGATTTCAATCCATTACTGAATGCCGGATCTGGCGCGCGGGCCAAATCGTGACGCTCGCGGCAGTGCAGGGATAAGATAGGCCTCGCGTTACAACAACCGGAGGGCAACATGATTGAGCCGCAAGTCGTGGATCACATTGGTCGTCATTGGGGTTGGGTCGCTTTGCGCGGCGTGGTTGCCATCCTGTTTGGATTGATGGCGCTGTTCATGCCGGCCATCACTCTGTCGGCGCTGGTACTGGTCTGGGGCGCATTTGCCCTGGTGGATGGCGTGCTGGCGCTGATTGCCGGCGTACGCATCCGGGATAAAGGCAAACCGCTGTGGGCGCTGATCGTCGTGGGCGTGCTGGGCGTGGCCGCGGGTATCGTTACCTTCCTGTGGCCGGGGCTGACTGCCTTGTTTCTGCTCTACATCATTGCCATCTGGGCGTTGGTGGCAGGGTTGTTCCAAGTCATTGCCGCCATACGGTTCCGCAAGGAAATCCGCAATGAATGGCTGCTGGCGCTGTCGGGCGTGGTGTCGATTCTGTTTGGCGGCATGCTCATCATGCAGCCCGGCGCGGGCGCATTGGCGCTGGTCTGGGTGATCGGCATCTACGCCGTGTTTTTCGGCATACTACTGCTGGTCTTTTCCCTACGGCTCAAACAGCACCGCCTGCCCTGAACCCAATGTCCGCCTATCAAACCCTGATTCCCCTGAATTTTCTGGCCGTGGGCCTGGGCGCTATTTTGGGGGCCTGGGCCCGATGGCTTGTCAGTCTGTGGCTGAATGTCGAATCCTGGCCGTGGGGCACCTTCGCCGTGAATCTGGCGGGTGGTTATATGGTGGGGCTGGTGCTGGCGCTGGTGGCGGCCCATCCGGAATGGCCGGCCTGGGTCCGGCTGGGCGCGATCACCGGTTTCATGGGCGGGTTGACCACCTTTTCGACATTCTCGGCCGAGACCGTGGCGATGCTGGAACGCGGCGCCTACGGCAGCGCATTGAGCTACGCAGGTCTGAGTCTTGCGGGTTCTTTGCTGCTGACGGGCGCAGGCATCGCTACTGCCCATCTGTTGCGCTGATCAGCGCGGCAGACTATGCCTGCCGCGCCGTTCGCTGGATCAATCAGCCCGCGGATTCAGCACGCGCGCCGCTTGCAGGCCGCTACGCACCGCGCCTTCCAGCACGCCGGGGTAACCCGTGTCGGTCCAGTCACCGGCCAGGGCCAGGGTCGGCCACGGTGTGGAATTCAGCGGCCGGGTCAGGCCGGGCACGGCTGCGAAGGTGGCGCGCTTTTCAATGAACAGCTCGGCGGCAGACACTTCCGGCATGGCGGGCAGGCGGGCCGGATGGCGCGCGGCCTGTTCTGCTACCTGATCGATCAATGCCTCGATAACCTGGTGGCGATTGCGTTCAGCAATGCTGGTGGCGGCACTGGCCACCACGGCCAGTTCGCCCGCCTTGGCGTCGCCGGCCAACTGCGCGCGGTCAAACAGCCATTGGCCGACGTGACCTCGGGCAGCCTCTTCGCGCAGCATCATCATGGGCTCGGGAAGACGCCAGGGCTCCGCCAGCCGCAGGTTTAAGGTGGCGATCGGCAGGTAGTCGAATGCCTTTAGCGCATTCAACAAACCGGTGGCGCCGGCGTCTCGAAGCGGGGTTTCCAGCAATCGCGCAGCAAAAGCGGGCGGCACAGCCAGCACTGCCGCATCAAAACGTTCCTGGTTGATATCGATGCCGTCCGCCGACGGATGCAACTGGCGCACCGTGCTGCCGTAGCGCATGGTGACCTGACGCGCCGCAGCGTCCGGCCATAGCGCCGACAGGTCCGTGCAGGGCAGCAGCATGTCGCTGTTTTCGCGGTTGCCGGTCAGGCTGTCACGCAACACGCGGGCGAACAGCGCAGCGCTGGCGGTTGCGGTGGGCGTGTTCAATGCAGCCAGGCACAGCGGCTCCCAGACCTGACGGATCAGCGCGTCCGATTGAGCGTGATAGTGCAGCAGATGCAATACGGTCCATTCGCGTGGCGGCGTCCACGACATGGCTTTCAGGCCGCGCATCAGGCGCAACGAAGCCAGCCTGTCGGACCATGACAATCCGCGTGCACGCAGGATGGCGAAAGCCATGTGCAGCGGCGCAGGCAAGCGCGGAGCAGACAGATGAAAACGGCCGTCCAGGCTGGCCAGCCGCAAAGGCCTGCGCATCAGCAGCGCGTCGGGGTTGCGCCCCACCCGGCGCATCAGCGCCAGCGTATGTTTGTAGGCGCCCGACAGCAGATGCTGGCCATTGTCCAGCGGCGCATCGAAGTCGCCATGGAACACGCGGCGCGCTCGGCCCCCTGGCGTGTGGCCCGCTTCAAATACCGTAACTTTGGCGCCTGCTTCACGCAGTGCGACGCTGGCGGCCAGCCCCGCCCAGCCTGCGCCAATAACCGCCGCCTTCACTTCGCCAACCGGCGGACCAGCCCGCGTCCGCCGCCCACCCAGGTCTTCCAGGCCAACCACAGCTTGCGCAGGGGCGTGAGCGAGATGCGCTGGTGCAGCACCTGCCAGTTGTCGCGCTCGATCTCGTCAAGCAGTGCGTGATAGATCGCCGCCATCATCAGCCCGGGGCGCTGCGAACGGCGATCCGCTTCGGGCAGGTTGGTCATGGCTTCGCGATACAGCTCGCGGGCGCGATCGGTCTGGAACTTCATGAGCGCGCTGAAACGGTCGGAGTATTCGCCGTTCAGGATGTCCGAGGCCTTGACCTCGAATTGCTGCATGTCGTTGACCGGAATATAGATACGGCCACGGCGCGCGTCATCGCCGACATCGCGGATGATGTTGGTCATCTGGAATGCCAGGCCCAACTTCTCTGCGTAGACCAGCGTTTTGGGATCGCTGTAGCCAAACACGCCGGCGGACAATTCACCTACGACGCCGGCGGCGTGCCAGCAATACTTGCGCAGGCCCGGCCAGTCCAGGTAGCGGGTCTGGTCCAGATCCATTTCCATGCCGTCCACCACGGCCAGCAGGCGCTCGCGGGTGATCGAACAGCTTTGCAGATGCGGCTGCATCGCACGCGTGACGGGGTGGTCGGGCTTGCCGTCGAACATCTGATCGACCTGGGTGCGCCACCAGGCCAGCTTGATGCGGGCCAGCGAAGGGTCGGTGCATTCGTCAACCACGTCATCCACTTCACGGCAGTACGCGTACAGCGCAGTAATGGCGCGGCGGCGTTCGGGCGGAAGGAACAGGAAAGAATAGTAGAAGCTGGAACCGCTCTTGGCGGCTTTCTCCTGGCAGTACTCGTCAGGGGTCATATTAGGCAGGGCCTGTTACTTGATAGAGCGCCACAACATGATGGCCCAGTCTTTGGCGCCCAATTCGGGGCGATTCATAAATACATCGTAGCCGCTCGCCTCGATGCGCTCCAGCACTCGTAGCCCGCCTTGCACCACCAGGCGCAGTTCCAGGCCGAGGCGGCCGGGCAGGCGGCGCGCAAGCGGAGCGCCGAAGTGTAGCAGCGCACGCGTGCGATCCACCTCAAAAGCCATCAGTTCGCGCCAAGCCGGGCTCAGGCGGCAGGCCGCCAGATCGTCGTCCGTCACGCCGAAGCGGCGCAGGTCTTCTTGCGGCAGGTACACGCGCTGCTTATGCCAGTCCACGCGCACGTCCTGCCAGAAGTTCACCAATTGCAATCCGGTGCAGATGGCGTCGCCTTCGGCCACGTCCTGCGGGGTGGACGCATTGAACAGGTGCAGCATCAGCCGTCCGACAGGATTGGCCGATCGTGTGCAGTAGTCAGCAAGCGTCGCGTAATCGTCGTAGCGTTTGACCGTAATGTCCTGCTCAAAGGCGGACAACAGGTCATAAAACGGCGTGATCGGCAGTTGATGCTGCGCAATGGTCTTGGCCAGCGGCGTGAAAATATCAGCCAGAGGCGGCAGGCCGGGCGGGGGCGTGGCGCCGGGTTCCGCGCCGATGCGATGCAGTTCGGTGCGAAACGACGCCAACTGGGCAAGACGCTCGGCGTCCGTGGCGGTGCCTTCGTCGGCGATATCGTCCGCTGCGCGGGCAAACCGGTAAATATCGGTCACGGCGCCGCGCAGCCTGCGCGGCAGCAGCAGCGAGGCGACGGGAAAGTTCTCGTAGTGATCGATGGACATGAGCTGGATGGTCAGATCGGGTTTGGGGGCCCGGTTCACACCATTTTAGAGTAGTCGTTTTCCCAAGGGCAGGGGCGGTGCTCCGTTGGCTGCGATCAGTTAGACTTAAGCGCCACAGGATCTCACACCATGCCGCGCCCAATATTCGCCACTGTTTCCGTCTCTGCTCTTGCGCACAATCTTGCCACCGTGCGCCACCACCTCGAACAGACCGCCGCTGCGGCGTCGGGCCTGCCGCCATCCATCTGGGCGGTCATCAAGGCCAATGCCTACGGCCATGGCATCGAGCAAGCAGTCACCGGGTTTTCCAAGGCCCAAGGCCTGGCGATGCTGGATCTGGACGAAGCCGTGCGTTGCCGCGAGGCCGGTTGGGGCGGGCCGATCCTGTTGCTGGAAGGGTTTTTCAATCCGGCTGATCTGGACCTTGTCGATCGCTATCACCTGAGCACCACCGTGCACAACCGTGAACAGCTGGACATGCTGGCCCGGGCGCGCTTTTCGCGTCGAGTGGACATCATGTTGAAGCTGAACAGCGGCATGAATCGCCTGGGCTTCAGCCCCGCCGCCTACGCCGCCGCGCATGAACGCGCCATGTTGCTGCAACAGCAAGGCACCTTGGGCTCCGTGGGCAAGATGACTCACTTTGCGTCAGCCGATGGCCCGCAGGGCGTGAACGAGCAATTGGCGGTTTTTAATTCGGTGACGCATAAGATGCCTGGGGCAATCAGCGTGTGCAACTCGGCGGCCACGCTGCGTTTCGCGGACATTGCCGTGGGGTCGGCTACGCAGACGCACTGGGTGCGCCCCGGTATCTGCCTGTATGGGGCATCGCCCTTCGCCGATGCGGATGCCACCACCTTCGGCTTGAAGCCCGCCATGTCCCTCAGTTCGGAAATCATCGCCGTGCAGGAGCTCAAGGCGGGTGATTCAGTCGGGTATGGCGGCATTTTCCGGGCCGAGCGCCCCATGCGCATCGGCATCGTCGCCTGCGGTTACGCCGACGGTTATCCTCGTCATGCCACTACCGGCACTCCCGTGGTGGTGGCCGGTATCCGCAGCCAATTGATCGGCCGGGTGTCGATGGACATGTTGATCGTGGACCTGGGTCCCATTCCGGCTGCCGGCGTCGGCGCGCCCGTTGTGCTGTGGGGCGAAGACGGCCCGTCCGTGGACGAGGTCGCCCAGGCTGCCGGCACGATTGGCTACGAGCTTCTGTGCGCCCTGGCGCCTCGCGTTCCCGTTACACGGGACGCCTGAGCCGGCTTGGCCGGGCCTGGCACCCGGTCATCCCGGGCGTGTCCAGCGGGCAATAATTGCTACGCAATTTACAAGACAGCCGGCCCCGGATGGTGTCTACTTGGGAAACCGGGCGCCCAAGCGCCCGTTTTTTGACCAAGAAAACAGACTACGAGGTTTCGATCCATGAAGGACAAATGTGTGCTCATTACGGGCGCCACCAAAGGCATAGGCTGGGCGCTTACTCAGCGGCTGTCCGACATGGGCTGTCATGTGGTTGGCATTGCGCGCAACACGACGGACGTCGATTTCCCCGGCTATCTGTACGCGTGTGACTTGGCCGATGCCGGCCGCACCGAAGAAGTGCTGCGTGAAATCCGCGACAAATTCCCCGTTGACGCCGTGGTGAATAACGTGGGTATTGCGTCGCCCCAGCCGCTGGGCGAAATCGACCTGGCTACGCTTTACAACGTGCTGGATTTGAATGTGCGCGTAGCAGTGCAGGTTACCCAGGCTTTCATCGAATCAATGAAGGTTCGCCGTGCGGGCCGCATCGTCAACGTGGTCAGCCGAGCCATTTATGGCGGTCTGGACCGCACAGCCTATTCGGCCGCCAAGAATGCGCTCGTGGGTTGCACCCGTACCTGGGCGCTGGAACTGGCCGAATACGGTGTCACGTCCAACGCCGTGGCTCCCGGCCCGATTGAAACCGAAATGTTCCGTGCTACCCGGCCTGCTGGCAGCGAAGGCGAAAAGCGCGCGCTGGCTTCCGTGCCGATGAAGCGTCTGGGCACGCCGGCTGAAGTGGCTGCTGCCATCGCTTTCCTGCTGTCGGACGACGCGGGGTTCATTACCGGCCAGGTACTGGGTGTGGATGGCGGGGGAAGCTTGGGCGGACGTTCCTGATTCCCTGGACGTCATAAACGAACAACGCGCACCAAGGTGCGCGTTTTTTTGTTCAGAAGGCCCGGGCTGCTAGTACGGGCCTTTGCCCGCTTCCACCGTCTTCACGTCCTTGAATTCCCCGGCCAGCGTTTCGGCTGCTCGCGCCAGCAGCACCGCATCAACGCCGACGGCCACAAACGTCGCGCCCAGCGCCAGATAGTGCTTGGCTTGCGTCACGCCGCTATGCAGGATGCCGGCAGCCTTGCCCGAGCGCACGATGCGGGTGATGGCGTCGTCTATGGTCTTCAGCACAACCGGGTGATCCGGCTGGCCCAGGTAGCCCATACCCGCTGACAGATCGGCTGGGCCGATGAAGGCGCCGTCCACACCGTCGATCGCCAGGATGTCATCCAAGGCTTCGATACCGGCTGGTGTTTCGATCTGCACCAGCACGCACATCTGATCGTTGGCGCGCTCCAGATAGTTGGGGATGCGGTTCCAGCGGGACGAACGCGCCAGCGCGCTGCCCACGCCCCGGATACCGTCCGGCGGATAACGCACTGCGGCGACCGCTGCGGCGGCTTCCTCTGCGGATTGAATCATGGGCACCAGCAAGGTCTGCGCGCCGGTGTCCAGGATCTGCTTGATCTGCACGGGATCATTCCAGGCCGGACGCACCACGGCCGCCACGGGGTAGGCGGCCACCGATTGCAGCTGTGCCAGAGTGGTCTGCAAGGTGTTGGGGGCGTGCTCGCCATCGATCAGCAACCAGTCGAATCCGGCGCCCGCGATGATTTCCGACGTGTAGGCGCTGGCAAGACCCGCCCACAGACCGATCTGGGGTTGGCGGTCGCGCAAGGCTTGCTTGAAGGTATTGGTCAGGATGTCCATGGACTGCATGCCGCTTTAAATGAAATGACAGTTGACGGAACCCAGCACGCCGTAGTCGACATTAAAGGTGTCGCCGGGCCGGGCAGCCACCGGGCGGGTGAAAGAACCCGACAGAATGATCTCGCCCGCTTCCAGCGCCACATCGTGGGCGGCCAGCTTATTAGCCAGCCATACTACGCCATTGGCGGGGTGATTCAAGACACCGGCGGCTATACCGGTTTCCTCTATCACGGCGTTGCGCGACAGGATTGCGCCGATCCAGCGCAGATCCATGTCGCCGATCTTTACCGGCCGTCCTCCCATCACCACGCCCGCGTTGGCCGCGTTGTCTGCGATGGTGTCGAATACCTTGCGTGGCCGCTTGCTGTCGGGGTCGATGCTGTGTGAGCGGGCGTCGATGATCTCCAGCGCGGGAATCACATAGTCCACCGCGTCATACACCTGGAACAGCGACACGTGCGGCCCTTCAAGCCGCTTGCCCAGCACAAAGGCCAGTTCGACTTCCAGCCGCGGCAGGATGAAGCGGCTGGCTGGAATGTCACTGCCATCATCAAAAAACATGTCGTCCAGCAGCATGCCGAAGTCAGGTTCTTCGATCTGCGACGCCTGCTGCATTGCGCGTGATGTCAGACCAATCTTGTGGCCGCGTTTGATGCGTCCTTCAGCCAGTTTGATGTCCATCCAGGCGCGTTGGATGGCATAGGCGTCTGCGATATTGATCTCGGGGTGTTCCAGCGAAATCTGACGGATCTGCTGGCGGCTGCGTTCAGCCTCGTGCAGACGCGCGGCAATGTCGCGAACAGTTTGGGTATCTAGCATGGAATGTCCTCGCGATTGGGTCAGGCGGGGAAGGGGACGAGCGTATTGATCAGCCGTCCGACGCCTTCGATTTCGGTTACGACTTCATCGCCGGGCACGACGTTCACGATGCCGTCGGGCGTGCCCGTCAGGATCAGGTCGCCGGGCGATAAGGTCATGAAGCTGCTGAAGTACTCAATCAGCGCGGGCACGTCGAACACCATGTCACGGGTGTTGCCGCGCTGGGTCTCGACGCCGTTGACCGTGGTGCGCAGATTGAGATTCATCGGGTCTGGAATATCGTCGCGGTCGACCAGCCAGGGGCCGAGCGGCGTGCAGGTGTCACGGCTTTTTACGCGCAGGTTGGGGCGGTACCAATTTTCCAGGTAATCGCGCAGGGCATAGTCGTTGGCGACCGTGTAGCCCGCCACGTAGTCGTAGGCCTGCCCGCGTTTGACCTGGCGTGCGGTCTTGCCTATTACCACCGCCAGTTCGCATTCATAGTGCATGAAGGCAACGTCTGCTGGCCGCAGGGTGTGCGAACGATGGCCGACGAAGGTATTGGCCGCTTTCAAGAAACCCAGCGGTTCGTCAGGCGCTTTGAAAGACAGTTCCTTGGCGTGGTCCGCATAGTTGATAGCGAGCGTGAACGTCGTGCGCGGTTCGATGGGGGGCAGCCAGTTCACCGCGTCTTCAGCCAGGATTCGGCCGTCCGCCAATCGGATCAGGTTTGGCCCCGCTTCGGTAGCGGCATGAATAGCGCCTTCAAATGCAATGCGTGCGTGTTTCATGGCGGGCTCCTTAGCAGGCGGCGGATAACACGTTGCCCAGCGTGCCGATCTGCGCAATGTGGATGTCGTAGCGCTGACCTGCGCGCACTCGTGGCGCGCCATGGGGGGCGCCGACCAGCAAGATGTCGCCGGCCTCGAAACTCATGAACTGCGTAACGTCGGCGATCAGCCGTGCGACGGGGCGGATCAGACCGGTGGTAGATGCGCGCTGTGCGATCTGGCCATCTACCCGCACTTCAATCTCCAACGCGTCGGGGTTGGACACGGCAGACACCGGTGCAAGATCGTGGCCGATAGGGCAGAAGCCATCGCGGCATTTTTGCTTTAGCGCCGGGCGGAAATAACTGGCGTGCGGAACGGACAGATCCGCAACCACGCGGTAACCCGCCACGTACTCCAATGCGTGGGCTTCGCTTACGCGGGTGGCGCGTTTGGCGAACACCACGCCCAGGCAGGCGCCCACTTCCACTTCGTCAACGTCGGCGGGCAGCGTAATGACCGCGCCGTCCTGCGCATAGGTGTTGGCGGGTTTGATATACAGCACGGGCGCCTGCGGGGCGCCCTTGTGCGGGGGCGACGCTACGGTGTCGCCTAGCGCCGCCAGCGAAGCATGCCAGTTCAGCGCGGCTCCCACGACCGTCCGCGGAAGCGCCGCAGCGGCATGGGCCGCACGCGCTGCCAGGTGCTCGCGATAGTTGTTCTGCTTGTAATTCAGGATCGGGTCCGCTTCTTCGATTTGCATGGACAGCCCCAAGGGGCGCGCCGCCATATGCGATGCGAGCGCGGCCGTCAGCGCCTGGAATACGCGTTCGCCGAGCGCGGCTTTCTGCGCATCATTGCGGCCATGTCCAATGCGCAGCACCACATGCACGAAGGCGTTATCCGGGTGGCCATCGACAATCAGGCAGTCGTCCACACGCAGCGCGCGGGTGCGTGCGCCCGCCAGCGGGAACAGGCTGCCGTCGCCCACGGCGGCGTTTTGCACGGTTCGCATCAGCGCTTGCGTATCCAGGTCCAGGTTGCCGGAATACTCAATCCAGATATGCGGCATGTCTCCCCCTTGCGTCATATAGTTATCATGTTAAGTATCATAGTGAAAAAGGCGGTGCCGGGCAATGCGCGCGGGCGCTTTTTTGTTCCAGCCGGATCGGGGTTTCCCGGCGTTGACAGCGCCAGCTTGCCGGCATAATGTTAACGTGTTAATTAAAATTTGGCAGCCTGTGGATGTTGCCAGTCAGAACGAGGAGCCGCACGTGAGCATCAAGCACTGGATCAATGGCAAACAAGTCGACAGCAAAGATCGCTTCATCACTTACAACCCCGCCACGGGTGAGGCCATTGATGAGGTCGCCGCAGGAGGGCAAGCCGAAATCGATGCGGCCGTGTCCGCCGCGGCTGCCGCCTTTCCCAAGTGGGCCAACACACCCGCCAAGGAGCGTGCCCGGCTGATGCGCCGGCTGGGCGAGCTGATCGATCAGAACGTGCCGCTTCTGGCCGACCTGGAGACCCGCGACACTGGCCTGCCCATTTCGCAAACTCGCAAACAGCTGATTCCGCGCGCGTCAGAGAACTTCAATTTCTTCGCCGAAGTGTGTACACGGATGAACGGCCACACCTATCCGGTCGACGATCAAATGCTGAACTACACGCTCTATCAGCCCGTTGGCGTGTGCGCATTGGTGTCGCCGTGGAACGTGCCCTTCATGACGGCCACCTGGAAGACCGCGCCGTGTCTGGCGTTGGGCAACACCGCGGTGCTGAAAATGTCCGAGCTGTCTCCCCTGACCGCAGACCAATTGGGGCGGCTGGCGCTGGAAGCTGGCATACCGGCCGGCGTGTTGAACGTGGTACAGGGCGATGGCGCCAACGCGGGCGATGCGCTGGTGCGCCACCCGGGCGTGCGGGCCATTTCTTTTACAGGGGGCACTGTTACCGGTAAAAAGATCCTGGCCAGCGCGGGCGGCATCAAGAAATATTCGATGGAGCTGGGCGGCAAATCTCCAGTTCTGATCTTTGACGATGCGGATATCGACCGCGCGCTGGACGCCGCGCTGTTCACCATCTTTTCTCTGAATGGCGAGCGTTGCACCGCCGGGTCGCGCATCTTCGTTCAGCAGACCATCTACGACGCATTCGTGCAGAAGTTTGCCGAGCGCGCAGACCGGCTGGTCGTGGGCGACCCCGGCGACGACGCCACTCACGTAGGCGCAATGATCTCGCGTCAGCACTGGGAAAGGGTCACGGGCTACATTCATCTGGCCGAAAAGGAAGGCGCCCGCATCCTGGCGGGCGGCGCCGGCAAACCTGCGGGTCTGCCGGCACATCTGGCAGGCGGCCATTTTGTGCGCCCCACGGTGCTGGCGGACGTCGACAACCGCATGCGGTGCGCCCAGGAAGAGATTTTTGGACCGGTCGCCTGCCTGCTGCCCTTCAAGGACGAGGCCGACGGTCTGGCGCTCGCCAACGATGTGAAGTACGGGCTGGCTTCGTATATCTGGACCAGTGACATCGGCCGGGCACACCGGTTGGCCCGCGGCATCGAAGCCGGCATGGTCTTCATCAACAGCCAGAACGTGCGAGATTTGCGCCAGCCGTTTGGCGGCACGAAGGAATCCGGCACCGGCCGGGAGGGCGGGGAATACAGCTACGAAGTGTTCGCCGAAATCAAGAACGTCTGCGTGTCGATGGGCGGCCATCACATTCCGAAATGGGGCGCTTGAGCGCGGCCTGAACCGATCCACACCAAAACATAATCGATCCCGAGATCGAGGAGGCAATCATCATGGGTAAGCTCGCGCTGGCGGCTAAGGTGACTCACGTGCCGTCAATGTATTTGTCGGAACAGCCCGGCAAGCATCACGGGTGCCGAGAAGCCGCCATTCAGGGGCATCGCATCATCGGACAGCGATGCCGCGATCTGGAAGTGGACAGCATCGTGGTGCTGGATGTGCATTGGCTGGTCAACGCCGGCTATCACGTGAACGCTAACGCGCATTTCAAGGGCCGCTACACCAGCAACGAACTGCCGCACTTCATCAAGGACATGGACTACGCCTATAACGGCAACCCGGCGTTGGGCCGCCTTGTCGCAGAACATGCAAATGCCGCAGGCGTGGGCACGCGCTCGCACGAGATCGACAGCCTTGAATTGGAATACGGCACCTTGGTGCCAATGCGCTACATGAACGAAGATGGCCGCTTCAACGTGGTGTCCGTGGCGGCGTGGTGCGCCTGGCACACGCTGGAAGAAAGCCGCCGCTTTGGCGCGGCGCTACGTCAGGCCATTGAATCCAGCGACAGCCGCGTGGCCGTGCTGGCAAGCGGATCTTTATCGCACCGCTTCAATGACAACGGCAGCCCGGAAGCCGCCATGCATCAGATCAGCCGCGAGTTCTATCGCCAGGTTGACCTGCGCGTGGTGGATCTGTGGCGGCAAGGGGATTGGAAAACCTTCTGCGCCATGCTGCCCGAATACGCCGGCCTATGCGTGGGCGAGGGCGGCATGCACGACACGGCGATGCTGCTGGGACTGTTGGGTTGGGACAAATACGACAAACCAGTGGAGATCGTGACCGACTACTTCACCAGTTCCGGCACGGGGCAGATCAACGCGATCTTTCCGGTGCCGGCCTGAGCTCAGGTTTTCTCGGACTCATCTGAACCCGGTGCGTCGCGCTTGATCAAGTCGACCATGGCGTCCACATCGCGGTACAGGCGATCTAGCAATTCCTTGCCGATCTTGCCCTCGATCTCTTGGTACTTCGCATCGACTTGCGGACGCATGCGGTCGATCAGCTTGTTGCTCTTGGGGGTCAGCGATATTTCCTGGCGCCGCTGATCGGCGTTGGAACGCACCCGCTTGATCAGGCCTTGTTCTTCCATGCCAGCCAGCATGCGGGTCAGGCTGGGACTCAGGATTTGGCAGCTGCGCGCGATCTGGTTGGGTTCCATGGAGTCCACCTCGCTTAATGTGCGCAACACACGCCACTGTTGTTCGGTGACGCCGGCCGCGTGCAGCACGGGACGGAAATGCGCCATCAGGGTTTCGCGTGCGTAGAGCAGCAGATGGGGAAGATTGCGGTGGTGGAAGCTCGGACTCATGGCGGCTATGTTAGCAAGAAGCCGTGCTGTCTTTGATCAATTCTTTGCAGGCGGGGAAGGCGCGCACAGCCATCGGACCGCTATGGGAAGCGGGCCGATACCTGTAACGGGCCGGATCAGGCCGGGTTTTGCTGCGCCAATTCCTGCAAATCGTCCGGCAGGGTCAGGTCGGGTGCGCCTTGCTGCAATTCGCGCAAAGCCGCCACGGCCTCATCTTGCTGATCGTCCTGCATCAGCGCCCGGATGTGAGCCACTCGGGCCTCGACGTCTTGCTCGCTGAACGCCACGACCTCGGTAGCAGTGGCGTCGCCGGGTTGGGCAGTGCCGGCAGGCTCGGCCGTAGGCGCAGCCTGAGTGGGCGCGGCTTCGGCAGCGGGTGCGGCAACGCGTTGGGTGACGGGCGGTGATTGCTTGACGGCCACGGCATCCGTCAGCACGGCGGCGGGCGCGGGCGAGCGCTCGGCACTTGTGCTGGCTTCATGGGGAGCGGTCAATTGGGCGTTCATATCCGCCATGTCTGCGCTTTCGCGCATGTCGGTCCACGCGAACAGGCCGGCCACCATCGCAGCGCAGGCCGCAGCAGCCCAGCCAGGATGCCAGCTATGGCCAGCGTGCCAACTGCGTCGCACCGCAGCGTCCAGCTCGGGTGTGTTCCCGGGTCTGGGCTTGCGGTACAGGGCGCGCAGATCCCGTTCGTCGTCTTCGTCAAAGGGGGGGCGATAGGTAATGCTCATGCGCGTACTCCTCGCGCATACGCCGGGTGGTTGACGTATTCGCGTTTGACCTCTGCGTGCGCCGCGCCGGTTGTCCGGCGATCTCGTCGTGGCTCGGGTCTTGTTCCGGTTTAGGCGGCAAAAAAAAAGCCGCATGGTGATTGCGCCGCGATTCCCGTTGCTGCGCCCTTGCGGGCGTGTGGCGTTGGGTATGCCGTCCTGGACTGGGCGGTTCGACAATGCGCTGCACCTGCCGATTATGCGCGATTTGTGGAATTCAAGCAGGTAATTTCTTGAGTTTGCATCGTGTAACGTCAGCGTGTCCCTTTTTATGAAAGCAAAATGACAGATTGGTGCGCCAACACGGTGCAAATGCGTCATGGGGATGGGTTATTTGATGCGACGCCTTCGCACGCAGTGCTGCGCAGATCACGCGCTGCATAGGCGGGTTGCCGGTACACTTTCGCGCATGGCCAAATCCCGAACTGTTTACGTCTGCGCCGACTGCGGCGGCACCACCCCGAAGTGGCAGGGCAAATGCCCGCATTGCAATGCTTGGAACACCCTTGAAGAAACGGTGGAGTCCTCGTCGCCCGCTGCGGCCGCCCATCGCTACGCACCCTTGGCTTCTGCCAGCCCGGTGCGCAGCCTGTCTGAAATCGAAGCCCGTGAAACGCCTCGTCAGCCCACGGGGCTGGATGAGTTTGACCGGGTGCTGGGCGGCGGCCTGGTAGCTGGCGCGGTGGTGCTGATAGGCGGCGACCCTGGCATTGGCAAGTCCACCTTGTTACTTCAAGCGCTGGCGTCGATGTCCCTGACCACCAACGTGTTGTATGTCACAGGCGAAGAATCCGCCGAACAGGTGGCTCTGCGCGCCCGCCGCCTGGACTTGCAGACCGGCAACGTCAATTTGCTGGCCGAGATCCGGCTGGAAGCCATTCAAGCGGCCGTTTCCGAGCAAAAGCCCACGGTTGCGGTCATTGACTCGATTCAGACGGTGTATAGCGGTGAACTGAGCGCGGCGCCGGGTTCGGTGTCGCAGGTGCGCGAATGCGCGGCGCAATTGACGCGTCTGGCCAAGCAGACGGGCATCGCCATCGTCATGATCGGTCACGTAACCAAGGACGGCGCGCTGGCGGGGCCGCGTGTGCTGGAACACATCGTCGACACGGTGCTGTATTTCGAAGGCGACACGCATTCGTCGTTCCGTCTGGTGCGGGCGTTCAAGAACCGCTTCGGCGCGGTCAACGAATTGGGCGTCTTTGCAATGACGGACCGCGGCCTGCGCGGCGTGGCGAATCCGTCCGCGCTATTTCTGTCGCAACACGAACAGCAAGTGGCGGGCTCCTGCGTCATGGCCACGCAAGAGGGCACGCGTCCGCTGCTGGTAGAAATTCAAGCCTTGGTCGACAGTTCTCACGCGCCGAACCCGCGCCGGCTGACCGTGGGCCTGGAAGGCAACCGGCTGGCGATGTTGCTGGCGGTGCTGCACCGGCATGCCGGGGTATCAACCTTTGATCAGGATGTCTTCGTCAACGCGGTGGGCGGCGTGCGCATTACAGAACCTGCGGCGGACCTGCCGGTGCTGCTGTCCATCATGTCTTCCCTGCGCGACAAACCACTGCCGCGCGGTCTGATCGCATTTGGTGAGGTCGGTCTGGCGGGCGAGATCCGGCCCGCGCCGCGTGGTCAGGAACGGCTACGCGAAGCGGCCAAGCTGGGTTTTTCCATTGCGTTGATTCCCAAGGCCAACGCGCCGCGCCAGCCCATCGAGGGCCTGGAGATCTGGGCGGTGGACCGGCTGGACGCCGCGCTGGATAAATTGCGTTGACCCCACGGCCAGCTCTGGCTCGTGGCGGTTTTCATCTCTGAAATTCTTTTCTTGATTGCCTGCGCGACACAACGCCAGGCGTGCTGGAGCAAGACGTGAGTCTGTATGTAATTGCCGTGTGCCTGGCCGCCGGCGGTCTGATTGGCTTCATGGGTGGCGCGCTTGGCATCGGCGGCGGCCTGATCGCCATTCCCGCGCTGGTGTTGCTGATGGGGATGTCGCAGCAACTGGCGCAAGGCACCGCGTTGATCATGGTGCTGCCCGCCATCACCATGGCGGTGCGCAAGTACAACCAGCAGACACGTATCGATAGGCGTGTCGCCTTGGCGGGCGCGGCGGGCGCAGTCGTGTTCACGTGGGTCGGTGCGCGGCTGGCGCTGGGCATCGATTCCAGCATCCTGCGTCAGAGCTTTGCGGTATTTCTGTTCTTCATCGCGCTGTTCTATGTCTGGCAGACATGGCGCGCATCGCGCCCTGCGGCCCGTCACCAGCATAAGGACAAGCGTCCCGCGCCTGTATTCACGCCGCGCCTTGCTACGCTGCTGGGCATCCTGTGCGGAACCTTGGGCGGATTCTTTGGCGTTGGCGGCGCAGTGCTGGCCGTGCCCATCATCACGTCGGTCTTCCGTCTGCCGCAAACGACTGCGCAAGCGCTGGCGTTGAGCATGGTCATTCCAGGCTCGACCATCGCGCTCATCACGTACGCATGGGCAGGCCAGGCCAACTGGACGGTCGGCTTGCCGCTAGCCATTGGCAGTCTGCTCTTCGTGCCTGTAGGCGTGCGTCTGGCGTACCGCCTTCCCGAACGAAAGCTGAGAGCCTGCTTCGCGCTCATGCTGTTCGCTACCGTCGCGTTATTGGCCTTCGAGGCGTAGTGCTGTTATTGCCACTTCATGCGGGCGCTCGCTGGCCAAGCTTGTATAGGATGACGAATCGAGCTGCGCCCTGCAAACGGTGATACCGGTATGCGACGACAACCGCAAGGTTTTGCAACCGTCTTGGGGCGTTAGTATTCCATACCCGTATCGGGTATGATTTCGGAGTGCGTACGTAATGAAATCCTTTAAGCGCAAGAATTTCGCCCGATGGCAAAGGAGCGAGAATTTGCCCGACGCCAGCTTGTGCGAGGCGCTTCAAGAGATGGAACATGGCCTGATCAATGCAGACCTCGGAGGTTCCCTTTACAAGAAGCGAATCGCTCGTGCGGGCGGCGGTAAGCGAGACGCTTATCGCGCTTTGTTGTCTGCACGGATTGGTAGCCGTTACGTGTTTCTGCATGGGTTTTCCAAGAGCGCCAAAGACGGCATTTCAGAGGACGAAAGACGGGCCCTGCAATTCGCTGGCAGAGTGTTCCTGGAATTGTCTGCAGAAGGGCTGTCCACGGCGGTACGGATTGGTGTTCTATCGGAGGTAAGTTGTGGCGAGCAAAATCATTGAATCCCTGCGTGACGATCTGACTGCGCTGCACGATGCCGGCGTGGTTGGAAAAGTGACGATGCGCGAGTTCGACGCTATTTGCCCGCCGCCGGTACGAAAGTTCAGCCCAACCGACATCAAGCACTTGCGCGAAAAGCTGCAATTCAGTCAACCCGTGTTCGCGCTATATCTGCATACGACGGCGTCCACAGTGCGCAAATGGGAGCAGGGCGAGACCCAGCCTACAGGTCCGGCGCTGAAATTGTTGAACATCATTGCCGACAAGGGCTTGCAGGCGATTGTCTGATGACGGCGCTACGCGGCCCGCAGTCACAGCAACCCACAGCGCGCCAGGTATGACGAGTCGTTAGCGGCAGAAAGTTTGTGGTTCCGCATTGAACCTTCCAGGTGGTCCGGCTTCCAACGGAGTACGGGGTAAGCGGCGATGTTGCCGCCCCGCGTCGGAAAGGCTTCTGGCCTTATACATTTAGGAGTTCATGAAATGACGACTCACTCCCGTATTGCTGCGTTCTTATCCACCTCGGCCTTATGCCTCGGTCTTGCTGCTGCGCCTTCTGCGTTTGCGGCGGGCGCCGATGCCACAGCCAAGGCGGGTGAAACCAAGACCCAAGCGCAGCACAAGCATCACAAGTCTGACAAGTCGTCCGCCAAGCAGGGGACAGGCAAGTCGGATCACGCAGCAAAGATGGACAAGTCCGGCGCCACGACGCCGGCAAAGTAGGCAGGGGCTGAGAAGCCCTGAGTAGTTCCTTTGCAAGAAGACTTGCGGTCCCGCGGGGAGCGTAAAGTCGAAAGCCTCTCGGTATGGGCACCGAGAGGCTTTTTCATTTCTGGATCAGACGCTTTTGCGCGCAGCCGCAAGCGCGGCTGAGGCAAGGCGCGGGCTTACTCCACCGGCGTGATGACGTGGCCGGTTTCGAAATAGGCTCGTAGATTGTCCAGCATCAGGTTTTCCATGCCCAGGCGTGTTTCAAGCGTTGCGCTGCCGATGTGCGGCAAGATCACGGCGTTGTCGCTCTTGATGAGAGCCTCGGGTACCTTGGGTTCGTGCTCGAATACGTCAAGCGCTGCGCAACCCAGCTTGCCGGCTTCCAGCGCCGCGACCAGCGCGGTTTCGTCGATGACCGGACCACGCGCGATGTTGACGATGATGCCCTTGGGGCCCAAGGCTTCCAGGACTTCTTGGTTGACCAGATGGCGTGTGCTGGGGCCTCCCACGGTGGCGACGATCAGGAAATCGGCCCACTTGGCCAGATCCGTCAGCGACGCTTCGTAGCCGTAAGCGATGTCATCACGCTTGCGCCGGTTGTGATAGCGCACATCCATATCGAAACCCGTGCCGCGTTTGGCAATGGCTTCGCCAATGCGGCCCAGACCCACAATGCCCAGCTTCTTGCCGCTGACGCGCAGGCCCAGCGGAATGCTGCCGTGAACCTGGCCCCATTGCCCAGCGCGCACGAAACGTTCGCCCTGGCCCATACGCCGAGCGCCGGCGATCAGCAGGCCCCAGGCCAGATCCGCCACGCAGTCCGTCAAGACGTCAGGAGTATTGCTGACCTGCACGCCACGCTTATGGGCGGCCTCGACGTCGATGGTTTCATAACCCACGCCCCAGCTGCAAATGGCTTTCAGGTCGGGCAGCGCGTTGATCAGTTCGGCATTGGCGCCGTAGTTGGCCGACGTGACGACGGCCGTAATGCCCTTGCCGTGTTCGGCCAGCGCGGCCTTGCGGTCGGGAAATTTCCACAGCTCAACTACGTCATAGCGGTCTGCAAGGCTTTTGTTGGCGGTAGGGGAGCCGGCCAGCGAGCCGACCTGGATGATGCGATGCTTAGTGGTCATGTTGTCGTACGAGTGGGTGGCGAAAACGATCATGCTACTTGATTCAACCTTGAATCAAGCTGAGGGGATGCCCGCAGCCATCCCCTCATTTGCTTATTCCAACTGGATGTTCGCTTTCTGGATCACATCCTTCCAACGCTTGACCTCGCCTTGTTGAAACGCGGTGAACTGCTGCGGCGTATTGGCCACGACTTCAAAGCCCAGCCCTTGCAACGTTTGTTCCGTCTTCGGGTCGCGCAGCGCGGTTTGCAAGGCTTTGGACAGCTGTTGCACCACCGCGTCGGGCGTGCCCTTTGGTACGGCGAAACCTTGCCAGGAATACACCACCATATCTTTGATGCCCGATTCGCCCAGCGTCGGCACGTTGGGCAGATCTGCCGCGCGCGCGTCGCCGGTGATAGCCAGCGCCTTCAGCTTGCCGGCCTTGATGTGGTTTTGCACCGCGCCCAGATTCTGGAAGGACACATTGACCTGTCCGCCGATCAGGTCGGCAATCGCGGCGCCGCCGCCTTTGTACGGGACGTCCACGCCTGTGCTGTCCGTGCGTTGGCGGAACAGCACTGCGGACAAGTGATCCGATGAACCCGTGCCGGAAGAGGCGTAGGACACGGTGCCCGGGTTCTTCTTCGCATAGGCCACCAATTCCGCTACGGTGCTGGCGGGAAACGTGGGGGCGGCGACCAGCACATTGGGGTTGCGCACCGCTTGCGTCAGATACGTGAAATCTTTGCTGGGGTTGTAGGAAAGATTTTTGTAGAGCGCCTCGTTGATGGCAAACGTGCCGATCGAGCCGACCATCATGGTGTAGCCGTCCGCGGTGCTGCGCGCCAGAGCCTGCGCACCAATGGCGCTGTTGGCGCCAGGTTTGTTCTCGACCACGAAGGTCTGCCCCAAGATCTTTGACAGGGCGGGCGTGACGGACCGCGCAGTAATGTCGGACGACCCGCCCGGCACAAAGGGAACGATCATCGTGACCGGTTTTTCAGGGTAGCCGGCAGCATGCGCAACCGGCACGGCAAGCAGTACGGCGCCTGCGGCGGCCACCGCGCTGATGAGTTTATTCATGTTGTCTCCTGGTTCGCGTGATGTTGAAGAACCCGCCGCCCACGCGTTGCGGGCGGGCCCGTATCGGCGTCAGGTCAGTCGACCTTGGCGCCGGATGTCTTCACGACCGCTGCCCACTTGACGGTTTCTTGCGCCATGAACTGCTTGAATTGCGTGGGGGTGTTGCCCGATGGCGTGGCGCCCTGGGCTTGCAACTGGGCGCGCACGGCCTCTTGCTGCAAGGCGGCCGACACGTCGCGCTGGATTTTTTCTACGATTTGGGGCGGCGTGCCTGCCGGCGCCAACAGGCCGAACCAGCTGGATGCCTCGTATCCCTTCACGCCGGATTCAGCCAGTGTTGGCACGTCGGGCAAAGCGGGTGAGCGCGCCGCGGTAGTGACCGCCAGGGGCCGCAACTTCCCGCCTTTGATAAAACCCATGGAGGACGGCAGATTGTCGAAGATCAGATCGGCCGAACCGGCCATCACGTCGGTCAATGCCGGGCTGCTGCCCTTGTAGGGCACGTGCGTCATGCGAGTGCCCGTCATGGTCTGGAACAGTTCGCCTGACAGATGCGTGGATGTCCCGTTGCCGGTGGACGCCATGTTGACACTGCCGGGATTGGCCTTCAGATACTTGATCAGGTCCGCCACAGTGCGGATGCCATGCTTGTCCGCAAATTTGGGATTCAGCTCAAGAATGTTCGGCACCGGGATGACGAGCGTCACCGGCACGAAATCCTTGACCGGGTCATACGGCAGCTTGGCGTAAACGGATTGGTTGATGGCATGTGTGCTGACTGTGCCCATCAGCAAGGTGTAGCCATCGGCGGTTGCGCGCGCAGCTTCTGCCGTGCCCACATTGCCGCCCGCGCCTGCCTTGTTGTCCACCACGACTGCCTTGTTCCAGCTCTTGCCCAGTTCCGCAGCCACGATTCTTGCCGCGATGTCGGCAGTGCCGCCGGCGGGGAAGGGCACGATGATCTTCACGTCTCGTTCAGGATAGTCGGCCAGTGCCGGTGCTGCAGATAGCAGAAAGGCCGTGGCCGTCAACGCGGACATGATGGCGGCGGCCGCGATCCTACGGCCTCGCACAGGGGCTGCATTCATGAATTCTGTCTCCTCGGTGTGCGCGTGGCCGCGCATCGTTTGTGGGGATACCGCGCCCCTGGCATGGCCCGAGGCTTGAAGCCGCTGGCGCTTATCGCAACCCGCGTTGTGATGCCTTTTTTGCTTGTCAAACAAATATAGGTATTGAGAATTCACTTGTCAACCAAGTATACTTTTTTCACCTTACTCATCTGACAACTGGATCAGCCAGGAGCTCCGTCCATGAAAACTTCACCGGTCACCGCCCAGGATTTGCAGCGTTCGGTTATCGCCGTGCCGCCTCTGGCCCGCCACGACGATCTGTCCCTGAACGAAGCCGCCAACAAGGCCCTGCTAGGTCACCTGGAAGCGGGCGGCGTGCGCAACGTCATGTACGGCGGCAATGCCAATTTCTATAACGTGGGCGTCAGTGAGTACGGACGCATCGTGGATATGCTGGCTGGGCTGGCAGGCGCCGACACCTGGATACTGCCGTCTGTTGGTCCCGACTACGGCAAGATGATGGATCAGGCGGCGATTTTGCGATCCCGCGCTTTTCCGACTGCCATGCTGCTGCCCATGTCTTTTCCGTACACCGATGCCGGCCTTGCCGACGGGGTGCGCCGGTTTACCGACGCCTTGGGCAAGCCGGCCGTGGTCTATATCAAATCGGCCGACTACCTTGCGCCCGCCACCGCAGCGCGGTTGATCGAAGAGGGCCGCATCGTGGCGTTCAAGTACGCCGTCGTCCGCGACAACCCGTCGAAGGATGCGTATTTGTCGTCCCTGTTGCAGTCGGTGGATTCGCGCTGGATCGTCAGCGGCATCGGCGAACGTCCGGCCATCATTCACTACCGCGATTTCGGCTTGAAGAGTTTCACCTCGGGGTCCGTCTGCGTGGCGCCGCGCGGTTCGATGCGCTTGCTGCAACTGCTGCGCGAAGGGCGCTACGACGAGGCTGAAACGGTGCGTGAACAATACATGGGCCTGGAAGATTGCCGCGATGGGATCAGCCCCATCCGCGTGTTGCATGATGCGGTCACCTTGTCGGGCGTAGCGGACATGGGGCCGATGTTGCCGCTGTTGACGGGCATCTCCAGCGCCGAGCGCGAACGGGTAGCGCCGGTGGCTCGCGCCCTGGCGGCGTGGGATCGGGAAACCGTGGCGGCCTGAGACCGCCTGACATGGCCAAGAAGCGCTTGCCGGCCCGCCCAATGGCGGTACGATGAGCGCTGTTCGCCAAGCGGTGAGCAGGCCTAAGCACTCAGGAGGTTCCGTGGCCCGAATCAAAGCATCCCCTTCGTCCGAGCCGCAGGCGTCCGCCGATATCGACGCGCCCGGCGCGCAGGTGCTCGAACGCGGCCACCGGGTGCGCCTGGCGGATCAGGTCTATGGGCAGATCTTTGAACAGATCGTGTCTGGCGGCTTGAATGTGGGCGACAAGCTGCCGTCCGAGAACGAGATTTCCGAACGCTTTGGCGTGTCGCGTCCGGTCGTGCGCGAGGCGCTGTTGCGCTTGCGGGCGGACGGCCTGATTACCGCGCATCAGGGGTTGGGCACCTTTGTCAGCCACCAGCCCGCGCCCCGGCTGAAGACCTTTAACGACGTGCAGAACGTCAGTGCCTATCTGCGTGCACAAGAGGTTCGCGTCGCGCTGGAGGGCGATGCCGCGCGTCTGGCCGCGTTGCGGCGCACGGACGAACAGCTCAAGAAAATCGCCGACGCCCACGCGGCATTTGCAGACGGTTTGGCGCGTGGCGAAGTCTCGCCTGAAGCCGACCTGGCGTTTCACGCCAGCATCGCGGAAGCCAGCGGCAATGACTTCTATCTAGGCGTACTGGAAAGCATCCACGAATCCATCAACGGTTTTATGCGGCTCACGTTGAGCTTGACGCGTACCGGGTCCCGGCAGCGCGCGCAGCGCGTCGCGGACGAACACGCCACGATCCTGGACGCCATCCGCGAACAGGACAGTGAGCGCGCTCGCGTCGCCATGCAGTTTCATTTGGGGCAAGCCCGTCACCGGCTGGTGGACCGCGAACGTGACTGACACGCGCCGCCACGCCCGCTGTGATCAAACAATGATTTACGGAGACAACGAGTGCAAGGGAATGGATCAATAACGGCGAACGTGCCGGTGGAGCAGGTTCGCGAACAGATCTTGCAGGTGTTGCAAGCGTGGGGCATGGCAGAAGACCTGGCGCACACGACGGCAGGGCTGATGGCGCAGACGGATTTGCTGGGTATCGATTCGCACGGCATATCGATGCTGCCGTCTTACGAAGAAAAATTGCGCGCGGGTTCCTTGCGCTTGGATGCGCGAGCGCGCATCGTGCGAGATGGCGGCGCCAGCGCGTTGATCGATGGCATGGGCGGCCTGGGTTACCCGGTAGCCTCGCAGGCCATGCATCTGGCGGTAGATAAAGCGTTGGAACATGGCGTGGGGGCCGTGTCAGTCTGCAATTCGCATCACTTCGGCGCGGCTGGCGTGTATGCGCGCATTGCCGTCGAACGTGGCGTGGTCGGTCTGGTGACCAGCAGCGCCAACGGCATCATCATGGTGCCGACGCGGGGCGCGATGCCCATGTTGGGCACCAATCCCATCGCCTTCGGCGCGCCTGCGGCCCACAACGAACCCTTCGTACTGGACATGGCGACGACAACCGTCGCCGCCAACAAGGTCAAAGTCTATGACTTCCTGGACAAGCCTTTGCCCCCGGGCTGGGCGGTCGACGGGCAGGGCGCTGCGGTGACCGATGCGCACGCCGCCATGCAGTACATCTTCACGCATCCCGAAGGCGGCCTGACGCCGTTGGGCGGCACCTCTGCCATGAGCAGCCACAAGGGTTATGGCCTGGCCATGATGGCGCAAGTGTTGGGCGGCACGTTGAGCGGCAGCGCGTTTGCCGCGCGCCGCAAGGCGACTCGCCGTCCCGGCGAACCCGACGATGTCGGGCATTTTTTCCTGGCGCTCAATCCCGATGCGTTCCGTGCAGCGGGTTCGTTTGAATCCGACATGGACGACATGATCGACGCGATGCACGATACGCTGCCCGCCAACCCGGATGAACCGGTGCTGGTGGCGGGCGAACCCGAAGCCGCCGAGCGCGCGCGCCGGCTACAGCAGGGCATTCCGATTTCAAACGCCTTGGCGCAGCGCTTGCGTGACATCTGCCAGCGCGCCGGCACCCCATATTTGCTGGACGATATGTGAATTTGCAGGTTTTGCAGTACGGCGCTACGCCACAACAACAGACCCGGCTACCGGGCTGATACTTATAAAAACCATGAGGAGACAAACCATGCATCAGAACAAATATCCCGCGCGCAGACGTCTGGCCGTCTTGGCCGTGGCGGCGATGGGGGCCGCGGCCTTGCTGCCGGGCGCGTTGATGGCGCAAACGGGCGCATGGCCCGCCAAGCCCGTGAAGCTGGTTGTGCCGTTCCCGGCTGGCGGCAGTACGGATTCCGTTGGTCGCTTGCTGGCGGCTGAGTTGTCCAAGGAATTGGGCCAGAGCGTCATTGTTGAAAACAAGGGCGGCGCGAACGGCAACATTGGCTCAGATGTTGTGGCCAAGGCCGAGCCCGACGGTTATACCTTGCTGCTGTCGGGCGTGGGTTCCAACGCCATCAGCTATGCCGTCTATCAAAACATGCCGTATCGCAATAGCGACTTCGCGCATATCTCGCTGTTGGCCACCGGCCCTAATGTGCTGGTCGCCAACATGGAGTTTCCCGGCAAGACCTTTGCCGATTTCATCAAGCTGACGCGAGAAAACCCAGGCAAGTACACGCATGCCAGCTCGGGCAGCGGCTCGTCGGGCCATCTGGCCATGGAGATGCTCAAGCAAGATGCCAAGATCGATCTGGTGCACGTGCCGTACAAAGGCGGCGCGGCGGCCATTACCGACATGATCGGCGGGCGGGTGTCTGTGATGTTCCTGAACCAAGACACGCTGCTGCCGCAAGTCACCTCGGGCAAATTGCGCGCTCTGGCCGTAGCCAGCGCCAAGCGCAATCCCGCCTACCCCGACACGCCGACAGTGGCGGAATCCGGCTATCCGGGCTTCTCCGCCGAATCGTGGTTCGGCCTGTCCGCGCCCGCCAAGACGCCGCCCGCCGTGATCCAGCGCTTGAATCAGGCCACGGTAAAGGCGCTGGCGTCGCCCGATATCCGCCAGAAGCTGGAAAGCGTGGGTTTCGTGGTGGTGGGCGATGATCCGAAGTCGTTCTCGGCTTTTGTCGATAACGAAATCACCAAGTGGGGCAAGGCCGCCAAGGCCTCCGGCGCTCGCATGGACTAAGGGCCCCTGAAGCCCGGCGCTGTACGGCCGGGCTTTGGCCCGGCAATATTTCAGTTTTCCTGTTTCCGTATTCAACGACGAAGGCCGCAATGAACTCACCCTTACCCAATCGTTTCCGGCAACGCATCCTGGCCCGTGAACGGCTCATCGGATTCTGGATGTGTATGTCCAGCCACATCACGGCCGAGCTGGTGGGGCTTGCGGACTTTGATTGGCTGCTGCTGGATGGCGAGCATTCACCCAATGAAGTGCCGATGTTTCTGCAGCAGCTTCAAGCCTTGCAAGGCAGCGGCAGCGCGGCCGTGGGGCGTCCGTCCTGGAATGATCCGGTGCAGATCAAGCGCCTGTTGGATATCGGTTTCTACAACCTGTTGATTCCGTTCATTGAGTCCGAGGCCGACGCGCGACTGGCCGTTGCTGCCACGCGTTATCCGCCCGAAGGCATCCGCGGGGTCGCGGGTGCGCAACGCAGCAATCGCTACGGCACGGTGCCGGATTACCTGCAAACCATCAACGACAACATCTGCGTGCTGGTGCAGATTGAAAGCCGCCCGGGCATAGAAGCCGTGGACGAGATCGCTGCGGTGGAAGGTGTGGATGGCGTATTCATCGGGCCGTCGGACCTGGCGGCTGCATTGGGCCATCTCGGCAATCCGGGCCATCCTGAAGTTCAGGAAACCATACGCTATCTGCATCAGCGCGTGACGGCGGCGGGTAAGGCCGTGGGTATTCTGGCGCCCGTGCAAGCGGATGCGCGCCGCTATCTGGACATGGGTATGCACTTTGTGGCCGTGGGTACGGATCTGGGTGTGTTCAAGCAGGCAACTTTTGCGCTGCGAGACGCCTTCCCCACGTAAAACCTTACGCATCAAAATAGCCCGGGGCCTGAATGAACTGGCCCCGGGCTTTTTTTACTCTTCCAGTGCGAGCAGTTCCGCGATGGTCTGGCGGCGGCGGATCAAGCGCGCTTCGCCCTGGTCCAGCAGCACTTCAGGCGCCAGCGGCCGGCTGTTGTAGTTCGAAGACATCGACGAGCCATATGCGCCCGCGTTGTGAAAGACCATGAAGTCGCCAATGCGCGGCTGCGGCAGCAACTGGTCGGACATGACGCCGCCTTCGTTCTGCGTGAACACGTCGCCGGATTCGCACAGCGGCCCCGCGACCGCGATGCGCGTTTCGGCCACGCCCTGGGGCTGTCCGCCGTCCGGGGCATGCACGGTGATCTGGTGGTAGCTGCCATACATCGCCGGGCGCATCAGGTCATTGAAACCAGCGTCCACCAGTGCAAAGTCGCGCTCCGGGCGGCGGTTGATCGAATGCACTTCCGAAACCAGCACGCCGGCCTCGGCGACCAGGAAGCGGCCCGGTTCAATTTCCAGGCGGATGTCATGGCCCAGAAACCCGGCGATACGCTTGCGGGCGGCATCCCATTGTTCAAAGTAGTGATCGCAATCAATGCGAGGTTCGCCATCGCGATACGGGATGGACAGGCCGCCACCCGCCGAAATGGCTTCAATGTCGTGGTCCAGCGAACGGACCACATCGACCATTGCGTCGCACACGCTGGACAGGTGGCCGTAGTCGACGCCCGAGCCGATGTGCATGTGCACGCCAACCAGCTTCAGGCCGTGACGGCGCACGATCGACACGGCTTCGGCCACATCGTCGATCCAGATGCCGTGCTTGCTTTGCGGTCCGCCGGTATTGGTCTTGTTGCTGTGGCCGTGGCCAAAGCCCGGATTGATGCGCAACCAGACGCGATGGCCCGGCGATGCCTGGCCGACGCGAGTCAGCATATCCAGGGAACCGGCGTTGATGGTGATGCCGTGCTTGAGCGCGGTGGCCAGTGTGGCGTGGTCAATCAGGTCGGCCGTGAAGACGATGCCTTCCGGCTCGCCCTTGGGCTGGAAACCCGCAGCCAGGCTGCGTTCGATCTCGCCCAGCGATACCGCATCCACCACTGCGCCTTCCGCGCGCATCAGGCGCAGGATGTGCACATTCGAGCAAGCCTTTTGGGCGAAACGGATCGTGTCGAAGCGGCGCAGTTGAGCAATGCGCTCGCGGATGACGGCGGCGTCGTAGACCCACAGCGGCGTGCCGTGCTGGGTGGCGAGTTGGGTAAGTTGGCGCGGATCGAATGCCATGACGGGCGAAACCTTATCGGGAATGGGAACCAAGGCGGCATGATGCCCGCTTCATGTCATCCAGTAAAATGCTTTGATTTTGTAGATCCATTCATTTTGGATATGGGGTGGGGCATGCTGACGCATCGGCACATTGAAGTCTTTCGCGCGGTGATGGTTGCAGGCAGCGTGACTCGCGCGGCCGATCTGTTAAACACGTCCCAACCGACCGTCAGCCGGGAGTTGGCCCGGATGGAGCACAGTATCGGCTTTGCGCTGTTTGAGCGCGTACACGGCCGTCTGCGGCCCACCATGCCGGCTCTGGCGCTGTACGACGAGGTCCGCCAGTCCTATGCCGGTTTGGAGCGGGTCGTGTCTGCTGCGGCGCGTCTGCGGTCGTTTCGTGGCGGCCAGTTGTCGGTGATCGCGTTGCCCGCATTTTCCCATTCGATCTTGCCCGATGCGTTCCGGCGCTTTCATGGCCAACATCCCGGCGTCAGCCTGTCGGTGGAAACGCAGGAATCTCCCTTTCTGGAAGAGTGGCTGACCGCCCAGCGCTACGACCTGGGACTGACCGAGCACGATGCCACGCCAGCGGGAACACGTATGCAGCTGCTGTTGCAGGTCGATGAGGTATGCGTGTTGCCTGACGGACATCCGTTGCTCGCGCGAGCGGAAATCGACTTGGCTGATTTTGAGGGGCAGGCGTTTGTCAGCCTGTCATCCAGTGATCCGTACCGGATTCAGATTGACGAGGCGTTCGCGCAGGAAGGCGTCTTGCGGCGGTCCATCGTCGAAACGCCCACCGCGGTGTCGGTCTGCACCTTTGTACGCCAAGGATTGGGCCTGGCGATCGTAAATCCCCTGACAGCGCTGGATTTCGCGGGCAGGGGCCTGCATATCCGTCCGTTGAAGCGGTCGTTACCCTTCCGCGTCAATGTGGTTGTGCCGGAGCATCGGCCGTCCAATCCGCTGGTGGAAGCGTTTATGGCGTCGTTAGCCGCAGCGGCAGAGAGCATTAAGGCCCAACTGGCTGGCAGCGTAGGGAACGCGCGCAGTAGCTGACGGATATCCTGGCTTGCCTGGATCGTCTCCAGACGACAAAAAAGGATGCCCAAGGGCATCCTTCTTCATTTGCCGTATTCATGACGCCCCAAAAAAAACGGGGCGGCAGAATCTTAGGCCAGCGCCTTGATAGCGGCAGCCAGGCGGCTCTTGTGGCGAGCGGCCTTGTTCTTGTGGATGATGTTCTTATCAGCCACGCGATCGATCACGCTGGATGCCTTCTGGAACACGTCGCCAGCCGCAGCCTTGTCGCCAGCGGCGATGGATTGGCGAACGCGCTTGATGGCGGTGCGCAGCATCGAGCGCAGGCTGGAATTGTGCTTGTTGCGCTCAACGGATTGGCGAGCGCGCTTGCGGGCTTGGGCGGTATTGGCCATGTTGCTATATAAGTTGAATTCGGCAAAGTCGAACATTGTAGCAAGTCCCTGCGGGATTGCAAGCTTTTAATGTCAGATCAACCGATGGAGCGCCCGTCAACCGGGCGGGGGGCGCTGGGGCGAAAAGTTCCTGGGCTTGAGCACCCGTAGCTGGAGACTTTTAATAATCGTCCAAGCGGTGGGTCCTCGTGTATAGCCTTCGAGGGAAACCCGCGGCGCCTACTGGATAAAAACAAGGTACTGAGTATACAACGAAGCGGGCTTACAGGGACAGCCCCTGTCACACCGTTGTCAGGTGGCGACGTTAATCGACACAAACCAAGGGGTAAATCGACGTACGTGGATGGGCATCATGTCTTGCAAAGTGTCTAGCGCCGCGTTGGTATCGTCCAGCGGGAAATGCCCGGAAACGGGCAAGCCGCCTGCTGCCATCGAAACGCGCAACGTTCCGCTGCGGTATGGGCGCAGAGCCGCGACAACTTCTGCCAGCGGGCGGCCCCGGGCATCGACCCAGCCGGATTCCCAGGCTGCTTCGGCCACCAGTTCGGCACGCGGCGTATCCATGCGGGACACGTCAAAACGAGCGCCTGTGCCCGCGCGGATGGTGCCGTGCGCGCCAGACATGGTTTCAACCTCGACCTCGTGTTCGTGCACCACGACCACAGTGCGTTGCGCCTGTTGGCGCACCATGTACCGGGTACCCAGCGCGCGAACGGTGCCTTGGGCGGTTTGCACCAGGAACGGGCGGCGTGCGTCGGGGGCAACCGAGACGGTCACGGCTCCATCCAGCAGGCGGACCTGGCGGTAGGCGGCCGTGAAGTCCAGGTTGACCCGGCTGCGGGCGTCCAGCAGCAATTGGCTGCCGTCGGACAGCACATACCGCCTGCGTTCGCCGGTAGCGGTAGCCGCGTCGGCGGCCACGTTATTCAGCGGGTAGAAGGCGTTGCCGACATAGGCGGCGCATGCACTCGTACCGACGAGCGCCAGCGAACCGGCCAAAAAGCGGCGGCGGGGGGGAATGATTCCGGGGGGCGGCGGGATCAGCGAATCTGCGGGCGAGGCTCCGGTGGCATACCCCGCGGGGTATGCGTCACCAAGCCGGCCAAACGTGGAACCTGCCAATGTGCCTGTCAATTGTTGCCAGGCATCCTCGTGAACAGGGTCGGCCGCTCGCCACGCCAGGAAGTCGTTGTAGTCCTGCGCTGTCGCTTTACCTGAGCGCAGCAGTAGCAACCAATTGATCACCTGGTCCGCCATGGGTTGTCCTTGGGCGTACTTCACTTCATCTCCCCGCACGCATAGCTGGCGGGGGTCCTCTCGATAGCAATTTGTAAATAATAAAGGTTTTTTACTAAAGATTACGGGCGTCTTGGCAATTCTTGACGAATCTAATGCAAAAAGCCGGCAGAAAGCCGGCTTTTTGATGGGTTTGTCCCCCTGACGGAGGAAATTAGCGCTTTGGGCGACGTCCAAAGTCTTTAAGGCGGAAGCCAAATAGTAACAACATTCCGAAGTAGACCACGCCGCTTGCAGCCAATACGCCGCTCAACATGGCCGCCCGCAGCCCGGAATGCCCCTGCATGCCCAGCCAGTCAATTTTGCCGTCGGCATACCAGAGCAGGGCAGCCATTGCCGCCAGCGCGGGCAGCAAGCGCAACGCAAATATCGCCCATCCCGGCCCTGGCTGATAGACGCCGCTGCGGCGTAGCCCGATCAGCAGCGCCAGGGCATTCAAGCACGCGCCCAAGCCGATTGCCAGCGCGAGTCCAGCGTGCGCCATAAGGGGCACCAGCACGATGTTCATCAATTGGGTCAGGATCAGGACGCCGATGGCAATCTTGACGGGGGTGCGGATGTCTTGCTTGGCATAGAAGCCGGGGGCCAGGATCTTTACGGCCAGCAGTCCGATCAGGCCGGCCGAATACGAAATGACGGCCAGGCGGGTTTGCAGCACATCTTGCGCGCCGAAAGCGCCGTAGTGGAACAGCGTAGCGACCAACCCGTCGGACAGCAGTGCCATGCCCACGGCGGCGGGCAAACCCAGCAACAGTACCAAGCGCAAGCCCCAGTCCAGCAAATCGCTGTAACCGCCATGATCGTCGCGGGCATGGGCGGCCGACAGGCTGGGCAGCAGTACCGTCCCCAGCGCAACGCCCAGCAGCGCAGTGGGGAATTCCATCAGGCGATCAGCGAACGACAGCCAGGTCACGCTGCCCGGCGTCAGCCAGGTGGCAATGTTGGTGTTGATCAGCAAGGAGATCTGGGCCACGGAAACGCCCAGCGTCGCGGGCGCCATTTGTTTAAGAATGCGCTGCACCGTGGGGTCGGTCCAGGCTTCGCGGAAACGGAACGAAAATCGCGGCGTGAGTCCCAGGCGCGACAAGGCTATCCATTGCACCGCCAGTTGTGCCACGCCGCCGATCATCACGCCGATGGCCAGCGCATAGACGGGGATGTCCATGCGTGGAGCGAGCCAGATGCACGCGCCAATCATCGACAGGTTCAACAGTACGGGCGTGAAAGCTGGCACGGCAAAACGGCGCCAGGTGTTCAGCACGCCCGAGGCGAAGGCGATCAGCGACATGCAGAAGATGTAGGGGAACATCATCCGCGTCATCCAGACGGCGGCGCCGAATTCTGTGTCGCGCGCTGCGCCGCGCAGGCCGGTGGCCATGGCAGACACCACCCAGGGGGCTGCGGCAATGCCGATCAGCGTGATCAGCATCAGCGCGGCTGTCAGCAGCAAGGCGACCCGGTCCAGCAGCGTGCGGACCTCTTCCTCGGAGCGGTTGTTGCGCGCGGAGCCCAGAATCGGCACGAAGGCTTGTGCGAATGCCCCTTCGGCAAAGAGGCGTCTTAGTAGATTGGGAATGCGGAACGCGACCCAGAAGGCGTCGGTGATAGGGCCGGCGCCAAAGGCGCGCGCGACCAGGATGTCGCGGATCAGGCCGGAAATGCGGGACAGCATGGTAAAGCTGCTGACCGTGGCCGCCGAACGAAACAGGCTCATGGATTGGGTACTGAAAAAAGTGCGGGCCGGCCCGATGCGACTGCGTGGAACTGGATGCTATCAACAAAAAAAGGCAAGCCCGCTTTGCGAGCCTGCCTTTGTACTACATCACTTAGGCGGCATGCGGATGGCGCCGTCCAAGCGAATGGTCTCGCCATTGAGCATATCGTTCGTGATGATGCTGTGAACCAGCTTGGCGTAGTCTTCCGGGCGGCCCAGGCGGGCGGGGAAGGGGATGCTGGCAGCCAGCGAGTCCTGAACTTCCTGGGGCATGCCGAAGATCATCGGCGTGCCAAAAATGCCCGGGGCGATGGTCATGCAGCGGATGCCGGTCTTGGACAGATCGCGCGCGATCGGCAGGGTCATGCCGGCAACGCCAGCCTTGGACGCCGCATAGGCTGCCTGACCAATCTGGCCGTCAAAGGCCGCAACCGATGCCGTATTGATCATCACGCCGCGCTCGCCGGTGGGCTCGGGCGTGTTGGCGCTCATGGCTTCGGCGGCCAGACGCATCATGTTGAAGCTGCCGATCAGGTTGATCGACACGACCTTCTGGAACAGTTCCAGCGAGTGCGCGCCATTCTTGCCGACTATCTTGGCGGCAGGAGCCACGCCCGCGCAGTTGATCAAGCCAAACAGCGTGCCGAGTTCAGCGGCAGCGGCAACGGCGCTCTTGCCGTCGGCTTCCTGCGTGACATCGCAATGGACGTAGCGCTGGCCGAGTTCCTTGGCCAGGGCCTGGCCGGGTTCGTCCTGCACGTCGGCGATGACGACCTTTGCGCCGTTGTCCACCAGCATGCGCACGGTGCCTGCACCCAGGCCCGACGCGCCGCCCGTAACGATGAATACCTTGTTCGCGATTTCCATGTCTCTACCACCAGATCAATTCAAAGGAATGAAAGCGGCGCGACGGGCGCCGAATGTGACAAGGCCTTCGGGCCAAGAGCAGGACGCGTTGCGTCCGGCTGGCGCCGAAGGCCTTTGAGCCATCAACGCGCCAATCAGCTGTTGACGGCCTCGAACAGACGCGACTTGATTTCGTCGACGGCGCCCACGCCCGAGATCTTGCGGTATTTCGGGGCGGCAGCGGCGTTTTGCTGTGCCCAGGTCGAGTAGTAGTCGACCAGGGGGCGGGTTTGTTCGCGATACACGGACAAACGATGACGGACGGTTTCCTCGCGGTCGTCGTCGCGCTGGACCAGGTCTTCGCCGGTGACGTCATCCTTGCCTTCAACCTTGGGCGGGTTGAAGCGCACGTGGTAGCTGCGGCCGCTGGGCTGGTGCACGCGGCGCCCGCTCATGCGTTCAATGATGTCTTCTTCGGGAACTTCAATTTCCACCACGTAGTCCAGCTTGACGCCTGCGCTTTTGAGCGCATCGGCTTGCGGAATGGTGCGGGGGAAACCGTCGAACAGGTAGCCGTTTGCGCAATCGGGCTGCGTCAAGCGGTCTTGAACCAGGCCGATGATGATCTCGTCGGAAACCAGACCGCCGGCATCCATGACCTTCTTGGCTTCAATACCCAAGGGCGTGCCCGCCTTCACGGCGGCTCGCAGCATGTCGCCGGTGGAGATCTGGGGAATGCCGAAGTGTTGGGTGAGAAACGCGGCCTGGGTGCCTTTGCCGGCGCCGGGGGGTCCGAGCAAGATAAGACGCATGAGTGCTCCTGATGGGGTTTATTTTTTGTGATCCGGGGAATTATGCCGCAACGCAGCAGCCAATGCGGCGCTGCGCCATGGGAAATAACCCTTATATCTGTTTGCTGTAAATCAACCGGACGCGTTCCAGATCCGCCGGGGTATCTACCCCTGCCGCAGGAGGGCTGGACGCCCGGTGGACGACGATGACGTGGCCGTGTTCCATGGCGCGCAGTTGTTCCAGCGACTCGAACCGTTCCAGCACACCTTGCGGCAGGGTCGGGTATCGGCGCAGGAACGACACGCGGTAAGCATACAGGCCAATGTGGTGCCAGGCGGGCAGGCCGTCGGCCAACACCCGTTCGCCCGCGGCCAGCGCGTCGCGCGCCCAGGGAATGGGGGCGCGCGAAAAGTACAACGCGCGGTCGTCCGCGGCGCACACGAGCTTCACCACATTGGGGTTGAACAGCGCGTCGGCATCCGCCAGCGGACAGGCGCAGGTGGCGATATCGGCGTCGGGGCGAGCTTGCAGCTTGGCCGCGACCGCGTCGATGAGTTCCGGTTCGATCAAGGGCTCATCGCCCTGGACGTTCACGACGATGGCATCGTCTGGCAAACCCAACTGATCGACCGCTTCCGCCAGCCGGTCGGTGCCGGTTGGGTGATCCCCGCGCGTCATCAGCGCAGTCAAACCATGCGCTTGCACGGCCTGCTGGACTCGGACGTCATCGGTGGCGATGTAGACCTTGGACGCGCCGGACAGGGCGGCGCGGTCAGCCGTACGCACGACCATGGGCTTGCCGGCGATGTCGGCAAGCGGTTTGTCGGGCAGGCGGGTCGAGGCGGTGCGCGCCGGAATCAGGGCGATGAAGCTCACGATGTGGCGGGTCAGTTGGAGGCGGCGGCTTCGTCTAGCGCGCGGGCTTCCGATTCCAGCATGATGGGAATGCCGTCACGCAGCGGGAAGGCCAAGCGGTCGGCGCGGCAAACCAGTTCGGCTTGCTGCCGGTCATGTTCGAGGCGGCCCTTGCACAAGGGGCAGACGAGGATGTCGAGAAGTCGGGATTCCATGACCTGGATTCTAAAACAGTTTAGGGGGTGTCATAACCGGGCTTACGCAGGAGAGTGCTGCTTTGAACACCGTGGATCGCTGAGGTTGAACTAAATTGTCGATTATTGTTGTAATTTGAATCATGTGTTCCAAATGTTGGGATTTTGCGTCGCTATCATCGTCCGCGACTCTCACGACAGGAACGCGGACGCATGGACCTCAATTCGATCAAGATCCTCTTGTATGTTTTTGTTCTGATCTTTTCAGTCATCAGTTGGATTTCTTACATGGTGCGCCGCAGCGACAACAAGAGTGCGCTGCGCAGGCTTGAGCAGGACGGAAAGGCGCTGCGGACGATGACCGCCGAGGAACGTGCGTTGGTGCAGCCGTTTCTGTTTCTATCGTCCAATCCCAAGAAATCCGCGCAATTGATCAATGACGGCGTGTTTGCGCTGACCGGCGCCTTCGTGCGCCACGGCTTGGAGAGCGGTAACGGCGGCGGCGCCATGCACGACACCCTTGGCGGCGTCGACGTGGTTCTGCCGTACGACGCTCGCGAGTATTTACGCGAGGACAACCAGGCCGAGGTGGTGATGACAGAGAAATTCGCCATCGTCGTGGCCTTGAATGGTGAATTCGATCTGGCTGGGGGCCGCGATCGCGATCAGCGCCGGAAGAAGCAAGATGTCCAATGGCACAGCGGCAAAGCCGGTTCCTTGCCCAACGTGGTCACCCCGCCGGCGGAACCCTCGGATCCGGCGCTTACCCTGCGGGACGAGCATGATGATCAAGAGCAGGACGAGGCGCCGCACGTGGAAATTCTGGGCCAGCGCGACGAAACGCCTGCGGAAATCGCCGACCGCCGCCGGCCTGGCATCGGGCTGGGGGTGTCGGTGCTGTGGTTGCTGGTGTTTGTTTTCCTGGGGCTAACTGCGCAAGCTGGAGGCGCGTGGGCTGGCGTATCGGCGCTGCTGCTTGTTGCGGCCGTATGGCGGACTTGGCGTCGTCCAGCGCCGGATGCGCCACAAAAGGTCAACCGGGCACGCGGCGAACTCACCGGTATCGAATTGGTCAATCCGGCCAACTCGTCGGTGGTGTCCACACATCTGTTTCTGGGCGACAAGCTGCCGTTGACCTTGCCTTCGCACTGGGGTGGCAGAAAGAACCTGCACGACGATGGCGAGATCGATGTGGACATGCGGGTTCAGGATTATTCCGTAGTGCGTCTGGGGCGAAATTGCTCGATTGATGAAGAGCAGCGCATGTTCCCCCGCGTCTTTTGGGGGCGTCATGTGACGCTGGCGCTGGTGGGCGTGCTCGCCGTTTTTTTCTTGTTTGTGCTGGCTGGCCATTTGATAAAGGGCGATGTGGCGATGACAAGCGCGTGGGTGAGCGGCAGCCCGCCACGAACCTACGATTCTTCCGCCGCGCTCGCGCAGGAACTTCCGCAGTTTGGGACGATGGTCTCGTTGCAAGGCCGCGCGCGCTGCGAGTTGCAGCCCAGCGACTATTCCAACCAGATTTGGTTTGATTGCAGCCGGTTGCGGTGGGGCGGGAATACGCCATCTACGGTGGCCCTGGACGTGGATGACGCAACCATGTCGCTTTACACAGGCAGATTTATCAGAACCAAGGCGAATCCGCTGGCGGATTTGATTATCAAGAACACGCTGTATCTTCAGAGCGGGAACAACCCGCTGGCGATGTACGGCGCCGACATGGCGTCGGCGGTCAGTGTGCTTGGCGTCACCAATATGGTGTTGAACATCGAGCGCACTTGCGCCTTGACGACCGGCCAAGACAACAGCCAAGAAAGCATTCAGGCATATGCCGATTGCGATGGTTTGAAGACGACGCTGGCCAAGAACCTGATGCTGGCCAAAGACGAGGCGGACGGCTGGCTGGAACTCCTCAAGCTGGCGCAAAACGGTGTGTTGACGGCCAAGGGTGCGAAAGACGAGGGCATTATGGTGTCACGCTACGTCAGCAGTGCGCGCCGCTATGCTGAATCTGCGATGCAGCCGCGGATTCAGCATGCCGTGAACCAGGCGTCACAAAGCGCGATGAAATCCCAGCAGGGTGGAGTGCTGGTACAGGTGCTGCCCGGCCCTTATGCCTCGCTGCCGAGCCTGAAAACGGGCCTGAACTTGATGGACGCTTGGGGGCAGCGCCAGAAGATGCTGGCAGCCGACGGCGTCATGCCATTTCAGGTAAGCGGCCTGGTAGTGGGGGCGGGCGAAGATGGCTCCGGCGCGCCCGAAATTGTCGTCGACGCTACGCGCAGTCTGGACAACCCGTGGCCGTCCTTGGCGCGCATGGTGTGGTTGCTGCTGGCCGTGTTGCTGGTGCTGGTGCATACGACGCTGGCATTGATACGCACGACAGCCGCCTCTGCGCGTGAACGTAAGTTGTTGGAATACGGGCAGCGCCAAGGCGGGGTCAAGTCAGCGTTTTTCTAAGCTCACGCTATGCAAGCATCGACTGCGCGAATGCGCAACATGCAGCGAAGAGCGTCAACCGGTCTTTGTGCCGTGAACGGGCGCAGGCTGTCTTAAAGCCTGCGCCAGCCAATCAAAGAGCTCCGGGTCCGAAAACCCTGCCTGTACCGGCACTTCCCATAGACGCTTGTCGTTCAAGGACGCGCATTTGATCGCGTCCTTGGATGTGACAAGGATGGCGTCTGCCGTCAACGCTTGAAATGGCGAGTCGGCAAAATCATGGTGGTCCGGCAGGGGCAGGGTGGCGTCCAGCGTGATGCCAGCTGCGCGCAGTGTCGTGAAAAACCGCTCCGGGTTGCCGATGCCTGCCGCTGCGGCGATGCGCGATTGTTGGGCAAATGCGGCCAGGGGGCGGGTGGCGTGGCCCTCGATCTGCTTTGCGTCGCCGGGTTCGAGCCACATGCGCACCTGGCGCGGCCGGCCAGGTCCGGCGCTGCCGCCTTGCGCGGTGTCCGGCGTGCCGACATTGGTCACCACCGCATCCACTTCGTTCAAGCGGCTGGCCGGCTCGCGCAGCGGTCCGGCGGGCAGCAAACGCCCATTGCCGATGCCGCGGCTGTCCTGAACCACGATTTCGATATCGCGCGCCAACGCCAGATGTTGCAGTCCGTCGTCGGACACAATCACATCCACCTTGGGATAGGCCCTGAGCAGCGCCTGGGCGGCCTGGGCGCGTTTGGGGTGGATGCACACGGGTGCGCCGGTGGAACGGGCGATCAGCGCCGGCTCGTCGCCAAAGCGGGCGGCTTCCAGTGCGCCCAACCCTACGCGGGGATGTGGGCCGACTTTAACGCCGTAACCTCGGCTGACCACGCCTGGCGTGAAGCCGCGCGCGCGCAGGTTTTCGACCGTGGCAATCACCATCGGGGTTTTGCCGGTGCCGCCTACGTAGACGTTGCCGATCACCACAACCGGTACTGGCGCCCGATAAGCGGTCTTGGTGCCGTCCAGATAGTTTTGGCGTTTGCGCGCCACGGCCCAGGCCGTCAGCGCAGACAGCGGTAGCAGCAGCGTGGACAACCAGCCGCCGTCTTGCCACTGTCGAGCCAGCAGCGGAGTTGAAGCGCGTTGGGCGGTCACCGGTTGGTCTGGGCAGCGAAGTTGACACGGCCAATGCCGGCCAGCCGGGCGGCTTCCATGACGTTGATCACGGACTGATGGGTTGCCTGAGCGTCCGCGTTGATGATGACCAGCGGTTCGACCTTGCCCGCGGCGGCCTGGCGCAGCGCGTCGGCGATCTCGGGCGGCGTGGAAACGTCGATCAACGTGCCATTCAGCGCGTAGCGGCCATCCTGGCTGACGGCGACTTCCAGCGCGGGCGGGGTGTCCTGCTCGGACGATGCCTGCGGCAAGGTCACCTTCAGCTGCGTGAAACGCGCGAATGACGTGGTTGCCGCCAGAAAAATCAGGATGACCAGCAATACGTCGATGAGCGGAATCAGGTTGATGTCCAGCTCGTCACGATCACCCCGGGAGCCGCGGAAATTCATGAACGGCCCTCGCGCGGTGCGGCGGGGCTGGCGGATACAGCGCGAACCAGACGCGAGGCGGCCTGTTCCAGGGCGCTCAGGTAGCCGTCAACGCGGCTGCGCAGGTAGCGGTGGACGATCATGGCGGGAATGGCGATCAGAATGCCGAAACCGGTGTTGTACAGCGCCATTGAGATGCCGCGAGCCAGTTGCGCCGGATCACCGCCGCCGGGTGTGTATGAGCCAAAAATCTCGATCATGCCGACCACGGTGCCAAACAGGCCCATCAGAGGGGCCACGACGGCGATTGTGCCGATGGCGGGGATGTACCGGCTGAGGTCGTGTGCGACGGCGCGGCCGGTATCTTCGACCACGTTGCGCAATTCTTCGCGGGGTAGATGGCGGTTGCGCATGACTTCGGCCAACACCCGGCCCAGCGGCGAGTTTCGTTCCAAGCGGTTGATCGACTCGGGGGTGTCCTGGTGGTTACGCAGCATGTCGGCGACCTGATCGTTCAGGCCGCGCGGCAGGATCAAGCTGCGGCGCAGTGACAGGAAACGCTCAAAAATCAGCGCCAAACCCAGGATGGAAGTTGCCAGCAGAGGCCAAATAGGCCAGCCGGCCTCGCGCAAAATGGAAAGCAAGGCGTTTAACTCCCGGGGAGCCGGCGCGCGCGAAAGGGGCGCGCATCAGCGTCTGATCAAGCCGAAACTGTAACGGTGTGGAGGGGATGTGGCAAGGCGGGAGGACCCGGGAATTATCCACAGAACTTGTGGATAATTCTGTGCAAAACTTCCCGGGAACGCTTGTGGGCGCTGGACTTGCAGTTGTTTGCTTCAATTGAGAGCAGTGGCCCTTTTATAAAAAAACTATATAAATCATGTATTTGCACGGAATTTGCTTGCTATTGGGCCTGCCGCTGCAAAAATTTGTGGACGCGGTATCATTGCGGCCCGCTACGTATGCCCTGTGGACAGGTACGCATCGGAAAGCCCCATGACAATTGAACTTGCAGTCACAAACAACGCATTCGCGCGGGATATCCTGACAGTTGCCCAGCTAAACCAAGCTGTGGGGCAGTTGTTGGAGCGCAGCATCCCGGCGTTATGGGTGCGAGGAGAGATTTCGAACTTCACGCAGGCGGCATCCGGGCATTGGTACTTCACGCTCAAGGACAGCCGGGCCTCAGTGCGGGCAGTCATGTTCCGCAGCCGCGCCAGCGCAGTGGGTTTTGTCCCCAGGGCCGGCGACCAGGTTGAGATCCGGGCCAGGGTTTCCCTGTACGAGCCTCGGGGCGACTACCAGTTGCAGGCGGACGCCATGCGTCGCGCCGGGCTGGGTAATCTATATGAAGCCTTTTTGCGCCTGAAAGAACAATTGGCCTCTGAGGGCCTGTTCGATCCGGCGCGTAAGCGCGACCCTGTCAGCCTGCCGCGCGCGATCGGGGTGATCACCTCGTTACATGCCGCTGCGCTGCGGGACGTGTTGTCCGCATTGGCCCGCCGCGCTCCGCAGGTTCCGGTCATCATCTATCCGGCCCCGGTTCAAGGGGCAGATGCCGCCGGCCGCCTGGCCGCGCAAGTGCGGATCGCCAATGAGCGCGCCGAAGTCGATACCTTGTTGCTGGTGCGGGGCGGCGGCAGCATCGAAGACCTGTGGAGCTTTAACGATGAGGAGCTGGCGCGCCAAGTGGCTGCCAGCGAGATTCCCGTCATCAGCGGCGTGGGACACGAAACGGACTTCACGATTGTGGATTTTGTTTCCGATGTACGCGCGCCGACCCCCACGGCCGCGGCCGAACTGGCCTGCGTGCCGCGTTCCGAATTGCTGGGCCGCGTCATGCAAACCGCGCAGGCGATGGCGCGCGGGCAGCAGCGCCGTCTGGAGCGGGCAGCGCAGCGTCTGGACCGCGCCGCTGCGCAATTGGTGTCCCCGGCGCAACGCCTGGAACATCAGCGGGAACGATTGAACAGCCTGAAATTTCGTTTGGCTTCGGCCTGGAATGGTCCGCATGCGCGGCGCGCAGCACGCGTCAATCTCTTGACCCAGCGCCTGACCCATCGGGTGCCGGATACCGGCCGCGCGGCAGATCGGCTGGCGGGTGCCATGCGCCAGCTTGGCCAGTCTCATGCGCGCTTGCTGGTGCAGGGCCGCAACAGGCTGGCCGCAGCGACCGCGCAATTGCGGGCGCTGGACCCTGGCAATACGCTGTCACGCGGATACGCCATCGCTCGGGATGCTGACGGCCGAATCGTGCGCGATGCCGCCGGACTGGCGGCCGGGCAGACGCTGGACCTGAGCTTTGCGCAAGGCGGCGCTCAAGTCGATGTGCAGCAGATTCGCAAAACCCGCGACGCTGGCTGAAGCTCGGCGCATCCGTCCGGCAAGCGGCGCGGCAAGATCGGGACGCAAAACAATCGACGCAAAACAATCGACGCAAAACAATCGACGCAAACAAAGGCGGTGTGATGTTGCACAACAGAAGCTTGGGTCGGGTGCGGGGTATTCTGGCCGCCATGGTGTTGGGGGCCGCGCTAGCGGCAAACGCGCAGCCTGCGGTAGAGCAGACGCAGCAAACCAACTGCGATTGCGAGTCGATCTACCGCGAATACAAAGTGGCCGACACGCCTCAGACTGAAGCGCTGTTTGATGCCGTCAATCGCAGTGACGAAGCGGCGTTTTCCGCAGCGCTGGCGCAGGTGGACCAGCCGGGCAGCTATGCCCAAAATGGCGTGCCGCTGTTGCACGCGGTGCTGATGCCGCCGCGCACCTTACGGTCCAAAGACGTGTACTGGAGCATGGCGCCGCAGGAAGCAGCCCGTATACGCGAAGCGCATCAAGCCAATTTGCCCGCTCGTACGCGCATGCTGGCTGCGTTGCTGGCAAAGAAGCCGGCGTTGGACGACGTCACCTATGATTCGCGCCGCCCGCCCTTACATCTGGCCCTGCTGTACGGCACGCCCGAGATCATGGACATGTTGCTGGCAGCGGGCGCCAAGCCTGACCAGCGCGGCGATGAAAATCGCAAGCCCTTGGAATTCCTGCTGAACCGCGACTTTGAGTTCGCCGTACGTATGACGTATCGGCCGCGTCTGGTCGATCACAAGAGCCTGTCGCGCATGGTGGTGGCGCTGTTCAAGGCCGGTGCGACCCGGCCCTACTCGGACTTCGATAAATCGGTCGGCAAGTCCGCGAATCCCCCGTTCGTCGACGATCAGGGGCATGCGCGGCCGGCGGCAGATTTTCTGGCCTGGGCGCCCCTGGTGGAACTGACCGAAGGCGCTGAACCATTGCAAGCCCTGGCCGCAACCGGCAGCAAACCCGCCTATGGCGAGGAGCTGACGCCGCTGGCGCTGGCAGGTTACCTGGGCAATGCCGGAGCCGTGCCGGTGCTGATGAGTTTGGGGCCGCGCAAATATGGGGAAAAGGGCGAGCGCGATGCGTGGCTGGATGCTGCGCAGGCCGCAGTGACGGGTGGTCATCCCGAGATCGCGTCGCAGTTGCTGCGGGCAGATATGCCCTTTGCGCAGTCGGGTCCGCAGTCCAATTCAAGCGCGCTGATTTTTGCCAAGATGGAGAGCAGCGCGCGGCCGATCATGAATCTGGCCGCGCAGCGAGGGGATGCGGCGACGATTCAGCGTCTGCTTGCGCTGGGAGCGTCGCCTGAAGGCGATTCCCGCGAACGGCATGGCAATACGCCGCTGGCAGACGCGGTACTCGCGGGCAAGCGCGAGGCCGTAAAAGCACTGTTGGCCGCAGGCGCAAATCCCGCTGCGGTACGCGACGGTTATGACCTGCATTCGGCGCTGGACGTCGCAGTGATTGAGGGCAATGCGCCGGTACTGCGCGATCTGCTGGCTGCAATGAAACCTCAGGCGCGTCAGGCCTTGTGGCGCGATCAGGAGCGTTCGCCTGTACAGCGGCTGTTGCATCAGCGCGGCAAGCAAGGCGCCGAGATGCTGCGGCTGTTCGCGGACGCTGGATTCGACGTGAAGTCCCTGGGTGCGGACGCCATCCGCCAGGCCCTGGAAAACCACGATGAATCGATGGCTGCGGCCCTGATTGAGGCCGGTGTGGCCGTCAATCTTGCCCCGCCGCCCGCGGCTAAGGCCGACGGCGCGGCGAACCCGCGCTATGACCGCCATGGCGAACCGCCATTGTTGTGGGCAGTGGCCTTGCGTCAGACCGCGATTGTCGAGCTGCTGCTGGCCAAGGGCGCGGACCCGGCGGCGATGACGCCGGAAGGCGAAAGCGCGATGTATTGGGTGCTTGCCAAGCGAGACGGAGCGATGCTCGACCGCCTGCTTCAAGCCGGCGCCAGGCTGGATGATGCGCGTTTGCCGAAAGCGCCCGCGCCGTATGCGCTGCTCAATGCCGCTGTTGCTTCGGGTGATATGGAGCTGGTTCGCCGCGTGAGCCAGGCCAATGGACAAGCGCTGGCAGACGCCTGCTTGCCAGAGGATGCGGAATTTATTTTGTTGGATAAGGCGGGCTACTTCGAGCAGCTTGCGGCAGCCGGATTCACCGGCCGTCAGGACCTTTGCGCGCGTGAGGCAGGGGCCTTGCCACAACGCATCGTGTCATTGTTATTGCGCGGGCGGCAGTTGGTCGTGGCCCGGCGCGACACCGTGGTGCAGGTGCTGCGGCAATTGAAGGCGTCAGGCACGAATCTGGATGCGCTTTTGAGCAATGGCGATACGCCCTTGAACACCGCCATCGAACATGGCCGCAAGGACGTGGCGGACGCGCTGTTGAGCGCGGGCGCCAGTCCCGATACCGCTGACGCAGCGGGACGCAGTCCGGCTTGGGTCGCGCTTGAAACCGGGCAGCCCGGCATGTTGGCGCTGCTGTCGCAGTATCACGCGCGCTTTGACACGGCTGAGGCACCGGCCGGCCAGTCATTCCAGACGACGGTGGCATGTCAATCCGCGCCTGAGTTCGGACAAGTTTTGCAGACAGCAGGCGTGACCTTGCAGGCGGCCTGCCCGCAGGTTGCGCAGGGCAAGCGGTCTGGCAGCAAAGCGCCGAGTAAATCCGCTGCGGCGGTGGAGCTGCCCGGCCATTACTTTCTGCGCGGCGTGCGTGAAGTGGGTAGCGAATTGTTGTTGTCCGAAAACGGTAACTTCGATTACCTGATGAGTTATGGCGGGGTGGACATCATGGCCCGGGGCACATGGCGCAGCGATGGCAAACAGGTCTTCCTGGACACGCCGCCGATTCAGCCATATTCCGCCATTGAAGACGTGCGCGCCGACACCCGGCCCGCCGAAAACGGCCAGTTGACGGTGCGCGTCTACTATCAAGACCGCCCCGTAAAAGTGGATGTGGCGATGTCATCCGCGGATGCCGACTACGCCGGCATTCCGCGGCAATCCGAAGGCGCGGAAGGCGTCAGTGCGCCAATCGCGCCAGGCGCATTGAAGGCGCTGTTCATATTTGTGCCACTGGCTGCCGGCGCGCGTTGGCACGAAGTGGACATCAGTAAAATCGATCCCGCTGCACGCGCCATCCGCATTGATGTCACGGCGCCTGAAGCGGCGGCCAGCTCACCATTGCACAAGGTGCTTGCGGTGCAGAAAGATGGTGTGCTGATGGAGATGAGCGGCGGCAGGGAACTGCAATACGAGAAAGAGTAGCGTTTACGTTTTTCGCTCAGATGCTTGAGTCATAAACACATACGTCTGTTAACCCCGCGCAGCTGCGGGTTTAGCGCGGTATCTTCAGTAGTTGCCGATACAATCGAAGGGCTTGATCGTGCAACTCAACAGAAGGAACCAACAATGGCACATACTCTTCCTCCCTTGCCTTACGAACTGGACGCACTGGCTCCGCACATCTCCAAAGAAACGCTGGAGTTTCACTACGGTAAGCATCACCAGACGTACGTCACGAACCTGAACAACCTCATTCCGGGCACGGAATTCGAAACGTTGTCCCTGGAAGACATCGTGAAGAAGTCCTCGGGTGGCATTTTCAATAACGCCGCTCAAATTTGGAACCACACGTTCTACTGGAACAGCCTGGCCCCCAAGGCCGGCGGCGCACCCTCGGGCAAGCTGGCTGACGCCATCAACGCCAAGTGGGGCAGCTTTGACGCTTTCAAGGAAGCGTTCAACAAGTCGGCAGCCGGCAACTTCGGTTCGGGCTGGACCTGGCTGGTCAAGAAGGCCGACGGTTCCGTCGATATCGTCAACACCAGCAACGCAGCCACCCCGCTGACGACGGCCGACAAGCCGCTGATCACCTGTGATGTCTGGGAACACGCCTACTACATCGACTACCGCAACGCCCGTCCGAAGTACCTGGAAAACTTCTGGGCGCTGGTGAACTGGGAGTTCGCCGCCAAGAACTTTGCCTAATTGGCAAAGCGGGCGGGTGTGCGGCGCTGGCGCCGCCCCGCCTGACAGGAAACCCCTTGCATCAGCAAGGGGTTTTTTCTTTTTCATTCAGCAAAAATTCAGCTGTCAAAACCCTGTCGATTGTCGATTTCATTGCGGGGAAATGAAGAGTAAACAGCCTTTTCTTTAGGGTTCTCCCTAGGAACGCCAACCGCTATCGTTGCGCCCGGTCTACGACTGAACCACGGGGCCCACGACTGCGGCTTGCCCGCCATAAACCGGGGTAACTAAAGGGAAGGGAAGCATGTTGCGGTTATTTTCCGGGTTGCGTATCGGTGCGCGCCTGTCGGGCGCGTTCTTGTTGGTGGCGGTAATAGGCGGTGCGGTGGGGGCTTTTGGCGTTTGGGGGCTCTCGCGCATTAACGAATTGAATGATCGGCTTTATGACACCGAACTGCGCGGCATTTCGGATCTGAAAGAAGCCAATATCAACCTGATCTACGCGGGCCGGGCCCGTAGCGGTTATTTGGCCGCAACGTCAGAGCAGGACCGGCTGGCGCTCAAGAAGCAATTCGACGACGCGGTAAAGGTCATGGACGAATTGCGTGAAAAGGCCGCCGTCAATTTCCATGCGGAAGAAGGCAAGCGCCTGCTGGCGCAGTTCAGCGAGACCGAGCAGGTCTGGAAGCGCGAGTCCGCAGCGTTCTTTGCCGCCGCTCAGTCGCAATCGTTGACACAGACCGACCCGCGCGTGGCCGAAATCGAAAAGCGAGTGATCGCGTCGTCGCAAAAGCTTGACGACTTGATGACGAGTCTGGCTATCGGCAAGGAAAAATCTGCCGCGCAATCGGTGGAGGAAGGCACGGATCTGTACGCAACCGTCCGCGCCATCATGATCTTTCTGGCTGTGGCAGGCGTCGCTGTCGGCATGTTGCTGGGCTGGCTGGTGACGCGCGGTATCGTGCGCCCGTTGCTGCAAGCTGTGGCGGCCGCCCGTCAGGTTGCCGCCGGCGACCTCACCACCGACATTCAGGTTGCCACGCGAGACGAAACCGGCGACTTGATGAGCGCGCTCAAGGCAATGAACGAAAGCCTGGCTCGTATCGTGAAAGACGTGCGCGATGGCTGCGAAAGCATCGCATCCGCGTCGTCGCAGATCGCTCAAGGCAACTCCGATCTGTCTCAACGCACTGAAGAACAAGCCTCGTCGCTCGAAGAGACCGCAGCGTCGATGGAAGAGCTGACCAGCACCGTGCAGCAAAACGCCAACAATGCCAGCGAAGCGGACCGTCTGGTCAGTCAGGCATCCAGCGTGGCGGTTCGCGGTGGTGAAGTCGTCGAAGGCGTGGTCCAGACCATGAGCGCCATTTCCGACAGCTCGCGCCGCATTGCCGATATCACGGGTGTGATCGACGGCATTGCTTTCCAGACCAACATCTTGGCGCTGAACGCCGCAGTCGAAGCTGCGCGAGCCGGTGAGCAGGGGCGCGGTTTTGCCGTCGTCGCGGGCGAAGTGCGGACGCTGGCGCAGCGCTCGGCCGTTGCTGCCAAGGAAATCAAGGCGTTGATCGATGAATCCGCCGTACGTGTCCAAGGCGGCACGCGCCAAGTGGACGAAGCCGGCCGCACCATGCGCGAAGTGGTCGACAGCGTGCGCCAGGTTGCCGTTCTGGTGCGTGAAATCGCCAGCGCGTCGGAAGAGCAATCTTCCGGCATCGGCCAGGTCAATCAGGCCGTGGCGCAGATGGACACCGTGACGCAGCAGAACGCCGCGTTGGTGGAAGAAGCGGCGGCGGCTGCTGCCAGCATGCAAGAACAAGCTGGCCGTCTGGCGCAGGAAGTGCGCCGCTTCAAGGTGGATGCTGGCGGCGGCTCCGCCCGTGACGCGCAAGCGCGGCTCGTGCAAGCCGTGCCGATTGCAGCGCGCAAGACAAGCGCGGCTCCGGTTCGGGCGGGTCAGGCGCGTCCCGCGTTGGCGCATGCCAGCGACGACGACTGGTCGACGTTCTAAGTGTCTTGACGCGGCGGGATGCGGATTGTGCTTTGCGATCAACATCCTGCCTGCGGCAGTCGGCTGCCAGTCAGGCGGGAGTGGTAAGGTTAGCGACCTCCTGCCGCCTCCCCGCAGCCCATGAGCCTGACTGAAACGTATCGCCGTATCTCCGCTGGCACGCGTCGACTGATGCGCCGCAAAGTGCGTCAGATCAATCGCCTGTCTCGCAAGAGCCTGCAAATGCTCTTGCTGCTGGGCGGCGCCGGCCTGGTGGCCCTGATGTCACTGGGTTTTGCCTATCTGGCGGACAAGGCACTGGATTGGAATCGCCAATGGGTCGGGCACAACGGCTGGCTGGCTTTGCTGGTTCTGCCGTTCAGCCTGGCCGGCCTGCGCTGGCTGACGCTGCGCTTTGCGCCCAATGCTTCTGGGAGCGGCATTCCCCAGGTCATCGGCGCGCTGTCCCTGCCGCCCGGCCCGAGCCAGCATAGTCTGGTATCGCTCGCCCAAACACTCTGGAAAATTCCGCTGGCCTTCTTCGGCATGCTGGCCGGCGCCTCTATTGGCCGTGAGGGCCCGTCGGTGCAGGTGGGGGCGGCTCTGATGCTGGCTTGGGGCGAGTTCTGGAAGCGGCGCGGTGTGCAACTGCGCGGCTTCCATACCAACGAACTGATTGCAGCAGGCGCCGCAGGCGGCCTGGCCGCCGCATTCAATGCACCACTGGCTGGCGTTATTTTCGCCATCGAAGAATTGGGCCGGGGCACGGTGCTGCGCTGGCAGCGCCTGGTGTTGATTGGTGTGCTGGCTTCCGGCTTTCTGGTGGTAGCGGTGCAAGGCAATAATCCGTACTTCGGAGTTTTTGGCGGCGCGCCGCTGGCCCACGGCATGTTGATGTGGGTTGTCATTTGCGCGGCGCTCAATGGCGCGCTGGGCGGTATCTTCGCGCGGCTGCTCGGCAAAGGAGCCGCCGGCAGCGCGCCCGTTTCCTGGCGCGCCTGGATACGCGCGCATCCGATCTGGACTGCGTTCATCATGGGCTTGGCGTTGGCCGTGATCGGCCTGTCCACGGCGGGCAGCGTGTACGGCACGGGTTATGGCGTGGCGGCCGATCTGTTGTCGGGCCACGACACGCCGCCTGCCGGCTTCGGTCTTGCCAAGCTGGCGGCCACGGTTGCCTCATATTGGGCGGGTATTCCGGGCGGCATCTTTACGCCAGCGCTGACCACAGGGGCGGGTATCGGCCAGCAGATCTGGCAACTGGCAGGCGAGGGCGTGGATCAGCGCGTGCTCGTGCTGGTGTCGATGGCCGCATTTCTGGCGGCCGCCACCCAAGCGCCGTTGACAGCGAGCGTCGTAGTCATGGAAATGACGGGTAGCCAACCGATGTTGTTCTGGCTGCTGGTAGGGTCGCTGCTGGCTTCGGGCGTGTCGCGCCAGTTCTGCCCGCAACCCTTCTATCACCTGGCCGCAGGACGCTTTCGCCGGCAGGCGGTGGTGGAGGCCGGGCGTGCCGCGCAATCAAACACCAAACCGCCTGCTGCGTCCTAGTGGCCGCCCATTGACGTGCATGCGCGATGCGCGGTAAAGGTGAACATCAGCTGGACACTGTCCGTGTAGCGGACATCAGACCCATGCACCATCTTGGCGCTTAGGTGCTGCGTTAAGATCATCCCAATCCCGTTTTTCTCACTTCACTCCGAGCTTCTCATGACCGTGAATGCCTTTATTTGTGATGCGATCCGCACCCCCTTCGGCCGCTACGGCGGCGCGCTGGCTTCCGTGCGCCCCGATGATCTGGCTGCCGTAGCCATCAAGGCGCTGGTGGCGCGCAATCCCGGCGTGCGCTGGGAAGAACTGGACGACGCGATCATGGGTTGCGCCAACCAGGCTGGTGAAGACAACCGCAACGTGGCCCGTATGGCGACCTTGCTGGCTGGTCTGCCGATCGAAGTGCCGGGCGCCACGGTCAACCGCCTGTGCGGTTCGGGGCTGGACGCCATTGGCACCGCCGCTCGCGCGATCCGCGCTGGCGAAGCCGGCCTGATGCTGGCTGGCGGCGTGGAAAGCATGAGCCGCGCACCGTTCGTCATGGGTAAGGCCGACAGCGCGTTCTCGCGCAACGCTGCAATTTATGACACGACGATCGGCTGGCGCTTCATCAACAAGCTGATGAAGGCGCAGTACGGCGTGGATTCCATGCCCGAAACGGCTGAGAACGTCGCCGACGATTTCAAGATCAGCCGCGAAGACCAGGATTTGTTTGCGCTGGCCAGCCAGCAAAAGACGGCTCGCGCACAAAAAGAAGGTGTGTTTGACGCCGAGATCGTGCCGGTATCGATCGCGCAAAAGAAGGGCGATGCCATTGTCGTCGCCAAGGACGAGCATCCGCGTGAAACCAGCCTGGAGTCGCTGGCCAAGCTGAAAGGCGTGGTCCGCGAAGGCGGCACCGTCACGGCTGGCAACGCGTCAGGCGTGAACGACGGCGCCGCCGCCTTGCTGCTGGCTGACGAAAAGGCAGCCGCCCGCCACGGCTTGACCCCGCGCGCTCGCGTGGTTGGCATGGCCACCGCTGGCGTCGCGCCGCGCATCATGGGCATCGGCCCGGCGCCCGCCACGCTGAAAGTGTTGGCGCAAACCGGCCTGACGCTGGACCAGATGGACGTGATCGAGTTGAACGAAGCCTTTGCCGCACAAGGCTTGGCCGTGATGCGCCAATTGGGCATCGCCGATAACGACCCCCGCGTGAACCCCAACGGCGGCGCGATCGCCCTGGGTCACCCGCTGGGCGCCAGCGGCGCACGTCTGGCTACGACCGCCATCAACCAACTGCATCGCACGGGCGGCCGTTACGCGCTGTGCACGATGTGCATCGGCGTGGGCCAAGGCATCGCGCTGATCATCGAACGCGTCTAAGCAAAGTGTTGTTTTTCCCGCCGCTTAATTGGTGGCGGGAATGAAAAGGGAGCCTCTTGGGGCTCCCTTGCCATATGCGGATGGGGCCGTGCGGCCCTGAGTGCTGCCGCTCAGGGCAGCCCGTCGATTTTCCGCCCGGCCTTGATGCCGTGCTGGTCAAACCAGCCTTGGGCCATCTCCAGGGCGTAGCGCACCGGTTTCTTGGCGCAGTGCGGGTCTTCGGTCTGCGGCGCCATGTCATCGATATTGACGATCGTGCCGTCGTCGGCGATAAAGGCTATCGAGAGTGGCAACAGCGTGTTGCGCATCCAGAAGCACTGCACATCAGGCTGCTCAAAGACGAACAACATGCCGTCGTTACCCGGCAGCTCTTTACGGAACATCAGACCCGCTTCGCGCGATGCATCCGAATTGGCGACTTCTGCGCGGATAATATGGATACCCGCCGAAAGTTGCGTGGTGGGCAGCGGAGCCTGCGGACCCCTTGGCGCTTGGGCGCCGGCGGACAAAGGTAGCGCAATTGCCGCAGTGGCCAGTGCCAGCGTCAGCACTTTTTGCGATACTGCCTTAAACGCAGTTTTGAACAACGTACGATTGATGGGAAACACTACGGCGTTTTTCAGCATGGCCTGGCAAGGTAATTAAAAAAACAAAGCGGGGCTCGAAAGCCCCGCCTGGATAATGGCGCAACCTTACTGGTGCACTGTAAGGGTAACTCAGGCTGCGGTGATATTAAGCGCCTGTTTGCCTTTGGGCCCCTGAATGATTTCAAAGGCGACTTTCTGGCCTTCTTTCAGGGTTTTAAAACCATTCATCTGGATGGACGAAAAATGGGCGAACAGATCTTCACCGCCGTCGTCGGGCGTAATGAAGCCAAACCCCTTTGCATCGTTGAACCATTTGACGGTGCCCGTCGATTTGGGATTGTCCCCTTGGACGGCGGTTGCGGTCGTATCAGACATGCGGCCTGCCTCATTGAATCGTATGTTGACAGAAGGGCATCGCGGTCTAGACCTCTTTTCCCCCCCTCCGGCTTCCTGGCAGATTTTCGATGAGTTGAAAACCCCAGAATGCGTGGATAATGCGCCGCTTTTCTTTGTGCAGTCAAGTATGGAAACTACGTATTTCTGCGTGTAATTTTGCGTAAGTTGCGCGTTAGGCGTCCCCAGTTTAAATAGAATAGCCGCCCTATGAGTTCTACCTTGGATACCCAGCATGATTTGGTCGTCGAAAAGGCATCGGCTCGCGCCGCGCCGCCTCCGATGTATCAAGTCCTGTTGCTGAACGACGACTACACGCCGATGGAGTTCGTCGTCAAAGTGCTGCAAAAATTCTTCAATAAAAATCATGAAGAGGCGACGCGGATCATGTTGCAGGTGCATCACGAAGGACGCGGAATATGCGGGGTGTATCCCCGCGATCTCGCGGCCACCCGAATCGCCCAGGTTGGGCAATATGCGCGCGCGCGCCAGCATCCGTTGCAATGCGTGATGGAACCGGTTTAAGGGCGCACATAAAGACGCCGCCAGCGATGGCGGCGTTGTGCTGTCCGTAGTTACTAGCAAAGCAGTATCCGCGTACCGAGAAGCACGCGGCGCAGGTTTGGTCGGTAGCTCCGCCGCAAAGGAGCGTTGAATACAAGTGGGCGGAGGGGTTTGCCGTGAGTGGAAAGATCAGTAAGACCTGGCTGGCGGTAGCCGGAGTTGCGGTTTTGGCGGGCGCCATTGGCGCGGGTTGGTGGATGGGTAAGGATCGCCAGCCGGCTCCATCCGTTCCCGCACCCGTGGCAGCGTCCCAACCGGCGGCCACGGCATCCGGCCAAGGGCCTGCTGACGGTAAACCGGCGCTGCCAGCCAGCGCAACGGTCGGGGCAGCCGATCCATTCGCCGCGTTGAACTGCCAGCCGCGTCAATTTAATGACGCCTTGGCGTTGGCCGTGACCTTCACGCAGCCCGTGGACGCCAAGTCTGGCCTGGACAGCTTCTTGCAGGTGACGGATGTGGGCTCCACATCCGGCAAGGCCGATAGCGACAGCGAATCTTCAGCCGCGCCCGGCAACGTGCCGGCATCGGTGCAGCCGGGCGACTCGGCGCCCAAGGGCAAGATCGTCAAGGGCAACTGGGTCGTCGGCGACAACCCGCGCATGGTGTATTTCCCCTACGTCCAGCCGCAGCGCAAGTATGCGATTACCGTGCGTGCGGGTCTGCCCGGCGTGGGCGACAAGGTCAAGCTGGCCGAAGCGTCGCATTGCGATGTCACGACCGAAGCCATGCCCCCTTCGTTCTACTTTGCCAGCCGCGGCGTGGTGCTGCCGGCGGGCCAGAACGGCGGCTTGCCCGTAGCAACGGTCAACGTGCCTGAAGTGGACGTGCAGTTCCTGCGCGTTTCGCCGGAGCGCGTGCCCGAATTGTTTGAAACCGTGCTGGGCATTGGGCGCAATACCGCCACCGAGTCCGATGGCGATGACAATGACGGCTACGACGAAGGCGACTGGCGCTATTCGGACAACCGCAGCCTGAAGGGCTCGGTCAGCAATTGGGATCTGGACCGTCTGAACTCGCTGACGACCAGTGTCTACCAGGGCCGTTTCGTCACAGACGAGAAACCCAACCGCCGCCACGTCACGTTCCTGCCTGTGGAAGGCGTCAAAGAACTGCAAGAGCCGGGCATTTATATCGCGGTCATGAGCCAGCCCGGCCGTTTCCGTTATGAATACCAGGTGACGTACTTCTACGTCAGCGACATCGGCTTGCATGCTCGCCGCTACAGCGACCGCATCGAAGCCTATTCCGTGTCCCTGAAGACCGGTCAGGCTATTCCGGGCGCCGTGGTCGAACTCGTGGATGGCGCAGGCAAGTCGCTGGCCAAGGCCGCCGCGGACTCGCAAGGCCATGTCCGCTTTGACGGCAGCTTTACCAATGCGCGCGTCATTCGCGCGTCGCGTGACAAGGAAATGACGGTCTTGGCATTGGCCGAACCCGCACTGGATCTGTCTGAATTCGATACGGGCGGCCATACCTCGCGCCCGAACAATCTGTTTGTTTACTCCGGCCGCAATCTGTACCGCCCCGGCGAAACCTTCAACGTGTCCGTGCTGCCGCGCGATCTGGACGGCCGCATCCTGACGCCGTCGCCGCTGACCGCGACGATCAAGCGTCCCGATGGCCGTGTCGTGCAAACGACGCTGTGGCAACCCAAGGCGGATCTGCCGGGTTACGTTGAACGCGCCATTGATCTGCCGCTGGACGCGCAAACCGGTACCTGGATGCTGGAATTGCGTGTCGATCCGGCCTCGCGCGCGCCGGACGCATCTTGGAAGTTCCAGGTTGAAGAGTTCCTGCCGGAACGCATGAAAATGGCGTTGACGTCCGATCAGGACGTGCTGGCGCCGGACGATGAATTGACGGTGGATGTGCAGGGCGACTATCTGTACGGCGCACCTGCCGCAGGCAATCGTCTGTTGTCGACCTTCCAGGTCAAGCGCGACCGCTTTGCGTTGGCCCAGCAATGGCCGGGCTTTATCTTTGGTGACGTGGCCGATGACTCCCGCCGCTCGTTTGGCGAACTGCCTGAAGCCGCGTTGGACGACAAGGGTTACGCGCAACTGGAAGTCAATCCGAATACGGCAGGCACTCATTCGCCCATGAAGGTGCGAGTGTCTGCCAGTTTGCTGGAATCTGGCGGCCGTCCGGTGGTGCGTTCGATTGAACGTAGCGTCTGGCCCGCAGACAAGCTGATTGCGGTGCGTCCGCAGTTTGACAGCGATGTCGCACGCGAAGGCGCGCCGGCAGGCTTTGAAGTGCTGCGTGTGAATGCCCAGGGCAAGATCGAACCGCTTGCGCAGGCAAATATGCGCCTGTACCGCGAAGAGCGTCAGTACTACTGGCGTTTTGACGACCAGCGCGGCTGGAACAGCGGCTACACGGAAACCGACGAGTTGGTCGATTCGCGCGAAATCGCGTTGAACGACCGCGCTCAACTGACCGTGCCGGTCAAGTGGGGCCGTTACCGCCTGGAAATCGCCGATCCGGAAACGGGCGAAACCATGCGTTATCGCTTCTACGCGGGTTGGAATTCGCAAGACGCCGACTCCATGGGCAATCGTCCCGATCGCGTCCAGATGAAGCTTGAAGGTGTGCCGGCCAAGCCGGGCGATACGGTCAAGCTGACGCTGACGCCGCCGCACGATGGCCAGGCGCTGATCACGGTCGAAGGCGACCGCATGTTGTGGTCCACCTGGGTGGCCGTCAAGGCGACGGGCACGCAGGTAGAGATTCCTATCGACAAAACCTGGAAGCGCCACGATCTGTACGTTGCCGCCGCGGTGTTCCGCCCCGGCAGCGAAGGCGATCGCGTCACGCCGGCGCGTGCGCTGGGCCTGACTTTCTTGCCGATTGCCAGCGCCGACCGCAAGCTGGACGTCAAGCTGACGGCCCCGCCCAAGGCCGAGCCCGAGACCAAGGCAGCAGTGCGCGTCAAGGTGGACGGCGCGCAGGGCAAGCAAGTGACGGTGACCTTGTCGGCGGTGGACGTCGGCATCCTGAACATCAACCAGTACGCCACGCCGGACCCGCTGGACTACTTCTTCGGCAAGCACCGCTACGCGCCCGAATTGCTGGACATGTACGGCAAGTTGATCGAAAAGATGGACGGCACCAAGGGCAAGCTGAAGTGGGGCGGTGACGCCGCCATGCGCGGCGACAGCAAGAGCCTGCCCAAGAAGGTCAAGCTGGTGGACCTGTTCTCGGGCCCGGTAAAGCTGAACGACAAGGGCGAAGCGGACATTCCGCTGGACCTGCCTGACTTCAACGGCACCTTGCGCCTGATGGCCGTGGCGTTCACGCCGGACAACTACGGCAGCACCGACACCGAAATGGTGGTGGCGGCGCCGATCGTGGCCGAACTGAACACGCCGCGCTTCATCACGCCGGGCGACCAGGCCGCAATCGCGCTGGACGTCAGCAACCTGAGCGGCGCCGACCAGAAGATCACGATCAAGCTGGAAGCGTTGGATCCGCTGGCCATCATCGATGGCACGCGCACGCTGACGCTGAAGGACAAGCAACGCACAACGCTGCGCTTTAATGCGACCACCACCGGGTCCTACGGCCTGGGCCTGATCCGCCTGACCGTCGATGGCCAGGGTGGCAACAAGCCCGTGCATATCGTGCGCGAGTCGGTGTTGCAGGTGCAGCCCGCTTATGCGGCTGAACGCCAGATGCGCCGTCTGCGCCTGAATCCGGGTGAGTCGCAATCGCCGCAGGCATCGTGGGTGGCGTCGTATTACCCCGATTCGACGACGGTCAGCATGACCGTGTCGAACCGCCCGCCGTTCAACGTTGAACGCTTGGTCCATGGCCTGCTGACGTATCCGTACGGTTGCACCGAACAGACCATCAGCGCGGCCATGCCGTGGGTGATGCTGGACGAGGCGGCCGCCAAGCAGTTTGGCTTGAAGCCGCGTACGCAAGCGGAACGTGCCAATAAGGTGGCCGTGGCCATTGGCCGCTTGGCCGGCATGCGCAACGCCGTGGGTTCGTACAACCTGTGGAGCAGCTCGTCGGCGCGCGATGTGTGGCTGACGGCCTATGCCGTGGGCTTCCTGCAAGACGCCCGCGACAATGGTTTTGAGGTGCCTGAAGCATCGCTGGACCGTTCGCGCCAATGGCTGCTGGAACAAGTGCAGCAAAGCGCCAATGGCTTCGGCACGTGGTCGGTCAATCTGCGCCGCAATATGGAAGCCGGCCGCATCGATAGCGACAACGCTAACGTGCTGCGCGAAGACCACCGCCGCTTTGCCGGCCTGGCTACCGCAGCGCTGGCACTCGCGCGCGATAAGAAGGCGCCGCTGTCCACGGTGCGTCAGCTGTTCGACAACTACCAGGAGCGTGCGCGTTCGCCCCTGCCGTTGATGCAACTGGCTGCCGCATTCAAGCTGATGGGCGACGAAGGCCGTATGACGAAGGCGCTGGATCTGGCTATGACGCGCGAGTACGGCATCAGCCGCAGCTCCAACGCCTATTACGACGAGTGGATGGGTGACTACGGCAGCAGCGTGCGTGACTATGCGCTGGCCTATGCCTTGGCCAACAAGTACGAACTCAAGCACGATCGCCTGGAAAACCTGCTGTCGCAGTTGTCCAGCCGTCTGGGCAACCGTTCGTACCTGTCGACCCAAGAGCAGATGGCTCTGTTGCTGGCCGCGCGTGCGGCAGGCGGCGACAAGGGCACGCCGTGGGAAGCTGCCTTGACCGTCAATGGCGTGCGCAAGCCGCTAGCCGGCGGCAAGAGCGATACGGTTGTGTCTCTGACGCCGTCTGAACTGGCCAGCACGCAGCTGACCAATACGGGCAGTCAGTCGCTGTTTGTTGAATACGACATCCAGGGCAGCCCGATGGCAACGCCGGCGCCGCGCAGCGATGTGATTCAGCTCAAGCGCGGCTGGTATCGTCCCGACGGCAAGCCGTGGGATGGCGGCACGCTGCAAACGGGCGATATGCTGGTGGTGTGGCTGCAAGCCAGCGCCAATCAGAACATCCCCGACGGTCTGCTGGTGGACCGCGTGCCGGCCGGCTTTGAAGTCGAGAACCTGAACTTGTCGCAAAGCCCCGAGATGCAGGAATGGACGATTGGCGGCCGCCGTGTGGCCGACGCAATGTCCAATCCCAACATCAAGCACAGCGAATTCCGTGACGACCGTTATGTCGCCGCAGTGTCGCTGGGACGTGGCAAAGTGGACGTGTTCTATCTGGTTCGTGTGGTGACGCCGGGCCGCTATTCGGTGCCGTCGACGGTGGCCGAAGATATGTACCGGCCTGAACTCCGCGGTGTGGGCGAGCAATGGAGCACGGTCGAAATCCGCGATCGCGGCGCCAAGCGTCCTTGATCGCGCCCGCCACCCCCGCGACGAGCGCGCAACGCGCCCGTCGCTGGCGGCGGCGCGGCATCTGCGCGGCCAGCGTGTTGTTTGCGCTGGCCGCGTTGTTATTCGCGCTGGATCGCCTGTATCCGCTTCCTCCGATTGATTCGGGCGGAGCAGCTGTGGTCGTGGCTGCCGACGGCACGCCGCTGCGCAACTACCCCAGCCGCGATGGCATTTGGCGTTATCCGGTCAAACCGGATCAGGTGTCCAAGAGTTATCTGGACACGCTGCTCACGTATGAAGACCGCTGGTTCTATTGGCATCCTGGGGTGAACCCGGTGGCGCTTGTGCGGGCAGGGTGGCAATGGGCCACGAACCGCCGCATTGTTTCTGGCGGCTCCACGCTGACCATGCAGGTCGCACGTCTGATCGACCCGCAACTGGCCGGCAAGCCGTCGCGTTCCATGTCCGCAAAGTTGCGGCAAGCCTGGCGCGCCGTGCAGTTGGAAATGCACTACAGCAAGGACGAGATTCTGTCGCTGTACCTGACCCATGCGCCGATGGGCGGCATCGTAGAAGGCGTGGAAATGGGTTCCCGTCTATGGCTGGGAAAACCGGCCCGCGATCTGAGCCCGGCAGAAGCCGCCATGCTGACCGCGTTGCCGCAGGCGCCATCGCGCTTGCGGCCCGACCGCCACCCCGAGGCCGCGCAAGCGGCGCGTGACAAGGTGCTGGACCGGATGGCGGAGCTGGGCCGTTGGACGCCCGCTGAAGTGGCCGATGCCAAGATCGAAACCGTGATCGCGCCGCCTTTGCGCGCTCGGTGGCTGGCGCCGCTGGCCGCGCAGCGCCTGTTACAGGAAGCGGGCGGCAAACGCACGGCTCGCAGGCCGGGCGAACGCCCGCCGCTAGTGACGTCCACATTGGACGCCGATATGCAGGCCGCCGTTGAACGTATGCTGCTGGACCGCGTGGACGCCTTGCCGCCCAAGGTTTCCATGGCCGTTCTGGTGATGGACAACGACACGCTGGAGGTCAAGGCCTACGCGGGATCGGCAGATTTTTCGGACGATACCCGTGCCGCCCATGTGGATATGGTGCGTGGCGTGCGCTCGCCGGGTTCTACTCTGAAGCCGTTTCTTTACGCGCAGGCGCTAGACGAGGGGCTGATTCATTCGGAAAGCCTGCTGATGGACGCGCCCATGTCGTTTGGCGGCTATGCGCCGGGCAATTTCCAGGCGGCATTCGCGGGGCCGATCAGTGTGGCGCAAGCCTTGCAGCGGTCGCTGAACGTGCCTGCGGTGGACTTGCTGGACCGCGTTGGACCCGTCAATTTTGCGTCCATGATGCTGTCGGGCGGGGTACGGTTACGATTACCTGCGGGTGCTGACCCAAATTTGAGCTTGATTTTGGGCGGGGGTGGCACCACATTGGAAGAACTGGTCGGCGCTTATCGGGCTTTGGCTCGCGGGGGAATCTCCGGGCGGCCTCGTCTGCGGGCGGAGCAGCCCAAGGTCGAGTCCCGTATGATGAGTGCTGGAGCAGCCTGGATTGTTCGCGATATCCTCGAAGGCGGCGGGCATCCTGACCGGCCGTTTTATCAGTCGGGCAGTCCGGCGCGGCAACTGGCCTGGAAAACCGGGACCAGTTTTGGTTTTCGGGATGCGTGGGCGGTTGGAGTGACCGACAGATGGACGATTGGCGTCTGGGTCGGCCGTCCGGATGGCACGCCCAACCCTGGATTTTTTGGGGCGAATGTCGCAGCGCCGTTATTGCAGGATATTGTGGCGGCATTGCCGGAAGGCGCGCAGATAGTCCGAAGCCGGCCCGAAACGGTGCAGGCAGCTGTGACATGTTGGCCGCTGGGTTACAAGCAGGGCAGCGGGCAGTCGGGGCTATGTCCTGAGCAGCGCGCGGCTTGGGTGCTGAATGAAACGGCGCCTCCGTCATTTGCAGGCTACGCCGATGCCACTCAGGGGCCTTTGCGCTTGGGGGGTGTGGCTAACGGTTCGGTGCTTCGGCCCGTGCCCGGCAGCCAGCAGGTGGCGCTGGATGTAGATGTGCAGGGCGCTGAAGGCGAAGTATGGTGGATGCTTGATGGCCGCGTGGTAAATCACGGCGCGTCGGGTCATCCGTTTAAATTAGTGCTGGCGCAAGACGGCCGGTATACGCTTACCGTCATGGACACACAAGGTCGTCACGACAGAGTGGTTTTTGAAATCGCTGGCGTTACGCCATGATCGGCATAGAATATGAATCGTGTATTTGACCGCTTCGATGCAATACGGAGGAAGCGTGATTTCTCAAGAGCTTGAAGTTAGCCTGCATATGGCTTTCGTCGAGGCCCGTTCGGCCCGGCACGAATTTATTACCGTCGAGCATTTGCTGCTGTCGCTGCTCGACAACGCCTCTGCCGTCGAGGTGCTACGCGCCTGCGCGGCCAATCTGGACGACTTGCGCCGCAACCTGCGCCAGTTTGTGTCGGAAAACACTCCGGTGATTCCGAGCGGCGCCGAGGTCGACACGCAGCCAACGCTGGGTTTTCAGCGCGTGATCCAGCGCGCGATCATGCATGTTTCCGCAGGTGGCACCGGCAAAAAGCCTGTCACTGGCGCGAACGTGCTGGTTGCCATTTTTGGCGAAAAGGATTCTCACGCTGTCTATTACCTGCAACAGCAGGGCGTCACGCGGCTGGACGTTGTCAACTTCCTGTCGCATGGCATTACCAAACAGCCCCAGGTGGAGTCCGCCGCCGTGCAGAAAGAGCAGCAGACCAATGGTGAAGAACAGGGCGAATCGCGTCAGTCGCCGCTGGATCAGTACGCCACTGATCTGAACGCCGCCGCGCTTGCGGGCCGCATCGATCCTTTGATCGGCCGCGAGCACGAAGTCGAGCGCGTCATTCAAGTGTTGTGCCGCCGCCGCAAAAACAATCCGCTGCTGGTCGGTGAGGCCGGCGTCGGTAAAACCGCGATCGCTGAAGGCCTGGCCTGGCGCATCACGCGTGGCGAAGTGCCCGAAATCCTGCAGGCCGCTCAGGTCTTCTCGCTGGATATGGGCGCGTTGCTGGCGGGCACCAAATATCGCGGCGATTTCGAACAGCGTCTGAAAGGCGTGCTGAAGCAAATCCGCGGTAACCCCGATGCGATTCTGTTCATCGACGAAATCCACACGCTGATCGGCGCCGGTTCGGCGTCGGGCGGCACGCTGGACGCTTCCAATTTGCTGAAGCCCGCCTTGTCTTCCGGGCAGCTCAAGTGCATTGGCGCAACCACGTACACGGAATATCGCGGCGTCTTCGAAAAGGACCACGCGCTGTCGCGCCGGTTCCAGAAGATTGACGTCCCGGAACCGAGCGTTGAGCAAACCGTGCAGATTCTGCGCGGCTTGAAGAGCCGCTTTGAGGAACATCACGGCGTTCGTTATTCCGCTGCGGCCTTGTCGGCTGCTGCTGAATTGTCGGCCCGCTTTATCAATGACCGTCATCTGCCCGATAAGGCAATCGACGTGATCGACGAGGCCGGCGCTGCACAGCGCTTGCTTCCCCGGTCGCGCCAGAAGAAGGTGATCGGCAAGGTGGACATCGAGAACATCGTGTCCAAGATCGCGCGCATACCGCCGCAGTCCGTCTCCAACGACGACCGCAGCAAGCTGGCGACGCTGGACCGCGACCTGAAAACGGTTGTGTTCGGCCAAGACAGCGCGATCGATGCCTTGGCGGCCGCCATCAAGATGGCGCGCTCGGGTCTGGGCAAGCCGGAAAAGCCGATTGGCGCATTCCTGTTGTCCGGCCCCACGGGTGTCGGCAAGACTGAAGTTGCCCGCCAACTGGCGTTCACGCTGGGTGTCGAGCTGCTGCGCTTCGATATGTCGGAATACATGGAACGCCACGCGGTGTCGCGCCTGATCGGTGCGCCTCCGGGATACGTGGGGTTTGACCAAGGCGGCCTGTTGACCGAAGCCATCACGAAGCAGCCGCATTGCGTGCTGCTGCTGGATGAAATCGAAAAGGCGCATCCGGATGTGTTCAACATCCTGCTGCAAGTCATGGATCATGGCACGCTGACCGACAACAACGGCCGCAAGGCAGACTTTCGCAATGTCATCGTCATCATGACGACGAACGCGGGCGCCGAGACCTTGAATCGTCCGTCGATCGGGTTTGCCAATTCGCGCATGTTGGGCGACGAAATGGCGGAAATCCGCCGCATGTTCACGCCTGAATTCCGCAACCGTCTGGACGCCATCATTCCGTTTGGCTCGCTGGACCGCGAAGTCATTCTGCGTGTGGTCGACAAGTTCCTCATGCAGCTGGAAGATCAGTTGCACGAGCGCCGCGTCGAAGCGGTCTTCACGACGCGACTGCGCGAACATCTGGCCAAAGAGGGGTTCGACCCGCTCATGGGCGCGCGCCCCATGCAACGTCTTATTCAGGACACGATCCGCCGCGCGCTGGCCGACGAGCTGCTGTTTGGCAAGCTGGTCGACGGCGGCAGTGTGACGGTGGACCTGGACGAGGCGGGCAAGGTGACGCTGGACTTCGACGACAGCGGCAAGCCGCCGTCTTCGGATGCGCCTGATAAGCAGGAAGTCGAACTGATCGATTGATGACCCCGGACCGCCAGCCGCTGATTGAGTGCGAACACTGCGCAAGCATCTATCGCCGACATCAGCTTGAACCTGGCGAGACCGCCAATTGCGCCCGCTGCGGAGCCATACTCTGGCGCTACAGCGGGCTTACTTTGTCCAATTGGCTGGCGCTTGCCATTACGGCCCTGATCATATTCGGGGTGGCAAACGCCTACCCGGTCGCTTCCATGTCTGTGCAGGGCATGGTTCAGCAGGCGTCCTTGCTGGACGCCATTTCCATTACGTGGCGGCAGGGCCACTGGGTTGTGGCGATCATGACCGGCCTGGCCGGTTTTGTGCTGCCGCTTTTGCAGCTGACTGTATTGCTGTGGGTGCTGGGCCCCTTGTCGCAAGGCCGTGAGCCGGCTGGCTTTCGCGGCGCGATGCGCTTGCTGGGTGCGCTGCGGCCTTGGTGCATGATTCCCGTTTTTCTATTGGGCGTGCTGGTCGCCGTAGTGAAGCTGGCTGGCATGGCTGCGGTGTCGCCCGGCATTGGCCTGGGCGCGTTCGGCCTGCTGACCATTTTCCTGACCATGCTGGGTCGCTTGTCGCCGCATGTGCTGTGGCGCTACGCGGAAACGGTTGGCGTGGTCCCCGTGCATATTCCTGAACGCGGCCCGAACTCCGTCTTGGCAGGCTGCCATGTATGCGGTCAAGTCCAAGCCATCCCCGCCGATGATGACCCGGAAGCCGAACATCACTGCGTGCGTTGCCAGGCGGTAGTGCATTATCGCAAGCCCGATCATCTGGCCCGCACCTGGGCGTTGCTACTGGCGGCTGTGGTGTTCTACATACCCGCCAATGTGCTGCCGGTTATGCAGGTAAGCTCGGTGCTGGGCGACAGCGCTCATACGATTTTGGGTGGGGTGGTTGAACTATGGGAGATGGGCTCTTGGGACATCGCCCTTATCGTGTTCATTGCCAGTGTGGCCGTGCCATTGACCAAACTGCTGGCGTTGATTCTGCTGTTACTGACCGAGCAGTGGCGTAGCACGACGAATTTGCGTCCACGTACCCGCTTGTACCAAATGGTGGAATTCATTGGCCAATGGTCGATGCTGGATGTTTTTGTCGTTATATTGCTGGCGGCCCTGGCTGATTTTCAGGGGCTGATGGAAATCAGTGCCGGCGCGGGCGCTGCGGCATTTGGCGTCGTGGTGATTCTGACGATGCTGGCCGCAATGAGTTTCGATCTGCGCCGCAGTTGGGATTTGGAAGGCGAGAGCGAAATAGAGTTGCCGGACGTTGAGCGCCGGGATCAGCAAGCCCATGACGTGCATGCGCCTGTTTCCGTGACGGGCAAAGAAGCGGGTTAGTAGCGGCGCAGGTTTGCCGTGCTCGAAGAAAAAAAGGAAAGTTGATGGCCGACCAAGTACCCGGTTCCGGTGAAGAGAAATATCAATCACCGACTATCTCGCGCAAGCAGAAAAGCCGGATCTCATGGATCTGGCTGGTGCCTATTGTTGCGGCGCTGATGGGTTTGTCGCTTGTCGTGCGGACCTGGATGCAGGCCGGGCCGGACATCTCGATTTCATTTAATACCGCCGAAGGTCTGGAGGTGGGCAAGACCCAGCTCCGTTACAAAGACGTGAATATCGGCACGGTAAAGTCCATTGGGTTCAACTCGGACCGCAGCAAGGTGGTCGTGCAGGCCGAATTGGCCAAGGAAGTCTCTGACCTGGCGCGCGAGGGCACGAATTTCTGGGTGGTGCGGCCGCGGCTGGATGTCAGCGGTGTATCGGGCCTGGGTACCTTGCTGTCGGGCGCTTATATCGGCGTGGACGCGTTTGAAGGCAAAGACCACTCTAACAAAGCCACCAAACTGCATTTCGAAGGTTTGGAGATTCCGCCTGCGGTCACGCACGATCGCGCTGGCAAACGCTTCATGCTTCGTGCGTCAGATCTGGGGTCGCTGGACATTGGTTCGCCCGTGTACTTCCGGCGCATTAACGTGGGCCGTGTCATTGGCTACGCCCTGGACAAGACCGGCGGCGCTGTGAATGTAGAAGTATTTGTCGATGCGCCCAACGACAAGTTCGTCACCAACGGGGCGCGCTTCTGGAATGCCAGCGGCGTGGATTTCAGTGTCAATGCCGACGGCTTGAAGGTACGCACGCAATCGCTGGTGTCGATGGCTGTGGGCGGAGTCGCGTTTGAATCCGTGCAGAGCGCGCGGGACGGCGGTGCGGCGGCGCCTGCGGATGCGCACTTTGACTTGTACCCGACCGAGGCGGCAGCCAAGGCCAACCCTGACGGCGAAGCCTTCCCGATCCGCATGCGCTTTGACCAGTCCATCCGCGGCCTTGCCGTGGGCGCGCCAATTGATTTCAGCGGTATCACGCTGGGCAATGTCACGCAGATCAACCTGGACTTCGATCCGGCCACCAAGCGCTTCTATTCGCTGGTTGACGCGACGCTTTACCCCGAACGTCTGGGCCGTGTCTATGAAGAAGTGCGCGATCGCGCAGCCAAGGATGGCGATGCCGCCGGCAACCGTTTGCTGGGTGTCATGATCAAGCACGGTTTGCGGGCGCAACTGCGCACGGCGAATTTGTTGACGGGCCAGTTGTACGTGGTGCTGGACGACTTCCCGAATGCCAAACCTGTCGACTACCAGCCAACCAATCCCGTCAATATTCCGACAGTGCCGGGTAACCTGGATCAATTGCAGCAGCAGGTCAGCAATATCGTCGCCAAGATCGACAAGATCCCGTTCGACAAGATCGGTGAAGATCTGCGCACGACCTTGTCCAGCACGTCCAAACTGATGAATCGCCTGGACAAGCAAGTCGCGCCGGAAGCGCAGAACATGCTCAAGCAAGCCAAGGAATCGATGGCGAACATTAATTCCCTGCTGGCTTCGGATGCGTCCTTGCCAGTCAATACGGAAAAGGCGATGCAGGAATTGAGCCGGGCGGCGCGGTCGCTGCGGGCCCTGGCGGACTTCCTGCAATCGAACCCCGAGGCTCTGTTGCGCGGCCGTGGCAACGATCCGATTCCCGGCTCCGGCCCTGTCAGGAACTAAAGCACCATGACTATTTCTCCGATGCGTTCTGTCCTGTCGCTGCTGACCTTGACGACGGCCCTGGCGGGCTGCGGCTCTTCGCCGCCGGTGCATTACTACACCTTGCAGGGGCCGACGGCACAGACCGCCGGTGCGCCAGCCTCGTCTGCCAACTTCCTGATTGAGGTGCAACCGGTCAGCATCACGACCCAGGCCGACCAGCCGCAGTTGATGGTGCGCACAGGCGACGGCAGTGTTTCGGCGCTGTATTCCGAACGCTGGAGCTCACCCTTGGGCGACGAACTGCGCGGCGCGCTGTCGGATGCGCTAAAGCGCGAGCTGGGCGCCCTGGACGTGCAGGTCGTCAAGCCTGGGCCGGGTGCGCCTGTGTGGCGGGTTCAGACGGATGTGCAGCGCTTTGACATGGTGTCGGGCAGCATGGCGCAGCTGGATGCAACATGGCGGGTCAGGCCCGTCAACCTCAAAGGCACGGGGCTGTTGTGCCGTAGTGTGGTTACCGAACCTGTGTCGGAATCCGGTGTGCCCGCCTTGATCGCCGCGCAGCAACGCGCGGTAGTCAGCCTGGCTGGCGTCATGGCCTCGGCCATACGCGGGCAGAACCCGGCGGGGTCGTCCTCTGTGCAAATGCTGGGTTGCTCACCGCTGAAGGAATAAGTAATTCTGTATGAAGCCAATCGGTTAACCTAGGGTTAACCTTAATACAAACGCGGTTGCAACCTGTCTAGCATACGGTCCTACCCATACTGGGTTTTATTTGCGCCCAGTACTACCTTTGCCATGCGACAGGAAGCAATCTCTTATGGCCAGCACGACCCTAGGCGTCAAAGTTGATGACGCGCTCCGCGACCGCCTCAAGGCAGCCGCGAATAAGCTCAACTGCACCCCGCACTGGCTGCATAAGCAGGCAATCCTTGCCTACTTGGACAAAATCGAGCGTGGCCATCTGCCTGCCGAAATGTCGCATCTGGGTATCGACTCGGGCGGCGATGACGAAGTCGCTGATGGCCAGTCGGCGCCCACGCCCCCTTTCTATGAGTTCGGCCAGGACGTGCAGCCGCAGTCCGTACTGCGCGCGGCGATCACTGCCGCGTACCGCCGTCCTGAGCCTGAATGCGTTCCGCTGTTGCTGGGTCAGGCCCGCATGCCCAATCTTGAGAAAGTGCATGCGATGGCCACGGATCTGGTCAAGAAGCTGCGTGGCAAGCGCACGGGCGGCGGCGTCGAAGGGCTGATCCAGGAATTCTCGCTGTCCAGTCAAGAAGGCGTGGCGCTGATGTGCCTGGCCGAAGCCTTGCTGCGTATTCCCGACCGCGCTACGCGTGATGCGCTGATCCGCGACAAGGTGGCCCGTGGCGACTGGAAGTCCCACATGGGCGGTTCGCAATCGTTGTTCGTCAATGCCGCAACCTGGGGTCTGATGATCACCGGCAAGCTGGTGGCGGTCAGCAGCGAGCAGTCCTTGTCCAAGGCGCTGACCCGCCTGATCGGCAAGGGCGGCGAACCGCTGGTGCGCAAGGGCGTGAACATGGCCATGCGCATGATGGGCGAGCAATTCGTCTCCGGCCAGACCATTTCTGAAGCCCTGGCCAACAATCGCAAGATGGAAGCCCGCGGCTTCCGTTATTCGTACGACATGCTGGGTGAAGCCGCCACCACGGCAGAAGATGCCGATCGCTACTACGCGTCCTACGAACAGGCCATTCATGCCATCGGCAAGGCTGCGGCCGGCCGTGGCATTTACGAAGGTCCGGGCATCTCGATCAAGCTGTCGGCATTGCACCCGCGTTATTCGCGCAGCCAGCGTGAACGCGTGATCGCCGAACTGCTGCCGCGCGTGAAAGCGCTGACGGCTCTGGCCCGCAGCTATGACATCGGCTTGAACATTGATGCCGAAGAAGCCGACCGTCTTGAAATCTCGCTGGACTTGCTGGAAGCGCTTTGCTTTGCGCCCGAGCTCGATGGCTGGAACGGTATTGGCTTTGTCATTCAGGCGTATCAGAAGCGCGCGCCTTTTGTGATCGATTACGTGATTGATCTGGCTCGCCGCAGCCGTCACCGCGTGATGGTGCGGCTGGTGAAGGGCGCCTACTGGGACAGCGAAATCAAGCGCGCGCAGGTGGATGGCCTGGAAGGTTATCCGGTCTACACCCGCAAGCTGTATACCGATGTGGCCTACCTGGCTTGCGCCCGCAAGCTGCTGGGCGCGCCGGAAGCCGTGTATCCGCAATTCGCCACGCACAACGCCTACACGCTGGCGGCCATTTATCAGTTGGCCGGGCAGAACTACTATCCGGGCCAATACGAATTCCAGTGCCTGCACGGCATGGGTGAACCGCTGTACGACGAAGTGGTCGGCTCGCTGGCCCAGGGCAAGCTGAACCGTCCTTGCCGCATCTATGCGCCTGTCGGCACGCACGAAACGTTGCTGGCGTACCTGGTGCGCCGCCTGCTGGAAAACGGCGCCAACACCTCGTTCGTGAACCTGATTGGCGACGACAGTATTCCTGTCGAGACGCTGGTGGCCGACCCGGTGGAAGCCGCTGCCCGCATCGTGCCGCTGGGTGCGCCGCACGAAAAGATTGCGTTGCCGCGTGAACTCTTCGGCAGTCTTCAGCAAGGCGCCCGTGCCAACTCCGCGGGCCTGGATCTCAGCAACGAACACCGCTTGGGTTCCTTGTCCGCTGCACTGCTGGCCAGCGCCGGCACGCCTTGGCGCGCTGGCCCCATGTTGGGCGAAGGCGAACAGCCGTGGGATGCGGCGCGCGCTATTGAAGTGCGCAACCCTGCCAACCTGCGCGACGTCGTGGGTCATGTCATCGAAGCGCAAAGCGAAGAGGCCGAAATCGCGCTGCGCGCAGCCGCGAACACGGCGCCCATCTGGCAGTCCACGCCTGTCGCTGAACGGGCGCAGTGCCTGCGCCGCGCGGCGCAATTGCTGGAAGAGCAGATGCAGACCCTCTTGGGCCTGATCGTGCGCGAAGCCGGCAAGTCACTGCCCAACGCGATTGCCGAAGTGCGCGAAGCCGTCGACTTCCTGCGTTACTACGCCGACCAGGCAGAGAAGGAATTCAGCAACGACACGCACCGTCCGCTGGGTACCGTTCTGTGCATCAGCCCGTGGAACTTCCCGCTGGCGATTTTCGCCGGTCAGGTTGCAGCCGCCTTGGCGGCAGGCAATACCGTGCTGGCCAAGCCGGCGGAACAAACTCCGCTGATCGCGGCTCAGGCTGTTGCGATTCTGCGTGCGGCGGGCGTGCCCGCAGGCGCCGTGCAACTGTTGCCGGGCCGAGGCGAAACCGTAGGCGCTCAATTGGTGGCCAGCCCCGGCGTGCGCGGTGTGATGTTCACGGGTTCAACCGATGTGGCGCGCATCATTGCGCGCACCTTGGCCGACCGCCTGGACGACGACGGCCACACCATTCCGCTGATCGCGGAAACCGGCGGCCAGAACGCCATGGTGGTGGACTCTTCCGCGTTGTCTGAGCAAGTGGTGTTCGACGTGTTGAGCTCGGCCTTTGACTCGGCAGGCCAGCGTTGCTCGGCGCTGCGCGTGCTGTGCGTGCAAGAAGACAATGCGGAACACGTGCTGACGATGTTGCGCGGCGCAATGCGTGAACTGAGCGTGGGCAACCCCGATCGTTTGTCTGTTGATGTGGGCCCGGTCATTGACACGGAAGCGCGTAACGGCATCCAGCGTCACATCGAAACCATGCGTACGGCTGGACACCGCGTGGATCAGGTCGAACTGAATGGCGAATGCCGCCACGGCACGTTCGTGCCGCCCACTATCATCGAGATCGATCACATCAGCGAGCTGACGCGCGAAGTGTTTGGCCCCGTGTTGCACGTGGTGCGCTACAAGCGCGACGAACTGGATGCCTTGCTCGACGCCATCAACGGCACGGGTTATGGCCTGACGTTCGGCGTGCACACGCGCATCGACGAAACCATTGCGCATGTGACGGGACAGGTCCACGCCGGCAACGTGTACGTCAACCGGAACATCGTGGGCGCGGTCGTGGGCGTGCAGCCTTTCGGCGGCGAATGCTTGTCCGGCACCGGTCCCAAAGCGGGCGGCCCGCTGTACATGTACCGCTTGCTGGGCACGCGCCCCGCTGGCTTGCCGCCGGCCTTGGACGCCGCAGCGCCGCTGCCGCAGCGTATTGCGCTGCCGGGTCCCACGGGTGAGACCAATACCTACATGGTTGAGCCGCGTGGCGCGGTGTACTGCGTGGCGGCGACAGAAGCCGGTGCACGGGCGCAATGGTCCGTGGCGCGCCTGACGGGCAACCACGCCTGGTTTGCGGACACGCCTGCGGCGCAAGCATTGCTGGCCACGCTGGATGCGGAGCAACAAGGGCAGGCGGGCATTCTGGCCGATGATGAAATCGACCAGGCCGACTATCAGGCTGTTTTGTTCGAAGGCGATGGCGATACGCTGCAAGCGTTGAATCAGCGTATCGCGCAACGTCCCGGCGCCATTTTGTCCGTCCATGGATTGACGTCGGACGCCTTGGCAGCCGGCGCCGGTTATGTGCCGGAACGATTGCTGACCGAGCGTTCCATCAGCGTGAATACGGCCGCAGCGGGCGGAAACGCCAGCCTGATGACAATCGGCTAAAAGTGACCGAGGGGTAACCCTCGGTTGCTGAGGGTTATCTCCAATATCGGGCAAGGTTGCACTGGAAGCAAAATCCGGTCGCACCTTAAGTTTGCTTGTCGCAACCCGGCAATCCGACTTTGCATAAATGCATACGCTAGACCCGGTCACCACTGGGCTGGCGGTAGTAAAAAAACCAAATCCCTGGCTAAAAGCTCAGGTATAACAAGCCCTTAGGCCCGATTTTCGGAGATATCACCATGAAGTTGCGCACCACGTTGAAGCTGCTTGCCGCCAGCATCGCCACGGTTGGCATGGCCGCCGCCGCCCACGCCGCAGATATCAAATTTGGCTTTGCCGCGCCGTTGACCGGCCCGCAGTCGCACTACGGCGAAGACATGCAGAACGGCCTGAATCTGGCGCTGGAAGAAGCGAACAAGAAGGGCATCAAGGTTGACGGCCAGCCCGCCAAATTCGTGCTGGTTTCGCGTGATGATCAAGCTGATCCGCGCGTGGGTGTGCAAGTCGCCCAGCAATTGGTCGATCAAGACGTCGTTGGCATCTTGGGCCACTTCAATTCCGGCACCACGATCCCCGCTTCGCGCGTCTACCACGAGGCCGGTCTGCCGCAGATCGCCATGGCCACGTCGCCGGAATACACCAAGCAAGGCTACGAAACCACTTTCCGCATGATGACCAGCGACACCCAGCAGGGCGCCGCCGTAGGCAAGTTCATGGTGGAAAAGCTGAAGGCCAAGAAGGTCGCGATCATCGATGACCGCACGGCATATGGCCAAGGTTTGGCCGACGAAGTCGAAAAGGCCGTCAAGGCCGCTGGCGGCCAAGTGGTGCGCCGTGAATACACGACCGACAAGGCAAACGACTTCACCGCCATCCTGACCAACATCAAGGGCGCTGCGCCCGACGCGATTTTCTACGGTGGCCTGGATGCGCAATCCGGTCCCATGAAGCGTCAATTGGCAACGCTGGGCTTGAAGGCTCCGCTGGTCTCGGGCGAGATGACTCGCAGCGACACCTTCATCAAGCTGGCTGGCGATGCCGCCGACGGCACCTTTGCGTCGCTTGCTGGCGTGCCGCTGGACAAGATGGCTGCGGGCAAGGACTTTGAACAGCGCTATCAGGCGCGATTCAAAAAGGCTCCCGGCGTTTATGCTCCCTACGCCTATGACGGCGCCTGGAACATGATCACCGCGATCGAGCAGGCCGGTTCGGCCAAGCCCGAGAAGTACCTGCCCGTGCTGGCCAAGCTGGACCGCAAGGGCGCAACCAGCGAACACATTTCCTACGACACTCGTGGCGATCTGAAAGAGATCTCGGTCACCATCTACGAAGTCAAGAACGGCAAGTGGGAGATGGTTGAAACGATGGTCAGCCAAGCCAACTAAGGCTGGTTGATTTAGAGCGGATTGCGGCGCCATGCCGTCGTCCGCTCCTTCTGTCCGCACGCGCCGCCCGGCGTGGCGGCGCGCACCACGGCCAGGGCTGATAGCCCCGGGCCGGGTGATTCGCGCGATTTTTCCAGGCTTATTTACGCGGCCCCTATGGATATCTTCATTCAACAACTGATTAACGGCGTCACGCTGGGTAGCGTGTACGCCCTGGTCGCCCTTGGCTACACCATGGTGTACGGCATTATTTGGCTGATCAACTTCGCGCATGGCGATGTCGTCATGATTGGCGCTATGGCGGCAACAACCATCGCCATATCGCTAGTGGGCGGCGACCCCGGCACATCCGCCTTTGTTGTGCTGGGCGTGGGCTTGCTCGTGTCTGTGCCGCTTTGCATGGCGGTGGGCTGGACGGCCGAACGCGTGGCCTACCGGCCGTTGCGGCGTGCGCCGCGCCTGGCCGCGCTGATTACGGCCATTGGCGTGTCCATCATCTTGCAGAATGTGGCCATGATGAGCTGGGGACGCAATTATCTGAATTTCCCGCAGGTGCTGTCGCCGCGGGTGTTCGAGTTTGCTGGCGCGCGCATGAGCACTTTGCAGATTGCCATCGTAGTGATCGCAGCGCTGATCATGGGCGGCTTGCTGGCCGTGGTGCACAAGACCCGTTTGGGCACGGCCATGCGCGCCACTGCGCAAAACCGCGAGGTTGCAGGCCTGATGGGCGTGAACATCAATACGGTGATCTCGGCGGCGTTTCTGATCGGGTCGGCGCTGGCCGCGGTGGCGGGCATGATGGTCGCTACCTACTACGGCGTGTCGCAATACACCATGGGCTTCATGTTGGGCCTGAAAGCCTTTACTGCTGCGGTGCTTGGCGGAATTGGCAATCTGGTGGGCGCCATGGCTGGCGGCTTGCTGCTGGGCATTATCGAATCGCTGGGCGCTGGGTATATCGGTGACCTGACCGGCGGTTTCCTGGGCAGCCATTACCAGGATGTATTTGCGTTCTTCGTGCTGGTGCTGGTGCTTATCTTCCGTCCGTCCGGCCTGCTGGGTGAGCGTGTGGGAGATCGCGCATGAGCGGGCATTTGAAAACGAGCGGTCTGTCGACCCGCAACCTGATAGGCATTGCGCTGATCGGCGTGGTGCTGGCGGTGCTGCCTTTTGTGATCGGTATGGCCGGTCAAAGCTGGGTGCGCATCCTGAACTTCGCTTTGCTGTACGTGATGCTGTCGCTGGGTCTGAACATCGTGGTGGGGTTTGCCGGCTTGCTGGACTTGGGCTATATCGCGTTCTACGCGGTGGGCGCTTATACCTGGGCCTTGCTGGCATCGCCGCATTTCGGATTGCACTTGCCGTTCTGGGCGATCTTGCCGATCGCGCTGGGCGTTGCGTGCCTGTTCGGCGTGCTGCTGGGGGCGCCCACCTTGAAATTGCGGGGTGACTACCTGGCGATCGTGACCTTGGGGTTTGGGGAAATCATCCGCATTTTCCTGAACAACCTCAATGCGCCGGTCAATATCACCAATGGTCCGCAAGGCATCAATCGCATCGACACCTTCAAGGTGGGGGACTTTGCGTTCGGGCGCACCGAGACCCTGTTTGGCATGCGATTTACCGGGCCTGAAAAGTACTACTACCTGCTATTGGCCATAACGCTGATCATCATCGTGGTCTGCGTGCGCTTGCAGAACTCGCGTATAGGCCGCGCGTGGGAAGCGATACGTGAAGATGAAATCGCCGCCAAGGCGATGGGCATCAATACCCGCAACATCAAGCTGCTGGCGTTCGCGATGGGCGCGTCTTTCGGTGGCGTAGCGGGCGCTTTGTTTGCATCGATGCAAGGTTTCGTCAGCCCCGAGAGTTTCTCGTTGATGGAGTCGATTTCGATTCTGTGCATGGTGGTGCTGGGCGGCATGGGCCATATCCCAGGCGTGATTCTGGGTGCGCTGATTCTGGCTGCCTTGCCTGAATTCCTGCGCGCCGTGGTCGAACCCTTCCAGCAGATGGTGTTTGGCGCTGTGGTGCTGGACCCGGAAGGCATACGCATGTTGCTGTTCGGCCTGGCCATGGTGTGCGTCATGCTGTTCCGTCCCGCGGGCTTGTGGCCGTCTGCCGTGCGCAAGCGTGAATTGGCGACCAAGACCCAAGGAGGCGCGGCATGAGCAAACTGCTGCAAGCCCAGGGTCTGGGCAAACGATTTGGCGGACTGCAAGCTTTGTCGGACGTTAGTTTCGATATCGAACAAGGCGAGATCTATGGCCTGATCGGCCCGAACGGCGCGGGCAAGACCACGCTGTTCAATGTGCTGACCGGTTTGTATATCCCGGAAGAGGGCAGTTGCACGTTCAATGGTGAATCCATGTCGGGCAAGAAGCCGCATGAAGTCGCCTTTGCGGGTCTGGCGCGCACGTTCCAGAACATTCGCCTGTTCGCGAACTTGAGCGCGATCGAAAACGTCATGATCGGCCGCCATATGCGCACCAAGGCAGGGGTGTTCGGGGCCGTTCTGCGGACTCGCGGCACACGTGCCGAAGAGGCCGCTATCGAAGCCCGGGCTCAGGAACTGCTGGACTATGTAGGCATTGGCCATCGTGCCAATGACGTGTCGCGTTCGCTTCCTTATGGCGATCAACGCCGTCTGGAAATTGCGCGTGCGTTGGCCACTGACCCTAAGCTGCTGGCGCTGGATGAGCCTGCCGCTGGTATGAATGCGTCGGAAACCGTGGTGCTGCGCAAGCTGGTCGAAAAGATCCGCAACGATGGCGTGACGGTGCTGCTGATCGAACACGATATGAAGCTCGTTATGGGGTTGTGCGACCGGGTGCTGGTGCTGGAGTACGGCAAAGTATTGGCGATGGGCAAGCCTGCTCAAGTGCAGCGCGACCCCAAAGTCATTGAGGCCTATTTGGGCGCAGGCGCTGCGCAAGACCCGCTGATCAACAAGGAGAGCCACGCATCATGACGGCATCCCAACCCCTATTGGAATTGCGCGGCCTGCAAGTTGCCTATGGCGGCATTCGCGCGGTGCGCGGCATCGACCTGCGGGTGGATGAGGGCGAGCTGGTCTGCCTGATCGGCGCCAACGGCGCGGGCAAGAGCACGACGTTGCGCGCGATCTGCGGCCTGGTGCCGCTGGCCGGTGGCGAAGTGGTGTATGGCGGCCAGTCCATTGGCGGCCAGAAATCCTATGAGCTGGTCCGCAAGGGCTTGGTCATGGTGCCGGAGGGCCGTGGCATTTTCGGGCAGTTGACCATCGAAGAAAACTTGGCGATGGGCGGCTACATCCGGCGTGATGCGGCGCAGATCCGTCAGGACACCGACCGCGTATTCACACTGTTTCCCAGATTGGCCGAACGCCGCAAGCAAGCTGCGGGCACCTTGTCCGGCGGCGAACAGCAGATGGTGGCAATGGGCCGCGCCATGATCGCGCGCCCCAAGTTGCTGCTGCTGGACGAGCCATCGATGGGCCTGGCGCCGCTGATGGTCGAAAAGGTCTTCGAAGTGGTGCGCACGATTGCCAGCGAAGGCGTGACGATCCTGCTCATCGAGCAGAACGCCCGTCTGGCGCTGGAAAACAGCCACCGTGGTTATGTGATGGAGTCCGGCGAAATCATCTTGTCTGGCCCGGCGCGGGAAATACTGCATGACCCGAAGGTGCGTGCAGCATATCTGGGCGAGGTAGAGGAAGAATCCGCCTGATCTCCCAGCCTTGCTGCTGGTATCGACAACCCGGCGTCAGGTCATGCGCCGGGTTTTTCTATTGCGCTTCGGTTTTGTCAGGCGGGCAGCCAGGAGCCATGCAGGCCGGCAGGCACGCGGCGTGGCAGATGAACGCGCGCGACCGGCCCCGCGGCGATGTCACGCGCGTCCAGCACGATGAATTCTCCGTGGTTGTCGTTATTGGCCTGTACAAAGCTCAGGATATAGCCGTCTTCTTCGCGCGAGCCCTGAGGGTCGGCGGCAAACACCGGTTCACAGGCAGTTTGCCCGTCGGGCAGGCGGAATACAGTCTTGGCGCCTGTGCCCATGTCATAGCGCGCGAATGCCTCAAAAGCGCCGGGTTGCGGTGTGTCGCCAGGATGCGGGTCGCGCAGCCCGACATAACAATAGCGGGCGCGCCTGCCTGACCAAGCGTCATTGATTCGCCCGAATTCACAGGGGCGATCGTCCAGCGCTTGATCCTCCACACGCCCGCTATCGAGATGAATGCGCAGCCGGTGCAGTTCCAGGCGTTTGCGGGAGCTGGGTCCATAGCCGTCGTACCAGGGCATCACCGCTTCGATCGTGTTCCCTTCTTCGTGAGCATTGGCGATGTGCCAATGGAAAAAGGGCTCCGTGGGAATCCAGCGCACCTGGATTGGGTCGGTGCAGTCGCGTGGGATCAGCAAAATGCGGGCGCCGCGGTTGGGTTCCCACTGCGGAGCGGCAGGCCCTTTGCTGAAATCAAAAACCAAGGGGCAAAGAAAAGCCACTACATGCTTGGCTGTGAATCCGATGTCGTGGATCATTGCCGGCCATGGCGATTCGAATCGCAAGTTCCGATCCACTTGGCCACGCGCATTGACGCGCAGGTAACTCAACGTGCCTCCAGCCAGGTCGTAACTTAACGCCAGCATCTCACCGCTGACCGGATCAACCTTTGGATGTGCGGACAGGACGCCTGCGTGTTTGCCCTGAAACGTGTATGGCCCAATCGTGGACAGCGAACGGTCCATTTCGTAGGGGCAGCCGCCTTCATACAGCGCCAAGAGCTTGCCAGCGTGCCGCAGAATATTCGTGTTGGCCAGATTGGCATGGGGCGGTGGCCCAAACGTGACGTTGTAGAGTCTGCGTCCGGCCCGGCGCTCTTCTTGCAGTTCTTCGGTCAGCACCCAACGGTTCCGGTAATGCGCAGTTCCCTCACGCAGGGTCAGCGCATGGATCATGCCCGTGCCGTCAAAAGGGTAGGCATACCCCGGGCCAGGATCAAACTGCGGATTCGGCCCGTTGCGCATGAATACCCCGTGCAGCGTCTTGGGTAACATGCCGTCTACACGCAGTGGCGTGTCGTCACGTTCGTCGAATACCGGTGCAAAGGCGCGGGTGAGCGCGACGTTGGTGCTCTGCCAGGGTTGCATCGCAGCTTCCAGGGGCGCGCCCGCGACGAGGGAGAGGGAAAGGCCGAGCGCAGCCTTTCCGGTACAACGATTTTGTAAAGAGCGCGCTGCGGCGTCAAGCCATTTTGTTTGCTGGCGTCGTCACGCCGGCTGTGCGACAACGCGCTTTCTACCGATCATTAGTGCAATGACTGCGGCGATCAGGCCGGTGGCGCCCGACACGACAAAAGCCATCAGGTAGCTGCCTTGCGATTCGCGTATGGCGCCAGCCATCCAGGCGGCGCTGGCGGCGCCCAGTTGGTGGCCTGCGACGATCCAGCCAAACACGATGGAGGCATCGCGCTCGCCAAAGGCTTCGGTCGTCAGGCGCAACGTGGGCGGCACGGTGGCAATCCAATCCAGGCCAAAGAAAATCGCAAAGATCGACAGGCTGTAGAACGAGAAATCGGAATAGGGCAGGTAGATCAACGATAGGCCGCGCAGCGCGTAGTAAACAAACAGCAGCTTGCGCGGGTCATAGCGGTCCGTAAGCCAGCCCGAGGCAGTGGTGCCAACCAGGTCGAAAATGCCCATCAGCGCCAGCAAGCCCGCAGCTTGCACTTCCGGCATGCCGTGATCGCCGCAAAGCGCGATCAGGTGGGTGCCGACCAAGCCGTTGGTGGTGAATCCACAGACGAAAAAGGTGGCAAACAGGAACCAGAAGGTCCGGGTCTTGGATGCGCGGGCCAGGGCGCCGAAGGTGGCCGCCAACATGCCGGTGCGCGGTACGACCGGCGCGGGCGGCGCATGCGGGTCGCTGCCAAATGGCACCAAACCCACGCTGGACGGCCGGTCGGGTACCAGCCACCAAGCCAATGGCACCAGCGCGGCGGCGGCGGCGGCCACGGTCCAGACCACGCGGGTCCAGTCGCCTGACGATGCCAGGGCAGCCAATACGGGCAAAAAGATCAGCGTGCCCGTGGCGGCGCTTGCGGTCAGCAAGCCCATCATCACGCCGCGATTCTTGGTAAACCAACGGTTCACGACCGTGGCGCCCATGACGATGGCCACCGCGCCCGAGCCTATGCCTGAGAACACGCCCCAGGTCATCAGCAAGTGCCAGGGTTCGGTCATGTAGGCGCTGATTGCGCTAGAAGCCGACATCAGCAGCAGGGCGCTGATCAACACCCGGCGCAAGCCAAAGCGTTCCATGGCGGCAGCGGCGAAAGGGCCTACCAAACCGTAGAGAAAGATCCCCATGGCCGCGGCGAACGAGATTGAGCTGCGGCTCCAGCCGAACGCTTCTTCCAACGGCACCAGCAATACGCTGGGTGAAGAACGCAGGCCGGCCGAGACCAGTAGAGACAGGAAAATCACCGCAACGACGACAAATGCGTACTTTTGACCGGCGCGGCGGAACGGGAAAGGTGGGTGGGCTATACTCATGTTACTGACCGGTACGTATGGGGATTCGCGAATAGTACGTACCGGTCAGTAACATCGTCAAGTATTTTTTGGCGACCCTGTTTTCAGGGCGGCTTTGTCTCTGGTGGAGCCGTTCTCAGGAAGAGGAGCCTCCGTATGGCCAGCAAGATTTCTACCGCAGGCGGCACGCCTGCCAAGCCGGCAACGACCCAAGCAGCCAAACCGCTGCTTGCGGCAGACCGTATCCGCAAGACCGCGCGTGAAATGTTCTACCGCGACGGTATCCGGGCGGTTGGCGTGGACGCTATCGTCACGCAGGCCGGCGTGACCAAGCCTAGTCTGTACCGTAGCTTTTCGTCCAAGGACGAACTGGCGGCGACCTATCTGCGGGACTACGACGCAGAGTTCTGGGCGCGATTTGACGGCGCCTGCGCGGCGCACCCGGGCGACCCGCGAGCACAGTTGCTGGACTATCTTTCTGGCCTGAGCAAGCGCGCGGTGCTTAATGGGTATCGAGGCTGCGGTCTGACGAACGCGGCCGTTGAATATCCCGAACCCGATCATCCTGCTCGCGTGGTGGCCGTTGCCCACAAGTTGGAACTGCGCCGCCGCTTGAATGCCATGACGTTGGAAATGGGTGCCACCGATCCTGAAGCGTTGGCCGACGGATTGTTGCTATTGATTGAGGGCGCATTCGTGTCCAGTCAGCTTTTTGGAGAGGGCGGGCCGGCCGGGCGGGTGGCGGAAATGGCCGATAAGCTGATTCAGATCCATCTTCCGGGCTAAGAGCAGTACTGCGTTGCACAAATATGGTGCCTTATAAGGTGCGCCATGCACCGTTATGGTGGTGTTTGTACCCATTGCGCAACGTCTAAAAAAATGGTTGATGTTTTTATTGCAACGCAGCAAACGCGGATCTAACATGAATTCGTGTTGTTCCACATCGCGCTTTCTCAAGGAGAGAATCATGAGCGATACCGCGTTGAAAAATGCCCGTATGTCGGATGCGCTGGAGCGGTCCCTGATCCGCGAGGCCATCAAAGCGGAAACCCTGTCCGGCCCCTTCAGCCGTGCGGGCTGGCTGCGCCTCAAAGCGCGTCTGTCCTCGCTGGGTGGCGCCGTGGGTGAAGTGCTGCACGATATGGATGCAGGCCGACAGCAGCACCCGGTAGTCTCCGCCCATCATTGATCGGTGCGGGTAGTCTGAAAAAACGCCAGCTTTTGCTGGCGTTTTTTTATTTCAGCAGCACGCCTGGTTCTCACGCTTCGGTGCCGGCCCTGCGCCGGTACCCCTCTACAGCGGCAACCCTCAGCCGACAACCGCTTCCAACGCTTATTTATCCAAATAACAATCATTCACATTGACCGACGGTCGGTCGATAAATATAATTGCGCCTTTCGTCACCACTATTCGCTCCCGAAGGCCGCAATGAACTGGTCCGTCTATCAAGCTTGGAATACGTTATTTGCCCGGCGCCAAGCGCGCCCCGTGCTTCACCGCTACACCGTCATCGTCACCGCGCTAGTGCTCTGCGGCGCAGCCTCTGCCAACGCGGCGGACGAGCAGTCCGACAGTCCGCAAAAAAGTTCAGCGCCAAGCGAAGCAGGGGGCAGCACGACGCTTCCGGCGGTTGTCGTCACAGGCGGCAGCCTTGCAAGCGAGTCTGACGGGCCGGTCCGCGGGTATGTAGCCGAGCAATCGAAGGTCGGCACCAAGACCAGCACTTCAATCCTGGAAGTGCTTCAATCAGTCTCGGTGGTGACCCGTCAGCAGATGGATATTCAACAGCCCGCCAGCACCAGTGCGGCATTGCGATACACCGCTGGAGCTACGAGTGAAAAATTCGGCGGCTTCGGCGATTACGTCGACCTGACGCGAATTCGCGGTGTCGATGCCGACTACTACTTGGACGGTCTGCGGATCATCAGCAATGCCGGCAGCTGGTTGCCGCAAATTGATCCTTATTCCCTTGAACGTATAGAAGTCCTGCGCGGGCCTTCGTCGTCCATATATGGCCAGGGAACGGGCGGAGGCATCGTCAATCAAGTCAGCCGTAAACCGCAGGACGCGCCGTCACATGAGTTGAGCGTTCAATACGGCAGTTTTGGCCGCAAGCACATCGGTTTCGATACCACCGGGCCAGTGAACGAGGACCACACCTTGCTCTATCGCTTCACGGCCAGCGGGTTGGACAGCGACGGCCAGGTTGAAGACGTACGCCACAAGCGTTTGTACGTGGCGCCTTCTTTGACGTGGCGTCCCAATGAGGCAACGTCGTGGACCCTGATGGCGACCTATTCCAGCGAGCCGGACCTTCCCAACTACAACAGTCTTCCTGCTGCGGTACTCGGCCTGGACAACAGCCCGTACCCTCAGATCAATCGCCGAAGAAACTTCACCGATATGAACTTCGAAGGTTCTACGCGCAAGCAGAATTCGGTGAGCTCGTTATTCGAGCGTGACCTTGGCAATGGTTGGAGCTTTGTCAGCAATGCCCGCTACATGCACATCGACTCTGACCTTAAGCGAGGCATTGTCTACGGCTATCAGGACGTCAACGGCCGCCCGATGCTCAAGGGCACGTATGAGCAATCGCCCGCAAGCGTGAACACATTTTCTGCGGACAACCATCTGCAGGGCGATCTTGAATTCGGCCAGACAAAGCACACTGTTCTGGCAGGCGTTGACTATTCGCAGGGCACCGTCAAGAACGAACTCTATAGTTTTGGCCCCGTGCTGTTTGACCCTTATGGCTCCAACTACCGGCCCGACGTCACTCCCGACTTCACTGCAAGCCGTGCTGCTCCATGGCGCGTCAGGCAAGAGTTCACCCGGGTTGGCGTTTATCTTCAGGATCAAATTGCATACGACCATTGGCGCCTGACGTTGAGCGCGCGGCATGATTGGTCCAAAACCGATGACGAAACGAACAGCTATTCGATGACGTCTCGCAAGACCAAACAAGACGACAAAAAGTGGACTGGCCGAGCAGGGTTGAGCTACCAATTCGATGCGGGCATTGCGCCCTATGTCAGCTATTCAACGTCTTTCGATCCGCTCTTGGGCACCGACTACAACGGCGATACGTTCGTCCCGGTTGAGTCCAAACAAACCGAAATCGGCATTAAGTATCACCCGCAAAACTCAAAGACATTGATGAGCGCGGCGATCTTCCAGCTCAATCAGACGAACGTCAAGACGAGCGATGCCAATCATCTAGGCTTTAGCAACCAGGCTGGAGAGGTTCGCACCCGTGGTCTGGATCTTTCTGCAACCACCGAAATCGCAACGAATCTGAACTTGATCGCAAGCTACACCTACCTTGATAACTCGCTGATCAAAGACAGCCGGTATCAGGGCAAAAGCCTGGTGCAGACGCCCAAGAACAGTGCGTCTATTTGGCTGGACTACATGATTGGCAGCGGCGCCCTGGCAGGGTTGCAGCTTGGGGGCGGTGTGCGCTATTTGGGCGAAACCTATGGCGACCCCACAAACGACTTCAAAGTGCCGTCCGCGACCTTGGTGGATCTTGCACTGAATTACGACCTTGGCCGCATATCTTCTGATCTGAAAGGATCGACGTTTGGGCTCAATGTGAGCAACCTTGCAAACAAGCAATATGTGGCAAGTTGCACGTCTCGGCAGTACTGCTTCATCGGACAGGATCGCACCGTAACCGCAACGCTGAACTACCGCTGGTGACCTCAGTGCCCCATAGCGCGTTATCAAGGCGAAATTTGCTGCGTGGCGTTTTGGCGGCAGGCGTTCTTGCCGCCACGCCCGGCCTGCATGCAGCGGCTCGATCACCCATAGTCATAACGGACATTGCAGGCCGCGCGGTTCGTATCGACAGGCCCGTCCGGCGGATCTTGCTAGGCGATGGGCCGCTGGCCTATGTGGTGGCGTTGCTGCGTCCGGACAATCCTTTTGGCGATGTCGTCGGTTGGGGCGACAACTTTCGCGCCGCTGATCTGGATGGCTATCAGGCTTATCTGCGCAGGTTTCCAGAGATCGCCCGCATCCCCTCTTTTCGAAGTACCACCGTGGATTCGATCGGCAGCGAATTGGCGATCTCATTAGCGCCTGACGTGGTGGTAATGAACCTGAGTTCCAAACCCGCCGCCGATTCATCGGGCTTGATGGCGCGCCTTGCCCAGGTGGGAATTCCCGTGTTGTTTATCGATTTTCGAACCAAGATGTTCGACAACACCTCCCGCAGTATCGAAGTGATGGGAGCGTTGCTGGGACGGCCAGACCGTGCCGCTGAATTCTTGCAGTTCCGTCAGGAGCAAATAGAGCGGGTGACGCGACCTTTGAAGGCGGTCCGAGCCAGGCCAACTGTGATGGTCGAGCGCGCGGCTGGACTGTACGACGATTGCTGCCTGACCTACGGAGACGGCAACTTTGGCGAGCTGGTGGCGGCTGCGGGAGGCGTCAACCTGGGCACCCGTTTTCTACACGGTACGTTTGGCGCCTTGCATCCCGAGCAGGTCATTGCCTCTGACCCGGATGTAGTCCTTGTCACCGGCGCCAATTGGTCCCTCTACTCGCCCGCCGGAGATTGGGTCAACCTTGGGCCCGGTGCCGATCCGGCAGAAGGGCAGGCCCGACTGCGCCGCCTGATGAACCGGCCAGCCTATCGGACGTTGCGGGCCGTGCGGCAAGAACGTGTCTATTCGATCTGGCATCCGTTCTACGACAACCCGTACTACTTCGTGGCGCTGCAACGCATAGCCAAGTGGCTGCATCCCGAGCTCTTTGCATCGCTAGACCCGGACGCCACCTTTCGCGAACTGCATGCGCGCTTTCTTCCCGTTCCATATCAACCCGGCTACTGGCTTAGCTTGGAGAAGCCTTAATGACTGCACCAGTCATCAGTACGCCGACCGCAACACTTGCTCACGGTCGGCATCTTTATGGCCGCCTGGCAAGGCGGCGCTTGGTCATACTCGGCGGCATCGCTGTATTGACGGTCATTTTCTTCATTCTCGATCTTTCTATCGGCCAGGCCCACTACAGCGCGTTAGAAGTATTGTCCGTGCTGTGGGATAGCGATGCTCCTTTGCCCATTCGGGTGATTCTCTGGGAAATCCGGTTGCCGGTTGCCCTGGCGGCTCTTGTTGTCGGCGCCAGCCTTTCCGTGGCAGGCGTGGAAATGCAGACGGTGCTGGGCAATCCACTCGCCAGCCCCTTCACGCTGGGCCTGTCGGCGGCTGCGAGTTTCGGTGCAGCGCTTGGCCTGATTCTTGGCGTGAGCGTGCTTCCCGCGTCAGCGGTTGCCTTTGCCATTCCGGCCAATGCCTTTTTGGTGTCGATGGCCGCCGCATTGTTTATCCACCGCTTGAGTCACAGGCGGGGCATCACCACCGAGATGATCGTGTTGCTCGGCACCACCCTGGTATTTACCTTCACTGCGCTGCTCGAAGCCCTGCAGTACGTGGCGCCCGATCAGGCGCTTTCGGCAGTGGTCTTCTGGACCATGGGTAGCCTGTCGCGGGCAAGTTGGCTCAAGCTGGGCATCATGAGCGCCGTTCTTGCCGCCGTATCGCTCATCTTCGCCCGTCAGGCTTGGGCACTGACTGCGCTACGGCTTGGCGAAGCGCGCGCCACCAGTCTGGGCATTCCTGTCGCCCGCTTGCGCCTCCAAGGTATCTTGCTGGGAAGTCTATTGGCTTCCGTCTGTGTTTCGTTTGTTGGCACCATCGGCTTCATAGGCTTGGTTGGCCCTCATATCGCGCGCATGCTGGTCGGAGAGGATCAGCGCTTTCTGCTACCGGCGTCTGCGCTGTGTGGCGCATTCCTGTTGTCTGCGGCCTCGGTGTTAAGCAAGTCACTGGTTGCAGGGCAGACGCTACCCATCGGTATCGTCACGTCATTGGTGGGCGTGCCGCTGTTCTTCACGTTGATTTTGCGGAGGAACAAGCGATGACTGACCTGATCAATGTTTCGGCGGTGTCGGCCACTTTTGGCGCGCGTGTGGTCTTGCAAGGCATCACGTTCGGCCCTTTGCGTACTGGGAGCGTGACCGCGCTGCTGGGTTCCAATGCGGCGGGAAAGTCCACGCTGTTGCGCCGGATGGCAGGCGACCTGCATGGCGGCGGTACGGTTGAGATCGCAGGGCAAGCCGTTGAAACCTGGCCCGCTCATCATCGAAATCGTCCTGCGCATGTGCCGCAGGATATTTCGATGGGTTCGTCGTTGCGGGTGTTCGAGGCCGTGCTGCTGGCAAGCAAGCAAGGCAGCGGATGGTCAGTTGAAGACGAAGAGATGGATGCCGTCACTCGTATGCTGCAGACCTTGGGGATCAATGCACTGGCTGACCGGGAACTGGAGGCGCTCAGTGGAGGGCAACGCCAACTGGTGTCTATCGCCCAAGCTTTGATACGCGAGCCGCGTGTCCTATTGCTGGATGAGCCAACCAGCGCCTTGGATTTGCAGAATCAGTTCGAAGTTTTCGGTCTGCTCCGTCAGTTGGCTGGGGAGCGATCGATGTCTGTGGTGATGGCCATCCATGACATCAACCACGCCCTGCGCTTTGCCGATCATGTCGTTGTGATACACGAAGGGCGGGTGAATGCGAGCGGCCCTCCATTGCATGTCTTGACGCCTGCGCTGCTGAAGAAAGTCTATGGCGTAAAAGCGCGTCTTGAGTTTTGTTCACAGGGCAGCCCTTTCCTGATCGTGGACCGATCCATCAGAAAACCGCTCAATACAGGACCTCGGAATGACTAGCCCGCCGCGTCAACTCATCCTTCTTGCCATGCCCAGCATCCACGCTGGGGCCTGGCGCTATCCTGGTGCGCAGCCTGACTTTCAGTCGAGCTTCGAACACATGAAATGGTTCGCGCAAACGCTGGAGCAAGGACGGTTTGACGGACTGTTCTTGCCCGATTCGTTGGCGATCCGGGCGGCGCCTGTTGACGCGCTGATGCGCGGCCACAGTGTTTCTACGCTGGACCCGCTGACCTTGCTTCCCGCGCTGGCTGCGGTGACGCGGCATATCGGTTTGATCGCAACCGCCAGCACTACCTACAACGAACCGTACATGCTGGCCCGCAGACTGGCTACTCTTGATTTGATCAGCGGCGGCCGAGCCGGCTGGAACCTGGTCACGTCCAGCAATCCTAACGAAGCCGCCAATTTCGGTGCAGAGCAACATATGGCGCATGCCGATAGATATCTGCGCGCGCGAGAGTTCTGCGACGTGATGAACGGGTTGTGGGAAAGCTGGGATGAGGATGCTTTTTGCAAGGACGCAAAGAGCGGTGTCTACTTTGATCCGAAGAAGATGCACGTACTCGATCATCGGGGCCCTCATTTCTCGGTGCGAGGGCCATTGAACGTGGCTCGGCCTGTCCAGGGCCGGCCCGTTATTGTGCAGGCGGGCGCGTCCGAAGCGGGACGGCAGATTGCGGCTGAAACCGCGGAAGTGGTCTTTACCTATCAGACGGACCTGGCTTCGGCGCAAGCATTCTATGCAGACATGCAATGCAGAGTGGCTTTAGCGCAGCGCACGGATCGCTTGAAAATCATTCCAGCGGTCTTTGTTGTGCTGGGGAAATCCGTTTCGCAAGCCCAGGAGAAAAGAGCGCTGCTGGATCAGTTGGTCGATGACCAGAGCAGCCTCGCAACGCTGTCCATCGCGCTGGGGCACGACATTTCCCAATACGACAGAGACGGCCCGCTTCCGGAAATTCCTGCTAGCAATGCCAGCAAGAGCGGGCAGGACAGGGTCATAGCGTTGGCACGGCGAGAGGATCTGAGCATTCTCGCGCTGGCTCGTCGCGTCTGCGGTTATCAAGGCCTGGAAATGGTCGGTACGGCGTCGATGGTCGCGGATCAGATGCAGCAGTGGCTGGACAATGCCGCAGCGGATGGCTTCAACGTCATGTTCTCTCACCTGCCGGGGGGAGTGACTGAGTTCGTTGAACAAGTGGTTCCTGAATTGCAGCGGCGCAAGGTGCTCAGGGGAAACTACGCGGTAAGCACATTCCGGGAGAACCTCGGTTTGGAAAAGCCCTTGCCCGGATACTCACGCCACCGGGCGTCGTGACTATCCGGCAGTCTGCGTTGGCGACAGCATGCGCAAACAGGCGTCCGACACGTTCCGCGCAAATGGGGCGCAGTCTTTCGTTTGCGTCGCGATGATGTCGTCAGTGGCGCCATGAACGCCTGAATAAATCAGCAGCGCCACGACCCTGGGTTCGGCAGGCGCCCAAACGCCGGCTGCTTTCCCGCCTTCGATGATCTCCAGCAACTGATCAAGGATGGCGTTCTTGGCTTGATTCGAGCGGTCGTGATGGTGGTGATTGGTATAGACAATGTCGTGTGTGCGGAAAGTCTGCACATAGGTTTCGACGTTTGCATGAATCCACACGCGAAGCCGGCCGGCCCAGTCATCGGCCGCACAAGCGGACACGGCCTCGTCCACGCTGATTAGAAACTGCTCCGTATAGCGCTTGCCCAGCGCTTCCAGCATTTCATTCTTGGATGTGAAGTAGTGATAGAACGTGCCTTTGGCGACCTGGGCTGACTCGACGATTTCGGTAATCGTCGTGGCCTCGACCCCTTTTTCCAGGAACAGCGTTTCGGCCGCGGCCATCAACTCATCAAGGCGTACCTCGGCCGGCTTGGTCCGGGGGCGGGCGGGCGTCTTGGATGGCAACGCTATAGCTGGTGCTTTCACTTTCATCGTCAAATTTCGCGGATATCGGCAAAGGAAATCAGTGTAAGGGACAGACGCGCCGGCGACGCCAATATGCTTATCCAAATAATTGACTGACCGTCGGTCAGTGGATACCATGTGCCCATGGACATTGATCAGAGCGCATCCCAACAACGCATGGCTTCCAACCCCTCTCGCCGCCGCGCGGCGCTGGGCGCCGCTTACCTTGGCACCTTTCTTGCCACGCTGGACATCAGCATCGTCAATGTCGCGCTACCGACATTGCAGGAGGCGCTGCAAACCGATATTGCGGGCCTTCAATGGGTCGTTAATGCCTATGCAATCTGCTTGTCGGCATTCATGCTTTCGTCTGGTCCACTTTGCGATCGTTACGGGCACAAACGGGCTTGGCTGGCCGGTGTGCTGCTATTCACCGCGGGCTCGGCGTTATGCGCGATTGCCACGTCGCTTGAGCTGCTTCTTGCGGGCAGGGCGATCCAGGGCGTCGCGGGGGCGTTGTTGATTCCAGGGGCGTTGCCGATTCTTACCAATGCCTTTCCCGATCCCAAGGCGCGCGCGCACGTGATTGGCGGTTGGTCGGCATTCAGCGCCCTGGCGCTTATCTTGGGGCCGCTCCTTGGCGGTTTGCTGCTTGATGGTGCCGGGTGGCAAAGTATTTTCCTGATCAACCTTCCCCTTGGTCTTATTGCTATTGGTCTGGGCCTCTGGGGTATCAGCGAGCGCAAGTATCCCGAGCACGCAGCACTTGATCCCATCGGTCAGCTACTCAGCGTTCTGTGTCTGGCCGCGCTGACGTATGGGCTGATAGAGGCTGGCGAACATGGCGTGACCGGCACGTCTTCGCTGATTGCGTTGCCTCTTGCGGCGGTTGGTTTCATTGCGTTTGCGATCGTGGAAATGCGCGTCAGACGGCCTTTGATTCCGTTGTCTTTATTTTGCGAACGCTCATTTGCCATTGTGAACTTTGCTTCCTTCGCGCTTGGCTTTTCCTACTACAGCAGCCTGTTTTTCTTCTCGATCTTTTTGCAGAATATTCAAGGCTGGTCTCCCGTGGAAACCGGCTGGCGAATGATGCCGCAGTTCGTGGTCACAGGCTGCGTGTCCATTTTGTTTGGCCGTCTGAGCGCGGCGTTCCCGGTTCGATGGCTGATGGTGGCAGGGTATGGCTTGACCGCCGTATCGATGGGGGCAATGGCTACTTTTACGGCGCACACACCTTATTGGATCGTCGGATCGTTATTTGGTCTGCTGGGCCTGGGCGCCGGGCTTGCCGTGCCCGCCACTGGCCTGGCCGTCATGACAGCGGCGCCGGCTGATCGGGCGGGCACGGCGTCGGCCACGATGAATGCGTTGCGTCAGATGGGAATGACGCTTGGCATTGCTTTTCTTGGCGCGCTGATGAGCAAAGAGGCGACGCGTATGCTCGCAAGTCATGCCAGCGAACTAGGGGTAAGTAATGCCGCAGAGATTGCGCAGCATGTGATTACGCACGGCGTGGTATCGAGCCGCTCGCCGCTGATGACGTCGCTGTACGTGCCCGCAATGGAGCACGGATTCCATATTGCGATGATCTTCTCCGGGCTTGCCTCTGCCATCGCCATGGTTTTGCTTTTGACCTTGAGCCGCGAGGCGCATTCAGGTTTGCAGCGGGCGGCTCAAGGCATCACACCACCATGTCCACCAGCAGATAGCCGTCAAGCATGACGATGCCGACCGTGGCGCTGATAGCCGCCCATGCCCATGCGCCTTTCAGGGCGTACTGGCCCATCAAACGCTTGCGGCACGCCAGCAGCACCAGCGGGCCCAGGGCGAAGGGCAGGGCCAAGCTAAGAATGACCTGGCTTAACACCAGCAATTCGTCGGGGTCCTTGCCGCCCGTGAAGACCAGCAAACCGACGGCGGCGGCGCCCGCGATCAAGCGGGTCATCAGCGCGCGGCGCCGATCAGACCAATTGCTGCGGATCTGGAAACCTTTGGACAGGATGCGGCCGGCCAGCACGCCAGTGATGGTGGAGCTTTGGCCCGCGGCATAGAGCGCCACGGCGAAGACAATGGCGGCGCCCACGCCCAGGGTTTGGCCGATGACGGCATGGGCATCGTCCAGGCTGGACACCATGATGCCGGAACCGGACAGCGATGCTGCGGCCACAATCATGATTGCGGAATTGATCAGCATGGCCACACTCAGCGAGACGATGGTGTCGTTGCGCGCCACGCGCATGGCCATGTCGCGGGCGTCGGCCGGCAAGGCCTGTGCGCGTTCGGCCAGCGAGCCAGAGTGCAGATAGAGATTGTGCGGCATCAGGGTGGCGCCCAGGATGCCCAGCGCGATTAGGAAGCCTTGCGGATTGCGCAGCGCGTGCCCGGTCTGCGTGACGCCGTGAGCTACTTCGGTCCAGGCCGGATTGGCCTTGAACAGCAGGAAGACGAACGAGGCGGCAACGATGGCCAGCAGCACCGCGATGACACGTTCGTGCCGGTCGGCGTTGCCGCGGGTCAACGCAAGCACGGCGAATGTGCCGATACCGGTTACCGATACACCCGCGATCAGCGGCAGGTCAAAGAGCAACCGCAAAGCAATGGCGCCGCCGATCAATTCGGCCAGCGCTGTCGCAAGTATGGCTGCTTCGCCCGCTAGCCAGGCGGCTTTGGCCCAGCCGGGGGACAGGTGTTGCGCGGTAAGCGCGGCCAGATCCTGTCCGGTGGCCAGCGCCAAACGAGACACCAGGACCTGAAAACCCAGTGCCAGGAACGCCGATGTGATGACAATCATCAGGAGGCTATAGCCGAAGCCGCTGCCGCCGGCGATATCGGTGGCCCAATTGCCGGGATCGATATAACCGACCGCGACCAGCACGCCGGAACCGACCATGCGGCGCATGTTTGCCGATAACTGGGCGTCATGCGCAAGGGCGGCTTTGCCGCCCGATATCGCGTAGATGAAACCGGTCATACGATACTCCTGAGAATGGTTCTCATTTTCCAGAAGTGATCGCCGGCCGTCAAATTGATTTTGGGCAAGCCCGGGATAGGGGCGCCCAATGGCGCGCGACGCCGCGCGCCATTGAACCAGGCCGGGATCAGGACTTCAGCTTGGCTTCCATGGTGATCTTGGCTTTGAGCACCTTGGACACCGGGCAGCCAGTTTCAGCCTTGCGGGCAGCTTCCTCGAAAGCCTGGGCGGTGGCGCCAGGAATGACGGCTTCCACGGTCAGATGAACGGCGGTGATCGAAAAACCATCATCCACTTTGTCCAGCGTGACTTCGGCCTTGGTGTCCAGGCTGGTCGCAGTCAGGCCGGCTTCGGACAGGATGTTGGATAGCGCCATGGTGAAGCAGCCAGCGTGGGCGGCGCCCAGCAGTTCTTCGGGGTTGGTGCCCGGGGTGTCGCCAAAGCGGGTGTTGAAGCCATAGGGCTGGCTTTTGAGTGCGCCGCTTTGTGTTGAGATCGTGCCCTTGCCAGTCTTCAGATCGCCCGACCAGGCGGCGGATGCGGTTTTCTTCATATTGACTCTCCTGTAGTGGGGCGCGCCGGTCCTGAGCGCGTCCGGTGTAGGGGGCGCGATCCGCCACTGAAGGCGGGGCGCTGTGCCTGAACGGCATCGTTGATGATACGGCGGGCAAGGGGGGGCGGCGCGTAAGCCACCGGTGCGCAACGGCAAGCCGATGTAACGGCAGGCCGCAGAAGAGTGGGGCTCAAGGCTTGGGCAGATCAAGGATTGGATCTGGCGCATCAGGCAAAATAGCGGCACTGCTTCAATTCATCCCAAGAGCCGCTGTCATGTCCCGCAATATTCGCCGCTATGCTTGCGCTGTCGCGCTGGTCTTTCCCTTCTTGTCCGCTCAGGCGGAAATTGTGATCGGCGTAGACGTATCCACTACCGGCCCTGCGGCCGCGATTGGCATTCAGACCAATAACGCCATCCGCCTGTGGCCCGCCACGCTGGGCGGCGAACCTGCCCGCTATGTGGTGCTGGACGACGGCACGGATGTCAGCCGCGCGGTGAAGAACCTGCGCAAGCTCACCTCTGAAGACCGTGTCGACGCAATCGTCGGCCCGAACACCACAGCAGCCGCGTTGGCCGGGCTGGACGTGCTGGCCGAAACCAAGACGCCGATGATCGCGCTGGCGGCGTCCAGCGTCATCGTCGAGCCTCTGTCCGATCCCAAGCGCGCGTGGGTCTTCAAGATGCCGCAGAACGATTCGCTGATGGCGACTGCGCTGGTCGATGATATGAAGAAAAAGGGCCTGAAGAATGTGGCCTTCATTGGTTTCGCCGATTCGTATGGCGACAGTTGGTGGAAGGAGTTCAACGCGGCCGCGGGATCAGATTTGAAGATCGTGGGAGAGGAACGCTTTCAGCGCACGGATGCTTCGGTCGTGGGGCAGGTGTTGAAAATTATCGCTACCAAGCCCGATGCGGTGCTGATTGCTGGCGCGGGCACGCCTTCGGCCTTACCGCAGAAGACGCTGCTGGAACGGGGTTACACGGGCGCTATTTATCAGACGCACGGCATTGGCACGCTGGAATTCTTGCAGGTGGGGGGTAAGGATGTGGAAGGCACCTTGTTTCCGACCGGCCCGGGCGTCGTCGCGCGGGAGCTGCCCGATAGCAATCCGGTCAAGAAGGTGGCCGTCGCGTTCGCGGACAAGTACGAAAAGCAATATGGCGCCAACACCTTGACCCAGTTCGCAGGCGACGCCTACGGGGCTTGGATGCTGCTGGATTCCGCCGTGGCGCGGGCGCTTAAGACCGGCGCCAAGCCCGGCACGCCCGAGTTCCGCGCCGCCTTGCGCGATGCGTTGGAAAACACGCGGGATTTGGTCGTGCCCAATGGCGTCTTGAACATTTCCAAGGACAACCATCAGGGTTTCGATGAGCGCGCACGAGTCATGGGCATCGTCAAGAACGGCCGTTTTTCTTACGCGCAATAGCTCCGGATATATCGCACTACCGTTAGTAACTTGTTCTAACGCGCCATAGGGCAACCGTCCCTAAAAGCAGGCTCAGGCCTGCTTTTTTACGCCTATATCATTCGTATCGAAATCATTTAATAGCGTATTATTTTTAGTGAAGCCATATATGTGGAAATAATTCAGGGAGAAAATAACGATGGTCTTGCTTCGATCCAGACGCGTACTTCTGGCTTTAAGCCTGGGCATGTTGGCGGCATGTTCGGACTCCGGTTCCGGCAAAGCGCCAGCGGCAGGCAATACGCCGTCAGCCGCAGCCAGCACGCTGGAAGCCGCCAAATCCGCAGGCAAGATCCGCATCGGCTACGCCAACGAGGCCCCCTTTGCGTACATGGATAGCAAAGAAGCCAAAGTCACGGGTGAATCGGTGGAAATCGCCCGCGTTGTGCTTAAACGTATGGGCATCAATGAAGTGGATGGCGTGCTGACCGAATTCGGCTCCCTGATTCCGGGCTTGGCAGCCAAGCGCTTCGACATCATCGCTGCCGGTATGTACGTGACGCCTGAACGTTGCCAGCAGGTGGCGTTTTCAGATCCGACCTACGGCGTGGGCGAGGCCTTTCTGGTGAAAGAGGGCAACCCCAAAAATCTGCACAGCTACGAAGATGTCGTGAAGAATTCCGACGCAAAGCTGGGCGTGGTGGTAGGGGCAATCGAAGGCGACTACGCGCAAAAGGTGAATGTGCCTTCCGGCCAGATGGTCGTGTTCCCCGATGCGGTCAGCGCCTTGTCGGGCGTGCAGGCAGGGCGCGCCGACGCGTACGCCGCGACCGCACTGACCATTAACGACCTGATGGGCAAGACGCAGGACGGCAGTGGTCTGGAAAAAGCGGTTCCCTTCACGGATCCGGTGATCGACGGCAAGGGCGTGCGGGGCTACGGCGCGTTTGCCTTCCGCACCGATGACAAGGCGTTTGCTGACGCCTTCAACGCTGAGTTGGCCAAGTTCATCGGCACGGATGAGCACAAGAAACTAGTGGCGCCGTTCGGCTTCACTGACCAGGAGCTGCCCCAAGGGGTGACCGCAGCCAAGCTCTGCGCCGGACAGTAAGGGCCGCCGATGCAACAGGTTTCGGAACATATCGCCGAGCTGGTCCCCCCGTTGCTGGAAGGGTTGGCCGTCACGCTTGAAATCATGGCAGGCGCGGTTGTGCTGGCGGTGCCGCTGGCACTGGCCTCGGGCATCGGCCGCCTGTCCCCCTTGCGGCCAGTGCGCTGGTTGGCATCGATCTATGTCGAGGTTTTCCGGGGCACGTCCGCGCTGGTGCAGCTGTTCTGGTTTTACTTCGTGCTGCCTCTGTTTGGCGTGCAACTGCCGGCCATGCTGGTGGGCATCGTGGTGTTGGCATTGAACGCCGGCGCCTACGGGGCCGAAGTGGTGCGTGGCGCGATCCGCGCCGTGCCACCAGGACAGCGGGAAGCGGGGGTGGCCCTGAACCTGACGCGCGCGCAGATCATGCGCCGCATCGTGGTGCCGCAGGCATTGCCGGCCATGCTGCCGCCTGCGGGCAATCTGCTGATCGAGCTGATGAAGAACACCGCCCTGGTCTCGTTGATCACCATTACCGATCTGACGTTCCGCGGCCAGCTGTTGCGCAGTGAAACCCTGCGGACAACCGAGATCTTCGCGTTAATGTTGCTGCTGTATTTCGCGGTGGCCCTGTTGATTACGGGTGGTGTGCGCCTGCTTGAACGGAGGGTCCGCATCCGATGACACCCATCTTTGATTGGTCTTTTGCGCTGGAAATCCTGCCCACGCTGGCGTCGGCGCTGGTCATCACCATTCAGGCCACGGTGCTGGGCATGCTGGTGGCCGTTACCTTGGGTCTGGTGCTTGCGATGCTGCGCCGCTCAAGGCTGCGGATTGTGTCGCTGCCGACAGCGTTCGTGATCGAGTTTGTGCGCAGCACGCCGCTGCTCGTGCAACTGTATTTCCTGTTCTATGTGCTGCCGTTGACAGGGGCGCAGATGGCGCCGCTGACCACGGGTATCGTCGCGCTCGGCGTGCACTACGCCACCTATTGCGCGGAGGTCTACCGGGCAGGTATCGAAGCGGTGCCGCGCGGCCAATGGGAAGCGGCAACGGCACTGAACATGTCACGCTGGCGCACCGCGATCGGCGTGGTATTGCCGCAAGCCATTCCGCCCGTGGTGCCTGCGCTGGGTAACTACCTGGTGGCAATGTTCAAAGACACGCCGCTGCTGTCGGCGATCACCGTGGTGGAACTGTTGCAGCAAAGCAAGATGATCGGATCGGCAACGTTCCGGTACACCGAACCCCTGACCTTGGTGGGCGTGCTGTTCCTGGCCTTGAGCCTGGTGGCAGCGTGGGGCGTGCGCGGCCTGGAGGCCCGCCTGCAACGATATGGAGGAAAGCGATGAGCGCCAGCTTGAACATCAAAAATTTGCATAAGCGATACGGAGAGCTGGAGGTGTTGCGCGGCATCAATCTGGATATTCCATCAGGGCAAACCGTGGCGGTCATCGGCCCGTCGGGCTCGGGTAAATCGACCTTGCTGCGGGTGTTGATGACGCTGGACCAGCCCAGCAGCGGCGATATTGAAATCGATGGCCAGTCCATGTGGACGGATGAACAGGGCCGGCCTGTCGGCGCGAATTCCGAGCATCTGCGCAAAGTGCGCGGCAAGATCGGCATGGTGTTCCAGCACTTCAACCTGTTCCCCCACATGACCGCGCTGGGCAATGCGATGGAAGCGCCCGTGCACGTGCTGGGCATGACGCGGGATCAGGCGCGTGAACGCGCCGTGGAGTATCTGGACATGGTGGGGTTGGGCGACAAGCTGGATGTCTATCCGGCGCAGTTGTCTGGCGGCCAAAAGCAGCGCGTGGGCATTGCGCGGGCGTTGGCCATGTGTCCCGAGATCATGCTGTTTGATGAGGTGACATCGGCGCTTGATCCAGAACTCGTGGGCGGCATCTTGCAAATCCTGCGGGATTTGTCCGCCCGCCGCAGCATGACGATGATCATCGTTACCCACCAGATGAAATTCGCGGAACGCAGTTCTGACCGCACGCTGTTCTTTGACGAAGGCAATATTGTCGAGGACGCGGAATCTTCGGTGCTGTTCAGCCAGCCCAAAGAAGCGCGTACGCGCCAGTTTCTGGATTCGGTGATCGAAGGGCAATAGGGGGGCCAACCCAGGGGATTTAACCCTGACGCGGGCGTTGGGATTTACGCTGCCGTCAACTGCGAGCGCTATGCTGTGCCGTCCAACGCCCTGGAGTTCCCAGCATGAGTCAATTGTTCAGCCCCACATCGGTCGGTAATGTCGATCTGGTCAACCGCATTGTCATTGCACCGATGTGTGAATACTCGGCCGAAGAGGGCCGTGCTACCGATTGGCACATGATCCACCTGGGTCATCTGGCGCTGTCTGGGGCTGCGTTGCTGTTCACGGAAGCTACCGCCGTTGAACCCGACGGCCGGATTTCCCCGGGAGACCTGGGGCTGTGGTCCGACGAAACCGAAAGCGCGCTCGGACGGGTGGTGGACGCCATTCGCCGCTATTCGCCCATCAAACTGGGCATCCAGCTGGGCCATGCGGGCCGCAAGGCATCCAGCGATGCGCCTTGGAATGGCGGGCAACTGGTGCCGGCCAGCCAAGGCGGCTGGCAAGGGTGGGCGCCGTCCGCCATTGCGCACAATGCCTCCGAACCGCCGCCTCATGCTTTGGATGACGCCGGTCTGGCGCGGGTCCGCGATGCCTTTGTTGATAGCGCCCGGCGCGCCATACGCCTGGGTTTCGACGCGATTGAGCTGCATGCTGCGCATGGCTATCTGCTGCATCAGTTTCTGTCGCCGCTGTCGAACCAGCGCCAGGATGCTTATGGCGGTTCACTGGAAAACCGTATGCGCTTCCCGCTGGAAGTCTTTCAGGCGCTGCGCGAAGTCACGCCGCCTTCCGTAGCGCTGGGCGTGCGCGTGTCGGCCACGGATTGGGTGGACGGCGGCTGGGATCTGGAACAAACCCTGGTGTTTGCGCAGTTGCTGAAAGAGCGCGGCTGTGAGTTCATCGACGTGTCCAGCGGCGGGGTGTCCTCGCAGCAAAAGATTCCGGTGGGCCCGAACTACCAGGTGCCGTTTGCCGACGAAATCAAGCGTCGTGTGGGCATGCCCACCATTACCGTCGGCCTCATTACCGAAGCGCAGCAAGCGGAAGACATCATTGTTCAGGGGCAGGCCGACATGGTCGCGCTGGCGCGCGGCATGCTGTATGACCCGCGCTGGCCGTGGCACGCGGCCGCGCAATTGGGCGGGCAAGTGACTGCGCCCCGTCAATACTGGCGCTCGCAACCGCGCGAACAAAAGGAACTCTTCGGCGAAACACGCTTCGGCCAACGTTGAACGACATCGCACCGACTAAAAAAATGCCGCCTGAACATAAACAGGCGGCATTTTTCTTGTGTGGCGGCGGGCAGCTTACAAGCGTGAGTAAGCCTGTTCCAGCTCGCGTTGCAAGCTGTCGGCAAAGTCGGCGCTGGCCGGGTCCAGCTGCGCCAGCAGGCGGGCCAGCACGACGTTGTCTTCTTCGCCGTTCCAGATCTTGATGTAGGTGCCTTCCTTGTAGCCATGTTGCTGGCGGAAGATGTTCAGCACGTTTTTCGACACGTATTGCGTGTAGGCGTCGTTCCAGCTCATCTGGCAAGCCGTCATGGTCTGTTCCAGCACCTTGTAGCTGGCACGGCCGCAGACGGCCAGGCCGCCGATCAGTTCCAGCAATTCGGGCACCGTCAGCGCGTCCAGCGCATAGGCCTTGCCGTCCAGCGTTACCGAAGCGGGGGTGGCCAGATCGGCCATCAGCGCGCTAGACGCGGCATCTTGCTTGCCGCCAGCGGCAACAATCGTGTGCGACAGGTAGAAGTGCAGGATATCCACCAGTTCCATCTGCACCTGGGGCAGGTCGATGGTTTGCTTCTTCCACCACTTCCAGCCGTAGTGTTCCAGCGCCTCGGCGGATTCAACGAAAGCGGCGCGCAGAAAGCGTGCTCCGCCGTTAACCCAGTCGGGATTGATCATGCTGTTCAAGTAGTCCTGCAACTTCAGCATCGTGGCCGCTTGGGCCTGGTTCAATCCGACAACGTTATTCACTTTCACTCCGAGGTTCATAGGGTCTTTGCAACTGCGGCGGAAATGTTAGCACCATTGCCGGCCGGCCTTGCGGCATCAGCCCCCGTCCTTGCGGTACGACGACTGCTTCAGTGGCGGAAGCTTGTCCTGGAGCGTCTTGCGCGGATTGCGCACGCCGCTGGCTGCCTTGAAGAGCATAAAGGCGAAGAATCCCAGGAAAATGGCGGGCACCAGTTGGTCCAGGTCGAAATGCGGGTTGCGCAGCGCCCGGAAGCCGATGTTCACGGCGGCCCAGCCGGCCAGCATGCCCGCAATCGTCAAAATGATGCCAATCTTGCGCTGGCGCGCGCGACGCGCCATGGACACCGTGCCTTCGTCAGACTGCTGGGGAGCAGTCGAGCCGGGCGGATTGGTGCTAGCCCGTGATTGCAAAGGGGGCAGGGCGGGCTTGCCCCAAGGGGCCGTGGACAGGGAATCAGCAGTAGTTGCCGGGACAGGCCGCGAGGCGGGTGCGGCAATGGGGCTGGCCGCCTGCCGGCTGGCTTCACGCTTATCGGGCACCCGGCCGGGTGTCGTGCCGCCCGCGCGCGTCAGGTTTTCGATGTAGCGCGCAAAGTCGCCATCTTTCGGCTCGGAATCAATAGCCATGCCCTTCTCCGGTTCAAGTGCCGCGACGTTGGCGCGCCGGTTGACGGCGCTTGCGCAGCATAGCGAGCAGAAGCCCGCATCCTAGCAGGACGGAGAGACCTGCGCCGATCATCATGGCGATCTGCTGGGCGTTCTCGGCGGTGCCCAGGCTGCGCGCGGTGATATAACCCGGCGCCAGCATCAGCGGCATCCATAAAAGGGCAGACAAGACATTGGCCAGTTGAAAACGGCTTTGCGCCATGCCCATGACGCCCGCGACTGTCGGGATGGTTGAGCGGATCGGACCCAGAAACCGGCCGATCAGCACCGAGGCGAAGCCATAACGGTAGAAGAACAATCGTGCGCGCGCCACGCCGGTGCGTTGCTGCTTGAGCGGCCAGCGGCGCAGTGCAGTGGGGCCAACCCAGCGGCCCAGCCAATAAGACAGCGCGTCACCGACGATGGCGCCGGCAATGCCCCAGGTGATGACACCCCAGGGGTCCAGCGTGCCTGCGCCGATCAGGCCGCCCGTCAGCAGCATTAACGCTGTCGCGGGAATGAACAACCCCAGCAGCACCATGGATTCGCCCAACGTCAGCAAAAAAGTGATCGGGCCGGCCCATACCTGGTTGGCCTCGATGAACTGGCCGATCTGGTCTATATAGTGATCCATAAACGCTTAGTTGAAAATTAGCTGAATGCAATCGGGTATCTTAACGCCTGCTTTGATGGCAAGTTGTTAACTAGGCTGTCTGATTGATGCTTAATCGTTGAGGGACTATGGATTCGGTGACACAAGCGGTGCTGGGCGCGGGCATACAGGGGGCGATGCTGGGGCGCTTTCAGGGGCGGCGGGCGCTGATTTACGGCGCGGCGCTGGCCACCGTGCCGGATCTGGACGTCTTGATGCGCTATCCAGACCCGGTGTCGCTGATGACCTATCACCGGGGTTTTTCGCATTCCATCTTTGTGCTGACCGGCCTGGCGCTCTTCTTGACGTGGCTGATCCGGAAATACTGGCCGCAAGCGCCATACGGGGGGCGCAGGTTGTTCCTGACCTTATGGCTGGTACTGGTGACGCATCCCGTGTTGGACGCCTTCACCGTTTACGGTACGCAGCTGTTCTGGCCGTGGGCGTCCATACCTGAAAGCTGGTCGGCAATTTTCATTATCGACCCGATCTACACCGTGCCTTTACTGCTGGGAGTCCTGTTTGCCATCGCAGTCGGCATGACCGGTCTGGCCCGCCGTCTGCTGACAGTTGCGCTGATTTTCAGCACGGCGTACCTGGGTTTCGGACTGGCTGGCCGGATTGCCGCTGAAAACCGCGTGCGCGACGCGATGCAGCAGCAGGGTATTGCCGTCACGGAGCTGCGGGCTGTGTCTACACCGTTCAACACGCTGGTGTGGCGCGTGATCGCCAAGACGTCAGATGGCAATTACTACGAAGCGGTCAGCAGCCTGTTCGACCGAGGCCAGCCCGAATGGCTGCGCCAGCCGCTGAATCTGGATCTTGCCCGTGCCTTGGCGGACGTACCGCTGCACGAGCGCTTGCGCTGGTTCACGGATAACTGGCTGCGGTATGACGCCATCGGCGGCGCGCTGGTGGTGACCGACCTACGCATGGGCATGGCTGGACACTACACCTTTCGCTTCAAAATGGCCGAACGTGCGCCGGATGGCAGTTGGAAGCCGGTTACGCCATCTGCGTGGCCGAGCGAAAGAGGCGGGTGGGCCGAGATGAAACTGGTGCTGTCCCGCATCTTTCATGAACAGCCGCCGTTGCCACTGGCAGAGTGGTCGACGTTGTCGCTGAAGTAGGCGCAGCCGATTCGGCTCAAGCGCAGGCGGCTATCGCCATGCTTCCAACCATTGCAGCAATGTCCGCAACGTCTTTTTCCGACAAGGCTTCTACGCCAAGCCGGCGCAAAAGCGTCTCGCGCGCAACGGCAAACGCGAGCGCTTGGCCCAGGATCGCGTGAGCGCGAAGAATGGGCGCGCGGTCGCCGCGCGCTTCTTCCCGGCTGTCCGCAACCAGGTCCGCGACGCTCTGGTGCAGCGGTTGGAATAGACGCGCGTAAAGCGCATCGAATTGGTCCGTGGGCTGGAGCTGCTCGCGCGCCAGCAGCAGACTGCCGGCGGTAGATGTCTTGGAATCAAGCAAGGCAAAAACAAAGTCCTGCATCAGCACCCCGAGCGCTGCACTAGCCGCGCCGCCAGACGCGACCGCTGGCCGGGGCAGGTCAAGGCGCAGGACAATGTTCGCCGCCACATGCTCGAGAACGGCCGTATAAACGCCTTCCTTGCCGCCGAAGTGGTAGGGAATCGCGGATTGATTCACCCGCGCTTCTTCCACCAGTTGCCGGGTGCGCACGCCGTCGAATCCAAGACGGCCAAACAGCGTCAAGCCTGCCTGGATGAGCCGTTCGCGGGTTTCGCGGCTGCGTGCATTAAGAGTGTCTTGATCGATCATCGATGTCGTTATGTTCTGGCTCATTCATCCAGCTAACAATCTGCGTGCATGAGCCATGTGGAGTTCTCGTTCAACGCTATGCCGGCAGCCTGGCCGACAAGAACGGTGCCGCCGATATTAGCCATGTGGCGGCCAAAGGCGCAATTTGGTTCGAAGGCAAAACACATTCCTTCTTGTAGCGGCACGTCGCGTCCCACCGTGGGCAGCCGTTTGAGCGCAGGATACCGGGCGGCTTCGGGCAGCGATTCGATGCCGGGCGCCGTGCCAAACCCCACGGGACCATAGGGATTGATGCTGTGAATCAACGGATGCACGTGCCAGCCGCCGGCATCCAGCAAAGGCGCTTCCATAGCATCGACCACATACCCGAACGTATTGCCCGGTTTCAGAGCCCGAATACCTGCTTCGTAGCTCGCGCGCGCAACTTCCGCCGCGCGCAAGATGTCGGGGTGAACAGCGCCGATCGCAACGGCGGCCTGATGTTGCGTCTCCATCATCCCGTACAAGGCAAAAATCTCAGACAGAACGAGATCACCCTCACGCAGAATCCGCGGTTGCTGGGCGCGGTATTGCCAGGCCGCGGGCCCCCAGCCGATAAATTCGGGTCCAGAACCTAACAGGATCTCTGCGGTATAGCCGCCCATTGAAAAACACGTGGCTGTCACTGCGGCGACCAGGGTGGCTTCGGACACGCCAGGTCTTGCGGTGGCCCGCAGCGTTTCACTCATTGCTTCGCCAATATTGGCGGCGTGGCGCAACAAGGCCTGTTCTTCCTGGCTTTTGACAGAGGCGCGTTGGAAGAACGGCCGGAATACCGGTACGAAAGTCGCCTGGGGCAGCGCCGCCTCCAAGCCCTGGAGCGTGCGGGCGGGCATTGCGCCATCGAAATAAAAAGGCGGATAGGGCTCCAAACCGATCACGCCGATGCGCGGTGCATTCATGTGCAGGCTTGCCAGCCAAGCCCCGACATCGCGGCCGGTCTTGCCGACATGCAACTGCTCGGGGGCGATCCACTGCTGATCTCCGTGCAGCGCGGCCTGCATGTGATCGGCCACCATCAGCGACGCAAACGTGTAGACCCGCGGAGGCGCATCGCCCACAAAGACCACCATCGATCCTGGCCGGTCGTTGGTGAAATAGCAGTCATGCGCAAAACCAGCGGGAGCAGCGGCCTCCCGGTCGCCGTAAACAATCAACGCCTCCAGGCCTTCGGCCGCCATGAGGTCGCGGGCGAGTTGCCAGCGGCGGTCGCGTTCAGTCAGGGAAAGAGTGGGTGAGGACATGCTTGGCGCGCTCCGGTTAAAGCGATTAAGGTCCGGCAAATATAAGTCATTCAAATGAATGATTCAAGTGAATGAATTATTAATAAGTACCGAAAAGTGCCTTGGATGTCCGGATCGCGTGCGTTTGGAGCAAGGCTGGGCCTGACGTTGACCGCCTGCTGATGCTTGGATTATTCTTGTTCTCTATTAAGGAACATCGGTTCCGTTTTATGGAACAAGTATGAGTATTCTAGATGGCGTCCAGCGCGTGCTATCGCTGTACGCAGAAGGCGCGGTCGAACTGAGCTTTACCGATGTGTCTGCGCGCCTGTCCATGCCCAAAAGCACGGCATCCCGTTTGCTGAATCAGATGCAGCACTACGGCATGCTGGATCAGGACGTGGCCACGCGGCGTTATCGCCCCGGCGCCTTGCTGGCGCAAGCCGTGCGTGCGGGAATGACCGCGACTCCGCTGGATGAGGCTTGCCGCATTGTGTTGGCTCGCTTGTCGGAAGACAGCGGGCTGACCGCCTATCTGTCCACGCTCAATCAACGAGAAACCGTGGTGCTGCAACGGTTGAATGGCTCGCATCCGGTGCAAGTGCTGTCGCCTCCGGGTTCCCGGCGCGCTGCATCGGGCACCGCGATGGGCCGTGCTTTGCTGTCGCGTCTGAGCGATACCGAGTTTCAGACCTTGTACGGCCAAGACTCCGCCCAGCCGCTGCCCATGGAAGGCCGGGATTGCCCGGCGACGGTCGGCGATTTGGCGCGGCTTGTCGAACAGACTCGTGCGGACCATTGTGGAGTTGCGATCGATCAAGCCATGCCCGGCATCGGCGCCGTGGCGGCTGCGGTACGCGACCCCGCAACGGGCGAGCTGCGCGGATTGTGCCTGTCGTTTGTGTCGTTCCAAGCCGACGCCGCGCGGGTGGCCCGGCTGCGTGACTCCGTTCTGCAACAGGTCGCCACGCTGGGGCGTGAATTGAATGATCCCTACTGGTTGGCCTGATAACCCCATTCAGATTTGTCCGCGTCAGTGGACACCCCAAACTCCCTCTACGGAATTTCTTCCATGAACCTCTTGCTTCTTAGCAATTCCAGCAGCGACGCCGGTTATCTGGTGCACGCCATGCCCGACATTCGCGAACTGATCGAGTCTGTGCCGCAAGGCGCGCCGGCCGTGTTCCTGCCGTATGCGGGCGTGACGCGCAATTGGGATGACTACACCGCGCTGGTGGTGTCGGCACTGGCGGACACAGGCTTGAATATTCAAGGTCTGCATCGGGCGCAAGACCCGGTGGCTGCATTGGAAGCGGCATCGGTCATCATCGTGGGCGGCGGGAATACATTCAATCTGCTGGGCCAGTTGCGTCGTCAAGGTCTGCTCAGCGTCGTGGCACGCCGGGTACGCCAGGGCGCGGCCTATCTGGGCTGGAGCGCGGGTTCCAACCTGACGTGCCCCAGCATCTGCACCACGAACGATATGCCCATCACGGACCCGGAAGGCTTCGACGCCTTGGGCCTGTTGTCGTTTCAAATCAATCCGCACTACACCAACGCCCATCCGCCCGGACACCGCGGTGAAACGCGCGCCCAGCGCCTGGCAGAGTTCTGCACACTGAATCCCACGATGCCGGTTCTGGGCTTGCCCGAAGGTTCTGCGCTGCGCGTGCGTGGCGACAGTATTGCGTTGGTGGGGCCGCACGATGCGCCCTTGTTCGTGGGTCATCAAGAGCCGCGCGTGTTCCGGCCCGGCCCGCTGGAGATTCCGGCATGAAGCAAGTTATCGACACCATCGAGCTTTTGTCGTCTGCCCACATCACAGGCGAAGCCGTGGCGCAGGTGCTGCGCGAGGCCGGCAATTGCGAGGTGACGGTCACCCGGTTGGAGCGCGATGGCGCCGCCACGGATTTCCTTTCCATCGTGATTCCCGGTGCGGATGACGCCGCGCCGCAGCTCGGTATTGTTGGCCGCTTGGGCGGCATCGGTGCACGCCCCGCGGTGACGGGGCTGGTGTCCGACAGCGACGGCGCGGTCGTGGCTATTGCCGCCGCGCTCAAGCTGATGGCGATGGCTCGTCAGGGCGACGTAATGCCGGGCACGGTGCGCATTCGCACCCATATCTGCCCGCGCGCCGGTACGCGCCCGCACCACCCGGTGCCAATGATGCGTTCGCCTTTTCCCATGCGCGAAATGATGTCGCATGAAGTGGATACGCGCATGGACGCCATCCTGTCGGTGGACACCACGCGTGGCAACCGCCTGGTCAACAAACGCGGCGTGGCGTTGACGCCGGTCGCCAAGCAAGGCTATCTGTTGCGCATTCCCGAAACCATGCTGGACGTAATGGGCTGGGTCAGCGGTGAGCTGCCCGTGACCTTGCCGCTGACCACGCAAGACATCACGCCCTACGAAAACGGTTTGTGGCACGTGAATTCGTTGATGCAGCCTGCGATCGTCACCGACGCGCCGGTGGTCGGTGTGGCGCTGACCGCCCAGACCACCGTTCCCGGTTGTGCAACCGGCGTCACCAATGCCGTGGATGCTGACGTCGCCATGCGCTTTTGTATCGAGATCGCCAAGCTGTACGGCCAGGGCACGATGACGTTTTTCGACGACGCGGAATGGGGCGCGCTGCAACGCCGCTATGGGTCGATGGCTCACCTGCAAACGGTCGGTCATGAAGAAGGCGCCGCGCAATGAGCGCGCTGCAATCTCCGCAATCGCGCCGAGTCGCATTTTTTACCATCGGCGAATCGCCGCGCAGTGATGTCGTACCCGAAATGGCACGGCTGCTGGGCCCGCAAGTGCGCATCGATGAATTCGGAGCGCTTGACGATCTGGACGCGGCGGCATTGGCGGCCATGGCGCCGCGTGCGGGTGAATATCAATTCGCTACGCGCCTGCGTGATGGGACGCAGATTCAGCTGGACGCCGCCGCGGCCGAAGCCCGGTTGGCGCAGGTGATGAGTCAGGCGGACGCCGCCGGTTACGACATGCTGGTGCCTTTATGCACCGGGACGGCAATCGCGCCGATGCGCACCTTGGTGGTTGAGCCGCAGCAGGTCGTGGACCATCTGGTCGCCGGCCTGTCGCAGCATTGCCGCAAGGTCGGCCTGGTCGTGCCTTTGGCCGAGCAAGTCGACTTCTTTCATATGGCCGTGCCCTTGGCCTGCCAGACGCAGGTAGTGCATGCCTCGCCCTACGAAGCAGACCCCGAGCAAGCCGTGCGCAATTTCGCGCAAGCCGGACGGGATCTCGCATCGTGCGATCTGATCGTCATGCACTGCATGGGCTATGCCGAGCGCATGCGCCAAGCGGTTGCGCAGGCATCGGGCCGCCCGGTGCTGCTGTCCAACCGTGTGGTCGCGCAAGCGCTGGCGCAACTTTTGGAATAACGCCGCCGAGAGCACTCCGATGTGTGGCCGCAGGCGAATGCGCCTGCGGCCGCGCCGGGAGAGCGGCGAGGGGAGACGAAGCCCTCTTCGTCAATTCATTGTTTGGAGCATCACCATGTTCAGCCGTACTTTGCAATGCGCCGCAGGCGCACTTTTCGCCGTTACCGCCCTGGCAGCCACTTCCGCGGCGGCAGCCGAAGCGTGGAAGCCGACCAAGCCCGTGCGGCTCTTGGTCGGTTTCGCGCCGGGCGGCTCCGCCGATACCCTGGCCCGCCTGTTGGCCGAGCCGCTTTCGCAGCGCCTGGGCCAGTCGGTCGTCGTTGAAAACCTGGCCGGAGCGGGGGGCAACATCATGGCGTACCGCCTGTCGCAATCGCCTGCCGACGGCTACACCATCGGCATCGCTGCGGCCGGTTCCATGGCCATTACGCACGTCTTGAATCCCAAGGGCACGAACTACAAGCCCGCGGATTTCACGCCCATCACGCTGGCTGCGGTGCAGCCCAACGTGGTCATCGTGAACAAGGATGTGCCGGCCAATAATCTGGCCGAGCTCAAGGACTACTTCCAGAAGACGCCGACGGCGACCTATGGCACCGCCGGCGTGGGCATTTCGAACCATCTGATCGCCGAAACCATGCTGTACAAGATGGGCGTGAAAGTGCCGCATGCCGCGTATCGCGGAGCGGCGCCCGTCATTACCGATTTGCTGGGCGGTCATATCGCGATGACGATGGACAACATCTCCACGGCCGCGCCGCTGGTCTCGCAAGGCAAGGTCAAGGCGATCGCCGTCGCTTCGCTCAAGCGCTCGCCGCAATTGCCCAACGTTCCGACTTTGGACGAGCAAGGTTTGAAGGGTTTTGACATGCCGACATGGCAGGGCGTCTTCGCACCTGCTGGCTTGCCGGCCGATGTGCAGGCGGCCTACTACGCCGCGTTGCAAGACGTGCTGAAACAGCCTTCGGTGATCGAAAAGATGGCGGCTCTGGGCTCTGAACCGGTCACGGGCATGACGGCAGAGAAGACCAGCCAGTTTCTGGAAAACGATCGCAAGCAGTGGGCCGATATCGTGAAGGCCGCGAACATCAGCCTGGAACAGTAATCACCGTGCTCCGTGGCCTTCTGTTCCGTGAACCCTTGGCCGGCAGGTCGAGGGCAGGGCGAGACGTTCTGCCATAGATTTTCCCGCAGGCTACAGCAGTCCGTAGGACAGCTTGAAAAAAACGCCAGGTCCGGTTCTCGGATCTGGCGTTTTTGTTCGTGCTTGGACGATGGGGCTTGCGCGTTCTGGCGCCTGATCCAACCTACGTGTTGGCCGCGCCTCGAAAGGCTCGCCGAATCACGCCGGATAACGCGCGGCAATTTCCGCGATCAAGCGGCGCGCTGCGTCCAGCTTGTCTGCGGCTGGCAGAGGGTGCGCGCCTTGCTCGTCAAACAGCACAAGCTCGGTGGTGTCGGCATCCATGACCTTGTGCGCCAGGTTGCCCACCAGCAGCGGGATGCCCTTGCGGGCGCGCTTGGCTTCGGCGTGTTCGGCAAGCTTTTCGGTTTCCGCCGCGAAGCCCACACACCACGGGCCGTTTTTCAGCTTGGCCACTTCGGCCAGGATGTCCGGATTGGGTTCGAATTCCATCAGCGGCGCGCCGCCGCCTTCACTGGTCTTCTTCAACTTTTGCGTGCTGACATTCTTGACGCGCCAGTCGGCCACCGCAGCTACCGCAATAAAAATGTCCGCATCTGTTGCGCTGGCCATCACGGCGTCATGCATTTGGCGTGCGGTGGTTACCGACAACGCGGTAACGCCGCGCGGGATGGGCAGAAAGGTGGCGCCTGTTATCAGTGTGACGCGAGCGCCGGCTTCGCGGGCGGCGCGCGCCAGGGCGTAGCCGGTCTTGCCCGACGAACGATTACTAAGCACACGCACCGGGTCGACAGGTTCGGACGTGGGGCCAGCAGTCAGCAGCACGTGGCGGCCAGCCAGCAACTTGGGCTGGAAGAATGCGATCAGGTCGGTCAACAGTTCGTGCGCTTCGAGCATGCGGCCGTCGCCCGTTTCGCCGCAGGCCTGTTCTCCGGCCGAAGGACCCAACACGGCGATGCCATCTGCGCGCAGTTGTTCAACATTGCGCTGCGTGGCCGGGTTGGCCCACATCTCGCGGTTCATGGCAGGCGCCACCAAAAGGGGACAGGCGCGTGCCAGACACAGCGTGGACAGCAAATCGTCGGCCATGCCATGGGCCAGCTTGGCCATGAAGTCGGCGCTGGCGGGAGCAATCAGCACGGCGTCGGCGCCGCGTGTCAGATCGATATGCGCCATGTTGTTGGGCACGCGCGCGTCCCAGGCGTCGATGAACACCGGCCGGCCCGACAGAGCCTGCATGGTGACCGGGGTAATGAAATGCGTGGCTGCTTCGGTCATAACCACGTCAACGGTGGCGCCTTGTTCAGTCATGCGCCGCACCAGCTCGGCGATTTTGTAGCAGGCGATGCCCCCGGTCAGACCGAGGACGATGCGTTTGCGGGCGAGATCGAGCATGAGGGTGGGGCGGCGGGTTCAGCGCCGTGAAATCAAGGAATGGAGGATGATTTTATTCTGCATTGCGGCGTTGCGCCGTTCGCGATGCATTCAGGGGGGCATCAAGTAGGACGAAAGCCTGCTGACGAAGGGCAAGCCGGGGTAGTAGCGCCCCGGATTGCCCGGTATCAGGTTGCGCCCAGTCCTAGGCCTGCGGCTTGGGCTTGCGAGCGCGCAGCAGTTCGTCCAGCACCAGCAGCACGGCGCCGCAGCTGATCCCTACGTCCGCCAGGTTGAAGGCGGGGAAGTACGAGTCGTTCCAATAGAACAACAGAAAGTCCACCACGTGGCCATACACCACCCGGTCGATGACGTTGCCAATGGCGCCGCCCAGGATCAGGGTCAGCGCCAGGCTGAACCGGGGCTGGCCATGCGTGCGGCGCAGGATGATCGTGATCACCACAGCCGCCACGCAGCCCAGGCCCGTGAATAGCCAGCGCTGCCAGCCTTCTTCGGACGCCAGGAAGCTGAAGGCCGCTCCGCGATTGAACAGCAACGTGAAGTCAAAGACCGGCAGCACGTTGACACGTTCGCCATACTGGAACGTCGTGTTGAAGTAGACCTTGGTCAGTTGGTCCAGCACGATGATGGCCAGCGCAAGGGCCAGCCAGCCGGCCACTCGCGCCGGAGCGGCGCGGGTGGGGGCGGCGCCCGTCACTCCCGTATCGGAGGGGCGGGCCATGCTCAAGCCTTGTCGCGGGCTTCGCCCGAGCCAAACAGGTTCGACACGCAACGGCCGCAGATCTCGGGGTTATCCGAGTTTTGGCCGACATCCAAACGCCAATGCCAGCAGCGCTCGCACTTCTTGTGCGCCGACGGCGTGACGTCGATACGGGTTTCACCTTCGCCTGCGTGCACGGTTGCGCGTGAAACGATCAGCACAAACCGCAGGTCGTCGCCCAGGCTGGCCAGCAGTTGCTGATCATCGCCATTGGCGTAGAGATCCACTTCAGCCTGTAGCGACGAACCGATGTCGCCGGCCGTGCGCACTTCTTCCAGCTTGCGCTGGACTTCGGCTCGGATGGCGCGCAGGCGCGTCCACTTGGCCGACAGCGCGTCGGCGTCGGCAAACGGCGGCAGCGCGTGGTAGACCTCGGTGAAGATCGTCGTGCGGGCTGCGTCGGCCTGATGCTTCAATGCGGAACCGACCAATTCCTTCCAGGCTTCTTCTGCCGTGAAGGACAGGATCGGGGCCATCAACTTCAGCAGCGTCTGCGTGATGTCCATCAGCGCTGTTTGCGCCGAGCGGCGGGCAACGCTGCCCGGGGCCGACGTGTACAGACGGTCTTTCAGAATGTCCAGGTAGAACGCGCCCAAGTCTTCCGAGCAGAACGTCTGCAAGCGCGAGACAGCCGGGTGGAAGTCATAGCGTTCGTAGTTGGTCTGCACTTCGGACTGCATCTGCGCCGTCATGGCCAGCGCGTAGCGGTCGATTTCGAACAGCTCGCCATACGGCACGGCTTGCGACACGGCGTCGAAGTCGGCCACGTTGGCCAGCAGGAAGCGCAGCGTGTTGCGGATACGGCGGTAGCCTTCGACCACGCGCTTCAGGATTTCGTCCGAGATGGACAGTTCACCCGAATAGTCGGTGGAAGCGACCCACAAACGCAGGATTTCCGAGCCCAGCGAGTCGGAAATCTTTTGCGGGGCAATCACGTTGCCCACCGACTTGCTCATCTTGCGGCCTTGGCCGTCCACCACGAAGCCGTGCGTGAGCAGCGCCTTGTAGGGCGGTTGGCCGTAAAGCATGCAGCCAGTCAGCAGCGACGAATGGAACCAGCCGCGATGCTGGTCGGAGCCTTCCAGGTACAGATCGGCGGGCCAGCCCAGTTCAGCGCCGTGCGAGCCGGCGAAGTCGCCGTCTTTGCCGCCCAACACCGTGGCGTGCGTGCTGCCAGAATCAAACCACACGTCCAGCGTGTCGCGGTTCTTTTCGTATTGGTCGGCCTCGTCGCCCAGCAGGTCGCGGGGTTCAATGGCTTGCCAGGCTTCAATGCCGCCTTGCTCGACGCGTTGCGCCACTTGTTCCAGCAATTCGGACGTGCGCGGGTGCAGCTCGCCGGTTTCCTTGTGCACGAAGAACGCCATCGGCACACCCCACTGACGCTGGCGCGACAGGGTCCAGTCCGGACGGTTGGCGATCATGGCGTGCAGGCGGGCGCGGCCCCAGGCCGGATAGAACGCCGTGGCATCAATACCGGCCAAGGCCGATTCGCGCAGGGTCGGGCCGCCATCCTTGGGAGCAACGTCCATGCCGGCGAACCATTGGCTGGTGGCGCGGTAGATGATCGGCGTCTTGTGGCGCCAGCAGTGCATGTAGCTGTGCTTGTGCTTTTCCACATGCATCAGCGCGCCCGCTTCCGTCAGCGCTTCGACGATCTTGGGGTTGGCTTCCCAGATGGACAAGCCGCCAAACAGCGCCAGGCTGTCGACGTATTTGCCGTCGCCCATGACCGGGCTGATGATGTCGGCGTCTTTCATGCCGTGCTCTTTGCACGACACAAAGTCTTCAATACCGTAGGCGGGCGCCGAGTGGACGACGCCCGTGCCGGAATCGGCGGTGACGTAATCGCCCAAGTACACGGGGGCCGTGCGGTCATAGGCGGCGTTGAACTGCGCCAGCGGGTGGCGGAATTCAATGCCCGACAGCGCGGCGCCGGGGGCGGTGGCGATGACTTCGCCTTCCAGATGCCATTGCTTCAAGCAGGCTTCGACGCGCTCTTTTGCAATCAGCAGCAGAGGGCCGAACTTGGGCGCGGGCGACACGCGCACCAGCGCGTACTCAATTTCCGGATGCAGGTTCAGCGCCTGGTTGGACGGGATGGTCCAGGGCGTGGTGGTCCAGATGACGATGGCGCCATCGTCCACCGAATTCAAGCCAAAGGCTGTCGCCAGCTTGGCGTGTTCGGCAAACGGGAAAGCGACGTCAACGGCGGGATCTACGCGGTCGGCGTATTCCACTTCGGCTTCGGCCAGGGCCGAGCCGCAGTCAAAACACCAGTTCACGGGCTTCAAGCCGCGGAACACGTAACCCTTATCCAGAATGCGGCCCAGCGCACGGATTTCGTCGGCTTCATTGCTGAAGTTCATCGTCATGTACGGACGATCCCACTCGCCCAGCACGCCCAGACGCTTGAAATCCTTGCGCTGGCGGTCGATCTGCTCAAGCGCGTAAGCGCGAGCCTTCGACTGCACTTCAGCCACGGGCAGGTGCTTGCCGAACTTCTTTTCGATCTGAATTTCGATCGGCATGCCGTGGCAGTCCCAGCCCGGCACGTAATGCGCGTCATAGCCGGCCATGTTGCGGCTCTTGACGATGATGTCCTTCAGGATCTTGTTGACCGCGTGACCGATGTGAATGTCACCGTTTGCGTAGGGCGGGCCGTCGTGCAGCACAAAGCGCGGGCGGCCGCGGCTGGCGGCTCGGATCGCCTGGTAGACGTGGTTTTCCTCCCATTGCGAAATCCAGGCGGGCTCGCGCTTGGCAAGGTCGCCCCGCATGGGGAAGGGGGTTTCGGGCAGGTTGAGGGTCTTTTTATAGTCCATGAACGGCAAAATAGGCGCGCGCGTTTCGCGCGTCTTCGGCGATGGCGGCAGTCAGGGAAGGGAGGTCAGGAAATTTTTCTTCGTCCCGCAGCTTTTGCAGGAATTCGACGCGTACGAGTTTACCGTAAGCGTTGATGGTGTCGTTGAGGAGGTGTGACTCTAACAGCACGCGGCCCCGATCTTCGACTGTCGGCCGCACGCCCAGGCTTGCCACGGCGGGCAGCGGGTGGTCGGCCAGACCATAGACCTGAACCACATAAATGCCTGAACGCGCGGCGCAGCGTTCGGCCACGCGCAGGTTCATGGTGGGAAAACCGAGGGTGCGGCCCAGCTTCTGGCCATGGATGACATGGCCGCTGATATGGAAGGGATGGCCCAGCAGGTGGCGGGCGCGATCCAGATCGCCCACGGCCAGCGATGTGCGGACTTCAGAGCTGGAAATCCGGTGGCCTTGCCGGTCGGTCACGTCAGCCAGCGTCTGCACCTCGAAACCGTGACGCATGCCAGCTTCACGCAGCAAGTCGATATCGCCGCTGCGCTTATGGCCAAAACGGAAGTCTTCGCCCACCAGCAGCCATTTGGCTTGCAGGCCCTGCACCAGCAGGTTTTCAATGAAGGCATTGGCCGACATTTCGGCCAGCCGGGCGTTAAAGCGTTCAACGACGACCTGGGATATGCCGTAACGCGCCAGCGCCGCCAGTTTGTCGCGCAGCCCGGATATCCGGGTAGGCGCCAATTCCGGGCGTTGGTTCAGCGTGGCGAAATATTCCCGCGGATGCGGCTCGAACGTCATGACAGCAGGCATCAGACCCCGCTCGCGGGCGACTTCGCAGACGCGCGCCAGCATGGCCTGGTGTCCGCGATGGACGCCGTCGAAATTGCCGATCGTCAGCGCGCAAGGAGCGCGCCGGTCGGGCGGAGGCAGGGATCGGTAGATGCGCAGCGATGGTTTCACGAGCGAGAGTTTACAATTTTGGATTCCGGGTTTGTTCTTATCCCCCTATCTCTTTGTGCGCCACCGTTGTTTCCGGGGTGCAAGAGGGTGGCGGACAAACCCTTTTGCCCAGGCAATTGGCCCCTTTCGCGGGCAGGAAGCCCATACGTTGGGCGCGCCTTTGGGGGGCTAAAACCTTTGGATTCTCTATCTTGCCGGAAACACAATTCTCTAAGCGCCGCCTTGTCATCCTGATTTCAGGGCGGGGCAGCAATATGCAGGCGCTGGCCGAGGCCTGCCGCCTTGAGGGCTGGCCAGCCGACATCGCCGCCGTCATTGCCAGCCGCCCCGATGCCGGAGGCCTGGAGTGGGCTGCCGGGCAGGGCATTCCCACGGCTGCGCTGTATCACAAGGACTACGCCAGCCGGGACGCCTTCGACACGGCCCTGGCCGCCGAAATCGACCGCTACTCGCCGGACTACGTCATCTTGGCGGGGTTCATGCGCGTTCTGACGCCGGGCTTTGTCAATCATTACGCAGGCAGACTGGTTAATATCCATCCCTCCTTGCTGCCGGCATTTCCCGGGCTGCACACGCACGCCCAGGCCTTGGCCACGGGCGTGCGCGTTCACGGCTGCACGGTGCACTTCGTCACGCCGGTCCTCGACCATGGCCCCATCATTGCGCAGGGCTGTGTGCCTGTTCTGGCCGGGGATACGCCTGAACTGTTGGCCGACCGCGTGCTGGCCGTGGAACATCAGGCTTTTCCGGCCGCAGTGCGCTGGCTGGCCGAAGGTCGGGTTACCCTGACAAACGACCATCGCGTGGACGTGCAGGGAGATCCCGCGCGTCTGTTTAATTGGTCGCCGGCCGCCTGAGCGGCCCCGAATTGCTCTGAATCGCTTTTATCGGGCGGAAACCTTCCGCCCCACTGGAACACACCATGACTAAACCCCAATCTCCGCGTTCTCGTCCGGCAGGCACCCCGAGGGCAGCCTCCGAAGGGCGCGACGGTCGGTCCTTTTTCTCGCGTCCCAAGGGCGACGAGCGCCAAGCTCCCCCGCGGGAGCGTGCTGAGCGTGTGCGCGAAGAGCGCCCCAGCGGCAATCGCGATACCGGCCGTCCGGCGCCGCGCCCGTCCTTCGACGCACCGCGCGGTGAAAACCGGGGCGGTGGCCGTGCAGGCCAAGGCCGTCCGGGTCAGCGTCCTTCTTTTGACGCCCCGCGTGGTGAAAACCGCGGCGGTGAGCGTGGCGCGTACAACTCGGAACGCCGCGAAGGCTCTGGCGGCCGTCCTGATTCGCGTCCGTCCTATGGCAATGGCCCGCGTGGCGAAAACCGTGGCGGCGAACGCGCCTCCTACGGTTCGGAACGCCGCGAAGGCCAGGGCGGCCGTCCTGATTCGCGCCCGTCCTACGGCAATGGCCCGCGTGGCGAAAACCGTGGCGGCGAACGCGCCTCCTACGGTTCGGAGCGCCGCGAAGGTCAGGGCGGCCGTCCTGATTCGCGCCCGTCCTATGGCAATGGCCCGCGTGGCGAAAACCGTGGCGGCGAACGCGCCTCCTACGGTTCGGAGCGCCGCGAAGGCCAGGCTGGTCGTCCTGATTCGCGCCCGTCCTACGGCAATGGCCCGCGTGGCGAAAACCGCGGCGGCGAACGCGCTTCCTACGGTTCGGAACGCCGCGAAGGTCAGGGCGGTCGTCCTGATTCCCGCCCGTCCTATGGCAATGGCCCGCGTGGCGAAAACCGTGGCGGCGAACGCGCTTCCTACGGTTCGGAGCGCCGCGAAGGCCAGGGCGGCCGTCCTGATTCGCGCCCGTCCTATGGCAATGGCCCGCGTGGCGAAAACCGTGGCGGAGAACGCGCTTCCTACGGTTCAGAGCGCCGCGAAGGCCAGGACCGGTCGGATTCGCGCCCGTCCTATAACGCGCCGCGTGGCGAAGAGCGCAGCGGCGAGCGCAACCACGGCGGTGAACGCAACCACGGCGGAGAACGTAACCATTCCGCCGGTTCGCGTGGCGGCGAGGGTTCGTACGGCAATCGTGAACAAGCGCCCCAAAAGCCCGAGTTCAACCGTCCGCGCCAGTCATATGCGGCAATCCGCATCGACCAAGTGCAACGGGTCCTGGGCGAAATCCTGCAATGGACGTACCCGGCAGACTCTGCCTTGTCGCACTGGCTGCGCCACCACCCGAACCTGGGTGCGCGTGATCGCTCTGAAGTTGCCGAAGCCGTCTATGACGTGCTGCGCCATCTGCGCCGTTATCGCCAGTTCGGCGAAAGCGGTGTGGGCCCGGCATCCCGCCGTTTGGCCATTCTGGGCTTGAACGCGACCTTGGGTGCCCAAGCGCTGGAAGAGGGGCTGGATGCGGGCGAAGCTGAATGGCTCAAGCGTGTGTCGCAGATCGACCTGGCCACCTTGCCCCGCGCTGTACGCGGCAGCATCCCCGACTGGCTGGACGAGCGTCTGAGCGTCATGGAAAGCCCGGAAACGCTGGTCGAAGCGCTGAATCGCCAGGCCAGCCTGGATCTGCGCGTGAATCCGCTGAAGGCCGAACGCGATGCGATGCTGACTGAATTGCAGCAAAGCGCTGGCCGCTACGAACCCGTTGCCATGCCGTTCTCGCCGTGGGGCATCCGCATGGAAGGCCGTCCGGCCATCAATCGCTGGCCGCAATTTGAAAACGGCAGCATCGAAGTGCAGGACGAAGGCAGCCAGTTGCTGGCGCTGCTGGTTGCGCCGCGCCGTGGCGAAATGATCATCGATTTCTGCGCGGGTGCCGGCGGCAAGACCTTGTTGCTGGGCGCACTGATGCGTTCCACGGGCCGTTTGTATGCCTTTGACGTGTCGGCAGCCCGTTTGGCGCGCGCCAAGCCGCGCTTTGCGCGCAGTGGCCTGTCCAACGTCGTGCCCGTCGTGATTGACAGCGAAAACGATGCTCGCGTGAAGCGTCTGGCTGGCAAGGCCCAGCGCGTTCTGGTTGACGCCCCTTGCAGCGGAATCGGCACTTTGCGCCGTAATCCCGACCTGAAATGGCGCCAGCACCCGGAATCGCTGGCCGAGTTGGGCCGCTTGCAGGAACGCATCTTGAACAGCGCGTCGCGTTGCGTCGCGCCCGGCGGCCGTCTGGTTTACGCCACGTGCAGCTTGCTGGCGGAAGAAAACGAGGTGCAGGCCGAGCGGTTCCTGGCCAGCCACCCCGATTTCGAACGCGTGGACGCTGCCGAGATTCTGGCTGCCCGTTGCGAAAACCTGAATCTGGAAGGCCCCTACGTCCAGCTCCGTCCCGATTTGCACGGTACGGATGGCTTCTTTGCTGCCGTCTTTGAGCGCAAAAAGAAGGGTGCCGCCACGGATGCAACCGAAGCCGCCGAGGTGACGGATGCTGACGCTGACGCCGACATTGATGCCGACATCGATGCAGATGTGCAAGCCGATGCGCCGGAGCGCGATGAGGTTCAGGTGGAAACCCAAGCTGCCACGGCTGAAGTTGACGCCGCTGAAGCCGAAGCCGAGGCCGAAGCTGGCACCGAGGCCACCCCGGCCAAGGAAGCCAAGCCAGCGTAAAACGCCGTTGGCTCGCGCCAGCTCAAGGAGCTGGCGTGACGCCGACGGTAGCGCTGTAGCGGCGGGTGCCGATTGTCTTGTTCTGGTATTTCACTTCCCAGGATAAGACGTCGGAACCTGGCTGATTCGCCTGGTAGACGACTTGCGACACCGCCACGGCTTTGTAAGCGCAGCGGCCGGAATCGCTGGATTGGCCCCGCGTCTGCACAACGCTGGCGGTGCCCAGTTTAGGCATCACGGTAATCACCACGCGCGGCGCCCGGAGCGCCAGGCAGTCCGACCCCCTTATCTCGTAGTACGAAGCCAGCACGGCGACGTCGCCTGACTTCATGGTTTGCGCCAGAGCGGGCGTGATGGCCGTAAACCCGAGCAAAGCCAGGCCAGCACAAAAATAGGGACGGATTTTTTTCAGCAACATCAGTGGGGCAAAAGAGACAGTTTGGGCGGCAGTTGCGCGGAAAGTGTGCGCCAAGGTTATGGCGCGCTCAAGTCGATAGTCGCGCAGCTGACAGGAACTTTAGTACCGAAATGTAGCCAAAACCTGGTGCCATTGCGAATACCCCCCACGTATATGGGGTAGCCGGCCCAAGTGCCGTAAGTCCGTAAGGCTCGACCTCGCGTTCTGCCCGAAGTGATCGCGAGAGTGGTTTTCTGTGCTCAAAACTGGGGCTTAGTCCTTGATTTCGCTCAAAAACTATTTTGAAACTACCTTGTCATAAGACGGCAAAGGTAAGCTAAACTTCAGCTACTTCTCAAGCGAGGCTCATAACAGCTTTATGGATTACATCCTCTCCTTCATTGCCGGCGGTCTGACCCAAGCCACTTGGTGGCAGGTCGTCGTTTTCACTCTGGTTGTGACGCACATCACCATTGTTGCGGTCACGGTCTTTCTCCATCGCAGCCAAGCGCACCGCGGTCTGGATTTGCATCCTGCCGTCATGCACTTCTTCCGTTTCTGGCTCTGGATGACGACCGGCATGGTCACCAAGGAATGGGTTGCCATTCACCGCAAGCACCACGCCAAATGCGAAAAAGAAGGCGATCCCCATTCGCCGATGCTTTTCGGCATCTGGAAGGTACTGTTCCGCGGCGCGGAGCTGTATCGCGAAGAATCGAACAACAAGGAAACCATGGCCAAGTTCGGCCACGGCACGCCTGACGACTGGCTCGAACGCAACGTCTACACCAAGCGCAGCTTGTGGGGCGTTCTGACCATGTTGGCCATCGACCTCGCCTTGTTCGGCGCCATGGGCCTGACGGTCTGGGCCGTGCAAATGGCTTGGATTCCCTTCTGGGCAGCTGGCGTTGTGAACGGTATTGGCCACTATTGGGGCTACCGCAACTACAACAGCCCGGACACCAGCACCAACGTGTTCCCGTGGGGCATCGTGATTGGCGGCGAAGAACTGCACAACAATCACCACGCTCATGGCACGTCGGCTAAGTTTTCGGCCAAGTGGTACGAGTTCGACATCGGCTGGCTGTACATCAGCATCCTGAAGTTCCTTGGCCTGGCCAAGATCAAGAAGGTTGCTCCCAAGCTCAAGCTGGACGACACCCGCACCGGTATTGACCTGCGCACGCTGCAAGGCGTCATCACGCACCGCTACGAAGTCATGGCCCGCTATGCGGACGTGATCAAGAGCGCTGCCCGTGAAGAGTTGGCCAAGCTGAAGGATTCGCGTCAGGAAGGCAACGCTGACTGCGGCTACAACAAGCTGCACAAGGTGCGTCGCGCTATTCACCGCAACGAGGACATCCTCCAGCCGGAACAGCTCGAAGCCGTTGACAAGGCTATTGCTCAGAACAAGTCGCTGGCGACGCTGGTGCAAATGCGCCGCGAACTCGGCCGTATCTGGGAAAGCTCCAGCGCCAGCAGCGAACAGCTTCTTAACGATCTGCAGGCCTGGTGCCAGCGCGCCCAGCAAAGCGGCATCGCCGGGCTTGAGCAATTTGCTCAACGTCTGCGCCGCTACGCGGCATGATGCTAGAGAAGCTAAACCCTGAACAACGCGCCGCAGTAACGTTAGAACCACAGCACGCCCTGGTCTTGGCCGGGGCGGGCAGTGGGAAGACCCGGGTACTCACTACCCGCATGGCCTGGCTGATTCAAACCGGCCAGGCTTCGCCTTTTGGGCTTCTGGCGGTCACGTTCACCAATAAAGCTGCCCGCGAGATGCTGGCGCGTATGTCGGCCATTTTGCCGATCGATACGCGCGGCCTCTGGATCGGCACGTTCCACGGCCTGTGCAACCGCATGCTGCGCGCGCATCACCGCGACGCCGGCCTGCCGCAGAGCTTTCAAATCCTGGATGTCACTGACCAGCTTGCGGCGATCAAACGCCTCATGAAGGCCAACGGCGTCGACGATGAGAAATTTCCGCCACGCGATGTGCAGCGCTTCATCAATGGCGCCAAGGAAGAAGGCCTGCGTCCGCCGGATGTCGAGGCCTACGATGCCCATCGTCGCCGTCTGATCGAGGTCTACCAGCTCTACGAGGCCCAGTGCCAACGCGAGGGTGTGGTCGATTTTGCCGAGCTGTTGTTGCGCGCCTACGAACTGCTGTCGCGCAATGCACCGGTGCGCGAACACTATCAACGGCGTTTCCGCCACATTCTGGTCGACGAGTTCCAGGACACCAACACGCTGCAATACAAGTGGCTGCGTTTGTTGGCGGGCGGGGGCGCGGCCATCTTCGCCGTGGGCGATGATGACCAATCCATCTACGCATTCCGCGGCGCGAACGTTGGCAACATGGCTGACTTCGAGCGCGACTATGCGCACGGCACCGTCATCCGCCTTGAACAGAACTACCGTTCGTTCGGCCATATTCTGGATTCGGCCAATGCGTTGATCGGCCATAACACCGGTCGTCTAGGCAAGAATCTGTGGACTGACCAGGGCGAAGGCGAACCGGTGCGCGTCATCGAACAGCCGTCGGATGGCATGGAAGCGCAATGGATCGTGGACGAAATCCGTTCACTCATCCACGAAGGCAGCCTGCGCCGCGAAATCGCCGTGCTCTATCGCAGCAACGCGCAATCTCGCGTGCTCGAACATGCGATTTTCTCGGCCGGCATTCCGTACAAGGTGTATGGCGGCCTGCGCTTTTTCGAGCGTCAGGAAATCAAGCACGCGCTGGCCTATCTGCGCCTGATGGCCAATCCGCACGACGATACGTCGTGGATGCGGGTCGTTAATTTTCCGACGCGCGGCATTGGCGCGCGCACGCTGGAACAGCTGGCCGACGCGGCCCGTGCACACGACACAAGCCTCTATGGCGCGGTGGCGTTGGTGGCGGGCAAGGGCGGGTCCAATCTGGCTCAGTTTGCGCAGCTTATCCATCGCCTGATCGAAGAGACGCGCGACCTGCCGTTGCCGGAAGTGGTCGAGCACATGCTTGAGACCAGCGGTTTGAACGCGCACTACAAGGCCGAACGCGAAGGCGCCGAGCGGCTGGAAAACTTGAACGAATTGATCACGGCTGCGGCCGTGTTCGCTTCCGAAGAGAATTACGACGGCATGCCCGCTGGCGTGGTGCCCGAACAGGCCACCTCGTCGACGCTGATGCCGGGCGTGGTTGACGCGCCTATCGTGGCCTCGGATGGATTGACGCCGCTGGCGGGATTCCTGTCCCACGCAGCGTTGGAAGCCGGCGACAATCAGGCCCAACAGGGGCAAGACGCTGTCCAGCTGATGACGGTGCACGCCGCCAAGGGCCTGGAGTTCGACGCGGTATTCATTACCGGCCTGGAAGAAGGGCTGTTCCCGCACGAGAACAGCATTCTTGAAGCGTCCGGGCTGGAAGAAGAGCGGCGCCTTATGTATGTGGCGATTACCCGCGCGCGCCAACGTCTGTACATCAGCCTGGCGCAAAGCCGGATGCTGCACGGCCAGACCCGCTACGCCATGCGGTCCCGGTTCCTGGACGAAATTCCGGAAGAGCACCTGAAGTGGTTGTCGCCCAAGGCTGGGCTGGCGCCGGTCAGCAGTACAGGGGCCGGATGGGGCGGAGGCAATCGGGGCGATGCGTTTGGACGCAAGGCCACCAATACTATTGCGCCACGTCAACCGCGTGGCGTCGCCACCGGCGTCACCGTGGGCGACAAGCAGTATCGTGTAGGTCAGGGCGTGCATCATGCGCGGTTTGGCGATGGCACGATCATTGGTTTGAGCGGAGCAGGGCAGGACGCTCAGGCTGAAATCCAGTTCCGCGATGTGGGCGCCAAGACCTTGGCGCTGGGTATCGCCAAGCTTGATATTGTTCAGGGTTGAAAGACATGGCCAACAACGAGTCCCCGCAAGCCGAGTTAGCGTCCCTGCGCGCCGAGGTCGATGAAATCGATCAGCAGATCATGCTGCTGTTGGGTGTGAGATTCCGTTGCACCGACATGATCGGCGAACTGAAGACGAATCACGGCATGGACCTGGTCGATCCCAAGCGGGAATCCCAACAGGTCGAACGCATTCGCCGCTTGGCCGAAGAAGCGGGCGTGCCCGCCGCTTTGGCCGAAACGATCCTGCGTGAAGTGATCGACGTCGTGGTCGATCATCACACCCGCCTGCGCGAGCGCCCCTACTCGTAAAGTCCAGGCTGACGGCGCTCTGTGGCTTGCATTGCTCAAGCCACAGAGCGCCGTCTTTCTCGCTTATTACAAGACCTTCATGAACGCCAACAAGGCGTCGATGTCGTCTGCGCTTAAATCAAGCGGCTGGATGTGAACGGACTTGCGCGGCACATACGGGTCTGCTGCGTTCAGGCCGGTGGATTGGGCGGACGCCGCTTCCCGGCCCATGCCAGCGTTGTACATCCTTAGCAAGCCCTTCAAATCCGGGAACAGCCCGTTATGCATCCAGGGTCCGGCCAGCGACACGTTGCGCAGGCTGGGTGTGCGGAATTTGCCCAGATCTGCGGGATCGCGCGTGGCTTCAAAACGCCCCAGATCCTGATTGCGCCGGCCATAGAATGACAGCCCGATGTTGTGGAACTGGTGATCTGTAAGCAAGGGGCCGCTGTGGCAATTCATGCAGCGGGCCTGCGTACGAAATAGATGCAGACCCAGCAATTCCGTGTCGTTCAAGGCATTAGCACGGCCGGCCAGAAACGCATCGAATCGCGTGGGCTCGGGACGCAGGGTGGCTACATACGCAGCGAGCGCGCGGGACAGGCGATCGGCATCTACCGCCGAAGGATTTTCCGTCGCAGTCCCGAAGGCACGCATGAATTGCGCAGGATAGAAGGACGTATCCCGCAGCCGTGCCACGGCCCCCGCTGCGTCGTGATTCATTTCTCTGGGATCATGCAGCGGACCCATCACCTGCTCCTTCAGACTGCCGGCACGTCCATCCCAGAACAGCCTCGGTGCGAAGGGCGCGGCGTATAGCGGCGTGGAACGGCGCCGGCCCATCAGTTGATCTTCGCCTACGGCCAAGGGGCGGCCATCGGTGAAGGCGCGTTGTGGCAGATGGCAACTTGCACAGGACACTTGCCCCTTGCGCGACAAGCGGCTGTCGAAGAACAGTGTCTGCCCCAGCATCACAATGTCTGGCCGCGCGACGTCGGCAGCCAGCTCCTCTTGATTCACATTGGCAGCCGTCCACTGCAAGGGCGGACTGGACGCAGGCGGCACTGCCGCCCATTCCGTCCAGCTTACTCCGGGGTCCAACACGGGTGCAGGCCAAGCCGAAGCGGGCTGCGCATACTGCTGACGCAGGCAAGCAGCGTCCCAAGCCCCCTGTGCACGACATGCGGGCGTACCAGGATCGCGAGGCGCCGCGGGCAGGGCTTGTGCCATCGCGGAAGTTGCGCTTAGCACGAGCAGGACGCTGAATGTCAGAAGCGGTAGCCGACTTGCAGCCATAGCTCACGTCCCGATTGATAAGTGCTGCGGTTGGTTTTCAGATTCGGGTTGCTGGCCGTCACCGCCGGCATCCGGTTCAGCACGTTCAAGACTTCAACGGTGAATTCCAGATTGCGGGCAAACGTGGGCTGCCACAACAGCTTGGTGTCCCAGGTCCAATACGCGGGCACCTGGCCAGATTGATATCGGTCCAAGTAATAGGGCTTGGGCCCCACGCCTACATAAATCACGGCGTCGCGTTTGCTGCGCCAATTCAACATATTACTCCACGTCAGGCCTGTTTGAGGCCATGCGCCGATCAGGCTGAATGAGGCCGTCTGGGGCTGGTGAAACGAATTTGGCGGCAGGTCGATCGCGCGAATCTGCGAGCCGTTGTAGAGCACAAAGTCGCCAGGGTCACGGGCATCGCTGGTATAGCCTTCGACCAGATCTTTGTTGGTTTTGCGCTTCTGCCAGCTCCAGGACGCCTGCGCATTCCAGCGCGTTTGGCCCAGCCGCCACGGTTCCAGGGTGCGTAAAGTGAGGCTTACGCCATCCGTCGTGGATAACCCTTCGTTCGTGTATTGGTAGCCGCTTTGATCGGTGCCCGTCTTGGCCCATTGGTCACGGCCGTTGCGGTGTACGTAACTGACGACCCCTTCCATACCTGCGGCGCGCTGCCGCAGCGATACTGCCCATTCATCGTCGTAGGGCATGCGCAGACCTTTGTATTCGACGAAATACTCCTTGCCGCCGTTGGCCACGGGCTTGCCCTTGGCATCCAGCACTTGCCGGCGCAGGCGGCTGATTTCCGCTTCCAAAGCGGTCTCAAGCACCTGAGAGCCGTAGTATCGCGACCAGCCTGCACTCAGCAGCGTGTCGCCGGACCCAAACATGTCCCAGTCCAGACGTGTTCGTGGCGACACATTGTTGTTGCCCAGGAATGTCTCGCGGTCATACCGCACGCCTGCGTCCAGCGCCAGCCGTTCCCATTCGATGCGATCGGAGAGGTACACGCTCATCATGTTGTAGTTCACGTCCACCGTGCCGGGCAGATAGCGGACTTTGCTGACGTCCTGATACGAGCCATCGCGGTTGATATTGCGGCGGTATGAATAGGATTCCTGGAACCGCTCAAATCCTGCATTCACCTGTTGCAGCTCCGCGCCCGCATAAGGAATATGCGTGAACACTCCAGTGCGTAGCGGCTCCAGGTCGATACGGCCTTTTAGCGTGTAGGTGTCTTGCTGCTTCTGTTCCTTGCCGAAGCCGCCTGCGGTATAGAGCGGCAGATTGAATGGCTTGAATGACACCAGCTCGTCGCCGTTGGATTCGCGGTTGCTTAAAGAGCGGTCCCATCCCGCCTGCAATGAAAACCGTCCGCCTTGGAACAAGTGATCTATGTTGGCGCTGATGCCGCGTGCTGCATGGTTGTTGTCCCAACGGGTATTGCGGAACAAATCACTGGCCAGCGTTTCGCTGCGGTCGCTGTATTTAAGCGTCAGGTCTGCCACCGTATCAGCGCTGGCGCGCACGCTGAACTTTCCCAGGAAGTTGTCGATACTGTCGCGATAAGTGGATTGACCCGGGGCGGCCAATCCCTTTTCATCCACGCCCATGTTCCAACGCGTGATGTCGGATTCGCGCCGCGACATGGCAATCACGGCGCCCGTCTTTTCATTGAAAGCAAAATCGCCCACAGCTGAATAGAAGCGCTTTTTCCATTCTGGCGAATATCCTGGCTTGCCTTGTGCCCAGCTGTTTTCTTCGCCATCGCCCACCTTCTGTTGCGTCATCTTGGACGTGTTCCAGCGGTAGTCCAGATTCAAGTGGTTCTCGCCGGAAAATCGCCTGAGTTTCGCGTCCACGACGCCACCCGTGAAGCGTCCATATTCCACGGGTACGAAACTATCGTGCACGCGTACCTCTTCCAGCAGGCTGGTATCCACAAAGTACGACTGCGGATTGCTGGGAATATTGCCCACCTGCAAATTCAAATTCTTGCTGGCAGGATCAATACGATTGGTCGCGTCCATGCCGTCGATCTGAAACAGGTTCTGATATGGACTGGAACCGTGGAAGGAAATGTCTTCGACGTTCAGCGATCCGCGGTTTTGTGAACTATTCGCGCCGGGGTTCGTGCGCACGGCTGGATGCGTCGCCACCAGCGAACTCAGATCCCTGTTCGATGTAGGCGTGTTGGCGATCTCTTCCTTCGTAAAGACGCGTTCACCCACCTGCTCGCCATACACCTTCACCGGGTCCAGCCGTGCCGCAGAAAACTGATTCGTCTTGTCGACATAGATGATGTAGCGGCCGGGCCCGTCACCCTTGAACGCCAGCCCGGAGCCGCGCAGCAACTGATCCAACGCGCCCAGCGGGGACAAGGTGCCGTGCAATGCGGGAGCGGTCTTGCCTGCGACCGTTGCCGGCACAAAAGAGATTTCAAGATTGGCTTGCTGGCCTAGCGCGAGCAGGGCGGCGCCCAGCGCTTGGGAGGGAATATCGAAGGCGATGGGCGTGGCGTGGGTTTGGGCCTGCGCCAACATGGGCGCGGTTAGCGTCAGCGCCGCGCACAGCGCAACGGCGGTGGCGGAAATAGGGCGGGCGCAAGCGCGAGGGCCAGAAACGCGGGAAGACATGCGTAAGTCCTAAGCAGTAATGTCAGCCGTAGGACGTACGCACACCTCAAACCCCTCACTGAAATCGTCATGAATAATTTATATCGATTCTCATTTACCGATTGATGCGGGGCCGTGTGACTTTGGGGCGAACAGGCATTGCCCGCTCAACGCAGAATCAGCAGGCCCGGCAGATTGGTTACGCGTACTGGTGTTTGCGCCAATAGCAGTTCCAGCGCGCGCTGAGGATCAGCCACATTGGCGGTACCGGACACCCGTTGGGCCTTGGCTGCATCGCTCATCACCAGGATGGTTTTGCCGGTGTAGCGCGCCAGCTCGTCCGCCGCGGATTGCAGCGGGACATCGTCAAAGCTGAGTAAGCCTCGCGACCAGCCGGGCGTGGCTGCGCCAGCCTGCGTTTGGCGCGTGATGCCTGCTGCGGACACGTCAACGGCTTCGCCAGCCGACAACGTCGCGTGCTGCGCCTCTGTGCAAGGCAGGCAGCCTACTTCGACCTGATGCTCCAACACCGATACACGCGTTTTGCCTTCCAGACGTTCCACTGTGTAGCGGGTGCCCAAAGCGGTCGCGGTGGCGTCCCCTGTGACCACTGAGAACGCTGCCATGCCTGGCTGCCGCGGCACTGGCTCAAACAGGGCTCGGCCCGCCAGTAAACGGACTTCGCGGCGGCCGTCTGCAAAGTTAAGCGCCAGCGCGCTATGGGCGTCCAGTACAACGATGGAACCGTCGGGCAGCGAAATCTGGCGCAGGCTGGCAGTGGTCAGATAGTCGGCCTGTAGTTCAGGGCGGGTGGAACCGAACCAGCCAGCGAAGGTGGCCGCAAGCAGTGTCAGCATGACGGTGGCGCGCAGCTTGCGGGCAGGGCGTTTGGCGAGCTTGCCCCGATCGATCTCACCCATCCGGCGCCACAGGCGCGATAGGCGGTCGTAGGCGGCGGCGTGGCGTGCATCCGCGCGATGCCAGGCTTCGAACGCGGCGTGCGCGTCGTCGTCCAGGTGCTGGCCGCTTTTCAGGATGACCCAACGCGAGGCTTCTTCGGTGGGATCGGCGGGGAAAGGTTGGGCCATCAGTCTGCCAGCGCCTGGTCGCAGGCCAGCAGGATGCGCATCATGTGTTTTTCCACGGCGCTGACCGAGATCGCAAAGCGTTCGGCAATAGCGCGGTACGTCAGGCCTTCGTGGCGATGCAGGACGAAGACGTCCAGACTGCGGCGCGGTTGGGATAGCAGGGCAGCTTCAAGCCGTCGCAGCAATTGATGGGCGCTTGCCACATCAAATGTGTCTGCGGCATGCGCAGTGGGCAGGGCGGCGGCATAGTCGGCTGTGGCTGTCAGTTCGCGGCTACGGCGGCGGTGCCAGTCGGTTGCAATGTTGGCTGCGACCCGGAATACATAGGCGCGGTCATTGTCGGGCCGGGTGCGATCCTTGAACTCCGCGAGTTTGATCCAGGTGTCCTGGGCACAATCTTGAGCCACGTCTCGCGAGCCTGTGCGCATCGACAGAAAGCCCAGCAGTTCGCGGTAATGGCGGAGAAATACGTCCGTAAGCGTCGACATATCGCTGGCGTCGTGCGCCAGATAGAGTCAAATTCGCGACGAAGTATAAATGATAATGGTTATTATTACTAGATAAGGGCCAGGAGCCAGGGGCAAGCGAGCAACGGGCCTGCCCGCTACTCGCTCGGTGGGCTACGCTTCGCTCTGATCGATTTCTTCCAGCGATCCCTGAAGCTCCAGCCACTGCTCTTCCAGCTCGTCGATACGCTTACCGTGTTCGCCATGTTCGGCCATGACTTTTTGGCGTTCGGTGCGGCGCGCATCCGAGTACAGATCCGGGTCGGCAATAATCGCGTCCAGCGCATGCAGCTTGACGCGCAGCTTCTCCATTTCGGTTTCGACCTTGGCTACCTTCGCTTCCAGCGGCTTGCGTAAGGCCGACAGGCGTTGACGCTGCTCGGCCTCGGCCCGGCGTTGCGCCTTGCGATCGACCACGGGTTCGCTGCCATCGGCATTTTCGCGCGCGGCCTCGGCGCGTTCGCCTGCGTTGCGTGCAGCGAGCCAGTCGCGGTAATCCTCCAGGTCGCCGTCGAACTCGCTTACCTTGCCGTCCGCCACGATCCAGAAACTGTCCACCGTGGTGCGCAGCAGGTGGCGATCGTGCGACACCAGCAGCATGCTGCCGCCAAAGTCCGCCAACGCCGTGGCTAGCGCTTCCCGCGTTTCCACGTCCAAGTGGTTGCTTGGTTCGTCCAGCAACAGCAGGTTGGGCTTTTGCCAGACGATCAAAGACAGCGCCAAGCGCGCTTTTTCGCCGCCAGACATCGGGCCTACCTTGCTGGTGACGGTGTCACCAGAAAAGCCGAAGCCGCCCAGATAGTTACGCAGTTCTTGCTCGCGGGTTTCAGGCGCCAGGCGGGCCAGGTGCGCGATCGGGGTGCTGTCCACGTCCAGCATGTCCAGCTGATGCTGATGGAAGTAGCCGATGGCCAGCCCGCGGGAGGCGCGGCGTTCTCCGGCTTGCACGGGGATCTCTTCGGCCAGCGTCTTGATCAGCGTGCTCTTGCCGGCGCCGTTGGCGCCCAGCACGCCTACACGGCTGCCTGCGCGCACCATCAAGGTCACGTCGCGCAGAATGGGCACCGCGTTGCCGTCTGCATCGGTGTAGCCGGCCGACAGATGCTCCAGCGTCAGCAACGGGTCGGGCACCTGGTCCGGCGATGGGATGCGGATGTCGATGCCAGCCTCGGCCTGCAAGGGCGCGAGCACTTGCATGCGGGCCAGTGCCTTGACGCGGCTCTGTGCTTGTTTAGCCTTGGACGCTTTGGCTTTGAAACGGTCAATAAAACCTTGCAGACGGGCGGATTCGCGAGTCTGGCGTTCATAGGCGATATTCGTTTGGCGCAGGCGCTCGGCGCGTTGCGTCAGAAAGTCGCCATAGCCGCCGCGGTAGCGGACGAGCTTTGCATGGTCGAAATGCAAAATGGATTTGGCTACCGCGTCCAGGAACTCGGTGTCGTGGGAGATCAGCATGACGGTGCCCGGATAGGCGCCCAGCCATTTCTCCAGCCACAACATGGCGTCCAGATCCAAGTGGTTGGTGGGTTCGTCCAGCAGCAACAGTTCGGACGGCGCCATCAGCGCGCTGGCTAGCGCCAGACGCATGCGCCATCCGCCGGAAAAGCTTTCAACCGGCTGCATCCATTCATTGGGCTTGAAACCCAGACCCGCCAGCAGTTGCTCGGCGCGCGAAGCTGCGCTCCAGGCGCCAGCTTCTACCAGCGCGGCTTCTACTTCCGCGATCTGCGTGCCCTGATCGTCCGTCAGTTCAGCGCGGCGCGCTTGCAATTCGCGCAGGTGAGTATCGCCGTCGATCACGAATTCGCGGGCAGGGCGCTCGTCGGCATCAAGTTCCTGTTTAACGCTGGCGATACGCCAGCCGGCAGGTAGAGCGACAGTGCCGGCGTCCAGGTCCAATGCGCCTGTCAGGAGCGCGAACAGCGAGGACTTGCCGGCGCCGTTCTTGCCCACGATGCCCACGCGCTCCCCCGGATGCACGACGAATTCTGCGTTGTCCAACAGCACTTTCGTGCCTCGGCGCAGGGTCAATCCAGTAGCGCGTATCACAGGCTGAGTTGCTCGCGGGTAAGCAGCAGAAGCTGGTCCGATGCCTCTTCCGTATCCAGCCACACGGGTGACAGATGCGGGAAGGCGGCTTCAAAGAAATCGCGTTCATGGCCGATTTCCAACACGATCACGCCGTCTTGCGTCAGGTAGCGCGGCGCGGCTTCCAGAATGCGCCGCACCAGATCCATGCCGTCCTCGCCGCCGGCCAGCGCCAACTGCGGTTCATGCAGGTATTCCTGCGGCAACACGTTCATGGAGCCACTGTTGACGTAAGGCGGGTTGCAGATGATCACGTCGTATTGGCGCGCTGGCAGACCGTCAAACAGATTGCTTTCGTGCAGATCCAGGCGGTCAGCCAGGCCGTAGTCGTCCACGTTGCGGCGGGCGACTTCCAGCGCGTCCGGCGACACATCCACCGCGTCCACATGGGCGTGGGGAAAGGCCATGGCGGACAGAATAGCCAGGCAGCCAGAACCCGTACACATATCCAGCACGTTTTCAACCGCGAAAGCGTCCTGAACCCAGGGCGACAAGCCCTGGTCCAGCAATTCTGCGATGGGCGAGCGCGGCACGATGACGCGTTGATCCACGTAGAAGCGATGGCCGCGCAGCCAGGCCTCGTTGGTCAGATAGGCGGCAGGAAGACGCTCGGTCACGCGCCGTTCCAGCAAGTCCAGCACGCGGTCGCGCTCTTCACGCACCACGCGGGCGTCCAGGAACGGTTCCAGCGTGTCCAGCGGCAGATGCAGGGCGTGCAGCGTCAGATAGACCGCTTCGTCCCAGGCGTTGTCGCTGCCATGCCCCAGCGCCACCTGGGCGCCGTTCAGCCGCGACACTCCATAACGGATAAGGTCGCGCAGGGTAAGCAATTCTTGACGGGCGGATTGATACATGTAGGTCTACTTGGGCAAGAGGAGGTTTTCCAGCGTGCGCCGATAAATGTTCTTGAGCGGATTCAGCGAGGCCACTTCGACACGCTCGTTGACCTTGTGGATCGTAGCGTTGCCGGGTCCGAACTCGATTACCTGCGGACAGATCTTGGCGATGAAGCGGCCGTCGGACGTGCCACCCGTGGTGGACAGTTCGGCGGTCACGCCGGTTTCGGCGTGAATGGCCTGCACCAACGCATCCGTCAACGATCCGCGCGGGGTCAGGAAGGGCTCGCCGCCCAGTTCCCAATCCAAGTCGTATTCCAGACCGTGCTTGTCCAGCACAGCGTGTACACGAGCCTTCAGGCTTTCCGGCGTGCTGGCCGTCGAGAAACGGAAGTTGAACAGTGCTACGGCTTCGCCAGGCACCACGTTTGTGGCGCCCGTGCCCGAGTTCAGGTTGGACACCTGGAACGTTGTGGGCGGGAAGTATTCGTTGCCCTGATCCCATTCAATGTTGACGATCTCGGCCAGCGCAGGCGACAACTGATGGACCGGGTTGCGCGCCAGGTGCGGGTACGCCACGTGGCCTTGAATGCCCTTGACCGTCAGCTTGCCTGACAGCGAGCCGCGGCGGCCGTTCTTGCAGGTATCACCCAGCACATCGCCGGACGTGGGTTCGCCGACGATGCAGTAGTCCAGCTTTTCGCCGCGCGCTTTCAACGCATCGCAGACGATGGCGGTTCCGTCGATGGACGGACCTTCTTCGTCGGATGTGATCAAGAGCGCGATCGAGCCATCATGTTGCGGATGGGCCGCCACGAATTCCTCGGCCGCCACCACGAAAGCAGCGATCGAGCTCTTCATGTCGGCCGCACCGCGGCCGTACAGCCAGCCGTCCCGCTCCGTGGGCACGAACGGGTCGCTGTCCCACTTTGCGAGCGGACCCGGCGGCACCACATCAGTGTGACCGGCAAAAACGGTCAGCGGCGCGGCGCTTCCGCGCCTGGCCCACAGATTGGTGACGCCACCCTGTGCGATGGTCTCGCACTTGAAGCCAATGCGTTCCAGCCGGGCGGCAAGCGCCGTCTGGCAGTCTTCATCCGCCGGGGTGACCGACGGGCGGGCGATCAGGTCTTTGACCAGATCCAGTACGGCTGACGTGCTCATTTACGCCCTCAGCAAATCATTGATGCTGGTCTTGGCGCGCGTTTGCGCGTCGACACGCTTGACGATGACGGCGCAAGCCAGGCTGTGCGAGCCATCGGCCGACGGCAGCGAACCCGGAACCACGACCGAACCCGAGGGCACGCGGCCATAGGTGATCTTGCCCGTGGCACGGTCAAAAATCTTGGTGCTTTGCGACAGGAACACGCCCATGGCCAACACCGAGTTTTCTTCCACGACCACGCCTTCCACGACTTCCGAACGGGCGCCGATGAAGCAGTTGTCTTCAATGATGGTGGGGTTGGCTTGCAGGGGTTCCAGCACGCCGCCGATGCCCACGCCGCCCGACAGGTGGACGTTCTTGCCGATCTGCGCGCACGAACCGACGGTGGCCCAGGTGTCAACCATGGTGCCTTCGTCGACGTAGGCGCCGATGTTCACGTAGGAGGGCATCAGCACCACATTGCGGCCGATGAAGGCGCCGCGGCGGGCGACGGCGGGCGGCACCACGCGGTAGCCGCCTTGCTTGAAGGCGTTGTCGCCGTATTCCGAGAACTTGAGCGGCACCTTGTCGTAGAACTGCAGCGGAGCCTGGCCCATGATGGCGTTGTCGTTCAGACGGAACGACAGCAGCACGGCCTTTTTAATCCACTGGTGTACGACCCAGTCAGCGTCGATTTTTTCAGCGACGCGCAGGCGGCCCAGATCCAGGCCGTCGATGGTGTGTTCCACCGCTTCACGCACTTCGGCGCTGGCATCGGTGGGCGACAGGTTGGCCCGGTCATCCCAGGCTTTTTCGATGGTGGTCTGCAAGTCGAGAGTCATAGCGGCTCAGCTTTTAAAGGTTGATCAAACAGAAGTGTGTACAAAATGGGCGATGCGCTCGGCTGCCTGCACGCAGTCAGCCAATGGCGCCACCAAAGCAATACGGATGCGGCCCTGGCCGGGATTTACGCCATGCGCCTCCCGGGCCAGGAAACTGCCCGGCAGAACGGTAACACCGGTGCGCCCATAAAGGTCGCGGGCGAACGCCGTATCGGGTCCGGGCGTGGCCGCCCACAGGTAAAAAGATGCTTGCGGGCGTGACACATCCAGCACGTTTTGCAGGATGGGCACGACCGCGTCGAATTTCTCACGGTACAGGCGGCGGTTGTCCTTCACGTGGGCCTCGTCCGTCCATGCTGCGACGCTTGCCGCAGACACCAGCGGACTCATCGCACTGCCATGATACGTGCGATACAGCAGGAAGCGGCCAATCAGCGCCGCATCGCCCGCCACAAAGCCGGAACGCAGCCCCGGCACGTTGGATCGCTTGGACAGGCTGGAGAACGCCACAAGGTTCCGGTAGTCGTCCCGGCCCAGGCGGCGCGCGGCCTGAAGGCCTCCCAAGGGAGGATTGCCTTCGTCCAGATAAATTTCGGAATAGCACTCGTCCGACGCGATGACAAAACCGTATCGGTCGGACAGTTCGAACAGCGTTTCCCATTCGTCCAACGACATCACGTTGCCCGCCGGGTTGCCGGGCGAGCAAACGAATACCAGCCGCGTTTTTTTCCAGACCTCGGCCGGCACCCTGTTCCAATCGCCCGCAAAGTTGCGTAACGGATCGGCGTTAACGAAGTAGGGCGTGGCGCCCGCCAGCACCGTGGCGCCTTCGTAGATCTGATAGAACGGATTGGGGCAGATAACGACCGAATCCGCAGCGGGGTCGATCACCGTCTGCGTAAACGCAAACAGGGCCTCACGCGAACCCAGCGCCGGCAGCACCTGGGTATCAGCATCCGGTGCGGGAATGCTGTAGCGGCGCGCCAGCCAAGCCGAGATCGCCTGCCGCAAAGCCGGATCACCCTTGGTGGACGGATAGACCGACAGCCCGTCCATATGGTCCCGTATCGCTTGCGCGATGCGTTCGGGCGAGGCGTGTTTAGGCTCGCCAATCGACAAATTGATGGGCGTCAGACCGTCCGGCTGCGAGCTGGCAGAAGCCAGCAACGCCCGCAGTTTTTCGAACGGATAGGGGTGTAAAGCATCGAGGCGCGGATTCATGACGCAAGATTTTAACAAGCAAGCTACAATAGCGGGCTTGGCCTATAGCGAAGGTGGCGAAATTGGTAGACGCACCAGGTTTAGGTCCTGACGCCGTAACAGGTGTAGGGGTTCGAGTCCCCTCCTTCGCACCAGTTTTTCCCAGCAATATCAATGACTTAGTTTTTTCTCTGTCATTTTGGGTGTCTTGGGGCCGTTTTGGCTCCGGAATACCCACTTGATGCCAGCTTTTCCCCGAACAGGCCGACGGCCTTCCCACCGGCATCGGGATTAGCGGACGGCATCCATTCCATAAACGCGGATGATCATGGCCACAGCCTACGTGTGCTGATAGAGGCACACGCCGCGCAGCCCTCAAGCGCCTTATATCCGAATGTGCGACGCGAAGATCGTGGCGGTCCTGGAAGGGGATGTATTGCTGCCCGCGCTTGATAATGCGCGACAAGATCAGCAGAGTTCGCCCATACATGAAGTAGGTCCGCCCTAAAGAAACGCCTCGGCCAAAAACCGGGGCGTTTTGCATTTCGGCTTGCGAGGCTGTCAGATATGCCCGTTAGTTTCAGACGCCCCTGATCGACAGAGGTACTGCATTTCGTGACATTCGTCGTTCTATCAAATGATGGGGTGAACGGATGGACGAGGAATCAAGCATTAGCATTGTGCTCACGCCCGTGCAGTTGGCGGCGATACTGCAAGGTGAGTCGGTTAACAGCGAGACGACGCTCTCGAATCGCTTGTGGGGCGGTTTAAAACTAGCTGGCGGCGTAGCGGAAATGATCGGTGGCGCCGCGTTATGCGCTGTGCCGGAGCCAACTGGTGCCACGAAGGTCGGCTGCGTGGTTTTGGGTGGCCACGGCATAGATACAGCGTCGACAGGGCTGCAAGAGGTCTGGACCGGGAAACAAATAAGTTCGCTGACAGACAGGGGCTTTGCGGAACTCGCCACTAGGCTCGGTGCGACACCTGGTTCAGGTCTGGCGGTGGGCATAGCCGCCGAGATAGGCGTGCCAATCGGGTTTGCGGGGGCGATCAAGGCGGCAAGGGTGTCAAGCATTGTTGCCGGTCGGATATCCCTGTCGAGGCATGAGGCCGCGGTAGCCGGTGGAATCGGGGGGCATACTCTTGGAAAGCATGTCGGAAAGACAAGGGCCTATCTTGAAGCACGTTTGCGGGCAAATCCAAATCTGCCGGCTGCGTCAACTTTTCATTCGGTCGCAGATGCAGAGCATGCCGTAAACGCGCTTATGCGTCGGGAAGCGGCACGAGTAGAAGATTGGGCTGCGATGACCTCCGGCAGTCAAAAATTAACTCTTTACGGATCTGTGTCTGGTGATATCGGAGTTGTGCTCAACCGCGGCGCTTCTGAAGTAGTAAAGGGAACGGAGCTTGTGCTTGTGCTGAAAAGGCAAGCCTACAATGGCATGCCGTATTTCATTTTGACTGCGTATTTGGACTGATTTTATGAACATTGTTCGTGGCCAATATCCCGAACTTGAGCAATTTATGGGTGGTTGGTTTCATCAGGACTGGGTTGACACTGGTGAAACCATCGCGGAAATTGTTCAGGATTACAAGAGCGGGTCTAACGCGGAGACTGTCCATAAGGTGTGTTTAGAAATGAACGCCTTTCTCGCGAACTATGGTGCAAATTCCGATGCGGCTTTTAGGCAACTTTGGAAATCGATCGACCCGGCAACTTTGGGGCACACCGCCGCTTCGTTTTTTGACGAGGTTAAGCGGATTCTGAATAGCTAAATTGACCGGCTGGTTTTAGAGCTGGCGACCTGAGCTCACTGATCTACTTGGGTTTCTTGGGTAGCACCAAATGTTAGTGACCAGGCTGTCTGACCCTACACCCAGAACTCACTCAGCTGAATTCTCATCAGGGCGCCATCTTCGGCCAGTCCTAGCGCCAACGTGGGAGCAACCACACACCAGCGCTGCGCCTGTCCCCAACTCAGGCAAAAAATTCCATGCTCGGAATCGTATTCTTCCGCTTCAACGGGGCGGCACGTGGCATCGCCGTGGTCGTCGAATGGCGCTTGTACGTATGGCTGTGCAAACGCACCGATTGCTGGTGCTATTGAAGTAAGCGTCCAATCGGAAGGATTCGTACGGATGTCGAAGTCTTTCAGGCGCTTGCCGGCGTCGAGGACCATGGATAGGGCGTCCGCGACAATTACCCAGCGTGGAATTGGAAGAGGCCATTGTTGGTCCAACACGTCGCTCAAGAGACGTGGCGGCGCGGGATCGGTGGTGTTCTTCGCGGGATATTCAATGGTGCAATAAAGGTTGTGAATGTCCGAGTCCCATCCGACACTCACTCGCGCGGGGGCAATGGCTGGCTGAGCGTCGACGCTGATCGTGGACATGATTATTTATATAAAAAATGCGCGATGGTGTAGTTCCGTTCGTGAACCAAGACTTCCAGCAGATATGGCTTGCCTCGCACGGTTACGGTGATCGTATACATGAAGTATCCCACTGCGTTTCTTGGGTCGGGTGCTCGTTTGCCATACAGAATTGCTAACCGAAGTATATGCACAGGCACGAAACGGCCTGCTTCGCCCATGTGCAGCAACGCTTTTGCAGTGAAACGCAGCTGCTTTTTGGAAAGCGCAAAGAAGCGGGTTCGCAGGCCGATCAGGGTCGATTGGCTGACAGTTACGCCCGCACGCGCCAGCACGGCGCCACGAACCAGCCGTGATCCCACCTTCCACGCCGTCCCTACGAGCAAAACCGCGTCCAGGGGATCTATCAGTGGCGCCTCTAAGGGCAGCTCTTCGATGGATTGCAGCTGCCCGGTGAGATCGTAGTTGCGAAAAATTCCGCCAAAGCCTGCCTGATACCCAATGATTGCGTCTGTGGTCTCGTCATGAATTGCCCTTGCGCTATCAGGCACTCCGGGCGGCCGAAATTCGAATAGTGCGGGTGACAGCGGCGGAGCTTCGTCCCACTCGAAAGCGGGTTCATCGTCGATGACGATTGGATTGGTTGGCATGGCGTGCGGCTATGTGTTGGCAAACCGATGACTACATCATCCACTGCGGTTTGCTGTCTATCAGTGGCGTCCCATTATTCGCAATGTCACTGAGGATCGGCCACGCCATTAGTTTCGGTGCTGTCCGCATGAAGAGGCTTGTGCGCTGCAGTACGAAATTTTTGATGGCAGGTCTCGTACTCCATATATTTCGAAGGATCGCTATCCCGCTTCGCATTGGCACGTTATATAACCCTTAGAACTCGGTATCGCATGAACGTATAGGAATACTTACGATGGAACAACACAGCTTGGAGACGGTGGGACCAGACGTTTTTCGGGTGGGGTCAGGACCGATCAGGAATGGGAGCGCAGCAGAGCGTCATCTGGAATTCAAGATCGACATCGCGCATGCTCGCCGCTACAACCAGAGCCGAAAAGAAGCGCGCAAGACAATTTCGGCGATGATCGTCATGGCCCTGGGTTTGATCGCGGCGGCGTCCTATCTGCTCTCATCGTCGTCTGCAGGGGCGATGGTGTTCGGGGCCCTAACGGCTTGCCTTGGTCTTACGATCCTGGTGATCGCAGGGTATGTAGCTACCCAGAACCGTCCGCAAGGGTATCTTGATCGCGGCGTGCTGAATCCGGCAATCGTATGCGCGGCGGAGAAGGGTCAGATTTTCCTATTGACGTTGGGCGGGATTGGTCTTTACGACAAAGTGTGGGCCGTGTTCATCACTAGGGTTAAGGATCTGCCTGGTCATCGAAATGCCGTGGGAGAGCGCATCCCGGTGACGTGTGTGTTCACCGGCACCGACGGCGCGCGCTACCAGGGTGTGGGTGTCAGCCCGATCGCTTGGGGGACTTCATCCGCCAAGGTGCTTCAAGGAGCCGTGCAGGGAATTGATGAATCAGAGTGGCAAGCGCTGGATCGTTTGCGCTACCAAGTGGTGCTGGATACAGACTACGCGGCAATGGGGGCTAAAGGAATTCAAGTGCTGAACCAAGCGCAGGTCGAAAGGTTGGGTTTGAAGTGACCCGCCCCGAGTACCGTAGATCGCCGGGCTGACAATCAAAACGCGACGATGGCCATGAACATGCGGCAACCCAGGCGCTTGAATGCCTCAATCTGCATGATGGATGGCTCATAGCCCGCAATTTCAGCCAAGCCTGCGCCTGCTCGCGGTTGTGAATGGTGGCGTGCATGGGTTTGCACACTGTCTATGGATTCCAGCACCCGGGCAGAGTCGCTGGCCACGAACAATTCCCGCGGCGTGATGTGCACGCGCGCTCTGTCAGTCAAGCATCAGGTGCGGGGCGGTTCGGGAACACATTGAGCGACATGATTTCGCTTTCGTATTCCGTCATCAGCATGCCCACCAAATGGCCATGCAACAGGCCAAAAAGTGTCCAATTCAGGGGGGCGCTGCCCGGTAGCAAGTCCAGCAGCATCAACTGGCCTGTACGCACCGTGCCGACAAAATAAGCGCGGTCATCCAGGCCGCCGGCAAGCGGTGAGTGGAAGATCTTGACGGCGCGCCCCGTGTCGTCTTTGCGCCAAGTGCTGATGCCTCTTGCCGATACGTCGTCCGTGCGCTTCAGGTTGTCCTGAATCGAAGCCCAGAGCGCTTTGGCGTTTGGTGTGTGTACAACAATCGTCATGATGGATAATTCCTGTGCAGGCGGCCAACACAGGATTTATCCAGAAACTGCTGGCAGAAACAAGGCCCGTTAGTGGCCGCAATAGCGGCTTAGTTTTTAACCTTGATCCTGTCGCGGCGCTTTTGCGTCTTGTCTTCGACGTCTCTGCCCAGTTTTACATCCATCAGGATGGCGTCATGGACCTTGGCGCGGCTGGCTTGAATGCGATGTGCGCATGCCCATCCGCGGCTTTCGGCCACAACCAGTTTTTTGTCCAGCTCTTGATGCCGGCGCCGCTTGTTTTCCGTGGACATCGTGCTGAGTTCTTGATCGCTGATTAAACGCATGTGCTGCTCCGTGGTCAGGTTGATTGTTGGATCGGGTGATCGTCTTGCAGGGTTTGACTGACGTGCGCCCGCGCGACGCGCGTAAGCGCGACGTCGGGCGTCGTTATCGATGTGGGGTGTATGGCCTGGCACCGCTTGCTGATACCTGCGGCGTAAAGACCGCGCAGACTCAGTGGATGCCGCGGCAACCGTCGTGAATACGAGCGGATTGACCGCGCAGGGGACCATGCCCAACAGTTCGTGCACCGGTGTTTTCGGCTGAACTGGCTATTGAATTTGGCATAGTCTGACAGCTTAAATATTTATTGCAAGTCATTGAAAAATAATGAGAAAAACTTATATGGAAGGTGCTCTTCCATATACTTTCCTATTACTTTGGATACTTTTTTGGGTGCCCCGGCTTCGGGTTCGAACGCGGGTTCAAGGCGGCAGAAAACCTTGGTAAGACAGGGTTTGTCCTGATGCTCGAACGCCTTGACACTGCCTGCGCCGAGCCATAAAGTCACCGCACAGATTTAGATAAAAGACCATCTGTAAGGTGGTCTTTTATCGCGTGCATTTTGCGTCGACCTCTTACAGAAATAATTCCAAGAGGAGACGACTGTGCAATCATCGACCGTAAAAATACGTGGCATCGACGATGTCATCGCTTTTATCGATTCACGCCCGGGAATTACCGGCCGAGCCGGCCTGATCTGGTGGCTCGCGCTGGGCGGATTGTTCCTGGACGCTTTCGCAAATTCAGCATTGAGCGCGGGCCTGGGCCCGATGACGCGAGACTTGGGCCTGAAGGCCGGGCAGGTCGCGCTGATGACATCATTCGCCGCCTGGGTAGCCATTGCCTTCAATCCAATTGGCGGTTGGATGGCTGATCGTTGGGGGCGCATTCGACCTTTGATCATTGCCAAGCTTCTGGCCGTCATTGGCGCGGTGCTGGTGATGTTTGCGCCCACCTTTGAAGTGATCCTGGTCGGGCGCTTTTTTGTCGGCGCGGCCTACGGTATCGACTTTGCCATTGCCATGGCCGTACTGGCGGAATTCACGCCCGTTAAGTTCAAGAGCCGGCTCAATACCTGGCAAGGCATGTGGTACACGGCCGTGTGCACGAACCTGCTGCTGGCCATGCTGTTTTTCTCGTGGGATGTGGGCGATTCGATCTGGCGCTATTCCGTCGCAGCCACGGCCATTTTTGCAGTCGTTATTCTGGTGCTGCAAATGAGCTACATGGTGGAAAGCCCGATCTGGCTGGCGCGCAAGGAACGGGTGGAGCAGGCTGCGCTGGCGATGACGCGGATTTACGGCCAGCCATTTGTTGCGGCGCCCGTGCATGAGCGTGTGCCCGTCATCAATCAGGCAAAACGCGGTCTGGCCAACGTGCTGCTGATTTTTCGGGGCGTGTATCTGCCGCGCACGATTCTGGCGGCGACCGTGCAAATTGGCCAGTCGATTCAGTACTTTGCCGTGGGCTGGTACCTGCCCTTGATCAGTGCAGCGCTGTTCGGTAAGGACTTCATCTACGCGACTATTGGCGCGCTGGTGTTCAACGTCTTTGGGATCTTCGGTGGATTTATGTCGCCCTACATCGGGCGCAAACTGGGTCTGCGCCGCGCCTCTGCGTTTGGTTTTGCAGTGGTGTTCGTGATCTTGCTTATCCTGGGAACCTTCCACGGCAAGATGCCGCTGTGGCTGGCGGTGGTGTTGCCGTCGCTGTTCATCCTGTTCCACTCCGGCGGCCCCGGCGCCAATGGCAAGAGCTTGTCGTCGTTGTCGTTCCGCAGTGAACTGCGCGCAGGCGCCAACGGCATCATCGGAGCGCTGGGGTCCACCGGCGCGGCAATTGGCCTGCTGGTGTTCCCCATCTTCCGTGAGAGCTACGGCCTGGAGAAAACCTTTCTGATCCTGTCTGTCGTCCCGCTGATCGCCAGCATTATCTGCTTTGTGATCAAGTGGGACCCCACTCGCACCACCATCAATCCCGACAGCGAGACTGGCGCGCCGCAGTTCAAGGACGATGACGCGCTGGCCACACTGGACCCCGCCATTGGGAAAGCCTCGCGATGACAACAAACAATGTGATTCTGGCCATAGACGAGGGCACGTCCGGCACGCGGGCAGCGACCGTGTCGGCCGACGGTCATGTGTCCTGCCTGGAATACCTGACGCTGCATGTCGAAACGCCCAGGCCCGGGGTGGTCGAGCAGGACGCCAACGAGATTCTTGAAAAGACGATCAGCGTTTGCCGCGCCACCATTGCTCAGGCGCAACAAGCGGGCCAACACATCGCCGCCTTGGCTTTGGCGACGCAGCGGGCCACCGCCGTGTTGTGGGATACGCAGACCGGAGTGGCGCTCGTGCCTGCGATGGTCTGGCAAGACACCCGCTTCGTGGACGAGTTGGACCGGCTGGCGCCGGAGTGGGACGAACGGCTGCTGGATAGGGTTGGCCGCCCGGTGGGTGTGCGATCGCTGTATCTGTGGGCGGCGCGTCATTTGCGCGATACGCCGCAGGTCGCGGATGCCTGGCGTGAGAAGCGCCTGGCGTTTGGAACGGTTGATACCTGGCTGCTATGGCATTTTTCGCAGCGGCGCGACATTGTGACCACGCCTACCAACGCCACGTCTTCAGGCGCCTATGTGCTGGCGGATCACCGCTATTACCTGGAATGGGTGCAGGAACTGGGCTTCCCGTTCGAACTGTTGCCCGCCTTGCGCCAGGATGCGGACGATTTCGGCCGGACCCGTTCAGACCTGCTGGGCATCGACGTGCCGATTCTGGCTTCGGCGGGCGATCAGCATGCGGGAGCGATCGGGCTGGGTTGCCTGGACCGTGGGCAGGCGATGTGCGTGCATGGCACCGGCAGCTTTGTAGATCTGATCATCGGACCCGAGGCACCCTCGAATTCGGGCTTGTCTGAAGGGGCGCTGACCATGACGGCGCGGCGGCAGCAGGGCGTGTCGCATTTTGCCGTCGAGACCTTTGTGGCCACAACCGGTTCCGCATTGAATTGGGTTTGCGAAAAGCTGAAGTGGTTCAAGGATGCACGAGAAATCAGCGCCTTGGCGGCTACGGTGACGTCGTCGCAAGGCGTGACGTTTGTGCCGGCGTTGACTGGCTTGCGAGTGCCGCGCATGGAAGCGGGCGCGCGCGCTTCGCTGACTGGGGTGTCGATGGCCACGACCCAAGCAGAAGTGGCCTACGCCATTCTGGAAGGCATTGCGCATTCGGTGGCCAGTTGCATCGAGGCGGATGAAGCCGTGTCGGGCGTTCGCGTGTCTGAACTGGTGGTGGGCGGCGGGCTGTCGTGCAGCGATCCCTTGCTGCAAATCCAGGCGGACCTGATCGGCATACCCATACGCCGCATGCAGGAGTCCGATCGGGCCAGCCTGCGCGGCATTGCCTATCTGGCGGGTTCGTCGGGGCTGCTGTGGCCATCCTTGCACGAGGCCTGCAAAACCATCGTGACCGATGCGGTATTCACGCCGGCCGGGAATGCGGACGAGCGCGCCATGCGGCGGACCTTGTGGCATGCCCGCGTGGGCTCCGAGCTGGGCCATGTCGATCAATTCAAGCGGGAAAAAGAGGAGGCATTGCACAAATGATCGGGTGGCTATCCAGAAAGCCCAGGAAGGACCGGGCCGATATGACGAGCACCGAACCATTACGTCTGATGCGGCAAGAGCAATTGGACAGGTTGGGCAGCGAGCAGTACGACATGATTATTGTGGGAGGCGGTATTACTGGCGTGTATGCGGCGCTGGATGCCAGCTTGCGCGGCTATCGGGTGGCAGTGATTGAGAAAGACGATTTTGCATCGGGTACATCGTCGAAGTCGTCGAAGATGGTGCATGGCGGACTGCGCTACATCGAACAGGGCAACCTGGGTCTGGTGCGGCATTCTTTGCACGAGCGCCAGCGTCTGCGGCGCAATGCGCGTCATCTTGTGCAGCGCCTGCCGTTCCTGTTTCCGATCCTTGAGCGGGACGGCGTGTTCGACAAGCGCCTGTCCAAGGCCTTTGAAAGCCTGCTCTGGACGTACGACATGGCGGGCGGGTGGCGGGAAGGCATCCTGCATCAGAAACTGACGGCGGCGGAAGTGCTGTCGCATTGCCCGACTTTCAAAGAAGAAGGCCTCTTGGGCGGCTTTCTGTATTTCGACGCCCGAGTGGATGACGCGCGCCTTACCTTGGCCGTTGCACGCACGGCCGCGTTTCACGGCGCCACCGTCATCAACCACGCGAAGGCGATCGAGGTCACTCGCAACCCGCACGGCAAGGTGGATGGCGTGATCGTTCAAGCGGGCCAGCAAGAAATCCGCGCGCGTGCCGGAGTGGTCATCATGGCCACAGGTGTCTGGCTGCGTGATTGGAACGGGGCCAAGAAGGGCGATGAACCCGCCTTGCACGTGCGGCCCGCCAAAGGCGTACACGTCGCTGTGCCTTGGCTGAAGGTACGCAACGATTGCACCGTCACCATTCCCGTGCCGGGCCGCAGCCGTCGCGCCACTATCACGCGCTGGGGCAATGTGTCTTATCTGGGCACGACCGACGAAGACTATGAAGGCGATCTCGATGACGTGTATTGCACGCGCCGGGAGCTGGATTTTTTGCTGGAAGGCGCACGCTCGGCGTTGAAGACCGATCTGCATGCTGAAGACGTTGTGGGCAGTATTGCCGGTTGCCGGCCGTTGGTCGGCCCGCCCGGTGGCAAGACGCTGGAGATCAAGCGCAATCACGAGATTCGCGTTGCCGAAGACGGGTTGGTGACCATCGTTGGCGGCAAGCTGACCACGTCGCGGCACATGGCTGAACAGACCATCGACGCTGCGCAGCAAGTCATCGGCCAGCGCAATCCGTGTCAGACCAAGAAGGCCTACATCCTGGGCGCGGCGGGCTATGACCCGCAGGCCATTGTGGCCTCGGGAGGCATGTCGGCGCATCTGGGTGAACGCTACGGAACCGAAGCGCGTTTTGTCAGCGACCTGATGCAAGCGTCGCCCGCTTTGCTGACGCCCATTGTTGAAGGACTGCCCTATACCGAAGCCGAAGTGCTGTATGCGGCGCGCCACGAATTGGCGGGCACCGTCGAGGACGTGTTGTCGCGCCGGATGCGTACACGTCTGATGGCGCGCGATGCCTCCGCGAATGCTGCGGCACGCGTTGGACAGATCTTGCAGGCCGAACTGGGCTTGGCGCCCAGCACCATTACGCAGCAGGTCAATGATTACCTGGCTGCCATCAAGCACGAAAAATCCGTACTCATGGGAGACAAAGAATGATCAGCAAAGAAGCCATCAAGCGCGGCTACAACCGTGGCAACTATGTCGTTGGCGCACACACTCCGCCCGCTTACGCCGCATCATTGACGCAGACGGGTTCAGAGGCCGGGTTGCAACGTGATCCGGTGCGCGTCACGGACGCCCAGATTGACGCCTTGCGCCACGTAGCCGATGACGTCTTGACTGGTATCGACAATGTCGTGACCTGGACGCGAGACTGGTGGGCGGGTTCGATGGTGTCGGAAACTGGCGGCAAGCCTGCTACGCCACATGCGGTGATCGTGCAGGTGTCCACAGTGGAGCAGATCCAGGCTGTAATGCGCATTGCACATGCGGACGCCATTCCTGTCACCGTGTCGGCAGGGCGCAGCAATGTCACGGGTGCTGCCTTGCCGGTGCGGGGCGGCATTGTGCTGGACGTATGCCAACTGAACAAGCTGATCGGCGTGGATCGCGAGAGCCAGATCGTTGAAGTGGAAGCGGGCATGTTCGGCGACGTCTTCGAAGAGACGATTCAAAACGAGTACGGTCTGACGATGGGACATTGGCCGTCGTCATTTGGCATCAGCACGGTGGGCGGCTGGGCGGCATGCCGGGGAGCGGGGCAGTTGTCCACGCGTTACGGCAAGATCGAAGACATGGTTTTCGGCATGGACGTCGTGTTGGCCGACGGCAGCCTGATCACGGTGGGCGGCTATTCCCGCGCCGCAGTAGGTTCAGACTTGCAGCAAGTGTTTATCGGGTCGGAAGGGACTCTGGGCGTGATCGTGCGCCTGCGCCTGAAGTTGCATCGCCTGCCGGATTATGGCCGGGCAATTGCCTACGGCTTCAAGACTTTCGCCATTGGCCTGGATGCGTGCCGCGAAATCATGCAGCGCGGGGCCAATCCCGCGGCGCTGCGTCTGTACGACGAATTGGAAAGTGGCGTGCAGTTCAACCGGCCCGATCTGAACGTCCTGCTGGTGGCGGATGAGGGCGCGCGCCAGATCGTGGATGCGGTGATGGAGATCAGCGAAGGTGTCTGCGAAGAACTCGGTGAAAAGCTGGATGGCGACGCCATCTTTGAGCGCTGGCTGGAAACGCGCTATCTGACGGGCAAGAGCGCCGAAGGCTTCAAGCGCAGTCCGGGTTTTGTGGCGGACACGCTGGAGATGTCAGGCCGCTGGAGCGATCTGCCGGCGATCTACACAGAAGTGGTGAACGCCGTTAACGCTGTGCCGGGCACGTTGGCGGGTTCGGCTCACCAGTCGCACGCCTATGTCGATGGCGCCTGCCTGTATTTTTCACTGCGTGGCGACGTGGAAGTCGAGCGGCGCGGACTATGGTATCGGCAGGCTTGGGACGCAGCCAATGCGGTGTTGATTAAATATAATGCGGCCCTCAGCCATCATCACGGCGTGGGCCTGTTGCGTGCGCCGTACATGCAGGAGTCGCTGGGCAGCGCGTTTGAGGTGCTGCGCACGATCAAGCGCACCTTGGATCCCCAAAATATTCTGAACCCGGGCAAACTGGGTTTAAGCGACGAGCGCTTTTACGATCGGGAAAATCGATAACCATGGATAGGTCATTCGGGGCATGTCTGGCGCGTCATCCTGTCATCGCAACGATGTACGGACTTGAGCAGATCAACACGTTTGTAGGCAGCGTGGCCGAAATCGGCATCGTTGCCAATGTCGAGCTGCGCAAGCTGGCGCCTGTCATCGCCACGTTGAACCGGGCGGGCAAGTTCGCCATCGTCAATATCGACAGTTGCGAAGGCCTGTCGCAGGACAAAGGCGGGGTCGAATACCTGGCCGATATCGGCGTGGCCAGTCTGGTGTCGACCCGGGTGGCCACCATTCAGCGCGCCAATCGTGCGGGTATGGTCACTATGCAAAAGGTGTTCGTGACCGACCGCTCGACCTGGCCGCGCAGCGTCAAGGCGCTAGAGCAGAGCGATCCCAACCTGGTGCAATTGATGCCTGCGCCGATGCTCAAGCACATGGCCGAACAAGACCTGAAGGCCTTGCCGCCAATCGTCGCATCGGGTTTTGTCTGCAATCAAACGGATATCGGCATCGCCATGAAGCATGGCGCGGTGGGCGTATCGACCAGCGATCACGCCTTGTGGAGCCTGGACCCCAAGCAAATCAAGGCCTGACAGACAGAGCGTCAGTTGCTGTTGCCGCCCAGCCCGCGTACCGGTTGGGCGGCATCTTCCCCGCAGGGTGCTGGATAAAAAAACAGTAATCTGGTCCAATTCGGAAATGACTGCCGCCCGTCCGCGCAGCATCCGTTCCACCCGCTACTTCTGAGCTGACCATGAAATTCGGATACACCATTGTTTACGTGCCTGACGTGGCCGCATCGCTGTCGTTCTTTGAGCGCGCATTCGGTTTTTCCCAGCGCTTCCTGCACGAGTCTCAAACCTATGGCGAATTGGATACCGGCGAAACCACGCTGGCGTTCGCCGCGCTAGAGCTGGCCTCCATGAACTTCGATGGCGGCATCGTCGAAGCGTCGTCGTCGCCTAAACCGCTGGGCATGGAAGTGGCGTTCGTTACCGCCGACGTAACCGCCGCGCACGCTCAGGCACTCGCTGCGGGCGCTACCGAACTTACCGCGCCAGCTGCGAAGCCGTGGGGCCAGACGGTGTCTTATCTGCGCTGCCCGGATGGCACGCTAGTGGAGTTATGCACGCCTGTGAATGGCTGATCTGCGCTGAACAGAACGGGTGTTTCTACATCCCCCGTTTGCACGATCCCCGAGTTCCGACGGTCACTGTACTGTAGGTTGAACCAAGCGTTCGCTTCGTTCCGACCAAAAGAATTGTCAAGATTTTCAATTGTTTGAAGTCTTGATTTCTGCCTTGGCCTACCGTTGTGGATTTTCGCATTTGGGGAGTACAGATGTTCTCGCTATCCAAGCGTTGTGGCGCGGAGTTCTTCGGCACGTTCTGGCTGGTTCTTGGCGGGTGCGGCGCAGCCGTACTCGCTGCCGGATTTCCTGGGCTGGGTATTGGTTTTGCGGGCGTGGCGCTTGCCTTCGGCCTTACAGTGCTGACCATGGTGTTTGCCGTAGGCCATATTTCCGGCGGCCATTTCAACCCCGCCGTAACGGTCGGGTTGGTGGCGGGCGGCCGGTTTCCTGCCAGGGAAATTCTGCCGTACGTCGTCGCTCAGGTGCTGGGCGCGATCGTCGCGGCGGCTGTGCTGGCCTGCATCGCCAGCGGAAAACTGGGCTTTGATCTGAAGGGCAGTCACTTCGCTGCCAACGGCTACGGCGCTTATTCGCCCGGCAAGTATTCGATGCTGTCCGCGCTGGTAACCGAAATCGTGCTGACGGCGGGTTTCTTGTTCGTCATCCTGGGCGCGACCAGCAAACGCGCACCGGCAGGGTTCGCAGCGATTCCCATTGGCTTGGCGCTGACATTGATCCATCTGATCAGCATCCCGGTTACCAACACCTCGGTAAACCCTGCGCGCTCAACGGGACCCGCCCTGTTTGTTGGAGGCTGGGCGTTAGAGCAGTTGTGGCTGTTCTGGGTAGCGCCTATCGTGGGTGCCATTCTTGGCGCGCTTGCCTACCGGCTTGTTACGGACCCGGCAGCAGAGCGCGCCTAAGCCCTCGCGGTCAGGTCACTTCGTCCAGTTGTTCAAGCTGGGCGTCTTCCGGAAACCCGTTGGTTCGGTAGCGGATGGGGTATTCGGCTTCAGGTGTCAGCAGCGGTTCAAGCAGATGCGCCGCTTGCGCCCAAGACACCACCCGCACGTCGCCCAGATTGCCGTCAGCGTCTGGGCGCACCAACGCCAGGCGGTCTACCTTGGGTAGCGACGTGTCTACGTCGCGCGTCCAGGACGCTAGCGAGAACGAAGTGGTGGGATCGTCGCTCTTCGTGAAAAGGTTGTAGCCAGCCAGGTAGATATCCTTGCCTTGTTCTTCATGGATACGATCCAGCGTCTCTTTTTGCATGTCATATTCGGCCTTGGCCAGAAGCCGCGCCAAATGGGCCAGACCATGTTCCAGCGCGGCGTCAGCCGGCTGGTAGCGCACAGCCTGCCTGTCCTCAAACCGGTACATATGCGCGCTGACCGCCGATCCGCTCTCGATGGCCAGATGGCAAAGCTCGACCATATGACGCAAGCCAGCCTCGTCGTTGTCGCCGCTAACCAGCAACACGCTGCGGGTGGGCATCATGAAGATCGGGCGGCCCAGGACCGGCAGCCGTTCAAGCATGTCTGGCAGCAGGACGCGGCTGGTGTCGTAGCCGTCCCCCCAGGTGCCGTTGTAGACGCCCGTTACCAGTTCAGTGAAGTTATCCGGCTCTTCGCGCAGATTGTCGATCGCGACATCCATCGCTTGCTCAAACGTCAAACCCCATGCGGCTTCGGGGCCATTGGTCAGCGTGGAAATCGCCTGCGGATGATCCAGAGCCAGCAACACGACGCACTCTTCCCCAAAGGGCCGGTAGGCGGGGTGGAACGAGGCGTCATTGCCGTCCGTCCGAACGTGCTGCAGACGTACGTGTTCCAGTGAGCTGCGATTGCGGATAACAGCGCGCAGCAGCGGTCTGGCTTCCGCCAACGATTGCGGGGTTGCGTCTTTGCTGCTGGAAAGTGCAGACACAAAGTTCTGCAAAGCGCGTTTCCGCTCGGGGCCACGGGTGGCGCAGTAGGCGTGGTACGCATTGTGCAGGTTGAAAAATGAGCCTTCGCCCAACAACAGGCGGAACTCATCGGCCTTGTACGAAAGCTCATCCTTGAAACCCTGCTGGCGCGCGGCGGCGACAAACAGCTTGGCGAATTGGTCCGGCGAGGGCTTACGCCGGAAAAGAGCATCGAGAAAACCCATTTGCATACCTTCGATTCGGGTGCGGATGGCGTTTGGGGCGCGATCCGCGACCGGACATTGTGGCCAGTGATCCCCCGGGCGTCCAGCGGTATAAGGCTGGCGGCGGGGCGGGGCATGAGTCCAAACTTGGAGATAGAACCAGTGCTTGATAGGCAGCGGCCCGTTTTATGCAATCAGGACGCTGTAAGTCAGAAATCAATACGCTTGCAGGTCTATCACGGACAAAGAGCGCCGCTTGTGACAACCCCCACTGTACCCGCCGCCCAATCAGGGGTGGCGCATTATGACCGGGCGTCCATCACCTTTCATTGGCTCACCGCCGTGCTGGTGGTTGGTCTGTTCGCACTGGCAGAGATCTGGAGCTTTCTCCCTCGCGGTACGCCGACCCGGCGCTTGTTGCAATCCCTGCACATCTCTTTCGGCCTGGCCCTTGCCGCAATATTCGTCTTGAGAGTCATTTGGCGCGCCTGTGCGGGCCGGCGCTTGCCGCCGGCCTCAACCGGGTTGCTTCGGGTAGCTAGTACTGGCGTACACGGTCTGTTGTACCTGTTGTTGGCTACGCAGATTGTTCTCGGCTTCCTGTTTCGCTGGGCGCAGGCTGAACCGTTTGCATTCTTCGGTTTGTTTGATGTGCCTACGCTGATTCAAATCGATCACGAGCAACGTCGGTTCATTGGCGGACTGCACGACACTGTCGCCTGGATCATCATCGTTCTGGCTGCCGTGCACGCCCTGGCTGCGCTGTTTCACCACTATTTTCTGCGTGATGGCGTGCTGCGCCGCATGCTGCGCAGTCGCTGACCTCATCGAAATTCAGGCAAGCGGGGTGAAATCCGGCATGAGCAGGTTGTACATTACGCACTACTACCTGCCTTATTTCTACAGGATTCACCCATCATGACCGCCCCAGAAGTCGTTATTTCCTCGTCGATCAGCTGCGCGAACGATCGCCCCTTCGTGCTGTTCGGCGGCATCAACGTGCTGGAATCCAAGGATCTGGCGCTGCGCGCCTGCGAGGAATACCAGCGCGTGACCCGCAAGCTGGGCATTCCGTACGTGTTCAAGGCGTCGTTCGACAAGGCGAACCGCTCATCGATCCATTCCTATCGTGGCCCCGGCCTGGAAGAGGGATTGAAAATATTCGAAGCGGTCAAGAAAGAGTTTGGCGTGCCGGTCATTACCGACGTGCATGAACCCTGGCAGGCCGCGCCGGTGGCCGAAGTTGTCGACATTCTTCAATTGCCGGCTTTTTTGGCGCGTCAGACGGATCTGGTGGTGGCCTTGGCGCAAACCCAGCGCGTGATCAATATCAAGAAACCCCAGTTTCTGAGCCCGACCCAGATGCTGAATATCGTCGAGAAATTCACCGAGGCCGGCAACGACAAGTTGATCCTGTGTGATCGAGGCACCAGCTTTGGCTACGACAACCTGGTGGTCGACATGCTGGGATTTGGCGTGATGAAGAAAGTGTCGGGTAACCGCCCGCTGATTTTTGACGTGACGCATGCCTTGCAACAGCGCTCGGCCTTGGATTCCGCATCGGGCGGCCGCCGTGCACAGGTTGCCGAGCTTGCCCGCGCTGGCATGGCGGTGGGTCTGGCTGGCCTGTTCCTGGAAGCGCACCCCGATCCCAAAAACGCGAAGTGCGACGGCCCCAGCGCCTTGCCGCTGGACAAGCTGGAACCCTTCCTGACGCAACTCAAGCAGCTGGACGATCTGGTTAAATCCTTTGCCGCCATCGATATCGAACCCTGACGCTGGCTGTCATGCCGCCTTCGTCAACTTGTTATACGATCCAGGCCTTCATTTAGGGAGGCCTGGATGTCTTTGTTCGTAATCGTCGCTGTTCGAAAAGAACCCGTCAGCGGGCGTATCGCCTACGTACGCTGGGGGCAGGCTGAACGCGGTGTGCCCGGCTGGGTGACCGACCCGGTCACGGCGGCGGCCTCGGAAGTGATCGAGGTCATCAAGGATGGGGCGGAAGTCGAAAGCGCCATCAGCGTGGACGGCATGAGCGTAGCGGCACGGCCGGTACGGGTGCTGGTGGATGAGGTTGGGCGCGAGCACCTTGCGTCTGTGCCCGTGCCCAGCTCCACCTTGCACACCCTGTTCGACTTGCCTGAGTTTTAAGCGGCTTGACGGCGGCCTTCCGCGAAATGGAGCAGCGCGTCGTCGGTCAGGCGGTAGCGTATCCATTCTTCCATCGGCAATGCGCCGATGGACTCGTAAAAGTCGATGGCGGGCTTGTTCCAGTCCAGCACGCTCCATTCCAGCCGCCCGCAATTGTTGGCCACCGCTTCTTGCGCCAGATGGCGCAGTAAGTCGCGCCCCGCGCCAATACCGCGTTGTTCCGGCGTGACGTACAGATCTTCCAGATAGATGCCGTTTTTGCCCAGCCACGTGGAATAGCTGTAGAAATAAACGGCGTAGCCGATCGGTTTACCATCCAACAGGCACATCAGCGCCTTGGCTGGCGCTTGGGGCGCGAACAGGGTGCGTGTGACATCGTCAACACTGGCAATTACCTCGTGGGCGGCTCGCTCGTAAACGGCCAACTCGGTGATAAAAGCGTAGATTTGGGCCGCATCCGATGGGGCGGCGGGGCGAATGACGAGGCTCAAGGCACGTCTCCTGTATTGTGGGACGATTATCCTAACCGCTAATGGAGTGGGTTGCAGGCGTGCCGGCGACACAGGGGGAATCCCTCACTTGCGCGGCGGCCGCTGCGGCGCGACGCTTGCAAAGGATACTGTCCCTAAGTCCAGACGCGCGCACAAAGAGGTTGTCCTCTATGTCAGAGCTTGGTCCTGCTGTTGGAACACCGCCGTCTGCGCCGCCCAAGCGGCGCCATTTGTCCTGGATCTGGCTTGTGCCCCTCATCGCGGTGGTGGGAGGATTGTTGCTGGTGCTCCAGGTGTGGATGAACGCAGGGCCCACGGCGACCATCCACTTTCAGACGGCAGAGGGGCTGGAAGCTGGCAAAACGCAAGTCCGCTACAAGGAAGTCAACGTCGGTATCGTTCAACGGGTGGCGCTGAACCCCGAGCGCTCGGGTGTGGTGGTGACGATTCGGCTCGACAAGGACGCAAGCAGCCTGTTGCGGGAAGGCACTAGGTTCTGGGTGGTACGGCCCCGTCTATCGGCAAGCGGTATCTCTGGCTTGGGCACCTTGCTGTCGGGCGCCTACATTGGCGTTGATCCGACCGGGCAGAAGGGCGGCACGCACCAAGATAATCCGCAGTCGGCGGTTCAATCCGTCTTTACGGGGTTAGAGCTGCCCCCGGAAGTTGCCCAGGACCGCCCCGGCAAGCGCTTCATGTTGCGCGCTCGTGACCTGGGTTCGCTGGATGTCGGATCGCCCGTCTATTACCGGCGCATTGCCGTCGGGCAGGTTGTGGCCTATCACCTTGCTACCGACGGCGACGGGGTTGATGTACAGATCTTTGTCGATGCTCCCAACGATGCTTACGTCAATGACGGCTCGAGATTCTGGAATGCCAGTGGCGTGGATTTCAGCGTGGATGCCCGCGGCCTGAAAGTGCAGTCGCAGTCTTTGCTGTCGGTGTTTATCGGGGGGCTGGCGTTTGACACGGTGGAGCAGCGAGCACACACAGCGGCTGCGGCCGACGCAGCGTTCACGTTGTATTCGTCTGAAGAGTCCGCGCGGGCGCGGCCCGATGGAATACCGATGCGTATCCGCATGCGCTTCGATCAATCTGTCCGGGGGCTGGTCGTTGGGGCGCCGATCGATTCCTATGGGGTCACGATTGGCAACGTGGAGGCGATCGATCTGGATTTCGACGGCACAACGAAACAGTTCTATGCCGTTGTGACGGCCACGCTGTATCCCCAGCGTTTAGGGGAAAAGACGTTTGGAGAAATCAGCAAGTTCGCTGGGGGCGATATGGCGCATCCCAGCGGCAAGCTGCTGGCCGCCATCATCGAACGCGGGACACGCGCGCAACTGCGAATCGGGAATGTGCTGACGGGGCAGTTGTACGTGGCCATGGTGGTGTTTCCAGATGCCAAACCCGTGCCCTTCAAAATGGAGGACGTACCATTTATTCCCACCGTGCCGAACAATCTGGATCAGTTGCAGCTACAGATCAGCAGCATCCTGACCAAGTTGGATCGTGTGCCTTTCGACGCATTGGGTGCAGAACTGAGTGCTGTGCTGCGCAACACGTCCAGCCTGACCAAGCGTTTGGACACGCAACTTGCACCTGAGGCCCAAGCCCTGTTGCGCCAGGCCAATCGTTCTTTGGCTACCGTGGGGGGGTTATTGGCTCCGGATTCAGGTCTGCCTGTGAATACGGACTCGGCCCTGAAAGAGTTGACCCGGGCCGCCAAATCCCTAAGAGAACTGGCTGACTATCTGCAAGTGCATCCGGATGCCTTGTTGCGGGGCCGGGCAGCAGACAAGGCAATCAAACGGTAGATTCTTCAGTGACATTCCTGCCCGGCATTGCGTCGTGTCAGGCGTGTCTAGCCACGTTCATACGAAAAAGAGGGCGGGTACGAGACTTGCTGCCACTGACAGCGCGACCGGATGCCGGGATATGTGACGATGGCGCGGTATGCGAAGGGGGGATTGGCATGGACCATAGTGAAATGATGGCGCGGATGATTTCGCAGCCCGTTGCACCCGATAAGCTGGATGGTTGGGATGGGATTCTTTCGGCGTATGCGGATTGTTTGCTTCAGGTGCAAGCCAAACTTTCAGATGCGGATGTCCGGCGCTTTCTGGAGGTGGGCGCGCTGGTGTTCCGTAATTGTTGCCAGGAAGAGGCGCGGCAGCGATGGACCGCCGAAGAATTGGCAGCCTTTCATCGTAAACGTACTTTTGGCTTGTAATTGCGGGGCGCTGGCCGGGCGTGACGTGCTTGCTCGGCGGGCCGCCGCCGTGATATCACGGCGGATTCAGAACAGACACTGTCTGATCGCAAATTTGCGGCCAAAGGCGCGCACTTCGTCGCCTTCAACCGATGCCGCAACATCCCAGTGCTCGCCGCGCGTCACCAGCAAGGATTGGCCGGCAAAAGCATGCCGGAACGCGAATTGCCAGAACGCGGCTTCTGATCCCACAGGTTCAAGGTCATGAGGGCCTATCATCAGCCGCGCAGGGCGGGGTGTGGCGCCAAGCGTCCATCGCAACGCGATGGCAAGAAACGCGAATCGCGCCGCGATCGACGATGGTTGCACACACAGCAATCGAATCTTGTTGCTCATGACCGTCACCCTCTTCAGGTGGTATCAGCGTAGCAAAGACGGTTATGACGTTCTATACCGCTTTTGGCGGATTCGCGCGCATATATGCCAAATTTGGGCATAAGTGCCGGGTTGAATTCGCTTTCTCAACCTTTACGCGTCACGCGTGCCAGCAATAGCAAGGCTAGAGCAGGCGCCACGGCAAATGTCGCGAACAGCCAGCGCGCGGCTTGTTGTGTGCCAGCGACGCCGCCAGGGTCCGCCAATCCTGCGCTGTTGGTGATGATTCCGGCCAAGGCCGCCGTGACTGCGGCGGCATACAACTGCACAGTCGTGATGGACGAAGAGGTCAAGGTTTCTTCACCGGCCGGTGCGGCATTGAAGATTCTCGTCAGCAGGTGCGGCCACGCCAGGCCTATACCGAAACCCACGCCCGCCAGCGCGACCACATATACCGTCAGCCCCGCAGCCGAACCCAGAATCGCCGCCTGCGGGGTCATGATCGCCAATCCGATCAGCGATCCCAAGATGATGACGGGACTTAGCCGCAGCATTCGATTGGCCTCGGCGCCTGTGCGAGTCGAACTGGGCAGGGCTGCCAGCGTCCATCCCGCCGCCATTGCTGCCGTCATGTAGCCCGCGGCCAGCGGGGTCATGCCATGGATGACTTGCAGAAAATAAGGTACGAAAATCTCGGTGGTGATGGCGGCTACGGTCAGGCACATGACCGCATACAAGGCGCCCAGCGGCGTGCCTATCGAATAGGCGCCTGACGGCAGAAGGCGGCGCGTGGCGCGTGAATCGACTTTGGCGATCAGCATGGCAATGGCCAGTCCCAGAGCAATGCCCGCCAGATTCCAACCCCATTGCTTCGACAGGCTGGCCAGTGAAATCGCCAGGACCGATGCGACAAGCAATGCCAGCGTGGTCAGAGGCAGTCGGGTGCGAGAGACCGCCTGGGTAGATGGCTTTCCGCTCACTTTGAAGCTCACGATCAAAGCCAGAATCGCCGCCACCGGCAGCAAGGCCCAAAACGCCAGCCGCCAGTGGCCAGTTTGTGCAAAGACGCCTCCAATGGCTGGCCCGCACAAAGTGGCTACTCCCCACATCCCGGATACCAATGCCATTGCGCGTGACCAAAGGGCGGCGTCGAACACCAGTCGGATCAGCGCGTAGCTCAGGGCAAACAATATGCCTCCCCCCAAGCCCTGCACGCTGCGCCCCGCAAGCATGACCTGCATGCTGGGCGCCAAAGCACAGACGATGGACCCCGCAGTGAATACCGCTACTGCCAACAGATAAGCCGCACGCGGTCCTAACGTTTCAATCAGCTTGGCCGACAGGGCGGACCCGACAATCGACGTGACGACGAACAGGGTCGTGTTCCAGGCGTAGTACTCCAGTCCGCCGATATCCTGAATCACGCTTGGCAAGATGGTAGTGACGATGTAGACGTTGACCGCGTGCAGTGCCACGCCGCCTGCCAGCGCGATCGACCGCAGCGCATTGGCCCCGCTTAACAAGTCTGCCCAAGACGCATTCGAAACAGTGCTGGAATTGCCGCTCACGGCGGTCTCCTTTATTTAAACAAGCAATTGCTTGGATAATAAGTTGACCAACGTGGAACAGCAAGCAGCCAATCGTTGAGCGCGGCGAACGCGGTCAGCGTTTATCGTGGCCGGAGCAGGCCGCGTAACATCAAATCGAGCGCGTTCTGGGCTTGCGCAAGACGCAGGGGAGCATCGTCTGGCGCGCCAGCGATCCAAAAAGCGCCTTCGGTCAGGGTGCCGTTGATCAGGCGGGCAAGCGCCTCGGGTGAAGCAGCGTCAATCACCCGTTCGTCGATCAGACGCTGTAGCAGCGTGACAAGCGAGGCGATGCACTGTTGTTGCGCGGCATCTGATGCGGGTCCAAGCACCGCCCGCGCATCCTGAAGCACGATGCGGCGAATTTCGGGCTCTGCCGCCATCTGCAGGTAGGCGCGGCAGCGCTCCCGGAATGCCGTCCAGGGATCGGCGACCTGGGCTGATATTGCATTCAATCGATCATCTATTTCGCGATCGATTTGTTCAACGACCGCGGCCAGTAAACCTTTTTTGTCACCGAAATGGTGATACAAAGCCCCTCGCGTCAGCCCCGCTGCGGCGGTGAAATCATCCATGGACGTGCCGGCATAGCCCCTATGCTGAAAGGCGTGCCTGGCCGTGGCCAGCAGCTTGCCACGAGTGGCCTCGATCATTTCCGCGCGGGATCGCGACATGCCAGTCTCCATTTACATACGCTGCGTATATTAATTGACATACGTAATGTATGTGAATAGGATTTCGCCGTCCACCCGGTTTTAAAGGTTAGTTGTGCCCAATCCGTATCGTGAGTTGTTCAAAGCGCCTGGCGCCATCGGGTTTGTATTGGCCGGGGCGATTGCGCGCCTGCCGCTTCCGATGATCGGCATCGGCATCATCACGATGCTGTCTCAGGTGCGCGGCGCCTACACCTTGGCTGGCGCCGTGGCGGCGACATTTGCGCTGGCCACGGCGCTGATGGCGCCACGTATTTCCCGGCTGGTGGATCGCCATGGGCAGGGGAAGGTGTTGCCGGTAGCGGCGGGCGTATGCGTTATGGCGCTGATCGGCCTGGCGGCTTGCGTGCAATGGAATGCGCCCGATTGGACGCTGTTCGTGTTCGCGGCACTGGCCGGCGCGTTACCCAGCATGCCAGCCATGATACGGGCGCGCTGGACGGAAATTTTCCGCGATCAGCCTGAGTTGCGCACGGCATATGCGTTGGAATCGGTGGCTGATGAATTGAGCTTTATTGTCGGACCGCCGGTGGCGGTAGGCTTGAGCGTCGTGTTCTTTCCGCAGGCCGGCCCGCTGGTGGCCGCGTTATTGCTGGCCGTGGGTGTCACCGCGTTTGTTTTGCAACGGGCGACCGCGCCCACGGTGCAGCAACGAGAAGCCGGGCGCGAAGCATCGGTGTTGCGCATGCCCAGAATGGGTCCGCTGGTTGCCCTGATGACCGCGATGGGCGTGATTGTCGGCACGATCGATGTCTTGAGCGTCGCGTTTGCCCGGGCACAAGGCATGCCCGCAGGCGCCAGCCTTGTGCTGTCTGCGTATGCCTTGGGTTCGTGCGTGGCAGGTTTGGTGTTCGGCGTGCTGAAGTTCCAGATGCCGCTTGCGCGCATGTTGTCGATCGCCGCAGGCGTGACTGCGTTCACAACCGTGCCCCTGCTGCTGGTGAATGATCTGATCAGCCTGACGTTAGGTGTGCTGCTGGCGGGGCTATCGTTTGCGCCCACCATGATTATTGCGATGGCGCTCGTTGAAAGCAGCGTGCCATCCCGGCGTCTTACCGAAGGCCTGACGTGGCTGGTGACGGGCTTGGGCGCGGGGGTGGCGGCGGGGGCGGCGCTGGCGGGCTGGGTGGTGGATCACTACGGCGTAAGTGCCGGCTTCTGGACGGCGGTCGTGGCAGGCGCCATCGTGCTGTTGGTATCGTTGCCAGGCGCACGCGCAAGCGCTATCAAACACGCTGCTGCGTCTGATAGCGGCCGCTAAAATGGCGGCTCCGGCGCGCTGGGGGGCGCGCCGTTCACAGGAGCACGCTATGTCTAGAACCGTCATCAATCCCGATACCGTTTTCAATTCCGTCCAATACGGATTCAGCCAGGCCGTCATCGTGACCGGGCAGCGGCGCATGCTGCTGTCGGGTCAGGTTGGCGTCGATGTCAACGAACGCACCGTCGGACCCGGCCTGCAAGTGCAGACCGAGGCAGCATTGGATAACGTTGAACGTGTGCTGGCCGCGGCGGGCGGGACCCTGGCGCAGGTAATCATGCTGCGCATCTACATCTGCGAGACGGTCCGTGAAGAACAAGAGGTGATCGCGCAAGCACTCAGAGATCGCTTCAAGATTGATCCGCCGCCCTCATCGTGGGTCATCGTCAGCGGGTTGTCGTTGCCGGAATGGCTGATCGAAATCGAAGCCGAAGCCATGCTCGACTAGGCTGCGTCAGAGTTTGTCGCGCCAGGGTGTCATGGCAAACGCCGCGCGCAGATGCGCTAGAAAGCCAGCCGTCCGGGCGGAGAGATCCTGGCGCGATTTCACTAGCGCGACGACGTTGGCTTCGGGCAGGTTCCAGCCCGCCAGTAACGGCACCAGCGCGCGTGACTGCACGTGTTCCGCAACATCCCATTCAGAACGCGCCACGATGCCGTGGCCGGCCAACGCCCATTCGACGGCGGCGGCGCCTGTGTTGCTGGACAGCACTGGCGCAATGCGCACGCCAACCGCCGCACCCCGGCCCCGCCTGAATCGCCACAAGGTGACGTCCTCGTCGTTTTCGCGTAAGGCGATGCAATCATGATCACGCAAATCTTCCGGCTTGGCGGGGGCGCCTCGGCGGCCCAGGTAGGCGGGCGACGCGCACAAAATACGGCGGTTCGGCGCAAGCGGATAGGCGACCAGCGTGGAGTCGCGCAATTCGCCTATGTGCACCATCACGTCCCAGTTGTCCGTCGCCAGCCGGGGAGGGCCGTCAGACAGGGTCAAGCTGGCGGTGACATCTTCGCTATTCTTGCGGAATTCGGCGACCAATCCGGCAACATACCGTTGGCCAAAACCCAGGGGCGCGACGACGCGAAGGTGGCCGGCAACGACGCCGCGCCTGCCCGCCAGTTCGTCGGCCAACTCGTTTAGTTCGCCGCAGATCTGACCTGCGCGAAGCGCTAGCAGCCGGCCTTCATCGGTCAGAGCCGTGCCGCGTCCTGATCGATTCACCAGCCGTACGCCCAGGCGTTTTTCCAGCGCGTGCAGGCGTTGGGTAACGGCGGGCGGCGTCACATCCAGGGCGCGGGCGGCCTGGGCGAGGGAGGAGGTCGCCGCCAAGCTCAGGAAAAAGCGCAGGTCGTCAGTGGTGATCATTCAGCTTCACCTTAATTGAAAATTAAGGTCTGATTAAACACGCAATGCGGCAAGCGCGCCATACTTCCAGCATCCGGAACCTGGTCTGCCCAGCGTTCTTATGAATTGCCCTGACTTGTCGAGAGCCCCATGACGCTAGCTTCTACCCCCGCCACGCTGAACACTCTGGAAACGCCGTGCCTGTTGCTGGACGAAACACGCATGATGCGAAACATCGAGCGCTTGAACGGATTGATGGCCAGCCATGGGGTTCAACTGCGCCCGCATTTGAAAACGCCTAAATCGATCGAAGTGGCGCGCAGGGTCATGACGCATCCCAATGGTCCCGCCGCCGTGTCCACGTTGCAGGAAGCCGAGCAATTTGCTGCGGCGGGCGTGACCGATTTGCTTTATGCAGTGGGCGTCTCGCCCGCCAAGCTGGATCGTGTGCTGGCTTTACGCCAGCGTGGCGTGGATCTGACGGTGGTAGTCGATAGCATCGAGGCTGCGCGCGCCGTGTCCACGCGGGCCCTGGCGGCGGGCGCAGACGTTCCCGCCTTGATCGAAATCGATTGCGACGGCCATCGCGCGGGTGTGCAGCCGGGCAACCATGAACAATTGCTGGCGGTTGCCCGAGTGCTGCATGAGGCCGGTTGCCTGCGCGGCGTCATGACGCACGCTGGCGAATCCTATGGCTGCCGCAGTGTCGAGGCCATCGCCGACATGGCCGAACAGGAGCGCTGGGCAGCGGTCAGTTGCGCTGAAGCGATTCGCAAGGCTGGTCTTCCATGCCCGGTCGTCAGCGTGGGGTCCACGCCTACCGCCCATTTCGCCCGCAACCTGGATGGGGTGACGGAAGTACGCGCAGGCGTCTATGTGTTTTTCGATCTGGTGATGGCGGGTTTGGGCGTGTGCTCGGTTGATGATATTGCTGCCACCGTGTTGACGACGGTGATCGGCCATCAGGCTGATAAGGGGTGGATTCTGGTCGATGCGGGGTGGATGGCAATGTCGCGTGATCGCGGTACGGCCAAGCAGCCGGTGGATCAGCTGTATGGCCTGGTGTGCGATGTGAATGGCAAGGTCTACCCGGACTTGCTGCTGGCCGAAACCAATCAAGAGCAGGGCATCATTACCTTGCGCGCCGGCAGCTCGGCAACGTTGCCCGATTTGCCGCTGGGCACGAAATTGCGCATTGTTCCCAATCACGCGTGCGCAACTTGCGCCCAGCACGAAGCCTATGAAGTGGTTCGCCCTGGCGAGCCGGAAGTCGTGGCGCATTGGGAACGCTTTCGCGGCTGGTAAGCCGGGAGCCGTCCGAATACATCAAAAGGAATCGGATATGGAATTGATTTCAACGCCGCACGCCACACCGCCGGCGGGTCACTACGCCCAGGCCGTACGCGCCAATGGCTTCGTATTTGTGTCTGGACAGCTGGGCTTTTTGCCTCCAGCAGAGGCGGGCGCGCGGCCCCAGCTTGCACTGGGAGCGTCTGCGCAGACCGAACAGGCCATGCGCAGCGTGCAAGCCATTCTGGAGGCTGCGGGCGCGTCGCTCAGCACGGTTGCCAGCGTGACCGTATACATCCCAAATATCGGCCTCTGGGACGAAGTCAACAAGGTGTATGAACGCTGCTTTGGAGAGCATCGTCCGGCTCGGGCCATCGTGCCTACGGGTGATCTGCACTACGGCGCGCTGGTGGAAATCAGCGTCGTCGCCATCGCTGCGTAAATCCACCTGACTGACTCTGAACGCGCCGGAGTGGCCCTGAACGAGCGGCTGCAGCACTGTGCGACGCGCCTATAATGCGGACGCCTCAATGCCTTTGGCGGAGAACGTTCGCATGCAGTACGAATATCTGTTCTGGTCCATGGCCGCGATGGTGGCGGCCGCGCTGATCGGCGGCTCGCTCTGTGGCCGCTTGCGCTCGGTCAAACATGTGCTGATGGGGGTTGCCGCGCTGGCAGTGGCGGTCTTCGTGGCCGTCTTTGTGCTGTCGCGCCACGGCGGCTTTGCCGACTTATCGGCGATGCTGTCGATCGCCGCATTCATGTTCAGTCTGGTGATCGGCACCGCCGCGTCCTTGCTCACGCGGCGCATTTTGCAGCGCCGGTGAGCCTGCGGACGCCTTACTCTTCGGCGTCGAACGTCTCGGCGTCTTCCTCGTCGTCTTCATCCTGTTCCAGGGCGTCATAGCCCTTCCAGGTGATACGCCAGCGCGTTGCGCCTGCGGTCGCTGCCGTTTCGCTGACCTGCTTGACCAGGCCGGCATCCGCGAGCAGATCCAGGTGATGCGCAATCAGTTGCTGACCTTGTTCTTCGGGATGAGGGGCCAGGGCGGCGTTCTTGATATCGTGCGTGCTCAAGTTGGGGCCCGGTGCGTCGCGCAGGGCGCCCAGAATCGTGACGACCAGATCGAAATCGCGTTGCATGATGTTCACCGTGTAGAAAAATGAATAGGCCGACGATAGCAGAGTTCCGTGGCGCGAATGCGACAGGTGGTGTGGCCGGGTTACAGTGCAAGGTTCTCGATAACCGATACCACTGAACTCTATGAAGAAACCCGCTGAACGCGATTGCCTCGCGCTGATTCCCGGCTACACGGGCCAGGCTGCCAAGCTCTTTCTTTCGCGTGGCGAAGACGGCGCCATCAATGGTGTGACGGTGTACGACCTGCTGGGTCACGTCAAGCAGCAGGGCGAAGCCGAAGCCGCCGCAGCCTGGGTTGGCGAATGGCTCGCCCAGGAAGCCGACAATCGCAAGGCCCGCCGCACCAAGCTCTTGGCCCAAATGTTCATCTGCAAGCTGACTGGCGCCGAGAAAGACGCCTTCCTGGCCGCCCAGAAGCCGCTTATCCGCATGCTGGCGGATGCCGGGGTCAGCAGCCGTAGCGTTGCAGCCACGTCTGGAGCCGCCCGGCAGTCCCTCGGTCCGAATGTCAAGAAGCATTAGCCTAAGGCTGTTATAGTCGCGCCTGGGCGTGAGCTTGCACCTGCTAGGTGCGTGCCCAGGCGGGCTTTGCCCGCGAATCAAGGAAGATTGAACATGGAAATAGTAAGTCGGCACATTGCCGACGTGGCGGGCGGCGTCGAGCTGCTGACAACGCTGGATGGCGAGGGCATCACCGCCTACGTGGTGGTGGGCGTAAACGATCTCAATGCGATCGCTGACATCGTGCCCGTCGAAAAAGTCGAAGCAGGGGCGGATATACACGCATCTACTGTCGACAATGTTGATAATGCGCAAGAACAAATCGACCAAGTCCTGGAAAATATGAATCCCGGAGACGTGGCGGTTTTCCTTTGCTCGAGTGACGACGCTTATGGCGCGGCGCTCGATTTGTTGGGTTTACCTATCGACGAGTAAGCCTGGCGGCAAACCAAAATGCTGATCTAAATGGCGTATGAAAGTTGTACGCATTAGTCGGCATTTATATAAGCCCTGATTGTTTTTTTATGTTGTGTATGGGTGTTTACACCTATGCAGGGCTTAGTTTTGCCTATTAAAACGTGCGACTTTTTTGCACAGTTTCTCTTTGTTGCATTATTGGCACGTATTTTTTAGGATTATGTTGACTTGTGAGGGGAACATAACGATAGTGTCGGCACACGATCACAAGCGTTGCGATTTTCGTTCAGTGCCGTGCCTTTTCCGGCTCAGCGTTATTGTTCTACTGTCCCCTCCTTGATTGATTCGTGACCTCCGGGCATTTGCCCATTATCTCTAGGAAATACAGTATGGAAACCGGCGTCGTTAAGTGGTTCAATTCGGAAAAAGGCTATGGCTTCATCACCCCGGAAGCGGGTGGTAAGGATCTGTTCGCTCACTTCTCCGAAATCCAGGGTTCTGGCTTCAAGTCTCTGGAAGAGAACCAGCGCGTCAGCTTTGTGACGGCAAATGGCCCCAAGGGCCCGCAAGCCACGAAGATTCAAGTCCTGTAAAGGTCTGAGTTTTCGGAAAAAGCCCCTTCGGGGGCTTTTTTTATTTTGCACGCGGTATTCTCTTGTTGTTGGGGCTGGCAGCTGCAAGGGTGCTCTTGCAGGCCATATACGCCTCCAGGACGCCGCCATGATTGTTCCACCCCTAATGTCACCTACGCCCCTGTCCACGCAGCCACAGGACGTTGTAGCGTTCTGGCTAGAGGCCGGGCCTCAGCAGTGGTTTGCCAAGAGCGACACGTTCGATGCCGAGTTTCGCGGGCGCTTCGAGCAAGCGCATTGGGCCGCAGCGGCGCGTCAGCTTGATGCCTGGCTCGAAGACGCAGATGGCGCGCTGGCGCTGATGATCCTGCTGGACCAGTTTCCCCGTAATGCCTATCGCGATACTGCGCACATGTTCGCCACGGACCCGTTGGCGCAGTACTTTGCCGAACATGCGATCTCGTTCGGGCACGACTTGGCCGTGGATCCTCGGTTACGCCAGTTTTTTTATTTGCCTTTCGAACACTCCGAAAGTCTGGTCACTCAAAACCGTGGCGTGGCATTGATGGAACTTTTAGACGCTGATTCTTTGCGTTGGGCGGTCCTGCACCGCGACATCATCAAGCGCTTTGGCCGCTTCCCGCACCGCAATGCCGCGCTAGGCCGGCAGACGACGCAGGCCGAACAAGAGTTCCTGGACTCCGGCGGCTTTGCCGGGTAGCGGGCTGGGCATGACAAGTCAGGCCAAAGGGGAGCGGGCAGCTGTCGGTATCTGCATGTATCTGTTCATGCCAACGTGAAAATATCGGGTTGCGGCGGATCGTCTCTATAGATCCGTCGTTCGCATATTTGACGTTTTTCTGCGTTCACCAATACACTGGGTTCAGCGAGATTTTCAAGAGACGCGGTCTGCGTTTAACTTGTTGCCGTCAGTGGTGCTGCGGTTGCTTCCTCTCCCATCCTTGATGATCTGGCGCCCCGCGAGCAATCGCTTTTTCTAGGTTCAAGGACACTCCATGGCAACCGGCATAGTTAAGTGGTTCAACGCCGAAAAGGGTTATGGCTTCATCATGCCCGACGACGGTAGCAAAGATCTTTTCGCCCATTACTCTGAAATCCGCAGCGAAGGCTATAAGTCCTTGCAGGAAAATCAGCGCGTCACCTTCGAGGTCGGTACCGGCCCCAAGGGTCCGAGCGCAAAAAACATCAAGGTCGCGGCCTGACCTTTTCCGGGTAGCGCTCCGGGCATGTCCCCGGTGTTCGGCCCATAAAAAAGCCCCCATACGCAACGTATGGGGGCTTTTTTTAGGGCGTTTTTTTTCAGTGCTTGGCAGGCGGCGTTGCCAGCTTGTCCACCAGGGCGATGCCCAGCGCTGACAGGATGAACAGCGCGTGGATGATCGTCTGCCACATTACGCCCGCTTCCGTAAAGCGAGCGTTGGGCGTGCCGATTGTTCCGGCTTCAATGAAGGTGCGCAGCAGATGGATGGACGAGATGCCGATAATGGCCATTGCCAACTTGACCTTCAACACGCTGGCATTGACGTGGCTTAGCCATTCCGGCTGGTCGGGATGATTATGCAAGCGCAAACGTGACACAAAGGTCTCATAGCCGCCCACGATCACCATGACGAGCAGGTTGGAAATCATGACCACATCGATCAAGCCCAGCACCAGCAGCATGATCTCCATTTCACCAAAGCTGTTGGCATGCGTCAGCAAGTGCCACAGCTCTTTCAGGAACAACAGGACATAGACGCCTTGTGCGACGATCAGGCCCAGGTATAGCGGCAACTGCAGCCAGCGGGAACTGAAAATCAAGCTGGGCAGCAGACCTAGGCGGGGAGGGGGGTTCTGGATCATGTTGGGTGCGAGCCGAAGGGGGTGTGCGAAAAAAAGCGCGGCGGCAATTCTATCAATGCCTCGTGACGGCAGGAATCTGTTTTTTTTGTCGGTAGCATGGTTGGATATGTCTTGCAGCACTTTTATGTAAGCGAACCTGCCATTTGCGAAACTGTGTGGCGAAACGGTTAGAGAGCTTTCGGCGTATATAGAATTGCCCGCTTCTTCGCACTGAGCCAGTCAATAGGAGTTTGTTCTCATGAAGATCCGCTACACCGTCGCCGCTTTGGCAGTTGCGCTTGCCCCTTACTCGGCCTCGCATGCCCTGGATATCGGGGGCCTGGTGGGAGCTGGCAGCAAAGTGGTTCAAGCCGCCACCCTGAGCGATGCCGATCTCAAAACGCTATCGGACAAGGCCTGCGCACAAAGCGATTCTCAAGAGAAGATCGCCGCGCCGGGCAGCAAGTACGACGCCCGTCTGCAAAAGATTGCCAAATCGCTGGGCGGCACGGTCAACGGCCAAAAGGCCAGCTACAAGGTCTACCTGACCAAGGACGTCAACGCCTGGGCCATGGCCAACGGCTGCATCCGCGTCTACAGCGGCCTGATGGACATGATGACGGACGACGAGGTCCTGGGCGTGGTTGGCCACGAAATTGGCCACGTTGCGCTGGGTCACAGCAAGAAGGCCATGCAAACGGCCTACACGGTCGCCGCTGCCCGTGACGCGGCTGGCGCTGCTGGTGGCGCCACGATTTCGGCCCTGAGCTCGTCGCAGCTGGGCGACGTGACCGAAAAGTTCATCAATGCGCAATTCTCGCAATCGCAGGAAAGCGCTGCGGACGATTATTCGTTTGATCAACTGCAAGCCAAGAAGCTGAATACCCGTGGTCTGGTCACCGCGTTCCAGAAGCTGGCCGAGCTCGATGGCGGCAAGAGCGATATGATGAGCTCGCACCCGTCCTCGGCAAAGCGCGCTCAGCACATCGAAGATCGCATCGCCAAGGCAAAATAAGACGTCCAATCGACGTTTGCTCTCCCATTCCGGGTGGAAATGGGGCGCGAGTATCCGGGCTTTTCCGGGGGCTCGCGCCCCTTTGCGTCAGTGTTCCGGAAGTTTCCGGTAAAATGGCGCGTTTATCCGCCCGTCATCTCTTATCTCTCGGAAAATAGGTCTTTTAATGCAGCCTGTGGTTGAAACCCTCTCCGGCCTGGAGCGCCGTGTTGATCTGGCCGTCTCGGTGGCCGACGTCGAAAAGGAAGTCCAGGCGCAATTAAAGCGCGTGGCTCGCACCGCCAAGGTCCCCGGCTTCCGCCCGGGTAAAGCTCCGCTCGCTATGCTCGAGCGCAGCCATGGCCCCAGCATCCGCTACGACGTGATCAATAGCCAAGTTGGCCGTGCCTTCGAACAAGCCATCGACGGCGCCAAGTTGCGCGTCGCTGGCGCCCCGAATCTCGAGCCCAAGACTGAAGGCGTTACCGACGACACGCTGGCGTTCTCCGCCACGTTCGAGGTCTATCCTGAAGTCGCCGTACCGGATCTGTCGGCTCTGGCCGTGACCCGCTACGAAACCCCGGTCACCGACGCCGAAGTGCAACAAACCCTGGACGTTCTGCGTAAGCAGCGCGCCACGTTTGAAGCCCGTGCAGACCGCGCCTCGCAAGACGGCGACCGCGTCACTCTGGACTTCGCCGGCACCATCGACGGCGTGCCGTTCGAAGGTGGCAAGGCTGAAGACTTCCCGTTCGTGCTCGGCCAAGGCCGCATGTTGCCGGAATTCGAAGAAGCTGCTCGCGGCCTGAAGGCTGGCGAAACCAAGGTCTTCGAACTCAAGTTCCCCGACGACTACCAAGGCGTGGAAGTTGCTGGCAAGACCGCTGAATTCACCATTACCGTCAAGGAAGTGGCTGAAGGCGTTCTGCCCGAGCTGAACAGCGAATTCGCCAAGTCCCTCGGCCAAGCCGAAGGCGACATCGAAAAGCTGAAGGCCGACATCCGCAGCAACATCGAACGTGAAGTCAAGACGCGTTCGGCTGGCCGTACCAAGTCCAGCGTCATGGACGCCCTGGTCGAAGCCGCCAAGTTCGACGTGCCGAAGTCGCTGGTCGACAACGACGTTCAAGGCCGTGTCGCCGCTGCTCGCGAAGAGCTCAAGCAGCGTGGCATCCCCAACGCCGAATCCGTGCCGATCCCGGCTGAAGCCTTCTCGACCGAATCCGAGCGCCGCGTCCGTCTGGGCCTGTTGGTGTCGGAACTGGTCAAGGAAGCCCAGCTGCAAGCCAAGCCCGAGCAAGTTCGCGCGCGCATTGAAGAATTCGCCGAAAACTACGAACAACCCGCTCAGGTTGTCAGCTATTACCTGGCTGACCGCCAGCGTCGTGCTGAAATCGAGGCTATCGTGCTGGAAGACAATGTTGTCGCGCACGTGCTGGACAAGGCTAAGGTCACCGAAGAAAAGGTGCCTTTCGATCAGTTGATGGGGATGGCGTAACACTATGCAGAGATTCACCGATTTCTATGCGGCAATGAATGGCGGGTCTTCGGTGACCCCCACCGGCCTGGGCTACATTCCCATGGTTATCGAGCAGTCGGGGCGCGGTGAGCGCGCCTACGACATCTACTCGCGTCTGCTCCGCGAACGGCTCATTTTCCTGGTGGGCCCGGTCAACGACACAACGGCCAACCTGGTTGTGGCGCAGTTGCTGTTCCTGGAATCGGAGAATCCTGACAAGGACATTTCCCTGTACATCAACTCGCCTGGCGGGTCGGTGTACGCGGGGATGGCCATTTTTGACACCATGCAGTTCATCAAGCCGGACGTATCCACCCTGTGCACGGGCCTCGCGGCCAGCATGGGTGCGTTCCTGCTGGCGGCTGGCAAGAAGGGCAAGCGTTTCACGCTGCCCAACTCGCGCATCATGATCCATCAGCCCTCGGGCGGCGCCCAAGGTCAAGCGTCCGATATCCAGATTCAGGCTCGCGAGATCCTGGACCTGCGCGAACGCCTGAACCGCATTTTGGCCGATAACACCGGCCAGACGATGGAGCGCATCGGGTTGGACACGGAACGTGACAACTTCATGTCAGCCGAAGATGCGGTATCGTATGGACTGGTGGACAAGGTAATGACCTCCCGCTCGGAAGGCTGACTTCCCGGTTGATCCAAGCCCGCTGCCGCCAAGTTTGCGTAAGCGCATGCGCCGGACCCTCTATTCGGTCTGGCGCATCTTTACCTGAGATACGAAACAAATATGCCTGAAAAAAAGGGATCGGCAGACGCAAAAGTGCTGCATTGCTCGTTTTGCAATAAAAGCCAGCATGAAGTCCGCAAGCTGATCGCGGGTCCGTCGGTATTCATCTGCGATGAATGCATAGACCTGTGCAACGACATCATCCGCGAGGAAGCGCAAGCTACCGCGCGTGCGGCGATTCGTTCCGAACTGCCTACTCCGGCCGAAATCAAGACGTTCCTTGACCAGTACGTTATTGGGCAAAACTCGCCCAAGCGTATGCTGGCCGTGGCCGTCTACAACCATTACAAGCGCATTCGTCACGGCGAGATCAAGGGTGACGAAGTCGAGCTCTCCAAGAGCAACATCATGCTGATCGGCCCCACGGGGTCGGGCAAGACGCTGTTGGCTCAGACGCTGGCGCGCATGCTGAATGTGCCTTTCGTCATGGCCGATGCAACCACGCTGACCGAAGCCGGTTACGTGGGCGAAGACGTCGAAAACATCATTCAAAAGTTGCTGCAAAACTGCAACTACGAAGTCGAGAAGGCGCAACGCGCCATTATCTACATCGATGAAATCGACAAGATTTCCCGCAAGTCCGATAACCCGTCCATTACCCGTGATGTATCGGGCGAGGGCGTGCAACAGGCTTTGCTGAAGTTGATCGAAGGCACGGTCGCCTCGGTGCCCCCGCAAGGCGGGCGCAAGCATCCGAACCAGGACTTCGTCCAGGTGGATACGACCAACATTCTGTTCATCGTGGGCGGCGCCTTCGACGGACTGGAAAAGGTCATCCGGGATCGCACCGAGAAATCGGGCATTGGTTTCTCGGCATCGGTTCGGGCCAAGTCCGAGCGCGGTGTGGGCGAGCTCTTCTCTGAAGTCGAACCCGAAGATCTGATCAAGTTTGGTCTGATTCCCGAACTCGTTGGCCGTCTGCCCGTGGTCGCCACGCTGGATGAGCTGGACGAGGCGGCTTTGGTGCAAATCCTGACCGAGCCCAAGAACGCCTTGCTCAAGCAATTCCAGAAGCTGTTTGCCATGGAAGGCGCTGAGCTTGATCTGCGGCCCGCCGCATTGAAGGCGATCGCCCGCAAGGCGCTCAAGCGCAAGACCGGTGCACGTGGCCTGCGTTCCATCATCGAGCAAACACTGCTGGACACCATGTATGAGCTGCCCTCCCAGGGCAACGTCAAGCGTGTGGTGGTGGACGAGAACGCCATCGAAGGCGAGGGTAAGCCTTTGTTGATCTACGCAGACGAGACCAGCGCGGCTGAAAAGCCGGAGCGCGGAGAAGTCCGCGACGCCGCGGCCTGATATTTCAAAAAAGCCCGTTCCTGTAACGGGTTTTTTTCCTTCCGGCAGCCCATTGCGGGCATTTTTTTTTGCCTTTCGATTATCGGGCAGCCGGGATCTTGAATTTTCGGCTATTGTTCCCATAACAGACGTAACTGACGCGGATTGCTTGGGGTATACCCGAGCCTCCTGTCCCCGATACGTTGAGTCATACCGAGGAACCTCCTATGTCTGCCAGCCAGACCCTGCCTTCCGACCCGATCGACCTGCCCCTGCTCCCACTTCGCGATGTCGTGGTGTTTCCGCACATGGTCATCCCGCTGTTCGTCGGCCGACCGCGCTCAATTCGCGCGCTCGAGGTTGCGATGGAAGCGGGTAAGAGCATCATGCTCGTGGCCCAAAAGTCCGCGGGCAAAGATGACCCTACGCCCGAAGACGTGTACGAAATCGGATGCGTTGCCGGCATTTTGCAAATGCTCAAGTTGCCCGATGGCACCGTCAAGGTGCTGGTTGAAGGCACCCAGCGCGCCCGCATCAACAGCATCGAAGATGCCGATTCGCACTTCACCTGCCAGGTGGCGCCGATCGAACCGGACGCCATGCAAGGTTCCGAAACCGAGGCTCTGCGCCGCGCGATCGTTGCCCAGTTTGAGCAGTACGTGAAGCTCAACAAAAAGATTCCCCCGGAGATCCTGACCTCGCTGGCCGGCATCGATGATGCAGGACGCCTGGCTGACACGATCGCCGCGCATCTTCCGCTGAAGCTCGAGCAGAAGCAAAAGATGCTGGAGATCGTCGGTACTTCCGAGCGCCTTGAAGGCTTGCTTACGCAGCTTGAAACCGAAATCGACATTCTTCAGGTCGAGAAGCGGATTCGCGGCCGCGTGAAGAAGCAGATGGAAAAGAGCCAGCGCGACTACTACTTGAATGAGCAGGTCAAAGCCATTCAGAAGGAGTTGGGCGAGGGCGAAGAAGGCGCGGACATCGAAGAGCTTGAAAAGAAGATCATCGCTGCCCACATGCCGAAAGAGGCGCGTAAGAAGGCCGATGCCGAGCTGAAGAAGCTCAAGCTCATGTCGCCCATGTCGGCTGAAGCCACCGTGGTGCGCAACTATATCGATACGCTCATCAATCTCCCCTGGAGAAAGAAGAGCAAGATCAACAACTCCATCAGCAACGCGGAAACGGTGCTGGATAACGACCACTATGGTCTGGAGAAGGTCAAAGAACGTATTCTTGAATATCTTGCCGTTCAACAACGCGTGGACAAGATCAAGGCGCCGATTCTGTGCCTGGTAGGCCCTCCGGGCGTCGGTAAGACTTCGCTTGGGCAGTCTATCGCCAAGGCAACGAACCGCAAGTTCGTTCGCATGGCGCTGGGCGGCGTGCGCGACGAAGCCGAAATTCGCGGCCATCGTCGTACGTACATTGGCTCGATGCCGGGCAAGATTGTTCAGAACATGTCGAAGGTTGGCGTTCGCAATCCGTTGTTCCTGCTTGATGAAATTGACAAGCTGGGCATGGACTTCCGTGGCGACCCGTCGTCGGCATTGCTCGAAGTGCTGGACCCGGAACAAAACCATACGTTCCAGGACCACTATATCGAGGTCGATTTTGACCTGTCGGACGTCATGTTCGTCGCGACCAGCAACACGCTGAATATTCCGCCGGCCCTGCTGGACCGTATGGAAGTGATCCGCCTGTCCGGTTATACGGAAGAGGAAAAGATCCATATCGCCCGCGACCATCTGCTGCCCAAGCTGATGAAAAACAACGGCGTTAAGGATAGCGAACTGACCGTGGACGACAGCGCGCTGCGCGACATCGTGCGCTACTACACCCGCGAAGCTGGTGTCCGTGCGCTTGAGCGCGAAGTGGGCAAGATCTGCCGCAAGGTGATCAAACAGCTGCTGACCCAGACGGATCGTGCGAAGGCCGAGGGCAAGACCCTTGAGGCCAAGGCGGTTAATGTCACGGGCGACAACCTGAGCGATTTCCTGGGCGTGCGCCGCTACGCCTTCGGTATGGCCGAAAAGGAAAACCAGATTGGCCAAGTCACTGGTCTGGCCTGGACGGAAGTCGGTGGCGACCTGCTGACGATTGAAGTCGCGGACATGCCGGGTAAGGGCGTCATCCAACGCACGGGTTCGCTTGGCGACGTGATGAAGGAATCGGTCGAAGCTGCTCGTACCGTGGTGCGTTCGCGGGCTCGCCGTCTGGGCTTTGCCGACAGCGTGTTCGAGAAGCACGACATGCACGTGCACGTGCCGGAAGGTGCGACGCCCAAGGACGGTCCGTCTGCGGGTATCGCGATCACGACGGCCATGGTGTCGGCCTTGTCACGCATCCCTGTGCGCGCCAATGTCGCTATGACCGGCGAAATTACGTTGCGCGGCGAAGTGTTGCCAATCGGCGGCTTGAAGGAAAAACTGCTGGCAGCCCATCGTGGCGGCATCAAGACGGTCTTGATCCCGGAAGAAAACGTCAAGGATTTGGCGGAGATCCCGGATAACGTCAAGAACCACCTTGAGATCGTTCCGGTGCGTTGGATCGACAAGGTTCTGGAGCTGGCCTTGGAGCGTCTGCCTGAGCCCTTGGCTGAGGAAGAAGCCGTCAAGGAACCTCTGGTTGCCAAACCAGCTGAGCCTGGTTCGACCGATCCGGTGTTGAAGCACTGATCCCCACCCCAAGGGCGCCTTCGTAAAGGGGCGCTCTAATACAAAACCCCGCTCATTGGCGGGGTTTTGTTTTTGGGTCTTGCTGTGGAGGGCAGGCAGGAAAATAAGCGAATGCTTGGTGCCGTTAATTCCCTGGCCCGGCCCACACGCACTAATGCAGCGCGTGTGTGCGGATCAGGCCGACAGCGATGCCTTCAAGCGCGAACTCCTGATCAGCTTCGACGATGATCGTTTGGAAGTCGGGGTTTTCGGGCAGGAGCTCGATATGGCCGTTGGTGCGCTGGAGTCGCTTGACTGTGACGTCGTCGCCCAAGCGGGCCACAACGATTTGGCCATTGCGGGCTTCAGACGCTTTTTTAACCGCAAGCAGATCGCCTTCCAGGATGCCAGCGTCGCGCATGCTCATGCCGCGCACCTTTAGCAGGTAGTCGGGCGCTTGAGCAAACAGGTGCGGGTCGACGCCCACCTCGCGTTCGACGTGCTCGGCAGCAAGAATGGGGCTGCCTGCAGCCACACGGCCAACCAGCGGCAGCAGCAGTTGCGCCAGCGAGGGCACAAAAGAGGCTTGCGATGCGGCGGGCGAGGAGTCTTTCAGGCGGATACCGCGTGACGCGCCTGCGGTCAGCTCAATGGCGCCTTTACGGGCTAAAGCCTTGAGGTGATCTTCTGCTGCATTGGGGGAACGAAAACCGAGGGCTTGGGCGATTTCGGCACGCGTCGGCGGAAAGCCGGTGCGCGTGACGGTCTGCCTGATGAGGTCCAGGATTTGTTGTTGGCGATCAGTGAGTTTGCTGGCCATGGCGATTCCGGGGTGAGCGGACTGTACATATATACAGCGTCATTCTGGGGGACGCAGCATAAAAAAGCAAGCCAGGGGAAGGGCAGCAAAGCAAAACGGAGCCCTTGGGCTCCGTTCTATAGCAGCAAGCAGCGCCCCGCAAAGGGCCGGCTAGCAAAGCGCGTTAGCGCTTTACAGCACTGCTGCGATACCGGCGGCAACCTTGTCGATGTTGCCGCTGTTCAGTGCAGCCACGCAGATGCGGCCGCTGGACACGGCATAGACGCCGTGTTCTTCACGCAGGCGATCCACTTGCGCGGAGGTCAGGCCCGAGTACGAGAACATGCCGCGCTGTTCCAGCACGAAGCTGAAGTCCTGCTTGCCGCCGTGTTCCTTGATCTTCTCGACCAGTTGCTTGCGCATCAGGCGAATACGATCGCGCATGCCGGCCAGCTCTTCTTCCCACATGGCAAACAGCTCAGGGGTGTTCAGAACGGTCGACACAACCGTGCCGCCATGGGTGGGCGGGTTGGAGTAGTTGGTGCGGATGACGCGCTTCAACTGGCTCAGCACGCGAGTGGCTTCTTCCTTGTTGCCAGCCACTACCGTCAGGGCGCCAACGCGCTCGCCGTACAGCGAGAACGACTTGGAGAACGACGAGCTGATGAACATGGTCATGTCCAGGTCGGCGAACATGCGCACGACCGAAGCATCTTCCGTCAGGCCTTCACCAAAGCCCTGATAGGCGATGTCGAGGAACGGGACCAGGTTGTTTTCTTTCACGACTGCGGCGATCTGCTTCCACTGATCGTCAGTAGGGTCCACGCCGGTCGGGTTGTGGCAGCAAGCGTGCAGCACGACGACGGTCTTGGCCGGCGCGGCCTTAAGATCCGCCAGCATGGCGTCAAAATTCAAGCCGCGGGTGGTCGCGTCGTAGTACGAGTACGTGCCAACTTCAAAACCGGCGCGTTCAAACAGTGCGCGGTGGTTTTCCCAGCTGGGGTTGCTGATCAGCACCTTGGAGGTGGGCAGCAACTGGCGCAGGAAATCGGCGCCGATCTTCAGTGCGCCCGTGCCGCCCAGTGCTTGGGTGGTCAGCACACGGCCGGCGGCAGCCAGCGCGGAATCCTTGCCCAGCAGCAGCGCTTGCGCACCCTGGTTGTAGCCGGCGATGCCTTCAATCGGCAGATAGCCGCGCGCAGCGGCAGCTTCAATACGGGCGGTTTCAGCCTTGCGTACTGCGGCCAGCAGCGGGATACGTCCCTGGTCGTCGTAGTACACGCCCACGCCCAGGTTTACTTTACCCGGACGCGTATCCGCGTTGTATTGTTCGTTCAGACCAAGAATGGGGTCGCGCGGCGCGAGTTCGACGGAATCGAAAAGGGTGCTCATGGGACTCTGATGAGGATGGGTGGACGCAGTACGGTGTGCTGTGGATAATGGGGGGTTTACCCTGGAACAGTCTAGCATGCCTAAGAGTTCAATAGACCCGAGTGGTGCAATGGACAAGAGTGCGGACGCGGCTGCCGTTGCCCCTGTTGTGGAAGCCCCCATTTCGGGGGGAGGGGCCGGTCCCGTTGCGGGGCCAGGGTTCATCGATTATCCCAACAGCCCGTTTCACCTTTATCAGCCCTATCCGCCCGCCGGCGATCAGCCCGCAGCTATAGAAGCATTGACGCAAGGGGTTGAGGACGGCCTGATGTTTCAGACCCTGCTGGGGGTGACTGGCTCGGGCAAGACCTACACGATGGCGAACGTGATTGCCCAGATGGGCCGTCCCGCGCTGGTTCTGGCCCCTAATAAGACTCTGGCCGCGCAGCTCTACGCGGAGATGCGGGAGTTCTTTCCGAAGAACGCTGTCGAATACTTCGTCTCTTACTACGATTACTACCAGCCCGAGGCCTATGTGCCGACGCGCGATCTGTTCATTGAGAAAGACTCGTCCATCAATGAACACATCGAGCAGATGCGGCTCTCGGCCACCAAGAGCCTGCTGGAACGCCGTGACACGATCATTGTGGGCACAGTGTCGTGCATCTACGGTATCGGCAACCCCGGCGATTACCACGCGATGGTCCTGATTTTGCGCAGCGGTGATCAGATATCCCGCCGCGAGATTCTGGCGCGTCTGGTTGCCATGCAATACACGCGTAACGACGCCGAGTTCACCCGCGGCGTATTCCGCGTGCGCGGCGAAACCATTGATATCTTCCCTGCGGAAAGCGCCGAGTTGGCGTTGCGGCTGACCCTGTTTGATGACGAGATCGAAAGCCTGGAGCTTTTTGATCCCTTGACCGGCCGTATCCGCCAAAAGCTGCCGCGCTTCACGGTGTACCCCGGGTCGCACTATGTGACGCCGCGCGATACGGTGCTGCGCGCTATCGAAACAATCAAGGAAGAGCTGCGTGACCGCGTCAAGCGCTATATCGACGACGGCCATCTGGTCGAGGCGCAGCGCCTGGAGCAGCGCACCCGTTTCGATCTGGAAATGCTGCAAGAGCTGGGCTTCTGTAAGGGTATCGAAAACTACTCGCGGCATCTTTCCGGTGCCGCGCCTGGTGATCCGCCGCCCACGCTGATTGACTACCTGCCGTCCGATGCTCTGATGTTCATCGACGAAAGCCACGTGACGATCGGGCAGTTAAGCGGCATGTACCGCGGCGACCGCTCGCGCAAGGAAACATTGGTGCAGTACGGCTTCCGCCTGCCGTCCGCGCTGGATAACCGCCCGCTCAAGCTCGAGGAGTTCGAGACCCGGATGCGCCAATGCGTCTTCGTGTCGGCGACCCCTGCGGCTTACGAGAAAGAGCACACCGATAATGTGGTGGAGCAGGTGGTGCGGCCGACGGGTCTGGTCGACCCCTTGGTCGAAGTGCTGCCTGCCCGCACGCAGGTGGATGACTTGCTGGGCCAGATCAAGGCGCGTACTGCGCTAAGCGAACGGGTGCTTGTCACCACGCTGACCAAGCGCATGGCGGAAGACCTGACCGACTTCCTGAGCGAGCATGGGATAAAGGTGCGCTACCTGCACTCTGATATCGACACCGTCGAGCGCGTGGAAATCCTGCGCGACTTGCGCCTGGGTATGTTCGATGTGCTGGTAGGGATCAACCTGCTGCGAGAAGGGTTGGACATTCCCGAGGTGTCGCTTGTGGCGATTCTGGATGCAGACAAAGAAGGCTTCCTGCGATCGGAACGCAGCTTGATTCAGACTATTGGGCGCGCGGCGCGCAATTTGAACGGCCACGCCATTCTGTATGCGGATCGCATTACGGATTCCATGCAGCGTGCCATGGAAGAAACCAGCCGGCGTCGAGCCAAGCAACTGCAATTCAATATCGACAATGGCATTACGGCCCGTGGCGTGCATAAGGCTGTGCGGGAATTGATCGATGGCATTGTGGCGCCGGTGCAGCACGATGCGCTGGAAGCGGCTGTTCCCGCCGAGTTCCTGAAGGACGAAAAGGCGCTGGCGCGCGAGCTCAAGCGCTTGGAAAAACTGATGATGGACCACGCCCGAAACCTGGAATTCGAGCAGGCAGCGGCCGCCCGGGATGCCTTGACAGCATTGAAGCAGCGGGTGCTTTTGGGCGGGGCGGTGTGATTTCAGGGCTACATTCGGCTGGGCTTATTTGCTTACGTAAAGCTGAATTCAACAAAAAGCGGCCCAGTCGATTTGCTGTCTCTTAATCTTCAGAAAAGTACGGTTGCCAGCTTCACCCATAGTCGCTAATTGTTCTGCAACTAATTGATTATTAAGGAATAAGTTGCAGAGAAAATTTCCGCCTGCCCAATCTGGCAACCGCAAAAAAAGCTTGCCTTATCTCGGGTTTTCCCGCACACTTACTCCCATGATGACCAAGGTACTTTTCGTTTGCATGGGCAATATCTGTCGCTCGCCGAGCGCAGAGGGCGTGTTTCGCCATTTGGTGAATGACGCGGGTTTGGGCGACTCTGTTCGCATCGACTCCGCCGGCACGCACGCGTTTCATATCGGCGAGGCGCCTGATGCCCGGGCGCAGGCTGCGGCGCGTAAGCGCGGCTACGAGATCACGCACTGCGAGGCGCGTCAGGTCACGGCTGAAGATTTCCGCGACTTTGACCTTATCCTCGCCATGGATTGGGATAACCTGTCTGCGATGCAGCAGCAGTGCCCCAAGATTTATCAGCACAAGCTGATGCTGTTGATGCGTTTTGCCAATGAGTTCGAAGAGGCCACTGTGCCCGATCCGTACTATGGCGGCGCTGACGGCTTCGGCAAGGTGCTCGATTATCTGGAAGACGCCTGTCAGGGTGTTCTTGAACTAGTCCGTAAGCGCGCGACCCAGTACCAGGCGGCATGACCGCTGGTCCCGTAGAGCCGCCTGTAGTGCGGCTTCCGGGGTACTTGGCAGTAAAAAAACCGCGCAACAGCGCGGTTTTTTCTGGTCAGTAGCCATACCAAATTAGTCGGGAATAGGCTATACTTGACCCAATTACTCGGGTATTGGTCGCTGGATTCGCTGGCGGCCATTGCCGATTCACAGGGAACCCACCATGCGGCTAACTACCAAAGGGCGTTTCGCCGTGACTGCCATGATCGATCTGGCTATGCGGCAGCATAGCGGCCCGGTCACTCTTGCGGCCATCAGCCAGCGTCAGAATATTTCGCTTTCTTATCTTGAACAGTTGTTCGGGAAACTGCGTCGCCACGAACTCGTGGACAGCGTACGCGGTCCGGGCGGCGGTTACTCGCTTGCGCGTCTTGCACGCAACGTGACCGTGGCCGACATTATCTTTGCGGTCGATGAGCCGTTGGACGCCACCAGCTGTGGCGGAAAGCGGGACTGTACGAGCGGCAACGACGGCAAGCCGGGCAAGTGCATGACGCACGAGCTCTGGGCCACGTTGAATCGCAAGATGGTCGATTACCTGGATTCGGTGTCCCTGCAAGATCTGGTTGATCAGCAGCGCGTGCGCCAATTGCAGGAAGCCAACAATCAAGCGCAGGCTTGCTCGGTGCGTGTGAACAGGGTAGGGGGCGCTACGACTGCCGCCAATGCCCCGACCACGACCGTCGCTGCCAATGCCACCGTATAAGAAGCATCAGGAGTTGTACAAATGACCACCCGCCCGATTTATCTGGACTATTCGGCCACGACCCCCGTCGACCCCCGCGTCGTGGACAAGATGGTGCCTTGGCTGTACGAGAACTTTGGCAATCCGGCATCGCGTAGCCACGCGTTTGGCTGGGAGTCCGAAGACGCCGTCGAACGCGCCCGCGAAGAAGTCGCCAAGCTGGTCAATGCAGACCCGCGCGAAATCGTCTGGACGTCCGGCGCTACGGAATCCAACAACCTGGCTATCAAGGGCGCCGCGAATTTCTACGCGGAACGCGGCAAGCACATCATTACGGTCAAGACCGAGCACAAAGCCGTGCTGGACACCTGTCGTGAGCTGGAACGTCAAGGCTTCGAAGTCACGTACCTGAACGTGAAAGACGATGGCCTGATCGACCTGGACACCTTCAAGGCTGCGTTGCGCCCCGATACCGTGCTGGTGTCGGTGATGATGGTGAACAACGAAATTGGCGTTATTCAGGACATCGAAGCCCTGGGCGAGATCTGCCGCGAAAAGGGCATTATTTTCCACGTGGACGCCGCGCAGGCAACTGGCAAGGTGGAAATCGATCTGCAAAAGCTGAAGGTCGACCTGATGTCGTTCTCGGCGCACAAAACTTACGGCCCCAAGGGCATCGGCGCGCTTTATGTGCGCCGCAAGCCGCGTATCCGCATCGAAGCGCAAATGCACGGTGGCGGCCATGAGCGCGGTTTCCGCTCCGGCACGCTTGCCACGCACCAGATCGTTGGCATGGGCGAGGCTTTCCGCCTGGCTCGCGAAGAAATGGGCACCGAGAACGAGCGTATCCGCATGCTGCGCGACCGTCTCTGGAATGGCCTGTCGCAGATCGAAGAGGTCTACCTGAACGGCGATATGGACCAGCGCGTTCCGCACAACCTGAATGTCAGCTTCAATTATGTCGAAGGCGAGTCCCTGATCATGGCGATCAAGGAACTGGCCGTGTCGAGCGGTTCGGCCTGCACGTCAGCCAGCCTGGAGCCGTCCTATGTGTTGCGCGCCCTGGGCCGCAACGACGAGTTGGCACACAGTTCGATCCGTTTCACGCTGGGCCGCTTCACGACCGAAAAGGAAGTGGATTACGCCATTGAGCTGTTGAAGAGCCGGGTTGGCAAGCTGCGCGATATGTCGCCGCTGTGGGAAATGGCCAAGGAAGGCATCGACTTGAACACCGTGCAGTGGGCTGCGCACTAAGCGCCCGCGCCAAGAAATACGTGGAGAAAAAACATGTCTTACAGCACTAAAGTACTGGATCACTACGAAAACCCGCGCAACGTCGGTTCGTTCGACAAGTCGGACGAGTCGGTCGGTACCGGCATGGTCGGCGCGCCGGCCTGTGGCGACGTGATGAAGCTGCAAATCAAGGTCAATGAGTCGGGCGTGATTGAAGACGCACGGTTCAAGACCTACGGCTGCGGCTCGGCCATCGCCTCCAGCTCGCTCGTGACCGAATGGGTCAAGGGCAAGACGCTGGACGAAGCGATGAACATCCGCAATACGCAGATCGCTGAAGAACTGGCCCTGCCGCCTGTGAAGGTTCACTGTTCGATCCTGGCCGAAGACGCGATCAAGGCCGCGGTGCAGAACTACAAAGAAAAGCATTCGGTTCCGGCCGAAGCTGTGGCGGGCTGATCATGTCCGTTACCCTGACCCAACAGGCTGCAACCCATATCGGCCGCTACTTGCAAAAGCGCGGAAAGGGTATTGGCTTGCGGCTCGGCGTTAGGACGACGGGCTGCTCCGGCATGGCCTATAAGTTGGAATACGTGGACGACTCGGCGCCGGAAGACACCGTGTTCGAAAGCTTTGGCGTGAAGGTCTTTGTGGACCCGAAGAGCCTGGCTTATCTGGATGGCACCGAGCTGGACTATGCCCGCGAAGGCCTGAACGAAGGTTTCAAGTTCCGCAACCCCAACGAAAAGGCGACCTGCGGCTGCGGCGAGTCGTTCACGGTGTAAGTCTTGGCTGGAGACGATCACTTCAGCCTGTTCGGCTTGCAGGCTCGCTTCGACCTGGACGCGCAAGCATTGGAAACCGCGTGGCGAGCTGTCGCCGCGCAGGTGCACCCGGATCGCTATGCTACGGCTAGCCCTGCGGAACGCCGCGTGGCCATGCAGTGGGCCGCCCGTGCCAATGAGGCATACCGGGTGTTGCGCGATCCCTTGCTGCGCGCCCGTTACTTGTGCGAGCAGGCCGGGGTCGACTTGCAGACCGAGAGCAACACGTCCATGGACACCGAGTTCCTGATGCAGCAGATGACCTGGCGCGAGATGCTGGACGACGCGCGTGGCGATGCTCGCGCGTTGGACGCCTTGCAGACGGAATTGCAGGAGGCGCGTGCCGCGATGCGCGCCACGCTGTCGCGGCTGCTGGATGACGAGCGCAACTATGCTGCCGCCGGGCTCAAGGTGCGGGAATGGATGTTCGTGGAAAAGCTGGCAAACGAGCTGGCCCACGCCCAACCCGCTGGATAGCCAAAGGCGCGTTGGGGCGTCCGTGCGACGGGCGCCAGGACAACGCGGCCTACTGACCAGAAAAATAGAATCATGGCCTTATTGCAGATTTCCGAGCCCGGTGAGTCGCCCGCACCGCACCAGCGCAAGCTGGCGGTGGGGATCGATCTGGGTACTACCAATTCTCTAGTCGCGGCCGTGCGCAGCAGCGTTGCGGAAGTGCTACCCGACGCGGAAGGCCACGCTTTGTTGCCGTCGGCGGTGCGTTATTTTCCGGGCGGCAAAGTCACGACTGGCCGCGAGCCGCTGGCTCAGCAGGCCGAAGATCCTTTAAATACCGTTGTGTCGGTGAAGCGGTTCATGGGCCGCTCGCTTGAAGAAGCGCGCGCGACGCGTGCGCCTTATGAATTCGTGGATGCGCCCGGCATGGTGCGAATCCGCACCGCGCAGGGCGATCTGAGCCCGGTCGAAGTGTCGGCACAGATTCTGGCGGTGTTGCGTCAGCGGGCGGAAGATGTACTGGGCGACGATCTGGTTGGCGCCGTGATTACCGTTCCCGCGTATTTCGATGATGCGCAGCGCCAGGCGACCCGCGACGCGGCCCGGTTGGCCGGTCTGAATGTGCTGCGCTTGCTGAACGAACCCACCGCTGCGGCGATTGCCTACGGGCTGGATCACGCTTCGGAAGGTGTGTATGCCGTGTATGACTTGGGCGGCGGCACTTTTGATATATCCATTCTGCGTCTGACCCAAGGCGTGTTCGAAGTGATTTCCACTGGCGGCGATACTGCGCTGGGCGGGGATGACTTTGATGCGTTGATCGCGGATCACGCTGTTGCGGGTTTGGCTGCCGGCGAGTTGTCGCCAGCGGATCGCCGCGGCTTGTTGATGGCTGCCCGCGCTGCGCGTGAAGCCTTGTCCGACGCCGAGTCGGCTCACCTGTCGTTGGCGTTGTCTGATGGCCGCAAGGTTGATCTGGCTTTGACGCGTAGTGAATTCGAAAAGCTGGCCGCGCCGCTGATTGAGCGCACGCTGGATTGCGCGCGCCGCGCCCTGCGCGATGCGGCGCTGAAGCCGGCGGATGTGCGTGGCGTGGTGATGGTGGGCGGCGCGACGCGCATGCCCGTCGTGCGCGCTGCCGTGGGCAAGGTGTTCGGCACTGAGCCTTTGACCGATCTGGACCCCGATCAAGTGGTGGCGCTGGGCGCTGCCTTGCAGGCCAATTTGCTGGCTGGCAATCGCGCGCCGGGCGAAGACTGGCTGCTGCTGGATGTGATTCCGCTGTCGCTGGGCTTGGAAACCATGGGTGGTCTGGTTGAGCGCGTGATTCCGCGCAACAGCACCATTCCCGTGGCGCGTGCGCAGGAGTTCACAACGTTCAAGGATGGCCAGACGGCCATGAGCATCCACGTGGTGCAGGGTGAGCGCGATCTGGTTGCAGATTCGCGGTCGCTGGCGCGTTTTGAGTTGCGCGGAATTCCGCCCATGGTGGCGGGCGCTGCGCGTATTCGCGTGACCTTCCAGGTGGATGCGGACGGTTTGCTGAGTGTGACAGCTCGCGAGCAGAGCAAGGGTGTCGAGGCTGCGGTGTCGGTCAAACCGTCGTACGGCTTGTCGGATGACGAGATCGCGCAGATGCTGGCTGATAGCGTGTCGCAAGCGGATAGCGACGCCCGTGCCCGCATGTTGCGTGAACAGCAAGTGGACGCGCGCCAGTTGGTGGAATCCGTGCAGGCGGCGCTAGCCGCTGACGGCGACCTGCTCGACGCGGATGAACGCAAGCGCGTAGATGAATGCCTGCAAGCGGCTATCGGGGCGCAAGACGCCCAGGATGTGGACACGGTGAAAGACGCGGTCGAGGCCCTGTCGGCCGCGACCGACGACTTTGCTGCACGGCGAATGGATCGCAGTATCCGCGCCGCGCTGGCAGGCCGCAAACTTGATGAGATTGCCTGATAAGAAGTTATGCCGAAACTGACTGTATTGCCTCATCCCGATTACTGCCCTGAAGGCGCCGTGATCGAAAATGCGCCCAAGGGCGTGTCGATCTGCCGAGTGTTGCTGGACAACCATATTGATATCGAACACGCCTGCGAATTGTCGTGTGCGTGCACGACCTGTCATGTGGTGATCAAGCAAGGTTATACGTCGCTGGAAGATGCGACGGATGATGAAGAAGATTTGCTGGATAAGGCCTGGGGGCTGGCGCCGACGTCGCGTCTGTCGTGCCAGGCGCTGGTGACCGATGCGGACCTGACGGTCGAGATCCCCAAGTACACCATCAACCACGCGAAAGAGGACCATTGATGAAGTGGACCGACACCTACGATATCGCCACCGCATTGGTGGATGCACATCCTGACGTGGACCCCAAGACGTTGCGGTTTACGCAGTTGCGCGAATGGGTCATGGCCCTGCCTGGCTTCAGCGATGATCCCGCCCATAGTGGCGAGAAAATCCTCGAAGCCATTCAGATGGCCTGGATCGACGAAGCGGACTGACCGTGCTTCGCAAAACGCTCCCTTCGGGGAGCGTTTTTGTTTGGATCGAAAGTTGCCGCCCGCTACGTGGACGGCGCTTTGGGATTTCTGCTTTGCTATGCCGCAGCCGGGACGGTCACGGTATCATCAAGGCTTCGCTTGTTGTCCTTACCTGCCTGAGTCTACCGATGCCCGCTGCCCAATTGCGTTTTGGCCTGGCCGCCAATCGACTGCATCACGAAACGCCTGATGCCGCCTTGTTCACCTGGTTGCGCGCGTGCTCGTCCACGATACGCGAGCTGGGGGTGCAATTGCACACCGTCGGCCGCACGCACGATGCCATCGTGCGAGAAGGCATGCTGCAAGGGTATAGCGGTCTGATTCGCTATCCCTACGGGCGTGAGGGCGGGCTGATGAAGCTGGTTGCCCGCGTGACTGAAGGGCGTGACGGGCAGGCGCCGTTTGACGGCGCAATCTATTTGATCGACCCGGTTGATCCCTCTTCGATTTTCCCTGAGGCACTGGCCTTGAAGCGTCAGTGCATTACGCATGGACGCCCGTTTATTTCGACGCTGGCAGGCGCCATTGAGTGGATGGAAGTTGAACGTATCCATGCGGGCTTGGCGCCGGATGCGTCGGCCTCGCGCCACTTCAACTTCACCGGTCAGACCTTGGCAATGATCGCCCACGATGCGCTCAAAGACGAGATGGTGGCCTTTGCCAGCGAGCACTTTGATTTGCTGTCGCGGTTTGCGCGTCGCGTCGCGACGGGCACCACTGGCGGACGCTTAAATGAGCTGGCTTGGTCGCGCGGCTGGCCGAAGGACACACCGTGGGTGCATCGTTATCTGAGCGGTCCGCTTGGCGGCGATGCGCAGATTGCGGAGCTGGTGCTTGAGCACCAATGCCAGCGCGTGATCTTTTTTGAAGACCCCCATGTGGCGCGTCAGCACGAAGCGGATATTCAATTGCTGGAACGCGCCGTGCGGGTGGTGACGGATTCCGCCACGTGCGCAACCTCGCCAACGGTGGCGCGGCGTTGGGCGCAGGCGGTGGAAAAGCGCGTTATTTAACACCAGCCCGTATGGCGGACGGAGCCATGCTGCCCGCCGCCGTGATGATCCGGCTTACCCGGTCGGCCACTGCGGATGCGGCCATGGACAAGGGCAGCACGTCAGACCGGCATAGGAATACTGGCCGAGTCATTCTGGGTTTGACGACCCTGCGCAGCACGACATCCCCCCTCGCGGCTTCGGCTCGCACCGCCTCGTAAGACAGGATGGTGTGGGCGATGCCGGCTTGCGCCAGTTCGATCAACTGCGGAATGGCATTAGCCTCGGCGATAACGCGGAATTCCACGTTTTGCCGATGTTGATACTGATCCAAGAGCCGCCGAAGACTGTGCGGATTGCCTGGCAGCACCAACGGCAAACCCGCCAACTCACCAAGGTCCATCACGGGCAAGGTTTGCAACGCGAACGGGCGAGGCTTGCCGCCAGATTTGGCGGCGGGCGGCGACACGACCACGAGCTCTTCTTCCATCAGATGTTCAAAGCGCAGGTCGACTGAGGCATCGTCGCTGAACGTCAGGCCCAGGTCGGCATGGCCGGAGCTGACGAAGCCTGGGATGTACCCGGTGCTGGACTCGATAATCTTGATGTAGACACCCGGCCAGTGTTCCAGGCTGAAACGCAGCAGGGGCACAGTCAGCAGCTTTGCCATCGACATCGACATTGCCAGCGAGACGGTCCCGCGCGGGACGTTCACGTCTTCGCGGACGTCCGCGCGTGCGGCATCGATACGGCCCAGGATTTCTCGCGCGTGCGCCAGCATGCGCGTGCCGGCGGCGGTTGGCGTTACGCCGCGGGCGCTGCGATGCAGCAGCACGACGCCCAGATCTTCTTCCAGGTTTCGGATTACCAGGCTGAGTGCCGGTTGCGCCACGTGCAGCGTTGCGGCGGCCCGGCTGATCGATCCCGTGGATACCACCGCAACAAAGCACTGCATTGCGCGAATCGACATCGACATGTGATGGGCCTTTGTGTGAGCAAAGCCATCATGTTTTTATTATGGCCTGCATATTTAAACGGTATTTCCAATATATCAAGCGGCTTCGGATAATGCATCGCCTGCACTAGAAAAAACATACGGAGACATCATGGCGTTAACCAAAGCACTAGTTCTTGGATTGGCTACGGCCGTTCTGGCCACCCCTGCGTTGGCCGACAACTGGCCCTCAAAACCCATCACGTTGCTGGTGCCGTTTTCGGCAGGCGGCCCGACTGACTTCATTGCGCGTCTTGTGGCGGAGCCGTTGTCGCGAGAACTGGGGCAGCAGGTCATTGTGCAGAACAAGCCGGGGGCAAGCGGCAATGTGGGTTATCAAAGCGTGCTCAATGGTCCCGCCGACGGCTACACGCTGATGCACAACACGGTGGGCATGCAGGCGGTGAATCCGTTGATGTATCCCAGCGCGAAGATGCGTCCGTTGCAGGACTTTGTGCCAATCGGAGTGACGGGCGCGATGCCCAATCTGCTGGTCGTGAATCCTGAGCGCACGCCGGTCAAGACCTTGGCCGAGCTGGTGCAGCGCGGGCGCGCGGCTCCGAACGGGTTGAGTTATGCGACGTTTGGCCCGGGCAGCTCGCCCCATGTCTATGGCGCTCTGCTGCAGAAATTGGCGGATTTCCAGGCAGTTGGCGTGGCCTACAAAGGCAGCGCGAACGCGGTGACGGACGTGATCGGCGGCCAGATCGACTTTCTGTTTGACAGCATGTCCACAAGCTTGGGCCAGGTGCAGGCTGGCAGATTGAAGGCGCTGGCGATTACGTCAGCCGAGCGCTCGCCCAACCTGCCGGATGTGCCGACGCTGAAAGAGACCGGCTACCCGAGTCTGGATCTTAAGTTCTGGTTCTCGTTGCAGGCGCCAGCCGGTACGCCGCCCGAGGTGGTGCAGAAGCTGCGCGTTGCCGTCGCGCGAGTGGTGGCAGATGCGGCTTATGGCAAGGCGATGCAAGAGCGCGGCGCGGAAGCCTTGCCCGTCGCACCTGCCGGGCTGGATGCGTTCTTCCAACGTGAAACCGCCCAATGGACGGAAGCCGCGAACGCTATTGGTCTCAAGGCCGAGCAGTGAACAAGCCCGCCGCTATCCCTATGACACCGCTTAAAAACATTACGGTTCTGGACCTGAGCAAGGTGCTGGCCGGCCCGCTTTGCGGGCAGTATCTGGGTGAGCTCGGCGCTCGCGTCATCAAGGTGGAGCCCGTTGGAACGGGCGACGATACGCGCGCGTGGCTGCCTCAGGAAGCGGGTCAATCGGCCACCTTTCTGGCGGTCAATCACAACAAGCGCAGCCTGGCGGTGGATTTGAAGACGCCCGAGGGCCGGGCCGTCGTGCACCGGCTTGCTGAGAAATCAGATGTGGTTTTGCAAGGCTTTGGCGGCAAGACCGCAGCGCGTCTGGGCGTGGACTACGACACGCTCAGCAGCCTGAATCCAGCGCTGATCTATTGCGAGATTTCGGGATACGGCCGGGAAGGCCCGATGGGCGATGAACCGGGATACGACGTCATGCTGCAAGCGTTTAGCGGCATGATCAGCACCATGGGCGAGCCAGGAGGGAATTTTGCACGAGCCAGTTTTTCGCCCGTGGACCTGGGAACAGGTTCGTTTGCGTTAAGCGGGATTCTTGCTGCGCTGCTTGAGCGCAGTCAGACTGGCAAAGGCCAGTACCTGGATGTCTCGCTGCTGGACACGTCGCTAGGCTTGATGTCCTACATGGCGCAGAACTATTGGCGATCTGGCCAGATTCCGCGGCGGATGGGAACCGGACATCCGGCGATGTGTCCGTACCAGGCGTTTCGGGCAGCTGATGGCGATCTGATGCTGGGGGTAGGCAATGACGCGCAGTGGCAGCGGTTTTGCGCTGTGGCGGGTCTGGGTCAAGTGGATAGCCCTGACTATGCGCGTAACGCAGACCGCGTGCGGAACTTCGACGCTACGGTTGCGCTGGTGCAGGGCGTTATTGGAACTCGCACCGTGCAGGATTGGCTGACAGCGCTTAAGCCCGCAGGCGTGGCGTGTTCGGCGATTCACACACTGGACGAGGCGCTTGCGCATCCGCAAGTGGCAGCGCGTGAGCTGATTGTGACCACGCAGCATCCCGTGTTGGGCGAGGTGCAAAGCATCGGTCTGCCGGTGCGTTTTGGGCGTCAGCCCCGTCAGGCCAAGTTGGCCGCGCCTTTGCTGGGTGAGCACAGCCGGGAGATCTTGGCCGAGCTGGGCTACACAGCAGCGGAAATTGAAACGATGCTCGCCGCAGGCAGCGTGCAGGCGACGGCGTCAACGGGAGAAGCCTGATGAATTTTTTGCGCTATGACGTGCGCGACGGAATTGCCGAAATCCATCTTTGCCATGCACCCGTCAATGCACTGGATGTAGCAATGCTGGATGCACTGATAACCGCGTTGGAACGTGCGAACGCGGATGCTGGCGTGCGCGCGGTGTTGATTGCCAGCGATTTGCCGGGACGGTTTTGCGCCGGTCTGGATATGAAGAAGCTGTTGGACAGTTCTCCGCTGCACATTCACGCATTGCTGTCGCGGCTTTACATCAAGCTCTACGATGCGCAGTTCAATCTGAGCAAGCCCTCGATTTCGGTGGTGTCGGGCGCGGTGCGTGGCGGCGGCATGACGGTCGCCATTTCCAGCGACATGGTGGTGGCAGCGGACACGGCCACATTTGGCTATCCGGAAATCGACGTCGGGGTGCTACCTGCCATTCACTATGTGCATCTGCCGGGCATTGTGGGCAAGCATCGGGCGTTTGATTTGTTGTTCACCGGCCGTACCTTCAGCGCCAGCGAGGCGCATGAGTTGGGGCTGGTTGCACGTGTGGTGCCCGAAGCAGAGTTGTTGGGGCAGGCACGCGCGCTCGCTCAGTCTTTGGCCAGCAAGCCCCGGCAGGTGCTGGCCATGGGTCGGCGCGCTTTTGTGTATGCGAACGACAACGACTACCGGCGCAGGGTCGCCACTGCGGTTGAGGTGTTTTGCAATGCGGCCGCCACGCCTGAAGCGGCGGAAGGATTGGCCGCCTTCGTACAGAAACGCGCACCGGATTGGACGAAGGCCGCCGCATCGTAGGCGGATTTACTGGCCCTTGAATTGCGGCGGCCGCTTTTCGCGAAATGCTTGTACCCCTTCGGCGAAATCATTGCGCGATGCGGAGTGCAGGAAGCGAGCGGTTTCTTCGGCCAACTGCGTTTCGAGGGAGGCGTGGGCGGCCGAGCGCAGCAGGTCTTTCGCGCCGGCAATGCCATGCGGCGCGTGGCTGGCGATATCTTGCGCGTAAGCTAGCGCCGCATCACTGAGGCCGCCCGCAGGCGCGATGCGCGTGATGATGCCCCAAGCCAATGCCTCGCTGGCGGTGAAGGGATCGTGGCGCAGCAGCAGATCGAGTGCCCGCTTGGGACCCAGCGCGCGCATCAGCCCGTGCGTCATGCCCGCGTCTGGCGTGGCGCCGAGCTTGAGGTAGGCCGTCATGAAGCGGGCGCCGCTATCGGCAATCGCGAGGTCGCAGGCCAACACCAGCGACAGCCCCGCACCGGCAGCGACGCCGTGAACTTGGGCGAGCCACACTTTGTTCATGCGGGCGATGCGGGAGATGAAATCGTTCAGTGGCGTGAAGAGATCAAGGAGCGTGTTGCGTACCTGCGCCGATTCGCCAGCGAACATGCTGATGTCGCCGCCCGCGCAAAATGCCTTGCCCGCAGCACGCAGTAGCACGACACGGATATCGTTGCGTGTTTCCAGCCATTGCGCCGCCCGTTGTAGATCCTGAGCCATGGCTACATCAATCGCATTGAGCGTGTCGGCGCGGTTCAAAGTCAGCGTTGCCACCGCATCAGCGGCTTCCATCAGCAAGGTCTGAAAGACCGGAAGTTCTTGGGTCATAGCTTGTCTCCGTTATCGGGTAAGTACCAACTGTCGATCCAAAAACCGCGATGCTATGGTCTGAACCGAGCGCTTGCTTGGTTTTTTTTAAGCGCTCTTAGCGTAACGCATAGAACGATTTTCCGGCGCTGGTCTGGCGTAGGTAAAGACAGGTTCGTTGCATCTCCTGCCTAGCGGGTTCGCCTGATTCACCGTCGTAAATAATGTCCGCCACAGGCGGCGAATAAAACTTCGCGATAAAAAAGCGAGGAGACAAATGGTGGATCAGTCCGATAAGCCTCCCTTGCTGGAGGTGGATGGGGTGACGTTGGCGTTCGGCGGAGTCAAAGCGCTGACAGGCGTGGGCTTTCGCGTGGCGCCGGGCTCCATCACCACGATCATCGGCCCGAACGGCGCCGGCAAGACCTCGTTGTTCAACACGATCTCGGGCTTTTACAAGCCAGCATCGGGGCAGATCCGATTTGAAGGCCGCGACATCACGCGCGTGGCCGCGCCGGAACGCGCAAGGCTTGGACTGGCGCGCAGCTTCCAGAACATTGCGCTGTTTCGCGGCATGACGGTGCTGGACAACATCAAGCTGGGCCGCCATGCCCATTTGCGCACCAACGTGCTGGATGCCTTGTTCTATCTGGGCCGGGCGCGCCGCGAAGAGATGGCGCTCCGGGCAGACATCGAAGAACGCATCATTGATTTTCTGGAGATCGACCACATCCGGCACGCGCCTGTGTCGGCGCTTTCCTATGGCTTGCAAAAACGCGTGGAACTCGCGCGCGCGCTAGCGATGAACCCCAAGGTGCTGATGCTGGACGAACCGGTGGCCGGCATGAACCGCGAAGAAACGGACGACATGGCTCGATTCATTCTGGATGCGCGTGCTGAGTGGGGCGTGACGGTGCTGATGGTGGAGCATGACATGGGCATGGTGATGGACCTGTCCGACCATGTTGTGGTGTTGAATTTTGGCCAGGTGATTGCCGATGGCACACCGAGGGAAGTCCAGGCGAATCCCGAAGTCATCAAAGCATATCTGGGTGCAGGGGATGTCGGTGATTTGCGCCGCCGCTTGCGGGAGGCAGCCTGATGGATTGGTTGTTTTTGCTGGAGGTATCGCTGGCGGGATTGGGCAGTGGCGGCCTTTATGCGCTGGCGGCGCTGGCGTTTGTGATCGTCTACAAGGCGACGCGTGTCGTAAACATCGCAATCGGCGAATTCCTGATGCTGGGCGCGTATGTGTTCTATGCGTTTGCCACCGGCATGGAGTGGCCGATCTGGCTGGCTATTGTGGGCGCAGTCGTGGTGTCTGGCGCGCTGGGCGCGCTGGTTGAGCGGTTGACCATACGGCCCATGCTGGGCGAGGCGCCGATCTCGGTATTCATGGTGACGGTCGGACTGGCGTCGATTCTGGTGGGCGTGGTGGAGCTGATCTGGACGGCCGACCAGCGGCGTTTGCCTGAATTCATGCCGCGTGCGCCGGTGATGGTGGGCGAGGCCTTTGTTGCGCCCAAGGTGTTCTACGGGTTCTGGGTTGCAGTGGTACTGGCTTTGCTGGTGTTGGTGGTGTTTCGCTACTGGCGCGGCGGTGTGGCCTTGCGGGCCACGGCGTCGGATCAGGGAGCGGCCTACGCGATGGGCATCAATGTGCCGCGTGTATTTTCTTTGGCATGGGTGGCGGCGGGCGCGCTGGCGGCAGTGTCGGGCGTGATAGTGGGCGCCATCGGCGGCATTTCGTCGTCGATGGGCGTGTTCGGTCTGTCGGTGCTGGTAGTGGTGATCGTGGGAGGCTTGGACAGCGTGGCAGGCGCTCTGGTGGGCGGCATCTTCATTGGCCTGCTGGAAGCTTGGGCGGGCGCCTATCTGGGCGGTGAGTACAAGTTGCTGGCCACGTTTGTTGTGCTGGTGGTGGTGCTGATGGTCAGGCCGTATGGCTTGTTTGGCACCCGCGAAATCGAGAGGCTCTGATCCATGCGTATCGCCACTGCCAAGCAGACCTACCTGGCTGATGAATCACTGTTCGACACCCGCACGCAACATGTGTGGCTGGCGTTGCTGGCGGCTTCGCTCGCGCTGTTTCCGTTTGTGGCTGACGCCTATTGGCTGTATCTGGCTTGTCTGGTCGCTATCAACGTCGCGAGTGCAACCGGGCTGAATATCCTGACCGGCTATACCGGCCTGGTCAGTCTGGGCCAGGCGGCGTTCATGGGCTTGGGCGCCTACACGGTGGCGGTGATGGAGCTGCGTCTGGGGACGCCGGTGCTGATCAATTTGCTGGGCGGCGGTGTGGTGGCGATGGTGGGCGGCTTGCTGGTGGGCATACCTTCTTTGCGGGTGAAGGGCCTGTACCTGGCGATCGCTACGATTGCGGCGTCGTTCATTGCCCATTTCATTTTTGCGAACTGGCAGTTCACGGGCGGCACCACGGGGTTGCAGGTGCCACCCGCGAGGCTGCTGGGTGTGGACCTGGATACGTCTTTCAAGATCTATTGGCTGATTGTTCCTGTGACGGTGCTGATGGTGCTGGGCGCGGCGAATTTGTTCCGCACCCGCATCGGGCGTGCGTTTATTGCGATCCGCGATCGGGACATTTCTGCTGAAGTGCTAGGCATACGCCTGCTGCGCTACAAGCTGCTGTCATTTGGACTGTCTTCGTTTTATGCCGGGGTGGCGGGTGGCTTGTGGGCGTACTTTTTCCGCGTTGTCACGCCCGAGAGCTTTCCGCTGATCATGTCGATTTTTTTCCTGGCGGCCATCATTGTCGGGGGCATGGGGTCAATACTGGGCTCCATTTTGGGCGCGATATTCATGACGATGGTGCCGGAGCTACTCAAGCTGATCGTGGGCTGGCTGCCGGTCGGCGGCGATGCGTTGAGGCTGGTGTCGCCGGTGCGCACCATTGTTTTCGGCCTGCTGATTGTGGGCTTTTTGATCTTCGAGCCGCATGGGCTCGCGGAAATCTGGCGGCGGGTACGCCGTTTCTTCCACTTGTGGCCGTTTCGCACATAGTCGCTGACATGGCCGACTGTATGACTCATCAGACCCAAGGAGACACACCATGAAGCGCATCCGGTTAGGCAGCGGTTTATCGAGGTTGCTGGCCCCATTGGGCCTGGCGGCGGCATTGTCGGCAGCGCCCATTGCGCAGGCGGCGGATGACCTGGTGTTGGGCGGGTCGATTCCGTTAAGCGGCGTGTTTGCTTTTGCCGGCCAGGGTATCCACGCAGGCATTACGGATTACGTGAAGATCATCAACGATCAGGGCGGCATAAAGGGGCGCAAGCTGCGTTACGTGCCCGAAGACACGGCATACAAGGTGGATGCGTCGGTAGCGGCGTTCAAGAAGATCACTAGCCAGAACAAGGTGAACTTCTACTACGGCGATTCGACCGGATTTTCCAAGACGATCAACGCCGAGCTGAACCGGACGGGCGACATCCTGATGACCGGCGCGTCGTTTGCGACCGAGTTGAATGACCCCGCCAAGTATCCGGCGCAGTTCATGCTGGGGCCGGACTACACCGAGATGTTCGGCATTTTGCTGCGCTACATCGCCAAGGAAAAGCCCGGAGCCAAAGTGGCATTCGTCTATTCGGACACGGAATTTGGCCGTGATCCGATTGCCGGTTCGCGTGCCTTGGCCGAGAAGTTGGGGCTGAAAGTCGCAACGGAAATCATGACAGCGCCGGGTAGCGTGGACGTATCGACCGAGGTCATCAAGCTGCGCCGCGCCGACCCTGATTTCACGATCTTCCACGGTTACGTACTGGCGCCCATTCCCGAGTTCGTCGGGCAGGGCAAGCGCATGGGGCTGAAGACGCGCTACATGGGCACGTTCTGGACGATGGACAACTCGACCGTGATGCAGATGGGCGAGGACGCCGAGGGTTTTATGGGCGTGATGCCTTACCGCTACTACTACGACACGGAGGGCGACTCGCCGATGTTGAAGAAGATTCGCGAGATGCGTCCGCAATACCAGAGCACGGGTTATATGCAGGGTTTTCTGGCCGCCATGTTGTTTTCCGAGGTAGCCAAGCGCACGCTGGACGCAGGCAAGGACTTGACCGCCGCCAACATGAAAGCCGCACTTGATGGCATCAAGGATTTTGATACGGGCGGCCTGATCGGCGTGCCAATCTCGATCAAGGGCAACTCGATTCCGGTCGGCCGGATCTATCGAGCCGATGTGAAGCTCAAGCAGATGGTGCCGGCATCCGATTGGATCGTGTTGAAGTGAGGCGCCTGTGAACCCGGGACAGGACGCGCAAGCATTGACGGCTGCCGCGGCGACGGCCGCAGTGCTCGACATCAACAATATCGAGGTCGTCTACAACAAGGCGGTGCAGGTGTTGCGCGGCTTGTCCCTGTCGGTGCCGGCCGGCAGCATCGTGGCGCTGCTGGGCAGTAATGGGGCCGGTAAATCCACGACGTTGAAAGCGGTTTCCGGTTTGCTTGACCTGGAGGATGGAGCGCTGGTGCGCGGGCGGATCAGCTTCAATGGGGGCGACACGGCGGGCGCCAAACCGCAGAATCTGGTGCGGGCGGGGCTGGCGCATGTGATGGAGGGGCGCCGGGTGTTTGAAGACCTGACCGTAGAAGAGAACCTGGTTGCGGCTACCTATGCATTGACCGGGCGCAAGGGCGCTCGCGTGGACTTTGATCTGGTGTACGGCTATTTTCCGCGCCTGTTCGAGCGCCGGCGCGGTCTGGCGGGTTACCTGTCTGGGGGCGAACAACAGATGCTGGCGATAGGCCGCGCATTGATCGCGCAGCCCCAGCTGATGCTGCTGGACGAGCCTTCCCTGGGGTTGTCGCCGATGCTGGTTGAAAGCATTTTTTCCATCATTGCGCGCATCAACGCCGAGCAAGGTGTATCGATGCTGCTGGTGGAACAGAATGCGTCGGTGGCGCTGGCTGTGGCGCACTATGGCTACATCATGGAGACGGGCAAGGTGGTGATCGACGGCACTGCTGACAAGTTGGCCGCCGACCCGGATGTGCGCGAGTTCTATCTGGGCGTGGGCGGCACCGGCGAGGCACGGGGCTTTCGCGACATCAAGCACTACAAGCGCCGCAAGCGCTGGCTGTCATGAGCGCGCACAACATGATCCCGGCGATTGATGAGGCTGTCTGGCCTGCGTTGACATTGCCCCAGATGCTGCGCGAGCAGGCGCGGCGTCAGCCCGCGGCAATTGCGATCCGGCAGAAAGACTTTGGAATCTGGAAGCCGCTGTCCTGGGCGGACTACTGGCAGCGCGCCTGCCGCGTGGGACTGGGCCTTCGGGCACTGGGCTTAAACCCCGGAGGGCGAGTCGCCATCGTGTCCGAGAACCGCGTGGAATGGCTGCTGACGCAGTTGGGCGCGGGTACGGTCAACGCTGTGGCGGTCGGGGTGTATGCCACCAGTCCGGCTGAAGAAATGGGTTATGTGCTGGCGCACGCGGACGTCGAACTGGTGGTGTGCGAAGACCAGGAGCAAACCGACAAAGTGTTGCAAGTGGCAGACCGTCTGCCGCTGCTTCGCCGCATCGTCATGATGGAGACGAAGGGCTTGCGTTCGTATGGGCCTGCCGAACGCGAACGTATTGTGACGTTTCATGAAGTGGAAGCGGACGGAGCCGCGCGCGAAGCAGGCGAACTGGCGGCGTTGAATACGTTGCTGGACGGACAACGCCTGGATGACACCGGCCTCATGATCTACACGTCCGGCTCCACCGGCAAGCCCAAAGGCGCGATGCTGTCCTACCGCAATATGCGCGGCGTGGCCCCGGGCATCGCGGACAGGCTGGGGATGGACGGGCACAGCGTGCATCTGTCTTATCTGCCGTTGTGCCATGTGGCGGAACAAATGTTGTCCACCTTTGTGCCTCTTTACTTGGGTACGCAGGTGAACTTTGGCGAGTCCATACGGACGGTGCAGGAAGACCTGCGCGAAGTGGCGCCGACGATCTTCCTGGGCGTGCCGCGCATATGGGAAAAGCTGCATGCGTCGATCTCGATCAAGATGCAAGAGGCTGGCCGCTTGCAGCAGTGGCTGTACCGCCATGCGCTTGCGCAGTGCGCGCCGTTCCTGGAGAAATCGCGCGCGCAGTATTCCTTGCGTGAACGGCTGACTCATACGTTGTGGTATTGGCTGGTGCTGCGCGCTTTGCAGAACTTCATCGGGCTACGGCGAGTGCGCGTGGCGATGACCGGCGCTGCGCCAATTCCGCCAGACGTGGTGCGCTACTTTCGAAACCTGGGCGTGCCACTGGTGGAGGTTTATGGTCTGACCGAATCTGCCGGCATGATTTTTGGGCAGCATCCCGACCGGGTGAAAGTGGGCACGGTGGGGGAGCCCATTCTGGGCGTGGAGTGGAGGATGGGCGACGCGGGCGAGCTGCTGGTGCGAGGCGAAATGGTATTTCAGGGCTACTACAAGAACCCGGATGCGACCGCTGACACCGTGCGTGACGGCTGGCTCCATACTGGCGACGTGGTGGCCGAGGTGGACGGCCGGGTGCGTATTGTTGATCGCTTGAAAGACATCATGATCACGGCGGGCGGCAAGAATCTGACGCCGTCGGAGATCGAGAACGCGGTCAAGGGTAGTCCGTACGTAAAGGAATGCATCGTGATCGCCGACGGAAGAAAGTACGTGTCGGCGCTGATTCAACTGGAGTTCGACACGGTGGGCAAGTGGGCCGAATCGCAGCGCATCGCCTTCACGCATTTCCGGTCATTGGTGGAGTGTCCACAGGTGCGCGCGCTGGTCCAGCAGGAAGTCTCGCGCGCCAATGCGGGGCTGGCGCCGGTATCGCAGATCAAGCGGTTCCACCTGCTGACGAAAGAGCTGGATCATGACGACGGCGAGGTCACGGCAACGATGAAGGTCAGGCGCGCCAGCATCTATCGCACCTATGCCGTGGAAATTGAATCGCTTTATGCAGAGGAGACCACGGTATGAATCAAGCCGTCATCGTGGAAGCAGTACGCACGCCGTTCGGCCGCCGTGGCGGCTTGTGGGCGGAGACCCGGCCGGACACGCTGCTGGCTCAAACCGTGGATGGATTGTTGGCGCGGGCAGGATTGCCGGGCGAGAAAGTCGAAGACCTGATCGCTGGCTGCGTCAGCCAGGCGGGCGAGCAGGGCGCCAATGTTGGGCGTCTTGCCGTCATGTTGTCGAGCCTGCCCGACAGCGTGCCCGGCGTGGCGCTGAATCGTATGTGCGGTTCCAGTCAGCAGGCGGTGCACTTCGGCGCCCAGGCTATTGCCGCGGGCGACATGCGTTATGTGGTGGCGGGAGGTGTCGAAAGCATGAGCCGGGTGCCTATGTTCCTGGACGTGACCTTGGGCCAAAGCGCGTTTCAGGGATTTGAATCATTGAACCCTGCGCTACTGGAGCGCTACCCCTTGATCCATCAAATTGAGAGCGCGGAGCGGATCGCGGAACACTGGGCGTTGTCGCAGGCGGAAATGGACGCGTGGGCACGCGAAAGCCATGCGCGTGCTTGGAGCGCGGCTCGAGCCGGGCTGCATGCGGAGTTGCTGATGGGGCCGCAAACCGCCGTGCATCGGGATGAAGGCATACGGGAACAGACCGACGCTGCGCGCATGGCGGCGATGGCGCCCGCGTTGCGGCCGGTGGGCCAAGGCGGCGTAACCGCTGCCAATGCCAGTCAGCTGGCGGATGGCGCGGCAGCGGTGCTGCTGGCCGATCGGGATACTGCGCTGGCTGATGGCTTGCGACCACGCGCGCGCTTCCTGGCGCGGGTAGTGGTGGGGTCGGACCCGGTGATGCAGCTGACGGGCGTAATTCCGGCCACGGAACGCGCGCTGGCGCGTGCGGGTCTGCAATTGCGCGACCTGGACTGGATTGAGATCAACGAAGCGTTTGCCAGCGTCGTGCTGGCGTGGCAACGCGCCACGGGCGCAGACCTTGCCCGTGTGAATCCATGGGGAGGCGCGATCGCGCATGGGCACCCGCTGGGGGCCACGGGTGCAGGGTTGATGGCCAAGATGCTGGCGGGGTTGGAGGCCACGGAAGGGCGGTTGGGTATGCAACTGATGTGTATAGGGCACGGTATGGCGACTGCGACGATTATTGAGAGGCTGTGAGGCCCCATGGGCAAGCTTGGGACTGCTGCGGCACGGGACGACGGCGCGGATTCTGAACGCCGTCGTGAGCTGGTGCTGACGGCTGGCCGGCTGTTCTGCAAGCACGGCTATGAACGCACAACGGTACGTGAACTGGCCCGCGCCGTCGGACTGCAATCCGGTAGTCTGTTCCACCATTTCCGCAGCAAGGAAGAGATCCTGGTGGCGGTAATGAACAATGGCATTCAGGAAGTGCTTGATGACGGCGAGCGCGCGCTGGCGCATTACAAGGCGCCTGCCGATCGTCTGGCGGCGCTGTTTCGCGTTCATATGTGGAGCATGTTGCAAGGCGCTGGCGGCGATGCGATGAATGCGCTGGTGTATGAATGGCGCAGCTTGTCGCCGGGCAGTCAGTCAACGGTGAAGGAACTGAGTGATCGCTACGAGGCGATGTGGCAGTCGGTGGTGTCGGGCGCGGTGAGCGCTGGCTTGATCAAGGGCGATGCGCGCGTCATCAAGCGCTGTGTGTTGGGCGCGATGAACCTGACGGTGCAGTGGTATAAGCCCGGGGGGCGTTTGGCGCCGGCCGCGTTTATAGATGCGATGTTATTAGCGCAGTTGCCTGCTCTGCCGGAGGGCGCCGGCGCGTGGCCGCTGGAACCGCTTTGATTCAACCCCGGCGCTTCAGAAACGCGCCGACCGCGCAGGCAATCGCCAGCGCCAGCAAAGAACCCGACACAGGCAGCAGAAAATCCGCTTCGCCACGGTATCCGCCGCCGGTCACGCCGCCGGCGACGCCGCCCATCCACAGCAGGGCAGAAAGCACAGAGCCGGCCGCGGCCAGCGCCGTGGCGATGCATAGCGCGATGAATATCGGCCGGCGTGCGGGCAGGGGTTGGTACGGCGCGGCCGCTTGAACGCGGCGGGGTTGCTTGATCCAGTAGATCACCCCCGCCACGATCAGGCCCAGCATCAGGATCTTGAAGATCATGACGCCAGTTGCCGCTTAGTCTTCACGGCGCAGGTGCGGGAAGAGGATGACGTCACGGATGCTGGGGCTGTCGGTCAGCAGCATGACCAGGCGGTCGATGCCGATGCCGCAGCCGCCCGTCGGAGGCATGCCATATTCCAGCGCGCGGATGTAGTCCGCGTCATAGAACATGGCTTCTTCGTCGCCTGCATCCTTGGCTTCGACTTGCGAGCGGAAGCGTTCGGCCTGGTCTTCGGGATCGTTCAGCTCCGAGAAGCCGTTGGCGATCTCGCGGCCCGTCATGAACAGCTCGAAGCGTTCGGTGATGCCTTCGCGGGTGTCGGAGGCGCGGGCCAGCGGCGACACTTCGACCGGGTAGTCGATGATGTAGGTCGGGTTCCAGAGCTTGGCTTCAGCCGTCTCTTCGAACAGCGCCAGTTGCAGCGCGCCCAGGCCGGCGCGCGACAGCACGGGGCCGTCTGCGTGTGCGCCCAGCTTCTTCAATTCGGCGCGCACGAAAGAGATATCGTCCAGCTGCGCCTGGGTGTAGCCCGGCGCGTACTTGAGGATGGCTTCGCAGATGGTCAGGCGGTCAAACGGCTTGGACAGGTCCAGTTCGCGTTCGCCGTAGGTCAGGACGGCGCTGCCGGTGGCCGAGATGGCGGCCTGGCGGATCAGTTCTTCCGTGAAGTCCATGAGCCAGCGGTAGTCCGCGAAGGCTGCATAGAATTCCATCATCGTGAATTCGGGATTGTGACGCGGGCTGACGCCTTCGTTGCGGAAGTTGCGGTTGACTTCAAACACGCGTTCGAAGCCGCCCACGATCAGGCGCTTGAGGTAGAGTTCCGGCGCAATGCGCAGGTACATTTCCATGTCCAGCGCATTGTGGTGCGTGACGAAGGGCTTGGCCGCCGCGCCACCCGGAATCGGGTGCAGCATCGGGGTTTCCACTTCGAGGAAGCCGGCGTTCAGCATGAATTGGCGGATGCTGCCCACGGCCTTGCTGCGCGCCTCGAACGTGCGGCGCGTGGCGTCCGTCATGATCAGGTCGACGTAGCGCTGGCGGTAGCGCAGTTCTTGGTCGGCCACGCCATGGAACTTGTCCGGCAGCGGGCGCAAGGACTTGGACAGCAGGCGGGCGGTGGCGGCGTGCACCGACAGTTCGCCCTTGTTGGTCTTGAAGACCGACCCTTCGATGGCGATGATGTCGCCAATATCCCATTGCTTGAACGCGGCGTAGTTGTCTTCGCCCAGCGTGCCGCGATCCAGGTAGATCTGGATGCGGCCGGTGCTGTCTTGCAGGGTGGCGAAGCTGGCTTTGCCCATGACGCGCTTGAGCATCATGCGGCCGGCGACCTTGACGGTGACGGGGGCGGCGGCCAGGGCTTCTTGCTCTTGGCTGTCGTATTGGTCATGCAGGGCCGCAGCGCGTGCGTCAGGCACGAAATCGTTGGGGTACGCGACACCGGTTTCGCGCAGTTTGGCCAGCTTGGCGCGCCGTTCGGCGATCAAGCGGTTTTCATCCTGGGCGGGGGCCGGAGTGGTCGAGTGGTCGGTCATGGTCGGGGATCAGTCGTAATTGCGGATGTCGTCGATTTCGGTGGTGCCGAAATCTTCGCGGTCCAGGTAGGCGAGGATGCGGGAGGCCACGTTGGCGGGCGAAGTCAATTTGCCCGTGGCGTGGAAGTCCTGGAATTTGGCAAGCGCCGGGAAGCTTTCCGGGTCGCTGGAACGGATGGCGACCTGCATGTCGGTGTCGACAATGCCGGGCGCCAGCGCGACGATGCGCGCGCCGTCCGTGCCTTGTTCTTGCTTGACCACGCGCGAGTACATGTCGAGCGCGGCCTTGGTGGCGCAGTACACGCCCCAGCCGGCGTTCGGGTTGCGGCCCGCGCCAGACGAAATGTTCAGCACGCGGCGGTCGGCTTTCAGGTCTTCAACCGCGGCCAAAAAGCGTGCCGTCAGCAGCATGACGGCGGTGACGTTCAGATTGAAGGCGGCGGTGATGGCCGCGCCGTCGATCAGTGCGTCAGTGCCCGCGATGGGATGCACGGTGCCCGCGTTATTGATCAGCAGATAGCGCTTGGCATCGCGCGGCAGGGCCGCGCAAATGCGTTCGGCTGCGGCTTCGGCGGCTTTCAAGTCCGAGAGGTCCACGGACAGCTGTTCCAACTGCACGTCTTGCGAGCGTGCGTAGGCAGCCAGTTCGGGGTCTTCGCGGCGCGCCAGCGTAATCAGGCGGGTGCCCGGTTTGGCCAGGCCGCGCGCCATGGCGGCGCCAATGCCGCGCGATGCGCCGGTGAGAATTGCGATGGTATCGGACATTCGTGGACCTCTGGGTGCGGTGAGCGGAAGTATCGCGAGACTTAAACGCCTTGCTTTAGGCTGGCCTGGATAAAGGGGTCCAGGTCGCCGTCCAGCACTTTCTGCGTGTTGGAGATTTCAACGTTCGTGCGCAAGTCCTTGATACGGCTTTGGTCCAGCACGTACGAACGGATCTGGTGGCCCCAACCCACATCGGTCTTGGAGTCTTCCAGTTTTTGCTGTTCGGCCATGCGGTTGCGCATTTCCAGCTCGTAGAGCTTGGATTTCAGCATTTGCATGGCTTCGGCACGGTTACGGTGTTGCGAGCGGTCGTTCTGGCACTGCACCACGATGCCGGTGGGCATGTGGGTCAGGCGCACGGCCGAGTCGGTCTTGTTGATGTGCTGACCGCCCGCGCCAGAGGCACGGTAGGTGTCCACGCGCAGGTCGGCGGGGTTCACATCGACTTCAAAAGAATCATCGACTTCGGGGTAGACGAACACGCTGGCGAACGACGTGTGGCGGCCGCCGGATGAATCGAACGGGCTTTTGCGGACCAGGCGGTGCACGCCGGTTTCGGTGCGCAGATAGCCAAAGGCGTATTCGCCTTCGATCTTGATCGTGGCGGACTTCAGCCCGGCGACTTCGCCTTCGGACTCTTCCAGGATTTCAGCCTTGAATCCCTTGCGCTCGGCGTACTTCAGGTACTGGCGCAACAGCATCGACGCCCAGTCCTGCGCTTCCGTGCCGCCTGCGCCTGCCTGGATATCCATAAAGCAGTTCAGCGGGTCGGCCGGATTGGAGAACATGCGGCGGAATTCCAGGTCTTCGAGCTTTTCCTGGTAGCCATTGGCGTCGAGTTCGATGGATTCCAGCGTGGAGTCGTCGTCGTCGGCCTTGGCCATTTCAAACAATTCGTTGGCATCCGCCAGGCCCGTGCCCAGGCCCGTGAGTGTTTCCACCACGGTTTCCAGCGCTTTCTTTTCACGGCCCAGGTCTTGAGCGTGCTTGGGGTCGTTCCAGACCGCCGGGTCTTCGAGCTCGGCGTTTACAACGTGCAGGCGTTCAGCTTTGGCATCGTAGTCAAAGATACCTCCGTAGAGCCTGTTCGCGCTCCGCGTAGTCGGCGAGGCGGGCTGCGAGCTGGTTCTGACGTTCGGCTTCCATGATGATCCTGTCCTGATGACTTTTGTGCGAAACCTAGCATTTTACCGTGGATGGACGAACTACGCGGGCGGGTGTTGCAAGACAGGGGACGGATCTGTTTCTAGGGGTTTGCGTGTAGAGGGCAAGGTTGTTCAGTTTTTTGTCATCTCGCGGGCTCTAGGCTAGTCGTCGCGGCCGTTGTGTCCCCGTTGAGGGACCATGGACCGCAACACGCCGGCAATCCGCCGGACTATCCCGCCAGAGGACAGGAGACACAGATGGACAACACGATGACCCCCGGGGTCACGCCGGCGATCCCGGCGAGTGAAGAGGACCGCATCTACCGCAAGGTGGGATGGCGGCTGGTGCCGCTATTGGTGGTGTGCTACGTCGTGGCCTACCTGGACCGCGTGAACGTGGGCTTTGCCAAACTGCAAATGTTGCAGGAGCTTCAGTTCAGTGAAACGGTATACGGGCTGGGCGCGGGCATTTTCTTTATTGGCTACTTCATTTTCGAGATCCCCAGCAACATCATCCTGCACAAAGTGGGGGCGAGGGTCTGGATTGCGCGGATCATGATCACGTGGGGGATTATTTCCGCCTGCATGATGTTCGTGACCAGCGTGCACATGTTTTATGCGCTGCGCTTTCTGCTTGGTGCGGCTGAAGCGGGTTTCTTCCCCGGCATCATCCTGTACCTGACTTACTGGTATCCGGCGGCCCGGCGCGGCCGCATCACGACGTTCTTCATGACTGCCGTGCCCATGTCCGGGCTGATTGGAGGCCCGATCTCGGGCTGGATCATGAGCACGTTTCATGGCGACCATGGCTTGTCAGGCTGGCAGTGGCTGTTCTTGCTTGAAGGGATTCCGTCGGTTGTCATCGGCGTGCTGGTGCTGATCTATCTGGACGACCGCATCAACAAGGCCAAGTGGCTTACGCCCAATGAAAAAGCCGTGTTGATCCGCAATATCGCGGCCGAAGAGCAGCAAAAGGAAGATCCGCCGATTCGCGCTGCGCTGACGCGTCCGCGTGTGTGGGCGATGGCTTTGATCTACTTTTCGTTCGTGATGGGTCTGTACGGCGTGGGTTTCTGGATGCCGACCCTGATCAAGAGCACGGGCGTGCAAAGCCCCATGATGATCGGTCTGCTGACGGCGATTCCCAATCTGTTTGCCGTGATTGGGATGATCCTGATTTCGCGCAACTCAGATCGTCTCCGCGAGCGCCGCTGGCACGTGGCCTTGCCGGCGTTGTTTGGCGCGGTGGGACTGTTCTTTTCAGCAGTCTGGAGCGGTAATACGGTGCTGGCGATTCTGGCCCTGACCGTGGCGAACATCGGGATTTGCACGGTGCTGCCGCTGTTCTGGAGCCTGCCGACGGCCTTGCTGGGCGGTACGGCTGCCGCAGCGGGGATTGCGCTGATCAACTCGGTGGGTAACCTGGCAGGCTTTGTCAGCCCGTATCTGGTGGGCTGGCTGAAGGACATGACGGGCACGACCAATACCGGCTTGTATATGCTGTCTGGGTGCCTGGTGATTGGCGCGCTGGTGGCGCTTGCGCAACCAGCGAAGCTGGTGAACAAGTAGGGTGGATGCAGCGCGGCAGGCCCGGAGAAAAACCAGGTCTGCCGCGCTTCACCCTTCGAACGAAACTCGCATTGCCGGTATTCCCGGCAGTGCCTCACACCGGCAGTATTACGCCGCGTGTTCAATCACCAGTTGCACCGACACCATGCCGTTCCAGACGTTTTGCTCCAGACGGTAGGCCGCCTGGATGTGGTCGGGCAGGGACTGGTCGTGGCCGAACCAGATTGCGTCAAAGCGCTGTTGACCGCGTTCCAGCGACAGTTTCAGGTGCTTTTCGCCAACCAGACGTTGGCTGCGTACGGTGAACTCGTCCAGGAACAGCGGCGCGGCAAAGCCTGCGCCCCATACCTGTTGCTGCAACATGCCCGCTACCTCGGCGTTGGCGTATCCCGTTTCCAGTGAACCATCCGTCTCGATGACGGGTTCGAACGTATCGCGTCCGGTCAGTTCGCGCACGGCGGCGTCGAATGCCGGGGCGAAGGCAGGAAAATCTTCTCGGCCCAGGGTCAGGCCAGCTGCCATCGCATGGCCGCCGAATTTGCGGATCAGGTTGGGGTGACGTTTGGAGACCAGATCAAGCGCGTCGCGCAAATGCACGTCGGGGATGGAGCGGCCGGACCCGCGGATCTCGTCGTCGCCGGCCGGCGCAAAGGCCAGGGTCGGGCGCCAGAATTTCTCTTTCAGGCGCGAGGCGACGAGTCCCACCACGCCTTGGTGCCAGCCCGGATCGAACACGCAGACGGTCGCGCCCGATGCAGCATTGGGTTCTTCCATGGCGGCCAGCGCCTGCTCGCGCATCTCGGCTTCAATGGTGCGGCGTTCGCGGTTGATGTTATCCAGCTCGCGCGCCATTTCCAGCGCCTGGGCTTCGTCGTCGGTGGTCAGGCAGGCAATGCCCAGGCTCATGTCGGCAAGCCGGCCCGCCGCGTTGATGCGGGGACCCAGCGCGAAGCCCAGATCGAAACCATTGGCCGAGCGCGGCTCGCGGCCGGCTACGGCGAACAGCGCCCGCAGACCCGGTTGCAGCCGGCCGCTGCGCATGCGCAGCAGGCCTTGCGTCACGAGCAGGCGATTGTTGGCGTCAAGCTTGACCACGTCGGCCACCGTTCCCAGCGCCACCAGATCCGACAGCGCGTCCAGGCGGGGTCCGCCGTCGGCCGGGTAGACGCCGCGGCGGCGCAACTCGGCGCGCAGGGCCAGCATCATGTAGAAAATGACGCCCACACCGGCCAGGTTTTTGGACGGAAATCCGCAACCGGGCTGGTTGGGGTTCACGATGGCCAGCGCGTCGGGCAGGGTGTCGCCCGGCAAGTGGTGATCGGTGATGACCACGCCGATGCCGGCTGCGTTGGCGGCGGCGACCCCGTCCACGCTGGCGATACCGTTATCGACGGTGATGATGATGTCGGGTTTGCCGCTGCGATGCTTGACGGCCAGATCCACCACGGCGGGCGACAGGCCATAGCCGGTTTCGAACCGGTTGGGCACCAGGAAATCGACGTCGGCGCCCATGGCGGACAACGCGCGCAGGCCGACCGCGCAGGCGGTGGCGCCGTCACAGTCATAGTCGGCCACGATCAGCATTTTCTTGCCAGCCTGCAAGGCATCGGCCAGGACGCCAGCGGCATGCGCCGAATGGGTCAGGCCAGCAGGCGGCAGCAGCGAAGGCCAGGCGAGCTTGGTCTGTTCAGGGTGCGTCACGCCACGGGCGGCCCACAGGCGAGCCAGCAAAGGATGAATGCCCGAGGCTTCCAGGACGTGGCAGGCGGCCAGGTCGGCCGAGCGGATGGTTAAGCGGGGTGTGACCACCAGGCGCTCCAGTTTTTCTTGGGCGCGGGGAGCAAGCCAAGCAGGCCCCCGCGCGGTTTCAGGGTAAGGGCGGCCGTGCGGTCGTCGCCCAGCAGCAGGAGTTCAGTCGGCGTGCCGGGCAGGCCCTTGTTGCCGGCAAGGGGGCGCAGATGCTGCGCGTCCAATTCCGCCAGCGCGTCCAGCCAGGCTGACCAGTCGCCCGCTCGTTGCGGGACGTCCAACCCGGTCAGTACGAGTTCCGGGCCGGCCGGGGCGGCAGTCCAGGGGGTGCCGCCGCCATATAACCACAGCGCGTTGACAGGCGGCAGGCCACGTTCGGCGCGGGCGTCGTTGACGGGGTGTTCATGCCACGCCATCTGGATTTCGTTCAGCAGGCGGCGCCAAGGGCGGGTTTCGGTGTCTTGGCGCCACCACTCATTCAAACGCTGACCGGCAACGGCCGTCGGCGACGCGGTCTGGGGGCGCAGCCCGGCGGGCAGACGCAAGCGCCAGCGCTGCGGCGACAGCTCATCCACCGCAAAGCCCGTGTCCTCGAACAGCGGGCGGGCGGTATCCAATAGCGCGGCGGATTCTTCGGCGCGCAGATCCATCATGGATGGGTCGAGCAGATTGGCCTGGTCAGCGCCCAGGGCCAAGTGCACCAGTTCGGCCAGCCAGACGGCATCGCTGCCAGCGGCGTGATCCGCTGCCAGCAGTGGTCCAAGCCCAGCGCCTTGCAGCAGGCCGGCTTCCGGCGTGTAGCCGGCGCGGCTTAACTGCCAGGACTCAAAGGCGGTACAGCCGTGCGCCCGCAGGTCGAAGGGGGCGGGGCGCGCAGTGGCGGCTTTCAGCCAGCCGTGCAGCGTGGGCGCGCGTTCTGGCAGCAGTTTGGCCAGTTCGGCGGCAACAGGAAGGGCGGGCAAGCCGCCCGGAATGACGATCAGCATGGCGGGGATTGTAGTCCGCGCCGGACCGGGGAACTAAGCGGCGCCGCCAACTGCCATAGGTTGATACGCCTGGTCGTGGAACCGCACATTCGCGGCGCGATTTACAAGCCGTTAATGCCATAATGCGCACGTGCTGAAAATACCCTACGAACTCTGGATAGGCGCCCGCTATGCCGGGTTGGCCCGAATCCGCCAGCGACGCGGGCGCCGCGATCGTTTCATCTCGTTCATTGCCGCCAGTTCCATGGCCGGCATCGCGCTGGGCGTCGCCGCCCTGATCGTGGTGCTGTCAGTAATGAACGGGTTTCAAAAAGAAGTGCGCGACCGTATGTTGTCCGTGTTGCCGCACATTGAACTCTATATTCCTGGCGCCTTGCCGGAACGGGTGCTGGAGCAATGGCAGCAGTTTTCCGATGCCGCCAAGCAGAACCCTGAAGTCAAGGCGGGCGCGCCCTTCGTGGCGGCGCAGGGAATGCTGGTGCGTGGCCAGGCGCTGCGCGGCGTGCAGGTGCGAGGCATCGACCCCGCCACGGAAGGCAATGTCTCGGACCTGCCGCGCCAGATGGTGTCGGGCAAGCTGACCGACCTGAAACCGGGCGGTTTCGGCGTGGTGCTGGGCAATGAACTGGCCGATGGCCTGGGCGTGAAGCTGGGCGACACGCTGCTGATGATGGCGCCGCAAGGCTCGATCAGCCCCGCTGGTTTCGCGCCGCGTATGCGCCAGTTCACTGTGGTGGGCGTGTTCTCGTCCGGCCACTATGAGTACGATTCGTCGCTGGCATTTGTCGACAATGAAGACGCGGCCCGCGTGTTCCGCGAAAGCGGCACGGCCGGTGTGCGTTTGCGCATTGCCGACATGCAGAAGGCGCCGGAAGTCGCGAACGAACTGAAAAGCGTGCTGCCGCCTTATGTGATGGCCAGCGACTGGTCGCGCAATAACCGCACCTGGTTTGCGGCCGTGCAGACCGAAAAGCGCATGATGTTCCTGATTCTGGCGTTGATCGTGGCGGTGGCGGCGTTCAACCTGTTGTCGTCGCTGGTCATGGCCGTGAAAGACAAGCAGTCTGACATTGCCATTCTGCGCACGCTGGGCGCGGGTCCGGGTGAAGTCGCCCGAATCTTCCTGGTGCAGGGCGCGTTGATTGGCGTGATCGGCACCTTGTTGGGCGTCGCAGGCGGCATTGTCATTGCCTATAACGTTGACGTCATCGTGCCGTTTATTGAACGTCTGCTGGGCGTGCACTTCTTGCCGCGTGAAGTCTATTTCATCAGCGCCTTGCCGTCTGATCCGCAAATTGGCGATATCGTCACCATCGGCCTGACCTCTCTTGTGCTGTCGCTGCTGGCGACGCTGTATCCCAGCTGGCGCGCCTCGCGTCTGCAACCCGCACAGGTGCTGCGCCATGATTGATTCCCTGACCCCCGCGCTGCAGGCCGACAATATCGTCAAGGTTTATGACGAAGGCCCGGCCCGAATTGAAGTGTTGAGCAACGTCACCCTGTCGGTGGCGCGCGGTGAAATGGTTGCGATTGTGGGAGCGTCGGGATCGGGCAAGAGCACCTTGCTGCATATCCTGGGCCTGCTTGATGTGCCGACGAGCGGTTCCGTTTCCGTCGATGGCCAATTGGCTGTCGGGCTGTCCGAAGCCAAAAAGAGCGCGGTGCGTAATAGCAGCCTGGGCTTTGTTTACCAGTTTCACCATCTGCTGGCCGAGTTTTCGGCGCTGGACAATGTGGCCATGCCGCTGATCGTGCGCCGCGAGAACCGCGACAAGGCCCGCGAAGCCGCGCGCGAAGTCCTGGCTCTGGTTGGCCTGGCTGCCCGCCAAGATCACTTTCCTGGCCAGTTGTCGGGCGGTGAACGGCAGCGAGTGGCGCTGGCGCGTGCGCTGGTGACGCGGCCGGTGTGTGTGCTGGCCGACGAGCCTACGGGCAACCTGGACCGGAACACCGCGCACAAGATGTTTGAACTGCTGACCCGGGTCAATCAAGAGTCGGGCACCGCGTTCGCCATCGTGACCCACGATCCCGAACTGGCCGGCCGCGCGGATCGTCAATTACTGATGGAAAACGGCCGCCTGGTATCCGGTTAAGCGTTGCGGGTGGATAATCCTGGCAAGGAGCCCGCACCCATGCTGATCGATACCCACTGCCATCTGGACGCCGCTGAGTTCGATGCTGACCGCCAGCAGGTGGCAGACCATGCCTATGAGGCGGGCGTCCAGGCCATTGTGATACCGGCCGTCGAACGCGCGAATTTTTCCATCGTGCGTGAAATCGCTGGCCAAGTCGACGGCGGCGCCTATGCGCTGGGCATCCATCCCTTGTACGTGCAGCGCGCCGACGACTCTGACCTGGACGCGCTGCGCGAGGCCGTCCGGCACGCGCTGGTCGATCCGCGTTTTGTCGCCATAGGCGAAATCGGCCTGGACTTCTTTGTGCCCGAGATTGCTTCCGGCGAGCCGCGCGAACGCCAAGAGCACTTCTATGCGGCTCAGCTGGCATTGGCCGCCGAGTTCCATCTGCCCGTGTTGCTGCACGTGCGCAAATCGCAAGACATCCTGTTGAAATATCTGCGCCGGCATTCCCGGATTGGCGGCATTGCGCACGCCTTTAACGGCAGCGCGCAGCAAGCGCAGGCGTTCATTGACCACGGTTTTGCGCTGGGCATGGGCGGCGCCATGACCTATGAGCGCGCCTTGCAGATCCGGCGTCACGCGGTAGAGGTCGATCTGGCCCACCTGGTGCTGGAAACTGACGCGCCTGATATTCCCCCCGCTTGGCTGCATCCGCCAGAACGCCGCAACCGTCCGGGCGAGCTGGCCCGCATCGCTCAGGTGCTGGCGGAGCTGCGCGGCATCACGCCCGCTCAGGTGGCGCATGCCACAACCGCTAACGCCATGCGTGTGCTGCCGCGCCTGCCGGCCGCCATTCTGGCTGACGCCGACTGAAAGTCCGTCCCTGGTTTTAGACCGCGCGATAACGGGAGTTGTCGCGTGGATGCGTCATATTTATAAGATTTTTATCAAAACTGTCAAAAGTCTGAATAAATACTGACAAAAAGTTGAATCAAATAATGGGAATACCTATCATTGGCGTTCCCTAGAAAACCAACAGCGCGCAGCGCGCCGCCTGCTCGGGCGGTTTCTATATTTGATTCCCTATGTCTACACACAAACGCTTGAAAGGCTCCGGGGGCGCTCGTCCGTCACAACCTATGACTTTGCGCTTGTTGCCGCTCGCCTTGGCGCTGGCTGCGGCCGGTACGGCCCAGGCGCAGCAGAAGGCTGGAGCGCTGGAAGACACGATGGGTGTTGCGCAGATGGACACCGTCGTCGTAACTGCCGCCGGTTTCGAGCAAGACATCAAGAACGCACCGGCCTCCATCTCGGTCATCACGCGCGAACAGTTGGAAACCAAGCCCTTCCATAACCTGGCCGACGCGGTGGCAGACGTGGAAGGCGTGTCGGTAGAGCGGGGCGGCAAGGCGGGTGGCATGAACATCAGCATCCGCGGACTGCCCAGCGACTACACGCTGGTGCTGGTGGACGGCAAGCGCTTGAACCAGAACAGCTCGGGCGCGCGCCCCAACGGTTTTGGCGATGTGGACACCAACTTCATTCCGCCTATGGCCGCCATCGAGCGTATTGAAGTCGTGCGCGGTCCGATGTCCACCCTCTACGGTTCAGATGCCATGGGCGGTGTGATCAACATCATTACCCGTAAAGTCAGCCAGGAGTGGACGGGGCAGATCACGCTGGACGGCACAGCGCAAGGCGACAACACCTACGGCAATAACTATGGCGCGGCGTTCTATCTGAGCGGCCCGCTGAAGACTGACAAGCTGGGCCTGACTCTGCGGGGCGGCCATTACCGCCGCCTGAGCGCCAACGGTGACTATCCGGTCAATCAGGCGGAATACAACAGCGGTAAATACACCGGCGATATCGCCAGCTTCAGTGGGCTGGGCGACAGCAAGCAGCAGAACGTGGGCCTGCGCCTGGCGCTCACGCCCAACCGCAATCACGACATTCTGTTCGATGTGGACAGCAACTGGCAGACGTACGACAACGCCAACGGTGAACTCGGCACGCTGAACAGCAGCATTGCGCCGAACCGTCAGGGCGGAGGGTACGATCCCGAAATGAAATTCAACCGTCAACGGTATGCGTTGACGCACCTGGGCCGCTACGGCAGCGGCCTGAGTTCCGATTCCAGCCTGGTGTATGACACGACGGAGACCATCGGGCGCACCAACCCGATGAACGCGCCACGCCGGCCCGGCGACGGCGAAAAGCGCGATCTGGAATACGACAACTGGGTGTTCGACACCAAGTGGACGAAGCCCTTGTTCAATGACCGTCACAACCTGACCGTGGGCGGCCAATGGCGTGAACAAAAGTTCAAGGACACGCTGGTGTCCGCGCCGCTGGACCAGCGCCAATATCAATGGGCGTTGTTTGCCGAAGACGAATGGCGCATTGTCGATGACCTGGCGCTGACGGCTGGCGCGCGGTATGACCGCAACGAGCAATTTGGCGGCAAGTGGAGCCCGCGAGGCTACCTGGTGTGGAATGCCACGCCAATGTGGACCGTCAAGGGCGGCGTCAGCAAGGGCTACAAGACGCCCGACATCAACCTGATGACCGACGGCATTATTGGATTGGGCGGGCAGGGCACCATTCCGCTGCTGGGCAATTCGCAGCTCAAGCCGGAAAGCAGCACGTCGTCTGAACTGGGGCTGCTGTTTGATGACGGCGAGGGCCTGTCGGGCAACCTGACCGCATTCCATACAAAGTTCAAGGACAAGATCGACAGCCAAAACGTGCCGAACTGCCTGGCGGCGGGCGGCCCGGCCGCAGGTTGCCTGGACTTGGGCGTGTGGGAACGTAACGGTATTCCTGTGGCGAACTTTTCGCAGCGCGTGAACATCGATACCGCCACGATTCAAGGCTTTGAACTGGGTGGCCGCATTCCGCTGTATGGCGGCGTATCGTTCAACGGCAACTACACCCTGACCGCAAGCGAAGTGACCTCTGGCGCCAAGGAAGGCCAGCCCTTGGGTTCGCAACCCCGCCACTCCCTGAACCTGGGACTGAATTGGCGCATCAATGACCAGTTCAATGCCTGGGTCCGCGGCGAATATCGCGCCAAGCAGTTCAACGATATGAACTGGGAAAAAGAGCAGGTGTTCTACAACCCGTACTGGCTGGCCAGCATGGGCGGCTCGTATGTCGTCAGCAAGAACGTGACCCTGTCAGCCTCGGTGTTCAACCTGTTCGACAAGAACTTCGTGAACTATGGCCCGACCAAGGTCGGCACGACCACCCCGGCTTCGAATGCGAACTGGGCAAACTCGTATCGGCAGGTGCTGGAAGGCCGCCGTTTGTGGGTGTCGGCGAACATCACTTTCTAAGCCGTTGTACAAGCGTCCGGCGTTATTCCGGACGCTTTGGATGAATGAGGCTCCGCCATGCGCGGAGCCTTTTTTTTCAGGCTTGAGGGCGCGGCAATTGCATCCGAACGCTCAGGCCTTTGGGCGATACGTTGCGCGCGGAAATCCGGCCGTGGTGTGCGGTGATGGCGGCTTGCGCGATCGACAGGCCCAGGCCGGCGCCGCTACCGGACGTGGCCAAACCAGAGGCGGCGCGATAGAACGGTTCGAACAGCGATTTCAATTCTTCGGCGGACACGCCCGGCCCGGCATCCGTGATGTCCAGAATTGCTTCTGCTTCGCCGTTGGTCAGCCGGACTCGTATTGCGCTGTGCGCAGGCGCAAAGCGTACTGCGTTGCGCAACACATTTTCGATGGCGCTTGCCAGGCTGTCGCGGTCGCCAATGAGATGAACGGCCGCCGGGCTTTCCCACAGAATATCCAGATGCTTGCCGCTGGCTTCATAGCGGGCATCTTCCACCACGGCGGTAACGACATCAGTCAGGTCTAGCGTATCCGTGGGGGCGGGCAGGGCGCCCATGCGGGCAAGCCGAAGCGTGCTGCCGACCAAGGCGTCCAACCGTTCGCATTCGCGTTCGATGCGGTCCAGTTGCACGTCTTGGCGTTCGTCTTTGCGGCGGGCCAGTTCGGATGCCAGCCGCAGCCGCGCCAGCGGCGATCGCAGTTCGTGGGCAATGTTGTGCAGCAATTGTTCGCGGGTGTCGACCACGGCCTTCAGGCGGTCTGCCATGGCGTTGAAGTCCCTGGCCAATAAGCCCAATTCGTCTTTGCGCCGTGTCAATTTAGGAGGCGTGTGGGCATCCAGGTGGCCCGCTGCCAGTGCATGCGTGGTTTGCCGCAGTTGCGTCAGGGGTGCGGTCACATGGCGCGTCAACGCCCAACAAAATGGGGCAGTGACCGCCAAGGCGAAAAGCAGCAACGCCAGCGCCACGGGGGACAAGCCCAGCACTTCCCAATGCGACGAGTCAAAAGGCAGAAACAACATCAGCAGTTCGGTGTCATCCGGCAGCGTCAGCAACTGCGGCTGCCACCAGGACACTCGCACGCCCGCCGGGTCGGGCAACTGGTAGTCGGCTTGCTGGGAGCGATCAGACGCGGCGCGATATGCTCCAAGCCAGTCGTGCATGCGGGCAGGGAGCGTGCGGCCCAGAATTTCTCTGTCTTGCGTGTCCAGGATGTAGATCTTCAATGCGGAATAGCGGCCGTCCATGGCTTGAACCCAACGCTCCAGGCCTTCTTTGCCATGGTTGCGGGCAACCTGCGCGGCATCATGCGTGAGGCTGGCGGGATTCAGCCCGTCTAGCGAGTTGATGCGATACCAGGCGACGGTCGCGGTGAACAGCATGCCGCACACCAGGATGATGGCCATCGCGGCCCAAAAGGTCAGGAAGGCGCGCCAATAGAGCGAACGGGTGGGCAGCAGCCAATGCATCAGTCCGCGCCTGCCAGCACATACCCCAAGCCACGCAGGTTGCGGATGGACAGCGTGCCGGAGGTGTGGTCCAGCCGCAGTTTTTTACGCAAGGTGCTGATGTGGGTGTCGATGCTGCGGTCATAGCGTTCTGGCCGGCGGCCCAGCGCGTACATGCCGATCTGCTCGCGGGCGATGACCTGGCCGGGGGCGCGCATCAGGATTTCCAGTACGCGCTGCTCTGCCCCGGTCAGCGGGATTTCTTCGGCGCCCAGGCGCACGAGTCCAGTGGCCGGGTCCAGCGAGATAGGTCCCAGCGACAGGCAGGGCTTGCCGGTGTCGGGCACTTCTTCAAAGCGCCGCATGACCGCAGTGATACGCGCTTTGAGTTCGCGTGGGCTGAAAGGCTTGGCCAGATAGTCGTCTGCGCCGAACTCCAGCCCCAGCACGCGGTCGGTCTCGCCGCCATGGGCCGTGAACATGATGACTGGGCGGCGCGATCGCACGCGGTAGTGCTTGAGCAGATCCAGCCCGCTGCCGTCCGGCAGCATCAGATCCAGCAACACCAGGTCGTAGTCGTCCCGAGCAAGCAGGGCAAGCCCTTGCGCGCCGGTGTGCGCCAGTGTGAGCAGGCACTGATTTGGTTCGAGGTATTCGCGCAGCATCTGCGCCAGCTCGACGTCATCGTCGATCAGCAAGATGCGCCGCGTAACCACTGATTGAGAAAAAGGCATCCGTGTAATGTGTCCCGCACCCGGTAGTGTGGCGTATGGCCACCAGCCGAAGTGTCAAGAAGTGCGAAGAAGATAAAAGTTGCGGAAAGGCGATTGCCGGGCTCCGACAGGCTCAATTCTAATATGAGAATAGTTTTCATTAAGAAATGAGAGGGCGAACCCAGTGCGCACGCAGGGTGCGGCACGGGTTGGCACGGGAGAAAGCGGAATCATGAGCAGCAAAGATCTGGCCCTGGGCCGGCGCGGTTTGGCCTCGCGTACACAGTTGGCTGCGGCCCTGTGCGCCGCGGGTTTTGGGATGAGCCCGATGGCTGTCTGGGCGCAAAGCGCGGACGTCGCCAAGACGCTGGACACGGTAGTGGTGACCGCCAGCGGCTTCGAGCAGGAGATCAAGGATGCGCCGGCGTCCATCAGCGTCATTACCCGCGAAGATCTGGATAAGAAGTTCTACCGCGATGTGAACGATGCGCTGCTGGAAGTGCCTGGCGTGATCATCACAGGCGGCGCTGACCGCCAGGACATCAGTCTGCGCGGCATGGGCCCGCAGTACACGCTGATCTTGATCGACGGCAAGCGCCAAACCTCGCGCGAGACCCGTACCAACTCGGATTCGAGTGGCGTTGAGGGCGGCTGGACGCCTCCGCTGTCGGCCATTGAACGCATCGAAGTGGTACGCGGGCCGATGTCGTCGTTGTACGGTTCGGATGCCATGGGCGGTGTGATCAACATCATTACGCGCAAAGTGCCCACCGAATGGGGCGGCGAGATCCGCATGGATACGACGATCCAGGAAAGCAATAAATCGGGCGATATCTATCAAGGCAACTTCTATCTGGCCGGTCCGATCAAGACCGACCTGCTGGGCTTGCAGATCTACGGCCAGGCTACGCAGCGCGATGAAGACAATATCTACAACGGTTTCCGCAAGCGCAATGCGAACAGCGTGACCGCCAAGCTGGCGTTGACGCCAAATCGTGACCACGACATCGTGCTGGAAGGCACCACGATGCGCCAGAAATACCAGAACACGCTGGGCAAGACGGTAGCGCCCCTGGCGCCGGGCGAGGCCTGCTCGCGCAACGGTTGCCCGGCCACGTCCGAGACCGATTACCGCAGTAATAAATGGGCGCTGTCGCACACCGGCCGCTGGGGCTGGGCCGTGTCGGACAGCTATGTGCAGCAAGAAGAGTTCGACAATCGTTCGCGCCAGATGAAGGTTAAAAATCTGGAGCTGCAAACTAGTTGGACCATGCCCCTGGGTTCGCACATGCTGACCTTGGGCGGCAACTACCTGAGCCAACGCCTGAATGATCAGACGGGCAATCAGCTGGCGGGCGGCCCCAGCAAGGTGGACCGTTATCAATGGGCCTTGTTCGCCGAAGACGAGTGGCGTCTGACCGAGAGCTTTGCGCTTACGGCGGGCCTGCGCATGGATGACGACGAGAACTTCGGCACGCACTTCAGCCCGCGTCTGTATGGCGTGTGGCATCTGGCCGACCGCTGGACCTTGAAGGGCGGTGTCTCCACGGGCTTCCGTGCGCCGGATCTGCGCCAGACGGTGGCAGGTTGGGGCCAGGTCAGCCGCGGCGGCAATATGTACGGCAACCCGGACCTGACGCCCGAGAAGTCGGTCACCGAGGAAATCGGCATTCTGTATGACGACGGTGAAGGGTTCAATGCCGGCCTGACCGTCTTCAACAACGATTTCAAAGACAAGATCACTCGCGTGGCTTGCCCGCTGAGTCAGTGCACGGAAGGCCCGAACCAGTTCGGTTCCAACCCCACGACCTACATGAACGTGGACAAGGCTGTGTCGCGCGGCGTCGAAGCCAACTTGAAGCTGCCGCTTGCCCGTGACTGGTCCCTGACCACCAGCTACACGTTCACCAAGTCGGAGCAGAAGTCCGGCCAGTACAAGGGCCAGCCCTTGAATCAGCTGCCCAAGCATCTGTTCACCACCACCGTGAATTGGCAGGCCTCTGACGCGCTGCAAGCGTGGGCCCGCGTGAACTACCGCGGCAAGGAAAGCCAGCCCATTACCGGCGCGTCTTCCTCGTCGGTGATTGCCCCGTCCTACACCTTTGTGGACCTGGGCGGCTCGTACGCGGTGAACAAGACGGTGTCGGTTTATGCCGGCATCTACAACCTGTTCGACAAGCAGGTGACCTATGACGACTACGAATACGTTGAAGACGGCCGCCGCTACTGGCTGGGCGTGGGCGTGAAGTTCTAAGCATGACAGGGCGCCGCAAGGCGCCCGCAACCTCTTGGAGAGAATATGACGAAGCAGCAAACTCTGGGACCCGCCCGCCGCTGGCTGATTCAGACTGGGGCCGCGCTGGTCCTGGGCGCGGCCACGGCCGTCTGTGCCGCTCAGACGGCGCCGGTCAAGCATGTGCGCGGCGAAACCGCCGTGCCGGTGACTCCGGCGAAGACCGTTGTGATGGACCTGGCGGTGTTGGATACGATGCAAGCGCTGGGCATAGAAGCCTCGGGCGTGCCGACGGTAGCCAAGTGGCCGCCGCAACTGAGCCAGTATGCGGACGCGCGCTACCTGAAAGTGGGTACCTTGTTCGAACCCAACTACGAGGTCATCCACGCGGCCGCGCCGCAGGTGATCTTCGTGGCGGGCCGCTCCGCGCCCAAGTACGACGAACTGTCCAAGCTGGCGCCCACCATCGACCTTACCGTTGACCCGAAGGACCTTGTGGGCAGCGTGGCGCGAAATGCTGGCACGCTGGCTGCCATTTACGGCAAGCAGGCCGAGGCCAAGCAAAAGCTGGATGCGCTGCGCACGTCGATCTCGGCGTTGCAAGGCAAGGCGGCAAACGCAGGCTCTGCGCTGATCGTGCTGACGACCGGCGGAAAAATGAGCGCCTATGGTCCCGGTTCACGTTTTGGCGTGATCCACGATGCCTTCGGCGTCAAACCGGCCGCAACGGGCTTGAACGTTTCCAATCACGGTCAGGCGATTTCATTCGAGTTCATTGCTCAGACCGATCCCGACTGGCTGTTCGTGATTGACCGCGACGCTGCGATCGGCCGCGAAGGCGTGTCGGCCCAGCGCATGCTGGACAACGAGCTGGTGCGCCCGACCAAGGCTTGGAAAAACAAACGTGTCGTGTATCTGAATGGCTTTAACTGGTATCTGCTGGGCAGCGCCGGCCTGACCTCGATGCAGCAGAACGTGGATGACATTGCTGCGGCGTTGACTGAAGGAAAGTAAGCGGCATGAGTGAAATGCGTGAGGGCCGCCGGTGAATTGGCGGCAAGCGATCTGCGGGTGGGGCGGGCTGGCTGCGGTCTTGTTAGTGCTGTTGCTGCTGTGCGCGGCCAGCATCAGTCTGGGCGCAGGCCAGATGTCATGGGCGGCGTTGTGGGGCGGGGGCGAAGACGCTGAGCGCGCCTGGCGCCTGCTCATGGTCAGCCGCGTGCCGCGCACGCTGGCCTTGCTGCTGGCCGGCATGTCGCTGGCCGTGGCGGGGCTGATCATGCAGATGCTGGTGCGTAACCGGTATGTGGAACCCACGACGGCCGGCACCGTCGAATCCGCCACGCTGGGTATCCTGGTGATCACCTTGCTGGCGCCCGACACCCCGGTGATCGGCAAGATGCTGACCGCCACGGCTTTTGCGCTGGCAGGCACCTTGCTGTTTCTGGCGCTGCTGCGCCGCGTGCCTTTGCGCACGCCGTTCATCGTGCCGCTGATTGGTTTGATACTGGGCGGCGTGATCCACGCCGTGACGACTTTTGTGGCGTATCGCTTTGATCTGCTGCAATCGCTGCACGCGTGGACCACGGGCGACTTTTCCGGGGTTCTGCGCGGCCGCTATGAATTGTTGTGGATCGGGTTCGGTCTGGCCTGTGCGGCCTACGCAGCCGCTGACCGCTACACCGTGGCGGGCATGGGCCGCGAATTTGCCTCCAACCTGGGTTTGAATCATGCACGGCTGACGCTCGTCGGATTGCTGATCGTATCCGCGATTTCCGCCGTCGTGGTCGTGACGGCGGGCGGCATTCCCTTTCTGGGCTTGATCGTGCCGAATGCAGTGAGCCTGGTGCTGGGCGACAACATGCGCCGCTCGATTCCGTGGGTCGCGGCGCTAGGCGGTATCTTCGTCCTGGCCTGCGACATCATCGGCCGCCTGGTGATTTATCCCTACGAAATTCCTATCGGCACGGTGGTTGGCGTGTTGGGCAGCATCCTGTTCTTGTGGCTGCTGCGCACACGAAGGAATCGCCTTGGCTGAGTCCCTGCTTTCCGCCCGGGCGCCACGCGCCCCGCAAACCATCCGCCTGCTGTGGCTGGGTATTGCCGCATTGGCTTGCGTGACAGCATTCATGACACTGGGCGCCAACGGCCAATGGTCATTCGTGATTCCCTTTCGCGGAGGCAAATTGGCAGCCATGCTGCTGGTCTCCTATGCCGTGGCCGTGTCTTCAGTGCTGTTTCAGACCATCACGCACAACCGCATCCTGACGCCCGCGATCATGGGCTTTGATGCGCTGTATCTGTTGATTCAAGCGGTGGTGGTGTTTGGCTTTGGTCAGGCTGCGGCGGCTGCGAGCCATCCAGTTGCGGCGTTTCTGCTGGAAGTTTTCGCCATGACGGCGTTTGCTTGCCTGCTGTTCCGCTGGTTGTTTTCAGACGCGGTGCGCAGTCTGCATTTGATGATGCTGGTGGGCATTATCTTTGGCCTGCTGTTTCGCAGCCTGTCCAGTTTTGTGGTGCGGCTGATTGATCCCAACGAGTTCCTGGTGTTGCAGGACCGGATGTTTGCCAGCTTCAATTCCGTGCGTGTGTCGTTGTTGCCCATTGCACTGGTGGCGGTATGCGCGGCCAGCCTGCTGATCTGGCGCATGCGCCGCCGCTACGATGTGCTGGCACTGGGCCGCGAGATCGCCGTGAATCTGGGTGTGGACTACCGCCGCAGTCTGATGTTGACGCTTGCGGCAATCGCGGTGCTGGTGTCGGTATCCACGGCGCTGGTCGGTCCGGTGACGTTTTTTGGCTTGCTGGTCAGCAACCTGGCTTATCAGGCCATGGGATCGGACAAGCATAGGTACACCATTCCCGCCGCCACCTTGTTAAGCGTGATCTTCCTGGTGGGCGGCCAGACGCTGCTGGAACGGGTGCTGGGTCTGAACACCACGGTCAGCGTGGTGATTGAATTCATAGGGGGAGTGATGTTCCTCGTCCTGATCTTGCGCAAGGGGCACCGATGATAGAAATTCAACAAGTCAGCAAGCAATACGGCGATAGCGTCGTGATCGATGACGTCAGCCTGAGCCTGCCGGCTGGCGGCGTTACCGCCATCATCGGGCCCAATGGCGCAGGTAAATCGACCTTGCTGTCGATGGTCAGCCGTTTGCTGCCGATGTCAGCCGGCCAGGTGCTGGTGGACGGCCTGGACGTGACGCGCGCCGACAGCCGTGAACTGGCGCGCCGCTTGTCGATCCTGCGCCAAGACAATCATCTGCCATTGCGGCTGACGGTGAAGGATCTGGTCGCGTTTGGCCGCTATCCGCATACGGGCGGACGGTTGACGATGGATGACAAGGCCCATATCGACCGTGCCATCGCCTACCTGAATCTGGAGCCGCTGGCAGACCGCTATCTGGATGAGATGTCCGGCGGCCAGCGCCAGCGCGCCTTTGTCGCCATGGTGTTGTGCCAGGACACGCGTTATGTGTTGCTGGACGAACCATTGAACAGCCTGGACATGAAACATGCCGTGGCCATGATGGGCACCTTGCGCCGCGCGGCGGATGAGCTGGGCAAGACGGTGGTGCTGGTGTTGCACGACATCAATTTTGCGTCGTGTTATGCGGATCGCATCGTGGCTATGCGGCAGGGGAAGATTGCGCATCAAGGCCCGCCTGCGGAATTGATCCGGCCCGAGGTGTTGAGCCAGCTGTATGAATTGCCGATTGATGTGCATGATATCGGCGGCAAGCGGATTTGCGTGTATTACCGCTAGGCGTGCGCGGGCGTGCGCGCGGCTACTGTCGGAAAGAGAAAATAGGCGCTCGATGCCTTTAGCTGGACCTGAAGTAGTAGGGGGCCACGCTTGAATTGCCCGGGGGGCATGGTTTTGGATACAAGCGGAAAGGCGGATGCCGCCGTGAGGCGGCATGGTTGGATCTCCGTAGACGTCAGCTCGCGGCTTGACAGGCCAACAATTCTTTATCCGTGATCACCCATTTGTCCGTGCCGTCGATATTCACATCCTCAAGCACGCATTTGTCGCCATCTTCATCTACCACTTGGACGTCCCACTTTCCCTTGGTCACGCCCGTCAGGGTGAGGGAATCTCCTTTGTTGAGCACTTCCTTGTCGAGGTGGTCTTCTCCCCAACTCTTTTGTTTCGCGGGCGAGAAATAGATCTCGTGAATTTCCCAGGAGGATTGATTCACGAACACGACGTCCGCAGCGGAAGCAATCATGGGTAAACACGCCAACGCCGCAACTGCAAATTGCCGAACCTTCATAACGTTTCCTAGCTGGATCAATTGAAAAACCGCGAACTCCGGACCCGGAGATCTTTGGGGTTACGGAGCGTATCAATAAGGTACGTTTATTCATATCACTGAAATTGGTGATATCGACTGACCGATCTAAAGACCCATCTTCCCCGCAAAGCGAACGTCGAGCTCGCAACGCGTTGACGTGCGTCCTAGGGAATCGAGAAGGCGAACGTTATTCCGCTCGCTTGTGGCGGGCGCTCGGAACGCGCTGTTTTAAATGTGGGTAATACGCGCTAGCGCAACGGCGATTCCGTGGTCAGGCAGTCGTGTTCCAACGCGGCCAAGGCGTCCAGGAATCGCCACGCAAACGACCCCGGGCCATCCGCCAGCACATCGGCGCGTTTGCCCGCGATCCCGAAGCAGGACAGGGCGGCGACCGCAGCGGTGTAAGGATCACCCTTAGATACGGCGGCGAAGGCGCCCACAAGCGCCGTCAGCGCACACCCTGTGGCCGTGACACGCGGCATCAGCGGCGACCCGCCCGTGATGCGCACGGCGCGCTTGCCGTCGGTGACGTAGTCAGTTTCGCCCGTGACAGCCACGACTGTTTGATGTGTAGCGGCGATCTGGTCCGCCGACTGCTCGGCCTGGGCGACGGCGTCCCGCGCATCTACGCCCTTGCCAGCGCTTTGGCCGCCAGCCAGCGCAATGATCTCTGACGCATTGGCCCGGACGATGTCGGGCCGCAAGGCCAGCAGCCGCCCCACGGCATCGCGCCGGAACGCGGTGGCGTGGTGGGCGACGGGGTCCAGTATCCAGGGCACGCCTGCCTGACGCGCGGATGCTGCGGTCAGCAGCATGCTTTCCAGCCAGGGCGCCGACAGCGTCCCGATGTTGATCACGACCGCGCCGGAAATCCGGGCGAATTCCGGTGCTTCCTCTGCCGCATGCACCATTGCTGGTGAAGCGCCCATCGCCAGCAACACGTTGGCGGCGATGTTCATGGACACGAAATTGGTCAGGCACTGTACCAGCGGCGCGTCATGGCGGACGGCGGCGTACAGGTCTTGAGACGCCCGGGCCAGGGCGGTATGGTCTTGGGTGGTTTGCGCCATGCCGAGAACTCCTTGTCGTGCGGAATCCAGCGCAGGCAGGGCGCGAGAGCATGAGCGGCCAGACCGGGTACGGCCTTCATGAAATCGGCACCGTCCCTACGCCAGCGTTACCTGGATCAGGTTCAACGGGTCACCGCGCTGCATCGGCTTGGCCGGCGCTAGCGGAGTCTCAGCTTCTTGGCGAAGCTCCCCGGGTGGATCGGTGTATGTTCTGGCGGCGGGGCGGGGCTTGTCAAGCAGCGGTTGCGCACCGTGGCCGGGCCCGTTGTGCCGCCCGAAGTTTATGAACATAATCTGACGGCAGCGCGTCGCACACATCCTTGCAGCGGCGCCGCCCAGGAGAGCGCAGCATGCAGTCATCAACCAGCCCGACGCCCCTTTATCTGGAAGACCTGACGGTTGGAGACGTTTTCACCAGCGAGTCATATCAGCTTGATAGCGACCAGATCATTCAATTCGCGTCGCAATTCGATCCGCAGCCGTTCCACCTGGACGCCGACGCCGCGAAGGACTCGTTCTTTCAAGGGTTGGCTGCCAGCGGTTGGCATACCGTTGCGATCACCATGCGGTTGCTGGTTCAAAGCCTGACCTTGGCCAATGGCGTCATAGGCGCGGGCGCCGAGATCAGCTGGACCCAGCCGACGCGCCCGGGCGATACGTTGAGCGTTGCCAGCACGATTTTGAGCATCACGCCATCGCGGTCCAAGCCGGATCGCGGCATTGTGGTGGTGGAGAGCATTACGTCGAATCAGCGCGGCGAGGCCGTGCAAAAACTGGTGAGCAAGGTGGTCTGCTTCAGACGGCCGGTCTAGCAAAAATAGGGGCAGCCTTGGCTGCCCCTATTCTTAGTGTTTAGCCAGAGCCTTGCCGGGCCGTGGCTACGACCCGATTTTGTGGGCGAATGGATGGTATCTACGCCCATCGTCTGTCATGCAAAAGGCGGGCAGATGTCTAACGATATTTCACGTACCTTGGCTTGCACATCATTGCCCGATTGAGCCCAAGGAGCGTCCCATGAAGCGTTTCGTCAATGTCGAGGCTGTCAACCTGCGGTCCCAGCCCAGTACCGAGGACAACACGCCAATCGGCAGCCTGACCCTGGGCCAGAGCATCGAAGATCTGGGAGATGGGCCGCAGGGATGGCGGCACGTTCAAACGGAAATGGCGGGCGAGGCGGCGGACGGTTATTCCGTTGATGGCCTGCCGGACTCGAAATTCAAGTGGACCAAAGCCAAGCAGCCCACGCTACGAGAGCCGGCGACGAGGGCACGCGAGGTGCTTGTGGCCGCGGCGGTGGAGCAGTGGCTGCGATTCGACAAGGGCAAGGGCGAAGAGACCGATGAGCCATACAGCACCTATATCCATGAAATGTGGATGGCGCTGGGCGAGAATCTGAGCGGTCAGGATACGGATTACCCGTGGTCCGCCGTGGCCATCTCGCTCATGGTGCGCAATGCGGCGAAGACAATTCCAGAATACAAGGCGTTCAAAGAGTCTGTTGGCCACGCGCGCTACATGTGGGACGCCATCAAGAAAGGCGCGAGCATGGATACGTCTGCGCCTTTCTGGGGTGTTCGTATCGCGCAGGACAAGCCGCAGGTGGGCGACATCATTGGCAGTTGGCGGGAGAAACCCTACTCGTTCGAGCAGTACCTGAATGCATCAAAAAACCCAGGAACGCCCAGCCATTCAGATATTGTCGTAGCGGTGGGTGATGAGGTTGCGCTGGCGATCGGCGGCAACGTTCGTCAATCCGTTTTCGTGACCGGGTATCAACTGACGACCGACGGCTATCTGACGAAGAACCAGCGATTCCGCGACGGTAAGTTGGTTGGAGAGGCGATAGTTTTGATGAAAAATCGCGTTGGATAAAAAAGGCTCGGGTGCGTGCCGATACTTGCGTCGCGGCTCACACCGACAATCATTCCGACTTGCCTTTGGCCAATTGAAGAAACTCGCTGGCATTCGTATACAGCCATGCGTGGCGAATCTCTTCATCCAGATTCAGGTCATTGATTTCCCCGACAGACCGCTCTACCGAGATCATTGGGTAGCCGGAGCCGAAAATGATCCGGCGCTTTAACAGGGACGACCCGTATCGAAGCAGCGGTTCGTACCCAGATCCAGACATGGCAACCAATTTCGGGCGGACAGCGCTCAGGCCTATCCACAGATTGGGGTGACGCCACGCCATGGCGATCAGCTCGGATATCCAGGGCCAGCCCGGGGGCGACGCGCACACACGCAAAGTGGGGAACGCGGTCAGAACCTCGTCCAGCGCTAGCGGGTGTCCGTAGATGGCCTTGCTTGAGAGCGAAAAATTCATGCCGCAGTGGATATTCACGGGTATGTCCAGCTCTACGCATTTCTCGTACAGCGCCATCAATTTGGGATCGCTGATCGTCAACTGATGTTCGAACCCCTGGACGTTCAAACCGCGCAGACCCAGATTGCGGATGGCGTGTTCAAGCTCGTCAAGCGCCTGTGTTCCCCGATGCGGGTCCACGGCGGCGAATCCGATGAAGCGCGGCCCGTGTTGTTGGCAAAAATCGGCCACGACTTCGTTGGGGATCTTGAAACCCAACGTCGATTGCGCATCCCTGGCTTTCAAGACGACATGCGCCGCGTTGAGCCTGTCGTACATCCGCAGATACTCCGGGAGCGCGTCCGCAGCGGCTTCCTGGGACACCAGGCTCTCGCTTTTGCTGTAGATACGCCGATAGTTGTCCATATGGGCGGTCTTGACCGTGAATTCGGCCAGAGGAGGGCGGCTGGCAAAGTCGATCATCATGATGCTTGCCCCTGGATGGCCGGCTTATGCAGGAGAATGGCGCTCTCAGGTAAGAAGCAAAGCCGTACGGACTCGCCCTTGTTGTACAAACGGGTGCCGGGGTGGTTGGACTGCTGCACGGTGATTTCCTTGCGGCTGGCCAGCTTCACGCGGTGTTTGACGATGCCGCCCAAAATCAAATGGTCGACCACTTCCGCGCCCATCGCGTTTTCTTCAGGGACCCGCTCCGTGGCCGTGTCCGGGCGCAGTACGAAGTTCTCTGGCCGGATGAGCACGGTAGCGGCGTCGCCCGTCCGGCTATTGGCCGGCGCCTTGCCGCAGCGCACGCGCAGTCCCTCCGCATCCACTTCTACCTGCCCACCGGTTGAAGACAGCACCTTGGCGTCAAAGAAGTTGCCTTGGCCGATAAAGTCGGCCGCAAACACGGTGCGCGGAGAAAAGTACAACTCGGATGGGGTGCCTATTTGTTCGATCGCGCCGTTGTTCATCAACACGATGCGATCCGACAGGGTCAAGGCTTCTTCCTGATCGTGCGTTACGTTCAGCATGGTGATGCCGAGCGTCGCGTGCAACTGCTTGATCTCGAACTGCATCTGTTCGCGGAGTTTTTTGTCCAGCGCGCCCAGCGGCTCATCCATCAAGATGAGCGAGGGGCTGTAGACAATGCATCGCGCCAAGGACACGCGCTGTTGCTGGCCCCCGGACAATTCCTTGGGTTTGCGCTTTTCAACATTGGGCAGGCGTACCAACTCCAGCACATCGTGCACGCGTTGGCGGATCTGGGCTTCTGGCACCCGGCGCACCCGCAAAGGGAAGGCGATGTTCTCAAATACCGTCATGTGCGGCATCAGGGCGTAGTTCTGGAACACCATCCCCAAGCCCCGCTCGCCCGGCGAGATGTTCGCCGTGTCTTTGCCGTCAATCAGCAACTTTCCCGTCGTCGGCTTGATCAGGCCGGCGATCAGATTCAACAGCGTCGTTTTCCCTGAGCCGCTGGGTCCGAGCAAGGTCAGGAATTCACCCCGTTCGACGCTCAGGTTGATCGATTCAAGCGCCGCCGTATTCCCATAACGCTTGTCGATGTCGATGAAATCTACCATTGCCATGCTGTTCACCCTTTGGAACGGGGGTTGCTTAGAAACTTGGCGACCACGCCTGCGGCGTTGTGCCCCGGAACGCCCGTCACGCCACCGCCAGGATGGGTCGAGGCGCCGCACATGAAGAGGGCAGTCAGCGGTGTGCGATATCCCGCGTAACCCTTTACGGGACGCTTGAAAAAGACCTGGTCGGCGCTGAGTTCGCCGTGATGCACATGGCCACCCGGCAGATGGAACAGCCGTTCATAGTCTTGCGCGACCAAGATCTGATGATGGACGATCAGATCGCGGATGCCCGGCGCATGCGTTTCCAGTGTGGAAATGGTGCATTCATAGAGCTCCTGCCGGTCTTGCTCCGTCCAGTCTCCGGTTTTCAAGCGGTACGGCGCATGAGATCCGAAGATGCTCATTACGTGATGGCCGGCCGGCGCCAGGCTGTCATCCAGGGCCGAAGGGGTCAAAACCGCCAGGCACGGCTCCTTTGCATATTCCCCGTACTTCGATCCGTCATAGGCGCGTTCGATGTAGTCGATGCTGGGGCCGATTTTGACGAGTGTGGGGTAATCAAACCCCATGCGTTGCGAATCGAACAGCCGATAGCGCGGCAGGCCATTGAGCGCCAGATGGACTTTGTATGAGGTGGCGCGATCACGGATTTGCGCCACGTCGCGCAAGAACGGTGCTGGCAGCGAAGCGTTGCGCAGCATCTGCTGAAAAGTCAGTTTCGCTGGCGCGTTACTGACAACGGCGCGGGCGCGCAGCGTATCGCCCGAGGTTAGCCGTACGCCTACCGCGCGTCCGCCTTCCACCAGGATCTCGTCGACGCAGGCGTCGCAGCGGACCTGCATGCCGTGTTCGGTTCCATCGCGCAGGATCGCCTGGGATATGGAACCCATGCCGCCGCGTATGATGCCGGACCCGCCAGCCGCCGTGGTGTTGTCTCGCAGGAATCCGCGCAAAAGAATATAGGCGGAACCTGCGGATTTCATGCTCATCGTGCCGCCTGCGGCCGCCGCGTAAAACCCCAGCACGGCCTTGACGTCATCGGACTCAAACCATCGTCCCAGGAAGTCATAGGCGCTGAGCGTCATCAGATCGTAGATGTCGTAGACCTGATCCAGCATGGCGCGGTTGCGCCAACCGAAGCGTGCCAATTCAAACAGTTTGGGCAGCGAGGACGAGGTGGGGTTGATGGGCACCTGAAAAAGCAGCTCTCTTACCCGCTCGCCCGCCGCCTTCATGAACGCCAGGTAGTCGGGGTAGGCGGCCGCGTCTTTTACCGAGAACTTGGAGATCTCTTGCTTGAGCTTCTCGGGGTCACTCCAAAACGTAAAAGACGCATCGCCGGTCAGCGGCTGAAACGTTGGGGTTTGCGGAATCACTTCCAAACCGTGCCGCTTGAGCTCAAGGTCGAGCATGATCTTCGGCTGCAAAAGCGCCATCAGATACGACGCAGTGGACAGACGGTAGCCCGGCCACAATTCTTCAGTGACGACCGCGCCGCCCACCTGATGCTTTCGTTCCAGCACGCACACGCGATGGCCCTGACGCGCCAGATACGCGCCGCAAACCAAGCCGTTGTGCCCGCCGCCGACAATGATTACGTCGAAGTCGCTCATGCTGATTTTTCCTCGCCGCTAGCCGTCTGCCATTGGCCGGCTTGATGGTCATACGTGCGTTCGGAAAGGTCTGCCGCGCGTTCGCGCAGCGTGGCTTTGGCGATCTTCAGTGAAGCGGTTTTTGGAAGCTCTTTGATAAAGGAGTAGTACCGCGGCACCTTGAATTTCGCCAGGTTCGCCTGGCAGCCCGCAATAATGTTCTGAAGTGAGGCGTCATCCGCCGGCACGCCCTCACGCAACACGACAAACACCTTCACCTCTTCGCCCCGGATGGCATCAGGGACCGGCACGGCGGCGGACTCGCTGACTTCAGTCAAGCCGTTCAATACGGCTTCGACCTCGCGCGCGGCGATGTTCTCGGCGCTGCGACGAATCATGTCCTTGTAGCGGCCTTGTATATAGAAGTAGCCCCGTTCATCGCGCATGAATGCGTCGCCAGTGCGAAACCAGCCATCCAGGAACGCCGCTTCCGTGGCTGCGGGGTTGTTGTAGTAACCCAGCAAAATGCCTTTGCCGCGAATGCACAGCTCTCCGACCTGTCCGGGCAGGGCCTCGTCTCCGGCTTCGGTGATGACTTTGCACTCCCGAAACGGCGAAGGCACGCCGCAGGAGCCCGAACCGACCGTGTCGGTGGCTTCGATAGGCATGAACATGGCGGGACCGACTTCGGTCATGCCAAACGCTTCGCGAGCCACCACATCGAACCGTTGCTCGATCTTGGCGTGCAGGTCGCGGGGCGCGCCATAGACATTGGCCCGGATCAGGCTGTTCTTGCCGTCGTCTTCGTGGGGCGGCTGTTTATAGATCAGGTAGGGAAGCAGGCAAAAATTGATCTCGTAGGTTCTTACCCACTGCATGAAGCGAGAGGCGCTTTGACGATTCGCCACGAACAACGTGCCACGCTGATAGATCGTCATCAGCAGCAGCCATTGCGGGTCCATGTAGTAGAACGGCGTCGGGGCGAGCAGGTTGCGGTACTTTCTGCCATCGCGAAAGGCGTTGGCCTTGCCGCTGGTCAACCAGTATTCCTGGGTCAGCATGCAACCCTTGGGAAATCCCGTGGTGCCCGACGTGTACTGAATATTCAGCAGGTCGCCCTGGGAAACCTGCTGCGTATCGAGTTCTCGCCACGGCGTGTCGGCCAGTGTTTGCCAGGAGAGATAGCCATCCGAGTGGCCGTCAATCACCACCCGCGACGGGTTGATGCCCGTAGATGCTTCCGTCAACAGCGTGTTGATCAGCGGTGTGATCGACTCATGCGCAACCAGGAATTGGGCGTCGCTATTGGACAGCACATACGTCACCTCGCGGTGCGTGTAGGTCACATTTACTGGAACCATCACGGCGCCGAGCGTGGCCAGCGCCAGCCAGGTCAAGGGCATGGCCGGGACGTTGGGCATCATGACCGCGACGTGATCGCCTTTCTTGACGCCGATGTCTTGCAGCCCAGCGGCAAGACGTTCTACCTGGGCCAGACAGTCGGCATACGTGATGGTCTGCCCGATTTCGAAGAAATTCCAGAGCGTTGCATCGCCGTTGTCGCGCGCGGCTTGCGCGAGAAGCGCGTGCAGGTTCCTGGGCAGGGCTTCGCTTTCAATCTGGCGCCGGCGGTCAGCCACGGGCGGAACGGAGGTTGCGAGGGTTTCTAGATAGGCCATGGTCAATGCTGCTCTTTGGAATTGGTTTCTTTCAATGCAAGGATGGCAAGACAAAAAACAAGCGATGCGATGGTCAGCATGCTGGAGACGGCGGTAAGCACTGGCGACACCTCCCAGCGCAACGCGCTATACATCCGCACGGGCAGGGTGGTGGTTTCGGGGCCGGTAATGAAGTAGGCCACCACCACCTCGTCAAACGAGATCAAGAAGGCGAACAGCAGCCCGACCAGAATGGAGGTTCGAATCTGGGGAACGAGCACTTGGAAAAACGTGCGCAGCGGGCCGGCCCCCATCAAGGTCGCCACGGATTCAAGCGTGGGATCGGTATGGCGCATGCCTGCGCTGATGGAGATGAACATGAAGGGCATGACCAAGGTGCTGTGCGTCATGACCAATCCCAGCGTGGAGTTGTCCAGACGCACTCCAGAGAAGAAGATGTAGACGCCTAGTCCCAGCGCGACCACTGGGATCAGCATGGGGCTGATGAAGAACAGCTCTAAGGCCTTCAGTCCGTTGAATCGGCAGCGGTTCAGCGCATAGGCCGCAGGCAGCGTCACCAACAACGCAAGCATCGAGGTAAGCAGCGCGACGATCACGCTCTGCACCGCCGGTTTCCACCATGCCGGGTCTGCAAAGAAGGCGCGGTAGAGGTCCAAAGAGAATTCTTTGGGCGGAAAGGTGATTTCTTGCCCGGCATTCAATGACGCCGCGACGATGATCGCGATTGGACCTACCAGGAACACATATCCCGCAATGGCAATGATCAATGGCAGCGCCACACTGCAACGGCTGAAGATCCGGATGACAGTATTGGCGTTCATGCTGTGTGCTCCTTCTGCGCGGGATTGGCGCTCTGGATTTTGAGCAGCATCAAGATGAAGGCTCCGGAAATTGCCAGCAATACCATCGCTATCGCGGAGGCGCCTTCCCAGTCCAGGATCTGGCGGGTGTACAAGTCGACAAGGTTCGCCATCATCATGTCTTGCCGTCCGCCCAATAGGGCCGGGGTGACGAACATTCCCAGGGAAAGGGTCATTGCCATCAAGGTTGCGGCCATGACACCGGGCATCGTCAACGGCAGCGTGATGCGCAAGAAGATGCGTATGGGGCCTGCGCCCATGAGGCGGGCTGCGCGCGCCAGCAACGGATCAACCGCAAGCAGACTCGCCAAAATTGGGAAGACGGTGAAGGGCAGCAGGTAATTGATCATCCCGATGATCACGCCGACTCCATTGAACAGAAGCTGCACGCGCGCCTGCTCTCCGAACAACGCGACCAAGGCTTGATTGACGAGCCCCTGGTCGCCCAGCAAAACGGTGAGCGAAAAGCTCTTGACCAGTACGCTTGTCCACAGCGGCACCATGACCAGCGTCAGAAAGATCAGTCTTTTGGATGCGCTCTGGCGGGCAATATGCACGGCGATGCAGTAGCCGGCCAGGGTGCTCAGAAGCGTCGCGATCACCGATACGCGCAGCGTGTTTGTCAGCACCTTCGAGAACAGCGGTCCATCAAACAAGGCCCGATAGGCGGCCAGTGTGAAACCGTCGGCGTAGATACTTTTCCACGCGACGACGCCCAATGGATAGAGGAAAAAGACGAGCAAAAGCAGGCAAGCGGGCATCAGCAGCAGCGCCGCATGCCGCTTTCCAAGCATGCTAACCATGATGAGTCGGCTCCAGGAATTGGCTGGGGCGCCGGCTAGAAACCTGGCGCCCGGAGTACGGACTGCGTTAGACGAGCAGCCATCCGGTAAAGCGCTTTTGAAGCACCTCGAAATTGTCGGACCACCACGCATCGTTGATGACGACGTTGGCTGGGCTGGTCATGTCCGGCAGGAATTTCTTCGTGGCTTCTTGCACCAAGGGCAGCGCATCCTTGTTGTTAGGCGAGAAGAACATGCGGTTGGAGAACTCGGCCTGACGATCCGGGCGCAACACGAACGCCAGATACCGCATCGCGGCTTCCCGGTTCTTCGTGCCCTTGGGAACGGCCAGATACTCGGTGGCATTGACGGTTTGCGTCAAAGGCATATCGATGGAGTTGCCGGCCTGCTGCGAAGGAATGACGCGCGTCACGAAGCTGTACGAAAAATCGACCTCGTTGTTCAGCACCAGGGAAATGGTTTCCGGCGTGGTTTCGGTCCACTTTCGAACGTGAGGCTTGATCCGGTCTAGCGCTTTGAAAGCGCGTTCGACGTCTAGCGGGTAGAGCTTGGAAGGCTCAACGCCGTCAGCCACGAGTGCGATTTCCAGCATTTCGCTGACACGAGGGCGCAGCGCCCTGCGTCCTGGGAAATTCTTGACGTCCCAGAATTCCTTGAAGTTCGTCGGGTATTTGCCCGCCGCAAAGCGCTTGGGGTCGTACGCGATACCGGCGGCAAAGAGGAATGTTCCGACGTGGTCCGCGCCACCGGGCACGATCAGCTTCGATGTGTCTACGATGCTGCGGTCTATGGGTTCCCAGATGCCGTCTTTGGACGCCGACAGAATGTGTGGGCCGATGCTATCAAACACGTCCCACGAGACATTCTGATTCTTGACCTGCACCTTGAGTTTGGTCAGATCAGCATTGTTGACGATGTTCACGCCAATGCCGGTTTCCTTGGTGAACGGCTCGGCGAAAATGGCGCGGACGTTTTTCTCGTAGTCGCCGCCCCAGCACGTGACGGTAATGGATTGCGCCGCGCGTACCGTTGGCGCCCACGTCGACAGTCCCGCCAACGGCAATGCTGCGGTTGCCTTGAGCAGCGTGCGGCGCGAAATTCCATTCTTGCCGTTTGCAGCGGATGTAGTTTTGGTCTTCATGATTTTTTCCCCTTTTATTCGTCGGCTAACAGCGCATCAGTGTGCGATCCAGATCGACTTCCAGTCCGTGTACTTGTCAAAGGCGTGTAGCGATTTGTCGCGGCCGAAACCGGATTGTTTGAACCCGCCGAACGGCGCGGACATGCTTCCACGGTCAAAGCAGTTCACCCACACTACCCCGGCACGCAACGAACGGGAGGCGTTCATCGCAGTCTTGACACTGTCGGTCCAGATGCCGGCCGCCAGTCCGTAATGCGTGTTGTTGGCCACGGCAATGGCCTCATCCACGCCCGACACCGTAATTGCTGACAAGACCGGGCCAAAGATTTCTTCCTGTGCGATACGCATGTCAGGCGTAACGTCCGCAAACACCGTCGGCGTCATGAAGTAGCCACCGGTCTCTTCCAATGCCCGGTTTCCGCCGGCCATCAGGCGGGCGCCTTGCTGCGAACCGGCGTCAACGTACGACATCACGCTTTCAAGCTGCTTCCTGTTGACGATGGCGCCTAGACGCGTGTTGGCGTCTAGCGGGTCGCCGGGGTTCAAGCGCGTGGCCAGGTCAACGACCTTTTGCAGGAACACGTCTTTAATGGCTTTGTCGACGATGAGGCGTGAGCCCGCGTTGCAGACTTGTCCGGCGTTACTGAAGATGCCGGCTGCGACGGATAGCGCGGCGGCGTCCAGATCGCTGCAATCGGCAAGGACAATGTGCGGGCTCTTGCCGCCGCATTCCAGCCCGATGCGCTTGATATTGGACAGGCCGGAATACTGCATGAAGAGCTTGCCCACTTCGGTCGACCCCGTGAAACCGATCGCATCGACATCCATGTGCATGCCAAGCGCGCGGCCAGCGGTCTCGCCGAAGCCGGGAACGACGTTCAGTACGCCGGGCGGGATGCCTGCGTCAGTGGCCAATTGCGCGATTCGGATCGCGGTCAGCGGAGATTGTTCGGCCGGCTTGAGGACCACTGAATTGCCGGAGGCCAACGCCGGCCCCAGTTTCCAGCACGCCATGGAGAGCGGGTAATTCCAGGGGACCACTGCTGCGACAACGCCCAGCGCCTCGCGAATCACCATGGTCGTCATCGAATGACCGGACGGCGCGACTTCGCCGTAGACCTTGTCGATCGCTTCGGCATACCACTGGATTGTGGTGGCCGCGCTGACCACGTCGCCATTGAACGCATTGGTGATGGGTTTGCCGACGTTCAGCGATTCAAGCAGTGCAAGCTCTTCGCGATTCGCCAGCAACAGGGCGGAGAATTGCTGCATGATGCGCTTGCGTTCAAGAGGCGGCATGCGGGACCAGACGCCGCGTTCAAATGCGTTGCGGCAACTGGCCACCGCGCGGTTGACGTCCGCCTCTTTGCACGAAGCGATCTCTGCGATCTTCTGCCCGGTAGCGGGATTCACACAGTCGAAAGTGTCTGAGTCGATCGCGTCGACGTAAGCGCCGTCGATGTAAGCGCGGCCTTCGATGCGGAGGTGTTGGGAGCGTTGATGCCAATCGATGGGGGTAGACACGGACTTCCTCGCGGTTGTGAATCAGTAGGGGAAGTCTAGGATTGCGCTCTCCATCACGTCTATTAGAATTTATTCAGCTTCAAACCAAATAATAGTTATACGGTGTAAACCCTGATGCTGAACATTCGGTACTTGGCCGCGGTGCGCGCAGTGATGCGTACGGGCTCGATATCCGGCGCGGCGCGTATCTTGTTCGTGACGCAGCCCGCCGTGACGAAGTCCATCCAGCTGGCTGAAGAAGAGCTGGGCATAAAGCTGTTCATTCGATCAAAGGGCCGTTTGATTGCTACTGAAGAAGCCACGTTCCTGTATCCGGAAATGGAACGCATATTTGGCGAGATCGTCCACCTGCAAGACCTTGCAGCGGAAGTGCGGGATGGGCACGCAGGACGCATCGCGTTGGCAACGGTATCTAATCTTTCAGCGTCGTTGCTCGGCCGCGCAATCGCCCAGTTCCGGCAGCGTCATCCGAAGGTGCGTTTTGATATCGAGGTACACAGCACCAAGCTGGTATTGGAGCGCGTCAGGCTCGGTCAGGTCGGGGTGGGGTTGTTGGACCTGACGCCCAAAGACTCGGCCGATGTGGACTCGCTGGAACTATGCGAAACGGCGGTGGGTTGCGTCATGCGGAAGGATCATCCGTTAGCCGCGCTGGAGTCGATTACGCCCGAGGCTCTGGCGGGGTATCCAATACTGACTTTTCCGGAAGACACCACCACAAGCAGTCTGGTCCGTGAAGCGTTCAGGCACGACCAGTCGGCCTGCAATATCGTCATGACAGTCAACCATTCCTACCTGGCTTGTTCGCTGATCGACCAAGGCTGCGGGGTGGGATTGATCGACGACTATCACCTGCATACCGATTCGTTTCCCAGGCTGACGGTGCGGCCGTTCAGCCCAAAAATTCTGTTGCGACCTACGGTTGTGACAACTGCCGGCCGGACCGTGTCGCTGATTGCTCGCGAGTTCATGGATGAGCTTCAGGCCACGGCGCGAAGGGTGCTGTGCTAGCAGCGCTTCGTGCCGGGCCACATTCAATAATCGCCAGCCCGCTTAGTTCGTCGTGATCTTGCCGACTTCAATCACGCGCTTCCAGCGGTCATATTCTTCGGCCTGGAACTTCGTGAATTCATCGGGAGTGTTTCCGACGATCTCGAAACCCAGTTCAAGCAGCTTGGGCTTGATGGCGGGGTCGTTCAGGCTTTCGACAATCGCGCCACGAAGCTTGTCGCGTATGGCGGTGGGCAGTCCTTTCGGTGCGGCAAACGCCTGCCAGGACGTGACCGTTACGCCTTTAAGACCCAGTTCTTCCATCGTGGGCACGTCGGGCAGCAGAGGAGAGCGCTTGGCGCTGGTGACGGCCAGCGCGCGCAACTTGCCGGACTGTATGTGCGTGAGGCATGTGTTGATGTTTGAGAAGGACGCATCCACTTGGCCGCCGAGCAGATCGACGATCGCAGGCGCGCCGCCCTTATAAGGGATGTGCGTTCCCTCGGTCTGCGTTTCCTGCCAGAACAGCGCAGCGGTCAAGTGATCCGATGTGCCGTTGCCCGCAGACGCGAACGTCATCTTGCCAGGATTGGCCTTGAGGTACGCCATGACTTCTTTCAAGGAATTGAATGGCGACTTCGCGTTGACGACCAAGACATTGGGCGCCTGGACGGCAACGGTGATGTAGTCAAAATCCTTGCGCGGGTCGTAACCGGGGTTGGCGACCAGGTGGGGTGAAATGACGAACGGACCGAGCGACGAAACAAGAATGGTGCTGCCATCGGGCGCTGCGCGTTTTGCATAGGCGGCGCCCATCGTGCCGCCCGCTCCGGGCTTGTTCTCGGTGACGAACGTGCCGCCCAGCTTTTCCCCGACCTTTTGGGCAACTGTCCGGGCGATGAGGTCCGTGGAACCTCCTGGCGGGAACGGCACCAGGAAAGTCACGGGTTTGTTGGGCCATGCGGCTGCGGCGGCCGCCGTTGCGGCGTCGGCCGCCGTGGCGACCGTGGGCGCCGCAATGGCGGCGCTCAGGGCGAGCAGGATTGGGATCAGGCGTTTCATCTAAGGTGTCTCCTCAACAATGGCGTCGGTGCGCTCGAATAATTTGTGTTCCCGCAGGTCGCGGGATTGAAACGGCGGTGATGCGCTCAGGCGCGCTTGCCCACCTCGACTTGCTCGCGGGTCCAGGCGCGGGCTTGATCGGTCAGCGTCAGTCCGAGGCCCGGCCGGTTGGGCACCAGCATGCGGCCATCGCGCGTTTCCAGGCGTTCGTGGAATAGGGGTTCCAGCCAGTCGAAATGCTCGACCCAAGGTTCGGTCGGGTAGATCGCCGCAAGGTGCACATGCAATTCCATCGCGAAGTGGGGTGCCAGCATCAAACCTGCGCTGTCGGCTTGCGACAGAATTTTGAGGAAGGGCGTAATGCCGCCAACGCGGGGTGCGTCGGGCTGGATGTAGTCGGCGCCGCGGTGGCGGATCAGATCGCCATGTTCGGCCGCGCTTGTAAGCATTTCACCGGTGGCGATAGGCGTGTCGAACGCGGCGGCGAGCGCCGCGTGTCCTTCGTGGTCGTAGGCGTCCAGAGGCTCTTCGATCCAGACCAGATCAAACTGTTCAAAAATGCGGCACATGCGTTGCGCGGTAGGGCGGTCCCATTGCTGATTGGCGTCGACCATCAGCGGGACGTCGTCACCCAGATGCTTGCGCACGGCTTCCACGCGGCGGATGTCCAATTTGCGGTCCGGCTGGCCTACCTTGAGTTTGATGCCGCCGATTCCTTTCTCGCGGGATGCCGACGCATTCACCAGCAACTGCTCGGTCGGCGTATGGAGAAAGCCGCCCGACGTGTTGTAGCAAGCGACCGAATCGCGATAGGCGCCCAGCAGTTTCGCCAGCGGCAGGTTGGCACGGCGGGCCTTCAGGTCGTAGAGCGCCACGTCAAAGGCCGCGATGGCCTGGGTCGACAGGCCGCTGCGGCCAACGGATGCGCCGGCCCAAGCCAGTTTTACCCACAGACGGCCGATGTCGCTGGGATCTTCGCCCAATAAAACCGGCGCAATTTCCTTGGCGTGTGCGAACTGCCCCGGACCACCGGCGCGTTTCGAGTAGCTGATGCCCAGGCCCTCATGGCCGTCCTTGGTCTGTAGCTCGACGAAAAGAAGCGCGACCTCGGTCATCGGTTTCTGGCGGCCAGTCAGCACTTTGGCGTCGCTGATCGGTGTAGCCAGTGGCAGGTAGCAGGAAGAAATGCGCATCCAGCTGATGCTGTCGGGGGCTAGGGATGGGTTCATGGAGACCTCAAGAGGTTGGGACTGGCGACGTTGCAATGCGGATGGACAACGTTGTCATTTTTGGGGAAAAAATGCGCACTGGGCTGTGGCGCGAGGAATAAGGGCCGTATCGGACGGCATCCTCGCAAAAGTTCAGTGCGTCGCTGGGAAAAATGATAACGTTGTCCAAATGCTCCCGCAAACTGTTTTCTTGCTGGTAATTTCCCTAATCCCACCGTTGCATGTCCTCCATCAAACAGAAGTCGATCACCCTGCATGACGTCGCCCGCGAGGCTGGCGTTTCGCTCATTACCGCGTCGCGGGCGCTAGGCAACCCTGACCGCGTTTCCGAGAAAACGGTGGCGCGAGTGCAGGCCGCCGCCGATGCCATTGGCTATATCCCCAACCTGCTTGCGGGCGGACTCAAGTCGCGCCGCAGCCGGACGGTTGCCGCCCTTGTGCCCATTATTTCCGTGCAGCAGTTTTTGCCGACGATCGAGGCGTTGACCGCAATGCTGGACCGCGAGGGGTATCAGCTATTGCTGGGACAGACGGGTTACGACCGCGCGCGCGAAGCGGCATTGCTGAACTCCATGGTTGGCCGTCAGGTCGATGGCATCGTGATGGCTGGCCTGCTTGACGACACGCCCGCAAAGGCCCGGATACGGGCGGCGGGCATCCCGGTGGTGGAAACGTGGGACATCACCGACGATCCGTTCGATATGCTCGTCGGCTTCTCGCATCTAGGCGTGGGCCGAGCCGTTGCGGACTATTTTCTGGCCAAGGGATGGACGCGCTTTGGAGTGGCGACGGGCGACGACAAGCGGGCCTTGATACGGCGGCAGGGCTTTGTGGATCGTATCGGCCATGATGTGCCCACAGCGGCCGTGCCCGCGCCCAGCAACCTCGGGTCGGGCCGCCAGGCGGGCGCTGAACTTCTTACGAAAGACCCATCAATACGGGCGATCTTTTGCAGCTCCGACACGCTTGCGGAAGGCGTGCTGACAGAGGCGCGCGTGCGTGGCTTGCGAGTTCCAGAGGACTTAGCCGTGTGCGGATTCGGCGGTACCAGTTTCTCAGGCCACCTTGCGCCCACGCTTACGACCGTGCACGTGGATGGCTCGCGGATAGGCTCGGAAGCTGGCCGCATTCTTCTTGCGCGATGCCGGGGAGAGACGCCGGAGGAACCGTTCATCGATGTCGGTTTTCGCGTCATAGAAAGGGAATCGACGGCGGGGCGGTGATGGTGGGGTGAGCGGCCGCCCCTAATGGATAAAGCGATTCACTTGCCCGTCCAGACTAGAGCCTTCCGGCCTACGCTTCCTGTTTTCGGAGGCGCATATCACGGGCCGGTGTTTTTGCTTGGCGTTCGTTGCGGGCGCGGGGGTGGTGCAACTTCTGCCGGCGTTGCCGGGGCCAGCGGTCCTGTGGCTGATGTTGGGCATGGGGGTGGGCGCCGGTGTCTGCTGGGTGCGCGTTCAGTCTGGCGTTTTACGCATCTGCTTTGCGCTGGCGCTGGGATTCCTGGCTGCTTGCTTCAACGCCAGTTTGCAAGCGCATCATCGTCTGGAGGATGCGCTGGCCGACCTGCATCAAGATCAGGTGTCCCAACTGCTCGTGCGCGTGGCGGAACTGCCGGATGGCGATGAGCGGCATCAGCGGTTTGTGGCCGAACTGGCGGAACCTGCGCGGCTTGGCATTCCGTCCCGTATCCAGGTGACGTGGCAGGCGGCGCCTGGGGCGCGGCCCGGTGTGCCGGCGATGGTGCCTGGTCAGGTCTGGCGTATGGCGCTGGTGTTGCGGCGTCCGCATGGGGTGTTGAATCCGGCGGGGCCTGATGCAGAGGCGCGTATGTTTGCGCGCGGGGTGCGGGCGGTGGGCACGGTGCGGGGCAAGCCACGGTTGATTGATGATCAGCCTTGGGCGGGGCTGGGAATTGCCATTGAACGGGCGCGGCACCATGTGCGGGTGGGACTGCGGGCGGCGTTGGGGGCGCACCGTTATGCGCCGGTGTTGATTGCCTTGGCGATCGGGGATCAGGCGGGCGTGGCGCGGGATGACTGGCGTATTTTCAATCGCAGCGGAATTACCCATCTTGTGTCGATCAGCGGCATGCACGTCACGTCCATTGCCGGGATTGCGGGCGTGCTGGTGGCGGCGATCTGGCGGCGTGCGCGCTGGCGCGGTGTGGGATTGGCTGAGCGGACGCCAGCGCGCGTTTCAGGCGGCGCGGCAGCGGCGGTTGTTGCCTTGATGTATTGCTTGCTGGCGGGCTGGGGCGTGCCCGCACGGCGCACGTTCTTCATGTTGTCGGTTGTGCTGGCTGCGTCGATGTCGCGTCTGCCTCTGACATCCGGGCGGGTGCTGGCGGTTGCTGCGGCGGGTGTGGTGGCGCTTGATCCGTGGGCGCCGATGTCACCTGGCTTCTGGTTGTCGTTTGGCGCCGTTGCCATCCTGCTGCGTATTGCCAACGCGCCGTTTGATGTAGATGCGGGCTGGGTCAAGCGTTGGTCGGCGCGGTTGGGGCAGGCGGCGCGATTGCAGTTGATGGTCACGCTGGCGTTGATGCCGATGCTGGCGTTTCTGGTGTATCAGGTGTCGTTGGGATCGCCGCTGGCGAATGCGGTGGCGATTCCGTCGGTGACGTTCATTGTGACGCCGCTGGCGCTGCTGTGCGCAGCATTGTCTGTGACGCCCGGTGCACAGACGCTGGCCGCTTGGGCAGGGCAGGCGGGGCTGACCGCTTTTGATCTGACGATGACGCCGGTGGCTTGGGTGGGCAATGCCAGTTGGGCAAGCGTGGCAGTGGCGGCCGCGCCCTGGCCGTGGTTGCTGGTAGCAGTGGCGGGCATGGTTTGGGCATTGCAGGCGCAAGGCTGGCCCGCGCGGCATTTAGGGTGGATCTGGATGCTGCCTTTGCTGTGCTGGCGGCCTGATCGCCCTGAGCCGGGCCATTGGCGTATGAGTGCGATGGATGTGGGGCAGGGCAGCGCCATTTTGGTGGAAACGGCCAGTCAGACGTTGCTGTTCGATGCGGGTCCCCGGCATTACGGCGGCAACGATGCGGGCGAGCGAGTGGTGGCGCCATTCTTGCAGGCTCGGGGGATTCGGGAGCTGGATGTGATGGTCTTGTCCCATGCCGATCAGGACCACGTGGGCGGTACGCGTTCGGTGCTGGCCGCTGTGCCCGTGCGGCGCAGCTATGCGTCATTCGATCTGCCGGCATTTGTGCGCCGGGATGCCCGGATGTGGCCGGATCAAAGCGCTGAATCGCCTGCAAATCCGGCTGCACTGCCGGCTGCACTGCCGGCTGTACTGCCGGATGAGATGTTGCGCTGTGAACGCGATACGGAGTGGGTGGCGGATGGTGTGGTGTTTACTTTTCTGCATCCGGCCCAAGGCGGCAGCGACAGCGTGCAAGATCGAAACGCAGACAGCTGTGTGCTGCGCGTGCAGGGGACCAGCCACGCTGTGCTATTGACCGGCGATATCGGCGTGGCGCAAGAGCGCGAATTGGCGGCGCGCGGCCTGCCGCCTGCCGATGTGGTGTTGGCGGCTCACCATGGCTCGGCGTCGTCATCGGGCAGGGATTGGGTGAACGCTGTGCAGGCTGCGCATGTGATTGCGCAGGCCGGCCATTTGAACCGTTTCCGGCATCCTGCCAGCGCGGTGCAGTTGCGCTGGCTGCGAGCCAACGCCATGTTTTGGCGCAGCGATAGGGATGGCGCGGTGATGGCGGAGTCTATCGGTGGAAGGTTGCGTGTGTGGGCGCAGCGTGATGTTGGGCAGCGGTACTGGCATGGACGTTAGCGCGGTGGATCTACTTCACGCGATGCTTAAGTTACCGGTAGTCATGCGGCTAACGCCCGCGCTAGCGCTTTGAAGATTTTGTCATCGCCGCATTGAGCCACGTTGAATCGCAGGAAGTCACCTGCGGTCAGCGATTGGCTGAAGGCATTGCCCGGCGCCAGCACCACGCCGTCATTCAAACAGGCGCGGGCGACAGCCGCTGCGTCGGCCCCTTGCGGCAAGCGGCACCACAGGAACATGCCGGCTTGGGGAACAAGCCATGGCGTAATGCCGATCTTGGACAAGCGGGCGGCGGTGCGCTCGCGGGCCTCTGCCAGTTTGGTGCGTACCGCTTCCATATGCTTGCGATAGCTGCTGTCGGTCAGCGCGGTCAACAGAATGTCGGCGGCAAGCCTTCCGCCGCCAAAGCTGGTGGCGATTTTCAGGTCGGCCAGCGCGTCGATCCAATCGGCGCGTCCGGCTATGTAGCCGCAGCGCACAGAAGCCGAGACCGTCTTTGAAAAACTGCCGATATGGATGACGCGGGACAGGCCATCAAACGCGGCCAGCCGGGCCGACGGGTGGGTTTCGAAGTCGGCGAAGATGTCGTCTTCAACGATGATCAGGTCTGTGCCGTCGGCGGCTTTCAACAGACGATGCGCGGTAACAGGCGATAGTGTTGCGCCCGTTGGGTTGTGTATGCCTGAATTGGTGATGTACAGCCTGGGCGAGTGTTGCTGCAAGGCCCGGGCAAAGGCGTCGACATCGGGTCCGTTGGGTGTGTAAGGCACGCCCGCCACGTTCACCCTGTGCGCCCTGAGCAGCGAATGGAAATTGAAGTAGCAGGGGTCGTCGACCAATACGGTGTCGCCGGGTTCCAGCAGAAAGCGGCAGATCAGGTCGATGGCCTGCGTGCCGGATTCTGCCAGCATGATCTGTTCTGGATGCGCGTCCATGCCGTTGGCGGCCATGCGGCGGGCCAGCAATTGGCGCAGGCCGGGGTGGCCTAGCGGCGTGGCGTATTCCGTCAGCAGGGCGCTGTCGGCGCGTGCCATGGCGCGCAAGGCGCGGCGTACCCCGGCTTCGTGCATCCAGTCTGGAGGCAGCCAGCCGCATCCGGGTTTCAAGGTGGAGGCATCGCGTTCCAGCGATTGGCGCGAGAGCCATAGGGGGTCAACCTCGCGTTCCAGTCTTGGCTCAATTGCCGCCAGCGCCAGCGGCCTGACGGGGCCGGCTACGTAAAAGCCCGATCCGGGGCGGGACGTGATGGCGCCTTCGGCGGCCAAACGCTCGTAGGCTTCGACCACGGTTGATACCGATAGCCGCATGGTTTTGGCCTGGGCGCGCACGGATGGCAAACGCATGCCGGGGGTGTAGGCACGGGCATTTATGCCTGCGCGTACGGCGTCCATCACGGCATCGACGCGGGTTCCGGCTGCTTTGCTCATTCTGAGACTCCAATCTGTACTGATAAATACAACATAACAGTTCTTTTTTATTGTACTGAAGTGTTCCTGGAAATCCGCCTGGCCGGCTGCTCTACTACTAGCCAATTCCACTGGAGTATTTTTGATGGACAAGGCGGCTAGCGGTTGGGTCAACGGCTTTATTGGCGTGGCGATATTTGCGGGGTCGTTACCGGCTACGCGTGCTGCCGTTGCGGATTTCGATCCCACTTTCTTGACGGGAGCGCGCGCGACCATTGCGGCCGTATTGGCGCTGGCGCTGTTGGTTGTGATGCGTCAACGCCGGCCGGAAAGGAACGATATCGTGCCGCTGATTGTTGTGGCGCTGGGCGTGGTCGTGGGCTTTCCGTTGCTGACGGCGCTGGCCTTGCAGCATGTGTCGTCGGCGCATTCCATCGTGTTCGTCGGGTTATTGCCTTTGTGTACGGCCATCTTCGGTGTGTTGCGAGGCGGCGAGCGTCCGCGGCCGGCGTTCTGGGTTTTCTCTTTGCTGGGCAGTGCGTTCGTGGTGGGGTTTGCCGCCACAGGAGGAATCGAGGCGTCGATTCAAGGCGATCTGCTGATGCTGGCCGCCGTGGTGGTGTGCGGATTGGGTTACGCGGAAGGCGCGCGGCTGTCTCGCAAATTGGGCGGCTGGCAAGTGATCAGCTGGGCGCTGGTGTTGTCTTTGCCGGTCATGGTGCCGGTTGCATTGCTGACCTGGCCGGCGTCGTTTGATTCTGTGGGTATGCCCGCCTGGATCGGCCTGGCTTATGTCTCGGTGTTCAGCATGCTGATCGGTTTTGTGTTTTGGTATCGCGGCCTGGTGCAGGGCGGCATTGCGGCCGTGGGCCAACTGCAACTGTTTCAGCCCTTTATGGGGCTGGGGCTGGCCGCGCTGCTGTTGCACGAGGCCGTCAGCTGGGGAATGCTGGTGGCAACGCTGGCGGCGGTGCTCTGCGTGGCGGGCGCCAAGAAGTTCGCCGTATAGCCAAAGCCAGCCGCATCCGCCTATTAGGACCGGTCTTCTTTCTTCGTGCTTTTGATGCGCGGGGCGGCAGGAGCGGGCGGGGCAGGGTTGGGCTGGTAGTCAGCAACCACGTATCGGATTGGCAGCGATACGGCTTGTTTGACGGGCTCCATGTCGCTGGTAAATGCGGGCAGGCGCCCGGCGCGCTGGACCATGGCGATGGTGGCTTTGTCTACGCTTACGTTGCCGGATGACTTGTTAACGGTGACTGTTTCCACATCGCCGTTGGGCAGAATGTCGATGCGCAGGGTTAGCGTCATATTCGTGTCTGCGCGCAGCGCTTCGCGGGGCACGGTGATCTTGCTCTGCAATTGACGAGCGACCGCAGTGTTCCATTCGGCATGCGTGCTGATTGGCTGAGCCAGCGCGGGGGCGGACAGGCACAGGGCCAAGGCAGGGAGGTTGAACGCGCGCAACCGCCAATTCATTGAATGACATCCTGAAAATTCTGCACTCGACGGTATGCCGGACAGATACCCGGGCAGCATAACCGAGAGGCGTCCGCGTACTACGCAGTCAGGCCGTACCGTTCGCCAAGTCGTCAAACAACAGGTCTCCACCCATCTGGCCACCCTTGAGCATCAGCTCGATGCCATCGATGGCGGGGTTGTCGCTGCGGGCGACGCTGACGGTGACGCCGGGGGCCAGCACGCATCGAAATGCCAGGCCCCACAGGCCCAGCGCCAAGGTGGCCTGGCTGGACGTGTCGCCGCCCGCGATGCCGATGCGCGACGGCTGGACTCCGCTTTTCGCGCTGGCCTGAATGATGGCCGCGACCAATTGCGCTGTGCTGCGAGCGGTGGCCGCGGCCTGTTGGGCGGTTACGGCATGTGCCGGGTGGTCCGTGTGCACCAGCACGTTTTGGCCTTGGACGAGCGTGGCGGCGGCTTGTTGGACCTGTTGCGCGGCATACATCGGGTCGTCGAGCAATCGTTGCGCCTGTACCGGCTGACGCACGTATCGCTGGCAAGCGGAGATCTGCCTGGCGGTAACGGGCGACAGGCTGCCTGCCACCACCAGTACTGGCCCGGTGGCGGGCGCCAGTGAGGTGACGGGTACGCTTTCCCGCCCGGGCGAAAATGCGCGGGCCAACGCTTGCTGCACGCTGCTCGGGCCAACGGCCAGCAAGGGCACGCAGGCTGCGGCGCGCCAGATCAAGCGGCCGATGATGGTCAGTTGTTCGTCGTCGACCAGATCCAGCAGGAGCGGTCCGTCTGTCGTGTCGATGATGCCGTCAATCCAGTGCTCCAGCTCGGGCGCGTCGATGGCGCGGCGCAGGCGCGGGTATGCGGTGTGCGGCACGGAGCGGATGTTCGTCACGCCCTGCGCCGCCAAGTGCAGGCGCAAGTCGGCCTCGTGCATCGGAGTGACGGGGTGCTGGCTCATGACCGGATGGCGGTCGATGCGGTGGATGTTTGGTGCGGAGCCGGCGCGGGCATACAGATTGGCAAAGCTGCAATAGCGGCCAATGCTGGGTTGTCCGCCCACAATCGGCACCAGCGGATTGGGCATGTGACGCCGCAGCTCGCGGATGGCAACACCAATGCTGCCGACGTGTGGCGCGCTGTCGAACGTGGAGCAGCATTTGTAGTGCAGCACGCGCGCGCCGGTGCCCGCCATGAAGTGGCCGACCGCGCGCAGTTCGGTTTCCATATCGGCGGGCGCCATGCCACGCGCCGCGCCTGCGATGCCGATGGCGTCCAGCGGACCCGCGCGATGCAGTTGGTCCGCGGTGGGCACACCCAGGAACAGCAGGCCGCGCCAACCTGCGCGCGCCACTTCCGCCAAGGTGTCGGTGGCGCCGGTGAAGTCGTCGCCATACCAGCACACCCGCGGCGGGGTGATGCCGCGATCAGGCGTATTCATGCACGGCCGCCAAAGAAGGCCAGGGCGCGTTGCAGCTCGGGGGCGTTGCGCGCGAAGTCTTCCAGCGTCTGGCCGTCGCGTACCGCCTGCCAGGCTTGGCGGATGCTTTGCACACCGGCGGCAGGGCCGTCCGGATGGGCCAGGATGCCGCCGCCGGACATGAACATCAGGTCGTCGGTGAGCACGGAAGCCCAAGTGGCCGGCACGGTGCCCGCCCATTGGCCGGACGAGAATGCGGGCATGACCTTATCGGCAATACCAGGGGTCAGGGAAGCCAGGCAATCACGAGCGGACTCGACGACTTCCTGGTCTTCTTGCGCAAATTTTCCCTGCAAGCCATGCACGTGCATGTGGTCTACGCCCGCCAAACGCCACAGCGTCTGGTATGCCTGAAACCCCATGCCCAACAGCGGCGCGCGGGACAGCGCGCCGTAGCCGTTGCGGTGGCCGTGCAGCGCCAGCGGCGTGCTGCGGCGCAAGGTCTGGATGGCAGAAAAGCCGCACCAGTTAAGGCTTGCCATGACGCAGGTGCCTTCTTCGCGTTCGATCAGTTCGGCGTGGCGGCGCATGGCGTCGGTTTCGTCGCTGATGTTGAACGCCACCATGACCTGCCGGCCCGTGCGGTCGCGATGGGCGCGCACGACTGCCATTACGGCGGCAACGCGTTGCGCCAGCGGGGCGTGGGCCGGGTTGGCGCACACCTCGTCGTCCTTGATGAAGTCCACGCCTGCGGCGCACAGCTGTGCCACCAGATGTGCCGTTTGTTCCGGAGACAACCCGACATTGGGTTTGATGATGGTGCCGACCAGCGGCCCTTTGGCCACGCCAGTGAGCTGGCGCGTACCAGCAATGCCTACCTGCGGCATGTCGAACTGGGCGCGGTAGTTGGCGGGCAGTTCCATGCTTTCCAGACGCAAGCCTGTGACTTCGCCCAGGTCGTACAAGTTGCCGCCGACGGTAGCGGCCAGCGTGGCCAGGTTGGCGCCGACGTTGGCAACAGGAAACGCGATGCGCACGCGTGCGCGCTGGTAAGCGCCGGGCATGCCGCCCGGTTGCCGCGCCAGCCAGGCATTGGGCAGGCTGGGCGTTGCGACCGTTTCCAGCATTTCGATGGATTCGATGCGCGCACGCGCCCGGGCGCGAAGCTCGTCGGTTTCACCCTGCACTCGGGTGAAGGTGCCGCAGGACTGCTCGCCGGCCATGACCTCCGCGACCCGTGCAGGGTCCATCGGCGTTTCGATCAGGTAGGTGGCGCTAAACGATTGGGAATTCATGGTGGCGGCGGACAGCGTTGTCGAAACAGGGGCTTCAGATGCGGGAGAGATCGGGAAACGGGCGCACGGGATCTGTGCCGTCCCAACCCGAAGCGCTTTCGCGGATCAGATCGAACAAACGGCCTTTCGGGCCAGCCACTTCGGACAGTTCGATCACGGTTCCGGGGTGGTATTCGGTGTCGAAGTAAATGAAGCGGCCTTTTTCGCCGACTTCACCGCTCATCTTGGGTTTGAAGCCTTGCGCCAGCAGGCGTTCCAGATCGGCGTCGTAGCTTTCCGTCCAGTAGGCCACGTGTTGCAGACCGGTGCGTCCGGCTTGCAGGAAATCGCGGTACATGGACGGCACGTCGTTGCGGGTCTGGATCAGTTCAACCTGCACAAAACCCGAGTTGGCGAGCGCCACCGAGTTGTGCGGTTCGTGGCTGACGCCGTCGTATTGGTAGTTCACGATGGGCACACGCGGGTTGTAGTACCAGGGACCCACGCCCAGCGTGGTGCTCCAGTAGTCCATGGCGGCTTCGATGTCGTGCACCACATAACCGAGTTGGCGGATTTCGCCCAGAAAACGACTCATGATGGATCTTTATAAAAGAGTGGCTAGGCGGCGCTGGCGGCGCGCCCTGAATCAGCGTTCAGGGCCGGGCCGCGCCGGGTCATAGGAAACCGATAGAGAACCAGGGGAAGGCGGCTACGACGATCAGGCCCACCAGCAACGCGGCGATGTAGCCCCAGATCGGGCCGATGCCCTCGTTGGGATCGACGCGGCTGATGGCGCACGCGCCGTAGTAGCCCACGCCAAAGGGCGGCGCGAAGAGACCGATGCCCATCGCGAAAATCACGACCATGGCGTAGTGCACTTCATGCACCCCGGCTTGAACGGCGATCGGGAACAGCAGCGGGCCAAACAGCACGATGGCGGGAATGCCTTCCAGCACGCTGCCCAGAATGATGAAGGCCACGATGGACACCGCCAGGAAACCGTAGCTGCCGCCAGGCATACCGGCCATCAAACGCGCCAGATCGCCCGAGAATCCTGATTGCGTCAGCGCCCAGGCCATGGCGGTGGCGCAGCCCACGATCAGCATGATGGCGCCCGACAGGGACGCGGTTTCGATCAGCATGGGCTTCAAGCGCGCCCAGTCGAATCGCCGGTAGATCAGGATGCCGATCAATGCCGAATACACGATGCCGATGGTGGACACTTCGGTGGCGGTGGCCACCCCTTCGACCACGGCGGCACGAATTACAAAGGGCAGGGCCACGGCGGGCAGCGCGATGACGAAGAAGCGGCCGATTTCCTTGAAGCTGAAACGCTGGACCAGCGTCAGATCTTCTTTGCGATAACGCCACCACACCACCGAGCACAACGCCAATCCCAGCACCACCGCTGGCAGCAAGCCGCCCGTGAACAAGGCGGCAATCGACACGCCCGTCACCGAACCAATGGTGATCAGCACGATGGACGGCGGGATGGTTTCGGTCTGCGCGCCCGTGGCCGACAGCAGCGCGACCAGATCACCGGGCTTGGCGCCGCGCTTCTGCATTTCCGGAAACAGCACCGGCGCGATTGCCGCCATGTCTGCGATCTTGGAACCCGATATGCCCGACACCAGATACATGGCGCCGATCAACACATAAGACAGCCCGCCGCGTACATGGCCCAGCAGGCTGGCCAGGAACTGGATCATGGCGCGCGCCATGCCGGTCATTTCAATTAACGAACCCAGGAAGATGAAGAGCGGAACGGCCAGCAGCATCAGATGCGACATGCCTTCGTCCAGCCGTCCGACCATGACTTCCATCGGGGTGTTGGTGGTCAGCGCCAGATAGGAAAATGTCGCCAGCGCAAACGAGAACGCAATCGGCACACCTGAAAACACCGTAGCGGCAACGATACCGACGAAGAAGATCACCAGGTTCAGTTTGCCCAGCCCCTTGAACATCGGCTGCGCCAGCCAGAACAGCGCAACGACAACGGCAACGCCAGCCAGCGCCATCAAGACCTGCGGCAGAGGCTGTGTGCGAAGCAGGCGCAGCAGCGCCACCACGGCCATCAGCGCCATGCCAATCGGAATGGCGGACGCGCGCCACGCGTTGCTGAGTTCCAGCGCGGGCGTGATGATGAAGTGTTCTTCGTGCGCGTACTCGATGGCCGGGGCCAGAATCAGCACCAGGAACGCGAGCGACGCGGCCAGCGCCAAGGTTTCCAGCTGCGCGCGCCGCGCGGGGCTGACGTTGTTGACCAGCGCCGTCATTCGCATGTGCTCGCCGCGGCGCAGCGCAACAACCGCGCCCAGCATCGACAGCCAAAGGAACAGAATGGATGCCAATTCATCCGACCAGACCAGCGGGCTGTGGAACGCATAGCGCGCCACCACACCGGCAAACAGCACAAAGATCTCGACCAGGACAATGGCTGCCGCTACGTGCTCAACCACGCAGCCAAGCACACTGTCCAGCGCGTTGGCTGCCCGCCGCAGGGGATTGGCGGGTAGCACCGGCGTTGCAGTATGGGGGGCGGACAAAGAGGACATGGCGCGCGACCTCAGGCCAGCTTGCCGACGCTTTGTTCAAGCAGCGACCAGGCTTCATTGCCGAAGCGGCCTTGCCACTCCTTGTAGAAACCGGCGGTGCGCAGCGCTTCGCGGAAGCTGTCAGGCGAAGGCTGGTTGAATTTCAAGCCCTTGCCTTCCAGATCGGATTGCACCGAAGCGTTCAGCTTCTTGATGTCTTCGCGCTGGGCCAGACCGGCTTCGTTGATGCCGCGGGCGACGACCGTCTTCAGGTCTTCCGGCAGGCCTTCCCACATGCGGCCGTTGGCGATGAACCAGTAGCCGTCCCAGATGTGATTGGTCAGCGAGCAGTATTTCTGCACTTCGTACAGTTTGGCGACCTGAATGATGGGCAGCGGGTTTTCTTGCGCGTCCACCACCTTGGTTTGCAGCGACGAATAGACCTCGCTGAACTGCAAGCTGGCGGGCGCGGCGCCCAGCCCTTTGAACATCGAGATCGGCAGGGAACTGACCGGCACGCGGATCTTCAAGCCGTCCATGTCGGATGCCGCCGTGATCGGCGCCTTGCTGCTGGTGGTTTGGCGAAAGCCGTTGTCCCACATCTTTTCAAAGGCGTAGAGCTTGCGCTGCGCAATGGCGGCACGGACATGCGCGCCGAGTGCGCCATCCATGGCGCCCCAGACCTGGTTGTAGTCCTTGAACGCGAAGCCCACGGCGTTGATTGCCGCCACCGGCACGAGCGTGGCAATCACCAGCGCGGAAGGCGTGAAGAAGTCGATGCCGCCCGAACGCACCTGCGCCAGCATGTCGGTGTCGCCGCCCAGCTGGTTGTTCGGGAAAATCTTGATGTCTACGCGGCCATTGCTTTCTTTCAGGATGCGCTCGGCAGCTTCTTGGGCGCGGATGTTCAGCGGATGCGTCACCGGCAGGTTGTTGCCGTACTTGAGCGTGTAGTCGGCCGCGCGGGCGATCAACGGAAATCCGCTGGTCAGGGCGACGGCGGGAACCGCGCATAGGCGGCGCAAGGCACTGCGGCGGGTTAGCAGCTTCATGGTTGTCTCCATACTCGTTTTATGATGTTTTTTGATGTGCCACAAATACGCTAAACCCATGCGGCAGAGTGGACAATAGTGAATAAGCGCTATCATCGTCAAACCTTATTCATGATGGTTTTTGATGTGAATAGACTCCCTCCCGAACGCAAGCTTGCCCGGTTGGCAGACGTTGCCGCGCTTGCCGGCGTGTCCACCGCCACGGCGGATCGCGTGTTGAACCGCCGGCCGGGGGTGCGCGCCAACACCGCCCAAAAGGTGTTCAAGGCCGCCATCGAGCTGGACTATCTGCCCGAACAGGAACTGCTGGCTGCCGCGCCGCCCGAACCGATGCGGCTGGTGTTTCTGCTGCCGCGCGGCAGCAACCGCTACCTGCGCATGCTGGGCGACACGGTCAGCTACGCGCACGAGCACTTTGCACCGCTGAATGCCAAGTGTCAGATCGAGTACGTGGAAAGCTTCAATCCCGATGCGTTGGCGCAAGCCTTGGCCAAACACGGCAAGCGGGCGGACGGCATTGCTTTCATGGCGCTGGAGCATCCCGCCGTGCGCGAAGCCGTCAATGCGCTGGCGCAGCAGGGCGTGCCGACGGTGACGCTGATTTCCGACCTGGCCAACAGCAGCCGCACGGCTTATGTGGGTCTGGATAACCGGGCTGCGGGCCGCACCGCCGGTTATCTGATTGCGCGCTTTATCGGCCTGAGAGCCGCGCACGTGGCGCTGATTGCCGGGTCGCGCCATTACCGCGCTCACGAAGAGCGTGAAAGCGGTTTTTTGCAGCTGTATGCCGAGCAGTTCCAGGCCATGCAGGTGGTGGATCTGCGCGAAGGTTATGACGATGCCCAGCGCAACTACGAGCAAACCCGTCAATTGCTGGAGCAATATCCGAATCTGGCCGGCATCTACAACATTGGCGGCGCGTCCGACGGCGTGGCGCGTGCTTTGAAGGAAGCGGGCTTGCAGCATCGGGTAGTGTTCATAGGGCATGGTCTGACGCCCGATACCCGTTCGTTGCTGATCGACGGCACCATGGACGCCGTGATCACGCAAAGCCCGATGGAAGCGCTGATGAGCTGCGTACGCATTTTTTGCAATTTGCGCGATAGGCGTAGCGCCATGAATGGCGTGGAACTGGCGCGCAGCCAGGTCATCTTCCGGGAAAACCTGCCATAGCTTTGGGGGGTAAACCCAACGAATTCACGGCGTGCTTGCTTTTTAACTGCCTAGGCAGATAAAATCCAAAAATCGTCACGTTATTGACACCCGCATTGCAGCGAGGCCCCCATGACCCCCGTCAAACCTACCGTGCTGGACAGCTTCTATACGGGTGAACTCGGCTTCATGGTCACGTCCGTGCGCGGCGCCATCCACGAAGCGCTGGAACGCGAACTTGCCCCGTTCGAACTCACCACGCCGCAGTATGTGGTGTTGAACTGCCTGGCCAAAGGTTGGGGCCGCACACTCAGCGACTTTTGCCGGGTGCTGGCCTATGACTCGGGTGCGATGACTCGGCTGTTGGACCGTATCGCGGCCAAGGGTTTCATTCGCCGCGTAGAAAACGAGGCCGACCGGCGCAGCTACCTGATCGAACTGACTGAACAGGGGCAGGCCGCGTTGCCGCGGGCGCTGGCTGCGTGTGATGTCGCGATGCGCCGCTTGCTGACCGGTTTTTCGGAAGACGACGCGCAAACACTGCACAAGCTGTTGTCACGGGTACTGATCAACGCCAAGACGGACTGATACGTCAGTTCGTTTTTTTTATTTATTTACCTGCCTAGGCATATACAGCCTAGGCATTTATAACGCCAAACAGCTCACTCTTCATGCCACAGCAAAACGCGGCATCTGCCCGCACAACACCCAGCGTTCCACCTTTTTTGCTGATGACGATAGGCGCATTGACCTTCATCGACTTCCTCCAAAACGGGATGGTGACGTTTGCCGCCGCGCCCATCATGGGCGAGATCGGCGCCAGCCCCGAGGAATACACCACTGTCGCTGTCATCTACGCCTGCGTCGCCGTGGTGATGATTGCGCTGCAAGGCTGGCTGGTGCACCACCTGGGTTTGCGCCGCTATCTGTTGGCGTCGCTGGGCGCGGCGGCGGCAGGTGCGGTGGTGTGCGCGCTGTCCCGCGGCGAGGCGGGTTTTCTGCTGGGCCGGGTGCTGATGGCGATGGGCTGCGCGGCAATGTTGACGTCTTCGAGGCTGACAGTGAACCTGATTCCGCCCAGCCCGGCGCGTTTTCATGGCATCAAGGCGTTGGCGACGGGGCTTTGCACAGGAACGGCGCTGGGGCCTTTGCTGGCGTCAATAGCGGTGGACCACGAAGGCTGGCCTTTGATGTTCTGGCTGGTGGCGGTGTTGTCTGTGCTGGCGATGATTCCGGTGATGTTTTCCATGCCCGGCAAGGAAGGGCGCGCGACCGTGGCCGGACGCGCGCGGCTGGCGCCGCTGGCCGCATTGGGGCTGGGCAGTTTCCTGCTGCTGCACGCGTTGCAGCGGTCCTACTACGACTACTTCAGTGACCGTCACCTGATCGTGTTCTATGCGGTGGCCGGGCTGGTGGCTCTGGGCTATTTCATCTGGTCTGAAACCCGTAACGGCGCGCCGCTACTCAAGCTGGGCGGCATGAAAGAGGTGCAATTCTTGAGCGGACTGGCGCTCTTCATGTTCTGTTATGTGATGCTGGGCGCCAACGGTTATCTGGTGCCCATGATGCTGCAACGGGCACTGGGTTTGTCTTGGGCCAACACGGGCGTGTTCTTTGGGATGGGCCTTGGGGCAGGCGTGCTGACCTTTGCGGTGATGGCGCAGTTGCTTCCCCGCTGGCCGTCGCCGCGCAAGTTTTTCGTGACAGGGTTTCTGGCGCTGGCGCTATTTGCCTTGATGATGTCGCGGCTGACGCCCGCGGCGAATCCGTGGTCCGACGTGTTGCCGGCGTTGGCCTGCTATGGCGTGTTCATCATGATCATCATGCCCGCCACCGCTATGAATACCTTCACGGGTCTTACCCGCGACCCGGCTGTCTTTGCTCACGCGCAGCAGGTGAAGAACATGTTGGCGCAGATCGGGCAGGCGCTGGGCATCATGGTGGCTACCGTGGGCCAGCAGTGGTTTACGTCCGAGCACTACAACGTGCTGCAAGCCAGCATTGCCTTGGGCAGCCCTCGCTTTGAAGCGGCGAAGTCGCAGTTAAGCAGCATCTACGCGGCGGTGGCGGACCCCGCCCAGGCGCAGCAGATGGCGATGGCGCAGATCTCGCAGATGTTGAACCAACAATCTGCGCTGCTGGCCAATCTGGATCATTTCCGCGTGCTGGCGGTGCTGGCGTTGGCAGGGGCGCTGGTCAGCGTGACGCAACGGGTGTTTCGCTGACTCGGGGATTCAGTTCCCGCCCAGCTGGCTGATCACTTGACTGGCCACGTCCGACAGCGACAGGCCGCCATCCATGGCGGTGCGTTGCAGGCGTTCATGGGCGGCCTGCTCGGTCAGGCCATACTGGCTGATCAGCAGCAGCTTGGCGCGGTCGATGCGCTTTTTTTCTTCCAGCGCGCCGCGCATGGTGTGCAGGGCTTCGTCGGTGCGCTGCATGCGCAGCGTCTGTTCGCGCATCATGTCCAGTATCGACCGTTCCAGTTCGCTGCCTACGCCGTCCGCTGCCGGGGTGTCCACGATCCGGCTTTGCACGCTGAACACCATGCTGGGCGCGCGGCCGCTGGCGTGGTTGGTGTAGCGGCTTAGGAGCAGGCGGCGATCGTCCAGTTCCTGGCGGGTTTCAGCGATGCGGCGTTCGCACTGCTGCGCCAGGGCCTGGGCCAGCAGGCTTTCCACTTCGCGCATGGCGTCTACGCGCGCTGTGTACACGTCAAACCACAGCTCGGCCAAAGCGGCGTCGACACGTTGCTCGGGGGTGGTTCGCTGCGCCATATCGCGCATGCGCTGCACGGGCTTGCTTTGTTGCTGGATGTTCTCCCAGCACTGCAATACCGCCTCGTCGGCGTACTGCGCGTACATGTCAAAACTGCGTCCTTGGTTTGCAGCCAGGCCCAGCATGCGGGATTTCTGCGCATCGGTGAAAAACCCCGCCGTGAAGCCCATGACGCCGCAAGCGCGTTCCTGGCCGCTGAGTTCCTTGCCCTGCATGAAGTTCAGCAAAGCAACCAGGATACGGGTGACGCCGGGATCTAAGGCCGAGTCCGCCGCCTCGAACACCACGGCCAGCAAACTGCCGATCACCTGCGTGAAACGCGCATCGGCGCCTTCCACTGGCACGGACTGCTCGCGGATCTGGCGGCGCAGGCCGGGCAGTTCGTCCAGCCGGAATAGCGCAAAGGCAATGGCATTGAGCAGGCGCGCCTTGCCGCTGCTTTGTGTGGTGTCGGCCGCCAGCCCATCAAGGAAGCGGCGGGCGTCTGACTCTACGTGGACGGCTTCTTCGCTGAGTCCCGCCAGCGTTTGTTGCAGACGCTCTTGCGGGGTACAGAGCGTCAGGTTGGAGTAGCCGCGTTCCTTTTGCAGCGCATGCACCAGCGCGCTCACGCGCACCACCAATTCGCAGGTGCCCGCCAGGGCTTCCAGGCCAAGAAGCTCGCTGCGCCGGGCGGCAAGCAAAAAGCGCAAGGGCGGCGGCATATGGCGTTCGGCCATGACGGTCTCTTGGGTTCAGGCGCTAAGGCGCAGTGCGGGTTCAGCGTATGCGGGCACGGGGGCGTCAGCGGCGCCGAACACTTGACAGGCGGCGACCCGGCCAATGACCAGCACAGCGGGACTTTGTAATTGAAAGGCGGCGGCGTCGCGGGTCATGGCGGCAAGCGTGGAGCGGCATTCGCGCTGGCTGGCCAAAGAAGCGCGCTCGATCATTGCCACAGGAGTGTCGGCGGCCATGCCGGCCGCCAGTAGTTGGCTGCTCATGTCGTGCAGTTTCGCCACTCCCATATAGACCACCAGCGTCGTGCCGCTGCGTGCCAACCCCGTCCAGTCAGGCATGGTGCCGTCCTGCGAATGGGCGGTGATCAGTGTAACGCCCTGGGCCATGCCCCGTTGCGTTAATGGAATGCCGCAAGCCGTGGCGGCGGCCAGCCCCGCTGTGATGCCGTTGATGATTTCGCAGGAGACACCGTGATCCGTCAGCCATTGGGCTTCTTCTCCGCCGCGGCCAAAAATGCAGGGATCGCCGCCTTTCAGGCGCGCTACTCGCAGCCCTAGCCGGGCGTAACGCAAAATCAGGCGCTGGATGAAGGCCTGCGGGGTGGAACGGCAGCCGCCGCGTTTACCCACGTACACCAGGCGAGCCTGCGCGCAATAGTCCAGCACCAAGGGGTTGACCAAGTCGTCAACCAGCACGACATCAGCCTGGCCAAGCGCCTTGACGGCTTTGAGGGTCAGCAGTTCCGGGTCGCCGGGGCCAGCGCCAATCAGCCAGACGTTGGGATTCATAAGGGGCCTCCAGACTTCATAGGGTGATGATCAGGATCAGGATTGCCACGAACTGGGCAAGGCACAGGCCTTTCCAGAAGGCCAGCGGGTTGCGTTCCAGCAAAGGCGCGCGTTGGCCGCGTTGGGCGGCATCGGGCGGATGGCGCAGGGCATAAGTGAATTCAGACAGCTCCGGCGTGCGCGATGCGGGGTCGGGATGCAGGGCGCGGCTCAACACGCCGTCGATCCACGCGGGCAGTTCGCGGTCGCGGTCCAGCACCGATACATAGGTCAGCTTCAGCTGGGCGGCTCGGCTGCGAGCGCGCGCGACATCGGCGCCGTAGGGCAAACGGCCGGACAGCATCTGATAGAGCATCGCAGCCAGCGAATACAGGTCCGAGCGCGTGGTGCCGGATTCGCCTAAGAAATACTCGGGCGCGGCGTACTGCGCGGTGCCTAGCATGGGCGCCGCGCTGTCTTCCTGCGATGCCCGGTCCAACAGACCGGCGGCCTGTGTGGAACCCAAGTCGATGATCTTGGCCTGGCCGTCTTCGGTGATCAGAATATTGTCTGGCCGCAGGTCCTGGTGAATGATTTCCAAGCGGTGAAACGCTTGCAGGCCGCGGGCAATCTGCTCGATCAACGTGACGGCCTGTTCCAGGGTGGGCCGGGGATGTTCGGCCATCCACTGGGTCAGTGTGCGGCCGGGAATGTACTCGCTGACGGTGTACAGAAAGCGGCGGGGGCGCGGCATCGGCCAGGCACGCACCACGTGGCGGCTGTCGATGCGGCGTGCTATCCATTCCTCGGTAAGTAACCGCTCCAGATAGGCCGGGTCGTGCCGGAGGTCCAGCGAGGGAATCTTGATAACTACCGGCTCGCCGCTGGCGATGTCGCGCGCCAGATAGACATGGCTGCGGTGGCTGGCGCGCAGTTCGTCTTGGATACGAAAGCCTTCGAAATCCAAGCCGGCCGCCAGGAGCGGCGGGCAGGGCAGATTCAGACTGTAGCGGCCGATCTCATCAGCCTGGGGTTGGGGCAGCGCATCAATGCGGACAATCTGTACGGTCAGGTTGTCGTCGCTGCCACGTTCAAGCGCCAGTTCGACGAGTGCGCGGGCGCTCTTGTCCAGCGCTTCTGGATGCGCCGCGATGGCTTGCGCCACGTCTTGCGCGCCGACATGTTCGTACACGCCATCGGTTGCCAGCACGAATACATCGCCGGGTTCCAGCGCTTGGGTGTGATAGTCGATTTCCAGGTGGGACGCCAGGCCCAGCGCACGGCCCAGATAACTCTTGTCGTTCGATATCCATACGCGGTGGTCGTCGGTCAGTTGCTCCAGCGCGCCGCCGCGCAGCCGGTAGATGCGTGCGTCGCCAATATGCAGAATGTGCGCGGTAGTGGCCTTCAGCACCATGACGGTCAGGGTGCAGACGTAACCTCGGTCGGCGTCGCGCGGCTGGTCGTGATGATGGCGCTGGCGGGTCTGCGCATGCAGCCAGCCATTGGTGGCGGTGAGCACCTTGTGCGCCGACTTTTTCACTGACCACGTTTCCGGCGTGCAGTAATAGTCTTCCAGAAAGCTGGCTACCGCCGTTTCGCTGGCGATATGGCTGACATTGCTGCTGCTGATGCCATCGGCCAGCGCTATGGCAATGCCTTTGGCGGCCAGCAGCGGTTCGCCCGGCACACACAAACCATGAAAATCCTGGTTGACGGCTTTCCTGCCTGCGTCGGTGTGCTGGCCCACCGCCACTTTCAAAGAAGCGGCGGCGCCGGGCGTATAGCTGTCCATGGCGTCCGGGCGCGTGATCAGTTGAAACGGCGCTTGGGCGCGGTTTTCATGTGCGTGGTGTAGAGCGTCAGACCCGTCAGTGAAAGGCCGCCGAGCAGGTTGCCCAGCACCACCGGGATCTCGTTCCAGATCATGTAGTCCATGATCGAGAAGTTGCCGCCCATGATCATTGCCGACGGGAACAGGAACATGTTGACGATGGAGTGTTCAAAACCCATCGCGAAAAACAGCATGACCGGCATCCACATGGCAATGACCTTGCCGCTGACCGTCGTGGAGATCATGGCGCCCACGACGCCCAGCGACACCATCCAGTTGCACAGCACGCCACGGATAAAGATCGTCAGCATGCCGCCTGCGCCGTATTCCTTGTAGCCAAGCGTGCGGTTTTCACCGATGTGCGAGATGACCTGGCCGACCTTGTTGGGCGGCACGGAAAATCCGTAGGTGAAGACGATGGACATCAGCACGGCAACCGTGAGCGCGCCCAGGAAGTTGCCGATGAACACGTAACCCCAATGCTTGAGGATCGCTTTCACGGTGACGCCGGGCCGCTTGTCGAACAGCGCCAGCGGCGTCAGAACGAAGACACCCGTCAGCAGGTCAAAACCCATCAGATACAGAATGCAGAATCCCACGGGGAACAGGGCTGCGCCCAGAATCGCGGACTCGGTTTGCACGGTGACGGTCACGGCGAATACGGCGGCAATCGCCAGAATTGCGCCGGCCATGTAGGCGCGTATCAGGACGTCGCGGGTGCCCATATAAATTTTCGACTCGCCCGCGTCCACCATTTTGGTGACGAATTCCGAAGGTACAAGGTAGGACATGATGATTCCTGTGGAGGTGCTGAGATTGAATCGGGTGAGGCGCGTGTCAGGCGATTTCCACGGCGTCGCCGTTGAATCGCGTCTGCCACGTGCGCAGCGCTTGGTCCGGGTACTGCACGCAGCTGCCATCGGCCAGCCGGAAGTGCTGCTTGTAAAGGGGAGAGGCCACGACCAGGTCACCGCCCAGTTGGCCGATCAGGCCGCGGCCGATAACGTTGGCGCCTGATTTCGGGTCTCGGTTTTCAATGGCGTACACGTGTTGCCCGTCGGCGCCGGGCAGGTAAAACAAGGCCACCTGCACGCCGTCCACCAGGGAGACGACGCCGGAGTTGGCGACCAGATCCTGCCGGGTGCAGGCGTGGCGCCAGACGGTGGAATCTGCGGGGGCGTTCATCAAACGATCTCCTCTGCGATGGGAATGACGCGTGACACGGCGGGCGCCGGGGTGGGGGCAGGACGGGGCTGACCGCGTTCCTGCACAAACTGGATGTCGGGGTCTGCGCTGCGATCGTTGACGAAGGTGCGGAAACGCTTGAGTTTTTCCGGGTCGTTGATCGCGTCCGCCCATTCGCATTCGTAGCGGTCCACCACCAGCTGCATCTGCGCGTCCAGCTCGGCGGCGAGGCCCAGGCTGTCGTCCAGCACCACGGCTTTCAAATAGTCCAGACCGCCTTCCAGTGATTCGCGCCAGACGGATGTGCGTTGCAGCTTGTCGGCGGTGCGGATGTAGAACATCAGCACGCGATCAATGGTGCGGATCAGGGTCTCGTCGTCCAGATCGGTTGCGAAGAGCTCGGCATGTCGCGGGCGCATGCCGCCGTTGCCGCATACATACAGGTTCCAGCCGTTTTCGGTGGCGATGACGCCAATGTCCTTGCTTTGCGCTTCGGCGCATTCACGCGTGCAGCCCGACACCGCGAACTTCAGCTTGTGAGGGGCGCGCAGGCCCTTGTAGCGATGCTCGATATCCAGCGCCATCTGCACGCTGTCCTGCACGCCATAGCGGCACCATGTGCTGCCTACACACGACTTCACCGTGCGTGTGGATTTTCCGTAGGCGTGCCCGGTTTCAAAGCCGGCGGCGATCAGCTCGGCCCAGATGTCGGGCAGTTCGTGCAGTTGCGCGCCGAACAGGTCGATGCGCTGGCCGCCCGTTATCTTCGTGTAGAGCTTGTATTTCTTGGCAACCGCGCCAATGGCGATCAGGCCGTCGGGCGTAATCTCGCCGGCAGGGATGCGAGGCACCACGGAATAGGTGCCGTTCTTTTGCATGTTCGCCATAAAGGTGTCGTTGGTGTCTTGCAACGGCACCAGATTCGGATTCTGAATCGGGCGGTTCCAGCACGACGCCAGGATCGAGCCCACGACAGGTTTGCAGATGTCGCAGCCCACGTGGCCGCGGCCATGGCTGGCCAGCAGGGCTTCAAACGTTTCGATGCCGCCCACGCGCACGATGTCGTAGAGTTCGCGGCGGGTGTAGGCAAAGTGTTCGCACAGGCTCTTGTCCACGGCTACGCCACGGCAGGCCAGTTCATGCTCCACCACTTGTTTGAGCAGGCTGGCGCAGCCGCCGCAACCCGCGGCCGCCTTGGTGCAGCTTTTGACGCCCGCCAAGTCAGTGCAGCCGCCGTCGATGGCCGCGCTGACCGCGCCTTTGCTGACGTTGTGACAGGAGCAAATGGTGGCCGTGGCGGGCAGGGCATCCACGCCGAGTTTGGGCGCGCCCTTGCCCAGCGGCAGGATCAGGCTGGCGGGGTCTGCCGGGGGTGCGATGCCGTTCTGCGCGTATTGCAGCAGCGTGTCGTAATAGCTGTTGTCGCCCACCAGCACGGCGCCCAGTACACGCTTGCCGTCTTCGGACACCACCAGGCGGCGGTAGCCAGATCCGGCTTCGTCGATGTAGCGGTAGCTGCGTGCGCCGGGCGTGGCGCCATGGGCATCGCCGATGGAACCCACGTCCACGCCCAGCAGCTTGAGCTTGGTGGACATATCGGCGCCGGTAAAGGCTTGAACCGCCACGCCGCACAGCTCGGCCGCAACGATCCGGGCCATTTGATAACCCGGCGCCACCAGACCGAACACGCTGCCGTTCCAGGCTGCGCATTCGCCGATGGCGTAAATGTGTTCATCGCTCGTCAGGCACAAATCATTGATGGCGACCCCGCCGCGTTCGGCCAGCGCCAGCCCCGCCTTGCGTGCCAGTGCCACCTGCGGGCGTATGCCAGCCGAAAACACGATCAAATCGGTTTCCAGCGGCGCGCCTTCGGCAAAGCGCATGCGGTAGCGGTACTGCGTGCCGGGTTTGATGTCTTGAGTGGAGCGGGACAAATGCACGCTGACGCCCAGCGCTTCGATGCGGGCCTTGAGCGCCGCGCCGCCTTGTTCATCCAATTGCACCGGCATCAGACGCGGCGCAAACTCCACCACGTGCGCTTCCAGATTCAGCGACCTCAGCGCGTTGGCGGCTTCCAGCCCCAGCAGGCCGCCGCCCACCACCACGCCGCGCCGCGCGCCGTTGGCGGCTTCTCGGATCAGGTCCAGGTCGTCGATGGTGCGATACACCAGCCGCGACGCGCCTTGCGCACCCGCGATGGGGGGCACGAACGGAAACGACCCGGTCGCCAACACCAGCTTGTCGTACGCCATACGTCCGTTTGACGTCACGACTTCCTGCGTGTGGCGGTCGATCTCCAACACTGGGATTCCCAGGTGCAGAGTGAGCCTGTCTTGTTCATAGAACGCGGCGTCGCTCATCGCCATTGATTCCGCGTCGCGCCCGTTCAGGTATTCGGACAGATGAACGCGGTCGTAGGCCCGGCGGCTTTCTTCGCCGTACACGTGTATGCGGTAGCGTTCCAGCGCGCCGTGGGCGATCAACTGCTCGACGCAATGGTGTCCGACCATGCCGTTGCCGATCACGACGAGCGTCTGCAAGGAATCGGTAGTGGCCGCTGCTTTCATGGATATCCCCAGGCTTGAATGGATTTCAAAAGGCAAAAGGCGCCCTCGACCTTTCGGTCGGGGCGCCTTTGCCGGTACTGCTCAAGTTGTGGTGCGTGCCTTGCGGCCTGCATGAACACTTAAGCAAAGACCGTGCCAGGAATGCGATCACCGCTGCGTGCAGCGAATAACGCACCTGGTTTCATAGGGGGATTGAGGCGGCGGGAAATGGGAAAACCGGTTGAGGACATCGGGTGCGCAGGGGCCGCAATGCCTCAAACCGGTGCAAGGCGCTGTGCGCGGCGCACTGATCTGGCGCAGCGCAGCATCGTTGTGCCGGTCAGCTGTAACCCGATGGCACGGGGAATTGGCCATTCAGCAGCCAATTGCCCAGCGCCACACGCTTGTGGTCCAGCGGATCATGCAGGCTGTGTACGCGGATATTGCGCCAGTAGCGGTCCAGCCCGGTGCTGGATAGCGTGGCGCTTGCGCCTGCCTGATCGAAGATGTTGCTGGCAATGTGCAGGCCCGCATCGGCGGCGCTCAAGCGTGCTTGGGCAATTTCCAAAGCCAGCTGGCCGCGTTCATCGGCGGTCAGCGCATCGCCGCGATCCCAGGCGGCCTGCAAGGCAAGCGCCGCATCCTGCGTCAGCGCGCGGGCCCCGCGATAGCGCGTCCAGTATTCGCCAAAGCGCAGTTGCAGAAGCGAATCTTCCAGCACGGCTTTTTCTCCGAGGCTTGGCCAGGGGCGGCGCCGCTGGCCAATGTAGTCCAGCCCCTGAGCCAAAGCGCCTTCGGTGTTGCCCAGGTAAATCTCCGCCAGGATCAACTGCGCCAGGCAGGCCCTGAGCGTGTGGCGCGGCAGGCGGGCAGCGGCGGGCTGTCCGGGTTCCCAGCCCAACAGCTCGTCGTTTTCGACCTTGACGCGGTCAAAGCGCACCGTGCCGCTGTCTGTCTGGCGCTGCCCGATGGCGTCCCAGTCATGCAAGACTTCGATGCCGTGTCGCTTGGTTGGCACGGCAAGAAAAATTCGGCCCTCTGCTTGGGCGGGATGGGCAACGTTGATGATCAATCCGTCGGAGTCTGCCGACCCCGAGCAAAACATGCGTTCACCGTCCAGAAAATAGCGCCCATTTTCATAGAGCAGGCGCAAGCGCGTGTCGCGGTCGTTGGTGGCGTTGCCCCAGAACCAGCCGGCTGCGGTGTGCTCGTGAAAGCGGCGCTGTTGCGCTGGCGTGCCAAACAGCGTCAGCGTTTCCACCTGCAAGTGCTGAAACGCAAACAAATGGGCCAGCGAACTGTCCGCCGACGCCAGATGGCGCACGATCCGCAGGACGGCAGGTAATGATTCGGCGGGGCGGCCATCGGGGCCCGGCACCCGTAAAGTCAGCAGGCCGCTGTCGCGGATGGCCTGACGCTCGGCCAAGGCCGTCCCGCCTTGCTTGTCGCGGGCGATGGCGGTGGCGGCAAGCGTGGCGGCCAAGGCGTCCACCGCTTGCTGCCTGGGGCCGAAGTCGTAGCCGAACAGATTGCGTTCGGAAACGGGTACATAGGGAGCGGTCATCGTCGGTCCTTGAGATTGAAGTTGTGGGGGCGCATGGCAAGGCGGCCGATCAGGACAGGTAGGCGCCCAGATCGCCGTGCACGAGCTGTCCGCCCACAAAGGTCAGATGGGCGTGGATGTCGTGCAATGCCTCATCCGGCACGGTCAGCGGGTCGGCGCTCAACACGGCAAGGTCAGCCAGCTTTCCGGCTTCCAGCGTGCCCTTGCGGCCTTCTTCGTAACTCAACCAAGCGCCATGCGAGGTGATCAGTTGCAATGCTTGCCAACGGGACAGGCGCTGCGCCGGCCCGATGACGCGGCCAGTGGTTCTTTCCTGCCGGACGACGCTGGCCCACACGGCATAAAAGGGGTTGACCGGGATGTTGTCGCTGCCCGCCGACACCGGGAAACCCGCTTCCAGCAAGGTCTTGAGCGGCATGAATCCGTTGCCGCCATTGGGTGCGTCCACCTTGGGCGCGCCGTTCTTCCACACCGTGTACAGCGGGTTTGTGGTGATGAAGATGCCCAGCCGGCGCATGCGCAAGATGTCTTCGGCGGTCACATTGCCTATGTGTTCCACCACCCAGCGGCGGCCCGCCAGCGGATACTGGCGGTCGATGGCTTCAAACACGTCCAGCACTTCAGTCAGGCGGTCATCAACCACCGAGTGCACGCGCAAGTTGTGCCGCGCCGCGCCTTCGGCGTAGTAGCGGTAGTCGTCGATGGTGTTGTGCCATTCGACGAAACCGGCCCAGCCGGTATTGGGCAGCGCCCGGCGGGAGGCTGCGGCCGACTCGGGCGCGCCGCCCAGCCCCAGGTTGATACCGCCGATACGCAGGTAGTCGTCGCCCAAGCCGACGCCGCGCGCGTAGGCGTAGCTGTCGCGAAGAAAAACGTCGGCGTCGTCGCGCGTCCAGGACGGGCTGATGCACAGGCGGCTGCGCATCGTCAGCCCGCCGTCTTCCCAAAGCTGGCGGTACACCGACAGCGTCTGCGGCGCCGAGCCGTGGCCTTCGTAGACGCTGGTCGTGCCGTAAGCGTGATAGATCTGCTGCGAACGGCGCAGGCCTTCCAGGCGGTCGTCGAACGAGAACGCCGGGACGGCGCTGAGCAAATCAAATTCCAGCATCGGCCGTTTATTGGTCTCGATGATGTTGCCCGTCAGCTCGCCATTGGCCGCGCGCACCAGTTCGATTCCCTGACAGCAGGGCCGACTGGCGCCGTCCAGGTGGTTGTGGCGCAAGGCCAGGGAATTCAGCGCGCTGTGGCCGGGGGGCGCGCCCCAGTTGCCGAACAAGCCAGGAATGTAGACGGGATGCTCGGGCGCCACGGCGTCCAGTTCTAGCCGGTTGGGCATGCGGCCTTCGGCAAGATTGGACGGGCCGCCGAAGTAGTAGGGCGGTTGCCCAACGGGCATGGTGATGATCCATGCGCCCTTGGGCCGGCGCGCGGCTTCCTTCCGGATCACGTCCAGCACATCGCCAATCGTGCGCGCATGCGCAAGCGACGGGCGCAAGGTCTTCAGGCCCTCGCGCTCCATGTGCGCGTGGCCGTCGATGAAGCCCGGCGTTACCGTCTGGCCTTGCAAGTCCACCAACTGCGTTTCTGGACCGGCCAGCGCCAGCACCTCATCATTGGCGCCAACTCGCAGGATCAATCCGCCCGAAATTGCCAGCGCCTGGGCGCTAGGCTGGACCGGGTTCATCGTGATGATGCGGGCGTTATGCAGAATCCGTTCAACAGCCTTGCGCGTCATAGTTTCACGCGGGCAGGCGCAACGGCGGCCAAGGCGCTTTTGTCGATCAGCCCCGCGTAGAGCGCGCGCAGGTCGCCATTGGCGGGCGGCTGGGCGATCTTTTCGGCAATGGCCCATTCGGCGTTCGCCACCAGATCATCGATCAGGCGGGGCGCAAGTTGAACTTCCGTGTGATTGCGTTGCAGCCCATTGCGCGACGCGTCCAGCGACCCCTTGGTGCGCTCGGCCAGCACAGACACCGCGCGTTCGAAGTCATTCTTGAACACGGCTTCTGCGTCGATCAGTGCGCGCACTGCGGCTTGCAGCGCAGCGGGTTTGGCCTTTGCGGTCTGCTCGTTGGTGATGAGCAGGAAATGGCTGGTATAGACCTTTTCCACGCCGTCCGTGCTGAGTACATGCACGTTGCCCTTGCCTTCTTGTTTGGCGGCGGCGTCAGCGGCCCACCAGTCCCAATTGAAGGCATCGATACTGCCCTGCGCAAGCGCGGTGACCATTTCCTGCGGACGCAGATTGATGATCTGCACGTCCTTGGGTGTCAGGCCGTGCAGCTTCAGATATTGGTTCAGATAGAAATGGCCGGCCGATCCGTAAAAGGTGCCGATGCGTTTGCCGCGCAGGTCGGCGGGCACGTTGACGCCCTTGTCCTTACGCGCGGCCACCAGCATCTGCGTAGATGAATTCGCAAACTCCGCGAACACCACAGGCTTGTGGCCTTGCAGCGCCGCCAGCGCGACCACGCTATCGGTGGTGGTGGCAAAGTCGGCCTTGCCCGCCAGCACCGCTTCGGCGGTCAAGCGGCCCGACGTGAAGTGCGTGGTGCTGGCATCCAGGCCATTCTTTGCCCACAGCGATCCGGCATCGGCCACGAAGGGCACCGCCCAGCTGTGTCCTTCGCTTTCGGCGATGGAAACCGGAATGCCTGCGGCATGCGCCAGGCGCAGCCCCGAGGTGCCGGTCAACAGCGCCAGGGCGGTCAAGCTTTGGGTGGCCAGAAAACGACGACGATCCATAACGGTAATTCCTGAAAGAGAGGGAGGCGTCAGCGTCCCGGATTGCGATAAGAAGAAGAGCACTGGGGAAGCCGCGTCAGCGATTGCCCAGGTACCAGGGGAACAACTTGCGCAGCAGCGTCACGAAAAACTGATCGGCCAAAAAACCAAGCGCGCCCAGATAGAGCAGGCCGACGATCATCATGTCGATGCGAAACACCAGGTGCGAATACGAGATCAGGAATCCCAACCCTTGCTCCGCGCCCGCCAGCTCGGCGGCCACCAGCACCACGAACGACAGCGACGTCGCTTGGCGCAAGCCTGCGAAGACGAAGGGCAATGCAGCGGGTAGCGACACCAGAAACATCAGTTGCAGGCGGTTCGCGCCCATGGTGCTGGCCGAGCGCTGATAGGATTCGGGTACGTTCTGAATGCCGATGAAGGTGTTTACCCACACAGGAAAGAACACCCCCCAAGCGATCAGCACGATCTTCGCGATATCGCCCAGCCCCAGCCAGACGATGGCCAGCGGCACAATGGCGATCACCGGAATGGACCGCAGTCCGTGCAACACCGGATCACTGAAGTGACGCATCTTTATTCCTGCACCGGTCAGAACGCCAAGCAAAATGCCGGCGCTGGCGCCGATTGCAAATCCAGCCAGTACGCGGCCCAGGCTGGCCCATACATGAGGCCAGATTTCACCGTCCACGGTCATCGTCCAAAACGTATGCGCCACGGCGGTGGGCGGCGGAAACATCAGCGGATTGACGCCGGGAATCAGGCGCGGCGCGGCCTCCCAAAGCAGCAGAAAAACCAGCAGGCCGGCCAGACCCAGCATCAGCCGGGACCTGCGCTCGCCGCGCAGGCGGTCCTTGCGCGCTTGTATGACTTGCCGTTCCAGATCGGCGCGCTGCGCGTTTGGCATAGGAATGGATTGCTCAGACATGGCTCGCGAACGCCTCTGAGATCTGCGAGTAGTACGCGCCAAATTCAGGACTCTCGCGGTGGCGGGGGTAGTCCAGATCCACGTCCACGATGTTCTTGATTTGGCCGGGATGCGAACTCATGATCACCACGCGTTGGCCCAGGAATATCGCTTCTTCAATGTTGTGCGTGATGAAGAACACGGTGATGCCCAGTTCTTTCCAAAGCTTGACGAGTTCGTCTTGCAGCATTGAACGCGTCAGCGCATCAATGGCGGCGAATGGCTCGTCCATCAGCAGTAACTGAGGTTTGGTCGCCAGCGCGCGGGCCACAGCGATGCGCTGGCGCATGCCGCCGGACAGCTCAAATGGATATTGCTCCGCCACGCGTGACAGGCCCACCAGCGCCAAAAGGCGTTTGGCCTCGGCGTGGCGCGACGCGCGATCCATGCCGGCCAGCCGCAGGCCGAATTCCACGTTGCGGATGGCGGTCAGCCACGGGAACAGCGCGTACTCCTGAAACACCACGCCCCGGTCAGGCCCCGCGCCGCGCAAGGGTTTGCCGCGAAAATCCAGTTCGCCTTGGGACGGTGTGATGAAGCCTGCCAGCAAGTTCAGCAGTGTTGTCTTGCCACAGCCGCTGGCGCCGATGACGCACATGAACTCACCCGTGCGGATATCCAGGTCGACGCCGTCCAACGCCCAGTTCGCGCCTGTAGGCGTGGCATAGAGCTTGGACAGATTCCTGGCCCGGACCAATGTGCCGCCAGCGGCGTCATGCCGTGCGAGGGTCTGCGCCGGCAGGCGCAAGGCGCCGCTGCCGGCCGCGATCGTCGAATGAAAACTCGTCATGATTTAGGGGCGTGATTGGCGCCGGATTTTGGTGACTGCGCGGCGTGCGTTATGGCCATGGGAGATTTGTTTATTCCGGTTTGAAGCACATGCGGCAGCGCCGTGATGGCATTGATCAGCGGGCGTGTTATTAATGCGAACGCATCGATGCCTGTGCTTTCCTGCCGCGCATCCTGAATGGCGTGGCAAGGCCTGTCAACGCGGTGAAAACGGCATAAAGACATGCGCGAAATGAATATTCCGCCATGTTGGTTTGTCTAATTTTTTCTAACGTCGGCGAACTCGCCGTGTTTGACCGGCGTCGTTGAGTAAACGGATAAGACGCGCTGTCCGTAATCGGTGCTGCGGGATGCCGATTCCGTTTCCGCATGGTTTGTCATGCGGTATTCCCATAACTATTTATATGTCCAAGCATATTTCCAACCCACATGACCGGCGCGCGCTGGACCTGAATCTGCTGGTGATTTTTGACGCGATTCTGGCCGAGGGAAATGTCACGCGCGCAGCAGAGCGCATTGCCATGAGCCAGTCGGCGGTCAGCAAAGGGCTGGCGCAATTGCGCACGGTATTCGGTGATCCTTTGTTCTTGCGCGCGGGGCGCGGCGTCGTGCCGACGCACAAGGCGCTGGAAGTCTCGCCCGGCGTGCGTCAGGCAATTCAAGCCTTGCAGAATCTGACGCAACCGTCAGAGGCGTTTGATCCGCGCACGTCCCGTCTGCATTTCAATATTGGCGCGACGGACTACGTGACGTTCGTCTTGTTGCCTGCGCTTTTGACCCGGCTGGAACAGATTGCGCCCTGTGTCTCGATCACGATGCACGACGTGGAGTCGCGTGTGCCAGAGGAAATGCTGTTGAGCGGCAAGGTGGACCTGGCGCTATCCACGGTCGTCAGCGTGAACTTTCCGATCTATCGCCAGGAGCTGTTCCAGGATCACTACGTCTGCGTGATGCGCGACGGCCATCCATTGGCAAGCGGCGGCGCCATTACATGCGAGCAGTTTGTGGCGTGCCGCCAGTTGTCGATGCCACGCCAGAACGGGGCGCGCGAACGTGTGCTGCAGGATGCGATTCAGCGCGAGGGACTGACGCGCGACGTGGCGGTGCAAGTGCCGCATATGTTGGCTATTCCGCCGATTCTGGCGGCAGGCAATCTGATTTCCACCGTGGCCAACCGTGCCGCGCAGGAATTCGCGCGGCTGCATCCGTTGCGCGTGCTGCCGCATCCCTTGTCCGTTCCGGGTTTTGCCATTTCGCAGCTGTGGCACGACCGCACTCAGCGCAGCGCGTCGCAGCAATGGCTGCGAGCAACGATCGGGCTGATTGCGGACGAGCTGACCTAGCCGCGTATCACGTCAGATTCAGGCCGCCATCCGACAGCAGGATTTCGCCAGTCAAATAATCCGATGCGACCAGCATGGCGACGGCCTGGGCGATATCGTCGGGGCTGGCGGCGCGGCGCATGGGCGACCGCTCCTTCCATAGCTGCTGCGCGGCCGTCCAATCCGCGGTCAACGGCGTGTCCACCAAGCCCGGAGCGACGGCGTTCACGCGGATATCCGGCGCCAATGACACCGCCAGCAGGCGCGTCACGTGGTTCAACGCGGCCTTGGTTGCCGCATAAGGAATGGATGCGCCCTTGGGCCGCACGCCCGCGTGCGAGCTGACATTGACGACGCAGCCGGGGCGGCCGCGTTTGGCGGATTCGCGCAGCGCCGGTTCCGCTTCGGCAACCAGCCGGAACGGGGCGACCACGTTGACCTCGTGCAGCGCGTGCCAGACGTCGGGGGTGGCTGCCGCCAGGTCCGCGTGGGCAATGACGCGGCTGATTCCTGCATTGTTGACCAGGACATCAAGCCGGCCCCACACGGCAATCGCTTCGCGAATCAACCGCACGCGGTCCGCATCAACGGCCAGATCCGCCTGCACATAGGCGGCAGCGCCGAGTTCCCGGGCCATCGCCAGCCCGGTGTCCACGGAACTCCTGGAGTGCAGGATGACCAAGTAGCCGTCCCGCGCAAGCCGGCGGGCAATGGCGGCGCCGATGCCGGACGTGGAGCCAGTAATCAGGGCGACGGGGGAGGTGGCGTTCATGGGGCGGTTGGCAGTGGATGGGTCAGTGTCACTCATCATGCCATGCCGTCATCACCACCATGATCTCCGCCGGCTTGGCGCTGCGCGACAGATAGATGTGCCCGACACCACTATCAAAGTACGCGGTCTCGTGCTTGGCCAATTGCATGGCATCGCCGTTTTCGAAGCGGATTTCCAGTTCGCCTTCCAGCACCACCAGAAATTCCTGGCCCGCATGGCGCATGTAGTCGTCGAACTCCGAGGCGTCGCGCGCCAGGATGCGGCCATACATAGGGGTCATGCTGCGGTGGGGATACTGGCCGGCCAGCAACTTGTAATCGTAGGTGCCGGTCAGGTAGCCCGGCGACTCATCCAGCGTGCAGCGCAGAGCGGTTGGGGCGGGGCCGGTGTTGTCTGGGGCGGCGGCGGGGCCAAACAGTTCGGCGATGTCGACATCCAGCGCGCGCGCCACGGCGGCGAACTTGGCGTAGCTGATCGACACCTGACCCAGTTCCATCTTGGACAAGGTGGACAACGCAACGCCAGTCAGCGCCGACAGTTCCTTCAACGTCATTGGACGCGCCTTGCGCAGGGCGCGCAGGCGTACGCCCAGGCTGCTGCGGTCGGCCAGGATGTCGTCGGCGGGCGAGGCCGGGGTTTTTAGGGGCATATCGGTGCTTTCCCTTAGTGGCACGGGCAAGCGCATGAAACCCGGCCTTTTTCATTGACGGATATTTTGTCATATCCGAGAATTCTCATATAAGAGAATTTTGGAAGCGTCATGAGTGAGCAGCTGTTTGATGTCGTAATCGTTGGGGCCGGCATTGCCGGCGCGTCACTGGCCTACCGTCTGGCCGCTGAAACGCAGCCCTCGCCGCGTGTGCTCTTGCTGGAGCGCGAGCCGCAACCGGGTTATCACTCCACCGGCCGTTCGGCGGCAATGTTCATGGAAACCTATGGCACGCCGCAGATTCAGGCGCTCACGCGTGCCAGCCGCGCGTTCTACGAACAGCCCCCGGCCGGGTTCAGCGAACACCCCATTCTGCAAGATCGCGGCTGCCTGTATATCGCGACGCAAGAACAGCATTCAGAACTGGTCGACAGCTATCAGGCTCTGCATGAGCGCGCCGCCAATGTCCAATTGCTGGACCCCGCCGACGCACTCGGCCTGGTGCCCTGCCTGCGCCCGGAGGCGGTGGCGGGCGGGGCGGTGTTCGAACCTGATGCCCGCGACCTGGACGTGCATGCCTTGCACCAGGGCTTTCTTGCTGCGGCGCGGCGCCATGGCGCGGTGGTGCATTGCAACGCTGAAGTGGAATCAGGCGCAAGGTCCGATGACGGCCGATGGACATTGGTGCTGACGGACGGCACGCATCTGGAGGCGGGCATTGTCGTCAATGCGGCGGGCGCGTGGGCGGATCATGTGGCGGAGCGCTGCAACGTGGCGCCGGTGGGCCTGAAACCGTGCAGACGCAGCGCTTTCACGTTCGCCGCGCCGGAAGGCGTGAATTGCAGCGCCTGGCCAGCGGTAATTGGCATCGACGAAAGTTTCTATTTCAAGCCCGATGCGGGCCAGTTGCTGGGATCACCCGCGAACGCGGACCCCGTGGACGCGCATGACGTGGTGGCCGAAGAGCTGGATGTGGCCACCGGCATCTACCACATTGAAATGGCGACCACGCTCACTATCCGACGGCCCGCTCATGTGTGGGCGGGCTTGCGTTCATTCGTGCGCGACGGCGATCTGGTCGTGGGCTTTGATGCGGGGCAGCCGGGCTTTTTCTGGCTGGCCGCACAGGGCGGTTATGGCATTCAATCTGCCGCCGGCGTGTCGGCCATGGCGGCGGCTTTACTTACCGGCCAGGATTTACCTGCGTACCTGGTGGACGAAGGCGTTGCGCCCTCGCTGCTGACGCCGGCAAGACTGCGCTGAGATTTCTGCTCTGACCATTTGAACAACAAGGGGAAAAAACCATGTTCATGCAACGCAGGAAGTTTGCCGCGGTATGCGCCGCGATCGCTATGACGGCTGGCGTGGGAGCTGTGCAGGCTGCCGGTTATCCGCAACGTCCCATCCAGCTGATTGTCCCGTTCCCGCCAGGCGGTGCGGGCGATGTGCTGGGCCGTATCATCGCCAAGAGAATGGGCCAGGAGCTGGGCCAGTCCATCATTGTCGAGAACAAGGCGGGTGCAGGCACGATTCTGGGCGCGCAGACCGTGGCCAAGGCCGAGCCGGACGGCTACACACTGCTGCTCAGTTCAGGCACCACGTTCACCGTCAATCCGGCCGTGTACGACAAATTGCCTTACAGCCCATCCAAGGATTTCCAGCCGGTGGGCATGGTGGGCCGCGCCGCACTGATCATCGTGGCGAATCCGCAAACGCCGTATTCCGATGTCAAAGGCCTGGTGGATGCAGCGCGCAAACAGGGCGACAAGTTTTCGTACGGCTCATTCGGCATTGGCACCGTGTCGCATTTTGCAGGCGAGATGTTCCAGGAAGCCGCAGGCACGCGCATGACGCACATTCCGTACAAGGGCAGCTCGCCCGCCATGACCGACCTGATCGGCGGGCAAATCCCGATTCTGTTCGACACGGTGGTGTCTGCCATGCCGCAGATCAAATCGGGCAAGGTCAAGGCCATTGCAGTGACCACGCCGCAGCGTTCGGCGTTCCTGCCCGATGTGCCGACGGTGGCTGAAGCCGGGTATCCGGACGTCAGCATGGACACGTGGATTGCGGTGTTTGCGCCCAAGAGCGTGCCGGCCGATGTAATCGCCACGTTGAACACGGCTATCACCAAAACTCTGCAAGACCCCGATACGCAAACGCAACTGCGGGCCAGCGGCTTTGAACCCACGCCGATGGACGGCGCGGGGGTGGCGCGCGTCATCGCAGAAGAGACGCCGCGTTTCGCGCAGATTGCCAAACGCGCTGGTATCAAGGCACAGTAATCAGCACGATGGGATGGCAGCGAGTGAAGCGCGGGCCATCCCAGCCACGATGTAAAACTAGGACACTTGTATGAGCCTCTCCGACGATCTGCTGTCTCTTTCCGCGGTTGAACTGCGCCGGCGCATCGGCGCACGCAGTCTGTCGCCGGTCGAGCTGCTGGACGCTTGCATCGCGCGTATCGAAGCGATCAACCCGGCGGTCAACGCCGTTACGGCGACCTGCTATGACCGGGCGCGGGACGAGGCGCTGCGCGCCGAGGCCGCAGTGATGCGAGGCGATACGCTGGGAGCCTTGCACGGTTTGCCGCTGGGCGTAAAAGACCTGGAAGACACGGGCGGCTTGCTCAGTACCTACGGGTCACCCAATTTCCGCGAAAACGTGCCGCTGCGCGACAACATTCTGGTGGCCCGCCTGCGTGCAGCGGGCGCCATCGTCGTTGGCAAGACCAACGTGCCAGAGATGGGCGCAGGCGCCAATTCGCGCAATCCGGTGTGGGGCGCTACAGGCAACCCCTTCAACCCCATGCTGAATGCGGGCGGATCATCGGGCGGTTCGGCCGCGGCGCTGGCCGCAGACATGCTGCCTTTGTGCACGGGGTCGGACACGGGTGGTTCCTTGCGGATTCCCGCCGCCAAGTGCGGGGTGGTGGGATTTCGTCCGTCTCCGGGTTTGATTCCTGTAGACCGCCGTCAGCTCGGTTGGACGCCGATCTCAGTCGTGGGACCCATGGGCCGCAGCGTGGAAGATGCCTGCCTGCAAATGGCGCCTACGGTTGCGATCGACCCGCTGGACCCGCTGTCCTATACCGATGACGGCGCCTTGTATGCGGTGCCGGGCAGGGTGGACTTGGGGTCCCTGCGCGTGGCGTATACCGAAGACTTCGGCGTGTGCCCGGTGGATGAAGACATACGCCGCACCTTCCGCGCCAAGATTGCCGCCATGCGCCACCTGTTCCGCAGTTGCGATGCGGTGTCCTTGGATATGGGCGAAGCCGATCGCTGCTTTGACGTGGTGCGCGCCGAAAGCTTTGTGGCCGCGTTCCGTGACACCTACGAGAAAGATCCCGCGCTGCTCGGGCCGAACGTCCGGGCCAATTACGAAATCGGCGCCAACATGACCTTGGCCGATCGCGCCTGGAGCCATCTGGAACAGACCCGCTTGTTCCGCCGGTTCCAGGAGCTGTACCGCGACTACGATCTGGTGCTGTCGCCGGTGACGCCGGTATCGCCATTTCCATGGTCGGAGCTGTATGCGCAAACCATCGAGGGCAAACCGGCGCGCAACTACTACCACTGGCTGGGTTTGACCTATGTGGTGACCCTGGTCGCCAATCCCGCTCTGTCCCTGCCTTGCGGGGTGGATGAGCATGGCATGCCTTTTGGCTTGCAAGTGATCGGCCCGCATCGAGGCGACGCGCGCGTGCTGGCCTGCGGCCACGCGATGGAGCAGGCGTTTGCCGCCAGCGACGCCCTGCGGCGTCCGCGTCCCGACTTGAGCAAGCTGTCCCGGCCGGTGCCGGAACTGCGTGCGCTGGCCACACATCCGCCGCGCGAGGCATTGGCGACCCGGGCGTTTTCGCAGGCAGAAGCCGAAGCGTTGCGCACCGAGGGATCGGCGTCGGCCGCCGTGTGATGCAAGGCGGCTCTAGCCGAATGCCGTCTGCACGGCGGCAAAGGCGGCGGCCACCAAAGGATCGTCACGGCGCGAGGCCGGTGTAATGAAAGACAGCTGTGCCTGAATGGACAGCTCTTTCACCAGCAGCAGCCCGTTGGCTTGGGATTCGCGCAGCGCGATGGAATCCCGCGCCAGCGATAGTCCGACACCGGATCGCACCAGGTCCAGCATCGAGGCCTCTTGATCCACTTCCGCCACCGCATTGGGCGACACGCCGAGCGACTCGAACTTATCGGTCAGCAGCCGGTGGTGTACGGAATCAGGCGGCGTCCAGATCCACGGCAGGGCGGCAATTGCAGTCCAGTTGCGTCCCGCGACCTGAGCGCCCCAACTTTTGGGCGCCACGACGTAATACGCGAAGGACGCCAGTGGCAAGGCGTGCAGGCCGGTCAGGTGCTTGGCGGGATCGTTGACGGCGCCATCCTGGGGACCCAAGAAAAACCCCACATCCAATTCACCCGACCGCACTTGCCGGCCCACTGAGCCCGACATGCCGTGGCGCAGCGTCGGGCGGATCTTCGGATAATGCTCCACCAGGTATTGCAGCGTGGCACCCAGGCGCAGGAACTCAGGGTCCAGAATGGTGCCTATGCGCAACTCGCCTTGCACGGTGTCGCGCAACGCGCCGATGGCTCGTTGAAAGTCATCCAGCGCGTCCAGGATACGTTGCGCTGCGGGCAGCAGCGCCCGGCCTTCCGCATTCGGCGCCAGACCCTGCGCGGTGCGCAAGAACAAAGTCAGATCCAATGATTCCTGAAAGTTCTTCAGTTGCAGGCTGAGCGCGGGCTGGGTCAGGTGCAGATGCTCGGCCGCGCGCGTCAGATTGCCCTCGCGCGCCACGGCGGCAAAGGTGCGGATGTGCTTTAGGTCCATGGCGATATCCGGAAGAAAACACGCAAGCATTATTAAAGATGCTTATAACGTGATTTTCAAGAATTCATTGGACAGTTTTGAGCGCCTGCGCCAGAGTCTCGCAAGATGCCTGGCGCGCGCGAGCCGCGTTGCAGCCGGGTCGGCTCACCCTGCCGGCGCCCCGAAATGCCGGCATACAGATAAGAAGAGCTTATGGAGACATACGACTACATCATCGTGGGCGCGGGTTCGGCTGGCTGCGTGCTGGCGAATCGTCTGAGCCAGGACCCCGCCGTGCAGGTGCTGCTGCTGGAAGCGGGGGGACGCGATAACTACCACTGGATCCATATCCCTGTGGGGTACCTGTACTGCATCGGCAATCCCCGCACGGACTGGATGTACCGCACGGTCAAGGAACCGGGCCTGGGCGGCCGCTCGCTGATCTATCCGCGTGGGCGCGTGCTGGGCGGATGCTCGTCAATCAACGGCATGATCTATATGCGCGGCCAGCGAGAGGACTACGAGCAATGGGCCGAACTGTCCGGGGACCCGGCCTGGAGCTGGGACCAGGTGTTGCCGGTCTTCAAACGCAGCGAAGACTATCACCGGGGCGCCGACGAGCACCATGGCGCAGGCGGTGAATGGCGTGTGGAAGCGCAGCGCCTGCGTTGGGACATCCTGGAAGCGTTTGCCAGCGCGGCGGAACAAGAGGGCATTCCGCGCGTGCAGGATTTCAATCGCGGCGACAACTTCGGCAGCGGGTATTTTGAAGTGAACCAGCGGCGCGGATGGCGCTGGAATACATCCAAGGCCTTTCTGCGTCCGGTTCGTAAACGCCCCAACTTGCACGTCATGACGGGCGCGCAGGCAGAACAGCTGGTGCTGGAAGGCAAGCGCTGCGTCGGCGTGCAGGTGCGCCGCGCCGGGCAAGCGCTGACCTTGCGCGCACGGCGCGAAGTGGTGTTGTCGGCGGGGGCGGTAAACACGCCGCATCTGCTGGAATTGTCAGGCATCGGCGAACCGGACCGGTTGCGCGAAAGCGGCATCGCCTTGCGCCATGCCTTGCCCGGCGTGGGCGAGAACCTGCAAGATCATTTGCAGCTGCGCGTCATCATCAAGGTCAATGGCGTCAAGACGCTGAACCGTATTGCGTCAACGTGGTTGGGCAAGGCGGGCATTGGCCTGGAATATCTGTTCAACCGCAGCGGTCCGATGAGCATGGCGCCGTCGCAGTTGGGGGCGTTTGCCAAGTCGGACCCTGGGCAGTCGCGAGCCAATGTGGAATTTCATGTGCAGCCCTTGTCGCTTGGAGCCTTTGGCGAGCCGCTGCATGCTTTTGACGCCTTCACCGCCAGTGTCTGCAATTTGCGGCCTACGTCTCGCGGCAGCGTCCATGCGCAGGCGCCTGCGGGGGGCAACCAACCCCCGGTCATCGCGGCAAATTACCTGAGTACCGAAGCCGACATACAGGTGGCGGCAGACTCGATCCGACTTGTGCGCCGTATTACTGCGGCGCCCGCCCTGCAACGCTACCAACCCCAGGAATGGCTGCCAGGGCCGGACTACCAGACGGACGCGCAACTGCGGGAAGCGGCCGGCAAGATCGGCACAACGATTTTTCATCCGGTTGGCACGTGCGCCATGGGCAAGAGCGCGGACAGCGGTGCGGTGGTGGATGCGCAATTGCGCGTGTTCGGCCTGGAAGGGCTGCGCATTGCCGATGCTTCCGTCATGCCGCTGATCACGTCAGGCAACACCAATTCGCCAACGATCATGATCGCGGAGCGGGCGGCGGAATTGATCCGCGCGGGGCGGGGGTAGCGCTACACCCGCCTTGCCTGCCCAGACCGCGACGTTCGCGCAACGCCTTCAACGCACCGAGCGGTAGGTGTCCTGGCGTTGCGGATGCGTGAGCATCACTTGCCAAAGCTGGCCCTCACGCGAGCGAAAAAAACCTGCGCAACACATCAGATAGTATTTCCACATGCGGTAGAAGCGCGTGCCGTAGCGCGCTTGCAGCGTCGGCCAAGCGTGTTCAAATCTGTCCCACCACGCCATCAGCGTACGGTCGTAGTCGGCGCCAAAGTTGTGCCAGTCTTCGATGATGAACCGGTGTTCGACGGCGGTAGCGATCTCGCGCGCGGATGGCAGCTTGCCGTTCGGGAACACGTAGCGGTCGATCCAGGGATCGGTGCTCAGGCTGGTTGCTGCGATGCCGATGGTGTGCAGCAAGAAGATGCCGTCCGGCGCCATCAGGCGTTGCACGTTGCTGAAATAGGTGTCGTAGTTCTTGGGGCCTACGTGTTCAAACATGCCCACTGACACGACCTTGTCGAAGCTGCCTTGCAGGTCGCGGTAGTCTTGCAGCAGCAGCTCCACCGGCAGGCCCTTGACCCTTTCCTGCGCCAATGCCAGCTGTTCCTTGGACACCGTCACACCGGTGACCTTGACGCCGTATTGCTCGGCCGCGAACTTCGCCAGCCCGCCCCAGCCGCAGCCTATGTCCAGCAGCGTTTCACCTTGCTTTAGCTGCAACTTGCGGCAGATCATGTCCAGCTTGGCCAGTTGTGCCTCTTCCAGCGTCTGGGCCTTTTCCCAGAAGGCGCAGGAATAAATCATCCGGCTATCCAGCATGGCTTCGAATACGTCGTTGCCAGCGTCATAGTGCTGTTCGCCCACTTCAAACGCCCGGTTCTTGGACTGAAGGTTGAACAGTTTGTGGCGCAGGTGTTCGGCGATCAGCTTGACGCGGGCAATGCCCAGCGCGGCCGATCCCATGTCAGCGCGCAGCAGACGGGTGAACAGTTCGTCCAGCTGCTCGCAGTCCCATTCCCCGTCCATATAGGATTCGCCCAGCCCCAAGGACCAGCTGGCGAAAACGCGTTCGTACATGTGCTTGTCGTGCACCTGGATGTCCCAGGGGCGCGAGCCATTGATTTGCACATCGGCGCGGCCCAGCACATCTTGCAGGACTTTGGGCGGTTCGGGGGGAGGGGGGCTGACCGCAGGAGAGGAATGATCGGCGGTCAGAGGAGAGGCAGGACTGCTTTGCTGCATAAGGACTCCATATCAATTTTGGGATGACTGATCTGGCAATGCTCTAAGCGCATAACTCTCACCTGTTCCGGCGGGCAATTCCAATTTAATGATTGGATCGGCGCAATAGACATTGCTTATGCCGGGTCTTTCAAGCCTTGCCTGCCGCAGGGAATGGGGAGATCGTAGCGAGGTGCGAGCGGAGTGTCCAGCATAGGACGATGACTGGCCTTCGGCGGCAATATCCGGGAGCGGGTCATGGGCATAGCGGCATGGCGCGTTTACACTACTGCGCCCTGCCTGTCTGCTGCATGGTTTGCCATCAGACGCCGCCTGCGCGCCGCTCTCGTCCTATAAGATACTGGCCGGGCGCATCGCCGATCGGGCGGGCGCAGACCTGTGGAGCTGTATTGATGGTGGACGCCAGCCTGGAACCCCGTTTGGAATTCGTCACTTGCGCCAGTCCGGCCGGTTTGCACCGGATGGCCTACTGGGAATGGGGTGATCCCGCCAATGATCAGGTGCTGCTCTGCGTACACGGCCTGACCCGCAGCGGGCGTGATTTCGATACCCTGGCGCGCAGGCTGGCTGGCCGCTACCGGGTGGTGTGCCCCGATGTGGTCGGGCGTGGCCGGTCTGACTGGCTGGTCAATCCCGCGTTCTACAGCGTTCCGCAGTACGTGTCGGACATGGTCACGCTGATCGCTCGCCTGCAACCTGCCCGGCTGGCCTGGGTGGGCACGTCCATGGGCGGGCTGGTCGGTTTGGCGCTGTCGGGCGCCGCGGTATTTGCCAATGCCATGCAGGCGATGCGTCCGCACGCCGGTATGCTGCCCCCGGGGCAGGGCATTCATTTTGACAAGCTGGTGTTGAACGACGTGGGCCCGCGCCTGGAAACCGGCGCGTTGTCGCGCATTGGGCAGTACGTGGGGGAACCCGGCGAATTCGCGTCATTTCAGGAAGCCGTTGCCACCATGCGCGCCAATTCCGAGACGTTCGGACCGCATACGGACGCGCAATGGGCTGACTTGGCAAAGTACCTGTATCCCGAATATGGCGGCAAATGGGTCAAGCATTACGATCTGGCGCTGTCGCAGGCGCTGGCTGCGCAAACGCCGGACGAACTGGCCGCTGGCGAGCAGATTCTGTGGCGTTCGTACGATGCCGTGCCTTGCCCGGTGCTGATTGTGCGCGGGGAAATGTCTGATTTGTTGACGCGGGTCACCGTTGAAGAAATGCTGAAGCGCAATCCGCGCGCTCAGGCGCTAGAGGTGCCGGGCGTAGGGCACGCGCCCACCCTGATCGCTGACGATCAGGTGGACCCGGTGGCGGCCTTTCTGCTGGCTTGAACGTCCGCCCAGCGATTATGGGGACGCCCAGGCGCTATCAATGACGCCGGGGCTTCTCTACAATAGCCCGATGAAAGCCCCCACCTTGAACGTCGATCTGCATTGCCACTCCACCGTTTCGGACGGCGCGCTTGCGCCCCGCGATGTGGCGCAGCGTGCGCACGCCAATGGGGTGGACGTGTGGGCCTTGACCGATCACGACGAGGTAGGCGGCCTGGCCGAAGCCGCCATCGCAGCCCAGGAACTGGGCATGCAGTTCGCTCCGGGCGTGGAAATCTCCGTCACTTGGGCAGGCCTGACGGTTCACATCGTTGGATTGCGCTTTGATCCCCACAACACCGCTTTGGTCGAAGGGCTGCGCCAAACGCGCTCCGGCCGCGCCGAACGCGCCAAGCGCATCGGTGACCGTCTGGCCGATATGGGCATGCCGGGCGCGTATGAAGGCGCTTTGCCGTTCGCCGGCAACCCCGAACTGATCAGCCGCACCCACTTTGCGCGTTACCTGGTTGAAGCGGGCTATTGCCCCGACGTGCAAACCGTGTTCACCAAACACCTGGGCGACGACCGTCCCGGCCACGTGCCCATGCAATGGGCAACGCTAGCCGAAGCCGTGGGCTGGATTCGAGGCGCGGGCGGTCTGGCCGTGATCGCCCATCCGGGCCGCTATAAATACACCCCCCTCCAATTCGCCGCGCTGTTCGATGAATTCCTGCAATTGGGCGGGGTGGGTATCGAGGTCAATACCGGCAGCCATACCGCCGAAGAGGCCCGGCAATATGCTGACGTTGCGCGCCGCTATGGCTTTTTGGCCTCGCGCGGTTCGGACTTTCACAGTCCCAAGGAAAGCCGGATGGATCTGGGCCGACTGCCGTCGCTGCCGTCCGACTTGAAGCCGGTCTGGCACGACTGGTTCTGACGCGGGCGGTCCACTCCGCCCATCCTGCAAGCCATCGATAGTGAACGCGGCATTGCCGCGCAACCGCCATGAACAAAGCCTTTGTTAAAGAGTCCGACAACGAGGACGATGACGATCTGCCGCAGACCCTGGCGTTGCCGGCAGGCACGAAGAACTACATCACCCCCGAAGGGTATGAGCGCCTGCGGGCTGAACTGACGCATCTGATGAACGTGGAGCGTCCGTCCGTCGTGCAAATCGTGTCCTGGGCGGCGTCCAATGGCGACCGCTCGGAAAACGGCGACTATCTCTACGGCAAGAAGCGCTTGCGCGAGATCGACCGCCGCATGCGTTTCCTGACCAAGCGTCTGGACATTGCCGAAATCGTCGACCCTGAAGCGCAACCGAACCGGGACCAGGTGTTTTTTGGCGCCACCGTGCTGTATTCAGACAAGGCGGGCGAAGACCACAAGGTCACTATCGTCGGCGTGGACGAGGCCGAACCGCTGGCCGGCAAGATCAGCTGGATCTCGCCCGTGGCGCGCGCGCTGATCAAGGCGAAAGAGGGCGACACGGTGGTGCTGCGTACGCCCGGCGGGATTGAAGAGCTGGATATTCTGGAAGTCAGTTATCCGTGAATCGTGCCGCGAGGCTTGTGCCCGCAATTCGCGTACCCCATCCCAATCTTCCCGCTCAAAAGGAAACAGGCGCCGGCTTGTGACCGGCGCCTGTTTGGTTGGGCGGGATCTGACGTCCCTGCCTCGGTGTGGCGGCTTGCGCCGCCGTTCCCCTGGGGCTTGCTGCTAAATCATTTCGTCAACGTCTGTGGGCGATAACGCGCTGGCTCACTTCTTACGCGCCGCAATCGATTTTTCGGCCGTGTTCACCAGATCTTCGCCAATCTGCTTTTTCCACTTGTCATACACAGGCTGCGTGACCTTGGCAAAGGCGTCATGCTCGGCCTGCGACAAGGACGTCACCGTCACGCCGTGGCCTTCGATTTCCTTCAACAGCGACGGATCTTCAGGCGTGACGCCCTTGCGCGCGATCACGATCTGCTGCTTGCCTGCGTCCAGCGCCGCTTGGCGCACGATGTCGCGGTCCTTTTCCGACCACGAATTCCAGACTTCGCGGTTGACCACGAAGATCAGCGGGTCGGCCACGTAGTTCCACAAGGTCAGGTATTTCTGGCCCACGGTGTACAGCTTGGAACCGGTGTAGATGGACAAGGGGTTTTCCTGGCCGTCGACCGCGCCGCTGGCCAGAGCCGGTTGCGCATCCGCCCAGCTCATCTGCGTGGGGTTGGCGCCCAGCGCGGTGAACGTGTCGATATACAGCGGCGAACCCACCACGCGCAGCTTCATGCCCTTCATGTCGTCGGGCTTCTTGATCTCGCGCTTGGAGTTGCTGATCTGGCGATAGCCGTTTTCACCCCAGGCCAATGGCACTACGCCGGCTTTTTCAATCAGCTTGAACATCTCTTTGCCCACTTCGCCTTGCACCAGCGCATCGATGGCAGCGTAGTCAGGCATCAGGAAGGGCAGCGAGAAAAGGTTCAACTGCTTGACCTGCGGCGACCAATTGATGGTCGAACCAACCGCCATGTCGATCACGCCCTGGCGGATGGCGGTGAATTCGCGGGTCTGGTCGCCTTGCACCAGCGACGTGCCGGGATAGACCTTGATGTTGATGCGGCCGTCGGTGCGTTCGCGCACGAGCTTGGACCAGATTTCGGCGCCTTGGCCCCATGGGAAGGTGGTGCCTACGACGATGGACAGCTTGTACTCGGCCTTGTAGTTCTGCGCGTGCGCGGGCGTCATGCCGACGACTGCAGCGGCGCACAGCGCGGCGCCAATCAGGTTGCGGAAGTTCATGCGATGTCTCCTCTCTTTGCGAGTGTGTCTGTTGTTGTAATGAATAGCGCTGCTCAATAACCCAGCTTATGCGGCAGCCATAGCGCCAATTGCGGAAACACCAGCACCGCTACCAGCACCAGGAACATCGCGCCTAGCAGCCACACCACCCAGCGCACCGTGGACTCCATGGGCACGCGCGCAATGCGGCACGACACCATCAGATTCACGGCCAGCGGCGGGGTGAATTGGCCCAGCGCAACCTTCAAAGTCAGAATCACGCCGAACCACACCGGGTCCCAGCCATAGGCATTGGCGATCGGCATAAGCAAGGGCACGAAAATCAAAAAGATCGATATGCCGTCCAGGAACATGCCAACGGTCATCAGCAACAGAATCAACAGCGAAAGCACGCCCCATTCGCCCAGTCCTGAATTGACGATGGCGTTGGTGATCGGGTCGATCACGCTAAGCGTGGAAAGCGCCCAGGCAAAGATGCCCGCCAGTGTCACCACCAGCATGATCACGGCGGACAGCTCGGCGGCTTCACGCAGGATCTTGTACAGGTCGCGCAGCTTGATCGTGCGGTGGATGAAGAACCCCACGAACAAGCCATAAAACACGGCGACAACGGCGGCTTCCGTGGGCGTGAACCAGCCCATCCGCATGCCGCCCAGGATCAGCACGGGCGCGGCCAGTCCCCAGGACGCTTCACGCAAACTGGCCCAGAAAGGCGGGCGCGGCAAGTGGGCTTCCAGCGCGCCCATCTTGTACTTGCGCGACAACCACACGGCCGGCACGATCAGCGCGAAACCAGCAAGAATGCCGGGGATCATGCCAGCGGCAAACAGCGCAGGTACGGACGCGCCCGGCACCAGCACCGAATAGATGATGAAGGCAACCGACGGCGGGATCAGAATGTCGGTGGCGGCGCCTGCCGCGACCACGGCCGCCGAGAACGAGCCCGGATAACCCGCGCGCGACATGGCGGTAATCATTACCGCGCCGACCGCTGCCGCGCAGGCCGGGCCAGAGCCGGAAATTCCGCCCAGGAACATCGCCACGGCAATCGACACCAGCGGCAGCATGCCGGGCCCGCGGCCCACGATGGCAATGGCAAAGTCCACCAGCCGCTTGGCCACGCCTGAACGGTCAAAGATGGAGCCGACCAGCACGAACATGGGAATGGCCAGCAACGGGTATTTGGCCAGACCCGCGTAGAAATTCTGTGGCACGGTCAACAGGCCATACCAGGGCGTGTCCAGATTGGACAGCACGATGGCGACCGTACCGCCTATGCCCAACGCGACGCCAACCGGCACCCCGATCAGCATCAAGACGATGAAGACAACAAAGAGGATGGTGGCGATCATTTGCCGCCCTTTGCAATGCGGCGCAGCGTGCCTATGGTGCGCAGCGAAATCGCCGCCGCCATCACGGGCAGCCAGATCGAATACCACCAGGTGGGTACGCCAATCGCGGGCGAGGTTTCTTCGTAGATGTATTCGTCGGCCACCAGCTTGACCGACAGTACGGTCAGCAGCAGGAAGAACGCCAGCACGCAGCCGCTGGAAATCAGCGCCATGATGCGTTGGCGGCGGGGCGAACCGGAGTCCGCCAGAATTTCGATGCGGATATGGTGATTGCGCACGAACGCCACGCTGCCGCCCGCCATGGTCAGCACGATCAGCAGAAATACCGAGATTTCTTCCGTCCACGCAAACGACTGGTCGGTGAAATACCGCACCAGCACATTCATGAAAGTGATCAGCGCAAGCGTAGCCAGCAGAATCACCGCCAGCCAGTCTTCGATGGCAAGCGGCACCTTGACGGCGGGATCAGCTTCGATGGGGATGATCGGTTCGACAGGCTCGTCGGCGGCTTCGGGGCGGGACATGTGAGGCAACGGCCTGCGCGTGGAATGCGCATTCATTATTGGGGTCGCTGCATCCTACCGTTGCCCGGTCACGGCGGTAGCTCGTGTTTTCCCGCGGTGCGGGGTGGCTGCAACATGTTGCGTTGCGTCAGACGCGGTCGGCCTCGGCCTGGCCCACGATGAATAACCCATAGCGATCACAGGGCTTTACCGCGATATTGCCCTGCACCATCGCAGTGCGGCCGGCTTGGAATTCTTTTGTAACATTGCTCAAAACAGGGGTTCGGCAAGCTTCTTGAACATCGGCTCCGGGAAAACCCCCTAAACAGGTAAAATCACTTTTTGCACCCATCCTTATTACGGCGCCCGCATCGTGTCCCTAGTTCAGCATCTGCCTGGTTCCTCCGTCCTGTCCTCCTTTCGTCGCGAACGCCTTCTGGCGCAACTGAAGGAAGCCGGCTTGCCGGTGGCCGACATATCCGCCCGCTACGAGCACTTCGTCAGCACTGACGCCGCTTTGACGGCCGAACAGCAGCAACACCTGACTCAACTGCTGGACTACGGCACGCCCAGTACGGCCGAAGCCCCGGCCAAGAGCCTGTCGTTGCTGGTGATCCCGCGTTTGGGCACCATTTCGCCGTGGGCCAGCAAGGCCACCGACATCGCCCACAACTGCGGCTTGTCGTCCGTGCATCGCATTGAACGCGGTGTGCGCTACGTGATCACCCCGGAACGCGGCCTGTTGGGCACCAAGTCTTTCGACGACGCCATGCTGGCGCGCGCGGCGGATTGCCTGCATGACCGCATGACCGAAACCGTGGTTGACGGCAGCTTTGACGGCCAAGCCCTGTTCCAGACGCTGGCTGGCAAGCCGATGCGCACCGTCGGTGTTCTGGCCAGCGGTGTTCAAGCCTTGGCTGAAGCCAACATCTCGCTGGGTCTGGCGCTGTCGGAAGACGAAATCGAATATCTGGCCAAGTCTTTCACCGACCTGGGGCGCGACCCCACCGACGTAGAACTGATGATGTTCGCGCAGGCCAATAGCGAACACTGCCGCCACAAGATCTTCAACGCGGAATGGGTCATCGACGGTCAAGAACAGCCCAACACGCTGTTCGGCATGATCCGCGCCACGCACAAGGCGCAGCCGCAAGGCACGGTCGTGGCCTATTCGGATAACGCCGCCGTCATGGAAGGGGGCCCCGCGCAGCGCTTCCAGGCTGGCATGCCCGGCTCGGCAGCTGAAGGCGCCAAGTACATCCGCCGCGACACCACCGTGCACACCTTGATGAAGGTGGAAACCCACAATCACCCGACCGCAATTGCGCCGTTCCCCGGCGCCTCGACCGGCGCGGGCGGCGAAATCCGCGACGAAGGCGCAACGGGCCGCGGCTCCAAGCCCAAGGCGGGCCTGACGGGTTTTACCGTGTCGCACCTGCGTTTTGACGACGCGCTGCAACCCTGGGAAGCCGACCATCACGGCTTGCCCGATCGCATTGCATCGCCTCTTTCCATCATGATCGACGGCCCCATCGGCGGCGCGGCGTTCAACAATGAATTCGGCCGGCCCAACCTGTTGGGCTACTTCCGTTCGTTCGAGCAGACTGCTGGCGGCACGCGCTGGGGTTATCACAAGCCCATCATGATCGCGGGCGGCCTGGGCAGCATCGATGCGGGCTTGACGCACAAAGACGTCATTCCTCCCGGCGCGCTGCTGATTCAGCTGGGCGGCCCGGGCTTCCGGATCGGCATGGGCGGCGGCGCCGCCTCCAGTATCAGCATGGGCAGCAACTCGGCCGAGCTGGACTTCAATTCCGTCCAACGCGGCAACCCGGAAATCGAACGCCGTGCGCAGGAAGTCATCGACCGCTGCTGGCAGCAGGCCGAAAACAATCCCATCATCGCGATTCACGACGTGGGCGCGGGCGGTTTGTCCAATGCCTTCCCGGAATTGGTGAACGACGCTGGCCGTGGCGCCATCTTTGATCTGAAGCGCGTGCCGCTGGAAGAGTCCGGCCTGTCGCCCGCCGAAGTCTGGAGCAATGAATCGCAAGAACGTTATGTTCTGTCGATTCTGCCCAAGGATCTGGAGCGCTTTGACGCCATCGCGCGCCGTGAACGCTGCCCGTATGCGGTGGTGGGCGTGGCAACCGAAGAACGCCAATTGCGTGTGGTCGATGGCGAAGGCCTGCCGGGCCTGGACACGATCCGCCCGCAAGGCGAGGCCGAAGTGCGTCCGGTCGATGTGCCGATCGACGTCATTCTGGGCAAGCCGCCGCGCATGACGCGCGACGTGCGCCGTCTGCCTGGCGTGTCCGCGCCGCTGGACCTGGTCGGCATCGACCTGACCGAAGCCGCATACCGCGTGCTGCGTCACCCCACGGTCGCGAACAAATCTTTCCTGATCACCATCGGCGACCGCACGGTGGGCGGCCTGTCCAGCCGCGATCAGATGGTCGGCCCCTGGCAAGTGCCGGTGGCGGACTGCGCCGTGACCCTGGCTGACTACGAAGGCTTCCGTGGCGAAGCCATGTCGATGGGCGAACGCACGCCGATCGCCATGCTGGACGCCCCGGCTTCCGGCCGCATGGCCGTGGCCGAAGCGCTGACCAACCTGGCTGCCGCAGACGTTGCGCGCCTGGAAGACATCAAGCTGTCGGCCAACTGGATGGCCGCGTGCGGCGTGGACGGCCAGGACGCCGCGCTGTATGACACCGTGTCCGCCGTCAGCGAACTGTGCCAGGCCACCGGCCTGTCCATTCCGGTGGGCAAGGATTCCCTTTCCATGAAGACGTCCTGGGAACAGGACGGCGAGCAGCGCCAGGTCGTGGCGCCGGTGTCGCTGGTTGTGACCGCGTTTGCGCCGGTTGGCGACGTGCGCGCCAGCCTGACCCCGCAACTGCGTACGGACGCTGGCGACAGCGTGCTGATCCTGATCGACCTGGGCCGCGGCCGCCATCGCATGGGCGGCTCGATTCTGGCGCAGACGTACAACCAGATCGGCGAAACCGTGCCGGACATCGACTCGCCGCAAGACCTGCGCGCCTTCTTTGTCACGATCCGCACGCTGGCCGAAGCGGGCACCATCCTGGCGTATCACGACCGTTCCGACGGCGGCCTGTTCTCGACCCTGACCGAAATGGCCTTTGCCGGCCGCACCGGTATCTCGGTCAATCTGGACATGCTGACCTTCGATCCGCAATCGGCCGATTGGGGCGACTTCAAGATCCGCCCCGAACAAGTGGCGGTGCAGCGCGACGAGCTGACGCTCAAGGCGTTGTTCTCGGAAGAGGCGGGCGCCGTGATTCAAGTGCCCGCGTCGCAACGCGATGCCGTTATGCAAGTGCTGCGCGGTGCTGGCCTGTCGGCCCACTCGCACGTCATCGGCGGTTTGAACGGCGCCGACGAAGTCGAGTTCTATCGCGACGGCAAGAAGGTCTGGGGCCAGCCGCGCGCTGAACTCGGCCGCGCCTGGAGCGAAGTGTCCTACCGCATCATGTCGCGCCGCGACAACCCCGCTTGCGCCCAGGCCGAGCTGGATGTCTGGAACGACACGAAGGACCCGGGCATGAGCCCGAACGTGTCTTTCAACCCGCAAGAAGATATCGCGGCCCCGTACCTCAATCTGAGCCAGCGTCCGCGCGTGGCGATCCTGCGCGAGCAGGGCTGCAACAGCCAGGTCGAAATGGCCTGGGCCTTTGACACATCCGGCTTTGAAGCTGTCGACGTCCACATGACCGACCTGTTGTCCGGCCGCGTGGACCTGGCGCAGATGCAAGGCTTGGTGGCTGTCGGCGGTTTCAGCTACGGCGACGTGCTGGGCGCAGGCGAAGGCTGGGCGCGCACCATCCGCTTCAATAGCAAGCTGTCGGATCAGTTTGCCGCGTACTTCGCGCGTCCCGACACCTTTGCGCTGGGCGTGTGCAACGGTTGCCAGATGATGGCGGCCTTGGCTCCCATGATTCCGGGCGCCGAGCACTGGCCGCGCTTCACGCGCAACCAGTCGGAAAAGTACGAAGCCCGTCTGTCGATGGTGGAATTGGCCAAGTCGCCGTCCATCTTCTTTGCTGGCATGGAAGGCGCTCGTATCCCGGTGGCTGTGGCTCACGGCGAAGGTTTTGCCGACTTCTCGCAACAGGGCGACGCCAGCCGCGTGTTGACCGCTGCGCGTTATATCGACAACAACGGACTGGCGACCGAAGCCTACCCGTTCAACCCGAACGGCAGCCCGGACGGCCTGACATCTGTCACCACGGCTGATGGCCGCTTCACGGTCATGATGCCGCACCCGGAACGGGTGACGCGCAATGTGATGATGTCGTGGGCGCCTGAAAAGTGGGGCAATGCGGACGCGGGCGGTACGTACAGCCCGTGGATGCGCATTTTCCGCAATGCTCGCGTCTGGCTGAAGTAATTCCGCAGGTCGCGTCCATAAAAGAACGAGCCGCAAGGCTCGTTTTTTTTGCGCGTCAGGTGCGCAAACGGCACCGGCACCTACCGTCAGGAAGGGGTGCAGCGCAGGAACGCCGCTTCGTGTTCAAACTGCGTCGCCAGCGCTTGGGCTGCGGGAGTCAAGGCGCCGGATGCGCGATGGAACAGCCCGATCAAGAAGTTGGGCAGCGGGTCGGTGATGGGCACGACGGCCAGCCGTTGATGCGGGGCAGCCGTGGCAAGCACGACCGCAGGCAACAGTGCCATCCGGTCGCTTTCAGCCACCAGCGCAGCAGCGTCGCTTGGGCTGTCCGCTTGCATGTCCACCCGCGGCGTGCCTAAGCCGGCGTCTTCAAATACGTCGTACACGGCCGCGCCGGGTTGGCCGGGCGGGCCAACCACCGCAAAAACGACATCCCGCAAATCTTCCAGGCTCTGCGTCTTCCGCAAGGGGTGATCCTGGCGCGCCAGCATGACCATCGGACCGTTCATGAGTTCGCGCATCTGCAACTGCGGATCGGTCTGGCCGGGCGGCAGCGGGCAGATGGCGAAATCCAGCTCCCCGTCGCGCAATTGCGGTGCCAGCGTGGCATATCCGCCGCTGCACGTATCCAGTTGCACTTCGGGATACATCAGGCGGAATCGCTGTAGGGCAGGTGGGGCCAGCAGCGCCGCTGCCGCCGGAGAAATACCGTACGACACCGAGCCCATGCGTTCGCCCCGCATCTGCGACATGGCCTCACGCGCGCGCTTGGCTTCGTGAACCAGGTGTTGCGCGTGCGGCAGAAAGCGCATGCCGAAATCATTGGGCCGCATACCCTTGGCGTGCCGTTCAAACAACGGCAGGCCAAGGGTTCGTTCCAGCCGGCGCAATGATTTGGTCATGGCGGGTTGAGTTTGTCCCGTGGCTCGCGCCGCGGCGTGTACGCTGCCGTGTTGTGTGACGGCAAGAAAATCAAACACTTGCTGCAACTTCATGCTGATGCCTCCCCGCTATCGATCGATAAATGTAGTGGGAGCCTCTCGGCCCGCGTGCATCTGAGTGCTTGATGACCGTAGTCCATCCTTGCGCGGGTGGCAATACATGTAACCCGATGAGATATTTAACTTTTCATTGCATTGCGCCGTAAATGGAGGGAGCTTTACGCAACCCCCGGAGTGGCCCCATATGTTCAAGAATTTAAGTATCCGAGCAATCCTGACGACCGCCTTAGGCGTTTTTTTTGCGCTCTTTTTGGTGACCGGCGTCGCGGTGTACCAGCAATTGACCTCCAACCGTACTTCGATCGAAGTGCTGCTGGACACCAACCTGGTGCGTGCCAATTCCGTCGATGGCGCGGCCTCGGAGTTGTTGCGAGCCCGCCTGGTCCTGCTGGCCGCGCAGAGCGCGTTGCTGGAAGGCAAGTCCATCGACAGCATGGCAAGCATGCAGCGGCTGGACGGCTACACCAAGAAGGCGTCTGACCTGATCGACGTGGCCCGCAAATTGCCCGAGGCGAGCGAGGTTGGAAAGCCCTTGTTCGATTCGGCACTGGCAGCCTATGACGTCTACGCGCGCGATGCCATCGCACCCATGGTGGCTGCCATTCGCGCTGGTAATGCTCAAGAGGCCAGCCGGTTGAACGTTGAAAGAGTCACGCCGCTGGGTATCGCCTTTACTCAAGCTGATCAAAAGTATGTGGATTATGCGAATGAAGTCGGCCAGCGTGTCGCACGCGAGGCATCCACCCGCATCAACGGCGCAATTGTTTTTCTGATCTGTTTGCTGGTGGTGGTAGCGGTACTTGTGGTCAGCCTTTACGCCATCTTTGCGCGTTCTGTTTTCCGGCCCTTGCATGAGGCGGGACGTTTGTTTGACCGCATCGCGGGCGGCGATTTGAGCAATCGCATTGAACAGCGCGGCAACAACGAAATCGGCATTCTGTACGCGGCGGTCAAACGCATGCAGGAAAGCCTGGCGCGTACCGTGTCCGCCGTGCGCCTGGGCGTGGAAGAAATTCACACTGGTTCGCGCGAGATCGCAGCCGGCAACATCGATTTGTCGTCGCGCACCGAGCAGCAGGCGGCATCGCTGGAAGAAACGGCAGCCAGCATGGACGAGCTGTCGTCCACGGTGAAGAACAACGCAGACAGTTCGCGCAGCGCCGCGCAACTGGCGACGGTTGCATCCGAAGTGGCGACACGCGGCGGTCAGGCGGTGGGCGACGTGGTCGGCACCATGCGCGGCATCGCGGACAGCTCCAAGCGCATCGCGGATATTGTTGGCGTGATCGACGGTATTGCCTTCCAAACCAACATCCTGGCGCTGAATGCAGCGGTTGAAGCGGCGCGTGCCGGTGAGCAGGGCAAGGGCTTTGCAGTGGTGGCCAGCGAAGTGCGGGCCTTGGCTCAACGCAGCGGCCAGGCGGCCAAGGAAATCAAGGGCTTGATCGACGATTCCGTGCAGAAGGTGTCGATCGGTTCGGACCAGGTGGAAGCCGCTGGCGCCACCATGCAAGAGATCGTGGTTTCGGTGCGCCGGGTTACCGACATCATCAACGAGATCTCCAGCGCGTCCGAAGAGCAGTCGCAAGGGATTCAACAGGTGAATCAGGCGGTGTCGCAGATGGACAGCGTGACGCAGCAGAACGCGGCGCTGGTCGAAGAGGCGGCGGCCTCTGCGGCATCACTGGAAACGCAGGCGCAGCGTTTGCGCGAAGCCGTGGCCGTTTTCAAGCTGCAAACTGGCCAAGTGATCGACGTGGGCGCGCCCGCTCTGGGCCGCCACGGCGATGCGGCGTTGATCGGCGCGTAAGCGAAGTTGTAGATGGGAATCCAAGGATTCCCATCTACGTACGATCGGTTATGGATTTCAGTGAGTCGAATCCGCAAGGCAGCATCCAGATCAAAAATCACGGCGAAAAAAAGCCCCGCATTCGTTGTCTGCGGGGCTTTTGCTATTACCGGTTCAGTTGAATCTTGATCTTACTGGTCCAGTTGAATCTTGGCGTCGGCCGCCACGTTCTTCCACTTCTTCACATCGTTGGCAATGACGTGTTGGAAGTCATCCGAGGAACCGGCGACAACCGTGCCGCCCAGGCTGGCCATCTTGGCCTTCACTTCGGGCGTGTTCAGCGCCTTGACCGAGGCGTCGTGCAGCTTCTTCTTCACGTCTTCCGGCAAGCCCTTGGGCGCCAGCAGGCCGTTCCAGGCATTCGCTTCATAGCGCGACAGGCCAGCTTCCTTGAAGGTCGGCGTGTCGGGCAGTTCCGGCGAACGCACGTCGGCCGCGATGGCGATGGGACGGATCTGGCCGCCCTTGATGTAAGGCAGGGATGCCGGCACCGGCTCCCAGATCATCGAAACCTGGCCGCTGATCACGTCGGTGAAAGCCGGGCCTGCGCCGCGGTAAGCGATGTGCATGAGCTTGGCGCCCGTCATCGACTTCATCAGTTCCATGGCCAGGTTGCCCAGGCCGCCTGCGCCCGACGAGGCGTAGGTGTATTTGTCCGGGCTGGCCTTGGTGGCGGCGATCAGGCCGTTCAGGTCAGTCGCCGGGAAGTCTTTGGTGACGCTCAGAACGCCGGGCACGGTCACCAGTTGCGTGATCGCGGTGAAGTCCTGCGACGCGTCATACGTCAGGTTCTTGTAGACGGCCGGGTTGGTGCCGTGGGTGCTGGAAGACGCCAGCAGCAGGATGTAGCCGTCGGCCGGGGCGTCTGCCACAAAGCGCGTGCCGATCGAGCCGCCCGCGCCAGCCTTGTTTTCCACAACAACGGTCTGGCCCAGTTCAGTACCCAATTGCGCGGCGAAGACGCGGCCAATGATGTCGGCGGTGCCGCCGGGGGCGAACGGCACGATCATGCGGATCGGCTTGTTGGGGTAGTCGGCCTGTTGGGCCGACGCGGCGCCAGCTGCCAGCGTGGCGCCGGTCAAGAGCGCCAGGGCGATGGTGGATTTCTTGAAGTTCATCTGTGTCTCCAGGTGAAGGTTAGTCGAGGCTGCGGTCGAGCCATTCGACGATCAATCCGGCGATCTGGTCGCTGTTGCGATCCAGCATGCAGAAATGGGAATTACCGGGAATACCGGCGGCTGGCAGATCAAGGACGTCGGCGCGCTGGCCAGCGGCCTGTAGCGCGTTCCAGTAAGCGTCCGTCTGCGCGCGGTACCGCTGCCAGGTGTCGTCCGTGTCAAAGTGGTCACCCCAAACCAGCAACTGCGGGGGCAGCACACAGGCCGCGGCTGCCGGTGTGCCGGTGGGCTCCACGGCGATCACTGCGCGTACCGTGGACGCGTATTCCTGGGCCAGTTGCGTGGCGAAACCGCCGCCCTGGCTATGGCCGATCACAATGCAGGGGCCAGTCAGATCCAGCAGGCTGCGGTAGGCGTCCAGCGCCATGTCGCCGTGCGTCAGCCAACGCGGTACGAATTGCTTGGAAAACGTGTCGAAGGCCTCGACCGGGAATTGCTGCGCCGGGTACGACTGGCGCGCTTGGCCGGCCGGGGCATAACCCGCAGCCGGGCCGATGCGGAACAAGCGCCACGCTTCTTCCTTGGAGCGGAAGATGGGTGCGCTGTCATAGACTTCTGGAAACATGGCCCAAGACGCGCGGCCGCGTTCGGGCGCGTCGGACACGAAGACATCGAAGCCCGCTTGCAGCAATCGCCACAACCAGCCCTGGCGGCCATCGGGTGTGCTTTCCCATTGCGCGCCTGTCATGCCGCCGCCGTGCCATAACAGCACAGGGTAGGGGTGACGCGGCTGGGTCAGCCGGTATTCCTGAACATACAACTGGCCGACGCTATAGCCGCCGTTCATGTCGATCAGCCGGGGCGATGCGTTGCCCACGACCTTTTGCTGCTGCATCGACAGCCCGCCCGCCACGGCCTCGGCGCCGCCAACGAAGTGGCTACGTATGGACTTGAGCTGAACAGGGGCGTCGAACATAGGGTTTTCCAGAGGTAACTGCGGGGATAATAGTTGCCAGGTGTTTCTGCCTTGTGCAAAATATGGCGCGGCTGTGCCGAATTGGCACAGCCGCTGAACCGCTCGTATCAATAACGACCCGGCCAGGAATCATCCATGGCGGGCAATGGGGGCGCGGATGAGAGACGCAGATGGATATCAAATGGCTTGAAGACTTTGTCGCCTTATCAAAGTCGCGCAATATGTTCCAGGCGGCCGAGGCGCGCAGCGTGACGCACCCGGCATTCGGGCGCCGCATCAAAGCGCTGGAAGAATGGGCCGGAGTGCCGCTGGTGGAGCGCGGCCACCAGGTTTCCACCTTGAACGCTGCGGGCCGCAGCATGCTGGCCGCGGCCGTGGATGTGCTGGATATCCTGCGGGAAACCCGGCTAGCGCTGCAAAAACCCGAGCTGGAACGCAGCCGCAAGATCACCATCGCGTCGGGCAAAACCCTGGCGCACTCGGTACTGCCGGGCGTGATGGCACGCGTTCAGCAAGGCATGCCGCCGTTTCAGCTGAAGGTCATCACCACCACGCTGAATTACGGTGTGGACATGCTGGAAGACGGCGAGGTCGATTTCCTGCTGTGCCACGCGCACGAACCGCTCTACGCCAAGATCGACAACCCGCATTACCGCTGCCGCCGCGTGGGCGCCGACAAACTGGTGGCGGTCAGCGCGCCGGTGGCTGCCGGTGATCCGCACCCCCGCTACGCCGTGCCCAAACTGGCATCTGACCCGGCTGTGCCGTTTCTGGCCTACGCGGACAGCATGTCGCTGGGGCGCATCCTGCATGACCGTTTGCGCGGAATTTGCGTGATACCGCTATTGCAGGCGATGTATGAGTCGGATCTGGCTGATGCCTTGCACGCGATGGCGCGCCAGGGGTTCGGTCTGGCCTGGCTGCCGCACACGCTGATCGAAGCGGACCTGAACGCGGGCGCGCTGGTGCGTGCGGACAGCGCCCGCAACGACATCCATATGGAGATTCGGCTGTATCAGTCGGTGGACAACACCAAGCCGCTGGCGCGGCAAGTGTGGGGGTTGATCGAGGCCTACGCGGCCAGATAGCGGTACGGATTTCCCGTTGGGATTGCTCAATCGGGGACAAAAGATGTCACGCGGCCCGCGCAGGCATAAAATAGAAGATTACCCATTCCCCGCCCACACAGGATTTTGCGCCATGAACGCACGTATCCCCGAAGACGCACTGCCGCCCACCCTTGATCCGAAAGCCCTGCAGGCTTTTGTCGATGACAAGTGGGACAACGAAATCATTCCCGCCCTGACCGACTACATCGCCGTGCCCGCCAAGAGCCCGGCCTTTGATCCGGACTGGGAAAAGAATGCGTTCATCGAACGCGTCGTGCGCGATGCGGCGCAGTGGGTAGAAGCACAAAAGGTCTCGGGCCTGAAGCTGGAAGTGGTGCGCTTGCCGGGCCGCACGCCCGTCATCTTCTTTGACGCGCCTGCCACCCGCAGCGACAACGGCGACACCATCCTGCTGTACGGCCACCTGGACAAACAGCCTGAATTCTCTGGTTGGCGCGCGGGCCTGGGCCCGTGGACCCCGAAATACGAAGACGGCAAGCTGTACGGCCGTGGCGGCGCCGATGACGGTTACGCCGTTTATGCGTCGCTTACCGCCATCATGGCGTTGGACAAACAGGGCGTTCCGCGTCCGCGTTGCGTCGGCATTGTTGAAACCTGTGAAGAGTCCGGCAGCTATGACTTGCTGCCTTACGTGGATGCGCTGCGCGACCGCCTGGGCAATGTGGCGCTGGTGGTGTGTCTGGATTCGGGCGCGGGCAGCTATGACCAATTGTGGATGACCACGTCGCTGCGCGGCATGGTCTCGGGCACGCTGGAAGTCCAGGTGCTGGACGAAGGCGTGCACTCGGGCGATTCCAGCGGCGTCGTGCCGTCGTCGTTCCGCATCTTGCGCCACCTGCTGGACCGTCTGGAAGACAGCGGCACCGGCCGCCTGCTGCCGCAAAGCCTGCACTGCGAAATTCCCGCTGAGCGCGTGGAACAAGTGGCCACCACCGCCCGCATTCTGGGCGACGAAGTCTGGCGCCGTTTCCCCTGGAGCTGCGGCGCTGAAGGCGGCTTTGTTCTGCCGATGACGACCGAACCCGAAGAAGCGCTGCTGAACCGCACCTGGCGCCCGACCCTGTCGGTGACGGGCGCCGAAGGCCTGCCACCGCTGACCAGCGCCGGCAACGTGCTGCGTCCGCGCACGGCGTTCAAGCTGTCGCTGCGCCTGCCGCCGCTGGTGGACGCCGTGGCCGCTTCGCAAGAAATCAAGGAACTGCTGGAAGCTGACGCGCCTTACAACGCCAAGGTGCTGTTCAAGGCCAACGAAGGCGCTGCTACCGGTTGGAACGCGCCCGCGTCCGTGCCATGGTTGAGCCAGGCGCTGGACGCCGCCTCCCAGCAGTACTATGGCGCGCCTTGCGGCTACATCGGCCAGGGCGGCACCATTCCGCTGATGAGCATTCTGCAAAAGGGTTTCCCCAAGGCCCAGTTCATGGTCTGCGGCGTGTTGGGACCCAAGTCCAACGCTCACGGCCCCAATGAATTCCTGCATGTGCCTTACGGCAAGAAGCTGACTGCCGCCGTGGCCCAAACCATGGCCGCCATGCCGGCTGCCTGACGCGCAACGCACGTCAAACAGAGCGCGGGCCAGCCAGCCCTGCGCTCTTTCTTTTTTCAGGACTGACCGCAATGATTTCGACTTCCGACGCCTACGCCACTGTGGTGGCTGAAACCCGCCATTGGCTGACCCAGGCCGTGATCGGCCTGAATCTCTGTCCTTTCGCCAAAGCGGTGCAGGTCAAGGACCAGATCCGCTTTGCCGTCAGCGACGCCACCGACGCTGAAGGCGTCTTGACCGACTTGCAGGACGAACTTGCGCTGCTGGCCGAGACGGACCCCGACAAGATCGACACCACCTTGCTGATCATCCCGGACGCGCTGGATGATTTTCTGGATTTCAACGATTTTGAGGAATTGTCGGACCGCTTGCTCAAGCGCATGCGCTTGGTCGGCGAGTTGCAGGTGGCGACGTTTCACCCGCAATTTCAGTTTGCCGAGACCCAGGCCGACGATATCGAGAATTTCACGAACCGTTCGCCGTACCCGATTCTGCATCTGCTGCGCGAAGAGAGCATCGACCGCGCTGTCGAGTCGTTCCCTGATGCCGCCGAAATCTACGAAAAGAATATCGAGACGATGAAAAAGCTGGGCTTGGACGGCTGGAAAAAACTGATGACCAAGGGCTGAAACGCTGGCGTTTCACGGCTACTGACGCCTGCATTTCACTGCGGCAGGCACCCGCGCTTCACGGCGACTGCATCCATACGCGGTTCGCGCCCGTATATGAGCTAAACCCCTGGCTCCTCGGGAGATAGCCGTGAAGATCCTCTTGCCCGCCGCGCAGGTGGCGCATGCGTAGCGTCCTGGAACTGGGCGCGCTTGCCTGCCTGATCGTACTAAGCCTGGCGGCATGTTCGCCTTTGACCGTGCTCAACGGCGCCGTGCCAGACCACGCCAGCCGCGTCGTGTCCGGCGTGCCTTACGGGCAGGATGCCCGCCAGCAGATGGACATCTACGCGCCGCCCGGCGTGGAAAAGCCGCCGGTGGTGGTCTTCTTCTATGGCGGCAGCTGGCAGAGCGGCTCCCGCGCCGACTACAAATTCGTGGGCGACGCCCTGGCCTCGCGCGGCATCATGGCCGTGATTGCGGACTACCGGCTCTATCCCCAGGTGTCGTACCCCGATTTTGTCGAAGACTCGGCGCGCGCGGTGGCCTGGGCTTTGCACCATATTGCCGAATACGGCGGCGACCCCGGCCGGGTCTTCGTGGCAGGCCATAGCGCGGGCGGTTACAACGCGGCCATGGTCGCGCTGGATGCCCGCTGGCTGGCGCGGTTTGATGCGTCGCCCGCCATGTTGCGCGGCTGGATCGGCATGGCAGGGCCGTATGACTTTCTGCCCATCGTGGCGCGCAGCCTGAAGCCGGTGTTCCATTTTCCGGACACCCCGCCAGATTCCCAGCCTATTGCCCACGTCAGCGCCAACGCGCCGCCCGCCTTGCTGATGGTGGGGCTGGCAGACACCACAGTCGATCCCGCCCGCAACACCGAGGGCCTGGCCGCCGCGTTGCAGGCCGCCCACGTGCCTGTCACGGTGGTGCGCTACGACCGCCTGGGCCACGCGCTACTGGCCGGCGCGCTGGCGCGGCCGTTGCGTTGGCGGGCGCCGGTTCTGGACGACCTGGCGGGTTTTGTGCTGGACAGGCCCGCATCTGTCCGCAACCAGCAAGCGCCCGTCGCGGCTGGACAGGGGCGGCAATGAGAACGGCACGGATGCTAGCCCGGCAGTGTCCAGGCCTGCTGGGCGTGATGACGGTGTTGGTTTGGACAGTGCCGGCTACCGCCGCTGCGCCCGAACCATCGGGCAATCAGCATTTTCTGGGCATCGCCTATGCCACCGAGGACGGCCGCGAGCTTTACCGGGAAGAACACTGGGTAAGCCGCAAGCAGGGCCGCGAGGCGCGTCTGGTGCAGTACCAATGTCCCGACGGCTCGCCGTTTGCCCGCAAGTGGGTGCGCGGCGCGACTGATGATCCGGCCCCTGATTTCGACCTTTATGACCACCGCGACCAATACCGCGAAGGCGTGCGCCGCGCCGATGCGCAGCGCACCGGCGCCGCCCGCGAGGTCTACGTCCAGAAGAGCGGTACGCAACGCCCGCAATCCGTGCCCGTGCCCGCGCAACCGGGCTTGGTGATCGATGCGGGGTTTGACGCCTATGTGCGCACGCATTGGGCAGCGTTGCTGGCCTCGCAAGAACCCGTTGTGCCGTTTTTGGTACCCAGCCGGCTCGCCGTGTACGACCTGAAACTGAGCGGCGCTGAAAGCCGTCCGGCAACGGCAGCCGATGACGGCCCTGTCTACCGGTTTCGGCTGAAGCTTGACGCCTGGTACGGCTTTGCCACGCCCGCAGTGCTGATGACTTACACCGCGTCGGACCGCCGCCTGCGCCGCTTTGAAGGCGTCAGCAATATTCGCAGCGCCAATGGCGGATCGCTCAACGTGCGTATCGAGTTCCCGCCGTCGGAACGCTACGCCGCGCCCTCCCAGGAAGACATCAACGCCGCCGCCGCGCAGCCGTTGGTACCGCGCTGCGCCGGTTGAATAAGGGTTTTTACTGATGAATCCAATCGGTTGAGGCGTCCGTATATAGGGAAACGCCACAGGATTTCCGGGCCTGATGTCAGAGGCCCGTTCCTGGCTAGACCCATTGCGCCATCCACCTCCAAAATCGGGAGAAAACCGATGCGATCCCCCTCTAGCACCGAACGCCTGGCGTTGGATGATGCCTATGCTGCCGAGGCCGCCATGCCCTTTACCCTGACCGACCGGTTGCTGCGCCAGCGCCTGATGAACGGGCTGATCAGCCTGCAAGATGGATGGCTGATGATCGAAGATGCCATGGGCACGGTGGAAGTAGGTATGCCCGGCGCATCGCATGCCCGGCCGGTGCGCCTGCGCGTGCTGGACCCCGTTTTCTACCGCGCTGTGGCACGCAACGGGAGCGTGGGGGGAGGCGAGGCTTATGGCGACGGCGCGTGGCAATGCGACGACTTGGTGGGCTTGATCCGGCTGCTGGTTCGCAATCGTGATCTGTTGGACCGTATGGAGTCCGGGCTGGCCCGCCTGGGCAGCTTGGCCATGCGCCTCTTGCATGCCCGCCGCCGCAATACGCTTGCGGGCAGCCGCCGCAATATCGCTGCGCATTACGACCTGGGCAATGCATTCTTCGGCTTGTTCCTGTCGCACGACATGATGTATTCGTCGGCGATGTGGCAGGGTGAAGACGACACGCTGGAACAGGCATCTACGCGCAAACTGGATGTGATCTGCCGCAAGCTGGACTTGCAGCCGGGCCAGCATGTGGTCGAAATCGGCACAGGCTGGGGCGGTTTTGCCTTGCACGCCGCTCGCCACTATGGCTGCCGCGTCACCACCACCACGATCTCTCGCGAGCAGCACGCGCTAGCCACGGAGCGCATCCGGCGCGCGGGCCTGCAATATCGCGTGGAGCTGCTGTTGCAGGACTATCGCGACCTGCATGGCCAGTTCGACAAGCTGGTATCCATTGAGATGATCGAAGCGATCGGCGCGTCTTATATGCCTGCTTACTTTGCCAAGGTCGGCAATTTGCTCAAGCCGCAAGGCATGGCGCTGATCCAGGCCATCACGATTGAAGATCATCGCTATGAACAAGCGCTGAAATCGGTGGACTTCATCAAGCGCCATATCTTTCCGGGCAGCTTTATGCCGTCGATCCAGGCGATGCTCAATGCCAAGACGCGCGCCAGCGATCTGAGTCTGGTGCATGTGGAGGATTTCGGGCTGTCCTATGCCCGCACGTTGCAGGCTTGGCGGCGGCGCTTCATGTCGCGTCTGGATGCCGTGCGCGGACAGGGATTTGATGAACGGTTCATCCGCCTGTGGGAGTTCTATCTGGCGTATTGTGAAGGCGGATTCCGCGAGCGCGCCATCGGCGTATCGCACCTGTTGCTGGCGCGTCCAGGGGCCGTGCCGGCCGCCTCGCGCTGGACATCGCAGGAGCCCACGGAGGCCGTATGAGGTTCTGGGCCAATCTGATCGGATACCAAGTCGTCTGGTTCGGCGCCGTGATCGGCGCCGGCCGGGGTTCGCCTTGGCCCGGTGTGGTCCTGGCGGCGATATTCGTGGCGGGGCAGGCCTGGGTATCGCGCAGCCCGCGTGCGGACCTGCGTCTGGTGGCCGTGGCGTTCTGTTGCGGGCTGGCGCTGGATGGCCTGCTGGCTGCCAGCGGCTGGGCGCAATACGCGACGCCATCGCCAGCCCTGCCAGTAGCCGGCGCACCGATCTGGATATTGGCCTTGTGGGCGGCGTTTGCCATGACGTTCAACCATTCGTTGACCTATGTGCGCGACCGGCCAGCGCTGGGCGCATTGCTTGGCCTGATCGGCGGCCCCCTGGCGTATTGGGGCGCGGGCCATGCCTGGGGAGCGATGGCGTTTGATCCCCCCGTGTGGCGCAGCCTGTTGTGGTTAGCGCTGGGGTGGGCGCTGGCGATGCTTCTGTTGTGCCGTCTTGCAAGCCGCTGGGAACGCGAGTTGCGGCGGCCAGTGGGTCCGGCAACGGGGGCAACGCAATGAATCTGAGCATGCAAATTCTGATGGTGGCGGTCGTGGCCATTGTGCTGATGACGGCCGGATGGCGCTGGCAGCGCCGCCACGATAACGCCGGGATCGTCGACGTCTTATGGGCGTCTGGCGTGGGGGCAGGGGCGGTGTTGATTGCGCTGACCGGCGCAGGGGCTGCTGCGCCGCGCATCTTGTTGGCGATACTCGGTGGCGCATGGGCAGGCCGCCTGGCCCTGCACATTTGGCGGCGCGTGCGCGATGCCGAAGAAGACGGTCGCTACCGCGCCCTGCGCGCGCACTGGCACGGAAACCAAGGCAAGTTTTACCTGTTCTTCCTGTTTCAGGCGGGGCTGGTCCTGCTGTTTACGCTGCCGTTCATTGCTGTGGGCGCCAACCCCGAGCCTGGCATGACACTGTGGTTGTGGGCGGGTCTGCTGATCTGGCTTGCCGCCGTTGCCGGAGAAACGCTGGCCGATCGGCAACTGACCGCGTTTCGCGCAGACCCGGCCAACAAAGGCCAGACCTGCCGCCGCGGCTTGTGGCGGTATTCACGTCACCCGAATTACTTCTTTGAATGGCTGCATTGGTTCGCCTATGTGGCGCTGGCTGCGGGGTCGCCCATCGGCTGGCTGGCTTGGCTGGGGCCGGTCGTGATGTTTATTTTTCTGCGCTGGATCAGCGGCATTCCCTATACCGAAGCGCAATCACTGCGTACCCGGGGGGAAGACTACCGCCAGTACCAGCGCACGACGCCGATGCTGTTTCCGTGGTTTCCAAAGTCCGATCCCGATTCCAAATCTGCCGCAGCAAAACCCGAAGAACCCGACATCAGGGGTATGAAATGAACACAGCCACGTTAAGCAATACGCAATTGCCTGCCGATCGTCCGGCGCCCGGCTTGCTGGGTTTGGCGGAACGTGGATTGGTTCCAGATGAGGTCTTGCGGCTAGGCATACGCCGCCTGTGCGCTGACCGCTTGCGGGACGAACGCTTGGGCGGACCGTCCGCGCAGGCGCGCCGTTACCAAGACTTGGTGAAGCAGCTGCGTCACAGCCCGTTGGCGATTCATACAGATGCCGCCAACACGCAGCACTATGAGCTGCCGGCAGATTTCTTCAAATTGTGCCTGGGCCACCGACTGAAGTATTCGGGGTGCTATTACGCCACGGGCCGCGAAACGCTGGATCAAGCCGAATCCGCGATGTTGGAGCTGTATGGCATCCGCGCCGAACTCGCCGACGGCCAACGCATTCTGGAACTCGGTTGCGGGTGGGGCTCGCTGACCTTGTGGATGGCCGAGCGCTATCCGCATGCGCGCATTACGGCCGTGTCCAACTCGGCCTCGCAACGCCTGCACATCCAGCACCAATGTCAGCAACGCGGCTTGAATAATGTCGAGGTCATCACCTGCGACGTGAATACGCTGCAACTGCCGCAGGCGGAGTTTGACCGGTGCGTCTCGGTCGAGATGTTTGAGCACATGCGCAATTATCAGGATCTGCTGTCGCGCATCGGGTCCTGGCTGCGGCCCGCTGGCAAACTGTTCGTGCACATCTTTGCGCACCGCAGCCTGATGTACCCGTTTGAGACCGAAGGCGCGGACAACTGGCTGGGCCGCCACTTCTTTACGGGCGGCATCATGCCGTCCGTGGATACCTTGCTGTGGTTTCAGGGCGACTTGCGGATTGACGCGCGCTGGATGGTGGACGGCGGCCACTACGAGCGCACTGCCAACCATTGGCTGGCGAATCAGGATGCCAACCGCGATGCCGCCATGCAGGTGTTGGCCCAAGCCTACGGCGCGCCGCTGGCGGCGCTGTGGTTTCAGCGTTGGCGCATGTTCTGGATGGCATGCGCCGAGCTGTTTGGCTATCAGCACGGGCAAGAATGGCTGGTCGCCCACTATCGCTTCACTCGCCCTGATTGAAAGAAAGGACTGCCATGCGCAAGATCGTTTGTTCCTCAATCATGGCCTTGGCGGCGTTGGCCGGGTGCAGCAGCCCGCCGCCCATGCCGCCCGTCGCACAGGTGGACATCAACCGGTTCATGGGCGATTGGTATGTCATCGCTGGCATTCCCAGTTGGCCCGAGCGCAAGTCGTTCAATGCGGTCGAGTCCTACGCCTTGCTGCCGGATGGCCGCATACAGACCACCTTCCGCTACCGCCACGGCAGCTTTGACGCCGATCTGGAAACCATGCACCCGGTGGGCACCGTGCAACCGGGCACGGGCAACGCGATTTGGGGCATGCAGTTCATCTGGCCCATTCAGGCCGAGTATGTGATTGCGTACCTGGACGACAATTATCAGCAAACGATCATCGGGCGCTCCAAGCGCGACTATGTCTGGATCATGGCGCGCACACCTAGCCTGCCTGATGCGGACTACGCGAAGCTCGTCGATAAAGTGCGTGAACTGGGTTATGACACGACCCAGCTGCGTCTGGTCCCCCAGCGCTGGCCAGACACCAAAGCTCCTTGATCGCATACCAAATACCGTTACGCGGAATCTTTAGCCCCGTCGTCCGGGCGCACCGGGATATCCCTAGATAGCCCATTCGCGGTATTGCATACAACATACTGGCAATGTGACCGCCGCCGTTCGGCATGCGGCCTGTGCGTCCTTCCCCCATTCCTTGTTCTGCCACGCGGCGCTTGCCTGGGCGCACGCGGGGTCTTTCCCTTTGCTCGGAGAGCCGTATGCGATTTACCCGCCGCCATGCCCTGGGTGCGCTTGCCGCGCTGCCCCTGATGTCTCGCCCCGTTTGGGCACAGAACACCTTTCCCGCCCGTCCCGTCCGCCTGCTGGTGGGCTTTGCGCCCGGCGGCCTGACCGACATTGCGGCGCGCGCGCTGGCCGAACGCATGAGCAAGATATTGAAGAGCAATGTGGTGGTAGAGAACCGCCCGGGCGGCCAGGCCATCATCGCTACCGTGGCCGTGGCGCGTGCGGAACCCGATGGTTATACGCTGGGCTTTGCCGGCACCAACGGGATGATCCTGAATCCCTTGCTGTACAACAATCTGCCGTACCAGGCATCTGACTTCAAACAGCTGGGGTCCATGGGTAAATCTCCCATGCTGCTGATCGTTCACCCCGATCTGGGCGTGAAAAACGTGCAGGAATTTATTGCGCTTGCCAAGAAAAAACCCGGCGATCTGACCTGCGCGCACGCAGGCCGCGGCGTGATCAACCATCTGGCGCTGCTGCACTTTCAATCCAAGACCGGCACGCAGTTTCAAGACGTGCCGTACAAGGGCAGCGGCCCCGCGCTGCTGGACCTGATGGCCGGCACCGTGCAGAGCACGTTCGACTTTCCGACGTCGGCGCTGCCCAACATCAAGGCGGGCAAGTTGCAGGTGCTGGCCGTCACGGCAGACAAACGCTTGTCCAGTCTGCCAGACGTGCCCACCATGAAAGAGGCGGGCGTGGACGATTTTGAACTGTATACGCGCATGATGATTTCCGGCCCCGCCGCCATGCCCGCAGACGTGGTCAAAGTGCTTGAGAACGCCGTGCGTGAAGGCACAAACGATCCCAGTCTGGTACAACAATTTACCGATCAGGGCGTGACCGTGGAATTCACGTCATCTGCTGATCTGGACAAAGTCATCGCCGACGAATCCGCCATGTGGGCCCAGGTCATCAAGGCCAATGGCGTGCCCAAGACCGATCTGAAAGCATAAGGACGCACTGTGACCGAACAGCCCCGTATTTCCGTCAGCCCTGAATTCGCCTTGATCGATGTCTCGCGAGAGATCCGCATTGACGGCTTTCCCGCCTACTCCTTCATCACCGTCACCGCCAGCATGCAGATGTGCGGCGCGCCGTGGCGGTCGCAAGCCGTGTTCATGGCGGGCCACGACGGCAGCCTGGACCTGGGCCGCGACAGCCCCGTGTCCGGCAGCTACGCCGAACCCTCGGCCATGGGCATCGTTTGGTCCATGGTGTGCGAAGACATGAGCCGCGTGGTGTTCCCGCCAGACCGCACCGAGCCGCTGGTCATTCAGATCGAAGCCACGGACGGCAAGCAAAGCGCATCCGCGCAACTGGTGCAGGACTTTCTGGAAGAAGGCGTAACCCACCGCGCCGTGCGTGAAAACGTTGGCGGCATGGCGCTGTCTGGTGAACTCTATACGCCCGCCGGACCCGGACCGCATCCGCTGGTGATCTACATGAACGGCTCGTCTGGCGGCGTCAACGCCCCGCGCGCCGCGCTGTTTGCCGCACGCGGTTTTCAGTGCCTGGCGCTGGCCATCTTCAACTACGAAGGCCGGCCGAAATACCTGAACGACATGCCGCTGGAATACTTCGAGCATGTGCTGCGCTGGGCGCGCGCAGAGCTTGCGCCGCGCGACGGTTTTGTGGCGCTGTCCGGCATCAGCCGCGGCGGCGAGACATCGCTGTTGGTGGCTTCGCACTATCCTGAACTGGTCAGCGCAGTCGTCGCATACGTGCCGTCGCCGGTGACGCATGGCGTGGTCAGCGCCGGTTCGCCCGGCACGGGCCGTAACGCGCAAGTCTGGACCAAGGCTGGCGAACCGTTGCCGCATCTGTGGCAAGACAACGCCAGCGCCGATTGGGAGGCCGCCTATGCCTCAGAGCCGCCTTATCGCCAGACACACGCCTTCTTGAGCGCGACCCGCGACAGCGCCGCGTTCGAGCGCGCCCGCATTCCGGTGGAACGTTTCCCGGGGCCTGTCATGCTGGTCAGCGCATCGGACGATGGCTTCTGGCCCAGCACTGCCTATTCAGAAATAGTGATGCGCCAGCGCCAGGCGCACGGCTTGCCTACGTTTCATCACGTCTGCATGGGGGCAGGGCATCACGTGCACTATCCCTACTTGCCCGCCACGCTGATCAGCAAACCGCACGCGATGTCGGGTTTGCTGCTGGACGCGGGCGGTACGCCAGCGGCCAATGCCGCAGGTAACGAGGGGTCGTATCTGGCCGTGTTGGAGTTCTTGGGCCGGGCGGCGGGGTAGGGCGAAATCTTCTTCAGCGCATCAACGACTGAAGGCAGCATGCTGCCTCCAGTCGTTGAACTTAGGGCAATGGAAAGCTCGGATAGATTTTCAAGTTACCTGCGCCGCCGTTAAAGAGAGCCGCTGCGGCGGGAATGTTCAGCGGTACGACCTGGAATTGGCCGTGGTTTGTTCCCTGTAAGTGCGTGATTTGGTTGCCTGTACGGGTTCTCATCTCTGTTTTTTGCCAATTGCCTTGCACTACATGCCCATCCTGTGTGGCGCCATCGGTGCAAAAAGCCACGCCTCCGTCCCGCAAGTTCAACGACCCATCCTGAAGCTGCATTCCGCACGATGTCACGAGTTGAATGTCCAGCTCTGGCGGCGCCATGGATGCGCTGATTCTCTGCGCCGCATGATCCAGGCAGATCTCCACCCCGATCGTCAATCCGTCCAGAACAAAAATGCAATGTCCATCGTCGTTGCGCTTCTGCCATTCGGTGCTTCGAAGACCGGGAATCAACGGCGCCACTCTTTCCAGGTGTGCGGTGTATTCGTCTGCTAACGCGTAGTCTCTTGCCGTGGCGGACAACTGCTGCCATTGAATGAAGTCGATGGTGGACTTGAATTCCTTGATGACAAGCCGGCCTTGGTCCAGCGGGTACGTGGCGCCGCCTTTCTGTACGAGGCAATGGTTATAGACTTGGTTTTTGTCGGTTTCGGTGTCGAGGCTTGTTGACAGAATGGTGCCGAATACAAAGAGCCAATCCTGGAACGTATCGTCTCGAACCAACTGCTGCAATGACAGCACAATCTGCGATAAGCGCTCTACCGGATAGGCTCCGGCGTTACCACGGAAAAAGAACTCCGGCATCATGTAGATCGTCAGGCATGTCGGGTCAACGGGGACATGCTGCACGGCGGTTTGGATCGCCTCGTTCACCACTAGGCACCGCTGATGGTAGTCGGCCTGCTGGTCGTTCAGGCCCATATAGGCCAGTTGGCCGGGCTGAATCTGGATGGGCTCGGCACACAAGCTGTGACCGATGAAGCGCACGCTTTGATAGGGGGGCATGTACGTTGTCCTTGGATTGATGATGTGCAATGACCGTTTGTGCGGCTGGTCAGACGGTCAACGCATCAAGCCCCTGCGCCGCTTGCTTCGATATCTTTTGATTGATGGATTTGGCCAGTTGCGAGACAAGTTTTGCGGCTTCCGCCGGGTCATCAATCGAATTCCGGATGTGCTGGTTATTCAGCGTGCGAGATTGCTCGACGCTGACCGTGTACTGACGGGAAATTTCATATAGCGCAGCCCAAGAGCAAATGTGCTCCAAGTAGGACAGCATAAAAATCTGCGATTTGTATTCCTCGATGCGCTCATCCTTGGACAGCGATTCCAGGTCTATCACCTGCTTGTCCAGGCTATTGATTCCAAGGCTTTCGCAAGCTGTCGCGATTTGCCGCCAGAACAGCGCAGCATCATTCAAGGCCACGATTACCTGGCTGATTGCAAACATCGCTACCTGCAACGCTTTGACTGCAACTTCGGCGTTGTTTCCCACCAGTTCGGTGGCCGCCAACTGCCCGACCAATCCGCCCTTCTTCATTTGCAGGTCGTTGCGTTGCTGGTTGACGGCGCGTTCGGTGTCCATGAGCTTTTCAAGGGTGGACTGGGATTGCTCGGCGGCGCTAAATGACTGCTTGGCCATATTGTCGGTGCCCTCCGCCAGCTTCCGGGCAGAGTCGCTCAGGGCGCTGCAAGTGATGCTGGCCGAGTCCGATTGCTTTTTCAGATCCTGGATTTCCGTCTCCAGGCGCGAGACGATTTCAGTCTGGGCTTGAATCGTCGCTTGCTTGTCTGCAATCAGTTTGTCTTTGCCAAGCGGCTTCGCCGCATCTTTGTCCTTTTCTTTCGTGGCAGCCTCTGGCTGCGCTTGCAGCTCCTTGATTTCCTTCTCGCTAAGCGCGATGGTTTCTTTCGCGGATGAAAGCTGGCGGGTAAGGTCTTTCAGTGTATTGCTGATGACAGTGCGCTGCTTCTCCGCCGCTTGCCACTTCTCGGTTATTTGATTGAGTTCGGCGTTATCCAAAGTGCCGGTCTGTTTCTGCGCGACCAGCACCGACAAGGGGTTGCGTGCCTGCGCATAGGTTTGCAAGCCAGCTGCGGCGACGCCGCTCACCAATGAAATGATGCTCAGGGCAAAGCCGCGCTTCTTGTCGGCCGACAGCTCTTTCTCGGCCTTGGCCTGTGCCGCGTTGTTCTTCTCAAGCTGCTGGGCAAGGTCCTCTATCGTGACTCGGCAGCCCTCCAGCTCGCCCTTCAGTTTCTGTATGTCTTGCAAAGCTTGACGGCGCTTCTCCTCTTCTGACGCATGGGCCATGGCAGCTTCACTTTTTGCCTCGGCGGATTTGCTTTGCAAGTCGAGAAATTGATCGGACAATTTTTCCGAAGCGGCCGACATTCTCAAGGCCTGTTCCGCGCAATGCGCCAATTTCGCGATGGCCACGCGGTCTCTACCCTGGATCAGGTAGGCATAGGCAGCGTCAAGCAGCTTCAGCGTTTGCTGGCAACTGTCCTGAAGCGTCATCATGGTTTCGTTGGCCAATACGCACAACTTGCCGAATTCGCTTTGCAGATCAATGACCTTGGTCTTCACCACGCCAGAGTTGGCGGCCGTGGCGCCTATATAGGCCAGCCGGTACATATCCACGCACAGATCCAGATTGTTGATCACGGTATCCAGGCGCAGTGTGCCCAGGATTTCCTTTTGCTTTTGCACGACCAGCACGTCGGCGGCAGAAGGGCGTTCGTTCAGAACGTATGTGCGGTTATCAACGATGAGGACTTCGTATTCGGTTGCCATGAGGCTTCTCCGTGGTTGACGCTGAAAGTTCAATGCACAAGATGTCCCGCGCGCCTGTGGCGCGAGATGGTAGCGGCGAGGCGGCTTTCGCCCTGACGCGCAAAAAGAGGGGGGGAAGATCAGGCCGGGCTGGCCTCAAGCGCGTGATATGCCGAGATGACCATCTGGTCGAATCGGGTCACGGCGCTTAGTAGCGACAGCCGTTCAATACGGGTGCTTTCGAAGTAGTCGATGACGGGGGTGTCATCGTCCAGCAACAGGATGATTTCGCGGACATCGTCTATGTCGTAGGCGACGCTTTCACAACGGGTGGCTGCCCGCGCGTAGAAATTCGCAACATCGTTGAAGAACACGAGTTGGACCTGCATGTATTGCTTGACGTCGGTCAGCGACTGCTTGACCAGACCCAGCTGATCAAGCTCGGTTTGCAGCGTCTGGCGCCGTGTCTCCAGCTTTTCCAATGCAAGTTTCAACGCAGCGCTGTCTTTCGCCAGATCGGCAAGTTCGCGTTCAAGCCCGTTCTGTTGATCACGGGCCAGATGCAATACGCGTTTAAGCGCGTCAATGGCCGCGTTGATTGCGTCCAATGCGGCGTAGAAGCCTCGCTTGAGCCATTTCCAAATGGGGATATTGGAACTTCGCTTAGCCGCCTTTTCGCGTTCCTTTGCTTCAAGGTCCAGCCGGGCTTTTTCAATCTGCATTTCAAGGGCGTGAAGCGCTTGCAGCTTGTCTGCCAACACCTTTTCCAGCTGTTGCCGGTTGGCCTGCACGTCTCGTTTTTGGGCCGTTAAAGACCTGATGCTGGACTCGGTATCCGTCATCAGGTCGATCAAACCCTTGATCATGTGCTGTATCACGCCCTGAGTGGCCAGAGCGGCTCCCTTTGTGAAGCCGCTCAGCACTTTCATGGACTCGATGTTTTTCTTGAGCGCCGCGATTGCAGTCTGAGCTGACAGCACATCGTTGGCTTGCAGATGCGCTATCAGGGAGTCGTAGTCTCGTTGAATCGTGCGGACGCCGATATCAAGAGTCTGGTTGCCGTTCGAGCTGATCTGATCCTGCATGCCGTCTCCCGAGTGCCCCCAGCTACATTGGGGCGTGTTGGAACTTGCTGCAGACTAGGCTTTGGCGGCAAACCTGAACATCACTGAAATTGGTGCTTTTCACGTGATGTTCAAAAAGCGAACGGCTTTACTCTTCGGTTTCCCACTCCACCTGCACACCCAGGCTGCGCAGGTTTTCCACAAACTGCGGATGCGCGCGGCGGATCGGTGTGGCGTTGCGGATTTCAGAGCGGCCCTTGATGCTGCTGGCCACCATGAACAACGCGATCGCGACACGGATGATGTAGGGGCTTTCCACCACGGCAGGCGTCAGCGGATTGCCGCCAAACGTCACCACGCGGTGCGGGTCCGACGAGAACACGTGCGCACCGAACTTCGACAACTCGCCCGTCCAGCCCAGCGCGCCGTCATAGACTTTGTTCCAGAACATCGCATTGCCCTCGGCGCACACGCCCAGCGCAATAAAGATCGGCAACAGGTCCACCGGAAAATACGGCCACGGCGCAGCCTCGACCTTCGTCAACACGTTGCTGGTGAAGGGCGTCTGCACTTTCAGCGGACCCGAACGCAGTGCGCGCGACCAGCCGTCCTTGTGTTCGATCTGCACGCCAAACTTGGCAAAGGTGCGGTCGATCAGCGGGAAATTACCCGGCGTGCTGTTGCGCACGATGACGTCGCCGCCCGTGATCGCGCCCAGCGCCAGGAAGGTCGTGATTTCGTGGAAGTCTTCTTCAAATGTGAACTCGCCGCCGCCCAGGCGCGCGCCGCCGCGCACCGTCAGGCGCGATGTGCCAATGCCATCAATATCGGCGCCCATCATCGCCATGAAGCGGCAGAATTCCTGCACGTGCGGTTCGGACGCGGCATTGGTCAGCGTGGACTCGCCCTCGGCCGCCGCCGCGCACAGCACGAAGTTCTCGGTCGTGGTGACGGACGCATAGTCCAGCCAGTGGTGCGTAGGCTTGAGCGGGCCGCTGCTGCGTACCAGCAGTGAGCCGCTGGCGCGTTCCACTTCGCCGCCGAACGAGCGGAAGATGTCCACGTGCGGATCGATCTCGCGCACGCCCAGCGTGCAACCCTTGACGTTATCTTCCAGCCGCGCCACGCCAAAGCGCGCCAAGAGCGGCGGCACCAGCATGATCGACGAGCGCATTTCCTCTGGCAGCCGGTGCGTCGCGGCGTCAAAGGCCGTGTCGCGGTGGTGCAGGTGCAACGTGCGGGTGGTTTCGTCCAGTTGAACGCGGCTGCCCAGCGTACGGAAAATGTCCAGAATCTTGCGGACATCGGTAATGTCCGGCACCCCGTGCAGTTGCAACGGCTGATCGGTTAGCAGCGTGGCGCACAGAATGGGAAGCACGGCGTTTTTATTGGCCGAAGGAATAACGCGGCCGCGCAAAGGCGTGCCACCGTGGACGATGAGATTGGACATGGGGAGAGGGCGGCCGGGATAGAAAAAGAAGGAAAGCGCCCGGAATTGTACCGGCGTCGCGCCAGGCAGATGGGGGACGGAGTATTTCAAACGTATCAAAACCGCACGAGACCGCAGCTTGAGTCGCCCAGCCCCCCCGGCGGTGCATTACTTCGCGTGCCCGATCAGCGTCAGAAAAAACGTTTTTCGCAATGTGAATCCCAGCCGTTCATATAAGGCGATCGCATTGTGATTGGTGCTGAGCACATGCAGAAACGGCGTCTCGCCTCGTTGCAGGATGCGGGCGTGCAGCTGCGAAATCAGCCGCCCGGCAATGCCTTTACCGCGCCAGTCTTGATCCACACAGACTGCGCTGATCTCCACGTATCCCGCTGGGTGCATCCGTTCGCCCGCCATGGCGACCAGCCGACCTTGATCCCGGATGCCAATGTAGCGGCCCATCTCGCGGGTGCGAGCGCAGAACGGACCGGGTTTGGTTTTTTGGGCCAGATCAAGCATGTCTTGCGCATCGGCCAGCGTCAGCGTCATGGAGTCAGGGTGCTTCAGATCGGCCGGCGCAAGCGTCCTGGCGTCAGGCCTGTTCACATTTGCGAGCGCCTGGCCACCGGCCATCATTTGATGGATGACGCCCACTGATTGCGTTCCAAATTGGGGGCCGGGGGCGGCAGGCGCCTCAGACAGCAGGGCGACTTGCTCGCCCGGTAGCAGCAGCCGTCCAAGCGCCTGCCAGGCATCCGGGGTATGCGTTTCCAATGCCGCGAACGGAGCCACATCGGACGGATAACGGCAAGCCAGGCCATCGCCCTGCCGCAGATGAGTCTGCGCGGTGGAAAGCGCTGTCCACACGGGATTGTCGAGAGGATGGGGAAGAGCGGATTTCATACTGGTTCCTGTCGTTAACGCCAAATGCGTCCAAGCCCCTAATGTAGACAGGAATCAGCGGCCGCTCTATTGTCGTAAATGACATTTATGGAGTCATTTCCGCCATGAGATTAACCGTATTGGCGCTGGACGGCTGTTTCGATACCGGCTTGTCCGCGATTCTTGACGCGTTCACCACTGCCAACGAACTGGCCGCGCTTGAGGGCTCCGCCGCCAGCCCGCCGTTTGACATCAAGGTGATCGGGATGCGCCGCGACGTGCGCACCGGGCTGGGCTTGCGTGTGCCCGTCGAACCCGCCAGTGCCATGGGTAAGCCGGATTGGCTGGTCTTGCCCGCTATTGCCACCAAAATGCCGGAACAATTGCTGCCAGCGCTGGCGCGGCGCGACGTAGCCGACGCCATGGAATTGATGCGTCAAAGCCATGCCGAAGGCGTGAAGATCGCTGCGGCGTGCATCGGCACATTCGTGCTGGCGGAATCGGGGCTGTTGAATGGTCAAGAGGCCACAACGTCATGGTGGCTGGCGCCGCTGTTTCGGCAACGCTATCCGCAGGTCAGGCTGGACAGCGGGCGCATGATGGTGCCCTCTGGTGATTTCACCACCGCAGGCGCCGCCATGGGACATTTGGACTTGGCGTTGTGGCTCTTGAATCAAGCCAGTCCCGCGCTGGCGTCGGTCGTTGTCCGCTATCTGCTGGTGGATGCCCGGCCGTCTCAGGCGCCCTACATGATTCCAGACCATCTGGCGCGGGCCGACCCCTTGGTTGAACGCTTTGAACGCTGGGCCAGAAGCCGGCTGGCCCAAGGCTTTTCACTGGATGCGGCGGCAGAGGCCCTGGCGACCAGCACCCGCACCTTGCAGCGCCGGATTGAAGCCGTGCTGGGCAAGTCTCCGCTGTCTTACTTCCAGGACCTGCGTGTTGAGCGGGCCGTGCATCTGCTACGCACTACCCGGCTCAACATCGAGGCCATTGCCGCACAAGTCGGTTATGCCGACGGCGCAACGCTACGCACCTTGCTGCGCCGCCGTTTGGGGCGCGGCGTGCGGGAATTGCGCGGCGCTTAAAACCGTGTTGCGGTTTTTGCGCCCTGTACGGCTCATGCGGCTTATTCGGCTTACGCATTCCGCCGCAGTTTCACCCCAGGAAAATCCACCGGCACGGCAAAGGCCACGTTCACATAGTTCGTGAACAGATTCAGTGCAACATGCGCCAAGATTTCAACAATCTTTTCATCATTGAAGCCCGCGGCGCGTATGGCCTGCACGTCTGCGTCGCTGACCTGGCCGCGCGCTTCCACCAGTTGCAGCGCAAAGCGCAATGCCGCCGCCGTTTTGGGGTCCGCAGCGCTGCCCGCTTGGGCAGCCGACATTTCTTCGGCGCTGGCCCCGGCTTTGCGGCCCAACGCCGTATGGGCTGCCAGGCAGTATTCGCACGCATTGCGGTCGGCAACGGCCACCGCGATCTGCTCGCCCAGCTTGGGTGCAATCACGCCACCGCCCAAGGCGCCAAACGCGCCCCACATGCTTTTCAGCGCGGCGGGCGAATTGGCGACGGCCTTGAACATATTGGGCGTGGCGCCAAAGGCGCCGTGGATCTGAGTCAGCAGCGCTTGACGGTCGGCAGTGGTGTTGCTGGAATCGATAAGGGAAATTCGCGACATGGTGACGGCTCCTGAAAGTAGGACGTTCGTTGAAAAGACATACGCCAAAGGCGGCTAGTGATTGGAATCGTACGTACAATACGTGGATGCAAGGTGCGATAACGTCCAATAAACATGTCCATTCGTCCAAGTCATGATTGATCCCGTCGCGGCTCCAATAGACCGCCTGTCAGCGCTGCTGGACCGGTTTCGCGTGCGCGCGAGCTTGTTTCATACGGGCGCGCTGTGTGGGGTGCAGACCTTTGATGCCATACCGGGCCGGGGTTTTCTGCATGTGCTGCGCCAGGGCGAAATGGAAGTTCGGCACCCGGGCGCCGCCGGTTCTGCAAGCATGGTGCTCACCGAGCCCACGTTGCTTTTCTACCCGCGAGCCTTGCGCCATGAATTCATCAATCCCCCCGTGGGCGGGTCCGATTTCACTTGCGCGGCGCTGGATTTCGATGGCGGCGAACGCAATCCCATCGTCCAGTCATTGCCGCCGGTGGTGCGTGTGCCGCTGGCGGCGGTGGACGGCTTGCGGCCCGCGTTGGACTTGCTTTTTGCCGAAGCGGATCAGGTGCGCTGCGGCTCCCGCCTGCTGGCCGACCGCCTGTTTGAAGTCGTGCTGATTCAATTGCTCAGGTGGATTCTGGATCAGCCGTCCGCAGTGGGAGTAACGAGCGGGCTGGTCATGGGCTTGTCCGACCCCCGCTTGGCCCGCGCGCTTGTCGCCCTGCATCAGTCTCCTTACGAGGAGTGGAATCTGGAGCAGATGGCTGCCATTGCCGGTATGTCGCGCAGCGCTTTCGCCGCGGCATTCAAGGCCGCTACGGGAACCACCCCCGCCGCGTATCTGACCGATTGGCGTCTGAGCCTGGCCGCATCGATGTTGCGTTCTGGCCGATCAGTAAAGCTGATTGCGGCGGAATTGGGTTTTGCCAGCGCGTCGTCGTTGTCCAAGGCGTTCCGGCAACGCATGGGTGCGTCTCCGCGCGTATGGCTTGCCGCCAACCCTTGAGGCTTGCCGGATGGCCGGATTTATTCCGGCAGCCCGGCTTGCCTAAGCCCGTCCACCAACGTCGCCAGATTCTCAGGCCGGTGTATGGGCAGCCAATCGGAAATGTTGGAAAGCCGCAAAGCGGGGTCCAGCGAGCGTACCTGCTCCATCGCACGCCGCGCCTGGGTAGTCTGCCCGGCCAGGGCGTGGCTGGCGGCAATGACGGCGGTCGCCATCAGAAAACTTGGCAGTTCCCGCAAGGCTTTTTCCGACCACGACAAGGCGGTGTCGTAGCGCCCCATGAACAAGTGGGCGACGGCCATGCCCGCCTGCATCCGGTACAGCTCAGGGTCCAGCGGACTCAGGCGCATACCATGCGCAAAGTGCTCGATGGCTGCGTCGGTTTCACCATGCCACAGCCTGAGAAATGCACTCAGAAACCAGGCTGCTGCCAAGTTGGGATTCAGCACCAGCGCCTTGTCCAGCAACGCAATGCCGCCCGGCAGGTCGCCCGCCAAGTGTCCCAGAGCATGGCCGCTGCGGGTCAGTGCGACTGCGTCGCTTCGGCCCAGCTCGACCGCGCGGCGCGCAAGACGCGTCCCTTCAGCCATCTCGCCTTCGCGATCGGCCATCCAGCCGTTCACCTTGCGCCAGCAGTGGCACCACGCGGCCATCGCGTACGCCGACGCATATTCCGGGTCAACGTGGATGGCCTGATGAAAGTGTTGCAGGGCCTCGTCTATGGTTTGCCGCGTGCCCTGATGCAGCTGGGCCATGCCGCGCAGGTAGTGGTCGTAGGCGTCCAGGCTGCCGGTGGGCTTGTGCCGGGTGCGTTCCATCTCAGCCCGTTCCAGCTGCGGCGCGATCGCGCCGACTACGCTCTGCGTGACCTGATCTTGCAACTCGAATATGTCGTCCAGCACGCCTTCAAAGCGGCCCGCCCAATGGTGCGCGCCGGTTGTCGCGTCGATCAACTGGCCGGTGATGCGGACGCGATTCTTCGCCGTACGCCAACTGCCTTCCAGCACGTAGCGCACACCCAATTCGCGGCCCACAAGCTTCACGTCCACCACGCGAGACTTGTAGGTAAAGCTGGAGTTGCGCGCCACGACGAATAGCCAGCGATGTTGCGACAGCGCAGCAATGATGTCTTCCACTACGCCATCGGCCAGATAGTCCTGTTCCGGGTCGCCGCTTAGATTTACAAATGGCAGGACAGCAATCGAGGGTTTGGCGGGCAGGGCGGGCGTGGGGGCCGCAACCTCGGCTTGCGCTGGCGCCGCTGAATCGGGCGGTACGACTTCTGGGCTTGGCAGGCTGGAATCGATATTGGCGACAAACCGGAACCCCTTGCGGGGAATGGTCCGAACCACACGCTGTTCATTGCCGCTGTCACCAACGGCTTTGCGCACGGCATTGATATGGCTGGCAAGCGTGGATTCCGAGATGATGCGGCCGCCCCAGACGGCATCGATCAGCTCATCTTTGCTGACCACGTGATCGCGGTGCTGTGCCAGATAAACCAGCAAATCAAACACCTGGGGGGCGGTGGCAACGACCAGAGACCCACGGGACAGTTCCCGGCGGTCCAGGTCCACCACGCAGTCGTCAAACACCAATCGCATCCGGGGCTCCATCTGCCGTACATACGCGCCGGGCTTGCGGTAGATAACACGGTAATGGCCCGGGTTCCTGGACATATTCCCAAGGGAAAACCAAGGGAAATCCAAGGCGCCGGCAAAGTCTTTTGTCCGGCCGCCAAGGATACTGCATCCATCGATCACCGCAATACGGAAGATCGCTAGCGAACCCAGGAGATGGACATGAAGATAGTCGTTATAGGTGGCACTGGCCTGATCGGATCAAACGTTGTGAAGAGGCTGCGCGACAATGGCCATGAGGTGGTGGCGGCGTCGCCCGGCACCGGCGTGAACACTCTGACTGGCGCAGGGCTGGCCAACGCGTTGAAGGGCGCGCAGGTTGTCGTCGATGTGTCGAACTCGCCCTCGTTCGAAGATCAGGCTGTCATGGAATTCTTCCAAACGTCTGGCCGGAACCTGCTTGCCGCCGAAGTGGAAGCGGGCGTTGAGCACCACGTGGCGTTGTCCGTCGTAGGCACGGACCGCCTGCCAGACAGCGGTTACTTCCGTGCCAAAGTGGCCCAGGAAAAGCTGATCAAGGCGTCCAAGGTTCCCTACACGATTCTGCGCGCCACCCAGTTCTTTGAATTTGTTGAAGGCATCGTCAAATCAGGCGCGGATGGCGACGCGATCCGCTTGTCTCCCGCCTTGATTCAGCCGATTGCGTCGGACGATGTCGCGGCCGCAATCGCAGATCTGGCGGCCGGCGCGCCCTTGAATGGCACTACTGAAGTGGCTGGGCCCGACCACTTCCCGCTGGACGAACTGGCCCGCAAGTTTCTCGCTTCGCGCGGCGATCAGCGTGAAGTCATTGCCGACGTTCATGCCCGCTACTTCGGCAGTGAACTGGATGACCGGTCGTTGGTTGCTAGCGACCACCCGCGTATCGGTCCGACGCGCTTTCAAAATTGGCTGAGCCGCGCATCGGCCTAGCACAGACCCGCAACTTCACTTTCAGGATTCAACATGACCCAACGTATCGATTACCAAAAACAGTCCCCCGAACTCTTCAAGAAATTCGTGGCCTTCAGCCTTGCGCTACAGGACTCCGCCATCGAGACGTCCATCCGCGATCTGGTGGACATCCGGGCTTCTCAAATCAACGGCTGCACGTTCTGCGTAGATATGCACGTCAAAGAAGCCACGCAGCACGGCGAACGGGCGTTGCGTTTGCATCATGTGGCCGTGTGGCGCGAATCCACGTTATTCAGCCCGCGCGAACGCGCCGCCTTAGCCTGGACCGAAGCGTTGACCAGCATCCCCGCAACGGGCGTGTCGGATGAGATCTATGTAAGGGTCCGCGAGCAATTGTCCGAAAAGGAACTGTCGGACTTGACCTTCCTGGTGATGTCCATCAACGCGTGGAACCGTGTCAACGTGGGTTTCCAGGTGCCGCCCGGCATCTACGACAAAGCGTTTGGCGTGGATAAGTCTGGCCTGGCCTGATCTCTCAGGCGCTAGGCCACGGCGTTCTGATCCGTCTTGCCAGGATTTTTGCGGATCAGGATCGCACCCGCGATGGTCAGCAGCAAGCCTCCGCCGATATAAGGCAGGCCAAAAATCAGCGCCCAAAAGAAGAGCGCGGTATTGGCGTCGTTGGCGGCCCGTGCGCCAGCCGTGGCGGCTTGGTGCGCGGATGGGTCCATCAACAGCATGCTGGCCGGCATGGTCAGCAGCAAGGTAACGCCCAGCAGCACGCAGCCCCAGCCGATCAAACGGCGGATATTGGCAATGCGCGCCAGCGCAATCGCCACGATCGCCGTGATCAGCAAGGAAATAATGCCGCCCGTCATCTGCATGGTGTCCACGGTGGCGGAATCAGACGGGGTGTAAGACCCCGTCGCGTCATTCAGCCCAAATGCCATGATCAGGAAAGGATTCACCAGGCTGAAAGAGGCTCTGCCTACGAGCAGGCCAATGACAATGCTGGAAAGCCACTTGATTGCGACAGGAGGCATCAGGAGTTCCGAGTAGTGGGTCTAGCGGCACACAGTACTAGGCATGCACGCCGGTTTAGTAATAAATATCGACGTAATCAGTCAGCCTGCCGCAAGTTTCCATCTGCTGGAGGCGCCAGTATTTGCGCTTGCCCGTCGCGCGGAATTCGTAGTCGCCCGTGCGTTCGCAGCGGCGGCCTTTTTCCGGGGCATCCAGAATCAGGATCGTGCCGCGGAAGACGAAGCGGTCGCTGTCGATCGAGACGACTTCGCCGTTGATCTTCAATGTGCCTTCAAAGTTGGCCTGTTCGCCATCGATACGAACGACGTCGTTCACATCCTTGGCATTGAGTTTGCCGCGCTGAGCCGACCACAACCATTGCACGGTGACGCCGCTGTTGTTCAACAGGCGTTCATATGCGGCTTGGTTCTTGATGTCGGTTTTCGTCACAGGCGCCAGGGCGGTGGCGTTGTTTTGCTGGACGGGGGCGCTATTTTGCGGCGCAATATTCTGCGGGGCCGGGGCGCTATTTTGATGTGCCGGGCCATGTGCGCGAGGCGCGCTGTCAGTCTGCGCCGAGAGAATCGGCGAAGCCGAAACCAAGGCCAGCCCGCATAGCAAGGGAACTATCCGAAACATCCGCTGCGGTTTCTTGGCGGAAGTTGTGTGACGATCAAGCGTCGTAGGCATGGTGATGAGTAAAAGTGGCAAAGGACAGCGCCGTCCTCGGACGAGGACAGCCACGGGCGCTTAAATTACCATGCTGATTGCGACGAAAAATTACCGGCTTTCGATGGGATGTATCAATTCGTTAACCCGTAAACTCACCGTTGCGCTTACACAGGAGTCCGCATGCTGACCGTCCACCATCTGGGAATATCGCAGTCCGAACGCATCGTCTGGCTGTGCGAAGAACTCGCCATCCCGTACGAACTGAAAGTGTATGAGCGGGACCCCGTCACTCGCCTGGGGCCGCCCGAGTACAAGGCGCTGCATCCGCTGGGCACGGCGCCCATCATTACGGACGGCGATACGGTGTTGGCGGAGTCCACCGCCATCGTGGAATACATCCTGGCCAAGTACGGCAATGGCGCGCTGACCGTACCGCCCAGTGATCCGGCCTTTGCCGACTATCTCTATTGGTTCCACTTCGCCAATGGCTCGTTTCAGCCCAGCCTGATGCGCTGCATGGTTCTGGCCCGGGCCGAAGTGGCTGCGGACAAGCCGGTCGCCCAATTCGCGGACGCGCGCCGCAAGCAGGCGCTGGCCCTGGTGGATCAGCAACTGAGTAAGACGGCGTATTTGGCGGGCGAGTCGCTCACCGCCGCCGATATCGTGGCGGTGTTTTCCTTGACGACGATGCGGGCGTTCTACCCGTTCGATTTGTCGCCGTATCCGAACATCCTGGCTTATCTTCAGCGCATCGGCGCCCGTGAAGCGTATCGCCGGGCCATGAAAAAAGGCGACCCGGGAATGACGCCGATGCTGACCTGACAGTCAGGCGGCCTTACAGCACCAGCGGCGAGATCTTGTTGCCGTCCACTGACACACCGGCCATCAGGCCGCCGTTGTTCATGACGAAGCCCACGATGGGTTGCTGCGCGGTGTTGGAGTCAATGCTGCCATTGGCGCCAACATTCGCCACGGCGACGGTGGCGTCGGCGCCGATCGTCCAGCCGCTGCTGGCGCGGAACTTGGCCAGGGCGTCATCCGTCATGAACAACAGCACCATGGCCTTGGACTGTGCACCCGCTTGAAAGCCGATCGAACCGCCAGTAATGCTGTAGTAGGCGGTGTCTGTTCCACCTACCCGCAACGTGCCCGACCCATACTGCGCGCCCACGATGAAGCTGCCGCTCAGCACCGAGGGGAACACCAGCACGCCGCGCGCGCGTTCAACCAACTGCTTGGACTGCGGCGAAGCTTCGTACAGCTTGGATAGCGTGGCCGACGTAGCGGCGTTCAGTTCCTGCCGCTTCTCGGCCGAGGTGGCCTTTGATTGGGGACCATTCGTTGTGCAGCCTGCGAACAGCACGCCCGCCACGCCAAGCGTTACCGCTGCCAGGGTGGTCCTACGCAAGGTTGAAATGATCTTGTTCATTAGCGTTTCCTTTGGGATGCAGACGAATTTGCAGACGGGAAATTCAAATGGGGCTACGCCCTGGCAAGCAGATTACTCTCGTTGGCGGCCTTGCAGCCGAGTTCTGGTTGCGCCATGGGAAAAAAAAAGCCGCCCGAAGGCGGTTTAACATCGCGCTATGTTTCCATTTATTCTCGTCTGGATCGTGCTGGCCCTGGTGGTCGGCGTCATGGCGTCTGGCCGCGGCCGCAAGGGCTTTGGCTGGACGATACTTGCCTGCCTGATCAGTCCTCCTCTGGCGGGCATCTTCCTGATGGTCATTGCCGACCGGTCGCCCCATGCGCGGCAACCTATCTTGCCCACCCACATTGAATGCCCAAAATGCGGCGGTCGGGTGCTTCGAGACGCGCGCGTATGCAGGCATTGCGGGGGCGAGGTCACGGCAGCGTAGTTGCACCGCAGCATGCTGGCTATACTGGCCGTCGATTTCATTGACGACGCTCTCCATGACGCTCCCCACGCCACCTCTGGAAGGTTATTGGTTTGACTATCCCGACCAGTCACCTGCCCTGAAAAGAACAGGCACGCAGGTCACACTTGCGAATGCGGTTCCGCCCTGGATGGTGGTGGAGCAAGCCTTATCCACGATCACCATCGGCAGCCATTGGCCGGGCAAGCTGTGGCGCGTTCAAGTCACAGTGCTTGGAGATATGTCGGGCCTGGTCGCCAAGCCGGGATATTGGCGCGCCGCAGCGCTCGAACTATTGGAAGAGCTGCCGCTGTCCGTCTTGTTCGGTCCGCACGGCGTTGCGGTGTTTGATATCTGCTCGGCTATCACAAGCCTGTCGCGCGCTCAGGCGGAAGCGCTGGCAAGCAATGTGGATGAAGCTGCCGCGTCTGCCTATGGCAGAGCCTGGATGCAATGGGCGCATTCCCGCGGCGACAAGCGGTCCATGCACGCAGACGAGTGGTGCGGCACGCTCGCCACATCCAGCGGACCTGACAAGCAGCGGTCACCCATTCACTCTGGTTTTCTTCTGATTCATACTTTGGTTTGGCAGCGAGCCAAAGACATAGACGGCGACGACGCCTTCAGCCAGTACGAAGAAGATGGCGAAACAGAGGTTGTACTAAAGCCGCTATGGCGAGATGCCTGCAACGCAATGCTGTATGCCGCCATGGCGCAGGGCGCGCCGCAATGCGTATCGGAAGCGGATGCGGCGGAACTGAACCGGGCTTGGTCTGGTGTTTTTTCATCACCGGCTTTGTGAGGGAATCCATTCAATGTCCGAACACCACCAATTCATTTTTCCTCGCGATTTTCATTTGCCGCCGCCCGATTGGCCTGCGCTGGAAACTCGGTTATTGGAAGGCGGATTTATCGTGGAGCCGCGCGGCGACCGCATCCCGTATCGCGCACTGTTGAACCTGAGCTTTGGACTTGCCGCGCTTAACGAAGGCTCGTATCAGCACCAGGAACAAATAAGAACGCCAGGCGATGTCGTTGCGATGTATGTGCGTGCTGGCTATCTGCCCGCTACTATCCCGATCCGCCATAACGACACGATGGAAGAGACGCTCGCGCTGCTGGCGACCTACGGCGTTACGCCAGACCCTCTATACGCCGACGCTGAAGGCAGCGACTGGCACAGCCCGCAATACTGCCTGGGCGCAGCCGCCCGACCGTACCTTAGCGCCGACAGCCGGGAGGCCTATGACGCGGATTCCCAGCAGATTCCCTTGATGCTGCTGGCTTACGACAGCGCCAACCCCAACGTGGCCGTTGGTGAAAACTTGTCTGAACCCAGCCTGCCAGGGTCAGACGAGCCCCTGGAATCGCTGCCGCCCTTTGACTCGCATGTGGATTTCATTGGCCAAGCCTTCGAAAATCCCGCCGCGCAGTGGCATTGCGAAGAGACCGGGCAGAGCTACCGCATCTTCGAACTGGACTGGCACTTCAGCCTGGCAATGGGCTTTCGCATGGTGCGCGCAGAAGGGCTGGATCGCGCCAGCGCGGAAGGTCTGGCGGCGCTGATTGGCGAGCTGATCGGTCAGCCAGCAACGTGCAGCCATCGGCACTTGTGACCATAAGACGCTAGGGCGCCTTACTCGTCCGCACGCCAAGACTTGCGCCGCCTTGACCGTGGCTTAGGCACCACCCCCAAACGCGGGTCCCGCGCCAGCGCAAGCGCTACCAGCTTTGCCGCAATGGCCTCAAAGGCTTCATCCGACTGCGGCAGGTACAGCCACTTCCCCAACTCGGGATGAGGCAGCAAATTCGGTATCTCAGCCACCAGCGCCGCCTGACGCTCGTGCGAGGTGCATACCATCACGCCGTTCCAGGGTTCTTCCCGATCCGCCACCACCAGGTACAGCGACCCATCCAGATAGGCCGCATCACAGCCGAACATCTTGCGGCGCAGGTAATTGGCGTCTTGCTCAAGCGGGTCGAGGACCCAGAGCAGGGAGTTCAGCCGGGCAGGGCGGGCCTTGTTGGGCGGGGCAAAGGGGTCGGCTTGGTTGCGCATGGGGGGAGTTTAGCGGGGTAGGAGTCGCTGGCACCCGCTCACGCACACGGCCGCCGGCTGCCGCAGGTTATCTATTGTCGAGACCTTAAAGATCTGCCTCACTCAGACGCGGCTTCAGGGCTGCCGCGCGCGCGATGTCGGCGTCTGCACCGGATGCGTCTCCCAGTTGCCGTCTGACCAGCCCGCGACCCAGAAATGCTCTCGCGTCTTGGTCGCGGGCCAATACATAGTCGAAGTCGGCCAAGGCGTTTTTGAGCTGTCCGAGCTTTCTAAGGACGTTGCCTCGGTTCGTATAGTTGGTGATGTTGTTGGCCTCAAGGCGAATGGCCTCATTGATATCCGCCGCAGCTAAATCCAGTTCACCCAATTTCTCATAGCTCGCCCCACGCATGGCATATAGTGAAGCGCCGCGATACACGGGGCCGCCCTTTTTTTCGTCGATCAGGGCGGTATAGATGATGGCGGCGTTCCGATAGTCTTTCTCTCGATCGTAGAGCCACGCGGCCTTGAGGTTGTCCATGCCAACGTCATCCTGCTGCGTCAGGGCGGCAGCAAGCTGATAGTTGGATATCGCCTGTTTGGCATCTGTATCGTAGAAGTGGTCGCCCAAATAGCGGTACGCGGTGGGCTCTTTCGGGTCGGTCTTTATCGCTTCTCGATAACGTTCCACCGAGCGAGCGGCCAAGGCTGCTTGCTCGTCAGCGCTACCCCCGCTTGCCATGCGACCGTAGGCAAGCCCCTCGTGAGCAATCGCCCAGGCCCGTAGCGCCGTGTTATTCCCGGCAGCCTCTCTTACCTTGATGCAGGCGTCAATAACGGCATCCAACGGGGTGCGTAAGGAAAAATCGCAACGGGTGCGCAGATCAGCAAGGTTCAGCGGAAGGGCCGCGGCGGTGTCTGCGGCCGGTTGCGTGGTTTCCTGCGGATGCGGGGAGTCGGCAAGGGCAGTGGCTGCGATCAGAAGGGACAACGCACTGCCGGCGAAAGCCAAGGACAAGGTGCGTGCGTATTGCGTGGTAGACAAAAGTGGACTCCTGGTCCTCTGGCTATAGAGTGAAATCACATAGTGATTCTGGTTGGCGATATCGCGCTATGCGTGATCCAAAATCGGCAAACCATACCTTGAATCAGCTGGCTTAGATGCCGCTGGCATCATGCTCCAAACTGCAAGTTGATGCGATTGACTGGCCAGCGCAATCCAAATTGCGAATGGCGAAGAAGTGCCCAGTATCATAGCGAAGTGTTCATCAATCGACTGTCTTGGCAGTGAAGAGATCGCCCGATGAGAAAAACCGTTCCGCTCTTGCTTTTGTCGTCCGTCATGCTGACCGCATGCGGCCCGAACAAAATCATTGTCGATCTGCCTTCGCCCAACGGCAATTACCATGTTGAGGTGCGCAAATGCCCTCAACGGGGCTCCATGACATCAGGCGAGCAGACGCAAGTGTCTGTTCTGAAAGCTGGCACATCAGAGAATTGCAATTCGGCGGTGAACGCGCTGGTGCAGTTCGGCTCCTATGCGCCCGACGATCAGCTGCAACTTCAATGGATTTCAGATGCGGAGCTTAGAGCGTGGCATCCGGGGTTTGATCCGAAGTTCGGGCCAAGGTCCGCGTCGAGTAAGGCTGATAGTTCGGTGAAGGTGATTTATGCGCCGGCGAAGTGATGATTCGGGTGATGTCTTGGCGGATGCGTTTGCGAAATTCCGCACTTATTTTTAAGGGGATTTGAGTGTTTTGCAATTCGTGTGGCATTGCCATGGAAGGCGACGATTTGACCTGTGGGCCGTGCGCGAAAGCGCTGTACTCAACGTCAACATCCAAGAAGTTTTCCCTAAATCTGGATGAGTTCAATGCCTATCAACGTAATCCAGCAGCAGCAGAGCAAGCCGCCAACAAAAGTCGCCGCGATAAACATTCTGGCGACATCGTCCGATTGAAAATCGTCCCCGTCATGCTGCGCGGACTGCCGTTCAAAGCGAATTGGCTGATAGCGTCCGGGGCCCTGGGCTTGGTTGGCTGTGTTTTCGGATTGACCAAAATAGTGGATTCGGGCTGGTGGTTCGCGCTGGGTGGCGCATTCGGTGTGGTGCTGGCAGTGGGGGTGCAGTTGATGCGCCAGCGCTACTTTTGGATTTCTTCAAAGAACATCTTTGAGCTGAATGCTGCGGGCGAGGTTTTCCGTACACAGATCGGCGGGCATTGCCCTGTTTGCGCCGGCAAATTGAAAGTTATCGTTGTCCCTCGCAGCGAGAGCAAAACTCCAGTGGTTCGCTGCACGGCTAACGCCAATCACACGTGGAGTTTCAACTCTGGCTTGTTGAGCGATTTGTAGCTGTTGCGGAGCCTGCTGGCAGCCTCACTCGACTGGCTGAAGAATGCGCAACGCAAGTGTGGGTCTCCAAACGAGGAGGAATCTGAAACTTGCGTGTCTGGCGTAGTGGGCCCGCAGCCCGCAGCGGCTGTCGAGTATCAAGGCACTGCGGCTGGGTCAAGGCTCTGCGCAAAGGCGACGTCAAACACCAGCAAACCGCGCCGCCAACTGATCGCAATACCGCACAAGAATCGCCGCATCCACGCCTACCGCCGTAAACAAACTCCCGGCCTCGATGTAGCGGCGTGCCAGGTTCTCATCCCCCGTCAGAACGCCCGGCGCCTTGCCAGCCGCCCGCACACGACGAATCGCACTTTCAACCTCGGTCACCACCTTCGGATGCTGCGGCTCTCCCGGATATCCCAAGCTGGCGGCCAGATCCGCCGGCCCGATGAACACCCCATCCACGCCATCCACCGCAATTATTGAGTCCAGATTCTCCAGCGCTTCGCCTGTCTCAGCCTGCACCAATAAGCACAGCTCCTCTTCGCACCGGCGCATGTAGTCAGGCACGCGGCCATACCGCGTAGCGCGCATCGTTCCGCTGACGCCCCGCACGCCACGCGGCGCATAACGCATGCCGGCGACCGCGCTTTGCGCCTCATCGGCGTTCTGCACATACGGCAGCAGCAAAGTCTGCGCGCCTATGTCCAGATATTGCTTGATCTGCACCTTGTCATTCCACGACGGCCGCACCACGGCATGACTGTTGTAGGCGCTTGCTGCCTGCAACTGCGCCATGACCGTGGGCAGCACGACCGGGGTGTGCTCGGTGTCCAGCAGCAGCCAATCAAAGCCGCTGGCCGCGACCAGTTCGGTGCTGTTGGGATGCCCAAGCGTGACCCACAGCCCGGTTTGATGGCGCTGGGCGCGCAGCGCGCGCTTGAACGTATTGATGGGGAGTTCCATGCGCTGTCCTTAAGAGAAATGCACCGAAATGCTGCCCAGCTTGCCGTAGTCGGCATGCAGTGTGTCGCCGCGCTTGACCGCGACGGTGCGGGTGAAGGAACCCGCCAGCACGATGTGCCCGGCCTCCAACCCCGCATCATGCAGCGCCAGTTTGTTCGCCAGCCATGCAATACCCAGCGCCGGATGCCCCAGCACCGCGGCCGACACGCCGGACTCTTCAATCACGCCATTTTTCAGGAGCAGGGCGCCAACCCAGCGCAGATCGATATCCAGCGGCCGCACCGGCCGGCCGCCCAGCACGATGCCGACGCAGGCCGCGTTGTCGGCAATGTTGTCGACAATGCGGCGCGGATACTTGCTGCGCCCGTCGATCAGCTCCAGAGCAGGCACCACATAATCCGTCGCATCCAACACATCGAACAGGCTCACATCCGGCCCGCGCAGGGGCTTGCCCAGCACAAAGGCCAGCTCCACCTCCACACGCGGCACGATCAGCTTGTCCGTAGGAATGGTCTGCCCATCCTGAAAGAACATCGTGTCCAGCAAATGCCCATAGTCCGGCTCGTCGATGCCAACGGTGCTCTGCATCGCCTTGGACGTCAGCCCGATCTTGTGGCCGCGCAGGCGGGCGCCGTCGGCAATCTTCTGGTCGATGTTGATCTGCTGGATCGCATACGCGTCCGCGATCTCGATATCCGGAAACGCCTGGTCCAGCTGCGTGGTGGGCACGCCGCTGCGTTCCGCTTCAAGCAGCAGGCTGGCCGCGCGGGCGCGGTCTTCTTCGTTAAGCATGAACGGCTCCTTATTGGGAGGCGGCGGCTTCATCCGCCACGGGGTTGGACAGAATGCCGATGCCCGCCACTTCCACCTCGACCACATCCCCCGGCTTCAAAAACCGTGGCGGCGTAAAGCGCACGCCCGCACCAATCGGCGTGCCGGTGGAGATCACATCGCCGGGTTGCAGCGTGGTCCAGATGGAGATGTAGCGGATCAGTTCCGCGAACGGGAACATCAGGTTGTCGGTGGCGTCCTGCTGGCGCAGTTCGCCGTTCACGCGGGTGGTGACGGTCAGGGGCGCGGCAGGATCGAACTCGTCGGCCGTCACCATCCAGGGCCCCATCGAGCCGCTGGCATCAAAGTTCTTGCCCTGGGTGACGTTGAACTTGCCGTGCTTCAACCAGTCGCGCACCGTGCCTTCGTTCAGGCAGGTCAGGCCCGCCACATGGCTCCAGGCGTCATCCGCCAAGATGCGGCGTCCGGCCTTGCCGATCAAGATGGCGATCTCGCCTTCGTAATCCAATTGCTCGGACTCGGGCGGGCGCAGCAAAGGCTCGCCATGCCCGACAAACGACCCCGGAAACCGCGGGAACACGCTGGGATACGCGGGTGGCGCGCTGCCGTCCTGGTATTCCTCATTGCGCTTGCCGTAGTTCACGCCCACGCAAATGATTTTTTCCGGGACGGGAATCGGCGGCAACAGCCGGATCTCGCCCAGCCGATGCGTGACCGGCAGCGTTTTGGCCAACTGCGCCAAGGCGGGCAGGGCGTCTGCATCCAAGGCGGCGCGCAGGCTGTCATAGCCGTGGCCATCCAGCGCAACGACCTCGTCCTGACCGCGCAATGCGCCAAAGTGTGCACGGCCTTGATGCGTAAAACTGAGCAGTTTCATTTGTCGAATCCAAACAGATGAGCGGGGTTGTCGACCAAGATTTTCTTGAGCGTCGCGGCGTCGCCCGCATAACGCGCCAATTGGTCCACCAATTGACCTTCGTCGGGCGTGGCCTTGACCGACACCGGATGCGGCCAGTCGCTGCCCCAGACCACGCGGTCTGGGTTGGCGGTAATCAGCGCCTGCGCAAGTGGCGTCACGTCGTCCCAAGGCGGGCCTGTGCGTGAAATCTTCTCGGTCAGCGACAACATCACCCAGAAATTGCCGCGAGTCAGCAATGACTCCAACAAGCGCCGAGTCGGGTCCGCCTGGCCCGCGGCAGGATCGGCGCGGCCCATGTGATCCAGCAGCACCGGAATCTCCAGCCGCTCGAACTGCGCCGCTTGCGCCATCATGCCGTCGGGTTCCGGCTGGAACTTGGCGTACCAGCCCAGCTCACGAATGCGGCCGATAGCCCTGTCAAACACGGCCGGCGTCATGCTGATACCCAAACCCTGACGCGTGAAACGCGCCCCGCGCACACCGGCGTCGTGCAGCTTCTGGATATAGGCGTCATCACGTTCAGCCAGCACCACCGCGTTGGCGCAACCGCGATACGAGGGGCCGGCTGCGGCCAGACCGTCCAGCACCACCTGGTGATCCGCGCCGTAGGTGGTTGCCTGCACGATCACGCCGCGTTCGATGCCAAGCAAACGGTGCAGGGCAAGGGCGGTCTCGATGGTGGCGCTGGGCATCTCGTAGGCCGCGCCGGGGCGCACCGGATAGCGGTCAGCAGAGCCGAACACATGAAACTGGCTGTCGCAGGCGCGCGGCGGAAGGCGTGTGGCCGGGGCTGAAGGATGGGAGTGAAAGGGCTGATATGGCGTCATCGTTTGCGCTCCCTTATCCAATCACGTCGCCAATCACGTCGCCAATCACCGCGACAAAATCGCACTCAATGAGCTTGTCGCCATCCAGGTCGGCTTGCATCGTGTGGCGGGCTGGGCGGTTGTCTGCATCGGGAAACGCTTTAAGCCACACCGCATTCAGCGCGGCGCGTTGGTTGCGGTCACGCATCCACACCGTCATCTTGGCGATGTGATCCAGCGTGCCGCCGCACGCTTCAACAATGCGCCGCACGTGATCGAACATCAGTTCGCACTGACGCTCAAGCGACGCGCCGTAAGCGCCGGTGGCGGGATCGGTGCCTTGAATGCTGCCCGAATACAGCATGGGACCAATCCGGCATGCGGCCGGAATGGGATTCTTGTGGCTGAAGCCTTCGGCATAGATGCTGCGTCTGCTCATGGCGTGTTCCGAAAAGAGAAAAGGGGAAGGGGGCATCGCGGCGATGGAGGCTCCGCCGCCACGACGCGCCCGCTTGCTGGGGGTCAATTCGCCGTGATGCCAGCGCGCTTAATGATCGGCGTCCAGCGCGCATCTTCGGCCGCGAGATAACGCGTGAATTCCTCGGGCGAGCTGCCGCGCGCCTCGGCGCCCAGCTCGTCAAAACGCTGAATGATCGTCGGCTGCGCCAGAATCTTGACCAGCGCTTCGCTCAACCGCTTCTGCACATCAGGCGGCGTACCCTTCGGGGCAAGCAAACCGGTAAACGTGGCCGCTTCCATGCCCTGCACGCCAGCTTCTGCAAACGTCGGCACGTCCGGCATCGACGGCACGCGTTTGGCCGTCGTCACAGCCAGCGCGCGCAACCGACCATCCTTCACGTAAGGCAGCGCCACTGAAATCTGATCAAAGTTAAAGTCCACCTGCCCGCCCAACAAATCGGTCGTTGCGGGCGCATTGCCCTTGTATTGCGCGGTTGTCCAACGCGCGCCCGTCAAGGACTGCAACAGCTCGCTCACCAGATGATTCGTCGTGCCCGCGCCCGGCGACGCCATGTTCAGCTTGCCCGGCTCTTTCTTGGCCAGCGTCAGCAACTCATCCAGCGTCTTCGCGGGCAAACCTGGCTTCACCTGCAATACCAACGGCGTGTAAGACACCGAACTGATCGGCGCAAAGTCCCGATCCCACTTGTAGGCTTCCCGCTTGAAAATCAACGGCGAGAACAGCAACGGCCCATTGGCCGCCATGAACAAGGTGTAGCCATCCGGCTCGGACCGCGCCACCTGCTCGCCAGCAATCATCCCGCCCGCGCCCGGCTTGTTCTCCACAATGAACGGCTGCCCAAACGCCGCCTGCAACCCCGGCGCAATCAACCGCGCCGCCACATCCACATTGCCGCCAGGCGGATAGGGCACCACGATCTTTACGGGTTTCTCGGGCCAGGCGGCGTGCGCCATGGAAGTCAGGACGGTCAGCGCCACCGTGGCGCAGGCGCGAAGCGCATTGCGAGTCATGTTTTGTCTCCTGGTCGTGTCATCACGTTTTGTCTGTTTGACGACACTCTAGGAATTCTCACGCTGCTGAACAACGCGAATTTGCAGAAAAGTTCCGATATGTGGACGCTTTTGAAACGTCGTCCTGAGCGTGGTCTTGGACCAAAGCCAATTTCTTCGCAGAATTAGGCTAGGCGCTTATTGCGCGCGCGGTTAATCCCATTGTTGAATGTTCAATATCCGGACTACGGAGCCAGACCCACCATGCACTTCCCCGCAAGCGACCTGAACCCCGAACAGACCTACCGCCTGATGAGCGGCATCGTCGTGCCCCGGCCCATCGCCTGGATCAGCAGCGTCAACGCCCACGGCGGCGTCAACCTGGCGCCATTCAGCTGCTACACCTTCGTCTCAAACAAACCGCCCATGGTCGGCATAAACATCGGCCGCAAGGCAGGCGAACGCAAAGACACCGCCCGCAACATCCTGGCCAACGGTCATTTCGTGGTGAACATCGGCGACGAAACCCTGCTCGATCCCCTGCATGAAAGCGCCCACGAACATCCGCCCGAAGTCAGCGAGGCCGACGTGCTGGGTTTAAGCGTGCTTCCCGGCGAAGTAATCGCAACCCCGCGCCTCGCCGCCGCACCCATCAGCCTGGAATGCCGCTTTCACAGCGTGACGCCATTCGGAGAAACCGGCGCGGAGTTCTTCGTAGGGGAAGTCGTGATGTTTCACATCCGCGAAGGCCTGCTGCAAGACGGCAAGATCGATACGGAATTGCTGCGGCCCATATGCCGCATCGCCGGCCCGAACTATGCATCGCTAGGCCCCATCGTCACCAAGCGCGGTATTCAGCAGACCCCAAAATCGGTTCTGAAACCGGAGGCCGCGTGAGTGAAGCCGAAGATAAAACCGCATCCGGCGCGCAAACCGTAAGGCGAGCGCTGGCCCTGCTGCGGCTGATTGCCTGCGGACAGGAGAGGGGCGTGCGGCTGGTGGATTTGGAGCGAATGTCTGGATTGAACCGGCCTACTGTGCATCGATTATTGAAGACGCTGGTGCAAGAAGGCGCGGTCGAACAGGATCTGGATACGCGGCGGTATTTGATCGGGCAGGAGATTAGTTTGCTGGGACTCGCCCGGACTCGACGGTTTCCATTACTGACGATGGCAGAGCCTTATATGGCCGAGCTAGCGGAGCAAGTGGGGGACACGGTGTTTTTGAGTATTCGACATGGGCACGACTCGATTTGTATTGGCAGACGGACGGGAAGGCATCCGATACAGGTGCTGTCGATTGAGGTGGGGGTTAGGAGGCCGCTTGGAGTTGGCGTGTCGGGCGTGGCGTTGTTGGCGAGTTTGGGAGTGGAGGAAAGTGAGGAGCTGGTGCGGGGGAATGCGGCCAGGTTGGAGGTGATGGGGGAGCGGGTGGAGGAGGTTATTGCGCGGGTTCAGGTGGCGCGGAGGGAGGGGATTGCGCATGCGCCGATGGGGTTGATGCCGGGGACTAGTGCGGTGGCGGTGCCGGTGTTGAGTGTGGGAGGGGAGGCGCTTGGGGCGATTACGGTGACGGCGATGGCGGAGAGGTTGGGGGTGGGGAGGTTTGAGATGGTGGTGGAGAGGATGAAAGGGGCGGCGGGGGGGATTGCGGGGAGGTGGGGAAGGGTTGTGGGGGGTAGAGGGTAAGTTGGGGGGCAGGTGGGAGTGTTAGATGGTTTGTGATTTAGGCCCATGTCGAACGCAGTTGAGGTCGCTTCGGCAAAGAGTAGGACTTATTTACGGTGGTAAATGGGTGTTTTTGTAGGGCGATAGGTGTGTGTGGGACCTATGATTACCAGCTCTATACAGCACCTAGGTGTCTCACCAGGGGGACGGCATGTTGAAGGCTTCCTTCAGATTCGACTGGATGCGGCCAAGGATGCTAATGCATTGCGAGTGATCGCCCTAGAGTTAAGGGCGACTGTGGAGTTGAGACATGATTAAACGTGATGATTTTTTAGCTTCGGAAATCCGAGAGTTGGAGCGGATGCTTGAGGCTATTCCCGCATCGTCGGTCATACAGCGGATTTCGATTCAGAATCGACTTAAAACCGTGCGTGAAGCGCTTGAGCGAGAAATCGCATCCGCAAAGGCTTCCACTGGATAGATGACGCTTCGTGGTCGCCTAACCATTGACGGCCGAGCTATCGGCGCCGAATGACACGTGCGGTGGTTGCCTACGGCCTCGTAGATCGTTGCTGGGTGTGCGGGCAGAGCACACCATCTGCTAGGTGTTGCTTGCCTGAGTTATTGCTGACCTATCCCCGAGCTTATTCCCAAATATTCTTATGAACACTGCTTTGTGCGGATCAGCGTTCAACTCTTTATTGGCTAGGAAGCGATCCGAAACTTGGCGGTGCTGAAGCGAAATGGAAACACAGTGCGAACCTTTCCAGCCCTTCGAAGCGCGAATTCGGCTGCGCCCGACGGCGGATTGCGCTGACTGCAGAAGCAGGAATAGACCATTTTTCGTCGATCTTCCGTTTCAAACCGGAAGCTAACGTTCACGATAGTCCGCTTCCGGCCAGTAGCAGACCTTGAAACCCTGCCCGCAAATGATTGCTTGAGACTGATTTCGGACTGCCCATCAGGCAGCCCGGCAACTTGTCGCAGAGCAGTCGTCGGGTGTAGTCACACAGCCGCGTGAGTATTTAGGGGACCAATGGGTGTGCATTGCCTTCCGCGTATCGCCACGAGCACGCTGGCCTTCATAAGTTGCAAATGAGTATTTTGTTACAGTATTTGGTGATGAAGCACCGACGCAGTGAGCGACGAGGACACCAGTTTCGGAGGGGAGAAATATGAGTGAGCAGGAAATGTCTATGGCTGACAGCCACTCCGGGATGAGCACGTTGGCCAGCGGGCCTGCGGGCACTCATTTCGAGGGCCAAGTCGGTGCGTCATACTTGCTCGCCATGCTTGCCGGGGCACCCGCCCGAGGGCTCCCCGGCGCCTCGATAGACCGAGTCGGGCTACAGCAAGCCAATGCGGGGCATCCGCTCGACGACGTGATTATCCACGCGCACGAAAACGTATCCGGAAAGCCGGCGGTGCTGGAAGTTCAGGTCAAGAGATCCATCACCTTTGCTGCCGCCGACCCCGTCTTTCGCAAAGTCGTTGGCCAAGTTGTCAAGGCGTCGCAACGGCCTGACTTCTTGACGCAGCGGTACGAATTGGCGATTGCGACGACGAAGGGATCGCGCAAGATCGATGGGGCATATCAGGATGTCCTCACGCTCGCGCGGCAGATTGGCGACGCGGCTACATTCTTCGTCCAAATCGATCTGGCGGGCGTGGCAAACGACGACATGCGCGCCTTCGTCAAGACGTTCAAAAGCCACCTACGAGACGAAGGCTCGCCTGACGACAACGAGACCGTCTGGCTGTTGCTGTGTCGGCTGCAGATTCTGACCTTCGACTTTACGGCCTCAGGCTCTGCATCACACGACCTGGCGTTAGAACGCGCTATACGTGTGCTACACACGGACGATGGATCGCGCGCTGGGGCCTTCTGGGTCAACCTCATTGAACTAGCAATCGACGTGGCGAAAAGTGGAGGCGACAGAACTCGCGAGACGGCATTGCAAGCTCTCGCGCAGCTGGGCTATCGGTTCCTAGGTGAACGTCGGCACGCTATGGCCCGAGCAGCGCTAGCCGAGTCGTCCCGCTTGGCACTTGCCGACATTCGCAATTGCGTGGGCAACGTCGTACTTGCACGACAAGCGCGTGTGGCCGCAACGCGCGAAGCGTTGGACCGCGGACGCTTTGTGGAGATCCGTGGTGACGCAGGCGTCGGCAAATCGGGGATCTTGCGGCAGATGGCCGAGGCCATGCAAGCCGAAAGTCAGGTCATCGTTCTCAGCCCCGGACGATGTGTTCCCCGCGGGTGGGCAGCGTTGCGTGCGCAACTCGGTTTCGACGGAACGCTTCGCGAATTGCTTGTCGAACTGGCTAACGATGGTGGCGCCACGATCTTTATCGACAACCTCGACTCTTTCAGCACAGAGGAGAGGCCCACGGTAGTCGATGTCGTCAGGGAGGCCTCTGTCGTCCCGGGAATCGCAGTGGTCGTGACGGCCCGGCGCGAATTTGGGATTGATGAGCCCAACTGGCTCCCGAGCGACGCACTGGCACGCTTGGCGCAACCCGACGCGATCACAATAGATGAGCTGAGCAAGGTGGAAATTGAGCAGCTGAAGGTGACAGATCCTTCGCTTGGACCCCTGCTAACGGATGGACATCCCGCACGCCAGGTCGCCAGAAACCTTTTTCGCCTCGCACGGCTGGCAAGTCAGCCAGCATCTGACCCCATACCGCGCACTGAAGTCGATATGGCCGAGCAGTGGTGGACCACTGCGGACGGCACACGCGATGCCGGGTGGCGAGATCGAATTCGGCTACTGCAAGGCGCGGCAGCGCAGACCATGTCTGGCGCTGACTCCCTCGACGTTACAGGCCAAGCTGCAGCGCCGATCGATGCACTGGTGTCCAGCGGGACTCTGCGGGATTTGGGTATCGACCAGGTCGCGTTTCGTCATGACGTACTGCGTGAGTGGGCGATTGCTAGCGCCTTGCATGCCGGGCCCGAACTCGTCAGCAGGCTGCGGCTAGATCGGCCAGCAATGGCGATGTTTGCACGTGGCGTTGAGCTGGCAGCGCGTATGACAATCGAGCGGGCGTCTGATGGCGTGAGGTGGCACGCGCTCGTTGATCGGCTGAGCCAAGCGGGAGTTCATCGTTCTTGGCGCCGCGCCGCGTTGCTCGCCCTAGCTCGATCGGAAGCTGCGGAAACACTTCTCCAACGCGCATCGCCCGAGCTACTCGCCAATGGCTCCGAACTGCTGCGCGAACTCATCCGAACGGTCATGGCAGTCGACGTGCTTCCGGCCGCGCAGGTCTTTGCGGCTGCGGGAGTCGACCCTGCGCTCATACCCGCATCGATCAACGTCCCGCGTGGCCCGGCATGGAAGACATTGATTGTTTGGCTCTTAGGTGTCGGAGATAGCGTTCCTAAAGATGCCATCCCAGAGATTGTTCAGCTATACACGAATTTCTCGGTTGGTACACTTGGCGCCTCCAGTATCACGCCGTTTACAACACGACAGATCTACCGTTGGCTGAGGTTGGTGGAGCCAATAGATTCAATGACGATACGAAGCGAGGGCCTGAGATCGGACCTCCGCGAAGCGTTCGTCATGTTCGCGCACACAACGCCAGAGCTAGCCGCTGAATACCTGACGGCAGTGGGAAAGAGCGAGTACAACGAAGACATCGTGCGCAGCATCTTGAAGATGCGCGGCGCGCTGGCGCAAGCAGCCCCGGCAGAGCTGGCTAACCTGACTGCGGAGGCGTTGATCGCAAGGCCCCGTCGACGCGAGCGCCACTTCGGCCGGGAGCGCGAGGATGCGTTTACATATATCGATCATGAGTTCTTCCCGGCCTCGCCGGCACAAGGCCCATTCCTCGATCTATTGACCAATTCGCCCAAGAACGGGTTGGCCTTGGTTCATCGCTTGGTCGCACACGCGGTCGCACACAAAAGTCGAGGTGCTGACCCAGGGACGAATGGGTTCGACTTGGCCTTTCCTGAAGGGACGCGCACCTTCCCGTGGACGCAGACCTACTTCTGGTCACGCAACAGCAACTGCAACGCTGTCACGTCTTCGCTGATGGCCCTCGAAGCATGGGCGCACCGCCGCATTGATGCGGGCGAAGCCTTCGAAGATGTGCTGACAGACGTGCTCGGGCCACAATACTCGTGCGCTGCATACTTGCTGGTGGCAGTTGATCTCATCATCTCGTATTGGCCCAAATCACTTGATGTGGCGGCAGATTTTCTCGGCTGCCCCGAACTGCTGTGTATCGATTACACGCGTCAGGTTCACGATCGCATCGAAATGCCGGACTTCTTCGGGTTTGACTCCTTGCATAGCGAACCGCGCGGCAGCGTGACCGCTGCTGACCTGAAGCGTCGGCCATCCCGGCGGATAACGCTCGACGGACTGATTGGCAACTTCACGTTCCTGGCATCCCCAGATCAGCTCGCGGCATTGAGGACGCTGCTGACGACCGTAGCAACACGCCTGGGCGAACCCGCCGCAAGCGCGAATCTGGGCAACCCGGAATTCATGGCTCGGTTCGCATTAAACCTATTGGATGCCGCAAATTGGCAAGAAGTCGAAGTGACGCTCAGGGACGGATCATCCGCAACTGCGCGCGAATATCGATCGCCAATGGCTGAGCAGACCCATCTACAGGCTTTGCGAGACGCCACGACTGAGCGAGAGTCAGACTCCGCCACGCGGTCTGCGCTGACCCTTGCGCTCGACGATCCCGCTCGGTTGCTACCAGAAGGCCGGTCGGCAGCGGCGGCTTGGGCGCGGCGTTCTGCAACGACGACGGAAGAAGTCGAATCCGACGACGATGGCGGAGAGCGGCGAATGCAAGAGGAAGCAATTGTGACGGCCGCGATGATCGTCATGCGGGACGGCGATGATGACTTGCGCGCTGAGTACGGGGAATGGGCGCGGTCTCAATTGGAAAAGACGCTTGCAGCCCTCGACGAAGGTTTGGCACGCCAGACGCGAGGAGGCCTACGCTTCAATCCGACCGCGATCGCCTATGCCGGGTTGATTCACGCCTTGCGACATCGGTCAACGCCGGAAGACGTGCGGTCGCTTCTTGAGGTAGCGGCGACAGGAAACCACGCTGCCGCGCACGGATTAGGGACGTTCGCGGCAGTCCTAGCGGACGTCGATAGTCGCTTACCGAGAGCTGTGCTCCGATGTGCATTCAACGCCAGCGTCGTGGAGAGCCGAGCTTGGGATGCGTCGCAGGAAGAGGTCAAGGCTCGAAAAGCGCGCAGTCATGGACGGGCACGGGCGGCCGTTGCCGCTGAGATGGCATGGCTTGGAGGTGAAGGCCCGGAGCCAACGTGGCCGACATTTCCGGTAGAGCAAGCTCGGTCGAGAATGCAACTACGTTTACCTGGAGCCAGAATTGCGACACCAGAACCAGCAGAACCACCAGAAGCGTCGGCGCCTTCGCCAACAGAGCATGTAAATCATCAGGCTGCGGCTCTTTGGTTGCGCCAAGTGCGCACTCTTTCCATAGATGACACGCTTCCTTGGCTCAATGAGCTGGTGAGGGCCTACATGGCTTGGACTGCCCTTGCGAATGGAGCGAACCTAGACGACGGAGACGAAACGGACCACCCGCCATCTGAGTGGAACGATACCTTCTTTGCGGCGGTTGCACGATGCGTTATCGGTTTGTCAACGCCTGATGCCACTGAGCTGGTCGTGCGGCACATCGTTGCGCTTCCAGACCGGAATTTCTATGACGTGCTCGTCGATTTTTTGCGCAGCATCGACGTGGTGTATTTCGAGGGCGACAGTATTCCGACGCAGGTAGCCGTAGACATTCGGAGCACATTCGCCGACCGAATGCTGACCACGCGAGGATGGGAACGTCTCAGCCGAACCAGGGACTTTTCTATCGAAATGCACATTGGCCCGGCAATCGCCGTCTTGTTCTTTAACGACTACATGTACGGGCAGGGATCGAAATGCTACCTGCTTGAGAAGGGCGTGGAGCGAGTGGGCCCGTTTCTCCCTATTCTTGGGAAACTGGTCAGAAAAGGACCGTCACCCTTCGCCGCCATGGTATTACTCAACCTGCTTGAAGTTACGCCACTAGCCGAGCAACTCGATGTGCTGGTTGAGGCTGGAAGTGTATGGCTTGAGGCATATCCTGATTTCCGACAGCTGTGGATTGATCACGGTGTGGGCCGCCGTTGGTGCTTGCTCATGGAGGCCATCCAGGCACGCAGCCCGACCAGCTTCAGCAGTAGCGCGCCGCTGCGGCCTGCCATCGACAACCTCGTCGCATCGCTTATTGCGCTTGGAGTGCCTGAGGCCACACGGTTGGAGGAGGAGCTTAGCAAGCTTTGAAGCCAACACTACGCTGCGCGGCTTAGTTCAAGCGTCCGGCGTCAAAAATTTGTAATTCTGAGATCAATTTTATGTCCTTCGCTCCTTACGCGAATGAGCAAGACAAGCTGGATCGCTACGTCAATGCATTCGGCACGCAGTCATTCCGAGATCAGGCAGACCGAGACTACGTTGCCGCGCGATTGGCATGTCGCCACGAACTGTTTCCTCAGTTTCTTTGGTCTTCGCATCAAGCGATAGAGAAGTATCTAAAGGGAATCCTTCTCTATAACCGCATCAAGGCGAATAAGGTGGGTCATGACCTGGCCCAAGCCTTGTCTCTTACACAGTCCCTGCCCTTCGAGATAGAACTTTCGAAAAGAAGCCACAGGTTCATAGAACACCTTGCAGAGGTGGGCGAGTTTCGATACATCGACGTTCCTTATCATGTGTACGGACACATACTTGTCGATCTCGACTTGGCTGTTTGGGAGGTTCGCAGATACTGCCAAATCCTACAGACCTTTGGAAAGCCACTTCCGCTCGAGGAGCAGAAACTTCTTGAAGATGCTTGGTCAGATTTGGCCTCTAGCGACTCCAAGCCGCTCAGCGTTGCTATGGCATAACCCCTGTTTCGGCGTTCGGAAACGAGCTACGGTGAAGGTAAAGAACCACCTAAATGCTCAGAATTCGCTGCTGTATCTCTATCCCGAGATGCTCGACGAATTGCTCAAGTACGTCTTCATTCCCAAGAAGCTGGTAGCCGGCTATCGTGAACACTTGTCGGAGATCAAAGCAGGCGCGAAGGCGAGGCCTTAGCTATGTTGGTGCCGCCCGGCCCTTCCATCGAGAACCGTTGACCAACGTCCGCTTCGGGTCGAGAGCGGCCAGACACGATTGGCGCCTTTCGACCCAATGCAGTCGTTCGAGCAGCCCCCAGCAGTTTCTGCTGTGAAGTGATTGCAGTCCATCGCTTTTGCAAGCCGAGGTCACACTAGTTCGCCCTATGCAGTATTTTGGTTTCGCTATTCTTATGATGGTATAAACGGTGCACTTCAATTCGGCTCAGGGTGTTTCTGCTGTGTCGCAATTTACCTGCGCCCGTACGGACCAATAGGGAGTATTTGCTATGACATTTATGAAAGGCCTGGACGATCTGCAGAGAACTTTAGCGGAAGCGCAGAAAGCGCTTGAGACAGTAAACGGCGAGCTCGGAACCTTGTCCTTTAACCCAGAGGATCCAGAGAGCGTCGAAGCGGCGATCGCTGAGTCCGAGCGGTTGGTTGACGAGCGACTGGGCAAGTACGCGAACAACTCGATCGTCGGTCCGCTGATAGTTCAGATGAAGGATTCGTTCAGGACTGCCGTGATCGAGAAGGCAGCCGAGGCGCGGCTGAAGGGAGAAGCGTCAGATGGCGAATAGAGAGGTCCTGTTCAAACGGATCAACAATGCCCTGTTCGATATGCAGGCGGCAACGTCGCAGACCTTTGAGCAGCACTTCCTGACCTTTGCCCGACTTCTTGCGGATTCGTCACTACAGGATCTGAATCAAAAGCTAACAGTCAATCTGGATGTGGAACGTTTCTTGGAAGCCAGTTCTAGGTCACAAGGCAGCATGGTGGGTTCCGCTCGTCTCGCATGGCCTGAAAGCGCGGACGCGGTGCTCGGGCTGCAGTGGCTACTGGTTCAAAAGTTCGCGCGAGAACCGGGAGGGTTGTTAGATTTTGCGCACACTTACTACACTGTGGGGCGCAACTTCACTGGTGAGCTGCATAGCCTCACACGTCAGTTACTTATCCCGTTTGCCCGCGACTACAAGGACTACGTGATGGCCATGGAGCAATCGCATGTGGCAGCGTCCGTGAGCAGCGCTGCGGACAGCATCGGAAGCGGCCCAGCACAAATCACTTACCACATCAATGGAAATAACGTTCGCGTCAACAATCACTCAGTCGACAAATCGACGAATATCATAAACATCGGCGCTGACTTTCGCGAATACATCGACGGCCTACGCCAAGTCATTCAGAGCCTGACTGATGCTCAACAAAAGCAGGAAGCGATGGAAATTGTCAATGCTGTAGAAGCGCAGCTTGCGACCCCGAAGCCCAGCAAGACGGTGGTATCAACCTTGTTGAATGCATTGCCTCACGTGGCAAGCATCGCCACACTAGCATCCGCGATTATCTCCGGGCTCTAATAGATGTCCAAATTGCAGGACTGAGGATTGTTTGACCCGCATTGGTAGCTGATGAGCGAGCTTTTGTCCCTCAGATAAGGGCCTCTGCAGACCGACCTTCGCAGGTCGCCGTCCTCCGACCTGCGGGCGGCGACTTCCGACCCGCTGCTGTCTTTGAAGCCTCGTTAGCCTACGTCGGTAGGCTGCAAAAGCCGGCGCCTATAGACTTCTCTTTCGGTAGTACGCTAAGTTAAATAGCGCCTTTTGAATTATCAGTCCGATATCATGTATTTTTTGCAGGCGTTAGGTGCAGTTCGCGCCTCGTCCTAGCTTAAAATTGCCAGGACGGGAACTATGATCCGTCGAGATAACACATACGACGAGTACACAATGAACAATGTCGATGAAGATAACGCCCTAGTTAATTTCGAAGATGACCAGGCGGATGACCTTGACACATCTCTTGCAGTCGACCGCTTTCGTGATGCTGTTTTGTACGGTACTGACTGGACGGTGCGGACGCTTCTTCAGCAAATCGAGCAGGGCAACATCGATTTGTCACCTGATTTTCAACGCAGGGATGCTTGGAGTTTACGTAACAAGAGCCGCTTTATTGAGTCGGTGGCGCTACAACTGCCCATTCCCCAAATCGTGTTGGCAGAACGCAAGGAACAGCGCGGCACATACATCGTTCTTGATGGTAAGCAGCGATTGCTAACCCTTGCGCAGTTCGCTGGCGATTTTCCGGATGACCATCCTTTATGGGATGAATCGCGGAAGGTTGCTTCACTTCGACTGTCGGGCCTGCGTGTCCTGACAGATCTGAACGGTAAGACATATAACGACTTCACTTCTTTGCCTGATCTGGCGCAGATGCGAACGCAGTTTGATAATCACACAATCCGAAGCGCTCTAATTCGAAATTGGCCCGACGAAGACTACTTATATGAAGTATTTATTCGACTAAATACAGGAAGTGTTCGGTTGTCGCCTCAAGAACTGCGGCAAGCAATGAAGCCGGGCCCTTTCACGGCGTTTCTTTCAATTAAGTCGGCGGAGAGCGTGACGATCCAAAAAATCCTTGGCTTGTCGGCTCCCGATTTCCGGATGAGGGATGTTGACCTTTTGCTTCGGTTAATTGCATTCAGCACAAGACTTTCTGTATACAGAGGCAACTTAAAACAGTTTCTCGATGAAACACATGAATTCTACAACGCAAACTGGGGCGTGGAGCAGAAAGGAATGGAGGGCTTGCTCAAACGCCTCGAAGATGGCCTTATTTTTCTATGTGCCGCCTTCGGCAATGAGAGACATGTCGGCCGAAGATATAAGGGAGACAATTTTGAGAGTCCGCTGAACAGAGCCGTCCTTGACGTACAGATCGCTTCAGCACTCGATGAGAATGTAAGACGCGCGGTAGAGGAAGGTCGATTGGACCTGTTAGGAACCTTCCAAAAAATGTCTATTAATGATCAGGAATTTGCGCAGGCGGTAGCGGGAACCACCAAATCCATTACAGCCATTCGCACTCGTTATAACAGTTGGCGGGCCGCATTAGAAGGCGTCATTGGCCAACCAGTTCAAATGCCTGAGCTGCCAAATGGCTAGCAGTCATTTCATAAAGCTGACGACCTCCATTCAAACGTTGAAGAACATCTACCTTGATGATGCGTTGGCCTCACCAGTTCCAAATGACGTTCACTCGGAACTAGCGCGTGCATTTGTAACATTCGCCCACGCGGAGTTCGAATATTACGTCGAAGAAGCGTTGCGAGAACTTACGCATGCAGCATTTAACGGTGCGATTTCCGGGAACTTTGGGAGCGCATCTATCGCGATGCTTGCCTTTAGTGGCATGAGTTCTCTAAAAGCGGGCGACAAACTCGGGGCCGGTGGGAAAAAGCCTGCCCGTAAGCTGTCTACTCGATTCGGAGATGCAAAGTTGGCCATTTTAAAAGGCCTTGATGCAAATATGGGGGTCCGGGAGAAACATATCGCTGCCATGGCGATACCCCTAGGATTAGATGCGGCATCTGTTGACAATACTTGGCTGAACGATCTTGACGCCTTTTGCTCGTATCGAGGCGCCTATGTTCACATGTCGAGGACGCAACAACGAGCTGACCCGGCTGCCGTCAACCCAAATGACATGTGGCTGAAGTGTAAACGTCTGGTTTGGACAGATCCGACACTAGGAAGTCCAGGATCAATCAACTCTTTCGAAAGTTTTGACGCTTGGGTCCAGTCAGAAAAAACTGGCTTAGCGCCACTAGTCGGAGCTCCTCGTTGGAGACTACGCATCATGACTTACCTTCTTCAACTGTTATCGCGTAGGAAGCAAAATGCGGCTGGCGAAGATGATGACTAGCCCACTCTCCACGCATGGCCTCGATGCCCGCCGGTATCCTGTAGTTAGTCAAGAAGATGCGTTGGCCGACTGCTATTGGCCGTAAGCAGACTTGAGAACAGTGGATCCTATGTTTGCACGCACAGTTTCCCTACTGAGCGACATTGACTGCTTTTGCCAATACGGAGTCCAACGTTGGATCATTTATGGTGCGTCCCACTAGATCCGCAATCTGATCGCAGATGCTCTCAACGCCACCCATCAAATTCGAAACCACCCAAGCATTCAACGGTATCGTCCCCGTAGCCTCAAGCTCACCCACACCACTCCCCACAATCCTAGCAATAGCCCAAATCCCCCCGCAAGCCCGCTCAATCTTCCGCAAATCATCAACCCGAACAATACCAAACTCCGGATCATCCGGGGTGGCCCAACGGTCATAGGTAAAAGGGTGGTCGCTCATCTCGACGCTCCGGTGTAATTGACGCAATGAAAGAAAGGAGGCCGCCATTGCAGCGGCCGCTTGTTCTGTCTTTCCGGCTGTCAACCCGGGCGATCCTTCGGATCACGGGGCGAGTATGCCCCGTTAGGCGACGGAGGCAATGCGGCTCCGTGCCAAATTGATCACGCTCTCTCTAACGGAAGCGTGATCGCGGACTATTAATACTGAAAAGCGTCAGTAGCCCACCACCAGCCGAAGCTACCCGTTGCTTCAGACCAATTAGCCAAGCAGCGACCTATTCAGCCGCCACCACAGCTTTCGGCACAAAAAACCTATCCTTCAACTCCTGCAACCCAATCCGATCCAGCATCTCGGTCAATCGTTCAGCAGGCTTCCTCGTCGGCAAATTCTTAAACTGCGCAATGATCAGCTCATTCTTCATAGAATGCTCCCAGCCGACCAGCTCCGTGACACTAACCTGATACCCATGCGCTTCCAGCTGCAAACACCGCAGCACATTAGTAATCTGGCTTCCAAACTCCCGCGTATGCAGCGGATGCCGCCAAATCTCCGCCAGCGGATCAGCCAGCGCCTTGCCCTTATTCTTCCGCAACACCGACGCCACCTCAGCCTGACAGCAAGGCACAACCACGATGTACTTGGCCTTCTTCTCCAGCGCAAAGTGAATCGCGTCGTCGGTGGCGGTGTTGCAAGCGTGCAGGGCGGTCACTACGTCGATCGTTGCGGGCAGACGATCTGAAGTAATCGAATCCGCCACTGACAGATTCAAGAACGACATCCCCTCAAACCCGAGCCGCGTCGCCAGTTCCTCTGACGACTTGACGAGTTCCTCGCGCGTCTCGATCCCATAAATATGGGACCCGCTCTTCACGGCATCCTTTTGTTCCTTGAAGAACAAGTCATACAGGATGAATCCCAGATAAGACTTCCCAGCCCCGTGATCCGCGAGGGTGACTGCGCCGCGTTCTTGTTGAACGTCTTTCAGCAGCGGCTCGATGAATTGGAACAGGTGATAGACCTGCTTCAATTTACGGCGGCTGTCCTGGTTCATCTTGCCGTCGCGGGTGAGGATGTGCAGGGCTTTTAGCAGTTCGACGGACTGGCCGGGGCGGATGTCGTGGGTTTTTTCGGACATGGGGAAGGCAAAGCGCCCCGCGCGGGGCGGGGCGCGTAGAGGCGCGGAAAGCGTCAGTTTAACGAAAACAGCGGATTGGCCAGGTTGGCCGGACTTCGAGCTGCTTCGATATGCCCGGGTTGGCCGCACTTCGAGCTGCCTCGATACATATAGCGAGGACAACGCGGAGCCGGCTTTGCCGGTCCGCAGTTGTAGCCCCTTTTTGGGGCCCGCGTAGGCGGGCTGGGGGCCTAGTCAGATGCAGGTCCTACTCAGACCGCCGGAAAAACCGGCTCGCCCAGGTTCAGCATCAAACGATTCGCCCAAGCAAAAATCGCATCCGAGTGCAGCAGGTCCAGGACCTCGCCCTCGGTCAAGCCAGCATCCTTCAGCGCCTGGATGCTGTTGGCGTTCACATCCGCCTGGGCTTCCGTGATCTGGACCGAGAACTTCCCAATCGCCAGTTCGCGCGCCGTCGTGCCCGCCGTATACGGATCTTCGAACACCTGGGCGATCACGTCGTTGCGCTTGGCCAGTTGTTCGAAGCGCTGAGCGTGGACGGATGCGCAGTAGACGCAGCCGTTTACGCGCGACACCACCGTGGAGCCCAGTTCGCGTTCGGCGCGGGACAGGCCGCCGGGTGCGTACATGATGGCGTTGAAGGCGGTGGAGCGTTGGCGCAGGATTTCTGGTTGGTGGACCAGGAACAGGTAGTAGTCCGAGACCTTGGCCTTGGGGTGGCTTTCTTCCAGGACGGCGATTTGTTCCGGGGTGGCGGTGGCTACGGTGACGACGTCCAGCCAGGCGCTCCATTCCAGCGATTCGTTGGTGAAGCCGTGTGCCTTGATGACCGCACCGGGCTCGGTGGCGGCGGTGTTGGGCTCATACGGCGCGGGCGGGACGGACGCAGCGCGTGCAGGCTGGCCTTCCAGGTCTTTCATGGCCGCAAGTCCTGCGACCAGACGCGTCTGGTAGGACAGGAAGGCGATCAGTTGCGACAGCGTGACCACGGCGGGCGTGGAGACGCCTGCTGCGGGCAGGGTCTTCAGTGCGGCTTCGTCGCCTTCGACTGGGTTTTCAATCAGCTTGCGCGTGAATTCCAGCACCGCAGCCAGACGCGGGGTGGAGGCGTCGGACGGTTTGCCGGATTCCGCGACGGCGATGTCGGCGGGAGCGGCTCCTGCTTCGATCAGGCGGGCGCGGTAGTGGGCGGCCAGCAGCGGCGACGGGCTGATGCGGGTGGCGTACAGCGCGGTCAACAGGCGTTCGTTCAGCGACAGGCCGGGCAGTTCGGGGTCGAACAGCGCGTCGTAGCTGCCTTGCGTGGCGGCGGCGACTTTTTCGCGTTGGTGGCGGACGGCATAGGTGTTGCTGTCGGCGGTCAGGCCGACGAGGCGGTCCACCAGGTCATTCGCGGCGTCGTAGACGATGGGTTGTTGTGCCATTGAAATAGTCTCCTTGAATGTCATTCAGCCGGTGTGGCGGAGGCAGATGCAGCGCGGGCCTTCACCGCCGCGTCCAAGAACTTTTTCACGCCTTCCCACGATTCCTGGTCGGCGCGCGCGTTGTCCTTGGGATTCCCGCCACTCGTGCTGATCTTGCCGGACACGGGGTGGGCGTAGACGAGCTGGGTGGTGGGCACGTACGGGAACAAAATCGAATGCCCGCCGTTCTCGTAGTCCAGCCATTGCACCGGATACGGGTGCTCCACTTCCACCAACTTGTCCTGCACCATCTTCGAGTAAAGACTCGACGGCCAGGACCCATCGTCGGTGGCCGACAGCAGCATGACCGGGCCTTCGATGTCCTCCACGCGAATTCGCGCACGGGCGACGGCGTCGGGGTCTTGCAACGCGGTCAGGATGGCCTTCTCATGTCGATGCGGCGAGGGGCCTTCGTCAAACGGCGCCCAGGTGGCGGTGCGGTTGTTCTCCCAGACGTGGGGCAGGGGCTTGCCGCCCAAGAGCCACGTGGGGCCTTCGCGGCCGATCTTGGGGTCGCAGGCGTTCTGGCCGCTGTGGACGACGGCGCCGGGTACGTAGGCGACGACGGCCGACACTTCCTTGGGGAAAGTGGCGCCCAGCAGAAGTACGAGTTCGCCGCCGCGCGACTGGCCGCTGATGGCGACGAAGTCGTGCTTGGGCTGAACCTTGTTGCGCAGCCAGCGCAGGCCGGTCTGGAAGTACTCAAGCGGGGTGTTCGAGATGTAGTCGGACAGGCCCGGCGCCTTGAAGTACGCCAGCGCAAAGGCGGCGTAGCCGCGCGAGGCATACAGCGCCGCGCGCGGTTCGTTGATGCCGCCGCCCGATCCGTTCAGGATCATGACGGCGGGGTGCGGGCCGGGGCCGGCGGGCAGGTACAGCGTGCCGACCAGTCCTTCTTCCCGCACGTCCTGGCGCGTGACGCCGTCAGACGCCAGCCGTTGCGTGAAGCTGGCTTGCGCTTGCGCGCCAGCCACGCGGGCCACCACGTCGGTGACCAGAGCGTCGGTCACCGGGTGGTTGAAGTGTTCGCGGCTGGGCGAGTCCACGGGGGACTGCGACCAGACCAGGCCCATCGGGGCCAGGCTGGTGTAGTCGCCGGAGACCGGCGCGTCGCGGGTCAGGTCGACGACGCCGTCCTCGCCTGCCGTGAACGCGGCTTGCGCCTGCCAGAGCACGCCGTTGCGGCGGGTCAGCGCGGTGATTTCCACCGTCTGGCCCGGCTGGACGTGCTCGACCCGGATCTGGCGCGGCACGTCGATCAGGGCGTCCGCGGGGGTGATGGTTAGGGTCGGCGCCATGGCTTATTTACCAGCAGCGGCGGCCGGCACTTTGGTGACCATCATGGCGGCCGTGCGGTCGCTGGTCATCGGGGTGACCTTCAGGCCCTTCTTGGTGGCCCAGATGTTCTTGTAGTGGAACAGCGGGAAGATGGCCACGTCATCCGACACGATCTTGACGGAGTCGCGCAGGATGGCTTCGCGCTTGGCCACGTCGAATTCCGACGTGGATTGTTCCAGCGCGGCGTCTACCTTGGCGTTGCTGTAGTGGCCCCAGTTGGAGGCGCCCAGGCCCTTCTTGGCGTCGACGGTGGCCAGGATGTTGACCAGCGCGTAGCTGGCTTCACCCGTGCCGTTGCCCCATGCCAGCATGCTGACGGCGAACTCGTTCTTGTTGGCGCGGCCCGAGTACACGGCCCATGGCACCACTTCCACTTGGGTCTTCACGCCAACGCGGGTCCAGAACTGCGCAATCGCTTGGGCCGTTTCCGGGCCTTGCGGGTAGCGGTCGTTCGGCACGTGCATCGTCAGCTTGAAGCCGTCGGGGAAACCCGCTTCGGCCAGCAGCTTCTTGGCTTTTTCTACGTCGTTGGGGATGTCTTTGACGTCGGGGTTGTAGCCGAAGGTGTCCTTGGGCATCCACTGGTTGGCTTCGGTGGCCGCGCCTTGCAGGATGCGGTCAGAGATTGCCTTGCGGTTGATGGCCAGGTTCAGCGCTTGGCGCACGCGCAGGTCCAAGAGCGGGTTTTTGTCCAGCGGCTTGCCGTTGTTGTCGGTGATGTACTGGTTGGGCGCGGGGTTGAAGCTGGGTTGCAGAATCATGACGCGCAGGCCGTCGTACGGGTAGACCGAGATGTTCGCGGCCTTTTGCAGTTTGGCCAGGTCAGACACCGACACCTTGTCGATCACGTCCACGTCGCCCGCCAGCAGCGCGGCAGTGCGCGAGGCGGCGTTGTTGATGTAGCGGTAGTTGACCTTGTCCCAGGTGGCTTTTTCGCCCCAGTAGCCGTCGTTGCGTTCCATGATGACGCGGTCGCCCGGCGTGTAGGACACGAACTTGTACGGGCCGGTGCCGACCACGGCCTTGCCCGAGTTGTAGTCTTCGGTGGTCGACTTTTCACCGACGTGCTTGCTGACGACGTGGACGGATGCCAGGTTCAGCGGCAGGTCGGGGTTGGGCGCCTTGGTCTTGACGATCAGGGTCAGCGGGTCCTTGGCGGTCATCGTGTCGATGGTGCGCAAGTAGCCGGCATAGGTGGCGACGCTGCCGGGAACGGCGCGGGCGCGGGTGTAGGAATAGATCAGGTCGTCGGCGGTGAACGGCGTGCCGTCCTGCCATTTAACGCCTTCACGCAGCTTGAATTCCCAGGTGGTGGGGTCCAGCGGCTTCCAGCTGACGGCCAGGCCCGGCTGCAGCTTGTTCCACTTGTTTTCAATCAAGAGGTCCCAGAAGTGCAGGGCCACCGAGCGGTCGCCGGCGTGGTTGTTCAGCTGCGGGTCCAAGGACGACAGCGGGTCTGCGAAACCGATCGACAGATTGTCGGCGGAGGCGGCGGCAGAGGCGCCCAGGATGGCGGCGGTAAGGGTCGAGAGAATCAGGCGTTTCATGTTCGGGGTCCTTGGTAGGGGGGGAACTAGCTGTAATCCAGCGCCGCGGCAACAGTGCCGCGGCCGGTAGGGTTCAGGCCATGTCGTTTAAATGACAGGCGCTCAAATGGTTGATGGCGATTCCCTTCAATGTGGGAACCTCGGTTTTGCAACGCGGCATCGCATGCGGACATCGCGGATGAAAATGGCAGCCGCCCGGCGGGTTCAACGGGCTGGGGATCTCGCCCTTGATCGCGGTAAAGATCTTGTGGCGCGACTTCAGGGTAGGGATCTCAGCCAGCAGGGCTTGGGTGTAGGGATGGTTCGGGTGCTGGAAAACTTCTTCCACCGTGGCCGTTTCCACTACGCGGCCCAGGTACATGATGACGACGCGGTCGGACAAATGCTCCACCACGCCCAGGTCATGGCTGATGAACAGATACGTCAGGTTCAGCTCTTCGCGCAGGTCCATGAACAGGTTCAGGATCTGCGCTTGGATCGATACGTCCAGCGCGGCAACGGCTTCGTCGCAAACCAGCATGGATGGCTGCACGGCCAGCGCGCGGGCAATGCCGATGCGCTGGCGCTGGCCGCCGCTGAACTGGTGCGGATAGCGTTGGCGCAGCGCGGGGTCCAGGCCCGCGCGTTCCAGCTGGGCGCTGACGTAGTCGTCAAAACCGGCGTTGTCGACCAGGCCATGGATGCGGGCCGCTTCGCCGACGATCTCGTCCACGCGCAGACGCGGGTTGAGACTGGCGTAGGGGTCCTGGAAGATCATCTGCACGGTCAGACGGGCAGCGTGGGCTGCGGCTGAGTTCATGTCGGCCGGGCGCACGCCGTTGATGCGGACTTCTCCGCCCGACGGCGTCAACAGGCCCGCCGCGATGCGGCCCAGCGTGGATTTGCCGCAGCCGGATTCACCGACCAGGCCGACCACTTCGCCGGGGTTCACGATCAGGTCCACGCCGTCTACGGCGCGTGTGATGGCGGGCGGTTTGGACAAGCCCATGCGTTGCATGGCGCGGCCGGCGGCGCCAACTTTGCGTTCGCCAAAACGCTTGCTGACTTGAGCAAGGTCAATCAGCGGGGTGGGGGCGGCTGATAGAGTCATGCCATCACCTCGCTGGTTTGGATCGTGGGATGGAAGCAGCGCACTTTATGTTCGGGCAAGGCTTGCGTAATGCCGGGTTGCTGACCACAGGCGGCGGTGGCGCGCGAGCAGCGCGCGGAAAACGCGCAGCCTGCGGGCAGGTGCAGCAGGTTGGGCGTCATGCCCGGAATCTGGCGCAGGCGCTGCCCGCGCTGGTTGTTGCTGGGCAGGCTGTCGATCAGACCCACCGTGTACGGATGCTGCGGGCGGTCCAGCACGTCGTCCACTTTGCCGTGTTCGACGATGCGGCCGGCGTACATGACAGCCACGTCGTCCGCCAGACCAGCCACGACCGACAGATCGTGCGTGATCCAGATCAGGCTGGTGCCGTGCTGCTGCGCCAGCTTTTGCACTTCGGACAAGATCTGCGCCTGAATGGTGACGTCCAGCGCGGTCGTCGGTTCATCGGCAATGATCAGGTCGGGGCGGTGCAGCATCGCAATGGCAATGGCCACGCGTTGACGCATGCCGCCAGACAACTGATGCGGATACGCCAGCAGGCGCTCTTCAGGGCTGGGTATGCCCATCATGCCCAGCGTGTCGCGCGACAGCTCGCGGGCCTGCGCCTTGCTCATCTTGTTATGCGCGCGCACGGTTTCGATCATTTGCACGTCCACCCGCAAGACGGGGTTCAGCGTCATCATCGGATCTTGGAAGATCATGGCGATGCGGTTGCCTTGCAGGCGGCGCATTTCTCGCGGCGACAGCTTGGTCAGGTCGCGGCCCTGGAACAGCACTTCGCCGCCCACGACGCGGCCCGGCGCGTCGACCAGACCCATGATGGAAAAGCCGGTGACGGATTTGCCCGAGCCGGATTCACCGACCAGGCCCAGGATCTTGCCGCGTTCCAAGGTAAAGGACACGTCGTCCACGGCAGGCAGCACGCCCGCGCGGGTGTGGAAGTGCGTGCGCAGGTTGCGCACTTCAAGCGTGGCCGGCGCGCTGGCGGATGCGGAGCGGTCGGTCATTTGTGGGTCCTCGGGTTCAGTACGTCGCGCAGGCGGTCGCCCACCAGATTGATGGCCACAATGGTGATCAGCAGCGCGATGCCGGGGTAGAAGCTGATCCAGTATTCGCCGGACAGCATGTATTGGAAGCCGTTGGAAATCAGCAGGCCCAGCGACGGTTCGGTCACCGGCACGCCCAGGCCCAGGAAGCTCAAGGTGGCTTCCAAGGTAATGGCGCGCGCGATCTGCAAGGTGCCAATCACAATCAACGGCGGCAGGCAGTTGGGCAGAATGTGCTTCAACATGATCCGCCAATTGGGAATGTCCAGGCAGCGGGCGGCTTCAACGTATTCACGGCGGCGTTCGACCAGGGCCTGGCCGCGCGCGGTGCGGGCGTAGTAGGCCCATTCCAGAATCACCAGCGTCAGCACCACGTTACCCACGCCCTTGCCCAGATAGGCCAGGATCATCATGGCCACCAGGATCGACGGGAACGACAGGATCAAGTCGACCAGACGCATGATGAAGGCATCGACCTTGCCGCCCGCGTAGGCGGCCAGCAGGCCCAGCAAGGTGCCGATGATGCCAGCGATAACGGCAGAACCCACGCCCACCATCAGGCTGATGCGCAGGCCGTACAAGATGCCCGACAGCAGATCGCGGCCTTGGCCGTCGGTGCCCAGCCAATAGTGGAAGGTGCCCAAGCCGTTCATGGAACCCGGCGTCATGCGCGAATCCAGCACGTCGATTTGCAGCAGGTCATACGGATTCTGCGGCGAGATCCACGGCGCGAAGATCGCGGCCAGGATCAGCAGCGTGGCGATGACCAGCCCGAACACCGCCGTCTTGGACGACAGGAATTCGGTCAAGTTGCGGCGCCAGGGGGATTCGCGGCGCAGGGCGGGAATCTTCTCGGGGGTTGCAGCGGTGCTCATGCCGAGCCCTCCAGCCGTACCCGGGGGTCCAGCACTTTATAAAGAATGTCCACGATCAGGTTCAGCGTCACGAACAGGCACACCACCACGATCAGGTAGGCGACGATCACCGGGCGGTCCAGCGCGTTCAGGCTGTCCAGAATCAGCTTGCCAGCGCCGGGCCACGAAAAGATGCTTTCCGTGATGACGGCAAACGCGATGGTCGAGCCCAGTTCCAGGCCCAGCACCGTCACCAGCGGGATCATGGTGTTGCGAAAGACGTGCACACAGACCACGCGAAAAGGCGACAAACCCTTGGCGCGCGCGAACTTCACGAAGTCCAGCGGAATCACGTCGCGCACACCGGCGCGGGTCAGGCGGATCACCAAAGAGATCTTGAAGAGCGACAGATTCAGCGCAGGCAGGATCAGGTGGCGCAGGCCATCGGTCGTCAACCAAGACCATTGAAAGCCCAGGAACTCCACCGTCTGTCCGCGGCCGCTGGCGGGCAGCCAGCCGAGCGACACGCTGAAGGTCATGATCAGCATCAGCGCCACCCAGAAGGTGGGCAGCGAGAAGCCGACGATGCTGCCAGCCATGATCATCTTGGAAAAGCGGCTGTCCGGGTACAGGCCAGCCACCAGACCCAGCGGCAGACCGATCAGCACGGCCAGGAACAGGGCGGAAAACGCCAGTTCCAGCGTGGCGGGCAGCCGCTGAATCACCAGTTCGATGGCGGGAATGTTGTAGACAAAGCTATTGCCCAGGTTGCCGTGCAGCGCGCCGTTCAAAAAGCCCAGGTACTGCTGCCACAAGGGCTTGTCCAGACCCAGCTCCGCGATGATGCGGGCGCGGTCCACCTGGTCTACGTCTTGGCCGATCAGAATGTCTACCGGGTTGCCAATGGCGTGCAAACCCACGAAGACGATCAGCGTCATCAAAAATACGACTACCGCGGCTTGCGCAATGCGGCGTAGCAACCAACCGGTCATTGCGTGGTCTCCGCCTGCGGCGCCGGGGCGGGCGTCCATTCGTCGCCGAACACTTCGGGCTCAGAGAACGCTTCCATATTGGCGTAGTACGTCTCGACGTCTTCGCGGTAGAACAGGCCGGCAATGCCTTGCGCCAGGCGCTTGGCGCCATCGCTGATGGCCGGAATGTCGCCCGAGATCGTGCCTTGCGTCAGCGCGGCGGGGTACGAGAAGCAGTGCACGCGGTCAAGGCCGGGGCACGCGCCCGGCAGTTTTTCCTGCAATTCAAAGACGGCGCCCAGGTCGGGCGAATCATGCAGCTCCTGGTCTTCGTCGCCAGCGGGCGGGGTGTAGCGGTCGCCCCAATTGCGCACGTGTGGCGCCAGCGCGGCAAACTCCGGGCGCACGGTCCAGTCGATGCGGAAACCCGTGGAGAAGATCATGAAATCCAGCACGAACACGCCTTTGGGCGTGGTGACATGGATGTCGTTGCCGACCAGCGCCAGGTCCAGCACGCCACAGCCCATATTGAAGCGGGCGTTTTCAAAGCGGGATACGCGCAAGGTGCTGCCGCGCGGGGGCGGCACTTGGGCGGCGTTGATGTAGTGGCGGATCTTCCACTTCCAATCGTCGGGCAGCGTCAGGTGGCCGTGGGTCAGGCCCGGGTTGCCCGCGCCTTTGCCCTTGTTCACGCGAGGAATGTCATTGCGGCGGATCAGCAGGTCAACGCTCGCAGCGCCCGCTTCCAAGGCGGTGCCTGCGCTGTCCATGGCGGATGCGCCCGCGCCGACAACGCCGACGCGCTTGCCAGCCAGCGTGGCGTAGTCCATCACGTCGGACGAATGCGCCCAGCGGTCGCGCGGCAACTTCTTAGCAAAATCAGGCACATAGGCGCCGCCCAAACCGTCGCGGCCGGTAGCCAGCACGACGCGGCGAGCCAGCACGGTGCTGCGGCCGGCAGAGGACTCGATGTCCAGCTGCACCAGATTGTCGGCGCGCGGCAGTACGGCCAGCACGCGATGTTCGTTGCGCACGTCCAGGTTCAGCACGCGGCGGTACCAGCGCAGGTAATCCATCCATTGCAGGCGCGGGATCTTGTCCAGCGCTTCCCACGCGTCCAGGCCAAACTGCGCTTCAAACCAGGCGCGGAACGTCAGCGCGGGCAAGCCCAGGGCAGGGCCCGTCAATTGCTTGGGACTGCGCAGCGTTTCCATGCGCGCAGTGGTGGCCCAGGGGCCTTCATACCCTTCGGGCGACTGATCGAAGATGGGCGCGGTAATGCCCAAGTGCGTCAGCGATGCCGCAGCGGCCAAACCGGCCATGCCGCCGCCGATGATGGCCACGTCCAGCACTTGCTGGCCGTCCACAAACCGGGGCGCGACCCAGTTCTTGGCAGGGATTTCCAGCCAGGACAGGTCTTGCCGCAGGCGCGCTTCCAGCGCGGCTAGGCCTTGCGGCGGGGTGGCAACGGGCAGATTCATAGTGCGGGGGTTTCCATAACAGGGGCGTCATCACCGTAGATCGACTGCAACAGCGCCGAATGCTCGCAAGCGTCATGCTGCACAAAGCCGGGGAGCAGGGCGGCGGCGGCATCGGCCAGCGCGTCCGCCATGGCCTGGCAGGCGGGCGTCATGGGTTGCGATTGCGGGGTGATGACCCCAAAGAAAAAGGGGATGTCCAGGTCGATGGGCCGTATCGCCACGCCCGGCATCGGAACGCCGTAGGCGGTGATCGGTTCCAGCACCGACACGCCAAGTCCAGCGCGCACGGCGGCCAGGGCGTTGACGGACGAATTGGTTTCAATGGTGCCGGGCGCATTGCCGGTGTGCGCCAGCGCGGCGTCCAGGCGGCGGCGCAGGCGGTAAGGATTGGCCATGGTGATCAAGCGGCGTCCGGCCAGGGCGGACACGGGCACCACATCGTGCGCGGCGACGGGATCATCTTCTGGCAACGCAACCACACAGGGCGCTTGCCCGATCCAATGCACCGTCAAACCGCGATGCTCCAGCGGCAGGCTGGTTGCGCCCAATTGCGCGGCGCCGGTCAGCACGGCGTGCACAACACGCTCGGGCGAGGCGCTACGCACCTGGATGCGGGTGCCGGTGGTTTGGGATTCGATACGTTTGAGCGCATCGGGCAGCAACCCGGCGGCCAGGGCAGACGTGGCTGCCAGCAGCAAGGGCTTGGCTTGCCCGCGAGCAATCTCTTCGGCCCGGCCGCGTATCTGTTGCAGGCTGGCCAAGGCGCGTTCTACGTCGTCATACAGCAGGAAACCCTGCTCGGTCGGCGTGACCCGCGGTCCGCTGCGCGCAAACAAGGCATAGCCGATTTCGGCTTCCAGCTCTTGCAACAGGCGGCTGATGGCCGGCTGCGAACGCCCGAGCAGACGCCCGGCAGCGGTAACGCTACCTGTGGACATGACGGCCGCGAAGGCCTCGAGTTGACGAAGTTCCATCTGTCTTGCTTTATGCTCAGGACGAATTCTTGCTCGCCAAGTATGCGCGCTGCAAATAATTAAAAGGCATAAGTAAATTCCCTAATATTGGGTTTTCCATCATTTTTCATAACTTCGCGTTATTTCAATGACTTAGGGATTACCCGCTGAACCTCCACTTGCTGTGGGGCCAGCGGAAGGCAGGCCCTTTCGACGCGCAGGGTGGCGTCTGGCGTAGGGGGTGGGGTTGGGTTCAATGGCGAAGGGAGTCCACGGCAAAAGGGCATCCTGCTGTTGCGTGCAGGAGTTTCTGGCCTTTGGGCGATGGCGTCATCGGGCTTGGACGCGGCAGTTGGACCTACATGAGTGGAAACCACACGGTGGTCTCGGATTGTGCATCGACCAACACTATTACGTGATCGGGGTCCATCGTTGCGATGCTCGAATCAGCGTTGAGCAGCTGGAATAGTACGGACCAATAGGAAATTCCGAGTCCAAGGCGTTCGTGGCCAAATCCCCCGGTTTCCAGGTGCGCGTTTGCCGCGCCAAGCCGCAGTTGCGTTTTCTTTTTGCGAAAACCGGTCTCGGCAAATTCTCTGGCCAGGAAAATCGCTCGTTCTTTGCCAATACTCATAAATGCTCCAGGTCTGCGTCGCCGTATTGCCGCTAGACATGTGGTTCCACATACATAGCGGATGTATTTAAAGCGCCGGCCTTCAGACAGTCCCTATATAACTACGCATCATTTGCACGCTAGTCTTTCGCTCGGGAAGCGGTCTGGGCGCGATTGGGCCGAAAGATACTCCTATTCCCGAATCGACCTTCTAGCTAGGACGCTGGCCGCGATCCGGCATGCATTGAGAATAGCTTCACAATAAATGGATGTTGTATGAAGAAAATTGCCGTCGTTGTTTTTGGGATTTTGGTGTCTTCAATGGCTCATGCTGCGCCAAATTGGCAGAAGCTTATGGACAATGAAATGGGCACGATGTTTTTGGATAAGAATTCTATTCAAGATACCAAAGCCAAAAACACGAGGCAGGCGGATCTGCTAATAAATTACAAGGATCGCTCTGGCATCGTTTCCACCGTCACGGTGTACGAAATTAATTGCAAAACCAAAAAAGACCGCAGGGTAAAGGTATCTGATTACGAAAAGTCTGATGCGCAGGGACGGCTTTTTGGAAGCACTCCGTTGGATGAGTCGTTCGAGCCGGCAGATCCGGGGATGGTCAAGTTGATATGTCCTTGATAAATATATGAAAACACCTGTGCGCATGCTTTTCGCGTGATGGTGGGCTAGGGGTTTTGTTGCCTATTGAACTGAGGAAGGAATGCATTACATCCGCATTGTGGGAATGTTGTTGTTGATCGCTTCAATATCCGGGTGTGCCAACCTGAATGTCGGGGAAGGCTATCTCAGTATTGGAGAAGCGCTTACCGGCAAACGAGTCGAGCGAACAGAAGATGCAATGGCATCCTGGGTTGGCAGCGATATCGATGCAGTGGCTGCCGCGTGGGGGCCTCCTTCCTCGGTATATACCAATAAGGATGGCAGCAAGGTTTATGACTATTCCTACACGATTACAAAAACCCGAGCGGCCCAAAAGAACGTCTACGGTCAGGTCTTAGCGCCGGGTGAGTCCAGTAGCAGTACGTGCAATCGGGCTTTCCTGGTTGCACCTGACGGGGTGATAAGCAAGTGGAAAGTGACAACGCCAAGAACGTGTGAATTCACGGGTAAGAAGGTTTCAAAAGAAATCCCCATTCCCCAATCGACCTTCTGAAAAGCATTGCAGAATGTGGAATCGGGCGCAGATGTACAACATCTGCGCCCGATTCTCATGTGTGAATGCGGCCAGGCCGCGGCGCTGCTCGTGTTCACGGACGGCACGCCAGAAGGCAATCAAGCCATCAAGGGCGCGCTGGCTATAAGCCTCACCAACGATCTTCCCGCCAGATCCTTCTGATCGCCCGAAATCCGAACGCCGCAGCACCCAGCGCCACGAGCAGCGCAGCCCATGCCAGCCGTTCGTGCAGCGTCTTGCGCGATACTGCCTGTTCATAGGCGGGCTCAGGGTCCGCCAGCAGCTCTCCACCTTTGCGCACACCGTGGACCTTTACCGGAATCATTACGTCGAAGGATCGGCCCTGTTGCCGGCCAGCAATTTCAGACGGATCGCGGTGAACCAATAGTTCCACGCGCTCGGCCGGGGTGAACGATACGCCCATCGCTGCGCCCTGAAGCTGGAATGTCACCCCCTGATAGTCATGTGAATACAAGCAGCGCAGTGCGGCTATGGGAGCATTTCGGGGGATGGGAGCGAAGCGCGGGCAGGCCTCTACCTGATCAACCTGCAACGCGACCGTGGTCAGCGCGGCAGGATTGACAGGTACTTCCGTTTTTTTCGCCATTGCGAACAGCTCGGACGAGATCAGGCCCAAGAACAATACCGCAAAGGCTGAAATGCCTACAGGCTTGAGGATTTCTTTCAGTGCGGTCTGTTCAGTCATTCCACGAATCTCAGAGTTTGCTCTCTAGCAGTTTCTGTATTGCCTCGGCGCGGGGCTTGATGTCGTCGGCATTGATGTCGGGCGCAAAATTGATCGTGAGCGTGCCGCCCTCGAATTTGAGTCCGTTCGCATAAGCCGAGCTGGGCGCAGTCGCTTCGTCGTACAAGACCACGATGTTGGCGAGTTTGTCTTTCAGCGCTTTTTTGCCCATCTCGTCGACAGTGATTCGACGAAGGGCTTCGGTCAGCGGGACAAAATAGATGTTGGTGGCGTATCCGTCTTCTTTGTACCGGTCAGCTTTGCCGGCCACGGCAAGAGTATCCCACTTGACCTCGACGGGAACCGCATAGCCCGCTGCGGTCTGAACTGCCTTTAGTTGGGCAGGAAACGTGGTTTCCTGATAAGCCGCGATCGCGCGCCGCTCCGCAAGTCCGGCCCCTTGCGCCTGGACATACGTCACGGGCGCGAGAGCGACCATTGCGCCAAGAAGCACTCGCCGAACACTGGGAAGGAGGGATAGTCTCAAGGTCTCACCTTTTTGTAGGGAAGCATTTTAGATGTGGTATCAAGCGATTGATTGACTGCGCGGGGTTTCACGGTGCGCTGTTGGGGGCGCCGGAAACGTGGTCCGCAGGGTCATAGCGTCGCCATTAAAGCGTGAGGCGAAGCGCTGCAAGTGTACGAAAATTCGTATTCGTTGATGTGAGCTGCGCCAGCCATATTTGGTGATGGGGACGCGCTGTGGCAACCTTGGCCAGGAAATCAGGCGCGGTATTTTCTTACACACCTTCAGTTTTATTCGCCTTCGGTCGTCTTTTTCGTGCCCCTCGGTCTGCTATAAGAGTACGTACCAAGTCTTTGTAGTGCGAGGGAAAATGTCGATTCAAATGTTGGGCCGCTGCGGCGTTGCGCTGGTTTTGATTGCACTGGGTTCCGGGTGTTCAATGATGGGGCGTGGAGATTCCAGTCGCAGCAGCGAGTGCAGTTGGTACCGCAGCAGTTGCATCCATGAGGGATCTTACGAGCCGGGTGAGGAGTCCTATGCGGAAGAGGAAGCCAAGCGCTTGAACAAGGCTTCGTCGGACAGGTTGCGCCGCAGCTCGGGTAATTAAGTATGAGCGGTGCGGTGCGCTAGCCGGGCTGCACCGGCTCCACTATTCAACGGTTTACCGCAGCAAGCCCTTTGCGTCTCCAGACCGAGGCGTGTGTATTACCGGACTCCCGGAAATGCGCTCACCCAAGAAACCTTCAAGTCGCCAAAAGCACTGACCAGCTGAACGGTAAAGTCAGGGAAGGCGGTGACGATCTCCCATTTACCGCAGCTGTCGGCGAACGCGTTCACCTTCTGCACGTTCAGGTCGGCAAAAGCGTTGACCTCTTGGACTTTGATGTCGGCAAAGGCGGTAACGAACTGCACTTTGCCACGTAGCGGAATGCCGTTGTAGGTGCAATGGGACTTGTCCAGACCATCGGCATAAGAGATAACAGGCGCGGCAATGAGCGCGGCCAGAATGACGTGCTTGACGCATTTCATGACGGGGATATTTTGGGTTGAGAGTCAGCAGTGGCGGCTAGCTTAATGCAGCCAGCGCCCGGCTATCCACGTTTGGTTATGGTTTGAAACCACTACTCCGCTTGTCGTCAAGCTAGTAGTGACCGCAGCTCATCTACAATCGCTGGCCTTACCGGTTGCATCCTCGCGCCGGACAGCAGCCACAGGTAGCATGACGCGCGCGAAGAAAGCAGCCCCCAGAACAAGAAGTTCGTCAGCCAGGACTCAATCCAAATCCGTCAACCGTATCGGCAGATCTCTGCGCGCCTTGGTTATCACCGCGATAACCAGCTTCGGCGCTGCGACGTATTTGCTGAATCCTCACTGGCGGCCACAGTTTTCGCTGGACCAGATTCTGAGCTATCTGCCGCGCCCGGCGTCGCAGGAGCAGACAGCGCCCATCGCGAAGCCGACGGGGGCGATGGTCCAGACCACATTCGTCAGTTGTCCGCAGTTTTTTCCCGACGGAAAATTACCCGCCGTGCCAGCCAGCCAAGGGCTGCGCGAGCTGTGCTTTTCGGCGTTCGCGGTGTTGCATAGCGGACAGACCAAGACGCCCGTGTTTGTGGCTGAACGCCTGAATCGCAAGACCTTGTCGCAAGCGCAGGGGTTGCAGCGGACCGACAAGTTCTACGCCGATGCGCGATTGCCCAAGGCCGAGCGGTCCGACCTGGACGACTACAAGGGCTCGGGGTTCTCGCGCGGTCACATGGCTCCCGCGGGCGACATGTCCACCAAAGAAGCCATGGCGCAGAGCTTCTCGCTGGCCAACATGGTGCCGCAGGATCAGACGCATAACGCCGGGCCGTGGAGCCGCATCGAGCAGGACACCAGGAAGTACGTGATGCATGCGGCCGGGGACGTCTACGTGTTCACGGGTCCTGTTTATGCGGAAAAACCCAAGACAATCGGCTTTGGCGTCGCTATTCCCAGCTATATCTATAAGGTCGTGTACGACGCGACGACGGGCCGGTCCTGGGTGCACTGGCAGGCCAACGCGGCCAGCACGAAGGCCGGGCCGCCTATCGACTACGCCGAGTTCGTGCGGCGCACGGGGATGCAGTTGCTGCCGGCTTCCCAGCACTGAGGCAAATAGACCGGGCTTGCGGCTCAGATCTATCAAGTTGAAACATCCATAGACCATCCACTTGGATGGTTTTATTGTTCGTTTCATGCCTCCGCGTCCTCCAAAACTCGCTTCCGCTCCCAAGCCTTCCGACGAAAAGATCACGATCAACCTGGGTTATGTCGACCTGGGCCAAATTGATCTTCTGGTCCAGGAAGGGTTCTACGCGAATCGCACTGACCTGATCCGAACCGCCATCCGCAATCAGCTGGCGACGCATGGCGATGCCGTGCGTCAGGCGGTTAGCCGGAAGACGCTGGTGCTGGGTATTCAGCACTACACCGCTCAGGATTTGCTGGCGGTTCAGGCTGCCGGCGAAATGTTGCAGATTCGCGTGTTGGGTCTGGCGACGATCGCCGCCGACGTCACGCCCGAGCTTGCGCTTGCCACGATTGAATCCGTGACGGTTTTGGGGGCTTTGCACGCCAGCCCCGCCGTCAAGACTGCCCTGCGTCAGCGCATTCGCTGACACCTCCCCAGCCGCTTGAAGGTCACACCATGCACCCTGAATTTCAGCAGCTTATGAGTCAAGCCACTCAGCTCACCCGTGCCGGCAATTTGGCCGAAGCGACCGCCGCCATTCAAGCCGCGCTGCGCGGCGTGCAACCCGCCGGCCGATCCGATGCCGGATTTTCCACGCAGACTTTTAGCCGTCCTTTCGCGCAACCAGCAGTATCCCCGTACGACGGTGCGGACGTCATTGACGTCGAAGCCCGGGTGATTCCTGAGCGCGCGAACTCATCATCTGCTGCACACGCTAGTACCTCTGCGGATGAGCACGTCACTGCGCCGGTTCGCGAGCCGTCCTTGTCTGGCGACACCTTCACCTCGGGCTCCTTCCGCAATGCGGCAGGCCTGCGCCACTACAAGCTGTATGTGCCGCCCGGCGCGGCGGACAAGCCCATGCCCTTGGTGGTGATGTTGCACGGCTGCACACAAGACGCTGATGACTTTGCCGCGGGCACCGCGATGAACGACGCGGCGCGGGAGCAGGGCTTTTATGTGCTGTACCCGGTGCAATCGCGTGAGGCCAATCCGCAAAAATGCTGGAACTGGTTCAAGCACAATCATCAAGAAGCGGGCCGTGGCGAACCGTCCATCTTGGCCGGGATGACGCGTGAAATCATGGCCTCGCACAACATTGATCCGCGCCGTGTTTATGTTGCGGGTCTGTCAGCAGGCGGTGCGATGGCGGCAATTCTCGGCCGTGCGTATCCGGAGCTTTTTGCCGCTGCCGGTGTGCACTCGGGACTGGCGGCTGGCGTGGCGAAGGATCTGCCATCGGCGCTTTCTGCGATGAATGGCGCAGGCAATCGGACCGTCCCGCCAGGGAGTTCGGCGGTCCCGACGATTGTCTTTCACGGCGACCGCGACGCGACCGTGCATCCTGGCAACGCCGATACCGTGGTTGCCGCCAGCGCAGGTGCAAGCGCCCGGGCGGAAAGCCAGCGGGTGGCCGGATTGAACAATAAGCGCGACAGCACGAAGCGCGTATACCGGAATCAGGCAGGTGACGTCGTTGCCGAGTATTGGACGATTCATGGCGCAGGCCACGCTTGGGCGGGCGGCACTGAACGAGGTTCCTACACGGACCGCGCAGGTCCTGACGCTACGGCTGAGATGCTGCGATTCTTTTTCGAGCATCCCTTGGCGGGCAGGCCCTGATGGCGGCGGGCATGTATCTTGCGGATAGCTGGCCGCTGACACCGTAAATGCCGTCAAATACTATGAACCATCAATCACCAGGAGGCGCAATGGATTGCTCTGTTGAAGGGAAGGTAGCTTTTGCGGATGGCTTTTCTTATCACTTCGCGACCGTGGACGCCGCCTTGGCATTCGCGGACTGCGTGAAAAGTTCGCAGCAACCGGCGCAGTGCGCGGCGACCCACGGTTGCACGCAGACCGTCAAACTTGAAGTCGTTAAATCGGATGACGAAGAGGAAGAAGAGCAAGATCAAGCAGCCCAAAACAGCCGGCCTTCAGGCGGCTGATTTCCGGCGCCTGCCTTGATGTGAGATCAAACCGGCCAGAGTCATTGGCCGGTTTTTTTGCGCCCGTCAATCGGGGGGCTTATTTGGGTTTTCCCAACAAGCCGCCGCGCCGCGCCACCCACGTGGCCTGCGTGCGGTTGGGCACTCCCAGCGTCGCAAGGATGGCAGTGATATGGGTCTTGACCGTTTTCTCAGCGACGCCCAGATGTGCCGATATTTCACGGTTGGCCATGCCATCGCACATCAGGCGCAGCACGTCGCCCTGGCGCGGGGTGAGCTCGCTTAACAAGGCGACCTCATCCGTGGGATGTCCGTGCGCCGGTGTAGGCAGAGGCGGGCGCAGGTGCGCGTCCAGCGATTGCGGCAGTTGGATTTGCGCCAGCGCCGACAGCAAGCTTTGGCTGTTCGCCGACTTATGCAGAAAACCGCGTGCGCCCGCCATCATGGCGCGGTCGCGGTCTTGCGGGTCTTCAGAGGCGGACATCACCAGTATGCGAATGCCCGGCCGCAATTGCCGCAGGCGCTTGAGCAGCGCGCTGCCGCCGATGTCTGGCAGGTAATAGTCCATGATCACGCAACTGATATCCGATCTGGACTCAAGCGTGGCGATGGCCTCGTTGCCGCTTGCGACCGGGCAAATATCCAACGTGGGGGCCAAATGGGCGATGGTCAGCATCAGACCTTCGCGGAACATCGCGTGGTCGTCGATCAGCAGCACGGCGGTCACTGGGAGGCTCCGGGGAAAAGGGTCTGGTAGTGGCGGATGTGCCGCAAGTCGGGACCATCAAATATCAAGGCGCCAGCAGAAAAGATCCCTGCGCAGGATGCGCTGACATGGTGTTGACGCGTAAAAATTTAACAAAGGGCCTCTGCCCAGTCAACGAAATGCGGGGCGGTTGCAGATGTGGACGACACGCCACATAGGACTAAAGTCCCATGCGCATTGCAGGCAGACGCGTTATTTCTGAACGCGGTTGAAATCCCATCGGGCCGCTGCTGCGGATCAATGTTGCGAATACATCGGGAACGGACAAGTGGCCTTACATCAGCGTGACTTTGCCCGTCGCCAAGTCGTAGACGCCGCCAGCGACGGAAAGCTTTTTCTGCTGCACCAAGTCTTGCAAGACCGGTTGCGCCGTTTTCAAACGATCAACCGCCAGACGCACATTCTCCGCGATTGCCGCAGCGAGCAGGTCGGCTGCACCAGAGCGGCGCGCGAACTCGACAGCGGGTTTGATCGCATTGACCAGCGCAGGCAGATGACCAGGCAACTGGGCGTTGTCCTTCAGCACCTTCACCGTCGCGTCCACCGCGCCGCAATTGCTGTGGCCAAGCACCAGGATCAGTGGCGCATGCAAGAACACCGTTCCGTATTCCAAACTGGCCAAGCCGTCGTCGTTTACGAAGTTGCCCGCAAGACGCACGATGAACAGGTCACCGGGAGCTTGGTCAAACGCCAATTCGGGCGCAACCCGGGAATCGGAACAACTCAGAATGGCGGCAATGGGTTTTTGCGTTTTGACCCGGGCAGCGCGCCCCGCCGAATAGTCCCGCGTCTGGGGCCTATTGGCCACATAGCGGGCGTTACCGGCCATCAGGCGCTTCAATGCCGCATCGGGGCCGATATCGTTGGATGGCACTGCGGCGTGGGCGGCTCCCAGCCACCCCGTGCTGCTGACGGCGGCGATGGCCGCCGCGCCCAACAGGACACGGCGCTGACGATTGATATGCAGGCAGGCAAGAAAAGATGAACAGTCGCACATGGGGCTCTCCTGAAAGACGGGGTGTCCAGAGAAACGTGCGTCCCTATTGTGCTGCCGCATCGCGGTGCGGCAGCGTATTTTTTTGGATGATGACGTATTACAGGGTGCGTTTGCGATACCAGCTTGAAGCCGGACGGCTGGTGTATGTGTGCCTGCGGGCAACTCGCTGCTTGGCAATGCTGCCAGTCAGGCTTGCTGTGTCTCGTTGGCAGCAGACGGGTGGCTTCCGGGCTTGCCGTAATACAGGCGTGCACAGATGGCGCTGCCTATGGCGCCCGGCAAGGCGCCAACGAACAGAGGGAATATGAACTCGGTCCAGCTCATTTCCCAACGGCTGAATGCCAGAAATAAAGAGAAGCCGTATAAGCCGCCGATGGCCGTCATCCTGCCCCAAGCACGCCACGATGACACCGCGGGCTTGAGGGCGCCAGCGGCCGCCCCGCACATCAACGCAGGAACCAGTCCAAATAGATAGAACCAGGGCGCGCCCAATAAAGCCAGACTTAGCGAATTAGCGTCCCACGTAACAATTGCCAAACCCAGCGTGACTGCCATGCCTCCGGCCAACGGAGCCAGAAACGCATATATCGCGGCGCCAGCAAATACGTCGCTAATGATGCGGCGTCCGGTGTCACCTGGATTGGGGTGGCGCAAGCGGTAGATCACGCAAACCAGCGTGATCAATAGCAAAGCGGCCAGGCAGAGAGTGAGGTTCATCGCATTATTCTGGCATACGCGGCAGTTGGCGCTGTCAGCGCGCAGGTCTGGCGTCTGCTGTATTGGTGGGGCTACGGGTATACGCGATGTCATGCACCACGTCGGGGCTTGAATGCCTTGGGGAGAGTGAATTGTTCAGGGGATTCAAACGTTACATCGTCAAAATGCAGATGACGCATTGATCCGTTGCATTGGATGCAAGTAGTATTCAGTCCCGCGTGGCGTCGCCATAGCGGCCATATTTACGCGTATTGCTTCGCTGTCCGCCTGGGGGCAGACATAGCCGGCAACGATCGCTTCTACGTTTATCTCCATGCCCGCCGATTCGGTCCATTCTCCGTTCTTGCTGCGTGCTCCGGTGTTGCTGCTGGAAGACGAGCCTTTGATTAGTCTACGTTTAGAAGGGCTGCTGCTGCGCCTGGGCTACACGCGGGACGACTTGGTATTCGCTTCGACGCTGGCCGAAGGGCGGGCATGCGCTGCCCGCTTGCCAATCGCGGTGGCGCTGGTGGATTTGGGCTTGCCGGATGGTAATGGTCTGGAACTGATCGCCGAGATGCACGCGGCCAATCGGGAATGCGTGATCGTGGTGGTGTCGGCCTGGAGCTCCGAGGACACGATACTTGCTGCGTTACGCGCGGGCGCGGTGGGGTATGTGCTGAAGGAACGCGATGATCTTGAAGTGCTGCTTTCCATCCGCAGCGCCTTACAAGGCGGCGCGGCAATCGATCCCTTCATTGCGCGGCGGTTGATTCAAGAATTCCGGTCTCAGCCTGCGGCGGCCAGCGGCGCCGACATCGATAGTGATGCCGAGACGGAAAGCAGCGGACAACTGAGCCGCCGCGAGACGCAGATTCTGCGCATGGTTGCAGAAGGGTTGGGCAATCGCGAAATTGCCGAACAACTGACTTTGTCGCGTCATACCGTTGAACGACATATCAAACACGTCTATCGCAAACTTCGCGTGTCCTCGCGGACAAAGGCGATACATACGGCCCGCGTATCCGGCCTGATCAATTGAGCTGGCAGGGCCTGTTGTCGCTCCCGGTTTGAGGCACCTCAGACATTATTCGGATTTATTTTGTAAAAAAACGCGCGATGATTGCGATCGATTGCACGCGAATTTGCGACCGCTTTGCGGGTTGATTTGAAATATATCGATTTATATTTATCTGAATTCGCATGCCGTGTTTTATGGGAAGTTTCATACACGATATGCCTAGTTTCAGGGATAGACGAAGTCTGACAAAACCCGTCTAATTCTTGCATTCGTTCAACCAAACGATGCATTGATTTTTCGGGAAAGGCGTTAAACGCCATAGTGGGTCGCAGGCCTTACCGAAAACGGATTAGTGCCAATAACCGGGGTAAGGAGATTTATCAAATGTCAGCGACTGTGTTCTACGAGCGGGCTGTTGCGCTGGATCGCGCGGCGCATCAAGAAACCCGGATTCAGATTCAGCCGGATCACTATGCCTTCGCGCATGACACTAACGCGCTGCCCATCGCGGCAAGCGAATTCGCTGATGCTGGCCGCCATTACCCCATCGTTTTCGTAGGCGACGAAGCCGGCAATTTCCATGTGGCCGTGCTGCTGGGCCTGGAAGACAAGTCGAACCTGTTCGTCACCGAAAACGGCACCTGGAAGACCGACACCTACGTGCCCGCTTTTGCGCGCCGTTACCCGTTTGTGTTGGGCACGACGTCCGAGGCCGATCGCCTGGCCGTGTGCATTGACGAGTCCTACCCCGGCATCAATACCACCGAAGGCGTGGCGCTGTTTGAAGATGGCAAGGAAACCGCGTACCTGACGCAGATGATGGAATTTCTGCGTGTGTTCCAGGGCGAGATGGAATTGACCAAGAACATGGCCAAGCGCCTGAATGATCTGGGCCTGCTGGCAGCCAAGACCATCACGATTTCGCAAGCCGATGGCGACCGCTACCTGAGCGGCTTCTGGGTGGTGGACGAACAAAAATTCGCGGGCATCGATGATGCCCGCGTGGTCGAGCTGCATAGCGCCGGCATTCTGCGTTTGATCGAGTTGCATCGCGCATCGCTGGGCAACGTCCAGCGTCTGGCCATGCAGCTGGATGAGCAGCGCCGTTTGAAAGCGCAGCAGCAAAAGGACGTGGCGTCCACGACTGACGCCGCGCCCAATGAAGCCGCTGCCTGATTTCAATACGCGCACTCACCGGCCAGACTCATGCTGACCGCCACCCTGACGCCCGCTGTCGGTCAGCGCCCGGCTGCGCCCGGTTCAGAGCCCGAGATCCATATTCCCTTGCACACGTTGCGGGGAGAAGCCCGGATCTGGGCCGACCGGCTGCTGTCTGCCTTCAATGGCAAGCAGATTGACGGTGTTGAGTGGTCGATGAAGTTCTCGGCCGCGGGCCTGGTCGGCAACCGGTTCATGTTGGGCATCCAGCGAGATCACTGGCATCAGCTGGATCTGGCCACGCTATCGCAGCTGCTGGCCATTCCGCAATCCCTGTGGATGCGCATGGTGCAGGACATGGAGCAGGCGCGTGCCATGTTCTTTGCCTACGAACCCGACGAAGGCGCGGGCACATACCGCGTCTATCTGGAGTTCATGCCTGCGCCCGAGGCGCTGCGCCAACATGGCGTGCTGCCCTTGGGCTGCGGCTACAAATGGCACCCGGCAACGCAACGCGAGGCCGCCATCACAGCCTATCGCATGCGTCACCTGGAAAGCCCGGCTGCGTTTAACCAGCATCTGGACCCCTATCTGGCAAAGCTGCGTAATCCGGTTTTGCGTCAGGTGGCCGAAGGCATCGTGCAGCAGGCCTCTGCGCAAGCTGACCCCTGCGGGTTCATGTTTTTGGAAGTAGAAGAAGCCGACACGCGTCGCGACTCTTTCACGCTGACGTTCCGCGGGGCGGACTTGCCCTTGCGTGCTTTCATTCCCGATCTTTTGCGTTTGGCCGCCAGTCTGGCGTTGGCCGAAAGCGAGGTGCTGGGGTTTCTCTTGCCCGACGAACCGCGCAGCCTCTATAGCCTGGCTGCTGGCACCGCGCGGGACGGACATGAGTTTCTGACTGTCTACTATGACTGACCACGACACGCTTTTCTTCCGCCCGGCGCTTGCGCGCAAGGGCATGGTCGCGATGGCGGTGCTTGCCGCCATGAGCCTGGCCGGTTGCGCCGCCCGCAGTGGCACGGCGCCGGCCACCGCCAGCGCGGGCGCTACGGAAACGCCGGCCGCCGGGGTGCAGACCGAAGGCGGCACGCTCAAAATGGGCGCAACCGGACCGCGCGAGACCACTCGTTTCGGCCTGGCCGCGCCCAGCGCGCAGATGGACACAGTGCCGCCCGAACCCGCGCCGCGCTTTGACGAAAAAACCGTTTTGCCCGCGCCTGCGTCCTATCTGGCCGAAAACATGCCCGCCTACAACGGCGCCCAGCTGCCGGATCAAACTGATCCGATGACGCTGGATCAGGTCTACATGATGGCGTTGCAAAACGATCCGCAACTGCAAGGCGCTTATCAAGAGTTGCAAGCCGTGGGTTATGGCGTGATGTCGGCGCGCGCCGGCCTGTTGCCCAGCGTCAGCGGTGAGGTCAACCGCAGCAAGGTGCGCCAGAACGTGGTCGACAGCGAAAACGCGGTCTATCAGACAGGTCGCGCCGCTTGGGCGGAAAACGGTTGGGCGCTGACGCTGAATCAGCCCATCTTTGAACTGGGCGCGTATCACAAGTGGCGCCAGTCGCAAGACGCCGAACGCAAGCAAGTGGCCAGCTATGCCTATGCGCAGCAGGATTTGATGCTGCGCACCGCTACCGCCTATCTCAGCGTGCTGGCGGCGCAAGATCAGGTTGAGTTGACCGAAGCCGAACGCCGCACCACGCAAAAGCAGATGGAGCTGGTGCAGGCGCGTTATCACAGCGGTCAGGAAACGCGGGTTGGGCTGAGCGAAGTTCAGGCGCGCCTGGACATCCAGGATGCCAATACGCTGCTGGCCCAGAACGACTATCTGGACAAGCAGCAGGCGGTTCAGGAAATCATCGGCTTTGGCAATCTGAAGTTGCGCCCGGTCCGCAAGGATCTGCCCATGTCCATGCCGGTGCCGAATGATCCGCAAGCCTGGCTGCGAACGGCGCTGGAGCAAAACTGGTCGATACGCGCCGCGTCCGCCGGCGTGGCCGTGGCCGAAAAAGAAGTGTCGGTGCAGAAGGCGGGGTACTACCCCAGCGTGAATCTGCGCGCGTCCACCGGACGCAACGAAACGGGCGGCAGCTTGTTTGGGGGCGGCAGCACGGTAGCCGACACCCGCGTGACGGTGAACCTGAACGTTCCCATCTTTCAAAGTGGCTACACCTACGGCATGAGCCACGCTGCCGCCAGCCGCCTGAGCGCGGCGTCGTCCGACCTGAGCCTGACGCGCCGCAAGGTGCAGCGTCAGGTGTTCTCGTCGTTTCAGAACATCGTGATCGGCATAGACCGGATGCGTGCGTTGAACAGTTCGGTGCAGTCTTTTGAACTGGCGTTAAAGCTGAAGGAAGAAGGCTTTACCGCTGGCCTGAATGACATTGTCAGCGTGCTGGACGCCACGCGGAATCTGTACAACGCGAAGCGGCAGCAAGCCGAGGCTGGCTACAACTTCGTGCTGGACGGGCTAAAGCTCAAGCAGGGCGCAGGAACCTTGAGCGCCGCCGACATCGCGGCGATCAGTCAGCAGATGCTGTAAGCGCAGGACACGGCGCGCGGTTGGCGCCAACTATCAGCAGGGCCATCCGGTGCTATGCCGGGTGGCCGCTAATCGTTTAATTCAGGGCGTGCGTTGCGCCCGCAAATTCAGATATCGAGTGACGATATGAGCATGAAGAAACTGGCGCGCAAACTGTGGACCGGCCGATCCTCTCGCGAGGTGCAGCAGTCCTTGTTCCGCAGACGGCCCCTCTTCGAGGCGCTGGAACGCCGTTATCTCATGTCGGCCGATCTGCTGGTTCCGCCGCCGCCGCCCACAAGCGATCAAGCGCCTATCGTGGCGTCCGCAGATCCGGCAGCTGGTGCGCAAGGCAAAAAGCCCAGCGCGCCGGGTTCGCATCCGTATCTGGTTGAGCGCGCCGCGTACAAGGCGGCCACCCAACACAGCGAGATGATGACCTTGGACCAGTACGCCAAGGCCAATGCAACGCGCCAGGGCGACGCGAAAGCCTGGCTGCCGGGGCAAGAGGGCGGCCAAGAGGGCGGCCAAATCAAGGCGGCCGTATTGACCGGAAAAATTCCGGGTTACACCACGCAATCCGAACAGACACCGGTTCGCCAGATCATTTTTGTGGACCCGGCGGTCGACAATGCCGATCAAATCGTGCAGGGCCTGTATGGCCTGATCAGCGGCAAGACTGAAGGTTGGGGCGGCCTTGCCAAACCCACGGGCGATGGCCCGCAAGTGCAGGTGCTGCGCAGCCACGATACCGAGATCATCGTGCTGGATGGCCGTTACGACGGCGTGGACCAGATTACGCAGATTCTGGGTCAGCACAAGGATCTGGCTGCGGTGCAGATCATGAGCCACGGGAGCGCGGGCGCGCTGTCGCTGGGCACGGCAACGCTGGGCGCAGGGCAGTTGGATACGTACAAGGACCAATTGCGCGCCTGGGGCGACGCCATGTCCGATGACGGCGACATTCTGCTGTATGGCTGCAATGTGGCATCTGGCCGGGCTGGCGTGGCTTTTGTAGACAGCCTGTCCGCGATCACTCGCGCCGATGTGGCCGCAGCCACCCACACCGTGGGCAGCGCCGCGCTGGGCGGTGACTGGGTGCTGGATTACCGCAAGGGCGTCATCGACGCCAACACAATTACCGTGGCCAGCTGGAATGGCGTGATGGCCAATGCCACAGGCGTCCAAAACGGCGGCTCGACCTTGCAAGGCGTGGCGGTCAATGACCGGTTGATCGGCTACGGCAGCGACAACACGTTTGTGTTCGACAACAATTCCACGGCGGCAGTCACCACAATCGAATTGCGCCAGGGGATGAAGCAAGAGAACGGCGTCTGGGTGCGCAACGAGGACGACGACAACAGCAACAACACGCTGGACTTCTCGGGCATCAAGGGCAACGTCACGGCCATCATCAGCAACAACGACTCCTACCAGATCAAGTATTCGACGGTAGACGCTGCCAACAACTGGACCGAGCGCACCGTCAACGTGGTGTTCAAGTCGGCCGATGGCACGCAAAGCCTGAAGATCGGCGACAAGACGTTCAACCTGATCGGTACCGCGCTGGACGGCAAGACCATACTGGATTACAGCGGGTACGCCACGGGCGTGACGGTCGATCTGTCTGGCCCCACGGCGGACTCCAATGGCGAAGAAGTGCCGCCGCCGCCGCCGACCGGATTCGGCTATGTGCGCGCAGTGAGCGGTGTGAAGGGATCTACGCAAGGCGGTAACCGGATTACGGTGGTCGGTGACACCACAGTCACTATCAACAACGCGCAAGACATTGTCAAAGGCAGCGGCGGCGGCAATACCTATATCGTCGCAGGCGGCGCCATCGGATTCACCCTGACCCAGCAGGCTGGCCAAAGCGGCAACACTCTGGACCTCTCCCAATTTGGCGCTGACGTGACCGCCCGCGTGCAAACCCAGGGCGGCCTGAGCGTCTACCTGGGCGCGGGCGTGGCGGCGGACGGCAGCATTCGTAACCTGTCGGGTGCGACGGCGCTGGTCAGCAATCTGGATATCCAGATTTTTGTCGGCGCGGCGGGCAAGACCACGCTGGACTATTCGGCCTACGAGGACAACGTCACGGTCAACCTGAACTATCAGGACGAAGCGACGGCCCTCTATGACGCCAGCGGCCTGGCGGGCGTGCTGAACATCAGCAACGTCATTGGCGCGGGTGGCACTTATGGCAACGACATCGTCGGCAGCCTGGGCGACAACATCATTACCGTGGCCAACAGCCGCGGGCAGAATCGCATCAGCGGCGGCGGCGGCAACGATCTGGTGATCGGCAACCTGGCCGTCGGCGGCGCAACGGAATATATCGCGGGCGTGGAAAGCAATGCCACGCTCAGCGGCGGCAAGACCTCGGCCACGATTGTGAACACGCCTCCTGGCGCAAGCACCGCATCGACGGTGACCTTGCGCGGCGTCAGCGCAGTGACCTTGCAGGACTACCGCACGATTAACGCAGGCGCGGCGGCAGGCACGACCTACCACGCGGGCACCAGCGTCACGCTGGATGGCACGAACTACACGGGCGACCTGACCTTGATCGGCAGCGCGGGCGCCAACGTCTTGAAGGGCGGTCTGGGCAACAACACGTTTACCGGCTACCAGGGCGCCAATGACCTGTGGGCGCAGGCGGGGGCGGCAAGCAACACGCTCAATGAAAACGGAGAGTGGAATTTCACGCTGACCAACACCGCGTTGACGGGCACATACGCGTCAGACGGTACGGCGTTGGCGGCTGGCGCGCCGACGCCTACGTTGGCCAACATCTTGCATGGCGTGTTTACCGACGCGCGCTTGAATGGCGGCCTGGGTTCGACGCTGATTGATGCGTCGGCCTTCAGTGGCAACACGATGCTGGTCAGCGGCTTGATGGCCAATGGCGTGATCAAGGCTGGTAACGGTGCGGGGCGCACGCATCAGATCCTGTTGCTGGGCGGAAAGTACGCCATCAGCGGCGGCACGGGCGCAGGGTCAACGACGGAATTGGTGGTGGCAGCCGACGGCTACACCGGGCTGACCGGCGCGGAATACGCGGCGCAAATGGCTGCGGGCGGTGGCGTGGGGTATGTGTCGTTCGAGAAAGATGGTTCGGGCGCGACCTGGATCAAGCGTGACGCGGCAGGCGTGTTGGCTGGCAGCTCAACCTACACCAACATCACCAGCGCGCGCGTGATCAGCGGTGAGTATGGCAATTGGATCGACACCTCGCGTTTCGAGGGCCGCGCGGTCCTGGATGGGTCGGCAGGCTTGTCCAACTACTTCATCATCAGCAACGCCTATGCCACGCAGGTCATCGGCTCGGCGGGCACCAATACGATTGAACTGTCCACCGGCGGCAAGAATGTGACGGTGGACAACACCCGAGTCCAGATCGGCTCGGGCGGCACGCAATTCGACAGCGCGTTCACCAATGTGAACGATTTCCGCTTTGTGGTGCAGGGCAGCGCCGCAAACACCGTGAACACCACAGCGTTTACTGGCGTGACGACCCAGACGTATCTGTCCAACCTGAATTCGGGGTACACGGCGGAAGACGGCCCGGCGCTGGCGTTTCTGTTTCCCAACCGTGCGAATGCGCGGGTGGATGTGGGTCTGGAAGGGGTCCGAACCATACAGGACCTGTTGGACGCCATTGCAGGCGGCGTCATGGTCAATGCGGCTGGCGTGCCGTTGCGTATTGCGGTGGGCGGCCCCAATGCGGGCCAATTGCTGGCGGAAACTGACACGACGTCGGCGTGGGATTATTTGTACGCCCTGACGGCCAGCCTGGATGGCCAGGGCCGTTTGCAGGTGAGCTACAGCCAGGATGCGATCACGGCAGGCTTGTCCGGCGCGTTCACGCTGACCCCCGGCATGCAAGCCAAATTGAATGCCGATGGCACGGTGTCGACGTCTACGGTCAGCGTGTCTGACGCCGCGTATACGTTGGGGCTGATCGCTGCGGGGCAGACGCAGAACACGTCTACCGGCGCAGGCGTGCTGACGGGGGTGGCGCTGGGTATCGCCCACCAGACGCAATTTGTGCTGGCGGGCTCCAATGCCGTGATCCGTTCGGGCGGTGGCGACAATACGTTCGTGGTCAATTACGGCCAGGCTTCGTCCAACACCGGCACGGGTAACAACATCATCGCGCAGACCGGCGCGCAGAACAGCCTGGTCGTCAACACCAGCCTGGGCGCGGTGCTCGCGACCGGTTCCGTTTATTACGTGTCAGGCGGCGTGAATACCAGCACGGTGACGTTCACGGCAGGCGCCTTTGCAGACGCCACGGTCACGGCTACCAATACCGCTGGCGCGACCACATTGGACGCGAGCGCGTGGGACAAGACGGTGGCGTTGGTCACCAGCGGCGGTTACGACACGCTCAAGGGCAACAAGAGCAACGTGACTTTCGTGGTGATGCAGCCCACCAATACGGCGGGCGGCACTGTGACCATGTCGCTCGCCGCGACGGGCGGCACGGGCAACAGCCTGCAGGTGTCGATGCAGGGCGCAGGCGCGGCCTTGTCCAGCCTGATTTCCAGCGCGGGTGTGATCACGGGCGTGACGTTCGGGGCCAACACGGCCAGCCTGGACTATGTGCTGGACATCGGCAATGGCACGTTGGATCAGGCGCTGACCGTGTCTGGCCGCAATGTCACGATACGCGGGCAAGACTACACGGTATCTAAAGCCATTACGTTGAGCGCCGACCGCACTCTGCGTCTGGAAGGCGAGAAGATCACCGTGGGCGACGATGCCGCCGCCCATATCGTGCTGGCGGCGGGCGCCATCCAGTTGGCGGCGCAGCACTATCGCCCGTGGCGCAGCGGCTTTGCCCAGATCTATACGCTGGACACGGAAATCAACGTTCGCAATGCCACGCTGTGGGCCAAGGACGCGGCAGGCTCGGGCGTAACGCTGACCACCAAGATCAGCAGCGACGACTATGGCCGTGACCCGCTGATCAAGAACGGCGCGGACCAAAAGGGCATTCTGGGCACGCTGGCAGGCGGCGTGAACTCCGCTTTCAACGCGTTGATGAACTTCCTGGACGGGGCCAGCGCCCTGGCGTCCTGGGCGGGTATTACCTACAAGTCGTCCATCAATGTCGGCACCACCGCAAAGCTGGTGTCCAACAGCGACGTGACGATCACGGCCAGTTCTACCGCGAAGGTGGAGCTGAATCCGCTGGTGACCAAAGTCGCGGGCATTGCCGTGGGCGTATTGCAGAACTACGCGCACATCGAAATCAACGGCAAGATCAGCGCCGCCAAAGCGATCACCATCAAGTCCGAAGTGACCAACGAGATGAGCATCAAGCTGATCCCGGGTCAGTTGAGTGCGGTGCCTGCGGTGATCGGCGTTGGGGTCGCGGTGGTGCTCAGTGAGTCCACGGTACACATCGGCACGACGGCAACGCTGGATACGGGCTTGAGTTACGTCAATGACCTGGTCACGTCATCGGTCAGCAATGTTGGCGGTGACGTGACGGTGCAGGCCATCACGAACCACAAGAGCGTCATCAGCATTTCGGTCGCTGGCAAGATGGCTGAAAGCGACGACACCAAGGCAGTTACGCCTGCGGCAGGCGCGGCGACGACTGGACCAGCCCAAGAAACGGGCAAGTACAAAGCGGGTTACGCCAAGGTTGGCGTGGGCGTGGGTTTTGCGTACAACCAGCTCACCACCGAAGCCTATATGGACGGCACGGTGACCACGCGCAACGCGGGCAAAGTGCTGGTTGAAGCCAAGGCGCTGGACACTGGGAGCGCCGTCGCGGTCAAGACCATTCTGGGCGGCCGCGCGGCCACAGGCAGCGACTACCTGACCAGCGCACAAACCGAAGCCAAGAGCGCGGCCATCGCCAAGGCGACCAAACCCATCGTGGGCGGCGTCATGAGCGGCCTGGGCACCGGGTCGCAATACACCAAGTCTTTCTTCAGTGCGCTGGTGTCTGACAGCAAGGAAGGAGGTTTCGGCAAGAAGGTTTCGGATATCAAGAAGGAAAAAGACGCCAAGGACCGGTCGGACTACGACAAAGACATTCAGAAGGAAATCGACAACCCGTCGACCGAGTTCCAGGTGGGCGCGGCGCTGGGCATGTCGATGAGCAACATCACGACGACGGCCCGGATTGGCAATGGCGTGAATGTGGCAACGGTAAACACGGCTGGCGGCGCGGTAACGGTCAATGCACTGACCCAATACAACACCAAGATCACGGTGATGAGCGGGGTGGATGACCAGGTCATCGCCGACAAGCAAAAGTTCCTGGAAAAGAAGAACAACGTCACGACGGATCAGGTCAAGCGCGCGACCGGTCCCGATGGATCGGATTTCGGCGCTGCCGCGGCTATTGTGATCGGCATCGATAACGTCAAGACGTCCGCAACGGTAAACGCCAAGGCGGCCATCAATACGCAAGGCGGCGACGCAACGGCAACGGCCAGCACCCTGAATCAGATCGATCCCAACAAGCTCTGGCTGGTGAATCTGTACGCGCCGTTTGACGGCATTGAGGCCAAGTGGAAGCTGGCTGATGGCACGTCCGCCAAGATGGGCGTGGCCACTACCGCTGGCAAGGAATTCCTGAACAATCTGCAAGCCACGCTGACCAGCACGGGCGGCATCTCGTCCAGCTTCAGCACGTGGGCAAGCGCCACCGCGAAGAGCAAGAAGCTGGCGCTGTCTGGCGCATTCACGGTGCTGGTGCAAGACACGCAGACACGCGCCACGGTGTCGGGTTCGATCGATACGACGCGTGTAGCGGGTTCGGCTGGCGCGGTGCGCATCGAGGCCGAAAATTCCTCGCAGCGCATGAATCTGGTCGGGAACATCATCCTGCCGGCCATTTCGATTGGCGGCGCAAAATCGTTGCAGACGTCGGCGGCGCGGCCGCAGTCGCAAAGCCGTATGAGCTACGGCAAGGATCAAGCCAAGGGTTTCCTGACGCCCAAATACGAAGGTTTTGAATACGGCAGCAGTTCCAAGGAAGGGTCGGCGATTGGCGTATCGGTCTACGTCAATGCCGCTACTCACGACACGCGTGCGGTGGTCAGTGACACCGCAGTGATCAAGTCGGGCAATCTGACTGTTGATGCGAACAATGAGCTGGTGTCGGTAACGCTGGGCGCATCGGGCGGGCAGGCCAAGACGCTGGCCTTGAACGGCGTGGTGCTGGTCAATGTGACCAGCGCGACAACGGTGGCTCAGGTGGGGCGCGGCGCGAACGTTACCGCGGCCGGTGCGGCGGTTATTCAAGCTACGGATGCCACCTGGGTAGGCACCGTGGCTGGCGCGGCTGCGGGGTCGCAGGCCGTAGGCGTGGGCATGAGCGTGGCCATCAATGATGTCAATCGCTCGACGCAGGCGTTGATTGGCGACTTCCGGGATGCGTCGGATGGCGCGGCGAGCGCGGCCGCAACGGGTGCGTTCAAGGCTGCGTCGCTGTCGATCTACAGCGAGAACAAGGGTTTTGTCGGCAATCTGGCGGTTGCCGGATCGCGCGTGTCCAGCCCGGCGGCGGGCGCGGGCGACGGCACGGGCGCAGGGGCGGGCGGAGCAGGCGGTGCTGGAGCAACGGGCACCGACGCGCTGGGCGGCAAGGCGCCGGCCAGCCAGGGCGGCTCGGTTCCGGGCACGGCCAATCCGGTAAAGGACCCCGACGAGTTGCTGTCGCTGTCCGACATGCTGAAAGAATTGAGCGAATCCACCTCGACGCTGACGCAGGATAGCGGCGCGGCCACTGGCGGGGCATCGGGCGCCGCTGCGGGCGCGAACAAGCAGCCGGCCAAGACCGGGGTGGCCATTTCCGGGTCGGTGGCCGTCAATATGGTCAACGACTATGCCCAGTCGTATATCAATGCGGCTGGCATGAAGATCGAGATCGGCGGCGATGCCACGATCACCGCAGTCAATAGCACGCACGCGCTGGCCTTGGCGGGTTCGGCGGCGATGGCGCAATCGGACACGGCCAAGACCAATATCGGTATTGCCGGCGCCTACAGCATGAACATGCTGGGCGGTGAGGCGCGCGCAACGGTGCTTGCGGTGGGTGAACTGCTGGTCGGCGCCGATTTGGCGCTGTCCGCGCGCCGCACGGGTGTTGCGGTCAGCATTGCGGCGGGCATGGCGGGCGCCAAGGGTCAGAAGGGCGTGGCGGTGGCGGGGTCGGTTGCGGTGACGGTGGCCGATTATGGCAATGTGGCCGTGCTGGGCAACGCGACGAAGATATCCGCACGCAATGTCAGCGTGCAGGCGCGCGACCTGAGCGTGCTGGTGACCGTGGGCGGCGCTGCCGCGACCACGGACGGCAAGGCTGGCGTGGGCGCGGCCGTGGCTGTCAACCTGAGCTCCAGCAATGTCGAGGCGGGCATCCGCCAGGTGACCGAATTGCTGTACACCGGCAACGTCAACGTGACGGCCGATTCGACTCAGGTTGTCATCGGCTTTGCAGGCGCCTTTGGCATGGCGCGCGATGGGGCAGGGGTGGGCGGCTCGATCACCGTCAACGTGGTGGCGAATCGCATCGAAAGCTATTTGTTGAATAGCAAGGTTACGCATCAGGGCAGCCTGAGCGGCAATCACGATGTCACTCTGTCGGCACAGGACAAGACCACCTTGGTCGCGATTACCGGCGCAGCCGGCGCGGGCAAGAAGGCAGGCGTGGGCATTGCCATCAGCTACAACGAGATCGGCAATGCGGTCATGGCGGGCATTCAAGGCTCGACCGTAAACACCAATGGGCGCGGCGCAGTCAACATCACGGCCGAAGACACGTCTTCCCTGGGTGGCGGCGCGGTCGGTGTCGGCGTGGGCATGGGAGAGGCGAAGTTCGCGGGCGCTGGGTCCATCCAGGTCAACCGGGTGAGTTCAGCGGTGGCGGCCTATGTGCTGCCCAGCTACGCCAGCAATGGCGCGGTGGCGGTACGCAGCAACATCGATGCGACAGCCTTGACGGTCAAAGCGACCGAGAACAACACACTGGTCGCGGTGACTGGCGGCGTGGCGGTCACGACCGGTGGCTCGTTCGCGGTGGGCGCATCGGTCAGTGTCAATGAATTCAGCTCGCGCACCAGTGCGCTGATCCAATACGCCGACATCGATGTGGATGGCAAGGTGGATGTGTCGGCGCATTCGTCGCCCTTGCTGGTGTCGGTGGGCGCGGCGGGCGCCCTGGCCAAGAAGTTTGCGTTGGCTGGCGCCGTCAACGTCAATATGATGCGCGGGGCCACCGAGGCCCGCATCAGCGACAGCACCATCAAAGCGGGCCAGTCGACGGGGTTCGCAGGGGACGCGGTGCGCGTCAACGCGTCAGACGCATCGGCGCTGTATGCCATCACGGTCGCGGGCTCCATCGCAACGCAGGGCGCGGCGGTAGGCTTGGCGGTGGCGGTCAACATCATGGGCGGCAACACCGCCTTTGACCGCAATCTGCTGACTTTCAATAACGCGTCGCTGGCGGATTCCGGCGCGGCGGTGCCCACGGTGGATGTGGCAAACAATGGCGGCGCCACGGCGAATCCCAAGGTCACGGCGGTCATTCAGCGTAGCGATGTGAACGCGACCCGGGGCAATGTGAACGTGTTTGCCGGGCTGGTCGACCCCATGGCCGCGGGCGGCAATTCCCAACTGAGCGGCGGTGACCAGTTGTCGGTAGGCGGCAACGATATCCGGGTGGACCAGGGCGGCAGCACGCTGACCTTCACGGGCGGCGCGGCCGCCGTCATCAACGGCACCCAGGACAACAGCGGCAACGCGGGCATGCCGGGTCAAACGGGCAGCTCTGGCAGCGAGTTTGCGGGCTGGCAGACGGGCGACGGCATCTACTTGAGCGCGGGCGCGGCCAACATCAAGCTGGCCGACGGTTCCAGCCTGCGCAACGACCGCGTGTACTACGTGATCCGGCGCGAGGCGCCGGACGGCCAGGCGATCATTCAGCTGGCGGATACGCAGGCAGATGCGTTGCGCGGCAAAGCCTTGCAATTCAGCAGTGTGACCAACCTGTCGGCCATCGGCTTTGCGCATGTGCGCATGCAATCGGCCACCAGCGTCAATTTGCAACCGTTCCACAGCGTAGACGCTGGCGTGACGATCAATGGTCCTGCCAATACGCTGGTCTTGACCACGCCGTTCCCTGGTGTGCAGGAAGGTTCAGCCATTGTGTACAGCGGTTCGGTAGCCAACGGCCAGATTGAAAATGTGCTGCTCAACCGCATTCTGGCCCAGGGCAAGGATGTGTTGAAGGTTGGGGTGACCTATTACGTGGTCAACCTGAGCGCGGACCAGACGTCCTTCCAGCTGCGCGACGGCCAGGGCAACCTGATGGATCTGAGCGGCGCGTCGGTGGGCGCATCGTTGCAGCGTTTCAGTGTTAATAATCCTGCCGGCGCGGTATTGAATGCTGATGGCAGTCTGACACTGCCCAAGGCTCACGGTTTGGCCACGGGCGATAAGGTGGTGGTGAATCTGGCGGCCAATGGCGTGCTGACCGGGCTGGACCATGACCATGTCTACGAAGTCGAGGTCATCAACAGCACCACGCTGCGTTTCAAGCAGGTGGGCGGGGCGGCAGTTACGTTGGCCGCGCTGGGTTATGTGGCCGAGTTCAATACCGGCACCAAGCGTTATGAGTATTTCCTGGCGGATGCGGGTGGCAGCAAGACGCTGGACCCGCAGGGCAAGCCTATCTCTGTAAACCCGGACGCAATGATCGCGTTCACGCAGGTGGAGTTGCAACGTCAGACATCGCAGACGTCGTCCAGCACTGGCAGCGACGGCACGCAGAACACCTCCGTTACCCAAGGCACGCCAACCGACGCAACCGTGAAGGCGAGTTCGGCTGCGACGCAGGTCGCGGGCGAGAACAGCTTCCAGTTTGCCGCCAATACCGGTCTGACGACGGGCGACGTGGTGATCTACCGCAGCCAGGGTACGGCCATCGGCGGCTTGGTGGACGGCCAGCGCTATTACGTGATCGATGCGTCGCAAGGCGGAATCACCCGTTATCAATTGGCCAGTTCGCTGGACAACGCGCGGGACGGCATCGCGATTCAGTTGGGCGCCGCTACCGGCACGGGCGGCATTACGCTGCAAAAGGCGGTGAACCGGGTGGATTCCGGCGGTGGCCTGATCACGCTGGACATCGGCTCGCTGACGCAGGGGCATGCGCTGACCAACAGCATGTTGAGCATCACGGTGGCTGGCGCTGGCGGCAAGTCGCTGGGTGGCGCGGGCGCGATTGGCGTCAATATCTCGAGAGCGGACGTCAATGCGTCCATCGACAATGCGGGCGCAGCAGCCGGCACGCAGGTGCGAGCAAACGCTGGCGCCGTGTCGGTATCGGCGCAAGACGCCAGCCGTATCGTGACGGCAACGGGCGCGCTTGGCATTTCGCTGACCCAAGGCGGTTCAGTGGCGATTGGCGCGTCGGTGGGCGTGGCGGATATGCGCAACGATGTGCGGGCAGCGATTGCTTCCGCCAACATCAGCGCGCAATCGGTGCAAGTACGCGCCGAAGAACGGGCAAGCATCTATAACGTCTCCGTAGGCTTGGCGGGTGGTGCAGGCGTGGCGGTCAGTGGTTCCATTGCCGTCAATACCATTCAGAACACGGTGCATGCGCAGATCCGTGACGCGTCGGTAACGGCTACGTCGGGCGACATTCGTATCGTGGCATTGGATACCGCAAGCATTGCGGCATTGGCGGGCAACGTTTCGGTGTCAGTGGGCGGGCGCGTGGCAGCGGGCATGGCATTTGCCGTCAACCGCATCTTCGACACGGTGTATACGGGCGCGGTGCGCTCCGCCTTGTCGGCTGCGGGCGATATCGTGGTGATGGCCAAGTTCGCCAAGCCCGATGATTTGTCTCCGGGCCTGAATGCGCAGATTTCCGCCATGGCCGTGAGCGGCGCGGTGGCGGCAGGCAGCGCCGACGCCAATGTGGGGTTTGGCGGGTCGGCCATCCTGAACTGGATTGCCAATACCATTACGGCCGAAATCGGCGATACGGCTACGGGCCAGAATGTGGTGGCCGGCGGCGACATTGTCGTGCAGGCCAGCGATGAATCGACGATCAACGGATTAGCTGGCGCGATCGCGCTGGGGCTGGGGTCGCAAGGCGCTGGCGTGGCGGTGGGCGCCAGCCTGTCGTACAACTACCTGGGCGGCGCGCCGCTGGGTATCTCGCGCACGCATTCCATTTCTGCGTTGATCCACGATACGCAGGGCGATGTGCGTGGCGCGCATGTGCAAGTGGCGTCTTTGTTCAAAGGCCAGATTCACAACATCACCTTGGCAGGTACGGTTGCCGTGGGCACGGCGGCGGTGTCGGTCGGCGGCGCGGTGTCGGTCAACCGGGTCACCAGCAACAATCAAGCCGGTATCCGCAATGCGCGGCTGGTGGAAGCCTTGGCGGCCGGCGGCACGCCTGGCGTGGCGGTACAGGCGCGCGACGACGGTTATGTGATGGCCGTGGCGGGCGGGCTGGGTGTGGCGGTGTCGCCGGGCAGCGGCGCGGGTATCGCGGCGGGTGTGTCGGCCACCGATAACGACGTGCGCAACAACACGTTGGCCTATATCGACGGCACCAGTCTGACGGATAGCTCACTGCGCAGCATGATCCGCAGCGCCAACGGCATTGCCGTGGACGCCGTCAATGCGTCGCGCATCGTCTCGACCTCGATAGGCGTGGCAGCCGCCGTGGCCGTCGGGCAGGGGTTTGCCGGTGCAGGCGCCGGGGCGGGCAGCGGCAACACGATAGATGGATCGGTGCAGGCGTGGTTGAAAAATGTGGACACGCCCAGCGACACGCTCAACGGCGGCGCGGTTAGCGTCAATGCCGAGAATACCGGCAGCATTGTGACCGTGGCAGGCGCCCTGGCCGTAGCGGTTTCCGCTGGCGGCATGGGAGCAGGCGCATCGGTCGGCGTGTCGGTTGCGATCAGCAACATCACCACGGTCGTCAAGGCCCTGGTGGAAAACTCCGTCATCCGCACGCGCGCCGGTAGCAATGGCGTGTCCGTGTCGGCCTCGGACCGGTCAGACATTACCGCGATTGCCATTGGCGGCGCCGTCAGCGTGCAGGCGGGTAGCGCAGGCGTGGCCATCGCGGTTGGCACGAGCGTGGCGGTGAACAAGGTGTTCAACACCGTGCACGCCACGATTTCGGGCGGCACCATCGCAACGGGCGGCGCCAACCTGTTGGTCAGCGCCACGCAGCAGGCAGACATCATGTCTGTGGTGCTGGGCGCGTCGGTCGCCGTGTCGGTGGGCGATAGCGCCAATGCGGCCATTGGCGGCGGCGGCGCGCTGGCGCGCAACGTGATTTCGGCCAGCGTGCAGGCGGGCATTTCCGGCGCGGTGATCAATACGGCGGGCGCGGGCAGCGTCTTGGGCACAGTGAATGTGCTGGCGTTGGGCTTGTCGCAAATCAACGCGGTTGTCCTTGGGATGTCGGCGTCCGTGTCGGTCAGCCACTATGCGGCAGCCTCGGCGTCCATTGGCGTGGCCATGGCGGAAAACGTCATTGGCTACGACGTCAACAGCGCAGGCCAGGTGGTGGCGCTGGGCTCGGGCAAGCCGGTCAACGAAATCGTGGCGTCGATAGATGGCAGCACGGTCACGGCGGGCGTGGTCACGGTTGATGCACGCAACGTCAGTTTCAAGGCCGACGGCAGCATCGATCAGCAGCAAAGCATCGACGCTGTGGTCGTGGCGGGCGCAGTGGCGGTGTCGGTGGCGTATGCGCCGCCCATCGTGGATGGCGCCAGCTTGGCGGTGTCGGGCGCCGGTGCAGGCGCGCGAGCCGTCAACAAGATCAAGACGGGCATCACGGCCCGCATTACCGATCAGAACCAGGCGCACGCATGGAACGCCACGAGCGTGTCCGTGACGGCAACGGACCGGTCTCGCATCGATAGCACCATTGCTGCGATTGCTATTTCGGTCGCCGTGTCATTGGGCGCCACGGCCTCGCTGTCGGTCGCGGCATCATTGGCGCAGAACGACGTGGGCAACGCCACGCTGGCCAACGTGGACGGCGTGAGCTTCGTCAATGCCCCGGCCATCACCATCAAGGCGGACAGCCAGGCGAGCATTCATACGGTGTCGGTTGCGGCGTCGATCGCCGTGGGCGTGAGCCTGGGCGGTATATCGCTGGCAGGCGGCGGCGCCGATGCGCGCAATGTGATCAGTTCGTCGGCCGTGGCGCTGATGAACGGTTCGCGTATCAGTGGCAACGGCTCCAATGCGCTGATCATCGATGCCGACATGAGCGGAACGATCAAAGCCACCGTGGTGGTCGCCAGCGTGGCGTTCACGGCGGCGGGCGGATCGCTGGCCATCGGCGCATCGCTGGCCGAAAACGACATCACCAGCACGGCTGGCGCGCGCGCCGGTCTGACCAACACACAGGTTTCCAATCTGGGCGCCATCAGCGTGACTGCCGATACGGTCCAGACCCTGGAATCTGTCGTGGTGGCGGGCGCGGTGGGGATTGCTTACAACGGCGTGGCGCTGGCCGCGGCGGGATCGTCGGCATTCAATACCTCGCGTGCGGTGACGCGGGCGGAAGTGGATGGCTTGACGCAGATTGACGCTAACGTGCGGGCCGCTGACAGCCTGAGCGTCAAAGCGTCCAATACGTCTACGCTCACGGCCACGGCGGTTGGCGCCAGCTTGTCGGGCACCAGCCAAGGGCTTGCATTGTCGGTAGGCGTGGCCCTGGCCAGCAACAAAGCCCTGGGCGCCGTAGAAGCTGCCGTGTCCAACGCCATCTTGAAGTCTGGCGCAAACGCGCAGATGACGCGAGTGGAAGTGACGGCGCAAGATAAGACTACGCTCACGGCCAAGGCCATAGGCGCGTCGCTGGCATTTGCCATGCAAGGCGGCTCGCTGGCGGTAGGGGCATCTGTGGCTCGCAACGTATCAGCGATGAGCGTGCGGTCTTCGGTGTCGGCATCGACGCTGAGTGTGTCGGACAACGTGGTTGTGTCGGCGACGGAAACCGCCACGCTGGACGGCGTGTCGGTCGCGGCCTCGGTCGCGGCGGGCTTTTCCGGTGTTTCCGTGTCTGGATCGGGCGCGGAAGGCACGCATATTGTTGCCAACGATGTGTCGGGCAGCATCAGCGGTTCCACCGTTACGGCAGGCACAGGCGTGTCGGTCAAGGCCGACAATACGTCGACTATCAGCGCAGTGACGGGCGCGGTGTCGGTCAGCGCAACGGGTGCGGGCGTGGCCGCCAGCATCGGCGTGTCGATCGCCAATAACACCTTTGGCGCCTATACGGGCGACGGTGTGAACCGGGCGAATGGCGCACAGGCCTTTATCAGCAACAGCGCGATCACGGTCGCAAAGGGCAATGTGGATGTGTTGGCGACGTCCACGGAAACGCTGACCAGCGTCAATTTCGCAGGCAGTGTGGCCGTCGCTGGTACGGGCGGATCGGCCGCTGGGTCGGGCGTTCAAGTGAGCAACCGTTTTGCCACGCAGACCAAGGCCTATATCGACGGCTCGGGCGTGATGGCGGGTATGACGGGCAGCGCGGGGGCCATCACGGTGCGCGCGCAAGATACCAGCACCATCCTCAAGTCCGGCGCCTACGGCGTGGCCGTGGCGGCGTCGCTGCCGGTGCCGGGGAATTTCGGTTTGAATCTGGCCTTGGCCGTGACGCTGGTGGACAGCGTGGCCGAGAACACGGTCAGCGCATACATCAATACGGTCAGCGGCAAAGATGTCGGGGCGTATGACGCCGTCTCCGTGCTGGCGCTGGAAAAGACCAACTTCAAGGGTTTGGATGCCGTAACCGCGTCGGTGGCGGTAGGTGGCGGTATCGCCGCCTCGGGCGCTGGGGTGCGGGTGACGAACACGACGCGCAACAATGTCAGCGCCAAGATTCTGGGCACTGGCAAGGTAGGGTCTGTAGGCAAGGTCGAGATCAAGGCCGACACGCAGGTGACGGCCGAAATCGATCTGACTCAGGTCAGCGTGGCGGTGGGCATGGTAGGCGTGGCCGTCGGGGTGGGTATCGCCGAGAACATCGCGCGGGACACCACCACGGCATCGGTAGAGGGCGCTACGGTAACGGCGCCCGTGGTGAACATGAACGCGCTGGTTCGCGTGGACTTCAGCCAGACACAGACGGCCGGTGTTGCAGCCACTACCGGCTTGGCGGTAAACGTCAACAAGGCGCTGGTGGATATCGGCACGACAACGCTGGCGCAAGCCAGCAACGGCGCCGTGTTGCAGGGTGTCTCGACGACGACCCCGGGCCTGGGCGTGACCCCGGGCATGGTCAACATCAACGCACAGGGCACGTACTACGGCCGGGCCTATTCCAAGGCAATCACCGGTGGCGTGATCGGCGTGGGCGTCATGAGCGCCGAGACGCGTCTCGGCGGTTCGCTGAAGGCGTCCCTGGACAATGCCACGGTGCAGGCCGAGATCATCGGCGTGACGGTGAGCGCAACGACGGAACGTGATGGACAGGCTGGACTGCTGGCCGAAGCCCGTTCGCTGGAAGTGGGCGGGGTAACGGTGTCGGTCGACACGGCGACGCTCACGACCAACCTGGACGCAGGCATACAGATTGGCAACAAGGCCCGGGTGGACGGCACGCTGCTGAGTATCACGGCAAGCCAGGTGCAGTCCGTGGACGTCAAAATGGACGCGGGCACGATCGCCCTGGTGGCGGGCCGGCAGGGCAAGGTTGATGTGACGGTGGGCGGCAAGTCTGCCATCGACATCAGCGGCGGCGCGCAAGTGATCGGCAACAAGCTGGACATACGCAGCAATAACACCGTGCGCGGCACGTCCACGCTAAGCGGCTACTCGGTCAAAGTGGCCGGGGCGGACATCAGCAAGCATACGGTCACGATCAAACCGGAATCCACCATTACCGTTACCGGTGCGCGTCAGGCGGGCAGCACGATAGACTCGGCCGGGATGACCGTAGTGCAGGCGCGCGGCAATTACCAAACGCCGGGCATGCTGGATCTGGTTGCCACCAACGACATTATTTACACCCAACGCAATAAGATCACAGGCGTGTCGGGCGTGTCGGTGACCCTGTCGACCAACAAACTCAGCACGGACGGCACGCTGGCCAAGGTCAAGATCAACGGCGCCTTCCTGCGCAACGCATTTGGCGACGTGGTCATGGCCGCCAACACGCGCGGCGTGACGACGACCATCAGCGACCTGCTGGTCGTGGCGGTATCCAGCTTCAGCAAGTCAGACAGCAATAACAATCTGACGGTGCGTAACGCCATCGAGATCGACAATTCCTCGATCGAGGCCGACAGCATTCTGGCGCTGGCGGGCAGCGGCAAGGCGTCTGATCCCTTGTCGACCGGCTATCTGCTGGCCAACGACAATGTGTCGTTCACCCTGGTGGGCATTGCCCAGATTCCGGACGTGAATAGCGGCGCCAAGGCGCGCCAGATCAACACGGTGTTGATCGACGGCGTGGCCTCCAACGGTTCGCTGTTGAAGGCGCAGCGTAACGTGCGCCTGGAAACCAACCCGTCCAAGCTGGATCAGGCGCATGTAAACGGGTCGGTGCAGGTGATTGGCCTGAACTTGAACCCGACCGCCAATCTGGCGGATGGGGTCGTGGATACCACGTCCAGCAAGGTTGCGACTGGCGCGGCCACGCAAATCATCGCGGGCGTCAACAACGCGGCAAACCTGTTCATCATTCCAGCCGAATTGCTGGCGCAATTGGGACTGGCCGGTTTGACCTTGCCCACGCAAGGCAATCCGACGGTGTCGTTTGACCCCAATTCGCCAATTGTTCGCGCCATTCTTGAAAAGCTGCTGGGCGCAGGCAAGACCAGCACTACCGGCGCCGCAGGCACCGTCAATATCGACGTGCGCTATGAACTGACGGCCTTCCGGGCCGAAGACATCAAGGTCAACGTCACGGCCGGCATGGTCGTGAAGAACGGCAACGACTATTACTACTACAACAGCCCGGACAGCCGCGACCTGAATCTGGCCACCGAGAACTATGGCAACGGGTATTGGTTGCGCAATCCGTCCTTCTTGACCGCCGACCAGAAAGCCGACGCCCTGGGTTCGGATTTCGGGACCTTTGCGGCCAACAAGGTCGGCAGTCTGTACTTCGTGCTGAAAACGGCCGACATCGCGCAGCCCACGCTGCGCTATGCCAGCCAGCAAAACATCATCAGCGAGCAGATTCGCACGCTGACCTTGATGCAGGCCCAGCACGCATCCGACGCACAGGCGGTAGCGCGCTATAAGGCCAACATCGCCGCATTGCAACAGCAGTTGCAAAGCATTCAGATGACCACCGTCGTGAATGGCCAGATCCGCTATCTGGATTCGTTCAGCACGTTCTACGTCGATATTCCCGATATGTACGCCTCTGGCGGCTCGGTGTATGTCAGCGCCACGGACACCAGCGGCGTGCGGGCGGCAGGCATTGATGCGCGGGCCAACACGCAGATCAACATCGTCAATGATTCGCCGATGCTGATGAACGTGAACGACGCGGTCGTCATGGACGGCACCATCATCCGGCCGGGGTCGGATGGGCAGCTGAAAGTCTTCAAGACGGGTCACCTGTACATCAACGACGTGTCCGTCAAGGGTGCGTCTGGCTCCGATCTGGCCGAAGTCAGCATCAGCCAGATCAAGAATACCTGGGCGAATGACCCGTTCGGCGGCGCGCTGGATGCCGATGTGGCCGGCATGCTGAAAAACGCGCCGGTCGATCTGAGCCTGCTCGGCGCAGTGGTCAACCCGCTGGGCAAGGTGTCGGTGATCAACACCTTGGGCAGCATCAATGTGTCCGGCACGATCCAGGCGGTCAGCCTGGATATTGTGGCCAAGGGCAACTTCAGCTTGCAAAGCGAAGGCTGGTTCAACACCGGGTCGGACCCCACGCTGCTCAATGACAGCTGGTTCAACGTCATCAATGCGCTAAAGAGCGGCGGCAAGAGCACCGGCATCAGCGACACGATGCAAAACGTGCTGCTGCAATGGAACTCCACCAAGCTGGACCCGTTCACGCAGTATCTGAACAACAATTCGGCAGCGCGCGACTCCCGCATTTTTGCGCTGGGCGCCGTGAATATCTCGGCGCTGACCCTGAACATAGACGGCAAGATTCAAAGCGGTCTGACCGATGCCTATATCCGCATCGATAGTTCGTTCCGTGGCGATCAGGACAAATCGCTGCAAGATTTCAACGGTTATGCGATAGCCGGCGTGTCGTTCAGCGCGGATGGCTCGTTGAATCGCTACGGCGCCATCACTGGCCGTTTCGACTATGCGACCCAGACCATCATCCTGGACCCGATCCGTCTGGCGGGCGGCAGCATTTCGCTGACCGGCCAAATCGTCTCGGTGGGCAACGGCAATCTGGTCGTGGCCAACGGCTACGCGTCGGTGCATATCGATAACCAGACTACCTTTGGGCTGGTGACACACGATATCGATGTCAGCACGTACCGCCGCGGCCGCATCGAGATCATTGATACGGCGCGCGGGCAGCGAGACCTGTACGAATTGCAGGGCGTGGACAACGTCGTGCATACCGTCTGGAACAAGTTTGTGCAGGTAACGCCCACAAGCGTGGGCCAGCCGGATTGGATCTGGGTGTACGAGGACGCCAACACGGCGCGCACTCAAGCAGGCCGCGCGCTGGAATCCGGCACGCTGGCTGCCGGGCAGACGCTGAACTTCAGCTATAAGCCGCAAGCGGGCCAGACGATGGTGTGGGTGATGGGCTGGAGCTCCGGCGAAACCACGACCACCACCTATACGTCCAAGCGCTTTAACCTGTTTGGCGACTGGGACCCGCTGGGTTGGCTGACCAATAACGACACGACCAAGTCAGGCCCGGTGACGGTCTTTGAGACGCCGCGCCCCGTGCTGGTATCGACAGTCGTGGCGTACAACGGTTCGGGTTCCGTGCCGGATGCGCTAAAGCAACAATTGCAAGACGGCGGCAAGCTGAACGACGCACTGCTGCCGACCACCATCGAAGGCAGCGGCACGCAAACGCTGGTGCAAGACCCCAACGGCGACATTCTTGCGCCAGACGGCACGCGTTACCGCTTGTCGACGACAGGCGGCGAACAACTGGACCCCACGGTGTTCACCGTGGCCTACCGCAAGTTCAATACGGGTGTGATCGTTCGCAACGATGGCCCGCACACCAGTGGCGGTGGCTGGCTGCGCACCAAGACCACCACCATGACCCAGGTGGTTGAAAAGAAACAGCAAGAGCTCTTCACGTTCTATGTTCCTGCATCCCAGGAGATTTCGCTGAACTTTATGGGTTCCAGCGTGAACGCGAACGCCATCTATATCCGCAGCAACGGTAATGTGACGCTGGCCGGAAACCTGATCGTCGGCAATGGCAAGCAGGTGCACATTGAAGCCGTGTCGGCATCGACGGCAACGTCGATCACCATGCAGGGCGAAGTGGGCATCATGGCGCGTAATCCTGACGGCAAGATGCCGTCGGGCGCGGCGGCCACGGTCAATGTGGAAGCCATTGCGTTGGGCGGCGCCATCAACCTGAACATCATGGGCTCCAACGGCTTCACACGCGCCGAAGCCCGCAGCAATATCCGCCTGGCGTATTTTTCGGACGGCGGCAATAGCTCTTGGGCGACGCTGCAAAAAGTGGCTTCGTCGTCGGGCACGGTCTATATCGAAGCCCTGAACGGCATCTTCAGCCACGCCTCGGCAGGTAACAACACCGTTGTGTCAGGCAACCGCGTTGAACTCAACGCGGGCTACGGCGCCATCGGCACCGCAAGCAAAGCCTTGTCGGTCGATGCGCGCCAGGCGTTTGCGGCCCAAGCGGGCTTGGCCGGCGGCCCGGCCGGCGCGGGCAAGAACATCTACATCGCGCAGAACGTCCTGAATGCGGACCTGGTGCTGGTCAAACCGGTGAACTGGTCGAATCCGCAGGCATCGGTGTTTTCGCAGCTGGGCAGCGTCAACATCAGCTTGAACGGCGGTTCGCTGCTGGACGGCGAATTGGCCGATACGCGTACGGCCACAGAGAAAGCCTATCCGACGGTCACGGCCAAGATTCTGGCCGACCTGAATGCCCAGCTGGCCCAATACGACAGCTACTGGTCGGGCGTGCGGTCTTTGCAGACGGCGACAATCTCTTTGGGCGGCGCGGGCACGTATCTGAGCACGCAGGCCGAGGGCGGCCAGTATCTGGCCATCAGCATGACCGCGTCGCAATATGCTGCCGCGCTGAAGGCAGCGGTGGACGATCATCGTCTGGTCCGTCTTGCCTATAACAACAGCTTGAACGGCAATGCCCGCACCGAGATTCTGGGTTATCTGAGCCCTGGCGCCGACTTCGGCGTGGGCGGCATCTACCGCTTCGCGTTCTCGGTGTACGACCCGGTAACGGGACAGACGGCGGCGCCTGCGTCGCTGGCCGCGCTGGGTTACACCGTGGGCAGCCAGGGTGTGTTGTACGGTCCGGCGTATTCGCTGGCCAACGCCACGGATTCGTCTAACGCCAATCTGCCCATCTCCTTCACCTTGCCGTCTGGCACGTTGAGCGTGCAGCAGGGGTCCAACACGCTGAGCCTGCGCCTGACGACGGACATGCTGATGCAATTGGCGGGCGTGCCGCCGTTTGCAAACGACTTTTATGCGCTGGCGCTGGCCAAGCTGCGCACCTACACCTATGTTCAGGTCGGTGATCAGAAATTGCTGGTTGACCAGATCTTGCCGACCCAGCCGACATCGGGTGGCGGCTGGTGGGGTTCCACCAGCTTTGACACGATTCTGATCACGCTCAAGTCGCCGTATGTGGGTGATCTGACGGCGACAGACGCCAGCGGGCATCACAGCTTGAATATCGTGTTGGGCAACGCTTCCGGTGAATTGGGCGCGGGCAGCTACACGGGCACGGCCAATACCGCGGCGCCTGGCGTGCCGGCCGCGGGCACGACCGTGAATGTATTGCCAGCGGGCGACCAGAATACGTCGGCGGCGATCATTGCAGCCATCACGCAATACAACCTGGCCAATCCGAGCGCGCAGATTCCGACGGGCGCGGGTTCGCTCTACCAGAACCTGACCGTTCCGGTCAGCGGTTCAACCTGGTCCGTTGTCGAACGTACCGTAAGCACCAACAAACTGCTGCTATCTACCAGCCAGCTGGACCTGGGCGTGCCGTCGAACCTGAATACGGTGCAAGCCTACAACGACTGGATGAACCAAGCGGCCAATGGTTTGGTCGGCAGCATGATCACGTTCACGATCGACGGGGTGGAATACACCCGGCGCGTGGAATCGTTGAGCCTGGTTTTGGCGGATGGTTCGCCTGCCACGTCGGTCAACAGTGGCGCCCAGCGTTATGTGTCGGTGACGTTCGCGGGCGCATCGATAGAGGAAAAGAACTACTACATCCGCAATGGCTCCAATGTGGTGCAGGCGGTGACCCTGCCTACGCAACTGAAGTATGGTCTGACCGGTCTGGGCCGCGGCACAGGCGCCGCAACGCCCACTGTCGCCTACACCTTGGCGCGCGGTTTTGGCGCCACGGCGCTCAAGCAGGGCGTATTGACGACAGATCAGCCTACCTACTTCTGGGGCTGGAACGGCGGCACGCTGTTGCCATTCCATACCTATTCGGAGAGCGGTTCCAACTATGCCGAATACGTCGACATGGGCAATGGTTTCAGCTGGGACCTGCGCACTGCCAATATGAGCGACAGTGCGCGCACGCAGTTGGCCAACAGCATCAAGGCGTTGCTGCAATCCGGCCAGTCGATCTCGCTGGCGGGTCTGGAGCTGTACATGACGAACCAGAGCGGCAGCCTGCAAGGCCACGAGCTGGGCGTCTACGACAACGGCACCGTGCGCATCCTGACCGTGGTTGACGCCAATGGCAATCCGCTGACCGCGTCCAGCCCGGACAGCGCATGGCTGACGGGCCGCATCACCTTCAGCGGCCAGGTCTATGCGCAGAAGTCGCAGTTGGAAGGCCTGGACATTTACAAGAACACCAACGTTCACGATACCAACGCGCAAGGCAGCTACACGCCGACGCTGCAAGGCATGACCGTCAACGCAGGCATCCGTTTGAAGGACACCGGTTTTGCGCAGCAGTCCTTGACGCAATTCGGCAATGCCACGCTGACGCTGCCGGGCAACGACAGCTTGGTGCAGGGCCAGCGGGTGGAGCTGAGTTTTGCGAATTCCACGCAAACGGTCATCTACTACATCAAGAGCGTGAATGGCCGCGTGGTGACGCTATCGGACAGCGTCGATGGCGCATTCAACGGCAGCACAGCCGTCACCGTGGATGCGATTTTGCGTCTGGCGGGCAGCAACCCGGGCGCAGTCACCGTCAAGCTGTTGGACGCTGCGGCAAGCGGCGCCACAGTGTCGGCCAACAACGTCATTACGTTGACCAACATGAATATCGTGCCGGTCACCGATGCCAGCGGCAATGTGACGGGCTATCGCGGTTTGCAGAACTTTGACCGCGTGTACCTGAACGATGTGCGTTTGCAGACGGGCAAGACCGCCAGCCTGCAAACCAACGTTGCCTATTACGTGCTGGTGGGTAGCAACAACACCATCCAGCTGTTTGCCTCCAAAGAACAGGCCATGCTGTATCAGCAGATTGCGCTGCTGAACCAGACGCCGGAAGGTCAGGCGCTGGTCAAGGCCCTGTTTACGGACGCGGGGATTTCGGGCCAGTTGCTCACCGGATTTGCAGCGGCGGACATCCGCGGCATGTTTACCGTGTCGACGCATCTGTTCCAGGCGCAGCCAGCAGGTTCGGTTGACGGTCTGAGCGCGCAGATGCAAGCCCTGCACGAGCAGTTGAAGAATCAGGCATTTGATCCGAACTACCTGCCTGCCGCGCTGGACCTGGCGGCGGCGCAGAATCTGATCAAGTCGACGCGCAACCAGATCGTTTATGACTACGTGGTCGAAAAAGAACTGGCAGAGACGGCCGAATACCACAACTACTGGCGCGATCGCGTGGACGCGGCGGTGGGTGCAACGTCGGGACTGATTTCGGTGGGCGCTGGCAGTTTCAAGCTGGCCAACATGAATATCGTCGATGACGGCACGGGGCAGATGCGCGCCCTGCGCACGGGCGACGAAATCTACTTCCGCCAATCGGTCGGCAATGTGCGGGCCGACACGGCGTACTACGCCATTGTCGGCGCCGATGGGACCATTCGTCTGGCCTCTACGCTGGCCGACGCCATGCTGTATCAAAAGGGCGCCGGCCAGAACGACGGTCTGCTGGCCTTGTATCCCAATATGGGCGACGTCATCACGTTGGCGTTCGATGCATCCAACCTGGATGGCGCGGGTGTACTGGCCTATACGCGAACCTACACCTTGCGTTCCGATGCGCCGGCCCAAACTGCCGACGACATCGCGCGCTACGGCCATACCTACAACGCGGGTTACTTCTTCTACTTCTCGACTGCCACGCTGCGCAATATTGAGAACAACCTGTTGTATCCGGTGTCGGCGGCCATCAATGAAAAGGTCTTTGACCTGGACGGCGAGGCCAGCGGCGCGCCACCTGCCGACCGCTTCCTGAATGTGAAGGCGGGGCTGGACATTGTGTTGCGCACGTCTGGCCAGGGCTCGATCGGTGCGGAGCTGGGCGATTACACGCTGAAACTGCCCGCTCTGGGCGGGGTGGGCGGCGTGGACCGCGCCAATGTGTTTGATTCTTTGCCCGAGGCCGACAAGGCCGTGCTCTCGCGCGCCAACGCGGTCAATCTGGCGGGCGTGTACCACTCGCTGTACCGCTACATCGGCCCGGCGGGCACAACGCCGCTGGACCGCGCAAACGTGGACTTTACGGATACCAGCCTGTGGCAGCGCTTTGAGCCGATGTTCTCCAACGATGCGGCCTTGATGCTGGGCACCACGTTGGCGGCAAATAGCGCCGTGCAGTTCCTGTTTGCAGACCGTTTTGATCTGTACCAGAACAGCCGCGAAATTTTCGTCTACAACAGCAAGATGCTGGAAGGGGCCACGGCCGGCCAGCGCAGCCAGTTGCAAGCCAATATTGCGGCTGCGCGGGCGAACGGCTTGCAGGTGGTGGATATAGGCAGCGGCTTCCTGGACCCGGTCTGGAGCAACATCAATGTGCCATTCATGGCGCAAGATGGCGCCAGCCCGCAATCGCTGACGCCTGGGACGCTCGTGGGCGACATGCGTGATCCGCGCTACCTGACGCTGAAGCTCACGCGATCGCTGGCGGTGGAAGCCGTGAGCGGCGTGGTGTCTGCATACAGCGACACCACGGTTGGCCTGGACTCGCCCAATGGCAGCATCCGCCTGGGTGATATCCATGGCAAAGAAGGCGTCACGATCACGGTCAGCGCACAAGGCGGTTCCATCATTGGCACGGACGCCGGCACGGTGGAAAGCGCCGGTCAGGTAAGTCTGGTGGCGGACCAAGACATCGTGGGCAGCACCCGCGATGCCAACGGTATCTATCAATACGACGGCAGCAAGCACCTGCAACTGAGCCTTGCCGCTGGCCATTCGCTGTATGTGGAAGCGGGCGGTGTCGCCCGTGTGGCGCAACACGGCGCGCAGGACTTGAATCTGGTGCTGGCCAATACCAAGGGCACGGCGGCAGGCGGCTCGTCTTACTACACAGACGCCAATCTGCTGGTGGGTCAGGTCATGTCAGCCGGCAGCGTGACGCTACAGGCTGGGCAATCCATTCTGAACGCGACGGCCGAAGGCCAGCGCCAGTATGCGAACGTGGTGCTGACGGATCTGACGGCAGCGGAGTTGGCCGGCTTGGGTTATGTGCGCGAAGTGTCGCTGATTGCCGGGAAATCGGTCGGCCTGCTGGGCAGCGATCTTTCGCAGCAAGGCACGCCGTTGCTGATCAGCATGTCTGCGACGGACGCGCAGGCGGTCGTGCGGGCGTCGGCGGGTGAAAGCGTCAACCTGTACGGCATGCACGGTTTGCGCCTGGGCGGAATCCAGGTCGCCGATACGGCAGGCGTGCGCGGCGACGTGCGGATTTACGCGTTGGATGCCATTTTGAATGGCACCCAGCCGGGGCAGGCGGCCATCACTGCACGTAACGTGTGGCTGGAAACGCTGTCTGGCACGATTGGCGAATTGGGTTCGCCCCTGTTGACCGATATGTCCGGCTATCTGGTGGCCTCCGCACTGGGCACCGTGTCGCTTAGCCAGTTGGGCGCGCATGACCTGATGCTGGCGCGGGTGGAGTCGCGGTCACGCGATGAAATTCATCTGAGCAGCCAGGCCAGCATCCTCAATGACAAGACGGCACATCCGGGGCTGTCCAATAGCCGCACCGACGCCGTCGTAACCGGCGGCAGCCTGTATTTTGTGGCGGGCGGTTCCGTGGGCGGTTATGCCGCCAGCGACACCGCGGGAGTGTCGGCCAACGATGCGCTGATCGTGGCGGCAGTGGGATCGCAGGCGACCATCAACGTCGATGCGGTGGGCGACGCGGCGCTGGTGCAAGTGGCCAGCGCAGACGACGCGCTGGGCGTTGCTCAAACCTTGTCGATGAACATCGGCGAGATCAAGGCTGCCAACGCGTGGCTGGTGGCGCGCCACGATACGGCGCAGACGGGCGTTACGGGCGATATTCAACTGTCCGCCGATACCGTGGTCAGCGTGACGGGCGTGCTCAGTCTGTTGGCGGGCAACAACCTGACGGTCGCGGGCCGCAATGCTTTGTTGCCTGGCGCACTGATCAAGGCGGGCCAGCGCATGAATCTGCGTGTGGATCGCGATGACCGGTCCTCGGGCAACTACGGCAAGGCAGCAGCGGTGGACATCAGCGGACGCCTGCTTGCGCCCGAGATCTATATCTACGGCAGCCAAACGGGCGATAACACCATTACGTTGACGAACACCGCCGAGATCGGCGGCGGAGTGGACGCCGCCGACGCGTTGACGCAGGGCGCACTGTTTCAGGTCGAGGGCGGAGCGGGGCAAGATCTGATCATCGTGCAGGCGCAGCAGATCAATCAGCTGCAAACCACGGTGCTGACGGGCGGCGGTGATGACACGGTGCGTTTTGACGCTACCGATGTCATCGGCTCGGTTACGGTGCAGACGGGGCAGGGCGATGACAGCGTCACGGTTCTGAACACGTCGATCAGTGACGCGCTGACGGTGGACGGCGGAGACGGCGACAACACCGTGCTGCTCGACACAGCCACTATCGCTGGCGATACGTTGATCACCTCGGGTTCGGGTATCGATCTGATCACCGTTGTGAATAGCGGCCTTACCGGCGCGCTGACAGTGGATGCGGGCGACGGCGCCAATACCGTGTTGCTCGACGCGTCTAACATCACTGGCGACACGTCGATCTCCACGGGCTCAGGCAAGGACCTGATCACGGTACAACACAGCACTGTCACCGGTGCTTTGACCGTGGACGCAGGCGACGGCGACAATACCGTGCTGGTTGATACCTCAACAATCGGCGGCAATACCTTCATTACCACGGGGTCGGGCGCTGACCTGATTACCTTGGCAGATGCCGATTTCCTGGGTCGCTTGAATGTGGACGCAGGCGCGGGCAATGACAAGGTCTGGATGGCGCGCATTCTGCTGGCGAGCGGCGCGACGGTGTCGGGCGGCGTGGGCGACGATTACATCTACCTGTCGGCGCGTGCGCTGGCAGGCGGTATTTCGTTGCGAGGCAATGATGGCAATGATTTGATCGTTCTGGATCAGCTGCCGTCGCTGACCAGCCAACAAACCGTGGCGGGCGTGACGGATCGTGTGGATGTGGATGGCGGCCGTGGCGCGGATCACATCATTGTGAACCTGAGCGCGGCGCTCACGTCAATTTTGATCAACGTCCACGACTCCAACGACAACGGCGTCGAAAATCTGGCAGACGTCAACAAACTGACCATCAACGGCACCACACAGGACGAGAGTTTCCTGGTTCGCGAAAACTTCGTGGCCAAGATCACGCCGCAGGGCGCGGGATATGCCAACGCGGTTCAACGCGTGAACTACGACCGGACCATGACGGGCGGGCTGCGCCTGAACGCCGTGGACGGCGGCAACCGTTTCTACATCGACGACACCGGCACGAATGTGGTTATCGATGGCGGCCTGGGCAGTGATGCCAGCAAGCACAACGAGTATCAGGTTGGCCAGTTGTTCGACTTGGCGCGCCAGTTCCCGAATGTGGCCGCTGGGGACCAGATCGACACCGTGCTGACCACCCAAGGTTATCTGTCCCGTGGCAACAGCTTCGGCCTGACGCTGTACGGCGCGGAAAACAGCAAAAACATCTTCCGCGTCTATAGCAACGCCGCGCCGCTGGCGCTCTATGGCGGCAAGCGTGACGACGAGTTCATGGTCTACGCCTTCAAACAGGCGCAGCCGATGGCCAACGGCGAACGAGGTTATGTCGTCAACGCGCCGGTCTGGATTGACGGCGGCGAAGGCGTCAATACCTATACGGTGCTGGGTTCGGAAGACGCCGATTCCTTTGTGCTGACGCAAGAAGGCATTCGGGGCGCCGGGTTGAATACCAGCTACCAGAACGTCCAACGCGTGAATCTGGATGCGCGCGAAGGCAACGACCATATCTACGTGCTGTCCACGCGCAGCAACGTCATCACCACGCTTATCGGCGGACGCGATAGCGACACCTTCGATCTGTCGGGCGACGTCGCGGGCAACACCATCGTGACGGGCCGCGCGGGTGCGCGCGACGTGCTCGATGGCGCCCAGCCGGTCAAGATCACGACGCAGACGGGCCAGTTGGACGCCCATGGCGGCAACACCTTGTCTGTGGCGGTGAATCTGGACTTGGGCGTATTGCCGCGTCCGGCCAGCGGCCAGGCGTACGTGTCCTTGAGCAGCGCCATGGTGGCGTCCGCCTTGTACGGTTCCTTGTCGCAAGGCGCTGGGTTGCCGGCGGGCGATGCGCTGGCGGCTGCCATGCAAAGCCTGCAAGGGCGCGGTCTGCTGCTGTCTACAGATGGCGGGCTGACCTGGCACCAAAGTGTGGTGCTGACGTTTGATGCCAACGGCGCGGGCGGGCAAGCGTGGGGTGCATCGCAGCAGGTGCTGATCAAGATCGAAGACGGCGCGGGCGCAGGCTTGCCGCCGCTGAGTCTGGCAGGCCGCGATCTGCATTTGTCGGCATCGCTCTTCACGACGCTGCCCGGACTGTACGACGTGGCCTTGCTGCCGATTGCGGTGCGAGTCGCAGACCCGGCTTATGCAGGCCCTGCCAATGATCCGGGCAAAGTGCGCAATCCGCGCGCCACCGATCAAGCCGTGATTCAGGTGGACCCGGTCACGGGTATCAGCTACGCCAATTACGCGGATCAGCCGCACGATGTGTCGGGCATTCAGGGCACGTTGCTGATCGAGGGTAATGCGCTGGATCAACCGGGCTACGACGGCACGTTGCGTGCGGGCGTGGCGCTTCCGGGTGAACGCAGCGGCCAGCTGGGCGCACGTTACGAAGGGGTGACGCAGACGGCTCCTGCGAATGACCGCGTCCGTATCTTTGACGATGGCACGACTACCGGCCAGATCGGTATGCAAGATCAGGTGGACCAGATGAGCGGTCTGAACGGTCTCTACAACAACGAGCAAGCGGGCGATTTCGGTCGCATTACCGGGTTGGGCATGACGTCAGGTCTGGGTAGCGCCGCGGGCGCGGTCCAGCTCGCCGGGCAAAGCGGAACCCAGCTGTTCGATCGCGGCATCATCTTCCACGGGGTGCAATCGGTGAACACGATGCTGGGTCAGGGCGATGACACGTACACGGTGCGCCACGCCACCGTGGGCACGGTAACGCTGGTGCAAGGCGGGGGAGGCAATAACCTGCTGATCGCCAGCGGCAACACCGTTGGCGGCACGGACCGGCCGGTCCTGCTGTTTGGCTCGACCAGTCAGGATGACTCCTATTACACCGCGCAGCCCGGTCAGCGCCAGGCGGGTCAGGCGCTGCACTTTGGCCAGGCGGGCAATAACGTGCTGGACGCACGCGGCGCCACGCAAGGCGTGATCTTGTATGGCGGAGCGGGCAACGACGTCATCTACGGCGGGTCGGGTAACGACCTGATCGCCGGTGGCGGCGGCAATAACGTCATCCACGCAGGCCAGGGAAATAACATCGTCTTTGGCAATGCCGGTTTGAATATCGACCTGAGCGCGCCGATGAACATGGCATCGGGAGCGATGGCGGACCAGCAATCGCTGGCGTCGCTGACACTGGTGCTGACGCCGGATCAGGCGGCGGGCATGGCGGTTGGCTCGTCGGCCGACAGGCTGAATGCGGGCGGCAACCAGATCACCACGGGCGACGGCAACAATATCGTGTTCGCGAACTTTGGCCGCATTGTGACCGTGGCGCCGGTGAACTACCTGCGTATCCGGGGCGATTTCATCGACGCCGCGACGCCGGTCGAAGGCGGCCGCTATCTTGCGGGCGCTGGCCTGCAAATGCTGGAGACCATCAACCTGCCGCCTGGCGGTCTGAACACGATTACGGTCGGCAGCGGCCGCAATGCGGTGTTTGGCGGCATGGGCCGCGACATCATCCAGGGGCTGGGCGCGGGCGGCTTCAACTTGATCGCTGGTGACGGCGGCCGGGCCTTGTTTACGGCGGCGGGGCGGATTGCGTCGTTTGAATCCATTTACCCCTCGGTAGGCGGAGACGACCGTCTGTACAACAACAGTGAAGGCGTCATGCTGGGCGGCATGGGCGCGGATGAGCTGGAGAGTGGCGCGGGCAACAACGTCATGTTCGGCGATAACGGCCGAGTGGTCTTTGTGAATGACCGCCTGAGCCTGATCGAAACCATCGACATCGCGTTCGGCGGCAACGACATCCTGCTGGCCGGCACGGGCAACAACTACATGCTGGGCGGCGCGGGTTCGGACAACTTCCGCGGCACGTTTGCCAAGGACGTGATGGTGGGCGATTTTGCCGCCATCTATATCCAGCCCGAGACCGGCGTGATGATCAACCTGGCTCGTTTCGGCCCGGGCGGCAACGCGCCGGATCTGATCACGCGATCGTTCGAGAACCTGTATTCCTGGAACGGCAGCTTCGGTCATTGGCAGCGTCCGGTGTTTGGCATGCCGTTCACGCCGCGCTGGGGTGCAGATAGCCATCTGGGCCAGGAGCGTCAGTCGTTGGCTGATGGCATCCGTCTGGCGCCCGCGCAGCCGGATATCTCGATTGATCGCCAAGACGGCGGGCTTTCGGATTATGCTTCGGCCGGTACGGCGGACGGTGTGTCGATGCGGGCCGATCATTCCATGCAAAGTGGCGGTCAGGGGTATGCGGGTGCCGCTGCGGCGGCAAGCCCGCAGGCGCCAGATGATGTTCAGGCCCAGCAAGACGAAGCCGTAGAAGGTGCGCCCGTGTCGCAATCGGATCTTCCGGACGCCGTTGCAGGCGAGCCGGTGGCTTCGGCCGAGACGCAGGAAGACGTGCCGGAAGGCAACACGGCGGAACGCGTGGCGATGGCCGCCGGGGTAGGCATCCTGGGCCTGAGCGGCGCGCTCGGAGCGACAGGAAACGCCACCGTCGTGTTCAATTCAAAGACCAATACTTGGGAACCGAAGACCAGCCGCAAGCGCGGACTGAGCGTCACGCGGCAGATCCCGCAGCTTACGGAGATGGGTAGCGAGGATGAATGATGCCGTTGTTCCCGCACAGGTTAAACGTGCGGATCTGGCCTGGTGGTCGGCGCTGTCTGCCACCAGCGACCGCCAGTCGTTTCTGGACGCGTGGCTGGCCTTGCAGGCCAGCCAGTTGCCGGGGGTGCGTCACGCGGCGTTGATCCTGGGCGAACCGGATTCCGGGCCATTTGAAGTCGCTTCGCAATACCCCGCGGGCAGCAGGGCGGGCGCAGCTTTTTATGGCGTGGTGGACGAGTCCTTGCAGGGCAGGGAAGTGGCAGTGTCGGCGGACGCCGGCGCTTTGGTTGTGGCCTATCCCATCGTTCTGGACGGACGCATCCACGGCGTGGCGGCCTTCGAAACCGCCAAACAAGCGCCGGAACCCCTGGTGCAAGCGCTGCGCTGGGGCGCGGGCGTGCTGGAATGCTGGCTGATTCAACATCAGGAAACCGATACCGCGCAGACGGTCGAGCGGCTGATGTACGTGATCAACAGCGTGGCGCGCGCGTTGAAGGAAGGGCAATTCAAGGACGTGGCGCTGACGCTGGTCACGGATCTTGCGACCCGGCTGGAGTGCGACCGCGTCAGTATCGGTTTCCGGCAGGATGGCCGCTCCAAGGTTTATGCGCTGTCGCATAGCAGCCGGCTCGTGCAGAACATGAACCTGGTGCGCAGTGTGGCCGAAGCCATGGACGAGGCCATCGACCAGAACACGACCCTTTGCCTGCCGCAAGACGAGGGCCGCACCCTGCAACTGCGTGCCCACCAATCGCTGGCCAGGGAGTTTGGCAATCGCAATGTCCTGACCGTGCCCTTCGCGCCGGAAGGCGATGCGCGTGGCGCGTTGGTATTTGAACGGCCGGACAACATGCCGTTTGACCGGCAAAGCATCGAGCTGTGCCAAAGCGTGGTGTTGCTGGCGGGCCGCGTGTTGTACCAGCGGCTGCAACAAGAGCGCCCGTTCTGGCGCAAGTGGCGCGATGCGGCGATGGAGGAATCGGGCCGTCTGCTGGGCCCCCGCCATATCGGCCGCAAACTCGCCGTCTTGGCGCTCATTGGCATTGTGCTGTTTGCCTGCTTTGCGCATGGCCCCTATCGAATCAGCGCCACGGCCACGGTGCAGGGCGTGGTGCAGCGCGTGCTGGCGGCCCCGTTTGACGGGTACATCAGCGACGCATCGCGCCGGGCTGGCGACAACGTCAAGCAGGGCGAGGCGCTGGCCGCGCTGGACACGCGCGAGACCGAGCTGGAATTGCTGCGCGCCGGCAACCTGGAAGTGCAGTACCGCCGCCAGGCAGAAGAAGCGTCCGCACGCGGAGACAGCGCTGCCGCCGCCATCGCGCAGGCGCAGGCCCGGCAGGCCATGGCGCAGATCCAGTTCTATCGTGAACAGATCCAGCGGGCCACGTTGCGCGCGCCGTTTGACGGGATGCTGGTCAGTGGCGATTTGACCCAGCAATTGGGCGAGGCCGTCAAACGCGGGCAAGAACTCTTCAAGCTGTCTCCCCTGGACGGCTACCGGCTGTGGCTGGATGTGGAAGACCGGCTGATTGACGATGTGGCCGTGGGCCAGACGGGCAGGGTCGCCCTGGCCGCCATGCCGGACAAGCAGATTCCGTTCACGATCACCCGCATTGTTCCGTTGGCTCAGGTGCAGGAAGGCAAGACCGTATTCAGGCTGGAAGCCAGCCTGCCCGCCAACGTAGCCCCCCAAACGGCGCCGGCCCTGCGGCCGGGCATGGAAGGCGTGGGCCGCGTCGATATCGACGAGCGCCGCTACGTCTGGATCTGGACGCACGGATTTTTTGATTGGCTACGCCTGAAATGGTGGGGCTGGTTCGGTTAACGAGAAGGTATGTCGGTTACTGCGCTGTATAGCAATTCCTGGCACCGGGTCAGCACGCTGCGCCCGCGGCTGCGCTCGCACATCCACATCCATCGCCATGTGTATCGCGGTGAGGTCTGGTACGTCATGCAGGACCAGAGCAACGGCGAATTCCACCGCTACACCCCCGAGGCCAATCTGCTGATCAGCCTGATGGACGGGCGGCGCACGGTGCAGGAAATCTGGGAGACGGCCTGCGGCCAGCTGGATGACGACGCCATGCCGCAAGACGAGGTCATCCGCCTGATGGCGCAGTTGCACCGGGCCGACGTGCTGACCACCGATCGCGCGCCCGACGTGCGTGACCTGGTGGAACGCCGCCGCCGCCAGCGTATGCAGAAGATCAAGCAATACATCGGCAACCCCAGCGCATTGAAAATGCCGCTGGTGGACCCCGACCGCTGGCTGACGAAAGCGCTGCCGTATTACCGCTGGCTGTTCACCTGGGTGGGCGCGTTGTTATGGCTGGGGGTGGTGGCAGCGGGTACTGCGCTGGGCGCCATGCACTGGCAGACTTTGACGCACAACATCTGGGATCAGGTGTTTTCCACCGGCAACGTGCTGGCCATGGCGCTGGTGTACCCGGTGGTGAAGGCGATCCACGAGTTTGGCCACGCCTGCGCCGTCAAGGCGCGCGGGGGCGAAGTCCACGAGATCGGCCTGATGTTCTTGCTGCTTGTGCCCATTCCTTATGTGGACGCGTCGGCCGCTTCGGCCTTTGCCGACAAGCGCTGGCGCATGCTGGTGGGCGGGGCGGGGATTCTGGTCGAGCTGTTTCTGGCGGCGTTGGCGATGATTGCATGGACGCAGCTGGAACCCGGCATTGGCCGGTCGCTGGCCTATACCGTCATCATTCTGTGCGGCGTATCGACGCTGTTCATGAACGGCAATCCGCTGTTGCGCTATGACGGCTACTACGTCTTGTCTGACGGCATTGAGATTCCCAACCTGGGCCAGCGGGCGAACAGCTATCTGGGATACCTGTTTAAGCGTTATGTGCTGGGGCTGCGCGGCGTGGAAGCGCCGCGCGCCACGCCCGGCGAACGCGTCTGGTTCGTGGGCTATGGGGTGCTGTCGTTTTGCTACCGCATGTTCATCATGTTTCTGGCCATCTTCATCATGGCCGGGCAGTTCTTTTTCTTTGGCGTGCTGCTGGCGTTGTGGGCGATCTTCAACACGATCGTCATGCCGCTGTGGCGCCTAGGCCGGCAGTTCTATGCCGACCCGCAGATTCAGGCGCATCGCGTCCGGTCTTACCTGATCTGCACGCTTTGCGTGCTGGGCGTGGCAGGGCTGCTGGGCGCGGTGCCGCTGCCGTCTTCCACCGACACCGAAGGCGTGGTCTGGGTGCCGCCTTCAGCCCAGGTGCGGGCGCCGGTGGCGGGATTTGTGCGTGCCAGGCAGGCGGCTGATGACGCGCCCGTGGGTCAGGGCGCGCCCTTGCTGGCCTTGGAAAACGACGAATTGATCCGCCGCGACGCCATGCTGGCCGCCCAGGTCGACGAGTATCAGGCCCGTTACGTGCAGGCCTATGCGCAGAATCAGGTGCAGGCGGCCATCATGCGGCATCAATGGACCAGCCTGCAAACCGAACGGCAGGCCATAGCGCTACAGGTGCAGGCCCAGCAGGTGCGCAGCCCGCACGCGGGGCGCTATGTGTCGGCGCAGGCCGAAGACATGACGGGACGGTATGTGCAGCGCGGTGAACTGTTGGGTTATGTGTTGACCGACGCGGAGACGGTGCGCGTGGTGGTGCCGCAGTCCAGCCTGGAACGCATCCACCAGTCGCTCAAGAACGTGCGTGTGCGGCTGGTGCAGAACAGCGGGCAGGAGTTTGTGGCGGAGATCGCCCGCGAGGTGCCGGCCGCTACCGACGAGCTGCCCAGTCTGGCGCTTAGTCTGCAAGGCGGCGGCAGCATCGGTGTGGACCCGCGCAAATCGCAGGAAGGCCGCGCCAAATCGTCGGAGAACCTGTTTGTTATGGACCTGACGCTGCCCAAAGACGCGCCCCGCGCGTATCTGGGCGCGCGGGTCTACGTAAAATTTGCCCACGAGCCCCGGCCCATCGCCCTGCAAGCCTACGATGCGGTCAGGCAGATGGTGCTGCGCCAGTTGCGGTTCTGACATGCACGCCTTTTCCGCCCTGCGCCCCGATCCGCTGTATCCCGAAAAGGAAAGCGAACGCCACGCCAACAAGCTGGAAGCCTGGGGCACGGCGGCGTTGCGCTGGCTGGGACGAAAGCGCCGCGAACCGCTGTGGCGCACCCGCCGCATCCTGTCTCGTGTGCACCGGGAGACGCAGGCGTTGGGCGACATCGATCTGGCCGGTGTGCGCAGCCGCGCTGACGAGGTCGCGTTTGACCTGCGCTGCAACGGCATCACGCAGGCAAGCGCGGCTCGCGCTTTCGCATTGATCCGGCAGGCGGGACGCCTGGCCTTGGGCAAGGCGCATTTCGATGTGCAACTGCTGGGCGGCTGGGCCATGCTGCAAGGCATGGTGGCCGAAATGCACACGGGCGAGGGCAAGACGCTGACGGCCACCTTGCCCGCCGCCACGGTCGCCATGGCGGGCCTGCCCGTGCACGTGATTACAACGAATGATTATCTGGTCGAGCGCGATGCGCAGATCATGAGTCCCATCTACGAGGCGCTGGGTCTGAGCGTGGCGTGGGTCAGCATGGAAATGGACATCCCGACACGCCGCAAAGCGTATCAGGCGGATGTGGTCTATTGCTCTAACAAAACCCTGGTCTTCGATTATCTGCGCGACCTGATCGTGCTGGACGGCAGCAAGGATGAAGACGCGCTGCGTTTGGAACGGCTGCGGGGCGAGCAGGGCACGCTGGGCCAGTTGTACCTGCGCGGCCTGTGTTTCGCCATTGTGGATGAGGCGGACAGCGTGCTGGTGGACGAGGCGCGCACCCCGCTCATCATTTCAGGCGTGCAGGAAGACGACACCAGCGCGGTGACGCGCCAGGCCATGGAACTGGCTGGCGGCATGCAGCCGGAACACTATCGTCTGTTGCTGGGCGAGCGCCGCGTGACCCTGAACGAGTCGGGCCGGGAGCATCTGCGGGCTCAATGCGCGGCGCTGCCCGCGCCATGGAGCATTCCGTTCCGGCGTGAAGAACTGGTCTTGAGTGCGTTGACGGTGCTGCATCTGTATAAGCTCGACGAGCAATACATCATTCGCGACGAGAAGATCATGGTCGTGGATGAGTTCACCGGCCGCGTGATGCCGGACAGGTCCTGGGGGCAGGGGCTGCACCAGATGCTGGAACACAAAGAAGGGCTGGACTTGAGCGAGCCGCGCGCCACGCTCAAAAGCATCAGCTATCAACGATTTTTCAAGCACTATTTGCTGCTGTCCGGCATGACCGGCACGGCGGCCGAAATTCGCGGCGAACTTGGCCGGGTCTATGACTTGCCGGTGGTACGCATCCCCACGCACCGAAAATCCCGGCGCCGTCATGCGCCAGACGCCGTGCATCGCAACCTGGCCGACAAGTGGGCAGCGGTGCGCGCCCGCACGCAGATCCTGCATCAACAAGGCGTGCCCATTCTGATCGGTACGCGTTCCGTCGCGGCATCGGAACAGGTGGCGGACGTGCTGGCGGAAGCGGGCTTGCCCGCCGTGGTCTTGAATGCGAAACAGGACGCGGGTGAAGCCGACATGATTGCGCGCGCCGGCGAGATGGGCAGCATTATGATCGCGACCAATATGGCGGGCCGCGGCACCGACATTCCGCTGTCGGACGCCGCGCGCGCCGCTGGCGGCCTGCATGTCATTCTGACCGAACGGCACGAGTCGGCCCGCATCGACCGGCAATTGGAAGGCCGTTGCGGACGCCAGGGCGACCCGGGCCATGTGGAAGCCATTCTGTCGCTGGAAGACGCGGTGCTGGATAGTGTGACCGGCAGCGGCTGGGCGCTACCCATGCAGACCCTGCGATCCCCTCAGGCCAAGGGCTGGCGCTGGCTGGCCGCCCGCTGGTTGCGCTTTGCGCAGGCCCGCACCGAACGTAAACTGGCCCGCGAGCGCCGGCAGATGGTTGCCGCGGATGAAGAACTGGAAAACTCCCTGTCCTTTTCGGGCCAGGGCGACTGACTCAAAGACCCGATTCCATGATGCGTAGCCTTAACTTGTTTTGTCCGGTTCTGCTCGGCGGCCTCTTTGCCAGCGCCGCCGCACTGGCCCAGGGCCTGCCGCCCGACGCTCGCCTGCCGGTGCTGTCCGAACCGGCTCTGGCCGTGCCCGCAGACAACCTGAACGCGCCCATGGCCTGCCTGATCGAACCTTTTCAGGTGTCGGAATTGGGCAGTGCATCGGCTGGCGTGTTGAGCAATGTGCTGGTGCAGCGCGGCGACGTGGTCAAGAAAGGGCAGGTCGTGGCTGAACTGAACACCAGCGTCGATGAAGCCACGTTGGGCTTGCGCCGTGCCGAAGCGTCCTATCTGAGCCGCGTGGTTGAGCGCAATGCCGACCTCTTCAAACGGCAGCTGTTGCCCGCTGGTGATTACGACGAAATGACGTCACGCAGCCGTCAGGCGCAGTTGCAGGTTGCGCTGCAACAAGCAATTTTGGCCGAGCGCAGCATCAAGAGTCCGTTTGACGGTGTGGTCGCTGAACGTTATGCAGGCCCCGGCGACCGGGTCAACGACAACAAGATCGTCAAGCTGGCGCAGATCAACCCCTTGCTGGTCAAGGTGGTGGTGCCCGAAGGCTTGTACGGCCAGATCAAGTCCGACACTGATGCGCAGGTCATGGTCAACACGGCAATCAGCGACAAACCGCTGAAAGCGAAAGTGTGGCGAATCGACCGGGTAATGGATGCCGCAAGCGGAACCTTCACCGTTTTGCTGCGCGTGCCGAACGACGGCAACACAATCCCGTCGGGCATCCGGTGCTCGGTGCGATTCTGATCACGGACCTGTGTCCGCCGCGCCGTATTCCCGGGGGCGCAGCCTAACCCCCGCGATGCCCGCCGTGATATTTGGGCGCAGCCATTGTGCGCGGGCTTTCCTTGTGCTGGGCGCTGGCCAGCGCGCGGCGCCTGGCGTCCTCATGCTGATGGTCTGACTTGGCGCGGTCCTTGCCAGCTTGCGCAATTGCCGGAGTGTCGGGGGCGCCAACGGCTGGCTTATCTGCTCCGGGCGCGCCGTGCGCCTGGGCGGGATGGGGCTTGTGTGACGTCATGGTGCGTACCTATTCAGGTGCCGCGGCATATGCCGTTTTTTCAAGTTACGCCCACAGCGCCCCGGATTCCAGCGGTCAATTGCAACAGGCCGTCGCCCGGTCTGCGGCAGTGTTGGCGCCAAGCCGGTAGACTGGCGGACGTTGCTGGCGGTTTCTCTATGGCGCAGCACCGGTTCCGGCGCCCGCGTTTGCTGCTAGCCCCATTCTGATTCAGAGGGATTCTGGTACCTACCGTGAAAATAAGAAAAATCATTGAAGAACGACGCCAGGACGAGCAAGTAGCGGTCCGGGAAGGCGCCAATCCGTCCGAGGCCGACCTGCTGGCCGCGCTGGATCGGATGGACGGCGTCAGGTTCAGCTCCATTGCGTTTGTGACCGAAGACGAAACCGTCATGGCGGTGGGGGGCGGAGGTACCGCCTACGTGGTGTCCATCACCCTGGATGACGACGCAAAAATATTCACGCTGATCGACCCTTCCAGATCCGAAGATCACGATCAGGAACTGGTCGTGGGCGGGCAGTCGGGCAGCTATCAGGAATACCAGTGTGTCAGCCGCGAACTGGCTGTTGCGGCGATCCTGTATTTCCAGCAAGAGGGCGTGCCGTCGCCGGATCTGAGCTGGGTCAGTGAGTAATTCGGGCCATTGGGTCTACTGACTGAGTTCAGGCGGGAAAATTCGCGAATCTCGCCGGCTGAATTCAGCCAGGAAATTCCGCCAATAAGCCAAGGGGGCTGTCGCCAGCCCCCATTTTTCGCGCCAGTACCGCCCAGCCTTACACCACCCGGGTCAGCACCTTTTCATCCCGGAACCAGCCGTCCAGGTTCGCCACCATCAAATCCGCCATGGCGCGGCGCGTCTCATGCGTGCCGCTGGCGATGTGCGGCAGCAGCACCACATTGTCCATCGAGTGCAGCGCGGCAGGCGTGGCCGGTTCGTGTTCAAACACGTCCAGCCCAGCGCCTGCGATGCGCTTTTCCTGTAAGGCGCTGACCAGCGCGGCTTCGTCGACTACGGTGCCGCGCGCAATGTTGATCAGCCAGCCTTGCGGACCCAGCGCATCCAGCACAGCGGCATTCACCATATGCCGGGTGGCGTTGCCGCCCGGCACGGCCAACACCAGGAAGTCGCACTCTTGCGCCAGCGTCACGATGTCGGGGCAATACCGGTACGCCGCGGGCGCATCCGCGCGGGGTTTCCGGTTGGTGTAAAGGATGTCCATATCGAACGCGGCGGCGCGGCGGGCAATCTGCAAACCGATATTGCCCAGCCCGACAATGCCGCAGCGCTTGCCGCTCATGCGCGTGCCCAGGCCAAAGCCTTCCTGGGGCCACCGGCCAGCGCGCACAAAACGGTCCGCTTCCGCGATGCGGCGGGGGGCGGCCAGCATCAGGGCAAGGGCGGTATCGGCCACGCAAGCGTCCAGCACGCCGGGCGTGTTGGTGACGACGACTCTGTGTTCTTGGGCGGCGTTCAGGTCGATGGTGTCGTAACCCACGCCAAAGCTGAAGATACCTTCCAGTGCGGGCAACGCCGAGATCAATTCCCGCGTGGCGCCAAAGCGGCCGCTGGTGGCAATGCCGCGTATGGCCGGCCCATGCTCGCGCAGCAGCGCGGCGGGATCAGCGGCTTCCCACAAGCGATGGACGCGATAGCGGGACTCCAGGTCCGCCACCAGGTCAGGCAGCAGCGGACCAACCATCAATAGGCTGGCGGTGGAAGTAGAAAGGGATTCGGTCATGGAGTCAGTTGGTCTGGATGTTGCGCGTTTTGATGATCTGGCCATAGCGCGCGCGTTCGCTGGCAGCCAGTTCCTGCAATTGCTGCGGCGTGGAACCGTGCGCGACTGCGCCTTGGGATTCCAGCTTGGTTTTCATTGCGGGGTCGTTCGCGACCTCGCGGATGGCTTGCGACAGCTTGTCGATGACGGCGGGCGGTGTGCCGGCAGGCGCCAGCACGGCAGTCCACGAGCCGGATTGCGCGTTGGTTACGCCGGACTCGTCAATGGTGGGCACCTCCGGCATCGCCGGCGACCGGGTTGCACCCGTCACCGCCAGGGCGCGCAGCTTGCCGCCATTGACGTAGGGCATGGTTTCCAACACCGATGCAAACAGCATGTCCACGCGGCCAGCCATCAGGTCCGTCATGGCTGGGCCGCCGCCTTTGTAGGGCACGTGCATCAAGTCCACGCCGGTCGCCTGCTGGAAGATCTCGGCCGACAGGTGCGGAGCGCCGCCCGTGCCGGAGCTGGCGAAAGTATGTTTACCGGGTTCGGCGCGTGCCAGCTTCACCAGTTCTGCCACATTCTTGGCGGGCAAATTGGTCGGCACGACCAACACAAAGGGCAGGTCCGAAAACAGCGATACCGGCGCAAACGCCGTGGCGGGGTCGGAATGCAGCTTGTAGATCCACGGGTTGATGGCCAACATGCCCGAATTGGCAAACAGCAGGGTGTAGCCATCGGCAGGTGCGCGCGCCACAAGATCGGCGGCGATTTGGCCGCCCGCACCCGGGCGGTTGTCCACCACCACGGACGACGCCAGCTTCTCGCCCAGCGCAGCTGCCAGCAGACGCGCCGAAATATCGGTGCCGCCGCCTGGCGAGAACGGGACGATCAGGTTGATTGGCCGCTCAGGGTACCCGGCGGCCTGTGCGCTCCATGGCAATGCGGCGGTGGCGGTCAACGCCAGCGCCGCGGCGATAAGCCGGACGCGTTGCCGTGCGATATTTTTTGTCTCCATGTCTTTTCTCTTTTTTGGTGGTGTTGCGGCATGCGCCGCGGAAAAATCATTGCTGCGGGGGGCTCCTTTATTGCTACGGCTGAGTATAGAAACGGGTATCGATGGATAGCCGTTCGAGCTATAAATAGCATTGATCAATTCAAGGATTGAATCGATGGAATTTCGCCAGCTTGAGTGTTTCATTGCCGTTGCCGAGGAATTGCACTTTGGCCGGGCCGCCGAACGGCTGTGCATGACGCAGCCGCCGCTGTCGCGACAAATTCAGTTGCTGGAGCAGGATTTAGGTGTGACCTTGTTTGAGCGCAACAGCCGCCAGGTGCTGCTGAGTGCGGCTGGGCGGCACTTTCTGCGTGATGCGCGGCACCTGTTGGAGTATTCGGCGCGGGCGGCTGCAACGGCGCGGCGCACCTCGGGCGGAGAGGCAGGCCACATCACGTTGGGGTTCACTGCGGTGGCCGCTTATCGCTTGATGCCGTCGATGATCATGCGGGCGCGCAAACTGCTGGCGGGCGTGGAAATCCAGTTGCGCGAAACCGTCAGCACCGACCTGGAACGCTTGCTGCTGGCACGCGAAGTCGACGCGATCTTGGCCCGCAGCATTCCGCATCAAACCGGTATCGAGGCGCGGCTGATCGAACGCGAGCCCCTGGTGCTGGCCTTGCCCGCCCATTCTTCACTGTGCGAACACGCCACCGTGCCGCTGCGGCTGTTGCAGGGTCAACCTTTCGTGCTGTATTCGCCGCGTGAAGGCAAATACTTCTATGACCGTATCGTGGGGGCGTTTGGGCTGGCCGACGTGCAGCCCGACTACGTGCAGCGCGCCGGGCAAACGCACACCCTGCTTGCGCTGGTGCGCGCGGGGCTGGGTGTAGGCATCGTGCCGGATTCGGCGCGTGAACTCAGATTTGAAGGCGTGGAGTTCCGCCCGATTGGGCAGCGCGATCTCTACGCCGACATGTATTTGGCGTGGCACACCCACCACGACAACCCGGCGCTGGACGCGTTCTTGCAGCGCGTGGCGGTAGAGGGCGGGGCATCTGATCACGGCTTGCCGCCGCGGCCAGCGCTAGGCTGATGCGGCGTGATCGCCCCGTGTAGAGCGTTGCCCTAGACCTGCATTTTCTTCTTGCCCAGCAAGGTCAGGGCCAAACTTCTGCCGGTACGCATGAAGGGATACAGCGCAGTGGACAGACAGCGGTTGCGAAAGATGGCCGCGTTGACGCTATTGAACAGGTCATTACCTGTACTGATCAGCGCCAGCCGGTTGATGCAATCGGCGCCCCAGTAATCCTGACCGTCCAGATGCAGCAGCATGCCCTGGTTCAGGTCATAACCTTGCGCCTTGTATGCCACGGCCAGATCGGGGTGGTCGCGCATATTCAGCAGGTCGATAGGGCCGACGGCTTTTTGCAGTTGCAGCATCTGCACGTAGTTCGAGCAGAAGGGGCAGTCTCCGTCGTACAGCAGATAGTTCTTTGCGATGGCCATGATGCACCGTTTTCGGTTGGACTTCGGAACGGGCCGGAATGGAACCGCTACAGACCATTAAAGCGCAATGCGGGTCTGCGTGCTTGGCCGCGCAACTGCCCTGGCCCTGTATCAGGCGCGGGGGCCGCGCAACGATGCGTCCTTGTCCTGCTCGCGCCAGCGGCTGCGCAACAGCGCGATCCGGCGCAACGCGTTCTGCGACATCTTCCACCAGCCAAAGGGGCGCGGGTCGGCCAGCATGCTCATGGCGCGGGCGTAGTCCAGCGTCAGGCCGGGCGTCCAGGCCATGGTGATCGCGCGCCTGCGAACTTGCGACGCCACCCAGAGTTCAGGCGTGAACAACAGGCGGATCATGACGCGCCAGCCCGCCTTGTTGCCGTGCAATCGGCCGACCACGCCGTCTAACGCAGCGTCCAGCGCCTGAGCGACCGTGCTTGAGCAGTTGCGATGCGTCAGGTTGTAGGTGCTGTTGCGCCGGTAGACACTCCAGAACGCCGCCAGCTTTTCCGCGTCGTAGTTCCGGATGCGGACCCGCATGGTCGATGGGCACCAGGCTTGCGATTCCGTGGCGTAGTCCGGTTGATACACGCCTGGGATGTCGTTGTCCGCTGTGGCGCGCAGCAGGGTTGCAAAGGCGTCCGGGGACCGGTCGATCTCGTCTTTGGGATACAGGCTGATGTAAATGCCTTCGGGCGATTCCAGCGCCGCGTGGCCGGTGGAAATGACGCCATTGACGTCCACCGCGGCGATGTAGCGGTCAATCACGGGGTAGTTGCGCGTTTGGGCCTTGGCGGAACCAGAGGGCGTCCAGACGTGCACGGTCAGCGCATGTTCTGCGTCTGCCGGGGGACCATCCCAAACCGGGGCGGCCGGGGCGGGCGCTGCCGGCATGAATGCGGCAGACTGGCCGTCCGTGAATGCGGGATTGGACGCCAGCCGCTTGACCCGTCGCGCCAACCACAGCAGCTTCAGGCCCGCGATGGCCAGGAACAGGCCCAGGCAATAGGGCACGGTGCCCACGTAATGCGTGGGGTAGGGCTGAAAGAAGAAAATGGCCAGAGCGATTTCGGCCACGCCTATCCCGAACGCAAAGCGCCAGCGGTCGTAGCGCACCACGTAACCGGCCAGGCATTGCAGCACGCCGTCCATCAGGAACAACGCGCCAAAGATCATCGACAACACGAAGTGCCCATGATGCTGGCCGGCCAGGATCAGGCCTCCCGCCAACAACACGAATAACCCCTTGGCGTAGCGCAAAACACGTTGGCCGCCCACGCCGGTGGATGCGATCAGCAGGGTGCCCAGTCCTTCAATAATGAAAAGGACGGCAAATGCGTTCAGGGGAAAGTAGAGGGCGTTATCCAGCGCATCGATGAACACGAAGACGCCAGCAGCCAGAAAAAAGATCCCAACTGCGGACAAGGCGCGTGCGCGCTTGCGCAGGTAAGGTACTCCCAACAACAGCAGTACAAGTTGTGGCATGCCGACCGTCCCGGGCAAAGGAGTGTGGGAGCTGCATTGGAGCCTGCTTTGGGGGCTACATTACATTAATTCCAGTCCGTATCCTCTTCCAGATACCAGGGGCCATCCAAATGCGTCACGGCCAACTGGGGGTGCGACGACACCCAAGGTTTGCCGGGCGAATACACAAACCACGTCAGGTATTGATCGGAAACAACCAGCTGAGCGTGGCCAATCGCGCCGTCCGGCTCGAACCGTATGCCGAAGGAATTCACGGCCAGCCCCAGTTCCTGAATGCGTTGCTTCAGACCGGCGTGTACGGCCTGGCTTTGCGGGTCAAAGACCTCAAAAACCATGGCGCCTAGCGGTTCGCAAACTTTCCCATCAACTTCGCAATAGCGCCGGTCCGTCATGCTCAGGCTTTGGTGCAAATCCGTCGACATGTACGCCGAGATGCGGCGCTCTTGCGCATACGCAAGCAGGGCTTCAAGCTTGGGAATATCCGACTTGCCTGGCCGATGCAGCGTCCGCCAGCCCCACACGGCGGCGGACACGCCAACCAGCGCGACGAGAACAAAGGTTCTGACTTTCATTGCTACAGCGCTCAGTCTTCGTTAGACGTGCCGGGTTCGGGCCAGGCCAGGTTCATCGCATAATCGCGCACGTCTTGCGGCCATTGATTGACCTGCTGCGCAAAATGCTCGCGTCCCCCCGCATACAGCGCCCGCGTCGCCTCTTCAAACCCCGGCAGGTTTCCGGCCATGCTGGACATGAAACGGTAAGCGGCTTCTTGACGTTGGCGCTGTTGATCTTGCGCTTCGTTGTCGCGGCGGGCTTGTTCGACCAGCTTGCGCAGCGCCACCGAGGCGCCGCCCGGTTGCGCGGCCAGCCATTCCCAATGGCGAGGCAGCAAGGTGACTTCACGCGGCACCACGCCCAGCTTGGGCCGCCCGCGTCCGCGCGGCTGCGCCGCGGCGGCATCTGCGGCGTCCGGTTCGCGCTCGGGCTCGTTGGCGGGGGGGGCAGTATGCCGTTCGATGATCTGCGCGTCACTCCCGCGCAAGTCCAGGTCGGTCTGTTGCCCGGTGCGGTCCTGGAACACCAGCAGCGTGTCGCCGCCACGTACGTTCAAGGCGCGCTTGACGGCCAACGCGACGTCGGCCAAGGGTCCGGCAGCAAGGATGCGATGGCCTTCAAAGGCAGTGTAGGAATTGCTAGTGGCCGATAGACTCATGGCAGTAAGCCCAATAAAAAACAGCGCGAAGTATGGTCCGGGTAAAAATAGATGTCAATAATACCCGGGTATAAATATTGTGACCTGGCTTGTTTTGCACCTGCTATAAAAAGTGCCATATAAATGGACGAGAGCGCTTCAGGGCAGCAACTTGCGCAGCAAAAAATCCGTTCAATCCTAGGGTCAACACCTAGTCAAAACATGCAGTCGGCGTATAATCTTGCTTTGCGCCCGGAGTTACCCATGCGTCTCGTACAAAAAGCGCTCACCTTCGACGATGTGTTGTTGGTGCCTGCGTATTCCGAGGTGTTGCCGCGCGACACCTCCCTGGCCACGCGCCTGACCCGCAATATCAGCCTGAATATCCCCCTTGTGTCCGCCGCAATGGACACCGTCACGGAATCGCGTCTGGCTATCGCCATGGCGCAAGAGGGCGGCATCGGGATCATTCACAAGAATTTGACCGCCGACCAGCAAGCCCGTGAAGTGGCTCGCGTGAAGCGCCACGAATTCGGCATCGTGATCGATCCGGTCACCGTTACCCCCCAAATGAAAGTGCGCGACGCCATTGCGTTGCAGCGCCAGCACGGCATTTCCGGCCTGCCGGTCGTTGAAGGCCGCAAGCTGGTTGGCATCGTGACCAACCGCGATCTGCGTTTTGAAGAAAACCTGGATCAGCCCCTGCGCAACATCATGACGCCGCAGGAACGCCTGGTCACCATGAAGGAAGGCGCGACGCTGGACGAAGCGCAAGCCTTGATGCACAAGCACCGTCTGGAACGCGTGCTGATCGTGAACGACGGCTTTGAGCTGCGTGGCTTGGCTACCGTCAAAGACATCGTCAAGAACACCGAACACCCGCTGGCCAGCAAAGACGGCCAAGGCCAGTTGCGCGTTGGCGCAGCAGTCGGCGTGGGTGCAGGCACCGAAGAACGTGTAGAAAAGCTGGTTGCCGCTGGCGTTGACGTCCTGATCGTCGACACCGCCCACGGCCACTCCAAGGGCGTGCTGGAAGGCGTGCGCTGGGTCAAGCAGAACTACCCCAAGGTTGAAGTCATTGGCGGCAACATCGCCACCGCCGCCGCCGCGCGCGCGCTGGTCGAGCACGGCGCTGACGGCGTCAAGGTCGGTATCGGCCCCGGCTCCATCTGCACGACGCGTATCGTGGCCGGTGTGGGCGTGCCGCAGATCCATGCCATTTCCGAAGTCGCCAAGGCGCTGGAAGGCACGGGCGTTCCGCTGATCGCTGACGGCGGCATCCGCTACTCGGGCGACGTCGCCAAGGCGCTGGCCGCCGGCGCGTTCTCGTGCATGATGGGCGGCATGTTCGCCGGCACGGAAGAAGCCCCCGGTGAAATCGTCTTGTTCCAAGGCCGTTCGTACAAGTCGTACCGCGGCATGGGCAGCTTGGGCGCCATGACGGACGGCTCCGCCGACCGTTACTTCCAAGACCCGTCGAACAACGCCGACAAGCTGGTCCCGGAAGGCATCGAAGGCCGCGTCCCCTACAAGGGCAGCGTGCTGGCCATTATTTTCCAACTGGTTGGTGGCATCCGCGCCTCGATGGGCTATTGCGGCGCCGCCACCATTGACGACATGCGCACCAAAGCCGAATTCGTGGAGATCACCTCCGCCGGCGTGCGCGAGTCCCATGTACACGACGTGCAGATCACCAAGGAAGCGCCTAACTACCGCGCCGACTGATCCGCACAGTCAACTACAATGTCATGCATTACGCACCGGCAGAATCGCAAAGTTATCTAGCGGTTCTGCCGGTGCGGTTTTATTTCCAACCGGTAGAGCTCCATGCACCAGCGCATCCTGATTCTTGACTACGGTTCGCAAGTCACCCAACTGATCGCCCGCCGCGTCCGCGAAGCCGGCGTCTATTCTGAAGTTCACCCCGGCGACGTCGACGACGCCTTCGTGCGTGACCAGATGGCGCAAGGCTTGAAGGGCATCATCCTGTCCGGCAGCCACGCATCCGCCTACGAAGAAGGCTCCATGCGCGTGCCGCACGCCGTGTTCGAGCTGGGCGTGCCTGTCTTGGGCATTTGCTACGGCATGCAGTCCATGGCCCAGCAATTGGGCGGCGTTGTCAGCTTCTCGGACCACCGCGAATTCGGCTACGCCGAAGTCCGCGCCCACGGCCACACCAAGCTGCTGGACGGCCTGGCAGACTTCACCACGCCCGAAGGCCAAGGCATGTTGAAGGTCTGGATGAGCCACGGCGACAAGGTCACCGAGCTGCCCCCGGGCTTCAAGCTGATGGCGTCCACGCCGTCGTGTCCCATCGCCGGCATGGCCGACGAAGACCGCCGCTTCTACGCCGTTCAGTTCCACCCCGAAGTCACGCACACCGTCCAAGGCAAGGCCATGCTGGCCCGCTTTGTGAACGAAATCTGCGAATGCCAGGGCGACTGGAACATGCCCGACTACGTCTCCGAAGCCGTCGCCCGCATCCGCGAGCAAGTCGGCACAGACGAAGTCATCCTGGGCCTGTCCGGCGGCGTTGACTCCTCGGTAGCCGCCGCGCTGATCCACAAAGCCATCGGCGACCAGCTCACCTGCGTCTTCGTCGACCACGGCCTGCTGCGCCTGGACGAAGGCAAGCAGGTCATGCAGACCTTCGCAGAAAACATGGGCGTGAAAATCGTCCACGTCGACGCCACCGCGCAATTCATGGGCAAACTGGCCGGCGTCGCCGACCCGGAAGCCAAGCGCAAGATCATCGGCCGCGAATTCGTGGAAGTGTTCCAGGAACAAGCCGGCAAGCAGCAAAGCGCCAAGTGGCTGGCCCAGGGCACCATCTACCCCGACGTCATCGAATCCGCTGGCGCCAAAACGGGCAAGGCCACCTCCATCAAGTCGCACCACAACGTGGGCGGCCTGCCGGACACGCTGAACCTGCAACTGCTGGAACCCTTGCGCGAACTGTTCAAGGACGAAGTGCGCGAACTGGGCGTGGCCTTGGGATTGCCGCCGCAGATGGTTTACCGTCACCCGTTCCCCGGTCCGGGTCTGGGCGTGCGCATCCTGGGCGAAGTGAAGCATGAATATGCCGAACTGCTGCGCCGCGCGGATGCGATCTTTATTGAAGAACTGCGTAATACCAAGGATGAGGCTAGCGGCCTGACTTGGTATGAGCTGACGTCGCAAGCGTTTGCGGTTTTCCTGCCGGTGAAGTCGGTGGGCGTGATGGGCGATGGGCGGACGTATGAGTATGTCGTGGCCTTGCGTGCGGTGCAGACGTTTGACTTCATGACTGCGGATTGGGCGCCGCTGCCGCATCCGTTGTTGGCTCGGGTTTCTTCGCGGATTATTAATGAGGTTCGCGGGATCAATCGGGTGGTTTATGACGTGTCGAGCAAGCCGCCGGCGACGATTGAGTGGGAATAATGCCGCTGGTCAGTTGAGGTAAAGGAAAAGGGCGCTTCGGCGCTCTTTTCATTGCAGCGATAACTGTCGATTGTGTGCTTTGAGAGACGAGCTATTATACGAGCCTAGTTTGGTGGCCGATGTGCTGCGCTCGCACGCGTGATAAATGAAATCTGACACCGTAGCCTTGTGCATGGTCAATTGATAATGGACTGGGGGGAAGATGGATTCGTTGAACTTCGGTTTCTTGGCACCGCACAATACACAGTTAGTGACCCTCGGTGGCCTTGCGGAAAGCTATTTCCCTACCGATCCCTCTACAGCAATCGTCAAGTTGCGCCAGTTTGCTGAATTGACGGCAAAGTTAGTTGCTGCCCATCACGCCGTTTATCGTGATGAGCGAGAAACCTTCGAAGAAACTCTGCGGCGCCTGTCATATGACCGCCAGATACCGAAGGAGGTCGCGGATATTTTTCATGCACTGCGAAAGGCCGGAAACAGCGCCGTGCATGAAGCAGCGGGCGACCACTCTACTGCTCTTACGGCGTTGAAGTTCGCTTGGTCGCTCGGCATCTGGTTTCATCGGACCTATGGCCGCGCTCCCAGTTTTCAATCTGGGGCTTTTGTGCCGCCGCGGGCACCCGTCGATGCGACGGTTGCCTTGCGCGAAGAAATTAAAAAACTCAGGCAGAGAGTCGTTGAAACTGAGGGTGATGCGGCTCGCGCTCGCCTTGAAGCCGAGGAACAGGCTCACGCGCGCGAGGCGGTAGAGGCAAGACTCCTGCGCGAGGCCAAGGAGCGTGCCGACTGGGAGAAGATCGCCCAGGACATTGATGCAGAGAAGGCGGAGATCACAAGTAAGCTCGCCGCACTCCAAGCCGAGGCGGAAAGCGCTCCTCGCGCTGAGGCTGCTCAGTTGGTGGAGCGGGGTGAAAAGGCTGCGGAAAAGATTGACCTTGACGAGGCGGAAACACGCGCGCTTATAGATCAGCAACTGCGCGACCGCGGCTGGGTTGTCGATACCCGCGACCTTCGGTACAGCAAGGGTGTTCGCCCAGCCAAAGGCCGTAATCTCGCCATCGCGGAATGGCCAACGGAAAGTGGTCCCGCTGATTACGCTCTGTTTGTCGGCACCACCCTGGTCGGCGTCGTTGAGGCAAAGCGGCGGCGGAAGAACGTGTCTGCTGCGATCGATCAGGCTGAGCGCTATTCGACCGGTATCAAGGACAGCGCCGATTTTAGTTATGCCGGTGGCCCATGGGGTGAGCACAAGGTGCCCTTTGTGTTCAGCGCGAATGGCCGATCCTATCTCAAGCAGATTGAGACCGAGAGCGGCATCTGGTTTCGCGATACCCGCCGCGCCGCAAACCATCGCCGTGCGTTGGTCGACTGGCCGACACCTGAAGGCCTGACAGGTCAGCTTGAAGTCGATCAGGATGCTGCCGACGCCGCCCTGCAAGCGCAGCCATTCGAGTTCGGATTTCCGCTTCGCCATTATCAGGAAAGCGCGATCCGCTCGGTAGAAGCAGCCTTGTCTGCCGAGCAACGCGCCGTGCTGGTCGCAATGGCGACGGGCACTGGAAAGACTAAGCTCGCCATCGCCATGTTGTACCGCTTGCTGTCAGCCAAGCGGTTCCGGCGCATTTGCTTCGTCGTCGATCGCAGCGCTCTTGGTGATCAGACTGAGGGAGAGTTTTCGACGACCAAGGTCGTCTCCGGCAAGACATTTGCGGAGATCTTCGGCCTCAAGGGGCTTGGCGACGTCACACCCGATGTGGAAACCAAAGTCCATATCTGCACGATTCAGGGTCTGGTGAAGCGTGTGCTGTTCGCTGCTGATGCCGCGTCCGTGCCGCCTGTCGACCAATATGACCTGATGGTCATCGACGAATGCCATCGAGGCTACCTACTTGATCGCGAAATGTCCGATGCCGAGCTGAGCTTCCGGGGGCAGGACGACTACATCTCCAAGTATCGGCGCGTGCTGGATTATTTCGATGCGGTGAAGGTTGGCCTGACGGCCACGCCGGCGCTGCACACCACCGACATTTTCGGCGATCCAGTCTTCACCTATTCCTACCGCGAAGCAGTGGTCGATGGGTTCCTGATCGACCATGAGCCGCCGATCCGCATCGAAACCGCACTGGCGCGTGCCGGTATCAAGTTCGAGAAGGACGAGGAGCTTGAACTGCTCAACCCGCGGACTGGCGATGTCGATCTGGCGCACGCCCCAGACGAAATCCGTTTCGAGGTCGAGGCATTCAACCGGCAGGTCATTACACGGGAGTTCAATCGGGTGGTCGCGGAGGAGCTGGCGCGGCATATTGATCCGGCGCTACCTGGCAAAACGCTGATCTTCGCCGCCACCGATGCCCATGCGGACATGGTGGTCAGCGCCATCAAGACCGCATTCGCTGAAGCCTATGGCGACATCGATGACGCCGCTGTGAAGAAAATCACCGGCAGCGTGGACAATGTGAAGAACCTGATTCGCTCGTTCCGTAATGATGCTAATCCGCAAATTGTGGTGACGGTCGATCTGCTTACCACCGGCATCGACGTGCCGAAGATCACGAACCTCGTGTTCCTGCGCCGGGTGAACAGCCGCATCCTGTATGAACAGATGATCGGCCGTGCGACGCGCCAGTGTCCGGAAATAGGCAAAGAGGTTTTCCTGATTTTCGATGCCGTGGATCTCTATCCGCATCTTCAGCACATGACTGAAATGAAGCCTGTCGTCGTCAACCCGTCGATCAGCTTCGACCAGCTTGTCCGGGAAATGACGGAAGCGGAAAACGATTTGCAGCGGGAGGTCATTCGCGAACAGCTCGCGGTGAAGCTGCGTCGGCGGATCAAGAAACTGACCGACGAGGCAAGGCAGCAGTTTGAGGCTGAAGCGGGTGAAACGCCGGAGGCTATGCTGCGACGGGTTGTTTCCGGCGATGCATCGGGTCTTGCCGCATGGCTGAAGGACCGCACCGCGATTGGCCCGATCCTCGATTGGCGGGCTGATGGAGAGAATTCTCGATACCTCCCCATTTCCAAGCACGCGGATCATATAGCGGATGTGTCGCGTGGTTATGGGAGTGCCGCGAAGCCAGAGGATTTTCTGGATAGCTTCGCTGCCTTTGTGCGCGACAATATCAATACGATCGCCGCGTTGAAAGTCGTCGTGCAGCGCCCTCGTGATCTGACTCGCGCCGATCTGAAGGAATTGCGCCTTGCCCTCGACTCTAAGGGCTTTTCCGACGCAAACCTGCGCCGTGCCTGGGCCGACGCGCGCAATGAGGAAATCGCCGCCTCGGTCATCGGCTTCATCCGTCAGGCCGCACTGGGTGACCCCCTGATTCCATATGAAGACCGCGTGCGGGATGCGATGCGTGCGATCATGGCGCGCCGCGCATGGACAGATCCGCAGAAGCGCTGGCTCAAGCGCATTGGCGAACAGATTGAAAAAGAAATCGTGGTGGACCGAACTGCCATCGACAAGGAGCCATTTATCGCCGATGGTGGCTTCAATCGCCTGAATAAAGTGTTCGGCGGGGAGCTGGAAAGCATCCTTGCCGGGATTAATGAAGAATTGTGGAAGAAGGCAGCATAAATGAAAACTACCGCCGATATCGTCGCCAAGCTCTGGGGACTGTGCAACGTCCTGCGTGACGATGGCGTCACCTATAACGAATATGTGACGGAGCTGACCTATCTGCTGTTTCTGAAGATGCTGGAGGAAACCGGCAAGGAAGAACGGCTGCCGAAAGGGTGGCGCTGGAGCCTGCTCGCCAAGCGTGAGGGCATGGAACAGCTCGATTATTACAAAGCGATGCTGCTGGAACTAGGCAAGGCGAAGGATGAGCTGGTCAGCGCGATTTTCATCGACGCCCAGACTCGCCTGCGCAAGCCAACCAACCTTAAGGCGCTGACGTCGAACATCGATCAGCTCGACTGGTTTTCCGCCCGTGAAGAGGGGCTGGGCAACCTCTATGAAGGCCTGTTGGAAAAGAACGCGGCCGATAAGAAATCCGGCGCTGGGCAATATTTCACGCCCCGTCCGCTGATCGATTGCATCGTGCGCCTGATGCAACCGCAGCCGGGGGAAGTGATCCAAGACCCGGCAGGGGGAACGGCGGGATTCCTAGTCGCTGCCGATCGCTACATCAAGGATCACACAGATGATCTCTACACGCTGACCGAGCAACAGGCCTTCTTCCAGCGGCACAACGCCTTCTATGGTGCAGAACTGGTGCCGGACACTCATCGCCTGAGCATGATGAACCTGCTGCTGCACGGCATCGAAGGCGGGATGAAAAACATCGACACGCTCTCGCCCGATGGCGAGGCGCTGCCCAAGGCCAATCTGATCCTGACCAATCCGCCCTTCGGCACCAAGAAGGGCGGTGGGCGCCCGACCCGATCGGATTTCTCGGTTACGGCGGATACGTCGAACAAGCAGCTTGCCTTCGTTGAGCATATCGTGCGAGCCCTGGCCACCGGCGGGCGCGCCGCCGTGGTCATTCCTGATAACGTGCTGTTCGAGGACAATACCGGTCGCCGCCTACGTACATGGCTGATGGACCTGTGCGACCTGCACACCATCCTGCGTCTGCCAACCGGCATTTTCTATGCGCAGGGTGTTAAAACCAATGTGCTGTTCTTCCGGCGCGGCAAGAGCGACAAGGGGAACACCAAAGCTGTCTGGGTCTATGACATGCGGGCGAACATGCCAGCCTTTGGTAAGACCCGTCCGCTGACCGTTGCCGACTTCGCTGATTTCGAGGCCGCCTATGGCGCTGATGCCAATGGCAAATCCGCACGGCAGGACCAGGGCGAAGACAGTCGCTGGCGCAAGTTCGACCGTGCAGCCATTACCAACCGCAATGACAATCTCGACATAAGCTGGCTTCGCGATACTGAGGCGGAGACTGAAGAAACGCTGACCGAACCCGAGGACATTGCTGCGGCCATTATCGGCCATTTGAAAGCGGCGCTGGAGGAAATTGAAACGCTGTCGGACGAGTTGGAGCCGGATAGCGTTGAACAGGCTGCAGCTAGTGCGGAGGCAGCGGAATGAGTGATTTGCCAAAGGGATGGGCGGAATCGACTTTAGGTGAGCTTGTGACCTTGCGAGGGGACAAGGTTGATCCTGCCGACGTTCCCGAAAAATCGTTCCTCGGCCTTGAAGATATCGAGCCTCACACCTCTGCGATTTTGCGGGTTGGAAAGGCATCTGAAGTCAAAAGCTCCGTCGCCTGCTTCGAGGCCGGCGACGTGCTTTACAGCCGCCTTCGCCCTTATCTCAACAAGGTGGCTCGCCCTGATTTTTCGGGCGTGGCGTCTGCCGAAATTCTCGTACTGAAACCTAGTGACGCTGTTGAGGCAGAATTCGTGCGTCGTAAGATCATGACTAGAGAATTTCTCGATTTCACGGCCATGCTCGACAGGGGGGACAGGCCGCGCGTTAGTTATGACGAGATTGGCGCTTTTCAGCTTCTTCTTCCGCCTCTCCCCGAACAGCGACAGATCGTGGCGAAGCTCGACAGCCTCACCGGCATATCTAGACGCGCCCGCGACCATCTCGATCACATCCCCCGCCTCGTCGAGAAATACAAACAGGCCATCCTCGCCGCCGCTTTCCGAGGCGATTTGACTCGAGGCATGATGGAAAAAGGCGATGGAGTTCAGCTTAGTGATGAGATAGATCCTCTTGCATTACATGTGGATGAGCTACCTACGGGTTGGGGCTGGACATCTATCGGGGCCGTGGGCCAGGTTACTGGTGGCCTTACACAACACTCATCTCGGAAATCCCTGCCGAAGCAAGTGCCTTATATGCGGGTTGCCAATGTGTACGCAAATGAATTGAGGCTTGTTGACATAGCACATATTGGATGCACGGAGGCCGAGTACCAGCGGACCTTACTTCGGACAGGTGATCTTCTCGTTGTTGAAGGCAATGGCAGCATCGATCAGATAGGCCGGGTGGCCATTTGGAACAATGAAGTGCACGGCTGCTTACATCAGAATCATTTGATCCGCATTAGCTTAGATGGAGCCGTGTCACCCGAGTTTGCATTGTTCTGGCTGCTGTCTCCGGGCGGGAGAACGGGGATTGAGGCAGTTGCATCCTCCAGTTCTGGCTTACACACATTGAGCATATCCAAAGTCAAAGGTTTGCCCATCCCAGTCTGCTCTGAGGCCGAGCAAGTTGAAATCGTTCGTCGCATAAAATCTGCTTTTGCCTGGGTCGAACGCCTTTCGATTGATACTAATAACAGTCGCAAACTGGTCGATCGTCTCGATCAATCATTGCTGGCCAAGGCCTTCAGGGGAGAGCTGGTCCCGCAAGATCCAACAGACGAACCCGCCAGCGACTTGCTCGAACGCATCCGGTCAGAACGCGCAGCCGCGCCAAAGGCCAAGCGCGGTCGCAAGAAGGCTGCCTGATTCCATGCCCATCCCCGATTATCAAACATTGATGCTCCCGGTCCTGCGTCTCGCTGCTACTGTGGAACAGCGCGTGGCTGACGTCGCCGAGTGTATTGCCGATGAGTTCGGCCTCAGCCCCGCTGAACGCGAAGAGATGCTGCCTAGCGGACGGCAGCGCCTGCTCCACAACCGAATCCATTGGGCAAAGTTCTATATGTCCAAGGCGGGCCTTGTCACCTCTCCGAAGCGCGGGCAATTCATCGCGACGGATGCGGGGCGGGCGCTGCTAGCATCCAATCCTGCGCAGCTCGGCGTGAATGAGCTGAAGGATTATGAGAGCTTCCGCGAGTTTTACACCGGGCAGAAATCGGCCGATGACGATGCCCCGCCTGCTGCCATCGTCCCATCATCCGAAACCGGGACGCCCGAGGAGCAGATTGAGGCGGCCTATCAGGCCGTGCAATCAGCCCTTCGTGCGGAACTGCTGGAACGCATCGTCCAGAACAGCCCGGCCTTTTTCGAGCAATTGATCGTCGATCTACTGATCGCCATGGGCTATGGCGGATCGCACAAGAACGCGGCAACGCAGCTTGGCCGTTCAGGCGACGGCGGTGTGGACGGCGTCATCAACGAGGACAGGTTGGGGCTGGACAGGGTCTATGTACAGGCCAAACGCTATGCGGACACGACGGTTGGCCGGCCCGATGTGCAGGCCTTCGTCGGCAGTCTGGTCGGTCATGGCGCCACCAAGGGCGTGTTCGTCACAACCTCCACCTTCAGCGGCCATGCGCGGGATTACGTCAAACACCTTGCCCAGCGGGTCATCCTGATCGACGGGGACCAGCTGACCGACCTGATGATCGAATATGGCGTAGGCGTTCGCGTTAGCCGCAGAATCGAGTTCAAGCGGCTCGACGAGGATTTCTTTGCGGAAGAATAACGCGACAGTGCGCACTCGAAAGAGTTTGGGATAGCGCGAGGCCGATGAGGGATGTCTAACGACAGAAAGCTCTCTCTCGCCTTTTCACTTAAGACCTTCTCGTCGGAAGGCTCGTCTGTATCTAGCCTTGAATGACCGGCTTCCACACAATCGGTCATTCCCGATGTGGATGGCGCGCGGCAGGAATGTCCCTGGCGTGGCCAGTCGGGCTTGTGATGCAAGAACTTCGGGTAGGGTTGGTATCAGGATCGGCTCTCCGCGGCTGATCAGCTGACTCCGCTTGCAGTAGACCTTGCAATAAAAACGGGAGGACTCGAATTCGAGTCCTTCCATTTTTTTTATTCGAACCAATGCCGTCTCCCCAACCCGCACTCGCTCATCACCAGCAAACTAGGGTTATCCGGGATTCTTTATGCTTAAAGTTTTGTGAAGAATGAGCGGCAGATGCAGGGCTGCCGCCGCGATTAGGCATCACGGCGGTTCACCGGGGTGCGGCACCTGACGCACCGTACGCAGGATCGCGCGGTGGCGCCCCATAAGGAGAATCGCATGCTGCTGCGTAGACATTGTCTGGCCATGATGATGCTGGCGCTGACTGGCTGGGCGACGGGCAGTCATGCGCAAACGCCGTCTCAGGCCTGGCCCGCCAAGCCGGTGCGCCTGGTCGTGGGGCTGGCCCCTGGCGGGCTGGTCGACGTGCTGGCGCGCACGGTGCAGCCGCATTTGGCCGAGACCTTGAAGCAGACCGTTATCGTGGAGAATCGGGGCGGCGCGGGCGGCAACTTGGCGGGCGCCGAAGTTGTGCGCAACGGTGGAGACAACCATACGTTCTTGCTCAATCCATCGACGACCGAATCGGTCAACCCGCTAATGTTCGCCAGTATGCCGTTCGATCCGCAGCGGGACCTGCGGCCGGTCGCTTTGTTGGCCAACAGCCAGTTGTTCCTGTTCGTCCGGTCCTCGCTGGGCGTCGATACCCTCGAAGCGTTCGTCGAATACGCGCGCAAACAGCCCAATCCGCTCAACTTCGGGTCGGCCGGCAACGGCACCACGCCGCATCTGGCTGGCGAGTTGCTCAAGCAGGCTACCGGCATGCAGGCCACCCATGCGCCTTATCGCGGCGTGGCGCCGGCGATACAAGACCTGGCCGCGGGTCAGATCGACTTTGCGTTCGGACCGGCCACGGTCTTTCCCATGGTGCAAGCGGGCAAGCTGAAGGTGCTGGCGGTGGCGAGCCGGCAACGGGCTGCCGTGGCGCCCGACATACGAACCTTTTCCGAGGCCGGTATTGACGGCGTTTTCGCGGACAGCCTGTTCGGCGTGTATGCCGCCGCCGGCACCCGCGATGATGTGGTCGATCGCATGAACGGCGAAATCAATAAGGTGCTGGCGCGGCCGGAGATCAAGGCGCGTTTCCTGGACGCCGGCGCCGAGGCGCTACCGATGCGTGCGGCCGACTATGCCGCGCGTGTAGAGGACGAGAAGAAACTGTTCGCGCCGTTGATGAAGTCGTTGGGGCTGAAGGAGCAGTAGGGCAACGATAAAACTTCCGCCTGGGCGTTGCTGGCTCGGGTGTCTTCGCGGTAAATGAGAAAAGGCGCCTCGGCGCCTTTTCTCGTGGGTGATAGGTTTGGAAGAGAGCAATCAAGCTACCGCGTCAATCATCTCTCCGCACCCCTTACCGCTTCCACTCAGCATCAGCCGAGCAGTTCCTTGCGAACAATCTCCGCGCCTTCACTCAGCGCCAGCAACTTGCCCTTCGCAATAGCCCGCGACAACGGCGCCATGCCGCAGTTCGTGCACGGATACAGCTTGTCGGCGTCCACAAACTTAAGCGCCTTCCGGAGCGTATTGGCCACTTCTTCCGGCGTTTCAACCTTGTCGCTGGCCACGTCGATGGCGCCGACCATTACCTTCTTGCCGCGAACCAGTTCGAGCAGATCGATCGGCACGTGCGAGTTGTGGCATTCCAGCGAGATGATGTCGATATTGGATTTTTGCAGCTTGGGGAACGATTCCTCGTACTGACGCCATTCCGAACCCAGGGTCTTCTTCCAGTCGGTGTTGGCCTTGATGCCGTAGCCGTAGCAGATGTGCACGGCGGTTTCGCACTTCAGGCCTTCGATGGCGCGTTCCAGGGTGGCAATGCCCCAGTCGTTCACTTCGTCGAAGAAGACGTTGAATGCCGGCTCATCGAATTGAATGATGTCGACGCCTGCGGCTTCCAGTTCCAGGGCTTCCTGGTTCAGGACCTTGGCGAATTCCCAGGCCAGCTTTTCGCGGCTCTTGTAGTGGGCGTCGTACAGCGTGTCAATCATCGTCATCGGACCCGGCAGCGCCCATTTGATGGGTTGCTTGGTTTGCTGGCGCAGGAACTTGGCGTCTTCAACGAAAACCGGCTTTTGGCGGCTCACGGCGCCCACGACGGTCGGCACGCTTGCGTCATAGCGATCACGAATCCGGACGGTTTCGCGCTTTTCGAAATCGACGCCATCGAGATGCTCGATGAACGTGGTGACGAAGTGCTGACGGGTTTGCTCGCCGTCGCTGACGATATCAATGCCGGCGTGTTGTTGTTCTTGCAGTGCCAAACTCAAGGCGTCTTGCTTGCCCTCGATCAGTTCTTGGCCTTCCAATTTCCAGGGCGACCAGAGCTTTTCGGGCTGTGCAAGCCAGGAAGGCTTCGGCAAGCTGCCGGCGGTCGAAGTAGGCAGTAGTTTTTTCATGATCTGTGGTCTTGTTTATCTTGCGTGATTAGTGGGCGTAGTTGGCAGCCCAGCTTGCGAGCGTCTGTGCGTAAGGCTTGATGAAGTGCTGTTCCGTGAACTTCCCTTGCTTGACGGCGAGCTGGCTGCGTTCTTCGCGGTCATAGACAATCTGCGTCAACGAGTAATCCTGGTTCTTCAGGCTCGGTTGGTAGAGCTTGCCTGCTGCGGAATTGGCGTTGTAGATCTCGGGACGGTAGATCTTCTGGAACGTTTCCATGGTGCTGATGATGCTGATCAGCTCCAGGTTGGTGTAGTGGCCAAGCAGATCGCCCTGGAAATAAAAGGCCAGCGGTGCGGCGCTACCCGGGGGCATGAAGTAGCGGACCTGCAAGCCCATTTTTTCGAAGTACTGGTCGGTCGGGGAGAATTCATTTTGCTGATACTCAACGCCCAGGATGGGGTGCTGATTTTCAGTGCGATGATAGGTCTTGCTGCTGGACGCGCTGATGCAGATAACAGGCGGCTTGCTGAAGTGATTTTTGTAAGTGCTTGAATTTACAAAGTGCTTGAACAGCTTGCCGTGCAACTCGCCGAAATTGTCCGGAGTGCTGAAGGTGGATTTGTTGTTGTTGTGTTCGGACAGCAGCACGCTGAAGTCGTAGTCGCGCACGTAGGACGAGAAGTTGTTCCCTGTAATGCCCTCGATGCGTTCGTTGTTTGTCCGGTCGACGATACTGGTTTTCAGTATCTCAATCAGCGGAAAAACGTCATTGCCGCCTTCGGCGCCCATGTGCATTTCAACGGAAATGATGTCGAGTTCGACCGCGTAGCGATCTCCCTTGGGGTTGTCCCAATGGGCCAAACTATTGAAGCGCCGGTCAATCATCCGCAGGGTGTTGCGCAAATTCTCTTGGCGACTCGCCCCTCTGGCCAAATTGGCAAAGTTGGTCGTTATGCGCGTACTGTCTGATGGCTGATAGTTTTCATCAAAAGAAATGCTCTTGATGCTGAATGTGAAATCTTGGCTCATTGTGATTAGGTACGCTGAATGATGCGAAAAAAATGCGGGGAATTGAAACGGGTTTTATTGGGAGCAAGGGGCGGGTCAAATCCCGAGAGCGCCATTCCTGCTCCAGCCGCCCGGGCGATGTATTGAGTCCGACAGCCGCTTCGCGGACGTTATCGCCCTTGAATCGGCAATCGGAGTGGCCTTGCGTCAGGCTGCGACCGCTTCTTCTGCGGCGGCAGATCGTGGCTGGCGAATCAATTCGATCAAGGGCAAAGCCCGTTGGACCGCCAGTCTGGCCCGCTCGATCAGGGCCTCGTCCTGTACGCGGTAGCCGGCAAAATCCTTGTCGGTGGCGTAGACGCCCAGCGGCAACGTGCGCGCTTGGAAAAAGCTGAACAGCGGCCGCAATTGGTGATCGATCATCAGGGCATGGCGGTCGCTACCGCCAGTGGCGGCCAACAAGACGGGCTTGTCGATCAAGGCGTCCTGATGAAGGAAGTCGAAGAAGTGCTTGAACAGTCCCGTGTAGGAGCCCCGGTAGACCGGAGTTGTCACCACCAGGATGTCAGCTTGCTCGACCACGCCAAGTTCCCGCTCCACCACGTCGGGCAGTTGCGAGCGCCAGACCGCGCCAGCAAATTGCGGGGCTAGCTGACCCAATTCGACCAGGTGTTGTTCGCACGGGACTTCGTCGGCGATGAGGTCCAGCAGGTGCTCTGCCAGGGCCGCAGACTTCGAGGGGCGTTGCATTCCGCCGGAAACGGCAACTAGACGGAGTGGACGTGTCATTTTTGCTTCACATGAATGGATCTACGCGGTGCCGCAACTTTTTTGTGCAGGTGCAGCAACAGGCCGGAGTCGCATACTAGGTGAGGGTGATGATGAAGTAAAATGGTTTTAATTCACCAATCCATGAGCGGAAATCATCTGAATGCTTGAGCGCATCCACCTCAGCATCGTCCAGCAGGTCGAGAAGCAGGGGTCCTTGACGGCCGCCGCAGGCGTGCTGAACCTGACCCAGTCGGCCCTGAGCCACAGCATGAAGAAGCTAGAGGTGCAGTTGGGTACCGACGTCTGGCTGCGCGAAGGCCGAAGCCTGCGCCTGACTCAGGCGGGCCAATACCTGCTGGCGGTGGCGAACCGCGTGCTGCCGCAACTGGACCTGGCCGAAGAGCGGCTGGGCCAGTTCGCGCAGGGTGAGCGCGGTGCGCTGCGCATCGGCATGGAATGCCATCCTTGCTACCAGTGGCTGCTCAAGGTGGTTTCTCCTTATCTGGCTTCATGGCCCGACGTGGAAGTGGACGTCAAGCAGAAGTTCCAGTTCGGCGGGATCGGCGCGCTCTTCGGTTACGAGATCGACCTGCTGGTCACGCCCGACCCGCTGTTCAAGCCGGGGCTGAAGTTCGAGCCCGTGTTCGACTACGAGCAGGTGCTGGTCGTGGCCAAGGGTCATGCCCTGGCAACGGCTGCTTACGTGAAGCCGCATCAGTTGAACCAGGAAGTGCTCATCAGCTACCCGGTGGACATCGAGCGCTTGGACATCTACAACCAGTTCCTGTTGCCCGCCGGTGTCGCGCCCAAGCGCCACAAAGCCATTGAAACGACCGACATCATGGTGCAGATGGTGGCCAGCGGACGCGGTGTGGCCGCTCTGCCGCGCTGGCTGGTCGAGGAATACGCAGCCCGGATGGACGTAGTGCCCGTGCGGCTGGGCGCGCGCGGCATCGCCAAGCAGATCTTTCTTGGGGCGCGCGAGGCTGACACCGCTATCGACTACGTGCGGGCCTTCATCGAACTGGCCCGCAAGTCAGCGACCGCCACTGCAAATTCCATTGCAGAAGACGCCAATAATTGAACACCCCCGTCGACCGCAACCCGCTTGCCGGGCCGTTCGGCGTTCCTTTCAGCGATGCCCTTGATTTATTCCAGTACACCCAAGTCTCCTGGCAACATCACCGACGCCTATTCGTTGGAAGTCAGCGTGAAAGACATTGCGGCGCTGACCGCAGCGGCGCCGCGGATATTGCCGGGGTCGACCATTTCCATTCCCTACCTGCCAGGCCAGGACAACGACGCGCGATTGGCTACAGCGCGGGCCGTGCGCGAGCTGGGCTTGGTACCCATGCCGCACCTTTCTGCGCGCCGTATCGCCTCGCTTGCCGAGCTTGATTCCTTCGTCAAACGCGCGGTCGCTGAAGCCGGCGTTGAGCGCTGCTTGGTGATCGGCGGAGATCCGTCGACCCCGATGGGGCCGTTTTCCGACAGTGCCTCGCTGATCGAAACAGGCGTTTTCGAGCGCTCGGGCATCCAGCTTGTCGGGGTGGGGGGGCATCCAGAAAGCCATCCGGTCATGAGCACGGCCGAACGGTGGGAGGTGCTCGAACGCAAGTGCCACAGCATCGGCATGCGCGGCATGACGCCCTTGATCTTCACGCAGTTTGGGTTCGATGCGGATATCGTGTTGACGTGGTTGAAAGCGCTGCGTGAGCGTGGCATTGAACATCCCGTACGCGTGGGTGTGCCGGGTCCCGCAGGTATCGCGGTGCTTGCTCGCTATGCGTCCGTATGCGGCATCAGTGCATGCGCCTCAATGTGGTCCAAGTACGGCATCTCTCTTGGCAAGCTGTTTGGCACGGCGGGGCCGGATGTTTTTGTGGATCGCTTGGCCGCCGGACTGACAGAGGCACATGGACAGGTGAGCCTGCATTTCTTTCCGTTCGGCGGCATCGCGCAATCTGTGAAATGGATAGAGCAGTACCGCGCTCGCGCCGGGCACAGCCGGCAGTAACGGCAGCGACCAACGGAGCCCCCATCCAATGGCATCCCTAAAAATCGACCCCCAAAACATCCACGAATTCCCCGACGGCCAAAGCTTCTACGACTGGTTAGCCCGTTGTCACGACAACGAGGACGAGGTCTGGATCAAGATCCACAAGGTCAGTTCTGGTCTGGCTTCAGTGACGCCGAAACAAGCTATCGACGTGGCGCTGTGCTGGGGCTGGATCGATGGATTGCGTAAGGGGTTGGATGACACGAGTTATCTGCAACGCTATACGCGGCGGCGCAGCAAAAGCATATGGAGCAAGATCAACGTCGGCAACGTGGCCCGCTTGATCCAGGAAGGCCGGATGACTGAGCACGGACTCAGGGAAGTCGAGGCGGCCAAGGCGGATGGCCGTTGGGAACGCGCGTATGGCAGCGGTCAGGAGATGAAGATTCCTGACGACCTTCAGGCTGCCATCGATGCTGAACCCAAAGCCAGGGACATGCTGACGTGCCTGACTGCGCAGAACCGCTTTGCGCTCGCGTTTCGCGTGCACAACATGAAGACGGCGGCAGGACGCCAGAAGAAGATCCAGACCTTGGTTGACTTGCTCAAACGCGGTGAGACGATCTATCCGCAGAGAAAGAAGCAGGGTTGAGACCGCTACACCCGCATCACCTTTCCAAATGCGGCCGTATCAAATCCTCGAACCATTCCACAAACACACCCAATCGGCGCGACCTTTGACGTCTATGCGGATACAGCATCGACACCGGCATTGCTCTCGCACGATACTCTGGCATCACTTCCACCAGTTCGCCGGTATCCAGCAGATGCTTCACGTCGAAACGCGGAATCTGGATCAGACCCAGACCGGCGCGGCAGCATGCGATATAGCTCTCGGCGTTGTTGACGATCACCCGGCTGGGAATGTTGGTCGTTTCCTCCTGCCCACCGGACGACACGTGCTCCCAGGGCAACTCCCGGCCGGTCGTCGGAGATGCGTAGCCTACGGTCCAGTGACCGGACGCTAGGTCACTGGGTTGCTCAGGCACACCATGTTCACGCAGGTAGGCAGGGCTGGCGCAGTTGATCAACGCGATATGCCCTAGCGGGCGGACTGCCAGGCTGCTGTCGTTCAGGGAACCGATGCGCACCGCGCAATCCACGCCATCCTGCACCAGATCGATGGATCGGTCCGTTGATCCAAGCGTGAGCTGTAGCTTGGGATAGCGCCGCAGCAAGCCAGGTAGCGCCGGTGCGATCAGGCGGCGTGCGATGCGGCTGGGGACGTCTACGGTGAGTTTGCCTGTGACCTTGTGCTGGTTGGTCTTGAACAGTTGATCAATATCTTCTGCATCGGCCAGCAATTGCCGGACACGTTCCAGCAGTTGCGCTCCATCGCTGGTCAGGTGGACACGCCGCGTCGTGCGATGCAGCAGTCTGGCGCCGGCCTGCGACTCCAGCTGCTGCACGGCCGCGGAGACTGAGGCCCGGGGTAAATCCAGCGTATGCGCCGCCTTGATGAAGCTGCCCATTTCGGCCACCTGGATGAAAACGCGGTACTGGTCGAGCTTGTCCATTCTGTTGTCCTATTTCGTGCTCGAAGACCAACGCAGCGGCCGGCTGGTTACCGGCGCAGCCACCACCAGACCGCCCAGGCCGCCAAGGCCGGCACCCCAAACAGAATCAGATGAATCGGCAATTCCTGGGCGAAGGTGTAGCCGTGTGACAGGCCCGTGCGCAAGTTAAGCGCGGCAACCCCCAGCCACACCACCGTGAACGCGCAGGCGGCCAGTGTGCGGTGCGGGTTGGGCACCAACCGCAGCAGTACTGCGGCCAGTATCAGGCCGACAACGATGAAGATTACTGTCCGCATGGCGCTCTCATTTTGTGGTGTAGCCGCCGTTGATCAATATCGTCTGGCCGGTGATCCACCAGCCGTCGCTGACCAAATGGCGGATGAACGGCACCACGTCTTCGATCTGGGTCAGCCCGGTTTTGCTGAATGGCGAGAGTGCGGCGGCGGTCTTGTGATAGGCCACTGCGTCCGGACCTTCGGCCGGGTAGAAGAAGGGTGTGTCCATCGGGCCGGGGCCTACTGCGGTCACCGAGATGCCGCGCGCGCCGAATTCTTTGGAGGCCGCGCGGGTGTAGTGTTCGACGGGCGCCTTGGTACCTGCATAGGCAGCATAGAAAGGGGTGAAGGCGCCGAGCAGCGACGTTACCAATGTGCAGACCTTGCCGTTGTCGTTGACATGTTTGCCCGCTTCCTTGAGAAAGAAGAAGGCCGTTTTCGAGTTCACGGCCGTGATCTCGTCGTATTCGGCTTCGCTGATCTCAGTCATGGGTTTCTTGATGACTTTGCCGACCGTGTTGATGGCAATGTCCGGTTTGCCCACGGCGGCGATGGTGTCAGCAAAGAGCTTCTCGATTGCGCCAGCGGTGGTCAAGTCCGCCTGGATGGCAACGGCCTGAGCGCCTGCGGCTTTGATTGCGGCGACGGTTGCGTCGGCATCAGCCTTGCTGCTTGCGCTGTTGTGGTGAATCGCCACGGCTCGGGCTCCGTGCTGGGCCAGATCGCGGGCGATCAGTCCGCCAAGGTTCTTGGCGCCGCCGGCGATGAGGACGACTTTGCCTTTGATGGAATGGTCTGCCATGGGAATTTCCTTCGATGGATTGACTGGGGTTTCAGTCTAGGCACCAACACACCGGAAGATCAGCCAGCAGAATCTGGATGGATTATCCAGAAAATCGCTCTAATCAAGTCGTGGGAGTGGGGTGAATTTACGACGAATTGATCAGGGTGCCTAGCGGCAAGCTTGTCGCCACCGCATTGCTTAGTCTGGAAAAGATCATGGCGATGGCCGATCGCCAACCCTGATGACCAGCTTTCCGAAAGGCCCTTGTTCCAGCCGCGCAAACGCTGCGTGAGCGTCGGTAAATGAAAAAACTTTGTCGATTACCGGCTTGATGCCGTGCTGGTCAATGGCTTGGTTCATCTCTTCGAATGCACGACGATGCCCCACGGATACCCCTTGCAAGCTGGCGCGCCGAAGTTGAAGCGGAATGGCGGGCAGGCGGATTTCGGTATCGTCCAGGAAGCCGATCTGCATGATGCGCCCGGAACCCGCCAGGGCTTCGACGGACTGGCGCAGGTTGTCTCCGCCCAGCAGTTCCAGCACATGATCGACGCCATCGCTGCCGGTCAGTTCGACCGCCGCTTGCGCCCAGGCCGGAACCTCTACGGTGTTGATGCCAGCCCACGCGCCCAGCGCTTTTGCACGGGCCAATTTGTCGTGGCTGCGTGAGGTCACGATCACGCGCGCGCCCAGGGCTTGTGCGAATTGCAGGCCGAACAGGGACACGCCGCCCGTGCCTTGAACCAGAACCGTTTGTCCTGTGCGCAGCTTTCCTGCTTCCACCAAGGCGAACCAGGCGGTGAGGGCCGCAACGGGCAAGGTGGCGGCTTCTTCATCCGACAAGGACGAGGGGGCGGCAACAGCGACCTCTTCGGACAGCACAACGTATTCGGCCAACATGCCGGGCAGCGGACCGCCCAGCGACAAACCGTGCTTGAGCATTGCGCGAGGCGGCTCGCCGTCCAGCCACTGCGTCCAGAAGTTGCCCATGACGCGGTCACCTACTTTGAAACGACGGGTTTGCGAACCCAGTTCAACGACTTGGCCCGCCATGTCGGAAACCGGGACGAAAGGCATGGACGGCAATTCCGGCAACAGTTCGCCGTTGATCACCAGCTTGTCCCGGTAGTTCAGCGATACTGCTGCGACCTTGACCAGCAATTCGTTGGGGCCAGGGCGCGGCACATGCCGCCGCGCCAGTTCCAGGTTTTCCAGGCCGAAGGTTGGTAGTTGCCAGACCCGCATGGATTCAACCGTCATCTTCACTACTCCTTGTCACATCACTCAATGTTGATGGCTCAGTTTATGGGCGAAAAACACGCGCTAGTTGCGACAAATCTGGCATAGACTGGCCACTTTTATTCTTCAATTGGCACTCGCATGACGACCTACGGAGCATCCCGTCTCCAAGGCATCACCGCATTCGTCCAGGCCGTTGAGGCTGGCAGCTTCACGGCGGCAGCCCACAGAATCGGCTTGTCCAAGTCGGCGGTCGGTAAGAGTGTGGCGACACTGGAAGAGCGATTGGGCGTGCGCCTGCTGGAGCGGACCACACGGCGGCTCGCGTTGACGGCGGAGGGCGCCGACTTCTATCAAAGTTGCCTGCGCGTCTTGGCCGAATTGGACGAGGCCGAGTCGCGGGCGGCCTCGCGCCGCACAGAGGTGTCGGGAACGCTGCGCATCAGCCTGCCGGTGACGTTCGGCAGGCAATGGGTCATGCCCGTGCTGTGCGGCTTGGCCCGGCAGCATCCGAAGCTTGCGCTGGACGTGGCGTTTTCGGACCGCGCTGTCGATCTGCTTGAAGAGAACATCGATCTGGCGGTACGTCTGGGAGACCCGGGCGACAGCGCTTCGCTTTCAGCGCGCCGTCTGGGATTTCAACGACTGGTCGTCTGCGGCTCGCCAGCCTACTTCGTAGAGCATGGCCGTCCAACATCCATTGACGATCTTGCACACCACGACTGCATCACCTTTGCGCATGGCGGCTACCTGTTTCCGTGGAAGCTGCTGGATAGCGAGGGCCGCAGCGTAGACGTCAAGATCAAAGGACGCCACACCATCAGCGATGGGGAAGCGTTGCGCGCCGTCGTGCTCGACGGTTTGGGCATTGGGCAGTTCCCGACGTGGCTGGTCGCGGATGCGTTAAGGTGCGGTACGCTCCAAACGGTTTTGGCGCCGCAAGGCGTTCAAGGTTCACCGATTCACGCGCTGTGGCCCGCCACGCGTGATCTGGCGCCCAAGATCAGGGCGACGGTTGACGAGCTCTTGCGGGCGTTTACACCCGTGGCGCCCTGGGATAAGGGCTTGGGCTGATGAGCGATCCCTAAGGTTCGTAGACTTTGGTCTGCGAAACCTGACGCTTTGCGTGATCCATCACAAGTTCATGGATTTCGCAGGCAGCAACGTGAAGCTTACGCATCAAACAGCGCCCGTTCACTCTCAAACACCTGCACCAAATACTCAACAACTGCACGTATGGGCAGATCCTTGCGATCCTGCCTGCGCGTCAACAACACAATCTCCCGCGGAGGCGGGGGAGCTTGTTCCAGTTCGCACCGTACAAGCCCTGGCGTTGTCCTTCCGACGTAATGCGGAAGCAGCGCAATGCCCACGCCAGTTCGGACTGCGGTGGCTTGGGCCACGTGATTGTTCGCCCGGAAGGTCATACGCGCTTTCGGAAATTGACGTGACAGCCAAGCCGCTTCCGGCAGATACGCATTTGCTTCGTCGAACCCGACAAAAACGGGTTCCGCGCCACCCTCGATCCGTTTACAAAGCGCAGGCACGCCATAAAAGCCAAATGCCATGTGTCCCAGCGGTTTCGCGATGAAATCGCCATCTTGGGGGCGGCTGAGGCGGATTGCGATATCGGTGACGTGCCGCTCCAGGCTCACCGAACGCAGATCCATGGCGAGATCGATGTCTATGCCTGGATGCTGCAAAGGCAGTTTGGCAAGCCTGTCCACCAGAAACCCTTGAGATAGCGCGGGCGGCGCGTTGACGCGAACCAGGCCGCGTGGCGCGCCATCTGCGCTGCCTCTGCCCAACGTGTGGACAGCGGCTTCCATGTCGCTGGCGGCTGCCATCGCTTGTGTTCCTGCCGGGGTCAATACATACCCCTCTGGCCGGCGTTCGACCAGTTTTTCACCCAGGGTGGCTTCCAGGGATTGGAGGCGGCGCGAGATCGTCGAGTGGTTGGTGGCTAGCGCCCTTGCGGCGGCCGAGAGGCTGCCGTAGCGCGCCAGCGCAAGGAATACGCGGATGTCTTGCCAGTCGGGCTCTGTGCGTTTTTTCTCAGCCATTGCGCAAGAATAGCGGATTTTCGATCAGGCCAGATGCGCCTAATGTTCAGGGCATACCAATCAACCGTGAAGGAAATCATCATGAGCACTGAACAAAAAGTCGCTATCGTCACCGGCGCATCGCAGGGGCTGGGCGAGGGGATTGCCAAGGCGTTTCTCCGCCGTGGTTACCGGGTCGTCGGTACGTCCCGGTCGATCAAGCCGTCGGACAATCCCAATTATCTGACTATCGCTGGCGATATCGGCGATCCGGCGACGGGAAGGAATGTGGTGGAGCAGGCGCTGGCGCGTTTCGGGCGGGTGGATACGCTTGTCAATAACGCGGGTATTTTCATCGCCAGTGAGTTCACGAAATATACCGGGCAGCAGTATCAGGACATGCTGTCGACGAACTTGAATGGGTTCTTCTATACGACGCAGCATGCGGTAGAGGCAATGCTGAAGCAGGGTAGCGGCCATATCGTGCAAATCACCACGACGCTGGTCGATCAGGCCAACTCCAAGGTTCCTTCCGTTCTGGCGTCGCTGACCAAGGGCGGTTTGGCTGCCGCAACCCGCAGCCTTGCGATTGAGTACGCATCCCGCAACATCCGCGTGAACGCGGTGTCGCCGGGTATTATCAAAACGCCTATGCACGCCCCTGAAACCCATGCCGCGCTGGCGGCATTGCATCCGATGAAGCGCATGGGCGATATCGCTGACGTCACGCAGGCAGTACTGTATTTGGAAGACGCCGGTTTCGTGACGGGCGAAATTCTGCATGTGGATGGCGGGCAGGTGGCGGGCGCCTGAGCGTCTAGAACGCATTTCCTGCAACAGCACTGTTAACTGGAGAAAAAAGATGCCCTACGTAAATATCAAAGTTACCCGCGAAGGAACCGCACCCGGCGCGACGGCGACGACGCCTGAGCAAAAGCGGGCGCTCATCAAGGGCGTCAGCGATCTACTGTTTGAGGTGTTGGGCAAGCCGCAAGCATCAACCTTCGTTGTGATTGACGAGGTCGAGATGGAGAATTGGGGTGTGGGCGGCGTGGCGGTGCCTGAATATAGGGCGCAGGCCGCCAAGACAAAGAAAGAGTAGGCTGCCCGCTTCAAAAGCGTAAACCTGCATGAAAAAACGAAAAGGCGCCGAGGCGCCTTTTCGTTTTGAAGCGATTTTCGCAATCGAATGCGAAATTTCTGACTAGCGGCCTTATCCCTGACGGCTCATGATGCTCAACGCCACCGCCTCGGCAATCTTGATTCCATCCACACCCGCCGACAGAATCCCGCCCGCGTAACCCGCGCCTTCACCTGCCGGGAACAGGCCTTTGGTGTTGATGCTTTGCAGCGTTTCATTGTCTCGCCTGATGCGAATCGGCGACGACGTGCGCGTTTCCACGCCAGTCAACACCGCATCGTGCATGCCAAAACCCTTGATGGTTTTGTCAAAGGCAGGCAGCGCTTCGCGAATGGCAGTGATGGCGAACTCCGGCAACGCCGTCGCCAGATCCGTCAGATGCACGCCGGGCGTGTAAGACGGCAGCACCGACCCAAACTCCGTCGACGCCTTGCCGTCAATGAAATCTCCCACCAGCTGGCCAGGCGCGCTATAGGTCTCGCCGCCCAGCACAAACGCCTGCGATTCCCACTTGCGTTGAAAATCCACACCGGCCAGCACATGCTCCGGATAGTCCACCTCGGGCGAAACCCCGACCACAATGCCTGCGTTGGCGTTGCGTTCATTGCGTGAGTATTGGCTCATGCCGTTGGTGACGACGCGGTTGGGTTCGGACGTTGCCGCTACCACCGTGCCGCCCGGGCACATACAGAAGCTGTACACAGACCGCCCGTTGCTGGCGTGGTGCACAAGCTTGTAGTCCGCCGCGCCCAGAATCGGATGGCCGGCGCTCGGGCCAAAGCGCGCTTTGTCGATCAGTGACTGAGGGTGTTCGATGCGAAAGCCAATGGAGAACGGCTTGGCTTCCATGAACACGCCTTGCTCATTCAGCATCTGGAACGTGTCACGCGCACTGTGGCCCACGGCCAGCACAACGTGGTCTGCTTCGATGTGCTCGCCGCTGGCCAGCGTCACACCGGTGACCTGGCCGTTTTCGCGTTGCAGCGTTTCCACTTTGCTGGAGAAGCGCACTTCGCCGCCCAGTTTGGTGATGGTGTCGCGCATGACTTCCACCATGCCGACCAGGCGGAATGTGCCGATGTGGGGTTTGGCGACATACAGAATTTCTTCCGGCGCGCCGGCCAGCACGAATTCCTTCAGGACCTTTTCGCCGTAGTGCTTGGGGTCTTTGATCTGGCTGTATAGCTTGCCGTCGGAGAACGTGCCCGCGCCGCCTTCGCCAAACTGCACGTTCGACTCGGGATTCAGCACGCGTTTGCGCCACAGGCCCCAGGTGTCTTTGGTGCGTTCACGCACGGCTTTGCCGCGTTCCAGAATGATGGGCTTGAAGCCCATCTGCGCCAGCACGAGTCCGGCAAACAGGCCACAGGGGCCGGTGCCAATGACGATGGGGCGTTTGCTCAACGTGGCGGGCGCCTGGGCGACGAATTTGTATTCAGTATCGGGCGTAGGCTTTACGTTGCGATCATCGTGAAAGCGCGCAAGAAGGGCCGCTTCATTTTCGATGTCGATATCCAGCGTGTAGGTCAGCAGGATATTGTGTTTTTTGCGCGCGTCGTAGCTGCGCAAGAAGATGGTAAAGCCGTTCAGATCGCTGGCCGGAACGCCTAGTTTTTTCAGGATTGCAGCGGGCAATTCCTCGGGCGTGTGGTTCAACGGCAGCTTGATTTCAGTCAGTCGCAACATGCTCAGGGTCCAGATGGATGGGCGATCACAACGTCGCCAAAACGCGCATTGTACTGGATGGAAAGGGGGTGCGCAGCGACGGATTGATGTGTTGGATCAAGCGCTTAGGGGCCTCTGGCGGGGTGGTTGGATGGACGGTTTGCGCAGTTTGGACCGAACTGCTTTAAGCCTTCGCGCTGGGTGCAAGCGGCACCAAATTTGAGACTGCAATACCCGCTATGATGCGGGCTTATTGTTCATCACCAGTACTTAGTAGAAAGGGACGGGTTATGCGTCTTATTGGCAACGTGTTGTGGTTTGTATTGGGCGGCCTGTGGATGGGGCTGGGCTGGTGGCTGGCGGGCATCGTGGCCTGTATCACCATCGTCGGTATTCCCTGGGGCCGTTCTTGTTTTGTAATCGGTAATTTTGCGTTCTGGCCGTTCGGCAAGGAAGCCGTTAGCCGCCGGCATGTGAACGGCTATGGCGATATCGGTACCGGGCCGTTGGGGCTGATCGGCAATGTGGTCTGGTTTGTACTGTTTGGCTGGTGGCTGGCAATTGGCCACGTCGCGTCGGCGCTGGTCAACTTCATCACTATCATCGGTATCCCGTTTGGCATTCAGCATTTGAAGCTGGCGGTGATTGCGCTGGCGCCTATTGGCCAGACGGTCGTTCCGATAGGACACCGCGCGACGCTGCGCTGATGCCTATGGTGGCCGCGCAGGTGCGGCCACCCATCAACTTGTTTATCTTTAGCGCACCAGCTCAAAGCCGTCGCGCGCCACGACACCCCCATTCACACACAACTCCACTTCATGGCGCCCCGCATAATGCGTGCGCGTCGTGAAATCCCGGATTTGTTGGCTACGGCTTAGTGTCACGGTCTGGCCGGGTTCCAGCGTCAATTCCTTCAGTCTGAACGCCTTGAACGACGTCGAGCCGTTTTGCCGCACGTAGCCGATGCGGTACAGAACGATCAGCCGCTTCGATGTGGCGGCGGATGATCGCAACGAGCAGGTGAGCGTAAGCGTATCGCCCAAGGTGATCCGGGCGGGCGTGACGTTGAACGCTTCCACAGTGATGTTCGTTGCGGCTTCTGCGCCCAGTATCGCCAACGCCGACGCATTGCCCTGCTTGATCAGCGAGCGCAGCGCGTGGCGGATGATCCATTTGGTGTGCGGATCAGCCACGCCCCATTGCGCGGCGCGTTCCAGCACCCATGCCGGATTTGCCTTGGTGATGTCGTTCAGATGGTTGGCGACAGACCGGCGCACATAGAGGCTGGGATCGGCGCGTAATCTGTTCAGGATAGGCGCTGCCAGTTCAGGCGAGGCTTCAATGGCGCTTAACCGGAACGACCAGGGCAGGCGGGGCCGCGTGCCTTCGCTGGCCAGCCGGCGCACGGCGTCGTTGCTGTCTTCAGACCAGATATTCATGATCTTCAGGGCGCGTTGCGGGTCGTCGCGCAAGAACTCACGGACGCCGAATTCCGAGGTGCCGAAGGACGTGAAGAACTTCAACGCATCCATGGAACGTTCGAACGCGTGCCGGCCATGCTGGCTGACATAGTCGGGCGCCACGAGCGACATGAAGCCGTTGCCCAGCTTGGGGGCGGCTTGCATCAACAGAGCAAGGACGCCGTCGTAACCGTCCGGGATGGCGTGCGCGGCGGCGGCGATGGCATCGCTGGCGCGCCGCACGCGCTGCATCAGGGTCAGGTGCTCCAGACCGGCAAGCGCTTCAGAGAGGAACCTGCCGCTATCAAAGTCAGGGGATATTGATTGAAGTGTGGCCGACAGTTTGCGAAGCTGCGGGGCTCCCATCGAGTCCTTTAACGGGGCATTGGTTTGGGCAGTCATCGGCGCGGACCTGTGGGATTGTTGATGGTCAAGGAACCTGGCAGTGTCGTCGGACGCCGTGTCAGTTCCTGTCAGCAGTCCGTGTCCGTGTCAACGCCACCAGGAGACGCCAGCCTGTGGGGCCGTCAGGTCAACGCGCTCGCCCATCTGCGGCGTGGTCAGCGCCACCCCTTGGGCGGCCGCCAATGCAGCGATGCGTTCAAACGGTTCTTCCCAGACATGCATTGCCAGGTCGAAGGTGCCGTTATGAATCGGCAGCAACCAGCGGCCGCGCAAGTCCAGGTGCGCTTGCAGAGTTTCTTCGGGCTGCATGTGTACAAAGGCCCAGCGCTTGTCGTAGGCGCCGGTCTCCATCAAGGTCAGATCGAACGGGCCGAAGGCGTCGCCGATTTTCTTGAAGCCGTCGAAGTAGCCGGAGTCACCGCTGAAGAACACGCGCATGCCGGCGTCTTGGATGACCCAAGATGCCCATAGGCTGCGGTCGCTGTCCGTCAAGCCGCGGCCCGAGAAGTGCTGGGCCGGCGTGGCAGTCAGGCGCAGGCCTTCAACGGTAGTGGATTGCCACCAGTCCAGTTGTTCGACTTTGGCGGGGTCTACGCCCCACGCGATCAATTGGTCGCCCACGCCCAAGGGCGCGATGAAACGGCTGGTTTTACCGGCCAGTTGCAACACGGCTGCCCGGTCCAGGTGGTCGTAGTGGTTGTGGGACAGGATGACGCCCGCGATCGGGGGCAGTTCGTCGATGGTGATGGGCGGCTGGTGAAAGCGCGCGGGGCCGGCCCATTGCACGGGCGAGGCACGTTCGGAAAAAACGGGGTCGGTTATCCAGAAACGTCCGCGCAACTTCATCAATATGGTGGAATGCCCCAGTCGGTACAGGCTGCGATCCGGAGCAGCTTCAAGTTGGGCAAGATCCAGGGCGCGCACGGGAATTGGCCTGTCGGGCACGGTGCCGGCGGGTTTGGCGAAAAAGAATGCCCAGGTTAGTTTCAGCCCTTGCCAAAAACCCATGGCGGGGCGGGGCCGAGCGTTGATAAAGCGCCCGTCGCGGTGGTGCGGCGATTCGGGATAGCGGGGCAGGGCAGGCTGGAGGCAAGTGGAACGGGCGGTCACGGTATGAATTCCGAACGGGGGGAGGAAGCTAAAAATACACTGCACAGTGTAGTTTTTCGAAAAGTACACTGGCCGGTGTAAAATCGTCAACACCTATTTGAGCCCCTTCTTCTCCTATGTCCCAACCGCCGCAACGCCTGACTGACCGCAAACGCGAGGCGATCTTGCGCGCAGCCGTGGAGGAATTCCGTACGGCAGGCTATGAAGCTACCAGCATGGACCGAATCGCGGCAGCGGCGGAGGTTTCCAAGCGCACCGTCTATAACCATTTCCCCAGCAAGGAAGAGTTGTTCGGCCAGATTCTTGAACAACTTTGGGAAAGCAGCGCGGCCAGCGTCGATATGGCGTACCGGCCGGACCTGCCGCTAGACCAGCAACTGCTGCAACTATTGATGCAGAAGCTGGAATTGCTGGGCGACCCGAATTTCATCGATCTGGCACGAGTGGCCATGGCCGAGATCATTCATTCCCCTGCTCGCGCGCAACATATCGTCTGCCGCATGGGCGAAAAGGAAAGCGGCGTAACGGCGTGGGTCCGGGCCGCGACGGCAGATGGCCGTCTTGCCAACGTTGACCCGGACTTTGCAGGCCATCAGTTGCAGGGCTTGGTGAAGAGTTTTGCGTTCTGGCCGCAGATCACGCTGGGACAAGCACCCCTGACTGAGTCTGAGCGCAAGCGAGTGGCGGAGTCGGCGGTGGTGATGTTCTTAGGGTGTTATGCGCGGGGCGACTTGCGTTAAGGCCCTCCTTACTTTATGGTAAGGAAATTAAGTTCAAGGAGTCAGCATGACTTCCGCCACCATCACGTCCAAGGGCCAAGTCACCATTCCGGTAGATGTCAGGAACCGTCTCGGGCTCTCTACTGGCGACCGGGTCGAGTTCATTTTGAACGAAGCGTCGGGGCACTACGAGGTTGTGCCTGCCACGTCTCCCGTCACCGCGCTGAAAGGCATCATCGGAAAGCCGAAGAAAGCGGTGACCATTGACGATATGAATGCCGCCATCGCTGATCAAGGCGGGTCCGCGCGATGATCGGTCTGGACACCAATGTTCTGGTCCGATATTTCGCACAGGACGACCCAGCGCAGGCGAAGAAAGCGACTGAACTGATTGAGTCGTTGACGGCCGACAGTCCTGGTTATGTGACGCAGGTTGCCCTTATTGAACTTGTTTGGGTGCTTGGGCGGGCCTACGGTCTTCCGCGCGCAGACATCGTGCAGGTCATTGAGACGTTGCTGCGCACAAAGGAACTGAACGTCGAGGCGGCCGAAACCGTATGGAAAGCGTTGCGTCGATACGCCAGCTCATCCGCGGATTTCGCCGATTGCCTGATCGAGCTGATTTGCCATGACGCGCAGTGCGATTACACGGCAACTTTCGATATCAAAGCGGCTACGTCAGCGGGAATGCGGCTGCTTAAATAGTCGAAAACCTTAGACCCGGGCGATCACGGCAGCCGACAGATACAGCCCCAATCCAAAGACCGCATGCGTCGCCACGCTGCGCAGGCAGTTCTTGATGGGCGTGGGCGTTTTGGCGGACGCGAAGCCGGCGCCCATAGCGGGCTGCATGACAAATAGCGGTACGGCAACTGTTGCGATGCCTATCGTCAGCGCAGGCAGTAGCGTCGGCGCATTCAACCAGACCATGCCCTGAATGCCCGCCAGCAGCGCGGCAAACGCAATTCCGACGGCGTAGTGCGTGAACCAGCCCAGCGCCAATTCTCCTGGGATGGGGCGCGATTGCCCAATGCGCTCGTGCGCAAATTTGCCATGGAATAAGTGCCCCACCCAACGTCCAACGAACGCCCAATTCAGCGTGGGCACGCCAAGTTGCTTCATAAGCATCGCCCATGCGTCCATGACCATCGTCGCGCCTGCGCCCATCAGCACAATGCGTGCTGTCACTTCCCAAGTTGTCATTTGTGCCTCTGACTGATTGACCCGTTCAATTGATGACAGGCATGATAGAAGTTGAAGTCAACTTCAAGTCAATAGGTTTAGCCATGGACATCGCTGACGTTGCCAAGCGCTCGGGGGTTCCCGCCTCTACGCTGCGGTATTACGAGAAGAAAGGTTTGATTGCGTCGGCAGGCCCAAGCGGCGTTCGGCGCCAGTTTGCGCCAGCAGTGCTGGACCAGTTAGCGCTGATCGCCTTGGGGCAGGCTGGAGGACTGTCGCTGGATGATATACGCGCCATGTTGTGGCCCAACGCGGGCGGCGCGCAGGTAGACCGGGCCGTGCTGACGGCCAAGGCCGACGAGATTGACGCGACGATCAAGCAGTTGCAGGCGATGAGCCGGGGGCTGCGGCACGCAGCGCAATGCCCCGCGCCTAGTCATGCGGAATGTCCAGTGTTCAAGCGGCTGCTCAAGGCTGCGGCGGCAGGGGCGTTGAACCGGCGGCGGCGTCCGGCTTCGATGGTGCGGCCTTAGCCTGCGGCCAGAGCGCTCGATGGATTGCGCGCGATATTCCTGATCGCGCGGCGCAGTAATGCCTTCAATGGCTGGAAAAGCGCGAACTCAGACCGAAAGAAGGACAAAAGCCTCCCTGAAATCGGCGCGGCGCGAAGAACAATAGATTGTGATTGCAAGTGGGTCTGATTGATCGGGTTTGACCCATTACCAGACTATCAGGTTGTCAGTTGACAACTTTGAAAAATGAAGCAACACTTGGGGGCATCTATGGTTCGTCCGCTACATCCAAAAAAGGAAATCGAATCGGCGCTGCGGCAAGCCGAAAGGCAGGGATGGCGTGTCAAGCAAAGCATCGGTCACGCGTGGGGGCGTATTTATTGCCCCTACAACGACGAAGACTGTCGACGCGGCGAGTTCTGTATCGCCAGCGTATGGAGCACGCCTAAAAGCGCCGATGGTCATGCGCGCGCATTACGCCGGGTAGTTGATCAATGCGCCCCGCATCTTGAACGGGCTACAACACATTCTTCAAGCGAGCACTGACAGTGGAATACCTATTCACCTTGAGATACCGCCTATCGCCCAACGACGATACGCCCGATGATTTGATAGAACGCCTGGGTGCAGCCGGCTGCGACGATGCCCTGATCGGCGTGGGGCAACCCGGCCGCCTGGCGCTTGAATTCACGCGCGTTGCGGCCAATGCGCGAGCAGCGTTTCAACGCGCCTTGAAAGACGTGAAGCGCGCCGTGCCTTCGGCAAGACTGATCGAGGCAGGGCCGGACTACGTTGGCTTGACGGAAGTGGCCGAGTTGTTGGGGATGTCGCGTCAGAACATGCGCAAACTGATGCTGGCTCATCCAGACGGTTTCCCGTTGCCCGTGCATGAAGGAAAGACGTCGATCTGGCGCTTGCATCAAGTGCTGGACTGGCTGCGGACGCTGGGCCGGTACGACGTGGATGTTTCCGTGCTTGAAGTCTCGCGCGCAGCGCTGGAAGTTAATGTGACGAAGGACGGTGTTCGTTCGCCGCAGCCGCTGGTGCGCAAGCTGGAAGGCTTGCTGGCTTGAAGCGCATGCCGTGCCGCTGCGGCGGTGGGGGCATGCGGGATCAATACCGGTTTGGGTGTGCAAGTGGGGCTGGACGGCCTATTTCTGATCGGAGCACACCGGCGCTTCCGACAGCAGGGCTGGCCATTGCGCCGCCCAATTTCCCCCATGATCCAAGCCGTTTAGCGTGCGCGTGCGTACGCAACGCGGTCCGGTGGCAGACGCAAAACGCGCCGCGACCGACGGCGGCACGATCTTGTCGTTGGCGCCGCTGATATGCAGCTGCGGAATGGCGGCAACGCGGTCCGCCTCGTTGATGGGGTTCAGCGATTCGGGCATGGCAGAGACTTCGTGCAGTTGGTTGACGAATTCGGTATCCAGATTGCCTGCCACTGTGCGGATGCTGGCAACGTCATGGCGGCGGGCCGCCAGCAGGACGGCTAGCGCGCCGCCGCCCGAGTAGCCGATCAGTTCCACGCGTTGGCCGGGCGCACGGGCCGCCAAGCGGTCGATCGCCGCGTTCATGGCGTTTACGATTTCAATCCCGAAGCGTTTTCCCGTCCACCAGACAGGAGTGCATTGCGGGTTCAGGCTCATCGGCGTGAACTGGCAGGGGCGCGCCAGGTAGGCGACATTGTCGCTGGCGTCTTGGGCTGCAAGTGTCAGGCCGACGGCATTGCGCGGCGTGGGGTCCGCTGATGGTTGGGTACGGGTGATCCAGGCCAGGCCATCGCCTTCGATGTACACGCGCAGGGGGCGGTCGGCACGCGGGATGCGGGTATAAGCGGTCAGGACGAACGTGCCGGTGGCAATGTGTTCGCGGTGCAGACCGGAGGGCGCGGCCAGCTCGTCGGCATTGCGCACGCGGTCCATCGCGCAGCCGGCAAGCAGCAGAATCATCCACGAGAAAACGCCCCAGCTGACGAAACGGGGGCACGATAAACGGAGTCGCGAAGCGCGGATAAGTAGCATGCCGGGATTCTAAATGCGGACGCGTCCACTTGTCTGATCGCCGAGCTTATTTTGGTTTGGACGGCAAAAAAAACGCATTCCCCCAGGCCCTCCGGGGGAATGCGTGTAAAAGCAGATCCACTAAACGCCTGGTACCACGGGCGTAATTGCAGTCCACCGGCTTGAGATTGTTCCCGCTACGGTTACTGGCAGCATAGTTAGTGTTCGGCTTGCCGCTATACCGTGCGTCTCAGTTCTTGAAAGGTATGTAAAAAAGCGCATTCCCCCGGACGAGGGAATGCGCTTTGCGGGAACAGCGCGGACGCTGATGGCGTCGTGCTTAGAACATTTGACGCAGACGCAGGCCGCCAGCTTGCGACACAAAGCCCGAACCGGCTTGCAGTTCGTAGCGGGCGCTGATGCTCAGGTTGTTCGACTTCAGCAAGGTCAAGCCTGCCGAGACCAACGCTGCATCACGTACGGGGCTGGCGCCCACGGTGGTGAAGGCGGTGGCGCCGGTGGGGTCGCCGGCAAAGCTGGCGTTGGTGAGCACCTTGTTATTGCGGAACTCATGACGCCAGCCCAGTTGCAGCTCGGGGGTCAACGTGCCGTAGGACGTCGAGAAGTCACGGGCGAACTTCACACCCAGGTCGCTGGTGACCGACGTGGCATTGCTGGAGCCGACGGACAGCGCTGCGCCGTTGCCGCCAGTTTCGGTATAGCCGTCTTGACGCACGTAGTTGTAGGTCAGGGCTGCCAACGGCGTGATGGTGGTGGCGCCTGCGGCGATGGGGACGCCAGCCTCGGCGCGAACCACGTATTGCTGGCCGTCAAAGCGGCCGTGCGCGTCACCCTGGAAGCCGGTGAAGTCAACAGAACGCTTGGTGCGGTAACGCTGTTCGACCAGGCCTGCCGACAAGTTGGTGTACCAAGTGTTGGCGGTATAGCTGCCGTAGGCCATGAAGCCATAGCTGTCGACGTGGGTCGAGTTGCCGGACGTGTTGTCCTTGAAGTCGACTTCCGTGCCGCTGTAGCTGACGACACCGCCCACGCGCCAGCGTTCGCCGATGCCGCGGTCCAGACCCAGCAGCAAGCCGCCGAAGTTGGCGCCGTAGCCGTCCACGCCGTCGCGCTGGTTTTGGCTGGCGTGACCGCCAAAGGCTTGGCCCCAGGCTGCCCAGGTGGGACCGCTGTCGCCGGTGGCTACACCGGAGCCGCCAGCTTGGCCGAGACGAACGCTGTCGTTACGTTGCGAAATCAGGTTCACAACGTTGACGGTCGCGGCGTCGGCGGCGCGGGCCGTGGATGACGAGTTGACCGGAGCCAGCTTGGCGCCCGCTTGATTGGCGTCGCTCGCGCTGCCCAAGCGCAGAGCTTGTCCGGCGTTGAACAGGTTCAACAGGGCGGGGTCACTGATGCCTGTGTATTGGGCCAGACCGTTCAACGACGCGTAGGAATTCGGGATGGTCGCGGGAATGGGGGGAATGGCCGGAGTGGTGGGCGTTGTTGGCACACCCGGCTCAGTCGGGGTAATGACTTCACCAATGCTATTGATCGTCAGCACCAGGTTGCTGGTGCCGGCATTGGCAACCGCCGCGCCAGTGACATTGCTGGTAAGGCCGTTGATGCCGTAACGCAGGGCGCCTTCGTTGTAGTTGGTGCCGGTGGCATTGGCGCTGACCACGACATATCGTTGGCCCGGTGCGAAGGCGAAGGCGTTGACCTTTTGCAGCTTCACGGCGGAACCGGCGTCGATGGTGGCGGTGCCGTTGACGATCAGGCGGCCGTAGCCGGCGTCGGTCGCCAGATTGCCCGTCGTGGCGGCATTGGACGACACCCCGATTTGCAGCGTGGCGGGCGCAGCTTGATGGTAGTTGCCGGTGATCGTGATCGGCCTGTTGACCTGCACGGTGGCGCCGGTGTTATTGACGCTTTGGTTCAGGGGGGCGGGTGGCGCGATTCGAAGTAATGGGCTGCCAAGCTCGATATTGCTGTCGAGCAATACATTGCCCGAGCCAAAAACCACGGACTGTTGGGAGTTGATCTGGCCGACGTCGCCGTTAAGCCCTGTCAGGGTGCCGAATTGGTTGCCAGCGCCGCCATTGATGACCAGGTCACTCGCAGAATCGTTTTGGATGCCGCCAGCGATCGTGCCGCTGTTGTTGATAGCCCCAATGGAAGTGTTCCCGCTGATAAGGATTGCGAAGACTTGGCCCTGGATCAACCCGCTGTTGGTCAAGGTAGAAAGGCTGGTTGGCGTCGGGCCTCCCGCGTCTTGCGTAGCGATGGCCAAGACGCTCGAGATCGTTCCCGAGTTGGTCAACTGACCGATCTTGCCGAAGTTCAAGAGGCCTACACCATTCGTAGACGTAATGGTGCCGGTATTGGTCAGGGATAAGATCGTCCCCAAGTTATAGAGGCCGTGGCCGTTCTCGCTGCTGATCTTGCCCTGGTTCACCAGCGAAATAATTGTGCCGCCGTTGTCCAGCCCAGTATTGCTGCTGATAGACCCGGGGACCGAGCCGAGGCTGGTGAGTGTGCCGGTGCTGGTGTTGGTCAACGTGCCGATCGTGCCGGTGTTGTACAGGCCGGAATTGGTCAATCCAGTCACCACGCCCCGATTGGTAAGGCTGTGGATTTGTCCGGCATTGGAAATGCCGTTTTGGTTGCCCAGGATTTGGCCGTCGTTGATCAGCATCCCAATGGTGGAACCGGATTGATTCCCTACACCGTTCTGGCCGGAGATCGAGCCGTTCTGGTTCATGTACGAGCTGATGGTGCCCGTGTTGGTCAACGTTCCAATACTGCCGCCGTTCGTGACTGCGTTATCAGTAGTTGCATTGATCAAGCCTTCGTTTCGCACCGACGCAATGGTGCCCAAATTGTTCAGGCCGCCGAGCCCGGTAATCGTGCCCTTGTTGACTAGTGAGCCGATTCCGCCATTGTTGTTAACCGCGAACGAGAAGCCCGTAGTTTTAATTAAGCCAGTGGTGTCATTGGTCAGGGTGTTGATCCTGCCATTGTTTTGGATGGCGGCTAGGTACGTGGAGGCAATCGTGCCCTGATTCCATACCGACGATATGGTAGCGCCGGTGTTAGTAAACAGTCCGATGTCGCCTTGAATCAGCCCTTGGTTATGAAGCGTCCCAACCAGACCTGGCGAATTCGCGTTGATGGCCGGCGTCGCCATCATCCCGAGCACGCTGCCCGTATTTGTGATCGTCACATCGTCGGACGCCCACACTATGGAATGCATGGGTACTTCGATTACGAGCGGCCCCCCAGCCGCGCTCGCGACGTGGGCATGGGCGCCGAGGGCGGCGGCCAGAGCGATAGCCAGGGTGGTCTTGCGGGGAAACTGCGCGCGGGATGTCATGGTGTAGGCGTAGAGAAAAGGATGAGGGTCCAACAACAACATCGCATTCCCCGGTTAGGGGAATGCTGTATCAGGCAAAGCTGCTGTAGAAAGATGCAGCCGCGGACTTAGAACAACTGACGCAGACGCAGGCCGCCAGCTTGCGACACAAAGCCGGAACCGGCTTGCAGTTCGTAGCGGGCGCTGATGCTGAGGTTGTTCGACTTCAGCAAGGTCAAGCCTGCCGAGACCAACGCTGCGTCACGCACGGGGCTGGCGCCCACGGTGGTGAAGGCGGTGGCGCCGGTTGGGTCGCCGGCAAAGCTGGCGTTGGTCAACACCTTGTTGTTGCGGAATTCATGACGCCAGCCCAGTTGCAGCTCGGGGGTCAGCGTGCCGTAGGACGTCGAGAAGTCACGGGCGAACTTCACACCCAGGTCGCTGGTGACCGACGTGGCATTGGTGGAACCGACCGACAGCGCCGCGCCATTGCCGCCGGTTTCGGTATAGCCGTCTTGACGCACATAGTTGTAGGTCAGGGCTGCCAACGGGGTGATGGTGGTGGCGCCTGCGGCGATGGGGACGCCAGCCTCGGCGCGAACCACGTACTGCTGGCCGTCAAAGCGGCCGTGCGCGTCACCCTGGAAGCCGGTGAAGTCAACAGAACGCTTGGTGCGGTAGCGCTGTTCGACCAGACCTGCCGACAGATTGGTGTACCAAGTGTTGGCGGTATAGCTGCCGTAGGCCATGAAGCCATAGCTGTCGACGTGGGTCGAGTTGCCGGACGTGTTGTCCTTGAAGTCGACTTCCGTACCGCTGTAGCTCACAACACCGCCCACGCGCCAGCGTTCGCCGATGCCGCGGTCCAGACCCAGCAGCAAGCCGCCGAAGTTGGCGCCGTAGCCGTCCACGTTGTCGCGCTGGTTCTGGCTGGCGTGACCGCCAAAGGCTTGGCCCCAGGCTGCCCAGGTCGGACCGCTGTCGCCGGTGGCAACACCCGAGCCGCCAGCTTGGCCGAGACGAACGCTGTCGTTACGTTGCGAAATCAGGTTCACAACGTTAATGGTTGCGGCGTCGGCTGCGCGGGCCGTGGATGAAGAGTTGACCGGAGCCAGCTTGGCGCCCGCTTGATTGGCGTCGCTCGCGCTGCCCAAGCGCAGAGCTTGTCCGGCGTTGAACAGGTTCAGCAGGGCGGGGTCACTGATGCCTGTGTATTGGGCCAGACCGTTCAGCGATGCGTAGGAATTCGCGATGGTCGCGGGAATGGGGGGAATGGCGGGCGTCGTCGGCGTGGTAGGCGTTGTAGGCGCCGTCGGGTCAGTTGGTATCGTGGGCACGTTCGGATCAACAGGCGTGACGACTTCTCCCACGCTATTGACCGTCAATACCAAGTTGCTGGTGCCGGCCTCATTGACTTGCGTACCGGTGACGATGCCGTTGGGCGCGCCATTAATGCGATAGAGCAGAGCGCTTTCGTTGTAGTTCGTACCCACGGCATTGGCGCTGATGACGACATAGCGCTGGCCCGGTGCAAAGGCAAAGGCGTTGACCTTTTGGAGCGCGACCGCGGAGCCAGCGGCGACGGTGGCAGCTCCTGTGACGACCAGTCGGCCATAACCCGCATCGGACGCCGGGTTGCCCGACGTCGTGGCAAAGGGCGACACGCCGATTTGCAGGGTTGCGCCCGCAGCTTGCGTGTAGTTGCCGCTAATCGTGATTGGGTTGTTGACCTGCAAGGTGGCGCCGGTATTGGCTACCGTGGCGGTCGGAGCAGGACCCGTCGGCTGGAGATTGATATGGCTGTTGAGCAGCAAGTTGCCGCTGCCGAATTCCAAGGTTGGCGACAAGGAAGCGATTTGGCCGATGGTGCCATTGGCGCCAGTGATTGTGCCGAACTGGTTGTTTGAGCCGCCATTAATGGTCAGGCTGTGACCCGAGCCATCGGCGATATTGCCAGCAATGGTGCCGCTATTGTTCAAGATGCCCAGCGTGCCATTTCTGCCCACTGCAATTGCGTATTCTTGGCCCCCGATCAGGCCGCTGTTGTTCAGTACCGACAGGGTCGCAGGGTCCCCATTTCCAGCCAATGAACCAACGATCAGGGCTATACCACTATTGCCGTTGCCGCCGGCGATGCCTGTAGCGGTGATGGTTCCGGAGTTGGTCAGCGTGCCGATCGAGCCTGTATTGGACAAGCCTGCATTGGCCCGGATCGTGCCTTGGTTCAAGAAGTTATTGATGGTACCGCTGGTTTCCATGGCGGCAATGCCGCCTATTGTTTCGGACCCGGCAATGACGCCGGTGCTGCCATTGACCAGATTCCCGATCGTGCCGCTATTTAAAATGGCAGTGTCGGCAATGGCATTGATGGTGCCCGTATTGGTCAGCGTGCCAATATTTCCGGTGGTCAGGATGGCATTGCGGGCAGTGCCGGTCAGGGCGCCCTGGTTGTCCATCGACATAATTGTGCCGTCGTTCCACAGGCCGCCCCCAGCGCTTATGGTGCCAAGGTTGCTCAAATTGACAATGATACCGTCGGTATAGATGGCGGAGACGGCGGGTCCGCCTCGTATCAGGCCACTGGTGTCGTTCGTCAAACTACCGATGACGCCAAGGTGTTGGATGGCGGCGCGCCCTGTGCTGCTAATCGTGCCTTGATTCAATACTGACGTGATCAACGCTCCAACGGTAACGCCCAAGCCGCCGACGCCTTCGATCACCCCTTGGTTGTGCAGCGAGCCGAGGGTGCCGCTAGTCGCAGTGAGCGGGAAGCCTGGCTGGAAATCCGTGATCGTGCCGTTGGTGGTCACCGTAACATCGCCGGCTCCCCATGCTACGGCGCTCACGATTGTGTCGACGATGTAGGGGCCGCCAGCGGCTCCGGCAACTTGGAGCGTGGAGCTCAGAGCTGCGGCCATGGCGATGGCGAGGGTGGTTTTACGGGGGAACGGCACGCGGGAAGTCATGGTTTGGGCTGCATAGGGAAGGGCTGAATTCCGCAATAAGGCGCTGCGGTTAGCTCGCTAGAATAGTTACTTTTTGTGTTTTCGCTATACACGGCGTCTCAAATTTGCAAAATTCTGTAGCTAGTACCTTACTTTTTGTTGTTATTTCCCCGCGTTTTCAGATCACCTGACATCTTTACGCATGCTTCGTAACGCCCAGCCATTTAGCGTGAGCCCACCCGTTATCCCCAACGTAATCCGTCACCGTTTTAATGTTTCCGACGCGCCGCCTCAACGGCGCTTACTGGCTTGGAGGGAGCGTGTTGGCCATGTGATCGACGTCCTGCCGGGCAGGGAGGATCTGGCCAGGCCGTTCAATGCCTCGATCGATCGTTACGATGTGGGCAGACTGCGCTTCACTGACTGCCGGTCGGATGCGATGTTGTTGGAGCGATCTTTGGTGCGCATTTCCCGCGACCGTGTCCGAGATTTCGCTTTTCACGTCTTTCTTGAGGGTGGCGTGGACGACCTTGTGATGCGCAGCGCGTCGCCGCCGCGGCGCTCCGAATCCCCTGCGATGGCAACGGTGCTGGTGCTGGATCTGAGCCAGCCTGTGCGTATGCAGCGCCATGCGTGCCGGGTCTTGACGATTTTTGTGCCGCCGGATCAGGTGCAGGAAGTGTTTCCTGATCCGCAGATGTTGCACGGCCGCACGATGCAAAGCGATTCGCCTTTAACGTGCCTGGCGGTCAGCGAAATAGCCGCTTTGAGTCAGACCATTGATCGCCTGAGTGCAGTAGCTGCCGAGACGGCTGTGACCGGCTGTGCACGCCTGCTGCTAGCGGTGTTTGCCAAGCAGGCGGGCCTGGCTGGCAATGCTCGCGCGGCGGCGCGCGCTGCCATGTTTGGCGAGGTGCGGCGTTATATTCAGGCCAATCTGCACCAGGCCGATCTGTCGCCAGAATCGGTGTTGGCCGCGCAAGGCTTGTCGCGCCCCACGATGTACCGCTTGTTTCAGCACGAAGGCGGGTTAGGCGCCTACATTCGTAATCAACGGCTGAGGCAAGCTGCCGAAGAGCTGATCCGCTACCCGGAGCTTGCCGTCATGGGGATCGCATACGGCTTGGGTTTTGGCAGCGCTTCGGATTTCACGCGGGCGTTCCGGCGCGCCTATGGCATGTCGCCGCAGGAATTCCGCGAGCAGTCGTGGCAGTGGCCGGATCGGATGCTTTGTGGTTGATGAACGTGCAGGGACCGATGCCGGCAGACGCGGTGCTGTTGTCAGGCGGTTTTTCCCCCGTCTTCATAGAGCTGCCAAGCGTCTCGCGCACTGAAGTCTTGATGGATCATGGCCATCAGCGCCCGCACCACCGCCGACGGATTGGCATGCTGGTACACATTGCGGCCATACACCAACCCGACCGCCCCTTGGTCCAGCAGCTCACGCGAACGTTCAAAGACCCGCCGTAAATCTTCCCGGCCGCCTCCGCGCACCAGAACCGGGCAGCGGGCCGCCTGCACGACGCGATGGAAATCCCCGGTCTCTGTGGTGGGATCGGCCTTGATGATGTCTGCGCCCATTTCCCGAGCCAGCCGCACGAGCGTCACGATTTTTTCCGCGTCGCCGTCCACCATATAGCCGCCGCGCGCGGAGTGCGGCGCCATGACTAGCGGTTCGATCATCAGCGGCATGCCATAGCGATCGCAGTCGGCGCGCACGCGAGCGATGTTAGCCACGCACTGGCGGAACAGGTCGGGCTCGTCGGGCAGCATGAACAGATTGACCACCACGCAGGCTGCATCGCGTTGCACCGCTGGCAGGACCGGGTCTTGTGTGTTTTGCAGCACCGCCCACATGACGCGGTGGATGGTGGCGTTGTAAGGGTTGCCCATGTCCAGCCGCATGACCAGCGCCGGTTTGTTGCGGCCGGGGCGTTGCTGCAACAGATCGGCCTGGCCGTAGTTCAGCTGGATGGCGTCCGGCTGCGCGGCAGCCAGTTGTTCTATGACGGCGGGCATGTCTTCCAGGCCGTCCAGAAAACCGGGTTCGTTGCAGACGCCGTGGTCCACGGCGATATCCAGGCAGCGCCCGGCATTTAGCAGCCGGTTCAGGCGCGCTTCTTTGTGATGCAGCATGGTCGATTCCTTGGAGTCAGTCCAGTGTCTTCAGGTGGCGGGCGGCGGCTGCGTCGATGGCTGCGATGGCGTCCGCGTTCAACGTCAGCCGGGCGGCTGCGGCGTTCTGTATGGCTTGCTGCGGCGTGCGGGCGCCGCACAGGGCGGTGCTGACACCGCCTTTGCGCGTGGTCCAGGCAATCATCAGTTGCGCGGCAGAGCAGTCCAGGCGTTGTTGCAGGGGGGCTATGTCTTGAAAGAACGCTTTGAGCCGTGCGCGGTTGGTCTCGGAAAAGCGGGGATTCCCTGCGCGCTGATCGTCGCCCGTGAATTGCCGCGAGGGGTCGATCGGGCCGGCCAGCAGCCCAAGCGCCAGGGACGAATATCCCAAAGAGGCCACGCCATGTTGCTGGCACAAGGGCAGCAGCGTGGATTCGATCTCGCGGTCGATCAGGCTGTAGCGTTCCTGAATGGCGTCAACTTGCCCATGCCGCAGGTACTCCGCCAGGGTGTCTGCCGTGACATTGCTGACGCCAATCGCGCGAATCTTGCCCTGGCGTTTCAGGTCCAGCAGCGCGTCCATCGTCTCCGCAACCGGCGTGGTGCTGTCCTGCCAGTGCGTGATGTAGAGGTCGATATAGTCCGTCTGCAAGCGCGCCAGGCTTTGCTCTGCTTCATGGAAGATCGAATCGCGGCCCAGGTAGCGATGGACCGGGCGGCCGTCTTCGTCAAAGAAATACGTGCCTTGCTGCGTGTGCCACACCAGACCGCATTTGGTGGCGATGATGGCGTCGTGGCGCCGTCCTTTCAGTGCGGCGCCGACCAGTGTTTCTGCATGGCCCAAGCCGTAGGCGGGCGCGGTGTCGATCAGGCGCACGCCAGCATCGACCGACGCCCGTATGGCGTCAACCGCCGCCGCATCGTCCCCGCCGCCCCACATCCAGCCGCCCATGGCCCAGGTGCCCAGGCCGACGGTTTCGCATTCGATGCCCGAAGCACCCAGTGTCGTTGTGTTCATCGGTGTCCTTTCTTGACGTTCATCAGGTGGTCGACGGTGACGGCGGCAAGCAGGATCAGGCCTTTGACCACGTCCTGCCAATACGGCGACACGTCCAACAGAATCAAAGAGCTGGTGACGACCGACAGCAGGGCCAGACCCAGCACCGCGCCCAATACCGTGCCCGATCCGCCTTTCAAACTGGCCCCGCCGATCACCACGGCGGCGATGACGTTCAACTCCATGCCCATGCCAAAGGTAGGCGTGGCGGCGCCGAAGCGCGCGGTGTAGATGACGCCGGCCAGCCCCGCCAGAGCGGAGCACAACACGGTGACCCAGAACTTCACACGGCCCGTGCGAATGCCGGAATAGAGCGCTGCCTTTTCGTTGCTGCCGGTGTAGAACACCTTGCGCAACAGGGCCGCGCGGCGCAGCGCGAAGTCGCTGATGATGACAATGACGGCAAATATCAGGATGACTGCGGGGATGCCCGCGATGACGCCCTGGCCGATGAACTTGAACTGAGCAGGCAGAGAGAATAGCGACTGCGGCGTGCCTTGCGTAATGGCCAGCGACAGGCCGCGCACGATCACCATGAATGCCAGCGACGCAATGAAATGGCTCAGGCCGATACGGGTGACGCAAAGGCCGATCAGCGCGCCGACCACGCCGCTCGCGGCGATGGCTACCAGGCTGGCCGTCCACGGGTCTACACCCATCAGGAACAGCTTGCCGGTAATGACCATGGCCATGCAGACGACTGACCCTACCGACAGATCGATGCCGCCGACGATCACCAGCAAGGTCATGCCGACTACCACGATGCCTTCGATGGAAAACGAGAGCAGCATCGCCCGTATGTTTTCCCAGGTCAGAAAATGCGGCGATGCGAAGCTCATGCCTATGGCGAGCAGGGCGATGATCAGCAAGAGTCCGGCTTCGCGCATGCTCGCCAGCCGGTGGCGCAGCTTTGTTTCTGGCGCATGGCGCGGGGGCGCCATGCCGGCGTCTGCCAGCAAGACGGCGTCGGCGGAGGGTTTGAGTTCGGACATCAGATTGTCTCCTCGGCGGCCAGGCCGGAAGCCAGCCGTAGCAGCCGTTCTTCGGTCATGTCGCTTGCTGCCAGTTCGCCCGCCAGACGGCCGTCGCGGATGACCAGCGCCCGGTCGCACAGGCCGATGATTTCTGGCAGTTCAGATGAGATCACCACCACGCCCACGCCCTGATTCGCCAGATCGCGCAAGAGGTGATGGATCTCAGATTTGGCGCCCACATCCACGCCACGCGTAGGTTCGTCCATCAGTAGCACGGCGGGTTTCGTGGCCAGCAATTTGGCGATGGCCACTTTTTGCTGGTTGCCGCCTGACAGGCTGGCGGCGTCGATCGCCACGCCGTCCGACTTCAGTTTGAGCTTGGCGCCCAGGTCCATCGCCAGCCGCCGTTCGGCGTGCCGCCGTAGTAAACCAAAGCGCGAACTGATGCGTGCAAGCGCCATGGATGAAATGTTCTGCTCTATGGGCAGTTCCAGGAACAGGCCGGCGGCCTTGCGGTCTTCGCTCAGGTAGGCAATGCCTTGGCGCAATGCGTCGCCATACCGGCGCAGGCGTAGCGGTTTTCCACGCAGGCGCACCGCACCGCGCTTTGCACGGCGCAGGCCGCAAATCGTTTCAGCCAGCTCAGTGCGCCCCGCGCCCATCAAACCGGAGATTCCCAGGATCTCGCCGCGCAGGAGCGTGAACGAAATGCCGTGCACGCTGACCTCGTCGGCGATGTTGTCGACCTCAAGCAAGGGGACGCCGGGCGCATCGGCGGGCGCTAGTCTGGGCGGGTAGTAACTGCCCAGGTCGCGTCCGACCATGCTACGCACCAGGGCATCGGGGGTAATGTCCGCCAGATTCGCGCACAGCACATCACGGCCATCTCGCAGCACCGTGACGCGGTCGCAATGCTGGAAAATCTCGGCCATGCGATGGCTGATATAGATGATGCCCATGCCTTGGGCTTTCAGATCATGCAAGACGCGGAATAGGGCGACAGACTCCACTTCCGTCAGCGCGGCAGTGGGTTCGTCCAGGATCAAGACCTTGCAATCGAGCGTCAGCGCCTTGGCAATTTCCACCAGCTGCTGGCTGGAAATGCCCAGCTCGTCCACGCGCCGCCCCGGATCGATATCCTGGCCCAAACGTGCCAGCACCTGGGCTGCGCGCTCATTCAGGCTGGCGAAGTCCATCCAGGCGCGCGGCCGGGTGGCGATTTCGGGCATGAAGATGTTTTCGGCCACCGTGGCGTCGCCGCACAGCGCGATTTCCTGATGAACCAGCCCGATGCCTAAGCGCATGGCGTGGGCGGGGCCGGTGATGGTCACGCGTTCGCCGTTCAGGCGTATCAGGCCTTCATCAGGCGCGTGTATGCCGTCAATCACCTTCATCAGGGTCGATTTGCCGGCGCCGTTCTCGCCGCAAAGGGCATGAATTTCGCCCCGTTGCAGCGAGAAATGCACGCCGGCGAGCGCCCGGGACGCGCCAAACCGCTTGGCGATGCCGTGCAGTTCCAGCAGCGGCGCGGGGGCGGTCATTCGTTGATGCCCTTGGTGCCACGGCGCGCCAGGTATTTATCCCAATAGAAGTCGTCGGCATTGGCTTTGCTGACGATGGACAAACCGTTGTCCAGAAAGGGCACGGCCATCGGGTTGGTGCCGTTGCGTTTGGCGTCGTTCATGGGGTCGATCAATTGCTGGTTGCGCGCCAGGAACAGCAGCATCATGCCCATGTAACCCTGCACGCCTTGGTTCGGATTCACCGAGCCGTACACCTCGCCCGACTTGATCATGTCCAGAATCTTGGCGTTGACGTCGCAACACAAGACCTTGATGTTTTTCTTGGTTTCGATGCTGGCCTGCGCCGCGCCCAATGCGGAATTGGCTTCGGGCATGAATAGCGCGGCCAAGTTGGGGTTGGCCTGCGCCAGGCTCAAGGTGGCTTGGTAGGCCTTGTTCGGATCTTGGTTGCTGGCGGCGCGACCCACCAGCTTCATGCCGGGGTGTTGCGTCTTCATGCGGTTGATAAAGGCCGCGATGCGGCGGTCGTGGTTGTCCTGGCCGGGATTTTCCAGCACGGCATAGTCGCCTTTGCCGTTCAAGGCGGCGGCGATGGCATCGGCGGCCTGAGCGCCTTCACGTTCGTTGTCCGACGTGACGAAAGAGACGCGCTTGGAATTGGGCGAATCCGCGGCAAAGGTCACGACAGGGATGCCCATCGCGGCGGCGCGGTTGATGGGTTCGATGAACGGGTCCGGGTTCATCGGATGCAGCAGGATGCCAGCGGGCTTGCGCGCCAGTTCTTGCTCGAAGGACGCCAGTTGTTTATTGACGTCGTATTCGGGCGTGCCCGAGTAGCGCGTCTTCACGCCCAGCGTGCGGCCCAGCTGTTTCATCATTTCGTAGACCGGGAACCAGTACTCAACCCCCGACACCATGACGTTCATGACATACACGTCGCTGTTGGCGCCTTTCAGGCCGGTCCCTTGCGCGGCGGGCGCGCTTTGTGCAAAGGCATTGGCTCCTGCCAGGCTGGCGCCCGCAGCGGCTACGGTCTTCAAGAAATCTCGTCTCATCTTGCGCTCCTTTTCCTCGCATTGATCCAGTGCCTGATGGCGCGGATACCCGGTGGTAAGCCTGATTGGCTTGACTCGTTGTTATGACATCGACTGAACTATATGGCAGGCAAATTATTTCTTTTACTAGGGGAAACACTGCTATCCTGCTGAAAAATTATCTAGACAATGTCATAACATGAAAGCCGACATATTCCTGGGTATCGACATGGGGTCCACGGGCCTGAAGGCAGTTGCCTTCGAGGCCGGGACCGGGGCCACGCTTGCCGCTGCGGGGGGTGCGCTGCCGTATACGCATCTGCCTGGCGGCGGCTGCGAACTCAGCGCTGACGCCATTGAATCGGCGCTGATGCTGGCGCTACGCGGCGTGGCGGATCAGTTGGGTCCGCGGGCCGCCGACGTGCGCGCCTTGAGCTGCACCGGGCACGGCGCGGGCTTGTATGCGTTGGACGAGCAGGGGCGGTTGCTGCACGGGCGTGCCGTGGCATCGACCGACCAGCGCGCTGGCGCACTGGCCCGCCGGTTGACGCCGCAATGGGGCGACGCGCTGTATCAAGAGGTAGGCTGCCGGCCGTGGGCAGGGCAGTCCAGCTTGGCGGCAGCGGAGTTGTTCGATGCGGCAAACGGCGGCCATCGTGCAATTCGCAAGCTGCTGTTCGCCAAGGACTATCTGAGTTATCTGCTGACCGGCGAGATCGCAACCGATGCCAGCGACGCCAGTACGGCGGGTCTGCTGTCTTTGGATTCGGGCGCGTGGTCGGCGATGGCTTTCCAGGCGGCAGGCCTGTCCGATTTGATGGCACAGGCGTTGCCGCCCATTGTGCCCACGGGAACCGTGATTGGCCGCTTGTTGCCAGCGCGCGCCGCAGTCTGCGGCTTGCCCGCGGGCCTGCCGGTGGCCGTTGGCGCTATTGATTTGCTGGCGTCTTTGTCGGCCGTGGGCGCCGGCCAGAGTGGCCACGCGGTCGCGGTGTTCGGGACGTGGTGCGTGAACGCAGTCGTGGCGCCTGCGCGCGAACCCAAGCCGGAAGTGGGCGCGATTGTGCGCCACGGTCCCGCCACTGATCGGCTCTATCTGGAAAACAGCCCGTCATCCATGGCCAATGTGGCTTGGCTTGCACGCACGATGCAGTTTCCCGATGCGGCTGCTGTGGTCGAATGCGCGATGACGGTGCCACTGGGCGCGCAAGGGTTGCGGTTCTTGCCATTCATCAATGGCGGTGGTGTGGCGGCAGGCGCGACGGCGGGTTTTGTCGGGCTGAAAGGCAACCACGGCCGCGCCCACATGGCGCGCGCTGTCATCGACGCGGTTGTGGCCTTGCACGCGTGGCACCTGAAGCGATTGGCCGTAAGGGGCTTGGGCGTGCCAGGGCAGGTAGCCGCTTTGGGTGGTGGCGCGCGAGACCCCCGTCTGGTGGCGCTACTTGCCGGCTTGCTGGGTCATGCCGTGCAGCGCTGCGGCGACGACGAGACAGGCGCGCGCGGCGCGGCGGGTTACGCGGCGCAATCGCAAGGGGCGTGCGCGGACGAGGTCTTGCCAGTGTGTTGCGAAACGATCGAATCCGAGCCGCATGCCGCGCAAGCTCACGCCGATTTCCATGCCGAATTTGAAGCGCTGATTTCCAGTATGGCGCCCGCGTTCAGCCTTCTGACGAGTGCCGCGCGATGACGGCGAACACCTTGCCATATGTGCGCCCGGCGCTGCTTGCGGGCCGGCACTTTTCCACGGTGATCGTCGGCGCAGGGATCAACGGCGTGGGCGTGTTCCGTGATCTGTCATTGCAAGGCGTGGATTGTCTGGTTGTCGATAAAGGCGATTTTGCGGCAGGCGCCAGCAGTGCGCCTTCGCGCATGATTCATGGCGGTTTGCGCTATCTGGAAAGCGGGGCATTCGCGCTGGTGGCCGAGGCCACGCGTGAACGCAATCTGTTGTTGCGCAACGCTGCGCACCTGGTGCGCCCGCTGGAAACGGTGGTGCCGCTGTCCAGCCGTTTTGGCGGTTTGTGGGGCAGCATGCTGCGCTTTGCCGGAAGGTCGGCATCGCCCGGCGCGCGCGGCCTGTTCGTGGTGGCGCTGGGCCTGCGGCTGTATGACCGTCTGGGGCGCCGGCAGCGCGTCATGCCCGGTCATCGCATTGCGCGAGCGCCTGCTGCGGACGAGGCCTTGTTCCGCGATTCGGTGCGTTGGACGGCGACATACTTCGACGCGTGGATCAGTCATCCCGAGTGGCTGATTCTGGAATTGATGGCGGACGCGCATGCCGATCAGCCCGCGTCCTTGGCCGCAAATTACTGCAAGGTGATGGCTTGCCGGGGCAAGACGCTGACGTTGCGGGACGAGATTACCGGCGAGTTTGTGGATGTGACTGCCGACACAGTGGTCAATGCCACGGGCGCGTGGCTGGACCGGTCGGCCACCGCGCTGGAAGGCGCTGGGTCGCGGGTCATGGGCACGAAGGGCTCGCACCTGATCCTGGACCATCCGGCGTTGCGCACGGCGCTGGACGGCCGCATGGCCTACTTTGAAACGTCCGATGGCCGGGTATGTATTGTCTATCCGTTCATGGATCGTGTGCTGGTAGGGTCCACCGACATTCCTGTTGATGATCCCGACCAAGCGGCGACCGAACCGGCCGAGGTCGACTACTTGCTGGACGTCTTGCGCGAGGTCTTTCCGCGTTTGCCGTTTGCGCGCCGGGACGTGGTCTACACTTACGTCGGTGTGCGCCCGCTGGCGCATTCGGATGCCGACAAGCCCGGGCAGATTTCACGCGATCATGCGGTGGTGATCGATCCGCCCAACGCGCTGCGAAAGGTGCCGCTGGTGTGTCTGGTCGGCGGTAAATGGACCACCTTTCGATCCTTGGCGGCGCTGGCGGCAAACCACGTGCTGGCGCAATTGGGGCGCACGCGCGCCAAGTCCACCGAAACGCAGGCGATAGGCGGGGGCGCAGATATGCCAGCGCCTGGCGCGGCGCTGGATCGTTTTATTGATGGCATTCAGGCCAGTTCCGGATTGTCGCGAAAGCGCTGTGCGGATCTGACCGGACGCTACGGCTCTCGCGCCAGCAAGCAGGCGATGGACTTTGCAGCGTCAGGCGATGTGCCGCTGCGCCATGCGCCGGATTATTCGGAAGCCGAGGTCCGTGCGCTGTGCCAGGAAACCGGCGTGCTGCATTTGGATGATCTGGTTGTCCGCCGCACGCTTTTGGCCATCCGTGGCTGCGTCACGGCTGGCCTGTTGACTGAGCTTGCCGACTTGGCGGCATCCGCGCTGGATTGGACCGCCACGCGCCGGCGCGAAGAATGGCTGGCTTGCGCCGCCATCCTGCGCGACCGGCATTTTGTAGACCTTCCTGTGGAAGAGGGGGCAGAACCATCCGGCCTGGATGCCGCCCGAACCACGGATTTGATTTCAAGCCCGATCACGACATGAGCAGCCCCATCTCCACCCTGGATGTCCTGGACCGCAACGCCGGAGCGCCGCTGTGGACGCAGTTCCGCGACCTTGTGCGTGGCAAGATTTTGCAAGGCGAACTTGCGGTGGGCGCCAAGCTGCCCACCGAAGCCGAGTTCGGAGAGCAATACGGCATCTCCCGCATCGTGGTGCGCGAAGCGCTGGCGGATCTGGTGCGCAATGGCCTGATCTACAAGATTCGCGGGCAGGGCGCGTTCGTGTCGGCGCGAGAGCGCGACGAGGACTTCGTGTCGACCGTGTTGGGGTTCTCGGACGAGATGGCACGCAAAGGGCGCACCGTTCGTACGCAGGTGCTGGTGCAAGAGCTACGCGCGCCGACTCCCCAAGAGGCCGCGTCGCTGGCATTGAACGATACAGACCTGATCGTGGCGCTGAAACGGCTGCGCAGTGTGGACGGTGAATTGCAGTTGCTGGTGGAAACCGCTGTGCCGGCAGATTTAGCGCCCGGCCTGCATCGCGCGCGTCTGGAAAACCGGTCGCTCTACGATGTGCTGCGCCGCCAATACGGGCTGCGTATTGTGCGGGCCGAACGCTGGATCGATGCGGTGGCGCCGGATGCCCAGACCTGCGAGCTGCTGGGGGTGGGCAGCGCTGAACCGCTGTTGCGCATCGAGTCCATTGCCTATGGCGTCAACGGCAGGCCATTGGAATACTACCGGGCGCTGCACCGGTGCAAGTCCAGCCGGCTGCACGTGCAGACCACGACGTGATGTTCCGGCTGGGGCAGCGCTGACGGATTCAGAATATGTTCAACGCCTGCGCCACCCACAAGGCCAATCCGATCGCGATGCCGATCAATAACGTGCGGCGCAGTCCGCCGCCAGCGGGAACCGCGCCTGGGGGCAGGGCGGCCTCTTGCGCCGCCGCGGCCTGCGGCATGGCCTGAGTGTGAGCGCGTGACGTCTCGCGGGACGCGGATTCGGGGCTGTCAGTTTCAATCGTAAAAACAGGTTTGCTGTTCGCAGCGGCCGCTTCGGGCGCCAGGTCTTTCATGTCCACGCCTGCATTCTTCAGCATGTCCCACAAACCGCCCATGTCCATGCCCTGACCGCTGCGCAGCGCTTCGATGCGCTCGCGTTCTGCGCGCGGCACCTCGTCCAGGCTGTCGTATTTGCGGCTATTTACGGTCACTGCGCCGTTTTTGATCTCGACCTTGAACGCTTCGCCATTTTCCATGCCGGCGTAGCTCCAGCTTTGGATGACGTCGACGCCGTCCAGTTTGCCGTCCAGCAGTTCTTCAATATTGACGCGCTGTTCCGGCGTCAGGTCCGTGGTGGAACTCCAGCTGCGCGTGGTCGTGGAACTGCGCCAGGTCTTCGTGTTGTCGTTCATATGGAAATCCGTTGGTGTCCGTTCCGTGCGCCGTCGATCTTGCCCGACTCTGGTCGCGAAATATACCGAATTCATTCACCTTGCTGTCAGAAAAGCCCGCTTTTGCGGGCTTCTTACGTTGTCCTTAAAGCAAAACTGATTTTCATGTCAAGAAAATTGATCTGATCCGGTTCCCAGACCGGATCAGATGGTCTAGAAGGCGCATAATGTGCGCACCTTCTCTTGCGTCCCTTTTCAAGAGCGGGATCGATTTTCAGTAAGTGCAGAGTGTGTTGTCTCTAGCTGGGCAGTTCGTGTTTCCAGTGTTCATGTTCGGTTGCGCGCTAGGACAACTTGGAATATTCACGGAGATGTCTATGACAGAAGATGCAAAGCCGCGCCGGCGGTTTCTGCAAGCGTTGGCCATCGTGCCCGCGTCGACGTTGGCGGTAGGTGCACTCACCACCGGCTGTACCAACGCCGCTGACGGCAAGACCGCAAAGGCGGCCAAGCCCTACGAACCCACCTATTTCAGCAAGACCGAATGGACCTTTATCGTCGCCGCGGTGGATCACCTGATTCCTGCTGACCAATATGGTCCCGGCGCGATTGAAGCCGGTGTGCCCGAGTTCATCGACCGTCAGATGGAAACGCCTTTCGGCCACGGCAAGCTCTGGTACATGCAAGGCCCGTTTCATCCTGATCAAGTGCCGGAACTGGGATATCAGCTGAATCAGACCCCGCGCGAAGTCTATCGCCATGGCATCGAGGCCTGTGATGCCTGGTGCACGAAGACGCATGGCAAGGTCTATGCCGAGCTGGACAAGCCTTTGCAAGAGCAGATCTTGAAAGACTTGCAAGGCGGCAAGATCGAATTCGAATCCGTGCCCGCCAAGACATTCTTCAGCTTCTTGCTTTCCAACACCAAGGAAGGGTTCTTTGCCGATCCGATCTACGGCGGCAACAAGAACATGGTGGGTTGGAAGATGGTGGGCTTTCCGGGCGCGCGTGCGGACTTCATGGACTGGGTTGACCAGCCCAACGTCAAGTACCCCTTTGGTCCGGTGTCGATCTCTGGCGAGAAGGGTTGAGCGATGGCAATCAAGAAAGATAAAGTGGATGCGGTACTGGTCGGATTCGGCTGGACCGGCGCGATTCTGGGTCAGGAACTGACCGAAGCGGGTTTGCAGGTGCTGGCGCTGGAACGCGGCGGCATGCAAGACACCCCCAAGGACGCGGAATACCCGAAGGTGATTGACGAGCTGGCGTACTCCGTGCGCGGCAAGCTGTTCCAGGACCTGTCCAAGGAAACTGTGACGATACGCCATGGCGTCGATGACGTGGCCGTGCCGTATCGTCAGAATGGTTCCTTCTTGCTGGGCACCGGCGTGGGCGGCGCGGGCTTTCACTGGAACGGCATGCACTACCGCGCATTGCCCGAAGAGCTTGAACTGCGCACGCGCTACGAAACGCGCTATGGCAAGAAGTTCATCCCGGAAGGCATGACCATCCAGGACTTCGGCGTCACGTACGACGAACTGGAACCGTACTTCAGCAAGTTCGAGTACGTGTGCGGCACGTCCGGCAAGGCCGGCAACCTGAATGGCAAGATCGTCGAAGGCGGCAACCCGCTGGAAGGCAAGCGCAGCAAGGAATTCCCGCTGGCCGCATTGCCCAACACGTATGGCGCGCAGCTCTTCGAGAAGGCCGCGCGCGAAGTCGGGTTCAATCCGTATCCTGCGCCTGCTGCCAACGCGTCCGGACCCTATACCAACACGTACGGCGTGCGTTTGGGCCCCTGTAATTTCTGCGGTTTCTGCGAAAACTACGGGTGCTATATGTACTCGAAGGCGTCGCCGCAGACGACGATTCTGCCGGTGCTGCTGAAGAAGCCCAACTTTGAGTTGCGCACGCACGCGCAGGTGATCAAGGTCAACCTGGATTCGACGGGTAAGAAAGCGATCGGCGTGACGTACATCGATTCGCAAGGCCGCGAGATCGATCAGCCGGCTGACCTGGTGATTCTGTCGGCCTACCAGATGCACAACGTGCGTCTGCTGCTGCTGTCGGGCATCGGCAAGCCGTATGACCCGAAGACCAACGAAGGCGTGGTCGGCAAGAATTATGCGTATCAGATGAACGGCGCGGTCAACGTGCTGCTGCCCAAGGGCACCCAGCTGAACCCCTTCGTGGGCACGGGCGCGGGCGGCGTGGGCATGGACGATTTGAATGGCGACCAGTTCGACCACGGCCCGCTGGGATTCGTGGGTGGCGCAAGCATTCGTCACGTGCGCTACGGCGGCCGTCCTATCAAGCAGACGCCGACGACGCCGGGCACGCCCAGCTGGGGCACCGCCTGGAAGGCGGGCGTGCAGGACGCCTACCAGCGCTACATGACGATTGGTATTTCCGGTTCGGTGATGTCGTACCGCGACGCGTACCTGTCGCTGGACCCGACCTACAAAGACGCCTACGGCCAGCCCCTGTTGCGCATGACGTTTGACTGGCACGACAACGAATTCGACATGCTGGGCTACATGGGCAAGCGCATGGAAACCGTGGCCAAGGCCATGAATCCCGAGAAGTACTTTGTGGCGGTGCGCAAGAAGGGCGCGCGGTATGACACGCGCGTCTATCAAAGCACGCACAACACGGGCGGCGCGATCATGGGTTCGAACCCCAAGGAAAGCGTGGTCAACAAGTATCTGCAAAGCTGGGATGTGCCCAACGTGTTCGTGATGGGCGCTTGCGTCTTCCCGCAGAACATGGGCTACAACCCGACCGGGCTGGTGGGCGCCTTGGCCTATTGGGCCGCGCAGGCAATCCGCGATCAGTACTTGAAGAACCCCGGCCCGCTGGTCCAGGCTTAAGGAGACGGAACAATGATTAAGCAGACCATTGTTGCGGTTGTCTCCGCCCTGGCCGCAAGCATCGCCACGGCTGCGTTCGCCGCCGACGGCACGCCGGCCGCACCCGATGCGCAGATGATCAAGCAAGGGGAATACCTGTCGCGCGCCGGTGACTGTATTGCTTGCCACACGGCGGGCGGCGGCAAGCCGTTTGCCGGCGGACTGGGCATTGAGTCGCCGCTGGGCACGATCTATTCGACCAACATCACGCCGGACAAAGAGACGGGTATTGGCAACTACACCTACGAGGACTTCGACCGGGCCGTGCGCCACGGCGTGGCCCGCGATGGCCATTCGCTGTATCCGGCCATGCCGTATACCGCCTATGCCAAGGTGACGCCGGAAGATGTGAAGGCCCTGTACGCCTACTTCATGCACGGCGTTGCGCCAGTGAAGCAGGCCAACAAGGACACCGACATCAGCTGGCCCATGTCGATGCGTTGGCCGTTGACCGTCTGGCGCTGGATGTTTGCGCCCGACGTGGCGGTGGCGCCTGTCACGACCGACTTGAAGGGCGCCGACCGCGAAGCGCTGTTGCGCGGCCAGTATCTGGTGGAAGGCCTGGGGCATTGCAGCACTTGCCACACGCCGCGCGGCGTGGCCTTGCAGGAAAAGGCGCTGACCGACGCGGATGGCTCCGCCTTCCTGTCGGGCGGCGTGGTGGAAGGCTGGCTGGCCAAGAACCTGCGCGGCGATATGACGGATGGCCTGGGCAGCTGGAGCAAGGAAGACATCGCAACCTTCCTGAAGTCCGGCCGCAACGGTCATTCGGCGGCGTTTGGCGGCATGGCGCAGGTGGTGCAAGAAAGCACGCAACACCTGACCGATGCCGATCTGAATGCCATCGCGGTGTATCTGAAGAGCCTGCCTCCGGTGAACAAGGACGCCACCAAGCCTTTGGCGTATGACCCGTCGGTGGCGCAAGCGTTGCGTTCGGGCAAGGACCAAAGCGATGGCGCCATGGCCTTCCTGAACAACTGCGCGGCCTGCCACCGCAGCACGGGCAAGGGTTATACCGAAACGTTCCCGCAATTGGCGCAAAGCTCGACGGTGAATTCCGCCGATCCCACTTCCTTGATCCACATCGTGCTCAAGGGCGCGCAGATGCCTGGCACAACGGCGGCGCCAACCGCTTACGCGATGCCGGGTTTTGACTGGCGCATGAGCGACAAGGAAGTCGCTGATGTCGTGAGTTTTGTGCGGTCCAGTTGGGGCAACAAGGGCGCGGCAGTCAGCGCGTCTGAGGTTGCCAAGGTGCGTAAAGCAGTCGGCGCGGCGGCTCAACCGGCACGCTAAAACGCATCGTTATCGCGTTCGCTTGATCAAGCAGCGCCGGAAAGCTCAGGCTTTGCGGCGCTGTTTTTCTTGATTTCAAAATCCTCTGATGGTTGGTCCGGCACCACACTGCTGCAATGCGGCGTTCTATTTGTGGTCACCATTGAAGAGGTGCGGCATGCGTTGGCGCGAATTGGCAATAGATCTATGGCGGGGGCGAGGCAGACAGCCATGGGGCGTGACCGCGATCGCCGTGGTTGTGTCAGCGGAAGCCGTGTGGATGCTGTGGCAGGTGGTGCCAATGGTGTGGCTTGAGCTGCCTATGCCCATGGCGTTGGCGGCTGAATTGGCCTATGTAATCCTGATACTGCTGGCTCGCCTTGCGGCGGGCGCCGGCCTGTTGCTGGGCTTTGCCTGGGCCAGGCCCGTGCTAGCTGCGGCGCTGCTGGCGGCCACGGTTTATCTCTTGAAGGCCGGCTTTCAAGTAGAGCTGTCGTATTGGGTGCCAGACTTGACGCATACGATGACCCTTCTGGTGCCGGTCATGATGAAAGGGCTGTTCTATCTGGTGCTGGTGGTCTTGCTGTACATGCCGCGTGCCAGCGCCTATTTGGCACGCCAAAGATCTGCGAGATCCGCTTGACACGGATCGCCACAACAACCCGCCGCGGCGGGTTTTTTGTTGGCCGGCCCATCTGTCTGATTCGCCTGCGCAGCAGCGCCGCAAGACATCGGCAGGTTTTGCCTATCCGCAGCTTCGCTTTCCAAACATGCCGGACGCAGTGTGAAAAAACGCCTGCTATTATTACTGTATAAATAAACAGTTAGTCCGCCAGCCGATGTTTGCCCCGCACCGTTTCTACTATCTGCACAACTTCCAGCGCGCATTGGCATGGGTGGGCGACCGCTATGCAGACTTGTTGGATGCCGACGAACGCCGTTTTCTGACGGATTTCGGGGCGTTGCCGCAAGCATCCCAAGCCCTGATCGTGCGCATGCTGATGCGGCGAGGGCCTTGGTTTCGCGCCCGCGGGCTAGTCTACGAAGAAATTCCCGACATTGATGCGGCGGCCACGCCTTTGGTGGCGCTGGCCTGGCTCGACCCGCGGCCGCTGATGACCGTGGACGAGCTGTTCGGCTTGCACACCAAGCTGGAATTGGGGCGAATGTTTGCAGCCGTTCCGGCTAAAGCCGCTGCGCGCAAGGCCGACCTTCTGGAATCCGTTCGCGCCGAAAACGGCGACGCGCAACCCTATGCTGCCTGGAATCCGGAGTCGCACGAATCCGTCTGGCGTGTGATGGTGGGAGACCTGTGCGAACGCTTCCGCCTGATGTTCTTCGGGAACTTGTACCAGGATTGGTCGGAATTCGTGCTGGCGGATCTGGGCGTATTTCAGTACGAGGCTGTGCCGTTCGATCAGTCATCGCGGGCCTTTCAAACCCGTGCTGATGTCGATGGCTACCTGGCCTTGCACGCGTGCCGTTTGGCGCTGGAAGACGGCGCCGAGCGCGTTGCGCTATTGCAGGCGGTTGAAGATTGCGTCAGCCCGAACCCCTGGCTGGAGAAGCGCCGGGCCAAGGTCTTGCTGCGGATCGGGCAGGCCTGCGAACGCGCGCAGGACTGGCCGGCGGCGCAGCAGGTCTATGAACGTTGCGCCTATCCCGGGGCGCGCCACCGGCGCATCCGCGTATATGAACGCATGGCGCGGTTTGAAGAGGCTCTGGCGCTGGCCTTGCAGGCGCAAGATGCGCCCGAAAGCGAAGAAGAATCCCAGCGCGTGGCGCGCATGCTGCCGCGTCTGTATCGCAGCGTGGGGCAGGGCAGGCCGGCGCGCCCGGCAGCCCCTGTCTTGCAACGCATGGATTTGACGTTGTTGCGCCCGGCGGCTCCCACGGCCGTGGAATACGTCACGCGAGATCATCTGCATCAGGACGACGCGCCCGTGCATTACGTGGAAAACGCGCTGATCAATTCTTTGTTTGGCCTGCTGTGCTGGCCCGCTATCTTCGCGCCGTTGCCGGGGGCGTTTTTCCATCCGTTCCAGCGCGGCCCGGCCGATCTGGACGCGCCAGATTTTCATGCACGCCGTCAGGCGCAGTTCGCGGACTGTCTGGCGCAACTGGACACGCCAGACTACCGGAACACAATCCTGCAACGCTATGCCGACAAGTCCGGCGTGCAGTCGCCCTTTGTGTTTTGGGGCGCCTTGTCCGAAGCGCTGCTGACGCAAGCATTGGAATGTCTGCCCGCTGCGCACTTGAAGCTGTACTTCACGCGTTTGCTGCGCGACGTGAAGACCAACCGTTCCGGCCTGCCGGACCTGATCCGCTTTTGGCCCGCCGAACGCCGCTATGAGCTGATCGAGGTCAAGGGGCCGGGCGACAAGCTGCAAGACAACCAGATCCGTTGGCTACAGTACTGCGTGTCGCACGGCATGCCAGTGCGGGTGTGCCACGTCAATTGGCAAGAGAGCGCCGCATGAGTTACGCCGTGGCGGTACGCGCTTTATGTGAATTCACTGCGCGCGCAGGTGACTTGGACCTGCGCTTTACGCCTGCGCCGACTGGGCTGGAAGGCATGGCGGGCCACGCGGTCGTGACGGGCCGGCGCGGGCCCGCGTATGAGACGGAAGTCGCGCTGTCCGGCCAACACGAGAATCTGCTGGTGCGAGGGCGCGCCGACGGTTACGACCCCGTGGCGAACCAGCTGGAAGAGGTCAAGACCTATCGCGGTCAGCTGGACAGCGTGCGCGAGAACCACCGCGTGGTGCATTGGGCGCAGGCGCGCGTGTACGGGCATCTGCTGTGCCAATCACGCGGGCTGGAACGGGTGCGCGTGGCCTTGGTGTATTTCAATGTGGTCACCGAAGAAGAAACGGTGCTGGTTGAAACTCACGAAGCCGCAGAGCTGGCGGCATTCTTCCAGGAGCAGTGCGGACGCTTTTTGGCCTGGGCCAAGACAGAGCTTGCACATCGGCAGGCCCGCGACGGCGCTTTGGAAAAACTGGCGTTCCCGCATGGCGAGTTTAGGGCGGGGCAACGCGATCTGGCGGTTGCCGTGTACCGTACTGCGCGTGATGGCCGTTGCCTGATGGCGCAGGCGCCTACCGGTATCGGCAAGACGCTGGGCACGATTTTTCCGTTGCTCAAGGCCAGCCCGGGAACAGGCTTGGACAAGATTTTCTTTCTGGCCGCCAAAGGCTCGGGCCGTGGACTGGCGGTTCAAGCGCTGGACACCGTCAACGCGCAACCTGCGGCGCCGGGGTTGCGGGTGCTGGATCTGCAAGCGCGCGATAAAACCTGCGAGCATCCCGATCTGGCTTGCCATGGAGACTCCTGCCCTTTGGCGCAGGGCTTCTACGACCGCTTGCCCAAGGCGCGAGAGGCGGCGCTGACGCACACGCGGCTGGACGCGCCAACGGTGCGCGCGACTGCGCGTGAGCATCAGGTCTGCCCGTACTACTTGTCGCAAGAGCTGATCCGATGGAGCGATGTGGTGGTGGGCGACTACAACTACTACTACGATGCGACCGCGATGTTGTACGCCATGACGCAGGCGTACCAGTGGAAGGTGGCGGTACTGGTGGACGAGGCCCACAACCTCGTGGACCGGGCGCGCCGTATGTACACGGGCGAGCTGGACCAGACCTCGCTGTCTGCCGCGCGTTACGCCGCGCCCAAGGCCTTGAAGAAGCCGTTGGACGGATTGCAGCGCTCGTGGAATGCGCTGAATAAAAAACAGGCCGAACGCTATCAGGCATACGACGCGGTGGCAGCAGGCGTCCTGGGCGCGGTGCAGAAGGCGGTGGGCGCCATCATGGAGTACATGGCCGAGGCCCCGTTGCCGCAAGATGATCCCGTGCTGACGTTCTATTTTCAGGCGCTGCAATTCATGCGTCTGGCAGAGCAATTCGGATCGCATGCGCTGTTTGACGTAACCCTGTCGGACGTGGGTGTTGCCACTGCTAAGACCCCGCCATCAACCTTGTGCGTGCGCAACGTGATCCCGGCGCCGTATCTGGCTGCGCGCTATGCGGCGGCGCATGCCACCGTGCTGTTTTCCGGCACTTTGAGTCCGCAGCAGTTTTATATGGATACGCTGGGGCTGCCCAAGGACACGCCATGGATCGATGTCGCCGCGCCGTTTCAGGCTGAACAGTTGGCAGTGCGCGTGGTGGGCAATGTGTCTACGCGCTATCGCGACCGCGAAAAATCGTTGGCGCCCATTGTGGATCTGATCGCGCAGCAATACGCCGAGCGGCCTGGAAATTATCTGGGCTTTCTGAGCAGCTTTGATTATCTGCGGCGCGTGTCGGACCTCATGCGCGAACGCCACCCGGCCGTGCCCGTCTGGTTGCAGACGCCGGGCATGGATGAACCCAGCCGCGCCGCTTTCCTGGCCCGGTTTACAGAAACCGGGCAGGGCGTGGGCTTTGCCGTGTTGGGCGGGGCGTTTTCAGAAGGGGTGGACCTGCCCGGCAAACGGCTGATCGGCGCTTTCATCGCCACGTTGGGGTTGCCGCAGGTGAATCCCGTGAACGAAAACATGAAGCGCGCGATGGATCTGCGCTATGGCGAAGAGAACGGCTACGACTACACCTACCTGTATCCGGGCATGCAGAAAGTGGTGCAGGCCGCGGGCCGGGTGATCCGCACGGAAAACGACGTGGGCACCGTGCATCTGATTGATGACCGGTATCGCCGGGCTAAGGTGCGCGGGTTGTTGCCCAGTTGGTGGCGCGTGGATTGAGCTCGTTTGCTACGAGGCGGGCCGCAGTTCGGTCAGCGGCTGGCTGGGGTCGCGGCTAAGTTGATAGCCGTACCACAAGCTGCGCGCCATGCGTTTGGCCATTTCCTGCGCGGCGTCGCACAGGGCGCGGTTGGGCAGCGCGTCTGTGGTTTCCGTGAACAGCACCAGCCAGCGTTCAAACAGATCGGCGCGCAGATTGGGCATGGCGGCGTGCTTGGGCATGGGCATGCCCGCAAAGCGTCGCGTGCCCAGCAGCACGGCAGACCAGAAATCCGACAGCGTCGCCAGATGCTCGTCCCAATCGTGAATCATGCCGTTGAAGATGGGCCCCAGGGCCTCGTCGGCGCGGGCCTTGCCATAGAAGGTGTGCACCATTTCTGTAATTTCGGCTTCAGTGCAAAGGGCTTCGGTTGCGGTCAAGATCGTCTCCGGGCTGGGCAGATCGCGATCTTAGGGCGAGGGCGGACGCTTGCGGTTTGATCTGGCGCAAATGCTGCTGCGGAATCGCCACGGTTATCCCGGGCGCGCGGGATGTCAGGCAGGCGTGTGGGCGGGGGTGTCCGCGGTGGCCACGACGGGCGGCCGCCGGCCCAGCAGCGCGTAGATCGCAAACGCCGTCAGCAGCGCTATGCCCGCCAACGCATACAGCACATGAGCAAAGGCGTTGTCATAGCTTTGCTGCAATAGGCGGCCAGCACCTGGCAGCAGCGCGGCGGCTTCGCTCAGTTGTCCCAATGCGGCGCGGTTGGCGGCCATCAAGACGTCTATTCTGGAAGCGTCTGGGATTGCACTCGTCATGGCCGTCTGGATCAGCAAGGCCAGCAGCGCACTGACCATTGCGATGGCGACGCCATCTGCCGATACGCGCACTGTGTTGAAGATGCCTGTCGCCATGCCGACATTGCGCTTGTCCACGACGCTGACAGCCATCGCATCCATCAAGCCCCAAGGCACGCCGATGCCCACGCCGATCAGGCTCATGGGCAGCCACAGGCTTGTCGCGCCCGTGGCCATCACGCCGGCCAGCCAGACCAATCCGGCCGCGACCGCCAACAGGCCGGCTGCGGATAACACGCCCGGATTGAACCAGCGCGTCAGCATCGCCGCCAAGAAAGGCACGATCAGCAAGGGCGCGGCCAGCCCGATCATCATCTGTCCAGCTTCCAGCGCGCTATAGCCATCAATGCCGATAAAGCGGCCCGGCAGCATGGCGATCAGCACGATGAACAAGAACGCAGGGGACGCGGCCAGCACCTGAACGCCGACAAAGCGCGCATCGCGAAACAGGCTCAGGTCCAGCATGGGCTGCGCCACGCGACGTTCCACCTGAACGAAGACAATGGACAGAATGACGGACAAGATCAGCGCGCCGAGCACATGGCTGTCTGTCCAGCCGGCCTCTGGCGCCAGCAGCATGCCGTACGTAAACAGGCCCAGCGCGCCGGTGAAGCTGATCGCGCCCGGCCAGTCCAGGCGGCCTTGCGCACGCCCTGCCGTGGGGCGCACGCTGACAGCCACCATGACCAGACCCAGCACGCCGACCAGACCCGTAGCCAGAAATACCCACTCCCATCCAGAGGTGTCCACGATCCAGCCTGAAATCAAGGGTCCGAACGACAGGCCGATGCCAAACGTGGTGCCCAGCAGACTGAAGGCGCGCGTGCGCGCCACGCCATGAAACAAGGGCGCCAGCGAAGACATCGCGGCGGCAAATGCGGCCGCGCCGCCCATGCCCTGCATCAGCCGCAGGAAGTCGATCCAGCCCGTGGTGGGTACAAAGGGAATGACGAAGGTGGCCGCGCAAAACCAGACCAGCCCCAGCAGCCACACGCGGCGCGGGCCATAGATATCGGTCAGGCTGCCCGACACCATGATGACGCTGCCATAGGCCAAGATGTAGCCGTTCAACACCCAGTTCAGTTCCACCGGCGTGCCGCCCAGCGCGTGACTCAGAGCGGGCAGGACAACGGCAGGCCCGGTAAAGCAAAGCGGGATCAATAACGCGGTCAGACAGGCAGACAGCAGGTGCAGCCAGCGATGGCCAGGGGTAGGGGAGTCAGCGGTTTGCATCGGGAAAGTGCCAGTCAGTACGATCGGAGCCGCTGCGGCTATGAGCGCAACGGCGTAGTGGGGGCCACTGTAGGCGCTACGTAATAAAAGAAAAATAGGCTAGGATTCCGAAGATTGCGGACATTAATGTCCGTACTGTTTTTGCGTGCGCAAAGCACGCATTGCGAGTCGGGAGCAGTAATGGATAGCCTGAGCGGCATCAGTGTGTTTGTGCTGGTCGCGGAGACACGCAGTTTTTCCGAGGCGGGCCGGGTGCTTGGCGTGTCGCCGTCGGCAGTCGGTAAAAGCGTTGCGCGCATGGAAGAGCGCCTGAAAGTGCGTCTGTTTCATCGCAGCACGCGGCATATCGCGCTAACGTCTGAGGGCGAGAAATTCCTTGAACGCTGCCGCCGCATCCTGTGCGAGGTCGAGGCCGCGGAATTGGAATTGTCCGAAGCCTCGGACGCCCCGCATGGCAAGCTGCGAGTCAGCCTGCCACGCTACAGCGGCCTGTTTGAAACGGCAGTCGCCAGTTTTATGCGGCAGTACCCCGACGTGGAGCTGGATCTGGACTTCACGGATCGCATGGTCGATGTCATCGGTGAAGGGTACGACGCCGTCATCCGCACCGGCGAGATGGAAGACTCCGGTTTGAAGCGCCGGCGCCTTGGACCCTTTCGCCGCGTCCTGGCGGCGTCGCCCGCTTATCTGCAAGAGCACGGCAGCCCCAAGCGCGCGGCCGATCTGCTGCGCCACAGCTGCCTGCACTACCGCTATCCCAGCACCGGGCGGCTTGAAAAGTGGCCGTTGAAACTGGGCCCGGACGCGCAGGCGCCCGAGTTGCCGCTGACGCTGGTCTGCAACAGCGTCGAGATGCGCATTTTTCTGGCGTTGGACGGGCAGGGCATAGTTTGCTTGCCTGACTTCACGATCAGAAAAGAACTGGCCGCCGGCCAGTTGCAGATTGTGATGGATGACCGCATGCGCGGCGGCGGCACGATGTGGGCGCTATGGCCGGCCAGCCGCCACGCGTCGCCCAAGTTGCGGGTATTTATCGACCACCTGGCAAAGCATTTGTTTGCTTGATCGCGGCGCCGCCCTCGCGCAACTGCGTGGCGTGTTGCCGCATCCAGCCCGCCAGCGTATCCAGTGTGGGCTGTAGCGTGCGCCCCAGCGCCGTGATTTCATATTCCACGCGCGGCGGGACTTCGGCATAGACCTCCCGCCGGATCAGACCGCGTTCTTCAAACATGCGCAGTTGGCGCGTCAATTCCTTTTGCGTGATCGGCGCCACTGCCCGTTGCAGCGCGCTAAAGCGCACGGGTTCGCCGATGACGATCAGGCGGTACAGGATGGGAATGGCCCATTTACCCGAGATCAGGTTGACGAAGGCCACCATCGGGCAATCGGGATCAGGTGTGTCGGATAGGGTCATGGGTATGCAAGCCGGGGTTAAGTATCAAAAAGGTGCCTACTTCCGAAAGGATACTATCAGCCGCAGAATGGCGCTTTCACAGCGTGGGAGCGTTATATGGGCCGGTTACAGGGCAAGTACACATTGATCACGGGCGGAACCAGCGGCATCGGGCTGGAAACCGCGCGCCAATTTGCGGAAGAAGGGGCGGTCGTGGCGATTACGGGCCGTTCGGAGGCCGCCTTGGCGGCGGCGCAAGCCGAACTCGGCGCGGCGGTCTGGGTGCTGCAAAGCGATGCGGGAGACATTGCCGCGCAACGGAGTCTGGCGGCGCAACTGGCCCAACGCTGGCCGCGGCTGGATGCGCTGTATATCAATGCAGGCGATGTGACGCATCGGCCATTGGCAGACTGGGACGAATCGTCTTGGGACCGCCTGATGGGCGTCAATTTGAAGGGGCCGTTCTTTTTGGTGCAGGCGCTGCTGCCGCTGTTGTCGGAAGCCAGCGCGGCATCGGTGATTCTGTGCGGTTCGGTCAGCGCGCGCATCGGCCTGCCGCAAAGCAGCGCGTATGCCGCCAGCAAGGCAGGTTTGCTGTCGCTGGCCCGCACCCTGTCCGGCGAGTTCGCCGCGCGCGGCATCCGGTTCAACGGGCTGAGCCCCGGGCCGACGCAGACGGCGGCGCTGGGCAAGCTGGGTTTGCCCGCAGCCGAAGAAGAGGCGCTGCGTGAAGAGATCCGCCAACTGGTGCCGATAGGCCGGCTGGGCACGCCGTGGGAATTGGCCCGGGCGGCGGTCTTTCTGGCGTCGGACGAGTCGCGCTTTGCGGTGGGCACGGAGCTGCTGGTGGACGGCGGGGTCGGCAACCTGTAGGGCGGGCCCAGGGGCCGTATCCGCAAAAAAGCCGATTGTAGGATGATGGGCATCATATTAATATGACGCTCATCATCCTATGGCGAGCCGTTCATGCGATACGACACCGGGCACAAACAAAAGACGCGCGAGCGCATTCTGCATGTTGCGGCGCGCGAAGTGCGCACCGTCGGGCCGCAGCAGGTGGGTGTGGCGGCTGTGATGCAAGAGGCTGGCCTGACGCACGGCGGGTTCTACGCGCACTTTCCGTCCAAGGATGCGCTGGTGGCCGCGTCCATCGGCCATATGTTCGACGAGGCCCTGACGCTGGCCGCCAAGCGGATGCGCGGCGTCACGCCCGCTGCGGGCCTTGCGGCTTACCTGGATGCCTATCTGTCGACTGCCCATTGCAATGCGCGTGGCCGCGGCTGCCCGCTGGTGGCCTTGGCCGCGGACCTGCCACGCCTGCCCGAGGCCAGCCGCGAGGCATTTGCTGCGGGCCAACGCCGCTTGATACAGGCATTGGCGGCCGCGATGGAACAGGTGGGTTACGCCGAGCCGCAAGCGCTTGCGCAGTCTGTGCTGGCTGAACTGGCCGGCACCGTTTCCCTGGCCCGCTGCGAGACCGATGAGCAGCGGGTGAACGTGATGCTGGCGGATGCCCGTCGGCTCTTGAAGGCCCGTCTGGGCCTGGAGCAATCCTGATGACCTCTCAATCCGTTTCATCCGTTGTGCGCGAGCCCAGTCTGGTCGATGAGGCTGGCGCGGGCCTGGACGGCCTGGCGCAGTTGCGGGCCTTGATGGCATCCGGCCGCAAGCCCGGCATTCTGGTGTCGCTGGATTTTGATTTTGTGGAAGTTGAAGCGGGGCGCGCTGTATTTGCCGGCACCCCCGGGCCGCATGCCTACAACCCGATCGGCACCGTTCACGGCGGCTACGCCGCAACCCTGCTGGATTCCGCTTGCGGCTGCGCGGTGCATTCCCAGTTGTCCGCCGAGCAGGCCTATACAACGCTGGAGCTGAAGGTGGCTTATCACAAGGCGGTGACCCGTCACAGTGGTCTGCTGCGCGCTGAAGGGCGCGTGATGTCCTTGGGACAACGCGTGGCTTATGCCGAAGCCAAGCTGATTGACGCGCAGGGCCGCCTGCTGGCTTCCGCTACATCAACCCTGCTGGTGTTTGCCCGGCCGGCGTCTGCCGCGCCGGCTGCATGAAAGGATGAAACCATGATTGCCGATGACCCGATTGTGATTGTTTCCGCAGTACGCACGCCGCTAGGCCGTTTTTTGGGGGCGTTGTCGCCGGTGCCCGCCGCTGAACTGGGCGCAGTGGCGATACGCGCCGCTCTGGACCGCGGTGGCGTGCCCGCGGCTCGTGTGGATGAGGTATTGATGGGTTGCGTGCTGCCCGCCGGCCAGGGCCAAGCGCCCGCGCGCCAGGCCTTGCGGGGTGCCGGTGTGCCGGACGCCGTGGGCGCGACGACGATCAACAAAGTGTGCGGTTCCGGCATGAAAGCCGCGATGATCGCGCATGACCAGATTCTGGCTGGGGCCATTGATGTGGCGGTGGCGGGCGGCATGGAGTCGATGAGCAACGCGCCTTATCTGCTGAAGAAAGCGCGGTCGGGTTATCGGTTTGGCCATGAGCAGATTTTTGACCATTTGGCGCTGGACGGGCTGGAAGACGCCTACGAAGCCGGGCGCCCGATGGGCGACTTCGGGGAAAGCGCGGTCGAAGCCTATGGTTTTACGCGAGCCGACCAGGACGCATACGCAGCCGAAACGCTGCGGCGTGCCCGGCAGGCGGTGGAATCGGGAGCGTTTGCCGCCGAGATCGCGCCGGTGGATGTGCCCGCCAAGGGCGGGGCGGTCCGGGTGGATCAAGACGAAAACCCCTTGAAGGTATCGCCCGAAAAAATCCCCGCGCTGAAACCCGCATTCCGCGCCAACGGCACGATTACCGCCGCCAGCGCGTCTGCCAATGCGGATGGCGCGGCGGCCTTGGTGCTCGCGCGTGAATCTGTTGCGCGGCGCGAAGGCTGGCCCGTGCTGGCGCGCATTCACGGCCATGCGACGCACAGTCAGGAGCCGGCCTGGTACACCACGGCGCCCATCCCTGCGATCCGCAAGTTGCTGGACAAGGCGGGTTGGCAGGTGCAGGACGTGGACTTGTTCGAGATCAATGAGGCTTTTGCCGTCGTGGCCATGGCCGCCGCGAAGGATCTGGGCATAGCCCGGGAGCGGCTGAACGTCAACGGCGGCGCTTGCGCGCTGGGCCATCCTATCGGCGCGACAGGCGCGCGGCTGATCGTGACCCTGCTGCATGCGTTGCAGGCGCGAGGCCTTAAACGCGGTGTGGCGGCACTGTGTATTGGCGGCGGTGAGGCGACGGCGGTGGCGATCGAACGAGTCTGACAGGCTGCATGGCTCGGCGGCTTTGGGTAGTATTGCCGGCATATCCAAAGGAGACCGCCCCATGTCCACCGCAACGCCGGCCGCAGCCGCTCAGTTGAACGATATTGTCGCCATGCCCGCGCACGCGCTGTCTGACGCGATCCGCACGCGCCAGGTGTCCTGTGTTGACGTCATGACCGCCTACCTGGCGCATATCGACCAGACCAACCCCAAGGTCAACGCGATCGTTGCCCGCCGCGACAGCGGCGAATTGCTGCGCGAGGCCGGCGAACGTGACGCGCAATTGGCAGCGGGGCAGTGGCTGGGCTGGATGCACGGCATGCCGCAAGCGCCCAAGGATCTGACGGCGGTGCGCGGCATGGTGACCTCCATGGGGTCGCTCGTGCATAAGGACCTGGTTACGCCGCATGACTCGATCATGATCGAGCGGGTGCGCGCGTCAGGCGCCATCTTTATCGGCCGCAGCAACGTGCCGGAATTTGGTCTGGGATCTCACACCTATAACCGGGTGTACGGCACTACCGGCAACCCGTATGACCCCTCCAAGACCGCAGGCGGCAGCAGCGGCGGTGCGGCAGCTGCCTTGGCTGCCCGCATGTTGCCGGTGGCTGATGGCAGCGACTTCGGCGGCTCCCTGCGCAACCCGGCGGCGTTTTGCAACGTCTACGGCATGCGCCCTTCGGCGGGCCGCGTGCCCGCAGGGCCGTCGCCGGAGGTGTTTCTGAAACAGCTTGCCTACGAAGGGCCGATGGGCCGTTCGCCGCGCGACGTGGCGATGCTGCTGTCGGTGATGGCGGGCCACGACAAGCGCGCGCCGCTTTCCCTTTCAGACGACCCCGCAAGTTTCGCGCAGCCCTTGGATGCCGAATTGCGCGGCAAGCGCGTGGGTTGGCTCGGAGACTGGAATGGCTACCTGCCGATGGAACCGGGCATCCTGGACCTGTGTACGCAGGCGTTGGCCGATCTGGCGACGGTAGGGTGTGATGTGGCGGACTATCAGGTGCCTTTCTCGGGTGAACGCTTGTGGCGCATCTGGCTGGCCCACCGCCATTTGATGGTGGGCGGCCAATTCCATGCCCTGGTCCAAAACCCCGAGACGCGCCAACTCGTCAAACCCGCCTTGATCTGGGAGGTCGAGGGGCTGGAGGGCATGACGGCGCGCCAGGTGTACCAGGCTACCGAGGAGCGCAGCGCCTGGTATCAGACCGTGCTGCGCATGTTCGAAGACGTGGATTATCTGGCCGTGCCGTCGGCCCAGCTGTTTCCCTTTGATGCGGCGCTGGACTGGCCGCGCCAGATTGCCGGGCGTCCCATGGACACCTACCACCGCTGGATGGAAACCGTTACCCCCTGGACGCTGGCCGGCTGCCCGGTCATCAGCGTGCCGGTAGGCTTTGGCCCGCAGGGCTTGCCTATGGGGATGCAGCTGATCGGCCCGCCCCGGGCCGACCTGGCCGTGCTGCAACTGGCCCATGCCTACGATCAGGTGCGCGATTGGGTGCAGGCGCGCCCGCCGCAAACCCTGTGGCAGAGCGGCGCTTCGACGCAAATTTAAGGCGGCCGCTTACGGGAAAACACAAGTGCTTGTAAGCAAGCTTTGCGTTTTCCCCAACGAACAGCGCTAAGTTCTAGCCATTCTGCGGTTTTTCATCCCTGATTGGGCTAGCCTTTGCAATAATTAGAGATTATTCCCACATCCCGTAAAGGGCTGATGATGGGCGCGCGGTACGCCTGCGTCTCATCGTCCAGGGCCGTCCCTGTGGGGCGTAGACGAGTTGAACCCGTACAAAGGTCTCCCGGCATGAAGAATCTGACACTCCGCCAGCGCATCCTGGCCAGCTTTCTGGTCATCCTGGCCATCATGGCCCTGATGGTGGTGGTGGATTACCGGCGTCTGCTTCATATCGAGGAAGAGGTCGCCACGATCAATACCGATGCGGTGCCTGGCATCTACTACAGCACGTCGATACGTGCGGCGTGGTTTGCGGGTTTTGTGGTGGTGCAAGACGCTTTCAATAGCGACAACGAGCAAGAGCGCCGCACGGCCCTTGAAGCGCTGCCCCAGAACGATCAAATGCTGGCAGAGCATATCGAGCTGTACCGGCGCACCATCGCCCGTGGCGATGATCGCCAGTTGTTCGACGATTTCGAAAAAGATCTGCGGGATTACCGGCGCATCCGGGCGGATATTCTGGCTCCGGCGAATCTGGCCAATACTGCCCAGGCGCAGGCGCGCATCAAAGCCGAGCTGCGGCCGGCGTTCTACAAAGGCCGAGATCTGCTTGCCCGTATGGTGGCCGAGAACAAGAAGCAAGCCGATGAATCCGCCATCAGCATCCAGACGTCTGTCGATAAGGCCGAAGTGGGCATGCTTGTCTCGCTTGCCATGGCAATTTTTGCCTCCATCATCTGCGGCTTCCTGCTGCTGCGCGCCATCGTCAATCCGATGCGCGATATTGTCAAAACCCTGGCAGCCACTGGCGGCGGCGACCTGACCCGCCGTTTGGCACTGGCCCGCAAGGACGAATTCAACGCCATCGAAACCGGTTTTAACGGCATGGTTGATGAGCTGACCGGCTTGGTCGGCAAGACACAGCGTTCTGCTGTGCAAGTGGCGACGTCGGTGACGGAAATTGCCGCGACCTCCAAGCAGCAGCAGGCCACGGCATCCGAGGTGGCCGCCACCACGACCGAGATCGGCGCGACCTCGCGCGAAATTTCTGCCACCTCGCGCGAGCTGGTCCGCACGATGACGGAAGTGTCGGGTGCGGCCGAGCAGACCGCCGCGCTGGCCGGTAGCGGGCAGGTCGGATTGGCCCGCATGGAAGACACGATGCGCAACGTGGTGGGCGCAGCCGGTTCGGTCAATGCCAAATTGGCGATCCTGAACGAAAAGGCCGGCAACATCACGCAAGTGGTTACCACCATTACTAAAGTGGCGGATCAGACCAATCTGCTGTCGCTGAACGCGGCGATTGAAGCCGAGAAGGCGGGCGAGTATGGCCGCGGTTTTGTGGTCGTGGCCACCGAAATCCGCCGCCTGGCCGACCAGACCGCTGTTGCGACCTATGACATTGAACAGATGGTGCGCGAGATCCAGTCGTCGGTGTCCGCTGGCGTGATGGGCATGGACAAGTTCTCTGAAGAAGTGCGGCGCGGCATGGCGGACATGCAGCAGGTTGGCGACCAGTTGTCGCAGATCATCCAGCAAGTGCAGACGCTGGCGCCGCGCGTGCAAATGGTCAATGAAGGCATGCAAGCGCAGGCCACTGGCGCAGAACAAATCAATCAGGCATTGCAGCAACTAAGTGATGCCGCGCAGCAAACCGTGGAATCCTTGCGTCAATCCAGTCTGGCCATTGAAGAACTGACGCTGGTGGCCAACGACCTGCGTAGCGGCGTGTCACGCTTCAAAGTGTGAACGGCGCCATGGCGGAGCTTGCCCCCCAATTGCCCACGGCCGGCCCTGCCGCCGCAGGACGCCGGCTGTATCTGCTGTTTCGCATCGGCGACGACCGCTATGCGCTGGATGCGGGCGATGTGGTCGAGGTGCTGGGTTTGCGCGCGTTAAAGCAGGTGCCCGGCACGCCCGATTGGGTAGCTGGCATGCTGGACCGCCGTGGCGTGCCGGTGCCCGTTATCGACATGAGCGCACTGGCCGGCGCCGGGGCGGCGGTTACCGTTACCAGCACTCGCCTGGCGCTGGTTCGCTACCAGCCGGATTCGCTTGCGGACAGCCGTGTGCTGGGTTTGATTCTGGAACAGGCGACCGAAACCGTGCACTACGATCCGGCCGCATTCCAACCGTATGGACTGGACAACCCCGACGCCCGCTATCTGGGCCCAGTCCTGACGGATACCCGCGGCATGGTGCAAGCGGTGCGCGTCAATGACATGTTGCCCGCGTCCGTGCGAGTACTGTTGTTCCCACAGACGGCTGATGCCGCGAGCGGCGGAGGTCAAGCATGACGCTGGTCGACGATTTCAGTGCTGTGCTCAAGCGCAAGATCGGGCTGGATAGCGGATCTATCGGCAAGGCAGCCGTTGAACGCGCGGTGCGGCACCGCATGAATGCCGCGGGGGTAGAGGACGAGCATGACTACCTGATGCGCGTACAGACATCGTCCGCCGAAATGCAGCAGCTGATAGAAGCGGTAGTGGTGCCAGAGACGTGGTTCTTCCGCTATCCCGAGTCGCAAGCGGCGATGGCCGCGCTTGCGCGTGAACGTCTGTTTGCGGCGGGTGTGCCGCAAGACCGGGTGCTGCGCGTACTAAGCGTGCCGTCGTCCACGGGCGAAGAGCCTTACTCTATCGCCATGGCATTGTTGGACGCCGGGGTGCCTGCGCCGCGTTTCCATGTGGATGCGGTGGACATCAGTGAGCGCGTGATCGATTTTGCGCGGCATGCGGTGTTTGGGCGCAACTCTTTCCGTGGCGATGATCTGGCGTTTCGCGAGCGCCACTTCACCGAGAGCGCCGATGGTTATCAATTATCGGCGCTGGTGAAAGAGCGGGTCCGCTTCCGGCAGGGCAATCTGTTTGACTCCTATCTACTGCTGGGCGTGGCGCCCTACGATTTTGTCTTCTGCCGCAATCTGTTGATTTACTTTGATGCGCCCACTCAGGAGCGCGCGGTGCAGGTGCTGCGTCGCCATACGCGCGAAGATGGCGTGATATTCGTGGGGCCTGCGGAAACCAGCCTGCTTACCGCTCGCCGCCTGCCCGCCGTGCCCGCGGCCAGGTCATTCGCGTTTTTCGCGCAAGCCTTGCCAGCGCCCGCCGAACTGCCGGCGGTGTCCAAGCCCATCGTCCATGCCTGGACACCGCCCAGGCGGCCCGTCGCGCAGACGCCGGTGGCGCGCTTGCCAGTGCCGCATGCTGCCATTGCCCCCGCCACGCCGATTCAGGCGATGGCGCCAGCCCCGGCCGCTTCAAGCCTGCCTGCTTCAGCGCAGGCGTCTCAAGCGTCGTTGCGGCAGATCGAGACGCTGGCGGATCAGGGCCGCGTACAAGAAGCCTTGAACCAATGCCGTGCGTATATCGACATTCATGGGGCCAGCGCCGAGGCCTTGTATCTATCGGGTCTACTGCAAGACGCAGCGGGCGACGCCCGCCAGGCGCAAGCCGCCTATCGCAAGGCGCTGTACTTAGAGCCAGGCCATCGTGAAGCGCTGTTGCACCTGGCGGCATTGGTGGCTTCCGAGGGCGATCACGAAGGCGCTAGCCGCCTTCAGGCGCGTGCGGCGCGACAGGAGGCCAGACGTGAGTGAATCCCTGACACGGCTGTCCGACGTGGACGATTGCTGGAACCGCATCGGCATACGCGGCGACAAGAGCTGTGAACACTTGGCGGGGCATGTGCATTGCCGCAATTGTCCAACCTACGCCGACGCTGCCAAGCGCATTCTCGACCGCTTGCCTCCGCAGATGGACGTTTTGGACAGCGAACCCGCAGCGCGCGACGTGACCAATCTGTCGTCGTTGCTGGTGTTCCGGCTGAACCAGGAATGGCTGGGTTTGCCGACCCGGGCGCTGGACGAAGTGGCGCCAACGCGGGCCATTCTGTCGCTGCCTCATCGGCGTGACCCAGCGGTATTGGGCGTGACGAACGTGCGCGGCACTTTGACGGTGTGCGTGTCGCTGGCTCGCCTGTTGGGTCTGGGTGCGGGGCCGTCCGACACGCGCGACCGGCCAGCGGCGGCGCGCATGTTGATCTTTGGCGGTGCGGGGCGCGCGGTGGTGCTGCCCGTGGATGAGGTTGAGGGGATCGTGGCTGTAGACATGGGGGCGCTTGAACCGCTGCCCTCTACCGTGGACGGCGCAAGCCTTAAGTATTCGCGCGGCGTGGCGCGTTGCGGTGACCGCAGCGTGGGCGTATTGGACGAGAATTCGCTGATGCAAGCTTTGGAACGGAGTCTGGCGTGAACCCGGATGAGATGCGCGACGCCTCGCTTCTGGAATTGTTCCAGTTGGAAACCCGCACCCAGGTGCAGGTGCTGAACAACGGCTTGCTGGCGCTAGAGCATGACCCGACCTCGGCATCTCAGCTGGAAGCCTGCATGCGGGCTGCGCATTCGCTCAAGGGCGCGGCCCGGATCGTGGATCTGCATCCGGCAGTGCGCATCGCGCATGCCATGGAAGACTGCCTGGTCGCGGCGCAGGAAGGGCGCCTGCGCCTGCAGGCGACAGACATCGACGCCTTGCTGATGGGCACAGACCTGTTGCAACGCGTGGCCACGCCTGGGGCCGAGCTGGGCGGTGAAATCGACGACCTGGTTGCGCGCTTGAGCAACGCGCCCAATGCACCGCCAGCTGCGCCCGTAACGCCGCCGCGCGCGCCCCGGCCATCGGATTTCCTGCCGCCTATCCAGCGCTTTGAAGAACCGCCTGCCGCCGCGTCTGTCACCGCGCCCGCCGCCCCGCTGGCGTCACCGCTATCGCGCCGCAGCTCGGATCAGGGGATTGGCGAAGGCGAGCGCGTGTTGCGCGTCACGGCCGATACGCTGAACAAATTGCTGGGCCTGTCCAGCGAAACGCTGGTGGAATCGCACTGGATCGGGCCTTTCAGCGCGTCGATGCTGCGCCTGCGGCGCATGCAGTCTGGCGCTGCGCAGGCGCTGGACGGCGTGCGTGCTGCGCTGGCTGGGCAGCCGGTGGACGCGCGCACGCAGGCGGCTCTGGACGACGCGCAACGCATCGTCGAGCAATGCCAGCAGGAATTGACGCAGCGCACCAGCGAAGTCGATGAATTCGGCTGGCGCATGAGCCACTTGGCCCAGCGCCTGTACGACACCGCGCTGGCATGCCGCATGCGGCCGTTTGGGGATGGCGTGGGCGGCATGGCCCGCATGGTCCGCGATCTGGGGCGGTCCTTGGGCAAGCAGGTGCGTCTGGAAATCGAAGGCGATGCGACGCAGGTGGACCGCGACATTCTGGAAAAACTGGATGCCCCGCTGATGCACCTGCTGCGCAACGCGGTGGACCATGGCATTGAAATGCCGATGGACCGCATGGATGCCGGCAAGTCGCCCGAAGGTCTGATAAAACTTTCCGCACGCCACGCCGCAGGCATGTTGCTGATTGAATTGAGCGACGATGGCGCAGGCATTTCGCTGGACCGGCTTCGGATCGAAGTGGTCCAGCGCAAGTTGACCAACACCGAGACCGCTGCGCGCCTGAGCGAAACCGAATTGCTCGAGTTTCTGTTCCTGTCGGGTTTCAGCACCCGGGGCGAAGTCACCGAGATATCGGGACGCGGCGTGGGCCTGGATGTGGTGCAGACCATGGTGCGGCAATTGCGCGGCGCCGTGCGCATTCACCAGACAGCGGGGCAGGGCACGCGCTTTGTGTTGGAGATGCCCTTATCGCTGTCAGTCGTGCGCAGCCTGCTGGTGGAAGTGCAGGGCGAGATCTATGCGTTTCCGCTGGCCTATGTCAATCACGCTTTGCAGGTGGGCTGGGACGAAATCGAACAGCTTGAAGGGCATCAGCATTTCCGCTTTATGGACCGGCAGATCGGCCTGGTGTCGGCCCGCCAGATATTGCGCGGCAGTGAGCCCGCGCCCGCCGCGGAATCGGTGGCCGTGGTGGTCGTGGGCGACCACGACAAGCTCTACGGTATTGCCGTGGACCGCTACGTGGGGGAGCGCACGCTGGTCGTGCAGCCGCTGGATACCCGGCTGGGCAAGGTGCAGGATGTGATGGCGGGGTCCTTGATGGATGATGGCACGCCGTTATTGATTCTGGACGTCGAAGACATGCTGTTGTCGGTCCAGAAGCTTATTGAAGGCGGCCGGCTGACCCGCGTGGACGGAGGCGGTCCGGTGGTTCAGGCGCGCCGCCGCAAGCGCGTGCTGGTGGTTGACGACTCGTTGACGGTGCGCGAGCTGGAACGCAAGCTGTTGCTGAATCGCGGGTTTGAGGTTGCCGTGGCAGTGGACGGGATGGACGGCTGGAACATGCTGCGCAATGAGGACTTCGACCTGGTTGTGACCGACGTGGACATGCCCCGCATGGACGGTATTGAGCTTGTGTCGCGCATCAAGGCAGATCCGCGCTTGCAAAGCCTGCCGGTAATGGTAGTGTCGTACAAAGACCGCGAGGAAGACCGGCGCCGTGGGCTGGACGCAGGCGCCGACTACTATCTGGCTAAGGGCAGCTTCCATGATGATGCGCTGCTTGATGCCGTGGAAGATCTGATCGGAAAGGCACTGACGTGAGAATCGGGATCGTCAACGATCTGCAAATAGCTGTTGAGACCCTGCGGCGCGCCATCGCGCTGGAACCGGGCCTGGAAGTGGCGTGGGTGGCGTCCAACGGCGAAGAGGCGGTAGCGCAATGCGCGCGTGACCGGCCAGATGTGGTGCTGATGGACTTGATCATGCCCATCATGGATGGGGTGGAAGCCACACGCCGCATCATGGCGGAAACGCCGTGCGCGGTCGTCGTGGTGACCGCCGACGTGGCGCGGCACACATCACGCGTTTTCGATGCCATGGGCCATGGCGCGCTGGATGCCGTGGACACGCCCGTTGTGGGCGGGTCGGACATGCGCAGCGCCGCGGCGCCGCTCTTGCGCAAGATCCGCAATATCGGCTGGCTGATCGGGCGCTACGGCAATCGTCCCGCCTTGACCCCTGTGGCCAAGCCAGCCCCCAATCGGGATGCACAGCGTCTGCTGGTCATTGGCGCTTCCGCCGGTGGGCCGGCCACGCTGGCGCAATTGCTGCGCGACCTGCCAGAGAACTTTCCGGCAGGTATTGTGCTGGTGCAGCACGTGGACGCATCGTTTGCCGCGGGTATGGCGGACTGGCTGAACGACCAGGTGACGCTGCCCGTCAGATTGGTGCGCGAAGGTGAACGTCCTTTGCCGGGGCAGATTCTGCTGGCAGGCACGGACGACCATCTGCATTTGCTTGCCGATGGTACGCTGCGCTACACCCAAGATCCCAAAGAAAGCTTGTACCGGCCTTCTATCGATGTGTTTTTCCATAGCGTGGCGCAGCATTGGCGCGGCACGGCGGTAGGCGTGCTGCTGACCGGCATGGGGCAAGACGGCGCACGCGGATTGAAGGCCTTGCGCGAACGCGGATGTCTGACCATCGCGCAGGATCAGGCCACCAGCGCCGTCTACGGCATGCCCAAGGCGGCTGCCGCCTTGCAGGCGGCCGTGGAAATCAGACCCCTAGACCAAATTGCTTCCCGCTTGATCCAGGCTTTTGCCTGAGCGGCTGGATATTGCCAGACATCAAGGAAATACTATGCACCCTCCCATTGACAGCTCGGTCTCGGCGGATTTGAATTCGCACGCGGCCATGGTGTTGCTGGTCGACGACCAGGTGATGGTCGGAGAGGCCATCAGACGCGCCCTGGCCACGGAGGGCAACATTGATTTCCACTATTGCTCAGACCCGTACAAGGCCCTGACGGTGGCAATCCAGACGCGTCCCACCGTGATTTTGCAAGACTTGGTGCTGCCGGGCGTGGATGGACTGAGCCTCGTGCAGGAATACCGCAACCACCCCGTCACGCGTGATATCCCGATCATCGTCCTGTCGACCAAGGAAGATCCCGCGATCAAGGTCGCCGCCTTTGCGGCAGGGGCAAACGACTATCTGGTGAAGCTGCCGGACGCCATCGAGCTGGTGGCGCGCATCCGCTACCACTCGCGCTCCTATCTGGCGCTGGTGCAACGCGACGAAGCCTATCAAGCGCTGCGTCAAAGCCAGCAGCAGTTGCTCGAAAGCAATATGGAATTGCGCCGCCTGACGAATTCAGACGGTCTGACGGGTCTGGGCAACCGCCGTTATTTCGATGAATACCTGAACGCCGAATGGCAGCGCGCGCGGCGTGATGGCCGCGAGATCAGCATGCTGATGATCGACGTGGACCATTTCAAATCCTATAACGATACGTATGGGCACATCGCGGGCGACGAAGCGCTGAAGCGCGTTGCCAATACGATTTTTTCCAGTTGCGACCGGTCTACCGATCTGGCCGCCCGTTTTGGCGGTGAGGAGTTTGCGTTGGTGCTGCCCGGCACCCCGGCAGGCAGCGCGCGACTGGCTGCTGAAAAACTGCGCCGCGCCGTCGAAGCCATGCAGATTCCGCAAAAAGATATGGGCGCGGGCCCTTGGCTGACCGTCAGCATTGGAACGGCCACGGCGATTCCGACCGAGAACCAGCTCTGCACCGATCTGATTCAAGTTGCCGATCGGGGCCTGTATCAGGCCAAGCGGCAAGGACGCAATCGCGTCGTACCGGGCCAGATGCAGGATTTGAAAGCTTGAAACAAAGGCCAGCGCGGTAAAGCGCTGGCCTTTGTTTTTGCCGCCTGCTGCGTTAGGCCGTTTGGCGCCGCCGCAAGAGGGTGGCGGCCAGCATCAGCGTCAGGCTGACAGCAACCGCCACGGCAGCCATCGCCATGCCTTCGCCCACCGACCCCTGTTCAAACTGCCGCCATACGTAGATGGACACAGTTTGCACGCCTGCGGGCGCCAGCAGCAGGGACGTTACCAGCTCGCGCGATGCAACGGCAAACACCATCAGCATCGCCGCCGCCAGCCCCGGCAGCACCAGCGGCAGGACAATGCGGCGCAATGCGCGGGCGGCGCTGGCGCCGTGTACGCGCGCGGCGGCTTCCAGGTTGGCGCCGATTTGCGATAGCGCCGCGCTGACGTAGCGCACCGGATAGGGCAGCAGCAGGCAGGTGTAGGACAGCAGCAAGATGCCCCAGGTGCCGTAAGGCGTGGCGGGCCAGAAAGGCTGATTCCACGCCAGGATCAAACCCACGCCGACCACCACGCCCGGCAACGCTGCGGGCAGCAAGGCCAGACCGTCGATGACGGCCGCGCCGGGCACATGGCGTCCCGCCACGCACCACGCCGCCAGCAAACCCACGGCGCCCGCCAGCAAGGCCGTGCCGGTGGCCAGCGCCAAGCTGGTCGACAGCGCTTCCCACGCTTCGCCACGCGCATCGAACAGGGCGGCGAAGTTGGCCAGCGTCAGGTTGCTTGGCGACAAGCCGGCGGACACATGCCGCGTGAATGCAGCGGCCAGCATGGATGCCAGCGGCGCTGCCACCGCAATCAACGCGACAGCGCCGAATAGCAGCGCGACCGGCAGCCGCCATGCGCCCAGCTTGCCAGGCGCCAATGGCGCAGGTTTGCCTGTAGTGGTTTCAAAACCTCGCCCCGCCAGGACGGCGCGCTGAATCGCGTAGGCGGTCAAGGCAAGTGCAACCAGCACCAATGACAGCAGGGCAGCGCCCGGCAAGTCGATGGGCCAGTCCGCCAGACGGCGTTCGATGGCGGTTGTCAGCACGGCAACGCCGGCCTGCGACCCCAGGGCGGCAGGCACGCCGTATTCCTCGATTGCCAACGTAAATGCCAGCAGCAAGCTGGCCGCGATGGCGGGCAAGGCCAGCGGCAAGGTCACGCGCAGGAAGGCGCGCCACGGGCCCGCGCCGAACACGCGGGCCACGTCTGCCATTCTTGCGCCGGTGGCCGCCATACTGCGTGACACCGCAAAGTAGACCACCGGAAAGATCGCCAGCCCCATCGCCAGCGTGACGCCAGCGGGTGAGAACAGCAACGGTCCCAGGTTGAAACCCGCTACCTGTTCCAGATAACCGCGGGGCTGTAGCGCCATGGTCCAGGACAAGGCGGCAATGTACGGCGGCAGCAGAAAGGGCACCAGAAACAGCGCGTCCCACAGTCGCGCCAGCGGCACCTTAAATAGCCCGCGCAAGGCGCCCAGCGGAATCCCGATCGCGGCGCTGACGGCGGCCACGCCCAGGCCCAGTTTCAAGGTTCCTCCCACCAGCGTCAGCGTGGCGGTGTTGGCCAACGTGGCGGACCAAGCGCCGAATGGGTTCTGCAACGATCCTTCGGCCAGATGGGGAAATACGGCCTGCAGGGCGACAAAAATCATGGGCAGCGCGACGAGCACGCCCAGGGCGGCCAAGGTGGCGCCCGCCAGAATGAATAGGCTTTTCATGGAAGGGGAAAGGATGCCGGGCGGGCCGGCATCCCAGCCTGTCAGTGTTGGCCGAACACGCGGCCAAAGCGGGTCAGCACGTCCGCGCGCGAGGCCGAGGACACGCTGGTTTCCGGCAGCAGGGCCAGATCTTTGAACAGCGGACGTTTGGCCGCCACGTCTTGGCGGGCGGGCATCAGCCAGGCATCGGCTACAGCACGCTGGCCGTCTTCGGACAAGACATAGTCGATGAACTTGCGGGCCTCGTCGGCCTGGCGCGCGGTTTTCAGAATCATCATGGGGCGCGGCGCAATGGCTGTGCCGCTGGACGGGAAAATGACCTTGATCGATTCGCCCTTTTCGACGCTGGCGTAGGACACATAATCGACCGCGCCGAACACTGCGGCCTTGGCGCCTTGCAACACGGGCGTCAAGGCTTGTGCGTTGGGGCCGGAGATGGTCATGCCGTTGTCACGCAGGGTCTCGAAGAGCTTCCAGGCCGCGTCGCCCTGGGCGTTCTGCAGGCCCAGCAGCAAATCCAAGGACGCGCCAGACAGCGCCGGGTCCGGCATGGTGACGACTTGCTTGAACTGAGGGCCGGTCAGGTCAGCCCAGTCGCGGGGTTCCGGTGTGCCGCTCTGGGTGTTCCAGACGATGCCGAGCGCGGAAATGCCTTGCGCGACATAGGTGGGCGCCTTGAAACGGGCAGGAACCTGGGCGGCGTTGGGGCTTTCATAAGGCATCAGCCAGCCGCGCTGATCCAGGTCTTGGGCGGTGTCCCAAGACGCGGAGATCAGGATGTCGGCACGCGGGTTGGCCGCTTCGGCCTCCAGCCGCGCCATGACTTTACCCGTGGTGGCCTGAAAGACGTCCACCTTGATGCCGGTCTTCTCGTGGAAGCCAGCCGCCAGTTGTTTGATCAGGCCGCCGGGACCGGCGGTGTAAACGGTCAGCGCCTTGGCCTGGCCCGAGGCCAATCCGAACGTAAGCGTCATAAAGAGCGTAGCAAGTAGTTTGGAAGAGGGTGCGTATGTCATTTTATGCAGTGTCCTTGTTGGTGGCCACGAGATCGGCGATACGGCCGTGCGACATGCGGGCAATGGTGTGTGCCAAGGCATGGGCTTCTTCGTGGTCATGCGTGACGTAGACGGCGGTGGTGCCCAGCCGGCGCAGCAGCGCGCCGATCTCGATGCACAGCGATTCGCGCAGCGTCCGGTCCAGATTGGATAGGGGTTCATCAAACAGCAGCACGCGCGGTCGGGCGACGATGGCGCGGGCCAGCGCAACGCGCTGTTGCTGCCCGCCAGACAGCTCGCTGGGGCGGCGGGCTGCGTGTTCATGCAGGCCGACCAGCGCCAGTGCGTCTTGCACCATCGCTGGCCGCGCCTTGCGTGCCACGCCCCGCATTTCCAGCGGAAAACTGACGTTCTGCGCCACACTCATGTGCGGCCACAGCGCGTAGTCCTGAAAGACCATGCCCAGTCCGCGGCGCTCGGGCGGCTCGTGCAGCCGGGCGTCGCAGACCGTTGCGCCGTCAAACTGGATGTCGCCGTGTTGCGGCCGCAGCAGGCCGGCCAAGGCCTTGAGCAGCGTGCTTTTGCCGCAGCCCGATGGACCCAGCAGCGCCAGGACCGTGCCCGCAGGCACGTCCAGGTCCACGCCGTCCAGCACCGTATGGCCGTTGAAAGCATGCCGCAGGCCGCGCACGGTGATGCCCGTGCGGCTGGTGTCGGGGGTGTGCGCGATCAAAACCGGTGCCGCAGGCCGAGGTTCAGGCCGAACTGATTCTTGCCCGGTTCGACATTCGCGCCGTACTTGCCGCCCAGCAGGCTCAAGGACGATTTGTCGTCGTTCATGGCGTAGGCAGCGACGGCGTACAAGGTCGTACGCTTGGACAGGTCGTACTCATTGCCCAGCACGAACATGGTCGACTTTTGACCGGAACCCGCGGCTTGCACGGCCGGGCAGACGCTGTTGTTCATGTCGTCGCAGGTGGCGTCGTCCAGGTGATAAACGGCGGCCGACAAGCGCATATTGGCCTGCGGCTTGTAGGTCGCGCCCAGCCAGGTCATGTTGTTTTTGTAGTTGCGCTGCGTCAGCTTCTGCTCCAGCCAACGGTAGCCGGCATAGACCTTGAAGCCGTCGAAGTCATAAGAAACTCCGGCCACGATGCGGTCTTCTCGGTTGTCGCTGGTGGCGCCCGCTTTGGGCTTGTCGGCGTTCTTGGAGTGGTAGAGCAGACCCGCGTCAAGGCCGCCCGATTGGTAGCGCAGGCCGCCGCCGATCATGCGGCCCAGCGTCTTGTCGCTGAATGACTGTTCGTTGTTCCAGCCAAAGCTGTAGTAGCCGCCAATGGATACGGGACCGAGCTTGCCGACGTACATCACCGCGTTGTCGGTGCGGTCGGAGAATGCGGCGTCAGGGCGCTTGATGGAGAAATTGGCGTTGTCGAACGGGTTGTACTTGCTCATCCATTCGATCATCAGCGTGTTGTGGCGGCCCAGCGTCAGGCGGCCCCAGGTCTTGCTGGACAGGCCCACATAGGCTTGGCGGCCGAACAGGCGGTCGCCTTGCAGGGTTTTGCCGTTGTCCGAGTCAAAGCCGTTTTCCAGCACGAAGATGGCGGAGGCGCCGTCGCCCAGGTCTTCGGAACCCTTCAAACCCCAGCGCGAACCGCTCAGGTTGCCGGTGCTCATGCCAGTTTTGCTGGCGCCATCTGGACCGTTGTTGACGTATTGCAGGCCGGTGTCGATCAGCCCATACAGCTGAACCGAGGTGGCGGTGGCGGCTTGCGCTTGCGCGGTGGCCAGGGATAAGACGGACAGGCAGGCGCCAGCCGCCGCAATGCGGAGAGTCGATTTCATAATGGAAGTCCTCTTTGGGATTCAATCGGAATCGACACTCTAGGGACGTGTTGCTACACGTCGATGACACGCGCGCGGCAGCGGGATTACAGATGCAGCTTGGTGGAGGACTTCACTTCGTGCATGGACAGCGTACTGAGCAGCTCTTTTACGCCGGGCAGGGTGCGTAGCCGGTTGCGCACGAATTCAGAGTACGCATCGAAGTCGCGGGCCATGATGTGCAGCAGGTAATCATGCTGGCCTGTGGTGTTGTGGCAGGCCAGAACTTCCGGCATGGCAAGCACGCTGGCTTCAAAGGCGTGGCAGGTTTTCTCGGTGTGATTTTCAAGTGAGATGCTCACAAAGGCCACGACGCCCATCCCTAAGGCGCGGCGGTCCAGGATGGCCTGGTAGCCGCGAATGACGCCTGTGGTCTCTAGCCGCTTTAACCGCTTCCAGCATGGGGACGCCGACAGCGAAACACGTTCAGCCAGCTCTGCGTTGCTCAGACGCCCATCTTCTTGAAGGATTTTCATAATCTTCCAATCGATTGCGTCAAGTTGATGTAACAAGGCAGTGTCTTTCATTAATTTGTTCTGTAGGGAAATAATGTTTCCCATTATCGCGGTCTCTTGATTGAAATGGAAAGAAAATTGGCGTGGCCCGCGCCCATACTGCAATACATCCCGCAGCGGCCAGCGCTATTGTCTTTGCATGCATGACGCGCCTGCCCGGTCGGCTGGATCACCAGAAAAGAGGCCTCCCATGACTTATTCGACCTATCACAAGAAAGATATTTTTGGCCGTCCGCTGCATGCGGAAACGCAGATGATGTCCTATGGCTACGATCCTTTCCTGTCGGAAGGCGCGGTCAAGCCGCCTGTTTTTCTGACGTCCACCTTTGCGTTCCGATCGGCCGAGGACGGCGCCGCTTTTTTTGATCTGGTATCCGGCCGCAAGCCCTTGCCGCAGGGCGAATCGGCGGGCTTGGTGTACAGCCGCTTCAATCACCCCAATCTGGAAATCGTGGAAGACCGGCTGTCGCTGCTGGACGGCTCGGAAGCCGCCGCAGTGACGTCCAGCGGCATGTCTGCGATCAGTTCGGTGCTGATGGCGTTCTTGCGCCCGGGTGATCAGTTGGTGCAGTCCGTGCCTTTGTATGGCGGCACCGAGACCTTGATTGCCAAGATTTTTCCGGAGTGGGGCATAGGCTCGCATCCGATCCATGACGGCTTGTCGCCGAAAAGCATGCGCGACGCGCTGGAAGCGGCTGCGGCCAAGGGCGCGGTGCGCGTGTTTTATGTGGAAACGCCCGCGAATCCCACCAACGCGCTGTTCGATTTCGAAGGCATGAAAAACGAGATCGACGCGTTTGAAACGCGTCATGGCTACCGGCCGATTTCGGTGTGCGACAACACGCTGCTGGGGCCGATCTTTCAGAAGCCCGCCGAACATGGCGTGGATCTGTGTGTCTATTCGCTGACCAAGTACGTGGGCGGCCACAGTGATCTGGTGGCCGGCGCGGTCACGGGCAGCAAAGAACTCATTAAGAAAGTGCGCGCGATACGCAGCGCCTTCGGTTCGCAACTGGACCCGCATTCGTGCTGGATGATTACGCGGTCGATGGAAACGGTGGTGCTGCGCATGAAGCAGGCCGCGCGCACGGCGACCAAGGTTGCGCAATGGCTGGCAGGTAATTCACACGAGAAAGTGCAGATCTTCCATCCCGAAACGATCGCCGATCGCACGTACCAAGAGGTCTACAAGCGGCAATGTACCGGCCCGGGTTCGACCTTTGCCTTTGTGCTGGAAGGCGGCCGCCCGCGCGCCTTCCGCTTTATCAACGCGCTGCATCTGTTCAAGTCGGCGGTCAGCCTGGGCGGCACGGAATCGCTGGTTTGCCATCCCGCGTCCACCACCCATTCAGGCGTGCCCGCGGCGGATCGGGATGCGGCAGGCGTGTCGGAAGGGCTTATCCGGATTTCCATCGGGCTTGAACACGAGGAAGACCTGATCGCCGATATGGACAACGCCTTTCGCACCAGCTGATTTACATGGCGTGCGCCGCCCGGCGCGCGCGGTTCAACAGCACAAAGGCAGCCGTGGCCAGCAGCATGACCGTCGCGGTGGCGATCACCGCGGCGTAGCCCGCGTCAAAAGCTGTTTTGGCCAGGTGGGTCAACGTGGATGCCATGTCCGCCGACAGGCCCTCGGCCACGATGAGGGCTTCGTCCAGGCTGTCGCGGGCCATGGCGGCTTGCGGCACGCCGTCAGGGACGGTCAGCGATTGCGCGTAGACCCCAGACAGAATCGACCCCATCAGCGTAACGCCCAAGGCGCCGCCCAGCTCGTACGACACCTCTTCAATGGATGCCGCCATGCCGGCGCGTTCGGGCGAGGCGCTTTGCATGATGGTGCTGGATGCCGCTGTCATGGTGGCGCCGATGCCTACGCCCAGCACACTCAGGCTGATCATCTGCGGCAGGATGGCCGCGTCATAACTCAGCAAGTAGCCGCCCATGCCGGCGCCCGACACCAGCAGCGATAGAACCAGCAACCGCTTGCCGCTGATGCGCCCCAGCATCCAGCCCGCCAGCGGACCAGCCACAAAGGCGGCCAGCGGCAAGGGCAGGATGAACAACGCTGCCTGGATTGGCGACATGCCCAGCACCAATTGCAGCCGTTGGCTGAACACCAGTTCCATGCCGAACAGGGCGGCTGCCGCGAATAGCGCGGAAGCGACTGCCGAGCTGAACGCGGTGTTGCGGAAAATGGCGAAGTCGATCAACGGGTGCGCACGGCCGCGCTGGCGGCGTACAAAGATGGCCAGCATCGCCACGCCCGCCACGCAAGCAAGACCCGCATGCAGCCACGATGTGGATGCCTTGCCCAGTTCTTTGAGCGCGTAGGCGCACAAAATCAATCCGGCCATGACTTGCAGCGAACCGGTCAGGTCCCACGGGCGCGAGGCATCCGGACGGCTGGCGGGAATAAAGCGCCAGGCCAAGGGCAGCGCCAGCAAGACGATGGGCACGTTGATCAGAAATACCGAGCCCCACCAGAAATGCTCCAGCAATATGCCGCCGACGACCGGCCCAAGCGCCGCGCCGCCCGAGGCGACCGAGGCCCAGATGCCTATGGCGACGGCGCGTTCGCGTTCGTTGGCGAAGGTCAGGCGGATGATGGACAAGGTGGCGGGCATCATCATGGCGGCCCCCACCGCCAGCAACACGCGGGCCGCGATCAGAATGGCGGCGTCCGGCGAATAGGCGGCGGCAAGTGATGCCACGCCAAAGACCGCCAGGCCCATCATGAACAGCCGCTTGTGGCCCAAACGGTCGCCCAGCGTGCCCATGCCCAGCAACAGGCCGGATACGACCAGCGCGTACACATTCACAATCCACAATTTTGCGGACGCCGTGACGCCCAGTTCATGCGTGAGGCGGGGCAGTGCTGTGTACAGCACGGTCATGTCGACAACGATCAACAACAAGGCGACGGACACAATGGCCAGCACCAGCCAGCGGCCCGATTTGGGCGCGGCGACAGCGTTTGAATGAATCCGCTGCATAGTTCTACTCCTGAAAATGTCTGGCATTCAAGCTGGCGCCAGGGCGATTGCCGGGCCGGGTAAGAAAGGCGCTTGAACGTCAGGCGTGGCATTATCTATCTATATATTTGCCATATAAAGTTTGATTCCATCTATAAAATAGATGGATAAAACACCGCTTGGTTTGGATGGAGTCCCATATGCAATGGACCTTGGATCAGCTTCGGCAATTTGTCGCCGCAGCCGACGCGGGCTCGTTTTCGGCCGCCGCCCGTCAGTTGGGCCGCGCGCAGTCCGCCGTCAGCACATCCGTGGGGCTGTTGGAAGCGGATCTGGGCGTGGAGTTGTTCGACAGGTCGCGCCGCAACGCCACGCTGACCCCTGCAGGCGAAGTGATGCTGCAAGAAGCACGCGAGCTATTACGCCAGGCCGGTGGCTTGAACCAGCGCGCCTTATCGTTTGCCGGCGGGCAGGACGCCCGGCTGTCGATTGCGCTAGATGAAGCCCTGCCGTATCTGGTGCTGGGCGCTTTGGTGAGCGAATTAGCCGGCCGCTTTCCGGCGCTGGAACTGACCCAGCTGAACGGCACGGCAACGGAAGTCGCCGATTATGTGCAGCAGGGGCGGGCCAGAATCGCCTTTCACTTTGACCGGGGTGAACCCGGCAGCGCCTTCGCGCACCGTTATCTGGGCAACGTGGCGCAAGGTATTTTTGTGGCGGCGGCGCACCCGCTGGCGAAGTTGCCGGAGGTGACGCGCAAGGACCTGGCACGCTACCGGCAACTGGTCATGCAGATGGACGGGGTGGACGATGTGGTGTTGAGTCCCACGGTGTGGCGCACCGACAGCTTCTACAGCATTGCGGGTATGGTGGCGGACGGCTTGGGCTGGGCGATTCTGCCGCTGAACATTGCCGAATACGAAAGCTTTCGCACCGCGCTTACGCGGGTGCCGTGCGCGGGCCTGTCTTTGCCCATGCTTTCCGTGCGAACGCTGTGGCTGCAAGGCGCCACGTTGAGCGGGACGGAGCTATGGTTGCAGCAGCGCATGGAGCAGCTGCTGCGGGCGGGGGCGTTGCCGGATCAGCTGAGCAGCGCGGTGACCAGATCGCCGCCCGCCTGAGCATCATCCGTGAAATTCAGCGCCGTTTGCACGTGTTCCAGGTGCTCGTCCATCAGCGCGCAAGCGCGGTCGGTGTCGCCCGCGCGGGCAGCTTCGATGAATGCGTGATGCTCCTGCGATGAGCAACTGGCGTCGTGCGAGCTTTGATACAGCACGGTGATTACGGCGCTGCGAGCAGACAGTTCGCGCAGCATGCCCGTCAGGACCGAATTCCCCACGGCTTCCGCCAGCAGGATATGGAAGTGTCCCAGCAGATGATTGCGCGTCTGCACGTCGCCGCTTTCCAGCGCGCGGCGCTCGTCAGCCAGATGGGCGTCAATCCGGCGGTAGTCGGCGTGGGTGGCGCGCGCCACGAATTCCTTGGCCAGCGCGGCTTCCAGAATGCGGCGCACCGTATAGACCTCGCGGGCCTCGTTGGCGTCGGGTTTGCTGACAAATGCGCCCTTGTCGGGAACGATATTGATCAGCTTGTCCTTGGACAGCATCAAGAGCGCCGCACGGATCTTGGTGCGGCTGACCTTGTACACCCGAGCCAGGGCTTCTTCACGCAGCCGGGTGCCCGGCGGAAGCTTGTGCGCCACGATAGCGGCTGCCACTTCCTTGGCAATGTCATCGGCGCTGGGGTCTGGCTGTACTTCCTGGGTCATGGGACGCGGCAACGGCTGCCGGAGGGGAAAAAACCATCGGGCAGTCAGTCTAGCAAAAAGCCGAACAGGAAAGACAAACATTTTTTGAATACAAAACAGGTATTCAAATTGCTCGCTGGCCGATTGTCCGGCTTTCGCTGATGCCGTCAGCCCCTGTGAAAAGAGGATGAGTGGCAGTTGCCCAGTTCGTGCAGCAGGCGTGTCCAGGCTTGCAAACCTTGCGGAATGGATGACAGCCGGAAAAATTCGTTCGGCGCGTGCACGTCTTCATCGGGCAGGTTGTAGCCGAACATCAGCGTGTCGATGCCCAGCGTCTCCTTGAAGACTGATGTGATGGGCACGCTGGCGCCCAGCCGCACGTGTATCGGTTTGCTGTCCGATGACTGTTGCAGCACGGTTTCGGCGGCGGTGACCAGCGGGTGGTCCGGTCGCAGGGTGGCGGCGGGAGAGCCGGTGTTCAGCGCCGTGACCTCCAAGTCGCAACCTGGCGGGCATGCGGCTTGCAAATGGGCCAATACGGAGTGAATGACCTGCGCGGGGTCCTGGCCTTCAACAATGCGCGCCGTCAATTTGGCGGAGGCTTCGCATGGAATGATGGTTTTGGTGCCCGCACCCGTGTACCCGCCCCACATGCCGTTCACGTCCAGGGCAGGGCGCAGTGTGATCCGTTCGCGCGGGCTGTAGCCCGGTTCGCCATGGGAGGCGCCTGCCACGTCCGAAAAGAACGCGGCTTCGTCATACGGAAATGCCGCGGTGTCCGAGCGCTGGCGTGGCGTGGGCGGTTGGGCGCCCGCGTGAAAGCCGTCCACCGCGACGCTGCCATCTTCTCTATGCAGCGACGCAAGCAGCGCCGCCATGTCGTGCAAGGCGTTGCGTACGCCACCGCCGTACCGGCCGGAGTGCAGATCCTTGGCGGCGGTGCGCAGCTTGATTTCCAGCGCGGCGTGGCCGCGTGCGCCGGTGTTGATGGTGGATACGACAGCGCTTGCACGGCCGCCATCGGCCGACAGCACCGCGTCTGCCGTCAGTAGTGAACGGTAGCGCTCGATGAGGGGGCGCAAGGAAGGGCTGCCAGTTTCCTCTTCGCCTTCAATGAACACTTTGATGTTGACCGGGCAGGCCTGAACCGCCGCCAGATAGGCAAACACCACTTCAAGCGCGATGGTGGTCGATCCTTTGACGTCGGACGCGCCGCGAGCATAGAGCCGGTCGCCCACTTGCGTGGGCTCGAACGGCGGTGTGCGCCATAGTTCGAGCGGATCGGCGGGTTGCACGTCGTAATGCCCATAGATCAGCAGCGTTGGCCGGCCGGGCGCGCCGGTCCACTCGCCATATATCGCTGGCTCGCCGCCGCCATCCAGTTCTTGCACTTGGCGCAGGCCCGCACTGCGCAACCGTTCACACAGAAAGCGGCGCGCTTCGGCCATGGAGGGCGCGTAGGCCGGATCGGCGCTGACGCTGGGAATGCGCAAAAAGGTGTTGAGCCAGGCTTCGATTTGCGGCTGGCGTGCGGCCAGGTGATCAAGTACGGGCTGGATGGCGTGGGACATGTAGGTATTCCGGGATGCGTGGGTGGGCCAGGGGCGGGCAGGGGTTGCACTAGGGCGCGCCTATTCCCCGCGGAAGCCGCTTTGCCGGACCAGCTCGGCCAGACTGGCGGTCTGTTCGGTGTAGAAGGCCTCGCCTTCAGCGAGCGACTGCGGCGGGAACAGAATCTTTCCCTGGGCTTCCAGGGTCTTGCGTGCCGCGGGGTCCAGCAGCGACGCTTGCACGGCATCGTGCAGTTTCTGCACGATGTGCGCAGGCGTGCCTTGCTTGACCAGATAGGCGGTCCAGATCGTGTAGTTGAAGTCTTTCAGTCCTGCGCTTTCCTGCACGCTAGGCACGTCTGGCAGCGCCTTCAAGCGTTCACGGTTCAAGGTGCCGATGATCTTCAGACGGCCCTCGCGACGCAGATCTTCGTAGTTGGCCTGGTACGGCATGATGGCGAAATCGATCTGCCCGCCCGCCATATCCGTGATCAGCGGCGCGCCGCCGCGATAGGGAATGTGCGTGAGCTTGATGCCGGTGCGCTGTGCCAAGGCTTCGGTAATCAGATGGATCATCGACCCCGCGCCGCCCGAACCGTAAGTCAGCGGCACGCTGCGCTGGCGCGCCATGGCGATCAAATCGTCGACATTGCCTGCGCCCAAGTCAGCGCGCGTCACCACCACATAAGGCGAGGTGGCAACCGGCGCTACAAACTGGAATTCCTGCGGGCGGTAGGTGACGGCCTTGTTGGTCAGCCCGGCCAGGATCAGCTCGTTGGGCGAACCTTGAAACAGGTAATAGCCATCGGCCTTGGCGCTCAAAACGCGGTTGGCTCCCAGCGCGCCGTTGGCCCCGCCCAGGTTTTCCACCACGACAGGCGCGCCCAAGGACTGCGACATCGACGCCTGTAGCGCCCGGGCCGTAATGTCGCTGGCGGCGCCCGCCGGGTAGGGCACCAGCAAAGATACGGGTTTGGCGGGATAGTTCTGCGCCTGTGAGGCGCCCGCGCCCAGCCCGGTCAACAGGGCGGCGGCGGCAAACATCAGGATTTTTTTCATGGGCATTCCCCTTGTGATCTGAGTGCTGGACCCGATGCTAGAAGCCGCTGTGTCATCTGTCCAATCGATTGATTGGCTGATTACAATGCGTTTTACGCATGATTAATGTCACGTGCGCCCAGGGAACCACACCATGACTTTGCCGCAGCTTGCCCATCTGGTCGCGCTACTTGAAACGGGCTCTTTCACCCGCGCCGCGGAAATGCTGCATTTGTCGCAGCCTGCCTTTAGCCGCAGCATTCAATTGCTTGAGGGCGAGCTTGGCGCATCGCTGGTGGACCGCATCGGTAAGCGCAACGAGCCGACGCCGTTGGGACGTCTGGTCGGGCAGCGGGCGCGCCGGGTCCTGGCCGAAGTCGAGGAAATTCGACGTGAAGCTGAAATGCTGGCCCAGGGCGAAACCGGCGCGATCCGGCTGGGGCTGGGGGCGGCGCCCAGCGCGCTGCTTAGTGTGCCGTTGATGCAGCACTTGATGGATCAGTATCCAAAGCTGCGAGTCAAGCTGTCGCGCGGGCCGACGGAATCCCTGCTGGTCAGCCTGCGCGAGCGCGTGCTGGATGCGCTGGTCGTTCATGTTCGGACGCTGGATAACGACGAAGACCTGGAAGTGGCGCCGATGCCCGCCCTGTCATCGGGTTTTATCTGCCGTCTTGGGCATCCGCTGGCCGGGCAGGCCCAGCCGGCGCTGGCGGACGTGTTGCGCTACCCGATTGTGTCGACAGGCCTAAGCCCCGAGATACGGCGCCGGCTGGCAGGGGCGGCGGCGCCCGGGGGTTTTGACCTGCACATGGAATGCGAGGACATTTCGTATCTGCTCGACATCGTTGAACGCTCAGACGCCTTGTATCTGGGCGTGCTGGCATCGGCGCGCGCATTGACGAAATTGAATCGCCTGCTGCAACTCCCCGCGCCGCAGGACTTCAATGTTCAAGCGCACTTCGCCTTTGTGACCTTGCGTGGCCGCAGCGTCAGCCCGGCCACGCGTATCGCCCGCCAATGTTGCTTTCAGACGATACAGGACGCGGCCGGAGCGTAAAGACAGCGTTCAGTCTTTGGCCATTAATCCCAGAGACTCGATCAGGCCCTTTTCCTTGATGTAGGTGGCCTGCGCCCAGGCTTGGTAGTCCTGACTGTTGCGGTAGGCCGGTTCCTGATTCAGCTGCTTCATGGTGTCCATGCTGGCCGGATCGAACAAGGCCTTTTTGAACGCGTCATGCAGCGTCTTTACGACTGCGGGGTCCATGCCTTTGGGGCCTGCCAGACCATAGGGCGACGTGGACACGACCTTGTAGCCCAGCTCCTGCGCAGTGGGCACGTCGGGCCAGCGCGTCGTGCGCTTTTCGCCGAATGTGACCAGCAGGCGCATCTTGCCGGAATCCACAAACTGATCCCAACCGGTGGCGTCGCTTTGCGCCATGACGTGGCCGCCCAGCAGCGCCTGCTGCATGTCCGCATTGCCCTTGAATGGCACGTGGTTCAGTTTCACCTTCGCATTGATGGCAATCTCTTCGATCAGCAGGTGCGGCGATGAGCCGATGCCGGTGGAGCCGTAGTCGATGGTGCCCGGCGCCTTGCGCGCGGCCTCGATGTATTCGTTGAAGGTTTTGTACGGCGAGTCGGAACGGACCGTGAAGCCGAAGGTGTAGCCCGATAGCCCGATGATGAAACTGAAGTCTTTGATGGGGTCCCAGCTGCTTTTCTGCATGTAAGGCATGCGCAGCATGGCCAGCGTGTACAGGCTGATCGTGTAACCGTCCGGCTTTGCGGTTCTGGCCATGGTGGCGGTGCCCAAGGTGCCACCCGCGCCCGGCCGGTTTTCCACGATGACGGGCTGGCCCAGGTATTTGGAGGCGTCCTGCGCCACGATACGCATGTGACGATCGGTAGAGCCGCCTGCCGGGAACGGCACGATCAGCGTGATGGGTTTGGTCGGAAAGGCGTTTTGGGCGCTTGCAGTGAACGGCAGCGCAATGCCTGCCGTGGCGAACAGCAGGGCGCCCAGGCAGGCGCGGCGCAGAGGCATCTTGGCCATGGGGTTTGTCTCCAGATGGTGGTGTTGTGGTTTGTTATGGGTCTTCTTACAGCCAGCGGCTCAGTCGCGTAGCGCGACCTTGACCGGCAGGCGCGCCAGCGCTTCGCGCATGCGGTCCTTAAGCGCCACTGGCACACCGGCGACCGCTTCTACGGCGACATCCGGTTGCGCATCGGCCAGCACGCGAAAGAGTGTTGCGTCTTCCGCAATGCCAGCGTCTTGCAGGGTGTGCGCCACCACGGCCTGGACCGACACAGCGGTCGCCAGACGGCGCAAATCGGGTTTGTAGATCTTGCCCACGTTGGTCATGGGCATGCTGTCCAGCACAATCACGCGCTTGGGCCGCGCGGGTCCTTCGTCCACATGGGCGGCGGCGTAGGCGACGAGTTCGGCCTCGGTGGCTTGGGCGCCTTCTGTCAGCGTGACAAAGGCTACCGGCAACTCGCCTGCATACGCATCGGGCGCGCCGACGGCGGCGCAGAGCTGCACGGCCGGATGCGTGGCCAGCGCGTCTTCGATGGTCTTGGGGTCAATGTTGTGGCCGCCGCGGATGATCAGATCCTTGGCGCGGCCTTGCAGGTGGAGCCTGCCGGCGGCGTCCAGAAAACCCACGTCGCCGCTGATCAGCCAGCCGTCTTCGGTGAAGGCGCGCGCGGTGTCCTCGGGGTCTAGAAAACCAGGGATGACGTTGGGCGCTTTGAACAGCACCATACCTGCCGTGCCGGCAGGCAGGTCGCGCGCCGCCTGGCCCAAGGGGATGTCCAGCCCCACAATGCGCACCTGCACATAAGGGAGCGGGAAGCCGACACAGTTCACCGGGAACTCGGCCCCGGGGGGCGAGATGGATGAGATACCCGCCATTTCCGTCATGCCCAGGCTTTCGTTGACGTGCAGACCGAACAGGCGCTTGAAGCGTGCCGCAAGCTCTGCGGGTAGCGGCGCGGCGCCCGTGCGGCAATAGCGCAGTGATGAAATGTCTGCGCCCGCCAGCGGGGTATCCGCGAGTGCCGCCAGAATGGTGGGCACGCCTTGCAACGAAGTCGCCCGATGCTTTTCTACCAGCCGCCAATAGTTACGCAGCACGTCGCGGTTGCGCAGCAGCAGGGTGGTCGGGATGACGGTTTCTACACCAGCCGACAATGCCGCCAACGATGCGGGCAGCACACCGGCCACGTGGAACAAGGGGTAGCCATTGATCACCACGTCGCCCGGGCCGGCGTTTTGCAGCTGCACCGCCGCCCACGCCGAGAAGACCTGATTGGCATGAGTGTGTATGGCCAGCTTGGGGGCGCCCGTGGTGCCGCCAGTGTGGAAGTACGCGGCGATGTCATCGGCGCGAATGACGCGCTCGCTGATCAAGCGGTCGTCAGGCTGGGCGCAGCGGTTGGCGTTGAAGTCCAGCGCGTAGTCGGGCAGGGCGGGGCGGTCCGATAGCGCTTCGTCCAGCGGCGCCACGCGCAACAGAGTGTGCAAGCTGGACACGCGCTCGCGCAGGCGCAATGCCTTGGACCACGTGCCGCATTCGGCGTCCGAGCCATAGGCGATCAACACCTTGGCGCCTGCCGCTGTCATCAACGACGCCAGCTTGTCTTCGGACAACAAGGGGTTCAGCGGTTGCACGATGCCTGCCGCCTCGCCGCCCCACAGGGCCAGGTGATATTCCAGGCAGCCGGGCAGCAACACGCCCACGGCGTCACCGCGGCGCACGCCCAGGTCGTGCAGCAGATTGGCGGTTTGGTGGATGCCAGCCAGCAGTTCGCGGTAACTCCACCGCACCGGCTCGTCATCCGGGTTGGCCGTGCGCAGAAAGGTCAGCGCCGTCTTGTCGCCAAAGGCAGCGGCTGAGTTGCGGAAGATCTCGTACGTGCTCTGCACCGTCAGCGTTTCGGCCAGCGGGCGGGCTTGCAGCCGTTGCACGTCGGCTGCGCTGCGCACGGGGTAGGGCGCGGAAAATGGCGGAGATTGGGGCGGGGGAAAATAGACCGGCGTCATGTCCGTGATCCTTCTGTTCAAGCTTGCCCCAGCGCAATATAGCGGCGCAGGTGGTGGTCTTCGTCGCCCAGTTGGTGATCGATCATGACCAGGCGCTTGGCGTAATGCGCCAATGGCAATTCCCAGGTCATGCCGATACCGCCGTGCAACTGGATGCTTTCTTCGGCCACCAGCGTGCCAATACGCCCGATGGTGAATTTGGCGGCGGACAGCGCGCGTTCGCGTATGGCGCGGTCAGGATGGTCCACGGCGGCGGCGGCGTTGATGACGGCCGAACGCGCTTGTTCGATCTCTAGCAGCACATCGGCCATGCGATGTTGCAGCGCTTGAAAGCTGCCGATAGGCGTGCCGAATTGCCGCCGGGTGCGCAGATATTCCAAGGTGGCGTCGCGGGCGCAGTCCATGGCGCCCACGGCTTCCGCGCACAAGGCCAGAATGCCGCGGCCGGTGGCGCGTTCCAGCAGGGCATAACCCTCGCCCGCAGGTCCCAACAAGCTTTCTGGGCCGAGTTTGACGTTGCTGAAGGTCAGTTCGGCTGCGCGGCCGCCGTCGATCAGGCCGTAGCCGCGTGCCGACAAGCCGGGCGAGTCTGCGCTGACCAGGAACAGGCTGATCCCCGCCTCGCTGTCATCCGCGCCCGCCGTGCGCGCCGATACCAGCAACAGGTCTGCGTGTTCGCCAGCCGATACGACGGCTTTGGCGCCATTGAGCACCCAGCCGTCGGCAGTGCCTTCGGCGCGAGTGCGCACGTGGGCCAGGTCGTAGCCGGATTCGGGTTCGGCGTAGGCCAGCGCGGCGGTGATGGCGCCCGCGATCAGCCCGTCCAGCGCTTCGCGTTGGGCCGGTGTGCCAGCGGCGGCTATTGCGCTGCCGACCATCAAGGCGTCCAAAAAGGGTTCGACGACCAGACCACGGCCCAGCGCTTCAAAGACGATCGAAATATCAAATCCTGCGCCGCCCAGGCCCCCATCCGCTTCCGCAAACAGCGCGCCGATGGCGCCGAGTTCTGCGTACCGGCGCCAGAAATCCACGCTGTAGCCTTGTGGCGACTGCGCGTGGCGCTCGCGGGTGGCAAAGCCGTATTGTTCGCTGACAAAGCGGCGCAGCATGTCGGACAGCATGCGCCGGTCTTCGGTGTGTTCAAAGTTCATGGCCGGCCCTCACAGTCCCAGGATCATCTTCGAGATGATGTTCTTCTGAATTTCGTTGGAGCCGCCAAAGATCGACAGCTTGCGGTTGTTGAAGTACTGCGCCGCCGCGCTTTCAGCGCCTTCCGGGCCGATGGGCGGAGCGTCGTAACCGTCGTGCAGGGCTTCTGGCACGAAAGGCCGCGCGTAGGGCCCCATGGCGCGGCGGTTCAAAGCGGTGATTTCCTGACGGATCTGCGTGCCGCGAATTTTCAGCATTGAGCTTTCGGCGCCCGGCGCGCCGCCACCGGCCACGGCGGCGACCACGCGCAGATTGGTGGTGCGCATATTGGCCAGTTCGATTTCAACGCGCGCCAGCCGTGCCGCGAAATCGGGGTCTTCGGTGAGCGGGCGGCCATTCTTTTTTTGGCGTGACGCCACGGTCTTCAAGCGCGCAAGCGCAGCCGTGGATTGGCCCACGCCCGCGATGTTGGTGCGCTCGTAGGTCAGCAGATATTTGGCGCAGGTCCAGCCGCGGTTTTCTTCGCCCACCAGGTTTGCCACCGGCACGCGCACATCCGAGAAGAACACTTCATTGACTTCGTGTTCGCCATCCAGCGTGATGATGGGGCGCACTTCGATGCCGGGGCTGTTCATGTCGATCAGCAGGAAGCTGATGCCTTCCTGGCGCCTGCCTTCCTGCGAGGTCCGCACCAGGCAGAAGATCATGTTGGCGTACTGGCCCAGCGTGGTCCAGGTCTTCTGGCCGTTGACGATGTAGCTGTCGCCATCGCGCACGGCCGTGGTTTTGACCGCAGCCAGATCGGAACCCGCGCCCGGTTCGGAATACCCCTGGCACCACCAGTCCGATCCGTCCAGAATGCGCGGCAACCAATGACGGCGCTGCGCTTCGTTGCCGTATTTGATCAGCACCGGGCCCAGCATGCTCAGGCCAAATGGCACGATACGCGGGGCGGCGGCCAGCGCGCATTCATTGTCAAAAATGAACTTCTGCGTGGCGCTCCAGCCTGTGCCGCCGTATTCCTCGGGCCAGTGGCTGGCCAGCCAGCCTTGCTGATTAAGAATGGCGTGCCACTCGGTCATGTCGGCGCGGGTCAGCAGCTTGCCTTGAATGACCTTGGCGGACAGGCGCTCGGGCAGCTTGGCCGCCAGAAAGGCGCGTACGTCGTCGCGAAAGGCGTTTTCTTCAGGGGTGAATTCCAGGTCCATGTCGGTCCTTAGTAAATTTCAAACAGGCCGGCAGCGCCCATTCCGCCGCCCACGCACATCGTGACCACGGCATAGCGGGCGCCACGGCGGCGGCCTTCGATCAGTACATGCCCAGCCAGGCGCGCGCCCGTGACGCCAAACGGATGGCCCAGCGCAATAGCGCCGCCGTCCACGTTCAGGCGGTCCATAGGGATGCCCAGTTTTTCCTGGCAATACAGGGCTTGCGAAGCAAAGGCCTCGTTGAGTTCCCACAGGTCAATGTCTTGCACTTTCAAGCCGTGGCGCGCCAAGAGCTTGGGCACGGCATAGACGGGGCCAATGCCCATCTCATCGGGTTCGCACCCGGCAATCGCCAGGCCGCGGAATGCGCCCAGCGGACGGATACCGGCGCGCTGGGCTTCGGACGCTTCCATCAACACGCAAGCTGCGGCGCCGTCGGACAGTTGCGACGCATTGCCGGCCGTCACGAATTGCCCTGGGCCACGCACGGGCGCCAGTCCGGCCAGCGCTTCATAGGTGGTGCCAGGGCGGTTGCAGGTGTCTTTGTCGACCGTGACTTCGCGTTCAGTGACGGCGCCTGTGGCGCGGTCCGTGACGGACATGGTGGTGGTGACGGCAATGATCTCTTCACGGTAGCGGCCGGCGGCTTGAGCGGCCTCGGTGCGTGCCTGGCTTTGCGCAGCAAAACGGTCCTGGGCTTCGCGGCTGATGCCGTAGCGGGCGGCCACGATATCGGCGGTCTCGATCATGGGCAGGTACAGCTCGGGCTTGTTGGCCAGAATCCAGGGGTCCATGCCGCTGACGCCGTCGTCGCGGGTTCGAATTTGCGACACCAACTCAACGCCGCCTGCGATCACGGCGGGCGCGCCGTCCATCACGATTCGGCTGGCGGCCGACGCAATGGCTTGCAGGCCGGATGCGCAGTAGCGGTTGACGGTTGCGCCGCCCACGCTGACAGGCAGGCCAGCGCGGATGACGGCCTGGCGACCAATGTTGCGGCCCGTGGCGCCCTCGGGATAACCGCAGCCGATAAAGGCGTCTTCGATCAGCGCCGGGTCTAGCCCGGCGCGGTCGACAGCGGCGCGCACGGCGTGGGCGGCCAGCGTCGGCCCGGCGATCAGGTTGAACTCGCCGCGTCCGGCTTTGGTGATGGGGGTGCGGGCGGTGGAAACAATTACGGCTTCACGCATGATGGATTCCTGTCAAAGAGGGGGCGGATCAGGCCGCGTTCAGGCTGGCGAAATTGCGGCCGGATTCAACCAGTTGCACCAGCAGCGGCGATGGTTTCCAGAACGCCGGGTCTTCTTTGGCGCAGGCGCGGATATCGGCCAGTACGCTGCCCAGGCCGACGCTGTCGGCGTAGTGCATCGGCCCGCCGTGATAGCGCGGAAAGCCGTAGCCGGACAGGAACACAACGTCCACATCAGATGGCCGCAACGCAATGCCTTGATGCAGCACATTGGCGGCTTCGTTGATCATCGCGGCCAGATAGCGGCGTTGAATGTCTTCCTGCGTGAATGCGCGCGGTGTGACGCGCGCACGGGTGCGCTCGTCGTCAATGATGGCCAGCACTTCCGGGTCTTGGGTCCCAAGCCGCGCTCCATCGGGGTACAGATAAAAACCACGGCCGGTCTTTTGTCCAAACCATCCGCGCTCGCACAAGCAGTCGGGAATCTGCACATAGCGCACGGCGGGGTCGCGGGTGGCGGCGCGGCGCTTGCGCGTGGCCCAGCCGATATCCCCGCCAGCCAGGTCCGCCATTTGGTACGGCCCCATGGGGTAGCCGAAGCCGCGCACGGCCGCGTCGATGTCATAGGGCGATGCGCCGTCTTCCATCATCATGTCGGCCGCCTGCCGGTGCACGGCCAGGATGCGATTGCCGATGAATCCGTCGCATACCCCGGCGCGTACGGCAGTCTTGCGCAGCCGGCGCGCCAGTTCGAAACCTGTTGCCACCGTGTCAGGCGCGGTGTGCGCGCCCACCACCACTTCCAGCAGCTTCATGATGTTGGCGGGCGAGAAAAAGTGCAGGCCCAATACATCCGCAGGCCCGCGCGTGGCGGTGGCGATGCGGTCCACATCCAGGTAAGACGTGTTGGTGGCCAGCACCGCGCCGGGCTTGGCGACCCGGTCCAGCTGCGCAAACACGCCCAGTTTCACGTCCATGTCCTCAAACACGGCTTCGATGATCAGGTCGGCATTGTCCAGCGCGTCGTAGCTGGTGGCGCCGGTAAAGCGCGCCAGACGCGCATCGCGTTCGTCAGCGCTGATCCGGCCTTTCTTGACCAGCAGGTCATAGACCTGCGTGATACGGGCGCGTCCGCGTTCCAGCGCGGCGTCGTCTTGTTCAACCATCACCACAGGCAGCCCGGCGTCCAGCACCGACACGGCGATGCCCGCGCCCATGGTGCCGCCGCCAACCACGCCCACGCTGTCCAGCCGGCGGGCTTTGCCTTCTTTCAGTTCGGGAATTTTGGTGGTCTCGCGTTCTGCGAAAAAAGCATGTACCAGCCCGGCCCGTTGGGGGCTGTCCAGACATTGCAGAAACAGGGCGCGCTCGGTGCGCAGCCCCTCATCAAAGGGTTGTTCGATGGCGGCACGCACTGCCTCGACAATCTTGGCGGGCGAGTACAGGCCGCGCAAGGTTTTGGCGACGTGTTCGCCAGCGGCGGCGGCCTCGGCCAAGGCGGCGGCGCGGTCGGCCAGCGCCGCGGTCGCATCCCGGCTGCGGCGAGGGGCCGCGCCTTGCGCCAATAACTGCCGGGTATAGGTCAGGCCAGCGCTCAAGGCGTCGCTTCCTTCGCCGATGGTGTCCACCAGGCCCGCTTTCAGCGCGGCGTCGGCGGACAGGTGCTTGCCCGACAACATCAAATCCAGCGCGGCTGCCGCGCCGATCAGACGCGGCGTGCGTTGTGTGCCGCCCGCGCCGGGCAGCAGGCCCAGATTGACTTCGGGCAGCCCCAGCTTGGCGCTGGCCAGCGCGATGCGATAGTGCGCGGCCAGGGCAATTTCCAGTCCACCGCCCAGGGCCGCGCCGTGCAGCACGGCCACCACAGGCTTCTGGCTGGCTTCAATCTGGTTGCAGACGTCGGGCAGGATCGGCGCCTTGGGCGGTTTGCCGAATTCGCGGATATCCGCGCCTGCGATGAAATTCTTGCCGGCGCCCACCAGCAGAATGGCGCGCACGAGTGGATCGGACTGCGCGGCATCAACAGCGGCGGACAGATCGCGGCGCACGTCGGCGCTCAGTGCATTGACGGGAGGGTGGTCGATGGTGATGACCAGAATATCTTCGTCGCGGCGCGCGTGGGCAGCGCCGGCGTTGGTGTGGTCCGTCATGGAACGTTGTCTCCGGTTGGGCGTCCGCGTGGGCGGCGCCTGGCAAGCCAGGAACGGCTCGTCTGCTTATTGCTTTATTCTTTCCTAGTAAAGATGTCTTGACAATGGCATCAGGAATTGACATTGCGGTAAATAAAATTTGACAATGCCGTCGGAGGAGAGCCGATATGGATACCAAGTCCCTGACGATGCTGGTCGAGATCCTGGACGCAGGCAATTTGAGCGAGGCCGCGCGGCGGCTGAAGATGACGCGCGCCAACGTCAGCTACCACCTGAGTCAGCTGGAACGTTCGGTGGGCATGCAACTGGTGCGCCGCACGACCCGCCATGTTGAACCCACGGAGATCGGGCTGAAGCTGTATCAACATGGGCGCAGCATTCAGGACGAGCTGGTGGCCGCCCGGGAGTCGGTCGACTCCCTGGGCAAAACGCCGCAGGGCAAGGTGCGGTTGAGCGTGCCAAGCGGCTACGGGCAGTTCGTGATGACGCCGTGGCTGCTGGAATTCAAGCAGGCCTACCCGGATATCGTGCTGGATGTGCTGTTTGAGAACAGCGTGGACGATCTGCTGCGCGATGAAGTGGATATCGCGGTGCGCATCATGTCCGACCCGCCGCAGAATCTGGTGGCGCGCGAGTTGGGCCAGGTGGGTTATGTAGCATGCGCATCAAGAGACTACGCCGAGCGCCGGGGTTTGCCCTTGCGTCCCGAAGACCTGACCCAAACACCGGTCATCAGCGCCGCCGTGATTGGCCGGCCGCTGCGGCTGTCCGCTTATTACGGGGGGCAGCCGCGCCAGCATGTGGTCTTGCAACCCACCGTCATCTCGCGCAATTATGCGTTCCTGCGCGATGCGATCCGCGCCGGGCTGGGCGTGGGGGTGGTGCCCGACTATGTCGTGCATGACGACATTGCGCGCGGCGAGCTGCTGCCGGCGCTGACCGAGTGGCGCTTGAGCATCTTCGGTCGCGGCATGTACATGCTGTATATGCCCAATAGGCATCATCCCAGAGCGATATCAATGCTGATCGAGTTCATTCTGGAACGCGCCCAGCGTCAGCACGATGGCCAGGCTGGACTGCTGGCTGTGGGCGGTTAAAGGGCATCTGAACATTCAGGCACGACACTTGCTGACCGCATTCAAAAATTGAATGTCTGGGGGGCAGCATGGAAAGCGCGACACCGGCGGTCACGACGCCAGAAGAAAATCAGGCTACGTCGGTTGGGGCAGCGCCGCCGGAAGAAAAGGTCACCGTTCAGGATGCCGGTTTAATCCCTGAACCCGCGCCTGACGTGCCCTATGTGTGGGCGCGCGGCGCCTGCCTGACCACGCTGACAGTGTTGGCCGTGCTGTTTTCGCTGAAGCTGGCGCAGGAATTTATCGTGCCGGTTGTGATGGCCATTGTTGTGGCCTATGCGCTGGACCCGGCTGTCACCTTGATGGAACGCATCCGCCTGCCGCGCGCAGTCGGCATCCTGATCCTGATGTTTGTTATTGCCGTGGTGGCGGTCGGATTGGCCTATGCGACGCGCGAACAGATCAGCGCCATCGTCCAAGCGCTGCCCGAAATTTCCGGCAAGATATCCCGCACGCTTGGGGGTTTCACCAGCGGCGACGGTTCGTTGGTTGAACGGATCAAGGGCGCGGCCAGCGTGTTTCAAGACAGCGGCGGCGCTGACGCGGGGCGGCAGGTGGTCGTGGCCAAGTCTGATTCGGGCCTGAGCGACTTCCTGTTATGGGGGTCCAAAGGCGTCGCGGCCTTCATCGGGCAAGCGACCATGGGCGTGTTTCTGGTGTTTTTCCTGTTGCTGTCCGGCAATGCCTTCAAGCGCAAGTTCGTGAAAGTCGCGGGCAAGACCTTGTCGCAGAAAAAGATCAGCGTGCACATGCTGGACCAGATCAACAGCTCGATTCACATGTACATGGCGATGATGCTGGTCACCAACGTTGTGCTGGGCGTGCTGTCTTGGATCGTGTTCCGGCTTCTGGGTCTGGAAAACGCAGCCACGTGGGCCATTGTGGCAGGCGCGCTGCACATCATTCCGTACTTTGGCCCGCTGCTGACCGCGGTGGGGACCGGGCTGGCGGCGTTGGTGCAGTTCGGCGAGATCGGACCGGCGCTGGCGGTGGCGGCCAGTTCGGTTGCCATCGCCTTGTTGATCGGCGTGGTGGTGACGACCTGGATGTCTGGCCGCATCGCCAAGATGAATGCCGTGGCTGTGTTCATGCTGCTGCTGTTGTTTACCTGGCTTTGGGGTATTTGGGGGACGCTGCTGTCGGTGCCACTGGCCTTCATTGCGAAGGTGGTGGCCGATCACATAGAAGGACTGGAAGCCGTGTCGGAGTTCCTGGGCGAGTAGGGTCCGGCGGAGGCCGAACGTGAACATCGAGGCAATCTGGTTCTTACTGATAGGCGCGCTGTTCGTCTTGATGGCGCTTGCCAAGCGCTTTATCGACGCGCTGCCAATGACTGGCGCCATGGTGTATCTGGCGGTTGGATTCGTGATCGGACCCGCAGGCTTCGGTCTGATCCGTTTGGACCTGTTTGAAGATCGTCACGTGCTGCGCCTGATTACCGAAGCGGCGCTGCCCATATCGCTGTTTGCCATCGGCATGCACTTGCGGGCGGCTTGCGGCCACCCTTTGTGGCGGCTGCCCCTGCGTCTGGCGGCGCCCGCCATGATGCTGACCATCGGATTGATGACCGCAGTGGGCCACTTTGCGCTGGGCTTGGCGTGGGGACCGTCCGTGTTGCTGGCTGCGGCCTTGGCGCCTACCGACCCGGTGCTGGCCAATGAATTGCGTCCCCGCGAGGCGGGCGATGATGAGCCGCTGCGCTTTGCCCTGTCGGGCGAGGGCGGCGCCAATGACGGCGCGGCGTTTCCCTTTGTGGTGCTGGGCATTGCTCTATGCAACGCCGGGCCGGGCGGACTCGACGCGCCCTGGACGCTGGCGGGCACATTGGTCTGGGGCGTCGCGGTCGCCATTGCCATTGGCTGGCTGATGGGCACTTTTAGCGAACGCCTGTTCGCCACACTGCGCATTCGATATGGCAACGCTCTGGGTTTGGACGAATTCTTGTCGTTGGGGCTGATCGCGCTGTGCTACGGCGCGACGCTGTTGGTGCACGGTTTTGGCTTCCTGGCGGTGTTCTGCGCGGGCGTGGCGCTGCGGCAGCAAGAGCTGCGCGCCACGGGAAACGCCCGCAGCCCTCGGGCGGCCGTGCAAGACGTGACGCCCGCCGACCACGAAGAAAGCTCGCAAGATCCTGAGCTGGCCCACGCCCATCTGGCCGAGTCGATGATGGCCACGTCCGTTGGCCTTGAACGCTTTGTCGAACTGGCGCTGATGCTGATCATCGGCTGTGTTGTGTCGGCGTATTGGCGCGATATGTTGGGCTGGACGCCGCTGATCGCCACCGCCGTCCTTTTCGTGGCCGTCCGCCCCGTGAGCGTCATGCTGGCCCTGGCGGGTTCGGCCACGGACCGCCGCCAGCGATGGCTGGCGGGTTGGCTGGGGATACGGGGCGTCGGAACGTTCTACTACCTGTTGCTGGCAATGGAGCAGGCGCCGCGTGACGTCACGCAATTGCTGGCGCCCGTGCTGCTGGCGGCTATTGCCGGTTCGGTGCTGGCGCATGGGGTATCAGCATCACCGTTGCTGAACTGGTATTACCGCAGCCGGCCGGGTGGCGGGGCATCCTGATGCGTTGCCAGCGGCGTCATCCGGCCTGCTGACTATGGCGCAGCGCGTTATGCCCTGCATACACTGCCGCGCTGCCCAGTTCGCGTTCAATACGCAGCAGCCGGTTGTATTTGGCGGTGCGGTCGGCTCGCGACAGCGATCCGGTCTTGATCATTCCGCAATTGGCCGCCACCGCCAGATCGGCGATGCTGGTGTCTTCCGTTTCCCCCGAGCGATGCGACATGACCACGCCATAACTCGCGCCACGCGCCATGCGCAGCACGCGCAGGGTTTCGCTGACGGTGCCGATCTGGTTGACCTTGACCAGGATGGCGTTGGCAATGTCTTGGGCGATGCCGGCTTCAAATAGATCTGGATTGGTGCAGAACACATCGTCGCCAACGAGTTGGCAGGACTTGCCCAGGCGGGTTCCCAAGGTCTGCCAGCCCGTGTGATCGTCTTCGGCCATGCCATCTTCGATCGACACGATAGGATAGGCGCGCGCAAGTTCCGCCAGATACTCCACCTGTTGTCCGGCGCTGCGCAACAAGCCCTCGCCTTGATAGCGGTAGCCCTGATCCGTATGGAATTCGCTTGCGGCCGGGTCCAGCGCCAGCGCAATGTCCGCCCCTGGCCGCAAGCCGGTTTGCTCGATGGCCGCCATGATGAAGTCCAAGGCTTCAGGCGCGGTGCGCAGTACAGGCGCAAAGCCGCCTTCGTCGCCGACGTTGACACTGTGACCAGCGGCTAGCAGTGCGCCGCGCAGCGTGTGAAAGACTTCCGCGCCCATGCGGATGGCTTCGGCAAAAGAGTCTGCGCCTACGGGCAGGATCATGAATTCCTGGAAATCCAGCGGATTGTCGGCATGCGCGCCGCCGTTGATGATGTTGATCATGGGCACCGGCAGCACCTGGGCCTGCACGCCGCCCAGATGCTGCCACAGGGGCAGGCGGCGGCTGGCGGCAGCGGCATGCGCCACGGCCAGCGACACGCCGAGCATGGCATTGGCGCCCAGCCGGCTTTTGTATTGGGTGCCGTCCAGATCAATCATGGTTTGATCGATCAAGGCTTGCTGGTCAGCGCCCAGCCCCAAGAGTGCGTCACGCAGTTCGTTATTGACGGCGCTCACCGCGCCCAGCACGCCTTTGCCCAAGTACCGCTTCAGATCTCCATCGCGCCGCTCCAGCGCTTCATGGCGTCCGGTCGATGCGCCCGATGGCACCAAGGCCAGTCCGCGTGCGCCGCCTTCTACATGGACTTCCACCTCAACGGTCGGGTTGCCGCGGCTGTCCAGCGCTTCATGTGCGGCGATGCCGATAATGTTCATGGGTACAGCTCCTGATGGTCAGATTTTTGAAATATTGAAATTCGGCTTTGAACGGGACTTTCAACGCCGGTCTGTCATTTATCCTGCGGTATAGCGAAGCCATCCTATAAAATCGGATCGGCTCGGAAAATGCAGTTTTTCTGGTTAATCGTCAGGTTTTCTGACAAAAGGAGTTTCTGTGCGCCAGTTGCCCCCGCTTGCCGCCGTACGCGCTTTTGAAGCGATTGCCCGCACGGGCTCGGTCACTCGCGCGGCCGAAGAACTGTGCCGCAGCCATGGGGCGATCAGCCGTCACCTGAAACTGTTGCAAGAGCACGCCGGGGTCGCGTTGTTCGACAAGGACGGCACCGGCTTGCAGATGACTCAGGCGGGCGCGGCCTTTTATGCGTCTGTGCGCGAGTCGTTCGATCAGCTGGAAAGCGCCTATGAACGCCTGGCTCGCGAGGCCCAGGGACCCGGTTTGCATGTGGCTTGCAGCGCCACGTTCGCCATGCGATGGCTGGTCCCGCAGCTGGCGGTGTTCTACCGCGAGCACCCCAATATCCGCATCCGCCTGTCAATGACGTCGGCCAGGGAAATGCGCAACGAAGGCGCGGATTTGCTGCTCGCGTGGGACTTGTCCGGCTATCCCGAGTCAGACCGCCGGCGTGCGCTGATGCTGGCGCCTGTGAATTTTGGCGCCGTCTGCACGCCGGATTACGCCAAGCGGGCCGCGGCGCAGCGGGTGCGCATTGCTCATGAATACACGTCCAGCGCGTGGAACCAATGGGAGGCCATCACGCGTGAACCGGTGGCGCTGGGCGGACAATTAGCGTTTCCGCACACGCATCTTTGCATTGAAGCCGCCTTGTCAGGACTGGGGGTGGCGCTGGTTGAGCGCCGCCTGATTACTCGCGAATTGCAGGAAGGCACGCTGGTGGCGCCGTTCGGTTTTGTGGCGTTCGACGGCGGCTTGCGGGCATTGCCCGCAGCCGGGCGCGGAAGTTCAGCCGCGGCCGATGCGGTCGTGGCGTGGCTGCGCGCGACATTGGCGGATACTCGCGCGTAGGCGCACGTTCCGATCCCTGCCGCCAGTTGTTATGCTGGCGCATCGCCTTGCCGGATTCTTCATGCCCGATACGCCCCGAACCGCCGCCTCTTCAGCACGCCGCGTTGCCACGCATGCCGCCCAGGCGCCCGATGTGCGCCGCACCCAGTTGCGGCGCATGAAGATTGCCGCGCTGGCCTTGCTGGTGGCCATGGTCAGCGGTTTCATCACGAGTCACGTCATGGGCGGGCAAGGCGTGTGGGCGTGGGTACGCGCCTTTTGCGAGGCGGCCACGGTAGGCGCCTTGGCGGATTGGTTTGCAGTCGTGGCCTTGTTTCGCCGGCCCATGGGCCTGCCTATTCCGCACACCGCCATCATTCCCAGCAACAAGGATCGCATCGGCGACAACCTGGCCGTCTTTGTCCGCGATCATTTTCTGGACCCGGACACCTTGATGGAAAAGCTGCGCGTCTTTGATCCTGCCGCTCGCCTGTCGCGTTGGCTGATCCGGCCCAAGCAGGCGCATGCCTTGAGCGAAGGCGCGCGCAGGGTCGCCTTGCAGACGCTGGACCTGCTGGACGATCAGGCGGTGCGAGGGGTAATTCAGGAATTCGTGGTGAAGAACCTGCGGCGCTGGGACGCGGCGGGTACGGTGGGCGAAGTATTGGGCTTGCTGACCCGGGACGGACGCCATCAAGAGCTGCTGGACGCCGCCATGGAGCGCCTGGGCGGTTATCTGGGCGAAGACGATGTCAAGCAACGTGCATCGGCGCTGCTGGTGAAATTTGCCAAGAAGGAATGGCCGCGCATCATCGCCGCCGTGGACGTGATCAAGTCAGTGGATGGCATTGCGGACAATCTGGCCGACCGGCTGGCGCTCGCGCTGGTGCAGGAAGTGCGTGATGTGCTGTCCGAACCCGATCATCCGGTCAGGCGGGATTACGAAGCCTGGGTGCTGGATTACATACAGCGCTTGCAGACGGACCCGGCGCTGTCGGCGCAGGTGGAAGACCTGAAACAGCGCGCCATCGACCATCCCAAGGTGCAAGAGTACGTGCAGGGCCTGTGGGACGATATTCATGCGGCGCTGCGGCGCGATTTGTCGGACGAAGGTTCGGCGCTGTCCCGCCATCTGGAAAGCGCCTTGCTGGCCCTGGGCCGAAAACTGGGTGAAGACCCGGGCCTGCGCGACGCCATCAACAATCACGTCATCGGCAGCGCCCGCCGCTTGACCGGTCGGCTGCGCATCGGCGTGACCGAACATATCTCCCGCACCGTCAAGAACTGGGACGAGCGCCATCTGGTTGATGAGCTGGAACTCAGCGTTGGCCGGGATCTGCAATACATCCGCTTTAACGGCACCCTGGTGGGCGGGCTGATCGGCGTTCTGCTGCACGCGGTGGTGCTCTTGGTGAATCGTTAACAAGCCTGATCGCTTGTATCAGGAATGAAGATTGCTGGCGGATAGCCCGGCCCCGGTGCTATTGTCATTTTCGCTATCGGCAGAGCAGGGCAGTCGATGCCCGTGCCGGGCGCGCCCGCACCTCGCGTGCATGATTCCAGGAGGCACTTCATGAAGAAAATTTCGATGCTGGTCACGGCTCTGGCGCTGGCAGGCGCTTCGAGCGCAGTCATGGCCGAAAACGTCACGATGTCGTTCCTGAACGCCGATGGCGTCGGCAAAAGCGCTGGCACCTTGAGCTTGAAAGACACCAAGGGCGGATTGCAGATCACCCCCAACCTGAAGGGTCTGCCGCCCGGCGAACACGGCTTTCATGTGCACGAAAAGCCATCGTGCGAACCCGGCCAGGTGAATGGGCAAATGGCGCCTGGCGGTGCTGCGGGCGGCCATCTAGATCCTAAGGGAACCAAGGCGCACAAGGGCCCCATGGCGACCGACGGTCATCAAGGCGACCTGCCATTCATTGTGGTCGCAGCCGACGGCACCGCGAAGAAAGCGGTTGTGGCGCCCCATCTGAAGCTGGCCGACGTCAAAAAGCATGCCGTGATGATTCACGTGGGCGGCGACAACTACAGCGATACGCCTGCGCCGCTGGGCGGCGGAGGCGGGCGTCTGGTTTGCGGCGTGGTGAAGTAGCCGCAAGCGCCAATCAAGCCGTGCCGTTGCGGCCGTACAGCCGGTAACCCTCGTGCGAGGCCAGCCGGTCGTAGTAGGCCGCAACGCAGGGCAAGGCAGGCCGGTCGAAGGGCGTGCAGAACCACCGGTTGACCGATAAGCCAATGGGAATATCGGCCAGCGTGAACGCGCCGCCCGCCACGTAGGCGCCGGTCTGCTCCAGGCGCTGTTCCAAAATGCGCATGAAATGCGTCCAGCTCTGGCACGACGCAGCTATGCTGGCGGCGTCGCGATGCAAGGCTGACTGCCGCGCGAGCGCCATGAACGCGTAACTCCAGGACCGGTTCAGATCCGTCGCCTGCCAATCCATCCATTGGTCCACGCGCGCCCGTTGCTTCGGGTCCGCCGGATACAGCGCCTGGCCCCCGTATTGCGAGACCAGGTATCGGATGATGCTATTGGACTCCCACAGCACAAAATCGCCATCCCGGATGACGGGCACCATGGCATTGGGATTCAACGCCAGAAACGCCGGATCGCTGGTGGGCTGAAACCCCACGCCCCAGTCCTCGCGTTCGAAAGGCAAATTCAGTTCGGCGCAGGTCCAAAGCACCTTGCGCACATTGATGGATGACGCTTTGCCCAGAATTTTCAGCATCTTGCAGTTGCCCAAATAGGATGTGTGCGTGAGTCAGCACAGGGCGAGTCTAGCGGGGCGCGCGTGGGGCGGCCAGATACAGATCGCCGGCGGCGAATACAGAACAGATACCCGCGCGCTCGATGCGGCGGGCGCGCCGCTTATGCCCCCAGCGGCTCTGGCTGGCGGCGCAGCCGCAGCACCGGGGATGTGAACAGCACCAGAAACTGCACCAGAAAGCCAGCCGTGGATACCCACAGGCAGGCCTCGACGCCCACTCTGGCCGCCAGGGTGGCGCCGATCAAGGCGCCGATGGGCCGGGCGCCAAAAGTGGCTGTCAGGATCACGGCAGACACCCTGCCCAGCAGCGCATTGGGTGTGACGGCCTGGCGCAATGTGGTGGTGGTGATGGTCCACAGAATGGGACCCGCGCCGAACAGGAAAAAGCCCGCCGCCGTCCAAATGCCCGACGGAAAGAGCAAGGTCGATAAGAGGATGACGCTTGCGGCCAGCGCCGTCAGCGGCCCCGCGGCGATCATGGCGCCAAACGATAGCCTGCGCGACAGCCAGGGCGCCAGCGCCGCGCCTGCCAGCATGCCGCCGCCGTAAATGCCCAAGGTGATGCCTACGCCAGTGGCGGACAGCCCCAGCCGTTCAACCGCGTAAGCCACATAGATGGCTTGCAGCACAAACCATGCGGTGTTGAAGAACACGGCGGTCACCAGCACCGGCCGCAGCAAGGGGTGCGTGGCGACAAACGCCGCGCCCTCGCGTAATTCAGTCAGCAAGTGGCGGCGCTGCGCGGGCTTGGGCACGTCTTGCGGCAGGCCCGCGAGCAGCACCACGGCCAGGAGCGACAAGGTCGTGGCCAGCACATAGGCCGTGGGCGCGCCCATCCAGCCGACCAGCGCGCCGCCCGCAGCAGGCCCTGCGGAAAACGCGCAACTGCGTGCCAGTTCCAGCCACCGATTGGCATTGGCCAGTTCAGCCGCCGGTACCAGTCTAGGCACCAGTGCGGGCGCGGCGACGTTATAGGCCACCGTGCCAACCGCACCCAAAAATCCCAACGCGGCCAGCCATCCCAGGTTCAGCCCGCCCATCCATAACAGCGCCAGCAGGCCCAACAAGCTGGCCGCGCGCACGAATTCGGCGCTGCACATCAACATGCGGCGCGACATGCGGTCCGCCAACACGCCGGCCGGCAACGACAGCAGCAAGAAAGGCAATGTCTGCGCGGTTTGCAGATATCCGGTCTGCGCGGCGGTAGCGCCCAGCGCCAGCACCGCGACCAAAGGGGCAGCCGCCAACGCCATTTGTTCAGAAAACTGCGCCGCCAGATTGGATGCGGCCAGACGGCGAAAAGCGGAGGGCAGGGCAGGCATGAAAGTGAGACGCGAGAAACAATAAGGGCACGATCATGATCGTGCCCTTGCCGGTCCGCACTCCGTTCCTTGCCTTTGGCAAGGACAGCGGGATCAGGGGATGGAGGGATAGTCGCCGTAGCCGTCGGGCCAGGGCGTCAACACTTCGTAGCCCGTTTCGGTCACGACCACCATGTGTTCCCATTGGGCCGACAGCGAGCGGTCTTTGCTGACCACGGTCCAGCCGTCTGGCAACTGCTTGGTCGCGGGCTTGCCTGCATTGATCATGGGTTCAATGGTGAACATCATGCCGGGTTGCAGGACCATGCCTTCGCCGGGGCGTCCGTAATGCAGCACTTGCGGATCGTCGTGATAGATCTGGCCGATGCCATGACCGCAATACTCACGCACGATGCTGAAATGCTCGCGGTGCGCCACCGTCTGAATGGCGTAGCCGATGTCGCCCAGCGTCGCGCCGGGCTTGACCGCCATGATGCCGGCGCGGGTGGCTTCGTACGTGGTGTTGACCAAGCGGCGGGCCAGTTGGCTGGGCTGACCCACGTAATACATGCGGCTGGTATCGCCAAACCAGCCGTCTTTAATGACGGCCACGTCGATGTTCAGGATGTCGCCGTTCTTCAGCACCTTGGCCGAAGGAATGCCGTGACAGATCACATGGTTGACCGACGCGCAGATCGTCTTCGGAAACCCGTGATACCCCACGTTAGCCGGAATCGCCTTCAGCACATTCACGATGTACTCGTTGCAGATGCGGTCCAGCTCATCGGTAGTGACACCCGGGCGGACGTGTTCGCCAATCATGTGCAGCACTTCCGCAGCCATGGCGCCAGCCTTGCGGGCCATTTCGATATCGGCGGCGGACTTGATGGAAACCTTCTTTGCCATTTACGCGGCCTCCTGCTGGGAAGCGTCAGGTAAGCCCTGAGACAGGGCCGCAATGGCGAAGCCTTCTCCTTGCTCGATGCGGATCAGCAACTGGCAGATATCGGCGTGGCGCAGTTCGGGATAGAGCTCGGACAACATGCCGATGCGCATCCAGTGTTCAGCTTGGGAATTGATCGAGCGGCTCAACGCGCTGCCCGCGACGCGCAGATTTTCGTGCATCTGCTCGGAGATTTTGACGAGGCCCATGGGGATAGCGTTCCATATATGGTTTGTATACGGAACGTATGGTACTGCTGGGCGGGGCGGGGTGCAAATGGGGGGGATGGTTTGGGGGGCTTGCGGAGCGTAGCTGGGGTCGATGGGGGGCACATGGTGCCTTGGGCGGAAAGCAACTTTTTCCAACGACTGCTTCCGACCCTAAGCCGCCATGCCCCTACACAGATTTCATCACAGCCATGGGACAGCTTCGAATGAAAACGGATGCTCGTGTCCCTCGGCTTCTTGTATGACCAACTCAACCGTCGGGGATGACAAAAACTGCCGTAATGTCACTCGGTATGCTCCCCCAGGAATGGGGAGCTGGGTGTGATAGCGGGCGATTGCACGTTCATTATCAAACTGTGCGGCCATCGTCAACTGCGTGTAATCCGTCAACCACAACCCGTCATCTTCAACTCGCAGTAAACCGGAGGCTTCTCGCTGGGTGGCTAGCGGCGTCGGCCGATTGGAAATTCTCAGGCGCCCGTTTGCAAAATCCGGGCCCAGATGGGCAACGAACAAGACCTGCGCATTCATCTGCGCCAGAAACCGCTCGATAACTTGCTCCAGCGTCCAGTCTTCGCCTACGTATCCAGCGTATGCGTCAGGGCACACCAAAGCAACGAATCCGTCTTCATCGACCTCGGAAAACAACTCGAAATCAGTCGGGCACATAATCGTGTTCCTTTTTTATTCATGTCATGACAGGCTCGGACGCCAGACTAGGGTCTGCAAGTGAATCACTCCTTAGGTCGCTCCGATTCCTGCCACCTGTGGATCTGGATATACGCCGAGCGCCTTCGAGTAATACTAAATGACCTAAATGCGGAAGACCGCTACTGGCCGGGAGCGGCCAAGTTAATCAAGTATTACAGGCACCATTTCGACGGAACTTGTGGCTGCGCTAAAGCCCCGTTAGCATCAGCTCACCTGCATTCCCATTCTGCGCCCACATTCATGATAGAAGCCACCATGACCGAACCCACCGCCGTTGAGGTTTCAGGCGAAGCCGCATCTCATAAGGGCGAATTTTTCCTGATCGACGCCAGCTTCCTGGGCAACGGCAGGGTTCCCGGCATAGAAATCTCCAACGAAGAGAAGCTGATCCATCCGGGGATGAATGTCGTCTCGCGTCCTAACGGAATGCCAAATCAGTATCCGGAGCGTCCCCATTTGGTTCATGTACCGGAGAAGGGCGGAATGCCACGCGATCTGGAAGAGTTTGCCGGCATATGGATTGTGTCGGAGCCTTTGAAGCAGCTGTTTGAGCGGATGGACGCCGAGGCATTTGCATTTGTGGCATGCGACTTCAGCCTTGCTGACGGGAGCCCCGGTCCTCATTACTACCTAGGCAATGTGCTGCGCAGACTCGATGCCCTGGATGAAGCCTCCTCTCGCTTGAGGATCAAGCTCGACCACAATTATCAGACCGGCGAGGACGAGAAGCTTTATAGCCTCGTCGGCGGGGCCAGCTTGGTGTTCAAACAGGATGTTGTGGGAGATGTCCATGTCTTCCGCCAGGAGCGCATGGCAGCTCCTCCTATCTGCGACCGCGCGATGTTTGACGCATTGAGTGCGGCCAATTTCTCCGGCGTACGGCTGCGCGATGTAACCGGTACTTAGAGCGTCTTCACCTCCGGTCACATGGCACAATGGCCGAACCAACGCTAGTAGCTGCCGTTCAACTCGAGACGAACTCTCCAGATATCATTGCTACAACGCCGGGGGGGCGAGTGGTATTGATTGAATGCACATTACGAATTGCCGATTTTTCTTCGAAGCTTGGCAAACTGGTAGATAGGCACCGAATGCTCTTAAAGACTTTCAAAGAAGGTAATCACTAGAAGCGTTCGATCGTTTGAGATTTCCCCAAGACCCAGATCAATTGATTGACGAAGCAAAAGCTCAACTTTTGAGTCATCGCCCGGATTGAACAAATGTCTTTGTAAATCAAATCTTGAACTGTGCAATGTTCGCTCCTGACCGAAAGGCGACATCGCAGCGCTTTGCCACCCCTTGAATTGTGCGGATACCCGGGCTCGTAGCGGGTACGATTTGATGAACGCTCCGGCCAAAAGCCGGAGCGTTTTGCATTTCAGCGGACGGGTTGGGGCAGGTATAACGCCGGCTATCGGACTGCGCTGATCGACACCGGCGGTGCTTTTCATGACATTCGTTGCTCTATCAAGAGATGGGGTAATTGGATGGACGAGGAATCAAGCATCAGCGTTTTGCCCAGGAAATCGCGATTGGCAGTGACCTTGTTGTTGGAGGCGCAGCCATGATTCGAATACAGGCGTCAGTAGGGCAAGGCGGGTTGAATCGGGCCGCCGATGTGCGCGTGGTGCAGAGGGCATTGAATGCGTACAGGCGTCGGTACAGGTATGGGCGGGAAATTCCCGAAACCGGCCTGGTTTCTTCCGACGTTGTCCAGACGATTCAAGATTTTCAGAGCAGACTCGGGGTCGCCCCATCGGGCCGGTGGAACGGCTGATATAGGGGGGATGGGGTATGTCGGTTCAGGAACCACCGTTGAAGTGCTGGTAAGTGATGGCAGGTTAGTGAGTCAGGGTTCTCAATGGGGGCATGTGGCTATCGATGTTGGGGGGACTGTTTACTCAAGGGCTCACGGGGGGTATGACACCAAACCCCGAGCGGCGTACCTATTTTCGAACAGCTTTCGCGACACGGTAGGTCTCGTGCTCAAAGTGTCGCCGGCTGACGTAGCCACTATACGAGCGGAACTCCGACGTAGGGTGGCGCTGAACGCGCCTTACGATTTGCTCGGCAACAGCTGCTCGACAAACGTCGCCGATGTTCTCGAGATGGTTGGAGTGCTGGCCCATGACCCAAGATTTCAGTGGGACGCCTCGAGAAGAACAGCGGTGAGCCCGAAAGAAGTCTTGTTAATCGTGTCACGGTCCTCTCGCGTGGTCAGGCGCAATTTCTACCCAACGACGAAATGAAGCATCTCCTGAGTGTTGTAGCAATGATTATTGCGTTATGCGGGTGCTCGGACCGACCGCAGGGGCGGTGGGAGGTTGTCGCCTTCATAGACGTGTACGCGGACAATGATGATGTGGCGCCGGTTATCTTCTCACTTGCGCCAGGTGACGTCTGTGCGCTAGGTGCGGGATGGAGCTATCAAAAGGTCTACCGATTCAAGCGAGTTTCGTGTAGCAAAGGAAGTGGGTGGGTGATGACCGATGATGAGTTTAGAAAGATCTCTGATCCACTTTGAAAGCCTACAAACACAAGCCCCTCAGCGCAAGTATTGGGCTTTTTTTATATATGCAGGATGCAGGCATCGTTCCCAGAGGTCTCGCGATTCCGGCTACCTGAATTCAAAAGCCTGGGGCTGAGCGGCCACTTTCGACCCAAAGTGGCCCTTGTGCCTTGCCTATAGCTGCCGTTCGCCAATGTCCGCAGGACGCCTTAGAGCGTTTGACCTGCGTAAGAGCACCGTTGTCGCGGGCCGTGTTGAAGCAGAGCACGAAGACCCGGTAATTGCCGAGTTCCTGACCTTTCCTGGGCCGAGATAGCCAGATGGGTCGGAATGTTCGTGGTGTTCCGCAGGCACTAACCCGCGCGATATGGAAGCAGGCTCAACATAAGCCCTGATCGCGGTACTCACCCGGTGCGCCCAGCACGGCGCAGAACTTGTGGTTTTCGCCGGAATAGGTGTGCTTGGCGTGGATGGTCAGCGTGGCACCGGCCAACCCGACTTTCTTCGGATTGCAAGACCAGAAGCCGCTGGAGATTTCGTTGTACGACGCCCTGGCGACGAGGCGCGGCGGTTGCGCGGGCTGCTTTTTTCCGGGTGTCGTAGTGGCCAGCCACTCGATCCAGACATGGCAGCTCACATGCTCGAAGCCCACATTCTCCAAGATCACCCGGTAGGAGCCCTGCCCGTCGCGGGAATGCCAACTTCCGCCAGTCAGCGTCCCCAGGAGCTCCGCTTGATCCGCGTCAGTCTCCGCGACGCAGGGAGCCACCACCAGGAACGAGAGGCTTAGCAACGCTGCTGCAAGAATTTTCATGGTTCGGATTGCCTGTCGAGAATGGGCGTGTAAGGTTTGAACACGTGTAGATCAATGCCTTGGGCTTGTGCTGCCTGACCCGGGTCTTGCCCCGTATAGCCTTTGGTCCACTTTGGGACGCGAGCAGTCGTGGACGACGGGCCGCTTCGACCCAGTGCGTATGGACGGATCATGGGGGTAGCTAGCCCAGAAGCGGTCACTAGTCAGAACCACCAACCTAAACCCTCTACCCCCAACAGTCGGTGGGTTGATCGCCTCCAATTGCCGCATCTCTAGCAGACTCGGTCGCCCATCTGAAAGAGCGCAGCCTCGATCTCGCGAAGCGACGCGAATTGGCTCTTATTGCCAGCGAGGCACAATGCATCCGACAACAACCAATTCGCCCGCACGTTCCACGTGTAGTGATCCTCAGCCCGAGCGATGCTTTGAAAAATCCCAGGTGCTGCATTCCGGTGACCCCGAGCGGCACCATTTGGCGGTAAGGTTCCAAACCGGAGAAGGGCCGGCAACTTGATTGAGGGCGAATTTTTGATGTTTGTCCACCAGTAAAGCGCGAGCCATGTCAGCGATGCTGCCACTCGGCTGTCGTAGATGATGAATTCGTCTAGCAGAAGGGCGTACACCTTGGTCATCCCTGCATTGAACCGCAGTCCAGTTACCGTGCTTACGTCGTCGCCGCTCGCATAATCCATGACAACTTGGTTCAAGAGCGCATGTAGGTGCGCGTGGTGCCGCGCTAACCAGGGCTTGTTTCCGCCATGTGGCGTAGTCGTATAGACCCCTCCCCAGTGGAAGATTGCCGCGACTGCCCCGGCCAACCTAAGGGTGTTTTGGCCCCTGAACGCGGTGCGTAGGGCGTCTTGCAGCGAGCTCAGAACCACCGTGTTGATCTCCAGGTTCGCGCGGGCAGCAAGCGGCGGCACGACTGGATGGATGTACGGATAGCTGCTGTGCGGGTTCGGCAGGCCAATCTTGGCCTTCAACGGCCATGCGTAGGCGGCTTTCGCCGCAGGCAAACTGGCATAGTGGTGCGCTCCGACCGTGAACTGCACCGGTCGTCCCTGCAGGCGCTGCGCAATCCAATCACGAAAGCTCGCCACATCCACATCATCAACTAGGTATTGGCTTCTATTCATAGCTTTTTCTATATATACGAGTCGCTCAATTTTCAGGCATTTTGAAACCAATAACTCACGAACGTCGGCTCATGGCCGAAAACAGCCATTCCAAAATGACCGCCTCCGCTACATACCGTGCATCAGCGACCAAAATGCGTTAGGCGGAACTAGCGCGATATCGTTAGTCATTTACCTCTTGACCAGCCCAGGATGGAACTAAGGAAATCAAACTAACTGAGCTTTTATCGGAAGAAAACCCGTGTTTAATGAATCCCAACCGTACGCCGCGATCGCGTGCCCGATAGCGCTTCATATCTCTTCCGAGGAAACCGACATGACATCGCAGCCACAACGCTTCCTGGATCATCTTGCCGCCCACGGCTGGACGGTGCTGCGGACCACGCCCGACTCGCCAGCGGCCACCCCTGGCAACGCCCACGGCTACGGCGCTTTCCTGGCGGCATTCACCGAATTGCACAACGCGAACCAGACTCGCTGGTTCCTGAGCGCGGCTGACCATGACGGCACGGCGGACTGTGCCTTTCCCTGGTACACCCTGCGAGATATCAGCCTGGAGGCCGCGCTGGACGACGCAGGGCGGCAGGCGGTCCTGGACTTCTGGCAGCAGCACACGCCGATCTACATGAGCGTTGCAGGCGAATACGAATTCCTGGCGATAGAACGCGACTCGGGCCGGATCGTGCACGGTATCGAGCCGGAATTCGAGGACACACGCGATGTCGCTTCGAGCCTCGCGGCCCTGTTCGAAGACATGATTGCGGGCCGAGCCACGGCGGGGCTACTGGCGTAACGCCGTATGCAAGACCCTACGTAGTCCCACATGCCGCCCGATATGAAGGCTTATACCCACCAGCCCAGGAGACTTGGCTGGACTGCGCAATCGCCGACGGAGGCCGGCCGCACCTGGGGCCGCGCGACGCGACTTGGTTCATGGATGACGGTATTGATCTCCACCGCGACAACGTAGCGGGTCAAGCCCCATCGCGTAGCGCAGCGCGAAAACGCGAGGGAGCCTGCCCAGTCCAGCGCTTGAATGCGCGCGTGAAATGCGCGGGGTCGCTGTAGCCGACCATGTAGGCGATTTCAGTGGCGGAGTATTTGCGCTGTTCAATCAGCCGAAGCGCCTCGCTTCGGCGCGTCTCGTCGTGCAGGGTATCGAAATCGACGCCACTGCGTTTAAGGCGTCGCTGCAGGGTGCGCGCCGACATCCCGATCTCTCTGGAAATTGACACGAGCTTTGCCTTGTCTTGATCGGATATGCGCTCAATGAGCAGGCCCGCTGTGTCTATCGTGGATTGCAGCGCTGTGGTGATTTTTCTGGCGTCATCTTTCATTGCGCGCAGGGGGCTGTCGAGTAGATCACGGTCGAACTCGATCATGTTGTATTCAGCGCCCGTCACGATGTTCGGACCCAGGCTGCCTTCAAGTGCGTCGTCGCCCCGGGTCCGGGGCGAATTCAGGTGTACCCGTATGGCCGAAGCGCCGCCTGCCATCAGCGGAATTTTTCGAAGCACGGCCAGGCTGCCCAGAATGAACTGCGTGGGGTCTTCGTCGAGCCGCCCGGTGAAGCGATGAATCAGTCTGGTGCTTCGGCCTTCCGTGACGATGTCGACTCTTCCGCCCTGGTGCAGCAATTCCGCGTGCGTGGCGGCCCTGGCGCAAGCTTGCACGATGTTGACCGAATCCATGACCAGGTCGCCCCAGATGCCAAGGGAGCGCAACTCCGTCAACTGGCCCACGTGGGCGCCGGCGAAAGGGTCCTGCGCTACGTCCGCCATTTCGTTTGAAATGCGAAAGCACATGGGGCGTGGAAGCCAAATATCGGGGGTTTGGAATATGTTCGGCGAGATGCCCAGGCGTTGGAAGAACTCTAGGGCGGACACACCCCGACTTGCCAAGTAGGGTGCCATCTGCAAAAAACTGCGAAGCTTGATGGATGGCGTGGGATGGGAATTGGCTTTAGACACAGAAACTTGTACGGCCCGCTTGACGTGAATGCTTGGCGGAATTTACACCGCGGCTTTCGCGAACCCGCTTAAAACTCTCCTGGCGAGACGAATCGATGCAAATGATGAGACATTTCAGCGATCTTGCAGGACGCAATAAGGCCAGTCGTGCCCCGAGGCATTGGACGCGCTGGATCGGCCCAGTTGCACCAACGAAACGCCGAACCCGGCGCTTTTGTGCACTCACGTGCGCAGTTCACGGGGAGTCCGTTCTGGCGCAACAAGTCGCCTCCCTGTGCAGGGGGCGCCTGGACCGCTTTGCATTTGGCATCTGATGGCAAGACGCCGTTGAAGCATTCTCCTAAGCTGGCCTCGACCAGGGGGGAGAAAAAAAACCATGGGGCAGCACGCTACAGTGAAGACATACCGTTCGCTGCAAGGCGAATTGGCCAACGCCGCGACGCGCGGGGAGTTGTTCCTTCAATACCAGCCTATTGTTGACATGTCGGAGAAGATCATTGGCATGGAGGCGTTGATGCGCTGGGATTCGGCTGAGTACGGCCAGATTCCACCCGCGCAATTCATACCGCTTGCGGAGCAGAGTGGAGCCATCCTCTATATGGGTGATTGGGCGCTGGACGAAGGCTGTCAGCAACTACAGCAATGGTCAAGGATTCCGATGGCTGCCGAATGGACGCTGAGTGTCAATGTCAGCGCGCATCAGTTCAATACCGCCCATTTTGTTGATTACGTGGTGCATGCCGTGCAACGGTATGGGATTGCACCAGGTCGGCTGATACTTGAAGTCACGGAAAACGTGTTTCTGAATTCGACGTCGAGCCGGCAGCAGGATGGATTTCGGCGAATCCGTGAGGCGGGCGTTGGCATAGCCATAGACGATTTCGGTACCGGATTTTCGTCCATGTGCTATTTGAGAGATCTATCGGTCTCTCGAATAAAAATAGATAGGACATTCATTGAAAACGTGACTGAGAACAAGAAGGATCAGGGCATCGTCGTAGCCATAGTCATGTTGGCGCACGCGCTTGGTTTGGACGTGGTCGCCGAAGGCGTCGAAACGGCGGAACAATTGAAGTTTCTGAAAACGGTGGGTTGTTCGGCCTTTCAAGGCTTTCTTTTTGGAAGGCCCAGCGACGTTTCAGAATTCTTGTGTTCAGAATTCCTGTGACGATTGGGGCCACGTCTTTTTTGACACCAAATGGCAAGCTTGCCGTGCTGCGCGCGGGTACAGTACGGCGCGGCAAGGCAGGTGCACCCGCGCATTGGTACGTATAACCAAACCAAGGTATTACAAGTTCATGGAATGTCACAAAGATATGAAACCTGTCGGCAAGCAACTGGCTCAATGCCTGCGTTCGGCCGTGTTGGTGTTTGCCTGCGCAGCCGGCCCCGCGAGCGTCGCTTTGGCCGATTCCGCATCAGCGATCCAAAGCGAATCCGCCGCGGCGCTACAACATCTTTACGCTGTCGAACCCAGCACGAAAGAGCTGGGCGATAAAGCGGTAGCCGTGCTGGTTTTCCCAAAAATATACAAGGCGGGTTTCGTTGTTGGCGGTGAGCACGGACAAGGCGCGTTGTTCAAGGGCAAGGACGCTATCGGCTATTACGAAATCTCCGCCATGTCTCTGGGCCTGCAAGCTGGCGCCCAGACATTTGGATATGCGCTGTTCTTCATGAACCAGAAGTCGCTGAATTATCTTGAGAAGAGCGATGGCTGGGCGTTGGGCAGTGGCCCCAGCTTGGTAGCCTGGGACAAATCTGTTGCTTCCAGCCTGTCTACCACCACTTTGTCCCAGCAAGTTTTTGCGGTGCCCTTCGGCGCCCAGGGTTTGATGGCGGGCATGGGTCTTGAAGGCTCCAAGATTTCCTCTATCAGGCCTTAGTCCTAACGCCGGATATCTGGCTTCCACGCTGCAAGTGATTTCGTAGACCTGCGCGATGAGACGCGGCGCAGCGCGCCGCGCATATCTAGACGCTCGCGAAGCACTTTGGCATCGAATGGCAAGCCCGGGCGTTGCATTTTCTGTAGCCTCGCAGGGCTGCGTTAGAGGGCAGCTCAATCACTCGCCTTGGTCGATGTCTACGGGCGGCCTTCGCCATGCAACAGGACGGCTATTTAGCCAAACATATGAACGTTTACCCACACTTGGTGGCCTGTGAGCATTGCGACAGCGTGTACCGGCGTTGTGCGTTGGCGGCAGGCGAGGTCGCACGCTGTAGTCGATGTGAGGCAGTACTCCAACTCGCCAATCCTATGGGGGTGGACCGGTGGTTGGCGTTGACCCTGACAACAGCGGTCGTGTTTCTGATCGCGAACATCTGTCCAGTCGTACGCATCAGCCTGAATGGAACGCACCGAGAGGCAACGTTGTGGGAATTCGCATGGGCGCTTGCCCAAGGAAGCGTCGCGCCCATAGCGATCGTAGCTGCGCTAGTGATTATCTTGGTACCGCTTGCGCAGATCGCTTTGCTTGCATGGGTGTTGCTGTATGCGCGGGTTGGCCGGCGCGCACCAGGCTTTGCTCGTTCCCTGCGATTGCTTGCGCTGTTGCGGCCTTGGAGCATGATTGAGGTCGGCATCTTCGGCATCCTGGTGGCGATCATCAAACTGATCAGCCTTGTGGAAGTCACTCTTGGCGCCGGCGTCTGGGCGACTGCTGCGCTGATGGTTCTGTTGACCGTCATTGCCCACCGGGACCTCTCTTCGCTATGGGAGCAAACGAAAGACGATTCGGAATTGCCAAGCGGAAGGGCGGCGTGAACAGGCTGCCATTCGCAAGCGATTTGTCGGTCGTTGGCTGCCACACCTGTGGCCTCGTCTGCGAAGACCTCGACGCGCCCGGGCAAACTCATCAGTGTCCCCGCTGTGGCTCGGCGCTCCATCAGCGGCGCCCGAACGGCATCGCCCGCGCGTGGGCGCTGCTTCTGGCAGCCGTCATCTGCTACATCCCCGCCAACGTGCTGCCTGTCATGCACACCAGCTTGCTGGGCAGGGGCAGCAGCAGCACGATCATGGAAGGAGCGGTGGAGTTCTGGACATCTGGCTCCTATGGCATCGCACTCGTGATTTTCATCGCAAGCGTAGCGGTACCTTGCGCGAAATTCCTGATTCTTGGTTTGTTGCTCGCGACCTCCCAACGGCGTAGCCGATGGGCGACGCGAGAGCGCGCCAAGTTGTACCGCATGGTGGAGTTTGTCGGGTACTGGTCGATGCTGGATGTGCTGGTAGTGGCGGTGGTGGCAGCCTTGGTGCAATTCCGTGGCCTTACCGATATATCGCCGCGCGTCGGGATACTTTTCTTTGGCATGGTCGTGATCTTCACCATGCTCGCAGCGATGTCGTTCGACCCCAGACATATTTGGGATGGTGAAATCAATGGTGGTGATGAATGAATGATGTTTCCAAGGGGCTCCATGGACTTGACGCTCCGACAGTAATACCACGCAGAAAATGGCGAATCTCGCTCGTCTGGCTGGTGCCCATCATCGCAGCGTTGATCGGCCTTTCAATGCTGGTGCAAACCTGGATGACTGAAGGCCCCGTGATCAGTATTACGTTTCGTACCGCCGCCGGCCTGGAAGAAGGCAAGACCCTGGTGAAGTACAAGGACGTAAACGTAGGCACGGTGATGGCGATCGGTCTGAGCGAAGACGGCTCCCGTGTGGTCGCAACGGTGGCGCTGGATAAGGATGCGGCGAGCCTGGCGCGTCAGGGCTCGCGGTTTTGGGTGGTGCGGCCGCGCATCGGCATCGATGGCGTTTCCGGGGTAGATACGCTGCTGTCAGGGGCCTACATCGGCGTCGATCGTGGGCAATCGACGGAACCCGGCAAGGAATTCACCGGCCTGGAAAGTCCTCCCACCGTCATAGGCGATACACCCGGACGGTCTTTCGTTCTGCATACCGAAGACCTCGGCTCGTTGGACGTCGGATCACCTGTGTACTATCGCCGCATTCAAGTCGGCCGTGTTGCGTCATACCAGTTGGGCGAGGATGGAAAAGCTGTCGCCCTGCGCCTCTTCGTCAACGCGCCCTACGACCGCTTTGTCACCACAGAAACACGCTTCTGGAACGCCAGCGGGGTGGACGTTTCGCTCGGTGCAGACGGGTTCAAGCTACAGACGCAGTCGATTGCCACCATTCTGGCTGGAGGCGTGTCCTTCGGAACTTCCCCGGGCGCGTCCGGCGAGCCAGCGGCGGAAGATACGGCGTACGAATTGGCCAAGGATCAGCAGGCTGCGCTGGCCCCGCCTGATGGGCCGTCGCAGATCGCCTATCTGGTCTTTGAGCAATCCTTGCGGGGTCTGACCATTGGCGCGCCCGTGCAGTTCGATGGCATGGACCTGGGCAAGGTCATCTCCGTCAAGCCGGATTACGATCCCGTCAGGCGTCGCTTTCAATCCAAGGTCGGCATTGTGATTTATCCGCAGCGGCTGGGTGAAATCCTGGAGAAAATGCCGGCGCTCGACGGCACAGAAGAAGACCGGCTGATCCACATGCTGCAAGAGATGGTGGCGCACGGTTTGAGGGCGCAGGCAAGGACTGGAAACTTGCTGACGGGCCAGCTTTACATCGCTCTGGACTTCATACCGAATACCCCAAAGGTCGCCTTTGATCCGCAACGCCGCCCGCTATTGCTGCCCACAGTCAGTGGCAGCTTCGATCAATTGCAAGAGCGGGTCGCCAGCATCGTGGGCAAGATTGAAAAGATGCCCTTGGACAGCATTGCCCGAAATCTTGACGCGTCCTTTGCAAACCTGAATAAGGCGCTGGTGCAGGTGAATAACCTCGTTCTGCCACAGGCCACGCAAACGCTACGCCAGGCGCAACAAACCATTGGCGCTGCGCACGGGATGCTCGCTGAAGATGCGACGTTGCGACAGGGCCTGGGCCAAGCACTTCAGGAAATCGAGCGCGCCGCGCGCTCAGTACGCACATTGACCGACCTTTTGAGCCGATACCCCGAGGCAGTGGTGCGAGGCCGCCCCAAGAACGCCACATTCGAGGCTTCCAAAGCGCCGCCTGCCAGCACGATAGAGACTCCCCAACGATGATGACCCGACCTATTCGTATCAGCCTGCTCCTTTTGACCCTAGGGCTGGCAGCTTGCAGCGCTTCTGCGCCGGTACGCCACTACACGTTGCTCAATCCTCCGGGCGATGTCCAGCCTCCGCGGGCTCCTGTGCGCTTCGTGGTCGAAGTGCTGCCCGTGACGTTGCCGGAGTATCTGAATCAGCCCCAACTGGTCGTGAGGCAAGACGACAGCGGCATGCTCGCCGTCCTGGACGACGAGCGGTGGCTGGGGCCATTGGACGAAGAGATACGCAACGCGTTGTCCGCCCAGTTGCTCGATCGCCTAGGCATTCAGAACGTGGCAGGGCTGTCCTGGCCCAGCGATGGGCAGGTGATCAGGGTGAAATTGCAAGTTCGCCGGTTCGACGCGTGGCCGGGAAAGCGGGTGCTGCTTGAGGCGGGTTGGAGCTTGGGAGATGCACGCGAGCCTGGCGAGGCAAAGCTGGTTTGCCATGGACGTTTTGAAGAACCCGCCGCCGCTGGCTATCCCGCGCTTGTCCAAGCGCAGCAGCGCTTGGTCGCTGTGTTGGCCCAACAGATCGGTCAGGACGCGACGATGTGGTCGGCCTCACGCAAGGCAACATGCGGCCCGTCCCAGGCGTCGTAGGTGGTCTTGCCCCTGGAAAACAGGTCGATACCAAGCCGATTAGATCTAGTTTTACCCGGGTGTTATTGACGCAAGTGTTTTGTCCGGGTAATATTCGGGCTTGAATTTAGCCCGGGTATTATTCAGCCTCCCATCGCAAGCGCCATCCCACCGCGATGAAGACGGATATCCGCTGCCGCCGAGCGAAGCGACATCGCTTGCGCCGCGATTCGTTTGGAGCAAAAAGGATTACTGATGACAAACAAACAAATGCTGAAACGACAGTATCTGGAGACGAAGACTAGATCCGGTGTCTACGCGATCCGTAACCAGACCACGGGCCGAGCGTTGGTAGCCGGAAGTACGAACGCACAGGGCGCACTCAACCGGCATCATTTTGAATTGCGGTATGGACAGCATCGCAATGCAAAGCTCGCGCAGGATTGGGTCGAGCATGGTGAGAGCAACTTTGTTTTCGAGGTGCTCGACATGGTCAAACCCAGCGAAGATCCAGCGTTCGATGCCGCCAAGGAGTTGGAAATGCTCGTCAATCTGTGGCGCCAGGAAATTCCTTGTCATGGCCAGCTTGGCTACGGCAACGAGCAGGGCGGACTTTTGTGAACAAGAAGGACCGCACGCCATGCCCAAAACGACAGTGAACGAAATTGAAATTGAATACGATAGCTTTGGAAATAGCGAGGCGGAAGCGGTTCTGCTGATTTCCGGTCTTGGGACACAGATGACACGTTGGAGCGAAACGTTTTGCCGGTTATTGGCAGAACAAGGCTTGCGCGTGATTCGCTTTGACAATCGCGACGTGGGTCTTTCAACTCACTTTGATAGTGCATCAATGCCCGATCTTGCTGCGATTTCCGACGCAGCCTCTGTCGGCGTAGCGCCCAATGTTCCGTATACGCTTTTCGATATGGCGAACGATGCTTTGGGACTTCTCGATTCGTTGCAAATCCAACGAGCGCACGTGGTTGGGAGATCTATGGGAGGCATGATCGCTCAACTATTGGCTAGCGAGCATCCTGAACGGGTTCTATCGCTGGTTTCCATGATGTCCAGCACTGGCAACCGTGAGCTGCCGCAAGCCAGCCCTGCCGTGATGGCGCTGATGACATCGCCCGCGCCACATCCATTGAAAGACGAAAAAGGCTATCTCGCCCATTGCGTTGCTTTTTCTAAAATGATTGCCGGGCGAGGTTATCCGTTTGACGAATCCGCCCAGCGAGAGCAAGCCTTGGCCGAAGTCCAGCGTGCATACAACCCAGGCGGGTTTTGGCGGCATATTGCGGCCATTGCAGCAACCGGTGATTTAAGGTCTCGGCTAGCCAAAGTAAGTGCTCCGGCGCTTGTGATTCATGGGTCAGACGACCCGCTGGTTTCATCGGAAGCAGGGAAGGACACGGCGGCCAATATTCGAGGCGCCAAACTGCTCATCATCGACGGAATGGGTCACGATTTTCCACCCGCTCTGTTCGGGTTTGTGGCCGGGGCCATCGCAGATAATGCGCGCCGCACGGTCAAGCCCGTGTAGCGCCCCGACGTTACCGGACCAGTTGCCACCCAGTTTGTTTTAAAGGGCTGCTGTTTTTTGGGTGGATAGCAACGGGCTTTCGGTGCACCTTTAGCAACGAGTCTTCACTACGGCGCTTTCACTTCCTTTTCCTTGTCCTTCTTCTCCTTTTTTTCTCCATCGTAATGAGATTTGATGGCGAGAAACATGCCCGTGCCCAACACGAGGAGCTTGAACGTACCTAAGACTACAGGGACCCAAAAATTCATCATTTCCTCAAAACGCTGCTTCAGCAGCTTCATTTACGGCTCGCGGGCCACGCAAAGACAAACGAGACGGCATTGTCCCATGTCTTCATCCAGTCCCAAGTTCAATAACCTTCGGCATCCGGCGAAGCGCGCGGTGTTGACCTAGCGGCTTTTGGCGCGCGTGGTCTTTTTGGCAGAACCCGCGCGGGCGGATTCCTTGGGTGCGGGAGCCGTGGCGGCGTTCAATTGTTCCATCCAGATCAGCGCGTCGGTGTACGCCAGAAAGTGTTGCAGATAACCGGGCGAGACTTCGCGCATCAGGGACAGGCCGCGATGAACGAGCTGATTGGAGTTGAGCGGCCCGGCGTTTTTGTGCACCTGCTCTTGCGACTGGCGCACCTGGCGGTCGGCGCTGACCCGCGACCAGATTGCTCGAAAGTAATCCAGCATTGGCAGGTCGGGGTAGGCAGCGCGCAGGCCCAGAGCGTCGCGTATGCCGGCGTCCTGACCATCGGGCGAGGCCGGGTTGGCGATGTAATCGATCAGTTCGGCCAAGGTGCCGCTGGCCGGGGCTGATGCCGTATCGGCCGGGGCATCAAGTGCCGGTACGTCTGGGATGTCTTCCTGGCCCTTATCCAGCTGCGCTTGATAGGCCTGAATCAGCGCCGCCAGTCTATCGTCCAGCAACTGCCGGGCAGGGCCCTCAAGCTTGGCCGAGCGCCGCTCCATTGCGTCCAGAAACTGGAAGCGAACCGGATTTGCGCGGTCGCAACCGGCCTCGCGCCAGCCGTTGAGCGTGGCGCGGGCGTCCATCATCCGGGTGCCGTCACTGCTCACGCGGCTTACCCGGCTCGTTGGACGGTTTGGGAATGGGCGTAATTTCCACGCGGCGGTTCTTTGCGCGGCCGTCTTCGTCGGCGTTGGACGCCACCGGCTGTTCAGACCCGAAGGCCGCTGCGAATACGGTCGACGAGGGCACGCCTTCGTCGATCAGTGCGCGCGTGACCGTCAAGGCGCGCTGTGCCGACAGATCCCAGTTGTCCGCAAAACGGCGGTTGCCTTCGCGCACTTGCTGGTCATCGGTGTAGCCGCTGACCATCAGGATTTCGTCATGGCTCTTCAGGTAAGCCGACAAAGGTTCGATCAGGGTCTTCAGAATCTCGCGGCCCTGGGGCTGCAACTGATCAGAGTTCAGTGCGAACAGCACGCTTCCGCTGATGCCGATACGGCCGTTGATCAGCGTGACCCGGCCGGCAGCCAAGGGACCGGCCAGCGCCTGCTCCAGCGTCTCGCGGCGTTGCGTTTCTTCCTGGCGCTGCTTGACCTCTTCTTCCAGCTGTGTGGACAGTTGCAGCTGCACGCCGATCACGCTGACCAGAATCAGCACGAAGGCGCCCAGCAGCACCGACATCAGGTCGCCGAAGACGGCCCAGGCAGGGGCCGCCGATTCCACGCCGCCGTCGATGTTCTCGTTCATGCGGGCTGCGCTCCGGCGGTTGCCCGTTGGCTGGCCAGCAGTTGCAGGTTCTCCATGATCTGCTTTTGCGACATCAGGCTCAGATCAACCACCTCGCGGGCTTGCGCCACGTAGTAGGACAGTTGCTCGTCGCCGCGGGCAATGGACTTGTCCAGCGCCGCTTCGATGCGTTGCAGATGGGCGACCAGCTTGTCGTTGGAGTCGCCAAACAGCTGCACGGCCATGCCGAAGGATTCGCCAAGGCTGGCGACTTCGATCGCGCTGCTGGTGACCTGCGCGGCCACGTCCGTGAGCTTGCCGGTTTCGGCTTCGACCTTATCGGTGAACTGCGTACCCACACGGTCCAGCAACTCCGCTGAAGACGCGACCAGCGCGTCCACGGCCGTGCGTTGCTCGGCGGCGGTGTGGTTTACGGCGTTCAGCAGCGTGTCCAGCGTTTCCAGCAGGCGGTTGCGTTCTTCCAGCATGTCGTTGTCGCGGACCATGCTGTCCGACAGCTTTTGGCGCAATTCGCCAATGACCTCGGCAGCAGCCTTGGGCGCTTCCGATGCGGCTTGCACCAGACGCCCGATTTCCGCGATGGTGTCACTCGCGTGCGCCTGTGTTTGCGACGTGATGTCGTGCGCGGTCTGGGCGAGCGTGTCGCAAATCTGTTGTTGCTGGCTGGCGGTGGCGGCGCCGGCTTGCTGCCATTCCTGACGCAGCGCGTCGGCCATCGCGGCAAGCGATGCCGTCCACGCCGTCAGTCGGGCTTCGTCCTTGGACGCCAGAGCCGTTTGCAAATCGGCATGCGATTCGTCCAGCGTGCGCAAGAGCGCCGCCGAATGTTCGCCGAATACCGCAGCCGCCGATTCCAGCGCTTGCTGATGGCTTGCGGCCAGCGTTTCTCCAACCAGTTCCTGGCGGGCTTGCGCATCCGTCCAGGCCTGCGTCACGCTGTCTGCCGCAGTTTCCAGACGGGTCGACACGTTTTCCAGCAGGCTGGCCTGGGCTTCGGTCTGCGTCGCGACTTCGCGTGCGGTCTGCGCCAGGGTTTGGCTGATCTCTTGCTGGCGGGTGGCGGCTTGCGCGCCCGCCAATTCCCATTCCTGGCCCAGTGCATCGGCCATCGCGGCAAGCTTGCCGGTCCAGGCCGCCAGACGTGCTTCGTCTTTGGCGGCCAGGGCCGTTTGCAGGTCCATGTGCGATTGATCCAGCGTGCGCAAGAGCGATGCGGAATGCTGCTCGAAGGCAGCCGCCGCAGTGGTCAATGCCTGCTGATTGTCGCTGGCCAGCTTGTCGCTGACCTGTTCTTGGCGGGCCTGCGCATCGGTCCAGGCTTTGGTCACGCTGCCCGCTGCCGTTTCCAGACGGGTCGACACCGTTTCCAGCAGGATGGCCTGCGTTTCGGTTTGGGCTGCGATGTCCTGCGCGGTTTGGGCCAGGGTCTGGCTGATCTCTTGCTGGCGGGCCACCGTGTGGTCGCCGGCTGCCTTCCATTCCTGACCCAGCGCCGCAGCCATCGTGGTCAGCGTGCCGGTCCACGCGCCCAGGCGTTCGTGGTCGCGGGCGGCCAGTGCCGCGTGCAGGTCCGCATGGGATTGTTCCAGCGTGTGCAGCAGGGATGTTGAGTGTTCGCCGAAAGCGGCAGCGGCTGTGACCAGCGCAAGCTGATTGTCGGCGGCCAGCTTTTCGCTGACCTGTTCCTGGCGGGACAGCGCCGTGGTCCATTGATCGGACACGTTGGCGGATGCCGCTTCCAGGCGCGCCGACACGCTTTCCAGCAGTTTGGCCTGCGCCTCGGTTTGCGACGTGATGCCTTGCGCCGTGTTGGCCAAGGACTCGCTGATTTCCTGTTGGCGCGTGGCCGAGTGTGTTCCCGCTTGTTCCCACTGCTGGGTCAGCGTGGCAGCCATGGCAGCCAGCGAATCGGTCCAGACGGACAGGCGTGCCTCGTCCTTCGAGGCCAGCGCAGTTTGCAGGTCGGTATGCGATTGGTCCAGCGCTCGCAGCAGCGACGCCGAATGCTGTTCAAACGTGGCGGCGGCCGTAGCCAGAGCCTGCTGATTGTCGGCGGCCAGCTTTTCGCTGACCTGTTCCTGGCGGGACAGGGCGGTGTTCCAACGATCCGATACGCTGTTGGCCGCAGCCTCCATGCGAACCGACACGCCTTCCAGCACCTGGGCTTGCGTCGCGGCCTGAGCATGGATGTCGCGCACGGTCTGCGCCAGCGTTTCGCTGATTTCCTGCTGGCGGGCAGCGCCCTGTGCGCCGGCCTGTTCCCATTCCTGGCGCAGCGTGGCGCCCATGGCGCCCAACGTTTCGGTCCAGGCGGACAGGCGTTGCTGATCGCGCGACGCCAGTTCCGATTGCAGCAAGGTGTGCGACTGGTTCAGGGTGCGCAAGAGCGACGCCGAATGCTGCTCGAAGCTGGCTGCAGCCGAAGTCAGCGCCTGAAGATTGTCGCCCGCGAGTTTTTCGCTGACGCGCTCTTGGCGGGACAGGGCGGACGTCCAGGCATCCGACATATCACCCGACGAGGCTTCCAAACGGGCCGATACGCCGTCCAGCAAGCTGGACGAGCGCTGTTCGAAGGTCTCGGCAAATCGGTCCATCGACTCGCGCAAGTCACGCGCCAGGGTTTCGCTTGCGCGTTGCTGACCTGCCAGCGCCTGGTTCCAGATGTCCGCCACGTTCGCGGTGGATGCCTGAAAGCCCGAGGTCAGGCTGCTCAACTGTTGCTGCACGGCTTGCGTGACGGTGTCCTGCAAGGAGGCGGTTTCGCGCGACAGGCTGGCCATCGTGGCTTCTACCACGGGCTGCAAGGCAACGCCCGCGGAACGGGCGCTTTCGGCCACGCCATCTTTCATGGATTGTTCCATGACGGACGCCAATCGGGCGTAGGCGGCTTCGGCCTTGCCCTGGAACACGTCCTGGCTGGCCAACTGGCGGTCGTTGATCGACTTCGTTTGCTGCTCCATGTTTTGCATCATGGCTTGCAGGCGGTCGACCAGCATCGGCATGGCCTCGGCCTGGCGCTGCATGACTTCGGCTTGCCGTTGCAGCAGCTTGAAGGATTCTTCGCGCTGATAGCTTTGCGAATAGGGCCGCAAGGTTGTCGCGATCTTGGTGTCCAGCAGTTGTGCGGCTTGAACGCGGTCACGGCGGCATAGCGCGGCCAGCAAACCCAGCATGGCGGACGTCGCCACACCGGCAATAGACGTGCCAAAGGCAAAACCCAAGCCCTTGACCGGCGCCGCCAAGGACGCGCGGATCGCGCCCAGATCGGTTGCGCTTTCCAGCGCCATGCCGGTGCCGCGCAGCGTCACCACCATGCCCAGGAAGGTGCCCAGCATGCCCAGCAGCACCAACAGGCCGACCAAATAGGGTGTGAGCGCCGGGCCGGGCAGGCCAACACGTTCGCCTTCGACGCGCAGCCTGGCGGCATTACGCAGGCTGGGATGCAGTTGCTCAAGCCAAGCGCCCAGGCTGGCTGGCGCTTCCGACAGGCCGCCCGCGGATCGCTTCAGCGTTGACGTGGCCTGCTGATAACGCAGCAGCTCCAACGCGCCCGCCAGATAACAGACGCCGATCAACAGTGTGACGGCAAGCGCCAGCGGGTTCGAACCCGCATAGCCCACGCCAATCCAGCCCACAACAGCCAGACCGGCCACAAAAACTACGAGATTAATCAGATACTTGGACATAGTGTCCTGGTTAGCTGGCGCGAAGGGCGGCAAGCAGCCCCTCGACCGGTTGTAAACGAACATCCAATTCGGCAAGCAGGACGCTCCGCATATCGTTGCGGAACACGTCCAGCCACGCGCCGGGTGTTATCGGTGCCGCAGTCTGTACCGGCAGGGGCGTCAGGTCGCCTTCGCTGGCCGGTTCAGGCTGGGCTTTTGCCTCGGCCGGGGTTTCTGCCTCGGCGTTGGCGTTGGCCATGGCCGCGGCCTCGGCCAGACGCAGGCGCTCAAAATGCCCCTGAAGCAACTTGGGTATCGCACCCAACAGCGCTCGTTCCTTGGGCAGCAGCGCGCGGTCCATGATCGCGTCGACCACGGCCAAACGCGTCATTTCACCGTTTCTGGCGGCGACCATCCCGCGCAGACGGCTGCGCAAATTACCAATGCTGGTTTCCATCGTGTGCTGCAACGATAGATACCTTTGACGAAAATTCGAATAATCGGCGTCAGCCTCCGCCAACGCTTTCTTGACGGGCGCCTGGCTGCGGTCCTGGTGCTTCTTGGCTGGCGTGGCCGCCGTATCACTGGCAATCGCATCAGCCAACGTCGCGCGCACGCGCACGCATTCACGCTCTTCGGCGCTGCCGAAGGGGCGGGAACCGGGGGCGATCACCGGCGGGCGATTGTTCAGTGCCGCGGACAACGCGATCGCGTCCGTCCAACCTAGCCAGTGGCTCAGATGGTCCGATAGCGATTGCCTGGATTCCAGTACCTCGGCATCCGTCAGGCGAGTCAGCAAGCGAATGAGCGTCGGGCCGCTTAAACCTGTGCGCTGTGGGGCTTGCAACATACCACCAGAGTCAAAAAGGGGGGAGTTTACACGGTGGCGCGGGGGGAAAGGGGCAGCGGGCGGGGGCGGTCAATAAAAAATAGGGCCACATCATGGCTGGTGTGCAACAGTGTGGCGGTTCACGCCATTACGGGGACAGTTGCAGAGACCCGGGCGGGGAAGACCGCGCTGCCGCCACGTTGTCTCAGTTCGAGTCGTCCTCGGTGCGCCATTGGGTCAAATCGTCGACCGGGCGGGGCAGATAACCTTCAATCGTCTTCATGATCCAGGCCGGATCTATATAGTTGTAGGTCGATTCAATGACCCAGGCCAGAAATTCCCGCGGCCCGCCATTCAGATAAGGCGGCGGCGAGACGGGTTTGAACACCGTGGGCAGCTTGTGGTGGATAGAGGCGTCATTGAGCACAAAACCCAGCTCTTGCACCACGTTCCAGGCCAGCGGGTTTTCCAGGTCGATTGTCAGCTTGACCCACCAATAGGCGTCCGGCGTGACCTGGGACGACAAGACTTTCACGCCAGGCATGCGGTTCAGATAGTCGACCAGCTGCGGCAAGCCCGTCTTCAGCACCTTGGGGTCGATGGCCTCGACTGGCGGCGTGACGGATTCCAGTTTCTTCAGGATGTGCGCGTGCAACGTGCGATTGGCGTCTTTGGCTTCGCGTTCCAGGGGCTTTAACAGCTTGCTGGGCAGAGTCAGTTCCATGGAGGTATCAGGCCGATTGAGTTTTCAGAACCGGAAATTATGCCTTTGAAACGCGAGTCATCCCTTTGAAGCGCCAAATCGCGATGCCTGGGCCTGCGGGCTTGGTGGTAGATTTATTGCCAGACTCTTTGCGAGGCGGGAGCGTAACGGTGGCGGGATTTCCATGGACTTTCTGATCACGAGCGCGGCGCGGGCGCTGGCATCGGGTGACCCGCTGGCTGCGCTGAATCACGTCGCCTTGCGTGACGATGCGCCTGCGTTGGCGTTGCGCGGTATTGCCATGGCGCAATTGGGGGACTTTGCGCGGGCCAAGGCGCTGTTGCGCAGTGCGGTGCATGCGTTCGGCCCTAAAGAGGCTGCTGCCCGTGCGCGCTGCGTGGTTGCGCAAGCCGAAGTGGCTCTGGCGTCGCGCGATCTTGCGTGGCCGGAAAAATCCCTGATTGCCGCACGCAATACCTTGGGCCGGTTTGGCGACCCGATCAACGCGGCGCACGCGGCTTATCTGCAAGCGCGGCGCCAACTGCTGATCGGCAAGCTGGACGATGCTGAAGGCACGCTGGCCGGTCTCGATCCCGCCGCCGTGCCGCCTGCGTCGCGCACGGTTCATGAATTGATTGCGGCAGGCATTGCCATGCGCCGGGTGCAGGCAAAGACGGCGCGCGCTGCGCTGACGCGTGCCGAACTCGCCGCCCGGCATGCAGGCATTCCGGCCTTGTCGGCCGAGGTGGAAAGCGTTTCTCTGGCATTGAATACCCCTGTTGCGCGCTTGATCTCGCAGGGTCAAGAACAGGATCTGCTGCTGGATGAGGTGGAAACACTGCTGGATTCACAAGCGCTGATCGTGGATGGTTGCCGCCACGTTGTGCGCGGCAACGGCAAGATCGTGCCTTTGGCGAGCCGTCCGGTGCTGTTTGCACTGGTCCGCACGCTGGCCGAGGCATGGCCGCAAGACGTGCCCAGGGAAACACTGATCTTCCAGAGCTTTCGCACCCGGTTCTTCGACGAGACGCATCGTGTGCGGCTGCGGGTGGAAATAGGGCGTCTGCGTGCGGCAATCAAACCGCTGGCAGACATTACCGCCACAGCCCGGGGCTTCCGGTTGGAGGCTGGCGACGCGGAGGTCGCCGTTCTGGCGCGTCCGGTTGCTGACGTGGATAGGGATCAAGCGGCTGTGCTTGCCTTCCTGACGGATGGCCAGGCCTGGTCCAGTTCCGCCCTGGCTCTGGCACTGGGGACTAGCCAGCGCACGGTGCAGCGCACTTTGGACGGGCTGGCGTCGCAGGGGTTTGTGCAGCCGCTGGGCCTGGGGCGTGCCCGCCGCTGGACGACTCCGCCCGTGCCTGGATTCACGTCAAGCTTGTTACTCCCGGCGCTGTTGCCCGGCCAGTAGCATGGGCGCATGCACAAACAAGTGTGACCCCAAGCGTGCGAACCCAAGGACAAAACCATGAAACGAACCCCAGCGAAGATCCTCCGTGAATACGGCCCTTTCCCCGGCGTCGGCTGTGTGCATGGCGTCACTTTTGACGGACGGCAAGTCTGGTTCGCCACGGGCGAACAACTGGTCGCCCTTGATCCCGAAAGCGGAAAAACGGCGCGCTCGTTGGCGATGGTTGCCAATGCGGGCACGGCGTTTGATGGCAAACATCTGTTCCAGATCGCCAACAACCAGATTCAGAAGGTCGATCCTGACAGCGGGCAGGTGCTGTCCACTATCCCGGCGCCGGAGCCGGATTGTTCGGGCATGGCCTGGGCCGAAGGCAGTTTATGGGTGGGCGCATACCGGACGCGCAAGATTCATCAGGTTAATCCTGACACCGGCCGCGTGCTGCGCACACTGGATTCCAACCGCTTTGTCACGGGCGTGACGTGGGTGGATGGCGAGTTGTGGCACGGGACCTGGGAAGAGGGCCAAAGCGATCTGCGGCAGTTGGACGCACGCACCGGAGAAGTCCTGCAAAGCGTCGACATGCCAGAGGGTGTGGGCGTGTCGGGACTTGAATCGGACGGCGCCACGCGTTTCTTTTGCGGCGGCGGAGAAAGCGGCAAGATCAGAGCCGTGCAGCACCCTGGCAAGGCGCCGGCGGCAGCCTGACCTGCCGCGATGCCTATTGGCGCGTGGCGCTGAAGACGTACGGGTCCTCGGGGTGCGGATATTGCAGAAGATAGCGCGCCACGCGTGTCTTGCCGTCGGGCAACAGGTAATCCATTTGCAACCCTCTGGCGTTGTTGTCAGTACAGTCATCCAGATAGGAGTTGCTGGGGAAGCTGAATGATTTTCCGGGTGCCTGGAGGATGGCGGAGCAGGATGCAAATAGCGGCGGCAAGGCATACAACTTGCCGCCGTGCGCGACCAGCACCCCCGTGTAGCGTACGCCCCTGCCGCTGCTGTTATGCGTCAATTCAAGACACATAGACGCGCCATTGCGCCATACCGTGATGCCTTGCAGGTTCTCGGGGTCAATCGGATCGGTGCCGCCCCATGCGGGTGGCGCAAGATTGATGGCATTGCGCAGCTTCCAGCGCTGCTTGCCCGCAACCAGGTCTTTGCCGTCAAAGCTGATGTCGGGCGTGCCCCGCTTGGGTTCGCTGGGCAGGTCGCCCGGCACGGTCCAGAGCTCGGCGTTAAATCGCGTCAGCGCCGGCCGCATCGCATTGACCCACACGCATTGCCGCGGAGACTCGGTACAGGGCAGGGACAGTTCGGCGCCCGGCCCCGTAAACAAGTTGCTGCCCAAAGAACGGTAAAACTCGGGGTAGCCCGTGTGTAGGGGCGGTTCAGCCTGGGCTTGCAGGCAAAGGGCTGCGCCGAACAGGGCGAGCAGGGCGCGTTTGATGGGGCACATGGGGGCGGATGAACAGCATTTGCTTGATCGATCGGGACCGGCGCATTATGTCAGGCTGCACCGCGCCTGGGTATCCGGGCGAGGCGCGTTGTTAGAATCGATCAATTGCTTCGTACTGGGAACCGCATGAAACTCGCGCCATTTGGCATTCTGGGCATGGCCATGGCCGCCTTTGCGGCACATGCCGAGCCGCTCGTCATTCCCACACCGGAGCAGGCGCATGCCGCCGTGCTGACGCTGCTAGGCGATGATCTGCCAGGCATGAAGACATCGCAGCTGGCAATTGGGACCTGCTTGCCCGCTCCCGCCGCGCAACAAAAGGGCCGCGTGTCTTGCACGACAATGCTGCTGATGCCTGCGGGCACATCCGAAGCTCCGATGGATTTTTATCTGGATAGCGGCAAGTGGATCGCCTCGCCGCCGACAAATCTGGAATTGCCTTTTCCTGATCCCAAGCTGGCAAACAAGCACTGGGACGAGAGCAAGGCGCGGAAATAATCACGCGCCGCTGACTTCGCCTTATGTTTCTTGCCCTGGCCCCAGCGCCTGCGCTCTCGACGCTGGTGCAGTCCTATTGGTTTATTCAGGACCTGGCTGGTGACCATGAGGGCCGTCCCATTCTGACCAGCCCGATTCCGTTTGCCGTGCTGTCTGTCAACATGGGCAGGCCGAACGCAACGGAAGACGGCGCGCTGGTGCCGCGCGCATCCATGCTGGGTCTACAGTCACGCGTGCGGTCGTGGCGGTCCTGGTCAAACACCTATTTTGTGATGGCCATGCTGACTGTACCCGGCATCGTCCGCTTGTTTCCGCATGCAGGCGCGGGCAGCGCGGACCGTCTGCTGGACTTAGGAGCGATTACCGGCGATGCGCGGGCGGACGCCTTGGTTGGCGGCGTGAATCCCGCCGCCTCGCCGCGCAAGATTGCCAGTCAGCTAGACCACTGGCTGATTGGCAGGCTGGCAAGCGCAGAGCCAGTTACCGAGGCCCGTCAGATGATGGCGGCGCACGATATCCTGCGGCAAGGCGGGCGGGTTGACCAAGCCGCAGACGCGGCGCAGGTGGACCGCCGCCATCTGCAACGATGGTTCAACCGGCACCTGGGCATCGGACCTAAAGCGTTGGCGGATCTGGAACGGCTGCATGGCAGCCTGTGTGGCGTGCAATCCGGGCAAGGCGATTGCGGGGAGGGCTTCAGCGATCAGGCCCATCAGATCCGAAACTGGAAGCGCAGGCTAGGCACGACCCCCGGCGCTTATGCGGAGCAAGGGCCTAGTGCGCTGGCAGCGCATTTCAGCGCACAGGGTCAGGCGCCCGGACCGGCGTTCTATCTGTAAGTCCGCGGCAGCGCCGGTGTGGTTTCCACTACGCATGTCCGATTTGTTCAATACGCCGGCCATGGCGGCTTCTACGATCTGGATTTTTCCAGTTTGGAGATCCAGCCATGCAGCCACCTCGCACCCCTGCTGTGCGCACGCAAGACATCATCTACCAAGGCGCGGACGGCGTCTTCGAAGGTTATGCGGCCATCCCGCCAGGTGTGGCGGCCCCGCGCCCGTGTGTTGTGCTGACGCACGATTGGAGCGGTCTGAACGAACCGATCAAGCATCTGGCCGAACGATACGCGGCCCTTGGATACATCTGTTTCGCGATTGATGTGTACGGCAAGGGCGTGCGTGGCGATCCCTTGGGCGATAACGTGCGTCTGATGCAACCGCTGCTGGATGATCGGGCGTTGCTGCGCGATCGTTTGCTGGCGGGCTTGCGGGCGGCAAGTGAAATTCCGGGAGTGGACCCAGCGCGGATGGCGGCGGTGGGTTATTGCTTTGGCGGCTTGTGCGCGTTGGACCTGGCCCGCGCGGCGCCTGCCAACCTGCTGGCGGCGGTCAGCTTTCATGGCGCGTTGCAGCCACCGCAAGCCAGCGTGACCGGCCGGATCAGCGCCAGTATTCTGCTCTTGCATGGCTGGGATGACCCCATCGCCCCGCCCGCAGATGTTCAGGCAATTGCGTCAGAACTGACACAGGCGGGCGCCGACTGGCAACTGCATGCGTATGGTCATGTGCAACATGCGTTTACCTTTGAAGGCGCCCGCTTCCCTGAGCGCGGCATTGTCTATGACGAGCGCGCCGATACGCGCTCATGGGCTGCCATGCGTGCGCATCTTGCTGCGGTGTTCAACAGGGCTTAATGCAGCAGCACGTCCTCGTAGAAGGCGCCGATGGGCAAGACCAGATCGCGGACCTGGATCTCCAATACCCAGATGCCGTCGCCCGGTATGAAATCGGCCTGAGACAGACGATGCTTGCCATATAACGCATGGGGAAAGTCCGACACGCGATGGCCAGCAATATCGCGCACCAGCGCGCAGCCATGTTCCTGCGCGTAGATTTCGGCCTGGTCATACAAGGCGGCCCCCGTCAGACCGTCCAACCATGCCAGCCGGGTGCGTTTAAAGACCTCACGCGCCGCGTGCGCGCAACGTTGGCGGTCGGCGTCTGCGCCCATCACAAAGGTGTCGCCGTAGTCGCCCTCGTAGCCGTCCCACACGGGCCCGATATCGATGACGAAGATATCGCCCTCGCGCAGCGTGCGGGCAAAGTCTGTTTCTTGCACCGCGGGCGATTGCGTGTCTGCCTCGAACCGGACATAGGTGGGATGCCAGTTGTGGGACGCGCCCATCTGCTGCAAGTAGCGGTCAGCGATGGTGATCGCTTCACGCGTCGTGATGCCGGGCGTCATCAGGGCCGCGATGTCGTGAACGGCGGTGATCGAACGCTGGCGCGCCGCCAAAATGCCTGCCATCGTGAAGCGCTCGCTGACTTGCTCCCAGGGGTGCAATGCTTGTTGCCGGGGCGCCAGAGGCTCAGTCTGATTTGCAGGCAGAAAGGCTTCTGATTGGAAACGGTCAGCGGGCAGGCCGCTGGCGGTCAAGCGCTTGCGGGCTTCGCGCACCATGGCGGGGCTGCCGCAGGCGTACACCACTGTGCGGGACCAGTCATGTTCAGCCAGGGCTGCCGCGTCTTGCACATATTGCGCCTGGCCTGGGCCGTTGCGATCAGAAGACGCGCTGCCCGACACCACAGGATGCCAACGGAACACAGTGTCTTTGCCTTGCAGGGCGTTCAGCAAATTGGCGGCATAACAATCCTGCGCATCTTTGGCGCCCCAATACAGCGTTACCGTTTTCAAACTGCGGCTTTCCAGGGCTGCCATCAGAATGGGAAAGACCCCCGCAAAACCCGTGCCGGTTGCCAGCAGCACCAAGTGATCAATACCGTCCATGCTGGCGGGCGGCCAGACGCAGGCGCCGTGCGGGCCGTGCAGCGGCAGCGCATCGCCTGGCATCAGGCCAGGCAGCAGCCCGTCGGTGAATACGCCGCCGGGGGCTCGCCGGATGTGGAATTCCAAGCGCTGGGGGCCAGCGCCTCCAGGCGCGTTGGCAATCGAAAAGCAACGGTGGCCGCCATCTTCCAGCTGCAATTGCACGTGCTGTCCGGCCAAGTGGGTAAAGCGTTCGGCGCCCTGAACCTCAACGATGAGTTGCGTGATGTTGCCGGTCAGCGCCAGCCGCGACACCACGCGCGCATCTCGCCGTTGCGCGGGCCGGGCAGGCGCAGTCCAGTGCGGGAATCGCAGTGTCAGATCGCCCGCAGCCCGGCACTGGCACATCAACAATTCGTTTTCGGTCGTGACGTAGGAGCGCTCTGTGGGCGGCGTGATGCGCTCATAGTCTCCGCCGAGCACTTCGGCCCGGCAAGAACCGCATTCGCCGCGCTGACAGGAAAAGGGCACGGGCGCGCCGCAGGCCAATGCGGCGTCCAAAAGAGAAGCCGAGCCATCCGTTGGGAACTGGCCCGTTTCCAGAGTGATCGTGTACAGCGGCGAAGTCGGTTGCGACATGTCAGGTTCCATTGAGCGTGCCCGCAGTTGGGCGCTGAACTGAAATTTATCGATAGAATGGCTACTCGAATAGAGCCATATCTTTAAATATGAGCAAGCCACTTTCAGTCAGTAAGCGTCAAGAATCCAGCCTGGACCTGCCGGTGGATGCGCCGCGCCCGGCTGAGTCCAAACAGGCGTGGGTATACCGTCAGATTCAAGAACGGATACTGACGGGCGCGTTGGCCTCGGGCGCCCGGTTACCGTCCACACGAAATTTGGCCTTGCGCTGGCAAGTGTCGCGGTCAACGGTTGAGGCCGCCTATGACCAACTGGCCAGTGAAGGCTATACCGCTGGCGCCGTGGGGTCTGGCACCTATGTGTCGGCCGTCATTCCGGATAATTTCTTTCATCGGGGGCTTCCTGGCGGGCTGCCGGAAGCGGCGAAGCGGTTGGACTCCGCGCCAAGGGCCAAGTCGGTCCCACCCGCTGCACCGGCCGGACTGTTCTCGGCGCGCACGGCTGATGCGTCTTTGTTCCCCATGGCCACCTGGCGCAAGGGCTTGATGGCGAGCGCCCAGCGGGTCACGCCCGATCAGTTGGCCAACGAGGAATCGCAAGGGTGGCGGCCTTTGCGCGAACAGATCGCCCGCTACCTGGGCACGGCGCGCGGTATTTCTTGCGGCGCGGATCAGGTGGTTGTGCTGACCGGCATACGCGACGGCCTGGACCTGAGTGCCCGCATTCTGCTGTCGCGGCAGGACAAGGTCTTGGTGGAAGACCCGGGTTATTTGAACGGCGGTCCGATATTTGGCCAGTTCACGTCCAAGGTGGTGCCCATTCCCATCGATGAACACGGCTTCTCGGTGGCTAGGGCGCGCCGCCAAAGCGGCGTCAAGTTGATACATGTGACGCCGGCCCATCAATCGCCCACCGGCGTCACGATGCCGGTTTCCCGCCGCCTGGAACTGCTGGCCTGGGCCGAGCAAACTGGCAGCTGGATTGTCGAGGACGACTATGACAGCGAGTTCAATTACGACAGCGCTCCGCTGCCCGCGCTGAAAAGCCTGGATACCGCGGATCGCGTCATTCATTGCGGCAGCTTCAACAAGACGATGTTCAATGCGCTGCGCATAGGTTATGCCGTGGTGCCCGAACAATGGGTGGCGGCCTTCACCCGGGCGCGGCACACAACAGGGCGTTCAAACAGCATCATCGAGCAGATGACGCTGGCTGCATTTTTGGAAGACGGCAGCTTTGCGCGCCACGTGCGCAAAGCCCGTTCAATCTATGCGCGCCGCCGTGATGCGGTGATGCAGGCGCTAGCCTTAATGCCAGGCGCACAGAACGCGAGCGTGACAGGCGAGGACGCAGGATTCCATCTGGTGTGGTGGTTGCCGCCAGCAACCGATATGGCGGCATTGCAAGAACAGGCGCGCAAGGCCGGCGTGGCACTGATCACGGTAGCGGATTTCTGCCGCAAGGTGTCTTTGCCGCCGGGGCTGGTGATTGGCTACAGCGGGCTGCAAGAGTCTGAAATTGAACGCCAGGGCGCCGTGTTGCGCGCGTTGCTGGCGTAGGGGCTGCAAGCGGGCAGAACAGGCCGCATACAATCCGGTGCCTGTGCCCTCCGGGGCAATCATGTGGAGTAAACAGTTATGAGTTCCTATCCCGAGCTGGCCGCATCCTGCGGCATCGCGTTGCCGCCTTTGCTGGCGCGGCTTATCGACGCGGGGCTTGCGGGTTATGGGCCGGACGTCAAAGCCTGGGTCGCAAACTGGAAAGCGCATACGCTGGCCGCGCAGCCGGTGCTGTCTTGCGTCTACGACCTGGAGTGGATACCGGCCTCTGAAGCCGCAGAGAACATCGAAGAATGGTTGAACCCGGTCTTTCAACAAGGCCGCCGCTTTCTGCCTTTCGCGCAGACGGGCGCAGGTGATCTTTATTGCCTGATGCCCCTGGCCAACGGAGACATTGGCGTTGCGCTGGCATGGCACGACAGCGGTGATTGCGAGATCCAGGCTGCGTCGTTTGACGCGTTTATCTATGGGTCTCTGGTACGCAGCGCGGCAGATATCTCGCATTTGATCGACGGAGACTTCACCGTTGCTGAAGCCGCGTTATGTCTGGCGTCCAACATCGACGCGTTGAGCAAGTATTTGCCTGAGCCGCACAGCTTGGAACTGGAACGCATTCGTGCGCTGGCGCTGTCCCGCGCCCAGGCCGGGGAAGCAACGCTGATTTCGCAAGACACGGCGCAGGCTGCGCTTGCCTTGCTGCCCGTGGTGCAGGATGCCCCGTTTGAGCTGTTGGCGCGATGGGAGTGCGGCCAGGCATAAGCCTGAGCTGATACAAGCATGGCCGCCCCGGCGCAAGGCCGGGGCCACAACGGACTATGCCTAGAACGTGTACTTGGCTGTCAGCAGGAACGACCGCGGCGCGCCGAAGTGGTTATTGTCTTGCGTGCTGCCGATGGCCTGGTAGTAGTACTTGTCGAAAACGTTGTAGACGTTAAGACGCAGATCCAGGTTGCGGCTGGCTTGATACGACACCACGGTGTCCACGATGCTGTAGCCCGCCTGACGCACGCCAAAGTGTGTGCTGATCGGGCTTTGCATGCGCAACGCGCCGCCCACACGCCACTGATTCAAGGCGCCGGGCAAGGTGTAGATCGTGGACAGCTTGAACAGGTGACGCGGAGACTGCGTGTCATACCGCGTGCCTGCCGGGCCTGCGTCCGAATCCTTGACGTACTTGGACTGGTTGAACGTATAACCGGCCATTACTTGCCAGCCCGGGGTCAGCGATCCGGCAAGTTCCAATTCAATGCCGCGGCTCTGCACCTCGCCGGCTTGCGTGTAGCAAGACTGGGCACGATTGACGCAGAGCGATTGCTCCATCGTGACCGGCAGGTTTTTCTGGTTGATCTGGAAAACCGCCATGCTGGCGTTGAGCTTGCCGTCAAAATACTCGCCCTTGATCCCGGCCTCCAGGTTGGTGCCCGTCACCGGGTCCAGCAAAGCGCCGCTGGCGGTCTGATAGTTCTGGGGCTGGAACACGCTGGTCCAGCTGGCGTACACCGAATGGCGCTTGTCCAGGTCGTACACCAGGCCAGCGTAAGGTGTGATCTCGTTGCTTACCTTGTACCCCGCGTTGTCGACGTAGTCGCCAGACTTCAAGTTCATCTGGTATTCATAGGAGTCGACGCGCGCGCCCAGCATCAGGTTCAGCGGGTCGGCCAGGCTGAAGCGCGTGGTGGCGTAACCGCTGGTCAGCCGCTGATGGCCTTTGCGCGACCAGGGGTACGTGATTGCAGGCTTGGGAACGGCGCTGGAATCCCAGTTCATGGGGTCAACGATAACGTTGTAATCACTGGGCCAACCGCCTGGGCCGTCATCGTCCTTGTTCTTGCGGAAGCTGCCGCCCAGCACCAGTTCATGCGTGCGGCCCAGCAGTTCGAACGGCCCGCTCAGATAACCGTCGATGCTGTATTGCGTCTTGTCGTAGGCATATTTGCCTACGCCCTGGCCAAAGTCTTCCGAGTCTTCAAGCGGATACAGATAGGTGCCCAGCATGTCCAGCTTTGAGCGTAGCGCGCGGGTGGTCAGTCTGCCTTTCCAGCCATTGGCAAAGCGGTGATCGAGCTCGGCGAAGATGCTGGTGTTTTCCTTGTTCCAGTAGGCCCAGTCCGGCGTCAGGCGCGTGGATCGGCTGAAGTCGTAGAAGGAGCCATCGCGCCGGGTCGGCAGTCCATTCCAGTCGGCGCCTGGGTTGTCTTCACGGTTGTAATAGCCGCCCACGCTAAGGGTGGTGTTGGCTGTCAGGTCGGTGTCGATGGTGCCGTAATACAGCTGCCGCTGATGTTCGTAGGCCTTCTTGAACGTGCCGGAATCCTGGTATGCAACGACGCCGCGCGCGCGCACCGAGCCGCTTTCATTCAACGGGCCTGATCCATCCACCTCGCCCCGGTAATTGTCCCAGCTGCCGGCGCTGGTCGTCACCGAGAATTGCGGCATGGCGGTGGGGCGCTTGCGCACCAGATTGATCGTGCCTGACGGGTTGCCGACGCCGGTCATCAGCCCCGATGCGCCGCGCAAGACTTCCACGTGGTCATACATGGCCAGCGTGGCGACTCCCTGTGTGTCGTAGTCGTACGCCAGGGGAACGCCGTCGGCCATGAACGAGTTGATCTCGAATCCGCGCGAGAAGAACTGCGTGCGTTCGCCGCCGCCAATCTGGCGCGTGCTCAGCCCGGTGGCGTCGCGGGCCACTTCATCCAACGATTGGAAGCCGCGATCGTCTATCTGCTGGCGGGTGATGACGCTGACCGACTGGGGCGTTTCGCGTTGCGACAACTGGAACTTCGTCGCCGTCGCCATGGAGCTGATGGTGTAGGCCCCCGTGCCTTCCGTGACGGGGCCCAGCACGGCGCCTTCGACGCTGACGGGCGTCAGGGTGGTGACGGGCGACGCCGCTGGCGCGGGCCGGATGGTGAGGGTGCCGTCCGGAGCAACGGCCAAATCCAGGCCGCTACCCGTCAGGGCGCGGCGGGTGGCTTGGTCCAGCGTCAATTCGCCCGAGACGGCGGGCGCTGTTTTGCCGGCTACCAGGTCGGGGGAATAAGAGATCACGGCGCCCGCGGTGCGGGCGATCTGCGTAAGGGCGGCATCCAGCGGACCGGGTGCCACGCTGTATTGCCGCACGCTTTGCGAAAGCTGGGTTTGGGCGTGCAGGGGGGCCAGCGGGCCAATTGCCATCGCCACCATTGCGGCCACGGCGCTGCTGGCCGGGAACCTGATCGAAAACATGGAACACTCCGTTATTGCGTAGGGACGCGTTCCATGTATGTGCACTGGCCTCGCGAAAAAAACACCTGCACGGAAAAATATTTATCGGATCGGGTCAGCGGCATCACGCCTGGGGGGCGGACACGTCGATCATCACGTATAGCGTGCCGAATCGGCGCAGCGTGATCGGTTGGGTATGACGCAAGGCTTCCAGTGCGCGATCGGTGTCGTCCAGCGGAAACAGGCCCGACACGCGCAATCGGCTGGCGGCGGGCGACACGCGTATCCAACCCGGCCGGTATCGGGACAGCGCATCAACTACGCGCTGTAGCGGTTCGTTGTGGACTTCGATCTGGCCTTCCTGCCAGGCGGCGGCATGAGCCTGAGCTTCCTGCGTTGCATCGACCTGGCGGGTGTCGAACCAGGCCCCCTGACCAGCGGCAAGCCGCCTGCGCTGCCCCTGGCGCGTGATGATTTCGGCGTCTCCAGCCAACGCCACGCACAGGCTTCGGCCGGCATCGCATTGCACCAGCGCGCGGCCGGCATTCAGCCGTACTTCGCCTTCGCCGGTCAGGATGCGCAAGGGCAGGTTGACGGCGGGGGCGAGCGCTGTGGCTGACCCGGCCAGTTCGAAAACCGCGGCGCCAGTTTCCAGGCGCACCAGCCGTTTTCCTGGCGCAAATTCTGCGCTGGCGGCGCTGCGGGCGTCCAACTCCATCACGCTGCCGTCAGGCAGCAGGACCCGCCGCCGCTGTCCGGTGCCGGTCACATAATCGGCCGCAACGTGGCGCAGCGGAATCTGGCGGTCCAGCCACGCGCCGCCAGCCAGCAGGGCGCCGGAGGCAAGCAGCAGCTTGTTCAGCCGCCGGCGCTGGGTGTCCTGTGGCCGCAGCAATGAGCGGCGCAACGGGCCAGCAGCCGTCAATAGTTTGGGATCGATCACTCGCAGCGCGTTGCCCAGCGCGGCGTTCAGGTGCTGCCAGGCAGCGCCATGCAAGGGGCTAGCGGTCAACCAGGCATCAAAGGCCTGGCGGTCGTCGTCCGTGGCGCTCCCGCCGGACAGACAGAGTTGCCATTCGATGGCGGCCAGACGGGCCGATTCGCTTGGCGTCGCAGCGGCGGCCGTCATGCGTCAAAAGCCGCACAGCAGCGCAACAAGGCTTGGGCAATGTACTTGCGCACCATGGTGGGCGATACCTTCAAGCGATGCGCAATTTCAACGTGCGTCATGCCGTCCAGCTGGCTGTACAGGAATGCCATGCGAGCTTTGGCGGAGAGGCCGTCCAGAATGGCATCCAGCGTCTGCAATGCGCGCAACGTCTGAAACCGGCTTTCTGCGGAAGGCTCTACGGGCTCGGGCAGGGTGTGCAGCATGTCGAGCCAGGCTTTTTCAAGCTCGCGCCTGCGCCACAGCCGCCACGTGATCCGCCGGGCAATAGTGACCAGCATGGCGCGCGGCTCTTTCAATTGGTGCAGGGCGGGCGCCTGAAGCAATTGCGTGAACGTTTCGCTGGCTACGTCCTGCGCATCTTCCCGATTGCGCAGACCGTCGCGCAGCCGCCGTTCGAGCCAGGGATGGTCTTCTTGATAAATGCTGGAAAACCGGGCATTTCTAGCCAGATGGGAGTCCACGGCGCTCAGGGGGATAGTCATGTAATGGGAATCGTTATCAATTATTGCATGATTCGATTCCGCTTGGCAAAGATGCAATCGGCGCAGGGCGCCGCAACCAGCCCCCGCTATTGACCGACCAGATAGGCTTTTCCGCCCGGCTTCAGATAGGGCTCCAGGTCTTTGAAAGGCACCGTCGCGTGCGTGCCCAGGCAGACGCCCATGGCATGGCCCACGCCAGACACCGACAGGCTCAACACGCCCGGCGATTCGGCGCCCAGGGCCAGATAACTCGGCCACAGGTCTGAGCATTCGTCCAGGCCGGTGTCATCGTCATCGACCTTGGCGTTCGAAGCGGGAGGCGGCTTGCGCGCTTTGTCCACCAGCTCCATCAGGGCCGGGCTTTCCTTGCGCCAGCCGTCGTCGCCGGGCACATAAGCGTCAAAGACGCGGTTCCAATCCAGGTATTCGCCGCGCAGCAAGTCGAAGGTGTACGGATCGAAATGGTTGTTAGGGTGCGCGCCTCCGCAGTACAGGCTGCCGGATTCGATCACCGTCATCAAGGCGGGGGACAACCAATCGACCGTGATGGCTTCGTCTTCATAACTGCCCAGCGTGCCGGCGGCCGGGTTGCCGTCCGTATAAATCGTGGCCTTGCAAGCCAGCGCGGCCAGGCTCATCTGCCAATGGCGCTGCTCCAGCAAAGCGTTGATGCGTGCCAGCACTTGCGGGTCGGGGTGGCGGCTAAGTCGCGGGTAGCTGAATTTGGTGCGGGGGTCGCGCCACATCCGATAGGCCACGGGGCCGCTGCCACTATCCGCACCGGTCGGCACGGCGTGGCCCGCAAGCTTCAACGATTCATAAGGGGCGGTTTTGCTGTTGATGCCGGCATCCGCATTGATGCCACTGCCCACGCCACCGCTGATCGCATCCGTGACGGCTTGCACGCTATCGGGGGCTAATGCTTCGGGATCGTATTCGGCAACCCGGCGCAGCGTGAATGCGCGCTGCTTGCCGGTGCGGGCGTCAGTCCATGTCCCCTGGAAGCCCGATGCGTCGCGCTTGCCTTGCCAGGTGGCAGCGGCAGGCGGCGTGCCGGAATCAGGGTCCTGGCCGCTTTCCACAACCTCTTGGTAGGTCTTGGGTTCGCGCAGCGCCTGGGGCGTGCCCTTCAGCGGGATATCAACGCCGTGCTTTGGATAGAAGTAGCGCCCGGTCAATACGCCGTCGCCCGTTGCCTGGCTGTCCAGCTCCATCACGACTACACCCGCGCCTTGCAAGGTGCCGGTGTAGACCGTGCGCTGGGCGGCCCAGGCCTGGGTGTTCATGAGCGACAGCATGGCCAGAGCCAATGCGCCAGGCAATGGGAAGGGCAGGCGCGGCAAGGTCTGGAACATGGGGCGGCGGGTTGGGATGGTGAACGGCGCAATATACCCGACGGCCCGGGGCCGTCGATCAGTCTCGCAGCGCGTCTGGAGCGGCCGATCAGTCTTGCGACGCGTCCGTCGCGGCCGACAAGGTCACTTGCCCGAAGGTCATCCAGACATACGCGGTGTCGGACGCTTGCGCGCGGTAGGTGCCGGTGGCTTCGCCCAGGCGCATGGCCACGGCGGTGAATTCCCATGCCATGCCGTCGTCGCACTGGACCTTGCGGTGGGTGTAGGCGGGCAGTCCATGCGCGCGGCCAAATGCCAGTGCCAGCTGTGCGTGTTCGGACAGCTCGGCGGGCACGGAGGGGTGATCCCAGCCCCACAGAAAACTGCCGTCATCGCTGTTGGACGTACCCACGATCTGCACCGGAGCGGTGGCGGTGATGCCGCCCGGCAGTTGGAAAACGATGCTTTCCTGATCCATGTCCACGGACCATTGTTCGGCTTCATCCAGATGCCAGGTGGCGCAGTGTGCCGTGGTGGCGGCCTGCATGCCTTCCAGGCTTTGGGCAATGAAGGCTTGAACGTCGAAGGGCTTGGCGGTGTCGGACATGCGAATGGAGTCTGTGGATGTGATCAAGGCGGACATGATAGCGCGTGAGATTCGCCGTTTGCTTGCATATAGTTAGGCGCCGTACTATATGCCACCGTATTGAATTCAAGGAGATCCAGTGTCCGACCTGCTGCCCATGCTGGAACGCAAACATCACGCCTTGCTCGATGAAGCGGCGCGGCGCGGTTTGCCGTCGGTGGATGACATCGGCTTGTGCTTTCAGCTGTTGTCTCTGGCCAATGCCATTGACCGGGACTGCGCGGCCCGCTTGGCGCCGCGCCAGTTGTCCGAGGGCAAATTCGTGTTGCTGTTTCTGCTGCACGATCAGGCAGACGGACTGTCGCCGCACGAGCTGGCAGATGGCGCAGGTGTTACGCGCGCCACCGTTACGGGTTTGCTCGACGGCCTGGAGCGCGACGGATTTGTTTTGCGCGAACCCGGCAAAGAAGACCGGCGCAAGATCACAGTCAAGCTCACTGCCAAGGGTAAGACGGCGGCGGCAAAGCTGTTCAAGGAACATACCGACTGGATCGGCTCCTTGTTTGGCGGTCTGGCCAGCCGGGACAAGGCGCGCCTGAGCGAACTGCTGGCTTTGGTTTGGCGGGGCACGGACACAGGCCGCGCCGCATTGCGTGAGGTGGCGTGATGAGCCGGGTCAAATCTTCCAACGCGGCGCCAGCTGGCCGTGGCGTCAAGGACATTAGTCCCGCGCGGTTGGCACAGCTGAACGCGGGCGCACCAGCGTCAACCTTGACCGAATGCCTGGCGGTGGACTTTGCGGCGCTGATGCAGGCGGTGGCGCCACAAGTGGGCCATGACGCCGTGGCCGAGATGCAGGCGCAGGCAGCAACGGGAATTTCCAAGCGCATGGCGGGGGCGGCGCGGATACTTGATGAGCGCTTGGGTCCAGACGCCTTCGATTCGCTGAAGACGCATGAGTCGGACACGGTGCGCGGATGGGCTTGCTTTATGGCGGGCGCCATGCCGGGTCTGACCGTGCAAGACCGGCTGGCAAAGATCCGTCCGCTGGCCGACGACGCGCATTTTGGCGTGCGGGAATGGGTGTGGCTGGCGGTGCGTCCGTCATTGGCGGCCGAACTGGAAACGTCTATCGCGCAGTTGCGCTCCTGGACCAAAGATCCATCCGAACGCGTGCGGCGCTTTGCCAGCGAGGCTCTGCGGCCTCGTGGGGTATGGTGCGCGCATATCGCCGCGCTTAAATCCGATCCGGCCATGGCGTTGCCACTGCTGGAACCCTTGCGGGCAGACCCCGCGGTGTATGTGCAGGACTCGGTGGCGAACTGGTTGAACGACGCCAGCAAAGATCAGCCCGCATGGGTGCGCGGGGTGTGTGCGCGGTGGCAGGCTGGTTCGCCTGCACCGGCGACCGAACGCATTTGCAAGCGGGCGCTGCGTTCGATCGGGGCTGGCCTGCCTGATCAATAAGTCAGCGGCGCGCCCGTCACCACTTCAAGCAGAAAGCGGTCCAGCTTTTCAGTCTGGCCGTCGGGCCGGTCGAAGTAGGGCGCTTGCTCCAGAACCGGCAGCGTGGTTTCCAGAAAAGCGTGAATCAGCGGAAAGCGCGGCCCGTGTTCGGCTTCACCGGCGCTCATCTTTATCTTGAGCAGCTGATTGATTTCGTCGCGCAGCGCGGGGTCGGTGACCATGACGTCGGCCAGGTCGGCAAAGCGCATTGGCGGAATGCCCCGGCCGCTGTCGATCCATTGCGCGGCCAGAACCGGGCGCAGCACGTACAGATACTTCTTCAGACGGACCGTGTCGCCTTGCAGCGACTCACGGAAGTTCCGTCCGGCCATCGCCACGTAGTGCCAACGGCCTTTGATGCTGGAAAAATAATTCGTGCGGAACTGGCGCAGCCAATCGCTCGCCGCGTCGTCCTGACGGTAGATGACGGGCGAGTCCAGCCATTCGAAAAGCGTGGGATTGGAGCCGCGCAGCAGTTGCAGCGCCTTGCGCAGTTCCCAGCCCGAGACATCCAGCTCGTCGTCGATAGGCAGTTCAATGACGTCGCGCTGTGGAGCCACTCGCAAGTACCAATCCAGCTTGTGGACGTACAGAAAGCGCACGTCGTAGTCGCTGTCGGGCGAGGCAAAACCCCAGCCTCGGCTGCCGGATTCGCAAGCGAGCAACACGCGCACATCGTGGCGTTGCTCTATGTGTTGCAAGGTCGCCATGACGCGTTCGCGGATGGCGGGGTCGATAGGGTGGTCATGCAGAATCGAAGTCATGCCGGCAATGCTATCACTGCCTGCGCGCCCCGTGCTGGCGACCCCCTGGCCGGGTGTAGCCCCGCTTACAGCTGACTCATGCCGCCATCCACAATGATCTCGGTGCCGACGATAAATGCGGACTCAGGAGCGGCCAGATGCAGCACCGTCGACGCGAGTTCTTGCGGGGTGCCAAAACGGCCCAGCGGAATCTGCGCTTTGATACCGGCGGCGGTCTTGTCCAGCGTGTCAGCGTCCAACCCCAGCTTGCCGTAGATAGGCGTGCTGATCGGCCCCGGGCTGACGACATTGACGCGAATGCCGCGCGGCAGCAGTTCGGCCGACAAGGTTTTGGCCAGCGAGATCAGCGCGGCTTTGCTTGCGGCATAGATGGATGACGCTGGCATGCCGATGTGCGCATTGATAGAGCCGTTCAAGACGATGGACGTGCCCGGGTTCAGCAGCGGGTCCAGCGCTTGCAGCTGAAAGAACACGCCTTTGATGTTGGTATTGAAGGTCTGATCCCACAAGTCTTCGGTTGCTTCGGACAAGGTGGCGAACTTGGCGATCCCGGCATTCATGAAGAGTGCATCCAGCCGCACGCCGGCCTCGCGCAGCGAGGCGGCCAGGGCGGCGGCGGAGCCAGGGGCAGAGGCGTCGTTGCGGATCGCCAAGGCGGTTGCGCCCAGGCTGGCCCGGGCCGTTTCCAGTGCGGCGGCGTCGCGGCCGGTGATGATGACGCGAGCGCCTTCAGCAGCAAAAGCCTGCGCTGCGGCAAAGCCGATGCCGCTGGCGCCGCCGGTAATCAGTACGGTCTTCTGTTCAAAACGATTCATGGTGATCTCCTTGGGGTTGTTCAATAAGGTGTAGTCATAGTGCGCTTGGCGCCGTGGTTTGTCGTACGATCTTTCGGACGAACACGTTCGAAGGAATTGCACATGTTGACGGAAAATGAACTGGCGCTCTTGGAAGCCATCCGCGACAGCGGCAGCCTGTCGAGGGCGGCGGCCGCGCTGGGCCGGGCGCCGTCAACGGTGTCGCATGCGGCGCGGCAACTGGAAGAACGCTTCGACGCCTTGTTGTTTGACCGCCGCCGCTACCGGCTGCAATTGACGCCTGCAGGGCAACTGCTGGCGGACGAGGCCGCGCGTCTCATGCAGGACGTGTCGCGCCTCACGCAGCGTGTCAGGCAGGTAGCCAGCGGCTGGGAAGATCAGTTGCGTATCGTCAGCGACGAAATCCTGGAATTCGAGCTGATGACGCCCTTGATTAACGCCTTCGACAAGCTCAATTCCGGTGTGACGCTGCGTTTTACGCAAGAGGTGCTGGGCGGCACGTGGGAGGCGCTGCGCGAGGGGCGCGCAGACTTGATCGTGGGCGCAACCAACGAGCCGCAGACCATGCCGAACCTGCAATGGGCGGAATTAGGCGTGATGGAATGGTTGTTTGCCGTGTCTCCGCGCCATCCGCTGGCCAAGATCAAGGCGCCGTTGCGTCAGGACCAGATTCAGCAGCATCGCGCCGTGGTGGTGGCCGATACGGCGCGCGGGACAGCGGTGCGCGGTTATGGCCGGGTGGGCGGGCAGGCGACGTTGGCGGTGCCCAGCATGCGGGCCAAGATCCTGGCGCAGCGTGATGGGCTGGGGGTGGGCTGGGTGCCGCGTTTTCGGGTTGCGTCGCTATTGGAACGCGGTGAATTGATTGAAAAATCCACCGAGACTCCGCGGGAGCCCAATGTGCTGTACCTGGCGTGGCGCGGCGGGTACGACGGGCGGGCGTTGCAATGGTGGCTGGACCAGCTGCAACTGCGCCGGACGGCAGACGCGTTAATGCGCGGCATCGATGCGTTCTCGTAGCGTCCGGGGTGTTGCTATCTGGGGAATGAGGATTGGCGATAGGGCGCTGGCTGGCATAGAATGCGACTAATTCTTGTTATCACCCAAGCCCCCGTATTGAGTCCGTCGTGTCCGAACCCGTTCCCGCCCGCCCTACGCACGACGCGATTCAGACGCTGTATATCGAGCACCACCGCTGGCTGCTAGGCTTTCTCAGACGCCGTTTGGGGGGCGCCGATCATGCCGCCGACCTGGCGCACGATACCTTTGAACGCATCATGGCCGTGGATCCAGAGCCGATCCTGGCCCAGCCCCGCGCCTATCTTTCCACCGTGGCCAAGCGGCTGTTGTTTCGGCATCACCGCCGCAGTGTGATCGAGTCTGCCTATCTGGACGTGCTGGCGGCGCGCGGCGAGCCTTGCGAACCCTCGGTAGAGTCGCGGCTGATCGTTGTGGAAACGCTGGTGGAGTTGTGCCGCATGGTCGATGGCATGGATGCGCGCACGCGCACCATCTTTCTGATGGCGCAACTGGAAGGGCTGTCTTATCCCGACATCGCGCAACGCACCGGCCATACGCTGGATATCGTGAAGAAGACGATGTCCAAGGCGTTGCAGCGCTGTTTCTGCGTGATGTACGGCTGAACGCGATGTCTACTCCGCAGTCTTCCGCCGTGCTGCGCAGCCGGCCCCGTGTGGTGGCGGCCGCGACTGACTGGCTGATCTGTCTGCAATGTGAACCCACGCCTGGGGATTTGGCCCGCTGGCAGGCCTGGCGGTCGTCCAGCCCCGACCACGAGGTGGCATGGCAGCGGGTGACGGCAATGGCGCAGGCGTTGGATGCCCAGGCGGCCAAACTGCCGGGCGCTGCGGCCACCCAGGTGCTGGAGCAGGTGAGCCAATCCCAAGCGGGTCGCAGACGTTTGCTGCTCGCGCTGCTGGGGGTGTCCGCTGCGGGCGCCGCCGTGATCGCGACGGGCGAACCCGCGCCCTGGCGTGTCTGGACGGCGGCGTACCGGACCGGTGTTGGCGAACGGCGGATGCTGACGCTTGCGGATGGCACGCGTCTGATGCTCAACACCCGCAGTGCTATCGACACCCGTTTTGATGCCCAGGCACGGCGCATTGAACTGGTGGAAGGCGAAATCTGGGTCGAGTCCGGGCACGACGCGGCTGGCCGCCCGTTGATTATTGAAACCCGAAGCGGTTTTGTCAGCCCGATCGGCACGCGCTTCACGGTGCGCCAACTGGGCGGCGAGGCCGAAACCCATGTCGCCGTGCTGGACGGCGCGGTCCGCATCCAGCCCCGTCAAGGCGGCATCGCCTTGCAGTTGAACCGGGGTGAGCGCACGGCCTTTGATGCGCACGGCGTGGATGCGGCCCAACCCAGCGCTACCAATGCGGACGCTTGGGTGAACGGCATGTTGTTTGCCGATGATTGGCGGCTGGATGATTTTCTTGCCGAGCTGGGACGCTATCGGCGCGGTTTCTTGCGCTGCGACCCGGCCGTGGCCGCGCTGCGAGTGACTGGCGCCTTTCCATTGCAGGACACGGACAAGGTCTTGCGCCTGATCGAGCGGATTCTGCCGGTGCGGGTACACACGCGCACGGCGTACTGGGTGACGGTGGGGCCATGAATGTGGCCTGGTGATCGTGGGCGGGTGAGGGCGGTGCGCCACTATTTTGTAACAACGCGGCACCGTTTTGCGATTCGAGTCTTAGACATAGGGACAGCCGCCTTGTCGGGCCGGACTGTTCACTGCTAACGCTCACAAGGATTGCTCCATGTCGCTTCATTCCCGCCGTCGTGCGTCGACGTCCGTCAAACTGTTGCCTGCGCGGCGCTGGCTTTGCCATGTCGCTTTCGGCGTGCCGGTGGGGACGGCGCTGTTTTCTTTGGCGTCCGTGCAGCCTGTGCAGGCCCAAGAAGTGGCTGCCCGGCAGCAATACGCCATTGCGGCCGGCCCGGTTCGTCAGGTCTTGCTGGAATTTGGCCGGCAATCGGGCGTCATGGTGGGCGCGGAACCCGCCTTGATCGCCGATGTGCGCAGTCCCGGACTACGCGGCGCTTACGGCTTGCGTGACGGCTTGTCGGCGTTGTTGGCGGGTACGGGCCTGGAAGCCGTGGCCGAAGAAAGCGGTGCTTACCGGCTACGCCGTGCGCCCGCCGCTGCGACTGGCACGGCAGTGCTTGAGCCGGTGCGAGTCGTGGGGCAGACCGAAAGCGCCTGGGGGCCGGTGGTAGGCGTGGCGCCCAAGCGCAGCGCGACGGGCACCAAGACGGATGCATCCATTCTGGAAATTCCGCAAACCGTAAACGTGGTGAGCGCCGCTGAAATCACCACGCGCGGCGCGAAGACGGTGGCGCAGGCGTTGCGCTACACGCCTGGCGTCAACGTCAACGGCTACACCGATTCCAACATGATTGCCGACGAGGTCGACTCGCGCGGCTTCGCCCCGGCGCCGCTGTATCTGGATGGCACATATCTGCCGTATGCGGGCAGTCTGGGCGGCGCCTTGCAGATCGATCCCTACCTGCTGGAGCGGGTGGAAGTGTTGAAGGGTCCGGCCTCGGTGCTCTACGGGCAGAATCAGCCGGGCGGTCTGATCAATCTGGTGTCCAAGCGGCCGTCGGAAGAAACCCTGCGCGAGGTGCGATTTGGCGTGGGCAGTTATGGCCGGGTGGAAAGCGCGCTGGACCTGACCGGCCCCGCCAATGCCGACGGCAACTTGCTGTATCGCGTGACCGCAGTCGCCAATGGAGGCAATGAACAGATCGACTACAAGGAAAGCCGGCGTCTGTTGATAGCGCCCAGCTTGACGTGGAAACCCAGCGCGGCGACATCGCTGACGCTCTACACGCAGTTGCAGCGTGATGGCGGCGTGCCGGATTATCAGCCGCTGCCAGCGATAGGCACCGTGTTCGCGGGCCCGGATGGCAAGCGGATCAATCGCGACATTTTCACCGGTCAGCCAGGCTATAACGATTTCTACCGCCGCCAGTACGTGCTGGGCTCGGATCTGTCGCACAAATTCTCCGAGCAGGCGGCGTTTCGCCAGACCATCCGTTATGTCGATGTGCGCGACAACTATCGCGGTTTCTATCTGAACCGGTTCGTGCAGGATGCTGACGGCAATACCGATTACAGCCAGGCCAGCCGGACCAAGCTGGATTGGGGCCAGCACAATAGCGTCATCAGCGTCGATAACAACCTGGAACTCAAGGGCAAGACCGGCGCGCTGGACCACACCGTGCTGGTGGGGCTGGACTACCGCCATTTCTCGCGCAAGTACACGGGCTACAACAACTACGCCGCCACGCCGCTGAACCTGTATGCCCCCGACTACAACGTTGCGCAGCCCGATACCCCGCTGACGACGCAGTGGGATAACAGCGTCGATCAGGTCGGGCTGTATCTGCAAGATCAAGTGAAGCTGGACCGTTTTGTGCTGACCATGGGCGGCCGTTATGACTGGGCCAAGATCAACAACAAGGATCTGCTTGCAGACACGAAGACGCGCCGGGACGATAGCGCCTTCAGCGGACGCGTCGGCCTGGCTTACGTAGCGGAAAACGGCGTAGCGCCCTACATCAGCTACTCCGAATCTTTCCTGCCTGTCATCGGCACGAATTTCGCCGGTGAATCGTTCAAGCCCACGACCGGCAAGCAGGTCGAGATCGGCGTGAAGTATCAGCCCGTGGGCAGCGACACGCTGATCACCTTGGCCGCGTTTGAGATCCGCCAAAAGAACATGTCGTCAGAAGATTTTGACCATCCGGGTTACGAAGTGCAGAACGGCGGCGTGCGCTCCAAGGGGGTGGAACTGGAAATCAAATCGCAACCGATCGAACGCCTGGACGTCATTGCGGGCCTGACCTACTTGAACCCGACGTCCACGCCGGGCTCCTACAACGAAGGCAAACGTTTGGCTGCGCTGCCGACCTGGGCTGCCAGCCTGTGGACCAACTACCGCCTGTCTGGCGACGTGCTGGGCGGGCTGGAAGTCGGCGCGGGTGTGCGCTGGACAGGCAGCGCGTTCGGTGATTCCGCCAACACCTTCCGCACGCCGGCCTTTGCCGTGGTGGATGCGTCTTTGCGCTATGACCTGGCACACGTATCGCCCACGCTGCGCGGCGCGACGGCGAGCCTGACGGTGCAAAATCTGTTCGACAAAGACTACGTGTCCAGCTGCAATTATTCCTTTGGCTGCTATTACGGCAAGGCCCGCAGCATGATGGCTAACGTGACGTACCGCTGGTAAGCGGAAGGCTGGACGGAAGCGGTGGCTCAGGCGGCTGCTTCCGCCGCCAGTGCAGCCTGTACGCTGGGGCGTTGTTCGATGCGCGCCATGTAGGCCGCGATCGCGGGCCAACGCTGTAGATCCATATCAAAAAATGCGGCCCAACGCAGCACGGTGTACAGGTACGCGTCGGCCACGCCGAACCGATCCTGCACCAGATACTCCTGGCGGCTTAAGGCGTCCGCCACATAGGCCAGTCTTTTTTCAAGCCGTCCGCGCCACCAGTCGCGCGCAGCCGGCGGCAGCTCGCGGTTGAATAACGGGCCAAAGCCGCCATGAACTTCGGTGCTGATGAAGTTCAACCATTCCTGAAGACGGCTGCGCTGCCAACTGCCATTGGGCGGCGCCAGTCCGGCTTCCGGTTTCAGGTCCGCCAGGTATTGGACGATGGCGGGGCCTTCGGTCAGAACGTCGCCGTCGTCGCGCTGTAGGGCCGCGACGTACCCTTTTGGGTTCACCGCCAGAAAGTCGCCGCCATCGGCGGTGCGTTTGGTTTGGTTATTCACCCGGACCAGCGTAAACGGCAGGTTCAGCTCGCGCAGCACAATATGGGGCGACAGCGAGCAAGTGTCGGGGGCGTAATACAGCTTCATGCGATGTCCTGGAATCAATCAGGCATTCAGGATGACGGCGGACCAGACATGCGTAAAATTACTTTTTCAGAAAACTGACATAAGTAGAGCTGATGCCATGATGAATCTGATGCATTGGCGGCTGGTGCTGGCGGTGGTGGACGCCGGCAACATTACGCACGCGGCGGCACAAGCAGGCATGACGCAGTCCGGGGCCAGCCAAGCCATTGCGCAGCTGGAAGATACCTTGGGCGCGCCACTATTCACACGGGAACGGCGGCAGACCACGCCTACTGCCTTGGGGCTGCGCGTGGCGGACGAAGCCCGCTTGATGCTGGACGCCTTGCAACGTATCCAGGCCATGGCGCACGATGCCAGCGGATCGGCTCGCGGCACGTTGCGCCTGGCCAGCTTTCCGATGGTGTTTTCGACAATTCTGCCGCCGGTGCTTCGGCGGTTCCGGCAAATGTATCCCGCGATTGATGTGGTGTCGCTGGAAGCCAGCGACGACGAAGTCGAAGCGTTGCTGACGGCGGGCGCCGTGGATGTGGGAGTGGTGCTTAACCCCGCGCCGGAACGCCAGGTCTGCCCGCTTGGGCAGGATGAGTGGCTCGCAGTACTGCCAGCCGCGCATCCGTTGGCGCGAGCTGGGGGCGTGGTCGGCTTGGCGGACCTGTTGGCGCAGCCTTTCATTCTGGCCACGGGCGGGTGCAGCGTCCATGCGCAAAGCCTGGCGGCAGAAGCGGGATTGGCCGTGACGGATGTGCGCGCGACAGTGCGCGACTGGACCAGCGCATTCGCGCTGGTGCGCGAGGGGCTGGGTGTGACGCTGGTGCCCGCGCTGACGGTGCCGGAAAACCGGCGCGGCCTGCGTGTGATGAGCCTGACCGTGCCGCTGCATCGGTCATTCGCGCTGGCAGCGTCCGCGCTGTCGGCGGACAGTGAGGCCGTGCAAGCCTTGTTCGGGATGTTGCAGCAGGATGACAAGCGCCGGTGAAGGGACCGCGAGCAAGAGATGGATCTGTCATGCCGGGTACACAACATCGCCATACAGTCTTTGTCTTTCCCCTTATCAGGCTCTGCCATGTTGTTACGTACCGCGATCGTCGAAGATAGCGCCGCTATTGCAGAACTGCTTGCCCAACTGGGTTATCCAGGCACGGGACCGATGATGCCCGAGAAGATCCGGCAATTGCAGGCGCACCCGGACGGAAGGCTGGTGGTGGCACTGGATGACTCGGGCGTATTGCTGGGGTTTATCGGGCTGCATTTCATGATGCAGTTGGCCTTGCCCGGCGACTTCTGCCGCATTACGTATTTCTGCGTCAGCGACATTGCGCGGGGCGCAGGCGTCGGACGCAAGCTGGAAGAGTTTGCCGAACAAGAAGCCCGGGCACGCGGCTGCGACCGCATTGAAGTGCACTGCCACGAGCGCCGCGTGGATGCCCATCGCTTTTACTACCGGCAGGGGTACGAGGAATCGCCCAAGTACCTGATGAAGCGCTTGTAAATCCAGCGGTTTCTTAGTAACCGTCCGCCCTATACCGTGTAAACGCGAATTCGTAAGGGCGGGAAAACTATCGTCGATACGGCAGTTTCCGGTTCTGTCTACGTCCAGGCCACCAATCCAGAGTTTCGGCGATGAACCGAGCGCAATTCAAAAGCTGTTCGGCGAAAACAACACACCAGGCCCGCCCGGTTTTGATACGGTGATCTGAAATCGGCCCGACGTGCAGCGTCCGCGCTGCTCATCTGGTCTTGATGGTCACTAGATTTCAGATCGGAATCTATCGTCTTGCCTACTGTTTGTACCGGCACCCCCACTATCACCGTTCGCGACAACCGCGGGCAGGCGGTGCGCATGCTGCGCTATAACCGCAGCGAGCTGGGAAGTGTGGCTACGCAGCTCGTCGAGCGCAGCACCTTCAATGAGCTGGGACAGCCGGCTAACAGCCAGGACGCCCGCTTCTTTGCCCAAGAGGCCGGCCCGCCCACGCTTAACTTTCAGAACACGCCTGCGCTCTCCGGCCAGATGTTGCAAACCGTCAGTGTCGATGCCGGCAAGACCCAGGTTTTTCACGACATTGCTGGCCGTCCGATCTGGCAGCGCGATGCGCGCGGCACTGTGCAGACATTTACTTACGACGCCCTGGGCCGACGGCTCACTCGCTGGGAGCAGTTGCCAGGAGCAACGACGTCCGTCATGCGCGAGCGCTGGCTCTATACCGATGCGCAGGACCTGCCCCCCTATACCGGAGCGATCCTGACCGATCCGACCGACCCGCGCAACGCGAATTTATGCGGCCAACTCGTCAACCACTACGACACAGCCGGATTGCTGGATACGGGCACCTGGCAGGACCAGACAAAAACGCTCCACCCCATTGGCTATACCCTGCAAGGTCTGCCACAACAGCAAGGTCGTACACTGCTTCTGCCTGAAACCGCCAGCGACTGGGGCGGGAATGACGAATCCGTCTGGCAGGCCAAGTTTATTGACAAGACGATCTACAAAACCACCTGGGCCTACAATGCCTTGGGCCAAGTCTTGACCCAGACCGACGCCCGCGGACATTTGCAAAGTACCACTTACGATATTGCCGGGCGCAAATACGCCAGTTCGGTCAGGCCAAGCGGCAAGACGACGCAAGTTGTCATTCAGTCCATCACCTACGCCCCGGGCGGCCAGATCCTATGTAGGACAGATGCCAACGGGGTGACCACCACTCACACCTACGAAGCGCAGAGGACCCAGCGGGTACTAGCCCTCAAGGTGATCCGGGCAGGGCAAGACACCTTGCAAGACCTTGCCTACACCTACGATCCGGTGGGCAACGTCTCCGGCGTGGCCGATAGCGCCACCCCGGTAAGCTTCTTCAGAAATCGGGCCGTCACGGCGGGACGGACTTACACCTACGATGCGCTGTATCAGCTGATCACCGCCTCCGGCCGCGAGAACAATGCATCCAATGCGGGAGGCGGGACTGATACGCCGACGCCATTCTTAACCCTCGATCCGAGCAACTACCGCGACTACACCCGCACTTATGCTTACGATCTGGGCGGCAATCTGACGCAGATCGGCAGCACGGTAGCGACCGGAGCGGCTCCTCCGATGCGCAAAATATCGGTGGACGCTGCCAGCAACCGTGCCGTCAGCAATGCAAATGCCTCCGCCGTCACCGCCAAGACGGTGGGGGACTATTTTGACGAAGCTGGCAACGCCAACTGTCTGGACGGCAACAAGGCGCAGCCACTGTCCTGGACAGGGCTGAATCAGCTGGGGAATTTGGTCACCGTTCAGCGGGATGGCGGATTGTCACAGTGCGACCGAGAAAGCTATGCCTATGGTGGCGATGGGCATCGCGTGCGTAAAACGGGTTTCGCCCAAGTGAGCGGCAGCATGTCGCAACGAAGTGACGCTATCTACCTGCCAGGGTTGGAAATACGAGCCCAAATCGCGGGTGAGCAGTTGGAAGTCATCGTGCTCGATGACGGTGCACGGATGCTGAATTGGACAAGCAACCAACCCTCGGACGTCCCCAACCAGCAGGTGCGCTACCGGTACACCGACCGACAAGACTCGTGCCAGATCGAGTTAGACCAAAACGGCACCATCATCACGCAGGAAGAGTATTACCCCTATGGCGGCACTGCGGTCATGGCTGCCGCATCCACCGGCGAAGCTAAGTACAAGACCATCCGCTACTCGGGCAAGGAGCGCGATGCGGCGGGGTTGTACTACTACGGATTCCGCTACTACCAGCCGTGGATCGGACGCTGGATCAGCACGGACCCGGCGGGCACCGTCGATGGGCTGAATCTCTATCGCATGGTGGGGAGTAATCCGGCGACCTTTACCGATATGTATGGAGCAGCCAAGTCGAATCCTTCCAGCGCTGACAGTCAGCGGCCCGTTCTGCCCAACCGTATTGATACTGCCAAAAGAATTGTTGCGTTAATGCAGAAAACTCAGAGGACTGACCGCCGCGATTTTTGCCCCCGGAAGTACTTCGGCGGAAAAGTGCGCTTCCACATAGATGATACCCAATCGCCATATTTGGTGGACGTTGGAGGGCATCCGACTCAAGTAAATTTCAATGCAATAGCTCACAAAGCGATGGCACGGCTTTCTGAAACGGCCAAGGTTATTGGCGTTGAAGTCGTTCCTGAAAAGAATGCCAAAAAAGCCAATCTGATGATAAGAGTTGAAGACGTCGTGTCGGGTGAATTGGGCGCAACGATACCTTACGGCTACCGAAGAAAATTCCCCAAAATCTCAATTACCCCTGATTATGTCATAGCTCAGAATCTTACTGCCTCCCTACACTGTTGCCTGCGTGGCGATCAAGCGTCTATGGCTAGCTTGGTACGAGGACAAATCGCTGCGGATAGCATTTTAAGAAGGCTGACGGACTCTGAGAGAACTGAGATTGCCGAGCTATCTCTTCTTTCAACAATAACTCATGAAGGCGGTCATGCTATTTTTCGTTTAGGTCATCCCGAGACAGTTGCCGAAAACATGAATCAAGCTGTTTTCGATGAGGGGCATAGATCCGGAACAATGGCGCTACAGGAAGCAGGGAAGGAAATAAAATATAGATTTTATATTCACGAAGCTGAGGTCGTGAATATAATGTCAAGATCTGAAGTGGGTGGTTTTTCTACGCATATCTTAAATCTAATAAAACATAATTTTGTGTTATCCGAACTTAGTATAAATCTCTCAGAAAATGAAAAAGAATCTATATTTAAGGAGTTTAAAGATTCTGCTTCCCTGGGGCGCCGTCGTGCTCGTATACCCTCTTGTCTTCGAGGTGTGTCGCCATAATTATCTGCTGGGGTTTCATGGCCAATCTTCCGTTCTCGCAGGGAAACTTACCCTAAAGCACTAATATTAATTTCCGTCCAGGATCTCGACAGCAAATCAGTTGTGTCCATAAATTCTTTTGTGGGCACAAATTTTAGATGCCATCAAAACCGCGTTCCTCCAACTTCGTTGCTCTTGCCTCTACGCGGTACGAACCGGACGTTTACGTTCCTTCTCTGTTTCCGTTCGCTTGGCCTTTATTAGTCCGTATACGTAGAATCGCCATGCGGCTTATGGCTGCATGCGGTCGATCAAATATGGCGGACCCCTATAAGAGCGGCCAAATCAGACAGTCCAAATCAGACAGTCCAAAGGACGAGCATGGAAGAGACATCCCAAGAAGCGCCCCTGAACCCGGCGTGGCTGGTTCCCGAGGCCCAAGCATGAGCCCCGTAGCGGCTGCGCCGGAGGCGATTGAAAGCAACCCCAAAGACACGACCCGCTGGGCCGCAGTGCTGGCAATCGTGGGCGCCGGAATCGTGGCGTCCCTGCAAGTGGGCAAGGTCATCATTGCCGCGCCGCTGCTGCGCAGCGATCTGGGGCTGGACCTGGCTTCCATCGGCACACTGACTGCCGTGTTTTCAATCTTGGGCGTGCTGGGCGGAATCGCGGCGGGCGGGGTGATTTCCCGGTTTGGCGCGCGGCGTATGTTGTTGCTGGGATTGGCGGCAACGGGCCTGGGCACGGTGATCGGCGCGCTGGCGCCTGGCTATGCGGTGCTGTTGGCATCACGGGTCGTCGAGGGTCTCGGGTTTCTGTTGATTACGGTGGCCGGTCCTGCCGCGTTGCAGCGCATCGTGGCGGCGCGCAATCGTGATCTGGCCTTTGCCATGTGGAGCTGCTATATGCCCGCCGGCATGGCGATTGCGATGTTGGCATCGCAGGCGTTTGGCGACTGGCACGCCTATTGGTGGTGCGCGGGGGCGGCGGTGGTGCTGGCGTTCGTGTGCGTCGCCTTGTTGGCGCCGGCAAGTCCGGGCGGGGCCAGCCTGTCCTGGCGCGGGCTGCGCCAGGACACTGCCGATACGCTGGGCGCCGCAGGCCCCGTGCTGCTGGCCTTGTCCTTCACGCTGTACAGCCTGATGTTCTTCGCGCTGTTCACATTTCTGCCTGTGTTGCTGATGGACCAGTTGGGCCTGACGCTGGCTCAAGCGGGTTTGTACAGTGCCTTGGCCAGCGCCGCCAACATCATCGGCAATCTGGGTGCAGGCGTACTGCTGGCAAGGGGATGGCGCAGATCCACACTGATTGCTTGTGCCAGCGCGATCATGGGCGTGGTTGCGCTACTGATCTTCCGGTCGGTGCTGCCCGCCATGCCCACCTTCTTGCTATGTGTGCTGTTTTCCGCAGTGGGCGGCCTGATACCGGCGACCTTGCTGGGCACCGCGCCGCTGGTGTCGCCGCGCCCCGCTTTGACGGCGGCGACAGTTGGACTGGTCATGCAAGGCAGCAATCTGGGCCAAGTGATCGGCCCGGTGACGGTGGGCGGGGTGATCGACCGTTACGGCTGGGGCGCCGCGTCGTACATCGTGCTGGCGGCCGGGTTGGGCGGCCTGATCATTGCCGCTTGCCTGCGCCGGGTGCGCGCGGTCCATCTGTAAGAAAGGCGGGCAGGGCGGTTGGCACAGCGTCATCAAGCAGGCATATCATGGAGATCGTTTTTGATGGAGCCGCCATGCAAACGTCTGCCCCCCGCCTTGTGATCTTTGATTGCGACGGTGTTTTGATCGATAGCGAAATCATTGCCGCGCATGCCCAGTCGCGCGCGCTGGCCGAACACGGCATAAGCATTACCCCGGAGGAAGCCGCCCACCGCTTCGCCGGCATCCCGGATGCGGACATGTGGCAAACGCTGCAAACCGAACACGCCTGCACCTTGCCCGAGGGTTTTGCGCGGCACTATGCGGACCGTCTGGAAGAAACTTTTCGCCAGGAGTTGCGCGCCTTGCCCCATGTGCATGAAACGCTGGCCGAATTGCGTGCGCGCGGGTTAGAGATCTGCGTGGCATCCAGCAGCACGCCGCCCAAACTGGAAGCGGCGTTGAAGCTGGTGGGTTTGTGGGATGCGTTCGCGCCGAATGTATTCAGCACGGCGCAGGTGGCCCACGGCAAACCGGCGCCGGATGTCTTTCTGTTCGCGGCGCGTCAGATGCGCACCGCCATTCTGGATTGCGTGGTGGTGGAAGACAGCGTGCCGGGTGTGCGCGCTGCCCGGGCCGCACGCATGCGGGCCATCGGGTTTGTCGGGGCGGCGCATAACGGGCCGGACCAGCGCCAGCGTTTGTTGGACGAAGGCGCGTCCGAGGTCATCGACGATCTGAGCCAATTGCCGGATATCCTCTAGCGAAACCTGTTGTGGAGTCTGCGCGGCGTTCAAGCGGTGGCAGGCACGGCCACGGGCTTGCCGCGCACCGCACGCAATACGTCCACAACCAGGCAAGCGATGCCGATGGCGGATCAGGTTGCAGCCGGTTGTTCCGTGCTTGCTGCTTGCACAATGAATTCGCCCAGTTTGTGGATGCTCATCGGGCGGCCGAACAGCCAACCTTGGGCATATTGCACGCCGCGTTCACGCAAGATATCGCGCTGCGCTTCGGTTTCCACGCCTTCGGCAATCATCTGCAAGCCCAGTGATCGCGCCAATTCAATGATGTGGAATGTCACCAGACTGGTGGGCGCGTCGGTGCCGAGCGTGTCCACGAACATTTTGTCGATCTTCAAGAAGTCCAGTTCGTAGGTGGCCAGGTACGACAGGCTTGAGTGCCCCGTGCCGAAATCATCAATAGCAACCCGGAAGCCGCCTGCGCGCACCGCCAGCAAGACCCCGCGCGCTTTGTCGGGCGACATCAGTCCCCGCTCGGTGATCTCGAACATCAGACTGCCCGGACCCATGCCTGCACCGGCCATCAATTCCTTCATCCGGTCTTCCACGCCGTGCGTGTGCAGGTCTTCGGACGAAAGATTGATGGCAATGTGCAATTTCGGATCTGTGCGCAGCAGTTCGGCTGCGTCCCGCACGACCAGTTCCATGACGCGAGTGGTGATCCGCTGGATCATGCCATTGGCTTCGGCCAGCGGAATGAAGACGTTTGGGCTGATCAACTTGCCTTCCTCGTTGCGCCACCGCGCCAGGGCCTCGGCGCCAACACAGCGCCCGGTGCGCAGGTCAATGACAGGCTGATACTCCACGAAGAATTCATCTCGATCGAACGCGGCCTGCAATTCGCCTTCCATGGACATCCGGCGCTGCGCGATATAGATCACCAGCCCCGTCAGCAGCACGCCCAGGATCAGCCCGACGGGGCCAAGAATAAACGCAAAGCGCTGCACCTGCGCCTGCACCAGTGACGACGGCATGGCAGCCAGCGCCGCGCTGTCACCGGCCTCTGACGGCTGGATCACCACGAAATATCCGGCGTCTTCGAACTGAATGGGCCGGCCTTGATAGCGTGCAATCCACTCATCGCGCACTGTCCCGCGGCGGCCCAGAATCAAGCGCTCGCTGGTGGAGAAAAAGGCAAGGGATACGGGCGACTCCCGGTTCAGCAGATCGATTGCCAGATCGGGATAGACCAGGGCGGCGTAGCCATCGCGTGCCAGCACGCTGAACACCTGTCCAGGCAGATTGGGCAGTTCTATCGAACTCCAGAAGCGCAGGCCGTATTGCCGGCGCCCGTTGGGCTGGCCCAAGTTTATTGGGATGTTCTGCGGGCCCAGCGTGGTGCACACCAAGGCGTCATTTTCCATACGCGCCATGCCTGCCACGTGGCTGAATGCCGCTGCCAGCATGCCCATGCGCGTCAGTTGTTCGGGTGAACAGGGCGGTTCGGCGGCATTGCTGTTCAAGGCATCGATCGCATCGCTGATCTGCAAGCGGGCGTTTTCGGCCCGGTGCAGCACGTCATCTGCCAAATCGCGTAACGATGACAGGGCATCGTCGCGCCCCTGCGCCTGCGCCAGATAGAGGGACACGGAAAAGGGGATGACCAACGCCAGCACCCCCACCGCCGAAGCCAACAACACCATGCCTGATTTGTTCATGCGCCGCCGCCAATCGCTTTTTCACCTGTTTGGTCAGGCTACTCCCCGCGATGTGGCGCGAACTGCGGATTGACAATATTTGACAGTCGGGCGCGGGGGCCTCTTATTGCCCCGCGACTGTCTTGGCGCGCGCCAGCAACAGTTCGCGTTCGCGCACGTTGCGCGTCATGCCGGCGGCGCGTTCGAATTCGGCCTGCGCTTCGGCGCGCCGTCCCAGCTTGGCCAGCAGATCCCCGCGCACGCTGGGCAACCAGTGGTAATTGGCCAGCGCCGGGTCGGTTGCCAATGCGTCCGCCAGATCCAGCCCGGCCTGCGGCCCGAACGCCATGCCGACCGCCACGGCGCGATTAAGCTCCACGACGGGCGAGGGCATCACTTGGGCTAGCGCGTCGTACAGCGCCACAATGCGGGGCCAATCGGTGTCTTGCGGCGTATGTGCCCGGGCGTGGCAGGCAGCCAATTCCGCTTGCAAGGCATAGGGGCCAAGTGTGCCGCCCTGGGCGTGCGCACGGTCTAGCGCCGCCAGGCCGCGCCGGATCAGCAGGAGATCCCAGCGGCCGCGATCCTGCTCCATCAACAGCACGGGGCGTCCTTGAGTATCCGTTCGCGCATGCAGGCGGGACGCATGAATCTCCATCAATGCCACCAGCCCATGGACTTCGCTTTCCGCCGGCGCCAGCCCCGCCAGAACGCGGCCCAGCCGTAACGCCTCATCGCACAACGCGGGTCGCATCCAGTCATCGCCAGAGGTCGCTGAATACCCTTCGTTAAAGATCAGGTAGATAACTTCCAGCACGGAGGCCAGCCGAGGGCCGCGGTCTTCTGCACGCGGCACTTCAAAGGGTACGTTCGCGGATGACAGACTGCGCTTGGCGCGTACGATGCGCTGCGCAATGGTGGATTCGGAAGCCAGGAAGGCGCGGGCAATCTCGGCGGTAGACAGCCCGCCCAACAGACGCAAGGTCAACGCCACGCGGGCTTCGGTAGACAGCACGGGGTGGCAGGCGGTGAACACCAGCCGCAACAGATCGTCGCCGATATCGTCTTGGCGCGCCGCGTCCAGCGCATCGACAAAGTCAGGTTCGACATCGGCCTGCAAGGCTTCCAGTTCATGGCCGATCTGTTCGTGCTTGCGGGTGTGCAGCTTGTCCAGCCGTAGCCGGTCGCGAGCGCGATTCTTTGCAGTGGTCATCAGCCACGCTCCCGGGTTGTCTGGCACGCCGGTGTCGGGCCAGCGCGAAAGCGCCGTCACCAGCGCGTCTTGCGCTATCTCTTCGGCCAGCCCGACGTCATGCACCAGGCGCGCGACGCCAGCGATGATGCTGGCGGCTTCAATCCGCCAGACCGCTTCAATGGCGCGATGTGTGGCCGCCTGCGTCATGCGCCGCTAGCAGGCATATGCACGAGTTCCCAGATGTGCCCGTCCAGGTCTTCAAAGCCGTGCGCGTACATGAAACCGTGATCTTGCGGCTCGCGCGGCGCCGTGCCGCCAGCAGCAATCGCCCGCGCCACGAGATCATCGACTTCGGCGCGGCTTTCGCAAGACAGCGCGACCAGCACCTCGGTTTGTTGGGTGGCATCGACGATAGGCTTGCCGGTGAAACCCTGGAAGAAATCCTTCACCAGCAGCATGGCGTAGATGTTTTCGCCGACGATCATGCAAGCGCCTTGCTCATTGGTGAAATCCGGGTTGAAGGTAAAGCCCAGGGCTTTGAAGAACGTCTGCGATTTCTGCATGTCGCCGATGGCGAGATTGACGAATATCTGCTTGTGCATGATGGGTGTCTCCAGGGTTGCTTGCGGTTTGGCGCCAGGGCGGGTCAACGGGCTACGCCCGGTATGTCGCGAAAACGTTCCACGGCCTGGCTGGGCCCGAAGTCTTCCAGTTCGAACAATTGGCGCACTTCGACTTCGCAGGGCTGATTGGTGAACGGCTCGGGAAAGCGCAGCGCCCATTGCATGGCCTCTTCGCGCGACCGCACCTGAATCATGGTGTAGCCGGCAATCAGCTCTTTGGTATCGGCAAAGGGGCCGTCGATGACTTTGCGCTGCCCATGGTCATATTGCACGCGCCAGCCTTTGGACGAGGGTTGCAAGCCGTTGGCGTCGAGCAGCACGCCAGCCTTGGCCAGAGCTTCGTGATAGGTCGCCATCGAAGCCAACATGCTTTCTTCCGGCATGATGCCGGATTCGCTGTCGGGCGTGGCCCTGACGATGATCATGTATCGCATGTGAGTCTCCTGAATTCCGTGGGTGCAGCCCGCCGGTGTTGGGGCTTGTACGGGTACGACGAACAGGACTGCACGAGATCGACACGTGTTTTACGAACCTAGGGTATGTACTAGGTTTTGGCGGGAGTGACCCGGCGCTACATGTTGCAGGGGCCCAGTTCGCGGACCTCTACCGTGGCCCATTGCGCGGCCGGGCACTCAGCGGCCAGCGCCAGCGCTTCTTCACGAGTTTCACAGGTCAGCAGGAAGAACCCGCCGATCATTTCCTTGGCCTCGGCAAAGGGGCCATCGACCAGCGTTCGTTGCCCGTCGCGGATGCTCAGCCGCACGCCTTCGGATTCCGACTTCAGGGATTCGGCGCCGGTCAGCAGGCCGCGCGCCTTCAGGCCTTCGGCATAGCGCAACATCTGCGCGTAGGCTTCGCGGCCTTCTTCTGGTGTGCGTTGGGCGCGTTGCCCCACCGGTTCGACGATCAGCAGCATGTAAGACATGAGGGCTCCGGACTCAGCAGGGAAATGGGCAGTTGGCTAGATTACTGCGGTTCATTGCCCGCGCGCCATCGCCGGAATGGGGACGCTCATCCCCCCGAAAGGGCACATTGCTTCTGGGTTCAAACAAAATAAAACCGGCTTGCGCCGGTTTGAGGGGAAGAGGGATCAGGGCCGTACTGGCGGGGTTGCCGCAGCGGGTTCGGGTGCGCTGGCTGCCCCCGCAGCCGGTTTCGCAGCCACTTTTACTGCCGTATCAGCCGCTTGCGCGGGCTTCTGCGGCGCCGTGATATCCATGATCAATTCAACGCGGCGGTTGGCAGCGCGGCCAGTTTGCGTGTCGTTGGATTCGATGGGGCGGGTTTCGGCGTAACCCACCGCGCGCAGGCGCTGGGCCGCCACGCCGTCGCGGACCAGTTCACGCAGCACGCTGGTGGCTCGGCTGCTGGACAGTTCCCAGTTCGAGGCGAATTGCTTGGTCTGGATCGGCACCGGGTCGCTGTGACCTTCCACGGAAACCTGGTATTCGTTTTTGTTCAAGATGGCGGCCAAGCGCTTGATCACGTCCAGGCCGGCCGGACTGAGTGTCGCCTGGCCCGACGGGAACAGGAGTTCGTTGCTGATGCGGAAGCTGACGGACTGTTCGTTGATGATGACATCCACCGACTTGCCCAGATCGCCCAGGCCCAAGGACTCTTTGGACGGGGCTTTGAGCGGCGGCGCGGCATCGGCCACCACCACGCCGTCGTCTGCGGGCGGGGTGTCTGCGGCAGTTGCCGGCGCGGCCGGTTCCGCCCAACTGGCGGGAATCGGCGTCGCGTCGAATTCAGAGTATTCGCCGTCGTACTTGGGCAAACCGGTAGCGGCCAGAGTGCCAACCAGCTCCACCGGGGTGTCCGAGGGGCCGTCAATCTGGCCATGCAAGCGCGACACGGCCAGCATCACGACCAGCATCGCCAGCAGCAGCGTGATCAGGTCCAGATAGCTCAACAGCCAGTTCTCGGAATCCTGCTCGACCTGTTCTTCAACGTGCCAGCGGGAATAGCGGTCTTTGCGGTCGCTTTTGCTTGGGCGCCAGCCGCTGTCGGCCGCCGCTTTCTGCGCGCGCATCTGGGCCTGGCGGGCCTGTTCGATCCGCTGCGCCAGGGAAGGGGAAATCAAGCTCATTGACGTGCTGCGGCAGGGCGGGCAATAGAGACGGGCTGGGCGGCAGGCTTGACCTGGCCTTCTGTCTTGGGTTTGGGCGCGGCATTTGCAGCGCCGCCGTCGTAGATTTCGTCTTCAACGTGCATGACGAAAGAATTCAGCGTTTCACGCACCACGGCCGGGCCGCGCTTCTCGCACATCATCGCTATGCCTTGCAGCACCATGTTCATGGACTCGACGCGGCGGGCGGTGCGGCGCTCAAGCTTTAGCGCGATGGGTTTGCAGATCAGGTTGGCCAGCAAGATGCCGTAGAACGTGGTCATCAGGCCAATCGCCAGATGTTGGCCGATCATCGTCATGCTGCCATCGCCCAGCACAGCCATCAGGTTGATCAGCGCGACCAGCGTGCCCAGCATGCCGAAGGCCGGCGCAAACGTGGCCATGACGCGAAACATCTGGGCTTCGGCCTGTTCGCGGGCACGCATGCGCGCGACGCGCCATTGCAGCACTTCAATGATCTGGTCTTCGGGCGTGTTGTCGATGATGAGCTGCACGCCGGTGCGCAAGAACGGGTTCGAGACCTTCTTCAGCTCCTGCTCGACCTTGTGGACGTCGGTGTTCATCCATAGCTGCGCCATCGACACCAGTTCTTCGATGTCGCGCTGCTGGTCGTGCTGTTCGTTGCGGAACACGGTGCGCACCAGCTTGAAGATGCGGACGACTTCCGGCAGCGGGTAGGCGATGAACAGGGCGGCGCAGGTGCCGCCCAGAACGATGGCCAGGCCCGGCAGGTTGAAGTACATGCTGGCATCGGTGGCGGACAGCGCGATAACGACAAGCAGAGTAAGCAAGCCGACGGCGGCGCCGATGACGGTAGACGGATTCATGGATCTTGCCCGAAAGGGATGGCACTCCATGCGCGGAATGCCGGATTTTCGGAAATTCTAGCCAGGACTGGCTTGGGTCAATCGCCCGGAAAGCGGGGCGAAAGGGGCGGTAAGCGCTGGCTTAACCTGTCTGTCAGGCGGCAACGGACCAAGGAGAAAATGGGGTCGGATTAAACGCCTGAGCCTGAAGCTTGCAGCGGTCTCAACCCAGGCGGACTGGCGGGCGGTTAAGAGGTGGGGCGCCGGTTATGTATATCATGCGGGTTATCAGTCGGTGAGCCGCGTCGCGGGCGCCGAGGCATTGGAGAAAAAAATGAACAACCCCAACGAAAACGTCAGCATGGCGCTTTTCTGCGACTTCGAGAACGTGGCGCTGGGTGTGCGGGACACCAAGTATCAGAAATTTGACATCCGTCCGGTGCTGGAACGCCTGCTGCTCAAGGGCAGCATCGTGGTCAAGAAGGCGTATTGCGATTGGGAGCGTTACAAAGAGTTCAAGGCTCCCATGCACGAGGCCAATTTTGAACTGATCGAGATTCCGCACGTGCGCCAATCGGGCAAGAATTCGGCCGATATCCGCCTGGTCGTGGATGCCCTGGACTTCTGCTACACCAAGTCCCACGTCAACACGTTCGTGATCATCAGCGGCGATTCCGACTTTTCTCCGCTGGTGTCCAAGCTGCGCGAGAACAACAAGAAAGTGATCGGCGTGGGCGTGAAGCAATCCACGTCAGACCTGCTGATTGCCAACTGCGACGAATTCATCTTCTACGACGATCTGGCCCGTGAAGGCCAGCGCACCGCCGACGCGCGCCGCGACAACCGCGGCGGCGCCAACACCGCCCAGCGCCGCACGCCGGACGAAGAACGCCGCCGCAAGGAAGAACTGGAAGCCCGCAAGACGCAGGCCGTCGAGATGGTGGTTGAGACTTTTGAAGCGCTGATGGCCGAGCGCGGCGATAGCGGCAACGTCTGGGCGTCGGCGCTGAAAGACGCGCTGAAACGCCGCAAGCCGGATTTCAACGAGTCCTATTATGGCTTCCGGGCGTTTGGCAACTTGCTGGACGAGGCGCAATCGCGCGGTTTCCTTGAGGTAGGCCGTGAGGAAAAGTCCGGCACCTATGTGTATCGTGACAACTCGGGCGCCAAGCCCGTGCCGCTTCAACAGGTAGCCGAGTCCGCCGAAGGGCAGGCAGACGTGGCGCAGGAAGAGTCCAGCCCGAATCCCAACTCCAGGTCTGCCCGTAAATCGCGCGGCGGCCGCAAGGCGTCGGGCAGGGGCGCAGGCCGTGGCGCGCGTGACGACAACGCTGCGGTAAATGCCGACAGCGCTGCCTCGTCGGAATCCCCGCGTCAGTCGGGCGATGCCAATCCGGCTGAAGCCGCCCGTCCGGTTGAAACTTCGAAGCCGCCTGAAGGTTTCAAGGCGGCTCAGGCGCATGCGCAAGCCCCGACGCAAGCTGTTGCCCAAGCGCCGGAGCAGGCGCCGAAGCCGTCCCCGCAACCCGTCGAAGCCGTCGCGCAAGCCAGTCAGCCCGAGCCGGTCGATTTGTCCAAAAAGCCGGGTGTCTACAAGCTGCCGCCGATGCCCAAGCCTTTTCAGACACCCAGGCAGAACACGGCCGTGACCTCGCCGCCGCCGAAAGTGAATATCGCCGAATGGACGTTTGCGGACGCGCCGCCTGACGCCCGCCGCGACACGTCGGTCAAGGCGCCTGCCAAGGTGTCGGACCCGTTCGAGGGAGCCGTTGCCAGGCGGGCAGCTGAACCGGAAGCGGCGCCGGCGGTAGTTGCCAAACGCAGCACCCGCACCGCGACCAAGACGGCTACGGCCAAATCGGGTGAGCGGGGCGCCACTGCCAAGACCTCGCGCGCAGCCACGGCCCAGACGGTTGCCGCTGAACCGGCCAAGACGCCTGCCGCAGCCAAAACGCCAAGTGCCAAGGCGTCTGATGCGCCCGCCAAACCCGCCCGCAAGACGGCGGCTCGCACGCGCCGTACCAGCAAGACCGACACGCCGGAATCCTGATCCTTCAGGCCGGCATTTCATTCCTGCGGGTGCGTTATGCAATATGTATTGGTCAGTTCATGCCTGTTGGGCAAGCCCGTGCGCTATGACGGGCGGGGCGTGCCCAACAACGACGCGGTGCTTGCCCGGTGGTTGGACGAAGGCCGGGTCGTGCCGGTCTGTCCCGAGGTGGCGGGGGGCATGCCGATTCCCCGTCCCCCCGCAGAAATCGAACCCGGCGCCAATGCGGCCGGGGTGCTGGCCAGCCGAGCCCGCGTCGTTGCCGTCACGGGCGAAGACGTTACCGTGCCGTTCGTGAGCGGCGCGCAAGAGGCATTGGCGGTGGCGCAATCTCGCGCCATCCGCGTTGCGGTGCTAAAGGAAGGCAGCCCGTCCTGTGGCAGCGGGTATGTCTACGATGGCAATTTCTCGGGGCAACGCCTGCCGGGCGTGGGCGTTACGGCCGAGCTGCTGACGCGGGCGGGCGTGCGCGTGTTCAGCGAGAAGCAATGGGCAGATGCCCAAGCCTGTCTGGCCAGACTGGAGCAGGGCAGTGTGGATTAGCGCCGGCGCTCTGCTGCTGGGGATCTTGATGTTCGTGACGGCCTGCCGCAAGCGGTTCAAGCAACGAGCCGGTAGAGCAAACGCAACGCCCGCGGTGCGCAGGCCATGGCGCATGCGCGTGGCAGCGCTGCTGTGGCTGGCCGTGTCAGCGTTGTTCTTTTATGCGTGGGTGGCAAACTATTTGATTTGGGACTTCAACGAACTCGGGCGGCACTATGATCCCGTGGATCAAGTTGTCTACACCGATGCCGGCGCAGTCTGGGTGTTGCCCGCAGCCCTGGCGCTGATGGGCGGTTTGTGGTGTGCCTGGCGCGGCTGGCGGCGTTGAACCGCCTGCCGGTCGGTGTCCCAGGGTTTCTTACTCGCTACGGATATTCGCCGCTTTCACGATTTTCCCGTTGTCCGCATATTCTTTCTGCACCTGAGCCGTGAATTGCTCAACGCTTCCTGGCGACATGATGTTCAGCGCTTCGGTAAGCGGCTTGCTGATGTCGGGCAAGGCCGCCACTTTGTTGATCACCGCGTTCATGCGTGTCCGGAATTCGGGGCTGGTGCTGGCGGGCGCAAAAAAACCGAAGGTGGACGTCATGTTCGCCATCGGGTAACCCAATTCGGCAAACGTCGGTGCATCAGGCCGTCCGGTCAGCCGCGCTGGCGAACCCACAGCCAGCAGCTTGAGTTTGCCTTCGTCGATCAGCGTGTTGACGGGGGCGGACGCGTTGACCAGCATCAGCGTGAACTGGCCGCCCAGCGCGTCGGGCACCATTTGCGCCATGCCTTTATAGGGCACGTGCGTGATGCGCACATTTGCCTGTCCGTTGATCTGTTCCAGCATCAAGTGGCCCAGTGAACCGACGCCCGCAGTCGCCAGCGACAATCCGTTGGGATCGGATTTGGCTTGATCCAGCATGTCTTTAAAGGTCTTGCCCGTGAATTTTGGTCCGCCTACCAAGTACACCGGGGAATACATCACGGCCGCCACTGGCGCCAGATCCTTCAACGGGTCGTACAAGGTCTTCATCACGTGCGGCGACAGCGTGACGGGGCTGACAGCGGTGAATCCCAAGGTGTTTTCGTCCCGGGCCCGAGCCACGGTGTTCATGCCGATCATGCCGCCCGCGCCGCCCCGGTTTTCCACGACAACCGGCCGGCCCAGTTCGGTGGCCAATTTTTGCGCGAAAGCCCGTGCGGTGTTGTCGACGATGCCGCCTGCGCCATAAGGCACGACGATGGTCATGGCTTGCGTCTTGGTATCAGTCTGGGCGTGCGCCGCGAACGAGACGGCGTATGCAGCGCTGATGGCGCACAGGCCGGCGATCCGCTTGAAGTTGAACATGGCTTTCCCCTGATGCCCGGCATCGTGGCCGCGCGTTATGACGGCGGTCGAATGCAACACGCCGGCATGCAGTGTGTGCAGGCCGGCGTGTTGGGGCAATCGGGGATACCCGGGCTTGCGATGTCAGTTGGCGCGGTAGCCGCGGCTCGCCATGCAGGAATTGAGCGAATGGTTATACGTATCCACCATGATCTGCGTGGTCCATTGCGAAATGGTGGCCGGGTCATATCCGCTTTGGTTCATCGCCCAACGGCTGCAATCCGTGGTGGCGTTCGCTTGCGCGCTGCTGACCTTGGGCGCGGCTTCGTACTGCACCGGCGCGTACTGCGGCACGGGCTGTTCGTAAACGACGGGGGGCGCCGCATACACAGGCGGAGCTGCGTAGACGGGGGCGCTATAAACCGGCGCCGCGTAAACAGGCGGGCTGCTGTAGACCACTCCCGGCGCGTACACGCCGGACTGCACATAGGTAGGCCCCGAATTGGCAGCCAGCACCAAGCCTACGGCTGCCAATGCAAATGCTCCGCCAACCCACCAGCCGGCCGAGCTGCTGCCGCCACCGCCATGGTGGTGACCACCGTAGTACCCGCCGCCGCCGTGGTAGCCATTGCCATACCCGCCGCCCCAGCCACCGCCGCGCCCGCCAGCCATCACCGGCGCGCTTGCCACAGCAAGCGCGAGCGCCATGACAACCATCCGGCCTGAAAACCGCTTCATGATCTTGCTCCTCGTTCGCCTGCGCCGGCACATTGCATTGGCCCAGGGCGATACCGATACTTTACTGCTGCATAGCCACGAGAAGTTGTGTCAATAGATACGGGAATTTCAAGTGATTTCAAGATGTCTGCGGGGCGGGCGGGAATGTTACGGCGTGCGATCTGTGTTGCAAGAAAGCGACTCGCCAGCACGCAATTCAACGATCAATTTGTCATCGAATTGTGACGCGGTCCGGTTCAGCGTTTTGTAAGTCTCGAAGCCCGCTTTCTCAATGCACCAATTCCAGAAAAACTGCTCTGAACCGTGGATCATCAGGGCTTCAATACGCCATTCCGACTGCGATGGAAACGTTGCTACGCCGTTCTGCGCACTCTGCATTTCCTGGCGCGAACGCTCTTGGCCGTAGGGATACGCGCTGGAAATCAGCACGACACGAGCGTTCGGGATCGGTTGTGATTCGGTGTCCAGAACTGTGACTCGCGCACTCGGTTGCAGGGTCTTGTAGACCGGGTAGGGAACACATCCGGCGGCGAGCCCAGCAAGGGCTGCGGTGCTGGCCAGCGTCAGTAAGCGTAGGGGAAGTGACAATCGGATGATGGGATGGTCCTGGAAGTAGTGGCGCAAAGCCTTGAACGGTAGTACTTTCTCGCGATGATTACGGCACGACCCCCTTCACTATCGCAAGACAAGCGGCTCACCAAAGGTGAACGCACACGGTTACAGCTTTTAGAGGTCGCCGCGGCGGAGTTCGCGGAACGCGGATTTCAGCATACCCGGATCAGCGACATCGTCGCCCGGGCCGGCGTGACCCAACCTGTCTTTTATCAATACTTCTCAAGCAAGCAGGCGGCCTACGACGAGTTGGTCGGCATGTTCGCGCAGCGTTTGCGGCAGGCAATCAGCCAGACGCGCCTGCCTGGCGCGTTGGATGGTTCTGACCTGGCAGACCGCATCCGCAAAGGAGTCAGCGGTTTGCTGGCTATCTTGCAAGAAGATCCCAACCTGACGCGCATTGGTTTTTTCCAGGTGGAAGCCGCCGAAGCCTTGAAGGACGAACTCGTGGCAATGATTGCCGACAACGTTCGCGCCGAGCAGGAGGCGGGTTGGTTCAGGCCAGAGATTTCGGCCGACTGGTTTGCTCAATCGCTCATGGGCATCATCGAGCGCTTCACCCGCCAAACTCCCGATGCTGCGCAGCAGCAGGCGTTGGCGGATTTCATTGCGGTCTTGCTGCTGGACGGCATACGCCAACACCAACGATCAGCCTCCTAGCCGGAGGCTTTTTTTACGCTGATCGCCGCAGCGCATTAACGCTGGAGCAGGGTCGGCGGGACTCGCGGGTTCCAGGCTGCTGGAGTGCGGCATGCTTGCACGCAAGGCATCCATCACTGGGCGACGAACGGCATTGCCAACTCAGGGAGTGCCGACCAAGGTGGACATAAAGCTCACAGCCCTCAGCACCGTGGCGATGTTTATGCACTATGTTCATACCGAGGACAGGCCGGTGCGGGATGCGGCCGAACTGGTGGCGAAACGGCGGCTGGCGATCACCGGTGCGTTCCGTTCTATGGAGGTGATTGCGTGACAAGGAAGACGCCTGTGGTGGCAGAGAAATCCGCCTCCTTGCCGGCTGGCTATGCCGGCCTCCACGGCGGCATCGTGGAACTGCTGGATGCTGCGCGCCAGGCAGTGGCGCGCAGTGTGAACGCGCTGATGACCGCCAGCTACTGGGAGATTGGTCGCCGGATCGTCGAAGCCGAGCAAAATGGCAAGCGGCGAGCCGGTTATGGCCAGCAGTTGATGGAGCGCTTGTCCGCCGACCTGACTGCTCGATTCGGGCGCGGGTTCGGCCCTGATAACCTGGAGAATATGCGGCGCTTCTTCCTTGCATATCCCACAGCCGCAATTTCCGAGACAGTGTCTCGGAAATTCGACCTCTCCCAATTGGCCCAGGTTTTCACCTTGCCGTGGTCTGCCTATGTCCGGCTGCTGTCGGTCAAGGATGACCATGCTCGCCAGTTCTACGGGGCCGAAGCGTTGCGAGGGGGCTGGAGCGTGCGCCAGCTCGACCGGCAGATTGGAAGCCAGTTCTACGAACGCACCGCCTTGTCCAAGGACAAGGCGGCGATGCTGGTCAAGGGCTCGGTGTCCAGGCCCGAGGATGCCGTCACGCCTAATGACGCCGTTAAAGACCCGTATGTGCTGGAGTTCCTTGACCTCAAGGACGAGTATTCGGAATCCGATCTGGACGCGGCCTTGATCCAGCGTCTGGAAGACTTCCTGCTGGAACTGGGTGAAGGGTTCACCTTCGTCGGGCGGCAACGTCGGTTGCGCATCGACCAGACCTGGTATCGCGTAGATCTACTGTTCTTCCATCGCAAGCTGCGCTGCCTGGTCATCATCGACCTGAAGCTGGGCAGCCTGACCCATGCCGATGTGGGACAGATGCACATGTACTGCAACTATGCCAAAGAGCATTGGGCCTACCCGGATGAGAACCCGCCGGTGGGCTTGATCCTATTCGCTGACAAGGGCCATGCGTTGGCACGGTATGCACTGGATGGCTTGCCCACCAAGGTGATGGCGGCGAACTATCGCACGGTGCTGCCGGATGCCGAGTTGCTGCAAAAAGAGTTGGAAAACGCGCGGCGTCTGCTTGAATCTCGCGGAACGCTGTCCTTGAAGGACGGCAAGCCATAGTCGCGCGTCCCGCCGTCCGCGCGACACCCTTCGCGACGCCTACTCCACCCGGGCGCCAGACGCTTCAACCAGCTTGCCCGCAGCTTCCCAATCCGCCTTCAGCAGATCCTGAAACTGCGCCGGGGTTTTGGCCTCCGCTTCAACGCCCAACGACGACAGGCGCGTCTGCACCTTGGGGTCGGCCAGCACTTTGTTCACGGCCGCATTGATCTTGTCGCGTTCGGCGGCGGGGATGCCTGCCGGGGCCAGCAGGCCCAGCCACGAATCAAAAGCGTAGCCGGGCAGTCCGCTTTCAGCAGCAGTCGGCAGGTCGGGCGCAAAGCGTGAACGGGTCTTGCCGGTGTAGGCCAGGAAGGTCACGCGGGGGTCGTTGCGATAGGCGGTAACGCCGATGGTGGCGGCGGTAACGGCTTGCACGCGGCCAGCCAGCAGTTCGGTGACGGCATCGCCCGTGGATTTCATCGGAATGTGCTGCATTTGCGCGCCTGCCAAGGTCAGGAACGATGCCATGCCCAGATGCGACGCGCTGCCGTTGCCTGCGGACGCGTAGTCATAGCCGCCCGGTTTGGCTTTGACCGCCTGGATGAATTCTGCCGTGTTCTTCACGTTCAGCCCGGCCGAGGCCAGAATGATGTAGCCCGTGTTGCCCACGTAGGCTACGCCGGTGAAGTCTTTGTAGGGGTTGTAGCTGAGGTTCTTGTACAGATAACCCGCGATGTTGTGGCTGGCGGCGGCCAACACCAAGGTATTGCCGTCCGGCGTGGCGCGGGCCACCTGAGACGTTCCCACCGTGCCGCCCGCACCCGCGCGGTTTTCCACCACGATGGAGGCATTCAGCGCCTGACCCAGCTCTTCGCTGATGGCGCGCGCAATGGTGTCTTGCACTGCGCCCGTGCCGTAAGGCACGACGATGCGGATAACGCGTTGTTCGGCCTGTGCCGTGCCCATGCCGGCGATGGCCAGCGTCAGGGCAAGCAGGGTGGTGCGGCGTACAGCTTGGAATCGGGTAGACATGAATGCGGCTCGTGTTGGGTGCGCGCCCGCAGGATGCAAGGGCGGACTGGACGGCGTTGGACTCTAATGACTCACGCCGCGCTAGCCAACGATTTATTTGCCGCTTGTTTATTGCTGCAAGGGATATAGACGGCAAGCCCCGGCTGGCGGGCCAGCATCTCGTGCAGATGCGCGTCTGGCCGAGGGCCGTCAGCCCCCGAGCCAGCTGCGGAGAAAGCGGGCGCGCCCGCTTTGACGCTTAACGCGAGACGGCGGGCGTGCCGCCCGCGCCCAGATCCCAGTACAGCCCGGTCATCAGCCCCAGCGCCTGGCGCAGCAATTCCGGCGGCAGGTGTTCGTTGGGCGCATGTTGCGAGCAGCCGGGGTAGGAGTGCGGCACCCAGATCGTGCGCAGGCCCAGCACATCCGTGAAGATGTCATTGGGCAAGGAGCCGCCCAGGTTGGGCAACAGCGCGGTTTTTTCGCCAGACGTGCGTTCCAGAGAATCCACCGCCCATTGCACCCAGGCGTCATCCGGATCGATGCGCGTGGCGCAGAACATGGATTCCCGCGTGAGCGAAATCTTGACCATCGAAAAGCCGTGCCGATCCAGGTGGCGGCGCAGCGCAGGCAACAGATCCTCGGGGTCCACGCCCACCACAAAGCGCAGCTGGCAACGGGCCCAGGCGCGCGGCGGGATGGCGTTGACGGGCGTTTCCGGGTTGCCGGTTTTATAGGCCAGCACCTCGAACGAACACCAGCCAAACACGCGCTCGGCGGGTGACAGCCCCGGTTCGCCCCAGTCCGGTTCAATCTCGGGGCCGTCCGCGCCGCCATCGACCTGGCAGTCCGCCAGCGCGCGGCGCACTGCGGCGGGCAGCTCGGCGGGTACCCATTCCGAAATACGGATCTGGCCCGTGGGCGATACGATGCTTGATATCGCGTGAGCCAGTTGGATGCCCGGATTGGAGATCAGGCCGCCCCAGTTACCTGAGTGATGGCCACCCTCACGCGCTTCGATGGACAAGTCAAAATTCAGACTGCCGCGCGCGCCTAAAAAAATAGTGGGTCGATTGGCGGACAGGCGCGGACCATCGGATGCAATCAGCAGGTCGGCCGACAGCATCTCGCGGTGTTCGGCGCACAGCTCGCGCAAGCCCATCGATCCGGTTTCTTCACCCATCTCGATCAGGTATTTGGCGTTAAAGCCCAGCTTGCCGCGCGTTTCCAGCACCAGCCGCAGCGCTTCCATATTGATCGTGTGCTGGCCCTTGTTGTCGGCAATGCCGCGGCCATACCAGCGGCCTTCGGCCTCCGTCAGCGCCCAGGGCGTAAGACCTTCTTTCCATTCTTTTTCCAGTCCGCGGATCACGTCGCCGTGACCGTAGCCCAGCACGGTGGGCAGCGCAGCGTCCTCGATGCGTTCGGCGTATAGAAAGGGCGCCAGCGCCTTGGGGTGCGTCAGCGTGCGGCAGGTGAAGCCCAATGCTTCGAACGCCGGACGGATTTCGGTTTCCAGATAGCTGGCCAGTACGGCGGCGCGTTCGGGATTCTGGCTTTCGGTTGGCACCGCCAGCCGGCGAGCCAGCAGCGCGCGGAAGGCGCCCGAATCAAAACAATGTTCCGCTTGGGCGAGGGCTTGCTCACGGGTCATGATGGTTGGGCTCCGTTGGGGGAAGAGGCAGACGGGTACAGGTGGCAGGCCACCACGGATTCGTCGCGCAACGTGAGCGCGGGGCGCTCGGTTTTGCACTGCGCCATGGCGTATTGGCAACGCGGGTGAAAGGGGCAGCCCGGCGGCGGATGCAAGGGGTCTGGAAATGAAAGGCCCAGCCCCATGTCGGGAATGCCCAGACCAGGCTCAGGCGTCAGCACCGAGGCCAGCAGCGCTTGCGTATAGGGATGGCGTGGATCGTGGAACAGTTTTGCGGTGGGCGCGGATTCCACGACGCGGCCTAAGTACATCACGGCCACATCCGTGGCTATGTGTTCCACCACGGCCAGGTTGTGGCTGATGAACACATAAGTCAGGTTGAACTCGCGCCGCAATTCCATCAGCAGATTCATGATCTGCGCCTGCACCGACACGTCCAGCGCCGATGTGGGTTCGTCGCAGATGACGATTTCGGGGTTCATGACCAGTGCGCGCGCAATGGCCACGCGTTGCCGTTGTCCGCCGGACAATTGGCCCGGTGTGTTGTGTGCCAGCCGGGACGGCAGGCCGACCCGTTCAAGCATTTCGATGGCCTTGTGCATCTTGGCGTTGGCAATGCCATGCACTTCCAGCGGCAGCGACACGATGGACGCGATCGAGCGGCGCGGGTTGAGCGATGAATACGGGTCTTGAAATATCGGCTGGACGCGGCGCGCCAGGGCGCGGCGGTCCATCTGACGGATGTCTTGGCCCTCCAGGCGGATGGCTCCGGCGGTGGGCGGCGTCAGGCCCAGCAGCATGCGGGCCAGCGTGGACTTGCCGCAGCCCGATTCGCCGACGATGCCCAACACGGCTCCGCGCTCCACCGCCAGGTCCACGCCATTGACCGCATGCAAGGTGCTGCGCGGCCGGAACATGCCGGAGCGGATGGAAAATTGCCGGCTCACTGCATCGGCTTGCAAAAGCGCGCTCATGCCAGCACTCCTTCTTCATGGCGGATGCAGCGCCATTGCTGCTCTGGCGGATGACCGTAGATGGGGATGGTGTCGCGGCACTGCGGCTGGGCGTAGCGGCAACGATCCACAAAGGCGCAGCCGCGCAGGTCGCCCACCAGCGACGGCACCACGCCGGGTATTGTGCCCAGCGATTCTCCGGGCGGCGTGCGTCCGGGGACGGGGATACAGCCCAGCAAGCCTTGCGTGTACGGATGGCGCGGTGTCGCGAAGATATCGTGAACGGGGCCTTCTTCAACGATCTGGCCCGCATACATCACGGCGACCTGTTGGGCAATGCGCGCCACCACGCCCAGGTCATGGGTGATCAGCACCATGGCGATGCCGAGCTCGGCTTGCAAGTCGGCCAGCAGGCGCAGAATCTGCGCCTGGATGGTCACGTCCAGCGCAGTGCTGGGTTCGTCGGCGATCAGCAATTCCGGGCCGCACATCAGCGCCATCGCGATCATGACGCGCTGGCGCAGGCCGCCCGATAGCTGATGCGGATACTGCGTCAGCCGTTGTCCGGCCGAGGCAATGCCCACCTTTTCCAGCAGCTCAACGGCGCGGTCGCGGGCTTGTTGTTTGCTGGCGTGCAGGTGGTGAATGTAGTGCTCGGTCAGTTGTTCGCCGATGGCGTAAGCGGGGTTGAGCGCCGTCATCGGCTCCTGAAAAATCATGCCCATCTTGCTGCCGCGCAGCGCATTGATCCGCTTGCCGCGTGCGGTCGACAGGTCTTCGCCCAACAGCGCCAGGCGGCGCGTACTGCGTTTGGCAGCACGGGGCAGCAAACCCATGATCGCCAGCGACGTCATCGACTTGCCGCAACCGGATTCGCCCACCAAACACAGCGTTTCGCCGCGCTTGACCTGAAACGACACGTCTCGCACCGCGTGCAATGTGCCGCGCGGGGTGCCGATATCGACGGTCAGTCCTTGCACGTCCAGAACAATTTCCTTGTCGTTCATGGTCAGGCCCTCTCTTCAGGGGTCAGCAGTTGATGCAATCCGTCGCCCGCCAGATTGATCGCAAAGATCAACAGCGCCAGTGCCGAGCCTGGGATGGCAATCAGCCAGAACGAGAAGAACATATAGGCCTTCGCTTCAGAGATCATCAAACCCCACGAGGGCAGCGGCGGTTGCACGCCCAGGCCCAGGAAGGACAGCGAGGCTTCAAGCAGAATGGCACTGGCGGCTTCGAGTGTCGCAATCACAATCAGTTGCGGCACCACGTTGGGCAGCACTTCACCCCACACAATGCGCCAGGTTGACGCGCCAGCGGCTTGCGCTGCGGCCACGTATTCCAGCGAGCGGACCTGCTGCGTGGCGCTGCGCATAACAACGGCGTAGCGGTCCCACTTCAACAGACCCAGCACCAGAATCACTACCCACAAGGACCCGCCCACGATCGCTACGGTAGCCAGCGCCACCAGGATGACCGGCATGGACAGCCGCGTGGTGATCAGGAACGACACGGCCATGTCCACCTTGCCGCCAAAGTAGCCAGCCGCCATGCCCATCGCGGTGCCGATAATCCCGGATATCAGCGCCACGCTGATGCCGATCAACAGAGAAATGCGGGCGCCGTAGAACAGGCGGGACAGATAGTCACGGCCCAACTGGTCAGTGCCCAAAGGATGCAGCCACGTGCCTTTCTCGTACCAGACGGGCGGCACGGTGCGATAGGCCAGATCCTGAAAATAGGGATCGTGTGGAGATATCCAAGGCGCAAACAGCGCAATCAGCATGATGATTGCCAGAATGCCGCCACCGGCCAGCAAGGCTTTGTTGCGGCGCAGGCGGCGCCAGCGCAGCGTCGACGTGGACAGCTCAATGGGAGCGGCTGCGGGCGCGCCCGGTACGGAAGGAATAAGACTAGGCGTGGTCATATCAGGACACCCGGATGCGCGGATCAAGCCACGCGTTGGCGATATCGGCGGCAAGCGTCAGCATCACGTACAGCACGGACAGCAGCAGCACGATCAGCTGCATCACGGGGTAGTCCTTGTACGTAATGCTCTGGTAGGCGAGATACCCCAGGCCGTCCAGCGCGTAGATGGTTTCAATGACCACCGAGCCGCCCAGCAGATACCCCAGTTGCACCGCCGCCAGCGCCACCACGGGCACGATGGCATTGCGCAGCGCATGCTTGAAGATGATCTTGCGGGCCGGCAAACCCTTGGCGCGCGCCGTGCGGATGTAGTCTGCGCCCAGCACTTCAATCATGCCGGCGCGGATCAGACGCATGAAGGCGGGCGCCACGTAGTAGCCCAGCGCAATGGCGGGCATCACGAAATGCTGCCAGGTGCCGCTGCCAGACACGGGCAGCACGCGCAGCGAGATCGAGAAAATCATGATCAGGATCAGCGCAAAGAAAAAGTTCGGTAGCGCTTGTCCCAGCACGGCAATGGCCAGGCAAATGCGGTCGATAAAGCTGCCTTTGTAGATGGCGGCCAGCACGCCCAGCGGAATGGAGATCAACAGCGCAAAGGCCAGCGCGCCCATGCCCAGTTGCAAGGTGGTCTTGAGCTTGGACAGAATCAGCGGCCCCGCTTCGGTCTTGAAGTACACGGATGTGCCGAAGTCGCCTTGCAGAATGTGCCACAGCCAGTCGGCGTATTGCACCGCCAGCGGCCGGTCCAGGCCGTAGGTCTTGCGGATCATGTCAATGTCGGCCTGGCGCGCGCCTTCGCCCGCCAGCGCCAGGGCAGGATCGCCAGACAAATGCAGCAGCAGGAATGCCAGGATCGATACGGTCAGCGCCACCAGCAGCGCCAGGCCCAGGCGCCTGATCGTGAAATACAGCATAGGACTTCCTTATTCGTTTCCGAACGCCGGGCTGGCGGCTGGCCAGCCCGGCGCGACCCTGCGCCTTACTTCCAGCTCATGTCCCAGAAACGGACGAGTTCGTCCGAATAGGGAGCGAAGTTCACGTCTTTGGTGGTGACGTAGTAGGCAGGCAGCGTCCACAACGGCACGGCGTAGGCTTTCTTCGCAATGATGTCCAGCGCTTCCTTGTAGGCGGCGTTGCGCGCGCCGCTTTCAATGGTGTGATCACCCTTGCCGAGCAGGTCGCGCACTTGCGGATCGCGGGTGACGTCGTCGTTGCCGAAGGCAAAGTACACGGGTGTAGATGCAGACACATCGTTGACCAGGTTCGATGCCCAGGTCTGATGGGTCAGTGAAGCCTTGTTGCCGCGGATCATGTCGCGCATGGCGGCGTACTGCAGAAAGTTCAGCTTGGCGCGTATGCCAACGGCTTGCAGATAGTTGATGATGGCTTCTGTCTGGTTGCGTTCCCGATAAGCCACGATGTCGATGTCGAAGCCATTGGGAAAACCGGCTTCGGCCAGCAGCTTTTTCGACAGCGCCGGATCGTACTTATAGGTCTCGATGCCTTCTTGCGTGCAACCAGCCTGCGACGGGGTGCAAATGGTGTTGATGAGGCCGCCGCCATCACCCACGATGTTCTTCAGCATCGATTCGCGGTCGATCGCGTGAATGATGGCTTTGCGCACGCGCTCGTCTTTCAGCTGCGGTGCAGGCGTGCCTTCCTGAATGTTCATTTGCATGAAGACGATGCGCATCGTCTTGCCCGTCACCATCTGCAAGTTAGGCATTCCGCCCAGCTGCTCGGCCTGATCCTTGGGCACGCTCATGATCAGATCTTCGCCGCCCGAGATGACCTCGGCCATTTGCGTCTGGCGGTCAGGGATGAAGCGAATGACGACCTTGCCGATCTTGGGTTGCGCCTTGGGCGAATCCTTGAAGTAGTCGGTGTTGCGTTCCAGGGTGATGGACTTGCCGGGCTGGTAATCAGTGACTTTGTACGGACCCGAGCCGACGGGCTTGGCGTTCATGCCCTTGGGGCCGACTTCCTGGTAATACTTGGCGGGGTGGATGGCCACGGTGGTGGACAGGTATTCCTTAGCGCCCGGGAACGGCTCTTTGGTTGTCAGCCGCACTTTGTACTGATCTATCTTTTCGACCTTGTCGATCCAGGCCACGTTCTGCTGCGTCACGGCCTTGTTCTTCGGGTCCGCCACGTAGTTCAGCGTGTAGACCACGGAATCCGCGTCGAACGGTTCGCCATTGTGGAATTTCACGCCTTCGCGCAGCTCGAATTCCATGGTCTTGTCATCGACCTGTTTCCAGCTCTTGGCCAGCTGCCCCTTGTACTCGTTGGTGACCGGGTCGCGGTACAGCAGCGTGTCCCAGACGTTGGCGGCAATGATGACGCCGATCCGCACGTTGTTGTAGTAGGGGTCTACGCTTTCCGGCGCCTGGTCATAAGCCATGCGCAAGGTGTCGTCCTTCTTGCCTGCGAACACAGGCTGAGAGGCCAGCGTGGCGCAAGCGAGCAGCGCGGCGGCAAGCGCGCGGAGCGGGGTGATGCGGCAGAACGACAACGCGGGTGAGACGGGTGTGAAGCGGCAATCAGCCATGGTGAAGGCTCCTGTGGAAGGCACTACATGTACTGCGTATCCATCATCTCGCTCCGGGCCGCGCCACCCTGGTTCTTATTGTTCTCGTCCGTGCGCTGGGAGGTGAACTCAACCAGTTTCAGACGATTGCACGGCTGCGCGATCCAGGCTTTTCAGCGCGGCCTCGCATTTGCGTTGCAGGTGCTGACGCATGATGCCCGCCAGCCGGTCTGCGTCGCGCGCGTCCAGTGCCTCGGCCATCTCAATGTGTTCGCGCATGGCCAGATCCCATTTCTGCCGGTTTTCGTTCGACACGAAACGCAGGTTCTGGATGCGCGCGTTCTGCGCGTCGTAAAGCTGTTTCAACTGGCTGTTGTGGGAGGCCAGGCTGATCCGTTCGTGGATCTCGCGGTTGGTGCGGAAATACGTGGGCAGGTCATGGCGGGCGTGGCTGGCCATCATTTCGTAGGTCAGTGCGCGGATCTCTGCGATCTCAACATCCGTCGCCCGTTCGCAGGCCAGCCGGCAGGACATGGCTTCCAGCCCGCCAATCACTTCAAACGCTTCGCGGATATTCGTCTCGGACAGCGCCACAACCTGCGCGCCCCGGTTGGGTTCAATCTGCACCAGCCCTTCGGCCGCCAATACCCGGAAAGCTTCGCGCATCGGGGTGCGGGAGACGCCAAGCAAATCGCACAGGGCGCGCTCGTTGAGCCGGGAGCCGGGCGGAAATTCACCTTGAATGATGCGTTCGCGCAGCTGGCCAGCGACAGCGCCCGGCAGCGTGCGGCCGTTGCCAGCGGCGCGTGCGGCCGCTTGCGGCGCGGCGTCCGGCGGGACGCTTTGCGCCGCTGAGTCGTCGGCCGATGCGGCGTGCGCCGCCCCGGCCAGAACTGGCATCAGGCTAGGATTGCTGCTCATTGGTATACCAACGTTTCCCCGTGTTTTTCGAGACTATATACCCGTACCCCGCACTTGAATCATGGGTGCATACCCTAGGTTATCGGCGCAAAAACAATGGGATAGAGTGGCGCATGCCGCAAGTCCACAAAATTGGCAATTGCGGTTTGTCCGCCATGCAACTTCCGTTGGTATACAAAAAATCCACTTTGGGGCCACGCATGCTTTCCCTGAATAAACACCCGTCCGGCCGGCATTTTCTGCAAATTCCCGGTCCGACCAATGTGCCTGACCGCGTCCTGCGCGCCATCGACCAGCCCACCATCGATCACCGGGGGCCGGAGTTCGGGGCACTCGGTCTGGCGGTGCTGGCGGGGGTAAAGCAGGTCTTTCAGACTCAAGGGCCCGTTGTGATTTTTCCGTCCTCGGGCACTGGGGCTTGGGAAGCCGCGCTGGTCAATACGCTGTCGCCGGGCGATCGGGTGCTGATGGTGGAGACCGGCCATTTCGCCAGTCTCTGGCAAAAGCTGGCGGGCCGCTTGGGCCTGGACGTCGATTATGTGGCGGGTGACTGGCGGCATCCGGTGGACGCCGCTGTCATCGGCGCGCGTTTGGCCGAAGACACGCAGCATCGCATCAAGGCGGTGTGCGTGGTGCATAACGAAACCTCCACGGGCGTCACCAGTGATATTGCGGCGGTGCGTGCCGCAATCGACCGTGCTGCGCATCCGGCGCTGCTGATGGTGGACACGATTTCGTCCCTGGGGTCGGTGGATTACCGGCACGATGAATGGGGCGTGGACGTGACGGTCGCCGGTTCGCAAAAGGGCCTGATGCTGCCGCCCGGCCTCGCGTTCAACGCGGTCAGCGAGCGGGCGCTGGCCGCCACCGAACAGGCGCGTTTGCCTCGGTCGTATTGGGACTGGCGCGAGATGCTGACCTCCAATGCCAAGGGCTATTTTCCGTACACGCCGTCCACCAATATGCTGTACGGCTTGCATGAGGCCTTGGCCATGCTGCAAGAGGAAGGTCTGGCGCGCGTGTTTGCGCGTCATGAACGGCATGCGCAAGCAACTCGGCTGGCGGTGGCGGGCTGGGGGCTGGAGCTGCTGAGTCTGGACCCGTCCGCCCACAGCCCCGCGTTGACGGCGGTGTTGATGCCCGAAGGACACAGCGCTGATGCGCTGCGCCGCGTGATTCTGGACCGCTTCGATATGTCTCTGGGGCAGGGCCTGGGCAAGCTGACCGACCGCGTGTTCCGCATCGGCCACCTGGGCCACTTTAACGATCTGACCTTGTGCGGCACGCTGGCTGGCGTGGAAATGGGTCTGGCCGCTGCGGCAGTTCCGCATCGCAAGGGCGGCCTGCAAGCCGCCATGGAATTTCTGGCCCAAACGCCCGACGGCGCGGCGGCCTGAGTCGCAACTACAAAGAGGGAAATAATGAATACGCTTATGCAGCAGGCGATCCAATTCGCCAATGATCACGAATCGGCTTGGGACCGCAGCGTCAAGGGTGTGTTTGGCGTGCACCTGAATGATCCGCCGCCATGGAACCGCCTGTTGGGTCCGATCCATGACCGTGGTCCGGTGTCCGGCGTGGTGGTGGTGGACGGCAAGACTGTTGCGTCCTGGGGCGAACCCGAACGCGCGGACCTGACGTTCAGCGTAGCCAAGATGTATCTGGCAATTCTGGCCGGCGTCGCGCACGACCGCGGTCTGTTGCCCGATGTGGACGAACCCGTGGGCAAGCGCGTGCCGGGCATTGGTTTCGACGAAGGCCAGAACGCCCAGATCACGTGGCGTCAGCTGTTGCAGCAGACGAGCGAATGGGAAGGCGAACGCTTTGGCGTGTCGGATCAGGCGGACCGCTATCGCGCGGTCACGTTTGGCGTGCCGCCCGACGGCAAGAAGGGCGATGCGCGTCCTTTGCAAACTCCCGGCACGTACTGGGAATACAACGATGTGCGGATCAACCAGCTGTCTTATGCGCTGCTGCATCTGTTCCGCAAGCCTTTGCCCGACGTCTTCCGCGAAGCCGTGACGCGTCCCATAGGCGCCAGCGAAGATTGGCAGTGGGTGGGTTATGACACCGCGTGGGTCGAGATTGATGGCCAGCGCATGCCGTCCGTGCCCGGCGGCTCGCATTGGGGCGGCGGCATGTCCATCAGCGCCCGCGATCAGGCGCTGATCGGCCAAATGCTGTTGAATGATGGCCAGGCCAATGGCAAACAGATCCTGTCTCGCGAATGGATCAAAGCGATGCGCACGCCGTGCGATATCGCGCCGTACTACGGGTACCTGATCTGGCTGAACCACGAAGGCCGCGTGTTTCCCAGCGTGCCTGCGTCGAGCTTCTTTGGCGTGGGTGCGGGCAGTTCGTTTACCTGGGTCGAGCCGGAACGCAAGATGGTGGTGATTGTGCGCTGGCTCAACAGCGCGCATGCCGATGCGCTCTTCGGCAAGATTCTGGCGGCGGTGGATGCGTAGTGAATTTTGCGGCGTGTCAGGGTTTTTCGGGCAACATATACCGTTTGCCCGCCAGCCGCACGGCGGGCATCTCTGACATCCGCATCCGCTAAAGGGAATCGAATCATGAACTACCGCCGACTGGGAACCAGCAACCTACGGGTATCGCCGCTATGTCTGGGCACCATGATGTTTGGAGAACAAACGCCTGATGCCGAGGCCGCCAGCATTGTGGCGTCGGCGCGGGATCATGGTTTGAATTTCATTGATACGGCTGACGTCTATAACGAAGGCCGTTCGGAAGAGGTGGTGGGCAAGCTGCTGAAAGGGCAGCGCCACGATTGGGTGCTTGCCAGCAAGATTGGCAACCCGGTCGGCAAAGGCCCGAACCAGGCGCATTATTCGCGCCAATGGCTGATGCGTGGCGTGGAGCAAAGCCTGTCCCGCATGGATACGGATTTCATGGATATCCTGTATCTGCATCGCGATTATCACGAAGAAAATCTGGAAGAGGCGCTGTGGGCATTGGGCGATCTGATCCGCGCTGGCAAGCTGCGTAGTTTTGGCCTGTCGAATTTCCGCGGCTGGCGCATTGCCGAAGTCATGCGCCTGTGCGAAAAAATGGGTGTGCCGCAGCCGGTCGTGTGCCAGCCGTACTACAACATGCTCAATCGCGGCCCGGAAGTCGAAATCCTGCCGGCGTGCAAGCACTACGGCCTGGGCGTTGTGCCTTACAGCCCCATTGCGCGCGGCGTGTTGACGGGCAAGTACCTGCCGGGCCAGGCGCCCGCGGCGGACACGCGTGCCGGGCGCGGCGACCGCCGCATTCTGGCTACCGAGTTCCGTGAAGAATCCCTGCAGATCGCGCAGCAACTGGTGCAGCACAGCGCCACGCGCGGCGTGCAGCCAGGCCACTTCGCCACCGCCTGGGTGCTGGCCAACCCAGTCATTAGTGCCGTCATCGCCGGACCGCGCACGCTGGCGCAGATGGATGATTACTACGCGGCGCTAGACGTGAAGATCACGCCCGAAGACGAATCCATTGTGGATGGCTGGGTCACCCCCGGCCATGCGTCGACCCACGGTTATAACGATCCCAACTATCCGTTCTTCGGACGCCCGGTGGCAGTCGCCTGAAGGTCATCGGGCCCGGATCACGGCACGCAGGAAACCGGTCAGCTCTTCGCCGGCGCCTGCTCCGCTGCGATGCCATGCAGCATCATCTGTTCGGCCACCAGGGCAATGCCCAGCCGGGCGACGCGTCCGCGCCGCTCGGCGTCCACCATGCTGGTGATCACCGCGATCAATAGCTCTGTCAAGGCGGCCGCCGTGATGTCCACGCGGAATTCGCCTTCACGTTGTCCGCGCAGAAAAAACGCATCCAGCGTTTCTTGGTAACCCGACCAACTGTTCATGATGTCGGGTTCAAGCTCGGTGTCGGGCCTCCAGTTGTAGATCAGAAAAGCCGTCAACTCCTTGTGCGCCAGATGCTGTTCGATCAGGCTGCGCAGGGCGTCACGCGGAGGCGCGGATGACAGATTCGAGTCCGCCAGCGCCTGCTTCATCACATGGGCGCAATGCGTCATCAGCCGCACGACCAACTGGTCCCGCGTCTGACAGAAGCGGTAGAGCGTGGCCTTGCTGACGCCGACGGCTTTGGCCAGTTCCTGCAACGTTGCGCGGGGCTGGTCCACCATTGCCAGCGCCAGCGCCACCAACATCCGTTCGTGCCCTACATCCTCAGACATTTCCCGTCCCCATTTTGTATTGGAAGTCCATGACCATGATTGAATCATGGTTGCTTCAATTTGCGCAAAGGTCCATCAATTTGGCAAGTAAAGACTTGTGAAGATCAATATTGCCGCTTAACAGTTTCAGGTGAATCATTATTGATTCAAAACAGTCATTAAGGTAGCATCAGCGTCTTATTGAGTTCAGTCGCCGCGGGCGGGGGTATCAAATGATGTTTGAACAAGCTAGGCGGCGGCTGCCCCTGACGGTGTTGTTGACGGCCATTTTGCTGGCGGGCTGCGGGGGCGAACAAGAAGCGCACTCGCAAGCGGCCGAACCCCGCCCGGTGCAGGTGCTTGCGGTTCAGCCAGAGCGCTTTGCGCTATCCAGCTCGCTGCCGGGCCGGGTAGAACCCATGCGGGTGGCCGAGGTTCGGGCGCGGGTGGCGGGCATTGTGCTTAGCCGCAACTTCGAAGAAGGCGCCGATGTGAAGGCGGGTGATGTGCTGTTCCGCATTGATCCGGCGCCGTTCAAAACGGCTTTGTCGCGTGCGCAAGGTGAATTGGCCAAGGCCGATGCCGCCGTGTCTGACGCACAGGCCATCGTTCGCCGCTATGCGCCGCTGGTCAAGATCGAAGCCGTCAGCCAACAGGATTTCGACACTGCCAACACCACGTTAAAGAGTGCCCAGGCGGCGCGCCGTTCGGCGCAAGCCGACGTGGAAACCGCGCAGCTGAATCTGGATTACGCCACCGTCAAAGCGCCGATCTCTGGCCGTATCGGCCGGGCGCAAGTGACTGAAGGCGCGCTGGTGGGGCAGAACGAAGCCACCGTCATGGCAAAGATTCAGCAGCTGGACCCGGTCTATGTGGACTTCAATCAGCCGGTGGCCGACATGTTGCGCATGCGCGCAGCGATGCAAGACGGCAGCCTGGGGGCAAGCGAAGGCGCCAACATTTCCATCACTATCGACGGCACCGACAAGAAGCGTGATGGCCGTCTGCTGTTTTCGGACATCGCCGTGGATCGCACCACAGGCCAGGTGGCCGTACGCGGTGAATTCGCCAATTCCGACATCTTGCTGCTGCCCGGTATGTACGTGCGCGTGCTGACGCGGCAGGGCGTGGACCCCGCAGCTATCCTGGTGCCGCAGCGCGCCGTCACGCGCAGCACCGACGGCAAGCCCCAGGTGCTGGTGGTTGGGCAGGACGATGTGGTGGAAACGCGCGCCGTGCAAACCGGCACGATGCGGGGCGCCGACTGGCACATTGTGGAAGGTCTGACGCCGGGAGACCGCGTCATTGTTGGTGGCGTCAATGCCGCCGTGCCGGGGCAGAAAGTCAGCGTGACTTCTGCGCCGCAGAACAAGGTGGCGGCTGCCAAGGATGCCGCCGCCCCTGCCGCAACCCATGCCGCGAACTAAGCGGACGGCCACGCGCCACACGCATTTTCCAGGATAGAACATGTCCAAGTTTTTCATTGGCCGCCCCAATTTCGCCTGGGTGGTGGCCATCTTTATCTCGTTGGCGGGATTGCTGGCGATTCCGTCGCTGCCTGTGTCGCAGTTCCCGGTCGTGGCGCCGCCGCAGGTCACGATTGCCGCTACCTACCCGGGCGCGTCCGCCACGGTGCTGGTGGATTCGGTGACGAGCGTCATCGAAGAGGAGCTGAACGGCGCGAAGAACATGCTGTACTTCGAGTCGTCCAGCAGCTCTAGCGGCAGCGCTGAAATCACCGTGACGTTCCAGCCGGGCACCGATCCCGACCTGGCGCAGGTAGACGTCCAAAACCGCATCAAGAAGGCGGAAGCCCGTCTGCCCACTGCCGTGACGCAGCAAGGCTTGCAAGTGGAGCAGGCCAGCTCGAACTTCCTGATGATCTACGCCCTGACGTACAAGGGCGACGATACGCATAAGGATGTGGTGGGCTTGTCCGACTACGCGGCGCGGAACATCAACAACGAAATCCGGCGCCTGAATGGCGTGGGCAAAGTGCAGTTCTTTGGCGCCGAAGCGGCCATGCGGGTGTGGATTGATCCGCAGAAACTGCTGGGCGTCGGGCTGTCGGTAGCCGATGTCAACGCCGCCATTGCCGCGCAAAACGTGCAAGTGCCGGCAGGCAGTTTCGGCAGCCGCCCGGGTTCGCCCGAACAGGAATTGACTGCGACGCTGGCTGTAAAGGGCACGTTGGACAACCCTGACGAATTCGGCCAGATCGTGTTGCGCGCCAATGCCGATGGATCGGTTGTGCACCTGGCGGATGTGGCGCGGCTGGAAGTTGGCCGTCAGAGTTATGACTTTGAGACGCGCTTGAACGGCAAGAAGTCGGTGGGTGCAGCAGTGCAACTGGCCCCAGGCGCCAACGCCATCGACACGGTCAAGGCCGTCAAGGCGCGCTTGCAGGAACTGTCCGCGTCCTTCCCGGAAGACGTGGCGTTTTCCGTGCCTTTCGATACCTCGAAATTTGTCAGCGTGGCGATCACCAAGGTCGTCTATACGCTGCTTGAGGCCATGGTGCTGGTCTTTCTGGTGATGTTCCTGTTCTTGCAGAACATCCGCTACACGCTGATTCCGACCATTGTGGTGCCGGTCTGCTTGCTGGGAACGTTTGCCGTGATGTCCGTGCTGGGCTTCTCGGTGAACATGATGACCATGTTCGGGATGGTGCTGGCCATTGGCATTTTGGTGGACGACGCGATCGTGGTGGTCGAGAACGTGGAACGCATCATGGCCGAAGAGGGCTTGTCGCCACGCGACGCCACGATCAAAGCCATGCAGCAGGTGTCGGGCGCCATTGTCGGCATCACGCTGGTGCTGTCCGCCGTGTTCTTGCCGCTGGCGTTCATGAGCGGTTCCGTCGGCGTGATTTATCAGCAATTCTCGCTGTCGCTCGCGGTGTCGATTCTGTTCTCGGGTTTTCTGGCGCTGACGTTCACGCCCGCGCTGTGCGCGACGTTCCTCAAGCCCATCCCGAAAGGCCATCACGAGGAAAAGAAGGGGTTCTTTGGCGGGTTCAACCGCATGTTCAACCGCCTGACGGGCCGCTTTGAAGCGCTGAATTCGCGGCTCGTCAAACGCACCGGCCGCTACATGGTGATCTACGTGGCGATTGTGGCGGTGCTGGGCGTGTTGTATGTGCGCGTGCCGGAATCGTTTGTGCCTGCGGAAGATCAGGGTTATGTCATTGTTGACGTGCAACTGCCGCCGGGCGCAACCCATACCCGCACCGACAAGGTGGTGGCGGACGTTGAACAACATCTGATGTCGCTGGACGCCATGGGCGATGCCTTTACCGTCATGGGCTTCAGTTTCTCGGGCACGGGCCAGAACGCCGGTATCGCGTTTCCGTCTCTGAAAGATTGGTCCGAACGCGGCAAGGGCGAATCGGCAGCCGATGTAGCCAATAGCGTGAACGAGCGCTTTGCCATCATTGACGACGGTTCCATCATGGCGGTCAACCCGCCGCCTATCGATGGCTTGGGTAATTCGGGCGGTTTCGCGCTGCGCTTGCAAGACCGTGGCGGTCTGGGCCGGGCCGCGCTGACGGCCGCGCGTGATCAGTTGCTGGCCAAGGCCAACAGCTCGCCCGTCATTGCCTACGCCATGATGGAAGGTCTGGCGGATGCGCCGCAGCTGCGTCTGGATATCGACCGCCAGAAGGCCGAAGCGCTGGGCGTGGGTTTTGACACCATCAGCACGGCGATCTCGTCGGCCTATGGTTCGGCCACCGTGAACGACTTTGCCAACGCCGGCCGCTTGCAGCGGGTGGTGGTGCAGGCCGATGTGCGCGACCGGATGACGCCCGAGAGCATTTTGCTCTTGAACGTGCCGAACAAGTCGGGCGGCATGGTGCCCCTGAGCGCATTCGTCAAGACAGGCTGGGAAAACGGTCCGGTGCAGGTTTCCCGCTACAACGGTTATCCCGCCTTCAAGATTGCCGGCGACGCTATGCCAGGCAGCAGCACCGGCCAAGCGATGGCTGAGATCGAACGCATTGTGTCCGAACTGCCCAACGGTATCGGCTACGAATGGACGGGCCTGTCGTACCAGGAGAAGTTCGCGGGATCGCAAGCGCCCATGTTGTTTGCGCTGGCCTTGCTGGTGGTGTTTCTGCTGATGGTCGCCCTGTACGAAAGCTGGGCCATTCCTGCGTCGGTGATGCTGATTGTGCCGATTGGCGCATTGGGTTCGGTGTTGGCCGTGACGGTGCTGGGCATGTCCAACGACGTGTATTTCAAGGTGGGGTTGATCACCATCATCGGCCTGGCGGCAAAGAACGCGATTCTGATCGTGGAATTTGCCAAGAGCCTGCGCGAACAGGGTTACTCGCTGGCGGACGCGGCCATTGAAGCGGCCAAGCTGCGCTTCCGTCCCATTGTGATGACGTCTCTGGCCTTCATTCTGGGCGTAGTGCCGCTGGCGCTGGCGACCGGGGCGGGCGCGGCCAGCCAACGTGCGCTGGGCGTGGGCGTCATCGGCGGCATGTTGACCGCCACGCTGTTGGGCGTGATTTTTGTGCCTATCTTTTTTGTCTGGGTGTTGTCACTTGTGTCGCGCAAGCGCGATAAGGCAGCGTCTGATCCCGTGCCGGCGCCCCGCGTGGCCGAGGAGTGATTGTCATGATGCAAACTTTCTTTCCCCTTAGGCTAGGCGCCGTGGTCTTGAGCGCGGTACTGGCCGGCTGCTCGATGGCGCCCGTCTATGAACGGCCGGAGGCGCCCATTCCCGGACAGTGGAATCAGGCGGATACGGCCGCGCAGAGTGGGGCATCTGCTGCCGCCACCTTGGACTGGCAGTCCTTTGTGACCGACGAACCGTTGCGCCAATTGATAGCGCTGGCGCTGGACAATAACCGTGACCTGCGTCAGGCCGTGCTGAATATTGAAGCCGCCCGCGCGCAATACCGGATTGAACGCGCCGACCGCCTGCCGGGCATCAACGCGCAAGGCACGGGCACGCGGCAGCGGGTGCCCGGCGATTTGAGCAGCACCGGCAGCGCGGGCGTGCAAAGCAGCTATCAAGCCGGCATAGGCCTCACGGCGTTTGAGATTGATCTGTTTGGGCGCGTGCGCAGCCTGTCTGACGCGGCGCTGCAAGAGTATCTGGCTACCGAGGAAACAGCGCACAGCACACGCATCAGTCTGGTGGCCGAAGTGATCCAGGCGTATCTGGCGCGCGACAGCGCGCAGCGCCGTCTGCTGGTCACGCAACAGACCTTGGATACGCGCCTGGCCTCCTTGGAACTGATCGTCAAACGGCGTCAGGCCGGTACGGCCACAGCCCTGGATTATCAAGAGGCGCTGGGCCTGACCGAACAGGCGCGGGCAGAACGGGAACGCATGGACCGCGAAGTCCGTCAGGCCGGCAATGCGTTGGGCCTGCTGGTGGGAGTGAATGACCTGAGCCCCTATCTGCCGCAGCGCTTGGCAGAGGCGCCCGTGCTGCTGCAAGATATCGCCGCAGGCGCGCCGTCCGATTTACTCGAGCGCCGCCCTGACATACTTGCCGCCGAGCATCAGCTGCGGTCGCGCAATGCCAGCATCGGCGCCGCGCGGGCGGCGTTCTTTCCCAGCATCTCGCTGACAGGGCTGTTCGGCAGTTCCAGCGCAGACCTTTCCAATCTGTTCGACGGAGGCCAGCGCGCCTGGTCGTTCACGCCGCAAATCACGCTGCCGATCTTCGCTGGCGGGCGCAACATGGCCAATCTGGATCTGGCCACGGTGCGCAAGGATATCGCGGTGGCGCAATACGAAAAAACCATCCAGACAGCCTTCAAGGAAGTGTCCGACGCGTTGGCCGCCACGGACACCTTGCGCCGCGAAGAAGCGTCGCGCCGCGCGCTGGCGGAGTCCAGCCTGGAAGCGATGCGCCTGTCGGAAGCGCGCTACCGCGGCGGGGTGGACAGCCATCTGCGCTACTTGGATGCGCAGCGCAGCGCGTTCACGGATCAGCTCAGCTACATCGAGGTCAGCACGCAGCGCCAAGTGGCGTTAGCCACCTTGTTCAAAGCGCTGGGCGGCGGCTGGCCGGGTGTGCAGCCGGTGGCGCAATAGCGATCCGGCAGAACGCAAGGCCAGCAGCAACACACCTGCCGATGCGGCGGCCAAGGCAGCGAGCATCCAGGCCGGGCCTGCCGCGTCCAGCAGCAGGCCCGCGGCCAGGGGCGCCAGAATGCGGGTGAACGAGAACACGCTGGACTGAATGCCATAGTCCAACGCCTGCAAGCCGGGCCGCGTGTGCGACATCATCAGGCTGAAGGCCAGCGCCGCCGTGGCGCCCATGGCGGCGGCAATTGCCATGGCGCAGCCGATCAATACGGACGGCGGCGCCTGTAGCCAGACGGCGATCGCCAAGCTTAATAGCGATGCGCAGCCGGCCGCTGCGTGCAGCGGTACGGTGACGGCCACGCGCAGGCGTTTGCTGCCGCGTGCGGACAAGGCGCTGGCGGCTGCGCCCACGGCGCCGCCTGCCACGCCGACCAGCCACGCTACGCGTTCAGGCGCCATGCCCTGATCCAGCAGCAAGGGCTTCAGGTAGAACCAGCCCGACCCGATAAACGGAAACAGCAGCGCCAGCAGCGGCAGCCAGCTGCGCGTGCTGTCTTCGTGAAAGTACGCCAGCAGCCGGGCAGGCGCCTGCTTGTCATGGCTGCCGGTGGCACGCACGCCATCCTGGTCTTCTTGCACGCAAAGCGTGAGCGCTGCGCCCAGCGCCAGCGCGGCGGCCATGATGATGAAAGGCGCTTGCCAGCCCCACCGCGCCTGCGCCACCAGCATCAACCCGCCGCCCACGATAGCGCCCAGGCACAAAGCCATCGACCGGATGCCGCCAGCCCAGGCACGGCTGGATGCCGGAAGCACGCGGATAGCCAATGCGTTGACGGGCACATCCGCCCAGGTGCCCGCCAATGCCGCTGCCGTAGCCAGCGTGAACAGCACTCGCTTGTCGCCCAAGAGATCGCGCCAGCCCAGCGCGCATAGCACTGCGGCATATGCCAACAGCAATCCGACTGCCCAGCCGCGATAGGCGCCGCGTTCCGCGCCACGACGGTCCAGCGGCATGGCAAACAGAAACTTGAATACGGTGGGCAGGCTGGCCAGCTGGAACAGGCCGATGGCCGTGCCAGACCAGCCATGCTGGCGCAGCACCAGGGGCAGGCCCAGCCATAAATAGACGCCCGGCGCGGTCAACGCCAGGTTGAGCCAGCCAAACAATGCCTGCCGGCATCCGTTGCGCAAGGCGGGGCTCATGCCGGGGCCTTGCGGGCGGTCAGCACGTGTACCGGCGCCATGGGGAAGCGGTCAGAGTCAAAGCCGCGCACGTCGGCGTAGCCCGCGTCCAGCAACGCTTGGTGCAATTCACCGGCCCGGGTGACGCGCCTGCCCAGCAGCATCATCGGCAGGTAGTAGGGCATCACGCGCGCGGCGGCGCGCGCATCGGCGGGAATTTCCGCATGCGCCATGACCAATTGGCCGCCGGGGGCCAGCGCGTCATACATCTTGCGCAGGGTGGCGCAGGCGTCCGGCAGAAAGTGCAGCACGGACGAGCACCAGATCAGGTCATAACCCTGGCCGATGGAATCCGCAGCCAAATCACCGCCTATCACTGTCATGCGGTCTGACAGACCGGCCAGCGCGATATTCTCCTGAGCCACCGCAGCGGTCTCGGGCCAGTCGAACACCACGCCTGTAGCGCCAGGGCGGCACTGCACCAGATCGATACCGATCAGGCCCGGGCCGCCGCCCAGATCCAGAATGCGCCGCGCCTGATCCGCCCCGGGCACGCAGGCGATGGCATGGCGCGCGGCCGCGACCGCGATGGCGCGCTGCTCCTGGCCGATCTGCACGCGCGCGGCATTGGCCCAGCCCGTGGCGTTGGTTTGCACATAAGGTTCGATGGGCGGACCATCCAGATTCAGTTGATCGCCCAGCTGCTCACTGAAATGCGCCAGCGCACGGCGCCGGTAGCGCCATGCGTCCGCGCAATAGTTGGGTTGGCCTTGGCAAAAATACTGATGCGCTTGCGCTTGGCATAGGTACTGCACGGGGTCGCCGTCAATGCGGTGCAGCACGTCCAGACTCCACAGCATGTCCAGCAAATGCGCAGTCTGCGCCGGGCGCAGGCGCAGCTCGGCGGAAACGTGTTCAGCGCTGGCGGGTTCGGTCAAGAGATCCAGCATGCCTAGCTCTAAAGCGGCATCCAAGGCGGCAGCCTGGATGGAGGCGGCCGCCAGGGTCCAGTAGCGCTGCATGGGATGAGAGTGATCAATATGCACAATAGGTCCTTTGTTAGATGCGCCAGGTAAAGCGCAGGCCGGCTTCGCGCGGCGGGCTGTAGACGGTGACGATGCCGTTTTGGTAGCCAACCGCGTCGTAGCGGCGATTGGCCAGGTTGTTGACGTAGGCAGATATTTCGACTTGGCGCACCGTGACGCCGGCCGCCAGATTGATCAGGCCGTAGCCGTTGCGGCGATACCGGTTGGCGGCGTCCAGGTAGACGCTGCCGGTGCCGGTCAAGGACGCCTGCGCGTACCAGCCAGCGGGGGCGTCGTAGCGGGCGCTTAAATAGCCATTGATGCGGGGCGCAAACGGGTTCTGGTTGCCGCTGTAATCTGCGGAGCCGTCCATAAAGCTGGAAAAACGCGTGCGGTTCAAGCCCAATCCGGCCTGCATCGACCAGCCATCGCCCAGCAGATATTCCAGTTCGAATTCCGCGCCGATAGACCGGGCCGACGCCGCATTGGTGACGTACACCAAGCCGGGTAGCGGCATTTGTTGCACCTGCATGTTCTTGACGGTCATGACGTAGAACGCGCTGGAATAACGCAGGCGGTTGCCGGCCAACCAGCCTTTAGCGCCGATCTCGTACGAGCGCAGCGTCTCGGGTTGATAGGCGGCGTAGTTGGCGGCGGGTGAGAACACGTTGAAGCCGCCTGCACGGAAGCCATCGGACACCGACGCGTAAACCTGCTGACGCGGCGCAAAGGCGTATTGCACAGCCAAACGCGGCGTCACGCGGGTCCAATCGGCGCGGCGTTGCGAGTCGCCTTGCGGCCGGAAGCGGATCTGATCGCGTTCGACGCGCGCACCGGCTTCGACCGTCCAACGTTCGGCCAGCGGCACGGTCCAGTGGGTGAAGGCGGCGGTGGAGTTGCCCCGCAGATTGACCACGCTTTCAGTCAGACCCCGCGGCATCTTCTGCGTGTTGATCAGATCGTGATCGTCGCCGTCGGCATACAGGCCCACAAGCCAGTGCGCGCGCTTCCAATCGCCTTCCAGACGAAGCTCCTGCGACAAATTGCTGAAATGATGGTCGCGTGCGATATGGAGCAGATCGGCCGGCAAAAAATCAGTGTCTTGCTGAACACGGTCGCGGAAGTCGTTCCAGGCGGTGACGGACGACAGACGCAGTCCAGAGTCGAAGTCATGCTGCACGGCCAGCGACGCGCTGCGGCCGATCGAGTGGTTCCAGCTGGGCGTGCCGGACGCAACGGTCGCGCGCGGAGCGCTTGGTGAACCCCAAAGCGCCGCGCCATCGCGGTAATCCACTTGCGAATAGCGCAAGGTGGCGTCGGTGCTGGCTGACGGTGTCCAGCGCAGCGCCAGCTTGCCGTTGCGCAACTCGCGGTCGTCTTCGCGCTTGCCGGTATAGGTGTTGTCGATAAAACCGTTCTGGCTGCGCCATGCGCCGGCAACGCTGGCGTACAGCCGGTCTTCGACCAGCGGGCCGCTCAGGTCAAAACGCGTCACGCGCAAATCGCGGCTGCCGATTTCGGCGGAGACCTGGCCGCGCAAGGTGTTGTCGGGCTGCCGGGTGTGGATATTGATGACGCCCGCTTCGGCATTTCGGCCATACAGCGTGGATTGCGGGCCGCGCAGCACTTCTACCCGGTCAATCGCCAGCATCTGGTTGTCGTAACCCTGCGCGGTCAATGTCGGCACGCCGTCTACGACCAGCAGCGTAGAGGTTGAGAACGAAAAGAAATTGGCCGACAGGCCCCGCATGACGGGGGAGTTGACGCCCGCCTGGCCAAAGGGCTGGAAGCTCAGGCCCGGCGTTATGGTCTGTAGCGCTTCAACGTTCTGAATACCTTGTGATTCCAGCATGTCGCCATCAAAGACGGACAGGCTGGCGGGCACGGATTCCAGCACGCGCTCCTGCTTGTCGGCAGTGACGGTAATGGCGGGCAGCTCGGCAGGCGGCTGGGCGAACACGTCGGGCGCGCAGGTCAGGCAGACCAGCGCCCAGGCGATGGGCGTAAGAGGGGGGTGCGGGATCATCGGGGTTCCTGTGCGTGCATCCGCGGCCGCTGTCCTTGCGCAGCCGTCCCGACGATGGTATTTCTTTATGCGAACGACTATCATTAACGTTTGTATGCGATTCGGATTTATCCGTATGCAAATCGGCGGCGTTCGCATCCCGCAGTGCGCCAGCCAAGGAAAGCCCCATGTTCATGCGTGTTTCGTCCCTGCTTGCCCAGCCTGGCCATAGCCCCCGTCCGGGATGGCGGCGCCATGCCTTGCCGCAGGAGCTGGGCCTTTGCTATGCAGACCGCATGGATCTGGATGACGGCCTGACGCTGGTGCATTCGCAGTACACGCCGGTGCGGGACCTGATCGAAGAAAATGCGGCGGGCTACGGCGCACGCACGCTGGTGATCACGTTGGCGATGCAGGGCATGTCCGCCTATCAAGGCGCGGACGGCTCCGAACTGGATTTCCGGGGCGGTCATACGACGGTGACCGCCTTTCAGCGCAGCCAGGGCGAACGACGCTATCTGGGCGGCGCGACGGTGTCGCAATTGCGCTTGCTGGTGGGCGAACAGGTATTACGCCGTTATGCCGGCGATGAGCGGGCCGAAAGCCTGCTGGGCGAGGGCGGTTTGCGGCGTCTGTCCCAACGCAAGACCAGCGCTGAACTCAGCGCGGCTGCGGTGGAACTGGCGGCGGGCGGTGATCCGCTGGACGCGCATATCCGCGCATTGACCTTGTTGGCCCGTCAATTGCGCGGCCTGGGGCCCGCGCCTGAGCCAGGCCGGCTCAGTCAGACCGACATCGCGCGGCTGGAAGCCGCACGCGCCTTGATGCAGGAACAGATGGACCGGGATCTGACCGTGCAGTATCTGTGTCTGGCCACGGGCTTGAACGAGTTCAAACTGAAAGAAGGATTCCGCACGCTATATGGCAATAGCCCGCACAGGCTGCTGACCGAGCTGCGTATGCGCCGCGCGTGGGAACTGCTGGAAACGGGTTGCCAGGTAGCCCAGGCCGCGTATTGCGTGGGCTATCGGCACCCGGCTAATTTCAGCGCGGCTTTCACGCGCTTTCATGGCCGTACGCCCAAGTCGGTTTTCGGCAAGCGGCGGTAGCCGCGCGGCGGTCAGAGCGCGGCGCGCGCTTGCGCCGCCGATCGCCGCGACACGCTTTCCCAGACCGCAACCACGATCATGATCAAGGTGGTCAGGCCGCCCACCATCAAGTTGTCAGTCACATACGACACGGGCGCCAGCACCGCCAGCAACACCAGCCCGACCACGTGAGACAGCGGGAAGCGGGCGTACACCACGGCCTTGTAGATGCCATTGCCCAGCAGATACAGCGCCGGGCCGCCGATCAGCGCCGCAGCAGCGGGCGTGGCGATGCGGCCGTCGGGGTGCAGAATGACCAGTTCATTGGCCACCGCCGACACAATCACGCCCGCAATCAAAATCACATGCACATAGTGAAAATAGGCGCCGATGCGGCCTGGGTCCGAGGAATGCACGATGGCCTCGCTACCGTCTTTGCTGCTGGTATCGAAGTACACCCACCACATCGCCGCAGTGCCCAGAAACGCCACCAGCAGGGCGATCAGCGTGGGGGCGTCCCAGTGGGTATGTTCGCCCAGCGTCGCGCCAGTGATCAGCAGCGTTTCGCCCAGCGCCACGATCACGAACAATTGGCACCGTTCGGCCAGATGGCCGCCTTCTATCGTCCAGTCGCTGGTGCGTGAGCGGCCCAGCCCCGGTAAGCGAAAGCCGATCATCGGGGAAATGTATTCGCAGGCCACGGCCAGAATCCACAAAACCAGCCGGACATCGCCCGAGGCCAGCCCGCCCGCAATCCACAACACCGCCGATATCGAAAGCCAGCCCAGCATGCGCTGAAAATTGTCGGCCAGCGGGTGTTTGGACCCCAGGTGCAGCACGATGAACACGGTGCGCCCGACCTGGATCAGCACGTAGCAGATGGCAAATATCAAGCCGTTGGCGCCGAACGCATCAGGCAGCACGGCGGCGGCGATCAAGCCCACGAGCATGACGCCGAACAACATGATCCGCATGGGCAGCGCGTCGGGATCAAACCAGTTCGTCACCCAGCAGGTGTATTGCCAGCCCAGCCAAACGGCAAACCACAACACCAGTGTGTGTACGGCACCCATCAACGTCAGGTCATGCAGCAGGCTGTGTGACAGCTGCGTCACCGCAAACACGTAGACCAAGTCAAAGAAAAGTTCGACATAGGTGACACGGGCTTCGTGGCCGTCCCGATGACGAAGCAGATTGGCGCTGGCAAGAAAGGTCATGGCGGGCGCTTCCTGTGGGTGAGGGGCGCAGCCAGATTACTGCAAGGGCCGGGTAGACAACTGCAAATAATTCAAAAGCCGGGCAGGGCGTCGCGCAGGCGCTACGTCAGGCATGACCTTGAGGCAGGGCGTCACGCAGGCGCTACGTCAGGCATGACCTGGATTCAGCGCCGTCAGTGGGTGCTGCGGCCGCCGCTGATCATCCAGCGCGTGCCAAAGCGGTCAATCAACGCCCCATACGCTTCCGCCCAGAATGTCTTTTGCAGCGGCATCGTTACACTGCCGCCTTCGCCCAATTGCTCGAAAACCCGGTGCGCATCGGACACCGTCGGAAAGACCAGCGACAAGGCCACGCCTTGTTTGCCGGGATAGGGGTGGCCAACAGTCGCGTCGCTGCCCATCAGCGTCTGTTCGTCCAGCCCCAGGCGCGCATACATGATGCGCTCGGCGTCTTCTGCGGATAGCGTTGGCATGGCGGCGTCCGGCGGCGCGTCGGCGTATCGGATCATGGCTTCCAGCTGGCCGCCCAGCACGCGTTCGTAAAAGCGCATGGCATCGGCGCAATTGCCGTCAAAGCTGAGATAGGCGGATAGTTGGGGCATGATGTCTCCGTGGATGGCACTTGCCGGCGCCGCCGCCGAACTATGATGGAAGGCTGCATGGCCGCCGGGCATAGGGCCGGTGACGCAAATTCATCATAGGGCAGGCGCGGCCGTCTGGGTACGATACCCAGGTGACGAGATTTTTCGGCGCATACGCGCAATAACCAGAGATACAGGCATGAGCACGGTCAAATTGTTATCAGATGACGATGTCCGGAAAAGCCCCGAGGCGTGGGCCGTGTTCGAGGACATCCGGGCGACGCGCCAATCAGATTTCGTCAACAACTTCTGGCGTGCGCTGGCCAACGATCCACCGCAACTGCTGCGCGTCTGGACGCAGTTGAAGCAGGTCATGATGGCCGAGGGCGAACTGTCGCCCCTGGTGCGCGAAATGATTTACATCGCCGTATCCACGGCCAACGGATGCACGTACTGCATTCATTCCCACACCGCCGCCGCGAAGGCTAAGGGCATGACGGATGGCCAGCATGCAGAGCTGCTGTCTGTCATAGGCATGGCGGCGCAAACCAATGCGATGGTGACGGCCATGCAGGTGCCAGTGGACGCCGCTTTCGACGTCACCTAGGAGGCCGCCATGGCGCTGATCCCGCTGTTTCCCTTGTCCAATACGCTGTTTCCCGCCGGCGTGCTGCACCTGCGTATATTCGAGGTGCGCTACCTGGATATGATCCGCCGTTGCATTGCGGATGGCAGCGAGTTTGGCGTCGTGGGTTTGCTGGCAGGTAACGAGGTCCGTTCGCCCGAAGGGGTCGAGACCCTGTCGCCCGTAGGCACGATGGCGCGTATCGACACTTGGGACGCGCCCATGCCCGCATTGCTGGAGGTGCGCTGCCTGGGCACAAGCCGATTCCGGCTGATTTCCAGCGAGGTGGCAAAATACGGTCTTTGGATGGGCCGGACCGAGCCCATCGCCGACGACCCGCCCACGCCCGTGCCAAGTGCCATGCAGGCCAGCGCAGATGCACTGGGCCGACTGGTGGCCCAATGGCAGCAAGAGGGCGTGCCCCCCGAGCGGATGCCCGTGGCGCCGCCATACCGGCTGGATGATTGCGGCTGGGTGGCGGATCGCTGGTGTGAACTGCTGCCGCTGCCTGCGGACGACAAGGCCCGTTTGTTGGGCCTGACCGACCCCGTGGCGCGGCTGGCTTCCATTCAAGATTTGCTTCGCGGCCTTGGATTGGCGTAGCGCGGCGTTGGCAAGAACTGTACTTTTGGACACCATGGATATCAGGATTGACGAGGGCCTGCGCGCCTATATAGACCCTTTGACCGAAGACGAACACGAGGCGCTGGAGCGCAGCCTGCTGGACGAGGGCTGCCGCGATGCGCTGGTGTTGTGGGGCGATCTGCTGGTTGATGGACACAACCGCTACGCCATCTGCAAGAAGCACGGCATTGAATTCCAAACCCGGCAGAACACCGCATTCAAGTCGATGGCGGACGTGCATCTATGGATGATTGAAAACCATCTGGGCCGGCGCAGCGTATCGGACTTCCAGCGGGGCGTGCTGGCGCTGCGCAAGAAAGAGATTCTGCTGGCACGCGCCGTGCCGCCCGAAGGGGCGGCCGGCTCGTCGTCAGACGCGTCCTCCGGCGCAGCATCGTCCGAAGAATCGTCCGACGGATCGCCTCCCTGGGACGAAGACGCGCCGGGCGCCCCTGGCGCGCATGTGCAGCCGCCGACGATCCAATGGACGCCGCCCGTCCCCAGCCGTCAGGCGTTGGCGCGTGCGGCGCGGATCAGCAGCAGCACGCTGGGTCAGATTGAAAAAATCCAGAAGGACGCCGCGCCGGAATTGGTGCGGGCGGTAAAAGAGGGCGCAATCTCGATCAATGCCGCCGCTGCAGTCGCCTCCTTGCCCGCCGAGCGTCAGGCTGCGGCCGTCGCTGGCGGCAAGAAAGAGCTGCAACAGGCCGCGCGCGAGGTGCGCCAGGCCAAGGCGCCGCCGCCACGTGAAACCCCGCCCGAGGAGCCCATCGAGAACATCGAGGATCTGCCCGGCGAGGTCGCCCGCCTGCGAGGTTTGCTGACCAAGCTGACCGACGAACGCGATCAGTTAAAGAAGAAAGTCATGCACCTGACGGTGGCTTTGTCCGAAGCGCGCAACGCCACCGGCGCGGGTGACGATTGACTCCGTGACCTAGGGTAATCACGAATAAGGGATTACCCTAAACCGCAATATGTACGAATTAAATTCCTGAATCGCCGGGAATTTATATCGTTTTGAAGAAAGGCATGCCGGGCTTTGTAATGCATGTTCGCTTAATCGCTTCACGCATTTACCCCTGGCTTGCTTATGAACCCCATCGGATTTCGCATACTTTCCCGGCCCGCTCCGGCCGTCGCCGCTGACGTGCTGGCAGGCTTTGCCAGCATCGGCTCGGCCCAGATCAGCGACTGCATGAATCGCCTGTACGGCGTGTCGGGCCTGCGCCCGCTGCATGGCGGCACGCGCCGCACGGTTGGCCTGGCGCTCACCGTCAAGACTCGTCCTGGCGATAACCTGATGATCCACAAAGCGATTTCGCTGGGTGGAGCAGGCGACGTGATCGTGGTGGATGGCGCTGGCGACAGCAGCAACGCGCTGGTCGGCGAACTGATGATGATGGACGCGCAATCGCGCGGCATTGAAGGGTTTGTCATTGATGGCGCCGTGCGCGATCTGGATGTTTTTGCCCAGGGCGAATTCGGCTGCTTTGCGCGCGCTGTGTCGCACAAAGGCCCCTACAAGGACGGCCCCGGTGAAATCAACGTGCCCGTGTCCGTGGGCGGCCAAGTGGTCAACCCGGGCGACGTGGTGGTGGGCGACGCTGATGGCGTGGTGGTGATTCCCGCGGAACACGCCGCTGCCGTGCTGGCGCTGGCCCTGAAGAAAGAAGCCGACGAAGCCGTGGCCAAGGAAAAGCTGCGCGCAGGCACCTACACCAAGCCGTGGCTGGACAAGACCATCGCTGAAAAAACGGGAGCCGCCAAATGAGCATCGTTGCCGACCGCATCAAGCGCATCAAGCTGTCGCCCAGCGTTGCCGCGCGCGCCATCATCGCCGAACTGCGCGAGCAGGGCCGCCGCATTATCGACCTGACCATTGGCGAGCCGGATTTTTCCACGCCTGAGCACATCCGCCAGGCCGCGACCGCCGCGATGAACCGCGGTGAAACCAAGTATCCGCCGGCCCAGGGCACCGTTGCCTTGCGCAAGGCCGCCCGCGCTCACCTGCTGGAAGCGACCGGCGTGGACTATCCCGTCTCGCAGATCATTGTCAGCACGGGCGCCAAACAGGTGATTTTCAATGGCCTGGCCGCGACGCTGAACGACGGCGATGAAGTGCTGATCCCCGCGCCGTTCTGGGTGTCGTACCCGGACATGGTGCTGGTCAATGGCGGCGTGCCGGTAGCTGTTGAAACCTCGCCCGCCACAGATTACAAAGTCACCCCCGACGCGCTGGAACGCGCCATCACGCCGCGCACCAAATGGCTGATGATGAACGCGCCCAGCAATCCCACGGGCTCGGTCTATACCGCCGAAGAGCTGCGCGGCCTGACCGACGTGCTCAAGCGTCATCCGCACGTGTGGCTGATGACCGACGACATCTACGCGCGCCTGAACTTTACCGGCGAGCCGACCGTGCATCCCTTGCAGGTGGCGCCTGAACTGGCTGCCCGCTCGCTGGTGATCAACGGCGTGTCCAAAGCGTATGCGATGACGGGCTGGCGTATTGGCTACGGCGCGGGTCCGGACGAACTGATCAAGGCGATGGCGATCCTGCAATCGCAAAGCACGTCCGGCGCTTCCTCCGTCAGCCAGGCGGCCGCACTGGAAGCCTTGTCGGGTCCGCAGGATTGCGTGGCTGAATTTGCCAAGGTTTTTCAGGCTCGCCGCGATCTGGCGATTGCCGAGCTGTCCGGCGCGCCGGGCCTGGCTATCGTTGTGCCGCAAGGCGCCTTCTATGTGTTTCCCGATTGTTCGGGTCTGCTGGGCAAGAAGACGCCAGCTGGCGACGTGATCGCCACCGACACCGACCTGACCCACTATCTGCTGCGCGAAGCGGGCGTTGCTGTCATTGATGGCCACGCTTACGGCGCGCCTGGCACGTTCCGGCTGTCGTTTGCAGCGTCTTTGGACGATATCAAGCAGGGTTGCTCTGCCATTCGCGAGGCATGCGCCAAGCTGGCTTGACGCCACGCCGCGCATCCCGGTTTTCATTACGACCACCACATAACCAAACAAGGGGAATCAACCATGAAACGCCACTCTCTTTACGCAGCCTGCCTGGGCCTGGCATTCCTGACGCTGGGCGGCGCCGCCCAGGCCGATCAGGTCGATGACATCAAGGCGCGCGGCGAGCTGATCTGCGGCACGCTGGGCACCTCGCAGCCGTTCAGCTTCCAGGACGGCGCCACGCGCCAGCTGGTGGGCTACGACGTGGATGTTTGCAAACTGGTGGCCGACAAGCTGGGCGTCAAGGTCAACTACAAGCTGTTGTCGGTGGCGGCCCGCGTGCCGGAACTGAACGAAGGCCGCGTAGACATCCTGGCCGCCAACCTGGGTTATTCCCCGGACCGCGCGCAACAGATCTCCTTCAGCCATGCCTATTACGTCAGCCCGCAAAAGCTGCTGGTGCGCAAGGACTCGGGCCTGGACAGCGTGGAAGCGCTGAACGGCCGCCGTATCGGCGCCACCAAGGGGTCCAGTTCGGAACGCGAGATCAAGCGCATTCTGGACAAGTCCCAGGTGATTGGTTATGGCGACAGCTCGGCGACCTATCTGGCCTTGCAGCAAAAGAAGGTGGACGCGCAATTCGCCTCGGAACTGGTGCTGGCGCGTCTGGTGCTGCAAAGCCCTCCCACGGCGCCCGTCAGCGTGATCGCCAAGTCGGTGTTTGACGAGCCTTGGGGCCTGGGCGTGCGCAAGTCTGAACCGCGTTTTCTGGAAACGGTGAATCAGGCGCTGGACGAAGCGGAAACCTCGGGCGCGGCCTCCAAGTTGTTTGATAAGTGGTTTGGTCCTGAAACCCCGTACAAGCTGGAACGCGGCTTCAAGATCGGCCCCATCGCGGGCTGACGCCAGGGACCCCAGCGCGGCCTGCACGTCTCTCGTCACGGTTTCCGTCGCCTTATCAGGCGGCTTGTCGGAAACCGTGACGTTTGGCGTGGGCCGCGAGATTGCCGGAGATTGACTGATTTATGAGCCTACTTGACGCTTCCCAATACCAGCTGCTGCTCAGCGGCATGGTGGTCACCTTGCAACTGTTCCTGGTTGCCTGGGTACTGGCCTTTACCATCGCGGTGACGCTGGTGGTAGTGCGCGCCACCAATGTGACGGCGTGCCGCTGGGTGGTTGACGCCTACGTGGAATATCACCGCAATGTGCCCTTGCTGGTGCAGGTGTTGTTCTGGTATTTCGGTATGCCCGAACTGCTGCCGGAGGGCGTGCGTCTGTGGTTGTACGACCATAACGCCGAGATGTCGCTGGCGGCCATCGCGCTGGGGCTGGGCTCGGCCGCCTATATCGCAGAAGACATCCGCAGCGGTCTGCGCGCCATACCGGGCACGCAGTTTGAAGCCGCCCGAGCTCTGGGCGCCAGCTACCTGCAATGCATGCGATTCGTGATCGTGCCGCAAGCGCTGCGCATTTCCATTCCACCGCTGGTTGGCCGCGCGCTGCTGCTGTTCAAGAACACCAGCGTCGCCATGGCGATTGGCGTCATGGAGTTGACGTATCAGGCGCGTGAGATCGAAAACGAAACCTATCGTACCTTTGCCACCTTTGGCGCCGCGACGATCATGTACCTGCTGGGATCGTTCCTGATCATGGCGCTCGGATCGCGCATCTACGCCCGTTATCGTCTGAATCGCGGAGGCCACGGTGCTTGATCTGCTAATGCAATACTGGCCGACGCTGCTGGTCGGCCAATACCCGAATGGCCCGCTGGGCGGCCTGGCGCTGACGCTGATTCTGGCCGCTTTGGGCCTGGCCATGTCCATGCCGCTGGCGCTGTTGATCGCATTGGCTCGCGTCAGCCCGTTTGGTTGGTTGCGCGTGGCCAGCAAGGCGCTGGTCAACGTGGTGCGCGGCATGCCGCTGCTGATGCTGATCTTCTGGGCGTATTTTGTGGTGCCCAAGCTGACTGGCCAGGTGGTGAGCGGCTTCTGGACGCTGATCTTTGCGTTGGTGGTCTATGAAAGCGCGTATCTGTCGGAAGTGATCCGCTCTGGAATTGAAGCGGTGCCGCGCGGCCAGATCGAGGCGTCGCGTTCGCTGGGCGTGGGGTACTGGACGACGATGCGCAAAGTGGTGCTGCCGCAAGCGCTGTTTAACGTGCTGCCCAGCATGACCAGCCAATTCGTCTCGACCGTCAAGGAAACGTCGCTGGGTTATGTGATCAGCGTGAACGAACTGACTTTTGCGGCCAATCAGGTCAACAACCTTGTGCTGACTCAGCCGCTGCAGGTGTTCGGCATTCTGGCCATTATCTATTTCCTGGTGTGCTTCAGCCTGAGCCGCAGCTTGAGCTGGCTGGACCTGCGTATCCGCCGCTCGCGCGCCATGGCTTAAAGGAACAAACATGATCAAGCTTGAAAAAGTGAACAAGTGGTACGGCACGCATCATGTGCTGAAAGATGTGGACCTGTCGGTGGCGCGTGGTGAGGTGCTGGTGGTGTGCGGCCCGTCGGGCTCGGGCAAGTCCACCATGATCCGCACCATCAACCGGCTGGAACCCATTGAGAAAGGCCGCATCCTGATCGACGGCGCGGACATCTACGCCAAGGGCGCCAACCTGAACGCGCTGCGCCAGAAGATCGGTTTTGTGTTTCAGCAGTTCAATCTTTTCCCGCACATGAGCGTGCTGGAAAACGTGATCTTTGCGCCCGTCAACATCCGCAAGCAGCCGCGCAAGCAATCGATCGATCTGGCCCGCACGTTGCTGGAACGCGTGGGCCTGGAACACAAGATCGACGCGTATCCGGGTTCGCTGTCCGGCGGCCAGCAGCAACGCGTGGCGATTGCACGGGCGTTGGCCCTGCAACCGCCCGTGATGCTGTTTGACGAGCCCACCAGCGCGCTGGACCCCGAGATGGTGGGCGAGGTGCTGCAAGTGATGAAGGGCCTGGCCAAAGACGGTATGACGATGGTGTGCGTGACCCACGAAATGGGTTTTGCGCGCGACGTCTGCGACCGGGTGGTGTTCATGGACGGCGGCGAGATCCTGGAAATGGATACGCCCGAGCGTTTCTTCAGCGCACCGTCTCATCCGCGCGCGCAGCGCTTCCTGGCAGATATCCTGCATCCGCGCGGCTAAGGCCCTGCGCGGGCAGCGCGGCGGCGATGTTAAGGTGAGGGTTTCCATGCGTTTCGCATCGACCGCCGCGATGTATACCCTTAAACAGCTAGAAGCTTTTTACTGGAGCTCCGAACTTGGCAGCTTCAGCGCATCGTCCCGCAAATTGCACACCACCCAGTCCGCCGTGGCCAAGCGCGTGGGCGAACTTGAGGCCTTTGCCGGCGCTCCGCTTTTTGAACGGCGCGCCAAGAAACTGCTGATGACTCCGCAGGGGCGCAAGCTGTTTGAACTGGCGCGTGAAATGCTGGACCTGAACAGCCGCATCGTGCAGAACATGGCCGATCCGGCCAGTTTTGAAGGCGTGCTGCGGCTGGGCGTGACGGAATTGGTTGGCATGACCTGGCTGGCGCGTCTGATCAATCAGATCAGCCAGCAGTACCCCCGCGTGCAGCTCATGCCCGAAATTGACGGCGGCATCACGCTGTACGAACGGCTGGAGCAGGATGAGCTGGATCTGGCCATCATGCCCGGCCCGTTCTGGAGCTATCAGTACGACTGCACCCATCTGGGCGGGGTGACCAATGTGTGGATGGCCAGCCCTGCGCTGGACATCGATTTTTCTGCCCGCCTGACGCCTCAGGATCTGGCGCCGTATCCCGTCATTTCACAACCCACCAATTCAGCGTTGTCGCATCTGTATGACGCCTGGTTTGCCGAACAAGGATTGCCGGTCAAACGCGTGCTGACGTGCAACAGCCTGGGCATGATGGCGCAGTTGACGATGTTGGGCTTGGGTATCAGTTACCTGCCGGGCGCGTACTTCGCGCCGCTGGTGGAGCGGGGCGCATTGAGCCAATTGAATGTGCAGCCGGACCTGCCGACCATCAATTACTACGCGGTGCACAAGAAAAATATCGTCAACCCGATTGTGTCCCGGGTGATCGATATTGCGCGCGAGGAATGCGCGTTTGAAGTGGCTGGGGCATTTCTGCCCCATGTGCCGCCGGCGGCTGCGCCGCGCCAGTGCTGAAGCGGTATTCAGCCGGGGCCGGGCGCGGTGCCGGTCCCCGGGGGCAAGGTTGGCTTGCGGACCGATCAGCCGCAGCGAATGGCCGTCATGATGTCTTTGTCGTCGACGATCAGATTCAGGCGGGTCGCGTTGTATTCCATGGTGACCAGCTGGCCGGGACGCAGGATGCGGGCGGTGGTGCTGCCGCTGCGCGAGCGCAGATCTTCCATGACGGATTGCGTGGCCTTTTGGCCAATCTGCGATTGCAGCGGGCCGGCATCGCACGTTTTGCCGCTGGTCGCGCCGGGCATGGACGACGATGACGACGAGCCATAGGACGATCCCCCGGACGAGCCGGACGAAGAGCCGGAATCGGCCGACGAGGATGCGCTTGAGGAGCTGGAGGCTGCCGGCGCACGCGACGACGAGGTGCCCGTATTGGCGCACGCGGTCAGGCTGGCAACCAGTAGGAAGGGGATCAGCTTGCGGATCATGTATAGCTCCTTACAACTACGCGACAAAAAAGCCATGATAGACCAGCGGCGGCCGGCTGTGCTCATGGTTCCGAGGGGACTTGCATGCCAGGCAGTTCACGCAGACGGTCGGCCAGGAATTGGATCAGCAGCCGTGCGCGCAGTGACTGGTAGCGGCGCGACGGGTAGATCAGAAAGGCTTCTTGCTGCGGTCCGCTCCAGCCGGGCAGTACGTGAATCAACTGGCCATCAGCTAGCAAGTCGTGTACCACCCACGCCGGGCACAGGCCGATACCCGCGCCCATCGCCAGCGTTTCGCGGATTGCCAAGGCGTTATTGACGCGATAGCGTCCCCGGGTTTGAACGCTGGCGCGGGTACTGTCCTGATGCAGCTCAAGCAGATCGCCCGCCGCTGACCATGCAAAACGCACGTAGTCGTGGGCGGACAGGTCATCGGGTGTGCGGGGCATGCCATGGCGGGCCAGATAGGACGGCGCGGCCACCAGATGGCGGGGCGACACGCCGGCCTTGCGCGCCACGGCATTGGGCGGCAGATCACTGCCCAGGCGCAGGGCCACGTCCACGCCTTCTTCAACCAGATCTACATAGCGGTCATTCAGAATCAGTTCCACCTGGATATCAGGGTATGAATCCAGAAACTGATGGATTGCCGCATTCAGCCAAAACTGGCCCAGGGCCACTGGCGCATTGACGCGCAGGAATCCAGTGGGGGTTTCGGTTTGGCCTCGGGCGTCCGCCACGGCCTCGGCGTATTCCTCCAGCACCCGTTTGGCGCGTTCATAAAAGCGCTTGCCTTGCTCGGTGGGCACGACGCGGGTCGTGCTGCGTTCCAGCAGCCGCACATTCAGGTCTTTTTCCAGCGCCGCCACGATCTTGCTCAAGGCGGGTTGGGTAAGGGCTTGTTCGCGGGCTGCGGCGGACAGGGTGCCCAGTTCGACGGCGCGGACAAAGGCTCGCATGGCACGCAGCGTATCCATGGTGTCATTCCAATTTGGAAGAAGGTGTATGTATTTTATGTGGCTATTCGTCAGTTTAGGAAGAGCCTATTGTCAAGGCCTGACTTATCTTTCTTGCTACAAGGATCTGCCTTGAAACCCTATCCACGCTTTCGCTCCCTGAGTCTTGCGGCTGCCCTGGCCAGCCCATTTTTGTTCTCGTCAGTGGCGGGCGCTACCGGTGCCACGACAGAGTCACCGCCCGCTGTCTGGATCAGCTCCTGGTTTGCCAGCCCGCAGCCGGTCTGGGATGCGTTGTTCGCGCTGCCCACGGGTATGCCTGGTCAATTGCAAAATCAAACCCTGCAAGAGACGGTCAAGCTCAGCCTGGGCGGCCAGCGGCTGCGCGTGGTGCTGTCCAACCGCTATGGTTCGCAAGCGCTGGTGATTGGCGCGGCGCAGGTGGCGCGGATTCAGCACGGCATGGCGGTTGAGCCCGCATCGAACCGCGCGCTGCGCTTTGGCGGGCAGCCGGGGGTGACAATCGCCCCGGGCGCGCAGGCGGTCAGTGATCCGGTGGATCTGCCGGTGGACGCATTGACCGAACTGGCGATCAGCACCTATTTCCCGCAGGCCACACCAGTGACGACATTTCATTGGGGGGCGCAGCAAACGGCCTTGCTGACGCGGGGCAACACCAGCGTGGCTCAAGATCTGGCTGGGGCCACGCCGTTGGAAGGGCGCGCCTTTCTGGCGGGTGTTTGGGTGCAGCGTAAAGAGGCCGCGCCGGTCGTCGTGGCGTTTGGTGACTCGGTGACCGATGGCAACGGCTCGACTCCAGGCTTGAATCGCCGCTGGCCCGATTTCCTGGCCCGGCGTCTGGCGGGTGAAGGCGTGGGCGTCGTCAACGCCGGGATCTCGGGCGCACGGGTCTGGAGCGACAAGATGGGGGTGAACGCCATGGCCCGCTTCGATGCCGACGTGTTGTCGCAGCCGGGCGTGCGCACCGTTGTCCTGATGATGGGCATCAACGATATCGGATGGCCGGGCAGCGCTTTCGCGCCAGGCGACCCGGCCATGACCGCCCCGCGGCTGGCCGAGGGCTATCGACAACTGGCAGAAGCGGCGCATGCGCGCAACGTGCGGATTGTGGCGGCGACGATTCCGCCGTTTGAAGGCGCGCTTGAGGGCACGCCGGTCACGGGGTACTACAGTCCGGCCAAGGACGCAGTGCGGCGCGAGGTGAACCAGTGGATTCGCGGAAGCGGCGTGTTCGACGCAGTGGTGGATTTCGATGCCTTGTTGCAAGACCCGGCGCATCCGGCGCGCTTGTTGCCCGCTTATGACTCGGGTGATCACCTGCATCCCGGGGACGCGGGATATGAGGCGATGGCAAAGGCGGTGGATGATGCGGCGCTGTTTGGAAGAAAGACGGTTGAACGCCGCCATTGAAAGGGGGGGGCGTTGATACAGGTGCGTGGATACGTGTGCGTTGCTACGTGTTCGCGCACCCGGCAATTGCCGGATTCGATCGTGCCAAAACTGTCCTTCTCAGGCCAGGACGCCGGCAGGGCTCGCGCGTTAAGTTACAGTGCGTACAGCGCAGAGGTCTTGCGAAGTTTTGAGTGGCAAAGAATCAGGAGAAGTACCGCAGTGAATGACACCCCGATATCGGATACCGATCAGTCCGAAAACCGCAAGGAACAGGAACCCCGGCTTTGGCGTGATGACGGCTGGACCGCCCGGATCATCAAGAACGAGGACGACGACGGCTGGGCCGTGGAAATGACCCTGGACGGACAAGCCGAGCCCGCTCTGGTGGGTCCGTGGACCATGGGCCGCGATAAGAAGAACCCCAAGCCGCTGGACTCGTCCGCCTTCATCACCCTGGTCAAAACGGCCAACGAAGTCCTGCGCCGTCACGAACAGCAATTGCATGCGACGCTGCACAAGAGCGTGAAGATCGATGCTGCCGCTGGCCGGTTGACCATCAAGCTGGATATCGTTCCCGACGAAGACGAACCCTATGCCGTGCTCAGCGCCTATGACGAATCGGGCGAACAGCTGGCTGAAGTCCACGTTGCGCCAACCTACAAGCTGAGCGTGCAACGTGCATCGGAGTGGGCGTCCGGCGGGTTCGGGAAACAGGGCTGACGCTTCGGTAAAAGCCCCGGTAAGAATTTCCGGCAGAACTTCCGGCAAGAACCCCAGGCAAGCAGGGACGCGGCTGCGCCGCAACCGCATCCCTAATGAAAGTTCCGGCTCTGCGTTGCCAGGCCGCCCAGCAGATCAGACATATCCACCAGCCGCTGTGCAATCAAATGGCGTACGCCGTCCACGCTTTGCCAGGCGCCATATACGCCAAGCAGGGTGGCGCCCAGCAGTTCGCGGCGCTGGCGTTCAATCAGTTCAGGTCGCACCACCACGTTGACGGGGCCGGTTTCGTCTTCGAGCGTGACAAAAATCACCCCCTTGGATGTTTGCGGGCGCTGGCGCACGGTGACGATGCCGCAGGCGCGCGCCGAACGTTTGTTGGGATAGCAGTTCAGGACCTCGGCGGGCTGGAAATTGCGCGCCGCCAGTTGGGCGCGCAGCAGCGCTACGGGGTGGCTGTGCAAGGTCAGGCCCACGCTGCGGTAGTCCGCCGCCACGGACTGGCTTTCCGAAGGCGCCTGCAACTGGGGCGCCTGCGCTTCCACGATGGCGGCATCGCGCAGCAGATCGCGGCTTTGCACGCTGGCGGCGGCTTCCCAACTGGCCTGGCGGCGGTGGCCCGCCAATGTGCGTAGCGCATCGCCTGCGGCCAGTGCATTCAGATCATGGCGGTTAAGGGTGGCGCGGCGGGCCAGGTCGCCGGTGTCGGTAAAGGGCAATAGGCCGCGCGCGTCTTCGATGCGCCGGGCGGCGTCTTCGCGCATGCCCTGGATCAGGCTCAGGCCCAGCCGGACGGCGGGGCGGCGGGAGCCGGCATCCGGGGCGTGGGCGTGCGGGTGGCGCTGCGTGCCGGGGTGGCCGTCTGGCAGGTGTTCCAGCGCCGAGTCCCAGCCGCTGACGGTGACGTCTGCGGGCAGCACGCAAACGCCGTGGCGGCGAGCGTCCTGCACCAGTTGCGCGGGGGCGTAAAACCCCATGGGCTGGGAATTCAGCAGGGCCGCCAGAAAGGCTTCGGGCTCATGGCGCTTCAACCAGGAGCTGGAATAGGCCAGCAGCGCAAAGCTGGCGGCATGGCTTTCAGGGAAACCGTATTCACCAAAGCCTTCCACCTGCCGGAACAGGGCTTCGGCAAAGTCCAGCGTATATCCGTGCGCCAGCAGCCCGCCCACGAGCTTGACGCGGAATTTGTCCACGCCGCCCTTGCGCTTCCAGGCGGCCATGGACCGGCGTAACTGGTCGGCTTCGCCTGGCGAGAAACCCGCCGCCACCACCGCGATCTGCATCACCTGTTCCTGAAAAATCGGCACGCCCATGGTCCGGCTGAGTACCCCTTTCACTTTCTCGCTGGGATAGGTTTCGGCTTCCTTTTTCTGGCGGCGGCGCAGATAGGGATGGACCATGCCGCCTTGGATGGGGCCGGGCCGCACGATGGCAACCTGCACCACCAGATCGTAGTATTCGCGGGGTCTAAGGCGCGGCAGCATGGTCATTTGCGCGCGCGATTCAATCTGGAACACGCCCACCGTGTCCGCGTCGCAAATCATGTCGTAGGTCGGGTCATCGCCTTCGGGAATGTCTTGCAGCGTCATGGGCTGGCCGCGGCGCTGGCTGGCCAGTTCCAGCGTGCGGCGCAGGGCCGACAACATGCCCAGCGCCAGCACGTCCACCTTCAGCAGTTTCAATGCGTCCAGATCGTCCTTGTCCCATTGCACGACGCTGCGCTCTGCCATGGCGGCGTTTTCAATGGGCACCAGACGCGATAGCTTCCCGCGTGAAATCACAAAGCCGCCCGGATGCTGCGACAGGTGGCGCGGAAACCCCATCATGGTTTGCGCCAGCGACGCCCATTGCCGCGCCACCTGGGATTCCGGGTCCAGTCCGCAAGCGCCCAGCGTGCGCAGCATTTCTTTCTTGCCGTCCCACCATTGATGCACGCGGGCCACCGTATCGATCACGCCTAAGTCCACGCCCAGCGCGCGGCCCGTATCGCGCAACACGCTGCGCGGCCGGTAAGAAATCACGACGGCGGTCAGCGCGGCGCGATCACGGCCGTATCTGCCGTAGATGTACTGGATGACCTCTTCGCGGCGCTGGTGTTCAAAGTCCACGTCGATGTCGGGCGGCTCGGCGCGTTCTTTACTGATGAAGCGTTCAAACAGCGTGTTGCCGCGCACCGGGTCCACTTCGGTGATGCCCAGGCAATAACACACGGCGGAGTTGGCGGCGGACCCGCGGCCCTGGCACAGAATGCCTGCGCGGCGGGCGAACTGGACGATGTCGTAGACGGTCAGGAAATACGCTTCGTATTGCAGGTCGGCAATCAGCCCGAGTTCTTTTTCGATCTGTTCGGCCACGCTGGCGGGGACGCCAGCCGGAAAGCGGCGTGCGGCGCCCGCCACGGTTTCCTGGCGCAGATAGGTGGCTGGCGTGTGGCCGGCAGGCACGATTTCGTCGGGGTATTCATAACGCAATTCGTCCAAGGAAAACGCGCAGCGGCGCGCCACGGCCAGCGTCTGGGCCAGCGCGCCGGGCGGGTACAGATTGGCCAGCCGCATGCGGGTGCGCAGATGTTGTTCGGCATTGCCAGACAGCTCGTAGCCGCATTGGGACACGGGCTGGCGTGTGCGGATGCCGGTCAGCGTGTCATGCAAGGGTTTGCGCGAGCGCACATGCATCTGCACCTGGCCCACCGCCACGATGGGCAGTTCTGATTCGTGCGCGGCGTGTTCGACGGCGGCGCGGTGCAGATCGTCGCGCGACTGATACAGCAAGGTCAGCCCCACCCAGGCGCGCTGCGGAAACACGCGCGCCAGCCAGCGCGCCTGCTCGGCCATGCGGTCGGCATCGGTGCCATAGGCGGGGGTCAGGATGGCCAGGCATTCGGGCAACTGGCGCAGATGCGCATACCCTTCTGGCGGATGGGTGAAGTCTTCCGGGGCCAGGCGGTATTCGCCTTTGGGCGCGCGGGTGCGGGCCAAGGTGATCAGTTCGGACAGGTTGCCGTAGCCTTCGCGGGTCTGCGCCAGCAGGGTCAGGCCCAGCGGTGCGGCATCTGGAGCTGCGCGCAGCTGGAAGGTGGCGCCGATGATCAGCGGCAGCTTCTGGGTCTTGGCTTCGGTGTGGGCGCGCACCACGCCAGCCAGCGAGCATTCGTCGGTCAGCGCCAGCGCGGCGTAACCCAGTTCAGCGGCGCGCGCGGCCAGTTCCTCGGGATGCGACGCGCCTTGCAGGAAAGAGAAGTTCGACTGGCATTGCAGCTCGGCGTAGCCGGGCAGCGCGACCAACAGATCGGCCGGTTCAGGCGCATCGTAGGAATCGTCGTCCATGCGATTGGCCTTATGCGTACAGCCCGTGCAGGAACCAGCGGGCGTCGTCCGCATCGCGCTCGCGGTAGATCCAGTAGCGCGCCGCGGCGGCATCTTCGGCAACGAAGTAATCGCGCACGGTCAGGGCCGGGTCCCACCAGCCGCTTTCGATGCGTTCGGGGCCGCGCATCAGGCGCAGCGCCTGGCCGGCGTATTGGGGGCGATGGCCGGATAGCTTCAAGGGCAGCGGCGTTTGCAGCAGCCAGAACGGCCGGTCCAGCAAAGTGGGCAGCGGTTCGGGGCGTTGAGGGGCGGCCAGCGCGTCGCCCCAGGAATTGGCGGCTTCGGGGCGGTGGTCGGCGGTGGGCTGGGCGTGACGGACCTGGTCACGGCCCAGCCGGGCCACCAGCAGGTCCAGCAGCCGCGCGTGGTCGGCCGCGGTGCCGCCCGGTTCAGGAAACAAGGTGGTGCTGGCGGCGGGTTGCTCTACCGTATCGGGCGCCAGCAGCGTCACGGCGATGACGGGAGCTTCCAGCGTGAAATGGTTGAGTTTTTCGCGCAGCAGGTGCAAGAGCTGCGGCGCTTGCCAGACCGGTTGCGCCAGCGCCAGTTCCAGTTCGGTGGGCGGGCGCGCATGGCGGCCGCGCTCGTGTTCCATACTGAGCACCACGCGCCGCACCGCCAGTTGCCGGGCGGTCAGCCAGCCGCCCAGCTGTTCGGCCAGCCGCCGCGCCACGCCCAGCACGGCGTCGGTGTGCTCTACGTAGTCCATCAGTTCCAGACGCCGCGAAAACTGATGGGGCGGTTCAATCCAGCGATAGAGCTCGGGTGTCTGGCCGTAGGCGGCATCCAGGGCTTGCAGCAGCTCGGGCGTGCTGCGCCGTTGCAGGCCCGCGCGGGGCAGGGCGCGCAGGTCTGCCAGGCTGTGGCAGCCAATATCGTTTAACCAGTCTTGGCGCGCCTGCGCCTGGGGCAGCAGCGCCAGCGGCAGCGCGTCCAGCCGGCGTGCCAGCGTGGGCAGCGTCAGGGTGCGCCGGGGGGCGTGCCGGCCCGGGCGGTGGGCCAGCAGCCACGCGCCCATGGCGGTGGGCGCCATGCCGAGTGTCACGTGCAGGTCCAGTGCGCGCAGCGTGGCGCGGACCCGTTGGCTGAGCGCACGGGGACCACGGAAGAACATCAGGCTGGCGCCTACATTCAAGAGCACGGTGTCGCCGCCCGCCAAGGCGACTTCGGGCGTGTATTGCAGCAAGGCCAGCGCTGCGCCTTGCAAGGCATCGGCTTCGGCAAGCGCATTGCGCGGCAGCAACTCGACCTGCGGGGCGATGGCTGCCGCGCCGGCGCGGCGCATGCCGGGGCGGACGCCGGCCTGGCGGGCGGCGGGGGTGAGGGCGGCGACGCGTTCCTGGTCCAGAACGGCGAACGCCTGCTCCTCATGCGGCCAGTGCGGGCGTAGTGCGTCCAGCGGCAGGCAGCGCAGGTAGACGGCGATCCAGAGGCGCATGGCGGGGAGAAGAAGGCGTAAGGGCGCCGGGCTCCAGGCCCACGTACAGCGGCGTGTCGCAGACAGGCCCCCGGCGCTTCAGAATGTGTACGGACAAGCCGCCAGGCGCGGGCGCAAGGGCCAGCCGCAAGGGGGCGGGAGTGGCGTTTTGCGCCGCGTTGGACGGGCGGACGGCGATAAACAGCAGATCACTGGCCTGGGCTGCCAGGTGCAGACGGCGCAAGGATTCAGGCCGCACATGGGGCAGCCAGCAGATCAACGCGCCGCAACTGCCGTTTTTCAGGATCTGTTCCGTGGCCCATAAGGCATCAACGGGTTTTTCTGGCGCAACCCAGAGCAACTGCCGGGGGTCCAGCCGCCAGCTCATCCAGCTGGCGATATGGGGGGCATGCGGGGGGTGCACCAGAGCAATGGGACGGCGTGTTTCCAGCTGGGCCAGCGCCGGGCGCAGCAGGCGGATTTCGCCTATGCCGGGGTGCGGGGTCAGCAGTTCGATCAGGGACCCCAGCGGCCAGCCGCCGTCCGGCAGCTCGGCCGAAAGCGCAGCATGCCCGGTGGGCAGGCTGCGGGCGGCGCCTTTAGCCATTTGGGTGGCGCGCCACAACGCGGGATGGATACGTTCCGGGGACTGCATGACGGGGGGATGAGCGGCTTGAAAGAGAGGTGTGCTGTATGAATATACAGTATTTTACCCGCCTTTCAAGCCGCCGGTTTCCCTGGCCCCGCCAAGGCTACATCCGGGCGTTTGCCGGGGTTCCCGATGGCTGTTCCACGCCCTGGCCCAGCTCCAAACCGTAAAAACGCATGTCCTTGTACGGCACCCAGCGCGACTTTCTCAGCACGCGATGACCGATCCACAACGCCAGAAACAGCGGAATCGCCAGATAGGTCGACATGACCCCGATCCAGTCGATGCGCTCTTCCAGGAATGCCTGGTAGTTCTGGCCCAACGTGACCGTCAGGCACAGTACAAAGGCCAGTACCGGGCCAAAGGGGAACAGGCCGGCCTTGTAAGGCAGATCAGCCGTGTCGTAGCCGTGCTTCACATAACCCTGGCGAAAACGGTAATGGCTGACGGCAATGCTCAACCACACGATGAATTCCGTCATGCCGGCAAAGTTCAGCAGCCAGATGTAGACGGCTTTCGGGCTGTACACCACGCTGAACAGGCACAGACAGGCAAGCGCGGTGGTGGCCAGTAGCGCATACAGCGGCACGCCATTGCGGGTCAGCCGCTTGAACACCGCTGGCGCCTGGCCTTCGGCCGCCATGTTGAACAGCATCCGGGTGGCGGCGTACATGCCCGAGTTGCCCGCCGACAGCACGGACGTCAGGATCACTGCGTTCATGACCGTGGCTGCCGACAATAGCCCTGCATGCTGGAAGACCAGCGTGAAGGGGCTGACGGCAATGTCTTCGACTTCGTTGCGCAGCAGTTGCGGGTCGGTGTAGGGCAGCAGCAGGCCGATGATCAGAATCGCCAGCACGTAGAACAGCAGAATGCGCCAGAACACATTGTTGATGGCGCGCGGCACGTTGCGCCGCGGGTTCTCGGATTCGCCAGCGGCCACGCCCACCAGCTCCGTGCCCTGAAAGGAATACGCAACCACCATGGCCACCCCCACCCAGGTGGCCACATTGCCCACGAAGGGCGCATCGCCCACCTTCCAATTCGCCAGGCCCACGGGGTTGCCGCTATGAATGATGCCTGCCAGCATCGCCAAACCCACGGCGATGAAGCACAACACCGCCACGACCTTGATGATGGCAAACCAGTATTCGGCTTCACCGAAGCTGCGCGCCGAAAATGCGTTCAGCCCAAAGGTCAGCGCCAGGAACGCCACACTCCATATCCATCCCGGCGTATCCGGCAGCCAATACGCCATGACCAATTGGGCGGCCACCACGTCCACGGCGACCACCGTGGCCCAGCTGATCCAGAAATTCCACCCCAGCGCAAAGCCGAAACCCGGGTCCACGTAGCGCGACGCATAGGTGCAAAACGAGCCTGACACCGGCATGAAGGTCGCCAGTTCGCCCAGGCTCGTCATGATGAAATACACCATCAGGCCAATCACCAGATAGACCAGCAGGGCGCCGCCAGGACCCGCTTGCGCAATCGCCGCGCCAGAGGCGACGAACAGGCCGGTGCCGATGGCGCCGCCCAACGCTATCATCGTTAGATGGCGCGCTTTAAGCACGCGGTGCAACTGATTTTGGCTGGCAGGCGTGACGCCCGATTCTGTGGTCGGTGTATGCATTACAGGGGTAGGGGCGAGCCGCCGCGCCGGGCAGTCCGTCGTTTGCTATAGGCTGCGCATTTTACAATGCCGCTATCGTGGCGCAGTTCAGCGGCCTCATGCCAGTACGGAGCAGTCTTATGGCGTCTTCCAGTTCTATTGAATTTCTACCTGATCCCGGCGTCGACGTGCGCCAGTTGTTCATCCTGCTGCACGGCGTGGGCGGCTCGCCCGACAACCTGCGGCCACTGGCCCAGGCGGTGCGCGCGGCATTCCCCACGGCGGCCGTGCTGGTGCCCGAAGGTTTCGAGCCTTTCGATGGCGGCGGCGCGGGCCGGCAATGGTTTTCGGTGCGCGGCGTGACCGAAGACAACCGCGCAGACCGCGTGGCGCACGCCATGCCGCCTCTGGAAGCCTTTGTGCGCCAAGCGCAGGCCCGCTTCGGCTTGCTGCAATCGGACACGGCGCTGGCCGGGTTCTCTCAGGGCGCCATCATGGCGCTGGAACTGGTGCAGGCGCATGACGGCATGGCTGGCCGTGTGCTCGCATTTTCGGGCCGCTACGCGCAATTGCCCAAGTCCGCGCCGCAATACACCACGATTCATCTGCTGCATGGCGCCGATGACCCGATCATGAGCGTGGCGCATATCCAGGCCGCGCAGACCCGGTTGAACGAATTGCATGGCGATTCCACTATCGATATCGCCTCGCAGGTCGGCCACGAACTGCATCCGGCCCTGATCCAGCGCGCTATCGTGCGCCTGCAAACCTGCGTGCCGCTACGCGCCTGGGAAGCGGCGCTGGGCCTGAACCAGACGCCGCCCGACGGCAGCACGGTGCACTGAACCCGTCACTGCACCGTTGTCGGTGTGGCCGCCCGTGACGATTGCGTCGGCATGCGTTCCAGCGTAAGCGTGCCGGGCGTGTTCGGGGACGGGCGCACCACCACGGCGTTGTTCGCGTTGTTGGCGCCCAGGTTCGGCAGATCGGCCGGGCGCGCGGCCACGGATGCAAAGGGGCCGCCGCCGCTCGCTGGCACGCCGTCCAGCGTCAGGTTTGCGCCCCAGGCGCCGTCGTGCCGCGACAGCACTTGATAGCGCTGGGGGCCTCCGGCGGTGCGAGCGACGACATAAAGCGTGTTGCCGATGATGTTGATCGCCGGCGGCGATGCGGCCTCGGCGTCCAGCTTTACCGGTTTGCCGTGCTCAACCAGCCACAGCTGTCCGCCCGGGCGCTCAAGAATGGCAAGCACGACGTTGCCTTGGGCATTGGCGTCGATGGCAGGGCGTCCGATGAAGGGCAAGCCCATATCGGCCGGCGCGCTCCATTCCATGTTGAGATCGGTGGTGTCGCCCGCTTCCACCAGCTTGGTCAGATGGTTATTGCTGCGCTGGCGGAAATAGAGTTCGACCCGGTTTTCATGGTTGCGGATCGCCGCCAGTCCGCCCGCGGCTTCGGGTGCCGTTACGCGGCGCCAGGCTTGCCAGTCCGGCCGGTGGCCTTTTGCTGCCGGTAACTGACGCGTATAGAAAAGCTCGCCTGCGCCTGCAACAGCAAAGATCACGTAACGGCCATCTGCGCCGCGCGCTGCAGCCGGAGAACCGGTAACGCCTTCCAGCAGCGGCAAGTCTTGCCAGGTGCTCCAGCTGCCATCGATGCCGGACGGTGAAATCCAGTGCAAAAGGCCGTCATAACCGAGTGCCACGGCCGCGGCTTCTCCGCGCGGAGCAACCGCCGGAATCTGGGTCACGCGCATGCCGCCCAATGCCTGCCAGCCTTGCCATGTACCGTCATGGCGCTGCTTATTCGCCCACACGCCGCCCAAGGGGTCGCGCGCCATCAGTCCGGCCGTGCCGTCGGCATGCGTGAATGACACCAGCGGCCCGGTAGTGCGTCCGCCCAGACTCTGCCAGCGGCGTTGGCCGGAATCCCAGCGATTGACCGCTGCATTGGTCTCGCCGGCGGCAAACACCACCAGTCCGCCGCGCCCGTCCGGGTATAGCTGAGGCGCTACATCCTGGCGCGATACGTAATAAGCGCGCTGCACCCAGGCCGCGGCTGGTCCGGCGGGTTCTTTGCAACCCGTGGGCCCTGCGCAATAGTGATAGTCGTTCCAGGCGTAGTGCTGGAAGATCATCGACTTGGCGGCGATCTCGCTATCGGTCAGGTTGGTGGCGCGTTCCTGGCTGGGGTAGTCGATATAACCCGTTTCGGCGTAGTTGCCGGGGGCGCGCACCATGGCTTCGCGCACCAGCCGCGCGCTGGCGATGTGATCGGGATGGCTATGGCCCGTGCAACGCCAGCACAGCTGCGTATAAGGCACGCTGACCGTGTCATCAAGGTGGCGCACCGTCGTCGGGCCATATTGGCGGATCATCTCGGCCACGGTGGCAATCAGTTGTTCGCGGGTATAGACCTCGGGATACGGGCCGAGCGTGTCAATATTTTGCCCGGGTTCGGACTCCGTGCGGCTAAGCGGGGTCAGACTGCCCCAGCCTTTGCCCAGCCAGGGGTCTTTCAGCCGCAAATGCCACAGCTGCACGCGCGGATTGTCCTGCAAGGTAAAGCGGGCAATATGGCGTCCGGCAACCGTTCCGGCGTCTTCTTTCCAGACGTCGGGTTTGTGCGCCATAAACGCATACGCGGCGCGCACGCCGCGCTCACGGCCCAGCATATAACCTTCGCCTTCGCCAGCGTCGCTGGCCGTCAGATAGACGACGCGCACGCATCCGCCTGCCTCGATGTTCGAGGCAATGTCCGGATTCATGAACAATAGGTCGTCGTCCAAATGCGCGACGAAAGCCAGATCCTTGATGCCGTGACATTGCGCCAGCGGCGGAGGGGCTGCGAGTGCCTGGGCTGAGGCCAGGCCAAAGAGTGCACAAATGAGCGCCTGGCCAACCGGGCGCAGCAAAGCCGAAAAAGATGGCATCAATAAAGGGCGCTGCTTAAAAGGCGCAGCGCGGCAAAGTTTATTTGAGTCAGAACAGTATAGCTGTGGTGTTTTATGGGGGACGGGCATGGTGACCGAGGCTGTCCCCAAATAGGGATGGGGTATCGTCTTCCCAACCCTGTCCTCGTGAAGGAGCACCAATTATGGCGTTGCAACATGCGTCTCCCGGCCAAGTGATCGCGCTGTCTCCCTACGGCAGCCAGATCGCCACGGCAAAGTCCATCGCGCTCTTCAAATCGGAAGACTTGGAGGTCATGCGGCTGGTGTTGTTGGCCGGCAAGGAAATGCCATCGCATCGTGTGGCCGGAGAAATCACGATTCAGTGCATAGAGGGTAGCGTTGAGGTCACCGCTGAAAACGCCACGCATGTCTTGCGGCCGGGGCATCTGCTTTACTTATCGGGCCACTCATTACATGCCGTGGTTGCGCTGGAAGATGCGTCAATCCTCGTCACGGTGGTACTCAAACGGACGGCCGGGCAGGGCGGAGCGCCTGCTTAAGGGGAGCCGCGTCAGTGCGGCTTCCAGGTCAGCCCGTCTTTCGAGCGGTACTCGGGGGTGCCTGTGCAGCAGCCCCCTGCGCCCATCGCCTGACGCCCGAGAAATACCCTCACGTATCCTTTGCCTGCGGTGATCTCTTCGCGAATGCAAGAGGTGGGCAGCGGATAGAAATCGCCCTCAAGGACCAAAGTCCAAGTCACGTTTTCGCCTTCGGCAGGGTCTACTTTGTAGACCTTGCAATTGTGGACGAGCAAGTGAATGGGTTGACCCGCCAGCGAGCCTTGGAATTGCAGCTCTGGCGGCGTTTCGCGCGTTGCGATGGTCTCGGCGGTGAATTTTGATCCGGCCGGTGGCGGAGGAAGCGACGTGTCGCAACCCGCCAACGCAATCGCTGCGCACAGGGTGATTGCCAATCGGCGGGCGCGATGCGTCATATTGTCAGATGCCGCTCAGGCCACGCTCGCAAAGCGCTGTTCAAGAAAGGCGATGATGTCATTGGACTCGTACAACCAGCGTGTGCCGTCCGCTTCGTCGATACGCAGACAGGGCACCTTCACCTTGCCGCCGCCAGCCAGCAGTTGGTCGCGGGCCTGTTGATCGCCCTTGGCGTCGCGCAGCGTGACCGGCACATTCAGCCGATGTATGGCGCGCCGCGTCTTGACGCAAAACGGGCAGGCGTGGAATTGGTAGAGCGAGAGCGCGGCGGCTTCTTTGTTGACCGCCGCCTGGCCTTGTGCCGAACGTTGCTGCGGGCGCGGACGCGTCACCGCATCGCCCAATACAATCAGCTGACCCAGACCAACACGCAGTGCTTTAACGAGCATAGATACGGACTTTGAAACGCATGGAGAGGCGCCCAGTCTACTCTGTGCGGCGGCGTCCCCGCAAAAGGCAAGACTTTCACAGTGATGCACAAGCATGAAGACGAAGATTATTCTGTTGCGCGGCGTGACCCCGACCGGGAAAAACAAGGTGTTCATGGCGCCGCTGCGCGCAGCGCTGGAAGAGGCCGGTCTGGCCAATGTCAGAACCTACATCCAGAGCGGCAATGTCATTGCCCGCACGAACCTGGAGCAGTCTGCCATTGAAGATCTGGTGCATGACGTGATCCAGGCCCAGTTCGGCGGCGATATCAAAGTGCTGGTCCGGTCGGCGCCATTCTTCCAGAAGGTGTTGGATGACAACCCGTTCAAAGGCGCCGATTCCGCCAAGCTGTATTTCACGTTGCTTGCCACCCCGCCTGAACACGGCTTGCTGGAAGCCTTCCATGCACTTGGCCATGCGCCTGACCAGGTGCGCGTGGCGGGTGACATGGCTTATGTGTTGTGCGCCACGAAGTACAGCGACCTCAAGGCCAACAATAATTTCATCGAAAGAAAGCTCAAGGTGTCAGCGACGACCCGCAATTTCAATACGATTTCCAAGCTTATCGAACTGGGCGCCGTTCAATAGCAGGCGCTTGGCCCGAACTTACTTTTCCCAGCCGCCGCCCAGCGCCAGAAACAGCGCGATCTGATCGCTGCTGAGTTCGGCCTGAGATGCCGCCAGCGCACTTTCCGTTGTGGCCAATGTGCGTTCGGCGTCCAGAACCGTCAGATAGTCCGTCTTGCCATACTGGAAAAGTTGGCGGGCCTGAGCCGCAGCCTGCGCGCTTTCGTCGCGCGCGGCACGCAATGAGGAGTCGCGATCCAGTTGCCGCGCGTAAACCACCAGCGCGCTTTCGGTTTCGCGCAGGGCATTCAGCACAGTTGCATCAAAGCGGGCGACGGCCGCTTTGGTGTTGGCTTGCGCTTCGGCAATGCGGGCCTGCACGGCGCCGGTATTGGGGATGGTCCAGGAGATCAGCGGGCCAACGCTCCAGCTGAACGTGCCCCGGTCGCCGATCATCGAGAACGGGCCGCCCGACGCGGCGGACAAGCCCAGTGTGATCTTGGGATACAGGTCTGCGGTGGCAACACCGATGCGCGCCGTGGCGGCGGCCAGCGACCGCTCGGCCTGGCGGATGTCAGGGCGGCGGCGCAGCAGCGCAGCGCCATCGCCAACGGGGATGGTCTCGGTCAGGCGCGGCGCGGTGGCGCATTGCAAGAGCGCAGGCGAGATGTCGTTGGGCGTCTGGCTCGTCAATGCGGCCAGCCGATAGAGCGCCGTGCGTTGCTGTGCTTGGAACGGCGGCAGGTTCGCTTGCAATTGTTCCAGCTGGCTGCGCGCACGGGTCACATCCAGCGTGGTGCCGCGGCCGGCGCGTTGCAAGCGGCTGACGGCATCCAGCGATTCCTTTTGTACCTGCACGGAATGCTGGGCCGATGCCAGCTGCATACCGGCGGCGCACATATTGGCGTAGGCGCGCGCGGTTTCGGCCGCAACCGTGACGCGGGTGGCGTCGTACGCTGCCTGGGCGGCTTGTTCATCGCCGCTGGCGGCTTCGATAGCGCGGCGGATCTGGCCGAACAAATCCAGCTGGTACGACACGCTGGCGCCTGTGGAATACGACCAGCGGCTGGGCGGATTGACGCCGGGTTGCAGTTCTTGCAAGCCGGATACATGGCCAAAAGTGGGCGACGCGTTCACGCCTATCGTGGGCTTTTGCTGCGCTTGCACTTCCTGCACGGCGGCCTGCGCGCGTTCCAGATTGGCGCTGGCTACGCGCAGATCGGTGTTGGCGCCCAGCGCTTTTTCAACCAGGCCGTCCAGCACGGCATCGTTATACAGGCGCCACCAGTGCCCAGGCACAGCCTCTTGCTGATACACCGCCTCCTGCGCTTGCGCGAAGGGCGCTTGCGCGCTTTGCCGCTCGGCCACCGACCCGGCAGGCACCTTGTAGTCGGGGCCGACGGTGGTGCATCCGGCTAGCGCTAGGGCCAGCATCAGCGGCAGGAGGTGTTTGGTATTCATGGCAGCTACGGCTTGGCGTCGATAAAAGGTTTGGGGCGGCGTTAAAGATCAACGAGCATTCAAGAGGGTTTGCGTGGACTGGGATTCACCGACACGGTGGCGGTTTGACCCGCGACCAGCCGTACGCCATCAGGCACGTCGTCGATCTTTACGCGCACAGGAATCCGCTGGGCCAGGCGGACCCAGTTGAACGTCGGATTCACGTTCGGCAGCAGATTGGCGCCCGTGCTGCGGTCTCGGTCGGCAATGCCCATGGCGATACTTTCCACGTGGCCGCGAATGTGGCGCGAGTCCCCCATCAACGTGACGGTGACGGGGTCGCCTTCATGGATGCCGGGGAGCTTGGTTTCTTCAAAATAGCCTTCGACGTAGAAGGAACCCGCGTCCACCAGCGCCATCACGCCATGGCCAGCGGTGGCGTACGAGCCCGCGCGCAGGTCCAGGTTTGTGATGCGGCCGTCGCTGGCGGCCAGCACGCGGCTGCGCTCCAGGTTCAGGCGCGCCGTGTTCAATTGCACTTCGGATTGGGCCAGCGCGGCCTCGGTCTGTTGCACCTTGGTCTGGCTTTGCTCAACCGCTTCGGCGGCAACCAATTGGCCCAGCGACCGGTTGCGCTTGGCGTCGCGCAGAGCCTGATCATGCGCCACTTGCTGCGAACGCACCGAAGCCTGCGCCTGATCGAACGCCAGCTGGAAACGCGCGCGGTCGATCTCAAACAACAGATCACCCGCTTTGACGTCTTGGTTGTCATGCACGGGCACGTTGGTGACTAGGCCGGATACGTCGGGCGCTACCTGAACCACATAGGCTTTGACGCGGCCGTCGCGGGTCCAGGGTTCAACTTCGTAATGCACCCAGAGCTGCCAGCCGGCATAAGCGGCGGCGGCGACGACGACGGCCGTCACCGCGAACTTGCCGATAGCAGCAGGGCGAAGAGCGTTAGGGAGTTTCATACCTATCTCTGGAGAAAATAAGGGGAAATCAAAGAGACGCCATACAGCAGCACCACGAACAGCGCCAGATCAAACAGCGCGGGGTGCCACACCAGGCGATACAGCCCAGCGCGTGCCAGCACGCGCCGCAGCGCCCAGGCCACGCCCAGCGTGACTACGCCAAGGACCAGCAGCCAGGGGAAATAAATACCGTAAAGATTGAATTCGCCAATCATGATGCGGAGCCCTCCATGGTTGGATGGGCAGGTTGGTAGTCAGGCGCGTCGGGAAAGAAAGCGCGGCGGATGCCCACCAGCGCCACCACGGCACGGTCACGCGCGGCCAGACCTTGCGGCGTGGCTGCCACGCTGGATAAAGCGCGGTCGATCTGGGCAAGGAACTCCGGCGTCTTTTCGCGGATGCGCCAGGTTGAGCGTGCGCGGAAAAACTGCGCCAGGCTGTTCAGCACGGGTTCGATCGTGGGTTCGGCCATGGGCAAGTGGCGGCGCGCGCGTTGCAGTTCCGTAATGTCACGGCCCACGCGCAGGTCTTTCAACGCATCGGCGGCAACCAGATCGTCGGGCCGCTTGGCCAAGGCCAGACGCGGCTGCAACAGGCCAATGCGATCCAGCATGCGGGCGGTATAGGTGTGGCGCGACGGCGCGCGCGGCGAAGCGGCCAGCGTCGCCAGCTCTTTCCAGTTGGCGGCCTGGATGCGGCGGGCGCTCCAGTCGGCGCTGACCGTGCGGAAAATCGCGGCGATGATCGCAGCCGTGGCCACGCCCATGCACTGGGCCACCTGCGTGTCGATGAAGGACACGATGTCGGCCGTGTTGGTGTCTTGCAGCGCCATCGTGCCCAAAAAGCCGAACAGCATGGCCATGGCCTTGCCAGCGCTGGCCGGCCGCGCGATGAAGATGCCTATCACGAAGGCCGTGGGCAGCATCGACAAGGCCAGCATCTCGAACGAATGGATGGCGGGCATGATGCCCAGCAGGTACAGCGCCGACAGCGGTATCGAATACACCGTATAGGTCAGGAACTGCATGATGCCCGGCACCGGATTGTCTTGCGAGGCGAAAAAGCAGCTGAAAATCGCGGCCATCAGCGCAGCAGTCGCGCCGTTGCTCCAGGCTGTGCCTATCCAGAACGCGCAGCACACGGAAATGGCCACGCCTGCCGCCAGCGCCGACAGCAACGCCATGCCGTGATCGCGGTGCAGCGCTGCATTGGGATCGCGGGCAGCACGCGTGGAACGAAGAGGGGTCCGCAGCCGCGCGCCGTCCAGGCCTGCGCGGATTTCACGCCGCAGCGCCAGGCATTCGTCATAGGTGTCGATCAGCTCGCGCAGCCGCGTCATCAAGCTGGCCAGCAAGGCGTCGCGCCACGTGGAGCGGCTGTCGATGGCGGGGGTCTGGCGCGTGACGGCAGCGCGCAGGCTCACGGCGGTTTCGTGCGAGGCCTGCGCGCCGGCATTGATCCATTCAGAGATGTCGTGCAGCAGCGCGGCGACGGGCTCGGGCAGCGGCTGATCGTTAGCCTGCAACGCGCGCAAGCGGTCTTCCACTGCGGAAACGGCAGGCGTCAGCGCCGAGATCTGGTCCTGCATGGCGCGCACCGCGCCCGAGGTCCAGCGCAGATTGCTGGTGTCAAACGGTACATGCGTGGACAGCAGGCGTAACTGCGTGATGTCGTTGGCCAGCACGCGGCGGTCGCGATCGCGTTGTTCGGCGTTTTGGCCGCTTAACGTGTCGTGCATCCAGTTGCGGGCGTCGCGCACGGCCTTGTCCAGTTGCAAGGTCAGCGCTGGCGCCAGGCCGCGGGGCAGCACGATGCTGTGGATCAACGTGGCGCAGACAATGCCCAGGCTGATTTCTTCGACGCGGGCAAGCGCGGTGTCGAACACCAGGGAAGGGTCCGTCACGCTGGGAAAGCCGATCATTGCGGCGGTGTAGCCGGCCAGCATGAACAGGTAAGAGCGCGGCGTGCGGTCCAGCACGGACATGTATAAACAAGCGCCCACCCACAGCACCATGGCGCCCGTCATGACAACGGGAGAGTTCGAGAGCCGCGGCACCATGTACACGGTGGCGGCCGAGCCGATGAAGGTGCCGACGAGCCGATACAAGGCCTTGGACCGTACGGCGCCCGACCAGGGCTGGGCCACGACATAGGCGGTGGTCATTGCCCAGAACGGACGCGGCAAACCAATGCTGTAGGCCAGATAAAGCGCCATGATGGCGCTCAGGTAGCTCTTTAGCGAAAAGATGGTCTCGCGGACGTTCGGCAGTTTCACGATTGATTGTCCTGCTGCGTGCCGGACGCGCCACGGCCCAGCGACACCTTCAAGGCGTCAAAGACGCGCAGGCAGGCTTCCAGGTCAGCTTCGCTGACGCCGTTGAACAGACGGCGCCGCAATTCCACCAGCACGTCCTCGACCTGCGCGCGCAGCGCATGGCCGGCGTCCGTCAGGTGCAAGGTCTTGGCGCGGCGGTCATGGGGATCTTCACGTCGTTCCATCAGACCCGCGGCCACCAATTGGTCCAGCACCCGAACCAGCGACGGGCCTTCGACTCCCAATGCTTCGGCCAACGCGCCTTGGCGCACGCCATCGCCCAGGCGGCCAGCCAGAATGACGGGCCAGGCCGTGGCTTGCGACAGGCCGTAGTCAACCAGCGCCTTGTCAGCAGCGCCGCGATAAGCCCGCGACAACACCATCAGATTTGCGGTGGTAGCCATGAGTTGGGAGTCGGAAGGAGTGTTCATGGAATTGATTGTATCCTATCTATTAGCTTACTACTGATTGAAAATGGCGAAAGCCAGCATAGATTTTTTCAAACGGTTAAATAGGGGCGGATCTTTCCATGAATGGAAAGCTTTGGGGGATAGGGGGAAAGACAGGTGACGGGGGGCGAATGACCATCGTCATGCCCCGCCACTTAATCCTTACCCGTTGCAGTCGGCCCAGCAGTTCGGCGTTTCATACAGGCGGACGCGCGTCAGGCGCAGGTCGGCACCGTAGTGGCCGTGATATTGCGGCGCCAGCGTGTCGAAAACAATCTGAGCCAGGTTTTCGGCAGTGGGGATACGGTCCAGAACCACGGTTTTGTGGTCCGAAAGACTATCCAGGAAACCGCGCACGGCGGTGTCGCCCTCAAAGACGAGGAACGCGTGGTCCCAGACATCCACGATGTGGGTCTTGGCGATGTGTTTGATCTCGGAGAAGTCCATCAACATGCCGTTGTCGGACTCGCCCGGGGCTTGCACCACATCACCCGTCAGGGTGATTTCCAGCACATAACGATGACCATGCAGATTGCGGCATTGACTGCGGTGATCGGGGATGCGGTGGCCGGCGTCGAATTCCAGCTTGCGGGTTACGGAAATCATTGCGTGGCCCAACGCAAGAAGGGGTAAATCATGGAATGCCTATGTATTTGTGAGTCTGCAAACTGAGCCGCCATTGCGGATGCTGCATACAGTATTGGACGGCTTGTTCGGTGTTGGCCACGCGGGTGGGGCCGTCCATGGGTTGCAGGAAGAAATGCTCGAAATCCAGATGCGCAAAGCGTTCGGGCTGCGCGTTGGACTGCGGGTAGACCAGCTTTAGTTCGTTGCCGCGTTCGATCACGACGGGGGCTGTGCCTTTGGGGCTGACGCAGATCCAGTCGATGCCGGCGGGCGGCTTTAACGTGCCGTTGGTTTCGATGGCGACGGTGAATCCGCGCGCATGGATAGCGGCCAGCAACGCGGCGTCCAGTTGCAGCAACGGTTCGCCGCCCGTGAAGACGACATAGCGGTTTTCCATGCCATCGCCCCAGGACGCGGCGATGGTGTCGGCCAACAGGTCGGCCGTAGCGAACTTCCCGCCGCCGTCGCCGTCGGTGCCGATGAAATCGGTGTCACAGAACGTGCACGCGGCGCTGGCGCGATCGCTTTCGCGGCCGGTCCACAAATTACAGCCAGCAAACCGGCAAAACACCGCCGCGCGGCCCGCGTGGGCGCCTTCCCCTTGCAGGGTCTTGAATATTTCTTTGGCGGAGTAGGTCATAGGGGTGCTGGCGGCAATGCGCCTAGGGAATCGAGCAAAAGCGCATTATTTTACAAGGCGCGCGGACTCAGGGCCCAAATACCCCCGAAGCTGGCAGGCCAAGCGCTACGTGCGCCGTAAGTTCGCGTGTCAGCAGGGACGATTTTGCGTCACGAAGAGGATGCGCCGCCGAAGCCCTTCCTATAGACTGCGGCCCTATGTTTCATGTCCAAGATTCCCTCTATATAGACGAACGTGACCTGACGTTCACCATGATCCGCGCCCAGGGCGCGGGCGGCCAGAACGTCAACAAGGTTTCCAGCGCCGTCCACCTGCGTTTTGATGTGCGCGCGTCCAGCTTGCCGCCTGAAGTCCAGGAAGCACTGTGCGCCGTGAGCGATCACCGCATGTCCAAGGATGGCGTCATCGTCATCAAATCCCAGTCGTTTCGCAGCCAGGAAAAGAACCGGGCCGAAGCCATTGAACGCCTGGTTGCCATGGTGCGCTCGGCCATTCAGGTCGATAAACCGCGCCGCGCTACCAAGCCGACCCGGTCGTCGCAACGCCGCCGCGTGCAGCGCAAGGTGCTGCATGGCGAGGTCAAGCGGCTGCGGGGCAGGGTTCAGGGCGATTGATTCTGGCAGGCGCAAGAAAAATTGGGGACGATTCCATTCGGTTCAATAGCCCTTTTTGCCGCAGGGGCATGACTATATATCGTACATACCCGATATATGATTCGATAAATTGCGATATACCAATATGACCGCATTCGCTTCACCTTCCGATCAGACTGCCGCGCAACCCGGTATTGATGCCGACGCCATTCTCAAGGCGCTGGCCAATCCCGTGCGGCGCGACATTCTTACGTGGCTGAAGACACCGCAGGCGTATTTCGAGGAAAGCCCGGGCCACACCCTGGAACATGGGGTGTGCGCGGGCAAGATCGACGATCGCTGCGGTTTGTCCCAGTCCACGGTGTCGTCGCACCTGGCTGTCTTGCAACGCGCAGGCCTGGTGACGTCGACGAAGGTGGGGCAGTGGATATTTTTTCGTCGCAATGAACCCGTTATTGCCGCGTTTTTGCGGCAGTTGAACCAGGATATGTAGTCAGCCGCTACACGTCGCGCCCCAATGCCCGGGGCCAAAGGATTTTGCATGAGCACCCTGTTTGAACCCCTGCGCGCCGGCGACCTCACGCTGCGCAACCGTATCGTCATGGCGCCGTTGACCCGTCAGCGCGCAAGCGAAGGCCGCGTGCCTAACGACCTGATGCTTGAGTACTACACGCAGCGCGCCGGCGCCGGCATGATCTTGACCGAAGCCACGTCCGTGACGCCCGAAGGCGTGGGTTATGCCGACACACCGGGTTTGTGGTCCAACGAGCAGGTCAAGGGCTGGCGCAAGATTACGTCCGCCGTGCACGATAAGGACGGCTTGATCGTGGCGCAGCTGTGGCACGTGGGCCGTATTTCCGATCCGATCTTCTTGAATGGCGAACTGCCCGTGGCGCCCAGCGCCATTGCCGCCGAAGGCCATGTGAGCCATGTGCGCCCGAAACGCGCCTATGTCACGCCGCGCGCGCTGGAAACGGCCGAAGTAGAAGGCGTGGTCGAGGCTTACCGCCACGGCGCCAAGATGGCCCAGGAATCGGGTTTTGATGGCGTTGAAGTCCACGCCGCCAATGGTTATCTGCTGGACCAGTTCCTGCAAGACAGCACCAACCATCGCACCGATCAGTACGGCGGTTCGCTGGAAAACCGCGCGCGCCTGCTGCTGGAAGTGGTGGACGCCTGCATTGGCGTTTGGGGCGCGGGACGCGTCGGCGTGCATTTGTCGCCTCGTGGCGATATTCACACCATGGGCGACTCCAATCTGGCGGCCACCTTCCTGTATGTGGCGACGGAACTGGGCAAGCGCGGCATCGCATTCTTGTGCGCTCGTGAGCATGAAGCCGCAGACAGCCTGGGTCCGCAAATGAAGGCGGCCTTCGGCGGCGTGTACATCGCCAATGAAGGCTTTACGCGGGAATCCGCCGAAGCCGCCATCAAGGCGGGCAAGGCCGATGCCGTGGCGTTTGGCGTGCCTTACATTGCCAACCCCGATCTGGCGCGACGCTTTGAACTGAATGCACCGCTGAACAAGCCGGAGCCGTCCACGTTCTACGCGCAGGGCGCGACGGGCTACACGGACTATCCGGCACTGGCCTGAGCACCCATCCCCAGCCGGCCAATTCTGCAAGCCGCGTGTTGAGCCGCGCTTAAAACACGGCGCGCATCGGGTAGGAGAACAGCCCGAAGTGCGCCGCGTTCAGCCCCAGGTGCGCCAGCACGGCCGCGGCCAGTCCGCCGTACCGGTAGGCCACGCCATAGGCGGCGCCTGCCATGCCGGCCAGCACTATCCATTGCCAGCCGCCTGCGTAATGGGCCAGTCCAAACAGCACAGCGGCGACCGCAATCGCGGCGGCTGCGCCCCAGCGGTGATGCCGCCATTGCTGCGCCAGTTGCTGCTGCACATACCCCCTGAACAGCGCTTCTTCAGCCAGCGTAACCAGCAGCGCATTGTTGATCAGCCAGATCCATCCACTGTCCGGCCACTTGGGCGTCCAGCCCACGACTCCCATCGCCAGGGCATATCCCAAACAGATCAACACGGCGGCCGCGCAGGCCAGCACGGCTGTGATTAGCGTGCTACGAACATTGGCCGCCGTCACGGGCGGTGCAAGCGCCAGGATCACCCAAAAGGCAACAAGTGGTTTGTCCAGATTCAAATACATCTGAAACGGCACGGCGTCTGGCGTGAGCCGGGCAGGCGCGATGACCAGCGGATTATGGAACCCGGGCAGCAGATGCAGGAATAGTCCTGCGGCCAACGCCAGAAACAACGCATGACCAGCCGTGCGGGTGTAGGTGCTGGATGCGTCGCGGCGCACGCACACAGCCGCTACGATCAGCAGCGCGGGCCACGCCAGCGCCACCGGATCGATCACGCCATCGGCCCAGGCCCAGGCGTAGGCAACGCCCAATGGCGCCAACGACCAATGCCGGGCCGAGGCTGGTAGCCAAAGCATGGCAGCAGCAAGAAACAGGGCAGACCACGGCGTGAAGGCGGGCATCGGATCAGGGCGGACGCAAAGCGCAGAGTGTAAGCGGGCCGGGCTTTTCATTTGATCGCTTTCGGGCGACCATGCCGCATCGGCGGCTTATGCGCTCGCCGCGTATCCGGCGGACGAATTGTCCGTCAGCACCTGGAGTCAAAATGAAAACAATCGCGTGGTTGATGTTGGCCGCGGCCATTCTGCCGTTCGTATCGACGATCGTCGCCAAAGCAGGAGGCAGCAAATTCGACAACAACGATCCGCGAGCCTGGCTGGCGCGCCAAGAAGGATGGCGCGCGCGAGCCAACGCCGCGCAAATCAATACGTTTGAAGCGCTGCCGTTCTTCTATGCAGCGGTGCTGTTCGCGCTGTACAACCAGGCCTCGCCCGCGCACGTGGCTACGCTGATGGCATGCTGGCTTGGCGTGCGCCTGGGATATCTGGCGATGTACCTGGCAGGCTGGGGCGCGTTGCGTTCGCTCGTTTGGGCGATTGGCGTGGGCTTTGTGATCGCTATCGTGTTTTCGGGCGTGTAGCGTTCAGCGGCGCGTTGCCGCGATACGCGCGGGCGCTGGCCGGCGCGTATCGTTCATCCAGCGATTTTCGCTTATTTCCACTCGAACACGGCGCGCGTCGTGCCAGTGTTCTGCACGGTGACCTGCCGGTCTTGCGCACGGCCGTTGTAAGTGGCCGAAATCTTATAGCTGCCGGCAGGCAGCTTCACCAGCATGTACGGCCCTTCGGCCATGGCTTTCAAGACTTCCTTGCCTTGCGAGTCATGAATGGTGACTGCCACGCTGGCCACATAATCTGCCTTGCCATCGCGTTGCGCGGCAAAAGTCAGGGCCAGCGGGTAATCCTTGGCGGCGGCTTTCATGGATTCCGACTCATCGATACCGATGCCGCCGCTTACGTACTGCACCGAGCCTTGATGCTTGATCGGGGGCAGCGCCGCCTGCGCCGTGGACAAGACACCGGCAAGGGCCAGACCGCCCACTGCCATCATGGCGGCCAGCGTGCTGCGTTCAAATCGTTTGTTCATAAGGTTCTCCTGGATAGGACTGTTGCGGCCGCAGAGCGCCGCCATCACTAAGTGCGAGCTAACCGGGCTTCAACATAGATTTCGACCGGGCTGGGGGAATGGAGTTCGCGCCAGCGAGTCTGCGCGTTCAACCGATTGTTTCAACCGATTGTTTCAATGGATTATCCAAGCATATCGGCGGCCTTTTCCGACCGCCAGGAAAACGTCAATCTGCTTTCCCCGCTAACCGTGCCGTCGGGGGCGAAGCGCCTTTCATCCAGCTGACCACTGCCGTCATCACTCAGGGCCAATACGCTGGAACTCCGAGTGCCATAGTCCGGACTGACGATAAAAGGGCTGCTCAATAGTTTTTCGCGATCCTGTGGCAAGCCCGTGGCGGGCAGGTCATTGTCATCGGCCGGGTTGCGGTCGGCCAGGGCCGAAAACAGCGCAGGCAAGTCTGGCTGAGGCGTGTGGCGCAGCACGGCGGAAAATGCGGCTTTGGTCCGCGCCAGCTTGGGCCAGGGCGTGTCGAGCAAATGATTGGATAAGGCGTAAATACCTGGCGCCAACTGCATCGGGGCGCCGTTGCGGTTGCTCAAATACCAAGCTTGGCGCGTATCACCCACTATCAGGTTGAAGCCGTTATAGGCTTGATCCGCAACGTGTACGGCAGCCAGATAGTCAGCAGGCGGCGTGACTCCGCGCAGAAAGTCTTCAACCAGCGCGCCGCGAGAGGGCGCATCTGCCCGGTGCTGGCCGGGTTCCCGGAAGTTGGTCACCACCGCATATCGGCCGCCAGCCGTCACGCCCATCCAGGTGCCGCCCGCCACACCATCGCGTCCTGCGTAGACGTCAGGCGCGTCGTCCCACTGCGCTGCGGCATAGGTGCGGCGGGCGTGGAATTCGTCGCGGTTGGCGGCGATCAGGACGGGAATGCCCGGCAGGGTTTGCAGGGCCAGTACGGCGAGACACATGGTTCAGACCTGGTGAATGGGGTGTTTGGGAGCGCCAGCGCCGGGGGCGGCCGCGAAATCCGGGCCGGTCAGCGCCGCGCGCAAGGATTCGATTTCGGCGGCCACATCCTGCAACGCGGGAGAGGGCGCCGTGATGTGCTCCGCAGGCATGGGCAAGCCTAGTTCCACGGCTGTGCTCATCGTTTGCAAGGCGGTGGCGAGCTGCGCGGTTTGCGCGGCGCTGGGCGCGGCCGTGGCCGCTTGTGGTGACCACGCCGTATCAGAGATGGCGTTCGCCACGCGTTCAAGCGCCACTTCCACCGGCCACCACGCCAGCGCGCGGCGGCTGACCAGGCGCGGTTCGGACAGGCCGCGTTGCAGTGCGATGCGCAGGTCGGACAAGCGCGCATAGGCGCTTGCGCGCAGATCATGACGGCTGGCCGGATCAGCCTGGAATACCGTGTTGAGGTAGGCGGCCAGGGTGGACATCGCGGTGGATACGGCGTGATCCAGATTGTTCCGCTCGATGCGAATCCACGGCAGATACCCCACGAGCAGCACAATGGCTGCCGCCACGCCCACATCCACCAGCCGGGCCAGCGCGATGTACCAGCTGCCGGGTTGCAAGGCGCCGATCAACAGCATAAGAATTGGCAGCAGAATGGCCGAGAACAGGCCATAGTTGCGGCGGATGGACCAGGGCAGCAGGGACGCCAGCACCCCGACAGTGAGCAGGCTTGCCAGGCCATTGCGGTCCAGCGCCAGCACGGTGGCGCTGATCGCCACGCCCACCACGCTGCCGCCACAGCTTTGCAGGGCGCGCGCAAACACCGAACCAAAGTTGGGCTTGAAGATCACCACCACAATCAACGGCACCCAATACGACCGGGGCAACGATACCGCCAGCGCCACGGCTTCGGCGGCGATCAGGCACAGGCCAAGACGGATCAGATAACGCACCGTGGTGGGGCCGGGCCGGTAGGTCCGAGCCAGTACGCGCCATGGCGTTCGCGGGCGGACAGGGCCCAGAGTGGCAAGCGGGTCCCCTGTCTGTTGCCGCCCGCCATCCAACAAAGGCAGCGCCTGGGCCAGCGCATCGGCCAACTGCGGCATGTCGGCCAGACGCAAGGCTGCGATGTCGTCGCCCGGGTCCGGGTCTGCATTGTTTTCGACCCGGTCGGCCAGCCGGTTCATCACCCGGGCGCAGTCGGGCGGTACGACACGGCCCGCTCGTGCCAGCGCCATTGCGGCATTGGTCAGCGGCGTGCAGGCTTGCAATTGCGCCGCCAGACGCGCCAGGCGGGGCGACGGGCCGGCAGCGCGGCCACGCGCCGTCAGCAGAATGTCGTAGGCGTTGGTCATGGCCGCTTCCATGTCGCGCCGAGCTGCCATGATGCGCGACGTGCCGATGGCCGCAAACATGGCCGCAAGCTTGCGGTAGGCCATGGCGACCGCGGCGCGTTCAGGGGCAATCGGGTTGACCACCCAGCCCGACAGGGTCAGCGCCAGTCCGAAAATGCCGCCCGCGCCCACCAGTACGGACGGCAGCCACGGCGGTAGCGTAGAGGTCAGGCTCGAGCCCACGATGACATACACGGCGAATTGCAGTGTGGCGACTGCCGCGATGTTGTTGAAGGTGCCGATCAGGCTTGCCGCGAGCACCAGCACGGTCATCGCGCCCGATGTCAGCAGACCGTGTCCGGATATCAGATTGCCCAGCAGATAACCCAGCGCACCGCCAAATACGGTGGAGCCAATGGAAAGGGCGCGGTTGCGATAAGGGCCGCCGTTGTCGCCAGTGATGGCGGGCAAGGCGCCCAAGGCCACCAGCGCCGCCGCCGCGCTCTGATCCAGCGCCAGGCCAACGGCCGTCGGTAAACCGATAGCCAGCGCGGCGCGCAGCGCGACCCAGCGGCTGACGGGAGACGGCTCCATGTGCGCCAGGCTCATCAGCCAGCGCATGTTTGAGGTTCGGGCGGCGCGGGTCAGAGAGTGGCGGGACACAGTGGCCTCATGGCGCTGTCCGGCATCAGGTTTTGATCAGCGGGGCTTCTTCTGGCGCGGCCAGCCGGAAGTAGTCTTCGGTATTCAGCAAAATCGAGGCGTCCAGGCGGCCGGCATTGAATACGATCTGCTCGTGGCGATTGCGCAGGCTGGGGTCCACCAGCAAGTGCAGATCCGGATTGAAGGTAAAGGGCGGAATGGCGCCGATCTCGCAACCCGTCAGTTCCCGCGCCAGATCCTGCGAGGCCAATGAGGCCTTTTTGCCACCGGCTGCGCGGGCTATGGCGTCCAGGTCGGCCTGCTGATCGGCCGGAAACACCGCCAGCACGTTTTTTCGCAAGTTGGACGAGATCTTCACCCGGCAGACCAGCGCCTTGGCGCCTTGGCTGACCTCGGTGCCGCGGATGGCGGCGACCTCGACCGAGCGGCCGGCGGCGGGGTGTTCAAGCAGGCTGTACCGTGCCTGGTTCTGGGCAAGCAAGGCTTGCAGGCGTTCGAAGATTTCCATGTCTGGCCAAGGCGGCAAAAAAATGGCGGGCGCCGGGATTCGGCCCCGCACATCGCATGATACGCCCGGAGACTGGGGTCAGATATCTCCCGTGAAGGCGTAACCCCAACCCCAGACGGTGCGGATGGGCAACTCAAGGTTCATATCGTGCGCCTTGCGCCGTAAACGGCTGACCACCACGTCAGTGCGGCGGATGGATTCGCGTCCGGCTTGCGGGTCCAGCCCTGGCGTCTCGCCGCGTGGCAAACGCTTGTCGGCGGACGCCGTGAGCTTGAGCAGGAACTCGCGCTCGGCCAGAGTCAGCGACAGACGCGTGCCTTGCGGGCTGACGAGCGTCCATGAGGCGTCCAGGAATTGCCATTTGCCCGCTGCTTCGACGGTGGCGGGTGGAGTGACGGGTGCGCGCGGCTCGGCGTCGCCGCCCGGTGCGCGGCGGCCGGTCGCCGGCACGCGGCGCACCAAGGCTTGCAGCGCCGCTGCGATTTCAGAAGTGGCTACGTCGGGTTGAAAGCAGGCATCCGCCCCGCAATGCAGCCCCAAAATGCGGTTTTCGGGCGAATCGAAGGCGGAAACCGCAACGATGCCCGCAGTGGTATCCATGGCGCGCAGACCTGCGACGGCCATGCAAAGGTCGGAAAATTCGGCTTCCATTACCAGCAATGGCGTGCGGCGCGCCTGGAACAGGCGGAACAAACCATTGGAGTCCTCGCAACGGCGAGGTGAGAATCCCATGCCTGCCAAGGCGTCGCTGCGGCGCACTCGTTGGGCGGGGTCGGGAGAGAAGACGATCAGGTCTAGTAAGTCGTTCATGAATCGTTGTGATCTGTGCAGCTTGAGCGCTTGCATGATGCTACGAACACTACGGTTTCCTAAACCTTGCACAACACTACTTTCGTACCCGAATTCTCAGACATGATTACCAGGCATCTGTTAAGCGCGCGTTAACCCCGCGCTATCGAACAGTGTTTTATTTTTCGGCTTCGTTCCACCAGCCGCCGCCCAGCGCTTGCAGCAACGCGGCGGTGTCGGCGTATCGCGCGGCATCGGCCTGCGTGCGGGCGATGCGCGTGTTCAACAACTGCCGCTGGCTGTCCAGCAAGCTCAGGTGACTGATGCCGCCAGCTTGGTAGCGGCCTTGCGCAATGCGCTCGGCATCTGCCGCGCGGCGCCATGCGTCGTCATACGCCTGGAAGGCGTCGCCGTCGGTTTGCACGGCGCGCAAGGCATCGGCAACCTGCCGGAATCCGTCCAGCACGGTCTGTTGGTAGGCGGCTGACGCGGCATCGTAGGCGGCCTCGGCAGAGCGTTTGCGCGCGCGCAGTTCACCGCCGCGAAACAGCGGTTGCACCAAGCCCAGGCCCAGGTTCCACACGTTCACGCCATCGGTCAACTCGCCCGCGCGCGTGCGTTGCGAACCGAAGCTGGCGGTCAGGGTGAACTGCGGATATTGATTGGCGGTAGCCACGCCCACATCGGCGGAAGCCTTATGCCACAGGGCTTCTGCGGCCAGGATGTCCGGGCGCTGGCGCGTGAGTGCGGAAGGGATGCCGGTGGGCACATCCGCAGGCAGCGTCAGGTCTGATAAACGCAACGGCGCGCTTTGCAGGGCAGCAGGTGGTTGGCCTAGATACACCGCAAGTTGATGGGACACCTGGGACAGTTGCTGCTCAAGCGGCGGCAGGGTTGCACGGGTCTGGGCCACCAGTAATTCCTGGTTGCGCAGGTCGGCTTGCGATACGCCGCCCGCAGCAACGCGCTGGGCCATGATGTCTTGCTGCCGGATCTGCGCCGCGAGCAGATCGTGGCTTGCAGCCAGCCGTTCAGACAGATCGGCCTGTTTGATGGCGGCGGTGACCACGTTGGCGGCCAGGGACATGCGTGCCGCTTGCAGCTCGTGCGCCTGATAGTCCAACTGCGCGGCCATGCCTTCCAGCGCGCGGCGGTTGCCGCCAAAGACATCCAGCGTGTAGGACACATCGATTGACGCGTTGTACAGCGTGAAGGGCGGCGGTTGCACCGCTACCGGCACGCCGTAAGCGGCGGGGTCCACTTTTTTGCGCGCCGCGGACAGATTGGCGTCCACCGACGGCAACGTGCGTCCGCCCGTTTCGGCATTCAGATCTTCGGTAGCCTGACGCAAGCGGGCACGCGCTTCTTCCAACGTGGGGCTGGCGTCCAGCGCCTGGCGGACCAATTGGTCCAGCGCTTCGGATTGGAACAGGCGCCACCATTGGGCTGGAATGTCGGCGCCGGCTTGCAGCCGTTGGCCGCCTGGAGCGGCAGCGGGCTCTTGCGGCGCCGTGTAGGACGCGACATCGGGCGCGGCAGGCTTCTTGAAGTCCGGGCCGACGGTGCAGCCAGCGATCAGCATCAGCGGCAGCAACGCGGTCATCGCGGGCCGCAGCCGCGGCATGTGATTGCGTCGAGTGTCAGCGAAAAAGGGCAGGCGGGCAGGGCGGTGCATGGCGCGTCAATCCAGGGTTCGGCGGTAGAACTTCACGGCGGCGGTCATGACGACCACGGTAAACAACAGCAGCGGCCAGATGCTGGGCCACAAATCCCACCAGCCGTTACCCTTGAGCAAGATGCCGCGGATCAGCCGGTTGAAGTGAGTGAGCGGCAGCAGATTGCCCAGGTATTGCGCCCACATCGGCATGCCCTTGAACGGGAACATGAAACCCGAAAGCAGCATATTGGGCAGGAAATAAAACATGGTCAGCTGCATCGCCTGCAACTGATTTTGCGCAATCGACGACAAGGTGATGCCTACGGTCAGATTGGCGGCCACAAACAGCAGCGCGGCCAGATAGACGGACAGCAGGCTGCCTTGTATCGGGACGTGGAATACAAGATGCGCGGCGAGCAGGATGATCGTTGCCTGGATCAGACCGATGGCGATGTAGGGCACGATCTTGCCGGTCATGACCTCGATCGGCCGCACCGGCATCGCCAGCAGATTTTCCATCGTGCCGCGCTCTCGTTCGCGTGTCATCGCCAAGCCCGTCATCATCACCAGCGTCATGGTCAGGATGACGCCCATCAAGCCGGGCACGGTGTTGTATTGCGAAATCTGCTCTTCGTTGTAGAGCTGGTGCACCTGCACGTCGAAAGGCGGCTGGCCGCCAGCAAGGCTGGCAAGCGGTCCGGTCAGATCTTTTTGGGCGACGGCCTGGGTCAGCTGCGTGACCGCGCCCAGGGCCATGCCGGTTGCCATGGGGTCGGTGGCGTCCGCTTCGATCAGCAGCGCCGGGCGTTCGCCGCGCAGCAGGCGGCGCGAGAAGTCCGGCGGAATCGTCAAGACGAACAGCACGCGGCCCTGGGCCAGCGCCGCGCGCCCGGCTTCCTCGTTGTCCAGTTCTTCGGTGATGTGGAAGTAGTCAGACGACTTCATCGCCGCGACAAAGCTGCGCGTGAAAGGGCTGTGGTCAGCCGTGATGACGGCGGTGGGCATCTGCTTGGGGTCGGTGTTGATGGCGTAGCCAAACAGCGCCAGCTGCATGATGGGCAGGCCCACGATCATGCCGAACGTGATGCGGTCGCGGCGCAGTTGCAGGAATTCTTTCAGCACCATGCTCCACCAGCGCGACCAGGAAAAACCTTGCAGTTGCCGCATCATGCCGGCCTCGCGAAGTTGTCGGTGGACCGGTTCATCAAGTAGATGAAGACATCCTCCAGGCTGGTGTCGATGCGTTCCAGCCGCAGGTCCTGGCCGGCGATGGCTTGGCGCAGGGTGCGTTCCAGCAGCTCGGCGTCCTGGCCGCTGACGTGCAGCGCGGACCCGAATGCCACGGTCTGGTCCACACCGGGCGCGCCACGCAGCTGTTTCCCAAGCGGCACCAGGTTATGGCCATGGATGGCCCAGGTGGTCAGGCGCTGTTCAGCAATGACTTGGTCGGCGGTGCCTTGCGTCAGCAGCCGGCCGTATGAGATATAGGCCAGCTTGTGGCAGCGTTCGGCCTCGTCCATGTAGTGCGTGCTGACCAGCACCGAAATCCCGCGCGCGGCCAGCTCATGCAGTTGCTCCCAGAAGTCGCGCCGCGCCGTCGGGTCCACTCCCGCGGTAGGTTCGTCCAGCAACAGCAAGCGCGGCTGATGCAGCAAGCACGCCGCCAACGCCAGCCGTTGCTTCCAGCCGCCCGACAGCGATCCCGTCAATTGTTTGGCGCGGCTTTGCAGCCCCAGTTCTTCCAGTGCGCGGTCGACGGTCTCTTGACGTTCGGGCATGCCATACATGCGCGCCACGAAGTCCAGGTTCTCGCGGATGGTCAAGTCATCCCAGTACGAGAACTTTTGCGTCATATAACCCACATGCCGCTTGATTTGCGCGCTGTCGCGCAGAATGTCAAAACCCAGGCATGTGCCACTGCCGGAATCCGGCGTGAGCAGGCCGCACATCAGCCGGATGCACGTGGTCTTGCCGCTGCCGTTGGGTCCAAGAAAGCCGAATATCTCGCCTTCCTGCACCTGCAACGACACATCGTTAACGACGTGTTTATCGCCAAAGTGTTTATTCAAACCACGAACGTCGATAACGGCATTGGCGGGCGTACTCATTGCAGGGTGGCCTCCACAGGCTGCCCCGGATGCAGCCGCGCCGCGGCTTCGGGCACCGGACGCGCTTCAACCATATACACAAGCTTGCTACGGCTTTCGCGGCTATAGATGACGGGCGGCGTGTATTCGGCCTGCGTCGACACATAGTCGATATGCACTGGTACCGGATCGCCGCAGGCGTCACACCGCAGCATGGCCTGCTGGCCGATCTTCAGCGACCCCACCACGGTTTCAGGCACGAAGAAGCGCACCTTGATATTGCCGGGCGGCAGCAGGCTGACGACCGGGCTGCCCGCAGGCACCCATTCGCCCACCCGGTAGAGCGTGTCAAAGACCTGCCCGGCAGCGGGCGAGGCCAGGCGCTTTTGCGCCAGAGTCCATTCCGCCTGCGCCAGCGTGGCCTTGGCGGCATCCACCTGCGCGGCCTGTGCGCGGCGCTGGTCATCGCGCCCAGGCAACCGGGCAACTTCCAACTGCGCCTTCAGCTCCCGCACCCGGGCGGCATCCGATTGCGCCTGTTCGCGGCTGTCGTCCAGTTGCGCGCGGGCGATGCCCCCGATGCGGAACTGGGCCGTATCGCGTTGCAGCTGGCTGGCCGAACGCCTGCTGGCGGCTTCCGCCTGCGCCAATTGAGCGCGGCTGACGTCGACCTCGGGCGGGCGCTTGCCGGTGCCTATGTCTTCCAGCTGGGCGATGGCCGCTGCCAACTGCGCACTGGCCTGATCCCGGGCGGCACGCTCGCGCGTGGCCTCCAGCGCGAACAAGGGGGCGTCGGGCGTCACCTGTTGGCCGCGCTTGACGTTCAGCGCATCCAGCCGGCCGGCTTCCGACGACGCAACGTAGACATAATCGCCTTCGACATAACCTTGATAAAACGCGTTGTGATCATTGCCGCAGCCGGCAAGCAATAGCAGTAGTGACGCGGCAGAGGCGGCGGGCAGGGTGCGGCGGAACACGGATAGGGTACGCATGGTCAGCATCCGGGGAGGGCGGGGGTAGAGGGGGGGGGCGGGGGAGAACAGCCCGCCGCACAGCATGGCGGTGGCATGCGCCGCGATGGCGTCAGTGTCAATCGCCTGGGCCTTGGGGTCGCCTTGCCAAATGCGCCGCCATAGATTGGACGTGGCGAGCGGCAGCAAGGTCAGACCCAAAATGGACAGGAACACCAGCCGGGGTTCGACACCCGGCGTGATGGCGCCGCGTTGCTGGGCCTGCGCGATCAGTCCGGCAAAGACCTGCAAACGCTCGGACGGCAGATGGCGCAGGACGCGTTCCCGCAACTGGCCGCCTTCGTTGACGACTTCGTGCATCCACAAGGCGGGTAGCCAGGGCCGCTCGCCTGCGCTTTGCGCCACCCGTTTGACGATTTCGGTGATGAGCCCGCGCGCAGCGGCAGCTGGGTCTTGTTGCGGGTCTGCCGTCAGCGGCACAGGCGCCCAGACAAAACCTATGACCGGCACCACGCGTTCCAGCACGACGGCATCCAGCAATTGGTCGCGGCTTTTGAAGTAGTAGTGAACCATCGCGGGCGTCACGCTGGCGCGGCGGGCGATATGCGCAATGGTGGTGGCCGCCACACCCTGCGCGGCGAAAAGGCCGGTCGCAAGGTCCAGCAGATTGTCGCGGACGGCGGCATTGTCAGGACGCGCTGGGCGGCCGGGACGACGAGAGGCGGGGGGAGCAATGGGGCACATCTGCCGGATTCTAATTAAGTATTTAATTAATTAAAAGGGGTGCGACCGTCAGGGTTACAAAGCGGCGATCCGGGCATCGATGGTGTAATGGGCCGGTTCTCCCCCCCATCTTGCCACCCGGGTATTGCCCGCAAGGCCCGGGCGGCTTCCAGCAGAGGCTGTACCGCTATGACGCAATCGTCTTTGACCAATCGCCGTGTCGTGCTTGCCGCAAGGCCCCACGGCGAGCCCACTGACAAGGACTTCCGCCTGGAAACGGGCGAGGTTCCGCAACCTGGCGCTGGCCAGGTGCTGCTGCGCACCGTTTACCTGTCGCTGGACCCCTATATGCGCGGCCGCATGAGCGACGCGCCTTCTTACGCTGAACCCGTGCAGATCGGCCAGCCCATGGTGGGTGGCACGGTCACGCGCGTGCATGCGTCCAAGCATCCGGATTACAAGCCCGGCGATTGGGTGCTGGCGCAGTCGGGGTGGCAGGACTACGCCCTGTCCGATGGCGAGGGTTTGGTGCGCCTGGGCGCCAACCCGCAGCATCCCTCTTATTCGCTTGGTGTTTTGGGCATGCCCGGTTTCACCGGGTACATGGGGCTGCTGGATATTGGTCAGCCCAAAGCGGGTGAGACCGTGGTGGTGGCTGCTGCCAGCGGCGCGGTCGGCGCGGTCGTCGGGCAGATTGCCAAGATTCACGGCTGCAAGGTGGTGGGGATTGCGGGCGGGCAGGACAAATGCCGGTACGTGGTCGACGAACTGGGCTTTGACGAATGCCTGGACCATAAGGCGCCAGATCTGCCCGGCCGTCTGGCCCGCGCGGTGCCTAAGGGCATTGATGTGTATTTTGAGAACGTGGGCGGCGCGGTGTTTGATGCCGTGCTTCCGCTTTTGAATCCGCGTGCCCGGGTGCCGGTGTGCGGGCTGATCTCGGCCTACAACGCGACCAGCCAGCCCGAAGGCCCGGACCGCCTGGCTCTGTTGATGCGCACCATTCTGACCAAGCGGTTGAAGATGCAGGGCTTCATCATTTTCAACGAATACGCGCATCGCTATGGCGAATTCCGCGAGGCGATGGAAGACCTGATCAAGCAAGGCCGTATCAAGTATCGCGAAGACGTGGTCGAGGGTTTGGAAAATGCGCCGCGCGGCCTGATCGGCCTGCTGAAAGGCGAGAACGCCGGTAAGCGCATTGTGCGCGTCGGCCCGGATGAACTGAGCGCAAATTGACGGAGTGCCCCATGAATATTCTGATCGTGCTGACTTCCCACGACACGCTGGGCAAGACGGGCCGCAAGACGGGTTTCTGGCTTGAGGAATTTGCGGCGCCATACTATGCGTTCGTCGACGCAGGTGCGACGGTGACGCTGGCCTCGCCGCTAGGCGGGCAGCCGCCGCTGGACCCCAAGAGCGATGACCCGGATGCGCAAACCGACGACACGCGGCGCTTCCGCCAAGACGCGGACGCGCAACGCCAACTGGCCTCCACGCGCCGCTTGGCCGAGGTGCAAGCCGCCGATTTCGACGCGGTGTTTTATCCCGGCGGCCATGGGCCGTTGTGGGACCTGGCCGAAGACTCCAAATCGGTGTCGTTGATTGAAACGATGTTGGCGGCGGGCAAACCTGTGTCAGCCGTATGTCATGCGCCGGGCGTGCTGAGACATGCGAAGACGGCGGATGGCAAGCCGTTGGTGCAAGGGCGTCAGGTCACTGGATTTTCCAATGCGGAAGAGGCGGCCGTGCAGTTGACGGACGTGGTGCCGTTTCTGGTGGAGGATGAATTGATAAAGCTGGGCGGCATCTACAGCAGCGGCCCCGACTGGCAGCCGCATGTGGTCAGCGATGGTTTGTTGGTCACTGGCCAGAACCCGGCGTCGTCGGTTGGCGTGGCGCAGGCGCTGCTGGATCGCTTGAAGCATTAACGCTCGAGTTGCGGCCCGCTCTGAGTCGTGCCGCTAATCTCATTGGAATGCTGCGGAGTGTGTCAGAATTGCTACTTTCTGACACACGCATGGCGTTCCGTTGCAACGCCATGCATCACTTCCTGATGCCTCCAGACGTACCCATATTTCCCGAAGGTTCCTGTGTTGCGGCGCTGTACGCCGCTATGCGGGCGAGAGACCCGGCCACAGGCCGGCACTGCCACAGGGTAGTCGCGTTAAGCGTGGCATTGGCCCAAGCCTGTGGCCTGCCCAAAGACGAACTGGATGCCATCGCTGTCGCTGCGCGCTTGCACGATGTTGGCAAGATTGGCACGCCGGATCGCGTGTTGTTTTCGCCAACGCGTCTGGAGCGCGATGACTGGGAAATCATGAAGTCGCACGCTGCGGTTGGCGCCGACATCATCATGCACAGCGATATACCCCAGCGCGAAATGATCGCGCTTGCAGTCCGCCACCATCATGAACATTTCGATGGGTCAGGCTATCCGGCAGGCCTGTCAGGCCACGACATTCCGCTGCACTCGCGCATTATTTCGCTGGCGGATTCGTATGATGCGCTGGGCGACAGCCGCCCCTATCACCCGGCGCGCACACACGCCGAGATCATGCGCATCCTGCACCAGGAAGCAGGCGCCAAGTGCGACCCTGACCTGCTGCGCTTGTTTGAATCGATGATTCAAACAAGCCCGCTAAAAGTGCCGTAGATGGGTGTGGCGCGAAGAGCGTCTCTCGCGCCGTGCCTATCCTACAACCGGTATGTCGCCGCTACCACGGCCAGTTCTTGCAGGCTGCGCTGCTGCCATGCGGCGTCATGGCCCAATTCTTCGGCCAGAATGCGCGTGACTTCGGGGGCGGCCAGCATCGCGGCTTCGCTATCCAGGAACAGCGCGCGGTTGCGGCGTGCCAGAACGTCTTCGGGGCTGCGTGCCAATTCGAAACGCGCTGCAAAACGTACATGCGCTTCGGTCAGGCCGCTGGCCTTGACCAGCATGCGGTCGGCTCCGGGCAATGCCTTCAACGTGGCCAGATCGCTGCCGTAATAGCTGTCAGGTGTGCCCGCGTGCTCTTGCGACGGGGTCAGACCCGACGCGCCGTGCAGCGGCAGCGATTCCGTGCGGCAGCTCGCTTGGGTCAGCAACTGGTGCTGGATCGCGGTATCCACCACATCCTGCGCCATGCGGCGGTAGGTGGTCCATTTGCCGCCCGTCACCGTCACCAGCCCCGCGTTGGACACCAAAATAGTGTGTTCACGCGACAACTGCTTCGTGGACGCATCGCCCGTGGCCTTCACCAGCGGACGCAAACCTGCCCAGACGCTTGTGACGTCATCGCGCGTAGGCTTGCGGCTCAGATAGCGCGCTGCCGTGCTCAAAATAAAGTCCACATCTTGCGCGCCGGCTTCCGGGTCCAAGGGCAGGTCGCCGCGAGGGGTGTCGGTTGTGCCCACGATGGTGTGGCCATTCCATGGCACCACGAACAGCACGCGGCCATCGTCGGTCTTGGGGATCAGGATGGCGCGCTTGCCCGGCAAGAAATCCTGCGGCAAGGTCAGATGCACGCCCTGGCTCGGCGCCACCATGGTCTGCGCATTCTTGTCTTCCATGCGGCGCACGGCGTCTACCCAAACCCCCGTAGCGTTGATCACGCAGCGCGCGCGCAAGCTGATCGAGTTGCCGCCGATCACGTCTTGCGCCGTCACGCCGTCCACCTTGCCGCCCGTGGTGGTCAAGCCCGTAGCGCGTACATAGTTGACGGCGGTGCCGCCCAAGTCGAACAGCGTGCGCATCAAGCTCATGGCCAGACGCGCATCGTCGAACTGGCCGTCGTAGTACAGCACGCCGCCCTTCAAGCCGCGGCCATTCACCTTTTCAGACAGAGTCGGCGCGTTTGCCAGCGTTTCGCGGCGCGACAGCCAGCGGCTGGGAGCCAGATTCAGTTTGCCGGCCAGCATGTCGTACATCTTCAGGCCGATGCCGTAGAAGGGCTGGTCAAACAAGTTGTAGGCAGGCACCACAAAGCCCAACGGCCACACCAGGTGGGGGGCGTTGCGGTTGAGCAGGCCGCGCTCATGCAGGGCCTCGCGCACCAGACTGACGTTGCCTTGGGCCAGGTAACGGACGCCGCCGTGCACCAGTTTGGTGGCCTTGCTGGACGTGCCCTTGGCAAAGTCCGCGCCCTCGATAAGCAGGGTCCGATAACCGCGCGATGCGGCATCCACGGCAGTGCCCAGGCCGGTCGCGCCGCCGCCGATGACGATGACGTCCCATGACGGCGTGTTGTCCAAGGTGGACAGCAGGCGGTTGCGATCGGGCGGGGTGACGTTGGCTAACTGTTGGTTCATAGAGTTTTGCGGCGGCGCCGCTCGTTAAGTCTTCGGTGTTTCGTGTCCAGGGGCCGGTTGCGGCGAGCCCGGTCAGTCGTCGGATGTCTCGGTATGCGCGTTGCCGGCGGGCGCGTTCGGCGCCGCGGCGACCTCGCAACGCACGCCCGAGTCGAGCAGCACTTGGGCCAACGGTTCCTGCGGATGCGCGTCGGTAAAGAAACGGTCTATCTGTGAGATATGCGCCAGTTCCACCATGGCCTGGCGCTTGAACTTGCTGCTGTCGGCGGCCAGCCAGACTTCGCGCGATTGTTCGATGATGGTGCGGGCCACGCGCACTTCGCGAAAGTCGTAGTCGCGCAGCGTGCCGTCGGCTTCGATACCCGAAATGCCGATCAGCCCGATATCCACCTTGAACTGGCGGATGAAGTCCATCGTGGCTTCGCCCACAATGCCGCGATCGCGAGAACGCACGACGCCGCCGGCCACGATGACCTCGCAATCGGGGTTGTCGGAAAGAATGTCCGCCACATGCAGATTGTTCGTAATCACGCGCAAGCCACGATGGCGCAGCAGGGCGCGCGCGATGGCTTCGGTGGTAGTCCCAATATTCAGGATCAGCGAACAGCCGTCAGGCACGGCGCGCGCCACCGCTTCGGCAATGCGCTGCTTGCCCGCTGCATGCAGCCCTTGGCGCTTGCGGTAGGCAATGTTCTCGATGGTGGACGCTTCAATGCGCACACCGCCATGAAAGCGCGACAACAGGCCGGCTTCCGAAAGAATATTCACATCCCGCCGCACAGTTTGCAGCGTGACGTCAAAGCGTTTGGCGAGCTCTTCGATGGATGCCGAGCCCTGGGCCCGCACCATTTCGATCAAGGCGCTCTGTCGTGGATTCAATGTCATGTTCGTATCATAAAACAACAAAAGCGAAAAATAATGCCGCACTGCAAGATTGTTTTTTGTTCGCTTCTTGAGTAAAACGCACAAAAAACGAAAGCCATCTGAAAGAGTATGCTCATCCTGTTGCTCGTTTAAGCGCAGGTTGCGACGCTGTACCGAATACCGAAGTCCGTAAAAAACAGGGACGTATAAGTAGGTAGAGGAGACTAGATGCAGCTGACCCTGGACAGGATTGCGTTGCGCGCCGGCTCGCAGACGCACCTGTATCCCATGAGCCTGGCTCCCGTTCCGGGCGCTATGACGGTATTGCTGGGGGTGACCTTGGCGGGCAAAACCTCGCTGATGCGCATCATGGCCGGGCTGGACCGGCCCACCGAAGGCCGGGTCCTGGCCGATGGCGCTGATGTCACCGGCGTCCCGGTGCGCCGCCGCAATGTGGCCATGGTGTATCAGCAGTTCATCAACTATCCCTCGATGTCGGTCTACGACAACATCGCGTCACCGCTGAAACTGCGGGGGGCAGGGGACGTGCGCGAAAAAGTGCGCGCCATGGCCGCGCGTCTGCACATCGACCATTTGTTGGAACGCTATCCGTCTGAACTATCGGGCGGACAGCAGCAGCGCGTGGCGCTGGCCCGCGCGCTGGCCAAGGATGCCCCGCTGATATTGCTGGACGAGCCTCTGGTCAATCTGGATTACAAGCTGCGCGAAGAATTGCGCGACGAACTTTCCGAATTGTTCGCCGAAGGCCGCTCTACGGTCGTATACGCCACGACCGAACCGGGCGAGGCTCTGTTGCTGGGAGGCCACACGGCAGTGCTCGACGCCGGTGAGCTGCTGCAATACGGCCCCACGGCCGAGGTATTCCATCGACCCAACTCCATCCGGGTGGCGCGCGCCTTCAGCGACCCGCCTATGAACCTGTTCGCAGCCCGGCGCAGCGAAAGCGGATTTGTGCTGCAAGGCGATCTGAACGTTGACCGGGAGATGCCGCAGGATGCCGGCCCCGAACTCACCGCTGGTTTGCGCGCGGGCGCCCTGGATATCGAAGCGCGGCCTGGCCATATCGGCTTGCCCGGCGTGGTGAAACTGGCCGAGATTTCTGGATCTGACACGTTCGTTCATGCGCGGACGGCGGCGGGCGATGTCGTCGCGCAGTTGCCCGGCGTGCATCGCTACAAGCTGGACGAGCGGGTGCAACTGTATTTCGATCCTGCCCAGACCTATGCCTTCGGGGCCAACGGCGCGCTGCTGGCGGCTCCCCGCCAGCCTGCCGGAGCGGGCGAGGTGGCCTGATGTCGCAGATCGAACTCGACCTGTCCCATTCCTACGTCGCCGACCCCAAGACCGACGAGGACTACGCCTTGCTGCCCTTGCGGTTCACGTTCGAGGACGGCGGCGCCTATGCCTTGCTGGGCCCATCCGGCTGCGGCAAGACCACGCTGCTCAATTGCGTGTCTGGCCTGCTGCGCCCCTCGCACGGCCGCATTCTGTTCGACGGCCAGGACGTTACCGCCAAGACGCCGCAGGCGCGCAACATCGCGCAGGTGTTCCAGTTTCCGGTCGTGTACGACACGATGACGGTGGCCGAGAATCTGGCGTTTCCGTTGCGCAACCGCGGGATTCCCGCAGACCGCATCCGCGAACGCGTGGGCCGCATTGCCGAGATGCTGGAAATGTCTGCCGTGTTGAACCGCCGCGCAAGCGGGCTGACCGCTGACGCCAAACAGAAGATCTCGCTGGGACGCGGGCTCGTGCGCAGCGACGTGTCGGCTATTTTGTTTGATGAACCGCTGACGGTGATCGACCCCCAGCTGAAGTGGGAACTGCGCCGCAAGCTCAAAGAAATCCACCACGAGTTCAAGCTGACGCTGATCTACGTCACACACGACCAGACCGAGGCGCTGACCTTTGCGGATCAGGTCATGGTGATGGCGCGCGGCCGTGCAGTCCAGGTGGGCACCGCAGATGATCTGTTTGAGCGTCCGGCGCATACCTTTGTCGGCCATTTCATCGGATCGCCCGGCATGAATTTTCTGCCCGCCCAATGGCGTGACGGCGTTTTGACTGTGGGGCAAAGCCGCGTTGACGGCATAGGCGGCGAACTGGCCGCCACGCTGGCAGGCGCGGGTCCGGTCAAGCTGGGCGTGCGTCCCGAATACCTGCGCGTGACGGAGCCAGGCGCAACGGGCGCCGTGCCGATGCGCGTGGACCGTGTGCAAGATGTGGGCACCTATACCTTGCTGGTGGCCGACTTTGAAGGCACCCCCGTGCGCGCCCGCCTGGGCAGCAATATCGTCCCTGTTGCGGCAGGGGGCACGGTATGGCTGTCGGTGCTGAACCCGCACACCTGCTTTTATCGCGACGAGGCGCTGATCCCATGAAACCCATCGATCACCGGGCCTGGTTCCTGGTCCTGCCCGTTGTGTTGTGCGTGGCGTTTTCCGCCATCCTGCCCTTGATGACGATCGTCAACTACTCGGTGCAGGACATTATTTCGCCGGAGCGGCGCGTCTTTGTCGGCACCGAATGGTTTGCCGCCGTCTTGCAAGACGAAGAGCTGCATGGCGCCTTGTTCCGGCAGATTGGCTTTTCACTGGCGGTGCTGGCTATTGAGATTCCCTTGGGCATCCTGCTGGCCTTGTCCATGCCCGCTGGCGGCTGGCGGGCGTCTGCGGTGCTGGTGATCATTGCGCTGTCTTTGCTGATTCCGTGGAACGTGGTCGGCACCATCTGGCAGGTGTTTGGCCGCACCGACATTGGCCTGCTCGGGGCTGCCTTGACGTGGTTGGGCGTGGACTACAACTACACCGGCAACGATGTGGACGCCTGGGTCACGGTACTGGTGATGGACGTGTGGCACTGGACGCCGCTGGTCGCGCTGCTGTGTTATGCGGGCTTGCGCGCCATTCCCGACGCCTATTACCAGGCGGCGCGCATCGATGGCGCGTCCCGCTTCGCGGTGTTCCGCTACATCCAATTGCCCAAAATGCGCGGCGTGCTGATGATTGCGGTGCTGCTGCGCTTTATGGACAGCTTCATGATCTACACCGAGCCCTTCGTCCTGACGGGCGGCGGGCCGGGCAACGCCACCACCTTTCTGTCGCAATACCTGACGCAAAAGGCAGTCGGCCAATTTGATCTGGGCCCGGCGGCCGCGTTTTCAATCATCTACTTCCTGATCATTCTGCTGCTGTGTTTCATCCTCTATAGCTGGATGCAGCGCGCCGGCACCGCGGGCGGCGTCGACGAGGAGCGTGCAAATGCGTGACAACTCCACCTGGTGGCGCGGCGCCTTCCTGACGCTGTACCTGGTGTTCGCCATCCTGCCGCTGTATTGGATGCTGAACATGTCGTTCAAGACCAATACCGAGATCGTCAGCACGCTGACGCTATGGCCGCGCGACTTCACCTTCGAGCACTACCGGACCATCTTCACGGACCCGGCGTGGTATTCCGGCTATATCAATTCATTGATCTATGTCGTCATCAATACCGTGATCTCGCTCGCGGTGGCGTTGCCCGCCGCCTATGCGTTTTCACGCTACCGCTTCATTGGCGACAAGCACGTGTTCTTCTGGCTGCTGACCAACCGCATGACGCCGCCTGCGGTCTTCCTGCTGCCGTTTTTTCAGCTCTACAGCTCGGTCGGGCTGATGGACACGCATCTGGCGGTGGCGCTGGCGCATCTGGTGTTCAACGTGCCGTTGGCCGTATGGATTCTGGAAGGCTTCATGTCTGGCGTGCCGCGCGAGATCGATGAAACCGCCTACGTCGATGGCTATTCGTTTCCGCGCTTTTTCCTGACGATCTTTTTGCCGCTGATCAAGTCGGGCGTGGGCGTGGCGGCGTTCTTCTGCTTCATGTTCAGCTGGGTGGAGTTGCTGCTGGCGCGCACCCTGACCTCGGTCAACGCCAAACCCATCGTCGCCACGATGACACGCACCGTTTCTGCATCCGGGATGGATTGGGGGGTACTGGCCGCGGCGGGCGTATTGACCATCGTGCCGGGCGGCATCGTCATCTGGTTCGTGCGGCATTACATCGCGAAGGGTTTCGCGATGGGCCGCGTATAGGAGGCGCGCCATGTTCAGCTGGATGGTCTGGACCACTCCTGTCGCCGTGTTCTTCAGTTGCATCGTGCTGATGCTGATCGGCATGACGGTGTGGGAAATGAAGTCGCCCACTATCGAGCGCAAGGGTTTTCTGCCGTTGCGCACGACGCGCGGCGACCGCCTGTTTATTGGTTTGATGGCCGCAGCCTGGCTCAACCTGGCGTTTCTCGGGTTTGGACAGAAAGCGGTGGAATGGTTTTCGCTGGATGAGCCGCCGTCGGTGTGGATCAGCTTTGTGCTGTCGATGCTGCTGCTGGCTTTCATCATGAGAAAAGGCTGAAGGGGCGTCAGACCCCTCGCGTAGTTCTAGTGTTTCAGGGAAAGGACTATCGGCCAGCGTCTTCCCCGGCCAGCGGTCCGCAGCACGACAAGGGGAAGACTTTTCGAGGAGACAGGTCATGAAATTGCGCATGCACGCCATGGCGGCCGCTATCGCCCTGATCGGAACGTCAGGGGCATGGGCCGGAGAGCCGGAAGCGAAGAAGTGGGTCGATTCGGAGTTCCAACCCTCAACCCTGAGCAAAGACCAGCAGCTGGCCGAAATGAAATGGTTCATTGACGCCGCGGCCAAGTTGAAGGCCAAGGGTGTCAATGAAATCAGCGTGGTGTCTGAAACCATCACCACGCACGAGTACGAATCCAAGACGCTGGCCAAAGCGTTTGCGGAAATCACCGGCATCAAAGTCAACCACGATCTCATTCAGGAAGGCGACGTCGTTGAAAAGCTGCAAACGTCCATGCAGTCGGGTAAGTCCATCTATGACGGCTGGATTTCGGACTCCGACCTGATCGGCACCCACTACCGCTACGGCGCGATTTTGCCGCTGTCGGACTATATGGCGGGCGCTGGCAAGGAATGGACCAACCCCAATCTGGATATCAAGGATTTCATCGGCACCAAATTCACCACGGCGCCGGACGGCAAGCTGTACCAGTTGCCTGATCAGCAATTTGCCAACGTGTACTGGTTCCGCGCCGACTGGTTCGCCCGGCAGGACTTAAAGGACAAGTTCAAGGCCAAGTACGGCTACGATCTGGGCGTGCCCACCAACTGGTCTGCCTACGAGGACATCGCGGCCTTCTTCTCCAACGACGTCAAGGAAATCGACGGCAAGAAGGTCTATGGCCACATGGACTACGGCAAGAAAGATCCGTCCTTGGGTTGGCGCTTTACCGACGCATGGCTATCCATGGCAGGTGCCGCTGACAAGGGCCTGCCCAACGGCATGCCGGTTGATGAATGGGGCATCCGCGTGGCCGACGACAAATGCACGCCAGTGGGGGCATCGGTATCGCGCGGCGGCGCCACCAACAGCCCGGCTGCGGTCTACGCGCTGACGAAATACATCGACTGGATGAAGAAGTTTGCGCCGCAGCAGGCAATGGGCATGACGTTCTCGGAGTCCGGACCCGTTCCGGCGCAAGGCCAGATTGCCCAGCAGATCTTCTGGTACACGGCCTTTACTGCCGACATGACCAAGAAGGGGCTGCCGGTGGTGAATGACGACGGCACGCCCAAGTGGCGCATGGCGCCATCGCCCCATGGTCCGTACTGGAAGGAGGGCATGCAGAACGGCTACCAGGACGTGGGATCGTGGACCTTCTTCAAATCCACCAATCCGGACAAGATGGCGGCGGCCTGGTTGTACGCGCAGTTCGTCACGTCCAAATCCGTATCGCTGAAAAAGTCGATTACCGGCCTGACGTTTATCCGGGACAGCGACATTAATAGCGAGTTCTTCACCAAGAACGCGGCAAACTACGGCGGTTTGATTGAGTTTTACCGCAGCCCTGCGCGAGTGGCGTGGACGCCCACCGGCAATAACGTGCCGGATTATCCGAAGCTTGCGCAATTGTGGTGGAAGAACGTCGCCACCGCCGTTACCGGTGAAAAGACGCCGCAGGCGGCGATGGATAACCTGGCCAATGAAATGGATCAGGTCATGGCGCGTCTGGAACGGGCCGGCATGGCGCAATGCGCGCCCAAGCTGAACCCCAAGAGCGATCCCAGCAAATGGTTGTCCGACCAGCATGCGCCGTGGAAGAAACTGGCCAATGAAAAGCCCAAGGGCGAAACCGTGGCTTATGAAAAGCTGTTGGAAGCCTGGAAGGAAGGGCGCGCCCGGTAACCGCTGGGTGTTCAGGGCATACAGCGCCACGGAACGTCGTGGCGCTTTTTTTTGCGCCTTTTATGTCAGTTTGAATAATAGCGAGATTAGGGATTATCCCCGGTCACTATTCAAACCGAGCCAGCTGAGGATGAGCGGATAATGCGCATGCGTAAATCCGATGTTAAAAAATGTGTCGCCCGGAGTCTTCCATGCGCTCTCAAGCGTTTATCGGTGGTCTGTGTGTCGTGATGGCAAGTGTATTCACGCCTCTTGCCGCGCAAAGCGCGGCGCAAGATTGTGGAACGCCAGGGCAAATAAACGGAAAGCAAGGCGACGCCATTGTGTCTTTAACCACTCGCACCTTTGCCGATGGCGCGATTGCGGTGCGGGCGCGGCTGGCGGTGAATCCTGACGGCGGCGCGCATTCGTATATAGCGGGCGACCATGGCTTTACTTATATCGGCAACGGCGTGAATCGTTTGTCGCACGGGCGTTGGGTGCAGTGCGATACCGCAGATTGCAGAAAGGATTTTCTTGCTGCCGAAAAGCGCGCCTTTGCGCGGGGCACAAAGGAGTTCTGCGCATTCGCTTTTGAAGTAGATCCCTACCAGGCGGGACAGGCGCGCCAGTCCTGCGGCGCGGGCCGGTACATCGTTGGCAATGGAAAAGGCATACCGAAATCAGGCGCCGTGGTTGCATCCGCGGCGGGCGAGCAGGTGCAAACCTATCTGTCTACGACCTCGATCCGGCATACGGTGCAAGGCGCCGCAGCCTATCTGGATGCGGAATCGCTGCCGGTCGCCGTCACGCCATCTGCCGCAATGCTTGGCAAGGTGGTTTGGATACGGGGTAAGGGCTTTCAAGATACCAAGGCGGTCATTGGCGATATCGGACCTGCCTTTGGCGAAGGGTCGATTGCGCTGCACCAGCTGTTGCGTACCGGCGCGGTGACGGCGCAACGGCCGGGTCCGATCCCTGCCGCGCAACGCTGCGGCGCGTCCGAAACGTTGCAACCGCCGTTCAAGTCTTCGCCGGACAAGGCGGGTGATATATGCCGGCCGGGCCGCGCCGTAACCAGCGCCACTGACATACGCGCCTACATCGGTATCGAAGACAAATTGGACTTTCTGATTCTGCCGGGCGGCTTTCCGTTGAAAGCGGATGACAGAACGTTGATTACTGAAGAGGTCAGCCGCGCATCCATCGATGCCTTGGCGCAACGCTCTGGCTATACCGACGCCATGGTTAGCGCAAAGCTGGCCTGCCTGCCGCAATAACTTCCAACTTATATCCAGCCAGCAGGAATTCCATGATGAAAATGTTCGTCTCAGGCGTTGCGCTGTTGTCGTTGGCGGGGTGCGCTGCCTTCCCGCCGATGTATCCGGTTTTTGAAAAAGGATCTGAAACGGGTGTCAAATCCGGATTCGATATGCGGGTGGGGAACAGCCCAATTGTGACGGTGCCGCTCACGGTGGAGAAACTCTACCAACAACGCAAGACCTATCAGGATCAGGCGGATCAGGCGCAGAAGGCGCTGTATCAGACGGGAGACGGCGTGATGTTGGGCGCGTTGGTCGGGGCGGTGGGCGGCTTGGTCGGCAATGTGGCGACAGTGGCGTCGGGGGCAGGAATTGCCACCGTGTCTGGCGTGATGGGCACGCGCTACGCGCTTGCGGCGCAACGGAACATCTACAACGATGCGGCCAAAAAAGTGTCGTGTTTGATCGTCGTGGCGAATTCGTATGACGGGCAGGGCGGAGCCTCTCCGCGCATTCCCAGCGCGTTGCAGCAAGGGGCGGAAGATATTCTGTCGCAACTGAGAGGGCAACTGGGCGAGCTGACGCCGCCTCCGGTGGACGCAGCCAGCCTGATTGCGTTGTTCAGCCGGTACAAGTCGTTGTCGCCTACTCAAGTGAATGCGCTTACTACGGACGATGCCGCAAAAATACAGCTTGAGAAAAACACGCTGATTGATATTTCGGCATGCGTAAAAACGGGGCAATCCATTTCGTCGCAGGTGCCGCCATGATTCGTGCCACGTCCGAGCCGCAGCTGGGTTAGTCTTGCGGCCATTGGCCACTTTCGCCCAGCGTACGTTCAAGTCATGATTTTGCGTTCTCTTTCCCGCCTGACATTTCTCCTATCGCTGACGTTTGCCGCCAGTGTGTCCCAAGCCGCCGGCTTTCAGCGGCTGAACCTGCCCATGGACCAGAACGGCCCAGGCTTGAGCGGCGCTGTCTGGTATCCGTGCGCGGCCGCCGCCAGCGAGATCAAGATAGGTCGAACAACGACTGCCGGCGCGCTGAACTGCGCTGTGACCGAAGGCGTTCATCCATTGATCGTGATATCCCACGGCGCCTCGGGTTCGTTTCTGAGCCATCACGACACGGCTGAAGCCTTGGCGGATGCTGGCTTTGTGGTGGCGGCGATCAACCATGTGGGCGACAACGCACAGGACCGCTCACGCCAAGGTTATTTATCGATTTTTTCGACCCGCCCGCGCGAAATGCGCCGCTTGATTGACTACATGACCAGCGCTTGGCCGCAGAAGGCACATGTGGACCCCGCCAAGATCGGCCTTTTTGGGTTTTCCCGTGGCGGGTATACCGGATTGGTGTTGGCGGGCGCGGTACCGGATTTCAAGGCGGGGCTCGCCATCTGCCAAGACTTGCAAGCCTTGCCCATGTGCCGCGATATCGCCAGCGGAAAGGTGCCGCAGCAGCCGTATCCACGCGACGACCGGATCAAGGCCGCCGTAATCGTGGACCCGTTAAATGCGTTCTCGGCCGAGTCGCTTGCAGCGGTGAGCATTCCCGTCCAGCTCTGGGCGTCCGAGCGGGGCGGCGACGGTGTTACGCCGGCGAGTGTGGCCGCCATAAGCAAAGCGCTGGGCGCGGCGCCAGAGGTTCACGTGGCCAAGGGCGCGGGTCACTTCGCGTTCCTGGCGCCGTGCTCCGCAGAGCAGGCCCAGGCGCTGCCGGACATCTGCCGCGACCAAGACGGCTTTGACCGGCAGCAGTTTCACCGGGACTTGAATGCCAAGGTGGTTGAGTACTTCAAGAACCAGCTCTGAGCGCTGCTGGCCGGCGCGTTGAAATCCGATGCCGATGGTTACGCCATCACCAGCGACCGGTGCACGCAAACGCCAGCCATCACGCCCGACGCGCTAGCCAGCGTGGCATTGCTCATGGGAATGGCGGCGTCGCCCGCCGCGTAGACGCCTGCCACCGTCGTCTGCCGGAATTCGTCCATGCGGATCAAGGGGCCTTGCGGGCCGTCAGTAAAAGCGCACCCGAGTTGCTGGGCCAGCGGGCTGGACATGTGGGTCTTGCTGGCGACAAACAGCGCATTGACCGCCATGCGGCGCCCATCGGCCAGCTTGACGGCATCAATAGCGGGCGCGGCGCCCATCAGCTCGACGACGGGCGTGCGTTCGATACGCACGCCGCGTTTATTTAGCAGCGCGGCTTGTTCGGCGTCAGGCTCGAACTCGCCTTGCGTGAAATACGTGGTGGGCCCCCAGTCTGGCAACAGCATCGCCTGGTGCGCCGACATGGGATGCGCAGCCAGCACCCCCAGCGGTCTGCCGGCCATCTCGTAGCCATGGCAGTAGGGGCAATGCAGAACCGTCACTCCCCATCGTTCCTGTAGGCCAGGCAGGGGCGGCAATTGATCGCGCAGGCCGGTCGCCAAGATCAGCCGTTTGCCTTCGACTCCCTGGCCGTTGGCCATCTCTACGTGCAGCAGTCCAGCATGGTGTCTGGCGCTTGCCGCAACACCATCCAGGAATTTAACGGTGGGATATTGAGCTAGCTGCGCACGGGCTTGCTGCACGATTTCTGCGGGCGGTTTGCCGTCTTGCCCTAGAAATCCGTGCGAGTGCAGAGCGTAACGATTGCGGGGCAGGCCGCTGTCGATAAGCACAATGCGGCGCCGCGCACGTGCCAGTTGCATGGCGGCCGACAGGCCGGCAAAGCTGCCGCCCACGATGATGACGTCGTAAGTCATGGACCTGATTCCTCTTTCTCAGCTATCAAGATACTTTAAAGGTTGCATGATAGGGCAAACATCCAAACTCATGCAACTTGAAAAGATTCATATGTCGAGCACCGGTGGTTCGCCGCGGTTGTGCCGCAAGGGTGGCAGGACTAAGCTGACAGCCTGACCCGGCGCTCTCGCAAGCCCAGGCCGCAAAGGAGGCTGCATGCAGCAAGGCTCTGAACTTCAGGGACGTGTGGCGCTGGTGACCGGCGCGTCGTCCGGCATAGGGCGGGCCAGCGCCATCGCGCTGGCGGCGGCCGGTGCGCAAGTGGTGGTGAATCACCGTGCGGCAGGAGATTCGCAGGCCAGGGCCGCGGCGGTGGTCGAAGAGATTCAACGCAGCGGCGGGCAAGCCGTGACGGCAGCGGCTGACATCAGCCGCGAGGATCACGTGGACCTGCTGTTCAAGGCTGTCATTGCGCACTACGGCAGGCTGGATATCCTGATCAACAACGCAGGTATAGAGCAACCCGCGCCTATCGCGGACATGACGCTCGCCGACTGGCAGCGCGTGATCGACGTCAATCTGACAGGGCATTTTCTGTGCGCCCGGGCGGCCGCCAAACAGTTCACGTTGAATCCCGCAAACCCCGCGCGGCAGGGGCTTGCCACCGGAAACATCATTTTCATCAGCTCGGTGCACGAGGTCATTCCCTGGGCCTTTCAGGTGAATTACGCGGCTTCCAAAGGCGGGATCGCGATGCTGATGAAGTCGCTGGCGCAGGAGCTGGGCCCCGCCAAAGTGCGCGTCAATTCCATCGCGCCCGGCGCGATACGCACGCCAATCAATCAACCCGCCTGGGATACGCCCGACAGCCTGGCCAACCTGCTGAAACTGATTCCGTACGGACGTATTGGCGAACCCGAGGACGTGGCGCGTGCGGCCGTGTGGCTGGCCAGCGATGCGTCGGATTATGTGACGGGCACGACGCTTTTCGTGGATGGCGGCATGACGCTGTATCCCGAATTCCGTGGCGCGGGTTAGGGAATTGCCGCCTATATGTCTCAGCCGCTGGAAGACTATGGAGTGATCGGCAATATGCTGTCCGCCGCCTTGGTGGGGCGTGACGGCTCTATCGATTGGCTTTGCTTGCCGCACTTTGATTCGCCCGCCTGTTTTGCGGCGTTGCTGGGCAATGAAAGCCATGGCCGTTGGCGCATCTGGCCGCGCTCGCGCCGCTGCGAGATTACGCGCCGTTATGTACCGGATACCGCTGTGCTGGAAACCCGGTACGAAACCAGCACGGGCGTCGCGTTCGTCTATGACTTCATGCCGCTTAGCGACAACGATGACCAGGTCGATGTGGTGCGTATCGTGCGGGGTGAATCCGGTCACGTGCAGATGAATATGGAGCTGCTGCTGCGCTTCAATTACGGGCAGGCAGTGCCCTGGGTGCGGCGGCGCGACTATGGGCTTAGCGCCATTGCGGGGCCCGACGCGGTGGAGCTGCACACGCCGGTCGAACTGGAAGGGCACGACCTGACGACGACCGCGCGCTTCAATGTGCACGCGGGCAGCACGGTGCCATTCACGCTGTCGTATCACCGGTCTCACAAGACGCCGCACTTTGTGCAGGACCGCGTCGAAAGCATGGACCGCACGATCTCCTGGTGGCAGGAATGGGCCAAGCGCTGTCAATGGCCCGGCCCGGCCGATGCCCGGCGAGATGCGGTGTTGCGGTCGCTGATTACATTGAAATTGCTGACGTTTCAGCCGACGGGCGGGATTATCGCTGCGCCCACGATGTCATTGCCAGAGTCGCTGGGAGGCAGCCGCAATTGGGACTACCGGCACTGCTGGCTGCGGGATTCGGCGCTGACCCTGTATGCCTTGCTGAATGCCGGCTATCGCGAAGAGGCGGAAGCATGGCGCCAGTGGCTGTTGCGGGCGGTAGCAGGGCACCCGGACCAGTTGCAGATCATGTATGGCATTGCAGGCGAACGCTGGTTGCCCGAGCTGGAAATCCCCTGGCTGCCTGGCTACGAGGGCAGCTTGCCCGTGCGCTGCGGCAACGGGGCGGCGGGGCAGTTGCAGTTGGATGTCTACGGCGAACTGATTGAAACGCTATACGCCGCACGCGTGGCGGATCTGTCACCTTTGGGCGAGGCATGGCGCTTGCAGAATGTGCTGTTGGAACCCTTGGAGGACCGTTGGCGTGAACTGGATCACGGTATCTGGGAAGTGCGCGGGCCGACTCGCGCGTTCACCCATTCGCGGCTGATGTGTTGGGTGGCGTTTGACCGGGCGGTGAAGTCGTGCGAACGGTTTGGCTTGCAAGGGCCGGTGCGCAAATGGCGCCGTCTGCGTGAGCAGATTCGCGCAGATATTTGCGAACATGGCTTTGACAAGGCGCGCGGAAGTTTTGTGCAGAGCTATGGCTCGCAGGCGCTGGACGCCAGTCTGCTTCTGATTCCGCAGGTGGGGTTTCTGCCTGCCAGTGACCCGCGTGTCGCCGCCACCGTCCAAGCGATTGAACGCGAGCTGCTGCAAGGCGGTTTGTTGATGCGCTATTCGCAAGACAAAACGGATGATGGCCTGCCGGGCGATGAAGGCGTGTTTCTGGCGTGCAGCTTCTGGCTGGCGGACGCGTATGTGCTGCAAGGCCGGCTGGATGACGCAGAGGAACTGTTCGAGCGCTTGTTAGCCTTGCGCAATGACCTGGGTTTGCTGGCCGAAGAATACGACGTGGTCAGGGGCCGTCTGGTCGGCAATTTTCCGCAAGGGTTTTCGCATATCGGCCTGGTGAACACAGCCTACAACCTGAGCCGCGCTCGTGGTCCCGCGCAGCAACGCTCGGAACAGAACGGACTCAAGTCATAGCGTGCGCAAGCGGTTTACAAGCCTCGTGCAATCACCAGCCGCTGGATGTCGCTGGTGCCTTCATAGATCTGGCACACCCGCACATCGCGGTAAATGCGTTCAACCGGAAAGTCCTTCAAATAGCCGTAGCCGCCCAGCGTCTGGATCGCAGCCGAACAAACCTTTTCCGCCATTTCGGAGGCAAACAGTTTGGCCATCGATGCTTCGGTCAATGCGGGTCTGCCAGCTTCGCGCAATGCCGCGGCGTGCAGCACCATTTGCCGGGCCGCGTGGATCTGCGTAGCCATGTCGGCCAGCCTGAACGACACGGCCTGATGTTCCATGATGGGTTTGCCGAAAGCGACGCGGTCACGGGCGTAGTCACGCGCGCACTCAAAGGCGGCGCGTGCCATGCCCACTGACTGCGACGCAATGCCGATGCGGCCGCCTTCCAGGTTGCCCAGCGCAATCTTGTAGCCTTCACCTTCGGCGCCCAGCCGGTAGGCGGCAGGGATACGCATTTCTTCAAACGCGATCAGGCAAGTGTCCGATGCGTGCTGACCCAGTTTCTCTTCAACGCGCAGCACCTGATAACCCGGCGTGTCAGTGGGCACGATGAAAGCGGTAATGCCGCGTTTGCCGGCCTCGGGGTCAGTGACCGCGAACACGATCACGGTCTGGCCGCTTTTGCCCGACGTGATGAACTGTTTGGAGCCATTCAGGATGTAGTGGTCGCCATCGCGCCGTGCGCGGGTGAGCAGGCTGCTGGCATCAGAACCGGCTTGGGGTTCGGTCAGCGCAAAACCGCCGATGTGTTCGCCGGTAGCCAGGGGCCGCAAGAATTGGTCTTTCTGCGCGTCGGTGCCGAATTTCAAGATCGGCATGCAAGCCACCGAGTTGTGCACGCTCATGATGGTCGAACACGCGCCGTTGCCTGCTGCAATTTCTTCCAGCGCTACGGCGTAAGAAATATAGCCGCTGGCGTTGCCATCCCATTCTTCAGGCACAAGCATGCCGAAGAATCCCAGCTGCGCCATTTCCTGGATAGCGTCTGCGGGGTAGAGATGGTCACGGTCCCAGCGTTCTGAATGGGGCGCAAGCCGTTCTTGGGCGAACCGGCGCGCCATTTCCTGGATGCTTTGCTGCTCTTCGGTCAACAACATCTTTTGTCTCCTGGCCATGCGTGGGCGGGTTGGCGCGGGTTGGCGCGGGTAGGCGCTACATGCTTTGTTTTGCACTGCGCGCCTGGATGGCAGGCGCGGCTCGTCTTCGAGAATACACCGCCAGTTGCCCGGATATCCAGGCGGCTGGAGGCGCGTTACGGTGAGCTCGGCCGGGCAGGGGCGCTGCCGCTACGCCTGGTCCAGCAATTCCTGCACGATCCCTTGTGCGGGTTCTGTCAGGGGATGTTCGGATTGCAGTCTGGCAAGATGCGCATCGAATTCCGCCACCACGTCCGGCCGGATCTTTTTCATGGCGCGAACGGTTTGGGCCAGCAATAAACGGGCGTTGACGCTGTCAGGCATCTCCAGACACTGACGCAGATTGCCATCGATGATCTCGCGTTCACCATTCAATGCGCCGGGCCGGTTGGCGTCTGCGCTGTTGCAGCGGACCGCAAGCAATTGCTCCAGCCGCAGCAGATATCGGGGAAACGATGCTCCCTCGGGCACGCGGTACGCGGCGGGCGGGGCCTGAACGGTGGCGCCTGCATCACGGCTTATCCATTGCAGCACGCTGTCCGCCAATGAGCTGACTGCTTGCGCTGGGTCCGCCATAGAAAATGATGCAGACTGTTCGCCGATACATGAGCCGTCTTCCATGCGCAGTACGCGAACCGTTGCCGTCCAGGGATCAGCCTTGGTGACCAGATGCGACACCACCACATAGGCGCTGGGCTGTTCGCATTGCCGGGCGTGGTGGACGGCGTCTGCGTCCGGCCACGCGCTGCTGCTCAACACGAAGCCGGGATCGGGTTCGGCCAGCCAGGGCACGAGCGTTTGCGTGCGCAGGCCGCAACGTAGCGCCACCTGTTCGTTCAGGTACAAGGGCAGCGCGCGGCTCAGGCGGCCTGCGGGGTCTGCCAGTTGGCGTTGCGCGTGGTCTGCGGTTGAGCCAACGTCGGCCGAGCCGCCAAGGAAGGTGATCAGCGGACGGCCGGGCGGGATGGCTGGATATAGAACGGCGGCAGGCGACACGGGCGCCAGCCAGACCGGGCCGCGCCCCAGCAGCATCGAAAAACGCAGGGCCTCCGGTTGATCCACCACACCATCGCCAATGCGGGCCTGCGCCAATTCGCCATCCCAATACGCCAGGTTTTCCTTCCAGTCGGGACGGTTCTGCGCATACAGCTGGTTCAGAAGCCGCTGCGCATCGTCCAGCTGACCCAGATACATCAGCGCTTTGATCAGGTTGTTGCCGACTCGCATGCCGTGGGCCTGCACATCGAAATGCGGTCCGGCCAGTTGCAGAATTTCTTGAATCTGCCCGGCGTTGCCCAGGTCGCCGCTCATCTGCATCAACAGGTCTGCGGGCACGGGTTTGCCTGCGCGTGCCAGTGATTCCCGGTACAGCGCGATCGCGCCAGCGTAGTTGTGCGATCCCAGTTCGCCGCGTGCCAGCCATAGTTGCGCGCGCCAGCTGTGGGGCAGGGCGGCAACTTTGCGCATGGCGGTGACTCCCGCGACGTCACCCCCGTGGTCCTGGTGTATGGCCTGATACCAGCCCAAGCCGTTGTCCTGGTTCGGGTCCAGTTGCAGCGCGCGCCACAAGGTCTCCAGCGTCTTGGATTCATCGTCGCGTTCGGCATGGACCTTGGCCAGATTGGTCAGAACAATGCCGGTGTCCCCGTGCTGCGCGCAGTATGCAAGCAGGACTTTTTCACTGTCGTCCAAGCGGCCGACCTTCATGTAGACGATGGCTTGCAGCACGACAGCGCGTTCGCTGTTGGCGTCCAGCTCGACCAGACGTTCGGCCGGGCGGATCATCTCTTCGAAGAAATTGTCGTTAAGCGACTGGATGATCAGGCCGGCCAATTGCTCGGCGTCATTCCAGTTCTGTTCGATCGCGCCCAGCAGCACGTTGTCGCGCCATTGTTCGCGTGTGACATAGATCTCGCGGCCATAGGCGTCGTAGGCGCGGATCAGGTTGGGGTTCTCGGCGGGATTCTGTTCGGTGACTGCGGCGGGCGCTGAGGCGAGCGCCGTAGCGGGAACGGGCGCGGCTTCTGCTGCCGAAGATGACTCCGCAGGTGGGGTCTTGCCAAACAGTTTCTTCAATAAGCTCATGCGTAGGGCCATGGTTCAGGCGTTGCGCCGGATGCGCTACATGATAAGGCAGCCGCTGTGACCTCGCCCGCCAAAGCATTGCAGTATCAAGCTTGGCCCGGCGAACGTCGGCGTCGCTTTGCCCATACTGTGTAGACAACGATATTGCCCACGATCAGCAAAGCGGCCAGAACGATCTGCGTGGTTCGGGTGATGCCGGCGGGATAGATGATGCCCAGCACGTAGTGTTCGATGAAACCGCCCGCATAGCCTTGCTGGCCGGCCTGTGTGCGCAGGGACACTTCCAGAGGCGTCAGCGGGCAGATCCAGCCCATACCTATCACCATGGCGCCCCATGCCAGCGCGGGCAGATGCCACCACGCGATGCGCGGTTTCCATAGTGTCAATAAGCCGCCAAACACCACGAAGGCGACGAAGAGGCCGTGCACGACAAGCACCAGGTCGGCAAGGATGCGATAGGTCATCGGAAAATCTCAGTGGGCTTACGTTGAAGCAGGATGCGCATTTAATCGTAAGCTGGCGCGCGTTGCGCGGGTCATTGGCAACAAAGCAAGACGCTTGATGACCGAATAGAATGCGGCGTCTAAATTGCTGATCAAGGACGGGCCATGAGCCACACGATAGCAGCGCGCATTCAAGCCGCTGAAGAACAGTTGCGCCAGGCGATGCTGGCCTCGGACGTCGCGGCGCTGGAAGCCTTGCTGGACCCGGAGCTGTTGTTCACCAACCATATGGGCTGGACGTTTACGCGGGAAGACGATCTGGACGCCCATCGTTCAGGCATGTTGAAGATTGTGGATCTGGATCTGTCCGAGCAATGCGTCCTGGTGCGCGGTGATTGCGCGGTGGTCTCGGTGCAGGCCCGTATTACCGGCCGCTATAACGGCGTGCCGTCCAACGGCACGTTCCGTTTCATGCGGACCTGGGCGCCGGATGAGGCTTCCGGCCAGTGGCGCGTGATTGCGGCAAGTTCGGTCATGGTGGTCTGACGCGCGCCGCTGCCTTCAGACTTTCAGGTCGCGCAGGAGCTTGGTCAGTTCGGGCGCCGTCATCAGCGACACGCCTTGCGCCTTGGCATAGGCCCAGGCGTTGTCCGATACGTCGCCCAGCGCAATGTAGATCGCTTCGCGGGCGCCGCGTTTTTCTCGGGCGGCTTGCAGTTCGCGCAAGGGTTCGACGCCGACTCGGGCAGCCTTCCAGCGCTTGGCGCTCACTATGGCCACGTGGCGGTCCTTGGTCAACGCGAAATCAGCGCCCGGAATTTGCAGGCGCTGCACCTCACAGCCATCACGTTTGAAACCCGCTTCGACGGCGTTGGCGAAGTCGGCCCACGACATGGCGGCGGTGGCTTCGGCCACGGCTTGCACGCGTGTGCTGGAAGGCGCGCGCAACTGCTTGTATGCGGCCATGATCGAAATCACGGCGAACGGCACCGCCGCAAACACGCCCATCGCCGCGTAATCCAGCGGCAGGGCGGCGAAACCGCCCGCGCACAACAGCACGGCCACGCCGGCGCTCATCCACCAGGGCGAGCGCAGCAGCACGGCAAAGATGGAGTTCTGGGACATCTTGAATTTCATGGAGGCTCGCGGCGTTGCAGAGTGGAAGGGGCGTCGGCTTTATGCGTCGCCGGCGTTTTCGGCAGCGCGCACCACGATGCGCACATCGCCGCAGGTGACGATCTGGCCGCCACGGATCTTCGCGGTCTTGCGGGTTTCAACCACGCCGCCGACGCTGACGTAGCCTTCGGCCACAAGCATCTTGCCCGCGCCGCCGCTGTCACATACGCCAGTGGCCTTCAACAGCTGGTTGATTTCAATATAGGGGCTGCCGTCGGCAAGCGTGAATTCGATTAGGGGCATGAGTCGTGCTGGGTCGGGGTTCAGAAGACGGGCGCCTGTCAGGCCGGGCCGCCGCTATTGTCGGAACTGCTGGAGGGCGCGGCAGGCGCGTCGGACGCATTTGCGGCTGGCGGACGGACGGGGCTTTCGGCGCGGGCCATCCACGCAATCAACGAAGACCGCATCGCTTCTTCGACCGACATCTGAATGGGTTGCACCCATTCCTGCGGCACGAAGACGGTGTAGCCGCCGATCATATAACCCATAGGCAGGTACACGGCCACGCGGTCGCCCTGCGTGAAGCCTTCGGGCAAACCGTCCACATTGCGGCGGGTGATCAGCCCGACCAGCTCCAACTGCTGCCCCGGCAGGCGCAGGATAACAACTTGCTGCGCGGTGTTCTTGGAGCCAGGCGAAAAGTAGTCGGCAAAACTCTTTAACGACGAATAAATGCTTTTCACGACAGGCAGGTTCGTGAATGGCATTTCCAGCAGGGTCAAAACACGCTGCACGCGCTGTTTGGACACCAGATAGCCAATGGCCAGAATGCCAAGAATGCCCAGCGCCAATCCCATGCCGGGTATATAGAAGCCGCCGATGAAGGGGCGCAGGAAGGTCAGCGCCACGGCTTCCGTCCAGGCCAGGAAGATGTAGAGCAGATAAATGGTCAGGGCCAGCGGCAGTACCGTGATCAGACCGCGAAAGAAATATTTATAGAGACGTGTCATAAGCAGAAACAAAAAGAGGGGTCGGATGGCGCCGTGCGCACATCAGAGGGCCGCCAGCATAGCAGCCCGATAACGCGCCGCCCGGTAACAAGCGGCCGCAGGCAGGCTGCGCCAGATGCCAGGGCGGCGGGCCGCCTACCGGTCCACGGGCAGGTACAGCGTTTCCTTGATTTCCTCCATCACGACATAGCTGCGCGATTCGGCCGACGCAGGCAGTCGTTTGAGGATTTCGCCAAGCAGGCGGCGGTATTCGTTCATTTCCGTCAGGCGGGCTTTGACCAGATAGTCGAAATCGCCAGACACCAGATGGCATTCCATGACTTCGGGCACGTACAACAGCTCTTTCTTGACCTTGTCGAACACGTCACCCGATTTCGCGGAAAGTTTGATTTCCAGGAAGACCAGCAGGTTCTTGCCCAGCGCCGCAGGATTGACGCGCGCATGGTAACCCGTGATGACGCCTTCGCGTTCCATGCGCTTGACCCGGTCCGAGCAAGGCGTTGCCGACAGGCTGACGCGCTCGGCCAATTCTGTCACCGAAATGCGGCCTTCGCGTTGCAGGATATCCAGAATTTTCAGGTCAATTCGGTCTAGGTCGCGCATTTCACTTTTAGCGATCGATAAACAAGGGTGGCCCGAGAAAAAGCACTGGTAAATCGAAATCTTCAGTGCTTTTCACTGCGAAGAGGGTCATAGACTACCGAAATTCCTGAGCAAATCCAACTAGCGGAAAGAATCATGCATGTGATCGTCCTCGGCAGCGGCGTTATCGGCACAACCACCGCCTATTATCTGGCCCGCCAGGGCGCGAAGGTGACGGTCCTGGACCGCCAGCCGGACGCCGCCCAAGAGACCAGCTACGCCAACGCGGGTCAGGTGTCGCCGGGCTACTCCACGCCCTGGGCCGCGCCTGGCATTCCGCTGAAGGCGATCAAATGGCTGTTCAAGAAACACGCGCCGCTGGCGATCCGGCTGGACGGCAGCCTGTATCAGTTGAAGTGGATGGCCGCCATGCTGGCCAACTGTTCGGCCGACCGCTATTCGGTCAACAAAGAACGCATGCTGCGTCTGGCCGAATACAGCCGCGACTGCCTGCGCGAGCTGCGGGCGTCCACCGGCATCCACTACGAAGAACGCACGCGCGGCACCTTGCAGTTGTTCCGCACAGAAGCGCAGCTGGAAGCCGCCCGCCGCGACATCGCCGTGCTGGAAGAAGTGGGCGTGCCCTATGAACTGCTGGATCGCAGCCGTCTGGTCACGGCCGAACCCGCGTTGGCCCGGTCGATCCATAAACTGGCGGGCGGACTGCGCCTGCCCAACGACGAAACCGGCGACTGCCATTTGTTCACGACGCGTCTGGCCAAAATGGCCACGGCTCTGGGCGTGGACTTCCGTTACAACCAGACCGTTTCTGGGCTGAACACCGCTGGCGGGCAGATTACCGGCGTGCGCGTGGGCAACGAAGTGCTGACGGCGGACCGATACGTGGCGGCCTTTGGCAGCTATACGCGTGGTTTTCTGGAGCCGCTGGGGCTGGACTTGCCGGTCTACCCGGTCAAGGGTTATTCGCTGACTATTCCGCTAAAGGACGAGGCCGCGGCCCCGGTTTCGACCATTCTGGACGAGACCTACAAGATCGCGGTAACGCGCTTTGATGACCGCATCCGGGTGGGCGGCATGGCCGAGCTGTCAGGCTTTGACCTGCGCTTGAAGGACGCCCGCCGCAAGACGCTGGAACTGGTCGTAAATGACCTGTTCCCGGGCAGCGGCCATGTGTCGCAAGCCGAATTCTGGACGGGGTTGCGCCCGATGACGCCGGACAGCACGCCCGTTGTCGGTCCCACCCGCTACGCCAATCTGTATTTGAATACCGGCCACGGCACGCTGGGTTGGACCATGGCTTGCGGTTCCGGCAAGCTGGTGGCCGATCAGGTCATGGGTCAGCGCCCGGCCATCCGCACCGATGGACTGAGCTTGTCGCGTTATGAACGCGGCGCGGCCTCCAATCCGTCGCTGGTGCTGGGCGGCAAAAGCGCCTGATATTTCCCCGCTAACCGGACGCCGGCCAAAAGCCGGGTCCACAAAGGCCCGACTGGCGCAAAACGCTGATCGGGCCTTTGTTTTTGTGTTGCCGGATCGGCACTGTGATCGATTGGTCATCCTGCTTTTTTTGATTCCGGCCGCTTGTGCCAAAATCGCCGCATGACCCATTTTCTGCATACTGCCGATTGGCAGATCGGCCGGCAATACGGCCAGTTCGAAACCGATGATGCCGCGCTGCTGGCCGAGGCACGCTTTGACGTCGTGGGGCGTATCGCCACCTTGGCGGCTGAACGTGGCGTGGACGCTGTGCTGGTCGCGGGCGATGTGTTCGATACCCAAGGCGTATCCGACCGCACGATCCGCCGGCTTTTTGCCGCCATGGGTTCCTACGCAGGCCCCTGGGTCATGATCGCGGGCAACCACGATGCCGCGCTGGCCGACAGCGTCTGGACTCGCGCCATGCAACTGGGCTGCATTCCAGCCAACGTTCACGTGCCGCTGCGCACGGGCGTTGTGGACCTGCCCGCAATCAATCTTGCCGTGCTGGCGGCGCCGCTCACGCAACGTCATACCTACGACGACGTCACCCAGGCTTTCGACACGCTGGAAACAGAGGCGGGGCGCGTGCGCGTGGGCCTGGCTCACGGCAGCGTGGCGGGCCGCTTGCCTGACACCATAGACGCCACCAATCCCATTGCGCCTGATCGCAGCGCGCGCGCCCGCTTGGACTATCTGGCGCTGGGCGACTGGCACGGTTGTTTGTCCATAGACGCACGCACCTGGTACGCGGGCACGCCAGAACAAGACCGCTTCCGCGGCAACGAACCCGGCTACGTGCTGGACGTGCGCATTTCGCAGGCGGGCGCAGAACCCGTGGTGGAACGCGTGGCCACGGGCAAGTACCGCTGGTCAGCCTGGACTGAAACCATCAGCTTGCCCACCGACGCTGACGCGCTGGCCGGCAGACTGGCTGCGCTGCGCGCCGAAGATGTGCTGCGGCTGGATGTGCAGGGCCACGTCAATCTGGAAACCTTCGATGCCTTGCAGCGCGCTGTGGACCTGGCTGCCGCGCAGGTTCGGGCTTTGTTGCCGGACTTGTCCGGATTGCTTCTGGAACCCGACCTGGCCGATCTGGCCGAACTGGGCGCCAGTGGTTACGTGAGCGAAGTCGCAGCCCAACTACAGGCTTTACAGGCCGACGCTGAACAGTCTGCCGTGGCGGGCGAGGCTCTGCGGCTGCTGCTCAGGTTTCAACGAGAAAGCGCTACGGCGGGAGGCTCCAAATGAAGCTGACCCGCATCGCACTTGAAGAATTCCGCAAGTTTCGTCAGCCCATGGTGCTGGACGGCTTGCAAGACGGCCTGAACCTGTTTGTCGGGCCCAACGAGGCCGGTAAAAGCACCATCGCCAGCGCCATACGCGCCGCCTTTCTAGAGCGCTACAGCACCAGCAAGGTTGCCGATCTGGCGCCGCGTGGCGAGTCTGGCGCCCGGCCCAGCGTTGAACTGTCGTTCGCGCACGCAGGGCATCGTTATGTGCTGAAAAAACAATTTTTGTCGCGGGCCCGTTGTGAACTGCTGATTGACGACGGCGCGCAGCGGCTGGACGGCGAAGAAGCCGAAAATGCGCTGGCGGCCTTGCTGGGCTTTGAAATGCCCGGGCGCGGCCAAAGCAAGCCGGATCTTGCAGGCATTCCGGGTTTGTTATGGATACAGCAGGGCGACGGCCATAACCTGCAAGAGGCCGCAGGCCATGCGGGCACGCATTTACGCGACGCGTTGACCCAGTTGTCGGGCGAGCTGACGTCCACCGATGGCGACAGGCTGTTTGACCGTGTGTCGGCCGAACGCGCTGCCTTGCTGGATGCGCGTAACGGCCGCCCCAAGGGCATCTACAAAGATGCCGAAGATGCGTTGGCGCGCGCTGTGGCCGAGCGCGACGATTGCGCACAGGCCATGGCCCAGTTGAATGCAGATGTCGACCGGCTGGCCGAACTGCGCCGTGAGCACGAACGCGCCCAGGCATCCGAACCCTGGAAAGACTTCGAGGCCCGGGCAGTCCTCGCAAGAGGGCAGCTTGCCGCGCTGGCCAAAGAGCGCGAAGCCTTCGACGGCCTGCGCCGCGAACAAGGGCAGGCTGCGCAGACGCTAGCCCTGCTGCAAGATCAAGTGCGGCGCGACCAGCAAGACGAATCCGACTATCAAGCCCTGCTGAAAGAAGCACAGGCCGCGCGTGTGCGCGTTCAGGCCGCGCAAGAACCCCTGGCACGCGCCCAGCAACAGCGTCAGGCATATGCCGCAGCGGCCGATGCGGCGCGGCTGCGCGTGGCTGCGGTGCAGGCGGTGGCCGACCGGCGTGATCTGGATCATCAACTGGCCCAGCTCAATGCCGAGATCGAACGGCTGGACGATGCCTTGAAAGCCGTTACGGCCATCATCGAACAAGGCTCCACGCTAAAGACCGAAGCCGTCCGTACCGAAATCTCGGACGCCGATATCGACGCATTGCGCAAGACGGAACGCGAACTGGCCAACTTGCAATTGCGTCAGCAAGCCATCGCAACGCGTCTGTCCTGCCAACTGGAACCGGGCCGGGAAATACTGCTGGACGGCAAACGGCTGACCAGCGCTGATCAGGTGCTGATTACAGCCGCCGCCGAACTTGAACTGCCTGGATTGGGGCGTTTGCACATCGAACCCGGTGGGCAGGACCTGCCTGCGCTCAAGCACGAACTGGCTAGTTTGCAGGCCGCGTGGGCAGCCTTGCTCGACCGCCTGGGCGTGGCAAGTCTGCCTGATGCCGAGCAACGCCACGCCCGTCACGGCAGCCTGCTGCGCGAATTGGACGGCATGCGCAAGACGCTGGCCATCCATGCGCCCAAAGGCCTGGATGTGTTGCGGGGCCAACGCGATGACGCGCTGGCCCGCCGGGCGTCGTTACAAGAGCGTCTGGCAAAACTCTCTGCCGTGACGGATACGGAGCAGGAAGCCGGTCTGCCTGACCTGCCTACGGCCACGCAAGCGCTGCGCGAAGCAGAATCTGTTTTTGCGCAGGCCGACAAAACCTTGGCCGCCGCGCAACGCACGCTGGATACCGATAGCGCCCGCGCCCAATTGCTGGAAGGGCAGGCGGCGCGCGGCACGGAATTGCAGTCCCCAGAACTTGCTGCCCAACGGCAGGCCCGCGCTGGCCGGCTGGCAGAAGTGCGCAGTAGCCACGACGAACTTGAACGCCGTGTGCGCGAAGCGCAAGCTGCGCTGGCTGAACACCGGCCGGAGCTACTGGAACAAGACGCACAGCGCTTTGAAAAATCGGCCTCGATTGAACGCGACGCCCAGCACAAACGTCACGGCGAGATCCTGCAACTTCAAGGCAAGCTGGATCAGGCGGGCGCCCAAGGGCTGGGTGAACGCCTGTCCGAGGCCACGGCCGCGTGCGAACGGCTGGAACGCCGCCGGGACGAACTGGCACGCCGCGCTGCTGCGCTCGACTTGCTGCTCAAGCTGCTCACCGACAAGCGGGCAGCGGCCACCCAAAGGCTGCAAGCGCCGCTTGCGCGCCGCCTCAACCACTACCTGGCGCTGCTATTCCCTGAAGCCGCCTTACGGCTGGACGACACCTTGCTGCCTACGGCGCTGCGCCGTGGCGGTGGTGAAGACCTGCTTGATGCGCTCAGTTTTGGCACGCGTGAGCAGTTGGGTATCTTGGCGCGCTTTGCTTACGCCGATCTGCTGCAAGAAGCCGGGCGCCCGACCTTGCTGCTGCTGGATGATGCGCTGGTCCATACGGACGACGCGCGCCGCGACTTCATGAAGCGCGCGCTCTTCGACGCCGCCACACGGCATCAGATCCTGATGTTCACCTGCCACGGAGAAGCCTGGCGCGATATGGGAGTCGAACAAAGACGCATCGGGGGGTGATCGGGCGGTGTCCTGCACCAGATCGGGCGGTGCCCAGAATCTGACCGGGCATTGCCCAGCACAAGATCGGGCGTCGCCCAGCACCTGATCGCGCATTGCTCTACACCGGGTCGGCGGATGCGCCTAGTCTGGCCATCGGTCAAGGCTTGACGGCCTCGGCCCGCTTGACGCCAAGAAGCGCGGCCGGTAGCCTACGCGGATGCCTGAACTGACACACGCCACCGACCCCGCATCCGCTGCCTGCGCAGCAGGCGGTCTTTTGCGTGCGCCGTTCTCTCGCGCTGATTTTTCTGTTGTTTCCCCCGTTTTTTCTCCTGTCTTGGCCACGGTCGTATCGCCGCCAGTCTCGCCGCCCACGTTTGGCGCGGTCTCGGGCGCATACCCGCCGTCGGCGGTCGTGTCCGGCTAAACGCCGGCCGTCCTACGCGACTCCAGCCCTTTCCCATTCAGTCCGCTTGATGCGTTGACGCAACGTGCGTCCGCCATGCGCGGCTGATCCGTGCGCGCTTGCCTTACACCGCAAGCGCGCGGCGGGCTGGAGCCTGTTCTTACCCTGACAGGTGAATCTTCATGTCTTTTGATCGATCTTCCTGGGCCGCTTATGGCTCGACCGCCTTGTTCGTGCTGCTGTGGAGCGGCGGCGCAATTTTTGCCAAATGGGGGCTGTCGCACGCATCCGCCTTTGGCTTTTTATTGCTGCGCTTTATCTTGGCTTTGTCTGTCCTGCTATTGATTTGCGCTCGACGCAGACGCTGGTTGCCGGCCCCCGGTACGCGCAAAACAGTGGCGTTGACGGGTTTGCTGTTGATTGGCGGCTATTCCATCTGCTACCTGCTGGCGCTGGACCATGGTGTGACGCCTGGTGTGCTGGCGACGGTGCTGGGCGCCCAGCCCATTCTGACCCTGGCGGTGATGGAGCGGCGTTACTCGCCAGCGCGCATGGCGGGGTTGTTCCTGGCGCTGGGCGGGCTGGTCATGGTGGTCTACCAAAGCATAGGCATGGCGCGCTTTTCGGCGGTAGGGATGGCGTTCGCCTTTACCGCTCTGGCCTGCATGACCACGGGCGCCATTCTGCAAAAACGCATCAAGCAGGCGCCCATGGATGTGATGCCGTTGCAGTACGCGGTCAGCCTGGCGCTGTGCCTGTTGTTCGTACCGTTCCAGCCGGTGCGTGCGGAATGGGCGGTGGGGCTCGTCCTGCCGCTGATCTGGATGGGGCTGGTGATATCTGTCGGCGCCACGTTACTGTTCTACCGCATGATCCAAGCGGGCAATCTCGTCAATGTGACGAGCCTGTTCTACCTGATCCCGGCCGGCACGGCGGCGCTGGATTACCTGATTCTGGGTAATCGTCTGTCCGCGTTGAGCCTGGCCGGCATGGGGGCGATTCTGCTGGGTTTGATGCTGGTGATGCGCAGCCCGGCAAGGGCGGCCGCCTAGCTGCGCGAACCCTGATTCTGGTCGCCTGCTGACAGGCGGGTGGCCAGATGCGGGCTGGCGCCGCCCGCCCAGCGGTCCCAGGTGGCGTCCGCGCTGTCGTCGTTGTCTTGACCGGCCCAATGGCCGCTGACCAGTTGGGCGGGACGCGTCTGGGCGACGACGCGCGCGCACACGGACCAGGCGTCCAGCCGCACACTCAGCCCGGCGTAGATGCCGTGCCCGGCGCCAGCTTCGATCTGTTCTTCCGCCTGCACGCCTTCACCGGCGCGGATCGATCCTTCGGCCCGGATACCAGCGCCCGCGATCATGCCCCAGCCGGATGCCAGGTGGTCGCCGCTTTGGATAGACCCGCCGGCCTGGATGCCGCAGGCCGCATTGATTTCTTTTTCTGCGCGCACGTCGCCGCCAGCTTTGATGCCCTGGCCGCATTTGATCGCGCCTTGCGTCTGGATGTCCTGCCCCGCATGCAGGTGGCCGGTAACGGCCAGGTCTTGCCCGGCGCAGATATCCCATTTGGCGCGCAGGTTGCCGCCGCAATCCACCTGCGTGGCGGTTTCGATGCCCCAGTCGGCCGAGACGTCGCCGCCTGCGCGCAGATTGCCGCCGCAGGCGATATTGGCGGCTGCGGTGATGTTTTCACCGGCCATGATGGTTTCCCCTGCGCGGATACCGCCGCCCGTAATGATGCTGCGGCCCGCGCGCACCACGGTATCTACGTTAATGCCCATGCGGACCTCTAGCGTGCCGGCAAACACGATGGCGGTGGCGTCCACGGCATCCAGCTTCAACACGGCGTCCGTGGGACCGAACTGGTCCAGCAGCCAGCAGGCGTCGCTGACGCGGCCGTCAGCAACCAAGGCGTCAAGCACGGCTTGATAGTCCCCCTGTCCGTTGTGATCGCGGAGGAACCATTTGTAGCCACCCGCGCACGGGTTCTTGGCTTTGACGAATTTCTTGGTGAGTTGCATGGCGCTTAAACGTTGGTCGATGCGTGGGCAGGCCGCAAGCCCGGCGGGCGTGCGGCAATAAAACCATTGGGGAGGTCAGGCGCGGACGCCCCGCCACGCGGCAGGGCATCCGCCGGCAGATGTCAGACGGTCAGACGCAGGGATGTGCGAAAACCGCCGGCAGCCGGTCGGAGTCAGTAGATGACAAGGATTTGCCGGCGATTAGCCGGGCTTGGAGCGCGCGTAAGCGGAACGCGCGGCGACTTCCTGCGAGCTCAACAAAGTTGAACGCAGGGCGCAAAGGACGCAGGCAGCGGGAGGGATGGGAGAAAAATCGGATCGCACGGGGGCAGATGCTACCACCCGGGCGATTGCAGTCAAGCTGACAAGGAAACGGGATGTTGCGTCCCTATATACAACCCGCCCAAACCCGCTATTTGTTGACGGGCTTGGGCGGGAGGCCACGATCAGTTCGTCGAGACGATGTTGCGTTCCTTGGCGATGCGCTGGCGCAGCTCCAATTCACGCTTGATCTGTGCGGCGTATTCGGCGGGCGTGTTGCCGTCCACCAGCGATCCGCCGTCGGCCAGGCGTTGGACGATCTTCGGATCTTTCAGCGCTTTGACGGCGGCATCGTACACGCGGTCCACCACGGCTTGAGGCGTGCCCGCAGGCGCCACCAGACCGTACCAGGCCATATTGTCCATTTCCGGCAAACCGCCTTCCTTGAAGGTCGGCACGTCCGGCAGGGCGGGCAGGCGCTTGGGCGCGGCCACGGCCAGGGCGCGCAGCTTGCCGGCCTGGATGTGGGGCATGGACGACGGCAGGTTGTCGAACTGGGCGTTGACCTGTCCGGCAATCACGTCATTCAGCGCCGGACCCGAGCCGCGGTAGGGCACGTGCACCATGTCGGTTTTGGTCAGCGACTTGAACAGCTCGCCGTCCAAGTGACCAATGCCGCCCGCGCCCGACGAGGCGTAGCTGTATTTGCCGGGATTGTTCTTCAGCAGGGTGATGAACTCCGCCAAGGACTTGGCGGGCACCGCCGGATTCACCGTCAGCACGTTCGGCACATTCACCAGATTGGTGATGGGGGTGAAGTCCTTGAGCGGGTTGTAGGGGTTTTTGGGGTTGGTGGCCGGATTGGTCGCCATGGTGCTGACGGTGGCGACACCCAGGGTGTAGCCGTCGGGCGCCGAGCGGACCAGCGCATCGGCGCCGATCGAACCGCCGCCGCCGCCGCGGTTTTCCACCACGACCGCCTGGCCGAGCTCACGGCCCAGGCCTTCGGCCACGATGCGGGCGACGATGTCGGTGGTGCCGCCGGCCGCAAACGGCACGATCAGACGAATGGGCTTGTTGGGGTAAGGGTCGGCGGCTTGCGCGACGGAACTAAAGCAGACGCCTGCGATGGCGGCGGCCAGAACGGCCTTGGCATGAGACAGCACGGTCAAGAGTCTTCTCCATATTATGGTTTTCCGAGCCGGCCGGCTTCTTGGGCCGGCGTCGGTGAAGCGCGCTTTGCCGGGTTGCAGACTGAGCTAGCGCTTCGTGGGCGCAATTCCACACAGGAATCCCCCTACGGTCAACTTGGGATTCTCCCTGCTTCCATCAAAAAATATTTTTTGAGTGACGGATAGATAGCCGGAATTGCGGTCATTTAACGGAAAAACCCATGTCTGACAATAAGATGAACGAAGCTCGAATCCCTGCGATTGCGCAATCATTGCGCAGTCATCGTGCTGTCATCCACCTCGTTTTCGCATAAAGTCCTGCATAACTTACAAGAATCTGATATTTTTCGGGGGAGATTCTTGGCCGGTCTTGCAAGAAAACTATTGCGTTTGTTTCTGTCTGCGCCGTTCAATGGGCGTTGGTTGATGTCCCCACGGGGCAACGTGTAGTGCAGCGACGCACCGGTCCAGGGTTCCGTCCGTCATTCAATCCCCGGTCTGTTTCGTCTCTCGCTGCCTTGCGCTGGCGGGAGGGGGCCCGGACATTCTCGGAACGCCATGTCGCTGATCCTGATCCTCGCTCTGCCGTTTGCCGGCAGCCTGTGCGCCGCGCTGCTGCCTTCCAACGCCCGCAATGCCGAGGCGTGGTTGGCTGGCCTTATCGCCCTGGCTTGTGTGGTTCTGATTGCCAGTCTGTACCCGGACGTCGCCAATGGCGGCGTGGTGCGGATGGACATCCCCTGGGCGCCCGCCCTGGGCCTGCAATTCACCCTGCGCATGGACGGCTACGCCTGGCTCTTTGCGTTGATTGTTTCCGGCATGGGCGCGCTGGTAGTGCTGTATGCGCGCTATTACATGTCGCCGGAAGACCCGGTTCCGCGATTTTTCTCCTTCTTTCAAGCCTTCATGGCCGCCATGCTTGGCGTGGTGCTGTCGGGCAACCTGATCCAGCTGGTGCTGTTCTGGGAAATGACCAGCCTGGCGTCCTTCATGCTGATCGCCTACTGGCACCACCGGCTGGATGCGCGCCGCGGCGCCCGTATGGCATTGACGGTTACGGGCGGGGGCGGACTCTGCCTGCTGGCCGGAGTGCTGATCCTGGGTCATATCGTCGGCAGCTACGATCTGGACCGCGTCTTGGCGTCTGGCGACCTGGTGCGCGCAGACCCCTGGTATCCGGCCGTGCTGGTTCTGGTGGCGCTGGGCGCGCTGACCAAGAGCGCGCAATTCCCGTTCCATTTCTGGCTGCCCAACGCCATGGCCGCGCCGACCCCGGTGTCGGCCTACCTGCACTCGGCCACCATGGTGAAGGCCGGCGTGTTCCTGTTGGCGCGCTTCTGGCCGGTGCTGTCGGGTACCGATGAATGGTTCTGGATCATCGGCGGGGCAGGGCTGATCACGCTGGTGCTGGGGGCGTATGCCGCCATCTTCCAGCAGGACATGAAGGGCGTGCTGGCGTATTCCACCATCAGCCACCTGGGCCTCATCACCTTGCTGCTGGGCTTGAACAGCACGCTGGCGCTGGTGGCCGCCATCTTCCACATGATCAACCACGCGACCTTCAAGGCGTCTCTGTTCATGGCGGCGGGCGTGGTGGACCACGAAACCGGCACGCGCGATCTGAGCCGGCTGTCTGGCCTATATAAGGCCATGCCGATTACGGCGACGCTGGCCATGGTGGCGGCGGCGTCGATGGCTGGCGTGCCTTTGCTGAACGGCTTCCTTTCCAAGGAAATGTTCTTCGCCGAAACCACCTTTGTCAGCGGTGACCGGTGGACGGAAATTGGCCTGCCGCTGGTGGCGACCATTGCGGGCGCGTTCAGCGTGGCCTATTCCTTGCGCTTCATTCTGCAAGTGTTCTTTGGCCCTCCGGCCACCGACCTGCCGCGCGCGCCCCATGAGCCGCCGCGCTGGATGCTGTTTCCCAGCGCCTTGCTGGTGTTCATGTGCCTGCTGGTGGGCGTGGTGCCCAGCCTGACGGTGGGTCCCTTCCTGGCGACCGCCGCGCAGAGCATTCTGGGCAAAGACATGCCCGAGTACAGCCTGGCGGTGTGGCATGGTTTGAACCTGCCGTTGGTGATGAGTCTGGTTGCCACGACGGCTGGCGTGCTGCTGTATCTGGCCTTGCGCGCCCATCAACGCGCCAACCCGGGCCGGGTACCGTTCATTTATCGGCTGGATGGCCGCCGCACGTTTGAAAGCCTGCTGGACGGCTCCAGTGTGGCCGCTGCCTGGCTGCTGCGCTGGGTGTCGTCTTCGCGCCTGCAAGTGCAAATGCTGTTGATCGTGCTGGGCGCGTTGTTTGTTGCCTGGCTGCCTTTGCGCGGCGGCGGCTGGCTTGAGGGCACGGGCCGCATGACGCCGGTGGACCCTGCGTTTGCGCTGTTGTGGCTGGTGGGGGGCGTCTGCGCCCTGGCCGCGGCCTACCAAGCCAAGTATCACCGTCTGGCGTCCCTGGCGTTGGCGGGCGGCGCGGGTCTGATCACCTGCCTGACCTTCGTCTGGTTCTCGGCGCCCGATCTGGCGCTGACCCAGTTGTCGGTTGAAGTCGTCACGCTGGTCCTGTTGCTGCTGGGTTTGCGCTGGCTGCCTCGCCGGATCGAGAAGGACGACGAAGAAACCCTCAAAGCCACGCTGCGAGCGCGTGGCCGCCGGTTGCGTGACTTGCTGATGGCCACGGCCGCCGGCACCGGCATGGCAGCGCTGGCCTACGCAGTGCTGGTGCGCCCGCAAGGCGATACGATTTCTTCCTATTTTGTTGACCGCGCCTTGCCCGACGGCGGCGGTACCAACGTCGTCAACGTCATCCTGGTGGACTTCCGCGGTTTCGACACCTTTGGTGAAATCACGGTGCTGGGCATCGTGGCGTTGACGGTATACGCGCTGCTGCGCCGCTTCCGCCCAGCCGCTGAAAGCGCGGATCTGCCGCGCCAGCAAAAGGAACAGGACGGCGGCGTGCCGGCCGCGCCCGACATCAAATCGCTGGTGCCTACCGGTTCGATGATGGTGCCGACGGTGCTGGTGCGTCTGCTGTTGCCCACCGCCGCGCTGATTTCGGTGTACTTCCTGCTGCGCGGTCACAATCAGCCGGGCGGCGGTTTCGTCGGCGGGCTGATCTTTGCCACGGCCGTCATCCTGCAATACATGGTGGGTGGCGTGTACTGGGTGGAGTCGCGCAGCCGCTTGAACCCGCAAAACTGGATCGGGATCGGCCTGCTGTTTGCCGGCACGGCAGCAGTTACTGCGTGGTTGGCCTATAAACCCTTCTTGGCCGCGCTGGCCTGGGATGTCGCGTTGCCACTGATCGGCCACGTGCATCTGTCCAGTGTGCTGCTGTTCGACCTGGGCGTGTACATGCTGGTCGTGGGCTCCACCGTGCTGGTTCTGGTGGCCCTGGCTCACCAATCGCTGCGCGCGCAACGCAAGGCCGCCGCCGAAATTCAAGCGGCTGCCACTCAAACAGGGGAAGCCTGATGGAATTGATCTATGCCGTCGCGATCGGCGTGTTGGCGGGCTCGGGGGTCTGGCTGCTGCTGCGGCCACGAACCTTCCAGTTCATCATGGGGCTGTCGCTGGTGTCTTACGCGGTGAACCTGTTCATTTTTGGCATGGGTCGGCTGACGTCGGGCCGCCCGCCTGTGGTGGACTCTGCCGTGGCGCATGATCCCTCCTGGTATGCCGATCCGCTGCCCCAGGCGCTGGTGTTGACCGCGATTGTGATCGGTTTTGCCACCACCGCCTTGTTTCTGGTTGTGCTGCTGGCCTCGCGTGGCCTCACGGGTACCGACCACGTTGATGGACGGGAGTCCCAATCTTGAGTTTCTGGCTGCAACATCTTCCTGTATTGCCGATCATCACTCCGCTGCTTGCCGGCGCGGTGATGCTTTTGCTGGCCGATACCAGCCGCTATGCGCGCGGCGCGATCGCAGTCGTCTCCACGCTGGGCCAACTCGCCGCGGCGATTGCCTTGCTGGCCGTCGCGGGGGGCGCCGTGCCTGGCGTCTGGCCGGACGGAGTAGGGGTCTACCTGGTGGGCGATTGGCCGGCGCCGTTCGGCATCGTGCTGGTGGTCGACCGATTGGCCGCCGTCATGCTGACATTGACCGCGGTGCTGGGTCTGGCGACGCTGACCTACGCGCTGGCCCGCTGGGACCGCGCAGGCGTGCATTTCCATTCCTTGTTCCAGTTCCTGTTGATGGGCTTGAACGGCGCATTCCTGACGGGTGACCTTTTCAACCTGTTCGTGTTCTTTGAAGTGCTGCTGGCCGCATCCTACGGTTTGCTGCTGCACGGCTCAGGTGTGGCGCGCGTCAGCGCAGGCCTGCAATACATCGCCGTGAATCTGATAGCTTCGTTCCTGCTGCTGATCAGCATTGCGCTGATCTACGGCGTGACCGGCACGCTGAACATGGCTGACCTGGCACTGCGCGCAGGCAACCTGACTGGCGCCGACCGCATGCTGTTTGAGGCGGGCGCGGCGATTCTGGGCGTGGCCTTTCTGGTCAAGGCCGGGGCGTGGCCGCTGAACTTCTGGCTGGTCAAGGGGTATGGCTCGGCAGGCGCGCCGATTGCCGCCATGTTCTCCATCATGACGAAGGTCGGTATCTATGCCCTGTTGCGTATCGGTTCGCTGCTGCTGCCTTCCGGCGCACCCGCGGCCTTTAGCCTGGACTGGATGTTTGCCGCGGGATTGGCAACGTTGCTGTTCGGGGCGCTGGGCCTGCTGGCCACGCAGCAACTCGAAAAGATGGTGGGCTACTGCGTGATTGTGTCGGCTGGCACGCTGCTGACCGCGCTGGGCATGCCGGGCGTCACGCTGACGGGGCCCGCGCTGTTCTACCTGATCAGCTCCGTGCTGACGACAGGCGCTTTCTTCTTGCTGGCCGAACTGATTGAACGCACGCGCAGCTTTGGCGCCAACGTGCTGGCGGTAACGCTGGACGCGTTCGATCTGGACGACCCCGCGTCGGTAAATCGGTCAGACGACGTGGTCGGCGTGGCCATTCCGGCCGCCATGGCATTCCTGGGCCTGGCCTTCATCTGCTGCGCCTTGCTCGTCACGGGGCTGCCGCCCTTATCGGGCTTTGTCGCCAAGTTTTCGTTGCTGTCGGCGGCGGTGTCTGCCGCCAATGAATCCGCGCCGCCGTTCGATGCGTGGATTCTGGTGGCGGCGGTGCTGGTGTCCGGCTTGGCCGGGTTGATCGGCTTGGGCCGCACCGGCATCCGGGTGTTCTGGGCCAGCGATGACCGCAGCACGCCGCGCCTGCGGGTGATCGAGGCAGGGCCGGTAGCGGTGCTGCTGCTCTTGTGCGTGGGTCTGGCGGCAGGCGCGGGCCCGGTGTCGGCCTATCTGGACGACGCGGCGCGCTCGCTGGATCAGCCCAAGTCTTACATTGATGCTGTCATGTCCGCGCAAACCGTGCGCGGCGTAAAAGGAGGCAGCTGATGCGCCGTCTCTATGTGCTGTTTCTGCCCGTTTTCCTGTTTGTCTTGTGGCTGGTCCTGAACGAAAGCCTGTCCGCCGGACAAATCGCGTTGGGTGCGGCGCTGGCTCTGTGGTTTACGTGGGCCGCGTCGCGGCTGCGTCCTCTGCACGCGCGCCCGCACCGGCTGTGGAAGGTGTTGCCGCTTTTCCTGCACGTCACCTGGGACATCATCAAGTCCAACATCGCGGTGGGCAAACTGATCCTGAATCCGCGGCGCAATGATTTCTCGCCTGGGTTCATTTTTATCCCGCTGACCATGCGTGATCCGCATGGCCTGGCGATGCTGGCTTGCATCGTTACCTACACGCCCGGCACCGTCTGGGTGGACCTGACCGACGACCATCGCCTGAAGCTGCATGTGCTTGATCTGCAGAACGAAGACGACTGGATCACGCTGGTGCAGGAGCGCTACGAGCGCCCGTTGATGGAGATGTTTGAATGACAATGAACACCGTACTGTATTGGGCGGCGTCCTTTGCCTTGGTGTGCTTTGCGCTGGGGATGGTGTTTGCCACCGTCCGCCTGCTGCGGGGCCCGACCGCACAAGATCGCGTACTGGCCCTGGACACGCTGTATATCAACGGCATGCTGACCATGCTGGTTTTCGGCATCCGCACCGGCTCGTCGCTGTATTTCGATATCGCTTTGCTGATCGCCCTGTTCGGCTTTGTCGGGTCCACTGCGATGGCCCGTTTCCTGTTGCGCGGCGAGGTAATCGAGCCATGATCACCGCTGAAATTCCCCTGTGGGCAGGTATTCCGGCCAGCATTCTGCTGGTGCTGGGCGGCTTGCTGGCTGTCGTCGGCTCGGCCGGGCTGCTGCGTTTCCGGTCTTTTTATGCGCGCATTCACGCGCCCACGCTTGGCAACACCATGGGCTGCGGCTGCGTGCTGGCAGCCTCCATCCTGGTGTTCTCGGCACTGTCGGCGCGGCCCGTCTTTCACGAGGTGATCATCACGTTGCTGCTGGTCGTGTCCTCACCCGTGACGGCCATGCTGTTGATGCGCGCCGCAACGTACCGCAACCGTTTGACGAAGGCCGATGCGGACCTGGATGCGCGTTAGTACGGTAACAAGAAACGAGTGAAAGGGACGTGTCCCCAGATATCGCGGTGCGGCACGTGAAACGTAACCTTACGAATTCATGTTGCTGGACATGTCCCCGACGCCGCATCGTGGGATAGTGGGTTCATGCCAGCGGTTAGATGCAGGCCCGGTCTAGCCGCTGCTTTCGGTTCAATTCTTTAAGGAGCTGGCCATGAACGTACGTCCCATGCATACCAAACGCCTTGCGGCATCCCTTTGCGCGGCAGGCTTGATGTTGGCCGCCGGAGCGGTCCACGCGGCAGATGCGATCGGCCGCGCTGCCATCCAGTCCCAATACGAGCAGGACGTCGCCAAGTGCAAAAGCGGCAACACGAATCAGGACAGCGCAACCTGCTTGCGTGAAGCGGGCGCGGCGCGCGATGAAGCCAATCGTCAGAATCTGAAGGAAGGCAGCACGGATCAGCATCAGCAAAACATGGTTGACCGTTGCAATCGCCTGCCTGGCGCATCACGCCAGGACTGCCTGACCCAAATGAGTTCACCTTCCAATGTGCGCGGCAGCGTGGAAGGTGGCGGGGTGCTTCGCGAAACCGTGATTCAGGTGCCCGCAGGCACGGTGCCGCCAGCGGCTCCGGCTCCCGGGATGGCCCCGGGGATGGCTCCCGCTCCGGGCGCGGGCGCCACACCGATGCCCCTGCGCCAATAATCGCAGCGCAGTAGAGCGGCCGGAAGCGCGGTTTTCCGCGCGTCCGGGGCGCGGCCGCCGCCACAATCAGGCAAAATGGCGGCTGTCGCCATCAATCCGCCCTTACTCACGCATCTCATGTCCGACGTCATCGCCCTGATTTTCGATTTCGACGACACGCTGGCTTCGGACAGCACGTCCGGTTTCCTGGACAGCATCGGCGTGGACACCGCAGCTTTCTGGAAAGACCAGGTCGACCCGCTGCTGTCCCAGCAGGACTGGGACCCGGTGCCCGCGTATCTGTACCAAATGATCCAGTTGTCTCAGTCGGGCACGAATGGCCTGATTACGCAGCAACGCTTGAAAGAGTGGGGCGCGCGTCTGGAACTGCACGCTGGCGTGCCTACGCTATTCCAACGGCTTCGCGCTGCCGTGCGCGCAGAGCAACCGCAAGTGCAGCTGGAGTTTTATTTGATCTCCAGCGGCATCGGCGACGTGGTGCGGTCCACGCCCATCGCGCATGAATTCACGGAAATCTGGGCGTCGGAATTTGTGTACGGCGAAGACGGCGGCATCACCTTTCCCCGCCGCATCGTCAGCTTCACGGATAAAACGCGCTACCTGTTCCACATCCAGAAAGGCATCATCGGCCGCGACTTCCGCAACAAGCCCTTTGAGGTCAACCGCAAGGTGCCTGAAGACCGTTTGCGCGTACCGTTCGACCAAATGGTGTTTGTGGGCGATGGCTACACCGACATTCCGTGCTTTTCGCTCATCCGGCGCGCGGGCGGTTATGCCTTTGGCGTCTGGGACCCCAAACATCGCGACAAGCGCAGCCGGGCGTGGGGCTTTATCGAAGAAGGCCGCGTGTCCAATCTGAATCAGGCCCGCTACGACGAACAGGCCGAACTCTATCAATGGCTGGAAGAGGCCGTGATCAGCCTGGCTGGCCGTATCGCACTGAAGTCCCGGGTGTATCGTGGTTGAGGCTGGCGCGCTGGCGCCGGTTCAGCCCTGGACCGAAGAAGACGCCCGCTATATCCGACTGGCCCTGGAAGAAGCCCAGGGCGCCTATGACATTGGCGAAGTGCCAGTCGGCGCGCTGGTCGTGTCCGCCCAGGGCGAGATCCTGGGGCGCGGCTACAACCGCACCATCATCGACCACGACCCGACCGCTCACGCCGAAATCGTGGCCCTGCGCAATGCCGCCCGCCACCTGGAAAACTACCGTCTGCCGGGCATCACGGTCTATGTCACGCTGGAACCCTGTGTCATGTGCATCGGTGCGATGCTGCACGCCAGGCTGGCCCGCGTGGTATTTGGCGCTTACGACCCGAAAACGGGCGCCTGTGGCAGCGTGCTGGATGTCGGCTCGATCCCAAAACTCAATCATCACACTTCAGTCACCGGCGGCGTGCTGGCGGAACCTTGCGGCGACCTGCTGCGCCGGTTCTTCCGAGAGCGCCGCGCCAAGGAATCCATAGCATGAGCACCCCCAAGCCCGCCAAGGCAGCCTCCAGAACTGCCGCTAAAACGGCGGCTAAACCGGCTGTGAAACCGGCTGTGAAAGCCGCCGCCCGATCGGCTGCCAAACCCGCTGCCAAACCCGCTGCCCGATCGGCTGTGAAACCTGTTGCGAAAGCGGATGCAAAGTCGGGTCGCGCCAAAGCCGCAATCCTTCATGATCACGATCACGACGCCCACGAATGCACCGATGATTGCGGCCATGACCACGCAGCCGGACACAGCCATGTGGTGCCGGACGCCCGAGGCATCTATCTGATCTCGCCGTCTTCGGCGGTGCGTGATCCGGCAACCGTCGAACTGGCCCGTGAACGCCTGGAAAAGCAGGGCTTCAAGATGGCGTTGGACCGCACTGCCTACGCGGAACACCAGCGCTTTGCCGGCACGGATGCGCAGCGTCTGGCCAGCCTTGAACGCGCGGCGAAGCAAAAGCTGCCCATCGTGATGGTCACGCGTGGCGGCTACGGTATGGGCCGTTTGTTGCACCAGATCGATTGGAAGGCCATGGCCGATAGCGGCAAGCGCTTTGTCGGCATGAGCGACTTCACCGCCTTCAACCTGGCCTTGCTGGCCCAGACCGGCGCAGTCAGCTACACCGGCGCCACCGCTGTCGCCGACTTTGGCGGCAAGAAGGTCGATGACCTGACCGAAGCGCTGTTTGGCGAAGTCATGCGCGGGGAACTGGAAATTCTCAGTTTTGAAACGCAGGACGCCGACGCCGTCGACGCGCGCGGCATCCTGTGGGGCGGCAATCTGGCGATGGTGACGTCCCTTATCGGCACGCCCTATATGCCGAAGATCCGCGGCGGCATCCTGTTCCTGGAAGATGTGGCCGAACATCCGTACAGCATTGAACGCATGCTGATCCAACTGTGGCAGGCCGGTATCCTGGCCAAGCAGAAGGCCATCGTGCTGGGCAGGTTCTCGGACTACAAGCTGGCCCCGCACGACAAGGGCTATGATCTGCCGGCAGTCGTGGCGTGGCTGCGCAAGCATGTGAAGGTGCCGGTGATCACCGGCCTGCCGTATGGTCATGTGGCCACGAAAGCCACCTTGCCGATCGGGCAGAAGGTGGGCATCGCTACCGAGAAGGGTTTGGCGCATCTGGTGCTGGACGAACACCACCACTAAATCCTGCGCCAATCGGCGCAATACGCTCTCGAAGACAGACCCGGTCCGTGTTCGAGGGCGTTTTCATTTGAACCCGCCCCGTTCGTCCGCGTGGTGTTGTCTGCGTGGCCTGAGTTGAAATAGGGGCCGTAGCCCCCATTTGGTACACTACCGGGTTTCTCCGCACGCGTCTTCAGACGCCTTCAATCGTAAAACCACCGTGATATCCACAGCCAATCTCACCATCCAGTTCGGTCCCAAGCCCCTTTTCGAGAATGTCAGCGTCAAGTTCGGGGAAGGCAACCGGTACGGGCTGATCGGGGCCAATGGGTCCGGTAAGTCTACGTTCATGAAGATCATTGGCGGCGACCTCGAATCGTCGGGCGGCAACGTCTCGCTAGATCCGGGCGTGCGCCTGGGCAAGCTGCGCCAAGACCAATTCGCGTTTGAAGACCTGCGCGTGCTGGATGTTGTGATGATGGGCCACACCGAGATGTGGGCCGCCATGTCCGAACGCGACGCCATCTACGCGAATCCGGAAGCGACGGAAGACGACTACATGCGCGCCGCCGAACTGGAAGCCAAGTTTGCCGAATACGACGGCTACACGGCCGAAGCGCGTGCCGGCGAGCTGCTGCTGGGCCTGGAAATAGCCGTAGACCTGCACAACCTGCCGATGCGTGAAGTCGCGCCGGGCTGGAAGCTGCGAGTGCTGCTGGCGCAAGCGCTGTTCTCAAACCCTGACGTCCTGCTGCTGGACGAGCCGACCAACAACCTGGATATCAACACCATCCGCTGGTTGGAAAACGTGCTGAACGGCTACCAGAGCACGATGATCATCATCAGCCACGATCGCCACTTCCTGAATCAGGTGTGCACGCACATGGCCGACGTGGACTACGGTGAAATCCGCATCTACGCCGGCAATTACGACGACTACATGCTGGCTTCCACTCAGGCCCGCGAGCGCCTGGTGTCGAACAACGCCAAGGCCAAGGAACGCGTGGCCGAATTGCAGGACTTCGTGCGCCGCTTTGCCGCCAACAAGTCCAAGTCACGCCAAGCCACGTCGCGCTTAAAGCAAATCGACCGGATCAAGGCCGACCAGGTTGTCGTCAAGCCGTCTTCGCGCCAGAACCCGTACATCCGCTTTGAACAAAACAAGGTCATGCACCGTCTGGCGGTCACTGTCGAAAACCTGACCAAGGCTTACGACGCACCCGTGATCACCAAGTTCTCGGCCATGGTTGATGCCGGCGAAAAGATCGCCATCATCGGCGCGAACGGCGTGGGTAAGACCACCTTGCTGCGCTTGCTGGCCACGGAGCTGCAACCGGATTCGGGCTCGGTTAAATGGTCTGAAAACGCTGACCTGGGCTACATGGCTCAGGACGTGTCCGACCAATTCCTGCAAACCGACATCAACCTGCTGGACTGGATGGGCGACCATCGCCAGCAAGGCGACGATGACCAATCCATCCGTTCGGTTCTGGGCCGCCTGCTGTTTTCGGCAGACGATCTGCCCAAGGCGCCCAAGGTGCTGTCGGGTGGAGAAAAGAACCGCATGACCTTCGGCCGCCTGATGCTGGGCCGGCATAATGTCATGCTGCTGGACGAGCCGACCAACCACTTGGATATGGAATCGATCGAATCGCTCCAGTTCGCGTTGGAAAAGTACGAAGGCACGCTCGTTTTTGTGTCGCATGACCGCGAATTCGTTTCCGGTCTGGCGACCCGCGTGATTGAAATTCTGCCTACGGGCGAGATCATCGACTATCGCGGCGGCTACGAAGACTATCTGGAATCGCGCGGCATCGAAGCCTGATGCTGATAAACACGGCGCACCCCAGGGTGCGCCGTGTTGTTTCTGGCCGTGTTGGGCCCAAGGCGCATCGGTTTCCAGCGTCGCCATTCAGCCAGCTGCAAACTGCCTACGCTATCATCGGGTAAACCCTGGCCTTTTCTGGTCAGGCAACTGCCCCGTCTTCCATGTCCCCCACACTGCATACCGCGCCTGACGGCGCGCAGATCGGCACGTTCACGCTGACGTCCCGCATCGTTTCCATCGCCTTCTTTACGTTCATCTGCTATTTGGCCATCGGGCTGCCGCTGGCCGTATTGCCCGGTTATGTCCACGACAAGCTGGGTTATGGCTCTGTCCTGGCGGGCCTGGCAATCAGTGTGCAATACGTGGCAACCTTGTTAAGCCGCTCGCACGCGGGCCGCATGGCGGACACCGTGGGGCCGAAACAGACGGTGGTGATCGGCATGGCGGCTTGCGCGGCCAGCGGCGTTTTTCTGCTATTGGCCTACGCGTTTGAGCGCAGCGGCTGGCTGAGCCTGACGGCGATCATCATCAGCCGGCTTGCGCTGGGGTTCGGCGAAAGCTGGGTCGGCACGGGGTCGGCCACCTGGGCCATTGCCCGTGTAGGCCCCTTGCACACCGCCCGTGTGATTTCGTGGAACGGCATCTGTACCTATGGCGGTCTGGCATTGGGTGCGCCCCTTGGCGTCTATCTGGAAACCGAATGGAGCATGGGCGCACTCGGCGGCGCGGTGCTGCTGCTTGGCCTGATCGGCCTGGGCCTGGCGATTTCACGGGCAGCAGTTGCCATCGTCGGCGGGCACCGCATGGCATTCAAGAGCGTGGTGCTGCGCGTTTTCCCGCACGGCATGGCTCTGGGGCTGGGCTCGGTCGGTTTCGGCACGCTGGCCGCCTTTGTGGCGCTGTATTACGCCAGTTTTTCGTGGGACGGCGCGGCCCATGCGCTAAGTGCATTCGGCTGCGCGTTTATCGGCGTGCGCTTGTTGTTTGCGGGCACTATCACTCGCTTTGGCGGTTTCCGGGTGGCGCAGGTGTCTTTCCTGGTCGAAGCTGCGGGCTTGGTACTGCTGTGGCTGGCGCCTAATCCCACCGCCGCGTTGCTCGGCGCCGCGTTGACGGGTTGCGGTTTTGCGCTCGTCTTTCCGGCGATTGGGGTTGAGGCGGTGGCCCGGGTGCCCGCAGGCAGCCGAGGAGCTGCGCTGGGGGCCTATTCGGCGTTTCTGGATCTCGCCCTGGGCGTGACGGGGCCAATCGCGGGGTATATCTCGAGCGGCTACGGTTATCCGTCAATCTTCTTGTCGGCGGGGGTGGCGGTGTTGGCGGGTTTCACGATTGCGTATGGATTGCAGCGGCATGCCAACCACGAACGGGCCTTGAAGGCGGCGGCTTAAGGCAAGCCGGGAAGGGCGGTTGTTATTACTAAACCAACTAAAGACATTCAATATTGATTGTTTGGATTCATATAACGAATTGTTAGATTAGGGCTCGTTCCCACGCGCGCCACGATTCGTTCCATGAACCTGACCTTCGATCACGTCCACAAACACTTCGGCGATTTGCCCGTTGTGGATGGCTTTACCAGCGAAATCAAGACCGGTGAACTGGTCGCTCTGGTCGGTCCGTCTGGCTGCGGCAAATCCACCTTGCTGCATTTGGCCGCAGGGCTGGAATCGCCCACGCAAGGCAAGGTGCTGGCTGATGGCCAAGCCATCGCCGGTCCGCACCCCAGCCGCACGCTGGTTTTCCAGGAACACGCGCTGTATCCCTGGCTGACCATCGAAGACAATGTGGCGTTGGCGCTGGAATTCCAAAACACCCCGAAAAAACGCGCCCGCGCTGCCGCCCGTGAATGGCTGGCACGCGTCAGTCTGGCGGGTTTTGAACACTATTACCCTCATCAGGTGTCCGGCGGCATGCGGCAACGCGCCGCGTTGGCGCGCGCCTTTATCGCGCAGCCCAAGACGATGCTGATGGACGAGCCCTTTGGCGCGCTGGACGCCTTGACGCGTCTGAGCCTGCAAGATGTGCTGCGCCAACTTATCGCGCAGGAAAAGCCCACCGTGCTGCTCGTGACGCACGATGTGGACGAGGCCCTGTTCCTGGCCGACCGCATCGTCGTCTTCAGCCCGCGCCCGGCGCGCGTGCTGCGCGAATTCAATCTGGCTCACCGCGTGAAAACCCACGATTTGTCGGATCTGGCCGCTGAAAAGCGCGAGATCCTGCGTCTGCTGGGCATTGCGGTAGACGGTTCGAACGCGCACGCCGATCTGGCCCTTGCTGCGTGAATCCGGCTGCCTGAATCCTGATTTCCATCTTAAGCGGCGCAATGCGCCAACCTGAATTCCCTGGAGCTCTTCTGATGAACTTGAAGAAATGGTTGTCCCTGCCGCTGGCCGCGGCGCTGCTGGCAGCGGCCCCCGTGATGGCCGCTGAAAAATTCCGCGTCGGTTATCTGCGCGTGATGGACGATGCGCAAGCGATCGTGGCTCATGAGGGCGGCTACTACAAGAAGGCAGGGCTGGACACCGAGCTGATCGAATTCAAGTCGGGCACCGACTTGATCAAGGCCATTGTGGGCGGCCAGTTGGACATTGGCGTGCTGGGCTTCACCAACGCGGTGGCCTGGGCGTCCAAGGGTGCAGATTTGAAGGTGGTAGGCGGAGCCCAGCAGGGCTACCACTCGCTGATCGTGCGTGACGATTCGGGCATCAAGGATATCGCCGGCCTGAAGGGCAAGACGCTGGCTTCGCAAGCCGAAGGCAGCACCGCCGACGTCGTGTTGAAGGGCGTGGTGCTCAAGCAGGGCAACCTGGGTCCCGATGACGTGAACGTCATGGGCGTGAGCCCGGCCGTTGCGGTGCAGTCGCTGGTGGGCAAGCGGGTCGACGCCGCTTTCCTGTTTGAGCCCTATGACCGCATCGCGCAACTGGTTGCGCCCGTCAAACAGATCTACGAAGTGGGTCAGGCTTGGCCGTTCCCTTGCATGGTCGTGATTACCTCCGGCGAAACGCTGGCCAAGCGCAAGGATGACGTCTGGAAGGCGCTGGACGCCCAGAACCAGGCCATCACGCTGTTGCAGAAAGAACCCGCGCAGGCTTCCAAGCTGATCGCGTCCTATTTCATCGCAGAGCCCACGCTCAAGACGCTGAACCGTGGCGAACTGCCGCGCGAAACCGTGATTACTGAAGCCATCAGTACGCAGGTGTTCACGCCCAAGCTGACGGCCAAGGACACGGCCCGCATGCAGGAAATTGCAGACATTCTGCAAGCGCAAGGATCGCTGAAAACACGTGATGGCAAGCCTTACGACGTGTCCAGCATTGTCGATCTGTCCTGGCAAGAGGCGCGCAAACTTTGAGCTCGTCTACCCGAGTGACCGGCGCCCGCAAGCATCTTGCGGGCGTTTTGGGCGTCCTGTTCATTCTTGCGTTGTGGCAGTTGGCGGCGTTTGCCTTGCCTGACTTTCTGATGCCGGGCGTGCCTGCCGTGGTCGAACGCTTGTTCGAGGACTTGGGCAAGCAGTCGTTCCATCAAAGCCTGTTGGGCACGCTGGGCCGTCTGGGGGCGGGCTACGGGCTGGCATTGACGGCGGGTATCGGTTTCGGGCTGGTGGCAGCGGTGCTGTTCTTCTTCCGTGAAGTCCTGCGCAGCGCCATCGTCATTCTGCAATCGATTCCGTCGATTGCCTGGGTGCCGCTGTTCCTGATCGTGATGGGTTTTGGCAATACGCCGATCATTGTGGTGGTGGCGTTGTCGGCATTTTTCCCTGCCGCACTCAGCGTGATGAACGCAACGGAATCGGTCCAGCGCGTGCATGTCTCTGCCGCGCGCGTGATGGGCGCCACGCGCTGGGGGCTGGTCAAACGCGTGTACCTGCCGGCCGTCATGCCGGAGCTGATCACGGGCGCGCAGCTCGCGTTTGGCAACGCCTGGCGTGCGCTGATCTCGGCCGAAATGCTGATTGGCTTTGGCAAGGGCCTGGGCCGTTCGCTGGCTTATTCGGGCGAGATTGCCGACATGACCGGCGTCATGACCAACATCCTCGTCATCGCCGTGCTGGCTGCGCTGATCGACCAGTTTGTGCTTGAAAACCTGAAACACCGCCTGCTGCGGTATCAATACGTTTAGGCCCGCCATGATGCGCCGCGTCCGCCTGTTTGCCGTCATCGCTGCATTGGTTAGCGCAAGTAGCGTGCAAGCGCAGCCTGACGCCTTTGCTGCCGCGCGGGCGCGCGGCGAGCTGGTCGTGGGCGTGCCCTATCTGGCGCCTCCGCCAGCGGCAGGCGCCAAGATCCGCACTCCCGACGGGCTGGACGCCAACATGGCGGAAAAGCTTGGGTCAAGTCTGGGTTTGCCTGTTCGCTTGCAGCAAGTAACGCCGGACCAAGCTGGTGCGGCGTTGGCGGCAGGCCAGGTTGATGTGGTGCTGGCTGATCGCGATGGCAGTCAGCCTCAATCCGTGGCGGAGTTGCCGACGGGTTATGGCGCACGCCCCAAGGCTTTGATCCGTAGCGATACCCGCCTGCGCAAGCCGGGCGATGCGCGCGGGCATACGGTTTGCATGGCCGAGGCGGCTACGGCATCCAAGGCTCTGGCTGAAAGCTGGGGCGCGGTGGTGCGCACCTATCGCGTGCCCTCCGACGCGCTGGTCGCGGTCCGCGAAGGCACCTGCGATATCGGTCTGGTGGACGATGCGGTGTGGGAGCCTCTGGTCCGCTTTCCTGAATGGAAAAAGTTCTCTTCCACCTTGGCTGCCGATGGCGTTCGTCGAGAGCGCGTTTGGCTGCTGCCTGCAAGCGACGCAGCTGGCCGGACTTGGGTGGCAGACCAAATGAAGGCTTGGAACCGCTCCGATGCCTGGAAGACGATGACGGCAAAATGGGCGCGCGACGTGGCGTTTGACGTTTACCTGGATCAAGAAGTGCCAGACTGCCACGGCTGACGCGCTGGGCCAGCACTTACAATGCCGGGCATGACGCATACGTTGACCGCTCCTTGCTCGTACCAGGAAGACATCAAGAAAAGCCGCTTTATCGCGCACGCAGCCCCGGTTGCGACCGTGGACGAAGCCATGCGCTTTTTTGCTGGCCACAACGAGCCAGAAGCCACCCACAACTGCTGGGCCTACCGCATCGGCCAGGAATATCGCTTCAATGACGACGGCGAACCCGGCGGCACAGCGGGCCGGCCCATCTTGCAGGCCATAGAAGGGCAGGACATGGACCGCGTGGCGGTGCTGGTGGTGCGCTGGTATGGCGGCATCAAACTTGGCGCAGGCGGACTGGTGCGTGCGTACGGGGGCTGCGCAGCCAATTGTTTGCGCCTTGCCGAAAGGACCGAGATTGTCGATTTGGCCACTGTCACGTGCGCCTGCGGTTTTGCGGAATTGGCGCTGTTGAAGTCACGCCTGGCGCAGGCGGGCGCCACGATTCAACAAGAAGAATTCAATGCAGATGGCGTGACGCTGTGCTTCGTGGTGCCGCGCACCGCGGTGAGTGACCTTGAGGTCACTGTGGCGAACATTACGCGCGGGCGCTCCGCTTGGGAGCTGGTGTCATAAAGCAAGGGGCCCGATGGGCCCCTTGATGGTTTATGCGCTTTGGCTGTCTTGCGCCGCTGCGATTTCCTGGTGGACCTTTTCCATGTCCACTTCCTTGATCTTCGCAAGCAACTCGTTCAACTGCCCGCCCGACAAGGCGCCGGGTTGCGAGAACAGCAGAACCTTCTCACGGAAGACCATAAGCGTGGGAATCGAGCGGATGCCCAGGGCGCCGGCCAGTTCCTGTTCGACATCCGTGTTCACTTTGGCAAACGTGACGTCGGCGTGTTCGGCTGCGGCCTGTTCAAAGACGGGCGCAAAGCCGCGACACGGGCCGCACCAGGGAGCCCAGAAGTCGACGATCAAGGTGCCGTCAGGGGTGATAGCGTCCTGGAAGCTGTCTTTGGTGAGTTCAACAATACTCATTTTGGATCCTTGCCGCGTGTGGCGGCACAAAAAAAGGCGGTGTCAGAGACCTGGGGTGTTCCTGCCCCGGACCTGAATGGGCGACGCTTTGATTGCCGGATGCTTAGAACGTAGGAACTGATAAGTCCATAGTAGAGCGGGCAATGGTCGCGTCGCAATGGTTGGCGCTTGGAAGAGCGCAGTCAGCGGTGCTTGGACCGCGGTTTTTATAGAGAATCAGCCGTCGTTCTTTAGCGAGGCCACGATTTCGAAAGAGCGCAGGCGGTCCGCCAGATCAAAAAAGTCAGACACGATCATGACTTCGTCGGCCTCGGTCTCGGCCACCAGGGCCTCCAGGCGGCGTTTGACCGTATCGGGGCCGCCCACAATGGCGGCGCCCAATCTTTGATGGACAGCTTCTTGCTCCCATTCGTTCCACAAACCGTCCATGCTGTCGACAGGAGGCTGCAATTGCAGCCGGTTGCCTCGGACCAGCGACAGGAATTTCAACTGCTGGGTGGTCGCTTGACGGCGCGCGGCTTCGTCGGTTTCGGCGGCAATAACGGGTACGCCGATCATGGAGTAGGGGCGGGCCAACGTGGCCGAAGGCTTGAACAAGTGCTTGTACAGACGCATTGCCGCCATGCCCTCGGGCGAGAAATGACCCGCGAACGAGAACGGCAGCCCAAGCTCGGCAGCCAAACGGGCGCTGAAATCGCTGGACCCCAACAACCAGATTGGAACGTTCAAGCCTTCGCCGGGGATCGCACGCACGGGTTGACCTGGCCGCGAGGGCGCCAGAAAACCGCGCAATTCTTCGACCAGGGCGGGGAATTCCAGGCCGCTGCGGGGGCCGCGGCGCAATGCATGCTGGGTGGCTCCATCGCTACCGGGCGCGCGGCCCAGGCCTAGGTCGATCCGGCCCGGATACAGCGTTTCCAGGGTGCCAAACTGCTCGGCAATGATCAGGGGGGCGTGATTGGGCAGCATGATGCCGCCAGAACCCACGCGCAGCGTCTTCGTGTGCGAGGCCACATGGCCAATCAGCACGGCGGTCGCGCTGCTGGCGATGCCATTGATGTTGTGGTGCTCGGCCAGCCAGAAACGGTTGTAGCCCAAGCGTTCGACATGCTGGGCTACCGCCACCGTATTGCGGAAGGCGTCGGCCGCGTCGCGTCCCTGCACAATGGGGGCCAGGTCCAGAACGGAAAAGGGAATGCTTGCCAGACGGCTCATGCCAGTCGCTCCAGGAGGGATTGTTCTATGGGGGGGGCGGCACAGGCCGGCAGCGCGGGGACAAAGCGGGTAAGGCGCAAGGTGTACTCCATATACCGTGATACATGGGGAGTGTATCGGCGAAATCAAGCGGCAAAGGCAGCAACCTTATGGCCGGGCGGGTTGTATTGGCTTGGGCTATGCGCGTGATTGGAAGGGCCAATGGCGGTGCCTTGCGCCACCCGCCGTCGCTTAAAGAATGTCTGGTTCGAGCGTTGAGCGGGCAGTAAAAAAGCCGCCACGGCGATGGGCCGGGCGGCTTGGCGCTGGACAAGATTTACGGTCTCTACCCAGGGAAGAATGCGTAGCGGATCACAAACAATACCGCCACCAGCCACGTTGCCGGATGCACATCGCGGACCTTGCCGGTAGCCGTCTTCAGCACCACGTAGCTGATGAAGCCAAACGCAATACCGTTGGCGATCGAATATGTGAAGGGCATGACAAGCGCGGTCAACGCGGCCGGGGTGGCTTCGGTGACTTCGTTCCAATCGATGTCGATCAGTTCGCGCATCATCAGGCCAGCCACGTAGAGCAGGGCGGGCGCGGTGGCGTAGGCCGGCACAGCGCCAGCCAAGGGCGAAATGAACAGCGCGGCCAAGAACAGCAGGCCCACGACCAGCGCAGTCATGCCAGTCCGGCCGCCTGCTTGCACGCCCGAGGCGCTTTCGACATAGGCGGTGGTGCTGCTGGTGCCCAGCGCCGATCCCGCAACAATCGCCGTACTGTCGGCAAACAGGGCGCGGCCCAGGCGGTTCGGACGGTTCTCCGGCATCAGGCCCGCGCGCTTGGCAACGCCCACCAGGGTGCCCGTGGCATCAAAGACCTCGACCAGCACGAACACCAGGATCACGTGCACAAAGCCGCTATGCAGGGCGCCCAGGATGTCCATCTTGAAAAAGGTGGGCGCCAGGCTGGGCGGGGGCGCGAAGATGCCCTTGAACTCGTTGTAGCCCAAGGCCATGGACAGCACCGTGACCACCAGGATGCCGATCAGGATGGCGCCGCGCACACGCAGCGCGTCCAGCGAGGCAATGATGAAGAAACCCAGAATGGCGAACAAAGGCGCGTGGCCGGTCAGATCGCCAAGCGAAACCTTGGTGGCGGGGTGCGCCACCACGATTTGCGCGCTGGATAGCGCGATAATGGCAAGAAACAACCCGATGCCTGCGGCAATGGCGCTGCGCAGCGAATGCGGAATGCCCTTGACCAGCCAGACCCGTATGCCCGATATCGTCAGGAATAGAAAGATAATGCCCGAGATGAACACGGCGCCCAGCGCCTGTTCCCAGGTATAGCCCATGGTCTTGACCACGGTGAAGGCAAAGAAAGCGTTCAGGCCCATGCCGGGCGCCATCCCGATCGGCCAGTTGGCGATCAGCGCCATCACCAGCGAACCCAGGGCTGCGGCCAGGCAGGTGGCGACGAATACGGCGTTGCGGTCCATGCCCGTCGATGACAGGATGTCCGGGTTGACGAAGATGATGTATGACATCGTCAAAAAGGTCGTCAGCCCCGCCACGATCTCCGTGCGCGCGGTCGTGCCGTGTTCACGCAGCTTGAATAGCTTCTCCAGCATTCCAGTCCCCAGTGTTTTTGCAGGTTGCGGGTTGTTATAGGCAGGGGCCGGAAGGCCTTCTGCATGTTCAGAAACAGGCGTATTTTCGCATCAGTTGTAAACTCTGCCGCCATGATTATCCTAGGCTTTGAAAGCTCCTGCGACGAAACCGGTGTCGCAGCCGTCTGTACCGAACGAGGTCTGCTTGCGCACGCGCTGCATACCCAGATCGCCATGCACCAGGAATACGGGGGCGTGGTGCCGGAACTCGCCTCGCGCGACCATATCCGCCGAGTGGTGCCGTTGACGCGCCAAGTGCTGGAAGAAGCGGGCCTGCAAATGTCCGATATCGGCGCCGTGGCGTATACCGCCGGGCCCGGTCTGGCCGGCGCTTTGCTGGTTGGCGCCAGCGTGGCGCAGTCGTTTGCGTGGTCGCGCCATCTACCGGCCATTGGCATCCACCACCTGGAAGGCCATCTGCTGTCGCCGATGCTGGCGGACCCTCGGCCCGACTTCCCCTTTGTGGCGCTGCTGGTGTCTGGCGGCCATACGCAGCTGATGCGCGTGGACGGCGTGGGCCGCTACGAGCTATTGGGCGAAACGCTGGACGATGCCGCCGGAGAAGCGTTTGACAAGTCCGCCAAGCTGATGGGCCTGGGTTATCCGGGCGGTCCGGCGCTGGCCAAGCTGGCCGATCAAGGCGACGCATCCCGTTTTGATCTGCCGCGTCCCATGCTGCACAGCGGGGATCTGGATTTCAGCTTCAGCGGCCTGAAAACGGCGGTGCTGACGCGGGTCAAGGCGGCCGAAAAAGAAGGCGGGCTGACTGATCAGTCGCGTGCCGACCTGGCTGCCGCGACCCAAGGGGCGATCGTGGACGTGCTGGCGGCCAAATCCATCCGCGCGCTGAAACAGACGGGCCTGCGCCGTCTGGTGGTGGCGGGGGGCGTGGGCGCCAATCAATTGTTGCGGGCCAAGCTGGCCGCCGCGCTCAAACCCTTGAAGGCGCAAGCCTATTTTCCGCCGCTGGAGTTGTGCACCGATAATGGCGCGATGATCGCCTTTGCGGCGTCAGAACGGGTCAAGGCAGGTTTGGTGACCCTGGACCCCGACGCGCACAGCTTCACGGTCAAGCCGCGGTGGGATCTGGCTGAGATCGGCTAGAAACATTGCGGGAAAATGAACAAGGGCGGCCCGCTGGGGCCGCCCTTGTTCATGGCGCGTTCATTGATTACTTCTTTTTGCCGCTGCCAATACGGCTTTCCGTGCCCTGGATCAGCCGGGTAATGTTCGCGCGGTGGCGATAGAACAGCAGCAGGCCGATCACGACCAGCGTTACGGTCATGGGCGGCTGGGCATGCCAGGCCAGCCCCGAACCAAACACGTAATATACGGGTGCGAAAAAGGCCGCGACCAGCGACGCCAGCGAGGAATAGCGGAAGAACACGGCAATGATGAGCCAGGTTGCCGCCGTTGCGACTGCCAGCCAGGGCTGAATCGCCATCAGCACGCCCAGCGCCGTCGCCACGCCTTTGCCGCCCTTGAAGCCCAGGAAAATCGGGTACAAATGGCCCACAAAAGCGGCCAGGGCTACCGCTGCCAGGGCGGCAGGGGCAATGCCGGGGGCCAGTTGTTCGGCCAGCCAGATCGCGAACCATCCCTTGGCGGCGTCACCCAGCAGCGTCAACGCGGCAGCGGTTTTGTTGCCAGTGCGCAGCACGTTCGTGGCGCCAGGATTTTTGGACCCGTAGCTGCGGGGGTCTTGCAAGCCCATGATTTTACTGACCACTACGGCAAATGGCACGGAGCCGATCAGGTAGGCCAGCAGGATAAGCGCAGCAGTGAACACCAGGGAAGGCTCGGTCATCGCCATGAAAGGGAATCCGTTGTTGTCGTAATGGCTGCGGATTCTACCGCGACCGGCGGCTGCCCCGGCTACGGGTTATCGAGTGTGGCAGCGGCGCCCGAATCAACAGGGGATCATTCAGGCTGACATACAGGGTGCGGCCGTGGACGGTACAATCCGACACGTCCACCCGCGTTTAATTTCTTTCGGATGCACAATGCGAATTCTGGTTTCGAACGATGATGGTTACTCGGCCCCTGGGCTCGAAGCGCTGGTAGCAGCGCTGCAAGGCTTGGGCGACATAACCGTCGTTGCGCCCGAGACCAACCACAGCGGCGCCTCGAACTCCCTGTCGCTGAATCGCCCCTTGTCGGTGCGTACGGCGTCGAACGGCTTTATTGCCGTGAACGGCACGCCCTCGGACTGCGTCCACGTGGCGCTGACCGGTCTGATGGACACCCGCCCTGATCTGGTGGTGTCCGGGATCAACAACGGCGCCAACATGGGCGACGACACGCTGTATTCCGGCACGGTGGCCGCGGCCAGCGAAGGCTACCTGTTCGGCATCCCCGCCATCGCGTTCTCGTTGGCCGAGAAGGGCTGGGAACACCTGGACTCCGCGGCGCGCGCCGCCCGGCTGGTGGTCGAACGCCATCTGGCCCAGCCGCTGGCGGCGCCGGTGCTGCTGAACGTCAACATTCCCAACCGCCGTTTTGAAGACCTGCATGGCTTCGCTGTGACGCGTCTGGGCAAGCGCCATCCCTCGCAACCCGTGGTGCGCACCACCACGCCTTATGGCGATACGGTGTATTGGATTGGTCCCGTGGGTTTGGCCGCCGATGCCACGCCTGGCACGGATTTTCATGCGGTGGAGCAGGGCACGGTGTCGGTGACCCCGCTACGCCTGGATCTCACACAGCACAGTCAGCTGGATGAAATCCGCACTTGGGCGGAGCCGCTATGCGTAAACGCGTAAGTCAACCGGATGTGTCCCAAGCGGTCCCGGGCCGGCCCGGTCCGGTGCGCTATGACTCGGGCAGACTCAGCCCGGGCGTCACGGCCTCGAACAGCAACACCCGCATTTCGGCAGCCACGTTGCAGCGGCAGACGGCTGCGCCCGCGCCTGCCGCTGGCGGCAACCTGGGCTTGAATTCCGATCGTTTGCGCCAGGCAATGGTGCAACGGCTGCGCGGGCAGGGCATCAGTGATGAACGCGTGTTGAACGCCATGGCTGCGGTCCCGCGCCATCTGTTCGTCGACGAAGCCCTGGCCAGCCGCGCCTATGAAGACGCGGCGCTGCCCATCGGGCACTCCCAAACCATTTCGCAGCCTTGGGTCGTGGCGCGCATGATCGCCGCCGCGTGTGAAGACCGCACGCCGACCCGCGTGCTGGAAGTGGGCGCGGGTTGCGGATATCAAGCCGCCGTCCTTGCGCAGTTTGTGCGTGAAGTCCACTCGATTGAACGCATCCGCGGCCTGTATGAACTGGCGCGCGAGCATCTGCGCGCCTTGCGGCTGACCACACGCATCCGCTTGATCTATGGCGATGGCACGCTGGGCCTGCCCGGCGTGGCGCCGTTCGATGCTATCGTTGTGGCTGCCGCTGGCTTGGCTATCCCGCAAGCTCTGCTTACTCAGCTTGCGCCGGGTGGACGCCTTATCGCTCCCGAAGGGGGCACGAACCAGCGCCTTGTGCTGATCGAACGCACGGGTGCCGCCAGCTGGAAACGTACTGAATTAGAGGCCGTGCGCTTTGTGCCGCTACGTGCCGGAATACAATCTTGAGCAAACAGGAGAAACGTATGCTCAACGGGCAGTCGCAACTGACCGCTATGACTATGGGCGCGTCCATGACGCGCCTTCGCCGCCCGCTATTTATTGCGGGGGCACTCAGCCTGGCCATTTTGGCCGGCTGCGCATCGAAAGGAACTCGTGCACCGGTGGTCGACATGACCGGCGGGCAACCTGCGTCGTCGGCTCAGCCGACGGGCAGCTATGTGGTCAAGCCGGGCGACACGCTCTACAAGATCGCTCGCGCCAACAATGTCGATATGGAAAGCGTCAAGCGCTGGAACAATCTTACCGACCCCAACCAGATTTCGGTTGGCCAGGTATTGAAGATGTCCGGCGGCACTGGCGGCGGTACGCAGGTGACGCCAGTCGCCAGCGCCAAGCCGCAACCGCGCCCGCTCGATCAGCCCGAGACCCCCGCTGCAACCACGCCGTCGCCTGAGGCCACGCCGACAGCGCCTCCGGCTCCCGTCGAGGTCAAGCCCACGACGCGCGCTGCCGATGCCAGCGTCATCAACTGGGCATGGCCAGCTGGCGGACCTATCGTGCAGACGTTCAACGCCAGCAGCAAGGGCATTGATATCTCCGGCGCGTTGGGCGATCCGATCACCGCTGCGGCGGATGGTCTGGTCAAGTACAGCGGCAATGGCGTGCGTGGCCTGGGCAATTTGATCATCGTTGAACACCAGAACGGTTTCATCACTGCTTACGCGCACAACCGCGCGCTGCTGGTGAAGACGGGCCAGAACGTCAAGCGCGGCGCCAAGATCGCCGAACTTGGCCAAAGCGACACCACGTCGCCGCGCCTGCACTTCGAGATCCGCCGCCAAGGCACCCCCGTGGACCCGATGCAGTACCTGCCCGCCAAATGACGCCCACCCTGGTATTCGACCTTGAAACCATCCCCGATGCCGATGGGCTGCGTAAGCTCAACGGCTGGGGGCCCGAGGTCCCTGACCAGGAAGTGGTCGAACGCGCGCTGACCGCCCGCCGCGAGGCCGTGGGGCACGACTTCCTGCCGCTGCATCTGCACAAGGTGGCGGTCGTGGGTTGCGTATTCCGCGATGACCAGGGTTTTCGCGTCAAGACGCTGGGCCAGCCCGATGATCCCGAAGCCGCCTTGTTGGCGGGGTTCTTCAAGACCATCGAACGCTACACGCCCAAGCTGGTGAGCTGGAATGGATCGGGGTTCGATCTGCCCGTTCTGCATTACCGCAGCTTGATCCTGGGCGTTCCCGCGCCGCGTTATTGGGACATGGGCGAAGAAGACCGCGATTTCAAGTTCAACAACTACATCGCGCGTTATCACACCCGCCATCTGGATTTGATGGATGTCCTGGCCAAGTACAACGGCCGCGCCAATGCGCCGCTGGATGAACTGGCCAAGCTTTGCGGTTTTCCCGGCAAGCTGGGGATGGACGGCAGCAAAGTCTGGGAAGCCTGGAGCCAAGGCCGCGCCGACGAGGTCCGCGCCTATTGCGAAACCGATGTCGTGAACACCTGGCTGGTGTATTGCCGTTTCCGTTTCCTGCGCGGCGAACTCGACCACACTTCCTACGAGGCCGAAATCGCCCTGGTGCGCGACACACTCGCCGCCAGCGATGCGCCGCACTGGAAGGAATACATGGCAGCCTGGGACGCAGGCTAAGCCGGCGGCCTGCCAAGGCAACGCACGAACGAAGCACGGGGCCTTGATGGCCCCGTCTTCACGTCTGCAAGGGGCGCAATCGACTGAAACATGGACGGCGGAAACGAAACCCGGTTGAAACCGCAGCAATCGCACAATGGTCTCGCTTTCTTCACTTTTAGGAGACCCACATGTCCCGATTCGCTATCCGCTCCAATTTGGCCGCTCTTGCATTTGTCGCCGCGACCGGCGGTTTGGTGGCTGGCTCCGTTATGGCGGCGCCTCCCCCTCCCGCTGACGGTGGCCCGGCCGCCATGCATCAAGGCAAATGGGGCGGTTTCCACAAAGGCATGCGCGACGGCCTGTTCGTCCCCGGTATTGGTCCGGTGTCCAAGGCGCAGGTTGATCAGCTGAAGCTGGACGACAAGCAGCAAGCGTTGTTCAAGACCGCCCAGGACAGCCAGCGCAGTCTGCACGAAGCCATGCGCGCCAACGGTGCAAAGCGCCACGATCTGCTGAAGTCCCAATTGGACAGCAACAAGCTAGATCCCCGCGCATTGGTGACGCAATCTGAACAGTCGCGAGACGCCTTCGGTACGCAAGCCAAGCAGGTGCGCGATCAATGGCTGGCCGTTTGGGACAGCTTGAATGACACACAGCGCGGCCAAGTCACCAAGATCGTCAAGGACCGCGAAGCCAAAATGCAGGAACGCCATGCCAAGGCAGAGGGCGGCCATCACGGCAAGGGCCGGCCTGGCATGCCCCCGCCGCCGCCCGCAGGTGGCGATGTTCCGCCGCCGCCGGCCCCCGCCGCTAACTAAGCCCGCAGGCAGGGCGCAGCCAGACGCAACGTCAGGCTGCGCCCAGACTCTCATACCCCGGACGCGCACTTGCGCGTGCCGGGGTTTTTCGTGTCCGCGGGGCGAGGGGCGGGCCCGTGAACCACGATGGCGCGGATTCCCCAATATGAGGCATCGCCCGCACGCAGCATCTCTGGTTGCGCACTGTTGTGGTGCATTGCGTGAGCCATTCAGCCACTCGCCAGCCCCTTGTCGCCCAAATGAAACCTGGCACGGACCTTGCTTAGAGGTAATAGAGCCGGTAACCCACCGCTGCAAAGCCGGTCAGTTGGATGTGCCGCGTGGCCGTCCTCCTCCTCGTTAAACCGATCAGGACTCCGCACCATGAAGAAGACGTTGCTAGCCTTGCCTTTTGCGCTTGCCGCTTGTTTCGCCGCGACGGCGCAGGCTGAACCTACAGATTTGGGAGGCGGGTTTTCGTTGAGCGGTAACGCCACCATCGTCAGCGACTACCGTTTCCGTGGCTATTCGCAGACCGATTTCCGGCCTGCCGCGCAACTGGGTTTTGACGTAACCCACAGCTCTGGCTTCTACCTGGGCAACTGGAACTCCAACGTTTCCAACTTTGTCTTCACGGACGGCAATCTGGAAATGGACTTCTACGGCGGCTGGAAGGGCGATGTGGGCGGCGGCTTCACGCTGGACGCCGGTGTGCTGCATTACTACTACCCTGGCTCCAGCTCCCCCAAGGGTGGCAACTACAACAACACCGACCTTTATGTGGGTGCGTCGTACGGCAACTATTCGCTCAAGTATTCCTATACGCCCAGCGACTTTTTCAGCACGCCAGACAGCAAAGGCACCTGGTATCTGGACGGCACCGCCACCTTCGACTTGGGTGATGGCTGGGGCCTGCTGGGACACTTGGGCTACCAAAAGCTCAAGAACCAATCGAACATGGATGGCGATTCCATCGGCCATTACGTCGACTACAAGGTCGGCGTGACCAAGGACCTGAAGGGTTGGGTGCTGGGGCTGGCAGCCGTTGGCGCCACCAAGGACAACTGGCTGCCCACCAAATACGGCCATCCGTCAGGCCGCCTGGGCGCAGTCTTCTCTGTATCGCGTACTTTCTGATGTAAATCCGTGGCGGCGCCTTAATCCGCGTCGACCTTTGGGGGCTTGATGCAGACCGCCTTTAACGGGCGGTCTTCGGCAAGCCCCTTTTTTTATTTCACCGCGCACCGGCCTGCCTAGCCCACTTCTGCGTCATACCTGACGCTGCGATGTTCCCGATACGCGGCTGCCAGCGTACGCAACGCATCGCGTGAGCGGGTATCCGACAAGGTGGAATGCAGCATGATGCGGGACGAAGGCAACTCAGGCAGGGAGAATCGCTCGCTGACCTCGACCGTGTCCGCTGGCGCAAGCCTGCACGCCAGAGCGCCTACGGCCAGCCCGGCCGAGATCGCAGCCATGACGGCATACCCTGAGCCGACGAAGACTTCATTCCACGGAATATTGGTCCGATCCAGCGCCTGCATTGCAATGTCGCGGACTTGGCAGCAGGGCAAAAATGCGGCCAACCGAAGAGGTTCGCCTGGGCGCCAATCAAAGCCTGGAGCTGCAAACCAGCCGAAGTGCTCAGGGCCAAGATCTTCGCCGTCCCGGCGGTCGTCTTCCTGAGCGACGATGACGGCCTCCAGATCGCCGTTGTCGAAAGCATCCAGCAGGGGGCGCGAATTATCCAGACGGACTTCGATGGTCAGCGCCGGATCTCGTTCGTTCAGGCGGGCCAATAACGTCGGAGTTTCCGGCCCTGCCATGTGCGAGGCGATACCCAGCCTGAAATGCCGCCGCTCGGCAGACAGCGCCGACAGAGCCCGGTCGTGCGCCATGAGAAACTCGCGGGCCGCATTCAGAAAGATGGCGCCCTGCGCGGAAAGGCGTACAAGCCTGGGTGTTCGTTCGATCAACTTGTGACCCAGACGCTGTTCCAGGCGCTTGAGTTTGACGCTGATTGCCCCTTGTGTCGTGCCCAAAGCGTCTGCTGCTTTCGTAAAGCTGCGAAAGTCGGCAATCGACAAGAATGCGGCAACGGAATCAATATCCAGCGTTGGCTTGGTCATCATCTATCCGAATTTGTTATTTCTGATATATCCAAGCATATCATTGTTAAATATTGGCGGGTTTTCTACCATGGCGCATGCGCTGGCGGGCTTTCTTGGTATGCCCGCACGCCCGCCGCCAACTGGGTGCGGGCTGATATGCGCCAATCGCGGTTTGGAAGCTTTTGCACATGAATGCTGCACACGAACGCCGGGGCGCGCTTGCCCTGGCAGCCATATGTTTATCTGCCTTGATGCTGGGTCTGGAAATTTCAAGCGTCCCGCCAATTCTGTCGACGATCGAACAGGTTATGGGCGCCAGTTTCAGGCAACTTCAATGGGTAATGGCGGCCTACACCATCGCCATGACGACCATTCTGATGGCGACCGGCACCTTGGCTGATCGCTATGGCCGCAAGCGCATCTTCATGGCTGGCATCGCCGCCTTTGGCGTGACGTCGCTGGTTTGTGGACTGACCGAAAATATTCAAGTCTTGATCGCGGCGCGTTTTCTTCAGGGCCTTAGTGCCGCCATGATGCTGATCTGCCAGGTGGCAATTCTATCCAGCCAGTTTCGCGATAGCGCCAAGCGCAGTTCTGCGTTCGCCTGGTGGGGCGTCATCTTTGGCGTTGGGTTGGGATTCGGGCCTATCGTGGGCGGCGCCATTCTTGCGTTTGCCAGCTGGAAGTGGGTATTCCTGGTTCACGGCGCGCTTTCCGTAATCACGTTGGCACTGGCTTATTCGGCCGTCGAAGAGTCGCGTGACCCGCACGCCAAACACCTGGACGTTGCCGGCATTCTGACGCTGTCGGTCGGAGTGTTTTGCCTCGTGCTGTTCGTCACACAGGGGCCGGTGCTGGGTTTTTCCAGCCTTTCGGCGCTAGGGATCATCGGCTTGTCAGTGGCCAGCTTTATAGGTTTTGCCGTTGCTGAAATGACCAGCGCCCGCCCGATGATTGACTTTTCAGCGTTCAAGATCCGCAATTTTTCGGGCGCTCTGGCGGGTTCGGTTGGAATGAATCTGAGCTTCTGGCCTTTCATTGTTTATCTGCCGATTTATTTCCAGGTCGCTCTGGGTTATGACAACGTGCAAACCGGGTTGGCGGTATTGGCCTACACCTTGCCCACGCTCTTCATGCCAGCCGTGGCCGAGCGGCTCTCTGCGCGGTATCACCCGGGATTCGTCATTCCTGCCGGCTTGTCCGGTATCGGGACGGGGTTTGTCTTGATGGCGTTGGGCAGTTTGTCTACGCAGCCGGGCTGGCTGATGATGCCGGGTTGCATCGTGGCGGGCATCGGTCTGGGCCTGACCAATACGCCGGTGGCAAACACAATTACGGCCGCGCTGCCGGGCGAACGAGCAGGCATGGCCTCAGGGGCTGATATGAGCGCAAGAATGACCTCGCTGGCGTTCAGTATCGCGTTGATGGGCTTGGTGTTGGTGGAAGGGGCCATGGCGTTTCTGACCCACTCGCTAAACGTGCCCAGCGGTCCCGGGCTGCGCTTGTTTGCCGAGAAGATAGCCGCTGGGGATATCAACGTCGTTGTTCAAAATGCGGCACTGCTGGCGCATTTGGCCAGCCCCGCCGATGCGCTCAAGGCTGCGCTGGTGCATGGGTTCGGATGGGTTATGGCTTATGGCGCAGGCAGCGCCTTTCTGTTGGCGCTGATCAGCCTGCTGATTTTTTCGCCCCGTAAAGCCATGGCCACGACATGCGGTGCGACTGCCTGCCAAGTGTCTCCACCGGCGTAAATCTGGCCCCTGACGCGGGCCCAGCGGCGGGCTTGAATGATCCGGTTCCACAAGTTGCGTTGCGCAAACCTCAATAATTGCCTCTAATAGTCGCGCAGCTGCTGCGGCGGACACTCCATTTTCCGCCGCATCAGCCTTTCCGTCCCCCTGACGGCAAGACATTCAAGGAGCATTGAGCGTAGTGGACATCGATTTTGAAGCAGCAATTAAGCCTTTCAACTGGATGGAATACGAGGGGAGCTTTTCCGTCACCCTCACTGTCGGAGAATACAAAGTAGAAGTTTTTCGCCGCAGAAGGGAAGAAGGCTTTTTGGGCACGGGTTACGACTGGGTGTCTTTGGCGCTCGTCTTCCTGGACGAAAAAATGCCCGAGCTGTCGGACGCGATCGATTTTGATCCGGAAGCGGATACGTTCTGCGCTTATTCCTCAGATAGCGAATCGCTCAAGAAATTCATCCTGGGATTCAAGGCCGCGTGCGAAGACTGGCGATTGATTCAAGATTTGTTTTCCAGGGCTGAACTGGACTGACGATGGATCAGCGGAAAATTTTGCTGGCCAAATTGGAAGCGCTGGATGCGTTGGACGACAAGCACTTTCCGGTCGTTACGCTTGATGAGTATTTTCTTGGCAACGACCAGGAATTTTCCATTGCACCCAACCAATGGGAATATGGACGCCCGGCTATCCAGGAGCTTTACGCGCATTTCAAGAGCATCGCGCAGCGTCCCGATGTGCAAGGCGTTTATGTGGGGCTGCACCAGGACTGGAGCGAAGCTCTAGACGGCGATGATTGGCCCGCTGCCGAAAACATCCATATATACACGTCTGCGTCGCAAGAGGATGCGGATCAATGGGTGGAAGGACTGGAGGCCGACGGCATTACCCCTGGCTGGCCCTACGGCAAGCACGCCGCGTCGCCCGATCCGCAGGACGGGTGCCAGGTTTATACCGTCTACTGGGATTAGGCCCGCGCCGCGATCTGCCGCCACAAGATAGAAAATATACTGATGGCATCTCATCAGTATCTTGGGCGTCTTAATGATAGAAACCCGCTTGCTGCGGCAATTCATCGCGGTGGCCGAAACCCTGCATTTCAACAGGGCGGCGCAGCGCCTTCATATGGCGCAGCCGCCGCTCAGTCAGGCCATTCGCCGGCTGGAAGGCGAGATTGGGGCGGTTCTATTCGAACGCACCAATCGCAGTGTGTCATTGACGCCTGCGGGCGCGGCGTTTCTTGAAACGGCGCGAGGCATCCTCGATTCGCTGGAATCGGGTGTGGCGCACACGCGCCGAGTAGCCCAGGGCATGGACGGCCATCTGACCCTGACCTTCATCAACATCACCCCTTACGCATCGCTGCTGCGCGCCTTGCGCGAGTTCCGCAACGCCTATCCCGCCGTCGCATTCACACTGCAAGAAGCCACGACGCGCGAACAGGTCCATGCGCTGGAAAGCGGCAGGGCGGATATCGGTTTTATGCGGGCGCCAGGAACCACCACGCCCGGCCTGCGATTTGCGACCTTGCTGCGCGAGCCTATCCATGTGGCTTTGCCTGCCGGTCATCCGCTGGCCAAGCTCGGCGCAATTGATCTGGCGGCATTGAAGGACGAAGCGTTTGTAGCGTCGCCCAGGACCTTGGGACAGGGCTTTCACGACCAGCTGATTCAGTTGTGCCTGACGGCGGGATTTGCGCCCCGCGTCACGCAAGAGGCGCGCCAGTTGCAGACGGTGGTTGCTTTGGTCGCGGCCGGGTTTGGCGTGGCGCTGCTGCCGGCGTCTCTGGCTTTGCCTGGCCGTGACGACATCATGTTTAAGCCTCTGACCGCCGCAGCACCCGCGGCGTTGACGCATTTGGATCTGCTGATGGGCTGGAATCCGGCGCAGGTATCGCCCGTGCGGGATCGTCTGATCGAAGCCGTCCAATATTCGGTGCAAGACGTATAACGTCTTATTGTCGAACGAATAATATATTTTACGGGCCTGCTTTGGCTCTCTAAGCTCGACCCCATTCTTGCCCCTGAATACGGCGACGCACCGCTGTCACGTTCGGGGTTGGATGGTCCGTGTTGAGCCAGGAAGCCCCATGCCTATCGCTGTCTATATTTTTTCCATTTGCACCTTTGCGTTCGGTTTGTCCGAATTTGTGGTTGCAGGTCTGGTGTCTGCCATGGCCGACGGCCTGCACGCAAAAATCGAGGCGGCCGGTACTGCGATTGCCGCATATGCCTTCGGCGCAGCAATAGGCGCACCCCTGATCACCGCGTTGATATCCCACTGGACGGACCGCCGAATCCTTGCGTTGTCGATGGCCGTACTGGCAGTGGGCAGCGTCTTGATGAGTCTGTCCACAAGCTTGTTTGCGCTGTTGGCGGTCCGGTTTGTGGTCGGGCTGGCCCATGGCGTGTTCATGGCAGTGGCATCTGATGCCGCGACCAAGCTGGTCGATAGCTCGCGCTCTGGCCGCGCTTTGTCGGTGGTGTGGATCGGACTGACCTTGGCGCTGGCGCTGGGCGTGCCGCTGGGCACCTACCTCGGCAGCATCTGGTCGTGGCGAGCCGTCTTTGCATCCGTGGGCGCGCTGGCATTGGCCGGGCTGGCGGGGCTGTTGTGGTTCATGCCCGCCAGGCAAGCGCAGACTGATCACGTCGGACTTCGAACTCGCTTGGGCGCTATCGCGCATCCGCAGATGTTGACGACGGCCGGGGTGGGCGCACTGGTCAGCGTGGCAACGTTTTGCTTCTTCACCTTTATTTCCCCCTTTTTGCTGACGATTGCCGGGGCGGACGTGCAATGGTTAAGCGCGGCCATGCTGCTGTTCGGAGCGCTATCGATTGCAGGCAATCTGCTTGGCGGTTATCTGGTCGACGCAATGGACGCCGACCGTGCCGGGCTGTTGGCTCTGGCGGCGCTGGCGGCCAATTTATCGGGGCTGTATGTGTTCCGGCACAACGCCATGGCAGTCGTCGCGCTGGCGGGTGTGTTGGGTCTGTTGTTCTTCTGCATCGTGACCATGTTGACCCTGCGTTTGCTGAAATTGGCGCAACGGTACGTGCCCCAATGCACGGCCGTGGCCGCCGGGCTGAATATCGCGTCGTTCAACCTGGGCACCGCGCTGGGCGGCGGACTGGGCAGCCTGACGATCGCCTGGGCCGGGTTGGCCTTTCTGCCCGCAATCGGGGCTGGGGCGGCGTTGGCGGCCATGGGCGCGCTGTGGCTGCAATCGGCAGGCTTGCGGACCCGTCAACCCGCTTGATATGGGGCGTCATCGTGCGGCGCCGTGCTGGCCCTTTGGTGCCGCCAAAGACCATTTTCAGGATTTGCCCCAGACCTTCTACAATGCCGGGTTGCGTGTAATTCTGGACTGCGTGAGATGTCTGACGTTTTGAGTATCGAATCCCTGGACCTGGAAGCCAGGGGTATTGCCCGCCGCGACGGCAAAGTGGTGTTCGTCGAAGGCGCCTTGCCCGGTGAACGGGTTACCGCCATTACCGTACGCCGCAAGCCGTCCTACGAGATCGCCAAGGTTGATGAGGTGCTGCGCCCGTCGTCGCAACGGGTCGTTCCGCGTTGCCCGCACTTTGGCGTCTGTGGCGGCTGTGCCATGCAGCACCTGGAGCCCAGCACGCAAGTTGCGATCAAGCAGCGTTCGCTGGAAGACACCTTCTGGCATGTGGGCAAGCTGCGTCCCGCGCTGATCCTGGCCCCGTTGCAAGGCCCGACATGGGGCTACCGCTATCGCGCGCGCCTGTCGGTGCGCGTGGTGCCCAAGAAGGGCGGCGTGCTGGTGGGCTTTCACGAGCGCAAGAGCAGCTATGTGGCCGACATGCGTGAATGCCACGTGCTGCCGCATCACGTCAGCGACCTGCTGATGCCGCTGCGCGCCATGATCGCGTCGATGTCCGAGCCGGACCGCATGCCGCAGATCGAAGTGGCGCTGGGCGAAGGCGTGACCGCGCTGGTGTTGCGCCATCTGCTCCCGCTGACCGACGGCGACATCGCCATCCTGCGCGCATTCGCCGTCAAGCACGACGTGCAGTGGTGGTTGCAGGCCAAGGGCCCGGATACCGTGCACGCGCTGGAACCCGAACACAACGACGCGCTCAGCTACACCATGCCGGAATTCGGTTTGCGCATGCCGTACCGTCCCACGGATTTCACGCAGGTGAATCACGCCATCAACCGTGCGATGGTGTCGCGTGCGTTAAAGCTGCTGGATGTACAGCCGACGGACCGCGTGGCCGATCTGTTCTGTGGCCTGGGCAACTTCACGTTGCCGCTGGCCACACAAGGCCGCGAGGCCGTTGGCGTGGAAGGCAGCAAGCCGCTGACCGACCGTGCCCACGAAGCCGCATCGCGCCACGGCTTGGGCGACCGCACCAGCTTTGCCACGCTGAACCTGTTTGAAGTTGACGCGACCTGGCTGCGCAGCCTGGGCTTTTTCGATCGCATGTTGATCGATCCGCCGCGCGAAGGCGCCCACGCTGTGTCGCAAGCCTTGGCGGAACTGACAGCCGAAGAGCGGCCGCGCCGCATCGTCTACGTGTCCTGTAACCCGGCCACCCTGGCGCGCGACGCCGCTATTCTTGTGCACGAAGGCGGTTATGTGCTCAAAAGCGCTGGCGTGATCAACATGTTCCCGCACACGGGGCATGTGGAATCCATCGCGGTGTTTGAATCGCTGGATGCCGCTGGTGTGGCGGAAGTGAAGGAGCGTGCCCGCTTGCGCGCCATTCAGGCAGCGGCGGACGCGGTTGCTGCGGAAGAGGCCAAGCTGGCAGCTGCCGCCGAGAAAGCGGCAGCCAAGCAAGCTGCCACGGATGCCTACCACGCCCGCGTGGCGGCGGAAGCCGAAGACGCTCAGGGCTGATCGGCTGATCGGCTGGACGGGCAGGGCGCCAGGGCGTGATTGCGCGCCCGGCGCTTGGCCGCTGCGTTCAGGCGTGGCCTGCGGTCTCCTCGGGCAGGCACCCCAAGTTTTCCAGGATCGGGCAGTCCGGCCGGTCATCTCCATGGCAGTGCTGCGCCAGATGCGTCAGCGTTGCCGCCATGGAACGCAACGCTTCTGCCTTGCGTTCCAGTTCCTGCACATGTTCCAGTGCAATCCGCTTGACGTCGGCGCTCGCGCGGCTGCGGTCCTTCCATAGCGCCAGCAGCTCGTTCATCTGTTCCACCGAAAAGCCCAGATCCCGCGCACGCCGCACAAATCGCAGAGTGTGCAGGTCATGATCGCTGTAGACGCGGTAGCCCGAGTCGGTACGCACTGCGGGGCCAATCAGACCGATGCTCTCGTAGTAGCGAATCATCTTGGCGGAAATGCCCGAGCTTTTCGCTGCCTCTCCGATATTCATATTTCGACTCCTTGATTCAGGCGGCGCGCGGCCGGAATGCCTTCAGGCGCAGTGCGTTACCCAACACAAACACGCTCGACAAGGCCATGGCGCCAGCGGCAAAGATAGGCGACAAGGACAGGCCAAACGCCGGGTACAGCGCGCCTGCCGCCAGCGGGATCAACGCGGCGTTGTAGGCGAATGCCCAGAACAGGTTCTGCCGAATGTTGGCCAGCGTGGCGCGGCTGAGTGCAATGGCGTTTGGCACGCCGTGCAGATCGTCGGCCATCAGCACCACCGAGGCGGCTTCAATGGCGACGTCTGTGCCCGTGCCAATGGCAATACCGGTATCAGCGGCGGCGAGCGCGGGCGCGTCGTTGATGCCATCGCCCACGAAGGCCACTTTGCGGCCGCCTTCGCGCAGCGTGCCAATGGCTTGAACCTTACCGTCAGGCAGTACTTCAGCGCGGACTTCGTCGATCCCCAACTGGCGTGCAACGGCTTGCGCTGTGTAGCGGTTGTCGCCCGTGATCATGGCGGTCTTCAAGCCTTGCGCGTGCAGCGCGGCAATGGCGGATACGGCGGACGGCTTGATCGGGTCTGTGACAGCCATCATGGCGGCAGCTTGACCGTCGACCGCGACATAGAACGGCGTCTTGCCTTCATTGCCCCAATCCGCGGCGCGTGCGCCAAAGGCGCTGACATCCACCCCGCGCTCGGCCATCAGGCGCGCGGCGCCCGCCAAAACCTGGCGGCCAGCCACCGACGCTTCGACGCCCGCGCCGGAAATTGCGGCAAATGCGTCAGCAGGCAGCAAATCGATATTGCGTTCGGCGGCGGCAGCAACAATGGCCAGCGCAATCGGATGTTCCGAGCGCGCCTGCACGGACGCCACCCATTGCAGCACTTGTTGGCTGTCGTGGCCGGCGGCGGGTTCCAGTTCAGTCAGCGTGGGCTTGCCCAGCGTCAGGGTGCCAGTCTTGTCGAAGGCCACGACGTTCACGTCGCGCAAGGTCTGCAAGGCGTCGCCTTGGCGGAACAGCACGCCCATCTCGGCGGCCCGGCCGGTGCCCACCATGATGGATGTGGGCGTTGCCAGGCCCATGGCGCACGGGCAGGCAATGATCAGCACCGCCACGGCGTTGATGAGCGCGTGCGACAGCGCTGGCGTCGGACCGAAGAAGAACCAGGTCAGGAAGGTAAGCAGCGCGGCGGCCATCACGGCAGGCACAAACCAGGCGGTGACCTGGTCGACTAACGCCTGGATAGGCAAGCGTGCGCCCTGGGCGGCTTCCACCATGCGGATAATGCGGGCCAGCATCGTGTCCGCGCCTGTATGGGTGACGCGCAAAGTGAAGCTGCCCGAGGTATTGAGTGTGCCGCCCGTGGCCTGCATGCCAGGCTGTTTTTCTACAGGAACAGGCTCGCCCGTCAGCATCGATTCGTCGACGTACGAGCTGCCTTCAATGATGTCGCCGTCCAGCGGGATTTTCTCGCCGGGGCGCACCACCACGATGTCGCCCGTGCGCACCTGTTCGATCTCGACGTCCAGCGCCTGGCCGTCGCGCATGACGCGCGCCGTGCGGGGCTGCAAACCGATCAGGCGCTTGATGGCGGCGCCGGTCTTGCCCTTGGCTCGCGCTTCCAACATGCGGCCCAGCAGGATCAGGGTGACGATCACTGCCGCCGCTTCAAAATAGACGTTGCGCGAAGCTTCAGGAAGCCAGGCGGGGGCGAACGTAGCCACCACGGAATAACCCCAGGCGGCGCCTGCCCCCAAGGCCACCAGCGAGTTCATTTCCGGCGCGCGGCGCCACAATGCCGTCAGCCCCTTGGTGAAGAAATGGCGGCCCGGCCAGGCCAGCACCGCGGTCGTCAGTACAAACTGAAGCAGCCAATTGTTCTGTTGACCAATCGTGGACAGCACCCAATGGTGCATGCCCGGAATCAGGTGCGAGCCCATTTCCAACGCGAATACGGGCAGGGTGAGCACAAGCGCTACGGTGAACGCGCGTTGCAGGCGCTGGGCCTCGGCATCACGCGCTTGCGACTGGCGTTCGGCATGGTCGTCCTGCGCGGCAATGGGACGGGCTTCGTAACCCATCTTGACCACGGCGTCGATCAGCGCTTGGGGCTGCGCTGCTGCAGCGTCGTAGGACACCAGGGCGCGCTCGGTGGCCAGGTTGACCTGGGCAAGAGCTACGCCAGGGACATGGGTCAGGGCCTTTTCCACGCGCTTCACGCAGGACGCGCAGGTCATGCCTTCAATAGCGAGTTCCAACTGGGTGGTGGAGGGGCTGGCAACGCTCATGGTTGTTCTCGGTAGGGATGGGAGCTTGCAGTTTCATCCTTCCCATAATGGGAAGGTCAAGGTTTATTCTACGCTTGACCTTGCCATGATGGGAATGTTTAAGATTGGGTCATGGTGCGGCAAAATCTTGTCCGTTCACCTTGAATCAACAGGAGAAAACAATGAGCATCGAATTCCAAGTTCCCGACATGACCTGCGGCCATTGCGTGAAGAGCATCACGGGGGCCATCAACGAAGCCGTGCCGGGCGCAACGCTGGCATTTGATCTGCCGACCCACCGCGTGACGGTCACCGGTACGGATCAGGCTGACAAGATCGAAGCCGCCATTCGCGATGCGGGCTACGAGCCGGCACGCGTGTAATTCATACCGCTGGAAGGCAGTTATGATAGCGTTTGCTTTCCAGCGGTTATTTCTTAATTGCTAAAAACTATCAATCAATTAAATTTATTAAATTTGCCTGGTCGATAGCTGCCGGTTATCATTCTTTCCATGGTGGTTAAACAAACCCCGCTACCCAAGGAGAGATTGAATGCTGCAAAACCGCGAAGGCCAACGTGTTCCCAACGTTACGTTCCCCGTCCGTGAGGACAACACGTGGAAGAAGGTCACGACCGACGATCTGTTCAAGAACAAGACGGTCGTAGTCTTCTCGCTTCCCGGCGCTTTCACGCCGACCTGCTCGTCGACCCACCTGCCGCGCTACAACGAACTGGCCCCCGCGTTCTTCGACGCTGGCGTGGACAGCATTGTTTGCGTGTCGGTCAACGACACCTTCGTCATGAATGAATGGGCCAAGGATCAAGAATCGGCCAACATCACGCTGCTGCCCGACGGCAACGGCGCCTTCACCGAAGGCATGGGTATGCTGGTCGACAAGAGCGACCTGGGCTTCGGCAAGCGCAGCTGGCGCTATTCGATGTTGGTGAAGGACGGCGTGGTTCAAAAGATGTTCATCGAACCCGAAAAGGAAGGCGACCCGTTTGAAGTGTCGGACGCCGACACGATGCTGGCTTACGTCGCTCCGTCGGCCAAGAAGCCCGACCAAGTGGTTGTGTTTTCCAAGCCGGGCTGCCCGTTCTGCGTACAAGCCAAGGCCCTGCTGGAAGAAAAGGGTTATGCCCCGATCGAAATCCCGCTGGAAAACAAGGTCCGCGGCCGTGTGATCGGCGCTGTGTCCGGCAAGGGCACCGCACCCCAGGTGTTCATCAATGGTTCGCTGATCGGCGGCCTGGAAGACCTGCAAGCGCACTTCGCCTAAAGCGTTGCGGCGCCACCGGGCAAGGAACTGATTCTTGCCCGGCGGGACGGACAGTGGGGCCGCCAGGCTTCCCTGTCCGGGCCTAGCACGAATTTCCCTTTTTACGCACCCTTATCGCAGTTCTTGCATGGCCCCTTTTGGGCGCTGGCGGATGGCGTTCGTCCCAAGGATGCGTAGCAAGGCGGAATTCGCCTTTTTGATCTGCATTAAGTCCTAGACCCGCACAACGCCGGGGGGAGATCCAGCTATGAAAACTCTGCATACCGATATCGCTGTCATTGGCGCCGGCACAGCCGGTTTGGCCGCTTATCGCGCCGCGAAAGCCGCAGGCAAGCGCGCGCTGCTGATTGAAGGCGGCCCCTATGGCACCACCTGCGCTCGCGTTGGCTGCATGCCGTCGAAATTGTTGATCGCCGCGGCGGAAGCCGCTCACAACGCGGCGCACACGGAAGCCTTTGGCGTACATGTCGGCGGCGAGATTACGGTGGACGGTGTTGAAGTGATGGACCGCGTCAAGCGTGAGCGCGACCGTTTCGTGGGTTTTGTGCTGGAAGGCGTAGAGAGTATTCCCGCTGAAGACAAGCTGCGTGGTTATGCGCGCTTTGTGTCCGACACCGTGTTGCGCGTGGATGAGCACACCGAAGTGCATGCGTCCCGCGTGGTGATCGCAACCGGTTCGCGTCCGTCGGTACCGCCGCCTTTTCGCGCGCTCGGCGACCGTCTGGTCGTCAATGACGATGTGTTTGCCTGGGACGATCTGCCGCGCCGCGTGGCGGTGTTCGGACCCGGTGTGATCGGCCTTGAGCTGGGCCAGGCGCTGGCGCGGCTGGGCGTGGACGTGCGCGTGTTTGGCGTCAGCGGCAGCTTGGGCGGTATCAGCGATCCGCAAGTGCGGTTGAATGCGCGCAAGATCTTCCAGCGAGAGTTCTATCTGGACCCGGATGCTCGAGTGCTGGAAACATCGCGAGTGGGCGACGAGGTCGAAGTGCGTTATGTGGCGCTGGATAACAGCGAGCGTATTGAACGCTTTGACTACGCGCTGGTTGCCACGGGCCGCCGCGCCAATGTGGATGGGCTGGGCCTGGAGAACACCTCGCTTGAACTGAACGCGCACGGCGTGCCGGTGTTCGACCGCGAGACGATGCAGGCGGGCAACTCTTCCATCTTTATTGCCGGCGATGCCAATGCCGATGCGCCTTTGCTGCACGAAGCCGCTGATGAAGGCCGTATCGCCGGTGAAAATGCAGCGCGATTCCCCGATGTGCGTCAGGGGCTGCGCCGCGCGCCTTTGGCGGTTGTGTTTTCGGACCCGCAGATTGCTTTGGCGGGACAGGGTTATGGCCGCTTGATCCCTGGCACTTTCGTCACGGGTGAAGTGGATTTCAGCGACCAGGGCCGTTCGCGCGTCATGCTGAAGAACAAGGGGATGCTGCATGTGTACGCGGATATTGCGACCGGCCGCTTCCTTGGCGCGGAAATGGTTGGCCCCAGCGCCGAGCACATCGGCCACCTGTTGGCCTGGGCCGTGCAGCAAGAGCTGACGGTGGCGCGGATGCTCGAAATGCCGTTCTACCATCCCGTTATCGAAGAAGGCCTGCGCACGGCGCTGCGCGATGCCGCGGCCAAACTGGCCCGCGCCCAGGAAGCCCTGCGCCGCGAAGAATCGGAAAGCGAATTGGCGTAATCCGAAAAGCTGTCTGATGACCGAAAAAAAAGCCGCGAGGAATTCGCGGCTTTTCGAGTTTCAGACGGGTTTAATCGTCCGAGTGTTTCTTCGCAACCGGGAAGGGGTTTTCTTTGAATTGCAGCGTGAAGCCGGCGCGTTCGTCCTGGCCAAGCGTGCGCGCCAGATAGGGCATGGCTTGCTTCAGACCCTCGTGCAGGGTCCAGGGCGGGTTGATCAGGAACATGCCGCTGCCGTGCAGGCCATAGCCGTCAATGGTGGATTTCTTGACGGTCAGGGTGGCATGGAGCCAGCTCTTGACCTTCAGGTTTTCCAGGTGACGTGCCATTTCGCTTGCTTCGCGGCGCTGCACCAGCGGATACCAGACCGCGATGGTGCCAGTGGCGAAACGCTTGACGCATTCCTTCACTGTGACAAAGGTGCGGCGGTAGTCGTGCTTGTCTTCGTACGACGGATCGATCAGCACCATGCCGCGGCGTGTGGGCGGCGGCAGCAGCGCTTTGACGCCTTCAAAGCCGTCATCGCCATAGATCGTGGTCTGGCGCTGGGCCGTGCGGCCCTGGTGCTCCAGGTTGACGACCAGGGTGTCGATTTCGGTCGGGTGCATTTCGAACAGGCGCAGCCGGTCCGACGGACGCATTACATCCAGGGCCAGCCAAGGCGAGCCGGGGTAGCGCTTCAAGCGCCCGTTGGTGTTGTAGTCGCGGATGCGGGCGACGTAGTCGGCCAGCAGCGGCGGAAGATCCGTGGCTTCCCACAGGCGGCCGATGCCATCTGCGAATTCCGACGTCTTGGCTGCCCAGTCGCTGTCCAGGTTGTAGAGACCCGCGCCAGCGTGAGTATCCACGACCCAGTAGGGGGCGTCCTTTTTATTGAAGTAATCCAGGGTATGAACCAGGATGGCGTGCTTGAGCACGTCGGCATGGTTGCCGGCGTGGAAGGCGTGGCGATAACTGAACACGGGGCGTTCTGCCTCAGGCGGCGGGCCGGATTACGGCCAGCTCGTCGGTGAAAATGCCGTCGATGCCCCAGTCCAGCAGCAAGCGGGCGCGTTCGGGGTCATTGACGGTCCAGGCCGCGATCCGATAGCCGGCGGCATGCACGGCGTCAATCAGTTCGCGGGTTGCGTCTTTTTGGTTGATGTTCAGCGCCACGCACTGGTACTTGACCAGGCGTTCGCGCCAATCGGCGGGTACTTTTTCCACCAGCAGCGCGCGCGGCAGCTCGGGTGCCACTTCCAGCGCGGCTTGCAGCGCTTCTTCGGCGAATGACGACAACAACGGCGGCTTTGCCGCGCCTTGCCACAACTGCCGGGCGGCCAACGCCACAGCGGCGCCGGTCTCGGCTTCGCGGCCGGGGCAGGGCTTGATCTCGACGTTGCTGGCAATGTTGTTGGCGACCGTGTAACGGGCGACGGCGGCAAACGTGGGCAGCGGTTCACCCGCATAAGCGGCCGAATGCCAGCTGCCGAAGTCCAGCTGCGCAAGTTCGGCAAACGTCTTCGCGGCGGCCGGGCCTTTCCCGTTCGAGGTGCGGTCGACGTTGTCGTCGTGCATCAGCACCAGAACATTGTCGCTGCTCAGTTTGACGTCGTATTCAAAGATCGTGAAACCATGCTGGGCGCCCACGCGCATCGCGGCCAGCGTATTCTCCGGCGCCAAACGGCCGCCGCCGCGGTGCGCGATGTAACGGGAATAGGGCCAGGAGGGGAGTTTTGCGGTCATTTAGGTGTTGCTTGTGATTCTTATGGACAGGGTTGCAAGGATACTCCTTCTTGAGGGGCGCCCCGCGCTCCACGCCCCGAGCCCCACGCCCCGCCGCCGGGCCGTCCCAAGGCGGGGCAGCCCCCTTGGGGGGCAGCAAGCACACAGCGTGTGCGCAGCGTGGGGGCGTTGGTCGGCCGTCCCAAGGCGGGGCAGCCCCCTTGGGGGGCAGCAAGCGCACAGCGTGTGCGCAGCGTGGGGGTCCTTTTACGGAGTCTTATCTTGGGACACATCCATGATCATGCGTGACGCCAGATACAAACGCGGCACGATGCTGTTGATCTGGATGTACTCGGCGTCATTGGAGTGCGCGCCAAAGCCGCTCAAACCCATGCCTTCAATGACCGGCCCGCGCGCCTTCAAGGCGGCAAAGGCTGCGTCAGTGCCGCCGCCGCTGGCGCGGTCGACGACCTTCATGGGCAGGTCCAGTTCTTTGTAGATCGCCACGCCGTGCTGGGCCAGGGCGCGGGATGCGGCAGTGGCTTCCAAAGGGGGGCGGCGCACTTCGAACTTCACGCTGACCTTGGATTCGGGCAGTAATTTCTTCTGCACGCGTTCTTCCAGGGTGCGCGCCAGGGCGTCGAAGTCGGACACGCGCAAGGCGCGGGCGTCGGCCTGGGCCGTGGCCTGGCCTGGAATCACGTTGCGATTGGTGCCAGCCTGCGCCACCGTCCAGTTCAGCTTCAGGCCTTCTTCGGGCTTGGACAGCTTGTCCAGTTGCAGCAATTGATGCGCCAGTTCATATAGCGCGTTGACGCCGCCTTCCGGGCGGGCGCCAGCGTGAGATGTCTTGCCCTGCACCGTCAGGTAGGCCGCGCCAATGCCGCTTGTGGCCAGCGTGAGCCGGGCTTCGGCGCCGCCGCCCTCGAATGAAAAGATGGCGTCCTGGTCGGCGCCCAGGCGCGTGATGGTGCTGCGGGCGCCAGGCGAGCTGATCTCTTCGTCGCCGTTGATCAGTACGGTGATCGTGCCGTAGTCTTTGAAACCCAGTTTTTGCAGGAGCGTCAGCGTGTGGATGATGGCCGCCACGCCGTGCTTGTCGTCTGCGATGCCCAGGCCGTAAGCGCGGTCGCCCTCGACACGGAAGGGCTGGTCTTTCAGCATGCCGTTGCGGTAGACGGTGTCCATGTGGGCAATCAGCATGATCTTCTTTGTACCCGAGCCCTTGAACTCGGCATGGACCATGGGTCCGACTTTCTCCGGGGTGTCGTCCAGGCGGAACACGTCGGTAGCCGGGACGATTTCCACCGTGCCGCCCAGCGCCTTCAGGCGGTCTCGGATAAGTTCGGCGATGCGTTCCACGCCCTCGACGTCCTTGCTGCCTGATTCAATATTGACCAGGTCGCGCATGGTATCGAGCATGGCCTGTTGCTGGCCTTGGGCGGCCTCGTGCACGGCGGCGACGGGCGCGGCGAACGCCAGTTGGGCGCCGCCCAGGAAGGACAGGGCGATACAAGCGCGCAGAACATGCAGGCGGGGAGAGGTAATCGGCATTAATGGAACCCTTTTGACCGTGGAAAGGGGCGCCGGGCGCGACGGGCGCGGCGTCGGGGCGGGCCGCAGGCTGCGGGCTGACCCCGAGGGTCACAATACGGGGGGCGGAAGGGCTCGAAAATGGTGATTTCCCGGGTTGACGGACGCCGCCATCCATGAGGCGGGGACGGATCGGAAGGGGCCAGAGAATGTTCAACAGAATCTCAAGCTCCGTGATGAATGAGAAATGCTAAAATCCGCCCGCTGATCCGGTAATGACCGGTATGGGAATAGGGCGAATTGAGTTCGCCTTTTTTTATGCGTTTTCGTGCGGCTCTGGGTGTACACCCCTGGAGCGCGGCAACAGGGATTCCATGTTCGAATTTATTCGCAGCCATCGGCGCTGGATGCAGCTCATCCTGCTGCTTCTGATTGTGCCGTCCTTTTTCCTGGTCGGGATTCAAGGCTATGACAGCTTTATGCGCCAAGAGCCAGAATTGGCAACGGTCGCAGGACAGCCTATTTCACGCGCCGAGTTTGACCAGGCGCACCGCAACCTGCTTGATCAATACCGCACAAGCCTGCGTGACAGGTTTGATCCGGCTGCGATCGATACGCCTGCAATGCGTGAAGGTCTGCTGAATCAGCTGATCAACCAGCGCCTTTTGGCCAACGTTGCCGTCGACAACCGTTTCACGGTGTCTGACGAGACGTTGCGCAACACGATTGCCGCGATTCCTGAAGTTCAGGACAACGGCCGCTTCTCGCCGGAGCGCTATCGTCAGGTGCTTGCCGCGCAAGGCATGTCGCCCACTTCGTACGAAGCCAGCCTGCGCCGCGATCTGGCGGTTGCCCGCGTGCTGGAACCCGTCGGTCAATCGGCCTACGCGCCGGCTGAAGTCGTGGCGTCGCTGGAAACGGCCTTGACGCAGCAGCGCACGCTGCAACTGCGCCGCTTTGCGGCCGCCGACTTCCGCTCGCAAGTGACCGTGACACCGGCTGATATCCAAGCCTGGTACGACGCCCACAAGCAACAATTGCAGATTCCCGAACAGGTCCAGGTGCAATACCTGGTGCTGGACGAGGCCGCCGCCACGCAAGGCGTGCAGGTCAAGGACGAGGATCTGGCGTCTTATTACGAGCAGAACAAGAACCGCTTCGGCCAGCCCGAACGCCGCCGCGCCAGCCACATCATGATTGAAGTGGCCCCGGGCGCGTCGGAAGACGCTCGCAAGGCTGCGCGCGCCAAGGCAGAAGAATTGGCCAAGCAAGCCGCCGCTGACCCGGCTCAGTTCGCCGAACTCGCCCGCAAGAGCTCGCAAGATGCGGGTTCGGCTGCCAAGGGCGGCGATCTGGGCTGGCTGGCTCCGGGCACGCAACCGGCTGCTCTGGACAAGGCTATCTTCGGAGCGGCCAAGGACCAGGTTTCCGGCGTGATCGAAAGCCCGTTCGGCCTGCACATCGTGAAAGTGACCGAGATCGAACCTGCGGCCATCAAGCCGTTGGCCGAGGTCAAGGCGCAGATCACGGACGAAGTCCGCAAGCAGCTTGCTGCCGTCCGTTTCTCGGAAATGGCCAGCCAACTGAACAAGCAAGTCTATGACCAGCGCGACAGCCTGCAACCCGCCGCTGACGCCGTGGGCCTGAAGCTGCGCACCGCCTCGGGCGTGACCCGTGAAGGTCTGTTGCCTGCCGACAAGGCGGGCCCGGGCTCCGCCGCTGACAGCCCTGATGCCGAACTGCTGGACAACCCGCGCGTGCGCCAGGTGCTGTTTTCGCCCGACGTGCTGCGTGAAAAGCAGAACTCGGGCGTGATCGAACTGTCGCCTGCGATGATGGTGGCCGTGCGTGTGGCAGCCGTAGAGCCGGCCCACGTGCCCACTCTGGACAAGGTCAGTGACTCCATCCGCGCCAAGCTGCTGGACGAGCGTTCGGCCGAAGCCGCTAAAAAGGCGGGTGAAGCTGCGCTGGCGGCTGACAAGGCCAATCCGGCGGCAGCGCCGGAAGGTTTCTCGGCTCCGGTGACGGTAACGCGTCAGGACCCCAAGGACCTGCCGCGTCAGGTTCTGGATGCCGCGATGCGCTTGCCGGCGTCGCCGCTGCCGGCGTATGCCGGTGTGCAATCGGGCGCCGACTACACGCTGGTTCGCCTGGAAAAAATCGAGGCCGGCACCGTGGACGCCGCTGTCAAGGATCGTCTGGCACAGCAATTGGCGGGCGGTCTGGGTCAGGCCGAGACCGAAGCGCTGCTGCGCATGCTGCGTGAAGAATACAAAGTGAAGGTGCTGCCCGGCGCCGCCGATGTCATCCGCGGCGACCAGCCGGCGGCAGGCTGATCACTCTGGCTTAGTTCAACAGTGGCCGCAGCGTCGGCCACACGTTGTCCAGCAATTGCGGTTGGGCGTCCTCGTTCGGATGGATGCCATCAGCCTGGAACAAGGCCCGGTTCGTTGCAATTCCTTCCATCAAGAAGGGCACGAGCCGGGCTTTTTCGTCTTTGGCGACTGTAGGAAACAACTGGGCGAAGCGCTGCGTGTAGTCCCGGCCATAGTTGGGCGGAATCTGCATGCCCACGATCAGGACCTGGGCATCGGCCTTCTGGGCGGTCTGGGTCATGGCGCGCAGGTTTTGCTCGGTCATGGATAGCGACAGGCCACGCAAAGCGTCGTTGGAGCCCAGTTCCAGCACCACCACGGCCGGCGTGTGCTGGCGCAGCAAGGCTGGCAGGCGCGCCACACCGCCGCTGGTGGTGTCGCCGCTGATGCTGGCATTCACGACCTGGTACTTAGGGTATTGTTCGGAGACTCTGGCGGACAGCAGGGGCACCCAGCCCGTGCCGCGCTTGATGCCGTATTCGGCGGACAGGCTGTCGCCCACCACCAGCACGGTGCGTGGCGCGGAACCCTCGGCCGCCGCAGCGGTCTGAGCGTGGGCGGGCGCCACGATGGCAGCCGCGAGGGCGGACGTTAGAAGCAGACGGGGAAATAGGCGCATGGATAGCAAGAATTCGATCGAGGTGAAAGGGCTGGGCAAGCGGGTAGCCGATGCCGGCGGGACGCTGTCTATCCTGGAAGGTATTGATTTTACGGTTCAGTCGGGCAGCGCCGTGGCGATCACGGGCAGCTCGGGCTCGGGCAAGTCCACTTTATTGGGACTGCTGGCAGGGCTGGATGTTCCCAGCATGGGCAGCGTACACCTGGCCGGGCAGGATTTGTTCGCGCTGGACGAAGACGGCCGCGCGCGCTTGCGCGCCAATCATGTCGGTTTCGTTTTCCAGTCATTCCAGCTGCTGCCCAACCTGACGGCGCTGGAAAACGTGATGCTGCCGCTGGAACTGGCCGGCCAGCCTGCGCGGGAGGCCGCGCAGGCCATGCTGGAACGCGTCGGGTTGGGCGCGCGACTGCATCATTACCCCCGGACCCTGTCTGGGGGCGAACAGCAGCGCGTATCGCTGGCGCGCGCGTTTGTGGTCCAGCCTGATTTGCTGTTTGCCGATGAGCCCACCGGCAGCCTGGATGCCGCCACGGGGGTGACGGTCATCGATCTGATGTTCGATCTGCACCGCGAGCACGGCACGACGCTGGTACTGGTTACCCATGATCCGCAGCTTGCTGCCCGCTGCGGCCGCCAACTGGTGCTGGCTGCGGGCCGGATGGTGCCGGACGCGTAGCGCGTCCGGCTCTCGCTGACTCTATACAGAGTCTGGCGCTTACTTTGCCTTTGCCACTGCCTGGTTCCAGGCTGCGACCACCGTTTCATAGTCGGTGGCGGCGGCTTCCTGGCTGACCGGGAAGATCTTGATGCTGGCCAGGTCGGGCAGCGTGGTCAAAGAGGCCACTGCCACGTCGGTGCGGGTCGGACGGCGGAAGTTCTTCACCAATTGCGCTTCTTGCGACGCCTTGCTCAAGAGACCGTCATACAGCGTCTTGGCTGCTTCCAGGTTCTTGGCGCCCTTGATGATGAACATGCCTTCGGGCGCCAGATAGCTGCCTTCGGACGGGTAGACGAGCTTGATCTCTTTTTGGCCGCCCGCCACATATTCCTGAGCCGCATATTCCAGCGTCATGCCCACGGCGTATTCGCCAGCCGCCACGCCCTTGTAGGTCGTGCCCGACGATGCCGTGATGACGGCGTTTGCGGCGATCTTGTCCAGGCCAGCCTGGCCAAACTGCTTGTACAGGCCGTAGACCAGCATGTAGGCCGTACCGCTCTTGGACGGATCGGTGATGGCGAATTTGTTCTTCCATTGCGGCTGCATCAGGTCAGACCAGGTGGCCGGCGCGGGCAGACCCTTCAACTGGCGCTCGTTGACCATCATCACCATAACGTGCACGTTCGTGCCTACCCACAAATCGTCCGGACCGCGGAATTCAGCAGGAATCTTGTCCAGATCGGCCGGGCGGTAGGCTTGCAGGTGCTTGCGGTAAGCGCCCAGCGTGCCGAAACCGCCGCTCCAGAACAGGTCGCCACGCGGGTTCTGCGCTTCGGCTTCAATGCGCTTCATCATCGTGCCGGTACCGCCGGTGACGGGTTGCACGTTCAGCTTGGGCGCCGTCTTCTTCACGGCTTCAAGCGCGGTTTCGATGGTTTCAGTGTTGTTGGACGAATAGAGCACGACGTTCTGCGCGTGCGCGGCGCCCGTTGCCAGGGCGGCAGCCAGGACGCTGTACTGAAGTAGGTGCTTGAGTTGCATGGAGAGCCTTTGGAACGAGGGGTTATTTGCCGGAAAACAGTTTGATGCGGAAGGCCTTGACCGACACGATGATGGGCAACACGATCACCGTGACCAGCGCCGCGCCGTAGGCGGACGCCATACCGAGCCTGCCACCGTCCACCTGGCGGAAGATGGCGATGGGCATGGTTTCCAGGCCGCCGCTATAGGCCACGATAGAGGCGGACAGTTCGGAAATTGTCGTCAGCCACATCAGGATGGCTGCCGAAATGATCGACGCCTTCATGGCAGGCAGGATCACTTTGAAAAAGGTCATCAGCGGCGATACGCCCAGGCTGATCGAGGCTTCTTCAATGGAGTCCGGGATGTTGAAAAGTACCGACGACGCGTTGCGCACGGCGAAGGGCAGGCGCCGTACCGTGTAGCACAGCACCATGATTCCGGACGTGCCCGCCAGCACCAGCCAGCCGGTGTTGAAGGTCTGCACCAGCGCAATGCCCAGCACCGTGCCGGAAATGGTCAGCGGCAGTACCACGATGTAGTCCAGCACCTGGGTGAACGCGCTGCGCTTCTTGATCGTCAGATAACTCACCAGCACCGCGAACGCCACACCCAGCACGGTCGCCAGCGACGCGAACTTCAGTGAATTCAGGATGGGCTCGGGCGCGCCGTGCAGCGCGCGCTGCATGCTGGCCAACGACCATTGGCCCCATTGCATGACGGGCCCGCTGGTCTTGGTGAAGGCCGCGATGAACACGATAATCAGCGGCAGCATGGACACCAGAATCACCAGGCCGACGCCGCTGGTGTACAGCACGGCAGTCCAGGACCGCACGCGCACGGCGGCCGGCGCGCGGCCTTGGGTCATCGTGTAAACCTTGCGTTCGACCACGCGCTTCTGAAAGAACAGCACGATGGCGACGATGGCAATCGACACTACCGACATGGCGCTTTGCAAGGTGGGGCTGCCGCCCATTTCGCTGACAAAGGTGTTGTAAGTCATGACGGACAACAGCGGCACGCGGCTGCCCAGCAGCATTGCCAGCGCAAAGTTGCCGACGACCAGCGTGAACACCACGAGCGCGTTGACCAGTACGGCAGGCAGCAGTACAGGCACCAGCACACGCAGCTTGGTCATGAGGGGCGGGGTGCCCAGGCTCAGACCGGCTTCTTCCAGTTGGCCGTCAAAGCCGCGCAGCGCCGCCAGCACGCCCAGATAAATGTAGGTGTAGTAGACGAGCGTCATGGAAAACACCATGCCCGTCCAGCCGTAAAAGGACGGCAGTGAAATGCCCGCGTCACCCAACAGATTCGTCAGAAGGCCGTTGTTGCCCAGTATCAAAAGCCAGGACTGCCCAACGATGATCTCGGGGATCACGATCGTCAGCACCGGCAGGATGGCCACCAGGTTCTTCAACGGAAAATCATAGCGCGCCACCATGTAGGCGAACGGCACGCCCACCAGCACGGTGCAGGTGGTAACGGCCAGACCCAGAATCAACGTATTGCCGAAGGCCTCCAGATACTGCGAGTCGGCCAGCAAGGCCTTGAAGCCTTCCATGGAAAAGCCGCCATCCTGGCCTGTAATGCTGTTGCTGAACAGCACCCCCAGCGGATACAGCACAAAGAACAACAGCAGGACCAGACTGATCGCGGTCAGGATGCCCCAGGGCCACCATTTGATTTTCATGGCGTGCGTGTCCTCAGGCGTTGACGACGCGGCTGTCGGCGGGAATCAGTACCTGCACGGCTTCGCCCGGCTGGAACTGCGCGACCATATTGCCCGCATGCAGCTCAACACGGATCTCGGAGCCGTTATCCAAGGCAATGCGATAGGCCGTCTTAAAACCCAGATATTGACGGCGCAGCACTTTGCCCGGCAGCGTGTTCGGCACGTAGGGCGTCGGCGCCATCAGCGCCAGCTCCTCGGGGCGCGCGATGAGCACACCGCTGGCATCCAGTTTTGCGCTGCCTTGCATGCCGTCAAATCCCAGGCCGCACAGCTCATAGCGGACGTGGCCGTCTGGCGCGCCGGCAATTCCTGTTTGCGCGGGCACGGGGATCACGTTGGCGGACCCGATGAAGTCCGCCACATACGCGTTGACCGGCGTGCCATAGAGTTCTTCCGGCGTGCCCAGCTGGGCAATATTGCCGTGGTCCATGATGGCGATGCGGTCCGACATCGCCAGCGCCTCTTCTTGATCATGGGTGACGAAGACGGTAGTGATGCCGGCTTCGCGCACCAGATCCAGGATGACGTCGCGCATTTGCAGGCGCATCTTGGCGTCCAGGTTGGACAGGGGTTCATCCATCAGCAGCACCCGCGGGCGGATCACCAGCGCACGCGCCAAGGCCACGCGCTGGCGCTGCCCGCCGCTCATCTGCGCGGGGTAGCGGTCGGCCAGGGGCAGCAGCCCCACTTTGTCTAACGCTTCGTTTGCGCGCCGGGTGATTTCGGCGCGGGCCACGCCGCGCGCCCGCAATCCGTAGGCGACATTGTCAAAGGCCGTTTTGTCAGGGAACAGCGCGTAGTCCTGGAACACCATGCCGATATCGCGGCGGTGCGCAGATACATGGGTGACGTCGTCCTGATCGAACAGCAGCCGGCCGCCGTCAGGCGCGTAAAAGCCTGCAATGCAGCGCAGCAAGGTGGTTTTGCCACAGCCGCTAGGGCCCAAGAGCGTGTAAAACGCGCCGTCGGGGATGTGCAGCGACAGGTTGCGCAGCACCTGCTGTCCGCCGAAGGTTTTGACGATGCCGTCTACCGTAATCGATGCCATATGAATTCCTGCTTGGGATTGTGCGCATCTTAGGAACGGCACCTATTTCCGACCAGCAGTGTTTTTTAAGGCATGGCGTTAGATTTTCTAAGAGGTCGGCGCGGCCGCTATCCCCTAGAATGCGGCTGGATAGGGTAGCGGCCGGATCAGGCGGCGCCGACAATAAATAGATAACAAGGGTAAACGTGGGAAAGAGCAGCACCGTCTTGCGCCTGGATGGCGCCCGGATGGGCGTCCGCTGAGATGGCGGGGCAGACCCTGCCGCCGCTGAAAGCGTTGCGGGTGTTTGAGGCCGCCGCGCGTCTGCGCAGCTTCACGGCGGCGGCTGACGAACTCAGCATCACGCACAGCGCGGTCAGCCAGCAGATCCGCATTCTTGAAGAGTATGTGGGGCAGCCGCTATTCGCCCGCGAGGCGCGCGGCGTTGCGCTGCTGCCTTGCGCCCAGGCTTATTTTCCCGAAGTGCAGGCCAGCCTGGAGCGGATAGCAGCAGCCACCGCCAAACTGAAATCACCGGCCTATGGCGGGGTGCTGCGCGTGTGTGCCACGCCATCGCTGACCATGAAGTGGCTGATTCCGCGGCTATCCACGTTTCAAGCCCAGCATCCCGGCATTGATGTGCAACTGAGCACGCAGGCGCGTCCCTTCCTGGACCGGGGCGGAGACCCCGGCAGCGACGTACTGATACGCCATGGCTTCATGGCCCATTCCGATCTGGCGTGCGTGCATTGTCTGGACGATTTCCATGTGCCGGTGGCATCCCCGCGCTTTATCGAACGCAACCGCTTGACGGCTCCGGCGGATTGCCTGGGCCATCCGCTATTGAAAATCTCGGGCGGCATGGATCACTGGCCGCGCTGGTTCGCGCTGGCCAAGGTGGACGTGCCGCCGCAATTGCCGGGGCCGGTGTTCGATCATCAGTTCCTGTGCATGCAGGCGGCCATGAATGACCTGGGTATTGCGCTTGCGCCCTGGTGCCTGCTTGAAGACGACATCCGCGCCGACCGGCTGCGTCCGTTGTTTACGCAACCGCAGCTACCCAACGCCGGTATTCACGCGCTGTATCGGCAGGACGGTCACGCCGCTGCGTCGGCCCAAGTGTTCATTACGTGGCTGTGCGCGCAGCAGCGTGGCCTGCCTGCACCCGATTAAACAAGGATTCCCATGCTACATCCTTCATCGCTCCCCGGTCTGCAATGGCGCGGTATTGCGCCTCCGCTACGCTTATCTGATTTCAAGGTCATTGCATTCGACATGGATTCCACGCTGATCTCGATCGAGACGCTGGACGAAATGGCGGATCTGATGGGGAAAAAGGCAGAAGTGGCCGCACTGACCGAGGCCGCCATGCGCGGTGAAATCGTGGACTACAAGCAAAGCCTCCGTGCGCGCGTGGCGCTGCTGGCCGGCATGCCTGAAGCCTTTCTGGACGAGGTCTACGACCAACGGGTTCGTATCAACCCCGGCGCGGAAGCCCTGATCGCGGCGTGCAAGGCGGCTGGGCTGACCTGCCTGCTTGTGACGGGCGGATTCACGTGCTTTACCGACAAACTGCGAGTGCGTCTGGGTTTGGACGACGTGCGCGCCAACGTGTTGGAAATTCAAGAAGGCCGTCTGACCGGCCGCTTGGTGCCGCAAGCGTGGGGCGATATCTGCGATGGCGAAGAAAAGCGCCGCAAGTTGGCTGAAGTGTGCGCGGGCCTGGGTGTGGGACTTGAGCGGGCCATCGCAGTGGGCGATGGCGCCAATGACTTGCCGATGATGCGCGCTGCGGGGGTGTCGGTGGGTTATCACGCCAAACCGGCGGTGCGGCAGGAAGTGAATATCGAAATCAACGAAGGCGGGCTGGAAAGGGTATTGGAGCTGATCCTGATTTAAAGCCCTGATTAAACGACGTTTTCAGATTCAAATAGGATTGATCCTAAAAATCTATGCGAGTAGTCTGATTAGTACGAAATGTACTAAATAGGAAACATCATGACTATTCGTACTACGACGATTGGCGTGTTGGCGTTGTCCTTGCTTGCCCCCTTGGCGGCCAACGCTGCTGGCGGCACGATCCGATTTACCGGCGCGATCGTAGAGGCGGCGGATTGCCAGGTGTCAGGCGCTAGCGTGGCACCGCAATCCCGGCCAAACGTGGTGTGTGGATCAACCGCCAGCCGTACCGCTGCGCAGGCGTTGGGTCTGGTCAAGGTCACCACGACCGAGATCAGGGTGCCAACAAGTGAAGGCGCCGCTCCTGGCCCGAAACGCCATGTCGTGATGGTTGAATATCTTTGACGCGGCAAGCGCTGCGGGCATGCCCGCAGCGCTTGTCAGATCAGGCCGCGGATTTCAACTGCCGGGTCGACATCGGCGTCATAGTTCACGCCTTCGATCTCGAATCCGAACAGCCGCAGGAAGTCCTGCTTGTAGCCCGTGAAATCGGTCAGCTGATAGATGTTGTCGCTGGTCACCTGGCTCCACAAGGCCTGCACCTGAGCCTGCACCTGCGGGGCAAGCTCTTTGTAGTCGGCGCGCAGGCGTCCGTCAGCGTCCAGGATGGGTGTCTGGCTGCACAGGCTGTCGCGGTATAAGCCGTAGACCTGTTCGATGCAGCCTTCGTGCGTGCCTTCCGCCTTCATTACCTTGAACAGCAGCGACAAGTACAGCGGCATCATCGGGATGGCCGAGCTGGCTTGGGTGACCACGGCCTTCAGCACGGACACGCGGGCATCGCCGCCGCGTGCCGCCAGCTTGGCGCGGATATCCAGCACCTTCTCGTCCAGATCCTTCTTGGCGGCGCCAATCGAGCCATTCCAATAGATATCGTGGGTGATTTTTTCGCCCAGGTAGGTAAAGGCAGTGGTCGTGGCGCCTTCGGCCAGCACACCGGCTTCAAGCAGCGCATCAATCCACATTTGCCAGTCTTCGCCGCCCATCACGGCGACGGTGGCGTCGATTTCGGCTTGCGTGGCCGGTTCCAGCACCGATTCCTTGACGACTTCACGGTCGGTGTCCAGACCGCGCAAGTTGACAGCCTGTCCAATCGGTTTGAGCGTGGAGTTAAATACCTGGCCAGTCTTCGGGTGCGTACGGCGCGGCGCGGCCAGGCTATAGATGACCTGGTCAACCTGACCCATTTCTTCTTTGATCGCGGCAATGGTTTTTTGCTTGATCTCGTCGGAGAAGGCGTCGCCATTGATGCTCTTGGCGTACAGGCCTTCGGCCTCGGCAGCCTGGTGGAACGCGGCGGTGTTATACCAGCCGGGCGTGCCGGCCTTGGCGGCGTCGGCGGGGCGTTCGAAGAAGACGCCCAGCGTCTGCGCGCCACAGCCGAAAGCCGCCGTGATGCGCGCGGCCAGCCCGTATCCGGTCGACGCGCCCAGTACCAGCACCCGTTTGGGATTGGCCGTGGCATTTCCATCTGCGCCGCCGGCTATCGGGCCTTGCGCCTTGACGTAGTCGATCTGGTTCTTGACGTTGGCCGCACAGCCGACGGGATGGGTGGTGACGCAGATAAAGCCGCGCACACGGGGCTTGATGATCATGAAGACCTCGTAGTGGGAAATGCCTGGGAACTGCCGGATGCCGGGTGACCCTGCGCGAAAGCGCAAAAAGCGACGAGCATTGTACGGGAGGCGGCCGGGGCGCGCCTCTATGGCCGCCGCTGCCGGTTCAGCCGGCAGAGACTTTGGACAGCGCGGCGCTATTGGCCATGCTGCGGCGCCATTCAATCAGTCCAATGCCGATACCGCTTGCGCAGATGATAGCGATGCCCAGCCACGTCCACGGATCGGGAAAATGGCCCCAGACCAGCCAGCCGACCGATGTCGCGCTGATGATCTGCAAATAGATGAACGGCGCCAGGGTGGAGGCTGGGGCGCGCCGGTAGGCTGCGATCTGGAACAAATGGCCGACGCCGCCAGTGATACCGGTAGAAATCAGCAAGAACCAATCGAATGCCGACAGCGATTGCAGCACGGGCAAGGCGGGCGGCAAAATGAAGGGCAGGGTCAGTGTCAGGCAGGCGGTGCCCACCGCGCCGCTCCAGATCAGCGTGGTGAACGGGTCGTCGCCTGCGACGCGGCGCGTGGCAATGAACTGGGCGGCAAAGCAACACGCCGTCAGCAAACCAAATATTGTGCCCACCGGATGCAATCCGCCACCGGGGCGGATCACAATGATCACGCCGATGAAGGCAATACCTGCGGCCACAAAGCGCGACATGCGGGCCGGTTCTTTCAGAACCCAGGGCGCCAGGGACAGCACCAGCAAAGGCGCCAGGAAATTAATGGCTGTGGCCTCGGCCTGCGGGATGTAGCTGAGTGTCGTAAAGAACATCAGCGTAGCCAGGAACATCGAGCCGCCGCGAATCAGCTGTTCGCGCGGACGGTTGCTGCGCAGCACGCGCACGCCACGCGCCGGCAGCACCAGGGCCAGTACCAGCACAAGGTGTACGGCATAGCGGAACCAGGACAGCACCAGCAGGGGCACGCCTGCATTCATGACCCATTTGCCACTGGCATCCAGACAGGACAGCGTCCACATCGACAGCACCAGCAGCAATATCCCGACGAGCGGGCCGCGCGCGGCGGCGGCGGAGGGCTGGCGACCGTTATCGGCCGGGGACATGGGCGCAATCCTTAAAGGGGCAATAGGCGGCTGCCATGATACGCTCATCGCGCCGGGGGAACAGGCCAATGATAGAACTACGCAATATTGAAACTTTTTTCTGGGTTTCCACGCTGGGCAGCTTTCGCGCCGCGTCGGAAAAACTCAACACGACACAGCCAGCGGTGTCGCAGCGCATCGCCTCGCTCGAGGCTGATCTGGGCGTCAAGCTCTTCGAGCGCGATGCTCGCGGCGTCAAACTGACGGCAAAAGGCCACGAGCTGCTGTCACACGCCGAACGCATGCTGCAAGTGCGGCGCGACATGTTTGAGGCCGCACGTGAGCAGAACGTCATGACGGGGACAGTTCGCATCGGGGTGGCCGAGACCATCGTGCAGACCTGGCTGCCAACACTGATCGAATTGATCCACACGACCTATCCCGCCCTGGTGCTGGAAATTGAGGTCGACACCACGCATGTGCTGCGTTCGCACCTGATGTCACGCCAGATTGATCTGGCCTTTCTGATGGGGCCGGTGCTGGAAGCGCGCGTGGAAAATCTGCCGCTGTGCACGTATCCGCTGGCCTGGGTTGCCAGCCCGACGCTGGAGCTTGGGCCGGAGCCCCTGACGTTGGACACCATAGGCAAGCTGCCAATCATTACCTACCCGTCCAACAGCGCGCCTTACCGCGTGGTGCGCGACATGCTGACCCGGGCTGGCGTGACGTCCCCGCGCATGTACGGCAGCGCGTCCATGTCGATGGTGGTGCGAATGACGCAGGATGCTATCGGCACCAGCGTGATCGCGCCGGTATTCCTGGGCAAGGAGTTGGCCAACGGCGAACTGCGCATCTTGCAGGTAGAAGCCGAGCCCTTGCCTGAGTTGAGCTTTACGGCAACCTGGGTTCAAGGACCAGACAGCCATGCCGTCAGAGTCATTGCACAGATGGCGCAGAAGGTTGCAGGGCAGGCCGGAGACGGCATTCCTGTGTAGGTGTTTTCCCCAGCAGTGGATGCAGGCGCCGGGAAAAAACCCGTTCCGCCGCCAGCCGGACAAGACTGCACATATGCCGTAGAACCGCATGGCTGCGGCGTTTCCGGGCAGCGACGGGGTGCGCCCCGCCGAGACCCAAGAAATATTTATACCCCCACATCGCAACATACGATTGGACGCTGGGCGCCCCTGCCGGTGCAATGGCGGCACATCAATAAATAGCGCCTGAATACACAGCGCGGGGGAAGTATGAAAAGCCACCTGATCCATTTCTGGATGCAGGCGGTGCGCCATGTGCCGCGCCGCTTGCACTGCATCGCCAGTGCCTGGCCCGATGCGCCGCAACTCGCGGCCAATACCCCCGTTTTCGCTGCTACACGTTCTTGATTCTTACCCGCGCGCATCGTTGGGACAACGGGAACCCGCGCGCGGCAGACCATCCCGCAAGCCAGGAGTTTTGTCCATGAAGAAGTCTTTTGTTTTCGCCGCGGCGCTTGCCGCCAGTCTTTCGGCTGGCGCTGTGCACGCGCAAGACCTGCCCAAGACCCACCTGAAAGTTGTCGGGGGCCTGAGCAACCTGACCGCCTATAACGACTACGAAAAACCATTCTGGACTAAGACCATTCCTGAACTGTCCAAAGGCCAGGTCACGGCGGATGTCAAAGGCTTCAATGAAATGGGCTTGAAGGGGCCCGAGTTGCTGCGATTGATGTCGCAAGGCGTGATCGAATTCGGTACCGCGACCCTGTCGTACTTCGCCAGCGACAACCCCATCAATGAAGCCATTGATCTGGCCGGTCTTGCGCCCGACGTGCAAACTGCTCGCGCCGTGACCAATGCGTTCGAACCCGTCTACGCCAAGCTGTACGGCGAAGGCAACAACGTCAAGCTGTTGGGCATTTCCACCTATCCCGCGCAGGTGCTTTTCTGCAATGCCGAGATCAAGGGCCTGGCTGACTTGAAGGGCAAGAAAGTTCGTACCAGCAGCCGCACGACGGCAGAATTCGTTGAGGCCCTGGGCGGCACCAGCGTCACCATGGCGTTTGGCGAAGTGGTGCCCGCGTTGCAGAACAAGGTGGTTGATTGCGCAATTACAGGTTCGCTGTCCGGCTACTCGGCCAAGTGGTACGAAGTGTCGACGCACCTGGTCGCGCTGCCGATCAATTGGAATCAACAGATCCATGCCGTGAACCAGAAAGCGTGGGACAAGCTGGACCCTGCGGTCCGCACGTTCCTGCAAGCCAGCGTGAAGTCCCTGGTCGACAACATCTGGGACGCAGCGGCTCGTCAGACGCAAGAAGGTTATGACTGCAATACCGGCGCTGCCGCTTGCCCCTTCCCGGTCAAGGGCAAGATGCTGCTGGTGCAGCCTTCGGAAGCCGATCATGCCTTGCTGAAGAAGGTGACGCAGGAAGCCGTGCTGCCGAAGTGGGCCGCACGTTGCTCGGCACAGTGCGTGAAGGACTTCAACGCCACGATCGGCAAGACGCTGGGCGTGACCGCAAGCAAGTAATCGTTAGTCATTAAGCGCAGCGGCGCGCCGCCCGGCTGGGCTGCGCGCCGCTGCGGAGTCATCGCGGGCGCTTGCCCGCAAAGGTTTCATTCATGACCCAAACCGAACGTTTCCGCCTGCTGGGCGGCCTGTTGCGGCGCGCCGAGAGCTTCTCGCGCGTGGCCGTGTGGGCTGGCGGCGCATTGACGGTTGCCAGCGTTCTGCTGATTTCCTTCGACGTGCTGGCCCGCAAATTCCTGGGCTTCACTACAGGCGGCGCTGACGAATTGTCCAGCTACGCCTTTGCCATCAGCACCTCCTGGGCGCTGGCTTTCGCCACGCTGCAACGCGCGAACGTGCGTGTGGATGTGGTCTACCAATACCTGCCGGTGCGTGTGTCAGCCGTGCTGGACTGGATCTCCATGGTGGCTCTGGCTGTTTTCATGGTGTTTCTGACGTATTACGCCTACGAAGTCGTGCAGACATCCTGGGCGCAAAAATCCGCCGCCAACACGCCGCTGGCAACCCCGCTGTGGATTCCGCAGGGGCTGTGGATGTTGGGCCTGGTCTGGATGTGCATCACGGTGGCCCTGATGCTGGCGCGCGCTTCCGCCGCGCTGGTGACGGGTGATCTTGAACTGGTCAAGCAGATCTGCGGCGTGCGTTCGGCGCAGGAAGAGGCTGACGAAGAGGTCGCTGCAGGCGAACGCATGGTAAAGGGAGAAGCCGCATGATTGCCACCGCTTTGATTTTGTTGCTGGTGCTGATCGGCATGTCCATTCCCGTCGGTGCGGCGCTGGGCGTGTTGGGCCTGACGCTGGACCCGCTGTTTTCAATGTTGCCGCTGTCGCGCGCCATCGGCGAATTGTCGTGGTCCGCAAATAACGAGTTCCTGCTGGTGGCGATTCCGCTGTTCATCATGCTGGGCGAAATCCTGCTGCGCGCAGGCTTTGCCGAGCGTATGTACGGCGCGATGAGCCTGTGGCTGTCGTGGCTGCCCGGCGGGCTGATGCACGCCAATATCGGCGCATCCACCTTGTTCTCGGCAACCTCGGGGTCCAGCGTGGCGACGGCGGCCACAGTGGGTACTGTCGCGATTCCTCAGATCCGCAAGTACGGCTACAACGAACCGCTGTTCTTGGGCAGTCTCGCGGCCGGCGGAACGCTCGGTATTCTCATTCCTCCGTCGATCAACCTCGTCATCTATGGCGTGCTGACGAACTCGTCAGTGCCCAAGCTGTATCTGGCCGGCATCATCCCGGGGCTGGTCATGGCGTCGCTGTTCATGCTGACCGTGGTGATCGCTTGCGTGGCCAAGCCCGCCTGGGGCGGCAAGAAGATTCACGCCAGCTGGGGCGAGCGGATACGCAGCCTGGTGCACCTTGCCCCGCCAATGGGCATCTTCATGCTGGTTGTGGGTTCGATCTATGCCGGGCTGGCAACGCCGACAGAAGCCGCCGCGCTTGGAGTGCTGGGGGCGCTGATGCTGGCCGCGTGGTTCCGGCGCTTGTCGTGGTCGATGCTGCGTGAAGCCATGGAAGGCACCATGCGGTCCACGGCCATGATCATGCTGATCGTCATTGCCGCCAGCTTCCTGAACTTTGTGCTGTCCGCGACCGGTTTGACGGATGCCCTGACGCGCTCGATTACAGGGCTTGGCGTGTCTCCCGGCTGGATGCTGCTGATCGTGATCGTCTTCTATCTGGTGCTGGGCTGCTTCATGGAAACGCTGTCCATGATGATCACGACCATTCCCATCGTCGCGCCGATCATGATTGCGCTGGGTTTCGATCCCATCTGGCTGGGCATCGTAATCATTGTCCTGGTTGAGACGGCGCTGATCACACCGCCCGTGGGCTTGAACCTGTTTGTGGTGCAAAGCCTGCGCAAGAGCGGCTCCATGGGCGCGGTCATCGTTGGCAGTCTGCCGTTCGTCGGCGCCATGTTCGTGATGTTGGCCTTGCTTGCGTTCTGGCCGGATCTGGCGTTGTGGCTGCCAAGGGTCTTTAGCTGATCCCCTGATTTTGAATCCGGCGCGGCGTGACGCCGCGCCATGTACCACCTCACTGAGCAGGACTGATATGAAAGCTGTATTCAAGATCGACGACGACCATCCGCGCCAGGTGGAAGTCGACATTCAGACATTGATCGTTGCCGGCTGGGCCGGCCGCGACATCGCCGCCATCGAGCACCACATCGAAGAGCTGGCCGCCATTGGCGTGCCGCGCCCGACCAGCGTGCCGCTGTACTACCGCATTGCCGACAATCAATTGACCCAGGCCGCCCGCGTGCAAGCCGTGGGTGAGGAGTCTTCTGGCGAAGTCGAAACGTTCGTGTTCGCCATCGACGGCGAGATGTACGTCAGCATTGCGTCCGACCATACCGACCGCAAGCTGGAAACGGTCAGTGTCGCGATGTCCAAGCAGGTTTGCGTGAAACCCGTGGCCCAAACCGCCTGGCGCCTGGCCGACGTGGCCGATTATTGGGACGAATTGGTCATCCGCTCTTATATCGTTGAGAACGGCGAGGAAGTGCTGTATCAAGAAGGCACATTGGCCACGCTGCGTACGCCGCAGGACCTAATTGCCGGCTATACGGGCGGTGACGCCGTGCTGCCGCAAGGCGCCGGGATGACCTGCGGCACCGTGGGCGCCATAGGCGGTATCCGCCCGGCAGCCACCTTCACGATGGAATTGCATGATCCGCGCCGCCAACGCAGCCTGCGTCACCGCTATGATGTCGAAGCGCTGCCCGTGGTGGCCTGATTCCGCTCCGGACTGGCATTGATCATCAGGCGCGTCCATTGCGGGCGCGCCTGTCTGCACTTTTACGCCGCAAGGCGGCATTAGGACAATTATGGCTTCGACCCTGAATGATCTGAGCTTGGCGCTGCGCGAGGGCCGCGTGAGCTCTGTAGAACTGACCGAGGCGGCCCTGGCGCGCGCCCAGGACCAGGCGGGCGAGGGCGCCCGCGTGTTCACCAGGCTGTACGCCGAATCGGCGCTGGCTCAGGCGCGCGCATCCGACACGCTGCGCGCTGCCGGCATCACCCGCTCGGTGGTGGATGGCTTGCCAATCAGCATCAAAGACTTGTTCGACATCGAAGGCGAGACCACGATGGCGGGTTCGGTGGCCCGTGAAGGCGAACCCGCCGCCGAGGAAAATGCAGAAGTCGTGCAACGCCTGATCGCGGCGGGCGCCGTGATCATCGGCCGCACCAATATGACCGAATTCGCATACTCGGGCCTGGGCATCAACCCGCATTACGGCACGCCGCTGAACCCGTACGATCGCGCCACGGGCCGTATTCCTGGCGGTTCGTCCTCGGGGGCCGCCGTGTCGGTGGCTGATGGCATGGCAGTGGCCGGCATCGGTTCGGATACCGGCGGCTCGGTGCGCATTCCGGCTGCGTTGTGCGGCCTGACGGGCTTCAAGCCCAGCGCCTGGCGCGTGTCCATGACGGGCGTGCTGCCGCTGTCGGCCAACCTGGATTCCATTGGCCCCATCGCCGCCAGCGTCCGCTGCTGCGCGGAACTGGACGCCATTCTGTCGGGCGACGGCGGCCCGGTGCCGGAAGCCTTGCCTGTACGCGGCCTGCGTCTGGCGATTCCGTCCACACTGGTGCTGGACGCCATGGAAAAGCACGTGGCCGACAGCTTCGCTGCCGCCGTGGCCAGCCTGAAGGCTGCTGGCGCGCTGGTGGACGAAATCGCCATTCCGGAATTCGCGGAATTGGGCGCCATCAACAGCAAGGGCGGCTTTACTGCCGCAGAAGCGTGGGCCTGGCATCGCGGCCTGATCGCCCGCGCCGGCAAACGCTACGACCCGCGCGTGGTGTCGCGCATCATGCGCGGCCAAGATATGAGCGCGGCCGACTACCTTGACCTGCTGGATGCGCGTGAAGCCTGGGTCGCAGCCGTGGATCACCGTATTGCCGGTTACGACGCCCTGATCATGCCGACAACGCCCATCGTGGCGCCGTCCGTGGCTGACCTGTCGGCTTCCGACGAAGCCTATTACGCGGCAAACGGCCTGATCCTGCGCAACCCGACGCTGATCAACTTTTTGGATGGCTGCGCGCTGTCCTTGCCGTGCCACGCAAAGGGTTCGGCGCCGGTGGGCCTGATGATCTCCGGCAGCAACGGAGCCGACCGCCGCATTCTGGCGGTGGGTCTGGCGGTCGAGGCGCTGCTCGCCGGCCGTTGATCCGGCAGCGGGCGGGCGGGCAGGGCGCGCACGCGTGTGAATGCGCGTGCGCCTCTGCCTGCCGCTAAGATTGACGGCTAGACACGCTGGATGACGGTGCGATGATCGATTTACGCAATATCGAGACGTTTTTCTGGGTGGCCACCTTGGGCGGATTCCGCGCGGCCGCAGAAAAGCTGAATGCCACCCAACCCGCCATTTCTCAACGTATCGCCTCGTTGGAATCAGACCTGGGCGTGCGTCTGTTTGATCGTGACGCGCGCGGTATCAAGCTGACCGGCAAGGGCCGAGAACTGTTGTCGCATGCCGAACGCATGTTGCAATTGCGGCGCGACATGCAAGAAGCCGCCGCCGCGCAAAGCGTGATGAGCGGTACGCTGCGCTTGGGCGTGTCCGAGACCATCGTCCACACCTGGTTGCCGACGTTGATGGAATATCTGCATGACGCCTATCCGGCGTTGATGGTCGAGATCCAGGTAGACACGACCACCATGCTGAAGTCGCAGCTGGCTTCACGCCAGATTGATCTGGCGTTTTTGCTGGGCCCGATGGAAGAACCCCGGGTAGAAAACCTGTATCTGTGCAACTACCCGCTTAGCTGGGTCGCCAGCCCCAAGCTGAAAGTCGGCCGGCAGCCGATCAGCCTGAAACGGCTGGCCGAGTGGCCCGTCATTACCTATTCGTCCACCACCGACCCGCACCGCGCGGTGCGCCAGCTGCTGCTACAGGCGGGCGTGGAGTCGCCCCGCATGTATGGCAGTTCGGCGTTAAGCGTGATTGTGCGGATGGCGCAGGACGGCATAGGCACCGCGGTCATCGCGCCAGTCATCTTGCACAAGGAGCTGGAACGCGGAGAGCTGCGTATCCTGGAGGTCAAGGCGCCCGCTTTGCCGCCGCTGCACTACACCGCCTGCTGGATGCAGGGCCCGGATAGTCAGATTCCGCGAGTCGTGGCCGAAGCCGCGCAGCAAATTGCGCGTGAAGAGGCACTGCGCCATCCGGCAAAACCCTGATAAGGAATATTGATAGGGGTCTATCGCAACATGTGATTAGACGCCCGCGCAGAGTTCCGGTGCAATGTCTCCATACCAACAACGGCATCAGGGGAATACGCATGGCATCGGATTTTGCAGTTCGCAGCAGTGTGGCGCTGGCCCGGCAAGCGCGGCTGGACGCCCGCAGCGGCAAGTTGACCGGTCCCACCGCGAATCTGGCCCCTGGCCACGTGCAAGCCAATCTGGCGATTCTGCCGCGCGCACTGGCGGCGGACTTTCTGCATTTCTGCCAGCGCAATCCCAAGCCTTGCCCGTTGCTTGCCATGTCCGAGCCGGGTGACCCCGCGCTGCCGGAATTGGGGCATGACATTGATATCCGCAGCGACATTCCCCGTTACCGCGTCTGGAAGAACGGCGAACTGGTGGCGGAGCCCACTGACGTGCGCGACATCTGGCGCGACGATCTGGTGTCGTTCCTGATCGGTTGCTCGTTCTCGTTTGAAGAGGCCATGCTGGATAACGGCTTGCCCGTGCGCCACATCGAACAAGGTTGCAATGTTCCGATGTATCGCACCAACGTGCCGACGAATGCAGCCGGTGTCTTCGGCGGTCCGCTAGTGGTGTCCATGCGCCCCTTGAAAGCGGCCGATGCCATCCGCGCCATTCAGGTCACATCGCGTTTTCCGTCGGTGCACGGGGCGCCCGTGCACATTGGGGACCCCGCGTTGATCGGGATTGCCGACATCAACCGGCCGGATTATGGTGATCCGGTTGAGATTCGCGCAGGCGAGTTGCCGGTGTTCTGGGCTTGCGGAGTCACGCCGCAATCGGTGGTGGCGGCGGTGCGCCCTGAATTCTGCATCACGCATGCGCCAGGTCATATGCTCGTTACCGATCTGATCAACAGCCGCATGGCGATTCTTTGACTGATTGCCTCGGGATAGACCCGGGGTTTGACCCCATTTTAAGTAATTTGTCAGTGTTCAGCGGTTAGAAGAAAGACGGTTTACCTACAGCAGTAGCAGTATCAGTTGTGCCACCAAAACGATCCATTAAAGGACAAGGGGAAAAGGCGACAACAGTTCAGGACCTGGTGCCTCCCGGCTCGCCGGAGGGCGTCCGGTTGCCGCAGGCCTGCACGCTCCGTGGGGGGCGTGATGTCCCATGCATTGCTTACCAAGTTGGATTAATCCAGGAGTCTAGTAATGAAGATGAAGCTCATTGCGGGTGTCGCCGCGAGTCTGGCGCTGTTGACTGCGGTGCCTGCGCAAGCGCAGGAAAAGACCGTGCGTATCGGCGCGATCTATCCGCTGTCGGGCGCCTTGGCGTCCACCGGCGCTGAAATCAAGGCGGCCGTGGAATTGGCCGTCGACATCATCAACAATCCGCATCCCGAGCTTGAAGGGATTCCGCTTGCCGCCGGCAGCGGGCTGCCCAAATTGGGCGGCGCCAAGATCGAAGTCGTGTTTGGCGATTCGCAGGGCAAGCCCGAAGTGGGCCTGGCTGACGCGCAGCGCCTGATCGATCAGGAAAAAGTGGTGGCACTCACCGGCGCCTATCAATCTGCCGTGACGAAGACGGCCAGCCGTATTGCTGAACAGCGTGGCATTCCTTACCTGAACGGCGAATCCAGCAGCCCGGATCTGACCGAGCGCGGCTACAAGTGGTTCTTCCGCACGTCGCCCAACGACGACACTTTCGTCGAAAACATGATGCAGTTCCTGGACGGCATCAAGGCGGTCCCGACGACCAAGATCGCCGTGGTGTATGAAAACACCGACTTCGGCGTGAACACCTACAAGGCCGTTGAAAAATTCGCCAAGCAATACAAGCGCGAAGTCGTGGCCAACATCGCCTATAGCGCGGGTTCGGCTTCGGTGACGGCAGAAGTGCAGAAACTGGCCGCAGCCAAGGCCGATGTGGCGATCTTTGCCAGCTACACGTCTGACGCCATGCTGTTTGTCCGCACCATGCGCGAAAGCAAGTACGCGCCGCCGGTGCTGCTGGCCAACGACGCCGGGTTCATCGATTCGCGCTTTGTGCAGGAAGTGGGCCCGCAAGTGCAGGGCGTGCTGACGCGCGACGTGTGGGGCAATGACGTTGCCGCCGCCAAGGCTGGCCTGAAGAAAATCAACGACATGTACAAGGCCAAGACGGGCAAAGACCTGAATGGCAACAACGCGCGTTCGATGCAAGGCGTGCTGGTGCTGGCCGATGCCATCAACCGTGCTGGCTCGACCGATCCCGAGGCGATCCGCAAGGCGCTGGCCGCAACCGACCTGGGCGAAGCGCAAGTCGCGATGCCCTGGGCGGGCGTGCAGTTCGATGCCAAGGGCCAGAACACCAAGGGTTCCGGCCTGATTCTGGAACTGAAGGGGTCGTCCTACCAGACCGTCTGGCCCGAGAAGTACCGTACGGACAAGAGCCTGCCCACGCTGCCGTTCGCCTGGAAGTAAATCTCTCTCTGACGTGGCGGGCCGCGGGGGTCCGCCACAGGAGCACTCCATGTTTGAAGCTCTCTCGGCAGGCCTGTTCAACGGCCTGATCTATGCCGCGGTGGCGGTGGGGCTGGCGCTGATCTGGGGCATTACCGACGTCATCAATTTCGCCCACGGCGAATTCCTGATGTTGGGTATGTATGCCGCCTATTGGCTCTATACCCTGGGTCATATCGACCCCACACTGTCGGCGCCACTGGTGGCCATTGTGCTCGCCTTTGTCGGCTTTCTGACCTATGCGCTTATTATCCGGCGCTTGCAGAAAGGGCCGCCCATGGCGGTGATCCTGGCCACCTTCGGCCTGGGTCTGGTACTGCGCCAGCTGGCCTTCATTGCCTTCAGCCCCGACTACCGCAGCCTGCCTGACACCTTGGTGTCCGGCAGCGTCACGGTGGCGGGTATTTCGTTGGGCCGGCCCCAGGTCGTGACCGGTCTGATCGCGCTGGTGGTCGTCGTTGCGCTCTTCGTGCTGGTATACCGCACGCGTTGGGGCCACGCGCTGCAAGCGGTGGCCGAGGACCGGCAGGTGGCGGCACTGGTGGGTATTTCGCCCGACCGCGTCAACGCCCAGGTCTGGATGTTGGGCAGTGCAGCCGTGGGTCTGGCTGGCGCTTTGCTCACGACGTTCTTCTATGTGTTTCCGTCCGTGGGCACGGTGTTCGGCCTGTTGGCCTTCGTAGCGGTCTGCATGGGCGGCTTTGGCTCTTTGCCCGGTGCCTTTATCGCGGGCATTCTGATCGGCATCATCGAGGCCATGACGGGGTATTTCGTCGCGCCGGCGCTGAAGACCGTCAGCGTGTTCATCCTGTTCATTCTGGTTCTCTGGTATCGGCCGCGCGGCCTGTTCGGGCGGTGGTGAGATGACGACACAGAAAATCGATACAAGCTCTTCGGGCGTGCCCAAGTGGCCGATCCTCGCGGCGCTTGCCGCCACAGTGGTGATGGCGCTGGTGCCGCTGGTCGTGACCGACTCCTTCACCTTGCAAGTGCTGTTGCTGGCCATCATGTTCGGCGCGCTGGGCGCGTGCTGGAATCTGGTTGGCGGCTTCTTGGGCCGTATTTCTTTCGGACACAGCGTATTCGTCGGAGTGGGCGGCTATACCACCTTGCTGCTGCTGCACCATTTGAAGCTCACGCCTTTGCTGGGCATTCCGCTGGGCGGGGTGATCAGTGCGGCGCTGGCTTGGCTGGTGGGCGGACCGACGCTGCGTTTGTCGGGCCATTACTTTGCGATGGCTACGATTGCGCTCTTGCAGATCGGCCTGCTGCTGTTGATCAACTGGCAATGGGCGGGCGGCGCGGTCGGGCTGGAAGCGCCTATCGGCGACGCGGCGTGGATGCTGCTGTTCCGCAGCAAAGTGCCGTATTACCTGATCGCAGTGGGTCTGGCGTTCCTGACGTTTTGCGCGACGTTTTTCCTGGTGCATTCCAAGACTGGCTTTTACTGGCGGGCCATCAACGGCGACGAGGCGGCAGCGCGCAGCCTGGGCGTTCCGGCGGATCGCTACAAGATGCTGGCCTTTGTGATGTCGGCAGGGATGACGGGCGTGTGGGGCGGCTTCTTCGCCATGTATGTGGGCTTCATCGATCCGGAATCCATGTTCAGCCTGACCATGTCGGTGCAGGTGGTGCTGGTCACCATTCTGGGCGGCGTGGGCACCTTGATCGGACCTTGGCTGGGCGCGGCGGTATTGCTGCCCTTGTCGGAAGGCACACGCGTGCTGTGGGGGAGTTCGGGCCTGGGCCTGGATTTGCTGATTTTTGGCCTGGCGATTCTGCTGGTCACGATGTTCTTGCCAGGCGGGCTGGTGACTTTAAGGAGGCGCCGTGGCTCTTCTGGACGTTAACAATCTGACCAAGCGCTTTGGCGGCTTGGTAGCAAACAAAGATATTTCCCTGTCAGTCAACGCCGGTGAGATCGTTGCCATCATTGGCCCCAACGGGGCGGGCAAGAGCACCTTGTTCAATGGCCTGGTCGGCCATCATGAGCCCACCTCGGGCACGGTGATGTTCGACGGTCAATCGATGATCGGTCGCCGTCCGGAGCAGGTCGCCGCGATGGGGCTGGTGCGCACCTATCAGATCCCGCGCAGCTTCGGCCAGATGACGGTGCTTGAAAACGCCATGGTCGGCGCGCTGCTGCGGCATCCCCGGCTGCCCGATGCCCGGCGCGAGTCGGCGCGAGTGCTAGATCTGGTCGGTCTGTCGGATCGTGCCAACGTGAAAGCGGCCGACCTGAATGTGGCAGGGCAGAAGCGGGTGGAGCTGGCGCGTGCGCTGGCGACTGAACCGCGCATGCTGCTGCTGGACGAGGTTGCGGGCGGTTTAAACCCCGCCGAAGCCATCGCGCTGGCCGAGATCCTTCGGGGCATTCATACCGCAGGCGTGACGCTCATCATCGTTGAACACGTGCTGGAAGTCGTGATGCGTCTGGCGCAACGGGTGCTGGTGCTGAATTTTGGCCAGATGATCGCCGAGGGGGCTCCGCAAGATATCGTGCGCAACCCGGCCGTGATCGAAGCCTATCTGGGGAGAAAGCATCGTGCCTGATGTGATGCTGAAAGTAGAAAACCTGAGCGTCTCTTATGGGGGCGTGCAGGCGGTGCGCGGCGTATCGCTGGAAGTGCGCAAGGGCGAGATTGCGGCATTGCTGGGCGCCAATGGCGCAGGCAAGTCCAGCACCTTGCTGGCCATTATTGGCTCCGTCAAACCCAAGGAAGGCCGCGTGGTTTTTGAAGGGCGCGACATTACCGGAACGCCGCCCGACAAGCTTGTGACGCAAGGTATTTCGATGATTCCGGAAGGCGCGCGCGTGTTTGCGCGTCAGCCGGTTGAACAGAACCTGCGCTTGGGCGCGTACACGGTGCGCGACGAGCGCGTCTATCGCGAACGGCTGGAACGCGTCTACACGCTGTTTCCCCGCTTGAAGGAACGGCGCGAGCAGTTGGCGGGCACGATGTCGGGCGGGGAGCGGCAGATGCTGGCCATCGGCCGGGCCTTGATGAGCGGTCCGCGCCTGCTTCTGATCGATGAACCCAGTCTGGGTTTGTCGCCGTTGCTGGTGGAGCAGGTATTTGACGCGCTGGCGGCGTTAAACCGCGAAGGCGGTTTGTCGGTATTGCTGGTCGAGCAGAACATGGCCCAGGCACTCGAGATCGCGTCACGCGCCTACGTCATGCAAAGCGCGCGCATAGCACTTTCCGGCGACGCCGCCGAACTCGCCGCATCCGACGAGGTCCGGAAAGCCTATCTGGGCATGTAGACGGGTGCAGCGCGTAGGAGTCCAGAGAAGAACGCCGGCATCCGACGCGCGTAACCCGTCAAGCAGATTGGGCATCTACGCCCCAAAAAAGAATAAGCCCATCGCGAAAACGATGGGCTTATTCATGCGGCCGGGGGCTGGCCTTGAAGCGAACAGATCTTAGAAGATGTGGCGGAAGCCCACAGCTGCGCCGAGCTGGTGATTTTTGCCTGCGATTTCGCCGCTGGCTGCACTGCTGACCTTGTTCCAGTCCACGGTGCCGTAGAGCTGCGAACGCTTGGACAGCGAGTACTCGGCGACCGCAACCAGTGCGTAACGCTTGCCCTTGTCACCATCTTCGACCACGTTCTTGCTTTGGTCGTAGTAGCCAGCGCCGGTAATTGCCCAGCGCGGCGTGGCCTGCCAGGTCGCGCCGACGAAGTAGCCGTTGTCCTTGCGGTCCAGGCTGGCAGTGGTCGTGCCGCCCATGACAGCATTGACCCAGCCGGTTTCGTCGCGGCCGTTGAAGTAGCCGGCAAACACCTTGGCGCCGTCAAACTGATAGGACGCGTTCAAGTTCCAGACGCGCTGGCGCAGATCGGAATTGGCGCCGTCATACGTTTGCTGGTAGGCCGCGCCCAGACCGAGCTTGCCGACCATGTAGCGCAGGCTGGCGCCGTATTGCTGGCCGGCCTTGTGGTCTTCCCAGCTTTCGCCGTTGGCCCACGACAGCGCCATGGACAAGTCGCCAATCGTGTTGGAGTACTTGGTCATATTGTTGGTGCGCACGCGCGACATGGCGGCGGGCAACCAGGCGTTCTGGTCGTAGTTACCGACGGTCAGCGGGTCGAAGTGATCGGCCAGCATGTCGAACATCGGCGTGTTTTGCAGACCCAAGGTCAGTTGACCGATCTGGCCGCCATCCAGTCCTATGTAGGCCATACGGCCGAACGTCTTGGAAGGATCGCCGCTTCTGCCGTTTTGCAGATTGAAGTTGTTTTCCAAACGGAAGAAGGCACGGTTGCCGTTGCCCAGATCTTCCGAGCCGCGCATACCCCAGCGGCTGTTGGAAATAGCGCCGTTTTCCATCGACACGCGGCTGCCATCCTGACCAACGCTGCCCGCGCTGGTGCTCAAATAACGGATGCTGACGTCGGCGATGCCGTACAGCGTGACGCTGGTTTCAGCGGAAGCGGTGCCAGCAGCCAGACCCAGGCCTGCAATGGCGAGCGATAAGGTAATACGTTTCACTTGGGACTCCTCCTGTATCTGTTTTTCGAATGCTCCGGGCTCATGGCCCGGTTTATTGCGTCTGGCGGATCGTCTGACGCTGAGGCCGCAGCACCGAGCTTTGGATAAGCGCGGTTCCGGAGCGTTGGCCTCAAAAGATGCGGATGCGCCATGTTGGTGCAATAAGCAGGCGCCTGTGGATTCTAAAAAAGTTACGGCGTGCGTAGGGCTCAATAACTTTTGGCGTTTTCCCTGATTCACAGAATTCAAAAGCTGCCGAACTTTGGAACAATGGAAGGGATTGTTCAAAAAAAACCCCGCTCAAAGAGCGGGGTTTTGCATGCTTGCCGTCGCGCTACAGGGTCATGTGCAACGGTAGCCAGGTGGCGATTCCAGGGATGGCGTACAGCAGCAGCACGGCCAGAATCATCAAGAAGAACATCGGCAGCGACGCCTTTGCGATATAAGGCAATTCGCGTCCGCTCATGCCTGACAGCACGAACAGATTGAAGCCTACCGGGGGAGTGATCTGTGCCATTTCCACCACGAATACGATGAAAATACCGAACCAGATCAGGTCGATACCCGCCGCTTGCACGGTTGGCAGCAGCACGCCCATCGTCAGCACGACGATCGAAATGCCATCCAAAAAGCAGCCCAAGATGATGAAGAACACCATCAGCGCCATGATCAGCCAGAACTGCGACAAGCCCAATCCGCCGATCCACTCGGCCAATGCGCGGGGCAGGCCGATATAACCCATGGCAAGCGTCAGGAACTGCGCGCCCGCCAGGATCAATGCAATCATGCAATACAGCCGGGTCGCGCCCAGCAGCGATTGCTTGAAGGTGGACAGGTTCAACGAGCCTTGCAGCGCCGACAGGATCAGCGCGCCTACCACGCCCACCGCAGCCGCTTCCGTGGCCGTGGCGATGCCGGTGTAGATCGAACCGAGCACTGCGCCGATCAGCAGCATCACAGGGATCAGGTGGCGCGACCGCGACAGCTTTTCCATGAACGTCAGGCCGGGATCGGCAGCGGGCACCTGGCCCGGATTGCGGATCGCCCACCAGGCGATGTAGCCGCTGAACAGCAGTGCCAGAAGGATGCCCGGTACGATGCCTGCGATGAACAATTTGGCGATCGAGACGTCCGCAGCCACCCCGTAGACGATCATGATGATCGACGGCGGTATCAGCAGACCCAAGGTGCCCGCGCCAGACAGCGTGCCCAGGATTTTTTCCTCGGGGTAGCCGCGGCGGGTCAGCTCGGGAATGGTCATCTTGCCAACCGTGGCGCAGGTAGCCGCCGACGACCCCGACACGGCCGCGAAAATCGCGCAGCCTATGACGTTGGTGTGCAGCAGGCGTCCGGGCAGCCGGTTCAGCCAAGGCGCAAGCCCTTTGAACAGGTCTTCGGACAAGCGGGTGCGGAACAGGATTTCTCCCATCCACAGAAAGAGCGGCAGGGCCGTCAAGGTCCAGCTGGACGATGCGCCCCAGATCGTGACGGCCATCGCGTCGCCCGCCGGGCGGCTGGAGAAAATTTCCATGCCGATCCAGGCCGTGCCCGCCAGCGTCAGGCCGACCCAGACCCCGCAGCCCAGCAGGACGAAGATCGAGACGACCAATAAGGTAACGACGAGAAGTTCATTCATGGGTTTGCTGCGAAGTAGCGGCGGCCAGGCCGCGTGAGCGCCGGACCAGTTCGTCCAGGAGCGCAATCAGGAACAGCACCGTGCCCACCGCCATGCTGATCTGCGGAATCCAGAGCGGCGTGGCGTCGTTGGACGTGGAAATGTCGTTGAACACCCAAGAGTCATAGGTCAGCTTGACGCTGAAGAATGCGAAGTTGGCGGCCAGCAGGCAGCCGACCCCCAGCGCAAATATGTCCAGGCGCCGGCTGCCGGCAGGCGCCAGCGAGTTCAGCAGCAGCGTTACACGGATGTGCTCGCCGTGCTTGAATGTGCTGGCCAGAGCCAGGAATCCGGCGGCGGCCATGAAATACCCGGCGTACGCATCGGTGCCGGGTATGTTCAGGCCAAGCTGGCGGGCAATGATTGCCGCCAGCACCGACACCAGCACGCCTATCGTGCACAAGCCGGCCAGCAGGCCGGCCGCGCCGTAAAGACTATCTAGAAAGCGGCGCATGGCGATATCACTGCTTCTTGTAGGCGTCGATCATGGCTTGGCCGTCCGCGCCGGCTTTCTTCAGCCAGTCATCGAGCATGCGCTTGCCGATCACCGACAGGCCTTCCTTCAGCTCGACCGTAGGCTTGATGGTTTCCATGCCGTTCTTGGCCAGCTCTTCCTGATACCACTTGTTCTTTTCCTGCGACAGCTTCCAGCCGCGTTCCTCAGCCTGCGCGCCAGCCTTCTTCAAGGCTTCCTGCGTGGCCGGGTCCAGCGCTTCGAAGGCCTTCTTGTTCACGATGATGGCGTTCTTGGGCAGCCAGGCCTGCGTGTCGTAGAACTTCTTGATGTATTCGTACGTCTTGGTGTCGTAGCCGGTGGAAGCGGACGACATATAGGAGTCGATCACGCCGGTAGCCAGCGCCTGCGCCAGTTCAGCCTGCTGCACCGTGACCGGCTGCGCGCCGACCAGTTCGGCAATCTTGGCCGTGACAGGGCTGTATGCGCGCCACTTCAGGCCCTTCATGTCGTTGATCTGCTTGATGTCTTTGTTGGCAAAGATGCCTTGGGGCGGCCAAGCCACTGCGTACAGCAAGGTCATGCCGTGCGCGGCAAGCTTCTTTTCCAGAAAAGGCTTCTGCGCTTGGTAAAGCTTGTAAGACGCGTCGTAACCGGTAGCCAAAAAGGGCAGGCCGTCCAATTCGTAGATCGGATCTTCGTTGGCGAAGTTGGTCAGCAAGATTTCACCGATCTGCGCCTGGTTGCCTTGCACCGCGCGCTTGATTTCGGGAGCCTTGTACAGCGATGCATTGTTGTGCAACTGGATCTTCAGCTTGCCTTCGGACAGCGTGTCCACGTTCTTGACGAAGGTATTCAGGTTCTCAACGTGGAAGTTGCTGGCCGGATAAGCGGAGGGCAGATCCCACTTGGTCTGCGCCTGAGCGCCCGTGCTGAATGCCAGAACGATGCTGCCGGCAAGCAGTGTGATTTTCTTGTGCATGGGTGGTCCTTCTTTGCGAATGGTGAAAACGGGTTCTGCCCGATAGGCATTGCGAAAGAGAGCAAGGCGCGGTTGACGCATAGCTGAAAAGCCGTGCCATTCTATGTGGCCGAGCGGTAACACTGGGCAACTAAAACGTGTTTTTACGGGTAATTCCTTAGAGCGCGATTGAGTGAATGGTTGAAGATTCAAACTTTCCGCAGATTCAAATTCTGGCGTCTCTGGAGCCGCGTTTTCTTCTAAGATTGCAGGATTGAAAAAGTGTGCCGAGGCTTGTGTGAATTTCGTTTTCCGCCGTGATGAATTGCTGGTTGAAGAAACCTCCAGCGTGTTGCCGGACACGGCGCTATGTGAGCGCATCGGCTTGCCTGTAGCCGCGCTGCAACCGGTATGGATGGCGCCTGATTCGCCGTATCGAACCATGCACGTGGAACCCGGTATCGATGCGCCCGAGGGCTACGCCTTCAAGAAACTGCGGTCTTTGTTTGGTGTCTTCGACGATGACCGCATAGCGCTGGCGGGGCGCGCCTATCAGATCGCCGAGTGGGCGCGCACGCACCGTTTCTGCGGTGTCTGCGGCACGCCTGCCGAGCGGGTCGCCCATGAGTTCTGCCTGCGCTGCCCGTCCTGCGGCTTTTCCGCCTATCCCCGTATTTCACCCGCCATGATGGTGTTGATCCGCAAAGGCGACAGCATTCTGCTGGCCCGGCACACCACGACAGCTACGTCGCGCTACACAGCGCTTGCGGGATTTGTGGAACCGGGCGAAAGCATTGAACAGACCGTGCACCGCGAGGTCTACGAAGAGGTGGGCCTGAAAGTCGGCAACCTGCAATATTTCGGCAGCCAGTCCTGGCCGTTCCCCCATTCATTGATGGTGGCCTACACGGCGGATTACGTGTCCGGCGATATCCGGGTGCAAGAAGACGAGATCGCCGACGCCCGCTGGTTTGGGCCGGGCGACCCCATGCCCGATATCGCGCCACGCATTTCGATTGCGGGCTGGCTGATCCGGGCGAACCTTCCGATGGGCTGGTCGGCCCCCTGAGAGGGGGCTTGTATATCCGGCATTCATAGGGGTATTCCCTCGAAATTCGACGTCCATGCTTATTTTTTATTGATGAAATATAGATAAATTATTAGTATTTCACTCAAATAAACTTGGGTGTCGCCTTACATGAGCTCCCCTCTGATTGCCTCGTCAGCCCATTTGGCTGGCGGCAGTGCCCCCGATCTATCCGAAGTGGAATTCGGCCTGATGATCGCCAGCCATGCGTTTGACCGCTGGACGGTGCGATGTATGGCCGCTGCCGGGCTGCCCGACCTGACTCCCACGGACGTGATGGTGTTTCATCACGTTTATCACCGGCAGCGTCCCAAGAAATTGGCCGACATTTGCTTCACGCTGAATGTCGAAGACACCCACATCGTCAGCTATGCGTTGAAAAAACTGGATCGCTTGGGTGTGGTAACGGGCGAACGCAGCAGCAAGGAAGTCTTCTACAGCGTCACGCCTGAAGGCGCGGCCATCTTGAAGCGCTATGGCGAAATCCGCGAGCAATGCCTGACCGCTGGCCTGGACGCGCCGGGCGGGGGCGGGCTGGAATTCAGCCGTCAACTGGCGCACACGCTGCGCGCCTTGTCCGGCCTGTATGACCAGGCCGCGCGCGCCGCAACCTCTCTCTAATCAAACACTCGGGGCATGCCCCGTCATCAGCAACCCGACCGTGGCCGCACGCGCCGTGGCGGCCTCTTGTTATCGAGGACTCGTATGAAGAAGTGGCAATTCTGGATTGATCGTGGGGGCACCTTTACCGACATCGTGGCGCGGCGCCCCGATGGCTCCACCACCACCGCGAAGATGCTGTCGGAAAACCCCGAGCAGTACCGTGACGCAGCCGTGGCCGGCATACGCAAGCTGCTGGGCATTGCGCCCGGCCAGCCCGTGCCGGTGGAGCAGGTTGAATGCGTGAAGATGGGCACGACCGTCGCGACCAACGCCTTGCTGGAACGCAAGGGCGAACGCACCTTGCTGGTCACGACGCGCGGTTTCCGTGATGCCTTGCGCATTGCCTACCAGAACCGCCCGCGCCTGTTTGACCGCAACGTGCTGTTGCCCGAGATGTTGTACGAGTCGGTGGTTGAAGCCGACGAGCGCGTGGCCGCCGACGGCGAAGTCATCCGCGAACTAGACGAGGCCGCGCTGCGGCTAGGCATGCAGGCCGTATACGACACGGGCGTTCGCGCCGTTGCCATCGTGTTCATGCACGCCTGGCACGCTACGGAGCACGAGCAGCGCGCTGCCCGCATTGCTCGCGAAGTCGGCTTTACGCAGGTGTCGGCCTCGCACGAAGTCAGCCCGCTGATCAAGTTTGTGTCGCGTGGCGACACGACCGTGGTGGATGCCTATTTGTCGCCCATCCTGAAGCGTTATGTGGACCAGGTGGCGGGCGAGCTGCCCGGCATTCGCTTGATGTTCATGCAATCCAGCGGTGGCTTGACCGACGCGCACCGCTTCCGTGGCAAGGACGCCATTCTGTCCGGACCTGCCGGCGGCATCGTGGGTATGGTGCGCACCAGCGAAATCGCGGGTTTCCCGAAGGTCATCGGCTTTGACATGGGTGGCACGTCCACAGACGTGTCCCACTACGCCGGCGAATTCGAACGCGAATTTGAAACGCAGGTCGCGGGTGTGCGCATGCGCGCTCCGATGATGAGCATTCACACGGTTGCGGCGGGCGGCGGCTCCATCCTGCATTTCGACGGTGCGCGTTTGCGCGTCGGCCCCGACTCCGCAGGCGCCAATCCCGGCCCGGCCTGCTATCGCCGTGGCGGTCCGCTGGCCGTGACGGACTGCAACGTCTTGCTGGGCAAGATTCAGCCCGATTTCTTTCCGAAGGTGTTTGGTCCGGACGCGAACGAAGCGCTGGACCGCGACGCCGTGGCCGAACGCTTTGCCGCGATGTCTGACGAAGTGCGTGCCGCCACCGGCCGCGAGATGTCGCCCGAACAACTGGCCGAAGGCTTTCTGGAAATTGCCGTGGGCAACATGGCCGAAGCCATCAAGCGCATCTCGGTGCAGCGTGGTCACGATGTCACCGAATACGCGTTGACGGTATTCGGCGGCGCGGGCGGCCAGCATGCTTGCCTGGTCGCCGATGCGCTGGGCATGACCACGGTGTTCGCGCACCCGCTGGGTGGCGTACTGTCCGCTTACGGCATGGGCCTGGCTGACCAGACCGATATGCGCCAGAAGACGGTCGAAAAGGTACTGGATGCCAGCTTGATGGCCTCGCTGAAAGACGAGCTGGACGTGTTGGCAGGCCAAGCGGTTGGCGAGTTGCGCCGCCAGCATGTGGCCGAAAGCGACATCAGCGTTCAACGCCGTCTGCACCTGAAATACCGCGGCACGGATACGTCGCTGGAAGTGGCTTATTCCGATTTGGATCAAGCGCGCCAGGATTTTGAATCTGCTTATCGTCAGCGCTACTCGTTCCTGATGCCCAACCGCGAATTGGTCGTGGAGACCATTTCGGTGGAAGCAACAGGCGGCGGCGAACGGGTCAGCGAGGCGTCGACCTCACGCACGCGCGAAGGCGCGCTGTCAGCTCGCCGCGTGGTCAGTATGTACAGCGCGGGCGCCTGGCGCGATACGCCTTTGTATGTGCGCGAAGACATGGCGGGCGGCGACGTGGTGCCGGGTCCTGCCATCATTTCCGAACCCAACCAGACCACGGTCGTTGAACCCGGTTGGCAAGCGGAACTGACGGCGCAGGATCACTTTGTGATTCGCCGTGTCGAGGCCCGTCTTGAGCGCCGCACGGTCGGCACGCAAGCCGATCCGGTCATGCTGGAAGTGTTCAACAACCTCTTTATGTCGATCGCCGAGCAGATGGGATACCGTCTGCAAAACACGGCTTATTCGGTCAACATCAAAGAGCGCCTGGACTTCTCTTGCGCAATTTTCGACGCTCAGGCCCGCTTGATCGCCAACGCGCCGCACATGCCCGTGCACTTGGGTTCGATGGGCGAGTCGGTGCGCACGGTCATGAATGCCAACGCTGGCCGCATGATGCCGGGCGACGCCTACGTGGTGAATGATCCTTACCACGGCGGCACGCACTTGCCCGACGTGACGATCATCACGCCGGTGTTCGACCACGCTGGCCGCAACATCCTGTTCTATGTGGGCTCGCGCGGCCACCACGCCGATATCGGCGGCACAACGCCGGGCTCCATGCCGCCGGATTCCAAGACGGTGGAAGACGAGGGCGTGCTGTTCACCAACTTCCAGCTGGTGAAGAACGGGGAGTTCCGCGAGCAAGCCGCGCGCGACATCCTGGGCTCGGGCCGCTGGCCGGCACGCAATCCGGACCAGAACATCGCGGACATGCACGCGCAGATCGCCGCCAACGAAAAGGGCGTGCAAGAGCTGCTGCGCATGTGCGATCACTTTGGTCTGGATGTGGTGCAGGCTTATATGGGCCACGTGCAGGACAACGCCGAAGAGGCGGTGCGCCGCGTGATCTCCGTATTGAAGGACGGCAGCTACGAGTATCCGTTGGATAACGGCGCAGTCATCCGGGTGGCCGTAAAGGTGGACAATCAGGCGCGTACCGCTGTGGTGGACTTCACGGGCACGTCTGCCCAGCTGGAAAACAACTTCAACGCACCCGGCGCGATTGCCGTGGCAGCGGTGCTGTATGTGTTCCGCACGATGGTCAACGACGACATCCCGCTGAACGACGGTTGCCTCGTGCCGCTGTCGATCATCGTGCCGGAAGGCTCGATGCTGCGTCCGAATTCACCGGCTTCGGTGGTGGCGGGCAACGTGGAAACGTCCATGTGCATTGTCAACGCGCTGTACGGCGCGTTGGGGGTGCTGGCGGCCAGCCAGGGCACCATGAACAACTTCACGTTCGGCAATGCGCGGCATCAGTACTACGAGACCATCTCGGGCGGCACAGGCGCAGGTCCGGTCCGCATCGATGCGGCTGGTCCGCACGATGAAGGCTTTGCCGGCACGTCGGTGGTGCAGGCGCATATGACCAATTCGCGCCTGACGGACCCGGAAGTGCTGGAATTCCGTTTCCCGGTACGGTTGGAGTCTTACGAGATCCGCAAGGGCTCGGGCGGCGCAGGCCGGTATCCGGGCGGCGAGGGCGGCATACGCCGCATTCGCTTCCTGGAAGACATGACCGCAGCGATCCTGTCGAACAACCGCCGGTTCGCGCCGTTCGGTCTGTCTGGCGGGCAACCGGGCGCAATGGGCCGCAACACGGTCGAGCGCGTTGACGGCACCATCCAGGAGCTTGGCCCGCAAGACAGCGCGCAACTGCACCCCGGTGACGTGTTCGTGGTTGAAACGCCCGGAGGCGGGGGTTACGGGCAGGCTTGACGCTGCTCTCTGCCGGTATCCGCGGCTTGTGCGCGGTACCGGCGGATTTTGCGGCGGTGGTGGCCGGTCCGGACTCAATCCGGGTCGGACATCACATCCAGGGCAATGTCCGCCTTTGATCGGCGGTCATATACCCGCAACGTCACTTCTTCATCCCGGATCTCGAACACCGCTGTTGCCAGCGTGTTCTCGGCATCGGGATCATCGGTGGCGGTACGCAGGATGGGCAGTTTTCCTTGCGTGTCATGCAGCGCGGCCAGCAGGTCTGCGCTGGTGGTCTCGGGCGACCAGCCGTCAACAATGCCTTCAATGCGATTCTGCCGCGCGCGCGACGATTCGGTAATCAGCTGCGCTTGCCCGCGCGTTTCAACGTGAATCATGTGATTGGCATGGCCATAGCGCGTGCCGATATCCAAAATGGAAACGGCCCCTGGCGTGACTTCGGCGCTGAACAGGCGCGGGTCCGACGCCGATCCCAGCATATGGTGAAAGCCGCCTGAGTGCGGCGTGTCGCGCAGCAGGTCGATGGCTTCGTCCAGCGTGGAGCAATCGAGCACGGCGCGCGCCAGGAACATGCGTGGAACTCCCGGTTGACGTTGCCGGGTGCGCAGGTTGTTGATGGTCTGCACCAAGCCAGCCCGATTGGCGCCGAAGGTATGTCCAGGCAAAGAGCCGGGATAGTAAAAGCTGAGGTAACCCGGGGCGTCTTCCATCGCGACGTCCACCAGATAGCAGCGGCCATATAGATAAGGATCGCCATCTTCGTTGTGGGCGATCCAGCGCGTGCCGTCCGCAGCTTTCAAGGCGGCCGAAGTGCAGCCGTCGGTGGTGTTGTGGAGCAGGTCTCCGCGGCAATTCCACAGCAGCACATCGTCGAGCGGCATGCGCAGGCCGTCTGCCAAACCCTCCAATTCCTCCCAAATTGCCGGCACAGCCGCTTTTGCCTGTTCGGCCAGCTCCTGCAAATACGGATGGCCGCGCCAGGGGCGCAGGGCTTCCCACGTTCCGCTTTGCTTGAGGTAAACCGACATCAGTGGACGGGCAAGCTTGCCTAGCGCTTGGCCAATCTGGCGCCGATTTCCAGCAATGCGCACATATTTGTAGGGCATGGGGATTCTCCGGGTGTCATCGGGATTGTAATTTTTCTAAGCTCTGCCGGGTGGGGACGGATGCGTTAAGATCCCCAATACGTTGCACCGGTGACCCCGGCGTAGCCAGGAATCATGCCCCTACAACAACCCCGGGGTGCCGACGGTCCCCAAGAGGAGAGTTTCATGATCAAACGTAAAGTCGCCGCCGCTTTGGTTGGCCTGTCCGTAGCCATGTTCGGCGCCGTCTCCGGCGCGCAGGCCCAGGGCAAGGAATTGGTGGTGGCCACCGATACCGCTTTCGTGCCGTTCGAATTCAAGCAGGGTAATACCTACGTGGGTTTTGACGTGGATCTTTGGGCAGCAATCGCCAAGGAACTCAACCTGAAGTACAAGCTTCAGCCGATGGACTTCAACGGCATCATTCCGGGCCTGCAAACCAAGAATATCGACGCCGCGCTTGCCGGCATCACCATCCGCGATGACCGCAAGAAGGTCATCGATTTCTCTGATCCCTACTACGAAAGCGGCTTGGCCATTCTGGTGGGAGACAAGAACACCGACATCAAGGATGCCAAGTCCCTGTCGGGCAAGACCGTCGCCGTCAAGACGGGCACTGCCACGGTGGATTTCCTGAAAGCCCAGGTGCCGGACGCCAAGCTCAAGCTGTTCCCGAATATCGACAATGCCTATCTGGAACTGGCCACGGGCCGTGTGGATGCCGCTGTGCATGACACCCCCAATGTCCAGTACTACGCCAATACGGCGGGCAAGGGCCGCGTCAAGGTGGTCGGCTCGGTCAAGAGCGGCGACTTCTACGGCATTGCGTTCCCCAAGGGCAGCGATCTGGTCCCGCAGGTGAACAAAGCGCTGGCTACCTTGAAGGCCAATGGCCAGTACGACGCCATCTACGAAAAGTGGTTCGGCAAGAAGCCGTAAGCGGCAGCGCTGATTGTTTAGTCTTTTTGGTTTGATTCGGGGCCGCCCGGCGGTTGCGGGTTCCGGTAGTCTCTTTACGGGACACCGGGCGCCAGCCGGGCGGCCCCGTGCCGCTTGAGCCATTGGGCGGCTTTGCCATGATGCGGCGCGCGATGGCGCTCGAGGGGGAATATCGTGGAGTTTGACTGGACTGTAGTCTGGAATGCGTGGCCCAACTTGCTTGAGGGCACGCTGATGACCATCAAGATCACGTTCTGGGGTCTGCTTGGCGGTTTTCTGCTGGGTGCGCTGTCAGGCGTGACTCGGGCCTACGGACACCCCATCCTGTCGGGCATTGCGCAGGTCTATGTCGCGGTCATTCGCGGTACGCCAATTGTTGTGCAGGTGATGTTCATTTACTTCGCCTTGCCGCTGCTGGCGAACATCCGGGTCGATGCTGAGTGGGCGGCCATCGTCACGCTCATCATCAATTCGGGCGCGTATATCTCCGAAATCGTGCGCGGCGCATTGTTGTCGGTACACAAGGGTCTGAAAGAAGCCGGGCAGGCCATGGGTCTGCCGTTTCACAAAATTCTGTTCCATATCATTGGGCCGGTTGCGTTTCGCCGCATGATCCCGCCGCTGGGCAACCAGTGCATTATCAGCTTGAAGGATTCGTCGCTTTTCATCGTGATCGGCGTCGCGGAACTGACTCGTCAGGGCCAGGAAATCATGGCCAGCAATTTCCGTGCTGTCGAGATATGGTCTGCCGTCGCGATCGTCTACCTGATCCTGACCGGCTTGATGGCGCTGGGCCTGCACCTGGTGGAAAAGAGGATGCGCATATTATGAGCATGGTTGAATTTCATAACGTCACCAAGCGGTTTGGCGAATCCATGGTGCTCAATGGCATCACGCTGAATATCGATGCGGGCGAAGTCGTGGTGGTGGTGGGCCCGTCGGGTTCAGGCAAATCCACGTTCCTGCGCTGTATCAATGTGCTGGAGACCATCAATAGCGGTGATCTGCTGGTGGACGGCTTGAGCGTTAAAGGAGACTCGGCGCAAGTGCGCGAGATCCGGCGCGAGGCCGGCATGGTGTTCCAGCAGTTCAATCTGTTTCCGCAGATGACGGCGCTGGAAAACGTGATGTTCGGGCCTGTGCACACGCGCGGCCAGGGGCGCGACGAATCACGCAAGCTGGCCGAAGCGCTGCTGGACAAGGTGGGCTTGGCCGAACGCATGAATCATTACCCGGCGGAGCTGTCCGGTGGTCAGCAACAGCGTGTGGCGATTGCCCGCGCCCTGGCCATCAAGCCCAAGCTGATGCTGTTCGATGAACCCACGTCCGCGCTGGACCCGGAGCTGCGCCATGAAGTGCTGAAGGTCATGCGCGATCTGGCGGAAGAGGGCATGACGATGGTGGTCGTCACCCATGAAATGGAATTCGCGCGCAAGGTCGGCAGCCGTTTGATTTTTATCGACGCGGGCAAGATCGCGCACGATGGGCCTCCGGCGGAATTGCTCAGTAATCCGCCCAGCCAGCGCTTGAAGGATTTCCTGCAGCACGTGACCTGAGGACTGCGGCAGGCCATTGATGCTGCCACGTACAAGAGAAAAAGCGCCCCGCGATTTGCATCGCGGGGCGCTTTGTTTCCTGCTGTCCGTTGGGTTGCCGTGACGCGGTCAGCCCTTCACACGAACGATCTTTTGCACCTGCGGCACATGGCGGATAGCGCGGATGACCTGAGCCAGGTGCTTGCGGCTGTCGACCTGAATCGTCAAGTGCAAGGACACCGTGGAAACCGCATCGTCGTGCATCGTGACGTGCATGATGTTGGCGTCGGCGGCGGTCACTTCGGCTGCCAGGCGGCCCAGCACGCCGCGCTCGTTGCGGGTGATGATGTCCAGGCGCGTAGCCAGGTGCTTGGCGGTGTGCGCGTCCCAGCCCACGTTGATCCAGCGTTCCGGTTCGCGCAGGCGCTGGCGCATGGCAACCGGGCAGTCAGCCGTGTGCACGACCAGTCCATGACCCATGCGCATGCCGGCAACGATGGGGTCGCCGGGCAGGGGGCCGCAGCACGGCGCAAGCTGTACGGCCTGGCCTTCGTTGCCCTGGATCAGGATGGGCGCGCTGCGCGCGGATGTCAGTTCGTCCACGGCGGCGGCCGTTGTTGCCACCAGTTGATGCTCGGGTGCAAAGCGCCGCGCTACTACGGCGGCAAGACGCTTGCCCAGCCCGATATCGGCCAGGATTTCCTCACGCGAACTGGCGCCGGTGCTGCGCGCCAGTTTCTGCCAGGCAGGGTCATCAGTGGCGGGCATGGGCATATGCAGCTCTTGCAATGCCTGACCCAACAGACGTTCGCCAAAGGCCACGGATTCTTCGTACTTGACCGTGCGCAGGTAGTGCCGGATTTCGGAGCGAGCGCGCCCGGTGCGCACATAGTTGAGCCATTGCGCATTGGGGCGCGATGCGGGCGAGGTCACGATTTCTACCGTGTCGCCGCTATTGAGCTCGGTGCGCAACGGTACGAACTCCCCGTTGACCTTGGCGGCCACTGCCTGGTTGCCGATGTCGGTGTGAATCGCGTAGGCGAAGTCCACTGGCGTCGCGCCGCGGGGCAGTGAAATGATCTTGCCGCGAGGCGTGAAGACGTAGACCGCATCCGGGAACAGATCAACTTTGACATGTTCCAGGAATTCGCCGGAATCACCGGTTTGGCTTTGAATGTCCAGCAGCGACTGCAACCATTGATGGGTGCGTTTTTGCAGGTCGTTCAAGGTCAGGTCGGCGCCCTTGTACAGCCAGTGCGAGGCCACGCCTTCTTCGGCCACGTGATGCATGTCGCGCGTGCGGAATTGGAATTCCACCGGCGTGCCGTAAGGACCGACCAGCGTCGTATGCAAGGACTGATAGCCGTTCACCTTGGGGATGGCGATGTAGTCCTTGAACTTGCCCGGTACGGGCCGATACAGCTGATGCAGCGTGCCCAGCGCCAGATAGCACTCGGGCAGCGTATGCACGATGACGCGAAAACCGTAGATATCCAGCACATCGGAAAACGACTTTTTCTGGTCAACCATCTTGCGATAGATGCCATAAAGCGTTTTTTCGCGGCCGGTGACTTCGGCTTCGATGCCAGCGGCGGGCAGGGAAGCCCGCACGGAGTCGGCGATTTTGGTGATGACCTCGCGGCGATTGCCGCGTGCGGCCAGCACGGCCTTGTACAGCACCTGATACCGGTTCGGGTACATGGCCGCAAAGCACAGATCCTGCAGTTCGCGGAACAGCAGGTTCAGGCCAAGCCGATGCGCGATAGGCGCATAGATGTCCAGCGTTTCACGGGCAATGCGCCGGCGCTTTTCTGGATTGACCGCGTCCAGCGTGCGCATATTGTGCAGGCGGTCGGCCAGCTTGATGAGGATGACACGCACGTCGCGCGCCATCGCCAGCAGCATCTTGCGAAAGCTCTCGGCCTGTTGCTCGGCCTTGGTGGCGAAGTCCAGGCGATCCAGCTTGGACAGGCCATCAACCAGTTCTGCCACTTCAGGGCCAAAGCGTTCCGCCAGTTCGTGCTTGGCGATGCCCTGGTCTTCCATCACGTCGTGCAGCAGGGCCGCGGACAGGGCGTTTACGTCCAGCTTCCAGCCTGCGCAGATTTCCGTGACAGCGATAGGGTGAGAGATGTAGGGCGAACCGCTAGCGCGGAATTGGCCCAAGTGGGCCTGGTCCGCGAAGCGATAGGCTTCGCGCACACGTTCTACATCTTTCGGGTCGAGATAACTGCCGATGATTTCGGTCAGTGGCGCCAGTGATGCGACCGGTGAAGCGATCGCGTCTGCCGCTTCTTGCGCGGCGACAGACGTTGGCGTAGAGGAGTTTTTGTCTTTCTTGCCCGTGCGGCGCCCTAGACGGGAGCCAGCACGTAGTGCGGCAAGCAGACCAGATGAAGCGTACTTCAGCCCGGGAAAAGCCATGCTTGCCGCCCCCCCGAACGTATCAGGTCGGAACTTTGCGCAGCATTTCCACGCCGGTTAAGCCGCCCGCGATTTCGCGCAGTGCAGTGACCGTGGGTTTGTCTTTGCTGTCCAGGCGCGGGGCATGGCCTTGCGCCAACTCGCGGGCGCGGTACGTCGCGGCCAGCGTGAGCTTGAAACGATTCGGGATTTGATTCAGACAGTCTTCGACGGTAATGCGAGCCATTAGGACACCTGGTGCTGATGGATGATAGGGAGAATGCGTTCGGATCAGTGCTCTGCCGGAATGCCAAGTTGTGCGAACAACTGAGCATGCCGAGCGGCCTGAGACGAAAAGCGCAGCCTTGCGGCGCTGACGATTTGCATCAGTTCCGACAAGGCTACGCTAAATTCTTGATTAATAATAACATATTCGCATTCAGGCGCGTGGGCGATTTCGCCGCCCGCCGCCATGAGCCGGCGCGCGATGACTTGCGGCGCATCCTGGCCGCGAGCCTTTAACCGGCTTTCCAATTCTTCGATCGACGGCGGCAGCACGAAAATGCCGATGGCGCTGGGAAAACGCTGTTTGACCTGACGAGCGCCTTGCCAGTCGATTTCGAGCAGCACGTCGCGCCCTTCGCGGGTGGCGTTGTCGATATGGTCTCGCGGCGTTCCGTAGAAATTGCCATGGACTTCCGCCCATTCCAGCAGATTTTGTTCTTCGCGCATGCGCTTGAACTCGTCTGAGGAAACAAATCGGTATTCACGGCCATCTTCTTCGCCCGGACGGGGCGCGCGCGTGGTGCACGAGATGGAGAGCAGGATGGATGGGTCTTGCTGGAGCAAGGCCTTGACCAGACTGGATTTGCCCGCGCCGCTGGGCGCGACGACCATGAAGACATTTCCGGGATTGGCGTGCATGAATATGACCGGCGTGTGATGCTAAGACCAGAAGTCTAGCAAATCGCGCGGCGCGGCAGGGGGTAAACCCCGTCATGCCACGCGATTTTTCAATCCGCCGGTCAGCCTGCGGGTTTGGCTGCGGCCTGGATCAGCTTGCCGCCGGGCGGCGGCGAATCACTGCCCAGCACGTGGCCGTTGACCTCGATGCCGTACAGCGAGTCGTCCGAATCGTGATATTTGGCGCGGGTTGCGGCGACGGATTCGGTGTAGCGAGGATCTTGCGGGCGTTCGTGCGCATTCATGAAGTACGCCACGTCCCACGCTTCCTGGTTGCTCAACATGCCCCCTTGGCCCAACGGCATGTTGGCCTTGATGAAGCCGGCCGCGTTGCCGATCTGATGCATGCCGGCGCCCCAATTGAACGAATCCGCGCCCCACAGGGCGGGGAACACCCAGTGCTTGCCGTTCTTCTGGCCGCCGCCGTCGGCGCCGTGACACACCGCGCAGTACTGCGCATAGACTTCGCTGCCGCGCACGTAATCGGCCTTTTGGGCGGGGGCCGGCAGTTTCAGGTAGCCCTGTCCCGCAAGCACGACGCCGGTCGGAGCCTTGCTTGCCAGCCAGAACATATAGGTTTGCAGCGCAGTCAGCGTGGGATCGTCTGCCGGCGGCGCTTTGCCATTCATGCTGAAGCGAAAGCAGCCTTGCAGGCGTTCGGCCAGCGTGTTGACGTGCTCGTTCTTGGCGCGATAAGCGGGATACAACACATAGGCCGCCCACATCGGCGCGGAATCCGCACGGCGGCCCGCGTCCAGATGGCAGCTGGCGCAGTTCAGATCATTGCCGGTGAACTTGGCTGCCAGCTTTGGGGTGTGCAGGAAAATCTGCTCGCCCTGGCGCACGATCTTGCCAAATTCCGTGTCGGGCAAGGATGCAGCCGATGGGGGCGAGAAAGCGGGCGGGGCATCGGCGGCCTGCGCGATCCAGGGCGTGGTCATACAGGCAGCGGCCAACACGGCGCGCGAGAGAAACCGTAGCCGCAACTGGCCGATGCGCTGGGTGTCAGTAAACGAGCGGAGCAAGGTGAAGAGCGTCATTACTTGGCTCCCGTGGCAGGATTGGCCTGGGCGGCAAGCAGGTCGGCAGCTTTGGGCAGACCCGCGTAGTAGGCGGATACGGCGTCGATTTCGGCATCAGTCAGGCGCGTGGCAACGGCAGGCATCAGAGCCAAGGGCCCGGGCGGACGCTGGCCTTGCTGCCAAGCGCGCAATTGGCTCGCGATGTAGGCTGCTGGCTGGCCGGCCAGGCTCGGGAAATTGGCACCCACGCCGATGCCTCCCGGACCGTGGCACTGATTACAGGCTGGCACGTTCTTGTCCCAGGCTCCTCGGGTGGCAAGCCAAGCGCCGGTGTCCGCCGGTTTGGCAAGGGCCATGGCAGTGGCGGCCAGACGATCCGTATCCAGCGGGGAGGGCAGCCCGGCGTAGTAACTGGCGACCGCTGCGCGCTGCGCCGGGTCCAGGGCGCGGGCAGTGGCGGCCATGATGGGACTGACGCGCGATCCATTGGCCATGGCTTCCAACTGTTCGTCCAGGTACTTGGCGCCGATGCCCGCCAATTGCGGGAAGCCCGCAGCGGGATTGCCCTCGCCGCGAGCGCCGTGACAGGTAATACAGGCGGGCGCGCCATTGGCGCCCTGGATGCTGATTTGCTTGCCGTCAGGCGCGCTCTGGGCGCTGGCGGCGGCAGCGGCAAATAGAACGCCACAGGCCAGCGCGGCGGGAAGGAACCGTGGGGTCATTGTCTGCTCCGGGAAAGCTATTGCGCTTTTTGGTAATAAGCTAATTTCGGCAAAGTATATAAACACTTGTGTCCGGTCAATACCGAAATGGAAGATTGATCGAACACGCGGTTTTCATTATCTGGAGCAACGCGTGATAAGTGTGACGCGGTTGGAACCTTCTCTTGCACCTTCGCCAAAATGATTCGGGTAGGATCACGCCATTGATAACAAGGAGAATCCGATGCATACCAACGAGATCGATCCGCCCCGCGTCGCTTTAGTAACCGGTGCCGGTACCGGAATTGGCCGCGCCGTGGCGCTGGAATTATTGGCGCAAGGCTATCGGGTCGTGCTGGCAGGACGCCGGCGCGAGCCCCTGGAAGCGACCCGCACAGCAGCGGGTGAAGATGGTGTGCGTGCGCTGGTTGTGCCCACCGATGTGTCCGATGAGAACGCCGTGCGCGACTTGTTTGACACCGCGCAGCGCGAATATGGCCGTCTGGACGTGCTCTTCAATAACGCCGGCCGTGGCGCGCCTGCGATGCCGATCGAGGAACTGCCCGTCGCCCTTTGGCGCGAGGTGGTCGATACCAACCTGACCGGCATGTTCTTGTGCGCGCAAGCTGCTATCCGCATCATGAAGGCGCAAACACCGCAGGGCGGCCGCATCATCAATAACGGGTCCATCTCGGCGCACGCGCCGCGCCCGTATTCCATTGCCTATACGGCCACCAAACATGCGGTGACCGGGCTTACCAAGTCGATTTCTCTGGATTGCCGGCAATACGGTATTGCTTGCGGTCAGATCGATATCGGCAACGCCGCAACCGACATGACCGAACGCATGGCCGCTGGCATCTTGCAGGCCGATGGCAGTACCAAGGTCGAGCCCCGGATGGACGTCGCGCATGTGGCGCAAGCCGTTGCCGCGATGGCTCGCTTGCCGCTGGAAGCCAACGTGCAGTTCATGACGATCATGGCGACCAATATGCCCTTCGTGGGCCGGGGCTGAACGTGCGAAAGCCCGCCGCGTTAATGTCGCGGCAGGCTTGAGTGCCACCCCTGCAAGGCGTCCGATGGACGCCTTTTTTCTTTAGCGGACCGCCGCCGTCCTGACGCTGATCAGCGTGACGCCTGGGCCAGCATCTGGCCTTGGGTCGTATCCAGGTAACGCCGCGCGCCGACATAGCGCTTGGTCCAGTAGGGATTGTTCATTTCATCGACACGCACTTTGGTGCCGCGGCGCGGCGCGTGGACGAATTTGTTCTGGCCGATGTAGATGCCAACGTGCGAGGTCACACCCCGTCCACGGGTTGCGAAGAAGACCAGATCGCCAGGGCGCAGTTCGTTCTTCTTGGAAACAGTCGCCCCTTCGCTGCGCTGGGCGCGCGCGGTGCGGGGGAGTTCCAGACCAGCGATTTCGCGGAAAACATGCAGAACCAAGCCGCTGCAATCAAAACCGTCGGCATCATCGCCACCCCAGCTGTAGGGGGTGCCGATCGCATCCAGACCGGCTTGCACGACGCGTTCGCGCAGCGTGGGCACGGTAGGTTCTTGCGCCAGGCGCAGGCCATTCAGGCTGGAGCGGGCTTGTTCGGAGGGAACGGACGCCTGAGCGGCGCCGGGTATCCAGGAGAGGGTCAGGGCAAGCAGGGGCGCTGACAGAAATACGGGAATGCTGAAATTGGCAATTCGGACTTTTCGCGTGGGCGGCGTCATTACGTCACTTCAAGAATCGGAGTGGGCGGCATGGCTATACCCAGGGGGCAAGCCGGCGGAAAGGGGAGGCGCTGCGGGGCCGGAAGCCCTGGAAGCTCACAAATTATAGTGGAATAAAGTTTCATTACATTTGTAGTGCAATGCAGCATTATTCGGCCAAAACCGTTACGCCGCGCCTAGAGCGCGACGTAACGGCCGCAGCATTTTCGCGGTGATTTAGAAGCTTCCGCGCAAACCGACCATGACGGCTCGACCACCTTGGGGCGCCACATCGCGCAGCACCGATGTGGCGTAGCGGATGTCTTGATTCGTCAGGTTGATGCCGCGCACATAGGTTTGCCATTGCACCCCGGTCGTCTTGAACCGGTAGCCGGCGCTGACATCCAGGCTGTAGTAGCCGGGCGTGGACGTGTCGTTGGCGGGATGGTCATGCTGTGCAAACGCCTTGGACACGCTGACGCCAGCACTGTACGGACCGTAGCCATAGTCCAGCGCGACGCGCAGGCGCAGCGGCGGAATCCGTGGCAGCGAGCGCCCGGTGTCGCGGTTGCGCGAGACGGTGTAATCGCCGGACAGACCCAGGTCCAGGGCGTGGCCATCGCGTTGCAAAACACGAGTGACGCTTTCGGCTTCCAGTCCGTACAGGCGGGCGGATACGCCTTGGTAGCGGGCTTCGGGCAACGCGCCATCGCTGCCTGCCGCCACCACGTCGCCGTCGTCATTGCGATACCGTCCGGTGTTGGTTTCGGCCAGGTAGTTCGCAAAGCTGCTGTAGAAGACGCCAACGCTCGCTTTGTCGGTGTCGTTCTTGTAGCGCAACGACAGGTCGCCAGACCATGCGCGCTCCTTGCCCAGATTCTGGTCTCCAACCAGGTACTGGCCGGTAGCCGCGTGAGGGCCGTTGGCATACAGCTCATAGAACGTGGGGGCGCGTTCCGTATAGGCGCCGTTGGCCGCTACTGACCAAACACTGTCCAGTTTGTAGATGCCGCCCAGCGAGAAGCTGCCTGCGTTGAATGTCCGCTGGGTTGAATCGTCGAATCGAGCATTGCCGCCGCCAGCCGGGTTCAGGCGCGTGTGGTCCATGCGGGCGCCGGCCGACAGGGTCAGCCTGTCGGTTACCGTCCATTCCTCTAGTGCGAACAGGGCAGCGGAGTCCGTATCGGTGGTGGGCACCAGCGCTTCATCGCCCAATGCCGAAAAGCGTGTCTGGCCCAATTGCAGGCCAACGACCCCATGCAGCGGGCCGATGTCGGCATGGCGCGCTTCAATGCGAGCCTCGTAGCCCCGGTTTTTGAAGATAGTGCCGGTTTCGCCGTCTTCGATTTCCTTGTGCTGGTAGTCGGTGTACGCAAAATTCAGCTTGATGCTGGTGAACGGGCCATTCAAATCCCGCAATTCACCGGCCAGGCCGAAGCGTTCCTGGTGCATCTTGATGCGCACATCTTCTTCGGCGACCGAACCATAGTTGGAGTCGTAGCCGCTGTAGGACAGGCCCGCATAACCATGTTCGCCCGTCCACGACATACCTAATGCGCCGCCACTGGCCTGCCCATCGCTGTTGGGCAGCCGGTCGCGCGCTTGATCCGCATCGGGACCGTCGAGGGCGCGTTGCTGCGCCGTACTAGCGTAGCCAGGAATGCGCAGGGTGCCGGTCTTGCGGCCAAAGACGTCGGCGTGGATCGCAAAAGTGCCATCGCCGCCTTCCAGCTGTACGGCGCCATTGCGGTCATTGTTGGCGCCGCCATAGCTGCCGCCCACGTCGCCATGGATGCCGTCGATGGGTTCTGTCGGGATGCGGTTGTCCAGTGTGTTGACGACACCGCCAATGGCGTTGCCGCCGTATAGCAGTGCGGCGGGGCCGCGCAGGATTTCCACGCGGTTTGTCGACAAGGGGTCTTGCGGCACGGCGTGGTCAAACGACAGTGCCGATGCGTCCAACGATCCGACGCCATTGTTCAGCAGCCGGATACGATCGCCGTCCAGCCCGCGGATGATGGGGCGGCCCACCATGGGGCCGTAGCTTGTGGTGGATACGCCGGGCAGTCCATTGAGGGTCTCGCCCAGATTGGAGCCGCGCCGTAAATCCAGGTCCTGGCCCTGTAATACGGTGGATGGCGTTGCCAGCGCATCGCTGCCCAGGGGGTTGGCGGTGATGACGACAGGCGACAGGGTGGTGGCGCCGGGCGCGGTTTGCGCTTGGGCGGCATAGGGCAGAGCAAGCAGGCAGGTCAGGACAAGCGGACGCAGGGCGAACGCGCGCAGGGGCGCGCCAGCCTCGACAGGCAAGGTCGGGAAATTCATGGGGTCAGTCCAGGGAGCCGGCGGTTTCAAGCCGGCGGTGAAATCGAAGAACGCGATCGGGAGCGAATTTCAGCCCTGGAAGGGCGGGGCGCGAGACTGAAACCAGGTGCCGCCGATGGTGTCGGCGCCAGCGGGCAAATGTGCGGCGGGGGTGAGCCGGGGTGCATCGCCTGCGACCACCAAGAAGGACGACGGCAGAGTCGCGTCCAGTAGATCCCACAGCTGGCAAAGGTCGCACTGGCCCAGTTTTTCGTGCGAGTGCGCATCGTCCTGACTGGCGTCGGCGGCGTCGCCGACATGGCTGAGTGTGTGGCGCAGGCCGCCGATGGGCGCCAGCAGCAGGCATACGCACAACCACGCCAACACCGCCCAACGCGTAATGCGCGGCGGTGTGACAGGGAAAGAACCTGGGCGTGACAACATGGGGCGGTAGTGGAGATGCCGGGTCTGCATCGGAAAAACGAAATGATATATTGTTTCTTTATCATTGGCGATGCCAGCGTGGACGCATGCTCGCGGAATATGACGATTCATCTGCGCGGAGCTCGGGCATAATCGGTGGCATCGGCCGCAATCGGCATGACACGCCGATTGCGGCCGCGGATACACAAGACAGATAAGAAAGCGGAGTAAAGCTCAATGATGAACGCAGTACATCCTTTGTCTTCGATGAACCGGCCCGATGCCTTGCCCTTTGAGCCATTTCAGGACGCCGAAGCGGCGGTGGACCGGTTGGCTGAAATCTACGCGCGCAACACCGCGTTTCTGCGCGCCGCGTTCCGCGAGGTCCTGAAAGGCCCCGGCAATGGCCGAGAGCGCGCCCGAGCCTACTACCCGGCTATTCGTATCGTGGTGGAAACCTACGACCCGATCGATACGCGCCTGTCTTATGGCCACGTGGCTGAACCTGGCATCTACCAGACCACCGTGACGCAGCCAGAGTTGTTTCGCGACTACCTGATCGAGCAGGTTGGCCAGTTGCTGCAAAACCACCGGGTGGCGGTAGAGGTCGGTGAATCCGATTCCCCGATTCCGCTGCATTTCGCATTCCCGGAAGGCGCTTACGTTGAAGGCGAGCACCTGGAAGCGCTGAAGCGCCCCTTGCGCGATTTGTTCGATGTGCCAGACCTGGCCGTCACCGACGACGCCATCGTGAACGGGTCGTGGCGCGGCAAAGAAGGCGAACCCAAGCCGCTCGCGCCGTTTACCGCACAGCGCGTGGATTATTCGCTGCATCGCTTGCAGCACTACACGGCTACCGCGCCGGCGCATTTTCAGAATTTCGTGCTGTTCACCAATTACCAGTTCTATGTGGATGAGTTCTGCGCGCGGGCGCGGGCGTTGATGGTCAGCGGCAACGAAGATTACGAAATGCTGGTCGAACCGGGAAATCGCATCACACGGCGCGGCGAGAACGGCCCGGGCGACGAAGACCAGGCCGTGCGCCTGCCGCAGATGCCCGCCTACCACTTGGTGCGCGGTGATCACTCTGGCATCACGCTTGTGAACATTGGTGTGGGTCCGTCCAATGCCAAAACCATTACCGACCACATCGCCGTGCTGCGCCCGCATGCGTGGCTGATGCTGGGCCATTGCGCGGGCCTGCGGGATTCGCAGCGCCTGGGCGACTACGTGCTGGCCCACGGGTACGTGCGCGAGGACCACGTGCTGGACGACGACTTGCCCACGTGGGTGCCGGTCCCGGCGCTGGCCGAAGTGCAGGTGGCACTGGAGCAGGCAGTCGAAGAAGTGGCTGGGCTGTCCGGTTGGGACTTGAAGCGCATTATGCGCACGGGCACCGTCGCCACGATCGACAACCGCAACTGGGAATTGCGCGACCACCTGGAACTGGTGCAGCGCTTTGCGCAGTCGCGGGCGATTGCGCTGGACATGGAATCGGCCACTATCGCGGCCAATGGTTTCCGCTTCCGCGTGCCTTACGGCACCTTGTTATGCGTGTCGGACAAACCGCTGCATGGCGAACTGAAACTGCCCGGGATGGCCAGCGTGTTTTACCGGCGGCAGGTGAACCAGCATCTGGAAATTGGCATCCGCGCGCTGGAGCGCCTGCGCGACATGCCCCCAGAACGTTTGCACTCCCGCAAGCTGCGCACCTTTATGGAAACGGCTTTCCAGTAAGCGTGGCCCAACGCCCGCATCGCGGCTTTTGATCTGTCCCCGTGGCCCCGTCATTTCTCGTGTCGGGGCCACTTGCGCTATTCTCGCGCCTTGCTCGGAAACCCTAGGGCCCCCGGGGCGCATTGCGCGGGGGGCCTACCAGATGTGAAGGAATGACTTTGGCACCATCGGAACACGATGACGGCCGCTCAGGCGGCGCGCGCAAGGCGGAGGCGCAACGGCCTTCGGAGTTGCGCCGTACCTTGTCCGCGCGCCACCTGACGATGATCGCGGTGGGCGGGTCCATTGGAACCGGCCTGTTCGTGGCCTCGGGGGCGACCATTGCCAAGGCTGGGCCAGGCGGGGCGCTGCTGGGTTACGTGCTGATTGGGGTGATGGTCTATTTCCTGATGACCAGCCTGGGCGAACTGGCGGCCGCGATGCCGGTGTCGGGTTCGTTTGCCACCTATGGCGCCCGTTATGTCGAAGACGGCTTTGGTTTCGCACTGGGCTGGAACTATTGGTACAACTGGGCGGTGACGGTGGCGGTCGACCTGGTCGCCGCGCAACTGGTTATGGCGTACTGGTTTCCCGACGTGCCAGGCTTCTACTGGAGCGCCTTGTTCCTGGCGATCACCTTTGGACTGAACGCCATGTCGGCGCGCGGTTTTGGCGAAGCGGAATTCTGGTTCGCGTTGATCAAGGTGGTCGCTGTTCTGGGTTTTGTCGCCATGGGCGTGATGATGCTGCTGGGCATCATCCGCGGCGGTGAATCCGGCGGTCTGGCCAACTGGACAGTGGGCGACGCGCCCTTTGCGGGCGGCTTTGCCGCGATGATCGGCGTGGCGATGGTGGTGGGGTTTTCGTTCCAGGGAACCGAATTGATTGGCATCGCCGCTGGCGAATCCAAGGACCCGGCCCGCAATCTGCCGCGTGCGGTGCGTCAAGTGTTCTGGCGCATTTTGCTGTTCTACGTTGCGGCAATTCTGGTGATCGGCCTGCTGATCCCCTACACCGATCCGCACCTGCTGCGTAACGACGTCGAGGACATCAGCGTCAGCCCGTTTGCGTTGATCTTCGAGCGCGCTGGCCTGCTGGGAGCCGCCTCTGTGATGAACGCAGTGGTGCTGACTTCCGTGTTGTCGGCCGGAAATTCCGGCATGTACGCGGCCACGCGCATGCTGTACAGCCTGGCCCGCGAAGGCAAGGCGCCGCGCATTTTTGGTCAGATCTCGCACCACGGCGTGCCGATGTGGGCGCTGCTGGCGACAACGGTTGTCGCGGCGCTGTGCTTTTTTACCTTCCTATTCAGCCCTAGCGTGGTCTATATCTGGCTGCTGAATACGTCGGGCATGACGGGATTTATCGCTTGGCTGGGCATCGCCATCAGCCACTACCGTTTCCGCCGCGGGTACGTGAAGCAGGGCCACAATCTGGCGGATCTGCCTTATGTGTCGCCGTTCTTCCCATTTGGTCCGATTTTCGCTTTCGTGCTGTGCCTGATCATTACGCTGGGCCAGAATTATCAGGCATTCCTGCAAGACAAAATCCAGTGGGGCGGCGTGGTTGCCACCTATATCGGCATCCCGCTATTCCTGCTGATCTGGCTGGGTTACCGCTTGACGCGAGGCTCCAAGCTGGTGAGCTACCGCGACATGCGTTTCCCTGACGCCCGCGCTCGCAGCGATTACCTGGATTCGGCATTGCGGGGCGAGCCCGCGGCGGGCGAAGTGCGCTGAACATTCTTGCGCCGCAACGGCAGAGAGCCTGTCCATGGCGTTGCGCCCTTATCGACAAGATATCTGTTGATTTTTCGGGTTCCTGGCGGCCAAAGTGATGGAGAACAGGTCGTCGCGAATTTCCGTTCGGTATTTAGCGGGATCGGTTTCGCCAAAGGCAGCGAAACCGCTCGTCCTGCTGCTTGGATACGTTCCCTTCCAGAAGTAATAGCGGACAGGGCAGGCGTCAGCGACCTGCCTATTGGTCAGGCTTGGCGCGTAGCGCGTCTCCGCCTTGGCGCCGGTCGCCATTAACCGCACGCTCATGCTGGTCATCTTCCAGCGGCAGGTCCCATTGCCGAAATATTCGTCGTCAACCATGGCATCAAAATAAACGGTGCCCGTGTAGGAGCCATCCTGCCGTTTGTGGAGCAGGACAGGCAGACCAATGTCTGGGTGGCTGCGTACACCCGCTGCGCGATCGACCACGAATGAGCAGTTGGGCGCTTCGTAATAGGCATGCCCCTCAACCGATTCAAAAGTCCCTGGCGCATTGGCGACTGACAGAATGATCTCGTACGCCTGCGCTGGATTCGGGTTTTGGCGGTACTTTTCACGATGCTCGCCTGCGACGGAGTTCTTGGTGCCGGTGGCATTCTGGTCCTGGGCTCCATCAGAAAGCGCACAGCCCGATAGTGGCAAGGCGAGCGCCAAAGGGAGAGCAACCGAGCGAAACCAGAAGTTGGGGAGGCAGATCATGACGGCGCTGAAGGCCCGATCGGAGACGCTCGCTTTTCCTCCGAGTTCTGATCAAGGCGCATGTAGGAAAAGGTGAAGGATGCCACCATTTTTCATCTTTTCAGGCGTGCCCCGCAATGTCAGCCCTAGCCCTCGTATCTATTCGGACCCGTCCAATGATTCATGGCGAGCGCGATACGTACACTTCCCTGTCCACTATCCACCATTGGCGTGGCAATGGGTGTTGGCGGAAAGGTGTCCGGAGTGCCGCTGGCGCGCGATACCGCTGTGCTGGAAGCGGGCTTTGACTTGCGCGCCAGCCGCGACGTGACAATCGGCTTGGCCTATAGCGGCCAATATGGATCGGGCGTGCAATCCAATGCCGTCAGCGCCAAACTGAACTGGCGCTTCTAGCGGTCTGCGCCGATGCGCTGGCGGGCGAAACGCTACTCCAGATTTTGCGCCTGCTCGCGCATCTGTTCGATCAGCAGCTTCAAGTCCATGGCGGCACGGGTAACTTCCATGCTGCCCGCCTTGGAACCCAGCGTATTGGCTTCGCGGTTCATTTCCTGGAACAGGAAGTCCAGCCGCTTGCCTGCGCTGCCGGCGTTCTTCTTGCCAGAGGCCGTCTTGCCGCCGCCATCGGTCAGCAGGTGCCGCAGTTCTTCCAGGTGCGAGCGCAGGCGCGACAGCTCTTCCGCCACATCAATGCGCAGCGCAAACAGGTTGGCTTCTTGCGACAGGCGTTCGGACAGTTCGGCGCCAGAGATATGGGTGAAACCGCCTGGGAACGCCGATTCCACGCTTTCACGCAGCTTGGACGCCAGTTTTTCGCGGTGATCGGCCAGCAGTTGGGGCAGGTGGGCTTGAACGATTTCTACAACACGGGACACGCCATCGGCGCATTCGCGCATCATGCCCGCCAGGCGTTCGCCTTCGCGTGCACGGCCTTCCTGCAATTGGGTCAGCGCTTGCTGCGCGGCTTGCAAGCACGCGGCGCCCCAGATTTGCGGGTCCAGCGCGTCGTTGTTGCGCTGGCCGGGCCAGTTGAACAATTCGACGAGACGGGGCGGTGCAATGTCCGGCAGGACGCGGCGGGCCGCTTGCAACTGCTCGGCCAGGCCTTCCAGCCAGGCTGGGTCCAGCTTGGACAGGTCTGCGCTGGTATTGCGCGTGAACGAGACACGGATTTCGACCTTGCCGCGCGCCAGATTGGCGGTCAGCAACTCACGCAAGGGCGTCTCAACGTGGCGCAGTTCGTCAGGCAAGCGGAAATACAGGTCAAGGAAGCGGCTGTTGACGCTACGCAGTTCGAGTGCAAGCGTGCCTTGTTCTAGGTCTGCTCGGGCGTTGCCGAAGGCGGTCATGCTGCAAATCATGATGGGCGTGTCCTGGTGGTGCTGGGGGTAAGAGCCGGTTGTGCCGGGGCCCGCGGCGCCCAGGTAATCGGGGGCGGGTCTATGTAATCAACCGGTTATATCGCGGCAGGATACTCCAAGCGGCGATTTCCTGCGGGGCAAGCCCGTACAATGCGGCGCATCTACGTCTTATGTCTGGAGTCTGCCTGTGACCACTACGCCCATCATTGCCCGCCCCTCTGGCCGCGCCGTTGACGAACTGCGGCCCTTCAGCCTGGAGCGCGGATTCACGCGGTATGCCGAGGGTTCCGTGCTGGTCAAGGCTGGCAACACCCATGTGCTGTGCACGGCCAGCGTGCTGGAAAAGGTGCCGCCGTTCCTGAAAGGCAAGGGCGAAGGCTGGGTGACGGCGGAATACGGCATGCTGCCGCGCGCAACGCATACCCGTGGCGATCGTGAGGCCGCACGCGGCAAGCAAAGCGGCCGCACGCAGGAAATCCAGCGCCTGATCGGGCGCAGCCTGCGCGCCGTGTTTGATATGAAGGCTTTGGGCGAACGCACCCTGCATCTGGATTGCGACGTGCTGCAAGCCGACGGCGGCACGCGCTGCGCCAGCATCACCGGCGCGTGGGTGGCGGCGGCAGATGCCGTGGCGCTGCTGATGAAACGCGGCGACCTGGCGGTGAACCCGATCCGCGACGCCGTGGCCGCGGTCTCGGTGGGTCTGGTGCAGGGCCGCTCAGTGCTGGATCTGGACTACCAGGAAGACTCAGCCTGCGACGCCGACGTGAACGTCATCATGACCGGCAGCGGCGCTTTCGTGGAAGTGCAGGGCACGGGCGAAGGCGCGACCTTCACCCGGGCCGAGCTGGACACGATGCTGGTGCTGGCTGAAGGCGGAATTGCCAGCTTGGTGCGCGAGCAGCGGGCAGCGCTGGTGTAAGCGGCGGGGCTGATAGGTTCGCGCGCGAGTCGCGAACCTATCGACATCGATCACCCCCGCTTGAGCAACCCCTCAACCTTGGCTACCTGCTCCAAGCCCCAGATTGTTTCAATCAAACCGCGCAGTTCGGGTTCGGTTGCGGCGTCTGCGTAGCGGCCCAGGCTGAGCGTCTTGTCTTCGATCTCGGCGCGGCTCAGGGTGTTGCCCGGGTCGCCCTTGGGTTCGTCGACGCGGCCATTCAGCGTGCGGCCATCGCGGGTGTAGACGGTGACCTTGCCGATCCAGCGCTGCGGATAGGCGCCATCGACTTCAGCGTCCAGCGCCATTTCTACCTTGCCGCGGAACGTAGCCACGGCCGGGTCGTCCAGACCCGCGTCGAATTCAGCAAGCCCTGCGCGCCCTTGACGAGCTATCAATGCCAGCACCGTTCCCATCGAGAACTTGGACTGGTGCACCGTTTGCGGGTTGACCACCGGACCCAGCACGTCCATCGCGCCTTGGTGCACGTGGGCGACAACGCGTTCGATATCGGCTTCGGTCAGCGCGTTGTCACGCAGCACCTGCTGCAAGGCGTCCGCCGCCGGATGCGTATGGCGGCACGATGCGTGGAACTTGAACGAGGTTTCGGCCAGCGCCCAGCGTTCGCCCAGGCGGTCACACAGGCGGCTGGGGTCGGCGTCCGTGGACATGCCTGCCGCCATGCCTTGCGGGCCTTCCAGAATGCGGCGGGCGCCGGTGAAACCTTCGCGGGCCAAGTAGGCGGCCGTGATGCCGTCAGCGGCCGCCTTGGCGGTATGCAGTTGCTTGGAGTCTGCCGCGTCGCGCAGGAACTCCCACAGGCCAGCGGCTTGAGTACCGGCCGACCCCAGCGCATGCAGCATTTCTTCAGCCGATAGATTCAGCAAGCGGCCCGTCGTGACGGCTGCGGCAAGCGTGCCGGCCGTACCGGTTGTATGGAAAATCTTGTAGTGCGAGCGGCCCAGGAATTCGCCTACGCGGATGCCCACTTCGTAGCCAGCAACGGCGGCAACCAGCAGGTCACGGCCTGAACTGCCCAGCGCCTGCGCCACGGCCAAGGCAGGCGGGAAGACGACGGCGGCGGGGTGGAAAACCGACCCGTTGTGCACGTCGTCCTGTTCCACCACATGGGCAGCTGCGGCGTTGACCATGGCCGCAAACAGCGGACTCGTGCGGCGCCGGGTGATAAGGACTTCACTGGGGCCATCTGCGGGCCCCATGGCGGCGGCGTAGCGGTCGATGGCCTGCACGGCTCGGGCAGAGGCCCCCGCCAAGATGGATGCCAGGCAATCCAGTAGCAGGTCTTCGGCGCGGCGCAATACCGGGGCAGGGATATCCTCGTAGCGCAAGTTGGCGGCAAAGGCTGCGAGTTCGGCGCTGAGGTGGGGAGTGTCTTTGGCTGCGGTCATGGTCGGTGGCGGCGGTTCAGAAGGAACGGGGCAGGCCCAGGATATGTTCGGCGACGTAGGACAAGATCAGGTTCGTCGAAATCGGCGCGACCTGATACAGACGGGTTTCGCGGAACTTGCGTTCAACGTCGTACTCGGTGGCAAAACCGAAACCGCCGTGAAATTGCAGGCAGGCGTTGGCCGCTTCCCAGGACGCATCGGCAGCCAGCAGCTTGGCCATGTTGGCTTGCGCGCCGCAGGGTTCATGGGCGTCGAACAGGCGGCAGGCTTCGTAGCGCATCAGGCTGGCCGCCTCCACGTTGATGTGGGCGCGGGCAATCGGAAACTGCACACCCTGGTTCTGGCCGATGGGGCGGCCGAACACCATGCGTTCCTTGGCGTAAGCCGTGACTTTGTCTACGAACCAGTAGCCGTCGCCGATGCACTCGGCGGCAATCAGCGTGCGTTCCGCGTTCAGGCCGTCCAGGATGTACTTGAACCCTTTGCCTTCTTCGCCGATCAGGTTTTCGACGGGGATTTCCAGATTGTCGAAAAACAGCTCGTTGGTTTCGTGATTGACCATGTTGGGAATCGGACGGATCGCCATGCCGTGCTTGACCGCATGGTGCAGGTCCACCAGGAAGATCGACATGCCTTCGGATTTGCGCGTGACCTGATCCAGTGGCGTGGTGCGAGCCAGCAGAATCATCAGATCCGAATGCTGCACGCGCGAGATCCAGACCTTTTGGCCATTGATCACGTAGCGGTCGCCGCGGCGCACGGCCGTGGTTTTGATCTTGGTGGTGTCGGTGCCGGTCGTGGGCTCGGTGACGCCCATGGATTGCAGGCGCAGTTCGCCCGCCGCGATGCGCGGCAGATATTCGCGTTTCTGCGCTTCGGAACCATGGCGCAACAAGGTGCCCATGTTGTACATCTGGCCATGGCAGGCGCCGGAGTTGCCGCCGCTGCGATTGATTTCTTCCATGATGACCGAGGCTTCGGTCAGGCCCAGGCCCGAGCCGCCATATTCTTGCGGGATCAACGCCGCCAGCCAGCCGGCTTCCGTCAGCGCGCGGACAAAGTCGTCGGGGTAACCGCGTTCTTCGTCGATCTTGCGGAAGTATTCGGCCGGAAATTGGGCGCAAAGGTCGCGAACGGCTTCGCGGATGTCCTGAAAAGAATGAGAGGCGTGGGGCATAGGGCTGCTGTTCTGATGAAAGGAATGGTTCTGTACAGCATCGAATGTGCCGTAAGGGGGCGTGCCTGCCAATTCACAATTCCTTAATACGGGGTTCCTGTTCACAAAAGCGCGCTTTCATGACGAGCGTTCGTCATGCGGGCGACAAGGTTGTGTCAAGAAATTGCCAAACTGCGTGTCCATAATCCGTGGCACTGCGCTCAGGCGCCAGGCTATAGATGGATGGATATGCGAAAGAATCTGAGAGTCACGACAGCGGTATCGGCCATTTTGGCGTTGTTTGTGGTGCTCTTCGCACTGGTGGCGGCTGCGGGCATCGCCGTATTGCGCGACAACCGCGCTGACATCGAGGCCCTGGGCCGGGGCAGCATCGAGCGGGCCAGCGATCTGGCCGACATGACCAGCCGCTTGTTTCAGGCGCGTGCGGCGCTGACCGATGCCAAGACCGGCATGGAAGGCGGATTGGAGGACGCGCGCAATCAATCGCTGGCGCAGGCCGATGCACTACTCAAGCAGGCCGCAGCCAGTCTGACGCGGTTGCGCGCCAACCCCGATGTCAGCGCGCAGGGCGCCCCGCTGTTTAACCAGGTGCTGGCGGCCTACGCGGCATTCGCCGACCAGACGCTTGTGCCCATGCAAAAAGCGATCCAGGGCTGGAACGGAATCGAGGTGAACCGGCTGGTGGACAAGGTTCTGCCGGTCAGCGGCGCGGCTTACGTCAAGCATGCCGATGCCTACCAGAGCTATTCACGGGACCAGGGGCAGGCCGCGGTGGCAGGCGCCAGCCAGACGTTGGAACGCGTGATCATCGTGGCGGCGGGCGTGTTGGGCGTCGTGCTGTTGTTAGCCGCAATGATCCGGCTGGCATTTCGCCGTAGCATCCTGCGGCCTCTGAACGAGGCTGGCGCGCATTTTGACCGCATCGCCGACGGCGACCTGACGGGTGCGATTGCTACGCGCGGCGACAACGAAATCGGCGTGCTGTATTCCGCCATGCGCCGTATGCAAACGGGGCTGTCGGCCGCTGTGGCGTCGGTGCGCCGGGGGGTTGAAGAGATTCACACGGGTTCGGGCGAGATTGCCGCTGGCGGGGCAGACATGTCGGACCGCACGGCCCGTCAGGCGGGTTCACTGCAAGAAGCCGCTGCCAATATGACGCAGCTGGCGCATACCGTTCAACTGACGGCCGGCAACGCCGACCTGGCCAGCCGCCAGGCCATCAGCGCCACGCAGTTGGCGCAGCGCGGCGGGCAGGCCGTGGACGAAGTTGTGCACAGCATGCGAGGCATTGCCGACAGCGCGCGCCGCATCGGTGAAATTGTCGGCGTGGTCGACAGCATTGCCTTTCAAACCAACATCTTGGCGCTGAACGCGGCGGTGGAAGCTGCGCGTGCGGGCGAACAGGGCAAGGGATTTGCTGTGGTTGCGGGCGAGGTGCGCTCGCTGGCCCAACGCAGCGCGCAGGCGGCTAAGGAAATCAAGGGCCTGATCGACGATTCGGCCATGCGGGTAGAGGCCGGCGTACGCCAGGTAAATCTGGCCGGCGACACCATGCGCGACATGGTGGTTTCGGTTGATCGCGTGACACAGATCGTGGCCGAGATTTCCAGCGCGACGGCCGAGCAGGCGGAGGGCATCGCTACCGTCAACAACGCAGTAGCCGACATCGAACGCAGCACGCAGGAAAATGCCGCCATGGTGGAGCAAACGGCGGCGGCTGCGGCGGCGCTCGAGATTCAGGCGCAGGGCTTGCGCCGGGCGGTCGCCGTGTTTCAGATCACCCCGGGCACGCATGATGCGGTCACGGGGTTGGGTTCAGTCGCTCAGTTGGGGCAGGGCGCCGCCGGTGTAGCGTTCGATCACCAGCGACAGGTTCCCATGCTTGACCTTGTGCTTGACGTGAGCAGCGGCCGACGCGATGTCCTCCGGGCGAATGCGCTCGCATAGTGAAGGGGTGACGGTCAACGCGCCGACACCCAGCGTCACAAACGGGAAAAAGCGCGGCACGCCATAACGGTCTTCGGCTTCAATGCCGCCGTTATGGCGGCCTTGGTCGTCGTACAGATCCATGGCCTGCTCGTTGAATTCGGCGATGATGCGCTGCACGCGCTCGGTCCAGTCCAGGCTGCGAAACAGCACGACAAAGTCGTCGCCGCCAACATGGCCAACAAAGTCCCGCAACGGATCGCAGTGGCGCTTGATGACCTCGGCGGTCAACATGATCATGTCGTCGCCGCGCCAATAGCCGTACACGTCATTGAATGGCTTGAAATTGTTCAAGTCGCCATAGCAGATGGTGAAGTCGGCGGCATCTTCCAGCAGCGTGGCGATGTGGCGGCTGATGGGGATGTTGCCGGGCAAGGACGTCAGCGGGTTCGCATAGCGGGCTGCTTCGATGCGCATCTCGGTCACTGAGCGCACCAGCGTTTCGCCTGTGGCCAGGCCGTCATAACGGCCGTCTCGCGTGATGATCAGACCGTCCATCAGATAGCGTTGGTCTTCCGAGATCAGCACATGACTGAGCTGGTCGATGGATACATTCAGGTCCACCAGCACGGGTTCCGCATTCATGAACGTCGAGCACTGGTCACGGCCGAACAATTCGCGTGTGTAGCGCTGGGCGTAATGCTCGGAGAAGTCGCGCCGGTTGATGATGCCTACCGGACGGTTGTCGCCATCCACGACCGCTACTGCGTGCATGCTCTTGTGCTCGATAAAGAGCCGGTGCACGTCGTCATTGGTGTGCTTGTTCAGTAATGCGGCCGGCGCTTCGACCCGCAGGCTGGCCGCAGTGCCGCCTGCGCCGCGTTGCGACACAGGGGCGGGGTTGCGCGCGCGCAGGGATTCGCGCAGCGGCGGCGCCAGCTCGGTCAGCAGGGTTTCTTCGGGCCGTCCCAAAAACCAGCCTTGCGCGTATCGGATGTCCAGTTCGCGCACAACCGCAAGATCTTCAGCCGTCTCAATGCCTTCGGCCACGATGGACGTGCCCAGGTACTGCGCCACTTTCAGAATGGCGCGCACCATGTTTTGCTTGCGGTCGTCCTGGCCGATTCCATTGAAGAAGTAACGGTCGATCTTGACGAGATCAGGCTGCATCTCGGACCACAGTTGCAGATTGGAATTCCCCACGCCATAGTCATCCAGCGCGATGCGCATGCCATGCTCGCGCAGGCACGCAAACGCATTGCCCAATTCCGTCATGTGTTCAGACAGCGGGTCTTGTTCGGTCAGTTCAACGATGATGCTGGCGGGGTCTAGTGCGCAGTCTTTGAGCAGGCGCAGCGGCATGTCGTCGCCCCACAAGGTCCAGTAATGGATCAGCGCAGAGCCGGACAGGTTCAGGAATAACTTGCCTGCTGCCTCGTGTTGAACAAAACCCTGTGCGCCAGCACGGAAGCTGGCCAGTTCCAGCTGGGGATGCAGCCCTTTGCGGCGAGCCTCGGCGAAGAGGGCGTCGGGAAAATGCAAAGCGGTGTCGACCGGGCCGCGGATCAGGCTTTCATGTCCGTAGATGCGGCTGTGCGAAATGTCGACAACGGGTTGATAGCGCGGGCGCAGCAGGTGGTTGCGCAGAATGCCAGCCAAGCCGGCGTGCGCATTCGCGGCGTCCAAGGGGGAGTGGGGCGCGCGGGCCGCAACCGGCCGGGGCAAAGCGTGAAGTGAGTTCATCGCCGGAGCGTTCAGATACGATCAGTGACAAGATTCGTCATGTTGACAACAAAATATGTCTGCGTTGTTGCGCTAACGCAGGACGCGCAATCTTCATGCGCTGTTACATCACTGTCAATCGGGATTTGAACTTGGCCATGCCCATTGCAGGGGCTTGACGCGCCCGGACGCCGCTCGCCGCCTGCGGCCTATACAATTTGCCATATGACTTCCCCCAAGATTCCCGATTCCCTACGCCGCGTTGTGCTGGCGTCCAATAATGTCGGCAAGCTGCGTGAGTTTTCCGCCTTGTTTGCGCCGCTGGGCATCGAATTAGTGCCCCAGGGCGAGCTCGGCGTGCCAGAAGCCGAAGAACCGCATGTGACGTTTGTTGAAAATGCGCTGGCCAAGGCGCGCCACGCCAGCCGTTTGACGGGTCTGCCTGCGCTGGCTGATGACTCGGGCCTGTGCGTTGCGGCGCTGGATGGCGCCCCTGGCGTCTATTCGGCTCGCTACGCCAAGATGCATGGCGGTGAAAAGTCCGATCAGGCCAATAACGCGCTGCTGGTGCAGAAGCTGGCTGGTCAAGCTGACCGCCGCGCGTGGTACGTGGCCGTACTGGCCCTAGTGCGCTCAGAAAACGATCCGTGCCCGCTGATTGGCGAGGGGTTGTGGCATGGCGAGATCATAGACCTGCCCGAAGGCGCCAACGGCTTTGGCTACGATCCGCATTTCTACCTGCCCGACATGGCGTTGACCGCTGCCACGCTGGACCCCGAAGAAAAGAACCGGGTGAGCCACCGCGCACGCGCGCTGCGCGAACTACTGAGCAAACTTAGCCAGGGTTGAAGAGGGCGCCGGCCCAGGAACACCGCATGTCCATCATTATTCCCATCCGCAACGAAATGGGCGGCGCACAGCCGTCCCGCCTGATTGTGCCGGCCGGCTCCACGCTGACCAGCCTGCCGCCATTGTCTGTGTATGTGCACGTGCCCTGGTGCGTGCGCAAATGCCCGTATTGCGACTTTAATTCGCACGCTGCGCCGGCCGGAGAAATCCCGGAGCGGGCCTATCTTGACGCCTTGCGCAGCGACCTGGAACAGGCGCTGCCGTCCATCTGGGGCCGTCAGGTGGTGTCCGTATTTATTGGCGGCGGCACTCCCAGCTTGCTGTCATCCGCCGGATTGGATGAGTTGCTGGCCATGCTGCGGGCCTGTCTGAACGTGTGGCCAGACGCCGAGATCACCATGGAAGCCAACCCCGGCACAGCCGAAGCCAGCCGGTTTCGTGACTATGCCGCGAGCGGAGTCACGCGCTTCTCGCTGGGCATACAGAGTTTTGACGATGCTCAGTTGAAGAAATTGGGCCGCATTCATGATGCGTCGCAGGCGCGCGCCGCCATCGAAATGGCGCAGCGCGCCGTCTCCCGCGTCAATCTGGACGTCATGTTTGCTCTGCCTGGGCAGACCTTGGACGCCTGTCTGGACGATCTGCGGCAGGCGGTGTCGTTCGGCACGGAACATCTGTCGCTGTATCACCTGACGATGGAACCCAACACCGTCTTTGCCAAGTTTCCGCCCGAAGACCTGCCGGACGACGATACCAGCGCGGCCATGCAGGACGCGGTGGAATCCGAGCTGGCGGCGGCCGGCCTGGCGCGCTACGAGGTCTCGGCCTACGCCAAGCCAGGCGCCCGCAGCCGGCACAACCAGAACTATTGGGAATTCGGTGACTACCTGGGCATCGGCCCCGGCGCTCACGGCAAGCTGTCCTTTCACGACCGTATCGTGCGTGAAGCGCGCCTGCGCAGCCCGGATTCCTGGATGCAGGCGGCAATGGCCCGAGACGGCAGCCATCTGGCGGAAAACCGTCAGGTCGGCCCTGATGAGCTGCCGTTTGAGTTCATGCTCAATGCTTTGCGTTTGAAGGACGGCGTGCCCACTACCGCCTTCACGGAGCGCACGGGGTTATCGCTGGCCGTCATTGCGCACCAATTAGAGGCTGCCTCGAAACGGGGCTTGCTGGATGCGGACCCCACGCGGTTGCGGGCGACACCTTTGGGGTGGAGCTTTCTAAACGATCTGCAGGAAATGTTCCTGTAACGTGCAGGCACCATATTGGGGCAATGATGCTCCGTCATTTGCACCATACTGGTGCTACATTTCCCATGATTGTGCATATTGCCCTGGGAATCCCTGGGGTGAAACCTGGCACGCTTATTGCTTAATAGTTTTATGCCAGTCGAGAGGCGCAGCCCTCGACCCTTTTATCTAATGGAGATGACATGGCAAGCCCGAAAGACGTCCTGAAACAGATCGCCGATAACGAAGTGAAATTCGTGGATTTCCGCTTTACCGATACGGTTGGCCGTGAGCACCACGTTTCCGTGCCCACCACCGCGATCGACGAAGACAAGCTGGAAAGCGGGCAGGCCTTCGACGGTTCGTCGATTCCGGGCTGGAAGGGCATTGAAGCGTCCGACATGCTGCTCATCCCCGACTGCTCGACCGCCAACCTGGACCCGTTCCGCGAAGAACCGACCCTGATCCTGTCCTGCGACGTGGTTGAACCGTCCGACCTGAAGGGCTATGACCGCGACCCGCGTTCGCTGGCCAAGCGCGCCGAAGCCTACCTGAAGGCCTCCGGCCTGGGCGACACCGCCTACTTTGGTCCGGAACCCGAATTTTTCGTGTTCGACGGCGTGACCTGGAACACCGACATGTCGGGCACGTTCGTCAAGATCAAGTCCGAAGAAGCGCCGTGGTCCTCCGGCCTGGAATTCGAAGGTGGCAACACCGGCCATCGTCCTGGCGTGAAGGGCGGCTATTTCCCCGTGCCGCCGGTTGATTCGTTCCAGGACATGCGTTCGGAAATGTGCCTGTTGATGGAACAAATGGGCGTGCCGGTTGAAGTGCACCACCATGAAGTCGCCGCTCCGGGCCAACTGGAAATCGGCACCAAGTTCAGCACGCTGGTTCAGCGCGCCGACTGGACGCAGATCGTCAAGTACGTCGTGCACAACGTGGCCCACGCCTACGGCAAGACCGCGACGTTCATGCCCAAGCCCATCGTTGGCGACAACGGTTCCGGCATGCACGTGCACCAATCCATCTGGAAGGACGGCCAAAACCTGTTCGCAGGCAACGGCTACGCTGGCCTGTCGGAATTTGCGCTGTACTACATCGGCGGCATCATCAAGCACGCTCGCGCACTGAACGCCATTACCAACCCGGGCACCAACTCGTACAAGCGTCTGGTTCCGCACTACGAAGCCCCGGTCAAGCTGGCTTACTCGGCCCGCAACCGCTCGGCCTCGATCCGCATTCCGTACGTCGGCAACCCGAAGGGCCGCCGCGTCGAAGCGCGTTTCCCGGACCCGCTGGCCAACCCGTACCTGGCATTCTCGGCCCTGATGATGGCCGGTCTGGACGGCGTGCAGAACAAGATTCACCCCGGTGATCCCGCCGACAAGAACTTGTACGACCTGCCGCCCGAAGAAGACGCGAAGATCCCGACGGTGTGCTCGTCGCTGGAACAAGCGTTGGAAGCTCTGGACCAGGATCGCGAGTTCCTGACCCGTGGTGGCGTGTTCAGCAACGACATGCTCAACGCCTACATCGACCTGAAGATGGGCGATGTGAATCGTCTGCGCATGACGACGCACCCGGTTGAATTCGACATGTACTACAGCCTCTGATTTGTCTGAGGCTGTGGCTGGGGGGAGCGCGATGATGTAGGCAGAAACCAGGGCCCACATCACGCGCACCACCAGGTCGCGGCTCGACGGTTTGTCCGCCATGCACCAAGCCTGGCGGGCAGGGCGCCGGGTTCCGGCGCCGCCGTCGCGGGCGCGTTCCGCTTTCCCCCCTGTCATTCGGGTACGTTGAAAAATGAATGTAGAAGCTCTCGATCTGCTTGCCACGTCCGTTTTCCTGGTTAACGAGCGCGGTCACATTGAATACGCCAACGCGGCTGCCGAGGATTTGTTCGGCCGGTCGCGCAAACAACTATGCGGCCACTCTGCCGCTACGCTGTTCGACAACCCAGAAAACATCCAATCGTCCATTGACCGCGCTGCGGCCGGGCGATATGCCGATGTCCGGCAACTGGCCTCGTTGCGCCGTGCCGCTGAATCTGTGGAAGTCGCCGTTACGACGGTCGGGCTGACGGGCCAACGCTGGCCTGTGCTGATCGAAACGCGAGAGATAGAGCAGCGCGTTCTGGCCGATCGAAATCATCGGCTGGTTGATGAAATAGAAGCTCACCGCGAGCTGCTGCGCAATCTTGCGCACGAAGTGAAGAATCCATTGGGTGGTTTGCGCGGCGCCGCGCAATTGCTGGAAGCCGAGTTGCCCAGTGCAGCGCTGGCTGAATACACCCAGGTCATTATTTCCGAAGCCGACCGCTTGCAGGCGCTGGTGGACCGCTTGAGCGGCCCGCAACGTGTGCCGCTGAATGCGCGTCCGGTGAATATCCATGAAATCTGCGAACGCGTCTGCGCGCTGATTCAGGCTGAATTCCGCAACGACGTCACCATCTTGCGCGACTACGACGCGTCGGTTCCCGACTTGCGCGGCGATGCCGCCCGTTTGATGCAGGCAGTCTTGAATGTGGCGCGCAATGCTGCACAGGAACTGGTTGCGCGTCCGCAAAGCGCGCAGGCAGAACCCGGCGTAGTGACGTTGCGTACCCGCGTAGCCCGGCAAGTCATGCTGGCGCACCGGCAACACCGGCTGGCGCTGGTGCTGTCCATTATCGACAACGGTCCTGGCGTGCCGGACCATATCCGTGACCGCATTTTCCATCCGCTGGTCACGGCCAGGGCCGGAGGTACGGGGTTGGGCTTGAGCCTTGCCCAGGACTTCGTGCAGCAGCACGGCGGCATCATCGAATTTGAATCCCGACCCGGGCGCACTGAATTTCGCCTGGTCCTACCGATGGAGCCCGCACACTGATGAAACCCGTATGGATCGTCGACGACGACCAGGCCATCCGCTGGGTCCTCGAAAAGGCCCTGGCCCGCGCTGGCGTCACAACCCGCAGTTTCTCCCAATCGGCTGATGTGCTGGAAGCGCTTCAGCGCGACACGCCCGTCGCATTGGTGTCCGATATCCGCATGCCTGGCGGCAATGGCTTGGAGCTGTTGCGGCAACTGAAAGAACGTCATCCCGGTTTGCCGGTCATTGTGATGACCGCGTTTGCCGATCTGGACAGCACGGTGTCCGCGTTTCAGGGCGGGGCCTTTGATTATCTGGCCAAGCCGTTTGACGTGAACGAAGCCGTGGCGCTGATCCAGCGCGCCATGCAGGAATCGTCGCAGCCCGAAAGCCCCGAAGGGCAGGGCGAGGCTGCGCAGAACAACGAGCGCTGGATGATGACGCAGTCATCCTCCACCGCCATGCAGGAAGTGTTCCGCGCGATTGGCCGCTTGGCGCAGTCCAAGGTCACCGTGTTGATCACGGGAGAATCCGGTACTGGCAAGGAATTGGTGGCGCGAGCGCTGCATGGCCACGGCGTGCGCGCAAGCGGTCCGTTCGTGGCGCTGAACGCCGCGGCAATTCCGCGTGACCTGCTTGAGGCCGAACTGTTCGGTCACGAGCGCGGCGCATTTACCGGCGCCAACAATCTGCGCCGGGGCCGCTTCGAGGAAGCGCACGGGGGCACCTTGTTCCTGGATGAGATTGGCGATATGCCGATTGAATTGCAGACGCGATTGCTGCGTGTGCTGGCGGAAGGCAGCTTTTATCGGGTCGGCGGTGCGCAACCCGTACGCGTGGATGTGCGTATTGTTGCAGCCACTCACCAGCCGCTTGAGCAGCGCGTTGAGCAAGGTCTGTTCCGCGAAGATTTGTTCCACCGCTTAAACGTGATTCGCTTGCGGCTGCCCCCGTTGCGCGAGCGCGTGGAAGATATTCCCGCGCTGGCCCAGCACTTTCTGACTGTCAGCGCCCGTACCTTGGGCGTGCCCGTCAAACGTTTGACGCCAGATGCGCTGGCTGTTCTGACAAAGTTCGACTTTCCCGGCAACGTCCGGCAATTGGAGAACTTCTGCCACTGGTTGACGGTAATGGCGGCAGGCCAGACCGTGGATCGCGGTGATCTGCCGCCGGAAATTCGTGCGGTGGAACATCAGCAGCAAGCGGCGTCGATGCCGCAGCGCCCCGCTGCACAGGTGCCCAGTATCGGCACCGTGGTCCAGCAGTCGTCGAGCGCTTTGGACGACGGCGCGCCGCGCAATTGGCAGGACTCTTTGCTGCGTGATGCGCAATACCGGCTGGAACGCGGCGAACCCGCGGTCATGGCGACACTCACCCGTCAGTTCGAGAAGATCTTGCTGCAAAGTGCGTTGGACGCCAGCCGTGGCCGTCGCGTGGAAGCCGCTTCACGATTGGGGATCGGTCGCAATACCATCACGCGCAAACTGCGCGAGCTGGGGATTGAGGACGAGTGATCGGGGAAGGTGGATGGTGCGCGCGGCTGCCTTCAATCGGGGCAGTGCGCGCCTTGCGTAACCCCATTCTTGCTAGGCCGTGCTTTACCCCATTCCTAACAAGCTTTCGCACAAACGCGGCGATTTCAGCTTTTGCAGCCACCACTTCAGCGCCTCGCCGGGTGGCTCGGCTCGCCAGGCGTAGGTCACGTGTTCCGTCAGGGACATGCCTTCATCCGTTTCGCACACCACCAGCAACCCTTGCGACAAATATGGCGCTGCCAGCGTCATGGGCAAGTATCCGCAGCCCAGGCCGCGCACTTGAGCCTCGACCTTGGCTTGCATTGTGGGCATGACCAGCGTGGGCTGGTCGGCGAGAATGCCGCGTGATTGCGGCGGCAGGTTGCGCGACGTGTCCGCCACCACCACGGCGCAATAGCGCGTGATATCAGCGCGGCTAAGGGGCTGTGGCAGTGCCGCCAGCGGGTGGTGCGCGGCAACGCAGAACGCGAATTGCGTCAGGCCGATCGCTTGTGAGCGGTAGGGGCCCGTGGGTTCACCCGCCGCGCCCGCGCCGATGACCAGGTCCGCCCGGCCCGCCGTCAACGCATCCCAATTGCCGCTTAATACCTCGCTGGAGAAGCGCAGCTTGGTGGCGCTGGCAATCCCCTGGAATTCTTCGATCAAGTCGTATAGCGGACGCCACGGCAGCACAGCGCTGACCGCAATGCGCAGCTCCACTTCCCATCCGGTGGCGATGCGTTTCACGCGGCATGCCAGGTCGTCCAATGACTGCAAGACATAGCGGCCATCTTTCAGCAGGGCTTCTCCCGCCGGCGTCAGCTGCGCGCGATGTCCGGTCCGGTCAAACAGCAACACATCCAAGCCATCTTCCAGCTTGCGTATGGAATACGTAACGGCAGACGGTACCTTGCCGAGTTCGCGGGCCGCTTTGGCAAAGCTGCCGTGGCGGGCAATCGCGTCGACCAGGACGAGCAATTCAGGGGTGATAGGCTGCATTCGAGGGCCGTTCAAAATATTTGAATGATTTCGTCAAAATATAGCGCCAAACGCCGGGTCTGGCACGCGCAGAATATCACTCATGCCGGGGTTGCAGACAAACAGACAGGACCTTCAAGCCAAGCGCTGCACCCCATAGATCATTCATATTATTGAAACAGGAGTCCACAATGCTTACGATTCGCCGCGCTGCCGAACGAGGTCACGCCAACCATGGGTGGCTCGATTCGTTTCACACCTTTTCGTTTGCCAACTACTACGACCCGGCTCACATGGGCTTCGGCGCGCTGCGCGTGATCAACGATGATCGCATCGCTGCCGGACGCGGTTTCGGCACCCACGGCCACCGGGACATGGAGATCATCACCTATGTGCTGGACGGCGCGATTGCGCATAAGGACAGCATGGGTAGCGGCTCGACCATTCAGCCCGGTAACGTGCAACGGATGAGCGCTGGCCGCGGCGTCATGCACTCCGAGTTCAACCCGCTGCCGGATACTGAAACGCACATGCTGCAAATCTGGATTCAGCCCGACGTCACCGGCATTGCGCCGGAGTACGAAGAGCGCAGCTTCAGCGATGCGCAAAAGCGTGGCCGCCTGCAAGCCCTGGTATCGGCTGATGGCGTGGATGGTTCGATGAAGATTCATCAGGATGCGCGTTTGTACGGCGGCCTGTTCGACGGCGACGAATCCGCCGCTTTGACCTTGGCGCCGGGCCGCCGTGGCTGGGTGCATGTGGCCCGCGGCAGTCTGACCGTCAATGGCGTCGAACTGTTGGCTGGCGATGCTGCCGCGATCACGGATGAGAACCGTGTCGAACTGTCCGGTGGCAAGAACGCCGAAGTGCTGGTGTTTGATCTGGCGTAATGCCACGCGCCGGGCGGAGCAGGGCTCCGTCCGGCAGACTTAGAATCGGCCGTCAGGCCTTAAGATGGCCGTTGGCCTACTCATGCGGAGCGCTCCACCATGTCTACCTTGTCCGAAGCAGGCGAAAGCCAGATTGAAACCGTTGTAGTGCCGCGCACCAGCGACCTTGGCGGTTTCTCCGTCTTGCGCGCCATTCCGTCGGCGCAGCGCCGCACCGTGGGTCCGTTCGTGTTCCTGGATCACATGGGGCCAGCCGATTTTGACGTTGGGTCTGGCATCGACGTCCGTCCGCATCCGCATATCGGCCTGTCTACCGTCACCTATCTGTATGAAGGTTCGATGGTGCACCGCGACGGCGCGGGTCATACGCAGACCATTTTGCCCGGGGAAGTGAACTGGATGACGGCAGGCCGCGGCATCGTTCACTCCGAACGCTCGTCGCCCGAAAGCCGTCTGGCTCCGCAGCGGCTCTGTGGCCTGCAGATTTGGGTTGGTCTGCCCAAAGAGCATGAAGAATCCGACCCTGGTTTCACGCACTACGGTCTGGATGCCCAGCCGGTTATTGAAGGCGAGGGCGTGCGCGCCCAGGTGGTAGCGGGCTCGTTGTTTGGTAAAACCTCGTCAGTCAAAACGTTGTCGCCGCTGTTCTATGGTGACCTTCAATTGCAGGCAGGCGCCATCACGGTGCTTCCGGCTGAACATGTTGAACGCGCCGCCTATCTGGCGATGGGCACCGTCGAAATTGAAGGCCAGACATACGAGAGCGGACGCCTTGTTGTCTTTGCGCCGGGCAAGCCCGTGCAGATCCGCGCGAAGACGGCCGCGCGCTTCGCAGTGCTGGGTGGAGAGCCGTTGGACGGCCCGCGCTTTGTCTGGTGGAACTTCGTGTCCAGCAGCAAAGACCGCATTGAACAAGCCAAGCAGGACTGGCAGCGCACGCGCTTTGATCAGGTCGTGCCCGGCGATGAAACCGAGTTCATCCCCTTGCCCGAACCGCGCGTGTAAATAAGGCGCAGGCCGGAATGTTCCGGCCTGCTGTTCACTACGTGGTTTTCAAGAGTTCAAAGGTTTCGCCTTTGAACACGCGCTTTGGACTTCCGCGTTCCACCTGGTGGTGGAATTGCCTGCGTTGCGCACGCTGTGCGGCTTGCAGTTCCTGATCGCGGTTGGCCAGACGGTGCGCAATCAACAGAACCGCAATGCGTTTGTTCGCATGTTGGCTGCGTTCGGTCTGCACCTTGACGGTGATGCCTGTTGCCACATGCGTTGCGCGTACCGCGGACTCCGTTTTGTTGACATGCTGGCCGCCAGGGCCGGAAGAGCGCGTCGTCTCAAAACGTATTTCACTTGCCAGGCTGGTTGCCGGAGTTTCACAACGCAATGCGCCGATGAACCAGTTCTTGCGTTGATGAGCAGGGCGGTACGGGCTTGGGCAGATCCATTGGATCGACCCTTCCCATTGCGCCGCCAAGGCATCTGCTCCAGCGCCATCCAGACTCAGCAGAACGGAGCGGAAAGTGCCCGCCCGGTTGCCGTTTTCAAGCTCCAAAACGTCGGCGCTCAAGTTGCTGGCTTGCGCTTCACGCAGCAGATACGCCAGCGCTTTGGCCACGGCAAGACAACATTCGTCTGGACCTTGCGCGGCGGATAACTGTAATAGCGCCATCAGCAGCACCCCCCACGTGTTTTGTAAGTCAGCACGGGACGCAGCTTTGCCAGCACCGTCAGCAATCCTGCCTGTTCCATACTGGCAATGATGCTGTCGACAGGCTTGTAGGCCTCTGGCGCTTCTTCGTAGATCAGATGCTTATCCTGGCAGACTACATGGCTGCCCAGCTTGGTCCTGCTCAATTGCGCAGGGCTGTAACGCTTGACGAGCCTGTCTTTGCACTCGCTGCGCATCCATTTACGGCCCGCGCCATGCGCCAGCGAAAACAGACTGGCTTCGCTGGGAATTGGCGCCGCCAGATAACTGTAGTCCCCCCGCGAACCAGGGATAACGACCAGCCCCGTATCGGACGGCGTAGCGCCCTTGCGATGCAGCCAGCCGTTTTCGCCTTGAATCGCGGCGGGCGTGACCAGGTTGTGGTGCACGTCCAGCACCTGCTGGCCGTTTGCTCCAAGCCGGTCCAGCATGCGGCGCGCAATCAGTTGCCGGTTGGCTTCTGCATACTGCAAGGCGCCGTCGTGTTGTGCCAGATAGTCCACGCAGTCGGCGCTGTCTTGAACGAGTCCCGCATGGCCGTGCCGATGGATGTGCTGTTCCAGAATCGATCCGCCCAAACCGCGCGAACCGCTGTGCACAAGCAGCACCAGTTGTTTCATATCCAGCTGCAATGCAGCTACAGCCTGCGGGTCGTAGATATGATCAATGCGTTGCAGCTCGGCAAAGTGATTGCCGCCGCCGATGGTTCCCAATGCCTGCTGGAATCCGACATTGGCGGGTGCCAATTCAGACACCAGGGTTTGCCACGCATCGTCCAATGGCGCGTCGATATTGCCTAGCCGCTTTTCAAGCTTTTCGGCAGGGCTCTTTCGAGCATCAAGGTCCGTCGTCCATAGCGCCATGCCGCAGCCGATATCGCCGCCTATCAAAGCGGGATACAAGCGTCCGGTCGAGAAAAAGGCGGCTCCCACCGGATAACCCCGGCCGGGATGGAGATCAGGCATTCCTGCAACGCGGCGCATGCCGGCAAGCTTGGAAGTGGTGTGTAGTTGTTGGATCGCGTTGCCTTCGATCCACGTGTCGTCCGAGGCGATGAGTGTCACGCTCTCGGACAATTGTTGAATGCAATTGCCCATGGAAATTTCCAGATCAAGTCAAAGAAGGGCTTGATCTCATCGCGTGCGAACTCGCGCAGGCATGCCGCAGCCAGCGGAGCGCGGCGGCAAGCGCAGACGCGTCTATGCCGTCGGGCCCAATAGGTGGGGCCGTGCGAGTGCAGCGAATGAGAGACCCTGTGTGGCAGGTCCGGGCCAAGGCAATGCGAATGGGCGCTGTAAGGCTTACAGCAAGAAAAATTCGATCTAGCTAGGCGCGGCCTGCAAGGCGGGAAGTTTGTTTTTGCATAATGATTTCCTCCTGTGCAGTGGTGTTGGGATAGGGAACGCTGCGTGGTGAGCGTTGCCGAACAGGCGCCACTCTACCACCGGATCTGGAACGGCGCGGCCTCCACGTATTAAAAATGAAGTGGCGTCCATGCTTGCGGCAAAAATACGTCTGCATTACGCCACAAACCGTGTGCTGGCAGCCGCTGCCTTAGCGTCCGCGAGCGAAGGCTTGCTCGCGCCGTTCTTCCAGCGCTTCGCGGCGGATGAAGTCGCGCACAAAGTCGTTGGCGGGGTGGTGGTGCAGGTTGTACGGCGTATCCCACTGCGCGATGCTGCCCTTGGCCATCACGCCAATGCGGTCCGCAATGGCGAAGGCTTCGGCCTGGTTGTGGGTGACCAGGATGGCCGTGTGGCCAGTGGTCTTCAGAATGTCGCGCACTTCAAACGCCAGGCGTTCGCGCGTGTCCACATCCAGGTTGGAGAACGGTTCGTCCAGCAGCAGTAAATCGGGCGAGGGCGCCAAGGCCCGCGCCAGCGCTACGCGCTGTTGCTGGCCGCCCGAAATCTCGTGCGGATAGCTGTTGGCGGCGTGCGCCAGACCCACCAGTTCCAGCATTTCTTCGACACGGCGGGCACGGTCCGCGCGCGGCAGCTTGCGCAGACCAAACGCCACGTTCAGCGCCACCGAGAGGTGCGGAAACAAGGCGTAGTCCTGAAACATCATGCCGACCCGGCGCAGCTCAGGCGGCACCTGTTCGGTTGCCGAAGAAATGACGGTGCCGTCCAGCAGGATGCGGCCGGCGCGCACGGGTTCAAAGCCTGCGATTGCGCGCAGCACGGTGGTCTTGCCGCAGCCGGACTCGCCCAACAGGCAGCCGATGTGCCCTGTTGGCAGGCCCAGCGTCAGATCCTGCACCACGGCTTTTAAGCCGCCCGGGGTGTCGTAGGCAAGAGAGAGTCGATCGATTTCTAACAGATCGGGCACGATGATCAATGTCCCATTTTCAGATTGGTGCGCGCCAGCAGGATGACGGGCAATAGGCCGGCCAGTACGATCGCCAGCGCGGCGACGGCGCCTTCTTCGTAGGTGCCGCGAGCGGCCTCGGCGTAAAGCCATGTGGCCAGCGTGTCGAAATTCATCGGGCGCAAAAGCAGGGTGGCAGGCAGTTCCTTCATGGCGTCCACGAACACCAGCAGGGCGCTTGCAGCCAGTGCTGGCCGCAGCAGCGGAAGGTGTACGCGGCGCAAGGTGCCTGCCGAGCTTTCGCCCAGCAGCCGCGAGGCCTGTTCCAAAGACGGGGGAATGCGCGCCAGGCCCGCTTCCAGTGCCCCGGTGGAGATCGCCAGAAAGCGGATGACATAGGCGCAAACCAGCGCGGCCATCGATCCCATCAGGAAGAGGCCAGTGCCGCCAAATACCTTGGCCACGGCAGTGTCGATCCAGACGAAAGGCGTGAGCAGGCCGATCGCCAGCACGGTGCCGGGCACGGCGTAACCCAGGCTGGCAATTCGTGCGCAGGCGCGTCCCGGGTTGAAGGTGGCGCTTTCGCGCATGGTGCGTCCGGCCCAGGCCACGATCAGTCCGCAGAGCAAGGTAACGATGGTGGCGCTGAACGCCACGATCAGCGTGTTGCTCAAGCCGTTGATCAGTTGGTTCGACACCCCGCCGACCAGATGCAGGCGCTTATAGGTTTCAAAGATCAGATAGACCGCCGGCGCGACAAACCCCAGCAGCACGGGTATCCAGCCCAGCACCATGGCTACCACCGCGGCCGTCCCGCGCAGCCGGCGTGCTTGCATGGGGCGCATGCGTTGCGTGTTGGCGTAACGTTGACGCTTGCGGCCGTGGCGTTCCAGCATGATCAGACCGATCACGATGGCCAGCATGGTCAACGCGATTTGCGCGGCGCCCGCCAGATCGGAACGGGTGACCCACGTGGTGTAGACCGAGACGGTCAGTGTTTGCACGCCCAGAAATTCGGATGCGCCAATGTCGTTCAGCGTCTCAAGCAAAGCCAGGCTGACGCCCACGACGATGGCTGGGCGGGCCAGCGGCAGTGCGACGCGGAAGAAGACAGCCACGCGCCCGGCACCCAGCGTGCGGGCAGCTTCAAGCAAGCTGGCGGCCTGCGTCATGAACATGACGCGGGTGCTCAGGTAAACATAGGGGTACAGCACAAAGCCCAGCACAAAAATTGCGCCGTAGATCGAGCGCAAGTCCGGCAAACGGAATTGGCGGGGGCTGTCGTAGCCCAGCACGGCGCGGATCGCGGTCTGGATCGGGCCGATGGGGTGCAGCAGGTCCAGGTAGGCAAACGCAATGATGTAGGTTGGCACCGCCAGCGGCAGCAGCAATGCCCAGGTCAAGATCCGGCGGGTGGGAAATTCGTAGGCAGTGACGAGCCACGCGGCTCCCGTGCCCAGCAGCGTGACCATGACGCCGACGCCTGCCAGCAAGATTGCGGTGTTGGCCAGGGCCTGGGGCAGCACGTAGTTGGCCAAGTGCTGCCAGTGCGCCAGGTTGCCATCCAGCGCCCACCAGCCCAGCGTCAGCACAGGCGCCAGTACGGCCAGCGCAATCAATGCGGCGCCGGCCAGCCAGCCAGCCCCGCGTTCAGTCCAGCGCAAACGCAGCGGCCGGGGCAAGGATTCAGTGTGCATGCTTCAAAGTCGATCGCATCAATGGCAAGGCCTGTTCCCTTTGATAAAGAAGGGAACAGGCCCTCGCGGAGGCGGTATGCGCCGCCCGCGCGTATGTTACTGCCGCAGGGATCAGCGCGCCCGGAAAGCGCGGTGATCCCTGGGTTTATCAGTTGTCGAAGCCGACCTTGTCGACCAGTTCGCTGGCTTGCTTGCGATGCTTGGCGATCTCGGTCAGGGGCAGGGGATCAATCTTCAGTTCACCGAAGCTGGCGATCACGGGGTCGAGCTTCACGCCCTTGCGCACCGGGTACTCGTAGTTGGCCTGGGCATACAGCGCCTGTGCCGGTTCCGACACCAGGAAGTCCAGCAGCTTGACCGCGTTGGCCTTGTTGGGCGCGTGAGCAGCAACGGCCGCGCCGCTGACGTTCACGTGGGTGCCGCCGCTCTTGGCGTTGGCAAACGTCGGGCGGATCACCTTGATGGCGTCGCCCCACTTGCGGCCGTCGGTACCGGGCTCGGAATTTTTCATGTGGCCGACGTAGTACGCATTGGCCAGGCCAATGTCGCAGATGCCGCCCAGAATGTCGCGGGCCACGTCACGGTCGCCGCCGGCTGCCTTGCGGGCCAGGTTGGCTTTGACGCCGCGCAACCACTTTTCGGTGGCTTCGGCGCCGTCATGCGCGATCATCGAGGCGACCAGCGCGGTGTTGTAGGGGTGCTGGCCCGAACGGATGCAGACTTTGCCCTTCCACTTGGGGTCGGCCAGGTCTTCGTAGCGGAAGGTTTCCAGCTTCAGATCTTTTTCCACATACAGCACGCGGTCGCGCAGCGACAGGGCGTACCACTTGCCATCCGCGCCGCGCAGGTTGGCGGGAATGACCGATTCCAGCGTTTGGGACTTGACCGATTGCGTCACGCCGCCGTCCACCAGATCCAGCAGATTGCCGATGTCCACCGTCATGAGCAGGTCGGCGGGCGACTTGGCGCCTTCGGCCTTGACACGTTCCAGCAGGCCGTCCTTGACGAAGACGGTATTGACCTTGATGCCGCTTTCCTTGGTGAAGGCATCCAGCAGCGGCTGGATCAGCTTGGGCTCCCGGGTGGTGTACAGGCTGACTTCTTCGGCCGCGTTGGCCGATACGGTGAAGGCGGCGGCGCCGGCCAGCGCCAAGGCGCGCAGCAGCGAATTCAATTGGGGACGCTTGATCATGAAGGGGCTCCGGCAAGGGCTGCAAGGGGCAAAACCACATAAGAATTGGCTCTGCCACTGCATAAAACGGTCTGCTAACGAAAACGATTATCAACTGAGAATGCGACAATAACAGGAAGCAAAGCGGCATTCAACTGGTCGTAAGCCAAAGATTCCAGTCGTTGATCCCCATCAATACGGCATAAGCGTATTACGGAATAATGAGAGCAATTCCTATCAAGACCCTGTAGAATAGGGTCAACCCTAATGCCGGCCGCGAATTACCTGCGGTGCGGATTGCTACCGCGGCCAAGACCGGGCCCGCCGCCCGATTTTTCCCGCCCTAACTTAATACGACATGGCTGCTTTCAATACTGAGCGCGTACTAAGCGTGCACCACTGGAACGACACCCTGTTTTCCTTTACCACGACGCGTGACGCGGCCTTGCGGTTCCACAACGGCCACTTCGTCATGATCGGCCTGGAAGTTGAAGGCAAGCCGCTATTGCGGGCCTACAGCATCGCCAGCGCGAACTACGAAGAGAACCTTGAGTTCCTGAGCATCAAGGTGCAAAACGGCCCCTTGACGTCGCGCCTGCAGCATCTGAAAGAAGGCGACACCATCCTGGTCAGCCGCAAGCCCGTGGGCACACTGGTCGTCGATGACCTGAAGCCGGGCAAGCATCTGTTCCTGTTTGGCACGGGCACTGGCCTGGCGCCCTTCATGAGCATCATCAAAGACCCGGACATTTACGAACGCTTCGACAAGGTCATTCTGGTGCACGGCGTGCGCTGGGTCAGCGAGCTGGCCTACGCCGACTTCATCGAAAAAGAACTGCCGAACAACGAATTCTTCGGTGACGTGGTGCGCGACAAGCTCGTGTACTACCCCACAGTCACGCGCGAACCGTTCCGCAACCAGGGCCGCATCACGGAGCTGATGGAAAACGGCAAGCTGTGCGAAGACATCGGCATTCCACAGATCAACCCTGAAACCGACCGCGCCATGATTTGCGGTAGCCCGCATATGCTGGCTGACATCAGCGCCATGCTGGACAAGCGCGGCTTCGTGGTTTCGCCGGGCGTGGGCCAGCCGGGCGACTACGTGGTTGAGCGGGCGTTCGTGGACAAATAAGCTGTCACTGCTTGCATACAAAAAGCCCATCGCCTGAGAACGCGATGGGCTTTTTTATTGACGATCCCGGGAAGCCGAATGGGGCGGTTATTCCGGCTGAATGCCTGCCTTCTTGATGATTTCACCCCACTTCTTGGATTCCGCTTGCTGGAATTGCGCGAGTTCGTCTGGCGTGGACGAGGCGGCATCCGTGCCCGTTTGCGCATAGAACTGTTGGGCAGGTTTGGTCTGCGTAGCCTTGACGAGCAATTCGTTCAAACGCTTGATGACGTCCGGCGGGGTGCCAGCGGGGGCATAGGCGGCAAACCAATAACCCATCTCGTAGCCCGGCACACCGGCTTCGGCGATCGTCGGCACGTCCGGCGCCAGGGGCGAGCGGGCCAGACCGGTGACGCCGAGTGCGCGCAGCTTGCCCGATTTGACTTGCGGCAGGCCGGTAGCCGTATCGGTGATCATCATGTCGATCTGCCCGCCGAGCAGGTCAGTAACAGCAAGCGGATTGCTCTTGTAGGGCACGTGCAGCAATTGCACGCCTGCCATCTGTTGCAGCAGTTCGCCCGCGATGCGGCTGCTGGAGCTGCCGCTGCCAAAGCTCAGTTTGCCGGGGGACTGCTTGGCTTGCGCCAGGAATTCACCGACGGTCTTGGCCTGCGCGTTGGGGTTCACGACCATGATCTGACCGCCTTTGCCCAGCAGTGAAAGCGGGGCAAAGTCCTTGACGGGGTTGTAGGTCAGCGTCTTGTACAGGTGTTCGTTGGCCGCGTGGGTGGTGTTGGTGGTGATCAGCACCGTGTAGCCGTCGGGGGCCGCGCGGGCGCCGGCTGCGGCGCCGATCATCGCGCTGGCGCCGGGCTTGTTTTCAATGACGACGGCCTGCCCCGTCTGCTCGGTGATGCCCTGGCCGATGGCGCGGCCGATCTGGTCGGTGGCGCTGCCTGCGGCGAACGGCACGATGAACGTGATCGGCTTGGCGGGAAAGGTTTGGGCCATTGCGGTCAGCGGTAGTGCGGCAGTCAGCATCAGGGCTAGACGGCCCTTGTATGAAATACGCATGTTGTGTGTCTCCTGTAGGTGTTTTTATTGCCGGGCCGCCCTGAGTACACGACGCTCCTTGTCGGAGCGGCAAGCTCGCAGAACGAGCGCGGCCGGGTATTGCTTTAGGGGGAATCAGGCGGCCGCAGGACGGTCGCCGGGTATGTCTGGCAGCCGGCGAGCCAGTTCCGCACTGACCTCCACCGTCATGTCCAGCAATCTGAAAGACAGGCTCTTGCCGTGGGTGTCCAGGTTCAGGGCGTCATTCACGCCGCCGTCCAGCACTCCGTCCAGCACAAAGTTCATGGCGTGCAGCGTGGGCAGCGTGTAGCGCTTGACGCCGGTGGGGTGTCGGTAGGCGAACCAATCGGCCACGCGCGTCTCGGTGACCTGAGCCTCTAGCGCCGCGTAACACTCGGGGTCCCACGCGATCAGGCTCAGGTTGGAGATATTGCCCTTGTCGCCGGAGCGGCTGTGGGCCAGACGGTACAGCGGCACGGCCACGGTTTGATTGGCTTGGGTCATGGCGCGATCTCCTCCAGAAAGTTCCAACCGCTGTGCACGGCCTCGCGGGGGATGGTGCAAGACAGCATGTTCAGGCGCGGGCGCAGTGCGGTGCGCACACCGCCGCCGCCGGCCGGGCCGCAGGTATACAGTGCCGTGACCTCACGCAGTATGCGTTCGGCCTGGGCGCGGTCGGCGTGTTCGCCTGCCAGGCGCAGCCGGACATCACGGGCATGGGAATCGGGCAGCGCGCGGCGCATCTCGCCCGCGTCATCGCCCAGGATGCTGATCGCGCCGATCAGGTCTGCGCGCAGTTTGAAGGCGGAGCCAAGACGCTTCTGAACGATGTCAGCAGCCAATCGGGCGCGGGCTTCTGCCTGTACGCCGGCATACGAGATTTCGGCTTCCGCCAGCCAACCGCCGCGATAGCACACGTTGACCTTGAGTTCTGCCGGGCGTGCGTGGCCGGTAATGCCGCGCACCGCCACTCGGTCGCCCCCAAGTTCGACGACGTGCGCGTGGCTCAGGTCGGCTACGACATCCGGTGTCAGGTATCGAGCGGGGTCGTGCACTTCGTACAGCAGTTGTTCCTTGACGGTACGCGCGTCAACTGCGCCGCCCGTGTCCGCCGCCTTGCCTATGACAAACTCGCCGTCGGCCTGAATTTCGGCAATCGGGAATCCCGCCGAATCGACGTCGGGCACGTCTTTCAAACCCGGTACGCAGAAGTAGCCGCCCGTGACTTGCAGCCCGCATTCCAGCATGTGGCCGGCCATGGTTGCTCGGCCGAGTTTGGGCCAGTCGGCCGGGTCCCAGCCAAAGTGCGCCAGCGCCGGACCTAAGGTCAGGGAAGGATCTGCCACCCGGCCTGCCACCACGATCTGGGCGCCCGCCGCCAAGGCTTGGGCGATTTCGGTTGCACCCAGATAGGCAGTCGCGCTGACGATGTCCAAGCCGTCCAGCGCCGCGCCCAGTTTTTCTTTCATCAATGCCCGCTGCTCGGGGGCATTCAATGCGTCGCCATGCACGATGGCGATGCGCGGCGCGGGCAGGCCTTGTTCGCGTGCGATCTCGGCAATGCGCAGGGCTGCACCTTGCGGATTCGCCGCGCCAAAATTGCTGACGATGCTGATGCCGTGGCGCAGGCAATCGGCCAGCACAGGGGCGACCAGTTCGTCCAGCAACGGCTCATAGCCCCGCCGGGGATCATCGTTGCGGGCCAGTTGCGCCAGTGCCAGCGTACGTTCGGCCAGTGTTTCAAAAATCAGCGTGCCGCCGCCCTGGGCGGCCAGCGTGCGCACGACGGCCGCGGCGCCATCACTGCGGTCGCCGGAAAACCCGGAGGCGCAGCCGATAAGCAAAGGAGATTGAGGCATAGGGAATCCAGTCGGGCCAAGCAGAGTATTCAGCCCACTATAGGCATGGGCAAGTCATCAGTAAAATAGAAATATCGGATCAATTGATAGAGAAAAGCCATGAATCTATCTGCCCGGCAATTACGTGCGTTTGTGGCGCTTGCCGACGAGCGACATTTCACGCGGGCGGCGCAGCGTTGCCACCTGACGCAACCGGCTTTCAGCGCGCTGATACGTTCGCTGGAGGAAAGCGCAGGACTGCGGCTGTTTGACCGCAATACCCGCCATGTGGAACTGACCGCCGAGGGGCGGGTGCTGGACGCCTCAGCGCGGCGCCTGTTGGCGGACATGGATCTCGTCATGGATGATCTGCGCGACCATGCCGCCCGGCGCCGGGGCCGCGTAGCGCTGGCGGCGCTGCCATCGTTGGCAGCCGGCTGGCTGCCTGGATTGCTGGCGCGGTTCAGCCAGGACTATCCTGGCATCGTGCTGGATTTGCGCGATGCCTTGCTGGACCCGTGCCTGGATATGGTCCAGAGCGGGCAGGTCGATTTTGCCGTAGCGTCACGGCGGGCCGATATGTCAGACCTGGACAGCGAATTTCTGCACGCGGACCGCTACTTTCTGGTGTGCCGGGCAGATCACCCATTGGCGGGCCTAAGCCGTGTGCGGCTGCGCGATATTGCCCGGCACCCGATGATTCAGCTTGCGCGCGGCAGCAGCGTGCGTAAGCACCTGGACGAGGCCCTGGGCGCAGACGCGCCACTTCCGGTATTTGAAGTGGAGCATCTGGCCACCGTAACCGGGCTGGTGCGTGCCGGTTTGGGCGTGTCGGTGGTTCCCGCAATGACGCTTTTTCATTTTGGGGGCGATGATTTGCGTATTGTGCCGCTGGCTGGGCGAGCGCTGACGCGTCCCCTGTACCTGGTGCAACGCAAGGGCCGCAGCCTGTCGGTGGCCGCGCAGGCGCTGGTGGAATTGCTGATCGCCCATAGGGCCGATATCGGTGGAGCAGGGCATCTGGCCGACGCCTGAGACTAGTGTGGGATCATCCTGCGGCATCTGGCCACTTTCGCAAATGTCTATTGCTGTTTAAACTTCGATAGTTGTAGCTTCTATCCGTCACCTGAAGGATTCCGCCCATGAGCAAGCAAATCATCCATACCGACACCGCGCCCGCGGCCGTTGGCCCTTACTCGCAAGCGGTTGCCGTAAGCGGCACCAAGACTGTCTATCTTTCGGGCCAAATTGGCCTGGAACCTGGTACGGGCGATCTGGTTTCCGAAAACTTCGACGCGCAAGTGCGTCAGGCTTTTGCGAATATGCAGGAAGTCATCACCGCTGCTGGCGGTACGCTGGAAAACGTGGTCAAGCTCACGCTCTTCCTGACCGATCTGGGCAAGTTCACGGCTGCCAACTCGATCATGGCCGAGATCATCCCCCAGCCGTTCCCGGCACGCTCGACCATTGGCGTGGCCAGCCTGCCCAAGGGCGCGCAGTTTGAAGTCGAAGCGATCATGGTGCTGTAAGGCATAGCCAGACGTTTTAGTTCAGGGCTTCGTCCCCAGATGCCGGCCGCGGCAGTGGCTTCCAAGCAAACCGGCGCCGATAAAAAAGGCGCTGGCAAACCCTTGTCAGATACAGAGCGCAAGCTCCGTAACCTGGGTTTGGTGCTGCCCGAAGACTTCGTGCTGCATCTGCCGCTGCGCTACGAGGACGAAACCCGCGTCATTTCGATCAGCGCCTTACGCCCGGGATACGCCGGGCAGGTCGAAGGCGAGATCACCAAGTCCGAGGTGCAATACCGGCCTCGGCGCCAGTTGACCGCCACATTGGTGGACGACACGGGCGAATTGCAATTGCGCTGGCTGAATTTCTATCCCAGCCAGCAAAAACAAATCAGCGTGGGCAAGCGTTTGCGTGCCCGCGGCGAAGTCCGCAGCGGCCTGTTTGGCCGTCAGATGGTGCATCCCCGCATGACCAATGCGGACGCGCCATTGCCTACCGCGCTGACCCCTGTTTATCCCACCACGGAAGGGTTGCCGCAGCTGACCTTGCGCCGCGCGATTGCGCAGGCGCTGGATCGCGCCGACCTGTCCGACACGCTGCCGGACGAGGCCCTTGCCCGTTACGATCTGCCGACCTTCGAGCCGGCGATCCGCGCCCTGCACACGCCTGCCCAGGGCGAGTCCGAACAGGCGCTGCTGGATCGCGTGCATCCGGCCTGGCGGCGGATCAAATTCGATGAATTGCTGGCGCAGCAGTTGTCTCTGGCTGCTGCAAGGGCCGCCCGGCGCGTCAAGGAAGCGGAGTCGCTGCCGGTGCAGAACGCGCCGGGCGGGCTGGTGGCCAAGCTGTATGAAACCTTACCGTTCAAGCTGACGGGCGCACAGCAGCGGGTCGTTCAGGAAATATCCGCCGATCTGGCCAAGCCATACCCCATGCACCGTTTGCTGCAGGGCGATGTAGGCAGCGGCAAGACCGTAGTGGCGGCCATTGCAGCCGCCCAGGCTATAGCAGGCGGCGCGCAAGTGGCGCTGATGGCGCCCACCGAAATTCTGGCCGAACAGCATTTCCGCAAGCTGGTGTCGTGGTTGCAGCCTTTGGGCGTAAACGTGACCTGGTTGAGCGGCAGCCTGACGGCCAAAGCGCGGCGCGAAGCCGTAGCCGCCGCCGCAGACGGCAGCGTGCAACTGGTAGTCGGCACACAGGCGCTTATTCAGGACCATGTGGAATTCCATCGATTGGGGCTCTCTATTGTTGATGAGCAGCACCGCTTTGGCGTCGGCCAGCGCCTGGCGTTGACAAAGAAAGGCGAGACGGTGCGCGGACGCATCGTGCCGCATCAACTCAACATGAGCGCCACCCCCATTCCGCGCACGCTGGCCATGACCTTCTTCGCGGATCTGGATGTGTCCGTGATTGATGAATTGCCGCCTGGCCGCACGCCGGTGCTGACCAAGCTGGTGTCGGACGCGCGCCGCGAAGAGGTCATTGCCCACGTTGCGCAGGCAGCGCGTGGCGGCCAACAGGTTTATTGGGTCTGTCCGCTGGTCGAAGAAAGCGAAGCGCTTGAGCTCCAAACGGCAGTGGACACCTATGAAGGGATGCGGGTAGATCTGCCTGATCTGCGCATCGGCCTCGTGCATGGCCGTTTGCCTCAAGCCGAAAAGGCTGCCGTCATGCAGGCCTTCCGCGAAGGCGAGGTGGACTTGCTGGTGGCCACCACCGTCATTGAAGTCGGCGTAGACGTGCCAAATGCCTCGCTGATGGTGATCGAGCATTCCGAACGCTTTGGCCTGGCGCAGCTGCATCAGTTGCGCGGCCGGGTAGGGCGCGGCACGGCGGAATCAGTCTGTGTGCTGCTGTACCAGACGCCCTTATCGCAAGTTGCGCGGGAACGCCTGCGCGCCATGTTTGAAACATCGGACGGCTTTGAAATCGCCCGGCGCGATCTGGAGCAACGCGGCCCCGGTGAATTCCTGGGCACGCGCCAGTCGGGCATGGCGTTGTTGCGTTTTGCCGATTTGGAAACTGACGCCGCGATTGCGGAAGATGCGCGCGATGCCGCGGTATGGCTGCGCGCTGAACACCCGGCCGCTGTCGAGGCCCATCTGACGCGCTGGATGCGTGGCCGCGAGGACTTTCTGCGTACCTGACCCTATGCGGCCCATTCCGAACGTTCATCTATCATGCGCCGGCCTGCTGGCCTGCGCGCAACCGGGGGCGTAGTCCATCATGACTCTCACCGAACTCAAATACATCGTCGCCGTGGCGCGCGAACGGCATTTCGGCCGGGCGGCCGAGGCCTGTTTCGTCAGCCAGCCGACCTTGTCTGTTGCCATCCGCAAGCTGGAAGACGAATTGGGCGTGACCCTATTCGAACGAGGCGGCGCCGAAGTGGGCGTCACGCCGATCGGCCAGCGCATCGTGGCCCAGGCGCAGAAAGTGCTGGAAGAAAGCGCCAGCATCAAAGAGATTGCGCGGCAGGGGCATGATCCCTTGGCCGGCCCTTTGCGCGTCGGCGTCATTCATACGATCGGCCCCTATCTGTTGCCCAAGCTGGTGCCGGTGCAGATCGGCCGCACGCCGCAAATGCCGCTGCTGCTGCAAGAGAACTTCACCGTGCGACTGGTGGAACTGCTGCGCCAGGGCGAGATTGATTGCGCCATCATGGCTTTGCCCTTGCCCGAGGCAGGGCTGGTCATGCAGCCGCTATACGATGAACCCTTCATCGTCGCCGTGCCGCAAGACCACGAGCTGGCCCAACGCAAGTCCATCGACGCGCAAGATCTGAAGCAGCAGACGATGCTGCTGCTGGGCAGCGGCCACTGCTTCCGCGATCAGGTGCTGGAAGTGTGCCCAGAGCTCTCGCGCTTCTCGGCCGCCAGCGATGGCATCCAGCGCACCTTTGAAGGCTCGTCGCTCGAAACGATCCGCCATATGGTTGCCGCCGGTATCGGCGTTACCGTACTGCCGGTGACTGCCGTGCCCGAGCATCCGCCGTCCAACAGTTTGCTGCGCTATCTGCCTTTCGAAGGCCACGTGCCCGAACGCCGTGTGGTGCTGGCATGGCGCCGCAGCTTCCCAAGGCTGGCTGCCATCGAGGCGCTGGCGCAAGCCGTGTACGAATGCGAATTGCCGGGCGTGAAGATGCTGGTGGGTGAAGTTGCGGCCATCCAGGATTGATTTTCAAGATATGGCAGGCGGCCGCGAACGCACGCGTTGAGCGGCGTCAAACCATTGCATCGCCAAGCCGTCTGCCGGTTTGCGTTGCCGTCAATTCGTCGTGATTGCAGTGGTATCCTTTATTCGTCCTTTCATCCCCAGGAGCTAGCCCATGGCCAAGTCCACCAAGAAGACCTCAAGCGTTCCGCGCATCAACATCGGTATTTCGGATAAGGACCGCGCCGCCGTCGCTGGCGAATTGTCCAAGCTGCTGGCCGATTCCTACACGCTGTATCTGATGACGCACAATTTCCATTGGAACGTCACGGGTCCCATGTTCAACACGCTGCATCAGATGTTCATGACGCAGTACACCGAAGAGTGGACCGCGCTGGACAGCATCGCTGAACGCATCCGCGCGCTGGGCCACTACGCTCCGGGCACCTACCGCGAGTACTCGAAGCTGTCGTCGATCTCGGAACCGGAAACCGTGCCGCAAGCGCTGGAAATGGTGCGCCTGCTGGTTGATGGCAACGAATCGGTCGCCAAAACCGCCCGCGCCGCCTTCGAAAAGGCCGACGCGGCCAACGACCAGCCCACGGCCGACCTGCTGACGCAGCGTCTGGACGTGCATGAAAAGAACGCCTGGATGCTGCGCAGCCTGTTGCAGGAATAAGCGCAGGCGGCGCCGCTTCGGCGTCAGCAATAACAATGGCGCGCCTTGGCGCGCCATTGTTTTGCGTCAACAGAAGCCGTTCGCGAATACCAGTGCGATCAGGCCGTCAGGACACACTGCATACCGGCACCGGAGAGATGCGCTTGGCTGGCGTGGGAATGCGCCAGGATGCGCGGCGGCGCAAGGCGCCAAAGAGCTTTAAGCCTTCCGGCCAGTCGCCCAGCCCGCTGTCTCCGTTGATGTGTCCGGCCCCCGATAGCACTACGATCCGGCTGCCCCAGTCCTGCGCAAAGGCTCGGGCGCGATCCAGCCGGCAGTAGGGATCGTCATCGCTGGCGATAACGACGCTTTGAAATGGCAAGGGCTGGCGCGAAATAGGGGCGAAGCTGCGCAGACAAGTCGGCGCGTCGGCGCGTTCCACGTCGGCCGGCGCCACCAGCAACGCCCCGGCCACCTTGGCGCGCAATGGAACGGGCAAGGCTGCGCTGATCAGACAGCCCAGGCTATGGGCGATCAGCAGCACCGGGCTGCGGGCGTGGTCAACTTCGGCTGCCAACGTGGAAATCCATTCCGCCGGGGCGGGGCTTTCCCAGTCGCGCTGCTCAATGCGCACGGCATGCGGCAACAGCGCTGCCCAGCGCGATTGCCAGTGTTCGGGACCGGAGTTTTTCCATCCCGGGACGATGATCGGTTGGAGTCTCATGGAAAGGATGATGCCGCGCCCCTTTAGTAACTCAAACGAATAAATCGTCTTTTGCATATACCGCAGCGGGTATAAGGCGGCATGCGCCGCGATGCGGCACTGCATGCTCCGGGGCGGCCTGGAAGCCGGGCCGGATGGCCGCCAAATACTAGGTTCTTTCGGTGTATGCTTGCCGTGCAAATGCACCGTAACGGGGCGTGGCCGTACCGTTGTCCGACGCCCGCCCGGTTAACGAACCAACGATTACAAGCCAGAATAGAGGAGTCCACTCATGAAGCCAGTATTTCGTCTGACCCCGGTCATTGCGGCGCTGGGAGTCGCCGCCGGTCTGACGTTTGCCGCAGGAGCACACGCGCAGACGATCAAGATCGCTGTCGTCGGTCCCACGACCGGCGCCGTCACCCAATATGGTGACATGGTCCGTGAAGGTGTCGACACCGCCGTCGAACGCATCAACGCCGCCGGCGGCATCAACGGCAAAAAGCTGGAAACCGTGGTGATCGACGACGGCTGCGAACCCAAACAGGGTCCGGTCGCCGCCAACCGCGTCGTCAACAGCAAGATCGGTTTTGTCGTGGGCCACGTGTGCTCGGGCGCGACCATCGCCGCTGCCGACATCTATAACAACGAAGGCGTGGTCATGGTGACGCCTTCGGCCACCTCGCCCGCACTGACGGACGGCAAGAACTACGAGTTCATTTTCCGCACCATCGGCCGCGATGACCAGCAAGGTCCCGCCGCCGCCAAGTTCGTGCTGGAAAAGATCAAGCCGAAGAAGGCCGCCGTGCTGCATGACAAGCAGTCGTACGGCCAGGGCATTGCCACGGCAGTCAAGAACGACCTGGAAAAGGGCGGCGTGCCCGTCGCGGTGTTCGAAGGCATCAATGCCGGCGATAGCGACTACTCGGCCGTTATTACCAAGTTGAAGAGCCAGGGCGTGGACTTTGTCTACTACGGCGGTTATCACCCCGAAATGGGTCTGTTGCTGCGCCAGGCCGCCGAACAAGGCGTAAAGGCCAAGTGGATGGGGCCGGAAGGCGTGGGTAACCCGGACATCAACGCCATCGCTGGTGATGCCTCTGAAGGCATGTTGCTGACGTTGCCGGCCGACTTCACCCAAAACGCCGCCAACGCCGACATCGTGAAGGCGTTTGCGGACAAGAAGCGCAATGCTGGCGGCGCTTTCCAGATGACGGCCTACACGGCCACGCAAGTCATTGCGGACGGCATCAAGGGCGCAGGCAGCGATGACCCAACCAAGGTCGCCAAGTACCTGCACGCGAACTCGTTCGATACCCCGATCGGCAAGGTGGCCTGGAATAAGCAGGGCGACCTGACAAACTTCGAATTCCAGGTGTTTACTTGGCACAAGGATGGATCGAAGACCGTCTATAAGTGATGCCAGCGCGGGTTTCGTACCCGCGGCATCGGTAGACAATGCAGTAATGCATGCATGAAACCGGGCCGGAAGCGACAGTCTTCCGGTCCGGATTTTTTTCGCTTGGAACCTGATCGAACAACCGGTGTCGAACGCCTGCCGCTTGGTATTGGTGTCGCGGCGCCATCGAACTTTTTAGTCTGGACACTATGACCAAGGCCTTGTTAGTCGAAGATGATCCGAAGCTCGCGCGCCTGATCGCGCAGTTTCTGGAGCAACACGGGTTCAACGTCGCCCAGGCCTACCGCGGCGATCACGCCGTGGAAGCATTCCGCCGCCATGACCCGGCCATCACCATCCTGGACCTGATGCTGCCGGGCCGGGATGGCCTACAGGTCTGCCGCGATCTGCGCGCCTTTTCATCGGCCCCCATTTTGATGTTGACCGCCAGGGAAGATGACCTGGACCAGATTCTGGGCCTGGAATCGGGCGCCGACGACTACGTCATCAAACCCGTCGAACCGCGTGTATTGCTGGCGCGTATCCGGGCCTTGATGCGGCGTCACAATCAGCTGGACGAGCCGCCGGAGCACCTGGAGTTCGGACCGCTCACGATCGACCGGCGCACGCGCGCCGTGGTTCATGCTGGCATTGAGGTCGATCTGACCACGATGGAATTCGAAATGCTGTGGGCGCTGGCCAGCCAGGCAGGCCAGGTGCTGACACGCGACGATCTACTCAACGCCGTGCGGGGCATCGAATTCAACGGCCTGGACCGCAGCGTCGATGTTTGCGTCAGCAAACTGCGCCGTAAGCTTGACGACGACCCGCGCGATCCGGCGCGTATCAAGACCGTGTGGGGCAAGGGCTATCTGTTTTCGCCCAAGGCACACGAGGGCGGAGATGCTTAAGTTCGTTCTGAGGCTGTTCGTGGTGCTGGCAATCGGGTTTGTGATTTCCAATGAAGTGGTGGATCGCACGGCGAATTACTTCTTTGAATCGCTGAACGACGATTACACGCGCCAAGCCGTGCGCGGCCAGTTGCACAGCCTGACCCAGGAGTTGGGTCAGGTCGAGCCCAAGGCGCGTCCTGCCTACATTCGCGACGCACTGATTCCACACTATGGGCTCAGCCTGCGTGTGCTGGACGCCGCCGACTACAACGCCTCGGAATATCAACTGACTGACGAGGAACGCGGGACGATTGCAAAAGGCGGCTTCTTCTTGCGCGACAAGATGATGACCTTCGTAAAAGCCATTCCGGGCGAAGGCGCGCAATGGCTAGAGGTCAAGATGCCGGAAGACCCGCCCATCGGACCGTGGGTGATCGCAGCCATCTATTCGGCGCTGGGCCTGCTGCTGTGCGCATTCATGTTGGTGTGGGCGCTGCCCATCTGGCGTGATCTGGAAGCCTTGCAGGGCGCGGCGCAGCGTATGGGGCAGGGCGATCTGCAAGCGCGCGCGCGTCTTTCGCGCCATTCCAGCGTCCGCAATTTGGGTGATGCCTTCAACCAGATGTCCGATCGCATCAGCGCGCTGATCAGCAACCAGCGCGATCTCACCAACGCGGTCTCGCATGAGTTGCGTACACCGATTGCCCGGCTGGCGTTCGAACTGGATATGATCGACCGCGAGGCAGACCCCGAAGCCCGTAAACGCCTGGTCGAAGAAATGAAAAGCGACGTCGCCGAGCTGGACAGCATGGCTTCGGAATTGCTGATGTACGCGCGCCTGGAACAAAAGAACGACGATGTGGCGTTGCAGGCGCAAGACGCGCGCGGCTGGCTGGATTCGGTGGTGCAGCACGCGGCATTTGAGGCAGGCGTGTCTGGCGTGCGCTGTGAAGTGGCGCAATGCGAGCCGCAGGAAGTGCACCTGCACCCGCGCTACATGACGCGGGCGCTTCTGAACCTGTTGCAGAACGCCATTCGCCATGCGGGCGGACGCGTCCAGGTCAGCCTGACCAGCCCGGCTTTGCGCGAATATGTGCTGACGGTGGACGACGACGGCCCGGGAATTCCGCTGCCAGACCGGGAACGCATCTTCGAGCCTTTCATCCGCCTGGATGAAAGCAGGGATCGTGGCACCGGTGGTACAGGCTTGGGCTTGGCCATTGTCAGCCGCGTAGCTCGCTGGCATAACGGCACGGCGCAAGCGTCGGACAGCCCGTTGGGCGGCGCCCGCTTTACGATCAGCTGGAAAGTCGTTTAGCGTTCAGCGCGGCCAGTCGTAAAGAAACTTCACAAACGGCGCTCCGCTTCTTCACAAACTCCATACAAAGCGGGAAAGATCAGGTCCGGTCCCGTGGCTAGCATGACGGCAGTCTCCTTCAAAGGGTTTGCCGCTAGCCATGTTTTCCCTCAGCCGTTTGGTCGTCATCGCGTCATTGCTGGTCTTAGCAGGCGGCTGTCAGAGCGTTCCGCCCGCTGCGCCGGCCGCGATCGCCAAGGGTGATTACGCGGCAGTGCGGGAATACTTGGCGCTGCGCATTCCCTACGACATGCGCGCCTATAAAGTGCCCGGCCTGTCGATCGCCATCGTGGACGATCAGCGCGTGGTCTGGAGCACGGGTTTCGGCTACGCCGATCCGTCTTTGCATCGCACGGCAACCAGCGACACGCTGTACCGGGTGGGCGCCATCTCCAAGATTGTGACGGCCGCCGGCGTCTTGCGGGCCGCCGACGAGGGCCGTCTGGCGTTGGATGCGCCCGCGTCTGAGACCCTGCCGGAATGGGAAGTACAACCCCGCCGCAACGCCATGCAGTGGATGGGCGCCGATCCCTTCACGGCGCGCCACCTGCTGGATCAACGCCCCGACACTCTTGAAGACACCATGGGCCGCGCCCGCGCCGATATGGCCTATGCGCTGTTAGGCGACATGGTGGCGCATGCGGCGCAGGAGTCGCTGGATGGCTACGTCCGCCGCACCATTCTGCAACCCTTGAACATGCCACGCGCCGGTTTTCAGGTAAATGCCCGCATGTTGGAGCAGCGCGCCGCGGGCTACCGGCGCGGCTTGGCTTGGGCCGAGACCCCGCAACCCAACGAGGCCGCCGACGGCCTGTGGATGAGCACGTCCGAAATGGCGCGCTTTTCGGCCATGTTGTTTGCCAATGGCCTGTATCAAGGCAAGCGAGTGCTGAAAGACGAATCCGCACAAACGGTGATGAACCTGGAAACGGTGGCGGCCGGCATGGACTTGGGCTGCCGCCTGGCCCTGTCTTGGCTCGCCGCGCCTTGCGAGGACGACGACATCGCAGGTCCGGCACTACGCGCCCATAGCGGCGCTACCGAAGCCTTCCATTCGCGCTTTCTACTGGCGCCGCGCGACAAGATCGCAGTGCTGGTCATGAGCAATTCCGATACGGGCGAGCCGCTGGTGGCCGCCGTATCCACGCTTGCCATGAATTTGATGCGGTCGGCCAAGTATGGCCCTGCCGTCGACTGAACATGCACAAAGCGGGCGCGGCGCGCCTGCACAATTTTCCTCAACCTCGTTTCCTGGAAGCACTTATGAAGCGAAATTTCCCTTTGTCTTTCGTCCCGCGTTGTGTGGCCGCGGCGGGCGTTCTGGCAGTAATGCCCGGACTGTCCTTTGCCGAAGGTGGTTCGCCATTGGCAGACGCCAGTTCTGTCTACGGCCAGAAAGGACCCAGCTCCCGTGGATTGACGGTGGCCACGGGAGACGAACGGCCAGAGGGGCAATGGACCTTGTATGGTACGGCGGGCATCGGCTATGCCCCGCGCTACAGCGGGAGCGATGAAAGTTCGGTTGTGCCTATCGTGGGAGCAGGCGTACGCAGTCCCAACGGTTTTTTCTTAAGCACCGACCATGGCTTGGGCTGGGAGACGCAGGCGTTGGACAGCACATTCCGCTTCTACGTCGCGCCAAGCGCCTCGCGCAAAGATCACAAGAAAGGCTTTCAAGGGTCAGACAAGCTGCGCGGCCTGGGCGACATCAAAAGCCGCGCACAGATCGGCATGGATGCCGAGACGATGGTGGGACCGGTGACCTTGTCGGCCACGATAGCCCACGCGTTCAAGAAGGGCGATGACCGCGATGTAGGCAGTGCCTACACGCTGTTCAATCTGGGTGCCAGCACGACGGTATACGAAGGCTCGGCAGGCGCGGTGTCGCTGGCGTTGAGCGGTACCTTTGGCGATGGCAACTATATGCGTACCTGGTACGGCGTCAGCAACCAGCAGTCGGTGAAATCCGGGTATCGCGCCTACAACCCGAAGGGCGGCTTGGAAAGCATTGGTTTGGGTGCGACGTGGACGGTGCCGATGGGCAAGGATTGGTCGTGGACCATGGCAGCCGAAACGCGGCGCTTGTTTGGCGACGCCGCGGACAGCCCGTTCGTGAAAGAACGCAACCAGTTCAGCGTTGGCACGATGGTGACGTACACGTACTAAGGCGGAGAAAAAAACCCGTCCCTGGCAGGGGACGGGTCTATGCTTTTACAGCCCTTGAACGCGGCGGCCGGAGTCGGCCTCGAACCAGTGCAGGGGGTGACGGCCATCCGGGCCGACGTTGACGCGGTCGCCCACCTTGGCAGACGACTCGGACAACTGGCGCGTCGTGCAGCGCACGACCAGCGTGGTCTTGCCGCAGCGGCAGTGAACCAGCTGTTCGGAACCCAGCGTTTCGACCATTTCGACTTCGGCCGGCACGCCTTGCGTGTTCAACAGCATGTGCTCGGGGCGCATGCCCATGATGATCTTGCGGCCGCGCACTTGCGAGGGCACTTGCAGGGGCGAGATCTCCAGCGGCATGCCGTCGGTGGTCTTGACGGTGCCGTCGCCGGCCACGTCAACTTCCATCAGGTTCATCGGAGGCGATCCGATAAAGCCGGCCACAAACGTCGAGGCGGGTTTTTCAAACACTTCCATCGGGGTGCCGATCTGCTCGGGCACGCCTTGATACATGACGATCATGCGGTGGGCCAGCGTCATGGCTTCAACCTGATCGTGCGTCACGTACAGGCTGGTGGTGCCCAGACGGCGATGCAGTTTCATGATTTCCAGGCGCATTGCCACGCGCAGCTTGGCGTCCAGGTTCGACAGAGGTTCGTCAAACAGGAACACCTTGGGTTCACGCACGATGGCGCGGCCCATGGCAACACGTTGGCGCTGGCCGCCCGACAGCGCGCGCGGGCGGCGGTCCAGCAGGTGGCTCAGTTCCAGGATCTGCGCGGCGGCGTCAACGCGCTTCTTGATTTCATCTTTGGAGAATTTACGGATCTTCAAGCCATAAGCCATGTTCTCGAACACGGTCATGTGCGGGTAGAGCGCATAGTTCTGGAACACCATCGCGATGTCGCGTTCGGCGGGTTCCAGTTGATTGACGACCTTGTCGTCAATCACGATTTCGCCGCTGGTCACGGTTTCCAGGCCGGCGACCATGCGCATCAGCGTGGATTTACCGCAGCCGGACGGGCCAACGATGACGATGAATTCACCGTCTTTGACATCCATGTCGATGCCATGGATGACCGGCACGTTGCCGGCATAGGTTTTCTTGACTTTACGGAAGCTGAGAGTAGCCATGTGTTATTCGTATTCAGAGTCGTGTTCGGGTGGGCGAGGGCAGGCAAGCGTCACTTTTCAGTGTCGACCAGACCCTTGACGAACCATTTCTGCATCAGGATGACGACCAGCGCCGGCGGAATCATTGCCAGCATGGCGGTGGCCATGGTGATGTTCCATTCGGTCACGCTATCGCCGCCGCTGATCATCCGCTTGATGCCGATGACGACGGGGTACATGTCTTCCTGCGTGGTGACGAGCAGCGGCCACAGGTATTGGTTCCAGCCATAGATGAACTGGATCACAAACAGGGCGGCAATGCTGGTCTTGGACAGGGGCAGCAGCACGTCGAAAAAGAAACGCACCGGACCCGCGCCGTCAATGCGGGCGGCTTCGATCAGCTCGTCCGGCACCGTCAGGAAGAACTGGCGGAACAGGAAGGTGGCCGTGGCCGACGCGATCAGCGGCAAGGTCAAACCCGCATAGCTGTTGAGCATGCCCAGATCGGCGACCACCTTGTAGGTAGGCGCGATACGGACTTCAACGGGCAGCATGAGCGTGACGAAGATCATCCAGAAAAAGAACATGCGGCCGGGGAAGCGGAAGTACACCACCGCGAAGGCCGACAGCAGCGAAATCGCAATCTTGCCGATGGAGATCGTCAGCGCCATGATCAGGCTGACGTACATCATGCGGCCGACGGGCGCGCCCGACGAACCGCCGGACGAGCCGCCGAACAGCGCTTGCATGTAGTTATCGACAAAATGCGGACCGGGAATCAGCGACATCGGCGCTTGCGCGACTTCCTGAGCGGTCTGGGTAGACGCGACGAAAGTGACGTACAGCGGAAATGCCACCATCGCCACGCCGCAGAGCAGAATGACGTGGGCCAGAATATCCAGCCAGGGACGGCGTTCAACCATTGTTATTAGCCTCGAACAAAATCAATACTGCACTTTGCGGTCGACGTAGCGGAACTGTACGACCGTCAAGGCAACCACAATGAACATCAGCACAACGGACTGGGCAGCGGACGAACCGAGATCCAGGCCGCGGAAACCATCGCTGTACACCTTGTAGACCAGGATCGAGGTCGACGTGCCGGGACCGCCTTGCGTCGTGGTGTCCACAACGGCGAAGGTGTCAAAGAAGGCATAGATGATGTTGACCACCAGCAGGAAGAAGGTGGTGGGCGACAGCAGCGGGAACACGATGCTCCAGAAGCGGCGCGCCGGGCTTGCGCCATCAATAGCGGCGGCTTCAATGAGCGAGCGCGGAATCGATTGCAGGCCAGCCAGGAAGAACAGGAAGTTGTACGACACCTGTTTCCAGACCGCCGCCACCATCACCAGCATCATGGCCTGGTTGCCATCAAGGCGCGGATTCCAGTCCACGCCCGATTTGCGCAATGCAACGGCCAGGATGCCCACGGAAGGCGAGAACATGAACAGCCACAGCACGCCGACGACGGCAGGCGCCACGGCGTAGGGCCAGATCAGCAAGGTCTTGTAGAGTCCTGAGCCGCGGATGACGCGGTCGGCCATGACGGCCAGCAGCAAGGACACGCTAAGACCGACCCCTGCCACCAGAATCGAGAAGACGGCGGTGACACGGAAGGAATCGAGGTAGGCCTGTTGCGAGAACAGTTCCATGAAGTTGTCCAGTCCGACGAACTCGGAGGACAGACCGAAGGCATCTTCCAGGCGCATGGACTGCCACATGGCTTGTCCGGCGGGCAGGAAGAAGAAGACCACGGTAATGATCAACTGCGGCAGAAGCAGCAGGTAGGGCAAGGTCTTATGCCCAAATACAACGCGTTTTTCCATAGGGGGAACCCAAGGTACAGAAAAGCGGCGGTTGGATTAACCGCCGCCTGAAGCCGCCTTCGTAAAACGTCTCTTGCGAAACGTCTTTTTGTAAAAACACGATAGGCTTAAAGCCCTAAAAAAACCAGGGCTTTAAGCCTCGCGTTTGGCAGTGTTTGCCACCCGCAATCGCCTCTAAGTCCTTGTCATGGCATGGATTATGCCAGCGGCCAGGAATTTTCAGCGCTGCGGGAAGGGCGCTACTTTACACTCTTCTCGAACTTTTCCAGCAGCTCGTTGCCGCGCTTGACGATGTTTTCAGCGCCGTCCTTGGCCGAAACCTTGCCCGACACGATGCGTTCGATTTCTGCATCTTCCAATTCGCGGATCTGCGGCAGGAAGCCCAGGCGCAGGCCGCGCGATTGTGCAGTGGTTTCAACGTTCAATTGCTTCACGCCGACTTCGGTGCCCGGGTTCTTTTCGTAGAACCCATCTTTCTTGGTCAGTTCGTAAGCGGCCTTGGTAACCGGCACGTAACCCGTTTGCTGGTGCCAGCGAGCGGCGATTTCCGGGCTGGCCAGGAACTTGAAGAACGCGGTCACGCCCTTGTAGGTTTCCGGCTTCTTGTTGGCGAAGACCCACAGCGAAGCGCCGCCGATGATGGTGTTTTGCGGCGCGCCTTGCACGTCAGCGTAGTAGGGCACGGTCGAGGTGCCGAATTCGAACTTGGCGTTCTTGGCGATGTTGGCGCGCAGGCCGGACGAACCGGTGATCATGGCGCACTTGCCGCTGATGAATAGCGAGTTCGGCTCGTCGCCGCGGCCGCCGTACATGAAGATGCCTTCCTTGCCGAGCTTGGCCAGGTTTTCCAGGTGGCGCACGTGCAGCGGGGTGTTGATGGCAATGCGTGCGTCCAGACCGCCGAAACCGTTGTCCTTGGTGGCGTACGGCACGTTATGCCAGGCCGAGAACGTTTCCAGCTGGACCCAGGACGGCCAGGAGGTGGTGTAGCCGCACTCTTGACCAGCGGCCTTCAGCTTTTGACCGACGACAGCCAATTCTTCCCAGGTCTTGGGCGGCTTATCGGCGTCCAGGCCTGCCTTCTTGAAGGCATCCTTGTTGTAGTAGAACACCACGGTCGAGCTGTTGAAGGGCATCGACACCAGCTTGCCGTCGGCCGACGAGTAGTAGCCGCCGACTGCGCCGATGAATTCCTTCGGGTCGATCGGGTTGCCGACTTCTTCGGACATCTGCTGCACCGGCTTGATGGCGCCCTTGGCGTACATCATGGTGGCAGTGCCGACTTCAAACACCTGGAGGATGTCCGGAGCATTGCCAGCGCGGAACGCGGCGATGCCTGCGTTCATCGATTCACCGTAGTTGCCCTTGTAGACGGCTTTGATTTGGTAGTCGGGGTTCTTCTTGTTGAACTCGTCGACCAGGCCATTGACGCGGTCGCCCAGAGCGCCTTCCATCGAGTGCCAGAATTGGATCTCGGTGGCCGCATGCGCGGAAGCGCCTGCGAAAGCCGTCATGATGGCGGCAAAGGTTAAGGCAATACGGTGTGATCGCATAGGGAAGTTCCTCCAGTTGGGCGTGTTGCGGCCGGGTTGTCCGGACGCAGAAAACACGTCACCTTATGAATTGTTTGTGACAAAACCGTGACTTTCACATCAGACCAAACGCCTGTCAAATTGCGCGTTTTAGGCGCGAACGAACATTTTGTTTTTTTTCCCCAACGAAGATGACCGTTTACAATGCGCAGCTATGAAAAACGAACTTTCGATTGCGTTCATTGGCGGCGGCAATATGGCTGCCGCGTTGGCATCGGGTCTGGCCGGTAAAGTATGCCCCGCGGGGAACATCCATGTCATTGACATAAACCAGGATGGGCATGCGGCCTGGCAGGCCCGTGGCATGACCACTGCCACCGCCCCGGGCGAGGCCCTGGCGCGCTGCCGCGTCTGGGTGTTCGCAGTGAAGCCACAGAACATGAAAGATGTTGTGGCTTCTACGCGTCAGTGGTTGCGGGACGACACCTTGGTGGTAAGCGTGGCCGCTGGTATCCGCGCCGATACCTTGGCTGCGTGGCTGGGTACGCCGGACGCGCCGTTTGAACGTCTGGTGCGTTGCATGCCCAATACGCCTGCTTTGGTTGGCGCTGGCATCACCGGTCTGGCCGCCCTGGATGGAGTGAGCGACGCCGACCGTGAATTGGCCGCCAGCCTGCTGGCGAGCGTGGGGCAGGTCGTGTGGGTAGCGGATGACGCGGCCTTAGATGGCGTGACGGCGTTATCGGGCAGCGGTCCGGCCTATGTATTCCTGTTCCTTGAAGCGCTGGTGGCGGGTGGGCTTAAAGTGGGCCTCACCGAAGACCAGGCCAAGCAATTGGCATTGGGCACGCTGGCAGGCGCCACACGCCTTGCGGCGGAGTCGACCGAACCCTTGGCAGTGCTGCGCGAACGCGTGACCTCCAAGGGCGGTACGACAGCGGCGGCGCTGGCCGCGTTTGGCGCTGCGGGCTTTACCGGCATTGTTGAAGACGCCATGGCGGCCGCTGCGCTGCGATCGCGTGAACTGGCGGAGGAGTTTGGAAAATGAAGCAGGGGGTGACTCGCTTTCCATCCATGAGCCGTGTGCAGTTCGGCATTGCCGTGCTGTGCATGCTGGCCGTGGTGGTGGGCTCGAACATTCTGGTCCAGGTTCCGCTCAATGACTGGCTGACCTGGGGCGGCTTGTCTTATCCGATCGCCTTCCTGGTGACGGATGTATTGAATCGCCGTTTTGGCCCCGCTGCTGCTCGCCGTGTCGTCTGGTTCGGCTTTGCCGCAGCGTTGGTGGTGTCCGTATGGGTGGCCTCGCCGCGCATCGCCCTGGCTTCTGGACTGGCGTATGTGTGCGCGCAATTGGTCGATATCCAGGTTTTTGACCGCTTGCGTGATCAGCGCTGGTGGCGCGCGCCATTGGTCTCTGGCGTACTGGGCGCAATTCTGGATACGGCAGTGTTTTTCAGCGTGGCGTTTGCGGCAACCGGGGCGCCGTGGACCACCTGGATGATGGGCGATCTGGCCATCAAACTGGTCGTCAATATCAGCATGCTGGCGCCGTTCCGGGCGTTGATGTGGAATCTGGGCAAACCAGCCAACGCCTGATTCAGAACTATCCGGCGGGGCAATAAAAAGCGTGCTGCGGCAGTTAATCTGCCCGGTGCGCTTTTTTTATATTTGAATTATTCGTAAGGCCTGCGTAAGTACTGTATTTAAATGCGTATTTAAACAATGTATTAATGATTTTTCATATATATCGCTGCAGCAGCTGCTTGTGTGGCGCCAGTGAATAAATAAAGCCGACTTTCGATTTGTGCCATGAATTCATGGGCTTGGCTAGGCTATCCGTCACGATTAATGGTCCAATGGAAAATATTGGGGATTACACGCAGTGACAGTATGGCGGCTTGCTTCCAGAATACCGCCCACACCGTGTTTTTGCCCAAGAAGCCGGCGACGCACGATACGGATTACAGGGCACCCTCCTGATAAACCGAATCGATCAGAGCCGCTCAAAACCTCGCTGGAGAATTCCGCATGAAGTTTCTGAATCGCCTTACCCCGGTAGCCATGGCGCTTGGGGCACTTGCCTTGGCTGGCGCCGCGCACGCCGCCGACACGATCAAGATCGGCATTCCGCAGCCCATGACTGGTCCCAACACGCAATACGGTGACCAGATCCAGGCCGGCGCGTTGACCGCCATCGAGACCATCAACGCCAAGGGCGGCGTCAAAGGCAAGAAGCTTGAGCCGATCTTGATCGACGATGGCTGCGAGCCCAAGCAGGCCGTGCCTGCCGCCAACCGCGTCGTTAACTCCGGCGCCAAGTTCGCTGTGGCCCATGCGTGCTCGGGTGTCACGGTTGCCGCCGTGAAGGTTTACGAAGAAGAGGGCATTGTCGGCATTACCCCGGGCGCCACGTCGCCGCTGGTTACCGACACGATCAAGCCGCATTATTTCTTCCGCACGATTGGCCGTGACGACCAGCAAGGTCCGTACGCCGCCAGCTACATCGCCAAGTCGCTCAAGCCCAAGAAGGTTGCCGTCCTGCATGACAAGCAGACCTACGGTTCGGGCGTGGCTACGCAAGTCAAGGACGCGTTGGGCAAAGAAGGCGTGAACGTCGCGCTGTTCGAAGGCATCAACGTCGGCGACAGCGATTACTCGGCCATCATCACCAAGCTCAAGTCGGCTGGCGTGGATCTGGTCTATTTCGGCGGTTACCACCCCGAACTTGGCCTGTTGCTGCGTCAAGCGCGTGAACAAGGCCTGAAGGTTCAGTTCATGGGTCCGGAAGGCACAGCCAACCAGGATCTGGTGGCTATTGCCGGCCCGGCTATCGAAGGCTTGCTGGTCACGCTGCCGGCTGACTTCACCAAGCTGCCTGGCAACGAAAGCATCGTGAAGGCCTTCAAGGACGCCAAGCGTGATCCGGATGGCGCCTTCCAGATGCCCGCTTATGCCGCCGTGCAAATTCTGGCCGACAGCATCAACGCGGTGGGCGAAGACCCCGCCAAGGTCGCTGACTACATGCACAAGACCACGTTCAACACCGGCATCGGCAAGGTTGAATACGATGCCAAGGGCGACTTGAAGAACTTTGAATTCGCCGTCTATAAGTGGGACAAAAACGGGAAGAAGACCCAGCTGTAAACTCGCGATCCCGCCGGCGTGGTGCCGGCGTGTAGGGCCTGTTGTTCACGTTGTGCCGTAATCCGCGTAGCGATGCGCCAAAAGCGCTGTGCGGCCGGCGGGCGGTGACTACAGGCCCTTATAAAATACGCCCAGGTTTCCGGCTCCGGGTCTCTCTACCGGAGCCGGAACTATTTGGAGCAAGAGAAATAATGTCTGACCTCATACCCCAACTTACCCAGCAATTCTTCAATGGATTGTCTCTGGGCGCGATCTACGCGCTGATCGCCATCGGCTACACAATGGTCTACGGCATCATCGGAATGATCAACTTCGCTCACGGCGAAATTTATATGATCGGCGCCTATGTCGGCCTGGTCACCCTGACGTCCATCGGCACCAATAGCGGTTTGCCGGTGCCGTTCATCATTGCCGCCATGCTGCTGGTGGCGATCACGGTTACGGGTATCTACGGTTTCTCCGTTGAACGCGTGGCCTACCGGCCCGTCCGGGGCAGTCCCCGTCTGGTGGCGCTGATCTCCGCCATCGGTATGTCCATCTTCCTGCAGAACTGGGTGGCCTTGGGCCAGGGCGCGCGCGACATGGCCGTGCCTTCGCTGGTGTCCGGCGCCGTGCAGTTCCACATGGGCACGGACTTTGACGTTACCGTGCCGTACTCGCGCATCATGATCATCGTGGTGACGGTGGTGCTGATGGTGGCCTTGACGCTCTTCATCAAGTATTCCCGCATGGGCCGCGCATCGCGCGCCTGCTCGCAAGACATGCACATGGCCAATCTGCTGGGCATCGACACCAACCGCGTGATCTCGTTCACGTTCGTGATGGGTGCGATCCTTGCGGCGGTGGGTGGCGTGTTGATCGCGATCACTATCGGCAAACTGAATCCCTTCATCGGCTTTTTGGCCGGTATCAAGGCATTCACGGCGGCCGTTCTGGGTGGTATTGGCAGCATCCCCGGCGCGATGCTGGGCGGCGTGTTGCTGGGACTGGCCGAGACCTTTGCGGCTGCCTATATTTCGTCGCAGTACAAGGACATCGTGGCGTTTTCGCTGCTGGTCCTGATTCTGCTGTTCCGTCCCACCGGGCTGCTGGGCAAACCTGAGGTGGAAAAAGTCTGATGTCGAAAAACAATCTGAAAAACGCCACGATGGCGGCCGTGCTGACGGCCGTTATCGTGACCCCGGTGTTCGGCCTGCAACTGATCCGTCAGGGCGCGCGCACATCGATGGAATCGCACTGGTCGCTGGTGGCGCTTGCCGCAGCGGTGGTGTTCGTGTTCCAGATGCTGCGGCCGTGGATTGCCAAGCCGTTCCAGAATCTCAAGAAGAGTCTTCCGACCTTGCCTTCGACGCCAGCCAAGAACCACAAGGCGCTGATGGTGCTGATTCTGGCGGTGGCGGTGATCTGGCCGTTCTTCGCGGGCCGCAGTTCGGTGGACATCGCCACGCTGGTGCTGATCTACGTGATGCTGGGCCTGGGCCTGAACATCGTGGTGGGGTTTGCTGGGCTGCTGGATTTGGGTTTCGTGGGTTTCTACGCCGTGGGCGCCTACACGTACGCCTTGCTGTATCACTGGGGCGGGTGGAGCTTCTGGGAAGCGCTGCCGTTCTCGGGCGCGATGGCCGCGCTGTTCGGCTTCGTACTGGGGTTCCCGGTGCTGCGCTTGCGGGGAGACTATCTGGCCATTGTGACGCTGGGTTTTGGCGAAATGATCCGCTTGCTGCTGATCAACCTGAATACGCTGACGGGCGGTCCTGACGGCATTTCGGGTATTCCGAAACCGACGGTGTTTGGCTTGGAAATGACTCGTCGCGCCAGCACGGAAGGCGGCACGACGTTCCATGATTTCTTCGGGCTGACGTTCCAGAACCAGCACATGGTCGTGTATCTGTACATGATGGCGCTGATGCTGGCGCTGGTGACATTGTTCGTATCGACGCGTCTGATCCGCATGCCGGTCGGCCGCGCCTGGGAAGCGCTGCGCGAAGATGAAATCGCGTGCCGCTCGCTGGGATTGAATCCCACGCGCATCAAGCTGTCGGCGTTTACGCTGGGCGCAACCTTTGCCGGTTTCGGCGGGGCGTTCTTCGCGGCGCGCCAAGGCATGGTGAACCCGGAGTCCTTCACTTTCATCGAATCCGCGCTGATCCTGGCGATTGTTGTGCTGGGTGGCATGGGCTCTCAGGTGGGCGTGATTCTTGCGGCCATTCTGTTGACGGTCCTGCCTGAGCTGGCGCGTGAGTTCGCCGAGTACCGGATGTTGATGTTCGGTCTGGTGATGGTGTTGATGATGATGTGGCGTCCGCAGGGGTTGTTGCCCATGAAGCGTCCCCACGTGGAGCTGTCTAAATGAGCGAGGCATTGCTTAAAGTATCCGGACTCACCATGCGGTTCGGCGGTTTGTTGGCCGTTGACAGCGTGGCGTTCGAAGTCAAATCCGACGAGGTGTTTGCCATCATCGGCCCCAATGGGGCCGGCAAGACCACGGTGTTCAACTGCGTGGGCGGGTTTTACGCGCCGACGGCAGGCGATATCCTCATGGACGACAAGCCGATCACTGGCTTGCCCAGCCATAAGGTGGCGCGGCACGGACTGGTGCGCACGTTTCAGAACGTGCGCCTGTTCAAGCAACTGACGGTGCTGGAAAACCTGCTGGTTGCGCAGCACACGCAGGTGGAGTCGCGCCTGTTGCCGGGTCTGTTGAAGCTGAAAGGCTACCGGCAGTCCGAAGCCGATGCGCTCTCGCGTGCCGCGCAATGGCTGGACTTCATGGGTCTGCGTGAATTCGCCAACCGGGAGGCCGGCAATCTGGCCTATGGCCATCAACGCCGCCTGGAGATCGCGCGCTGCATGATCACCAAGCCGCGCTTGCTGATGCTGGACGAACCGGCGGCGGGTCTGAACCCTCACGAGAAGCGCGACTTGCAATCGCTTATCGATCAGCTGCGGCGCGAGTTTGGCGTTGCGGTGCTGCTGATTGAGCACGACATGAGCCTGATCATGGGCATTTCGGATCGTATTCTGGTTATGGAACACGGCAAGCCCATTACTACCGGCACCCCCGAGCAGGTGCGCAACGACGAGCGCGTCATCAAAGCGTACCTGGGGGAGGAATAATGCTTAAGCTGGAAAACATACACACCTACTACGGCGCCATTCAGGCGTTGAACGGGGTGTCGGTGGAAGTCCAACAGGGCGAGATCGTCACGCTGATTGGCGCCAACGGCGCAGGCAAGACGACGCTGCTGATGACCGTCTGCGGAAATCCCAGAGCCAAGGAAGGCAAGGTTACCTTCGAAGGCGAGGACATCACGAACAAAGACACGCACCACATCATGCGTAGCGGCATCGCCATTTCGCCGGAAGGCCGCCGGGTTTTCAAGGACCTGACGGTTGCCGAGAACCTGATGATGGGCGGCTTCTTCTCCAAGCGAGCAGAGATTGAAGCGGGCATCGAGCACGTCTATGGGCTGTTTCCGCGTTTGAAGGAACGTTCCGCCCAACGCGCCGGCCTGATGTCGGGCGGTGAACAGCAGATGCTGGCTATCGGCCGCGCGCTCATGACGCGTCCGCGCCTGCTGCTGTTGGATGAGCCGACTTTGGGCTTGGCCCCGCTGGTGATTGCGCAGATTTTCGACATCATCCGCGAAATCCGGGAGCAGGGCGTGACGGTGTTCCTGGTGGAGCAAAATGCAAACAAGGCGCTGGGCGTTGCGGATCGCGGCTACGTGCTGGAAAACGGCCGAGTCGTTCTGCAAGACACCGGCGCCAATTTGCTGGTCAACGATCAGGTGCGCAAAGCGTACCTGGGCGGCTGACGCCTTCGTTGATCCATTCCCCGCGAAGGGAAATTGGGCGCATCGAAAGATGCGCCTTTTTTTTGTTCAACCCGCTACGCCGCAATAAGCGCTTCCGGCTGATCTGCCTGGTAGTGCGAAATTGCCGCGCGGGCCAGCGCATCGATCGAATCCGTCAGCGTCACGCCCAGGCTGGCGCGCAGCGCGTGCGGTACGGCCAACGGCAGTTCGGTGCAGCCCAGCACCACGGCATCTGCGCCGCGGGCCTTGAGCAAAGCGATGCACTCAGCCGCAGGCGCAAACGCCTCTTCCAGACGGTTGCCCTTGACTGCGCGGATCGAGCCCATGCAGTAGCGCTCGACTTCATCATCGTTGGGCACAATACATTCATAGCCCTGCGCTTCCAGGTGCTTCTGATACAGCCCCAGCTTCAATGTGGCCGCCGTGCCCATCAAACCGATGCGCCCGCTGGACAATCCCAGACGGCGCAGGTCATCCGCGACCGCTTGAATAATGTGCAGCACCGGCAGGCCGGTAGACGCCGCGATCTCGTCATACCAAAGATGGGCGGTGTTGCACGGAATGGCGATCAACTGCGCGCCGGATTGCTCCAGAAAGCGCACGCCATCAACCATATGAGGCAGCGGGCTGGCGCCGCCGGCCATATAGGCGCTGGACCGGTCGGGGATACGGGGATCGTTACGCAGCAAGGTCGGGATGTGCTGCTGATCAATTGCGGCGGGCGTAAGCGCCGCCAAACGGAGCGCAAATGCTGCGCCGGCCATCGGGCCCATGCCGCCTAATACACCCAGGTAGCAGTCCTGGGAAAACGTCTTCACTTTATAAACTCCGTGCTCATGCATCACCGGGCGTCAGAACTTGGCCCGGGCGTTCAGTGCTGGTCTGTTGCCCGTCCCATACCCGCTTGCCATTGACCCAAACCGCATGGATACCTTGGCTAGCCTGAATGGGAGCTGAAAAAGTGGCCACATCTGTCACCGTGGCGGGATCGAACAGCACCAGATCAGCATAATACGCCTCGCGCAGCAGACCGCGCTGGGAGACCCCGTACTGGCTGGCAGCCAAGCCCGTCATTTTGTGGATTGCGGCTTCCAGCGACAACAATTGCTGCTCGCGCACCATCGTGCGCAGCACATTGGTGAACGTGCCCCATTGGCGGGGGTGCGGGTGCGGATCGAATGGCAGCCCATCCGAGCCGACCATCGTCAGCGGATGCGTGAAAATGCGGTTGACGTCGGCCGGGTCCATCAGAAAATAGATCGCGCCGGCTGGCGTCAGACGGGCGACAGCGGCTTCGTCATCCAGACCCAGTTCGGCCATGACCTCGCTGAAGTCGCGGCCGGTGGCTTCCGGATACCCTTTGGACCACGTGATCATCGTGCGGCTGGCCAGCCGCGCGCGGTCCAGCCGCAGCATGGTGGACGTGGCCGGGTAGGGATGGCAATCCAGGCAGACAGGCTGGCGGGCGGCGGCGCGGCTGATGATGTCCAGCGTTTCACGCGTGCGGCCATGATTGCGTTCGCCCGCCAATTTGTGATGAGAAAACACCACGCGGCAATCGAGTTCGCGGCCGATCAACAGCGCTTCTTCCATTGCCGGCACGATATGGTCGGCTTCGTCGCGCAAATGGGTGGCGTAGATGCCGCGGCGGCCGGAATCTGCTGCGGCTTTCAGCGGCAGGCACACGTCGATGATTTCGTCCGTGGGCGCGGCGCTGGCCGGTGGATAGAAAGTGCCGGTGGACACGCCGAAAGCGCCAGCGTCCAACGCTTCTTGCATCAGCTCGCGCATCGCTGTGCGCTCCTCGCCGTTGGCCGCGCGCGAAGTGTCGTCCATGACTGCCACGCGCAAGGTGGTGTGACCCACCAGCGCAATGACGTTGACGGCGGCGGGCGTGCTGCGCAGCGCGTCCATCCAGGCCAGGAACGTGCCGAAGCGGAACAGTTCGTTGGGCCCCAACAGATCCAGCGGCTGCGGAATATCGGCGCGTACGAGCGGCGCCAGACTGATCCCGCAGTTGCCGGTTACGACCGTGGTGATGCCTTGCGACACCTTGGGCAGCATGTCTGGATGCGCCAGCAGGTAGCCATCATCGTGCGTGTGTGAATCGATAAACCCCGGCGCCAGAACCTGCCCCCGGCCATCGATCACGGGCACGCCAGCAGGATGGGCAAAGTTGCCAACCGCCACGATGCGGTCGCCCAGCACGGCCAGGTCGCCCTGACGCGCAGGGTCGCCCGAGCCATCGATAAGCGTGGCGCCCGCCACGATGAAGTCTGCCTGCAAGACGCGTTCCGTCATAAGAGCTGCTTAGTCCAGTTTTTCGATGCCGGCGGTTTCGATGATCTTCTGCCATTTGACCGTTTCACGATCGATCAGCTGCTTGAATTCCTCTGGCGAACCGGTAGCGGGTTCTGCGCCCAAGGTCGCAAGGCCGGTGCGCACTTCGGGCGCCTGCAACGCCTTTTGGATTGCTTTGTTCAGGGTCGCAACCACGTCGGCAGGCGTGCCTTTGGGAGCCACCACGCCGCCCCAGGCGACGGTCTCATAGCCCTTCAGACCGGACTCGTCCAACGTCGGGACGTCGGGCATCAGCGACAGGCGCTTCAAGCTGCTGACGCCAATGGCGCGGACCTTGCCGCTTTTGACCAGCGGGCCGGCTTCTGATGTGTTGACGAACAAATAGTCCAGACGTCCGCCCAGCAGGTCCTGAATGGCGGCCGGACCGCCGTTGTACGGGATGAACATGACATCGACCTTGGCCATGCTTTTGAACAGCTCACCGCCCATGTGGCCGGTGGTGCCCACGCCGGATGCCCCGTAGGACAGGCGGCCAGGCTGCTGGCGGGCGAGGTCGATCAGGCCCTGCACGCTTTTGACGGGAGAATCTGCGGGCACGATCAGCGCGTTGTACAGGTCGAACATGTGCGCGACCGGGGTCAGGTCTTGATCCACGTCGTAGGGCAGGCGCTTGAACAGCGAACGGTTGACGGCTAGCGTGTTGATGTTTCCGTAGCCAACGGTATAGCCGTCAGGCGCGCCGCGCTTGACCAGAGCGATGCCGATGTTGCCGGCAGCGCCCGGGCGGTTTTCCACGACCATGGTGGCGCCGGTGTCCTTGGCAATCTGGGTCGTGATCAGGCGCGACAGCACATCGGGCGAACCGCCCGCCGCCGACGGCACCACAAAGGTGATGGGCTTGTCTGGGTAGGCGCCGGCCGAGGCGGCGCTGGCAAAGGAAGCGCTGATGGCCAGCGCGGTCAGACAGCGAAGGAATTTGCGTTGCATGGTGGATTTCCCCTTGTTTTCTTGTGTTGAGGGGCGCAGATTACACCCGCTGTGCGGCGCAGCATCATCGAAAAATGTCGCAATCCTATAATCCGGCGTTATCGATCAAGGGGAAAAAAATGGAAGCGGACGCCTATGCCGACGAGGTAGGCCCGAGCGCCGGGCGGCCACTGAATCTGCGCCAGATTGAGGTGTTCCGCGCCATCATGATGGCCGGATCGATCAGTGGCGCGGGACGCATGTTGCACGTGTCGCAACCCGCGGTCAGCCGGGTGCTGGCGCTGACGGAAAGCCGTTTGGGCTACCGCCTGTTCGAGCGGGTCAAGAGCCGCCTGTCGCCCACCGCCGAGGCACGTCGCCTGTATGCCGAGGTGGAACAGGTCTATGGCGGGATCGAGCGGGTGAACGATCTGGCGGCGAGCCTGGGGCAGTCGGGCGCGGGTATGTTGAAGATCGTGGCCAGCGCCAGCTTTGGGCAGCGCCTGATTCCGATGGCGCTGGACCGGTTTCGCGGCCGCAATGCCGATGCGCGGGTGGATTACCGCAGCGTTACCTTTGACGAGCTTGCGGCATATTTTCTTTCGGGCAAGGCCGACATCGGCATTTCCATGCAGCCGCCAGACCATCCCAACCTGACGTCGGTGCGATTGGCTCGGGTGCCGGTGATTTGCGTGATGCCCAAAAACCATCCGCTGGCCAGCCATCAAGTGGTGCACCCGGAGGATTTTGCGTCGGCGGCATGGATCGGCTATCCGCAGGACACGCCGCTGGGCCATGCGTTGAAACCGTTCTTTGGCGCAGGGCCGCGCTGCGCGGCAGCCGTCGAGGTGCATTCGCCCGTGACGGCCTGTTCATTCGTTCAACAGGGATTGGGGCCAGCCTTGGTGGACGCGTGGTGCGTCACCCCGGATCAGGCGGCGCACATGGTGTTGCGGCCGATCTTGCCCGAAGCCAGCGTCGAAATATGGGCCACGCACTCCAATCTGAGCGCGCCGCCCTTGCTGGCGCGGCGGTTTCTGGCGGCGGTGAAGAAGACGCTGGAAGCTGCGGCGTTGCCCACGCAGGCGGATGTTGCGTGATTGTTAAGCGGGCCGGGGTTTGCGCGCACGGGCGTTTACCCCGGTACCCGCTTACAGACCTTCGGCTTTCAAAGCGGCCTGCACGGCCTTGTCGGCTTCCATGCGCTTGAAGAAGGCGGCCAGGTTGTCTAGCCCGGACAGATCCACTTCCTTCGCGTGCGCCCAGCGCAGCACGACGTACAGGTACGCGTCTGCGATCGACGGCGCGTTGCCCGTCAGGTAGGACTTGCCGGCCAGTTGCGCATCGAGTTGCGCGAACAGCTTGGTCAGCAGCGTCGACGCAGAGCCTGCCAATTCCTTCTGAGCCTTCTCGTCGGTCAAGAAGCGAGACGCGCCAAAGATCATGGAGAAGGTCTTGTGGATGTCGGAATTGATAAAGCCGACCCAGCGGCGCACGTCAGCGCGCGAACGCGCAGTGCCATCGCCCAGCAACTTGCTTTCCGGAGCCTGTTCAGCCAGGTATTCCAGAATGGCGGCGTTCTGCGTGACGGTCCAGCCGCCATCGGTCAGAGCGGGCACGGCACCCAGCGGATTGACCTTCAGGAACTCGGGGCCCTTGAGTTCTTCGCGGCTGAGTTTGTGCGCCTCGTAGGGCTTTCCCACCCACTCCAGAACAATGTGGGAAGCGAGCGAGCACGCGCCGGGCATGTAGTACAGTTTCATGTAAGGGAGTCTCCTAAGAGGAAAGACGGGAGGCCCCCCGTCCTTGGGCGCTATGGTACGCCACCTGCGGCGCAGTCCGCATCACTCTGCCTTGCCTCTTGCGCCCGCATTCAATCCAGTTGCCGCCGGAGATGTCCATGCAGTCACGCACCGCCGCGAGCATGCGCGCGTTACCCTTTTTTGTTGCGTTGACGGCCCTTGCCGCTGCGTTCTCCGTGACCGCTGCGCCCGCGGGCGCAGCGCAAGAGCCTCTGTCCGTTGCGGCTCGGGTGACGCCTGTGGTGGGTGGCCTGGATCACCCCTGGGCTATGGCCTTCTTGCCTGACGGCGGCGTGCTGATCACGGAGCGTCCCGGCAACCTGCGTCTGTTGCGTACTCCCGGCGGACTGTCCAAACCGTTGACCGGCGTGCCCAAAGTGGCCGCGCAGGGGCAGGGCGGTTTGTTGGATGTGGCGCTGTCGCCGGACTTTGCCAAGGACCGCTACGTCTATCTGTCCTATGCCGAATCGGATGGCAGCAAGAGCGGCACGGCGGTTGGCCGTGGGCGTCTGTCTGACGATGCAACTGGCTTGCAGGATTTCAAAGTGCTGTTCAGGCAGGAACCAAAGCTGTCTTCAGGTCTGCACTTTGGGTCGCGGCTGGTGTTTGACGGCAAGGGTTATCTGTTTATCTCGCTGGGCGAAAACAATCAGCGTCCGACGGCGCAGGAACTGGGCAAGCTGCAAGGCAAGGTGGTGCGTCTGAAGGTTGACGGCTCCGTGCCTGCCGACAACCCCTTCGTAGGCAAGGCGGGCGCGCGTCCGGAAATCTGGTCGTATGGCCACCGCAATCCGCAAGGCATGGCGCTGAATCCGTGGACCGGCGCTCTTTGGGAAAACGAGCATGGCCCGCGCGGCGGCGACGAGATCAATCTGGTTCAGCCCGGCAAGAACTACGGCTGGCCGCTCGCAACGTATGGCATCAACTATTCAGGCGAGCCGATCCCCGAGGCTCGTGGCGAGACCGCGCCCGGCACCGAGCAACCGCTGTTCTGGTGGGCAAAGTCGCCCGCCATCAGCGGCATGGCGTTCTATAACGCCGACCGGTTCCCGGCTTGGCAAAAGTCGGTGTTCATTGGGGCGTTGGCCAATCAAAACCTGATCCGGCTGACCTTGGACGGCAATCGTGTAGTGGGACAGGAGTGGCTGCTGGTAGACAGAAAGAGCCGGATACGCGACGTGCGGCAAGGGCCGGACGGTTATGTGTATGTGCTGACCGATGCTTCACCCGGCCAATTGCTGCGGGTAGCGCCGGCCGAATCGGGAGGGTGAGCGATGAAAACCTATGAACTGATCGGATCTGCGGGCTGCGGCTCGGCCATTGTCGAAATGGCGCTGGTGCTGGCGAACGTGCCGCACACGCTGACAGACGTGCCCTATTTGAAACCGGGCCCCGAACGCGACCGCCTGCTGCACCTGAATCCGCTAGGTCAGGTGCCTACGCTCATCACACCGGATGGCGAGGTCATGACGGAAAGCGCGGCAATGATTCTGCATCTGCACGATGTGGCGCCGCTGGCGGGTCTTGCCCCGGCAGCCGACAAACCCGAGCGGGCGCGTTTCCTGAATCTGCTGGTGCGTCTGGTGGGGGCGATTTACCCCACCTTTACCTATGGCGACAACCCGCCGCAATGGACCCCGGACGGTCAGGCGGCTGACTATTTGCGTGAGCGGGTGCATGCGCGTCGGGCGGAGTTGTGGCAGGAGCTGGATCGCCAGGCCGGCGCGCCGCATATGCTGGGCCGGCGCTTTTCCGCGCTGGATCTGTATGTGACGGTCATGACGCATTGGCGCCCCGGGCCAGCCTGGTTTGAGTCCGCGTGCCCGGCCTTGACTGCGGTGGCGCGTGAAGCGGCGTTGGAACCCAACGTGGCGCGCGTGCTGCGGCGGAATTTTCCGCCGCCCACCGAATAAGAAGATCTAGCGCTTGGGGCGGCGTTTGGCGCGGCTTTTATTGCGCGCCTCGCGCACGGCGATGTAGACGCCGCTGCCGGCAATGAATAGCGCGCCCAGATAGGAATAGGCGTCGGGAGCCTCGCGCCAGAAAATCCAGCCCAGAATCGTGGCCCAGATCAGACCGGTGTAGTCAAACGGCGCCACGACCGAGGCGGGGCCGATGCGGAAACCCTGCGTGATGAGGGCCAGGCCCAGCGTGCTGAACAGCGCGACTCCAGCAAAGTACGGCATGTCTGCCATGGCAGGCGTCTGCCAGACCCACGGCAGCCCCACCGAGCTGCATACCAATTGCCCCAGCACGATGTAGAACGTCGTGGTCAGCATGCCTTCGCCACGGCTGATGCCGCGCGCGGTAATCATCATGACGGCGTAGAGCAGGGCGGTGGTCAGGGGCAGCAACGTGGCCGCCTGAAAGGCATCAGTGCCTGGGCGCACAACGATCAACACGCCAGCAAACCCCGCCAACACCGCGAGCCAACGGCGGCCGTCCACGCGTTCTTTCAGAATCATCACCGACAAAGCGGTAACGAACAGCGGCGCCGCAAACGCGATGGCAGTGGCTTCCGCGAGCGGTAGCGCCCGCAGGCCCAGGTAGAAGCAACAGGCGGACACGACGTTAATGGCGCCGCGTGTCAGGTGCAGACCCAGGTGGGTGGTGTAGAGCACGCGCCGGCCGCCCAGCCACACGGCCAGCGTCATCACAAATGGGAGCGCGATGACGGCGCGCAGAAACAGGATTTGCAGCGGGTTATAGCTTGCGCCGAGCCACTTGGCATTGGCGTCACTAAGCGTCAGGAAGAAAATGCCGCCCACCACGCAGGCTATGCCTGCAGCGGCGGAGTGCTCGCGGGCGGCGGGTAATACAGTCGAGGAAGACATCTGAAACCTGCAAGATCGGCGGTTCCTGCCGCCGTGGGGATTGGGGACGTGCGCAAGCAGTGGCGGGGCCGATCAGCCTTGGGCGCGGTACGCCGCCAGCGCCACCATGGCCCAGGCAGCCAGAAAGGCCGCGCCGCCGAGCGGGGTGACGGCGCCCAGCCAGTGGGTTCCGGTCAATGACAGGATGTACAGGCTGCCCGAGAACAGCACAATGCCCACAAACATGACCACGCCAGCGGCGGATAGCAACGGTGATCCGAACCGCGCCCCCAGCAGCGCAATGATGAACAGGCCCAGCGCATGGATCAGGTGATACATCACGCCCGTTTGCCATACCGACAGCAGCTCAGGCGTCAGCATGCGCTTCAACCCATGCGCGCCGAAGGCGCCAGCACCAACTGCCACCATGAGATTCAACGCCGCGAGTATCGTGAGCTGCCGGTCCGTCATTGCCAGTCCTTTAAGTGATCATGTGTAACGCCGCCTATGATATGCGCAAAATCGGGCCATGCCAGGGCGTCAGATGTGGAGTCCCGCCAGTTGCCTGTGGTATTCCAAATGGGATATTATAAATTCTGTTTGGAATATGATTTGAAGCATTGGGCCAGCGTCCCACATGATGGGCGCCCGGCTCTACCGGAGTGTGTCATGACCATCGCCATCGCTGATAAACCCGCCGGCAAGCGCGCCGCGCCGGTACGGCGTCCGCCGCGCCGTGCGGCGGTACGCAGCAAGCAGCTGTTCCTGGGGCTGGTCGACAGCCCGTTGACGGATATTGCCCGCGACGTGCGCCGGGGCCTGCCTGCGCAAATGGTGGATGACGCCGCCGACTACCTGCGAGTGCCCAAATCGGAAATCATGGCCATCACCGAGGTCAAGGCGGCGTCCTTGTCGCGCTGGACGCGGGAAGGGCAGATGCTGCCGCTGGGTGAATCCGATCGTTTGGCCCGGGTTGCCCGCGTGGCGCGCGTGGCGCGGCAGGTGTTGGGCAGCGACGAAGAAGCCGTGCTGTGGCTGAACACGCCCGTGCCTGCGCTGGGCAACGCAAAACCCTTGTCCTTGTTGACGTCCGATGCCAGCAGCCGCATCGTTGAAGATACCTTGGCGCGTGCGGCGGCTGGCGTCTACGCATGACGGACTTAGTCTCGTTGTGGCGCATCGGCACCACGGCCGGCACCTATCGTGCGGATGATCTGAGCGGCGCTGGGGCCGCGGCCGTAGGCGGCCGCTACAACAGCCCCGGCACCGCCGTTGTCTATAGCTCATCAAGCGTGGCGTTGGCGGTGCTGGAAACGGTTGTGCATTTTGCCGTGCGCGCATCAGAGCAGGCCAACCGCTATCTGATCGAGCTGGCAGTACCCCGCGCTGTGCATGACGCGCGGCAGGTGCTGACCTTGGGGCAGCTGGAGCAGGACTACCCGTTTTGGGAAGCCGTGCCCTTTGCCGAGGCGTCACAGGCCGTGGGCGACAACTGGGTCGCCTCCGGCGTTTCGGCGTTGCTGGAACTGCCCAGCGCCATCGTGCCGCATACGGGTGTGCCGGATTGCAATGTGCTGATCAATCCGGCCCATCCCGATGCCGCCCACATCGTTGTGGTGCGGCGCGAACGGTTTATCTACGATCCCCGCCTGTCTTAGTCCACCGTCAGGACGGCGCGGCCCACGACCTTTCCGGCCCGCAGCGCAGCCAACACGCTGTCGGCTTCGTCCAGTGCGTGGCGATGCACGGGCATCGGCGGCACTTTGCCCGCCCGCACCAGTTCCATCAATTCTTGCAGCTCGGTCAGGTTGCCGACGTAGCTGCCGATGATGGACATTGCCTTCATGGGTATCAACGCGATCGGCCACGACGACGCGCCGCCGAACAAGCCCACGATGATGAGCTTGCCGCCCTTAGTCAGGAAGTCGAAGGCCAGTGACGTGGTGGCGGGCGCGCCCACCAGATCGATCGCGGCCTGCACGGGCTTGCCGCCTGCCGCCTTGATGATCTGTTGCGCGGCATCGGGCGCCGCGCCGTCGATTGCGGCCAATGCGCCAGCATCCAGCGCTGCCTGACGTTTGGCGGGGTCGATGTCAACGACGATGGCGCCCGCGCCGCCCAGCGCCTTGATCAAGGTCAGGCTCATCAGGCCCAGACCGCCCGCGCCGAAGATGACGACGGGATGTTCGCGGTAGACCTCGGCGCCAATCTTCTTCAGCGCGGAATAGGTAGTAAGCCCGGAGCAGGCATAGGGCGCGATCTGCGCCGGGTCCAGGTCACCGATGTCGATCAGGTAGCGCGGATGCGGCACCACGATGTGGTCGGCGTAGCCGCCCGCGCGATGCACGCCCAGGCAAGCTGGCGCGGCGCAGTGGTTTTCCATGCCTGCGGTGCAGGGCACGCATTTACCGCAGCCAATCCATGGATAGACAAGGTAGTTGCGGTCGGCGGAAAGCCCTTTCGCATCCGGTCCGGCGGACACCACGGCGCCCACGGTTTCGTGACCCATCGTAAGCGGCAGTGAAACGCCGCGATCCTTTAACGACAAGGTGCGGCCCTGGCCCAGGTCATAACCGCCTTCCCATAAGTGGATATCGCTGTGGCATACGCCCGCCGCGCGAACTTTCAGCAGCACCTGCGACCCTTGCGGCTCGGGCGTGGGCGGGTTCATCTCCTGCAAGGGTTCGCGGAAGTTGACGACGCAATAGCACTTCATGGGATGTCTCCTTTATTTTTTCTGACCCGCCGCATGGGCGCGGCGTGGGGATACTACTTTTTGACCAAGGGGCATTCGCTGTCGGCGAGCGACACGAACACCTTTTCGCCCGGCACCGTGGACAAGATGCGGTAGAAGTCCCCAGGGTACTTGGATTCGGCGGGTTTCTTCACTTCAACCAGATACAGATCCATGATGACGCGTCCGTCTTCGGGACGTATGCGGGCATTCTTGATCAGTTTCGTGGTGATGGGCAACTCGCGCATCTTCTGGTTGACGGCGGCGCCTTCAAAAGTGCCGGCGGCCTGCGCAGCCTGCAGGTAATGCGTAGTGGCGACATAGCTGAGCGCCTGCACGATGGAAGGCGGGCGCGTCACGCCCATCTTCTTCTGCCAGCGCTGTGTCCAGGCGCGGGTATCTTCGTCGGCGTCCCAATAGAAACCGGTGGGAAACGTCAAACCTTGCGCCACCGGCAGGCCCATGGCCTGCACGTCGTTGATGAAGGTCAGGAAGGTCAGCATCCGTTGCTTGCTGCCCGTCAGCCCGAATTCCTGTGCCTGCTTGATCAAGTTGACCAGATCGCCGCCCGCGCTGGCCAGGCCCACCACATCGGCCTTGGACGATTGCGCCTGCACCAGGAATGAGGCGAAGTCCATGGCGCCCAGCGGGTGCCGCGTGCTGCCCAGCACTTTGCCGCCGGCATCCTGCACAAAGCGCGTCGCGTTGCTTTCCAGCGATTTGCCAAACACGTAATCGGTCGTGATGAAGTACCAGGATTTGCCGCCGCCTTCGACCACGCTTTTGACGACCGCGTTGGCTAGCGCATAGGTATCGGGCGCCCATTGCGTGCTGAGGTTGCTGCATTGCTTGCCGCTGAAGTCGCCCGCGAAACCGCCGCTGATGAGCGCGGTGCCGCCTTTTTCCCGTGCTACGCCTTGCGCGGCGAGACCTGCGGAACTGGCGCCGCCGTCCACCACCGCGACCAGGCCCTGCGTATCAAACCAGCGGCGTACCAGAGCGGAGGCCACATCTGCCTTGTTCTGGTTGTCTGCGCCCACCACTTCCACCGTCTTGCCGGCTACCTTGCCGCCGAAATCCTCGACGGCCATGCGCACCGACATTTCAGAGCCCAGTCCGCCCAGGTCCGAATAAATGCCTGAACGGTCGTTTGACACGCCCAGTCGAACCACATCGGATTGTGCATGGGCCGCGCAGGCGGCCATCGTCGCGGCCACGGCCGCCAAAACGGGTTTGATACGCATCTGTTTGTCTCCCCAGCCGCTGTGCGGGCCGAATGATTGAATTTTGGTGATGACGCAATACCGCGGACCGGGGCGCCGGTTCTCCAGCCGGCTGAAAAATCTTTCTTATTGGTGAAAGTAAATTCCTGTGCAAGAATTTAGGTTCGCCCATATGAAAAGTCAACATAGTGGATTACCTAGCAGATTGACGGGTTCTGCTCAGGTAAATCCAAACAGGGGTTGCCACCATGGAAGTGAAATTAGTGGCTCGCACGCTGGAGCTGATCGAACTGTTTGCACAGGCGCGCCGCCCGATGCCGCTGACTGAGCTGGCGCAAGGACTGGGCGCGCCCATGTCTAGCTGCCTGGCGCTGGTGCGCACGCTGGTGGCGCGGGGTTATTTGTATGAAGTGCGCCGCCGGGGCGGTTATTACCCGACGGCGAAGCTGCACGCTTTGAGCGTGCAAATCAATAGCGGTGATCCCTGGCTGGAACAAGTGCGTCCGGAACTGGCCGCGCTGCGCGACACCTCGAACGAGACCGTGATGCTGGGCAAGATCCAGGACGGGGCAGTGGTGTTTGTAGATGTGGCGGAGTCGACCCAACCCGTGCACTACGCAGCGCGCGCTGGTGAGCGCCGGCCCTTGCATACGAGTGCGGTGGCCAAGGCCATTTTGGCGCGCCTGCCGCCAGCCGAGCGCGACACTGCGTTGGCGGCCGCAACTTACACGCGCTATACGGAACGCACATTGATCAGCCGCGACGCGCTGCTGGCCGATGTGGATCGAGTTCAGGCGCGGGGGTGGGCGTCGAATGTCGGGGAAAGCGTGGCTGACCTGACGGGGCTGGCTGTAGCGCTGGATCTGGGGGGCGAGTGGTACGCCCTATGTATGGCTGGCCCCACACCGCGCGTTTGGGGCCAGCACGAAAAAAACGTGGAGTTTTTGGTCGCGGCGGCAGAGCTGATCCGCCGCGCCCGTGCGGGTTAGGAACGGGCGCTCAAGACCCGCGACGCATCAGCGTGGACTTGCCGAACAGGCTTTCGATCAGGTCCACCGCCAGCTCCGCCGTCTTGTTGCGCACGTCGAACGCGGGGTTCAGTTCGACGACATCCAGGGAACGCATCAGCCCCGTGTCGGCGATCATTTCCATGCATAACTGCGCTTCGCGATAGGTTGGTCCGCCGGCCACCGTCGTGCCCACGCCCGGAGCGATCTCGGGGTCCAGAAAGTCCACATCAAAGCTCACGTGCAGATGGGTGTCGGCGTCCAGGCCGGCGAGTGCCGCTTCCATCGTGGCGCGCATGCCCATTTCGTCCAGATAGCGCATATCGAAGACTTCCAGGCCTGCCGTGTGGACCAGGCGCTTTTCGCCCTGGTCTACGCTGCGTATGCCAATCTGACGGACCCAGCCGGGTTCGATATCCGGCGTCTGGCCCGACATGCCGGTAATCTGCGCCGGGCCATAGCCGCACAGGCAAGCCACGGGCATGCCATGGATATTGCCGGTGGGTGTCAGCGCATTGGTGTTGAAATCCGCGTGCGCGTCCAGCCACAGCACGCGTAGCTTCTTGCCAGCTGCGCGGCAATGACGCGCTACCGCGCTGATCGACCCGATGCCCAGACAATGATCGCCGCCCAGCAAAATCGGCAGGCGGCCTTGGCTCAATTCTTCGTACACCGCATCGTGCACCGCCCGGTTCCAGGCAGTGACTTCGTCCAGATGGCGATAGCCGTCCACAGGCGGCAGCCAAGGATTGGCCGGGCCATACAAATTGCCGCGGTCCGTCACTTGAAAACCTTGGGCTTCTATGACGGGCCCCAGGTCTGCCACACGCAAGGCTTCCGGGCCCATGGACGCGCCGCGTGCGCCTGCGCCGATATCAGTGGGCGCGCCGATCAGGGAGATGTGAGTGGGCAAGCTGGCGGTGTTCTGCAAGAGGCGGACTCCGGTGGGGTTCATCAAGAGGCGGATAGTACCGCGGCCAGTTGGTCACACGCCCAGTCGATCTGCTCGCGCGTCACGATCAGGGGCGGCGATAGCCGCAGGGTGTGGCCATGCGTATCTTTGACCAGCATGCCGCGTGCCTGCAGGCGTTCGCACCAGAGGCGGGCGCCACCGGCGTCGGGTTCCAGTTCCACGGCCAGCATCAAGCCGCGGCCGCGCACCTCGCGGACAGGGCCGGGCAAAGCGCGCAGGCGTTCCAGAAAATAGGCGCCGACGGTCGCGGCGTTTTCAATCATGCCTTCGTCGGTCAGTACTTGCAGTGCCGCACGCGCAATGGCGCAGGCCAGCGGGTTGCCGCCAAAGGTGCTGCCGTGCTGGCCGGGCTGAAACACCCCGAGCACGTCAGCGTTGGATAGTACGGCAGACACGGGATAGAAGCCGCCCGACAGCGCTTTGCCAATCAATGTGACATCGGCCTCGATACCTTCGTGTTCTTCTGCCAGCAGTTTGCCGGTGCGCCCCAGCCCCGTCTGGATTTCATCCAGAATCAGCGTGATGCCTTGCTCGGTGCAGCGCTGGCGCACGCGGCTGAAATATCCGGCAGGCGGCAGCACGACGCCTGCTTCGCCCTGAATCGGTTCGACCAGGAAAGCAACCGTATTCGGCGTGACGGCGGCGTTAAAGGCTTCGTAGTCGCCAAACGGCACCACCTTGAAACCGGGCGCAAACGGGCCGTAGTGGCCATAGGCGTCGGGGTCAGTGGAAAACCCCACGATGCCCAGCGTACGGCCATGGAAATTGTTGGCGCAGACGATGATCTCGGCCTGGTCCGCCGGCACGCCGCGTACCTCGTACCCCCATTTGCGCACCGCTTTGATGGCCGTTTCCACCGCTTCCGCGCCGCTGTTCATGGGCAGGATCTTGTGAGATCCGGTCAGGCGGGCCAGGTCCTCGTACAAAGGCGCCATCTGATCATGGCGGAACGCGCGCGAGGTCAGTGTCAGTTTCTGCGCCTGTTCGATCATGGCGGCAAGAATGCGGGGGTGGCAGTGCCCTTGGTTGACGGCCGAATAGGCCGATAGGCAATCCAGATACTTGCGGCCGTCCACGTCGTACAGCCAGACGCCGCTGCCGCGGGAGATCACGACATCCAATGGATGATAGTTGTGTGCGCCCAGCTGGTCTTCGATCTGGTCGCGGCGCCGGGCGGCGGCGCGCGCGGCGGGCAGGGTGGTCAGAACGGCGCTCATAGGGGGGCTCCCGGGGGCGGATTGTGTTCATCTTAGCGCCGCTGTGCCGGGCGTGGCATTGCCATTGCGTGACAAAGGCCTTTGCAGGCGCCGCGTCCAAGCTGCTGCACAATAGCGCCTGCGCCGGGTTTATTCCGGTTTTCCCGTGTTCTCAGTTATCCCTGGATGATCTTCATGGTTTTGCACCACTTGCTTTTGAAACTGACGCGCGGCGTGGCCGTGGCGGCGCTGGGCCTGGCGGCGTGCGCGAATGCGATGGCACAGGACAAGCCGCTGCGCATCGGCGTGATTCCCAGTGTGGCGAACGAAGCTACGGAAATTGCGATAGCCCAGGCCAAGAAAGAAGGGCTGGACGTCAAACTGGTCGAATTCAATGATTGGGTGCTGCCCAATATCGCAGTGGCCGATGGCTCGGTGGATGCCAATTTCTTCCAGCACGAACCGTTTCTGCAATTGTTCAATCAGCGGCGCAATGCCAGCCTGACGCCGATTGCCTACGGGTACTCGACCACGATCGGATTGTTTTCCAAGAAACTCAAAAAGGGCGACACGGTGCCGGACGGCGCCACGATTGCGGTGCCGAATGATCCGGTCAACACGGGGCGCGCCTTACTGTTGCTGCAATCGATCGGGCTGATCAAGCTTACGCCCGGCGTGGCGCATCAGGCGACCCTGCAAGATGTGGTCTCGAATCCGAAGCAACTGAAGTTTGTTCAGATTGAGGGCTCGCAATCGGCGCGTACGTTCGACGATGTGACGGCGTCCGTCACCTACACGACGTTTGCCAAGCAAGCCGGGCTGAATGAAAAGGATGGGCTGGCATTCGACAACACCGATCCGGCCAGCATCCGCCGTTATGCCATCCGCTGGGTGACAACGCCGGACAAGGTGCAGGACCCGCGCTTGTTGAAGTTCATCTCGATCTATCAGAACTCGCCCGAGGTAAAGGCCACCTTGAAGCGGCTGTACGGCGATCTGATCACATTTCCCTGGTAAGGGCTGGCGCCTTGCGGGCGCCGCACAACCTTCAGGCTGCGGCTTGTTCGCTCGTACTGCGGCGGCGCCCGTTCAGGCGCCAATGCAGCGCGAGCGCGGCAACGGCCAGAGCGGCGGCCGCGCATAAGCCCAGCACATCAAAGCCGACATGGGTGTAGAGGGTGCCCGCGATTGCGGTGCCCACACTGGCGCCCAGATACGTTGTGCAGGTGTTCAAACCCAGCACAGCGCCACGCTCTTCGGGGCGTGCGCGCGACAGCAGCAACACCAGCAGATTCAAGCTGAGTTGCGACGCGGCGCCCCAGAGTGTGGCAATGGCCAGCACGGCGGTGAGCGAATGGGCCGCCGGCAGCAATCCCAGATAGACAAGTGAAATGGCGCCCAAGGCCAAGGGTAGCGCGCGGCGCGGCCCCAGCCGTTCGATCAGCGGCGCGCCAGCAAAACCCGCCAGCAAAAAGCCCGCGCCATAGGCAAAGGCAATAAAGCCCACTTGCCCGGCCGACAAAGCCAGCAAGGTGCGGACGTGGTCCGCCAGAAAGGCGTAGACGCCATAGAAAGCGGAAGAGAATGCCAGGCAGGCCAGCAATAGCGCGGGCACGTCGCGGTAGGACAGCGGCGCCAGCAATCGCGACAGGCGCAGCGGCGCGGGGTTTTCGGCCCGGCGCTCAGGCAGCTTGCGCAGGCCCAGCAGCGCAATCGCCGCGCATAGCGCCAAGGTGCCGTACGTGACGCGCCAGCCCACGGCGTCTGAGATCAGGGCCGACAGGGGCACGCCTGCCACCAGCGATACCGACCAGCCCGCAATGACGCGACCCAGTGTGCGCGCCTCTTGCCCAGGCGCGGCTACCAGCGACGCCGATCCGTATGCCGCGGGCAGAATCACGCCGGCGGCGGCGCCAGCCAACGCTTGCGCCAGCGTCAACACCATCCAGTGCGGAGCGCAGGCAGACAGGATCAGTGCAGCAATCAGCGCCACCATCGCGCCCAACAGAGAACGGCGGATACCGATGCGGTCAATGCGCGCAGCCAGGAAAAACGCGCTGGCGGCTGTGGCCGCGCCATAGGCGGAGATGGCCGTGCTGATGGTCAGTGCGGACGTGGAAAATGTGCGCGCCACGTCGCTCAAAATGGGACTGAGCGCCAATCCGTTTGAGCCGACGACGCTGACGGCGAACATCAAGGCAGGTACGGGTGAGGGCACTTGCGTGCTGCGGTTGCTACGATTCTGCATGCCCGGATTCTATTGGAATAAAATAAGGGTTAACTCCTGTATTTCCTTATTCCATAAAAGTTCGAATGCCATTCGGCAGAACCTGATTCCAATGCCAGACCTAGACGATCGCGACCGAAAACTATTAACGCTGCTGGCCGACGACGCCACTCCCAGTTATGCCGAATTGGGCAAGTTGCTGAACCTGTCGGCGCCCGCAGTGCACGAACGCGTCAAGCGCTTAAAGCGCGATGGGCTGATCAAAGGCATCGCCGCCAAGCTGGATGGCGCCCGCATCGGCCGTCCCTTGCTGGCGTTCGTGCATGTGGACACCAACAACTGGACCATCACGCAGCAGGTGCTGGGCTTGGCGGAGCTGACCGAAGTCGAAGAGATACACACCATCACCGGCAAGAGCGCGATGCTGTTGAAGGTGCGGGTGCGCGACACCCAAGCCTTGGAACTGCTGCTGGCGCGCATCCATCAGATTGAGGGCATCACGAACACCACCAGCGACATCGCGCTGACCAGCTACCTGGAGCGCGGTCCATTGCCGGACGACGCGTGACCCGCAGGCGCGTTCAACGCGCAAGCTGGCGGCGAGCCTCGGGCAGTATCAGCGCGCCTTTGCCACCCGCAGGCGCAGGCGGGTGATTTCCGATGGGGCTCCCAGGCGCTTGGGCGGACCCCAATAGCCCGTTCCCCGGCTGGTATAGACCCACATATTGCCCAGCCGATTCAAGCCAGCCGTGAACGGCTGCTGAAAACGCACGAAGAATCCCCAAGGAAAGAACTGCCCGCCGTGGGTATGGCCGGACAGCTGCAAGTGGTAGCCCACGGGCTCGGCCGCGACCGCGCTGCGCGGCTGGTGCGCCAGCAGGATCTTGGGGCAGGCGTCCGCCGGCGCCCCGGCCAAGGCAGCCTTGGGGTTGCTGCGCTGTTGCGGGTCAAACGCTCCCGCGCTGAAGTCGGTGACTCCCGCCACAACCACTGGCAGACCGGACGGGTGAATCAATACATGTTCGTTCATCAGCACGCGCAGACCCATGCGGCGGAATTCGGCCACCCAGGGCGTGGCGCCTGAATAATATTCATGGTTGCCAGTCACCAGATACACGCCATAGGTTGCGCGCAACTGGCCTAGCGGGCTGGCTTGCGACGCCAATTGTTCAACGCTTCCATCGACCACATCGCCGGTGATGGCAACCACGTCGGGCAACAGTTCGTTCACGGCATCAACAATGGCCTGTACGTAGTGTTTCTTGATGGTCGGACCCACATGGATGTCGCTGATCTGCACGATCGTGAATCCGTCCAGATCAGGCGGCAAGCCTGCAACCGGCACATCCACATCCACGACGCGGGCGCGGCGGCGCGCGTTATAGAAGCCCAGCACGGTACCGGCAAAGGCCAGACCGGCTACGGCCCAGGCGCTGACACGCCGCAAGGTGATCCAGGGCAGGTCTGCGCCGATCATCAAATTGGCCAGCCAGGTCAGCAGCAACAGCGCGTCGCGAATGACTGTCAGCACAAACAAGGACGAGAACAAGCCCATGGCGATCAAGCCGACCCAGGCAATACGGTCGCCCCAGGGCGGATGCACGGACGAGCGTCCCAGCATTCCCAACGGAATCAGGATGCACGACAGCAGCAAGGCAAGGGCGGCGGCGACGGCGCCTGCGTCACTGATCAGGGCGTCTGGAATCAGGCGGGCGCCGACGTAAACGTGGGCCAGGGCGCCGAGCGTCAGAAAGCGCAGGAAAAACGAGGATTGGCGTAGGGACACGGGCGGCAACAAGGTCGCGCCCGCCCGTTGGGCTGACGCGCGCGTAGCAAGGGAATCGCCATTCTATGCCGCGGGACGTGATTGCGGTCCAGGCTGCCCGGGTTCAGGCGGGGGCCAATCCGTCGCGCCAGAGGTAACTGGCGTCCATCTCGCGGACGCGGTTGATGCCCAGCATGGCCATGTTACGGTCGACTTCGGCGCGCAACAGCGCGATGGCATGGGAAACGCCCGCTTCTCCGCCAACAGCCGCCGCGTAGTTGAAGGGCCGGCCAACGAACACGCAGCGCGCGCCCAACGCCAGGGCCTTCAGCACGTCGCTGCCACGGCGCACACCACTATCCATCATCACGGTCATGCCGCCCGCCGCCGCGACCACGCCCGGCAGAGCGCGCAGCGGCGATATCGCGCCGTCCAGTTGGCGGCCGCCATGATTGGACACGATGATGCCGTCCGCGCCGTGCTGCTGCGCCAGCGCAGCGTCTTGCGGGTGCAGGATGCCTTTGATGATCAATGTGCCCGGCCATTGGCGGCGGATGCGCGCCACATGTTCCCAGCTGAGGTGATCGCGAGCCGTGAAGTCGCGCATTACCGATGCCGATACGATCGGAGCGCCACGGGTGGCAAAGGAATTTTCAAAGTGCGGCATGCCATGCGCCATCAGCGTGCGCAGGAACGTGCCGGCCAGCCAGCGCGGGTGCGTCAAGCCGTCCCAGGCCAACCGCAGACTGGGTTTGAGCGGCGTGGAGAATCCGGTACGCACATTGTTCTCGCGATTGGCGGACACGGGAATGTCCACGGTCAACACCAGCGTCTCATAACCTGCGCGCCGGGCGCGTTCGACGAGCGCGTCGATCTTGACGGGGTCACCGGGCAGGTAGGCTTGAAACCACGTGCCGGGCGCCTCGCGGATCACATCTTCCAGCGGGATCAGCGATGTGCCGCTGAGTATGGCGGGAATATTCTGTGCGCGTGCCGCACGCGCCTGCACAATGTCGCCGCGATAGGCCGACAGGGCGCTGATGCCCATGGGGGCGATGCCAAATGGCGACGCGTAGGTGCGGCCGAATAGTTCGATCTGCTGTGTGCGTTGGGACACGTCGACCAGGACTCGCGGCGCGAACGCATATTGCGCAAACGCCTGCCGGTTGCCGTGTAATGACTGATTGTCTTCCGCAGCCCCCGCCACATAGCCAAAGATGGGGCGCGGCAGGCGGCGCCGCGCAACGGCTTCAAAGTCATCCAGGCTGAGTATGCGCGTAAGCGCCCGCGACAAGCGTGGGGCGGCAACGGCGGAGGCTGTGGAGGCGGGCAGGGCAGTTGATGTCATGGCGGGCCGGTAAAAGCCCGTAATCTAGCAACGCCGCTTGATCGTATATAGCGAATATATAGCGATAAGTTATTTCGCTTAAAGCGAAGAAGCGCAAAGGATGGCGGGCATCCTCTGCGCCAGCAGATCAGGCGCCAGCCGGTAGCGCCATCAATTCGCCCATGCGTACCGGGCCAGGCACTGCGTCCGTCCAGCGAATCTGGCCGGGTCCGAACAACACGATGGCGGTCGAACCCAGCTTGAAGCGCCCCATCTCCGCGCCCTTGGCCAGATGGATGGGGGCACGCGCCGCGTCGTCATAGCGTACGGCTTTGACGCGGCGCTTGTGCGGCGTGACCAGCCCGGCCCAGACGGTTTCAATCGACGCCACGATCATGGCTCCGACCAGCACCACGGCCATCGGGCCGTGCTCGGTATCAAAAATGCAGACGACACGCTCGTTGCGTGCAAACAGGCGCGGCACATTGCGGGCGGTGAGCGGATTCACCGAAAACAGCCGGCCGGGCACGTGCACCATTTCACGCAAGGTGCCGGCGGCGGGCATATGCACGCGGTGGTAATCCTTGGGCGACAGATAGACAGTGGCAAATTCACCGCCCTGAAACGGTGCAGCGCGTTCGCTGTCGCCGCCCAGCAGATCGGTCAGGCCGTAGCTGTGTCCCTTGGCCTGAAAGATGCGGCCTTGCTCGATGGCGCCCATCTGGCTGATCGCGCCGTCGGCCGGACAGAGCACCGAGCCCGGTTCGTCGTCCAGCGGCCGGGCATCGTCTTTAAGCGCGCGGGTGAAGAAGTCATTGAAGCACTCGTAGGCCAGCGGATCTTCTTGCACCGCTTCGCGCATGTCCACGCCGTACTTGCGGACAAAGCGCGAGATCATCCAATTCTTGACCGCGGGTTCCCGGCAGTCGGATGCGTATCCGAAAAAGCGCGACACCAGGTGGTGGGGCGCAAGATACTGGCTGGCGAGAAATAGTTGGTCTTTGATCGTCATCTACGAGCGCTAAAAAAACGCGTCCCGCATACAGCGGGACGTGGTTGAAGGTTGCTGCGCTATGGCCGGATGCGGCAAACAGCGTGCAATTCGCGGGATTGTAACTCGATCAGGCAGCCTTGGCGGCCAACTTCGTTTTGTAGAGCCAATCCTTGTAGTCATCCAGGTCCCCGTCGAAGGGGCTGACCGCGCCATCGGCCACGATGATGAATTCGTCGGTCGTTGCGCGCAGCAGGTGGCGATCGTGCGACACCAGCATCAGCGTGCCTTCGAACTGAGCCAACGCGGTGGTCAAGGCTTCGCGCGTTTCCAGATCCAAGTGGTTGGTCGGTTCATCCAGCAGCAGCAGGTTGGGGCGCTGCCAGACAATCAGCGCCAACGCCAGCCGGGCCTTTTCGCCGCCGGAGAACGGCGCGATGGAGCTGGTGGCCATATTGCCGTTGAAGTTGAAGCTGCCCAGAAAGTTGCGCAGTTCTTGCTCACGGACTGTGGGTGCAATCTTCGCCATGTGCCACAAGGGCGATTCGTCGTGACGCAGCATCTCTACCTGATGCTGGGCAAAGTAGCCAATCGACAAACCCTTGTTGAATTGCGTGTCGCCAGCCAGCGAGCCCAATTCACCCGCAATGGTTTTGATGAACGTCGACTTGCCTGCGCCGTTGATGCCCAAGAGACCGATACGCTGGCCAGCCTGCAAAGAGAAATTGATGCCCGACACGATGATTTTGTCGGACACGGCTTCGGTCTCTTCATCCTCGATGCGATACCCCGCACTGACCTTGTCCATGGTCAGCAGCGGATTCGGCGCGCGCAGCGGCTCACGGAATTCAAACGAGAATTCGGCGGCAGCGCGCAAAGGCGCCATTTCTTCCATGCGGGACAGCGCCTTGATACGGCTTTGCGCCTGGCGCGCCTTGCTGGCTTGCGCCTTGAAGCGGTCAATAAAGGATTGCAGGTGCGAGCGCTGCCGCATCTGCTTTTCCATCATGCCTTGGGCCAGCTCCAGCTGAGCGGCGCGTTGACGCTCGAAGGACGAATAGTTGCCCGAGTAGCGCTTGAGCTTGCGCTCGTCGATGTGGACGATGACGTTGACCACGCCGTCCAGGAAATCGCGGTCATGGGAAATGACCAGCAGCGTGCCCGGGTAACGCTTGAGCCAGTCTTCCAGCCAGATGATGGCGTCCAGATCCAAGTGGTTGGTGGGCTCGTCCAGCAGCAGCAGGTCGGACGGGCACATCAGCGCCTGGGCCAGATTCAGGCGCATGCGCCAGCCGCCGGAAAAGCTCGTCAGCGGCAAGTGCATTTGCGCTTGCGTGAAACCCAGGCCGGTCAGCAGTTGTTCTGCGCGGGAGTGCACGGTGTAGGCATCCGCATCGGCCAGCGCGGCGTAGATGTCGCCCATGCGCAGGCCGTTTTCGGCGCTTTCCGGCTCGGCTTCCAGTGCGGCCAGTTCGGCTTCCAGCTTGCGCAGCGTGACGTCGCCGTCAATCGCGTATTCGATGGCGGGGCGGTCCAGCGCGGGGGTTTCCTGCGCCACATAGGCCATGCGCCAGCTGGCGGGATAGTCCAGGTCGCCCTGGTCTGCGTGCAGGGTGCCGCGCAGCAGGCCGAAAAGGCTCGACTTGCCGGCGCCGTTGGCGCCGATCAGGCCGATCTTGTCGCCGGGGTTCAACAGCAGGTCAACCTTGTCGAGCAAGGGCTTGACGCCGCGCATGAGTGAAACTTGTTGGAAGCGGATCATGAATCGTGTGGCAGGGGGTGGCGCGGCAGGCGCGCGGCAAGGCTCCCGCCACAAGGCGCGGCGCAAAAAAGGGAACCGGGGCGGGATCGCGCGCGAGTGAAAAAACGCCAGGCGCGAAAGACCAAATAGACGGGCAAGCCGTCCTATCGTGGGCAGTATTGTACCGGGCTGCGCGCGCCTTTGCTAAAGGGCGGTGAATAAATGGGGCGCGACTGCGTGAAAAACGCTATTGAGCCGCGATGGCGGCGGCAAGCGCCAGCAGGCGTTCAGCTTCCTCGGCGTGCAGGTTTTCCACTAGCGCGCCATCAACCACCGCCACTCCCAGCCCGGCTGCCTGGGCCGCGCGCCAGCCGTCCAGACGCTTGCGGGCGCTGGCCAATTCTTCATTTGTTGGAGCGAACGCGGCGTTGGCCGCTGCGATCTGCTTGGGATGGATCAGCGTTTTGCCATCGAACCCCTGGTTGCGGCCTTGCCGGCACGCATCGTCCAGCCCGGCGTCGTCCTGCAAGTCCAGGTGGACACCATCCAGCACGGCGAGCCCATGTGCTCGCGCAGCCATCACAGCCATCGAGCGGGCCAGCAGGGTTTCTTCGCGCGATGGGGTGTGGCGCGCATGCAGGTCTTTCACCAGATCGGACGTGCCGACCACGATTGCCGCCAGCCTGGCGTGGCCGCCTGCAATCGCGTCCAGCCGCAAAAAACCCAACGGTGTTTCGGCCATTGCCCATATAGGCAAGCCAGCAGGCGCGCCTGCGGCGTCCAGCGCGTCGGCCAGCGCTGCAAGCTGGGCGGCTGATTCCACCTTGGGCAGCAGCACTGCATCCGCGCCGGCGCGGGCAATGGCTTGCACGTCGTCTGAGCCCCAGGGCGTGTTCAACGCGTTGATGCGCACGATGCACTCGCGGCGCCCGTAGCCGCCCTGGAGCAAAGCGGCAGCGACCTGGCTGCGGGCCTGCTCTTTGGCGTCGGGTGCGACCGCATCCTCCAGATCCAGAATCAGGGCGTCGGCATCCAGGCTGCGGGCTTTGTCCAGCGCGCGCGCATTGGCGCCCGGCATGTACAGGACGGAACGGCGGGGCCGGACAAGGGTTTTGTGGCTTGTCATATCAGTTCTTGGAATTGCCAACGATCTGGACGGGAGTGGTGCACACGTAACCCACACCGTAGACGGTGCGGATGCCCATGTCACCGCCCGCCTGGGCACGCAGTTTGCGGCGCAGGCGGTGCATGTGCGCATCAAGCCGGTGCGTGTCGTAGGCCTCGGCGCTGGCGCCCAGCGCTTCCACCAGGCGTGTGCGTGACAGAGGCAAGGGCGCGGCTTGAATCAGCGCGCCGATCAGCCGGCATTCGGTGTCCGTGATGTCCACCCGTATCAGCTTGGGCGAAATCAGGACGCGGCGGGCAGGATCGAAGCGCCAGGCATCGGACTCTGCGTCGTCCGCGTCAGCGGGGGGCACCACGCGCAAGCGGCGTGACAGGGACACCAGCGTCGCGCCCAGTTCGGCCAGATTGACGGGTTTGGTCAGGTAGTGATCGGCGCCCAGGCTCAAGCCGGACACCTTGTCTTCACTGAGCAGGCGGCCCGTCAGCATGATGATGCCCATGGACGGGTACGTGGTGCGCAGATGCGATACACGGGTCAGGCCATCGCCATCGGGCAGCATGGCGTCCAGCACCAGAATGCCTGGCGTCACGGTCAGCAGCAGCTGATCCAGCTCGGCCAGCGATCCGGCGGTAAGTATCGCCTTGTCCAGTCCGAGGTCATGGATGTATTCGGCGATGGTGTCGCGCCAGTCCCCGTGGTCATCAACAATGATGATAGTCACGGCGCGGCACGCGCCAGCGATGTATCGCGAGACGCTCCAAGGGCAAACACGCTTTCCGCTCCTGACATGCTAGCGCTTCTTATAGAGTGAGAGTCCGCTTGCGCGGGCGCTCGCCCGGAAGGGGCGCGATAGATTTTGTATCGTTCGCGCTTGCGGAGAATATCATCAACGCAGATGCGGCGGCGCGACATGAATTTTGGATGTCATCCGCACGTGCCAGAATATTCGGTTGATCAAAAAATGACCAGTCCGAACAGCATCGCCCGAACGGCCAGGGGCCGTGAGTATGCGTGAGTTTTATCCACAGAAGTTGTGGATAAAACTCGCACAGCCGGCACTATCCTTTTTATGTAGCCAATCGCTCGACCGGCACGCCTTCCGGCACCTTGCGAACGCGGTCGCGCTCTATGCGCGGCGGCGAAAAGCGGGTCTTTCTGGCGGCGGCGTTTTGCAGCAGGACGGATAGCACCGCCCCCTTGTCTTGAATCCAGTGCGTTTTGCCCCGCAGCAATTTCATGGCGTTCTCAGCCGTGCCCAAACGGTAGGACATGCTGTTGATCTGGACGGAAGTCTTGCCGTTGAAGACGGATTCTTCCTGTTCCGTGATAGCGGCCGCATCGAGGTTGCTGCTTTCGTTATCGATGCGATAGATGAACTTCAGATTGCTGTGGGGGTCTTGCACCACGATCAGCTTTTCAGAGCCCGAAACGTCGGACATCATGCCGACCACGAGCGACTCGACCAACTGGTTGCCGCGCTGTTCTTCCGTATAGATAAAAATGCTGTGGCGTGCCAAGGGCTTGGCGGCCGGAACAAGGGGAGTGCTATCCATATCTGACTTGAAAAAGGCGGGGCGGACGCAAGATGCCCGCATACCCGCCGATACTGCGATAACGGTTCCAGGTTGGGTCAACTTGGAGCCGCTGCGAAAAGAACGAAAGGCGCCGATTACCGGGGGCGATGCAGACGCGCCTGCAAGCGCGCTTTCACCGACGGCCAGTCCTCATCGAGGATGGCAAAGTAAACCATGTCACGGGTGCGTCCCGACTGCGCGATGAGGTGCTTGCGAAACACACCTTCTTCGACGCCGCCGATACGGAGTATGGCCTGACGCGATTGCGTATTGCTCAACTCCGTCTTGAACACGACCCGTATGATACCAATTGTGTCAAAGGCGTGTTGCAATAAAAGAAATTTAGCTTCGGTATTGGCCCCGGATTTTTGGCTGGACGGGGTCAGCCACGTTGCGCCGATCTCCAATCGCTTGTGCGTCAGCGCAATATCCATATACCGCGTGGTGCCGATGATGGCCCCCGTGCTTTGCTGCACGATGACAAACGGCAGGCACGAACCTTCTTGCTGCCCCGCCAACGCACGATCCACGTAGCGCTGCATGTCGGCCAGTGAGGTCATCGGTTCGGGTTGCAACCGCCAGAGCTCTGGATGCAGGCCGGCATCCGCCAAAGCTTGCGCGTGATGCGCGGACATGGGTTCCAAACGGACAATATCGCCTTGCAGGGTGACAGGTTGCAGCGGTGGCAGCATGACGGCGGGCTCCTTCGAATGGCGCGCAGTAAAAGATACTACGCCTGACGTCTTGCCGAACCCGAAGGCGAGGCGCAGAATGCGGCGCATGAAAACAGACGTTGTGGTTCTAGGCGCGGGCATTGTGGGTGTCAGTACGGCACTGCATCTGCTGGCTCGCGGCCGGTCGGTGGTGCTGTTGGACCGGCGCGGGCCGGGTGAAGAAACCAGCTATGGCAATGCCGGCCTGATTGAACGAGCCAGCGTCATTCCGTATGCGTTTCCCCGAGACTGGCGCAGCTTGTGGCGATACGCGAAAAACAACACCCCGGACGTCAGCTATCACACTCGATTTTTGCCGCGCATTGCGCCGTGGCTGTTGCGCTATTGGTGGCATTCGTCGCCAGCGCGGCTGGCGCGCGCGGCCGAGGCCATGTTGCCGTTGATCGAGCGCAGCGTAGCCGAGCATGAGGCGTTGATGGCGGACGCGCAGATCTCGCACCTGTTTCGCCGCAATGGTTGGATCGACGGCGTGCGCAGCGAGGCCGGACTGGCCCGTGCCATTGCCGAAGCGGAAGATCTGGCGCCTTATGGGTTGAACTACCGTGTGCTGGATCGCCAGGCGCTGGCGGCTGTCGAACCCTCGTTGTCCGACCGGATGGCGGGCGCGGTGCATTGGCTGGACCCGGTGAATGTGTCGGACCCCGGCGCGGTGACGCGCGGTTATGCCGCCCTGTTCGAGCAGCGCGGGGGCCAACTTGTGCGCGGAGACGCGCGCAGCCTCAAGGCGGCGGGCAAGGGCTGGCAGGTGCAGGGTGCGGACAGCTTGATCGAAGCCCGTGATGCCGTCGTGGCGCTGGGGCCGTGGTCGCCAGATGTGCTGCGGCCTTTGGGCTACCGCATTCCCATGGCGGTCAAGCGGGGTTATCACCAGCACTTTGCGCTGGAAGATGGCGCGACGCTGTCCCACCCTGTGGCAGATATTGAAAGCGGCTTTTTGGTGACGCCCATGACCTTGGGCGTGCGGCTGACGACGGGCGCAGAGTTCGCGCCCCGCGACGCGCCTGCCTCACCCATTCAGATTCAGCGCACCAGCGTGTTGGCTCGCCAGTTGTTGCCTTTGGGCGCCGCTGTCGAGGCCGAACCGTGGATGGGCAGCCGGCCGTGCATGCCAGACATGCGCCCGGTGATCGGGCCTGCGCCCAATCATGCCGGGTTGTGGCTGGCATTTGGCCATGCGCATCATGGATTCACGCTGGGCCCGGTGACAGGCAAGCTATTGGCCAGCCTGATCACGGGCCAGGCGCCGGATATGGACCCGGCGCCTTATGGTGTACGCCGCTGATCAGGCGCGGGTTGCGGCCTTTTCGCGGCGCTGACGCACGGCCAGAGCCAGGGTTTCCAGCACCGGCTCGGTCTGGGACCAGCCCAGGCAAGCATCGGTGATGGACACGCCGGGGCGCAGCGGTTGACCCGGCTTCAAGTCCTGGCGGCCTTCTTCAAGATGGCTTTCGATCATGACGCCGGTGATGCGGGCGTCGCCTTGAGCGAGCTGGGCGGCAATGTCGTTGGCCACATCAACCTGGCGCAGGTGCGACTTGTTGGAGTTGGCGTGCGAGCAGTCGATCATGACTTGTTCACGCTGGCCGGCGGCCCGCAGGGCGGCGCAACAGGCGTCCACGCTCGCGGCGTCATAGTTCGGGCCTTGCTTGCCGCCGCGCAGGATGACGTGCGTGTCCTCGTTGCCGCGGGTTTCAAAGATGGCGGCCATGCCCATCTTGGTCATGCCCATGAATGCGTGCTTGGCGCTGGCGGCCACCATGGCGTCGGCGGCAATCTGCACGCCACCATCAGTGCCGTTCTTGAACCCCAGCGGGCAGCTCAGGCCGGAACTCAGCTGACGATGGCTGGGGCTTTCGGTCGTACGCGCGCCGATAGCGCCCCAGGCGATCAGGTCGGCGATGTACTGGGGACTCAGCAGATCCAGGAATTCGGTAGCGGTGGGCAGGCCCAGGCCGCTGATATCTAGCAACAGCTCACGGGCGCGGCGCAGCCCTTCGTTGATGCGGAAGCTGCCGTCCAGGCGCGGATCGTTGATATACCCCTTCCAGCCGACGGTGGTGCGGGGCTTTTCGAAATACACGCGCATGACGATCAGCAGGTCTTTTTTGTGCTTTTCGGCGGCATCGCGCAGGTGGCGCGCGTACTCCATGGCTTGGCCATGATCGTGGATGGAGCAGGGGCCAACCACCAGTACCAGACGGTCGTCGCGGCCATGCAGCACGTCGGCGATCTCGGTGCGGCTTTGCTCAACCAGGTTCTGGATGGCGGGGGAAACGGGCAGCTCGTCCTGAAGAAGCGCAGGCGAAATCAGCGGACGCACGGCGCTGATGCGGGTGTCGTCGGTACGCGTATTGTCCTGGGTCGAGTCGGCCGTGCCGACCTCGCGGTCGTGCTGGGGGTCGTCAATGCGGGTCAAGGGATGCTCCGTGCCGTAGATGCGGAAAAAGTCCACTATTATCGCACCCGCCGCAGGGCAGTGCGACGGGCGGCGGCGTCCGTCTGGATTAGCGCTCGCGTCGCAGCCGCGCAACGATATCCGACTATGGCCTGCCGATGCTCCAAAACCTAAGCCTATTGGCGCGAAAATTGCATTAACCCGTTAGCGATGGGGACACTGACGGCATAGTTCACGTAGGATGGAGTCCAGAGATTTCAAGTGGCTGCCTGTAAGGGTCCGCCCCATCACATTCGGACGGTAAGCGATGCCTAAGCCCGACGCCGGAGCGACCCGACGGATTCTTCTGGTTGAAGATCACCCCGTTGAACGCGCTTATTTGCAGAACATGCTGCTGGCGTTGGGTTACCGCCGCGTCGCGGGTCTGGGAAGCAGCACTGAGGCCATCAGTGCGCTGGCCCGCCAGTTCTATGACGTGGTGGTCAGTGACATCGTCATGGGCGAGGGCGACGGCACCAGGCTGCCGAATGAGCTGCGCCGCCTGGTGGACGTGGGCCGCTTAAAGAGCATGCCGCCCATCATCTGGATCAGCAGTCTGAGCGACGAACTGCTGCAATCCCACGTGCGGCTGGCATTGCAGGCGGGTTGCCCGTCGGCACAAGCCTTATCCAAACCGGTGTCTCGATCTGCCATGCAGCATGCGATCAAGGTGGCGCTGCATAGCGTGGATGATGTGACATCGCCGCGTCAGCAATCCGTGCGGCGCGAGGTCATTGAAGCCGAATTGTCGCGGGCGCTGATTACGGGTGAAGGCTTGAGCCTGGTGCTGCAACCGCAGATCAGCCTGTCATCGGGGCGCGTGGTGGCCGCCGAAGCCTTGTCGCGCTGGGATCATCCGCAGTTGGGCGCCATCGCCGCCGCCGACTTCGTGCCCGCAGCCCACCGGCTGGGCATGGACCGCATGCTGTTCACTCGCGTGACCGATCGCGTGCTTGAGATATTAAGGCGCATGCACGACGATGACATCGCCGTGCCGATTGCCATCAATGCATCGGCGTCCACGTTGTGCTCCCGCGATCTGCCCGAGTTGCTGGAGCAGCGGGTAGGGCAGGCGGGACTGCCGGCTCGATTAGTCAAGATCGAACTGACCGAAGATGAGCCGGTTACCGATTGGCTGGCGCTGTCGTCCGCGTTGAATCTGCTGCGCGTGCGCGGTTTTGAACTGGCCATGGATGATTTTGGCGCGGGCATAGCGTCCATGCGCCTGTTTTCCGCCATGCCGTTTACCGAATTGAAGATTGATCGCGATTTCATCGTACACATGCACCGCGAACCCGCCTCGCGCGCGGTCGTGGCCGCAGCCATTGAAATGGGCCGGGTGCTGGGCCGCCGCGTCGTGGCCGAAGGCGTGGAGCAGGAGCGCGATGTGCAGTTGCTGCGTGAGCTGGGCTGCGAGATCGCGCAAGGTTATGGCGTTTCCATGCCACTGGAACCCGGCGCGTTTATTGAATTCTGCCGCCAGCACTGAGGCGGCAGAGGCGCTGCGCGGGTCAGAGTCCCGACACGTCGATGTCGCCCGGATAGTCCACCGAGAACTTCAGCACGGTTTCGCGTGATTTGCCGGGCTCCATTTCCCAATCCCAAACCAGCTTGCCGTCTTCTTCGCGCTTGATGTCGCGATCAGCGGGCGACAGCAGCTTGACCACAATCTTCTCGTTGCGCGACACCGGCAGGCGGTCCTTGAAGGTGACCTGTTCCTTGGTGGCCTTGTTGTTCTTCACCGTGATCTTGTATTCATAGGTGACCCGTTTGCCGCTGCCGGAAAAACCCGTGCTTTCGGTAAACCGGTTTACCAGCTGGCGCTTGATAGAAATGCCTTCGTCAGCGCCCAGGGCCAGTTCGATTTTTTCACCGGGCATGACCGACTTCATTGCGCTGGAGGCAACGAAGGCGTCATCCAGGAAGGTGTTCAACGGGCCGGCCAGGAACGGAAATTCGGTGTTGTTGCTAGCCAGCGCCGTCAGGAAAGCGGCTTCACGCAGGGCGGGCGTGGACTGGTATTGCAACGTGGCGGGCAGCTTGGCGGTGGCGATGGCGACGCGTTGTGCGGTGTTGTCGGACAGCAGCGTTGCCGGATTCTTGATCTGGAACGAAGCGCTTGTGGCTTCGTTTTGCACTTGGGCGGTCGCCACTTCGATGGCTTCGGGCTCGGGCTGGGCCACCATTTCGTCGGCGGTAACTCTGGCCAGCGGCGCCGGGCGCGAGCGTTTGGCCGATACCTCGCCGGTGATGGCGGGAGCAGGCGCGGCCATCGCTACGGGAGGCGGAGGAGGCGCCGCCACATCAATGACCCATGGGCGCAGCGCCGGAGCGCCGCCGCCCAGAGCCGGGCGGGCAGTGGACAAGGTCAGTTTGACGTTCGTCCAGTCTTCGCCGGTGTTCTGGCGAATCACGCCAAAGTAGCCCAGGTCCACATTGCGGTCTGCGGGGCGCAAGCGGGCGTCGTAGGCCGGTGTCCAGCGCGCACCACCCACCGCATACGAAACGGCCAGATCCACCTTGCCGGCGCGGGCAAGGTTCACTCGCAAGGTCACGGTCTTGGTGCGGCGATTCAGCTGATTGCGCACGGTGCCCAATTGATTCTGGAGCACAGCTTGTTCGCGTTCCAGCGCTTCCTTTTGTTCCGCAACCTTGCGCAACGCGGCCAGCGTCTTGCCCAGCGTATCTGCGCTTAACGTCTGGATGGCTTTGAGTTCTTCCAGAGTCAGGCGCGTGCCATCTTTCGCGGGTTCCGTCGCGCCGCGCTGCATCATCAGAACAAGCTCACGCTGGTTGTCCAGCACGGCGGCCTGATCGTCCAGTTCCGCTTGCTGGCTTTCCAGTTTGCGCAACTGGTCTTCCAATTGGCGAACGCGGGCATTGGCGCTTTCGGCTTGATAGGCATCGCGCACCTTCACGTCCAGCAGGGATGCCTGGCCTGTACTTTTGGCCGATACCTGAAGGGAGTTCTCTTGCAATGACGCGGGCAGGTTCTCCAGCACCAGCTCATGCTCGCCTGCGGCGAGTTCGCTGGTGGCGGACCGGGTCACGACTGCGCGGTCCTGGTAGACAGTCACCGCGCCGATGGAAGACGGCAACCCGGCTGCGGCGGCAAGGCCGGGAATCGCAGCAATGGCCAAGACCAGAAGGGAACGTCGCACGGTGAGGCACCTTTATTCAGGTTGAGTTCGACAGCGCCGCCCCAAAGTCAGGGACAGATCGCCAATAGCGCGCAAATTTACATTACGGCCAGGAATACGGGTTTACAGAAAATGACAAACGCGACAGAGCAATACCGCCCCGTTTTTATCCTTGGTTTTCCGCCCGTGCTTTTATTCATTCGGACCGCTCAGGGTGAGCCAGCGCGCGAAGCAATTCCACCGCATTGACGGCGGCGATCGACTTGTCATGGCGTCGGTACGCCATATCCAGCAAGGCGTGCGGCGCGTCGCCCTTGATCGGACGGTATTCGATGCCCTGCGCACCCATGTGCCGCATCGCGGCCGGAACCACCGAAATGCCTACGCCGGCAGCAACCAGGCTGACGATGGAAGCCATTTGCGGGGCTTCCTGAATGACCCTGGGCGCAAAGCCTGCGCGTTGGCATGCGGACTGGATCGCATCGTATAGGCCAGCGCCGATGGGACGGGGATACAGCACGAAGTTTTCTTCCGCCAGCGCCGCAATGGGCACGCTGCGGCGTCGGCTCAAGGGGTGATCAGGGGGCAGGGCGATCAGCATGGGTTCGTCCAACACCCGTTCGGATTCGAATTCCGGGTCCAGCACGTAGGGCGGCCGCACAAACGCAACATCCACGTCGCCCATCCGCAAGCCGCGCAACAGTGAAATCGTGTTGCTTTCGGTGAGCGTCACGCGCACATCGGGGTAGCGGTCCCGATAGGCGCGGATGGCGCGTGGCAGGTAGGGGTGGAACACGGCCGAAGCGGTAAAACCCACGGTGACGGCTCCGCGTTCTCCCCGGCCAAGGCGGCGGGCGGTGTCGATGGCGCGGTCGGCGCTGGTGAGAATTGCCCGGGCATCTTCCAAGAACTGGACGCCCGCCTCAGTCATTTCAATGCCCCGGGGCAAGCGAAGAAAGAGCGGCGTACCGATTTCGCGCTCCAACTGCTGGATCTGCTGGCTGAGCGGAGGCTGGCCGATGCCCAGGCGGGCGGCAGCCCGCGTGAAATGCAGTTCTTCGGCAACGGCCGTGAAATAGCGCAGGTGGCGGAGTTCCATCGTTTTAAAGTATGGGCTATGCAAGTTTCATATATTGGACATATGCAAGGCAAAAGTCTACTTTGATTGCACGGGCTCGATGCCCGTTGTCATTCGAGAATCTGATGTCTACCGCCTCTGCTAGTCCCGCCACCCCCAGCGATACCGCGTCCCCGCAGTATCTTGCCCGTGGCACGCCCGAATTGCGCCGCGCGCAATGGGCCTTGTTCGCCGCCGGTTTTTCCACCTTTTCCTTGTTGTATTGCGTCCAGCCGCTGATGCCGCTGTTCACGCACGCGTTCAAGGTGTCGCCCGCGCAAAGCAGTCTGGCGCTGTCGCTGTGCACCGGGCTTTTGGCCATCGCCATCTTCTTTGTTGGGCTGTTTTCGCAAGCCTTGCCTCGCAAACGCATCATGGCTTTATCGCTGTTCGCGTCCGCCGCGCTGGGTACCATCGCAGCTGTTGCGCCCGACTGGCAAAGCCTGCTCGTCTTGCGAGCATTGCAGGGCATTGCGATGGGCGGCGTGCCGGCTGTCGCCATGGCCTACTTGGCGGAAGAAGTTGAACCCGACACGCTGGGTTTTGTGATGGGCCTCTATATCAGCGGCAGCGCCTTCGGCGGCTTGTCTGGCCGCGTCATCACGGGCCTGGTGTCAGACCACTTCGGCTGGCGCGCAGCCATGGGCACGCTGGGTCTGTTGGGGATCGTGGCTGCCGTGCTGTTTGTCTGGCTGCTTCCCGCGTCGCGCCGCTTCGCGCCTCAACGCGGCAGAGGCTGGGCTGGCGTGGTCAATGATGTGCGGGCCGGCGCAGGCGCGCACCTGAAGAACGGACCGCTGTGCGCGCTGTTTGCCATGGGCGGGTTGCTGATGGGCGCGTTTGTCACTGTCTACAACTACGTCGGCTTTCGCCTGCTGTTGCCGCCGTTTTCGCTGAGCCAGACTTTCATCGGTTTCATATTCGTGGTTTATCTCGTTGGCATCTTTGCGTCGACCTTCTTTGGCCGGCTGGCTGATCGCCACGGCCGCGGCGCCATGCTGTCCGCCGGGACGGGGCTGGCGCTGGCGGGCTTGCTGCTGACCCTGTCGGATGCGCTGCCGATCCTGATCGCCGGTATCGTGCTGTTCACCTTCGGCTTCTTCGCCGCTCATGCGGTGGCCAGCGGCTGGGTCGGGCAACTGGCGCGCGGCTACAAGGCGCTGGCCGCATCGCTGTACCTGTTGGTCTACTACGTTGGATCCAGCGTGCTGGGTTCTTGGGGCGGCCACTTCTGGGCGGCGGGGAGCTGGGCTGGCGTGGCGGAAATGGCGGGCGCACTGCTAACCCTGGCTTTGGTCATCAGCGCGGGCCTGGTGTGGCGGACGGGCGGTATGCGCCGAAGCAGCCGCCAGGCGGATCGTTCGCCTGCCGATACGGCGGTGGCCGGTGTCGCTGACCGGTAGGGGCAGCCCGGCCCCGCGCCAGCCTCGACGCCTTTTTTGCCTGACTGCAATATCAGGGCTGATTGAGCGGCTGGCGTTCGGGCGGGGCAGTTTGCGTTGCCGGAACGCCCAGGGCGTTGGCGGCAAGCGTGGCGTCCATGCCATGGCTCAGGGCGGACAGCAGCAGTTCTGACTCAAGATTGAGCTGTGCCAGCATCACGCTGCACCGCGCCATCTTCACCAAGTCTTCATATTGCCGGCTGGCGAGCCACTGGCAGGCTTGCTCGGAGATCTGCAAACCGGATATAGCAGACGCATCGCCGGTTCGCGCCAACCGCTGCAACAGCAGCAAATACATCAGGTTGGTTTCGTGGATATCGCGCAGAAGTTCGGTCGAACTGGGCATCGGGAACATCCCTGGCTTCGTTGATACCTCTAACCGGCCGGTGCCGGGGCGCAATGGCAAGGGATGCCGACTCAGTGGCGGACTCTTGCGGCCCTTTGCGGGCGTGTTGTCGACTATACGTTGTCGTTCTTTTTTTTGCGAGAGCAAGGCATTACCAATGGTTGTTCCGTTACGTATTGCTGGCATATGCTCATTATCTAAAAACGACGCATTCTCATTTATAATTGCGGGCATGCCAAGTGGCGCGCAGCGGGCGAACCCCTGTGCGGTTCCAGTTTCAACCCGAGGCCCGCGATGACTTTGACTCCTATTGACCGCCATATGCTGCAACGTGAGCATGCGGCTCTGCTTGCAGCCTACGGCCAGGCGCAAGCGCATTGCAGCCAGTTGCTCAGTGCCCAGGCGGCGCGGATTCTGCATCTGGAAGGCGAGGCCATGCGTTTACGCGCTGCGGTTATCCAGCGGGATACGGCGTTGGCGTGGGCACGGGAGGACCATCGTGCGTTGGAGGGGGCCATTCCCGGCCTGCCCAAACGAGTAGCTTTGGCGCGCCGGGTGACGCAATTGATGGAACGTGTGCAGGCGCTGATGCGCGAACGGTTGGCCTGGCAGGACCGCGCCAGCCAGGCGCGCGCCCGTCCACTCGAACCCGTGGCCGGCCTGACGGCCGAACCGCGCGGCGTCGCAGCTATCGCGTTGCGCGAAAAATCAGTGCTGTGCGTGGGCGAAGACGCCATGGCGCTGATGTTGACGCGCAAGGTCGTGGAGTTGGCGGGAGGGCGCTATCTGGGTCACAGCGGCGGTGAAGAGGCCGGCGGCGCGACATTGGAAGATAGTCTGGTTGAAGCGGATCTGGTGATCTGCCAGACGGGCTGCGTCAGTCATGGGGCCTATTGGCGCGTGAAAGACCATTGCACGCGGACGGGCAAGCAATGCGTGCTGGTCGACAAGCCGGAAGCCCTCTCCGCGCTGCGGGAAGATCGGTTGCGTCAGGTTACTTAGCGTTTCGGTTCAGACCCGTGCGCAGGCCATACAGTCAGGATTGGCAAAGGGACCAATATGCTGACCAAAAAAGACCGTGTGGCTCATCCTTGGACGGACACGCTTGCCCGGCTCGAAGATGAACGAATCATGTTGCAGCGCATCGCTGCAGGCGTGCCGCTGGCGCAGGTGCTGGAACACATGTTGTTCGCCATCGAGGCTCAGTCCAGCGTGACATTGCGCGCGTCCATTGCGCTGATTGACGGCACCGGCGCATTCCTTATTCACGGTGCGGCGCCCAGTCTGCCTCCAGGCTTCAATGCCGCGGTGGAACGTGCGCCCATTGGCCCGCACATGGCGTCCTGGGGCGCGGCGGCCTACACCGGCACCCCGATCTATGTGGACGATATTGCGCTGCATCCGGACTGGGAGCGATGGCGCGATATCGCGCTGTCTCATGGGCTGCGCGCGTGCTGGTCGACACCGATCAAGGCGCCTGACGGACGCGTGCTGGGGGTGTTTTCCAACTACTACGAGACGGTGCGCCACCCGTCGGCAAACGATATCGAAGCAATTGCGCTGGTAACGCGCAGCGCGGCTTTGGCCATCGAGCGCCACCTGACCGAATCGGCATTGCGCCAGAGCGGTGAGCGGTGGAGGGCGATGTTCGACGGCATGCAGGAAGCGTTCTTCCTGAGCGAGGCGCTGCGCAACGAAGACGGCCGCATCGTGGATTTCCGCTTTCTTGAGGTCAACCCCGCCTTTGAGCGCCAAAGCGGCATGAAAGAAGGAGACACGCTGGGTCATACCCTGCGCGAAATGATACCTGGCGTTCCGAGCCAGATCATGGAAGCCTTTGCGCAAGTCGTCGAAACCGGCGAATCAACCCAATTCGAATTCGCGGTGCCATCCCCCAAAGAAGCTTGGTATGAAGCCCGCGCCCGCAAGAGCGGTGATGACCGGATGATGGCGCTGTTTCTTGACGTGACCGCGCGCAAGACAGCCGAGTCGGAATTATGGGAAGGGCAGCATCGCAAGAATTTCCTGCTGGCGCTGGGCGACCGCATGCGGGAACTGCATTATCAGTCCGACATCGAGCAGACGGCGTGCGAAGGCTTGGGCCAGCAGCTGGCGCTGGGCCTTGTGGCGGTGCTGGATTGGCCAGGTGATGGACAGGCGCCGGTCTTGTCGACGTGTTGGCGGTCAGAGGCTGACCGGGCTGCCCATGAGCCCCTGAATCCGGCACTGTTGGGCGATGAGTTCCAGTCCGCGTTGCGTAAAGGCCGGACGGCCTATCTGCCCCCGATGCTGGCAGAGCAGGGCGGAGAGACGTGGCCCTCTGCGATTGTGGTGCCCATGCGACGTTGGGGCCGCCAGGAGGGGACGCTGCTGGTTCGCCCCTTGGTCAACAGCCGGCTCAAAGCGCCCGACATCGCATTCATTGAAGAAGTGGCCGAACGCCTGTGCGATGCCGTCGAACGGTCGCAATACTCACGCACGCTGGAGCAACGCGTAGAGAACGCGATTGCAGAGCGGGACCGCATCTGGCGGTTGTCGCCGGAATTGCTTGCCGTTGTGGATCGGCAAGAGCGGTTTGTCAGCGTCAATCCCGCCGTACGCCCCATACTGGGGTGGACACCGGAGCAGTTTCTGTCGTTGCGCTTATCTGAACTGATACACCCGGATGATCTTGAGACGACGCGGCACGCGATAGCGCAGGCTTCGCGCGCTGATCCTGCGCAAGCGGTGAGGCATTTGGAGAACCGGCTGCAAAAGCGCGACGGCGGCTACAGCTGGATCACGTGGAGCATGTCCTGGTCGCAAGACAGCCTGTACATGACCGGCCGCGACGATTCTGATTTGAAAGCGCAGGCAGAGACGTTGCGCGATACCGAATTTGCGCTACGCCAGTCGCAGAAAATGGAAGCGGTAGGGCGATTGACCGGCGGGATCGCGCATGATTTCAACAATATGCTCCAGGGCATTACTGGCGCGTTGTATCTGATCCGGCGCAAGTTGGCAGGGGGCACGCCAGACGAGGCAGAGCGCTTTATCAATGTGGCGATGGATTCCGCCAACCGGGCAGCGCACCTGACCCAACGCTTGTTGACGTTTTCGCGGCGCCAACCGATCGATCCCAAGCCATTCAGCGTGGCCAACACCCTGCAATCCATGGCCGATCTGTTCCATCGCTATACCGGCGAGCGCGTGCATTTGCTGTTCGACCTGGAGCCCGATCTGTGGACGGTGCGTTGTGACAAGAACCAGTTTGAAAATGCGTTGCTGAACCTGGTGATCAACGCGTGTGACGCCATGCCCGACGGGGGCGAGTTGAAGGTGGCGGCGGTGAACGCACGCCCGGACGAGAACTTGCTGCGCCAGTTTCCTGGCATTTCCACCGGCCCGTTTGTAGAGGTCTCGGTCACGGACGCGGGCTGCGGCATGTCGGCCGACGTGCTGGCTCATGCCTTCGACCCGTTCTTTACTACCAAACCCCTGGGCGAAGGCACGGGCTTGGGACTGTCGATGATCTATGGCTTTGCCAAGCAGGCCAGAGGCATGGCGACACTGGAAAGCACAGTGGGCGTGGGTACGGTTGTGAAGCTGTATTTGCCGCGCTACGACGGAGCGCCGGACAGCGCGCAGCATCAAGAGCCGGCCTCGCTCCGGCCGTCCGAGGGATCTCGTCCTGCGGTAGTTGTGCTTGTGGAAGACGACCGCAATGTGCGTGACATGGTGTGCGAATCACTGACGGAACTGGGTATGCAAGTGTTGACGGCTGCCGATGGTGTAGCGGGACTGGAGCTGGTGCTGGCTACGCGCGGTATTGATCTGCTGGTGACAGACGTGGGCTTGCCTGGCCTGAACGGGCGTCAACTGGCAGACGCTGCGCGCGCGGCGCATCCGGGCCTGAAAGTGCTGATGATGACGGGTTACGCGGAGAGCGCGGCACGCGACCAGGGGTTTCTGGAATTGGGCATGGAATTGATCGTAAAACCCTTTTCGCTGGATGTGCTTGGCGAGCGCGTACAGCGCATGTTGATCGACGTGATGCCGGACGGAGGCGGATCGGCGCCCAGATAGCGCAATGGGCGGGTGCCAGTGTTGCAAACACAGGTAAAAAATACCCGTTCATATAATCTGCATTCACGTCCGCCACCGGCATGCCATCAGAAAGGACTTTGGGCACGGGCCTTGCTTATAGGTGTATGTAATTCAACCTAGGAGCCTGACTATGAAAAACCGTGCCATGACTTGCGCGTTTGTGTTGGTGACTGGACTGGCGGCTGCCGGCTCGGCGATGGCCCAATCGGCTGCCCCCACCACGCCCACTAACACACCGAACGATTCGACGGCGGCCCAACCCAATCGAGCCCTGCCGGCAGGCCAGATGGCCCCAGCGCCCAACGCGACGCCTTCCACGGGTACGACGCCGGCTGCAACGCATAGCGGCACAATGTCGTCGGGCAAGAAGCACGCCGACGAAACGCCGAAGCGCCCTCGCGAAGCCAACGATAATGTGCCGCGTACACCGGCAGCTGGCGCAGCGCCTCCCCCGGGATATCCGAACTCGGGCGGCTCGAAGTAATGACGTAGCGGGTGTGGTAAAGCCTTCTCTTCGGACGATGCGTGTCCGTTAAGCAATGGCGAAGCCACACCGATTAGAAAGGGGACTCGTTAAAAGAGTCCCCTTTTTCTTTTCGATGCCTACTGCAAGACACAGAAGGCAGGACTCAGGCCTGTTGGGCGCTGCCCGCCTGGACGGGGTGCGCTGGCCTTGGAACCCGTCTTGCCGGTTTTCAGTCTACGACCAAGCGCCCATTGAGCGGTTGCACAGGACGGTTGTTATGGTGCAGAACCGTTTCGAATCGTTTTATCTGCGCTTGGCTTAGGGTGACGGGCGTCTTCAGGACAATCCATGTCACCCCTTCAGAGCAGGGAGGCGTCGTGAGCGAACCGGCAAAGCGATAGTAGCCGTGTTGTTTGGGTAGGAGCGCATCGATTTCCACGGGTTCGTTCAAGTGCTTGTTCGCTCCAACAGCAGCCAGCGAATTCAGCATCACGTCGATCTGCTTGTTTTGCGCTCCGGCCTCGAACATTACGGCCATCACCAGCAAGTTGCCGTCCTTGTCAGCATGCACGAAGTGGCCTTCGAGCGGAAAGCTCTTGCCCTTGATCAGATTTTCGCTGGGGCTGTGGAAATGAAATTGCTTGAGGGCATAGCGTTCGCTGGCAAGTTGCAAATACCCGGAGTCGTTTGCCGGCGTAACTTGAATGGTATGACCGTTGTTGACCATGTCCTGGGAAGCGATGGCATAGTGAATATCCAGGGGTTCGAGCGAAGTCGTGTACGTGTGCTCGATATCTACTGGCGACTGATTCTTGCCGATTTTGCAGCCAGCATACTCTGGGCTCAATTCGCTCCACTTTTCTGGTCTGATGTCTCCTTCATAGCCCCAGTGGGGACTTGAAGCGGAAGGTGCTGAATGGGATTGGTCAAGAGGGAGGGGCGATTCCGCGTATGCGGCGCCTGATGAGGCCAATGACATCGCGAAAGCTATGCCAAGATGCCTGAGTTTTAGATGCATCATCGTGATTGAATTTGAGTAGACCCTGTGGGCATGAGACTTCATGCCCATGCAGTGTGAATACACAACTGCGCCTCAAATCTTTCTCTACTCATTGCTCGCTGACCATCAGACTGGTCCGAAAAAATTCAATGTCACGCAAAAAACTATCGCCCCCTGCATTAGCCATATTGAATGGCGAGCACAGCCAGCGTCGCTCCACGGCGGTTTGAAACCGGCTGCCTATGCACGTGGCATGACTCGCGACGACGACGCGGCCGTTCGGGGAACCCCCCGCAACCGGGCGGGCAGGATGCCCGCGCGGAAACGCTCAATGCTGGCGGCGCAACTCGGCGGGCGGCACGCGCAACTGGCCGCGATACTTCGATACCGTGCGCCGCGCCAGCAAAATGCCGCTGGCCGCCAACTGCTGCGTCAGCGTCACGTCGGACAAAGGCATGGCGGGATCTTCAGCGTCAACCATTTCCTTGATCAGAGCGCGCACGGCCGCGGCCGAACATGAGCCGCCCGATTCGGTGGCGAGCTCGCGGGAAAAGAAATGCCTGAACTCGAAGACGCCACGCGGGGTCACCATGTATTTGCCTACCGTTGCTCGTGACACCGTGGATTCGTGCATGTCCAGGTCATCGGCCACTTCACGCAGCATCAAGGGCCGCAGGGCGACTTCGCCGTACTCAAAGAAGGTCTGTTGCCGTTTGACGATTGCTTCGGCTACGCGTTGAATGGTGGTGTAGCGCTGTTCAACGTTGCGCACCAGCCAGCGGGCTTCTTGCAGTTCCTGCGCCATTGGGCTGCGGTCATCCAGGCGAGAGCGCCGGAAAAGATCCGCGTAAGTGCGATGCAGCCGCGCTTGCGGCATGGCGTGCCGATTGGGCAGCACGCGCCAGCGGGAATGCCATTTGTCTACAAACACATCGGGCACGACGTAGACGGGCGCATCTGCGCTATAGCGGCCGCCCGGCTTTGGGTCCAGGCTGCGGATCAGCGCGCAGGCGTCGCGCAGAGCGTCGTCCGAACATTCGAGCAAGCGGCGCAGGCCCACGCAATCGTTTTTACCCAAGCGATCCAGATGTTCATGCACGACTCGCAATGCCAGGTCGCGTATGTCGGGCTCGACGTCGCGCGCCGCGGCCAACTGCAAGGACAGGCATTCGGTCAGGTCGCGGGCGCCCAGGCCGGGCGCATCCAGCTGCTGGACAAGGCGCAAGGCCGCCATCCATTCACCCTCGTCGGGCGCAGGGCTGAACTCCGGACGGCCGGTGTCGCACAGGCTGGTCAACGGCGTGCGAAGGTAGCCGTCGTCGTCCAAAGCGTCAATGATGTATTCGGCCAGCAGCCGGTCACGGGGTTCGAGATGGTAGTTGCCCAAGTCCAGGGACAGGCGCTCGCGCATGGACACGGACGCGCTGGCCCACTGGCCCAGATCCTTGCCATCCCCACCGGTCGAGGATTGCGTTGGGTAGTCGCCCGAATAGGTTGGGGCGTCAGGCGGCGCGTCATCCGCGTCGGAATCCGATGCGGCCGTGGCGGTCCGTTCAGGCGCGGGTTCGGCAGTTTCGTTGGGGTTCGAACAATACTGGCCTATGGCGGCGGGCGCCGGCTCAGTGTCTTGCTCATCGCCATCTTCCAGGAAGGGATTGGTGGCCAGGGCATGCTCCACCGCAGTCGTGAACTCCAGCGCGGACATTTGAAGCAGCTTGACGGACTGCTGCAGCCGGGGAGCCAGCGTCATTTGCTGACGCAGGCGCAATTCTTGCGTAGGGTGGCCCAATCGAGTCTCCTGAATGGGGGCCGCCGAAGGGCGGCGTATCCTAGTACTGAAGCAAAGATCGTGCCATGTTCGCCACCGGGCGGGGACGGCGGGATCACGTGCCCGCTGCCGCCCCAGTATTACAAGCGGGCGGTAAGAATGGCCTATTCAGGCATGCCATCTTTCTCGTACACGTCCAGCCGGTTGTACAGCGTTTTCAGGCTGACCCCGAGCGTGTCAGCGGCCAGGCGCTTGTCGCCGTCATGATGGGCGAGCGTGGCCAGAATGAATTCACGCTGCGCCCGTCCCAGCGGCATGCCTACCGGAAAATTCAACGCCCCGTCCTGCACTTCGGCGCGGCGGCCGCTGCGGGCACGGACTTGCAGGCACGTGTCCAATTGCTGGTCAGACAAAATGAATGCCCGCTGCACCACATTGCGTAATTCGCGGACGTTGCCGGGCCAGTCATGCAGCGCCAGCGTGTCCAGCATGTGTTTGGAAAATACCTTCTGCGTGCCGTGCTGCGCGTTCATGGTGTCCAAGAACCGCTGCGCAAGAATGAGTGCGTCGTCGGCGCGTTCCCGCAACGGGGGAACGCGTAGCGGGATCACCAATAAACGGTGCAGGAAATCCTGCCGCAGGCGTCCGTCGGTGACAGACGCTGCCGGATCACGATTGCTTGCGCAGATAATACGTACGTTGGCGCGCAGCAAATCAGATCCGCCAACGCGCTGGTATGTGCCTGCCTCGAGTACGCGCAGAAAGTGAACCTGCATGTCGGGCGGCATTTCCGTCACCTCGTCCAGAAACAAGGTGCCGCCGCTTGCGTACTCAAAGTAGCCGGCATTTTGCGCTACGGCGCCTGTGAAACTGCCTTTTTCATGGCCAAACAATTCGGCGTGGGCGAGTGTGCCGCTGATGGCGCCGCAGTTCACGGCAACAAACGGCTGCCCGCTGCGATCGCTGGCGTCGTGAATGGCGCGCGCCACAATTTCCTTGCCCGCGCCGCTTTCGCCAACAATGAATACGCTGGCGTCGGTGGCGGCGGCCAATTGCAATTGTGTCGCCAGTTTTTGCATGACCGGAGACAGTCCGGTTGCATCCAGAAGAGTGGCGGGAGACGCTTGCGCATCGGCGCGCCCGGGGGAATTGGTGCGATTTGCCATGCTGATACCTCGGCGCGCCATGAGCCTGCGCAACGGTTCCATGGTAGAGGGCTGATCGTCACAGGGATGCGACCAGTTGCAAGTATTCGAAAACTTTATTGGACGGTATCCAATATTTACGTCTATCCCCGCCAGAGTGATTATTCTCACTTTTGATCCGAGCGCGCGGCGATCCTGTCCAGGCTGCGCAACAGGTAACACGGAGATCGTATGCCACATCTGCTTATCGTCGATGACGACGATGCGATACGCGAGACGCTCGCCGAGATTGGGCGCGACAGCGGCTACACGGTTGCGTTGGCGGCCAGCATTAAAGATGCGCTGATACAACTGGAACGTCAGGCGCCGGACTTGGTGCTGACCGATGTTCGGTTGCCCGGCGGCAGCGGCATGGATATTTTCAAGAATGTAGCGGTGTCCAGCGCCGAAGTTGTCGTGATGACCGGTCACGGTACGGTCGACAATGCCGTGCAGGCGCTGCGGCTGGGCGCGACCGATTTTCTGGTCAAGCCAATCTGCATGGATCGCTTGAACGAAATCTTGACGCGTATTGCCACAAACGCGGGCGTCGAGATGCCGGGCACGCCATTTGAAGAACCAGGTCGGTTCGGAAAGATGTATGGCGCATCCGCCCGTATGGTGGAGCTTTACCGTCAGGTTGCGCGCGTGGCGCCCACCAACGTCACCACGCTGCTGATCGGCGAAAGCGGTACGGGCAAAGAGTTGGCGGCTCATGCCATTCACGAGCTGAGCACCCGGCGTCAGCGGCCATTCATTGCGGTCAATTGCGGTGCTATTTCGCCCAACCTGATCGAAAGCGAAATGTTTGGCCATGAGCGCGGCAGCTTTACGGGCGCTGATCGACAACATAAAGGCTATTTTGAACGCGCGGACGGCGGCACGTTGTTTTTGGACGAAGTCACGGAGATGCCGCTGGACTTGCAAGTCAAGTTATTGCGGGTGCTTGAGACCGGCCAGTTCATGCGCGTGGGAACCAACCGTGAAATCAGCTGCGATATCCGTATCGTCGCCGCTACGAATCGAAATCCGGAACAGGCGGTTCAAGAAGGTAAGCTGCGCGAAGATCTGTATTACCGCCTAAGCGTCTTTCCTATTGAGTTGCCACCGCTGCGCGAGCGCGGCGAAGACATCTTGTTTCTGGCGCGGCGCTTTCTTCAAGCGCAAAACCAGGAGTCAGGCAAGAACAAAGATTTTTCACCACACGCCGCAGAGGTGCTGTCGCGCTACGAGTGGCCCGGAAATGTTCGCGAACTGAAGAATTTCGTCAGGCGAGCATTCATCATGGCGGACGGCGATGTGCTGGACGTGGATATGCTGGCGCCCCATGTGTCGCCCAGCGGCGACGACGCGAACATGCAGGTCAGTGTGCCCGTGGGTGAAACGTTGGCCGAGGCGGACCGGCGCTTGATACTCGCCACGCTGGAGCGCTGCAACGGCGTCAAGAAACAGACTGCCGCGATGCTAGGCATCAGCCCAAAGACCCTCTACAACCGGCTGGAAGAATACGCGGCTGATGGGTACGTCCTGCCGGGCGAAGCCGGCGCCAAGGATAGCGACTAGTTCAGCCGGCCGGGCGGTTCTGCAACGCGCCCGGCCTCCACTCAACTTACTTGCCGTAGCGGGTCTTCAGATCGGCTACGCACGCGTCCTTCGCATTGCCTGACAAGGCATCGCACTTTTCTTTGCCTACCTTATAGTCCGCATCATTGCGGGTCTTGGCCGCGTCATGATTGGCTTCGGCCTTTTCCTTGCCGGCCTTGGCGTCCGCCTTGGCCTTATCGCGATTGGCTTCAGCCTGCTTTTGGCAGACGTCTTTTTGATTGCCCTTCATGCCGTCGCATTGCTTTTTGTCCATCTTGTACTGGCTGTCTATCTGATCGCTGGAGCGCACCGGCGTTGAGCCGCTTTGCATCGTTTGCGCCGAGGCTTGAAAAGCCAGAGCGGACAGGCACAGAGCAACGGCGGGGCAGACGGTTCTGGACAGATTCATGACTTACTCCTTTGGATACGGTCCGATATATCGCGGACTCGACTACTGCCTGAGCAAGCGTCGTTCCCGACCCGTGCAGGCATGCGGCTTGCGCCAGCCACGTACGCCCGGTGCGTCTATGCAGCGGGGCAGGCCCAAGGAGAGTGATATGAAAGTCCAAGCTACCCACGATAAGCCTAAGACGGAAGCGGATAAGCCTCAGACCGAAACCGAAACTGCGCACCGCAGCGGGCAGTTCGGCGCCGATAAGCCAGACTACGGCAAGACACCAAGCACGCCGGAACGTCCAGCCGACAAGGCGCCTAATACAAAAGGTGCAGAGTACGAAGAAGGCGGCCAATACCCAGGCAAACGGCCGGAAGGTCAGTAGTGCCGGTGGCCGTATAGGCGCGGGGCACCGGTAAAACCTGCCTGCCAGTGCCAGATTTTCCTTCAACCAACTGCCGATACGCACCGCGTCAGGCACGGCGCTTGCTGTCACGCCGGGGCAGGTGCTCCATAGCACCGCCAACCCATCAACGCGATAAAGGTGAGATAGCCATGAACAAAGACCAAGTGAAGGGCCGAGTTGAAGAAGCCGTCGGCAAGGTAAAAGAAGTGGCCGGCAAGGCAACGGGAAGCACGTCCACTGAACTGAAGGGGACGGCGCAGAAGGTGGCTGGCAAGACGCAAGCGGCTTATGGCGACGCCAAGGAACAGGTCAAAAAGCCGGGCTGATGCCCGGCGGTGACGGCGCGGCTATTGGCGTCCCACGATGACGCCAAGCAGGAAGGCCGCGCCGGCTACCAGACCTACCGCTTGCCAGGGGCGCGCGTGGATGTATTCCTCGGTGCAGTCCAGCGTCTCGCGCATCAGGTCACTCGCGTTTTCAGAGGCGTCGCGCAAGCTGCGGCGCGTCGCATCCAGCTGATCCGACAGGCGCGCTTTCAAAGCATCCAAGTCGGTCGGGTCCGCATCCCGCAACGTTGCTTCGATCTCGTCGATCCAGCTTTCAGGATGGCGCGAGCGGCGGTGCGCGCCACGATTGTCCGGGCCGTTCTCGGGAAAGTCGGAAGGCAAGGGGGGGGTCGTATTGGCCATTGAATAGCTCCTGGTGGTGGGACTGAAAACGCATTGCCGCGCACTGGCCCATGCAGCCGCGCGGCCAGGCAAAGCTTCTTAAGCCTCTAGCATGTCTTGGCAGGCCAGCGTGCAAGCGAGGCAGGCGCCTGCACAAATCTGGCAATGTTCCATTTCATGCGGTGCGCAGGCCCGGGCGCAGGCATCGCAGACCAGTGCGCATAAAGTGCAAAGTGCGGTGGAAAATTCTCCGTTGCGCGCCAGCATGGCGCCGCACAACCGGCACACACTGGCGCAATCCGTACTCAGGCTGATGCAGCGCTTCATTCGCGTGGCGTTGACTTCCAGACATGTGGCGCCACACTGATCGCATGCGACAGCGCATTCGTAGCAGGCTTGCACACATTGCTCGAAGTTTGGGTCTCGCATTGCATCTCCTTGTGAGTAGCCATGGTGCTACGCAATTGGCGCGCCAGGCTGCCCCGGGCACATCCGCTTGCAATTCGAAGGTACTGAGTGTTTTGTTTGCGGGCCGCAGGCCGTAGGATGGGACGTCTTACTCAGGCAGGAGCTACCCATGAAACCTGATTTGAAATCCAAATCCGCAGCATCTACCGGCCCCGCCACCAAGTCAGCGGGTGCCATCAAGCACGCGCAGGGCGAGTCGGCCAGCGCACCAGCAGACAACGCTAAGATACTGCCGCCGGCTGGCCCCGTCGACGTGCCAAATCAACCGGTAAAACCGGACGCCTCGACACCCGATGAGGCTGCGCGCGACACTCGAGCCATCGTGGACGACGAAACCGAATCGAACTGGGCTGACGGCGCCGCGCCCCAGCCGCGAGCGAAGAACGCGCGTTCCTCAATCTTTTGAAGCGCTTGGTCCCTTTGCGGCGGGCAAGTCCGCGCCTGCAGGCGCGGGCACATTGCGTAAGAAAGCCAGCAGGCGCTTCTCGTCCGCGCTGAGTTCGCGCGGGCCGGCAGGCGCCTTGGCCCGAGCCGGCAGTCCGCCTGTCAGGTACGCAGCAAGAATGGCTGGATGTACGTAACACGCGCGGCACACGGCGGGGGTGTTGGCCAACCGTTGCGATACCTGTTTGATGACATCCACGACCGCTTGCTTGGCCTGACTCTCGTCGATGTAGGGGCGTGCTTGCAGCGCGGCGTACGCCAGCACGGAGCCGGCCCAGGTGCGATAGTGCTTCGCCGTGAAATCGCCATCTCCGGCAGTCCGCAAATAGGCATTGACCGCGCCGGATTCCACTGGGTGCTTCTCTCCCTGCTCATCAAGGTATTGGAACAGCTGCTGTCCAGGTATATCCATGCAGCGCTTGATAATGCGCGCCACCCGCCGGTCTTTGACAGTGACGTCGTGGGCCACGCCACTCTTGCCCTGAAACCGGAATCTGAAACTACTGCCTGCCACCGTTGCGTGCCGGCGCTTGAGCGTGGTCAGGCCGTACGATTTGTTCGACTTGGCGTATTCCCGTGCCCCGATGCGGATTAGCGTGGTCTCCAGCAGGCGCACCAATGTCGCCATCACCTTCTCTTGAGTCAATCCAGGCGCCGACATATGCCGCGCCACTTGCCGGCGGATACGGGGCAGCGCCTGGCCGAAGGCCAACAGGTTGTGGTACTTGTCCGCATCTCGCAACGCGGCCCAAGCGGGGTGGTAGCGATATTGCTTGCGGCCACGCGCGTCGCGCCCCGTCGCTTGCAGATGACCGTGGGGCAGAGCGCAGATCCACACATCCTCGTAGGCCGGGGGAATGACCAGCGCGTGGATGCGCCGGATTTCACAGGGGTCCGCGATCCGTTTGCCGCGCGCGTCCAGATAATGAAATGTTCGGCCGTTTACTCGAACGCGCCGGTACCCCGGCTGCGTGTCGTCAACGTACACCAGCGCTATTGCGTTGGCGGCAGGAGATTCTGGGTCGAGGGATATTCGGGCGTCCATGCGTGCTCCGTCGGCGTGGGGCGGCGGCCACGCGAGGAGCAAGCCTTGTGCCCGGCGCGTCTACCTCATGGGATTGCAGGCTTGGGCACGCCACTTGCTGAAGAGGAGCCAGCAATCAAATGACCGAATCGATCGTTGCGGGCCGCGGGAACCGCGTTCTGGCAACGATCACTACAGGAGAGTGCCATGCAACATCTACACGTGCCGCCCAAACCGGACCCGATCCCGCCGGGCTCGCCACCGGGGGATTTGCCCGTGGAACCCGACACTGACCAACCGGAAGTGGATCTGCCTCCGCTGTCTCCTCCGGTTCGGGAAGTGGACCCGCCACAGCGTTGATATTTTTCCGCCGCCACACAATTCGAATCAATAACGACGAGGAGTCATTATGTCGACCATCCTGCTGATCATTCTGATCCTGCTGCTCATTGGCGCTGTACCTGCATGGCCACATAGCAAGGGCTGGGGTTATTACCCCAGCGGCTTGCTCGGCATTGTTGTGATCGTCCTGATCGTGATGCTGCTGATGGGACGCATATAGCGGTCTGACGCTAGTCTGCACGCCGCGGGTTGCGGCGGACAGGGAGTGGTCATGTTGTGGACGACAGGTAGCGCGCATGCGTGACGAGGCGTAAGATTTCCGGGCCTTTTCGCAGACATCCGCCTATCCGGCCTTCCGACATGACCACTCCCTTACTGATTCTGATCGATAGCGTTCACGATTACCTGCAACAGATTGAAGCCCGCGGCTTCCAGCCCATCTACGCGCCCACGGCGACCGCGCGCGCACAAGCCATCCAAGACCACGCCGACTCCATTCGCATTGTGCTCACGCGGGGGGCCACCGGCTTTCGCGCCGAGGAGATGGCCGCACTACCCAAGCTAGAGCTGATCTGTTCGCTGGGTGTGGGCTACGAAAACATTGATCTGAATGCTGCCGCTGCGCGCGGCATCGTGGTGACGAACGGGCCGGGCGCCAATGCCGTGTCCGTGGCGGATCATGCCATGGCGCTGTTATTGGGCGCCGCGCGCCATCTGCCGCAGGCCGATGCCTGGGTACGCCAGGGTCACTGGAGCGGCTTCATGGGGCCGCAGGTCTCGGGCAAGCGCCTGGGTATTCTGGGGCTGGGCACCATCGGACTGGAAATTGCCAAGCGCGGCGCTAACGGTTTCGGGATGAGCGTCGGCTACTACAACCGCCGCCCGCGTCCGGAATCCGGCTACACCTATTTTGACAATCCGCGTGACCTGGCTGCTGCGTCCGACTTTCTGGTGGTAGCGACGCCTGGCGGCGCAGGTACGCGTCATCTGGTAAATGCGGACGTGCTCGAAGCGCTGGGGCCGGATGGTTATCTGGTGAACATTGCGCGGGGCAGCGTCGTGGATACGGATGCCCTGATCACCGCGCTGGCCGAAGGCCGTTTGGCGGGTGCGGGTCTGGACGTGGTAGATGGCGAGCCGCACGTTCCGGACGCACTGAAGCAATTGGGGAATGTCGTGCTGACGCCGCATAGTGCGGGCCGTTCACCTGAAGCGGTGGCGGCTACCGTTGCGCTGTTTCTGCAAAATGCAACAGCCCACTTCAGCGGTCAGCCGGTACTGACGCCCGTGCTCGATGCGCAGGCCCAGGCGGCCTGATAGACCGGTGCGCTGGACGGACGAACAAAAGCCTCATCCACGATGGCTCGTGAATGAGGCCGTGCCTGCTTGGCGGAAACCGCGTCCGGCTTAGTGCGAGAACATGATCGGCACGGTCATGCTTTTCAGCATGGAAGCCGTAGCGCCGCCCATGGCCCATTGCCGCAGCTTGCTGTGGCCGTATGCGCCCATCACAATCATGTCGGCACTGTAGTCGGCGGCAGCGTTCAAGATGGTGCTGCCCACGCCAACACCCTTGATATCGCGATGCACGTGGTCCGGAGCAGGCATGCTTTGCGCAACGCAATAGGTAGCCAGGTCTTCAAAGGGCACCGATTCGCGGTTGCGCGTAGCGCCGCCTTCATCCATCGTCAATACGGTCAGATGCGATGCCAGACGCATGGCGGCTGCGGCGTCGCCCAAGGCGCGGGCGGCCTCGCGGCTGCCGTCCCAGCAATACAGGATGCGGTCGCCTGTTACGGCGAAGTCGCCGCTGGACGGCACGACCAGCACGGGCCGGCCAGCCGTTAGCAGCAATTGTTCAACGAATTCGGTTTCGTGAGCGGCTTCCACGTCGTCAGGATTGTGCTGGCTGACGATGACCAGATCGCTCGTGCGCGCGTACAAGGCCACGCAAGCGCTGGGCGAGGTTTCGCCGGCGCGCACTACGGCCGGCACGTCAGCGGCGGCAGCGGCTTCCAGGAAGGCGTTTTGCACTGCACCCCGGTTTTGCGCCTGCAATTCCTTAATGACATTCAGGGTACGGGACATCAGCACGGATTCGCCGTAGTAATACTGCGGCGGCGCAGCGCTGGCGTAGATGCCAACGAGTTCTGCGCCGTGGCGCTTGGCTAGCGAAATTGCCAATGCAGTGCGGCGTTTGCAATCGAACCCGTGGTCCAGGTGTACGGAAATGCGGCGATACATGGCGGTCTCCTTATTTAAGCGTCCCATGGCACCATGGTTACGCGTTCTGCAAGGAAGCCCATTGATGTGCGTCAAACCGCGTCCAGTTTCCCGCAGTCAGCGCAAATACCGCCCGATCCGCCGTGTTTATGCCGCCGGTTGTTTCTCGATGCGATCCCGCAGTTGGCGCACTTGACGCGCTTGCTGGGCAATGCGGTCCAGCGGGCCGGCCAGGGCAGGCTCGGCCGTGGCGATGATCCCGGGCACCGCCAGTTGGCGAGGGTGGGGCGGCGGGGCATCATCCTGCGGATGCAGGGCGTGCGCCAACGTCAGGCCAAAGTCGCGCAGCGCCGATGCCGCAGCCGAGTCCGGCGGCAAGGCCGGCTGAATTTCAAGCACTGTGCCTGCGGCCGTAATGCGCCGCATGGCATTAAGCAGGTTCACGGCAGTATCTACATTGCGTTCGCGGTGCACCGGATTTTGCTGCAAGCGTTGCAGGGACGCTTCGGCGTTGTCGGCCGACAGGCAGGCCAGTCGGCGCAGGCCGACGATGCCTGACTCGGCGCCTTGCTCCTGATCTTGGGCCGCCCCGCTTTTCTCGCGGGCCAGTGCCAGCGCGTACGCGGCATGGCGATCCAGTGCGCGGGTGAGCGCGCCGGCCAGTTGCCGCGGTTCTTTTTCTGGCCACACCAGAAATCCAACCAGCAACGCCAGAATGCCGCCCAAGACGCTATTGAAAGCGCGTAAAGCGGCCAACATGGGTTCGTAGATGTCCGGCTGCTGGATATGGCTGACCAGCACAAACTGCGAGGTCAGGAAAAACGTGAAGAGAGCGTAGTGGATGGTGCGGGCGGCAAAGGTGCCAAGCGCGATGGGCAGCACGGCAAGCGCCACCGACAATGGCGTGCTCAACAGCAGGCCCAGCAAAGATGCGCCGATCGCCCCGGCCACGCTGCCGATGACGCGTTCGACCGTACGCTGCCAGGTGGTGGCGAAATACGGTTGCAGGATAAAGACCAGCGTCAGCGACATCCAATAGCCGTGATTGACGGCAAAGGTCTTGGACAACGCCACCGCGATGGTGGCGCCGATGCCCACGCGCAACGCGTGGCGGAATGCGTCGGACTCCACGCCCAGGTTCTGGCGCAGCGTGCGCCAAGCCTGGCGGGCGCGGCTTACAGATCGGCTGCTTTGCGCGGGTGCGGCTGGCGCGTCGGACTGGTCGAAAAGCGTCTGCATGACGGCCTGGGCCGTGTGCAGCATGCGGTCAAGCACGGGCACGATTGAGGCCAGCTCAGGCGCGTACGCCATGGCGCCGCCGCGCAGGTCATGCAGGCCGGCACTGTAATGCGCCAACCGTTCGCGCAGGCATTCCGCCTGCTTGGCGTCGTTGACATCCGACGTGCTGGCGATGGCATTGCAAACGCTGGCGTAACGATGCAAAGCATGTGAAAGATGAGCGCCGGCGCCACGGCCCAACCAGCGCGGGGCATTGGACTCCAGCAGGTCAGCAGCCGCCACCAGGGCGATGAAACTGTCTTCGGCGCTATCCAGCAGGTACATCAGCTGATGCGCGCGGGCGCGGCGCGATGGGCGCGCGTCCTGCACTTCGCGGATGCGGGTCCGGGCGGCTTCGATCAACGCGCGTTGCGCGCTGCGTTGGGGCTTGGTGACTGCGGTCCAGGCTTGCGGCCCGCCCGCCGGAGTTAGCCCGGAATACATGCGTGCCAATGCGTCGGCAAAGTCGGCCAGGCCCCGGTAGCAGTGGGCGACAGCATGGGTGGCGTCCTTCCAGGGACGACGACGCCACACCAGAGCTGTCATCAAAACGGCCCAGACGGCGCCGCCCAGGAAGAACAACGTGTAGGAGAGGCTGTCTGCCAAGGTGGGCGCGGGAAGCTCGGCGGCCACGACAAACCCCGCGGACAGCAAGGTGCCGACGATTGCGGCCGCAGGCCCGAGCACGCGCAGCAATCCGCCAAAGGTGCAGCAAACAAAAGTCAGCGGCAGCAAGAGCCATAAGTGTCCTGCGCTGGCGCTGGCCAGAAAGCAGAACAGCGCGCCGATCAGCCCCAAGGCCAGCATGGAACTTGCACGTTGACGCAGCGGGCCGCCGGGGTCGCCAAAACATGCCCAGAACGCGGCGATTGCCGTCCAGCCCAGGCGCGGTTCGTGCGCCAGCACGGCAAGGATGACGGGCGCGGCGCTGATGGCTGCGGCTTGTAGAGCGTCCAGCCATAGGACATTGCGCAGCGCAGCGCGCCAACCAGATAGCAGATTTGTCACGCTAAATTTGAAACAACGGATATGCCCAGTGGGCGAGAGATGCAAACCCTACCATGTCGACAAGGCCCATTTTCACGCGGGTTTAGTAGCGTCCACGGGATGTGTGATTCATGAAATTCAGCATGCCAATACCAATGGTTACACAAGTGTAACGTCGCCGCCTAAATGCTGCAAAATTGCCTGGAACAATTGCGCAAAATCGCATAAAAAAAGCACTAGTGCAGCGACGCGCCGATTGGCAACCGGTGTGATTGCGGTCAGCCAGTAGTGAACACTCATGTCCCAATTCGCCCCTTTCTGCGCCCGGACAGCGCGGGTCATATCCAGGGGCGCGCCAGGAGACTAGACATGACGCCACATCACGAGGCATCTGCCAGCTCGGTAGTCAGCGATGAGGAAATCGCGGCCATGATTTCAGGAAAAGACGGCCTGAGGGTGCTGTTGCAACCCCAAGTTGATCTGATGACGGGCCGGATCGTATCGGCCGAAGCGCTGGCAAGATGGCAACATCCTCGCTTGGGTGTCGTCATGCCAGCAGAGTTCATCCCCGCGGTCAATCGAATGGGATTGGACAAAATGCTGTTCGAGCGCGTATGTGTACGCGTGATCGACACGCTATTGACGATGCGGCGCATGGGGGTCGCGGTGCCCATCGCCATCAATGCCCCGGCCACGACACTCTCTGACCAACGTTCGGTGGATTTCCTGCTGGATCGTATCTACGCGGCGGAATTGCCGGCCTCGCTGGTGCGCGTTGAACTCACCGAAGACCAGCCCATCAAGGAGCTGGAGGTATTGCGCGCGTCGCTGTTGAAACTGGAAGATGCCGGGTGTGAAGTCAGCCTGGACGATTTCGGCAGCGGCCATGCCTCGCTAAAGTTGCTGTCGGCGATTCCTTTGTCCGAAGTGAAGATCGATCAGTATTTTGTGGCACGCATGCGGCGCAGCGCTGTTGCATTTGAAGTGCTGCGTACCGCAGCTGAACTTGCCACGCGCCTGGGCTGGCGCGTCGTCGCGGAAGGCGTGGAAAATGTGGCAGACATTCCCGCCTTGCGGGCCGCGGGATGCCGATACGGCCAAGGGTTTGCGCTGGGCCGCCCCATGCCGCTTGATGAATTGATGCTGCGCCTGCGTACGCAGCGCGACGGTGGTGAACCGTTGGCGGCGCCTGCCACCTATGCATCGTCTTGGCTGGACGCCTTTGGTGGCGTGGGTAAGGAACCCGACTCTGTGCAACCCGCGCATATTTCCACCCAGTAGGATCGAAGGGCGCCGGGTGTAGTTCTTACCAGTCTGACCGGGATTTACCGGTTTTAAAAAAGGGCCGTGTTCGAGGCTTGGGCGTATGCGCCTTTGCCAGGTTTGGGCACACCAGTTGCTAGCTCTGGGTTAGCGGAGTTCTTTCCGCTTACTAGGAGACTTGTAATGTCCAATCAGAATCAGCCCGACCAGCAAAAGCAGCCGCAAAAGCAACAAGCTCAGGAAAACCCCAAAGACCGCAATCAGCCGCCCGGACAACAATCCGGTCAGCCTGGCCAGCAAATGGACAAAGACCAAAAGCAGCCAGGACAGAATCCGGGGCAGCAAAACAAAACGCAGCGTTAATGCCCTGACCGCGCACTAAGTCCGCACGCCGGCAGCGCGATCTTTGACGGTCGTGTTCGCGTCCCCTCCGTGGCGCGGCCACGGCCGTTTGCGTTCGCGGTCGTCTGCCCCCACACTCATCCTTTCAGTCCATTGAACAATCAGCTCGTATCTCGGACGATACTTATTGCATGCGGCGCAACATACCCTATGGTGCATTAGGGCGCAGCCGCGTTTAACCATACACGGGAATATCCATGAGCTTGAATGCAGTTGCTCCGCGCCAGCGATCGGTCTTGGGCACTGCCATGGCTATTTTGCTGCTGCTCGTTGCTCTGGCTGCCGTGCTGGCGCTTGCCGCCACACGCATCGCGGAACAGCGCATTTCCAGCATGCTCGGTCCGCGCAGCCAGGTAGGCGATGTCAGTGTGGGCTTTAAACGGGTGGTGTTGACGGATGTGGTGGTTCCGGGGGGGGAGGGCCAGGCAGGCGCCCGGGCGCAGCGCGTGGTGCTGGAACCCGAATGGTCATCCTTCTTGCGGCACGAGGCCGTGTTCAAAACCATCACCATCGAAGGCTTTGATTTTGCCGTGGTGCGCACCGCTGGCGGCGATATGCAGATCGCGCCCGCGTTGCAGGCGGCGCTACGCGCCGGAGACGGCGGCGACGCCAAGTCTCGCCGCGACCGCCCCGTGCAGGTCGGAGAGCTGGTATTGCGCAACGGCCGGCTGGATTATCTGGATGCGGTGGTGTCCAAGCCGCCGCATCGTATCCCGTTCAAGGACGTACAGGCCAGATTGAGTCCGGTGACGGTTCCGGGCGATGGCGCGCACAGTGATATGGAATTCAGCGGCGCGGTCGAAGACAACCGCAATGGCGCGGCCACCGTCCGGGCGCAGGGGTGGGTGGAATTGGGCGGTACGGATGCCGATATGAAGGTAGCCGTGCGCAACATGGATATTCAGCACGCGGCGCCGTATCTTGCTGAAAACGGCGCGGGATCATTGGCTGGCGGCGCAATGGATCTGGATATGACAACAGCCATCGCCAACCGTGACTTGCGGGCATCCGGCACCGTGGCCTTGCGCGGGCTGAAGTTCAGCGGCGATGGCACGCTGTTTTCATTTCCGCGCAAAGCAGTGCTTGCCGCCATGAAGGACAGCTCCGGCACAGTGCGTTTTGAATTCGCTTTGCGGGGCAGCCTGGACAATCCCAAGTTCTCGGTCACACGCGGATTCGCCGCTCAGGTAGCCCGAGGTTTTGGGCGGGCGATTGGCGTCGGCGCGGAGGGCGCGGCAGAGGGCGTCGCGGGCGCTGTGAAAGAACTGGGCAACGCATTGTCTGATCTGCTCAGCCCCTGACTTTGCTTGCGGGCGGTGCATGAGCAAATGAGGAATTGGCATTTCTCATCGCCATGCCGCCAGACCTATCATCGGCAGCTTGTGTCATTACGTATTGCAGAGCCGCCAGATGAGCACCCATTCCGCCGTATCCTCGCCCTTATCTGGAAGCGCCTTGTTGCGCATCGAGAATCTAACGGTGGACCTGCCGCAAGGAGCAGACCGGCCGTACGCGCTTAAGGACGTATCCCTGACCATCAACGCAGGCGAAATCCTGTGTGTCGTGGGTGAAAGCGGTTCGGGCAAATCCTTGACCGCTGGCGCCATCCTGGGTTTGCTGCCCGAAGATGTGCGGGCCAGCGCCGGAAGCATTCTGTGGCAAGGGCAGGATCTGCTACAGGCAACACCGGACGCGTTGCGACGCCTGCGCGGGCAGGGCATCGGGATGATCTTTCAAGAGCCGATGACGGCGTTGAACCCCCTGCGCACGATAGGCGACCAGATTGCGGAAGTCTTCCGTACCCACACCCGTTTGGGCCGCCACGAGATCCGCCAGCGAACGCTGGCGCTGCTGGATTCGGTGCGCCTGCCCAGTCCGGCGCAAGCGCTGGACGCCTATCCGCACGAGCTGTCCGGGGGGCAGCGTCAACGCGCCATGATTGCGATGGCGCTGGCGTTGGAGCCCGCATTGCTGATTGCGGACGAACCGACGACCGCGCTGGATGTCACGACCCAAGCTCAGATCCTGCACCTGATCCATGATTTGCAGCGCCGCAAGGGCACGGCCGTGCTGTTCATTACGCATGACTTTGGCGTGGTGGCCGAAATTGCAGACCGGGTAGCGGTCATGCAGCGGGGCGAATTGGTGGAAAGCGGTACGGCCGATCAAGTCCTGGAGCATCCGCGACATCCCTATACACGCGCCCTGATCGCGGCGGTGCCGCCGCTTGCGCCAGCGGCGGCGCGGCCATCTGGCGAGACGCCCGCGCCCGTCATTCTCAGCACCCAAGGGCTGACCAAGACCTATCGCAAGCGCGGCTGGTTGGGCCGCGCCGGGCGGGTAACGCATGCCGTCGATGGGGTGTCGCTGACCTTGCGTGAAGGCGGCACGCTAGGCATCGTGGGCGAAAGCGGTTCGGGAAAATCGACGCTGGCGCGCACCTTATTGGGTTTGCTGCCGCCGGATGCAGGCACGATTGTGCTTGCAGGTGAACCCTTGATATTCAAGGGCGGAAGCGCGCGCCGTGAGCATGCGCGCCGTGTACAGATGGTATTCCAAGATCCGTATGGGTCCTTGAACCCGCGCCAGCGCGTGGGTGAAATCGTGGCCCAAGGGCCAATGGTGCATGGAACGCCCAGGCGTGAGGCCATGGCGCGTGCGCAGGAATTGTTTGAATTGGTGGGATTGTCGCCGGACGCGATACGGCGGTATCCGCATGAATTCTCGGGCGGTCAGCGCCAGCGCGTGGGCCTGGCCCGCGCACTGGCCATGCGGCCGCAAGTGCTGATTGCCGACGAACCTGTGTCCGCGCTGGATGTGTCGGTGCAGGCGCAGGTGCTGGCGCTGCTGGCCCGGCTGCGCGATCAGTTGGGCTTATCCATCGTTTTCATCACGCACGACTTGCGCGTTGCCGCGCAGGTCTGCGATCACATTGCCGTGATGAAAGACGGACGGGTGGTGGAAGAGGGCGTGTGCGCCCAAGTGTTCACCCAGCCCGCCCATCCATACACGCAGGCCTTGCTGGCCGCCGTGCCGGGCCGCAATTGGAATCCCAGCGCGGTGGCGCTGCGCCAGGCGGCTTGACGTTTTTTGCGGGGCAGCCTTGGCCGGCGTGCCCTAGCAATCAGGACGCGCCTGCCGACCGTCAGAACCGGTAATTGGCGCTGAGTTCCACGCGGCGGCCTTCGCCCAGCAGCCACTGCGTCTGGTTGTAGTAGGCGGTTTCGGCGTATTGGCGATCGAACACGTTAAACGCTCGCAAGGCCAGGCTCAGGTCGCGCCGGGGCTCCCATTGCAAGGCCAGATTCGTGGTGGTGTAGCCGGCCATTTCCAGCTGGTTGGCTGAATCCGCGTACCGTTTGCCGACGTAGCGCACGCCTGCGCTGGCGGTCCATTGCGGCGCAAACTTCCAGCTTAGCCACAGATTGGCTACGCGTTCCGGCACATCGGTGGGCACATTTCCTTTGCGCGAGACGCTGACGCCACCCACTGATTCGCTAAAGTCGTCATAGCGCGCGCGCAGCGCTACGGCATTCAGATCCAAGCGCCAAGCTGGCGTCAGCTCCACGCCCAGCGTGGCCTCCAACCCGCGCGACGACTGCTCGCCCACCTGAATGCGCAGCGACGGATCGTTGGGATCGCGGGTCACCAGATTGTTCTTTTTGATCTGATAGGCAGCCAGCGTCCATTGGCCCTTGTTATCCCAGAACGTCTGCTTGACGCCCACTTCCAGCTGCTTGCCCTTGGACAGGTCAAAGTTCTTATTGGCGGGCGACAAGAGCAGCAGGCTGCCGATCGGGTCGGCGGCTTCGGCATATTGCCCATAGACCGACAAAGTGGGCAGTACGTCATAGACCGTGCCGATGCGCCATCCCACATTGTTGAAGGTGGTGCGGTAAGCGGTCTGGTCCGCCACCAGATCGCGGCGGCTCAAGTCAATGTGGTCGTAGCGCAGGCCGCCCAGCACCGACCACTGCGGCGTCAGCATCAGACGGTCTTCAGCGAACAGCGCGTACTGGTTCGCAGTGTTGCGGTAACGCGGCGTCGTGCCTGCCACATTGATAAAGCGGCCGTGGTCCACGTCGTACGGGTCCACCAGCGAGGTGCCCGAATACGGCGAATTATTGGTGTGCTTGAGCGACGCCCGGTTCAGTTCGAAGCCCACCGCGACTTTGTTTGCGAGCCCCAGCAGATGGCCGTCAAAGGTGGCGTCCGTAATCGTGCCGGTCTGCTCCTGGTTATGGCGGATGTCGGTGTAGCCGCTGCGTTCGATCAATCCGCCTGGCAGCCAGGTGTAGTTCTCTGCGTCGCGGTAGTCCCGGTTGCTGCCGATGTAATACAGGCGGCTTCTGACCGTGGTCATGGCATTCGGCGACCATTCCGCTTTCAGTTCCGTGCGGCTGTCGCGGTAAATGATCTTGCTGTCGGCCACGTTGTAGTTCTGCTTGCGCAAGCCAAAATCCATGGTGCCGTCCACCAATGGCGTGCCAAAGTAGCGGGTAGGTTCTTGCCAGGCATAGGCTTGCGTCAGCGTGAAGTTCAGTTCTGGTGTTACGTCCAGCCGCAGCGCGGCCGTGATGGCGGCGTCGCGCGAGTCGCCCAGGCTGATGCCCGAGTCCGTGTGGTTGCCGCTGAGGTCCAGCCGGTAAGACCATTTTTCGTCCAATGCACCACCGCTGCCAAAGCCAAATCGCTGCGTGTCATGCGTACCGACGGTGGTTTGAAGCTCGTTTTCGATCGGGCCGCGTGTGGGCTTCTTCGGGATCACGTTGACGACGCCGCCGATGGCGCCTTCGCCATACAGCACCGAAGCAGGACCGCGCAGCACTTCGATGCGGTCCACGGCCCATGGGTCATAGATGAAGGTCTGGCCGACGCCGCCGAATTGGCGCACACCGTCATATAACTGCGCGACGGAATTGGAGTCGGTGAACCCGCGTGACGATAAGGATGATCCGCCGTTGCCCGGATGCCGCATGGCGCTGATGCCAGCGGCCTGCGTGATCGCGTCCGTGACGGTGGTGGCGCCGCGTGCGCGCAGTTGTTCGTTGGTGATGATGTCGATGCTTGCTGGCGTTTCGAAGGGCGTCAGACCTAACAAGGTGCCGGTAGCGGCTTGGTCCAGCAAGGTCGGCGCGGCGTTGTCAGCGGATACCGAAATCGCTGGCAAGGTCGCCACAGGCGCGGGTTGCGAGGTTTGTATGGATTGCGCATGGAGCGCAGGCGTGAAGGCGAGCGCGGTCCAGATGGCCACGCGCCGCTTCAGGACGCGGTGCGTCCTGGCGGAAGAATAAGACATGAGTGCTCTCGGTAAGCTTCAGCATTGCCGCGCGCAGGCGGCAGGGAATTTAGCGGAATACCGACAGCAAAGGCGGGGCTCGAGCGCCGAGCGGCGCGCCGGGTACGTAGGTCTGGACGGGGCTGGGAGGCGCCCGCGCCGCAAGCGGGTGGGCCATGACGGCCACCGGTGCCAAAAGCAAGACGGGCGAAGGCGGCAAGGCCACGGCGGCCAGCGCCATGCCCACCGGGCAACTGGCGGCTTGGGCCGCATGGCGTTCGTCTGGCGCGTCGTCGTGCCGGGCCGGGCCAGCTACCCAGATCGGGCCGGCGGCCGAGCACAGCTGGATTAACGCGCCGCTTTGTTGTGTGGCGGGCATGAAGCCCTGAGGCACCATTGCCTTCAGCACGAACAGCATCAGCACCAGCCAAAGGCCGGTGGTGTGGCGGTTCAGGGAGGAAAGCGAGCTACGCATGGTCGGCGCTAATTCTAAAGCGTTTCACCTAGCCCGTCGCGAGTCCTACACGGTGCGGGCCGCCCAGAATGCCGTGCGCACAGCGGGGGAAGCGGCGATGAGCGCGGTGACGCGGTCCAGATCCAGTTCGTCGACCGACGCTTCGCTAAGTGCGGCTTCGATCTCAACCTCGTTCTCGCCGAACTGGTCGATCTTCAATTCAGACAAGGGCAGTTGTTCGCTTTCCAGCACGTCTTCCAACACGGTCATCGCCTCTTGCCGGAATTCCACATTTGCAATGACGTGAATCACGTTCGTGACTTCCGATGTTTGGGAATCCAGCGGCTGGCGGTTCACGTAGCTGACGACAGGACGCAGCAAGGTATTGGCAGCCAGGACGAACGCGGTGGCCGCTACGGCTTCCAGCATCAACGACGCACCGGCACAGGCGCCGATTGCGGCCGAGCCCCAGAGGGTTGCTGCGGTGTTCAGCCCGCGGATGCTGCCGCCTTCGCGCATGATGGCGCCCGCGCCCAGGAAACCCACGCCTGACACGACATAGGAGATCACGCGGGTGCCGCCGTCAGGGCCGCCCACTCTAAAGGCGAGATCTACGAAGATGGCGGCGCCCACAGAGACGAGCACGTTGGTGCGCAAGCCAGCGGTGCGCTGCCGGAACTGGCGCTCGAAGCCGACGATGGAGCCCAGCACAAAGGCCGTCAACAGGCTGACCAGCGTATTGGCCAAGGGCAGGAATTGGATGTTCTCGAAGTTTTTCATCTTCTACTCAATGTTCAGCTTTTGACTGGCGCCGCGCCCGGGCAGCGGAGCGCGGCGCCGATGTCAGGGCAGGCGCCAGACCGAGGCCAGCACCAGGCCGATGCCAATCAGCCAAATCAGCGCCAGCGCAATCACACGCGCAAGCAACAAGGTCTTGTACGGGTCTTTCATGACAATCTCCTTGCAGCGGAGCGGATTCAGGCGGGCAGGACGGCAATGGATGCGCCGGCATCGCTTTCCCAGTGCACTCGGCGCACGTCCGGGCTTTGGCCCAGCCGCAGCGCTACCGCATTGAGCAGATTGCGCAAGTGGGGCGGGCAATGCAGCGTGACGACCGTTGAGGTCAACTGATCGGACTCGGCCCGTGATATCCGCACAGCAAGCACCGGCAGATTCAGCCCTTGCAGCTCGTAGTACAGCTGTTTGCGCAAGGCGTTGAGCGTGGCGCTGACGCTGACAATGGTGAATTGATACACCGGTGTTGCAGGCCGTTGGGCCGCAATAGGGGCTGCGCTGGCTTTCTTGGCGGCGGGCGTCTTGTTGGGCGTGTCCGCGCCCAGGGTGCGGGCGTCAAGCGTCCGATCCAGGAACGGGAAGAGTTTTTTGATGCGCATGTTCGTCTCCTTGATGGGGGAGTACGGTGGAAGGTCCACAGGCATGCGCCGCCTGACCGGCCGAGCGTGGGCGCAACTAAGCCCGCGTATCGCGTCGGTAAAGCAGTAAGGGGAAAGGGTTTTAATACCCTAAGTCCTGGCTGATCGCAGGACTCGCGCAGAAAAAGGTTTCTGCGGACCCTGCGTCAAGCGGCGCCAGCAGTCGTAAGTCGACTACATCCGTCGTTGTCCACAGTGATCTCTAGGTGGTTGAAGTGCCGCGAGTATACCGCTAGATCTAGGGTAAATACCAGTAAAATTCGGCGCGGCCAGCAGTTTGCGTTGTTGGCCCGTTGATCGCTAGGTGCGATCACACGGGCCTTCTGCTTACTTGGGTGTGGGTGGCGGTCCTGCGTAATACAGCGCCAGCGCTTCGATTTCCTTATCGGTCAGCCGTTGCGAGAACGCACGCATGACGCCGACGTCATCGTTCTGCCGGGAGCCATTGCGAAATGCGGTCATCTGGTCGGTAAAGTATTCCTTGGATTGCCCCGCCAGACGGGGTAGCAAGGGGCCTTCACCCATGCCGCGCAAGCCGTGGCAATTGGCGCAAGCGGGCAGGGCGCGCGGGCCATCGCCCTGTATGTCCAGTTTGCGGGCGGTTTCGCCGCCGAACTCACCCACATGCAAGGGCGGCCCGGCCAGGGTGCCGTAATACGCCGCTACCTGGCCGATCTCTTGTTCGGTCAAGGCGCGCGCGATGGTGTTCATCAGCGGTTGGATACGCGTGCCGCTGCGGAAGTCCGCCAACTGCTTGGCCAGATAGTCACTGCTCAGACCAGCCAGATTGGGAAAGATACCGCCAGTGGGGGTAATGCCTGCGGGACCGTGGCAGGCAATACAGGCTTGAACGCCCGCGCCAGGTTTGCCATTGGCAGCAAGTTGCTTGCCCGCTTCGGGATCTGCGCCGCGCAGAAAACCCTCCCAGGCGGGCCGCGACGCACTGAAATCCAGAGCGCTGCGTCCAGGGACTGGCGTGGCTGGGGCGGATGCTGCTTGGGGCGCAGGCGCAGTCCCCGCAGCGGGCGCAGGTGGAGCGGCAGCAGGGCTGGAAGATGGACTGGCTGTGGCTGGCGCAGCAGAAGCGGGTGTTGTCGTGGCCGGGGTTGCAGCAGCAGGTGTTGCAGTTGCCGTGACGGCAGACGCCCGGATCAGACCGTCGCCGCCTGTGCCCACCATCTGATGCCAGGTTGCGACCAGCGTGACGAACGGCGGCCCGATCATCAGTGCGACGGCGATGGCAATGCCTTTGCGATGTTCAATCATGATGACACCAGCTGGCCCGGCGAACGCAGGTAGTCCGCCTTGATTTTGTCCACGATCCAGTAAGCGGTGGCGCCCACGGTGCCGGTCGGGTTGTAGCCCGAGTTCTGCGGAAACAGCGCCGCGCCGGTCACGAACACGTTGGGCACATCCCACGATTGCCCGTATCGGTTCACCGCGCTGGTGGCAGGGTTGTCACCCATGGCCGCGCCGCCTGTCAGATGGGTGGACTGATAGGCGGTGGCGGAAAACGGTTTCTTGCGGGGGCCGGGTTCCGTGCGCGATATGCCTTTCATCGCGCGGCCAATGGCGTCGCCTTTTTCCGTCAGGAACGCGGACATGCGTATGTCATTGTCCGGAAAGTCGTAGGTCACACGCAGCAGCGGCAAACCCCAAGCGTCTTTATAGGTCGGGTCCAGGCTAAGGTAGCCGCCGCGCCAGGGTTGCGCCGACCCAGTGATGGTGATGGATGCGGAGTGGTTGTAGTAGCGCTTGACCGCTTTTTTCCATTCGCCCCCCCAGGACGGCGTGCCTTTGGGCGTGGGGTGATAGCCGATGGGCGCGCCGCTGACGACCTGGATTTGCAGATACCCGCCGCCCACAAATCCCAGCGGTCCATGGTCAAAGTTGTCGGCGCTGAAATCGTCCATGGTCACCGCGACGGCGCCCGCGCCCATGAAGGGATTGATATTGACCGACTCGTCAAAGAACAGGTTGACGCCCGAGGTGGTCTGGTGCGTGTAGTTGCGTCCGACCACGCCGGTGTCCGTCACAGGGTCATAAGGTTTGCCGATGCCAGACAACAGCATCAGCCGCACGTTGTTGATGCCGAATGCGCAAAGGACCACGATTTCGGCAGGCTGGAAAACCTCTTCACCCGCCGCATCCACGTAAGTCACGCCGCGCGCGCGCTTCTTGTCCGGCGTCAGCTCCACTCGAAGCACATGCGCGCCGGTGCGGATTTCAAAGTTCTCCATCTTCATCGCCACCGGCAAAATACAGACCTGCGGTGACGCTTTGGCAAAGTGTTCGCAACCGAAGTTGGAACAGAACCCGCAATACACACAGGCGCTCATGTGGAGCCCTTCGGTGTTGACGTAGGGCCGCGTACAGAGCGCCGAGGGTTGCACGTAAGGGTGGTAACCCAGCGATCTCGCGGCCTCGCCAAACAGGGCGGGCGCGTAGGGCACCTTCATGGGGGGATTGGGATAGGGCCTGGAACGCCACGGCTCGAAAGGGTTGCCGCCTTCTTGCTTTTGACCCTTGAGATTGCCCGCCTGACCCGATGCGCCGATCAGGTAGTCATACCGGTCGAAGTACGGTTCCAGTTCGTCATAGGTCAACGGCCAGTCCTGACAGGTCAATTCCTTGTCGAAGATGCCTGCGCCGTAGCGCTCCGTGTAGTGACTGCGGATGCGGAAATCCGTGGGGTCGAACCGGTAGTAGGCGCCCGACCAATGGTTGCCCGCGCCTCCAAGATGTGTGCCGGGATACGCGAACTGCCAGCGGCGCATGGGTAGCGCCTTCTGGTCGGTGTTATTGCGAAAGGTGAAGGTTTCGGTGGCGGCGTTCTGATGCAGTTCGTGGCGGCGTGTGTACTTGAGTTCGTCGTGGACATTCGGCCCCTGAAAATCCGGAGACGGCCAGCGCGCCTGACCGCGTTCCAGCACGACGACGCGCTGTTTGGCCGCAGCCAATTCCTTACCGATGATGGACCCCGTCCACCCTCCGCCAATAATCGCCACATCCACTGCGGGTAATGTCTTAGCCATGTCCGTCCCCCGGTTTCATCGTGTGGCTTTTGGCGTTGGCGATCGACACGGGCTGGCCGGCCCAGATCACGCCGTGTCGCTCGATATCGTTTGAGAACGAGGCAAAGGCGCCGGGAAAGCCAACCAGCTTCCAGCCCACCATGTCGGCGTTGCCACCGTAAAGCGGGTCGGAAAAAAAGCCCTCGATGGTGGCGTCCAGCAGGGCTTGGAAGAACACATCTGACGGCAGCGGAGAGAAATCGGGTTTGCCCGCCTGCATGTCGTGTAACCAGGCATCCTGCCTGGCCGTATCCAATTCGGCGAATGGCTTGCCGTCCTGCTTGCGGGCAGCGGCATCCAGCGCGGCCAGGCCGCGGCGAATCATTTCGGCGGGGGTGAACGACAACTGATAACCCTGTTCGGGCGTGCCTTTTTCAAACGGGCCCTGACGGTAGAACTGTTCGCCCGCGCCCCATGCGCCCGCAAGCTGTCCATCCAGAAAGGCCGTTACGCCAGCCTCCTTGGCGCCCGGCCCCAGATCATCGGCGGGAATCAGGCGCGACGCGATCGCGTCCATCGCCAGGGCTTCCTGCGCATTGAAAAATCTGAGTATCCGGTTCGCAGGGGTGGCGCTCGCCGCCCCGGCAGCGGCGTTCGTGGCTGTTGTGGGATTGGGCTGCGCCGTGGCCGGCGCGCTGTGCCCCAGGGAGGCCCAGGCTGCGCCTGGAACCCCAACAGCAAGGGCTTTTAGCAGCTCCCGCCGTCCCGAGACAGGTTGATCGTCCGTGGGTTGATCGTCCATACATCACTCCAGCATTGGGGCAGGCACGCGGCTTGCCCCTGGGTGAATGAGATCCCGCACCAGCTCGTTATCCGTCGGCGCTTAGTTTGTCACTGTTTTCCCATTGGAGACAATTATGAAAAGCCACAAACTGCTACTGCTGTCCGCATTATTTGCAGTGTTGCCCTGGCATGCGGCCGGGGCGCAATCCCGCCAAGAGGTGCTGGTGGCGCAGGCATCGGTACCGGCCCAGCCCACGCCCACCCCTGATGACAAAACCGCGCCTGCCAATGCAATGGGCAAGCCCATCCCGGGCTCGCCCGCCGATCAGAAAAAAATGCCATCAGGTGAAAAAATGGACGCAGGCAAATCGGGCGACGAATCCAAGGCCGGCTCCAGTCCCAGGCAAAAGGATGGCGGCTCGGACACGAGCATGGGGCAGGGCACGCCGGGCGGCAAAACAGGCGCGCCAGATAATGCAGGCATGCCGGGTTCAGGGGCCTCTTCGGGATCTGGCGGCGGCGCGGACATGCGCCCGGCCGGTCCCAAGCCCTAGCGGCTAAAGATTCAGGTAATATTCAGGTTCCTGTAAGAACGAGAGCATGGCGGTTTGCGCGCTTCGCGGTTGCCTCAGGCACCCGGCGCCTATTCCGCCCCTTATGACCGAAGACCCTCCTCCTAGCAGGGCGCCGCAACCGCTGCGGTGCCCAATGACCCTTCTTTCTATATCTACGGCAACCGGCTTGCGCCGGCGCGCCCATCCGGCCCGCGCCAACGCTGCGACTCCGCAGCTGGCCTGCCGCGCCCCGCCACAAGCCGCACAGCCGGCGTCCGCCCGCATCCCCACGCTAGTCCAGACTTTTCCTGACGCCTCTAGGCGTCCGCACCTGTTTTCCGTGGAATAACGATGATTTTCGAATGGATGAACGACCCTACCGCCTGGCTCGGCCTGGCGACGCTGGTCATTCTTGAGATTGTGCTGGGTATCGACAACCTGGTGTTCATTGCGATTTTGGCCGACAAACTGCCGCCCGCGCAGCGCAACCGCGCGCGGATGATCGGCCTGACGTTGGCGATGGTGATGCGCCTGGGCCTGCTGGCCAGTATTGCGTGGGTGGTGACGCTGACCGAGCCGCTATTTTCGATGCTGGGCACGGAGATATCCGGCCGCGACCTGATCCTGATATCAGGCGGCTTGTTCTTGCTGTTCAAGGGCACGATGGAACTGCATGAGCGGGTGGAAGGCAGTTCCGCCCATGACAGCGGCCAAAAGCCGCAGCATGCGGTGTTCTGGCAAGTCATCTTGCAGATCGTGGTGCTGGACGCGGTGTTTTCGCTGGATTCCGTCATCACAGCCGTGGGCATGGTGCAGGAACTGAGCATCATGATGATCGCCGTCGTGCTGGCCATGGCCGTCATGATGTTGGCCAGCCGCCCGCTCATGACGTTCGTGGGACGCCATCCGACAGTGGTGATCCTGTGTCTGGGCCTGTTGCTGATGATTGGTTTCAGTCTGGTCGCCGAAGGTTTGGGCTTCCACGTGCCCAAGGGGTATCTGTACGCCGCGATCGGTTTTTCGATTTTGATCGAGTTGTGCAACCAGTTGGCGCGCCGCAACCGGGCCCGTGGCACGCATGCGTTGGGACGTCGCCAGCGCACCGCGCAGACCGTATTGCGATTGCTGCGCGCCGGCCGCAGCGGCGGCCTGCCCGGCCAGACTGCTCCGCAGGCGGACGAAATGGTCGCACTGGTAGATAGTGTGGGCGACGAGCCAGCGTTCGCGCCCGAGGAAAGCTCGATGATCGAACGCGTGCTGTCCATCGGCGCGCGAGATGTGCGATCAATTATGGTTCCGCGTGGCGACATGATCTGGCTGGACGTGAGCGACGCGCCCGACGCCATCGTGCGCAAATTTGCATCGGGCCATTCCCGCTTGCCGCTGTGCGCGGGCGACCCCGCCAATGTGCTGGGGGTGCTGCACTTTAAGGATCTGTTGCCGCTTTTGACCAACCCCGGTGCGATAGACCTGGTCGAACTGGCCCGCGAAGCGCGCTATGTGATGGAGACCACGCCCGTACTGAAGGTGCTGGACGAACTGCGCGCCACGCGTGACCACATGCTGATCGTGGTGGACGAACACGGCGTCTGCGAAGGCCTGGTCACGCCGCTGGATGTGCTGACCGCCGTGGCAGGCGACCTTCCTGAGCACCAGGATGATCAGCCCGATGCGTTGCAGTTGTCCGATGGTTCCTGGCTGCTGGATGGGCGGCTGGCTGTTGGTGAAGCAGCCCGCTTGCTGGATGTGCCGGCGCTGGATGAGGAATACCCGGATGCCACCTTGGCAGGTTGCCTGTTGCGCGCCGGGGGCCGTATTCCTGATGCGGGCGATACCGTGGCATGGCGCGATTGGCGCTTTGAAGTGACCCGCCGCGACGGCTTGCGTGTTGAGCAGGTGCGGGCTCGCAGAATTGATCAGGAGCATGGCGCAGTGGCATAAAAATAAAGCGCGTACGCATTATTGCAGCGGAGTATTCCGAAAGAATATTCCGCTGTTTTTTTGCAACAACGTAACCTCGCTATAGCGCGCAGACCCTTGTCACAGCAGGGAAATATGGCGTTTCGGGGGGGCGGGTAGATGCTGTTGGTGAAATTAAAACTCTATGCCAATATTGCGACAGATTTCAGCTTTGTCAGAAATTTCCTAACGCTTTGTAAATAGCTTCATTCGGTATCCGTTGGTGTTTGTGGTTTGTTATCTCTTACTGGGGAACAACGCATGCGCAGTATTCGGTCCGCAAGTGAGGGATTTCGTAGGGCAGGAGCGGTAGCGCTGGTCGGGATCGGTGCAACGTCATGCTTGTCTTCAAGCGTGTTCGCGCAATCTGCCGATGACGCCAATAAGAGTAATAATCCGCTGAATCTGGCTCCGTCTCTGAATTTTCAGAACTACTACACGCCGACGCTCTACGGCACCAACGCGCATACCAATGATTTTCTGATCCGGCCGACGATTCCGATCGCACCCGGCGATTGGATCGGCGTGCCGCAAATTTTTCGCATGACTGCTCCGGTCAGCACCCGTCCGCAGGCGGACGGCGGCTACAAGACCGGGCTGGGCGACCTCAACGTTTTCGATATTTTCCTGTTGCAGCAGGGCGTGGTGGACATCGGTATCGGTCCCATGCTGACCATGCCCACGGCAACCAGCCCGGAATTGGGTGCAGGCAAGTGGTCGGGCGGCCTGGCGGCCGTGGCGGTCCATGCCAGCAAGGAAGGGCTGCTGGGCGGTCTGGTGCAATGGCAGCATTCGTTCGCCGGGCAGAGCGCGCGCGACACGGTGCACACCGCAACCTTTCAGCCCTTCATCATCCGGAACCTGCCGCAAGGCTGGTATGTGCGGTCCACGGCTACGTGGACATTCGACCTGCAAAAGAACAACTACACCATTCCTGTCGGCCTGGGCGGCGGCAAGGCATGGCGCGTGGGCAAGAACATCTTCAACGTTTTTGTTGAACCGCAATGGACCGTGGCGCATAAGGGCGAAGGACTGCCTCAGTTCACGGCGTTCGCCGGTTTGAACATCACGTTTGCACACTGACGCGGGCCCATCTGGCGCCGCAGTTTTCAGGAGTGACCGCATGGGTAGCGTTGTTTCGTCATTACGCAGGTTGGGCGTGGCAGCCGGGTTGATGACCGGCGTGATCACGCTCGCCGGGTGTGTCAGCCAGCAGGCAAAGGCGCCACCGCAGGCTGACAGCGTGCGCGCAATCGCCAAGGAGGCATATCTCTATGCCTACCCGATGCTCTACAACTACAAGACCATGTATGTGCAGGCCATCCACCCGGGCGATAAGGCCTATGTGGGCGGCTTTGGCAAGTTCCGCCATTACTCCCAGCCCTATACCCCTGAAAACCGCGAGATTGTCACCCCGAACAACGACACGCCTTACTCCTGGGCCTGGCTGGATTTGCGCGCCCAACCTTGGGTGCTGAGTCTGCCCGCCACCCCGAAGGGGCGCTACAACGTTTTCCAGATGGTCGATCTGTATACCTACAACTTCGCGTACGCGGGGGTGCGGTCTACGGGGTTTGGCGCGGGCAATTATCTGATCGCGGGCCCGCACTGGAACGGCGGCACGCCAAAAGGCATCACGAAAGTGTTGCGTTCCGAGACGGATTTTGTCGCCATCCTGGGGCGCACGAGTCTGAACGGCGCTGCCGACGTGAAGAACGTGCAGGCGCTACAGGCGAAGTACCAATTGCGGCCTCTCAATGCGTTTGAACGACAGCCCGCGCCCGCTGCCGCCGCGCCGGTGGATTGGCTGCCTTGGGATGAGCCGCGCGCGACCTCGGTGGACTTCATCGCTTATCTGAACCAGCTGTTGCAGTTCACGCAGCCGCAGCCTGCTGGCGAAGAGGCCATGATGCGCCGCTTCGCCACGATAGGCATCGCGCCGGGCAAGCCGTTTGATGCATCCAAGCTGGACGCTGCCACGCGCCAATCCATCGCCGACGGTGTCGCAGACGCCAAGGCAGCGCTGTTGCAGGCCCAGAAACAGACGCGCTCTTCCATCGGTCTGTTCGGATCGCGCGAGGCCATGGGCAGCGACTACACCAAGCGCGCCGTGGCGGCCGCGATGGGCATATACGGCAACTCAAAGGAAGAAGCGATCTACCTGGGCTACGAGGAAGACGCACAGGGCAATCCGCTGGACGGCAGCAAGGCCTATGTGATCCGGTTCGAACCAGGCCAGTTGCCACCGGTGCAGTTTTTCTGGTCCATGACGCTGTATGACTTGCCGGGCCGTCATCTGGTCGAAAACCCCATCAAACGCTATGCGATCGGCGACCGTACGCCCGGTCTTAAATATGGCAAGGACGGCTCATTGACGCTCTATGTGCAGCATGCTCGGCCCGCCAAGGGCAATGAGTCGAATTGGCTGCCGGCGCCAGAGGGCAAATTCAATATTGTTGCCAGGTTCTACGGTCCCAAACCGGCGGTCATCGATGGCACATGGAAGCTGCCGAAAGCGGAATTAGCGCCATGAGGCGTCGTGCGGGCCGGTGCAAGCAAGGCACGCTGTTGCAGCAAGTACAAGGGAAAGAGTGATGCGGATACTCGTCAGCAGTTTCTTTCGTGGCAAGGGTGTGATGGCCGGACTGGCGGCCGCGGCCGCGTTGGCCGCGCCGGTCGCCGCGTGGGCCACGGAGGGGGCCTTGGGCCGGCAGGTGACGGGCACTAATGTGCAACCCAATGCCGGCATCGTATCGCCGGAGCCTATTTGGGCCGTGAATTTTGCGGAGATCTACCTGGACGGCAACATCAGCGGCAGCCGCAGCGTGCCCGTAGGGGGCAAGACAACGTTAGGGATAGACGGCAAAGTGGCGTTCACGCTTGCGACCGTCCTGAAAACCTGGGATACGGGACCGGGACGCTGGAACTTCGCTTCCAGTTTTACCTTGCCCTATGTCTGGACCAAGGTAAGCGCCGGAGTCACCGGGCCTGGGGGCAGGACGGTAGGCCAGACCGATACCGCCTCGAACCTGTTCGACCTGTATTTTTCGCCCATTATCGCGGGCTACCATTTTTCAGAGACGTCGCATCTGGCACTCAGTTTTAATTTCTGGGCGCCCACCGGCAAATACGACGCCAACAACCTGGCCAACCCCAGTCTGAATAACTGGACCTTCATTCCACAGGTGGCCTACACGAAGATTTTTCCGGAGTCCGGGTTTCAACTGGACACGGTCGCTGGCGTGCAGTTCTACACACGCAACAATGCTACTGACTATCGCAACGCGCCTGTCTTCAGCATGGACGTAATGGGCCGCAAGATGTTCAGCAATGGCGTCAGCGCCGGTCTGGTGCTGGGCACGATACAACAACTGGGCAACGACAAGGGTCCCACAGCCGATCGGCTCAATGGCTTTCGGGGACGCGACTGGGCGCTGGGCCCAATCGTGACATACGACAGAAAGCTGGCCGACAAGCGATCGCTGTCGTTGGGCCTGCGCTGGGTGCCCACCATCAGCAGCACGAACCGTCTGGACAGCAGCAGCACCTTCATGGCGAGCGCCACGCTGGTGTTTTAAGCCTTACGAGCATCTATCGGGCTGCCCGAAAGCCGGGCGGCGGTCAGCAAGATACGTCTGTTATCGGGTGATTGATATGGCGAAGCAAACACAAGGGAAATTCCGGCTGGTTGGCGCATTGCTGTTGGGCGGCGTGGCGCTGGGCGTCGCGGCCAGCGCAAGTTATCTGGTGCTGGGCGACGATGGCCGGCCTGAACCTGTCAAAGTGGTGCTGGGCGACGGCAAGACCGGCCCCCCGGGCATGGCGTGGGTGCCCGGCCGCGAATTTCTGATGGGCAGCAGCCACAAGCTGGCGCAACCCAACGAAATGCCAGCCCACAAAGTGGGCGTCAGCGGCTTCTGGATGGATGTGAACGACGTGACCAATGCGCAGTTCCGACGCTTCGTGCAGGCGACGGGTTATGTCACCACGGCGGAACAGAAGCCCAAATGGGAAGACCTGGAAGTGCAGTTGCCCCCAGGTACTCCGCGCCCTGACGACAGCCTGCTGGTGCCTGGCGCCATGGTGTTTGTCGGCACGGAATCTGAAGTGTCCTTGCGTGACTACTCGCGCTGGTGGCGTTATGTGGCGGGCGCTAGTTGGAAACACCCGCAAGGCCCCGGCAGTTCGATCGAGGGCAAGGACGATCATCCCGTCGTCCAGGTGTCGTATGAAGATGCCAAGGCCTATGCCAAATGGGCCGGCAAACGGCTGCCGACCGAAACCGAATGGGAGATGGCGGCCCGAGGCGGGTTGGAGCAGGCCACCTACACCTGGGGCGAAGAATTGCTGCCGCAGGGCAAGGCCATGGCCAACATTTGGGACACCCAGCAAAAGCAGCCGTTTCCCGTGGTCAAGGACGAAAAGGTTCAAGTGGGCACGATGCCCGTGGGCAGCTTTTCACCCAATGGTTATGGGCTGTTCGACATGGCGGGCAACGTCTGGCAATGGACCTCCGACTGGTATCGCGCCGACGCCTTCAAGATTCAAGCGCAGTATCGCCGCGCGCCGGTGGACCCGGCGGGCCCGGCCGATAGCTTCGATCCAGACGATGGCATCGTGCCCGTGGGCGCGCCCAAGCGCGTCACGCGCGGCGGCTCGTTCTTGTGCAGCGACACGTATTGCATCAGCTATCGCACCAGCGCACGGCGTGGCACAGATCCGATGAATGGCATGTCGCACCTGGGCTTTCGTACGGTCATGACAACGCAGCAGTGGAAGCTGGCGCAGACGCAGAAAAATGGGATCGCCAGCCGGTAGGACATAAACGGCCGCACAGGCCAAATTCGACGGCGCCGCCGCGCAACGCGGCCCGTGCCCCGTCAAACAGGAGAGGGAATGCCGACCGTCTACCGCGACAACATCCTTGACTTGGAACGCGCCATTGCGCAGTCGGTTCTAGGGCAGGATGGCGTAATCCGCGAAGTGCTGCTTGGATTGCTGGCAGACGGCCACGTGCTGCTGGAAAGCCTGCCTGGCTTGGCCAAGACCCGCACCGTCAAGGCGTTGGCCGCGCATCTGGCGGCTGACATGAGCCGCATTCAGTTCACGCCGGATTTGCTGCCATCAGACATCACCGGCGCCGAGGTTCTGCAACAGGACGCTCAGGGGCAGAACCATATTCAGTTTCAGCAAGGCCCTTTGTTTGGAAACCTGATTCTGGCCGACGAAATCAACCGCGCTCCGGCCAAGGTGCAAGCTGCCTTGCTGGAAGCCATGGAAGAACGGCAAATCACCGTCGCGGGCACGACGCACCGGATGCCGGGACTGTTTATGGTGCTGGCCACGCAAAATCCGATTGAACAGGAAGGCACGTATCCCTTGCCCGAAGCGCAAATGGACCGCTTCATCATGAAGATTCAGCTGGATTATCCCGATGCGGACAGCGAGATCCGGATGTTGTCCTTATTGCGCGGTGAATCCCGTCAGGATGACGCGCCTGCCCAGGCGCGCATGACGCAAGAGACGCTCTTCGCCTGCCGCGCAGAGATCAATCAGGTGCACGTGTCAGACGCGCTGGACCATTATCTGGTGGATCTGGTCAATGCGACCCGGCGGCCGGCCAACTTCGACGCGGACTTGGCGCGGTGGATTCAAGTTGGCGCGAGTCCCCGCGGCGCCATCGCGCTGGACAAGGTGGCGCGCGCCCATGCGTGGCTGGCAGGGCAGGATTTTTCGTCGCCCGACGATGTCCGCATGGCGGCCAAACCGGTGCTGCGGCATCGGCTGCATTTGTCTTACGACGCCGTGGCCGATGGCGTGACTGCGGATCAGGTCATCGACAAACTGCTGGATGTCGTTGCTATTCCTGTGTGAGCCCGATGATGCCTGCCACTACCGCCATCGCTCCCGACGTCCAGGTCCGCATCCCGGATCTGATGGCGCTTGAGCCGGCGGCGCGAGGGCTGCGTTTTTCCAGCCGCCAGCCAGTCAATAGCATCCTGGCCGGTCAGCACGGATCAAGGCTGCGCGGCCGGGGGCTGGACTTCGAGGAGTTGCGGCGGTATCTGCCGGGTGATGACTTGCGCCAGTTGGACTGGCGGGCCTCGCAACGGCTGGGCAAGCCTTATGTGCGCACGTATAGCGAAGAGCGCGACCGTCCTGTGCTGGTCGTGGTGGACCAGCGCATGGGCATGTATTTTGGGTCGGTCCGCAGCTTCAAATCCGTGGTGGCCGCCCGATTGGCGGGTGTGTCCGCATGGATGGCCTATCAGGCAGGTGATCGCGTCGGTGGCCTGGTGTTCAGCGATGATGGCATTGATCAGGTGCGCCCGTTGCGCAGCCGCGAACGCATACAGGCGCTGTTTGCCGCCATTGTCAGGCGCAATCAGGCGCTACGGGCGGATGCGCCAGATGTAGACGCGTCTGCCCGCTTGAACGAAGCGCTGCAAGCGGCCTTGGCCAGTGCGCCGCATGACTGCCTGGTCTGCCTGATCAGCGATTTTGCTGGCGCGGACGACAACACCTTGCGTCTGCTGCGCACCCTGGCCGCTCACAACGATGTCATCGCCAGTCTGGTGTATGACCCTTTGGCGGTGCGCCTGCCATTGCATGGCCGGCTGGTCGTGACCCAGGGTGAGTTGCAGGTGGAGTTGGCCGCAGACCGGCAACAGGTGCGGCAGCCTCTATCTGATTTCTTCACTGGCCGGTTGCGCGATGTGGCCGAACTGCTGCGCCGCAGCCATGTGCCCTTGCTGTCGATCGACACCGCGGACGATACGCTGACCCAGCTAAGGCGCGAACTGGGCAGGCAGGCCGGCAGCGCTCGTGCGCCGGCTGGCGGAGGGAGCCGTCCATGAATGCGGATACTTCGCCCTCGGTTGACCAGTTGCTTTCCTTGCCGCTCCCTGCGCCGGTCAGCTATTGGCCGCAAACTTGGGGCTGGGCTGCAGTGCTGTTCGTCGCGGTGCTGCTGGCTGTCGTGCTCACTTGGCGGGCCGCTCGCAACCGTCAACGCAATCGCTATCGGCGGGAAGGCCTATTGCAACTGGATGCGCTGCGGGTGGCGGCACAGACCGACCCGCTGGCCGCCCGGGAGCTGCCAGCCTTACTCAAGCGCGTGGGTTTGTCCTCGGTAGTTCAAGACGATAGAGCCAGGGTAGGGGCGTTGACGGGCGCGCAGTGGGTGCGGTTCATGACGGAAGACCACGGCGTTTTTGAGCCGGAAACGGACGCCTTGCTGCGCACACTGGCGTATGGCCCGCCAGACACGGTGCGCGCCATTGCTCCCGCGCGGCTGCAAGCGCTGTTTGCCGCAAGCCGGCGCTGGATGGAGCAGCACCATGTGGCGGCTTGAATATCCGTGGCTGTTGGCCTTGCTGCCGCTGGGCTGGTTGGCCTACCGCTATCTGCCTTCGTACGTGCAGCGCCGCGGGGCGGTAAGAATTCCGTTTTTTGAGTCCGTGGCGCGCAGTGTGGGGCAGTCTCCGCAGCGCCCCGGCGTCCGGCGTGACGGCTGGCAACTGGCGCTGAACGTGCTGGTCTGGGCGTTGCTGGTGTTGGCGCTGGCCCGTCCGGAGCGGGTAGAGCCCCCGCTTGAACACCGGCAGCCAGTGCGCGATCTGATGCTGGCGCTGGATATCTCACAATCCATGGAGACGCAGGATTTTGTGAACCCGCAAGGCAAGCGCGTAGATCGGTTGACGGGCGTAAAGACGGTAGTCGCGGATTTCATTGCCCGCCGCAAGGACGACCGGCTGGGGCTCATCGTCTTTGGCACGGCGGCGTATCCGCAAGCGCCGCTGACGCAGGACCATGCCACATTGAACGTGCTGCTGGATCAGATCAGTACCGGCATGGCTGGGCCGAACACGGCGATCGGCGACGCCATCGGCGTTGCGATCAAACAGTTGGAGCACGCGGCCGAACGTGACAAGGTGCTGATCCTGCTGACCGACGGCAACGATACCGGCAGCGCCGTGCCGCCCGACCGCGCGGCCGGGATGGCGGCAGATCGTCACATCATCGTGCACACGATCGGCATCGGCGACCCTCAAGGCCAGGGCGAAGAGAAGGTCGACTTCGACGTCTTGCGCCAGATTGCCAAGGCGACAGCCGGCCGATTTTTCTCGGCGCAGGATCAAGCGTCGCTGCAACAGGTCTACGCCACGTTGGACCAGATCACCCCGCATGAAGTCCGCGAATTCCGGCACCAGCCCAAACAGGATTTCTTCTGGGTGCCGCTGGGGCTGGCTGTGCTGCTGCTTGGCGTGTGGCACCTGAGCGCCGCATTGCGCGGGCGCTTGGGCCGGCGCAATGCCGATCCCAATGCCGATCCCAAAGCCGGTCAGAAGGAGGGCGTATGGAAATCGACTTAAGCGCCTTTCATTTTCTGCGACCGTGGTGGCTGCTGGCCGTGCCGGCAGCACTAGCGCTGCTATGGCTGCGCAGATCGGAAGGTTCGCGCCTGGGCTGGCGAAGCTCGATTTCGCCTGCGTTGCTGCCGTATCTGACGGTGGATGCCGCGGGCAGCGCGGGACCGCGTCCGATCCACGCCGTCGCGGCGCTGTTGATACTTGGCGGTATCGCGGCAGCGGGCCCGACGTGGGAACAGGATCGGCCTCCGTTTCTGGACAACCAAGCGCCATTGATCGTGGCCGTGGATCTATCGCCATCGATGGATGCGAATGACGTCCCGCCCAGCCGCCTGGAGGCGGTCAAGCACAAGCTGCACGATTTACTGGCGCGCCGGACGGGCGCCAAGACCGGGCTGATCGCCTACGCGGGGTCGGCGCACTTGGTGCTGCCTCCGACTGATGATCCCAATTTGGTCGATCTGTTCGTTCAATCCTTGTCGACAAGTCTGATCGCTGCGCCGGGCAGGGATGTTGCCGGCGTCATCACCCTTGCAGAATCGGTCTTGCAGGCCACACAAGCCGGTGGCACCTTGCTGCTGGCTACGGATGGCGCAGACACGGACCAGCTGGCGCAGGTGCAGCAATTGGCCAAGGGCAGCGACTTCCAGATTCTGATCTTGGCAACCGGCACGGCGCATGGTGGCGTGCTGCACGATGCCCGGGGCCAGCCGCGCATGGATGCTCAGGGCAAGCCCTTGCTAGGCACTTTCAACACTGACGCGATCAAGCAATTGGCCCAAGCGGCGCGAGCGCCGCTGGGCAGCTTGACAGTGAATGAAGACGACCTGGATTGGGTCCAGCTGCACGCGCAACGGCATTTCCAGGAAGTGCAGGACGCAGGTCAGCCGATGCATTGGAAGGATGCCGGGTATTGGCTGTGCTGGCCATTGGGCCTGCTGGCGTTGTTGGGATTGCGGCGCGGTTGGAACGTCAACTGGACAGCGGGGCTACTGTTGGCGTGGATGACGGGCGTTTATCCATCGACTGCAAACGCCGGTCCTGTGGCCGACGCCTTCTTCACCCCTGATCAGCAGGGCCGCTGGGCATACGAACACCATGATTTTGCCGGCGCGGCAGCGGCGTTTCAAGATCCGTACTGGAAGGGCCGTGCCGCGTACGACGCTGGAGACTACCGCGCGGCGTTGGCCGCATTCGCGCGGCTCGACACGCCAGAAGCGTATTTTTATCTGGGCAATACGCAGGCGCGGCTGCGCAACTACGACGCAGCGTTGGCCTCGTATGACCACGCCTTGCGTATGCGCTCGCCGTTTCCCGAGGCGGTGCAGAACCGGGCGCTGGTGGCCAAGCTGCAAGCGGCGATTGAGTCCGAACAAACCGGCCAAAACTCAGACAAGCCGGACGAGGTGGCCTACGACAACAAGAAAGGCGCGGGCAAGATGGGCGATGTGGCAGTAGCCAAGGCATCTTCCGCCGATGTGTGGCTGCGTAACCTGAGTCTGTCGCCAGCGGGGTTTCTCAAGCAGAAGTTCGCCATTGAAGATGCCAAAAAGGCCGCCGCGCCGGCCGGAGGGCCTCGGCCATGACGCGATTCGTGCTGCCAGCTGATCTCCAACGCCGCGTTTGCCAGCATTTTTTTGTCAGGCTGCTCGCTTGCCTGTTGATGACAACGCCGGTGTGGGCGCAATCGCCCGCCCCGGGGCCTCAACTGCATGTGGCTGCCAGCTTGAGCGCTGGGCAGAAGCTGACCGTGGGCGCGACCGCCACATTGAATGTCGACGTGCTGACCTCCACCTGGTTCACGGAGCCGCCGCAAATAAGCGGTTTGAATATTCCAGGCGCGCTCGTGTCCGGGCCTGTGGGCGACGCGACCATCCTTCGGGACAACATCAACGGCGTCGCCTATAGCGGCTTGCGGTATTCCTATCTGATCAGTCCAACCGCGGCAGGGCCATTGCGTGTGCCCGCGTTGACCATTACCGCCAAAGCCGGACAGGCAACGGCGCCGCTCACTGCGCAGACCGTGGAACTAAGCTTGCAGGCCATAGGCCCGCCTGATTCGGCAGCAGGCCATAGGCTGGCCGCCAGCGCTGTACAGGTCAGCCAGCAGATCCAGTTTTCGGCGCAACCGCCAGCCGTTGGCGACCACATCAGCCGCGTTATTACCGTACAAGCGCAGGGCGCACAGGCGATGCTGATTCCGCCGCCTGCCATTCCCGCCGTGCCAGGATTGAAATCCTATCCGGCCGAACCCGTGCTGACGCAGCTGTCCGGCAGCCGTGGCGAGTTTCTGGGTGGCCAACGGGTGGACCGCTTGGATTATGTGGTGGAACGCCCGGGTGCCTACGAATTGCCAGCGGTGGAAATCCGCTGGTGGAACCTGACCACGAATCAGGAAGCCAGCACAACACTGCCCGCACAGCGCTTCGATGCAAAAGCGGGTGTTGCCTATCAAGCACCGTTCTCGGTAGAGCAGGATTTGCGCGACATGGGCCGGCAGGTGCAAGTGCGCGTTCCTGGCGGCTGGCTGGCGCTGGGTGCCGCGCTTGTCCTCGCCGCGCTGACGATCTGGCTGGGCCGGCCCTGGTGGCGCCGGGCCATGGCAGGGTTGCGCGGTTATGCGCAAGCGCAGCGCGAGCGTTGGCGGGCGTCCGAACCTTATGCGGCGCGCGAACTACGCCGCAGCCTGAATCACCCGCAAGGCAGGTTGGATGCCCTGTACCGATGGCTGCGGCGCAGCCGAGGCGCGGCCTCGGTCGCACAGGCGACCGCAGGGATAAGCATTGAATTGCAGCAAGCCGGCGCCATAGCGCTGCGCGATTGCTACGGCGTCGCACCTGATTCGGTGCGCGGGTTCCAGACCTTGCGGCAGGCGGTCCCACAGTGGCGCCGTGCCTTTCGTGCCGGGGGCAAACGCAGCCAGACGCACCGTCTGCTGCCACTCAACCCCTCTGATGCAAATCGCGGTACCGGTCCAACCGGCAGTTCAATCTAAGGAAACCATCCATGACCTCGACATGCCGTATGTTGCAACGCTGTTTTGCCGTGTTTGTATTGCTCGTGCTTGCAAGTGTCGCGCGCGCCCAAACGCCGTTGCCGTCATGGAACGATGGGCCGTCGCGCCAGGCCATTCTGGAATTTGTGGCGGCCGTCACACAAGAAGGGGGAAAAGACTATGTGGCGCCTGCCGATCGCATTGCCGTCTTTGACAACGACGGCACGCTCTGGAGCGAACAGCCGCTGTATTTCCAGCTGATTTTTGCGTTGGATCAGGTCAAAGTCATGGCGCCCAAGCATCCTGAATGGGCAGAAGAGCAGCCGTTCAAGGCGGCCATTGAAGGCGACCGTCAGGCGTTGGCGGCCGCTGGCACCGAAGGGCTGCTGAAAATCGTGGGCGCTACCCACACCAACATGACTACCGGCGCGTTCTCGGACGAGGTCAAGCAGTGGGTCAAGACGGCACATCACCCGCGTTTCAAGCAGCCGTATACCAGCCTGATCTACGCGCCGATGCGCGAGCTGCTGGACTACCTGCGCGGCAATGGTTTCAAGACCTACATCGTGTCAGGCGGCGAGGTCGAGTTCATGCGCGCCTGGGCGCAAGAGGTCTATGGCATTCCGCCCGAGCAAGTCATCGGAACCACCTTCGTGACCGAATTCCAAATGCAGGACGGCAAGCCGGTGCTGATGCGCACGCCCAAGCTGGACTACAACGACGACGGCCCGGGCAAGCCCGTCAGTATCAATAAGTTCATTGGGCGCCAACCGATCTTTGCGTTCGGCAATTCGGATGGCGACCTGCAAATGCTGCAGTGGACTGCCGCGGGTTCAGGCAAGCGGTTTGCGGGCCTGGTGCATCACACCGACGCCAAGCGCGAATGGGCCTACGACCGCGATTCGAAGATCGGACGCCTGGACAAAGCCTTGGACGAGGCGACGAACAAGGGTTGGGTAATTGTTGATATGGCAAAGGAGTGGAAACGGGTTTACGCATTTGAAAATCAATAGGGCAAACCAATTCAGCAACACAGTGATTCGTTTACGTGAGTGGGCTTTTTTGTTCGAGCAGAACAAGGAGAGGAAGCGATGAACGCAAGAAAACTGTTGAGCGCGGCGCTTTTCGCCGTGACGGGGCTGGCTGCCCTGGGAAGCGCGCACGCGCAGACCCAGGCCCAGACTCAACCGCCTCCCCAGCAAGGGCAGGCGGGCGCATCGGCGAAGAAGCCGAATATTCTCGTCATCTTTGGCGATGACGTGGGGCAGGCCAACATCAGTGCATATACCAGAGGGGTTGTGGGCTACAGGACGCCCAACATCGATCGCATCGCCAATGAAGGCGCAATCTTCACTGACTACTACGCCGAAAACAGCTGCACGGCAGGCCGGTCCACGTTCATTACCGGACAGTCCGCGCGCCGCACCGGCTTGTCCAAGGTTGGTATTCCAGGCGCGCCGGTGGGGCTGCAGGATCGCGACATCACCATCGCCCAGGCCTTGAAGGGCCAAGGCTACAACACGGCGCAGTTCGGCAAGAACCACCTGGGCGACCGGGACGAATATCTGCCGACCAAGCACGGTTTCGATCAGTTCTTCGGCAATCTTTATCACTTGAACGCCGAAGAGGAACCTGAGCGCCCGTATTTTCCAAAGAATCCCACAGATCCGGTCATCAAGAGTTATATGCCGCGCGGCGTGATCAAGGCGTCGGCTGACGGCAAGATCGAGGACACCGGCGCGTTGACCACCAAGCGCATGGAAACGATCGACGACGAAACCGTGGGCGCTGCGCTGGACTATCTCGACAAGCACGGAAAAGAGGACAAGCCGTTCTTCGTTTGGATGAACACCACCCGCATGCACCTATTCACGCATATCCGGCCGGAACACCAGGGCAAGAGCGGCATGCCGGGTAACGATTACGCCGACGGCATGTGGGAGCACGATCAGGACGTCGGAAAACTGCTGAAGAAACTGGATGACCTGGGCATCGCAAAAGACACCATCGTGATCTATACGACGGACAACGGGCCCAACCAGTTCAGTTGGCCGGATGCCGCAACGACGCCATTCCGCAGCGAAAAGGACACCAACTGGGAGGGCGCTTTCCGCGTTCCGGCGATGATCCGCTGGCCAGGCCAAATCGAGCCAGGCACGGTCAAGAACGACATCGTCTCGGGCATGGACTGGTTCCCGACGCTTCTGGCTGCGGCGGGCGACGACGGCGTGAAAGAGCGGTTGTTGAAGGGCTGGCGGCCCAACGGCGCCAACCGGGACTTCAAAGTGCACTTGGACGGCTATAACCAGCTTGCCTATCTGACCGGCAAGAGCGAGAAGAGCGCGCGAGACGATTTCTACTACTTCAACGACGATGGCCTCTTGGTCGCCATGCGGTTTGACAACTGGAAGGTCGTGTTCTGCGAACAGACTGCGCCGGGCGGGTTCGCGGTGTGGAGAGAGCCATTCGTCTGCCTGCGCGTGCCCAAGGTGTTCAATCTTCGTATGGACCCGTACGAACGCGCCGACATTGTTTCCGATCAGTACAACGACTGGCTGACCAAGAACGCCTACCTGGCATTCATCGGGTCTGCCAAGGCAGGGGAGTTCCTGCAAACGTTTATTGAGTGGCCGCCCAGTCAGAATCCGCCCAGCTTCAGTACCGACCAGGTGCAAAAGCAGGTCGACAAAGCCATCGACGCACACTTCGAGGAAGTTGCGAAGCAGAAGGGCAAGTGATGTACCCCGGCGCCTGACTGGCGCCGGGCAGTACCTGAGGACAACCCGGGCGGCCAGCGGTGCGCCGCCCGGCACACGCTAGAGGAACAGCGTAATGCAGATGGGGACGGCAGCAATGGAAGGCGTGGACACACAGCGGCCTGAGGGCAACGCGCGCACATTGACGACAGCGCGTCCGGCGGCGCTGTTGCTGCTATCGGGCGCGGCGGCGTTGGTGTTTCAGGTGTTGTGGATCAAACAGCTGTCGTTGGTGGTCGGTGTGGAAGTCAGCGCGATCGCTGGCGCGGTCAGCGCATTCTTTTTGGGGCTTGCGGCGGGCGGTTGGATCTTGGGCCGCGTGGCGGATCACTTGCGCCAGCCGGTGCGCTTTTATGCGGCGCTGGAAGCGGCGGTGGCGGTTTCCTGCGTGGCCGTTACCGTCTTGCTGTCGCACAGTGCGGCAGCCTTTGTTGCGGTCGAAGCCATCAGCCCAGTAGCGGCGTGGCTCATGATCGGACTGTTGCTGACCATCCCGTCGTTCTTGATGGGCGGAACGCTGCCGGTGCTGCTGCGCGCGGTGACGCGCCAGGATGCCGGGGCCAGCCGGCGGGGCGGTGTTCTGTATGCGGCGAACACCTGCGGCGCCATTGCAGGCGCCTTGTTGCCGGCGTTTATTTTGATTCCCCGTTTTGGTGTGATGGGCGCCGCTTATGCGGCGGCCAGTCTCAACCTGCTTGCTGCCGTTGGCGCCTGGGCGCTGGGCCGCAAGGCAGTGCAGGCGCCTGCACCCGGCAGCGCCGCCCGGGCCCCCTTGTCGTCCGACGCCCGATTCGCCGTTGCGCTGTACGCCATCGCGGGCGGGGTGGCGCTGGGATACGAAGTCGTGTGGTCGCAAATGGTTGTGCCGTTCATGAGCACACGCGCCTTTGCGTTTGCCATCGTATTGGCGACGTATCTGGCGGGGCTGGCAATTGGCGCCGCGATCTTTGCCCGCTACGCGCCTCGCATCCGCAACCCTTGGCTGGTATTTGGCGGCTTGATCGCGGGCGCCGGTCTGGTCGCTGTCGCGGAAGTGGCGCTGTTGGGCAAATGGCTGGTGGTGGCGCAGACTTGGGCGGAAGCCGTGATCTATCAATGGACCGGCAGCGCGTTTGCCGGCATGTGCGCGCGCTTCGCCGTCGCCGCCGGCGCCTTTGTACTGGCGCCGACCTTGTTATTGGGCGCCGCGTTTCCGGCCGTGCTGCGTATTGCCGTCGGCGACCAGCGCGTGGGCCGCGAGGTGGGTACGGTGCTGGCCTGCAACACACTTGGCGGCATTGCGGGAACGATAGCGACCGGTTTTGTGCTGCTGCCGGCACTCGGCCTTGTCCGTACGCTGGGTGTGCTTGCCGCGGTGGCAGTCATGGTGGGTGTGGCGGCCGCATGGCGCGGACGCCAACGCGGCGCGACGGCCGTGCACGTGGCCATCGGCGTGCTGGGGCTGGCGACCTTGACGATCGCCGCGCTGATTCCAGCGGATCTGTTCGCGCGATTGTTGCCGGGCGCCAGCGGCGCCGGACTGGTGTTCTACGAAGAAAGCCATGGCGGCACGGTCGCGGTGGTGGAGCGCAGCGGCAACGGCAACCGCTTCAGCCGCCTGTATATCCAGGGTGTGTCGAATTCGGGCGACGCGATGCCATCCCTGCGCTATATGCGCTTGCAGGCGCTGTTGCCGCTCATCGTGCACAACGGTGAACCTCGATCGGCGCTGGTTGTCGGCTATGGCACGGGCATTACGGCAGGCGCGCTGTCACAATACCGGCCGTTGGAAAAGCGCGTGGTAGCCGAGCTGCTGCCCGCTGTGCTGCGGGCGGGGTCGCGTTTTCAGGGCACGTATCAGGCCATCAATGATCCCGACCTGGAAAAGCGTTTGCAGGACGGCCGGCGTGCATTGCAGGGCAGCGCCGAACGCTGGGACCTGATCACGCTGGAACCGCCGCCACCGTCTGCGGCGGGTGTGGTCAATCTGTATTCGCAAGACTTCTATGCCTTGGCGGCGTCGCGGCTGGCGCCGCAAGGCATCGTGGCGCAATGGTTGCCGCTGCCCACGCAGAACACGGACGACACCCGTGCGCTGGTCGCGAGTTTTATAAAGGTCTTTCCGCATGCGCAGCTGTGGACGAGCGAGTTGCACGAGATGCTGCTGGTCGGTTCGCTTTCTCCGCTAAAGCTGGATGCCACGCGAATCCAGGCGCGCTTTGATCAGCCCTCCACGGCAGCGGCGTTGCGGGCGGTGGGCATTCCGTCCGCGGCCGCGCTGCTGTCCACCTGGGTAACCGACCGGGCAGGGTTGGAACGCTTTGCGGGCGACACGCCTGCGGTCACGGATGACCGGCCCGGCATCGAATACGCAACCTGGGTGCGCCCGCGTGAACTGAATCGCGTCCTGCCCGAGCTGATGGCATTGCGCACGGAACCGCCGCTGGATGGCGCCAGCGCCGAACTGGCCGACGGCATGGCCTTGGAGCGAGCGCGGCTGGACACGTTTTACCGCGCCGCGCTTGCCGCCTATGCGGGCGACCGCGAAACGTGGGGCCGAGAGCTGAACAAGGTCGCCCGCGACGACGGCGGCAACCTGTACTACCGTTGGTTCATGGCAGGTGGCGGGCAGTAGCCGCGCATTTCTTAGCTACAAATGCGGCGCCAGGGCGACCGATTGACGGGGCAGTAGCCCGGGCAGCGCGTGGCCACGGCTTTGCCGCTGCTGCATTGCGCATTGGGTTCGGTAAAACCGTAGCTTTGGCTGCCGTAGCACCCGCACATTTCCAGAATAGTGCCTGGCGGTTGTTTGGCAGGCTCTGGGGCTGGCAGCGGCTTGGATGATGCGCTGCCAGAGGCGGAAGAGGCGCGTGGCGTCACGCGGGCGGGCGGCGTGGCGGCGGGTGAAGACGGCGTGGCAGCGGCTGGCGCCAGTTCGGACGGCGTCCGGGCAGGCGGATTGTTCTGATCACCCAGCTTGTTCTTTACGGTGGACGCGCTCACGCCGCAGCGTTTGGCGATAGCCGATGGGGATTGACCAGCGTCGGCCATGGTGCGCATGGTCTTGTCGCTGCATGCTGCGTAGGCGTCGGTTCCGGCATACAGGTTAAGCAATATCAGCACGCACGCGTACACTCCAGACCGGCATGACGCCATGGCTCGCCTCCTGCACAAATGTGCGCTGGGGCGGGGACCGCCGCCCGCGATTGACCGAATGTTGCGGCCTAGCGTAAGGCGGCGAAAACCGTGGTGTCAATGCACACCGGGCAAATGAACCGGAATGCGTGAAAATCAGCGATTTTGATGTCTACGGATGGCATCCAGATACCAACCGGTTGCCATCTTTGTTTCGCAGTTTTCTTCCGGGCTTAAAAACCTATCGCATGTGCGCCTTTTGTGAAGCCAATAACGCTCGTGCACGCCTGGGTCAGACGGCGAATGCCGGCTGGGTTGCACTGAACGACAGAGCCGCGATTGCGGCGTCAGCGCGCTTGCGGGCAGCCTCCAGAAACTCCGGGCCGCGCGCCGTCCCTTCGACCGAAATGAAGGTGATTTGATGCAGGCCGATCGTGGCCAGCACATGGCGCAAATAAGGAGTCAGGAAATCTGGCTGGCCTGCGTTATCGCCGCTGAATGCACCGCCTGAAGCAATCGCGACGTAGACAGGGCGATTGGCGAGCAGCCCCCGTTTGCCTTCTGGCGTGATACGAAAGGTGCTGCGTACTCGCACCACGTGATCCAGCCAAACCTTCAGGGAAGAGGGCACCGTGAAGTTGTGCATGGGTGTCGAAAGCACCAGATGGCTGGCATCCGTCAACAGCTGGATTTGCCGGGCTGATTCTTTTAGCGTGCCCAGCTCCAGTTGGCCGTCCAAGGGATCGGCGGGTGAGCTGAGTGCGGCGGCGTAGTCGCTATCGGCATGAGGCAGGCGGGTGGCGTCCACGTCAATCACGTCCAGCTTGTCACCGGGCTGGTTTGCCTGCAGACGCTGAATGATGCGCTCGGACAGCCGATAGCTTTCAGAGCTCAGGCCCTGCGGGCTGCAACGAATTCGAAGAATGCTCATGCTGCGGAGGCTCCCAGGGTTTTGCTGAAACGGATGGCGCTGGTCAACAGGCCTTGACGAAAATAGAAGCGTTGGGCCAGCGCGTTGCCCAGGCCGGTATCGAGCACAAGTTTCGCGCAGCCCGCATCGCGCGCCAACACGTCCAGCGCCTCTATCAGTTTGGCGCCCCAACCGGCGCCGCGTTCAGACTCATCGACCACAAGATCATCCACGTAAATAAACCGTCCATAGATCAGATTTTCCTGATGGCGGTAGCCGGCCAGCGCAACGGCGCGGCCCTCGTGAAAGGCCGCAAGCACATGGTAGTTCTGGGTTCGCATGCGGTTCACGCGGCTGACGAAGTCGGCGTCGTCAGTCAGATGGGGCCGCAATTGCTGCATTAACGCTGCGCAGGCGCGCAGTTCGTTTTCGGTATCGATATGGCGTATGGCCGTCTGGTTCATCATGAGCGTGTCCTAACATCGGAAGCTCATCTTAGAAAAGGCATGACATAATTTGAAGGGCCATAAAAGTGATTCTGGACTATGCCATGATGAGTACCCCACCTGATGGTTTGCTAACGCTGTCTGATACCAGCAGCGACCCGCTTTACCGCCAGATCTACGACCGTTTTCGTAGCGCCATCGCTGAAGGCGCCTTGAAGCCGGGCGACCGTATTCCATCCGCGCGGGCGCTCGCCAAAGACATAGGTGTTGCGCGCGGAACGATCGAAGTCGCGTACTCATTATTGGCTGCGGAGGGCTACATCCAGTCGCGGGGACAAGCGGGAACCGTTGTTACCCCTGGCCTACAGCCTCAAACGCCGTTGGCGCCACCGTCCGTTCAAAAACCGGACGAAAAGCAGGATGGATCGTGGATTCGTCCTGCTGCGCTACTGCCATTTCAAATGGGCTTGCCCGCGCTGGATGTTTTCCCGCGCAAAATCTGGGCGCGGTTGGGCGCCCGTCATTTGCGCGCGCAGCAGGCCGCAGATCTGTCATACCCCGCACCGAATGGCTTGCTGTCGTTGCGCACCGCGACGGCGGCGTACTTGCAGGTGGCTCGCGGCATACAGTGCACTCCCGCCCAAGTGTTCATTACGTCCGGCTACAACAACACCATGCAGTTGATCTTGCAGGCGCTGTTCAAGCCCGGCGACGCCGTATGGATGGAAGAACCCGGTTATCCGCCCACCCGCGCGCTGTTGGGGCAGGCCGGTATGCAGGCTGTGCCCGTGCCAGTGGATGCCGATGGCATGGTGGTCGATGCGGGCATGACGGCCGAGCCCCGAGCGCGGGGCGCGGTCGTCACGCCCGCACATCAAAGCCCGCTGTGTCTGTCATTGTCGCTGCCGCGGCGCCAAGCGCTGCTGGATTGGGCCGACCGCAGCAATGCCTGGATTATCGAAGACGACTACGACGGCGAATATCGCTACGTCGGGCGTCCCTTGCCCGCGCTAAAGAGTCTGGACCGCCAAGGCCGGGTGCTATATGCCGGCACGTTCAGCAAGGTGTTGTTTCCCGGGCTGCGGCTGGCCTATCTGGTGGTGCCAGAAGAACAGGTGCCGCGCTTTGAACGCCTGTGCCTATTGCTGGCGGGCGGCGCTCCCGCGCTGATCCAGGGCATTCTTGCATCGTTCATTAACGAAGGGCATTTCGGCCGTCATATCCAGCGGATGCGCAGACTCTATAGCGAGCGGCGCGAGACCACCGCAGCGGGGCTGTCTGCGGTGTTGGGCGAACACTTGCACATTGAACCGCAACCTGGCGGCATGCATCTGGTGGCGCGCATGCGCGGTCATCAAACGGATAGGGCGTTAGCCGCAAGAATGCTGTCCCACGGAATGTATGCGCATGCGCTCTCGCATTGGTATCAGGGGCCTGAATCGCAGTCTGGGCTGTTGATGAGTTTCACCAATATTGGGTCGGCCGAGCAGGCCGAACAGTTGGCCAGACGTATACAAGCACTGGCCTGACGGTGCCTGCCGGCAGCGTTGCACGGCAGACTCGGCGGCTCAGTTCAGACCCGCTTTGTCCAGGCCGTAGGCCACATCGGCGGAACCCGGAACGGTGCGGAACGCAACATTCAAGCGGTTCCAGCCATTGATGCCGACAATCCTGAAGCTCAGATCCGAGATCTCGGATTCCGACAGTTCCGCGCGCACCGCTTCGTAGATCTCGTTGGGTACGCCATGGGCGGGAAGGGTGGTCAACGCTTCCGTCCACGCCAGCGCGGCGCGTTCCCGCGCCGAAAACAGGGTCGACTCGCGCCAGATGGCCACGTGGTGCAGGCGCAATTCGCGTTCACCATGCAGCTTGGATTCCTTGACGTGCATGTCCAGGCAAAAGCCGCATCCATTGATCTGTGATGCACGGATGTCTACCAGGTGGCCAACTTCTTTGATGATGGGAACGTTCTTCATTGCCATGCTGAAGTCCAGATACTTCTTGGACAGCTCGGGCGACACGTTGAAGTAATTGACGCGCTGGCTCATAGGTCTACCTTGTGTATGTGCAGTGAAAGAGGAAAGAATCACAAGCACGAAGCATCGCTTAAGGTGGACTAGCGGAAAAGTGCCATAGACCGAATTTTTGTATGGGCCATGATTACGCCTGTTCAGTGTGGCCGGCACTCCATCGCAACACAAAGCGGGCGCCGCCCAGCGGACTGTCCCGCACATCAATACTGCCCCCATGGCTGATGGCTACCCGTTTAACGATAGCCAGGCCCAGCCCCGCGCCACCCGTGCCCCGGTCGCGGCTTTCGTCTAAGCGGATGAAGGGTTCGAATACCCGCTCTCGGTCACCCTCGGCGATGCCGCCGCCATCGTCGTCCACGATGAGTTCAAAGGCGCCATGGGCGGTCTGGGTCAGACTGATTTCTACCCGCTGGCTGGCATAGCGCACGGCGTTTTGCACCAGATTCAGCAAGGCGCGGCTCATGTAGCGCGGATGCAGCTGCACATGGGCGGGATAACCGCCGCGCACCTGACACGCGACGGCGCGCGACTCTGCCTGATGCGCGACCAGCGCCAACGCCTCGCCAAGCCAATCGCAGACATCTACGGTTTCGAGCCTGACGGAGTCGTCGCCGGGGCGCTCCAGCCGGGCATACACCAGCAGTTCGGCAACCATGGCTTCCAGCTCGGAGATGTCGGTACGCATGTCTTCCAGAATCTGGCCACGGCGCGGCAGGTATTGATCGTGGCCCAGCATGTCCACTTCAAACGATAGCCGCGCCAGGGGCGTACGCAGTTCGTGCGACACGGCGTTGGTCAGGCTGCGCTGGGTGTCGATCAGTGTGGCAATGCGTTCGGCCATCTGATTAAAGCTCTCGCCCACATGGCGAATGCCGGAAATCCGCGACAGGCGCACACGTACACTCATGTCGCCCTGGCCCATGCGCAGCGTGGCGTTGCGCAGCGCATCCAGGTCGCGCCAGATAGGCAGGGCCCAGACCAATAGCAAAATGACAGCCAGCAAGACGCTCAATGCTGCCAAGGCCGACCACGTGATCCATCGTTCCATCGACGGTTCAACCGGCAGTCGCACATCGAGCCATTGCGGCGGATCGCCTGGCAGACGAGCCAGATAAGTGTTGTAGTCGTCGCGCATGACGAAGCCGGTGCGGTCCAACTGCTGTTGCTCGGCAGGTGTCAGCGTCACCTCATCAGCCTTCAACAAGGTCAGGGCCAGGCCATAGTGAGGCTGAACCTCGTCCCGAATGTACGCCGCCCTATCTTGCGCCGGGACCGGGTCCAGGTCCTTGCGCAGCGCATACATCTGGCCACGAACGGCCCGATACGACAAATCTGCGCTGAGTGATTCCAGGAAGTAGCCGAAGCTGATGTTGACCAGCTGCGCGGCGACGACATAGCCGATCGTCGCGATCAGAAATACGCGGATGGCGAATTTAAGCATGTGCCTTGCTGATGCCGGCGGCTTGGGGTCCACGCAGCACGGTGCGGGGGACGAAAGGGGCGGCAAGGAACATTCGGCTACACCTCGGGAATTCGGCATGCTAGCGGCCATTTCTGCGGTAATTCGCTGCGATTTGTGTGGATTTTGTAAAGATTCTTATAGCGTTCCGCTGGCTAGCAAAAATCTAGCCGGCAGTCATCGCTATTGACCCGATTGAAACGTCGGCGCACCCCGGCTATAAGCATGAAGCAGGGGCGGAAATCCGGCGCCCCGTTTGCCGATGACGCCCCATGCCGCACCCGCCCCCCCACGATGAATCTGTCGCCAGCAAACCCGCCACATACGAGCGCGCGGAGGCCGGCCGGGGCTCCTGTCTGGAAGTCTTTCTGATTTTCCTGCGGCTTGGCCTGACGTCCTTCGGAGGCCCGGTCGCCCATCTGGGGTACTTCCGCACCGAATTTGTGGATCGCAGGCATTGGCTGGACGACTACGCCTTTTCGGACCTGGTGGCACTGTGTCAATTCCTGCCGGGTCCGGCCAGCAGTCAGGTAGGAATGGCAATTGGCCTGCGGCGAGCAGGCTGGGCAGGGATGGCAGCGGCGTGGCTGGCTTTTACGCTGCCGTCCGCGCTGGCGCTGATCGGCTTTGCGCTGGGGCTTGCGCACTTTGGGTGGTTATCAGGCTCTTCGGTCATCCATGGCTTGAAAATTGCGGCAGTGGCTATCGTTGCGCAGGCAGTGTGGGGCATGGGCCGGTCGCTATGCCCAGACCGTCCGCGGGCAGGCCTGGCGGTGGCTGCGGCCTTGATCTGCGTGTTGTTGCCCACCAGCTTGGCGCAGGCGGGGGCAATCCTGCTGGGGGCCGCTGTGGGTGCCGCCACGTTGCAATTGCCGCCCCGGCCCATTCTGGCCAATCGCATGCCAGGCGCTTCGCGGCGCGAGGGCTATATCGCGTTAGCCGTTTTTATCGCTTTGCTGGCCGGTCTGCCGCTGTGGGCATCCCTGGCAGACACCGTGCTGGCGGATCAGGTTTGGGGCTTTTATCGCGCTGGCGCCTTGGTGTTTGGCGGCGGGCATGTCGTACTGCCACTGCTAGAGACCGCAACAGCTGCTGGCGGCATGATTTCGGAGGCCGACTTTCTGGCAGGTTACGGCGCAGCGCAGGCGATGCCGGGTCCTTTGTTTTCGTTTGCCGCATTTCTGGGCGCCATGTCACCGGGTCCGCTGACGGGATGGTGGGGCGGGTTGGCGCTATTGGTCGTGATCTTCCTGCCGGGCGCGCTGCTGCTCGCAGCCGCCTTGCCGTTCTGGGAAAGCCTGCGCCGCCGGCCCGGCGTGCGCAATATGATCGCTGGCGTCAATGCCAGTGTGGTCGGCATCTTGCTGGCCGCGTTTTATGACCCCGTCTGGACCCATGCCATTTTGGGCAAGACCGATTTCGGCCTTGCCCTGTTGCTCTTTGCGTTGCTGGTGTATGCGCGGTGGTCCCCCGTGTGGGTCGTGGCGCTGGCGGCGGCGGGGGGCTGGGCGTTGGGTTGGCTGGCCTAGGACTGCCAGCGGGGCGCGCGTTTTTGCAGGAATGCGTCGATGCCTTCGCTGGCGTCGGCTTCCATCATGTTGCGTGCCATGACGTCACCCGCGTAGTCATAGGCATCGGCCAGGTCCATCTGCCTTTGCTTATAGAACATGCGCTTGCCATACCGGATGGCCGACGGGCTTTTCGACAGAATGTCGCCCGCCAAGGCGCGCACCCGCGCATCCAGATCGGATTCCGGCACCGCGTGGTTGATCAGGCCCCAATCCACGGCTTGGGCCGCATCAATGAACTTGGCGGTCACCAGCATTTCAAACGCGCGCTTGGCCGACACATTGCGGCTCAAGGCAACGGCGGGCGTCGAGCAAAAGAGCCCAACATTGATGCCGGACACGGCGAACCTGGCGGTGTCCGCCGCAACAGCCAGGTCGCAGCTGGCGACCAGCTGGCATCCCGCCGCTGTGGCGATGCCCTGGACTTTGGCGATAACGGGCACGGGCAGCGCCTGTAGACCCTGCATGACGCTGCCGCACTTGCGGAACAACTCGCGGTAATAATCCAGCGATGGCTGGCTGCGCATTTCGCGCAGATCGTGGCCGGCACAAAAGGCGCGGCCTGCTGATTCCAGCACCACGCAACGCACGTCGGGGTCGCTTGCCAAGGCGTCAATCTCGTGTTGCAGCGCGGCCAACAAACCTTCGGATAAGGCATTGAATTGGGACGGACGATTCATGCGCAGCGTGACAACGCCGTTTTCGGCGTTGCGCAACAGCAAAGACGTATCCGCCGACGGAGCAGATGCAGGTTCCACAGCCATGTCACCTCCAGGAAGAGAGTTTTTGGATACTAGCGCAAGCGAGTCCACCGGGTGCGCGGGTCAATCCGTTTTTGCGGTTGGCGGCATGGGTGCCAGCGCGTCAGTCATCAAGGTTCGCAGCCAGCACAATCCGGCATCTGCGTCCTCGCGCTCGTGCCACAGCATTTCAAAGTTCAGGGGAGCGATGGGAAAGGGCGCCTGCGTGATTGCAAGCCCCTGCGCGGCGGTGTCGCTGACTGCGCGCTTTGCCACCGTCAACACCAAATCGGTGCCCCGCAGCACGGTAGCAGCGGCTGCCCAATGCGGCAGCCGCAGTGCGACGCGGCGGGACCGCCCCGTCTTGGCCAAGGCAGCATCCACTTCGCCTGCGCGCTGATCCGCCCCTGCTGCGACCAGCACGTGCGGACGCTCCAGATATTGCTCGAACGTCAGCGGCTCTGCGCCATTTTCGGCCGCATCCACGACGCAAACAAAGGTCTCTTCAAATAGGATTTGCCGCCGGATGACGGCGGGCGTTTCCCCAAAGACCGCGAACGCCAGGTCCAGTTGCCCGTCCGCGACTCCGGCAATCATTGCGCTGCGGCTGCCGGACGTGACCTCTACGTCAGTGCCCGGGGCGTCGCGACGCAAGCCTCGCATAAGCTCAGGCAACACCACCGACGCGCCATAGTCGGACATGGCCAGCCGGAAGACGCGTCGGCTGGTCGCGGGATCGAACACAGCGCCAGACAGCAGGCGGCGCACCTGGGCCAATACGTCTTGCAGCGGGGATTCCAGCGCCAAGGCATAGGGGGTGGGGCGCAGCCCGCCCCGGGTTCGCTCAAACAGCGGATCGGCCAACAACGCACGCAGTCTGCCCAGAGCATGGCTGACCGCCGGCTGGCTCAGGTGCAGCCGTCCGGCGGCGCGCGTTAGATGACGTTCATGTAGCAGCGCATCCAGGACCACCAGCAGATTCAGGTCCACGGCTCTTAGATTATTCGTTTGCTGCATGTTGAATAGACAATCTTCGAATTGGAGTCAAAGGTTCGTGAATAAGAGAATACCTTTAACCCCGAATTGGAGGATAAACATGAACTCAGCAACACTCTTCGCCATTCCCGCCGCCATCATTGCTGGCGCGCTGGTACCGATACAGGCAGGCGCCAATGCGGCTTTGGGGCGCAATCTGGGCCACCCTTTGTGGGCCACGATGGCGTCGCTTGCGATCAGCGCGGTTGCGGCCATGATCGTGATGGCGCTGTTGCGCGTGCCCGCTCCCTCTTTTGCCGAGCTCGGCAAGTTGCCGTGGTGGGGCTGGACGGGCGGCGTGGCGGGCGTGTTCTACATCACCGCCGGGCTGATCCTGGCGCCGCGTCTGGGCGCAGGCGCTTTCCTGGCGGCCGTGATCGCTGGGCAGATGCTTGCCGCGCTGGTGCTGGACCGCTACGCGCTGGTGGGATTCCTGGGCAGCGCCATGAACCCCGGACGCCTGGCTGGCGCAGCGTTGATCATGGGCGGCGCATTGTTAATGCATCTGTCCACGGCGCCCCGCGCACCGGCCTGACGGCACGGCGGGACTCAGGATCAACCCGCGAGCCGGCGCGCCATGCCCGCCGACAGGCAAAGCAGCGGTGCCACAATGACTGCGCCCACCAGGGCCATCGCGGCCTGCGGCGACATGCCGCTATCGAGCAGCAAGGTCGCAATGATGGCCGAACCGCTCATCTGGAACAGGCCGTATACGGCGGCAGCGGTGCCCGCTCGTTCCGCGAATGGTTCCAGCGCCAGACTCAGGCCGGAGCCCAGCGCCAACGAGAATCCGACCGTCAACACGGCTACCGGCAACATGAAGATCCAGGCGGACAGCGGTGCCCACAACCAGGCTGCCGCGTGCATTGCTGACGCCAGCAGCAAGGCCGCCATGCCGACGCGCACCATGGTGTGGCGGCCAAAGCGGGAAATAAAAGCGGGCGCCAGGAAGAAGGCCGCGATGTTGATCGCCGCGTTGCCGCCAAACCAGGCAGAAAATCCCAGTTCGGAGTACCCCAGCTGTTGCACGAGCACGACCGGCGCGGCCGACACAAACACCAGGATCATCGCCATTCCGGCCATGCCAAACATGGCAAAGTACAGGAAGCGGCCGCTGGCCACGATGGGCTGGTAGCGGCGCAAACTGTAGAGCGCGCCTCTAGGCTTAGTTGGCGCGGCGCGGGTTTCTTCAAAGCGGCGCGCAAGCAAGCCGGCCAGCGCCAGCGCAAACAGCACCATGAAGATAAAGGTGCTGCGCCATCCCGCATGCACGGCCAGGACCCCGCCAAGCATCGGCGCCAAGGCCGGAACTGAGCACAACGCGCCATTCAGATAACTATAAACACGCGCGCCTGCGGCTGGGCTGAAGCAATCTCGTACGGCTGCGAATGCCACCAAAGAGGCCGAGCATGCGCCCAGGCCTTGCAGAATGCGGGCGGCATAAAACACGTCCAATGAGGATGCCGCCGCGCCCAGCGCCGATCCGGCCAGATAGGCCAGTGCGCCGCCTAGCGCGACCGGACGTCGACCGTAGCGGTCAGCCAGCGGGCCGATCAGCATCTGCCCCAAACCGACAGAAAAAATGAACAGCGTAATGCTGGCTTGCAATGCGCTGATGGGCTGCCCGAAGTCGCGGGCCATGACGGGCAGAGAGGGCAGATAGATGTCGATGGCCATCGGCGTCAGCGTGACCAATCCCATCAAGAGACCGATCAGCCAGCGTTGGCCTCGGGAAGATAAAGCAGACTTCATTGCAGACTCTGGGCGCATGCGCACCCGGGAAAACCCGATATTATCCATGAATGGGCCGGCCTAATGCCAGACAGCAATCGAATGGGCCGGGGCGCGTAGAATATTTTCGTATGAACACACCTGCATTTCGTCCGCGCATCGTCATTCTTTACTGCACACAATGCCAATGGCTGTTGCGTGCCGGCTGGATGGCGCAAGAACTGTTGTCCACGTTTTCGACCGACTTGGGCGAAGTGGTTTTGCAACCGGGCACGGGCGGAATATTCCAGATCACCTACAACGGCGAGCTGATTTGGGACCGCAAGAGCGATGGCGGCTTTCCCGAAGCCAAGGTGCTTAAGCAACGAGTGCGAGACCGGCTGGACCCTGGCCGTCCGCTCGGTCACATCGATGGACATACTGCCGTCGGCGGGCCAATTGTGCCCGATGCCTAGCTGGCAGCCATCACGCGAAAAAAGGCCGGTCCCTTGCGAGACCGGCCAAAGCAGCACTACTCATTAATGCGGTGACCGATGCGTGTGCAGCCGCTTATCCGGTCAGGCGATGGACGATCAAGCCGCCGATCGCGCTTGTAGCAAGGCTTCCCGGCTCTTATTGCGTTGGCGCACGGCGGACACAATCAGCAGGGCGATCAGCGCCACGCACGCCAGGATGAATCCCAGGCTGATGGGCCGCGTGACGAAGATGGATAGTTCACCGCGCGACAGCAGCAGCGCGCGACGGAAGTTTTCTTCCACCATCGGCCCCAGCACAAAGCCCAGCAGCAGCGGCGCAGGTTCAAACCGCAGCCGTATCAGCGCATAACCCGCCGCGCCAAACACCGTCACCATGGCTACATCGAACAGGTTGTTGTTTGTGCTGTAGACCCCCACGCACACAAAGAACAGTGCGGCCGGGAACAGGTAGCGGAAAGGCACGGTCAGCATGCGCACCCACATGCCGATCAGCGGCAGGTTCAACAGCAGCAACAGCACGTTGCCGACCCAGAAGCTGGCGATCAGCCCCCAGAACATGTCGGCGTGTTCGATCATCATCTGCGGACCCGGCTGAATCCCGTGAATGATAAGCGCGCCCAGCATCAGCGCCATCACCGGGTCGCCAGGAATACCCAGGCTCATGGTCGGGATGAAGCTGGTCTGCGTCGACGCGCTGGTGGCCGCTTCCGGCCCTGCGATGCCTTCAATGGCGCCACGGCCAAAGCGGCGCGGATCACGCGCCACTTTCTTTTCCACCGCATACGAAATGAACGACGCGATGGTCGGGCCGGTACCCGGCAGGATGCCGAATGCCGCACCGATTGCCGTGCCGCGCACCAGTGCACCGCGAGACTGTTTGATATCGCCGGCTTCGGGCCGCATGGACTTCATGCTGATCTCGCCGGTCGTGATCTTGGTGTCGCCGCCGATGCGGTTGATGTTCTTCAGGAAGTCCGCCACGCCGAACAGGCCCATGGCCAACGCCACAATCTGCAAGCCATCGGACAATTCCAGAATGCCGAAGTGAAAGCGCATCGTGCCGGTGTTGACGTCAGTGCCGACCACTCCAAGCAGCAGACCCACGACGACCATCGCCACGCCCTTGATCGCCGAACCCTTTGCCAAGGTGGCGCCGGCCAGCAAGCCCAGCATCATCATGGAAAAGTACTCGGCCGGACCGAACTTGAAGGCCACGTCCACCAGCATCGGCGAAAACAGAATCATCGCCAGAATGCCTACTGATGCGCCGCAGAACGACGAGAACATCAGCATGAAAAGCGCCGATCCCGCTTTGCCATTGCGGGCCAGCGGATTGCCGTCCAGGCAAGCCACCGCATGCGAGGCCGTGCCAGGCAGGTTCAGCATGATCGACGTAATACCGCCTCCATACTGCGAGCCGTAATAGATGCCGGACAACATCACCAGCGCCGCCGTCGGCGTCATCGTGTAGGTCAGCGGCAACAGAATCGAGATGGCTGCCAGCACGCCCATGCCCGGCAGCACGCCGATCAGGTTGCCCATGAACACGCCAAACACGGCCCACATCAGGTTATCCAGCGCGAAAGCGACGGAAAACCCATGCATCAGGTTATTGAAGATATCCATGGATCAGCCCCAGCGGAACAGCGGAAACTGCAGCTGCAGCGCCCAAGAGAAGACAGCCACGCCCAGTATCGTCACACCCACGGCCAGCGCCGCCGCTGTACGCCAGGTGTGCTGGCGATCGCCCATGGCTGAGATGAAAACCAGCACGAAAGTGGCGGGTACGAGACCGCCAAACTTGCCGACCAGAATGAAGGCCAGCAGGCCGCCGATGATGCAGCCCCAGCCGCGCCATTCCGGCGGCGGGATTTCTTCGGCATCTTCTTCGGCGGTGATGGGGGACGCCGCCATCTTGGCGATGATCAAGCCCAACAGCACGAGCAACACGCCGAGAATCGCCGGAAACATTCCCGGCCCCATGCGCGCCAAACTACCTAGGGTGTACGTGGATGCCTGAGCGATGGCGCCCAACCCCAGCACGATCATCGTGCCCGCTGCCCACGCCTCGCGCCGGACGGCGCTGCGTTTCGATTGCATTGATCTTGTCCTCCCGTTGTTGTGCTCTTATCTGACTTGCGTCTGAATAAAAGCTGACATTGCAATGAATGCGGGAGTCTAAAAATCCAAACTTCCGTTCACCTTTCAGGCGTAGGACGAATCGGGCTTTGGGCGCTTTTTTATCGCAAAATCACGGGAAATCCCTAAGTTCCGGCAAGCAAAACCGCCGAGTTTGAGTCTTCTGCAAGGGCCGGCCACACGTGTTTTGCGCATCTATGTCCGGGCAGATGCTCGGCTTGGGCTATCGGCTGCTTCAGCGCGTTGCGGGCTGCGGACGAAAACGGCTCGCCATCGCAAACAGCACCAAGCAGATAAGCGTCATCAGAATCCAAGCGGGCGTCAGATCCGACAAGTGTTGGCGAATCAGGCCAGCGGCGAAGGGAAACAACGCCGCAATCAGGTAGCCGATGCCTTGCACAAACGAGGCCAGGCGTCCCGCTTCCAGAGAGGTGCGAGCATGGTCCATTGCCACGATCAGCGACAACGGAAACAGTGCGCCGATTCCCAGTCCGGCCAACACCGCTGCTGGCCAAGCCAGCGCGGCAGGCGCAAGAATCCAACCCATGAGGCCAAGCGCTAGCGCGCCAATGGCCAGGAATAGCGCGATGCGGCGATCCGGCAAACGCCCAATGCACAGTGACACCAGCAGGCCGGCCACGATTTCCGCCGCCGTCACCGCGCCCAATAGCTGGCCTGCCGCCACGGGCGTCCAGCCCAATGCGGTGTAGTAGGGGGGAAGCCAGGCCAACACCAGCGTGTAGGCGCCAGTCCCCAAACCAAAGAAGACCGCCAACAGCCATATGCGCGAGCGCGGCGTGGGGACAGGAGCTAATGCCGAGGGCGGGACGGGACTTGGGGTGGCATTTGCGTCGGCAATTGGCACGGCTTCCTGGGCCGCGGCGGTGAGCCGCATTACGAGCAGCCAGCCGAGCATTGCAGCGGCTGCGGGCAGCGACCATACCGCCAGCGCTTCCAGCCACGAGGCCCGTTGCGCCATCAGGGGCGAAGCCACGCTGGCGACCGCTGCGCCGCCCATGATCGCGGTGGAATAAAGACCCATGACGCCGCTGCTTCCTGTCGCAAAGCGGGTCTTGATGTAGATCGGCAGCAACGCCTGCGCGACCGCGATACCCAAGCCGGCAACAACGCCGGTTGCCAGCATCAGGCCGGTATTCCCAGCCCACAGCCGGCCTGCGGTGGCGGCGGTAATCAAGGCCAGACCCACAACAACGCCAAGTTCTTCGCCTAGCAGACGGCGCAACGGCGCAACGCTCAAGGCGCCAAGCCCCATCACAAAAACGGGCAGGGCGGTCAGTAGTCCAGCCACCGTGTCGGACATTCGAGTGGCGGCCAGCACCAGGTCCAGCAAGGGCGGAACGGACGCGAGAACTGGGCGCAGATTCAGGCCCACTAGAACGATGACGACGATGCGCCACGTATTGATACGAGAAGAAGACACGGTTGCTCCAAACCCGAAATTGCTACGGTTGCGCGCAGGTTTCGGTAAACTATCTTGGCGTCAAGATATGTGGATTGTATCTCTACGTCAAGATAAATGGAGAAAGGCCTTGGATAGAGCGAGTCGCGCGATTGAACAATGGAACCGTGAGCGCCCGGAGCTGGACGTCTCAAGCATGCGCGTGTTGGGACGCCTGGGTGAATGCGCCATGGTCATTACGCGCGACCGGATCAACCCGTTATTCGCGCAGTTTGGTTTGCAGCCCGGCGAGTTCGATGTGCTGGCCACACTGCGGCGCAGCGGCAAGCCCTACGCCCTGACGCCAACTGCGCTGTACGAAGACGCCATGATCTCATCGGGCAGCATGACGAACCGGATTGATCGCCTGGAGAAGGCCGGATTGGTAAAGCGGACGCCTAACCCGGACGACGGCCGCGCCACGCTGGTCATGCTGACCGGCACGGGCTTGAAACTGATCGATGAGGCCGTGGTGGCGCATCTGCGCAATCAGGCGGACGTTCTGGCGCCGCTGACCGCCGACGAGCAAGAACAATTAAGCGGCCTGCTTGGCAAGCTATTGCAAGCGTACGCCTAGCAGGCCGGCGGGGCAGCGCTACAGTCCGAGATCCGACAGGCCCGGGTGATCGTCCGGGCGGCGTCCCAAAGGCCAACGGAACTTGCGATCAGTCTCTTTGATCGGCATGTCATTGATGCAGGCGTAGCGGTGGATCATCAGGCCGTCTTCACCGAATTCCCAATTTTCGTTGCCATAAGACCGGAACCAATTGCCCGAATCGTCATGCCATTCATAGGCGTAGCGCACAGCAATACGGTTGTCGGTGAACGCCCACAATTCCTTGATCAGCCGGTAGTCCAATTCCTTGGCCCACTTGCGCGCCAGAAAAGCGCGTGCCTCTTCGCGGTTGTGCACAAATTCGGCCCGGTTGCGCCATTGCGTGTCCACGCTGTAGGCCAGCGCCACCTTGTCCGGGTCGCGGCTGTTCCAGCCGTCCTCGGCCAAGCGGACCTTCTGCACGGCGCTTTTGTGCGTAAACGGCGGAACAGGCGGGCGGACTTCAGGGCTTGCTGTCATGGGAGTACCTCGTTGGGTGGAACGTGCAGGGTTGGATCAAGACTTGCCTAGCAGCGCCGAAGCAGCGCGCTCGGCGCTGTCGGTGATGGTCAGGTCGCCCGTGACCAGGGCAACCGCGATCGCGCCGTCAATCAGCACCAGCAATTGACGCGCCGTTTCTTCCGGATCGGGCAGGGCAGCCGCTTGCGTCAAGGTCAACACGTGCGCCAGCAGCCGTTCCTTGTGCTGCCGGGCCACGGCGCGGATCGGATTTTCAGGGTCGCCGATTTCGCCCGCGGCATTGATGAATGCGCAGCCTCTAAAACCTTCGGACGCAAACCATACTCGCAAGGCGTCAAAGATCGACAGCAGCCGGGCTCGCGGCGTGCGCGCTTGCGTGGTGGCGGCGATGAACCACTGCATCCATCGTTCATCGCGAGCTTGCAAGGCGGCCGCGACCAGGGCTTCTTTGGTGGGATAGTGCTTGTACAAGCTCTTGCGCGCCACGCCGGAGGTCTTGACGATCAAGTCCATGCCGGTCGCGCTAATGCCGCCTTGATAGATCAGGTGTTCGGTTGCGCGCAGCAATTTTTCCTGCGTGCTGCTTGAAAGCTCGCTAGCGGTTGAAGTCATCTTGTTTTTCGGGAGAATGATCGTTCTACTTTGGACGCCCAAATGGTAGAACGATCATTCTCCAGCGTCAAGCAGGATCGTCCTCAAGGGCTGGCAAAGACCGCCAATAGGGCATCAGCGCTTAATTCGCTGGCTTTTTCGGTCAACAATGTGTTAACATCTTTTAATTGGCTGCAAAATAATAATAAGAACACTAAGTGCTGAGTAGGTTTTCGCACTGAGCAGATTGCATTAAGCGAGTTTTTCTGCAAAAGGCGTAAACGTAGCGGTGTAGATGGAACTACTGCGGTGGTAGCACTGCAGTAGGGCGACAGCGGTAGTTCCGCTTCGTCATACGCCCAGCGCAGCCAACTCTTTACGGCGTTACCTAGGTTGAATGCTGGCCCCCGCGTGTGTCGCGGCATTCTTGGTACGTCCGAATCCTGTGGTGTTGTGCTTCGCGCGGGGGGTAGCCATGCGCCCTGCATAGGAGAACGCTCATGTCGCATCAACTGGTTGCCAAGAAGTGGCGCTTTGAGATTCCCCCGTTGAACTGGAAGGCGCCTGACGCAGCCAAAGAATCCAAGCTCAACGCGGTGCCCGCGGATTCCGAATCCGCTGAAGACTCTGATACTTCACGCTCTACCGCCTGATCCCTTCGCGTACTCCGCGCCTGAACAAGCGCCTGTCTTTGTCCCGACAGGCGTTTTTTATTTTCCGCGATTTTTTCCGCCTGCTGCCGCATGCCGCGCAAGCAGCGTTTGGTCTTGCGTGCTCGTAAGCCCAGGTGCATGCACACTGGCCTCAGGGTGCGCTTCTTTTCCTGAAAGTGAGTTCTTGGTATGCCTGAAAACACGTCAAGCAATCAACAGGTTAGGCCCTTCATCTACGCCACGACGACATCAAGATCGCTGATGTTCTCGCACGCGGAAATCCAGAGCAGGATGTGGACGGGCGACCCCAACGCCCTCAACCTGGAATACACGCGGATCATGATGGCGTTTTTGCTGTTCAACCCCCAGCCTCGGCGCATCGCGATGGTTGGGCTAGGCGGCGGATCGCTGGCCAAGTTCTGCTACCAGCACCTGCCGTCCACCAAAATCGACGTGTTTGAGATCAACCCGCATGTCATTGCCTTGCGCGACACTTTCCTGGTGCCGCCCGATGATGGCCGCTTTGCCGTGTTGCAAGGCGACGGCGCACAACTGATCCAGCAATATCAGAACGAGTACGACGCGGTGCTGGTCGACGGATATGACATCAATGGCTTGCCTGGCCAATTGACCACGGAAGCGTTCTACGACCACTGCGTTGAAGCCTTGGCTCCCGACGGCATGATGGTGTGCAATTTCCATGCGTCCAACTTTCAGTACGGCGCCTGCCTTGCTCGCATCAAGAAGAGTTTTTCTGGTTCGGTCATTGAAGTTGCTGACACATCGTGCGCGCACAGCATCGTCTTTGCTTGCAACGGCGACGTGCTCAAGCGCCGCGCCGGCCTGCCCAAGCGCAAGCCTGCGCTGATGAGCATGGATATGTGGTCGCGCCTGCAACCCACGTACTGGTCGATGTTGATTTAGTCCATTAGTTCTGATTTATCGCAAGGCGTGTTCGTGTGAGAGGCATAGGCTGATACATATCGGTCATTGCCTCACATCACAAAGGAACATCGCCATGTCCATTCAAGGAAAAATCGCACTCGTCACAGGCGCAGGCTTGGGCATAGGCCGTGGCATTGCGTTGCGGCTGGCGCGCGACGGCGCCGATATTTGCCTGGTAGATCTCAAGCCAGACACACTCGGCCCCGTTGCAGAAGAAATCAAGGCGCTGGGGCGCAACGTCACGACCTTCGTCGCGGATGTGGGCGACCGCCAGCAGGTCTTTGCTGCCGTGGACCATGCCGAAAAAACGCTGGGCGGGCTGGATATTGTTGTGAACAACGCGGGCATCGCACAGGTGCAACCGATTTCTGACGTCACGCCAGATGAAATTGATCGCATCATGCGCATCAATGTTCAGGGCACCCTGTGGGGTATTCAGGCAGGCGCCGAGAAATTCCTGGCGCGCAAGCAGAAGGGCAAGATCATCAATGCTTGCTCGATTGCCGGCCACGAGGGCTTTGCCATGCTGGGGGTATATTCGGCGTCCAAGTTTGCCGTGCGTGCGCTGACGCAAGCCGCCGCCAAGGAATACGCCAGCCGCGGCATCACCGTCAATGCCTATTGCCCCGGTGTCGTCGGCACAGGTATGTGGGTTGAGATCGACGAACGCTTCTCCCAAATCACGGGCGCACCGATTGGTGCCACGTACAAGAAGTTTGTCGAAGGCATCGCGCTTGGCCGCGCAGAAACGCCAGAAGACGTCGCATCGCTGGTCTCGTACCTGGCAGGTCCGGATTCCGATTACGTTACGGGCCAAGCTATCTTGATCGACGGTGGTATGGTCTATCGGTGATAGTCAGTACGGCAACTGCGGCCCGTCAAGATCTTGGCGGGCCGCAGTTCATCAGAAGAGGTGGCGCATACCTACAATGGTCTGCAACACGTGGGTTTCACGCCTGTCCACGCGGTCTAGCAGCGCATACAGATTGGTGCGTTTGGACAAATCGTACTGATAGCCCATCGCCCAGCCCTTGATGTTGGAACTGGTGGCGCGCTGATAGCTGCCTAGCACCCGACCGCTGCCGCCCACCGGAAAGCTGGCTCCGCCTACGAACGAATTGATGCGCTTGAATCCGGCCGAAGGCCCGACGTTCGGATTGCGCAGCAGACCATACCCTGCGTGCAGTTTCATCCACTCGAAGTCGTAGACGCCCGCCAGCTGTAAGTTGCTGGCATTCATCTTGGCGGGTTCGCTTGAATCTGCATTCAGGCGTTCATAGGTCAGAGCTGCGGAGAGAGGGCCTTTCATGTAGCGCAGGCCCGCCGTCCAGACACGGTCATGGTTGGCGGTTTCAAACTGGGTGCTGTCATGCGCTTCAAAGCTGTAGCCCAAGCCGGCCTGCCACCCGTTAAAGGTAGGGGTCGTGTAGATCACGGCGTTGTTTACCCGCCCCGAGCTGCCGAAGTCGCCGTCGTTGAAGCCGGACGTGACGGATGCGGCCGCGCCGCTCCAGCCAGTACCAAACGGCGATGCCACGCCACCCCAACTGTCGCTCAACACTTGCTGGCGGCCCAGGCGAACTTCGCCGAATCCGCCTGCCAGACCCATATACGCCCAACGGCCAAAAATACGGTCAGAACCTTGGGCCTGTTTGCCTGTTGTGGGGTGAAATCCGCTTTCCAGGCGGAACACCACGCGGTATCCATCGCCCAAGTCTTCTACGCCTTGCAGGCCCCAGCGCGACCCGGATTGCACGCCGTCTTTCAAACCCAGGCGCGACTCTCCGCTATTGCGTTCATAGGCCAGCCCCATGTCGATCAGTCCGTACAGCTTGACCGAGCTGGTTGAAGCGTGCGCGATGCTGCTGCAGGACAGCGCCGCCAAAGCCGCGACCAGCGTGCCGCATTTTTTTGATGTTTTCATACGAACCCCCAAGTGTTGTTGGTGCTGCGTTGGACAAAAGAATCCCCGGCGGCCTGCCTGACGGCGGGTCGAATGGGAAGAGAAGAGAGGCGGGAGGCTAGGGCGCGGACACGTCAACACGCGCGTGGGCCGCGTTCACCATACCATGGTCCATGTCTATCCTGCGGACGGCTGATCAAGCTATCCGATAGGGGTGATGGCCCAAGACAGCGAGCACGCTGAAAGCACTGAAAACAAGACGAATACGGAAGACATGGCCTCTCCAAAGAAGCGCGGCGGAACAGGGCGCGCAGCAACGGGATGACCCGTGGGTTGCGGCGGCTCGGCAGCTACATCGAATGAGGCAAATTATGAAGAGCGTCGAGGCAGTGTCCGGCAGGAATCGGACAGAGGGACGCTTTAGCTGATATCAGTTCACGCGGCGTGAGTGACGACGCGGTTTCGCCCTTGTTGCTTGGCTTCATACAGTGCCGCGTCTGCGGCTTGGAACGCCTGGCCCACATCGGGCCCGGAGGACGGCCATTGCGCCACGCCCGCGGATACCGTAATACCCCCGACCCCTTTGAGCTGCCTTTCCGCCATATGTTTGCGCAGCCGCTCGGCCACATTGGCGGCCTCTTTCGCGCCCACGCCGGGCAGCAAAATCAGAAACTCTTCGCCTCCGTTGCGGCACAGAATGTCCGACGGACGCGAACAGTCGCGCATCAATTGCGCCATGTCCTGAATGACTTCGTCGCCCTTGGTATGGCCGAAGGTGTCGTTGACGCGTTTGAAGTGGTCGATATCAAGCGCCACCACGGCGAATGGCGTGCCAGATGCTTGCAGATGATCCACGGCATCCTGTGTCCCGCGCCGGTTGCGCAGGCCTGTCAGCGGGTCGGTGATGCTGGCCAGGTTCAGCTTGCCGATCTTTTCCTGAAGGCTGGTAAAGCTCCAGATCACCGCGCGCTTGAGCCGTTCCGCTTCAAAATACCAGGCCTTGACGGACTGCACCCGTTGCATGGCAACGGCAACATCCTGATGTTCGACGTTGGTGGCCAGCTGCGACAGGGGCAGCGAAATCATGCGCGCGCACCACCAGATGGCCAGCAAGAAGGCTATCGCCAAGGGCGCTGCGTAGCCGATCAGCGCCCAGATCAGATCGTGTATTGGTTCCAGCGTTACTTCAGCGGGCCGTTGCGCAATCATGCCCCACCCGCTGATGGGTTCGGCGGCGTAACCGGCAAGCATATCCACGCCTTTGGTGTTGACCACCCGTTGCGCTCCGGCCTTGCCTTCAATCACTGCGGCGACAACGGGGTTGCTGTTCACAAGCTCGCCCACGCGGGCGGCGTCTACGTGATAGATCAGCCGTCCATCGCCATCAACCACGAATAGATACGAACCATCGTTGTAGTGATGCTTGCCCAACAGATCCTGCAAAGCGCTTTCGTTGCGCAAGTAGATCGTCCCCGCGATATAACCCTGGTAGCGGCCTTCATTGGAAAAAATGGGATGGGACACATTGATGAGCAAATTGCCCGCAATGGACATATAGGGCTTGCTGATCAAAGGTTGCCGCGCTTGAAGCGCACCGCGGCTGCCGGGGCTATCGACCCTGGTTCCCAGAAAATTCCGGAAGTTCAGGGAAGTGGCCAGAATGATGCCGTCGGCGCGCACCACGCCTACCGAGTTGAAGTGGTCGGTTTGCTGCTGTACACGCATGACTTCCGCCGTCAGCAGTTCAGGCGCCTCCATCTGGTCAGCGATGTGGCGCGCGCTATAGGCCAGTTGCTGCTGCGCTGCTTTGAGAAAGCCGCCGGCGCTTTCCGCCAGCTTGGCTGCATAGACGCGATTGGCTTCCAGCGTATTGGCAATGAGCTGATCGCGTTGTACGCGATAGCTGGCGTACAACGCGTTTGCGGTGGCGGCAATGGCGCTGAACACGGTGAGCGCAAGCACAAGCCCGCGTAAATTGATTCGCATAGGGATCGGGGCGGGCAGGGTATCTAGGCAGCGCGGGGACGAACGTATGCGCCTAACAAGGGGCCTGAAAATCTAGGGTGGACGGGCGCCACTGGCAAGCAGCGCTGATTGTAATCATGACAACGATTGGGGTGCGGCCTGATACATTCCGGTGGCCGCAAGCGCGGCATTCACGCAACAGTTTCCAGTCAGCTGGAATGCCCGCCGCCATGGTAATGATTACGGCAAGCCACCCTGGTTCTATAGGGCCTTGTCGGGTTCCGCTTCGTCCAGCAATCTGGCCGCCGGCGATTGGGACGCTGCGCCAGCGCGGAAATAACCCATGACGGTTGCGACGCTGGCGTGACCGGTCATCGCCATCGTGTCGCCAAGCGGCACGTTCTGCCGCCCGGCTTCCGTCACAAAGCCCGAACGTAAGCTGTGTGCCGAGAATTCGCCTTCCAAGCCGGCCAGCTTGCAGCGTTCCAGCACGATATCCCGGACGGCCGCTGCGGCCAGGGGTTCGCCTATGACATCGCCTCGGCGGACACGCCGAAAGATCGGCCCTTGGCGGATGCCGCTGGCCGCGAGCCATGTGGCTAGGGCCTGGGCCGCCATGCCTGAGATGGGTTTCTGGTCTTCGGCGCGCTTGGCGCCTGATTGATTGGTCTTGGAATGCGCCAGCGAAAACAAGTATCCATCGGCCGTGCGCACGGTGTTTTCGACCGTGGCGCGCACCACTTCGGAACGCCGGCGGCCGCCGCTGGCCCACGCAAACAACAGCAAAGCCCGGTCGCGAATGCCGCGTAGTGTGTCATCGCAGGTCGCCAGCATGGCCTGTAACGGTTCGCGGGTAAGCGCCTCTTTTTTGGCGGGCGCCACACCGCGCCGGGCATAGGCACGGCGTGTCTTGGCCAATAGCTCGCGCACCGTGGCATGACGGCAGGGGTTTGGATAACCGTGCAGCTCGTGCGCCTTGGACAACACTGACAGACGCTGCAGCAGGGTGTTGAGGCTGGGTGCGCCCAATTTGCCCTTGGCCTTCAACCGGACAAGTTCTTGGTCCAGCGCCAGCGGCAATTCCCACTTCAGGCCGTGGTCCGTCGACCGCTGGGCATGGTCCACCACGAACTGGATCACGGCGGCTTCGGGCAAGGGCAGCACAAAGCGCTGCCCGTAGCGCAACTCAAACCAGGCCGTCCAGTAACGAATGGCCGCCCGGTAGCTGGCTGCGGTGTTGGCCGAACTGCCTTCGCGCATCAGGCTGCGCACTGCGGCGTCGGCCTGGGAGTCCAGGGACTGAGGGTCCAGGAGCGGAAGCGAAGCCAGCAGTTTCAGCTGCATCGGGGAAGGGCTGTTCACGATGATGGTAGAAATTCCAGAACTATACGTAATTCCAAGACGCGGCACGGTGATGGAGTGAAAACAGGGCCGTTGCCAATTTGCCGCATATTGACGCGCTGATTGCGCCCTTGGTCTGAAGGGCAGTATAGATAGCTGATAGCCAGCACACCCATGTCCCGCAAGTTCATCAGAACGCCAAGACAGAAAGGTGAGTGGATGACGCATCGATTGTTTTCCTGTGCAATGCGGCTGCCCGTTTATACGGGGTTGATTTCGGCCGCGCTCCAAGCCCTGTTGGTCTCGCCCGCCTGGGCGCAGCAGGTTGTCGCCAACGGAACTTCACGAACCGCTTCGGGAACCATCAACACCGGAGCTAACGGCACTGTTGGCTATGGCTTGTGGGCATTGAACGCCGGTCAGATCACGGCATCTCCTCCACTTTTCATCACCATTACGGGCGCATCAGCGGCGGGCGCGGTAGCGCAGTCGGCAGGAAAAATTACGATAGGCGCTGGTGGCGCATCGATTGCTACTACCGGCGGCACCGCCTATGGCTTGTATGCGACAGGCGTAGGCTCCTCGATCAATAGCACGGGCGCGTCCGTGCAGACCGGCGGCAACACCGCATACGGTGTCTACGCCAATGCCGGAGGCACTATCACGCTCAATGGCGGATCGGTGACGACGACTGGCACTCAGGCGTCCGGCCTGTTCGCCTTTGTCAATGGCGCGACCATCACCGCAACGAACACCACAATACTCACCCGGCAAAACCAGGCAACTGGCGTCCAGGCCAACGTGGCAGGGCACATCACACTTACGGGCGGTTCCGTAACCACGCTCGGGTCGCAGGCTGAGGGTCTCTACACCATCGATACCAATGCAACGGTCGCGGCCACCGGTACAACCGTCTCCACGGCGGGCGACGCCTCGCATGGCGCGCACGCCTTGGTCGGCTCCATTACGTTGCAAGATGTCGGCATCACGACCACGGGAGCAGGCGCTTTCGGCGCAAGGGTGGACAACCAAAGCAGCTTGTCGGTGACGGGTGGGAGCCTGGCGACTCAGGGCGCATCGTCGTACGGCGTCTTATCCATCGCGGCAAGCAACGGCACGCTGACGAATGTGGCCGTGTCTACCAGCGGCGGCTCCGCGCCAGGCGCGGCTGCCCAATTCGGCGCGAACTTGACGATTAACGGCGGGTCGGTCACAACAACCGGCCCGACATCTAGCGGGCTGTTTGCTGTCGGCATGGTGACCGTTACCGCGGTGGGGTCCACGCCAACGGCTTCGGTCCCTGAGACGCAAGGACTGGGCGGCCCCGCGCCGCTTGCCGGGGTAATAGGCGCCAAGATCACGGCAAATGATGTGCTGGTCCAGACGCAGGGAGCAGGGTCCAACGCGGCAGTCGTGCGTGGGGGCAGCTCCATAGTGCTGAACAACAGCACGCTGCAAGCGCAAGGCGCTGATGGCAATGCGTTGTTTGCGTCCGCCTACGACGTCAATGCCAGCACGGTCACGGCAACCGGCACCACACTATCTTCAGGCCTGGGGGCTGCCATCAAAGCGAGCGGCACGACTTTCAACGTGTCCTTGGACAATTCGACGGCCACCGGTGGCGTAGCCGCACTTTCAGCGGCAGCCAATTCGGGGACGCCCGCCATACTCAACGTCAACGCCGGCAATGGCTCGGTCCTGACGGGCGCCGCGTTAATGGATGCGTCCAGCACGTCGAATCTGACGCTTGGCGGCGGGTCAGTCTGGAACATGACCGGCAGCTCGGTCCTTAGCAGCCTGTCTTTGAACGCCAGCCAAGTACTCAGCTCCACGCCCGCAGGCGGCACATACAAAACGCTGACACTGGGCTCACTCACGTCGACCGGTGGGATGATCGGCTTGAACACCTTTCTTGCCGGCGACGGCGCGCCTTCAGATCTGGTGGTGATGAACGGCGGAGCCGCAAGCGGGCAGACACGTTTACGGATCACCAATGCCGGTGGTGCGGGCGCGCTGACGACCGCGAACGGCGTTCAGGTGGTGCAAGCGGTTAACGGCGGTCAGGCTGCCGTGGGCGCATTCGCCCTGGATGGCCGGGCCGTAGCGGGGCCTTATGAGTACCGCCTGTATCGCGGGGGTGCGCAGGCTGTTGATGCGGATAATTGGTACCTTCGCTCTCAAAAACAGCCAGATCCGCCCGTTCCGCCGGCGCCGCCCGAACCTGTTCCGCCAAACCCGCCGACTCCTCCCGGCCCGCCGATCCCGCCCAATCCGAATCCCGAGCCGCTGTACCGGCCCGAAGTCGCTGCTTATCTGGCCAATCAGCGCCTGGTCGGGCAGATGTTCGTACACAGCATGCACGACCGCCTTGGAGAGCCCCAATTTATCGAAAACACATCCTTTCCCGCGGACGCTTCCATCCGTTCGTCGGTTTGGATGCGTACGAGCGGCAGCTGGGAAAAAAGCGGGAGCAAGGACGGCAACTTTGATGTCAGCACAGACTTGTTCCTGATTCAGGGCGGGGGTGATATTGCTCAATGGCGCCTGACGTCTAGCACCGATCGCCTGCATCTAGGCGTCATGCTGGGCTACGGTTCTGCGGACAGCAGTGCCCGCGCCGACGGCAACTCGGCCAAAGCCAAAGGCCGGGTTGACGGCTACAGCACGGGGCTCTATGCGACGTGGTTTCAGAATGACGCGACCAAGTTGGGCGCGTATGTCGATACCTGGGCGCAATACGGTTGGTTCAACAATCGGGTTATTGGCGATAGTTTGCCCAGAGTTGATTACGACTCCCGTGCGTGGTCCGTTTCGGCTGAGACGGGCTATGCGATGGCCCTGGTTGGGAATTGGGTGCTTGAACCACAAGCTCAGGTTATCTACGTTCGATCCAACACTGACAGCCTGACCGAAGACAACGGTACCCGAGTCAGCGGCGCCGATTCTCACGGCACGCTTACCCGGCTCGGTGTGCGCACCCGAGTCAATGTTGATTTGGGCAATGGGCGTACGGTGCAACCATTCGCGACCGTCAACTGGTGGCATGCCAGTACTGACAGCTCCGTGTCGTTCAACCAGTTGCCCCTTGGCACGCTGTACCCGAAGGACAGGTATGAGCTGAAGGTGGGCGCCAACGCCAACTTTACAAAGGGTTGGACGGGTTGGGTGAATGTCGCTGGCGCGTGGGGCAGCCAGGATTACCAACAATACTCGGGCAGGATCGGCGTGAAGTACGCCTGGTAGGCGGCTGCGCTGGCTGGCCCTAAGCTCGTGAGCGACTCGCCTCTCTGCGGGGCGAGCGTGCCCGCGCCTGCCATGGGCGGCGCATACCGTGACGGCACGACCAAACTTCCTGGCGTGCGCCCCGTGTTCTGGGCGGGTGAGGGCGGGTCAATCGCCTGTAGTGCTTCGGCAGCGCCGCCGTATCGGTCTGCCACGTTTCTGATTCCAGCTTTGCACCTGCAAATGTCCGAATTCACGGGCATCGGCACGGATCGGCGTATTTGTTATATATTCATATGTATGCTGTATGATATATAACACTACATCCAAATTACTCACGATAAGATTCCATTATCGTGAGTAATTAAGCAGTCAATCTACAAAAAATCAGGAAGACGCGGCCATGGCCACAGGAATTACCGAAACCGATGTTTGGACCGCCGCCGATGCCTTGCTGCTGGAAGGCGCCCGCCCGACCATCGAGCGGGTGCGCCAGAAGATCGGGCGAGGCTCGCCCAACACCGTCAGTCCGCACCTGGAAACCTGGTTTCGCGCCTTGGGCGCCCGAATCAAAGACCCCGGCGCCTTTGCGGCCGCTCCAGCCATCCCAGACCCCATCACGCTGGCCGCCACCCATCTCTGGGAAACCGCCCTGGCCGAAGCTCGGGCCGAACAGGCGGCGTCCTATCGCCAGCGATGGCAAGAGCTGGCAGAAGAGGGCGAACGCTTGGCCACCGATGCCGAACAATTGCAGCAACGCGAAATCCAGCTTGAGCATCGAGCGCAGGACCTGCAAGAAGGGCTACGAATCGCCACCGCCCAACTGGCTGCCACAGAAGACCGCCTGCGCGCCGCAGAACTGCAATTACGCCAGCGGGACGAACAACTCAAGCAGAGCCAAGTCGCGCTGGAGGATGCCCGCAGCGCGGTTCAGACCTTGCTGACGGAGGCCGAAAAGATGCGCAGCTTGCACGCCCAGGCCCTGGAAGCGCAGGAATCCCGCCATGCGTCCCATGAGCGGCGCTGGTTAAATGAGCTGGACGGTGAACGGACTGCCGCAAAAAAGTTGCAGCTCAGGATCGACGAGGCCCAGATAGCCAACCAGCGGCAAGTGGCGCAGTTGCAAACAAGCCTTTCTGACGCCCAAGATGGAAAACGCGCCGCGGAGCAGGGCGCGCAGGCCTTGCGCAACGAGGCCGGAGCCAAGCAGGCTCAGTACGAAGCCAGCCTCGCCACTGCTAATGCCACCGTGGTCAGCGCGCAGCAACGTGAGCAGGCGCTCGACGCGCGGCTGGCGGCGTCAGACGCGCAAGTTGCTGCCGCCTTGGCGCAACTGCGTCAAAAGGACGAACAGGTTGACGCTTTGACGCGCCATTTGATGGCGCTTGCCCAGCAAGAGCGGGCCGCTAGCGCCGCGGCGCAACATCCACCCGGCGCTGCTTGAACGAAGGCCGTCCAAAATCCACCCAACCCGCCTTGGAGTGCGGCCGTCCAAGCTCTGCCGGCCCTATCTTGAACCAATCCGGCTCAACATTCGCCACCCGATGCAGCTGAAAAGAATGATCGCCGGCCATCGAGGGGCCGGCGATCAGGGTCACAACTGCGCGTTATCTTCGTCATGCATCAGCGGCTTGACCGCTGCGGCGAGCGTTAGCGGCCCGGGTACACCCCCTGGAACGGCGTATTGTCGGGTTCGCCGAAATTGTCCGCGTGGTAGTTGGCCTGGTCTTGCATAGCGCTGCTTGAGCGCGGCTTGCTGGAACTGTATGAGGTGGGCGCGGTGCATCCAGCCAACAGAAAAACCAGCAATACGCCAGCGGTGGAAAGAAGCTTCATGGCATGCCTCCAAAGAGATGCCTGCCGGAAATGCGGCTACCGGATCAGTCCGGCGCAGCCGCCATCCGTTTCCGGCGATGCGACTCGCACCCGGATGCGGGCGCGGGAAGTCCGGCAGTCGAATCGGCCGGATTGCTTATGCCCGTAAAAGGGCATGGGACCATGCCAGCAAGCCGCGTGCCGCAGTCTTCACACTGGGCCGCGTGAATTTCGGATAAATTCGCGTCAGGACCGCATCTGCGTCGATGGCCGGGCAATTGCCCGGGCGCAGCGATGCGTCCATTTAAGGCGCCCAGCCTACTCAGGAGCCGCGGGTGAATACTCGTCCCACAGTTGATCTAGCCCGCGTGCTGCTTGTCATCGTCATACTTTCCGCTTTGATGATCGGCAGCCTGTACATATTGCGCCCCTTTTTGCCAGGGTTGATCTGGGCAACGACCATCGTCGTCGCGACCTGGCCGGTGTTGCTGGCCATTGAACGCCGTTGCGGCGGACGCCGTTGGGCCGCCACGGGGGTGATGCTGATCATTCTGCTGTTTGTCATTGTATTGCCGCTGTACCAGGCCATCTCCACATTGGCCCTGCATGGCACCGCGATCATGGCGGCGGTCAAAAGCCTGCCTGACTATGCGTTGTTGGCCCCGCCCAAATGGCTCAGCAGCATCCCGGTAGCCGGCCCGCGCATTACCCAGGAATGGCAGACCCTGTCCGATGCTGGCGCCGGCGGCTTATTGGCGCGGATGGAACCCTATTTGACCGAAGCCGCTCGCTGGTTGCTCAGCCACGCCGCTATCGTCGGTGTGTTCGTGATGCATATGCTGATCACGATCGTCATTGCCGGCATTCTTTACAGCCAGGGCGACATGGCGGCGGATTTGGCCAAGCGCTTTTCGAATCGTCTGGCCGGCCCGCGTGGCGTCGCCGCGGTTCGCCTGGCTGGCGCTGCTATTCGCGCAGTCGCACTGGGGATTGTGGTGACGGCAGTAGTGCAGTCCGCATTGGGCGGCATCGGCCTATGGATCGCAGGGGTGCCTGCCGCCGGTATCCTGACGGCGCTGATGGTGATGCTGTGTCTGGCGCAGTTGGGCCCGTTGCTGCCCATGTTGGGCGGCGCCGCCTGGCTCTTTCAGAACGATATGAAGGTGGCTGCGATCTTGCTGGTGATCTGGGCGCTGGTGGTCGCCATGCTGGACAACCTGCTGCGGCCGATGCTGATCAAACGCGGCGTGAATTTGTCGCTGCTGCTGATTCTGTCTGGCGTGTTGGGCGGGATGTTTGCCTTCGGCATCGTCGGTCTATTCATTGGTCCGGTGATCCTGGCTGTGACGTTTACGCTGCTCAAGGCATGGATAGAAGAGGTGCCACCGCCCAGCAATACCGTTGAGATTCCGGCGCAGCCGGAAGCCGCAGTTGCCAGCCCGCCGATAGAAAAGGCGTAACATCTGTCTGATGTGGCGGGCTGACAGCCCGCTTTTTTACACCCCCCGGCAATACCCATGACGATGCACCCGCTTGTGCTGGCTGACAGCACACCCCATTTCCATTCCCCCCAGGCTCTGTCCGCACACTTGGCGGTGGCGCGATGAGCGAAAGCGAACGCTTGGCCAAGCGGCTGGCCACTGAACAGTCCTGCTCACGCGGTGATGCCGAACGCTATATAGAAGGCGGTTGGGTAGCCGTAGACGGAAAGACCGTGGAAGAACCCGGCTTCCGGGTTGGGGCCAAGCAAACCATTACCTTGTTGCCCGGCGCAAAACTGGAAGACATGCGGCCCGTGACGGTGCTGCTGCACAAGCCCGTCGGCGTGTACGCCAATGACGAGCCCGGTTCGGCCCGAGACCTGATCGTGCCCAAGAACCTGCTGCCGGGCGACCGCTCCAATCAGCGTTACTTGAAGCGCATGTTCAACGGTCTGAAACTGGTTACGCCGCTGGAACGCGCGGCCAGCGGACTGGTGATCTACACGCAGGAATATCCGGTAGCCCGCAAGCTGGTAGAAGAAGGCCGGCACGTTGAGCAGGAATACGTGGCGCAGGTCACGGGCCAATTGAGCGAAGGCGATCTGGCCCGGTTGCAGCGCGGCATGTCCTATGAAGGACGCGCCGCCACGCCCATGAAGGTTAGTTGGCAGAACGAAACCCATCTGCGCTTTGCGTTGAAGACGCCAATGCCCGGTTTTATTGAATATGTCTGCGACACCGCGGGTCTGCAATTGCAGGCCTTGCGCCGCATTCGGATAGGGCGGCTGCCCATGGCGGGGCTGACAGCAGGGCAATGGCGCTATCGCCTGGAATACGAACGGTTTTGACAACGCCTGGCAAGCCAATGATCCGCAACGAGACCGGCCGCAGAGACTTCCTGAAACAGACGGGCGCCCTGTGTTTGTCGGCGTTGGCACTGAGCGGCTGCGCAAGCCGCGCGCCCAGCCTGAATCAGGGCGCATCCAGGGTATCGTCCGCGTCCTCGCACGGCGCTGGGGCGGCGCCCGTGCCAGCCTTGCGCCCGGGCGGCCGCGTCGCCATCGTGGCGCCGGCATCCGCCGGGCGTGACGCCAGCGATGAGGCGGCCGAGTGGCTGGAGGCACGCGGTTTTGTGGCGCAGGTCATGCCCGCCACACGTGCCCGCATGGACTCGCCCTATGACTATCTCGCGGGCAGCGATGCGGACCGGCTGGCTGATTTGCATGCTGCGTTTGCCTCGCCCGATGTGGGCGCCGTGTGGTGTCTGCAAGGTGGATTTGGGTCCTGGCGCTTGTTGAGCCAGCTGGATTTTGCGCTGTTGCGCAAGCATCCCAAGCCCTTCATTGGCTATAGCGACATCACCGCACTGCATCTGGCAATGCAACGCCACGCAGGATTTGTCACCTTTCACGGGCCGATGCTGGCGCAAGACCTTTTGGCTGGAAAGCGCGAACCTACGGAATCGCATTTACTGGCCATGGTGACGGGCCAAGTGGGGAAGGGGGCATGGATCAGTCCGACGCCGGATGCGATGCCGACCGAACTGATCCCGGGCGTGGCAAGTGGCCGGCTGATCGGAGGCAATCTGGCGCTGATCTCTGCGCTGATGGGGTCTCCGAACGAAATAGATACCCGTGACTCCATCCTGTTCATCGAAGACGTAAACGAAGCGGTGCCGCGTATCGACCGGCTGCTGGGCCAGTTGGCCGCGGCGGGCAAGTTCGATGGCGTCAAGGGCGTCCTGGTAGGGAACTTCACGCGTTTGGGCGTGCAGATGGACGAGGCGCAGGCCCAAGGTCTGGTGTATCCGCTGGTCTTGGAACAATTTCGGGCGCGCGGTATTCCCGTGCTGGGCGGCTGGCCCAGTGGGCACGGCGACCCGAACCTGACGCTGCCGCTTGGCGCGCGCGTCACGCTGGACACTGGCCGCGGCGCGTTGCGGCTGGATCAGGCGGTGGCGGTCTAAGCGCCTGATTTTGTTCAAGTCAGGGAAACCTGCTGCCCCGCGCCGACGGCCGCTTCACCATTTCTGGGTCAATGGCGCGACTTCCTGGTTAGCCGGAAACAAGGGCAGCACATACTCCGCAAGCTCCTGAATGACTTCGGCCGCTGGCCGTTGCGAGAACTGGATGCCCAATGCCGCATGGTTGACGCCAGCGTCATTCCATTCGCGCAGCAGCTCAATCAGCCCATTGCGCCCTGTGCGCAGAACATATCCGCCATTGATCGGGGTGCGCGGATGGTCGGGCTGCTCCACCAGATCCAGCCATTCGTTCGTGATGTGAGGCCGGAATCCGCCGTCTGGAATCAGGTTGCGCCACGCCTGGATCTTGCTGGCCAGGCGGCGCGGTCCCAATACATTCTGAGTAGATTCTGGATAGGTGAGCCAACCATCGGCTTGCTCGGCAATCCAGTCCAGCGATTGTCGGCTGGACCCCGTGACCATCAATGGAATCCTTCCCGTGGCGGGTTGGGGCAGCAGTTCTACGTCGGCCATGGAACCCAAGGGGGTAGTGATCGCGTGACGTCCCGGCCGCAACAATTGCCGAACGTGGTCAACCGTCTGCGCAAACCGGTCTCCACGATTTTCGTGCTGCAAGCCATAGGCGGGAAACTCCACGGCTCGGTCGCCCGATGCGATACCCATTACCAGGCGGCCGCCGGATAGCGTATCGATCGTCGCCGCCGCCTTGGCCAGATCGATGGGATGCCGCAGCGAAAAAATCGCGCTTCCCGTGGCCAATGCCACGCGTCGCGTTCGCGCCGCCAGATATGCGAGGTACGTGAAGGGGTCAAACACTTGGCCGGCGTCGCCAAAGCGCGTGTCATACAGCGGCACATCACGTACCCAGGTGGCGGCAAAGCCGTAGTCATCGATCCGCTGGACCAAGTCCGTTTGCCCGCTAAGAACCTCCATGTCTCCCTGGTAGAAGCGCAGGGGAAGGAAGATTCCGATGGTAAGGGCATCTTCCTGGAACATGCGCCAGTATCCCGGATGATTCGCGAAAGCCGCAGAAGAGGCTCCCTTGCACAGGGGCTGATAAGTCATTTCAAGGGTTTGATCATTCATGTTGGGTGCGTGTTTGAAGTCTCAGGGGCCAATAGCCGGCGCCGGCAGCGAGATGCCCCGCTGTACGGCGGGCCTGGCGTCGACGCGCTCGTACCAAGCGGTCAAATGGCGGAATGCCGAGAAATCAAAGTGAATGATCCTAGCGATGTGCATCCATCCGAAGGTAGCGATGTCCGCGATTGAAAAGTCTGTGCCCGCCAACCAGTCTCTGCTGGCCAATTGCTGATCCAGGGTGCGAAAGCCGTCTTCGCTCAACCGTCTATAGCGTTCAATGGCGGGCGGGTAGGGCTCGGGGGCAAACATCTCGAAATGGACCCGCTGGCCCAAAATGGGCCCGGCGCTAGAGGCATGAAACATCAGCCACTTGATGGCATCCCAGCGCGCCGGCCCCGAGGCCGCCAGCAATCGGCCAGTCTTGTCCGCCAGATACAGCAGGATGGCCGCTGATTCAAACAGCGTAATGCCTTGCTGCGGGTCAAGCAGCACGGGGATGCGGCCGTACGGATTGAGCGCCAGGAATTCAGGGCTGCGGTTTTCGCCCTGATCGACTTTGACGTGATGAAGGGTGTACGGAATGCCCAGTTCTTCCAAGGCTATCGTTGCCTTGAAACCATTGGGAGAGCTGTCGGTGTACAGAACCAGCTCAGAGCGATTCAACATGGGCTCTCACTTCTAGAATTAGATTTACTAAATTGGCGTCTCTGCAAGAAGCCAAATTCTAGGTAATGGGAGCCGACTGTTAAAAGCGATTTATCCTGCTCGTAGACATTAGCTAATCTATATTCTTAGTGTCCGCGCTTTTCTTCACAACGCGCTGCAAGCGGCGCACGTGGCTGCCTACTGCCCGCCAGTTCCAGGTATCCGGCGGATCGAACTCCGGATACTGCGGCACCCACGTGTTTGCACGCGTCTCGGAATTGGCAGAAATGCGAATGCCGGCCGCTTGCACCTGGACCGAGATCAGCCCCCAGCCTTCCCAGGTATAGCGCAGCGTGTGCCCAGGTACGGCATCGGGTTTCAGGTGTATTGTCTTGCGGCATGCCCGGCCCAGCATGTCGGGATACACCACATAGAAGTACGCCATGCCGCGTGCAGCGGCGATTTTTTCTTCTATGAATGCGGCAAGCGCATCGGCCGACGCGAATTGCATCGGCTCGCAGTCCAGGGCCGAGTAGGCTTCCAGGACCTGCGCGCCTGGCTTGGCAAAGATGGCATCGGCCAGCGGCCGGATTGTCGCTGCGGTCATGCTTTGTGCGCCGCCGATACCGTACAAACACGTCCATGTTTCACGCGCCGAGCATGAAAATCGGTGCTTAACGCGGCCAGCGTAACGCCGCCAAATCGCGCGAGCAACAGCGCTTCCGCGTCTTCGAAGGCGCCGGTCAGCGCCGCGTTCACGGACGCTTCAACCAGGCACTCGGTGGATTCGCTGCGGTTACCCATGGCAAAAATCTCTGGCGACCCAAGCGCTTCATAGATGTCACGCAAGGTCACCGTGTTGAAGTCGCAAGAAATCGTCCAGCCGCCGCCATGGCCCTTTTCAGAGTGCACCAAGCCTTGGTCGCGCAGGCCCGCCATGATGCGTCGAATGACGACGGGGTTGGTCTGCATCAGCTTGCTCAGGTCTTCGGACGTCATGGGGCCCGTGGACTCGGCCATATGAAGGAGAACGTGGAGTACGCCGGAAAGTTTGCTGTCTCTTCTCATGCAACGGATCGTATTGCATGAGCTTTCCCACGGTCAAACGGGATACTGAGCCGGCGTCAAATAATCCGGCCGGGTTGCGCCTTAAAGGGCGGTTCTTCTGTTGAGCTAATCATATAAAACGCAGACACTGGCGTGGTTCCCGCGCGTCCTCCGCATTCAACCTTGAGCACAGCTAAAACAGTAGATGAAACCTACCAGCAAAGTGAATAGAGATTTCGCCAGCCTTTCGCCGGCAGTACAGCGTGGTTCGACGGTCGTGTTCGATTCCATCGCCGACTTCGTCAATCGTGCGGACCGTCAGCCAGACGGCTATAACTATGGGGTAACCGGCACACCCACGGCGCGTCTGCTTGAAGACCGTATCGCCCTGCTTGAAGGCGGGCGCCATTGCGTGGTTGCGCCGTCGGGCGCGGCGGCGTTGATGACAGTGCTGATGAGCTTTGTGCGCGGCGGCGACCATCTCCTGCTTTCCGCAGCAAGTTATGGGGCGCTGAAAAGCTTTGGCCAGAATTGGCTGGCGCACATGGGCGTCCAGGTCGAACAATACGACCCTGCAATCGGAGCCCAGATCGAGGCGCAGATCCTTCCGAATACGCGCATGATCTGTATCGAAGCGCCCGGAAGCATCACCATGGAAATGTCGGACGCGCCGGCGATTGCCCATGTTGCCCGCCGCCATGGCGTGCTGACGATGATGGATAACACCTGGGCCAGCCCCTTGGGCTTTCAGCCGCTGGCGCATGGCGTGGATTTCAGTGTCGAGGCCGCAACCAAGTTCTTCGGCGGCCATTCCGATGTACTGATGGGCACGATCAGCATGAACGACGCCGGGCACTATGCCGCCGTACGTGAAACCCAGAACACCTTGGGCCAGCAAGTCAGCCCTGACGACTGCTTTCTGGTGCTGCGCGGCCTTGAAACCTTGAGCCTGCGCGTACGCGCTCAAAGCGAAGCCACCTTGCGGATCGCCGAGTGGCTGCAAGGCCAGCCCCAAGTTGATCGCTTGCTGTACCCGCCGCTGCCATTTGACGCAGGCCACGCCGTGTGGAAGCGAAACTTCACGACCAACGGCTGCCTGTTCTCGATGTTGCTCAAACCCGGTCCCGACGCGGCCTTCCACAGCTTTTTCAACACCTTGAGCCAGTTTGCCATTGGCGCAAGCTGGGGCGGCGTCCACAGCCTGGCGGCGTTTTATCCCGCCGCAATGCAAGCCGCGCGCGACTGGCCGGCCACAGATCAACCGGTAGTTCGCTTGTCGATCGGGCTGGATGACGTGGACGTGCTTAAAGACGACTTGCGCGCCGCGCTCCGCGCCTACCAACAGCAGGCGGGTTAGCTTGGCGGGTAACGCCAGCGCAGGCTTCGCGGTATAACGATGAGGTTCACCCGCGGCGTGTTTCGCGTCGCGCCGGATTGGGAGCCTCCCATGCGCGACATCGTTCAACTGCGTCCCGAAGGACTGTATTGCCCGGCCGGGCAGTTCTACATTGATCCGTGGCGCCCGGTAGCCACCGCCGTGCTGACCCACGGGCACGGGGACCATGCCCGCGTCGGCATGGGCTGTTATCACACCAGCGCCGAAGGGCTGCCAATTTTGCAATGGCGCCTGGGCGCCCAGGACTACCGTGCCCATGAGTACGGCGAGCCCTTTACCTTGGGCGGCGCACGCGTGTCCTTGCATCCCGCTGGCCACGTTCTGGGATCTGCACAGGTCCGCATTGAAGCAGAAGGGCAGGTCTGGGTGGTTTCTGGCGACTACAAGCGCCAGCCCGATCCCACGTGCAGCCCCTTTGAAGTCGTCGCCTGCGACACGTTCATCACCGAAGCGACGTTTGGCCTGCCAATTTACCGCTGGCCCAGTGCTGCGGACGTTGCGCGCGATATCGTGCAATGGCGTGACCATTGTGCTGCACGCGGCGAAACCGCCATTCTGTATTGCTACGCGCTGGGTAAAGCGCAGCGCGTGTTGGCCGAATTGAAGCCGGTAATTGACCGGCCCGTTTATTTACATGGCGCCATCGCCGCCGGAGTGGACGTCTACCGCCGGGCGGGAATCGACATGGCCGACACTCGGCTGGTGATAGACGCGGATGCAGCGCGCGAGACGCCGGGTACGGGATTTGCTGGGGAACTGGTTTTGGCGCCGCCATCCGCGGCAGGCAGTGCTTGGTTAAGGCGTTTCCGCAAGGCTCAACATGGCTTTGCCTCGGGCTGGATGCGGCTGCGGGGCAACCGCCGGCGGCGCAATATGGACCGCGGTTTTGTCGTATCGGATCACGCGGACTGGCCGGACCTCCTGCGCACCATACGCGAGACCGGGGCGCGCCGGGTCATAGCCACTCATGGAGACACTGACGCGCTGGTGCGCACCCTGAACGATGCCGGCGTGGCCGCCGAAACGCTGGCCACGCAATATGGCGAGGATGATTAGAGCCAACTCAAACCCCACGTATGCAGCGATTCGCAGCGCTTTATCAGGAACTGGACCGTAGCACCGCCACCTTGGATAAGCGAGCGGCCTTGGTTGCGTATTTTCGCCACGCGCAACCACGCGACGCCGTTTGGGCGCTGTACTTGCTGGCGGGGGGCAAAGTATCCAATGCGCGGCGCAAGATCGCAGGGGTAGCCGAACTGCGCGCTTGGGCTGCCGCCGCGTCAGAAACCGCGCCGTGGCTGCTGGACGCCAGCTACGACCAAGTGGGTGATCTGGCCGAAACCCTGGCGCTGCTGATGCCTGACCCGATGCAGCCTGCGCCGCAGCGCGGTCTGGCTGACTGGATCGAAGACGTCTTGCTCCCCACCGCCAATCAGGACGAGGCCACTCGACGCGAGGTCATCGTCACCGCCTGGCTGGGCTTACCCTTTGACGAACGGCTGGTCTTCAACAAATTGTTGACCGGCGCACTGCGTGTAGGCGTATCGCAACGCATGGTGCAGCAGGCCTTGGCGGAAATGTCAGGGGTGCCGATTGCACGGATTGCGCAACGCATGTTGGGCGCCTGGAGCCCCAGCCCCGCCTTTCTACGCGATCTGCTCAGTGCTGAAGAACTGCCGGGAGACCGCCAGCAGCCTTATCCCTTCTTTCTGGCGTCGCCGTTGGAAAGTGATCCTTCGGCGTTGGGCCCCATTGCCGGCTGGTTGGTGGAATGGAAGTGGGACGGCATCCGGGCGCAGTTGATCCGGCGCCAAGGCGAGGTCGCCCTGTGGTCCCGCGGCGAAGAACGGTTGGACGGCCGTTTTCCCGAGGTCGAGGCAGCGGCGGCAAAACTGGATGTGGATTGCGTGCTGGACGGTGAACTGCTGGCCTGGCAAGAGGCGTCCGAAGGGCCGATGCCATTTTCGGCATTGCAAACTCGCATCCAACGTATCAAGCCCGGTCCTAAGTGGCTGGCAGAGGCGCCGGTGCGCATGCTGGCGTATGACGTGCTGGAGATCAACGGCACAGACTTGCGAGAGCTACCCCAAGCCGAACGGCGCCTGCGGCTGGAAGCGCTGCTGCAACGGCATCCCAGCCCAAGCCTTGCGCTGTCGCCATCAATAACCCTGACTGGTTGGAACGAAGCCGCAGCGCTACGCGAGGAGTCGCGTGAACGCGGTGTGGAAGGCTTCATGCTGAAACGCGCCAATGCCGCCTATCAAAGTGGCAGGCGGCGCGGCGATTGGTGGAAATGGAAGATCGACCCGCTAACCATCGATGCCGTGCTGCTGTATGCGCAGTCGGGCCATGGGCGGCGCAGTACGCTCTATACGGACTACACGTTCGGCGTATGGCAGGGCGATACGCTGGTGCCTATCGCCAAGGCCTACTCCGGTCTGGACGACAAGGAGATTCTGGCGCTGGACCGCTGGCTTCGTGCTCATACACGTGAACGGTTCGGGCCTGTGCGTTCGGTGGAACCGGTGCAGGTGTTTGAATTGGGTTTTGAGGGCGTCAACCTATCCAAACGCCATAAATCGGGCATTGCTGTGCGCTTTCCTCGCATTCTGCGTTGGCGGCACGACAAACCGGCGTCAGAGGCCGACCAGCTCGATACGCTCAAGGCGCTGGCGCGATGAGCCCGGGGCGCCGAGGCTGGGATGCGCCGTTGACCGAATGGTTCGCGGCGCGCGGCTGGAAGGCCGCGGCTTTTCAGCGAGAGACGTGGCGCCGGTATCTGGCGGGGGAATCCGGGCTGTTGCATACGCCCACGGGCAGCGGCAAGACGATGGCGGCGTTCGGCGGCCCATTGCTGGAAACGTTGGCAGATTCCGCGCTGCGCCCACTGCCGGCGGGCGCAGGCCCGCGCGTGTTATGGGTGACGCCGCTACGCGCGCTGGCCGCGGATACCGCCCGCGCCCTGACTCAAACTGCGCTGGACCTGAACATAGGCTGGACCGTCGCGCTGCGCACCGGGGACGCCAGTTCACGCGATAAGCGCTTGGCGCGTCAGGGCAAGGCAGACGTGCTCGTGATCACGCCCGAATCGCTGGCGCTGCTTTTGTCTTATCCCGACACGTCGGCGCGCTTTGGAGGTTTGCGCTGCATCGTCGTGGACGAATGGCATGAGCTGCTGGGCAACAAGCGGGGGGTCCTGCTGCAACTGTGCCTGGCGCGTTTGCGGCAGATGTCGCCAGGCGCGCGCACATGGGGTTTGTCTGCCACGCTGGGCAATCTGGAGGAAGCGCGCGCAGTGCTGCTGCCCCATGCGCCTGCCAGCGCGCTGGTCGCGGGGGCTCGGCCTCGCAAGATAACGATTTCTACCCTTTTGCCGCCCGGCAACGGCGCGTTGCCGTGGGCTGGGCACTTGGGTCTGTCGCAGTTGCCAAGAGTGTTCAAGCGCTTGTTCGATGTGCGGGCCAGCCTGGTATTCACCAACACCCGCGCCCAGGCCGAGTTGTGGCACCGCGCATTGGAATCCATCTGGCCCGAAGATCCGTCCACGCTTGCGCTGCACCACGGTTCGCTTGACCCTAAGTTACGGGCGGCGGCCGAGCAAGGCTTGCGCGACGGCAGTGTGCGCTGCGTTGTGGCCACATCCAGTCTGGACCTGGGCGTGGATTTTCCCGCAGTGGATCAGGTCTTGCAGATCGGCAGCCCCAAGGGCGTCGCGCGGCTGTTGCAACGCGCCGGACGCGCCAAGCATCGGCCCGGTGAGTCGGGCCAAGTTATCTGCGTGCCGGCCCAGGCGCTGGAACTGATCGAGTACGCAGCAGCCCGGCAGGCCATCGCGCGGGGCGAGATCGAATCGCGCACGCCGCCACGCGGCAGCTTGGATGTGTTGGCCCAACATGCCGTGACCGTGGCGCTAGGCAGCGGTTTTGACGCGGGCGCGCTATATGAAGAAGTTCGGGGCACACATGCTTATGCCGCGCTGGACCCGGCAACGTGGCAGGCCGTTCTGGATTTCATTGTGCAGGGCGGCCAAGCGCTGGGTAACTATCCAGAGTTTCACCGCGTTGTCCGTGACGAGGACGGACGATATCGCGTGCATGACCGCCGCATCGCCTTGCGTCATCGTCTATCCATCGGCACCATCACGGCGGATGGCGCGGTGTCGGTGAAGTATCTGCGGGGAGGCGGGCTGGGGTCGGTGGAAGAGGGCTTCCTGGCGCGTCTGCGCCCAGGGGACCGCTTCCAATTTGCTGGCCGCACGCTGCAACTTGTGCGGCTGGAAGGCATGGTTGCTTATGTCCGGCGAGCCAAAGGAGGCGATGGGCCTGTCGCCACGTGGCAGGGCGGGCGCATGCCATTGTCTACGCAACTGGCGAAAGAGGTGGAAAGCCTGTACACGCATCCGGGCGCGCATCCTGAAATGCGTGCGGTTGAACCGCTGTTGCGGATTCAGGAGCAGGCCAGCGTGCTGCCCGCGCGTGGACGGCTGGTCGCCGAACGCATTGGCACGCGCCGCGGCATGCACCTGTTCCTGTTTCCCTTTGCCGGCCGCGCGGTGCATGAAGGCATGGCGGCGATGATCGCGTTGCGCTGGGGCCGGCAGCATGCCAATACCTTTTCCTACACCGTGAATGACTACGGCCTGATGTTGACGCTGGCCGAGCCGGCCGCAATTGACGATCGGCTGCTGCGGCAATTGCTCAGTCCGGAAAACATGGCCGACGACCTGCGCCATGGCGTGAACCTGGGCGAACTTGCACGCCGTCAGTTTCGGGAAATTGCGCGCGTGGCGGGTTTGCTGACGCCGTCTTTGCCCGGACGCGCGGCGCGCTCATTGCGTCAAGTGCAGGCATCCAGCGGCTTGCTGTACGACGTGCTGCGCCGCTACGACCCCGGCCATCTGTTGCTGGCGCAGGCAGAGCGCGAAGTGTTTGAGTTCCAGCTGGAAGCCCCCCGGCTGATGGCTGCATTGCAAGATTGCCATGGACGGACGCTAGCGTTATGTGAGCCACAGGCGCTTACCCCCCTGTCATTTCCCTTATGGACGGAAAGCCTGCGCGGCCAGCTCAGTACCGAAACCTGGCAAGCGCGTGTCAAGCGCGCCGCCGCTCAACTGGAGAAGCGCTATGCCCGAGTTGCATGACGGCGCGCTCACCATCACGCTGGCTGGCGAACCGGTAGTGTTGCTGCCTGCACGAGCCATGTATTGGCCAGCGCGGTCTCGCTTGATCATTGCCGATCTGCATTTGGGCAAAAGCCACGTGTTCCGCCGGGCGGGTATCGCCGTGCCGCGAGGCGCCACGCAAGACGACCTGTTGCGCCTGTCGGATCTGGTGGCCGCGACGGGCGCGCGGCAGCTATGGATCGTCGGTGACGTGCTGCACGGGCCTGCATCCCAAGCCGCGTGGCGCGACACCTGGGAACGCTGGCGGCGCCAACACGCGGCGCTTGACGTGGCCGTGCTGATTGGCAATCACGACCGCGCATTGGACGGTGCATCGCTTGGCTTGCACCAATTGGGCGAGGCGCAGGAGGACGGCCCATTCCTGTTCCGCCATGTGCCGCAAGCCGATCCGCAAGGCCGCCATGTCATTGCCGGCCATGTCCACCCCAAGACCCGCGTACCAGGCATACCCCGTAGTTGGCCGGCGTTCTGGCTAAGGCCGGCCGTGACCGTGCTGCCGGCCTTCTCCGAATTCACCGGCGGCTATGCCGTTCAGGCGGGGCAGGGCGATGCGCTGGTCGCGTGCATTGCCGGCCAGACGCTGCCGATCGGCTTGCCTGAACGCGCAACGACGGTTCCAGCGCGCTCGGGTTAAATACGCTTGGCAGACCAGCTGCCCTTGCCGGCAGCGCTGCCGCTCATCGTTCTGCCATTGACCTCGCCGGTGTAGCGGACGCCGCCTGCCGTGAAAGAAATCTTGGCGCCATCCAGACGCGCCTCGGAAATATCCGCGCTGCCTAGCTTGCCGGACAGCATCTGGTAGCGCTGCTCCAGCCGCAGTGTCTGTCCGCCCACATCCCAATTGCCGTCCACCTTCGCGGGCACAATCCACAGCAGCGCGGTGCAGTACGTGGTGCAATCTTTGGTGACGGTTTCGGCCGCGTCTGGCTCCCAGTCTCCCATGCGGAACGTGTTGGATACGACCCGTGTGCCAGGCGGCAATTGGAGCAGAGTCGGACGCAGCTTCTCATTGATGGTCGACAGCAAGAACATGGTGATCACGTCGGCCTTCGACAGATCGGTTTTGAACAAATCTGCCGCCACGAAGGTGGCGCGATCACTGACACCAGCGCGTGCCGCATTGCTGCGCGATAGCTGCACGAGGTCCGGGTTGTATTCGATGCCTTGCGCCGTCAGGCCACGCTGTGCGGCCGTAATCACGGTCCGGCCGTCGCCGGAGCCCAGATCCATCAACCGGTCCTGCGGCGTGACCTTGGCCATGTCCAGCATCTTGTCTACCAGAGACTGAGGCGTTGGCACCCAAATGACATCCTTGCCCTCTTGGCCGACGTCAGGCACGTATTCGCTTTGCGAGGCATGTTGCGAGACAGCTGGTGTGCTGTTCTGCGCGGCTGCATTGGCCGCATAGCCCAAAGACAGCGTCAACGTCGTGGCCAAGGCGAACGCCTGAATCCGCGGCAAGTTCACTTGCTGGCTGCGGCAGAAGGGTTGATTCAATCGTTGCATGATAAGAATTCCTTGTATGAACGGCACCAGGAAGGCCCGTGGACGTGGCTCGCGTCCGGCGGGAAGATCGTGCGTCAGCCAGGGGGCTGTACAGGCTTGAGCCATCGCAGCATGGGGATGCCCGCTGCCAGCACCGCGAGTCCGATCAGCGCACCAGCCCCCGCGTACACGGCGCTGGAATAGACCAGGCCAGCGCAGGTCATCGCCAGCAGCAAGGGGGGCAGGGGATAAAGCGGCACGCGAAAGGGGCGGGGACGGTCAGGATCGCGTTGCCGCAGCCGCCACACCGACGCCGCTACCAGCAGCATGAAAATCCAGAAGACCGGCGCGGTGTACGCAACCATCGTCTGCACGCTGTGCTCGCTGAAGGCGCCCAAGCCCACCAATGCCAGCGTAATCAGGCCTTGAGCGAGCAGGGCGGCGACCGGCGTTTCGCTGCGGGCGCTCCATCCGGATAGCGCACGCAAACGCGGCACATCGCTGCCCAGAGCGTAGTAGACGCGCGCGCCAGTAATGATCGTGCCATTGATGGTGCTTAATGCAGTGGCGCAGATGGTCAGACTAAGCAGGGCCGCCGCGTACGGGCCGGCCGCCAACTGCATGACATCGGCGCCCAGCGCTGGCGTGTCGCGCAGCCCTTGAAGGCCGAAGATCTCCAGCAACGCCAAATTGGTTAATACGTACGCGCCCGTCACCACCACGGTGCCGGTCAGCAACACCCGGCTCATGTTCCGCCCCGGGTTGCGCAGTTCGCCGCTCAGGTACGCGGCCTCGTTCCAACCCCCGTAGGTCAATAGAACGAACACCATGCCCATCCCCATCAACCCGGCAGGACTACCTGCCAGAGCTGCCGGCTCAATAGCCGCTATGGTTTGGCGGGCGCCTGGGCCGGCCAGGCTGGCGATCAACACGGCAGCCAGCGCGACAAGTGTCAGGACCGTAAATACCCATTGCAAGCGCTTGGAGTAACGCGTGCCCACTACGTTTAACGCCGTCAGCGCCACAACGGATATGGCGGCGTGCAAGGCGGGCCCAAAGGCGCCCAGCGGCATCAGACGCTGGGCGTAATCGCCGTAGATATAGGCCACGACGGCGATGGCTCCGGTTTGAATAACGGTGCACCGCGCCCAAGCGAACATCAGGCCGACGCGCGGTCCCCACGCTCGGGTGAGGTACAGATATTCGCCCCCAGCGCCGGGATAGGCGGAGCCAAGTTCCGCGTAGCAAAGGGCGCCCACCAGCATCACGAGGCCCCCGGCGCACCACAGCGCGATATACATGGCTTCAGAGGCCGCATGTTGGGCCACCAAGGGCGGAAAACCGAAGATGCCAATACCGATCACCACGCCGATCAGTACCACCGTGGCATCCATTACCGACAGGCCGGAGGATGCGCGCGTGTCCTTAGCGATATCCAAGGAAGCCGTCATGGCAGCAAGCGTTGCAAAGGAGGGCCAACGGACGCAAGTCGATGAGCGAGTGACAGCATGGATTCGTCTCGGTTTGGTCAGGGCGGCGCAATCACGCCATGCCGGTTGAAAGCCAGCCTGACATTAGGCTGAACATAAACCGACCGATTCGGAACGCAAAAGGTTCCTGCGGGTATTCCCTTGCAAGACGATGAAGCTGGGGAAATGCTGAGTCACGCAACACACAACGGCCGGTAATTGCGCGGCAATAATTTCAGTGACTTTCGGCATTCATCGCAGCCGTAGATTAGTAACCCTATGATGCTGCTTCGATTGTGCAATACGGAAAATAACGAGTCCTAGATGCGGTAGTGCGTCAATATCAGTAAGGACATTGTTATGAAGTTTCACCTGAGCCCAATCATGGCTAGCTTGCTGGTCGCCATCGCTCCGGTGTACTCCGCCGCCACGCAGGCAGCTGAGCTCGGGCAGATTGACGTATCCGATCCACTAGGCAACACGCAGTTGATATTGGAATCGGGCAGTACGATTACCCATCCTGGGGCCGGGCCAGGCATTGGCGTAACTGGCGCCAGCAATTCAGTCACTGGCAACAACATCACCGTTCAAGTCAGTGGCCAGCGCTCAGCAGGGGTAATGGCGGTTGCGGGCGGGGTAGTGAATCTTTCGGACAGCCGCATCGAGACGCTGGGCGCTGGGCAAAATGCACACGGCCTTTACGCTACTGGCGCCGGCAGCCGGATATCCGTAACTGGCGCGCATATCACTACTGCCGGTGAATGGGCCCACGGGGCCTATGCAGATGCTGGCGGGAAAATTTCTCTGCACGGCGGGTCCATCGCAACCACCGAAGTTATGTCGGCGGGCTTGTACGCCGAAGGCAGGGGGGCCGTAGTCACGGCTGAATCCCTGACAATCAATACTGAGCAATTCAGCGGCCATAGCGCCGTTGCTGCGGGTGGCGGTCGCATTGAAATGGTGGGCGTCACTGCGAAAAATCCCAAGGGAACAGCGGTGTGGGCATTTGGCGATGATTCGACCGTCAAGCTCACAGACACGCATCTGATTTCACGCCAGGGCATTGCCATGGCAAGCAGCGCGTTAACCATGCAAGGCGGTTCCGTGACAGCCAATGAGGCGGTCTACTTGGGTTTAGACGGCAACAGCAGGGGTGCCCCGTCCGCAGTCATCTCCAATGCTACGCTGACCTCGACCGGCACCTACGGCATCAACATCAACGCAAGCGGCGCATCGGCCACGGTGGACAACGTCTCTATCTTGTCGCAGGGATACAGCGCAGTGTGGATGCCCGGCAACGACTCCGTATTCTCGGCCAGCAATTTCAGTATCGATGCGTTGCAACTCGGCATTGATAACCGAGCAGGGCTGGCAACATTGCGCGATGGGTCCGTTCTCACACGCAACAGCAGGGGGTATGGCTTATATGTCTGGAGTGATACGAGCCGAACGGCTCTGATCAACGCCACGAAAGTCAAAGTGAAAACCCATGGCGCAAACGCGATCGGAGTGGTCGCGCTGGGCCGCACATCAGGCGCCCGGATATCTTTGACTGAGTCCACCGTCGACACATACGGTCAATCTGCTTCCGGGCTCCATTCCGCGGGAGTCAATGCAAGAACCTCTGCGATCAACACCATCGTGCGCACCCACGGCAATAACGCGGCGGGTGTCGCAATGCAAGACAACACGATCGTAGTGCTGGACAACACGCAGGTCTACACGAACGGAGCAGATGCCCACGCAATATGGAGTTCCGCCAGGGTAGACGGCGTGACCAACACGCTGCGCGTGACTAACGGCAGCGTGCTCAACAGCGCCAACGGCATTGGACTGCTGGCAAATGGCGGCAACCACAACATCGTGCTGGAAAATTCCCGTGTCATCGCGCGCATGGCTGGCGCCGAGCACTCAGGAATATTCCTGCGCACCGTAGCGGCATCCATCGACAAGGACGGCGAGACCACAATCATCGAAACCGGACAGGTCAATGTAGATGCCACGGGTTCTGCACTGACCGGCGATGTCCTGGCGGACAGCGGCGCCGTGGATATCAGGTTGAACAACGCCAGCATCTTGACCGGCGCGATGATCGGCCGCGCCGGCCGCATCAACAGCGTGTCGTTGGACAGCAGCAGCGTGTGGAACGTCCGCGGCAACTCTAATATTGGCACCCTGAACAACGCAGGCACAGTCAGCTTTGTGGCGCCCAACGCCCAGGCTGGTTTCAAGACGCTGACTGTTAACGAGTATGTTGGTGGCGGCACACTGGTGCTCAACACGGCATTGGGCGATGACGCATCGTTGACCGACAAGCTGGTGATTGACGGGGGCACTACGTCCGGCGTTACCGCAATGCGGGTCTTGAATGCGGGCGGCACCGGTGGAGAAACCATACAGGGCATCCGTGTTGTTGAAACCATGAACGGCGGCGCCACGACGGCCGACGCCTTCCGGCTGGACACCGGTTCTACGGGTTATCGGGGCAGCTCGGGCACTGTGTCTATCAATGGCTACGACTACAGCTTGGTGCGCGGCGGCAATCACGGCGTGGAGTCCGATTGGTATCTGACATCCATCTATACCCCGCCACCCGGCGGCCAAAATCCATCAGACCCGCCCATTACCGAACCTGAAGAACCCCAAGAGCCAGTCAATCCGGGTCAGCCCGGCGGGCCTGGCACTGACCCTGGCCCCATCACCCCGCCTGACGTTGAAGTGCCGCCCGGCGGCCGCCCCGTGTACACAAACGTCTCGCCGGAAAGCGGCGCGTTCCTGGGCAACCAAATGGCCGCGACCGCAATGTTCGCGCATAGCGCATCTGATCGTGCCATGGCGCGGATGCCCTCCAACGGGAACGCTTCGGACGCATCGCTCGCTGGTCGCAGCTTTGCCAGCAATAGTCTGGCCGCAAGAGCGTTTGCGGGCGCAGGGTATGCCAGCGGCGACGACGGCCCGGCCACATCACCCATTTGGGTACGCATGCAGGGTAGCCACGCGGGCAATCTGCGCATGGCGCAGGGCAACGTAACGATCGACTCCGATAGCAGCATGCTGCAATTGGGAGGAGACATGCTGCGCATCCGGCTGGGCAGCAACGGTGCGCTCTTGGCAGGCATGATGGTCGGCTATGGCGACGCACGCGTGCATTCCACTTCCCGGATATTCACTTCAGGCGCTAGCCAAGCCGTGCATGCCAAGACGCGCGGCAAGGTCACGGGGTATTCATTGGGAATGTATGCCACGGCCTATGCCAATGCCGCCACAGGGCTAGGCGCCTATGCGGACTCTTCGCTGCAATACGGCCGCTATGCCAACCGGCTCAACAGTGAGTTGGGATCGGCGCGTTACCACTCCAATGTCTGGTCCGCGTCCGTGGAAGGGGGTTATGCCTTTGCCCCGTTTGCATCGGGCTCCGCGCTGGGCGCGGTCGTGGTCGAGCCGCAGGCTCAATTGACCTACAACCGCTATGACGCCGGTAACAGCACGCTGCAAGGCACGACGCTTAAGAGCTCCGGCGACAACACCATCAACACACGGGCGGGCGTACGTGTGTATCCGTTGGGCAAGCCGGGCGCCGCATCTACGGTCACTCCGTTCTTAGAGGCGAACTGGCTGCACAACACCGGTACTCCGCGAGTCAATATGGGCGCGGGCAACCTGAGTGCAGTACCTATGCGCAACGCGGCCGAGCTCAAACTGGGCGCGCAAGGCAGAATCGGAAAGTCCGTGATGGTGTCAGGCCAAGTGTCCGGTCAAGCTGGCTCTGACAATCAGCGCGGATATGGCGGCATGTTGACCCTGGCTTACCGCTGGTAAATCGCTAGCGGGCCGTGAGCCGCATAGGGCTGGCCAGGGGAGAGCGCCTGATTTCAGGCAAACCCCTGCTCGTCTGCGTACCTGAGCAGTTCGGCGTTGGATTCAATATTGAGTTTGCGCATCGCTGATTGCTTTTGCCTCCCGATGGTGGCCACCGAGCGATTCAAGCGCCGCGCAATTTCCGTCACAGACAGGCCAAGCGCAAACAACCGAACCACTTCCAACTCTTTGGGCGACAGCCCCTTGGGCTGCGGGGCAGATCCCATCGTCACATCGCTGTGACTGAGCCGCTTGCTGATACCTGGCGACAAGGCAGTGCCTGTTTCGGACAAAGCGCGCAGACAGACCGCAACGAGCACATCCGTAGACTCGTTCTTTCCGACAACACCCGCCACGCCTTGTTGCCGCAGCTCGCTGAGAATGCCGCTGTTGGTAAGCATGGTGAACACAACCACGGGAATGGCGGGATACAGGCGCTTCAAGCGCTGGATCAGGCGCAGACCATCTTCATCCGCGGTGTCTGCCTGCATCGTGAAGTCGGTCACGATAAGGTCACAGGAATGGTCCTGAATCGCGGAAATAAGTTCAAGCCCGGATTTTGCCGTTGCGACGACATTGAACCCGGGAATTTTGCTTAGTGAGCTGGCAAGCGCGAGCGAAACGATGGGGTGGTCATCAGCAAGGATGATCCGTATTTCTTGTCCGGTCGATATCATGCTCATGTCTTGGCTAATAAAAGGCCGCAGCTGAGCACTTGTAGAATTTTGCTGAGCGCAAACCGGGAAACGTTGCTAGGCGTAGGAATAGCGCGAGTCCCTTAAATTATCTTGGTTTTTTGCATAGCCCATTCTAATCTAAAAAATTCGGGCAAATTGCCGCCCGCCTGGCAGTTGCCCCATGTCCTGAAAACGCAAGGGCAGGTCTTTGATTTCCCACAATACAACGGTTCGCATCAGCTGGGCAGGTCTACCTTCGATAACATCACCCGCAGGGACTGAACCAGCGTTTCTGCTTGCTCTTGCGTATTGGCGTTCAAACCTTCTTCGGTCAAGTTAGCTTCCAGGCTTTCCAGTTGTATGGTCAACGCCGTCAACTGCACGACACTCAGTGCGCCACGAATCCGATGCAGCATTTTTTGCAATGGCGTCAGCTCGCCCAAGGCCATGGAACGTTCCATGTCGTGTATATCCGTCTCCATCGTCGATACGAACAATGCGCGGTATTTTGCAGGTATGACTGGCTCGGGGTTGGTGTCTGGCGGCACTAGCGGCCGGGTCACGGCCTCTGCAAGGCCCGAAGTGGAGGCGCTGCGACCTTGAAGATGGCGCCGCAGCGTGCTCAACGCGATGGGTTTAACCAGCCAGGACGTCATGCCGGCCGCTAAACACCGGGCTTCCTCGTCACGCATCGCATTCGCCGTGACGCCGATGATGGGAAGGGTGAAGCCCTTCGCACGTAGTTCGCCGGCCAACTCATAGCCATTCATTCGCGGCATATTGACGTCTGTCAGCACAAGATCGTATTGCCCCAGTTGCCAGAGGGTCAGCGCCTCAGCGCCATCCGATGCCATGGTGACCTGGCAACCCAGCTGTTCCAATTGATGCTGCAACGTCGCCTGATTGATTGGATTATCTTCGGCCACCAACACGCGTAAGCCAGGCGCGGCAAAAGCCTTGATTTCCGTGTTCGGGGCCGACGGTATGGCTTGTTTGCCTTGCAGGCAAGCGAGGATGCCGGCGGCCATGCTCTCTACGCTGGGATCAACAATCAAGGTGCGCGAAGTCGGTTTTTTGCCACTGGCGGTCGCGAACAAATGATGGCCTGCCCAATCCAGCGCATCCAGATCGGGGCTGCTATAGAGCACATCCAGCAGCACTTCTTCGGTAGATCCAAACGGCAACGGGGCAGGGGCGGGAGCCGCGCGAGCGCCCCAGCGAGTCAGCCAGAGACAGATGTTTTCCGTCAGCTCTCGATTGGGGCTACGAACATGAACCTGTGCTCTTGCGAGATCTGGCGCGTTCATCGGCATGCCGGGTACGACCTTAACCGGCAGATCCAAAGCAAAGCTGCTGCCTAGCCCCAATTCGCTTGTCACGCGGATGTGGCTTCCCATCAACTTGGCCAGCCGCTCGCAGATCGGCAGGCCGAGGCCGGTGCCGCGTACGGTGTGGCTGCTTCCGTTGATCTGATAAAACGGAACAAATAGCTGAGTCTGCTCGTTCTTTCCTATGCCGATGCCCGTATCGACAACCTGCAACGCAAGATGGGTTTTGTCGCCGTCAGTCGTGCCGGCTCGCAACCGCGCAATGATGTGGCCCGAATCACTGAATTTGATTGCATTGCTGAGTAGATTGCTCAGGATCTGCCGGATGCGGCCCGCGTCGCCGCTGACCCATTCTGGAACGTCCACGTCCACGCAGCAAAACAACAGCAAACCTTTCTGTTCTGCCATCGGCGCGTAGGAATTCGTGCAGCTCTGCACCAGTTCCCGCGGGTTGAATTCCGCGGATTCCAGCACAAGCTGGCCGGTTTCGATCTTGGTTATGTCCAGAATATCGCTAATGAGTTGCAGCAAAATAATCGATGAACTCTGCATTCGCTCCAGATGCTGACGCTGCTCGTTATCCAGACGCGTCAGGCCCATCAGTTCAAGCGTGCCCAGCACGCCGTACAGCGGCGTGCGGATTTCGTGGCTCATTGTGGCAAGAAAGGTGGATTTGGCCTCGCTGGCTTTATCCGCTTCTTGTTTGGCTTCAGCCAGTGTGTGTTCGACCCGCGCGCGCACGCTAATGTCAGCGAAGGCGCAAAGCACCACGTCTTGATTGTGATAACGCGTGGGTGCATAGGCAACATATAGCGGCCGGCCATCCGTGGCTTGCAGGCTTTCTATGGTGCCCGGTCCGGTTGCCGACAGCACTTTGCGCAATAGCTGATTGGCGGCCGGCGTGTTCTTCAATTGTTGGTCAATTTCCACGCCCAGCCATTCCAGGGCCAGGTTATTGCCAAACACGACTTCACCATTTGGGCGGGCCAGTACGCATAGCGCGACTGGCGCCGTTTCGATCAAGGTGCGGTTAAACGCGTCGTTGTCGACGATGTCCTGGTGAGCGCGCTGCGCCGGCGCGATCACATGGCGGTTATACCAACGCAGGAAGAACATGCCGCCGCCCACACTCAGCAGCAGCAGCAAGGCAGCGCCAACGGGCAGCCACGGGTTGTCTTGAAAAAACGCGCCATAGTTGACCAGGTAAACGCCTGTCCAGACCTGCGCCGGATCGGTCAGCTGCAACATCATGCCGTCGGCGGTAAAGTGCAGCCCTTTGCCCGTAACCACAGGAGGCGGGCCATCTCCTAGCAGTTGGCCTTCTTCGCGATGCGACAGCCACAAGCCGCCATATAGCGGCCGGCTGCGGGTTTCTTCGAACACGTCGATCCGGTGGTTTCGGAATAGGGTGGCGGCATAGACGGAGGCTGGCTTGCCCGTCGTGCTGCTCCAAACCGCTGGCGGCACATCCGCGTAAATCATGCCCACCATGCTTCCGGGCAGGGTGTCCGGGCGAAACCAATGGACGCGATTGGAGTTGGTCAGGTCGGATTTGCTGGGCAGGTCTTGTTCCATCAAGCGCAGACGGACGATCCGCAGGCGATGCAATTCCGTCCGCAAGGCGTCCGTGACCGCCAGATAGGTCCGGGCCGACAGCACTTCATAGCCGGACGGCGCATCGACCGCAGGAACGCTCAGGCTGATGCTGTCGTTTTCATTGACCAGGAAAGTCGTCGTGGCGGGGTAGTAGGATGCCGCCCAGAAACTGGAATAGAAATCCGCAAGATAACCACCCAGATTAGCTAGCCGCAAGCCAGACGCAGGACAGTCCGATGCGTCTTCGCAAGCCAGGGAAAATGCCGTTTCCGCCCGGCTTTGCTGGCCTTCAAAAAGTTGCAGGCCAAACCGTTCCTGCGCGCGGGCGTCACGCATACGGATCGGGGACTTGAGGTTCTCGTTGGGCAGATCTTTGTTCTGCGAGCGAAGCGTCGTTAAAAAATCTTCTTGCTTATGGATATACCCAACAAGGATTGAAAAATCCAAGGTCAGGCGTTCGCGCTCCTGCGCCATGATGTGCAGCAGGCCCCAAAACAATGCGCTGGCCAGCACCAGCAGCAGAGGCAGTATTCCAAGCAGCAAAAGATTCAACCGCCGGGAAGTGCGCGTAATTCTGCCGAATGGCGTGTCCTTCATGAAAGTGGCTTTGTCTTATTGGGGGTACGGGTCGGGAACATGGCGCTCCGTGAATAACAATTGGCTGAAAGCCGCTGCATCGACCGCCGCGGAGATGAGAAAACCCTGCGCACAGTCGCAGCCAATTCGTTTAAGAAACTCTAGGTCCCGGGTGGTTTCAACACCTTCCGCAGTCACTTGAAGCCCTAATTGTCGTCCTAATTGTACGGAAGATACCAGGGCGGCCGCCCGGATTTCATCATCGGCGGCGCCACTGACAAAGGCGCGATCAATTTTGAGTTCGGTAAATGGCGTGGAAATCAGGCTATACATGGAACTATAGCCTCTGCCAAAATCGTCTTGAGCCAGGCCAAAGCCTTTCAGCCGCAGCCGGCTGGCGCCCATATAGTATTGGCCTTGCACTCTGGTCGTCTCGCCTTCCAGCAATTCAAAGGATATTTCCTGCGTCGGTACGCCTCTGGCCGTCACTATCCGTTCCAGCTCATCGGGCAGGCCAGGGTCGTCCAGCAATTGGGTGGGAAGGTTAACAGCAACCGGCATCCGGTATCCCTCGCGGCGCCACCGCAAGTGTGCCGACAGCGAGTCCTCAAGCATGCGCACGAGCAGGGCGCGTTCAAGCGCATGGCGGCGGATCTCTGACAGGAAGGAAGCGGGCAGCATAAAGCCGAACTCTGGATGCTGCCAACGGACCAGCGCTTCGGCGGCGACGATCTTGCCACTTGCCAGCGCTTTCTTGGGCTGGAACCAGGCGCGCAATTGACCGTCGCCCAGCGCGCGTACCAGTGTGGACTTGGCAAACTTCGTTTCGACCTCGGCCTGCTCTGCGGCTTTGGCCGCCCTGGAGCCCTGTAGCCGCAAATGGTTAGCCAACTGTCTGGCGTGATCGGACGTCAGGGGTTTGGCGAACGTGCCTACGACAGCCAGACCCTTTTCTTTGGCCATCAGCCCTACGCTGTTCATGATGCGCAGGGGGCATGCCGACGCAATGGCCAGCATTGGATTGTCAGCCAGCGTAGCGAGCCGGTCGATGAACAACACCCCATCCATGCCAGGCATGTTCAGGTCGATCACCACCAAATGATAGGGTTGCACGCTGATCAATTCCAAGGCTGCCTCGGCGGAACCCGCGACGTCCGCCTGTGCGAATCCTGCACCCTCCAGCAGGTTCATCAAGTGCGCGCACTGAAATGGATGATCGTCTACGATCAGAATTCTGTAGTCCGTTAAGAGCTTCATCAGAGTGCTTCCTTCAGAGCTAGTAGTGTTTGGCGCAAGACGGCAATGGGCAACGGTTTGAGCAATACGGACGTCATTCCCGCAGCAGCGCTTAACCGCAGATCTTCTGCAAATGCGTTAGCCGTAATTCCCAGAATAGGGCGTGTGTAGCCCTGGGCTCGCAGCCTTCGGGTCAACTCGCGGCCATCCACATGGGGCATTTGCAAATCGGTAAGAATGGCGTCAAACGCCGAAATATCCGAACGTGCCAGCACCTCGCGGCCGTTTACTGCGGCCACTACGGTGCAACCCAAATGCTCAACCTGCTCTTGCAGAATCTGCAAGCTGATCGGGTTGTCTTCAACCACCAACAGGTGCAGGTTCAGGGCATCCCGTTTGCCTTTGTGGCCTAGCGACTCGGTGGCGGCGACGCCGTCCTGAGCCTGGCGCACTGCACGGCCTATGCTGTAAAGACTGAAGGCATTGGCCGTCCAGTTGTTGTGACCGCCATCTTGCCGAGACCGGGCGCCCGGTCCTTGCGCCATCACCCGCGCGCCCGCCCAAGGTATCCGTTGTGCAGAGCGCGGCCAGGTTTCGACCAAAATGCCCGCATCGTCCGGCACCGTGCCGTCGATGGGATAAGGCATCGCCAGGGCTCCCCAATGGCGCAGCCAGCTGCACAGGTTTTTGACTATCTCATTGACAGCCCCTCGCACATAAACCGGGGTTGGGTCCAGCGCAATGCCCTCGAAGTCATCGACGGCAGCGGTTACCGGTAGCGTGATCGAAAACGAAATACTGGTGCCCAGACCAGGTTCGCTAGTAGCCGATAGCGAACCTCCCATCAGCACAGACAGCCGATGGCAGATGGCCAGGCCCAAACCCGTGCCGGGCACGGCATGCGCCTGGCCAGTGTCTGCGCGGTAATAAGGTTCAAACAAATGCGCATGGTGTTCCGGCGCAATGCCGACGCCGGTATCCGCCACCTGGAACGATAGCGTTGCGGTATCCGTGCCGGGGCGGTCAACATGCAGACGCACGACCACTTGGCCCGATTCCGCAAACTTGATCGCATTGCTGACCAGGTTGTTCAAAATTTGCCGGATACGCGTCGCATCGCCCAGTACCGCGGCTGGCGTATCGACGTCCACGACGGCATAAATGCGCAAATCCTTGCTTTCCGCCCGCGCGGCATAGCTGATGATGACGGAATCCAGCAGTTCAACCGGGTTGAATGCGCTGGATTCCAGCGCCAGATGTCCGGCTTCGATGCTGGATAGATCCAGGGTGTCGTTAATGGTGCGCAACAGGGTCGCGGACGATTGCTGCATGGTATCCAGGTACTGCTGCTGCCTTTGATCAACGGCGGTCAGGCCTAGCATTTCCAGCGTGCCTAGAATGCCGAACAGGGGAGTCCGGATCTCGTGGCTCATGGTGGCGAGAAACATGGTTTTCGCCTGATTGGCGGCTTCTGCTTCGCGCTTGGCCTGCATGATCGAGGTTTCAACTTGCTTGAACGCCGAGATGTCGTTGATGCCGCACAGCACAACGATCTCGCCCCGATAGGTGATAGGTGCAAACGCCAGATGAACGCAGCGGCCGTCCGGCAACACGTGTTCGTTACCCAAGCCGCCGTCATAGAACGCCAGGATGCGCGGCAGCAGCGCAGCATCACTCAGCAGCCATTGCCTGGCCCGCTCGTTCGATAGAATTGGCGCGCCGTCCGTGCGCCGCAACATGCACAGCCCGACTGGCGCGACTTCAATCAGTTTGCGATTCAAAGAGACGCTTTCGGCCAATGCCTGATATTGGCGCATGGCGGGTCCAACCAGTTTTTGCTGGATGTTGCGTACGCCCAGGATGACGGCAGTGAAGAGCAGCACAGCGGCAGCAAGGGTTATTTGCAGCGCAAGCGCGGTATCGCCCAATATCCGGGTGATTGGCGCGTAATAGACCAGCCGCCAGCCGTCGTCTCCGACAGACTTGTTCAACACGACGTACTCGGGCAGAAACCCTGCGCCCCACAGCCCAAAAGAATCCGCGCGGGGCGCCCGCTTGGCAAAATCGGCAAGCACCGCCGCGGGTGCGCTATGCAGCACCGCATTGCCGTGTTGGTCATAGAGGGCGTAGCGGCCGCCGGTCATGGACGATAAGTCGATGGCGGCGTCAATGTTGCCGACCTCCAGCCCGATCCAGCCAGACTTGGGTCTGAGAGAGTCCATCGGCGTGTACAGATAGATGAGGTTATATCTGTCCGTCGGAGGCTTGAGCCACACGATAGGGTTGCGACCGTCGCGCTGAATTCCTTGGTCGGCGGCAGTCAGCGCATTCGCCAGCCACTGCTGCAATGAGGAATCCTGAAAGTTGGCGTCGTGCCCGGGCAGGGTAAGAATCAGCGAGCTGCGGCCGTTGCGCACCGAGGTGTACACGAGCTGCGTATGGGCCAGGGCGACGTCGTTCAGATCTCGCGGGGTCAAGATCAATGCCCAATCGAACGCGTCCCCACTTTCTTGCAGGGGAATCACTTCAATTTGCTGGGAATTACCGAAGTAGCGCGGTGTTTCTGAGACTGCCGCGCCATCCGTGTTGCGCACAGCAGACGAGGAAAGCGAACGCAACAGGATTTCGCGCTGGTCAAAGAAGAGCTGGGCGTTGTAGGCCGCGGCATTCATCTGCCGGCGGTAGGTGGAGAGTGTGTCGTTCAGGAACCAATATATGGAGAAAAAAGCGCCTGCGGCAATGCACGCCAACAAAGCGGTAGCGAAAAGGTGCAGTAGCAGCGCAGGCACCTTAGGGGCAGCTTCGCCATCATGCACCACAGTTTGAGATTCCTGGAAAAGCATGGCCGCATCGTAGAAGCCAGTATTCCCTTGGGATATCAGAAGATTTTGAAAATGATGGACTAGACCGGCAATTGGCAGGCCTTCTCCCGCGCACTCGACAGCGGCGCGCGAGCTAACCGTCAGAAGCCGCGTTTTTCCGCCCGGGCCAACTCTTCAAGCGGCTTTCTATTGTGCAAGGTCCATTCTCGGCGCTTGCCCGCAACATAGCCGCGGCCAGCCCAGTCGGTCAGCAAACGGCTTAGCGTTTCTGCACGAATACCCAGTTGCAGGGCCAATTGCCGCTGGCTCAGTGGCAGTTGCACCATGGGATTGCCTTGGCTGGCGTGCAGGTTCAACAGGTACGCCGCCAAGCGCTGCGACGCCGTGCTGGACGATAGCCACTCCACCTGATTGACCCTTCCGTAGAGCTTCTGTCCCAGATGACCGAGCATGCGCATGGCAAGCGGCGCGTGCGTGGCGCACGCGCCCCGCAGCACGCTGCCCTGCAAGCGGTGAACTACGGTATCAGTGCGTGCGCGGGCGCACATCGGATATCTGCCGTGCGGCATGAACATCGCGGCTTCGGCCACCAGGTGTCCGGCTTCAAATACCTGGAAGACCCGATCGTCGCCGTTGATTCCATATCGCAAGACTTCCGTCTGTCCGCTTTCCACAAGCAAGAACTCCCGCGCGTCTTCGCCTTCGCGAAAGAACATGGTGCCAGCAGGCGCGGATTGGATTTTCGCCCCGTCCAGCAATGCTGCCTGGACCGATTGCGGCAAGTCGAGAAATAGCGGATGCGCCGCCAGGAGCGGGACGGGCGCCGCCAGCGCGGTTGCGAAATTGATATTTGTCATTGGGGGGTTGCAGCACAAGATGGAAAGATACGCAAATGATAATAAGTCTGATTACATCGATATCCAAACGCCGCCCATTTTGCGCCTTGTTCAAGCGAGCGGCGGGCGCCGCCGCCGTAGCTCTGGCGGTTGCGGCGCCTCTTCGCGCCGCTCCCGTCTATGAAAAACTGGTTTTAGCCGGGCCGGCTGCTGTCGTGTCATTTCCTTTGATGCACATGGCACACACGGGGGCACTGCGTGATCATGCGGTCACCCTGGAATACCGGCACTGGCAAAACCCGGACCAACTGCGCGTTCTGCTTGCCCGCAAAGAGGTCGATATCACCGCGGCCCCCAGCAGTCTGGCCGCTTTGCTGGCCAATCGGGGCGAATCCGTGCGGCTGGTGAACATCTCGGTGTGGGGAATTTTATGGCTGGTCAGCCGCGACCCGGCGGTGCGCAGTTTTGGTGATTTACAGGGCCAAGAGCTGCTGGTGCCATTTCAACGCGACCTTCCCGCCACGCTGATCGACCGTTTACTGACGTCTCAAACCGTGCCGGGGGTTGAGCCGGTACGCCAGCGGCGCACACGCGATGCCCAGGATGCGATCGCCTTGATGTTGGCAGGGCAGGGCAAACATGCGGTGCTGGTGGAACCTGCTGTGTCGCTGTTGCTCTGGCGAGATGCCCAGCAAGGCTCGGGCGAGTTGCGGCGCGTGGAAAGCCTGGAGCAAGCGTGGCGTGTCCGTTTTCCGGAGCAGCCCGAGCTTCCGCAAGCCGGCGTAATGCTGAACTCAACCGTGGCGGGCGACGCCAAGCTTGCCGCGGCGGTGGAACGCGCCTATGCCGAATCGGCAGTCTGGTGCAAAGCGCAGGTGAGTGCATGCGCCGAAATCGTTCGCGTATACCTGCCGCAACTGCCGCAGCCTGCCATCGAAGACGCGATCCGCTCCACGCGCTTGGACAGCCGCAGCGCCAGCGCTGTCCGGCCGCAATTGGAAGCGCTGTACCGGTTGCTGGGCGACGAAGATTTGCAGGCCATCGGCGGCCGTCTGCCCGACGTAGGGTTCTACGGACCATGACGCGCCAGACTATTTCCGGCCCAGCGCGGCAAGTGCCCAAGATTTGGGCCGTTGGAGGCGTCATCCTGCTGCTGGGCGCCTGGCAAGTGGCAGCCAATGCTCTGGGCCCGATGCTGATGGCGACACCCTGGGCGACATTGCGCGCCTTGGGGCCGTTGATACGCGACCCGGCATTTCTTCCGGCCGTAAGCGCCAGCCTTGAACGCATTGTGCTGGGCGTGGGCACCGGGTGTCTGTTGGGTTTTGCTTTGGGCGTGCTGGCGGCGCACAGCCCGCAATTGCGCGCCGTGCTGGAACCGCTGCGCTGGTTGCTGATGGCGATTCCGCCGATCGTCGTGGTGGTGCTGGCCATGCTGTGGTTCGGGCTGGGTTCGACCATGGTGATGTTCATGACCGTGCTGATGATGGCGCCGGGCATGTACGTGAACACGGTAAAGGGCATGTTGCAGGTCGACCGGGATTTGGTCGAGATGAGCCACGTTTACCGCTTTGGCGCTTGGCGCCGCCTGCTTCACCTGTATCTGCCGGCACTGACGGCGCCGCTTACCGCAGCGCTGCTGATCGCCTTGAGCGGCGGCGTTCGGCTGGTAGTGATGGCAGAGGTGCTGGGCGCGGATAGCGGAGTGGGATACGCGCTTGCCAATGCCCGCAGCACCTTCGACAGCGCCCAGCTTTACGCCTGGGTGCTTCTGATCCTGTTGCTGGTAGCCGCGCTGGAGTTCGCTTTGCTGCAACCCTTGCAGCGCCGCCTGGGCATGTGGCGGGAGCCGAGCCATGCTTGAGCTGCACCACGTCAGTCTGAGCTACGGCCGCACCGCAGTGCTGCAAGACGTAAGCCTGCGCTTGGAACCCGGCCAGCGCATTGGCGTCCTGGGACCCAGCGGGGCGGGCAAGAGCAGCCTGCTCAAACTGGCTGCGGGTTTGGCGCAGCCTACGCAGGGCCGTTTGCGCAACGCCTTCCGTCATCCTGTGCTGGTCTTTCAAGAACCCCGGTTGCTGCCTTGGCGCCGGGTGTTGGAAAACATCGAGATCCCGCTACGTGCCGCAGGCATGGATACCGCCGCCGCACGCCAACGCGCCCGGCATTGGCTGGATGCCGTCGGGCTGGCCGAGACGGCCCTTTCCTGGCCGCGCGAACTATCCGGAGGCATGGCGCAACGCGTCTCGCTTGCGCGCGCCTTTGCGCTGCATGCCGATTTGCTGTTGTTGGACGAGCCCTTCAGTGCGCTGGACCCGGTGTTGCGTGCGGCCATGGCAGAGCTGTGCCTGACGCATGTGCGCGAGACGGGGGCTGCGCTGCTTTGCATCAGCCATCACCCGGCAGAGCAGGCGCGGCTGGTCCAAAGCTGGGCGCAGGTGAGTACCGGCCGGCTGGTCTGGCCGGCGGCCGAGATCCCGCACTGCGCCACCGCAACCTCTTCAATCCCTTCTGATACACGGCTTGCGCCGTCCCCTACGCCATGAGCTATCCCGTCCTGCTGATCTTGCATTTGTTCGCCGCGCTGTTTTTTATCGGCACGGTGTTTTTTGAAGTTCTGGTCCTGGAAAGCGTGCGCAAGCACGTGCCACGAGATGCGATGCGCCTGCTTGAAGTCCAGATAGGGACTCGGGTCCGCAAGCTGATTCCCTGGGTGCTGCTGGTGCTTTACAGCGCAGGCATCGGCATGGCCTGGCAGCACCGGGCAGCGTTGGCGCATCCGTTTTCAAGCAGCTTTGGACTGATGCTGACTCTGAAGATTGTGCTGGCTCTAAGCGTTTTCGGCCACTTTCTGACCGCAATGACGATGCGACGCCGGGGGAAATTGCATTCGCGTTTTTCGCAACGCCTGCACCTGAGCGTCTTCTGTCACATGGTCGGCATCGTGTTGCTGGCCAAGTCTATGTTTTATCTGCATTGGTAATTCGCCACATGAAACCCAGCACATTCCATCCTGCATTGCGCCCCTTGATCTTAGCCATCGCCCTCAATGGCGTCTGGTTGAGTGCCGCAGATGCTCAACAGACCGCAACACTGGCGCCCGTCACGGTACTGGGCAAAGACGACTCCACCCCTTTACAACCCGACCTGGCAGTAGAACGCGCGCGGCTGGACCGCGTGCCGGGGGGCACCAATCTGATAGACCCGCAGCAGGAGCCACGTCTCTATACCTTGCGCGATGCGCTGGACTATCAGCCGGGCATCATCGTCCAGGACTTTTTTGGCGGCATTGATCAGCCGCGTTTGAATATCCGCGGATCAGGCATACAAAGCAACCCCGTCAATCGGGGCGTGCTATTGCTGGAAGACGGCTTGCCATTGAACGAGGCGGACGGATCATTTGTGATTGGCTTTCTGGAGCCGCGCAATAGCGCCTTGATCAGTGTGCGCCGGGGCGCCAACGCCTTGTCGCCCAGCGCGTCCACGTTGGGCGGCGAGATGGACTTCCGGTCTTTGACCGGCACCCAAGGCGATGTGGCCTCCGTAGGTGCGGGCAGTTTTGGGTATCGCAGTCAACAGTTGGCCAAGGGCTTCCAAGGCGAGCACTGGGACGGGCGCTTGAGCCTGACGCACGACAAGTCCGACGGCTACCGGCATCACTCGGCATCGGAACGAACCAGCCTGCAAGGCAATCTGGGATGGCGTGGCAATGGCTTCGAAAACCGCACCTATCTGTCATACACCGATCTGAAATTCGATATTCCAAATGTGATTCCACGCGACCGGCTCTATAGCGACCCGCGCAGCGTGCTGGGCGACTACGACCAGCCCATCGACCGCGCCAACAATATCTATAAGCGCGATCCCAACCGCCAGGCCACGCAGTTCCGCTTGGCCAACCGGAGCTACTGGGGCGATGACGCCCTAAACCAAACGGTAGGCGTGTACTGGCAGACCGTGGACGACACGTTCACCAGCCCGGCTGTGGCATCGCCCACCGATGGCAATACTTATGGCTTGCAATGGCAACTGGCCGGCAAAGCGGGCACTGTGGACTATCGCGTTGCCTTGGGCTGGGACCGCAGCAATATGGATCGCGAGTTCTACGCCATCAGCCCGGCTGATGGCCGTCGCCTGCAACGCTTCGGAAATTACGCGCTGACTGCCGAGAACCGCAGCGCCGTCGCTGCTGTGGAATGGCAGTTTGCTCCGCAATGGCGCGCAGTTGGCGAAGTGAAAGCAGCGCAGGCCATACGCGACGCGCAGGGGCACGGCGGATCAGCCAGTCTGGATCAGGATTGGACCTATGCCAATCCCAAGCTGGGTGTCATTTGGGAACCCGCGCCTGCGCAGCGCTGGTATGCCAACGTCAGCCGTAGCAGTGAAGCGCCCACGTATTGGGAAATCATTTCTGCCGATGTGCCGCAGCCAATGAACCCGGCTTCCGCCACCGCCGCGCTGAACAAGCTGGATCTGCAACGCGCATGGACATACGAAATTGGCGGAGATGGCCGCATGGGGCAGGGCGCCTACGCCCCTAACTGGGCGATCTCGCTGTACCGCAGCGAAGTTTCGGACGAACTGATGGCCGTCAGCAATGCCAACGGCACGTCGGCTGGCACATTCAACTATCGCGGCCGCACCCGTCATCAAGGGATCGAGGCCGGCCTGAACGGTGTCTTGCCGGCCCCGAACGGCGCCGGCGCGTTTGACTACCGCATCGCCTACACGCTTAGCGACTTCACGTTCCGGGGTGGTGAGTTCGATGGCAACCGCATCGCAGGCGTGCCACGGCATATGGTCAGTGCCGAAGTGCTGTATCGCGTTGGCGGGTGGAAGTTCGGCCCCAATCTCCGATGGCTCGCGTCCGACACCCCGACGAACCACGCGAACGTCGCAGGCACCGAGCAAAAAGCCTATGCCTTGCTGGGTTTCAAAGTGGCCTACCGCTACGACGCGCACTGGAGCGGCTTTATTTCGGGCGACAACCTGACCAACAAAACCTACGCCAGCAGCTATGTCATCCGCAACGTGGGCACCGCAGCGATGCCGACTTATCTACCAGGGAATGGCCGTAGCTTGACCGCCGGATTGACCTACAAATTCTAGATAAACCGCGCAAACTCAAGGTATTACGTTAACTTGGCAACCATTTTGGCGCCTATTTACTTGCAAATAAATCGTATTTATACTCCCGGCCGGAGTCGGACTGTGGTGGTCCGATTCGCATGTCATTGACTCTTGCCGCTCCACCGCTGCACTGAGGATGACCGCCAATCGTGGCGATGCCCGCAGCGGGCGCTTGGAGACTTGCAAGATGGCTGACGCCAACAATCGTAACGCCCGTAAAGGGCGCCTGATCAACCGTCAAACGGCGGCAATTGCCGCCGCGTTGACCAGCCTGGCATCCATTGCACCCGTGTCGGCGCATGCCCAAGCAGCACCCGCAACGACTCCGGCTGAGGCGGGGGAACTGGCAGCCGTGACCGTCACCGGGGACTGGCTGAGTTCGCCCACTGAAGAAAAAGTCCTGGCCCATCCGGGCGCGCGCACCGTGGTCGAGCAGCAGCAAATTCAGGAAAGCGGGTCTAGCAGTGTGCGCGACGTGCTGCGGCAGATTCCCGGTGTGCAGGTGCAGGAAAGTAACGGCACGGGCGGCAGCGACGTGTCGCTAAACGTGGGCGTGCGAGGCCTGACGTCGCGGCTATCGCCGCGGTCCACCATTCTGATGGACGGTGTGCCCATGGCATACGCGCCCTATGGGCAGCCGCAGTTGTCGCTGGCACCCGTGTCGCTGGGCAACCTGGAATCCGTGGACGTCGTTCGCGGGGCGGGATCGGTGCGCTATGGCCCGCAGAACGTCGGCGGCATCATCAACTTTGTGACGCGCCAGATTCCCAAGGACTTCACGACCAGCTTGAACGTGGGCAGCGAAATCTACAGCCACGGGGGCAACGTCAAGACGACGCCCAGCTTGTTTATCGGCGGCACAACTGACCAAGGTCTGGGCGGCGCGCTGCTGTATTCGGGCACGCACGGCGACGGTTACCGGTCGAGCAACGATTCCACCGATATCGACGACATCATCCTGAAGGGCGCCTACCGCCTGACGCCCGATGACAATATCGCGGTGTCGCTGCACCACTTTGAAGGCAAGGGCCGCATGCCCGGGGGCCTGACCACCGCGCAATACTCGGAAGACCCGTTTCAATCGACGCGCCAATACGACCAGTTCACTGGCCGGCGCACGGATGGCTCGTTCAAGTACACCCATAACGACGGTGTTAACAATTTCGAGGTGCTGACGTACTACGTGGATTCCTACCGCGGCAGCTACATCGAGCAGGCCGGAACGGGCGCGACCGCCAACCAGTTCCGCCTGACGTCCGCGCCCCGCAGCTATCACTACTTCGGTTTCGAGCCGCGTTACTCCCGTCTGTTTGAATCCGGTCCGGTCGTGCAGGAAATCAGCGTGGGTTATCGGTATCTGAAAGAAAGCAGCTCGGAAGTGGCAGGGCGCACCGCCTACTACAACCCGGCGGCAGGCGGCGACGCGTTCGACCTTAAGATGCCCACGTATCAGACCAGCAATGGCGGTACGACAGCCCACGCGTTCTATATCGATGACCGCATCGACATCGGCAACTGGACGCTGACGCCCGGCGTGCGCTTTGAGAACATCAGCACCTATAACGACGTCGTCAACTTCAACACGGCAAACGGCGCGATCACCAGCGCCACCTCGCCGTCGATTGATTCGCGCGTGACCTTGCCCACCATGTCGGTGCTGTACCGCGTGAATGAGCAATGGTCCTTGTTTGCCAACGCCGGTAAATCGTTTGGCCCGCAGCAATACAGCCAATTGGCGTCCACCACGCAAGGCTTGCATCCGGAATCGGCCAAGACCTATGAAATCGGCACGCACTTTGCTGGCCAGGCTTGGAGCGGCGAATTCACGCTGTTCAACATCGATTTCGACAAAGAATTGCAGCTGACCCGTTCGATTGTGGGCGAAGGCATGTGGACCGATCTGGGCGCAACCCGCCACCGTGGCCTGGAATCCGCATTGCGCTACGACCTGGGCGACTTGAGCGACGCGCTGCGCGGATTGTCGGTCTACGCGACCTACACCTACACCCAAGCCATCGCCAAGGCAGGCGCCTTCGAAGGCCGCGACTTGCCTTTGTATTCGCGTCAGGTTGCGTCGATCGGCGCGCGTTATGCCATCAAAAAATGGACGTTCAACGCCGACGTATTCGCGCAATCCAAGCAACACTCTCCCGGTTCGCCGGACGCGGGCGCCGGTTACGTGACCGAAGAAGACGCCAGTGGCCGCCTGGGCGACATTCCCGGTTTTGCCACGGTGGCGCTGCGCGCTGGTTACGACTTTGGCAAGGAAATGAACGACTTGAAGCTGGCAGTGGGCGTCAAGAACCTGTTTGACCGCCGCTACTACACGCGCTCTACCGACAACAATGGCGGCAAGTTCGTCGGCCAGCCGCGCACGGTCTACCTGCAGGCGTCGGTGGCCTTCTAAACGTTATGGCCACCTATCTTGGCATGACCATCGGAGCATCCGCGTGAAGGGCTTGCGCGGTTTCTGGCTGCGGGTGCATCGCTGGCTGGCGTTGAGCGCCGGCTGGGTGCTGATCTTTTCGGGGCTGTCAGGCGCGGTGCTGGTCGTTGCGCCGAAACTGGACCGCTGGGCGCACCCGGAGCTGTTCCAGGCGCAGACCCATTCGGTAGCAGGCCAATCGCCGGTGTCGCTTGAGTCTGTCCAGCGCGTGGTCCGCCAAGAATTTGGCCCAGCCGCGAATCTGGTCCTGCGGCCGCCGCGCAATCCCGACGAGACGCTAGAAGTCCGGGTGCGGGGGAAGTGGCGCGGTACGGTGTATCTGGACCCCGCAACAGGAGCAGAGCAGGGCAGGCGCGGCGAGGCTGAAGGTTTCGTCAACATCTTGTTCAAACTGCATAGCGCGCTATGGCTGGACGGCACCGGCAAAGCCGCGTTGGCCTGGGTGGCGCTGGCATATCTGCTGATGCTGATTACCGGATTGATCTTGTGGTGGCCGCGTCATTGGGCGCGTGGTTGGAATATTGCGCTGGACAAAGGCTTGCTGCGCGCGCTGTTCGATCTGCATCGCGTGGGCGGCGCCATGCTTGGCCTGCTTATCGCGGTGTCGGTGGCAACCGGCGCCTACATGGCCTGGCGTCCGCTCAATGCCGCAGTCACCTGGATAAGCGGCGCGACGCCCGTCAAAGCGCCCAAACTGCCAGCCGCCTTCACAGCCAGCGGCAGTACCGCTACGCTGGACGAGTTGGCAAACAAGGCCGCCGCGCAGTTTCCCGATCCCGGCTTTATCGGCTATGTCGTTTTGCCGCCCAATGCGGGCGCGCCCATCCGGTTCCGCTTCCGGTTGCCCGACGACCCGCATCCTAACGGCATGACGTCCGTCTGGATCGATCCACGATCGGCTGATGTGCTATCGGTACAGCGTTGGGACGCGCTGGACCCCGGCGCGAAGGCGGTTGCCGTCGTGTATCCGCTGCACACGGGCGAGCTTGGCGGCCCGCTGCTGGAAACGGCCGTGGCACTGGGCGGATTGACGCTGGGCGGATTGGGAATCAGCGGCGTGTGGCTGTGGTGGCGGCGCAGGTCGATCCGGATGGCGGCAGAGCAGAAACGGCGCCTGCCCACGGGCCGCCAGCGTTCCAACACCTGACCTGCCCGTCGGCGCTGGCCGGCAGACGGGTCAATGGGTCTGCCACCACGCCAACAAGGCATGGGCTGCCGGCGTGCAGACCAGCACAAACGCTGTGACGTTGATCACGACCGTGATCCAGAACACAAAGCGGAATTCAGCCTTGACCGTCTTGTGCCGCAACCATTGCTGGCCAATCAACGCTCCGGGCCAACCGCCCACAAGCGAAAACAGATGCAGGGTGTTTTCAGAAATCCGCCTGCGGTCCGCCCGGGCGGCGGCTTTATCAACCGCGTAAAGCGCCAGCGTGATCGCGCTTAACGCCAGGTAGGCCAGCCCGACTGGTTCCGGCACCGCCCAGAGTATCCAGGCCAAGCAATAGCCGCACAGGAACACGGGTACCAGGAACAGTTGCGGACTGATCGCAAGGCGAGGGCGGTGGGGCGATGGCCTGCGGGGAGGTCTTAACTGTGAACCCATGTGATCCCATCGGTGGTTGATTTTGCGGCCCTGATTGCACCATAGAATAAACTTGCGCCCATGCTTCCTACTTCCGTCATCATTGCTCTGCTTGTGTTGCAGCTTGCCATCGCCATCCCGCTGATTGCCGTAGCGGTCCAGCTTGTGCGCCTGATTCATTGGGCTTTTTGGGCTCCTCCCGAAACGCGCGGCGAACGTCCACATTTCACCGGCCCCGTGCTGGCGCTGATATTCAGCACCTTGGCCGCCAGCGACTTCCTGTCTTTTGAGCCATTTGTCTCGCTGTCCGAAATGAACCCTGTGCCGTTGAGCGCACGGGCCTATCTGACTGTTGGCTTTCTGGCGCTGGCCGTATGGTGCTGGGCGTACGCGGGCGTGGTGCGCAAGCGGATACGCGGCATGTTGGGCATATCCGAGGCTTGAAGTTGGCCAAAGGCCCGCACCTTACGTGAGGCAGACTCGTTACCGTTACTTGGGCAACGGCTCATGGGCCATTGCCTCTCTGGCCAAACGCGCCACGTCTTCGGCTACGCCTTTGCGTTCACTGTACCGATCCGTCAGATAGTCGCTGCGATCACGTACCAGCAGAGTGAACTTGACGAGTTCCTCCATTACATCGACAACCCGGTCGTAATAGGGCGATGGCTTCATCCGGCCCGCATCGTCGAATTCTTGAAATGCCTTTGCCACGGAAGACTGGTTGGGAATGGTCACCATCCGCATCCAACGTCCCAACACACGCAATGCGTTGACTGCATTGAAAGATTGCGATCCGCCTGACACTTGCATGACCGCCAAGGTGCGCCCCTGGGTCGGCCGCACGCTGCCGGATTCCAGTGGCAGCCAATCGACCTGGCTTTTGAACACCCCGGTCAACGTGCCATGCCGTTCGGGGCTGCACCAGACCTGGCCCTCGGACCAAAGCGACAATTCGCGCAGCTCGGCCACCTTAGGATGTTCGGCAGGAGCGCCGTCAGGCAAAGGGAGGCCTCGCGGGTCAAAGATGCGGGTCTCGGCGCCCAGGTGGGTCAGGATTCGGGCGGCTTCCTCTGTCAGCAGGCGGCTGTAAGAGCGGTCTCGCAGCGAGCCGTACAACAGCAGTATCCGAGGCGGATGGGCGGTGCCGGCGGGCAATCCAAGCTTGGCGTACGTGGGGGTGTCGAGCAGGGTTTCTGCAAGGTTTGGGAGAGTCGGCGTGGAGTTGGGGATCATTTGTTCTTTCCTGATTTTTCCGCTTCAGGCGCGCAAGCCACCCCGTTGCAGCATTCCGCCGTGAGATAGTCGACCAGACCGAACATCAGCGCCGTATTTGCGCGGTAGCGCATGTAGCGGCCTTCTTGTTCGACACTGAGCAAACCGGCTTGCGTAAGCGCCTTCAAATGAAAGGACAGATTGGTAGCGGGCAAATCAAGCTCGGACGCAATTTGGCCTGCCACGCATCCGTGCGGCGCCGCGCGCACAAGGAAGCGAAAAATATCTAACCGGATGCTTGATGCGAGCGACTCGAAGACGATAACGGCGGTGTTTTTTTCCATGGGCGGATAATACAACATTTGTTGAACTATTGAACTATAGCAATGTGGTCGATCGCTTAGACGTAGAGGTTTGGCACAGCCCGCGCACGCCGGAACACGGCCGAGTGCCGCTAAACTTGCGGCTTGCCCGCGCCTAGCGCAACCCGCTCGCCATTCCACAACCTGCTGACCCTGGTTCGCTAAGCCCTTGATGAATAAGCTGTTTACCTCCCCTGGCTATCAGGCCTTGATGGCGCTGCAACGCCGGATTCACGCGTTCACGATTGAAGCCGCTGCGGAACTGGATTCCGATATCGATCAACCGGATGCTCCGCTTTGGACAAGCACGTATCAGTACCTGGCGGTTGCGCCGCTGCATGGCGGGCTGCACGTGGAGTATTTTGGCGATATCTGGGAGGAACCCTTCCAGTGGGCCCTGGCGTGCCTGGCCGAGCAAGACGTGGCGGACACCTTGGTGTCTCTGGCGTTCACGGGCCCGGACGAAGGCGCGAATGGCACCCGCGAGTGGGAATTCACGCCATTACTGGATAGCGCCGTCCAGTTCCCGCGATTGCGGTTCCTATCGATCCGGCCCACGGCGCCGGAAGATCACAATATCTCGATGATCGTGCGGGCTGGAACCATTATGGAAGAGGGCGGAGAAATTGCCCGCTTTGCCGCCAAAACCCCTTACTTGAGCCACCTGACGGTCCCAAATGCGCCGGACGCGGCCTTTTTCCAAGTCCCGCTCGATCATCTATCGGTTCTGCGGATTGGCGGCGGCATGGATACCCAAGGGTTCATCGGCAACCTGGCCGACGCCCGCAATCTGCCTGCGCTTGGGCTGCTGGACTTCACGGAATGCACGGAGCTGCAATTTCGATGGGCTGAGTCTCGGGCCGCCGACGCGGTAACGGCTTTTTCGTCCTACCAAAAGCTATTTTCCAGTGCGGCCTTTGACCGCGTGCACAGCATGCAACTGCGCAATAGCCGTCTTAGCCTGGAAGAGTTACAGACCTTGGGCGCGCTGCGGCCGAAGCTGCAATTCATGGTGATCCAGGCCGCACAAGGCGGTTACGTCAGCCATTTTTCCAAAGACGTGTTCCCCTGGCGGCATCTGGTGCAGCCGGACCCGGGCCTGCGTTAAACACGAGTTTTCCCGCTGATTACAGGCTGGCTGGCCAATGGCCGCCGCCGGGTGGGTTATCACTAAGTGGCGAAGTCGGATTGCGCTCTAGATAATGGTCTGAGCCACGAGACGCAGCTCGGTCGCGCGGGTTTGATTGACAAGAAAGCTCCATCGTTCCCTCGGTTCGGAGGCACCATGTCATCCCGTCTTCTCGCCTTATCGCTATGCGTTTTTTTGCTGGTTGCACCAGGCAGGTCTGCCCTGGCGGCGGGTCCGCCGTCGAAGACTGACCCCTTGTCGCTGGCCTATAACGTCAAACCTTGGACGGGCGACCTGGACGGCATGATCAAGCGCAGGCAAGTCCGCGTGCTCGTGCCTTACAACAGAACCCTTTATTTCCTGGACAAAGGCGGCACGCAACGCGGCATCATCGTGGACACGATGACGGCATTTGAAAACGATTTGAATGCCCAACTGAAGAACAAGAATATCCGGGTCCATGTGGTGTTTCTGCCTACGTCCCGAGAGCGGCTCATTCCAGATTTACTGGCAGGCAAGGGCGACATCATCGCCGCCAACCTGACCGTGACCGAAGAACGGCAGAAGCAAGTTGATTTCTCGACGCCACTGGCAACAGGGGTGCGCGAAATCATCGTCGCGGCGCCTGGCGCGCCGGAGCTCAAGTCGCTGGAAGACCTGTCAGGGCAGGAATTATTCCTCAACCCCGTCAGCAGCTATTACGGCAGCGTCAAAAAGCTCAATACGGAACTGCAAGCCAAGGGCCTGAAACCGGCGATCATCCGTGATGCGCCTGGCGTCTTCGAGACTGACGACATTCTTGAAATGGTTAGCGCCGATCTGGTGAAGTTCACCGTATCTGACCGGTATCTGGCGAACTTCTGGAAGCAGATCTTCCCGCAGATGCGCGTCTATGAAAACCTGGAGGTGGATTCGGGCAATGACATCGCGTTTGCCTTTCGGAAAGACTCTCCCAAGCTCGCTGCCATCCTGAACCCCTTTATCGACAAGAACCGCATCGGCACATCATTCGGCAATCAGCAACTGACCAAGTACTTGAAGTCCGTGAAGTGGGTAAAGGGCGCGACAGATCCCAACGAGATCGACAAATTCCATCGCCTGGCCGAGTTTTTCCGCAAGTACAGCGACCAATACAGCATCGATTGGCTGCTGATGATGGCGCAGGGTTACCAGGAATCGCGGCTGGATCAACAGGCCAAGAGCTCGGTGGGCGCAGTGGGCGTCATGCAGATCATGCCTGCCACGGGGAAAGACCTGAAAGTGGGCGATATCCGACGCGAAGAAGAGAACATTCATGGCGGCGTGAAATATATCCGCTTCATGATTGACCAGTACTACGCAAAAGAGCCCATGACCGACCTGGACAAAGGGCTGTTCGCCTTTGCGGCGTACAACGCCGGGCCGGGCAGGATCAGCCAGCTGCGCAAGGAAGCCGCGTCCAAAGGACTGGACCCGAATGTGTGGTTCGACAACGTGGAACGGGTGGCGGCCGAACGGATAGGACGGGAAACCGTTCAATACGTCAGCAATATCTATAAGTACTACATCGCGTATTCACTGGTACGGGCGCAGGGCGCCATTACGGCGAACTAAACGGGCGGCAAGCATCAGGTTATTGCGCGGGCAGATTCGGCGGCAGCCTGTCTGGAGTCGGGACAGGATAGTCGGCTAGTTTTTTAGAAAAATGGCAAATGCCTCACAATCGCCATTTACGACCAGCCGTCAATCTTTCAGAAGGCCCACCCGATTGAAGACCAGACACTATCTTTTTGGCATTGTCGTTTCGTTCCTGCTGGCAGGCGTGCTGGCTTTTCTGGGTATCGTGGCCGTTACCACCAACAACCTGGGGTGGGGCGCAGCCGCGTTGCTGATCTATGCATTGATGTTTGGCGGGCCGCTGGCCATCGTGCTGGTCGTTACCTGGATCGCCTACCTGGTGCGGGACCGCGGAAAAATCCCCGGCCGCGTCCATGCATTGCTCTTCTTGCCGACGCTCGTGGCCGTGCTGATCGTACCGGTTGACGATTCCATTCAAAAGAGCCAGAACGACAGCTTCCGCAAGGCCCAGCCGGCCATTACCGAGACTCACGTCAACTTAAGCGGCCATGACATCGGACTGGACGTTCGGGAAGCGTCATCGTCGTCAGGAGGCGGATCTCAATTCCTGCGGCCGGCATCCGCTCAGAACGCGCAGTTTTCGAACTTCAGACGCTATCCGCGCCCCGAAGCCCTGGCGGACGGCGAGTTTCCTTACGACGCCGGCCGCATCAAGGAAGACGCGACCCGCTATAGGTATTATCAGCACGACGGCAGCCCCGCGGAGTCCGTGCCGCTACAGCGCCTGCCGTACCCAGACATCGGCAAGCTGGCGCCGGCGTATTCCTACGGCGAGGCCGCGCTGCTGGTGCACCAGTATTTCCACTATGCCGATCACGTTGAATTGGCGCCCAGCTTGGCGCGCTTTGCCGGCACCACCGAAGAGACAATGGCGAAGGCTCGCATTTCAGGGCTGACGATCTTCAGCCTGGAAAACTACACGTCCCAGGCCATCGTGCGGCTCGAAATCAATGGCCAGACGCAAGACCTGGGCCACTATCCCGCACGCAGCCTGGCGGGATTGCCTTGCGATCCGCCTAGAGGCGGAAGCCCCGCGCTGGTGGACTTGCAACAGCCGTTGCGCGTGCGTTGGCAGACCCTGGAAGCCCCCCAGCAATGGCGCGAGGCGAGGGCGGTTGTGCCGGACTTCAGCAAGGCCGGCCAGGCGGACGCAGGCAAGGGGCTGGCACGCGTCCGCCTGTATTTCCTGCCGGATGAAACTGTTGCCGCCGAACGATTCCAGGAAATTCGTCTGCGTGGCGGTGACCTGGCCATCCGCGCCACGGGCGTACCGGCGCCAGCCAAATCCCATTCCGTTTGCGGCGGCGCTTACGGCAACTTCAACCCGCAAACGGTGACGTTACTGGCCGAGTGAAGCCGCGCCTATTCAGGCCCACAGCACGACTATCTCCCCCCCGCAAATCCCCGTGCGCTGCCTTTCATCGGCCGCGCATCAGACAACGCCTATATAGATAACGGGCGCACAGGGATAAATTTCTCCGTCACTACGGGATTCGGTGCGCAGCCACTGACTTGCCGTCGTGTCCCAACTGCGGGTTGAAAGGAGATAGGCGGGGCCATGTCATCTTCAAATGATCAACGAAGTCCCACACTCGTCCCGTCTAGCGACGATATCGACAGTTCCACCACGGGGTTTGCATCGCCGCCGAATCTGTCGCAATTGAAGCACCGCACCGTTGGCGTGGATTGTGAGGCGATGCCCGAAATACTGGGCGACCCGCTGCTTCGCTTCTACTCCTTGGAAGGGGAGGAGGGCCTTAGCCGGCTGTTCGATTACACCTTGGTGCTTCGTACCCCTGACTCCCGGTCTACGCCTTCAGAGGTCACTGCAAATATCGACGTCAAGCCGATGATCGGTCAGCGATTGACCGTCTCCGTCCAACTGAACGGCGCGGACACCAGTGCGGCGGGGGAGCGTCAGATCAGTGGCATCGTCACGCGAGCTGGATTTTTGCGCAAGGAAGGCGATTTCTATCTCTATCAGCTCAGTCTGCGGCCCTGGCTTTGGCTAGCGACGCTGAATACCGAGTTCAAGATTTTTCAGGATTTGAGCGTGCTGGAGATTGCCGATCAGATCCTGCAGAAGTATCCCTATCCCGTTGAAAAACGGCTGGACCATCAGAAGTACCAACTCGATAGCGAGAGCCCTCGCAACGAGCATCGCCGGTTTCAAGTGCAATACGGCGAAAGCGATTTTGCGTTTTTACAGCGCGTGCTCAGCGAATACGGAATCTATTGGTGCTTCAAGCATCTACAGGGGCATCACACGCTGGTGCTGATCGATGGTCCCGCTGGCCATCAGTTGCCGGTGAGCGAGGCTTATCACAGCCTGGCGTACTCGCCTCAGGCCGAGCAAAGCGACGAAGATTACCTACATCAGTTCAGCCAGAGCGAAACGTTGCGCCCCGGTCGCCTGATGATCAACGACTACGATTTCACGCGTCCTCGGGCGAATCTGGCAGCGGTCAATCAGCAACCGCTGCCGCACCCGTTGAATGAAGTGGAGCGATTCGAGTGGCCGGGCGACTACAGCGATAGCAAACATGGCAACTTGATCAGCCGCGTCCGCATGGAACAAATTCGTTCGAGCGGTTGGCGTGCGAGCGCAAGGGGCAATGTGCGAGGCGTGGCTTGCGGCGACTTGTTCCGGCTCACGGGTCACAGCCACATGGAGGCCAATCAAGAGTATGTGATCTTGGCCGCCTTGCTGACGTTGCGAGACGTCGGCGAAGAGAGCGGCGCGCAGCAGCATTGTGAGTGCAGCCAGCAACTGGTGTTGCAACCCAGCCGTGAAGTCTATCGGCCGCCAGCGCAGCCCAAGCCGGAAGCCCAAGGCCCGCAAACCGCCACCGTAGTGGGGCCTGCGGGCAAAGAAATATGGACCGACGAATTCGGACGCGTGAAGCTCCAGTTCCATTGGGACCGCTATGCGCGCGGTGATGAAAGTGACTCATGCTGGGTTCGGGTCAGCCAGGCATGGGCAGGGCAAGGGTTTGGCAGCATCTTCATTCCAAGGATCGGTCAGGAGGTCATCGTCGGCTTCCTGAACGGCGACCCGGATCGTCCGATTGTGCTGGGCAGTCTGTACAACAAGCAGATGCGTCCACCATGGGAATTGCCTGCCAACGCTACGCAAAGCGGGGTTCTTAGCCGTTCGAGCACGGGAGGCGAATCTGACAACGCCAATGCCCTGCGTTTCGAAGATCAGAAAGGCCGCGAAGAGGTCTGGCTTCACGCTGAGAAAGATCAGCGCATCGAAGTCGAGAATAACGAGTCCACATTTGTCGGCAACAACCGAAGTGAAGACGTTCGCAAGAACGAGACTATTTCCATTGGTGGCTACAAAACAGAGACCGTCGCGTTGGCCAAGGCGCTGACGATAGGTCTGGGATATCAAACCACGGTCGGTGGCGCGATGAACACCACCGTCGGACTGACGCAGACGGAGCAGGTCGGCCTGTCGAAAGATGTGCGTATCAACAAGACCTTTCGTATCGACGCCGGCGACGAGTTCGCCGTGACGGTGGGCAAATCCAGCTTGGTAATGAAATCGGATGGCACGGTGCTGATCAACGGCACCACTTTCGAGTTCACAGCGAGCGGCCATGTTCAGGTCGCCGGCAAAGTCGTTGATATCAACTAGCCGGGAGCCTGAACATGGAATTCCGCAATCTCACGCCATTTGGCGCGCAGCGTTTCGGCGCGCTTGCACCGGACGGTCAAGAGCACTCGGTCGTTGTCTTGAAAGTCGGTTACCGGCTGCGCCCCGATCCCGATCAACCGGGCGTGTGCCAAGTGATCGTGCTGGATAAGGAGCCGATACCGCTCACCATGGCTGACACCTACTATGGGGCGATAGGCGTCAGTTCCGTACTTGAGGAAAGCGATCTAGCTCCATTCAAGCCGCGCTGCGATGTCCTGGTAGTGGGCGACGCTCACGCGCCCGGCGGCCACCCTGCACGTAGTTGGGAGGCCGCGCTACGCGTCATTTCGGGACGTCGCCCTGCGGGCCGCCGGGGAGCTTCATCAAAGCAAGACGGGCAGACTGTCCTGCACAAACAGCTGCGAGTTACCGGGGCCCGGGAATTCTTGAATGAGCCGCAGGGCTGGCGCCTCTCCCAGCCGGCACCCGCCAACCGGGTTCCGCTGAGATGGGAGCTTGCCTTTGGCGGTAATAACCAGATCCGCAACCCGAAGCATGCGGACGATTCGTCCTTACCGGAATTCCTGCTTAACGAAGTCTGCTTTAGTAATCCTGTGGGCTGCGGCTGGCTGGAAGACCGGTATGAAGCGCTTTACCAGCAGACCGCAGCCGAACCGTTGACGCGGTTGGCAGCGCCGCAGGTGGAGTACCCCGACGCGCCAATCGGCGGCCCCACGCGCGCCAGTCACCCGGAACAGGGAGGGCTGGACGCTAACCGCATGGCGGCGCTCGCCGCGGCCTACGGGCAAACCCCGGCGGGGTTTGGGGTCGTGGGCCGTGCCTGGGCGCCTCGCCTGGCGCTGGCTGGCACTTACGATGACGCCTGGTTGGCTGACAACTGGCCCAATCCACCGCAGGACATCGATTTCGGATACTGGAACGGCGCGCCGGCCGACCAGCAGATTCCGTATCCCTCGCCAGATGCCCAGATCCAACTGTTGAACTTGGTCGAGCCGCATTTCAGCCACGACGGCTGGTTTGACATCCGCTTGCCAGGACATCGCCCGTTCGTTCTATTGCGGCTGACTAACGGCGTGCTGCTCCCGCTGCCAATGCTGACGGACACCGTACGGGTTGATACCGATGCCATGGTGCTGAGCTTGACGCATCGGATAAGCCTGCCTGCGTCACTCGATATCCGCGTGCTTGAAGTGCGCTTCGAGGTAAATCCCGACGCCGTCCTGCTACCGCCCGTGGCGCGCATGCGCTTTCAGCAAGAGGTGGTCTGACATGGCGGAGAACATCATGGCCCGCAAGCAGGAGGCATGGCGCGTCATCTCCATTGCTCCCGATGTTTGCAAGACACCCATGGGTAGCAGCGTTCCACCTGTGCCTTATCCCGTCACGGCCGAGCTGAAGACCAGCACCGGCGTTGCGCAAAGCGTTCGGTCAAACGGGCATCCCGTGGTGGTGTACGAGCGCAGCTACACGCCAAAGACTGTGGGTGATGCCGCAGGTACGGCCAACGGCATCAAGAGCGGCGTTGTGGAAGGGAAATGCCATCCGTTAGAGCGCAGCGCAAACGTGCGCGCAGAGGGGCGTTATCTGGTGCGCCATGACGACTTGTTCTGGATGAACGGGGTCTAGCGCGATGACTGAAGCGACTGAGTTGGATGCGGTCAACGTCAGCGTGCATCGTGTGCCGCTGCGTCAGACGGCGGGCGGCCCCAGTACGATGTATGTGCAGTCGGACGGGGTAGGCGGCGTTTACGTCAGCTTTGCGGACGGAACGACCGAATGGGGCACTACGCAGACACTGTCCGAGGAGCCCTACGAGGCGCTACGTCAAGAAATTTTCCGCAAGGAACTTGCCGACCTCAAGAAAGTCCCGTCCTATCGCGAACTCTATCCGCTGGAAGGGGAGCATGACGGCGGCAGCACGACGCCGAACGGCAATACACTCGGCCGAGCGGCCGGCGACGCCGCGGCTGGCGGCGACTCCGCCGAGGCATCGAACCCGCAGGTCGAGGCGGAAACCGACGCAGAGAGCGAAAGCGGCAACGGCGTACTGGACGGCATCCAGACCGGATTGGATATCGTGGGGCTGATTCCCGTTGCGGGCGAGGCGGCTGACCTGGTCAATGCCGGGATCAGCCTGGCGCGCGGCGATTACGCGGGCGCCGCGTTGTCCCTCGCATCCGCAATTCCCTTTGTTGGTTGGCTAGGGACGGCGGGGAAGGTCGGCCGGCGTGCCGCAGGCGCGGCCTCCGCGGCAAAAAAAGCTGAGAAGGCAGGCGAGGCCGCGGCAGACGCGGGCAAGGCGGCAGGCAAGGGCGGTAAGGAAGGCGCAGGGCAGGGGGCCAAGCACGGAGATGATGCGGTCAGCGGCAAGGGCAATGGTAAAGGTAAAGATAAGGACGGTGGCAAGTCCAAAGGCGAGGATCGCGACTGCACTCTGCGTACCTATGGAAGGGGATGTCCTCCGGGCAGAACGCCACATCATATTGTTCCGGACCGGGTGTTCAAGCTACCGTCAAAAGTGCGCCTGAAAGGAGGGCTCTCGCACGGCAAGGGCCTGTGCATTTGCGTCGCGGGCGGCACACCGGTACGCAAGGGCCCCAGAGTTAATGAACATGGCTCGATTCATGCCATATATGATCCGGCCGAAGCCGCGCTTGGCGCGCAAGGAAATCCGCTAGGTACGTCAGAGCTGGGTAAATTGGAGGGCTTGGGTGTCACGGCGGCCGCGGCGGTGACAGGATGCAATCCCGTCACCATGGCCGCAAAAGTGCGCGCTTATCACCAGAGCCAGGGGCTGTCCGCCACTGATCTGTTTCGGGCCGATCCTACAGGCCGGATGTTGAACCCCGCTGAGTTTCCCAACTTAGGCAAAGGCTCATCCAAGAGCGGCTTGAATGGCTTGTGATGGAAGTGCTACACGACAAAGAGGTGCGAAGCATATGAAAAAAGTTCCGGTTTCATTTGGCCATGGCTGCGCGGTGAGCGACGACATGCTCTGTGTGGCGGCGTTCATTGATGAGCTTGATGCCGAGCAAGAATTTACCCGGATGTTCGTCTTGAACCTGGCCGGGACCGAACCTTGGAACCATCACGATATTGCAGGGCGCACGATTGTGTCCGTGGCGCTTCGTCCGCAACAGCAGGACGTCCCGCGCGCTTGCTACGCATTGAGCGAATACGGGTATGTGCGGATCATGAACTCGGCCGGAATCACCGACGAGGAAGTGCCTGCGCGCGGCGCTGACCAGAACCGGAAAGAAGGACGCACCTATTCGTCCATCGCGCATATCGGGGATAGGGCCTACGTCTGCGGAGCACTAAATAGCGTCTACCGGCGTGACGCGCAAGGATGGTCTTCGATTGCGTCCGCATTGGAGCAGCAGGCGGTCAAACAGCTGCAAGATGTCGTTGCCCAGATAACAGCCGACGACACTTCAAACATTGCCGCGTTGACGAAACAGATGCGGGCGACGCCCAATCTCGAATCCATCGCCGGGATATCGGAAGATCATGTCTACGTGTGCGGCGGCAACGGCTTGATCATGCATTGGAACGGTGCAGTGTGGTCGCAAATAAAGAGCCCGACTCGCCAGCACTTGCACGCCATCCATTGTTTGTCCGATACCGACGTGCTGATGTGCGGACACAACGGGACCTTGCTGCGGGGGAATCGTGTCAGTGGCTTTCATCGGGTCGCGCTGGGGCGAAACGACATACATTTCTGGTCGGTCAGAAGCTTCCTGGGTGAGGTTTACATCGGCACGAGTTCAGGGCTGTACACGGTCACCGGCGGAAAGCTGGAAAAGATCAGCTTTGACTTGAAGGGCGTGCCGACTGATTTCACCGTGCAGGCGATCGACTCCACTGAACGGGTACTGTGGGTCGTGACAGACAAATTCGTGCTTCGGTTAATGGACGGCGTTTGGCAGTTGATCACGCATCCAGACAACGTTTGAACGCGGGCGGCAGGACAGCCATGGGGGAAAGAGGGCTTTTCCGTCCATTCATTACTTTACATAATACACATTATGCGTATTTCAACTAGGAGCTCAGTAGTGCATGTCTCTAAAAACGAGGCACGTCCAAATCGCGCAGTAAATCATCGGTAGCACGATTGAATCGCTCGATCAAGAAGTCCAAAAGTGCGCGCACACGGGGCACCATATATCGCGTACCGTGGAATACCGCATGGACGCCTGCCTCGTTCCTGCTTAGGTCAGGCAATACAACCTTCAGCTTCCCGGCACGGATGTCCGCAGCCGCATCCCAAATAGTCTTGCGCGTGATGCCATGACCAGCAATTGCCCATGCCCGGGCAAGCGCACCATCGTTGGTTTCCCATGCCTGTTCCATCGATACGGTGTGGCTCCAATCCTGCTCGTCCATGGCAAAGTGAAATTCATTCAATGGGCCTGCCGCGGTGACCAATACGATGAAATGGTGATTGACCAAATCCGCAGGCGTTTTGGGTTCGCCGTGCCGTGCCAGATAGTCAGGTGATGCGCACAGCACACGCCAGTTGGGCGCTAAATGCCGCGCGACTAGTGAGCTGTCACGTGGCATTCCAAAGCGAATTGCAAGATCAATATCGTCTTGTACCAAGTTCGACAACGAGTCCGACAACGTCAACGCAATTTTCAGCTCTGGGTGCACGGCGCTGAATTCTTCGAGCCACTGGTTCAGCAAGTTGCGGCCGAAATCAGCAGACGCCGAAATTCGTATTTTTCCACGCACAGTCTCTCGACCCGACTGAAGTACGGCTTCTGCGTCATCAATGGCTTGCAGGGCAATTCGGCAATGCCGCAAGTACAAACCGCCCTCGCCGGTCAACCGCAATTGGCGTGTAGTGCGATCAAACAGTTTTGTGTGCAACGCCGCCTCAAGCTTAAAGAGTCGTGCGCTTGCGGCAGCAGGCGAAAAACCCAGCTTGCGTCCGGCCGCTGACAAGCTGCCCAACGTCGCCGCCTCGACGAATAAGCGCATGTCCCCAAGTCGATCAGTTGCCATTTTAAATATAGATTTGAAAGATATTCAAATGTTAAGCCAATTATCAAGCAGGAGACAATGATTCAAACTGGGTCATCTCTAAGCTATCGAGGACCAGTGATGAAAGGCAAGAAAGAGAATGAGTGAGAACACCTGCTCCGCGGCATCAGGCATTGCCCATCCAACCGCTGCCGCCGACCGCATACCCATGGCGGGTTTATTGGCGCTGACCATGAGCAGTTTTATCGCGACCGCCAACGAAACCGTGCCTGCAGGCCTGCTTCCGCAGATCGCCCAGGGGTTCGGCGTGTCGGAGGCTTGGGCGGGTCAACTCGTTACGCTCTGCGCACTGGGTTCGGGGTTGGCGGCGATTCCATTGACCATCGCAATGCGTGGCTGGCGGCGACAGCTTGTGCTGCTATTGGCTATCGGTGGCTTCTTTGTCTGCAATGCAGTGACCGCGTTGTCGCCCTACTTCGCGTTGACGCTGGCCGCCCGCTTCATGGTGGGCATTGCCACCGGCTTGGCTTGGAGCCTGCTGGCAGGCTATGCCCGACGCATGGTGACCGCCTCTTTGCAGGGCCGCGCTATGGCGGTGGCAATGGTCGGTATCCCATTAGCTCTGTCGCTGGGTGTGCCTTTGAGCGCCTGGCTCGGCAAGCTGGTCGGTTGGCGCCACATCTTCGGCATCCTGTCCGCGTTAAGCCTAGTACTGATGGTCTGGGTGCTCTTGAAAGTACCGGACTACCCTGGCCAGGCGGCCGACCGGCGCGTTCCGATGCGCAAGGTCTTGATAACGCCAGGCGTACGCTCAGTGTTGTTCGTGATCATGGCCTGGATACTGGCCCACTACACCCTCTATACCTACATCGCGCCGTTCCTTGCTTCCGTCGGATTAGCCGATCGCGTGGATTTGGTGCTGCTGATATTCGGCATCGCCGCTATGTTCGGCATCTGGATCACCGGCCTGCTGGTTGATCGCTTGTTACGCAGGTTGGTGCTGATCAGTCTGGGTGCGTTCGCCTTGATATCGCTGGCACTGGGTTTCGGCAACGCGCCACCCGCCCTGGTGTATCTCTGTGTCGCGGTTTGGGGCTTGAGCTTCGGCGGCGCCCCTACCCTACTCCAGACTGCCTTGGCCGACGCCGCTGGCGATGGTGCCGATGTTGCCCAGTCGATGCTCGTGACCGTCTTCAACCTTGCGTTCGCCGGAAGCGGCGTGTTGGGCGGGGTGCTGCTGTCAACTACGGGCGCCGCGTCTTTCCCCTGGGTACTCTTCGTATTGCTGCTGGTCGGCCTATTCGCAGCTTGGGGAGCCAGAGCATATGGCTTCAAGCGTGGCCGACGTACACCTATAGGCTGAGAGCGCTGAAAGAAGATCGGTGTGTGGCCGTGCTATTGAGCATCACCGTTTTTCTTTAGAAAGTTTCCCATTCTCTGTCCTCGCGACCCGCTGTTGCAGACACCATGACAGGTTGAATCACACCGCGCGGCTTTAAAGCTGGCGCATGCGGCTTGGCATGCACAGCAGTCTTCGCCAGCAGCCTTGGCAGAGGCGTAACGACTTCTGCCATCGGCATATCCTCTCTATTCGCCAACTTGAATACTGATACCACCTTGACCAAGGCAGTAGCCTGCTCGGTCAAACTGCTCGCAGCCGCGGCCATTTCTTCAACCAGTGCTGCGTTCTGCTGCGTGACTTCGTCCATTTGCGTGACGGCTTCACCCACTTGACCGACCCCAGTACTTTGCTCGTTACTAGCAACGCTGATTTCGCCCATGATGTCCGTAACTCGGCGAATAGCGGTTACGACATCGGCCATTGTGGAGCCTGCGTCATCGACCAACGCAGTGCCCTCCTCAACTTGATGGACACTAGCGGTGATCAGTTGCTTGATTTCTTTGGCAGCGTCCGCACAGCGTTTCGCCAGGGAGCGTACCTCACCCGCCACCACGGCAAATCCCCTACCCTGCTCGCCCGCTCTGGCCGCTTCAACAGCGGCGTTCAAGGCCAGTATGTTGGTCTGGAATGCAATGCTGTCGATCACGCTAATGATGTCCGAGATCTTCCCGCTGCTTTCGCGTATGCCATTCATGGTGTTGACGACTTCGGCGACCACATTGCCACCCTTCTGGGCGACCTCCGACGCAGTTATTGCCAGCTTGTTTGCAGCCTGCGCATTGTCAGCATTCTGGCGAACGGTCGTGCCAAGCTGTTCCATCGAAGCTGCCGTTTCTTCCAACGCGCTGGCTTGATTTTCCGTCCGCGCGCTCAGATCGTTATTTCCGGAGGCTATCTGGGCGCTAGCTGCGGCCACGCTTTCCGCGTTATGGCGAACCGCACTCACCGTCGCAGACAGGCTATGCCGCATGCGTTCCAACGCGTTCAAGAGTTGGCCTACTTCGTCTCGACGGTCGTCAATAATTGCGGCGCTTAGATCGCCGGCCGCCACGCGATCTGCCACATCGATCGCACGCGCCAACGGGCGAGTAATGGATCGAATCAAAACCAAAGCCAGAATAGAAGCCAACACTACAGCGGCGGCCGTGCTGATCACGATGTCACGCCGGAGCGTATCGCCAGCGTCAGCGGCCAAAATGCTGGTCTGTTTGGTCAGTTCGTTTTGTACGCTTATTTGTTCTCGAATGGTTGACTCGTAGGCCAACTGCACCGGACGAAAAACGTCCATTAAGTAGCGGGTCGCCTCATCCTTCTGTTCCTTGGCAATGAGATCAAGGAACCCGTCGGCCGTTGCAATAAACTTCTGCCGCCCTTCCTTCATGTGTTTCAACGCGGCTTTTCCCTCGGCAGAGGTAACCGCCCCGTCAAGATAGCTGTACTGCTCGACGACTTCCCTTCGGCTTTCGGCAATTTGTTTCTTGGCAGCAGCAACGCGTTCTTGATTGGTAAATATGATGAGGTTGCGCATTTGAATCGCTTGAACACGCACACGATCCATCAATATCGACAACGACTGATTGATTGGAATTCGAGAGTCGATAAGACTGTCTGTCGCATCTCTTTGCACGCCAGATCGGTACCAACTAATGCCGGAGAGAATCACCAGCAAAAACACTAGAGACGTAAATGCGAGCGCAAGCTTTTTTGATATTGTCAGGTTCTTCATGTTTCCTGCGTGTCACGATGCGCGAGCATGCCTTCAGAGTTTTTGCAACCCCTCGACCCTCTCGAAACAGCGTAGGCACATCCTACTATTCGTACATTGACGCGGACAGGTAGTTAGCATTGAATTCTCATGCGCTTTGCGCACCGGCCACGAGCTACCAAAACGTGGCTTGATTTCGTCCACCATTGTGATCGCCTCGTTTTAATTATTTCTTAACTGAGACCTGGGCGTAGCCAGATCATTGACGAACGTCAAGTTGCGTCGCGGCGTCGCAACAATACGACCACAATGCTCAGCGTGGTTCTCAAACATCTTTCGCCTATTGCGCCAAACGGTTAAGAAATTCTTAACCCGGCTGCACCACAATGCAGCGTCCTTTTGGTAGCTGAGACAACATGCCTTTATGACCAGGACACTTTTGATCGAGGACGACTCGATGCTTGCCGAAGCATTGACGACAACACTTTTACGAGATGGTGCCAAATTGACGGTCGCCGGTAATTCGGCCACGGCGAAAATCCACTTGCTCGATCAAGTATTCGATGTCGTACTTCTGGATCTTGGCCTGCCAGACAGCTCTGGCCTGGACGTCTTGCGGTTTCTACGAGCCAGATATGACATCACGCCCGTCATCATCATGACTTCTAGAGACCGGTTGAGTGATCGCATCGCCGGCTTGGATGCGGGCGCGGATGACTATCTAGTCAAGCCATTTCAAGTTGGGGAATTGCTCGCCCGCATGCGCGCGGTCATCCGGCGCAGTCAGGGGCGCGTGGCGCCCGTAATGACATGGGGCAGCTTGACGCTGCACCCCAGTAGCCATCTGGCGACAGTGAACGGCACGGAAGTGCAACTGAGCGTGCATGAATTCCGGACGCTTCAGGCCCTGATGCAAAAGAATGGGCTGGCAATCTCGCGTTACGCACTCGAACAAGAGGTGTACGGCACCAGCGGAGCGATCGGGAGCAACACCGTTGCCGTGTATGTACACCAACTTCGCAGAAAGGTCGGCAGCGGCTTCATCGAGACGGTTCACGGTTTCGGATATCGGCTGGGTCGTGAGAACTAAGCGTGCGGTTGCCATCCTTCAAGTCGCTACGCATGCGCCTGCTCGCCGGAATCCTGGTGACGCTACTGCTGTCCTGGCTAATTCAGTTCTCGTTTTACTGGGCCGATGTTGTGAAGGAAAACACCGGCGCGAGAGATCGGGATCTGATGAACACAGCTCAGGTCGCGCTTCTGTCGGTTGCGTCCACTACGGCGAGGCTGTCTAAAGACGCCAGCTGTTCACAGGACGGACGATGGATAGCTCCCCAAAGCAAGAACGCATTACTTGCATTTGATCTAACCAGCGGGCGTCTGGTTTTCAGTTCGATAGATGCCCCATCCACCTCGATCGCCGAACTGGGCAAGAGCGGATTTTCCACGCGATATGTGGATGCCGATGGGTGGCGCGTCTACTCTGCCATCGATGCCGAGGCTCGCACCCAGGTCGTCGTGGCGTCTCCGCTTTCGCTGTCGCAACAGCAATTCCGCGACCGCTTTAGCTTCGGCGCCCTCATAACGTTCATCCTGGTTTTAGCTGTGGGTGGCGTAGCGATTCTGATCAGCAGCATTGCCCTCAAGCCAGTCTCAGCCATCACTCGATCGCTTCGACAGCGTGACGTCATGGATTTAAGCCCTCTATGTGAAAAGCACGTGCCGATTGAAATACGGCCCCTTATCGTCGCGTTGAATCAGCAGCATATCCGGTTGAAGACTGCTATGGAAAATGAACGTACGTTCCTAAGCAATGCTGCCCACGAACTTCGGACGCCCTTGGCCGTGCTCACCGTACAGACAGAAAATGCCCTGAGAACTGACGACATCGACGAAGTAAAGGCACTTCTGAGAAAAATTGCCGCAACGACGCAGCGTAGTTCCCGCCTGGCGGAACAGCTTCTGGACCTTGCGCGCATGGAATCAAGTGATGTCTCGATGGCACCCAAAACCTTGGATTTAAGTGCAGTCGTGGAGCTTGTATCGCGTGACATACAAATGATTGCCGTGGAAAAAAGCCAACGCATCTTGATGGACCTGAATCCCTGCCTTGTTCAGGGAAACATCGATTTGATCGGCATCCTCGTCCGCAATCTGCTCGACAACGCCTGCCGCTACACCCAACATGCAGGCTGCATCCTGGTTCAATGCGGGAACATCGATGGTGAGGCCAGACTGACCGTCATGGACGACGGTCCAGGCGTACCCCTCCACGAAAGAGAGAAGATATTTGACCGTTTTTATCGCGTGCCGGGATCTGCCGGGCAAGGTAGCGGAATCGGCCTCTCTCTCGTTGCCCGCATCGCCCACCAGCACCAAGCCAAGATCGAAATACTCGCAGGAATCGCGGGTAACGGGGTAGCGTTTTCCATTACCTTTCCCGAGCTCTAATCGGCTTGCCCGCCTGCCAAAGGAAAAACCTATAGGCGCATAGGAAAGCGGTATTTGAACTGAATTCGAGCTCTCCCTAGCATGGATCAAGCGTACAAAACGCAATCAAAAATGCGCAATAAGCGTATGAACCCAAGGGAAAGCGATGTTCAACCTCAGCAAGGCCTGCTCGGCCAATTACCTTCGCGCTGTTTTCATCAGCGTACTGCCTGTTCTCAGCTGCACGGCTCACGCCCAGTCCACCTATCCCGACCATCCCGTGCGGCTGATCGTTCCGCAATCTGCGGGGTCCGGGGCAGACGTGGTTGCCCGCTTGCTGGGCGAGAAAATCGGAAGCGTCTTGGGCGCATCAGTCGTCGTCGAGAATAAGCCCGGCGCGAACGGCATCGTGGCCACATCCTTCGTAGCAAAGTCGCCTGCCGATGGATACATCCTGCTATTGGCGGGCGTGTCCCAAATGAGTTTCAACCCGAAGCTGTACAAGACACTGCCCTACGACGCCAACAAGGACTTCACCTACATCGCGCCTGTCGTCGACACTCCGTTCGTGTTGGTTGCGGGAAAAAGTAGTCCGTACAAGACCCTGCCGCAGTTGCTCGCCGCAGCCAAAGCCGCACCTGACAGCGTGACATTCGCCAGCGCCGGCGCTGGCAACTCCACCCACCTATCGACCGAAATGATCGCCGCGGGTGCGAGCATCAAGCTCAAACATGTGCCGTACAAGGGTTCGGGTCCTGCGTTAAATGCAGTCATCGGAGGACAGGTGGACATCATGACCAGCGTGCTGGGTTCAGCATTGCCGCAGATTCAAGGCGGCAACGTGATCCCCCTGGCCGTGCTGGCGGACAAGCGCGCCAGCGATTTGCCCGACGTGCCCACACTCAAGGAAGCCGGCATTCAAGCGCCTCCGATGCCGGGGTGGTTTGCTGTAGTCGGCCCGGCAGGAATGGACAACGCCATTGTCAGCAAATTGAACCAGGCAATCCAAGCCGCGATCACCGATCCCGCCATCAACAAAAGGTTGAAGGATTTGTATTTCATTCCGCTGCAAGGAACTGCTCAGGAGATGCGCGCCCGGGCAGACGAAGATGCGAAGGTATGGGGCGACTTCATCGCGCGCACAGGCGTCCAGGTCGACTGACGCCATCTTATTCCTCTCTACGATCCTTGGAGGACACTTATGAAGACGCTATTCACCCTCGCCGCCATTGCCTCGGCACTATTGCTGACCTCACCCGCTCATGCGCAGGATGCCGCAGCCTGGCCAAACAAGCCTGTTCGCATCATTGTGCCGTTCGCGGCTGGCGGTTCCACTGATATTGTGGCGCGCAAGGTGGCGCAACGGATGGGGCAACTGACCAGTCAGCCGTTCATCGTCGAGAACAAGCCTGGGGCAGGCGGCACGCTGGGCGCCGCCTATGCGCGAGCACAACCTGCCGACGGGTATTCGCTGTTTCTCGGAACGGTCAGCACGCAATCGGTCGCACCCTTTCTCTACAAAACCCTGCCCTATGATCCCTTGAAGGATTTTCGTGGGCTAGCGATGATCGCATCGGTTCCGAACGTGGTTGTGGTCAATAAAGCGTTGAAAACGCAAGACCTGAAAGAGCTGGTCGCCGCAGCCAAGAACAAGCCCGGCGGCCTGACCTACGGGTCCAGCGGCCTGGGATCTTCCAATCACTTGGCGACCGAGGCCCTGCGTGCCAGCCTGGCTATTCCGGTGACTCACGTTCCTTATCGAGGGTCCGGCCCTGCCCTGACCGACACCATGGCGGGACACGTGGACTTTATGCTGGACGTGGCCATGACGTCGCTGCCTTACATCCAACGGGGCGATCTGAACGCAGTCGCGGTGACGTCTAAACAACGGCTACAGGTTCTGCCTGACGTTCCTACCGTAGCCGAGCAGGGTTTCCCGGAATTCGAAGCGCTGGGATGGTTCGGATTGTTTGCCCCGGCGCAAACCTCTAACGAACTCGCCGAAAAAATCGCCCAGCTCGTGCATCAGGTGGTGCTGGAGAAGGAAATGACCGCGTACTTCGAAGCTCAAGGAGCGACAGCCAGCGGTGTCACGTTGAAAGGGTTCGACGATATCGTCGCCGCAGATCGCATTCATTGGGGCAAGGTCGCCCAGTTGGCGCAGATCCAGCCTGAGTAACGCCGCCGGCGTGGTCAGTTTTTCCAGACCACGCCGCCCCAACGCCCTGTCGCCACCAAGTCTTTCGCAACCTCAATCAGCGTCTGATGTATGTGGGTGCACACCACACTTTTCTCCGTGGACAAGGACATGCAGACCGACACTCGGCGGCTGAAGGCCTTATCTGCAATAGGCGTGGAGACAATGCGATCTTTGTCAGCTTCAAGCCCAACCAACGCGGACGAAGGCAGCACCGTCCAGCCCTTTCCTGCTTTCACGAGTGCAAGCAGCACGGACACAGCGCTGGTCTCCGCTACCAGTGTGAACGGCAAGGCTTCCTCGGCAAAAGCGCGCGCAGCCAACACACGTATTGAATTGGGAAAACTGGGCAACACCAAAGGCAGTTCCGACATTTTCCGCAGCGCAATGGCTTCCAGACCTAACGACGGGCCAATCAGGTACAAGTTTTCGACTAGTAACGGCGTGGTTGTCATGCGGGCGGGCTGCGGCTGGACGTCCATCGCAACCGCTATATCCATGCGATGCAATGAGACAGCGACGGCCAAGTCGGCGCTGCTGCCTTCAATGATCTCTAGCAATACCTCGGGGTACCGCTCTGCTACGGCCTCGATAAGCGGCACCGCAAGCACGCGCGACGTACTGGTAGGCAGCCCGACCGTGACGTGGCCCGCTGGCGTGTCACGTCCATGCTTAAGCGCTGATTTAGCTTCTTCAACTTGCCGCAACACCATCTTGGCATGCCGATACAGGAGCTTGCCGGCGTCCGTCGCACGCACGCCGCCCGGACCTCTCAGCAACAACTGGGTTTCTAACTCGCTTTCCAGGTTGGCCACATGTTGGCTCAACGACGGCTGCGCGATGTGCAAGGTCTCGGCGGCGGCCGTAATGCTTTCTAGCTCGACGATACGAGTGAAGTACTTGAGTTGTCGCAGGTCCATCAGGATTTCCTATCTCACGCCTGAATCATATTCAAAGACGCGCCTGAAAAAGCGGCTCCCTCGCGTAATCCCTAGGAAGTATTTACGTTCAGGAGCGCAATCAGGCTCATCGTTTTTTCCTATGTAGCTATCCACATTGCATATTGGTGCCGCTCACAACGCGTCAATAACATGATTGTCGAATCGCTGCGGCCAAAGCGCGCAGCCAGTCTGCCCCAACATTGAATTCAAGGATGTCCATGCAGTCCTACCCCAAAAACGAAGATGTGGCCTGGGTGGTTCCACCCCAAAACTATGCCGATACCCGGCCCGCGATTTACAGCATCCCAGAGCCTGAGTCCCGCTACCTCACGATGCGCGATGGCTGCCGCCTGGCGATTGATGTCTACGTTCCGCAATCTCCCGACAAGCAGACCAGCACGCAGACCCCGGCACAGTTTCCCGCCATTGTTCTTTTCACCCCCTATTACCGCCGCTTCAAACTGAAAACCGGCGGCGCAGGCGAACGCGCACCCAACACGGCAAAGTTCCGCGACTTCTTCGTCCCGCGCGGTTACGTGGTCGTCGTGATCGACGTGCGCGGAACGGGCGCCAGCTTCGGCACGCGAGACAGCTTCCGTTCGCCACGCGAGCGCGAAGACAGCCGCGAGGTTGTAGATTGGATCGTCAAGCAACCGTGGTCGAGCGGCGTCGTGGGTGCGACCGGCATTTCTTACTTGGGAGCCGCGTCAGATTTTCTTGCGAGCACCCGCCACCCAGCCGTTAAGGCAATTGCTCCACTGTTCTCGGTTTGGGATACCTATACGGATAATTATTTTCCGGGCGGTATTCAGCTCAAGGCACTGACGCAGAGCTATGACGACTTGATGGTCGCGCTGGACCATGACCGCCGCGACATGCTTCACCGGTTCGTGTATTACGCAAATCCGGACTTCGACGGGCCGCAGCCCGTAGACGAAGATCCGGAAGGCAAGCTGTTGAAGGACGCCATTCATCAACACCTGGGGAACTTCCGTCAAACCGAGTTCATGCCTGAATTCCGCTTCCGGGAAGATCCCCTTCCCTACGACCCAGAATTCAGCTCTGCAACTTTTAGCCCCTATAGCCTGGCCGAACAGATACCGCACGATGTGGCCGTACTTTCGGTGTCTGGCTGGATGGATGGCGGGGGTTATATGAACGGCGCAATTTCTCGCTTTTTGACTCTGTCGAAAAATCCGCGCCATCTCTTGCTTGGCCCCTGGGACCATGGTGCACGCATTGATGTGTCGCCTTGGCGCACTTCTCAGATGGCGGATTTCCCGTGGCTGGCGGAAATCCTGCGTTTTTTCGATCACTATCTGCTCGGCAAGAACACCGGGTTGGATGCTGAAGACCCCGTCCATTACTACGCGATTCATGCAGAACAATGGCGAAGCGCGCCTCAGTGGCCCCCTTACGACAAGTGGCCGGACAAGACGCTATACCTTACCCCCAATTCGGTTCTCGAATCATTCCCCGAGTCGGACACCTCGCATCAGGACTATCACGTCGATTTCGCAATTGGCACTGGCTCCGGTACCCGTTACGAGCGCATCGCCGCCATCAACAGCACGGAGTACTACCCGGATTGGCAAGGCCGCACCGACCTGATGTGCAGCTTCACATCAGCTCCCCTACGCGCTGCAACGGAACTGGCCGGCCATGTCGTCGCGGATCTTTGGGTCAGCAGTAGCGAACCCGACGCGGCGTTGTTCGTGTACTTGACCGAAATTGAAGCTGACGGCCGCGAGCGCTACGTGACGGAAGGCATGCTGCGCTTGCTGCATCGCAGGGTCTCCCCGTGCCCTCTGGGCTACCAGACCACGTGGCCTTTCCGCACGTTCAGCAAACAAGACGCCTTGCCGTTGGTGCCCGGGCAGTTCGAACGAATCAGCGTTCCTCTGTTACCCACGGCTTGGCAATTCCAGCCAGGCAGCCGCATCCGCATCTCGATAGCCGGTGCAGACAAGGACCACTGCGGCCAAGTGCCTCACGGTAGACCGCCTATCTTGGCAATCGGGACTGGCGGCGAGCATGGCTCTCGAATTGAGTTTCCATTTCATCCGTTTGAACAGCCTTTCTCCATCAACGAGGCAATGCGATGAACCTGCTATTCACCTTGTCCCCGCCGGAAATCGAAACGCTGACGGCCGCACTGTCGTGCGCCAGAAAACCAGGCACGCCCGATCCGCTGCTTCGGGCGTTGGACGAACTCGCGCAACTACGCGTGGGGCACCGCCTATTCACGGCACTGCGCTACGACCTTGCCGCAGGTATGGCGCACCGTCTCTATAGCAGCGCCCCTCAGATTTATGCCGCAAACGGAAGCAAGCGGATCGTAGATGCGCCTGCATTGCACAGGATGGTGACGAGCGGACAGCCTATGCTGACGGCGGACGCCGACGCCGTCCGGAAAAATTTCCCTGATGCTGACGCGATTTTTTCCCTGAACTGCGAAAGCGTTCTTAACATTCCGGTTTACGGACGGGGTCAACTCTTGGGACAGATTAATCTACTGCACGCCTCAGACTACTACTCCCCCGCGCACATCAAATTCTGCGAGGGTCTCGCGATAATCGCCGCACCCGCGTTTATCGCGTGTGACCCCAGCCACGCTTAACGATGGAACCAGGCGAGCATCTAAGCTTCCACTTCGCCGAGATAGGCGGCGCGCACTTTTGGATTGTTCAGCATGTCGCGCGCGTCGCCATCAAGAATGATCTCGCCTGACTCCATGACATAACCCCGATCACTATTCTCAAGCGCCAAACGTGCGTTCTGCTCGATCAACAGGATTGTCACGCCTTCGCTCGCAATCGTGCGCACCACTTCAAACACTTTCTCTACCATCAAGGGGGCAAGCCCCATGGACGGCTCGTCAAGCAAAAGTAGTTTGGGCCGCGCAATCATGGCGCGCCCCATGGCTACCATTTGCTGCTCACCACCTGATAGTGTGCCGGCCGCCTGCTTGCGGCGCTCCGCCAAACGCGGGAACAGCGTGAACACGCGCTCCGTGTCCTGCCGAATCTGAGATGCGTCGCGCCGGGTATAGGCGCCCATCGCAAGGTTCTCTTCGATGGTAAGTTGTCCAAAAATGCCACGCCCTTCGGGAACCATGATCAAGCCTCGGCGCACCAGATCAAAAGGTGGACTGCCGGCAATTGAACGGCTGTCGTACTCAACGGCGCCACCCACCAACGGGACCAATCCGGTAATGGCACGAAGTGTCGTGCTCTTGCCCGCGCCGTTGGCGCCAATCAGGCATACCCGCTCGCCAGCATTGACGTGTAAATCGATTCCGCGCACGGCACGAATTCCACCATACGCGACCTCCAGCCTTTGCAAGGAAATCAAGGGTTGAATGTGTGATTCTTTCGGATTCATGCTTGCGCCTCAGGATGATGCAACAGGGGGTCTTCGGCTGCGCCCGCGCCAAGATAGGCTTCGATGACCTTGGGGTCGCGCTGAACCTGGGCGGGTTTGCCCATAGCCAGCACCTGCCCGTACTCCAAGACCAAGACACGGCTGCATAAGCCCATCACTAACTTCATATCGTGTTCGATGAGCAACACGGTGATTCCGTCAGCGCGAATCTTCTCAATCAGCTGGCGCAATACGACGGTTTCGGATGCGTTCATTCCTGCGGCAGGCTCATCAAGCGCAAGCAGCTTCGGCTCGGTTGCGAGCGCTCGCGCAATTTCCAACCGGCGCTGGTCGCCATAGGCCAACGACCTTGCCACGTCATTGGCTCTGTGACCAATACCGACATAGTCCAGCAACTCATGAGCGCGGCGCTCAATTGCCGCCTCCTCCGCGCGTTGCGACGCTGTACGTATGACGGCACCCAACACGCCCGCCTTGGTCCGTATGTGCCTGCCTATCATCACATTCTCGATCGCGCTTAAGTTGGCGAACAGACGAATGTTCTGAAACGTACGCGCCAACCCGGCGTTGGCCACCTCGTGCGGCTTTGCCCCTTTTAGCGAAATGCCGTTGAATGTGCATTCCCCTTCGTCGGGCACATACAGGCCGGTCAACACGTTGAACAACGTCGTCTTGCCCGCTCCATTTGGACCGATCAAGCCATAGATCTCCCCTGCCTCAATATCAAAACTGACGTCAGTCAAGGCACGCAGCCCACCGAAGCGCTTTCCCAGCCCTTGGGCTTTCAGAATCACACTCATGCTGCACCGCCTTGCTGGCGCGTGCCAGTCAGCTCTCGCTTGCGTACTGCCGAAGGCCATAGTCCGGCTGGCCGGAACAACATGACGCAAACCATAGCCAGACCAAAAAGCAGCATGCGTATACCCTCGGGGTCAATGACGACTGCGCCAAAAAGCATATGTTGCAGGGGTTCGACCACGGCGCGCAGAAACTCGGGCAACCCGGCCAAGATGATCGCGCCCAGAATGACGCCAGGAATGTGCCCCATACCGCCGAGCACGACCATGCAAAGTATGGAAATAGACTCGGTCAGGCTGAAACTCTCGGGACTGACGAACCCTTGCATCGCGGCAAACAACGCACCCGCGAGTCCGCCGAATGACGCTCCCATTGCAAAGGCAAGCAGCTTTACATTTCGCGTATTGATCCCCATCGCCTTAGCCGCGATTTCGTCTTCGCGAATTGCCTCCCAAGCTCTTCCAACACGGGAGTTTTGGAGCCGTGCGCAAACGACGACAATGAGTAGCGTCAGCCCGACCAGCAGGTAGTAGTACTTTTCAGGCCCCGTGAACCGGATGCCCATCAGCGTCTCAGTGCGATTGAACGCGAACTCGCCTACCCGGAAAGGATCAATACGATTGATCCCTTGAGGCCCATTGGTAATGTTGACCGGCGCATTCAGGTTGTTCAGAAATATCCGGATAATTTCCCCAAACCCCAAGGTCACGATAGCCAGATAGTCACCCCGCAACTTCAGTGTGGGGGCTCCTAGCAAGACCCCAAATACGCAGGCAACTGCCACGCTTATAGGCAGGATGACCCAAAACGGCAGATGCAACCCAAAGTGCGGCGACGCCAGCAGCGCCCATACGTAGGCCCCTACCGCATAGAAAGCGATATAGCCCAAGTCCAAGAGCCCGGCAAAACCGACCACTATGTTCAGACCCAGCGACAACATGACGTACAGCAACGCGAAGTTCAATATTCGAACCCAGCTTTGACCCGCCAAACCCAGCACAAACGGCAGCACCGCAAGAACGATTCCGATCAGCGCGATACCCAGCAGCTGGCGAACCGGCATGGTTTTTCCCATCTTCAAGCTGCTCATGCCCTGTCCCCTACTCGCTCGCCAAGCAACCCTGACGGCCTAAAAATCAGCACGATAACGAGCACCACAAATGCAAACACATCCTGGTAATGACTACCCAGGAAGCCACCGGTCAAGTCGCTGATGTAGCCAGAACCAAGGGATTCAATGATGCCCAAGAGCAACCCTCCAGCCATCGCGCCAACCAGGTTGCCAATCCCTCCCAACACGGCGGCGGTAAACGCTTTCAGCCCGAGCATGAAGCCCATCGTGTATTGCGAAACGCCGTAGTAGGTTGTGATCATCATTCCCGCCACCGCGGCCAGCGCTGACCCGATCAAAAACGCGGCAGATATGACGGTATTGATGTTGACACCCATCAAGCCCGCCACCTCACGGTTCTGCGCCGTCGCCCGCATGGCGGTACCCAGACGCGTCTTGTGCACAAGCAGCAGCAATGCCCCCATGATTGCCGCTGCAATGACAACGATAGCGATCTGGAGGGTACTCATCCTCGCACCCAAGACATTCAAGACTTCAGGCTGCAGGACTTGTGGAAAGTTGAGGTAATTGCGGCCCCAGACCATCATCGCCACGTTTTGCAGAATGATCGAAACGCCAATAGCGGTGATCAAGGCCGCAAGTCGAGGAGCCCGCCGCAAGGGCCGGTAAGCGACTCGCTCCGCCGTCCAGCCTACCGCCATGCACAACGGAATCGCTACCACCAGCCCCAGCCCCAGTACGACGAAAGCGGATAGAGAGGGATCGGCGCCGAACAGCATCGCGGCAACCATCGTGGCAGCCATGGCGCCGATCATCACGACGTCTCCGTGAGCGAAATTGATGAGACCGATGATGCCGTACACCATGGTGTACCCAAGCGCGACTAGCGCATAGACACTGCCTAGCGTCAGGCCGTTGATAAGTTGTTGAGTGAATATATCCATACCGGCTTTGAGTCAGGTGCGGGTTGACCCGCCGCGCCCGTACAGCACGCGACAGGACCCTATTTGTGGAAAAACGCCAGTGCGACGGCCGCCCTCAGTTGGCCTGGCTAACCATGGTTTCGACCATTTCCCACTTGCCGCCCTTAACTTCGTAAATCGTGACCGAGATCTCTTTCAAGTCACCATTCTTGTCATACGCGATATGTTCGCTTGTCGCCCCTCTCCTGCTCAGCTTGGCAAGCTCCGGCAGGTACTTTGCAGGGTCAGCGGAGTCGGCCTTTTCCATCGCCGAAATCATGTTCCAAGCACCGTCGTAGGCATACGGCGTGTAGACGCCCGGGGCCTTTTTGAAGCGCGCTTGATAGCGCTGTTCGAATACCTTGCCTTCCGCCATCTTTTCCAGAGGTACGCCCGCCAGCGATGCATAGGTGCCGTCGGCAGCATCGCCAGCCAATTTGATGAAGGTGTCGCTACGCGTCATCTCGCCCGATACGAGCGGCGCCTTGATCCCCAACGTGACTAGCTGGCGCTTCATGGGGCCAGATTGCGCATCCAGACCGCCGTAGAAGATGGCATCGGGCGCCGTTCCCTTGATGTTCGTCAGAATTGACGTGAAGTCGTTCGCCTTGTCGGTCGTATATTCGCGCCGAACCACCTGGCCGCCGGCCGCCTTCACGGCCTTGTCGACTTCATCGGCCAACCCCTGGCCATAAGCCGTGCGGTCGTCAATGATTGCGACTTTTTTAGCGTTCAGCTTTTGCACCAGGAATTTGCCAACCGCGGCGCCTTGTTGCGTATCGCTGGTCATCATTCGAAATGTGGTTTCGTACCCCTGCTTGGTGTACTCGGGCGAAGTCGCCATCGCAATCTGCGGCAGGCCGGCGTCATGGTAGACGCGGGAAGCCGGAATCGTCGTTCCCGAATTGAAGTGGCCAAGTATCCCACTGACGTCCTGGTCGACCAATTGCTGCGCCACCTGCACCGCAATTCGGGGATCTGCCTGATCATCGCGGGAAACCAGCGAGAACTTGGCCGGTTTGCCGCCTATTTTTACCCCCTTCTGATTGGCTTCTTCGATCGCCAGGATCAGTCCGTTCTGCATCTCCTCGCCGTAGTGTGACTGCGGGCCTGTCAACGGTGCCGCAAATCCAAACTTGATATCGGCAGCGTGGGCGACAGACGTTGTGCTCAAGACAACAGCGGCAATCGTGCAAGCATGGTTGTTCAAGAAATAGCGAAACATAGTGGGCTCCTTTGCCAGGTTCAGTCGAAACTTCACACATCACAATGGAGCGCACGATATCCAACTCGCTATCCAGCGGTCTATGTACGAAAAGTAGGAGTTGGAGGCTCAGATTTCAGACCTGGGACTTTCCCGGATTCCTGGCACCCAGAGGTGCGCTCCAAGCGTACATTCAACCTTGGCAAACCAGGCCCGCCTGCATCTCCACTCCCAAGACGAGGTATTCCATGAGCATTTTTTATGACCGATTTGGAATCCCCATTCAGGCCCATATCGACCATCAGCTGCGATCGGCAACATCAACAGAGAAGCGCGAGACAACACCTGATCTTGAAGACCAAGAACCCGAATCTTTGATTGACGGCTGCGCAGTTGAAAGCCCACACGCCAGCCCCGATCGCCCTTGAGACGGCAGTTGGGAGGGGCGTTGCTATGGTCCAAACCTTGCATCGGCCCCTGCGGGGTCACCGATACCGCTGCTGCGATCCTCACGTGGCAGCAAGTTGCGCCACCTTCTTCTGTTTAGTTGCGAGATAACCCAGCAGGGACCCGGCTGTCACCATAATTACCCCCTGCCAGAAGCTCCATTCCAAAGGAGTGGATAACAACCACGAGGCAAACACCGTCGACAAGACCGGAGTGAAATACGATGCTGTCGCCAACATGGAGATATTTCCATGCAGAATCGCCACGTTCCACAGAGCGTAGCCGCCCGCCATGCTGGCGCCCGCCAGGGCAAGCGTCAGCACGGCTTGGGTGCCTGGGATGGCAAGCGGCTCGGACGACAACGCGAAACGCATCCATAGCGCGCCAGCCGTCAACATGAAGAAGAAACTGACCATATTGCGCCCGCTCGCATAGCGCCGCGTCACATTGCAGTAGAGCGCCCACAGCACCGCGCCTATCAGCGCCAAGCCGTAGCTTGTCGGATTGCTGCTCACGTTCTGAAGCGTTTTTTCCAGATCAAATGCGCTTTCGCTACCTACTACCCACCCCACGCCCAGAAGCGCCAACACGGTGCCGGGCACGATCAGCCATCCTGGGCGCTCTCGATTCATCAGCACCGCGAACAGCACAGTGAAGCACGGCCAAAGATAGTTGATCGTTCCAATTTCCAGCGTTTGACGACGGCTTTGCGCGTAGCCGATAGACAGAGAGAAACAGATCTCATACCCGACAAAAAGCGCACTGGCGGCGACCAGGTAGGCAACGGAACAGTCCCGAATTTTTGGCAGCCCCGACAGCAGAACCAGAAAGAGCGAGCTCGCTGTATATAGAAGCGCTGCTCCCGCTCCCGCGCCAAAGTGTTCTGCAACGCCGCGGATGCCTGCGACGACAACTCCGAACAGAAGAATGGCTGCGAGGCCGCAACCGTTAGCGTAAGTTCGACTCATCAAAGGACAAAACGTGGATTGAACGGTTGCGGTTGCGCTACGTCTTACTCCGGGAGCCGCGATGCTGCCGCGACTCCCGGCGAGTCACCTGATCAGCGGTCAAGTCCGATGGAAACAAAGCGGACGTCCAGGAATTCCTCTAAGCCCCACTTGCCGCCCTCCCGGCCCAGCCCGCTATCCTTGATCCCGCCAAACGGACCTTGAGCAGTAGAGGGTGCGCCGTCGTTGATGCCCACAATCCCGTACTCCAGCTTTTCAGAAACCCGAAAAGCTCGAGACAAGTTCGACGTGTAGAGGTAGGCAGCGAGGCCATAGGGAGTGTCGTTGGCCAACGCGATGACCTCATCTTCATTGTCAAAGATCACGATCGGCGCAACCGGGCCAAACGTCTCTTCTTGCATGATTTCCATCCCTGCCGCGACGTCGGTCAACACAGTAGGCAAGAAGTAAAGACCACTCTTCGCCTTTCCGCCCACAAGAACGCGCGCTCCCTTCGAGACCGCATCCAGGACGTGAAACTGGACCTTCTCAACAGCCGCCCGATCAACCAGCGGCCCAATTTGCGTGTCGAAGTCGGCGGGGTCTCCCACCTTCAACGCTTTCACCCGATCTGTGAGTCTGGCTGCAAACGCTTCCGCGATGCTGCGCTGGACATAGATTCGATTGGTGCACACGCAGGTTTGCCCGGCGTTTCGGAACTTGCACAGCATGACCTCGTCCACAGCACGGTCAATATCTGCATCGTGGAACACGATGAACGGCGCATGGCCACCCAGTTCCAGAGACACCTTCTTGATCGTCCCCGCCGATTGTTGATACAGCATACGGCCGACAGCTGTGCTGCCTGTGAATGTCAGCTTACGCACTGCGCGGGAGTCGAACATGACCTTGGATACGCCGGCCGGGTCGTCTGTGGTCAAGACCTGAAAGGTGCCTGCAGGCCCCCCAACCTTTTCCCACAAAGCCGCCAACAGCACCGCAGTAACTGGAGACTGTTCCGCCGGCTTGACGATGACCGTGCACCCCGCCGCCAACGCCGGTGCGACCTTACGCGTCACCATGGCCGCAGGAAAATTCCAAGGGGTCACCGCGTAGACCGGCCCGACGGGCTGGCGGTTGGCAAACAGGCGTTTGTGCGCATGCTGGCTGGGAAAAGTCTCGCCGTAGACCCGAGTCGCCTCCTCCGCATACAGCTCTACATAGGCTGCCGCGTACGCCACCTCGCCTCGCGCTTCAAGAATCGGCTTGCCCATCTCTGACGAAATGGCCAGCGCAAGTTCTTCCTGATGCGCCATGATTGCGGCATGCCATGCCTTGAGCAAGGTCGCGCGTTGTGCGGCAGTCGTGTTCTTCCAGGAGCTAAAGGCGGCTACCGTCGCCGTCAGCGCGCTTTCAGCTTCCGCTGTCCCGCAGTTGGACATAATGGCAAAACGTTCCTGCTTTGCAGGATTTTGCACATCAAAGCTCTTATCCGTCTTGATCCATTGGCCGTTGATGAAGGCGCCGTAGTGCCGCCCGGGCACAGGTTGCATCGAATTGATTGCGTGTTCCATTACCGAACTCTTCTCATCCACATTGATAGCTGGAGAGTTCTGTTGAACTCCCCGTCTCTATACCCAAAACCTTGCTAGCGATCCGCGGCGCCAGAAATTGCGGCCCCCAGGATGTCCAACGCTTCTTCTGCCTGTTCCATCGAAGTGGTCAACGGTGCAAGCAAGCGCACATTGTTCCGATGGATGCCGCACTTGATGACGAGCAGTCCACGTTCGCGGCAACCATCGATAACGGCCTGCGCGAACGACGCGTCCGGCTTGAACGGGTCGTTATCCAGAACAAACTCCAATGCAATCATCGGGCCGATGCCACGTACGGTCCCAATTTGGGAGAACTTCTTGGCCAACGCATCCACGCCAGAACGGAGAATCTCTCCCAACTGACGTCCCTTCTCCACCAGCTTTTCTTCTTCGAAGATATCCAACACGGCCAACGCTGCCGCGCAGGCCAGGGGGCTACCCGCATACGTACCGCCAAGGCCGCCCGGCGCGGGTGCATCCATGATCTCGGCGCGGCCGACCACGCCTGACAGCGGCAAGCCGCCGGCCAAACTCTTCGCTACCGTAACCAGATCAGGCTGAATCCCTGCGGCCTGGAACCCGAACATTTCCCCCGTCCGCCCAAAGCCGGTCTGAATTTCGTCGCAGATCAAAACAATGCCGTGTTGCTGGGTAAGCTCGCGCAAGGCCTGCATGAACTCACGGCCCGCTTCCCGGAAACCGCCGTCGCCTTGTACCGGTTCAAGGATGATTGCAGCGACACGATCCGGAGAGATTTGCGTTGCAAACAGATCTTGCAGGGCCTGAATCGCATCCTTGGACGAGAAACCCAGATACGGATCGGGATACGGCGTGTGATAGACATCTCCCGCCAATGGTCCAAAGTTCTGCTTGTACGGAGCACTCATCCCGGTCAAGGTCGTGCCCAACAGCGTGCGCCCGTGGAAGCCGCCGCGAAATGCAATCACGCCCGGCACATTGCGATGGGCCCGTGCAATCTTGATGGCGTTTTCGACTGCTTCTGCTCCGGTGGTCAGGAATATCGTCTTGTACGCATCCATGCCCCCCACCATCTTGTTCAATCGAGCGGCGAGATCCACATACACGTCATAGCCGGCCACCTGGAACGCAGCATGGCTGACGCGTTTAAGTTGCTTCTCGACGGCAGCGACTACCTTCGGATGATTGTGCCCAACGTTCAAGACGCCGATGCCGCCAACGAAGTCGAGATAGCGCTTTCCGTCCGTATCCCAGGCTTCCGACCCCAATGCACGATCAAAGAAGATCGGGTGGGCCGTGACAACCCCGACGGGGACGTTTTTGCTGCGCGCCAAGGCCAGCTCTTTGGTGTTCATGACCATTTACTTGCTCCTAAGAATATGCGCGTGAAACGAAAAGTGCGCGTTCGGGCGTCGCCTTGGTGATCGGTGATCAAGCCTTGGGCAACGTTGAAAATTTTTCCGGGAAAAGTCAGTGTCTTACTGGTGGCCACCGACCTGGGCAGTCACACTTTCCGCCAAGACTTCGGCCAGGTGCTTCGGGTTGCGATCACTTAACTTGCCGATCTGATTCCTGCAACTGAATCCATCGGCAACCAGCACGGCATCGGTGGGAAGCGCGTTTAATTTCGGCACCAGTTCAGTGTTTCCAATTCGTTCGGAGACCGGCGCAGTTTTCGCGTGATAGCCGAATGCGCCCGCCATGCCACAGCAGCCTGTGTCCAATACTTTGGCACCCAGCTCCCGTTCTGAACTCATTCCTCCACATGCTCGCTGATGGCAATGCGCGTGAAGATGCACCGCTTCATCTTCCGGGAGACGGATGCCCGCCCGCTTGGCAAATTCCGCGATCGTGACCGTCAAGCCAGCCAGCGTCTTGGCCCGCGGATCATTGCGCAACAAGGAAGGCATTTCATCTCGGAATACCGAAAGGCAGCTCGGCTCCAGCACCAAAACTGGTGTTCCCTGGGCGATCGCATCCTCCAAAAGATCCAGAATCTCCAGGAGGTTTGCCTTGGCCTGGTCCAACAAGCCGACGTCGTAGAATGGGCGGCCACAGCAAACATGACGCTTGGTGAGGCGAGGCAGCCATCCCGCCGCCCGTACCACCGTGATCGCAGCCTCGAGAATATGAGGTGTGAAGCCACTATTGAACGTATCCGTCCAGATAATGACTTCCTGGCACTCGGCGGCATTTTCGGGAATATTGCCAAGCGACTTGGCTACCTTGCCCTTCCGGAAGCTCTTATTGATCGTGGGTAATTTGGCTTGCGGGGCCAAGCCCAACGCTCCACCTATTCTTCTCAACACCGAATTCGCGAGCAACGCGTTGGCGAGCGGTGCGACGCGGCTGGCAACCGGTAGCCACTGGCCAATTCGGCCCACGGCGATATCCACCGGCGAGCGCAATTTGCGCTTGTAGTAGCGGTAGAGAAATTCGCTTCGATATTTCGGGATATCTACGTGCGTAGGGCAATCCACCTTGCAGCCCTTGCACGACAGGCAGAGATCCATCGAATCTTTGACGCTCTCCTGGTCGTCAACCTCGTTAATGATTTTGCCGTTGAGCAATTCGAAGAACAGCCGGGCTCGGCCACGCGTCGAATACAACTCTTCGCGAGTGGCCTTGAAACTGGGGCACATGGTGCCGCCCTCGGTAGACCGGCATTTCCCCATCCCGATGCAGCGTTCCGTCTCACGTGCGTATTCCGTGTCGTGAGTAGCACCATTCGCGTAGGAGAAAATTCCCTTCGTCGAGGCGCGTTGATACTCTGGGCCCATCCTCAGATTACTGTCCACCGGCCAAGCATCAATCAACTTGCCCGGGTTCATCAAACCTTTGGGGTCCCAGATCCGCTTGAATTCGCGGAAAGCATCCATCAATCTTGGGGAGAACATCAAGGGAAGGAACTCGCCCTTGGCCTGGCCATCACCGTGTTCGCCGGAGAGTGATCCGCCGTACTTGACGACCAATTCGCTAGCCTCTTTGAGAAAGCGACGCCAATCCGCCACGCCGACAGTGGAACGCAGATCAAACGTGATTCGAGAGTGGATACAACCATCCCCGAAGTGCCCATATAGATTGGTCTTGTATCCGTAGGATTCCACGAGTGCCGTGAATTCGCGAAGGTACTTGCCTAGATGTTCAGGTTCGACCGCAGCGTCTTCCCACCCCACCGTCGGGTCAGGCCGGTCGGCCACATCGGAAAGTGACGTGGCCGATGCGCCTGTCTCACGTATCGTCCAAAGACGGGACATCAGTGAGGCCTCATCCACCAGACGCGCCGAAGGACACGATGCCAATTGTGTGGCCACCTGCTGTGCGCGTACGGCCATCTGGCGCGCGTCGCTCATGGAATCCGCGCCAAACTCAACCAGAAGCCAAGCGTTTCCGCTCGGCAACTCGGCGATATCGTCAAGCTTCAGACCCAGCTTCTTCAGGCCGCCGACAATACCGTTGTCCACCCCCTCCATGGCGATTGCGCCCATGGGAAGCAGCATCGGCACACTATCCGCGGCATCAAAAATTGAATCAAAACCCAGCACGAGCAGCACACGCTTGGCCTTGCCTGCCACCAACGTCGTCTCGGCATGCAAGGTCGTCGCGCAAGTGCCCTCGGAACCGACCAGTGCCCGAGCAATGTTGAATCCGTTCTCCGGCAGCAACTGATCCAGGTTGAACCCGGAAACACGGCGCTTCAGGCGCGGGAACCCTTGGCGTATGTCGTCGGCGTACTTTTGAGTCAAGTCGCGCAATGCTTGGACAATTCGCGCTTGCTCACCACCGCGGGCCAAATGTGCCTCGTAGGCGGCATCGTCTGTTGGCCCCACCCAGAATCGGGCGCCTGTGGCCGTCACAATCTCAAGCCGTTCGATATTTTCGACAGTCTTTCCTGCCATGACGGAATGCGCGCCGCAGGAGTTGTTACCCACCATGCCACCGATGGTGCAACGAGAGTGTGTCGCCGGGTCTGGACCGAATGTCAGTCCATGCGCCGCCGCCGCAGTCTTTAGCTGATCGCAAATAACTCCCGGCTGAACACGCGCAATGCCTCGCTCCGGCCAGACATCCGTCACATCGTTCAGGTATTTTGAATGGTCAATGCATACCGCCGCGTTAACGGACTGACCGCACATGGACGTACCGGCACCGCGCGGAACCATCGCAATTCCAAGCCGACCACAGGCGCTTACCACCTTCTCCATATCTTCTATGGTCTTCGGGATAACGACGCCCAATGGAGGTTGACGGTAATTCGACGCCTCAGAGGCATACGCGGCCCGCGTGGCCGCATCAAACCGCAGCTCGCAAGTCGTGTCTGCGGCCAGTTCGGCACGCAAACTCAACAATGCGTTCACTTCGATCTTGGGTGCGAAATTAGAGAGGCTCATCGGGATTGAATTCACGCGCGCAACATTTGGCCGGGGCGGCAAGGGTCGGCGTGAGCGGGTCCGCAGGACCCGCTAAATCACACGCCGGCCAAATCAACTTCGTCAGATCTTGGCGAGCTCGTCGCGGTGAGCTTGCACCAGGGCGGCCATACTTTCAAAGTGGAAATCAACCTTGGGCGTGCCAGGCGGAGGCATCGTCGCGCCCCAACCTTCCTGGTTATGCCGGCGGTCGATCCACGCCGATGCGAGACCGAAGTCGTTTGCCGACGCATGGTCGTGGAAGAGACTTTGAGCCGTATGCAAGATGTCCGAACGATCCAGACCAAAGTCTGATTCCAGATGCGCAATCATGTAGTCGAAATTCTTGCGGCTGGGTTTATAGGCCCCCACGTCTTGCGCACTGTAGATTGCGTCGAATTCCACTTTCAAGCGGGCGTTGCTGCCACGGAAGGAAACGCGATCCACGTTGGACAGAATGACCAGCTTGAAGTGTTGCTTGAGGTAAGCCAGCGCTTCCACGGAGTCGGGAAACTCAGGCCAGTCAGGGACCGAAGCGCCAAAGATGTTGGCCTCATAGTTCGCGACAGGAATACTCCACTCGTTTGCCAAGCGCTTGTACACAACCGCGAGCAGTTGCGAGTACGGCATATCTGGCGTCGTGGCCTGTTGATCTGACTCATGCCGGGCATAGATCTCGAGGGCCTGGTCCTTCGTCAGCTCGCCTTTGCGCTTTGCAAGCAGCGGCTTCAGGCCATTGAAGATGCCGGTTTCCCAGTCGATAAGGGTGCCGTAGCAATCAAACGTCAGTACTTTGAAATCGCTCAGTTTCATATAGGCTCCGTCTGCCAATAATCGTTGTCTCTACAGATTGAAGATGAAGTGTCCATGTCCAGCGAAGACACTTGCTACTCAGATGAAAGAGTAGATCAGCGATGGTGGACAGCCTACGGCACAGTCGTAGGATGATCCTTCCACCTACCCCTGCATTTAGTAGGAAGACTGCCGACTGCCGGCGCACGCGATATCTGCTGCTGATAGCCCCATGCCCCAACGCAGCCCAATGGGATTGGGCGCCGGAGCAAAAGCCAAGCAGCTCCTACTGTTCATAGGTAGATTCATGGGCTCGCCCACGAGGGCAAGCGCGTGCCGGCCGGCTTGATATGGCTGCGGCCGGCAGACGACCAGCGGTCTTATTGAGATGCAACGTGTGGCGCGCCGTTGGCGCTACCTCCATCACGTTCCTCACCCTTCTGGTTCGCCATGTCATGGCGCTCTTTTAGCAATCCTTCGGAGCGGCACTGCATCATTGCAATAAGCGCCACTGCGATAACGAACTCGCGCACAGCCGAAGCCTGCACGGCGTTGACCCCTGGCAGTAGCTCTGCAACAAATCGCGTTCCTTCCAGCAACGCCACTACCGCCACAGCGCCTATAACCGCGCCCTTAAGGCGGGTGTACCCACCGAGAGTAACTGCCAGGAAGATATATATCGTCAGCAGGGGAACAAATCCGTCAGGTGCGATATAGCTGGTGAGATGAGCATAGATGGCGCCGGCCAGCCCCGTGACGGCAGCCCCCAGAAAAAACGTCTTCTTCTTGTAGGAAAGAACCCGCTTTCCAGCCACTGCGGCAACGATGTCGTCATCACGCACGGCCCTTAGCGCTCGGCCGTATGGTGATCTCAGCAAGCGCGTCAATATCCAGGCAACCACAGAGACCACTGACCAGATCATAAGCATGTTGAGCAGATTTGCGTACTCTGCGAGTGCGCCAGCGAATGGGGACGCGATGCCTGAAATGCCGTCGCTGCCCTTGGTCAACCAGGTTTCGTTGTTGGCCACCAAGCGGATGACCTCAGCAAACCCCAAAGACACGATCGCCAGGTAGTCTCCTCGCATGCGCCGCGTCGATAACGTCAACAGGACGCCGACAGCGCCCGCCAACAGCGCCCCGGCCAACCAGGCCACAACAACCGGGAGTCCGTGGGCGCTCGTCAATGCCGAGGTATATGCGCCTAGCGCAAAGAAGCCGACCAACCCAAGGTTGACCATCCCACCCTGCCCCCAGATGGTCGCGAGGCCCATCGCCATCAAGGCGTAGATGCCCGCAATGGCGGCAACAAAGATTAGATAGGCAGTCATGGCTATACCCGTGTCTTGGCAGAGAACAAGCCGCTCGGCCGTACAGTGAGCACGAGCATGATGGCAACAAAGGCGATTCCGGACTGGTAAACCGGTGGAATAGCGAGCAAAGACAATTCACTTGCCAATCCAACGAGCAGAGCGCCCGCTACCGCCCCGCCCAAGCTACCCAGCCCTCCCACCACAGCGGCTGCAAAAATGACCAACAACAGGCGGGACCCGGTCAATGGATCGACGCTCGTGTCGATCGCCAATAGCGCCCCGCCGATCCCGGCCAATCCCATGCCAATCGCGGTGGCCATGGTCGACAGGTTTGCGGGACTGATGCCCTTGAGTCTTGCCAGGTCAGGATTGTCCGCAACGCCTCGCATCGCTTTGCCAATTCGCGTGAAATTGAAGAATGCCGCCAGGCCCGCGGTAATGACCAACGCAATCACCATGTTCCGAAACTGCTGCGGTCCCAGACGAATGTCTCCAATACGTATGTCCCGCGCAATCTCAAAGTTGTAGCTATTCAGGCCGTTGCCAAACGAGAAGCGGAACACATTTTCAAGCGCAAGGTTTAGTGCGATAGACACTACGGCGACCATCAACGGCGTGCTTGCGCTAGCCTTTTTTCGCAACGGCGCCAAGGCGATCCGGTCGCCTGCCACGCCGATGCCTGCTGCGATTACAAAGGCGGCAATCAGGCACGGAACCAAGGGCCACCCCAGGTAGGTGTTCACCATCCACCCCGCGTACGCACCCGCCGTCATCTGCGCCGCCACGCTGAAGTTGATCGAACCTAGCACGCTGAATATCAGCGTCAGACCCAAAGCGGGCAGCGCGACGACGGACCCCAGCATCAGACCATTGACGGCCTGCTGAATAATGTCAGTAAACATGATGAGTCCCTGTCAGGCGACCTTCACCGTAACCAGCTTTCCCTTCTGGATCTGCTCATACCGGAAGAAAACGCCCTCTACATCGCCGTTGGCGGCAAACTCGCACGGACCGCTGGCTCCGTCGTAATTGCACTCCTTGCCTTCAGCCAGCAGCTTCATTCCGTCGGTGGCGTTGTCAACGATCACCCCAGCCTTGTCTTGAGATATCTTTCGGATGTTGTCGCGAATGGCAGTACCACTGGCGTCGCCCTTTGCGTGCGCGACGGCCAGCGCAAACAAATTCACGTGGTCGTATAACTGGCAGGAGTAGGTGTCCAGTGAAGGCACCTTCATCTTCTCGATCAAGCGCTTGTACGCTAGCGAATCGACCGACGCTGAAGGCACCAGCGAATAGGTTCCATCACCTACCCCGCCAGTCAGCGCCTCAAGAAGCTTCTGATTGACGCCAAATGACAGGCCCATTGCGCGCCCATCGTATCCCGCCCGATACAGATCTTTCAGCACTACGGCCGTGTCTGGAACATACCCGCCCAAAATGATCATGTCCGGTTTAGCGCGCAACGCTTGGTCTACTTCCGAGCGGTAGTTCGCCTTTTTGTCTTCGTAGATCAATCCGCCCATCTTGGCGCCTGCGGCGGAGACAATACGCGTGATGTTATCGATATAGGACTGCGCAAACGGCGTCTGAGGCCCCATGAAGAAGACGCTTTTGCACTTTAGCTCCACTGCGTATTCCGCAAGGCGCGTCCCTTGCAACGTCGTGGTCGGCGAGGTGCGGAAAATATAGCCCTGATGAGGAAGCTGGGTAATGCTGTCGGCGCCGGACGAGGTGGCGAGCACCACCTTGTTCTGCCAGCAAAGCGGTGCAATCGCCGACGTCACCGACGATGCATAACTGCCACCGATGGCGACCACCTTGTCCACGTCAATCAACTTTCTGGCGGCTCGCACTGCCGCCTCGGGATTGCTTTGATCGTCTTCCAGCAGCACTTCGATGGGACGCCCCAGAATCCCGCCACCCGCGTTGATCTCTTGCGCGGCAAGCTGCGCCGCGCGGCCCATGGTTGCGCCGAACTGGCTGGTTGCGCCAGTCAGGGGAACGACCATCCCAAAACGAATAGGCGATTGTGATTGCGCGAGCAACACCTTCGGCAAACCGAAAGCTGCAAGACCCAGACCACTCACTGCCAAGAACTGCCGACGGAACTTGTCCATTTTTTTCCCCTTGCTGTCTTCATTTAGTGGACGGTCTTTCCGCCCAGAAACAGTTGCCGCATTTCCGAGTCTTGCTTCAGCTCGTGCGCGCCTTGATCTCGGGCCTTTCGACCGGCAACCAACACGATGCCGCGCGTCCCGTACTCAAGCGCCAGTAATGCGTTTTGCTCAACCATGAGGATCGCCAGGCCACTGGCTGCCAGCTCACGGATCATGATCAGGATTTCGGTGGCCGCCTTCGGCGACAGCCCTGCGGTAGGCTCATCCAACAGCAACACCGCCGGATTCGTCATCAGGGCAATGGCAACAGCCAGAACCTGCCGCTGGCCTCCGGACAGCATCCCTGCCCTATCCTTGAGACGGCCTTTCAACATCGGAAATCGGACAAGCTGCTCGTCCATACGTTGTGACAAGCCTCGCTTTAACAGGTATCCGCCAAGCTCTAGGTTTTCACGTACGGTCATCGCGGCAAAGACGTTGCGCTCCTGAGGAACGAACCCCATCCCTGCCCGGCACGCCGCTTGAGCATCCCCCGCCAGCAATGGCTCATCGCCCAGTACCACCCGGCCTTCTCTCGATTTCAGCAGGCCCGCAGTAAGCTTCAGCAGGGTCGATTTTCCAGCCCCATTCGGCCCGATAATCACCGCCAGATCTCCGGGGGCAACAAACAAGTCGATTCCCTTGACGATCTGCTCGGCGGGCGCGTATCCGCCCTTGATGTCTTGAAGCGATAGAGTGGTCATTGCACCGTCATCCCGAGATAGGCTTCCTGCACTTCGGCGTTTGCGGTCACCTGCGAGAAAGTTCCCTCTGTCAGGAACTTCCCTTCGGCCATGACGACGACGTGATCGCATAGCTGTTCAATCAGCGCCATTTCATGTTCGATCAGCAGGATGGTCATACCCTTTGCGCGGATGGCATTCAGGTGTTCGCCGATCTGTTCTACAAGAGCGGGATTGACCCCGGCCATCGGTTCATCGAGCAAGATGAGCTTCGGTTCGGCCATTAAGGCCCGGCCGATCTCCAGCAGTTTTTTCTGTCCGCCGGACAAATCCGTAACCAGGTTGTCCAACACATGACTTAGCTTCAAACCGCGCGCGGTTTCGAACGAACGCTCCCGCAAAGCCTGCTCCTGCGCGTGAACTTCCGCGCCACCCAGCAGGCCCCGAAAGAACGTCTCGCCGCGCTGATCCCGCCCGTACAACATCAGGTGTTCAAAGACAGTCATGCGCACGCAGCCGCGGGCGAGCTGGAACGTTCGCACAAGACCAAACTGCGAGATTGCATCTGGCCTGGCGTACGTGATATCGATACCGTCGAAATGCACGGACCCACTGGTCTTTCTCAGCAGACCCGATATGCAATTGAAGAGCGTCGTCTTTCCGGCTCCATTCGGACCAATCAAACCGGTAACGCCATGGGCCGCCACGTTGAAAGAAGCCCCATCCAGCGCTTTGAGTCCGCCGAAATGGCAGCGAAGCGCATCGATCTCAAGTAGCGGCCGAGCGATAGTCGGACTGGCAGGCGCGATGTTCACGTGGCCGGCCATATCAGAACACCTTGGCGCCGGCCGGCACATCGCCGTCGACAGTCAGTAGCCGCGTCGCTCCTTGTTCAACATCGACACCCATGACGAGGACTTCCGACATGAAACCCGCGATGCGGCGGCCACCCAAATTGACAGCACAGATCACCGTGCGGCCAGTGAGCTCTTGCGGGGTGTACTGATTAACGTATTGCCCGCTGGACGTCTTGACGCCAAGCTCGCCAAAGTCTATCCACATTTTGTAGGCGGGCTTTTTTGCCGCGTCATTCAATTCGACGCGCTCAATCCTGCCAACGCGGATATCGACTTCCTGAAAGGCCTCATAGACGCTCACGGCTTGCTCCTTTGCTCTCAAATATCTAACGATGAGCAAAAGATAGCTGGCGGGGCTTTTAAGCGTCTATGTATGAAAAGTAGGAGATTCCGCTTGGGTTTTCCGTTGCGGGACTTACCCTTACTCGGTCAAGCGCATCAATGCGATAGCGACCTGCAATTCGAATCTAAGCGATTGATTTTCCAACGAAACCCCTAGTGCAGATTCGATCCGCTCCAACCGATATCGCAGCGTACTGATGTGCACACCCAATCTTCGACTGGTACCGGCCAGTTGAAAGCCTTCCTGACATAAAGCTTCCAAGGTCTCCAACAAGGCTTCGGACTTTTCACCCCGCAGAGGGCCCAACCGCTTTTCGATCAGCAAGGCGCGTGCATTGGCGTCGCCAAGCAGGGCCTGAGGGAACATCACTTCATCGAAGTGATGAATTCGCCCCGGTTTGAGCAGGTCCGCCAAAGACTGCACATCTGCCCCGCCTAAAGTCATGCCCTCTGCGCCGCGATGCGGCCGGCTGACGCCCATTGCGGCGCCCTTGCTTCCTAGCTCTCGCCAAAGCGGCTCCGGGTCGTGCTTTTCCGAAAGCAGGAACGTAATTTGATTCAGTGACACGAACAACAGCGCCGGCTCGTTGATCTGGGCAAGATACTGGCGAAGACGTTGCACCAGCCGCTCCAGCCGAATGAGACCATCGCGCGAAAGTGGAAGCGGCTCATCCAACAGGATCAGGCAGACACGATAATTGGCGTCAGGGTTCCATCCGTTGATGGCGGCGCGATTGCGGGCCGTGGGCATATCCTCAAAGCGGCCCTCCAGCAGCGAGCCCACGAATGCGTAACCCAGGCGTTCCTCTTGGCTATGCAATGCGCGCTGATGCGAAATATGCAGCGCCGCCACCAGTGCGGCATGTTCCGTGGCCCGCACATCCAGCTCCCCGAGAGGAACCTGCTCTTCGTCCAGCCAAATGATCGCCGCCAATCCGCCACCGATACGGACAGGGCATCCCAGACGCTTGGCTTGTCCCAACTCGGCAACGGGTTCCATGACGACAGGCGAAATACTGTCTTGAATCCGCTTCAGGCCGCCCGTCTTATGCAGTGCAACGATGTAATCCCTTTCATGCGTCCGGTCGTCCTCGGACTCGTGCGTGCCTCCCAGCAGCACCCCTTCCTGATCCACAAAGGTCACTTTGCGCTTGAGCAGGACGGATAGAGCTTCAGCAAGATCGGTCAAGCTGTGAGCACTGACGGCTGCATTGGTCAACGCGATATGGATTTCCTCGATCCGTGCGAGGACCTGGCTCTTACGCCGGATCAACAACGTGTTCAGCTCTTCAGTGACGGAACTGAACGGCACCTCCCAAGGTAATTCCAGCAGCGGGAGGCCTAGTTCTTGCGCCGTGGTCACCGCAGCCGGGGAAAAATGCGCGATGAACTGCGGCACCGCCAGCACGACACCGGCCAGCCCCGCAGCGTGCAACGCGCGCACCATAGCGACGGAATCCTGATCGTCCTTTGGCCAGTTGTAGCCCGTGGAGAGCAACAGATAGCCGGGCTTTACCCATCGCTCAATATCCGGGTGGTCCACCATATGTACCCAGGTGAACTCGTTCAGAAGCCCCTGCTCCCCCGCCACCACAGTGGCATCACGCAGGATGGTGGATGCTAGCGCCTCGGCTATGTTCATTCGGTTTACCCTTTTTACTTGGGTTAAGACTAGCCGCCTTCGCCCAATATGGCGTCGGCAAAAGCGCTCATGCTGGGGTACTCGGCATCGGGCGCGGCCACAGCAGATGGCGTGGCGCCTTGGCCAACCTTGTTGTGCCTGCGATTGATCCAGACAGTGGCCAGGCCCAGCTTCTTGGCCGGCACATGGTCGTGAAACAGGCTTTCGGCCACATGCAGCACCTTGTTTCTGGACACCCCGATGGACCCCAAGGCCAGGCGAAAGTTGTTCAGCGACGGCTTGTAGCTGCGCGCCAGCTCTGCCGTGACGATGTAGTCGAACTCCACTCGCAGCTGACGATTCGACATCGCAAAATGTTCGTCATCACAGTTCGTGATCACAGCCAGTTTGAAATGCTTCTGCAAGCGCAGCAGCGCATCGTGCGAATCCTCGAAGGCAGGCCAATCCCGCACAGACTCCACAAATGCCCGCAACTCCGCATCGACAGGCTTGAAGTTCAGGTCTCGACCGATCCGCACCAAGGTCTCGGCCAAAACGTCGCGATATGGCAAGTAATCTCCTGCGCCGACCTGCGCCTCGTGATGCGCAAACAATTGCAAAGCCTCACTTTCCGTTCGCTCGACGCCATGCGCCCGGAAGACTTGCTGTAGTGCATCATTGAGACCGGTCTCCCAGTCAATCAACGTTCCATACACATCGAAGGTCAAGACCTTCGGCTGCATCTTCAATCCTGGTAATTCGCATTTCATATGCCTGCCTCATTTTGCAGTTCTACGCATCGCATGCCACTGCCCTATCCTTTAGTAGACCTCGCCCCTCGAAAGCCGTGAGACCCGACAGGCGCCGCAGGTGTGACAACGGCAATCGCGGACCGACCTCAGTCAATTCTGATGAGGTGGCATCTCGCAGCACCACGAACAATGCCGACCCATCGTCGTCCGACCGAACCTCCCGGGGTTGATCCACATGCACGCCCACTGACTGGATGAGTATTGGGTCGGCCGACTGCGTCACTCGGACGATGCCCTTTATTCTAAGGACTCGATCACCAAAATAGCCGATTAAATTTTCCAGCCACTCTTGCAGGAGCATCCAGTCCATCGGAGTATCGTAGGTAAGCTGATAGACGGAGATTCTGGGATGGGGTTCGGTAAACAGCCCGCTGCTCCGATGCCGCAGCTCGCCAGATCTGAGAGCAGTCGGAAGTTCATTTGTTGAATGAGACAGGATGTCTGCGTCTTCCAGGGAAAAGGCCGACCTGAAACGCTCGCCGCTGTTTGCCGCAGCACTCACCCTTCCCAGCGGCGCCAAACCGGCCGCCGTTCGCCGCGCTCGCTCCAGGGTCTCTGCATCAACCAGATCCATCTTCGTGATCACGACGACATGTGCGACGGCAAGCTGCGAGACCGCTTCGGCAAAGCTCTCGATTTGGCGGTCGATTTCCAGGCAGGAATAGGTACAAACGATTTTCACGCGAAAGCGCCCTGCTCCCAACGTCGCCAGGCTGCGCACGATAGGCGCGGGGTCGGATATACCGCTGCATTCCAAGATGAAACGGCGAAATGGAGTTCCCCCCGCGCGCCGCCTGTCTTCAATCAAGCCTTCGATGGTGTCGAGCAATTCGTTGCCCAAGCTGCAACAGACACATCCATTGGCCAGGCGCGCCAAAGTCAGGTCCCCGGCCATGGCCAGCACGGCGCCGTCGACGTTGATTTCTCCGACATCGTTAACAATAACTGCCGTGTCTGTCGCCTGTGTTGACTCGAGGTAGCTTGATATCAACGTCGTCTTACCGCTACCCAGGAATCCACACACCACGATGAAATCCGCCGCCGATGGGGTGTGCATACGCTATTCCCCTTTTGCTTGGGCGACCATCTCTTTCACCTCTTCCAGCAACTGGCGCGGATCGTAGACCACGCCACCCTTGATGACGTGTCTGAGGCCATTGGTCCAACTGGCGCCATTAGTCTGGTCATCAAGCCTTAGAGCCCCTGTTCCATACAACACCTTGTAGTCATCCAGCGGGTTGACGTCATGCACAAGCAGGTCTGCGCGCTTTCCTACCTCGATGGAACCGGCTTCGTCAGCAATTCCCAATAGTTCGGCACCGGCATAGGTGGCGGCGCGCAGCACTTCCAGTGCGTTGAATCCAGCCTCTTGAAGCAGCTCCAATTCACGAATGAATCCAAAACCGTAAAGCTGAAACATAAAGCCGGAATCACTGCCTGCGCACACGCGGCCACCCAGGTTCTTGTAGTCGTTCAGGAAGGTCATCCACCGCCTGAACGAATCCCGCCAGTTGACTTCATCCGACACCGACCAGCGATACCAATAAGCGCCGTGACCACCCCGCTGGGGTTGGAAGTACTTCCACAGCGTCGGATGCGTGTAGGACGCGTGCCAATCTGCATTGCGGGCCCGCATCAGATCGCGGTTCGCGTCGTAGACGTTCATCGTAGGCACGAACGTATGCCCCGCCTCAAGAAAGGCGTGCAGGACTTCGTTCCATTTGGCGCTGCCCGGTTGCGCTGCCTGTTGGAAAGTGGCGCCCGCAGCCGAGAACCGCAGATACTCGTCGTTGTAGTCGTAGCCCTGCGAGAACTTCTGAATCGTGGCGCCCTCCATCAGCGCCTCAGGCAAGCCATACATGTGTTCGGAACTCGTCAGGCCCCAGTTCGCTGTCGTCAGGGAATTCATACGGCTGACGGAAAGCGTGGCATGGTGGCAGCAGGTAGGCAGCCCGACCTCTTTTGCAGCCGCCAGCGCAGCCTGCATGATGGCGGGTGGCGCGCCGAAGAACTTGACGCCATCCGCGCCCGCCCTCGCAATGTGATGCATCCAGTCGCGCGCGGCGGCGGGCGTGTGCACGGTTTTCAGATAGTCATTGGTGGCCGGGAAGTAGGCATAGGCATGGATATGGGGTGCGGCAATCTCATTCGCGTGCGATGCCTGCTTCTGTTGCAGCGTCCAAGCCAGCCCGTTGAAGCTGCCTGCCTCGCGTATGGTGGTAACGCCGTGGGCGAGCCACAATTTGTACACGTAGTCAGCGGCGGGCATTGGACCGTTCGCCCCGTGAAACGGCGCGCCAATGTGGGCATGGCAATCAATGAAGCCGGGGGTAACGAACTTGCCATGGCAGTCGATGTCCACATCGCCAGAAGCCGGCCGCCTCGCGGGTTTGATCGCCATCCCCGGCTTGCCGACGCTCACGATGTCGACAATTCTGTTGTTTTCGACAACGATGTCTACCACGCCCCAGGGCGGCGCGCCGGTGCCGTCGATCAGCGTCGCACCTCGCAAGACGATCCTGTCGTATGGACCCGCTCCGCTGTCCCTGCCCGTTGCGGGCGCAATGCCGTGAAGCCCGTATTTGCCGAAACCGGCGACGATTTCTTCCCCGATATCAACTGCTTGCGCCACCCTGTTCCCCTTGAAAGCGCTAGGCCCTGAGGGCCTCATTGTCGGGAATGTAGCGAGCTTACAGCCGAGAGCATACCGAGGATAGATAGGAGGATTACCGCCTGAAATACTACTTTCTGCACGAGGAACCGCTACGCTCTCCGGCCAAAAGGAAGAACGAAACTTAGTGTTCCCGGATCAAGGTGGTGGAAAACTCGTAGCGGCCGGCGGGATGATGCGAGCAAGACACTTCGACAATGTGTCCGGCGTGATCCTTGTATTGCCGCAGGATGAACAGGCCGGGGGACTCCGGGGCCGCTCCCAGTTCACGCGCCACGGCCGGCGGCAAGGCGCAGGCCGAGATCGTCTGCTCGACCGAGGCAATACGCCGTCCGTAGTGTTCTTCGATCAGTTCCGACACGAGGCGGTCCGGATGTTCGCGCGCCAGCTTGCGCACGCCCTTGTAGTGGGCATCGACGTAGAGTTCGGTCCAGACCACGGGCGGTTGCCCTTCCGCGCCGCGCGTGGAAGAAAACTTCAGCCAGCGCGTGCCCGGCCCCACCCCCAGACGGACGGCCAGCTCCACATCCACCACCACTTCCTGCACCTGCCGGATGCTGCGCGGCGTGCGCGCGGCCAACTGAACCAGGTCTTCCAGGGAACGCAGCGATTGGCTGAACCCCGCCTTTGGCCGGGCGGCGGTAACGACCGTGCCGCTACCGCGGCGGCGCGCGATCAGGCCAAGGTCCTGCAACTGGCGCAAGGCGGCGCGCACAGTATGGCGGCTGGCGTCGAACTCTTCGGCCAGGGCATTCTCAGCGGGCAATACCGTGCCCACGGGATAGACCTCGGCGGCGATGCGCCGCGCCAATTCTTCCGAGATGCGGGTGTACAGCGTGATGGACATGGCAAGGGGTGCATTGAAGACACCCGCATTCTATCTGCTGCGGCCTCGATAGCTTCAACTACGGGTAATCCCCGGCGTTGACGTCCCCTTTTGCTCCTGCTTAAATGTACGTACAACTTTTTAAGAGCGTACATCTATGCCAGTCTCCGTCCTCGAATCCGCCCTATTTAAAGACATGTTCGGCACCGCCGCGATGCGCGCCGTGTTTGACGATGCCGCCACCGTGCGGCGCTATGTGGAAACCGAAGTGGCGTTGGCCCGCGTGCAGGGCCGCATGGGCATCATTCCGGCCGTGGCCGCCAGCGCCATTGAGGCCCGCGCGGACGCCACCGCCATCGATATGGACGAACTACGGATCGAAACCGAAATCGTCGGCTACCCCATCCTGCCGCTGGTTCACCAGTTGTCGCGAATGTGCGGCGCCGAAGGCGAATACCTGCACTGGGGCGCCACCACCCAGGACATCATGGACACCGCCACCGTGCTGCAAGTGCGCGATGCGCTGGCCATCATCGATGATGACCTGGCCGCGCTGGATGGCATCCTGGACGCGCTGGCGCTACGGTATCGCGATACGCCCATGGCGGGTCGCACCCACCTGCAACACGCGCTGCCGATCACCTTTGGCTACAAGGCTGCCGTCTGGCTGCTGATGGTGCGCCGCCATCGCGAACGTCTGGCGCAACTGCGCCCGCGCGTCCTGATCGGCCAATTCGGCGGCGCGGCCGGCACGCTGGCGTCCCTGGGGGACGAGGGTCTGGCGGTGCATGCCGCTTTGATGCAAGAACTGGAGCTGGGCGCCACGCCCATCACCTGGCACGTTGCCCGAGATGGCCTGGCCGAAACCGTGCAATTCCTGGCGCTGGTGGCCGGATCACTGGGCAAGATCGCCGTGGACATCATGCTGATGATGACCAATGAGCTGGGGGAAGCGTTTGAACCCTTTGTGAAGGGCCGGGGCGCGTCCAGCACCATGCCGCAAAAGCGCAACCCGATTTCCTGCGAACTGATGTGGAGCGCATCCAAAACAGTGCGCCAGCACGCTGGCCTGGCACTGGACGCCATGTTGCAGGACTTTGAACGTGCGACCGGGCCGTGGCATGTTGAATGGTCGGCCGTGCCGGAAGCCTTCGTGCTGACGGCGGGCGCCCTGCATCAGGCGCGCTTCATGCTGGGCGGGCTTGAAGTCGACACGGCACGCATGGCCCGCAACCTGGATTTGTCAGGCGGGCTGATTGTGGCCGAAGCCGTCATGATGGGTCTCGCCCCGCACATCGGCCGCCAGACCGCGCACGACGTCGTCTATGACGCGTGCCGTATCGCGGCTACCTCGCGCCGCCGCCTGGCCGATGTGCTGTTAGAGGATGCGCGGGTGACGCAGCGCCTGGATGGCGCCGCCATCGAACGCCTGTGCGATCCCGCCAATTACCTGGGGGCTGCCCCCACCATGGTGGACCGCGTGCGGGCCCGCCCTTACACCGGGCTGGCTTGAACGGACAGCCCTTTCCTGATTTAAAAAAACTACAGCAGGACGGAGACAACTCATGAAAAACTGGATGGCGGCACTGACCGTCGCGGGCGCGTTCGCCTTGCCGATGAGCGCGCAAGCGCAAGACAACTACCCCACGCGGGCAATCACGTGGATCGTGCCCTTTGCAGCGGGCGGCCCCACCGACGCCATGGCGCGCAACGTGGCGAACCGTGTGTCGCAGGAGCTGAAGCAGACAATCCTGATCGAGAACGTGGGCGGCGCGGGCGGCACCATCGGCGCGGCCAAAGCGGCCAAGTCTGCGCCGGACGGCTACACATTCCTGGTTGGGCACATCGGCTACATGGCGGCGGCGCCGTCCTTGTACGCCCGCCTGCCCTACGACCCCGCCAAGGACTTCCAGGCCGTGTTCCGCTTTCCCGACACGCCGCTTGTGCTTCTGGTGGGCGAATCATCGCCATACAAGTCGGTGCCCGACCTGATCGCCTTCGGCAAGCAGCACCCGGGCAAGCTGAACTTCAGCAACGCCGGCGTGGGCTCCACGTCGCACCTGGTGGCGGCCATGTTCGCCAGCCAGGCCGGGATCGATATCACCCCCGTCGCCTACAAGGGCGCGGGTCCGGCGCTGAACGATCTGATGGGCAATCAGGTAGACGCCATGTTCGACCAGACCAACACCGCCCTGCCCCAAACCAAGGGCGGCAAGGTCCGCGCGCTGGGACTGACTTCGCCCGAGCGCATGGCGCAATTCCCCGATGTGCCGACGATGGCGGAAAAGGCGATTCCGAACTTCCAGGTGTCTACCTGGTACGGCCTGTATGCGCCCAAGGGCACGCCGGACAAGGTGGTGCAGACCATGTATCAAGCGTGGCAAAAGGCGTTGGCAGATGAAGCGTTCACGGGAAAGATGGTGGAGCAAGGCATCCAGCTGCTTCCCCCGGACCAATACGCGCCCGCCGCCTTCCAGCAGTTCACGGCCGACGAAGGCAAGCGTTGGGCGCAGGTCATCAAGCAAGCCGGCATCACGCTGCAATAGGAAGCCGCCATCATGCGCGCCGTATCCGCCAACGACATCGAAACCAGCATCGCGACTGCCCTGCAATCCATCAGTCACACGCATCCCGCTGACTTCGTACAGGCGCTAAAGGCAGCGCATGCGACCGAAACCCATGCCCCCGCCCGGCACGCGCTGCTGCAATTGCTGGTCAACAGCAAGCTCAGCGCCCAGGCGCGGCGGCCCGTCTGCCAAGACACGGGCGTCGCGCATGTGTATGTGCGGATGGGCATGGATGTGCGGGTCCAGCATGACGGCGCCGGTCCAACCCCCAGCCTGCAAACTGTGGCCAACCGTGCCGTCGCACGTGCCTACGGCTGTGCGTCAAATCCGTTGAGGGCATCGATGGTCCGAGACCCGCTGGGCGCGCGCCGTAATACCCGCGACAACACTCCCGCCATCGTGCAAGTGGAGTTGGTGGAGGGAGAATGCCTGGACCTGACCGTCGTTGCCAAGGGCGGCGGCGGCGATGTGAAGACGCGCTACGCGATGTTGAATCCCAGCGACTCGGTCGCCGACTGGGTCGTGTCGCAGTTGCCCGGCATGGGCGCGGGCTGGTGTCCGCCGGGGGTGCTGGGCCTGGGCATTGGCGGCACGCCCGAACAGGCCATGGCCCTGGCCAAGCGCGCCCTGTTCACCCCGATCGACATGCCGGCCCTGCTGCAACGCGGCGCGCACACGCCCGAAGAACGCTTGCGAGCAGACGTTTACCAACGTGTGAATGCGCTGGGAATCGGCGCGCAAGGCTTGGGCGGTGACACCACCGTCCTGGACATAAAGGTGGCCACCGCGCCCTCGCACGCCGCTTTGCTCCCGGTGGCGCTGGTGCCCAACTGCGCAGCCACGCGCTTTGTGTCGTTCAGCATGCCCGCCGACGGCCCCGCACCCATTCCCCCATCTGAACCCGCCACCTGGGACGGCATCCCCGACGCGCTGCCCGCGCAAGCCTCCCGGCGCATTGACCTTGATACGCTGACGCCCGCCGAGGTGGCCACGTGGACGGCGGGTGAAACCTTACTGCTATCGGGCAAGCTGCTGACCGGGCGCGACGCGGCACATAAGCGAATGGCGGATTTGCTGGATAGCGGTCAACCGCTGCCGGTGCCGCTGCGTGGCCGAGCGTTGTACTACGTGGGTCCTGTCGACCCCGTAGCGGGGGAAGCCGTGGGCCCCGCTGGCCCAACAACCGCGACCCGCATGGACAAGTTCATGCCACAGCTTCTAGCGCAAACCGGTTTGCTTATCACCATCGGCAAAGCGGAGCGCGGCAAGGTGGCCGTGGACGCCATCAAGCGGCACGGCGCCGCGTACTTGAGCGCCGTAGGCGGCGCCGCCTATCTGGTGTCGCGAACCATACAGTCGTCACGCGTCGTGGCCTTTGACGATCTGGGCATGGAAGCAATCTACGAATTCGAGGTGTGCGATATGCCAGTCACCGTCGCAGTCGACTCTCTTGGCCGAACGACGCACGCTTTTATCCGCGTGAATGCTGAACACTGATTAAAAGCTGCAAACACAGCGCCATTGACTATGGCTCGTTGGCGCTTACGCAGCGTGGCGCAGAACGCTCATTGATTCAGCGCACACAAGGTTAAGAAAATCCCGAACTGGCATCGGACGGCCCAAAAGCCACCCTTGACCACGAATCGAACCTGACTGATTCAGCAAAAACTCGATCTGATCTGCACTCTCTATGCCCTCCACCACAAGCTGCAACCCTAAACAGTCCCCGAGCTGAATGATTTGCTCCAGAATTTGCACGGAAGGCAGGCCGCCGTTTTGAATATCTACAAACGACCGGTCGATCTTGATCGCATCAATTGGCCATTGCGCCAGGTGCGACAAGTTTGCATAACCACACCCAAAATCATCTATGAAAACTTTAAATCCCTGCCCACGAAGACTCGCCAGCAACTCAACGGGATTTCCCTTGGAAAAGTCAGAGGTCTCTATTATTTCGAGAGCTATGCGATTAGGGGGAACTGAAAACTGCGACGCTTGCGCCAACAGGTATTCTAGAAACGTCCCGTCTTCAAGGTCAGGTGGCGCCACATTGATCGCAATGTAGAAGCCGTCATACTTGCGCATCGCCTCCCCGCTTTCGGCCAACACAGTCCTGACAACATACCGGGTTAGCTCCCGTCCCAAGCCTAACGTTTCCGCCCAGTTAAAAAAAGTGGGAGGGCTTACCGGTCCGAGGTCGGGATGTGTCCAGCGGGATAACGCTTCCGCGCCGACAATTCGTCCTGAATGCAGCTCGCGAATCGGCTGATAATTTATCTTTATTTCATTGTGTTCCATGGCATAGAGGAGGCCGCCAGGGATAGACCTCCGATAGTGCCGCCTCATCAACAAAAAAGCACAAGCTAGCGCCGCACCAAGTATCAACCCGACCACCATTAACGTCCAAGCGGCGTACTGATAAAAGCCTAATCTATAAGCCTCCACGCAAACGCCGATCCTCGAATCTTCTGAACATATTCGTAAAGAAGGTGCGTACACCTCGTTGAGTCTTGCGGCCCCATCCTCTGTACCCGAAGGGACAAAACTCTGATAAACGTACGTGCCCTCACGATTTGAGACGAACGACTGGATGTCCGTTCGCCCACTGGAATATGCGGCGAACGCACTCGGAGAGGTGAACACAATCGAGTCGTTTGTAGCGGCGATATCGCTCAAGAGTCCCAACCTGGCGGGGTTGGCCACCTGGCGCCAGAAATGAATTCCGGATTGACTTTGGTGCGCTCCCGATGGAACAGTGGCTGTTCCCACATCCCGACCCCATACCGCGGTGCAGACGATCTGGCCCGCCTTGATGCGCCCTGCATCTGCAACGTGCCGACCAGCAAATACGACTCGGCGCAGTTGGTCCAAATCCTCGTCAGAACATGGGCCCTCAGGTGCTACAGGCAGCCCAAGAATTCGGCCACTCTCCCGCGCCACGTCTACTGCCAAGTTTCGCAACGGCACTGCGTATTCCGCTAACCGTTGCCCCTCTCGAAAGTCGTCAACCGCCGTCCCCGCCAACCATCCCACAACTGGCGCGATGAGAACCAATCCAACCACCACGGCACGACTAGCCCCCTTGCTGTAAAGCTTGCTTCCACGCATACCGCCAACCGCCCCACTTAATGAATGTCGTTCCGAGCTTAGCACTCCGATATGCGACTTCCGTAGGCCTATTCTTATTGCCTTTGTCTAAAACTAGTGTTCTGGAAAAGTTCGACGTTTACGGCAGGAATTTAAGAAAAAATTAATATTTAATCCATATCATCAACCGGCCTCGGATTCGGTACGCATACACCATGGACCCCACTGCATAGGCAGCGTTCGCAACAAGGAGAGTCACTCTTTGAGTTTGCCACGCGGCATTTCGATGGTGAAGACGGCGCCTGGCTGAGGTGATGCGTTTTGCGCGCTCACGGTCCAGCCGTGAGCGAGCGCAATCTCTTTGCAGATAGACAGTCCCAACCCGGCACCCTCCGTTGCACCCGTCTTGCCGCGCCAGAAACGATCGAAAATTTTTGGCATGGTGTCCACCGCAATGCCTGGACCTTCGTCCTGGATCAGCAGCTTTTGGCCCGACCAGTAAATGACGACAAGTGAATGCGGCGGAGCATGATGGATAGCATTTTCGATGAGGTTTTTAAGCAGAGTAAACAGGGCGCCGCGATCTGCGACCAACTCAAATGACGTCTGCGCCGGCGGGGCATCTATTCGAACTTCGTGTCGCTCTGCCAACCGTTCGAGGTATTGCACAACATCCAACAGCACCGCATTGGCATTCCACGGCTCAAACACATAGTTATGGGTTTCACTAGCTTCAGCCAGGTGCAGCAGTTGGTGCACCTGGCGGCTCATCAGGTCGATGTCTTGCAACAACACATCTCTGGCGGGGAAATCACTCAACTCAATTTCTGCCCTGACAAGCGCGAGTGGCGTTTTCAGTTCGTGGGCCGCGGCCGCAAGGAAATCTTGCTGGACGCGATATCCCGTTTCCAATCTACCCAGTGCACTATTGAAGGCAGCAATCAAGGGGCGGAGCTCTTGCGGCAGCGGGGCCGCATCGATTCGCTCGCTAAGATTGCGGGCTGAAATCTGCGAGGCGGCGGTCGACGCATCGAGCAGCGGTTGCAACATGCGTTTGAGCGTCAAGGTAATGGCTGCGCCGAAGACCAAGGCAGCAAGAATGCAGGTAACGATCACGACTTGGAGCGCGGTCTTGCTGTCGGTGACTCGCACCATGGACGTCAGGCGTTCGCTCTGAGCCATCTGGACATAAAACGTGGCGTGCGCTTGATCGATGGGCACCGTGGCCACCCGAAACTCGAAGTCGCCGTCCAATAAGATGGTGCCCACTTCTGGGGGGCCGGTCATGCGGGCGGTGAGCATCGTCAGCGCGGGGCCGGGCGCGGCAGTGATGAGCACCGCGCCCGTTACATCGAGGATGCGGAACGTGGCGTCTTTCGGCAACCCATCGAACATTTTTTCAAGGTCATCCGGGAGGTCAACGGCTACCGGATAACCAGACGGGTCGAACTTGACACTCGCGGCAATATCGAACGCATTGTCCCGCACCCCCATCTCCGCGAATGTCGAGGATTGCCAATCGACAAGGATGGCCAAGGTCATGCCCACCAGGGCGATGGCCGCTACGAGCCCGCCCACCGAAGCCAACAGAAGCTGAACGGTAAGGCTACGACGCACTTTGGGATTCTTGAAGCGCATACCCTTGCCCACGGATGTTGACGATATGTAGTTTGCTGTCAATGGCATCGAGCTTTTTTCGAATCCGGTGCATCGCCACGTCGAGGGCGTTGGGGGTGACTTCATGAAAACTCCATGCGGCCTTTTCTAGCGTTGTGCGTCGAACTGTCTGGCCTTGGGCGCGCACCAGCGTCAGCATAATTTGCAACTCTGTCGCCGGTAAGGTGATGGCCTCGGTCTTGCAAATCATGCTGCGTGATTCGGGGCGAATCTCGACATCGACAAAAGAGGCGGTAAGGCTCTGCATTTGAATGGGCCGGCGCATCAGCGCGCGCACACGGGCAACGAGCTCCTGCATGGCGAATGGCTTAGGCAGATAATCATCCGCCCCAGCCTCCAGGCCCGACACGCGATCGTGCAGCGCGTCGCGCGCGGTGAGTACCAGGCAAGGGAGACGGTTGCCGGCGCTGCGCAGCTTCTTGACGAGGTCGAGGCCGTCTCCGTCCGGCAACCCACGATCAACGATGATCAAGGTGTACTCGGCGTGGGCCACTGCATACGCGGCCTGATCCGCCCGAGTAAAGAGGTCGGTCTGGATGCCGGCCGCAGCCAAGGCCTTGACAACAAGCTGACCCAAGCGCTCGTGATCTTCAACAAGGGCGATACGATTCATGCGACGAGGTGATTAAAAACGATACATGTAACCGGCAACCACCCCCGGAATGACACTACGCTCGACCAGCGGGCTGTCCTTGATTTCTTTGCCGAGGAAGGTGGCGCCGACATCGACAAACATGGAGTGGTGCTTGTTGAAGAGATAGGTGGTTCTCAGGCCCAATTGGAAGTTCGTAGTGGCATCAGCATTGTATTGCGCGCGGCGCGGGGTGGCTTCGGCGGAAGTCACGCCAAAGTAATAGTCTTGGTACTTACTATTGCCCCAGAGTACGGCGGCGCGCGGCGTGAACACGAATCTGCCGGCGGTGAAGTTGCGTTCGATGCCCAGGTTTGCCTGCAGGCCCTTGCTGGCTGAAACGTCCTTGAGCACTTCGAGGGAAACGGTGGCGAGCGACGTTTTCCAGTTTACGGCCCCGCCGAGCCAAATGCCGGCTTTGCGCTTTTTCATCCCATCCAGGATGTCCGCATCATCTTCATCGTAGCCATCGCCCAGCGCATAACGGGTTCTGAGGGAGAAGCTGAGCTGATTGGTGCCTGCGAACTTCCAGTCCGCGGTGGTCCCGGCAAAGTGAAAACGTTCGCTGTCATAGGTGATGATGGGGAGGCCAAAGCCCTTGGTGTCGGCGCCTTTGTATGCAGGACGACTCGCTCCCCCGCCCAAACCCAAGCCCCATTGGCCGGACGAGGCTTGCGGGACATCATCCGCGTAGGAAATTTGAGGCAAGAACCCTAAGGCGAGCGCAGCAAAAAGGGACGTGTGTACAAAGGGACGAATTTGCATGGTTTTTACTCAAGGAAAGACAGGCACGCATGGTCTCCCTAGCTGTCTTACCGCACACTTACTGGTGCGAGGCTGAGTAAAAAAAGTTGGAGGTAAACGAGTCGTGCAGGCGGCTCGGTCTCAACTCGTCGCTAGCCTCCGAACGGCAATGAGCCAACATGTGGATGGCAATCCCAACGGGCGCATTAAGAAAAAATTAACAATCGTCTTGGACAATCAGTTGGTGCGCCAGCATGACGGCACCCTTGTTCTCACTCGTAATAGGTTCATTGCTATGTCATCGATCGGATCAGTATCTACTCACGCCTCGAACGCAGCCTACAGCTCGACTGCAAGGCAAAGTCACGTCAATGACACTGGCAACGCATACTCTGAGGCGATCGCCGACGCAGACCAGCACGACGCGCCAGCGATCCCTCCACTCCCGCCTGGATCGCTATCAGCGGTGGAAGATGCGCCCCAGGAAATAACTTTCAACTTTCCAGACGATCACTTTCACCATAGCGGTCCTCTGAAGATCGACGCTCAGGTTTATCGTCTGGACCAATCAAAAGGAGTCAAAATAGCTGAGCTCCCCGAGGAGATTTATCAGCAATTCATCGCGAGGCGCTCGGCGTATCTCGCCGCGATGCAAAGCGGCCTTGAAAATCGTCATCGAGCAGTTCCCTCTTCTGAGTTTCTAGCGGACCACCCCGCCATGAAGAGCTATGCAGACGTAGTAGTAGGTGGAAAAGTCGTCGCTCAGATCGACAACCAAGGCGGCGTGACAATGGGCGACAACATATGGAGCGCACAAGTAAGCACACTTCTGAACAACCCGATATTTAACGAATCTGCTGGTCGTTCGGGTCCGAATTCGGCGCAAGTCCGCGCAGAGAAGATTGCCGATCTTCTTGGCGGCCGCATAGTAAAAGCAGCAACGGCAATTACACAGCAACAGTACGACAGCCTGCCCCCTATCCCCGGCAGCTGGATCGACTACCAAGCACTCGAGGCTGATCCTGATCATGCCGCACTTCAGCAGCAATTCCTGCAACACAACAATCTGCTGCTCGAACGCGCCGAATATTTGGCGAAGCTAAAGGCTAATGGCACGACCGCATGACCGTAAACCGGGCCAGACGTGCCCAGCACGTCGCGGTTGCAAGATCAGCCCCGCCATAACTCAATGCCCAATCTCTTCCGCGAAGATTTCCGCAGCTATGTGAAACGCCGAATTGGCCGCCGGGACACCGCAATAGATCGCGGATTGCAAAAGCACTTCTTTTACTTCGTCCAGCGTGACGCCGTTGTTCGCGGCGGCGCGCAGATGCAGCTTGAGCTCAGTCTCGCGGTTCAACGCGATCATGGTTGCGATCACGAGCAGGCTGCGCGTGTGGCGCGGCAAGCCCGGACGTGTCCAGATTTCGCCCCAGGCGTAGCGTGTGATCAGATCCTGGAACTCTCGGTTGAGATTTGTCGATGACGCCAGCGAGCGGCTGACATGCGCTTCGCCCAGCACTTCGGTACGCACTACCCGTCCCTGCTCGAATCGTTCGTGCTCGTTCATGCTTGTCTCCTCTGTTGGCGTTCAATGCGCGTGATGTCCTGAGCGACTACGGATGGCGTCTGGAAAAGCGCAAGACCTATCGTGCTGGCGTGTCTTCGCCGGCGTTTCGGCCTTGCATGGGAAAGCGCGTTCGAAACATTGGCGACGCCAGACTGGCCAATCCCAGTTCATCGGCCGCCGCCAACAAGTGCGGCCCAAGTTCCAGCATGCGCGCTTCGGTCAGGCGCAAGGCCGGGCCGGCGATACTCAGCACGCCAATGGCGTCTTCGCCCTTGCGCTGTACGGGTGCCGCCATCGCGGTCATGCCCGGCGCAAACACTTCGTTGATCATTGCGTAGCCGCGTTTGCGGCCGTCGTGCAGAATTTGGGTCAAAGCTGCGATGGTTGTAGGCGCGTTGGGACCGTAGTCCTCTGGTTGCCCGAAGCCTTGCCGCGAAACCAGGTCAAGCGCCCTCTCGTCGGACATGGTCAGCATCCAGGCGTGGCCGGATGCGCTGCACGATAGCCTGGCATCCGATCCCATTTCCGGGTCATATCGCAGGCCATGGCGTGCGCCTTGTGCCTTGGCGACCCATGTCAGGCGTTCGTTGTCGACGATAGCCAGGCGAACCAGTTCACCGGAAATATCCGCCAGGCGATCCACAAGGGGCTGGGCGATATCAACGATGCCGGTCGCCGCCAGATAGCTCAAGCCGATCGACGCCACGCGTGCAGTCAATGCGTAGTCGCCGTGGTCGCGAATCTGGCGCACATAGCCGCAGCGGCACAAGTCGGTTAACAGCCGGTGAGCTGCGCTTTGGGGTATCTCCAGCTGCTGGGCAAGAGAGGCTAAGGGGACGCCTTCGGGTCTGGAGGATAAGTGCTCCATGACGGCGAGCGCACGTTCGAGGACTCCGGCCATGTCGTCTCAACAAGTAGTGGTTTGATGGATGATAACCCTAGGTGGAAAAGTATTCCACTCGGAATTACATTCCACCTCAGCGTCTTGCAAGACATCGAGACCATTCCAGAAAAACGAGGAAGGAGACAACCATGAAGACCAGCATTTTTCGCTTGGCTTTGATCGGCGCCCTATGCTCCGCCGCCATGACGGCCACCGCGCAAGATATCCAGGAACGCACGATTCGGTTTGGCCACCTTAACAACACCGACCATCCCGTAAGTGCTGGCGTACAGAAATTTGCGGAATTACTGGCCGCCAAGAGTGGCGGAAAGTTGAAGGTCAAGGAGTTCCCGGCGTCCCAGTTGGGCAATGAAATGCAGCAGCAATCGGGATTGCAAGGCGGTGTGCAGGAAATGTCAGCGCCCGCATCCACATCACTGGCGGGCATCGTCAAGGAATTCGGGCTGATCGACCTGCCCTTCTCCGTCACCGACTTTGGACAGGCAGACGCGCTGCTGGACGGTCCACTGGGTAAAGCACTGATCGCCAAACTGCCCGAAAAGGGTTTGGTCGCATTGGGTTTCTGGGATTTGGGCTTTCGCAATGTGACCAATTCCAAGCACGCCATTACCAAGCCGGAAGATTTGGCGGGCCTCAAGATCCGGGTGATTCCCAACCCGGTGTTCCTGGACACGTTCAAGGCGTTCAAGGCCAATCCGGTGCCCATGCCGTTTGCAGAACTGTACGGCGCCCTGGAATCCAAGGCCGTTGACGGTCAGGAAAATCCGTACTCGGTCATCTTGTCGAACAAGTTCTACGAGGTGCAGAAGTACGTCAGTGCGACCAATCATGTCTACGCCGCGAACATCGTGCTGGTCAGCAAGAAGTTCTGGGACAAGCTGTCTCCCGCCGAGCAACGCATCATGAATGAAGCCGCCGACGAGGCCCGCAGCTATCAGCGCAAGGTCAGCCGCGAAACCGCGCAGAAGGCCGTGGCGGAGCTTCAGGCAAAAGGCATTCAATACAACACGATCGAGCCAGGCGAAAAGGCTCGAATGCAGCAGATCGTCAAGCCGGTCATTGAGCACTTCACCGGCAGCTACGACCCGGCGATCGTCAAGCTCTACAACGACGAACTCTCGCGCATCCGCAAGTAAACGCAACGGCGTACCTATCATGAAGATTCTTGTCCTGCATGGCCCGAACCTCAATCTGTTCGGCCGCCGCGAGCCGCATATCTATGGCACCACCACGCTGGCGGAGATCAACCAGCGCCTGGCCGCCCTGGCCGGCGACTTAGGCGTCGAACTATCGACATTGCAATCCAACCACGAGGGAGCGCTGATCGATTTCCTGCACGAGAATATTGACGCTGCGCAAGGCGCCCTGGTGAATCCGGCGGGCCTGACCCAGCACGGGGTGCCCCTGCATGACGCGATCAAGGCCATGCCCTTCCCCACCCTGGAAGTCCATATGTCGAACATCGCGGCGCGCGAGGCCTGGCGCGCGCATTCGATCATCTCCCCCGCGGTGCGCGGCACCGTGCAAGGGCTTGGGCCGCATTCTTACCTGACGGCGCTGCGGGGCCTTGTCGACATCCTGCGGGAAGCCCAAGCATGAAGCGGGCGAACCTTCCTCTGATTCTTAGCGGGGCCCGGCCATGGTCTTCATAGACAGATTCATCGGAGGTGTCTGCCGCGTGCTTGAAGTGGCCATCGCCTTGTTGCTGGCGGCGATGGTGGTGCTGGTCTTCGGCAACGTCGTTGCGCGCTACGGCTTTAACTCGGGCATTACGCTGTCCGAGGAAATCTCACGCTGGATGTTCATCTGGCTGACCTTCCTGGGGGCCGTAATTGCTCTCAAGGAACGCGGACATCTGGGCATGGACATGGTGGTGGCGAAGCTGCCGACTGCGGGCAAGAAGATCTGCCTGGTGACGGGCCAGATCATCATGCTTTACATCGTGGGCCTGATGTTCAAAGGCAGCTGGGAACAGGCCGTGATCAATGCCGACGTCAGCGCGCCGGTCAGCGGTTTGCCGCTGGCCATCGTGTACGCGTCAGGCTTGGTGTTTTCCTCGTTGGCCGGGCTGATCATCGCGGTCGACCTGTACCGAGTGCTGAGCGGCAAGCTGAATGACCAGGATCTGATCATGGTTCAAGAATCCGAAGAAGCCGTGCAGCTCAAGCAAATTCTGGACGATGCGCAACAGCGCGCTCCCGGGAGAAGCGCATGACCATCGCCGTTTTCATCGGTTCGTTGTTGGGGGTCATGGCGCTGGGCGTGCCGATCGCTTTTGCATTGTTGGCCAGCGGCGTCGCGTTGATGTGGCACCTGGACATCTTTGATTCGCAGATCCTCGCGCAGAACGTGATCGGCGGCGCGGACAGTTTTCCGCTGCTGGCCGTGCCGTTCTTCATGCTTGCGGGCGAGATCATGAATGTCGGCGGGCTGTCGCGTCGCATTGTGGATCTGGCGCTGGCCCTGGTTGGCCACGTCAAGGGCGGGCTGGGATACGTCACCATCATGGCCGGCTGCCTCTTGTCCGCCTTGTCCGGCTCGGCAGTGGCCGACGCGGCCGCACTGACCGCGTTGCTGCTGCCCATGATGGTCAGCGCTGGCCACAAGAAGGAGACCGCCGGCGGCCTGATTGCCGCGACCGGCGTGATCGGCCCGGTGATTCCACCCAGCATCGGTCTGGTCATATTTGGCGTGGCGGCCAATGTGTCGATTTCCAAGCTGTTCATGGCGGCCATCGTTCCCGGCCTGATGATCGGCGGCGCCCTGTGGCTGACCTGGGCGTGGCTGGTCCGGCGAGAAAAAGTGGTTCCGCCGCCACGCAAATCCGCACAGGAAATTGCCACGGCATTTCGCAAGGCGTTGTGGGCGCTGATGCTGCCGGTCATCATCCTGGTGGGCTTGCGCATGGGCGTATTTACGCCCACGGAAGCCGCGGTGGTCGCCGCCGTGTACGCCTTGTTCGTGTCCACGCTGGTCTACCGGGAGCTAAAGCTCAACCAGCTCTATGCGGTGTTTGTCTCGGCTGCCAAGACCAGCGCCATCGTCATGTTTCTTATTGCGGCCGCCATGGTCAGCGCCTGGCTGATTACCGTGGCCGACCTGCCCGCCAAGGTCGTGGACCTGCTGCAGCCGTTCATGGGCAACAAGATTCTGCTAATGGCGGCCATCATGGTGCTGGTCATGGTGGTTGGCACGGCCATGGACATGACGCCCACCATTCTGATTCTGACGCCGGTGCTGATGCCGCTGGTGCGGGCGGCGGGCATTGATCCGGTGTACTTCGGTGTGCTTTTCATCATCAACAATTCGATCGGCCTGGTCACGCCGCCCGTAGGCACCGTCCTGAATGTCGTGGCGGGCGTCGGAAAGATGCGGATGGATGATGTCACTCGCGGTGTCGTGCCGTTCATGGTGGCGGAGTTCCTGATCATGTTCCTGATGGTGGCCTTCCCTGCCCTGGTAATCGTGCCCGCCCGTTGGTTTGGCGGCTGACCGGTGCGAACCGTCTGCGCTTCCCTGGCCGGATGACCGCCTGGGAAGCGCTTCAAAGGAGATTTTCCGCAATGACCCATCTTGCTCAATACCGGCGCCCTTTCTGGAACACTCAGCCCGGCTACCGGTTCGATCCCTACGGCTCCACACAACTGCGCTCGCCCAACGAAGCCCTGATCGTCGTACCGCAGACCTTATCTGAAATTACGGGACCGGCCTTCGGCGCCGCGTTTGTCAGGCAAGGCGACAACGACTTGACGCGTGTGGCAAGCGCCGACGCGATCGGAGAAAGAATCATTGTGTCGGGCCGCGTCCTGGACGAAAACGGCCGCCCGGTCCCCGATGCGCTGATCGAAATCTGGCAGGCCAACGCCGCAGGCCGCTATTTGCACAAGCGCGATCAGCACGACGCTCCGCTTGATCCCAACTTCAGAGGTGAAGGCAGGACGGTCACCGATGCGCAGGGCCGCTACCAGTTCAAGACGATCAAGCCCGGCGCCTATCCCTGGGGCAATCACTACAACGGATGGCGCCCGCAACACATCCACTTTTCCTTGTTTGGCCGCGCCTATGCCACGCGCCTGGTTACGCAGATGTACTTCCCGGGCGATCCTTTGCTGGAGTTCGACCCCATCTTCCAGTGCATCCAGGACGTCAAGGCGCGCAACCGGCTGATCGCGACGCTCGATTGGGAAACCACCGTGCCCGAATACGCGCTGGGCTACCGCTTCGATATCGTGCTGCGCGGCCGCAACGCGACCCCATTGGAGTAAGCCATGCTCTATCCCACTACCTCGCAAACCGTCGGCCCCTACTTGCACATCGGGCTGTCCGGCTTGAACTGTGCGGACCTTACCGCCGGCCTGCCCCACCTGGAAGCGACCGCAATCGTGATTGAAGGACGCGTCACCGATGGGCAGGGCAACCCCGTGCCCGACGGCATGGTCGAGCTCTGGCAAGCCGACGCGCGCGGTGTGTACCGGCATCCCGATGATCCCGGATTTGCCAGCGCGGAGTCCCAAAGCGCCAGCTTCACAGGGTTCGGCCGCGTGCCGACCGAGCCCGATGGGTCTTTCCGCTTCACTACGATCAAGCCCGGGCCGGTGGCAGGGCCGGATGGGTCGCAGCAGGCCCCGCACCTTGTGGTTTCGCTATTCATGAGAGGCCTGCTCAAGCACCTGTCGACGCGGATGTACTTTCCGGACGAGACGCGTGCGAATGAGCAGGATTGGATACTGAGCAAGGTGCCCGCCGCCCGCCGGGAAACGCTGATCGCGCACGACACCGGCAGCGGCATATTGCGCTGGAACGTGGTCTTGCAAGGTTCGGGCGAAACCGTGTTCTTTGATATTTGACCGCGCTGACGGCGCCCCAATCTCATGACCGTAATTTCCGGACTGACGGAGCAGATCTACTCCGATCGCGACATCATGGCCTTGTTCTCAGGAACAGGAATAATCCGCCGGATGCTGGAGGTGGAAGCGGCGCTGGCGCGTGCCGAGGGTCACTGCGGAGTAATTCCGGCAAGTGCCGCCCTTTGCATCCATGATGTCTGCCACGTTGGAGATGTTGACGGCATGCTGGACCTGGCCGCCATTGCCGACGCATCAATCGCGGCCGGCAATATCGCCATCCCTTTCGTCAAGCAATTGACGGCAGCGGTACACAGGGTCGATCCCGAGGCTGCGCGGTATGTGCATTGGGGCGCCACCAGCCAAGACATTCTGGACACGGCACTTGTGTTGCAGATTCGTCAGGTGGCATCCCAACTGGATCAGGATCTTCTGGCCGCCACAGAGGCATGTGCGCGGCTGACTGCCGTCCATCGGGACACCATCATGGTGGGCCGCACGTGGTTACAACACGCGCTACCTACGACTTTTGGCGCCAAGACGGCCGGCTGGCTACAGGCATTAGAGCGCAGCCGTTTGCGATTGCGGCAGGACGGAATTCAGGTGGCGCAGCTGCAATTCGGCGGTGCTGCTGGCACGTTAGCCAGCCTTGGCACTTCAGCCCCTGCGGTTTCACAGGCGCTGGCCGCTGAGTTGGGGCTGGCATTGCCCGCCATGCCATGGCATTCGCATCGAGACCGCCTGGCCGACATCGCCGCGACCCTTGGCGTCTTGACGGGCACGCTCGGCAAGATCGCCCGCGATATCTCGTTGATGGCTCAGACAGAAGTCAGAGAGCTGGCCGAGCCCGGCGGCCCTGGGCGAGGCGGTTCAAGCACCATGCCCCATAAGCGCAACCCCGTCGGCTGCGCGGCGATTCTGGCCGCTGCGACGCGCGTTCCTCCGCTGGTTTCGACGATCCTGTCTGCAATGATTCAAGAACACGAACGCGCGTTAGGTGGCTGGCAAGCCGAATGGGATGTCTTGCCGCAAATCGCGTCGTTGACCGGCGGCGCCCTGCGGCATCTGGTCGGAATTCTGGACGGGCTAGACGTCCACCCCCTGCGGATGAAGGAAAACCTGGACGCAACAAAGGGTTTGATCCTGGCCGAGGCTTACGCACTGGCGCTGGGGTCGCATATCGGACGTCTGCAGGCCCATGAATTGGTAGAGCAAGCGACCAAAGAAGCCATCCGCAACGATTGCTCGTTACCCGTCAGTATCCGCGCCGCCTTATCCGTCGATCCCTTGATGCGTGACTTGTTTAGTGATGAAGAGATTGAACAGTTGGGAAAGCCGGAGAATTATGTGGGCGCAGCATCGTCCATTTGTGACACGGTGCTGGCGCATTGGAAACAGAGCGTGGGCACTTAATTTTATCCGGCAAAAATTGCGCCATTTTCACAGAGTTAGATTTATTTTGAAGAGGGCATCTAGGCCGACGCCGCCGTCAAGCTATACACCGACGCAGGCGGCAAGTTCATAGGAACAAACCTTGATCTGCGTGCCGACACGCCGCAAGCGGCCAGTACAGCCGGAGATATCGGGCAACGCACGCCATAGGTGAACAGGTGCATGGCGCCACCCGGACGCATGGCGCCGAACACGGCGGCGAGCAACTGCTGGTGGTGCGTCCCGCTCATGTTCCGTAACGGCAGACCGCAGATGGTCGTGCCGATTCCGTCCAGTTCGGGGTGGCTTTCGCGGGACAGTTCTTGCGCGGGCACTTGGAGCACGGTTGCTTCTGGAAACTGCTTGCGTAGGTCGCGGCTCATTTCTGTGTCCTGTTCAACCAGGACAAGGCTGGATGGATGGACGCCCCGCCGCAGCATTTCTCGCGTGAAGACGCCCGTGCCGCAACCCAGCTCCAACACTTTTCCCGCCCGGGGCTGGATGGACGCCGTAATGGCGGCCGCCAGCGCCGCGCCCGATGGCGCGACGGCGCCTATGGCGGCGGGATTGTTCAACAGTGCCTTGATGAACTGTTTTCGCTCTTGCAGCCAGCTCATTGACGCGCTGGATACCCGCTTGGGGTGCGCGACGGTCTTGCACGATGGCCTGAAATACATGGTGCTTCCAACTCCTGAGTGAGCGCTTTGTAATGCGGTAGGTTTTTTTAGATGACCATACCCGCACTAGACTGCCCACACCCAGAACCGGGCGTAATCACCCGTGTCAAAATGCACTCCACTCCCCTGCCCTGCGCTTCACCCGCTGCCTAGCGTACCGTCCTGATCAGACGAGCGATCTTCGAAATTCCGCCCGTGCCGCTGGCAGCGCGCCCGACAAGCGCGGTGCCGGCCGCCGTAAATAGAGCCCGGCGCAGGACGGTGCGCCCGCGCATGCCCGCCACCATCAGCAGTGCGCCCAGCCCAAACACAATCAGATGCTCGCCGGGGAAATCAGGGCGCGCGTCGTCGATGGCCTTCAATCGCTGACCTAGCGATTGCTGTTGCGCGTCGTCGCCCGCGCCGGTGTCTACCAATGAGTGCTTGGCGGTTCTTTTCATAGTGTGGCTCCCTTACTTGGCATAGGTGAACTCTGGCAGCGCCTTCAGGCTGTCTTTGGACGCATTCGGAAGCTGAAACTGATCCTCCACAACCTGGATGCTGGCTAATGGCACCGTTACCAAGTGCGTACCCACGCCCAGCAAGCCGCCAACGGACAGCACCGCATAGGGCTCCCACTCAGGCGGGCCAAGAATCAAATCGTCCACAGTGCCAATTTTTTCCTTATTGCCGTTGTAGACGGTGGCGCCGCTTATCTTCGACGCCCGGTAGCCCGCAGCAATTTTGGCCACATCAACGCGAACTTCGGTTACGGACTGCGGCGCACCCTGCGCCGCGGCAATAGGCACATTGGACATCACTCCCAACAGAACAGCCCATCCAATGGCGGCGGATTTCTCGATCATGGCGCGTCTCCTGGTGGCCGTTTGGCCGTTCGTAACGCCGGGTGGCGGTCCCGCTGCATCAGCAAGTTCCGGTCCCGCAGTGTGCTGAACGTGCAGCAGCGCGGAGCAACGGAACCGCTTATCGGGAATAAGAATTGCGGCTAGAGGAAAAAGCGCGTCCAGCACGGCGCAAGGACTCAACCCATGTTCAGAACGATAAATCGCGCCACTCGCGCCGCCGCCGACCTTCTGGATGAACAATTGGCGGACATGGTTTGGCCGGTAGTGCCCGGCCAGAGCTTGCGCGCGCTGGTGGACGCGGGATGCGACGCCTTGCCAATGCCAGGGTCAGGAGACACCTTGTCTCGCTGGAAGACCCTGGCCAAGGTTGGCGCGGCGGATCTGGGGCTGGCCAAGCTGTTCGAGGGTCATACCGATGCGCTGGCTATTCTTGCGGAACTGCATGGCGCCGCTGGCCCGCTGGCTGGCAGCCGCTGGGGGGTGTGGTGTGCCGAGCCGCCTCAGTATCGGGTCGGGATTACATGTTTAACGGATGGCCGAGTGGAACTCAACGGGATAAAGGCCTGGTGCTCTGGCGCGTTGGACCTGACGCATGCGCTTGTCAGCGGGTGGGACCGCGCGGGCCGCCCGTGTCTGGCTGCCCTGCACCTGGATCAGGCTGGCGTCACGATGATCGACCCGGGCTGGCATGCAGTGGGAATGCGAACCAGCGCCACAGTGAATGTGCGGTTTGATCGCGTATTTGGGACGCTGGTCGGAGCGCCAGGCGCCTACGTTGATCGACCGGGATTTCTGCATGGTGGCGCGGGGGTGGCTGCCTGCTGGTACGGTGGCGTCACCCGTGTTGCGCAGCGGCTGCGGCTGGCAGCCAGCGCGCCAAGCGGGCTGGAACATGTGGACCCCTTCCGATTAGCCCATTTGGGGGCCGCTGATACCGCGCTTGCCCAGGCTCGCGCCGTACTGCGCGAAGCTGCATCCGCTATTGATGCCGCGCCGGATGACGGCTGTGCGCTGGTCACCGCTAGAGCCAGGCTGGCCGTTGAAGCCGCGGCAGAGGAAGTGCTGCTGAGAGCAGCGCGCGCATTGGGCGCCGGTCCGATGTGCCAGGACGCCGCATTTGCCCAGGCCATGGCGGACTTACCGGTATTTATCCGGCAGAGCCACGCTGAACGTGATCAAGCGGCCCATGGCGCGCTGGTAGCGGCGCTTACGGAGCCGCCATGGATTCTGTAGACGGACATTTCGAGCGCTTGTATCAAAGCGGCGTAGACCCGTGGCGCGTGCGCGACGCTTGGTACGAGCAGCGCAAGCGCGAACTGATTCTGGCTGCGTTATGCAGGCAGCGCTACGCCCACGCCTTCGAAGCGGGTTGCGGCGAAGGCGATATGACCCTGCGGCTGGCACAGCGATGCACACAGGTCTGCGCAGTTGACGGATCACCGACCGCCGTACAGCGATGCCGTATCCGAGTCACAGCGCAACAAGAGAAAGGCGTCGAGGTGCTAGCTCTGCGACTGCCCAGCCAATGGCCGGACGCCCGGCAGAGTTTTGATCTGGCGATTGTCTCCGAGATTGCTTACTACTTTAACGACGCCGACCTGGCCGGATTTCTCAGGCGTCTTTGGCATTGCCTGCAACCAGGCGCAGAGGTGGTCGCCTGCCATTTTCGCCCCGCGTTTTCTGACCGCCGTCAGCACACCGACGCCATACACGAAGCGATTGCCCAAATGCCCGGCATGACTTTACTCGTCCATCACCTGGAAACGGAGTTCAGGCTGGATATCTGGCGCAAACAGCCGCCGCAGCAAGGACACGACGATGATCGGAATTTGCATTCCTGCCCATGATGAAGAGCGCCACATCGCCGCTTGCCTGAAGTCAGCCACCGCTGCGGCGCGCCATCCATTACTACAAGACGAACCCGTCCAGATTGTGGTGGTGCTGGATCAATGCCGCGACCGGACTGCCAAGCTGGCAGCAGCCTGGCCGGTGCGATGCCTGACAATCCGCGCGCGCAACGTCGGGATGGCCCGCGCCGTTGGCGCACAGCATCTGCTGACGGCCGGTGCGCGCTGGCTCGCTTTTACCGATGCCGACACGCGCGTGTCGCCGCGCTGGCTGGTGGATCAGTTGTCGCTGCAGGCCGATGTGGTCTGCGGCACTGTGGGCGTCACGGGCTGGGCCGCACATGGGTCGAACGCCAAAGCAGCCCGGCGCCACTTTGCCTTGCATTATCAGGACAAGGACGGGCACCGCCACGTGCATGGCGCCAACCTGGGTATTGCGGCGCCAGCCTACCGGCGCATTGGCGGCTTTGCCGCCTTGGCGTGCAGCGAAGATCAAGCGATTGTTGACCGTCTGCAACTGGACGGCTGCTGCATCGCCTGGAGCGCCCTGCCCAGGGTCACAACCAGCGCACGCCCCTATTCCCGCGTTGAAGGCGGCTTCGCAAGCGCGCTGCGCGAGTTCAATTCCAAGGTTTAGCGCACTGTTTTTTCAGAAATATCTGATGGTTCCCATGGGGCATTTGCCATACCTTCGTGCTGTCCTGGAAGACCGGTTGCTGGCATCAGAAACTCGGGCTCTCTCCTAATAACAATGCCGACTTTTCTTCAGGTCTGCGCCATCTCGGAGCCTGCGTTTACATGCCTCGCCTCTTTTCCAACTTGTCTTTGAAATCTCGTCTGGTCTTGGGATTCTCACTTGTACTGCTGATGATGTGCCTTTTGACCGCAATGGGAATCACCCGCGTCAATGCCATATCGAATTCGCTGACCACGATCGGCGATCTGAACAGTGTCAAGCAGCGCTATGCGATCAATTTCCGTGGCAGCGTCCATGACCGGGCGATCAGCCTGCGCGACGTGGTCTTGGCCCCGCAAGGACAAACCAGCACGTTCATCCAGGAAATTTCACAGTTGGCCGCTGCCTATGCGGAATCCGCCGTGCTGCTGGACAAGATGTTCGACAACGACAGCAATGTCTCAACTGAGGAAAGAAGAATCCTGGCCAGTATCAAGGACATCGAAGCGCACACGTTGCCGCTGATCGATCGGGTAATTGAGCTACGCAATTCAGGACGGCATGAAGCTGCCGTGAATCTCATGCTGGAGCAAGCGCGCCCCGCGTTCATTGAATGGCTGGCTCGCATCAACCAGTTCATTGATCTGCAAGAGCGTATGAATCAGGCGGAGTCTTCCAGCGCGCGTGAAGCCGCGGCGGGCTTTCAGACGTTCATGATCGCGATCACTTTGCTTAGCGCCGTTTTGGGAGTCTTGATTGTTAGCCTGACCATTCGTTCTATCCGGCGCGCTCTGGGTGCTGAACCCTATGAACTCAGCGCGATTGCATCGGGTATTGCAGGCGGCAATCTTCTGGTCAATATCGACACGAAAGCCGCACAGGCCGGAGGCGTCATCAGTTCTATCGCCCATATGCGAGACAGTCTCGCAAGCATTGTGTCTGATGTGCGTAAAGGCACGGAATCGATTGTCAATAATGCAGCCGCCCTGGTGGAGGGCAACCGGGATCTCAGCGCCAGAACAGAAGATCAAGCAGCATCCCTGCTACAGACCACGTCCTACATGGATGAGCTGACATCCATCGTGGACACGAACCGCCAGAACGTTGTACATGCCACGCATTTGGTTGAGTCGGCCTCCGAAGTTGCCGTGCGGGGCGGCGAGGTCATGGCAGAAGTCGTCGCCACGATGCGTAAGATCGACGCATCTTCCCAGCAGGTATCCGAAATTATCGGCGTGATAGACAGCATTGCTTTCCAGACCAACATTCTGGCACTGAACGCTGCCGTAGAAGCCGCCCGAGCAGGCGCCCAAGGACGCGGCTTTGCCGTTGTGGCGGCGGAAGTGCGTTCGTTGGCGCAGAGTTCAGCGGCAGCGGCCAAAGAAATCAAGATTCTTATCGGCGCGGCGGTGGAGAATACGCAAGCCGGACATACTTTGGCGGATCACGCTGGCACGACCATGCAGGAAGTCGTTGAAAGTGTGAAAACGGTGTCGAGCATCATGCGCGAAATCTCGGTGGCCAGTAACGAACAAAGCACTCGCATTGCCGGAGTGAATGAGGTCATCCGCGGCCTGGACCGGAACACGCGGGAAAATGCCGCACTTGCGGATGACGCCACCAGCCTGGCAGTTGCGGCAAGCGAACAGGCATCTCATTTGAGAACGCTGGTCGGCTTGTTCAATACGTCGGACATCAGCCATGCCGTTCGGCCAACGGCGTCATATGTTGAACACTATCCTGGCGTTGTCCAACACGAGCGGCTCATGCGATAGACGACGAGTGGATGCGAAGGCAACATCGCCATCAGTAAAACGTGCGGCCCGGCTCTGCATGCAGAGCCGGGCCGCAAGCTCGCCTTAGCCGTTGCGGCGGGCAGAAGACAAGCGTTGCACCACTTGCAGCAAGCGATCGATCTCGTCGTAGGTGTTGTAGAACGCCAGCGACGGCCGCACCGTGGTTTCCACGCCAAAGCGGCGCAAGATGGGTTGCGCGCAATGGTGGCCCGTGCGCACAGCGATGCCTTCATCGTTTAACGCCTGACCCACCTCTTCCGTGCTGTAGCCGGCCAGCACAAACGACATGACGCTGGCTTTCTCTGCCGCCGTTCCGATCAGCCGCACGCCCTTGATAGCGCCCAATCCGCGCATGCCGTAGACCAGCAGCTCGTGCTCGTAGCGGCCGATGTTTTCAATGCCCAATCGCGTCACGTAGTCCAGCGCCGCACCCAATCCGACGGCATCGGCGATATTGCCAGTACCGGCTTCGAACTTATTGGGTATGGGCTGGAATACCGTTTTCTCGAAAGTCACATCGGCAATCATGTTGCCCCCGCCTTGCCACGGCGGCATGTCTTCCAGCACCTCGCGCTTGGCCCAGACTGCGCCAATCCCAGTGGGTCCGAAGATCTTGTGGCCCGAGAACACGAAGAAATCAGCGCCCAGGTCTTGCACATCCACCCGCATATGCGATACCGACTGGGCGCCATCGACCAGCACGCGGGCGCCCGCCCGGTGCGCCAGGTCAACGATCTGCTTGATAGGCGTTACCGTGCCCAACGCATTCGAGACCTGCGTCACCGACACGATACGCGTGCGGTCATTGAGCAGCTTCTGGTATTCATCCAGCAGAATCTGGCCGCTGTCGTCGACGGGAATCACGCGCAGGCGTGCGCCTTTGGCGGCGGCCAATTGCTGCCAGGGCACGATGTTGGCGTGGTGTTCCAGGTTCGACACGATGATCTCATCGCCCTCACCCACGTGTTGCGCGCCCCAGCTTTTGGCGACCAGATTGATCGCTTCGGTGGTGCCGCGCACGAAAATCACTTCGTTCACGTCCGGCGCATTGATAAAGCGTCTGACCCGTTCACGCGCGCCTTCGTAGGCGTCCGTGGCGCGGGCAGCCAGTTCGTGCGCTGCGCGGTGAATGTTGGAGTTTTCGTGAGCGTAAAAATACGCAATGCGATCGATGACGCTTTGCGGCTTGTGCGTGGTTGCGGCGTTGTCGAACCACACCAGCTGGCGGCCGTTGACACGTTCCTGCAATACGGGAAAGTCGCGCCGCACCGCGTGCACATCAAATGGCGGACGCGCATCCGAACCTGCATGCGGCGCCGTGCGCGCATTGGGATGCGCTGGCGTCACATAGCCGCTGGGCAGCACCACGGCGTCCACGAAGTAGTATCGCGGGTCGCCGGCAGGCGCTGGATTGGAAGCGGGCTGGGGCGATGCGGCAGCGGGAGCCGAAGCAGGCAACGAATACCCCGCCAACTGATCACTGACGCGCGTTGCCCCCAGTACATTGGGGCTGTCTGCACTGCCTGCCAATGGTTGGCCGTGCGACGCATCCAGGAAATAGTACGGCGCAGCCGCGCGGGCCGAACCATCAGACGGGGCAACCACGGGCGCAATGCCCGTAGCACCCGATCCAAAGCGCGGTTCGTATGCAGGCACCGCCGTCACGACATTGTCCGGCAAGCCGTTACCGGCCTGCGCGTGCGGCAACAACGCTGGGGCGCGATGCGCCAGTGATGGCAATTGCGCGGGCGACGCGGGCACCAGGTTGGCTCCCGGCGCATAGCCTTGCGGAATCGGGGTCCCCGGCACGCTAGGGCCCAAGCCCGCAGGGCTGACCAGCGGCGAACCGGGCGGCGCGACATTCAAGGGCGCCTGCACCCCAGGGGGCACGGCCGCCGGCACATTACTCGCCACGCCCTGCCCTGGCAGCGCCGAGAAGAAGGCGTTGGCCAGGCGGGAAAGCTCACCCGGATCGATGGGCGCTTCCGGCGCGCCCGGCAAGCCGCCCAAGGCGGCAATCGGCACAGAGGAATCTGCAAGACTCATCGCGCGGCCTACTTGTAGGTATCGGGATAGTCGTGATATTTCCCGATCTCAACGTCATCCAGCACGGCCAGCGCGTCGTCGGCCAACAAAGCCAGCGAGCAATACAACGAGATCAGGTAGGAAGCGATTGCATGGTTGTTAATGCCCATGAACCGCACGGACAGACCCGGGCTTTGCTCGCCGGGCAAACCGGGCTGATACAGACCGACCACACCCTGACGCTTGTCGCCCACGCGCAGCAGCAGAATCTTGGTCTTACCATCGGCCACCGGCACCTTGTCCGAAGGAATCAGCGGAATGCCGCGCCACGTGATGAACTGCGATCCGAACAGGCTGACGGTAGGCGGCGGCGTGCCGCGGCGCGTGGCTTCGCGGCCAAAGGCGGCAATGGCCAACGGATGCGTCAGGAAGAAAGCGGGTTCCTTCCAAACCTTGGTCAGCAGTTCGTCCAGATCGTCGGGCGTGGGCGCACCGGTCAGCGGGAAAATGCGCTGCTCTTCGGTCACCTGCGACAACAAACCGTAATCGGGATTGTTGATCAGCTCGCTTTCCTGATTTTCCTTGATCGTTTCGATCGTCAGGCGCAGTTGTTCCTTGATCTGGTCATGCGGGCTGCTGTAGAGATCAGAGATGCGGGTATGCACGTCCAACACGGTGCTGACGGCGTTCAGGAAGTACTCGCGCGGATTCTCTTCGTAGTCGACGAAGGTGCGCGGCAGCTGGTTTTCGGCCTCGCGCGCCGTGCATGTGACTTTGATGTTTTCGGGATTCTTGACTTTGTTCAGGCGGTAGATGCCTGCTTCCACCGGCACCCATTGCAGCAAATGGGTCAGCCAACGGGGGCTGATGGTGGATAGTTGCGGAACGGTTTTGGTGGCGTTGGCTAACTGCCTTGCGCCGTTGTCGCCCAGTGCGACGGTCCCGCCTACGGTGGCACTCATATGAATCTCCGAAATAAACAAATAATCAAAATGACTGAACCGAAGTCTGCGCGCCGCCCAACCGAGCGACAACAGGCTATCGCCATCATTCGGGGTTGAATCTTCCGCATTGCGCCAACAGGCTTGCCGCATCCAATTGCAGCGCAGTGGCGAGCTTGTGTACGGTCACGATTGACGCAACGACGCGCGCGCGCTCGATCTCGCCCACATAGGAACGGTCCAGATCGGAACGCTCCGCCAATTGTTCCTGTGACCAGCCCTGGGTTTCGCGCAGCGCTCGCACGGTGCGGCCAAACACCTTCACGACGTCTTGGCTCATCCAGCAGGCTCCTGCTCGGCCACCGGCTGTTCTCGCTGGCGTTGTGTGCTGCGGGGGCCGGCTTGGGTCACGGCGGCGCCCGCGGCGACGTCTTCAGTGATCCAGACATTGCCGCCAATGACGGCGCCCCGTCCCAGCGTCACGCGGCCCAGGATGGTGGCCCCGGCATAGATGACGACATCGTCTTCCACGATGGGATGGCGGGCCACGCCTTTTTCCAGATTGCCATCCGCATCCGTGACAAAGCGTTTTGCGCCTAGTGTCACGGCTTGGTAAATACGCACGCGCCGCCCGATACGCGCGGTTTCGCCAATGACGACGCCCGTGCCGTGATCAATGAAACAGCCCGGGCCGATCTGCGCGCCGGGGTGGATGTCGATGCCCGTTTCGCCATGCGCGATTTCGGCCGCAATGCGCGCCAGCAGCGGAAGTTCCAGCAAATAGAGCTGATGGGCCAGCCGGTGATGGATCAGCGCGTGTATGCCGGGATAGCAGAGCAGCACTTCGTCCACGCTGCGCGCGGCCGGATCGCCCTGATACGCCGCCAGCACATCACTATCCAGCAGACGCCGCACGTCAGGCAAGGCGGCCGCGAAGCTGCGCACGACCAGCGCCGCCCGTTCATCCACGCTGGCATCATCCGGCGCATAGCGCCGCAGTTCCAGACGCGCTTGTTCCAGCAGGCTCCGCAAGGCGGCATCCAGCGTGTAACCCACGTAGAAGTTTTCGCTCTCGTGGCGCATGTCCACGGGGCCCAGCCGCATGGGAAAAAGCGCGCGCTTGAACTTATCGAAGATATCGGCCAACGCTTCGCGGGAGGGAAACTCGCGCTCACCCGGTTCGCGGGTGCGTTGTTGGGAAGTTCTCCATTCGGCCCGGATGCCTTCCAGCGCCCGCACCACGCCATCCAGATCGAATACCGCCATATCAGTCCTGAACCCAGGGCAAACCACGGTGGCGCCAACCGTCGTTCAATCCACGGTGTTGATTGGCGTCGATCTCGCCTTCAAATCCCTCAAAGACGTTGAAGACAGACGAGAAGCCGGCCTTGGCTGCCGCTTCGGCTGCCAGGGCGGAACGCTTGCCGCTGCGGCACAGCAGCAGAACGACTGCGTCTTTACCGCCAGCGCTCGCGACTTTGGCTTCCAGTTCGCGCACAAAGCGCGGATTGCGCGTCAGGCTGGTTCCGGTCGCCCACGGCACATGCACCGTACCGGGAATGTGGCCGACAAACTTGCGTTCTTCGGCCGAGCGCACGTCCACCAATACGGCTGCGCCGTTTTGGGCAAGCGTCCAGGCGTCGTCCGGCGAGACGCCGCCTGAATACGGCAGATGCTGTTCCAGCGCCCGGGCGCGTGCTTGTTCCAGGGTTGCGGGCAAGACCCGTTCAGATACGGCGGCTTCGGTGGTGTCGTAGCTCATGGTGGAAGGGGCTCCAAACAAGGGATCGCGGCAAGGGCGACAGAACCCACAATCTAGGCCCAAAGCCGCGAAATCCAAATGAATAAAAAGTCGGAAATTAACAACCGCTGGTTGTGTAGCCGCCCTGCCCGCTTGCTCGCAGGCTTACTTGCGGGCCAGGGATTGTTCGTACGGGCCGGCGTCCAGCGCGCCCGCAGGCAAATCACCCTTCAGCGTGCCGTTGTCTTTGAAAATCTGGAATTCGCGCTTGAGCGTTTCCAGGTCGGCGGCGTTGAGCGACACGCGGTAGTTCTCATCCCACAAGTCTGCAAACACCTGTGCATCCGCCTGCGGCAGATTGGCCGCCTTTTGCACCGCGCTGACTACTTGGGCGGGATTGGACTTGCCGTACTCCAGCGCTTGGCGCAAGGCCACGATCGCTCGCACCACCGCATCAGGATTCTTTTGCAGGTACTCCGCCCGCACTACGCCGACCGCGTTGTACGGCACGCTATCGCCCTTGGTCAGCGTCTTCCACTGTTCGCCGAACGTCGACAAGGTGCGAACTTTCAGATCTTTCAATTGCGCTGTGGTCACGTTGCGCAGCGCGGCGGCATCCACTTCTTTTTGCGCCAGGAACTGCACCAGCCGCGGCTCGTTGCCGGGGACCAGCGTGAACTCGTTCTCTTTGATGCCATGGTTGCCCGCAAGCACCGCATTGGCGATGGTGGCAGTGGAGCTGCCCGCTGGCGACATGCCGATCTTCTTGCCCTTCAGGTCGGCAAGCGATTTGATCGGCGAGTCTTCCAGTACTACGAACGACACGTTCGATGGCTGAGTCGCCAGAATGATCTTGACGGGCACGCCGTCGGTGGCCAGGGCGAAAGCGCCCGCGGCGGGTGAACCGAACGCCAGATCAATCGCGTTGGCCGCGATGGCGCGGGTAGGTCCATTGACGTCCGAAAAATGTACGTACTCCACCTCCAGTCCTTGATCCTTGAAGAAACTGCCGGCCTCAAGGACAGCGCCGTAACCCAGTGTCAGACCGCTGGGCCAGTAACCAACGCGGATCTTCTCGGCCTGTGCGGGCGACGCCGCCACCGTGCCAGCAAGCAGCGTCAGCGCCGCGGCGCGTTTGATAAGTTGCAGGATGTTCATGTGTGCTCCGATAGAGAACCGCGCGATGTCATAGACCGCGCGGCATTGAGTGATAAGAAGGGTCAATGTGGTCCAACCTGCGCAGCAAGGCTTGCCACAGGCGCGGTCCGCTGCGGCTCGCAGCGCGGTCAAAGGTTGCCGCCGCCCGTTCGATGGCGTCGAGCGCAGGCACGGCGACGGCTTGGCCCGTTGCCTGTATCTGCAACTGCGCCCGGCAGGCGAATTCCAGAAAGAACATCAATTCAAACGCCTCGCCCACGGTCGCCCCGCAGGTCAGCAGCCCGTGGTTGCGCAGCATCAACGCCTTGTGCGGCCCCAGATCGCGCACCAGACGGTTGCGCTCATCCAGATCCACGGCCACCCCTTCATAGGCGTGGTAGCCAATCCGGTTATGAAAGCGGGCCGCATGTTGCGTGTACGGCAATAAGCCGTCGCGCAAGGAGGACACCGCCACGCCAGCCAGCGTATGGGTATGCATGACGCACACCGCGTCCGGCCGCGCCTGATGCACGGCCGAATGAATCACAAAGCCCGCCCGGTTGATGCCCAGCCCGCTCGGGTCGTCCAGTAATTCGCCATCTGGCCCGACTGTGACGAGGTTGTCCGCCCGAATCTCTTCAAACAGCAGGCCGAACGGGTTGATCAGGAATTGATCGTCCGCGCCCGGCAGACGCGCCGAAATGTGCGTGTAGATCAGGTCCGTCATGCCATACAGGGCAGCCAGCCGATGGCAGGCCGCCAGATCAGCGCGCATTTGAGCCCGGGCGGAATCAAGTGGGGGCTCAACTGCGGGCTTGAGTATCTGCGCCACCGGCAGCCTCCCAGAAAACGATCTTGCGATGCAGCCAGCGCACGCTTTGCGCGCCTGTGATGCCAAACGCCGCCAGCAGAATGACCCCGGCGAACATGGTGCTGACATTCAGATTGACGGCTGCGGACCCGATCAGATATCCCAGTCCGGCCTCGGACGACACCAGCTCGCCCACAACAGTGCCTATCAGCGCCAGCGACACGCCAATCTGCAAGCCGGCAAAAATGTCGCCCGCAGCGGCAGGCAGCTTCACGTGGCGAAAGATGTACCAGCGCGATGCCGAAAATGCCCGGCACGCGTCCACCAGATCCGGGTCCACACGGCGGATGCCGACGATGGTGTTGATGAACAGCGGGAAAAAGCAGATCAGAACGACCAGCACCACTTTGGACGCCAAGCCAAACCCGAACCAGACAAGAATCAACGGCGCCAATGCCACCTTGGGCGTGGCCTGGATGGCGACCAGCAAGGGATACACAAACTTCTCAAAGGTGCGGGACTCGGCCAGCACCGCGCCCAGCACCAACGCCAGCACACTGCCTATGGCATAACCGATGACGGTTGCAGACACCGTATAGCCGATATGGCGCCAGATGGTGCCGTCCTGAAACACGGATACCAGCGCGCTGAACACGGCGCCCGGCGTCGTCAGGATGTAGTCGGGAACTTGGAAGAATTTGACGGATAGATGCCAGGCCAGCAGCACGACAAGCAGCGTGGCCAAGGGATACAGGACAGAAGTCAGTCTTTGCATGATTCAGCTGATGAAGTGGCGGCGCAGGTGATCGGTGGCCGCCACGAATGCCGGTTCTGCCAGCGTCGCCAATGAGCGCGGGCGGGCGATATCCACGTGATAGTCCTCAACCACCCTGCCCGGCCGCGCCGACATGACCAGAACGCGGTCGGACAGCAAGACGGCTTCGGGAATGCTGTGAGTAATGAACAACACGGATTTACGGTCGCGCATCCAGATACGCTGCAATTCCAGCGTCAAGGCCTCTCGCGTCATGGCATCCAGCGCCGCAAAGGGTTCGTCCATCAGCAGCAGTTTGGGATCGCGTTGCAGCATCCGGGCCAGGCCGACCCGCTGCTGCATGCCGCCCGACAACTCGTTGGGATAGTTATCGGCAAAGTCCCGCAAACCCACAACTTCCAGCAGTTCGCGGGCGCGCTGCCGAGCCGACGGGCCGTCTTCACCGAGCGTCTGGCTGGGCAGCAGCACGTTGTCCAACACGGTCCGCCACGGCAGCAAGGTCGGTTTCTGAAACGCCACGCCTATGTCGCGGTTTGGTCCATCGACCGGAGTTCCCGCGACTTCGATGCGGCCACGGGTGGGCGAAAGCAGTCCCGCAGCGAGCTTGAGCAAGGTGGACTTGCCGCAGCCAGACGGCCCCAGAATCGTCACGAACTCGCCCTCGCCCACGCGCAGATCCACGTCGCTCAACGCGTCGATGCTACCCCGCCGCGTCTGGTAGGACACGGACACGGCCTGCGCCTGCAACAAGGGCGTAGCCGTCATTGCGCCGCCTTGGCCTGAGCACGTACGGCAGCAGCGTCAAAGCTGCTGAACTGCGGCACCAGTTGGTTGCTGAAGATCTTTTCCACCGGGATGGCATCGGTATTGAATTCGCCAGCGGCGTGCATGGCGCCCACAAATGAACGGATCACGGGCAAATCGAACTCGCCCGCCACGCGGTCGCTGCCGTCCGGACGGCGCAATGTGCTGTCCATACGCTTTTTCACCAGCACGATGGCCTCGTCCAGGTTCTTCTGGTAGTCGCCGTCTTTAGGCTTGGCCTCGGGCTGGTACTTCCAGAACGTCTCTGCGCATAGACGCGGGTTGGCGTCGCACGCCAGCACCGCCTTGGTGTAAGCGCGGCCGAAGCGGGCCAGCAGGTCCGGCTGGTCACGCAGGGTGTCTTCATGCGCGATAAAGCCGTTGCTGTTGATCTTCTGGAATATGGGCGGGTACGGCAGGCGGCGCACCTTGGTACCGGTCAGTTCCAGCATGGCCGTCCAGGAACTGTTGAAGTTCAGGGCATCGACCCTGCCCTCTTTCAGCGCCAGAAAACCCGATCCCAGCACGCCTACCGCCACGATATCCACGTCTTTGCCCGGCACCAGCGATTCCTGGCGCAACAACGCGCGGGTGGAGGGAATCGTGCCCCAGGTCAACGCGCCCACGCCGATCTTCTTACCCTTCAGATCCTTGATCGTCTTGATCGGTCCATCCGCCAGCACGGCAAGTTCCAGCTCGTTGGACGGAATGGTGTTGTAGAAGTAGCGCACGGGCAACGGCGTCTTGCCGGTCTCGTAGCTGGCAAGCACGGGTTCTGGCAGCGGCAAACCTATAGTGACTTTCTTGGACGCCACTTGCGGCAGCAAAGCGCCTGCGCCCTGGAACACGATAGTTTTTACCTCGATGTTTTCCTGGTCGAAATAACCCAGGTCTTTGCCCAGGCCATAGACGCCGCCGCTGGCAACCGTCAAGGGGATGCCCAGCGCCACGGTGACCGCGTCTGCGGCATGCGCGGCCGACGCGGCGGACAGCGCCAAGGCGGCCACGCTTGCGCGGGCCAGAGTGCGAGAGGTCTTCTTCATTGCGAGTATCCGTGGGTAAACAATCAGGGAAAAATCAAACATGGAGGGTCGGCGCCTCGTTCAGGCCAACGCGCCTGTTTCGCGCAGCGCGTCCACGGCTTGCTGCTTGAGCAAGTTGCGGTCGACTTTATTGGTGGAGGCCAGAGGCAGCGCGTCTAGAAACCAGACACGGCGCGGGTGTTGATAGGCAGGCGCGTGGGCCAGCACATGCTGTTTGACGGCGTCTTCCGTCAAGCCGCTTGCGGCGGCGGGCACGACAAACGCCACGGGTTTGTGGCCCTTGATGTCATCCGGCACCGGCACAACGCAAGCCTGTTGCACGCCGGGTAGCGTCTCCAGCACCTTCTCGACTTCGCCGGGAAAGATGTTTTCGCCGCCCGAGACGAACATATCGTCGTCGCGGCCAACGAAGTAATAGAAGCCCTGCGCGTCGCGGCGCAGCACATCGCCCGTGACGTAATACCCGTCAGGCGTAATCGCTGCGCGGATATCGGGGCGATTGTGATAACCCAGCATGATGCCGGGGCTTTTCACGTGCAACACGCCCTGTTCGGCCTGCGCGCCCTCGGCATTGACCAGCCGCACCTGCACTTGGGGATGCGCGTAGCCGATGGACATATCGGGCTGCGCCACGCCATCGGGATGCGGGCCGAAGGTCACTGGGCCGGCTTCTGTCGTGCCATAGGAATTAATGACGCGCGCTTGGGGCAAGGCATGACGGATGGCGGCTTGCAGGGCTTCGCTTACCGGTGCGGAACCCATGCGCACCACTTGCACACTGCTCAGGTCGGCATCGGCCAGCAGGTCTTGTTCACGCAGCACCATTGCCATCATGGGCGGCACCGAGGTCAGCCATGTGGGCCGATACCGTGCAATCGCCTCGATGTAGGGGCGCGCCTTGAATTGCGGCAGCAACACAATCGTCGCTTGTCCCGCGATCGCCAACTGGCACAGGGCCAGCGCGTTCATGTGATACATCGGCGCGGCGATCAGATACCGCTCGCCAGCCAGACTTTGCCCGTCAAGCCGGGTCTTTACCACCCACAAATGGCTCTGGTGCGACAGCATCACACCCTTGGGTTTTCCTGTGGAACCCGATGTGTACAAAAAGAACGCGGGCTCGTCTGGCTCGGGTGTGACCGTTTGGAACGGCCCCGGATTCAGCAACGCGTCAAACCCGCTATCACCCTGGCCGCCAAACTCCACGACGGGCAGGCCATCGGGCGCCTGAGCGCGGCGCGCCGTGTCGCAGAACACCAGCTTTGCGCCGCTGTCCTGGATGACGAAGTCGGACAAAGCACGCGGAAACTTGTAGTTGACGGGCACGACCACCAGACCAGCGCGTTGCGCGCCCAGCAGCACGGCCAGGTACTGCGCGCTGTTGGCCGCCAGCACCGCGATCCGGTCTCCGCGCAGCAGGCCACGGTTCAACAGACCGCGCGCCACCGCGTCCGAAAGGCTGCTCAGCTCACCCGAAGTCAGCCGGGTTTCGTTCAGGTCGTCGTCCAGAGCGATCACAGCCAATTCGGCGGGGTCGCCATCCGGTGGCGCCAGATTGCCCAAGTTATAGGAGTGGAACTTGCGCTCAGTGCTCATAAACAAAATCCAGCAAGGTGTTCAGTCCAGGCAAGGCCACGGCCAGACCGCTTTCGCCATCGCGCTGCCACGACTGGCTGCGCACCTGCTCACCCAGCGCGGCAACGTGGCGCTGCAAGGCCTCGGGCTTGCCAGCGCGCAGCACGATGGCGCCAAAGAAGCTGTCCCGGCCCAGGCTGTCGCAGCCCAGGTCGTCGTAACGCCGCGCATAGGCTTCCGGGTCCAGAAGCGTCACCGAGAATCCCGGGCTGGGAATGGAAAAACCTTCCGCTCCCAAATGCACCTGTCCGAACGCGGCCTGCGCATAGGCCAAGGCATCGGACGGCGCGCGCGAGGACACCAGCGTCAAACCGGCGAGCCCCAAGACGCCGTTGGCGTGGGCCTGCCATTCAGGGCGCCATACCAGTTCGGGCGTCAGGTGCTGGCAGTAATAGACACGCCCGGCTTCAAATGCGCCCGGTGTGTAGCGCACGGTGCGAAAGCTCGCCTCGTGCCAGGCGCCGTCCAACTCCAGCGGCCGGGTGAACGCATGCAAGGGCGCAACCGATGCCCCGGCCTTGGACAGCGCCGCATGAACGTCGTCGGCCGAGGCGGGTTTGTAGACCAGCCCGTCGATGCCGCCTGGGTTGTCCAGAATTTCCTGGCGCAAGGTGCCCCCATCGGTCGGCAAGCCTATCAATTCCAGATAGTCGTCCTGGAACACCATCAAGTGGTTGACGGACCCGAAAGCGTGGCGGCCTTGCGGCGTCAGCGTGAAACCCAGCCCTCCAAACAGGCGCGCGGCCTCATCGGTGTCGAAACGGGTGTTGACCACAAGATGGTCCAGCGGCAAAGCGTTCTGCATGACGGATGCCTTCAGGCCTTGGGCGGCGTGGTCAGATAGACGCCCCGCCCGCTGGCCAGCAACACGCCTTGCGCGTCTTCAATGCGCGCCTCGGCTACCGACAGCTGCTTGCCGGCCTTGACGACCTTGCCGCGGATGGTCAGGTCGCCCTGAATTGCCGGGCGGTGATAGTCCACGCGCAAATCCACCGTGGGCACGCCGCGCCCGGTATACGACACCAGCGCCCAATCGGCGGTCAGGTCGATCAGCGCGGCAAGTATGCCGCCATGGGTGTAGGGGTTGTCGGGGTTGACCGACCATTCTTCGCGCCACGTGGCTTGCAACGTGATTTCGCCTTCGCCCACGGACAGCACTTTCAGGCCCAGCCACTGGTGATAGGGGCTGCGCAGCAAGCGGGTCTGGATCTCGGCGGCAACGGGCAGGTTTTGTTCAGACATGTTCGATTTTCCGGGTCAGGTTCAAGGAGCAACGATGATCTTGCCGATGACCTTGCGGTCACGGATGGCAGCCAGCCCTAAGGCTGCTTCTTCCAGCGGCACCACGCGGTCAATCAACGGCGCGATATCTCCGCGATCGACCAGGTCCAGCAGCGCGCGCAGGTCGTCGTCGTAGAAACTGTTGGAGCCCTTCACGGTCAGTTCAAAGCTCCAGATGTAGCGCAGGTCTTCCTTCGGGTCGTAACCGGCGGTGGCCCCGCAGGTCAGCAGCAGGCCGCCCCGGCGAATGCAGCGCAGCGAGGGCACCCAGGTGTCTCCACCGGTAAAGTTCACCACCACATCAACGCCGCCTTCGGTGCCGCGCCGTTGCGGCTTGCCATATTGCTGAATGGCCCATTTGGAGAAGTCGGTTTCGCGATAATCAACCACGTGATCAGCGCCGATCTCTCGCAGGCGGGCCAGTTTGTCCGCGCCGCTTGCGCAGGCGATCACTTCCGCACCCAGCCGTTTTGCCAGGATGACGCTGGCCGTGCCCACGCCGCCGCTTGCGCCCAGGATCAGCACGCGGTCGCCAGGCTGCACCGTGCGATGCGTAACCAGCATGCGATGGGCAGTGCCGTAAGCCACGGGCAAGGCGGCGGCTTGCGCGTAGGTAACGTTGGCGGGCAACGGCAGCAACTGCGCGGCCGACACCAGGCAGTACTGCGCCATGCCGCCGTCCAGCATTTCGCCCATCAGGCCTTTCTCGCGATTCAGCGGATTGACCAAGACGCGATCACCCGCCTTCCAGCCGGTCACATCCGAGCCGACCTCGGCGATATCGCCCGCCAGATCCAGGCCAATCACCACGGGCAACGGCACTTTGATACCGGGCATGCCCTGGACTGTGAATACGTCGTGATAGTTGAACGAAGAGGCGCGCACGCGCACCAGCACGTGGCCGGGAATCACCTGCGGCACAGGCTTGTCTTCGACGACCGACAGTTGGTCCAGGTCGCCGTGCGCGTTGAGCACCAGCGCCTTCATGGTTTGGGACATACGATTGAATCCGTGAATGAAAAGAGAAAATCTAAGAAGTCAGTCCGCTGCCGCGCGGCGCCAGCGGAACAGATAGGTTTCCAGCGGCTTGAGCACGCAGAACTCGATCAGCATCATCAGTACGATCAGCGTGATGGTCCAGGCGAAGACCTGATCCGTTTGCACCAGATCGGCCGCCTGACGCAGCCGGTAGCCCACGCCATTGGATGCGCCGATGGTTTCCGCCACGAGCGACACGCGCCAGCCAAAGCCGAAGGCCAGCCGCGCGCCCGAGAAGAAATCGGGCAGGATGGTGGGCACATAAATCTTGCGCAGAATCCGCAGGGGCGACATGCGAAAGCTGTGCGCCAGCTCGACCAGGTCGGCGCGCACGGAGCGCGCGCCCTGCCAGACGTTGGTCAGGATCAGCGGCAACGCCGTCATGAACACCACAAAGATGGTGGTGGCGTTCGAGATACCGAACCAGATGATCGCGAAAATTGCCCAGATCGCTGACGAAATGGTGTTGGTCACGGCCAGGACCGGTTCGAAGAACTCGCCCAGCTTGCGGCGGCTGCCAAACAGCAGCCCCAGCGCCGTGCCGGCCACGGCCGCGAGCGAAAACCCGGCGATTACCCGCCAGAACGTCACGCCCAGGTCGCGCCAAAATGTATCGCTAGCCAACAAGCGGCCCAAGGCGTCAGCCACGCGGGCCGGTCCCGGCAGGATGTAAGCCGGCACGCCGCGCGCGGCAAACGCCCATGCGGCCAGCAACAGCGCGGCGAGCAACAGGCGCTTGCCGGCGTTGCCGCCCATGACGCGCCAGAGCGAGGTGCGCTCGCTGGTAATGGAAGACTGAGTCATACCTACACCAGCACGCGAAGTTGACGGATCAGTTCGGCAACCTCGACCTGTGCCGGCACACGCGGGCGCGCCAGCGTCACCGGCGCGATCTCCCGGATACGGCCGGGCCGCGGTTGCAGGATCACCACCTGATCGGCCAGCACGATCGCTTCTTCGACGTCATGCGTCACAAAGACGACAGTCATGTTACGGCTGGCCTGAATAGCCAGCAGTTCCGCATGCATCTGCGCACGGGTGCCCGGGTCCAGCTTGGAAAAGGGTTCGTCCAGCAACAGGATGCGCGGCTCGTTGACCAGGCTGCGCGCCAAGGCAACCCGGCTGCGCATGCCGCCAGAGAGTTCGTGGGGATAGGCTTTCTCGAAACCGGTCAGGCCCACAGCGACCAGCGCTTGAAGCGCTCGCGTCTGACGCTGCGACCGGGGCAGCGTTCCCGCTTCCAGACCGAAGCAGACGTTGTCGCGCGCAGTACGCCAAGGCAACAAGCGGTCGTCCTGAAACAGGTATCCCACCGCGCGCCAATCGGTGTAGGCCGCCGTGCTGGCGCCTTCAACCAGAATGGCCCCTTCGTCCGGGTGGGCCAGCCCGGCGATCAGATTCAGCAGCGTGCTCTTGCCGCAACCCGATGCGCCCAGAATGGCCACAACCTGCCCGTGGGGTATATCCAGATTGATTTCGTCCAGCACATGCAGCGGCGCGTCATTGCGGCGTGCAAAGCGCTTGGACACGTTTCTTAGCGAAATGGCGGCAGGAGTCGCTTGAAGGCTGGGCGAAGTGCGGTGAGCGTGATGAATGTCGGACAGATCGGTCATGAAGGGCTTTGTTAGCGATGCTGTCCACACCGACACTACGGCGTAACAACAACATGCCTTGCAGCTTATGCGTCGCGCACATGCTTCGGAACTACCGATTTCCCATCTGCTAATTGCGGCTCGTCCTTAGCCGGAAAACAAGTAACGCTATGCGAAAAGCTTCCTTGGAGACGGCGTCATCAGCGCCTAAGTTCGATGGCCTTCGCTGTTGTTTTCGGAAAACGCATCCTATGACTGCCCGCATTGCCATCCACCCCGCCGTCGCATTGATCGACGTTCCGCGCGCCATTACGCTGTCTGGTTTCGCCGCGCACACTCCCGTCACGCTCACGCTGACCTCGAAACAGGCCGACGGACAGGTCTGGCGCAGCCGCAACGTGTATCTGTTGGATGCCAATGGCGCGATTGATGTTGCGCAGCAGGCGCCAGAGTCTGGCGCTTATGCAGGCGTGGACGGTCAAGGACCGTTCTGGTCTCAATCCGTTCTGTTGACGGACGATGCCGACGCCGCGCTGTTGCTCGCGCCAGCGGGCGCGGACGGCGCGATTCACACACTGGCGTCCGCCACCGACGGCCACGGCAACCATGCGTCGGCGCGTATTGAACAGCACTACGCCGCACCCGGCGCCGTCCGGCAGGAACTGCGTCAAGATGGTCTGGTTGGCACGCTATACCTTCCGGCTGGCCCTGGCCCCCACCCTGCCATCGTTGTGCTCAACGGCTCGGGCGGCGGCATCAATGATGCGCGCGCCGCCCTGTTCGCCTCGCATGGTTACGCGGCGCTTGCGTTGGGCTATTTTGGTGCGCCCGGTCTGCCCGACTATCTTTCGGGCATTCCATTGGAGTACTTCGAACGAGCGCTGCAATGGTTGCGCCACACGGTCAAGCCGGCCGGAGATTTTGTTGCGGTCAGCGGCCATTCACGCGGCGGCGAACTGGCGCTGTTGCTGGGCAGCCTTTACCCTCGCGCCGTATCGGCGGTGATTGCCTATGTGCCCAGCTCGGTCGTGCACGGCGTACTGAACGCAGGCAAACCCGGCGAAGGCCGCTTCAAACCCGCCTGGACGCAAGGCGGCCAAGCGCTTGCGCACGTTTGGGAACAAAATGCTGCGCAAGACTGGAGCCTTGTTGACGCCCTGCCCGAGCCGCGCCGCCAGGCCCAAGCCTTTGTGCAGGCCCAGCAGGATGAAACGGCTGTCGCCCGAGCCCGGATTCCCGTCGAACGCATTGCTGGGCCTGTCCTGCTGCTATCGGCGGGCGATGACGGTTATTGGCCGTCGACGCAATATGCGCGTGACGTGGCCCAGGCGTTGAAGGCGGCAGATCACCCGCACGCCGTTGAACACCACGATTACCCCCAGGCCGGGCATGCTTTGCAAGCGCCGCACGTGCCAACCACCGAGCTCGCGCGGGCGCATGCGGTGTCCGGGGTCGTGCTGACAGGCGGCGGCGACGCCGCAGCGAATGCTCGCGCCAATGTGGATTCCTGGGAAACCGTGCACCGCTTCTTGTCCAACGCGGTGGCTCAACACACGCCGCTGGCCGTCGCACATGCCGGATAAGACTGCGGGCGGTGCGCTGGCCGGCCTGACCGTCATTGAAATGGAAGGTATCGGCCCGGCGCCGCTGGCAGCAATGCTGCTGGCGGACATGGGCGCCACGGTGCTGCGCATTCAACGGCGCGAGCCGGTGGAACAAGGCATTCAGCGTGATCTGCGCTTCAACCTGCTATTGCGTAACCGTACGACGATAGCACTGGACCTTAAGCAGCCAGATGCCGTCACCCTGGTGCTGGATTTGCTGGAAAACGCCGATGTGTTGATCGAGGGCTTCCGGCCCGGCGTCATGGAACGTCTGGGCTTGGGTCCTGACGTTTGCCTGGCGCGCAACCCGCGCCTGATTTTCGGCCGGGTGACGGGCTGGGGTCAGGACGGGCCGTTGGCGCAGTCTGCTGGACACGACATCAACTACTTGGCGCTGACAGGCGCACTGGACGCGATAGGCCGCCAAGGTCAGCCGCCAACGCCGCCGCTGGCGCTATTGGGCGACTTTGCGGGAGGTGGACTGTATTTGGCGCTGGGCATTCTGGCCGCATTGCTGGAACGTACGCGCAGCGGCCAGGGTCAGGTCATTGATGCAGCCATGGTGGATGGCGTGGCCTCGCTGTCCACCGCCTTCTTCGGTTTGGCCGCAGCAGGCGTCTGGCGCGCCGAACGGGGCGTTAATCTGATCGATTCAGGCGCGCCCTTCTACGACGTGTACGCCTGCCGGGATGGCCGCTATGTGTCCGTCGGCCCGTTGGAACGCAAGTTCTTCGAAAAGCTGCTGGCCTTGCTGGACCTGCCGCCAGCACTAGTGCAACAGCAGTCAGACCGTGCGCAATGGCCCGCCTTGCGGCAGCACCTATCGACAGCATTTGCTCAACGCACGCGTGATGAATGGTGCGCGCTGCTGGAAGGAACGGACGCCTGCTTCGCGCCCGTACTTAGCTTTGAAGAAGCGCCGGCGCACGCCCATATGCAGGCACGTGGCACGTTTATTGAGATCGACGGCGTGTCACAGCCCGCAGCGGCGCCACGCTTTAGCCGCAGCGCAGCCCCGCCGATAAGCCCGGTGGCGCAGCCCTTGCGGGGCACGGCGGCATTGGTGGCGCTAAGTCAGTGGCTGTCGCCCGCGCAAGTGGACCGCGCCCAGTCGCTCGGCTTGCTGGGCTAGTTGGCCGGCTACAACGACGAGGCGGCGCGTGCCGCCTGGTCGTAGATGCCTGACAGAAAACGTAAGCGGCTGGCGATGCGAGACAGTTCCTGCGCGTCGTCCAGCTCGCTTTCCACGCTTTGCAACAAACACTCTTTACGCACCTCGCGGAACCGCCCCAGCAATTCAGAACCGTGTTGCGACGTGGCATAGAACACTTCCTTGCCGCTGCGCGTGCTTTGAATCAGGCCCTGGCCAATCAGTTTCTTCAAGGCGTAATTAACGACGTGGGTGTCCTCATAGTTCAGCGTGAAGCAGATGTCCGCCAAGCGTTTGCCGCGGCCGCGGTGGTGAACGTGATGCAGTACCAGGATGTCTGTGGCGCCCAGATCCTGCGCGCCGGCGGCTGCCATGCAGCGCGTGATCCATCGCTGGAACGCATTATTGGCCACGATGATGCCGAATTCCAGCTCTGACAGCTCGGGATGCGCGCCTTCTGCCAGGTGCGCCGCAGACATAATCCGCAAAGCGCCCTGTGGCGTCTGGCTTGCCGTATCGATGTGCTGCTTGGTCGCTCGCTTGCTGCTCACCGTGCTTTTCTCCTCAGTACGTTGTCAGTCGGATTCATCATTCACCAGCCGTTCCTTTGCGGGCGCAATCGCCGTAACCAGATCACGCAGCCGCGTTTTGTTGGGCAACGGTTCCACCACATGGCGCGCGCCCGGCACCGGCCGTGCCACGCAGGCATACACCACCTTCCCGTCAAACTGCATCATGCATTCCTTGCAAGCGTTTGCATTGATACAGGAATAGCGGAATGCCAGACTGTCGTCGTGTTGTTCGCGAATCCACCGCAAGGCATCCAGCAAGGAGGCCGCCTGCGCCGTGGGTATTTGATAGTCGTCATAGTGGGATGGGCCTTCGGCCAGCCCGCGCAGCACCGACAAGTTGACGCAGGTCTCTGATTCGTTTGGGATGGCCACTACGTCGCTCCTGCCGTTTCTTGGTGTGGACCCGCCGTCCAGACAGCTTGTGGTTCCAGCCGCCAACCCTGTGGATCAAGCACAGCGGTCTGGTTCAAACGCCAGTCGGGGTCCAGGCTGGGAAAGTCTTCTCGTTGATGCGCGCCCCGGCTCTCTTCGCGCGCCAGCGCAGACGCCACGACAGCTTGGGCCACAAGCAGCATGCTGTGCAGGTCCAGGCAATCAATGCGGCGCGCATCGTGCGGACCCGCGCTGCCGGTCAAGGTATCGCCCAATTCGTCGCGTAGCGCCTGCAACTGCGATTGAGCGCGCAGAAGTCCTGCCCGCGTGCGGAAGGGGCCGGCATCCGCTTGCATGGTTTCTTGAAGACGCCGCAGCAAGGCCGCCGCATTGGGCGGATTGACTCGCGAGTCGTCTTGTTCCAGTGCGTGGATACGCACAGCTTCCTGCACACGCAGCGCAGCGGCAGACAGCGCGGGCGCCGCCTGAGCCGCCTCTGCGGCATACCGCCCTGCCCGCAAACCAAATGCCACGGCCTCGGTGATGGCATTGCCTGACAGGCGGTTGGCCCCGTTGGCGCCACCCACTGCCTCGCCGGCGGCGAACAAACGCGGCACATCTGACTGCATGTCCACGCCCACGCGCACGCCGCCCATGTGATAGTGCGCAATGGGCGCCACTTCGACCATGTCGCGGGTCAAATCGATGCCATTGGATGCCAGCGTGTCGATGATCGGACCAAAGGCCTCGCGCAATTTCTCGGGCGGTACATGCCGAAAGCTCAAGTAGGCGCCGCCTGCCGGTGTGCCGCGTCCAGCTTCCACTTCTTTGACGATGGCGTAGGTAGCCGCATCCCGCGTCACAACATACCGGCCGGTAGCCTGCGACGCGCTGTCGTAATTGCCGACAAACGGTTCGCCCAATCCGTTCAGCAGCTCGCCGCCCAGCTTGTAGCGAAACGGGTCCCACATGATCGGGTCCAGACCGACCAGCCTGGGTGCCAAATGCCCGATCGGAAAGAACTGCACAAACTCCATATCGATCAACCGTGCACCCGCCCGCGCCGCCAAAGCGTATCCATCGCCGCCCATATTGCTGGACGCGCTGTTGCGGCGGTACAAACGTGTCAGCCCGCCCGTGGCGACGATGACGGCGCCCGCCCGGATCACTACCGGCCGGCCGCTGTCCAGGTGCAGCGCCAGCGCGCCGGCCGCAACGCCATCACGCACCAGCACATCCACCACATACAGATCACCCGCGCGGCGAATACTGTCATGCCGGGCGACCTGCGTGCGCAATGTCTTGGCCACTGCCGGACCGGTATTCAGATAGTCCACGTACACACAGCGAGGCCGGTCATGCCCCGGTGCATGGGCCTGACGCAGATGAGTGGCCTCGCGCGCCCAGCCCACGCCCCAACGCTCAAGCAGCCGGATGGCATCCACGCCTTCTTCACACAGCAGCCGCGCCAGCGGCTCGCTGCACAAGCCCCGGCCAGCGCGCAGTGTGTCGTCGTAGTGATGACGCCAATGGTCTTCGGTTTGTTCGCCCAGCGCCGCGGCTACCGTCATTTGCGCCATGATGGTAGCCCCGCCCCGGCCAATAAGACTGCGGTCGGCCAACAGCACGCGAGCGCCGTTCTCGGCTGCCGCCACTGCGGCGCTCATACCCGCCGCGCCTGCGCCGATCACCAGCACATCGGTATCGATATCAAGATCGTTCATCATGCCCCCAAGTACGCCCGCTGCACCGCGCCATCGGCCGCCAATTCCGCAGCCGCGCCTTCCGTAACCAGTTGTCCATGCTGCAACACGTAGGCCCGGTCCGCCAATTCCAGCGCCATGCGCGCGTTCTGCTCAACAAGCAGAATCGTCTGGCCCGCCGCTTTCCAGCGGAACAGGATTTCATACACGCTATCGACAAACTTGGGCGACAGGCCCATCGACGGCTCGTCGATGCAAACAAGTTCGGCCTGCCGTAGCCATGCGCGGCCCAGTGCCAGCATCTGCTGTTCGCCGCCTGACAAGGTGCCAGCCAGTTGGCGGCGGCGTTCCGCCAAACGCGGAAAACTGGCATAGACCCGCTCCAGGTCGGCGGCCACCTCGGCGCGTTGGGCGCGGCGCGGCCATGCGCCCATCAGCAGGTTTTCCTGCACGCTCATTTCGGGAAAGACCCGCCTGCCTTCCGGCACGCTGGCCACGCCTTGCGCGATGACATCTGCTGGCGCCTGACCGTGTATGGGCAAGCCGCGCAAATGGATGGAACCGGCAGATGGCCGGACAAGCCCCAGCACGGACTTCAGCGTTGTGGACTTGCCGCAGGCGTTGCCACCCAGGACGGCGACGACTTCACCGCGTTGCACATGCAGCGATACGCCAAAGAGCGCCTGTACTGCGCCATAGTGGACGTCCAGCCCGGCAATGGCGAGCAGCGGCGGCGCCGCATGAATAGAAAGAGTGTCAGCCAAGATGCGCATCCGATTCCGACGGGCGGGTGCGAACCCGTCCCAGATAAGCTTCGATCACCGCCGGATCATCCAAAGTTTGCGCAGGCGCGCCTTCGGCCAACACCTGCCCCTGGTTCAGCACCACCAGGTGATCCGCCACCTGCCGCACGAGCGACAGTTTGTGTTCCACCACCAACAGGCCAAGCTCGGGATGAGTGCGGCGCAAGGTCAGCAGCAGCTCCGTCAGTTCGCCCGTTTCCGTGGGATTCATGCCAGCGGCCGGTTCGTCCAGCAACACATAACGCGGATCGCCCGCCAATACTCGGGCCAGCTCCAGGCGCCGGCGATTCGCGTAAGACAGGCTATAGGCAGGCGCGTCGCGGCGCTGCCACAGGCGATCACCAAATAACCGCATTGCGTACTCCGCACGTTCGTGCTGGATGCCTGTGCGCTTGCGCCATCCCCGCGAGCGGACAAGAGCGCCCAGCGCTTCGGACAGCGGATTGAGCAAGCCGCCGCCAAGCTGGCGCAACGCCGCCGCCTGCGTGCCCAGCAGCACGCTTTCCCATACGGTCAAGGCAGGAAACACCCGCGAGGTCTGAAAACTGCGGCCCAGTCCCATGCGGCAAATGCGCTCGGGCGGCAGGCGATCAATACGCTTGCCGTCCAAAAATATCGAACCGGCGCTGGGCCGGGCAACGCCGCTAAGTAACTGAATCAGCGTGGATTTTCCTGCGCCGTTCGGGCCGATCAGGGCCAACGTCTGCCCCGGCGCCAGATGGAAGCTGACGTCATGCACCGCGCGCACACCGGCGTAATGGCGCGACACGGCCTGCGCCGTCAGACCGACCGGCGTTGTATTCTGTTTTTGATTCATCAATGCGCTCCCAGCAAGCCTTGGGGCCGCCACCGCAGCATCAACAACAGCAGCACGCCATAGGCGATCATTCGCCAGTCCGCAAACGGCCTGAGCAATTCAGGCAGCAAGGTCAGCGCAATACCCGCAACGGCGGCTCCTGCCAAATTGCCCAATCCGCCAAGAACCGCCATCGCCAGCAGCAACAGCGACGCTTGAACCGAGAAGCTGTCGGGACTGACCACGGACTGCACATAGGCAAACAGCCCGCCTGCCAGACCCGCCAACGCGCCCGAAACCGCAAACCCCAGCAAGAGATACCGCAGCACTGGCAGTCCGCTGGTATGCGCCGCCAGCCGGTCTTCACGGATACCGCGCCATGCGCGTCCAATATCCGAACGGAGCAGGCGCTCGGCCAGAAACAGGCCCATTGCCGTCACTGCAACCACCAGCCAATACTTGTGCGACACGCTGCCCAAGCGCAGATCACCCGCCAGCGCCAACCGGGGCGCTGGAATGCCGGGCATACCCATCGGGCCGCGCGTCAGATCGATCCATGTCATGAACACCAGAAAACCCACCTGCCCGATAGCCAGCGTGCCTAACGCCGCGGTATGGCCATTCAGCTTGCGCAACGGCAGCGCCGCCAACACTGCCACGGCAGCCGTTATCAACGCCGCTGCGGGCAAGGCCAATTCCACAGGCCAGCCATACTGCTTGGCCAGAATGGCCACCGCATACGCGCCCACACCGTAAAACGCCGCATGTCCCAGGGACAGCACGCCCAGAGCGCCTGACACCAGCGTCACGCTGGCTGCCAGCAAGGCGAAAATCAACGCGTAGGAAAAGGCTTGCAAGACATAGCCGCTCTGCGTGAGCAGCGGCAACAGCGCAAAGACCACACCCGCCATCAAATAGCCGCGAGGCTGTAGCCGGTACGAACGCCACGCCGCGCGCTGGCTCGACGAAGACGCCAGCAAACTTGTGGTTGGCATTGGCCCAGATGCGCCCGACACGCCGCCCAAGGCTTCCAGCCGCCGGTCGCCAAGCAGGCCTTGCGGCCGCACCAGCAAGAACAACAGCAACAGCGCGTAAGCCACCAGATCACGATACCCCTCGCCCAGATAAGCACTGGCAAGCGTCTCGGCCACGCCCAGGAGCAGACCGCCCAGCACCGCGCCGGGGATGCTGGACAAGCCCCCAAGCAGCGCCGCGGCAAAACCTTTCAGCCCGAACGGCAACCCCATTTGCGGAAAAACGCTCTTGAAGTACATCGCCACCAAAATGCCGCTGAGTGCGCCCAGCGCACCCGCCAGGCCAAACGCCAGTTGCTTGACCTGACCCGTGCGCACGCCCAATTGGGAGGCCGCGTCGCGGTCTTGGGCGGTGGCGCGCAAACTACGCCCCGTCCAGGTGCTGCGCAAGAACCAGGTCAAGGCGGCCGTCGCCGCAAGACCGAACCCGAAAATCAGAATATCCGTGCTGCCGATGTAGGCGCCGCCCACGAAGAAGGTCTTTTCTTCGTAAGGCAGCGCAAACACCTGCCCTTCCGGCGACCAGATAATTTCCGCGAGCTGGTCGAGAACCATGCTGATCGCCAATGTCGACAGCAACGGCGCGATGTAGGGCGCGTTCTCCAGCGGACGCAACGCCACGCGCTCAAGCAACATACCCAGCACCGTGGTCGCCAGCACCGACAAAATTGCCGCCACCCACAAAGGCAGCCCGAATGACACCCCGGTGAATGCCAGGAATGCGCCCAGCATGAAGAGCGCGCCCTGGGCGAAGTTGATCAGATTGGCAACGCCGAATACCAGCGAAAACCCAAGCGCGATCAAGGCATACACCTGACCGATTGCCAGACCGTTTAGTACCTGGCTGAAGAACAATTCCATCACGTCCGCCAGTTTGATCAGTCGATCTGGAACTGGCCGTTGCTGACCTTGATGAACACCGGGTCCTTGCGGACGTTGCCGTTTTCGTACTTGGTCACGCCGGTAATGCCTTGATAGGCCGCACCGTTGGCCAGTTCGTCGCGCACGGCCTGTCCGGTCAGCGGCTTGCCCGACTGAATCACGCGGCGGATCGCGGCAACGCCAACGCCCGTGGCGTCATAGGCCAGTGCGGCGAACTGATCTGGCGTGCGGTTGTACTTTTTACGATAGGCCTCGGTGAAAGCCGCTGTCTTCGGGTTGCCTGCAAAGAACAAGGTGTGCAGTTCTACGCCTTCGGCGGCCTTGCCGCTCAGTTCCAGGAACTTGGGCGAGGTCAACGGAATACCGCCGCCCACCGGAATGTCGACGCCAGCCTGGCGCAGTTGCTGCAAGAAGATGGACGCTTCCTGATACGGCAGCGCCAGGAACACGCCTTCCGGCTTGAGCGATTTGATCTTGCTGACCAAGGGCCGGAAGTCCTTCGCGCCTGCCACCACGGCTTCGGTCAGCAGCACTTGTCCGCCGCCCTTGACGATGGCGGCAGCCGTGGCCTTGCCGGTGTAGAGGCCCCAATCGTCTTGCGAGTAAGGAATGACAACAGTCTTGGCCTTCAACTGCTTTTGAATCGTGTCGGCGTTGTACTGCGCCAGCACGTCATCCGTGTTGTTCTGGCGGAATTGATAGGGGCTTAATTTGGAGAAGTCGGGATGCGATGCGGTCGGGCTGATCTGCGGAATCTTCGCTTCAGTAAAGATGGGCGCCGCCGCGACGGAAGCCGTGGTGGACCAGGAGCCGATGGCCAGCACCACACCCGGAGTTTCAGCAATTTTGCGCGCTACTGTGGCGGCTTCCTGCGGAGAGTTGCGATCGTCTTCAACGATGAGCTTTACCGGACGGCCTTCGATGCCGCCCGCGGCTTTCACTTCGTCCAGGTACAGGTTCACCCCTTCCTGGAAGCTGATGCCGTATTGGGCGAAGTTGCCGGACAGGTGAGAAAAGAAACCGATGCTGACAGGGTCAGCAGCCAGCGCGGACGCAGTCAGAAGCGAAGACAACGCTGCGAACAGCGGGCGGGAGTAGCGACGGGACATGTTGACGACCTCGATGTTGAACGCGCGGCGCGATCATGTTTTTCTGATCACCGCCACGCCATGCCACGCTGGCATGAAGGTCGGAACATTAACTTTTTGTCGATAAAACGCTAACTTAATATTAGCAATAAGCTAGTGTGAAACTGGGGTTCCACCGCAAGCACGCCTTGCCCGCAAGTCGCTGCGCCTGATGCGGCAACAAGCATATGCCTAGATATTCTTTGTCTGCACAGCTGGCGCTCCTTAGTATGACTCCAAGCTATTTCACAGAAATCTTTTGGAGTTCGGAAGCATGAGTTCGTTTAAGAAACTGCCATCTATCGACACAGCCCGCAGGCGTTTGCTGTTTCATTCCGGCGCTGCCCCGACGGCCGCTGCGCCGGACAGCGCGCAATACGCGTTGTCCGGCAGAATTGAGCTGATGGCCGGGTGGGCAACGCGTGCTGCTGCCCCGCTCCACGCCGCCGCTCAGGCCGCTTCAGCGTCCAACTCGGTTTGCCGTTGACCGGCATCCCGATAGCCGGGACGAGCCGCCAGGAGCTCCCGCGTGTAGGCGTGCTGCGGCTTCGCGAACACCTGGTCCACGGCGCCCTGCTCCACCAATACGCCAGCCGCCATGACCGCAACCCGGTCGCTGATGTGCTGGACAACCTCCAGATCATGCGAGATCAGCAGATAGGTCAGGCCGAATTCGGCCTGCAATTGCTGCAATAGGTCCAGCACCTGGCTTTGCACCGCAACGTCCAACGCGGACACCGGTTCATCCAGCACGATCAGCTCTGGTTGCAGAGCCAGCGCCCGAGCGATGGCCACCCGTTGCCGCTGCCCGCCCGATAGCGCCGCAGGTTTGCGCGACAGCATCCCGCGTTCCAATGCCACCTGATCCAAGAGCTGTGCCGCCCTGGCTCGCTGGTCACGCGTCGATCCTGCCCGGAAGGCCCGCAAGGGTTCGGTCAGGATGTCTTCGATGGTGAACCGGGGGTCTAGCGAGCTGTACGGATTCTGATGCACGAACTGAATACGCCGCCGCAAGAGCCTTAGCCCTTCGCCTTTGAGGCCGCCAATATCTTGCCCGGCGAAGGTGACGCGGCCCCCCGAGGGTTGCTCCATGCGAACGATCATGCGCGCGGTGGTGGATTTACCAGAGCCGGATTCACCCACCAGGGCCAGGGTCTGGCCCTGCGCAATGTCAAACGACACGCCGCGCACGGCGTGCAATGCCGCGCCGCCCGCCAAGGCAAAGGTTTTGCTCAGGTCGCTGACCGTCAGCAAGGGCTTGATCGCTGCGGCGTTGGCCGCTTCTGGAGGCGACACCGCAAACGTTCGGGAAGATGCCCCGGGACGCGCGGCAAGCAAGGCCTGCGTGTAGGGATGTTGGGGCCGTTCGAATACATCACGCGCACGCCCTTCCTCCACAATCAGCCCCTGGCGCATCACGATGACCCGGTCAGCCCTTTCGGCGGCCAGCGCCAGATCATGTGTGATCAACAAGACCGATGTTTTGCACTCTTGCGTCATCAGTGTCAGCTGATCCAGTATTCGCCGTTGAACCGTCGCGTCCAGCGCGCTGGTGGGTTCGTCGGCAATTACCAGATCCGGCCGGCAGGCAAACGCAATGCCTATCAACACCCGTTGGCGCATACCGCCTGATAACTCATGCGGATACTGCGTTGCGCGCAACGACGGCTGCGACAGGCCCACTTGATCCAGGATCTGCACCGCCCGCTGACGTGCGTTCACGCGGTCTGCCAAACCGTGAATACGCAGCACTTCCGCCACCTGATCACCAATGCGCATGGCCGGGTTCAGCGAGACGGCGGGGTCTTGCGGCACCAGGCCGATTCGGGCGCCACGCAGGCGGCGCCATGCGCCCTCGCCTGCGCGGGTCAGCTCTTCGCCCTGAAAGCGGATCGAGCCGCTGGCAATGCGCGCGCCCTCTTGCAGTAAGCCAATAATCGCGTGCGCGGTAGAAGACTTGCCCGATCCTGATTCGCCCACAATGGCGACGATTTCACCCCCATCCACGTGCAAGGTGACGCCACGCACGGCATGCACTGCGTGTCTGCCGGCGGCATAGGCAACATGCAAGCCACGCACGTCCAGCAACGGACCCGCGGCTGAACCAATGGAGTCTGTAGTCATCGCGATCCTTTCGTACGCAGGCGTTCCAGAGTTTTTCCCAAGCTGTTGGTGGACAGCACCACCAGGATGATGACGGCGCCGGGCATCGCGGTCAGCCACCACGCGCGCACCAGATAATTGCGGCCTTCGGCGACCAGCGTGCCCCACTCCGGCGCAGGCGGCGCCGCGCCAAAGCCCAGAAAGCTCAAGGCCGACACGGACAGAATGGCCGAGCCGAATTCCAGCCCGGCCAACACCAGCACAGGGCCGGCCGCGTTGGGCAGCACATGCCGCCGCAACACGCCGAACCAACGTTGACCGCTGCCAAATGCGGCTTCAATGTACGCGTGAGCCTTGATCCGCAACACTTCGGCACGCATCACGCGGGCGAAGGTTGCGATAGTGGCCACCCCTACCGCCAACGCAACATTGACGGTTCCAAAGCCCAGCACGGTCACGACCATCAGCGACAAGAGCAAAGATGGAATAGCCAGCAGCACATCCACAATCCGCATCACCGCGTCGTCTACCGCGCGCCCGGAGAATCCCGCCAGCAGCCCAAGCACGCAACCCGCAGCAAGCCCCAGAGAAACGGCAATGACGGTAGCCTTCAACGACAATGCAGCGCCATGTACGACGCGCGCGTAAACGTCGCGGCCCAGGTAATCCGTGCCAAACCAATGCGCCGCCGAAGGCGGCCGCAAACGCCACGCCACATGGGTCTGAAAAGGGCTTTGCGGGGCAAAGACATCCGGAAAGAACGCCCAGCCCAGCGCCACAATCACGACACTCAACGCCAGCAACAACGCCAGCCAACGGCGGGCGTCACCGAATAATTCCGGCCAGCGGCGGGGCAACATCCGCGGCTGCGCCGCTGCGATAGACGGGTCCGGCAAAAGGGAATAGGAGCGAGCCATGGGGTCTTTATGCGTAAGCACGCTGCGCCGAGACGATGCGCGGGTCGAACAAGGGATACAACAGGTCCACCAGCAGATTGACCAGCACATAGATCAACGTGGACAGCACTACCAGCCCTTGCACCATGGGAATATCCTGCGCCTGCACGGCGATTTCAGTCAGGCGGCCAATGCCTGTGCGAGAGAACACCGTTTCCGTCACCACCGAACCGCCCAACAAGTGGCCGGCGCTCATTCCAACCAGCGTCAGCGTGGGAATCGCAGCGTTGCGCAACGCATGCAGTAAGTGAACGCGGCGGCGAGATGCGCCCTTGGCGTAGGCGGTGTCGATGTACCCCTGCCGCAAGGCGGATTGCAGACTCTTTGCCAGTACCTGGGCAATGGCCGCGCTGGTCGGAATCGCCAGCGTTAGCGCGGGCAACACCAACGCCGCAAAGCCTGCGTTTCCTGTCGCCGGAAAAATCGCCCATCCGAAGGAGAAAAACTGCAACAGCGCGAGCCCGATCCAAAAGGAAGGAATGCTGACGCCCAGCGGCGGCAGGCATAGCAGCAGATCCGACAGCCAGCGGCGGCGCGTGTAGGTGGCAGCCAGCGCGATACCCAAGCCCAGCGCCAACGAGATCAGCAGAGCCAGAGACGCCAGTTTCAGCGTTTCGGGCAAGGCTTTTTGAACCGTCTCGACGACATCCTGGCCGTTCTCGATCGATATCCCGAAGTCGCCCTGCACGGCACGGCCCAGCGCTGTCAGATACTGCACGACGACAGGCTTATCCAGGCCAAATTGGCTGCGCATCTGGGCCACTTGCGCGGGGTCTGCCAGCACGCCCTCGCCCCGAGCATCCAGCATGATCGCCACGGGATCGCCGGGCAGCACGTACAAGATCAGGAACGACACCGAAAAGGCGGCCCACACCACGAAGATCGCCTGTCCAAAGCGGGAAAGCAGGTAGCGGCGCATTGGAAATCAGCGGCTGGAGGCCAGCCACGTATCCTGCAACACCGGCCAGCGTGGCGTGGACAGCCACAAGCCACGTACATTGGGCGCCACCGCGAATACCGTATTGCTCTCTTTCAGCGGAATGGCGTAACCCTGATCGATGATGGTGCTTTGGATATCGCCGACCAGCTTAAGGCGGCGAGCCGTGTCGACCGTTACGCTTTGCTGATCCAACAAGGCATCCAGCTCGGGTTGCGGCGCGCCCAGGCCACGGCCGAACTTGCTGGAAAACATCGCCAGCAAGACATCGGGGTCTGGCCGGGTCAGATCCGACAAGCGCAGGTCATAGTTGCCAGCGCGGATCACACCGCCGATTTCGGCGTCCGAGCGCAGATTCAGCCGCAAGTCCAGACCGATCTGGGCCAGTTGCTCCTTGATCAATTCAAGCGTGGGCGTGTAACCCGGAAAACTCCACGTCACGCCCACTTGCAAACGTTGCCCGTCGCGGCTGCGAATGCCGTCCTTGCCCGGCTTCCAGCCTGCCTTGTCCAGCAAGGCCCGTGCGGCGTCGGGTTGATAGGCCAGCTTGGATGAGAGGTCCAGGTAGCCCGGCACGGTGGATGACAGCACGCTGGTCGCCGCTTTGTCGTATTCGGTGTAGAGCGCCTCGATGATCTCCGCGCGGTTCACGCCGATCACCAGTGCCTGCCGCACCTCGCGGTGTGCCAGGATGGGACTGGCAATGTTCGGATAAAGGGTTATTCCAATACCGCCTGCCGAGCGCGCCACCACCGTTGCGCCCGCCGCTTTCACGCGCTGGACGTCTTCGGTTGGAATTTCTTCGATGGCGCCGACCTGCTTGCTGACCAAAGAGCCGACCCGCACGCTGCCCTCAGAAATTGTCTGGAACGTGACCTCGTCCAGATACGCCGGGCCATTGTGCGCGGCGTTCGAAGACGCCCATTGGTAGTCGGGCCGGCGCTTCAACACAATTTTCTCGTTCTTCACCACCTGATCAATCACAAAGGGGCCGGTGCCGATGATGGCTCCCTGGCAGCGCTGTTCAGGCGTCTTGGCCAATGTGGCGAGCGCCAGCGGCGCCAACGTCTTTTCCGTCAACGCCTGCAGGAACCCCGCTTTGGGGTGGTCGAATCGAATAACCACTGTCAGCGGGTCCAAAACGTCTGCCCCCACGTACCCGGCCAGATAACCTGATGCCTGCGGCGCGCGCCCTTCCTTGGCATAAACGGCCAGCGCGTCAAAATTTGCTTTGACTGTATTGGCGTCCAACGGCTCGCCATTGCTGAACGTCACCCCTTCGCGCAGACGCAGCACCAGCTTCTTGCCATCGTCCTGAAATTCCCATTGCGTGGCCAGCCATGGCAGGATCTGGCCCGACTGCTTGTCCTGGTCCAACAGCGTATCCAGCGCCTGGCGGCTGGCGTTCTGCGCCCGTGCGCTTTGCGCCAGATCCAGGCATGGCGGAAAAGAACTTTGCGCCAAGACCAGTTTTCCGCCGCTGCGGGGCGCGGGTTCGGCAGCCAACGCTGTGCTGGCTAGCAAGGCGCCGGCAAACAGCCCGGCAATGGCGGCGGGCCAGATCTTGCGGTGTTGCAACGAGGGCGCGTGCGTGTACGAATATTCAGTGATCACAATTGGCTCTGATGAAAAGATTGGACGGCGATGCCAGAGCGGCAGACTGCCCGGCGTTTACGCTTTAAAACGCGCGGCCGCAAACGGCGCCAGCACCTCGGGGCGTTCGCCCGATGTCAGCCACGCAGCGACCGCTTCAGCCACGGCCGGGCCGATGGCAAAACCATGGCCGCTCCACCCCGTCGCGTACAGCACGCTTTCGTGACCCGGCACACGATCGATGACGGGAATCTGGTCCACCGAGCTGGAATCCGCCCGGCTGGCGTCCAGATGGGTCACCACCGTATCCACCGACGTCTTGGGAAATGTGGCGGTCAAGGCCGTCAGACTGGCGTTCAAGGTCGATAGATCTGTGTTGCCGGTTTCGGTCTCGTCGTCCCAGCGGCCGACGGCGCCGCCCGTGACGGTGATGTGATCGGCATCGGCGCGTTTAATCGACAAGGTCCGGTTGCTGTGGTTGATCAGGTAGTCCAGCTTCAGATCACGCGAAACCCGCAACTGCGCCACCTGCGGGTTGAACGACCAGATTGGCAACTGAATGCCAAACGCGTCGTTCAGCAGTTTGGGGACCTGGGTGTTCGCGGCAAGCACCACCGCCCGCTCGGCCCGGTAGACGCGCCCATCGGCCAACACAACGGACGCGTTGCCAACGCCATGGGACTGAACGGCCGAGACATTGGCGCCCTCTATCAATGTGACGCCTTGCGCCACCGCCGCTTGTGCAAAGGCGCGAGTGGCGATGTTGTGATCGGCAATGCCATCGTTCGGGCTGTATAGCGCATAGATCACCTTATCCGACACATCAGGCAGCTTTTCACGCACCCCTGCGGCGTCCAGAATCTCTGTCCGGGCGCCGTACGCGTTCTGGACAGCGGCGCGAGCCGCCAGTGTTACGCGGCCATGCGTGCCGCCGACCCGCTCCAACTCACCCAGGCTCAATCCGCCCAAAGGTTGAAACCCGCTGTCAGTGCCGAGCCGGGACGTCAGCGTTGGCCAAATCTGCAACGCGCGCACGGCCAGCGGCAGCTCACGCAAATCCCGGTTATTGGCGCGTACGCCACGATGGCCCGGGCCGCCGGACGCGCCACTGGCTACTTCGTGGCGTTCCAGCAAGGTAACGGAATGGCCTGCTGTTGCCAGCGTCCACGCCAGGGACGCGCCAAAGATGCCAGCGCCCACAATCACATAATCACTTGATACGTCAGTCATATTTCATCCACACAGACAGATTCAGGAAAACGTCTAAGGCGTCAGGCAGCGGCTGGCGTGACGAAGCGCGCGGGCCGGAAGTCGGCCAGCAGCGGCGACTGAGCGCCATCGACAATTTCGCCTGCGAGCAATTCGGAAAGAATGGGCGCCAGAGTGGCGGCGCTGTGGCTGAACAAGACATGCAGGCCAGACACGGAAGGCAGTTCGCCTGCCACGGCCCGTTGATCTCCCGGAATCGGGCGCCGGCCGATGCCAGTACGCACGTCGGACCATTCGGGGCTGCCATCAAGCCAGCGCGCCGCGGCCGTGGTCACGGCTTGAATGACGCCGGGCGGCACGCTCCAGCCTTGCGTGTCATCGCCCGTCACTTCAAGATCGGCCCAGTCCGCATGCAGGGCCAGCGCGCCATCCCCACGCGGGCGGATGGCAACATCGGGTGCGCGCAGCACAGACTTGGGCGCGACGCCGCGACGGCGAGCCGTAACGAGCAAGGCGTTATTGGTTTGCGCAGGCAACTCGAAGCCCACCTGACGCAGCACCTCTGGCGTGCCAGCGCCGACAGCCAGCACGACGGCATCCGCGTGGATTGTGCCGCCATCATCGATCACCAGACCTGTGATTTTTCCGCCAGCCGCCTGAAGCCGGGGCGATTGGCCCACCGTGACGAATTGGACCTGCCGGGCGCTTAAGCCCTGCCGCAACACGCTCAGGTATTCGGGCAGATCAATCCAGCCTTCAATGGATGACTCGACCAGACCAAAGCCGTCGATAGCGGCGCGATCCAGCGCGGGTTCCGCGTGTATGGCTTGATCCGTGTCGAGCCAGCGTGCGCTGTATCCGGACTCGCCCAGCTGTGCGGCGCGCGATTTCAATTGTTCTTGTTGCGCTGCATTGCGCCATGTCAGCGACCCGTGGAACCGCAGCCAGCCCGCTTGCGGCACCGCAGCAGCAAGTGCGCGATAGCGGTCCAGGGACAACAGACGCAGCCGTCGGTAACTTTCTGGCGCTGCACCAAACGCATTCAGCCAAGAGTACGAACGCAGCGATGCCGTGCGATGGTCTGGCGGCAGCTCTACCACCACAACCTGAGCGCCGCGAGCCGCGGCCTCAGTTGCCACACTTAAACCCAACACACCTGCCCCGATTACCACGACCTTCTTCACCACAGACATCAAATCATCCTTCAGGCACGACTTATCAGCGGGCCATTCTGGATGAGTCGCAGCAGTGCACCAACGACCTAATCGGCATATGGATATCGCATGCGGCGTTGGCGCGCGGTTCGCGTAGCGCTTGCAGCGGCCCGCTTTCGGACATAAATTGAGCAATGCTGTTTGCGGGTTTGCCCGTTGCGGCAATTGCCCAGAACAGCATTCCTAGGTTGTTTTTTATCTTTTGTGCCCGCCAGGAGCGATGCGATGAAAGTGAAACACCTGCTAGGCCCTGCAGCCCTTGCTGCATCCCTGCTGTTTTCCACGCCCGGCGTGGCTCAAACAGCGGACCCCGTCCCAATTGTGACGGGCAAACAATGGACTGAGTCCGACGCCAATCTGAAGAAAGCCTATCTACTGGGCGTGGCCAATCTTCTTCAAGTTGAACGGGCGTATCAAGAGCGCCGCGCGCCCCCCGATAGCCAAAGCCTGATCCCCAGATTCTCCAAGGGTTTGCAAACCCATACCATCGACTCAGTGCGTGACGGGCTGGATCGCTGGTATGCCGCCAATCCGACGCGGCTGGACCGCCCCGTGATCGAAACCCTGTGGTTTGAGATCGTCGTACCCGGCGCCAAGCGCACCCCCTGAAGGAGCCGTCATGAAGATTATTCGATCGATTATCTTGGGCGTTGCAATAGGAACGCTAGGGGCCTGCACCAACATGACCCCTAAACAACAGGGCACGATGTCAGGCGCAGCCATAGGCGCCGCAGCTGGCGCCGGTATCGCTGCCATCGCGGGCGGCAGCGCCTGGACTGGCGCGGCCATAGGTGGCGTGGCGGGCGGCGTCGCGGGCAATATCCGCGGTGGAAACTCCCACTGATTCAATGCCTTATGCAGGCGCCGGGGACGAGTCCGCCCCCGGTGTCCAGCAGAACCACGTCAATCGCGGCACTGACTCGGAGTCGTCAGGATCGTCGTGCTCAAACCCGATATCCACGCCGCCGGCTGTTCTTACTTGAAAAGCAAATGGCGGCATATGAGGCCGCACGGACCGGATACCGATTCCATAGCCTGGCGCTGTGTCCAGAAACTGTTGCATAGCCATGCCAACGGGCAGCAGGTCTGCTTGCATTAACGCTAGCGAGCCGCCGCAAGCCACGCCCCCTCGTCCGCTGAAACTATCCACAAAGACGGTGGCCAGAGCCGTTGCCGCAGCAAAATGAAATTCAGCGTCGCCATACGTGATGATCAACGGGAAGCAGGCTGGATCGTCCGCGCGGTACGGGCGATCCAGATCAGCGGGGCTATAGATTTCCTCTGGCTCGCCCAATGCGGCGATTACCGCTTCAGGCGTGCTGGAAGCCACAGGCATATACGGGCCAAACGCGCCGGTTTGCAGGAAGGTAAGAAGGGATATTGACGTCATGCCGCCATTATCCCGCCCCGGCGCAGCCGATGCCGCTCCTTAACCGTATGCGCGGCGAGCGTAGGCGTTTTTAACGTACCCCGCCAATTCGGCCTCTACCGAAGAAATGGCTTCCGATTGCGGTTCATCGGGATGCAGCAGCCGTTGCGCAGCAGCCAACGTGCGCTGCGCACGGCGCTCTCCGTCACTTAAAGGGCGCACCAATTGGGGATTGTTGTTCTGTAATTCCATGACGCTTCTCCTGGGAAACCATGAAAGACCGCATACCCCCTTCAGCAAGTCGCGTGCCCAAGCAAAAAAACCTTTGTCTGACTGTCTTGGGCACGCCGCTTGCTAGAGGGAAATCCCCTTCGCGGCGGCAGCCAGACGGCAACATGGCGCTGCGAGTTTCGCGGTTGTCGAAACAAGGATCTTCCATGGCCTCGCCCCAGCCCATCCCCGCGCCGATGCAAATCGGCGGCACAACGGTGCATTTCCTTCATCCCCATACAGCGTCAAGCGAGGCAATCGCGCCGGAAGCAGCGGCTTATCCGCCCTGCGCCAACGGCATCTTTGCGCACCTGGAACCCGCAGGGGCCACTCCGCCGCCCCCGATCCCTGCCGAAGTACATCGGCGCAAGCGCGTCGGGTTTGGCGTGTATCTGCTCCTTGTGTTTTGGGCCATTTGCGCCGCGATGCTGTTGAGCTTTTCCGTGTTGACCGCGTGACCGGGCTCGCCAGCGCTGAAGAGGATTCAGGGTGTGCGGGATGCTTTTACACCGCCAGGTAAGAACTTACCGGCGCCGGGCCGCATCCCGCTCCAGGCTCAGTATTGATACCGCATGGTCAGCACGGCGCTTCTGCCCGCCCCCCACGCCCCTTGGCTGTAGAACCCGACCTGGCTGTAGTACTTGCGGTCAAATAGGTTGTTGACGTTAAGCTGGGCCGTAAGGTTGCGGTTGAAGCGATAGCGCGCCATCAGGTTGGTGATGGCATAACTACCCTGGCCGACCCGTTCATCTCCATTGGGGCCGCTGCCAATCGAGTAAACACCGCTCTGCCAGTTGACGCCGCCGCCTACAGTCAGTCGATTCCAGTCACCCGGCAATTGATAGGTGGTGAAGACCCGTACCAGACTGCGAGGCTGGTCAGTCTGAATCGCATTGCCTTGGCCATCACGGGCGGTCCAGTGCGACCACCCGGCCGCAAGATTCCAGCCCGGCGACACTTCACCTGAGACTTCCAGGTCAAACCCGCGGCTGCGCGTGCCCTGAGCAGCCGAATAGGCCTGGTTGATCGTGCCGGGCACCATGTAACCGGGATCGATCTGTGCCACGTTGTCCTGTTCCACTTGGAACACTGCGGCGCTGGCGTTCAGGCGCCCTTCCAGAAACTCGCCTTTGATACCGGCCTCGTACGCCTTGCCGTCCAGCGGGTCCAGCCAGCCCCCGTTGCGGTCCTGATAGCTTTGCGGATTGAAGATTCCGGTATAGCTCACGTAGGCGGTGTACGTTTCATTGATGTCGTATAACAACCCGGCGTAAGGCGTAAATTCATTCTTCTCAAAGGCCATGCGGCTGCCGCCGTCAAAGCCGACCGAGTCAGTCTTCCATGTGCTGTATCGCCCGCCCACGATCAATTTCAGCGGATCTGCCAGATTGAGGCGCAGCGCCCCATACCACCCGGTTTGCTTGGTGGTGTATCGGCTTGCCGTAACCGAAGTGTCGCTCCAATCGGGTTCAGGGTAGGAACCGTCCCAGTTCATGAAATTGCCAACCGGCGTGGTGGACATAGCGGCACGGTAGTCAAAATCGGCGTATTGGCGATTCAGGCTCGCCCCCACCACGGCCTCATGACGGCGGCCGAACAGGGTAAAGGGGCCGGACGCCTTGACGTCCAAACTGTTCTGCTTGCGATCCCCCAAGTACCATGCGGGCGATGCGCCCATGCCCAGGCCGGTTTCCCGATCGGGCCAGCCGTACAGATAGAGCAGTTTGCCGTCCATCTCGTGCTTGGAATGGGAGACTGCGGCCTCGACTTTCCATTCATTGTCAAAGCGGTGTTCCAGGGTGGCGAAGCCCCCTTGTGTCGTGCTGCCCCAAGAGCTCCAGTCTGCCCCCGTGTTAAGCGAACGGCGCCAATCGGTACGGCCGCCGTCGGCGTACCACAGCGGGAAGCCGCCCCAACTGCTGCGCTGCGGATCGTTGTTCTGGTAGTTGAACCCGATGCTGAGAGTGGTGCGCGACGTCAGGTCGGCATCCACCACGCCATAGAAGATCTTCTTGCGATTCTGATAGCCGTCCAGATAGGAATGGTTGTCTTGATACGCCGATACGATACGCCCGCGCACGCTCCCCTCGGTGTTTAGCGGCGTGGACAGGTCTACCGAGCCACGATATGTATCCCAATTGCCTGCGCTGACGCTTACATCCGCCTTGAATTCGCGGCTGATGGCATGTTTGCGCACCAGATTGATCGACGCAGATGGATTGCCCGCGCCCGTCATCAGCCCGGTTGCGCCGCGAACGACTTCTATCCGGTCATAAATGATGGGATCAATGGATGACTCCCCAGCCGCATAACCGACGTCAAAACTCGTGGGCATGCCGTCATACATGTAGTTGCTGACACTGAAACCCCGTGAGCTGAACGAAGACCGCTCACTGTCGTAGGTCTGTACCGAAATGCCCGGCGTGCTGGCCATGACGTCGGCCAGCGATCGCATGTCTTCATCTTCCATGCGTTGACGGGTAACGACGGTTACCGACTGCGGCGTTTCTCGCAGCGTTAAGGGTAGCCCCGTGCTGGCGGAGGTGGCTCGCGGTGTGTATGAGCCAGTGCCCTCGGTTGTGGTGCTGTCCGATTCGCCTACGACTTGTACGGAAGGCAATGTGGCCACACCACTTTGCTGCGCCGACGCGGCGGCGGATGCGAATGCTAAAAAAAGCAGGCCGCAGGTGCGGCGCAGGACAAACTGTGTGCGTGCTGCGGCAGTGAGGCCAACAGGCCATTGATCTTGCATGTAAATTCCCTTTCCCTGACCCGACGATGAATCGGAGAAAAGTGTAATGCAACTGATTCGCATGTAGATTATGTGTGGCGAATTTACGACTCTGCTCTGACCCTGTTTCTACATCGCCCGGGCTCTCGAAACAGGCCTACGCCCAGGCACGCGAATTGCGGCAGTCACGGACTTTTCTCTGTCCGGAGCGACTATGGCAGTTCCCGCCGATGGTTCCCCGCAGCTGCTGACGGTGCTTACCGTCAACACCCATAAGGGCTTCACCAGTTTCAATCGCCGTTTTATGTTGCACGACCTGCGCGAAGCGCTGCGGATGGCAGCGCCAGACGTGGTGTTTCTGCAAGAAGTGCTGGGGGAACATGTGACCCACGCGGAACGTCACGTGGGCGCGTGGCCCGCCATATCGCAATATGAATTTCTGGCAGATACCTTGTGGTCCGACTACGCCTATGGCCGTAACGCGGTCTATCCCGCCGGGCACCATGGCAATGCCATCCTGTCGCGCTACCCAATAGAGCGGTTTGAGAATCACGATGTCAGCGTTCACGGGCATGAAGGCCGGGGCCTGCTGCACTGCGTGCTGCGCGTACCCGGCCACGACACCCCGGTGCACACGATTTGCGTGCATCTGGGCTTGCTGGAACGCCATCGCGGCGAACAAATGCGCAGACTTTGCCGTCTGGTGGACCGCGATGTTCCTGCTGATGAACCCTTGCTTATCGCGGGCGACTTCAATGACTGGCGGCACAAGGCAGACCGTCTGATGGTCAGCTGCGGCGCAAAGGAAGTCTTCACGACCCGGCTGGGCCGCCCTGCCCGCACCTTTCCGGCGCGTTGGCCCGTGCTGCGCCTGGACAGGATCTATGTGCGCAACGTGCGCGACTGGCAGCCCCTGCCGCTGGCGTCTCGCGTGTGGTCGCGGCTGTCTGACCATGTGCCGATCTCTGCGGAGATTGCGTTATGAATGCCGTGAATCTGGGATGGCGCGAGGGCAACCGCTACACATTGCTTGAAAACGGCGAAGTCTATTTTCCGGCCGTGCGCCGCGCCATCGAGGCCGCAAAGAACGAGGTACTGGTCGAGACTTTCATCCTGTTCGACGACAAGGTGGGTCAGGAATTGCAGCAGGTCCTGATCGCAGCGGCACAGCGCGGCGTCAACGTGGACCTGCTGGTGGACGGCTACGGGTCGGACGAACTGTCTGAAGCGTTCGTCGCTGCCATGACAGCCAGCGGCGTACGGTTCCACATCTTTGACCCGCGCCCCAGGCTTTTGGGTATCCGCACGAATGTATTTCGCCGTATGCACCGGAAGATTGTGGCCGTGGACGGCGTTTGCGCGCTCGTTGGGGGTATCAATTTCTCGGCCGACCACCTGCCAGACTTCGGGCCGCAGGCCAAACAAGACTACGCCGTGCAGGTTGACGGGCCGCTGGCGGCCGACATCGCAGACTATGCGCGTGCGGCGCTGGCGCGTCACCGCCCGCGCCGCTGGAGGCGCGGCGACCGGGACTCCATGCCCGACGGCGATGGCGGCGGGCGTCTGGTGGTACGCGATAACCTGGGCCATACGACGGATATTGAACGCTACTACCGGGCCGGCCTGCGGTCCGCCAAACATGATGTGCTGATTGCCAATGCCTATTTCTTCCCTGGCTACCGGCTGCTTCGGGACCTGGTCAAAGCCGCCAGGCGCGGAGTACGGGTGCGGCTGCTGCTGCAAGGCGAACCCGATATGCTGGTGGCCCGGTTGGCCGCGACCATGCTGTATGACTATTTGATCGCGGCCGGCGTCGAGATCTTTGAATATTGCAAACGGCCCCTGCACGGCAAGGTAGCTTGCGTCGATGACGACTGGTCCACCGTGGGTTCAAGCAATCTCGATCCTCTGAGTCTGGCCTTGAACCTTGAGGCGAACGTCGTGGCGCGGGATGCCTCGCTGAACAGCGCCTTGCGAGCCAGCCTGGAACGGCTGATTGCCCAGGACTGCAAGCCCGTGCCTGCGGCGTCCAAACCCACGCGCGGACTGCGGCGGTTCTGGCTGGGTGTGGTGGTGTTTCACTTCTTACGACGGTTTCCCGTCTGGGCGGGATCTTTGCCCGCCCACAAGCCGCGCCTGCACACCGTGAAGGCCGATAGCCCAAGCGAAAGCGAGACGGCATGAGGATCTTTCGCACATCCTTCATGCGGTCGCTGCGCCACCGCTGGCCGCGCATCAAGAAAGTGCTGCCGTGGCTGATTCTTGCTGTCGTCGCCTGCCTGCTGTTTTACTTTGGCCGTTCGGTGGACTGGCCGCAGGTCTGGCTGGCCATGCGCCGCATTCCGCGCGAATCGGTGTTGATCGCAGCGGGCCTTGTCGCATCAGGCTATTTGATCTATGGCTCTTTAGACCTGCTCGGGCGCCGCTACACGGGGCACAAATTGCCGTGGCCCACGGTGTTGGGGGTAGCGATGGTCAGTTACGCGCTAAACCTGAGCCTGGGCGTGCTGGTCGGCGGCCTTGGGGCGCGCTTGCGGCTTTACGCCAAGCTGGGCTGCCGCAAGGCAATCGCGACCCGGGTCGCCTTGTTCTCGGCGGCGTCCAACTGGATAGGCTATGGATGGGTCGCCGGGGTGGTGTTTGTCAGTGGCGCCATCCCCGTGCCCTCGGGGTGGGACATCGGCAGTGGACTCCTGCGCGGGATCGGCGCGGTATTGCTGGCGGCTGTTGCCTCTTATGTATGGCTTTGCGCCCGGTCCAAGCGCCGTTCTGCCACTTGGCTGGGGCAAAAGATCCATTTGCCGCGCGGCCGCATGGCCCTGTTGCAAAGCCTGATCGGCGCGCTGTCGTGGATGTGCATGGGCGCTGTCGCCTGGGTGCTGCTGCAAGGCAAGGCGCCCTACCCTGTGGTACTGGGCATTTTGCTGTGTTCCAGCTTCGCGGCTGTGCTGACCCGCGTGCCTGGCGGTCTGGGCACGACTGAAGCCATCTTCGTCGCGGTGCTGTCTCCACCCTTGCCAGCCACCGAGGTGCTGGGCGCCGCCTTGGCCTACCGGGCGTTTTACGCGCTGACACCGCTCTGCCTGGCATTGCTGGCGTTTCCGATTGCCGAAGCCTTGCTGGCTTGGCGCAAGCGGCAGTCGCCGCAACCGCTACAGCCTACAGACAAGCTGACTCTATAGCAGCATGCTGTGGGCACGCGGCTTGCTGCGCCGGCAGGCATGACACCTCCCAGCCCCCCTCCCTCGTCCGACCTGGTGGTCGCCTTTCCGCGGCGCGCGGATGCGTCCGAACACGAAATCGCATCTCAGGAAGCGCTGGCCGGGCGTCTGGCCTCCTTGTTGGGCAGGCGCTTTGACCCGAGCTACCGGCCCAGCCGGCGCCGTGGCGAACCGCCGCCCTATTTCGTGCCAGACCGCACGCTCATCGGCGTCGACCGGGCAGGACGGCTGGGCATCAATCGCGCCGCAGACCTGTACGGCGGGGTGGCCCCGCATTCCTTCGTGGCAGGAAAATCCATTACTCACGGGCTGATTGACGTACACGCCAAAGCCCCCGCGGCCTGGGTGCGCGAATTGGCCAATACGCTTCGCGATGTGGTGCTGAGTGGCTACACAGCATTCACGCCGCAAGACGCCGAAGCGGCGGGATTGAAATTATTGAAACAAGGCGCTGTCCGCATCAAGCCCGCGGACGGCATTGCGGGACGCGGACAGGTAGTGGCACGCAATGCGGCCGAGCTGCGCGCCGGTTTAGCTGAACAATCCGCCCCGGTGATGCGCAGGCTGGGCCTGGTGCTGGAAGAAGACCTGAAAGACGTGGTGACCTACAGCGTGGGCTGGGCGCGCGTGGGCAAGATGGAAATCGCCTACGTCGGCACGCAGTCCCTGACCCCGGACAATCAGGGCACTTCCGTCTATGGCGGTTCCGAATTGCGGCTGGCCCGAGGGGGCTTTGACGCGTTGCGCGCGCTGGACTTGAGCGCAGACGAACGATTGGCGGTGGACTTGGCGTGCCACTACGACGCGGCTGTCTCCACGGCATACCCGGCACTATTCGCATCCCGCAGGAACTATGACGTCGCGTTTGGCCTTGCCGCGTCGGGCGAAATTCGATCAGGCGTTCTGGAGCAATCCTGGCGGGCTGGCGGCGCCAGCCTGGCCGAGCTTGCGGCTATGCAGTCCTTCGCCCAGTCGCCCGTCATGGCGTCGGTGCGTGCCGCCACCCGCGAACGTTATGGCCATAAAGAACCCGCGCCGCATCCGGAACGTTTGGTATTTCACGGGGTTGATTCGTCCGTGGGCCATATCAGCAAGTCGGGCGGCGTCTTGCAGGAGACGGATGAGGAGAACGCGGATGGCGGCCCACAGTGATCCGATCGCGCTTTCCGTCGACGGCCAAACGCTGGACGCCACGTTCCTGACACCCGAAAACAAAGTACCAGGAGTGTTGTTCATTCATGGCTGGGGCGGCAGTCAAACCTTTGACCTGTCGCGTGCCAAAGGAATTGCCGCGCTGGGCTGTGTTTGCCTGACCTTTGATCTGCGTGGCCATGCCGCCACCCAGGCGCAACAACTTCAAGTAACCCGCGAAGACAATCTGCGCGACGTGCTAGCCGCGTATGACAGGCTGGCCAGCCATCCGTCGCTGGATTCGGGTTCAGTGGCGGTGGTGGGCAGCAGCTACGGCGGATATCTGGCGGCCCTGCTGTGCAGCTTGCGGCCGGTGCGCTGGCTGGGGCTGCACGTGCCCGCGCTGTACCGCGACGATGAATGGCTGCTGCCGAAGAACCAGCTCAACCGTGAAACCCTGCGCGCTTACCGCAACACGTATGTGTCGCCGGAAGAAAACCGCGCCTTGAAAGCCTGCGCGGCGTTCGCGGGTGACGTACTGATTGTGGAGGCCGAGCACGACACGTTCATCCCGCACTCGACAATCATGAGTTACCGGTCGGCATTCCGCCGAGCTCATTCGATGACGCATCGCATCATCGACGGGGCGGATCACGCGCTTACCGAAAAGTCGGCGCAGCGCGCCTACACGTCAGTCCTGGTCAACTGGGTGACGGAAATGGTCACCGGCGCGCGCATCGGAGATCCGCGGCCGGTGCCGTAATCCACAGCAAGCCCGGGCCTAGCGGCCCTGGCTTTGCCATCGGACTACCAATAAATGTCTTGCTTGTAATACGTGTGCAAATTGCGAGCCCACGTCTCATCGGCCATCTTTGGCCAATTGTCCTTATCAAAGCCCGGCGCGTTCTTCAGGGTTTCCTTGTCCACGTTCAGCACGAAGCACTTGCGATCCGTGTCCAGCGTCAACGCCCCCCAAGGGATGGCATACAGCGTGTCGCCCATTCCCAGCAGACCCCCGCGCGACAACACGGCATACGCCACGCGGCCACGGGGTACGTCGATCATGATGTCCTTGATCGAACCCAGCTCTTCACCCGCCGAGTTGTACACGTCATTGCCCGCCAACGTGTCTGCGGCCATGACCTGCGGGCCCGGACCGGCCGGATTGCTCTTGGGGCCGCCAACGATATTGGTTTGATTTTCCATTGTCTATCTCCTATGCGGGGCGTAAGCCCTGCGTTTGCGTATCGTGGATGTGAGAACTGCTAGGCCTGCCGTGCGCGTTCAATCGCGTCCGTTGCCAGACATGAAACACATACCGACCAGCACGCCCACCAAGGCGGCGCCAGCAACGGTCTTCCAGGCGTTCTCGTGCACATAGCCATCAGTGGCCTGCGAGACCTCGCGGGCGCGCCGCCATGCGTGCTTCTCCCAACCCCGCGTTTGCTCGCGAGCGGCATCCAGCTGTTGCTTGAGCCGATCCCGGGCTGCCTCGGCTTCAGAACCTGCTTGGCTGGCCGTGCTGCGCAACAAGCTTTCCGTGCCGGCGATAAGGTCGCGCAGTGTGCTACGGGTTTCGTCGCCGGACTTGATTATGTCGCGCAATCTGGACTCTGTATTCATGACACCTCCTTGAATAAATAACACTCGATAGGCGCGTTTCGCGCTCATCCACCGCCCTATCCGCAAGCGCCGTGCCGCAAGGCTGGAATCTGACCTGTCGCCTGTTTTTGCTGCGGTGCTCCCAAATTTACAAACACCTGCAACAACGACGCTTCGGCGCGATGCGTGGCGCGCCAGCCCCCCTGCCTGGCGCGCCTGTGCTCGTGATGTGGCTTTGGGCACGCGCCTTGCGCATAAGGCGCTATGGCATCGGGCACCCTTTTTTCCATCGGCCCTCTGCCCCTACCGGGAGCAAGGCATGGCGAACACAACCATATTGATCGTGGCAGCAGAGGCGTTCCCTTTGGCCAAAACAGGCGGATTGGGCGACGCCATTACTGGCATGGCGCGCGCACTGATTGAGCGCGGTATTGCCGCAACTATTCTGCTGCCCGCCTATCGGGGCGTGGCCCGCCGCCTGCCCGGCGCGCGCGTCGCGGCTCGGCTGGAAGATTTGCCCGGTGGCGATGCGCGCCTGCTGGCGGGCACCTGCCCGCAATCTGAACTGCCTTTCCTGCTGCTGGAAAACGACTCGCTGTTTGACCGCAGCGGGCTGTACCAAGCGGACGACGGACAGGAGATTGCGGATAACGGGCTGCGCTACGCCGCCTTGTCGCACGCCGCGGTGCGCATTGCTCGCGGCCTGCCTGGCATTGCTCGCCCCGATGTGGTGCATGCGCACGATTGGCACGCGGCGCTGACGCCGATGCTGCTGCGCGAAGCTGGCCTGCACGACGTGAAAAGCGTGCTGACTATCCACAACCTTGCCTTTCATGGGCAATTTCCCCTACACGAAGCGGCAGCATTCGGCATTCCCGCTTCCTGCTGCGGTGAACACGCCGCCGTGGCCTGGGACAAACTGAATTTCATGAAAGCGGGCATCCGCTACGCCGACCGGGTCACCACGGTCAGCCACACCTATGCCCGCGAGATCCTGACGCCGGAGTTTGGCTGCGGACTGGATGGTTTGCTGCGTGAACGCGGCGCGGATCTGATGGCCATTCCCAACGGCATCGACACCAAGCTGTGGGACCCGTCCCGCGACATGCAATTGGGGCAACTGCGCTATCACGCGGGCGACCTATCCAATAAGCGCTTGTGCAAGACCGCGCTGCAACGCGAGTTTGGCTTGCGGCCAGACCCGCAAGCCACGCTCGTTGTGTCGGGCAGCCGCTTGACCGAACAAAAGATGGCCGATGTGGCGGTGGAAGCGCTGCCCGCTGTGTTGGACGCGCACCCCGAAATGCAGGTAGCCTTTCTGGGCCAGGGCGACCGCCGTCTGGAAAACGCACTTAAAGCCCTTGCACAGCGCTACCCCGAACGGTGCGGCATACATATCGGCTATGACGAGGCGCGCGCGCACAGACTGCACGCCGGCGGCGATGTCCTGTTGCACGGCAGCCGTTTTGAGCCGTTTGGCCTGACGCCGCTCTATGCCATGCGTTACGGCACGCTGCCCATCGGGTCACGCGTGGGCGGCATGGCCGACACCATTCAAGATCCAGGCGCCGCCGCGCCGCTGACTGACATGGCGTTCGCCAACGGCCTGCTGTTTGATGGCGACAGCGCCCAAGCGATGGCAGACGCGATCTCCCGCGCGCTGCACTTGCGGCGCCACCCCACCCTGTGGCGTGCGATGCAACGCAATGCCATGGCTAGCGACTTCAGCTGGCTTGGCGCCGTGGGTCCGTATCAAGAGCTATTCGATTCACTGGTTGCGCCTGCCGCGCTCGAGGCGCCAGCCTCACTGCCCGAGCCCGTCAACGCACTTGCCGCCGCCCAACTTCGGCGCACCCGTCAAGCTGGCGGTTCAGCGGCCATGCCGCGATGAGGCGGCTGGCCATGACGGACGCACTTCAGTCCACGGAGTTGGCGCCGCCGCGGCGGATATTTCACGCTCGCGCCGGACTGCCGGACGGCTCGCCCGGAACCGGTGGCCTGGCAAGCTTGAACGCCCGCGTGCAACGTATCCAGACATGGGGCTTTGACACGGTCTTGATTCCCGCGCCGTGGCTGCGCCCGGAGGATGCACTGTCGCTCGCGCCTCTGGATGCTGACCTGAGCGCATCGGGCGCTACGGTTCAACCCATTACCGAACGGCTGGCCCGAACCGCCAAGGCCGTCTCTGCACAAGGGCTGGACCTGTTTGTGCGCGTCACGCTGGACCGTGTGGCCGTTGGCGCCCCTGAAACCACTGCCGCACCGGGCTGGCATCGCGCCCACGCGGATGATCCGGCGCGCGACCCGCGCCTGCCAGCGGGCGAAGGCCGAATCCTGCATCTACTCGACAGCCCGCCAGCGGCGTTCGTACAGGCGTGGTCCGAGCGTCTGACCCGTTGGACAGCCTGCGGTGTGTCGGGTTTTCTGTTTGAGGCCCCGGATTGCCTGTCCGCCGACGCCTGGCAGGCGCTGCTTGCGCCTATGCGTAAGCAAGCGCCTGCGCTCCGCTTTTTGGCATGGACTCCAGGACTTAGCCCCAGCCAACTGGACGGCTTGCGACCGGCGGGCTTTGACGGCGTGTTCTCTTCCCTGCCTTGGTGGGACTATCAGGCTGCCTGGCTGGCAGACGAGGCCTGGCGTCTGCGCCGCGTCGCGCCCGTAATGGCCAGCACATCTCCGCTGGACGGGGTCGAGATTGGCAGGCCGCTGCCTGATCGCCGCACCGGTTGGGCCGCAGCCGTCAGCGCGCAAGGCTGGATGGCTGCCGACGACGACATTGAGCCGCTGGGCGAGGCGCAAGAAATCAACCAATGGCTCGTCGCCCACCCCTTGACCGGATTGCCGCGCGTACTGGGCGGCCGGGACGCAAGAGCGACGTTGGTGCTGCGGGACGCAGCGGATCACAGCGCTGCCATCCTGGCCTTGAACTTCAGCACCGTCACGCCTGCGGCCATCGATTGGGATGCCGTCGCCACTTGCTTGCCGCCTGGCGAAATCGCGCCGCATCGTCAAGTGGACGACGCGTGTCTCGCGGCAGAACAACTGCCGCCCGCAGGTTGCGCGCTGCTAGCCGTAGCGCCGATGTCCCCAGTGCGCGAGGCCTCATTGCATCCAGGCCCACGCACCGAAGGCGGCGCCAGTCTGCGTATCGCCATTGAACGCGTTTCCCCTGCCGTGGACGGCGGGGCATACCCCGTCAAATACACCGTGCACGAACGCATTGTGGTTCAAGCCGACCTGCTGATGGATGGCCACGATCAGATGGCGGGGGAATTGCGTTGGCGCGCCGCCGACGAATCCAAGTGGCGTATCGTCCCGCTCAAAGCCGGGCTGAACGACCGGTGGCAGGCCAGCTTCCGCCCGCGCCGGATTGGCCCGCACGAATTTCAGATCGCGGCGTGGTTTGATGCCTGGCAGACCCTCAGGCACGACATTGAGGTCAAACATCTGGCGGGCGTCGACGTAAGGCTGGAAGTGCAAGAGGCGGTGCAGTTGCTGTCGGCGGCGCAAAAGCGTTCCGCCCAGCCCGGTACTTCAGCAGTTCGTTCGGAGCACCGCCCGGACAGCGCCTCATGGGTTGAACGCGCACTCAAGGCTGCCACCGCAAAAGACGCCCAAGCGCCCGGGAACGAGCTTATCGCCCAGCTCGTAGCTGAAGACCTGGCACTGGCCATGCGGGATCTGGACCCCCATCCCTTTGAATCCGTCACCCCGGCGCCCTTTCCCGTGTGGGTAGACCGGCAGCAGGCCTGCCATGCCGCCTGGTATGAATTGTTTCCGCGCTCGCAAGCGCAGGAACCTGGCCGCCACGGTACGTTCGACGATGTTATCGAACGGCTGCCCGACATTCAGGAAATGGGTTTTGACGTGCTGTATCTGCCGCCGATACACCCCATTGGGATGCGCAACCGCAAGGGGCCGAACAACAGCCTGCAAGCGGGACCCGGCGATGTCGGCAGCCCTTATGCCATTGGATCGCCCGACGGCGGGCACGACGCAATCGAGCCAAAACTTGGAACGTTGCAGGATTTTCTGCGTCTGGTGCAGGCGTCCCATGACCATGGCATGGAAGTGGCGCTCGACTTTGCCATTCAGTGTTCCCCCGACCATCCCTGGTTAAAGCAGCATCCGGACTGGTTTTCATGGCGCCCCGACGGCTCCTTGCGCTATGCCGAGAACCCGCCAAAGAAATATGAAGACATCGTCAACGTGTCGTTTTATGGATCACCGCCACGGCGCGCGCGCAGGCTTTCTCTGTGGCGCGCCCTGCGCGATGTCGTGCTGTTCTGGGTGGATCACGGGGTGCGGATCTTTCGCGTAGATAACCCCCACACCAAGCCACTGCCTTTTTGGCAATGGCTGATCGCTGAAGTGCACGGCCAGCACCCCGACGTGCTGTTTCTGTCCGAAGCCTTTACACGCCCCAAGATGATGTACCGGCTGGCCAAGGTGGGATTCACGCAGTCCTACACCTATTTCACGTGGCGCAACAACAAGGTGGAGCTACAGGAGTATCTGCAAGAAATCTCGCAGCCGCCCCCGGCCGATTTCTTTCGCCCGCACTTTTTTGTGAACACGCCGGATATCAACCCCGTGTTTTTACAGACATCCGGGCGTCCCGGTTTTTTGATTCGCGCCGCGCTGGCCGCGACAGGCTCTGGCCTATGGGGCATGTACAGCGGTTTCGAACTTTGCGAGGCCGCGCCGGTGCCGGGCAAAGAAGAATATCTGGACTCCGAAAAGTACGAGATCCGGCAGCGGAACTGGCGACAGCCCGGCAATATCCGAGCCGAGATCACGCGTCTGAATCTGATCCGCCGCGCCAACCCCGCGCTGCAAAGCCATCGGGGCCTGACCGTGGCGGCCACTGGCAATGACCGCGTGCTGGCTTTTATCAAGGCCACACCCGGCCGGGGCAACGTAGTGCTGACCGCCATCAGCCTGGACCCCTTCCATGCCCAAACGGCGCAACTCGACACGCCGTTCTGGTTTTTTGGCGAACCCCGTCCGGGCCACCTGATGGCGGAAGACCTGCTTGCGGATACCCGTGATACCTGGCGCGAGCCCGCGCGCGCCGTCACCCTGACCCCCGATCAACCCTATCGCATCTGGCGGTTGTCATTGAACGGTTGACCCCGTCCGGAGCCCGAAACCATGATCAGTGAAAACCAGACCTTTAAGGACGACGCGCTTTGGTACAAGGACGCCGTCATCTACCAGCTGCATGTGAAGTCGTTCTTTGACTCCAACGACGACGGCGTGGGCGACGTGCCCGGCCTGATATCCAAGTTGGACTACATCGCCAGCCTGGGGGTGAACACCATCTGGCTGCTGCCCTTTTATCCGTCGCCACGGCGAGACGACGGCTATGACATTGCCGATTACCGCGGGGTGCATCCCGACTACGGCACCGTGGCAGACGTGCGCAAGCTGATCCGCGAGGCGCACGCCCGTGGCCTGCGGGTCATTACAGAGCTGGTGGTGAACCATACGTCTGACCAGCACCGTTGGTTTCAACGCGCCCGCACGTCCCGGCCGGGATCGGCGGCCCGCAACTTCTACGTCTGGTCGGACAACGACAAAGCCTACACCGGCACTCGCGTCATTTTCTGCGACACCGAAAAATCCAATTGGACGTGGGACCCGGTTGCCAACGCCTATTTCTGGCACCGCTTCTATTCCCATCAGCCGGACCTGAACTACGACAACCCGCAAGTGCTCAAGGAAGTGCTGTCCGTGATGCGCCATTGGCTGGACATGGGAGTTGACGGGCTGCGGCTGGATGCCGTGCCGTATCTGGTCGAGCGCGAAGGCACCAATAATGAAAACCTGCCTGAAACGCATCAGGTGCTCAAGCAGATCCGGGCGGTGATCGATGCCGAGTACCCCGGCCGTCTACTGCTGGCCGAGGCAAATCAATGGCCCGAAGACGCGCAGGAATATTTCGGCAACGCCGATGAATGCCATATGTCATTCCACTTTCCGCTGATGCCGCGCATGTACATGGCGATCGCGCAGGAGGACCGCTTCCCGATCACTGACATCATTCGCCAGACGCCGGACATTCCCGAGACCTGCCAATGGGCGATTTTTCTGCGCAATCACGACGAGCTGACGCTGGAAATGGTGACCAGCCGCGAACGGGATTACCTGTGGAGCGTCTATGCCGCCGACCCGCGCGCCCGCATCAACCTGGGTATTCGGCGCCGGCTGGCGCCCTTGCTGGAGCGCGACCGCCGCCGCGTTGAACTGATGAACAGCCTGCTTCTGTCCATGCCCGGCACGCCGGTGCTGTACTACGGCGACGAGCTGGGCATGGGCGACAACGTGCATCTAGGCGACCGGGACGGGGTGCGCACCCCCATGCAATGGTCCCCCGACCGCAATGGGGGCTTCTCGCGCGCCGATCCGGAACGCCTGCCGCTGCCGGTACTGATGGGTCCGTTGTATGGGTACGAAGCGGTCAACGTCGAAGCCCAGCAGCGCGACCCGCATTCGCTCTTGAACTGGACGCGCCGCATGTTGGCGCAGCGCCGTCAGACCCGGGCCTTTGGACGCGGCGTGCTGCGGTTCATTTTGGCAGGCAATCGCAAGATTCTCGCTTACCTGCGCCAGTGGAACGACACCACGATTCTATGCGTGGCCAATCTGTCGAATGCCGCGCAACCTGTCGAGCTTCAGTTGCAGGAGTTCAACGGCCGCGTGCCGGTGGAGATGCTGGGCGGCACGCCCTTTCCTGCCATCGGCGAACTGCCCTATCTGCTGACGCTGCCGCCCTACGGCTTTTATTGGATGGACCTGAGCGCCGACGCCGCACCGCCCGGATGGCATGCCAGCGGCCCCGCGCAAATGCCCGAATTGACCACGCTGGTCTTGAAATCGCGTGGCGGCGCATCGCTAACCGACGCCTCTCGCGCCACGCTGGAAAACGAAGTGCTGCCAGAGTATCTGGCGCGGCAACGCTGGTTTCCAGGCTCGCAGGCGCCCGCCCGTGCGCGGCTGGCCTATGCCACGCCATTTCATGCCGCAGGCGCTGAATACTACTGGGCCGAAATCGAACCCGAAGGCGGACCGGAAGGCTTGCGCGCGCAAGCGCCGTTCGTGCTGGTGTGGGACGAAACGGCCCAGGTGCAGTACCCCATCGCTCGAGTTCGCCGTGGCCCGGAGGTGGGCATTCTGGCCGACGCCTTCCTGCAACCGGGCTTTGTCCTGGGCATCGTGGAAGCCTTGCGCGCCAGCCGCGAACTGGATGGCCGCGAAGGCGGCAAACCGGGCGACAAGCCCGGCTTTATCCGCTATCTGCCTGAACAGGGCTTGAGCGCAATTGAACTGGGCGCCGAACCCGTCCTGCAATGGATCACGGGAGAACAATCCAACAGCTCCGTCATCATTGACGGATCAGCCATATTGAAGCTGATCCGCAGCGTGCAACCCGGCTTGTCGCCCGAGGTTGAACTTACGCGGCATCTGACCCGGTCCGGCTACGCCAATATTCCCGCGCTGCTGGGCGAGGTGTTGCGGGTCGATTCCGAAGGCGTGCCGCACACGCTGGCGGTGCTGCACGCCTATGTCACGAACGAAGGCGACGCCTGGGGCTGGACGCTGGACTATCTGAAACGCACCTTGGGCACGGCCCTGCTTGGCGGCGACACCCCCGACGAGTTCGAAGCCAGTCTTGAAGGATATGCCGTCGTGGCAGCCACCATCGGCCGCCGGCTGGCCGAGCTGCACAATGTCTTGGCCCAGCCCAGCGAAGATCCCGCCTTCGCGGCGCAGATCGCCACCGCCGAAGACGCAGAAGCGCACGCCACGCGCATCATCGCCCAGCTGGATCGGGCAGCAGAAGATCTGCATGCGGTCCTGGATACGCTGGAAGCCCCATCGCGCGCCTGCGCGCAGTGGTTCTTCGAACATCGCGGCCGGCTGACAGACCGCACTGGCGCGATGGCGCAATCCCTGACCGGCGCGCCGCTTATCCGCGTACACGGAGACTTTCATCTGGGTCAGGTTCTGGTCGCGCAGACCGATGCCTATCTGATTGATTTTGAAGGCGAACCGATTCAGTCGCTGGAAGCACGCCGCCATCTGACCACACCCTATAAGGACGTGGCCGGCATGCTGCGATCATTTGACTACGCCGCGGCATCCATCGCCCGCACCGACCCGCTGGGCGGTGCGCCCACCGACGCCAACGCGGGGGCATCCGACTCGCCGTCCGCTCCGGGCGTGCCGCAAGACTTGCGCGACGCTTTGCTCACACGGTTCAACACACGCGCCTCGGAAGCTTTTCTGCAAGGCTATCGCGATGCCGCATCAACCGCGATTGCATTGCGGGCCGATCAGGAAGCGGCGCTGTTGGCGTTGGCGCAACTGGAAAAGGCCGCCTATGAGGTCAGCTACGAAGCCGCGCACCGGCCCGATTGGATTTCGATTCCGCTGTGCGCCTTGACCGGGCTGGCGCGCCAACTGCTGCAAAGCGCGGCAATAGATGCCGAGGAAAAAGCCCGATGAACCACCGCGCCGTTCCATTCCAGCAATCGCCCGAGTTCACGCCCGGTGAAGTCGCTGCGCCCGACTTGACCGCGCTTGCATCCGGCTCGCACAGCGATCCCTTCGCCATTCTGGGCCCGCACGACGGCGTCGTCCGTGTGATGGCGCCCGGTGCATCTGCCGTTTCCCTGGTGTACCCCGATGGCGCCCGCGCCGTCTTGCAAGAGCAAGTCCAAGGCCTGTATACCGGCGCGGCCTGCGCCGCACGGGCGGGCCAGCCAGGCTCCTACCAGTTGGCCATCCAGTGGCCTGGGGGCGAACAGATCACCGCCGACCCCTACGCCTTCGGCCCCCTGTTGCCGGATACCGGCCTGGAGGCATTGGCCGGCGGCGACTGGCAAGCCGCCCGGGATCTGTTGGGCGCACGGCTGGATAGTGTGGACGGCATAAGCGGCCTGCGCTGTGCGATCTGGGCGCCCAATGCGCGCCGCGTCGCCATCGTTGGCGACTTCAACAGTTGGGATGGCCGCCGCCACCCGATGCGTCTGCGCCACGCCGCAGGCGTCTGGGAGCTCTTTATTCCCGGCGTGAGCGCAGGCGCCCGCTACAAATTTGCCATTACCAGCGGCTCCGGTGTCATTACGTTCAAGGCGGACCCGCTGGCCCGCCGCACAGAAATGCCGCCTGCGACCGCCTCGGTCGTGGACGACCCGGCACCTTACCCTTGGACCGATGACGCCTGGATGCAATCACGCGCCGGGCGGCAGACGCCGTCTTCCCCTATTTCTATTTACGAAGTCCACGCAGGCTCATGGGTTGCGCACGACGGCGGCCGCTGCGCCTGGGACCAGCTTGCCGATAAGCTTCCCGCCTACGCGCTCGCCATGGGCTTCTCCCATGTAGAACTGATGCCCATCATGGAGTATCCGTTCGGCGGTTCCTGGGGTTACCAGCCGCTGGGCCTGTTTGCGCCTTCCGCACGATTTGGACCGCCAGCCGCCTTCGCCCGCTTCGTCGACCGCTGCCACGCCTCTGGCATAGGCGTCATTCTGGATTGGGTCCCCGCCCATTTTCCCGACGACGCCCACGGGCTGGCGCTGATGGACGGCACCGCCCTGTATGAATATAGCGATCCGCGCGAGGGCTACCACCCGGACTGGCACACGCTCGTCTACAACCTGGGCCGGACCGAAGTCAAAGCCTTCATGATCGCCAGCGCCATGCACTGGCTGGATCACTTCCATATCGACGGTTTGCGCGTGGATGCCGTGGCATCCATGCTGTATCGCGATTACAGCCGCAATCCCGGTGAATGGATTCCCAACCGTTACGGCGGCCGCGAAAACCTGGAGGCGGTGGAGTTCTTGCGTGAGCTGAACACCACCGTGCGCGACCGGCAGCCCGGCGCCATTGTGGTGGCAGAAGAGTCCACCGCCTGGCCGGGCGTGACCGCCCCGGTGTCCGAGGGCGGATTGGGCTTTCACTACAAGTGGAACATGGGCTGGATGCACGACACGCTGCGTTATGTGGAAGAAGATCCCGTCTACCGGAAATTCCACCACCACGACATCACCTTTGGCATGGTGTACGCCTATTCCGAGCGCTTCGTCCTGCCGCTTTCCCATGACGAAGTTGTCCACGGCAAGGGTTCCTTGCTGAACAAAATGCCCGGCGATCACGCGGCCAAGCTGGCGAACCTGCGCGCCTATCTGGGGTTTATGTGGGCGCACCCCGGCAAAAAGCTGCTGTTCATGGGCGGAGAAATCGCCCAGCCCGCGGAATGGAATCACGACGCGGTGCTTGACTGGAATCTGCTGGATAACCCCGGTCACAAGGGCGTGCAGCGTCTGGTCGCAGATTTGAACCGGATCTATCAGGCGTCCCCCGCGCTGCATGAACACGATGCCGACCCCGAGGGCTTTGCCTGGGTGGTGTTTGACGATGCCGACAACAGTGTCTTGGCCTTCTTACGGCTGGGCAACGGGCCGGCGATGCTGGCGGTCAGCAACTTCACACCCGTCGCCCGGCACGGCTACCGCGTCGGCGTGCCGCTGGCCGGCCGCTGGTCCGAAACCCTGAACTCCGATGCTGGCTGCTACGGCGGATCGGGCCAAGGCAATCAGGGCGCTGCGCATAGTCTGGCCGAATCTGCGCATGGTCACCCGCAATGCCTGCCGCTGATGCTGCCGCCGCTTTCCACCCTACTCTTCACGCACGAAGGCTGACCCTATGGACCCCTCTCAATTGAACCGTCTTGGCCCCGGACAGCCCTACCCGCTGGGAGCCGTCAGCGACGGGTTAGGCGTGAATTTTGCAGTGTTTTCTGCCAATGCCACGCGGATCGAACTGTGCCTGTTCGACGCGCGCGGCCGCAAGGAATTACGCCGGATAGACTTGCCAGAATGCACCGACGAAGTCTGGCATGGCTATCTGCCGGACGCGCAACCCGGCCTGATTTACGGCTACCGCGCCCATGGACCTTATGACCCGCGCAACGGCCACCGCTTCAACCCGCACAAACTGGTGCTGGACCCGTACGCGCGCCAATTGACGGGGCCGGTCAGCTGGAGCGACGCCCTGTTCGGCTACCGCCTGAATCATGCCCGCGCCGATCTGGCCATGGATCGCCGCGACAGCGCTCCTGCCATGCCCAAGGCGGTTGTCACCGAAGACCTGCCCTTCAATTGGGGCAACAGCAAGGCTCCCCATATTCCGTGGACGGACACGACCATCTATGAAGTTCATTTGCGCGGTGTGTCCATGCAGCGCGAAGACTTGCGCCAACCGCTACGCGGCACGTGCGCGGCGCTTGCCGACCCGCGATTTATCGAACACGTGCAACGCCTGGGCGTGACCGCCATTGAGCTGATGCCGGTCCACGCATTTCTGCAAGACCGCTTCTTGCTTGAACGCGGCTTGCGCAATTACTGGGGCTACAACACGCTGTCTTACTTTGCCCCGGAGCCCACCTATCTACAGCGCGGCCCCAACGATCTGCGCCAGGCCATCCGCCGTCTGCATGCGGCCGGCCTGGAAGTGATTCTGGACGTGGTCTACAACCACACGTGCGAAGGCAGTGAGCTTGGCCCGACCTTGTCGTGGCGGGGGCTGGACAACGCCAGCTATTACCGGCTGGTGCCCGGCGACGAACGCTACTACATCAACGACACCGGCTGCGGTAACACAGTGAATCTGTCGCATCCCCGTGTCTTGCAGATGGTGACGGACTCGTTGCGCTACTGGGTACAGTCCTATGGGGTGGACGGTTTTCGCTTCGATCTGGGCGTGACTTTGGGCCGTGAAGGTACGGGCTTTGATCCTGGCTCGGGCTTCTTTGATGTTCTGGGCCAGGACCCCGACCTGGCTCGGGTCAAACTGATTTCAGAACCTTGGGACATCGGTCCGGACGGATACCAGTTGGGCAGTCATCCGCCCGGTTTTGCGGAATGGAATGACCGTTACCGCGATACGGTGCGGCGCTACTGGCGCGGCGACGAGGGCATGCGCGGCGACATGGCAGCACGTCTGTGCGGATCGCGCGACATCTTCGACCGGCGCCACCGCCGTCCCTGGGCCAGCGTCAACTTCGTGGCCTCGCACGACGGTTTCACCACGCAAGACGTGGTCAGCTATGACGGCAGCCACAACGAAGCGAACGGCGAAGGCGGCAACGACGGCCACTCTGAAAATTACAGCCACAACTGGGGCGCCGAAGGCCCGACGCAGGACGAAGGCATTCTGTTGCGCCGCCAGCGTGTGCAACGTGCCTTACTGGCAACCTTGTTCTTGTCCGACGGCACACCGATGTTGCTGGCGGGCGACGAATTCGGCAATAGTCAGGACGGCAACAACAATGCGTATTGCCAGGACAACGCCGTGTCCTGGCTGGACTGGACGCAAGCGCAAAGCGATTCAGGCCGGGCATTGAGCAATTTTTTGGCGCGCGTCCTGGCCTTGCGGCGCGCGCATCCCAGCCTGCGGGCGACGAGGTTTGGCGATGCTTCGCAAGAGCTGTGTCCGGGCATCAGCGCGATCAGCTGGTTTGATTCGGAGGCCAAGCCGATGGATCAGGGCGCATGGGACGACCCTCAAGGCCGCGCCATGCTGCTGCGCCGTGCGGCGCTGCGCGAAGACGGCAGCGTCGACGTGACCTTGCTGCTGCTGAATCCAGGCCCCGAAGCCCTGGGCTTTACCCTGCCCGAACCCGCTCAGTCATGGATACGAGAGCTGGACTCGGCAGCGCTTTCCCCTGCCGCCCCCGTATCGGAAGGCTCCATCACCGTCGAAGGCAACAGCTTGACGCTGCTGGCCGCAGCCAACGTCAACGGAGCCTCGTCATGACGGTATTGCCCGAACCGTATACCCACGGCGCACTGCCGCTGCCCGATGGCCGCACGCGATTCCGTCTGTGGGCGCCCTCCGCGCCGCCGGGCCTGGCGCTGCTGGTCGACGGGCACGCGCCGATTCCCTTGCAGCCTGACGCCCAAGGCTTTGTTCAGGCTGATGTGCCGTGCCCTCCCGGCACGCGCTACCGCTATCAACTGGACAACGGCCTGACCGTTCCCGACCCCGCATCCCGGCTGCAAGAGGACGATGTGCATGGGGCCAGCATCGTGACGGCCGCCAATACCTATCAGTGGCGCAACCCGTCATGGGCGGGGCGGCCTTGGGAAGAAGCCGTCATTTATGAAGTACACCCCGGACTGGCGGGCGGCTACACGGGTCTGGAAGCGCGTTTGCCTGCGCTGGCCGAGCTGGGCATTACGTTGATCGAATTAATGCCCATTGCTGATTTTCCCGGCCCGCGCAACTGGGGCTACGACGGCGTCTTGCCTTACGCGCCAGACGCCACGTACGGCACGCCTGACGCGCTGAAGCAACTGATCGACACCGCGCACGGCCTGGGAATGGGCGTGATGCTGGACGTGGTCTACAACCATTTCGGCCCGGACGGCAATTACCTGTCGCGCTATGCAGGCCCGTTTTTCCGCGATGATATCCAAACGCCTTGGGGCGCCGCCATCGACTTCCGGCAAGCGCCCGTGCGCCGATTCTTTGAAGAGAACGCGCTGTACTGGCTGACGGAATTCCGCTTTGACGGCCTGCGGCTGGATGCCGTGCATGCAATTTCCGATCCGCAATGGCTGGTGGAATTGGCGCAATTCGTGCGGGGCCAGATACCGGAACCGCGCCACATTCACCTGGTCTTGGAAAACGATGACAACCGCGCCAGCCTGTTGACCCAGGGTTATGACGCCCAGTGGAACGACGACGCGCACCATGTGCTGCATCATCTGTTGACGAGCGAAGCCCATGGCTACTACGCCGATTACGCTACCGAGCCGGCCAAGGCCCTGGCCCGGTGCCTGCAATCTGGCTGGCTGTACCAGGGCCAGCCCTCGCCCTACCGGCAGGGCGCGCCGCGCGGGGAGCCAAGCAGCGACCTACCGCCCTCGGCGTTTGTGCTGTTCTTGCAGAACCACGATCAGACGGGCAACCGTGCGCAAGGCGACCGGCTGATCAGTTTGACTGCATCCGCCGATCGTCTGCGGGCCGCCGTCACGCTGCAATTGCTGGCGCCGCAAATTCCCCTGATTTTCATGGGCGAAGAAGAAGGCAGCCGCGCCCCGTTCCTGTACTTCACCAGTCATGATGATCCGGCCTTGGCGCAGGCAGTGCGCCAAGGCCGGCAGCGCGAGTTCGCGTCCTTTCCTGCGTTCAGCGGCGTCAATGCGTCCAAGGTGGCGGACCCCAACGACGTCAACACCTGGCGTCAAAGCGATCCCTGGGTCATGCCTGACCCGTCCGACGCCAAAGCCTGGAGAACCCACTACAGCGCGCTGTTGAATCTGCGCAATCGCGTCATCGCGCCGCGATTGGCGGGCGCCCACAGTCTGGGCGCACACGCCGTTGGCATAGCCAGCGTCCATGCGCGGTGGCGGTTGAATGACGGCACAGTGCTCACGCTCTACGCCAATCTGGGCGACGCCCGGCAATCATTGCCGGACGACCTGGTGACCACGCAGGATGCATTCGGGAATTTGCTGTTCGAATCATTGGCCGGCTCGCTGGACGCCCTGTGCGCTGGCAGCCTCTGCGCGAACAGTGCAGTCTGGTTGTTGGAGGATTCCGCATGAACGCTATTGCTCCCACCGAATTGTCTGCCTTGGCCGCCGATGCCGGGATCGCCGAGCAGTGGACCGGCGCAGACCAGCGCCCGCAAACGGTCAAGCCCGACACCTTACGAGCCCTGCTGGCCGCGATGGACCTGCCTGCCGGGACGGACAAAGACATCCGTGACAGCCGGCAACGCCTGAGCGCAGCCTCTGGCCGCAAGCGTCTGCCCGCGATGCTGATCGCCGTCACCAGCGAACCCGTCGCGCTGCCGGTGCAATGCGCCGGGCGCTATGAAATTCACGCGGAGTCCGGGGCGGTTTTGACCGGCATCAGCACGACAGACACCGACGGATTTCCGTCCTTTCCGGCCCCGGACACGCCCGGCTACTACACCTTGACCACGCCCGCAGGCATGACGACGTTGGCGGTTGCGCCACCGCACGCCCCCACGATGGACGACCTGATGCAGACGCAGGACGCCCGGGCCTGGGGGCTGGCGGCGCAGGTCTACAGCCTGCGCCGCCCGGCGCCTGACCTGACTCACTCAACCCATGGCTTTGGGGATTTCGGCGCGCTGCGTGAACTTGCCACGGCGGCCGGATGCGCTGGCGCGGACGCGCTGGCCATCAGTCCGGTGCATGCAATGTTCGCCGCCGACCCCGGGCAATCCAGCCCCTATTCGCCATCAAGCCGGCTGTTCTTGAATACGCTGTACGCCGATCCGGCCGCAGTGCTGGGCCACGATGCGGTGCGCAGTGCGCTGGCGGACATGGATCAGCACATGTTGCACGCGCTGGATGCGCAAGCCCTGATCAACTGGCCTCAGGCCGGCCGATTGCGCCAGCAATTGCTGCGCAGCCTGTACGGACAGTTCGCAGCCCATGCCCCGCCCCAACAGCGTCAGGCCTTTGCCGCCTATTGCCTGACGGCCGGGCAGGATTTGCGCGACCACGCGCTGTTTGAAGCCCTGCATGCGGCGCAAGCGCCGCCCTACGGAGACCCCACCCCCTGGACAGCGTGGCCCGCCGGGCTGCGCGATCCGCGATCGGCCGCAGCCCAGGGGTATGTCGACGCGCAGGCCGATGACGTCAACGTGCATATGTTCAATCAATGGCTGGCGTCCGAGAGTTTGGCCCTGGCGCAACAGGCCGCCCGCGACGCCGGCATGCGGATCGGTCTGGTCGCGGACCTGGCCGTGGGCGGCAGCCCATTGGGCAGCCATGCCTGGAGCCGTCAAGCGGACCTGATGAAACGCACCGGCGTGGGCGCGCCGCCTGATCTGCACAACCCCCGCGGCCAGGGTTGGGGCTTGACCGCCCTGTCGCCCGCTGCATTGAATACGTCTGGCTACGCCGCCTTTCTGGCCATGCTGCGCGCCAACCTTGCGCACGCGGGCGGCCTGCGCATCGACCATATTCTGGGCATGGCACGCTTGTGGCTGATTCCCGACGGCGCAGGTCCCCAAGACGGCGGTTATCTGCGCTATCCGCTAAAAGACCTGCTGCGCCTGACGGCGCTGGAAGCCTGGCTGCACGACGCGCTCATCATCGGTGAAAACCTGGGCACGGTGCCTGAGGGCTTCGACGACGAACTGCATGCCCATGGCCTGCTGGGCATGAACGTGCTGTGGTTCATGCGCGAACCGGGCGCGGGCGCCACCGGACCGGCCGCTTTCATCCCCCCGCAGAACTGGCCGCCGCATGCCGTCGCCATGACGACAACCCATGATCTTCCGACCCTGGAGGGCTGGTGGCACGCGCAAGACATACGCTGGCGCACCCGGCTGGGCCTGCTTGGCGACGATCAGGACGAGTCTCTTCTGCGTCTGGCAAGGCTTGAAGACCGAGAAGCCCTCTGGCGCGCTGTCCAGGCCAGCCCTGCAACGGCGGCTATGCGTACGATGCCCCGTGAAACCCCGGGCGCCGATCTGCTGGGTTATGTGGCGTCTTCCCCCTGCCCCTTGATGCTGGTGCCGCTGGAAGACATCGCCGGCAGACTGGATCAGCCCAACCTGCCCGGCACCATTTCCAATCATCCGAACTGGCGTCAACGGCTGCCGCTATCGGTATCGGATTGCCTGAACACGCCAGAGAGCCAGGCTCGTTTGCAACCGGTGCTGGCGCAGCGGGGGCGCCAATGAGCATCCCGCGCGCCACTGCCCGCCTGCAATTGCATGCCGGCTTCACGCTGGACGACGCCTGCGCGCAGGTTCCTTACTATGCGCGGCTGGGCGCAAGCCATCTGTACCTGTCGCCCATCAGCCAGGCACGCGACGGGTCCACACACGGCTACGACGTCATAGACCATGGGCACGTCAGCAGCGATCTGGGCGGGCATGCCGCGCTTCTACGCCTGGCCGCCGCCGCCCGTGCGCACGGGCTGGGCCTGATCGCCGACATTGTGCCCAACCACATGGCGGCCCACCCGTCCAATGCGTGGTGGGCAGACGTACTGCGGCAAGGCCAAGACAGCCCGTACTCCCGCTATTTTGATATTGACTGGCATACGCCCGATCCTGCGCTGCGCGGCAAGGTTCTGCTGCCAGTGCTGCCTGAAGCCTACGGTGTGAGCCTGGAAACCGGCGTTATCGCCTTGACCCACGACCCGCGGCACAACACGTACGCGATAGATGTGGGGGATTTGCGGCTACCGGTCGCGGGCGACTTCAGCCGCGCCACGTCCCACGCGCCCGCCACCGTGTGCGCCGAGCACGACGCCCGTACGGCCGCTGGCAGGCGGCGGTTGCACGAGCTGCTGGAACGTCAGCATTACCATCTGGCCTGGTGGCGCACCGCGCCCGAGCAGATCAATTGGCGCCGTTTCTTCGAGATCAGTGAATTGGTGGGCGTGCGGGTGGAGGACGACGCGGTCTTTGACGCCGTGCATGCCTTGCCTGTGCAACTGGTGCGCGATGGCGTGCTGGACGGCCTGCGCATCGATCACATTGATGGTCTGGCTGCGCCGGGCGCGTATCTGCGGCGTCTGCGCCGGGCGTTGTTCCAGACGGGTCCCGCACGTGTCGAAGCCGGCTTGTCCCGCGACACCTATCTGATTGTCGAAAAAATACTGGCCGATGATGAAACCCTGGACCCGCGTTGGGAAACCGACGGCACCACCGGTTATGACTTCATGGATCAAGTCGGCGCGCTGCTGCATGCGCCCAGCGCGCAAGCCCAGTTGGAGGCATTCTGGCGGGCGGTAAGCGGCGGCACTGGCAGCGTTTCGGAACAACTATTGCTGGCGCGCCATCGGATGCTGGCCCGGCATTTTCCCGCCGAACGCCAAGCGCTTGTACGGGCGCTCACACGCATTGCCCGGCAGGATCTGCGCACTCGCGATTGGACAAGCGCCTCGATCGACCGCGTGCTGACTGCCTTGCTGGCGGCTTTCCCTGTATATCGAACCTACGCCGACGACGGCGGACGCAGCGTCGCCGATCAAAAGTGGTTTCAAGTAGCGGCAAGCGCTGCGCGAGCCGCGCTGGGCGCGCACGATGGAAGTGCCGACGATCAGTTGCTGTCCTTATTGCAGGACTGGCTGGATGGCGCACCTGCGGTTGCGCATGGCCCGGGCGCGACTCATGCCCTGCATGGCGCGCGCGAGCGCGCATTGCGGCGCTTCCAGCAACTGACGCCGCCGCTGGCCGCCAAGGCCTTGGAAGATACGCTGTTCTATCGCCATGGCCCATTGCTGTCGCGCAACGAAGTGGGCTCCAGCCCCGCTCGCTTCGCCCTGTCCGCCGCCGCCTTCCACGCCTTATGCGCCGCCCGCGCCCGCACCCACCCCCATGCCATGCTGGCTACCGCCACTCACGACCACAAGCGCGGCGAAGACAGCCGCGCCCGTCTGGCCGTGTTGAGCGAAGACCCCACCGGTTGGATTCAAACCGCAAGCGCCTGGATAACGCGGCTGGCGCCTGCCAACGCATTCACGCCCGCCGACCGTTATCTGCTGCTGCAAACCTTGGTGGGCGCCTGGCCGTTGGAACTGACTGCGGAAGATGTGGCCACCCGCCCCCAGGATGTCTCTGCTTTTCTGAAGCGCATTGCGCAATGGCAGCAAAAAGCCTTGCGGGAAGCCAAACTGCACACCAGTTGGACCGACCCCGACGCCAGCTACGAACAAGCAGCGCAAGATTGCCTGGACTCACTGGTCAATACGACAGACGGCCTCGCCCTGCTTGGCGAAATCGCAGCCTTTGCGCTTCGCGTCGCACCGGCGGGGCTGGTCAACAGCCTGGCGCAAACGCTGCTGCGCAATACCTTGCCCGGGGTGCCAGATCTTTACCAGGGCACTGATCTTTGGGATTTCAGTCTGGTCGATCCCGACAACCGCCGCCCCGTCGATTACGAGGCGCGCGCCGCGCTGCTCCGCACCGATGACGTGGAGACCCCTATCAATACCTCCGCCACAGCCTGGCGTAGCGGTGCCGTCAAACAGGCGCTGATTCAGCGTGCGCTAATCCTGCGCGCCCGCTATCCCGACTTGTTCAGCCAGGCTGGCTGCACGCCGGTCCAAGCGCACGGCGCTCATGCCGAAAACGTGTTTGCCTTCCTGCGCCGCCACGGGGGGCGGGACGTACTGGTCGTTGCGCCCCGGCTCTGCTCAACGGCGTTGGCGCCCTATACGCAAGATCAGCCTGAGATGGCGCGGCGCTACTGGGAAGACACCGGCTTGCGGCTGCCGCCGGGCGTAGCGGCAGCCGGATTGCGCGACGTGCTGTCCGGCCGCCACCTGCGCATGACGGCCGCAGGCGAGGTCCTGCTGGCCGATTTGTTGCACGACTGCCCGGTCGCGCTGGGCGTCAGCGTCTAGCAGCAAGCGCGCCGCTGGCGCTTTATCCCTACGAAAGCAAGGCTTACCCTGTGTGGCCCGATACACCTCGTCATAATGTCGCTGGCCGCCACTACGCGGGGACGAGTGCGCATGCCCGCGGGCTGGCCACCCAACATCTACCGCCGCTTTCAGTAGGAATCAACGCGTGTTTCATGTCATCACGGGACTTATCAGTCTCTACGTAATCTGGCGCTTCGTCTGGCGCCTGTCCCTACCCAAAACCGGCAAAACGCTGCTCTCGATTGCCGTGGTGCTGGCGGCGGAACACCATCTGGTGACCCGCACGTTTTTCGGCACCATGGCCTCGCCCGAAATTCCCGGCACAGTGTTGATTGCCTTGGGATGGCTGTTCGGCAGCGTGATCCTGCTGGCCATGCTGCTGGCCATCCGCGATCTCGCCGGGCTGGTTTTGTTTGTGTTTGCGCGCGCCCGTGCGCGCTGCCTTTGGGGCGCCCGCTCCTGGGGCAACGGGGCCGCCGTGCTCGCCGTGGCGCTATCCGCCATCGGCGTTTGGCAGGCCGTGCGCGTGCCGGACGTAAAAACCATTGAAATCGCCCTGCCGCGTCTGCCGCCCGCCCTGGACGGCTTTCGCCTGGTGCAACTGACCGACCTGCACGCCAGCCGGCTTTTGCAAGCGCCTTGGATCGAAGCCGTCGTCAACAAGGCCAACGCCCTGCATCCCGATTTGATCGTCATCACGGGGGATCTGGTCGACGGCACAACGGAGGCCCGTGCGGCCGATGTGCGTCCGCTGCAAGCGCTGACCGCCCAATACGGCGTCTACGCCATCCCCGGCAACCATGAATACTATGTGGAATATCAACGCTGGATGGCAGCGCTAAAGCAACTGGGCCTGCGCCTGTTGCTGAATGAGCATGTGACGCTTGCGCCCAACGGGAAAAACCTGGTGCTGGCGGGCATCACCGACAGCACTGCCGCAACTTTCAGCCAGCCCTTGCCCGATGTCGCCAAGGCGCTGGAAGGCGTTTCCCCAGCCGACCCCGTCATTCTGCTGAGCCATCGTCCGACGGGCGCGGCCATCAACGCCCGCGCCGGCGCTGATCTGCAACTGTCCGGCCATACCCACGGCGGCCAGATTCTGGGCGCGCATCTGCTGGCGCAGTGGGCGAACGAAGGATTTGTGTCGGGCGAATATCAGGTGGGCGCAATGCGTCTTTACGTCAGCAACGGCACCGGTTTGTGGAATGGATTTCCCATCCGGCTGGGCCGGCCGTCGGAAATCACGCAGATCATATTGCGTGCCGCGCCCAAAACGGCACAATAGGCGTCCCTAAAAAACTGCCGCCGCGCCATGACGTATCTTCTGTGGTCCCTGCCCGCCCTGACCGTGATCGGCGCTATCGCCAGCGGGCGGGTCAACACCACAGTCGCGGCCGTGCTCGGCCTCGTGGCGGCAATTCCCGTTGCGCTCTTCACCTCTCCCGCGCCCTTCATGGGCGCGCAACTGGCGCTAGCGCTGGAACGGGGGCTGTGGATCGGCTGGATCATCACGCCTTACATTCTGGGCGGGCTGCTCTTCTGGCAGATGGCCTCGCAAGGCCGCTTGCCGGCCGGTTCAGACGCCCGTACAGACGCTGCCGAATTGGCCGATCCGCTGGCCAGGCGCAGGCGATTGTTTTTTGCCTGTTTCCTGATTGGCCCATTCGCGGAATCCGCTACCGGTTTCGGTGTCGGCATGCTGGGCACCGTGCTGCTGATCCGGCCGTTAGGCCTGAAACCTCGCGAAATCATGGTCTTCGCGCTGTTGAGCCAAACCCTGATCCCCTGGGGCGCAATGGGCAGCGGCACACTGCTGGCGTCCGCCTATGCCCGCGTGCCTGCCGCCCAATTGGCGCTCTACAGCATGGTCGCTGTCGCCTTGTTGATGATCATCTGGATGGCTTTGTACTGGCGCACCGCTCACTCAGCCGGGCTGCGCGCCACTGCTGCCGAGCACCGGCACGAAGCTGTCTGGATGGCGGCTAGCCTGGGTCTGCTGACAGCCGCCACGGCGCTGCTGGGCCCTGAGACAGCGCTACTGGCAGCCTATGGCCCGCTGATCGTGTTGCGCTTTGTGCTGGACCGCCGCCCGGACCAGACCCGGCTGCGTGAAGCTGCGCGCAGCGCCCTGCCCTACATCCTGATCATTGCCTGCCTGGTAGCCACGCGCCTCGTCCCCGCTCTGAATCGGGAACTGGCCGGTCTGGTCGCCTTCCGTCCCTTTACGGACCTGCCAGGCTGGATGCCGTTTTTGCATGCAGGCAGCTGGCTGATCGCCGGCGCGCTGCTGATGGCCGCCTGCTACCGGCAGCGCGGCGCCTTGGCCGCCCAGGCCCGGTCAGCCTGGATGACGGGCCGCCATGCGGTAATGTCGGTGTTTTTATTTGCCATGTTGGCCGAAGTGCTGGCTGGCGCCGGCATCTCGCAGGCGTTTGCGGATGGTCTGTTCGCCAGCCTGAAAGACTGGACCATCCTGATTACACCCATTTTGGCCGGCGCTTTTGGTATTCTGGCCAACAGCGGCAACGCGCCCAATAGCCTTTTCATGCCGTCACAACTGTCACTGGCGCTTCAAGCGGGCCTGAATGTGCCTGCCGCAGCCGCCTTGTTACACGTTTCCGGCACCTGCATGGGCATATTTTCACCTGTCAGAATGTCGATTGCAGCCGGTTTGGCACATGGCAGAGGGCAAGAACGCAGCGTGTATGTTCTACTACTGCCGTTTGCCTTAGCCGCGTTTGGCATTCTTTTAGTCCTGGCACTGCTTGTCGTGCTGTCGGGATAGCCACAGGCCTGGGCTAAAAAGCAACAAAAACGAGTAGCAACGATGCCCGATGGCGACGTAGCGCTTACGCTCACGGCCTCAACCTTTTTTTTGTGTAGCACATGGGACTAGAACAGTTAGCCGCGATTCGGGCATTGATTACCAAGAAGGCGCCCGAAGAGCCGGCACCCAAGAAAGAATCGCGTCCGCAGCCCGGCGCAAAAGGACCTCGTTCGCCCAGCGCCGGCAAAGGCCCGCGCCCTCAGGGTGGCGATAAGGGCGCGCGTCCGCAGGGTGGCGACAGGAATGCTCGTCCGCAGGGCGAAAAGGGCCAACGCCCGCAACGCGCCGAGCGGCGTGAATCGCCTGTGGACCCCGTTGTCGTCGCCATTTCGCGCCTGCAACGCCAGTTCCCCAAGGCATTCCCGAAGAATCCTGCTCCCAAAGTGCCCCTGAAGCTGGGCGTGCTGGAAGACCTGGTGCAACACGCCCAGGCCTTGCAATTGGACGAGGCGCAGATCAAGGAAGCCGTGAAGACTTGGTGCGACGGCCGTCGCTACTGGGCTTGTATGGTGGAAAACGCTGCGCGCGTGGACCTGAACGGCGAACCTGTCGGCACGGTGACCACCAACGAGTCCAAGCATGCCAAGCGCATGGCCTCGCGCAGTGCATCCAAGAATGCCGCAGCCCGCTCCAAGGCCAAGAAGGCCGAAGCGTCCGCTGCTGCTGAAACGGCTGCCGCGGCGGATGGTTCCGTGACCACGGATGCGGTTCCCGCGGTGGATACCGCTGCGGCTCCGGATACCACGGTTGCAGTGCAATCGCCCGTTGTTGTTGCGGATGCCGCGGCGTCGCCGGAAGCCCCTGCGGCATCCGAGGCTCCTGCTGCCCCTGAATCGGCCGACGCTACGTCGTCCGGCACGCCGGCGTAATTCTCGCCCGGCCAGAGATGGCAACAACACAATCGGCGGCACTCTGTGCCGCCGATTGCCGTTATTTATGCCGCATCCGAGGCTAGCGCCCGTTCCAGATACCCCAGGCCCGTTGGCGAATACGGCAACGTCAGCGCCCAGCGATGTCCTGCCTCGTCCATCTTCAGCAACGACTTCTTCAGAATGCCGACGATCTTGTCGCCATGGGCCGGATGGAAGTCTTCGTACTGGTATTGCAAAAACACCAGACACAATGCGTTTTCCATGACTTGCACATCCGCATCCTGCTTGATGCCCTGCTTCATGACAATGGACGTCACGCGCTCGATATCGCTATCGGAATAACCGGATTCCCGCAGAAGGCCCGCAGCGATCTCCGCGTGGTGCCGCATCAAGGCTTTGCGCCAGGTCAGATAGCCTATCCGGCCCTCGGGATAACTCTTGCGGGCAATTTCCCATCGTCCGATGTGCTGGCAACGAGATGCCAGAATTAGCGGCTCAGCCGCATCCGGCGCCAGCTTCACCACCCATTCATGCAGCTTCTGCGCCAGAAATAATTCCTGCGGACAGGTCTCGCCCTGCCACGAGAACACCGTGGGGTCGGCCCCGTTGTAATGATCAAACCGATGCAGCGTCTGTTGTAGACGGTCGCTCATGCGTGGAGTTTCCCAAAAAAGATCGTTGGTGGACGATCTGGCATCGATGGCTTGCGCCACGGAAAATCATGATACCGCCAACACTGCGCCGCGCCTGGCTGAAAACGTCCGCAAGTTGGATCGACATACATAAAGGTTATTTAGCGGGCTGGCCGCAGGCGCGGCATACTGGCGGGTTACGAGTAATGGACTGACCATGAGCAACGCCTCCTCTACCCCTGCCCTCGCGCCTGACGTTCTGGCCGCGCAAGCCCTGGCCAAAGAACACGGCGTCGGTACGCCCAACGTGCTGACCACGCCTGTCGCCGAAACCCGCGCTAAAAGCCGCGCCTACCAACAATGGTTGAGCGAACCCGCGCCCGCTGTCGGCCGCGTGGTGGAGCACCGCCTGGACCATCTCCCGGTCCCGGCAACCCTGCGCCTGTACTACCCGGAAGGCGCGGCAGCCGCCCCGCTGCCGCTGTACCTGCACCTGCACGGCGGCGGCTTCGCCCATGGCGATCTGGACACCCTGGACCGCTGGAAACGCGAAATCGCTGCCGAAGCCGGCATCGTTACCGCCGGCCTGTCGTACGCGCTGTCACCGGAAGCCCGCTATCCCGTGGCCTTGGAACAAGTGCTGGGCGCATTGCGCTGGTTGCGTGACCAAGCGCCATCGCTGGGCCTGGATGCGTCGCGCCTGTCCGTGGGCGGTGAATCCGCTGGCGGCAACCTGACCTTGGCCGCCCTGCAACGGCTGCGCGACGAGGGCGATGCTTTCGTGAAAGCCGGCGTAGTGATCTACGGCATGTTGTCAGCCCGGCGCGATACGCCGTCGCACGAATCCTTTGGCGATGGGCGCTTTGGCTTGTCGACCGAAAAGCTCGACTGGTTCTGGCAGCAATACGTGTCGGATGCCGCCCAACTGACCGACCCCGGCGTCGCGCCGCTGCATGCCGATGTAAGCGGACTGCCACCGCTGATCCTGCAAGCCGCGGCGCTGGACCCGCTGCTGGACGACACGCTGGACCTGGCCAACAAGCTCTTCGCTTCGGGCGCCGCGCCCACCTTCATCGTCTATTCCGGCGTGCCGCACAGCTTCATCGGCATGACGCGCATCCTGCCCCAAGCGCAGGAAGCCCGTACGGATCTGGTGCAGGCGCTTAAGCGGAATTTAGTTTGAGGGGATAGAAGTTGGGGGCGGAAGGGGTATTGGGCAACGGGTGGCCAGATCGGGGAAGCGCACCTTTGAATCAGCTCTACCCGCCCGCAACAAGGCGGTCATAGGAGGCGGCTCGTTTCGTGTCTTTTTCAAGACCGCTCTGTCCATACGGACATGTTGAATGGAGCCAAACTAGACTATTAATGTGTCCCAGAGCGCCAGACTTTTGAAAATATGCCAAAGGGCCATAAGTCTCTTTTAGTGCCACGTTCGTGTACGCCTTGTAATGGCATCGCTGCGCAGTTTCAGTAATTGGACGAAAAGCCCACTGGGCAGGTCAGCAGCAGCCCTCCTTCGCAAATCCGCCCCGTAAAGGCAGTCTGCGAAGGACCGGTTCAGCTGCTGCGCGACATCAGCTGCGCGCCGGCTTCTTGCCGTGCGACACGCTGGGCGTATCGCGGAACAGCGACATGTGGGTGTGCGTGGCAACCCACGGTTGGCCCACGCTCTCGCGTGCGAACGACACGGTGGCGCGGCCCGGGCGCTCGAACGGCTTGCCGTCCGGGTGGTAGCCAGTCGAATCCCACACCGCCAGGCCAACGGCAAACAAGCGGTCCGGCGAGACAAAGCTCTGGACGTCGTCCAGGCGCCACACAAAGCCGTCGATGGTCGACCAGACGTTGCGCCACTGCGTCTTTTCCGCGTGTTCGCGGCCGCTGACAAAGTTGGTGTAAGTGCCAAAGGCCACAAAGTCATCGGCGAACAGATGACGCGCGGCGGCAAAGTCCACCGCTTGCACGTGGTCGGAAAGTTCCTTGAACCAATTGCGCACGGCGGCGGCGTCAGCGGTATCAACGGGAGCGAGGGCTTGCACAGTCATGGAGATCTCCATTTAGGGTCGTGAATCAGGGTGTAGCAGGAATGGGTTCGGCGAACCAGCAGGCGGCAGCGTGGCCCGGTGCGCGCTGTTCCAGCGGCGGCGCGGCCAGGCGGCAACGTTCCACGGCTTGGGGGCAACGCGGGTGATACCGGCAACCCGAGGGCGGCGACATCGGGCTGGGCGGTTCGCCCGCAGCCACCGCGTAAACCTGCCGGAGCGAGGCGCCTCGTTCGGGTTCCGGCACAGCGGCCAACAGACCGCGTGTGTAGGGGTGAAGCGGACGTTCATAGATGTCGTCCCGCGAGCCGGTCTCGACCACCTGCCCTGCGTACATGATGGCGATGCGGTGCGACACGTGCCGCACCACCGCCAGGTCATGCGCGATCAGCAGGAAGGACAGACCCAGCTCTTGTTGCAGGTCTTGGAACAGATTGATGATCTGCGCCCGCACCGATACGTCCAGCGCCGATACGGGTTCGTCGGCCACGATCAGGTCGGGCCGAATCGCGAGTGCGCGCGCAATGCCCACGCGCTGGCGCTGGCCGCCCGAAAAGGCATGCGGATAACGCTCTGCTGCGTCCGCAGGCAAACCCACCTGATCGATCAATTCAGCCACGCGCCGCCGCAGTGCATCCCGGCCCGCGTTCCAGCCATGCACGATCAAGGGTTCGGCGATAGCCTCGAACACGGTATGGCGCGGGTTCAGGCTGGTGGACGGGTCCTGGAACACCAGTTGCATATGGCGGCGCAGTTCGCGCAGTTGCGCCTTGCCGGCATGGGTGATGTCCTGGCCCTTGAAGTGGATCGAGCCGCCGGCCAGCGGCGTACGGCGCAGCACGGCGCGGCCCAGCGTCGTCTTGCCAGAACCGGATTCGCCGACGAGGCCCAGTGTTTCGCCGCGTGCGATTTCCAGCGATACGCCGTCCACGGCCCGCGCCAGCACGGGTTTGCTGAACCAGCCCGCCGAGCGCACGGGGTAATGCACGCGGATATCGCGCGCTTGCAACAGAGGGGAAGAATCGGTCATGGTTCCTGCGTCCAGACGGGGGCAAACGGGCGCACGCAAGCGGCCACGCGCCCGCTACCCACATCGCGCAAAGCAGGCTGCTGGGCGCAGGCGGCGTCTGCTACCGGGCATCGCGGCGCAAAATCGCAGTGGCTGCGCCGCACGCGCAGATCGGGCGGCACGCCGTCAATGGCGATCATGCGGTGGCGGGTGTCGGTCAACCTGGGTGTTGCCCGTAGCAGCCCAGCGGTATAGGGATGAGCAGGCGCCGCGAACAGCGCATCGGCATCGCCGAGTTCAACCAGGCGGCCGGCATACATCACCGCCACACGGTCGGCAACCTTGGCCACCACGCCCAGGTCGTGCGTCACCAGCAGCATCGCCAGGCCCAGCCGTTGCTTCAATTCCGCCAGCAGTTCCAGAATCTGCGCTTGAATCGTGACATCCAATGCGGTCGTCGGTTCGTCGGCAATCAGAATCTGCGGATCACAGGCCAGCGCCATGGCGATCAGGATGCGTTGGCGCTGGCCGCCAGAGAACTCATGCGGCAGGCGGTCCAGCCGTTCAGCGGGCTTCGGGATGCCGACCTGAGCCAACAGATCAACGATGCGGTCGCGCCGCTGTGCCGCTTTCAATGGCGTGTGCCGAACCAGCACTTCGTCAATCTGCGTGCCGATGGTCAAGAGCGGGTTCAGCGCGCTCATCGGGTCCTGGAACACCATGGCGATGCGATTGCCCCGCAGGTCTTCCAGAACCCGGGCGGGCGCGGCCAGCAGGTCATGGCCTTCAAACAACACCTGCCCGCCCGCCACTCGGCCGGGCAAGGTAGTCAGCCCCATCAACGCCAGCGCACAGGCGCTTTTGCCGGAACCGCTCTCGCCGACGAGCGCCAGCGTTTCGCCAGCGCGCAGATCGAACGACACCGCATCTACGGCCGTGACATTGCCGTGGCGAGTCAGGAATTCGACGCTTAGGCCACGCACGCTCAATAAGGGCTGCGCGTTCATCGGCGAACCTTTGCAAGCAGACGGCGGGCGAAATCCTTTTCGCGTTCGCGCGGGTCCAAGGCCAGACGCAGACGGCTTGCGGCCAGATTCACGGCCAAGACCGTCAACGCAATCGACAGACCGGGGAACGTCGCCAGCCACCAGGCGCTCGTCAAATAGTTGCGGCCGTTTGCGACGTCCAGCCCCCACGACACCGCAGGCGGTTGCACCCCTACGCCCAGGAAAGACAGCGCGGCTTCCGCCAGCACTACCCGCGCAAACTCCAGCACCATCAAGGTGATCAATGGCGCCGCCAGATTGGGCAGAATGTGCCGCAACAGGATGCGGCCGGCCCGTGCGCCTGCCATTTCCGCGCTCTCTATATAGGGCAGTTGACGCACAGACAGCACCACGCTGCGGATCTGCCGCGCGTAAACCATCCAGCCGTTCAGTGCCAGCGCCAGGATGACCGTGCCGGGGCCGGGCCCCAGAATCACAAGAATCACCAGCGACAGCAACAAGCCGGGGAATGCGACATGCACGTCGACCCAACGCATCAGCACGGCGTCCACGCGTCCACCCGCAAAACCGGCGATCAAGCCGACCAGCACGCCGAACGTCGCTGACAACGCCACCACTGCCCCGCCGATCAGGATGGACAGGCGCGCCCCATGCAGCACTCGACTGAGCACATCACGGCCCAGATTGTCGGTGCCCATCACATTCGACCAGGTGCCACGCGCCTCCCATACCGGCGGGCGCAAACGCGCAGACAGCTTGATCGCTGCGGGATCGTACGGCGCCAGCCAAGGCAGCACGATGGCTACCGCAGCCAGCAGAGTCAGCAGCACTGCGGCCAGAATCCACCCCCGCTGCCGGTCCGACAATGCCCGCCAACCACGCGGCGCGGCCTTGGCCTGCGGCGCAATCGCGTCGCCCATCCATGCAGGAGCGGCGCTCATACGGCGATCCTCCGGTCCAGCACGCGATACAGAATATCCAGACAGAAATTGATGATCACGATTAGAAAGGCAATGAAGAACACAACGGCCTGCAATAGCACGAGGTCCTGGCGTTCGATAGCCTGCACCGCGGTCTGGCCCAGCCCGGGCCACGCGAATACGGTTTCGACGACGACGGTGTGGCCGGCCAGCATGCCGGCGAATTCCCAGCCCAGCAGCGCCACGGTCGGCACGGCAGCATTGCGCAGGGCATGCACCAGCACGATGCGGCCCGAGCGCAAGCCTTTGGCCCGCGCCGTCCTGACATACAGCGAATTCAATTCGTCGATCAGCGCGGACCGCAGCATCATGGCGATACGGCCCAAGGCCGGCAACGCCAGCGTCAGCATGGGCAACACGCCGCTGCCCGGTGCGTCCGAACCCGATGAGGGCAGCCAATTCAGGGTGACGGCAAACAGCAGGATCAACAGCAGCCCCAGCCAGAATTGCGGCAGCGACAAGCCGCCCAGACTCAGCACCACCGACACGCGGTCGGCCCATTGACCGGGCCGCAGCGCGGCGATGATGCCCAGCGGCACCCCCGCCACTACAGCCAGGCCCAGCGCGCCCACGCACAGGGTCAAGGTGCTGGGCAGACGCTCCATCACGATGTCCATCGCTGGCCGCTGCTGCCAGATGGAATTGCCGAAGTCGAACAGCGCGATGTCACGCAGATAGTGCAGGTATTGCGCCCAGATCGGGCCGTCCATGCCCAAGGCTTGCGCCAGCACGGCGCGGTCAGCGGCAGAGGCGTCCACCGGCAACATCGCCTGTACCGGGTCGCCCACCAACCGTGTCACGATGAACACGATGGTGGTCACACCCAACACCACCAGCAACCCTTGCAGCACCCGGCCCAGCAAGAAGCGCGGCAAGCCGCGCCCGGCTTGATTACTCGATGACACGGATGTCCTTCACCGGAATCAGGCCATCCACGCGCGGCGCAAAGTCAATACGCTTGGACAAACCGAAGATCTCGCCGCCTTCCAGCAGGAACACCAGGTACGCCTCGTCACGGCCAATCTTCAACGCCTTGCTGTAAAGCGCCTGACGCTTGACGGGGTCGGCTTCCTGGCGCGCTTGCTCGATCAGCGTCTTCAGTTCGGCGTTGTCATTGGCCGCGGCCACGCCGCCATCGGCGTAATAGGCGCTAAGCGTACGGTCTGCATCCAGCAGCTGATTGGAATGGCTGCTGCTGATCTGGGCCTCGGTGGGCACGCGGTTTTTATTGATGGCGTCCAGGTATTCGGACCACGCCAGCACGCGGAAGTTGACCTTCAGGCCCGCTGCTTCCCAGTAGGCGGCAATGGTTTCGGCCAGTTCTTTGTCCTTCAACCAGCGGCCGGACGGCGCATACAGATCGATGGACTTGCCGTAGGCGCCCGCCGCCTTCAAGAGTTCCGTGGCGCGCGCCGGATCATAGGCGTAAGGCTGGATGCTGGCGTCATAACCGAACCATCCCGGCGCCAGCAATTGGCCGTGCGAGACCGCCGCGTAGCCGCCGTACAGGTCCTTGGCCAGGGCTTCCTTGTCGACCGCATAGTTCAACGCCTGGCGCACCCGCACGTCTTTCGTCAGGCCTTTCAGGGCGTTGAGCGACACAAACGGCAGATCGGTGCCTTGCAAGGTCACCGCCTTGGCGACCCGCTTGGTGTCTTCGGGCAGCACATTGGTGATGAAGTCGAAATCCCCCGCGCGCAGGCCCGACAGACGCGTGCCCGGCTCCGCCACGAAACGATACGTGGCGCGATCCACATTGCCGACGGCCGAAGGGTTCCAGTAATTGGGGTTTTTGCTCAGGACGATACGGTTGCCCTTGGCCCATTCCGTGAGCACATACGGGCCGCTGCCTACGGGCTTCTGGCCCAGGCTGCCATCTGCGGCCGCCGCGGGCGACACAATGGTCAGCCACGACAGGCGCGCGGGCAAGGCGGGGTCCGCGCCATTGGTCAGCACGCGCACCGTGGTGGGGTTGACGGCTTCGGCGCTCTTGATGCCCAAGAAGAACGGACGCTGACGCGATGCGGTCTTGGGGTCGACGATGCGGTTGATGCTGGCGGCAACCGCCGCCGCGTCCAGTGCTTGGCCGTCGCTGAACTTCAGATTGGGGCGCAACGTGACTTCCCACGTGGCGGCGTCAATCTGGCGCGGCAAGGCGGTAGCCAGCTGCGGCACCAACTCGCCCTTGGGGGTGCGGGTGATCAGCGTTTCAAAGATGTTGCGCGACACGGCGCGTTCGGAGCCATCTTGCGCGGTCTGCGGGTCCAGCGTCGAGGGCTCGGTGCCCAGCGCCAACGTGATATCGGCCGCGTGAGCGGCGGTGAAGACGGACGCAAACAGGACCAAGCCTAGGTAGCGTTTCTGAATCATTGCGCACTCCGGATCAAAGGGACATGCGCAAGGGGAAACCATGTCGCAGTCGGTAACTTAGGAATCCGAAGTTTGCCGCGAGAAATAAGAACGTGCCGTTCTATTCATATGCCTTGGAAATACTTGACGCGGCGTTTATCGATGCGAAAAGTCATAAGGCGCGAGCACCGCCCGCGCCCCGCCACTAGGCCGTAGCCGCATGCACCAAGGGGCTTTCCCATGCGCGATGAGGAGTCGCCGGACCGGTGTCGCGCTCGACTTGCACCAGGGCCGTCTGTGCGCTGGGGCCTTGCGCCAACCGAGACGTACCGATGTCTGCTGTCAAGGAATTGGGATTGCCATGCCGGTCCAGATCGCCATCCGGATCGGACCAGGCGCCTGTAGACATCACGACCACGCCCGGCATCAGCCCGCTATCCAGCTTCACGCCTGCCAGACACGCGCCGCGCGCATTGAAGACCCGCACCCGGTCGCCGTCCTGAATCTGTCTGGCGGCAGCATCATCGGGGTGCATGGCAATGGGTTCACAGCCCTGAATCTTGCCCGAACGCGACAAGGCCGCCGGGTCCAATTGGCTATGCAGCCGGTGGCGTGGCTGGTTGGTCAGCAAGTGCAAAGGCCACTGCCCGGCGCCCGCCGCGCCCAGCCATTCCGAAGGGGCGAGCCAGACCGGATGGCCGGGGCAGTCCGAGTAGCCAAAGCCGGCTATCTCCTGCGAATACAGCTCGATCTTGCCCGATGGCGTACGCAGCGGATGCGCCTGAGGGTCGCGCCGGAATGCTTCAAACAGCACATACTGGGAATCGGGCGGCGGCAGCTCCGCGTGGCCATTTGCCCAGAACTCGTCAAAGCCAGGCAGTGTCACGCCCTTTTCGGCGCAGCCTGCGCGCATGCCCTCGTACACGTGACGGCACCAGCCCATCTCGTCGCGCCCGGCGGTATAGGCCTCGTGAAACCCGGCGCGGCGTGCCAGTTCTGCAAAGATATCGAAGTCGTTGCGGGCTTCGCCTTGCGGCGCCACAGCGCGGTGCATGGCGAATACGTAAGGGTCGCGTGCCGATCCGCCCACATCGCAACGCTCTAGCGACGTGGTGGCGGGCAACACGATGTCGGCGCGGCGGGCCAGCGGCGTCCACCAGGATTCATGCACGATCACGGTCTGGGGTTTACGCCACGCCTGCCGAAAACGGTTTTGATCCTGATGATGATGGAAGGGATTGCCGCCCGCCCAATAAATCAGCTTGATATCCGGGTAGGTGTGACGCGCGCCGTTGAATTCATATTCAGCGCCCGGCGCCAGCAGCATGTCTGTAATGCGCGCCACCGGAATGGCCAGTTGCGCGGGATTCTTCGGCACCGGCACTTCGGGGCCGGGCACCTGCCGGCGCGGCTGGCCGATGCTGTTCAACGAGGCGTGGCCAAAAGCAAAGCCGCCGCCCGGCAACCCGATCTGCCCCACCATCGCCGCCAGGCCGATGACTGCCCAGTACGGTTGCTCGCCGTGCTGCGCCCGTTGCAAGGCCCACGCTGCGGTCAGCAGGCTGCGTTCGCGTGCGATGCTGCGCGCAAGCGACACGATGGTGTCGGCGGAAACGCCAGTAATGGCCGCAGCCCACTGCGCGTTTTTGGGTTGGCCGTCCGTGGCGCCCGTCAGGTATGCGGCCCAACGCGCAAACCCCTGACAATAGCGGTCCAGAAATTCCGAGTCGTGCAGCCCTTCGGCCAGCAAGGTATGCGCCATGCCCAGCATCAGAGCGGTGTCGGTGTTCGGCCGGATGGGAATCCAATCGGCGGCTATACCTTCCGGAATGTCGGCCCGCGTCGGGCTGACCACGACCAGGCGGATGCCCCCCGCCTGGGCGCGTTCAAGCCAACCCGGCAGATTGTGCAGACCCGCGCCGCCCGACGTGACCTGGCTATTCTTGATGGGCATGCCGCCGAACGCCACGATGACCCGGGTGTTTGCCAGCACGCTTTCCCAGTCCGTCACGTCGCCGCTGACCGGGCTGGTCGTGCCAATCACGTGCGGCAGCAGGAACTGCGCTGCGCCCCAGCTGTAGTTGCCTACCTGGTCCACGCAGCCGCCGCCCTGGAATAGAAAGCGTCGGATCAGGCTGCGTGCATGATGCACACGGCCCGCAGACGACCAGCCATACGACCCGCCAAAGATACCCGCCGGCCCCGACTCTTCACGCACCCGCGCCAACTCTTTTGCCACCAGATCCAGGGCATGGTCCCAGGACACTTCGACGTATTCGTCGCCCTCGCGGTCACGGTTGCCGGCAAGCCAGCCTTTGCGCACGGATGGGCGCTGGATGCGCAGCGGCGAATGCAGCATCTCTGCAATCGAGCCCAGCATGGGCGATGGCGACGGGTCCGGGCCGAATGGCTCACAGTCAACCACCCTGCCCTCATCGACCACGGCAGTAAAAGCGCCCCAGTGCGCAAGCGAGGGGTGGCGGGTACGGGTCATGGCGCGCTCCGCTTAAGGAGCGGTGCGGTCCTGGACCAGCCGGACCCAGAACGCGGCGCCAAAGCTGATGGCATGGTCATTGAAGTCGTAATTGGGCGTGTGCAGCCCGAACGATGGGCCGTTGCCAAAGAAGAGGAACGCGCCGGGCTTTTCCTGAAGCATAAAGGAGAAATCCTCGCCGCCCATCACCGGTTTCATATTGTCGACAACCTGGTCGTGACCAACCAGCTCACGTGCAATGCGCACGGCATGCGCAGTTTCTTCGGCGTGATTCAAGGTCACCGGGTAATCGCGCAGATAGGTCAAGGTGGCTTTGGCGCCGAAAGTGCCCGCGATTCCAGCCACCACCTCTTTCATCCGGTTCTGCACCGTATCCTGGATCACCGGGTTGAAGGTGCGCACCGTGCCGCGCAGTTGCGCCTTCTGCGGAATCACGTTGTCGGTCTCGCCCGCATGGAACATGGTGATCGAGACCACCGCGCTTTCATGCGGATGCACGTTGCGCGACACAATGGTCTGCAACGCATTGACGATCTGCGTGCCAACGATAACGGTGTCCACGCCTTCTTGCGGCCGCGACGCATGGCTGCCGCGGCCTTCGATATCGATCGTGAAGCGGTCGGACGCCGACGTCACCGGGCCGACGGTTGTTGAGAATTTACCCAAGGCCAGGTTGGGCATGTTGTGCAGGCCATACACCTCGTCCACGTCAAAGCGCGTGAACAGCCCGTCGTCGATCATGGCTTTGCCGCCCGCGCCGCCCTCTTCCGCCGGTTGGAAAATGAACACGGCGGTACCGGCAAAATCCCGGCTTACCGACAGATGCCGGGCAGCCGCCAGCAAGGTGGCGCTGTGTCCGTCATGGCCGCAGGCGTGCATGATGCCTTTGTGGCGCGACTTGTGAGCGACGTCATTGGCTTCGTGAATTGGCAAGGCATCCATGTCTGCGCGCAAGCCTACATTGCGCCCTGGGCCCGCACGCCGGCCGGTCAACAGGCCCACGACACCGGTTTTTCCGATCCCGGTTTCCACCCGATCAAAGCCGAATTCCCTAAGCTTTTCAGCAATGAATGCCGCCGTGGCGTGCTCTTCATAGCGCAACTCTGGCGCGGCATGGAAGTGACGGCGCCACACGCCGGCCTCGGCAACTGCCTCGTCCAGCGTCTCTCCAACTGCGTACATGCTTATTCCTTCATTGGCCCTGCGGACCGTGCAACACGACGGCCCCGGCATTTTTTCAAGACGCGGATTATGTCTTGAACCACAGGAAAGCCAGCGGATTGATTCGACATAAGGACATAGCAAATGCAGCTAAGACGCGCGCGCAGGCTCCTCTATCATCGCTCGTCTTAAAAATTCAACTGGTCAGTCTCATGTTCTCGTTAGGCAAGTCGGCAGTTCGTTGTGCGCTCGCAGCTGCGTTCGTTCTGAGTTACCCCGCTTACGCAGGCCCGAAAGACAACACGGCCGTCATTGCGTTGACTGAAGAGATGCCCAGCTTCGACGCTTACCTGAGTACCGCGCGTGAAGGCATTGTGGCGTCGCGGCAACTGTATGACACGCTGATCGAACGCAATCTGGCCACGGGCGAGTACGAGCCGTCGCTGGCGACTGCCTGGCGCCGTATCGACGCCAAAACCTGGGAATTCGATCTGCGCCCTGGCGTCACCTTCCACAACGGCGACCCCTTTACGGCCGATGACGTGGTCTTCACGTTGCAGTACTACAGCAAGCCGGAATCGGGCGCACGCTCGGCCAATTGGCTGGACTGGATTGCAAGCGTTGAGAAGGTCAACGACCATCAGGTGCGCATCACGTCCAAGGCGCCGTTCCCCGCAGCGCTGGAATTCGTTTCCGGCTCGCTGGCCATCTTCCCGAAGGCGTATTTTGAAAAGGTCGGGCAACAGGCTTTTGGCAAGCAGCCCGTGGGCACCGGCCCGTTCAAACTGGCGGCCGCGCGCGGCAATGAGTACGTACTGGAAAAAAACAAGGCGTATTTTGGCGGCGCCAAGGGCTTGGCCAAGCTTGACCGCGTGACAGTCCGCATTATTCCCGACGAGGCCACGCGTATCGCCGAAGTGATAGGCGGCAGCGTCGATTGGACGTGGAACCTGTCCGCCGACCAGATCCCGCAGCTTCAGGCCGTACCGACCATTCAGGCCCAATTCGGATCCACGCTGACCATCGCCACCATCTTGTTGGATGCGCGCGGACGCGCCAGCGGTGAAAACAGCCCGTTGAAAGACGTGCGCGTGCGCCAGGCCATCAACCACGCCATCGACCGCAAGAAAATCGTAGACACCCTGCTGGGCGGCGAAGGCAAACAGCTGGCCACCTTGTGCCACCCGTTGCAGTTTGGCTGCGACGAAGCGTCAGCCGTCGTGTACGACTACAACCCGGCCCGTGCGCGCGAACTGCTGGCACAAGCCGGTTACCCCAAGGGTTTCAAGGTGAGCCTATCGTCCTTCCGCGACCGTCCGCGCGCCGAAGCCGTCAAAGCCTATCTGGCCGCCGTTGGCATCGACGCCAATCTGGAAATGCTGCAATCCCGCGCCAGCTTCAGCAAATGGCGCGAAGGCAAGCTGGACCTTTGGTATGGCGACTGGGGCTCGTCGTCCATGTTCGATACGTCAGCATCGTTGAGCGCCTTCTTCAACTTCAGCCCGCAAGACGGTTTTCAAGATGCCGAACTGCGCGACATCCTGAAGCGCGCCGACAACGCCATCGACGAAAAGGAACGCCGCGCCGAGTATTCCCGCGCCATCAAGCTGGCGGCGGAACGCGCGTACTTCGTGCCGATGCACACCATCGTCGTCGGCTACGCCACGGACAAGCGCCTGGCGTATCAGCCGTCGCCGGATGGCATCCCGCGCTTCTATCAGGTCGGCTGGTCCGGTAAGTAAGGCTGTCATGCTTGTTCTGCTTTTGCGGCGCGCCGGCCTGGCGGTCATGGTCGCGCTTACCGTTTCCATGCTGTGTTTTGTGCTGTCCAACGTTGCGGTTGATCCTGCGCTGGCGCTGGCAGGAGACAGCCCCACCGAAGCCGATCTGCAAGCGCTGCGCGTGCGCTACGCGCTGGACCGCCCATTGCCCGAACGCTACGCGGCCTATTTGGGGCGTCTTCTGGCGGGCGACCTGGGCACCTCGCAGCTGACGGGCGAACCCGTGTCGCACATGCTGCGCGACCGGGTCGGCGTGACCGCGCTTCTGGCGCTCACGGCGATTCTCGTCGCGCTTGCGATTGCGGTGCCCGCCGGGGTGATGGCGGCGGCGCATCGCGGCGGATGGACAGACCGGGTGGTTTCGTTCATCACTGCCGTGGTGCAAGCCATGCCCAGCTTCTGGGCGGCGCTGCTGCTGATCATCTTCTTTGGCGTCAAGCTGCGGTGGCTGCCGATATCGGGCAGCGGCACCCTGGCGCACTACGTCATGCCTACCATTGCGCTAAGTCTGTACGCGCTGCCGGCACTGACCCGGCTGACCCGTAGCGGCATGGTGCAAGCGCTGGAGTCTGACTACATCCGCACGGCACGCGCGATGGGCCTGCCTGCCCGCATCATCCTGTTCAAGAGCGCCTTGCGCAACGCCTTGCTGCCCGTCGTGTCTTTGGGCGCGGTGCAGTTCGGTTTCATGCTGGGCGGCTCCATCGTTATTGAATCCATCTTTGCCATTCACGGCATCGGTTATCTGGCGTGGCAGTCCATGATCCGTTCCGACATGCCCGTCATTCAGGCCGTCGTCCTGATGATTTCGCTGACTTATATCGTGCTGACCTTTTTGTCCGATGTACTGAACACCATGCTGGACCCGCGTTTGAAACGGGCGGCCTCATGATGCCGCGCCGGTTTGGATTCTATTTCGGCATAACGATCATTGCCGCGCTGGCGCTCATCGCACTGTTCGGGCCGATGCTTCTGCCCAACGACCCGTTCACGCAATCATTGGGCCAGCGCCTGGCCCAACCGTTCTGGCATGACAAGACGCTGCCCGCGCACCTGCTCGGCACCGATCAGCTGGGCCGCGACTATCTGGCGCGGCTTGTGTACGGCGCGCGGATTTCGCTGGCGATCGGCTTTGCGGTGGTGTTCGTGTCAGGTTTTATCGGCATTACGCTAGGATTGATCGCGGGTTACGCCGGCGGCGTGCCGGATGCCATCATCAGCTTCATCATCAACACGCGCATCAGCATGCCTATCGTGCTGGCCGCGTTGGCCATCGTGTCCGTCACGGGGAATTCGCTGACGACCGTGGTGCTGGTGCTGGGGCTGCTGCTGTGGGATCACTTTGCAGTGGTGGCGCGCAGCGCCGCCATGCAGTTGCGCCGCGCAGACTATGTGACAGCTGCGCGCGCGTTGGGCTGCACCCACTTTCATATTCTGGTCCGCGAAATTTTGCCCAATATCCGCGGCCCGCTACTGGTCATCGCTACCGTCGAGATGGCGCACGCCATCCTGGTGGAAGCCGCCTTGTCCTTTCTGGGGCTGGGTGTACCCGCGCCGTATCCCTCGTGGGGCTTGATGCTGTCTGAAGCCAAGTCGTTCATGTTCTTCAGCCCCTGGCTGATCGCTTTGCCCGGCGCCGCCCTGTTATTGCTGGTGCTGGGCATCAATCTGACGGGCGATGGCCTGCGCACGCGGCGGGAATCCTGATGCAGCCAAACACGAACGCCCCGGCGCCGGTGCTGGACGTGCAGAACCTGCGCATCACGCTGCCCACCCGTTCCGGCATGTTGCAAGCCGTGCGCGGAATCGACCTGCGCATCGAACGCGGCGCCACCTTGGGTCTGGTCGGTGAAAGCGGTTGCGGAAAGTCTCTGACGGCCCTGAGCCTGCTGCGCTTGCTGCCGGCTGGCGCACGCGTGGCGGCGGACAAGCTGGCGTTTGACGGAGAAGACCTGCGCAATGTCAGCGCCCGCCGCATGAACGCGCTGCGTGGCGACCGCATCGCCATGGTGTTTCAAGAACCGATGACTGCGCTCAATCCCACCTTCACCATCGGCCAGCAACTGATGACGGTGTTCCGCAGCCATCGCCCCGATGGCGCAGCAGCCGCAAGGGCGCGCGCGCTGTATCTGTTGGACCGCGTCGGCATCGCCAACGCCGCAGCGCGGCTGGATCAGTATCCGCATGAACTGTCTGGCGGCATGCGGCAGCGGGTGCTGATTGCCATGGCCCTGATGTGCGGGCCTGAACTGATCGTGGCCGACGAGCCGACCACCGCGCTGGACGTCACCATCCAGAAGCAGATTCTGGAACTGCTGAAGACCTTGCAACAGGAAATGGGCCTGGCCGTGTTGTTGATCACGCACGATCTGGGCGTGGTGTCGCACTACACGGACCATGTGGCGGTGATGTACGCAGGCCAGATTGTGGAAGCCGGCCCTACGGCGAACGTGCTGGCTCAACCCGGGCATCCCTACACGCGCGGCTTGCTGGACAGCATTCCGCAAGTGACGCATCGCACAGCGTCGCAGCGGCTGCCCATCATTCCGGGCGTAGTCCCAGCTTTGACGCAGACGCCAGAAGCCTGCGTATTTGCGCCCCGTTGCCGCCACGCCGCGGATATTTGCGAGGGCGCGCCGCCCCTGCTGCTGCCCTATGGCACGCACGGACAGCGCCGCTGCCACGCACCGTTCGAGGAGCTCGTATGACCCAAATCGACACAGCAGCCCCCCGCTTGGTGCAGGCCAATGGCCTGACTCGCCGCTATACCCACCGCGCCGCTTTCTGGCGTGCACCGCAGGTACACACCGCGCTGGACTCTGTATCACTGCATGTTGATGCGGGTGAAGCCGTGGGCATCGTGGGTGAATCGGGTTCAGGCAAAAGCACACTGGCCAAGCTCTTGCTGGGTTTGGACGCGCCCAGCGCAGGCACCGTCCAGCTGGCGGGCCACTCCATCAACGCCCTGCCGCGCCAACGCATTGCCCGCATCGTGCAGCCGGTGTTTCAGGACCCGTACGGCTCGCTGAATCCCAGCTATACCGTCGAACGCTTGCTTGCCCTGCCGCTGCGCTTACGCGCCGCGCGGGGCAGCGCAGTGAATATCCCTTTGGAAACCACTCGCCTGCTGGAACAGGTGGGGTTGCCAGCGCGCACACGCGGCGTTTACCCGCATGCGCTGTCGGGCGGCCAACGGCAGCGCGTCGCCATTGCACGCGCCTTGGCTGTTCAGCCGCAGCTTTTGATCTGCGACGAACCCACGTCCGCGCTGGATGTGTCGGTGCAGGCTCAGATTCTGAACTTGCTGCAGGACCTGCGTCAGGAATTGGGCCTGGCCTTGCTGCTGATCAGCCACAACCTGGGCGTAGTCGGCCACATGGTGGACCGGCTGTATGTATTGCAGCATGGGAAAGTTGTGGAAGACGGCGCCACGGCGCAGGTGTTCGACGCCCCTCAACACCCCTACACGCAACGGCTGTTCGCGTCAGTGCTTGAGGTTCAGGGACGGCCATCAGCAGTCCGCCAGCAAGAGCCGGCGCTGTCAGCCCTATAGCGCTGCGGCCCCCATCCGGGAATAACTTAGACGGTCTGCCTCGTAACAGTCGCATGCAGCGACTTCCAGCCCCCGCCGGTCCAGGATTTCGATATTGCCGCGGTGGTAGGCGATAAGCTTGCGTTGCTGCAACGCCGAGGCTGCCACCGTCACGCCCACACGCCGCACGCCCAGCATGTGAGCCAGGTATTCATGCGTCAGATGGAAGGTGTCCGCGTGGGCGCGGTCTTGCGTCATCAGCAACCATCGGGCAAGCCGTCCCTCGACCAGATGGGAATGCATACACACGGAGCTTTGCGCCAGCTGCTGCAAGATCACCACGGTGTAGCGGTTGATCAGCTCGCGCAGCGCCATACTTGCCAGCATCTCCTGGCGAAAAAGCGCTGTGGTCATCCGCAACGCCGCGCCGGTCCCCTGCACCACCGCCCGCAACGGCGACGTATCCGTACCCAGCGGCACATCCACGCTCCACATCCCCTCATTGCCAATCAGCCCAACTTCCAGCGACGTGCCCCGTTTAATGGGAAGTATCAGAGAGATGTAGCTCTGCGTTGGGAAGTAAACATTCTTCATGCGTTCCCCGGGTTGCAGCAGGCACTGCCCAAAGATCAGATCGACTGGTTCAAAACGCGCCAGCAAGCCGGGCCGCTCGTGGTCGGGCATGGCGTTGAGCAAGCGGTTGGTTCCGCCGTCAAGCACCGGATGGGAATTCAACAAGTTGTACTCCTGGTTCTGTCTCAGACGCGCATGGCTTCGGCGGGCTGGCCCAGCAAACGTAGATATTCTTGCCGGACCACCGTGTAACACTCGCAGACCCGGGCTTCCAGGCCCGGACGATCGAGCACCTCGATATGGCCGCGGCGGTATCGGATAAGCCCGTCTTCTTGCAAATGGCCGGCGGCCTCGGTCACACCTTCGCGCCGCACGCCCAGCATGTTGGCGATCAGCTCCTGGGTCATGACGATTTCATTGGAGCGCAGCCTGTCCAGACTAAGCAGCAGCCATCTGCACAGTTGCTGATCCAAAGAGTGATGCCGGTTGCACACCGCGGTTTGCGCCATTTGCGTCAACAGCGCCTGCGTGTACCGAAGCAGCAGGTGCTGCATCGCGGCGCCCCGGTCGAACTCGTCCTTAAGGGCCTGGCCTTTCAGTTGGTAGGCCGACCCGGCGCTTTGCACGATTGCCCGGCTGGGCGTGGTTTCTCCACCCATGAACAAAGAAATGCCGACGATGCCTTCCTTGCCGACCACGGCAATTTCTGTAGAGGCGCCATCTTCCATGACGCACAGCAAGGAAACAATGCAATCCACCGGGAAATAGACGTGCCGCATGCGGCCGCCCGATTCGTACAACGCCTTGCCCAAAGGCAAGGAAACACGTTCCAGTTGGGGAAATAGCCGGTCCATCTCTTGCGGCGGCAGCGCCGCCAGCAGATGATTCTGGGTGGGTTCGTAGAAATCAGCCATGGTGGGCTCCCTGCAACACGCGTCATTGCAGCGCCTGAAGGCGGGGCCGCAATCCGAAGGGGCTCCGACAGGCCTTACCCCCTCGGCGGGGGTAATCGGCAGGGCTTATGTGCGCTACCGAACGGAGATCTTCCAGGGTAGCGCATTATCAGCGCCCGCCCATGTCCCCCGTTTGGCCACGGCTGTTGAGCCAGCGCGAACCCGCGCTCGCACACAATCATGACTCTTCGCTCTTCCAGGCAAGCACTGGCCAATGCACCATTGAACCGTCATTGCCCAATACGAAGGGCCGCGACACCCCGGCAAAGCTCAGAATGCTGCCCCCTTCGGCCTCCCACAACGACACGGCCTGCCCGACCGGCCCCCTATCGCCAATGGGCAAGCCGGGATGCGATCCCTCCCGGCCCTGCCGCGCATCGACCGCCCGCGAACCATAGGTGCTGAAGGGCATCGTCCCTTGGAAATCAAGGATGGATGCGTGGACGTGGGCACTGAATGGCTCAAGCCGGGAATAACTCTTTTTCAGATGGGATGTCATGGCTGGGGTCCTTGGCGGCGCAGTGTGATGCGCTGGCGCGAGGCGGCCAGCAAGAAACATCACGGTAGGCGGGCTTGGCACTCAGGTCTGTGCGGCGTCGCACATAAGGGTGCCGGTTCTGGCGTCCAGGTACTTCTGCATCAGCGCGCGCGTGGAACTGTCGTGCTCTTTCATGCTGTCGGCGCCGGTGTCCAGTTCGCCAGCGATGCGGCGCGCCAGCGTCTTACCCAGTTCCACCCCCCACTGGTCAAACGAGTCGATGTTCCAGATCACGCCCTGCGTGAATGCGCTGTGCTCATAAAGCGCGACAAGCGCGCCCAGGCTGCGAGGCGTAAGACGTGCAGCCAGCAGCGTATTGGTGGGCCGGTTACCCGGGACATGGCGATGCCGCGCCGCCCCCATGCCGGCGCTTTCTTGCGCCAATGACTGGCCGAACGCCAAGGCTTCGGCTTGCGCGAACATATTCGCCAGCAAGTCCCGGTGCCGCGCTGGCGAGGCCGCCAGCGGGGAAAGAAATCCGATGAAATCGCAAGGCACTTCTTGCGTGCCTTGGTGCAAGAGCTGGTGGAATGAGTGTTGGCCATTCGTACCGCAAGCGCCCCAGTAGACGGGGCTGGTCTGCAACCGCACCGCATCGCCATGCTGGGTCACGGATTTGCCGTTGCTTTCCATCATCAGCTGCTGCACATAGCTGGGAAACTGCCGCAGCGCGTGGTCATAGGGCAGAACCGCAGCGGTGCGCGAGCCCAGGCAATTATTGTTCCAAATGGCCATCAAGCCGTGCAAAACGGGCAGATTGCGTTCCAGCGGCGCACTCCTGAAATGGGTGTCCATGTCGTGGCAGCCGGCCAGCATCTCGCGAAACCCCGCTGGCCCAATCGCCGCCATCAGCGCCAGCCCCATGGCCGAACACAGGGAATAGCGGCCATTGACCCAATCCCAGACTTCAAACACGCGTTCTGCCGCGATGCCCGATTTAATGGCTGCTTCGCGGTTACCGGTGACCGCGACGAAATGCGCTTGTATGGCGTCCTCGTCTTGTAGATCATCCAAACACCAGGCGCGTGCGGATGCTGCGTTGTGCAGCGTTTCGGCCGTATTCCAGGTCTTTGAACACACAATGAACAGCGTTTCCCGGGGGTCCAGATCCCGCGTGGCTTGAAGAAAATCGGCGTCATCCTCATTGGAGACAAACCGGAAACGCATATCTTGCCGCGCATAGTGCTGCAACGCCGCGCTAGCCATCGACACCCCGATCGCTGACCCGCCTATGCCCAGGTTGACGACATTTCGTATTGTTTTGCCGGTACCGCCCGTGTAAGCGCCGCTATGCAGTTTTTCCGCAAGCGCTTCCATCCGCCTCAGCACCCGCAACACGTCAGGCAGCACATCATGCCCATCAACTTGCACGCCGTTTCCCGGCGGCATGCGCAGCGCGACATGCAAGGCCTGCCGGGCTTCGCTGGTGTTAATTTTGCCGCCGTTGAACATGGCGTCAATCTGGTTGGGCAGATGGCATTCCTTGGCCAGCTGCACCAATAATTCAAGCGTTCTGGGCAATACCCGGTTTTTGGAGTAGTCCAAATACCAGCCCGCCTCGTTCAGGCTCATCCGCTCGGCACGCGCCGGATCATCCATGAACAGGTCCCGCAAATGCAAATGACGCATTTCTTCCAGGTGGCCAGCCAAGGCCTCCCAGGCATGCGTGCTCAATAAGCCGCCCTGCTGCTCTGATTCTTGCCTATCCATTGCAATCGACCTCCAACCGGCTCTTGAGGCGCCGCAGGATCGCGCCTCGGAATGTCGCGGTTCGGGTGGTTATTGCATAAGCAGGCCGCCCCCGTCCGTGCGGTAGCGTACAGAGCGCAAGCGCGCTCATGGTCAATCTATAGGGGGACGCCGCCAGCCCGGGCGGCGCCTTGTCGCAACGAATCCCCCATGGCCCAGAATCAATGAAACGCATAGATTGGCCCTCACTCGAGGCTGCGCCCGAGTGGATCGACCTGTTCGCACGTAGCAAAGCGTCACTCAGCTCCGCCAAAAGTGAACCGCCGCTGCGCGCGGAGCTTTTCAGCGCCTTGCAGATGGAACAGCATGGCCAAGCCTTGGCGCATGGTCATGCCATCGGCGCGTCTCGCATGCAGGACAGCCTGTTGCCGCGCCTGACCGAGAACCAAACGCTGCTGGCCCAGGTCTGCGCGCTGCTGATCGAGTCAATGCGGCAGAACCGCCAGATCACGCCGGCGGACGAATGGCTGCTGGACAACTTTTACCTGATTGAAGAGCAGATCCGGCTGGCCAAACGGCATTTGCCCAAAGGTTATAGCCGCAGCCTGCCCAAACTGGCCGAAGGCCCTTCCGCAGGGCTGCCACGGGTCTACGACATTGCGCTGGAAATGATCTCGCACAGCGATGCGCGGATAGATTCCGCGGGGATCAGCGCGTTTGTGGCCGCCTATCAGCGGATCGAGCCGCTGCAATTGGGCGAACTATGGGCCATCCCGATCATGATGCGCCTGGCGCTGATCGAAAACCTGCGCCGCGTCGCCATCCGGCTGGCGTATGCCAACCAGAACCGGGGTCTGGCGGACACCTGGGCCGACACCATGCGGCAGTCGGCCGAAGAAGATCCGACCGGCCTGATACTGGTCATTGCCAACATGGCGCGCTCCAATCCTCCGATCGACGGGGCATTTGTCGCCGAACTGGCCAGACGGCTTCAGGGCCATGGGCCCGCCTTGGCCTTGCCTTTGACGTGGTTTGAGCAGCGTCTGGCCCAATCCAACCTGACCATCGAACAGATGGTGGTTGCAGAAAACCAGCAGCAAGCCGCAGATCAGGTGTCCATCAGCAACAGCATCGGCAGCCTGCGCGCGTTGTCGACCACGAACTGGAATGAATTCGTTGAAGGCATCAGCATCGTGGAGCAGACGTTGCGGATGGACCCGGCTGAGGTCTACGCCGACATGGACTTCCCCACGCGCGACCGCTATCGCCATCGGGTCGAACGGCTGGCCAGAAAATCTGAGCGCACGGAAATAGAGCTTGCGTCCATGGCCATTGAGCTGGCCGCCAGCGCGGCCGCCGCCGATGCCCCCCTCGCAGATCCGCGCAGGCAACACGTCGGTTTTTATTTGATCGATCAAGGCCAGGCGGAATTGGTAAAGCTCGCAAAAGTGCGCTTGAGCCTGAAGGACAAACTTGCCCGCTTATCACCCCGTGCTGCATTGGCGGGTTACGCAGGCGCGATTGTCTTATTGACAGGCGCGCTGGCCGCCGGACTGGTGCTGATAGCCCGGGCGGGAGATATCGGATTCTGGCCGCTGGTGGGTTTCGCAGTGTTGTCGGTGATTGCGGCCAGCCATCTGGCCGTGGCGATCTTGAATTGGTCGTTGACCTGGCTGATACGGCCGCAGCGCCTGCCTCGGATGGACTACGCAAAGCGCATTCCCAACTCCGCCCGCACGCTGGTCGCCGTGCCATCCATGCTGATCGACTCCGACGACGGCGAACAGTTGAGCGAAGCATTGGAAATCCGGTTTCTGGCCAACCCCGGGGAAAACCTCAGCTTTTGCCTGTTGACGGATTTTGCCGATGCGCCCACTGAACATATGCCGGCGGACGCCCTGTTGCTGGAACGCGCCACTGCACACATTCAGGCCTTGAATCATAAGTACCGCCGCCTTGGCCGCAGTCCATTTTTTCTGTTCCATCGGCCGCGCCGCTGGAATGCGCAAGAGCGCGTCTGGATGGGCTATGAGCGAAAAAGAGGAAAGCTGGCCGACCTGAATGGTTTGCTTCGCGGCCAAGGCGCCGGCGCATTTGCCTGCGTGGTCGGTCAGGCCGATACGCTGGCCGATGTGAAGTACGTGATTACGCTGGACACGGATACCGATCTGCCCCGGGAGACCGCCTGGAAACTGGTCGGCACGATGGCCCATCCGCTGAATCAGGCGCAGTTCGATCCGGCCACTCAGAAAGTCACGCGCGGCTACGGCATCTTGCAGCCCAGAGTGGCGGTCAGCCTGGCCGATCTGACGGCATCCGCGTACGCCCGTTTGCATGGCGGCGACCCCGGTATCGACCCCTACACCAACACCGTGTCCGACGTGTATCAGGACATCTTCAAAGAAGGCTCCTTTGTCGGCAAAGGCATCTACGACGTGGATGCGTTTGAAGCGGCGCTGAAAGATTGTTTTCCTGACAACCGGGTGCTCAGCCACGATCTGCTGGAAGGCTGCTACGCGCGCTCGGGTTTGCTGAGCGATGTGCAACTGATCGAGGGGCATCCCGCGCGCTATACGGCGGACGTCAGCCGCCGCCACCGTTGGATTCGCGGCGACTGGCAATTGCTGGGCTGGCTGTTTGGCCGACCGCCCAAGGTGCCGGGCACGGCCGGCGGCCCCCCCATGTCGTGGCTGGCGCGCTGCAAGATTCTGGACAATCTGCGCCGTAGCGTTGTGTCGCCCGCCCTGGTTCTGCTCCTGACGCTGGGCTGGACGCTATCGCCCTATCCCTGGGTCTGGACGACGGCTGCCCTGCTGATCCTGGTTCTGCCGGCCTTGTTTGCATCGGCCATGGGCGCAGTCAGAAAAGAAGAGAACGTGGTGTTGGCCCAGCATCTGGTCGGATGGATTCCTGCGACCCTGCGGCAGTTTTCCCGGGCCGCGTTTGCGCTGGCCACTTTGGCACACGAAACCCTCTACAGCCTGGACGCCATCCTGCGCACGCTGTACCGGCTGACGATATCGCGACGGCGGCTGCTGGAATGGAAGCCGTCCAGCATTACCAACCGCGACGGCGCCAAGCGCGGCGGTCCGCCGCTACAGTCGATTTGGGGATCACCGGTCCTGGCGCTCGTGATCGGCGCATGCGTCTTGAGCGTAAACCCGTCCGCCTGGCCTGCCGCCTTGCCGATCCTGGCGTTGTGGATGCTGATGCCCCTGATCGCGCTGCGTTTAAGCCGCGCGCCGGTTGCGGCCAAGGTAAATCTGTCGCCCAACCAGGAACAGTTTCTACGGCTGCTGGCGCGCAAGACGTGGTCTTTCTTTGACGGGCACGGCGGCGCGGAAGACAACTGGCTGATACCCGACAACATCCAAGACCGGCCCGCGCCCCTCACCGCGCATCGCACGTCACCCACCAATCTTGGCCTTGCTCTGCTATCCAATCTGACGGCCTACGACTTTGGCTACATCCAAACCGGCCGTTTGCTGGAGCGGACCCAAGCAACCTTAAGCACCATGGGCAAGCTTGAGCGCTACCTGGGGCATTTCTACAACTGGTACGACACGATTACGCTCAAGCCCCTGCCGCCGCTTTATATCTCGACGGTGGACAGCGGCAATCTTGCCGGCCATCTGCTGACGCTGCGCCCTGGCCTGCTGGCCTTGGCACAGGCCCCAATCCTGCATCCGCGCACGTTCCAAGGCATGGCGGACGCACTGGCGGTACTGCAAGAAAGCGTGGCCGGCCATAAATTTCCTGAACTGGATCAGCTTGAAGCATCCCTGAATGACGCGTTGCCCCATCCCATGACGCTGGCGCAAACGCGCCAGCATCTGGATCAGATACGCACGCTGGCCTACGGACTGCTTGAAGAATTTTCTGCCCCGGCCCACGCCGAACCGCTCTGGCATTGCCGGGCACTGCTGCGCCAATGCGAAGATGCCAGTGACGAGCTGGCGCTGCTGGCCCCCTGGCACGATCAGCCGGCCGACGCGCCTTGGCAAGACTTCCCGCAACTGCGCGCCATGCCCACGCTGCAACAGGTCGCAAGCCAGCGCGCCACTTTGCTGCCCGAGTTACGCGCACGGATGGCGGACCCTGATGCGTCTGAAGAAGAACGAGCCTGGCTGCTGGGTGCAGAGCTTGCGGTAGTTGTGGCGGGCGAACGGGCAGCCGATCGCAGTGCCGCGCTATTGCGCTTGGCCGACACGCTGGCCGAGATGGCAGTCGCGGAATATGGATTTCTATACGACAAGGGCAGCCGCCTGCTGGCCATAGGCTACAACCTGACCGAGCGCCGGCGCGACGAAGGGCTATACGACCTGTTGGCGTCCGAGGCCCGGCTGGGCAGTTTCGTGGCTATCGCGCAGGGGCAACTGCCGCAGGAAACCTGGTTTGCGCTGGGCCGTCAGCTCAACAACTCCCCGGGCGGCCCGGTGCTGCTGTCCTGGAGCGGGTCAATGTTTGAATACCTGATGCCGCGCCTGGTCATGCCGTCCTATGCCCACACCTTGCTGGACCAGACCTGCCAGTCCGCCGTGCGCGCGCAAATTGAATATGGCAACAAGCTGGGCATTCCCTGGGGCATGTCCGAAAGCGCCTACAACCTGTACGACATCAGCCTGAACTACCAATACCGCGCCTTTGGCGTGCCGGGGCTGGGGCTTAAGCGCGGGCTGGGTGATGACGTGGTCGTCGCCCCCTATGCGTCCATGATGGCGCTGATGGTGGCGCCCGAAGATGCCGTCCGCAACCTGCAACGGCTGGCCCGCGACAATCTGATGGGCCGCTACGGACTGTACGAAGCGGTCGACTACACCCCACGCCGTCTGCCGCCTGGCAAAAGCAGCGCCATCGTGTACTCATATATGGCGCACCATCAAGGCATGGGCTTTCTATCCATTGCCAGCGTATTGCTGGGCCGCACGATGCAAGCCCGTTTCGAAGCAGACCCGTCCTTTCAGGCCACGATGCTGCTGTTGCAGGAACGGGTTCCGCGCGCCTCGGCCGCCTATGCCAAGGCGGCCGAACTGTCCGTCATTCGAACCATCGCGCCGGGCCAGGCCGAAGTGTCGGTACGCGTGCTGGATACGGCCGACACTCCGATCCCGGAAGTGCAGCTGCTATCCAATGGGCGCTACCACGTCATGGTCACCAACAGCGGCGCAGGTTCCAGCCGCTGGAAAGATCTGGCCGTCACCCGCTGGCGCGAAGACGGCACATGCGACAACTGGGGCACTTTTTGCTATCTGCGCGACACGGGCAGCGGCAAGGTCTGGTCTACGTCCCATCAACCGACGTTAAAACGGCCCGATCATTACGAGGTCATCTTCTCGGAAGGACGCGCGGAGTTCCGACGCACGGACCACCAAATCGACACGCACACAGAAATTGTCGTGTCGCCCGAAGACGATATTGAATTACGCCGCTGCCGGCTGACAAACCGCAGCCGCGAACGCCGCACGCTGGAATTCACCACCTATGCCGAAGTCGTGATCGCGCCCGCCATGGCCGACGAGCTGCATCCGGCCTTCAGCAATCTGTTTGTGCAGACCGAGATCCTGGCGGATGAGCGCGCCATTCTGAGCACACGGCGCGGCCGCAGCCCTGAAGACAATCAGCCGTGGATGTTCCAGCTGCTGGCTATCCATGGCGGACAGACCGGCGCAGCGTCGTATGAAACCGACCGGGCCTTGTTCCTGGGCCGAGGCGGCTCGGTCGCAACCCCACGCGCAATGGCCTTCCAAGGCGCGCTGTCCAACAGCCAGGGGTCCGTGCTGGACCCCGTGGCCGCCATCCGCTGCGAGATCACGCTTGAACCCGAAGAAACTGTCATCGTTGACCTCGTGCAGGGCGTGGGCGATAGCCGCAACACCTGCCTGAACCTGATCAGCAAATACCAGGACCGCCATCTGGCGGACCGGGCGCTGGAACTATCCTGGACCCACGCGCAAGTGACGGTGCGCCAGCTGAACGTGACAGAGGCCGACGCCCAACTGTATGCCCGCCTGGCCAACGCCATCATCTACCAGAACCCAACCATGCGTGCGGACGCGGCCACCTTGCTGAAGAACCGGCGCGGACAATCGGGCCTGTGGGGTTATGCCATTTCGGGCGACCTGCCCATCGTCTTGCTACGCATCAAGGACCCGGCCAATTTCGAGCTGGTACGCCAGATGGTGCAGGCACATGCGTACTGGCGCCAGAAAGGCGTGGCGGTCGATCTGGTTATCTGGAACGAAGACACAGGCAACTACCGGCAGATTCTGCAAGACCGCATGGTGGGGCTCATTTCCGCGGGTGTTGAAGCGCACATCATCGACCGCCCGGGCGGCATTTTTGTCAGGCCCGGAGACCAGATCTCTGAAGAAGACCGCATCCTGTTGCTGGCCGTCTCACGCGTATCGCTCAGTGATGCGCTGGGCACCCTGTCGAATCAGGTCAACCGTTTGGCGCTGCCGGAAAACCGCATCGCGCCTTTGGTCATTTCCGCGCAGCCGCTGCCCCCCATCGCGGAGACGCCCAGCGCAACCGCCCCGCCGGGCCTGCTGCATGACAACGGATTGGGCGGGTTCACGCCAGATGGCGAGGAATACGTGATCACCACTACCGGAGATCAGCGCACGCCAGCGCCGTGGGTTAACGTCATCGCCAACGCCAACTTTGGCACTGTGGTGTCTGAAAGCGGGCAAGCCTACACATGGAGCGGCAATGCCCATGAATTCCGCCTGACGCCCTGGCTTAACGATGCCGTCTCGGACGCCTGCGGAGAGGCCTTTTATCTGCGCGACGAAATCAGCGGCCATTGCTGGTCGGCTACGCCGTATCCCGCAGGCGGCGCTTCGGCCTACGTGACCCGCCACGGATTCGGATACACGGTGTTCGAGCATATTGAGGACGGCATCGAATCCGAGCTTTGCATCCACGTGGCCCTGGATTCACCCGTCAAGTTCTACACCCTGTCGGTGCGCAACCGGTCCGGGCGCCGCAGGCGGCTGTCGGCCACCGGTTACGTCGAATGGATATTGGGTGATCTGCGTGCCAAATCGTCTATGCACGTCACGACTGAGATTGATCCCGAGACGGGCGCGCTGTTTGCGCGCAACACCTTTAATGCAGACTTCGGCCAGCACGTGGCCTACTTTGACACCCGCAGCCCCACGCGAACGGTAACCGGCGACCGCAAGGAATTCATTGGCAGGAACGGCACGCTGCGTCAGCCGCGCGCGCTGCGCCGCAGCCGGCTGTCGGGCCGCTCCGGCGCGGGCCTGGACCCATGCGCGGCAATTCAGGTGCCCGTGACGCTGGAAGATGGGCAGGACACGCAAGTGATGTTTCACCTGGGCGCGTCGCCCCTGGGTCTGGAACACGCCAGAGAGCTGGTGCGCAAATACCGCGAGGCAGGCGAAGCCCAGGAAGAACTCCGCGCGGTCAGGCGTTACTGGCGGGAAACCCTGGGCGTTGTGCGTATCGATACCCCCGATAGCGCTGTCAACACGCTGGCCAACGGGTGGCTGCTTTACCAGACCTTGGCATGCCGCCTGTGGGCACGCAGCGGCCATTATCAATCCGGCGGCGCCTATGGCTTTCGGGATCAATTGCAAGACGTCATGGCGCTGACCGTGGCCCGCCCTGCCCTGGCCCGCGAACATCTGCTGCGTAGCGCCGCCCATCAGTTCGTCCAGGGCGATGTGCAGCATTGGTGGCATCCGCCATCCAACCGGGGTGTGCGCACCCGCTGCTCGGATGACTACCTGTGGTTGCCGTTTGCCGTCAGTCATTATGTGGACGTGACAGGCGACATGGCCGTGCTGGACGAAGAAGCAGGCTTTATCGAAGCACGCCCGCTTAACCCCGGCGAGATGTCCAACTACGATCACCCCACGCCGTCGCGTGACTCCGCCAGTCTGTACCTGCACTGCACGCGCGCCTTATCACTGTCGCTGAACGCGCTGGGCGCCCATGGCCTGCCGTTGATCGGCTCGTGCGATTGGAACGATGGCATGGATAAGGTCGGTGAAGCCGGCCGGGGCGAAAGCGTCTGGCTGGGCTTCTTCCTGTACGACAACCTGATCCGCTTTGCCCGGCTGGCCCGCGCCCAGGCGGACGAGCCATTCGCCGCGCAATGCGATGCGGCTGCCGGACAATTGCGTGCAAGCCTGGAAAAGGCGGGCTGGGACGGGGGCTGGTACCGCCGGGCCTATTTCGATGACGGCTCGCCGCTGGGTTCGGCGCAGAATCTGGAATGCCAGATCGATTCGCTCTCGCAAAGTTGGGCCGTACTGTCAGGCGCTGCACGCCCTGACCGGGCAAAAATCGCCATGCAGGCAGTAGACGACCGTCTGGTCGACGATCATCTGGGCCTGATCCGGCTGCTGACGCCATCCTTCGATACCGCGCCGATGAATCCGGGCTATATCCGCGGTTATGTGCCGGGCGTACGCGAAAACGGCGGCCAATACACCCATGCCGCCATCTGGACGGCCATGGCGTTTTGCGGTTTGCGCGACGAGACGCGCATCGGACGGCTTCTGCCCATGCTGAACCCCATCAACCACGCCGACAGCCCTGACAAAGCCGCCACCTACAAGGTCGAGCCCTATGTGATGGCGGCGGATGTCTATACGACACCGGGGCAGGAAGGCCGCGGTGGCTGGACCTGGTACACCGGGTCGTCGGGGCTGATGTACCGGCTGATCCTGGAATCGGTGCTGGGCATGCGGCTGCGAGGTAACTCTTTGAGCTTCGACCCGTGCATGCCTGCGGACTGGCCCGCGTTCACGCTGCGCTATCGGCACGGCAGCTCCGCGTACTACGTCACCGTGCAGCGCGGGCAAGGCATGGCCGGTACCGCGCAGCAAGTGTCGGTGGATGGCGTGTTGCAGGAAGACGCCATCCTCGACCTGCTGGACGACGGCCGAGACCGCGAAGTGCTGATTGTGCTGCCCGGCTAAAGACCGGCTTGCACATCACGGCGGTTGCAGTCCGCATCACGGCTGCAACCGCCAGCCCCTGGCCTGCTGCTGCCGCGCCCACATCGCGGCATAGACGCCGCCCTGCTCCAGCAGCCCTGCGTGCGTGCCCGACTCTTTCAGACGGCCCGCATCCAGCACCAGTATCTGATCCGCGTGCCGGACGGCATTCAAACGGTGGGCAATGACGATGACGGTGCGCCCGCGCACCAGCTCGCCAATGGCGCGTTGGATCTGCGCCTCGGAAGACGGGTCCACACTGGCGGTGGCTTCGTCCAGCAACAGAATCGGCGCGTCTTTCAGCAGCGCACGCGCAATCGACAGCCGCTGCCGTTCGCCCCCCGACAAGGATTCCGCATTTTCGGACAACACCGTGTCGTAACCCTGCGGTAGCGCCATGATGAAGTCATGGGCGTAAGCACGCCGCGCGGCCGCCTCGACCTGGGCCGGGGTTGCATCTGGCTTGCCGATCAGCAGATTTTCCCGCACGGTGCCGGAAAACAGCACCACATCCTGAAACACAATGGCCACCTGTTCGTGCAGGGCTTGCGTGCCCAGCTGCCGCACGTCCACACCCCCCAGCCGGATCGAGCCGCCCGTGACATCCCAAAGACGCGCCAGCAGATGCACCAGCGTTGTCTTGCCCGCGCCGCTGCGCCCCACAATGGCAGTCAGCGTATTGGCGGGGATGCGGCACGACACGCCATCCAGCACTGGCGCACCTGCGTCGTACGCAAAGCGCACATCGCTAAGTTCGAAGTCCTTGCCTTGCGGGCGGGCGGGATGATCCGGTTCGGGCAGCAACCGTTCACGCAAGAGCGACTCAATGCGGCTCATGGCGCGCTGCGCAAAACGCAGCAGCAAGGTGGACAAGCCCAACTCAAATAGCTGCCGGTATAGCGGCAGCGCTACTACCAGAAATAGCAAGAGCTGTTGCGGCGTATACGAAGCATCCGCCAGCCGGGCCGCCCCCACCAGCACCAAAGACACAAAACCCGCCTCCAGCACAAACCCAAACAGCGCCAGCCAAGGCGCGGGCTTGGATTCCACTTCGGTGACCGCTGCCAATTGCTCGTCCAGGATGCCGCGCAAGCGCTGCCACGCCTGACCGTGGCGGCCAAACCCGCGCCAGACCGGAACGCCCGCCACATACTCCGCCAAAGCGGATTGCGCCGCTTCGTTCGCTACAAACATGCGGCGGCCGGGCCGTTGCGCCACGCGCTGCGTCCACGCCATCGCCAACGCCGCCAGCGGCAACACGGCTGCCACCAGCAAGGCCATCGGCCAATCCAGCCAGGCCAGGAACAGCAGTAGAAAGAGCGGCATCGCCACGCCGGACACAAACACGCCTAGAAAGTGCGACCAGATCGTCTCGACCATATCCAGATCCGACGTCAGCCGCGCGCTCAGGTCGCCGGTTCGCTGTCTGTCAAACCAGCCCATGGGCAAACACCGCAGATGATCCGCCAACCGTAGCCTTGCCTCGCCCATCATGGCGTAAGCTCCGGCAAAGATCAGCGGCATTGCCCGCTGGCCGGCCATGATGCGCAGCGCCACCAGGGCAGCCAGCCCCACCCCTGAGCCCACGATGAAGCCAGGGGTAGCCTTGCCGTCAAATCCGCTTTGCAGCAATAGATACAGCGCGCCATAAAATGCCGCAGTCAAAGCGCCTTCAGTCACCGCCCACGCGATGCCCCGCCATAAACGCGCATCGCGCTTGCCCGACAGTCTGAAGCCGGCTTCTGCCAGTTCCCGGATCATGCTTGTTCTCCCTTGGCGTCCAGCCGCCAATCGCGAGCAGCTTCGTGGTCGCGCCACAACGCCTGATACGCCGCGCAGCCCGACAACAGCTCTGCGTGACTGCCCTGACCCGCAACCCGGCCCTGTTCCATGACAACGATCCGGTCCGCCTGCATCACCGTATGCAGCCGGTGCGCAATCATCAATACCGTGCGGCCGCGGCACAAGCTGGACAATGCGTCTTGAACCAGCGCCTCGTTCTCGGCATCGACGCTGGCGGTGGCCTCGTCCAGCAATAGGATGGGCGCGTCTTTCAGCAAGGCTCGCGCAATCGACAGGCGCTGGCGTTCCCCACCCGATAAACGCGCACCGCGTTCGCCTATCACCGTCTCGTAACCCAAAGGCAGCGCCATGATGAAGTCATGGGCGCTGGCCGCCCGCGCGGCGCTTTCCAGCTGGGCAGCAGTCGCATCGCTGCGCGCCAGCCGCAGATTGTCGGCAACGGTGCCGTGAAACAGAAACACATCCTGGAACACAACGCTGATCTGCGCCAGCAGCGCGTCCAAGGGCCAGTCCCGCACGTCACGCCCGCCCACGCGCACCCGGCCCGCGCTGACGTCGTACAGGCGCGGCAGCAGCCGCAACAGCGTGCTCTTGCCTGAACCACTGGCGCCCACCAACGCCGTCAAGCGGCCCGCGCCCGCGCAGAACGTCACGCCATCCAGCGCCAGCCTGTCGCCGTAGCGATGGCCGGCATCCAGGAATTCGATATCCATGGGCCCCTCTGGCGCCGCGCAGTCCGGCTTGTCCTGTAACGCCGGCTCGGCCAGCACGGCATTGATATTGGCCAATGCCTGCGCACGCTGCGACTGTTCCCCTAACGCAAAGGTCAGGCGCAGCAAAGGTTGCAGCACCGCCGGGGCCAAGAGCAGAAACAGGAAGAAGGTCGGAATATCCAACGAACCCTGCGTCAGCAGCCAGACGCCCAGCGGCGCTACCAGCAACAGATTGGATGACAGCAGACTGGTGTAAACCAGCCAACCGCGCGCCGAGACCCGGGCGTAATCCGCCACCCATGCCGCAGCGCCCCGGATCACCTCGGCCAGGCTGCTGAATGACCGCGAATCCAGGCCAAATGACTTCACCACCTGGACGCCCCGCACATACTCCCCGACCTGATCCGCAATCTTGAGCTGGAGCGCATTCCATTCGCCAGCCCGCTGCGTGGCTTCGCGCATCAACAAGGCTTGGGCGGCAAGCGCAGCCGGCAAGGGAGCCACGGCCGCAAGCGCCATGCGCCAGTCCACGGCAAACAGCACGGCCAGCGCTGCCAGCGGCACCACGACCGCCGCGACAGCGTCAGGCAGCATGTGCGCCAGAAAGCCTTCCAGACCGTTGACGTCGTCCGTCAGCGCCCGGCGCAGGCCGCCCCGGCCTCGCGCTGAAAAGAAAGACAGCGGCACACGGCCCAGCTTGCGCGCCACCGCGAGCCGCAACCGGTGCTGGATGCTGAATGCGCCGTGGTGCGCCAGCGTATGGCTGACCGCCATGGCGGCCCAGCGCAACGCCAGCGCGGCAAGCGTCCAGCCCGCCAGACGCCAAACCTGATCCATATCTGGCTGCGGCGCGTATAGCTCCTGCGCAATGCGGTAGACGAGCCAGAACGGCGCCACGCTCAACGCCGCCGACAAGATGGCGGTCGCCACGGCCAACCCCAGCAGGCCCGGCGAATGCCGGATCAACCCGACAAAGCGATGGCGGCCCGCGTCCATTGGCGGATCTGCCTTATCGTCGCCCGCCATCTGCCCTACGCGCTGTGATTGCGTCCGGTTCATCGGGCCGCTCCGTTCAACCTGCGCAAGCTCAGAGCAATCACCACCAGCGCTACCCCGGCACCCGCCCACGCCAGTCCGAATGCACGGCTATAGCCCAATGCTTGTCCCAGGCCGCCGATCGCAGCGGCTGCGATGGCGTTGGACAGGCTTTCGCAGCACTGCATCACGGTGTAGTCGGTACCCGGCCGGCGCGGTGACGCCCAGTTCATGAATAGCGTCCAGACGGTCACGAACATGGCGCCTTCAGCTAGCGATTGCAATGCAAACGCAGCAAAGATCACGCGGTTGTCGCTGACTTGCGCCAATTGCAGCCACCACGCGGTTCCCATCAGCAATGTCGCGCCGCACATCGACACCAGCACCGCCCGGCGGTCACCGAACTGCCGTATCAGCGGAATACCAATCAGGACGCCGCCCACCGCGTTGGACACCAGATTACTGACCTGCAAGGCGCCCGCCTGCGCCACCGACAGGCCATGGTCGATCAACCACGGCGACAACAAGGTAGACACGGCCGTGCCCGAACATTTGAACAAGATCGCGATCAAAATCGCCCAGCCCAGGTCCCGGTGCTCGCGCAGATCACGAAGCCGGATGCGTCCGGCCGGGGCCGCCACCGCTTGCCCGTCCGCCGTCTGCGACGGCACGCGGCGCCACCGTTTTCCCAGCAATAAGGGCAGATACAACAGCAGCATCAGAGCGGCCATCAATTGCACGGCGACTGTCCAGCCCCAATGCTGATGCACCACCAACAAGCCGCCGCCGCCCGCCAGCATGCCACCGATGAATGCCATTACCTGGATCGCGTTGGCCGCGCCCGCCGTGCGGCCCCGCATACGCGCCACGGCGTAGGCGTTGGTGACGATATCTTGCGTGGCGCACACCAGGTTCAGCGCCACCGCCCCTGCCACGCACCAATACAGTTCCGTTGATGGCGGAAAGTAAGACAGCACGATGCACAGGGCGATGGCGAGCCACTGCGTGGCCCCGATCACGTAGGCATAACTGCGCCGCGCGCACCAGTTCTCGATAGGCCCGGCCCATAGGAACTTCAATGCCCACGGCAAAAACGCCAGACCCGTCAGCCCCACTTCCGACACGCTGTGCCCGCCGTCGCGGATCAGCACACCCAGCGCGTTGAAGGCCAGGCCGCCCGGCAGGCCCTGCGCAAAGTACATCAGCCCCAAGGCCACAAACTGACTGCGGCGGTCGTGCATTGCTTGCGCCGCCATGTCAGAAGTCCAGGCCCACACGCAGCCCCACCACGCGGCCGGTACCGGCCACGACCAGATCATTCAGTGCACGGGTGTAGTAGACGCGGTCCGTCAGGTTCTTGCCGTAGACGCCCACCGTCCAGTGGCGGTCGACGCGATACGTCAGTTGCGCATCCAGCAAGGTGTAGGCGTCGTTCTTGATCGTCGTTGTGGGATACAGGTTGGACGATGCCTGATGGCGCACGGCCAGCCCCGCTTCCCAACCCGGCGCAAAGCGCCATGCCGCCGTCACACCGTAGCTTTGGCGCGGCGTGTTGGGGAACTGCTGGCCGGCATAATCCACGCCGCCCGTGCTGTAGTCGTCGTACACGGCTTTGACCAGACCGACAAAGGCCGTCAGGTCCACCGAGCGAACTGGGCGCCACGTGCCCGTCAGTTCCATCCCCAGATTGTGGGAACGGCCCGCATTGGTCGTAAGGCTCTGTCCGCCACTGCCGATCGTCACCACTTGCTGATCGCGCAATTTGGTATAGAACCCGACCGCGCCGACGCTCCAGGATTCGTCCTGACCCTGCAAGCGGTAGCCCAGCTCGGCGTAGTTGCCGTATTCAGGTTGATAAGCGTCCGCCGCCGATGCGCGGTCTGTCGCAAACTGGTTAAAGCCCGACGCCTTGTAGCCTCGGGCCACCGTTGCCCACGCAAACTGCTGTTCATCGGGGCGGTATTCGACCGTCAGGCGTGGCAGCAGCACGGTGTCGTGCGTCTTGGTGTTCAGTGTCTCGACTGAGCGATACGGCCCGCTGCTTTGCGTGCTGCTCCAATCCATGCGGCGTTCGTCGCGCTCTACGCGCAAGGCTCCCGCCACTCGCCACCTGGGGTTGAAGCGCCAGCCCATTTCACCGAATATCGCCGCAGTCGATCCCTTGATACGGGCCGACGTCACGCTGCTAAAGACACCGGGCATCTCGAATGTATAGGGCGAATCGCGCCGGATCTTTGATGCGTAGATACCCCCCATCCAGTCCAGCCCAACGTCCCCAGCGGGTGTGTGCGACAGACGGGCTTCGCCGCTGTACTGCTCGGTGGATGCGTTAAAGCCGCTGGGTCCGTTAAACACGGATTCCGGCAGCCAGTAATCCCAATCGACGCGGCTTGCCCCCAAGTTGACCGCCAGACGGTTGCCGTTGGCGAACGCCCGGTCATACGAACCCGTCACCAGCGTGTAGGACAAGTCATTCTGCCCGGCATCGCCATTGGCAGAACGATGGTCATCGGCCAGATTGCGGGTCGTGAAGAAGTCGTTACCGCCCTTGGTGTTCACGCCGTGCACGCCCAGCCGCCATTGTCCGCCCGCGTCGTCCACATGCAGGAACTTGATCCGGCCAAAGCGGCTGCGCCAGCCTCCCGTGTTGTCACGGTCCAGCGCGTCGTTCTTGATATAGCCGTCTGCGTTTTCCGCGCCGCCCGCGATACGGATCGCAGTGCGGTCAGACAAAGGAATATCCATCGCCGCCGTTTCACGGCGGCGGTTGCCGGTAGCGTATTCCAGCTGTGCATTGCCGCCGAACTCAAAACCCGGGTCACGGGTGCGCAACGCGACCAGTCCGCCCATGCTGTTCTGGCCGTACAGCGTGCTTTGCGGACCGCGCAGCACTTCAATCTGTTCGAGATCGAACAACTGCCCCAATGTGGTGATCGTCATGGGCACGCCGTCGATCAGCGCGCTCGTGCTGGTGCTGTCGGATTCGTCATCGGAGAATCCCAGTCCGCGAATCGTGATGCTGGGCGTGTTCTGCGTGAAGCTGGTGAAGTACACATTGGGCGACCGGAACGCCACGTCGAACAGGCCGTCCAGCCCGTCGCGTTCAACGGCCAACCCGTCGATGACGGTGACGCTTGCGGGCGTCACCTGTTCAGCCGTGCCCTGTTTGGTGGCGGTTACGACCACGGGCGCCAGCTTGACGGCGTCGGCATCCGGCGCCGCCTGGCCGCTGGCAGGTGGTTCGGCGGCACGCAAGGACATCGGCGCGGCCAGCGCCAGGGACAGGCTTAAGGCCAGAGAGGTACGGGTAGGAAGAGGCATGAGATCGCACAAGGAGTCGGAAGAAATCCCCTATACAATATCGATTCTCATTAACAATTACTGCCCGCATCGGCAGTATTCCTGCCCGGATCGGGAGCATTTGCCATGGGCCTGCCGTTAGTCGACCTTGCCGGGCACGTGCCCGACGATCCCCATGCCCGGCCCGAGCTCTGGCCCACCGTGCCTCAACCCAGCGCGGTCTACCAGACCCGCCACGGTCTCACCGCCTTTGCCAGCCACAGCCGCTACGACCAGCCCGTTCATTGCATGATCTGCGATTCGGACCGGCGGCTGCTGCTGTCAATCTGGCCCAAGGGCGGCATGGATGTCGCCGTGGACGGCCACAAGCTCCCCTTGCAAGAACGCCATTTGCTGTGCGGCACTTTAGCCGCGGAGCCTTGGCATACCCACATGCAAGGCGAGATGCCGCATGTTGGCCTGCTGGTGTCCCCCGCCCTGCTCCGCCAGATCGCCGGCGACGACGGCGACGCCATGGCCTGCGACCTGGAACGCGGCATAGGGCTGTGGATCAAGCCGGGCGACGTGCGCCTGCTGCATGCGGCACAAGAACTGGACCACGCGTTGCTGGGCGTCGCCAGTTCGCCCCTGCTGCGTGAAGCCAAGAGCTTGGAGTTTTTGATTCAGGTGTTGCGCACGCGCGGCCCCGCCCGGTCCGAAGGCGCGCTGACCCCGCCATCTACTGTGCGCCGTGGCGACCAGGAACGCCTGAGTCATGCCCGCGATCTGCTCCTGGCCGATCTGGCGCAACCGCCTTCCATCGCCGATCTGGCTCGCCAATGCGGCATGAACACCTTCAAATTGAAGCAGGCGTTCAAGCAGCACTTCGGCCTGCCCGTACACGCGCTATATCAACAAGAACGCATGCGCGCCGCTTGGGACCTGATTGCCACCGACGGCCTGAGCGTGTCGCAGGCAGGCGTGAAGCTGGGCTACACCAACATGAGCCATTTCTCCAGCGCCTTCAAACGCATGCACGACGTACTGCCAAATCAGGTCAAGCGCGGGGGCTAAGGACAGGCATGCCGCTGCGTCCTGTAGTATCTTGCCGACCGCAAAAATGGGAAAAGACGGCATGAAATATCCGCAACCAACGCAGACGTCAGAACTCAACCAACAAGAACGAAATAGCGCGCTCTCCGAAGGCAGAACTCCCACCGGTGGCTTTGCCGCAATGGTGCCCGAGCTGGATGTCACCAATCTGGACGCCAGTCTTGCCTTCTGGTGCGAACTACTTGGGTTCGAGATCGCCTATGCGCGGCGCGAGGCTGGTTTCGCCTATCTTGAGCGCGGCCCGTTGCAGATCATGCTGTGCGAAATCAACGATAGCTGGGAAACCGGCCCGCTTGAACGGCCCTTTGGAAGAGGCATCAATTTCCAGATGCAGGTGCCCAGCGTGGAATCTATAACCACGGCCTTGGCCAACGCGAATTGGCCGCTTTTTCGTCCCATCGAGGAAAAGCGCTACCGAGTGGGATCGGGCTGGTCCTTATGCAAGGAATTCCTGGTGCAAGATCCAGACGGCTATCTGTTGAGATTTGCCGCCGATCTTGCATAGCCGGTTGCGCCGAGTCATCGGCGGCCCTGCCCCGCGCTACCCGCGTTGCGTCAGCGCACGGCTGATGCGGTTGCGCGCCACGGTCGTGCGCGGCACCTTGAACGGAAACCAGCTGCGCACGTCTTCTTCCAGGCCGATGCCGTGCATGTAGTTGTAGATGGCTTTCTTCAGCCCCTTGCCCAAGGCGTCATGATCGACGCCCGTCGGGTCATGGAAACCAATGTCGTTCTTGGCAAACGTGACGTCAGGCAGAGGCTGTAGCGTCACGCCGTATTCCTCCGGGTTCTTTCCTACCGGTGAATGCACCGTACAGGCAAAGCGGTGGAAAAATCCGCTTTGAATGCAGTCGTTCTCAAACAGTTGCCGCACGTACTCCAATGCGTCCACGGTGTCCTGCACCGTTTGCGTGGGAAAGCCGTACATCAGGTACGCATGCACCAGCACGCCAGCATCAGTGAAGGCGCGCGTCACCCTTGCCACCTGGTCGATCGACACGCCCTTTTTCATCAGATTCAGCAGCCGGTCCGACGCGACTTCCAGCCCGCCAGACACCGCGATACAGCCGCTATCGGCCAGCAGTTCGCACAATTCTGGCGTGAAGGTCTTTTCGAAGCGGATATTTCCCCACCAGGAAATGCCCGCATTGCGGTCGATCAGCTCGGTTGCCAGCGCTTTGAGCGACTTGGGCGGCGCGGCTTCGTCCACAAAGTGAAATCCCGTCTGCCCAGTCTCGCGCACAATGGTTTCGATCCGGTCTGCCAGCACCGTGGCGGACGCGCCCTCGTAGCGGCCGATATAGTCCAGGCTGACGTCACAGAAACTGCATTTCTTCCAATAGCAGCCATGCGCCACGGTCAGCTTGTTCCAGCGTCCGTCGCTCCATAGACGGTGCATCGGGTTCAGCATGTCCAGCAGCGACAGGTAGCGGTCCAGCGGCAGGCCGTCCCAAGTCGGCGTGCCCACGTCCGCAAATGCCACGTCGGGTTCAACCATGTTCACGTAGCGCACTGCGCCGGTGTCCGCATCACGCAGGAACGTGCGCACCAGACGCTGGCGTGACCGCTTGCCTTGCACATGGTCCAGCAGCGCCAGCAAGGGCCGCTCGCCCGCATCCAGCGTCACAAAGTCAAAATAATCGAACACGCGCGGGTCTTTCAGTTCACGCAGTTCGGTGTTGACGAAACCGCCGCCCAGTACCGTGATGATGCTGGGATCTTGCGCTTTGATGGCCTGGGCAATACGGAAGGCGGCATAAACGGCGCCCGGAAACGGCACCGAAATCAACACCATCGTGGGCGTGTGACGCTCCAGCGCTTCCAGGGTCAAGCCGCGCAGCGTGTCGTCCACCAGGTTCAAAGGCGCCGCCAACGCTTGGGCCAGGGGGTCGAACGTAGGCTGGCTGCCAGCCAGCGATTCGGCATAACGCACGAACTCGAACCGCGAATCTACGCCGTCTCGCAGCACGTCGGCCAGATCATTCAGATACAGGGTCGCCAAATGCTTGGCGCGATCGTGCAACCCCAACGCGCCAAACGCCCAACCCAGCGGATCACCGCCCTCTTCGTCCATGTACACGTCCAGCGTACTGAAGCGCGGCCCTTCGGGCAGGAAATTGCGGCTGACAATACGGTGCGCCAGCGTGGGGTCACGGCCTTGCAGGAAAGCGATTGCCGGTTCAATGGTGGCCAGATAGCGCGGCTGCATCGCCACGAAAGCCTGGATGGCAGGCGTATGTTTCTTTAACGGCAGCGCGTCGACCTTTTCCCCCACGGCACGCAAACCATCAGCCGACAGCAGCCGCAGCACGAGCGCAAGTGCCAGATCTTCCTGAAACGACGTCACCCCGCAAGACCGCAAAAAGCCGGTCAAGTAGGCGGTGGACGGATAAGGAGTATTCAGCTGCGTCATCGGCGGAATGACGGACAGCACACGTAAAGGCAAGGAGGACATGAGGCACGGCAAGGCTGCCGCCAAAGCAAGGATCGCCGCAATTATAGGCAGCAAGGCGATGGCGGCCCGTTCCAGCTGCCTTTTATCCCCAAGATTGCGATCTGTCCCCAGGGCCCGCGGGCCGCTGCGGGCGTATGATTTCACGGATGGGTGGAATCCCGCTATGGCAATGGCCGGTATTCCATCGCCACCTCCACGTATGGTTGCTTAACATCGATCATCCCGCACAGTCAGCGGATGGTCGTGAAGGTGTTGCGCCATGGATCACTTTCTGTCCGCTGTTTGCGCAGGCGGCCCAGACTCCCGGGGGGCTTGGACTACCGCTCCGTCACCGGCGGGTAACGACGATCTCAAGATACTCACTGGGCACGACCACTCCGGCATCCCCGGAACGATTAAAGCGGTCAATCTGCGCCAAGATATCGCTGGTCAGGACGGCTTGCGCCGCCGGGTCCAGCGCGCCAAACGCCTTAAGCAGCGGGCCGTAGTACGTTTTGAACACTTGCAGCCAGTGCTCGGGCGAACGGTAGCGGAACACGAAATGCCGGATTTCGGTCTTGATCGAAGACGCATGCGGCCCGAACATTTCTTCGATACGCGCGGGGGTGCCCCACAAAGCGGGCGACTTGACGCCAGCGGGCGGCGGCAGGTGTTTGCCTATCGTCTTGAAAATATGGCCGATGAAACTATCCGGCGTCCAATTGGCCAGTCCAATCTTGCCGCCTGGGCGGCACACGCGGATCAATTCAGCGGCCGCCTTGTCCTGGTCGGGCGTGAACATCACGCCGAACGTCGAGACGACAGCATCAAAGCTCGCATCCTTGAATGGCAGCGCTTCGGCATCGGCCTCTTGAAACTCTATCGTCAACCGTTCCGCCGCTGCGCGTTCCCGAGCCCGTCCCAGCAGCGCGGGCACGTAGTCGGTCGCCACAACGTCGCAGCAGCGGCGCGCCGCCGCCAGCGACACATTGCCGTTGCCGGCGGCAACATCAAGCACCTTTTGGCCAGCACGGACATCAAGCGATTCGCACAGCTGTTCTCCAACAATTTGCAGCGTGGTTCCAACAACGGCATAGTCCCCGGAAGCCCAGGTGCCTTGCTGGCGTGTCTTCAATGCGGCCAGGTCTGGCTGGCCGCTTGCCTGCGCAGGACTGGTTGCAACGGTCGATATGGACATGGTCTGTCTCCATTAAAACGGTGTGAATGCGTCGAGGTGGTTCACCGGCGCGCCGAGGAATCGCATCTGGCCCCGCGAAGAGATTCACGCGCCCTGCTCCTCAACGTCAACGATACGAACCGGGCGTGGAGGCAAGCGTGGTAGCGCGCGTGGAATCTTCGGTGGAATCTGCCCGCCCGGGCTTGCACGGCGGCGAGCTCGCGGTCCAGGTGCGCATGCTTGGCCCGTTGACCATCAGCCGGGCCGGTTCGGTCGTGCCCCAGCCTTCATCCCGCAAATTGCGCGCGCTGATTGCCTATCTGGCACTGGCGCCGCACGCGCTTAACCGAGCGCATCTATGCGAGCTGCTGTGGGACGTGCCGAACGATCCTCGCGGAGAACTCCGCTGGTGCCTTAGCAAAGCAAGAACGCTGCTGGATGATGCCGGCCGCCGCAGAATCGAGACGGCGCAGGACACGGTCAGGCTGGATCTGGGGGATTGTTATGTCGATGTGACCGACATTGGTCAGGCCATGCAGCAGGGTATCGACACCCTGGACACAGACCGCCTGCGCGCACTGTCGGCGCTGTTTATCGGCGACTTCCTGGAAGGACTGGAGATTGATCGCAGCGCCCTCTTCAACAACTGGCTGACTGCGCAGCGGCGGCGCTTAAGGGCCTGCCACGCCGCCGTGCTGGAGCATTTGGCGGCAACGCTGCCAACCGGCTCTCAGGAGCGTTTCGCGTGCTTGGACAAGTGGTTGCAGCTTGCCCCTTTTGACCGGCACGCGCACGAACTGGTGCTGCATGCACTGGGAACCCGTGCCCAATGGCGTGAAGGCGAAGAGCATCTGGCCGCGGCCGTTCGCGCCTTCGAGGCCGACGGGCTGGACTGGCGGCCTCTGCGCGACAAGTGGCGGGACATCCGGGCACAGCAGGCGACCCTCCCGCCAGGAAATGCTGAAACTTCCGGCGCCCGGGCCTCGCTGCCCGGCCAGTCCCACGGTGCAGGAACCAACGTTTGCCGGGCCTCGATCGCGGTCATGCCGTTTGTGGACAGGTCGGCCCACGCTGGGGTCCGAGGCGGGCTGGCGGACGGTCTGGCCTACGACATCATCACCCGGCTGGCCAAGTTGCGAAGTCTGTTTGTGATTGCCCAGGGCACCGTCTTTGCGCTAGACCAACGCAGCGTGGGTCCGGAAGAAGCTGGCCGGACGCTGAATGTGGACTATGTGGTCAGCGGATCGCTGCGCCGTCAGGCTAAACGCATAGCGGTAGACGTTGAACTCGTCGAATCAAGAACCGCCCGCATCGTGTGGGCAGATGTCTTCGATCACACACTGGACGACGCTTTTCTTGCTCTGGACGAAATCGGCAACCGCATCGTCGCGTCCATCGAGATCGAGATCGAAACCGCCGAACGCAACCGGGCCATCCTGAAGCCGCCCAGCTCCTTGGATGCCTGGGAGGCCCATCACCGCGGCCTTTGGCACATGTACCGCTTTAACCGCGCCGACAATGAACAGGCGCGCCACTTCTTCGAAATGGCGGTGCGGCTGGACCCGACCTTTTCGCGGGCCTATGCCGGCCTGTCCTTTACCCATTGGCAGAACGCGTTTCAGTGCTGGAGCGAACAAAAACCGGCCATCGACCTTGCTTTTGAAACCGCAGGGCAAGGTCTTATCGCCGACAACCGCGACCCGGCCGCGCATTGGGCCATGGGCCGGGCGCTATGGCTGCGCGGCCAGCCGGACCAGTCCATGATCGAATTGCAAAGCGCTGTGGACCTGAGCCCGAACTTTGCCCTAGGCCATTACACGCTTGGATTTGTGAACTGCCAATCGGGCGATGCAGAGGCGGCGATCGGATCGTCAGACTACTCGCGCCATCTGAGCCCTTTCGATCCTCTGCTGTTCGGCATGCTGGCGGTCCGCGCCATCGCTCTGGTGCGTCTGGGCCAGCACGAAGAAGCCGCTGATTGGGCGGTCAAGGCGGCCGCGCGGCCCAATGCCCATGTCCATATCCTGGCCATTGCCGCCCACTGCCTTGCTCTTGTGGGCAGAATCGACGAGGCGCTTGCCTTTGTCGCCGCAATCCACAAGACCCACCCGTCCTATCGCGTCGCCGATCTCCTGGCGGCCTTCCGCCTGACACCGGACGCAGAAGCGCTGTTCAGAAAAGGAGCCAAACGCATTGGGATTAGTTGATGTCTGCGCGGGTTGCCAAGAGTACGCAGGCCGCAGCGCGCCAGGGGCCGCACCAGGCAGGTTAACCTTGCGGGCTGAATCACCGTCAAGACGTACCTATGAAGACAATATGCGCGCTCCTTTGCGCTCTGTTTCCCGCGCTTGCCCATGCCGCCTACACCCCAAGCGCCACGGAAACCGCGGTATTGACCGCCATCCTGAACGACGAACTGAGCGCATTCAGTGAAGGCGGCGACACCGTCATCGGCGCAATGCTGGGCCTGTCCCTGGCACCCGCACAAGGGGTTGCCGCAACATACGCCAACGGCCCGACTGCCGCGTTTCCCGCCACATTACAGCGGCCGATGCTGGTGTCAGGCGGGATCGCGTCGATTCAAAACAGCTCGGGCAAGAAGCGCATTGCCACGTTCACCGTCACCGGGTCTGTACCCGTGCGCGCTGAGCTTCCCAAGGATTTTGCCGCAAGCAAGTCGCTGGCCTTGGTGTGCGGCAGGATGGATCTGATCGCCGGAACACCCACGTTTTCCGCCTGCGAAGACTCGACCGTGGTTGGCAAACAGGCTGTTGCAAAACTGAAGGCGCAGTTTGCCAGCTTCTATCAAGGCCAGCCCACTGAGGCTCGGGTGTCTCAATTGGCAATCAACGTGTCGCTCGCCGCCAGCCTGCTAACAGCCGGCCACGGCTGTCCCGGCGACATAGCGCGTTGCACGCAGTCCATTCAGGCAACCCACGAATCGAATCAGAGCAAACAGGCTCTGAGCGACACGGTACGCCGCTTTCAAGAGGCTGGCCTGGACCTGAGCCCGTATGCCGCCAGTAATCAGCGGAGCCAGACTGCCGAAAAAAAATAAGCGCAGCGCAATCAGCGCAACGCGCCCACGTTGACGGATCGTGCCCCGCACGCCTGCACCAGCTCGGGATCATGGCTGGCGAACAAGACGACGCGGTCCTGCGACCAGCCCCGGAACACGTCGGCCAGCACGCCGCGAGCCTGCGCGTCCAGCCCATCGCTTGGGCCATCCGCAATAACAACAGCCGGGTCACCCAAAGCCGCGGCGGTCAGAAAGACTTTGCGTCGCGAACCCGTCGACATCTGCTCAAAGCGCTTGTCCAAATGTGGTTCCAGCCCCAGACGGTATGCCAGATCCAGCACCGCATCATCTACGGCCGTGTTTTTTTCCAATGCCACTTGTTCGAGTAGCGCGCGCCCCGTCAGCGTCGGGAACTGCAAGCAATTGGCAGGCACATAGGCCAAGCGGGATTTGGCTTGCCGCGGCGCGTGGATCAGGGAATGCCCGTCAATCCACACGTCTCCGCTATCGGGTGCGATCGCGCCCGCGATAATGCCCAGCAAACTGGATTTGCCGGTACTGTCTTCTTCACATAGCGCCACGCATTCCGGGGAGAACGTATGAGTCAGTCCCTGGAATACATCATGGTCGCCATAGCGCTTGCTGAGATTGTCGATGCGTAGCATGCCGGAATTCTACGCACGAAGGCAGCGCGTAGCCATATTGCGGGGGAGAAGAAGAAGAAGAAGAAGAAGCGGCTGGCGCCCTGAGCATCAGCGGCGCCGAGCCGTCCGGCGTTAGGATTTCTGACCGGTGCGGATGTAGTACTTCAAACGCGCAAGGCCTTCGTCAGCGTGCGGGCGGCACTGGAACCCCTTCAAGCCGCACCAGGTCTGGGACGCAAGGCGGTAACGTCCTTCACCCATCGGCTCCCGGGCCACGCTGTACGCCAAGGCGTAATAATTGGCAGGCACGCCCTCGGTCTCAATCAAATTATTGGTCTGCACCCGCAACTGCCATCTCGACGTGGTCGAGATATAGAAAATGGCGCGTTCCCACATCAGTTTGCACTCGGACTCGCCCGTGCAATACAAGGGAGTATCCAGGGCCGATTGAAGCTCCGGAGACAATTTGGCTGCTTGGTTCATCGACACGCAACCAGACATCAATAAGGACGCTGCGGCAATAACACCTAGACGCGATAAGGACACTGGACTCTCGCTATTCAAATTGAGGGAATTGGCCAGCGCGGCGGGCAGCCCGCGCCCTTTCCACCCAGCACCCGCCTGACAAACGCAACCCAATTCAACAGCTGGTTGTCAGTTTCCGCGCATTCTACAGAAATAGTTAGTAATAGCGGGGACGGATTAAGTGTCAAAAAGTGTATCGCCGCAGCCCTATTCGGTGGCCTCGAATGCCGTCATGTAATGAACAGCCCTTTGGATGAAATTGCCTCGCGAGCAGACAGCGCGCAGGTCGATGCCCTTAAATTTTGTTGGATGACACTTAACTGACCTTGCGGACAGCTGGAATAGCCCATGTGCCCTTGATGATGGACGGGTCTGCCTCGCTCGGCCAATACGTTCTCAGCATCAAAATAAACTCTCCCGGCGGGGCGGGTAGCCAATTCGATTCTTTATCCTTGCCAGGCGAATCTTTCTGTATATAGAGATCGGTAGATCCGTCTGAATTAATCTGCAAATTTTGGCGTGGACTGATCGAATATCGGTTCAGCGGATTGTTTACGAAGAAGTATCCATCGTCATACATCGTCAACGACCAGAACCCCTCTACCGGAGGCAAATGCCCTTTCGGGAAGCGCATGACGTACTTGTTCGACCCGTTGTAGGGGCGCGCCTCTGCATCCACTTTCGAGATCGGATAGATTGCATCCTGCGGACGGTTGGCGCCGAGCCCGATAGCGGTTATAAGGGCCCGCATCAAGTAGTCAGTGCCGTAGATTCCCGTTTTGGTCGTGAACGACCACCCGCCCTCAACCTTGAGGGTCGTATAGTGCTGCATAATCCTGTCGACCGCAGTCTTCGGAATGCGACTGGCAACATCCGCTTTAAGTTTGCGTGGGTCAAAATCTTTGCCAGGAACGATGCCAATGCGCTCGAATCTCGCGACGTGCGCCGCATCCGCGCTCGACGGCGAGTTCGTCTTCATCAGTTCACAAAGCAGCGTGAAGTAAGACACGGCATCCATTTGATTAACCTGATCACGCACTGCTGTGACCATATCAAAGGACGGATCGACCTTGCCTGGCGGCGGCGTGTACGGCTTGCCATAAGCACTTAAAGGGACGAGCTTGAATTCGTCCTGCAATTTGTGAACCGCAGCGTAGTCTTCCGGCGTACCCGAGCAATAAATCCGGCCAAGCAGCCAGACGATACTGGTGGGTGATTTGTACTGCGTCACGCCCTCTGGCAGAGTGCCTTTCCAGCCCGGGCCGGTAATTGCATAGGTCTGCGCCCCGGTGCCGGTCGTGCGCTTGCCCGGAACTTCGAACACCGTCGTCCAGCCATCAAGCATCGGCATCAGGGAATAACGGCCATTCATGTCGGGGATGCTGAGTATCCAAGGCTCATCCCCAACGTCAAAGAAGGCATTTGTATAGAGCGTATCGGCGTTCGGCGCCGTGACATCTCTGAATGATGCGTCGGGATAGCTGCGGGCTTTGATGATGTGTCCCATAGGAGCACGAATTTCGCCCGGCTCGGCAACGTTGGTGATAATGCGACGGGTCATTTCCATCGTCACCAACGGGTATCCGAATATGTAGGCATTGATCGCCAGATCAACATCCCCGGAGCTTGCTGCCAAGCCCGACAACGCACCTGGCTCGGCGAGCGCCGGGCGAGCCATTGCCATGCTGGCAAACAGGCCAGTTCCACCGATTAATACAGAACGACGAGTGATTTTCATATGCTCCCCCTCAGTAGCCAATAGCCGGACACGCTGCTGAAATCAGAATTGCATCGTGACGCCGGTATTCGGCCCGTTCGTTCGTACTCCCGTGGGAGGCAGCATAGGTAGCGACAACGCATAGGTGAAGCATTTGACCCTTCAAATTCGATGAAAACCCGTATCCACCGGCCTCGCATCATTTCCTTGCGTGGCCGCAGACTGCAGCGCGGGTGTGGCGCAGCTGGTTCGCATCATATGAGGGCAATCTCGCCTGGCGCTTGCCATTCGATGCCAAAGGGGCGGCTAAATCGTGGAAGACACATCTAACCGCCCCGAAACTATGCAAAGACTACAACTTTGCGCGGAAGTCCCTTACCCCTTCAGCTTCAACACCAATGCCTTCCTATTCTGGTCAAAGGTATAGATTGCCGCCAACGGAATCGCCGTGATCATCATTCCGGACAAAATACCCGACACCTGCGCATTGAACTTGTTAAGCAATGGAACGGAAGCAATCCCTTGGCTAATAACCCGTTGCACATAAACCCCGGCAATTGCCGAAGCCGTACCCAACATAATCACCTGCAGTGACGCGAGTTTGTCGGGGTCATTGCTCACCAGCACACGCACACTGCGCACGACGCTCAACGTGCTCTCTCGAATAATGGCGTATACGAATGCAGGCATCTTCAAGATCAGTGAGATCAAGATCTGAGGAATCACACTCAGCGCGCCTGCCACACCCGCTTCGATCCCCAGCGATTTGGCTCGCGCCCAGATCTGGCGTTCTTCAAAGCGTTCACTCAAGGCTGCCGAGATCCGCTCTTTGCTTTCCTTAAGCTCGTTGACCAGGCCATCGCTGGATATGAGTTTGACGCGCTTGAGCTCATCCATGAATACGTCAATCGTCTCAACAACAATTAAACCTACGACTTGCTGGGCGGCCATGGTTGCCCCGGTCAATGCCACGGTCGTGGATATTTCCTTCACGGCTTGGATATGGCCAGCGCGAATGACTTTTTTGCTTTCCGCATAGGCATCATCAACAGCCTTCTTGTCGATGATGTGTTCTGCCTTAGTGCCTGCGATGGTGGCGATAAGCTTGCCGTCGTCGGTCGGGTGCGGGCGGCTGTTTTCAGCGAGCCAACTGTAGACGTCTTGGTCGTTCTTTTGGCTGTTGATGCTGCGGTGCATGTATTTCAGGTTGCCAGGATCATTCACCACCGCGCCGAACTGTTCGTCGGTCAGACCAATTTTCAGCAGTGTGTCGGCAAAGATCTCCTTGCGCGATGTGATGTGGTCAACGGTGACTGTGGTGCCCTTGCTGCGCTCGTAAACCAGAGGCTCATCAGGGTTGTAGCCATTGGCGAACACGGTGCCGTCTGGCGTGTCTCTGGCCGGCTTCATGCCGCCGTAGTTGCCCATGTGCTCATAGCGGTCTTTACGGTAGAAGTCGTAGTCGTCCGTGAGCTTGTCGTATTTGGCTTGGGCTTGCTGATCCAGAATGCCACCCAGCATGAACGCGGCGATTGCACGGCGTACGGCTTCGTTGCGGCACTGGTCGTAAATGTCGTCCATGGACTTGGCAGGCGCGGGCAAGCGGCCACGTATGTCCTGCACCATGTCAAAGGTGGACTTATCTACTTCGAAGGTACTGCGAAAATACTGGTGCAGTTTGCCGGCAGACTCTTTCGAGAAGTTCACGGCGGAAGTCTTAGCGTCGTCAAAATCAAACTCGCGGACGGTGTCCACCACCTTGGCTGTCATGTCCTTGGCGCCGTTCGCCAAATCAATCGCAGCAGCCTTCGATTTACGCTGGGCTTCGGCATAGTCGACATTGCGGACCGCAGTCACGGCATTGGCCGACGCATCGACTGCTTTTCCACCCAGGGAGCTTGCGACATCCTTTAGTGAACTGGCGCCCTCTTCCAGTTTTTCTTTAGCTGCCCCAACGGCATCTTTCAACGAACCAACGCTAAATTTCTTTCCGAACAGCGCCATGCCTGACCTTTTTGTATAAATATTTCACAATTCTACACATTGCATCACGCGACACGCTTGGCGCTGTACACACCGGCCATGGATTACGGCGCCACGCTGAACCGCAACCTGAACAGCATTTGCCCTGCTAGTGGTTTTCCCTGAAAACCGCCAAAAAGCCCCTTCTCCTAATTCCCAATCCCCATGCACTCCGGTACATTTCGTCCAGTGGCCTGACCACTGGACCATCAGGCACCATAGCAACATAAGCTCATTCAGACGAATCGCAAGACACGGCATCGCCAGACCTATTACGCTCTACCCCCCGAACACTCACCCCGCCGCAACGATGACTTCCCTACAGGCCGTAGCCTCCACCCGCCTCTATCGCATGATTGCCGACCAGATCGCCGCGCGCATCAAGGCTGGCGACTTTCCGGCGGGCGGCAGATTGCCCGCCGAGCGTGAACTGGCGGAACAGTTGCAGGTCAGCCGCGCATCGGTGCGCGAAGCCCTGATCGCGCTGGAAATCGAGGGGTATGTGGATGTGCGCGTCGGTACCGGCGTGTTTGTCTGCCAGCCACGGGAAGACGGCCAGTATCAGGACGCAGCACCCGCGCCCGCCGTGGACAGCAGCGTTGAAGCGACCGACATCGGCCCGTTCGATCTGCTGGAAACGCGCTTGCTGATCGAACCTGAATGCGCTGCGTTGGCGGCGCAAAAGGCGTCACCCGCGCAGATAGCGGTGATTCGCGCGGCGCACGAAGGCATGTCGCTGACCGAATCGCCCAGCGTGCATGACCGCGCCTTCCACAGCGCGATTGGCGCGGCCTGCGGTAATGCCGCGTTGGCGGCGGCAATCTCGCATATCTGGCATCTGAGCACGCTGAGCCCGGTGTTCCATCGCCTGGAACAGCACTTTGTGACGACCAAGGTGTGGAGCGAAGCGCAGAAAGAACACGAACGCATTCTTGCGGCCATTGTCGACCGCGATCCCATCCGCGCGCGTCACGCCATGCATGACCATCTGGTCGGCATTCTGGCGCGTCTGCGGGAAGACTTCGGCAACGTCGGGATCCGATGATTTGATTAACGCCTAACCCCCCGGCCAAGCACTCCAGGCCCTCGCCCTTACCGACTGTGCATGCACCGCCGGCGCACATTGCGCCGCCTGCGGCAAGGGGAGCGGCTTGCCTGCCGCAACGCACCGCATCGCATCAATGCAGCACCCAACGAAGGGCAACAAGACCCGCAAGACCCTGTAGTTCGTACGTCAAATACTTAAAACATATCAAGGTGAAAACATGCAGCTGACCCGTACCGTGAAGCTAGTGAGCGCGGCGCTATTGGCGCTAGGCGCCCACGCCGCCCAGGCCAATAAGGCTGACAACTCCCTCAACATTGCCTTTGACGCGGCGCCCGCCACGTTGGACGCATACAAGGAATCGGACCGTCCTGGCCTGGCGCTGGCGCGCATGGTCTTCTCGGGGTTGCTGCAAAAGAATCAGGACACGGGCGAGTTCGGCCCGGCCATTGCCACGGGCTATAAGTTCGTGGACGACACCACTATCGAACTGCCCATCCGCCGCGACGTGAAGTTTCACGACGGTTCGGTGCTGACCATTGACGACGTGCTGTACACGCTCAATCTGGTGTCTTCCGAAGGCTTTAAGGCGCGCTTCCAGAATCAGGTGGCCTGGATCGCCAAGGCGGAAAAAGTGGGTGACGACACCGTGCGCATCACGATGAAGACGCCCTATCCGCTGGCGCTGGAAATGCTGTCGGAGAATCTGCCGATCTATCCGCGCAAGTACTACGAAGCCAATCAGTCGGACATGGGCGCCAAGCCCATCGGCACCGGCCCATATCGTCTGGCGGAAAGCCAGCCGGGCAGCCGTTATGTGTACGAACGTTTTGACGACTACTTCGGCAACAAGCCTGCCGTGAAGAAACTGGTGGTGCGCGTGCTGCCGGACGCCAACACGCAGTACGCCGAGCTGCTGTCGGGCGGACTGGACTGGATCTGGCGCGTACCGCCGGACGTGGCCAAGCGCATGGAAAAGACGCCGTCTGTCACCGTCAAAAGCAGCAGCATCATGCGCATCAGCTATATCTCGCTGAACCCGCGCGCCGATGACGGCAAGTCGCCCTTGGCCAAGCAGGAAGTGCGCCAGGCCATCAACTACGCCATCGACCGCGAAGCGATCCGCAAAGCGCTGGTGGGCGGCGCGTCCAAGGTCATTAACGCCGCTTGCAACCCGGCCCAGTTCGGCTGCGCGGCCGATGTCCAGACCTATAAATTCGACCCCGCCCGCGCCAAACAACTGCTGGCCGAGGCCGGTTATCCCAACGGCATCACGCTGGATCTGGTGATCTCCGCGCCGCCGCGCAGCATTCTGGATGCGGCCGCCGCGCAGATGGCGCAGGCCGGCATCAAGCTGAATCTGGTGGAGCAGCAGTACGGCACCGCCATGACCAACTGGCGCGAAGGCAAGATTGCGCTGCTGTCGTCTAACTGGGGTTCTTACGGCATTGCGGATGCCGCGCTGTCGACCAGCAACTTCTTCCGTGGCGGCCCCGATGATCAGGCGCGCAATCCCGAAGTCATCAAGTACCTGGAAGCCGCCGACACGTCCGTCGATCGCGAGCTGCGCGCCAAGAACTATGCCGCCGCGCAGAAGATCGTCGCCGAGCAGGCGTACTGGGTGCCGTTGTGGAACCACTCGCTTAACGCCGTGCAAGCCAAAGACTTGAATTTCTCGGTGGATGGCGACGAATTCCCGCGCTTCTACAAGGCCACCTGGAACTGATCCGGCTTGCCGGCCGTGCCGGCGCAAGTCCCTAGCCTGGCTGGCGCTTCGGCGTCCAGCGGGGTGACGCGCGCCGGTGCTTACCGACAAAGGTTGACCCATGATTGCATTTTTGTTTCGCCGCTTAGTGGTATCCGCGCTGCTGGTAGTGTTCGTGTCGCTCATCAGTTTTTCGCTGGTGTTTGCCTCGGGCAACCCGGCGGCCCGCCTTGCCGGCGAAGGCAGCGCGGCCGACGCGGCCCGGCTGTCGCAACAGCACGGCTTTGGTGATCCGATTCTGGTGCAGTACGGCCGCTGGCTGACCGGCGTTGTGCGCGGCGACTTTGGCGACAGCCTGTATTTCAGCCGCCCCGTCGCCGAACTGCTGGGGCAGCACTTTCCCGCCACCGCCAAGCTGGGGCTGGCGGCGATGCTGTTTGCGCTGTTGCTGGCGATACCCCTGGGCGTGCTGGCCGGATTGAAAAAAGGCTCACTGGCCGACCGCGCAACCATGATGCTGTCGGCCTGCGCGCAAGCCATGCCGCCCTTCTGCCTGGCGTTTCTGTTGATCATCGTCTTTAGCGTGCGCAACCAATGGCTGCCGGCATCCGGCTTTGACACGTGGAAGCACTACGTGATGCCGGTTGTTGCGCTGGGGCTGTTTGCCATGCCCGCCATGCTGCGGCTGATGAAATCCGAAATGGAAACGGTACTGACCACCGACTACATCCGCACGGCCCGCGCCATGGGGCTGGGCGGCGCCAGCGTGGTGCTGAAGTACGCGCTGCGCAATGCCTTGCGGCCGCTGGTGTCGCTGGCGGCGGCCCAGATGGGGACGCTGCTGGCTGGCTCGGTGGTGATCGAAACCGTCTTTGCCATCAATGGCGCGGGCCTGCTGGCCTGGACGTCGATCCTGCGCGGCGACTTTCCCACCATGCAGGCATTGATCCTGATCTTTGCGCTGATCTATATCGCGCTGACCCTGCTGGCGGACCTGATCAACGGTTGGCTGGACCCACGCGTGCGAGCTGCCACATGAGCACCATCATTTCTGCCCCCCTGCCCGCTGCGGCACGCAGCGGCCGCTTGGCCCGCGCTGGCCGCAACACTGGCCTGATCCTGCTTGCGCTGCTGGTGCTGGCTGGCCTGCTTGGGCCCTATCTGATTGCGCACGACCCGTATTCGCAGGATTTGCTGGCGCGGCTGCAAGAACCCGTCTGGGGCGAAGGCGGCGACTGGAACCATATTTTGGGCACCGACCAGTTGGGCCGCGATGTGCTGGCCCGGGCGCTATACGGTGTGCGCGTGTCAGCCTTGATCGGCTTGTCCGTTGCCTTGATGGGCGGGCTGATCGGGACCACGCTGGGCGTCGTCGCCGGCTATTTCGGCGGCGCGGTGGACCGGGCCGTATCTTTCCTGATTACCGCTCGGCTGGCGCTGCCCATCATTCTGGTGGCGCTGGCCGTGGTGTCGGTCGTGGGCGCATCGCTGACGGTCGTGGTGCTGGTGCTTGGGCTGCTGCTATGGGAACGCTATGCGTTGGTTGCACGCACCATGGCCGCAGGCCTGCGCAATGCGGAATTCGTGACGGCTTCACGCTTGCAGGGCTGCACCCATCTGCAAATCATCTGGCGCGACATCCTGCCCAATCTGGTCGGCAACCTGCTCATCATCGGCACGGTGGACGCCGCCATGGCGATCACGCTGGAAGCCTCGTTGTCGTTCCTGGGCCTGGGCGTGCCTGCTCCCATGCCGTCGCTGGGCCTGATGATTGCCGAGGGCAAGGAAAACATGCTGTTCCAGCCATCGTTGGTGGTCATTCCCAGCATCGTGCTGTTCGTGCTGGTGCTGTGCGTGAACCGCGCCGGTGAAACGCTGCGCGCCATTCAGTTGAAAAGGGGTTGAACCATGACGACAACCAGCCATCCCCTGCTGCGCGTGCAAGACCTGCATATCGACATCCACACTGCCACGCACGCCAAACACGTCGTGCGCGCCGTGGACTTCACGCTGGAACGCGGCAAGACGCTGTGCATCGTGGGCGAATCCGGTTGCGGAAAATCGCTGACCGCGTTGGCGCTGCTGGATCTGCTGCCTGCGGCCGCCGTGCGGCGCGTGGCCAAGCTGGAATTCGCGGGACAGGATCTGGCCACGCTGACGCCGCGCCAGCTGGCGCAGTTGCGCGGTGCGCGCATCGCCATGATCTTTCAGGACCCGATGACGTCCTTGAACCCGGTGTTTCAGATTGGCACGCAGTTGATCGACGTGCTGCGCCGGCACAAGCGCGTCAGCCGCCGCCAGGCCGCCGAGCGCGCTGAATACCTGCTGCGCCGCGTCGGCATCAGCAATCCAGAAGAGCGCATGCGCCAGTATCCGTTTGAACTGTCTGGCGGATTGCGTCAACGCGTCATGATCGCCATGGCGCTGATGTGCGGCCCGGAACTGCTGATTGCCGATGAACCCACCACTGCACTGGACGTTACGGTGCAGGCCGAACTTCTGGATCTGCTGCGCGACATACAGGCCGAATTTGGTTTGGGGATGGTGTTCATCTCGCACGACATGGGACTGGTGGCGCGCATTGCCGACCACGTCATCGTGATGTATGCCGGCGACATCGTCGAAGGCGGCAGCGTGCGGGACGTATTGGCGCATCCCAGCCACCCCTACACGGCCATGCTGCTGAACTGCATTCCGCAACCTGGGCGCACCGCTCCCCGCAGTGACCTGCCCACCATCGCGGGCGCCGTACCGTCGCTGGACACCGCCATCATCGGCTGCGCCTTTCGTGAACGTTGCCCGGTGGCAGAACCGCGCTGCGCGCAGCCCTTTGCCGCCCGGGTGCAGGGCGAACACCGCTGCCTCTGTGTAAAACCGGGCGCCATGCGCTCAGGAGCCCCGGCATGAACGCTCAACCCGCCACCCCCGCCAGCATCAGCCTCAACTCCCTGTCATTCCAATACGGCCGCGCCAGCCTGTTCTCGCGCCGCCCCGCGCCGCGCATCCTGCACGACATCGACCTGCATGTGCCCGCCGGCCAGACGATCGGGCTAGTGGGCGAATCCGGTAGCGGAAAGTCCACCATCGCCAAGCTGATGCTGGGTCTGCTGGCACCGACCCAAGGCGAAGCGCTGCTGGACGGCCGCCCTTTGACCGCCATGCCGGCACGGGCCCGCGCCCGTCGCATTCAGATGGTGTTCCAAGACCCCTATTCGTCCTTGAACCCGCGCCGCACCATCAACGAGATATTGACGGCGCCGCTGCGCGTTCACGGCATCGGCGATGCCCAGTCGCGGGCCGCTTCCGTGCGCCGGATGATGGACGCCGTTGGATTGGTTCCCGCCTTTGCGGCGCGCTTTCCGCGTGAACTGTCGGGTGGACAGAGGCAGCGTGTGGCGATCGCTCGCGCCCTGATGCTGGAACCGCAGTTGTTGATCTGCGATGAGCCGACCTCCGCGCTGGACGTCTCGGTTCAAGCTCAGATCCTGAACCTGTTGATGGAACTGCAACGCGAACGCGGCTTGGGTTATCTGTTTATCAGCCACAACCTGGCCGTAGTGCAGCACATTGCGGACCAGATCGTGGTGCTGCAAGGCGGGCGCGTCGTCGAACGCGGCTCGGCCGATCAAGTGTATTTTTCGCCTACCCATCCGTACACGCGCCAGTTGATCGGCGCGACTCTGGCCGTACCGCAAGAGCAGGAGTTGGCCGCATGAATACGCCACACTGCCCCCACTACCTGCTGGTCGGCAACGACGAGAAAGTCACTTGGGACGATGGCCAGATCCGCTTTCTGGCCCCGGGCCGCGACACACTCAGTATTTTTGATGCCGGCGCGAATCCGGCCGCGCCCGTGCTGGTGGCCACACTGCCGCTGGCCAACTCTCTGTTCGGCCCGCCCGTCAATCTGGCCGTCACCCCGGACCAGCGCCTGGCGCTGATCGCGGACTCCATGGCGTGGCCGGAGCGAGCGGACGGTGCAGGCTGGCAACCCGCGCCGGGGCGTGATGTGACCGTGATTGATCTGGCCGCAACACCGCCTGCCGTGCTGCAAACGCTGCAAGTGGGTTTGCAGCCGTCCGGCCTGTCCATCAGCCGCGCGGGCACCATGGCGCTCGTTGCCAACAAGGCAGGACGGTCAGTGTCGGTGTTGAAGATTGCTGACGGCCGGGTTGAGGTGTGCGGCGAGGTAGATGTAGGCACGCCCGTTGTCGCCGTGTCGTTTTCCACGGACGGCCGCCGCGCCTTTGTCGTCAAGACCGACACGCACCGGCTGGGCGTGCTGCATATCGATGAAACCGGCGCGTCGCCACGCGTCACGCACAACCCTGCTGAAGACCTGACCACGGGTCTGGTGCCTTTCAATCTGGTGGTGTCGCCAGATGGCTCACTCGCGCTGGTGGTGGACATGGGCAGCCCAACGGCATCCGATGGCCATGCCGATTCCATCAGCGTGGTCGATCTGACCAGCACACCGCCGCGTGTGATCGACCGCGTGATGGTCGAAGACGGCCCCGAAGGCATCGCCATCAGCCCCGATGGCCGGTATGCCGCCGTGGCCATTGTTCAAGGCTCAAACAACCCGTCTACGGAATGGTTCCATCACCCGCGCGGCCAGATCGTGCTGCTACGCATCGATGGGCAGCGGGTGACCCGCGCCGGGGCGATCGACGTCGGCGCGCTGCCCGAAGGCGTGGCCTTCAGCCCAGACAGCCGCTTTCTATACGTGGGCAATTTTCTTGACGCGCAAATGCAAGTCCTGGCCGTGGGAGACAACGGCCTGTCCGACACCGGGACACGTATTGCCCTGCCCGGCCACCCCGCATCCATGCGGGGGCAATCCTACTGAGCGGGGCCGCACCTCGCCGCTGTTCCACCTGACCTGATCCATCCATCCCTATCTGCTTCTGGAGTTCTTGATGACTTACGCACCCCGAAACATCCGCGTCCTGCTGGGCGGCGCCCTGATGGCCATGGCCGGTCTGGCCCCGTTGTCCGCCCATGCCGTGGACATCAAGCTGGGCCATGTGCTGGCTCCCAGCCACAGCTGGAACAAGGCTGCCGAAGGTTTTGCCGCTGAGGTCAAGGAAAAGACCGCTGGCCGCGTCAACTTTGTGCTGTTCCCCAGCGGCCAATTGGGCAATGAAAAGACCATGCTGGAAGGTCTGCAAATCGGCAGCCAGGGCGCCGCCATTATCGGCTCGGGTTCCTTGCAGCCGATCGAACCCAAGTTTGGCATCGTCGAACTGCCCTACACCTGGTCAACATCGCAGCAAGCCTACAAGGCCTATGACGGCGAATTGGGTGAAGCGCTGGCCAAGCTGGCAGACAAGAAAAACCTGACCATTATTTCGTGGTGGGAAAACGGCTTTCGTCACGTCACGAATAACCGTGGCGCCGTTGCCAAACCGGCAGACCTGAATGGCCTGAAAACCCGCGTCACGCCAGACAAGATGCGTCTGGACACCTTCACGGCGCTGGGCGCGAATCCCGCGCCGCTGGCCTTCGGCGAACTCTATTCGGCCTTGCAGCAAAAGGTGTTCGACGCGCAAGAGAACCCGCTGTCCATCATCTATACCTCGTCGTTTTTTGAAGTCCAGAAATACCTGTCCTTGACCGGCCACGTCTGGGGTCCGGCCAATCTGATCATCTCCAAGCCCGTCTGGAACCGCATTTCGGCTGACGACAAGAAGGTCGTGCAGGCGGCGGCTGACAAGTGGCGCGACGCCCAGCGCAAGATGATCACAGACGGCGATCAGCAATTCGTGGCCCAGTTGAAGGAAAAGGGCATGCAGGTCAACGACGTCGACAAGACCGCCTTCGCCGCCGCTGTCCAGCCCGTCTGGAAGACGTATTCGGTCACCTACGGCCCCGAACTGATGGCATTGGTTCAGAAGTACCGCGAGGCCCAGTAATGCTTAATCGACTGTCCGCCATTCTGTCGGGCATCAGCAAGGCCTTTGCCGCCCTGGCGGTGGCCTTGCTGGCGATCCTGATCACTTATGTGGTGTTCGCCCGCTTCGTCACCCACACCACGCCCCACTGGGCTGAAGAACTGCCGCGGCTGGTGCTGGTCTGGTCCGCCTTTATCGGCGGCGTCGTGTGCAGCTACGACCGCTCGCACCTGATGGCCGGCCTGCTGCCCTTTCTGGTCCGCAATCAACGCGTGCTGAACGCGTTTGAGCGCATCAACCAAGTGCTGATCATTGTGGGACTGGTTGCGCTGGGCTACGCCGGCTGGCAGTTGGCGGACCTGACCATGGACCAGACGCTGCCCGCGCTGGACGTATCGGCAGGCACGGTTTACCTGGCCCTGCCTTTTGCCTGCGCGGTCACCGTGGTGGTGCATCTGGCGCAGTTGTTCTCTCCCGCCCCTGCCGCCACGGCAACCGAATAGGATTAACAAGATGTCTTCGGGTGCTCTCTTTTTGATGGGTGTGTTTACGATCACCGTATTGATCGACATGCCCATTGCGTTCGGGCTGGTGCTGTCTTGCCTGGCCTATCTGGCGGTTTACGATTCGGCGCCCATGATGGTTGCCGCGCAGCAGTATGTGGTGGGACTGGACAGTTTTACCCTGTTGGCGATTCCGCTGTTTATTCTGGCCGCTCATCTGATGAACGGCGCGGGCCTGACGCAGCGCATTGTGCGCTTGTGCGCCGCCATTGTCGGCGACATCAAAGGCGGGCTGGCCGTGGTTGCGGTGCTGGCCTGCCTGATGTTCGGCGCATTGTCAGGGTCTGGGGTGGCCGACGTGGTGGCCATCGGCAGTCTGTTGCTGCCCGCCATGGCGCGCAGCGGCTACGACAAGGGATTTTCCTGCGCTCTGGTTGGTAGCGCGGGCGCCACCTCCACCATTATTCCGCCCAGCATTGTGCTGATCGTGTACGGCACGATCACCGATACCTCGGTGGGCAAGCTGTTTGTCGCGGGCATCATTCCGGGCCTTCTGCTGGGCTTGTCGCTGATCGGCGTGGCCATCTGGCAGTCGCGCAAACACAACTGGGCGGGCGGCCAGCCGTTTTCCTGGGGTGAGTTGCGCGCCGCCGCCATCGACGCCTTGCCCGCGCTGATGGTGCCCGTGCTGATCATCGGCGGCATCCGCTTCGGCATTTTCACCGCCACCGAAGCCGCGTCCAGCGCCATTCTGTACGCCTTGCTGATCGGCTTTTTCTGGTACCGCTCGTTGAGCCTGAAGTCCCTTTGGGACAACCTGAAATCCACGGGCGAAAGTAGCGCATCCATTTTGCTGATCATCGGCGCGTCGGGACTGTTTGCCTGGGTGCTGGTGGCCGAACAAGTGCCGCAGGCGTTATCGACCCTGCTGGTCGAATGGACCGACAGCAAGACCGCCGTGCTGCTGGTGCTGACCGTGGTGCTGCTGTTGCTGGGCACCTTCATGGAAGCGATTCCGGTCATCATCATCGTGGCGCCCGTTGTGATGCCTGTGCTGGCACACTACAACATCGACCCGGTGCACTTCGGCATCCTGCTGTCCATCAACATGGCAATCGGCGCCAACACGCCGCCAGTGGGGGTGGATCTGATGGCGGCGTGCAAGATCGGCGGCATCAACATGATGCAGACCTTGCGTCCGCTGTCGTGGATGATGCTGGCGATGACCGCGGTCATGCTGTTGCTGACCTTTGTTCCTGAACTGGTCCTGTTCCTGCCGAGGCACGTGCAATGACACAAGCGAACTATCAAGCCGTCCAACGGCCCCGTCCTGCCAACCTGCGCCGCAGCTGGATGTTTGTGCCGGGTCTGGATGCCGCCGCGCAAGCGGCGGGTCTGGCCAGCGGCGCCGACGCCCTGGTTGCCGACCTGGAAGAGTTCACGGCGCCGTCCGACCGGCCCTTGGCGCGCCCGCGCATCGCTGCGCTGTTCGACAGATGCCGCGCCCATGGCGTCGTAGCGGCGGTACGTATCAACAAGCTGGAAGACGATGGCCTGGCGGATCTGCAAGGCGTCATGCCTGGCAGGCCAGACGTGGTGTTCCTGCCCCACGCGGAAAGCGCGGCGCAGATCATCGCGCTGGATCTTGCCATTACCGCGCTGGAAAACACATTGGGCCTGCCAGCGGGCAGCACCGGTATCGTCCCTACGCTGGAATCCGCCTTGGGACTGGTCCGCGCCTATGACATCCTGACCGCCAGCCCGCGCGTGTCGGCCTGCCTGCTGGCGGCCGAAGACTTGACCGCCAGCCTGGGCGCCGAGCGCGGCAAGGACGGCATCGAGCTGCACGCCGTGCGCGCCCGGTTCCTGGTGGATTGCACGGCTGCAGGTTGCGTGCCGATCGACTGCCCCTTCAACTACCGCGATCTGCCTGCGCTTGAAACCGATTTGCGCTGGGCGCGCCGTCTGGGCCTGAAATCCAAATGCGCGACGATGGCGGAACAGGTGCCGCTGATCCACGCGGCATTCACGCCGTCTGCCGCCGACGTCAGCGCCGCCCGCGACTGCGTGTCCCGTTTCGAGGCCCAGCGCGCTGGCCGCCACGATGCCGAGCGCATTGATCCCCCCACTTACAACACTGCGCGCCGCCTCTTGGCGCGCCATGACCAATTCGAACGATGGGCCGCCGAGCGCCGCGCGCAGGCCGTCCCGCAACCAGGAGACTCCGCATGACGACAGCCGCAATTCCAGAACGCAATGGCGGACAGATTCTGATGCAGCAGCTGCGCATTCATGGCGCGCGCCGCGTATTCATGATCCCCGGCGAAAGCTATCTGCCCTGCATCGATGCGCTCAACGAGCACACCGACGCCATCGAGCCTATCGTTTGCCGTCAGGAAAGCGGCGCCGCCTATATGGCCGAAGCCTATGGCAAGCTGACCGGCGAGCCCGGCATCTGCTTTGTCACCCGCGGCCCTGGCGCCACCAACGCCAGCATCGGCGTGCACACCGCCTACCAGGACTCCACGCCGATGATCCTGTTCGTGGGCCAGGTGGGCAACGACTTCATGGAACGCGAAGCCTTCCAAGAGATCGACTATCGCCGCATGTTCGGCCAGATGGCCAAGTGGGTGGCCCAGATCGACCGCACCGACCGTATCCCCGAATACATTTCCCGCGCCTTTGCCATTGCCACCAGCGGCCGACCCGGCCCGGTGGTGCTCGCCCTGCCCGAAGACACGCTGTGGGGCACCGCCCGCGTGGCCGATCTGCCGCGTTATCCGCGCGTGCACAGCCACCCGGGCGCCGCCGATCTGACGCGCATGACGCAGTTGCTGGACGCGGCCAAACGGCCGTTCCTGCTGCTGGGCGGCAACGGCTGGCATCAAACAGCAATCGATCAGATCGCCGGTTTCGCCGAACGCTTCGAGCTGCCCGTTGGCACTGCGTGGCGCCGGCTGGAGTGCTTTGACCAACGCCATCCCAACGCGGCCGGCCACGTTGGCTGGGCCATGACACCGGCCCTGCGCCAGCGCCTGCGAGACGCCGATCTGGTGCTGGCCGTGGGCACGCGTCTGGGCGAAGCCACCACTGAAGGCTATACGGTCATTGAAAGTCCGCTGCCGCGCCAGAAGCTGATCCACGTCTATCCAGACGCCGCCGAACTGGGCCGCGTGTTTTCTCCCACCCAAGCCATCGTGGCGGACGTCGCCAGCTTTGCGGCCAGCGTGTCTGCCCTGCGCCCGGGCCATGCCGCCCCGCGCGGCGAGGCCGTGCGCGCCGCGCATCAAGAGCTGACAGATAGCCTGACGCCCTTGCCATCGCCCGGCGCGATGAGCCTGGACGCGGCGGCTGCCTATGTAGACGCGCACATTCCGGCCGATGCCTGCATCACCGTGGGCGCTGGCAACTACGCCTTGTATCCGCACCGCTATCGCCGCTACACCGGCCCGGGCACCAGCCTGACGCCTACGGTCGGCTCCATGGGTTATGGCCTGCCGGCCGCCATTTCCGCCAAGCTGGAAGACCGGCAGCGCACCGTCGTCTGCTATGCGGGCGACGGCTGCTTCCAGATGAACATGCAGGAACTGGGCGTGGCCTTGCAGTACCGCGTAGGCGTGGTCGTGCTGGTGTTCAACAACGGCATCTGGGGCACGATACGCGCCCATCAGGAACGCGAGTTCCCCGCGCGAACCATTGCGCTGGGCTTTGAAAACCCCGATTTCACGCAAATCATCCGCGGTTACGGCGGCTACGGTGAAGCCGTCGATAACACCGCTGACTTCGGCCCGGCCTTTGAACGTGCGCTGGCATTTGCAGAAGAGCACAGCATGCCCGCGCTGCTTGAAATCCGTTACGACGCCAACGGCATTGCCCCCGGCGAAACACTGATGGGCATCCGCGAAGCCGCCCAGGCCCGCATTGCCCGCGCAGCCCATTGATAAACAGGAAGACACCCATGACGACGACGATTTCGATCAACGGACAGCGGCTGTGGCAGTCGCTGATGGATCTGGCGCAGATCGGGGCCACGCCCAAGGGCGGCAACTGCCGCCTGGCGCTGACCGCTTTGGACGGACAGGGCCGCGACCTAGTCACCGGCTGGATGCGCGACGCGGGCATGACCCTGCGCGTCGATCAGGTGGGCAACATCTTTGCCCGCCGCGCCGGCCGCAATGACAGCCTGCCGCCCATCATGACCGGCAGCCACATCGACACCCAGCCCACCGGCGGAAAATTCGATGGCTGCTATGGCGTGCTGGCGGGTCTGGAAGTCATACGCAGCCTGAACGACCACGGTGTCGTGACGGAAGCGCCGCTGGAAGTGGCCATCTGGACCAATGAAGAAGGCTCGCGCTTTGTGCCGGTGATGATGGGTTCGGGCGTGTTCGCGGGCAAGTTCCCGCTGGAAGTCGCGCTGACGGCGCGGGACCGCGACGGCAAGTCGGTGGCCGACGAACTGACCGCCATTGGCTACGCGGGCACCGAGCCAGTAGGCGGCCGCGCAGTGGGCGCTTATTTCGAGGCCCACATCGAACAAGGCCCGATTCTGGAGCACGAAGAAAAAGTGGTCGGCGTGGTGACGGGCTCCCTCGGCCTGCGCTGGTACGACGTGGTCGTGACCGGCATGGAAATGCACGCTGGCCCCACTCCCATGCCGATCCGCAAGGACGCGCTCTACGCTACAAGCTTTCTGCTGCAAGCCGTTATCGGCATCGCCAATGACAACCAGCCGCACGGCCGTGGCACCGTGGGCGAGATCCACGCCCACCCCGGATCACGCAACGTCATCCCGGGTCAGGTGCGCCTGACCGTGGACTTGCGCCACGAAGACGAGGCCACGCTGGCGCAAATGGATCAGCGCTTTCTGGATATCTGCGCCGAGGTCGCGGCGCGCCACGGCGTAACCGTGGACGTCAAGCAGGTGCAGTATTTTCCGCCCACGCCGTTTGATACGGATCTGGTCGCCAAGGTGCGCGCAGGCGCCACCCGGCGCGGGCTGGCCGCTATGGACATCGTGACCGGCGCCGGTCACGACGCCGTCTACATGGCCAGCGTCACGCCTACTGCAATGATCTTCGTGCCGTGCAAAGACGGCATCAGCCACAACGAAATCGAAGACGCCAAGCCTGCTGACCTGGAAGCCGGCTGCAACGTGCTGCTGGACGCGATGGTGGCACGCGCCAACGGTCAAGGAGCCCAAGCATGAGCCAACACGATTCTGCCTACTGGCACGCCCGTGCCTCCGCCCTGTCCTTCAACGGCCAGGCCTATATCGACGGCGCCTACTGCGACGCCGCTGATGGCGCCACCTTTGCCGCTTCCAGCCCGATCGACGGCCGCAAGCTGGCCGATGTAGCCGCCTGCGGCGCGGCCGACGTGGACCGCGCCGTGCAGGCGGCCCGCCGCGCTTTTGAAGCCGGCGTCTGGAGCGGCCTGTCCCCGCGCCAGCGCAAAGAACGTCTGCTGCGCCTGGCTGCCCTCATCGACACGCACCGCGAAGAACTTGCGCTGCTGGAAACGCTGGACATGGGCAAACCCATACGCGACGCGCTTGCCTTCGACGTGCCGGAAACCGCGCGTTGCTATGCCTGGTACGCCGAAGCCATCGACAAAATCTACGACGAGATCGCGCCAACCGGTCCCGATGCGCTGGCCACCATTACCCGCGAAGCACTGGGTGTGGTCGCCGCGGTCGTGCCCTGGAACTATCCGCTGATGATGGCGGCCTGGAAAGTCGCGCCCGCGCTTGCTGCCGGCAACAGCGTCATCCTGAAGCCCGCCGAACAGGCATCGCTGTCCTCTATCCGGCTTGCCGCTCTGGCCGAAGAAGCGGGCATTCCCGCTGGCGTCTTCAGCGTGGTGCCAGGCCTGGGGGCCGTGGCCGGCCAGGCGCTGGGTCTGCATCCCGATGTGGATTGCGTGGCGTTTACCGGGTCCACCGCAACCGGCAAGCGCTTCATGACCTATTCGGGCCAATCCAACTTGAAACGGGTTTGGCTGGAATGCGGCGGCAAGTCGCCGCATATCGTGTTCGACGACTGCCCCGACCTGGACCGCGCCGCGCAAGCCGCCGCCCTGGCCATTTTTTCCAACCAAGGCGAAGTCTGCATCGCGGGTTCGCGGCTGTATGTGCAAGACGGCATCTACGACGCCTTCATGGACAAGGTCGCCACCATTGCCGCCACCCTGCAACCCGGCGACCCGCTGGACCCCAACACAGCGATGGGCGCCATGGTGGACGAACGGCAAATGCGCGGCGTGCTGGACCGCATCGCGGCCGGCAAGGCCGAAGGCGCAAGCCTGCGCCTGGGCGGCAGCCAGGCGCGCAACGCCACGGGCGGTTATTACATCGAACCAACCATCTTTGAATGCGCAAGCCAGGACAATTCGCTGGTGCGCGAAGAGATCTTCGGCCCGGTACTTGCCGCCCAACGCTTCGCCACCGAAGACGAGGCCGTCCAACTCGCCAATGATTCGGTGTACGGACTAGGCGCGGGCCTATGGACGTCAAACCTGTCGCGCGCGCACCGGCTGTCGCGCCGCCTGCGCGCCGGTCTGGTCTGGGTCAATTGCTATGCCGATGGCGACATCACGGTGCCATTCGGCGGCGTCAAACAATCGGGCTTTGGCCGCGACAAGTCCTTGCACGCGCTGGATAAGTATTCTGATCTGAAGACAACGTGGATCAGTTTGACGGTGTAGCGGCGGATTGCAGCGGCAGGTAAGTCTGCCGCTCAGTCCGAGGTTGAGGACTGCGTCCAGTACCTTGCTGGCGCAATCAATCGCCCACGCCGTACAAGGCTGGCAACAATACGGGTAGTGAGTCCAACGGAAACCCAAACCGCACAGGGCCACGAGCGTGGTCTGACACAACCAATCCGCTTTTCAGCGTCGCAGCCAACAGGGAGCGGCCAGTCCGCTCCCCCAAACCTGTCATTTGAATGAACTCGCCCCTGGAAATGGGCCCGGCAGCAAACAGGTGATATATGGGAAGCGCCGCCTCGCGCCGCAACGTTCCTTTAACCGCCTCAACTTGAACAGCCGCCAGAATTTTCTTCTTCATTGAATCCAATGCCAACATTTGCGTCATGTAGGCCACTTGGTCTTCACACACCCGCAGAAAATAATCGACCCATTCAATCAGCCCTTTTTGCGTGAGATTGCCTCGGCCATCCAGGTCGCCTTGTCGTGGCGCATCAGCTGCGGCCAAGTATCCGTAATAGTCCTGCACTTCTCGGGCCAGGCCACGGTTCACGGACCAAAGCCCTTTCGTGAAAGGCAGCATGGCGGCGTGGGTTTGTAGGCGTGCGGCACGTCCATTGCCATCAACAAAGGGATGCATCCACGCCATACGATGATGGGCACACGCGATGGCAATCAATTGGGAGTCTGCGGAACGGGGGCGATCATAGTGCTGCGTAAATGCGGCCATAAATGCCGGCAACGAGTGCCATGCGGGGGGGGTATGCCTTCCCACAGCCACATCGATCTGGCGCAGCTTGCCGGGTTCCACGGACACTCCGTCCTTGGACGAGCGGTCGTCTGGATCAAGGCGGCTATACAAGGCGTGGTGCGTAATTTGCACAAAATCCGCCTCTAGCGCGGACCGTTGCGCCACCTGGCCTGATACCTCTTTTTCAGCATCAATATGCGCGACGGCTATGCGCTGCAATCGCGCAATTTCTGGCCGGTCAGAGAAATCGTGATGCAACGCCGCTTCGATGTTCTTCGGTGTAGTGCTCTGCCCTTCTATCCGATTGCTGTAGTAGGAATTCATGCTACGGAGCAATTCGCGCAAAGCCTCGCGCGTGGAGGGATGCGCCAGCGACGCAAGCTCGGCCGCCTGGTTCACGACGGTGGCAGCGCGTGCGCGGTGCTCCGCCAGCAACGCCTCGGAAGGCTGCATAGGAAGGAATTGATGCGGAGAATCGTACATGATTTTGCCGGTCAATTTGCCGGTAAATATTTTGGCAGTTTTTAATTATAACCAATTGATAATTAGCTATTTTTTTGCACCAAAATACACTAACAAGCCAATTTATTGCCGGTAATTTTTCCGGTACGTTTTCCGATCATGCTTTCGATATTTTGCTGATCCAAGTACTCAGTTTTCCAGTCTTACGGTGACCTCCTGATTCAGCACCTTCGACCCTTCCTTAGCCTCCCTTCACGCCGCCCCCTTCACCACCCGATGCACAAATTGCAGCTTGCCCACCACTTCCGCCGGCAGCACAAACGGGTAAAAATCGCGCTGGCCCATGCTGCGGGACAACTCGTTCAACACGCCCGTCAGGGCAACCCACGCGTTGATCAACGACAGAAACGCCTCGCCATCGGGGTCCTGCGGGTCATATAGGGCCTGCGTGGTGAAGGGTTCATACGATTGCTCGACGGCCATGCGCGTCACGCCAAAGCTGATCGCGGTGTCCAGCGTGTCCATCATATGCAGATAGTGCGCCCAGGTTTCGGCCCAATCCTCCCAAGGATGGCAGGACGCATAGGTGCTGATGAAATGCAGCGCCCAATCGGCCGGAGGGCCTTGTTCGTAGTTGCGTTGGAGCGCCTCGGCGTAGTCGGCCTGTTCGTCTCCGAAGACCTGCCGGAACGGCGTCAGCCAAGAGGTATTGGCGATCAACTGGTCCCAGTAATAATGACCGATCTCGTGGCGGAAATGACCCAGCAGCGTGCGATACGGTTCGCGCATGTCTTCGCGCACCTTCACGCGGTACGCGTCATCGGCCTCAAGAATGTTGATCGTGATCAGCCCCTGGGCATGGCCCGTCAATAGCGGCGTGCCGTCTGCGGCGGGCGCCAGCAGGTCGAATGCCAGGCCGCCGTCGTCAGGCGTTTCCGACCGGCGCAGGGGCAAGCCCAGCGTCATCAGTTGCGCAATCATTTGCCGCTTGGCCGCCTCGACCTTGAACCACAAAGGGCCGTTCTCGGGCACCGAAAGATCCGGAATCGTATGGTTCAGGTTGCAGGCAATGCAGAGCGCGTCCGGGCTGTGCGCGGGCAATAGCCAGTTGCACAGCGCAGGCATGTCGTAGTTGGCGCAACGTTTATAGGTCTTGCCGCGGGCACGGCCCGCTTCGCGCCAGGCGCCCGGCGCGCTGCCCTCTTCCAGCGCCAGGACGTGGCCGCGCTTGGGGTCAAAGCCCAACTGCCGGTGGCAGTTCAGGCATTCGGTATTGCTAAAAAATATGGGTTGCCCGCAAATGCACTGAAACGCCTTCGCGCGCGCATGCCGCACACGCTGGCGTTTCGGAGCGCGCAGCTGGCGGTTGATCGCGTCGAAGAAATAGCTCATACATCCCCTTCCGTCGGAAATTCGTTGATAGGAGCAACCGTTACGCGCACATCAAGCTCGTGCCCGCCGCCCCGGATCACGCCCCGCAAAGGCGTGACGTCGCTGTAATCGCGCCCTACTGCCAAGATGACGTGGGCAGTGCCCGGCACCACGTCATTGGTGGGGTCCAGGTCTACCCAACCGCCATTGACGGCGATGCCCGCGCAATGAACCGATACCCAGGCATGTGACGCATCCGCGCCGATCAGGCGTGGCCGGCCTGCGGGCGGCTGCGACATCAGATAGCCGCTGACGTACCGCGCCGGCAAGCCAATCGCGCGCAAACAACCGATCATCACATGCGCAAAGTCCTGACAAACGCCCGCGCGATCTTCAAACGCTTCGAGAATCGGCGTGGACACCTGCGTGTGCGCCGGCTGGTAGCTGAAGTCGGCATGAATCCGGTGCATCAGATCCACCGCTGCCTGCGCAACCGGCCGACCTGGCGTGAAAGACAGCAAGGCGTATTCCCGGAGCTCGGCATGCAGCGGTACGTAGGTCGACGGGAAGGTGAATTCGACCTCGCTGGCGAACGGCGCGGCAGCGTCGTAACGCAAACGCTGTACGGCGGCCTCCCACGGCAAACCGGTATCAGGGTCCAGCTGATCGAAGCGCGGGTGCACGGTCACGCGGCTGCTTGCGCGCACTGTCAACGATTCGTGCGGCGCGTACAGCGCGAAGGTGCAGCGCGTGTTGCCGAACCCGTCGATGGTCTCAATCAGATCGGCCGGTGCGGGCGTCACGGTCAATTCGTAGGCCTCGACCACCTGACAGGCGTCATTCAAGGGACGCAGATACCCCAGATGATGCGCAAGTTCTACCGGTGCATCGTAGCGATAGGCGGTTTCATGGTCCACGCCCAGCGTCACCCCGCCAGAGCAAGGCGTCGTCTGGGGTGAGGCGGTAAGGGGCGTGGGCAGAGTCATGGATCAGGATCAGAAAGGAAATAGAACCGGCTTATGCCGTCAGCGTCTGGTCGTAACCCGCCGCGTGGCTGAAATAGCGGCGGCTGATTTCGTTGGACAGCGCAATGGCCGCGGTATCCAGCTGTTCAGTCAGCGCCAGCACGCCCGCATACAGTCCCTGCGTTTGCTGGCACAACGCCGTCAACGGCACGACGGCATCGCTGGCGGGCAACAGGCCCACCAGGTCGGCGGCGGGTCCCGCCACCGTGCCGGGCAAACGGGCCACTTCTTTGCGCAACACGCCAAGCACGCATGCTATCGAACGCGGGTTGGCGGGTTCTTGCACCAGCAGATTCAACATGGCGGGCACTTCCTGGCGCCCCGGGTAATAGGCGCGATACGTGATCTTGCTGTCGAACAAATCCAGCAGGGTCGTAAAACCGCTGTCGCCCATCACGGCATTGCGCTGGAACCATTCGCCCAGCAGGCGGCTCATCGTCGACAGACGTTCTATCTGCCGCCCGATGGTCAATAGCCGCCATCCGTCGTCTCGCGTCATGCGGTCGGTTTGCGAACCGGTGATGGCCGACAATTGGGTACCCAGGTTCTTCAGGGCCAGCAGCACATCCGGGGTGGAGGCCGGCGCGTCAGGGCCACGGACTTCGGCCGCGGACGCCATCTCGGTGAAATGCTGGTGCGCGGTAACGACCAGCCGCCAGTGGTCTGGCGACAAGCGGTCGCGGATCTGCCCCGCCGAAAACGCCAGCGCGCCCAGGTTGCGCAACACGCCGCCTTGCGAGTCCGCCCCGGCCAATTCGGCCACCAGCGTGGATTCAAACATGCGCACCGACAGGGTCGGCGCGGCTGGTACCAGCCCGCTGCGGCGGCATGACGCGGAAACGGCGGCAAACAGCTCGCCAGCATTGTCATCGTCGCTGTTCAGCCAGCTCAGCGCCACATTCGCCAACCGCACATCGTTTTCGGCGCGTTCCGTGTAGCGTCCCATCCAGAACAGGTTCTCTGCCGCCCGGCTGGAAACCGGGCGATGGGCCGGCACAATATCTTCCGGCCGCAGTTGGGCCGGCAGCATGGAAAAGGTGTCCACCGCGCCCCGGGTCGTGACCCAGGTATCCATACTGCTGCCGCCGCGCTGCATCGACACGATCTGCTGCTCGCGGTTGGCAATGCGTGTCAGCCCGCCGGGCAGCACGTTCCACCCGCCCTCGCCGTCTGCAATGACGAACACGCGCAGCATCGCCGCGCGCGGCACGATGCGGCCTGCGTTCCAGCTGGGCGCTTGTGACAGCGGCAGGTATTCCTGAATGGTGTAGGCGTCGGGATGCTCTGCAATGCGGGCTTGCAGCGCGTCGCGTTCAGACGCCGGCACGGCGCCCCCGATCACGGGCTCAAAGCCGCCGCGCATATTGCTGGGATAGGTCGACTTGACCACCGCTCCCGGCAGATTTGCCAGCACTTGATCGCGCGCCGCGGCCTCGCCGCACCACCATGACGGCAGCGACGGCAAACGCAGATCTTCGTTCAGCAATTCGCGGCTGATCGCGGGGAGAAAACCGTTGATCGCGGGCGACTCCAGAAAACTGGCGCCCAGCGAGTTGGCAACCAGCACATTGCCCGCGCGCATGACCTGCAACAGGCCTGGCACGCCCAGCGTGGAGTCCGAACGCAGCTCCAAGGGATCGCAAAAATCGTCATCCAGCCGGCGCAATACCGCATGTACCCGTTCCAGACCGTGCAAAGTCTTCAGATACAGCAGGTTCTCGCGCACAACCAGGTCGCCGCCTTCCACCAGCGTCACGCCCAGGTAGCGCGCCAGATACGTCTGCTCAAAATACGTTTCGTTGTACGGCCCTGGCGTCAGCAGCACAATGCGCGGCGGCGTATGCGCGTCACGGCCGCCGGGGCTGAGCTTGTAGAGCATGTCCATCAGCCGGCGATAACTCTTGGCCAGATGCTGGACCCGCAGCTCCTTGAATGCCTCGGGAAACATACCTGAGATGGTCAGCCGGTTTTCCAGCAAGTACCCCAGACCGGACGGCGCCTGCGTGCGCTGCGACACCACCCACCAGCCGCCATCGCTGGCGCGCGCCAGATCAAAAGCCACAATGTGCAGATACGTGCCCGCAGGCGGCGTGTAGCCGCGAAGCGGACGCAGATATCCCGGATGGCCAAGCACCAGCGCAGGCGGAATCAGATTTCGGGCCAACAGGGTTTGCGGTCCATAAACATCTGCCAGCACCCGGTTGAGCAGCGTGGCGCGCTGGCACAGGCCAAGTTCTATTGCCGCCCAATCCGTGTCATTGATGACAAAGGGCAACAGGTCCAGCGACCAGGGCCGCGCCGACCCGCTGGCCTCAGCGTAGATGTTGTAGGTAATGCCGTTTTCACGGATCTGGCGCGCCACCATGTCCACCCGCCGGTCCAGGTCGGCAAAACCGCTGGTGCCCAGCAGTTCAAAGAAACGGGGCCATGGTTCGCGCAGCCGTGTAGCGCCCGGCGCGCCGGCCGTGTCGCGCAGCTCGTCATAGTGCCCGGCGCGTGCGGGCAACGCCGCATGAACCGCCAGGGATGCGACATCCTGCGACGGATCAGTCTGAAAAAGAAATTGCGGCATAGCAGCTTTAGCGGCGGCGGGTGCGCCGGGGTTCAACATCCAAGAGGGGTCAATCGTGCCTTAAATCCAAAGAGAACGGAAATTCGCGGCTGACCACGGCGGGCGCAACGTCCATGCGTCCGGGGGTGTGTCCGATCTTTTCAAAGCGGGCCAAACGGCGGCTTTCGGCTTCGTAGGAATTTATCGGGAACGACTCCGGATTCAGTCCGCCCGGGTGCGCCACGTGGTACTGACAACCTCCTAGTGAACGTTTGTTCCAGGTATCAACGATATCCACCGTCAACGGCACATGGGCCGCAATGGTGGGATGCAGCGCCGACGGCGGCGACCACGCCTTGTAACGCACCCCCGCCACGTATTCCCCAACCCGCCCGGTGGGCTGCAAAGGCAAGGCGCGGCCATTCACCGTCACAACATAGCGGTTGCCGTTCAAGCCCGATACCCGTATTTCCACCCGTTCCAGCGAAGAATCCACGTAGCGCACGGTGCCAGAAGACGAGCCCTCCTCGCCCATCACATGCCAGGGTTCCAGCGCGCCACGCAGTTCCAGATGGACGCCGCGCGCAGACACATCGCCAAACAGCGGAAAGCGGAATTCGAAATGCGGTGCAAACCAGGCAGCGTCGAAGCCGTAGCCGGCCTCGTTCAAATCGGTCAGGACGTCTTCGAAATCCATCTTCACAAAGGTGGGCAGCAGAAAGCGGTCATGCAGTTCCGTGCCCCAGCGGGTCAAGCGCGCGGTATACGGCGTCTTCCAGAAATGGGCGATCAACCCGCGCAGCAGCAGTTGCTGGGCCAGGCTCATGCGCGCATGCGGCGGCATTTCAAAGGCGCGCAGTTCCAGCAACCCTAGGCGGCCCGTGGCGCTATCGGGCGAATACAGCTTGTCGATGCAGAATTCGGACCGGTGCGTGTTGCCCGAGACATCCACCAGAATATTGCGCAGCGCCCGGTCGATCATCCAGGGCGGCACGCTGGCGCCCTGCTCCGCGCAACGGCGATGGATCTCTTGAAATGCCAGTTCCAGCTCATAGACCTGATCATTGCGCGCCTCGTCGATACGCGGCGCCTGACTGGTCGGCCCGATGAACAACCCCGAAAACAGGTATGACAGCGACGGATGATTGACCCAATAGGCCAGCAGACTGGCCAGAACGTCGGGACGGCGCAGGAATGGACTGTCGGCGGGCGTGGCCCCACCCAGCACAAAATGGTTTCCGCCGCCCGTGCCGGTATGGCGGCCATCGGCCATGAACTTCTCGGTGGACAAGCGGGTTTCAAAGGCCGCTTCGTACAGGAATTCCGTGTGATCGACCAGTTCGGCCCAATTGCTTGCGGGATGGATGTTGACCTCGATGACGCCTGGGTCGGGCGTCACTTGCAGCACCTTCAGACGGGGATCGCGAGGCGGCGGATACCCTTCCAGCACGATCTTGACGCCCAGGTCCTGCGCCGTGGCTTCAACTTGGGCGGTCAGCGTCAGATAATCTTCCAGACGCGGCAACGGCGGCATGAACACATACAGAATGCCCTCCCGGGTTTCCACGCACATAGCTGTGCGCGTCAACCCAGCAGCGGATTCAAACTTGGCCGGAGCGGCAGCGTCCATACCTGCCGAACCCTTGCCCGCAGCCGCTAGCTCGTGCCGACCCGACGACCCTGCTTGCGTCAACAACTGTGCGGGGCCCGGCAATGAGCGCCGGACTTCGAAGGGATCTCGTTCCACAGCTACGGGCGCATCACCCTCGGCCACCCAAGGCAGCGAATCCAGCGGCAGCCGGTAACCCATCGGGGAATCCCCCGGGAACAGGTACATGCGCTCGTCGCGCAGAAACCAAGGGCCCGATTTCCACGGGGCGTCTTCACCCGGCTGGATGGGCAAGGCGTACCCGACGACGCTTTCCAGCTTCTGCTCGAACACACGCCGCAAGCGCGCGCGCTCCATGTCGTCTTCAAGACGCGAGTCAAATGGATCCACGTTGACGGGCAGGCGGCGTTCACGCCACAAGTAATAGAAGGTGTCTTCGTAGCCCGGCACGACGAATTTTTCCTCGACGCCCAGCCGCGCGCACAAGCGCGACGTGAAGCGCTGCGCGTCGGCACGGGTGCAGGCGCTGCGCTGGCGTTCATCGGCGAACAGCGCCGGATCATTCCAGCAGGGCTCGCCGTCGGCCCGCCAATAGATCGACAAAGCCCAGCGCGGCAGTTGCTCGCCCGGATACCACTTGCCCTGCCCAAAATGCAAAAAGCCGTTGCCACCGTAACGGGCGCGCAAGCGGTTCAGCAATTCCACGGCGTAACCGCGCTTGGTTGGCCCCAGCGCCGCCGTGTTCCATTCCGCGCCCTCGCGGTCCGACACCGACACAAAGGTCGGTTCGCCACCCATCGTCAGGCGCACGTCCATGCCGTTGAGATGGTCGTCGATCTTGTCGCCCAGGTCGCGGATGGACTGCCATTGTTCGTCGGTGTAGGGCTTGGTCACACGGGGCGATTCAAATACCCGCGTGACTTCCATCGTGTGCGTGAATTCCACCTCGGCCTCATCGACCGCGCCCGTGACCGGCGCCGCGCTGCCCGGTTCAGGGGTCGCTGCAAGCGGAATATGGCCTTCGCCCGCCAGCAGACCCGACGTTGGGTCCAAACCGATCCAGCCTGCGCCGGGCAGGTAGACCTCGCACCAGGCGTGCAGATCGGTAAAGTCCGACTGTGCACCGCTGGGGCCATCCAGCGCTCGCACGTCCGGCTTCAGCTGGATCAAATAGCCCGAAACAAACCGTGCCGCCAGCCCCAGATGGCGCAGTGCCTGCACCAGCAGCCAGCCGGAATCCCGGCACGACCCCGCGTTGCGCACCAGGGTTTCCTCCGGCGTCTGCACACCGGGTTCCATGCGTATCAGATAGCTGATTTCTTTATGGACCTGCTGGTTGATGCCCACCAGAAAATCCACCGTGCGCTGCCGGCGCACATCAACGCGCGATAGAAATTCCGCGAATAGCGGGGTGGCCTTGTCGCACACCATGTAGGGCGCAAGCTCTCGGGCCAGGCCATCATCGTAGGTAAAGGGGAAGTCTTCTGCGTCTGGCTCCAGAAAGAAGTCAAACGGGTTATAGACCGCCATCTCCGCAACCAGGTCCACCGTGATCTTGAACTCGCGCGTTTTCTCCGGAAAGTTCAAGCGAGCAAGGTAGTTAGCGAAAGGGTCTTGCTGCCAGTTGATGAAATGGTGCGCCGGCTCAATCGTCAGTGAATACGACAGGATAGGCGTGCGGCTGTGCGGCGCTGGCCGCAAGCGCAGCACTTGCGCGGACAATCCGACCAGCCGGTCATATTTGTATTGCGTAACGTGCTTGAGTGCTACGTGGATCGTCACTGCGTTCTCCGGTCAACAGGGGCCGCCGATACGCGGGTTACGGCAACATTCATGGATAGCACCGCGGCCGTTCCGTGCAGCCAGCGCACGGGCGACGCGGATTCATAATCGCGCGCCACCGCCAGCCGGCAATGGCCGTCCGAGGCGAAGCAGAAATGGGTCACATCCACGCTGACCCAGCCGTGGCCCGCCAGCCAGACATCGGCCCAGCCGTGGCTGGCCGCGTCGTCACCCGCCTCGTGCCAATAGCCGCTGACATAACGGGCAGGCGTGCCAAAGGCGCGCACGCAGGCCAGCAACAGATGCGTGTGATCCTGACTGCTGCCCCGCCCCGCCGCCAGCACTTGCGCGGCAGTTATCGGCATATCGTTCAGCGCGGGCGCGTAGGCCACACGTTCGCGTATGGCGGCGCTAAGCGTCAACACATCTTGCGGCGTATGTACGCCGGCCGGCACAACGCGCCGGCAGAATTCGCGCACGCTGTCATCGCAGAGCGTGAGCGCGGTGGGCACGCCATAGATGTACACCGGCAAGCGCTCGTCCTCATCGCCCACATGGCCTTGTGCCAAAGGATGAATGTCCACCTGTCCGATGGCATGAATTTCGATTTCGGTATGAGTGCGATGCAGGGTCAGCGTATGGGTGACGTTGCCGTAGGCATCGACCTGCGCCTGGATTTCACCGGGCGTCTGAATCTGCCATTTCAACGCGTGCTGGTGATCGTCGCGGCGTGGCGTCAGCCGTAGCGTCTGGATGCTGTAGTTGACCGGGGCGGCATAACGGTAACGCGTCACATGCTTGATGAGATGCTTCATGAACTTCTCCACTGCAAGGTCACGCCTGGCAACGACTACGCCGCCAGCCCCCTACCCGGCAGGCGCGACGCTCGATAGTAGCAAGAGGCGATTGAAATAAAGAAGCAACTTGTATGCCAAGCGATACAACAGCGATTTTGTCGACAGTTGCCGGGGAAATCGGGTGGCGGCAATGCCGCGGATTCGCCGATATGCCCGAAAATCAGCAGTTGCGCACCACAGCGGTGCTTGTTTCGCCCCTGTTCGGGCTCCGGCGTTCACCGTGTTCCCAAAATGAAAAAGCGCCCCCGAGGGCGCTTTGCGGTCCAGCCGGTCACCAGACAGTGGACTATTTACAGCCTTTTGCAAAATTGTTCTGCAAGCGACTGCCCAAAAGGGTTCAAGGCGTCAGCTTGGCAAGCTTGCCGGCGCGGGCCTCTTCGACGGCCAGCACAGCGTCTTGCGGCAATAACAGGCGCGCTTGCACCAGCGCGTCGCTGGCCTGGCGCACCGCATCGACATAAGCCGCATCGCTTGCATAGCGCTCTTCAATCGAAAGACGCGGATCTTTGCGTTCCAGCCGCTCGGCCTTGGTTTGCGCGAAAGGCACAGCGCTACCCATCTGGGTGCACAAACCTTCGGCGTTATTGCTCTTGGGATTCCAACCCACATAGGTGCCGCGTGGCGCGGCTACCTGCGGCAAACGCACGCCATCGATGGCATTGCCGTCGGCATCCGCCTTGGGCATGTACAGCGGGTATTCACCTTCCACGATGGGCAAGCGGGAACCGTCCAGAATCAGGCGCGATTCTACATACGCTGCGTGATACGGCAGGCCAGGAATGGCCGGATACAAGCCCTTTGCCTGCACCAGCGTGCCGCGTGCGCGTGTCGGATACCGGCTGGCGGGCGGCGGAGTGCCTTGGCCAACCCAGGCATCCAGCGCGACGACCAAGGCGCGCGTGACGGGTTGCGGATCAATGGGGCTGGTCGGCAGCGCGCATGTCGGCATGGCTTTCGACACCGGGCTTGGGAAATGCTGCGATCCCACCACCATATAGGCGCGGACTTCTGGCGGCAGGGGCAAGTCGCGGCCTTGCGCATCGGTCACCAACTGGCTCGCGTGCGAAGCCCAGAATTCATATTCTGAATCCAGCTGCATGATGCGGGGGCAGGTGTTGGTCGCCCGGCACTGCTGCAACAGCCCGTCCAGCTTGCCGGTCAAACGGTCTTTGCTCGCAGCGTACGCGAAGGGAAATTGGTCCACCGGGTACAGGTCGTCCGCATGCGGGCCAGGGTTGCGCGACAGCTGCGCGAAACGCGTATTGGCAAAGGTGCGGCGAGCGCCAGGAATCTGCGCCAGCATGCCGTCAAAGACGCGCTTGTTCTGCAAGTCCTGGTTAAAGCCCTGGTACAGATAATCACGCAGGAAACGGCCGGATTGCGAAACACCCATGCCCAGCACCTGCTTGATCTGGCCGCCGTTCTGCGCCGCCAGCGGATTGGCGGCTACGTCGGCGCGCGCCAGGAAGGCCGTCACATCGCGCATGGCAGCAAAACCGATGCCCATCACGCCGGGGTCGCGGGCTTCATAGGTAAATTCGTAGATCGCATCGACCGGCATTGCCTCGGGGCGTGTGATCTCCACCGTGTTGTCGTCGATGAAGCGGAACGACAGGCCGGCCGGGTACTGACGCGCATCCAAGCGTTGCGCCCGGACAGACAACCGTGCCCCGGTCTGCTTGGACGCCGGGTAACTCAGGGTGACGCGCTCCGTGGCAGCGGCCTTCTTGAAAATCCATTCGTCGCGTACGGGACCCGTTACGCCTTTGACTACCGGCACATCCAGCCGCATGCCCTCGCCCTTCGGAACATCGGCCTGCCAACCTACCCACGCCAGGGTATATCCCTGCGACAGCAGAAAGCCATTGCCCGCGTCTTCTGCTTTTTCCAGGCGGCTGCTGTTGGCGATGCCGCTGCCATCAACGACCGTGCCGATCAGCTTGCGGCCGCGATTGGGCGCTTCGACGATCAAGGTGCCGTTGGGCTTGGCCGGGCGCAGAATGACAACATCCGCGCGTGCGGTCACACGGCCTTGCGCATCACGCGGGGCCAGCGCCAGGTCAGCGATCACGGCATTGCGCGGATCAGCCGGGTCCAGACTGATCGTGGCCACGCCCGTCAGCTTCTCAGCCACGCCATGATCACCGAACACGCGGCCTTCCAATGCGGGCGCCTGGCGTTCCTGAACCTCAAAACCCGTGACTTCAGCTTGGGCGCATGTGGCGCCCAACAACAACACAGGGGTCAATGCCCGCACCAGGGTATGGCGCGTTGCGCGGCGGTTCTTACGATTTGGCATGCAACTTCCTATCGAATGAATCTGGTAAACATAAAAATATCGCGGGGCGCTCAAGGCGCCCCGCGGACCTGCTGACGGTGATCAGGCGCTCAGAGCAAGCTGGCGCAGGCCGGGCTCGCGGCCGACGCGCGCGGTCTGCCCAGCCCCGCCCTGCTCGCCGCCCAGTTTGAATGCAGACACAGAAGCGTACAGACCGCCCACCTGGCTTTCCATGGATGCGGCCACGGCGGCCACCTGCTCGACCAGCGCGGCGTTTTGCTGCGTCATCTGGTCCATCTGCGCCACTGCCACGCTAACCTGCTCGATACCCGCAGTCTGCTCACGCGACGCCACAGTGATCTCGCCCACGATGTGCGTCACGCGCTGCACCGCCTGTACGATCTCGGCCATGGTCTGACCCGCCTGATTCACCAGGCTGGCGCCGGTGCTGACCTTGTCGACCGAGTCATCGATGAGGCCCTTGATTTCTTTGGCAGCCTGCGCGCTGCGCTGCGCCAGGTTGCGGACCTCGGTCGCGACCACCGCAAAACCCTTGCCGTGATCGCCCGCGCGCGCTGCCTCCACCGCTGCATTCAACGCCAGGATGTTGGTCTGAAACGCGATGCTATCGATCAGCCCGATAATTTCCGCGATGCGGCGCGAGCTGTCGGTAATGCCATCCATCGTCGTAACCACTTGGCCGACGACCTCGCCGCCGCGAGCGGCAATGCCCGAAGCGGCTTGGGCCAATTGCACAGCCTGCTCGGCGCTGCCGGCGTTCTGACGCACGGTGGCGGTCAGTTCTTCCATGCTGGCCGCCGTCTCTTCCAACGAGGCTGCCTGTTCTTCGGTGCGCGAAGACAGATCCAGATTGCCCGCCGACATCTCGCGCGCCGCGCCATTCAAGCTTTCAGCGCCGGCGCGAATTCCGCCGATCACTTCGGCCAGATTGTCCTGCATCTTGGCCATGGCGCTGATCATGCTGCGCGTATCGCCGCTGTCCAGCTCAACCGGAAGACTCAGGTCGCCGGATGCGATGCGCCCTGCGATACCGGCCGCATAAACAGGATCACCGCCCAGGCTGCGCGCCACGCTGCGCGTGATCACGAACATCACGCCCGTGACAATGGCGCCAATCAGGCCCAGGATCGCCAGCGCCTTCAGCAGGTTGTTGTGGAACGCCGTCTGGATGTCGTCCACCAGCACGCCGGACACGATCACCCAGTCCCAGGGCTGGTAATAGGAAATGAAGCTGATCTTAGGCGCGCGGTCGTCGGCATTGCCGGATTTGGAGGCTTCATATTCCACAAAGCCCTCGCCCTTTGCGCGAGCCACCTCTGCCATCGTTTTGTAATACGCGTGGCCCTGCGTGTCCTTGCGGTCACCCACCGGCTTGCCGATCAATGACGCACCAAACGGGTGCATCAACAACACGGGCTGCGTGTCCACCACGAAAACAAAGTTGTCCTTGTCGTAACGCAGTTGACTCAGTTGAGCCAGCGCCTGGCGCTTGCCTTCGTCGGCAGTCAGTTTGCCCTCGGACACGCTCTTGGCGTATGCGCCCACCACGCTGTGCGCAACCTCGACAATGCGCTCCAAGCCGTCGCGGCGCTCCTTCATCATGATGTCGCGCGCGTTCAGCGCAGACCATGCGCCCAGCGCCAGCAAACCGATCCACATCAACACCATCGCCAGCCGTAGCTTGGCCTTCAAACTCAATGCTTTCATCGTGCACCCTTGCAAGGAAACCGGACCCGCGCCCGGCACAGGCTTATCAGCGCACGAGTATGCGGGGTTAACCCTGATTCGGATTCCCATAAAACCGGGGCATGTGTACGGCTACTTGCCGATCAAGCACCCTACAGATTTCGCGTTTGCTGCCGTATGCGTGCGTGCGGGGCCGTAAGCAGAATGAAAGCTTGAAAAAAACGTGTTGCAGGCCCGTGCGATCACAATCTTCAATTTGGCGGACAAACGTTCAATACTGGGATGGCGCCCGGTGGCACATTGCGGCTGCCCCAACCCAACCGGTATTCAAGGAGTTGTTTATGTCCGTCACCGCCACCGCCACGCCCGGCGCCAAGCTGCTTTCCCCCAAAGACCACACGCTCATCATGATCGACTTCCAGTCGCAGATGGCGTTTGCCACGCATTCCATCGACGCCGTCACTCTGCGCAACAACGCCGCGCTGGTTGCGCATGCAGCGGCCGGCTTTGGCGCGTCCACCATCCTCACAACCGTTGCCGAAAAGAGTTTCTCGGGTCCGATGTTCGACGAAGTTGTCGCACCGTTCCCCGGCCAAGCGCTGCTGGACCGCACGTCCATGAACACCTGGGAAGATGCGGCCGTCATCAAGCAAGTAAACGAGATCGGCAAGAAGCGCATTGTGCTGGCCGGCCTGTGGACCAGCGTTTGCATCGTAGGCCCGGCCCTGTCGGCGCTGGACCAGGGTTTTGAGGTTTATGTCATTACCGACGCCTGCGGCGACGTGTCGGCCGAGGCCCACAACCGCGCCATTGAGCGTATCGTGCAAGCAGGCGGCCAACCGATCACTGCCTTGCAATACCTGTTGGAAATGCAACGCGACTGGGCGCGCACGGATACCTATGACATGACCACCGGCATCGCCAAGAAGTTCGGCGGCGCTTATGGCTTGGGCATCATCTACGCCAAGTCCATGTTCAACGCCCACGAAGGCTGAACGGAGGCTACCCATGAAGGTCTACCTGGTCTCGCTTGGAGTCGGCCTGTTGGTCGGCGTCATTTACGCGCTGTTTAACGTGCGATCACCCGCGCCACCGGTGATCGCCCTGGTAGGCCTTCTGGGCATCTTGGCGGGGGAACAGATTCCTCCGCTGATCAAGCGCCTGACCTCTGACAGCGCCACGCGCACATCCTGGCTGAACGAGCAGGTCAAGCCGCACATGTTTGGCGAATTGCCCAGCTGCCCCAAGCCCCCCGCCGACCCCGCCCAATCAACCGCCGAGTCATGTGGAGACAAGCGCAATGGCTGACACTCTGGACCCCACGCGCCAAGGCGCCCCCGACCTGATCCTGCATCAAGGCCGCTTCACCACGTTGGACCCGTCCAACCCCGTCGCCGATGCCGTTGCGATCAAAGACGGCCGCTTCACCCGTGTGGGCGCGGCAAGCGACATCCTGCCGCTGGCGGGCCCCGGCACCAAGGTGATTGGTCTGAACGGGCGTGGCGTGCTGCCGGGCCTGATCGACAACCACCTGCACATCATCCGCGGCGGCCTGAACTACAACATGGAATTGCGCTGGGATGGCGTGTTCAGTCTGTCTGACGCCATGGCCATGCTGCGCCGCCAGGTCGCCATCACCCCTGCCCCGCAATGGGTGCGTGTGGTGGGCGGTTTTACCGAGCACCAATTTGCAGAAAAACGGTTGCCGACCATTGAGGAATTGAACGCCGTGGCGCCTGACACGCCCGTGTTCATCTTGCATCTGTATGACCGCGCCTTGCTCAACGGCGCCGCGCTGCGCGCCGTGGGCTATGACAAGAACACCCCCGCGCCTCCGGGCGGCGAGATCGTGCGCGACGCGGCGGGCAACCCGACGGGCCTGCTGCTGGCCAAGCCCAATGCGTCCATTCTGTACGCCACGCTGGCCAAGGGCCCGAAACTGCCATTCGAATACCAGATCAACTCCACCCGCCACTTTATGCGCGACCTGAACCGCCTGGGCGTGACAGGCGCGATCGACGCGGGCGGCGGTTTCCAGAACTACCCCGAAGACTATCAAGTCATTCAGCAACTGGCCGATGCGGGCCAGCTCACCATCCGCCTGGCCTACAACCTGTTCACGCAGAAACCCAAACAGGAAAAAGAAGATTTCCTGAATTGGACCGCCACGTCGCAGTACAAACAGGGCACCGACTACTTCCGCCACAACGGCGCCGGCGAAATGCTGGTGTTCTCGGCGGCGGACTTTGAAGACTTTCGCCAGCCGCGCCCGGAAATGGGCCCAGAGATGGAAGGCGAGCTGGAAGAAGTGGTGCGCATCCTGGCGCAAAACCGCTGGCCCTGGCGTCTGCACGCGACGTATGACGAAACCATTTCACGCGCCCTGGACGTGTTTGAACGCGTCAACCAAGACGTGCCGCTGGCTGGCCTGAACTGGTTCTTTGACCACGCCGAGACCATCTCTGAACGCTCGATCGATCGCATTGCCGCGCTGGGCGGCGGTGTTGCGGTACAGCATCGCATGGCCTACCAGGGCGAATACTTCGTAGAGCGCTACGGCGCAGGCGCGGCCGAAGCCACGCCGCCCGTCAAGCGCATGCTGGAAAAAGGCGTGAATGTGTCGGCCGGCACGGATGCCACGCGCGTCGCGTCCTACAACCCGTGGGTATCGCTGTCGTGGCTGATCACCGGCAAAACCGTTGGCGGCCTGCGGCTGACGCCGCAACGCAATTGCCTGGACCGCGAAACCGCGCTGCGTATGTGGACCGAAAACGTCACATGGTTCTCCAACGAACAAGGCAAGAAGGGCCGCATTGCCATTGGCCAGCTGGCCGATCTGGTGGTGCCTGATCGCGACTTTTTTGCCTGCCCTGAATCCGATATTGCCGACACCAGCAGCTTGTTGACACTGGTAGGCGGAAAAGTGGTGTGGGGCGCGGGCGAGTTTTCTGCGCATGACGAAGCCACGCCGCCACCCGCCATGCCGGACTGGTCGCCCACTCGCCTGTTTGGCGGCTACGGCGCATGGGGCGACAACGAGGGCAAGCCTCTGCAAACCACGCTGCGCGAAGCCGCAGCCAACTGCGCCTGCCTGGCCGACTGCAATATTCACGGTCACCAGCACGCGGGCGCCTGGGCCAGCAAATTGCCTGTCTCGGATCTGCAAGGGTTCTGGGGCGCGCTGGGCTGCGCGTGCTGGGCGGTATGACAATGCGCCGCTTTATCACCGTGCCGGCTGTGCGTTGGCTGGCATTGCTGGCGCTGTGCGGCGCATACATCCAGGGCGGACTCGTCAAGTTGATGGATTTTGGCGGCGCGCAGGCCGAAATGGATCACTTCGGACTGCACCCCGCCGCACTGGCGGCTGCCGCCGTTATTGTTCTGGAACTGGGCGCCAGCGCGCTGATCCTGGCCGGGCGCCTGCGCTGGCTGGGCGCACTGGCGCTGGCCGCGTTCACCGCTGCCGCAGCGCTCATGGCCAATCGCTATTGGGAAGCCCCTGCCGATACGCGTTTCATGGCGATGAATGCGTTCTATGAACACTTGGGGCTGGCCGGGGCATGGGTCCTGGTCGCCTGGCATGACCTGACGGAGCGCCCGCATGGCCGGAACTGAACCACAAAAACCGGCCCCTGCCGCCGTCGGCGGCATGGCGCCGCTGAAACATACGCTGTTCGCGGTCCTATGGGGCGCGACCATCCTGGGCAATATCGGCAGCTTCATGCGCGACGTGGCCAGCGCCTGGCTGGTCACCGACCTGTCCACCAACCCCGCCGCAGTCGCCATGATGCAGACGGCCGCTACCCTGCCCGTCTTCCTGCTGGCGATCCCCGCAGGCGTGCTGTCCGACATCCTGGATCGGCGCCGGTTCCTGATCATCATCCAGGTGCTGCTGGCCTGCGTCAGCTTCACGCTGCTGATGATGGCCAAGACCAATACGCTGACCGTGGAATACCTGATCGCCTTGACCTTCCTGGGTGGCGTGGGCACGGCGCTGATGGGGCCGACCTGGCAGGCTATCGTGCCGGAACTGGTTCCCAAGGCTGAACTCAAAACGGCAGTTGGCCTGAATTCGTTGGGCATCAATATTGCCCGCGCGCTCGGCCCCGCAATAGGTGGCCTGCTGCTCGCCGCCTTTGGCGCGGCAGCGGCCTATGGCGCGGACGTACTTAGCTACGTGTTTGTGATCGGCGCGCTGATCTGGTGGAAACGCCCCAAGCGCGTGGACGATGGTCTGTCCGAACAGTTCTTCGGCGCCTTCCGCGCGGGTCTGCGTTTTGCGCGCGCCAGCCATGAACTGCATGTGGTGTTGCTGCGTGCGGCCGTATTCTTCCTGTTCGCCAGTTCCGTGTGGGCCTTGCTGCCGCTGGTGGCGCGCAAGATGCTGGGCGGCAGCGCCGGGTTCTACGGCATTTTGCTGGGCGCCGTTGGCGTGGGCGCGATACTGGGCGCAGTGGTCCTGCCCAAGCTGCGCCAGCGTCTGAGCACCGACGGCCTGGTCATGACCGCCGCTATAGTCGCCGCGGCAGTGATGGCCGCGCTGTCCTTCGCGCCGCCGCAGTGGGCTGCCGTATTGCTGTTGCTGCTGCTGGGCATGGGCTGGATCGTGGCGCTGACCACGTTCAATGGTGTGGCCCAGGCCATTCTGCCGAACTGGGTGCGCGGCCGCGGCCTGGCCATCTACCTGATGGTGTTCAACGGCGCGATGGCCGCAGGCAGTTTGGGCTGGGGCTTGCTGGCGCAGGAGATCGGCATACCCGCCACCTTGCTGGCTGGCGCGGCGGGGCTATTGATTGCGGGCATCCTGCTGCACCGGATGCGCCTGCCCCAAGGCGAGGCGGATCTGGACCCCTCCAATCACTGGCCCGAGCCACTGCTGGACGCGCCGGTGGCCCACGATCGCGGACCAGTCATGGTGCAGATCGAATATCGCATTCGCGTGCAGGATCGCCCGGCTTTCCTGCAAGCGCTGAAAGCCGTGGCACAGGAACGGCGCCGCGACGGCGCCTACGCTTGGGGTATAGCCGAACACTCGAGTGACCCCGAGCGGGTGCAGGAGTGGTTCCTGGTGGAGTCCTGGGCGGAACATCTGCGGCAGCACCAGCGCGTGTCCCATGCCGACGCCGACCTGCAAGGCGAAGCCCAACGCTTTCACATCGGCCCGGAAAAACCGGTGGTGCATCACTTTCTGGCGCTGGACCTGCGAGAGTCTAAGCCCGGTCCTGCCTAAGCAAAATGAAGCGGGCCAGCAATGGCCCGCTTCATTGCATACCCGCTGCATTGAATCCCCGCTTACTCGCCTAGTGCGCCGAAGCGTCCAGAAAGCGGTGTACGACACGCACGGCCGCCGAGCCTTCCGCAATGCCAGCCAACACATGCTTGACCGAGCCCGCGCGCACCGCGCCCACGGCAAACACACCCGGTTGCGAACTTTCGTAGGCGCGCGCCTGCATGGAACCTGCCGCCTCGCGGCCGGTATGGATAAAGCCCCAGTCATCGGTATCCAGGCAGCCATCCAGCCAAGCCGTGTTGGCGCCCGCAACGGCCGAGCCGTCCTCTTGCATGCCCGTGGCCACAATCAAGCTGCGCGCTTCGATCACACTGCCATCGTCCAGCCACACGCGGTACGGATAGCAAGTGCTGTCGAATGCGCTGGCCGTCCGTACCGGAAGCACCTGAGAGCCAAACCGTCGGGTCTGGTCTTCGGCCCGGCGCAATAAACCGCCGCCGCACAAGCCAGTAATGGTGCCCGGAAACCCGGGCAGCGCTTCAGTTACCGGCGATTTTGTGCAGGACAAGGCGCCGCCCACCAGTACGGTGTGCAAGCCTTCAGACGCTGCATAACTTGCCGCCGCCAGCCCCGCCGGCCCGCCGCCAATGACAGCCAGGTCCAGCACAGAATCGGGCTGCCCTGACGGGCTCGTGGAGCGCAGGATTGCGCCGCCATACGGCCTATGCCGCAAGTAACCGACGCGGCGCAGGATGAAAGCGCGCAGCAATATCTCGGCCACCGCGCGTTCGTCCAACACCAGCCGCGCCAACGATGCGCGGCTGACCCGCAGCAAGCGTGTGGTGGAGTCGGCCCGGACGGTAACGGCGTTGGGCCGGTCGGTGAACAAATCCAGGCTGCCTGTAAATTCGCTGTCACGATGCATCAGCAAACTATGCATCGCGCCAGCAGCATCGCTCTCAAAGACTTCGACGTAGCCATCCAGCACCACGTAGAACGCCGCTTCGAGATCTCCGCTATTGAGCAGCACATGGCCAGCCGGCACCGAAATCTCCTCGCCATAGGGAGCGGCCTGGCTGATCATGGCGGGCGCCAGCATCGGAAATGCCTGGGCATGCAGGGTCGGGAGGCCGCCCGCCGGACAGGTTGATGCGGCAGCGCCGCCAAGAAGGCGATTCATCATTTCACTCGTGTGTCATGCGCGAATAGAGGCAAGGTAGCGCCGGACGAACCGGCCAGTCTTGCGCACTTGCGTCCTGATTTGTCTGAAAGTGCAATCATCGCACTATTCAAGATCGCCCCGCCGCAGCGTCCAAAGGCGCCTGCCAGTTGCCCGCAGATCAAATGCCGTGTTCGCGGCGCCATGCGCCTGGCGACACGCCGACCACACTGGCGAACACCCGCGTCATATGGGCCTGATCGGCAAACCCGCATTGCAGCGCGATCTCCGTGATGGACCTGCCCGGCACCCGCAAATGCTCTTTGGCTTTTTGCACCCGCTGTTCCAGCAGCCAGCGATGAGGCGTCGTACCCACGGTCTGCCGGAAAGCCTTGATGAAATAGCTGCGCGACAGATTGCAGGCCTCGGCAATATCGGCAATGGAGCTGTCATCGCGCATGGCGGCCAGCAGCATATCCTTGGCCCGCACCTCCAGCTTGCGCGACAACACGCGCCCGCCGCCGGTATCGCCCCAGCCAGCCGTGGCGCCTGCGCCGTACTCCGACAACAGATGCGTGCCTATGGCCAGGCTGACATGGTCCACGAACAAACTGCTGGTTTCTGCGGGCCGGTCCAGCACCTGGGTCATCACCTGCGCCAAAGCCCCAAGCACGGGATCGCTTTGTCCGTTCATTGGAAGCAGGCTGCTGACCCGCGGGCCGCCTTTTTCATCGTTCACGCGTTCGATGAACGCGCGCGACATCTCAACCAGCAAAAAATCAAAACCGCCTTGCAGATCAGCCCGGTAGTCTTCGGTGAAATCGCGGATGTAGATCGATCCGTTGTCAAAATCGTGCGTCGACGCGTGGTTGCCGTGCAGGATGCGGCGCCGGTGTCCTCCGCGCAATGCCACGCCGACCAAAAAACCCCTGTCCGATGCAGGCGTGGACACATTGCCAAACTGCTCGTTGCCGGTACTTTTGCGATAAAAGGTCAGGCCTCCGCCTTCGAACTCCTGATTCACGTCCAGCTTGCTGGCGGCGCAGCCCAGCGCGTCTTTCGATGGCGCAGGCGTGGGGGGAATTCGTTGAAGTACAGGCATGTGAATCGCTTCCAAGTCGCAACAAGCGCGCTATGGGACGGAAGATAACAGGCTATGCTGCTTCGCAACAAGTACGCGCATTCATCGTAGCCATCACACACAAGCGGTCACATCGGCGCCGCTATCGCGGCAATGCGGGCGCTGGTGTCAGCGGCCCCAAAGGCGGGCCAGAACGCGGCAGCATCGGCGGCAACTTCGGCTGGCTTGGGCCGGCCCATGGCGGTGGATCACCTCGCCCAGGCGCAGCGGGCGGGTTGTAGCCCGAGCTTGGGCACGACGTTCCCAGACAATTTTGACCGGTCCGGCCCGGACTGACTGCACGCGGACACGACGTGCCCAGACAGGTGTCCGGCAAGGTACGCGCTGATTGCGGCGGGGCCGGCACGGCAGGCATCCCGTCACGGGCCAGCGCCGAACCGCAAGCCAGCGCCATCCATGCCGCCATGATCAGGAATTTCATCGCTACGCTCCACCGGGACCGTGCTTACCCGTTACAGGTAACAGCGCCATGCCGCCTCAGCACGGAAACCAGTGTGCGCGCATCCCCCACCTACTGCAAGGCGAGGGATGACCGTCTGAATCAATCCAGGCGGATGTCTGCACTTTGCACGACCTTGGCCCAGCGCGCGCGTTCGCTGGCGAAGAACTTGGCCAGTTCAGCGGGATTGCGCGTGACGATTTCCGCGCCCTGCTCGTTCAATTGCGCCTTCACGTCCGGCTGATTGACGATCTGCGCCATCAGCATGGCCAACTTCTCGGCAACCGGATCGGTCGTTGTAATTGGCGCCATCACACCCTGCCACGTGCCCGATTCGAAACCTGCAACGCCCTGTTCGGATATGGTCGGAATATCCGGCACCAGCTGCATGCGTTCGCCCTTGGAAATCGCAATGGGCCGCAGCTTGCCGGCCTTGATATGCGGCAACGTCGCCAACAGACCATTCATGATGACCTGCGTCTGTCCGCCGATGGTATCCGTCACCGCCTGCGAGCCGCCCTTGTACGGCACGTATTCCCACTGCGCGCCGGTCGCCTGCTGCACCGCCACCGCCGCCAGATGCGGCGCGCTGCCGATTGCCGTCACGGCAAAGTTCAGACGCTGCTTTTTGGACAGCGCCACCAATTCCGGCAAGGTCTTGGCCGGCACGTCGGGATGCACCGCCAACACGTGCGGCGAATAGGCCAGCATGCCCACCGAGCGCAAATCCTTGGATGGATCGAACGATAGTTTGGTGTACACAGACGGGCTGATCGCCAGCGCGCCCACATCGCACAACAGCACGGTGTGGCCTTCGGCCGCCGCCTGCACCACCAGGCCCGCGCCCAGGTTGCCGTTGGCACCCGGCTTGTTCTCAACCACAACGGTCTGCTTCAAGGCGTCGGCCAAGCGCGGCGCCAGGATGCGCGCAATGATGTCTGACGAGCCTCCGGGCGGATACGGCACGATGATGCGCACGGGGCGCGTGGGCCAATTGGCCGCGCCAGCTGCATTGGTTTGTTGCGCCCAGGCGGGCACCAACGGCGACAGGCAAAGCGCCGCGGCGCCGCCCAGGAACTGTCTCTTGCTAACGTTCATGCTGTCTCCACACTGTTTGATGTGTTCTAGGTCTGTAATTCGCGCGGCAGGAACGCGATCCCCATCGATCCATGCCGCCGCGCTCGGATTTACGCGGCGCCCCGCGTTTCGACATACAAGGCATACAGGGAATGACTGCTGGCCATGAAGAGGCGGTTGCGCTTGGCGCCGCCAAAGCACAGATTGGCGCAGCGTTCGGGCAGCCGGATATGGCCGATAGGTTTGCCCGCGGGGTTGAACACCATGACGCCGTCCAGCTCTTCGGATTTGGCGTTGGGCGAGCCGTTGCTACCCCAGCCGCACCACAGATTGCCGTCTTCGTCGCACTTGATGCCGTCAATGGCGCCAGGCCCTTGCGCGTCGATGTGAACCCGCTTGCCACTCAAGCTGCCATCCGCGCCCACGTCATAGGCCCAGACCACGCGATTCGGCTGATGCCGTGACTCCACGACGTACAACACTTTTTCATCTGGCGAAAAACACAGGCCGTTGGGTCCGGCCAAATCTTCCAGCGCCCGCGTCACACGGCCATCGGCCGGGTCGATGCGGTAGACGCCATGCGGCAGTTCCGGCGTGGCCTTGTCGCCCTCCCAGTGGCCGCCGATGCCGAATGGCGGATCGGTAAACCAAATGGCGCCGTTGCGCTGGCAGATGATGTCGTTGGGTGAGTTGAAGCGCTTGCCATCAAAACGATCCGCCAGCACGGTGATGGACCCGTCATACTCCGTGCGCGTGACGCGCCGCGTCAGATGCTCGCAGGCAAGCAGCCGGCCTTGCCGGTCTCGCGCCAGGCCGTTGCTGAAATTGGCGGGCTTGCGAAACTCGCTGATCTGGCCCGTGGTTTCGTCCCAGCGCAGGATGCGGTCATTGGGAATGTCAGACACCAGCAGGTAGCGTCCATCCCCCACCCAGACCGGCCCTTCCAGCCACCGGAATCCCGTCGCCAACTGCTCGACGCTGCTGCTGTAGATCCGATACTTGGAAAACTCCGGGTCCAGGATGCGCACGGACGGGTCCGGATAGCGTTGCTGCGGGGTGAAGCCTGACGACTGCGCCTGCACAAGGCTGGCAGGACCCAGCGCCAAGGCGGCGCCCAGCAGCCGTCGCCGGCCGGGTTGGGCCAGGGGGGCATTTTCCATCGGTGTCTCCTGTTATCGGTGTATTGCGATGGCATTGCAGAAAAGCAGGTAGCGCAGACGGCTCAGGTCACGGGACCCGGGTTGAACAGCGCCAAGGCGTTGTGCAGCTTGAGTTTTTCCGCACAGGTCTGGGTGCGGCCGCTGGCCACATCCAGCATCAAACGAAACAGTTCCCAGCCCACGTCTTCGATCGACGCCTGGCCCGTGGCAATACGGCCAGCATTCACGTCCATCAGATCGTGCCAGCGGCGGGCCAGACTATCGCGCGTGGCAACCTTGATCACCGGCACCTGAGCCAGACCATAGGGCGTGCCGCGGCCGGTGGTGAAGATGTGCAGATTCATGCCCGCCGCCAATTGCAGCGTGCCGCAGATAAAGTCGCTTGCCGGCGTAGCGGCAAAAATCAGGCCCTTTTGCGTCAGGCGGTCACCCGGTGACAGCACGCCGTGGATGGGCGACGAGCCCGATTTCACGATCGAGCCCATCGCTTTTTCAACAATGTTCGACAAACCGCCCTTCTTGTTGCCAGGACTGGTATTGGCGCTGCGATCAGCCATGCCGCGTTGCAGGTATTCGTCGTACCAGGCCATCTCGCGCACCAGCGCATCTGCCACTTCGGGCGTGGCGGCGCGTGCGGTCAACTGGTCAATACCATCGCGCACTTCGGTGTTCTCCGAGAACATCACCGTACCGCCCGCGCGCACCAGCAAGTCTGTCGCAAAACCCACGGCGGGGTTGGCCGTCACACCGGAAAACGCATCGCTGCCGCCGCATTGCACTCCCACCGTCAGCTCAGATACTGGACAGGTCTCGCGGCGGCGGGCATCGAGCTTCTGCAAGTGGCGTTCGGCCGTGCGCATGATCAGGTCGATCATCGATTGGAAACCGATGTTCTCTTCATCCTGCAACACAATCGTGTCTACGCCATTGCCATCGGCGCCCATGCCTTCGCCCGCGCGGATGGGAATGGCGTTGGGCGCCAACAGGCGCTCCGGTTGCAGCTTTTCGCAACCCAGGCTGACCACCATCGACGTGCCGCCGAAGTTCGGGTTGCGCGCAATGTTGTGCAAAGTGCGGATCGGGATTGCCGCACCGGGCGCGTCAATGGCCACACCGCAACCGTAGGTGTGCTCAATGCCCACCACATCATCAACATTGGGATAACGCGGCAGCAATTCCTGGCGTATACGCGCCACGGCATGTTCGACCACGCCTTGCACGCATTGCACCGTGGTGCTGATAGCCAGGATATTGCGCGTGCCTACGGTGCCATCGGCGTTGCGGAAACCTTCAAACGTATAGCCTTCCAGCGGCGGCAACGGCGCGATGCGCGTGCCTACGGGCAAGTCCTGCAAGGTGCGCGCCGCAGGCATCGTGGTGACACGCTCATTGATCCAGCTGCCACGCGGCAGGTCTTTAGCGGCAAATCCGATCACCACGTTGTAGCGCAGCACGGGCGCGCCTTCGGCAAGGTCCGTCAACGCCACTTTGTGGCCTTGCGGCACGGCATCCACCAATTGCAACCCGTCGGGCAGCACGGTGCCCGCAGGCAAGCCGCCTTCGTTAGCCACGATCGCCACATTGTCTTGCGGGTGAATCTTGATAAGCACGGGCGCTTGGTCTGCCGCAACCTGCATGAAGAATCCTTTTGCATAAAGGATGCGTAGTAGCGCGCATCCGGTACGTTATCGTACAACCAAGAGAATATCGCTGAAATGGGTCAGAAATAAATTTCGGGTTTCCCCTTGTTAACAAGTGCAGCCATAGGCGAACACCCTTGAATACTGATAAATGCTGTTGTACGATGACTCACCTTTTCACCACCGCAGCCCGTGTGCAGCCCTGTGTGGCTAGCCTCGGCAATACCGGACGAGCGCGCTATGACGACCCCGCAGGAACTCAAGGAAATTGTTTCGGAAGGCTTGCTGTCCTTCCCCGTTACCGATTTCGACCAGAACGGCGATTTCAACGCCAAGACCTATGCGGCCCGCCTGGAATGGCTGGCCCCGTACGGCGCCACCGCGCTGTTCGCCGCTGGCGGCACGGGTGAGTTCTTCTCCCTGGCTCCCGAGGAATACTCGGACGTCATCCGCACCGCCGTGCAAACCTGCGCTGGCAAGGTGCCGATTCTGGCTGGCGCCGGTGGCCCCACCCGCACCGCCATCGCGTATGCACAAGAAGCCGAACGCCAAGGCGCCAAGGGCATCCTGCTGCTGCCGCACTACCTGACCGAAGCCTCGCAAGACGGCATCGCCGCTCACGTCGAACAAGTCTGCAAGTCGGTCAAGATCGGCGTCATCGTCTACAACCGCGCTCAATCGCGTTTGTCGGCCGACAGCCTGGCCCGTCTGGCCGAACGCTGCCCCAACCTGGTCGGCTTCAAAGACGGCATCGGCGATATCGAAGCCATGGTCAGCATCCGCCGCAAGCTGGGCGACCGCTTCTCGTACCTGGGCGGCCTGCCCACGGCAGAAGTCTACGCAGCCGCCTACCGCGCGCTGGGCGTGCCGGTGTATTCGTCGGCCGTGTTCAACTTTGTGCCGAAGACCGCCATGGACTTCTACCGCGCCATTGCCGCGGGCGATCACGACACGACCAACCGTCTGCTGGACGATTTCTTCCTGCCCTACCTGGAAATCCGCAACCGCAAGGCCGGTTACGCCGTCAGCATCGTCAAGGCCGGCGCCAAGCTGGTCGGCCACGACGCAGGCCCCGTCCGCGCCCCGCTGACTGACCTGACCGGCGAAGAGCTGGAAATGCTGAACGCACTGATCAAAAAGCTCGGCCCCCAATAAACGGCCGCGCCAGCCCCGCATGCCTGCCCCCGATCCGGGGGCATTTTTTTCCTTGAACGGGGCACATCATTCTTTCTAATCGATCGGAGATATTCATGACTTTGACTGGCCAAATGCTAATCGGCGCGACTGCCGTACTGGGAGCTGGCGCTGCCCAGCACGCGATCAACCCCGCCACCGGCGAACGCCTGGAGCCCGGCTTTCCCGCAGGCTCGTCCGATGACGTTGCACGTGCGGCCGAATTGGCTCGCGCGGCATTCGACCCCTACCGCGCCCTGCCCTTGGAAACCCGCGCACAGTTCCTGGAGAGCATTGCCGAAGGCATTCTGGCTCTGGGCGACGCGCTGATTGAACGCACGCATTTGGAAACCGGCTTGCCGCTGGCCCGCCTGCAAGGCGAACGCGGCCGCACCGTTGGCCAGCTGCGCCTGTTTGCCCGCGTGGTGCGCGATGGCTACTTCCTGGACGCCACGATCGACCCCGCCCAGCCCGAACGTCAGCCCCTGCCACGCGCCGACCTGCGCCTGGCCAACGTGCCGCTCGGCCCTGTCGCCGTCTTTGGCGCCAGCAACTTCCCGTTGGCATTCTCGGTTGCTGGCGGCGACACGGCGTCCGCGCTGGCGGCTGGCTGCCCTGTGATCGTCAAGGCACACAACGCCCACCCCGGCGCTTCTGAAATGGTTGGCCGCGTAATCCAGGCTGCCGTCGCCAAACATGGCTTGCCCGAAGGCACGTTCTCTCTGCTGTTCGGCGCTGGCAGCGAAATCGGCACGGCGCTCGCAACGCACCCCGCCATCACTGCCGTTGGCTTCACGGGTTCCCGCCGCGGCGGTCTGGCCCTGTTTGCTGCCGCAAATGCGCGCCCGGTGCCGATCCCCGTCTACGCCGAGATGTCCAGCATCAACCCTGTGTTCCTGATGCCCGCCGCGTTGGAAGCGCGTGCCGAAGCCATCGCCAAGGGCTTTGTGGACTCGCTGGCGATGGGCGTGGGCCAGTTCTGCACCAACCCTGGCCTGGTCATCGGCGTCGAAGGCCCCGCGCTGGAACGTTTCCGTCAAGCCGCCGCACAAGCCGTGCAGGCCAAGGGCGCAGCCACCATGCTGACCCCAGGCATCTTCTCGGCCTACCAGGACGGCGCCGACGCACTGGCCAAACACGCCAGCGTCGCCACCCTGGGCCGTGGCGAAGCCTCGCAACCGGCTGCCAATGCGGCGGGCGCAGTCGTGTTCGGCACACAGGCAGACCGCTTCCTGGCATCGCACGAACTTGAAGCCGAGGTCTTCGGCCCGGCATCGCTGGTTGTTGCGTGCAAAGACGTAGAACAGATGAAAACCGTGGCCGAACACCTGGAAGGCCAACTGACCGCGACGCTGTTCGTCGACGAAGGCGACGTGGCACAGGCGCAGACCCTGTTGCCCGTGCTGGAGCGCAAGGCTGGCCGCATTCTGGCCAATGGCTACCCCACCGGCGTGGAAGTCAGCCACGCCATGGTGCACGGCGGCCCGTTCCCCGCAACCTCGAACGCAGCCTCCACGTCCGTAGGCGCCACCGCCATCCGTCGTTTCCTGCGCCCGGTCTGCTATCAGGACCTGCCCGACGCACTGCTGCCCGACAGCATCAAGCGCGGCAATCCTTTGGAATTGATGCGCATGGTTGATGGCGCCATGAAGACCGCTTGATGCGTATCTTGCACTGAAGCCCGGTTAAACCCGGGCAGCACGCAAAGCACGCCGCACCGCAATGCCTGATTCGAGGCATTGCGGTGCATTTTTTTTTCGCCCACATTGCCGGACTCTGCCTGGACCAGCGCGGCAAGCGCAGATCAGCGATGGCCTCCAAGCGGAAAAAACACGTCCTTGCTACGCAGGGCGTACGCCCGGCTGCACATGCCGCGGCAGTTCCACACGAAAGCACGTGACTCCGCCGGCGGACTCCGCGATGATACGGCCGCCATGCGTCAGCACAATCTGCTGCGCGATGAACAGTCCCAGCCCCAGCCCCTGATGACCTTCGGGCCGACGCTCGCCGCCACGAAACGGGTTGAACAGATCCGGCAGCAATTCTGGGGGAATGGCGCCTTCATTGCTGACCGTCACGACGACCTGATCCAGCGCCGTGCCATCCACCACCACCTGCACCGGAGCAGCGTGACTGCCATGGTGCAACGCATTCCCTACCAAATTCGCAAGCACCTGGCATAGGCGCTCACCATCCCAGGAGCCAATCGGATCGACTCGGCATTCACATTCGATCTGGCGGCCCGGGAAACCCGCCTGCACTTCATCCACTGTGCGCCGCACCAACGATTCCATGCTGACTTGGGCCGGCACCAGGGTCAGTCCGCCCGTCTGGCGGATGCGTGTCACATCAAGCAAATCTTCAATCATGCGGCTCATGCGCTCGCTGCTCTGCTGCATGCGCTGGGCAATGTTGACGACGCGCGCAGGGTCAATCTGGCGTTGCAACAGGGCCGAGCCCATAACAATGGCCTGTAGCGGCGAACGCAAGTCATGGCTTAACACCGCCATGAACATCTCGTTCACCCGCAACGCCTCGGTCTGTTCTTCCAGTTGCCGCGCCAGCGCGCGCTTGCGCTCGTGCAGCTCGAAAAATACGTTTGCCTTGGTGCACAACATGTATGGGTCAATGGGTTTGTACAGAAAATCCACTGCCCCGGTTTCATAACCCCGGAACTGCCAGTTTTGTTCGCGCGATCCAGCGGTAATGAATATCAGCGGAATATGGCGGGTGCGTTCGCTGCCCCGGATCAGTTCGGCCAGTTCGAAGCCGTTCATGTCGGGCATCTGCACATCCAGCAATGCCAGCGCCACATCGCCATGATGCAACAGCAATTCCAGCGCCTGCGGGCCGGACTGTGCCTTCAGCACCTCTACGCGGCCGCTGTCCAGAAGCGCCTCCAGCGCAATCAGGTTCTCTGGAACGTCGTCAACCAACAGGCACTTGATACGGGCAGCTGGGGATTTGGCAGGTGTCAGGATCATGATGTCCGAATGGTTGTAGTTACAAGAGCCGATGCACGGGCAGACGCGCAAACATTGCCGCGATCTCATCGGGTGTCATCACATGGTGGCCAGGAACCTTGGTCAAAGCGGCTTGCGGCATGGTCGGCATGGCGGCGGTGGCAGGCGACTGCACCACGGTGCAGCCACCAGCAGCGTGGATCGCCGCCAACCCTTCTGCACCATCCTCGTTCGCCCCGGACAGCAACACACCCAACAGCTTTCCGCCATAACAATGGGCGGCGGAGTCAAACAGCACATCTATTGCCGGTCGTGAATAATGCACGGGTTCGTCGATGGACAGCGCCAGCCGCGGCCCCTTATCCACCAGCAGGTGGTAGTCAGGCGGCGCCACATACAGATGTCCAGGCTGAATTTGTTGCTGGTCTTCGGCCTCTAGCACGGGCAACGCGCAACGATCACGAAAGATATCGGCCAGCAGACTGCGGCGGTCGCGTGGCAGATGCAGCAGCACGATCACCGCAGCCTGCAAACCCGCGGGCAGCGCGGGTATCAAAACATTCAGCGCATCGATGGCGCCCGCCGAACCGCCAATGACAATCGCTTCCCACGGACCAGCCGAAGACGCAATCGCGCCAGAATTTGCCACGCGCGCGCTCATAACCCCGCCTTCTTGCGATAGACGCGGTCTGCCAGCACAAAGTCGTCGAAACTATCGGCCACCGCCGAGAATCGCAGCGACTCCCTGGAACCCAGCCCTAAAAAGCCGCGATGGACCAATGCGTCATGGAACAAGCTCAAAGCCCGGTTCTGCAAATCACGCTCAAAATAGATCAGCACGTTGCGGCAGGAAATCAGGTGCATCTCTGCGAACACGCTGTCTGTCGCCAGACTGTGATCGGAAAAAACCATGTGCTCGCGCAGGCTTTTGTCGAACACCACTCGTCCATAGCGGGCGGTGTAGTAGTTCGACAGCGAGCTGCGCCCGCCAGACCGGGCGTGATTCTCGGTAAATGCAGCAACGCGATCCAAGTCAAAGACGCCCTGCTCCGCCATGTGCAATGCCTGCGGATTGATGTCCGTGGCATAGATCAGCGACCGGTCAAGCAGGCCTTCTTCAAGCAGCATGATGGCAAGCGAATACACCTCTTCGCCAGTGCTGCATCCCGCCACCCAGATCTTGATCGATGGATAGGTGCGCAGAATGGGCACGACCTCGTTGCGCAACGCCAGAAAATAGCTGGGGTCACGGAACATGTCGCTGACCTGCACCGTCAGAAACTGAAGCAAGCCGGTGAATACCGCGGGTTCATGCAGCACACGGTCCTGCAATTGCGACAGCGTCTTGCACCCAAACTCGGTCAGTGCGCTTTGCAAGCGCCGCTTGAGCGACGCCTGCGCATACTCACGGAAGTCATAGTGGTAGCGATGGTAGATGGCATCGAGCAGCAGCCGCTGCTCGATATCTGCAATGCGCGTCTTCACGGTTTGGGGCATGACTGTGCTCTGCTAAAAATGCGCTGTCCGCGCCTTACTTACGCATCCAGACCCGCACCAAAGACAGCAGGCGTTCCACGTCCAGCGGCTTGGCGATGTAGTCGTTGGCTCCGGCCGCCAAGCACTTTTCCTGATCGTCCTTCATGGCCTTGGCGGTCAGCGCGATGATGGGCAAGCGCCGCCATTCGGGCCGCGTGCGGATCTCGCGCATGGCCGTATAGCCATCCATCTCGGGCATCATGATGTCCATCAGCACCAGATCGATCACCCGGTGGCTGCCTGTGCCGGCGCGGCCCAGAGCATCAAGCGCCTCACGTCCGTTGCGCGCAATTTCCACATGCAAGCCAGTGGGTTCAAGAATGCTCGACAACGCAAAGATATTGCGTACGTCGTCTTCCACCACCAGTACCGTACGGCCTTCAAGCGCCGTATCGCGGCTGCGGGCCAATTCCAGCATCTGGCGCTGTTCAGGCGGCAGTTCGGCTTCGACCTGATGCAGGAACAGCGTTACCTCATCAAGCAAGCGTTCCGGCGAACGCGCGTCTTTAATGATGATGGCCTTGGAGAAGCGGCGCAAATGCTGCTCTTCGTCGCGCGACAGCGCGCGGCCGGTATAGACGATCACCGGCGGGAACGACACGCTTTCTTGCTCGGTCATCTGCTGCAACAGCTCGTAGCCGCTCATGTCGGGCAGATTCAAATCCATCACCACGCAATCAAACGTGGTGTCGCGCAAGCATTCCAGCGCAGCGGCGGCGGTGGCCGCCGGCACAATCTCAACGTCATTGCGCGCCAGCAACTGCCGCACGCTTTCGCGCTGGCGGTCATCATCTTCAACCACCAGCACCCGACGCAGATTCTGGGTGAACTTCGCTTCCAGCCGCTGCAACGCGTGTATCAGCTCTTCGCGTTTGACGGGTTTGAGCGCGTAACCGATAGCCCCCCGGCCCATGGCTTCTTGCGCGTAGTCGGCTACCGACACGACATGCACTGGAATGTGGCGGGTATGGGGATTGCGCTTCAGCTGATCCAGGACGCCCAACCCCGAAAAATCAGGCAGGTTCATATCCAGGACGATGGCATTGGGACGCTGCTGCGCTGCCAGCGCCAGACCCTCGGTAGCGGTATGCGCCACAAGACAGCCAAAACCCATCTCGCGCGTCAGGTCCGACAGAATGCTGGCAAAGCGCTTGTCGTCTTCAATAACAAGAATAGTGCGGCCGGGCCCGTCTCCGAGGCCTGCCTCGGCAGCGGGCGCCGTGTCCGAAACCACCGGTGCCGCAATGGGCGGAACAGGTTGCGTAGCGGGCGCAAAGGCGCTGCGCATGCCTTGTGCCCGGGCCGGCGGCTGCGCCCCGGCATCCAGGCGCATCGGCAATATCAGCGTAAATACGCTGCCCTGCCCTGGCGTGCTGGCAACAGACAGAGTGCCGCCCAGCAACTCGGCCAGATCACGCGAGATCGATAAGCCCAGGCCCGTGCCGCCAAATTTGCGGTGTGTGCTGCCGTCGGCCTGCCGGAATGCCTCGAAAATCAGTTCTTGCTGGTCGGCCGGAACGCCGATACCCGTGTCCCGCACCGCGAACGACAACATATTGCGCGGCGCGCGCGACACCCGCAGCGCCACCGTGCCGCGCTCGGTGAACTTCAGCGCGTTCGACAACAGGTTCTTTAACACCTGCCCCAGACGCTGAGGATCGGTATCCATGGAAGCAGGCACATCCGGATCAACTTCCAGATCCAGCCTCAGCCCTTTCTCTTGCGCCATTGGCCGCAGCGGTTCCAGCAAACGTTGCAGCACCGGGGCGATAGCGACTTGTTCGACGTCCACGCTGGCCTGGCCGGCTTCAATCTTGGCCAGGTCCAGGATGTCGTTGATCAGCGACAGCAGGTCGTTGCCAGCGGCGTGGATGGTCTGCGCGTATTTGATCTGGTCCGCGCTCAAGTTGCCGGGCTTGTTGTCGCCCAGCAGCTTGGCCAGAATCAGCGTCGAATTCAGCGGTGTGCGCAGTTCGTGGCTCATATTGGCCAGGAACTCGCTCTTATATTGGCTGGCCTGCGTCAGTTGCCGGGCCTTTTCGGTCAGAGCGTCCTGCACCCGCAGCAACTGTTCGGCCTGCGACTCCAGATTGGCGTTGGTCTGCTCCAATTCGGTCTGCTGCAGCTCCATGCGCGCCTGCGACTCTTGCAGAATGCGGCTCTGCTGCTCAAGCTCTTCATTGCTGACGCGCAATTCTTCCTGTTGGGTCTGTAGTTCTTCCGACTGGCGCTGGGTCTCTTCCAGCAAAGACTCCAGCCGAGTCCGGTCCAGGCCCGCACGGATCGCGGACGCCAGCATTTCAGAGGCCCCTTCCAGCAAGGCGCGCTCGCCCACCCCCACGGGGTGATTGAATCCAAGCTCCACCACCGCAAACACCCGGCCGTTCTGGATGGCGGGCGTCAGTACCAGCTCGGCCGGATTGGACCGGCCCGTGGCGGACGAGACTTCCAGGTGGCCGGCCGGCACATTGCGCACATGCAGTAGTTTGCGCGAAGTAGCGGCCTGCCCGGCCAGTCCCTCGCCCGGCTGGATTTTCTGCGCCAGACGCTCGGGCGGCATGGCATAGCCGCCAAACAATTCCAGTTCGCCGCTATGGCGGTCGACCACGTAGCCCGCGCCCACACTGGCATCCACATATTCGGCCAGGTAGTCGAGTGCGCGCTTGCCGATTTCGTCCAGGCGGTGGTCGCCTTGCAAACGCATGCTGAGACCCGACAGGCCAGCCGTCACCCAGGACTGACGCGCCTTGATGCGATATTCCCGTATGGTCATTCCGGCAGACGCCAGGATCAGCGCCAGCAATACCAGCGAGCCGCCCCAGGAGTAGTACTGCGACGTGGCCGCCATTGCAGCCCACGCTTCCTTGCCCTCTGCCAGTTCGCCCATCTGCCGCGTGTACAGATCAGCCACCAGATCGCGCAGCCGATCCATCGCGTCCTTGCCCGCATCGGTACGCACAACCGCCATGGCGCCTTCAACGTTGCCAGCCTTACGCAGTTCTACGGTGTCTTGCAGTTCCTGCAACTTCTGACGCGTAATGCCTTCGATGTCGTTGACGATACGGCGTTGCGCCGAGTCATTGGAAACCGCCTCTTTCACCGCGGCCAGGCGTTGATCGATCAGGCCTAGCGATCGTAGATACGGCTGCAAATAGGTGATATCGCCCGTCAGCAGATACCCTCTTTGACCCAGCTCGGCATCCTTCACCGCCGAGTTGAACAGGCTGAGCTGGCGCAGCGTCTCGGTGGTGCGATCCACGGCCTTGATGGCCTCTACCCGGATCTCGGCCGACCGAAGGTTGACGAAAGCGATGACCACGGTGGCCAGCGCCGCCGTCACGAAACCGGCCAATAGCGTGCGGGGAAAGGTATAGCGACGGACAGGCTGCGACGACGAGTTCGGCATGGGTTCGGAGCACCGGGACAGTGTGGTTCGGGCTTGCGGTTGATCGATACGACGATGCGGGCGCCAAGAACACAACAAAGCGCCGCCCGGCTATCGGAAGCAGCGTAGGACTATACAGGGTTTGATGGCAGCAGCAGGCATGGCCAAAACTTCTGGCCCGTACATTTAAATGACAGCTTAGGCTGCTTACAATGCCACTGTTGCAACGCAACATTCCGCTGTTTTCTCTTAGTCTTCAAATGTCTCACACTTCTTCCACGCAGCACCGCCCCGGCCTGGTGCTGCTCGCGCTAGCTGTCGGCAGCTTTGCCATCGGAACCACCGAGTTCGCCACGATGAGCCTGCTGCCCTACTTCGCACTATCCCTCGGCATCGATGCGCCCACTGCGGGCCACGTGATCAGCGCGTACGCGCTGGGTGTCGTGGTTGGCGCCCCCATTTTGGCCGTCCTGGGCGCCAAAATGCCCCGCCGCAAGTTGCTGATCGCCCTGATGGGGCTATTTGCCATCGGCAACGGACTGAGCGCGATCGCCCCCAATTACCACTGGATGCTGTTCTTCCGCTTCTTGAGCGGCCTGCCCCATGGTGCGTATTTCGGCATCGCCTCGCTGGTGGCCAGTTCGCTTGTGCCCTCCAACCGCCGCACGATGGCGGTGGGCCGGGTATTCCTGGGGCTGACAGTCGCCACCATCGTGGGCGTGCCGCTGGCGAACTGGCTGGGACAAGTGATCGGCTGGCGTTGGAGCTTTGGTCTGGTGTCATTACTGGCACTGCTCACCATGATCAGCGTGCGCATCTACGCGCCCGACTCCCCGGCCGATAAGCAAGCCAGCCCGCTGCGCGAACTGAGCGCGCTGGGCCGCGGCCAGGTCTGGATCACGCTGGCAATCGGCGCGGTAGGGTTTGGCGGTTTGTTCTCGGTCTACACCTATCTGGCCGACACCTTGACCGCAGTGACTCAGGTGTCGCCCAGTACGGTACCGCTGGTGTTAAGCGTGTTCGGCGTGGGCCTTACCGTGGGCAACATGATTGTCCCGATATTCGCGGACCGGGCCGTGATGCGCACGGCCGGCCTGCTGCTGTTGTGGTCGGCCGTGGTGCTCGCGCTATTCCCGTTCATGGCACACAACGTCTGGCTGATCTCGCTGAATGTGTTCCTGGTGGGCGTGGGCGGCGCACTGGGCACCGTGTTGCAGACTCGACTGATGGACGTCTCGGGCGACGCCCAAGGGCTGGCAGCGGCGCTCAACCATTCAGCCTTCAATACCGCCAACGCGCTTGGCCCCTTTCTGGGTGGCCTGGCCATTGCCGCGGGCCTGGGTTGGACCTCGACCGGCTGGGTAGGCAGCCTGCTTGCCATCGGCAGCATGCCGTTGTGGCTGTGGGCGGTAATGCTGGAACGCCGCAGCCGCTCCGCACGCAGCGGCACGCTGGTCGCCAGCGCCGAATCGGCGCGTTGATCTCGCGCTTGGGCGCCGGCCCGCGGGCTGGCGTCCCGCTCAGGGTTTTGGGTCAAGGCCAATGCCTTCAGACGCAAACCTGACGCTCAGCGGCGCATGCGGCAATTCGTGACACTTAAAACGGAAATTGCCTACCTCCCTACGGAAAAGCGCAGCAAAATAATGCGGCGCGCCCAAGTGCTGTCCGGACGCAATCTGAAGCCACTCAGGAGCACCGACATGACCAGCAAAAACACCATTTGTCTCTGGTATGACGGCACGGCGCTGGACGCCGCGACCTTTTACGCCCAGACGTTTCCCGACAGCGCGGTGCAGGCCGTGCACCGCGCGCCCGGCGACTATCCCGCAGGCAAACAGGGGGATGTGTTAACGGTGGAGTTCACGGTAATGGGCATCCCGTGCCTGGGCCTGAACGGAGGTCCCGCCTTCACGCATTCCGAGGCCTTCTCGTTCCAGGTCGCGACCGACGACCAGGAAGAGACAGACCGTTTATGGGACGCCATCATCGGCAATGGCGGGCGCGCTAGCGAATGCGGCTGGTGCAAGGATAAATGGGGACTGTCGTGGCAGATTACGCCCCGGGTGTTGACTGCGGCGATCACCCATCCTGACCCCGCCGCTGCCAAACGCGCATTCGACGCCATGATGGAAATGGGAAAAATCGACATTGCCGCGATCGAAGCGGCGCTGCGCGGCTGAATTTTCCCCAGGCGAGGGCCACAGCGCACGGCGCCCAAATGAAAACGCCGCGCCACGACGCCTGTGATCCAGGCGTGCAACACGGCGTGCTGTGGCGAAAAGCGCTTACTGCACGCGCAGCTTTCCATCCGCAATGATCTTCGCCCACTTGGCCTGCTCGCCCGTCTGAAACGCAGTGAACTCCGCCGGCGTGTTCGGTGTGTACGCCAGGCCCAGCGCCTTCATTTTGGCGCCGACGTCCGGTTTGGCAATGATGGCGGCAATGGTCTTGTTCAAGCGGTCAACCACGGCGGGCGGCGTGTTGGCCGGCGCGTAGATGGCCTGCCAGCTGCTGACATCAAAGCCCGGCACGCCCGCTTCCTGCATGGTCGGTACGTCTGGCATGACCTCGGTGCGCTTGGCGGATGTCACGGCCAAAGCGCGCACTTTGCCGCTTTGCACATAGGGCAATGCCACCAGCGCGGTTTCAAAAGAGCTGGGAATTTGCCCGCCGATCAGGTCTTGAACGGCCGGTGCGCTACCGCGATACGGCACGTGCGTCAGGTGGGCGCCGGTCAACTGCTTGAAGACTTCACCCGACAGATGTTGCGACGTGCCCTGCCCGGCCGAGCCGAAGGCGATGGTGTCCGGCGTCGCCTTGGCCGCTGCCACCACGTCTTGCACCGACTTGTAGGGCTGGTTCGCGCCCACGAGCAACACGTTTGAAATGCTGCCTAACAAGATGACGGGCGCAAAGTCCTTGGCGGCGTTGTAATTGATGCCCGGCAGCAAGGACGGGTTGATCGCGTGCGTGGCAATCGTACCCAGCAACAAGGTATAGCCGTCCGGCTTGGCTCGCGCTACGGCGTCTGCACCCAGGACCCCGCCTGCGCCGCCCTTGTTTTCCACCAGCACCGTCTGCCCCAGGTTGGCGCCCAATTCCTGCGCCATCAAACGGCCCAAGATGTCCGATGTGCCTCCGGCGGCAAACGGCACAACCAATGTAATGGCTTTGGCCTTGGGCCAATCATCGGCCGCTTGAGCGGCGGTGGCGCCCAGGGCGGTCAGGGCCAATACGGCAAAGGTGCGGCGCAAAACGGGAAATGCCATCAAGTTGTCTCCTAGAGGAATAGTGTCGTCGCTATATCTTGTACGTTGTCGTACGACTTCTGGAAAAAGAAGAATAACGTTCCAGCTTTCCAGGATCAATCTAGGGTAATTCCGGGTTTTTCGGCATTGAACTACCACATGCACACTATGGAAATCCCAAGTTTGTGTTCGGTGTTGCCTATCCAACTTGTATGTTGTACGATGACATACATCTACTGATCACTACCAGGAAACGGCAGCGTTGCCGCCCTGATTTTTCGCATTACCCATTCCTCTTACATGGATGACAGGCATGACGACTCCCCAGGAACTTAAAGAAATCGTCTCGGAAGGACTGCTTTCCTTCCCGGTGACGGACTTTGATCAGAACGGCGATTTCAACGCCAAGACCTACGCGGCCCGCCTGGAATGGCTGGCCCCGTATGGCGCCACCGCGCTGTTCGCCGCTGGCGGCACGGGTGAGCTCTTCTCGTTGGCCCCCGAGGAATATTCGGACGTCATCCGCACCGCCGTGCAGACCTGCGCTGGCAAGGTGCCGATTCTGGCTGGCGCTGGCGGCCCCACCCGCACCGCCATCGCGTATGCACAAGAAGCCGAACGCCAAGGCGCCAAGGGCATCCTGCTGCTGCCGCACTACCTGACCGAAGCCTCGCAAGACGGCATCGCCGCTCACGTCGAACAAGTCTGCAAGTCGGTCAAGATCGGCGTCATCGTCTACAACCGCGCTCAATCGCGTTTGTCGGCCGACAGCCTGGCCCGTCTGGCCGAACGCTGCCCCAACCTGGTCGGCTTCAAAGACGGCATCGGCGATATCGAAGCCATGGTCAGCATCCGCCGCAAGCTGGGCGACCGCTTCTCGTACCTGGGCGGCCTGCCCACGGCAGAAGTCTACGCAGCCGCCTACCGCGCGCTGGGCGTGCCGGTGTATTCGTCGGCCGTGTTCAACTTTGTGCCGAAGACCGCCATGGACTTCTACCGCGCTATTGCCGCGGGCGATCACGACACGACCAACCGTCTGCTGGACGATTTCTTCCTGCCCTACCTGGAAATCCGCAACCGCAAGGCCGGCTACGCGGTCAGCATCGTCAAGGCCGGCGCCAAGCTGGTTGGCCACGACGCAGGCCCCGTCCGCGCTCCGCTGACCGACCTGACCGGCGAAGAGCTGGAAATGTTGAACGCACTGATCAAAAAGCTCGGCCCGCAGTAAGCCGTTCTACGACGACCGAAACGCCCTCCTGATTGGAGGGCGTTTTTTTTGGCTGAAGGCGCGACTGTTCGACAGATACAAACAGTAGTTGGCGGAAAAGCTCCTGTATGTTGTCATACGGGTATGTTTTTGATGGGAGATTGGCGGCAAGTCCGCCTCTGCCCGCCGGGCCGGACACCCGGACACAACACCTGAAAAGCGTACACTTGCGGCTCTGGCCGCCGGCAAAACCGGCCAGCAAGCCCCGCCTACATTTCCTATAAGAGAGACAATGCAAACTCCAGCCCGGCCCCGCCCGCGTTCGCGCCTGACCGACGTGGTGATCGAGGAATTGACCAAGCGCCTGGATGGGCGCCTGTATCGCGCAGGCGACAAGCTGCCGTCTGAACACGCGCTGTGCGCCGAGTTCGATGTCAGCCGCACCGTCATCCGCGAAGCCGTTGCGTCCATGCGCTTGAGCGGCCGCCTGGTCAGCAAGGCCGGCATCGGCGTATTCGTCACGGAAGACCGTGAAAAGCCCATCGACTTCGTCATCGCGCCCGCCGTGGACCCGCGCTGGGCCTTGCACATCATGGAGTTGCGAGCTGGCCTGGAAGTCGAAGCCTGTGGACTCGCGGCCGAACGCCGCACATCAGCCGACCTGAGCGGCATCGTAGAAGCCTTTGATGCATTCAACCGCGCCACGCGCGATATGGAAGCCGCCGTCAAGGCTGATTACGAGTTCCACCTGGCCATTGCCAATGCGTCCAACAACCCTCACTTTCCTGCCCTGTTGAAAGCTGCGGTGCGTGATGTGATGCTGGATCTGAACATCAAACACGGCGGCAAGACCCCTGAAGAGCTCGAAACGTACGAGAGCCGCAACGTGCGTGAGCACGAAGCCATCCTGACCGCGATCATGCGCCGCGACCCGGGCGCTGCGCGCGCCGCCATGGCACGCCACCTGGGCGATAGCATCGCGCGCTATCGCAAGCTGCTGTCGCAGTCGCCGGCTCAATAAGCGCCCTTATTTAGCACCCTTCTGGACCCGGGGATTCGCCCGTAAGTTTTAAGCAAATTACGGGAATCCCCTTACTTGCCTACTTGTATGACAGCTGCCATCATACGTCTCATGACATAGCGAAGATTCAGACCGGAAAGCTCGGGCCTGAACCCTTCGCTACCGTATGACCCTCGTTGCACAAGTGCCGCCGATGAGCCCGATTCTTTCCCTTCGCACGACGTTCCACCGCTACGCCACGCGTATTCATCGGCACGACACCTGACCGGCATTCGCTGGCCAATCGCACTACCCCCCTTTCCTACCCCGTCCGCTCACGCGGCCCCACCCGCTCCGGCGATTTGCCGGACGCGACGGCGTGCGCGTGGATGGTTCCCATTTTTCCGCTTATCCCAAGCGCTTTCCGACCCCCCCAGGAGCACTCTCCATGCGTAAGTTTCTGACCACCGCCGTTGCGGCGACCTTGCTGTGCGTCGCCTCTGGCGCACAAGCTGGCGTGACCTTTGACGCCGTCAAGAAAAAGGGTTTCTTGCAGTGCGGCTTTGCCGGCATTCCTGGCTTCTCGGTGTTGGACAGCAAGGGCGAATGGACCGGCCTGGATGTGGACATGTGCCGCGCGGTTGCCGCCGCCATGTTCGGCGACGCCTCCAAGGTCAAGGGCAACGTGCTGACGGCGCAAGCCAAGTTCACCGCACTGCAATCCGGTGAAATCGACATGCTGTCGCGCAACACCACGCAAACCCTGACCCGCGACACGACGCTGGGTCTGATCGGCGTCGGCGTGAACTTCTATGACGCCCAGGGCCTGATCGTCAAGAAGTCCATGAACGTGAAGACGGTCAAGGAACTGGACGGCGCCACCATCTGCGTGCAGCCGGGCACCACCACCGAACTGAACCTGGCCGACTACTTCCGCAGCCGCGGCCTGACCTTCAAGCCCGTGCTGGTTGAAAACTACGACGAGAACTTCCGTTTGCTGGAATCGGGCCGCTGCGACGCCTACACCAACGACAAGTCCAATACCGCCGCCAACATGCGCACGCGCCTGGCCAAGCCGGAAGACTGGGAAATCCTGACGGAAAACCTGTCCAAGGAACCGCTCGGCCCCATGGTCCGCCAAGGCGACGAGCAATGGTTCAACGTGGTCCGCTGGTCGCTCAACGCCATGCTGGAAGCCGAGGAATACGGCATTACGTCCAAGAACGTGGACGAAATGTTGAAGAGCACCAACCCGAACGTGCAACGCATTCTGGGCGTGACGCCTGGCATGGGTAAGAACCTGGGTCTGGACGACAAGTGGGCCTACAACATCATCAAGCAAGTCGGCAACTACGGCGAAAGCTATGACCGCGCCATGGGCAAGGACAGCCCGCTGAAACTGGAACGCGGCTTGAACAAGCAGTGGACCCAAGGCGGCCTGATGTACGGCTGGCCGGTGCGCTAAATCTGGTTTGCGCGGCTCTGCCTGATGGCGGAGCCGCTTTTCTCTTTACCCCGCATGTCCGGCCGCTATCCGGCTGGTCTTTGCCTCTTTACGTTGTAATCATGAACAGCATCGTCAACGCCCGCCTGAAACAGATCAAACCTTCGCCCAGCATGGCCGCCAAGATCGTCGTTGACGAATTGCGCCGCCAGGGCCGCGAAATTGCCGACTTCACGCTCGGTGAGCCCGACATGGCGACGCCCGCTCACATCGCGCGCGCCGGCCAAGACGCCATTGCTAGCGGCGATATCCGCTACACCAGCCCGAACGGCACCGTGGGCTTGCGCCGCGCCATTGCCAACAGCCTGGAGCTGGGCTTGGGCGTGTCTTACGGCATGGACCAGATCACCGTGGGCGCGGGCGCCAAGCAGATCATTGGCGCTGCACTGACCGCCAGCCTGGAACCGGGCGATGAAGTGATTGTGTGCGCGCCGTACTGGGTGTCTTACCCCGACATGGTGCTGTTGAACGACGGCAAGCCCGTGGTCGTGACCGGTCCGGAGTCGCAAGGCTTCAAATTGAACGCCGCCACGCTGGAAGCCGCCATTACGCCGCGCACCCGCTGGCTGATTCTGAATTCGCCCAGCAACCCCAGCGGCGCCGTCTACAGCGCCGCAGAACTGCGCGCCCTGACCGACGTGCTGCTGCGCCATCCGCAGGTGTGGATTCTTAGCGATGAAATCTACGCGCCCTTCTGCTATAGCGGCGAAAAGCACGCCTCGCCCGTGCAAGTCGAGCCGCAACTGATCCAGCGCACGCTGATCGTCAACGGCATGTCCAAGTCATACGCAATGACCGGCTGGCGCGTGGGTTACGGCGCTGGCCCGGCCGACCTGATCAAAGCCATGAGCACGGTCATGTCGCAAAGCACTTCGTGCCCCAGCGCGATCTCGCAAGTGGCAGCGCAAGCCGCCTTGGAAGGCGACCAGTCCAGTGTTGCGCAGATGGTTGACATCTTCAAATCGCGCCGCGACCTGATCGTGCGCCGTCTGAACGACATCCCCGGCATCTCTTGCGCCATGCCGGACGGCGCGTTCTACGTGTACGCCAACGTGCAGGGCCTGATCGGCCGCACCGGCCCCGCTGGCGAGTTGAAGACCGATCTGGATGTCAGCCTGTTCTTCCTGCGGGAAGCGGGCGTTGCCGTGATCGACGGCGGCTCCTACGGCCTGTCGCCGTACGTGCGCTTTTCGTTTGCCACGTCGACCGAGGTCATTGAACAAGGCATGGACCGTTTGGCCATCGCCGTCAAAGCCTTGATGGCGGATTAAGCCGTGGCCCAGCACAGAGAAAAATCCTCAGTGCCGCGGCCCCAGCACCGGCTTTCCTGGAATGATCCGGCGACTCGCGCGCTGGTCTATCAGGTGCTGGCGCTGGCCCTGGTCGGGGCCAGCATCTGGTTCCTGGTACACAACACGCTGCACAATCTGTCGATGCGCAACATCGCCACCGGTTTCGGCTTCCTGAACCGTGAAGCGGGCTTTGCCATTGGCGAATCCGTGATTGCCTATGGACCCGCCGACACCTACGGCCGGGCCATCGCCGTTGGCGTGTTGAACACGCTGCGGGTCGGCCTGATTGCGCTGGTTGCCGCTACCGTACTGGGCGTCCTCATCGGGGTGGGCAGGCTGTCCAAGAACTGGCTGGTCGCAAAGATCACCTCGGTGTATGTCGAGGTGATGCGCAACGTGCCGCTCTTGCTGCAATTGTTCTTCTGGTATGCGCTGATCACGGAAAACATGCCGGGTCCGCGCCAGGCGCACAACCCCTTGCCGGGCGTCTTCATATCCAACCGCGGATTGAAAGTACCGGGCCTGGAAGGCGCATCGCTAGACTGGATGCTGGCCGGCTTGGCGTTGGCCGTTGTTGCCATTCTGATTCTGGGCCACTGGGGCACAAAGCGTCAGGAAAGCACAGGTCGCGTGTTTCCGCTGGGCCGCGCGGCGATCGGCTTGCTGATTGTCCTGCCCGTTCTGGGCTGGGCCGCAAGCGGCGCGTCGCTGACCCTGGACATGCCGGAACTCAAGGGCTTTAACTTCGTTGGCGGATTGACCTTGTCGCCGGAATTCGTCGCCCTCTTCCTGGGGCTCACCGTCTATACGTCGGCGTTCATCGCCGAAGTGGTGCGCTCGGGCATACAGGCCGTGAACAACGGACAGTGGGAAGCCGCGGGATCGCTGGGCTTGCCGCGCCGCAAGGTGTTGCGCCTGGTTGTTCTGCCGCAGGCGCTGCGCGTGATCATTCCTCCGATGACAAGCCAGTACCTGAATCTGTTGAAAAACAGTTCGCTGGCAGTAGCCATTGGCTATCCGGATATTGTGTCGGTCGTCAACACCACACTGAACCAGACGGGCCAGGCCATCGAGGGCATTCTTATCATCATGGGCGCCTACCTGACGGTCAGCCTGTCGATATCGATATTCATGAACTGGTACAACAAGCGCATCGCGCTGGTGGAGCGTTGATATGAGCAGCACTACGCATATGCCCGCCGAAGCATTGCCGCCGCCCAGCACCCATGTGGGCGCATGGGCGTGGGTCAGGTCCCGCCTGTTTTCGTCGCCGTTGAACATCTTGATCACGGTGTTGTTGGCGTGGTTTTTGTTGATGTCGGTTCCGGCGCTGGTGGAATGGGCGTTCATCAAGGCCAACTTCACGGCGTCTAACGCACTCGAATGCCGGGCATCGGTGGGCGGCGCCTGCTGGGCCTTCATCGTTGAAAAGCATCGGCTGATCCTGTTTGGCACCTATCCTTTTGACGAGCAATGGCGTCCGCTGATTGCCACCCTGATCCTGGTCGCGGTGATCGTGTGCAGCGGCATGCGCCGCTTCTGGAACGGCAAGCTTGCCGTCATCTGGACCGTGGGCCTGACGGCTGTGGCGCTCTTGATGTGGGGCGGCGTGTTTGGCCTGACCTATGTGGAAAATTCGCGTTGGGGCGGCCTGCCGCTGACGCTTATTCTGTCCACGTTCGGCATCGCCTTCGCGTTCCCGATCGGCGTCCTGCTGGCTTTGGGCCGCCGGTCCAAGATGCCCGCCATCAAGGCGTTGTGCGTCGTGTACATCGAGCTGATCCGTGGCGTGCCGCTGATCAGCCTGCTGTTCATGTCGTCGGTCATGCTGCCCTTGTTCCTGCCGGAAGGCTTCACCATCGACAAGCTGCTACGCGCGCAGATCGCGATCATCATGTTTGCGGCGGCGTATATCGCTGAAACGGTGCGCGGCGGCTTGCAAGCGATCTCGAAGGGGCAATACGAAGGCGCGGATTCGCTGGGTCTGAACTACTGGCAGCAGATGCGCAAGATCATTCTGCCGCAGGCGTTGAAGATCGTGATTCCGCCTTTGGTGGGGATTTTCATCGCCCTCTTCAAAGACACGTCGCTGGTCGTGATCATCGGCATTTTCGATTTGACCTTGGCAGCCAAAGCGGCCTTGTCCGACGCAGCATGGCGGGGTTTCGGGGTAGAGGCTTATCTCTTTATCTCGTTGATCTACTTCGTCTTTTGCTTTTCCATGTCCAAATACAGCCAGGCGCTTGAAAAGCGGCTGGCCACCGGGCACGCGCGCTGAACCGAGCGCGTCATCCGGTAAACCTGAAGGAGACCAAGCATGTCGGATTCCATTATTCGATTGCAGGGCGTGAACAAGTGGTACGGCCAGTTCCACGTGTTGCGCAACATCAACCTGGACGTGGCGCCAGGCGAGCGCATCGTGGTGTGCGGACCGTCCGGTTCGGGCAAGTCCACGATGATCCGTTGCATCAATCGTCTGGAAGAGCATCAGCAAGGCCAGATCATTGTGGACGGCACTGAGCTCACCAACGACTTGAAGCACATCGAGACGATCCGCAAGGAAGTCGGGATGGTGTTCCAGCACTTCAACCTGTTCCCGCACCTGACCGTGCTGGAAAACCTGACGTTGGGCCCCATGTGGGTGCTGAAGAAGCCGCGTGCGGAAGCAGAAGCCACGGCGATGAAGTACCTGGAGCGCGTGCGTATTCCGGAACAGGCCAAGAAGTTTCCCGGCCAGTTGTCGGGCGGCCAGCAACAGCGGGTGGCGATTGCGCGGTCGTTGTGCATGAACCCCAAGGTCATGTTGTTTGACGAACCGACGTCCGCGCTGGACCCGGAAATGGTCAAGGAAGTGCTGGACGTGATGGTGACGCTGGCCCAGGAAAGCGGTATGACCATGATTTGCGTAACTCACGAAATGGGCTTCGCCCGCAAGGTTGCCAACCGCGTGATCTTCATGGACCGCGGCGAAATCATCGAACAGAACACGCCTGACGCGTTCTTCGATAACCCGCAGAACGAACGGACCAAACTGTTCTTGAGTCAGATCCTGCACTGATTTACCCAAACCGCCTTCATGGCGGTTTTTTTTTGGTTTGATGGTTTCGTTGCCGAAAAGAACCAGAACGCCAAGCCAGCAGGTGTATCCCCCTCAAACGCGCATTAGTGATTTGGATATTCCGCCAGTGGCACCCTGGCTGCCGATCACAAAACAGATATCAACATGCGGATTCAATCGTTCTAGCGCGTAGCCGCATCGGCCAGACTGCACTCTTCCCAAAGCGCATACTGGAACTCCGATGTCCCTCCCCTCAGTCACCGGCCTGGACCACTACATCATCCGGGTCAATGACCTGCAGGCGGCCACCGACCGCTACGTTAAGCTGGGTTTCAGCCTGGCGCCTCAAGGCCGGCACCACCGCGGCACGCGCAACCAGACCATCATTCTGGATGCCAACTACCTTGAACTGCTGTATTTCCCTGAAGAGCTGAAGGCGGATTCGCGCTTTGGCGGTTTTGCCGATGCCTACGAAGGCCCGGTCTCCACCGCCTTGCAGACCACCGACAGCACGGCCGTACACGCCGAGCTGGCCCGTCTGGGCATAACCGCCGAACCGCCACTAAGCGGCGGACGTCCGGTGCATCTGCCTGACGGCAGCGAAGACGCCGCATGGAACAACACGCAATTTCCCGCTGGCCTGCTGGGCGTGCCCGACTTCTTCACCTGCGGCCACCTGACCCGCCATCTGGTCTACCGCCCCGAATGGCAAGACCACGCCAACGGCGCGCGCCGTATCGAATCGCTGATCGCCGTGCACCCCGATCCGTCATCGCTGCGCGCGGAGTATGAACGCGTATTCGGCGCGATCGCCATCAGAGAACTGCCCGATGGCGGCCTGCAAGTGCGGCGCGGCAGCCTGCGAATTGATTTCCTGAGTCCGGCAGCGTTTGAGCAACGCTATCCCCGCGTCCACGTACCCGCTGGTCTGCCTGCGTCCGCGCAAGGCGGCTGGTTCGCAGGGTCCGTCATTGGCGTGCGCGATCTGGCCAAGACCCGCGCGCTGTTTGATGCCAACCAGGTGCGCTACCAGGCCAACGCCCAAGGCGAGCTGGTGGTCGCGCCCGAAGACGGCGCGGGCGCATTGCAAGTCTTCGTGCAAGAGGCCTGATGTGACGCAGCTTCTGCCTGATTATTGGGACTGCTTTTCCGCAGATTACTCAGCCGCTCGCCGCGCCTTCGTGGCTGCGGCCACGCAGCGCGGCGCCGCGCTGTCCCGACATGAACACCCCACGCTAAAAGACCCCCACGGCGAACCCCTCAGCGTAGACGTCGCAGTGCTGGGCCGCGCCGGCGCGAAACGCACTCACCTTGCCATCAGCGGCACGCATGGACTGGAAGGCGCGGCAGGTTCCGCCGTGCAGATCGCTTGGCTGCGCGCCGACGGCGGTATTCCGCTGCCTGAGGACGTCAACGTCGTGCTCGTGCATGCGCTAAACCCTTACGGCTATGCCTACGACACCCGTACGACTGAAAACAATGTCGATCTGAATCGCAACTTCATTGATCACACCCAGCCTACGCCGCCCAACCCCCACTACGCGGAACTGCACCCGCACCTGATTCCCGCGCTATGGACGGAAGCCAGCCTGGAGGCCGGCGCATTGGCCGTCGAACGATTCCGCGAAACGCACGGCGCTGACGCATTGTTCAACACCACCGCCAGCGGCCAGTACACCCATCCCGATGGTCTGGTGTACGGCGGCAGCGGCCCGGAATGGTCCAACCGCACACTGCGCCGCATTGTCGATGAACACCTTGCCGCCAGCGAACGCGTGGCTTTTATCGACTGGCACACAGGCATCGGCGAATACGGCGAGCCCTTCTTTCTGTGCTTTAACGAGGAAGGCAGCGCCGAACAGGCGCAAGCCGCCAACTGGTGGGGTGCGGAGCGCGTGCGCGACCAGCGTCCACACGGCCTTGCCCGCCCGAACTATCAGGGTTTGGTGTTCCGCGGCGTGCAACAGGCGTTGGGCGCACGCGCGCTGGCCGGCGCCGTCGTGGAGTTCGGCACACGCGGTTTGCAGATGCGGCCGGCGCTAAGGCTGGATCAGTGGCTGCGCTTCAAGGCGCCTCAAGCCTCCGACGCAGCCCGAGATGCCCAATTGCGCGCCGATCTGGTGGACGCCTTTGTGCCGGTATCCAGCGTTTGGCGGCGCAGCGCCGTAGCGCACGGCCTGGCCATCACGCGCCAAGCGATCGCAGGCGTGGCGTCCTGGTAGCGCTCACCGCCAATCGTCCTAGTCAAGAAACCACCCCTATCTCATCTGGTCATCATGAAAGCAATCGTTTTGCGTGAACACGGCGGCAGCGACAAGCTGCGCTACGAAACCAATTTTCCCGACCCCGTCGCGGGTCCCGATGACGTGGTCATCCGCGTACGCGCGTCATCGCTGAACTACCACGACGTTTTCACCCGCCGCGGCATGCCCGGCATCAAGCTGCCCTTCCCCGTCATCATCGGCCTGGATGTGGCGGGTGAAATCGTGCATACCGGCGCCAACGTGCGCGACTGGAAGGCCGGAGACCGCGTGCTGGTGGACCCGATCGACCGCGTTGATGGCGGACTGGTGGGCGAGACCATTCATGGCGGTCTTGCCGAGCTGTGCCGCGTGCCTGCCCACCAGCTGCTGCGCCTGCCCGACGAGGTCAGCTTTGAGCAGGCGGCCGCGCTGCCCGTGGCTTATGGCACCGCGCTGCGCATGATGAATCGCATCGGACAAGTGCAACCGGGCGAAAAGGTACTGATCCTGGGCGCCAGCGGCGGCGTGGGCGTATGCGCGGTGCAATTGGCCAAGCTGGCCGGCGCGGAAGTCATCGCGTGCGCAGGCACCGCCGAGAAAGGCGAAGCGCTGCGCGCGCTGGGCGCCGACCACATCATTCTGTACACCGAAGAAGACTTCCTGAAAGCCGTGCAAGAACGCTTCGGCAAACCCGCGCGCCGCCGCGGTGCCAAGGCTGGCGGCGTGGACGTGGTGGTGAACTTTACCGGCGGCGACACCTGGGTCAAGTCGCTGCGCTGCCTGCGCCTGGGCGGTCGCCTGCTGACCTGCGGTGCGACGGCCGGCTTCGACCCCAAGGAAGACTTGCGCTACATCTGGACGTTCGAGCTGCAAATTCGCGGCTCCAACGGCTGGGACCGCGAAGATCTGCATGAATTGCTGGAGCTGGTGCGCGACGGCCGCCTGCATGTGCAGGTGGATCGCAGCTGGCCCCTGGAACAAGGCGCCGAAGCGCTGGCGTCGCTGGAAGATCGCAAGATCGTCGGCAAAGTGCTGGTGACTTCATGAGCGCCGTACTGAATGCCGAACAGATTCAAGCCAAGTTCGACGATTCGCCTTTCATCGCATGGCTGGGCCTGTCGGTAAGCGCCATCGATCACGAGCGCGGCGAGCTGACCGTGCTGGCGCCGATGCGTGCGGAGTTCGAACGCGGCGCCGCAAGCGGCCAATGGCACGGCGGCCCCCTGGCTGCTGTCATCGACACCGTAGGCGACTTTGCCGTTGGCATGCTGCTGGGCCGGGGCCTGCCCACCATCAACTTCCGCGTTGACTATCTGCGCCCCGCCGTGAACACATCGCTGACAGCTGTGGCCCGTGTGCGCCGCAATGGCCGCAGCGTTGGCGTGGCCGACGTGGACCTCTACAACGATCAGGGCGCGCTGGTGGCTATCGGCCGCGCCACCTACGCCACGCTCGCCCAAGGCTGAGCCGCCCCCTACACAAGGAATTCATCATGACTACGACTACGCGCCCCGGACGGCGCAGCTTTCTGACCCGTTCCGCCGCAGGCGGCCTGGCCGCGACCGGCCTGGGCGTGCTGCCCCGCACGCTGCTCGCGGCGACAGACAACCCAGGCGCGGATGCAGGCCCGGCCCGCAAGGGCGGCACCTTGGTCGCCACCTGGGGCGGCTTGGAACCGCAGGCGCTGTTCGTACCGGGCGGCGGCGGCTCGAGCCCCTTCCAGACGTCCACCAAGATTCTGGAACGCCTGCTGAAGCTGGACGCAAACTTGAAGTTCCAGCCGGCGCTGGCGTTAAGCGTCACGCCCTCGGCAGACTTCCGCAGCTACACGATCAAGCTGCGCGAAGGCGTCACGTGGCATGACGGCGCGCCGTTCACGTCGGAAGACGTTGTCTACAACGTGCTGCAACACTGGAAGCCGATTTCGGCGGGTATTGCGCTGAAGTCGCTTACCGGCGCCACCGCTTCCGACCCGTTGACGGTGGTATTGAGCTTTAACGCCCCGGTGCCCGAATTCTTCTTGAATTCCACGCTGGCCGGCCAATACCAGCTGCTGGTGCCCAAGCATCTGTACGACGGCAAAGACCTGATCACCAACCCCTTGAACAATACGCCCGTGGGCACCGGCCCCTGGAAGTACGGCAAGTGGGTGCGCGGCAGTCACGTCGAGTACCTGCGCAACGACAAGTACTGGAAAGCAGGCGAGCCCAATCTGGACAAGCTGGTCATACGCTGGTGGTCCGACCCCGCCTCGCGCGGCGCCGCGCTGGAAACGGGTGAATTGGGCCTGGCCTATTCCAACCCGGTGCCCGCCCGAGACATCGACCGATTGGTCAAGACCGGCAAGGTGGTCGTGGACACACGCGGTTATCAAAACACCGCCTGGACCGTGACCGCTGAATTCAACCAACGCCGCGACATCGTCAACCGCCGCGAGGTGCGCCAAGCCATTCTGCACGCCATCGACCGCCAGTTCATCGTCGACACCATCTACTACGGCCGCGGAAAACCGGCGATTGCACCCATTTTCAGCAGCAATCCGCTGTTCTTTACCGAGGACGTGCCGCGCTACGCCTTCGACCCGAAAAAGGCCGCCGCCTTGCTTGATGCCGCCGGCCTGCCCGTCAAGGACGGCAAGCGCTTTACCGTCAATCTGCTGGCCGCTGCCTGGTTTGAAGAAAACGCCAAGCTGGGCCAATACCTGAAGCAGGCGTTAGAAGACGTGGGCATCGCCGTCAAGCTGGACTCGGTAGACCGCGCCACGGCACTCAAGCGCATCTATGGCGACTATGACTACGACATCGCCGTGTCCAACTTCACGTCGCCGCTGGAATTGGTGCCTACCGTGACGCAGTTCTTCACCACGGACGGCATTGTGAAGGGCGCCGCGTTCCGCAACGCCACGGGTTATTCCAGCCCAGAGATGGACGCCATTGTCGGCAAGCTGGCCGTGGAAACCGCGCCGGAAGCCCGCCGCGCCCTGGCCGCGCAGTTTGCCCGTCTGGCTTCGACCGATGTGCCCATCGTGCCGCTGGTGGAAATCCAGTCGTTCACGCTGGCGGGCAAGAAGGTCCGCAACTTCACCACCGGCGCCAACGTCCAGGGCGAAACCCTGGCCGACGTCTGGCTGCAAGCGTGAGCGTCGCGCCATGCCGATCCGACTGATCCTGCGCCGCCTGCTCCAGGCCGTCCCGCTGCTGCTGGGCGTGGTGGTGTTGAACTTTGCCCTGATCCAATCCGTACCCGGCACGTTCCTGGACGTCATGACGGCCGAGCAGCAGGTCACCGACCCTGCGTTGATCGAACGTCTGCGCGTGACCTACGGTCTGGACCAGCCTCCGGCCATGCAGCTGCTGAAGTACATCGGATCGGTGGCGCGGTTGGATTTTGGCTATTCGTACCGGCACAACCTGCCGGTGCTGGACGTGATTCTGGCCCACCTGCCAGCCACGCTCGTGCTGATGCTGGCCAGCATCGCCATCGCCGTGCTGGTTGGCATGGCGGCCGGCATCGTGTCCGCCGTCAAGGTGAATACCTGGTGGGACAGCGCCGTGTCGGCCTTTGCCGTGCTGTGTTTTGCCGCGCCCAGTTTCTGGCTGGGCATCATGCTGATCATTCTGTTCTCGGTAAAGCTGGGCTGGTTTCCAGTGGGCGGCATGGTCACCATCGGGCTGGACGGCGGTATCTGGCGGCAGGCGCTGGATGTGCTGCATCACCTGACGCTGCCCGCCGTGGCGCTGGGCCTGTTCTATTCCGCAGCGTATGCGCGGGTGATGCGCGCATCGATGCTGGAAGTCAGCCGCATGGACTACGTGCGTACGGCCTATGCCAAAGGCCTGACCCGCGCCGCCGTCGTGCTGCGCCACATTCTGCGCAACGCCGTGCTGCCGATTGTGACCCTGCTGGGTCTGCAATTGGGTGCGGTGATGGGCGGCAGCATTGTCGTTGAAGCCGTCTTCAGTTGGCCCGGCATCGGCGGCGTGCTGTTCGACAGCGTCATGAGCCGCAACTACCCCGTCGTGCTGGGCATTCTGGTGCTCAGTTCCCTGGTGGTGATCGTTGCCAACATCATCGTAGACCTGCTCTACACGCGGTTGGATCCGCGCATCAAGGCTGCCTGACATGTCCGTATCCCCTTCCCTGGCCGCGCCTGCCGCTGTCGTACCGGTCAGCCATCGCCCGGCCTCTTTTCTGGCCCGCTTTGCGCGCAATCGAGGCGCGGTCGCGGGCGCCATCGTGCTGTTGCTGATCGTCCTGCTGGCCGCCAGCGCCGGCTGGCTGTATCCCGTGAACCCGTTGCGCATCGTCGGCGCGCCCGAAATCTGGCCGTTTGAATCCTGGCGCTATCCGTTGGGCACGGACTCCATGGGCCGCGATATTGCCGCGCTGATCGCCCACGGCGCCCGCGCTACCTTGCTGATCGGCCTGGTGGCTGCTGCCACCGCCACGCTGATCGGCGTGAGCATCGGCGCGGCCGCCGCGTGGTCGGGCGGCTGGATTGACGAAGTGCTGATGCGCGTCACCGAGCTGTTTCAGATCATTCCCAACGTGGTCTTTGTGCTGACTATTGTGTCGGTGCTGGGCCCGCACATCGAAACCATCACACTGGCAGTGGGGCTGGTGTCCTGGCCGCCCATCGCGCGCCTGACGCGCGCCGAATTCCTATCGTTCAAAGAACGTGAATTCGTGCAGGCCTGCCGCGCCGTCGGCATGAGCCCGCTGCGTATCGCCGCTGCCGAAATCCTGCCCAACGCATTGCCGCCCGTCATCGTGATGTCGTCGCTGGTCGTGGCTGGCGCCATTCTGTACGAGTCGGTGGTGTCTTTCCTGGGCCTGGGCGATCCCAATATTGCCAGCTGGGGCCGGCTGGTCGGCGAAGGCCGCAGCCTGATCCGATCATCCTGGTACATCTGCGCCGTACCCGGCGTGGCCATCATGCTTGCCGTGCTGTCGCTGAACCTGGTTGGCGACGGACTGAACGACGCGCTCAACCCCAAGCTGCAAAAGCGTTGAGCCGCAACTCCCGGAATTTCTCTATGACGCATCCTCTCAAAAACCTGGGCGACCTGGCTGATCCGAACCGGCCCGCCAGCCTACCCGCCATCATCGATCTGCGCGCGGCGGACGCACCCGCCCGCTACACGCACGGGCAAGTCCATCAATTGGCGGGCGGCGTGGCCGCGTGGCTGACGGCGCGCGGCTTGCCCGCCGGTGCGCGCATTGCCATTGCCGCGCTGAACCGCGCCGAATACCTGATCACCTACTTCGGCATCATGCGCGCCGGTTTTGTTGCCGTGCCGATCAACATCAAGCAGTCACAAGAGAACATCGACTACGTGATCCGCGATGCCGATATCGTTCTGGCCTTTGTGGACGGCCCCCGGCGCGCCGCGTTCGAGGCCACCGTGCCAGTACTGGATTTCGACGATGCCAGCCCCGGCGGCTTTGCCGCGCAGATCACGCCCGCAGGCTTTGACACCGTGGCGCCCGCACACGAAGACGTGGCGCAGATGCTGTACACGTCGGGTTCCACCGGCAAGCCCAAAGGCGTGCCGCTGACGCATGCGGGCCAGCTCTGGGCCTTGACCACCACAGCTGGCGCCGCCGCCCCGCAAAACACACAGGAACACTATCTGCTGGCGCAGCCCCTGTTCCATATGAACGGCCTGTTCATGGCCAAACGCGCGTTTGCCAGCAACAGCCTGCTGGTGATTCAGCCCGGCTTCGACGTGAACGCCTACGCCGATGCGCTGGAGCGCTACCGCATCACTGTGCTGACGGCCGTACCCACCATGTTCGCGCGTCTGGTCAAAGACCCCGCACTGCTGCGCGACCGCGACCTGTCGGCGCTCGCCCGCGTCATGCTGGGTTCGGCGCCAATGACGGTGGCGCTGTTGGAGCGCATTCAACAAGCGCTGCCGCAGGTGCGTATCACCCACGGCTACGGTACGACGGAGGCGGGCCCAGCTGTGTTCGGCCCCCATCCCGCAGGATTGCCCACGCCGCCGCTTGCGGTCGGGCACCCGCTGGACCCGGCGCAAGTCCGGCTGGCCGATGGCCCCAGCCCCGACGAAGGCGTGCTGCTGATGAAGAACCCGGCGGTGCTGTCGGGCTATCACAACCTGCCTGAAAAGAGCGCGCAGGTGCTGCAGGACGGCTGGTACTACAGTGGTGACGTCATGCGCCGCGACGCAGACGGCTTCTACTATTTTGTCGGCCGGGCCGACGACATGTTCGTCTGCGGCGGCGAGAACATCTACCCGGTCGAAGTTGAAAAACTATTGGAGTCCCATCCAGACGTGCGTCAGAGCTGCGTCGTGCCCCTGGCCGACGAAGAACGCGCCTATATCCCAGTCGCCTTCGTCGTTCGCCGCGACGGCAGCACGCTGGATGCCGACGCGCTCAAGCGCCATGCTTTGGCCAATGGCCCCGCCTACCAGCATCCCCGGCGCATCCGCTTTTTGGACGAGCTGCCCTGGGCTGGCACCAACAAAGTCGACCGCAACGCGCTGCTGCTGCAAGCCCGCGCGCTGGAAGCACAGCAAGCCTGGACCCAATCTGAAACGGAGACCGTATGAGCCCAACCCCTGATACCTTGACCGGCAAGACGGCACTTGTCACCGGAGCCAGCCGCGGAATTGGCCGCGCCATCGCGCTGGCCCTGGGCCGCCGCGGCGCGCACGTCGCCGTGCACTACAACGCCGCCAGCGACGCCGCGGATGAGGTCGTCGGCCTTATCCACGCCGCAGGCGGACAAGCCTGGGCCTTGCAAGCCGACCTGTCCGATCCCGACGCGGCCGCAACCCTGGCCGGCGATCTGCGCAAGACGCTGCGCGAACGCAACGGCGACGATGGCCTGGACATCCTGGTCAACAACGCCGGAGTCGGTTTGCGCGCGCGCCTGGCCGACGTCACCCCCGAAGGCTTTGACCGTGTTCTGCAGGTCAACCTGAAGACGCCCTTCTTTCTGATCCAGCACTGCTTGCCCATTCTGCGCAACCCGGGCCGCATCATCAACATTTCCTCGATGGGCACGCGGGCCGCCTATCCCGAAATGAGCGTCTACGCGCCCGCCAAGGCCGGTCTTGAAGCGCTGACGCTGCTGTTGGCCAGCGAATTGGGCGCTCGCGGCATTACCGTCAACGCGGTCTTGCCGGGAGCCACGGCAACCGACTTGAACCAGCGCGCCCGCGACCCCGAAACCGCTCGCGTCATCGCCCAGACCATCGCGCTGGGCCGGGTCGGGCAACCCGAAGACATTGCCGATATCGTCGCCTTTCTGGCGTCCAACGAAGGCCGTTGGGTAACCGGGCAAAGCATCGATGCCACCGGAGGACAGCGTCTGTAAGACAGGCAATGGCGCTCCGGCGAGACATGATCGGCTGCGGGTGCCGCACATTCAATACCGATGGCGCATGCCCACCGCATACTGCGACTGGTGCCAAGACGGATCTGACCACGCGCCGCGCATGTAGCCATAGATGGCATACAGATTCGTGCGCTTGGACAGGTCGTATCCATAACCGGCTGAATAGATCTGCTGCGTGTGCGTCGCGCCATCGCGTGCCAACACCCCGCCTCCTGGCAGGCTGCCTTGCCAGGACGCCATCACGGTGTTGGCGCCCGAGCGCCACGCAGCGCCCGCCATCACGCCATGCACGGTGCTGCCCGGAAAGTAGACGCGCTGTCCCGGCGAAGGCACGGCAGGTATCGTCGACCCGTTGCGCATCACCGACCAGCCCGCATACAAGGTGAAAGCGTCCACGGTGACGCGGCCCGCCAGCGTGTACGCGTCGGGTTGCCGGACGGCGCCCGCCCGCGCCATCGCAGCGGACTGCGCCGTGCCGTTAGCCCAGCGCGCACCTTCATACGTAGCCGTCACCGCGTAAGCCGTCTGTTCATAGATCAGCGCGGCGCTGTACAGCTTGTTGGTCGAGCCCGTCTGGAATCCGCCGCCGCCGTCATAATCCAGGCTGACGTCGGCCCCCGCACGCAGCCCGTTTACCGACGGCGACCAGTACGCGACCGTGTTGTCGGCGCGATTCGCGTTGTAGGGCAACAGCGCCGTCTGCGCGCCGGTGATCAGGTAGGAAGCCAGAAAGGCGTCGTAGTCCGCCAATGTCGCGGACGACACCGAGGTCTGGCGGCCAAACCGGATATCGCCGAAGCCGCCCGACACCCCCAGCCACGCCGCCCGTCCGAATAAGCGGCCGCCCTGCGCAGACTTGCCGTTATTGGCAAGAACGCCGCTTTCCAGCTGGAAATTGGCTCGCATACCGCCACCCAGGTCTTCGCTGCCGCGCAGCCCCCAGCGCGACCCCGACTGCACGCCCGACTGCATGTTCAACGACGTGCCGCGCTCTTCGGTCGAAAACCCCACCAGGCTCAGATCCACCACGCCGTACAGCGTGACCGGGCTTTGTTGGGCGTCGGCTGTCCAAGGCGCCATCAAGGCGGCCAGACCCGCCGACAGGTTCCGCAACCGCATGGCAAACCTCACAGATACTTGAGCCAAGCGATATCGCGGCGTTCGGCTTTCAGGCGTCCGAACCAGCGCACCGGCCAATACAGCGCCACGGCCAGCAGCGCCGATATCAACCAGACGCTGGACATTGCGTCGACGCCAAAATACTTGCCTTGGTTCAAGCCCCACACGCCTTCGCCCGCCAGATACAGCAGCTTCAAGACGTACAGGTGCAGCAGATAGAAGAACATCGGGGCGGCGCCGAATACGCACAACACACGCACCCAAGCGGCGGACTGTGCGCGTTCAATCAGGACCAGCAGACACAAGCCCACACCCAGCGTCAGCAACAGGAACATCAGCGACGGCGGGTACTTGGTGATGTTCAGGAAGCTCATCGCGGTATGCAGCGCGTCGTCCTGCAAGCCCCAAGGCTGCGCCTGGCCATATCCGTTGATTGCACGCAGCGCCACAAATCCCGCCAAGGCGGTAAGTCCTGACAGCCACAACCGGCGCTGACGCACCGCCGCTGCCGCCTTGAACCAAGGCCCCGCCGCATAACCCAACGCGATCACGCCAATCCACGGCAGCAAGGGGTAAGACGTGCGCAAGCGCATGGTGTCGCTCAATACAATCCAGCCCCTGTCGTGCAACACCGCCCAAGGCACATGCATGGCCTCGCCCACCGCGAAATGCAGGCCATCCAGCGCATTGTGGCCAGCCACCAGCACCACGCCCACCGCCACCAGCGCCGCACGCGGCAGCCACAGCAACGCGGCCAGCGACAGCATGGACAGGCCGATCACCCAGATCACTTGCAGGTACACGACGGACGGCGGGAACTGGAACGTCCACGCAAAATTCACCACCACCACTTCAAGCAGCACCAGAAACAGGCCGCGTTTGGCCAGAAATCCGGCCGCTGCGCCGCGGCTGCCAGCCTTTGCGCCATACAGCCAGGCCGACACCCCGGTCAGCAGTACAAACACCGGCGCGCACAAATGCGCTAGCAGACGAGAAAAGAACAGCGCCGGGTCGGTGGCCGACACATCCATCGGGTCGCCCACTTGATGATGCAAAAAAAAGGTCTCGCGCACGTGGTCCAGCAACATGATGACGATGACCAGACCGCGCAAGGCGTCGATGGAACGCAGGCGTGTTGAGGGCGAGGATGCGAGCATGATGAATGAGGTAAAGACGGCGCGGCCGACGCCCTTTCGGGCGCACGCGAAACGTCAACAGCTGAAAAGAGCCGGCAGTGTAATGTAATAACATTCTTATATCTAGCTGAATTTTTGTTGTGTCTTTGGGCGTGGCTTGGCTCGCATCCGCCCGCCCGCCGTCTTAACAAGATCTTGAGACGCGCCTCCTTAGAATCCGAAACGATTCTCATTGAGGCACTTAAGATCCCACATGGCGCACTACAAAAATCACGTCCAGGGCGGCTTTGCCCTGAAGACTCTAAGCATGGCGCTAGGCGCCGTCGCGACCACCCAAGCGCATGCGCAGACCCAGCCCGCCAGCAACACCCCCGTGTTGGCGCCAGTCACCGTGCAGGCCGACGCCCCGCCCTACAAGGCGGATCGCGTGCAATCCCGAAAATTCACCGAACCGCTGCTGGACACCCCGCAAAGCATTACGGTTGTGCCAGCGGCAGTGCTGGAAGAGCAGCAAGCCAAAAGCTTGCAAGACGTGCTGCGTAACGTGCCCGGAATCACCTTCAGTTCGGGTGAAGGCAATCTGGGCTGGGGCGACATGTTCACTATCCGCGGTTTCTCCGCCGAACAAAGCATTACCGTCGACGGCATCCGCGACGCTGGCCTGTCCAGCCGGACCGACATCTTCAATCTGGAAGAAGCTGAAGTCTTCAAAGGCACGGGTTCCATCGAGTCCGGTGTGTCCGCCGTGGGCGGCAGCGTCAATCTGGCCAGCAAAGAAGCGCGCCTGGGTTCCTTCTACAAGCTGTCTGGCGGGCTGGGCACGGACCATTACCGCCGCATCACTGCCGACTTGAACCAGGAACTGGGCGATAGCTCTGCGCTGCGCATCAACCTGATGCGCCACCATAACGGCGTGGCTGATCGCGATGTGACGGAGTTTGACCGCTACGGGATGGCAGCGTCGCTGGCCATGGGTCTGGGCACGCCCACGCGTGTGACCCTGAACTATCTGCATCAGGAAGACGACAACATCCCCGACGGCGGCGTGCCGATACAGCGCGGCACGGGCGGCAAGCGCATGCCCAACGTGGCGCGCAACGCCTGGTATGGCGACCCGGATCTGTATACCGAACAAACCCGCACCGACCAGGCCACGCTTAAAGTCGAACACGACTTCACCCAACAAGCGCGGCTGTCCAATATCAGCCGCTGGCAGCAGACCGATCGCATCGGCGTGCTGGCTCCCGCGCGCTTCAACTCCACGTCGCGCACCTCCTACGGCTATGTCGGCGCCGGGCCACTGGTCAACAGCGCCGATGGCATACCGTCCTATAGCGGGTATCAATCGCTGACTGATCCATCGCCCTACGCGCAACTGCGCGGCAACGACTTTGGCACGTCCAAGCGCTACACCATCCTGGCCAACCAGACCAACCTGAACCTGGACTTCCACACGGGCGGCATCAAGCACGCCGTTGTGACGGGGCTGGAGTTCTACAAGGAAACCTACGGCGACCACGCGCGTACCATCCGCGCACCATCCACCAATCCCACGATAGACCTGCGCAACACGGGTGGCGTGGATATGGGCGGCGTTGACACCTTGAAAGGCAACTCCGGCAACAAGGCCGAGATCTTCAACACCGGCCTGTATGTCGGCGACACCCTGACCTTCAACCCGCAATGGATGCTGCAAGGCGCATTGCGCTACGACCGTTACCGCGTGACGCAGGTCACTGGCGCGGCGACTCAACGCGTGACAGACGGCGCCTGGAGCGGCCGCGTCGGCCTGACCTACAAACCGGTGGAATACGGCAGCGTCTATGCGGCCTACAGCCAGGCCGCGCAACCATCGGCGCTGGGCGCGTCCACCAACAACAATATCTACGGCGCCACCAGCACCGACACGTACAAACCCGCCGTCTCCAAAACCTGGGAACTGGGTACGAAGTGGGACGTGGCTGGCGGCGACCTGTCCTTGACCGGCGCCCTCTTCCGTACCGAGCTCACTGACTCTTGGGAATATGGCGACGACGCCACCGATGTGGTGCGCGCCCTGCCCGCCAAACGCGTCGACGGCATCGAACTGGGTTTGTCAGGCAACATCACGCCGCGCTGGTCCGCCTTTGCGGGCGTAAGCGCCATGAAAAGCCGCATCACCAAAGGCGCCAATGAGGGTGAAGAAGCCAAGAACGTCCCCGACCTGACCTTCAACCTGTGGACCACTTATGCCGCCACAGACGAACTGTCGTTGAGCTACGGCGCGCAATACGTGGGAAAACGCCGCTACACCGACAACAAGTATGTGGGCGGCAAGAACAACAACAGCGCCACCGTGTCAGGCCCGTCCGGCACGCATCCGATCTGGGTGCGCGATGACGAAAAAGCGCCGTCCTACTGGCTGCACTCCGTCGCCGCGCGCTACAAGTTCAACAAGAACGTGACGCTGGGCATGAACGTGGACAACCTGTTCAACAAGTTCTATTACAGCCGCGTGGGCGCATCGCTGGACGGCTTTCAGCTCTACGGCGTGCCGGGTGCGGGGCGCACGGTTACGTTCACGGCGGATTTGGCGTTTTGATGGGGTTGGGCCGGTACAGCAGACTCCAACTGTTTCCGGCCCGGCGCGCCAGAACGCTCGGCACACGTTATTGCCAGACGAGTTTCGGTCTCAAGATCAACCGGCCTCACCCCCCAACTCCACCCGAAACACACTGCCCTGCCCCGGCTGCGATTGCAGGGACACGCGCCAGCCCTGGTGTTCGCATATGCGCTGCACGAGCGACAGGCCCAATCCCAAGTTGCCAGCATCTGGCTGTTCGCCCCGCACAAAGGGATTGAAGATGGCATCGTGCCGTTCGGCCGCGATGCCGGGGCCGTTGTCTGCCACCTGCATGAAATCCGGACCGGCGGTGATGACCACTTCAGCGTGCGGCCCCGCATACTGCAAAGCGTTGCGGATCAGGTTGGACAGCACGGCGCGCAGCAAGGGGGCAGGAAACAGCAGCGCTTGCGCGTTTGGCTCGGTTTCTTGCAGGCTCAGAAGCATGTCCCGCCGCTGCGCGACGGCGGACCATGCGGCCAATTGCCCCTGCGCCGTCGCCCGCGCGCTTTCACGGGCGAACAGGTCGGCAGCGTCGCTACCGCGCGCCAACATCAGGTAGGTATCCAGCCGCTCACTCATGTCAGAGGCTGCGGCTTCTATGCGCGCCAGCCGAGCCAGCCCATCCGCGTCCAAAGTCTGCTCTTCGCGCAGCAGTTCGCAAGAGCTGGAGATCACCATCAGCGGCGTGCGCAGTTCGTGCCCCACGTCTGCGGTGAACAGCTGCTCGCGCCGCAGCGCTTGTTCCAGCTGGTTGTAGGTGGCGTCGAACGCGGCGGCCAATTGGCCGATTTCGTCAGGCGGATAGTCTTCGGCCAACCGGGTCTGCGGCGGTTGCGCGCCGCGCGTGTTGACCTGCGCCGCCAGCCGCGACAACGGACGCAGCAGACGCCGCGTTGCCACGATGCCCAGTATGAAGGCCAGCGCCAGGCTGCCCGCCAATCCGCTGACAGCGGCCCAGTGCGATGCCACCTGGTTCTGCTCGTATTCGGTGTAGTCGCGCAGCAGCATGTAGCGCTGGCCATCCAGGTCGTCGACCATCACGTGCCACACGCGGCCGCCGCGCTCCATCTTGTGGAAACCGGGCGCCAGCCCCTGCAACCACTTGGGAAACGCGTCGCTGCCCGGATCACCATGAAAGAAACGATGCGGCCGGCCAGGGTCGATGCCCGCCAGAAAATCGCCGCGCACGCGCTCAACCGCCATGCCCATATCAATGCGCTGCAAGTGCGCTTCCAGCTTGCTGACGCTCCAGACCGACAGCCACGACAACAAGCCGGCCACCAGCAGCGCCAGCACCACATAGGTCAACACCAGATGCCTTGCCAAGCCGCGCCGGGCCGTACGCCGCGTGCGCTCAGGCATCGTCCGCGATCCGCAATTGGTAGCCGATGCCATGCACGGTATGCAGCAGCGGCGTGTCATAGGGCTTGTCGATCACATGCCGGATTTGATGAATATGCGTGCGCAGGCTGTCGCTGTCGGGCGGGGAATCGCGCCACAATGCTTCTTCCAGCCGGGCGCGATGCACCACCGCAGGGCTGGCGCGCATCAACAACGTCAGCAGTTGCAGCGGCGATGGCGGCAGACGCAGCGCCTGGCCTGCTCGCGATAGTTCCAGCGTGCTGGTGTCCAGGCTCAGGTCGGCCACACGCAAGATGCGCGCCGCCCCCGCTCCGCTTGCGCGGTGCAGCAGCGCTTTGACTCTTGCAGCCAGTTCGGCCAGCGCAAAAGGTTTGACCAGATAATCGTCCGCGCCTGCGTCAAACCCGGTCAGCCGGTTGTCCAGCGTGTCGCGTGCCGTCACCATGATCACGGGCGTGTTGCAGGCAGCCTCGGTTCGCAGGCGGCGGCACAGCTCGTAGCCGTCCAGGCGCGGCAGCATCAGGTCCAGCACGATCAGATCAAAATCACCTGTCGCCGCCATGGCATACCCACGCAGGCCGTCTTCCGCGCAGTCCACGATATAGCCGCGCCGCGTCAGGTGATGCGTGATGTTGGCCAGGATATCGGGGTCGTCTTCGATGACTAGAACGCGCATGAGCAGGATCGGGAAATGGAAATCAGTCTCATATTGTAAGTGGCGGCTGGGTCCCGCTTCGGTTTGCAGCGCGGCCGCCACATTCAGACCGTCTTAACAATTTCTTGAGACGGCTTGGCCGACACTGCTTGCCGATAAGAATGGTTCGCGTTACCCGCAAGCCCGCGGAGGACGGCGCAACCCAGGATTTCCGATGCGTACGCAGACTCTCCGCCCACTCACTTTCTTGCGCGCAGCCGTTGCCGCCGCCGCGCTGTGTTGCGCCCTGCCAGGCGCCCAAGCGCGTCAGGTCACCGATCTGGCTGGCCGGGTGGTGACGGTGCCCGACCACCCGCAGCGCGTGTTGCTGGGTGAAGGCCGTTTTGTCTTTGCGATGGCACTGCTGGACCGCGACGATCCCGTGGGCCGCGTCGTTGGCTGGCAAGGCGAGTTGAAGCAGCAAGACCCCTATTCCTGGAACCAGCTTGTCAAACGCTACCCGAAGGCCGCCGATGTGCCCCTGATCGGCAAGACGTCCGAGGCCAGCGTGAGCCCTGAAAAGATTGTGTCCCTGAAGCCGGACGTAGCCGTGTTCAGCTTGAGCGGCCATGGCCCTGGGCGCAACAACCCCATGATCACCGCGCTGCAAGAAGCGGGCATACCCATTGTCTTTATCGACTTCCGTCAGCACCCGGTGCAAAACACCGTGCCCAGCATGCGCATCCTGGGTCAAACGCTGGACCGCGAGCCACAAGCCGAATCCTATATCTCGTTCTATCAAGAGCATCTGGCCCGAGTACGCCAGATAGTGGACCCGGTGCCGCAGGCGCAGCGCCCTCGAGTCTTCGTGGAAATGCTGGCGGGCGTGTGGCCGGCCTGCTGCCACTCAACAGGCAACGGCAGTTTTGGAGACCTGCTGGAAGCGGCTGGCGGCGTCAACGTGGCCGCGCCCGTGTTGCCGGGCGCCATTGGCGACGTCAGCCTGGAGTTCTTGCTGGACGCCAAGCCCGACGTCTACATCGCCACAGGCAGCCGGTCCGAACCCGGCCGCCCTGGCTTGCTGGCCGGCCCTGGCGCCACCGCTTCTGTTTCGGCAAACAGCCTGAGCACGCTGCTTGCGCGTGACGGCATCCGTGACCTGGATGCCGTCAAACAGCACCGCGCCTTTGGCATCTGGCACGCTTTCTACAACTCGCCCTATAACGTGGCCGCCATTGAAGCCATGGCCAAGTGGCTCTATCCCGAACGCGCCGCCGCGCTTGATCCAGAAGGCACGCTGGACGCCTTGTACAGCCAATTCCTGGACACGGATAAGGCTGGCACGTACTGGACCGCGCCGGCTGCTGCCAACTGATCGCCATGGCCAGCCTGACTACGATTCATGCCGCGCCGCCGTCCGGCGACGCCATCGGCATCTACCGGCGCACGGTACGAAAACGTCTGCTGGTGGGCGGTCTGCTTGCTCTGGCCATTCTGGTCAGCCTGCTGGCCGATATCGCCAGCGGCCCGGCGGCACTTGGACCCGGCGAGCTGCTCCGCACGCTGCTCCATCCGGATGCGGCAAGCGCGGGCACGCGCGTCATCGTCTGGCAATTCCGGCTGCCCTACGCGCTGATGGCGCTGTTGGTTGGCGTGGCGCTGGGCCTGGGCGGAGCCGAGATGCAAACCATGCTGGACAACCCCTTGGCCAGCCCCTACACGCTGGGCGTGTCGGCGGCAGCCGCCTTTGGCGCGTCGCTGGCGATCACGCTGGACTGGCATCTGCCCGCGCTGCCGCCCGGCATGGTGGTGTCGATCTCTGCCTTTGCCTGCACGCTGTTGTCGGTGTTGATACTGGAGCGTGTTGCGCGTTGGCGCGGCGGCTCGACGCTGGGCGTGGTGCTGTTTGGCATCGCGCTGGTGTACTCATTCCAGGCGCTCGTGATGCTGCTGCAATTCGTAGCTAGCGAAGAGGCATTGCAAGGCATTGTGTTCTGGACCATGGGCAGCCTGGCGCGCGCCAACTGGACCACCGTGGCCGTGATGGCGGCGGCCATCGCTCTGGTGTTGCCATTTTCCATGCGCGACGCCTGGAAACTGACCGCTGTGCGCCTGGGTGAAGAACGCGCCGCCAGCTTTGGCATCGACGTCAAGCGTTTGCGTCTTATCAGTCTGTTGCGCGTCAGCGCATTGGCCGCGCTGGCTGTGTCGTTTGTCGGCACGATCGGCTTTGTCGGTCTGGTTGCGCCGCACATCGCACGGCTGCTTTTGGGCGAAGACCATCGCTACTACCTGCCCGGCAGCGCCTTGGCTGGCGCGCTGATTCTGTCCGTGGCCTCCGTGGCGTCCAAGACCGTCCTGCCCGGCGCGCTGATCCCCGTGGGCATCGTGACGTCGCTTGTCGGCATTCCCTTTTTCCTCACCATCGTCGTGCGTGCGCTCAAACGCGCCTGACGCCCCGCATCCCCATAAGGAGACCTTTTGATGCAATCCCGCCTGACCCTGACGCTGGCTGCCTTGTTGATGACCGGCGCTGCCCATGCCGCCCCCGACGCTTGCTCGATCGACGTGGAAGGCCGCCCCGGAAAGCAGTTCGGCCCCGACCACATCGTAGTGCCGTCCACATGCAAGGACTTCACTGTGCGCCTGATCCACACGGGCAAGAACAGCAAAGAAAAGGCTGGCCACAACTGGGTGCTGACCAAGACCGAAGACATCGACCGCGTGATGGTCGACGGCATCAAAGCGGGCGCGGAGCATGAATTCCTGGCGCCCGGCGATGCCCGCATTCTGGCCAAGACCCCCATGCTGGGCGGCGGCGAAACCGCCACCGTCACTTTCCCCGTAAGCCGTCTTGCGGCTGGACAGTCTTACACCTACTACTGCTCGTTCCCGGCGCACGCCCAACACATGCGCGGCACGCTGGTGCTGCAACCCTGACGATGACGCAGTTGCACATCCGCGGGCTGACCGCCGGTTACGGCGCCCGCTCCGTGCTGCGCGACCTGCACGCGGCGGCCCTGCCTGAAGGCACCGTCACCGCGCTGCTTGGCCCGAACGGCAGCGGCAAATCGACACTGCTCAAGACGCTGGCAGGCCTGAACCCCATGCAGGGCGGCGAACTTGAACTGGACGGCGCGGACTTCGCCCGCTTGCCTGCCGCGCAGCGGGCAGCTCAAGCTATGTACATGCCGCAGGCACTGCCCAAGGGCGTACACATGACGGTATTTGAATCCGTGCTGGTGGCCGCCCGCTCTGGCCGTCACGGAAAGCCAGGCCATGCCTTGATGGCGGACGCGATGGATGTGCTGATGGAACTTGGCATTGCCGCGCTGGCCAACCGCTACCTGGACGAGCTGTCTGGCGGCCAGAAACAACTGGCCTCGCTAGCCCAGGCCCTGGTGCGCCGTCCGCGCCTGTTGCTGCTGGACGAGCCTCTATCCGCGCTGGACTTGAACTACCAGTTTCACGTCATGGATGTGCTGCGCCGGCAGACTCGGCTTCACCGGCTCATCACGCTGGTGGTGCTGCACGACCTGAACATCGCACTGCGTCATGCCGACCGCGCCTTGCTGCTGCACGGCGGCGCGCTGCTTGCCGAAGGCGCGCCGGCGCACGTCGTGACGCCAGACACCCTGCGCCGCGCCTACGGCGTGCGGGCTCGCGTGGAGCGCTGCCCCCAGGGCCAGCCGCAAGTGCATGTGGACGGATTGGCCGCCAGCAGCTTGGAACCTGAACGGCGGACTGCGGCTGTCAGCTGAACACCTGTCCCGTCCGGTATATATTCAGTGCTTATGCCACCGACGGGACACAAGATGAAAAGACGCAGTGCGCTGGCGCTAACCCTCTACTTCCTTGGAGCTTCCGTGGCCGCCAGTACGCTCTACAACAAGGATGGCTTGGTGGTGCAAGCCGACGTCACCAGCCAACGCGACTTGAACACCGGCCAACGGCAACAGTTCAACAACACGACCATCAGCTTTCAGGGCATAAAGCTTTGCGGCAAGGAGGTTGCGCTGCTGCTCTACCCCGACGCCAAGAGCACGGCAAGCCGCGCCTTCTTTTGCCCAGGCAGCGTGCAAGTCCTGGACCCCGATGGCGTGCTGGCGTTTTTCAACAGTTCCAGCGCTGACTCGGTTCTGGCGCAATTGAAAGTGGTCAACGGCGCATTGCGCGTGCAGCGCATCGATGTTTCCAAATCGCCAGATCGAAACAAGCTGCACGCTACCCGCTTCATGGATGCGCGCCTGGCCGGCTGGACGCGCATCGAGACCGCCTGGCAAGAAACCGTGCTGATCCGCCATGCGCCCTTGCAGACGACAAACCTGGGCAAAGGCCGGTTATTGGACATCGACGGCAACGTCGCCTATCTAGCCGTGCCGCCGGGTTCTGACGTGGTCGAGGTCCAGCCCGCAACTCGCGTCAAAGATGCTTACGGCTATATGCAGCTAGTGCCCGCGGTGACCAAGTTCGTTCCCACCCCGCTGGAATTCCGCGCCGTACGCCTGGCCGACGGCCAAGAGCTTGCACGCTTGAACACGCAAGACTCCTGCCTGCAACTGCCAAACATCGAATTCGATCGCAACGCCAATGCCCCGGGCGCCAAGGTGGACGTGCGCTATGACGACGTGCCTGCATGGCGCGCCAGCGCCCTGCAACTGACGCAGGCCGGCGGCCAAGCCAGTCTGCGTTTGCAACCCGGAGTGCAACTGCCGCGCAAGGCCAACTGCAAGCCAGCCTGAGCGGCAGCTGATGTCAGATCAGGAACTGGCGGCAGGCTTCGTTCGCCGTCTCTTCCTCGTGCGCATATCCCAGTTGCTCCAGGAACTGGTCCAGCGCGGCGCTGTCCGCCAGCGGCGCCTGGATGCCAACTAGCGCCGAACTGAAATCCGCGCCTTGATTGCGGTAGTGGAACAGGCTGATGTTCCAGTTGGGCGCCATCGCCGACAGAAATTTCATCAGGGCGCCCGGACGCTCAGGAAACTCAAATCGGAACAGGCGTTCACCACCCGCAAGCGGCGAACGCCCGCCCACCATGTAGCGGATGTGCTGCTTGGACACTTCGTTGTGCGTCAGGTCGTTGGCTGAAAAGCCCTGCTCTTGCAGCGCCCGCATGATGTCTGCGGCCTCGCTGCGGCGCGCGATCTGCATGCTGACAAAGATATGCGCTGTGCGGGCATCGGCGATGCGGTAATTGAATTCCGTCACGCTGCGCTGGCCGATAACGGCGCAAAAGCGGCGGAAGCTCCCGCGTTCTTCGGGCACCGTCACCGCGAACACCGCTTCACGCGCCTCGCCCACGTCGGCGCGGTCAGCCACGAAACGCATGCGGTCAAAGTTCATATTGGCGCCTGACGTGATGGCCACGAGCGACTGGCCCTGCACCCCTTCGCGCTCTACATACTGCTTCAAGCCCGCCACTGCCAGCGCGCCCGCGGGTTCCAGCACGCTGCGCGTGTCCAGGAACACATCCTTGATCGCCGCGCACACGGCATCCGTGTCCACCAGAATGACTTCATCCAGATACTCGCGGCACAGGCGGAAGGTTTCCTCGCCCACCAGCTTTACCGCCGTGCCATCTGAAAACAAACCCACTTCGGCCAGATTGACGCGCTCACCCGCATTGATGGATTGCGCCATGGCGCAGGAATCCTGGGTTTGCACGCCAATCACTTTGACGCCGGGATTGATGGTCTTTACGTAGGTGGACACGCCCGCCGCCAAGCTGCCGCCGCCGATGGGAACAAAGATCGCGTCCAGACCGCCCGGATGCTGCCGCAAGATTTCCATGCCTACCGTGCCCTGCCCCGCAATCACGTACGGGTCGTCAAAGGCGGGGATGAAGGTCAGGTCCTGCTGTTGCGCCAGCGTCTGCGCATGAGCGTAGGCATCGCTATAGGAATCCCCGGCCTGCACCACGGTAACGGTCGGCCCGCCGTGTGCGCGCACAGCGTCCACTTTGACTTGCGGCGCGGTCTGCGGCACCACGATGATGGCCTGCACGCCCATCTTGGCGGCAGAAATAGCAACGCCTTGCGCATGGTTGCCGGCTGACGCCGTGATCACCCCTCGGTCCAGCGCCGTTTGAGGGGTGTTGCGCATCTTGTTATAGGCGCCGCGCACCTTGAAAGAAAAAACAGGCTGATTGTCTTCCCGCTTCAAGTGAACGGTGTTGTTCAGCCTCACCGACAAACCGCGCGCGGGGTCCAGTTCGGTTTCACGGGCAATGTCATAGACCCGAGCGTTCAGAATCTGGCGCAGGTATTCCATTGGCGAGGCATTGCCTTGCTGAAAGTCCGGGGTGTCGGCGGCGGTATGGGCGGGGGTGCTAGCGGGCATGTGATTCTCTGCGTTGGGGGCTTGCCCGGCAGAGGCGGTCACAAAAAACCCGCCTCGTGGGGCGGGTGGCTGTGACTGACTGCGGTCGCGCGCTAACCCACCATTCCAGGAATGATGGTAATAATCAGCGAAATGCGGACGGCGCGGAAAGTCATGTGGCGTACTTTCCGCTAACGCACACAGTTTGTCAAACGGTAAGGGCCAAGAATGTGGCGCTCACCCATTGGGGCAAAGCCGGTCGCTTCAGCGCGCAAGCAATGCGTCCCCATATATATCTCTGAATACCGTCCCAAGTATTCCAGCCCAACCTTATTGCGCAATCGAATATACGTTCCGCAGACGTTAAAAGACGTTGGCGGATTTTAGAGACACTTAGACTCCTGGCCGGTAGCTCGCACGGCTGATACAATACGTCCCCAATAAAATCGTCGATTTTCAATGCCCGCTGCATGATCAAACCGCCCTCCCTGCGCTGCGAGATGGGGTAGCACGGTATTACAATCGATGGTTCGTGGCAGACGTACCGCTTCGGGCGGACGGAAATTTACCGGTGCATGCACACTAAGCGCGTCCCGGCAATTTACCGTCCAGCCAAGAATTAGCGGGCGCCCGCCATGTTGAGCAGATGCTTCCACAGACGTTTTTATTTTTGCGGGGGCCGTCTGCTCATACGAACCCACTCTCGACAACATCTACCGGCGTACGCCGCATAGCATGTTCGGGTTTGCGCCGAAAGCGCCTCAGCCGAACAGATTCAAGGATCATGTCTCTTACTCCGAAGATTATCTACACCCTCACCGATGAAGCTCCGGCGCTTGCAACCCGTTCGCTGCTGCCCATCGTCCAAGCATTCGCCAAGCCCGCAGGCATCACGGTCGAAACCCGCGACATCTCGCTGGCCGGCCGCATCATCGCTCTCTTCCCGGACTACCTGGAAGACAGCCAGAAGCTGTCCGACGCGCTGGCCGAACTCGGCGCTCTGGCCGTCAAGCCCGAAGCCAACATCATCAAGCTGCCCAACATCAGCGCCTCGATGCCCCAACTGAAGGCGGCCATCAAGGAACTGCAAGACCAGGGCTACAAGCTGCCGGACTACCCGGACGCCCCCGCCAATGACACCGAGCGCGACGTCAAGGTCCGCTACGACAAGGTCAAGGGCAGCGCCGTGAACCCGGTTCTGCGCGAAGGCAACTCCGACCGCCGCGCTCCGCTGTCGGTCAAGAACTACGCGCGCAAGCACCCGCACAAGATGGGCGCCTGGTCCGCTGATTCGAAGTCGCACGTGTCGCACATGTCCGAAGGCGATTTCTACGGCACTGAAAAGTCTGCCCTGATCGCCGACGCCGGCGACGTCAAGATTGAACTGACCGCCGCCGACGGCACGAAGACCGTGCTGAAGGAAAAGACCCCGGTCAAGGCCGGCGAGATCATCGACGCCGCTGTGCTGTCGACCGCCAAGCTGAAGTCCTTCCTGCAAGCCCAGATCGACGACGCCAAGACCACCGGCGTGTTGTTCTCGGTGCACCTGAAGGCCACGATGATGAAGGTCTCCGACCCCGTCATCTTCGGCCACGTTGTGTCCGTGTTCTACAAAGACGTGCTGGCCAAGCACGCCGCCGTGTTGAAGCAAGCCGGTTTCGATGCCAACAACGGCATCGGCGATCTGTACGCCAAGATCCAATCGCTGCCTGCTGACCAGCAAGCCGCCATCACCGCCGACATCGACGCCGCCTACAAGACGCTGCCGCAACTGGCCATGGTGAATTCCGACAAGGGCATCACCAACCTGCACGTGCCCAGCGACGTGATTGTTGACGCGTCCATGCCCGCCATGATTCGCGACTCCGGCAAAATGTGGAACGCCGAAGGCCAGCTGCAAGACACCAAGGCCGTGATCCCTGATCGCAGCTACGCTGGCGTCTACCAGGCTGTCATCGAAGACTGCAAGAAGCATGGCGCCTTCAATCCGGTCACGATGGGCAGCGTGCCCAACGTTGGCCTGATGGCCCAAGCCGCTGAAGAATACGGCTCCCACAACAAGACCTTCGTCGTGCCGGCATCCGGCACCGTGCGCGTCACCGACGCGTCTGGCAAGGTCTTGCTGGAACAAGCCGTGGAAGCCGGCGACCTCTGGCGCATGTGCCAGACCAAAGACGCCGCGATTCAAGACTGGGTCAAGCTGGCCGTTACCCGCGCCCGCGCCTCCAAGACGCCCGCCGTTTTCTGGCTGGACGAAAAGCGCGCCCACGACGCCCAGGTCATCGCCAAGGTCAAGCAATACCTGAACGATCACGACACGAGCGGCCTGGACTTGCGCATTCTGGACCCGGTTGAAGCCACCAAGTTCTCGGTCAAGCGTATCCGTGAAGGCCTGGACACCATCTCGGTAACCGGCAACGTGTTGCGCGACTACCTGACCGACCTGTTCCCCATCATGGAACTGGGCACCAGCGCCAAGATGCTGTCGATCGTGCCGCTGGTTGCCGGTGGCGGCCTGTTTGAAACCGGCGCCGGCGGTTCGGCTCCGAAGCACGTGCAGCAATTCCTGGAAGAAGGTTTCCTGCGCTGGGATTCGCTGGGCGAATTCATGGCGCTGGCGGAATCGCTGGATCACCTGGGCCGTACGTACAAGAACCCGACCGCTCAAATCCTGGCCAAGACGCTGGATCAAGCCACCGCCAAGTTCCTGGACGAAAACAAGTCGCCGGACCGCAAGGTTGGTGGCCTGGACAACCGCGGCAGCCACTTCTACCTGGCCATGTACTGGGCCCAGGCCGTGGCCGCGCAAACCGACGACCGCGCACTGGCTGCCCAGTTTGCGGGCGCGGCCGGCGCGTTTGCCGAAGCCGAAACCAAGATTGTGGAAGAGCTGAAGGCTGCCCAAGGCAAGCCGGTTGATATTGGCGGCTACTACCAGCCCAACGAAGCCAAGGCCAGCCAGGCCATGCGCCCCAGCGCCACGCTGAACCAAGTGCTGGCCTCTATCGGCTAAGCATTGCCCGTCGTTGCGGCCCCGGCCGCAATGATGAAAAAAGCCGGCAGCCCATTTATCGGGCTGCCGGCTTTTTCTTGGGCCGTGGATTGCCCCATTGATTACCGAATCAAGAGCGCGCGGCCTGCCGCCGCACTTGCAGCCCGTGCAGCCCCATCGGAATCACGGACAAGCCAATAATGATGACTGACACCCAATGCAGGTTTGCGCGCACCCAGGGAATCGATCCCATCCAATAGCCGCCCATCACCATCAACGAACACCACAGCACGCCGCCAATCACGTTGTACGCATAAAACGTGCGGCGCGGCATCTGTGAAAGCCCGGCCACAAACGGAGCCAGCGTGCGAACGATAGGCACAAAACGCGCCACCGTAATCGTCATCGCGCCGTAACGCGCAAAATAATCGCGCGCGCGCTCCAGATGGGCGGGCTTGATCCATCGGCTATGCGCCAACCTTTGCCCAAACCGAGACGACGCGATGGTGTAGTTCAATGCGTCGCCAGCGATAGCGGCGGCGATGATTACCGCCAGCGATACCAGGGGATCGATGCCCGCCACGCCCAAGAATGCACCGGCCGCGAATAACAATGAATCACCTGGCAAGAACGGCATCACGACCAACCCCGTCTCAACAAAGATGACGGCGGCAATGATGACCGTGCCCAGCACCCAGTTCTGGGTCAACAGCGCCATCAAGCCTTGCTCGCTAGTCAACCACGTAAATAGTTCCGTCATGCTCATCAATTCTTATTGAACCGTACATGGCTCGCGCCACCCTAACCCGCCGGCACGCCGGCGCAAACCCGCTGACGGAAAGCCGCATCAATATCAATGCGCCAGACCAACCACTTATCGCCTGCGAAATTCGGCGCTACACCGTTGATTGGCACATAACGCGAGCCGTCTTCTTTGTTGCCCCAGATCCAGTATCTCGTCCCATCCGAGGCCTGGCAAAGACGGGTCCGCATATCCTCGGCGTTAATCAGCACACGCTTGCCCATGACCGGGTCAAACTCCGCTGCATCGTAAAGCTCCTTGCGCCAGTTATCACGGGTGGGAATCTCCGGATTTTTCCAGTCATCCACGATCCACTGCGGTTGCTCGGCTTGCGTGTAAAAGCCTAAATCAAATGGCAGGCTATGCAGCGCAATGTGCTGGTCTTTGGCCTGCATAGCCTGCCGCAGATTGTTCATCGCCGGGCCAACGCTACCCCGCGGATTAGATGCCGCCACGACTATTGCCGCCAGGCAAATCACCGCCGCCACACCAGTCGCAATTTGTATCCCCCGGCGCTTACCGGCCGCCCAGGCCGGCGCAATGCGCTCGCTGATCAGCAGTGCCAAAGGGGGAAACACCGGCAGCACGTAGCCGATCAATTTGGATTGCGGAATGGAAAAAAACACCATTACGACTGCGACCCAAATTGCCATCAAACGCCGCAGCCCATGCGGGTCAGCCTCGCGCCAGAACGCGGGCTTGAAAAATGCCGCGCCCCAAATCGCCCAGGGCATGGCCAGCCCCGCCACTATCGGCACGTAAAACCAAAACGGCTGCGCATTATTAAAGCCGCTCTGCGCAAAGCGTTCAAAGTGCTGGTAGACGAAAAAGTAGTGATAGAAACCCGGAAACTTCACCTGCATCAGCCAGAACCACGGCACGGCCACCACAGCGAACGCCAGCAGCGCCGGCACCCACAACAGGGCACGCATGCCACGCCAATCGCGCCGCAGCAGCAACCACGCCAGCACAATCGCGCCCGGCAGCGCCAACCCGATCAGCCCCTTGGCCAGCACCGCCAGCGCAGCAAAGACGCCTGTCGCGATCGACATGCCGCGAAATGGCCGCCCCAGCTCCCGCCGCAATGCGGTATCGGCCGCGGCCAGTACGCACAACGTGATCATGCTGGCCACCAGCATGTCCATATTGGCAAATTGAGCCGCGCCAAAGAACAGTGGCATCAGGCCTAGAATAACTACCGCCCAGCGTGCCTGAGCCACATTGCGATAGCGCGACACGAAGGCGTACAGCCCAGCACCCGCGCCCCACGCACCGAGCAGCGACGGCACGCGCGCGCTGAATTCATGCACGCCGAACAGCGCGTAGCTGATCTGGGCCAGCCAGTAATACAAGGGCGGTTTGTGAAAATACGGCATGCCGTCGAGCAAGGGCACCATAGGCGAGTGGCTGCGCAACATTTCCCAGGCCACACCGGCATAGCGCCCTTCGTCAGGCAGAGTCAGCCAGCGTGCCCAGGCCAGCGCGGCAAGCCATGCTGCCAGGCACAGCAATACCGCCCAACCAGGAAAGACCCATTGCGCGTCACGCGGGCGGGCGGCGGATTTCATTGTGGCGGCGCTCACGCCGCATGCTCCTGAGCAGCCAGGTTATGGGCGGGCTGTGCAAAGCAGGAAAAGCGGGTCGGACAAGACTTAAATGGCATGGAAATCCGGAGGGCTAACGTTCATCAAAATCTGAAATCCCGGCCATTATGGAAAATGGCGCGTCAAGTTCTCATGAAATTTCTGATCGAAATAGCAATTTTCTGACCCTGCCTCGGCCCGGCGAAACGTTATTGCCCTGTTCAAGCCCTATTTGGATACTGCCAGCCGGTCCAGCCGCAAACGTCCACGCTCGTCAGTCAGCCGGCGCATTGCGCCATAGGCCGCCCCCATTGCAGCCATACCACTGGCGCCGCATAGCAAAAACATCAACAGAATCTGATACTTGGCCGCATCAATGGGGTCCATGCCTGCAATAATCTGGCCGGTCATAATGCCGGGCAGCGTAATAATGCCAGCCGCCGACATCTGGTTAATGCTGGGTACGATGCCGCGCCGCACTGATTCACGCAACAACGAAGAAAATGCCTGCTGCGGCGTTGCACCCAAAGACAGCCGCGCTTCAATAGCCAGTTTTTCGCGGCGTACGCCCGACAGCACGCCATCCAACGCCAAACTGGCCGCATTCAGCACACTGCCCAGCACAATACCTACCAGCGCAATCGCATAGCGCGGGTCATACCAGGGGTCTGGGCGCAGCGCGGTGTTCAGGATGAACAGCGCAGTAATCAGCGTTGTGCCCGCCACCGCCAAGGTGCCCACCCAGCCATTGCCATGGCCCGCCAGCCGCGCCTTGGGGCGCGCCGCCACTTCACGCGCGGCCAGCGCCATCATCACGGCCACCACCAAGGCGGTCAGCCACGGCGCCGCGTGTGCAAACACGATCCGCAAAATATGGCCAACCAGCAGCAACTGCACCACCGTGCGTATCGCCGCCCACAAGACCTGCCGTTGCAGATTCAAACGCAGCGCGAAGGAAATCGCCGCACATAAAAGCACCAGGAACGAGGCGATCACCAGATCCAGCGCCTGCAATTTGATTACGTCCATAGCGGCTCCAATCTGCCCTGCTCCATGCGCCAGCCGCGGCGCGCCAAACGCTGCGCCTGTTCGGGACTATGCGTAACCATCAAAATCGCTGCGCCGCCGTCCAGATACCGGTGCATCGCCCGTTCAACAAGCGCGGTCGCCTCGCTATCCAACGCGGCCGTGGGTTCGTCCAGCAACAGCACACGCGGCGTTTGCGCCAGCGCGCGCGCCAGCCCAAGCCGCTGACGTTCGCCGGTAGAGAGTTCATGCACCAAAGCGTCCAGCTTTTCTGGGGACAGGCCCAGCTCTTGCGTCAAGGCCTTCGCCTGTTCCTGGTCCGTGAAATGTGGCGCGACATGATCATCCCACCAGCCCGCCTCGGCCTGGCAATAGACCACCTTGCGCCGCCATTCAAATCCACGCATGCCGGATCGTGGAGCGCCGTCCAGTTCAACTTCACCGTGCCCCGGATCTAAATCCGCTACCTGACGCAGTAAGAGCGATTTGCCAGACCCGGACGGCCCGGTGATGGCCGCGCACTCGCCTGCCGCAAGGTCCAGGCTGACCGGAGACAGGCGCTGACTGTAAACGCCGCGCAAGCGGAGAACGGGCGGCGCTTCAGCCATGCGAGCGGCCCCGCTCGCGCTTTCTGAGTGTGCAAAGGACAAACCGGCATTCCTTGTCGATAGAACTGAAGCACGATAACCCGCAAATGAGTCCAGCCAGCCGCTCAAAAATAAAGGTTAGAAAAACTAACTCCTAAACTAAGAACTTATCGTTTTCTAATCTCGGATTGCTTACTTACCATTCCTGATCATTCCAGTTCTGGATTTAGCCAAACTACATTGATCATGTAAATGGAACTCATGTCTCAGCATCCTGATTTTTCTCCTACTCGCGGGGCGGCCAATCGCAAGCTCGCGTTGGCTGCCCTGCTTGTGCTTGCTACTATCGGCGGCCTTTATTTCTACGATACCCAGCGCAAAACCGCCATCGCGGCGCAAACGGCAACGGGCGGCGCCGCAGCGCCAGTGCCAGTCGTGGCCGCCCCCGTTCATATCAAGGCCGTGCCAATAAGCCTGCAAGCGATTGGCACCGTGGTGGCAGACAACCAAGTATTGGTCGCCCCCGAAATCGCCGGCCGCGTGACGGCAATCCACTTCACCAGCGGCCAACACGTGACGGCGGGCACGCCGCTGGCGCAATTGAACGACGCCCCCATTCAACGCGAACTGGAACGTCACCGCGCGTCGGCCATGTTGGCGCGAGCCAATCTGGACCGCGCCAAGCGTCTGCATGGCCAAACCATGTCGCGCGCTGATTACGAACAGTATGTGGCCGCCTACGCTGAAGCCCGGGCCCAAGTCGCGCAAAGCGAGGAAGACGCCGCCCACCGCTTGGTGCGCGCGCCGTTCACAGGCACATTGGGCGTGCGGCAGGTCAACCTTGGCCAGTATGTAGAAGCCGGTACGCCTATCGCCACCTTGACTGACACGCGACTGCTGCACGTGGACTTCACGCTGCCGGACCGCTACCGGTCCGCTCTGCGCTTGGGGCTGGACGTATCCATCGCCAGCGAAGGGAGCGCCGATGCGCCTTTGACGGGCAAGCTTACCGCCATCGATCCGCAGATCGATGCGGGCAATCGCGCCCTGCGGCTACGCGCCACGCTAGGCCCGGAAGCGGCAGGAAAGGTTTGGCCCGGCGCCTTCACGCCTATCAGCGTGACACTGCCGTCCGGCCCCGCCACGGTCACCGTGCCTGCGGCCGCCGTGCAGAGCAGCCTGGCCGGCGAGACGGTCTTTGCCGTGCAAGACGACGGCGGCAACGCCCGTGCCCGATTGATCTCTGTGCAGTCCGGTGCCCGCCAGGATGGCTCGGTCGCATTGCTGGGTACCAGCCTGCGCGACGGCGAACTCGTCATCGTCGCGGGCCAGATAAACATTCAGGACGGTTCCCCAGTCCTTGTGCGCCAAGCCGACTGAGCCCGCCATGTCATTCACCGACTTCTTCATCCGCCGCCCCGTTCTGACCACCGCTTTCGCGCTGCTCATCGCGCTGATCGGACTGCGCGCGTTGCTCGATCTGCCGCTGCGCCAGTACCCGCGCATCGAAAGCGCCGTAATCACGGTCACCACGGAATACCCGGGCGCATCCGCCGAACTGATGCAGGGCTTTGTCACGACGACGCTGGCGCAGGCCGTAGCCACCACGCAAGGCGTGGAGTACCTGACGTCCTCGTCCGACCAGGGCCGCAGCACCATCAATGCCTACCTGCGGCTGAACAGCAATTCCGACACTGCCCTGACCGAGGTGCTGGCCAAGGTCAATGAGGTTCGATATTTACTGCCCGACGACGCTTATGACCCGGTAGTGCAGCGCCAGTCCCCCGGTGCAATCGGAGTGGTGTACGCAGGTTTCACCGCGCCGCAGGGGCAGGCATTGACGGGCATCACCGACTATCTGCTGCGTGTCGCGCGGCCCATGCTGACCACGATTGATGGCGTTGCCGCCGTGAACGTGCTGGGTTCGCAGGCACTGTCGATGCGCATCTGGCTCGACCCGCTGCGCATGGGCGCCCACGGCATCACCACCGCCGACGTTGAATCGGCCCTGCAAAACAACAACTACCAGGCCGCGCCCGGCCAGTTGCGTGACGCGCTGGTGGTCAGCAACGTGCGGGCGGACACCAGCCTGGACAGCGTCCAAGGCTTTCGTGAACTGGTCGTCAAGCGTGGCGCCAGCCTTGTGCGGCTGGAAGACATTGCCACCGTAGAAATTGGCGCCCAGAGCCGCAACCAGATCACCGGCATGAACGGCGAACCCGCCGTGTTCCTGGAAGTCATGGCGACCCCCGGCGGCAACCCGCTGACGATATCCCGCGAAGCACGGCGCATCTTGAATGACCTGGACTTGCCTGCCGGCGCCAAGATGGCGATTCCCTACGACGTCACCGTCTTCATCGACGCCGCAATCAACAATGTTCTGGGCAAGTTCGGCATCGCCAGTTTGGAAGTCGTTCTGGTGATTTTCATCTTCCTGGGCTCGGTACGCGCGGTAGCCGTGCCCGTGTTGAGCATCCCGCTGTCATTGCTAGGCGCAGCCGCCATCATGCTGGCATTGGGCTACAGCCTGAATCTGCTGACATTGCTGGCAATGGTTTTGGCCATTGGCCTGGTCGTGGACGACGCGATCGTGGTGGTAGAAAACGTACACCGGCGCATGGAAGAAGGTGAATCCCCGCGCGATGCCGCCATCAATGGCGCACGTGAAATCGTCGGCCCGGTGCTGACCATGGCCGCCACGCTGGTCGCCGTGTACGCCCCGTTGGGATTGATCGGCGGGCTGACGGGCGCATTATTCAGCGAATTTGCGTTCACACTGGCTGCGGCCGTATCCGTCTCTGCCGTAGTTGCCCTGACCGTATCTCCCATGGTGGCCTCGAAGCTATTGCGCCGCCAAACGCCAAGCCGCTACGCCGTCGCGGTAGAACACGCCACCGCAAGGCTCGTCAGCGCCTACGACCGCATGCTGGGCCGTCTGCTGCGCGATACGAGGCTGGTCCTGCTGATCGGCGCGGGCGTGCTCGCCAGCTTGCCCATCCTGTTCAATGGTTTGCAATCGGAGCTGGTACCCGCTGAAGATCAGGGCGAAATCATTGTCGACATGAAGGCGCCGCAGGCCAGCAGCCTGGAGTTTCTGGAAAGCGAAGCAAAGCGTGTAGAGGCCGCATTGCTGGCCCTGCCAGAAGCCGCCCACGTGTACATGGTGTCGGGTAGCGGCGGCGCGCTCAACAAGGGGTGGGCTGGCGCCATGCTGACGCCTTGGGGCGACCGCCAACGCGACGCCGCCACCATCATGGCCGACCTGCAAGCCGCCCTGCCCGGCATCGAAGGCATCGCGGCATCCGCTTTCTTGCCTGCGCCCCTGCCGGGCTCTATCGGCGGGTTTCCCGTGCAATTTGTCGTGTCCTCTCCTGCCAGCCACCATGCCGTATACGAGGCGATGGAAAAGGTGAAAGAAGCTGCCCGCCACAGCGGCAAATTCATTTTCGTGGACTCCGACCTGATCTTCAGTAATCCGACCACCCTGGTGCGGATTGACCGGTCCAAGGCGCACGACCTGGGACTGAACATGAAGGAGATCGGTGACACCCTGGCTCGCCTGGTGGGGGAATCCTATGTCAACCGATTTGGAGCACAGGGCCGCTCGTACGACGTGATCCCGCAGGCTCCCCGCCACCTGCGTTTGACGGCCGAATCGCTGGACCTGTTCCACGTCCGCACGGCCACCGGTGGCCAGGTGCCGCTCTCTACGGTCGTATCGCTGGAACAAGGCGTAGAGGCCAATGCGCTGACCCAATTCAACCAGCTGAACAGCGCCACACTGGTCGCCATTCCCGCGCCGGGCGTGCCCTTGGGCCAAGCGGTTGAGTTCCTGCAAAACGAAGCCGCCAGTTTGCCCGCCGGGTTCCAGACCAGCTTCCTGGGGGAATCACGCCAATACCTGCAAGAGCAAGGCGGCTTCGCCCTGACCTTCGCCTTTGCGCTGGTCTTTATCTTCCTGGTGCTGGCCGCGCAATTTGAAAGTGCACGCGATCCGGTGCTGATTCTGACCACCGTCCCGTTGGCAGCGTGCGGCGCATTGGCAGCCATGTTCTTCGGACTCGGCACGTTGAATATCTACACGCAGATTGGACTCGTCACTCTGATTGGCCTGATCACCAAACACGGCATTCTGATCGTCGAATTCGCCAATATCGAGCAAAGAACCAAGGGCCTGGACCGCGTGCAAGCCGTGCGCGCCGCAGCCGCCACCCGCATCCGCCCCATCTTGATGACCACCGCGGCAATGGTGGGCGGCTTGATGCCGCTGCTGTTCGCGAATGGCGCTGGCGCAGGCAGCCAGCGGGCGATCGCCACCGTACTGGTCGCCGGACTGCTGGTGGGCACGCTGTTCACGCTGTTTGTGTTGCCCGCCGTTTACGCGCGCTTCGGCCGAGACCTTGCCAGCGCGCCTGCTGCGGGCAGGCCTGACCACGCCGCCAACCAGATTCCCGCTTTGCCCGGAAACCCTTGATATGCATTCCGTATTCACTCGTTCCCCCGCTCGCCTGACCGTGGCGGCGCTGACCCTGGCGCTGGCTGGTTGCGCGTCCCCGTCTGCCTATGCGCCCGACACCGGCATGATCCCGCCTCACTACAAGCACGCGCCGGCCGATACCGACGGAGCCTGGAAACCCGCAACGCCTGCTGACGACGTTCTGCGTGGCGCATGGTGGACGCTGTTTGACGATTCCGTGCTGAATGCCCTGCAAGCCAACTTGCAGGACGTCAATCCAACGCTGCAAGCCGCCTATGCAAGATTGCAGCAGTCGCGCGCCCAGCAACGGGAGGCGCGGGCGTCGTTATTTCCGCAAATCGGCGTGGGCTTCGGCCCGACGCGCCAACGTCAGTCTCCCGCGTCATCGGGCGACGGCGATCGCGGCGCTGCGGCGCATTCGACGCTATGGCGAGCCGAAGGCTCCGTGGCCTACGAGGCTGATCTGTTTGGCCGGGTCGCATCGACGGTCAGCGCGGCGTCCGCCGACATGGACCGCACAAGCGCGCTGTACCGTCTGACGTTGCTGACGCTGCAAGCCGATCTGGCCAACGCCTACTTTCTGATTCGGGAGTTGGACGCCGAGCAGCACATCTACCAGCGCACGCTGGAATTGCGGGAACGCAGTTATCAGTTAACCCGCGTCCGGTTTGAAGGCGGCGACGCGGCCGAGCGGGATCTTGAGCGCGCCCGGCAAGAATGGGAAAGTGCCCGTGCCGACGCCTTGGGCGCTGAACGGCAGCGCGCCAACGCCGAACACGCCTTGGCTATCCTGGCGGGCAAAGCGCCCGCCGAGTTCAACCTGCCGCCCCAACCCTTGACCCGCATCACCGTTGCCGTTCCAGCCGGCTTGCCGTCGGCATTGCTAGAGCGCCGGCCTGACATTGCCGCCGCTGAACGCGCCATGGCGGCAGCCTATGCCCGCATTGGCGCTGCTCAAGCCGCTTTCTTCCCCAGGCTGGAGCTGACAGGTGAGGCCGGGTTTGAATCCACCGAACTGAGCCAGCTGTTCAATTGGTCCAGCCGCACCTTCCTGTTGGGTCCGTTTCTGGGCACCGCGCTGAACCTGCCCATCTTTGACGGCGGCAAACGTCAGGCCAATGCCGACCGGGCCCAGGCAATTTTTGAAGAAGAGGTGGCGCGCTACCGCGAGACGCTGCTGAATGCCTTCAGGGAAGTGGAAGACAACTTGGCCACCCTGCGCCTGCTCGCTCCCCAGCAAGCGGCGCAAGACAACGCTCGGAAGGCAGCGGAACGGTCTGCCGAGTTGTCCCGCCTGCAGTACCAGACCGGCACTCACACGCAGCTGGATGTCATCGACGCCGACCGGACCCTGTTGCAGCAGCAACTGGCCACGGCACGGCTGGACGGGGAACGGGCGCGCGCCACGGTGCAACTGATCCGCGCCTTGGGCGGAGGCTGGGACGCCCCCGTGCCCGGTGCGGCGGCTACTGCACGAGTCAGTGCGCCGCAAGCATCGACGGCACCTGCGCCGACTCTGCTGCTTCGGCCTTGACCCAATCGATGAACGCCTGCACTTCCGGCCGGGTCACGGCATCCGGCCGGCTGACGATGTAATACGCAAAGCGCGCGGGCCAAGGCCGGTCCAGCGCGATGACGAGCCGGCCGGATTCCAGATCTTCCCGCGCATGGGTGTCTTGAACAAGGGCTATACCCTGCCCCGTGCCTGCGGCGCGCAGCAACAGCAGGTCGTCTTCAAAGCTGGGGCCTCGCTCGGCGCCAGCGCCCGCCTCCACCCCATGCGCTTGCAACCACAACGCCCAATCGGCGCGATCTGAATCCTGAAGCAAGGGGTATTTCAGGCAATCCTCGGGCGACGTAATGGCCGGCCCATTTGCCAGCAGCGCGGGACTTGCCACGGGCAGCAGCACGGGCGTCATCAACCGGAAGGTTGCCAACCCCGGGTAATGCCCCAGGCCGTGGCGCAACGCGACGTCGATACGGTCACGCTTGAAGTCGACGAGCTTGGACGATGCCTCAACCCGAACTTCGACATCGGGGTGCAATGCAGAGAACCGGCCGATGCGCGGCACCAGCCAGGACGAAGCGAACGACGGCACCGTGCTGATGGTTAATGTGCGTTGGGCGGAATAGGATTCCAGCAGAGATAAAGACTTTTCAATCTGGTCGAAGGCGCGCAACAACCCCGGATAGGCGCTGGCGCCGGCTGGCGTGAGGCGCACGCCGTGACGTTCGCGCACGAACAGCGCCAGACCCAGCCGATCTTCCAGCAAGCGTATCTGCTGGCTGACCGCCCCGGGCGTCACGCCCAATGCCTCGGCCGCAGCCTTCAGGCTGCCCAGACGAGCGGTCTCGGTAAAGGCTCGCAAAGCAAGCAAAGGCAGGACGGCACCCATGACGCATTCCTTTAGAAATTCTATTTTCTTGAATGCGTCAAAATACCATGGAATATGCATTATTTAGCTGATATTTGTGGATATTCCGCATACCGAAGAAATAGTAAAACTAAAAACAAAACAGCCCGCTTACCAAGCGGGCTGTTTTGATCAACACCAAGCCGAACGGAATGGGAAATCAGAGCATATGCGCCAGAAATTCCCGGGTGCGCTCCTGCTGCGGCGCGCGGAAAAATTCGGCGGACGGCGCTTCTTCTACGATGCGGCCTTCGTCCATGAAGATGACGCGGTGCGCCACTTCCCGGGCAAAACCCATTTCGTGGGTAACGACCAGCATGGTCATGCGCTCGTCGGCCAGTTGCTTCATGGTGCGCAGCACTTCGCCTGTCAGTTCCGGGTCCAGGGCCGACGTGGGTTCGTCAAACAGCATGATGTCGGGTTCCATCGCCAGCGCACGCGCAATGGCCACGCGCTGCTTTTGGCCGCCGGACAGCCGCGTCGGATAGTTGTCGCGCTTGTTCAGCAAACCGACCTTGCGCAGCAGTTCTTCCGCTTTGGGAATGATTTGCGCGCGGGTCATGCCCTTGACGGTCAAAGGCGCTTCGATGATGTTCTGCAACACCGTCATGTGGGGAAACAGGTTGAACGACTGGAACACCATGCCCATCTTGCGGCAGATGCGGCGCACATCTGCATCGCTCGCGTAGCGGCTGTGGCCGCCCGGCACGGCGCGCGCCAGGGTCTCGCCTTCGACATCGATATTGCCTTCGTCGATGGTCTCCAAGTGGTTCAGGCAACGCAGAAACGTGCTCTTGCCCGAGCCGGACGGGCCGATTACGGCCACGACTTCGCCTTGGTTCAGCGTCAGCGACACGCGATCCAGCACGCGATTGGCGCCGAACGACTTGACGATGTCGCGCGCCTCGATCATGACGGGGCGGCCGAATTGCACCTGTGCGGCGAACGTCGGATTACTGGTCATATTTGGCATAGCGCTTTTCCATGTGCTGGAAGAACCACGTCAGAACCAGCGTCATGAGGAGATAGAAGGCGGCGGCAACCAGGAACGGCGTCGTCGTGAAGTCACGCTGCACGATACCGCGCGCGGTGCGCAGAATGTCGTTGAGCGCCAGCACGTAGATCAGCGACGTGTCCTTCACCAGCGTGATGGTTTCGTTGCTCATGGGCGGCAGCACGCGTTGCACCATCTGCGGCAGCACAATACGGCGCAGCGTTTGCAGATAGGTCATGCCCAGCACCTTGCTGCCTTCATACTGGCCACGGTCCACCGACTGAATGCCTGCGCGGAAAATCTCGGCAAAGTACGCCGCGTAGTTCAGCGCAAACGCAACCACCGCAGCGGGAAAGTCAGGCAGCCGCACCCCGATCACGGGCACGAATGGCAGCGCGAAGTAGATGAACAGCATTTGCAGCATCAGCGGCGTGCCGCGCATCAGCCAGATATAGCCATTGACCAGGCGGCTCAACAGCGGCCATTTCGAAATGCGCGCAAGCGCCAGCACCAGCCCCAAGGGCACGGCCAGGGCCAGGGTGATGAAAAACAGCGTCAAGGTCACTTTCGCGCCTTCCGCCATAGGCCCCAACAGGGAGAGTACGTAGTCCATTCAGTGGGTCGCGCCGCTTGCGGCAAGAGTCTTCATGAGCAAGCCCGCTTGGCGCCAGGGCGCGGCAGCGGGCTGTGGGACAAGCAATGAGTCAGCGCCCCGCCTGACAGGCCAGGGGCGCCGCACGCCGCTTATTTGATGATGTTGGCGCCGAACCACTGGGTGGCGATGCGGCTGGCGGTGCCATCCTGCTTCATCGAATCCAGCGTCTTATCCAGCTTGCCCAACAGTTCGGTGTCGTCCTTGCGCACGCCAACACCGTAGTCTTCGGTGCCGAAGTTCTCGTCCAGAACGCGGTATTCACCCGCGCGCTTGCTGATCAGGTAACGGCCCACCACTTCGTCCACGACGATGGCGTCCAGACGGCCGGCCGCCAGGTCCATCAATGCGGTGACGTTATCGCCGAACTTCTTGACTTCTTTGATCTGCGCGGCCACGGGGTCCTTGGCAATCGCGTCGGTAGCGCTGCTGCCGTCTTGCGCGCCGATGACCTTGCCGGCCAGGTCGCTCTTCAGTTTCACGGGCGACGCGGTGCCGACGATGATGATCTGGTGGTTGGCCATGTAGGGCGCGGTGAAGCTGATGTTCTTCTTGCGCTCTTCGGTGATGGTCAGGCCGTTCCACAGGACGTCCACGCGCTTGCCGTTCAGTTCGGCTTCCTTGGCGCTCCAGTCGATAGGCTTGAATTCAACTTCCAGACCCAGGCGCTTGCTGGCTTCCTTGGCCATGTCTACGTCAAAACCAACGATCTGATTGCTCGAATCCCGAAAACCCATGGGCGGGAAGTTGTCATCCAGACCCACGACAACCTTTTTGACGGCGGCCGGCGCCTGTGCGCCCGCGGTCGACGCGTTGTCGCTGGGGCCGCAAGCGGTCAGCATCGTGGTTGCGGACACGAGAAGAACAGCAGTCAGTTTTTTCATAGTTATGGGTGCGCCAGGCGCAAGAATGAAGATTGCCGGATGGGCTGGACTAGCAGCCAAGAGCCGCCATTTTAGCGTCACTGGCAGATGTGGCTGCCGCGCCGGGCTGGCGGGCCGGTAATGTGGTCCGATTCAGCGCACTGCAGGCCGACCAAGGGCCAACTAAGGCGCAGGATGAAAGCGATCCAGCAGCCGCAGGAACAATTCCACGGCCCTTGTGCCGGGCCGGGACACCTCGGTGATCGCACTGATGGTGTTCTCGTACACCGGCCCATCGGGAAGCGGCGTCAGGGTATGGCGCCGCGAAACCGAATCAGCATAGTGCTGCGGCAGCAGACCCACATAGTGCCCCGACGACACCAGCATCGCAATGGCCTCCAGTCCCGTGGCCTCGGGGCCGCGCGGAAATCCGCCAGCGCCCAGCGCGTCGTGCACAAAGGGATGCGACCGGTACACCAGCGGCAGCTCGCGGGCATGGGCCAGACTGCCCCGCGCCACGAACACCCGGTGCCGCTCGACAAAAAGCCGCTGGTAATTGAACCCGCCTTCCCTGCGGTACATGCCGCGCACGGCGATCTGAACCCGCCGCTCGCGCAGGGCCTGATCCAGATCGTTGAAGGTCATGACGGTCAGTTCCACCTTCACATCAGGCGCCTCTTCGCGCATGGCGGCCAACGCCCGGGGAATCTGGCAGTCGGCATCGGTGATGACGTGTTCGACCATACCGATGGACAGTGTGCCCGACAGCACGCCACGCACCGCGTCGATCTCGGGCCGGATGCGTTCCAGGGATTTCAGCGCATCGCGCGCCAGCTCCAGCGCCACCTTGCCTGCCTGCGTCAGTTCAAAACCCGATGGGCCGCGATCGCACAGCCGCACTCCCAGCGTTTCCTCGACCTCGCGCACGTGACGGCTGATGGACGCCTTGGACATATTCAGCTGCTTTTCCGCCGCCGCGAAGCCATTGGCTTGGGCGACAGCGCAGAAGATTCGCAATGAGCGCAAATCGCGTTCGGTGAACTCGGGACGGGCCAAGGTCGTTCCGTTTTGAAAGGTATTGAATTTTGAAACCATACCACTAAAAAAATCATTTTTCATGACCCATTCACAGGGATACAGTTTCCTGAACTGCTAGCGCCAACGGGGCAAAGACTCCGCAGCGGGTCCCGCAAGGGACCAACGGCCTGGCGGCGAAATACATCACACAACAAGGGAAAAAATCATGCTGAACCTGTCCAGAAGGCGCTTTGTCACGACCACCCTCGCTGCGGGGGCCGTGCTGGCCCTGCCGTCGCTGTCATTCGCAGAAGGCGGCTCGCTTGCCGACATCAAGAAGCGCGGCAAGCTGACAGTGGGCACCGAGGCCGCCTACGAACCCTTCGAATTTGTCGAAAACGGCAAGGTGGTGGGTTATGGCCACGACGTGCTGCAACTGATGGCCGCAAAGCTGGGCGTCGAGTTGGAGCAAATGAACCTGCCCTTCCAAGGCCTGTTGCCAGGCCTGATGTCCCGCAAATTCGACTTTGTGGCCACCAGCGTGGGGATCACGCCGGAACGCGCAAAGCGCTTTGCGTTCACCCAACCCGTGGGCGTGGTCAGATCGGTGCTGATGGTGCGGGTAGACGACGCGTCCATCAAACAAGACAAAGATATCGCCGGCAAGATCATCGGCACCCAGATGGGATCGTCTTCCCAGCCGGTGGCCGAAGAATTCGAAAAGCGCCTGAAAGAGCAATCCGGCAAGGGTTATGCGGATACCAAGCTGTTCCAGGCCTATCCCGACGTCTCCAACGCACTGGCCAACAAGACTGTGGACGTGGCGCTGATGCCGTCCAACATCGCCGCCGTCCAAATGCGCAAGCAGCCGGGCGCCTTCCGCATCGCCGGCGAAATCGGCCAGGCCAAGCTGCTGGCATGGGTGGCCAACCCGAAAGACCTGGAAATCCGCCAGTTCATCAACGACACCTTCGACGAATTGCGGGCATCGAACCAGCTGCTGGAACTGCAGAAGAAATGGTTCGGAGCCGCCATGGACACGCCGCGCTCCAACTACCTGCCTGACGGCGCCATCTGAGCGCGCCGCCATGCTGGATTGGTTGAATCAAAATGGCGCGCTGGCGCCATTTCTGCACGGCGTCGTCGAAGGCACAGCAATCACCATTGCGGCGTCGGTGGCGGCGTTCGCCATCGGCATCGTGCTGGGGGTCGTGCTGCTGCTGGCGCGCCTGTCGCCCTATTCGCCGGTACGCGGTGCGGTCATGCTCTGGGTCAGCGCCATTCGCGGCACGCCCGCGCTGATCCACATGCTGATCGCCTACTACGTGGTGCCGGCCCTGCTGGGCATTTCGGTGTCGCCCATTGCAGCAGGCATCGGCGCGCTGGCCTGTAATACCAGCGCTTACATCGTGGAAATCTTGCGGGGCGCCCTCGGCACGCTGTCCGGCGGTCAGGTCGCCGCAGCCCGCGCGCTGGGCATGAGGCGCCGGCAGATCTGGCGATATGTGCTGCTGCCGCAGGTGTTCTACCGGGCGATCCCGCCGTTGACGAGCGAACTCACCATCTTGCTCAAGGCGTCGTCGCTGATGTCGATTATTGCGGTACCGGAACTGGCCACCGTGGCGCGCAACGCCACACTGCAAAGCGATCTGCCCTTGCAGGTATTCACGGTGACCGCTGCCGTGTATTTCATCATTTTGTTCTGCATCTCGGCCGTCTCGCGGCTGTGCGAACGCCGCGTATCCAGGATGCTGCCCAATGCCCATTGATCTTTCCATCGTCGGGGAATCCATTCCCGTGCTGCTAAAGGGCCTGCGGATCACGGCGCTGGTCAGCCTGATCGGCATTCCGCTGGGCATGCTGATCGGCACGCTGGCCGCCTATGCGGCGCAATCGCGCACACCGTTGCGCCCCATTGCGCTCGGCTATGTGGAGCTGGTGCGCAACATCCCCTTTTTGATCCTGGTCTACCTGTCGTTCTTCGGACTGCCCAAGATCGGAGTGCCCGCTTCCGCCATGACAGTCGCCATTGGCTGCACGGCGTTTTACACGGGCGGCTACTTCTGCGAAATCTTGCGTGCCGCGCTGCAAAGCGTTCCGCGCGGACAAAGCAGCGCGGCCCTGTCGCTGGGCATGACGTACTGGCAGACGCAGCGCCACATCGTCGTGCCGCAACTCTTTGGCTTCCTGATCCCGCCCGCCACCAGCCTGATCATCATGATGTTCAAAGACACGGCGATCTTCTCGGTGATGAGCCTGCCCGAGATGACCTACCAGAGCAATCTGCTCACCGCCAACACCTTCGCTTACCTAGAGGTGCTGGGCACGACTGCGCTGATCTATTGGCTGTGCAGCGTGCTGATGGCCAGCATCGGGCGCCGCCTGGAAACCGCAGCGCGCCGCAGCACGCACCAGACCTGATCCCTATTCCTACAAAAGGACATCCAAACATGAGCACCTATACCGTCCCCCCCCGCACCGGCCACCCTACCCTGTTGTATTCGGAACTGGCGCTGGACCTGGACAATCTGCAAGCCGATATCGCCGTGCTGGGCATGCCCTACGGCTCGCCCTATTCGGCCGCCGACTTCAGCAATGACCAGACGAACGCGCCCACCGCCATCCGTCAGGCCACGGACCGCGTCGTGCGCCGTCCCGGCCACTACGACTTCGATATCGACGGCCCCCTGCTGCAAGGCCGCGAAGACATCCGCTTCGTAGATTGCGGCGACATCATTCCAGACCTGTCCAAACCCCGCGGCGAACACTACGAACGCGCCGAAGCCGCCGTGCGCCGCATCGCCGCAGCTGGCGCCGTGCCTATCGTGCTGGGCGGCGACCACGGCATCACCACGCCCATCCTGCGCGGCCTGGATCAGAAAGGGCCGATCACGCTAGTACATATCGACGCCCATCTGGACTGGCGCGAAGACGTCAACGGCGTGCGCGACGGCTTGTCCAGCCCGATCCGCCGCGCCTCTGAAATGGCGCACGTCGACCGCATCATCCAGATTGGCCTGCGCGCCCAAGGCAGCGGCCGGCCCGAAGAACTGATCGCGGCGCGCGCCTATGGCGCCGAACTGGTCACCGCTTATGAACTGCACGACGTGGGCATGGACGCCGTGCTGGAACGCATTCCGGACGGCGGCAATTACTACCTGACCATCGACGCCGACGGCATGGACCCGGCCACGATGCCCGCCGTCGCAGGCCCCGCCCCTGGCGGCGTGACGTTCGTACAGGCGCGCAAGCTGATCCATGGCCTGGTGCGCAAGGGCCGCGTTGTTGGCATGGACATCGTGGAAATCCAGCCGGAGAAAGACCTGAACCAGATCTCGTGCATTACAGCCGGGCGTCTGATCCTGAACCTGATCGGCGCTTCCATCCGCGCAGGGCACTACGACAAATGAACGCCTCCACGCCCATCATCGAAATCCGCGGGGTGGACAAGTACTACGGCAGCCACCACGTGCTCAAGCAGTGCTCCACCCAGGTGAGCAAGGGCGAGATCGTGGTGGTCTGCGGGCCGTCCGGCTCGGGCAAATCCACCTTGATCAAGACCGTCAACGCGCTGGAACCCATACAAAAGGGCGACATCCTGATTGACGGCGACTCGGTCACCAGCACCACGGACCTGCCCAAGCTGCGCACCAAGGTCGGCATGGTGTTCCAGCACTTTGAGCTGTTTCCCCATCTGGATATCACGCGCAACCTGACGCTTGCCCAGCAGATCGTGCTGGGGCGCGACATCGCCACGGCCAGCGCCAAAGCCGCCGCCCTGCTCGAACGCGTCGGCTTATCTGCCCACGCGCACAAGCATCCGGGCCAACTGTCGGGCGGGCAACAGCAACGCGTGGCGATTGCCCGCGCGTTGTCCATGGACCCCATGGCCATGCTGTTTGACGAACCCACGTCCGCGCTGGACCCCGAAATGGTCAACGAGGTGCTGGACGTCATGGTGGAGCTGGCCGAAGAAGGCATGACGATGATGGTGGTCACGCACGAAATGGGCTTTGCCCGGCGCGTGGCCAACCGCGTGGTCTTCATGGAAGACGGCGCCATCATCGAAGACAGCCCCACAGACCGTTTCTTCCAAGACGCTGCCAGCCCGCAGGCGCAGCGTTTTCTTTCGAAGATTCTTCCTCACTGACCCCTGTCCGGCGCCCGCGCGCCGGCCCTTTCTAAAGACCCACACCATGGCGCACACCCGCATCCGCAAATTCAACACGCGTGAAACCTACCCCGAGCAGCAACTGGACAACGATCTGTGCCAGGCGGTTGTCGCCGGCAATCTCGTATTCCTGCGCGGTCAAATCGGCCAAGACCTGGACACCCGGGAATCCGTCGGCGTGGGCGACGTTACCGCCCAAGCCGAAAAAGCCATGGCAAACGTCGCCATGCTGCTGGATGAATGCGGCAGCGAGCTCTCGCACATCTGCAAACTAACCGTGTATCTGGTCGACGTCCGCTATCGCGAAGCCGTCTACAACGTCATGGGCCGCTGGCTCAAAGGCGTGTTCCCCGTGTCCACCGGCATCATCGTTTCCGCCCTGGCCCGCCCCGAGTGGCTGGTTGAAATAGACGTGACCGCCGTCATCCCCGGCTAGCAAAGCATTGCATGCTAGGCTTTCCCCTTGATCCAAAAAGGCGGCGGCATGCAATTCAATATCAAGGACAGCGCGGGCAATCTTATTGGCGTGGCAGACGTACAAACGTCCCCCGGCGCGGTAATGTGCGGCAGCTTTACGCCCGCGCCGGGCTTTGCCCGGTACGCCGCGCTATTTCAAGAATTGGAACAAGCGGCCAACGGCCAGTTGCTAAAAGACGCCGACCGGCTGACACAAGACATAACCGGCCACGCCTTCACCGCCACCGGCCCCTTGCCGCTACCCACCAGCGCACCGGTTGAAGATCTGCAAATCATGAGCGGCGGCATCAGCTTCAAGGTGCAAGACCCTGCTGTCGGCAAGGCGGCCACGTAATGCCCGCCATTCGAATCGGACCGCTGGTATTTCCCACTGATCTGGCCATATTGATGGCCGCCGCCATAGCCGGTTTGCTGGCGGCGCACCTGCTCAACCGGCAGCGCGACCGCACGGCCAACCTGAGCACCGACTTGTGGCGGGCGCTAGTCATCGGCCTGGTGGCGGCGCGGTTGGCCTTTGTCTGGCAATACCGTGAACACTATCTGCCGGACCCGATCCAGATTCTGGATCTGCGCGACGGCGGCTGGACGGGCCTGATCGGTCTGGGCGCCGCTTGGCTCTACACACTGTATGCCGTCGTCCGGCGCCATTCGCCGCGTCCCGCGCTCGTGGGCGCGCTGGCGTTGGCAAGCGTGGTCTGGTTCGGCGGCGGACGTTGGCTTGCGTCTGCGCCAGAGGCGCCTTCCGCCCTGACCGCCCTGGCTGTACAGCAGGTCGATGGCTCGCCCGCGGCGCTTAACGCCTTCCACGGCAAACCCACGGTCATCAACCTTTGGGCCAGCTGGTGCCCGCCTTGCCGCCGTGAAATGCCAGCATTCGCGGCCGCACAGGCCGCGAACCCCGACGTGAATTTTGTCTTTCTGAATCAGGCGGAAGCGCCGGGTCCGGTCACGGAATTTCTGACTCAGCATGCGCCGACGTTGCAAAACGTGTTGCTTGATCCTGCTGGCGACGCATCACGCCAAATGAGCAATCGCGGGCTACCCGCCACGTTGTTCCTGGATGCGCAAGGCCGGCTGGTGGACTTGCGGGTGGGGGAGCTTTCGACGGCGTCGCTGGCGCAACGGTTGGAAGCGATTCGGGATGAGGATGGGGGGGATTAGTTGGGGGGCCGACCGTTGGTTGGTACATCAACGCGGTCATCGCGTGTGGTGCATGTGACGAGCCTAGTTAGACTCACCCAAAGGCTTGCTCATAATGATGCTTCGGTAATTGGTGTGTTTCCACTGCGCGAACTCGATCGGCCTTTAGCCGCAAGCGGCGTACCACTCTTGCAGATGCATGGCCGGTTCGGCTGTGTCCAAGGCTATTTCCGTGGCCCCACCGGCTACCGCCCGTGCTTCCGCGTACTCCATCAATCCGGTTCGAAGCCCCGACCTTTGCAAAGCGGGGTTTGCCTGCGTCACACAATTGTTGGCGCGAACTATTTATCCTTGTACTGAACTAGCGGCCAAAGGCGCCAGAATGCGGTGACGGCAAGTATCAGTACGGCAACCAGGATTAAGGACTTCCACCATGTCCAGCCGAGAAGTAAGACCAGCAGAACAATAGAAAATAAATACAAAATGATATTGCCTACGAATCCACTGAAAACGCGGAAAAATGGATTTCCCAACAACCACGGGCCAATTTTCGCGCCGCAGACAGGACAAGAAAAGGGAGCATTTTTGCTCGCGTTTTCAACGCTGGGCATATCGCTCTCCTTGAAGCGCTGGCGGCATGATGGACAGCGCTGGTTCATGAACTCAAAAAAACTCATGGTATGAACTTCCTGATGCCTTCTAGAAAATCGCGAATCTCGGCAACTTGCATGGCGGCGTCTGCGGGAATTTCATCGCACCAAGCGGCGTTATAGCGGAAATCAAGTTTTAAAGCGTTGTTGATACCGGCAAAACAGCGTTCTCCTTCAATAATTGCCCGACAGGCGGCGCCGTAACCTGCTAACAGGAAAAGAGTATTTTTTCGCTAAATCCACAATCGAACGGCTCGATTTCGATTGGCCGTAGATTTCGACAATCTCTTCAACGACAGGATCAAGGCTTCTGGGAACCGGATTCGCCATCTATTACACCTTTAAATGCAACGCCGCTGGATACGGGCAGGGTTATTGTTAACCGCCGAGGCTATCTTCCCAAAGAGACGGCTGATATAGGATTGGACTGACTTTGTTGCACAAATATGTGGGACTGGTGATTAAGCAAAAAAAGCTGCCTTAGAAGGCGGCGACGCCTGCTGACGCCGTATGGTGCGGCAGCGATACGATCACCGAAGCGAAGTACGCCGCGCTGAAGCACCCAAACCTAAGTCGGTTCATCTATAAGCATGGAGACCGGCATCGGCTCAATGACGCCATCAGCACAATGGAAGAACACCATCCCGGCCAAATCATCTGGATTGAGTCGCCTGAATCCAATTAGCCAGTCGCGGTAGATAGGTTCACCAGGCGCTTGATTTCTGGTTCGGAGGTATCGCTGATGGCGGCCGCGGCCACGCCTAAGCGCTCTTTCGTCGAGGCGCGGAGCGCATGTCCGGTCTTCGCCGGGAAAGCATTGACCCTATTTAGTCAAAACCAACGCCTGCCCATGGATCTTTGGTGCTCCCGCCATACGTTTTCGCAACGTGCGAGTCTCTTTGCATGACACTGCGCAAAGTCGCGCGATGCCAACCCCAAACTCAATTTCGGGGGACATCGTGGCGTCTGGCACAGAGCAACGTAAAATGACCGGCTTCCAGCCTCTACATGCTTCCCTTATGAACCTTGAACGACTGCGCCGCGAATTTCCCGACTACGACATCACAACCCTGCCCCCCATACCCGATGGGTATTTCGACGCGTCGAGCTACATCGATGCAGCTCCTTCGTTCGAGAACGAGGAGCGCAGTTTGAAAGTGTTTGTCGACTACGCCAACTATGCCGACCGCCAATCCGGCAGGAGCCAGCGCTTCTGCGTTTCGCGCTACGACGAGGAAGCTGGTGACTTCGAGGACGTCGCCCTGTCGACTAACGATTGGGCCGAAGTCATGCGCTTCCTGAGCGCCTGAACGACCTCGCCCGGGGCGATCGGTCTCCGCTCTGATCGTCGGATGATCGCCCCCGCGACCTCTTGCGCTCCCGTGGTCTTTCTTGACTTCGACGGCCTCCTGCACTCCGTCAGAGAGAAGGCGATAGACGGGTATTTTCGGCTGCTGCCGAACTTGATTTCCCCCCTGCGTTGCGCGAATTCTCGCTATCATCCGCGACACGATGATGATCAAAAAGATACTCCCTGCCGCCTGCGCCGCCGCGCTGTGCATATTTTCCCTGACCGCCACTGCGGCGCCGGAGGCCTTGCCTTCGTTCGACTGCGCCAAGGCGCGCACGGGAGCAGAAAAAGCCATCTGCGCAAACCCGCAACTCGCAGCCCTCGATGCGAGCATCGCCAAGCGCTACGACGAAGCGCGCAAATCCCTGGACTCCATCACGGCCGAAGCGTTGTTGCGCGACCAGCGCTATTTCACCAAGGTGCGCGACGACGCCTTCGAGAAACCGTTCGACAAAGACAAACCGATCGAGGAACTTGCGACCCGCCTGAAATACAGAGACGCGTTTCTCGCCTCGCTGGACTTGGCCGAGCGCAAGGGCTTTACCGGCAGATGGCGCAACCTTTCCGGCGAGATCACGCTCTGGAAGAAGCCCGATGGCGACATCCTGTACGAAGGCTCGGCCGCAGAGCCGCACACCGGGCGCTGGTCATGCAACGTCGAGGCCTCCGGCCGTGCCAAGGACGAGCGCCTGCGGGTCAAGAGCGTCGATACCAAGGGCTGGGTACTGAACCTGCAACGCCAAGGTGATGGGCTGGTCGTCCAGGAACAGCCGCCCGGCGCAGGTTCATCTGGTCCGCCCTATTGCGACATGAACGGAACCTTGGGCGGCACGTTCTTCCCGATACGCTGATCGATAGCCGAAATTGTCGACTAACGATTGGGCCTAAGTCACGAGCATCCTGAACGCCCTCGCCAGAAGCGATCGGTTTCCACTCCGATCGTCTGATGATCGACCTCGCGACCTCTTGTGGTCCTGTAGTTTTTCTTGAGTTCGACGACAGCCAACCACCGCAACTGGGGCTTTGGTCTTTGCTTCCAGAATCAGCGCAGGGTTTGAGGCTTCGGGACGAATCACAAGCGTGTGTGCCGGATCTACCATGAACTCGAACTGACCCTGCGAATCAAGCCGCGCAAAGGGCTGAATCGAAAGCCTGAGCTACTGACGGTGCCGACCAATATGAACCAGGCATGTTCGGTGGACTTGAAGCATGACCAACTTGCTGATCGGTGCAGCCTCCAAGTGTTCAATGTGAGCGACGATCTCAATCGCGAGGCACTGGGCATTGAGGTCGACTTCTCACTGCCCTCGGAGCGCGTGATTCGTACGCACAAGCAGATCCTTGACTGGCGAGGAAAGCTTTCAGCCATTCGTTGCGATATCGGTCCGGAATATCTGAGTGCGGCGATACCACTGGGACGATTCAGATAGCGCCCAGCGCGTCGCTACACAGTGGATGTGACCATGACACACATCTGCTGCTCACCGCCCGACATACTGCCGGCGATTTGACGGCGCTCATTGGCTGCTCGTCCAATCTGTGCGGTAGCGCGTTGTTCAGAACGCAGGGGCAATGGCAAAAATAGCCATAAAGGTGGGCGTTATTTCGTGCATTAAGGTTGTTCAGGGGTTCGTAGAATCGATTGACGGATCAGGCTGTCTCAATAGTCGGACTGCTTTTCGGTGGTTGGAAATATTTAATAGAGGGAGATTTATTTTATGGACATTTCCAAAGGCATACCTTTAACGACAAGGTCGCGCAGCATTGCAGACTTGAATCTTCCACTAGTGAAGCCGACCGCCAACTTTGCTCATAATTTAGAGGCCTCGGCTGAAGCTCTGCGCAAAGCGGAAGCAGTAGAACGAGGCATTGGTCGCCTTGATGCCGATAATTCCCCCGAAAATGCAGTTAAGGTTGTTATGAAGGGCGATCACCGTGTTGCGACAATTTATAAGTCTGGCGTCGTAGAGATTACCAATCAATACGCCGAACAACTGAAAGGCTTGAATCTTCCTAGCGACGCCTCTAGTAATTTGGGATCGATTCGTGCAGCAATAATCGCGCAGGCTGTGAGCGGGGAGATTTTGGATTTAAAGCCATCTTCTTCTGCCTCTTCGCAATCTCGGCTTTCAATTACGGCATAGATTGGAACGAGTTAAATTGATTTTAAAAGAGTGGCCCGCCTAACGTAGGTTGACACCTACGGGACGGCATCGGTAGCAAGCTACGGCCCCACCACCCAATGAACATCATTGGGTGTGTTGCATTGTGGGGACTGCTGCGGTCACTCCGCGTTGTATATCTGGACAGACTGCCTGCCCATGAGTCCGGCTTGCGCCAGGTCAGCGGGCACGGCGCTCGCTATTGCAACTGCACTAGGATCTCTGTGCACCAGGCTTTACGGGCTCTTACTACCGCGTCGTTGCTGCCGCGCGACGATGGTGCGAGTAGCGTGGTACCAGCCCACCAGGGGCGACGGCTAGGCCGAGGCCGATCGTTCGCCAACCGCGTTTGGCTCACAGCCATCGACGTCATTCGAAAATGACACAACGTGCATTGGGCAAAGAGCGTGGCCTTTTCTGGCAACAGGGTCACAGATGAATTGCGGGCGGTGCGGCTGCATCGATCGAAGGCGTGGGTACTTTTACGCGCATCCAGATGAAGAGGCCGGCAAGCAGCATGAGACACCCTCCTGCAACGAAAACGCCTTCAATGCCCCTCAGGCTGAACATTGCGCCGCCTGCAGCGGCGCCTATGGCGATTGAGGACTGCACCGCCGCTACGACCATCCCGCCCGCACTTTCGGCTTGATCCGGCACGGCGCGCGCGACCCAGTTTGACCATGCAACGGGAACGCCTCCGAACGCGAGGCCCCACGCTGCAATCAGCGTTGCCTGACCCGGTATGGAGGCAGGAAAAAGCGCCATCGCCAAAGCACTCCCACCGACAAGGGCCGGCATTAGAGCCAAGGTGACATATAAGCTACGCTGCATCAGCCAACCTGCGAGCATGGTGCCTACGAAGTTCGCAATGCCGAAGCCAAGCAGCATCAGCGCCAGGCCGTTCGTTCCAACGCCGGCAGTGCTTTCCAGGAACGGCCGGATATAGGTAAAGAGAGCGAAATGGCCTGTATGCGCCAGAATGCAGCCAAACATTCCAAGGGCAATTCCGGGCCGCAAGAGAACATCCAAAATTGTTCTGAGCCGGGCGGGCCGGCGCGGCGCCATGCGGGGTAACGTGAACCATTGGAACGCCAGGGTCAATACACCCACTGCCGCAGCTGCGACAAAGGCGCTGCGCCATCCAAACTGGCCGCCAAGATAGCTCCCCAACGGTACGGCGACCACTGTCCCCACGGCAATGCCGCTAAAGATGATGGATAACGCGCGTGGCAGGAGCGCCGCCGGTACCAATCGCATGGCGACAGCTGCCGCCATGCTCCAGAACCCTCCTAAGGCGATCCCGAGTAAGACGCGCATCAAGAGCAGCACCCACATGTCCGACGACGCCGCGACCAGCAGGTTGGACACAATCATTAAAGTAGAAAAGCCCAGCAGAACAGTACGCCGATCGAGGCTGCGGGTAAGACCGGGCACGAGCAAGCCAGCGAAAAGCGCCACTACCGCAGTAACCGTCACTGCCTGCCCCGCCATTGCTTCTGATACGCGTAGAGCTTCTGCCATGGGCGTCAGGAGGCTTGCCGGCAAGTACTCCGCAGTCAAAAGGCCGAATACACCCATCGCCAGCGAGAACACTGCTGTCCATGCGGCTGACACCGGCTCAATGTCCACCGGGCTGGCTGAACCTTCGGGGTTGGAAAGATCAACAAAACTACGCATTGCACTCATCCAAGAAAATCAGAGAGTGCAGTCTAGGACTTGTGATCGGGATGATCTATGATGTTCCGTACTGAATTTTTGATAGAAAATCCGATGCTGTTGTCACACGATTACGCTCTGCCTCCGCACTTGATCAGTGAGTTGCTTACCGGAATGCGTCTGCGCGGGGTGCAGTACCGGCGTGTGCAGACCGGGCCTAGTTTTGGACTGAGCGTTGAAGCGAAGGCTGGTCACGGTTTTTTCTACTACTTGGCTGTAGGCTCGGCCGTACTACGTACCGTGGACGGCGGCTTGCACAAATTGAGTGCCGGCAATGCGGTGTTTCTGCCTCATGGGCAGGCTCATCATTGGCTTTCCGCCGAGGACGCCGATTTACAAGATATCGAGACGCTTGAAGCCGCCTTGATCGGCAATTCCGTGACCGACGTGGATACCTGTCCAAGTACCAGCATCGTACCCAGCGCAATCTTCTTTTACGGTTGCATGGAGTTCGACCTTGGCGGCATGCAGGCTCTGGGACAACTGATGCCGGATGTCATGTGCGTGAATGCCGACAGCGACCGCTTTCCGGGCATGGTCCCAATTCTGTCCGCGATGAAAGGCGAAATCTGTTCCCGACGCGTGGGGTTTGCAGACATTCTGGCCCGATTAGCCGAAGTGGTCGCCGCGATGATTGTTCGGGGATGGATCGAGTGCGGTTGCGACAATGCCTCCGGCCTGGCCGCAGCGCTGCGCGATCCAAGGCTTGCTCGCGCCATTCTCGCCTTGCACCGCCAACCAGCCCGAGATTGGAAATTGGCTGAGTTGGCGGGCGAGTGCCATATTTCTCGCTCTGTTTTTGCCGAGCGATTTCATGCCACGGTGGGAACGCCACCTTTGCGCTACGCCAACGAGTTGAAGATGCGTCTTGCCAGGCAATGGCTGACGCACGACAGGTTGCCGATCGACACGGTAGCTGAACGCTTGGGCTATACGTCGCAGGCAGCATTCAGCCGTGCGTTCAAGCGTGTTACCGGTCTTCCCCCAGGCTCTAGCCGAAATGCGCGTTGAACTTCCTCCCGGGAGTCGACATGCCCCGCTTCATCGAAGGTCAGGACCGGCAACAGGTAGCATTCACCCGGCCGTGCTGCTGAAGATCTACATCTACGGCCACTTAAATCGGGTCCAGTCCAGTCGTCGACTGGAGCGAGAGTGCCAACGCAATGTCGAACTGATGTGGCTGATCGGCCGTCTGGCGCCAGACTTCAATATCGGCGCGGCCCGAGCCGAACAATCTCGCGCTCCGTTGCTGTAAGGTATTTGGCGCGACGCCGCGACTGATTTCGCGAAGGCTCTTTTTTGTTCCTTCCCGCGCGCGCCAATAAGGAACCAATCCATGAGTACCGCAACAGATATCTCCATTGCCATCGTGGGCCCGGGCGCCATCGGCACCACGATCGCCGCCGCGCTGCACCAGATTGGCCGCCCGCACCTGTTGTGCGGCCGCACGCCCCGCGACCAGCTGACGTTGCAGGATGGCGAGCGCCGCGTCGTCGTTCCGGGGCCCGTGCAGACCGATCCGGATCAAATCGATCGCAAGACGGATCTCGTTTTTCTCGCGGTCAAGGCGACGCAGACCGAGACTGCCGCAGGATGGCTCGCGGCGTTGTGCCGCCCAGATACCGTCGTGTGCGTGCTACAGAATGGCGTCGAGCAGTTGGAAAGGGTCGCGCTGCACGCTCCGCGTGCGAGGATCGTCCCGGCGGTCGTGTGGTTCCCTGCGCAGGCTCAAGCCGACGGTTCGGTACGATTGCGGGGCGACGCGCGTCTGAGCCTGCCGGACACGCCGGCATCACGCGTAGTGGCGGACGGGCTTCTGGGTACTCAGTGCAGTGTAGATATCACCGCCGATTTTCTGTCCGTGGCTTGGCGCAAGTTGCTTCAGAATGCGGCGGCTGGCCTCATGGCGCTCACACATCGCCGTGCAGGCATGTTTGTCCGGCCCGACATCGCCAAGCTCTCGCTGGCGTATTTGCGAGAATGCCTGGCCGTGGCACGTGCCGAGGGAGCCAATCTGGACGACGACGTGCCGCAAGAAATTCTCGCCAGGTTTCAAGCGTCTTCTTCCGACTTGAGCACGTCCATCCTGACAGACCGCGAAGCCGGTCGGCCGCTTGAATGGGATATTCGGAACGGCGTTGTATCGCGTCGCGCTCGGGTTCACGGCATACCGACGCCGATCAGCGACGTCGTCGTGCCCCTGCTGGCCGCCGCGAGCGACGGGCCGGGCTGATTCGCGGTCTATACGACGAGAATCCGCATTAGTGATCTGCTGTCTAAACCTGCGGGTGGGAGTGTCCGGATTTTTGTGTGCAGGCCTAAGACAGGTCAACCTGTTCCAAGCTCCAAATGCGGTGGGCGGACACAAGGCGAGATTGGAAGAGCGACGTCATTGAACGTCCCCTTCTTTCCAGGTGCGACCCCTGGCTTCCAAGAAGCCCTCCACTAGCAGCCGACATGCGCCGACGGGCTACTTCGACCCAGCCAAAAATCCGCCAATCAACCCGACCGTAGCGCCCGTACTCTCCTCCATCAACCAGTGCCCTGCCCCAGGCACAACTTCTCCGCGCACATTGGTCGCCGCGTTGCGCATGACGATCGCCATGTTGTCGCCGAAGGACTTTTCTCCGCCGATGGCGAGCACTGGCATGGGGAGCTTGGTTTTGGAGAATGCGATGTTGTCGGCGACGTCATTCTTGGCGATGGTATTGAACTGCGCGAAGGCGGCGCGCATCGCGCCCGGCTGGGAATACAGCTTGGTGTAGTGACGGCGCGTTGCCTCGTCGATCTTCGAGGGCGTGCCGGCAAACTCGTTCCAGAACCGGTCCAGATAGATGCGCTCGCGGCCCGCGACCAGCCGCTCAAAGTCTGGACCGCCCGCGTTGAAGTGCCACAGCGCGGGCCACAGGATGATTTGGTCCCAAGGCGCGATGCCGGGCACGGGCGCGTCCATCACGACCAGTTTGTCGACTTTGTCTGGGAAGCTTGCCGCATACGCATAGGCAACCATCGTGCCTATGTCATGGCCGACCACAGCGGTCTTGTCTTGCTTCAGCGCCGTGACAACCGTGCGTATGTCGACAGCCTGTGATTTCTTGTCGTAGCCACCGGCGGGCTTTGAAGATTTTCCCATGCCGCGTAGGTCCGGCACGATCACCGTGTGCGTCTTCGCGAGTTCTTGCGCGAGGGGAGCCCACATGTCGCCTGTGTCGCCGAACCCGTGGATGAGCACCACAGCGGGGCCGGCGCCACCGGATCGGACAAAAATCTTTGCCCCATCCGCCATCGTGACGGTCTGGTTCTTGAAGCTGCTTGGGAAGGTTGGCTGTGCTGTGGCTTTGGAGATGCACAACAACCCAGTCAACAACGCTATTACCAGCGCAAAGCGACTTTTCATATCGGAGCTCCAATATTTAGGGACCAGATCCGCCCGAGGTATTGTGAGGCTTTGTTGGGGGAAGCGTTGCAGATATTTGGCGCTGGAAATTGGTGCCAGACTGAAATTTGGCTGTGGGATGAGTGGATAAATCGTGCCGCTGATTTGCGCCGCTGGGGTCGGGAGAGATTTCGTCTTCAACTGAGTGCAGGCGTCCCACTCTTTGTGGTGGATCTGAGGTGACTTCTATGTGTCGTGGGCGCGCGGCACGTTCAAATCTGGCTGCACGGTTTTCAGCCAGATTTAATCGCCCAGCTGACCAACACCACGATGACTGCGCATCCCAGACCGTAAAGAAACACTTGGGTCAGCGTAACGACTGAACGGAACTAGCTAATCACATAGCGGATTACGCAAAATAAGTTAACGCCTATACCCAATTTGGCGGATGCCAAACCGCGGGCATATTGATAACGTTCACCTCAATAGAGTTGAGGGCGGAACAGCACTTTCGCGAATCCCCACTTCGGACCCTGTGGCGCCACTCAGGTGGGCCACATTGGTGGCCGCAAAGCTAGCGAAGCGGACGCCAGCCCTGCGAGCTCGTGCATATCCCGGAAAAGGGGGGGGCTATGAACGCAAGGCGAACCGCACTTTGTATATCGGTCGGAATCAACTGCTTGCTGGCTGCATGCAGCACCACATCTCCTCCATCGACTACCGCTTCGGCCATTGGAACAAAGCCTCAAGAAACGGCAGGACGCGAATCCAAGGTCGCATTCGTAATTGCCGACGCCGAGGTGACGCATATCGAAGACGGCGACACCATTACTCTACGAGCTGGGGCAGGCTCCACATTCATTATCCGGATGTCAGACATTGACACACCGGAGGTGTTTCACAAGGGCGGCAAAGATCCGAGCGATCCACGTAAAGTTCTCCCAGATCGCCCAGGCCAACGGCACGGAAAAGCCGCCACTCATTCCCTCAAACAAATGATTACGACAGGTCAGCGCGTCCGAGCCGAGTGCTATGAAATGGACCAGTACAGTCGATCAGTCTGCCACGTCTTCGCCGGTTCATTGAACCTGAACCTTGAGCAGTTGCGGCGTGGATGGGCAATGACTCCGGATAGGGCGGAATGGATACGGGACCCTTTGAGCGAGCCAGCGCAGAAGGCGGCCAAGGCTCAGCGCATTGGCGTTTGGCAGGATGCTAGTCCGAAGTCCCCTGCGGATTGGCGTAAGGAGTGTTGGGGGAAAGGGCTGTGCGACGGAGCTGAGAACTAGCTCAAAGCGTTATGGGCACTTGCTTAGCATTGCTCACTCCAACTAGGCGCTAAGCCAGTCGTCGTCTAAACGCGTTGGAGTTCATATGCGCATCGAATTGCTGCTAACCAGCGTGACCCAAGACCAAGTTTCGCGCGACCCAGCGAAGGCAGCATTCTTCGGATGGAGACACGGTCCATCGTCCGGAACAGGGCGTGGGAACGACGCATCAAAGTACCCCAGGATATCTATCCGAAAGGAGCCATGGGGGTCGGTTTTCGTTTTTATGCCCACTCAAACCGTTTACTGGACGGACGTCGAAGCAGTAGCTCCTTTGGAGCGATTAGCCGCGGGAGAAAGCGTCGTACAGATCAAGGCAAACCCTAATGGCCTGCCAGCGCCGCAAGTCGACGAGTTCGAGAGATTGATCAAAAAATTCAATCTCTCGTCATAGAAAGCAAATCAAGCCCAGCGATGGACCAACGTATCTCTGCACCATTACATATCGACTTCGCAATCACCGGTCGGTGTCAGTTGCGCTGCGACTACTGCTCGGCGATGCCTCTTGGCCAGCCCGATGTGCCGGTGGCGAGGGCAATCGAAATTCTGAAGGAGATGCGAGATATAGGCGTGTTCTCGCTCCTTCTCTCTGGCGGAGAACCAACGGTCCACCGTGATTTCTTGAAGATTGCGGCGGCCGCTTCCGATGCAATTCCGAGCCTCCTTATTAATACGAATGGGCTCCGGCTGGCCAAGAGTGCGGCGGCGGCAGAACTTCGTACCGCAGCACCTGCTGCAATCGTCGCGATTAGCCTGGATTCACCGAACCTTGAATCCAACGATGTAAGTCGCGGCTTCGGCGGAGAGCATGCAGTTCAAGCCATTGAGAACTGTCTAAGAGAGGGAATAGTGGTGTGCATATCTGCTGTGCTCACCGAAGCTACGGTCGGATCGGCAACTGGGCTTGTTGATCGATTCTTCCCCTCAGTGAAGAAGTACCGCTTTTTTCCCCGTGTGCTAAGGAGTTGCGCGGACGCCCAGCGCAACGGCAATTCATACGCAGAAGCAGTGAAGTCCTTCTATGAATCCTTGGGTAGATTGGCGACCCGCTATCCAGGCGTGGAACTGTTGACACCAATGGGAAATTCCGCAAGGTACGATCTTGCACCCGAGGCCGATATGGGCCAGCGGTGCATATGTGCACAAACGAGGCTTTACATAGACAGCAGCTTGGATGTTTTTCCTTGCTATTACGCTGCAAACGACCACAACAAACTTGGGTCTTGCGTAAACAAGTCTCTCAAAGAAATTTGGACGTCGCGAGTTGCTGATTCGTTGCGTAAGCGAGCGACCCACGCGAACCTATGCGGACCTACCACCTCTCTACAGGCAATTCCTGCCAGATACAGATCCTTCAATATTGAGCGTGCAGTGTGACTGCGGCGAACGCTGTACGCTCCCTGAATCGATCTGCATATGAAGCAATCGCCGTTGATTGGGACAACAGTCGCGGCGGATTGACCAAAGACGAGGCGAGATTATTCGATCTGGCACTGCGGCCGGTAGCCATTCATAGCCGAGTCCTTGATCTCGGCTGCGGGACAGGCCGGCCAGTTGCAGATCTTGTTATTCAGCGAAAGCTACATCTCATAGGCGTGGATAATTCGCCCGCTATGCTCGCATTAGCTCGCCGCCGACTACCTGGCTGTGAATGGGTACTGGCCCCTATCGAAGAGTTTGTACTAACGTCTGAAGTAGCAGCAGTGGTGGTTTGGGACTCAATATTCCATATTCCACGAGAGCATCACGCTCAGATCTTTCAGAAGGTGCGAACCTGGCTAGCTACTGGCGCCTCGTTCTTGCTGACAGTTGGGGGTACAGCGGGAGGTCCATTCACTGCGTCAATGCATAATGAACTGTTCTTCTTCGACTCCCTGCCCCTCCACCGTACGCATGCAGACATTCTCGATGCCGGTTTTAAGATTGAGGCGTCAGAGTACTTGGATATGCCATCCGAGCATGGCGATAGAGGCCGAGTCGCCATTCTTGCTCGCGCGGTGTGACAGGGCATCAATACCGACTTGAATTTTCCCCGAGGCGGTCTGAATTTCGGACAACAGGTGTTCGCGACACCTCTTGAACTTCCTCACCCTGTACTCGCCCTGATGATCGACCCGACAGAACGAAAGACCGCTTCCCTGTCCTGTTGCCCTCACTCCGCCACCGTCCAAGCCCAAGGCAACTTTCGCCCCTGCATCTCCCGCTCAAACAAGCGCAGCCGCTGCCCCACACGCGCAGGCATTTCCTCCAGCCGAACCACCATCACCGGCCCATCAGGCACCCCTCGCACCGTAGCAATAACCACCGGCGCCATATCGCCCTCCTTCTGCGGCATCACGGTCCAAGCAACAAGCTCCGCATAATCCACGCTAGCCGGCTGATTCTTATCGTGCCCACACACCGGGCACCACAGCCGCGCGGGATAAACGCAATGGCCGCAGGCGCGGCACTGGTGGACGTTTACGCTCATGCGCCTTCCTGTGTCAGCACTGCGGCATTGGCGCACATGCCGTAGCGCAGTTGCACCATGCCGTAGCCGGTCACTACCCCATGGCGCACGCCGTGCAATTGGCGGTCTGCCGCCATGCCCAGCAGTTGTCGGGACACTTCCACCAGACCGTGCATGCCGCCCGCCGTGCCCGCCTGCCCTGCCGACAATTGTCCGCCTGCCGTGTTGACCAGCAGATCGCGCGTCGTCAGACGCCTTGCGATGAAACCCGGCAGATCGCCCGCGCTGGTGAAACCTAGGTCGCATAGTTGTGCCAGCGCCATCGCGGGGTAGTCGTCGTATACGCTGACCACATCCATGTCCTCGGGTCCCAGGCCCGCCTTGCGCCAGAGCGCTGGCGCGAAGGCGGCGATGCCGGTTTGCAGGCCGTCGCCTTCCTGCTGATCGTTGTTGTAGCGGGCCTCGCTGGCGATCAGTCGCACGCTGATGCCTTGCGGCCGCGCTCGCAGCACCAGGGCGCTGGCGCCGCTGACTACTGGGACGCAGTCGAGCCTGCCCAAGGGCGGCGCGACGATGGGCGCGGCGAGATAGTCGGCAAGCGTCAGGGGCTGGCGGTAGGCGGCGTTGGGGTTGGCGGATGCCCATTGCCGTTGCGCCACGCACAGCGCTCCGTAGTCTTCGCGGCGTAACCCTGTTTGCGCCATCTGACGCTGCGTCAGCATGGCGAAGAGCGGATTGGGGCCTTCGCACCCGAGCGGGCTCAGGTATTCCTGCGCGCTGCGGTTGTAGCCGCGTACCAAACCGGCGAAGTCCGCGCCGGTGAAATGGTCGCCTGCCACTAGCACGATGGTTTCTGCGTGGCCGGCTTCCAATGCCAGCCACGCGTGGCGCAGCATATTGATGGCGCTGGCGCCGCCCATCTCGTCTTGCATGCACCAGTTCAGGCGCAGTCCGAGTTGCCAGGCCAGGTCAATGGCCCGGTCCGGGCGCAGCGTGAACGATGCCACGCCCAGCCCATCCACCTGCGAGGGCGATAGATTCGCGCTGCGCAATGCGCTGCCCACCGCCTGAGCCAGTAGCCCTGCTGTCGTGCAACTGGCGTCGGGATGGCGCAGCGCGGGCGTTTCGCCTACGCCGACAATGCCGGGGCCGCGCCGCGTCATTCCGTATCCTGCCGCGGCGGTTCTCGCGTCAGCAGCAAGGTCACCACTGTGACCGCGGCCATGCCGACCAGGAACCACGCAACGGGCGTGGCGGATTCATATTTGCGCAGCAGCGCCATGGCGATCAGCGGCGACAAACCGCCAGCGAATACCGATGCGAGTTCGTGTCCGAGCGCCAGTCCGGTGTAGCGGACTTCGGGCGGGAACAACTCGGCAAAGTATGCGGGCTGCGTGCCGATCATGGCAGCGTGGCAGACGGTATTGCCCAGGAAAAATGCCAGGAAGATCCATACGGGTTCTTTTGTTTGCACGAGCCAAAAGAATGGGAACGCGACCAGCACGAGGCCGACCGATCCAATCAAGTAGACCGTGCGCCGCCCGATGCGGTCGGACAGATGCCCGAACCACACCAGCGTGCCCAGTTCAATCAGCATGGACACCAGCACCCCGCCCAGCATGACGTCGTTGGGTATGCCCAGGAATTTGCCATAGGCCAGCGCGAACGCCAGGAAGATGTACGACCCCCCGTTCTCGGCTACGCGCAGGCCCATCGCGGTCAGCACCTGGCGCGGATAGCGGCGCAGCACTTCCACTGCGGGCATGCCACGCTTGGCGGTTTTCTTGGCTTGAACGAATTCATCGCTTTCGGGGATGTGCTTGCGGATGTACAAACCCACCCCAAAGATCAGCACGCTCAACAGGAATGGCAGACGCCAGCCCCAGCTCATGAAGGCTTCCTGCGGCAATTGCTGGGCCAGCATGAAGACGCCGGAAGACAGTACGAAGCCGCCTGCCACGCCCAACTGGCTGAAAGACGAGAAGTAGCCGCGCCGCTTGCCGCCCACGGCTTCGCTGATCAGCAATACGCCGCCGCCCCATTCTCCGCCGGCCGCCGCGCCTTGCAGAATGCGCAGCACCACCATGGCGACTGGCGCCCATACGCCGATCTGTTCATAGGTGGGCAAAAGGCCGATCAAGAAAGTGGCCACACCCATGATTCCCAGCGTCCATTCCAGCGCCAGCTTGCGGCCGTAGCGGTCGCCGATGTGACCGAAGATCACCCCACCCAGGGGCCGCGCCAGAAAGCCCACCGCGAATCCGGCGAAGGCGCCCATGGTACCCAGCAGCGGGTCTGTGCCTTTGGGAAAGAACAGCTCGCCAAACACCAGCGCCGCAGCCGTGCCGTAGATAAAGAAGTCGTACCATTCCATCGCGTTGCCCGCGACGGATGCCGTCACGACCCGGCGCGTGCGCTTTCGCTTCTCTTCTTCGGCGGCAGTCAAGGCCGCCCCCTTGTATGCCAACGTCATTTTCCGCCCCTTGTCTGTTTGAATGAATCCATAGCGCGTTAACGCGCTACGCGATAGCCGGCGGCGTCCCGATCCCAGGTGTCGCCGGTGATACCTTCATCCCGCAAGCGGAACTTGCGGACTTTGCCGTTCTCGGTACGCGGCAGATCGTCCAGCACGCGCAGAAAGCGCGGCACGGCGAAGTACGGCATGCGAGGTTGGCAGAAATCAAGCAGGGCCTGCGGCGTAATGGCCTGGCCGGTCTTGTAGACCAGTGCCGCCATGACTTCGTCTTCGGCCAATTCAGAACGCACGGCGTAGACCGCCGCAGTGGCCACAGCGGGATGCGCCAGCAGCACTTGTTCCACCTCGTAGGACGAGATGTTCTCGCCACGGCGGCGGATCGCGTCTTTCATGCGGTCCAGAAAGCGGAAGTAGCCGTCGGCGTCGCGCACAACGCGGTCGCCCGTGTGAAACCACAGATTGCGCCACGCTTCCACGGTTTTGTCGGCCATGCCGAAATAGCCGGTGGCCACCGCAAACGGCGGGGTTGCGCGCAGCAACAGTTCGCCCGCTTCGCCATCCGGCACAGGCGCGTCGTTCTCGTCGGCAACGATGGCGTCGAACTCCGGCGCCACACGGCCCATCGTGCCCACACGTTGTTCGGCCAGCACGCCGCCCAGCGCAAAATTGGTTTCCGTGGAGCCATAACCCTCCAGCAGCGCGATACCCGTGCGCTCTGCAAATGCCCCGTGGAAACGTTCGGGCACACCTGGGGCCAGCGCAATGCGCGTGCGGTGCCGGCGTTCGGAGGCGGCGGGTTCGTGAGCCAGCAGCATCGGCACCATGGCGCCCAACAGATACGTGACGGTCGCGCCCGTGGTCTCCAACCGGTCGAAATACCGGCTGGCTGAAAAGCGTTCATCGCAGATGATGGACGCGCCCGTCACCAGCGCCTGAAAGCAAGCGTTTAACGCATTGGTGTGAAAGAGCGGCAGGCTGGTATAGAGCACGTCCGCGTCGGTGATTTCCAAATTACGCGCGGCAATCTTGCCCCACCAGTAGAACTGCGCGTGCGGGCAGCAAACGCCCTTGGACAAGCCAGACGTGCCGGACGTATACAGGATAGCCAGCGTATCGCCTGGCCGCACATCTGCGGCGGGCGGCAAAGGCGCATCAGGCAATGGCGGCGGCGCACAGGCCGGTGCGGGCAAACCGGCTACGTCGGCCGCGTCGTCCAGCAGCCAGATCTGCCGCAAGGCCAGCGTGCCTGCCCCTGCAACGTGCTTGAATGCCGACAAGGCGGGACAGGACGCCGCGTCTGCCACCAGCAGCACGCAGCCGCTGTTACTCAGAATGTGCTGCAACTGCATGCCGCGCGACGCGGTATTGATGGGCACCACTACCGCGCCCAGCCAGCCACAGCCCAGCACCACCGATAGGAATTCATGCCGGTTGCCAGCCATCAGCGCGACGCGATCGCCCCGTGCCACGCCCGCTGCCGCCAGGCGCGCTGCCCAGCTTGCGGCATGCACTGCGGCATCACCAAAGCGCAACGCGCCGCCCGGCGCCTGCACCCACAGCCGCTCGCCCCATCGGGCGCCCTGCTCCACCAGCAAAGACGGTAAGGTCAACGCATGCATAGCAATGCTTCCCCTGTTGTGCGGCCGCTGCCCGGCTCGGCGCGGCTCTATGGAATTAGTCTAGGAATCAACTATTTATGTGTCAAATTTATAGGTATTATTTATCTTATAAATCAGACTCATATCAAGGGCATGCGTGGACTTCGACTTGAATCTCATGCGGGTTTTCCTGACCGTGCTGCATGAACGCAGCGTGACTCGCGCAGCGCAGCGGTTGAACCTGACCCAGCCCGCAGTCAGCTACGCGCTAGGCCGGCTGCGTGCGCAGTTTGACGATCCGTTGTTCGTGCGCACCGCCACCGGCATGCAGCCCACGCCGGTAGCGTTTGCCCTGGCTGACCCTATCGAGCGCGGCATGAACAGCTTTGCCGAGGCGGTCAGCCTGCGCCAGCAATTCGACCCGGCCACCAGTACGCGCCGGTTCCGGCTATCGATGTCCGACATCGGCGAAATGGTGTTTCTGCCGCTATTGATGGAGCGCGTACACGCGCTGGCGCCACGCTTGCAGGTCGAAGTGGTGGAGATTGCGCTGGAACAGTTACCCCACGCCCTCAAGGACGGTGAAGTGGACCTGGCGATTGGCAATCTGGCCGGCCTGGGCCGTCACACCTGTCACGCTGATCTGTTTACCGAGCGCTACGCCTGCATGGGCCGGCGCGGTCATCCCGTGCTGTCGGCGGGATTGACACGCGGCCAGTTCAAACGGCTGGATCACATTCTGGTGGCGTCGCGCGCCAGCGCGCACCGGCTGCTGGACGATGTGCTGGGCGAAGCCGGATTGCATCGGCAGCCCTACCTGACGCTGCCGCATTTTTCGGCCGCGGCCGAGATCGTGCGCCGCACCGATCTGACCGTAACGCTGCCGCACCGGGCGGCCATCTGGTTCAACCGCGACAAGGCCTTTGACATCCGCCCCCTGCCTATCCTGCTGCCGCCGTTGAGCGTGACGGTGCACTGGCATGCGCGCTTTGAAAGCGACCCGGGCACGATGTGGTTGCGCAGGCTGGTCGTTGACACGCTGGCTGACGCCAAGCCCTCTTGATTCGATCGATTTATGCAACAGACTCTGCCACTATCACCCGTTTATCTGATCAATATCTGAAACTAGACTGGCTCCATTCCTACTTCACCCGGAGCCCGTCATGTCCTTGTCTTCCTTCTCCCTACGCCGTCTGCTGATAGCTGCCACGATCGCCGCCCCCCTCTTGTCGGGCGCGTCCCACGCCGCCGGAACCGATCTGACGCTGACCCACTTCAACCCGGGCAACGACGCTATTTTTCAAGTGTCTTCCGTGCTGGTCAGCGGCCAGAAAGAAGCCATTCTGATCGACGCGCAATTCGGCAAATCGCAGGCGGAAAAGGTGGTGGCCATGGTTCGCGCAAGCGGCAAGAAGCTGACCACTATCTATATCAGCCATGGTGATCCGGACTTTTACTTCGGGCTGGACACGGTGCTTGCAGCCTTCCCCGACGCCCGCGTTGTCGCTACCGAACCGACGGTGCGGCACATCAAGGAGACCGTGGACGGCAAGCTGGCGTTCTGGGGTCCCAAGCTGGGCGCGGACGCGCCGGGCAAAGCTGTCATCCCGCAAGTGCTGCAAGGCCATACGCTGACGCTGGATGGCCAGAAGCTGGAAATCACCGGCCTGGACGGCCCGCAGCCCGACCGCAGCTTTGTCTGGATTCCGTCGTTGAAGGCCGTGGTTGGCGGCGTGGTGGTGTTTGGCAATCTGCATGTGTGGATGGCCGACACGCAAACGCCCCAATCGCATCAGGACTGGCTGGCCACGCTGTCGCGCATTGAAGGCTTGAAGCCCACGACCGTAATCCCTGGACACTATGCCCCCGGTGCGCCGCTGACCGTCGAGTCCGTGCAATATACGCAGGGCTATATCCGCGCCTTTGACGCGCAAACCGCCAAGGCAGCCGACAGCGCCGCGCTGATCGCCGCCATGAAAAAGCAGTACCCGAATGCCGGCGCCGCAGCGTCGCTGGAGATCAGCGCCAAGGTCGCCAAGGGCGAAATGAAATGGTGATAAGCTCTGCCCGTGGCTATGGGAATCCTTCCTTCTACCCTAGATAACCTAGGGTTCCCGCTTTCCGCACCGCGCCTGCCATCGGCAGGCGTTTTCCATTCTGCCGGCACCATGAATCCTATCTATCTGCGGCGCCGTAGCCGCCTGCTTTTGGACAAGACCCCGCCCGCGCCTGATGAAGCCGGCGCCGTGGTGACGGCCGTCGAACTGGCGGCGATTCAGGCGCAGGCCGAAGAACTCGGGTATGTGTTGTCGGATGCGGTCGTTGAACGGCTTGGCGGATGGCCCCTGCCCGCCGTCACGCAAATGGGCAGGCTCTTGCTGAAGACCCTGCGCCAGATGACGGGCGCGCACCGTCCGCACCGGCCGCTGTACCCGGACTTTCCGCGTCAGGTGCAAGGTCTGGACGATGCTCAGCGTTATCTGGACGCCATCCATCATTACCTGACGCTGCGCCGCATGCCCGGCGACGGCTCCACCCGGCCGCCGCTGCTCCATGGCCGCAGCCCGCGCATCATCGAGTTGGGCGACGCGGCCGATTGCGACGCCATCTTCACGCAGCTGGCGGCATCAGCCACATCGCTATCTGACGAAGACCGCGATGATCTGAGCTGGTATGTGAAGCAGTACCGCGCAGACATTTTCCGGCTGATTCCCGAACAGATTCCTTTCAAGGAAAACCTGGCGCATCTGGCGGCAAACCTGCTGCGGCATGTGCCTGGGCCTGCCACCGACGAATTCCTGCGCCAGCGCATCGATACCGCCACCGACGTGCTGCGGCTGGCGGTGGCGATGGCAGGCGGCGATGCTTCGCTGGCCGCGCCCGCGCGATTCAAATCGATGCCGCGTTCGCGCCGCAAACTGCTGTTGAGCCTGATCGAGCGCCATCCCAACGCCGCCGAAGACATGCGGCGCTGGGGCGAACGCTGGAAGCGCCTGGGCGAATACCTGCACCCCGGAGAGTTCGCGGAACGTTACCCTCGCACCTACGCAGCGTTTGGCCTGTTGCGCAGCGGCAAACCCGCCCCCACATTCAACAGTGCCGTCGAAGGTTTGCTGGCTGACGGACAAATCCACAACGCCGTCACGCGGCTGGAAAGCCGCCCTGGTGAATTGGCGCGCCGCATGGACCACTTGCTGCGCACGGCTGCCGACCCGGCTACCGTGCTGGCGGGTTTTGCCCGCGTGGCGGATCAGGTGTCAACGCCGGTGCTGCTACAGCTTTATACACATGCCGCGCACCGCGGCGGGCCTACGCCACTGCGCACCTTCTATCCCAAAGGAGACGTGGCGAAGGTCTACGCCATTGCCGACGCCCGCGCGCCCCTGCCCGAGGGTTGCGCCGATGCGCTCGCAGCCCTGTGCAAGAGCGCTCTGCTGACGCGCTTTGCGGCATTGCCGCCGCTGGGCGAATGCTATGTCGATCCTGCACTGCGCGAGCATACGGCGCCGCTTGCCCAGCGATCCGCCTCGCGCAGCTTGCGCACATTGGGCCGCGGCAGCAGCCTGCCCCTGCCGGACGCTGACTTTGTACGTTTGTTCCTGTGGTGGAAGAACGGCTCGGCCGGCCGTGCCGACGTTGATCTGTCGGCCGCGATGTTTGGGCCCGATTTCAACTTCATCGATGCCCTGACCTATTACCAGCTGCAAAGCTATGGCGGCTACCACAGCGGCGACATCGTCGATGCCCCCGATGGCGCGGCAGAATTCATCGATCTGAATCTTGAACGCCTGCGCGGACGCGGCGTGCGTTTCGTGGTGATGGTGCTGAACAGCTACACCTTGCAGCCCTATTGCGATCTGGCCGAGTGTTTTGCCGGCTGGATGTCGCGGCAGGACACCAATTCCGGCGAACCGTTCGAGCCGCGCACCGTCATGGACCGCATCGATCTGGCGTCCAACACGCAGATCAGCCTGCCCTTGGTGCTGGACCTGCAAGACCGCTGCGTGCGCTGGATGGACGTGGCCTTGCGTGCGCAGCCGCGCATGAACAACGTCAAGAACAACCTGAGCGGCGTATCCCTGATGCTGCGCGCGCTGTTGACCCGGCCGCAGCCTGACCTGCACACGCTGTTCACGCTGCATGCCCAGGCGCGCGGACGCATTATTGAGGATGTGGAGGCCGCCCAGACGGTATTTTCCGTGTCGGCCGGCATTACGCCATTCGACACGGACCGGATACGCGCGGACTTCCTCTAGTAGCTAGCCGATAGCTGCCAGCATCAGATCCAGGTTTTGCACCGCCGCCCCGGACGCGCCTTTGCCCAGGTTGTCGAACACAGCGGTCAGCAACACCTGACCGTGCTGCTCGTTGCCGTAGACCGCCAGCCGCAGATCATTGGTGCCATTGAGCGCCTGCGGGTCCAGGTTCGTATGCGCCGCCGCTTCCTGGCGCGGCACCACTTGCACGTGCGTCGTGCCAGCGTAGTGCTGTTGCAGGCAGTCATGCAGTTTCTGGCTGCTCACGCCCGCAGGCAACAAGCGCAATTGCAGCGGAATGGTCAGCACGATGCCTTGACGGAAAGCGCCATATGCCGGCACGAACACGGGACGTTGAGTAAGACCCGCGTGGCGTTCGATTTCCGGCGTGTGCTTGTGCGCCAGCCCCAGCCCGTAGAGCTGAAACGCCGGACCCTGCACGCTGCCTGAACCTTCGTACGCCTCCACGCTGGCGCGGCCGCCGCCCGAATAACCCGAAACCGCATGCACCACGGCCGGATAATCCGCTGGCACCAGACCCGCTTGCACCAAGGGGCGCAGCAAGGCGATTGCTCCCGTGGGATAGCAGCCCGGGTTGCTGACACGCAAGGCGTTGGCGATCAGCTTGGCCTGTCCCGCATCCATTTCCGGAAATCCATACACCCAGCCCGCGTCGGTGCGATGGGCCGAGCTGGCGTCGATGACGCGTACCTTGGGGTTGACGATGGATGCCGCGGCCTGGCGCGCGGGTTCATCCGGCAAACACAGAATCGCGATGTCGCAAGCGTTGATCGCGTCCGCACGGCGTTGCGGATCTTTGCGTTCGGCGTCGGGCAGCGTCAACAGCTGCAAGTCCGTGCGACCGTTCAGGCGCTCGTGAATTTGCAGGCCGGTAGTGCCTTGGTCGCCATCGATAAAAACCAAAGGATGAGTCATGACGCGCTCCGTCCCAATCTGGGATACAGGGGGTGGTGAGTGGGTAGGCATCCATCATCGATCCGCAGCCAAGATAAGAAAAGTCGAATATTATGACTGTTCAATTCAGCTTTTCTGAACGATAAATCCTATGCGTGAAATCAGTCTGGACCGCCTGCGCACGCTGGTCGCCATTGCCGATCTGGGTTCGTTTGCGGATGCTGCCCGCGCACTGCATCTGGCCCCGCCCACCGTCAGCCTGCACGTTGCTGACCTGGAAGCGCGGGTCGGCGCGCCTTTGCTGACCCGCAAGCGCGGACAAGTGCGGCCCACGTCCATCGGCGACACGCTGCTGGAACGGGCGCGCCGTCTGCTGGCCGAGGCGGATCAGGCGTTGGATGATGTGCAGCGCCAGGTGCAAGGCTTGGCAGGCCGCGTGCGGCTGGGGGCGTCTACAGGCGCGATTGCGCACTTGCTGCCGCAAGCGCTGGAAACGCTGGGCCGCCATCATCCCGGGATCGACGTGCAGGTGGCGGTGCTGACCTCGCAGGAAACCCTGCTGCGCCTGAATGACGGGAGCCTGGATGTGGGGCTGGTCGCTTTGCCACAACCGCCCATCGAGGGCTTGGTGATCAAACCCTGGCGCCGTGATCCGGTCATGGCGTTCTTGCCGGCCGGCTGGCTTGCGCCTGCCCGCATCACGCCGGCATGGCTGGCCGAGCGGCCGCTGATCCTGAATGACGCCAGCACGCGGCTGTCTCGCCTGACGGCCGAGTGGTTCGCCGCTGCTGGCCTGAACCCGCGCGCCCGCATTCAGCTGAACTACAACGATGCGATCAAAAGCTTGGTGGCGGCCGGTTACGGCGCTACGCTGCTGCCCCAGGAATCGACTGCGCCGCAGCCCGATCCGCGCATCATCACGCGGCCGCTGCGGCCCGCGCTGTGGCGTCCGCTAGGCATTGCACATCGGGCCGAAAAAGTGGAGCGCGCCACTCAACACGTACTGGACGTGTTGTGGGAATTGCGGGCGGCAAGCAGCGCGCGGACCGCGGCAGATCAATAACGCTGCCCGCCCACAGGTTCAGGAAGCGCGGCGGAAATACGCGGTGCGCTGGCTCTCTTCGCGCAACCTGCGGGCACGCGAGCGGAACAGATCTTTGCGGCCCACAATGCCCAACAGCCGGCCGCTGGCGCGATCCACAATAGGCACGCGGCCCACGCCGGTAAGCGCCATGCGATCCGCGATACGGCTAGCCAGTTCGTCTGGATACCCCACGACCAGTTCGCGGCCTTGCAATGCGCCGGCCAGACTACGCTCATGACCACCAGCCTCCAACGCCCACGCCAGCGAATCGGCGCGCGTCACCTCGCCCACCACCACGTTTTCGGCATTCACCACCGGATAGCTGGTGTGTACCGGGTGCAGCGTCGTGAAATGCGCAATGGCCTGTTCTACCGTCTGCGTGCCGGCCAGCGTTTGCACCGGCTGCGTCATCAGGTCTGCCACACGCTGCAACTCGAAAGGGTCCACGTGGTATTCACGGCTGATGTGGTGGCCGCGACGGGCGATCTTCTCGGTCAGAATCGAACGCTTCAGCAGCAGCACCGTCACGCCATAGGCAAATACGCAGGCCGATAGCACAGGCAGCAGCGCCCCCATATTGCCAGTCAGTTCCACCGCAAATAGCGTTGCCGTCAGCGGCGCGCGCATGGTGCCGCCCATCATCGCGGCCATGCCCAGCAGCGCCCAGAAACCCGGTTCCGCCTGCGGCAGCCAAGGGGTTGCCAACGCGCCCATCGCACCGCCAAAGATCAGCAAAGGCGCCAGCACCCCGCCTGATGTGCCGGAACCCAGCGCGATTGACCAGATCAATACCTTGACCACCAGCAAAACCAGCACCGCCTGAAACGCCAGGTCGCCCGCCAGAAGATGGCGGATGTTGTCATACCCGACGCCCAGCGCGGCGGGATCAATCAGGCCGCCGATACCAATAGCCAGGCCGCCGATCGCCGGCCACCACATCCAATGCAGTGGCAGCTTTTCAAACAGGTCCTCGGCCGTGTAGACCAGCGACGTCAATACGCCGGAGCCCAGGCCCGACAGCACGCCGACCGCTGCGCAGGCCAACAGGTGCCACGGCGTGAACGTCAGCGCCCCCGAATAGGCAAAGATCGGTCCGGCATCCAGCAGGTAGGCGCGCGCCGCTCCCGCCACCAGCGCCGCCATTGCCACGGGCAGAAAACTGCGCGGCTTCCATTCGAACAGCAGCAATTCCACGGCCAGCAGCACCGCCGCCAGCGGCGTCGCAAAAATGGCGGTCATGCCCGCTGCTGCCCCGGCCACCAGCAAGGTCTTGCGCTCGGCATCATCCAGGTGAATGGTTTGGGCCAGCAGCGAACCAATCGCGCCGCCGGTCATGATGATGGGGCCTTCCGCGCCGAACGGACCGCCCGTGCCGATAGACACGGCGGACGACACCGGCTTCAGGATTGCCACCTTGGGCTGAATGCGGCTTTTGCCGATCAGAATGGCCTCCATGGCTTCAGGGATGCCGTGGCCGCGAATCTTTTCAGAACCGTAGCGCGCCATCAGGCCGATGATCAGGCAGCCCGCAACCGGTATGGCAACCGACGCCCAACCCAATTGCCCGTCCGTGATGGGCATGTCCGCAAACGAGAACTGGCCGTGATAGGCCAGATTGGTACATAAGGCGATCAGTCGCAACAACGCCCACGCTGCCGCCACGCTGGCCAAGCCCACGGGAATCGCCAGCCCCATCAAGAGCACGACGCGGCGGTCGGTGGTGAAGTCGCCCAGCCGGCTGGCGGCGGGATGGGGGGATGAAGAAGAGCGGGTTGCCGGCTTTCCATCAGCTGGCGCGGGATGCAGTACAGAAGGCATAGCGGGTGCGTTGAGAAGGATTAATGAGCAGGGATTTGCGTTTTGTCATTTATATCGTATCACGACATATATTAGAATCGACCGGGTGAACGCATCCTCCCCCCCTACCGCCCTGACGCCGGCCGACTACGAGCTGCTGGCCGACTTCCGCTACGCGCTGCGCACCTTTGCCGCCTTCAGCGAAGGCGCTGCCGCCGAACTGGCCCTGACCCCGCAACAACATCAGACCCTGCTGGCCATCAAGGGCACGCGCAAGAGCGCGCCTGACCGCCGCGGCCTATACGTGGGAGAAATCGCCGATCGCCTGCTGATCCGTCCGCACACCGCAGCCGAATTGGTCAGTCGTCTGGCGCGCCTGGATCTGATCAGCCGCGAAGCCGACCCCGAGGATGGGCGGCGGGTTGAGGTCGTGCTGACGCCGAAAGCCGAACGCATGCTGGAAGAATTGTCGGCCTCGCACCTGGAAGAACTGCGCGCAATGCGCCCCTTGTTGACCCGCTTATTGACCCGCATCGGCGGTGGCGCCCTCTGATCCAAACGGAATAAGCTCATAGCTGGCAGTCAGCCGGTGCGTGATAAATTGTCGTCCCGCGACATATTTACAACACGCGAGGAGATCGTTTTGGGTTTGGCAATGAAGCGCTGGTTGGGCTCGTTTGCCCCAGCGCCAGTGGGCGTGAATGGGCGCGAAAAGCTCTATGGCGCGTTGGGCGCGCTGGTCGGATTGTTTTGCACGGAATGGGTGGGCCACCACGCGCTGGGCAGCGCCAACCCCTGGTTTATTGCGCCGATGGGCGCGTCCGCCGTGCTGCTGTTCGCCGCCCCCGCCAGCCCCTTGGCCCAGCCCTGGTCCCTGATGGCAGGCAATCTGGTGTCGGCCGTGATTGGCGTGTTCTGCGCGCAGATGATTCCCATGCCGGGCATCGCAGCCGCCGCCGCCGTAGCGCTGGCCATTGGCGCCATGTTCAGCCTGCGTTGCCTGCATCCTCCCAGCGGAGCAGTTGCGTTGACGGCAGTCTTGGGCGGTCCGGCAGTGGCCAGCCTGGGTTATGGCTTTGTGCTGTGGCCAGTGGCCTTGAATTCCCTGATCCTGCTGTGCATTGCCGTGGCGTTTAACGGCGTGCTCAAGCGCAACTATCCGCGCCGCCATGCCGATCCCGCCGCTGGCCACAATACGCGCGACGCGGCTCCCAGCGCACGCCTGGGCTTTAGCCGAGCCGATCTGGACGACGCGCTACGCCAGCGCGGCGAACTGCTGGACATCAGCAAAGAAGACCTGGAAGCCATCGTGCTGGAAGCCGAGCTGCGCGCCAGCCTGCGCCGCTTTGGCGATATCTCGTGCGCCGACGTGATGTCGCGCGATGTGGTGACGGTGCAAGAACAAGACCCGCTGGATTACGCCATTCGACTCTTCGAAAAACACCGGGTGCAGGCGCTGCCGGTTCTGGACTCCGCAGGCCGTTACGCGGGCATGCTGGCGCAAGGCGACGTGCTTGCCCGCAAAAGCCGGCTTACGTCCATTCAAGCGGATGCGCCCGACCTGCTGGTGGCCGACTGCATGCGCAGCGAAGTCCCCTTCGCCACGCCTGACCTGCCCGTAATCGAGCTGGCACGCCCTATGTCCGACAGCCTGCATTGCGTGCCGGTGCTGGATGCCGCGCGCAATCTGCATGGGCTGATCACGCAATCAGACTTGGTCGCGGCCCTGTATCAGATCGCGGTGTCGGCCAGTTCGCAGGGAACCGCGCCCGATCACCGGCAGGCGGCCTGACCCGCGTGCCGCCCTCCGTAGCCATACGGATTCCTGTCCGCACTGCCCGCAAGGCATAATTTCAGGCGTGAATCCCCTATCGCGCGCACGCGCCCTCTTCTGTTGGCTGGTCCTGTTTTTCCTGGGCGCCGTCTGGATTGCCCGGCAAGAATACGTAGATCTGTACGACCGCTTCTTCCAAAGCACCAGCGTCGCCCAGCGCATGTTGAGCCAGAAAACGGTGCAGCACGAAGCCGTGCTGGCAACGCTGGCTGCCTTGTCGCATCCCCCCACGCCTGAACGCCTGTACCCCAGTCTGCAACCCGCCATGCCGCAATTGCTGGGCCTGGGTTATCTGCCCGACGGCGCCTGGACGGGCAGCCTGGCCGAACCGCCCGGATTGCCTGCCGCGCTGGAACGGGCGCGCCAATTGGGCCGGGCCGTAACCTTGCCATTGGACGCCGCGCGCTACTGGCTGGTGGCGCCGTCCAGCTGGAGCTTGCTGCTGGACGCCCGCCAATTGGTGCCGGCCGCCGACTTCCCGCCCGGGCTGGCAAATTTGACGTTGATGGTCAATCAAACGCCGCTGACGCTGCTGGACAAGCAGCCGTCCGACGCTTTCGGCTTGACCATGGCGCTGCAAAAACCGTTGGGTGCGGCCAGTCAGCCGTTTCAGATGCGCAGCACGCGCACGCTCACGCCCGCCTATTGGCCATGGACGGCCTGGCTGGCCTGGGCGATTGCCAGCGCCTTGCTGGTGGCGGGCGCCGCAGCTTGGCAGCGGTCACGCGCCGAGGCTCGCAGACAGCAGGAACAGGTGCGCCTGGCCGCCATGGCGCGGTTGAGCACCTTGGGGGAAATGGCTGCGGGTATCGCCCACGAACTGAACCAGCCGTTGACCGCCATCCTGGCGCACACCCGCGCCGCAGAACGGCTGCTGGATGACGAAGACGAACGCCCCGCCGTGCGCCACGCGCTGCTGGCCAGCGCGGAACAGGCCAAGCGCGCTGCCGACATCATCAGCCGCATGCGCGCGCTGGTGCAGCCCAGTTCCCCGGCCCGCCGCGAAGCCCTGGACCCCGACGCGCTGGTGGCATCGCTGCGTTTTCTGCGTGAACCCGACCTGACCCGTCAGGGCATACGCCTGAGCTGGCACAACGCCAGCCCCGGCGCGCGGCCGCTGGGCGACCGCGTGGCGCTGGAACAGATTCTGCACAATCTGGTGCAGAATGCCGCCGACGCGCTTGCTACTGCCGACGGGCCGCGCCGGATTGCTCTGGAAGGCCGTAGCGTTGGCGACAATTATGTATTCAGCGTCAGCGACACCGGTCCCGGCATCGCTGCTGACGCCCTGCCCCAGCTATTCGCGCCCTTCTACACCACGCGGGCGCAAGGCATGGGTTTGGGCCTGGCCTTGTGCGAGACGCTGGCTGGCTCCATGGACGGCCGCATCGCCGCCCGCAATCTCAGTCCGGCCGGCGCGTGTTTCACGGTCAGCCTGCCGCGCTCTGGAGCCACTGCATGAATGCCACCGAAAAAACCTCGCGCGATCAATCTCCGCTGGTGTATCTGGTGGACGACGACGACGCCGTGCGCGACGGGCTGGGGCTGCTCTTGCGCAGTGTGGGCCTGCGCAGCGCTGGTTTTGGCGACCCGGCCGCTTTCCTGGCGCAACTGACAGCGCAGGCCATCGGCTGCGTGGTGCTGGACATCCGCATGCCGGGCATCAGCGGGCTGGACGTATTGAGCCAGTTGGCAGAACAATCGGACCTGCCCGTAGTCATGCTGACGGGCCACGCCAACGTGGACCTGTGCCGCCGCGCCTTCAAGGGCGGCGCCATGGAATTCCTGCAAAAACCGGTGGACGACGATATTTTTCTGGACGCCGTGCAAACTGCCGTTCGCACCCACATCGCCAGCCGCGAACGGCTGGCTGTGACCCAAGCCGCCAGCGAGCGGCTGGCGCGCTTGTCGGGGCGCGAACACGAGGTGCTGGAACGCATCGTGCAAGGCATGAGCAACAAGGAAATCGCGCGCGAATTCGATCTGTCGCCGCGTACGGTGGAAACGTATCGCGCCAATGTCTTCACCAAACTGGAAGCCGATTCACTGGCGCAACTGATCCGCCAGTACGCCACCTTGCTGGACTGATCCCGGAATTCCGCCCGCCTCCGTAACGCTACGGAGGCGCAAGCGTAATCGGGCGTATACCGCTCCGCGCGTCTTTTGGCCACACTGACTGCTCCTACCGCACGTTTAAAAACGTCTCCAAAATAAGGATGCAGACCATGAACCGGATCACGCTTGCCACCCTGATGTCCACCTTGGCTTTTGCTGGCGCCGCCAATGCCGCCGTGTTGAGCGAAAGCAATCTGTCGATGGCCGACGCGCAAAAACTGGCCACCGCCACCGTGGCCGCCTGCCAGGCCAAGGGTTATAACGTCAGCGCTTCGGTCGTGGACCGCGCCGGCTTGCTCAAGGCATTTGCACGCGCCGACAACGCCGGCCCCCACACCATTGAAGCCAGCCGCGCCAAAGCCTTCACCGCCGTGTCCGCCAAGACGCCGACGCTGGCCATGATGGAAAACGCGCAGAAAAACCCCGGCGCGGCCAACCTGACCGACATCCCGGGCTTCCTGCTGCTGGGCGGCGGCGTGCCGATCAAGGCTGGCGCCAATGTCATCGGCGCCATCGGTGTTGCTGGCGCGCCGGGCGGCAACCTGGACGCCCAGTGCGCAGACTCCGTGCTGGAAGAAAACGCCGCGCTGTTCAAGTAAATCGCGGTCAGGCGGCTGCTGGCGCGCGCACCGCGCGCAAGCCCGCCCAGACACCTGCGAAGCAGGCGGCGCCGAAGATCCATCCCGACAGCGCGCCTGCCATCACCCCCGACAGCAAAGTGCCCACGGTGCATCCCAGTGCCGTCATCCCGCCCCAGCCCATCAGCACGCCGCCCCCAAAATTGCGGGCGATGTCTTTCAACGATGGCAGCTTGGGCCGGAAAGCGCCCGCCGCAAGAGCCGCCGACCACGCCCCCGCCACCAGCGCCAGCACAAACGCGCCGTTGTTCGACAACAGCACGCTTTTGACCACCGTAGCGCAGCCGGCAAAGGTGTCCAGCCCTTCAAGGCGGCCAGGCAGCCATCCGGTAGACGACGCCACGGTTCTTGCCACGCTGCCCAGTTCCGCCGTGACGCCCAGCGGGGCAATGCGCAAATAGGCGATCACGCCGATAAACCCTACCAAGATACCGCCCACAGCCGGTGGCCAGCGATCCCGCAACACCGCGAGCCAAGGCGACGTAGCGGCTTGGGCCGCAACGGGTTTCGCACCGCCCCGCCGGCTGACCGCCCAAGCCAGCGCCGCCAGCACTACGCCTTGCAGCAGCACCGTGCCGCCATAACCGAGTTGTTGCGGCAGCCACACCACCGGCGCTTCCTGGATCCATGCCAGGTAGAGCGTGTTCCAGGTTGCGAACCCCAGCACAAAACCCAGGCCCGCCCCCAGCAACGCAAACGGCGATGCCAGCGCCCCTTCGCCCAGCCGGTAGAAATGCGCGCTGATGCATGATCCCGACACCCGCATGCCCACACCAAACACAAACGCCCCGGCAACCAACGCCAGGCTCACCGGACCGATGTGCGCGCCGGGCGGCAAACGGTCCGGCGATGGCACCGGCAGAAACGCGCCGAACACCGCGTGGTAACCCAAGGTGCCCGCGCCCAGCGCGATCAGCACCGCGTACATGCCGGCCGTCTCCTTGCGGTCGATAAAGTCGCGGGCAATGCAGTAAAAGCAGAAGCGCGAGCGTTGCAGCACAATGCCGAACGCCGCGCCCAGCAGCACGGATAGCGACAGGCTGCGTCCGGCCTCAGGCAGGGACGCCAGCAGCCAGGCTGCAACAAAAACGGCCGCCAGCACCGTGGCGGCCGAAACATAGCGCAGGGTGCTCACTCAGGTCTTGCCCCACACGGTGCCCGACGGATTACTGATGGGCGATCCGACGCTATTGCCGTATTCGGTCCAGGAGCCGTCGTAGTTGCGCACGTCATAACCCAGCAGCTTGCGCAGCGCGAACCACGAATGGCTGGAGCGCTCGCCAATGCGGCAATACGTGATGATGGGCTTGCTGCCATCCACGCCAGCGGCCTGATAGATCGCCTTCAGCTCGGCTGCCGACTTGAACGTGCCGTCTTCAGCTACCAGCTTGCTCCACGTCACGTTGACGGCACCCGGCACGTGTCCAGCCCGCACAGCCAGTTCCGGCACGCCATTGGGCGCAAAAATCTTGCCGTTGTATTCATCGGCCGAACGGATGTCCACCAGCACGCCCTGCTTGTCGTTGCGCGCCACGGCCAGCACGTCTTGCAAGTGGGCGCGCAAGGCCGGATTCGGCTGTTTGATCTGGGCGGTGCCCGCCGTTTGGATCTTGGCGCTGTTCGATAGCGGCCGCCCTTCGGCTTCCCACTTCTTGCGCCCGCCATCCAGGATCTTCACATTGTCGATGCCATAGATATCAAAAATCCACGCGCCCCAAGCCGCGAACCAGTTGTTGTTGTCGCCGTACAGAATCGTGGTGGTATCGGCGTTGATTCCCGAACGCGCCAGCAGCGCCTGGAATTGTTTGGGCGGAGCAATATCGCGATTCACCGTATCGACCAGATCGGTATGCCAGCTGACATTGGCGGCGCCGGGAATGTGGCCGCGTTCAAACAGGCCAGGGTTGACGCTGACCTCCACTACCCTCACCTTCGGGTCGTTCAGGTTTTTTTCCAGCCACTCGGTCGTGACCAGATATTTGGCGTGCTGCGCCGTCGCCGGAAAGGAAACGACGGTTGCCAGCGCGGCAAAGACGCCGAGCAGCAGTTTGCGTGCGGACATGAGACTTCTCCTGAGTACGGCTACTGTTGAGCCTTTGAAACCCGGACGATATCGGTCTGCCCGCGCCGCACGAACGACTTTGTTTTTATATTCTGATTACTGATTCAGGTAGTTGTCAGCAACCGCAGCCCGAACACAATGCCCCTCGGCTTACTATTGCCTTGCCCCAGCACTGCCTTGAACAATGACCTTGCAGCCAGTCCCTCCATTGCTTGATGCCACCCTGATAGCGGTCGCCCGCCGCTATCGCGTGCCTGCGATGCCTGCGGCAACGCCCACCATCCATCCCGCTGCGGCGCTGGGCATAGTGATCGAAGAGGCCCGCAAGGCCGTGGCTTTTGGCACACCTCCGGAGGCCGCTCTAAAGCACCAGTTCATCGATGCGCTGGCGCGCATGATTCATGAAGCGATGGCCCCGGATCGCGGCGACCCGGCCTTTCAGGCCATGGTGCTGCGCAAGCGGTCGGCGCAGGTGCAGGAATACGCATCGCTGGCCGCGCACGCGGATCAGGACCGACGCGACATCCAGGCAAGCGCTAACAATCTTGCCCATCCGGCCAAACTGCTGCGCATGCCGGCAGGCCCGCTGCGTGATGCCTTGGCACAATTGCAGGAAGCCGCGTCCTCGGCATCCTGGCCCGCACTGTCAGAGATCGCAACGCGGATTCGCGCTATGCCTGACGTCAGGAACACGGCACGGGTCCAGCAGGGTTTGACGCGGCTGATCCAAGGCGCGGCGCTTGCGCGCCTGCAACGGCTGGATGAGTTGTCGGCTGATGAACAGGTCCGAACGTACCAGACGCTATGGAACCGCTTTTCCCATCGTCCGGGCAGCCCTGAAGCCCTATCGGTAGGGAATGCCGCGCAGCAGCGCGGCGCGGCCGTTGAAGCCCTGACGTCCCAGGCGCTCGAAGCGCTGGCGCGGCGGCTGGATGACAGCGAACACACGCCGGGACGCTATCGCGTCGTTACCTCGATGCGCGTGCCAGCGTCTATTCCCGGCAGCGCTGACCATGCCAAGAGCGAGTGGGACGCCGTCTTGCTGCGACTGGCACAGAACGAGAACGCCGAACCGGTCTGGGACGTGTGCCTGCTTGCGGAAGCGAAGGCGTCCGTTGACGCGGCAACGACAGACCTGCCCCGCCTGTTGCGCGGATTGCATCTGCTGGCGCACGCCGAAGAAAATGCGGTTTATTCCTTTCAAAGCAAGCAAGGGCTCGTTCCTTTGCGCGGCGCATCGCTACGCGCGCTGACTACCGACGAACCGGCCCTGGCCCGAACCGTTCTGTACTGTTGCAACGCACCGGCCGACGCCTGGCCGCGCCTGCTCACTACGTCAAGCCGGATGCAACTGCTAGCTGCACCCGCCAGCGTGGAATTCGGATGCGCGGTGGCGGAGCAGCGATCCGCCGATTCTCTACAGCTTCTGCCGATATGGGACGCGCTACTGGAATCGCCAAAATGGGCGTCAGTGTTGAACCAATACCTCATGCTGCGGCAGGTTCGTGAGCTGATGGTTCATACGGACGATTTGCTGGCGGCGGTCGCTTTGAACCCCATCGCCGACATGGCGCCGCCCAAAGCCTGCGGTGTGTAGTCATCCCACGGCGCGTTAGCCACGTCCAATCGCGTATGGATATTGCTGATGTTCCAATGCGCGCCGCCGCTGATTTTTTCCAGTTCGTCCCATGCGACCGGAACGGAAACCCCCAAGCCGGGACGCGCGCGTGCAGACCATGCCGCCACGGTCGTCGCCCCAAAACCATTGCGCAGATAATCGGCAAAGATTTTCCCGACGCGATTGGAAGGGCCGCTTTTCGCCACGAATAGCTGCGGCAGCGTTTGGGCCAGATGACGCACAATCGCTTGCGAAAATGCCTTCACGGTGTCCCAGTCGTATTGCCTGCGCAACGGAACGACAACGTGCAAGCCCTTTCCGCCACTGGTTTTCAACCATGCGCGCAAGCCCAGCTCTTCCAGCATTATCCTCACCAGCTTGGCCGCTTGCCGCATAGAGGTCCAGGCCACCCCTGCACCTGGGTCCAGGTCGAATGTCATCCGGTCGGGTTTTGCTATGGCGTCTTTCGTGGCGTTCCAGGTATGGAACTCCACCACATTCATCTGCACGGCAGACATGACAGCTTCCAGCGTGGCAACTTCCAACAGCGGCGCGTGGCCAGGGTCCAGATGCACGGGCAGCGTCAGGACGCCGGGCATGTCGGATTCAAGGTGCTTTTGAAAAAACAACTGCCCGTCAATGCCGGACGGCGCCCGCAGAAATGACACGGGACGGGCTTTGAGATGATGCAGCAGCAAAGGCGCCACCAAGCCGTAATAGCGAGCCAGATCAAGTTTGGTGCCGCCCGTTGATGCGTCGATGATCCGATCCGGATGCGTCAGCTTGCCCGGCTTCAAACGGCCGGCGGCAGGCACGGCGCTTGCGTTGCCCGCCGGCGCTTTCACGTCTTTCGCGTGGACCGTCTTCTCTCGGGTGATGTTGCGCGCCGGCTTGTCCTGCCGCAACCCGCGAAAGACAGCATGGCGTATGTGCCCGCCATCGGTCCAATCTCCAAACGAGACCTCGGCAACCACTTCGGGCCGCACCCACTGCACGCCTTTGCCTTCTGCTGCCGCTACCGCCACGGGCTTTGCGTCAGTCTTGATCCTGGCCAGTTGTTCTTGCAGATGCCGCAAGCCCTGGTCATCAAAGCCCGTCCCTACCTTGCCCGCGTAGCGCAGCGCGCCATCCGCCTCGTGTACCGCCAGCAGCAGCGCGCCCAGCCCGACTCGTCCGCCCTTGGGCGCGGTGTAGCCCACGATCACGAATTCCTGACGCTGCGCGCACTTGACCTTGATCCAGCTATCCGTGCGGCGTGACACATAGGGGGAAGACCGGCGCTTGGCCATAATGCCCTCAAGCCCCATTTTGCAGGCGGACGCGACGAGCTGGTCGGGCGCCACATCAAAGTCCTCACTGAATCGCAGGCACTCAGCATCGCCAGCGGCCATCAGTTGCGCCAGCAATCCCCGGCGCACTGTCAGCGGTTCCTGCCTCAAGTCGCGCCCGCCGATAAACGGCAGGTCGAAGGCATAAAAAATGATGTCTCTGGTGCGCTCGCTATCGAAGGCATTTTGCAGCGCCTGAAAGCTGGGCACGCCGCTATCGTTCAGCACCACCACTTCGCCATCGACCCAGGCGCATTGCGACGGCAATTTGCGGAACGCGCCGAGCAGATGCGGCATCTTCTCGCTCCAATCGTGGCCATTGCGCGTGTAGAGCTTGACCCCGGACGCATCCAGGCGGGCCATCAAGCGGTAGCCGTCGAACTTCACTTCGTAGAGCCAATCCGCCGCGCCGCCAGGCACGCCGTCGGCCAACGTCGCAAGCTGGGGTTTCATTGAATCAGGAAGGTCAGCAGCCTGGCCGGGCAGCGGCTCGTCATCGGACGTTGGCGCTTGTTTGCGTTTGGACGCTTTGGCGTTGGCGCGGGAGTTGGAATTGGAGTCGGCTGTGGTCTTGGCTTTGGTCTTGGACACCCGCTTACGCAGCGGAACGACGCTATCCGGCATCTCATCCACGACACTGAACTCGCGTTCAGCCCGGGCATGGCCGTCCCTGTCCTTGATCAGCAACCAGGCCGGCTGCTTATCGGTTTCTTTGCCTTTCATGCGCACAAGCGCCCAGCGTCCCTGCATTTTTACGCCATGCAGATCAAATTTCAGATGCCCTGCCCGATAACCCTCGAGGGCGTCGCCAACCGGCGTCCAACTGCCCTCGTCCCAGATGATCACCTTGCCCGCGCCGTATTCGCCCTTTGGGATCTGGCCTTCGAACTCGTTGTAGGCGATGGGATGATCCTCAACCTGCACGGCCATGCGCTTGACCGACGGATCGTAGCTGGGGCCCTTGGGTACCGCCCAGCTCTTCATGGCGCCGTCCAGCTCCAGCCGAAAGTCGTAGTGCAAGTGGCTGGCCCAATGCTTCTGAATGACAAACGCCCTCGCTTCCTCGTTGGCCTCGCCACCGTCGGCTGGCTCCGAGGTCACCGCGAAATTGCGCTTTTCGCGGTACTTTTTAAGGCTGTCGGTCATGGTCACGCCGCCTTACGCGCTTTGCTGGGTGCCTTGGATGCTTTCGCTGGCGTTTTCTTTGCGGCCGTTTTTTTCACCGCCGCCTTTTTGGGCGTCGCCTTTTTAGCGGGCTCTGCGCTGGACTTCGCTGCCTTCTTGCCGCCTGCCGCCCCCTTCAAGCTGCGTTGCAGCAACTCCGTCAGATCAATCACATTGTCTGCATAAGCGGGCGCTTCTTCCTGAGGCTCGACCACCGTTTCGGTTTTGCCTGCCTTCACCTTCTTTTCCACCAGACCCATTACTGCCGCCTTGAATTCATCTTTGAATTCATCAGGGTCCCAGTGACCGGACATGTCTTCCACCAGCATCTTGGCCATCTTCAATTCGCTGGCGCTAGGGGTCATGTTCTTGGCGCCCGCCTTGGGCAGATCCAGTTCGTCCACGGATTTGACGTCGTCGCCCCATCGCATCAGATTCAGCACCAGCGCGTCTCCCAGCGGAATCAGCGCCGCCAGATGTTGCTTGGTCTGGATAACGACTTTTGCGATACCGATCTTGCCCGTTTTGGTCAGGGTGTCGCGCAGCAAGGCATAGACTTTCTGCCCTTTGTTGACGGGCGCCACGTAATACGGGCGCTCCAAATAAACAAAGGACACGTCGGCCGCGTCCACAAACTGCTGGATTTCAATGGTTTGCGTGGTGCGTGGATACGCTTCGGCGATCTCATCAGGGCAAATGATGACGTACTGACCGTCTTCATACTCCACGCCCTTCACGATGTTGTCTTTGTCGATTTCCTTGCCGGTACGCTTATTGATGCGCTTGTACCCGACAGGGTCCATCGACCGCTTATCCAGCCAGTCAAAATCCACGCCCGATTCGGTCGTAGCGGTGTGTAAACCGACAGGAATGTGGACCAAACCAAAGGAAATAGCCCCCTTCCAGATGGTTCTTGTTGCCATGATTGCCTCCCTGACGCAAAGGACGGCGCATGCGCCGCCTTTGCAGGACGCCCGAGTGCTCTCAGGCTGCCGCGGTCAATCAGCAAGTTTCATGCCTGCATTGCGGTGCATTGCGGCGATCTCCAAGGTCGGCGCTGCCCCGCCCTCACCCGCCACAGATTCGAAAACTTGCAAGTGACTGGCCATGCAATCAGAAGGGAGGGACTCTGCTATCTGCGAATCAGCTTTCAACACAGAAACGAATGAATCTGCTACCAGCAGATTTCCTCATTTTGTGCAAAACCCTATCTAGGACAAGGCCTATGGTTTTTCTTTCAACAGGTGGATATCTTCGACAAGCGTGACGATCAAGAAAGAACGAGTCGAATCAACGTCGGCTGAAACAGATACAGAAGTACTGAGCGCGTCCGATCACTAAATAATTAGAGGCATGGAATGTCTGAGCAACGATATACGGCCAATGGAACTTCTGGGTGGCTAAGAGTGAAACTACAGCCATCCGGCAAAGAAATATCATTGCCGGAGTATCTAAAAGTAAAATACGAGGGTTCGTCGGGCGGGCGAGACACTTTCGTTGTGCAAGAGGGAGTGCATGCCGGGAAAAAATGTTCGGTCATCACTGGCTATCTCAAAATCGGCAATCCTGGATACAAGCCAGCGGCTCGCTTATCCTTCAGTTTGAATGGTGAACTGCTTACATATCCCGGCGGCAGGATAAAAGCGATTACCTCAGAGACTAACTCCATACCTGTCGGAACGTACCCCATTCAAATTCCAGACTTCCCACACCCTGGAGGCTCGAATTACACAAGCCGGTCAGATTATGCAAAAAGTTGGTTTTATCTTGGAATAGGAAATGCAGTCGCCTATAACAATGACCGATATCTACATCCAGGCGCAGTCAGCGCGGGTTGCATTACAGTTGATGCAAACAAATGGACGGATCTTTATCGTCATCTAATTCTTTGCAGAGGGAATGATGGAAAAACGGTCGGCACTGTCACGGTTGTGGCTTAGCGCATTCTTGGTATGGGCGGGGCCTGTTTACAGTGACTCCTTATCAGGAGAGTTTTTAACGCAGAAGCAGCTGACTAAGCCTGAAGTAATTACCAAATGGCTACAGGACAATCCGGAAGGCGTCGACAAAAAAGGCGCTGCATTTTCCTTTGACGAGGGTTTGAAATACAAACGCAGGAAGTATTGGTCCGCCGCCGCCAAATCGTTTGGGGAAAGCGCCATTCGCTATCCAAGTCCGCAAGTATTGACTGAATACGCAATGGCTAATCTTTACATGCTGGGGGAAATCCGAACTCAAAAAGGAAACACACAGCTTGGAGTCGAAGCCGATATTAACTATGCCATCATGCAGTACCGCTCCGTCATGGCAGCAGATAAAACGCTCAACGCTTTATCTGAAGCTGAAAAAATTCAGATAAAGGAAAACATAGAATGCTTGACGGATTATTTGAAGACACGGCGAGCATCTCGTGAGTGCCAGCCATTAAAGTATTATGGATTAGCACCCTGATTTGAAACGAACTTGTCGCCGCATCTGCTATTTTTGGCGCCCACCCGAATTAGGTCATGAAGACAGGCTTCTGCGGCAGACTGATACCGCATTGGCCTTTCATGTACGAACCGCGTGACGTCTATCGCGAGGCCGCCCGACTCAAACGGCGCCCACGCCCGCTATGCCGTTCAGCTCGCGAACTTCGTCTTCAGGCAGATGCAGATTGGCAGCAGTCAGGTTCTCTCTCAGATGTGCCACCGAAGACGTGCCCGGAATCACCAGGATGTTGGGCGCGCGCTGCAACAACCACGCAATCGCCACCTGCATCGGCGTCGCGCTCAAGCGCTGCGCAACCTGCGTCAGGGTTTCGGACTGCAAGGGCGTAAAACCGCCCAGCGGAAAATAGGGCACGTAGGCAATACCATCTTGCGCCAAAGCATCGATCAAGGCGTCGTCTTCGCGGTGCGCCAGGTTGTACTGATTCTGCACGCAAACGATATCGCACAGACTGCGCCCTTCCTGGATCTGCGTGGCCGTCACATTGCTGAGTCCAATGTGACGCACCAGGCCGCGTTGTTGCAGACCGATCAGCGCGGATAGCGGTTCTGCTATCGAACCTTCTTCCGGCCCATGCACACCGTACATCAGGCGCAGGTTGACGACATCCAGCGTCTCCAGCCCCAGATTGCGCAGGTTATCTTCCACCGCGCGTTCCAACTCAGCGCCGCTGTCGGCGCGTATCCATGACGCGTCTTCGCCGCGCCGCGCGCCAATCTTGGTGACCAGCACCAGATCGTCCGGGTAAGGCGCCAGCGCCTCGCGGATGATCTGGTTGGTGACGTGCGGGCCGTAGAAATCGCTGGTGTCGATATGGTTGACACCACTGGCGACCGCCTCGCGCAACACGGTCAATGCCGCGTCTCGGTTGCGCGGCGGCCCAAAGACGCCCGGACCCGCCAGTTGCATTGCGCCATAACCCAGGCGCGTGACCTGCTTGCTCCCAAGTGCGTAGGTACCTGCTTGCTGAATCGGCTGCATAGGAAATCTCCAGAGTGATCCGCAAGCTTAGTCTTTTCCCGAGCCCTGGATAATCGGGCAAAACATCACCGGGTTCAATGCCGGGCGTCAACGAAGCAGGCCCATGCGCAAGAGCATGAGCCTTATTTGCGCCGCACCCGTTTAGCGGGCCATACGGCGAACTAGAACGTGCCGCGCAGCGTCAGGTAGTAGCTTCGCGGTTCACCATAAAAGTTTCCGCTGGCGCTGGTGCCCACGCCGGAGTAATAGTGCTTGTCGAACAGGTTATTGACGTTCAATGCCACCGACCACTGCGGGTTGATGCGGTAGTCCACGCGGGCGCCCCATACGGCGTAACCGGCCTGCGAGAACTTGAAGGGCACGTCTTCGCCATCCCACTGCCCGGTCGCTGCGTTGTAGGCTGTTGCCGTTCCGCGGACAAACGTCGCGCTTTGCGCCGTCACGCCGCCGCCCAGCGACCACGCGTTCAAGCCGTCGGGCAGCCGATACGTACTCCACAGCTTGATCATGTGCCTGGGCGTAATGGTGCTGAACGACTCCTTGGCCTGCTTATCGGCATTGTGGTTGTACGTGTAACCCGCCGACAGTTGCCACCCTGGCGCCACCTCGCCCGCCAGTTCGGCCTCGAAGCCTTCGCTGACGATCTTGCCCTGGTTGATGTAGCAGCAGTTGAACGCGCCCCACGAACGCGGATAGCGCGGGTCTTCCGCTGCGGCGCCCGTTTGTTCGATGCGGTAAACGGCAAAGGTGGCATTGGCGCGCCCGCCAAACACCTCGCCCTTCAAGCCCAGCTCATAGTTCTTGGCTTTTACCGCATCCAACGGCGTGCCGGGTTCCGGCCCCTTGCGCTGCATGTACTGCGGCTTGAAGGTCTCGGCGTAGCTGGCGTAGACGGTCCAGTCTTCCAGCACGTCGTAAGTCAGGCCAACATACGGGGTAAAGACGTCCGACTCTTTAAGATGCCGCAGACCAGAGCGGTAGCCGCTGCCGTTGGTTTCCCAGGAATCGCTTTTGTACGAGTAGTTGGAGTAGCGGCCGCCAGCAATCAGGTGGGTAGCTTCCGTCAGACTGAACCGGGCCATGCCGTAGAAGGCTCGCTTTTCAGTGGTGTAGTAGCTGTCTTTAAGCGGCGTCGCCTCAAGGTCGGCCGCCGGCCACACGGGATTGAAGACATTGACCGGCTCGCCTTGATAGCCGTAGTACTGCGATGAATCCGCCTTGCCGCGCTGGTAATCCGCGCCAAGCATGAACGTATGCCGCAAGCCAAACGCATCCACTGCGCCTTTCACGTTCACATCCAACGCCAGCCGGTTCATGTCGTTGACTTCGGGGAAGGTGTACAGATAGTTGCCCTGCCCCGAGATGGGATCGACGCCGCCATAGCCGTAGGCGCCAGAGTGGTCACGGCGCATGGTGGAATACAAGGCATTGGCGTTGACTGACCACTTGTCATTGAAGCGGTGTTCCAGTTTGGCGTAGACCTCGCGGGTACTGTCATGCGTATAGGCCCAGGGCGGAATCAGCGCGGTCTTGCGCGACAGGCCCAGGTCGGCGCCGTTGCTGTAGCGCGGCAACCCTGCGAAATCGGGAATGCCGTCACCATCCTGATAACTGGCGCCCAGCGTCAACAAGGTCTGCGGCGTCAGGTCGAACTCCAACGATCCATAGACCAGGCGCGTGCGCATCTTGGCCGTGTCGTAGAAATAGTCGCGGTCCTGATAGGCCACGCCCGCGCGGCCGCGCAGCGTAGCGCTGGCATTGAGCGCGCCAGTGATGTCGCCTTCGACGCGGTAATTGTTCCAACTGCCGATGGAACTTGAAAAACTGCCTTGCGTCTCGGCCTTGGCACGTTTGCGCACCAGATTGACCGTGCCGCCTGGGTCGCCAGTGCTGGAAAACAAACCATCCACGCCGCGCAAGAATTCAACATGGTCGTACTGCGCCATGTCGATCTGGCTGATGGAGCCGAACCCGTTCATCGCGGACTCCATCGGCGCACCGCCATCGATCTGCACATTGCTGACAGCGAAACCGCGCGAATAGAAGTTGGTGTCGTTGCCCAGCGAAGAACCTGCGCTGTTGCCAGCACGTTGCAGCGTTAATCCAGTCGTTTTGTCCAGCACGTCGGACAGCGTCGTCAGGTTTTGGTCTTCAATGCGCTGCCGCGTGATCACCGTGACCGAGTGCGGGACTTCGCGCAACTCCTGCCCCTTGGCCAGCGACACACGGCTGGCAGCGTACGATCCCGACCCTTCCGTGGACGAATCGCCATATCCCGACACGGTCACGGGAGCCAGTTGTGTCACGCCCCCCTGTTCACGCGCCGCGCGGCGCAGGCTGTATTCGCCGCTGGTATCGCGTATGGCTTCCAGGCCCGTTCCCGCCAGCAGCGCCGATAACGCTGCGCTGGCGCCGTATTCACCCTTGAGACCCGCGCTGCGCAGCCCTGCGGTCAATTCGCCATTGACCGCGATCTGCACGCCGGACTGCGCGCCGTAGCGGCTTAGCGCCTGATCCAGACTGCTGGCCGGAATGTCATACCGGATCATCCCGTTGGCGACGGTGGCGGCTTGGGCGCGCACGTCGGGTCCCCACGCTGCCAGGCCCACCGCTGGCAGCAACAAGGCATAGGCCAGCGGCGTCAGACGGGCAAGGCGCGGCGCCGGGCGGCGCTTGGATGAAGTGTGAGATGTCTGCGGGGAGGCAGGCGCCATGGATAGGATTCCTTTGCTGTAGCTTGTGGTTGGAGCGAAGCCCAGCACGGGACCCACATCATGTTTGTCTCGACTTGCTTCGACTCCTAAGCCGGACAAGTTTGAGAAAACTGCCAAGTATTTTGTAACAGCACGCCGTACGCCATCAACGCGCGGCGATCGTGACCCAATAGCGCGTGTACCGATGCACGCGCAGCGGCAAACGCCGCTCCAGGGATTCCAGAATGCGGTCCGTGGGGTCCGGACCATTCAACGGCCACGCGCCCGTAATGATCAGATTGCCGACTTCGGGCGCGCAGCGCAGCCGCCCTGGCCGGTAACGCGCCAGGTTCTCGACAAAATCCGCCAGGCGCATGCCGGCGGCGGTCAGGCTGCCGCCCGCCCAGGATTGACGGTTTTCATCCAACGCCACCACGGGTTCGATACGCAAACGGCTAAAGCGCGTCTGCTCGCCTGCACGCAAGACCATCATGGCGCCCGCCGCCGCATCCGCATTGCGCACCTGAACCTGACCTTCGTGGACCGCCACGCTGGTCACGTCATAGTCGCCGCCCGCGGACGGGCCGCGCCAGACTGCATAGCGGGTGCCGATGGGCTGCAAGGTTCCCTCGCGTGTACCCACCACGAACGGCCGCCCCGCCCTGTCAGGCGCGGTCGTCACCATGACCTCGCCTTGCAGCAGCACGATGCGCCGCTCGCCACCCGAGTACTGGACGTTCACCGCAGTAGCGGTGTTCAGCTGCAAACGCGTACCGTCGGCCAGCGTCACGTCGCGCAACTCGCCTGACGACGTACTCAAGTCAGCGGTGAGCGTGCCGAATTGCGTGCGCAACATGGCCTGCTCTTGCACGCCGTACCAGCCAAGGCCGCCCGCGCCCGCCCAGACCAGCGCCTTCAATGCGCGGCGACGATGCGACAGGCTGCTGGCCCGGGCCAGCGTGCTTCGGGCCGCCAAGGAGTCGATGCGGGCGGCGCCGCGGCTGACCGTTGCATTCAAGGATTGCAGCCGCTGCCAGGCGCGGTCGTGATCAGGATGCGCCTGCCGCCAGCGCGCACAGGCCGCCTCGTCTGCAGCGGTATGTACACCAGAGGCCAGCCGCACGTACCAGCCAACGGCCTGTTCGACGATCGCTTCGGCCACCGCGCCATCGGCTGCCGCACGGCCAGACGCGACGCCTTCAGACATACAGCGCCTTATAGCAATGCGTCACGGCCAGCGTCATCGCTTTCTGGACGCGATTGACACTGACACCCAACTGTTCAGAAATTTTCGGATAGCTCAGGCCATCCAGTTGCGACAGCAGAAAGCACTCGCGGACCATCGCCGGCAGCCCGTCCAGCAGGCGAGCGATTTGCTCCAGGGTTTCCAGAATGATGGCTCGCTCTTCCAGCGAAGGCTCCACCAGTTCCGGCCGGTTTGCCAGGACTTCAAGCCAGGCTTTTTCCAGTGCGCGGCGGCGCCAGTGGTCATTGACCAGGCCGCCTGCAATCACCGTCAAGTAGGCCCGTGGCGATTGCAGCCCCTCGCTCAAGCCGCGGCGCAGCACACGCAAAAAGGTGTCATGCGCCAGATCCGCGGCCTCGAAAGAGTCGCCCAGTTTGCGGCTCAACCACGTTTGCAGCCAACCATGATGGTCGGCGTACAACGTCGCCACGCTTTGCGGACGGCTCTCTTCGGGAACAATCATGATGGGTTTCGGGCGGCGGCGCGACGAGGGAAACAGACGGCGGCATCTTACTGCTAATGGGAATTGTTATCAACAATAAGCCCGCCGCCCAAGCGTCTTGTCGCGCCCGCGCCACCACCCCTAGCCCGCCGCGATCAGCCTGATATCTGCACTGCCATCACGTTGCAGCTGTTCGACCAGGCCCAGCTCCCAATCCAGATATTCCCTGAAACCCTGATCGCGTGCCGACAGATCGTCAAACAGATATGGGCTGATGCTTTGATCGTCATCGCCCGTCAGCACGCCGGCCGAACCCGTGGCCAGGTCCAGGCCCTGCGTCTTCCAGGCGCGAGTGCCGCCCAGCAGGTATTGAACCGCGCGCTTGCCGCGCCACGCCAACTCTGCCGCCACCACGCTGGCCAGCACGCCATCGGACGACGTCAGCACAATGGCGCGGTGATCGTCTGGCGACAAGAACTCGGCCAGACGGTCGGGCGCCGAAAAGCGCGCGCCGGGCACGTGACCGCGCTCATAGGCAATACGGGATTCCACGTCAAACACGATGGCTTCGCCTCCATCCAGCACGGCGCGCAATGCCTGCGCGTGCACCCCCGCCGCATCCGGGCGATGGCGCAGCACACGGCGCGGTTCAGCGCCACTTTGCAACGCGGCAAGCGCGGGCGGCTGATAAAGATAGACTTCAACCGCGCCCAACTGCGCGAGCCACGCCCCGGTTGTCAGCGCCCGCACCCCATCCCAATCGGCCAGCACCACGCGAGCGCGGCGCGTCGCCAGGTATTCATCCGTGGCTTGCACCAGCTGGCCGCCGGGCGCCCAACGCCAGCCTTCAAGGTGGCCGGTTTCATATTCTTCACGCGTGCGCACATCAAACTTGTAGAGCGTGCGCGTGCCCTGCTCTGCCTCAAACGACTGAAGCGTCGCCGCGTCGATATAGCCAATACCCGCGCGCTGCGCAACATCGCGGGCCTGCTCGCGCGCGGCGGAAAGCGAGGCCGCGCCGGGTTCAGGCAACGCGGCATGGCGGCCATAGGCCAACTCACGGCCCGACAGCAACCATTCCATGGTGCCGTTACGCAGCGAGGCGACGCGGTTTGGGATACCGGCATCAATCAGTGTCTGCGCGCCGACAATGCTGCGCGTGCGGCCGGCACAGTTCACCACCACAAAGGTCTTGGGATCGGGCGCCAGTTCGCGGATGCGATAGACCAGTTCCGCACCGGGCAGGCTGTGCGAAAAAGGCAGAGTGAAATTGTGGAATTCCTCTGGCGTGCGGCTGTCCACCACCACGATGTCGTCGCCGCGAGCGACGCGCTCGTGCAGTTCATCCACATCGATCCAGGGCGTGTGTTTTTCGTGCTCGATGACTTCGCCAAACGCTTTGCTGGGCACATTGGTGCCGGAGAACAGCTCGCGGCCCTCTCGTTCCCAGCCATCGGTGCCGCCCGCCAGCACCGAGATATCCGTCCAGCCCAGACGCGTCAGCTTGGCGGCAGCCTGATGCGCCTGAGTTTCGTCGTCGTCCACCAGCACAATACGGGTGTTGCGGCGTGGCACCAGGCGGTCCGCCAGCAGTTCCAGCCGCCACAGCGGCGCGGGCACCGCGTTCAACAAATGACGGCGGGCATAGCGGCCGGCCTCGCGCACATCCAGCACGGCGACCTCTGCATCACCACGCAACTCGTCCTGCAATTGCTGCGCGGTCAAGCGCGCATGATAGATCGCGGCAGGCGGAGAAAACGTGCGGTACGTGCCGCCTGCCGTGCTTTCAAACACCACGCGGCCATGCAGACGGTCCAGCGCCAAACCATAAAAGTGCAGATGCGCGCCAGGCTGATCGCCCACCAGCTCGATGGTGTGGACGTCGCCCGGGCCTAACACAATTGAGTTGCCCGGCCCCACGTCCACGCGGCGAACGTGGGTCAGTACATCGCGCAGCGGATCGGCGCTGGATGCGCGCGTATAGACTTCGTTGCGTTCGTCACCCGCCACACCCGCAATGATGGCCCAGGTGGTGTGGTCATGCGGCGGTTGCGCCTTGCCCGGTTCGCCCAAGGACAGATACAGCGCATAACCGCCATCGATGTCTTCGGCCAGCCGGTAGATGGAAGTGGGACGGCCCGGCACCACGGAAAAGGCGTCTGCGGGAAAAAGCTCGCGGCGCTGGCCCAACCCCTCCAGCAGTTGTGCCACCTGTTGCAATTGTTCCAGGGTGGCGTGCGCGGCGTCAGGCGCCAGCTGACGGGCCTGTGCAATGAAAGCGCTGACCGCTTCAGCGCGTTCGGTGTGTGTAGAGCGGGCCGTAGCGGCCGGCTGGGTAGATGTGCTCATAAGATGACCCGGACTTCCTAGGATGAAGAGAAGGTCAGCCTACGTCCGCCTGCCCCAACCGGACAACGTAGAAATGTGACTATGGATATGCGGCGCCTACCAAACGCTAGGCTTCGCCCTTGAGCTCGCGTTCTACGACTTCACGCGTCAGGGTCGGCACAAACATCTCGACAAAATGGAAAGCGTAGCCTCGCAGCCACGCGCCGCGCCGGATGGCCAACCGCGTCAGGTTGATCTCGAAAAGATGGCGCGCATCAATGGCGCACAGGCGCGTATCGCGCTCTGCATCCCAGGCCACCGCCGCCACAATACCCACGCCCAATTCCAATTCCACATAGGTCTTGATCACGTCCGCATCCATGGCGGTCATGACGATATCGGGCGTAATGCCGGCACGTGCGAAGGCTTCGTCGATGTGCGCCCGCCCTGTGTAGCCGTGCCCATACGTAATGATGGGGTAGCGCGACAACTGCGACAGGCTGACGCCGTCATGCTGACGTTCAAGAGGATGACCGCGAGGCACGATGATGCTGTGGCTCCAGCGGTAGCACGGCAGATTCACCAGGCCCGGGTAGTCCGCCACGGCTTCGGTCGCAACGCCGATATCGGCCTCGCCTTCCAGCAGCATTTCCGATACCTGCTTGGGCGAACCTTGGTGCAGATGCAACACCACATCGGGATAGCGCTGACGAAACTCCTTGATGACGGGCGGCAGCGCGTAGCGCGCTTGCGAGTGCGTGGCCGCAATCGACAGCACTCCGCTGCGGCTATCGGCGTATTCCGCGCCCGCATGACGAATGTTGTCGGCGCATTGCAGAATCTGTTCAACCAAGGGCAGAATCAGTTCGCCCGGCGGCGTCAGGCCGATCAGGCGTTTGCCCGAGCGCACGAATATATCTACCCCAACCTCTTCTTCAAGTTCGCGGATCTGGCGGCTGACGCCGGGCTGCGACGTGTGCAGGCTTTCGGACACATCGGTCAGGTTGAAATCCTGGCGCACGGCTTCACGCACGGATCTGAGTTGTTGGAAGTTCATCGCGCCTCAGCCCAGTATGGCCAATTGATTGCCAGAGGGATCTTTCACATACATAACGCGCGGTACGGCGTCGGGTAAGGAACAGACCGGGTGATGGCCGGCCAGACGCAAGCGCGCCAGGATCTCGTCATAAGCGTGGGTTTTGATGGCCAGATAATCGGGTTTGACGGCCCGGCTGACTTCGGTCACGGGCGACAGCGACAAGGTGGCGCCACCCAGCGCATAAAGCAGGCGCTGGTCATCGGCGCTGTCCATTTCGTCCAGACCGATGACGCGCTGATAGAACTCGCGGACGGCATCGAGCCGGCGCGACAAGAAGGGAAGCTGTACCGAGTCAATCGAGAGAATAGAAGACATGTCCTGCTTCCAGCCGTGAAACAGGACAAATTCTAGTACCCGAAGGTACAACCGGACAAAGAGGTTGTAATTGCTTCTACATAGCCAGAAACCCTAAAGAAATTGGCTTATTTGCATATACCTCAAGCGCTGCGGCGCAATGCGTCGCGTGTCGCGGTGAAGGCGCGTTCCAGGTCATCGATCAAATCCAGGGGGCTTTCCAACCCGATATGCAGCCGCACGACGGACTGTTTGTTTGTGCCATCTTGCCAATGGCTGTGCTCGGCCAGCCGCGCGGGCGCGGCTTCCAGCGCCAGGCTTTCATAGCCGCCCCACGATGCGCCTATCGAGAAGTAGCGCAGCGCATCGATGAAGCGCGCGGCGGCGGCAGCGTCAGGATGCTGGAACGCAAAAGACACCAGGCCGCTTGCGCCGCTGAAGTCGCGCTGCCACAACGCATGGCCGGGATCTTGTTCCAGCGCCGGGTAAAAGACACGCGCCACATCGTCATGCCGCGACAAATACTGCGCCACGGCCAACGCATTTTCTTGATGACGCGCCAAGCGCACGTCCAGCGTGCGCAGCCCGCGCAGCGTGAGATAGGCATCATCCGCGCCGACCGACAAGCCTAGCGCGTCGTACGTGACGCCAATCTTCTTCGCCAATTCAGCGCTGTCCACGGTGACGACGCCCATCATCACGTCGGAGTGCCCCGCCAGATACTTGGTCGCGGCCTGGATCGAAATATGCGCGCCCAGCGCCAACGGCTGGTAATACAGGCCGCCGCTCCAGGTGTTGTCAGCCGCCACCAGCACGCCGTGGCGGCGCGCGACTGCAGCAAGCGCGGGCAGGTCCAGCACTTCGTACAGCAAGGAGCTGGGCGATTCCAGATAGAGCAGCCGCGTGTTCGGGCGGATCAACGGTTCCAGATCGTCTTTCGTGGCTGAAAAGTATTCAACCTCGATGCCGTAGCGCTGTAGCAGCGCCTGATCCACCCGGCGCACCGGGGAATACACGCTGTCTGCCACCAGCGCGTGCTCGCCCGGCGCCAAGGTGGCCAGCAGCACCAGCACAATCGCCGACAGGCCCGACGGCGCCAGCACTGTGCGATAGCCGCCTTCCAGCGATGCCACGGTTTCTTCCAACGCCTGATGCGTATCCAGGCCATGACGGCCATACGTCGCCACCCTGCCCCCGGCCGCACGCTGCTGATTCAGCGCGGCGTGAGCCGCCGTATCGGCAAAGCGCACCGTGCTGGTACGCACGACAGGCACGTTGACGGGGCCGGACCCGTCTTTCAGCTCGGGTGATCCGGCATGCACCAGCCGGGTTTGAACACGGGCGAGGTCGAGGCTCATGCGCGCACCTCTTGGCCGGGCTTCATTTGCGTGGTGTTGTAGTTCAGGATCTGTCCCGTCTCCAAGTCAATGCCTATGCGGCCCGACAGCGTTTCCAGAGGCTGGCCGTAAAGGTGAAAGTGCAAGGTCGGCGTGTCGCCCGTCACGTGAATGCTGTGGATGTCGTCGGGCAGAAACGATACCGACTGCCCAGGTTGCACAACGACTTCTCGCACCTGTTCAAGCGTTGCGCGACCGGCTTGTGAGCCATCGTCGCTGCGCCGGTAGACGCGATTCAATTCTTGGCCGGACAGCGCCACGATGCAGGCCCATGTCGTGTGGTTGTGCGGCAGCGTGGTCTTGCCCGGGTTGATGGAATTCAGATAAAGCGCGGGGACGCCAGGCGCTGCCTCGGGATTGAGACGGTAGCGCGTGGATGCGCCCACGCCTTGCCCGGCCTCGGGCGGCGGAAATTCCGTCACGGGAAACAGTTCCTGCCGCTGCGCCAGCTGTTCCAGGCGGGTCGTGACTGCGGCAAGCTGCTCGCGCGTCACGGGTTCTGCTGCCTTCAGCAAGCGTTGGATATCGGACAGGGCCGCCTGCACATGCTGGCGGCGTTCGGCGGTAATCGCGGATTCAGTGCTCATGGATAACTCCAAAGGGATTCACACTGCCAGGCGCAGCGGATCGAAAGTCAGATAGGTTTCTATGGGATCAGGCGCCGTCTTGCGCGCCGCCGATGCGCCGGATGAACGTTGCAGAAAGGCCCGGGTCCGTTCACTGTCAGGCGATCCAAAAATTCGCGCAGGCGGACCGGATTCAACAATGTGACCGGCTTCCGTGAAGTACACGGTGTCACTGACCTCTTCGGCAAAGCGCATTTCATGCGTAACCAGCATGCAGGTCAGGCCGTCCTGCACCAGGTCCCGGATCACGGTCAGGACCTCTCCCACCATCTCGGGGTCCAGCGCGGAAGTCACTTCATCAAACAGAATCAGTTCCGGCTGCATGGCAAGCGCGCGCGCAATCGCCACGCGCTGCTGCTGCCCGCCCGACAATTCGCCGGGGTATGCGCCTTCCTTGTGCTCCATGCGCACCTTGGCCAACAGTTCACGCGCCCGCGCTTCGGCCTTGGCACGCGGCTGCCCACCCACTTTCACGGGCGAGATCACCAGGTTTTCAAGCACGCTCAAATGCGGAAAAAGGTTGTATTGCTGGAATACGAACCCCACGCGCTTGCGCAGCGCAATGAAGTCCGCCTCCGTCTTCAATCCGTCTACCTGCACCCCGCTGACTTCAATCGTGCCGCGCTGCGGCCGCAACAGGCCCGTGATGCAGCGCAGGATGGTGGATTTGCCAGAACCCGAAGGGCCGATGATGGATACCGCCTGGCCCTGTTTGACCTCGACGTCGATGCCCTTTAGCACCTCGGTCTGGCCAAACGCCAGGTGGACGTCGCGCAAGCTGACCAGCGGCGAACTATCGGAAGCCGCAGCCGAGGCCTGCGCGCTTGCTTGGAATGAGGCGGCGCGCGCCTCGAAATCAATGATGCTCATGGCGTCGTTCCAGATACCGCGTCCAACGCGCGATGGGATAGCAATAGGCGAAAAACAGCGCCAATAGCGTGAAATAGACAAGAATGGTGAAGTCGCTGCGGGCGACAGTGTTACTGGCCACGGTGGCGGTATCCACCAGATCGTGCACGCCCACCAGCGATGCCAGCGACGTGCTCATCGTGATGCTGGCGTACAGATTCATCCACGACGGCAACATGCGGCGCACACACTGCGGCAGCACGATCATGCGAAAGATCTGCGTGCGCCTGAAAGCGAGCGACTGCGCGGCTTCCCATTGCGCGCTGGGTATCGACTGGATCGCCCCGCGAAAGATCTCGGCCACGTTGGCGCTGGCGGGCAGCCCCAGACCGATCACCACTTTGATCCAATCCGGAAACGGAAGATTCCAACCGCCCAGATTCAATTCAAAGGGGAAGACATACGTTGTGAAATAGACCAGCACCAGAATGGGCGCATTGCGAAACAGCAGCACGTAGGCGCGCGTCAGGCGGCGCAATACACGTGACGGCGACAGCGACAGCGCTCCCACCACCAGCCCCGCAATCGTGCCCAGCGCCATCGCCAACACACTGATCTGGATGTTCACCCCCAGCCCGCGCAACAAAGCCGGCGACCAGTGCCACAACGCCTGGACGGCAGCCGGCGTGGTGCCGGTAACCGCCCACCCCACGCCCAGCGCCACCAATGCCAGCAGCAGCACAAACCAGGGATCACGCAGCACGGCGGACAGCAATGCGGGCAGCGTCGCCTGCGGCCGGGCTCGGCCGGCGTTCAAGACCAGATCATTGGCCATAGCCGGGCATCCTCAAACGTTCTTCCAGCCACCGACCGCCCACGCTGACCAGCCAGGTCAGCAGGCCGAAATACAGCAGGATCAACAGCAGCAGTTCCAGCACGTTGTCGCGATGCGACCAGATCATGATGGATTCATAAGTGACATCACCGACGGCAATGGCCGAGGCGATCGCCGTCATCTTCACCAGATCCACCAGGTTGTTGACCAGCGCGGGTAAAGCAAAGCGCACGGCCAACGGCAGTTGCACCTGCGTCAGAATCTGCCGCCGCGAAAATGCCAGCGAACGGGCGGCTTCCATCGTGACCGTTGGCACGGCCTCGATGCCAGCGCGCAGGGCCTCGGCATGAAACACGCCTTTGTGCAGCGCCACCACGATCACCACCCACGCAAAGGGCGTGATCGGATTGCCGCCGCCCAGCTTTTGCGTGATCAGCATGTTCAACACCAGAAATGCGCAGTACAGCTGCACCAGCGTCGGCGTATTGCGGGTGACTTCCACAAAGGCTTGCAGCGGCCGCGCCAGCCACGGGCGGCCGCTGGTGAGCGCAGCGGCGATCAGCACGCCGAACACCAGGCTGACCGGAATCGTCCACGCGCACAGCTGCAACGTCACCAGCAGGCCGTGTCCGAACGCGGACAATTCGCCCGGGTCCATGACAAAGCTGTAGTTAAGGCCCAGGGGTTTGAAGAACGCTACCCAGGCCTGCAGAACCGAATCCATCATGCGGCGGCCTCCAGCGCCGTGACCGCGGATAGCGCCGCCACGGCGCGATGGATGCGTTCAATGGCCGCGTCGATGTTCGTATCGGACGCCGCAAAAGACAGCCGCAGATACGGCGACAAACCATAGGCCGCGCCACGCACGATTGCGACGCCCTCGGACTCCAACAACCAGTCGGCCACATCGCCATCATGTTCAATGGGCCTGCCATCGGGGCGCAAGGCGCCAATCAATCCGCCAACTCCGATCCACGCAAAGAACGAACCTTGCGGCGCGTGCACCTGCAAACCCGGCACGCTGCCCAGCCCGTCCTCCACGCGTTGCGCGCGTCGCGCATACGCTTGGCGGGCGGTCTCGACGAACCCGTCCGCCACGCCCTGCAGGGCGGCCAGCGCGGCCGCCTGGCCCAAGGAACTTGGACCCGACGAGACCTGTGACTGCACGGCTTCCAGCACGTGAATCAAGGGTTTGGGCCCGGTACCCCAGCCGACGCGCCACCCGGTCATCGCATAGGCTTTGGATACCCCATTGACGATCAACGTGCGATCGATCAGGTCTGGCGCCACGCGCAGCAGATGCGCGGGCGGCTGGCCAAACCAGATTTCTTCATACATTTCGTCCCACAGCACCAGCACCTGCGGCGCGTCGCGCAGCACCTGCGCCAAAGCCGCAAGCTCTTGCGCCGTATAGACCGCGCCGGTTGGATTGCCCGGCGAATTCAGGATCAGCCACTTGGTGCGCGGCGTGATGGCATCGCGCAAACCCTGCGGCGTGAGCTTGAAACCGTCTTCGGCCCGCGTGTGCGCTATGACGGGCACGCCGCCATTGATGCGCACAGCATCAGGAAAGGTGGGCCAGTACGGCGCGGGCACGATGACCTCGTCTCCCTCATCCAGGGTTGCATTCAACGCCAGGTAAATGACCTGCTTGCCGCCATTGGAAATAATGACGTTCGCGCCATCCACGTCCAGCCCATGGCGTTCGCGGTAGCCATCAGCCACTGCGCTACGCAGCGCGGCCGTGCCGGCAGTGGGCGTATATTTGGTCTTGCCCTGGTCCAGCGCCGAAATCGCAGCAGCCTTGATAGACGCCGGGGTATCGAAATCCGGTTCGCCGGACGTCAGCACAATAATGGAACGGCCTGCTGCTGCCAGCTTGGCCGCGCGCGCGCCAGCGGCGGCAATGGGCGACAGCTCGGCGCTACGCGCGCGTCGTGACAGCACGCCAGGGAACAAAGAGTCAGTCATGACAATACCTTTCCGGGATTCATCAGGTTCAAAGGGTCTAGCGCCTGCTTGATGCGGCGCATCAGCGCCAGCTCCAACGGGCTCTTGAAATGGGGCAAGGCATCGCGCTTGACTTGCCCGATGCCGTGTTCGGCGCTGATCGAGCCGCCCTGCGCATGCGCCTGGGCATGCACCACGTCATGGATGCGGTCTTCGAGCGCAAACAGATGGCGCACCGCACGAGCCGGGTCGTGCGACACGTTGTAGTGAAGATTGCCGTCGCCCAGATGGCCGAACGCCATCGGCCGCAGCCCGGGGTCCAGCGCTTGCAAGGCGTCTGCTGTGCGGCGCAGAAACGCTGGCACCCGCGAAATCGGCACGGAGATGTCGTGTTTGACGTTGCCGCCGTCCCGGGCTTGCGCCACGCCGATGGCTTCATCGCGCAGGCGCCAGAACGCGCCGGACTGTTGCAGGTTGTGCGCGATCACCGCGTCTGCCAACAAGCCTGATTCCAATGCTTGTTCCGCCAGGCGCAGCAGTGCCGCGCCTGCGCCGTCAGGCGCTTCGGACGACGCTTCCAGCAGCGCGTACCAGGGCTGCGCCAAGCCGGGCAGCGGCTGTGCTTGTTCCGGCACATGCCGGGCAACCAGTTCCAGCACCGGCTGGCCGATCAGTTCGAAGCCTGTCAACGCAGCGCCCAGGCGCTGGCGGGCCAAAGACAGAAACGCCAACGCCGCATCGATAGACGGAAAACCGACAAACGCGCTGCCCTGTCCCGCGGGCAAGGGATAGAGCTTGAGTGTGGCGGCAGTGATAATGCCCAGCGTGCCCTCACTGCCGATATACAGATCCCGCAGCGAATATCCGGTGTTGTCCTTGCGCAAGCCGCGCAAGCCATTCCAGACCTCGCCTTCGGCCGTCACCACTTCCAGGCCCAAGGTCAGTTCACGCGTGTTGCCATAGCGCAGCACCTGCGTGCCGCCCGCATTGGTCGACAGATTGCCGCCGATGGTGCAACTGCCTTCTGAACCCAGGCTGAGCGGAAACAAACGGTTGGCCTGCCGCGCAGCGTCCTGCACAGTGGCCAGCACACAGCCCGCCTGCACCGTAATCGTGTCGTTGTCGGTGTCCAGTTCCAGCACCCGGTTCAAGCGGCCCAACGACAGCAGGACGGCATGGCCGCTCTGGTCCGGCGTCGCGCCGCCCATCAGCCCGGTATTTCCGCCCTGCGGCACCACTGGCACGCCGGCCGCATGGCACAGCCGCAGCACGGCGGCCACTTCCTGGGCGTCGGCGGGCCGGACCACCGCAATCGCTTGTCCGTGCAGGCGGTGGCGGTGATCGGTCAGATACGGCGCGGCATCCGCGCCCGTCCAGACCCAGTCCTGCCCCAGTCTGGCGCGCAAGGCGCCCAACAACGCGTCTGCGGTGGCCGTCGTCATGGCTTGGCCTGCGCCTCGGGCGGCGCGCTCTCAAACTTGCCGGTCTGAGCGTTGGCACTGGCTTCTTTCAGGTAGTCGGCCGGCACGCCAAAACGTTCTGCCTGCTTCACCAGCAAGCCCGACTTGTGCCAGTCACGGATCACGCCGTCGACAAAAGCGCGCGTGTCGGCTTCATTGCGGCGCGTCCAGATCACCGTGGGCGACGGAATCAGCTGGGCTGAGGTTGCCAGTTCAAAGTCTGCCCATTGCTGACCATTGGGGCCATGCAGCGTTTCGTACAGCGCCGGTTGAATATGGACCGACGCATCGCAGCTACCGCCCTTTAGCGCCAGCAGCGATTCGGGAATGTTGCGCAGGCCCTTGACGACCGCGCCATAGGTGTCCTGCAAGGGCTTGGCGAAGTTGCTGCCTTGCGACACGCACGCCACCTTGCCCTTCAGATCTTCCCAGCGCTTGATCCCGCTTTTCTTGGACACCATGGCAGCTCCGCCCACCAGGTTGTACGGGGTAGGCGCGTAGCTGAGAATCTCACTGCGTTCTTGCGTCCATTGAATATTGGCGATCAGCAGGTCCACCTTGCCGGCCTGCAGGAACTGCACACGCGTGGACGCCGTGACCGGCACCGTTTCCAGTGTCACGCCCAGGCGTCGCGCTATGTCCTCACCCAACTCGGTCTGAAAGCCGCCCACCTTGCCGGTGGCCGGGTCCAGCAGGCCAAACGGCGGGCTGGCCCCGTCCACGCCAATGGCGATTTTTCCGCGTTGCTTGATCTTGTCCAGCGTCGCATCTGCCTGCGCCACGCCGCAAGCCAGGCTTGCCAGCGCGACGGCAGCAGCGATTTTCATCTTTGATACTTTCATCTTGAATATCCGTTCTGTTCCGGGCTGATGCTCAGCTGCCCTGCTTGTATTTCGCGTTCAATTCCTGCAACAGCGGCTGCGGCGGCTCGATACCCAAGCGCTTTTCCGTTGCGATCAGCCAGCCCTTGCGGTGCCAGTCCTGCACCACCTTGTCTACGGCGGCAATCGTGTCGGCCTCGCCCTTGCGCGTCCAGACGACGGAATTGGCGGGCAGCACTTCGGTCGCTATAGGCGCGTGGTAGTCAGCCCATTCCGGATTGGTGCGCAGCAAGGGGTGGATCAAAGTGGAGTCGTGCACTGCCGCCACGCATTGGCCGCCGCGCAGCGCCAACAGCGAGTCCGACGAGCTCTTGTAGCCCTTGACCACGGCGCCATAATCAGCCGACAACGGCCGCGCAAAGCTGCTGCCCTGCGATACGCACACGGGCTTGCCGCGCAGGTCTTCCCATTTGGTGATGCCGCTGGTTTTCAAGGTGGCAGCCGCGCCGCCCACCCGGAAGAACGGCGTGGGCGCATAACCCAGGATTTCGGCGCGTTCAGGATTCAGTTCCATGGATGCGATCAGCAGATCCACCTTGCCGGAGATCAGGAATTGCGTGCGCGTGGCGGTTTGCACCTGCACCAGCTCCGCCTTTACACCCAGGCCCTTGGCCAGTTCCCTGGCCAGTTCGGGGTTCCAGCCCACCAGTTGCTGCGTGGCAGGGTCCAGCGAACCGAACACGCCGCCGTTGGCCAACACGCCAATGGTGACGGTGCCGCGTTCCTTGATTTTGTCCAGCGTGGCATCGGCATGCGCCATGCCGCCTGCGAACGCCAGCGCCAGCGTCATTGCGGTACGGGCCGCGCCCAGAGTCTTGCGAGTTGCCATGTTGTTATCGAGTCGAGTGCATTGAACGGAGGTCCATGCTGCGTGCCGCAAGCTCGCATGACAAAGAAGACTTTCAGATATGAATATGCGGGGCGCGGCGCTCCCTGGGGAAACCGTCGATGCGCACATAACCATATGACGCAGAAGGGGTTTCGCTGCCGTGATTCGGCTGAAAACAGGCGGCTGAAATAGAAAAAGGCGCGGTCTGCTCCGCGCCTATTCTGTGGTTTTTCTACCGCCCTACTTCAGCTTCACATCTGCCGATGCAATCACGCGCCGATAGGTCGCAATATCGTCGCGCACCGTCTGGTCCACGGCTTCAGGCGCCGTAGCGGCGATCGTGAATCCCAGGTTCTCCAGCAGCGCAGCGGTCTCGGGTTCGCGCAGCACGGCCACCACATCCCGATTGATCCGGTCGACGATCACGCGCGGCGTCGACGCGGGCACCGAAAAGCCCTGCCAGCTTTCGACCACATAGTCAGCCAGCCCGGATTCCTGAATCGTTGGCACATCAGGCAGTGCCTTGGAGCGATACGGCGTGGTGACCGCCAGCGCCACCAGCTTGCCGTTGCGCACGTTTTCGGTCGCTGCGGCCAGCGTGATCAGCATGGCGTCCACGTGGCCGCCCAAGACGTCCAGCGTGGCCGGGCCGCCGCCAGGGTATGGAATCTGATTGGTTTTCGCGCCAATGCGCTCGTTCAGCAGCTCCACCGCCAGATGCTGCAAACTGCCTGTGCCGCCTGGCAATGCCAGCGAGATCTCGCCAGGACGCTGCCTGACAAGCGCCACGAACTCCTGGAAGGTCTTGATGCCCAGGCCCGGCCGCACCACCAGCAATTGCGGGTTGACGACGGCCTTGGTCACGCCTTGCAGGTCTTTGACCGGGTCGTAAGGCAACTTGCCCGGTTGCAGGGCGTTGAGCGATAACGCATCGCCTCCCAACAACAAGGTGTAGCCGTCACCGCGCGCATGGGCGACCGCGGCATTGCCAATGGCGCTGCTGGCGCCTGGCTGGTTTTCAACCACCACGCTTTGATGCCACTTCTCACCCAATTTCTGCGCCACGGTACGCGCCAGCTTGTCGGCGCTGCCGCCCGCCGAAACCGGGACGATGATCTTGACCGGCCGATTCGGATAGCGGTTGGCATCTACACCGGGCACCGGAGCAGAGCCTGCAAAGTTGCTCAGAAGCCCTGCTCCCAGCACTACGCCCACAATCAGTCCCAGCGCCGCCCTGATGGCGGATTTACGCTTGATGCTCATGCCGCGGCTCCGGTATCCACGCCAAAGGCGCTGAACGGCTTGCCGAGCACCGCGTTGGAATGCCTGCCTTCAACACCCACCGGCACATCGCCTTCAAGCGTGATGCGATACAGCACGCGTTCAGTATCCAGATAGGCAAAATCGCCCGGCCCCTGGTGCGCGGTTGCACGGTTATCCCAGAACGCTATGCTGCCCGGCTGCCAGCGGAAGCGCACGGTGTATTCGGGCCGGGTAATTTCTTCGAAGAACAAATTCAGCAGATGACGGCTTTCTTCCTCGTTCACATCTTTGATGCGGCGCGTGAAACCCGGGTTGACGAACAACGCGCGCTCACCCGTTTCAGGCAAAACGCGCACGACGGGATGCTCGGACACCAAGGGGCTTGCCTGAACGCGCTGCGCATAGACGGTCTGGTTTTCAAAGTCGCCGTTGTAGCCCCCGAACTGGTGTCGCGCCCACAGGCCGTCCGCCAGCGCGCGCAACGCCGGCGACAAGTGTTCGTAGGCTGCCACCAGATTGGTGAATATCGTGTCGCCGCCATAGGCGGGCACTTGCAGACCCGCACGGAGAATGGACCCCGCCGGCGGGTTGACCACGCCCGTCACGTCGGTATGCCAGCGTTCACCGCGGCGGCCGGTCGTGGACTTGGATGAAATGGTGCGGATTTGCGGATAGCCTTCAGGCGGATTCGCATCGTAGGGGTGCGCGGACGTTGGCCGGCCGAAGTACTGTGCAAAAGCCAGATGCTGCGCGTGGTCGATGTGCTGATCGCGGAAGAACACCACCTTCCAGCGCAATAGCGCGGCCTTGATCTGATCAACCTCGTCATCCGTCAAGGGCTGCGTCAAATCCACCCCGTGGATCTCCGCGCCAGTGAAGACGGAAAGCGGCCGGACGTCCAGCCGCGTGCGTTCTAAAGTGGTCATGTGCTACCCCTGTCTGTGTACCTTAAAAACAGAATAGGTGCGTCGCACAGCCTCAACAAATACCGATACGCAATGTGAAAATAGCCTGATGCTGCCGCGTACCGGACGAGGCTCCAACCTATGCCGGGTGCTTTTCCGTCAGAAACGCCAGCATGCGCCGCGCCAATTCGCGTGGCTGTTCCTCGGGCAAATAATGGCCGCAGTCTTGCAACACCCCGCCTTGAAGATTTAGCGCAAGCGGCTTCAGTGCCTGATGCAAATCCGGCGCACTGCCCTGATCACCGCCCAGCGCCAGCACGGGCAAAGTCAGCGGTTTGTCGCGCAGTTCGCGGTTCTGGGCCGCGTCTTCATTGGCGGCGCGGTAGTAGCCCAGCATGCCGCGCAAGCCGCCCAACGTTTGATAGACACGTTCGTATTCATCAATGTCGGCGCGGCTGAATACGCCGGGCTTGTTCGCGGTTTTGCGTGAAAAAAACCATTCGATCAGGATGCGTTCGCGACCGGCCAGCAATGCTTCGGGCAGATCGGGCACGCTGTTGAACAAAAAGTGCCAGCTCTTCCAGTTGTCAGGCCCCAATTCAATCGATGGCTTCAACGTCACGCCAGGAATGTTCGCATCCAGCAGCACCAGGCGCTCGACCTCGCCGGGATAACGCGCCGCATAGGGATAGCCGACCCAAGCGCCAATATCGTGGCCCGCCAACGCATAACGCGTAAGGCCCAATGTGTGGAACAGGGCGCGCAGCCTCTCGCCCGTTGTGCGCGTATCGTAGCCGTCCAGCGGTTTGTCCGAGTCACCCTGACCGGGCAGGTCCACCGCGAAAACGCGGAAGTATGGCGCCAGCAGAGGCATCACGCGGCGCCAGGCATACCAGCTCTGCGGAAAACCCGCCAGCAGGATTAGTGGCGGGCCGGAGCCCCCCACCACCACGTGATAGCCCAAGCCATCCACCCGCACCCTGCGGTGTTGGAACGTCACGCCGTCCAGCGTAAAGGCATCTGCATTGATCAATGTGTTCATCGTCTATTGCCCCAATCAATGCAGCGCGCCGCCGACCGCTTTGATGTCGTTTTCCACCGATAGCGCCGTCGCCACCATGATCTGCACGCCGCGCACCAGCACGTCTAACGCCAAGCTCGGTTGGCCGGGGTGGCGCGTCGCCATTTCGGGCAGATAAGGCACGTGTACAAAGCCGCCGCGCAACGAAGGCCGTTCGGTCGCGATGTAGTGCGCCAGCCCGTAAAAGATGGTGTTGCAGTTGTAGGTGCCCGCTGTCGACGACACCGATGCAGGCACGCCCCCCGCATGCAAATCGCGCACGATCGCCTTGATGGGCAGCGTTGAGAAGTACGCGGCCGGCCCCCCCTGAACGATAGGTTCATCTACGGGCTGATGGCCTTCGTTATCGGGTATGCGCGCATCCACTACATTGATCGCTACCCGCTCCACCGAGATATCGCTGCGCCCGCCCGCCTGCCCCAAGCAAATAACCAGATCGGGCTGCACCTCTACGATCGCCTGCCGCAACACACCGACCACCTTGCCGATGACGCAAGGCAGCTGGCGCGCCACCAGGCGGGCGCCATTCACGGTCTGCCCGTCCAGAAGGCGCGCGGCCTCCCAGGACGGATTCAGCGTTTCGCCATCAAATGGTTCGATTCCGGTGATGAGTACGATGGGCATTGCAGGTTCCTTTTTTGTATCCATGCCGAACATGGTAGAAGCCACGCAATGAATTGTTGAAATCGATAATTGTTATTCGTAATATTGATCACATGAATTTATCTGCTGTGGACCTCAACTTGCTCGTCGCGTTCGAAGCGCTGTACGAAACGCGCAATGTCACGCTGGCTGGCCAGCGCATTCATCGCGCCCAGCCCTCGGTCAGCAGCGCGCTGAACCGTTTGCGCCGCGTTTTCAATGACGAACTATTCCTGCGTACGGCCGACGGCATGCAGCCCACGGCACATGCCACCGCGCTGATGCCCGCCATCAGCAGCGCGCTGGACCAGATTCGCCGGGCGCTGGAACAAGGCGCAGGCTTTGACCCAACTGCCGCGCATGGCAGACGCTTCACCCTGGCCGCCAGTGACTACGCCGATGTGGTCATCGTTCCCCATATCGTGGCCCGATTACGGCGCGAAGCGCCTACCGCCGATTTGCGCGTGGCGCGGCTGGACCGCAGTCTGATTTACGAACAGTTGGACAACGGCACCGTCGACATCGCCATTGGCGGGCACCTGACGCCGCCCAAGCGCATGCGCGTCACACCCTTGTACGAAGAGCGCTTCGTGTGCATTGCCGACAAACAGCACCCGGGCCTGCGCGGCCGCAAGCTGAACCTGGACCGCTATGTGGCGTTGCCGCACGCCTTGTTTGCGCCGAGTGACGACGGTTCAGCGCGCGGCGTGGTGGATGCCAGTCTGGCAAAACTGGGGCGCAAGCGCCGTGTGGCCTGCACCTTTGCGCATATTGTCGCCCTGCCCCACGCCGTCGCCGGCACCGATTTGATCGCCACCCTGGCGCGGCGGGCGGCGCTGCGGCTGGCGGGCAGCCAAATTACGCTGCGGCCGCTTCCGCCCGAGATTGACCCCGGTCCCTTTGGCATCGACATGGTCAGCAGCCGGCGCGCGCCGGCAGACGCCGCCCTGGCATGGTTGCAGGACCTGATCAGCAATGCGGTCAAGGATCTGGGCGCCTGACGGCTACAGCCCGGGCACCGTGTCAAAGCCCGAGAAGAACGCGCAGTGGCCCGGATAACCGGGCCGCGCGTCGCAGGCCTTCAGGCAGCCCGGCTTGCCGCCAGGAAAGCTGGCCGCAACCGACATCCCGAAACCATACGTGGGCGTTGTGACGTCGAAACTCGTTTCGCACACTTGTTTGGTGGTGTATGTGAACGTCATGCCTTCACGACGGCCATTGACTGTGAATGCCACCTGGAAACTGTCCAGGCTGCGCCAACCTTCGCGCGGAAGCACCAGAAATCGATAACGCTTTTCGTCCAGGCGCTGGCCAAAAATTTTCAGTTTGGCGGTGGTCGAATCTACCTTTGGTGACGGATATGGCAAGGCCAGCAGCGCCCGCGGGTCCCCCAGCACTCCCAGATCAAACCCCACTCCCTTCTGATAGAACGGAACGTCGATGCTGGGATAGCCGGAATATTCAACGCGCGGCTCGCCCCCTTCGTAGGAATTCATCTTGGGCTCATAGTCCGGCGTCTGCGCAAAAGTCACGTCTACGGTCAGCACAACGTCTGCCGGATTGGCGTCTTCGGCGCGCACGTGCTTCTCGAAGATACCGCCCCGGCTTACACACCCGGCAAGCAGCACGGCCAGCGCCAGCGGCAACAGTTGCGCGCGCCGGATCATACGCAGAGCATTCAGCATCATGTCACCGCTCCTGTTTGATCGGGGCGGAAAGCAATCCCTGCCCAATGAGTTGCCAGCCGTCTTTGCTTTGCTGCCATCGGAAATTCCGGTTGATCCATTCCGCTTTCAAGTTGTCGTAAAGACGGCGCTGATCGATGCGCTTGCCTTCGTCCAACGCCTTCTTGGCGATGGCGGAGCTTTCATCCCACGCGGCTTTGAATGCCTTGCTTTGCAAGGCGCGCGTGAATGGCACGCTGGCGTATGGCCCTTGGCCGGCCGCGCTCAGGCGGATTTCATTGTCCAGCAGCAACGCGCCGCTGCCATTGTCTGGCGACACGGACACCAGCCCGGGCACAGATTGCAGGTATTCCTTGGGCCGCAAATGTTCAAACCACAACACTTGGGCCGTAGACGTCACCAACGCGCGCGAGCCCGCCGTGAACAGCAGCACGTCCTGCCTGCCCGGTTGCGCCAGCCCCATATCCGGGTCGCGCACGTCCACAGTGGGACTCAGCACGCGCGCAAGCGGCGTATCGTTTTGCACCGCGATCAGTATTGTGCCCACGCCCATGAAGTCGTTCGACACGGCCAGCAACACGGGCTGACCGCCGATCATCGGGCCCAGTGGCTTCACCGAAATGAATTCATAGGCGTTCAAGGGCCGATAGGCGCGTCCACGGTATTGAATCTGGCGCAGCCGGGAGCCTTGGTTTCCTACCAGCTGAAAATCGCCTAGCGACTCGCTGACCTTGCCGTACCCGGGAGCGGGCGCAGGCGCAGTGGTCTGAGCCTGCGCGGCAAGCGGCATCAAAAGGGTCAACACCAGCGCAATATGCGCGCAGGCGGCAAATCTGCGGACGGCAACGGTCTGAATCAAAGAGGGCACGGCTTCCTTGGCGGGCAGGCGCACATAAACAGAGAGCCCGCATTCTAGGCCAGATGCCAGGAACCGATGGCCGCGCCGTTACGCGCTGGTCAGTTGCACTACGCAGTCCGCGTTTACCGCGTTCAAGTCCACCACGCCCAGCAGCCCCATATTGCGCCGAACTTCTTCAACGATCAGCGCAATCGCATGCGCCACGCCGTGCTGGCCCCCTACCGCCGCCGCATAGTTGAACGGCCGCCCCACGAAAACGCAACGCGCCCCCAGAGCCATCGCCTTCAACACATCCGAGCCGCGCCGCACGCCGCTATCAAGCATCACGTCGATGCCGCCCGCTGCCTCGACAATGGCGGGCAAGGCTTTCAATGGCGAAATGCTGCCGTCCAACTGCCTGCCGCCATGATTCGACACGATGATTCCATCCATACCTTGCGCACGTGCCGCACGCGCATCGTCCGGATGCAGAATGCCTTTGATCACCATCTGGCCCTTCCAGCGCCGGCGGATTGCCGCCACATGCTGCCAGTTCAAATGACCGCGATCCGAGAAATCGCGCAGCACATTGGCTGACAGGATCGGCGCGCCACGCGTCGCATAGTTGTTTTCAAAGTGCGGCATGCCATGGCGCAACAGTGTGCGCAGAAACGTGCCGAACAGCCATCGCGGATGCGTTATGCCTTGCCAGGCAAGTCCCACACTGGGACGCAATGGCGTGGAGAAACCCGCGCGCACATTGTTCTCGCGATTTGCAGCAACAGGCGTATCTACCGTCAACACCAGGGTAGACACGCCCGCCGCCGCAACGCGATCGATCAGCGCGGAAATCTGCGCATCATCGCCGGGCAGATAGGCTTGGAACCAGGTTCCAGGCGCGGCTTGCATCACGTCTTCCAGACGGATCAGAGAGGACCCGCTCATGATGCACGGCACACCGGCCTCTGCTGCCGCGCGGGCCAGCACAATGTCTCCGCGATAGCTGGACAAGGCAGAAATACCCATCGGCGCGACGCCCACCGGCGCGTTGTATTCACGGCCCAGCACCGTGGCGCGCGTGCTGCGCGCCGACACATCGACCAGCACTTTTGGCCGGAAGCCATATTGCGCAAAGGCGGATCGGTTACCGCGTTCAGACTGCCCGTCTTCCACGGCGCCCGACACATAGGCATAAATGGGTTTGGGCAGACGCTTCCTGGCCGCAGCCTGGAAATCATGCAGACTGAGCAAGTGGCGCAAGGGGTCGGACATGCTGGGGCTCCTGGCGGCGGCTGGCAAATGGGTGGCAGCCGCAAGATGACAACGATGATGGCGGATGACTATAGGCGCGCACCCTGTTTGAATAAAGTGACTTTATTGACTACGCTTATTACGCTTTTATTCACCCTCACCTCCACCCGCCCCCATGACGCTCAAGCAACTCGAAGCCTTTTACTGGGCCGCCACGTGCAAGAACTTTGCCATTGCCGCCAATCGGCTGAATATCTCGGTGTCGTCGCTGTCCAAGCGAATTGGCGAGCTTGAGGCATCCATTGGCGCCGATCTGTTCAACCGCAGCGCGCGCAGCGCCACGTTGACAGCGCTGGGTGAACAACTGGTGCAGCACGCCAAGGATCTGCTGCGCAATGCAGACCAGTTCATGCAGCAGGCCAATAACAATCTGGCGTACTCCGGGCGCTGCCGTTTCGGGGCGGGCGAGCTCACCTCGCTGACCTGGATGCCGCGATTGATTGAAGCGATCCAGCGCGCGCACCCCAATCTGCTCGTGGAGCCGTTTGTAGGCGTGGGCGAACTGGTGGAACAGGGCCTGGAAGAAGGCGATCTGGATTTCGCGGTGATCGCCGGGCCGTCTACACGCGCGTCGATCGCTTCTCACCTGATCGGCAGCGCCGAATTCGAATGGGTCGCATCGCCGCGCGCAGTACCGAATCCCGCCGCCCTGACGCCCGCGGACTTGCCCGGGCTGACTCTGATCACCCAGCCGCAAAGCTCAGGCGCGATCCGCATGCTGGACGACTGGCTGACCGAACAAGGCGTGTCGCCAGGCCGCAATCAGTGTTGCAACAGCTGGGGCGCCATTGCGGGCATGCTGCGCCAGGGCTTGGGCCTGGGTTTTCTGCCGACCGCCTGGGCGCATATCCTGATTCAACGCGGCGACCTGCGTCGCCTTCCAGGTTTCCCGCCTCTGCGGCCGTTGCCATACACCTTTGAGTGGCGCCGGGACGACACTCGCCCCATGCTGCACACTCTGCGCGTGCTGGCGCAAGACACATTGGAATTCAGCGCGCCCGCCGGAATGGTGTAAAGCCCCCACTGTGTCGGAAAAGTATTTCATTTGATAGAAAATTATTCGCTTTATCTCCATATTCTGCGCAGGTAGAGTCGCTGCATAAGCTGACCCGCCCTACCTGGAGACAACGCGCAATGCCGGTATTTTCTGCTCCCCTGCCCCTGAGCCCCAACAGGTTTGCCGTCCACGCCAGGGGCGCGCTGTGACAAATCCCCTGCAAAACAAAAGACTCTGCCGGCTGGATCTGTGGCTGAACCCGGTGTTCGACCAGATCATCAGCGCTGAACCCGGCATCGCGCTGTCGGTGCTGCCCGCAAGAGGCGACGATGCCCGCACACTGGCTGGCTTGAAAACCGCTCACGCCTATCACGTGTCCGCCGCGAAAGACGAACTGCCCCGGCAGTGGTTCGTCAGTGCAGAACTGATCGCGCAATGCCCTGATCTTGTTTGCGTATCTTCTGGCGGCGCTGGCTATGACACGGTTGATGTGCCTGCCTGCACGGCAGCCGGCATCGCCGTCGTAAACCAGGCCGGCGGCAATGCCGCGTCGGTCGCGGAACACACCTACGCCTTGTTGTTGGCCGTGCAACGCCGCGTGGTCGAATCGCACAACCGCCTGCGCCACGACTCGGGTTTTTCACGTGAAGACCTGATGGGCCATGAAATCAATGGCACCGTCATCGGGCTGGTCGGCCTGGGACAGATTGGCACACGCGTCGCCCGCATCGCTCAAGGCTTTGGCCTGCGCGTGATCGCGCATGACCCCCTGCTGGATGCAGAGACCATCCGCCAACGGGGAGCCGAACCGGTCAGTCTGGCCGACCTGCTGGCCCAATCCGATGTGGTGTCTTTGCACTGCCCGCTGGACGCGTCCACACGCGGCCTGTTCAACGCGGCCGCCTTTGCTGCAATGAAACCCGGCGCCGTGTTCCTGTCGACCGCACGCGGCGGCATCCACGACGAAGACGCGCTTTATGACGCACTGCGCGGCGGCCACCTGCGCGGCGCCGGCCTGGACGTCTGGCAACAGGAACCGCCGCCCGCTAACGCGCCGCTGCTGGGCTTGCCCAACGTCGTCGCCACCTTTCACACGGCGGGCGTTACCCACGAGGCGCGGCGCAATGTGGCGCAGTCTTCTGCGGCCCAACTTGCCGCCATGCTGCGAGGCGAACGCCCGCCGCAACTGATCAACCCCGAGGTCTGGCCAGTGGCCGCGGAGCGCATCGCAAAACTGAAGTAGGCACTAAGTCGTACCCCCGACACAAAACAGCGCGGCACAAAGCCGCCGACCCATCCCGCGAGGAGACAACCATGCAACACCCCCACAAGCGCCGCACGCTGCGCGTCTTGGCCATAAGCGCTGCGCTGCTGACAGGCGCCACGTTCTTGAACGGTGCCGCCCAAGCCGCCGGTTACCCCGAACGCCCCATCAACCTGATCGTGTCTTACGGTCCGGGCGGCGGCACGGACCTGGTGGCGCGCATGCTGGCGCCGTTCCTGCAAAAGTACCTGGGTAACGACGCCCGCATCGTGGTGCTGAACCGCCCGGGCGCGGGCGGGGCAATCGGATTTACCGAGCTGGCCCGTGCGCAAGCCGACGGCTATACCATCGGCTTCATCAATACCCCCAATCTGCTGACCATCCCGATTGAACGCAAATCCGCCTTCTCTTGGCAAAGCTATGACCTGCTGGGCAACCTGATCGATGATCCGGGCGCCTTCACGGTGCGTAACGACAATCCGTTGAAGACGCTCGCAGACCTGTCCGATTACGCCAAGAAAAATCCGGGCAAGGTCACCGTGGGCACCACCGGCACGGGTTCGGACGATCATCTGGCCATGCTGCGGTTTGAGCGTTCATCCAACACGCAACTCAGCCATATCCCCTACAAGGGCGCGGGCGAAGTGCGCGGCGCCCTGGCTGGCGGCGAAATCACCATCGGCGCCATCAACGTCGGCGAGGCATTGCAGTATCAGAAAGGCGGCACCCCGCTGCGCTTTCTAGGCCAGATGGGCAAAACGCGCTCGGCAGCGCTGCCGGATGTACCCACGTTCAAAGAACAGGGTTATGACTTTGAACTCGCGTCGTTGCGCGGACTGGCCGCGCCCAAGGGGTTGCCAGAAGAGGTGCGCGGCAAGCTTGTCAGCGCGTTGAAACGCACTGTGGACGATCCGGAGTTCCAGGCCAAGGCCAAGGAAATGTTCGCTCCGCTGCGCTATCTGCCGCCCGCTGAATATGCCAAGGAGCTGGCGGCAGGTGAAGCAGAGTTCCAGCAATTGTGGAAAGCCGCGCCCTGGCTGGACAAATAAGCCTGGGCGCAGCGGGCAAGTGATTACTTGGGCTTGACGTCTTCGCCGGCATAACCGTCGATGTAGGCGCGGCCCGAGCAACGCACCATCGCCACGCAGGCCGGCGCGCCGGTCTTCGTGGTGCAGGTGGCGCGCGATGCTTCAAGTGCGGCGGTCGGGTCGGTGTTGAGCGCCGTGAAACGCGTGCCCCGGCCCTCACTGCCCTTCACCCAAGCCAGGCCAACGCAGGTTTCTTGATAGGTCAGAACCTTGCGGCAGTCCTTGCAGTCTTCCCACTTCAACAACGTGTTGATCGCCTCGGATTCAGCGGGGTAACCGTCCGAATAGACCAGGCCGCCGTCGGCGTTTTCAGCAACTGCGCCCCAATAGGCGCGGTCGTTCAGCTTGGCGGACAAGGCTTCCAGATCGGCCGGTTTGGCACGTTTGGGCGCCTGCATGTCAGCTTCGCTATACCCCGGGCCTACGCACAGCGGCATCGTCACCAAGCGGCATTTGCCGTCAGGGCTGCCTGCCGTGCAACGGCGCATGGCTTTTTTCGCGGACAGCTCGGGCGACACGCTATTGCCCGGAAACAGATCGTGGCGGCTGTTGCGCGCATACGCCAGGCAACTATCCGAGAACCAGTTCAGGCTTTTGCATTCCTTGCCGCCCTGACGGCGGCATTCGGCCAACGCCGCTGCCTCCGCCTCTTTCTGCGACGTCTCGGGCAAGGCCCAGTACGTCTTATCGTGATTGCCGTCGGTGGCAATGCCGCCATACAGTTTTTCGGCGGCGCCGGCCGGAGACGCCAGGCCCGCCATCAAAGCAAGAGCGGCAAATGCAGCGCGGATCAAAGGTAGGAATCGGGCAGGCATCATCGTCGGAGGTCGGAGTCTGGTGGATTTGGCGGGACGATCTTAGCAAAGAGCCCCCCTGCTCCGTCCCCCTCAACATGTGCTCGACAGGCATATTACGTAACAAATTTCACACTTCCCAAAGGGGATACTGGCCCCGTTTTCCGGTAAAAATGTCGGACTTTTCTTAAGCAGGCCGTAAGCTCTCGGCGACTGGATTAACCCAGCACGCGCCACGGCCCGCCCTGTCGGTTGTCACGAACAGAAACAAACGCACCTCCGGCTCGCGACCTGCTCCCGCGAGTCAACGCGATTGCCCGGCCAGTCACGGAGCATGGATAGCTGACCATGAAGACACAGAAGAACCATCCCGGCACCCTCAAGCCGCGCCTGATGACGGCATGTGTAGTTGCCGCCGCCGCCAGCCTGAGCGGCTGCGCGCCGATGCCGACCGGCGGGAGCTCGTCATTGCCGTCGCTGAACGTGTTCAAGAACGGCTTGTCGTTTTCGCCTAGCGTGAACGTCGCCAAGAACATGGAAGGCCGCTCCATCAACGACGCCATCGCCGCGCTTGGCGAGCCGTCAAAGAAACGCCCCATCGGCAACACGATGGAACTTGAATGGTCTGACTACCAAACGGCTCCCTACACCGAATGGGTGACGACAGGCAGCAGCCAGCAAGTGGTGGGCATGATTGCCGCCACCAACACCACGGCAGCCACGCCCGTCTTCCAGACCAACACCACTGGCCACTACCAGAACCGGTCCCGGACCTACGAATGCACGGTGCTGATGCGTATGCAAGACAGCGTCATCATCAGCTCCAGCGTTGAAGGCAACGTGTGCCCGGAATTCATCGGGGCATTGCGTAAATGGGCGGGCGAAAATGAAGCGCGTAATTACGTTGTGAAGTGATCCCGTTCGGCGCCACGGCCTGATTGCGGCCGTTCTTGCAGGCCAGTTTTTGCCGTGGTTGAGCCCACGCCGCAGCCCAAAAAGCCGTTGGTACGTCCAACAGTACATGCTGTTTCAAGTGTGACGCCAGCCCGTTTCGCTCCCCGGAGCAAGCGTTGCGCGCCTGACGCTTAAAGCTGTTATTAAGCCGGCGTGACTACAATTTCTGCAGTGCCGGACGAAGGCCCGAAACGACGATTTTCCGATCGTCGTTTCATTGAATCGGGACCCCGCCCGCACCCGCCGATTCACCGTAGTCTTCAACGCTTTTCCGGTTCGTATTTCATGCCGTATCGTCAGCATTACCCGAATCACGCCGGTCTGGGCGGTATTCGTATTAAGCCGCCCGAGTCTCGTCAGGCGGCCTACGCGCTGCAAGGGCTGGAGCGCTTTCTGTCAGGATTGGCGCTACGGAATGCGGTAAGTTGTTCCGGCCTTGCAGGCGTCTCGCCAGGGGCTCATGCCTGGCTGAAGGCGGCCTTTGCGGGCGCAGCGCTACCCGGGCATGACACCACCGGGGTGGCGCGGGTCCTGCAACTGCACACCTATACAAGCGATGCAGACCTGGACCGCGAGATCGTGCTGGCGATGCTGGCCAGCCCTGTCGCCTTTACCTTTCCCAATATTCCGGAATTGGAGTCGGCGGTACGCATCCGCCGCTACATCGTCCAGGCCGCCCGCAAGACGGCCCTGGCCTTCGACACCATCCATGCCGAGCGCCCCGAAGACTATTGGACCTATGACGAAACGCGCGGCTTCACCGTGCTGCCCGGCCGCTCGCTGATCGATGGGCTGCGCAAAGCCACTCAGCCCGAGGCCTCCGGCCAGTTGTACGCGTTCTCATGCTACCGGGCGACGGAATACGTGACGGTGCTGGGTATTGCGCAAGAACTCCAGCATGCCAACCCTGAACTGGCCGGCCGCTTGCAGCGCCAGTGGGAAACGCGCGCCGTCATGTCGGGGCGTTTCCATGACGCGTTTTTGCATGAATACGGTTCCATGGCCGAACCCTTGCCGCAGCGCTTTTATGTACCGGGCGACAGGCTGTGGTTCCGCAATCCGGATTCCGCATCTTCCGATGTCGAAGGGTACGAGGGCTCCTGGGTTTTTTACCTGGGCAACGGTCAATTCAATAATTTCTGGGAACGCGGCAGCCCCTACACGCTGACATCCAAGTGCGTGGAGATCTTCCACTGGCGTCACGGCCTCTGCACAGATGCGGCGGGCAATGCTTATATCGACGAGCAAATCGTCAAGGAACACGTGCGCCGGACTTTGGCCGACCCCGAAGCCACTGCCGCCGTGCTGGACCGCATGATGCGCATCCGCGATCCGCAGGGTGTGTATGAAGAAGGCGGTTGCATTGACGCCACGCGCGAGCGGGTTCGTTGGGTGCAGGCCGAGCACTCGGACATCGTGCTGCCTGAATATCCGCAACCTGCCGCGATGTGGTCTATTGCGGCCTGAGCGGCACCTGACGGCACAAGACCGCGCTTTCAGCCGGTCTGTCGTTCTGCCGCCGTCTGCGCCTGTTCCAGACGATTCCCGCCCAGCGACTTAGCCCGGTACAAGGCGCGGTCCGCGGCAGCAAGCCCATCGGCAAGCGGCGGCACATCGTTCTGGTATTGCGCAAGCCCAATGCTGACCGTGGCCGATATTCCTAGGCTGCTTGTCCCGCGGGATACGTTTTCCGCGAAACGCGTGCGGACCGCGTGGCCCAGTGATCGGGCGTGAAGCGCGCTCTCGCCTTCCAGCAATGCGGCGAACTCTTCCCCGCCAATACGCGCAAGAATGGCCTCGGGCCCCAATACACTGCGGGCCACTTCGGCGAATGACTTCAACACGCTGTCGCCGGTCTGGTGACCGTATTGATCGTTCACGGCTTTGAATTGATCCAGGTCGAAGGCAAGCACCGACACCGGCGCGCCCCCTGCCTCAACAATTCGCGCGCCCTGCTCAAAGAACCATCTGCGATTGCCCAGACGGGTCAGGTAGTCAGTCTGCGACTCCAACAAAAGTTGGCCATGAGTTTCGTCGCGCACCAGCTTGAGCAGCGTCATCGGCAAGATGACGGAATACAGAGCGCCTTCGTAGACGGTGAGCTTGCTGGCAATAGACTGTATCGCCAGACCGTACTCCGACACGAGCCACGGCAGCAGGAATGCGCGACCGGTGTAGAGCAGCGCATGGATGCCCGCCACGGCCACAACGATGTACCGCGCCTTCAGCGGTTTCATCGCGTCGCAGCGCAACATCTCCCAGGCCGTCACGGCGCTGATAAGCGCGATAGGGATCGAGCTGATGTAGTTCCACACAACTTCCTGCCATCGCACGCCGGCGACAGCCCACACTACCGCCATCAGCAACAGCAAACCTGTGGACGCTGTGCGGTACTGGCGATTGCTCAACGCGGCAATTCCGTTAAGGATCAACAGATAGCCGCTAAGAATGACAAGATTGCTGATCGGGGACGCCAGCGCAACGGGCATGTGGCGGCGAAGCAGAATCGCGGCGCAACCCATCGCCAGCGTCGCGAATCCGGCCGCCAGAATCCGCAGTGCTTTGCTGCGGGTGGGATTGGTCCGATGCTCCCAGAACGTCATCCCGGCACTGGCGAGAAGTGTTCCGATTGCAATGAAGTAAAGGGTAAGAAGGTCGACGTACATCAAGGATGTAAAGGTAGCGGGCCGATCCATCGCGGCAGCCGCCGGATTTTACGTTGAAAACCGGGGGGCTAGCGCAGCTTTCATCCACCTGCTGTACGCCATGCCTGGCCGGTTTCCGGGCGGCAGGCCTCGCCATTGCCGACCTATGCAAGCGACCTGTCTCATGTCAAAAATCCGATATGTAACGGCACAGCAATGGCTGAAATATCGTGAAGCATGGGCCACATAATCGCGCCGTATACTCCCGTCCGCCGCTGCAAATCCCGTTATATGCAGAGCAAACACGCACATTTATTAAAAAGAAAATCGACAGGAAGGTGCTCGACTTATGACGACTATTCTGAAGGCTAGCCCCGTTTTCCAACGCCGTGGCGTTCACAAAGCAATCACGGGCATGCTGGTCTGCGCTGCGGCCGCGCTATGGGTTCCAGCGATGGCGCAGCCAGTATCCGAAGCCAACGCGCCAAAACAGAATACCGTCAATAGCTCGGGCGCCCTCGGCGCGAAAACCAAGGTGACGCCGCCCGACCCCGCCACCGTTATGTATTTCACCTATGACATCGATGGCAAGGGCGCCACGACTTATGAAGTGACAAATGGCAGCGTCGCCACATATTGGTATGGGCATGCCTTTGAACACGGAGGCAAACAGTATTACACGGGGTTTTCCTGGGATACCGCCGACCGTTATGGCAAACCCGGCGAAGACAACGTCGGCCCCGACACCCAAGCCAACATAGCCGAAGTCACCTTCATCCTGGCAAACGAATCGGCTGAAAAACCTTGGAAGTTCCGCGGCATGGAGCACACCATCGGCATGTTCGGCGCGTATGAAAAGGGGCCTGAAGTCGACACGAATCGCAAGGCGATTGAATATCGCGCCCCTTCCGGAAAGCTCGTGCTCGCGGTGCCGACCATCACCTTTGCAACGGGTTCCAGCATTGAAGGCTACGAGTTGCTGATGTTCAACCCGACGCGCCTGGAAGTCGAAAGCAACGACAACGTCTGGAATTACGTCGGCAATATCATCACCGGCGAAGACAACGCGGCCGCCTGCGATAACGGCGCCGTCATGCCCTGCATCGGGAACTCGGGTGAACTGACTTTCACGCAGGGCAAAGATGACATGCCGCAAGCCACCGTCAAAATGAGCGGCACCACGTCTGCAGGCCCGGACAAAACCCGCAAATTCGGCCCCGCCGACACGCAGACCTACGTCTACGATTCCAAAAGCAAGGCTTACGTCAGCCGTTGAACTTTATTTGGTCTGATGTCTGCGCGGGGACGTCAGACCTTAATCGCGCAGCATTTTGCTTGCCTGCCGTCACTTGCCCAATAATGAGAATAATTGCTATTATCGCGAGTTAGGTCAGCCCTGCTCCGTATCCCGCCCGCTATGTCTCGTCCGCCCATGCCAAAGAAAGGCTGGCTCGCTCACTATCGCGAGTTGTTCGGATCATGGCGGCGCAAGCACTCGCAAGATGGCGAAGACGCGATTCAGGATGCCGTGGTCAATATGCTGGAAAACGGCCTGCGCGGCGTTGATGACCCTCGCGCGTATTTGTCCCGCAGCACAGCCAACGGTCTGATAGACCGTCACCGCCGCCGTTGCGTGCTGGATTTTCGTCCGTTGGACGAATTGGCTGAGGACGAGCATCCCTGCGTGCAAGACGGCCAAACATCAATCTATACGGCAGAGTTGCTGGACGCGCTGATGGCGGCCTTGCAAGAGCTTCCGCTAGTTTGCCAGCAGGTTTATATCCGCCACCGCCTGGAAGGCTGGACTCACGCCGAAATCGCGCTGGATCTCGGCGTGTCGCGCAGCATGGTGGAAAAACACATGAACCGCGCGCTGTTCCACATTCATGAGAGGTTACAAAAGTACTCGCCGTATTGACTGCGGTGATCACCGCGCTCATTCGTCTTCATAGATGAGAGGGTGCGAAAATCCATGTATTTCCTGATGTGCTGCCTGTCATTTGCCAATGACCCTTGAAGATCCGAATTCCTCTGACGATTTGCGCCGGTGTGCCGTGCATTGGCTCACCCGGATACAGTCGGGTGACGCGACGCACGAAGAGGTTGACGCGTGCGCCGCTTGGCGACGCGCCGATCCCGAGCACGACCGGCTATACCGCAGCGTGGAATTCTTCTGGGAAGCGTCCCGACAACTGCCCGAAAAAAAGCTGCGGACAATTCTGGCGCAGGGCGTAGCTGCGCAATCAGCGCCGCTGCACCTATCCCGGCGACGGTTCGGCTTTGGGGTGGCGGGCGCCTGCGTCGCCGCTACCGCTGCCGTCGTGGTCCTGCCGGTGATATTTACCGCGGCGCCCCAATACGAAGCGTCGGTCAATTCGCGCGACCTGGGCAGCCGGAAGACCGTATTGCCGGATGGTTCATCCCTGAACCTGAACGTAGGCACCCAACTGAATGTGGCACTTTACGACCAGCAGCGCGTCGTCGAACTGACATCGGGCGAGGTCTTCTTGTCCGTCCAACCCGATCCGGCGCGCCCTTTCATTGTCAAGGCGGGCGGAACCGTCGTCACCGTGACGGGCACCCGGTTCAACGTCCGGCGCGACGACAGCCAAGTAAAGGTCGCCGTAGAGTCCGGCTCCGTGTCGGTGTCGGCGGGCCGCTGGTGGAATAAAGCCAATCGCAACCTGACTGCCGGCCAATCCGTGAACGTTGGCGCAGACGGCGAGGTCAGCAGCGTCGCGACCGCCAACATCGCGAATGTCACGGCTTGGCGCGAGGGAAAAATCGTCTTCGACAATGCGCCGCTGGAATATGCCGTGTCGGAGATAAACCGCTATTTGCAGCATCCCGCAAAACTGGATGCGCCTCGCTTGCGTGACTACCGCGTGGCAGGCGTTTTCAGCATCAACGATCCGGAATCCATGCTGGCCGCGTTGCCCGCCATCGCCCCAGTCCGGCTGCAACACCAGCCCGACGGCCGCGTCCAGATCCTGCCGCGCTAAACGCGGCACGCCCCCGCCCTTCCCTTCAAGCGCTAGCTGGCGCCATGGCCGCCATTTGCTTTGCGTAGTTACAAAATAGTTCTCGTTTTCATTGGGGTGTTTCCGTGGCCCATCCGTCTTTCTGTATGAGGGGGCATTCTCTGCATGGCGGATAGTGCCTCGGGAGAAACCTTGGCCAAGGGTTATGGCGCATCTGCGTCGATCGTTATCTGATCTGGAAACGGAATACCGTGAAAACCGAAGTACTACGCAACGCCCGCGTTTCGCGCGCACCTTTGGCCGTTGGCGCATTATCGATCTCACTCGCGCTTGCGCTGGGCATCGCGCCGCCGCAAGCCAACGCGCAAAACACTGCCGTCCAAGTCGCCATTCCCGCGCAGCCGCTAGGAAAAGCGCTGCTGCAATTGGGAAGGCAGACGTCTCTACAGATTTTTTATGCTCAAGAACTGGTGCAGGGTCTGAGCGCACCAGCGGTCTCCGGCAGCTTGACGCCAGAACAAGCGCTGCAACAGCTTCTTTCGGGCACGGGGATTGAGTATTCGCGGCAGGATAATAACGTGACGCTGTCCCGGCCAGCCGCCACGGGCGCAACCGTGTTGGCGCCGGTAACCGTGGACGGTATATATGGCGCAACCACCGAAGGAACCGGCTCCTATACCGTGCGAGAAACAGCTGCCGCGACCGGGCTGAAGTTATCTCCGCGCGAGACCCCTCAGTCCGTTAGCGTCGTCACCCGCCAGGAAATCGAAGATCTCAATCTCACGACGTTGGGCGAATCGTTCAAGAACGTGACCGGCATCGTGACGTCTACGTCTGATGTAGACCGCACCGATATTCATTCGCGCGGATTCTTCGTCGATACCTACCAATATGACGGCGTACCGGTATCGACCAAGAACGACTTTTTTGGCACGTCTAATTTTGACCCTGTTCTATACGACCGCATCGAAGTCGTTCGCGGCGCCACGGGGCTCATGACAGGCGCGGGCAATCCCGGCGCATCGGTCAACCTGGTGCGCAAGCGCGCTTCCAGCAAAGTGTTCACGGGCGCATTGGGCGCGGGCATCGGCTCCTGGGATCACCATCGCGCCACGGTGGATTTGTCGACGCCTCTTAATGCAGAGGGTTCCGTGCGCGGCAGAGTGTCGGGCATGATGGAAGAACGCGATTCCTACCTGGACCGCTACCACACGCGCAACAGAGCCATGCTGGCCACGGTGGAAGCAGACCTGACGGCCAACACGACGCTCAGAATCGGATACGAGCATCAGGCCAAGCGGCCCACCGAAGTGACGTGGGGCGGCCTGCCCATGCTTTACAGCGATGGATCGGCTGCCAGCTGGTCGCGGCATTTCAGCATTGGCGCGGACTGGACCACCTGGAACACCACCAGCGACACGGTTTACGCATCCCTGGACCACCAATTTTCCAATGGCTGGACGCTCACCGCCAATGCCAGCCGGCTCGACAGCAAATACAACTCCAAACTGCTCTACTTGCTGGGCCAGCCCGACCGCGTCACAGGCGAGGGGCTAGGCGCGTTTGCGAACCGCTCCAAGCAAGAATTCGATCAGAACAGCGGCTCTATCCAGGCGTCTGGACCTTTCGAACTCTTCGGCCGTCAACACGAAGCCGTAATCGGACTGATGGGTAGCAACTCCCACTATCGGGCCGGATATTATCCTGTGCTGTCGACGGGACCGATCGGCAATATTTTTGCGTGGGATGGCTCTTATGCCGAGCCGACGTGGGGCGACTTCGGTAGCGTGCCCACGGAGGTGACGCAGCAAACCGCTGTCTACGGCGCTGCCCGCTTCGCCTTGAGCAATTCGCTCAAGCTGATCGTTGGCGGCAGGCAAAACCGCTGGACGCGCGAGAACGGCGCGGACAGCATGAAGCACAACGTATTCACACCTTATGCGGGACTGGTCTACGACTTCAATGAGGTCTATTCGGGTTACGTCAGCTACACGGATATCTTCCAGCCTCAGTCATACCGCGATGCCAGCGGCGGCTTTTTGGACCCGGTTGTCGGCAAGAGCTACGAAACCGGCATCAAGGCGGATTACTTCGAAGGAAAACTGACCACCTCGTTCTCGGTATTCCGTATCAAGCAGGACAACGTGGGGGAGAGAGACGGCGAGAACTTCGTTCCTGGCACGTCTGAATTCGCCTATCGCGGCACCAAAGGCCTGACCAGCGAAGGGTTCGAGTTGCAAGCATCGGGCGAACTGACCGCGGGCTGGCAACTGTCGGCGGGCCTGTCACGTGCCCTGGTCCGCAATCCTGACGGCAGCCGGTACACGCCCTACCGCCCGCAGAATCTGGCGCATCTGTTCACGACATACCGCGTGCCCGGCACATCGGGAAAGCTGACCGTAGGCGGCGGCATGCAATGGCGCAGCGCCGTCTACATCGACCAGACCACCTCACGCGGCGTCAAAGCACGCCGGGAGCAAGGCTCGGTAATGGTGGCCAACCTGATGGCCAACTACCGCTTCACGCCGAACCTGTCGGCGCAGCTCAACGTCAGCAATCTGCTTGACAAGAAGTACTTCAACCTCACGGGAGACGGCCAGGGGTTCTATGGCTCGCCCACCAAGACGATGCTGACGGTCAAATACGCATTCTGACCCGTAGCGCTTGCCTGCCCCGCCTGGCAGCCCGGAACCGCCAAAAGGACGTTCCGGGCTGCCAGGGCTTATGTTGATGCTCGACGCCGCGAGCACCGTGATGCCCTATCCGGATCAAGCCCCACCCGCCGGAAAATTCAGCTTGCGAGTCGCCAGCATCACTGCCGCCAGCACCACAATGCCGATCAGTATCCCCGACAACCGCATCAACGCGGGCACAGGGTCTGCGGACCATTGATGATCCTGCACAAACACCATGATGAACGCGATGGTGAATTGCCGGCCCACATAGCTCGCGCCTTCAGCCCCGGACTGCACATGGCACCCCACCCATACGCCGGCGGATAGCGCCAGCATGCACAGCACGGCGTGGCCCTGCATCAACGGCAGCAGCACCACGCCCACGCCGCCCGCCAGCAGGCAGCCCGCCACGCGCTGCACCATTTTTTCGATAATTGGCTTGCGAGACCGGTCTTCAAGCGCGCCGACCGGAAGAATCAGCACGGCGATCGCCGTCACCAGCGCCTGCGCAAAACCCGGCATATCCAGAAAATAGGTAGCGGCGGCAAGCAACACAATCGCTATTCCGCCCTGCACGCCCAGCAGCATGCGATTGCGGCGCAAGGACTCAGCGGATGGCGGCTGCGCGGGATTGGGATGCGCGGCCCCTTCGCCGATTGCCAATGGCGTTGCCGAAGCGGCGGGCGGCCGGTGGCGCGGATACCACTGCGGCCCGAAATGAAACAGGCTGGCCACCAGCAAGCACGCCAGCGTGCCGATGATGACTTCAACGGCACGCATCGCCGCAAAAGATGCCGTGGCCTCTACCGACATCAGAATATGCGCCTCGTAAGTCACCATCAGCGCGGTCACGCCACCCAGCATCCAGGCATAGGGCGCCTTGGATCCATTGGCGTAGAACGCCGCCACGCCGCCGATCACGCCTAACGCAGGCACGAACAACCAAGGCCTGTCGCCGATCAACGGCCCTGCCAACGTACCGAGCACGGCGCCAATCAGCGTGCCGATGACCCGGTGCCCCGCCCGCTGTACGGAAGCGGAAAAGCTCGTCTGCATGACGGCAAAACCGCTGATCGCAGCCCACCAGGTGTAGGACAAGTTCAAGGCGTTGGCCAGCGCGACAGACAACGCGACGGAAAGGACTGCCTCGATACCGAACGTGGCGCGTTCCCGGGACGGTTTCCACGCCGCCAGTTCCCGCCCAAGCGCAAATGTTGCCGCTCGGCAAGTCTGCATCACGATGTCTGCCAGCCTCATTCGCGCCTCGGCGGGTGGAGTTCATAGGCAAGCATCATGCGCTGTTTTCCAGGAAAGGTTATGGATACCATCCAATTCCAGCAATATGCCGTCCGCATCCCCCTTTTAGCGCCTTCCGGCAACTCAGGAAAACAGATAAAACCAAAAGCGGTGCGCTAGTCTTTATCCGCCAAAAAACCAACGCGCATCCGCCTTTGTGCAGGAGGTTCCATGGCACCAGACGAAATCCATCTACGGATTGAACACCTGACGGATTTAGACAAGCTGGAGCTTATCAAAGTACTGGCTCCCGGTAGCGTGCGGTTCGAGCAGCAGCGGCCGCCCGATGGCCGCCTGGGCGAACTCGATACCATCACGGCCATCGTCACCATCACGCTTGCCACCATCAACACCGCTGGCTTTGCGCTTGCCATCTGGCTTTCCCGAGGCGGCAGGCAAGGCTCGATCCATGATCAGGTCGAGGTTGTGACCGAGCAAGGAAGCTACAAGCGCACGCTGAATATTAAAGGCAGTTCGCACGATGAACTTCAGCCGGAAGTCATCAAGTTTCTTCACTCGGCGTTTCCAGGGACTGCGCAGACGCCCAGCCCGCCCAAGCCGCCCGCTTCGGCTGACAAGGACGAATAGTGGCGCCCGCGCCGGGTCACACCGACCTGGAGTCCAACGCGCTTTATGTCTCTGACAGCCCCGTGCAGGAGTATGTGGAATGGGCGCTGCACGGCACGTTGCCGCTGGCCCTGTTCCCCACCGTCTTGCACGAGGCCACGCATCATTGGTGCATGTCGGGCAGTGTGGGGCGCGCGTTGGCGCAGCTAGCACTGGAAGCGCAGGAAGACTGGGCAAAGGCGCCCTATTTCCCTGTGTTTGTCGACGACTTCGTGCAAACGCAATGGGATACGGTCCAGCAAGTGAACGCCTTGCTTGAACCGCTGCTGGAAGGCATGGCCATGTTCGCGCAGTTCGACGTTTATCCCGGTCCGTCACCCGTTCTGTCTGGCGCCATGGAGATGATTGCGCGCTTATTCGCCCCCCAGGGCAGCGCCGATCCGGTGGATCTCGTGGATGCCTTGCGCCGGCGCTTGATCGACTATCGCTGTTCGAATGACGCATGGCGACAAAAGAGCGGCATGCTCGCTCGTCCGCTGAATTGCCAGAATGGCGGGTACTTTATCGGCTACCTGGCTGTGAAGAGCCTGTGGCACCGCGCGCGCAAGGTATCGCCCCGGCTGCGTGACGGTGATTTGTTCCTGCTATACCTGCGCAACCTGATCTTTGACGATGCCAGCTTTGTTGAACGATTGCTCAACACCGCCGCAACTGACGATCTTTCGCCGCAGGCGGCCGACGAGCTGGTCCGTCACGTGAATGCGCGCCTGAAACTGCTGGCAGCCGATGATCTGGACGCCAGGGTCGCCGAGATGGAAGAAGCCCTTTTGCAAAGGAACGATCTGGAAGACAACTGGGACTGCATCTATCTGGACAAGCCCCAGGTCGACGGGGTCAACGAGCGGCTGCGGCAACGCTTGCTATCCCTGCTTCCCACCCTAAAAGACGTGGGCTCGATCAACACAACGAACATGACTCGCGAGGCCCGCCGCGAAGCCATATTTGCGTATGGACAGACGTTTGATCCTGCTGCCCTGGGGTTCGACGAGGCAGATCCCGCCCAGTTGCAGCGCATGGGCCGGATTTGTGGACTGCTCGCGCACCGCCCGCTGGTGCGCCTGCGTGTAGACGCCATAGACTTCAAGATTGACGCCAACGGCATGTGCGAAATTTACGTCGCCGGTGTGCACAGTGTTTCTATCGAAGCGCTGGCTGGCCGCCCCGCTGGCAGTTGCGGCTCTGCCTCGTTGGCGCTTTATTACCTGCCCGAGGAAAGAGAACTGGCGCTGATATGCGTAGACAAAGAAGGCACCCTGTTTGCCCATTTTGGCCACAGCGTGCCCGCCGAGCGGCAAACCATGCTGACGGCGGTGATGCGGTCAACCATTCTGGGTCAGCAACGCCGCGACACCTTATCCGAGTGGCTGCGCATGCAGGCCGATCTGGAAGACGAACCGCCCGCATCCCGAGCCAGGTTCGCAGCCAGGATAGAGAGCTTTTACCTGGACCGCGCGCTGGCGTTTGTAGGCGACGACCATTTGGATGCCTGCCACCACGCCTTGCGCACCAACGGGCTGTGGCAGTTCCTGGAAGAAGACGGTCAGAACATCAACGCGTATGCCTGCCTGGGTTTGGTTCAATCCTGGACGTCGAATGAAGACGTGGCCCGCCAGATGTTGCTTCATCAAGGCATGGACATAGACAAGATGATCGCGCTGTTCAGGCGGGTTCAGGCCACACGCGGTCTGCCCCTGATCCACGAAACCGCGTACACGGTCTTCATCTGACGGCTCCTCGCTAGCCCTGGACGGCCAGAGGCGGATGCCATCCGCACTAAAATCGTGCAAACCAATCCGGTAGACACCAAAAAATCCGCCGCAAAGGCATTGCATCCCCATGGAAGTCAGTCAAAAACCCCTCGCTATCATTCAAATGGGCCACCCGCCCGAAGACATACGGCATTCCCAAGGCGAGCAGCCCGATTGGGTCAAGGCGGCACTGGCCGGCTCCGCCCGTCCGTTAAGCGTCGTCAACCCGTACCGGGACGAGCCTTTACCCGACCCGTCGACGATCGCGGGCGCGGTATTGACGGGATCGTGGTCGATGGTGACCGATCGCGAAGACTGGAGTGAACGCACGGCCGAGTGGTTGCGCGCTGCCTTGCAGGCGGGCCTGCCGCTTCTGGGTATCTGCTATGGGCATCAACTGATGGCGCATGCGTTCGGCGGTGTCGTGGACTTCCATCCGAAAGGCCGTGAAATTGGCCAGCACAACATCGAGCTTTTACCTCAGGCAGAGCACGACGGTTTGCTGAAAGCGTTGCCACCGCGTTTTCACGCCAATCTGACGCACGAGCAGAGCGTGCTGATTCCGCCGAAGAATGCCGTGGTGCTGGCACGGTCCGAGCATGATCCGCACCAGATCCTGCGATATGGGCCGCATGCCTTGTCCGTTCAGTTTCATCCGGAATTCACCGTGCCTTTGATGGCTGCCTGCCTGGCAAGGCGTACAGACGTATTCTCGGCGGAAGGTTTTGACGTGGATGGGATGTTGAGCGCACTTGCACCGACGGAACACGCACGGCAACTGCTCAGGGACTTTGCCGGCCAGCTGGCGTAGTCACTTCAACCCTTGCCCGCCAGTTCCTGAGCCAATTGCAACGCCCGCGCCAGAAACTCCGACCCGTCATCCTTCCGATAACTGACGATGACGGGCGACACAAACCCATCGCCTTCGATCCGCACGTGCGCCACGTCCTGCCGTTGAAGGCGCTGCACGGAAGCAGGCACCACCGTCACCCCTAAACCCGCCGCCACCAGGCCAATCGCCGTCTGGAGTTCATTGGCTTCCTGCACCACTTGCAGCGAATAGCCCGCCGCGCGGAACAACCCAAGCACATGATCAGCAAAATTCGGCCGAGGCCTGGCCGGATACAGCACAAAAGGCTCCTCTGCCAGACGCTCCACGGACACGCTGCTCATCCCGGCCAGCGGATGATGCAGCGGCACCGCCACCATCAGCGGCTCCGTCATCAACACCCGCCGCTCTATGGCCGGGTCATCCAGCAGAATTCTGCCGATACCTAAATCAATGCGCCCCGCCTTCAACGCTTCCAGCTGCGGCAAGGTCGTCATTTCGGTCAAACCCACTTCCACCTGGGGATCGGCGCTGCGCAGTTGGCGGATCAATTCAGGTACGAATCCATACAGCGTGGACGGCACAAAGCCAATGCCGAACCAGCGGCGCTGGGTCTGGCCCAAACGGCGCGTGCCTTCCAGCACCTCTTCCAGCCACGCGGTCAGCAGCCGCGATTGTTCCAGCAGAAAGCGGCCCGCTTCGGTCAGGCGCAGCGCCCGCGTTGTGCGTTCAAACAGCACCACACCCAGCTCTTCCTCGAACTGGCGGATCTGGCGGCTCAGGGGCGGCTGCGCCATGTGTAGACGGGCGGCGGCGCGAGTAAAACTGCCTTCTTCCGCCACTGCCTGGAAGTAGCGCAGATGTCTGAGTTGCATGGCTATTTAGACCCGATAGGTATCAATGAGGACCTATATAGTCTTGGACGGCGAGGGAAAGTGCAAGCCATACTGCAAACATCGCTCAATCCCTGGCTGTAAAAGTATGAATCCAGTGAATATTCTTTCGGTCGAAGCCATTTTGGTGGATCTGCCCACCATCCGCGCCCATCAATTGGCCATGGCCGTCATGCAGCGGCAGACGCTGGTGATCGTGCGCTTGAAGTGCAGCGATGGCATTGAAGGCATAGGCGAGGCCACGACGATTGGCGGCCTGTCTTACGGCGAAGAAAGTCCCGAAGGGATCAAGCTGTCGATCGACACCTATCTGGCGCCCGCGCTGGCTGGCCTGGATGCGACAAATATTCATGCGGCCATGCAGCGTCTGGAAAAGGTGGCGCGCGGCAATCGTTTCGCCAAGTCGGCGCTGGAATCCGCGTTGCTGGATGCGCAGGGCAAGCGGTTGAATGTGTCCGTGTCCACGCTGCTGGGCGGCGCCGTGCGCACCCGCTTGCCGGTGTTGTGGACGCTGGCCAGCGGCGATACAGCCCGCGATATCGAAGAAGCCGAGTCCTTGCTGCAAAGCCGCCGTCACAACACCTTCAAACTGAAAGTGGGCCGCCGCGCCGTATCTGAGGATGTGGCGCACGTGTCGCGCATCAAGCAGGCGCTGGGCGACCGTGCCCGCGTGACCGTAGACGTGAATCAGGCCTGGAACGAAGCCGATGCCGCAGGCGCGATTGCGCGGCTGGAAGCGGCTGGCGTGGACCTGATCGAACAACCAATTCCGCGCGCCAATCTGGCGGGCATGGCGCGCCTTGCCGCAAGATTCGTCGTGCCGATCATGGCGGACGAAGCCTTGAACGGCCCCGAAGACGCGCTGGACATTGCCCGCCAAGGCGCAGCCGATGTACTGGCATTGAAAATCGCCAAATCGGGCGGCATTTACGAAATGCTGCGCACCGCCGCCGTGGGCGACGCGGCCGGCTTGTCGTTGTATGGCGGCACGATGCTGGAAGGCTCGGTCGGGTCGATCGCGTCGGCCCACGGCTTTGCCTGCCTGCCGCGCCTGTCTTGGGGAACCGAGCTGTTCGGCCCGCTGCTGCTAAAGGACGACATCGTCGCCAATCCGCCGCGCTATGCAGACTTTGAAATGGAAATCCCGGATGGCCCCGGCCTGGGGCTGACGTTGGACGAAGACAAGCTGAATTTCTACCGGCGGGACCGCTGACGCGCGCCGCCTCAATCCAAACACGGCCGCGCCCGCCTCAAAGGGCGCACCCACAATAATTCAAGCACTACGGAGACAACCATGCGCATGCGTCATGTATTCAAGCCCCTTGCCCGCGCCTTTCTGGCGGTGTCGCTGTTAGCCAGCGCGTCCTCTGCGCTGGCCGACACCTACCCCGACCGTCCGGTCAAATGGATTGTGCCCTTCCCGCCCGGCGGCGCCATGGACAGCATTGCCCGCACCCTGGGCGAGTCCATGGGCAAGCAGCTGAACACGTCGTTCATCGTGGAAAACCGCGCAGGCGCGGGCGGCAACATCGGCGCGGCCGCCGTGGCGCGATCCAAGCCGGACGGCTACACGATCCTGATCGTGGCCAACGGCATGGCCGTGAATCCGGCCCTGTACGCGGACCTGAATTACGACCCGATCAAGGACTTTGCGCCGATCTCCTTGCTGGCCGTGGTGCCCAACGTGCTGGTCACGAACCCGGCACGCACGGGTGCTACCAGCGTGCAAGATGTCATCACCAAAGCCCGCGCGCAGCCCAATCACTACACCTACGCCTCTGCTGGCGTGGGAACGTCCATTCATCTGGCGGGCGAGCTGTTTGTATCGATGACGGGCGTGGACATGCTGCACGTGCCTTACAAGGGCAGCGGCCCCGCCGTGGCTGATCTGCTGGGCGGCCAGGTCGACTACATGTTCGACAGCATCACGTCGGCCAAGCCGCACATTGCCACCGGCAAGCTGCGCGCGCTGGCCGTCACCACGACCAAGCGCTCCGCCGCGCTACCGGATGTGCCGACAATGCAAGAGGCTGGCGTGCCGGGCTATGAACTGATGCCCTGGTTCGCAGCGTTTGCGCCCGCAGGCACGCCCCCGGAGGCAGTGGCCAAACTGAATGACGCCATGCGCCAGGCGCTGGCTGACCCCAAGGTCCGCGCCACGCTGGAATCGATCGGCGCAGAATCCATAGGCAGTTCTTCGGACGCGTTGCGCGACCATCTGGCCAAGGAAACGGCCCAGTGGAAGACGCTGGTCAAAGAGCGCAACATCAAAATCAACTGATCAATGGCGCCAGCCAGCCAGGCAGGCGTTCGCTTGGCCTGGCTGCATGCTGCCGCTAGAACCTGTTCGGCCGCGTTACTCACTATCGGGCAGTGTTTGCCCGCCGGCCAGCAGCGGCTCTGTCTGAATACATTCCACCAAAAAATCCATCACGGCTTTCACCGGCGGCGAACTGCGCAGATCGGGATACACAGCCATCCAGATTTCCCGCGTTGGCCCCGCTGAATCGGCAGGCAATCTGACCAGCGACGCATCGTGGTCGCCGATCATGGTGGGCAACACCACCGCGCCGACATTCAGCCGCGCCGCCATTTGTTGAGAGGCCAGGTCAGTGGCGGCGAATACCACGGGACGGCTACCCCGCAATTGATGCAGCCACGCTTGTTGCGGCAAGTGATCACGCGATTGGTCATAGGCAATGAACGTCCACTGATCAGGCGGCAAGGCGCGTAGCGATGGCGCGCCATAGAGTCCGAACCGCACCAAACCAATTTTTCTACGCACCAGAGCGTTCTCTTCTGGCCGCACGGTCCGGATAGCAATGTCCGCCTCGCCCTTGTCCAGCGCTGCAAGCGTTGTGGACGGCAGCAGCACGATGTTCAATCCGGGATGCAAAGTTCTAAGACGCGCAATGCCAGGCATGATGCAGTGCGTCGCGATTGAGGGCGGCGCACTCACTTTTACCGTCCCTGCCAAGGCGATGGAGACCTTGCGCGACAGCCGCTCAACATCCATAGCCAGATTGCCCATGCGCTCGGCCAAGGCAGCCAGCGTCCGGCCGTCGTGGGTCAATGGACGGCTTCTGGGCAGGCGATCGACCAGCCTCAAACCCAACGCCTTCTCCAGGGCATCAATTCGCCGGCCCACGGTTGCATGCTCAACGCCCAACTCGCGCGCGGCCGCCGACAGCGACTGCGTTCGGGCCAAAACCGTAAAGAAATATAAATCCTGCCAATCGAACATCGGTCAATTTCCGAACAGATACTGGGAATAATTGGGGAATATTCTTACCGAATTCCTTGTTTTACCATCCGGCTGACTACAGGACCAACGACCCTGCTTCCGGCCGCCAGCAAGAGGAGGCCGGCGCGGATCAAGACGAGGATATGAGATGAAAGCCATCATGATCGACAGCTATGGCGATGCCGGCGTGCTGCAACTGCGCACGGACATGCCGCGTCCACAGGCCACGCCCGGCCATGTGCTGGTCAGGGTTGCCTCAGCGGGTATCAACTTCATGGACGTGCATACCCGCCAGGGCAAATACGCCAAATCCGTGACCTATCCCGTACGCCTGCCTTGCACGCTGGGGATGGAGGGCGCCGGCGTTGTGGAGGAAGTCGGCGCAGGCGTGACGAACTTTTCCCCCGGCGACCGGGTGGCGTGGTGCATTGCCTGGGGCGCCTATGCCGAATACGCCAGCATCCCGGCTGCGCGGCTGGCGCGTATTCCTGACGCAATCCCCTATGACGTGGCCGCTGCATCGATATTTCAAGGTTCCACGGCGCATTATCTGGTCGAAGATATCGCCCGCCTGGGTCCGGGCAGCACCTGTCTTATTCACGCGGCGTCTGGCAGCATCGGGCAGATACTGGTGCAGATGGCTAAACGCATAGGCGCGGAAATATTCGCTACCAGCAGCACGGCGGACAAGCTCGCGGTCGCTCGTGCTCGAGGCGCCCACCACGCAATGGAATACGACGACGGCCGGTTTGCAGACCGCGTGCGCGACGCCACCGGCGGAGCGGGCGTGGATGTGGTGTTCGATTCGGTCGGAAAAGCCACACTGCGCGACAGCTTCAGAGCCTGCCGAACCCGTGGCCTTGTCATCAACTACGGCAATGTGTCCGGTTCAGTGACCGACCTTGATCCCATCGAATTGGGAGAAGCCGGATCATTGTTCCTGACCCGCCCAAGGCTTGCAGACCACATGGCCGACGGCCCCACCGTGCAAAGGCGCGCCGACGCGGTGTTCGCGGCAATACAGGAAGGCGCCCTGACCATTGATATCGAAGGCCGCTACGAATTGGAGCAGGTTCAGCAGGTCCATAACCGGATCGAAAACCGCCTTCAAGTCGGAAAGTCCGTGTTGTGGATCGATCGCACGCTGTAAACCTTGCGGCGGACCTCTGGTCCATCGTGGCGCTTACTCCCAACACGAGCGAGTGGTATCCGACTACCAGTCTCTCGGCAGCGTATGGCGTTTAGGCAGCAGCCCGGCCGGTGCGGGCCCTGCCCATTGCCATTCTTGACAAGCAAGAACGCCCGGATCGAGAATCAAAACGAGCGTGGATCACCAAGACGCTCCAGCATTGAGGCAACGTTACTCCCAGTCAACGATGGGCCCGAAAGCATTCTGGAGTGAAATCATGACTGATCCGAAGACCAGCGTGGAAGACGGCAAACCCCAGGCGCCTGGCAAGCTATCCACCAAAAAATACAACGAAGAACTGGCTCGACTTCATGTCGAGCTGGTCAAGCTTCAAGAGTGGGTCGTCCACACCGGGGCCAAGGTCTGCATTCTTTTTGAAGGCCGCGATGGCGCAGGCAAAGGCGGCACGATCAAAGCCATTACCGAGCGCGTGAGTCCCCGGGTGTTTCGAGTCATTGCCCTGCCCGCTCCCACTGAGCGGGAAAAGACTCAGATGTACATACAGCGCTACCTGCCGCACCTGCCTGCCGCGGGCGAGGTCGTGATATTTGACCGCAGCTGGTACAACCGCGCGGGAGTCGAACGCGTCATGGGATTTTGCACCAAGGCAGAAGTCAGAACCTTCTTGAAAGGCGCTCCGATGCTTGAGCGCGTGATCATCGATTCCGGCGTCATCCTGCTGAAGTACTGGCTGGAAGTCAGCGAAGAAGAACAGACCCGCCGGCTTGAGTCGCGCATCAACGACGGCAGGAAAGTCTGGAAGCTGTCGAAGATGGACCTGGACTCATATAGCCGCTGGTACGACTATTCCCGGGCCCGCGACGACATGTTTGCCGCCACGGATACCGAAGTCGCCCCCTGGTTTGTGGCGCAGTCCAATGAAAAGAAGCGCGTCCGTCTGAACATCATCAGCCACCTGCTAGCAGCGATTCCGTACAAGCGCGTCCCCCGGGCCAAAGTCAAACTGCCAAAACGGCAGAAGGCCGGGGGTTATCGCGATTCCGGACACGCCTTCAGATTCATCCCCGCAAAATTCTGATTCTTGAAGCAGATTCGCGGGTTGAGTCTGCGCCCTACTCCACTGTTGCGCCCGATTTCTTGACCACTTCCGCCCAGCGCGGAATTTCAGTGGCCATCAGGTCGCGCAACTGATCAGGCGTGCTGCCCACCAGTTCCATGCCCATGGTTTTACCCAACTTTTCCTGCACATCGGGTTCCTTCAGGATCAGCGCAATCTCTTTCGCCAGCCGGTCCAGGATCGGCTTGGGCGTGCCCTTGGGCGCGTACACCGCCTGCCAGGACGCCATCTGAAAGCCCGGCACACCGGCTTCCTGCATGGTGGGAACTTCGGGCGCGAGCGAGATGCGGTCCTTGGTCGTGACGGCCAGCAGCTTCAACTTGCCGGTTTGCAGGAGCGGCAGCGCAGCCGTCATCTGGTCGAACATGAAGGTCACTGCGCCCGAAGACACATCCACCATCGCGGGCGGCGTGCCCTTGTACGGCACGTGCGTCAACGGCACACCGATCATGCTGGAAAAGAGTTCACCGGCAAGGTGGGTGGACGTGCCCGCACCCGACGAGGCGAAGGTGCGTTTGTTAGGGTCGCGTTTAAGCAGCGCGATCAGATCGGCCACCGAATTCACGCCCAGGTTGGGATCTACCAGCAGCACATTGGGCAGGTAGGCGATCAGCGACACCGGTTCAAAGTCTTTGACGGGGTCGTACTTGAGGTTTTTGTACAGGCTGGCATTGATGGCATGCGTGCTGATCGTGCCGCCAAACAAGGTGTAGCCGTCTGGCGGCGCTTTGGCCACATAGGTAGCGCCTATGCCGCCGGCCGCGCCAGGTTTGTTTTCGACGATGACGTTCTGGTGCAGCCGGTCGCCCAGCTTCTGGGCCAGCACACGGCCGACCACGTCTGTCGAGCCGCCGACGGTAAACGGCACCACATAGGAAATGGGTTTTTGCGCGGGCCAGTCAGCGGCGCTGGCGGGTGCGGCCAGCGTGCCGAGGACGGCCGCAGCCAGCAGCGCGCCTAACGCGCCGCGTCGTTGGGTATTCATGGTTTGTCTCCTGCCTTGATTTATAGGTATGGGCGCCGGCCGGGCGGCCGGCAGCAAGGCTCAACGGCCCTGTTCTTTGCGCCAGAGGGCGAATTTGTCTTTGGTGCCCGGATCGGTCGGCGGGTACAGGCCCAGGATGGACGCGCCCTGCTGCACCTGGCTGGTCACAAAATCTTCGAAAGCGGTCATTTCCACTGCCTCGATGGAGATCTCGTCGGCCAGATGGGCCGGGATCACCACCACGCCTTCACGGTCGCCCACGACGATGTCGCCAGGCCATACGGCGACATCGCCGCAGCCGATCGGCGCGTTGATATCCAGCGCCTGATGCAAGGTCAAATTGGTCGGCGCCGAAGGACGATGGTGATAAGCGGCAAAACCCAGCTCAGCAATCTCAGGCGAATCGCGGAAACCGCCGTCAGTAACCACACCTGCCACGCCGCGCTTCATCAGGCGCGTGATCAGAATGGACCCGGCAGACGCGGCGCGCGCGTCCTTGCGGCTGTCCATGACCAGCACGGCGCCTTCCGGGCACGTTTCCACGGCGACGCGTTGCGGATGCGAACGGTCTTCAAACACTTTGATGGTGTTGAGGTCTTCTCGGGCGGGAATGTAGCGCAGCGTGAAGGCGGGGCCGACCATATTGGGCAGGTTGGCGTTCAGCGGACGCACGTCCTGGATGAACTGGTTGCGCAGGCCGCGCTTGAACAGCGCGGTGCACAGCGTGGCGGTACTGATGCCAGCCAGGCGGGCGCGGGTTTCAGGATTCAATTGAGACACGATGACTCCGGGGTCATAAGACAAAGAATGTGAAACGGGACGCGGGCCCTGCCCGCCTCCGCGTTTAGAAGATTTCGGGTTCGGGCACGGGCGCGCCAAACCCGGTTTCCAGGAAATCAAAATCGCAACCGTCGTTGGCTTGCAGGATGTGCTTGGAATACATCCAGCCGTAGCCGCGCTCGTAGCGCTTGGGCGGCGGAGTCCAGGCGGCGCGGCGCGCAGCGAGTTCTTCGTCGCTAATGTTCAGGTGTATGGAACGTGCGGGTACGTCCACCGTGATCAGATCGCCTGTTTTCACAAACGCGAGCGGGCCGCCAATGTAGGACTCAGGAGCTGCGTGCAGGATGCAGGCGCCGTAGCTGGTGCCGCTCATGCGGGCATCCGACAGGCGCAGCATGTCTCGCACGCCTTGCTTGACCAGCTTGGTCGGGATCGGCAGCATGCCCCATTCCGGCATGCCCGGGCCGCCTTGAGGGCCAGCGTTGCGCAGAATCATGATGTGTTCGGGCGTGACGTCCAGGTCTTCGTCGTCCACCGCGGCCTTCATGCTGGGGTAGTCGTCGAACACAAGCGCCGGGCCGGTGTGTTGAAGAAATTGCGGCGCGCAGGCGCTGGGCTTGATCACGCAGCCGTCGGGCGCAATATTGCCGCGCAGCACAGCAAGCGCCCCTTCGTCGTAAATGGCGGTGTCCAGCTTGCGGATTACATCGTCGTTATAGACCTCGGCGCCAGCGATGTTCTCGCCCAGCGTCTTGCCCGTGACGGTCATGGCCGTCAGGTCCAGGTGGTCGTGCAGGCGCGACATCAGCGCCGGCAGTCCGCCCGCGTAGAAGAAGTCTTCCATCAGATAGGTGTCGCCGCTGGGCCGGATGTTCGCGATGACGGGCACCTTGCGGCTGGCGGCGTCAAAGTCATCCAGGCCGACGGCACAGCCGGCACGGCGCGACATGGCGACCAGATGCACGATGGCGTTGGTGGAGCAGCCCATGGCCATCGCCACGTTGATGGCGTTCTTGAAAGACGCCAGGCTCAGGATGCGTTGCGGGTTCAGGTCTTCCCAAACCATTTCCACCACGCGGCGGCCGCACTCGGCCGACATGCGCATGTGGTTGACGTCAGCGGCCGGAATGGAGGATGCGCCCGGCAAGGTCATGCCTATGGCTTCGGCGATGGCGGTCATGGTGCTGGCCGTGCCCATCGTCATGCAGGTGCCGTAGCTGCGGGCGATGCCGCCTTCGACCTCGGTCCATTGCTCTTGCGTGATCTTGCCCGCGCGCCGTTCGTCCCAGAGCTTCCAGGCGTCAGAACCCGAACCCAGGATCTTGCCTTTCCAGTTGCCCCGCAGCATCGGGCCCGCAGGCACATAGACGCAAGGCAGTCCGGCGCTGATCGCGCCCATGATCAGGCCCGGCGTGGTCTTGTCGCAGCCGCCCATCAGCACGGCGCCATCGACCGGATGGCTGCGCAGCAATTCTTCCGTTTCCATTGCCAGGAAGTTGCGATACAGCATGGTGGTCGGCTTGACGAACGATTCCGACACGGAAATCGCGGGCAGTTCCACTGGGAAGCCGCCCGCCTGGAACACGCCACGCTTGACGTCTTCGACGCGCTGCTTGAAATGGCTGTGACAGGGGTTCAGGTCTGACCAGGTGTTGATGATGGCGATAATGGGCCGGCCAACCCAATCATCGGGACCGTAGCCCATTTGCATCATGCGGGAGCGGTGACCAAACGAACGCAGGTCGTCCTTGGCCATCCAGGCGGCGCTGCGCAGGCTTTCGTAAGAGCGTTTCATAGGGAATGTAGGGGGAAGCGTGGTGACGGTAAAGCCATTTAAACACTAATACATTAGTGCGTCAGTTAGGGATAAACCCGCTACACTGCGATCTTTCCCAGCCGCACTTCCGTTACACCGCCTGATGCAAAACCCAAAGCTCAGACTGGATCGCTCGCGCCACGCGGCGCCCCAGGTCTTTGAACATCTCCGCCAACAGATCGTATCGCTTGCCCTGGCGCCCGGTACGGCGCTGTCGCGCGTCATGCTGGCCGAAAGCTATGGCCTGAGCCAGACGCCTATCCGCGACGCCTTGATGAAACTGTCGGAAGAAGCCCTGGTAGAGATCTATCCGCAGCACACGACCGTAGTCAGCCGCATCGACATTCCGGCGGCGCGGCAAGCGCACTTTCTGCGCCAGTCGCTGGAGCTTGAAATCGTGCATACGCTGGCACAGCGGCCCGACCCCATTCTGCACAAGCGGCTGCAAGCCAGCATCGATCTGCAACGCGTCAGCCACGCCAGCGGCGAATACCAGCAGTTCATTGACGCCGACCAGGCGTTTCACCGCGACATGCATATCGCTGCCGGGGTTCTAAGCCTTTGGGAATTGGAGCAGCGCTACAGCGGGCACCTGGATCGTCTGCGCCGCCTGCACCTGCCGGAAGCCGGCAAGGCCGAACGTATCATGGATGATCATCAGCGCTTGCTGGATGCCATCGTGGCGCAGACGCCCGAACGTGCGCAGCAGGTGCTGCGCGAGCATCTTTCCGGCACGCTCAGCCAGGTGGCCGAGATCTGCAAACGCTATCCCGAGTACGTGCTGGCCGAATAAGGTCCACCCTGGCTCAATCCAGCGGATAACGCCGGATCACCGTTTTGCCGTCACGTTCGCCGAGCGACAACAACGCGTCACCGGACTGATCCAGGCCCAGCAGCCCCGTCTCCACATCCTGCGGAATCTGGAATGGCTGCCAGGTCTTGCCTTGATCGCGCGTGTAGAAATAGGTCTTGGTGTATTCGTTGAACGACAGCAGGTGGTCCGCGTAGGTTTTGATCACCCAAGCTTTGCGCCCAAACCAGGCATCCCCGATCCAACTGGGATTGCCGCGCACTGCGGGCGCATCCGAACGGCGATGCCAGGTTCGTTCTGCCTTATCCAGTTCATAAACCGCGCTGCCCGAGGTCTCGAATACAGGTTGATCCCGAGTGACTTGGACATCGGCGGACTGCGGCGGCGCGGGCGGTTGCGCCGGCGTAATGCGGAAGGCCGGCGATGCCCCGTCCTGAAATTCCACTTCAAAGCGCCGCGTTTCCAGCACCTCGTTTTTTTGCGATGCCGTCAGGCTGATGCGCGTGCGCCAGCTCCACCCCACGGCGCGCTTTTCGTCCAGCGGATACAGCGACCAGTCATAAGCGAGTTGATCCTCGCCGGATGCTCCGCCCGCCTTGGCAGTTTTTTCATAGAAGGCGCGGTCATAGGATTGCGCGTCCGGCCAGACCTGATCATCCAGCAAGGTGGCCGACCAACTTCGCGCGCCATCGCTACTGACCAGCAAACGATGCCCTGCCTCATGCCGCTCAAGCGCAATGGCGCGATCTTGCGTCAGGAAAACGGTGTGCTGCTGCGGGAAGCCTAGCGTCACATCCGCGTCATATGTCCAGGTCTTGCCCAGGTCATCCGACCGCAGGGTGTCCCAAGCCGTCGGCTGTTCACCGTCGCCCGAACTGCGGATTGTGGAAGTCACCAAGTAGAGAGTGCGGCCTTCGGGTGTGCCAATCAGGCCGACGCCCTTGTCGCCGCTGATCGAACCCAGCAGATCGAATGCGCCCGTGCCCTGCCCGCCATAGATCAGGTTGCGCGTGTCGGTGGTGGAGCGCCCGTCCTGCAACATTAGTAGCGCAAGATCCGTATTGCCGCTGGCAAGCGCAGTGGCGGCGCCCGCCTCGGCCAATCTGGACCGCTGCTTTTGCAGGCGTTCTTCCAGAACAGGCACCTGCCTGTCCAGCACCGGCGCTTTTTCCAGTTCGGCGATGTCCTTGCTGCTGACCAGACGCTGCCCGATCAACAATTGGCGTTCACCGTAGCGCTGCAAGGTCACACGCGAATACAGTGCCAAAGGCGGGCCGTTCAATTCGCCGATCACCTCGCTGCGCTTGAGCGGCTTGCCCATCGGTACCATCTGATAGATGCCATAACCAATCACCCCAGCGACTGCAATCGCGACACCGCCGGCAAGCAATCTGATGTTCATGGCTGCATAGCATCCTGGATGCGGGAAAACCAGCCATTTTGGCCGGCGACGGTGAAGGAACGGACAAGACTATAGCGCGAGGCGCTGGGTTCTCTATACTGACGTGACATACTCTTACGCCGCACTGGCCATCCACGGAACCCAATATGATCGCAAGGCACGCAACCCTGACCCTGGCCTTGACCTTGCTAGGTGCAGCCGCATGGGCGTTGCCAGCCCACGCCGCGCCGCCCGAGGTATGTGTAGCGATTACCGTGCACGAAGGAGATCCAATACCCGCCGACGCCTGCGCTGTCAATATCGTACCGCGGGGCGTGGACGTGCCGGGCATCACTTTTGGCGGTACGCCCGAATGGACGCCGCTGGACCCGCAGGCCATGCCGGGCGTGTTCTACGACAGCACATCGATCGTGCCGGTATCAGAACGGCCGACCATCATGGGCGTAACGGTGGCATGGTTTTATGCCCAACCCCGCGTATCGGAAACCACAGGCCAACAGTATGGTTCAGTGAGCCAGCCGGTCACGGTGAATTGCAGCGCCAATACCTACACCGTCAGCGAAACCCAGCACTACGCTGGCGACAACGCGACCGGCGCTTTGGTTGAGTCGATCCCCGTGGCGGGCATCCGGAATGCGCCCGTGGCGCGTGATCCGGTCCAGCGCAAGTTGCACGCGATGGTCTGCGCCGTGCCAAGCAAGAGCGTGCGCAACAAGCGCGCACCCTAGCCGCGCCAATAGCGATACAGCGCCCGGGCCGCCGCATCCAGCAGAAAGCCCAGCACGCCTATCATCAGCACCATCGCCATCAATTCTGAATAGGCCAGCCGGTCACGCGTATCCAGAATGAAATACCCCATTCCGGCCGACACGCCCAGCATTTCGCACGGCACCAGCACAATCCACAGAATGCCGATGGCCAGGCGCACGCCCGTCAGAATATGCCCCAGCACCCCGGGCAGGATTACGTGACGCAGCGTTTCCCAACGCGTAGCCGCGACGCTTTGCGCCAGTTGCAGCCAGCGCGTATCCAACTGCTGCACACCCGCCGCGGTGTTCAGCACAATGGGCCAGACGGCCGCAAAGGTCAGCAGGAAATAAACCGGATCGTCCCCTACCCCGAACACCATTACGGCAATCGGCATCCATGACAGCGGCGAGATCATGCGCAGAAACTGCATCGCGGGCGACACCGTTGCCTCCAGTCGCCGCCAACTGCCAATCGCCAGCCCCAGGGGCACCCCAATGGCCAAGGCGAAACCCAGGCCCACCGCAATGCGCCGCAGACTGACCAGGATGTGCATCGGCAGATCGGACCCGGTCAGCAATTGCCCCAGGCTGACAAAGGTGGCGCCGGGTGAAAAGCGCCGCGCCATGCCGCCGGCCTGAGACAGGACGTCCGTGCCCAGCCACCACAGCCCCAGCAGCACGGCCAGCCCTGCCAGGCCCAGCGCGCAGCGCCTGCCCAGGCTCAAGCCGCTCGGCCTTTGATGCTCCGAGCTTCGTGCGGCGGGACTGGCCCGCTGCGCAGCAGGCGCGGAGACAAGTGAGTCGCGTGCTGTCACGCCTGCACCAATTCGGTCCGGCTGTACGCATCCGGAAAGCCAAATCGGTTCAAACCGCCTACGGATTCGATAGCGCGTTTGACATACCGGTCATCAACCAGCTCGCGCGCGGCGCGTGCCGGGTCCAAATCCGCCAAAAAGCCGCGGTCTGCTTCGATCAGCGTATCGCGCAAGCGGCGCACCAGTTCCTCGGTGTAGCTGGGAAACGGATACGGTTGAAAATCGATGCGGCGTTCGTCCCAATCCGCATGGCGGATCGCGCCGCTGGCCAGATATTGTTCGCGGTCGGATGGCGGCGGCGCCAGCACCTTGGTCAGCGCAGGCAAGCCGTGCGGCGTATAGCGGTTGATGCCTTCCTTGGACAACAGCTGCGCGGTCTCGGCCCGGTTTTCCCGTATCCACAATTGGGCCTGCACAATGGCGCTCACCACCTTTTGCGACCATTCGGGCCGCTGTTCCAGATCCCGCTCGTGCATGAACACCACGCAGCACGCGTGGTTGCGCCACACGTCGCCGGTAAAGCGCAGCACCTTGCCCACGCCCAGCGTCTCCGCCACGGCATTGAACGGCTCGGCCACGATATAACCCGCGATGCGGTTCTGCGCCAGCGCAGGCGGCATGTCCGAAGGCGCCATGACGATCAGGTTGACCTCGTCAGCCCCCACCGAACCGTCCTTGCGCGAAACGGATTTCAGGCCGTTTTCGCGCAGCAGATATTGCAGCATGACGTTGTGTATTGAGTACCAGAACGGAATGGCGACCGTCTTGCCGCCCAATTCCTTCACGCTGTTGATAGCGGGCGCCACAGTGAGTCCGGAACCGCCCACGTGATTCCAGGCCACGACCTTGGCCGGCACCTGGCTGCCAAAACGCGCCCACACTGTCATCGGCGATAGCAGGTGCACTACGTTGACCTGGCCCGAGATAAAGGCCTCGATGACCTGCGCCCAGCTACGCAGCAGTGTGGGTTTTTCGGCCTTGACGCCCGCCTTGTCGAACAGCCCATTGTTATGCGCCACCAGCAGCGGCGCGGCATCGGTAATGGGCAGGTAGCCGATGCGCACAGGCGCATCCGGTTCACTCTGCGCACGAGCGTTGAACGCCGACAATAACGTGCTTGCGCCGCCTGCCGTCAGCAGGGCCGAGAGTTTCAACCAGTCGCGACGCGACATGTGTTCAAGGCACATCAAAGAGCTCCTAGCGTAAGAATCCAGATTCAGGTTCAGGCGTTCAAGACAACAACGAGTGCCTGCACGTCATAACAGAGCGGGTTCACCCTGCGTAGCCCTGAGCGCGGCGCGCAGCCGGGTCAGAATTTCCAATCGCAGCGCGGCCATTTCCGGCAGAAGGTCGGCGCGAGGCTGCGGCAAATCCACCTGCCACACGCCCAGGATGCGACCAGGGGCCGAGCCCAGCAACACGATGCGGTCGGCCAGCACCAGCGCCTCGTCGATGTCGTGCGTGATCAGGACGGCAGCGGTCTGGAAGTCAGCCACCACGCGGCGCAGCAAACCCTGCATATCGGTGCGCGTGACCTCGTCCAACGCGCCAAAGGGTTCGTCCAGCAGCAGCACCGACGGTTGACGCGCCAGACATCGGGCCAGCGCCGTCCGTTGCGCCATGCCGCCCGATAACTGCGCGGGGCGCAGTTGCCGCGCATGCGACAAATCCACCTCGGCAATGGCCTGGTCGATACGCGCGCGGCGCTCACCTTCGGTCAGCACGGGCTGATGCTTGAAGTCCAGCCCGAACGCCACATTGCGTTCCAGCGTCAGCCAGGGCAGCAAGCTCGGGTCCTGGAATGCCACGGCTACACGCGGATGCACGCCAGTCAGCGGCGCGCCTTCCATCAGCAACGATCCGGCGCTGGCAGGTTGCAAGCCCGCCAGCACGCGCAGCAAGCTGGACTTGCCCGCGCCGCTTGCACCCAGCACGGCCACTACTTCGCCGCGCTCAAGACTCAGGTCCACATCCTGGAACACCGGGGCCGGCGCGCCGGGATAACGCAGCGTCAGCCCGTGCGCCTGCAAAACCGGCTGCGTGGCGCCTGTCATGCAGCAGCCTCGGCTGCCAGCCGGGCTTCGCGCTTGGCCAATTCAGTTTTCAATTGCACCAGGCTGGGCGTGACGATGGGCAGGAATGCGGCCTCGCGCCAGCGCCGCGCAAACCCTGCGCCTGCGGGCTTCAGGTAGGCCGCGCCGCCGCTGGCTTGCAACTCCAGTTGCACGGCCTGATTGGCGGCCTCCGCCAGCGCAATTCGAATCTCAAACAGGGCCCAGGGTTCAACCACGAACCGGTCGCTGCGCACGCCGGCGATCAGGCTGGCATTCAGCTCATCCACCTGAGTGCGCAAGGCTTCCAGCGGCTTGGCAAGAATCCCGCGCGAGGCCTGGCCCTTTCCCGCCTCGTTCGCAGCGCGCAAGGCACGGCGCGCAAGCCCGATGGACAGGCCGCATTGCAGACCCGCAAACGCCGGGCGTGCGCGCGGCAGGTATTGCCGGGCATCCGAATGAATCAGCCACTCCGGACCGATACGAACTCCCTGTACCTCCAACGCCGCCGTATTGCTGCTTTGCAGCGCCAGCAAGGACAGATCCTGACTTCGAACCAGCCCCGCAATATCATGCGGCAGCGCAACCACGGCCGGCGTGCCGTCAGGCGCGGTGACTGCGGCCGCCACCAGAAACCCTTGCACCCGCAGATTGGTCACCCAGGGCATGCGGCCATCCAACACCCAGTGGCCGCCCTCTTCCCGCGCGCCGATCTGTAGCGACTCGATGCCGCTCAAGAATTTCATCGCATTGGACAGCGCGGTGGCGCCCGCCTGTTCGCCTGCCAAGAGCGGCGCAAGCCAGGCGGCGGTCAATGCGGTGTTCGGGCTGCGCAGCAGGTACTCGATGAAAACGCGCTGGCCCCACGCTACGAAGGCGCTGGCCACGGACTGCTCTGCCACCTGCGACACGGCCTCGATAGCGTCACCGATATCGGTGCCGGGCAGACCGCCCTGGGCCTCGGGCACGCCATATCGAAACAGATTTGCGGCGGCCAAACGCGGCAGCACCGTGGCCGCATCCAGGCTGCCTTCGTCCAGGGCGTCCGCGTGCTGTTCCAGCCAGACACTCAGATCAGGCGGCAACGCGACGCTTGCTGCGGGCGCCAGATCACGCGGCACGGCAGATGCGGATTGCGGCGCCATCACGAACCGCTCCACGCGTAGTCGCGCAGTTGTTCATTAAGCGGCGTCTGAGCCAGGTTGTTGCCGAAATTGCAGATGGTGGCCAGTCCCACGCCCACGATCACTTCCAGCGCATTGCCGTCGGTGTAGCCCGCGCCGCGCAAGTCTTGCAAGGCGTCGTCACTGACACGGCCGCGCGTTTGGATAACCGCTTCAGTGAAGGCGGCCAGCGCCTGCAAGCGTTCGTCGGGCAGTACACCCTGCGCCCGCAGCGCTTCGACGACTTCAGGTGACAACTTGGCTTTGTGGCGAGCCAGCGCCGTATGGCCGGCCACGCAAAACGTGCAACCATGACGTGTGCCCGCCACCAGTTGCACGACTTCGCGTTCCTGCAAAGTCAGCCCGGCGCGAGCATTGATCTGCGACAGCGTTTGATAGGCTTCCAACGCAATCGGCGCATTGGCCAGCACGCCCAGAAGATTGGACAGGTATCCGGCGCCTTTCTCGGCGGCAGCAAGTGCCGCGCGGGTGGGTTCCGGAGCGCTTTGCGCGGTATGGACGGGCAAACGGGCCATGTGGGTCTCCTGGTGAGCTAACGTTCAAGACCTTATTGTGCGTGCGCCGGACCTCAAGCGACAATGCACGTAGATCGCAACTTGATGCTAGATCTTATCGACTTTCAGCTATGCGCTTATAACCGTCCCACCCATTCGCCAGGCCGATCATCTTGCCGTTTCATGCCGCACATACCGACCAAGCCGCCGTCGACGCCTTGCTGCTATCCAGTCTGGAGGTGCAATCCAGCTTGTATCACCTGGGTCAGTACTGCGGCAACTGGTCGGCCAGCACCAGCGGGCGCGCCCGCGCCAGCTTTCACCTGATCTTGCATGGCTGCTGCCGCGTTGAATTGAGCGAGGGCCACGACGCGCTTACGCTGGCAGCGGGTGACGGCATCTTCTTTTTGCGCGACATTCCCCATGCGTTGACGCCGTTAGATTCGCCAACTGCAGGAGCCGCCCTGTGCAAGGCCATGGAACCGCTGCTGCCCCGGCAGCCGGACAGCACGGGCCTGGCCTGCGGATTCTTTCAATTCAGACCCGGGCTGGCGGACCTGCTAGCCGACACCCTGCCCGATTATCTGGTGCTGCGCGCCGACGACGAACGCTTTCGCACCGCTCGCGGCGTCTTCGAATTGATTCTTGGGGAGACAGCAAGAGAACCTGGCGCGTCGCCGGTCGTGCTGGAAAAGCTGACGGACCTGCTGATTTTTTTCATGCTGCGCCATCTGGCTATTCATGACCGACAAGCGTATGGATTGTTTGTGCTGGCGCGCGACCCCGCCATGGCCGGTTTGCTCCAGGCCATCCTGGCCGAACCTGCTGCGGCGTGGAGCATGCAGGACATGGCCGACCGCCTGCACATGTCCAAGGCCACGTTTCACCGGCGATTCACGCTGCAAAGTGGCACAACGCCCGCACAGTTGCTGCAACTGCTGCGTATGCGCATGGCAAGGCGTTACCTAAGCCAAGGCAGCAGTATTCAGGACGCGGCCGAACGTGTCGGGTATCAATCCCAAGCTGCGTTCAGCCGCGTATTTCAACGCACAGAAGGAGTGGCGCCATCCGCTTGGCGCAAGCGCCACTCATCAACGGCCAAGGTCTGACGCGTTAAGCCACACCCAGCAGCAGATCGGCCAGCAGGCCGGGATGCGTGATGTGCGCTTCGTGCGGCGCGGCGATGTCCACCCACTTCCAGCCCTGTTGCGACTTCACCAGCTTGCGCGATTCTTCCAACACCGCCAATTCCGGCTGCGTGCAATGGATATAGGTGCGCGGACGGCCGTTGCCGATCGGATTCTTGAGTGTCAGCGGCGACGTATAGCTGGCCAGTGGATGCGCCGTCAACCGGCGTGTCACCCATTCGTAATCCGCACTACCGGGGGTGAAGCCCCAGGCGGCGGGAAGCGGAGCGGGAATCGGCACAGCCAGACCGCCGGTGGCCTTGGAGGCTGCGGCAATACGCGCATCGGCATCCGCTTTCGGATACACGGAAAACGCATTCTGGCCGCTTTCCAGCACGATCGAATCGAAATACACGAGATGCGCGATGCGCTCCGGAATACGATCCGCGACACCCGTGATCGGGATGCCGCCAAAGCTGTGGCCCACCAGAATCACATCGTTCAACTCTTGCGTTTGAATGACCTGCACCAGGTCTTCAACGAAAGTGTCGATGGTGATGTTCTTGTTCAGCAAGTGGGCACGGTCGCCCATGCCGGTGTAGCTGGGCGCGTAGACGCGATGGCCGGCCGCTTGCAGGCGGTCAGCCACCGGCCGCCAGCACCAGCCGCCATGCCACGAACCATGAGCCAACACATAGGTCTTGGCCTTCTTGGATGGCGCGGCCGCCAGGGCCGAAGCCCCCGCAGCCAGAGCGGGCAAGCCCGCGGCCAGTTTCAACAGGTTTCTGCGGTGAATCATCGACATGCTGCTTATACCTGTGCCAGAGCCTGATCCAGATCGGCGATCAGATCGTCGATGTGTTCAATACCAATAGACAGGCGCACGGTTTCTTCGCGCACGCCAGCCTTTTGCAGTTCTTCCGGATTCAGTTGGCGGTGCGTGGTGGATGCCGGGTGCGTCGCCAGCGACTTGGAGTCGCCGATGTTGACCAGGCGCGTGAACAATTGCAGTGCGTCCTGGAAGCGCGCGCCAGCGTCGCGGCCGCCCTTCACGCCGAACGTGAACAGGCCCGGAACCTTGCCGCGCAGGTACTTCTGCGCCAAGGCGTGGTCCGGGTGATCCGGCAGGCCCGCGTAGTTGACCCACTCAACCTTGGGATGCTCGCTCAGGAACTTGACGATCTTGACGGTATTTTCAACGATGCGGTCCACGCGCAACGCCAGCGTCTCGATGCCTTGCAGAATCTGGAACGAGTTGAACGGCGAAATCGCGGCGCCAGTATTGCGCAGCGGCACCACGCGGGCGCGGCCAATATACGCAGCCGGACCGAAGGCTTCGGTGTAGACCACGCCGTGGTAGCTGACGTCCGGCTCGTTCAGGCGCTTGAAGCGGGCCTTGTGTTCGGCCCACGGGAACTTGCCAGAATCGATAATCGCGCCGCCCAGGCTGGTGCCGTGGCCGCCCAAATACTTGGTCAGCGACTGCACGACGATGTCGGCGCCGTGTTCGATAGGACGCAGCAGATACGGCGACGGCACGGTGTTGTCGACAATCAGCGGCAGGCCGTGGCGGTGGGCCACTTCGGCCAGCGCGGCGATGTCAGTGATGTTGCCCAACGGGTTGCCGACCGATTCCGCGAAGATGGCCTTGGTGCGGTCATCGATCTGTGCTTCAAAGGCAGCCAGATCGCTGGGGTTGGCAAAGCGCGTGGTGATGCCGTATTGCGGCAATGTGTGCGCAAACAGGTTGTAGGTGCCGCCGTATAGCGTGCTGGACGAGATGATGTTGTCGCCGGCTTCAGCGATTGTCAGGATCGCGTAGGTCACGGCCGACTGGCCCGAGGCCAGCGCCAGCGCGGCGATGCCGCCTTCCAGGGCTGCCACGCGCTGTTCCAGCACGTCGGTCGTCGGGTTCATGATGCGGGTGTAGATATTGCCCGGCACCTTGAGGTCGAACAGATCGGCGCCGTGCTGCGTATCGTCAAACGCATAGGCAACGGTCTGGTAGATAGGCACGGCCACGGCGCGGGTCGTGGGATCGGGGCGGTAGCCGCCATGCACGGCCACGGTTTCCAGGCGCCAGTTGGGCTTCTTCGGTTCAGTCATGTGTCTCTCCGGGAGATGCGTTATTGATGATTCAGATCAGGCTGCAAGCGCGCGCGATGCGCGCAGGATGCGTTCGATGTCTTCATGGTTGTTATAGGCGCCGACAGACAAGCGCACGTAACCATACTCCACTACGCTGGCTACGACACCTTCACGTGTCAGATGGTCCAGAGCGGCAGCGGGATCACTGACTCGTAATGCGGTCGTCGTGCTGCGCAGTTCGGGGTCGGCGGGCGACACCACGTGCACGCCTTGTGCGCGCAGACCCTCGCTAAGCGCCTGCGATAGTTCCAATACCCACGGCTCGATCCGCTCGGGCTGCGCCCATTCGATCAAGTCCAGCGCGCCAGCAAGGCCGGCAATGCCGGGGTAGTTCAGGTTGCCTGTTTCAAGGCGGCGCGCATCGGTGGCGTCAGACACGCCCACTTGCCATTGCGCCCCGGCCTTGTCCAGCGTGGTCACGCCCGACGGGCCGATGTAGATCGGGTCCAGCGCGTCCAATAATTTGGCAGAAACATGCAGAAAACCCACGCCCAAGGGGCCCAGCAGACCTTTGTGCCCGCCGCAGGCAAAGGCATCCACCTGCCATGCATCCACCTGCGCTCGCAACAGGCCGGCTCCCTGGATGCCATCGACGATCAGCCAGATGCCGCGTTCCGCGCAACGGCGGCCCAGCTCGGCGATGTCTGTACGCAGGCCGGTGCCGTACTGCACCCAGGACACCGCGATCAATCGGGTGCGCGCATCAACCTGCTGCCACAGGTCATCCACCGTGTAGCGATGCGATTGCGCTTTCGCCACGCGCACCTCAACGCCGCGGCGGCGCAAGTTCAACCAGGGCAAGGCATTGGTGGGATGCTCCTGATCGTCCACGATCAGGTTGTCGCCGTCCTGCCATGCCAGGCCATGCGCCACGGTGTTTAAGCCTTCGGTCGTGTTCTTCGTAAAGGCCACGCGGCGGGCGTTGCCGCCGATCAGGCGCGCAACCCGCACCCTCAGCGCGTCGGCATCGCGCAGCCATTGCGGCTTGTCGCTGCGGGCGTACGTAATGCTGTCGAAGAAACCCGCCACCGCCCCCGCCACCTTGGGCGATAGCGGGCTGGTATAGGCAATGTTTGCGTAGGCCTTGTCTTGCGTGATGGGAAACAACTGCCTGAATTCGTCCTGCCAGCTCATGCGCAACCTTGTTCGTTAGACCACTTTGGTATGACGGAATTCTAGGTATATGACGTGAGTTTGGATAAGGCTTAGTTCTTATATTGATATGACTATATAGTCGCTCGAAAATCCGCCGCTCGCCCCTAGAATTCATGCCTTTATTGCATACAACTAATACGGGAACGGCATGCGTGTGACTCATCTACTCAAGGCTGCGGGCGTGGCAGCAGCGCTGGCGATTGCTGGCGCATCCCACGCAGGAACGGTGGACACCATCAAGAAGCGCGGCGAACTGGTGTGCGGCGTCAGCCAAGGCTCGGCGGGCCTGTCGATTGCCGACAAGCAAGGCCGCTGGACCGGACTGGACGCGGACCTGTGCCGCGCGCTGGCCGCCGCCGTGCTGGGTGACCCTGAGAAGACCCGCTTCGTTCCGCTGAGTTCGCAACAGCGCTTTCCCGCCTTGCAGTCCGGCGAGATCGACGTGCTGAACCGCAACACCACCATCACGTCCGGCCGCGACGCTGGCCTGGGCATCGTGTCGGCTGGCATCGTGTTCTATGACGGCCAGGGTTTCCTGGTGCCGCGCAAGCTCGGTGTGAAGAGCGCCACCGAACTGGACGGCGCGCAGGTCTGCGTGCAGCCGGGCACGGTCAATGAGCAGAACCTGGTCGACTACTTCAAGAAGAACAAGCTGACCTACCGTCCGGTCGTGATCGAAAACCTGGTGGAACTGGAACAAGCGTTCTATGCCGGCCGTTGCGACGTCTATCTGTCCGATGCGTCCACGCTCGCCGCCAGCCGCGCCGCCCGCGCCAGCAAGCCGGATGACTTTGTGATTCTGCCTGAGCGCATCAACAAGTCGCCGCTGGGCCCGTTCGTGCGTCAGGACGACCCCAACTGGACGGCCATTGTGCGCTGGACCGTGAATGCGCTGGTCTCTGCCGAAGAGCTGGGCATCACATCGAAGAACGCGGACAGTCAGGCGCAAAGCACCGACGCGCAAGTGCGCCGCCTGCTGGGTGTGGACCCGGGCATAGGCAAGAGCTTCGGCCTGGATGAAAGCTGGGCCAAGAATGCCATCAAGGCCGTTGGCAATTACGGCGAAGTGTGGGATCGCAATCTGGGCGCCGCGACCCCGTTGAAACTGGATCGTGGTCTGAACGCGCAGTGGAACAAGGGCGGTCTGTTGTATTCGCCCCCGTTCCAATGATTCTGATTGCTTGAGCATGGCGGGCGGGCCTATCGGCCCGCCTTTCTTATTTGCATCAGCCCTTAGCACCCGCCTCTACACGCGGACCCGCCGGTCCGGCCCACCATGATTGCTACGACGATCCCCTTTCCCACCCCCGGTCTGTTGCGCCGCTGGCTGCCCACGCTAGCGTGGACGCTGGCGCTGGGCGGCATGGCCGCCATCCTGCTGCTGCACATCGAAGCCGTGCAGACCGCGCGCGGCATCCAGGGCGGATTCGGCTTTTTGTTCCAGCCGGCAGGCTTCCGCATTTCAGAAAGCCTGCTTACCGTCACCCCCGACGATCCGTATTGGATGTCGATGGCGGCGGGTCTGGTCAATACGCTGACGGTGGCTTTCGTAGCAATCCCTCTTGCGACCGCGCTGGGCGTGGGTCTGGGCTTGATGCGGCTCTCGTCGCATCCTGTGGCCTCGCGCTTCGCGGCGTTCATCATCGCGCCTTTGCGCAACACGCCCGTGCTGCTGCAATTGTTTGTCTGGTATGGATTGCTGCTGCGTCTGCCAGACCTGCGCCAAGCCTGGTCGCCGCTGCCGTCTGTGCTGCTATCGAATCGCGGACTGGCTCTGCCCGCCCTGCATGGCTGGCTGCCTTACGCCGCCGTGGCGCTGGCGGCATTAACGCTGGGCTGGCGCGCCCGGGCGCGTTTTGGCCGCCCCGCCCTATACACCGCGCTCGCTGCCGCATTGCTGGCCTGGGCGCTGCTGCCCGCCATACAGATCGACCTGCCCGTCAAACGCGGCTTAGGGTTGCAAGGCGGCTGGCAACCCAGCATTGAATTCGCGGCGCTGACGATCGGACTGGTGATCTTCCACGCCGCCTACATTGCAGACATTGTGCGTGCCGCCGTGCGCGCCGTGCCCGTGGGCTTGGTAGAAGCGGGCCAGGCAATGGGCCTGACGCCCTTTGGCGTATTGCGCCTGGTCATAGCGCCCTACGCCACTCGCGTTGCGCTGCCGCCCTATGCCAACCAGTGCCTGGCGCTGGTCAAGAACAGCACGCTGGCCATTGCCATCGGCTATCAGGAATTGATGGCCGTCATCAACACCGCCATCACCCAGACCGGGCTCGCCTTGGAAGGCATCACGCTGGCAGTAGCCGTGTACCTGACGCTGGCCCTGGCGCTGGGCGGCGGCTTGTCGGCGTGGAACGCCCGCAATACCCGGCACGGCCCCGGCGACACGCACGGCGCGCGCTTGGGCGATCGCCCCTTATGGAATGCAACGGGCAGCGACGTCAGCCCATGGCGCGGCCGGATGCTATCGGCCATCTTGACCGTGCTTCTCGCGGTCATTGCCTGGGGCCTGCTGGACTGGGCCGTATTGCGTGCCGTGTGGCAAGGAGACCCAGCTGCCTGCACGAATGCTGCGGGCGCCTGCTGGGCCGCCGTGGGAGAAAACCTGCCGCTGCTTTTCTTTGGCACCATGACCGAAGCTGATCGTGGGCCGGCCCTGATCGCGTGCGTAGCGTTGCTGGCGGGCATAACGCTGACACTCGGCGCGCGGCGCGTCCCGGCAAAAATTCGCGCTGCACTATTGATCGCCTTGCTGGGAACGGTGGTTATTGCCCTGTCCGGCTGGCCTTGGGGCGGCAGCATCATCGGGCCGCAACGCTGGGGCGGACTGCTGGTGACACTGATACTGGCCATCGCGGCCCTTGCCGCCGCCGTGCCCCTGGCCTTTGCGCTGGCCCTGCTGCGCCGGTCCGGCAGCCGCGCCGGTTCCTTGGCAGCGGCAGGCCTGATTGAAGCCGTGCGCGGAGTGCCGCTAGTGACGCAGCTGCTGTTTGCGTCCTTCGTGCTGCCCATGCTGCTGGGCGGCGGCGTGTCTAAATTCAGCATGGCGCTGGCGGCTCTAAGCCTGCACACCGCGTGTCTGCTGGCCGAAGTGCTGCGCGGCGCGCTACAGGCCATACCGCCCGGCCAGATGATGGCTGCCCGGGCGTTGGGCATGCGCCCGGTGACTGCCTATGCGTCAGTGATCTGGCCGCAGGCCCGCCGCATCGCAGCCCCGGCCGCACTAGGCGTCTTCGTGGGCGCGGTCAAAGACACATCGCTGGTCAGCATCATTGGGGTCTTTGACGTGTTGGGCGCCGCCAAGGCGGTAGTGGCCGGCACCGACTGGCGGCCCTATCACGTCGAAGTCTATCTGGCCGTGGCGTTGCTGTACTTTGCTGCGAGCCTCGCACTGACACGAGTTGCGCGGCGGATGGAGACGCGCGGCGGCTAGAACGCGTAGCGCACGTTCAACATGGCATTGCGCGGCGCGCCGTAATAGCCCGTGTTGAACGTCGTGTCCAATGAGTTCAAGTATTTTTTATCAAAGAGGTTGTTGACGTTGAGTGTGGCGGAAACCTGCCGGCTGAAATCGTAGCGCGCCATCAGATTGACGACCGCATAAGCGTCCTGGCGGGCAGTCACTGTCTTTTTCAGTTGCCACGGCGTGACCGAATAATGCATGGCGCTCTGCCAGTTCACCCCGCCGCCCACCGTCAGGCGGTTCCAGGCGTCCGGCAGCCGGTAAGTCGTCCAAAGCTTGGCGATATGTTCAGGCATTACGGTCTTGATGCGCGCGCCCGTGCTGTCCTCTGTTCGGCTATAGGTGTAGGACGCCGCCACATTCCAACCCGGCAACACTTCGCCGATCAGCTCCATATCGACGCCATTGGTCCGGGCGCCTGGCACCGCCCGGTACGCCGCCACATTATCCGTGCCCGGCACGGTATAGCCGTCGTCGGCCACCGCCAGGTTGTTCTGACGCACCTGGAATATGGACAGGCTGCTGTTGAGCGCGCCGGCAAACCATTCGCTCTTCAGCCCCGCCTCATAGTTCACGCCATCCCGTGGCGCCAGCGCAGCGCCGGTGCGGTCGCGGTAGTACTGCGGTTTGTAGATGCTGGTGTAGCTCGCGTAGACGGAGTGCACGGCATCGATGTCATACACAATGCCCGCATAGGGCGTGATCACATTGTCTTTTTTGGCCAGCAGCGCCTGGTCGTAAATAGCGCTGGCCGGATCGGCAAACGCCTGCCGGTAGTCCCATTTGTAGCTGCTGATCCGCGCCCCGGCGATCAGCGACAACGCATCGGTCGGGCGCAAGCGTGTCGCTACGTATCCGCCGCTTTCTCGCGTATAGGTGTCGTTGTCGTAGTTCTTGACCAGATTCGGCGACACCGCCTGATTGCCCCACGTGTACAGATTGAAGGGATTGCGGGCAGCGTAGCCGCTGGTGTCGCGATACACGTCCGACAAAGTCTGCGATTCCGTGAACGACAAGCCCATGACGAAATCATGGCGGCGCCCCCACAAGGTGTACGGGCCTTCGATATGCAGGTCCAGACCATTCTGCACCTGCCGGCTATCGCCACCCTGGATCCACAGCGGCATGCCAAAACCCGTCTGTTCGTTCGCGAATCCCGAAGACACGCTGGCCATGACCGTCTGGAAATCCCGTTGGCTTTCCAGGCGATTGGCCGAAAATTTCACTGACCAGTCATTCGCCAATTTCTGGTCGACCGACATGAAGACATTCGTGGCGTCCACGTCGAAGAAGTTATTGCGGCTGGCCACGTTGGTGGACCGGTCCAGGTCCATTTGTTTGCCATTGCTGAAAAACAAAGGTACGCCCAGGCCGCCCATGCTGCCGCGCGGCTGGTTGCGCTGATGGTCCACGCCTGCTGTCAGCAGCGTACTGTCTGTCAGGTCGGCTTCCACAATGCCGTAGAACACCTGGCGCTTCTGCTGGTAGTAATCGATAAAGCTGCGATTCTGCTGATAAGCCGCCACAGCGCGGCCACGCACACTGCCCGAGGCGTTCAACGGCCCGCTAAGATCCGCCTCTGCGCGATAGAGGTCCCAGGACCCGGCTCCGGCCGTCACATGCCCCTGGAACTCTCGCGTGGGCCGTTTGCGGATCATGTTCAGCGTGCCCGAAGGCTCGCCCGCGCCGCTCATCAGCCCAGCCGCGCCGCGCAGCACTTCCACGCGGTCATAGATCGCCATGTCAGCCAGGCTGGGCGACACGTCCTGCGTGCCCACTTCGACAATCGTTGGCACGCCATCGATTTGGTAGCTGTCGATGGCATACCCGCGCGACAGCACATTGAACCGTTCGCTGCCCATGTTCTGCACTGATATTCCGGGCGTCTGCGCCAGCACGGCATTGATGCTGTTGAGCGACTGGTCGTCAATGCGCTGACGCGTGATGATGCTGATCGATTGTGGCGTTTCCCGCAGCGACAGGTTCAGGCGCGTGGCCGTGTTGGTTGCTGCGGTTGTGTAGGAATCGGTGCCCTCAGACGGCTGGGGGACGCCAGACCCGGTCACCGTGACGGCTTCCAGTTGCACCGGCCCCGCCTGAGCGGCGTTGCGCTGCAAGGTGTAGCGCCGCTCCGCAGTACGCACGGCCGACAACCCGGTGCCAGACAAAATCTGCCCGAACGCGGCGTCCACCGACGCCGTGCCGTTCAACCCGGGGCTGCGCAGGTCCCGCGTAAACGCGGGGTCGTAGGACAGAGCCAGACCCGCCTGCTCTGCATATTGGTTCAGCACCGACTCCAGTGGCCCTGCCGCAATAGCGTATGCCGTCACGGCAGCGGGTGCGCCTTGCGCCTGCGTCTGCCACGGCGTTGCCGCCAAAGCCAGATGAATCACGGCAAGTTTGCAGCCCTGCCACCGTCGCGTATTGCTCATGTTCCCTACCCCTACGTTGTGTGTACCCGTGCATGACGGGCGAACACGCGATAAGGGCAGTTCCTGTTACACATTCATTTCGGCGGCACTCGGCGCTCGATCCGCACCACGCCAGGGATGCCTTGTTTCACCTCGATCGGCAGACTGTCCGCCAAGGACGCCAGCGCGTCGTCGCCCGTCAGGGGGAACACCCCTGAAATGCGCAGGTCGGCCAAGGCTGCCTCGTCAAACCACAGCATCTCTCGGCGGTAGCGGGCCAGCTCGTCGAGCACGAGCGGCAAAGGCATATCGCGCACGTTCAAGCGTTGACGGCTCCATGCTTCGGCCGCCGCAGGATCGATGGCCGGGCCAGGCACGGCCGCTACCCGGGTCAGATAGGCCGACCCGCCCGCACGCACGTCCCGGCACTGCGCGGCGAGTTCGTCACGCGGACAAACAGCCACCTCGGATTCAGTCACGTTCACGCGGGTGCCGTCTTGCATCAGTCTGACGGTATAGCGCGTGCCCTTGGCCGACGCCGTGCCGTCTCGCGTGGCCACCACAAAGGGCCGGCTCGCACCATCCTTGGCCACCACGACCAGGATTTCCCCCTGGCGCAGAGTGACGCGGCGTTCGGTGTCGGAATAATGGACGTCGATGGCGCTGTCGGTGTTCAGCACTATCCGGCTGTCGTCGTCCAGAACCACCACCCGCTGCTGGCCCACGCGCGTGGCGTAGTCCGCCAACAGCCAGGCTGGCGGCGCAACACGCCACGCCGCCCACAACAGCGGCATCAATACCAGCGCCGCCCAGATCGCCTTGAATACTGGACTGCGGCGCCTGCTCAACGGCCCTGCCGCCTTCACGCCTGCGGCAACGGCACGGTTGACCAGCGTGCGCGCCTGGCCACCGGTAAGGCCCCCGGCCGGCTCGGCAAGCTCGCCCCAAAGGCTTTGCAGGTGTTTCCACGCCTGCTCGTGCTCCGGTGCAGCGTCGCGCCAGCGGCGACAGGCTTCGATGTCGGCGGCTACGGTGGCGCCGGACGACATCAGGCTCAACCAATGCGCGGCGCGTTCAAGTACCGCGCGGTTGGGCATTGCACCGGCCGAGGCCGCCTGCTTGTTCATGCCGTGCGCTCCCCGGCAGATTCCGTCAGCACGTCATGGCACACCAGCAGCGCCCGAGCAATATATTGTTTGATAGCGCTGTCCGACACGCGTAGCACCGCAGCGATCTCCGGATGCGTCATCCCGTCGAAAGTACTCATCAAAAACGCCTGCCCCGCCTTGGCGGGCAAACGCTCGATGACCTCGGCCAGATGCCGCACAGTCTGCACGGCCGCTGCCACGGACTCCGCCGAAGGCGCGGTCCCGCCGCCGTGCTGCGCCGCGTAAATCTCCACGTAGGCCTGTTCGATCTCACGCCGCCGGCTGTCGTCGATGATCAGCCGGGTTGCGGTAGTAGTCAGTAAGGCGCGAGGCTCCAGAATCTGATCCAATCCGCCGCGCCGCAACAGCCGCAGAAACGTCTCTTGCGCGATGTCTTCGGCGTTGAAGCGGCAACGCAACTTGCGTTGTAGCCACGTCCGCAGCCAAGGGTGCTGGGCGGCATAGAGACGTTGGAAAAAACTGAAGTGCTCGGAGGACGGCATGGCCCGGGCGCGGCGTAAGCACGCATCAATTGATATTGAGAAACATTATTATTATAAACACCAGGTTTCCCATATCGCCAATGCACCCGCCGCTCGCCTTCCTCAGCTCACGGTGAGTTAAACGCCCTTGCCGCCCGGACCAAGGGATTGAAGGCCTTAACGGCCTTAACGGCCTTGGCGTCCACGGTGCCGACTTTGTGGATATCGATGGCGCGCCGCGTGTTGCCGTCATGACTGCGCCCCTCGCTTGTCAATCCGAGATGGGTACCTGCATTCAACCTGCTCTTGAGTCCAGCGGCGTCCTGGCCAGAAAGCGTTCAAAGGCCTCCAGGTACGCCACTTCCACCGTACTCAGTTTGCGTTGCTTGTGCCAGGTCAGGAACACATCGATCTCGGCAACTGACTCGGCAGGCGGCAAGCGCCGCAACTCACCGTTCGCGACATCCTGACGTATCAGGTGTTCCGGCAGGAAACTCAGGCCGATGCCCGCCACCACCATCCGCCGGACTTCTTCGATGTTGGGCGAGGTGCCCACGATCCTTCCGGTGAACCCCTGCTGGTCCCGAAAGATGGTCAACGGGGACAGCGTGTCGCCTATCTGGTCACTGGCGAAGCAGACAAAGTTCTGGTCCATCAGGTCTTCGATGCTGACGCGCTGCTTCAAAAACAGCGGATGGTGGCGTCCGCAGACCACCGCGTAGTGGTGGCGCAGAAACAGCCGGCGCTCTAGCGCTGCAACGGATTTGCGGCACAGGCAGATGCCCAGCGCAGGAACCCGTTTGGACAAAGCGTCCAGAATGGCGGCGCTTGGCAGCACGTCGATATGGAATTCGATCTTGGGATAACGCCGATGAAACTGCGCCAGAAAATCGTCGTAGGGCGGGCTTTGCACCTTGCTCATCACCATCAGCCGCAGGGTGCCCGCGATCTCGGCCTTGTCCTGAATGGCGGCGTTTTCGATGCGCGCCATCGTGCCGTACATGTCGCGCGCAATGGCGTAGATCTCGTCGCCCAAGCCAGTCAGCCTGAACTCGCCATTGCGCCGGTGCAGCACCATGCCGCCCACCGACTCCTCCAAGCGTTTCAAGGCCTGACTGACGGCGGGTTGGCTCAGATGCAGCGCTTGCGCGGCCCGGCCCACGCCGCGTTCCTGCACCACGAACATGAACGTGCGCAGCAGGTTCCAATCCATGCGCTCGGGGGCAAGCGTCAGTGAAGTCGGCGTTCGGGCAGGCGGCTGGGGCATGGCGGGGCGGACGTGGTCCATACGGGATCGTTGCGGGGTCCAGATCAAGTCTGATTTGGACTCCGCCGCCACCGCCCTGCCCGAGAGGTCAGACGTTGGCCAGCCCCGTGAAAAAGCGAGATGCGTTGGATTCCAAACCTTCGATATAGTAGCCGCCCTCTTGGACGATCAAGGTTGGCGCGCGCAAGCCGGCTACCTCGCGGCCCAGACGTTCAAAGCCGTCCTCCGTGACGCTGACCATGGCTTGCGGGTCTTTTTCAAAGATGTCGAAGCCCAGCGACAACACGATGGCGTCCGGTTGGAACAGTTCAATGGCGCGGCGCGCCTGCGCCAACCGTTCAAAGAACACGGATTCGGGCGAACCATGGGGCATGGGCAGGTTGATGTTGTAGCCATAACCCTCGCCCACGCCGCGCTCGTCTTCAAAGCCCGCTACCACCGGGTAGAAGTTCTCAGGGTCTCCGTGGATAGACACGTAGAGCACGTCGCTGCGCTCATAGAAAATATCCTGGATACCCTGCCCGTGATGCATATCCGTATCCAGCACAGCCACGCGCGGAAATTTCGACGTCAGATGCTGCGCGGCAATTGCCGCATTGTTCAGATAACAGAACCCGCCCGCCGCGTCGCGGCGCGCGTGGTGGCCAGGCGGCCGGCAGATGGCATAGGCGTTGTGCTCGCCCGCCAATAGCGATTCGGCGCCAGCGATGGCGCACTGCGCGGACCAATATGCGGCCTGCCAAGTCTGCGGGCCCACTGGGCAACTGCCATCAGCCAGGTAGCGCCCGGCTTTGGCCAGCACGCCGCGCAGCGCGTTGGGCTCGCGCACGAACACGTTCGAGACGACTTCGCCGCCCCAATCGCCCGGCAGCTTCATCCAGTCTTCATGGGCGCTTTGCAGAAAACGCAGGTAGTCCAGCGTATGCACCGCCGACAGCGGGGCTGCGCCATGATCGGCAGGCGCCTGCACATCGAATCCCAGCTTGCGAGCGGCTTGCACCAGACCATCCAGGCGCGCCGGCACCTCTTGCGGCGTGCGCATCTTGCCCCGCGAAAAATAGGTCTGCGGATGATGCAGCTTCTGATCGTCGTGGAAAAAGGCCTTCATGCTTATTGATCCTTCGGTGGGAAGCGCGCAGCGCGCTGGTCAGCATTGATGTCTGTCTGCCAGCAGTTATAGCCCTGGCCCCGCCAAAAGAAAAATTCTTAATGCTTATCTTCCAGATTACTTCTACTTATGAGTGAAAACCCTTGAACTTAAAGGACATAAGACCGTTCGTAGTCATCCCTGCACTTGCCCACTCATGCGCTGCAACCACGCAGGACGCGGCGCGGCGTCCAGCCAGTTCTTCACAATCAAGCCCAGTTCGGTATCCCCCGATATCCGCAAGCGACGTTGAAAGAACAAGGTGTCTGCGTCTGTCTCGGCCCGCATCAACGCCAGGAAGTCCGACAATTTTGCGCCCAGTTCCAGCTCGGAAGGCGCGCTGTTCCACGCAGGCCGGAACGCGCCATCGCGCACCGCGAAGCTGCTGCGCAGCCCCAGGTCTTCGATCGTGATGGCGAAGCTGCGGCCGTCGAGTTCTGGCGGCGGCGACAACCACTTCAAGCGGCGCGCAACCTCCAGGCCAGCCACAAAGTGCAGGGACACAAACGGCGTGGGCAGACGCCGGCCCAGCTTTGCGAGCAACGCCGGCGGGTTCAGATTCAGGCTGACGCTCATGCCACGGCCTCAAGCAGTTCGATACCTGACTGGCCGTAGTAGTAGCCATTGCAACGGCCGATGCCAACGGGCGGCGCCACGGCTGCGGGCTTGCCGCCAACGCGCGCCACCGCAAGCGCGGCAATGGCTTCCAGCGTGCCAGCAGACTGCGGGCTGACGCGCAACACATCGGCCCCCAGCCGGGCCAGCTCCGGCGCCTGAGCCAGCAGATCCAGACAGGCGGCCGATTGCACCTGAATGCCATTGATGCCGAGAAACTCGCGGGATTCCCGGGTGCGCATGTCCAGACCATCTGGATGCTCGATGCAGCGAAAGCCGCAATCGTCCTTCTTCAACCGGAAGTGCCGGGCGGTAAAGCAACGCGCCGAAAACGCCAGCGCCATCCTGCCCCACACCATGACTTCTGCCTGCAAACCTGGCGGGCGTTCCGCCAGCAGGCGTCCCAGCGTCTTGCCGTCCATTTCCAGCGGCGCGACAAATCGCGTTGCGCCGCGGCTGGCCAGCCATTGCAGCGTGCCGCCGTGATAGGCATTGATGTGCGGGCCGGCCACAAAGGCGCGACCCCCAAGGTGACGGACGGCGCCCAGCTCACCGGCTTCCACCATGAAGTCGTCCTGAGCGCACAACTTTTTCAACGCGTGCGCCTCGGCGCCGGTTTCAATCAAGGTGCGTCCGGATAGCACCACGGTCTTGCCTGCGGCGCGCAGATCGCGGGCAAGATCCAGCCAATCGTCCGCGCGCAATTCATGCCGGCGGCTACAGACCGTCTCGCCCACGTAGATAATGTCGGCTGCGCTTTCCGCCAATTCGGCATAGAAATCAATGGTGTGTTGACGAGGCCAGTAATACAGCAGCGGGCCGACGGAAATCTGGAATGACTGCGGTTTCATTTCCATGGACGTTCGAATGCGCCTTGCGTGACTTGGGACCCTTCGGAATGGCGCGCCAGCAAGGCATTCCACTCGGGGCGGGGAGAAAACCGGGAGGCGTCCGCGTGCGCGCTGTCCAGCGCGGCGCGCAAGGTGGACACCACTTGCGTGACATAGGCCGGGCTGCGCTGGCGGCCTTCGATCTTGATGGCGGACACACCCATCGCCGCCAGTTGCGGCAACAGCCCGATGGCGTTCAGACTGGTGGGTTCTTCCAGGGCGTGGTCGGCCTGCCCATCGACCTCGAAGCGGCCTTTGCACAGCGTGGGATACGCCGCGGGCTCGCCGGGTTCGTAGCGGTCAATCAAAATGCCGGACAGGCGCGCATCCATGCGGCCGTTCTCTTCCACCCAACGCACCGCGTGGGCGGGCGAACAGACGCCCTTGTTGTTGGGAGAATCGCCCGTGGCGTACGACGACAACAGACAACGCCCTTCGGCCATGACGCACAGGCTGCCAAAGCCGAAGACTTCAACCTCTACGCTCACATTCGCACAGATGCGCGCGATCTCGGCCAGCGTCAGCACGCGCGGCAGCACCACGCGGCGAATGCCGAACTGCTCCTTCATCAGTTCGATGGCGTCGGCGTGGGTGGCTGACCCTTGCACCGACAGATGCAGACGCAGATCGGGATAGCGGTCGCTGGCGTAGGCCAAGAGGCCGGGGTCGGCCATGATCACGGCGTCGGCGCCCAGATCATGCGCGGCGTCCACCGCGGCGTGCCATTCCTCTGCCCTGCCCGCCTGCACAAACGTGTTGATCGCGAACAGCACCTGACGCTTGCGCCGGTGCGCCAGTTCCACGCCTGCGCGGATATCGCTTTCGGTGAAATTGAGCCCGGCGAAGTTGCGGGCGTTGGTGGCGTTCTTGAGGCCGAGGTAGACGGTATCAGCGCCCGCCTCGATCGCGGCTTTCAACGCGGCCAGACTGCCGGCCGGGGCCACGAGCTCCATGGGAGTGGTTCGAGTATCCATGCCGGCCAGTCTAGGGGCCGGCAGGTGTCTGAGCTTTGTCGCAGATCAAACGGGGTAGCGCATCTGCTGCAGAAGAAGCGGCCCTGCCACACAATCATGTTGTTGTGTGGCAGGGCCGCCCTTACCGTGATCAGAAATCCACGGTCGCCGACAGCAGCACCGAACGCGGAGCGCCGATGGTCAGGCCATTGGATGACGCGGAAGCCCAATAGGCCTTGTTGAAGACATTTTCCACCGTGGCGCGCAACGTGACCGGCGTATTGCCTGCGCGAAACGCATAACGCGCGCCCAGGTCGACGCGAGTCCAGCTGGGGATTTCCTGCCGGTTCGCGCCATCCAGATATTGCGAGGTAGTGCGTAGCGCTCGCGCCGACACCGTCAGGCCCGCCAGAAATGGGGTGTCCCATTCCACACCCACGTTCATGCTGTACCGCGGCGTGCCGGGCGCGACGTTGCCTTCGGTCAGCGCATTGCCTGTTTTGGTCAGCCGGCCGTCCAGATACATCACGCCTGCCAGCACGCGCAGATTGGTGACGGGTTCTCCGAACACATTGAACTCCAGACCCCGATTTCGCTGCAGGCCATCAACGGCATAAATACCGGTGGCCGGGTCCGTCAACCCGCTGGGACGGCGGATCTGGAACGCGCTCAACGTCGCCCCCACGTCGCCGTATTCAACCTTCACGCCCACTTCAACCTGCTCAGACTTTACCGGCGCAAACACCTCATTGGCGTTGACTGCGGTAAGCGGCGCAGTCGGCCCTTCGCTCAAGCCTTCGATGTAGTTGGCGTACACCGACACATGCTGCGACGGCTTGACCAACAGCGCAATTGCCGGCGTGACCTTGCGTTTGTCGTAGCGGCTGGTGCGATTGCCGTCTTCGTCATATTGGTCGGTGATGACGCGCTGCGACCGGCCGCCCACGGTCAGTTGCACCCGCTCGTCCCACGCGGACAACGTGTCCGCAAGCGCGATACTGGTCAAGCGCGATTCGCCGGACTTGGGAATGTCGGAGCTCAGGCCCGCCAACGATGGCGCGGACGTGTTGAGCGGGGAATAAATGTTGGACCGGACTGGCGCAAAGTCATAGATCAGATTGCCAAACGTCTTCTCGAACTGCGTGGCGCTCAACGACACCGCATGCGAAACCGCACCCGTTGAAAAGCGGGTCCGCGCGCCGATTTCGCCTGTTCGGACTTCTTCATCGCGCAGAAAATAGCTGGGACTGCCCGAGAAATTGCCCGCGGCGTCGCGCGCCGTGACATTCAGGCGCAAGAACTTGTAATCGCCCTGCCGTGCGCCGAACGCGCCGTAGACCATCGTGCGGTCGGTTATGTCGTGCTCGGCGCGCAATGCGATGTAGCTGTCGCGGGAATTGGCATACGTCCAGTCGGGCGCATATCCCCGGTCCACGCGGGCGGCGTCCGGCACCGGCACGCCCGCTGCGACACCCACACGTTCCTGCGGCGCGTCGACCTTACGGTCCTGATAGCCAATATCGGCAGACAACCGCGTGCGCTCGCCCCGGTAATCCATGCCCAACGTCATCAAGCCGCGATTCAGGTGCTGCGATCCCGCCCCCGTGTCGCCGCCCTTGTACGCGCCGTTGATACGGATGCCCAGTTCGCCTTTGTCTCCAAAGCGCTGGCCCAGGTCGACATGGGCTCCCGCTACGTCATGGGTGCCATAACTGGCCGTGACCTGCCGCGTGGGGGTGTCCCCTGCCCGCTTGGGCACGACATTGATCGCGCCGCCCACCCCGCCGGAGGGCGCCATGCCGTTAAGCAATGCGTTCGGGCCTTTCAGCACTTCGACCCGTTCCAGGCTTTCCACGGCCAGCGCATAGGTCGGCAACACGCTGTACAAGCCATTGAGCGCGATATCGCTGTTCAGGACGGGAAAGCCCCGAATGGAAAATTGGTCAAACCGGCTGGTCTTGGGATTGGTGTTCTGCACCGACGCGTCGTTGGACACCACGTCGGCCACACTTTGCGCTTGTTGCTGCTGCATCAGCGCGCTGGTGAAGGACGTGACGGAAAACGGAGTGTCCATGATGCTTTTTTCGCCCAGCATGCCTATGCTTGCGCCGCTGGCCACTTGATTGCCGGCAAACGCGGGCATCAGCCCGCCCGAATAGGCGGCAGTGACCGTCACGGCTTCCAGCTGTGCGACGGGTGCGGAGGATGAAGCGGACAGGGTGTATTCGTTGCTGCCCGCGCGCACTGCACTCAGGCCTGATCCCGCCAGCAACGCGGCAAAGCCGGCCGCCACCGTGTAGCTGCCGTTCAAGCCAGGCGACTGCATCCCCTGCACCATGGCCCCCGGAAACGACAGCCGCACGTCGGCCTGAGTGGCGAACTGCGCCAGCGCCGAGCCCAACTGGCCCGCCCCAATGCGATAGTCGCGCGCCACGGACTGAGCGGCGGGTTCTTGAGCCTGCGCCGCTGTGCCGACGGGCAGCAAAACCGAAAAGCAAAGCACCGCGGCCGCTCGGACCGGAGAAGAACTGGAATGGGACATGAAGACGTACCGCGAGATAGGAGTTTTCGGGGACCCGATACGGGTCGCAGCGCGGCCTGATCCCATCACGGTTTCAAGGCCTCTATCCAGTACACCGGGCGACGCTGAAAAAGATGCCATCGCGCCTGCCGTGCGACGCGTGCAAGCAGGCGCGGCGCCCGCCGCCCGGCTATGCGTCCCGCCCCTGGATCTCCACCCAATACCGCGTGCGCAAGGCAACGCGCACCGGCAAGGTACGCGCCAACAGCGCCAGGCTGGCATCCGTGTCCCGCAACGAAAACGACCCGTATACGCGTAGATCCGCCACGTCGCTGGCGCAGCGCATGATGCCCGGGCGGTAGCGCGCCAACGCTCGTGTCCATTCCGACAGGCGCAGGTTGTCGGCGGTCAGCACTCCCGCTTTCCACGCCGGCGCAAGTTCATGCAACGCGGTGTCCGGGCTAACGGTTGCAGCATCAAAGCGGGCCTGGCGGCCGGTGCGTATGATCTGACTGCTGCTTCCATCGTTCGGACGCACGGCCACCGCGCCTTCGTAGACATTGACCTGAGCTGCGCCCTCTTCCAGGCTGACGGTAAATTGCGTGCCTATGGCCTGTACCGTGCCCACCGGCGTCTGAATCAGGAATGGCCGGCCGGGCATGCTGGAATCCGCGGCGGTCGCGACGAATATCCGCCCGGCACGAAGTAACAGCAAGCGCTGCGTGTCGGTGTACCGAATATCGACCCGGGTGCCGGTATCCAACGTCAGCGCGCTGCCGTCCGCCAGCGTGGTCTGCCGAGTCTGCCCCACGCCGCTTTCTACGTCTGCCTGATTGGCGCGCCACGCCAGGTAGATAACGGGCGCCGCGGCTGTCAAACACAACAGCCGGGCGGCCAAGCGCCGCCGGTCCGGCTTGGCCAAGCCTTGCAGCGCCTGGACCCGCATCGGTTCCGGCACTTGTCCGAATGCGCCCAGCACGCGTTCAGCGCGAGCCCACGCCTGAGCATGTGCAGGGCTGCACGCGATCCAGCTGGACAAGGCCTGCAAGCTGGCCTCGTCTTGCGGCGCGTCGTGCAACCTGGCCATCCAGCCGGCAGCTTCAGCCAGCAGTTTGTCGGGGGCAGGCGCAGCGTTCATGAATCGATAGCGGTCAGGCAGGCCAGATACGCTTGCTGCATATGACGGTTGACGGTCCGCACCGACAGGCCGGTATCAGCGGCGATCTGGGCATAGGTCAGCCCGTCCAGCTGGGCCATCAGGAAGACGCTGCGCACGCGTTCAGGCATGGCGCCCAGCATGCGGTCGATGCAATAAAGCGCCTCTAGAATCAGTGCCCGTTTTTCAGGCGACGGAAGCGTTTCGACCGGCAGCGCAGCGACCGATTCGGCATAGGCTTGCTCTACGCTGCGGTGGCGCCAGAAATCGACGACCAGCCCTTTTGCCACGTGAGTCAGGAAGGCGCGCGGCTCCGGCATTTCCAGCGCACGATTGCTGGAATAGACGCGCAGAAACGTATCGTGTGCAAGATCCGCGGCATCCCAAGCGTTGCCCAGGCGTTTGCGCAACCAGCTGTAAAGCCACTTGTGATGGTCGGTATACAGCCCGGACAGAGCCAGATGACGAGGCGCGGTGGAATGGGACATGGGGAGCGCGGGCAGCGAGAACGTTGCCGTAAGTGATAATGAGTTCCGTTAATAATACTGGAAACCCGCCCTATTCCCCAGGAATTCCCGATGATGTTCCGCGGCCTTAGTCACTGAAAAAGGTGGAGCCAGCCCATCGCCTCGCCGACAAACAGGGCCTGCGACATCAAGAGCAACCCCAGCCACAGCCATCGCCACGGGCGCATACCCGCCCAGCTTTCGCGCAGCGGCGTGGCGGCCGTGCCGGTATGGCCCGCCCTTTTTCTGACGACGGCGCTGCTGCCAGCGATGCGCAGCCCATAAAGATAAACGCCCGTCAGGCACAGCGCGGTCAGCGCCGCCCCGAAGCCAAACCAAATCGCCCGCACCGGCCACGGGCCGAAAGATCCAAAGTGGATCGGGTCGGCCAACTCCGATAGGCGCTGATGCACGGTCAGGTCGGCCGCGCTACGGCGGCGGGCGAAATCGCCGTCCTGCATGGGGAGCCGGATTGCGTTGGCCCGGTCTCGGACGAGCCACGCGTCTGTCTGGCCTTCGACCTGTCCACCCTGTCCGCCGGCGTCCAGACGCAAGACCCTGATTTCAAGGTCCGGCCATAGTTGGCGAACCCGCGTAATCGCCGCATCCAGCTTTTCCGCACTGATGGGCGCGGCCGCCGGCGGCGCTCTTTTGGCCGTGATGGCAGGCAGCGCGGGCGCATGGCCCCCCAGCGATTCAATCAGATACCACAGCCCGGATAAGGCAATAAGAATGGCGAACCACAAGCTCCAGACAGCTAACAGCCGATGGGTATCACCCCAGGTCAAGCGGCGTTTCCCCCAGCGCGGCCACGCCAGAAAACCGCGCCACCATCGCTTGTAGACCACGAAGCCGGTGGCGATCAACAGGGTAAGCGGAATGGACAGTGCCGACACCAGGGGCACGCCGTAGTTTGTAGGCAGAAACAAGTGCCGATGCGTATTGCGCAGCCAGCGTTGAATGCTGAACCAAGAGGTGTCTCCGGTCACCGTGGCGCGATAGGGGTCGATCCAGACGAACCGCAACTCGCCTTGAGGCGTGCGCATCAATGCCTGTGCGGCAAAGCGAGACGCATGCGGAGCGGTGACCGATTGCAGCGTCCAGTCTGGATGTGCCGCCTGCGCAGCAGCGGCCATCTCGCCCCAGCTGGCGCGGTGCGCCGCCGGTTCCACCCGCATCGCAGGCTGGACCAGCCAGTCCAGTTCCGTAGCGATGACCGCCAACGTACCGGTCAGACAGATAAACGCCATCAACAGGCTGAGTTTCAGACCTGCCCAGCTGTGTATTGAAAACCACCATTTCCGCTTGGATGCGCCGGCTGCTTTCGTGCGCGGTTCCTGACAGGCGGCGTTTGAAGCGGCATTCATGCTTGCACTCGATATGGGATGACCCGCCGGACCAATGAGGCGGGCCTATATCAAGTACACCGTACAGCGCCAAAAAAGATGCCAATCCGCCACGCGTCGGCGCAGCGGCCTTGGGCACTACTCCTCGATATGCAGACCGTGCTCCACGGCGTACACCGCAACCTGCACGCGGCTGGTCAGGTTCAGCTTTTTCAGTACGTTCTGCACATGGATCTTGACGGTGCTTTCGCTCACGTCCAGCTCCCGCGCAATCACCTTGTTGCTAGCCCCGCGAGCCAGGCATTGCACGATCTGCGTTTCGCGCGCTGTCAGGCGGTGACGCTCTGCGTGACCGGGAGCCTGCGCTGCCAGACTGGCCTGCCCGCGAAACTGTTCCACCAGCTTGGCGGTCATGCTTTCGGCAATGACCGATTCACCGGCCGCTGCGCGGCGGATGGCGGCGGTCAGCACATCGGCGTCAATGTTCTTGACCAGATAACCGCGAGCGCCGTCGCGCAGCGCTTGACCCAACTCGTCGGCTTCTTCCGACACCGTCAGAATGATGACCGCGCAAGACGGCAGATCCTGCGTCAGCAGTTGCAGCGTTTCAAGACCCGACAGGCCGGGCAGGTTCAAATCCAGCAGGATGACGTCAGGCTTGAGTTCCTTTGCCCGTTTTACGGCTTCAACACCGTCGCCCGCTTCCGCCACCACTTCAAAATCAGGTTGGCGCTGCAACAGCAGGCGCACCCCGGATCGAAACAGGGTGTGATCATCAACAAGCAGAATACGGATCGGCATAATCAGGGAATGTCTCAGGCAGCCTGGCGCTCGGCGCCCGGCAAAGTCAGCGCGACGCGGGTACCGGCGCCGGGCTGGGATTCAATATTTATTACGGCGCGCATGCGGGCGGCGCGTTCGCGCATGATGTGCAGCCCCAAGTGGGAATCGCCGCGCGCGGCCACGTCGGCCGCGTCATAACCCTGGCCGTTGTCGCTGATCAGCAAGGTGAAATCGCGGTCGTTGCCCACCACCACCTGAACACGGTCGGCTTCGGAGTGCTTGCGCACGTTGGACAGCGCCTCTTGCAGAATGAACAGCGCTTGCAATTGCTGCTCAGGCGGCAGAGGGGCGCCTTCACCATGCCCAAAGCGCAATTCAGTTTGAATGCCCGTCTGACGCCGGAACCGTTCCACGGTGCCTTCTACGGCAGCCTGCAGATCACCCTGCCCCAGCTTGCTGCGGAAATTGGTCAACAGTTCTCGCACGTCCTGATAGCTTTCGTCCACCCCGGTGCGCAGCAAGGGCAAGATTTCGGTGACCTCGGCGTTGTCGCCGCGCTTGACCGCTGCGTCCAGCATCTGCAATTGCAGGTTCAGGAAGTTCAGCCCCTGCGCCAGACTGTCATGCAAGCCTTGGGCGACCAGCCCGCGTTCCTGCACCACGGCAAGTTGCCGCGCCTGGGCGCTCAGGCGCCGGTTGTCCAGCGCAACGCCCAGATGCTGGCCCAGCGTTTCCAGCAATTGCGAGTCGGATCGCGCCAGCGGGCGCTGCTGGCGGAAATGCAGCGAATACGAACCCAGCACTTCATCGCGGGTCACGATACGGAATACCGCCACGCTGGCAAAGCCGTCGCGCTGGCAGTTCAGATCCATTTCGGGTGGAGACTGCCGGAAGTCCTGAATAACGATGACGCCTGCCTGGCGCGTGGCGACGCCGCAATAGCAATCGTCCACCTTCATGCAGTGTTCGGATTCCACCAATTCGTCGGACAGCCCCACCGACACGACCAGATTGAGTTTTTCGTTGGTGGGGTCCAGCGCGCGGATGCTGCCGCCTTCGGCATCGAACTGCAACATCACGCGGCGCAGGAAGCCATCGCACATGGCCTCGATTTCATTCGGCTGATTCAGGAAGGCGGCCATGTCGTACAGCGCGCCTATGTCCCGGTTTTGGGCCGCCAATTGCGCGGTCTTGAGCTCAACCCGCTGTTCCAGGCCGGTGTACAGGTCTTGCAGCTCGTCGGCCATGCGGTTGTAGCCCCGCGCCAGCACGCCAAATTCATCCTGGCTTTCCACCGGCAGCCGCGTGCTGAACTCGCGGTCGGCCATGCGCTGCAGGCCGTCACGCAGACGCAGCACCGGCGCAATGATCCACAAGTACAGCAGGTAGATCATCGCTAATGTGCCCGCGCTGGCAATCGCGGCAAGCACACCTTGGGACAAGCGCAGCGATGTGGTCTTGCCTGCGTTGTCCTGTTCAATCATGCGCACCAGCGTGTCTGCCCGCGACACGAACTCCGGTAGCGTCTCAAGATAGGTCGCCGCGTCCGGCTGCGCCAGCGCCCGCATGGCGGCGGGTTTCATGATGTCTTGCCAATAGCTGGACACGTTGCGCCACTGGGCGCGTATGGTGTCGTCGTTGGGGATGAACAGCGGGCGCGCAGGGTTGCCGCGCGCCAGACGCGAGATGGTCTCGTCCATCATCGAAATCTGTTCCGTGGTGCGCACAGCCCGGCCGGCTTGCGGCCGCATCAATTCGACGGCCACGCGGTTGGCGCGCATACGCAAACTGCCGGTGTCGTTAATGGCGGCGCCCGCGCCTTCCAACTGCCAGGATAGCCAAAGCGTCCAGCTGACCATGGACAGCACCACGATCAAGGCCACCAGTGAACTCGCAATAATGCGCGTGGACAGGCGATGCCGGGGCGATGGCAGACCAGCGGCGTCGGCGTTGGGATCGGAGGGCGTCATGACTATCTGTACTTGCGGGGCGGCTTCCAGTGTAGTTCAGGCCAGCCCCAAGGCGCGGCACAGAAAGTCCGCGACCTGGCCGGGATCATTCAGCGGCAAACAGGGTAAGTCCGTGCCAAGAGGGGCGTCGGTTACCACGGCCAGAAACTCGCGGTCAGTCTCATGCAACGGCGGCTTGCCCAGCGCCGGGCGGTAGACCTCGATCCGGGGAATCGCGGCTTGCTTGAAACCCTCCACCAGCACCAGGTCTGCGGGCGAAAGCCGCGCCAACTGCTCTTGCAGTGATGGCTCGGGCGTGCCCCGCAGTTCATGCACGATGGCGTAACGGTACGGAGACGCCACCATCACTTCCTGGGCGCCCGCCAGCCGGAAACGCGCACTGTCCTTGCCCGGCGGCTCCATCTCAAAATCATGGTGGCTGTGCTTGATGACGTTCACCCGCAGGCCGCGCGCGGCTAGCAAAGGCAGCATCGCCTCGATCAGGGTGGTCTTGCCGCTGCCGGACCGGCCGGCAATGCCGAAAACTGGGGTCATGCGTGCTCCGTAAACAGGGGACAGACTATAGGTAAAAAGGAGTCCGCCCGAGGCGAGTATGCCAGCAAAGCCCCAGCCACCAGATCAAAATACCAGCCGTGCAGCGTCAGGCTGCCCGCCTGCACGCCCCGGCGCACAAACGGCAGCTCTTCCAGATTGCGCAACGAGATCAAGATGGACGCCTGCTCGCACGCGCGGCGGCGGTCGGCGTCGGACGCCAAAGGCATTTGCCGCAGCACGCGTTCGCGCGCCGGTTCGGCAATGTCCATCCAGCGTTCCAGGTAGTCGGTCTCGCCGTCGCTGCGAATGCGCCCCTCCATCAATGTCCGGATACCGCCGCACTGGGCGTGTCCCAGCACGATGATGCGGCTGACCTGCAACTGCTCAACGGCAAACTGTATGGCGGCAAGCACGCCTTGCAGGCCGCGGTCAGCGCTGGTGGGCGGCACCAGGTTGGCTACATTGCGTACGGTGAAGATATCGCCCGGGTCGCAGCCCAGCAGCATGGCCGGGTCCACGCGGGAATCGCAGCAGCCCACCAGCATGGTGCTGGGGTGCTGGCCGTCGCGCAGGTTGCGGTAAAGAGCCGGCGCGTCTTCGTAGTACTGCTGTTGAAAGCGCTGGAAGCCATCGATAAGACGTTCGATATCGCGCATATCACCCCCCCGTCTGCGCCATGAAGCGAACGATCTGATCGGGGCGGCTGACGAACTCATGCCGTTCGGGCTTGGCGGCAATACCCGCCAGAATGGCTTGCGTGAGGTCTGCGTCACTGGCGCCCGCGCGCAGCAGGCGGCCCAGCGGCACTTGATCTTCCTGACCCAGGCACAGGTACAAGGTGCCGTCCACGCCCAGGCGGACGCGGTTGCAGCTGGCGCAGAAATGCCGGGACATGGGGGTGATGACGCCCAGCACCGGCGCGCCCTGCCCCGAAGTCCAGTAGCGCGCCGGGCCCGTCGCCGACCCGCTCATGGCGGGGATCAGCCCCGCTTGCACGGCCAGACGCGCGCCCATGGCATTCAGGTCCGTGTGCGCGAAACCGCGCCCGCATTCCCCCATGGGCATGGGTTCAATCAGGCGCAGCACAAAACCTTGGGTAATGGCGTAGTCCAGCAGGCGGCTCACGTCCGATTCGGGCGTTGCAGCGTGCACCACACTATTGAGTTTGATCGGCGCAAAGCCTGCTTGCCTGGCGGCAGCCAGGCCTGCCAGCACGGAATCCAGGCAATCGCGCCCCGTGATCTTGCTGAACTCGGCCGCATCCAGGGTGTCCAGGCTGATGTTCAGCCGGTTCACCCCCGCCGCACGCAGGCTTTCCGCATGGCGGACCAGTTGCGTGCCATTGGTGGAGACCGACAGGTCTTGCAAACCCGGCATGCCGGCAATGGTGCGCGCCAGGCCTGCTACGCCGCGGCGCAGCAGCGGCTCGCCGCCGGTCAGCCTGACCTTGCTGACGCCCAGCGCCACGAACAGCCCAACCAACCGGGCCATTTCATCGTGGCTCAACCAGTTGGCAGGCGTTTCGAAGCCTTTGAAGTCCTTGGGCAGACAGTAGCTGCAACGCAGATCGCAGCGGTCGGTAACAGAGACCCGCAAATAATCGATACGGCGTCCGAACCCATCCTTCAGTGGTCCAGCAGCAGGCCCGTCCATCATGCGCTCCCGCCGAATACGCGCTCGGGCTCGGCATCTTCCAAATCAATGCCCTGCACGTCCGCGCGCCCGACCAGCAGCTTGGTGTATTGCCGCCAGGCGGTATCGCGGCTCATGGACGACAGCGCCATGGCAATCTGCTGCTCCACGTGTTCAAACGGCAGCATCTTGCCTTCAATATGCCGGGTGACTCGAACGATATGCAGCCCATGGCGGGTTTGCAGCAGTTGCGGCAGCAGACCGCCCGAAGGCAGCGCAAACACCGCGCGTTCAAATTCCGGCACGGTGTCGCCCCGGCCCAGCTGGCCCAGGCTGCCACCCACGGCAGCCGATGGGCAATTGGACTGCTCGCGCGCCACCTCGGCAAAGCGCGACGGGTCTTCCAGCAATTCCGCCAACACCACATTGGCGTGGCCCCGCAGCATGTCCAGATTCACGTCGGGCGTGACCTGGAACAGAATGTGGTCGGCTTCGACCAATTCACCCACCATGAAGCGCTGCGGATGCATCTGGTAGAAACGGCGGCAGGCGGCCTCGTCGGCCTGCGGCGCCGGCGCCTGGGCGGCGAGCAAGGCGCCGATGGCGGTTTCCTCGTCCGCCGCGTCCAGGCCCTGCCGGGCCGCTTCATCCAGCAACACCCGGCGCAACACCAATGCGGTGATGGCGTGCCGCATCGGGTTGCGGGCATCTGCGTGCAGCGGCAGTTCGCGTTCCAGATCCGCGTCGTTGAGTTCGACGCCATTGACGATGACAGGCATGTTCGGCTCCTTGAGTTACGGGGATCAGCGCGGGCGGACCAGTTGCCAGGCGCGGCCCAGATAGCCCAGCGAGGCAAAGCCGCTCCAGACGTGAACCAGACGCGTAAACGGGAAGATGACGAACAAAGTCAGGCCCATGAACAAGTGCGCCTTGAACAACATCGGCACCCCGGCGATATAGCTGGCGGCATCGCCCTGGAAGGTCACAATGTGCTGCGCCCAAGTCATCAGACGCACCATCATTTCACCGTCCATGTGACCGGCCGACAGCACAATCGTGGACAAGCCCAACAGCAAGGTGACCAGAATCCACAGCAACAGCAGCTTGTCGCCGGGACGCGTCGTGCGGCGGATGCGCGGGTCGCTCAAACGGCGGTGGATCAGGATCAGCAAGCCGATCAGGCACAGCCCGCCCATGACGCCGCCGGCCACCATGGCAACCGTCTGCTTGAGCGTGTGCGATACGCCCAGCGTGTCCCACACCACAACCGGGGTCAGCAGCCCGGCCAAATGGCCGAAGAACAGGCCCAGGATGCCGATATGGAACAGGATATTGCCCAGCCGCAACTGGCCGCGATGCAGCAGTTGCGAGCTATCGGTCTTCCAGGTGTATTGCTCGCGCTCGAACCGGACCAGACTGCCCAGCAAGAAGACCGTCAGCGCAATATAGGGATAAACGCCAAAAAGAAACTGATTCAGGGAGTTCATGATGCATCGTCCTGAGCATTAATGGTTGGCAGGCGCGCGGGGATAGAAGCGCACCGCTTGCGCGCCATCGCCCGAAAAAGGCCGCAATAGCGGTTCCACGCCATCGGCGCTGACGCCAAAGGTCTCCATGGCCTCGTCCATGTCCCGCACGGGCGCTTCGGTCTGCTCACGCGGAATCACGCGGGACTGGGCGCGCAGCACGGCGAAGATGCTGGCATAGGGGCTTTCGCCCTTGGCCAGCCGCGAGCCAATAGCGGCCAGCACGTGGATGGCTTCGTCCAACAGCTCCTGCGCCTGCTCCGGCTCTATCACCCCTAGAAACTCCAGGAACAGCGGCACGTGGTCCGGCAGTTCAGAGACCACGGGTTCAAAACCGTGTTGGCGGTAGGTGTCCAGCAGGTCGACCATGGCCTGACCGCGGTCTCGGCTTTCGCCATGCACATGTTCGAACAGGTGCAGCGAATGCGAGCGGTTGCGGTCAAAGGTGGCAACGTAGTTTTCCTGGACGGCGATCAGGTCGTTGGCGGCCAGATAGCTGATCAGCGGTTGCAGGGTTTCTTCGGCATCGGGATGGCCATCCAGCGCGGCTTCAACTTCGCTCAAGGCGGCCAGCAGCTCCGGCTCCGGATAACTCAACAAGGCGGAAAGCAAACGGTACAGATTCATGGTGTTCTCTCCTAGCGGGCCTCGACGGCCTTCTTGCGGGATTTCGGCATCTCGATGAAGATCTCGCTGCCCTGGGGCTTGCGGCCGAACAACGTGCCTTCCGACACCCCGCCCGAGCAGCCATTGCCAAAGGTGAAACCGCAGCTGCCCTTCTCGTTAAAGCTGTCTTCCACGACTTCCTTGTGACTGCTGGGCACCACAAAGCGGTCCTCGTAGTCGGCGATGGCCATGATTTTGTACATGTCCTGTACGGTCGCCTCGGTCAACCCAACCTGTTCCAGCAAGGCCAGATCGCGTTCGCCGTGGACGGTCTCGGACCGCTTGTAGGCGCGCATGGCCAGCATGCGTTCCAGCGCTTGCAGCACCGGCGCTTCCTTGCCCGCTGTCAGCAGGTTGGCCAGGTAGCGCACAGGAATGCGCAGGCTGGACACATCGGGAATCATCGCGCTCTTGCCCACGGTGCGTTGCGGCATCTGGCCCGCTTCGGCAGCAGACTGGATGGGCGACAACGGCGGGATGTACCAGACCATGGGCAAGGTGCGGTATTCCGGGTGCAGCGGGAAGGCCACGCGCCACTCAACGGCCATCTTGTAGACGGGCGACTTGCGGGCGGCTTCCAGCCACGATTCCGGAATGCCCTGTTCACGCGCAGCGGCAATCACCTCGGGCGAATGCGGGTCCAGGAACAGATCCATCTGGGATTCGTACAGGTCCTGCTCGTTAGCGGTGGACGCGGCGCTTTCGATCTGGTCGGCGTCATACAGCATCACGCCCAGATAACGAATGCGGCCCACGCAGGTTTCCGAGCACACCGTGGGCTGGCCCGCTTCAATGCGCGGATAGCAGAACGTGCACTTCTCGGCCTTGCCGCTGCTCCAGTTGTAGTAAATCTTCTTGTACGGGCAACCCGAGATGCACATGCGCCAGCCGCGGCACTTGTCCTGGTCCACCAGCACAATGCCATCGTCTTCACGCTTGTAGATCGAGCCCGACGGGCAGCTGGCAACACAGGCCGGATTCAGGCAGTGTTCGCACAAGCGCGGCAGATACATCATGAAGGTGTTCTCGAACGTCGAGTACATCTCTTTCTGCACGCCTTCGAAGAGCGCATCGCGGCTGCGCGAGCTGAACTCGCCGCCCAAATCGTCTTCCCAGTTCGGACCCCAATGGATCTTGTCCATCTTCTTGCCGGTCAACACCGACACCGGGCGCGCGGTGGGCGGCGTTTGCGATAACGGCGCATTTTGCAGATGCTCGTAGTCGAAGGTGAACGGCTCGTAGTAATCGTCGATCTGCGGCAGGTTCGGGTTGGCGAACAGGTTGGCCAGGATGCGCAGCTTGCCGCCTTGGCGCGGTTCCAGCTTGCCCGCGGAAGTGCGCTTCCAACCGCCCTTCCACTTTTCCTGGTTCTCCCATTCTTTGGGATAGCCGATGCCGGGCTTGGTTTCAACGTTGTTGAACCAAGCGTATTCGACGCCGTCGCGGCTGGTCCAGACGTTTTTGCAGGTGACCGAACAAGTGTGGCAGCCGATGCACTTGTCCAGGTTCAGCACCATGCCGATTTGGGCGCGTATCCTCATGATTGCTTCTCTTCTTGTTGCGTTGCTTCCAAGGCGGGGTCTTCCACCAACGGGCCTTCCAGCCAGTCCACCTTCTTCATCTTGCGCAGCACCACGAATTCATCGCGGTTGGCGCCGACCGTCCCGTAGTAGTTGAAGCCGTAGGCCTGTTGGGCATACCCGCCGATCATGTGCGTGGGCTTCAACACCGTGCGCGTGACCGAGTTATGGATACCGCCGCGCTTGCCGCTGGTTTCCGCGCCCGGCACGTTCACAATCTTTTCCTGTGCGTGGTACATCAGGCACATGCCCACCGGCACGCGCTGGCTGACCACCACGCGGGCGGTCAAGGTGCCGTTCACGTTAAAGACTTCAACCCAGTCGTTATCGACCAGCCCGGCTTGCTTGGCCTCGGCTTCCGACACCCACACGTGGGGACCGCCGCGGCTCAAAGTCAGCATGCGCAGGTTGTCCGAATACGTGCTGTGGATGCCCCACTTCTGGTGGGGCGTAAGCCAGTTCAGCACCAGTTCCTTCTCGCCATTCGGGTAGCGGCCCAGCATGGGCGCCACGGTCTTGGTGTCGATGGCGGGCTTGTACACGCACAGACCCTCACCAAAATCCAGCATCCAGCGGTGATCCTGATAGAACTGCTGGCGGCCCGTCAGCGTGCGCCACGGGATCAGTTCGTGGACGTTGGTATAGCCGGCGTTGTAGCTGACCTCTTCACTTTCCAGACCCGACCACGTAGGCGCCGAGATGATCTTGCGCGGTTGCGCCTGAATATCGCGGAAGCGAATCTTGTCGTGTTCGCGGCCGCGAGCCAGATGGGTGTGATCACGCCCGGTGATCTTGCCCAGCGCTTCCCACGCCTTTACCGATACGTGGCCATTGGTCTCGGGCGCAAAGGTCAGCACCATTTCGGCCGCATCAATAGCCGTATCCAGACGCGGACGGCCCTGGCTGACGCCGGCTTCCGTCACGCTCTCGTTGATACCGGCCAGCTCATGCACTTCGTGCTCGGTATTCCAGTTGATGCCCTTGCCGCCATTACCCAGCTTGTCCAGCAGCGGACCCACCGACGTGAACTTGCGGTAGATATCGTTGTAGTCTCGTTCCACCACCGTCATCGACGGCGCGGTCTTGCCGGGCACCAGATCGCATTCGCCCAGCTTCCAGTCCTTGGGTTCAAACGCCTGGCCCAGCTCTCCCGGGGTGTCGTGCATGAGCGGAGTCAGCACCAGATCGCGGCGCTTGCCCAGGTAGGGGCCGCCGATATCGCTGAACTTCTTGGCCAGCAGCTTGTAGATTTCCCAGTCGGTCTTGCTTTCCCACAGCGGTTGAACGGCCTCGCTCAAGGGGTGGATGAAGGGGTGCATGTCGGACGTATTCAAGTCGTCCTTTTCGTACCAGGTGGCCGTCGGCAGCACGATGTCGCCATACAGGCACGTGGTGCTCATGCGGAAATCCAGCACGGTCAACAGGTCCAGCTTGCCTTCGGCCGCGTCCTCTTCATAGGTGACTTCAGTGGGCTTGATCGCGTCGCCTTCGTCGCCAAAGACCGCGTTCTGCGCGCCCAGCAGGTATTTCAGGAAATACTCGTGACCCTTGCCGCTGGAACCCAGGATGTTGGAGCGCCACACAAACATGTTGCGCGGGAAGTTGGCCGGATCATCCGGGTCTTCGCACGACATGCGCAACTCTCCTGACTTCAACTGTTCAACGGTGTGAGCGACCGGGTCCTTGCCCAGGCTTTCCGCTTGCGCCACCAGGTCCAAAGGATTGGTGCGCAGTTGCGGAGCCGACGGCAACCAGCCCATGCGCTCGGCGCGGGCGTTCAAGTCGATCATGCTCAATTCGCCGTACTTCGCGCGGTCGGCGGTGGGGCCGAGCACTTCCTGAACGTTCAGCTTTTCATGACGCCATTGGCTGGTGTGCGCATAGAAGAAGGACGTGCCGTTCATCTGGCGCGGCGGGCGAGCCCAGTCCGAACCAAAGGCCAGCGGCGCCCAGCCAAACTGCGGACGCAGCTTTTCCTGGCCCACGTAGTGCGCCCAGCCGCCGCCGCTCTTGCCCACGCAGCCGCACATCATCAGCATGTTGATGATGCCGCGGTAAATCATGTCCATGTGGTACCAGTGGTTCAGGCCGGCGCCAACAATCACCATCGACTTGCCTTCGGTGTCGTGGGCGTTCTGCGCGAATTCTCGCGCAACCTGAATCACCTGTGCGCGCGGCACCGTGGTGTGCTTTTCTTGCCAGGCCGGGGTGTACGGCACATCGTCGTCATACGACGTTGCGACGTTGCCGCCGCCCAGACCGCGATCCAGGCCGTAGTTGGCCATTTGCAGGTCATAAACGGTGGCCACCAGCGCTTCAGTGCCATCAGCCAGGCGGATACGGCGGGCCGGCACGTTGCGCACCAGCAGTTCGTCGTGTTCGCTGCCGAAGTACGGGAAACCCACGCCTACGACTTCACTCGTCTGGCCCAACAGGCTCAGGGTGGGTTCGATCTCACGGCCATTGCCGCCGTTCTTGGATTCCAGATTCCAACGGCCGACTTTTTCCCCGCCGTTGACTGCACCCTCGCCCCAGCGAAAACCGATGCTGCCGTTGGGAGCCACCAGGTCGCCGCTGTTCGCGTCCAGCACCAGCGTCTTCCAATCGGGATTGTTCTGTTCACCCAAGGCGCCGTCCAGATGCGATGCGCGCAGGAAGTGATCAGGTGCGTAGAAGCCATCCCGCTCTTTCAACAGCACCAGCATCGGCATGTCGGTGTAGCGGCGCACATAGTTCTGGAAGTACGGCGAGGCGTTTTCCGAAAGGTGGAATTCCTTCAGGATGACGTGGCCCATGGCCATCGCCAACGCGGCGTCGGTGCCCTGCTTGGGCGCCAGCCAGATATCGCCAAACTTCACCATTTCACCGAAGTCGCTGGAGACGGCCACGGTCTTCGTGCCCTTGTAGCGGACTTCGGTATAGAAGTGGGCGTCAGGCGTACGGGTCTGGGGCACGTTCGAGCCCCACACCATCAGATAGGTCGAGTTGTACCAATCGGCCGATTCCGGCACGTCGGTTTGTTCGCCCCAGACTTGCGGGCTGGCGGGCGGCAGATCGCAATACCAGTCATAGAAGCTCAGACAAACACCGCCCAGCAGGCTCAGGTAGCGCGCGCCAGCGGCGTAGCTGACCATGGACATGGCGGGAATCGGCGAAAAACCGATCACGCGGTCGGGGCCAAATTTCTTGATCGTCAGCGCGTTGGCAGCGGCAATGATTTCGGTGGCGGTGTCCCAATCGGCACGCACAAAGCCGCCCAAGCCGCGAATGGACTTGTAGCGCTTGGCCCGCACCGGGTCTTGGCTGATGTATTCCCAGGCGGCAATCGGGTCCATGGTCTTGCGGGCATCGCGCCACATTTCCATCAGACGGCCGCGAATCATCGGGTACTTCACCCGCTGTGCCGAATACACGTACCAGCTGTAGGAGGCTCCCCGCGGACAGCCGCGCGGTTCATGGTTGGGCAGGTCAGGCCGCGTGCGCGGATAGTCCGTCTGCTGCGTTTCCCAGGTGATCAGGCCATTCTTGACATAGACCTTCCAGGAGCACGAGCCAGTGCAGTTCACCCCGTGGGTGGAACGCACCACTTTGTCATGCTGCCAGCGGGAGCGATAGGCGTTTTCCCACTTGCGGTCTTCGTTGACCGTTTCACCGTGGCCGTCTGCGAAGGTGGATTTCACCCTCGACATGAACTTCAACCGGTCCAGAAAATGACTCATCGTGTTTCTCCAAATCCGCCGGTCTGCCCGGCGTGTACTGCAATCAATGCGCGTGAAACCACTTTAGGCTCCGATCCGTCCCCCGGCCATTCGCCAGAGGCACAGGCCGGTCGCGGCAGAATGACTAGTCACTCTTGCCGCGCGTTATCCACGTATCAGCAAGGCACCGGCGCGTTGCGGCGGGCGTAGTACCACCAGGTGACCAGCATGCAAGTCGCGTAGAAGCCGATGAAGCAGTACAGCGCCGCCTGCACGCCGCCCGTCATCTCAAGAGACGTGCCGAAACTGCGGGGAATGAAGAAGCCGCCGTACGCCCCGATGGCGCCGGAAAATCCCAGCACAGCGGCGGACTCCTTGGCAGCCTCGCTCATGGCCTGCTTCTCGCCGGCCGGCCCCTTGCCGCGTGCGGCCTGGGTGCGTTCACGCAGGAAGATCACGGGAATCATCCGGAACGTTGATCCATTGCCCAGGCCAGTCAGCGCGAACAACACGATGAACATGGCCAGAAAACCATTGAAATCACCGCCGACGCCGGCCACGGGCAAGAACATGACCACGCCAAACACCGCGGCAATCATGGCCGCGAACGTAAACAGCGTGACCCGCGCGCCGCCCAACTTGTCCGACACCCAGCCGCCCACCGGACGCGTCAGGGAACCCACCAACGGCCCCAGGAACGCGTAGGTCATGGGATCGACCTGCGGGAACAAGGTCTTGGTCAGCATTGCAAAACCCGCCGAAAACCCAATGAAGGAACCAAACGTGCCCACGTAGAGCCAGCACATCAGCCAGTTGTGCTTACGCTTGAAAATCACGGCCTGATCAGCAAAAGAGGCACGCGCATCTGCGATATCGTTCATGCCGAACCACGCGGCAATCGACGCCAGCGCAATGGGAATCACCCAGATGAATCCCGCGTTTTGCAGCCACAGGTTCTGCTGCGCGCCGTGAACGGTGATTTCCTGGGGCGCGCCGCCGGCCACGCCAAAGACGCCCACCGAGATCACAACGGGGACGACAAACTGCACGAGCGACACGCCCAGGTTGCCGATACCGGCGTTCAGCCCCGTCGCCAGCCCCTTCTTCTCTTTGGGAAAGAAGAAGCTGATGTTGGCCATGCTGGAACTGAAGTTGCCGCCGCCCAGGCCGCACAGCAGCGCCAGAATCAGCAAGGTTGGAAACGACGTGGTCGGGTCACGCAAGGCAAATCCCATGCCCAGCGCCGGGATCAGCAGCGAAGCCGTAGATATCGCCGTCCATTTGCGGCCGCCGAATACAGGCACCAGAAAGGAATAGAAGATCCGCAGTGTGGCGCCCGACAGCGCGGGCAGCGCCGTCAGCCAGAACATCTGGTTCTTGGACAGCATGAAACCGGCTCGGTCCAGATTGACCACCACCACGCTCCACAGCATCCAGATGCTGAACGCCAGCATCAGAGCAGGGATCGAAATCCAGAGATTGCGATTGGCGACGCGCGCGCCGGTCTGTTTCCAGAAGCCGGGATTATCGGGTTCCCAGCGTGACAGGACTTGAGTAGACATGGAGTTCTCTTTGGGAATGTGTGGGGGAAGGATCAGGCGGCTTGCTGCCCGGCTTTGGGCGCCGCGCCAACCGCAGAACCAGCCGCGCCGTGCGCCGCCGCTTTCGGCCGGAAACTAAAGTGCATGAAGATCAGCGACACGCAAACGGTGCCGTACAGCAGCATGAAGGCGCTGGAACGCACGCCGGTCAGGTCCAGCAGCACGCCGAACAGAATCGGCAGCACAAAGCCGCCCATGCCGCCTGCCAGCCCGACAATGCCGGACACGGCGCCGATGTTTTCGCTGAATTCATCCGAGATGAATTTGAAGACCGAGGCCTTGCCGATCGCCATGGCAATACCGACGACGAACAGCAGGATCGTGAAGGTGGTGGGGCCCAAGGCGATGTTGAAGTTACGCGGGCCATCCGTTGTTACGACGGTGAATTCCGTTTGCGGATAGCTGAGCAGGAAGAACGCCACCCAGCACACCCACATCACCCACCATGTGGTCTTGTAGGCGCCGTAGCGATCCGAGATCCAACCGCCCATGGCGCGCAGCACGCCGCCGGGCAAAGAAAAACACGCAGCCAGCAGCGCGGCCAGCTTCATGTCGAAGCCGTATTCGCCGATGTAGTACTTGGTCATCCACAGAGCCAGCGCCACGTAGCCGCCGAACACCACCGAGTAGTACTGGCAATAACGCAGTACCCGCGGATCTTTCAGCATCGCCAACTGCTCAGACAAGGTGGCGCGCTGCGTCACCCGGTGCGACGGGTCAGACGCCGAGAACATCCAGAACAGCACGGCCGTCACCAGCAGCGCCACGGCGTACACCTGGGGCACGATGACCCAGGCGCCGCCCGCTGCCGCAATGAGCGCCGGCGCCACAAACTTCGTAATGGCCGAACCGGAGTTGCCCGCGCCAAACACGCCCATCGCCAGGCCTTGCTTATTGCGGGGAAACCAGCGCGCCACATAAGGCGTGCCCACCGAAAACGAGCCGCCCGTCAGGCCGACAAACAGCGCCAGCACCAGGAACTGCCAGTACTCGGTGGCGTACGACAGCAGCCAGATCGGCACCACTGCCAGCAACATCAAAATAAAGAACACAGGCCGGCCGCCATAACGGTCCGTCCAGATGCCCAACGGCACGCGCACCAGCGAACCGGTCAGTACCGGCATGGCGGCCAACAGGCCGAACTGCGTTTCGGACAGGCCCAACTGCGCCTTGATAGGAATACCCAGCACGGCGAAGATCATCCACACCGCGAAACAGATGGTGAAGGCGAATGTGCTGGAAATCAGGACCCGCATCGGCCTTCCGGACGGGGATTTTGCTGCTGTCATGGTTACTCTCGCTTTGCTCACGAAGACATGTGGCTAGCCTAGGGACGGAACGCATCTGCCACCATTCGCCAGCCGACCATCTGCGCCCTGCCAATGTGCCTAGTCACCCCTGAGTTCCCGGGGCGAGTTGCGATCGGTCAAACAAACGCGCTGGCGGCGTCTTGCAGACGGCATTAATATGTATTTCAAATGCACCTTTAAAGCCGCAGCCCTTATGCCTCCCCTCCTGACCATCGACGAACCCGCCCCGCCCCCCGCCCGCCCGCGCCCGCAATGGCGCGCCTTCACAGAAATGGGATTCCGGCCGCTCTACCTTGCAGGCTGCTTCTGGGCGCTGATTTCGGTATGGCTATGGGTCCATGCCCCAGCGCGCATCACCGGTGTGCTGGGCGGCATGTTCTGGCACGCGCACGAAATGCTGTGGGGTTTTGTCGCCACCATTGCCGTGGGCTTCTTACTGACGGCAGGGGCCAACTGGACCGGAAAAAACCCGTTGCGCGGCAATGCGCTGGCGGTTCTTTGCCTGTTGTGGATCGTGGCGCGCGCGGCTTACCTCACGCCGGGGCGTCCTGCATTCCTGGTGGCCGTTGCGGCCGATCTGGGTTTCTTCCTGTGGGGCGCTGCCGCGCTGGGCCGCGCGGTGTGGATCACGCGCAATCAGCGCAACTACGGCGTGCCTTTCCTGATGCTGGGGCTGGGCGCCACCAATGGTCTGTATCTGTGGGCGGTGTATCAGGGGGACTATCTGGCCCTGATGCGCTACTTCAACGCTGGCCTGTTGTGCATGGCGGTGCTGACCTTGCTGATCGCGCGGCGCGTCATCCCCTTCTTTGCCAAGCGCGGCGTACCCGGCCTGGAGATTCCGCCGCACACGCGCAGCGGCCACTGGCAACTGGGCGCGGGCGTCATCGCCATCGCCTGCCTGCTGGCAGGCCAGCCGCGCATCGCCGCGCTGGCGCTGGCTGCGACCGGCGTCATTGCGCTGACGCAATGGGTGGCATGGAAACCCTGGGCCGTACGGCGCGTGCCCTTGTTATGGATTTTGTACGCAGGGTATGGGAGTCTGGGCGTCGGCTTGCTGGTGGGCGCGGCCCAACTGGGCGGCTATATCATCAGGCCAGCATGGCCCGCGCATGTGATCGGCGTCGCCGGGTTTTCCGTCCTGATTTTGGGAATGGTGACCCGCACGGCACTGGGCCACCTGGGCCGGCCGCTGAAAACCGACCGCAGTATGGTCTTGAGCTATGCGTTGATGATTCTGGCGGCCGTGTTGCGCCTGGCCGCCCTGCTCCCTACCGCCGCCACGATGGGCTTGCTGCATGCGTCGGCCACGGCCTGGGTTCTGGCGCTGGCGCTGTACCTTTGGCGCTTTTTCCCGATGATGATTCGTCCGCGCGCGGACGCCGCCAAACCGGCGGCGCCCGTCATGCGCGTGATGTCCGTGAAGAGGACGTAGCCGCGGCAGACGCAGCTGCGAACTTAACCGCGGCCTTCGCGGCGGTTGATCGCTTCGATTTCGCGCTTCATCGCTTTGAGCCAGGCCTTTAGCAAGGACTGGTCCTGGAACTGCATCATCTCGTGTTCCAGTTCACGAATATATTCCTGGATGTCCACGATATCGGCGTCCAGGTCTTCAATGACCGTTTCCGGATCGAACGACGCGAACGGGTCCAGGTCATAACGCAGCTTGAAGCCTTCTTCGGCAAAGCTGGCCTGGCACAAAACTTCATCCAACTGAGCTTGCAGAGCGGCATTGGCCTGCGGCAGCTGGTCATCGGCCACATCTGACGGCGTGGCCTCGCCCGTCTGTTGGACGGCTTGGCTCAGCCGCTCGCGTTCGGCGTCTTGCAGCGCCTGCCAGGCCACGGCATTCGGGGTGGACGTGCGGGTAGCCAGGCGGGCCTGCGCCAGCAGCTCTTCCGCCTCTTCATCCTCGTACTTATCCTGAATCAGCGACAGCAGCTGCGTGGGCGTAAAGGCCGCCACATCTTCATCCGCGTCCAGTTCCAGGGCCTCGATCAGCGCAGCCTTGGCGTCTTCGATGTCTTCTGCAACGTCCGCATCGTATTCAGATCCGGCGTGCTTCTTATAGAGGGTCTTAAGCCGTCCGGCGTCGCAGCCTTCAGGCAGCTCGCCTTTGGAAGCCAGCAGCAGCAGTTCTTCCGAAAACTCCGTGACCAGTTCAGCGACGAATTCCCGCTCTGCCTTGGACAAGCCCATATTCTTGTGCGCGTGGTCAAAACACAGCACAAGCTTCATGCGCAACGCGTGCAGTTTTTCTTCCAGCGGGGCGAGTTCTTCGGAATACTTGCGCTGATAATCCGCCTCGACTGCCTGCCATTGCTGCAAGCGGGCGCGTTCGGTGTCCAACCTTGCCTGCAGGCGCTCGAACAATTGACGCGGACTTTCTAGGGAATGTTCACCCATGGACCTGCTCCTTGCTAAGCCAAATTGAATTCAGCCGCCACTCTAAACGATTCGTGCAAACCCCTCTTGAAAAACACCATCAATAACGCTAATCATTATTATTAATATAGAATCACGGCTGTCCGCAACACCCTAGCATGGCAGCCCAGATGTCTCTGCCCCTCATCGCGGGCCACTCCCCTGCACGCAAACGCCTGATTCTGATTGCCGCCGCCCTGTTGCTGGCCTTAGTGATCGGACTCTGGTTGTGGTTAAAGGGAAATAATGGCCCCGCCGCCCCTCGCCCGCCCGAATACGGGCAAATTCCCGTTGCGGTCAGCGTTGCCGCCGCACGCATCGGCCCCCTGCAACGTGATTTGCATGCGTTGGGCACCATCACGCCGCTGGCGCAAGTTACCTTGCGCAGCCGTGTGGACGGCGAATTGACCAAGCTGCATTTCACCGAAGGCCAAGCCGTGGTGCAAGGCCAGTTGCTGGCCGAAATCGACCCGCGGCCCTATCTGACCGCTCTGGCCGCCGCCGAGGGCGAACTGGCCCGCACCCAGGCGTTGCTGGACAACGCCCAAGCCGATTTGCAACGCTACCGCAAGCTGGCTCGGCAGGAATCCGTGGCCGGCCAGCAACTGGACACCGCCGAAGCGCAGGTGCGCGGCTTTACCGCGCAACGCCAATTGAACCGGGCGCAAGTGGCGGACGCCGAACGGCTGTTGAGCCATACCCGTATCGTTGCCCCGCAGGACGGCCGGATCGGATTGCGCCGCATCGACGCTGGCAACCATGTGCGCGCCGATGACGCCACGGGGCTGACCACGCTGGTGCAGACCATGCCCATCTCGGCCATCTTCAGCATTTCGGAGACGCGGCTGGACATCTTGCGCAAGGCGCAGGCCAAGACGGCCGTGCTGCGCGTGCAAGCCTGGGATGCCGACGACCGCCGCGTCCTGGCCGAAGGAACACTGGAAGCGCTGGACAACCAGATCCAGACCGCCAGCGGCACCGTGCGCCTGCGCGCGCGTTTCGACAATGCCGACGAATCCCTGTTTCCGAACCAATTCGTCAACATCCGGCTGGCTGTCGTGCAGCAGGACAGCGTCATTTCCATTCCCTCCGCAGCCGTACAGTACGGCTCTGAAGGCTCGTTCGTTTTCGTGATCGGACAAGACAAGCGCGCCACGCGGCGTGTCCTGCAACTGGGCCAGGCCAACGCCGGCCGCGTCGTTGTTGAAAGCGGCCTGAGCGTCGCCGAACACGTCGTGGTCGAAGGCGTGGACCGCTTGCACGACGGTCGCGACGTGCACATCGTCGAACAACAAAGCTAAACCCCGCATGAGCCTGTCACGCCCCTTCATCCTGCGCCCGGTTGCCACATCCTTCCTGATGATTGCTCTGCTGCTGTCAGGCATTCTGGCCTGGCGGATGTTGCCGGTAGCGGCGCTGCCGCAGGTGGACTATCCCATCATTCAGGTCATGACGCAGTACCCCGGGGCCAGTCCAAACGTGACGGCGCGCGCCGTCACTGCGCCGCTGGAACGCCGCTTCGGGCAAATACCGGGCCTAAAGCAAATGTCGTCCACCAGCGGCAGCGGCATCTCGGTGATTACGCTGCAATTCGCGCTGGACGTATCGCTGGGCGTGGCCGAGCAGGAAGTGCAGGCAGCCATCAGCGCCAGCGGCTCTCTCTTGCCCGATGATCTGCCGACTCCCCCGGTCTATCGCAAGGTCAATCCCGCCGACGTCCCCATCCTGACGCTTGCCATCACGTCGGATTCGCTGCCGCTGCCCAAGGTCTACGACCTGGTGGACACGCGCATGACGCAACGCCTGTCGCAATTGTCGGGCGTGGGCATGGTCAGCCTGGCGGGCGGCCAGCGGCCCGCCGTGCGCGTGCAAGTCAACCCCATGGCGCTGGCCGCGCGCGGCCTGCAACTGTCAGACGTGCAAGAAGCCATCAGCAAGGCCAATTCGAATCAGCCCAAGGGCAGCTTCGATGGCCCCGTGCGCTCGGTCATCATGGACGCCAACGACCAGCTGCAAAGCGCCGAGGAATACCGCGAGTTGATCGTCGCCTGGAAGAATGGCGCGCCAGTCCGCTTGGGCCAGATCGCCACTGTGGAAGAAGGCGCCGAAGACCGATACCTTGCCGCGTGGGTCGACAAACAGCCTGCGGTATTGGTCAACATCCAACGTCAACCCGGCGCCAACGTGATCGCCGTGGCCGATCAGGTCAAAGCATTGCTGCCCCAGCTGACGGCCAGCCTGCCCGCTGCGGCGCAGGTCCGCATCCTGACCGACCGTACCGAGAGCATCCGCGCATCCGTGCGCGGCGTGCAGATGGAATTGATATTTGCCGTGGGCCTGGTGGTGCTGGTGACGTTCCTGTTTCTGCGCAACCTGCCCGCCACCTTGATCCCCAGCCTTGCCGTGCCGCTGTCCCTGATCGGCACCTTCGGGTTCATGCATCTTGCGGGCTTTTCCACCAACAACCTGACATTGATGGCGCTGACCATCGGCGCGGGTTTCGTGGTGGACGACGCCATCGTCATGCTTGAGAACATTGCGCGCTACCGGGAGCAGGGCCACAGCCCCATGTCCGCCGCGCTGAAAGGCGCCGGGCAGATCGGCTTCACGCTGGTGTCCCTGACGCTATCGCTGATCGCCGTGCTGATTCCCCTGCTGTTCATGGAAGACGTGGTGGGCCGGCTGTTCCGCGAGTTCGCCATTACCCTGGCCGTGGCCATCCTGATATCGCTCGCGGTATCGCTCACGCTGACGCCCATGATGTGCGCCCGCCTGCTGCCCGCGCATGTGGAAACCCGCCCCGGCCTGCTGGACCGCATCCAGGCCCGCTACGCCGGCTGGCTGGATGTGACGCTGCGCCACCAGCGCCTGACCTTGATGGTGATGCTGGCCACGGTGGTATTGACTGGCCTGCTCTACCTGGCCGTGCCCAAGGGATTCTTTCCGGTACAGGACGGCGGCGTGCTGCAAGGCGTGACGCAATCGACGCAAAGCACCTCGTTTGATGCCATGTCACGGCGGCAACAAGCGGTAGCGCAAAGCCTGCTCGCCGACCCGGATGTTGAAAGCCTGTCGTCTTTCATCGGTATCGACGGCATGAACACCACGCTGAACACCGGGCGCTTGCTGATCAATCTGAAGCCTTGGAGCGAACGCAGCGCGTCGCTTGCCGACATCATGGCGCGGCTGGATGCGCGTGCCCGCGACGTCCAGGGCATTTCACTCTTTTTGCAGCCCGTGCAAGAACTGAATATTGAAGACCGCGTCAGCCGTGGCCAGTATCAGTTCACGCTCACCTCCCCTGATAGCGCATTGCTTACCCAGTGGAGCAACGCGCTGACGCAGCGTCTGGCGCAGTCGCCCGCGCTGGCCGAAATATCGTCCGACCTGCAGGGCGACGGCCGCCAGGCGTGGTTGCAGGTGTCTCGCGACACAGCCGCCCGCCTGGGCGTGACCATGGACGATGTGGTGCAGACCTTGTACAACGCCTTTGGCCAGCGTCAGGTTGCAACCCTGTTCACCCAATCCAACCAATATCGCGTGGTTCTGGAAGTGGACCGCAAGCTGGCAATGAGCCCGGACGCGCTGGAACGCATCCATCTGCAAACCGCAGACGGGCAAGCCATTCCGCTGTCGGCGCTCGCCACCATCAGCGAGCGCGCCGTGCCGCTGGCCGTCAACCACCTGTCGCAATTTCCTGCGGTCAACTTGTCATTCAACCTTCCGCCGGGCGGCTCTCTGGGCGAAGCCATTGCCGCGATCGAAGCGGCCAAACAAGAAATTGGCATGCCGGCCAGCGTCGAACTGCGTCTGCAAGGCGCGGCATCGGCGTTCCAGGCGTCACTGTCCAACACGTTATGGCTGATGCTGGCAGCGGTAGTCACCATGTATCTGGTGCTGGGCATGCTGTATGAAAGCGCCATCCACCCCATCACGATTCTGTCCACGTTGCCATCGGCCACCGTGGGTGCGCTGCTGGCGCTTTTGATCACCGGGCGGCCGCTGGACCTGATTGCCGTCATTGGCATTATTTTGCTGATCGGGCTGGTAAAGAAGAACGGCATCATGATGGTGGACTTTGCGCTGGAAGCCGAAAGAACGCGCGGTCTGGCCCCACAGGCAGCCATCCGCGAAGCCGCGCTGCTGCGCCTGCGCCCGATTCTGATGACAACGCTTGCCGCGCTGTTCGGCGCGCTGCCGCTGATGCTGGCGACCGGCTCGGGCGCCGAGCTGCGCCAGCCGCTCGGTTGGGTCATGGTGGGCGGGCTGCTGGTCAGCCAGGTGCTGACCCTGTTCACCACGCCTGCTGTCTATCTGTTCTTTCACCGCCTGGGCCAGCGGCGCGGCGCCGCTGCTGCCAAACCGGCAAGGACTGACGGGCCGGCGGCATGATCCGCGCGTTACTGCATCGCCCCATTGCTTGCATCTTCCTGGCGCTGGCGCTGACCCTGCTGGGTGCGGTGGCGTGGCGGCTGCTGCCGGTTGCGCCGCTGCCGCAAGTGGACTTTCCCACCATCGAAGTCCGCGCCGACCTGCCGGGCGCCAGCCCTGAAAGCATGGCCAGCACGGTCGCCGCGCCGCTGGAGCGCGCCTTGGGCAGCATTGCGGGCGTCAGTTCGATGACATCGTCCAGCAATCAGGGCGCCACCCGGGTGCAACTGCAATTCGATCTGGATCGCGACATCAATGAGGCCGCCCGCGACGTGCAGGCCGCCATCAACGCCGCCCGCGCCGAGCTGCCTTCGGGCATGCCGGGCAACCCCAGCTATCGCAAGATCAACCCGTCGCAAGCGCCCATCATGGCGCTGGCGCTCAGTTCCGCGACACGGCCCGCCGGTGATCTCTATGACCTGGGATCGACGGTGCTGGCGCAGAAAATCTCGCAAATCAATGGCGTGGGTGAAGTCACGATGGGCGGCAGTTCGCTGCCGGCCGTCCGCGTGCAAGTCAACCCCAACGCGCTGGCGCACTACGGCGTAGCTCTGGACGAAGTGCGCCTGGCAATTGCGAATGCGGCGCCCATGGGGCCACAAGGCCAGCTGGATTCCGCCGGCCAGCGCTGGGAAGTCGGAACGCCTGAGCAACCGCGCACCGCCAACGAATACAACAGTCTTATCGTGCGCCACAAGGACGGCGCTGTCATCCGGCTGGCGCAGGTTGCCAAGATCAGCGATTCGGTGGAAAACCGCTACAGCAGCGGGTTTCACAACCACAATCCGGCCGTGGTGCTGACCATCAGCCGCCAACCCGGCTCCAACATTATTGAAACCATCCAGGCCATCAACCAGGCGTTACCCGGCCTGCGCGCGCTGATGCCCGCTGATGTAGACCTGACCGTGGCGCTGGACCGCTCGCCCGGGATCAACGCCACGCTGCGCGAAGCCCACATTACGCTGGCGCTGGCCACGGCGCTGGTGATCCTGGTGGTATGGCTATTTCTGGGCAACGCGCGCGCCGCAGCCATTCCCAGCGTGGCAATACCGGTGTGCCTGATCGCCACCTTTGCCGTCATGTATCTATGGGGCTTTTCGCTGAATAACCTGTCCCTGATGGCGCTGATCGTGGCTGCCGGCCTGGTCGTGGACGATGCCATCGTGGTGCTGGAGAACATTTCGCGCCATATTGAACGCGGCCTGCCGCCCAAAAAAGCGGCGCTGCGCGGCGTGCGCGAAGTGGGTTTCACGCTGGTTGCCATGACCTTGGCGCTCAGTGTGGTCTTTGTGTCGATCCTGTTCATGGGCGGCCTGGTGGAACGGCTGTTCCGCGAATTCTCCATCACGCTCGTCGCGGCTACGGTGATCTCGCTGGTCGTGTCAGTTGCCATCATTCCGGCCTTGTGCGCCCGCTGGCTCAAGCCCGCTGTCTTGCACGCGGCGCCCCGCCCATCCCGCATGCAAGCCGTGTTCGCCCGCATCCATCATTGGTATGGCGTCTCGCTGTCGCGCGTGCTGGGGCATGCCCGCCTTACGCTGCTGTTATTGGCGGGCGTGGTCGGCTTGAACGTTTACCTGTATGTGCAGGCTCCGAAAGGGTTTTTGCCGGTGCAAGACACCGGCCAGCTGGTCGGCTTTGTGCGCGGCGACGACGGATTCTCGTTCCAGGTCATGCAGCCCAAGATCGATCAGTATCGTCAACTGGTGCTGAAACACCCTGCCGTGCAGGACGTCATCGGCTACAACGGCGGCGGCTTGGGCATCAGCAATTCTCTGTTCCTGATCCGCTTGAAGCCCGTGTCCGAGCGCCGCGAGTCCTCGACCGAAGTCATCAACTGGCTGCGCACGAATTCGCCGCCGGTGCCAGGCGGCATGTTCTTCCTGAATGTGGATCAGGATCTGCGCATGCCCGGCGGGTTCGGTAATTCGGGCGATCACGAGCTTGCCATCATGGCCAGCGACGTCCCGGCACTGCGGCAGTGGTCGCGCAAGATCTCCAAAGCCATGCAAGAGATCCCTGAGCTGCGCGACGTAGACGCCGAAGGCGATGGTGCCACGCAGCAGGTCGTCATCAATATCGACCGCAGCGCCGCCCAACGCCTGGGGGTGGACATGAACACCATCAGCAGCGTGCTCAGTAATTCGTTCAGCCAGCGCCAGGTCGCCACGCTGTATGACGCCATGAACCAATACCGCGTGGTGCTGGAGCTGGACCCGCGCTACACCGAAGACCCGGAAGTGCTGGAACAAGTCCACGTCGTGGCCGCTGATGGCACGCGTGTTCCGTTGACCGCTTTCGCCACCTACGAGCACGGGCTGGTCAACGACCGCGTCTTCCATGACGGCCTGTTTGCGGCGGTCGGCGTCGGTTTTTCCCTGGCTGAAGGCGTGTCGCTGGAACAAGGGCTGGCAGCCATCGACGCCACCATGGCAAAACTGATGGTGCCGTCCTCGATTCAGACCCGGCTGGGCGGCGACGCCCGCAACTTCCAGCAGAGCCTGCAAGATCAGCCCTGGCTGATCCTGGCCGTCCTGATCGCGATTTATCTGGTGCTGGGTATCTTGTATGAAAGCCCGCTGCATCCGCTGACCATTTTGTCGACACTGCCCTCAGCCGGCGTCGGTGCATTACTGGCGTTGCGGCTTGCCAACATCGAGTTCACCCTGATTGCGCTGTTGGGATTATTTCTGCTGGTTGGCATCGTCATGAAGAACGCCATCTTGATGATTGACTTTGCAATCAGTCTGGAACGGCGCGAAGGACTGTCACCGGAACAGGCTATACACCGCGCCGCCATGCTTCGGCTGCGGCCCATCGTCATGACCAATCTGGCGGGTTTGCTGGGCGCCCTGCCCTTGGTGTTGGGCATGGGAGAAGGATCGGAGTTGCGCCGGCCGCTGGGTATTGCCATTGTCGGCGGCTTGATGATCAGCCAATTCTTGACGCTATACACGACTCCCATCGTGTATCTGGCATTGGAAAAACTACGCTTAAAGTGGCGTGCGGCGCGACGCCCGGCCAACGTCTGAGGCTTACACTCCATTCGGACTACGGCATGAGCACGGCGTAAAAACTGCCTGAAAACTGTCCGGCGCAAACCGGGCATGAATGCCTGCGCGTGTAATCGTTTCAATCCTCAAGTGTCCATGGTAATGTCCCTGCGTATATTCTGATAACAACGCGATTAAAAGGAATATTCATACGCCGGCGTCGACAATACTAAGTCTTAGTTGTCCTCGGACGGCCGTTTATTCCTTTGCTTTTTATTCCATGATGTTTCATACGCTGTTTGCATGGCCACTCTGGCCGAAGAGATCATGATTCTCCAAACGGAATTTCCCATCGTGGGTATCGGCGCCTCTGCGGGTGGCGTCGAAGCGCTTGAAGGTTTTTTTCGCGGTCTGCCCGCGGACCCAGGCTTGGCATTTGTGGTGGTAACCCATCTGAGCCCCGTTCGCGAGAGCCATCTGCCAGAGGTCATCCAGCACTACACCCCTCTCAAAGTGCAGACGGCCACCGAAGCTATGCAGGTGGAAGTCAATAACGTTTACGTGCTGCCAGCTGACGCAATCATGTCGATCCAAGACCGACGGCTGCGCCTGCGTAAACGGACGCCAGAGCAACGCGGGCAACGCCCGATCGATACATTTTTGTCTGCACTGGCGCTGGACTGCGGAGAATTCGCCGCAGGCGTAATTCTCTCGGGCGGCGATTCGGACGGCACACTGGGCGTCAAAATAATCAAAGAGCAAGGCGGGCTGACGCTGGCTCAATCCGCGGACGGCTTCGGGCCAAGCAGCCCGGAAATGCCCGGCAGTGCGATTGCCACAGGCATGGTCGACTTCATCGTGCCCGCCGATCAAATGGGCATCAAGCTGGCCGACTACGCCAACGGACTGCAACACCTGGATGATTTTGACGATGCGGTGGCGCTGGGCGCCGAACGCGCCCAACTGGAAGCCGCCAAACGCGAGATCTACGACGTACTGCGCAGCCGCATCGGCCACGATTTCAGCGGCTATAAAAGCAAGACCTTCATGCGCCGCGTCCAACGGCGCTTGCAAGTCAACCAGCTGACCACCATTCAAGAGTACATCGACTTCCTGAAGCAACAGCCTCAAGAAGCCGGCGCGCTGTTCCGCGATTTGCTGATCAGCGTCACCAACTTCTTCCGCGACGCGGACGCGTTTGACTCACTGAAAGATCTGGTGATTCCGCAACTGTTGAAAGACCGCGGCGCCACCGAGACCGTGCGTATCTGGGTGCCTGGCTGCGCAACCGGCGAAGAGGTCTATTCGCTGGCCATTCTTTTGCGCGAATGTATGAGCACGCTCGCCGTCGTGCCCCGGGTACAGATATTTGCCACGGACATCGATGACCGCGCACTGGCCGTTGCCCGCGCCGCCCGCTATCCGGCTGCATTGCTGGACGGGGTATCGCCCGAACGGCGAGACCGGTATTTCGTGGCTGATGGCGACAGCTATGTTGTCAGCAAGCAGGTGCGCGACCTGTGCATTTTTTCACCGCACAGCGTGCTGCGCGACCCTCCATTTTCCCGGATCGACCTGGTGTCCTGCCGCAATCTGCTGATCTATTTCGGCGGCGGTATCCAGAAGCAGGTCATTCCCACGTTTCATTATTCGCTGCGCGCCGGCGGCTACCTGTTCCTGGGCATGTCGGAAAACGTCAGCCAATTCGGCGACTTGTTCAGCCCGGTCGACAAAAAGCACCGCATCTTCCTGCGCCGCACGGACATCGGCGCCCAGCCACGCCCTTCGCTTACCCTGCCTTCCATGCACAAATCGGATCTGCCTCATTCCGGTCACCGCCGCACGCAGACTGGCGTCACGGCATTACGTCAATCCGTTGATAGCCAGGTGCTGACGCAGCATGCGCCGCCGCATGTGCTGGTCAACCGCGACGGCGACATCGTGTATTACTCAAGCCGCACGGGCAAGTACCTGGAGGCCGCGGCCGGCGTGCCGACTCGCCAGGTACTGACACTGGCGCGCAAAGGCCTGCGGCTGGACTTGCGCACCTTGCTGCACGATGCCGCCGAAACCGGCCACACCGCGACTCGTGAAAACGTCGCGATGGACAGCGAAGAAGGCCGCGTGCAGATGGTGTCGCTAACGGTGGAACCGCTGGCCGAGCACAAGGAAGGCGAACCCCTGTTCTTGATCCTGTTTACCGATCAAGGCCCAATGTTAAGCCGCGAGGAAGCCTACGCGCGCGTGAACGTCGCCCAGCAAGGCGCGGCGCAGCAGATCGAACTAGAGCTGCGCGATACGCGCGAACGCCTTCAGTCCATGATCGAAGAATACGAGACTGCGCTTGAGGAATTGAAATCCTCGAACGAAGAACTGGTGTCGGTCAATGAAGAGTTTCAGTCCACCAACGAAGAGCTGGAAGCCTCCAAGGAAGAACTGGTCTCGCTGAACGAAGAGCTGCATACCGTCAACGCTGAACTCCACGGCAAAGTAGACGAACTGGACCGCAGCAACAGCGACCTGAACAACCTGTTTGAAAGCACGGCCATCGCCACCCTGTTCCTGGATCGCAATCTGATCATCCGCAGCTTCACGCCTGCGGTGGGCGACGTATTTAATATCCTGCCCAGCGACTGTGGCCGCCCCATCACCGACCTTGCCAGCCGCTTCGACCTGCCGTCCTTTGCATCCGACATTGCCCAGGTCTACACGCACTACCAGCCGATCGAACGCCGCATCGCAGGCACGCTGGACGGCAAACACTATTTGCTGCGTCTGGTGCCCTACCGCAGCAGCGACAGCCAGGTCGATGGCGTGGTCGTGACCTTCATCGACGTCACGCTTATCACGCGTGCCGAACGACGCCACCGCACGCTGATCACCGAATTGCAACACCGCACGCGCAATCTGTTGGCGTTGGTGCAGAGCGTGGCCCGCCGGACGCTGGGCGAAGGTGAGCCGTTTGAACGCCTGGACACGCGCCTGGCGGCCTTGGGCCGAGTGCAAGGCTTATTAACCGAGACCAACGGGGACAAGATCGAGTTCGGCGGAGTCGTACGCCGTGAACTGGACGCCGTGGGCAGCGAGCGGCAGATAGCAGCCCGGGGGCCCGAAGTGCATATCAGCCCGGAACGTATTCAAACCTTGGCGCTGGCTGTGCACGAACTGGCCACCAACGCGGTCAAGTATGGCGCGCTGCGCTATGAGTCGGGCCGGCTCAACGTGTCGTGGCATACCGAACTCCAAGCGAATGAGCGTGAACACCTGATCCTGGATTGGACGGAATCCGGCGTGCCTGTGGCGCCCGATGCGACGCGCCGGGGCTACGGGCGAGACTTGATCGAGCAATCCTTGGCGTTCAACCTGGGGGCAAAGGCCACCCTGACGTTTAAACAAGATGGCATCGTCTGCCGTATCGACATGCCGATCGAAGCCTGCGAGGACGAGTCCGCGACGCCGCCAGCCGGCTGATCATTCCCGGTCACGCTACGGCACCCTCTACTCCGGCGACCGGGGCGTTGCCGTCAACCTCTCAGCCACAAACTCCAGAAACTCTCGCGCCAAGGTAGGCAGCGTTCTGCCCTGCAACGTCAACACCTGAATGCTACGCTGCCGCATCTCTGGGTTGGAAAATGGCACTGCCACCAAGCCATCACTGCCCAATTGCCCCAGCAGTGTCAGATACCCCGACAGCGCCACAATATCGCTGCCCGGCAACATCGGTAAAAACGCCGCGGAATGGTTCGACACATAAGCAGGTTCAATATGCAGCCCCGCATTCGCGCAGGCGGCATCAAACAACTGTCGCACCGTCGTGCCCAGGTCGCCGACCGATAGCGGCACCTGCGCCAGATCACGCATCGACACGCTGCGCCTGCCCGCCAGCGCGTGGTGACGGCACATGACGGCATAGACCGGGGCGCGGGTCAGCAGTTCGGTCTTCAACCGGTCATCCTGCGCCGTGGTGTACCGCAACGCAATTTGCGACAAACCTTCCAGCACCTGGCGGCTGACCTCTTCAGGACGCTCCACGTGCAGATGGAAACGCGCTTGCGGATGCGCCCGCTTGAATTCGGCCATGCACATCGGCAGAAATCGATGCGCAAAGCCTTCTGTGCAAGCCAGGCGTATGGTCACGTCGCCCAGATGGCTGCGCTGGCGGATTTCGGTCGTTACGCGCTCGGCCTCCAGCGCGGCCGCATTGGCATAGGCAGCAAGCTGGCGCCCAGCCTCGCTCAGTTCCATGCCACGCGCTTGCCGTTCAAACAAGACGATGCCCAAGCCGTCTTCCAGCTTGGAGATTTGGCGGCTGACTGCGGATGCGGCCACGTGCTGCGCAGACGCCGCGCCCGCGATAGAGCCGCAGCGCGCCACCTCCAGAAAATATCTCAATCCCAGCGAAATCATGGTTGGCTCCATAACCCATGCCTTATAGGCATGGCAAAGATGCTAATTATCTAATTGTGGCATGTAGTCAAAGCGTAATAACTTTGACGCCTCCCCTGAGCAGCAGAGAGCCGTTGTGATTCGCGAACAAGCCATCCTCCACGCCCTAGAAGCCTATGACAGTGGCGCACTTCAAGCGGCGCTTGCGCGCCGCGTCGCCTACGCCACGGAAAGCGAGGTGCCGGACCAAGCCCCCGCGCAACACGCTTATCTGAATGAGGATCTGATCCCGCTGCTTGAAGAACTGGGGTTTTCCTGTGTCGTGCACGCCAACCCCGCGGGTGTGGACCTGCCTATTCTGGTGGCACGCCGTGTTGAACAGGCAAACCTGCCGACGGTGCTGATGTACGGCCACGGCGATGTCGTGCGCGGCAACGCCGCCAAATGGGAAACCGGCCGCGACCCATGGCGCCTTCAGGTCGAGGGCGACCGCTGGTATGGCCGCGGCACCGCCGACAACAAGGGTCAGCACTCGATCAATCTGGAAGCCTTGCGGCAAGTGATCAGCACGCGTGGCGGCAAGCTCGGCTTCAACACAACGTGGCTGATCGAAACTGGCGAAGAGGCTGGCTCGCCCGGTCTGGCCGCCTTTTGCGAAGCCCAACGCGAAAGCTTGGCCGCCGACGTTTTCATTGCCAGCGACGGCCCCCGTCTCAGCGCCGAACGCCCGACGCTTTTCATGGGCTCGCGTGGCGCGGTGAACTTTGAACTGAAACTGCGCCCGCGTGAACGCGGCTATCACTCGGGCAATTGGGGCGGTCTGCTGTCCAACCCCGCGATCGTACTGATGCACGCCATTGGCACGCTGGTGGATGCCAAAGGCAGAATCACCGTCCCCGGCCTGCGCCCACCGCCCATCCCTGCCCCGGTCGTGGCAGCGCTGGCTGACCTGGAAGTAGGCGGCGGCCCGGACGACCCCGAGATCAACACGGGATGGGGCGAGCCCGGCCTCTCCGCTGCCGAACAGGTTTTCGGATGGAACAGCCTGGACGTGCTGACTTTTGGCTCGGGCGATCCAGCCAAACCCGTCAACGCGATTCCCGCAGAAGCCGTTGCCTGGTGCCAATTGCGCTTTGTCGTCGGCACCGATTGGCGGGCCCTGGAAACCCATGTGCGCGAACATCTACGCCAGGGCGGCTTTGAAGACGTGCAAATTCGCGTAGGCATGCAGGCAGGCGCCACGCGCCTGTCGCCCGACAACGCTTGGGTGCGCTGGGCAGCCGCATCGCTGGAACGCACCACTGGCAAGCGGCCGGCGCTGCTGCCCAACTTGGGCGGCTCATTGCCCAACGACATCTTTGCCGACCAGTTGGGCCTGCCGACGTTGTGGGTACCCCACTCCTATCCCGCATGTGCGCAACACGCGCCGAACGAACATATGCTTGGCAGCGTTGCGCGTGAAGGGCTGGCTATCATGGCCGGCCTGTTCTGGGATTTGGGCGAACAAGGCGAATCACTGCGCCAGATGGCCTCTGTATCTACGCACCAAGCCTGATTTTCTTGCTTTTTTGTCCCAACTGACTGATCGAGAGCCCCGCAATGTCCGCTAGATTTTGTGCCGCCGTGATGGCCTTCAACCTTGCTGTCGCCGCGTACGCAGGCGAGGCCCACGCCGCCTATCCCGAGCAGGCGATCAAGATCGTTGTGCCCTTCACGCCGGGCGGCGCCACTGACGCCGTGGCCCGCTTGCTGGCCAATCGGCTTTCCACCAAATTGGGACAGTCGGTGATTGTGGAAAACCGGCCGGGCGCATCGACCGTGATCGGCGCGGACGTTGTGGCCCGCGCACAGCCCGACGGCTACACGCTGATGCTGTCGGGCAGCACGACCTACACCGTGTTGCCGGCCTTGAAGGCCTCGCTGCCCTACGACCCCGTGCGCAGCTTTGAACATATCGCTATCGTCGCCATGGCGCCTGTCGTGCTGTTGGCACAGAACGGTCTGGCGGCCACCACCGTGCAGGAGGCAGGTGCGCTGGCCAAGCAGCAAAGCAATAAGGGCGGGTTGATGTACGGCACGTTCGGCCCCGGCTCGGCGCCGCATCTGGCGGGCGAAATGTTCGCCGAAGCCGTGGGCGCGAAGATGTTGCCTGTGCCGTATAAAGGCAGCGCCCAACTGATCACTGCCATGATCGGCGGCGAAGTCGCGTTGGGCGTGGACACGGTATCGTCCGCGGCGCCGCAGGTACGCGCAGGCAAGGTGCGCGCGCTGGCCGTGACGGGCGAACGCCGCATGCCGCAATTGCCCGATGTGCCCACCTTTGCCGAAGCGGGCCTGCCGGAAGTGTCTTTTGTAGGCTGGTACGGCTTGGTCGCCCCCGCCCGCACGCCGGCCCCGGTGCTGCAAACGCTGAACCGTGCGGTAGCTGAAATCATGGAAGATCCGCAGGTACGCAAGTCCGTCGCGGACTTGGCGCTGGACCCCGTCTACATGCCCGCACAGCCCTTCCAGGACAAGATCGCGAAGGAACTCAGCACCTTCACGGCGGTTGCGAAGCGAGCGAATATCACTTTGGACTGAATGAAACGGCCGGGCCATGGACCCGGCCGCTTCAAGACGGTATCCCGTCAACGTCTACACGGCAGGCGGCTGCGTTTCCCGCTCAGGATGGCGGTGCTTGGCCAGCGCTTCTATGAAAGCCGCCGCGCTTTTCGCTGGCGCGCCGCCCCCCATCAGCAAACCACCATCAGCATCATTGGGCGCAATGCCCGCGGACCCGAACAGCTGCGCGCCACGCCCCAACGCCAACAGCGTTTTGCCATGACGGAACGCATCGCGCAGGAACTCCAGCGCGCGGCCGTCCGCTTGCAAGCGTGTCACCGCGGCTTCGCCGCCCGGCACCACCGCGCCATCAAATACGCCCGATGGATGGTTGTCCAACGACGCATCCGCGTCCAGCGCTGCGCCGCCCTCTGCATGCAACGGCCCGATCCGCTGACCCACCAGCCGCACAACCACACCCGCCTTGATCAAGGCGTCCGCCACGGCCGATACCGCGCCGCCATCGACACCCTCGGCCACCAGGATCGCGACCTTGCGTGTAGCGACGCCGCCGTCGCCCGGCCGTGCTGTCAAGGACAGCGCAGGCGACACGTCCACCTCAGCCTTGGGCGGTTGGGCGATGGCGCGCGGCAACGGCTCGGGCAAAGCCATACCCAATTTATCCGCCACAGCCTGGGCCAGTTCATCCGACACATTGCGCAGCGACGCAACCATGCGCACGCGGATCGCCGGTACCGTCAGTTTGCTCAGTTCAAAGGCAAACGCATTGATGATGTGCGCTTGTTCCCAATCCGTCTGGCTGTTGAAGAAAAGCGTGGCCTGGTTGTAGTGCTCTGCGAACTTCTCGGGATGCCCGCGCAGCTCGTCGCCCGTATCCGGTTCGGGAAACGACACAAAACCTGCCATGCCGGCCTGAAATGGACAGCCGCCCGCCAACGAGTTCGGCTCGTAGGCCACGCGTCCGCGATGGATTGCTTGCCGGTGCATGCCATCGCGCTGATTGTTGTGCACCGGCGCGAGCGGCGCGTTGATCGGGATCTCGTGAAAATTCGGGCCGCCCAGGCGTGAAATCTGGGTATCCACATAAGAATGGATACGGCCGGCCAACAAGGGATCATTGGTGAAATCCAGCCCGGGAACAATGTGCGCGGTACAGAAGGCGACCTGCTCAGTCTCGGCAAAGAAATTGTCGGGATTGCGATCCAGCACCATGCGGCCGATCGGCACAACGGGCACCAGCTCTTCGGGCACGAGCTTCGTGGCGTCCAGCACATCGAAACTAAAGCGTTCCGCATCTTCTTCCGTGAACACCTGCACGCCCAGCTCCCATTGCGGCCCGTTGCCGCCGTCAATGGCTTCCCACAAATCCCGCCGGTGAAAGTCGGGATCAGCGCCCGACACCTTGACGGCTTCGTCCCAAACCTGCGAATGGGTGCCCAGTACGGGGTTCCAATGAAATTTCACCAGCCGGGATTCACCCTGGGCGTTCACGAAGCGGAACGTATGCACGCCAAAGCCCTGCATCATCCGGTAGCTGCGAGGAATGCCGCGATCCGACATGACCCACATCAGCATGTGCGTGGATTCCGGCATCAGCGACACAAAGTCCCAGAAGGTATCGTGCGCGGACGCCGCTTGCGGCATGCCATGGTGCGGCTCTGCTTTGACCGCGTGCACCAGGTCCGGAAACTTCATCGCATCCTGGATGAAGAAAACGGGAATGTTGTTGCCCACCAAATCCCAGTTGCCTTCGTCCGTGTAGAACTTCACGGCAAAACCGCGCACATCGCGCGCGGTGTCCTTCGATCCGCGTTCGCCCGCCACCGTTGAAAACCGCACGAATACCGGCGTGCGTTTGCCTTTTTCCGCAAACAAGGACGCTGCCGTCAGGTCGGTCAGCGGTTTGTAGCATTCGAAATAGCCGTGGGCAGCAGAGCCCCTGGCATGCACGATGCGTTCGGGGATGCGCTCATGATCAAAATGCGTGATCTTCTCGCGCAGAATAAAGTCCTTCAGCAAGGCGGGCCCGCGCAGGCCCGCTTTGAGTGAATGCTGGTTATCGCTGACGGGCACACCTTGATTCGTTGTCAGCATCTGCCCCGTGGCGTCAGAGCGCACGCGCGACAGCCGCCCGTCGGCCTCATTGGCGCCGGGCTGGGCCGCATCCACCGTCTTATCTGAGACCTCGCTTTCCGACAAGGAACTTGCGCCCACTGACGGATCGGCCAAGGGCACATGAGCCCCCGTGTAAGGACAGCGCGCGGCCTTGTCGCCATACTCTTCGGGCTTGCCCGCATTGTGCGCAATGGCACCCACGGTCGCACCCACAGCGGCAGCCCGCTTCAACGCGGGATGGCTGGGTTTGCCGGAAGGCCCGGAGGCCGGGCCGCTGTCGGTATTCATGTAGGCGGTATCTAGCGCGGCGCCGGGGCCCGGTTTGCCTGCTGGTTTCTTACTTGCCATGTCGGGTCTCCTAGCTGTTGAGCATCTTGTCGCGCGCCTGCTCGGCTCGCGATGCGCCGATAGCGGACTCCACCTTCTTGACCTCTTCGGGCGGCGGCAACACGGCGGGGAATCCCAGGGACTCAATCCAGAGCTCCCGCGACCAGCCTTGCGTGTGATACAGGTGATGCTCCTCGTCGGTCGCAACCGCCTCATGGGCTTGCTTCAGGATCTTGGCCTCGCGGCCGGTGTGATGCTCGGCAATGAAGCCGATCAGCGACCAGTTGGCATGATCTTTCGTCTCAGCCAGCACCACGCACTCGGTAGCCACCAATTGCGCGGCATTCGCGTCGCCTGCGCTGACCGCCATCTTCATGGCCTTGACCAGCGACTCACCCAGATGCCGCACCACATCGCGGCCCGGCGACTTGGCCTCGGGGTCCAGCCCCAGTTGTTCAAACACCGTCAGCAGCACGCGCTGGTGCGTGCGGGTTTCTTCCAGATACTCGCGCCACTCCTTCTTCAGGTCCTCATTGACGGCACAAGACACCGCAGTCTCGTAGACGGACAAACCGCCGATCTCGGTTTCCAGTGCCTGGTACAGCAGTTCTGTGATTTGTGCGTCATTACCGGATTTGCGTTTCATCAGGGTGCTCCTAGTTCGGTGACCTCGACGACGGGACCGCCCTGGTGCGGACAGCCTTGCGGGATCGAATCGCGTATCCAGCAATCCCCATGCCCAGTGATTTCCGCCCGGCTGTAGACGTGCGCGCCGCCTAAATGCCGCTTCGCTTTCAGGAAAGCGCAGAAACTACAACAATACTTACCATGGCAACTCCGGCCCCAATTCGCTTAGAATTGGAACCATTCTCAATACAAACTCAACCGTCCGGCTCGCGGCGGCATTAACAACAAGAGGCTCGTTCTGAAATCCGGTTTCCGCCTATCGATGGCCTGGTTGCACACCTGGGTCGGCCTGTGGTTTTCCTGGCTGCTGTACACGGTGTTCCTCACAGGCTCCTTGGCCATCTTTGCCGAGCCCATCACGCATTGGATGACGCCCGAGCACCACGCCGCCGAAGCCCAGGCCGCGCAGCAGGAAAGCGCGCCCGTGGACCGCGCCCGCCGTTTTGATCTGGCCGTGGACTACATGACGCGCAACCATTCCGGGGCGGGCATGTGGGAAATCTGGCCCATCAACCGCGGGCACGACAACGGCCTGTCCGTGTATTGGTTCGACAAGAACGGGATGTATGCCGACGCCGAGCTGGACCCGGCAACCGGCGCAGAGCTGGATGACCATCACGATGAAGAAGGCCGCGCCACGATGGGCGGCACGCACTTCGTCAACTTCCACTACATGCTGCATGAAAGCCGCTACGGCTTGTGGATCGTGGCGTTCGCCACCATGGCAATGCTGGTCGCGCTGATCTCCGGGGTGGTCACGCACAAGCGCATCTTCAAAGACTTCTTCACGTTTCGCGCCAAAAAGGGCCAGCGGTCCTGGTTGGATGCGCACAACGCCGTGGCGGTGCTGACCCTGCCCTTCCAGTTCATGATTGCCTACACCGGCATCATGATCTCCAGCGCGGAACTGATGCCCGCACCGGTTGCCGCGCACTACGGCACCGGCATGGCCGCCGCCCGCCAGTATCTGGCCGAGATGTCGGGCGAAGACAGGCCCGCACGCACGGGCGGCACCCTGGCCGTGCCCAAGCTTGAACCCCTTGTGGCGCAGGCGGAAAAGCTGATCGGCCAGACCGCGCGCGCCATCGTCATCAATAACCCCGAAGACGGTTCCATGCGCATCGGCGTATACGGCTGGAACGAAGAAAACGACACCTTCCGCAGCATCAGCGCCACCACCGGCATGGCCGAGTTCTCGGCCGCCACTGGCGAAGTGCTTCGCGTGCGGCTTCCGGGTGATGTGAACGGCGGCACGCCGTCGCTGGTGCGTCAGGTGATGTCTGACCTGCACATGGGGCAGTTCGGCGGATTGGGCCTCAAGTGGCTGTACTTTATTTGCGGCCTGGCCGGCGCGGCCATGATGGGCACGGGCGCCGTGCTGTTCATGGTGAAGCGGCGGGTAAAAATGGGGAACGAATTCGGTGCGGCCACGGCTCGCATGTACCGTCTGTTCGAAGGCCTGAACGTTGCCGCGCTGGCCGGGCTGGCCGTGGCGTGCATCGGCTTCTTCTGGGCCAACCGCCTATTGCCGGTGGCATTGGAAAACCGCCCGCTTTGGGAACTGCGCTGCTTCTTCGGCCTGTGGGCGTTGATGCTGGCGCACGCCTGGTTGTGCCGCCCGCGCACCGCCTGGATCACGCAGCTGGGGCTGCTGGCTGCGTTGTGCCTGCTGCTTCCCGTGGTGTCGTTCGTGACGCTTGGAGACCATCCCTACGCGCAGATCGGACGCGGTGACTGGGAAAGCGCAGGGGTCGAACTGACCGCCATTGCCTTTGGCGTACTATCCGCCTGGGCGGCCATCCGTATGTGGAAGAAGCCTCAGTCCGCGCCCGCCCAGCGCAAACCCCGCGCGAACCAAGAGGCAGCGGCATGAACATGAACGACGTATTCGCCATTGTGATGGCATTGCTGCTGACCTATTCCGGCATGGCTTGCCTGAGCCTGGCCATGCCGCGCCACTACGATCAGGTGTGGGGGCAAGATCCGTCTACCGGCCATACCCGCGTACTGCGCGGCGCAGGGACGTTGCTGCTGGCGTTGGCTCTGCTGCCTTGCGTGGGCCTGTGGGGCAACACCGTGGGCGTAGTGGCGTGGCTGGGCTGGCTGTCCGCTGGCGCGTTGCTGTGGGTCGGGATGCTCTCTTGGGCCCCCCGCCCAGCCGCCGGCACCGCCGCCTTGGCGGTAGCGATTTCCCTGGCTGGCGTGGGCATCGGATTCTGACCCGGCCGGGGTTTTGCGGTTTTTTCGCACCGTTCCTCGGCGTTTGACCCGCATCAAACCAAGCTGACATCGCGTCGACGCAGCGCGTCAGCAGCACCATATGTAGTGGTAGAGTCTTTACACCCTACTACATATGGTGCCAACAATGCCTATCCAACACATCCTCAAGCGCGATGGCCGCGTCGTGGCCTTTGATCGCGACAAGATCGCGCACGCCATGGCGGCCGCGGGCAACAGCACCGGGGAATTGGATCTGGCGGGCGCGCAAGCGCTGACGGACAGTGTCATCGCCGCGTTGGCAGACCAACCCTGCCCTGGCGTGGAAACCATCCAGAATCGTGTCGAAGACGCGCTTGTCCGCGCGGGCCACTGGCGCACCGCGCGCGCTTACATCGTCTACCGCGAACAGCATGCCCGCCTGCGTTCCATGCGCCACACTCTGGTGGACGTGGAAAGCGCCATGGAGGAATACCTTGAACAGCGCGACTGGCGCGTCAATGCCAACGCCAACCAAGGCTACAGCCTGGGCGGTCTGATCCTGAACGTGGCGGGCAAGGTCACTGCCAACTATTGGCTGTCCAATGTTTTCACCCCCGAGGCCGGCCGCGCCCACCGCGAAGGCGACATCCATATTCATGACCTGGACATGCTTAGCGGCTACTGCGCTGGCTGGTCCTTGCGCCAACTGCTGACCGAAGGGTTCAACGGCATTCCCGGCAAAGTGGAGTCCACCCCGCCCAAGCACATGTCCGCCGCAATTGGTCAGATCGTGAATTTCCTGGGCACCCTGCAAAACGAATGGGCAGGCGCGCAGGCATTCAGCTCCTTTGACACCTATATGGCGCCCTTCATCCGCCGCGACGCGATGACCTACGCCGAGGTAAAGCAGTCCATTCAGGAACTGATCTTCAACCTGAACGTGCCCAGCCGCTGGGGCACACAAACGCCATTCACCAATCTGACCTTCGACTGGACCTGCCCGGCAGATCTGAAAGAACAGATTCCGTATGTGGGCGGCGAAGAAATGCCGTTTGCCTACGGTGATTTGCAGGTCGAAATGGACATGATCAACCGCGCCTACATCGAAGTCATGATGGCGGGCGACGCCAAAGGGCGGGTATTCACATTCCCCATTCCCACCTACAACATCACGCCCGACTTTGACTGGGACCATCCCAACACCGACCGCTTGTTCGAAATGACGGCGCGTTACGGGCTGCCCTACTTCCAGAACTTCCTGAATTCGGATCTGGAACCGCACATGGTCCGCTCCATGTGCTGCCGCCTGCAACTGGACCTGCGTGAGCTCCTGAAACGCGGCAACGGATTGTTCGGTTCTGCCGAGCAGACCGGGTCGGTGGGTGTCGTGACCGTCAACTGCGCGCGGCTGGGCCATACCTGCCGCGGCAACGAGGCGCAACTGATGGAACGTCTGGACTACCTGCTGGGCCTGGGCCGCGACGTGCTCGAGACCAAGCGCAAGGTTGTGCAGCGCTACATCGACCAGGGCCTCTATCCCTATACCCGCCGCTATCTGGGCACCTTGCGCAATCACTTCAGCACGCTGGGCGTGAACGGCATCAACGAGATGATCCGCAACTTCACGAACGACGAAGACGATGTCACGACCGGCGCTGGCCACGCGCTCGCCGTGCGTTTGCTGGACCGCGTCCGCGAGCGCATGACTGAGTTCCAGGAACAGACTGGCCACCTCTACAACCTGGAAGCCACTCCCGCCGAAGGCACGACCTACCGCTTTGCCCGCGAAGACAAGAAACGCTACCCCGACATTCTGCAAGCAGGCACCGAAGCGCAACCGTACTACACGAACTCCAGCCAGTTGCCTGTCGGCCATACCGACGATCCGTTCTACGCGCTGCAATTACAGGAAACGCTGCAAAGCAAATACACGGGCGGCACGGTGCTGCACCTGTACATGAACGAGGCGGTGTCGTCCGCCGACGCCTGCAAACAGCTGGTACGCCGCGCGCTGTCCAATTTCCGGCTGCCCTACATCACGGTCACGCCCACGTTCTCGATCTGCCCGAATCACGGCTATCTGGCCGGACACCACGAGTTCTGCCCCAAATGCGACGCCGAACTGATGGCCAAGCAATCCGCGTGCTGCGCGCCTGTCTAGCACGCAATACCCCGCCGGGCTTGCCCGGCACATACCCCAAGGAGTCACCATGCAAACCTTGATCGCCCCCGCCGCCACCGCCGCCCCTGCCATCCAGCTGGACGACAGTCAGCGCGTTCGCTGCGAAATCTGGACCCGCGTGATGGGCTATCACCGCCCTGTCTCTTCCTTTAACACCGGCAAACAAGGCGAATTCAATGAACGCCGCTTCTTCGTCGAACAACGCTGAATCGGCTGCACGCAGGCTGGCCGTAAGGCCAGCCTATGCCGCGCCGCCGCAGCCCGTGGCCCAGCCGCTGCCGCGGCACTCGCCCGCGATTGGCGGACTGGTGCCTTTTTCGACCGTAGACTGGCCGGGGCAACTGGCCGCTGTGGTCTTTATCTCTGGCTGCCCGTGGCGCTGCCATTACTGCCACAACACAGAACTGCAAACCCGCGCCGCCCGTTATGACTGGCGCGAGACCCGCGCCTTTCTGGAAACCCGCCAGGGTCTGCTGGATGCCGTGGTTTTTTCAGGCGGCGAACCCTTGAGTGAGCCCCGTCTGCCGTCCTTGATTCGTGACGTGCGCCGCATGGGGTATCGCGTGGGACTGCACACGGCTGGCATTTATCCGCTAAGGCTGGCCGATGTATTACGCCACCTGGATTGGGTCGGACTGGATATCAAAGCAGATGCGCAAGGCTACGACGACATCACGGGACGCCGCGATTCCCAACGCCCCGCCCTGGCCTGCCTGACGCAGCTGTTATCCGCCGGGACCGACTTTGAATGCCGAATCACCTGGCACCCCGATTGGCTGGACGAACCGAGGCTATTGGCATTGGCCAGCGAACTGGCGCGGCGGGGAGTACAGCGATTTGCCGTGCAAGCTGCGCGCAGCGCGCCAGGCACCCCAGCCGCCCGCGCGTTAAGCGCGCCGGCTCAGGCCCAAATGGCGCAACGCTTCACTGAGTTCGCCTACCGCTAGGCCAGGCGCGCTTTCAATGCCGCGGTGCGGCAGCCTGACCAGATGGCGTCCGTAACAGCCATCACTTCCCATCACACAGCCCCTGCGTTCACGCTGATTGCATAAAGCGTGACGGATGGGGCGGGTTACGCCCGCCCCGCTCTGCCCGTCATTGCAGTCTGGCTTGATCCTGCGCAAGGCAACGCCACCCCCCTTGCTCTAGCCTCTGTCCACTTGACCAGAGGAAAGACTTCAACATGACGTGGTTCAAATCACTCAACCTCGCCGGACGCGAATTGCTACCCATCGTTCAGGGCGGCATGGGCGTCGGCGTATCTGCACATCGCCTGGCTGGCGCGGTTGCCAGTCAGAACGCGATGGGCACCATCGCCAGCGTCGATTTGCGCCATCACCACCCCGATCTGGTCGAAAAGACCGACAAATGCAATGACCGCGACATGATCGACAGCGCCAACCGCGAGGCGCTGCACCGCGAGGTCCGAGCCGCGCTTGAAACGGCGCAAAACCGGGGCCTGATCGCTGTCAACGTCATGAAAGCCGTGCGCGACCACCCTGCCCTGGTGCGCCAGGCGTGCGAAAGCGGCGCGCAAGCCATCGTGATGGGCGCAGGCTTGCCGCTGGATCTGCCCGACATGACGGCAGATTTTCCCAAGGTAGCGCTGGTGCCAATTTTGTCCGAAGCGCGCGGTGTAGCCGTGGTGCTGAAAAAATGGATGAAGAAAGGCCGCATGGCCGACGCCGTTGTGATCGAACATCCGGGACACGCAGGCGGCCACCTGGGCGCAGCCAAGCTGGACGATATTCACGACGAGCGCTTCGATTTCAAACGTGTGCTGGCCGAATGCCACGCCCTGTTCAATGAACTGCAACTCGGCCGTGACGCGCCCCGCCTGATTGTCGCAGGCGGCGTGGGCAGCCATGAACAGGTGCGCCATTGGCTGACCCATGGCGCCGACGGCGTGCAAGTCGGCACCGCCTTTGCCGTCACCGAAGAAGGCGACGCGCACGAGAATTTCAAGCGTGTTCTGATGGATGCAGACCCCGACAACCTCGCGGAATTCACGAGCGTCGCCGGTCTGCCTGCACGCGCCGTCCCAACACCGTGGCTCACGCGCTATCTCCGTCAGGAAAAAACGCTGCAAGCCAGCACGCGCAATGACCCGCGCCGTTGCAGCCAACGCATGGACTGCCTGACGCAATGCGGCCTGCGTGACGGCATGGCGCGCTTCGGCCAATTCTGCATCGACTTAAAGCTTGCCGCCGCCATGCGTGGTGAAGTCAGCCGCGGCCTGTTCTTCCGTGGCGCGTCCAAACTGCCCTTTGGCGGCGCGATGCGTTCGGTGCGCGAGCTGATGGACTATCTGCTGCACGGACAGATGCCGGCCGCTGCGCCTGCCGCCTGACACCGCCGCAAGGTGGCAGCGGTCCGCTAAGTTACTTATTTAACGGGCAGCCGCCAGATCAAACTGGAATACCGCGCCGGGTTCGGCGCGGTCGACCAGCCGGATTTCACTGTGATGCAGCTGCAGAATGCGCTGCACAATCACCAGCCCCAAACCGCCGCTATCTCGCGGCCCGCTGTTCAGCGCAGACGCTCTGGTAAACAGCCCCGCGCGCAATTCATCAGGGATGCCTGCGCCGGAATCACTAACCTGAACCTGCACCGAATTCTGCGCATATCCCAGCCGCAACTCGATGTGCCCGCCCGGCGGGCTGTGACGGATGGCGTTGTCCAGCAGGTTTGTCAGCACGCGTTCGATCAAGCCCACGTCGGCGCGCACGGGCGGCAGTTCGCGGGGAATGTCGGTTGTCAATTGCTGGCGCCGCGCTTCAGCGGCCAGTTCAAACTTCTGGATCACATCCTGCACCAGATCGGGCAAGGAAAAAGTCTCTGGCTCCAACCGCACCAGCCCAGATTCCAAGCGAGCGAGTTCAAACAATTCCTGCGCCAAACGGCCCACCTTGCGGCTTTGCGCCAGCGCAATGTCCAGATAGCGGCGGCGCTCGGCGGCGTCCAGCGTTTCGTCTTTCAAGCGTAGCGTTTCCAGGTAGCCATGCAACGAGGTCAGCGGCGTACGCAAATCGTGCGAGATATTGGCCACGAGATCACGCCGCTGCTGATCCTGCCGCGTCAGTTCGCGCCATTGCTCGGAAATACGCCGCCCCATCTGCACGAAGCTGCGGCGCAGCACGACGATCTCATCGGCGTTCTTGTCCGATGCATCGCCCGGCCGCTCCAGCGCAGCCAGCCCTTTGCCGTCATCACCTTCAAAATCGCGTACCGCACGCGTCAGATCACGAAGCGGCCGGGTAGTCAGGCCAAACGCCACCAACCCTGCCACCAGCCCCAGCAACGCCACCAGCGCGATCGACCACAGGGTTGTGCGCAACACCGAACTGGCCGACACAGACATAGCCAGCGCGTCGTGGGCCTGCCCTTGCAGCACCACGTAAACGTAGCCTTGTTCTTGCCCCGCGACCTTGACCGGTGCAGCGCTGAAGACTTTTTTCACGCCCGCATTGCGCGGGTCGTCGCCAACAATGGGCAGCATTCCGCCCGCCAGCAGCCGTTGGACCGGCTCCAGATTCACGCGATCCAGTTTGATCTGGCCGGCAGGCGCCGCGTCGCCCACAATGCGGCCGTCGCTCGCCAGCAAATAAACCTCCACCGCCGGATTGACCGCCATCAGCATGTCAAACAGCGAGCGCACCGAGGCGGGCTTCCACCCATTGGCGTCCATCAATTCATTGGTGCCCGCGATGTGCTGCGCCAGTCCGGTGGACAGCCGCTGCACGACCTCTTGCTCGTAGCGCGTGTTGGCTGCCACCTGCAACCAAGCGGACGCTCCGCAGCAAGCCAGCAACAGCAAGGCGAAGACGGCGGACAGACGCTGTGCCAATGTCAGGCGCTTCATGACGTGCCTCCTGCGGTTTCAGGCGCCGTCGCAAATTTATAGCCCCGGCCCCACACCGTCAGAATGCGCTGCGGGTTGGACGGATCGGTCTCGATCTTGGTGCGCAGCCGGTTGATGTGCGTATTGACGGTGTGCTCGTAACCTTCGTGCTGATAACCCCAAACCTGATTCAGCAGATCCATGCGCGAGAAAACCTTGTCCGGGTGCCGCGCAAAGAAATGCAGCAGATCAAATTCACGCGGGGTCAGATCCAGCCGCCGGTCATCAACCTGCGCGGTTCGGGCCACGGGATCAATCGATACGCCGTGTAGCGTCAGGCTGCCGGCGTCGATGCGGGCATTGCGTTCCAACGCCTCGGTACGGCGCAGCAGCGCCCGAACCCGCGCCACCAGTTCCAGCATCGAAAAGGGTTTGGCCAGGTAGTCGTCTGCGCCCAATTCCAGCCCCAGGATGCGATGCACCTCGCTGGATCGGGCGCTGGTGATGATGATGGGCGTGTAACGCGTCATCGCGCGCGCCCGCTTGCAGATTTCCAGGCCATCGATACCGGGCAGCATCAGATCCAGAACCAGCGCATCCCAATTGCCCTCTTCCAGCCGCCGCATGCCGTCGTTCCCGTCGGCAGCGTGTTCCACCGCATAGCCTTCATCGCGCAAGTGCAAGCGCAGCAATTCGGCAATGTGGGCGTCGTCTTCAACAATCAGCACGCGTCGGGGCGTATCCATAGGGGGCTCGGGCCAGGTCAATACCGCCATTGTCGCCAATCCGCTCCGGCGAGTTATCACATTTATTTTAAGTTTGCGTGAGGACTTGGATATCGGCCCCGGGAAAGAATGGCTCCAACGACAAAAAGCCCCCGGAGACATCCCATGCTGGCCCCTCCCGTAAGTCTCGACCCCACGGCCCCATTGCCGCCTTCCGGCAAGATCCACCCCGGCTGGCTGCGCATCATGCACTGGGTCAACGCTCTGGCCGTGCTGATCATGGTGACCAGCGGCTGGCGCGTCTACAACGCGTCGCCGATCTTTGACTTTGCCTTTCCCAACAACCTGACGCTGGGCGGCTGGCTGGGCGGCGCCTTGCAATGGCATTTTGCCGGCATGTGGCTGCTGTTTGCCAATGGCCTGTTGTATCTGGCGTTAAACATCGCCACCGGCCGCCTCTGGCGCAAATTCCTGCCCGTCAGCCCGCGCGGCGTGGCCTCTGACTTGGGCGCCGCACTGCGGGGCAAGCTGTCGCACGCTGATCTGCGCCACTACAACCAGGTTCAACGGGTGGCCTACCTGTTTGTCATGGCCGACATCGTCGTGCTGGTGCTGTCCGGGCTGGTGTTGTGGAAATCCGTGCAATTCGACCTGCTGCGCGAGCTGTTGGGCGGCTATGAATTCGCGCGCCGCATTCATTTCGTCGCCATGGCGCTGCTGGTGGCCTTTGTAGCCGTCCATCTGGTGATGGTGGCGCTGGTGCCCCGCAGCCTGATTGCAATGATCCGCGGCAAATAAAGGAGCCCGACGTGAGCCAGAAAAGATGCCTGTCGCTGCTCGGCCTGGATGGCCCGGCCATCTTGAAAGAAGCCAAAAACCTGCTGGTCCGCCGGGTGGAACAACCCTCGCGCCGGGCATTCCTGCGCAACAGCCTGACCTTGGGCGGGCTGGCCATGCTGTCGGGCTGCTCCTTGTCCGACGATGAAAACGTCGAAAAAGCGCTTGGCGCCGTATCGCGGTTCAACGACCGCGTGCAGGGCTGGCTGTTCGACCCCAACAAGCTTGCTCCGACCTACCCGGACGCCATGATCACCCGGCCGTTTCCGTTCAACGCCTATTACGGCATTGACGAGGTACGCCATGTCGACGAGGAATCCTTCCGCCTGGAAGTGACCGGCCTGGTTGCCGACAAGCGTCAATGGCGGCTTGAAGAACTGCGCGCCATGGCGCAGATCGACCAGGTCACGCGCCATATCTGCGTCGAAGGCTGGAGCGCCATCGGCAAGTGGGGCGGCGTGCCCTTCTCCACATTCCTGAAGCGCGTAGGTGCGGATCTGACCGCGAAATACGTCGGTTTCAAGTGCTCGGACGACTACTACACCAGCATCGACATGCCCACGGCGCTGCACCCGCAAACCATTCTGGCGCTGACCTACGACGGCCAACCGCTACCACCCGAATACGGCTTCCCCATGAAGCTGCGCATGCCTACCAAGCTTGGCTACAAAAATCCCAAGCACATACGGGCAATTTTCGTCACCAACACCTACCCAGGCGGTTACTGGGAGGACCAGGGCTACAACTGGTTCGGCGGCAGCTAGGTGAAATCCTGTCTTACCCCTATCCATCAAAGGAACGCATCATGAAGAAACTCACCACCGCCGCTTTTTCCCTGTGCCTGGCCTTTGGCGCCGTGACGGCTCATGCCGCCGACACCATGGGCAAGGACAGCATGAGCAAAGACAACATGGCAAAAGACAGCATGTCCAAGGATGGCATGTCCAAAAGCGGCATGACCAAAGATGGCATGGCCAAGGATGGAATGTCCAAAGACAGCATGTCCAAAGACGGAATGTCGAAAAACAGCATGTCCAAGGACGGGATGTCGAAAGATGGAATGTCCAAGGATGGCATGTCAAAAAACAGCATGTCGAAGGACGGAATGTCCAAGGACGACATGAAGAAGTAATTCCAGCGCAACCGGCTGCCTGCGGGTCTCGTTCAACGAACCCGCAATCCCTGCCCCTTTAGATAGAGCCACGCCATGACATTGAATCGCAGACATTTCCTGAGCCTGGGCGGGGCCGCGGCCCTCACGGCCGGCCTGGCCCCGTTGTTAGCCGCGCGCGCCGCCACCCCCGCCGCCACCTTCCCCTACGTGTTGACCGACGCGCAATGGCGCGAACGGCTCACACCCGTGCAATACGACGTATTGCGTCACGAAGGCACCGAACGGCCCTACTCCAGCCCGCTCAATGACGAACACCGCAAAGGCACGTTCTCGTGCGCAGGCTGCCAGCAAAAAGTCTTTTCTTCGGAAACCAAGTTCGACAGCGGCACCGGCTGGCCCAGCTTTTGGCAACCATTGCCCAAGGCTGTAGGCGAAACACGCGACAGCAGCTTCGGCATGGTCCGCACAGCCGTCTACTGCGCAAACTGCGGCGGCCACCTAGGCCACGTCTTTGACGACGGCCCACGGCCCACCGGCCTGCGCTACTGCATGAATGGCGTAGCCATGACCTTCGCCCCGCAAGCTTGACCCACATACGCGACACACAGGACTTCACGCCATGACCCCCACCCACAAGCCCCGCCCCCTGCTCGCGCTACTGGCCGCCGCCTGCGGTCTGCTGGGCGCGGGCGCCGCGCAAGCCGCCGAAACCGCCTTCATCATTCCACCGCCCGCGATGGATCAGACCACCACCGCCGCCGCCACAGAAAAAGCCGTGATCGCCGGTGGCTGCTTCTGGGGCGTGCAAGCGGTCTTCCAGCACGTCAAGGGCGTCACCAGCGCCGTGTCTGGATATGCCGGCGGCAAAGCAGACACCGCCAACTACGACACCGTCAGCGGCGGCCGCAGCGGCCACGCCGAAGCCGTCGAAATCAGCTATGACCCCAAGCAGGTCAGCTACGGCCAACTGCTACAGATCTACTTTTCGGTAGCGCATGACCCGACCCAACTGAATCGTCAGGGGCCGGACAGCGGCACGCAATACCGGTCGACGGTATTTCCAGAAAGCGACAGCCAGCGCAAAGTGGCCGAGGCTTACATCGCCCAACTGAACAAGGCCGGCGTGTACTCGAAGGCGCTGGCAACCACCGTCGAACCGCTGCAAGGCTTCTACCCGGCCGAGAGCTACCACCAGGATTATCTCGTCCGCCATCCGTACAGCATGTACATCATGGTGAACGACATCCCCAAGGTTGAAAACCTGGCCAAGACCTTCCCTGACAGATATCGGGACAAGCCGGTGCTGGTTGGAGACAAGGGGTAGAAGGGTCGAGCGGAATCGCGCCTCGCCAAGCACCCAGCGGGCGCGCTTGTGCGGAGTCGCGTCCGCTCGCAACCAGGACCGATGGCTTGCGATAGACTCCCGGGCTTGTTCCTGAACACGACCTTCATCCATGCCCCGAACGGTTTTCGAGATTCCCGTCATCAGAACGTGCGCAGAAGGTGCCCTCAGGATCAACCTCTGAACCAGTCAGTTCGGCTTCTACACAGGAATTTATTCAATGAGCAGCATTTTTCCAGGTGATCTGTGGGCGGTGGGTGAAACACGCGTCAACGATTTGTCGGTCATCGTTCGTTTTCGTACCGAGCTGCCATCGGCGGCTGATCGCGAGCTCAATGAGAACCTGATCATTATTTCCTGGCCCTATATCGGCATCGCGTCCGGCATGCCCAATGACGAAGACAAGAAGAACACCAATAGCTTCGAGGAAGCCATCGAAAATGGCTTCGAAAACTCCAGCATCGGAGTGCAGGTGGCTTGCCTGACGGGCAATCATTTGAAGGAATGGCGTTACTACACCCATGACGTCGAGGCCTTCCTGGACGCGTTCAATGCCTGCTTGGCGGAGCACCCTGTTTACCCCATCAACCTGCGCATGTTCCAGGATCCCGATTGGAAAGCCTTATCGGAATTGCAGCCCGAAGGTTCAGGACAGATTCACTGAAAGACGTTCAGCAACGTCTGCGCGTCACGCATAGGGTAGGAAGGTATGAGGCCAGATCCGGTGCATTCGAAACCGCCAAAAGCAGTTCGCTGAAGAAGCCAGCGGAAATTTCCAGCCTCTGATAATATTCACAAAATGAATGTCGTTCTCATTTAGAGTTTCCCCCTACCTCGAGTCCGCGGGCCACTGTGGATTGCACCGTGCCCGTCCCAAACCCCTCGCTTTGCGTCGAAACCCTATATAACGACCATCACGGCTGGTTGCGCGGTTGGCTGCGCAGGCGGTTAGGCGACGCCCACCAGGCAGCCGACCTGGCGCACGACACCTTCGTGCGGCTACTGTCTCGGGACGAGCACGTAGCCATTCAAGAGCCTCGCGCCTATCTGACCACCATCGCCCAGCGTGTCGTGGCCAACCACTGGCGCAGGGAAAAGCTGGAGCAAGCATATCTGGAAGCGATTGCCCAGGACCCGCAAGCCCTCGCGCTGTCTCCCGAAGACCGCGCCATCCTGCTGGAAACGCTGGTGGAGATCGCCGGCCTGCTCGACGGCCTGCCTGTGCTGGTCAAGCGCGCCTTCCTGCTGACCCAGCTTGACGGCCTGAACCACGCTCAGGTTGCCGAAGAACTGGGCATTTCCGTCACCACCGTCAAGCGTCATATCGCCCGCGCCGCACGGCAGTGCTACTTCCCGGACGCTTTGCCGGTTAAGGCATGAGCGCTGCCTCCCATCCAGGCCGGCGTTCCGGTCCAGCATCGCAAACCACCGCGCCCGTCCCCGCGAACGTCGCCGACCAGGCCGTGCAATGGCTGATCGAACTGCAAGCTGGCGAACCGTCTCCCCGCATGCGGGAGCAATGGCTACGCTGGCGCAGCTTGCACCCAGACAACGAACGCGCGTGGCAACGCATCGAGTCCGTCAACGGCAGCATGCGCGGTCTGCCATCGCCGCTTAAGTCTGCCCTGGCGCAAGCTACGCTCACACCCAAGCACTCTGCGCAACGCCGACATGCCGTGAAGACGCTTGCAGCGCTAGTGTTCGTGAGCGCGGGCGCTTGGACCGCGCAAGAACTGGTGCCGTGGCGTCAATGGACCGCGCAACATCGCACCCGCATCGGCGAGCGCAACACGCTGCTGCTGGATGACGGCAGCCAGCTCGTCATGAACACCGACAGCGCTATCGACGTGGCTTTCACAGCTTCAGAACGCCGGATTCGGCTGGTGGCTGGAGAAATCCTGATCACCACCGCTCGGGGTCCGCAGGCTACGGCACGCCCTTTTCTGATTGAAACCGCGCAGGGCGAGGCCCGAGCGCTCGGCACGCGCTACGCCGTACGGCAACTGGCCGACGCCACACTGGTCAGCGTTTATGAAGCGGCCGTGGACATTCATCCTCGGCGCGCCGGGGAACGCCATCTTGTCTTGCTGGCCGGTCAGCAATCGCAATTTACCGCCACGGAGATCACCTCCCCCTGGAACACGGAAGAAAGCAATCCGGCATGGGCGAGCGGCATGATCATCGCCCGGGGCCTGCGGCTTGCGGATTTTCTGGCCGAGCTCGGGCGTTACAGCCGTCTACCCATCAGTTGCGACCCAGGGGCCGCCGATCTGCGCGTTTCAGGGTCCTATCCGCTTGCCGATATCGGCAAGGTGCTGGACACCCTCGCCACCCTATTCTCGCTGGAGGTCCAGCACGTCACGCGGTTCTGGGGCGAGAAATCGCTGCGCCTGACGCGGACTCAGTCAGGAACGAACAGAGTCAGCTGAACCGGGGCGTAAGATCCCCAGAAAGCTGCCGCTAATTATTTTTCCAGAATGTGGTCCGTTTTTGAATTTCGCGGGACATACAAGATGAGAGCAAACATCTTCAACATCCCCGGAAGGTCGAAAATGGGTAAACAGAAGGCGTCCAGACGCCAGTCCAGTCAACGCCGCGCTCGCGGCGCCATGTCGCAAGTCATTGTTCGGGTGGCCCTGGGCGGTGCGCTTGCCGTAACGCTGGCCGCCACGGCGGGGCCCGTCCTGGCACAGGCCCCGTCCTCCCAGATCCGCAGCTACAACATTCCTGCGGGTACGCTTGAAGACGCCCTGAACCGGCTGGGAAGCGAATCCGGCGCGCTGCTGTCGTTCAGCACCAGCAGCACGGCGGGCTTGAGAAGCCCGGGCCTGTCGGGCAGCTATTCCGTCCAGGACGGCCTGGCGGCGTTGCTGGCGGGCAGCGGCTTGGAAGCCACACGCCAAGCCAATGGTAGCTATGTCATCCGCCGTCCCTCGGGCGCGGCCGCAAGCGGCGGCGTGGCGACCCTGCCCTCGGTCACCGTGCGCGGCAGCGGCACCCTGGACGACGCCTTGGGCCCAGTGCCGGGGTACGTCGCAAAACGCAGCCTCACGGGCACCAAGACCGACACGCCCCTGATCGAAGTCCCGCAATCCATCTCGGTCATCACCGCCGACGAACTCGGCGACCGCAAGGCGGAATCGCTGGACGAAGCCTTGCGCTACACCGCAGGCGTCACGCCGAATCAGCGCCCGCTCGGCAGCGATGATTCATCGATGCTGCGCGGCTTCACTATAGAAACCACCGGCATTTTCCTGGACGGCCTGCGCAATTCCGGACGTACTTTTTCCTCCTCCATTGAGCCCTATGGGCTAGAACGCGTAGAAGTACTGCGCGGCCCCTCCTCTGTGCTGTACGGGCAAGTGCCGCCCGGTGGCATGGTCAATGCCGTCAGCAAGCGGCCCACAACCGAACCCATACGCGAAATCGGCGTCGAGTACGGCACCTACGACCGGCGCACCATCAAGGCCGACTTCGGCGGCCCCATCGACGAAAGCGGCGAATGGAGCTACCGCCTGACCATGCTGGGGCGCGAGTCCGACACGCGCCTGGACCATGACAGCGACAATCGCCTGTACATTGCGCCCGCGCTCACCTGGCAGCCCAGCGCCAATACGCGGCTGACGCTGCTGGCGCGCTACCAGAAAGACAACCAGCAATACGCATTTCCGAATCAGTTGGAGAACCCTGGCCCGCAAGGCCAGGTCGATCCCTCGGTCAATGTCACCGGCTACGACAACCGGTTCAAGCGCGACAACAAAATGGTCGGGCTGGACTTCGAGCATCGCTTCAACGATACCTGGTCCTTCCGCCAGAACCTGCGCTACAACCGCCTGAAGAACGAGCGCACCGATCTGTTCCCTGCCGCGCTGGTCGACGGCTCGATCATCGAACGCTACTTCTGGCCGGTGAACACCGAGTCCGAGAGTTTCTTCTCTGACTCGCAGGTGCAGGCCAACTTCCGCACCGGCCCACTGGCCCACACGGTGCTGCTCGGCATGGACTACACCAAGATCCGCAACACCGACAGCTACCCTTATGAAATCGGCTTTGTCGAGCCGCTGGATCTCTACAACCCCGTCTATTCGCGCCTGCCGCTCGTGCCAGCTGCCGATCCGACCCGCGAGCGTTCGCCGTCCAAGCAACTTGGCTTGTACGCGCAAGATCAATTGAAGTGGGACAACTGGGTGTTGACGGCTGGCGTGCGGCATGACCGCGTCCAGCAATCCAGCGCCACAACCGACCTGAATTCCGGCGTCAAGACGACCGGATACGACCAGTCGCCCAACGCCACTACGGGCCGGGCAGGCTTGGTCTATCTGTTCGATTCCGGCTGGGCGCCTTATATCAGTTACGCCACATCGTTCTCGCCCGAGCTTGGCAACTCCGTGTCCGGCGCGCCGCTGATTCCGTCGCGCGGCCGGCAGGTGGAAGCCGGCGTGCGCTATCAGCCGGCCAACCAGCGCAGCATGTACACGGCCTCGGTGTTCGACATCACGCGCAAGAACGTGACGTCGGCAGTCATCGGCAACCCCGGCAAGGTGAACCAGACGGGTGAGATTTCTGCACGCGGCTTCGAGCTGGAAGCGCGTACGGAACTGACCGCTCGCCTGAGCGTGATCGCGCAATACACCTACCTGGATACCGATATCAAGAAGAGCAATAACGGCGACCAGGGCCTGCCGCAAAAGGGCGCGCCCAAACACAGCGCGTCGGTATGGAGCAAGTACACCTTCCCGGTCGGCGATTCCGTGCAGGCCTACACCGCGCTGGGCGTGCGCTACCTTGGCAAGATGCGTTCCAACTCGGATGGCAACAATGAAAACATCACCAACCCCAGCCTGACCCTGTGGGACGCCGCCGTGGGGCTGGAGCGCGGTCCCTGGCGCGTCTCGGTGAACGTCAACAACCTCTTCAACAAGCAGGCCTTGTTTGATTGCGGTTATCTGGAGGGCGTCTGCTACCGCAGCGCCGAACGCACCGCCAACCTCAGCGCCTCCTACCGGTTCTGATGCGCGCGGCGCTGATACTGGCACACCGCTATGCAGGGCTGGCGCTTGCCGGCTTTCTGTTCCTGGCCGGCTTGACAGGCGCCCTGCTCGCCTGGAACGACACACTGGACGCGCGCCTCAGCCCATCGTTGTTCCATGCCCGCGCGCCCGCACCGAACGCCGCGCCGCTGGACCCGCTGCATCTGCGGGAGCTGGTGGCGCGGGCATTTCCAGACACGCAGGTGCTGTATGCGCCGTTGACCGCCGCCCCTGGCGACGCCTATGTCTTCTATCTGCAGGCCGCCGCCGGCGCATCGCTGGCCAACGATCAGGTGTTCGTCGACCCCTACACTGGCGTCATTCTGGGCGCGCGCAAATGGGGCGATATCAGCCAAGGCGTCAAGAACCTGATGCCGTTCATCGAACGCCTGCATTACTCGCTGGCCTTGGGCGACGCCGGCACCTACTTCTTCGGCATCATTGCGCTGCTTTGGACGTTGGACTGCTTTGTCGGCGCCTGGTTGACCCTGCCGCCGCCCGCAGGCTCTCCTACGCCCGGGCGCCGCAGATCGTGGCTTGCGCGTTGGACGCCCGCATGGAAGCTGCGTTGGAGCGCGGGAGGCTACAAGCAAACTTTCGACCTGCACCGCGCCGGAGGATTGTGGCTGTGGTTCATGCTGTTCGTGATTGCGTGGAGCGGCGTCTCGTTCAACCTGCCCAGTGTCTACGAGCCCGTGATGAAGACGCTGTTCACGCACCAGCCGGGCGAAAGCGCGCTGCCCCCGCCCGGCACGTCCAATCCGAATCCCGCCATTGACTGGCAGGCGGCACGCGCGACCGGCCGGCGCCTGATGGCGGACGAGGCCCGGGTCCATGGCTTTCACACGATCGAAGAAACCGGGCTGCAATATGACCCGTGGCGGACCGTCTACACCTACACCGTGCGCAGCACCCTGGACGTGCGCGAGCGCAATGGCCTGACCATGGTGATGTTCGACGCAAACACGGGTGCCCGCCTGAGCGCCTGGATCCCGACGGGAGCTGCCGCCGGAGACACCCTGCGCTCCTGGCTCGCCAGCCTGCACATGGCGACCATGTGGGGATGGCCCTTCAAGCTTTTCATCTGCGTAGTGGGTTTGATGGTGGCTATTTTGAGCGTCACCGGTGTGATGATTTGGAGAAGAAAACAGAAGGGCCGCCTGCGGAGCCGTGGTGCTGTTGCCGCTCACCGGCACGTACGCTGGTGGTGATGGTGATATTGGCGGTGCCGGTTTGCACTGCTACAAGCAAAAACAAAAGAGGTGCTGGGCACTAGATGCTGTCGCTTAACCTCTCGCACCGCTTCTTCCAGCGGTAAGAATGTCGAATGCCCTCGGGATTACGGCTTACAGGTCCAAGATTCCGCGTATTCACTTAGCTACTTTGGCGTCAAGTGCTTAACTATTTCCCAAGTATTTATCATCGCGGGGGAAAAAGCTAAACCATACTAGCCTATTTTTGTTTAAGTAAATACGCCGAGCGGGATATTCCCTCGATCGTTTTTATCGGCGCGTAGCCGTTTTTTGGCGTTGTCTTCATCGAAGACTGCGATATCGAAGGTGTGAAGCACGATCCAGCAACAGCGGACGATCTGGTCATAACAATACTAAAGCAATGGCCCACTGTCCGTGGGCTTTACTTTTTTCCTTCAAATGGTTTTACCCCTACGGTGGAGGCCTTAGAAGAATACATACCAATCGCTCCAACAACCATACCAACGAGCGCCAAGATATATATATCAAATCTCAAGGCAATAGCACAGAGCACTATACCAACAACAGAAAATAATATACGAATCGGACGGATAAAATTCCCATTTTTTATCAACATTACACATCATCCCTATTTATTTATCATATTTGTGACAACGTCATGGTCTATAGAGAGAGGGAGAAAGGTGTTGCAGTAAGCAGATATAGCAGAACCGGCACAGGGCCGGTGTCAGCTCAACTCGAAACCTCTGCCGTTCTTGGACGTTGACGTAGGGGCACGTAAGATGTCGCGGCTCGTTCCGATTATCTATCCACCAATGCCCACTTGCCAGAGTCGCTTAAGAAAAAATCCAGTCAAAAAAACTCACCTATCTACGGCTTATATTCAACGAACTCCCACAAAAAGTACCTTGATAATTTATTTCCGATAGAATTCCAATCAGTCCCGCCACATTTGGAAATCAACTCGAGAACAGTTAACTCGATTTCCTCAAAGTCATAATCCCTAACAATAAGAAATCCTGCTCCGGAAAATGGAGTATGCGCGTGGCTCTCCAACCATTTAAAATTACAAACGCACACCTCAAAGTTGTCCGCACCAATCGCATCCTCGACGCCAATTCGCAACCTGAGCGTTATGCAAAATGCATCAGGCAAATTCGCAGAATAATCTCTAACGTCAACTTCATCGCTTGATATTTCTCTCAATTGAGCTCGCAATTTCGCTTCCCTTATTTCGTAACATTAAGGTGAACGTTCCCGACCTCCACCCTTTTTCCTTGGCTCTGATCAATTACATAGGTTGATCGAATCCTGAACTCTCTTCCACGCCAGGTCATACAGCTCCGCGTTTTCCTTCCTTGGTGGAGCTTGCGCCCGGCCAGCATGCTGAGGTTGTCGGCGTCCACGCGCGATACGCCAGAAATGTACGAACCCAAGGTCGCACCGTGGTTCTCCAAAGAGGATGTGGACGTCAGCGTAATGTCGCGGCCCACCGACAGCGCGACATTGTCGCCCTTGATCAGCGACACCAGGTGGGTCCGTTGTGCTGGGCGTGCAGTTGCTTGTACTGGCTGTCGTTGTCGCCGAAGCCTTCCAGGAATCGCTGGCCTGCGGTGGCCAGGATCTGGTCGGCGACGAGTTTCTGTTCATAGAAGCCGTAGCCCAGGAGTTGGGCCACGGTCAAGGTCGCATTTGCGGGCAGCAAGGTGGCCGCCGTCGTCGCGAGCGAAGTCTTCCAAGCCAGTTAGCTCACAGACCGCCGGCTACCGCCCGAATCACATCACTTCTAAACGCCCAACGGAGGGTGCGGCAGCAATTCGACCGCAAGCGCCTGCCTCTGTGCTCTCGCATCACTTGCCGTACGCATAGCTCGGCTCAGCAAAGCGAAGCACGCCAAACTTCTTGCATTGATAAAAGGGCACTTCTCAGTGCAACGGTAGCGGCTTGGCGGTCTTAGCATCGACTGGGCGGGCTTTGATAGTTGCTTTGACTCCCACCGCGTCCTTCGCATTCGGGAGTTCGCTATTCAGCACTTTGCACACCGCTTCGGCTGCATCAGAAGCAGGACACGCGGTTCTCGCGCAAAGCGTCCTAATACCGTAGGTTTTATTTTTTAAAAATCGCAGCGGATGTGCAGATAAGATTCGTGCGAATCGAAATTTGATGTTGAAGCCTTAGGATGTCAACCGGCAACAACTTCAAATATAAACAGATTAGACAATTAGCAATCGACCAGAAATCGAAAACCATGAAGGAGGATTTTCGTTCATAATTTACATCGCAAATATCCCATCATTCGGTAAGAATGCAGTGCGGAACATCATCCAACACGGATACACGTTAGCGCTGGTAGCGATCAATCAGCCCAAGAATTTGAAGATCTGCAAAAAAATCCCCCTTATCTTCATCTGACAAGTCACACGCCATATTATTAATATCGTTAGCCTTTAGAATCCGATCAATAGCGCTTAAATGATATTCCATCGCATTGCCCCCCCGACCCGCGCGCAGCATCAGAGCAATAACTTCTAGCATCAAATTTTCAATAGGCCGATCAAACGTGCCTTCCAGCTCCTCGTACGCATAGCCGACCTCGCTCTCCCCCGCAACCCAGGGGCTATGATGCTGGAGTTTCTCCCGACAATAACTGTAGTAGCAGCCTAAGAACTGCTCACGTATTTCTCGGTACCCGACTATGCCATCCATCACTATTCCTTTTTTGAGAGGACGCACCAACCTTCATTATTATCCATAATATTCGCCGTTATATTGGGATATTTATAAATAAGTTGGTCCACCACGATCAAACAACTCTTGCATACCGGCTTTTCAGTAAATATATTCACCTGCCTTCGCCATTGCGTTACCGCCCAACTAATCTGTATTATTATCCCGGCTTTTCTCCGAGTTCCTCCCGAGAGCCGGCACATCCCTCCTCCCCCTTCAGTCTTCTCGCTTCGCAGCCCCGCCCTGCGGGTCCTTAAGATATCGGTCGCCATATTTTTTTGCACCGAGCGATTTCTTGGATAGATATACCAATACGCAGAAAACCAAGAGATTCCTCGTACACAAGAAGGCTTGCGACTTCCACCATTGGCTCACTACCGAAAAACACATTGCCCGTGATTTTGCACTTGTGGAACAAGAAGCTCTGCCCCCCACCTAGCGGATAAACTCAGTCAACTATCAACAGCTCTGTCGGCGGATTCTGCCCTAGGATTTCTGTCCCATTGGCCGCAAGCAAAGAAGCGTTCCTCACGGCATACGACGGAATCCCCTTAGTGCGTTCGGCTTGAGCGCCTCCCTTTGCTGCCAAGTCAGGTACTGCCAAATCCCGCACGCCACCGCTCTGCATGAACGATATGTTTGGTAGCTTGTCGCTGATAATGCGGGCAAGCATGTAGTCCTGTGCTGCTTCGGGAGTGTCAGAATTTTTGTGTTTTAGGCATTGCTCTTAAATTGCATCCCTCGCGAAAGGGCCAGCTGCGAATCGATACGGATTCGGGATAATTCGGTATTCATAGGGGACAGCGAACTAGTGCATCGCGTCGGTCCAATGATGCGTGGCCGATCCCCATTTGGCGGCGATGTTTTGCAACGCAAACCACACCAGCAAAATGGCCGCATCATCGCGGGAAAAGTGGCCGTGCATTTTGATGATCTTGCGCAGTCGCGGGTTGACGCTTTCTATCGCATTTGTGGTGTAGATCACACGACGAATCGCAGGCAGAAATACGAAAAATAACGACATATTCCCAGGCGCCTCACCAGTCGTTCTAAAAATTTCCCCCATCACCTTATTTCGTTCCTGCCCCACCCTTATTTTCTGATCTTAAATAATCGGCAGCGCCTTCCAAATAACTATTCCAATTAGAAAAAAGCCGCTCCATATTCTCTTTTGCAGAGTGTTCCCCAGGCCTATACCCATCTTGCGGGGGCATATAGCGAACGAAATTTTCCACTTCCTCAGGAAAATCAAAGTCTTCATAAATCAATTCAACGATCTCCAGCGGGTCAGCGATATCGTCTTTATTTTCAAATAACCATTTGAGAGCAATGAAAAGCCATTTTTTTTGCGAGTTCAAATCATCCCGCTCGCCTTCGTGATCCGCAAGGGCGCACAGCTTCCCCTCAATTTCCACAACATCCAATTCACCCAAGCAAATTAGGTCCACCTCTAACGGATTGACCGAACCCCGAGACACATAAAATGCTGCCAAATCTACAATGAAACTCCAATCCACGAGCTTTCGCTCATAACCCCAAACAACATCTCGCCAACATAAATCCAAGTAATTGCAAATAAATGAGTTAGGAATCACAGGAAAATACATATCACTTCACCCTAGGCGCGCGTTGATTCGGGATTCCATTTATCAACCCATTCTCGATAAATCTCTGATGAGTCACTTTACTCGACGGATCAAGGATGTATTCATATATACCTGGTTTTCCATTAAGACCACCAACTGTTTGCAGTAATATTCTATCCACCCCATCCCCACCTTTGATTGTAAAAATCTCACCCAACGCAAGCTGTTCCTTGGTAAGAAAACTAGCTGCAATATGCGACGTATCAGCTTTTAAACCGCTGCCAACACGATTAGCGGACAATATTCTATCTGCAATGCTGTTTATATCATTCGCGACGACGGCTTCGCCAACGATTTTGGCATTGAACCTCTGAAATATTTCAACCAGCCTCGGCGTACCTAGCATCGAGTACGCAACTTCCTTATCTATGCTTGCCAGATAACTTGCCGCACCTCTAACAATTTCGTCATCAGTAATTCCATCGCGCAATTGAATAATCTGGCGATTTATCAGATCTACACTTGAAGGATCATCCTGATAGAACTTCTTCGCCACTTCAAGAGAGAGAATTGCATCATTGATACTCGAAAACTTCGAGACACAATCAGCACCGCACGGTTTGCCTAGATAAGTTTCCGCGACTGTAACTTTTCTACTAGCGTTTTCTCCAGGCGTTTTGATGCCAAAACGTGCTTGCTGCTCGGGCGTCCACGTGCCATCTACGTTGCCATTTAGCAGATAGTTCCGCCTTTCCTCGGGACTGGCCAAAAACAAGCCCGCCGACTTGTTCTCCGCGATGTACTGTCGTGCAAACTCATCACTGTTAGCGCTGCCGGCTTGGTCGGCCCGCTCATCAACAATCCCATAACCTGCAGACAGAAGGCGCTGATATGCTTCTTCAAGTGAAATGCTTTGTCCGGTGGCCTCCGCAACGTATTTCTGCATCCCTTCTGCGTTTTCCTTCGCCCATTTCCGTTCGTCCGGATGCAACTGCCGGTTGTACATATCCGCAACAGCCGCACCTCCCGCCCCGCTAACGCCACCAACCGCACCCCCGGCAGCGCTCGCAACGACGTTCAATATCACTTTCGTGACTTGATCACGCATGTCCCCAGATAAGCCCGCAACCGCAAGTTCGACCTGATCTCGCACCAGATTGGTGGCCAAATCTCCAGCAATGGTCCCCGCAATTGCACCAGCAACGTTCCCGCCCCCCAATGCCGCACCAATGCCCGCAATCGCGGCATGCATGGCAATCGCCCCTGCTTTGCCCTCTCCCCAGAGATCAGGATCATCCTTCTTCAAATCCTTCAGCACATCCCCCGCAATCTGCATCCCCAGCTGACCAAACGCCTGCTGGAACTCCAGTTGCTCGCGGACCTTGTCTTTGTCGAAGATCTGCCCGATGCTGCCATTCGCGCCGGCGGTGTCCCGGCTCAGGCCGGCCGTGCTGTCGCGGCCTGTGCCCTTGTCCGAGCGCACCTCGATCGTGCCCGGCGCAATCGCGGCGTACGTTGTGCCGGAATCGCTGCCGCTGGTATGGCCAAAGGTCAGTCCCGAAGGACCGAGTCCATTTGCCCCGCCTTTGCTGGCAACGTCGAACGCACCCGACATACCCAGGTTCACGCCGACGGTCGTGGACTTATATGCGGCCTTGTTCTCCAAGTCAGTGAAACCGAACGTCTCCGTCGACAGCTTGTTCTTGGCTGCGTTTGCGTCGCTGGCGATTACCGCGCCGTCCAATTGCGTGTGCTTGCCGACGTAGATGTCGAAGCCCCCAGTCCCTGCATACAGGCCCGACTGTTCGATGACGCTGTCGTAGTTCGACTTGGTCTTGCCGATGCTGGCGCCGATGTAGGCGCTGCCGGTCATGGAGCCAAAGCTGAAGCTGCCGCCCGCGTTAACCTGGCTTTGCTTGGCGTTGTAGCGGTCGGTGTCCTGCTGGCTGGCGATGGTCAGGTTGCGGCCGATGTCGGCACGGATGCTGTCGGCGCGCGCTTGTGCGCCGATCATCACGGTGTCGCGGCCCGAGATCAGCGTCAGATTGTCGCGAGCGCTGACCTGGGTTTCCTGGTAGGTCGTGCCGTTACCGTTGGCGTTGCCTTTGCCCGCGTAGCCGCTGGCGAAGATGTTGATGCCGCCGCCGCTGCCGCTATCGGACACGCCGATGCCCACGCCCACCTTCCAGCCGCTGTTCTTGTTGGTCGAAGTTTCCGTGGAGGTCTGCGCCTGGCTCAGAAGATAGAGGTCATTGGTTGCCGCCAGCAGCACGTTCTTGCCAGTGACGTCGCTACCGATAATCGACAGATTGCCGGAACCGGCAACTCCCTTCTCGCCTAGCGCCACAATGGATACGTTGCCGCCCGCCATGATCGACGACCCAAACGCGGTATCTTGCGTGCGCTTGGTCTCGCTGACGGATTTGTTGGAGCTCAGGCTGATCTGGATCTGGGCGCTTGCGGCTTCTTTGTCCGCCGCCGTTGCCTTTTCACCATTGGCCGCGTCCATCGCGCGATTGGCCTGCACCGCCTGATATGCAGCCTGCCCAACCTTGACGGCCGCCAACCGGCTGCTCTTGGCTTCGCCGGCTTGGCTGAGCGTGCCATGAATCTGTTGCGCTGCGCCCAGCATGCCCCCGGCGACGCCTATCGTGATACCGGATTGCTTGAACTCGTGATACTCGTGCTGGCGGGCTTCGCCCACACCGGCAACGATTGCGACGTTGCGGCCGGCGATCGAGATATCACCGTCCTGCGCCAGCACCTCGCTGGCAAACACGCCGACATCGCGCCCCGCATCGATGGTCACGTTGCCGCCGACGCTACCCACGGTGCTGCTGGAATAGCCGCCGCTCTCGCCCTTCATCCAATCGGTTCGCGCTTGCTTGCTGTAGCCGATGTTGAAACCACCGCCCCCGCCCAATCCCGATTTCGTGACTTTCTCGTATTGATAGTCCTTATACGATTCCGTCGCAGCCGCGATGGTGATATCCCGATTGGCCATCAGCAATACGTCGTTGTCGCCGATGACGTTCGACCCTTGCACGGTCAAGTCACGCCCTGCCATGAGCGCCACCGTATCGCCCATGAAGTTGGAACCCTTGGCTAGGGTCCAATCGCTGGACGTCTTGGTGTGCGTGGTCTTCGACGACATGAAGCCACTGGTCTTGTAATGGGTTTCGCCGTAGGCCGAGCCGGTCTGCACGCCAGCGGTCAGGTTGATGTCCCGGCCTGCACCCACGGCGAGCTGTTGTCCGGCGGTGACGTCGGCTGCGCGCGCATTGACGTCCTGGCCCGCGATCAGCGTAACGTTACCGTCGGCAGCGATGGTCGAACCAATCTCGCTACTGGTACTCAGGTCATGCCGGTTCTTCTTGTTGCCCACCTGCGATTCGCCGTGGCTTTCCTCCAGCGTGGCCAGGGTTATGTCCCGGCCCGCCTGGATGCGCACGTCGTCCTTGGCGGTGACTTGCGCGGCCGTCAAAGTCAGATCGCGCCCGGCCTGCATGCTGAGGTTGCCGGCGTCCACACGCGATACGCCTGAGATGTACGAGCCCCAGGTCGCGCCGTGATTCTCGGACGCCGACGTAGATGTCAACGCGATGTCGCGGCCCGCAGACAGGGCAACATTGTCGCCCTTGATCAAGGACACCAGGTTGGCCAGGTCCTCGCGCGCTGCCAGATCGACAACGGCGCCCTGGATCAGGCCGCCTGCCTGATTGACGATATTGGCGGCGGTCATAACGGTAGCGTCGCGCGAGCCGATGGTGCCGCTGTTATTGATATCGCCGTCGGCCGCAAGCTTGACGTCGCGGCCGGCCATGAGGGTGCCGTCGCCCTTCAAGTCACCTTCGCGCACCAGCAGGTAGACCTGCGGGACCAGCACAGTTTCGGTGGTGCCGTCGGGCAGCGTCACAGTCTGTTCGACCAGCCAGACGAGGTCGGTGTTGAGCTGGCGCTGCTGCGCTTCGGTGAGCGCTGCGCCGAGTGTGATGCCATTGTCCAGAGCGAACTGCGCGCCGTTGGCTAGCAGTTGCTTGTACTGGCTGTCATTGTCGCCGAAGCCTTCCAGGAAGCGCTGACCGGTTGTGGCCAGGATCTGGTCGGCGACGAGCTTCTGTTCATAGAAACCGTCGCCCAGACGACGAGGCTGGCCAGACGGGGTGAGGAATTTTGCGCCGGACGGAATCAGGGCATTCAGGCCGCCGGGACGGTTGCCCAGGCCAGCATTGACGGTTCCAGAGGCGCCACTGTTGCCGACGGGTGCGCCAGGCTGCTGCAGCAGGTCAAACAGGTAGTCGCTGGATACGGTCGGGCGATTGCCGACGAAACGCGGATCGGTGGCGACCACGTAAGGCGCGTCGGGCCGGCCATTGACGGCAAAGAGCTGGCTGTCCGGGATGGTGGCCGGGTTGGATACGCTACGCACAACGCTGCCACCCGGCAGGCCAATGCTGGCGATCAAGACGGGGCCAGGCGCGCTGGCGCCGGTGGCGCCGGGCGCGCCGCCAGTGAGTGAGATCGGGACATAACCGCCGGAAGTGCCGACGGGCAGTTCGATAGATTCCGCTGCCAGGGTCTGCTGGTAGTCGCTAGAGTATTCCTTGCGGTCGCGGTCGCGGGCCTGGGTGACGGTGGCGGTGCCGGCACGCGTGACCACGCGCTGGCCGCCAGCGCCGATGTTGTTGATCGCGGGGCCAGTGACTGACAGGGCGCCGCCCGCGGCGATCTGGCTCTTATCGTTGGTGACCGTGCCGGTGAGCGTCATGGACCCGCCCGACAAGATCTTGGCGGGGTCCGATGAGACGGTGCGGGTTTCGGTGACGGTTTCGTCCACCTGGTAGTAGGTGAAGGTGCCTACGAGACGGCTGTCGAAATCGGCGTTGAATTCTCGGATACGCTGGTCCAGCTCGATATGCGGGGTTCTATACGCCGCGTATGCATCTTCGTATGCTTGGCGGCGGGCCGCTTCAGCAGCGCATTCGGCCGGGCCAAAACAATCACGCATCGGCGGTACCCAGACTGGCATGGCTCCGGACGGCGGTGCGACGCCGAAGACGGCCCAGATCGGGGCATCGTTGCTGTAGAAGAATGACTCGGGAACGGGCCAGCAATCGCCGCCGTTGTCCCCGCCCGAACACGCAACGGTTTCGGGCGTAAAGGTGATCGGTATCGGCGCGGTTTCGCCAGCGCGGCCCTTCTTGTTCGGCACATAATCAAACGGTGGCCCATATCGCGATGCCGGATACCTGTCCGATGGCCGCAGGAAACGGCGTTCAGGATCGTCGTCCAGCCACGCAGGAACCTTGCCGCACATCGGCGTGACCTGGTCGCAGAACCAGTTGGTCTCCATGTCGTACATGTCGGTCGTGCCCGCGGGGGTCACGTACAACTTGGGGACCGTCAGCACCGGCAGCGTCTGGCTGACGAAGTTGGTGTTGACGTTCTGCAGCGACGCAGCCGAGATAGCCGCGTTACCAGCCGCCTCGATGGTGGCCGAAGCATTCAGCAGCGCCACAGTCTGGCCGATGGCTTTGCGGTTCGCGTCCAGCGCCCCACCGATGCGCAGGTCGGCGCCCGCGTAGATCAGTGCGTGCTCGCGGTTCACCAATGATCCGACGCCCAGGTCCAGGTCGCCGCGCGAAGCGATGACGGCGCCGCCGCCCGGACCCGCGCCGTTGACGAGTTCTCCGGCGCGGATGGAAATGGTGTTGCCGTAGATGCGGCCAAAGTTGTCGACTCGGCCGGCGGTGATGCTGGTCGAGCCGCCATCAATGAGGCCCGAGTTAGTCAGGCCGTTGGTAACGTTTATGGTGTTGTTGCGCCCGGCCAGCAGTTCGCCGCTAGTCTGGTTGTTGAGTGACGCGGCGGAGATCGTCAGGTCGCGTCCGGCGCTGACCGTGGCGCTGTTGTCCATGGCGCCGCCAACGGACATGCTCAGGTCGCGGCCGGCGGCGATGTTGCCGGTCTGGTTAAGCGAGCCCGTGTAGGTGAAGGACAGGTCCTGCGCGGATTGCAGGGCGCCCAGGCCTTGCAGGGTTTGGATCATGACGGTGAGCCGTTCGCCCGCCATCACCTTGCCCTGGTTGTTTTTCAGGAGCGCGGCGTCGACGGTCGCGTAGCGCTGGGCGGCGACTTCGCCGCCGGCGTTGTCCAGTTCTCCGGTGATGATCGTAAGGTCCTGGCCGGCGCTGATGGAGCCGCCCTGGTTGTTGACGCGGTCGGCGACGATGGAGACCAGCTTGCCTAGCACGCCCTTGGGCGGCGCGGAAGCGGCGGTCAGCGTGGCGCTGTTGTCCAAGCTGGCGGCGTTCAGGGTCAGGGTTTCGTCGGCCTGGATCAGGCCGCCCCGGTTGTCGACGGCCCCCGGCGTGGCAAGGGTCAGGTCCCCGCCTGCCAGCGTGCCGCCAGCGTTGCCGACGCGCGACGCTTCGATCTGCACGTCGCCGGCGGCGGCGATCAGGCCCGAGGTGTTGTCCAGTTCGCCGCTTAGTTTCAGCGTGGCGTCGCCGGCGGACGTGAGTTTGCCTCCCTGGTTGCGCAGGTTGGCGGCGCCGATGTCGAGGCTGCCGCCGTGCAGGATGGCGTTGCGCGTGGCGATGTCGCCGGGCGAGGCGAGCGCGAGTTTGCCGATGGCGGACAGGTTGCCGCCGGACAGGTCCATGCCGCCCGCAGCAAGAGTCATGTCCTTGCCGGCCGCGCTGATGCCCGGATGGGTGATGAAGGCTGCGGTCAGTTTGACGCTGCCCGGCAGGCTGAGCGTGCCGTCTTCGCCGACGCCTGCGATGAAGCGGCCGGTGTTGCCCAGCGCGCCAACGGCGGTGGCGTTGATATCGCCGCCCGCCAACACGGAGCCGGTGTTGTTGAGGGTCGTGCCCGCCAGCAGGGTGGCCCCGCCTGCGGCCGACAGGATGCCCGCGTTCTGCAGCGCACCGCCTGCCTGGAGGTCGATGGCGTCGGCGGCCTGGATGCGGCCGCTGGCGGTCGTGGTCAGGTTGCCGTTGGCGTTGATGGCGACATTGCCCGCCTGCGTGGCGGCGACGCCACCCAGCGTGGCGTCGGTGCCCGCGCGCAAGGTCATGCCTAGTCCGGCGGCGGCCGATCCCAGGGCGTGCAGCGCGCCGCCGGCGGTGGCGGCGAGCGTCCTGCCCGCCTGCTGGTTCGACGCGGCGCCCAGGACCAGGTTGCCCCGCTGCGTGTCCAGCGTCAGGTCGCCCTGCAAGGCGGCGACTGTGCCGTCTACGCTCATGCCGTCGCCAGCTTGGAGCGTTTGCGTGATGCCCGCCAGCATGCTGCCTGCGGCGATCAGCGTTCCTTGCGCCGTGCCGGTGAGCGTGCCGGCGGCTTGCGCTAGCCCTGCGGCGCCCACGGCCACGTTGCGGCCCACCAGCGTCAGGTTCGCGTCGCTGGCCGCAGTGCCGTCCACGCGCGCATCGCGCGCGGCGGACAGCATCATGTCCTGCACCGAGGCCAGCGCGCCGGCGGCGACGAGGTCGCGCCGAGCTTGCGCCGTGAGCGTACCTGCAGCCTGCACCTGCCCGCCCTGCTTGACGGTCACGTCGCGTCCGCCCACAAGCAGGTTGCCGGCGGCGGCGGCGCCCAGCGCGGCCGCCGTGCCGCCCAGGCGCGCATCGCCCGTTGCCATCAACGTAAGGCCGCCGCCCGCGACGATGACGCCGTCGGATTCCAGGTCGCCGCCCGATTGGGCGGTCAGGTTCTGCGCGGCCTGCATGCGGCCGGCTGCGCCGACGCGCAACTGCCCGCCGGCGTCGGCCGTCAGGCTGCCTGCCAGCGCCGCCACCGTGCCGTCGATGCCAAGGTTGCGCGTTGCGGACAGGCTGGCGGGGGTGCCCGCGGTGACGATGCCGGTCACGAACAGGTCCCGGCCCGCCTGGGCCTGCAGGATGCCGTCGGCGCCCTGCGCCATGTCGGCGGTGCCGGCCGTGCCCGCCACGCGCAGGTCCTGGTCCGCGCTCAGGAACAGCTTGCCGCTGCCTTGCGCCAGCGCACCCTGCCCGATGGTCAGGTCCGTACCTGCTTCGGCGCGCAGGGCGCCGTTGGCGACCGTCTTACCGTTCAGGTCGGCGCTTGCCCCCGCGGACAGGAGGATGTCGGTTTCACCGGAGAGGGTGCCGTCCGCAAGCAGCTTGCCGCCGGCCTGCGCGGTCAGTTGCCGTCCCGCCTGCAGCACGCTGGCGCTGCCCAGCGTCATATCGCCGCCGCTGGCGGCCTTGAGCGTGCCGGCGTCGGCCAGCAGCGTGCCGTCCACGCGCAGGGCATCCCGTGCGCTGACCTGGGCGGATTGGCCCGCGATGAGCATGCCGGCCAGCGATGCGCTGCCTGCGTCGGCCATGACCGAGCCGTCGGCCTGCGCGCGCGATGCGGAAGATGTCGTCAGCCCCTGACCGGCCTGCAGGCGCAAGTTACCGGTGGCGAGCGTCTGGCCGTCCAGCGACAAGTCGCGCACGGCCTGCAGCGACAGGTCTTTCAGGGACGTGATCTTGCCGATGCTTTGCAGGTCGCCGCCGGCACTCAGGCCGACGGGGCCGGCTGCGGCCACTTGCGCCTGCGCGCCCACGGAAAGGTCGCCGCCCGCGGAGATATTCATGCCCCCGGACGCGGCCGAGACGGCGCCATCGATGGCCAGTTTTCCGCCGGCCGCCATGGCGGTGTCGCCGTTGGCGCGCAGCGCCCCGGCCAGCGCCAGGTCGCCGCCCGTCTTGGCGGCCACGGCGCCTTCGGCGTCCCATTGCGCGGATGCGTCCACGCGCAGGTCGCGTCCCGCGTCCAGGGCGAGACGGCCCGTGGCAGCGCCCTTGCCGGACAGCGCGGCGTCGCGCCCCGCCATCAGCGACACATCGCCGCGCGCGCCGACCTGGCCGCCCACGCGCAGGTCCGCGCCGGCGCGTATCGTCGCGGGTCCGCCCGACTGGATCTGGGCGGTTGTGCCCGTGGTCAGGTCCGCGCCGGCCTGCGCATGCAGCGCGCCCGCGGCGGTGACCTGCGCGGGCAGCGTCATGTCCCGACCGGCCATCAGGGCGATGCCGCTCCTGGCTGTCACCAGCCCGCTGGAATTGACGCCGGCCTGCGCCGCGCTACCGGGTGCGCCCGATCCCGCGCCGCCCGTGCCAGCACCAGCGCCCGCCCCTGTGCCGCCCGACGAGGTTCCGCCACCAGCAGAGCCCCCCGTGCCTGTGCCTCCGGAAGCCGGCGGTGTCACGCCAGGAGTGGACGCATTCCCGCCAATCCGCACATTTCGGCCAGACTCTGCGCGCACGTCTTGGCCGCCCATCAGCAGGGAGCCGCCCAACGTCAGGTCCTGCCCAGCCGCGACGCGTAGCGCACCCTGAGCCTGCACTGCGCCTTGCGCGGTGACGTTTACGTCGCCTGCGGCATTTACGTCCACCGATCCGCCGGCGCCGACCGCGCCTTTGATCTCAGCGTTGCGTCCCGCCGCTAGCGCGACGCCGCCCGCGGCCTGCACCGCGCCGTCCACCGCCAGGTCGCGCCCGGCCGCCAAGCGCAAATCGCGCGCCGCCTGCACGGCGGCGCTGGGCGCGATGCGCACGTCTCCCGACGCACTGACCTGCAGGTCGCCCGTCAGGGCCACCAGGTTGCCGCCCACGTTGACGCCAACGCCGGCCTCGGTTCCGATCAGCCGGATGCTATTTGCGTACATGCCGCCCAGTGCGGCGGTGTCCAGCGCCACCTCAGGCGCCGGGCCTTCGCCAGCCCGGGCCGACAAAGCGCCCGTCGCGTAATCTACACGTGCGGCACCCGCAGTCACGTTGAGCCGATCGGCCCAAACGCCAGCGTTGATTTCCAGTGACCGGGCGATCAAGTCGACTTGGCTGGCGCCGGTGCCGTTCAGGCCCTCGCCCTCGACGCGGATCTTGCCCGCAGCCACGTCCAGCGCGATGTTGCCATCGGGACCAACCTGGGGCCGTCCTGTCGTCAAGGTAGCGCGGTCGGCGTTCAGGAAGCCGCAGCCATTGCAGGTGATGCCCGCCGGGTTGGCGACGATGACGTTGGCCCGGTTACCACCGACTTCCAGAGTCCCCAAGAGTTGCGACGGGTTCGGTGCAGTGACCTGATTCAGAATGGTGGCAGCGCGCTGATTGCCCAGCATGACGTTGCCGGCCACCTGCCCCGCAAGCTGCGTCTGGCTGGCACCGCCGCTGTTGTTCAACACCACGCCAGATGGCCCCACGTTGAACTGGGTGTAGCGGTTGTTGGAGACGCCTCCGGCCGAGGGCGGCGCGATGTTGACGACGGGCACGCCGTTCGTCACGCTCACCGTCGGCTTCTGCCCGGACACACTCTTGTCGACCGAGATTGGCAAGGTCTGCGCCAGCACCGGAGTCCAGACTTGCGTGAAGACGATGGACCAGACAATCAACGAACTAAGCTTGGACATCATGCATACCTGATGAGCAACATCTGATTTAGAACTCGAACATCACGGCCATCGCGAAGACGGTGGACGCAGTTTTGAGAGATTCGGGTTTGTTCAGCGGTCAGCCGGCCGACAAGTCGTAGCTGGCATTGACGTAAGGCAGGGAGAGCCGGCCGAGATGCGCACTGGCGCGTAGCGCAGCATCGGTGTGCCGCCTGCAAGGGACTGCTCGGGCACGACAACTCGCGCGGTGACCTGTCCGTTATCGATCAGCAGGCCGATCAGGTATTCCTGCAACGCGCGCAGGAGGAAGCTAGGAGTTTCGGTGGAACGGCCAATTCCGCGCGTGCTTTCCGCCGTCCGGGAAGACAGCACATCCGGACCCTCTGCCGCACGGGCGCGCTGCGCGTCGGCTTCCTGTTCCTGGCAGCCGTGTCTTTCGGTCGCGCGCAAGGTACCGTCCGGCATCACTTGCGCCATCGCCGGCGCGCCAACCTCGGCCGCACAAAACATCGCCCCCAACCGCAACTGCCGGAATTTGCTCATACGACTGGACGCCCACGGATACCCGCTGAGGCGTCGTCCCCTGTAGATCTTGTTCGGCCGACGATTTTGCTACAAGAAACTCATTATTTCAATATATATCCGATGTATCAATTTCAATATCAGACTATTTAACTGATCTTGTCGGATATACGCATCGCCTTAGCGAGTTTTGTTGATATTTCGCACGACAGAATTACCTGGACCGTAACAAAACGGCATAGTCAGGACAGCTTTTTAACGATCGCAGCGGCGGCAAGAAGCCGGCGGACATCTGCTTCAAGTTGATTGTGGAGACGGGCCTCGATCTGGCCTACGGCACTGGCCAGGTTGGCCACGAATTCGCCGCCACGCACGCCAGCCTCGATGATCGATCCGGCGGCCAGCTGCTACGCCATCTGCACCAAGTCCAGGTTTGACTTGATGCTGGCGTTCATGTGCTTAAACGAGGCGTCGCTTCTGCCCCATGCTGTTAGCGCCTGGATGCAGTTTCAATCCTTTCAGGCGTCGCTGCGAAAAATGGCGCCTACGGAACGCGCATCCAGACGCCTTGCCATCACTTCTTCTTATTGCAATCAATCACGCTGGCTTCGGTGATGATGTTCTTGCTGTCGGTATACAGGGTGATGCTGCAGAAGTAATCGATCACGGTTCGGTTTTCCTCATGGCCAGTCTTGCGATAGATCGGTTCACTACTCACCGGCATCATGCCGCCGACGCCACCGCCGCCGATTCCCACCATGGTCTGTCTCTGGCCGACGTACTCGACGCCAGTCTGTACGAAAACCTTCTCGTCCGTGGTGTGGGTCTGCACCCGGTTCCACGCGTAGAAACCACCGCTGCCATAGGACGACGGCCCCATGCCCTGATCGGGCCTGCCAAACAACTTGAATGCGTTCTGGGCCGGTTGGCCGACAAGCTTTTGCGCTGCCACTTCGACGTCATTGGGTGCGGTGGCTGGGGTGGTGCAGGCGCTGATGGCCAAAACCGTGATGGCTAAACAACTGAGCTTGAGTGAAGGCAAGGTAAAGACTCCTGGGAAAATACATGCTCCGCGGCATGGCATAGCATGACCGAACGGTTTTTCGTTTTCTGCAGTGGCTCACAAGCCATTCACTTTCGAAATCAAAGTGATTGCGTTGTGGTGAACAAAACCAAGCGTATGTCTGGCGCGGGCAATTGTAGACGAGCACATACGACGCAATACCTCGGTGATTCCAAAGACGACAAGCTTGCTGAAATGCCCGCTTGGTACGCGCCATCAAGGCAATAAGCTTGCGCAGTACCGAACTTTTTTGTCGATGCGGCAATCGTGCTCGGACTTGCGGTCTGCAATAATTCGACCCGCATGGCAGCCGGAAAAAAGCCATGGCCTGCCGGCCGTGCCGGGCTCTCCGGAGTCCGCTCTAGATTCTTATCTGATTGATAAAACAACACCAAATGACAGTAAGAGCATTAAGCATCGCGTCGCTAGGCGTCATGATGCTCACCCACGCATCACTCCCCTTCGCGCAAAACATCAATGGAAAAAATCTCTACACACAGAGATGTGCCGTATGCCATGGAGCCGACATCAAAGGGACTGGTCCACTAGCGAAGAAAAGCAATCCTCCTACCCCTGATCTGACGACCGCTGCGTTCAAGAAGCGGCTCAATGACTATCCGGGCGTTATCGTTTCATCGGTAATTCTTCGACCAAATGGAGACTTGATTCCAAGAACTCTACGAGAAAACGGTGTACGGATTGCGCCGCACGCCTGGACCGTTCAGGATTTTCGCGATCTCAATAAATACATGAGTGATGTGATCGCAAAAAGCCGGTGATTGTCAGGCAAGACGTTCGTAGGCCGGCCGCTTGAACGCGCAGTCGAGATCAGCTCGTGACCAAAGCCAACTGGCGGCAGCAACGGTCATTCAATATATTTCCGTGCCCGCCAGCTTCAGGCTAAAGTTGCTCGACCATTTGGATCAATGAAGGATTGTGTATGTCCGACGCAAGCCCGCTTTTTGATGACAACGCCGTATACAGAACCTTGCTGGAATCAACCAAGGCGATTCCTTGGAAACTCGATTGGGCCACGATGAAATTCGCCTACATCGGCCCCCAGATTGAGGCGTTGCTGGGCTGGAGCGCTGAGAGCTGGGTAAGCGTGGAAGACTGGGCCATGCGCATGCATCCCGAGGATCGCGAATATGTGGTGAATTTCTGCGTCACGCAATCGCAGGCTGGCGTCGACCATGAGGCAGACTACCGGGCACTGACCAAGGACAACGGCTATGTGTGGATTCGCGACGTGGTGCACGTCGTGCGCAATGACAAAGGCGAACCCGAAGCGCTGATCGGTTTCATGTTCGACATCACCGAACGCAAGAAGACCGAAGAAAAGCTGCTGAACCTGCAAAAAGAGTTGGAAGCCCTGTCCTTCAAGGATGGCTTGACCAATATTGCCAACCGCCGCCGCTTTGATAGCAGTTTCGAACTGGAGTGGGAGCGTGCGCACAATGAACGCCAACCCCTGTCCATATTGTTGTTCGACGTCGATTTTTTCAAGCAATACAACGATTTGTATGGTCACACGCAAGGTGACAAATGCTTGGTGGATATCGCCCAGACGCTGAGTCTGGCACTGGATGGCCCTCGCGATCTTGTGGCGCGCTACGGCGGCGAAGAGTTTGTTGCGCTGCTGCCTGGAGCCGATTCAGAGATGGCCCAAAAAGTTGCTGAACGCTGCCAGCGATTACTCCACAAAAAGTCTGTTTTGCATGCACTGTCACCCCATGGCAGGCGCGTCACTGTCAGCATAGGAGCGGGCACGGTGACGCCTGATGGACGGGCGGACCGTGCTGGCTTCATCAAGGCCGCGGATCAGCAGCTGTATCTGGCCAAGAACAACGGGCGCAACCGCACGGAGCATGTGCAGTTGTAGGCCCAAGTTTTTCCGTCTCATCCCTTGGATTTTCCGGATATGGTTGAAGGTTGAATCAGCTTGATGCCGCGCGCGGCGTTGTAGCCGTGTATTTCCTTCACATCAAGCTTGCGCATGAATTCGATCGTATCGGCGTCGATCACCTGGCCGGGAACCATGATGGGAAACCCCGGCGGATATGGGATGACGAAATTTGCGGACACCAGCTCGGGGCCATTTTTAAGCCTGTCGTCCAATGCCGGGTTCATCAACGGCAGATATTCGCATTCGTCCTCGTCATAGGCGGCAAAAAATGCGGTCCGCATATTGCCTTCGGTAGTGGCGCTTGCCGGGTTGTCGCGATACCCGTCGTGAAAGCGGCTGAAATTGGGCAGGTTGGGCACGTCCTCCATCAAGCTGGCCACCTTGGCGGCGAATGCCGCCCTGCCCGCTTCGCCTTCCGCTCGAAGCCTGGCCTCGATGCCTTCGGAGATATCAAGCAGCACCTTGATCAGCGCAGCCACATCGCTGCGCGTGTTGTTGATATTGCTTTGCAGAAGCACGCTGTTGCGAGACGTCTTGTTCAGCTGGATGTTGTACTTGGACGCCAGCAGGTTCTTGAAAGCAGTGCCGTCGAAACCGGCCGTGCCGCACACCAGCGTCAGCCGTGTCGGGTCCAGGCAGAACTCATCGTCCTTCAAGGCCTTAACAGCGGTCAGCCAGTTGGTTTCAGCGGCAAGGTAGTCTGAAAATCCCGAGGGACGGAATTCTGGCGGGATCATCTTGTCGGCGCCCAGCACGCTGAAATACTTGGAGATCAGCGGATGCTGGGCAATTTCGCGCCGGATCGCCAACGCGACTTCAATCGCGCGCATCACCAGTTCGTAGCCCTCCAGTTCCATTTGGCGGCGCGCGATATCCAAGGACGCGATGATCTGTGCGTTCGGTGATGTTGACGCATGGATGAACACGGCTTCGTGGAAAGCGGAGACGTGATGGTCATAGTCTTCGTCCCGCACGGCCACGATCGAACCCTGCCGCAGGCTAGACATGGATTTGTGTACGGAGTCCGTCTCGTAGACGCGTATGCGCATGGCCTTGGGATTGGGCACCAACTGACGCTCCAGCAGGCGCGGGTCCTTAGGGTCCCATTGCGCGCCCAGCTCCTGAACCTGGGCATCCCACGCTTGCTGCGCGGCGGGATCATCGCGCCACCGTTCCAGCGCTGCAGCCGCGCCCATGGCCGTGCGCGGCCGTAAAAAGGGTGACCAGCGTGCAAAGCCAAACCACGCCTCGTCCCATAAAAAGATCAGGTCAGGCTTGATGGCCAGGCACTCTGCCATCACCTGACGCGTGTTGTAGATGTGTCCATCAAACGTGCAGTTGGTCAGCGTGACCATGGCCACCTTGTCCAGCCTTCCCTCTGCTTGCAGGTCCAACAGCGCCTGCTTGATGGTGCGCAAGGGCACGGCCCCATACATCGAATACTCGGTCATCGGAAAGGCTTCTACATATAGCGGCTGCGCCCCGGATAGCACCATTCCATAGTGATGTGACTTGTGGCAGTTGCGGTCCACAATGACGATGTCGCCGGGTTTGGTGACAGCCTGATAGACCATTTTGTTGGACGTCGAGGTGCCGTTGGTGACGAAAAAGACATGATCCGCGCCCACGGCGCGCGCGAACTTTTCTTGCGCAACCTTGATGGTGCCTGTGGGTTCAAGCATGCTGTCCAGGCCCCCGGTGGTGGCGGACGTTTCGGCCAAGAACAGATTCAGGCCGTAGAACTCACCAAAATCACGTATCCAGTTAGATTTGATGATGGACTTGCCGCGCGCGATGGGCAGCGCATGAAAGGTGCTGATGGGCCGCATGGCATATTGCTTGAGATTGTCGAAATGGGGTGTCGCCTGACGGTCCCGCACCCCTTCAAGAATATTGAGGTGCACCTCCATGGGTTCCTCTGCCTCGTAGAACACCCGGCGGATGTCGGACGCAGCAGAATCACCCGCAAGCTGCTCAACCTTGCGATCCGTCAGCAGGTAGATATCCAGTTCCGGCCGTATGTTGGCAATGAAGCGCGCCAGCTTGATACCAATCTCGGACGGCGAGACACCCGTGTAGGTATCCATGTGCGCGTACGCCGCCAGAAAGTCCCTCAACAAATTCGCATCGTGCTTGGACGCAAACGGAATACCGTCATAGATGACGACCGCCTCGATCTTGCCGTTCAGTATCGTGGCCAACACCGCGTCCTCGAAGCTGCCCACCAGCACCGGCTCGTAGACCAAGCCATCGTCGGGCCTGCGCAATTGGCGGATCTCCTGGCAGACGGATGCAGCGCGCGTAGCTGACATCGGCGAAACGAACAAAGTTTCAAAATAAGGCCGCCGCACGCCAGCGCCCAGACCCGGCGGCAACCGGTCCGGGGCCTCAGCCGACGTATCGTCGGCGGCATCCCACTCACTTTCGTCATAGCGGTAGCTACCCGACAACAGGGCATTGCTCATGCGAAGCACGAGGCGCGCGGTGCCTAGTGCATCACCGTCCGCAAGACGGTCATCCACTGCGCGCAGCAGTTGCGCGCCAGGGTAGGCGAAATAGGGTTCCATGGCGCGCAGATCAGCCAAGGCGCCCTGTACGGGCGCAGATCCTTCCTGGCTTTTGCCCGCCCGAGCCTCGGCCGCCCATCGCTGCGCTTTCGCATTCAGGTCCCGCCACCGGTCCAGCCGCGCGGCTGAGTTCGAAAACAGGTGGTCCAGATGACTGCCGTTCATGTCACGACTCATGGTGTTCCCCTGTTGGTGCAGGCCATGTCTGCCATGCACGCAATGAATTGAATAGCGATGTCTGGGGCTTCAAGATCCTTCAAGCGAGCAGCATGATGACGACCATTCCCCAGATGGTGAGCAAGGTATTGCCCACCGCGTAGGTGACTGTGTACCCAAGGCCAGGAACCTGGCTCTTGGCTGCTTCGCACACCATGCCTAGCGCTGCCGTGGTGGTGCGCGCGCCGGCGCATATGCCGAGGATGAGCGCCGGATGAAAACGGAAGACGAACTTGGCGAGCAGCATGCCAATGATCAGCGGGACGGCGGTGGCGAAGATGCCCCACAGGAACAGACTGATGCCGAGTTTCTGCAAGCCCGCGACGAATCCGGGTCCGGCGGATATTCCCACCACGGCAATGAATACGTTCAACCCGACGGAGTTCATGAACCACAACGTGGGTTCAGGTATCCGGCCGAAGGTCGGGCGTATGCCGCGGAACCAGCCGAACACGATACCGGCGATCAGCGAGCCGCCTGCGGTCGACAGCGTCAACGGAATGCCACTGATGTTGATGACAATGGCGCCGATCAACGCACCGGCAGTGATGGCAAGTGAAACGAACGCAACGTCGGTGACGTTGGTGGGCCGGTCTACGTACCCCACTTCCTTGGCCGTCGCGTTGATGTCCTGGGTGCGTCCGACCACCGTGATTACATCGCCGCGATACAGCTTGGATTTTGGCAGCACAGGAATGAGCGTTTCGGTGGGTCCGCGCCGTATGCGTTTCAGGAACACGCCTCGCGCACCGGGCCAGCGCGAAAGCTCTTCAAGCGTTTTGCCGTCCACTTTCTTGTTGGAAACATAGATATCGACGCCTTCGGTCTGAATGTTGAGCAGCTCGGCATCTTCAACTTCGCGGCCGCTCGGACCCAGCCGGCCAATCAGCTGATCGCGCTTTCCGCCGATGGCGACGATGTCGCCGGGTTCGATCTGGGTGGTGCGATCCACCTCGATGATGGCGCCGCCCCGGCGTATGCGTTCGACGAAGGCGCGCACACCATCATGCGTGCCGGCCTCGATTTCTCCGATGGACTTGCCAATGAAGGGACTTTCCGGCGCCACGGAATAAGCCCGAACCTCGAACTCATGCCATTCGGTTGCGCCCTCACCGCCCCGGCCTGCGCCCAGCATCGCTTCGTATTCCTTGCAGGCCCCGACCAGATCGATGCCCAGCAGCTTCGGACCGATCTGCGCCAGAATAATGGCCGACCCCACTGTGCCGAAGATATAGGTCACGGCATAGGCGATGGGCATGGCGTCCAACAGCGCCTGGGTTTCTTCGGGCGTGCGTCCCAGGCGATTGATGGCGTCGGTTGCCAAGCCCATCGAGGCCGAAATGGTCTGCGATCCGGCGAAAAGCCCTGCCGCGGACCCCACGTCGTACCCGGCGAGCATCGCAGCTACCACTGCCGCACCTAATGACAACAACGCCATAACGACGGCAAAAAGCGCCTGTGGCAACCCGTCCTTGGCAATGCCGCGAACAAATTGCGGCCCAACGCCGTACCCGACGGCAAACAGGAACATCAGGAAAAACACTGACTTCACGTTCGGCGATATCTTGACGCCCAGAATGCCGATGCCGATGGCGACCAACAAGGTGGCGGTCACGGCGCCCAGACTGAATCCCTTAAAGCTCTTTCCGCCAACCCAGTAGCCGATGCCCAGCGCCAGAAAGATGGCAATTTCGGGATAGGCTTTTAGCGTAGCAACGAACCAAGTCATGGCCGACTCCTTGTTAGGAACCATGCATTCGGGAGCGCGCAGCGATGTGCGCGCGAAGGTGCTTCTAGCGTGCTTTGGTACTCGTACCGGTGTCGCTGCTGCCTTTGCCCTTGCCGCTCTTGTTGCCCTTGTTGTCCAGCGCGCGATAGCGTTCCAGATACTCATCTCGCAGCGTGCGCACGCACTGGCCGATCTTCACGTAATCCTGTTCGTTCAGATTGGCCAACGACACGCGACCTGAAGGATGCACGGTCCCGAAGCCCTTGCCGGGGAGCAACACCACGCCCGCGTCTTCAGCCAGCCTGAACAACAGTTCGTGAGGCTTGATTGTGGCCAGCAGCCATTTGACGAATTCCGGACCGACCTCGCGGCTCATCTGCTCCACATCGAGCAGGGTGTAGTAATCGACAACGTTCTCGTCCGCCGCCTCTGGCGCGGCGCCCATGCCGCGATACAGCGCGGCCTTGCGGCCACGGATCAACCGCTTCATGGCGGCTTTGTAGTTTTCCGCCGTATCCATCAGCGAAAAAAGCGAGAACAGCACCATCTGCACTTGTTGGGGAGTCGATAGCCCGGCCGTGTGGTTGAGCGCCACCGTGCGGCTGTCGGCGACGATCCGGTCGATGAACGGCAGTTGCTCAGGGGTGGTCGTAATCGATGAATAGCGGGTATTCAATTCGTCTTTTTGCGCCTTCCCAAGTTGCGCGATCTTTTCATCGAAAAGGTTGGATTTGTGCGCGGCAATCACGCCCAGGCGCCAGCCCGTCGCGCCAAAGTACTTGGAGTAGGAATAGACCAGGAGCGTGTTGTGCGGACACAGTGCGAAAAGCGAGACGAAGTTGTCGGCAAACGTGCCGTAGACGTCGTCGGTCAGGATGATGAGGTCGGGACGCTCCTTGACGATGCTTGCCAGATACTGAAGGCTTTCATCGCTGACCTTCACGGACGGCGGATTGCTGGGGTTGACCAGAAAAAACGCCTTGACCTTGGGGTCCCGCAGCTTATCAAGTTCGGCGTTCGTATACTGCCAGCCACTAGCCGGATCGGCATCAATCGACAACTCGACCAAGCCGAACTCTGACAGTTCGGGGATTTCGATATAGGGCGTGAAGATCGGTTTGCCCAGTGCGATGACGTCGCCTGCCTTGAGCAAATGGTTGATCTTCATTGAGTTAAAGAGATACGTCATGGCGGCGGTTCCGCCTTCCACGGCATAGAGATCGAAATCTCCGGAAAACGGATGAGCCCCGATCATTTCCCTGCGGATGTATTGCTTGACGATCTTTTCGCTCAGGCTGAGCATGCGATCGGGGACGGGATAACTGCAAGCCAGAATGCCCTGGCACATCTCGTAGAGGAAGTCGCCAGCGTCAAGCCCCAATTGGTCGCGAACAAACGACACGGCGCTGGAAAGAAACTTTACGCCAGGCACATCGTGGTGGCTGCGGGCGAATAGATTGAACCGTTCTTCGATGCCATCCCGTCTGGGAAAGCCGCCCACCCCTTCTGCCAAATAGGAAAATGACCGCTCAGACTCGGTCATCGCATATAGGCCCAATTGCCAAAAACCGTGGCGCGGCACTGTTGCCAGGAAATTGGGATTTCCCCGTCCGGCATTCAGCATGAGCCGATTGCTGGTACTGCCAGCGAGCTTGATCAGTTCGTCCTTGAGTTCAAAGGGGGACAGATTGGCCAAGTGATCCGTGTTGCGAACGTTCATAGCGCGTCTCCAATGATCAGGTAAACAAAGGAGCGATGCCGCCCCTATTAGCCAGACACGCAGGTGCCCGGCCATTACGCAGAAAAGAATGGGTAACGCAGCCTTTTGCCCTTGTCCCGGCTGGAAAAGCTAGGCTTGGGCAGGACGCTGAGAGTGCTAAACGCGGACTTCTAGGTGAGAAATCTAACTCCCGAATCAGAAAGGTTTCCAGTGGCCGGAATAACTACGCCTATACATCTTTCGCCCTAATCCATATGGCCGCCCCCAGACCGGATTAACGCGTTCTTGCATCAGGTTCCGCCGGTGGCTGTAACGCTTGCGCCTGTAAGCGACCTGTGTACAGCAAGCATCAGCTAGCCGTAAGATAGGTTCGCAGCGCAAGCTGCGGCCCGCGGATGCGGTGGCGGTAATGGTTCGGATATCTTGAATTTGCGGCGTCCCAGCGGGGCGCGAAGGTTCTTATGATTTCCCTCACGCCCGTTCAATCCCTACTCGCTTGCTGCCTGGTGCTCGTTATCGGCCGCATACTGACCACCCGAGTCGGAATATTGGCCCGTTACAGCATCCCTGACCCCATCGTGGGCGGCCTGCTGTTCGCCGTGCTTATGTACCTGCTGTCGACCTGGGGCGGCGTGTCCGTCTCCCTAGAGACCAGCATCAAACCCACCTTCCTGCTGTTGTTTTTCGGTTGTATCGGCCTGACCGCAAACCTGAAACTGCTGGCCAAGGGCGGCCCCCGGCTCATTGCCTTCCTGCTGGCGCTGATTCCGTTCCTGGTTCTGCAAAATGTGGTTGGGCTGGGCATGGCCTGGCTGCTGGACATGCATCCACTTATGGGTTTGCTGGGCGGCACAATCACGCTGGTGGGCGGCCATGGAACCGGCGCGGCCTACGCGACGCGCTTTGCGGACATCAACAATATCCAGGATGTGATGGCATTGGCCATGACGGCGGCTACGCTGGGCTTGGTGTTGGGAGGCGTCGTGGGCGGTCCGGTGGCGGAATGGATCATAAAGCGGCACAAGCTGTCGGGCAGCCTGGACATCGCCGCCAAAGCTGGCCATCCCGCCCCTGAACTCAGTGAAAGCAAAGAGCCTCCTAACGCAGGCTCGTTCATCAAGTCCATGACTGCGGCCTTTGTCTGCTTGGTGGTGGGTGGCGTTCTCGCGGCGCTAGTCGAAGGCGCTCCGATCAGCCTGCCCAACTTCTTGTGGTGCCTTGCCACCGGCGTGCTTATCCGCAACGCCGGACCGTACGTGGGCATAGTGCTGGACGATCGCGCCACAGACATCATCGGCACGATCTCCTTGTCGCTCTTTCTGGGTATGACGATGATGACGCTGGACTTGTCCAGCGTGGCGCGTCTGGCCGGACCGCTTGCCCTGATGCTCGCGGTGCAGACAGTATTTTGCGCGCTCTACGCCGCCTGGGTGGTGTTCCGGATGCTCAAGCGCGACTACGAAGCGGCCATCATGTCGGCAGCTTTCTGCGGTTTTGCGCTGGGTGCAACGGCCACCGCTATCGCCAACATGCAAGCGCTCACGCGCCGCCACGGTCCGGCGCCGGAAGCCTTCATCGTGGTTCCCGTCACTGGTGCTTTCCTGGTCGATATCCTTAACGTGATTGTCCTGACCTCGCTGATTTCCTTGCCGTTCGTGGGAGGGATGTAGGCATGTTCAAACGACTGATTTTTCTTCTGCTTTGCCTCATGCTGGCGGCCTGCGGTCGTGCACCGGACACCGATGTCCTGCGCAACGACGTCGAGCGCAGCCTGACCTCAACCTATGGCAAGGAACTGTTCCGCGTGGCTGAACTCACCCGCATGGGCTCGGCTGCGGACAACACCGCCCCAGCCGGCGAAACTCGGCGCGTGGTTTATTACGACGTGGAATTGGAGCTGGTCCGCGACATTGCGCTGGGCGCCTGGGACCAACCCGGCGCGGCGTCGCTGGTGACGTTGCTGGGGGCAGGCCCGCGCAGCATCATCGGCGTCAAATCCGGCGGCAACCAGGCCGGTGACCGTATCGTCGCGCACGCCAGCGCCATCTATCGAAAAGAAGACAACGCCTGGAAGCTCGTGACTCCCGCCGGCTTCACGGCCATCGCTGCGCCGTCGCTGGACACCGGAGCCCCACCCACCGTGACTCGCCAACTGCTGAACACGCTGGACCAGATCACTCACTCCGTTTCCTACAGCGCATCCAGCACCGCCCAGCAGGTGGTGCAACAGGAACTTGAGCGCTCGGTGGCCCGCATCAACGGTCGGCTGTCCCGATTGCAGCAGGGCTATCCGCTGGCCGGCGGCCCTGATCGGGGCGAATATCTGGCCTTTGCCCGCGCGCTGAGCGACGTGGCGCGTGCGCGGCAAATCCGGGTGTCGCCTCTGATTACTGGTGGCGGCGCTGACAACATTGCGCTGCTACGCAGCGGCGACGCCGTGGTCGGCTTGGCGCAAGCCGATACCGCGCGGATGGCCTACGAGGGCAAGGGTCCGTTCGCGGGCCAAGGCCCGTTTGCCAGCTTGCGCTCGCTGGGCAGCCTGTACCCGGAAATGGTCCATATCGTCGTGCGCGACGATCCCGCGCTGACGCGGGTGCAAGACTTGAAGGGCAAGACAATCGCACTGGGCCCTGAAGGATCGGCGGCGCGCGCCACGCTGGAAATGGTGCTGGCAGCGCATGGCCTGCAAGCCGGGCGCGACTACAAGGTGGCAGACACGCCGTTCGCGGCAGCATTGCCAGCGCTGCAGTCCGGCGGCGTGGACGCTGCCGCTCAGGTAATCGGGGTGCCTGCCACGCCCCTGCGCGACGCGCTCATTCCAGCGCAATTAAAGCTTCTGCCGTTGGACGCCGCCGTAATCAAAACGTTGACCACGGAGAATAGCGCGCTGATGCCGTTGGACATCGCCGCAGGCACCTATCCCAACCAGCCGGAGCGGGTTCCCACCGTCGGCATGGCCGCGCTGATGCTCACCACTACCGACCTGACTCGCGACGAGGCGCTATTGGTCGTGCGCGCTGTGTACCAGACTGGCCAGGACCTGCTGGCCGCCGGATCGGCCCAGGGCTCCCAAGTGTCGGTAGCCACAGCAAGACGGGGCCTGACCGTTCCACTGCATGACGGCGCGGAAGAAGGCATTGCCGGACTGGAACACGCCAAACCGCGCTAAGGCCGATTGCGCATGCAACGACGCTTTCAGGATCAGAAACTCACTGCCAATCCCACCGAGAATCCCGATACGTTCGTGCCAAACACATAGCGGCCTACCAGACGGGTACGCGTGATGATCATGTCATAGGCGCTGGAGTCCAACTCCAGACCCACGCCCACCGACGTCAGCCGGTCAAAACCCAGGATGCCGCGCTGGTCGCCCAGAAATTCCGAATGCGTCAGCTCCAGCACGTACCGCAGGGGACGTTGCAGCAGCATGGCCCCTGTTGGCGCACGGTAGCGCGCCCAGAGGTTCGCCGACTGCGCAGTGGCGCGCCCTTGCACCGCCGCCGAACTGTCAAAGCTCTTTAGCCGCATATCGGAATACCGCAGCTCCACGTCCACCTCGTAGCCGGGGCGGTAGTGTTCGTAATCCAGCATCAGCGAGCCGCCCAGGCCATAGGCGTTGAGCGATCCCTTGTCCAGGAAATCAATGTCTCTACCCGTCTGCTGGCCCACGTACCAACTGGCGGCCCGCAGGTCGCTCGTGACATTGCCCAAGGCAAAGTTGAAGATCGGACGCAGCTTCAATTCATCCGTCAGCTTGAAGTCCCATCCGATACCGCCGGTAGCGGATACGCTGTTCCACTTGGTGGGGATGGGCCGCTGTTCGGCGCCCTGAGTCGCGACGAACGTGGGGTCGTAGCGGCTGCCCGCCAGCACGCCTTCCAGATAGATAGGCACGGTTTTCGAGACCGTATCCCCGCCACCCAATTGCGTCATGTAAAAGTCGGTGGAGCTGGTAGTTGAGCCGCCGCCGGAGCCTATGCTCAACGAGCTGGTGGTGATGTCGGGAACGATGGAAAACGACATCAAGGCCAGCACGCCGTTGGCACGCTTTTGTAAATCGTCTTTCGTCAGGCGCAGGCCTTGGGCCAGCGGCGCAGAGGCCAGTCCGACCCCCAGGCAAGCCCCCAGCGCCCCGCTCATCCAGTACTTGACTGTGATCGACCGTGGCAACACGGCAACCATGCCCGCAAGCAGGAAGGAGTAGTTCATAGGACCACCGCGTATCCAAGCATCATTGGTCAGGGACGCCAGAAAAGCCAAACGGACGCTGCGAGCCTGCGGACAACGTCGTCGCACGCTTGATGAGAATACACGGAACATCTACGCGGATTCAATTTCCGCGTCGCGCCACCGCCACGGTGATCAGCACTTGGCCGCCAGATGCGCGCCTGAACCTATCGTTGAAATCGTGGCGCCTTGCCAAACCCCGATCGGGGTCAGTTGCTATTGATCCACTCCTGGGTATCCCGGATGAACCACGGAAGGTTCAACCGTTCCCCCTCGCCGGACTGTATGGTCAAACGCGGGTCCGAGGTGCCTGGAGTGCTTTTCGCCCCCTGCGTGGTGGCAGAGGGACGGCTCTTGTAGTCCATATCGGTTTGCCGGGGCGGCTTATCCGCGCAGGCGGTGATCGATGCGCACGCGACAGCGGCAAGCGCCGGCCGCAGTGCTAAACGAAGGGTCTTCATGTGTTCTGGTTCCCGCTGGCGGCACAGGCCGAAGTGCCGCGAAATCAAGGCCTCTGCTTCGTACCTTACTACGCAATACGCGGCCCTCGTCAGCGTCGCACACCCCGCTATTGCGGACGCATCGCCGACATGGCCTTCAACTGCGAGCAGGTCTTTTCCTTGTCGGCCGCGCTCAACGTACCCAGTTGACCCTTGGTCTTGGTGTACGACTGCGCGAACGTGGCGTCGAAGTCCTTGGTGTCCATGCCATGGGCGCTCGCCGCAGTCTTTTGCTGTTGCTTCATCTGCTCAAGCTGCGCGGTGGTGTAGGCATTGCAGTACTCAGCGGCGGCATGCATCTGACCACTCAGCGCGGCCATGTTCGGCATCTGGCCAGGCACGGCCTGCTGTGCAAAGGCAGCACCGCTGCTAAAGATCAGCGCGGCGGCCAAGAGGACAGCGTTTGGGTTGCGTACAACGATGGCGCATTTGTGCTTGAGTACAGGCAATTCGGTCTCCATTGCATTAGAAATAGCTGGTGCGCACGGCAGACGGCGGCGAACGCCACGCCGAAATAGCGGCGGCAATCGTGAACATGCCGGTTCGCTTGACATGCGCGGGCGGTTGGATAGCGGGGGAAATAATAGAGGAGCTGGCAGCCAATGTGCGGAGGCTGCAAGATGGGTTAAGCGCGTTCAGCGATTGCGTTCTTGAACGCAGCCGCTTGGCCCTACACCCATCCTGCTGATCTTGTGCTTAATGCCCTGTCGAGTCGCCTTGGCGGCTGGCTTCAAACAGGAACCACGTACGGCGTTCGGTTTCGTCGATCCAGTTTTCAATCAAACTGGAACTGGCGATATCGCGATGTTCGTCCGTGACGTTGTGTGCCTCTCGCAACGAGGCGGCCAGCACCTTGTTGTCTTCACGCAGTTCCGCCAGCATGTCCAACGGCTGCACGTAATCAGCGTCATTGTCCGAGATGCGCTGGGTGCGCGAGATATGCCCGATCGAGCGCAGCGTGGTGCCGCCGATCTTGCGGATGCGTTCCGCAATGGGGTCCGTCATGGCGAAGAGCTGATCGCCCTGCTCATCAAGCAGCAAGTGGTAATCGCGAAAATGCGGGCCGCTGACGTGCCAGTGGAAATTCTTGGTCTTCAGATACAGCGCGAAGACGTCGGCCAACAGTTGGTTCAGCGCCGCGGAGATGTCGCGCGTGGCCTCAGCGGCCAAGTCGGTGGGGGTAGCCAACGGCAGCTTGCGCCGCTCTTTCAGCGTCTTGGTGGTCTTCTCGTTAAGTTTCTTGGCCATGGCGATCCAGTAGAAGTTCAGAGAACTTCACATACTACTCCAACCATCCTGCCGGCTTGCTGATTTCCAGATGTAATCAAATTCCTGGCATCCAGACACTGTCAGGACCGAGTACGCGATAAACCGCCGCTAGCGCCGCGTGTCGCCAGAGCCTGCCGCTGCGCTAAAAACCGAACAGGGACCAGCGATTCTTGATGCAACGCATGGAGAGCCCATAAGCAGTGGTGACAAAACCCAAATCGGCTCTTTTTTCCGTGAAGTTCAGATCGTAGAAAGCGACATCTCCGAATGTGGTTCTACTCCAGTAGTAACCCACTTCGGGCGCATACGATCCGTCTGACCGTTGGGTCCAACCTCGTCCCGCTTCGTAACCTTCCCTGTAGCGGAACATGGCCATCGGCAGCCGCAGCTTGCTGAACGCATCGGCGGCATTAAGAATTTTCTCTGCTTCCCACTCGGCTTTCGTGGGGATACTGAAACCGGCCGGGCAAGGACTATTTTTAGCTTCCCAGCCGTCATCGCTCCACTTCACTTCTTTTTTGTCGAGAACGCCAGGCTTGAGGTTGATCGCATCGTCACCCCACACCGAAGTATCCCAGGGCTCAGGCGTGTCGATGGAATTTCCAGGATATGCCGTGGCGCTGTTCCATCGGTAGATGTTGCCAAACGAGGGGTCGTCCGTGATGTGTTTCGCGACGCGTTCAGCCCCCAGATTTCTGTCCATCCACACCCTTCCTGTTTCAGGACTTTTTATGGTGGGAATGTTTGCAAGCGCTGAGGCTATAGGCGCCACAAACAAAAAAATTGCCGCGCGCAAGAACCTGAATCCATTCATAGAGTGCCTCGGCCCGCGACAAGAAGCGCGGAACGGTAGTTGCTGAAATCTGGAAATGCCACCGCGGCCGGAATTACGGCCGCGGTGGCTCTTCGTGCTACCCGGATAGCCCAGACGCTCTTGACGCGGGTGGCGGGGAAGATTGTTCCAAATTTCGTGCTACAGATGAATGGGACACGTCCGAAACTTTCGTCAAGATCGCCTGCGGACAAGCAGGCTCGTCACCAACCCAGCATGCGCGGCAGCCAAAGCGTCACTTCGGGCACAAAGGTAATCAACATCAGAAACGCCAGTCCGGTGACCAGCCAAGGGAACGTCGCCTTGGTGACGTCCGTCAAGCCCAGTTTCGAGATACTTGAAGCAACGTACAGGTTGAGGCCCACCGGCGGCGTGCACAGGCCGATCTCCATGTTCACCACCATCATGATCCCGAAATGCACCGGATCGATGCCCAGCTTTGCAGCAACGGGAAACAGGATCGGCGCCATGATCAGCACCAGGCCAGACGGCTCCATCACCATGCCGATCACCAACAGCATGACGTTCACAAAAAGCAGGAACGCCACCACGCCCATGCCCTGCCCCACCATCCATTCCGCAATACTCTGCGGTATCTGTTCCGACGTCAGAATGAAGGCGAACATGACCGCATTCGTGATGATGTACAGCAGCATGGCGCTCATTGCCGCCGATTCAAGCAAGATCCGACGCACATCTCGCAGCTTGATATCTTTGTAGACAAAGACCGCAATGAAAAAGGCGTACACCGCGCTGACGGCCGCAGCCTCGGTTGGCGTGAAGATCCCGGAGTAGATGCCTCCCATCACGATCACAACCAGCATGAACCCCCACACAGAGTCTAAAAAGGCATGCCAGCGCTGTTTCCACGTTGCGCGCGGCAACCTCGGATAATCCAACCGCCAGGCACGGTACATGGTCGTCAATCCCAGCATCACCGCAAGAATCAGCCCCGGCACCACGCCTGCAATGAACAACTGGCCGATCGATGCCGACCCGACTCTTGCCCCGTCAGGCCCTTCCACCAGCATCCCGCTGGTTGCCACCGCGTACATCACCATCACGATCGACGGCGGCAACAGAATGCCAAGGCCGCCCGCGGTTGCGACAATGCCGGTTCCAAACTTGGATGGAAATCCTTGCTTGACCATGGCAGGCATGATGATCGAGCCAATTGCCGCGACCGTCGCGGGAGACGAACCCGAAATCGACGCGAATAATGCGCACGCCAAGACGGCCGCCAATCCCAGGCCGCCAGGAAGATGGCCCACCATCAGCGAGGCGAAATGGATCATTCGCTGCGCGACGCCGCCATGGGTCAAGAAGCTGCCGGCCAGGATGAAGAACGGAATCGCCATGATCTCGAACTTCTCAATACCCGTGAACAGCTTCAACGCAATACTGTCCATAGGCACGGATGTCATGGTGAAGAGAAAACTCATCACCGTCAGACCCAAAGCGATGGACACAGGCATGCCCGTCAGCAGCAGCACAATCAGCAATGCAAAAATCACGAACGCGCTCATGCTTTGTCTCCTGTGCTGGCCAGGCTGCTGTTGATTTGGTCACTGGCGGCACTGCCGTGCGTGTGATGCGGAAGGTCCTTGCCCTGCAGAAAATTCTTCAGCACTTGAAGGAACCGAAAGCACATCAGCGACGACCCCACGGGAACCGCCAGATAAACGATCCACATTTTTATTTCCAGATCTGCTGAAACCTGGCCGGTCAGGTAGATGTGATAGGTGAAATCGGCCCCAATCCACGCCACGATGCCGGTAAAGATTGCGCCAGACAGCAACGACACAATCACGAGACGCCTGCGGTTGGCTGGCGAGACAGCGTTGACCAGCACGTCCACGCCCACGTGTATGCCCAGGCGCACGCCGTATGCGGCGCCGAACTTCGCCATCCAGACAAACAGATAGATGCAGAGCTCCTGCGCCCACAGCAGATTGACGCCAACCAGCGTCCTGTACGTGGAGCGAGCCGCGCCACCCAAACCGGGATAGTCATTGCGCCGTGACCACGCCACCAGGTCTGCCAGAAGGCCGACGGAATACCGCTGCAATACCGTCACGAAAATAATGGCTACTGCAACGCTCATTAACAGCGAAATCAGATCTTCTTCGAGACGATTTAAGACTCGTGACAACATGGATGACCCTTAGGAAAGGACGGCAGGGACGGATGCTGGCACCCCGAATCAGGGTGAGCATCCGTCCACAGATTGGCTGGCCTGGCTGGCCGCGATTACTGGTTTCGGCCCAAGTCCCGATAGACGGCGTCCAGGGTGTCCTGGCCGATGCGTGGCGCCATTTGTTTGTGAACCTTGGCTAGCGCTTTCATCCACTCTCCGCGCTCTTGTGGCGTGAACTCATGGAACGTGATGCGCTTGGAATCGCGCATGGCTTGCATGGCGTCTTCATTGTCTTTCTGGGCGATCTCGTTGGCATAGGCCGTGGATTCAGCCATGGCCCGGTCAAGACCTGTGCGCACGTCCGCCGGCAATCCATCCCAGAACTTTTTATTCACGATGACGGCATAGCCGATGTAGCCATGGTTGGACACGGTGGCGTGCTTTTGCACCTCGTGGACCTTCTGCGTATAGATGTTGGACGGCGTATTCTCGGAGCCATCCACCACGCCCGTCTGCATCGCTTGATAGACCTCGGAGAACGCCATGACTTGCGGAATGGCTTCCAATGCCTTGAATTGAGACTCAAGCACCTTGGACGACTGAATGCGCATTTTCAAGCCCAGGAAATCGTCGATGCTGTGCATGGGGCTATTGGCCGTCATGATCTTGAAGCCGCTGTCCCAATACGCCAGACCCACAATACCCTTGGGCTCCAGCTTGGTAAAAAGCGCTTTGCCGACTTCGCCATTAGTGACCTTGCGCAGCTCGCTGGTGTCATTGAACAGGTAGGGCAAATCAAATACTTCGAACTCGCGCACGCCCAGCGGTCCGAATTTTGCCAATGAAGGCGCAAGCATCTGCACAGCGCCTAATTGCAGGGCTTCCAGCTCTTCCTTGTCTTTGTAGAGCTGCGAGTTGGGATAGATCTCGACCTTCACGCGGCCTGCCGTGTATTGCTCGGCCAGCGCCTTGAATTTCTCGGCTGCCCTGCCCTTGGGAGTGTCCGGCGCCACCACGTGGCTGAATTTGATCGTGATGGGTTGTTGCGCGTACGCGGCCCCTGCACAGAGCATTGACGCAGCGAGTCCTATGGACGCGAAAAATCTCATTGTCTTCTCCACTATTTTCGTTTGCCCAACTATCGGGGCAACTCTTGATCACGCTTTACTGCCGCGAAGTGTAGGATCGATAATTGAGGCTAGCTACTGTGGATATCCGAACGTCATGACCACTTTTGAGAGCCGATTGAAAGCATTGGCCCCTGTATCGGCGCGGTATCCGGGCATAGCCGCCTTGGCGCCGATCGCGGCCATCGTGCTGATCGTGCTGCTGTTGGGTTTGCTGTTGAACGTCATCACCACTGAACGTCGCAACCTCCTCAGCGAGAAGGCTCTGCGTGACACACTGTGGGTCGCGCAAACCTTGCAATTTCAGCTTTCCAGTCACGAAGACAACCTTCAACGCCTGGCGGCAGATCTGGGTGAAACGCAAGAGGCTGGTCTAGACGATATCTTCAAGCGCGCCAAACAACTCGTGCGCAACAACCCAGAGATCGTTCGTATCGTGTTGCGCGATGACAGGGGCGCAGTCCTGCGCGCCTACCCCGGTTCTGGCGAACCGCTGTCTCAACGGCCCGAATTGGCACGCACTCTTGTTCAAGCCCGCCGCGGCAACTCGGTGTGGTCGGAAAGCGAACGCGCCATCAACGGCATTACCATTTCGTTTGCCACGCCGGTGGTTGGCGAACGCGGTTCCGCGAATCGCTCGCTGGAAGTCACCGTACAGCTGGATTCGTTGCTGGGCACTCATGTGCCGTGGTGGCTCGCCGAACGCTATAGCGTGCAATTGCAATCTTTGGGCGGCGACGTGCTGGCCTCAAAGTCCGTTAGCTCCGCTGACAAATCAAGCGGCATCGAACATACGATGAGCTTTTCGCCGCCAGCCAACGGCGCCCTGCTCACCGTGTCCGCGCATGGCGACGACATCAATTTTCTTGAACTGGCGCTTGTCCTCATCATGGTTGGCTTGGCAAGCCTCACCATCGTCAATCTATGGCTGCAATCCCGGTATGCGCGCCGTCGCACTCAAGCGGAAAACGCGCTACGCGAAGAGCAGGCATTTCGTAAAGCCATGGAAGACGCCGTCACGATCGGACTGCGTGCGCGAGATCTGGAGGGCAAGACCTTGTACGTCAACGCCGCCTACTGCCGCATGGTTGGCTGGACCCGGGAAGAGATTCTTGCCAGCGGAACACCCATGCCGTGGTGGGACCCGAGGCTGGTGTCCAGAACGCTTGAACGGCACCGCGAGCAGACCATCAATCCCCAGCCGCAGTCATTCGAGACGCGCTTTCGACATCGCAGTGGCATCGAAATTGACGTACTGGTTTACGAAGCGCCCTTGCGTGACGCCCGCGGAAAACATGTGGGGTGGATCGGCTCAATGGTTGATGTCTCTGACCGCAAACGCGCAGAGGCCGAGGCTAGCCGGCAGGCCGACAAACTCCAACAGACCGGCAGGCTGATATTGATGGGCGAAATGGCATCCACCATGGCCCACGAACTGAACCAGCCACTGGGCGCGATCACCAGCTACGCAGCGGGCTGCACCAATATGCTCAGTGCCCCGGCAACGGATCAAGAGGCAGTGCTGGTTGCGCTGGACAATTTGCGGCGGCAAGCCTGCCGGGCAGGTGAAATCATCCGGCGCATCCATGATTTTGTTCGAAAGCGGGAGCCTGTGCGAGAGGTCTGTAATCTGTCAGAGATCGTCTGCGAGACTGTCTCTTTTGCGCGGGCCGACGCGCTCAGGCACAGCGTCAGCATCGAACTCGATACTCCTTTGCACGCGGTCATGGTGCGGGCAGACCGGATTCAGATTGAACAGGTCGCGCTGAACCTGATACGCAATGCGGTGGAGGCGCTGCAAACGACGACGGCCGCACGGCTGGTCACTGTTAAAGTGTCGGCCACCGCCACCACGGCCCACGTCAGCGTCAGCGATACCGGACCCGGCATCGACCCCGACTGGATTCCGAAGGTCTTTCTTCCCTTCGAAACAACAAAGCGCAATGGCATGGGAATGGGCTTGGCGATATGCCGCTCCATTCTGGAAAGCCACCAAGGACAACTCAGCCTGTCTGCCGGCCACACGGCAGGCACGACATTTCAGTTTTCCCTACCTATCGAAAAATGCGAAGCGTTGCCCCATGAGTAGCACTACTGAAGCGCGCCCGTCTGCGGGCCGCCTGTCCCCGTCTGTAGCCCCTGTTAGCGACGGGCAAGAAATCGTCCACATCGTGGATGACGACGCAGCCATGCGCGACGCGCTGGCTTGGCTGTTCCAAACGCGCAATGTGCATGCCTATCAATGGGACAGCGGCGAGGCGTTCCTGTCCGCGTGGGAACCCGCGATGCCGGGCTGCATCTTGCTCGATATCCGCATGCCCGGCATGTCCGGACTGGAAGTCTTCGATGCGCTGCTGGAGCGGCACGCGTCTCAAGCGGTCGTTTTTCTTAGCGGCCACGGAGATCTTGCCTCGGCGGTCGAAGCGCTCAAGCGTGGCGCGGCGGATTTTATTGAAAAACCCTTCAACGATAACGATGTCGTCGACCGCGTGCTGGCCGCAGGCGTGGCAGCTGCCAAGAAGCGTCAGGCGGCACAATTGGCCGAGCAGCGCGAGACGCTATTGAAGACGCTTTCCGTGCGCGAACGCGACGTTCTACGCTGCGTGCTTCAAGGCATGCTCAACAAGCAGATCGCTGACATGTTGGGAGTTTCGATGCGCATGGTGGAAGTGCATCGTGCGCGAGTCCTGGAAAAAATGGGACTGAGAAACGTCGTCGAACTAGCGAGACTGTTCGGACACGATTTCCAGAATTCATAGACGCCATGCACAGAATGGCGGGATGCTGATCGTCAGGGACGCCAGCGGCCCGCCCCTCCTCTTACTTCAACGAGTACTGTTTCTTGATCGCGGCCACTCGTGCCGGCAAGGCGGTCTTCTGAGCGGGCGTCAGGTATTGCTGGCACTGCGCAATATTGTCTTCGTCGCCGGCTAGCGTAAACCAGGCGCAGCCCTCGGGAATGTCTTCGGGCTTCTTGTTCCACATATAGATGCCCATCAATCGCTGGCCATGGTCAAACCCCTGACCCGCCGATTTTTCGGCCCACTCGCGGGTCTTCTCCATATCGGCTTTTACCCCGAAGCGGCCTTCGAGATAAATATCTCCAAGCAGGTACTGCGCTTTGGCGTCGCCCTGAGCCGCAGATTTTTTGATCCACTCCACCCCTTCCTGCTGACGCTCTTTGATCTTGAACAATTTCAAGGCGTAGTCGAATTGAGCCTGCGCGGAACCGGCTTCGGCTTCTGCTTGCAGCTGCGGCAGCGTGCGGGCTTCTTCGGCAATGGCCGGAGTTTGGGACAGGAAGAACGCTGCCAACGAGGCGGCAATACCGTGTTTGATTGAAATTTGCATGAACCTATGCTGTGAAGACGATAGAAATTTGAGGTCCAACTGTGCCACTTCTTGTTTACGTTAAGTCGCAACAATAGCGCGCATGAGTTTTTCTCACGACCGGCAGGATTCTAGAGATTAGCGGTCTGACGTACAACTGGACCGGTACGAATTTCATGTTGCGGAAATGGCTTTCTGAAGCAATCACGACGCGCGAGGCCAAGCAGGCACCCTGCCTCACGATGGATACGGCAAGCGCTATTTTCGGACTAGTCACATAGATCCCTGCAAGGTCGAAACATAAACTATTCACCGCACACTTGGATATAGATGATCCTCCGACTAGTAAACCGAAGCAGATGACATGATCACGGAAAAATATTCGATAGACCCAGATTGGCGCAACTGGATAGACACCTGCTTGAAAAAGGGTTGCGACAAAACCGAAGTATTTACCCGGGCAATTAAGGGAGGCGGGATAAATCCGGACACCGCTTTTGCGCTGACGTACGGAGAGCAGAAGCCAAGACCAAAGAACAAGGTTTGGAGCAATATTCAATCAAACAAGATCCAGCTGTCGGATAGAGAAGTCAATGTTATTTTCCAAAGCATTGACCCTGAAATAATCGTATTTGGCAACGTCCTCTCAGATGAAGAATGCGATAGTTTGATAGAGCTTTCCAAACAAAAGGTCATTCGATCTCTTGTTGTAGGGGCAGATACGGGGAACCCGACCTTGCACTACTCCAGGACCAGTGAAAGCTGTTCTTATCAACGAGGGGCCACCTCTCTTCATACAGCGATTGAAGAAAGAATCAGCCAGCTGGTCAATATTCCCGTAGAAAACGGAGAAGGATTGCAAGTTCTGAACTATCGGTCCGGACAAGAATACAAAGCTCACTATGATTACTTCACATCACCTAAATCAATAGAACTTCATTGCAAGACGGCGGGCCAGAGGACGGGAACATTCATCATCTATCTAAGTGATGTTGAAGCTGGCGGTCAAACCACCTTCCCAAAGCTCGGCATCAGCGTTGCCCCCAAAAAAGGCAACGGGCTCTTCTTTTCTTACATGAATGAGCAAGGTGATCTGGACGATCGAAGCTTCCATTCCGGCCATCCCGTTATTGAAGGGGAAAAATGGATATGCACCAAATGGCTACGCGAACGCCCTTACTTTACGCCATGAAAGACGAGTCCAAATAAACAAAGGCCGCGTTGACGCCTTTGCTTGGAAGCGCAATCAGATCCCCCGTCAGGGGGATTTAGCTATTCGAAATCAGGCTTGCGTATCAACCACGTACTTGTTATTTTTTTCCTTAGTTACCATTGCCAACGATACGCCGATTATTACAGGCGCAAAGCCGATATATGCCAAGCACGCCCAACCACTTTGCCCTGCGTCATGCAGGCGCCTGACGTTGTAGGGGAGCATGGTCGCAAGCGACGCCACGACAACTACGGTAGCAATAATTGTTGACATGAATGATGACCCGCCGAATAGCCTGCTGGAAATAATCGCTACAACAAAAAACAGGACAAACTGAATTACCAGGAATGAGCCAAACTCTCGGCGAGTCGCCCTGCCCTGATAATCAAATATCTTACGATAGCCGTCCAACCACGAATTAACCGCCTTATCAAACATATAATCTTCTAATCTATCTGATGAATCGATTGGCTCTGCTGGTTTGTACTTTTCAACCCTAAGATCAACACAACAGAAAGCCGCCTGACGACACCCCAAGCAAATGGGATGGCACGCGGCAGCTTAGGCAGCCATGCTGATTATGTATTTAGGACTGGTTCGAAATCGCGTCGATTACCTTCATTCCTGCATTTGACCGTCTCCTTTTTCAATTATTTCTGACTGGTCTTATAGCCTTACCCCCGCTCAGGCGTGACACTGGCGGACGATGCCCATACAAGCATCTTGGTTCTCCTGCTTCCCTGCCACTGGCGGACTCGCAGGGGATTTTTACCGATTCGGAAAACCAGTTTCATACCTAATCTACCAACGCTAGTACTTGCCTAGAAGGGCCGGCACTTGCGCGTACACACGCGATGACCGACAACCAGTCCATACAATTTCCCAAACGTCCCATTAAGGTGCTTGATGCCGGTGCGGCAGCAAGCTTTGGAAGCTATCTATTTGCTCTGCTACTCGCATTCATTGCGGTGTTCTTCATTTGGATGCAAGGCCCCGGCATCTGGAGAGACATACAGATTCAGCGCGACCCGGTCGTAGTGGAAGACGCCACGCTGCGCAAGGCTGTGTGCAAAGTGCGCAAGGGAATCTTCCACGATTGCAGCGCTGATATTTCCTACAGCGTGGATCGTAAAAACTTCCAATCCAAGGTCGAGATGAGCTTCCTGACGATTCATTCTGGTGATTGGAACGTCGACATTGTCAGATCCAAATCGCGTCCCGAACTTGTCACGCTCGATGTCGGGATAGACATGTTGTGGAACCGGATTGCAGTGCTGTTTGTGCTGGTCGCATTGATGCTGGGCGCCGCCTGGGCTCTGCTTTTGGTAGGCAGGAAGAATGGCCGCACGAAATCCCTGACGGGAAACACGGCAGAGTTCATCGGCGTAAAGGCCAAGATCACGAAAGAGAGCATTGTGTTCGGCAAGACAGTGATCAATTTCACTTACGACCTGAATGGCAAAGCCCAGAGTTTCATCAGCTCGTTCAAGAAGGGTGAAACGCCCTTCTATCTGGGCCGGCAGGAAGACGCCGCGCTTGCCGTCCTTACGTCAACGGGGTCAGCGCCCATCTTGCTGGACCGGTCTTTGACCCGGTTGGACCTGACTGCGGAAGAACGCGACGCCCTGCAACAGCTCGCAGGCGCGTGATAGCCGCGTAGATATTTGCCGCTGGAAGTGCTTGCCCCCTCGCGTCTACAGACCGAGGGGTTTTTTTATGTGACGCCTGAGCGTGCAGCGGCCAGTCTTGGAAGGTGTATGCTACGCCGCGTCAAATCAGCCAGATTCAAACATCGCTATGCGCGGCAATCCCGACGCCAGACAAGGCGCCATCGCGTTGCACGGGTTCTACTTCCTGTATTACGGTTTGCAGGGCGTCAGCATCCCCTTCCTGCCCTTGTGGTTTGCCAGCCGCGGCCTGGACCCCGCCGTCATCGGGCTGATCGTCGCCACCTCTTTTCTGCCAAAGATTCTCTCCACGCCCGTCGTCGCGCATCTGGCTGACCAGACGGGCCGGGCGCATGCGCTGATTGCTTCCGCGCTAGCGGCATCGTTGCTGTTGTTCGTGTGCTATCCGTTTTTTCAGACGCCCGGCTGGCTGCTGGCCATCACTCTGCTGCTGAACGCCGTCTTTCCAGCCGTGCTGCCGATGATGGACCGCATGGCAATCGCAAGCGGGCGTGGGCAGGGAAATTCATACACCGTCATGCGTGCGTGCGGCTCGCTGGGTTTTGCCGTGGTCACGGTAGCTGGCGGTTATCTGATCAAGACTTTCGACACCAATTGGGTGATGTGGTTGTCGATCCTGCTGATCATTGCTTGCCTGGCCTGCGTACGCTTGCTGCCGCAAGCCGCGCGGCCGGCTGCTGACGAGGCGCCAGTGGAACGCGTGCGGCTGCCCATGCGCGAAGTGCTGCGCGACCGCCCGTTGCTGATGTGCATTGCGGCAGCCTCGCTGGTTCAGGCCAGCAACGGTTTTCTGTATTCTTACTCCACGCTTTATTGGACCGCCAACGGCCTGTCTACCGCGCTTATCTCGATGTTGTGGGTGGTGGGCGTCAGCAGCGAGGTACTGTTCTTTTTCCTGGCGCCGAAGATCCTGGCCCGCACGGGCGCGCAGTGGCTGATCCTGGCATCGGCAGTGATGACTGCGATCCGCTGGGCGGGCCTGTCCGCCACCACGGACCCTGCTTTGATCGCCGCGTTGCAGCTGCTGCAATGCTTCACGCTGGCGGGCAACAACGCCGCCATCATGTGGTACATCACCCGCCATGTTCCCGCCGCGTGCAAGACGTCAGCGATTGCGCTCTATGCCTTGCTGTCGGGCGGCGTGTTCATGTTTGCGAGCATTCAGTTGGGCGGCGCGTTGTACCGCAGTTACGCGCCCGGCGGGTTCCTGGTAATGGCGCTGTGCGCCATCTGCGCGATCCCGCTGGTGATCTATTCCGAGAAGCTGCGGCGGCGTGAGCGCGGTTGAGTCAAGAGCGGGAAACCTAACCGCTCCATCAACAAAAAAGCCCCGTGAGGGGCTTTTCATTTCAGCAGCAACCGATACGCTTCTTTCCACCGTACCGCGCATCCTGGCGTTCACGGAAAAAGACCTCGTAGGTCATCGGTTCCTGATCGGGGTGAGTGCGCCGCATGTGTTCCACATACGTCTCGTAATCCGGCACACCTACCATTAGCCGGAGCGTCTGCCCCAGGTAACGGCCGGCGGCGCCGGCCGCCGAACTCATATTACTGAACAACATTCGGCACCTCCTTCACGGCGTTCAGTCCGCACCAGCCGCAGCCGTCACCGGCAGCACTTCGTACGGCGTCTCACGCGATGTGGGCTTGTTCTCATCCCGGGCGCGCTTGATTGACTTGACGCCGAACACCACGATGCTGACCACCACAAACATGAAGATGGCGCACAGACCCGCGTTGATGTAGTCATTCAACACCACGCGCGACATCTCGCCCAGCGACTTGGCCGGAGCCAGCACCTTGCCTTCAGCGATGGCGGCGTTGTACTTGTCGGCATGCGCCAGGAAGCTGACACGGGGGTCGGAATGAAACAGCTTCTGCCATCCCGCAGTCAATGTGCAAGCCAGCAACCACAGCGTCGGCAGAATCGTGACCCACGCATAGCGGTCACGCTTCATCTTGAACAGCACCACCGTACCCAAGGTCAGCGCAATCGCGGCCAGCATCTGGTTCGCAATGCCAAACAGCGGCCACAAGGTGTTGATGCCACCCAACGGGTCCACCACGCCTTGATAGAGGAAGTAACCCCAAGCCGCCACACACAAACCGGTGGCGATCAAGTTGGCAGGCAGCGAATCCGTGCGTTTGAGCGACGGCGCGAAAGTGCCCAGCAAGTCTTGCAACATGAAGCGGCCGGCACGCGTGCCTGCGTCCACGGCAGTCAGGATGAACAGCGCTTCAAACAGAATGGCGAAGTGGTACCAGAACGCCATCATGCCCGGGCCGCCGATGGCCTGATGCAGAATGTGCGCCATGCCGACGGCCAGCGTTGGCGCGCCGCCTGCACGCGAAATAATCGTGCTTTCACCCACGTCCTTGGCGGTCTGAATCAGGTCCTGCGGCGTCACCACAAAGCCCCAGCTGGAGACCACTTGGGCAACCTGATCAGGCGTCGTGCCAATGACGGCAGCCGGGCTATTCATGGCGTAGTAGATGCCCGGCTCGATCACGCAAGCCGCCACCAGCGCCATGATGGCCACGAACGATTCCATCAACATGCCGCCGTAACCGATATAGCGGGCCTGGGTTTCGTTTTCGATCAACTTGGGCGTGGTGCCCGACGCAATCAGCGCATGGAAACCCGACACCGCGCCGCAGGCGATGGTGATAAACAGGAACGGGAACAAATTGCCCGACCAGACAGGGCCCGAGCCATCGACAAACTGGGTCAGCGCAGGCATCTTCAGTTCAGGCGCCACCACCACGATACCGATGGCCAGGCCAAGAATCGTGCCGATCTTCAGGAAGGTGGACAGATAGTCGCGCGGGGCCAGCAGCAGCCACACAGGCAACACGGCGGCAATGAAACCGTAGATGATCAGAATCCAGGTCAGGCCCTTGCCATCGAAGTCGAACATCGGGCCCAGCACCGGATGCGCCGCAACGTCCTGGCCGAAGGTGATAGCCGCCATCAGACCGACAAATCCGATGATGGAGACCTCGCCAATCTTGCCCGGGCGGATGTAGCGCAGGTACACGCCCATGAACAGCGCGATAGGAATGGTGGCCGCCACGGTGAACGTGCCCCACGGCGAATGAGTCAGAGCCTTCACCACGATCAGCGCCAGCACGGCCAGAATGATCACCATGATCATGAACGCGCCGAACAGCGCAATCACGCCTGGGATCTTGCCCAGTTCAGACTTGACCAGATCACCCAGCGAACGGCCGTCGCGGCGCGTGGAGATGAACAGAATCGTGAAGTCCTGCACGGCGCCGGCAAACACCACGCCAGCCAGAATCCACAACATGCCAGGCAGATATCCCATCTGCGCGGCCAGCACAGGGCCGACTAGCGGGCCGGCGCCGGCAATCGCGGCAAAGTGGTGGCCAAACAGCACGTGCTTATTGGTAGGCACGTAGTCCAGGCCGTCATTGTGCTTCCAGGCCGGCGTCATGCGCGAGGCATCCAGCTGGAACACGTTCTTGGCGATGAACCGGCTGTAATACCGGTACGCGATCAAATAAATGCACACGGCGGCGATCACCACCCATAGCGCATTAATGGTTTCCCCTCTGGCCAGCGCCACGGTGCCCAGCGCAAACGCGCCCAGTACCGCAACCGCTAGCCAGACCAGGTGTTGACCCAGTCCCTTACTGCTGGATTGCATAAGTGCTCCTCTTGCCTCTCGCCATGCTTGTGGCGTGAAACGCTTTTTGGTCTCGCGAAAGGCAGTCTCTTTGTTGTAGGGTGGCGAACGCAGACGCATCCGCTCGGCGCCTGGTTGACGCGGGCGTTAGTATTTCGTTTTGACCCTGCGGCAACAAGCGCGGAACTACGCAAGGCGCGTACGTGTTACTACGGAATGCGCCGCAACATAATTCAGCGAAAGTCGTAGAATCTGCTGCAAAACTCACCGAACTCTCTCGCATTTTCAAAATGCGGCATCGCACCATTCATAGCCTTGCCTTGATACAACCTTATGAAGCTGCGCCTGAAAATCCTGCTGCTTGCGGCGGTGCCCTTGCTGGTGGCGGTGGCCGCCATCACCGTGGCCGTTTACGTCCAGGGAATGCAACTGGCCCAGCGCGAAAAGCAGGTCGTAGAAAGCGCCTGGCTGACGAGTAAGGAAGGCGAACTGCGCCACTACGTCAACCTGGCCTACAGCGCCATCGCGCCCTTACAAGCAGCGGGCGATGACGACGCCACCCGCCAGCGCGCGCTGGAATTACTGGCGCAGATGGAGTTTGGACATGACGGCTATTTCTTCGTCTATGACCTGAATGGCAAGAACCTGATGCACCCGCGCCAGCCCGAACTGGTCGGGCAAGACCTTTGGAATCTGCGGGACAACAAGGGTCAGACAGTCATTCAGAACCTGCTGACAGCCGCCCGCCGCGGGGGCCAGCAAGGCGAGGTGGTGCACTACCTGTGGGAAAAACCATCCAGCCACCAGACCGTGGAAAAACTGGGATATGTGGTGGTGCTGGAACGCTGGGGCTGGATGCTGGGCACGGGCATCTATCTGGATGACGTGGCGCAGGCGCTGGTGCGTATAGATGCTGCCGCGCAAGCCAATATTCGCAGCATGTTTGCCTGGGTGGCGGGCATTGCCGCCGTGTCCATTCTGGGCGTGGCGGCCTGCGGCCTGGCCTTGAATATCAGCGACCACCGGCAGTCCGACGCCAAGTTGCGACTGATGGCCCAGCAACTGGTGCGCTCGCAGGAAGACGAGCGCGCCCGTTTATCGCGTGAACTGCATGACGGCATCAGTCAGGTGCTGGTGTCCAGCAAACTAGCGGTAGAGGCCGCGCGCGAGCGAGTGCGGCAAGCACTGGCGGGCGATCCGCCCGCCCTGGCACATATCGACAAGCCGCTGGGCGGCGCGCTGGACCGTCTGAACACGGCCGTGGGCGAAGTGCGGCGTATTTCACACAACCTGCGCCCCACCCTGCTGGACGACTTGGGCCTGCCTGCCGCGCTGGAGCATCTGGGTCGTGAATTCGCCATTCCGAGCGTAGACGGCGAACCGCCGCTTGCCGTCCAACTGCACACCACAGGCCGTCCGGTAACGTTGCCAGACGCCTACGCCACAGCGCTGTTTCGCGTAACGCAGGAAGCCCTGACCAACGTCATCCGCCATGCTGGCGCCACCCGGGCGGACCTGACACTGGCGTACACCGCGCATGACCTGCGCCTGACCATCACGGACGACGGCCACGGTTTCGACTACGCGGCCGTCCAGCAAGATCCGCGCCGCGGCATCGGACTGCGCAACATGCGCGAACGCATGAACGCACTATCCGGTAATCTGAGCTTTCACACCAACGCCCAAGGCACCTCGGTGCAGGCTTGGCTGCCTTTGCCAGCCGCGAGCGTTCCTGCCCCTGCTTACCCTGCATGACGGACATGCCCCATACCACCAGACTCCTGCTGATCGATGACCATCCTTTGGTGCGAGACGGCTTGCGCCTGCGCCTGGAAACCGTGCCGCAATTGCGTGTGATCGGCGAAGCCGGCAATGCCGCAGCCGCCCTGGCCTTTCTAAGCGCATGCCTGGCCCAAGATCCCCAAGGCGGCACGCTGCCGCATCTGGTGCTGATGGATCTGAACATGCCTGGCGTAGGCGGGTTGGCGCTGACGGCGCAGCTGCATGAACACTATCCGCAAATCGCGGTGCTGGTGCTGTCCATGCACGACAACCCTGAATACATGGTGCAAGCGGTGAAAGCAGGCGCGCGCGGCTACCTGCTGAAAGACGAGCCGGCCGAAGAGATCGTGACGGCAATCCGCGCCGTCATGACGGGCCGCAACTATTTCAGCGCAGCGGCCGCATTGCGCTTGTCGCAAGCCAGCGCGCCCGCCACGCTGCTGACGCAGCGAGAGCGCGACGTGCTGCGCCACATCGCCAGCGGCCATGCCAACAAGCAGATCGCGCACGCGCTGGGCTTGTCGGTGCGCACCGTCGAAACCCATCGTCTGAACATCAAGCGCAAGCTGGGCATCGATGGCCAGGCGGAACTCATTAAGTACGCCGTGGAAAACCGGGGTGTCTGAACTACCGCCCGCGCTGCGGTAGACTTGCCTTCCAAACGCGACACAACGGCGACACAACGAAACGCCACCACGAGCGTGCAGCCCCAGGAGTTCCCCATGTCATTGGAAAAAAACTACACCGAAATTCTCAAAGCACTAGGGGAAGATCCGTCCCGCGAAGGTTTGGCCGATACGCCAGCGCGCGCGGCCAAGGCGATGCGCCACCTCTGCCGCGGCTATGAACAGAACCTGGACGAAATCGTCAATGGCGCCTTGTTTACGTCCGAGACGCGCGAAATCGTGCTGGTAAAGAATATCGAACTGTATTCGCTGTGCGAGCACCATATGCTGCCGTTTATCGGGAAGGCGCATGTGGCCTATCTGCCCGCCGGCCGCGTGCTGGGGCTGTCGAAGGTTGCCCGCATCGTCGAAATGTACGCACGCCGCCTGCAGATCCAGGAAAACCTGAGCCGCCAGGTGGCCGAGGCCGTCCAGTCCGTCACCGGCGCCGCCGGCGTGGCCGTTGTCATCGAAGCCCAGCACATGTGCATGATGATGCGCGGCGTGGAAAAGCAGAATTCGTCCATGGTCACGTCGGTGATGCTGGGCGAATTCCATGACAACCCGTCGACTCGCGCTGAATTCCTTAGCCTTATCCGGTAGCGGCTTGGCGCGCTACGCAGGATTCCGCAGGTAGGACTCGTCGAAGTCCAGGTAGTCTTCGTGCAAACCCTGCACAAGCCGGCCAGTCGGTTCACCTTCCGCATCCGTCTCCATCAACTGCCAGCCAGGCGTGTCACCGCTGGCAGTTGACGGCCCCTCGTCCAGCGCCATGACAAAACCATTGCCCAACGCCTTGGCATAGGCGCGAAACAAGTCATGAAGAGCGGCCGGCTCCACCGCTGCACGCACGGCATCCAGTGTTTGCTCAAGATCCGGCCGATCAAACAGCGCTTCCGCTAAGCTATCTTCCACCGCATCAGCCAGTTGGTGAACCTCCTGAAGCATCAGGAACCGGGCGAACTGCGGAATATCTTCACGCAGTTCGCTATTGACCCAGTCTTTGGGGGCTGTGCAACCCGCGGCCTGCATGGCGGCGGTCAAGGCGGCGCGGCGGTCTGATTTGCTTGCGGAATCGTTCATTCAGGCAGGTTCCAGTTCAGGCGAGGCAGCGGCGAGATAGCCGCGTCCCCATTTTACGGCCGCCAGGTTTCCCCGCCCTGGAGCAAGAACAACGCCCATTCATCCCTTGGCCGCGTCGAAACGATGCCAGGGCTTACACTGTCGGTCGACTCCGTTTACCGCATTTTTTGCGATTCCCCCTATTGTGACCAACACGCCCTTCTCCACCCTGCCCCTCTTGCCCGCCCTGCTCGACAACCTGCAAAGCCTGGGGTTCGAGCAAATGACGCCTATCCAGGCGCAAAGCCTGCCACTCATTCTGGAAGGCCGCGACATCATTGCGCAAGCCAAGACGGGTAGCGGCAAGACCGCGGCGTTCGGCCTGGGCGTGCTGCAAAAGCTCGATATCAACCAGTTGATGCCGCAAGCGCTGCTGGTCTGCCCGACCCGCGAACTGGCCGATCAGGTCGCGCAAGAACTGCGCCGTCTGGCCCGCCTGATTCCCAACGTCAAGATTCTGACCTTGTGCGGCGGCGCAGCTGCCCGTCCGCAAGCGGAATCGCTCGCCCGTGGCGCCCACTTGGTGGTAGGCACGCCGGGCCGCATTCAGGACCATCTGGAACGCGGCAGCCTGGATCTGTCCGGTCTGACCACGCTGGTGCTGGACGAAGCCGACCGCATGGTGGACATGGGTTTCTACGACGATATCGTCGCCATCGCCTCGCATTGCCCTGCCAAGCGCCAGACGCTGTTGTTTTCGGCTACCTACCCCGACAACATCCGCAAGCTCAGCGCCCGCTTTCTGCGCAACCCCGCTGAAGTCAAAGTCGAAGCGCAGCACGATTCCAGCCGTATCGAACAGATCTTCTTCGAGATCGATGGCAAAGACCGCCTGGACTCGGTGGCTCGCCTGCTGGCGCACTACCGCCCGGTTTCCACGCTGGCTTTCTGCAACACCAAGGTCCGCAGCCACGATCTGGTCGAGCGTCTGCAAGCCGAAGGCATCAGCGCCCAGGCGCTTAACGGCGACTTGGAACAACGCGAACGCGACGAAATCCTGATCCAGTTTGCCAACCAAAGCTGCGCCGTGCTGGTCGCCACCGACGTCGCCGCCCGCGGCCTTGACATCCAGAACCTGGGCGCCGTGATCAACGTGGATGTGACGAAAGACACCGAAGTCCACGTACACCGTATCGGCCGCAGCGGGCGTGGAGACCAGAAAGGCCTGGCGCTCAGCCTGTGCTCGCCTGACGAAATGCGCTGGGCCAATCTGGTCGAGCAGTATCAGGGTTCGCCGCTGAAGTGGGGCGACATCAAGTCCTTGAAGCCCAAGGCCGACCGCCCGCTGCGCGCACCCATGGTCACGCTGTGCATCCAGGGCGGCAAAAAGGACAAGCTGCGGCCGGGCGATCTGCTGGGCGCCTTGACGGGCGACGGCGGGCTGACCTTCGAGCAGGTCGGCAAGATCAACATCACTGAATTCAATTCCTACGTGGCGCTGGACCGCCAGATCGCCAAACAGGTGTTTTCGCGCGTGTCCAACAGCAATATCAAGGGCCGCCGCTTCCGCATGCGCTTTCTTGAAGAGTTCTGACCGGCAGGCTGGTCAGGATTTTTTTGAACAAGCCGTCGCAAGTCAGCGACGATAGCTTGATGATTTTGCTTGGGTTTTGCCATAATGGCCCCGCTTGACCCGGCCGCCACGCTACTACGTGGTCGTCCGGGCGCGGAACCAATGATACGCAGTGCGCTCCAACGATCCCACTGACCCCTTCTTAATCATCAAAAAGAGAAACTCACCATGATCAAATCCGACGACACCGGCAAGCTGATCCTGCGCCTGACCCTCGGCATTCTGATTTTGCTCCACGGCTTGTCCAAACTGATGGGTGGCGGCGTCACCGGCATCAGCGGCATGTTGTCCTCGCATGGGCTGCCCGGCTTTCTGGCCTATGGCGCCTACGTCGGCGAGATCATCGCCCCGGTGCTGCTCATCATTGGCGTCTACTCGCGCCTGGGCGGCCTGCTGATCGCCATCAACATGGTTGTGGCCATCTTGCTGGCCCACACCGGCCAACTCGGCAGCGTGACCAACAACGGCGGCTGGGCTCTGGAACTGCAAGGCATGTTCCTGTTTACCGCGCTGGCCATCGCCTTCATGGGCGCGGGCCGTTTCAGCCTGGCTGGCAACGGCGGCCGCTGGAACTAACGCGCGCCACGGCCATCGGCCGTAACGCCGCGTAAAGCAAGACCACGGGGTCGCTCAGGCGACCCCGTTGCTATTTCGGCCCAATTGATACGAACGACATAGCCGGTCACGCGGGTGCAAACATCCGTCACCTGAAAGCTGTTTCGGAACGATTACAGCCACGAACTCCGGCCCATGGGTATGGCCTAATCCCTACAAGCGCACCAAACGCGTGAGTCACGCAAGGCGCTGGTTGGGAGTCACCGAAATGAAAAAGAGTCTGCTGTTGATGCTGGTAGTGGCTAGTTCGTTGACGGGATGCGTCGTTGTGCCCGCCCGGCCGGCGTATTATCGGCCCGCGCCGGTCTATTACACACCGCACTACTATTACCCCGCCTACCCGGCTCCGCACTATTACTACCGTGGCTATTGATCCTCGCACCCGATGCGAACTGGAACTTCCATGACACATTCCGTCCAGTTGTCTCGTCTACGGCCTCTGGTAATGCTGGCGCTGCTAGCCGCTTGCACAGGCGCGGCAGCCCAAACCTATGCGCCGCCGCCCCCGCCCGCCGCTCCCGTCTATGCAGCACCGCCCCCGCCTGCTGCCCCGGCCTATGACGCGGGCGACCCCGCCAACGCGAACCTGGCGCTGGTAGACCGCAGTCCCGAGCCCCCTCCCGCCCTGCCCATCTACGTGCAACCACCGGCGCCGGCTAACGGGTATATGTGGGTGCCGGGATACTGGAGCCGCAACATCTACGGCTTCTTCTGGGTACCGGGAGCCTGGGTGCTGGCGCCCTACACCGGTGCGCTTTGGACTCCCGGGTACTGGGGTTTCGTCAACGGGCTTTATATCTGGAATGCCGGTTACTGGGGGCCACACGTCGGTTTCTACGGAGGCATCAACTATGGCTTTGGTTACGCCGGTCTGGGTTATGTCGGCGGCTACTGGAATCGCGACCGCTTCTACTACAACCGGTCAGTCACCAACGTCAACGTGACACGGGTGACGAACGTCTACAACCGCACGGTCATTATTAACAACAGCGACAACCGGCGTGTCAGCTACCACGGCGGGCCATCGGGCATCAGCCGTCAGGCAGACCCGCGCGAAATCGCCGCGCGCAATGACCGCCATGCACCGCCCACGGACATGCAGCGCAACTTCGTGCGCGATGCCGGAAGCAACCGCGCCCAGTTCTATGACCAGAACAAAGGACGGCCGCCGCAAGCCTATGTGGACCATCCTGGTAATGGACGCCCGGGCGATGGGGCTCGCCCCGGGGGCAATGGCCGACCGGATAATGGACGCGATGGCGGCCCGGGTAGCCGCCCGGGTCCGGGCAATGCGGCCCCCGGATCAAACCTCACTGGCGCGCCGAACCCCGTTCAGAATGGCAACCCGAATGTCCGGCCCGGCCCAGGTGCACGCCCGGCGGACAACGCTCCGCCACGCGGACCGCAACAGAATCCAGGGCAGACCGTCACCAGCACGGCGCGCCCTGCGCCTCAAGTGCAACCCGGACGGGACCAGCAGGCGCAGCAACAAGCGCAACAGCAGGCGCAACAGCAGCAGGCCCGCGACCAGCAAACGCGCGATCAACAATCGCGTCAGCAACAAGCCAGAGACCAACAGGCCAGAGATCAGCAGACCCGGCAGAACCGGGAGCAACAACAAGCTCGGGACCAACAGCAGCAACAGCAACAGCAACAACAGGCCCGCGAACAGCAGCAACGCCAGCAGCAGCAGCAGCAGCAGCAGCAGCAGCAGCAGCAGCAACAGCAGCAGCAAGCCCGTGAGCAACAGCAGCAGGCTCGTCAAAACCAGGCGCGCGATCAGCAGCAGCAACAGCAGCAAGCACGTCAGCAGCAGAACCGGGACGCTCAACAACAACAGGCCCGTGAACAGCATCAGCAACAACGGCAGCAAGCGCCGCAAGCGCAGCAGCAAACCAGCCGCCCGCAGCAGCAAGGTGGCGGTGAAGGCCGGGGCCGGGGCGATCAAGCTCGCGGCGACGGCAAGGGCGGCCAAAACCGCGACTGAACTAGACCCGGGCGAGCGGCAGGACTACAGTAGGCGACTGCTGCGGACCTGCCGCCAAGCACCTTATTTTTGGAGTCTCCATGAAGCGTCTTGTCTCCTGCTTAATGCTATGCGGTTTGTTGGCCGGGACCTCGGCCCAAGCTGCGTTGAACGTGGGCGCGCCTGCCCCCGACTTCAGCACGCAAGCCTCGTTGGGCGGCAATGTCTTTTCCTTCAAGCTGACCGAGGCCCTCAAGCAAGGGCCGGTGGTGCTGTATTTTTTCCCGGCGGCGTTCTCTAAAGGCTGCACGATCGAAGCGCACAACTTTGCCGAAGCCACCGATGAATATAAAACGCTTGGCGCGACCGTCATTGGCGTGTCGACAGACAATATCGACACCCTGAACAAATTCTCCGTCAGCGAATGCCGCAGCAAATTTGCCGTGGCGGCCGATGGCGACGGCAACATCATGAAGGCCTATGACGCCGTCCACGACAAGCGTCCCGAGTTCGCGCAGCGCGTGTCTTACGTGATCTCGCCGCAGGGCAAAATCCTGTATGAATTCACGGATATGAACCCCGACGCGCATGTCGCCAACACCATGAAGGCGTTGCGCGACTGGAAGGCCAAACAGTAAAGCGCCGGCAGGCGCGCTGGCCTAGTTGAACGGCCAGACGGGGGGATGCGTGCCGGGCGGGCTGGACGGACGCGCCCACCGCGCAGGCGTGTCAGAGAACCGGGCGGCGTGGCGCACGGCCGTCAGCTCGCCAAAGCCCGACGGTTCGGTCTCCAACAAGCCATCAAAGCCCGGCATCTGACAGCTAAGGCCGCCGTCCACCCTGCCCAAACCGCGCAGCCAATGCGCGGTCTGCGCCAGCGACACGCGCACATGCCAGCTGCCGCCTTCGGTTGCCTGCCGCGCCAGCGCCACTTGCGCGCCAAACGCCATCAAATAGCCTGACGCATGATCCAGAATCTGCATCGGCAGCGCCTTGGGGGCTTCTTGGCCAGCGGCCAAGGCTTCGGCATGGTTAAACCCCGTGGCCGTCTGCACCAGCGAATCAAATCCACGGCGATTCGCCCAGGGGCCCGAGGTTCCGTACGCGGAGAGCGACACATACACGATTCCCGGGCGGATGCGAGCGGCATCTTGCGGACCAAAACCCAAGGCGGCCAAGCCGCCGGGCCGGTATCCCTGGACGAACACATGGGCGCTGCGCAACAGATTACCCAGAGCTATGCGGCCGTCGGCGGTATCCAGGTCTGCCAGCACGGACAGCTTGCCGCGGCTGGTATCGATAATGTTGTCTATATTGGGCAGCTGCGGCGAATTCACCAGCATTACATCGGCGCCATAAGCGGCCAGCGCCCTGCCGCAAACCGGACCTGCAATGATGCGCGTCAGATCCAAAACGCGAATATCCTTGAGCGGCCGGGCGTCGTGCCCATACTTGGGCAAGGGGCGCGGGTCGGCTTCGCCAATCCGTTCAATCGTCAGCAAAGGCTGCGCAGCAATCGCCTGGCCTTGCGCGTGACGGTCCCATTCCTCAAAACTGCGCATGGCTGACACCACCATGCCTGCGTCGGCAGCGACCTGCTCGAAATCCGTGGCATTCCACCGGCTCAGTGCCCGCTCGACTGTTTCTCGCGTAGTGCCTTCGCCCGTGGGACAACCCAGCAACGCCAGCGCGCCATCTCGGTGATGCGCAAAATTGGCATGGATGCGCACCCAGCCGCCATCACCGCATCGATAGACGCCGCTGACGGGGTCCCACGGGTTGGGTGTCGTGCCATTGATCATGAAATGACTGCGGCACTCTTGCGCGGCATGCTGCATGTCAACGCTGACCTGTTGCCGGGCGCCTCCGCGCAAGTGCCAAAGCTCGGCGGCCGCTAACGCCGCAGCCGCCATACTGGTCTGCGCTGCCGCACCGACCGCAAACGAAGAAGGAAGCACTGCATCCGCGCCGGTCAGCAACACATGCTCCAGCGACTCATCAGGCAGATCCACTGAACCCCAGAGTTTTCGCAAGGCGTCACGGGACGTCTTGCCGGCCGGTGTGCGTGCCCTTAGAAAGGACGGGCGTAAATCCATCAGATTTCCCATAGCGTTCAACTTTGCTCTAGTCGTGTACTCGATTACATGGCTGCGACCCCAGGCGCGTCAATACGTACGAAGCCACAGCGTGTTTCATGGTTTGACTGGCCCTGCGCCCAGCGAATCAGGCTTTGCGTCCGCTGGCTGGACATGTTGCCCACCCCGGTCTGCGGGCAGGCTTGCACACTGGCCGCAGCGCGCCAAGACGTGCCCGCAACCCCCTTCAGCCGCCAAGGCCTGGACACATCTACTCGTAGTTTTTACATCGTCTTCCAAGCCCTGGCGGCACGATAGAATCCCATCCTTATGCAACGGGCACTCCTGCCCCACGTTTCCGGCCAGCTTCCTCGGCCGATCCCCTGCCCTGGACCGCCGCCATGAATACGCTGCTCTGGCTACGCACTGATCTGCGCCTGCACGACAACCCCGCTTTGGCCGCTGCCGCCGAGGCCGGCACCGTCACCGCGCTGTTTCTCGCGTCGCCCGGACAATGGCGGCAGCACGGCGACGCACCGGCAAAAGTGGACTTCTGGTTGCGCAACCTGCGTGAGCTCTCGCAAGACCTGGCCCAGCTCGGCATTCCGCTAAAACTGCTGACCGTGCCGGACTGGAGCCACGCCCCTGACGCCATTGCCCGCTTTTGCAAAATGCACGCCATTACCAGCGTGCATGCCAATACCGAATGGGCGATCAATGAGCGCCGCCGCGATGCAGCGGTAGCAGAAGCCGTGCAAGATATCGGCGTGAATTGGACGCTGCACCACGGCGCTTCCCTGCTGCTGCCCGGTTCGGTACTGACAGGAAAAGGCGAGTGCTATCGGGTCTATACGCCCTATGCGCGCACCTGCCGCGAGCGCTTGCGCACCGCACCAATCCGCGCCGTGCCCGCACCACGCGCCCAGGCTGCTCCCGCTTGGGGCCCAGACCCGCTGCCCGACGCCTTCGATGGCTTTGACACACCCAGCGAGGCCGTGCGCGCCCTGTGGCCCGCAGGCGAGTCCGCGGCCAGTGACCGGCTGGCATCCTTTGCCGACGGCGTCATCGACGCCTACAAAGACGAGCGCGATTTCCCATCGCTTCCCGCCACGAGCTGCCTGTCGCCTTATCTGGCGGCAGGCGTGCTGTCGCCGGGCCAAGCGTTGCGGGCAGCGCTGACCGCCAATCATGGTGAGCTGGACAGCGGCAAAGCGGGCGCCGCGACCTGGATCAACGAATTGCTGTGGCGCGAGTTCTACCAACATTTGCTGGCCGCTTACCCATCTTTATCGATGCACCAGCCAATGAAGCCTGAAACCGCCGCCGTGCCATGGCGCGATGCCCCTGACGACCTGCAAGCCTGGCAGCAGGGCCAGACCGGGATTCCGATCGTGGACGCCGCCATGCGCCAACTGCTCGCGTTGGGATGGATGCACAACCGCCTGCGTATGGTGGCCGCCATGTTCCTGTCCAAGAACCTGCTGATCGATTGGCGGCTTGGCGAAGCCTGGTTCATGGCGCAACTGGTGGATGGCGACTTGGCGGCCAATAACGGCGGCTGGCAATGGAGCGCGTCCACCGGCGCCGATGCCGTGCCCTACTTCCGTGTGTTCAATCCCTTGTCGCAATCGCGCCGCTTTGACGAGCGCGGTGTGTTCTTGCGCGAATGGCTGCCGGAACTGGCGCATCTGGATGACAAGGCAATCCACGACCCCAGCCCCATGGAGCGCGCGGCGGCGGGTTATCCAATGCCGATTGTCGACCTGGCTCAAAGCCGACTGCGTGCACTGGAAGCCTTTGGCAATCTGCCCGCCTTAACCGCTGAATAATTCATTAGCGCGCGTTCTGCAGATCGCGCCCAAAGCCAATGATCACAACACGTTCAGGCTGTTTCGCACAGATTTACGTTTTGCATAACATTCGAATATCTTGATGTAGATCAACGCTGCGCACCCGTCCCTCCCCGATGATCCCCGGCTTGCCCCACGCCACGCCCATCACAGGACGACAGACGCATGCGCAACAATCAGCCGGTGTACGACAAGGAATACACGCTTCAAGATGAGCAATACCTGATCTCGCGCACCGATGCGCGTGGCCGGATCATCTATGCCAATCCCGCGTTTGTAGAAGTCAGCGGATTTTCGCGGGAAGAACTGGTGGGCGCCGCCCACAACATCGTGCGCCACCCGGACATGCCCGAAGAGGCATTTGAAGATCTATGGCGCACCATTGAGCGCGGCGAGTCGTGGACAGGCGTGGTCAAGAATCGCCGCAAAGACGGCGGCCACTACTGGGTGCTGGCCAACGTCACGCCCATCATCGAACGCGGCGAGACGGTCTGTTATGCGTCGGTGCGCGTCAAGCCCACGCAAGCGCAAATCGACGCCGCTGATGACGTCTATACGCGTCTGCGCAATGGCACGGCACGCGCCCTCCGCCTTGATCGCGGCCAAGTCCGGCGCACCGGCGTGCGCGGTCTGCTGGCGTGCTTGAAGCTGTGGCGCCTGACCGGTGTGCGCTCGCGCATGCTGGCGTGGGCCATGCTGGCATCCACGCTATTTCTAGGGGCGGCAGGCGTAGCTCTATACGGCATGCTCGACCGCATGCACACCGAAGAGCTGGCTATCGCGGCTGGGGTTCTGGCTGGCGGCGTCATCCTGATCTTTGCATCGGGCTGGGCTTTTGCGCGGTCGATCTCGGGGCTGCTCGTGACGGCCACTGACTTCACACGGCAGATCGCCGCGGGCAACCTCAGCACGCCCCTGCCGCCCGCTAGCTTTCGCGACGAAATCGGCGCGCTGAAGTTCTCGCTGGAAGTGATGCGCAAGAGCCTGGTGAGCATCACGCGCGATGTGCATGACGGCATTGAAAGCGCGCTGCATTCCGCTACTGAAATCGCCGACGGCAACGAAGATCTGTCCGCGCATACGCAACGTCAGGCCGCCTCGCTGGAAGAGGCTGCGGCCAGCATGGAACAGCTGGCATCGACGGTTAAGCAAAACGCGTCGAATGCCCACGGCGCCGACCAGATGGCCAATCAGGCCTCAGACGTGGCCAAGCGTGGCGGCCAGGTCGTCAGTGAAGCCGTCGCCGCCATGCACGGCATCGTGCAAAGCTCTTCACGCATTTCGGAAGTCGTCGGCATCATCGACGGCATCGCGTTCCAGACCAACATCCTGGCGTTAAATGCCGCCGTCGAAGCCGCGCGCGCCGGTGAGTCCGGAAGAGGCTTTGCGGTCGTCGCGACCGAAGTGCGCAGCCTGGCGCAAAAGAGCGCTACCGCTGCCCGTGAGATCAAGGCATTGATCGAAGCCTCCAACGAACGGGTCAATGATGGCGTGCGCCACGTCGAACGCGCGGGCGAAGCCATGCTGGACATCGTGGATTCCGTGCAGCAAGTGACGCAGATCATGAACGAAATCGCTGCCACGTCTACCGAACAACATGCTGGCATCGACAACGTCAGCCGCACCATTTCAGAGACCGACACCGCCGCGCAGCTCAACGCGGCGCGGGTCGAACAAGCGGCGATGGCGGTGGACAACCTGCGCACACGCGGCGCTCAGTTGCGTCACGCTATCGAGGTGTTCCGGGTGGCGGGCGGTCAGACCGTACTGCCCAAACTCGCAGCCGCGCCCGTGCCAGCGGCGCTGATCGGCGGGTCCGGCGCGGGGCCCCGGCTAGAACGCCTGCCGTCACCACGGTGACACGCCAGGCTGGCAATTGTCGTAGGATGCCGGGCTAGGAGCCGCACCCATGCCCCATCCCATCGACAAAAAAGCCAAGAACATTCTCTTCAAAACCTTTTGGAGCGCAGCAGGCTGGATAGACCCCCGCGTCCAGCACACGCCGCCTGACGACTACGCCTACGCGAAAGCCCAGGGGCTGATGTTCGACCCGGTAAGTTTCTCGCACGACCAGTGCCTGGCGGAAATTCTGGCGATGCGCGACAGCCTGTCTGCGCTACAAGCTGGCCGCGCCTTCGTCAGCAGCCTGTCTTCCCGGCGGCTGGACTGGCGTTCAGGACTGGCATCCTACGCCGTGGCGCAATCGCTGGCCGCGCACCCCTACACACCCGTTGAAAGCAGCCGCAGCTATGGCCCCGGCGGCCAAGTCACCCGTGTGGGCTATACCTGCAGCGTTTGCCGCGACGCGAAAGACGGCAACATCGGCAGCGCCAATTACCAGGACGTGGATCTGAACGTACTGAGTTTCGAAAGGCTGAAATGGGGCGGCGTGCGGCATGGCAGGCTGGACTACACCTGGTTTGATCTTCGGCAGTTGTCAGGCGAGGAAATCCCCGAACCGACGGCCGAGGACATCGCTATCTTGAACGCCATTCTGTCTACCATCGCGGCCAGCCAGGCCGGAGACCGCGCCAGCACGTTAGAGCCCAAGCTCAAACCGCTGCTTGCGTCTTCCAAAGATGAACGCCGCACGCTGATCGAAATTCTGGCGTGCATAGGCGTCATGCGGCCGCTATCGCATAACCGCCCTGCTCATGGCAAAAGCGATTGGAACTTCGTCAACGACTGGCGCGGTGAAGATGGTTACTGCGCGACAACTGCCGCGCGCTATTTCAGTCCATATCTGGCGCAGGGCTGATCTCAGGCGCCGGCCGCAGCCTGCTTGTCCAGCCGCTTGATGAACACCTGCAATTCCTTTTCCACCTGCTTGTCGCCACGCGCCTGCGCGGCTTGCAGGCCGCTGTTCCAGGCTTCGCGCGCGCCGTCCTTGTCGCCAAGGCCCAGGCAGGCCTTGCCCAGCCATTTCCACGCGACGGAATAGGCTGGATCAAATACCAGTGCTGCGCGCAGATGCTCGCAGGCTTCCTGGAAGCAGTCCTGTTCGGCGTAGGCCTTGCCCAAGGAAAACCGCAACAGCATGTTGTCGGTGCCCTTGGCCAGCATGGCCTCCAGGCGTTCTATCATTCCTTCCATGCCCAGGCTCCTGTCCGGCGGTAACCAATACGTTCAAGCGCTCATGATAGGACGCGCACGCCGCGCCAATACCAATGGCCCCGCCGCGTGCCAGGAATTTCCCGCATCGCAGGCGCTACACTCCATAGGTAATCCGCCGCGCTGGCGCCCTCGCGTCCAGGCGCTGGAATCAGGAGCCCGCATGAGCACCATCTATGATTTCTCTGCCCGCGACATCAACGGCGCGGAACAGTCCCTTGCCACCTACCGCGGCCGCGTGCTGCTGGTGGTGAACGTGGCGTCCAAGTGCGGCTTCACGCCGCAGTATTCCGGCCTGGAAGAACTCTACCGCTCGCTGCACAGCGACGGTCTGACCGTGCTGGGTTTTCCGTGTGATCAGTTCGGCCATCAGGAACCCGGCGACGAAGCAGCCATCCAGAATTTCTGCTCGACGCAATACGACATTACCTTTCCGCTCTACGCCAAGATCCACGTCAATGGCGATGACGCGCATCCGCTGTACCGTTGGCTCAAGGGCGAAAAGCCCGGCGTCTTCGGCACGGAAGGCATCAAGTGGAATTTCACCAAGTTCCTGGTGGGCCGCGATGGCCAGGTCATCAAGCGCTATGCGCCCACCGACACGCCGGCGGGCTTGAAAGACGATATCGAAAAGGCGTTGTCCGCGCCGGTTTAACGTAGTGGCGGCAAACGCCTGCGGACGGTATGCGCCTTGACGATGGCCGTATTGGTTTCGGCGTATTCGGTCACGCGCTCCAGGATGCCGTCCAGATGCGAGATTGATCGCAGCACCACTCGGGCGATGAAGCAATCGTCGCCCGTCACCTTGTCGCATTCCACGAATTCCGGAATTTCCTGAATCAGCCCCTCGACGTGCCGCAATTGCCCGGGCAGAGGCCGGATGCGCACGATCGCTTCCAGCGTGTAGCCCAGCGCCACAGGATCAACGTCGAGCGTGTAGGCGCGAATGACGCCCGATTCTTCCAGCCGCCGCAAGCGGTCGGCCACGCTAGGCGCCGACATGCCAACCTGCCGCGCCAGATCCGCCGTCGTGGTGCGGGCATTGGCGGTCAGGGTCTCGACCAGGCGCCGATCAATGCCATCCAACACGGGGTTTTCATTCTTTAGGTCATTGTGCATAAATTTCACCTAAATGAAGGCCATTCACTTGAACCACCACATGAACATCATATAACCGCCGGGTTCTGCCTGGGATAATTTCTCCATTGCACATCGCGGCCGCTTGGCCCATCGGAGAACTCATCATGAACCCTTCATCTGAACGCCTGGGCCTGGCGCAAATGGCCGCTGCGATGATGTTGTCCGGCACGTTGGGCGTGTTTGTTCTGGAGTCCGGTCAAAGCGCGTGGAACGTGGTCTTCTTCCGCTGCGTCTTCGGCGCCCTATCGCTATTTCTCTATTGCTGGGCCCGCGGCCTGCTCAAACCCGGCCTGTTCACGCCCAGAACCCTCGCGCTGGCGCTCGCCGCGGGCGCTGCGCTGGTGCTGAACTGGGTGCTGCTATTTTCGGCCTACCGCCTGGCGTCCATCTCGCTGGCCACGGCCGTCTACAACGTACAGCCTTTCTTCCTGATCGGGTTGGGTGTGCTCTTTCTGGGCGAACGCCCGTCACGGGGCAAGCTCGCCTGGTCGGTCGTAGCCTTTGCCGGATTGCTGCTGGTGCTGCGGCTCTCCGATACTGGCGGCACGGGCAACAGCGACTATCTGATGGGCTTGGCGCTGGGACTATCCGCCGCGGCGCTCTACGGCGTCACCGCCATCATCGTCAAGCGGCTCAAGGCCATTCCCCCGCAGGTGTTGGCGCTGGTGCAAGTGACGCTTGGCGCCATCATGCTGCTACCCATGGCGGATTTCAATGCACTGCCGGCTGCTCCCTTGCAATGGGGGTATCTGGTCGCGCTGGGTTTGATCCACACCTGCCTGATGTACATCCTGATGTACTCGGCTATTCAGAAACTGCCCACCACGTCTACCGCCGCGCTCAGTTTCATCTATCCGGCCGTGGCAATTCTGCTGGATTTCGTGGTTTACGGACACCGCATGGAAGCCCTGCAAATCGTTGGGGTAGCCTTGATCTTCCTGGCCGCAGCCGGTGTCAGCCTGAACTGGACGTGGCGCCTGCCGGGCCGGCCGCATCCCGGCGCGGGCGCCGTCTGACCGCAGGCAGCCCGCCGGGGCGCAAAACCGCACCCTCGCCCCGGTTATTCGGGCAGCCGTAAAGGCCGCGCCGCTATCATGGCCCTTCCCTCCGTCGGCACCCGCCGGCGCCGCCATGATTCCCTGGATGCACTCATGATCGATCTCTATTACTGGACCACGCCCAACGGCCACAAGATCACGCTGTTCCTTGAAGAAACCGGCCTGCCCTATAAGATCCACCCGGTGAATATTGGCCGCGGCGATCAGTTCAAACCTGAATTCCTGAGCATTGCGCCCAACAACCGCATTCCGGCAATTGTGGACCAGGCCCCGGCCGACAACGGCGCCCCCATTTCGCTGTTCGAATCCGGCGCCATCCTGCTCTATCTGGCGGAAAAAACCGGGAAATTCCTGCCTGCCGACGTCCGCGGCCGCGCCGAAGTGTCGCAATGGCTGTTCTGGCAGATGGGCGGACTGGGCCCCATGGCTGGCCAGAACCACCACTTTTCCGGGTATGCGCAAGAACGCATCGCTTACGCTATCGACCGTTACGTCCGCGAAACCAACCGCCTGTACGGCGTGCTCAACAAGCGGCTGGCCGACCGCGAGTTCGTGGCGGGCGACTACTCCATCGCCGATATGGCGGCCTATCCCTGGATCGTGCCCCACGCCAAGCAAGGCCAGGACTTGAACGAGTTCCCGCACTTGTTGCGCTGGTTCAACGCCATCGCCGCGCGCCCTGCAACGCAGCGCGCCTACGCCTTGGCCGACACCATCAACACTACCCCTTCCATCAGCGACGACGAATCGCGCCGCATCCTGTTCGGCCAAACCGCGCAAAACACCATCCGCTAAAGGAACTCGCATGTCCGAACCGCTATTGGTTTTCCGCCGCGCACGTGCGGCGGATTTGCCGCAGATCATCGCCCTGCTGGCCGACGACTCGCTTGGCGCCACCCGCGAAGACCCTTCCTCGCCCCCCAACCCGCGCTATACCGCCGCCTTTGCCGCCATTGAGCAAGATTCCAATCAATTCTTTGCGGTGGTTGAGCAGGATTCACACGTGGTGGGCTGTTTACAGTTATCGTTCATACCCGGCCTGTCGCGCTTGGGGCAATGGCGTGGCCAGATCGAGAGCGTGCGCATCGCTTCCTCGTGCCGCGGCCAGGGCCTGGGGCGCACGATGTTCGAGTGGGCAATCGAGCAATGCCGCATCCAAGGATGCGGTTTGGTTCAACTGACCACCGATCGCGCCCGTCCCGACGCAAGGCGGTTCTATGAAAGCCTGGGTTTCAAGGCCAGCCACGATGGTATGAAACTCAGCCTTTAGTTTTTAGTGATTGATTTTGCAAGGAGCGCCCATGCACGGCGAATACAAAGTCCCCGGCGGCAAACTGGTCGTCGCGGATCTGGAAGTGCGCGACGGCCGTCTGGCCGACGTGCGCATCAGCGGTGACTTTTTTCTTGAACCGCCCGAGGCTCTGGAGGCCATCAACAGCGGTTTGAATGGCATGCCCGCAGACTCTGGCGAACTTGAACTGGCGGTTGCCGTGCAATCGGCCCTGCCGGCCGACGCCGAGATGTTCGGCTTTTCAGCTGAAGCCGTCGCCGTGGTGTTGCGGAGGGCGCTTGCATGACGCGCACTGACTGGAACGACTACGACTGGCAATTGATTCATGAAGGCCCGCAGGCTCCAGCGCTGCATATGGCGCTGGATGCTGTCATTACGGATGAAGTTGGCGCAGGCGTACGTCCGCCCACGCTGCGCATCTGGGAGTGGGCTGCCCCCGCCGTCGTAATCGGCCGTTTCCAATCCTTGAAGAACGAAGTCGATCCCGAAGGCGCCCAGCGTCACGGCATCGAAGTCGTGCGCCGCGTCAGCGGCGGCGGCGCCATGTTCATCGAACCCGGCAACTCCATCACCTACTCGCTCAGCGCGCCGCAAGCTCTGGTGCATGGCATGAGCTTTCAAGAATCCTATGAATTCCTGGACGCCTGGGTGCTGACCGCGCTGCAGGGCCTGGGCATCAAGGCCTGGTATCAGCCGCTAAACGACATTGCTTCGGACATCGGCAAGATCGGCGGCGCAGCTCAAGCCCGCCGCGCTGGCGCCGTGCTGCATCACGTCACCATGTCCTATGACATCGACGCCGATAAAATGGTCGAAGTGCTGCGTATCGGCCGCGAAAAACTGTCGGACAAAGGCACCACCAGCGCCAAGAAGCGCGTCGACCCGCTGCGTACCCAAACGGGGCTGGCGCGAGAAGTCATCATCGACCGCATGGTGGAAACCTTTGCCGGGCTGCATCGTCTGACTCCCGGGCAGATCGGCAGCGACACGCTGGCCCGTGCCCAGGCTCAGGCCGAAGAAAAGTTTTCCACCCCCGAGTGGACGGGCGTGGTGCCGTGACGGCACAGCCTTGATTTTGCGGAGGTAGTTCAATGCGTCGCACATTCTCGCCGCAAGGCGCGAAACGCGGTCTCTTCCTAAGCGCCATCCTTTTGGCGCTGGCTGGCTGCGGCAGTTCGCCGCCTGCCAACATCACTTTGGCGGTGCCTACCAGCTCCACGCCCGAGAAGGTGGGCGACCTGTCCACCGAACGCATCAAGTGGTCGTCGAACAAGCCTGGATGCGAGGGCGATTGCCCCCATATCGAGATCGACAGCGTGGCGTTTCCGGGCATTCCGAAACTGACGGAATTGGTTGACCATGTGCTGGCCTACATGACCGGCACTGACGCCAACCGCCGCGGACCGTACAACACACTGTCCGAATACACGAAGTACTTCTGGTCCACTGCAAGACCGCGCGATTCCACCTACTTCAAGGCACGCGTGAAGGACACTGTGGGCGACGTCGTGTCGATTGAACTGCACACCGAACAGTTCCTGACCGGCGCGGCGCACGGCATCCCAGCGACCCAGTACCTGAATTGGGAGCGCAGCCGCGCCCGCGTCATGAGCCTGGACGACGCGCTGATCCCTGGCAGGCGCGCGGAGTACATCGCCGCGCTGCAACGCGCACATGCCAAATGGTTGACCAGCAATCCTGACGCCAAGCGCGACCCGGCGTCCTACAACAAGATGTGGCCGTTCCAGGAAAGCGAGAACTATGCGTTGACGAAGGACGGCATCGTCGTCAAATTCGACGCGTACTCAATCGCGCCCTACTCTCATGGCGAGCCAGAGTTGAGCATCCCTTACACGGATCTGCGCGGCATTCTCAAACCGGAACTATTGCCGAAGTCCTGACCGGTATCGGCTTTCCCCCCGCAAACGCAAACGCCGGCATCGGACTTGAAGTCTGTTGCCGGCGTTTACACGCGCCATGGCGCGCGAGGTCTCTTCGAGACCGGGGTTCGGGTGAGCGGACTGAGGGTGGAGCTAGGGAGGTGGCCGCTTTTTTCGCGTCTGTGGCCGGGTAAGACGCCCAGTCCGCTCAATACAACCGCGGCATGAAGGGGCCAGCGGCGCGCGCACTGCGCACGCGCCGCTAGCTCACATCACGCGCTTAGAAGCGGTGACGGACACCCACGATACCCACAGTGCTCTTCACGCCGTCAACAAACGCGAAGTCGGTGGCGTACGAACCCAGCGCGTACAGATTGGTGCGCTTGGACAGGTTGTACGTGTAGCCGATGCTGTAGACGTTCATCGTCGAGTCGTTGCCGGCCGTCAGCGGGTTGCCGTTGGGGTCAGCACGCTGCCACGAGGCCAGGATGCTGCTGGCGCCCAAGGGCACGGTCACACCGACCAGGTACGAGTTGGCCTTGAAGCCGGAGACGGCGACGTTCGAGCCAAAGCTGCTGGCCGACGGGCTGCCGCTACCGAACGAGTTAATGCTTTGGCCAGTGAACCAGCCATCACGCGTCTGACCAAAAGCCAGCGCGAGCTTGACCACTTCAAAGTCATACGCACCGCCAATCGTCCAGGACTTGGGCGTCGCGTCGTTGTTCAACTGGCTGGCCGGGTTCAGCTGGTCATAGGTCAGTGCAACGTTGACGGGGCCATTGACATAGCGCAGGCCGGTCGTGATGGCGCGCGTGTTGTCGGCAGTCTTGAAGCCGGTTTGAGCGGCGGTCGTGTCAGACGCGTTGAACGAGTAGCCCACGCCAAATTGGAAACCGCTGAACGACGGGGTCGAGTACTGCACCATGTTGTCGTAGCGGACCGTGTTGGCGGCGCTGAACGCCACGCCAACGTTGGCTTGGCCGTAGCTGCCGGCAAACGGATCGATCGCAGCCAGGTACTTGGACGCGATGTTGGTTTGACGGCCGAATTCCAGCAGGCCCCACGAATCGCTCTTCAGACCGACGGTGGCTTGGCGGCCGAACAGACGGCTGTTTTGGCCCGACGAGCCGTTGGCGGAGTTAAAGCCGCTTTCCAGCGTGAACACGGCGCTCAGGCCATCACCCAGATCTTCGGCGCCACGCAGGCCCCAACGCGAACCGCTCGACACGCCGTTGACCATGCCGAACTTCGATTCTTTGTAGTCGTTATTACCCTTGATTTGCTGGAAGCCGATACCAGTATCGATCAAGCCGTACAGCGTCACCGACGTTTCAGCGTGAGCCACGCCGGACAAAGCGGCGAAGAGCGCGCTGACGAGCAGAGTCTTTTTCATTGCATATTCCCATTGATTGAACATACATGCGCAGCGTGCTTGGCGCGCGGCGCATGGCAGGAACAAATTCTAGGGACGCAATATTTCAGTTTTCGAAATACGCGTAAACCCTGGGCTGCGATTTCAAAAAAACTGCCGAATGTTGGGGCTGGCCCACATATCCGTACTGTGTAAAACCAGCACGCACGCTTGTAAAGCTGGTGTGATAGATGGCGCGTGCGGTGTCAACTAGCGTAGCGCGGAGCAATCAACACGGCAAGAACACGCGCTGCATTCATACAACACCAATCAGCGCGGCCCTTTTAGCGGCAGCAGGCGCCGATACCCCACCGGCATGGGCTTGGCGGCATGCTCGGCGGCCGTATCCGCCAAACGCCGAGCCAGGTCCGGCGGAAAGGGCTTGGCGCGCCGGGTTTCCAGATCCACGTGCAAAGACAACTGCTCCATCGTCGCCGCCAGATACCCGTCGCGGGTCTGCGTCAGCTCCATCAGGCACAACAGCCGCTTGTCGTCGGCTTCAAGGACCCGGACGCGCAACATCAGCGGATCATCCGCCAACACTTCGCGCAGATAGGCGACGTGGACGTTCATCGTATAGATGCCGCAGCGCGTCGCCTTCGTATAGTCCAGGCCAACCCCAACCTGGGCCAACAACTCAAACCCGACACGGTCGAAGATGCCCACATAGTGAGCGGCATTCAAGTGCCCGTACGCGTCGATCCAAGCGGGGTCCACGGTCAGTGTTGTGGACGGAAGCAGCTGCGGCATGATTTCCTCTAGAGAAAGCGCCGGCAGGCCATGGGACGCCCGCCGCAATCGCCGGACCATTCTATAAAGGTTCCGTCGCCCGCGCGAGGGCGACGCCCAATAGAAATCGCCCCTTTCGGGGCGATTTCTGTTTTGTCTTCCTCTGCCTCCTCATCGGCGCGGCCTGAGCCGCACCGATGATTCAGTCTTTACGGATACAGGCCGCGCACTTGACGCGCTTGCAAGATCCGGGTGCAAGCCACGATGAACGCTGCGGTGCGCAACGTAACCTTGTGTTCCTTGGCCACTTGCGACACCGAACCGTAGGCTTCGCGCATGATGCGTTCCAGGCGTTGGTTGATCTCGTCTTCGCTCCAGAAGAAGCTGGAGAAGTCCTGCACCCATTCAAAATAGGACACCGTCACGCCGCCAGCGTTGGCCAGCACGTCCGGCACCACGTAGATACCGTGTTCGGCCAGGATATCGTCCGCTTCCGGCGTGGTCGGGCCGTTGGCGCCTTCCACCACAATCTTCGCGCGCACCTTGGCGGCGTTTTTCGCGGTGATCTGGCTTTCCAGAGCCGCAGGGATCAGGAATTCGGTTTCCAGCGTCCAGAACTCGTCCTTGTCCAGAGCCTGACCGCCCGAGAAGCCACCCACGCCGCCGTGTTGCGACACGTGCGACAGCAACTTGTGTACGTCCAGACCTTCGGCGTTGTGCACGGTGCCGGTATGGTCTTGCGCGGCAATGACCTTGGCGCCGGCTTCATGGAACAGACGGGCGGCCGTGCCACCCACGTTGCCAAAGCCCTGCACCACAACGCGGGACTTCGAGATATCGATGTTGAGGTCGCGCGCGGCTTCGCACGCAACCACGAACACGCCGCGGCCAGTCGCCTCAACGCGGCCCAGGCTGCCGCCCAGCGCAATCGGCTTGCCGGTCACGACGCCAGTCGCGGTGGCGCCTTCATTCATGGAGTACGTGTCCATCATCCAGGCCATGGTCTGGGCGTTGGTGCCCACGTCAGGCGCGGGGATGTCCTTGGACGGTCCGATGATGAGGCCGATTTCCGTCGTGTAACGGCGCGTCATGCGCTCGAGTTCGGAAGCCGACAGCGTGCGCGGATCAACACGGATGCCGCCCTTGGCGCCACCGTAAGGCAGGTTCACTGCCGCGTTCTTGACCGACATCCACGCGGCCAGAGCCATCACTTCGGACAGCGTCACGTCTTGGTGGAAACGCACGCCGCCCTTACCGGGACCGCGCGATACGTTGTGCTGCACACGATAGCCTTCGAAGTGGGCGATCGTGCCGTTGTCCAGCTCGATCGGCACATCGACGATCAGCGAGCGCTTCGGACGTTTCAGGGTTTCGACCCATCGCCCCAAAGTGCCCAGATACGGAGTGACCCGATCGACTTGTTGCAGGTAATTACCCCAGGGGCCGAGGTCTTCGGCATTCAGATAAGACGGCAAGACATGCTTAGGCGTTTGAGACATGAGCTGATCTCCAGACAAAGTTGCGCCATTTTATCCACGGAAGTAATAGCGTCCCCATTTAAATATAAAATATTTTAAATGGGGGCGTATAACTGTAGCGGATATCGTACGGGTCACAAGCCCGGCTCTGAAACTGCCCTATCCTAAGCCGCCGGACTGGAAGCGTCCACCCTGCCAGCCGGCAGTTACATAGTCATCAAATGCCACGCCAGCCGGGCAGCTGCGCGAGCGCCATGTCCGTCCACATCGAAACGTGGACTGAACTCCGCCATATCAGCCAGCCTGAGCTTGCCGCTGGCCTTAACCCGCAGCACGATTTCCTCGACCACGGACATCGGCACGCCATACGGGGCCGGAGCCGAAACCCCGGGCATGACTGCTGCGGGCAGCACGTCCAGATCGATCGTCAGATACACATGGCGAACCCGCGCCAGCAAGGCATCCACGTTGGCCAGCCGGGCCTCAAGGTGGCGTTCCTGCATATCGCGGTCTTCCACCCAGACGGCGCCCACTTCCGCGGCGCGGGCATACAGCGCAGGGGTATTGCCCAAGCGCGACACGCCCAGGCAGGCGTATTGCAGCGCTTGCCCGCGCTCTTCGCAGTAGCGGGCAATCTGGTCGAACGGCGTGCCCGAACTGCCCGGACGCCCCGTGCGCAGGTCAAAGTGCGCGTCCAGATTCAGCACCAGCACGGGGCCGGAATCATCCCGCGCTTCCAGCCACCGGGCCAAACCCTGAAAACTGCCCCAGGCGATTTCATGCCCGCCGCCCAGCACCAGCGGCCGCGCGCCCTGCTCCAGCAATTCCGCCACGCGCAGGCCCAGACGCTCCTGAGCGTCTTCCAGCTGATCCCCCACGCAGGTCACATCCCCCGCATCCAACAGACGGGTCAGACCATGCGCGGGCAGGCCCGCCATGAACTTGCGAATGCCGGCAGGGCCTTCAGCGGCGCCGGTGCGGCCCTGATTCCGCGCAACGCCAGCGTCGCAGGCAAAACCCAGCAGCACAGGTTCACCGGGCTCCATCTGCCCGGCCTCCGGCTCGACGATATGCGCCAGCCGGCGCGTATCCCCGATTTCAGCGCTATCGTCACGCGCTTTCCACAGGCTTTTGTCTATTTGCGCCGCGCTCATGCCGCTGCCCCCTGCCCCGCATTCAAAACTGCTTGCAGGAATTCACGGGTACGAGGCTCACGCGGCTGGCTGAAGATCACCTCCGGCGAGCCGGACTCCAGGATCACGCCACCGTCCATCACTGCCACCACATCGGCCACATCACGAGCAAAACCCATTTCATGGGTCACGACCATCATCGTCATGCCTTCCCGGGCCAGCAGCTTCATGACTTGCAGCACTTCGCCCACCAGCTCCGGGTCCAGCGCCGATGTCGGCTCGTCAAACAGCATGACCTTGGGTTGCATGGCGAGTGCGCGGGCAATCGCCACGCGCTGCTTTTGGCCGCCCGACAAACTGGCCGGCATCGCCGCAGTCTTTTGCGACAACCCGACCTTTTTCAGCAGGTCTTCGGCCAAGGCATTCGCTTCGTCGCGGCCCATGCCGCGCAGCTTGCGCGGACCCACGGTCACGTTTTCCAGCACCGACAGGTGTGGAAACAGGTTAAAGCTCTGGAACACCATGCCCACCTGCATGCGCAGCTGGTTCAATGCGGCTTCCGGCAACAACGCGCCGTTGGCCTGCAAGGTCTTGCCGCAGATATCCACGGTGCCGGCCTGGGCCACCTCCAGGCCATTGCAGCAACGCAGCAAGGTGCTCTTGCCCGAACCGCTGGGCCCGATCACCACCACCACCTGAGACGGCAGCACATCAAAATCGATGCCGCGCAGAACGGCGTGCTCGCCATAAGACTTGTGCAGACCGCGGATGCGGATCATTTCCTGCTGATTGTTGAACTGGCTCATTGCACCATCCCTCCGGCGCGCAAGTGTTGTTCCACTTTGCGCAAAATCACCATGGCGACCGTGGTCAGCACCAGATAAATAAATGCCACCACCAGGTACGTTTCCAGCGATCGGTACGACACGCTGATGATCTTCTGCCCTTCGTGCATCAGGTCATGAATCGTCAGCAGCGACACCAGGGCCGAGTTCTTGATCAGGGCAATAAACTCGTTACCCAGCGGCGGAATCATGCGCACCACCGCCTGCGGCAGGATGATGACGCGCATGGCCTGGCCGGACGACATACCCAGCGAACGCGCCGCCTCTGACTGGCCGCGATCCACAGACTGAATCGCGCCGCGGACGATTTCCGACACGTAGGCGCCCGAGTACATCCCCAGACCCAGCACTCCGCAGGCAAACGCCGGCAGCGTTATGCCGAATTGCGGCAGCCCGAAGAACCAGATGAACAACTGCACCAGCAAAGGCGTGCCGCGAAAGAACAGCAGATACGTGCTGCACAAGTGATAAATGACGCGGCGTTGCGGATTCAGCCGGCCAACGCCGACCAGCAGGCCGATCACGCAGCCCAGCAGCAAGGAGCCAGCGGTTACCTCGACGGTAACCAAAGCGCCGCGCAGCAGTGCGTCGTAATCGGCAAAGACGGGAGCAAAATCCAAGTTCATTTCGCGGGCGCCTCAAACCACTTTGCCACGATGGCTTGGTAGCTGCCATCGGCCTTCAGCTTCTGCAGCGCCGCATTCATCTCGCGGGTCAGCTCGGGCTTGTTCTTGGGCACGGCAATGCCGTATTCCTCGGTCGTCACTTGCTCATTCAGCACGGTCAGACCCGTGGTGCTCTGCGCAAACAGCTTGGCGGCAGGCTTGCCTGTCACCGCGGCATCAGCACGGCCGATTTGCACCAGGTTGAACATCTCCTGGTTCTTCTCGACTTCCACGCGCTGCACGGCCGGGAAGTGGTCCTTCAGATAATTGACCGACTTCGTGCCCACTTGCACCGACACCTTGCGGCCGTCCAGATCTTTCAGCGTCTTGATAGGGCCGTCAGTCTTGGTCAGCACCACCAGACCGCCCGTGTAGTACGGATCGGTAAAGTCCACGACCTTGCTGCGTTCCGGCGTGATGTAAATGGCGGACACGGCGATGTCCGCTCGGCCTGCCTGCAAGGCAGGAATCAGGCCTTTGAAGTCGATATCAATCCATTCAACCTTTTTGCCCATGGCGCCTGCCAGAGCTTCAACCAGCTCGATGTCAAAGCCAGTGCGCTTGCCGTCTTTGACAAACTCCATGGGCGGGAAGGTAGCGTCGGTGACAGCGCGGATGGTTTCCTGGGCATGCGCGGAGCCTGCGCTCCAGGCCAGGCCCAAGGTCAAAGCGGCGGTCAGCAGGGTGCGGCGAGTGGTCATGGTCAGTCCTATGGGAAAGGGGCGATCAGTAAATACGGCGGTTAGGTGCGGCAGGGAATACGGTGCAGCGTGGAATTCAGATAACAGGCGGGCGGGCCAACGGCGTGGCCCGTCAGATGACCTTCAAGCGTTCAGAAATTTTGCGGGCCGCGGCGATGGTCATCGCGATCAACGCGTCGGGGCGTTGTGCGGCGCGAGTGGATGGCGCCATCAAGGTGATCGAGGCGACGGCCTGATTGGGACGCTGAAAGATTGGCACGCTCACGCCCCAGACCCCGGCATCGACTTCGCTGTCCGTAACGGCAAAGCCCTGGTCGCGGATCACTTCCAGTTCGCCGGCCAAGCGGGCCGCGTCCACGCCTGCTTCGGAAGCGAGGTACGTCAGGGCGGCCTGTAACCGCGCGATAGGCATAAAGGCCAGCAAGGATTTGGCCGAAGCGCCGCGCGCCAACGGCAAGCCGCGCCCCTTGGTGAAGGAGCAGCGCAGCGGGTGCTGGCTTTCAACCATATCCAAACAGACGGCCTGATCTTTAACGGCCACCAACAGGCCGATGGTTTCGCCGGACGCTGCGGCCAAAGCGGCCATGTCGGGTTGCGCTTCGTGGATCAGGAATGACGATTGGTCAAAGCCCCAGGCCAGTTGCACGCATAGCGGTCCCGGTCCATATTCGCCATCGTGTTCGGCAACGAATCCCCAACGCTTGAGCAACGCCACCTGGCGGTAAAGCGTGCTTTGCGCCAGGCCGGTTTGTTCGGCCAGCGCGGCAATGCTGATCGGGCCGTCGTGCCTGGCCAGCGTGGCCAACACGTATAAGACGCGATCCGCGCCTGCCCCAACCGAGGTATCCGACATGACATTCAACTCCAATCCAATGGGACTGAGATTATCAACTTACGGTGATATTCCATTAAGTTATTCCCGAATATTGAGAATTACCCGGGAAAACCCCGAAGTACGGACGTAAAAAAAACCGCAGGCGCGGTTTTTTTGATTTGGCCCCAAAAAAATGGGGCTCGGATGTCAGGTCGCAACTATCAGGGCGGGGACGGTTTGTCGTAATTGTTTAATTGCACACCCGATACCCCACCCACACTGGAGGAGCCTGCCGGCGCAGCGGTTTTGCCTGCGGCTGGCGCCGGTGTTGAAGGCGCCGTCGTCACGGCCGGCGCAGCCGCGTCTTGCACTGGCGCCACGCCTGCCTCCGCTGGAACTGGGCTTGCCGCGCGGCGTGCGCGCTTGGCGTCGTCTTGCCGGGCCACCATGACCTTCAATTCTTCCGCTAGTGAAGACGACTTGCCATTGGCCGCCCAATCCGCCGCGCTCTGCCCTTTCAGGTCACGAGTCGTCAGGTCGGCGCCAGACTTCAGCAGCAAATCCACCATGTCTTTGTTGCCGCCCAGCGCGGCCATCATCAAGGGCGTCTCGCCCCCGGGCGCCGGCGCGTTGACCATGGCCTTCTTGCCGAGCAGCATCCGCGCCATTTCCATCTGCCCCTTGGACGCCGCATAGTGCAATGGCGTCCAGCCCAGGCGGTTGACCTGCGCGCCGCGTGCAATCAGCTTTTTTGCGCGCTCGGTTTGCCCCGCGATCGCCAAATACATCAGCGGGGTTTCGCCTGCGGGGTTCTCGGCATTCACGTCCGTCCGTTTATCCGCGGCGATCACGTCAAACACCTTCCATGCGCCATCGACCACGGCCCGCATCAGCGCCGGCTGGCCATTCTTGTAGCGCACGTTGGGATCTGCTCCATGAACCAGCAGATCTTTGACATCATCGGGATAGTCATTGGCCACATAAACCCACCAGTCGCCCGGGTTTGCTGCGGCATGCGCCATAGGCGCCGCCAGACCGATGGCCAGCGCGAGCAGCGCGCCACGGCAACGTGATAACAGGACGTTATTCGAGGTCAAGCGACTCGTAGCCATGGCTATCCTATAATTTACTTTAAATAAATTAGATTAAATTACTTCTTTATCTTACTGAAAAGATTAAAGAAATTATCGGTTGATGCCCGTGCCACTTCAGCAACGGTAATGCCCCTTAGCTCAGCAATTTTCTCAGCAACGTGAATGACCTTGGACGGGTCATTGACCTTGCCCCGGTATGGCACCGGAGCCAGATACGGAGAATCCGTTTCAATCAGCAGACGATCCAGCGGCACCTTGGCGGCCACTTCGTGCACCACCTGGGCATTCTTGAACGTGACAATACCCGACAACGAGATGTAGAAATTCTGGTCCAGCGCCGCCTGCGCCACTTCCCAATTCTCGGTAAAACAGTGCATCACGCCGCCGACTTCGGCCGCCCCTTCTTCCCGCAACATGCGCACCGTGTCTTCAGCTGAGGATCGCGTATGCACAATCAGCGGCAGGCCCGTATCGCGCGCGGCACGAATATGGCGGCGAAACCGCTCACGTTGCCAATCCAAGGGCTCAGACAGGCGGTAGTAGTCCAAGCCGGTCTCGCCAATGGCCACCACCTTGGGATGCGCGGACAGCCGGACCAGTTCTTCGGGAGCCGGGTCGGGCGTGTCTTCGTAGTCGGGATGCACCCCGACCGACGCCCACAAGTTCGGCTGCGGTTCAACCAGCGACATCAGGCCGGGCCATTCGGGCATGTTGACGCTGACCACCAGCGCGTGGGTCACCTGATTGGCGGCCATCCGGTCAAGAATGCCCGGCAGATCAGCCGCCAGCTCCGGAAAATTCAAATGACAGTGGGAATCAACGTACATATTCAGTCTGAAAGTAAAGCGAGCCGTTCCGCAGCGCCCCGATCTTCGGGAAAATGCTGCGGGAACAATGACTTACGCCTGGCAGGATAGCACCACGCGTTGCAGCGTGGCGTGAGCAAAAAGCTTGGCGTTAAGCGGGTGCGTGGCCAGGCCGCGCTGCCGGGTCAACCAGCGCGCGGCTTCGGCAACGCGAGCGGTGTTCATGCGAGCAGCAACCTGGGCAACACCCGTGGCCAGAGCCGGAAAATACCGGACCGGCGCGCCAGCGCTGGCCAGCATCAGGTCCGTGTAAATCCGTTGCAGCGCATCGATCCACTCGATGGCCGGCACCTTTTCCAGGCTCTCGGCCAGGGTGCCGACATCGGGCGCCTGCCCCTTGGACAGCGGACCAATCAGTTGCGCGAGCCAGGGCGGGCAAGCGGTGTCGCCTGCCTGCGCCAAACGCAGCGCAGCCAATGGCGCCCCCCCTGCGGCGGCCAACCATTCGCGCGCGGGTTCCACGTTCTGGTCGCGCAGCCATTGCAGCGCGGTGTCCGGGTCTGGGGCCGGCAGCGGCAAGCGCCGGCACCGGGACACCAGGGTCGGCAGCAGGCGATCCGGCGCGTCAGCCACCAACAGAAACACCGTGTGGGGCGGCGGCTCTTCCAGCACTTTAAGCAAGGCGTTGGAAGACACCACATTCAAGGCATGCGCGGGATACAGCAAGGCCACACGCCAACCGCCCCGGTGCGTCGCCGTGTTGAACCATGATTCCAGCGACCGAATCTGGTCGATGCGAATCTCCTTGGACGGAGCGCGCTTGGCCGTACCGGCGGCAGGCTCCGCGTCTTCCGCGGGTTCGGCGGCATCAGCCCCCTCTTCCACAGCTACCGCCTCGGGACGAATGCGGCGCAGGTCAGGGTGATTCCCGCTGGCAAACCAGGCACAGGCCGCGCAATGACCGCAGGCCAGGCCATTTTCGGGGGTTTCGCACAACAGGCTGGCCGCGGCGGCAATCGCAAAGTCCAGCTTGCCGATCCCAGCCAATCCATGAACCAGCCACGCGTGGGCAAAGCGGTCACGGTTGCCCAGCCAGGACCGGGCCGTCTCCATCTGCCATGGCAGGAATTGGGGTGCGCTCATGCCGGCTGGGCAATCAAATCACGCAAGCCCGCTTCCAGATCCGTGCGGATCTGGGCGATGGACCGCGTCGAATCAATAATGCGGATGCGGCCCGGGTCCGCGGCCGCACGAGCATGATAGGCCTCGCGCGTGCGTTCGAAGAACGCGGCGCCTTCACGCTCAAAGCGGTCAGGCTCCCGCGCATCGGCCAAGCGCGCACGGGCCACGTCCAGCGGCACGTCAAACAGCCACGTGCGGTCAGGCTGCCCTGCCCGCATCCATTGCTCAAGCACGGCGATCCGCTCTGCGCCCAGCCCACGGCCGCCGCCTTGATAGGCGTAGGTCGCGTCGGTGTAGCGGTCGCAGACGACCCAGGCGCCGCGCTCTAGCGCGGGTTCAATGACTTGCCGCGCATGTTCGCAGCGTGCGGCAAACATCAGCAAGGTCTCTGTATCCAAGCCCATCTGATCGGTCAAGACCAGGGCGCGCAGTTTTTCACCCAGCGGCGTGCCGCCCGGTTCGCGCGTTGACACGACCTCAAGCCCTTGCGCGCGCAGGTAGTCGGCAATCCAGACGGTGTGCGTGCTCTTGCCCGCGCCGTCCACGCCCTCCAGCGTAATGAAGCGTCCGCGTGAGGTCATTGATCTTGTCCTTGTGCTGATTCGGGGTCCGGGGTCTGGGCCGTGGAGGGAGTTGCCCCGCCGGCGGCTGGACCATCAGGCGCCGCCGCCGGGGCGGTGACGGCCGTCGATGGGCCAGCGGAAGCCGGCGCCGGGCTCGGGGCAGTTCTCTGCCCCTGCCCCAGGATGTAGCGGGAAACGTTGCGGTTGTGCTCGGACAGATTGACCGAAAACTCACTGGTTCCGTTGCCGCGAGAGACAAAAAACAGGAATTTGTGCTGCTCGGGCTGCACAGCCGCCAGCAACGCCGCACGGCCAGGCGCCGCAATCGGTGTAGGCGGCAGGCCGGGACGCGTATACGTATTCCAGGGCGTGTCGGTCTGCAGGTCGCGCTTGCGGATGCGGCCTTGATACGCATCTCCCATGCCGTAGATCACGGTGGGATCGGTCTGCAGCAACATGCCGATCTTCAAGCGATTGGTAAATACGCCCGCCACACGCCGCCGTTCCGGACCGTGGCCGGTTTCCTTTTCAATGATGGATGCCAGCACCAAGGCTTCATAGGGAGTTGCCACCGGCAGGTCCGGCTGGCGCTTGGCCCAGGTGTCCTGCAAGATGCGTTGGCCTTCCTGATAGGCGCGGCGCAGCAGATCGTAGTCCGTGCTGCCTGGCGTAAAGATATAGGTGTCCGGGAAAAACAGCCCTTCGGGATGCTTGATGTCCGAACCCAGCCGTTCCATCAATTCTTCGTCGGTGACTTCGCCCAGCGTCTGCTTGACGTCCGGGTTCTCGCGCAGCACCTGGCGAATTTGCCGGTAGGTCCAGCCTTCCAGGAAAGTGACCTGGCGCTGCGTCATGTCGCCTCGCGCCATACGCTCCAGCAGGAGCCAAGGCGTGTCGCCATTGATCGCCTGATACCCGCCAGCCTTGATCAGCTTGTCTTGCTCTGTCAGGCGCGCCATCCAGACAAAACCCGGTTCCCATACGGGAACGCCCACGGCGTTCAGCGCGCGCGCAACGGTGCGCGGGCTGCTGCCCGGGTCCACTACAAAATCGATCCTGTCGGCCGGCAAATGCATGGGCCGGTGCATCCAGCTCCAGGCAGCGCCCACTGCTGCGGCGGCGGCCAGCACAATAAGCAGGAAAGACCACAAGACGTAAAAACGGAGTCGCTTCTTCATAAGTCCCAGAAGTTTAATTGATCAGGCGGACCTGACGCAGCAAAAGAGGGGCCAGAGTGCTCAACACGGCCCTTTGCCCGTCGGGGGCATGGCCCTGCGCACAGGGGAACGCGGCTATCATCTGCACTTTGATGACGCAATAACACTGCCGCCATGCACGCTTTCTATTCTTCGATTCCTGTCCGCGCAGAAGGTTGCGCGTCGTGCGCGCCCCTGGAAGATTTTCTGGTCTTCAGTGCGGCCGGCGCTGACGCCCTCACCTTTCTGCACGGGCAACTGACCCAAGACGTTACCGGCCTGCCCACGGACGCTGCCCGCCTGGCGGGCTACTGCACCGCCAAGGGCCGCCTGTTGGCCACGCTCGTCATGTGGCGCGCCGCCACGGGAGCAGACGATGAGCCGCAGTTGTATGGTTTGGTCCGCCAGGATCTGTCTCAAGCGCTGCTCAAACGCTTGTCGATGTTCGTGCTGCGGGCCAAGGTCAAGCTGGCCGCAACGGCGCTGAACGTGGCTGGCGTGCAAGCCACCCCGGAACAAGCTGCCGCGCTGGAAGCCGCCACTGGCGCGCTGCCCCGTGCCGCGTGGCAACGCGTGGATCTGCCGTCCGGCACCTGGATCGCCGCCCCCTCCGCCAACGAACGGCTGCGCTGGTGGTGGATTGCCTCCGACGAACAATTGGAACATTCGGCTGCGCTCGTCGCCATCCTGAGTCTGGCGCCTGCGGCGCACTGGACAGCCGGCGATCTGGCCGCTGGCATCCCCTGGATCGCCACGGCCACCCAAGACGTGTTCATCCCGCAGACGGTCAACCTGGATCTGATTCAGGGCGTGAGCTTCACCAAGGGCTGCTACCCCGGCCAGGAAGTCGTGGCTCGCAGTCACTACCGGGGTACGGTCAAACGGCGCATGGCATTTGGCACGCTCGAAGATGCCAGCCTGGACAACGCCGCACTGGCTGGCGTGGATGTTTTCGACGCCACGCAGCCAGGCGAACCGATAGGCCGCGTGGTAGACGCTGCCCGCGATGCAGGCATTGCTTCGGTGCTGTTCGAAACCACGCTGGCTGCCCTGCCAGAAGGCGATCTGCGGCTGGGCGCGGTGGATGGCCCCAGCATCAAGGCAACGCCGCTGCCCTATTCGATCAACCCCTGACCCCGTGACGGCGGCGGCGGTTCTAGACCGCCACGCCGAACAGCGCACCCACAGCGGCTGTCGCCGCCATCGCCAACGCGCCCAATACGGTCACGCGCAGCGCCGCAGGCCCTTTGGGCGCCCCGCCTGCCCCGGCAGCCAACGCCCCCAAAGCAGCCAGACAGACCACCGATGCCCCGATCACCCAAGGGATCAGGCTGGGCAAGGGCGCGGTAATGGCCACGACCAGCGGCAAAGCCGCCCCGCCCGCAAACGATGCGGCGGATGCCACTGCGGCTTGCACGGGCCGCGCCCGATTATGCAGAGATATGCCTAGCTCGTCGCGGGCATGCGCATCCAGCGCATCATGGCGAGTCAGTGCACGCGCCACCTGCGCCGCCAAGTCGCGAGTCAACCCGCGCGCTACATAAATGTCGATCAGCTCGGTCAGTTCTTCCGCAGAATTGCCCGTCAGTGAACGTTGCTCCATGCGCAGATCGGCAGCCTCGGTATCGGCTTGCGACCGTACCGACACGTATTCCCCTGCCGCCATCGACAAGGCGCCCGCCACCAGGCCCGCCAGACCGGATGTAAGAATCGCGCCGTGCGAGGCCTGGGCTGCCGCCACGCCCGTAATCAGGCTGGCCGTGGACACGATGCCGTCATTTGCGCCCAACACAGCGGCGCGCAGCCAGTTGCTGCGAAAAATTCGATGATGTTCTTTTGCAGGCATTGCCTAGACCCATGCGATGCGCGACAAGCGCGCAGCACGCTGTCCCAACAGGACAGGCGCGCTACGAGCAGGATTCAGCGCGGCGTCACGCGCACCGCGGTGAGCAAGCCTATCACGCACAGCGTGGCCTGTTCGCCCTCGTACGCATGGAGTTCAACCTGACAGATCGACAAACGCTTGCCGGGTTTGACAACCCGGCCGCTGCCCACGAAGCGGTCGCCCTTGGCGGGCGCCAGGAAGTTCATCTTGAACTCCGACGTCAGAACGTCCTCGCCCGGCCCAAACAGCGTAAAGGCCGCATAGCCGCCCGCGCTGTCGGCGATCGTCGTGGAAATACCCGCATGCAGAAAACCGTTCTGCTGGCACAGGTCGGCGCGGTAAGGCAGCACGATGTCCACCCTGCCCGGCTCCACCACGTCCAGCTTCGCACCCAGCAGCTTCATGATGCTCTGCTGGTCAAAGCTGGCCTTGACCCGGGCAGCAGGATCGGAAGACGACGAATGCTCGGCCATGTCAGTCTTGCTCGCGCTTGACCAGGTTGACGATGCTGGAGAAGTCCAGCTTGCCTGACCCGCCAGAGCTATGCAGCGAATACAGATTGCGCGCCAGTTCTCCCAGCGGAATGGAGGCGCGTGCCGACAAGGCCGACTCCGCCGCCAGACCCAAGTCCTTCAACATCAGGTCGACGCCGAAACCGCCCGCATAGCCTTTTGATGCCGGCGCATGCTCCATCACGCCCGGCCATGGGTTGTAGAGTTCGGTTGCCCAGTTGCGGCCCGAACTCTTGGCGATGATGTCGGACAGCACCTTCGGGTCCAGACCATTGGCCACGCCCAACGCCAACGCTTCTGACGTGCCTGCCATCAAAATGCCCAACAGCATGTTGTTGCAGATCTTGGCTACCTGGCCGGCGCCGGCGGGTCCGGCGTGGAAGATGTTCTTGCCCATCTTTTCCAGCACGGGACGCGCGCGTTCCAGCGCCGCAGCCTGGCCGCCCACGATGAAGGTCAGCGTGCCCGCAGCCGCGCCCCCGGTGCCGCCCGAGACCGGCGCATCAATCATCGTGATGCCACGCACCTCGGCTGCCTGCGCGACCTTGCGCGCCGAATCGGGCGCAATGGTGCTGCACTCGATCACCAGCGCGCTGGACGGGATCTTGCCCAACAGATCTTCACCCAGGTACAGCCCTTCCACATGCTTGCTGGCCGGCAGCATCGAAATAACGACGTCCGCGCCCTTGACCGCCTCTGACGCCGACGCTGCGGCGCGAGCCCCGGCGTCAGTCAGCCCTTTGACGGCGGCCGGCATCAGGTCAAAGACCGTCAGCGTGTGCCCGGCCTTGACCAGATTCAATGCCATGGGCGCGCCCATGTTGCCCAAACCGATAAACGCGATACTGCTCATGATGTTTTGTCTCCTCTTGCTATTGCTGTAGGTATGGAATCATCGAGATGCGTAATGCGGGGCGGCTGGCCCAACCGGGCCAGCGGGCTGACGGACTAGCGCCCTTCCTTGCCCAGGTCGTCCAGCGGATGCGGTTCGCCTTCGGGCCAGGGTTCGTCAAAGAACTTTTGCACCCAGGCGTCGGTCGCCACATCCAGAACAGCGGGGTTCCAGCGCGGATTTTTGTCTTTGTCGATCAGCAAGGCGCGTATGCCTTCGGCGAAATCTCCGTGCGCAGTACACGCAAGCGCTGCGATGTACTCCGTGCGGAACACATCATCCAGCGAGCGCAGCCGCGTGCGTTGCTGCAAGGCAAACGCCAGACGCACCGACCCTGGCGAACCCGCCAGCATCGTGGCTGCCGCGCGCGCCAGCCAGGGATCATCGTGGTTTTTCAAAAACGACAGCTCTTCATAGATCTCGTCCAGACGGTTGCCCGTGCACAGGTTGTTGATCAAGAAGGAATGCTGACGCAGATTGCCGCCTTCCAGCGGCGCCTGCGGTTCCAGGGCAGTCAGCGCACGGCGCAACAGCCCGTCATTGAGAGAACGCGGAGCGATGGCCTCGCTTGAGCCACCCTGAGCCTGGCCAGCCCACGGTTGTTCTTCCAGCGACGCGAGCAGCTTGGGCCAGTCTGCGTGGTTCAGGCGGAAATCCGCCAAGCCAGCAAAAAACGCGTCCGCCGTATTCATATGCGCGCCCGTCAGGGCCAGGAACAGGCCGATCCGGCCCGGCATGCGGTTTAGCAGCCAACTGCCGCCCACATCCGGGAACAGACCGATCGACACCTCGGGCATCGCCAGGCGTGAACTCTCGCTGACCACACGGTGGCTTGCGCCCATCATCAGGCCAATTCCGCCGCCCATGACAATCCCGTGGCCCCAGCAAAGCACGGGCTTTGGATACGTGTGAATGCGGTAATCCAAGCGGTACTCGTGCTCGAAGAACCGGCGCGCATAAGCGTTGGTCCAACCGCTCTTGCCTTGGTTTTCACCCATGCTGCGGTACAAGCCGTGCAAATCCCCACCCGCGCAGAACGCCTTTTCGCCAGCGCCTTGCAAGACCACCAGCGCCACGCCTGCGTCGCGCGCCCACACATCCAGCTGCGCCGCCAGCAGGTCCACCATTTCCAGCGACAAACCATTGAGCGTTTGCGGCGCATTCAGCGTCGCAATACCAAATCGCATTCCATTGGCAGCGGTTCTTTCTTCGAACAACACCGGGGCATTCATCTTACGTCGGCTCCTTTTTCCAACAATTGGCGGGCAATGATCACGCGCATGATCTCGTTGGTGCCCTCCAGAATCTGATGAACGCGAGTATCGCGCACCAGACGCTCCAAGGGATAGTCCCGCAGGTAACCGTAACCGCCATGTATCTGTTGGGCATCCAGGCAAATCTGAAAACCCATATCGGTGGCAAAGCGCTTGGCCATTGCGCAATAGGTGGCCGCATCCGGTGAACCAGAGTCCAGCTTGCAAGCCGCCAGACGCACCATTTGACGCGCCGCCACCAGGTGCGTGGCCATGTCGGCCAGCTTGAATTGCAGGGCCTGGAATTCGGCCAGCCTGCGGCCAAACTGCCGGCGCTCGTCCATGTAACGCCGGGCGGCATCCAGGGCGCCCTGGGCCGCCCCCACCGAGCAGGTGCCGATATTGATCCGGCCGCCATCCAGCCCTTTCATGGCGATCTTGAATCCCTCGCCCTCTTCTCCCAGACGATTCGCGGCCGGCACGCGCACGTTCTCGAATGTGATCGGGCGGGTGGACTGGCTGTTCCAGCCCATCTTCTCTTCTTTGCGGCCGTAGCTGATGCCAGCACTGTCGGCGGGCACCGCAAACGCGCTGATGCCGCCCGCGCCCTCGCCGCCGGTGCGCGCCATCACGACCAGCAGGTCGGTATCGCCCCCCCCGGAAATGAAGGCCTTGGCGCCATTCAGTATGTAATCGTCACCCTCGCGCTGCGCTCGCGTAGCCAAGGAGGCCGCGTCGGACCCCGCACCGGGTTCAGTCAAACAATAAGATGCCAGTTTTTCGCCGCTTGCCAACAACGGGCCCCAAGCCTCGCGCAGGCCCGGCTGCCCCCACTTCCCCACCATCCACGTCGCCATATTGTGGATCGTCAGGAACGCCGTGGTCGACGGGTCCACGGCTGCCATTTCCTCGAATACCAAGGTGGCGTCCAGACGCGGCAGACCCAGGCCACCGATATCTTCGCTGGCGTAGATGGCGCAAAAACCCATCTCGCCCGCCCGGGCAAACGCCTCGCGCGGGAAAATGCCTTCGGCATCCCAGCGCGCCGCATGAGGCGCCAGCTCTCCCTGGGCGTAATCGCGCGCGGCCTCGGCAAACGCGCGCTGCTCGTCAGTCAGTTCCAAGTCCACAGCCTGTCTCCTGTTTTGAGTATTTTCTGCTGGCATGACTGCCGTCTCGTGAACGTCAGCGCCTTGATTTTGGCATGACGTTAACGTAAACGTAAGTGCGAAACTATGTTTATGTTACGCCTGATGCGTCGGCGTAATTTGTCTTGATAGCGACAATGTGGTGACGGCGCAGGCGCCGTCTGGCTCGGCCCTAGAACAGTCCGGCTGGGCGCACGCGGCCGTTTCGGGCCGTCTTGGAGCGGCGGTGATCTGCGCGGCGGCGGCGCGATTCCTTGGGATCGAAACTCAGTCCGCGATAGATCTCGACACGGTCGCCATCAGCCAGCCGCGCTTGCGGCTCGGTGGCGCGGCCAAAGATACCCACACCGCGCTCCCAAGGCTTGACCACGGGAAACGCCTGGGCAAAGCCGCTGGCCGCCAAGGCATCGGCCACCGTAGCGTCCACGGGCAGCATCACCTCGCGCAGCCACACATGGCCGGGCAAGGCATAGCAGACACAGACGCTCAATTGCGGCGCCGCGGACGGCTCATTCACCATATTTGGCCTGCGCACGCTTGGTGAAGGAATCAATGAAGCTGGTAGCGATACGGTTGAACACGGGCCCCACCACCATTTCCAGAGCCCGGTTCGAAAACGCGTACTCCATGGTGAACAAGACTTTGCAAGCGTCCTCGGCCAGTGGTTGAAACTCCCAATGTCCGACCAGACTGGAAAAAGGGCCGTCCACCAGCTCCAGGTCGATCCGGTCAGGATAGACGTGGGTATTACGCGTGGTGAAGCGCTGCTTCATCCCCGCGAAACTGATCAGGACAGACGCCTGCATGCCGTGTTCAGTACGGGTCTGCACCTCGGCGCCGCCGCACCACGGCATAAACTCCGGGTACTTCTCCACGTCGGCAACCAGGTCGAACATCTGGGCGGCGCTGTATGGCACCAGGACGGATCGTTGTACTTTGTGCATCGACTATCGCAAATGGCTAGAATGGCAAGATTTTACCGGCACTTTACCCCCTGACCGCGTGGCCCCGGGCACCGTCTGGGCAAAACCCAGCAAAACTCAGAAAAACCCAAGCGAAACCCAGGCAAAAAAGGCGTTATGAGCATTATCGACAATCGCAAGGCCTCGCACGACTATTTCATCGAAGACCGCTATGAAGCCGGCCTTGTCCTGCAAGGCTGGGAAGTCAAGGCGATCCGCGATGGGCGCGTGCAACTCAAGGAAAGCTACGTCATTGTGCGCGATGGCGAACTGTACCTGCTGGGCATGCACGTCAGCCCGCTGCCTACGGCCTCGACCCACATTCATCCCGACGCCATGCGCACGCGCAAGCTGCTGCTCAAGGCCGAAGAAATCAGCAAGCTGATCGGCAAGGTCGAGCAGCGCGGCTACACGCTGGTGCCGCTGAACCTGCACTACAAGAACGGCCGCATCAAGCTGGACTTCGCTTTAGGCCGCGGCAAGAAGCTGTTCGACAAGCGCGACACGGCTCGCGAAAAAGACTGGGCGCGCGAAAAAGAACGCATCATGAAGCACGACACGCGCGCCCCGCGCAAAGAAAGCTGATTCAGGCGGCCACGGGCAATTGCGGGCGCTCGGCGTCCAGCCCTGGCCCCACGATGCGATTTCGCCCGGCCGCTTTGGCCGCATACAGCTTCCGGTCGGCCCGCTCGAAGAACACTTGCAGATTTTCTCCGGGCACCCACTCGGCAACGCCCGCGCTGAACGTGTAGGAAATCGTGCTGCCGCCATGCGAACACGGCGTGCGCCGCACGGAGTCCAGCAATCGGGCCGCCACGTCCATGACCGCATCGCCGCGCATATCGGGAAACAACACGCCGAATTCCTCGCCGCCCACGCGGCCGACGTGATCCCCTGTGCGCAGCGTAGCGGTAGCCAGCAAGCCGAAATGACGCAGCACCGCATCGCCCGCCATGTGGCCATGCGTGTCGTTGATGCGCTTGAAGTAATCAATATCCAAAAGCAGCAGCGTCAGAGGCCGCCTCGTGCGCAAAGCCTGCGCGCAATAACGCTCTGCCTGCATCCACCACGCTTTACGCGACATCAACCCTGTCAGGAAGTCTGTATTGGCCTCTTGTTCACGGTCAGCCAGCATGCGGTCGTGAATGATCATGATCGTGCCCAGCGTCAGACAAGGCATCACCAGCACGCCCAGCGTCAGGAACGCGACGTTCCAGAACGTCGGCTCCAGAATGCCTTCGGGTACGGCGATATCGGCCAGATAAATCCCTGCGCGCGCCACGCACACCACGCTTGAGATCAGGGCCACCACCCATACGAAACGGTAGCTGTAGCGCGACCGGTGCACAGGCATGTTGCGCTGAATGGTGTGCGCCACGGCCATCATGAAGCCCATCTGCAAAAAAGACATCGCGATAATGCGCGGCCCCACCTGCCAGTCCACGTAGGTGTAGACCACCAGTACCGTCAGCGCCACCCCGCATCCAATCATCATCAAATGCCGCGGCACACCCAGGCCCATCAGCCGTCGCACCCCGGCGTAGTACGCACACAGGGCCAACGCAATAGCCATATTGGGCACCAGTATCGTCAACCACAGCGGCGCGGACGTGTTTTGCAGCCCAAATGCAAAAAACGCCAACAGCGTAAGCAGGTTGGCGCCTATGGTTTCTTTGATTCCCGCCATGCCGCTACGCGCCAGCGATCCCAGCACACAAAGGGAAAGCACTCCCGCCAGTGCTGCTATCAAAAGCAAATTAACGGGAGCGATCATGGCCGGCGCGCCGCAAGGCGCGATATCAGGTGTTGCGTGTGGACTTCACAATCGTCATGGCCGAGGCAATCATGCCGCCTACGTCAGCCAAATTGGCCGGCAGGATCAGCGTGTTGCCTTCCTTGGCCACGTTGCTGAAGGCCTCGACGTAGCGCTCGGCGACCTTCAAGTTCACGGCTTCCATGCCGCCCGGTTGACGCACCGCGTCGGCCACCTGCGTGATGGCCTTGGCTGTCGCTTCGGCAATGGCCAGCACCGCCGCGGCCTCGCCCTGGGCTTGGTTGATCTGGGCTTGCTTTTCGCCTTCCGAACGGGCGATAGCGGCTTCGCGTTCGCCGGTCGCGATGTTGATCTGTTCCTGGCGGCGGCCTTCGGACGCGGCGATCAGGGCGCGCTTTTCGCGCTCTGCCGTGATCTGCGCCTGCATCGAACGCAGAATCTCGTTAGGCGGCGTCAAATCCTTGATTTCGTAGCGCAATACCTTCACGCCCCAGTTCAGCGCCGCTTCGTCCAGCGAAGACACAATATTGCTGTTGATCGAATCGCGCTCTTCGAACGTGCGGTCCAGTTCCATTTTGCCGATGACGGAACGCAATGTGGTCTGCGACAACTGCGTGATGGCTGAAATGTAGTTCGACGAACCATACGATGCGCGCATGGGGTCCGTCACCTGGAAATACAACACGCCGTCGACTTGCAACTGCGTGTTGTCACGCGTGATGCAAACCTGGCTAGGCACGTCCAGGGGGATTTCCTTGAGCGAATGCTTGTAGGCAACGCGTTCAATGAAAGGAATGACAAATCCTGCGCCAGGCGACAGCACGCGGTCGAATTTACCCAACCGCTCAACCACCCAGGCGTGCTGCTGCGGAACGATGGCAATCGCCCTGATGACGATCAGGATCGCCAGCGCTACAACTACGAGCAGGACGATAGTGGAAGTGTCGATCATGATTAGAGCCTCTTCTTAAGTGAATGCGGTGGCAAATCCTAGCCGTAGCGGCTTGGGCGCCTGCCGCTGGCTGCCCGTGGGGCTAGCCGGTTCTACCGTGCCGGAACCGATGCGCCCTTGGGGGTCAGCACCAGCGTCGAGCCACGCAATTCGGTAATGATATGTTCGCCAGACCGGGGCGCCTGCCCTGCCGCCAGCTCAGCCTGCCAATGCGCGCCGCGATAAAAAACGCGAGTCGCACCGTGCTCGGACCAGGCTTCGACCTGCACAGTTTGGCCGATATCCAGGTTGACGTCGGCGTTGCGTGCTGAATTGATCTCGCGTTTTTTCAGCACACGCGTCTTGCGCAAGACCAGCAGCCCAAGCAGCAACACGACGCCGCACGCAACCAACTGCCACTCAAGTCCTGCTGTGAACCAGGCGGCGACGCCACCTGCTGCCAGCCCGAGCGCCACCAGCAGCAAATAGAAGGTTCCCGTCGTCACTTCCCCGATAAGGGCCAGCGCGGCCAATCCCAGCCATATCCACATAGTCTTAAGTTCGCCTGAAAGGATGAATCCTGAGCGGATTGTACGTATTTCCGGGACAGAGCGGTTAAGGGCACTTCTCCAGTAACCATACCGCTGGATTATGATGTGCGCTTGATGCGGGTTATCCCCTCCAGGTTCCTGCGTCTGCCTCTTTACAACACAAGCCTCCATGACCGCTGCAACTCCTTTTGCCCTTCCCGTCCTGATCCTGCGCACAGGCGATCCGGACGACGTCCTGAAAAGCCAGTTCGGCGGTTATGCCGAACAACTGACGCAAGCGGCAGGTCTGGCCCCGGGCGATTTTGAGCTGGTACGCGTGAACGATGGCCAGCGCCCGAAAGCCCCGTCGCACTACCGCGCCGCCCTCATAACGGGGTCGCCGGCCATGGTGACCGACCTGGAGCCCTGGAGCGAAGAGACCGCCGCCTGGCTGCGGGAGGCCGCCGCACAAGAGCTTCCCATGTTCGGCGTCTGCTACGGGCACCAATTGCTCGCGCATGCGCTGGGCGGCAAGGTCGGCTACAACCCGGCTGGCCGCGAAGTCGGCACCCAAACCGTCGAACTGCTGCCGCCCGCTGCGGGCGACAAACTCATGGCTGGACTGCCGTCCACCTTTCCGGCGCAGATGCTGCATGCGCAAACTGTCTTGCAACCGCCATCCGGCGCGGCGATCCTGGCGCGCTCGGACCTGGACCAGCACCAGATGATCCGCATCGGCCGCAACATATTTTCGACGCAATTCCATCCTGAATTCGGCCCGGAATTCGTCCGCGCCCACCTTGAACGCTTTGGTCGCCGGTACGCCGCCGAAAACCTGGATGTGCCCGGATTGACCGCAAACGTGCGTGCAACGCCGGTGGCCGGCGGACTGATACGCCGCTTTCTGGATGCCTACGCCCCCGCCTGACGATCCTGGCCGCCCCGCAACAAGCGGAGTGCGGCGCCGGGCGGTTTTTGCGACGATGACCCCATAGCGTGATATCAGCCACACGCACAAGGAGTCCCGAATGAGCCCCGCAGCAGCCACCTTGAGCAAACAGCACGCCGCCGCAGTCGAACGCGCCTGCCGCGCGCTGGAGGCCGAACAGCCGCCTGATTTGTCCACACTAGCCGAACAGGCCGGCATGAGCCGCTTCCACTTCCATCGCATTTTCAAGGCGGCCACGGGCATCACCCCCAAGGCCTATGCCAACGCGCTGCGCGCCAGCCGTGCCAGGCACCAGCTCAAGCAAAGCCCCAGCGTGACCGATGCCATGTATGACGCCGGTTTCAACTCCAGCGGCCGCTTCTACGAGGCCGCGCCTGCAATCCTGGGCATGACGCCCACGGCCTTTCGCAAAAATGGGGAAGGCGTGGATATCCGCTTCGCGGTGGCTCAATGTTCGCTGGGCGCGTTGCTGGTAGCCGCCACCGACACCGGCATCTGCGAGATCGCTTTGGACGCGGACCCTGAGCCTCTGGTGCGCAACCTGCAAGACCGCTTCAAGGCCGCCCGCCTGATCGGCGCCGACGCCGGCTTTGAAGACTGGGTCGCAGCCGTCGTCGGCTTTGTCGAAGACCCGTCACGCGGATTGGACCTGCCGCTGGATGTGCGCGGCACAGCGTTCCAGCGGCGCGTCTGGGAGGCGCTGCGCGACATCCCCGTGGGCACCACTGCCACCTATACGCAAGTGGCCGAACGCATCGGCTCCCCCCGCGCCGTGCGGGCCGTTGCCCGCGCCTGCGCCACCAACAATATCGCCCTGGCCATTCCCTGCCACCGCGTGGTGCGCACGGACGGCTCGATGGCGGGCTACCGCTGGGGTATCGACCGCAAGCGCGAACTCCTGGAACGCGAAGCCGCCGCCCAGCATCCGTAGCACGCCCCCTCACCCGCCACCAAAACGTCAAAAAAAACCCGCACCGTCTACCGGTGCGGGTTTTCTTTTCTTGCGCAAGAACGATCAGTTCTTGGCCAGACGCTGCCACGTATCAACCACCGTGTCCGGGTTGAGCGACATCGACAAAATGCCCTCATCCTTCAGCCACTGCGCAAAGTCCGGATGGTCGCTGGGGCCTTGGCCGCAGATACCCACGTACTTGTTGGCGGCAAGGCAAGCCTTGATCGCGCGGCGCAGCATGAACTTCACGGCTTCGTCGCGTTCGTCGAAATCGGCGGCCAACAGTTCCATGCCCGAATCACGATCCAGGCCCAGCGTCAGCTGGGTCATGTCGTTCGAACCGATCGAGAAGCCGTCGAAGAATTGCAGGAATTCATCGGCCAGAATGGCGTTGGACGGCACTTCGCACATCATGATCAGGCGCAGCCCATTTTCGCCGCGAGCCAAGCCATGCTTGGCCAGCAGGTTGACGACCTTTTCCGCCTGGCTCACGGTACGCACGAACGGCACCATGATCTCGACGTTGGTCAGACCCATGTCGTCGCGCACCTTCTTCAGCGCTTCGCATTCCATGCGGAAGCACTCGGCGAAGTCTTCGGCGATGTAACGCGATGCGCCGCGGAAGCCCAGCATGGGGTTCTCTTCCTCGGGCTCGTAGCGCGAACCGCCAACCAGCTTGCGGTACTCGTTCGACTTGAAGTCGGACATACGCACAATCACGGGCTTCGGATAGAAAGCAGCGGCAATCGTCGCCATGCCTTCAGCCATTTTCTCAACGAAGAACGCGCGCGGGCTGGCGTGGCCGCGAGCAGCCGATTCCACGGCCTTCTTCAGTTCGCCATCCACATTCGGATAGTCCAACACCGCCTTGGGGTGGATACCGATGTTGTTGTTGATGATGAATTCCAGACGCGCCAAGCCCACGCCCGAGTTCGGAATCTGCGCAAAATCGAATGCCAGTTGCGGGTTGCCGACGTTCATCATGATCTTCAGATCGATGGCGGGCATGTCGCCACGGCGCACTTCTTCCACTTCGGTTTCGATCAGGCCGTCATAGATACGGCCTTCGTCGCCTTCCGCGCAAGAAACGGTCACGGCCTGGCCATCCTTGAGCAGGTCGGTGGCGTTGCCGCAACCCACCACTGCCGGGATACCCAGTTCACGCGCAATGATTGCCGCATGGCAGGTACGGCCGCCACGATTGGTCACGATGGCCGAGGCGCGCTTCATCACGGGTTCCCAGTTGGGGTCCGTCATGTCGGTCACCAGCACATCGCCCGGCTGGACCTGGTCCATGTCAGAAATGTCGCCCACGACACGGACGGGGCCGGCGCCGATCTTCTGGCCAATTGCGCGGCCGGTAATCAGAACCTGGCCGGTGGCCTTCAGGCGATAGCGTTGCTGAACGTCGTTTGCGCCCTGCTGCGACTTCACGGTTTCCGGACGCGCTTGCAGGATGTAAATCTTGCCATCGACGCCATCGCGGCCCCACTCAATGTCCATCGGACGCTGGTAGTGCTTTTCGATGATGACGGCGTAACGGGCCAACTCGTTGACCTCGTCGTCGGTCAGCGAATAGCGATTGCGCTCCGACACCGGCACGTCGACGGTGCGCACGGCACGGCCTTCCGGACGCTCGGGATCAAATTCCATCTTGATCAGCTTGGAGCCGATGCGGCGGCCAACGATCGGGAATTTGCCTTGGGCCAGCGTGGGCTTGAAAACGTAGAACTCGTCCGGGTTGACGGCGCCTTGGACGACCGTTTCGCCCAGGCCATAAGACGACGTGATGAACACGACGTCTTCAAAACCCGACTCGGTGTCGATGGTGAACATCACGCCGGCGCTGCCCTTATCGGAACGCACCATGCGCTGGATGCCAGCCGACAAGGCGACATCGGCGTGGGCATAACCCTTGTGGACGCGATAGGAAATGGCGCGGTCGTTGTACAACGAGGCGAACACGTGGCGGATCTTGTCCAGCACGTCATCGATGCCAACGACGTTCAGGAAGGTTTCCTGCTGGCCGGCGAACGAAGCGTCGGGCAGATCTTCCGCCGTGGCGGACGAGCGCACGGCAAACGAGCCCTTGCCGTCAGCGTCAAGCTTGGCAAAGGCTTCGCGGATACTCGATTCGAATTCGGACGAGAACGGGGCCTCGACGATCCATTGACGGATCTGCGCACCGGCGTTGGCCAGTTCGCGCACGTCTTCGGGGTTCAGCGTGGTCAGGCGTTCAGCAATGCGCTTATCCAGGCCAGACGCGCTCAGAAAGTCGCGGAAGGCATCAGCGGTCGTGGCAAAGCCGCCCGGAACGCGGACACCCGCACCAGACAGCTGGCTGATCATTTCGCCTAGTGATGCGTTCTTGCCTCCTACCGAGTCCACGTCCGTCATGCGGAGCTGCTCGAACAAAACAACGTACGACATTGAAGTCACCTTTTACAATGGAATGAAAGCGAGTTTGGTCAAAGCATGAATCTGGCGGATTTCAACCGGCGCCGCCGGCAGAAACCCCGCTGATTCAGACGCTGACCAAACTGGCCTTGGACCGCCCTTGGGGTGACTTATAGGGGCCTGATTGTACTCGGTGGAGTACGCTAGGCCCTCTGCCTGGTTGGAATTTTTTACACATGACACCTACCCCGATCGTACGCACGGTATACATCGTTTCCGACAGTACCGGCATCACTGCCGAGACCTTCAGCCAGTCAGTGCTTTCTCAGTTCGAAGAGGTCGATTTCAAGCCCATCCGGCTGCCTTTTGTCGACACACTTGAGAAAGCGGCCGAAGTCGCGATGCGCATTAACCGCAGCGCGCTGGACGCCGGTGTCCCGCCGATCGTCTTCAGCACCCTGGTCAACCCCGAAATCCTGGCTCGCGTTCGACAGGCGAACGGAATTTTCCTGGATTTGTTTGGCACATTCGTCAGCCACATAGAGCAGGCGCTTGGCCTGAAGTCCAGCCACTCCATTGGCCGCTCGCACATGCAGGCCAATTCGGAAAAATACCGCAACCGGATCGACGCCATCAACTTCAGCCTGGCGCACGACGACGGCCAGTTTGTAAACCAGCTGGATCAGGCGGACGTCATTCTGGTGGGCGTCTCCCGCTGCGGCAAAACACCGACCAGCCTCTACCTGGCAATGCAGTACGCCATCAAGGCGGCCAATTTCCCGCTGACTCCCGATGACTTCGAGCGCGGCACCCTGCCCTCCACCATCGCGCCGCATCGCGGCAAGCTGTTCGGCCTGTCCATTCAGCCCGAACGCCTGGCCGAGGTCCGCAACGAACGCCGCCCCAACAGCCGTTATGCGCAGTTGGAACAGTGCCGTTACGAAGTTGCCGAAGCCGAACGCATGATGCGCCGTGAAGGCATTTCCTGGCTGTCCAGCACCACCAAATCGATCGAAGAGATCGCGACCACGGTGCTGCAGGAAGTAGGGCTGGATCGAGGCTGAATACAACAAGGGCGCGCCATCGGCGCGCCCTTGTTGGACTATCAGGAACTGCGGCTTGCCTAGGGACGCAGCTTCACGCGCTCGCGCGAACCCGCCCCCCAATAACGCAGCGAAGACATTTCCTGCTGCGCTACTTCCTCGGACTCTTCAAGACGCATCGTCTGCTGTCCCATGCTGGAAGAATTGCCAGAAACGCCATCAATGCTCAAACGCACGTAACGCGTCTGCCCAGGCGCCAACGTGAACGATAGGGCTTCATCGTCCCGCAGCGTGTCCACCTTATAGCTGCCGGCTGGCCGGTTCACAAAGAAAAAGCTGCCCGGTTTGGAACGGCCAACCTTGCGCTCATTTATGCGCAAGTACGGTTGACTGGATACCACACCGGTAGGCGCAGGCGGCTGATAGAAGTAAATACGCCCCGTCTCCGGCACCATGACCGGAATCACGCCGGCCACTTCCTTGTACCGAGGCCCGCCGCAACCTGCCAATAACAGTGCGCCCAGTGCGGCACCCGCGATCCATTTAATACTGCTTTTCATTTTTTATTTTCCTGGTCGTGCTGACTACATGCCCCGGACCTGCTCCGGCGTCGCTGCTCCCCAATACCGCAAGGCGCGCATTTCGTTCTCGGCCAATTCGGCCGGGTCGACCAATTGCATCGACAATTTACCTACCGTGCCCGTACTTCCCAGCGATTCCGCCATGATGCGCACGTAGCGCGTCTGCCCGGGGTCCAGCATGAAGCTCACGCCATCACCGGTCCAATACAGATTAGTCACGACATAGCTGCCCGCCGGGCGATCCACAAAGAAGAAACTGCCCGGCTTATTGCGGCCAACAACTTCATTATTTACACGCAGTTTCTGCTGCGCCGACGAGATATTCGTCGGTTGAGGCTGGTAGAAATAGATCCGGCCATTACCCTGCGCAATTGGCGGGATTCTGCCATCCAGCGTTTCATATTTGGGACCGGCGCAACCCGCCAGCATGACGGCGATTGCAGCCGCTGCCACGATTCTCAACCAGGCATTCATTGACGCATCTCCACGGGCAGCGCAACGGGACGGACAAGCGGCATGTATGCGCTTTCGCCGACCATGTAAAAACCAAGCAATTTTCCAGACGACGCCACGATGTAGGCTTCGCCCTGACGGCGAGTCTGGATGGTGAACAAACCGCCCGTCGAGCGATACACATCGCCTTGCGGCAATGCCCCGACGCGCCGCCATTGCGATGCCGCCGGCAAGGTCACGCTAGTGTCGTTGGGAAGCGCCGCAATAACCGCTCGCGACAATTGAATGGTGTAAACAGGATCTGCAGGAGCCACGGGCACCATGCTGATTTTTTGCGTGCTGATCGACATGCAGCCGCCTAGTGCAAATGCGCATAAAGCCGCCAGCAGCAACGCTTTAACCGCTCGCGCAGAACGATCTTCAAGCTTATGAACCCGCGACAACGTCATAACTACCTCGACGAAACAAAACGTGAAGTATATGAGTGCGACCGGATTTTACAAAACGCGTGCCAGCGGCGTTACCAATCGGGATTTATTTTGCCGAATTTAACGAAGGAATAATGCGCTTCAGCGCCTCGAGCCATGCAATGCCTGGCGGCGTTGCTCAAACAGGCATATGGCCGCCGCAGCGCCCACATTCAGCGATTCCACTGCAACGGCGTCGTGCGGGATCAGTACTTTGAGCTTCGCGGCCGCCAACAACTCAGCCGCAACGCCCTGACCTTCGTGGCCGAAAACCCATGCACAACGTTCTGGCAAACGGCCTTCATACAAATCCCGCGCACCGTCCAGCGAAGTCGCTACCAGCGGTACCTGCAATCGCGGCAGCAAGGCCGTCAGATCGGCATGCTCGTGAATGGCCAACGCAAAGTGCGCGCCTTGGCCGCTGCGCAATACTTTGGGGGACCACGCCGCCGCTGTGCCTGTGGCCAGGAACACACGCTTGATACCCGCCGCCGCGCAGGTGCGCAGCAGGGTGCCAACATTGCCCGGGTCCTGAATGCGGTCGAACAACACGCAATTCTCATCGACTACCGGCGGCACAGGCAAAACCTGCGGTGTCACCAGAAATGCAACGCCCTGCCCGCTTTCCACACTGGCCAGCGACTGCATCAAACGGGCGTCCAGCGCCAAACTGCTCGCCTCTGGCACTGCGGCCGCCAAGGCCGCAATATCCGGCTGAGACAGCCGTTCAACGTCGAAAATCGCCTGATCAGGCGCACCGTAGTGCTGCAACCAGGCTTGGCACAGATGCACGCCGTCAAGCAGCACCGGCGCGCCGCGCTTGCCTGCGGTGCACGCCAGCTTGGCCAACGCTTTGACCGCGGGATTATCGCGGGAACTGATGTGCTTCATGACGACAGGCCGAAGGCCTTGATGGGAGCAAAGCTGCGCCGGTGTTCGGCGCAGGGACCGTGTTCGCGCAGCATCTGCAAGTGCAGCGCCGTGCCATAGCCTTTGTGCTGGTCGAATGCGTACTGCGGGTAGAGCGCGTGCAGTCGAAGCAGATCCGCGTCTCGCGCTGTCTTCGCCAAAATCGATGCGGCAGAAATCGCGGGCACCAGGGCGTCGCCCTTAATGACAGTTTGCACGGTGCAGCCAAGCTTAGGCGCCTGATTACCGTCCACCAATGCCAGTTGGGCTGGGGTAGACAAGCCCTGCACCGCCCGCTGCATCGCCAGCATGGTGGCGCGCAGAATGTTCATCGTATCAATCTCATCCACGCTGGCGCTGGCAATGCACCAAGCTAGCGCGCGCTCTTGAATCAAGAGCGCCAGCGCTTCGCGCTTGGCCGCTTTTAACACCTTGGAATCGGCCAACCCGTCGATCGGGCGTTCCGGGTCAAGAATGACGGCTGCGGCATAGACAGCACCCGCCAATGGACCCCGTCCGGCCTCGTCAACACCTGCCGTCAACATGGCGGGCTGCACGGGCGCCGCAAACAGATCAGGCTGCTCCACCCGCCACCTCCAGGATGGCCTGGGCAGCCAGGGCTGGCGTGTCTCGCTGCAACTCCTGGTGCATGGCCGTAAAGCGAGCCTCGACACGCGCGATCAGGGCGTCATCGGTCAGCGATGCCCAGGTCGCCTCGGCCAGCTTTTCGGGCGTGGCGTCGTCTTGCAGCAGCTCGGGCACGGCAAAATCGCGCAACAGCACATTCGGCAGGCCAACCCACGGCAAATAGGGCCGCTGTTGTCCGGACTTCCACGTCATGATGCGGCGCATCCATGGCGACAGCACGTACGAAATCACCATCGGTCGCTTGTATAGCGCGGTCTCAAGCGTTGCTGTACCGCTGGCCACCAACACCGCCGTAGCGGCTTCCATAACGGACCACGCCACCGGCGCCTTGCGGTCACCGCCCGCCCCGTGCAGGTCATCAGCGGTGATGCAACGCAGGCCCGGCACCGGGTACTGAGCCAGAATGGCCTGAAATTCCGCGCGCCGCTGATCGTTGACCATGGGTACAACGCATTGCAACGCCGGGTCTTTCTTTAGCAGCAATTGCGCGGCTTGCAGAAATCGTGGCGCCAACAGCCGGATTTCAGATGAACGGCTACCCGGCAAGATGGCCAACACGCGTGCGTTCTGATCTATACCAAGGCGTTCGCGCGCGGCGGCGCGATCCGGTTCCATTGGGATAGCACCCGCCAGCGGATGCCCCACGTAGGTAACGGGAATGCCTTCCTTGCGGTAGATCTCTTCCTCGAACGGGAACAGCACCAGCATGTGCGACACAGACTCGCGGATTTTGTGGATGCGCTCGTAGCGCCACGCCCAGATGGAGGGCCCGACAAAATGCACGGTTGGCGTGCCAGCCAGACGCAACTGGTGTTCCAGCCGCAGATTGAAATCGGGTGCGTCGATGCCCACAAACACGGATGGCGGCTCGGCCAGCCAGCGGCGCTTGACGTCGCGATAAGTGCCCAACAAGCTGGGCAATCGCTTTAGCGCATCGACATAACCAAAGACCGTCAGGGCATGCATGGGATGCCAGACGTCGAAATCGCGGGCCTGCATTTGCGGCCCGCCGATACCTTCGCAGTGAATGCCTGAATCGCGCGCTTGCAGACCGGCAATGATCCGGCCGGCCAGCAGATCGCCCGAAGGCTCGCCGGCCACCATGCCGATCCGCGTGCTCATGGACGGATGATGCCGCGGGAAGCGACGTCCAGGAAATCGAGCAGCGTTTGCAGGTGCTCGGCCGCTTCGGGGATGGACTGTTGACGCTCGCGCAACTCGGCGCGCGCGGCATCCAGCGGCAAACCGCGGCGGTAAATGATTTTGTAGGCTTCACGCAGAGCCGAAACCATCACCGGCGTAAATCCGCGACGCTTCAGGCCTTCAACGTTAATGCCCACCGGACGACAAGGGTTGCCAGCCGCCAGCACAAACGGCGGCGTGTCTTGCATCAGCGAACTGTTGCCGCCCGTCATGGTGTGCGCGCCGACGCGCGAGAACTGATGCACCCCGGTCAGACCGCCAATAATGGCCCAGTCGCCAACGTGGACGTGGCCGCCCAGTTGTACCGAATTGGCCAGAATCGTGTTACTTCCGATATGGCAGTCATGCGCCACGTGAACGTAGGCCATGATCCAGTTGTCATCGCCCAGCGTGGTCACGCCGCCATCCTGCACCGTGCCCGTATTCAGCGTGACAAATTCACGGACGGTGTTGCGGTCGCCAATCGTCAGACCCGTGAGCTCGCCCGCGTACTTCTTATCCTGCGGCATGCCGCCGATGGAGCAGTAGCGGTAGAAGCGGTTGTCGCGCCCAATGGTTGTAACGCCATCGACCATGCAGTACGGACCGATCTCCGTGCCCGCACCGATGGTCACATTCGGCCCAACCACCGCGAACGGTCCGATCACGGCGGTCGGATCAATGTTGGCCGCCGGATCAACGACAGCGGTAGGATGGATGTTTCCTGCCATTTACTCTTCCAGGCTGCGAATCGCGCACATCAGCTTGGCCGACGCCACTTCCTGACCGTCCACCGTTGCGCGCGCTTGGTACTTACAGATGCTGCGGCTCAAACGCAGGGCTTCAACTTCGATACGCAGCTGGTCACCCGGCACGACCGGGCGGCGGAAACGGGCGTCATCGATACCCACCAGGTAGTACGCCGTTTTCGAACCTTCGCATTTCAAGCCGCCGTTCTCGTCCGTGAACGAAAACAACGCCGAGGCTTGCGCCATGGCTTCCACGATGAGCACGCCCGGCATCACCGGATGGTGAGGAAAGTGACCGTTGAAAAACGGTTCGTTGATCGAGACGTTCTTGATAGCGACAATGGATTTGCCGGGCACCATTTCAACGACGCGATCAATCAGCAGCATCGGGTAACGATGCGGCAGCCTTTCCATGATCCCCTTGATGTCGAGTTCCATTTTTCTATTCTTTCCTGCGAAATGAAATAATCTTGGCGCGTGCGCGCCAGGGCGGCGACAGCACGCCCTAGTCTTTTTCCAGCGTCCGCACGCGGCGGCGCAGTTGCGCCAACTGCTGTATCACGGCCGCGTTGCGCTGCCATTCACCATGTTCCGCATACGGGAATACTCCGGTATAGCGGCCAGGCTTCGAAATATTGGACGTCACCGCAGTGCCGCCCGAAATGTGGACGTCGTCAACCAAAGTCAGGTGTCCTGACAACATGGCCGCGCCGCCGATCGTGCAACGTTCACCAATGGTGGTGGACCCTGCAATGCCCACGCACGCCGCTACCGCAGTATGCGCGCCGATGCGCACGTTATGCGCCACCATAATCTGGTTGTCCAGCTTGACGCCATCCGACACCAGCGTGTCTTCCAGCGCGCCGCGGTCCACCGTGGTGTTGGCGCCGATTTCGACATCGTTACCGATGGACACGCCACCCAGCTGCGGAATCTTGCCCCAAGCGCCCTTACCCAGCGACGGGTCCGGCGCAAAGCCAAAACCGTCTGCGCCCAGCACAACACCGCTATGGATGATGGCTCGGGCGCCGATCTTCACGCCGTCGTACAGGGTCACGTGCGCAAACAAGCGGCCGCCAGGTCCAACAGACGAACCGGCGCCGATCACGCAACCGGGTCCCAACACCGTATCGCGGCCGATGCGAGCACCGGATTCGACAACACAATTGGGGCCGATACGCACGCCTTCTTCAATGATCGCGTCAGGCGCGACCACAGCGGAAGGATGCGTGGACGCAGGCAGCACGGGCCGGCGCGCGGCGTCGAACCACTGCGCAACACGCGCATAAAGCAGATAGGGATGTTTGCAGACGACCAGCGCAAAAGGCGGGCGGGCCGAGCCCTCGGCTTCCAGGGCCTCGGCGACATCGGGAGAGACGATGACCGCCCCAGCCTGCGTGGCGCCAAGTTGGCTCTGGTAGCGGGGATTAGCCAGGAAAGCAATTTCCTGGCCCCCAGCCGAAGACAGAGTCCCGATGCCGCAGACCCGCAAGGGGTCCGCGCCCGGAACCGCGCTGATACGCCAGTCCATTCCCTGGGTGTTGGCAGCGCTCAACAGTGCTTCAAGTGTCGGCGCGCGGGCAAGATCCAGTAAAACCGGCATAGCTTCGACGGGTACGGCTTACTTGCCCAGGCTCTGAATCACCTTGTCGGTGATATCGATGCGCGGGTTGACCGTCACGGCGTCCTGAATGATCAGGTCGTAGCTTTCTTGCTCGGCGATGCGCTTGATGGCTTCGTTAGCCTTCGTGACAATGCCCGAGAACTCTTCGTTGCGGCGGCGGTTGAAGTCTTCCTGGAATTCACGACGCTTGCGTTGCAGGTCGGTATCCAGATTGGACAAGTCGCGCTGACGCTTGACGCGATCCGATTCCGACAGGACGGGAGCATCCTTGTCGAATTTTTCGGCTTGCGAACGCAGGCTGTTGTTCAGGCGTTGGAGCTCATCGTCGCGCTTCTTGAATTCGGCTTCGATCTTGCTTTGCGCAGTCTTGGCCGGACCCGATTCACGCAGAATCCGCTCGGTATTAACGAAACCGATCTTGGTGTTTTGAGCTTGTGCGGGAAGCGCAGCAGCCGAACCGAGAATGAGCGCACCCACCAGGGCAATGGAGCCGCCCAGCTTGCCACGGCGCTTGGCGCCCGGCGTATTCGATGATTTAAGTGCGAAATCAGACATCATGAAAATCTCACCTTCAAGTAAGGCAAAGCCAAAGTGTGTATTGTGCCACTAAACAGTAAGGGAGCCGGGCCAAACGGCCCCTCCCTTGTTTTCAAGCGTAACGCAGCTGCTTAGAAACCGGTCCCGATCTGGAACTGGAAGCTTTGCTTGTCGTCGCCAGCCTTGGAATTAAGCGGGCGAGCGTAAGACAGTTGCAGCGGACCCATCGGCGACTGCCACGACAGACCGATACCTGCCGAGAAACGCCAGCCGCAAGGATCTTCCACCTCGGAACCCGGCTTGCCAGCCGCGCAACCCAGATCGGACGAAACCTGACCGGCATCGCTGAAGATAAACCAACGCAAGGTCCGGTCCTTCGAGGCACCCGGGAACGGCAGATACAACTGGGCATTGGCCACAATACGGCGCGTGCCACCCAGATAATCGCCCGTCTTCGTGTCACGCGGACCCAACGACGACCCTTCGTAACCGCGAACGGTACCAATACCGCCGGCATAGACGTTCTTGATGACCGGGTAGTCCTTGCCACCGTAACTTCTGCCCCAATCCGCCATGCCGTTAAGCGCCAGCGTGTAAGAGCCGCCCAACGGAACAAAGTACTGTTGTTGCGCAGTCAGCAGCGTGTACTTCAGATCAACCGTCGACACGTCAGCCTTCAAGCGCGTGTACGAACCCTTGGTCGGCGCCAGAGCGCTATCGCGGGTGTCGTTCGACCAGCCGGTATTGAAGATCACCGAATTGGTCGAATCGCCGTAGTCCTTAACGAACTTGTCGTAAGCAGCAGGCGAGTTGTCGAACAAATCGATCTGGTTATGCTCGAGATTGGCGCCCATGAAAATCCGGTCGTATTCCGAAATCGGAATGCCGAAGTTCATGCCCAGGCCAATGGCCTTGACGCGGTAATCACCGTCGTTGTTATTCCAGGGCTCGGTCACGCGGTAGTACGCAGACGTGGTGCGGCTGATGCCGTCCTTGGTCCAGTACGGATCGGTATGCGACAACACGACCGCGCGGTTTGTCTTGCTGGTATTCAATTGCAGCGTCAGGTTGGTGCCGCTGCCGAAGACGTTGTCTTCACTGATACCGGCCGACAGAATGGCCTTTTCAGACGAGCCGTAACCCACGCCCAGGTTGATCATGCCCGTGGGCTTTTCTTTCACGTCAACGTTGACGTCAACCTGGTCGGGCGAACCCGGAACCGGATCAGTCTTCACATTGACGTCGCTGAAATAGCCCAGGCGATCCACACGGTCGCGCGAGGTCTTGATATCTTTGGCGTCGTACCAGGCTGCTTCCTGCTGGCGCATTTCGCGGCGCACGACTTCGTCACGGGTACGGGTATTGCCACCGATCTGGATGCGGCGCACATACACACGGCGGCTCGGATCAACGTAGAACGTCAGATCGGCTTCGTGTTTGGCGCGGTCCAGTTGCGGGTTCGGGTTGACGTTCGCAAACGCGTAGCCCAATTCGCCCAGATAGTCGGTAATCGCCTTGGCCGAATCGTTAGCCTTGGCGGCCGAGAAGGTCTCGTCCGCCTTGACTTGCAACAGCGCATTGATCTCTTTGTCCAGGCCGAGCAAGTTGCCAGCCAGCTTCACGCTGCGCACCTTGTAGGGCTCGCCTTCGTGAACGGTGATCGTGATGCGGATGTCTTTGCGGTCCGGAGAAATCGTGACCTGCGGGGGTTCCACCGAAAACTCCAGGTAACCCTTGTCCAGGTAGAACGAACGCAGACGTTCCAGATCGCCTTCGAGCTTTTCGCGCGAGTACTTGTCGGTATCCGTGTACCAGGTCAGCCAGCCCGGCGTCGTCAGCTTGAATTCATCAAGCAGATCGCTTTCCGAAAAGGCCTTGTTGCCGACGAAGCGGATTTCCTGAATGCGGGCCACGGCGCCTTCGAACACGTCGAAGCTCACGCCCACGCGGTTGCGCGGCAGCGGCGTCACGGTGGACGTCACCTCAACGCCATACTTGCCCTTGGACAGGTACTGCTGCTTCAGTTCGTACTCGGCGCGCTCAAGCATCGAGCGGTCGAAAATGCGGCCCTCGGCAAAACCCACCTGCCCGAGGGACGTGGTGATGGCCTTGGAGTCGAACTCGCGCATGCCGTTGAAATTGACGGAAGCGATCGTCGGACGTTCCTGCACGACCACGACGACAACGTTGTTGTCAGTCTGGATCTGCACGTCGGTGAAAAAGCCAGTGCCGTAAAGACGGCGAATGGCTTCGGTCGCTTCTTCTTCGGTGAATTTCTCGCCCACCTTGACGGGGAGATATCCGAAGACGGTGCCAGCGTCAGTGCGTTGAATACCCTCTACGCGGATATCCCGCACGACAAAAGGGTCAAAGGCTTGGGCCATAGCCGGTAACAGCAACGCGGCGATAAGACCCGGCAGTACACCCTTTTTGTGATGAAACATCCGGCGAAAAGACATCCTTGAGTATCCTCGGTCGTGCAAATGGCGGGGGATTTTATGCTAAATCGCGTTTAAGTGAATAAACGCGTGAAATCGTTGAACAGCGCAAGCCCCATAAGGCCTGCCAATAAACCTATGCCGGCGCGTTGTCCGATATCGATCCACCTCGCTGGCGGCGGGCTACCCCGCACAATTTCGACGAGATAGTACAGCAGATGACCACCATCCAGCATAGGAATGGGCAGCAAATTTAATACGCCCAGGCTGATACTGATCAACGCAATATAGGCGATATACGCAACAATCCCGATTCTGGCGGTCTGGCCAGCGTAGTCCGCGATGGTCACAGGGCCGCTGACATTACGCCAAGACACCTCGCCAGTCACCATACGGCCCATCATGCGCAGCGAGAACCAAGCGGTGTCCCAAGTGCGGACAGCACCGCGCCACAGGCTGTCAAAGACGCCATAACGCACAGTGACCATCGGGATATCGCCGCCCAGCTGAACGCCGAGGCGGCCGATTTCAACGCCGTTGACCGTTTCCGCCCGCGGCGTGACATTCAGAGATATGGTGGCGCCATCGCGCAGCAACGTCAGTGCCAGCGGCTTGCCCGCGCTTTCCTGAATCTGCTTGACCAGCGCGCCCGTGTCCGGGGTGGGCTGGCCATTGACGGCCACGATCAGGTCGCCCTGACGCAAACCAGCAGCCTGCCCTTCTCCGCCATCGTTCACGGCGCGCACGGCAGGTTTAGGTTGAGCCAGGCGTATGCCCGCCGCAGCCAAGGGGTCCCCGCTGGACGGGTCCATGGTATTGGCCGGCAGGTTCAGCTCTCGCTGCTGCACACCGCCTGCGGGGGTGCTGACTTCAATTTGGGCACGGCCGCCAGTGGCCATCACGTCCATCAGGCGCCAACGCGCGTCCGACCACGATCCGACTTCTTCACCGTCTATGGCCAGAATGCGATCACCGGAAAGCAGCCCGGCACGCGCCGCAGGCGATTCCGCCGCAGGCTGCGCGAGGATCGCTTGCGGCTCTTCCGTGCCGGCCATATTCAGGCCGGCATACAGGAAGACCGCAAGAATCAGGTTGAAAATAGGCCCCGCAGCCACGATGGCAATGCGTTTGCCGACGGATTTGTTGTTGAAGGCGCCTGCCGCTTCTGCGGCAGTGGCACCGGCAGGCGCATCGTCCTGCATCTTGACGTAGCCGCCCAAGGGCAAGGCTGAAACCGCCCATTCTGTGCCATTGCGGTCCGTGCGGCGCAGGATGACCTTGCCAAATCCCACGGAGAAACGCAAAACCTTCACGCCGCAAAGTCGGGCTACCCAATAGTGTCCCAGCTCATGAAAAATGATCAGGGAGCCAAGCGCGACGGCAAAGGCCAGCAGGGTGAAAAGCATCGGGATAGGAAGAATCTAGGAAAATCAGCAGCAATAGCGGCCGGCCAATCAGGCCAGCCCTAGGTTACCTGCAAAGATGCGGGCTTCCGCGTCAAGCGCAAGCACATCGTCAAGACTGTTGAGCGTAACAGAAGCTTGCCGCCCCTGCCACTCCAGGGATGCCTCAATGACGCGCGGAATCCAGGTATACGCCAGACGGCCGCTCAAAAACGCATCGACGGCAACTTCATTGGCTGCATTCAAGGCCACGCAGGCGCTCTGCCCTGCCCGCAACGCTGCAAAAGACAGGTCCAGACAGGGGAAGCGCGCCAGATCGGGCTTTTCAAAGTCCAGCCGCCCCACACGCGTCAGATCCAGCAGCCCCACGCCGCTTTGCAGGCGGTCTGGAAAACCCAGTCCGTAGGCAATCGGTGTGCGCATATCGGGCTGCCCCAACTGCGCCAGCACCGATCCATCGTCATATTCCACCATCGAATGCACCACGCTTTGCGGATGCACCACCACTTCGATGCGATCAGCTGGCATGGCAAACAACCAATGCGCCTCGATGACTTCCAAGCCCTTGTTGAGCATGGTGGCGGAATCGACGGAAATCTTGCGGCCCATGCTCCAGTTTGGATGGGCGCAAGCCTGCGCAGGCGTCACGTCTTGCAGGTCTTTCAGGTCCCGGCCACGGAACGGACCGCCGGATGCTGTCAGAAGCAGACGGCGTACCCCTGGCGCGGGCGCCTCGGGCGCCCCGGCCTTGCCCCCGTGCGGCATGCACTGGAAAATGGCGTTATGTTCGCTATCAATTGGAAGAAGTTCAGCGCCGTTGTCGCGAATTGCCTGCATGAAAAGGGAGCCAGCCGCGACCAAGGCTTCCTTATTTGCCAACAACACGCGCTTACCGCTGCGGGCTGCTGCCAGCGCGGCGGGCAAGCCCGCAGCCCCCACAATTGCCGCCATAACAGAGTCACACTGCGGGTCTGCTGCGGTATCGGCCAGCGCCTGCGCGCCGACGCGGATCTCCGGCATAGGCTGGGCGCCCGTCCAGGCGGCAATGAATTTCTTGCGGGCGGCCGCATCAGGCACCACCACGACAGCCGCTCGGCAGGCCAGGGCCTGCTCGGCCAAACGCTCCATCCGGCTATACGCGGACAGCCCGTATACGGCCAACCGTTCAGGGTGTCGCGCAATCACATCCAGAGTGCTTTCACCGACCGAACCGGTCGACCCCAGCACGACGACGCGTTGAAAAGCCCTCAAAACAGCACTCCAGACAAAAGTAGCGCAAACGGCGCAACCGGAAGGATTGCGTCGATGCGGTCATAAACGCCGCCATGACCGGGCAGCAGCGTGCTGGAGTCCTTGCGCCCCGCCCTGCGCTTGAGCAGCGACTCGAACAGATCTCCAACAATGGACAACACGCCCAGCAACGCCGCGATAGGCAAGGCTAGCCAAAACGTCCAGCGCTCCACCAGCGCATGGCCAAACGAGCCCGCCCACAAACTGGACAGGCCGATCCACACCACGGCGCCCAGAACGCCGGCAATCGCACCTTCAATCGTCTTTCCAGGGCTGACCCTCGGGGCCAGTTTACGCTTGCCGAATGCGCGACCGGCAAAGTACGCGGCAATATCTGCCACCCAGACCAGCGCCAGCAGCGACACTACGAACCCTGCCCCACGCGCCATGAACATCTGCGCCAATACAGCCCAGGCCGCAAACGCTGCGGGCACGGAGAAGAGCGACCAGCCCAGACTGGCTGGCGCCGCGCTGGAATTCCCGCGGACCACGGCAGTCACGCCGCCAAACAGCCACACGGCGGCAACGGCAGGCACAACGTAATACAGCACCCAGGCGGGATCGGCCACAACCGTGCCATCACCCGTCAGCCAGGCGGACGTCAGCGCCAGCATCCCGCCAAACAACAGCGCGGCGATACCAACGGAAATTAGGGGGGAAGGCGGTTGCGGCAATGTCAGGCGGAGCCACTCCCAGTTGGCGCAAGCGGCGGCCAGCGCCAGCAGGGCAACAAACCACCAGGGGTTGGCGCTGATCATGGCTGCGGCCAGAATGGCCAACAGAATGACGGCGGTAACGATACGCTGGCCCAACATATGACGGTCTCCTCGGGTGCTGCTATGGGAAAGACGCGCTTGTCGCCGTCTACTTACTTCGCACCGATTTCATTGACTTGGGCGCTGGTGCGGCCAAAGCGGCGCTCACGCGTGCGATACCAGTCAAAGGCAGCTTGCAGCTCTGCCGCGCCAAAATCCGGCCAGTAGCGATCCGTGAAGTAGAACTCCGCGTAGGCCATTTGCCAGATCAAAAAATTGGAAATGCGTTGTTCCCCGCCCGTGCGGATAAACAGGTCGGGCTCGGGAGCCCAAGACATGGACAGATGCTTGGCCAAGCGCTCTTCATTCACCATCTGCGGCTGGCTTGCAATCAGGGGGTCTGCCGCCAGCATGGCGCGGGTGGCCTGAAGAATGTCCCAGCGCCCGCCATAGTTTGCGGCAACAGTCAGATGCAGACGGTCGTTGTGCGCGGTGCGCTCCTGGGCGGCAACAATCAGCTCCTGCAAGCGCGGTTCAAACGCGCTCAGGTCGCCGATCACGTGCAGCCGGACGCCCTGCTCGTCCAGCTTGCCGATTTCGCGTTCCAGCGCCTGCACAAACAGACGCATCAACAGCGACACCTCTTCGGCGGGACGGCGCCAGTTCTCGGAACTGAAAGCGAACAAGGTCAGATAACGAACGCCGGCGCGGCCACAGGCCTCGACGACGCGCCTTACCGCCTGAACGCCCTTGGCGTGCCCAGCCGTACGTGGCAGCAGCCGCCGCGTCGCCCACCTGCCGTTGCCATCCATGATGATGGCGACGTGCTCGGGGATGTCGCGAGTGTCGGGTACTGCCTGGGTCGAACTGGTTGCCATGTGTTTGGGACTGTGCGCGGCTGCGCGGCGCAAAACGGGAATACGGAGAAAAACCTGCGCCGTCGTTCCATCGCTACGTAGGGGTGCTGCGAGGCAATGGATATGACGGCGCTTAGGCAAGAATGGACTGAAAACCAGAGCGTAGCGGCACAGCCGCCCGCCCCAGCCCATCCGGAAATTATACGGTCATGATTTCCGCTTCTTTCTGGGTGACCATCTTATCGATGTCAACCACGCTGCGATCCGTCAGCTTCTGGACGTCATCCTGCGAACGACGCTCGTCGTCTTCGGAGATTTCCTTGTCCTTGACCAGCTTCTTCAATGCTTCGTTGGCTTCACGGCGCAGATTGCGCACAGCCACCTTGGCATCTTCGCCTTCGCTACGGACCACTTTGGTCAGATCGCGGCGGCGCTCTTCGGTCAAAGCGGGCATCGGAACGCGGATGGTGTCGCCCATCGAAATGGGATTCAAGCCCAGATCGGATTCGCGAATCGCCTTTTCGATGGGGCCGGCCATTTGCTTCTCGTAGGGTTGCACGCTGATGGTGCGAGCGTCCACGAGGTTCACGTTGGCAACTTGACCAACGGGCACGGGCGAACCGTAGTAGTCGACCTGAACGTGATCCAGGATACCCGTGTGGGCACGGCCCGTACGGATCTTGCCCAGGTTGATCTTGAGCGTTTCAAGCGACTTGGCCATTCTGGCCTCGGCGGATTTGCGGATTTCTGCGGCGCTCATGAAATTTCCTTTTCTTTAGACGTGTACCAACGTGCCTTCGTCTTCGCCACTGACGACTCGCTTGAGTGCGCCGGACTTATTGATCGAAAACACTTTGATCGGCAGTTTCTGGTCACGGCACAGCGCGAACGCGGTGGCGTCCATGACTTCCAGACGGCGGACAATCGCTTCGTCGAAGCTGATGCGCGCATAGCGCGTAGCGGTGGGGTCCTTATTGGGGTCCGCGCTATAGATGCCGTCCACCTTGGTGGCTTTCAACACGATCTCCGCACCGATTTCAGCGCCGCGCAGGGCGGCGGCGGTATCGGTCGTGAAGAAGGGGTTGCCAGTACCCGCGGCGAAGATCACAACCTTGCCCTCTTCGAGGTAACGCAGGGCCTTCGGGCGGATGTAGGGTTCGACGACCTGATCGATATTCAGGGCCGATTGTACGCGGGTGTCGATACCCTTGTGCTTGAGCGCGTCTTGCAAGGCAAGCGCGTTCATGATGGTGGCCATCATGCCCATGTAGTCGGCGGTTGCGCGGTCCATGCCCTGCGCACCCGGGGCGACGCCACGGAAGATGTTGCCTCCGCCGATGACAATGGCCAATTCGACGCCTGTGGCGGCGACTTCGGCGATCTCATCAGTCATGCGGACGATGGTGGCGCGATTGATGCCAAATGCATCATCGCCCATCAGCGCCTCGCCGGAAAGTTTGAGAAGAACCCGTTTGTATGCTCTGCTGCTCATAGGTGATATCCCGAGGAACAATCCGACGAAAGTGTAAGACAAGAATGGGGGAACTCCCCATCGCCGCACCCGCTACGCGAGTTAGAGGCCTGCCCAGAGTGGGGGTTCACCTTGGGCTGGCCCTGCGGCGAAAAGGCCGGACTAGAATTTAATCTAGCGCCGGCCTTTTGGCACTATACCCTGGGGTTAGGCGCGGCCGGCGGCGGCTGCGGCAACCTCAGCGGCGAAGTCGCTGGTCTTCTTCTCGATACCTTCGCCGACAACGAACAGCACGAACTTGCTGACCGAAGCGCCCTTTTCCTTCAGGTGTTGTTCGACCGTGTGCTTGTCGCTCTTGACGAACGGCTGCGACATCAGCGTCACTTCCTTCAGGAACTTGACAACCGAACCTTCGACCATCTTGGCGACGATTTCAGCCGGCTTGCCCGATTCGGCAGCCTTCTGTTCGGCGACCGAGCGTTCGGCGGCGATGTCGGCGGGGTTCACGCCGTCGGCGTTCAGTGCCTTGGGCTTGGTGGCGGCAATGTGCATTGCCAGATCCTTGCCCACTTCTTCGGCGCCAGTGTATTCCACCAGCACGCCAATCTTGCCGCCGTGCACGTAGCTGGCCAGCGCGTTCGGCGTTTCGATGCGCTCGAAACGGCGGATCGAGACGTTTTCGCCGATCTTGCCGATCAGGGCGGTACGGGTCGATTCAACAGTGCCTTCACCGAAAGGCAGTGCCGACAGAGCGGCCACATCGGCCGGGTTCTGCGTGGCAACCAGTTCAGCCAGCTTGTTCACGAAGCCGACGAAGTCGTCGTTCTTGGCGACGAAGTCGGTTTCGCAGTTGATTTCGATGACGGCGCCTTGCTTGGCGTCGGCGGAGATGAACAGACCAACCAGGCCTTCAGCGGTAACGCGGGCAGCAGCCTTGCTGGCCTTGTTGCCCAGCTTGACGCGCAGGATTTCTTCGGCGCGGACCAGATCGCCGTCGGCTTCCGTCAGGGCCTTCTTGCACTCCATCATGGGCGCGTCAGTCTTTTCGCGCAGTTCCTTGACCAGGGCAGCGGTAATTTCAGCCATGTTTGCTCCAATTTTTGCTAAGACACGCCCCGGGCGGACCGGGGCAGTGATTTGATTCGATGGGACGCCCGCAATTAGCGGGCCAGGAAGATGGGAGCCCACCTTCGCAGTGCCGGCGAGGCGGGAGCGGACGGATATTCCAGCCGCTCCCTGTTACTCACCGCCGGACATGACAGCAGGCTTAGGCCTGGTTGTCCTGCACTTCGACGAACTCTTCCTGACCTTCACCCAGCTCTTCGACCAGACCATTCATGTTCTGTTCGCGGCCTTCCAGCACGGCGTCAGCGATGCCCTTGGCGTACAGCGCGATGGCCTTGGCCGAGTCATCGTTACCCGGGATGACGTAGTCGATGCCATCCGGCGAGTGGTTGGTGTCAACCACAGCGACGACGGGGATACCCAGCGTCTTGGCTTCGGCGATGGCAATCTTGTGATAGCCGACGTCGATGACGAACATGGCGTCGGGCAGACCGTTCATGTCCTTGATGCCGCCGATGGCCTTGTTCAGCTTGTCCAGCTCGCGCTGGAACAACAGGCCTTCCTTCTTGATCATGCGTTCAGCGCCGCCTTCGGCAACGATGACTTCCATGTCTTTCAGGCGCTTGACCGAGGTCTTGACCGTCTTGAAGTTGGTCAGCATGCCGCCGAGCCAGCGGGCGTCGACGAAGGGCATGCCGCAACGGGCGGCTTCGGAGGCAACCAGATCACGCGCAGCGCGCTTGGTGCCAACGAACAGGATGTTGCCGCCGCGAGCAGCCAGCTGCTTCACGAACTTGGTGGCTTCCTGGTACTTATCAACCGTCTTTTCCAGGTTGATGATGTGAATCTTGTTGCGGTGACCGAAGATGTACTGAGCCATCTTGGGGTTCCAGTAACGGGTTTGGTGACCAAAGTGGACACCCGCTTCCAGCATTTCGCGCATCAAAGACATGTAATTCTCCAAGGGTTGATTTCTTGCGCCGCACCTGCATCAGCATCTGGCTGACACCCTGGGTGGTGTTGCGCGCGATTTCCCGCAACATGCGGGATGGACAAAATTTTAACCGGGCCGACCGATCACTGCCGCAATGATGCTGCTGCGATAAACCCAGACGGCCGCCACGACTAGAGCCCTGCACTGCTCGCTTGCACGGCGCTTAGTGTCAGACACTCCAGGAATTTCCTGGAAGTTTCTGGCGGGTTTCCCCGCAGTTGGCAGCACGGTTAACCATGCTGCGACTCACCAAGCGCACCCGGACCTGTTTTGTTGGCAGCGAAATCCAGCTCTTCGCGCAGTGGCCTTACAGCCCCGCGCGCATCAGACAATCGGGGCATTTCTTAAGAAAACACAAGTGTTTTCAAGAACTTAATCCGACATCCATACCGAACCTGCATCGCCGCTCAAAAACATGACCGGGCTTACAAGCACGCCGTGCCCCAGCTTTGAGTAAGACCCATGACACCTGCCTGACTTTGGCGAGCGTTGCCCCAACAATTGCTCCCAAATTTGCCCCAACAGTCCTACTACCAGACGCTGGCAACCTGCCCGATTTCGCTCCACAACCTTCGCTTGCGGTGAAACTTCAGGGCTTGCTGCCGATCTCATGAAAGGATCGTTGGCACTATCTTGAGCGCGGCCATTGGCGCTAAACACTTACCAAGGAAGGAAAGGGATCAAAAGCCCAACCCGCCACCGGAATCGGCTCTTGCCGTAACCCGATTGCTCCCCAAATTTTTAGGGAAGCCTATAATTCTACTATTCTTTCAAGCAGACATTCAAGCGAGAGATCGTCAAGTTACTCCATGGGCACAATTACCAATCCGGCCGACCTGGCCAAGATGCGCGCAGCCTGCCAGGATGCCGCCAAGGTTCTCGACTTCATTACCCCCTACGTCAAGCCGGGTGTGACCACCGGAGAGCTGGATCGGCTCTGCCTGGAATACCTGACCGATGTGCTGCACGTGAAGTCGGCCACCGTGGGCTACGCCCCGCCCGGCTACCCGCCCTTCACGGGCGCCATCTGTACGTCCGTGAATCATCAAGTGTGCCACGGCATCCCGGGCGACAAGGTGCTGAAGAACGGTGACTCACTGAATATTGACGTCACCATTATCAAGGATGGCTGGTTTGGCGACACCAGCCGCATGTACGCCGTGGGCGAACAGTCCATCTTGGCCCGCCGCCTGACCGACATCACCTTTGAGTGCATGTGGAAAGGCATCCAGCAGGTAAAGAACGGCGCTACGTTGGGCGACATCGGCAACGCCATCCAGAAACACGCGGAATCCAACGGTTTTTCAGTGGTGCGCGAGTTCTGTGGGCACGGTATTGGCCAGCGCTTCCATGAAGACCCGCAAGTGCTGCATTATGGCAAGCCCGGCACCGGCGTGAAATTGGTGACAGGGATGCTGTTCACGATTGAACCCATGATCAATGCCGGGCGCCGCGAAATCCGCCAATTGTCCGATGGCTGGACGGTTGTTACGCGCGACCACAGCCTGTCCGCGCAATGGGAGCATGCTGTCTGTGTAACCGAAACCGGTTACGAAGTGCTGACCCTGTCGCCCGGCATGCCCCCGCCGCCGGCTTTCATCACCGAACCCATCATCATCCCCGCCGTCTGAGGCCCTGCCGCACGCCACCATGACCGCCGAATACCTCAGCTCCCTGCGCGAACGCATTCAGCAATCCCGGCGGGCCGCGGTGGCCCAGTTCCGAGAGCACGAACGCCCGGACACCCTGCTGTCTGAATTACGCCGTATCGTCGACGCCGCTCTGCGCGATCTGGTCAAGCATTACCCGCTTCCGGCCGGCGCCACGCTCGCAGCAGTTGGCGGTTATGGCCGAGGCGAACTCTACCCGCACTCCGACGTTGATCTGCTGATTCTGCTGCCGCAGGTCCCCAGCCGCGAAGACGAGACCGCCATCGAGCAACTGGTGGCGTCGCTGTGGGACCTGGGGCTGGAGCCCGGCCATAGCGTGCGCACCATTGAAGACTGCGAGCGCGAGGCCGACGCTGACATCACGGTGGAAACCGCGTTGCTGGAATCCCGCTGGCTGGCGGGCAGCCGGTCGCTGATGAAGAAATTCGACGCCGCCACCAAATCGCGCCTGGACCCCCGCGCTTTCTTCCGCGCCAAACGCGTGGAAATGCAGCAGCGCCATGCGCGGTACCACGATACCCCCTACGCGCTGGAACCGAACTGCAAGGAATCACCCGGCGGACTGCGCGACCTGCAAGTCATTATGTGGATGGCGCGAGCCGCCGGATTCGGAGACAGCTGGCGCTCGGTGGCGCAAGCGGGCCTTTTGACATCGTCCGAAGCGCGCGACCTGCGCAAGGCCGAGCAAGCCTTCAAGCGCCTGCGCATCGAATTGCATTTGCTGTCAAACCGCCGCGAAGACCGCGTTCTGTTTGACCTGCAACCGGCGCTGGCCGAGGTTTACGGCATCCATGCCACGGCCACTCGCCGTGGCAGTGAACTATTGATGCAGCGTTATTACTGGGCAGCGCGGCTCGTCACGCAGCTCAACGGGATTCTGGTTCAGAACATCGAAGAACGGTTGTTCCCGCGGCCCGACAGCGACGCACGCGACATCGACGACGATTTCCGCAACCTGCGCGACCGTCTGGATATCATTCGCGACGACGGTTTCGAGCGCAATCCCACACTGCTGCTGCGCGCCTTTCTTCTGATGCAGCAGCACCCGGAACTCACCGGCATGTCTGCACGCACTTTGCGCGCCATCTGGCATTCTCGGCACCGCATCGATGCCCAGTTCCGCCGCAACCCGGTCAACCGCAAGCTGTTCCTGCAAATCCTGCAACAGCCCCGCGGCATTGTGCACGAGCTGCGGCGCATGACCATGCTGAATATTCTGCCCCGCTACCTGCCGGTATTCCGCCGGATCGTGGGCCAGATGCAGCACGATCTATTCCATGCCTATACGGTGGACCAGCACACGCTGGCCGTGGTGCGCAACCTGCGCCGCTTCACCATGCCCGAACACGCCCAGGAATATCCGCTGGCCAGTCAGTTGATTGCGGGCCTGGACCGGCACTGGCTGCTGTACGTCGCTGCGCTTTTTCATGACATCGCAAAGGGACGCGGCGGCGATCACTCCGAACTTGGCGCCCGCGAAGTGCGCAAGTTCGCGCAGGAACACGGCATGGAGCCGGAAGACACCAAATTGGTGGAATTCCTGGTGCGCCAGCACCTTCTGATGTCCGCCGTGGCGCAGAAACGTGATTTATCCGACCCGGCCGTCGTCCAGGAATTCGCCGCTACCGTCAAAGACGAGCGCCATTTGACGGCGCTATACCTGCTGACAGTGGCCGACATCCGCGGCACCAGCCCCAAGGTCTGGAACGCCTGGAAGGGCAAGCTGCTTGAAGATCTGTACAAACTGACGCTGGCGGCATTGGGCGGCGCCCACGCCGATGCGCACACCGTGCTGACCGAACGCAAGGAAGAAGCCGCCCGCCTAACCCGGCTGGCAGGCCTGCGCGATGACGCTCGTGAAGCGTTCTGGAATCAGCTGGACGTTGCCTATTTTCTGCGTCACGACGCTTCCGACATCGCCTGGCACACCCGCCACCTGTACCACCAGGTCGCCCCCACCCAGGCTGTGGTCAAAGCCCGCCCCACCGAGCAAGGCGAAGGTTTGCAGATCATGGTCTACACGCGCGACGCGCCCGACCTGTTCGTTGCCATCTGCGGCTTCTTCGACGCCAAGTCGCTGTCCATTCAGGATGCGCGCATCCACACGACCCGCCACGGCTGGGCGCTGGACAGTTTCATCGTGCTGCTGCCCGAAGGGGCGAGCGACCTGCGGGCGCAAGCCACGCTGGTAGAGCACGAACTGGCTGAACGCCTGAAAGATCCGCAGGCAGCCGCCCAGGCGCAAACCAGCCGCGGCAGCTATTTCGGCCGTGGCCGGCAGTCACGCGTGTCGCGAGTCTTTCCCGTTATGCCGCAGGCCGAACTGCAACCCGACGAACGCAGCACATCCTGGCGTCTTTCTGTCACTGCCACGGATCGCCCGGGCCTGCTGCACGCCTTGGCGCGCGTCTTTGCCCGCCACGAAGTCAATCTGCTGATGGCCAAGATCATGACGCTGGGCGACCGCGTGGAAGACGTATTTATCGTGGACGGCACGGCGCTGACTCGCCCGCGCAGCCAAATGCAGTTTGAACGCGACGTTCTGGACGCGTTGGCAGGCGAAGAAGCCCTGCAACGGGTCGCCTGACGCCGGCCTCGCAAGACATCGCCAGACCGTACCCGGACCGAATACAATCCGGGTTTTCGGTCAGGCGACACCCGCTACCATGCTGCTCAATGACTATCTGCGTGTTTTCGGTGGCAGCTTTCTATTTGCGCTAGCCACACTGCTACCGTTTTTGAACCCGCCTGCCATCGCGCCAATTTTCCTGTCATTGACCGAAGGCGCGTCATCATCCACGCGTATGGTGCTGGCCAAGCGTGTCGCCATCAACGTGTGCCTGATGCTGATCGTCGCCATGGTGGCCGGCAACGTGCTTCTCAGCTTTTTTGGCATCTCGCTGTCGATCGTGCGAGTGGGCGGCGGCATGCTGGTGATCGCCAGCGCCTGGCGGCTGGTGAATTCGCCCGATGCCGACACCGAGCGCGTGGCGCGCATGGCCGAGTCCTTCACCACCGAAATGGCTAAAGCGCGTGCTTTCTACCCGCTGACTTTTCCCATCAGCTGCGGCCCGGGATCGATCGCCGCCGCGATCACCGTGGGCGTGTCGCTGAGAGATCAAAATCATGTGCTGAGCCTGGTGCGACTGGGCGGCTCGATTCCGGGAATTATCGCGGTGTCTTTGACGCTGTATGTCTGCCTGCGGTTTGCCGCGCAGATGCTGCATCGCCTGGGTGACAACGGCACCGCCGTGTTCATGCGGCTGTCCGCCTTCATCATGCTGTGCCTGGGGGTGCAGATTTTCTGGGAAGGCGCGCGTGAATTGCTGCTGGGTGTTTTGACCCAGGTCATGCAACCAATTCCGATTCCCAAGGCCTAAGTGTGGCCCTATCAACTCCACGACTCAGAACAACAATGACTACCCGCTCTGAACGCCTGCTCCGCCTGATTGCGCTTTTTTGCTTTGGCGCCGTGGGCATCGCCCTGCTGTCCCAACACGTCTTCGACATGCCGCCCTGCGCCTGGTGCGTCATGCAGCGCCTGATTTATCTGGTGATCGGCATCGTCGCCCTGATTGGCGGTTTTGGCGGCGGCCGTGCGCTGACCCGCCCGTGCGGCGCCCTGGCCGCGTTGTTATCACTCGTCGGCGTTGCCGCCGCCTGGTATCAATACAGCGTCGCCGCCAACATGCTTTCCTGCGACCAAACCTTTGCCGACCGCTTCATGACTGGCGCCGGCCTGGACGGCGCAGTGCCGTGGCTGTTCGGCATCTTCGCCACTTGCATGGATGCCAAGGTGCCGGTACTGGGCGTCGAGTACGCCTTGTGGAGCCTGGCGCTCTTTGCGGTCTTGTTCTTCATGGCCCTGCCCGTCGTCTTCAGGCGCGGCGCAACCCGCTAAATAACGTGGCGCGTCCTGTTACCCAGGACCCACATGCCGCTGCATTGCGCGCGCTGGTCCTGGCCCACCCGCCCTTGATGCGCTGGTTGCGGGCCGCGCGCGACCACGCGCCGGCCGGCGGATGCATCGGCGCGGGTGCAGTGCGCTCGCTGGTGTGGAACCACCTGCATGGCTATCCGGCTGGCAGCCATGCGCCAGCGGATGTCGACTATGTTTATTTCGATTCTTCGGACCTGAACGCGACGCAAGAGGCCGGCATTGCCCGGCGTCTGCGCGCAGCCGCGCCGGATGCGCCCTGGGAAGTGGTGAATCAGGCTCGCGTGCACCTCTGGCACCGGAACAGCCTTGGAGGCGCCCCGCCCCCGGCGCTTTCGCTTGCCGCCGGTATCGCCCGCTGGCCAGAAACGGCAACCTGCGTAGGCGTGGCGCTGATGCCAGATGAACAGCTACGCATCATTGCACCGCACGGCCTGGCCGATTTGTTCGGTCTGGTGCTGCGCCCCAGCCCGGCCGCAGATATCCAGGCTTATGCCCAACGGTTAGCCTCCAAGCGCTTCGCCGAAATCTGGCCACGCCTGACCATTGCTTCACCTGCCCCCAACTGATCGTGTCTACCCTGAAATATCTGACCGGCTACCCCGAATCCCTGCTGATGCAGACGCAAAAGCTGCTCGACCAAGGCAAGCTAGGCGCTGCGCTGCTTGCCCGATACCCAGAGGGCGTGCACGACGTCCGCACCGACCGCGCGCTCTATCAGTATGTGACTGACTTAAAAAACAGCTACATGCGCAATGGCGATCTGATCAACAAGGTGGCCTACGACAGCAAGATTCATGTGATCCAGCATGCGTTGGGCCAGCACACCTACATCTCCCGCGTACAAGGCGGCAAGCTGCGAGCCAAGCACGAGATCCGCGTGGCCACATTGTTCAAGACCGTGCCGGCCGAATTCCTGAAGATGATCACGGTGCACGAACTGGCGCACCTGAAAGAAAAGGATCACAACAAGGCGTTCTACAACATGTGCCTGCGCATGGAGCCGCACTATCACCAATACGAATTTGATCTGCGTCTTTATCTGACGCATTTAGACGCGACGCGCGAAGCGTTGTGGAGCCCCAAGGCGTAAAAGGCCCGTTCGCGGCAAGGCTTGCCAGATTCCATGTAACGCGAACCCCTCGCGCAAACATGTCGATGCGCGAATCAAACAGATCAATAAATAATAAATACTGTTTGCGCCATCGGGGTTATCTACTCCCCTCAATACCTCGGCCAATATCCCTATTGGTTTTTTGCATAGCAGCCGCCCGACGCGAAACGGCTGAAAACAATCCACACAAAGCTGACAACTCCGCCGCAACGCTGACGGACTCATTTCCATTTTCTGACGAACATCTGAATGATGGCTGACCGCATGCTGACTGCATTCTTAATTAATGCTGAATATCGGCTGCCCATCAGTGCAAACATTTACAAAACTAGGGTTTGCGATTATGGAAAAGTAAAAACTGAAGCAAAAAGAGAAAGCGAACTGAAAGAACTGCTTATTAGACTTCTCAGACTTTTGTAAGGAAGCTGACGCGGCGTAATTCGTTGACGTCACTAATAACAGGGAGGGCAGCAAATGCCAAATCAGAGCGGCAATGTGCGTGGCGGGGGAATTCATAGCCAAATGAATAACCAGAATTTTATTAAGGGTGTTTTCATCATGGCGTTCGCCCTTTTGTTTGGGCTGGCATCATTGCGTTACCCCGTCGGCACATTCTCAAGAGGTGGACCTGGGTTATTCCCTTTAATGGCAAGCTCAGTATTGTTTGTGATCGGCGTCATCACGACAATAACGGCGTTTTTCATCAAGCCGATTCCGATGAGCCATAGCATCAAGAACATTTCCATCATCATGTTGAGCCTGGTGGGATGCGCGGTGATATCCGGTCTTATCAATATGATCGCAGGCATTATCTTTCTGGTTTTCTGCTCTTCGCTCGCTGCCACGTCCTATTCAACGCTGCGCAACGTAAAGATCTGCGTGGGACTGATTGCCGTGGCTTTCGGCTTCAAGACGTTGCTTGGTCTTAACCTGCCCTTACTCTAACCAGAGCCTGCGATGGAAATCCTAAATAATCTGGCGCTCGGATTCGAGCATGCTTTAACCTGGCAAAACCTTCTTTATTGTGCGGCGGGTTGCGTCATTGGGACGCTGGTCGGCCTGCTGCCTGGACTCGGGCCTCTGTCCACCATCAGCTTGCTGCTTCCGCTGACGTATTCCATTCCCACCGGCGGCGCGCTGATCATGCTTGCCGGTATTTATTATGGCGCCCAATACGGAGATAGCGTCAGTGCCATTACCATGAAGATTCCGCACGCAAGTAGTATTGTCGCTTGCATAGACGGATATCAGATGAACTTGAATGGCAAGACAGGTCTGGCCTTGTTCACTGCTGGCGTTTCCAGTTTTATTGGCGGAACCGTCGCTATCGTGGTGCTGTCGACGATGACACCCATACTGGGTGAAGCAGCCTTCCTGTTTGGGCCGGCGGATTATGCCGCGCTTATGCTGATGGGCTTCTTTTGCGTCAGTTTTGTCAGCAGCGGCAATATGTTGACGGGTTTGGCGATGGCTGTCGTTGGCGTGCTGTTGGCCTCGATTGGCACGGATGTGAATAGCGGGACTGCCCGCTTCACGATGGACTTCGCCTTCCTGCAGGACGGAATTGGCCTGATCAGTATTGCGCTGGGTTGCTTTGGGATTGCAGAAATCGTCAAGAACCTGGACAACCGGAACGTGCTTACCCCCTTTAACGGCAAGATTAAACTCATGCCGACCTGGGCTGAGTTCAAACGGATCATCCCCAGTGCCTTGCGAGGCAGCGTGATTGGCTCTGTCTTGGGCATTCTGCCTGGCGGCGGTCCGACGATTGCCCAGTTCGCTGCCTATGCCGCTGACAAGCGCTTTAGCAAGTATCGTCACGAAATGGGCAATGGCGCGATTGAGGGCGTGGCCGGACAAGCTGCTGCTGACGAAGCCGCCGCCCGCACCAGCTTCATTCCGCTGATGGCCATCGGCATCCCTGAGAACGCCGTGATGGCTTTGATGCTGGCTGCCTTTGTCATCAAAGGCATCCAGCCCGGCCCCAACATGATTGGCAGCCACCCTGATTTGTTCTGGGGGCTGGTCGCCAGCATGTGGATCGGCAACTGCTTCCTGCTGCTGCTGAATGTGCCGCTCGTGCGCTACTGGCTTACGGTATTCAAGATTCCCTATACCGTGCTGTTCCCCTCGATCTTGTTCTTCTGCATTGTCGGCACATTCAGCATCAATAACAGCCTGGATGACATCTACATCACGGCAGTGTTTGGCTTGATCGGATATGCCTTCTTGCGATTGGGCATGGGGGCTGCGCCGCTGATGCTTGGCTTCATTCTGGGCCCGATGCTTGAAGAGAATTTCCGCCGCGCAATGCTGCTCAGCAGAGGCTCGTTCAGCGTGTTTGTGACACGTCCGATCAGCGGCACCTTGCTTGGGATGATCAGCTTGGTTCTCGTCTGGAAGTTCGTCGTGTTCGTTCGCGACACCCGCCGAGCCAGATTGGCAAACGCGGCAGCCTGACGCCGTTTCCAGGCCGCGGTACACATCGCAGTGGCCCCCTCTTCCGAGGGGGCCAGCGTTTGCCCCGGTCATAGGCGAAAAAAATGCCGTCACATCGTGACGGCATTTTTCATGAAGCAGCTGCGAAGAACAATCAGGCTTCGTTTGCAGCGTAGCCCATATTGAACTTCAGCCCGCTGGCGCCTTCGTCCTGACCCGGCTCCGCGCGCGACTGGCCCAGGCGGGCCAGGTATTCGGCGGTAATGTCGCCGGTGACGTATTCACCGTCGAAGCACGACGCTTCGAAACGCGACATCTTGGGATTCAGGTCGCGCACCGACTGCTGCATGTCATGCAGGTCCTGATAGATCAGGGAGTCAGCGCCGATCGCGCGAGCGATTTCTTCGTCGTTGCGGCCGGTGGCGATCAGTTCCGATTGCGTCGGCATGTCGATGCCGTACACGTTCGGGAAACGCACCGGAGGCGCGGCCGAGGCGAAGTAAACCTTGTTGGCGCCAGCAGCGCGCGCCATGTCCACGATCTCGCGGCTGGTCGTACCGCGCACGATGGAGTCATCAACCAGCAGCACGTTCTTGCCCTTGAACTCCATACCGATGGCATTGAGCTTTTGGCGCACGGATTTACGGCGGACAGCCTGGCCGGGCATGATGAAGGTGCGGCCCACGTAGCGGTTCTTGATAAGCCCTTCGCGATAATCCAGATTCAAGCGCGCGGCCAATTGCATCGCAGCAGGACGCGAGGAATCCGGAATCGGCATGACAACATCGATATCGCCCAAGCGCATATTGCGCGCCACTTTGTCGGCCAGATATTCACCCATGCGCAGACGCGCGTCGTACACCGACACGCCGTCGATCAGCGAGTCCGGACGGGCAAAATACACGTATTCGAAAATGCAGGGCACCAATTGCGGATTGTCAGCGCACTGGCGGCTGACGAAGCGGCCGTCCAGGTCAACGAACACAGCTTCGCCCGGATCAACGTCACGGACGAAAACAAAACCGCTGCCTTCGAGCGCCACGGATTCCGAGGCCACCATCCATTCAACGCCCTCTTCGGTTTCCATGCGGCCGATACACAGCGGACGGATACCATTGGGGTCACGGAACGCCAGCAGGCCGTAGCCGGAAATCTGAGCCACAACGGCGTAGGCGCCACGCACGCGCTTGTGCACCGCCGACACGGCGCGGAAGATGGCGTCGTCGTCAAGCGACACGCCATTGGCCGACGACTGCAATTCGTGCGCAAGCACGTTCAGCAGCACTTCCGAGTCAGAGTTGGTATTGATGTGGCGGCGATCGACCCGGTAGAGCGATTCGCGCAGTTCACGCCAGTTGGTCAGGTTGCCGTTGTGGGCAAACATGATGCCAAACGGCGCGTTGACGTAGAACGGCTGGGCCTCTTCCTCGCTGGCGCTCGAGCCCGCGGTGGGATAGCGGACCTGGCCGACGCCAGACGTACCCGGCAACGAGCGCATGTTGCGCGTACGGAAAACGTCGCGCACCAGGCCGTGAGCCTTGTACATATTGAATTGGTTGCCTTGCGACGTCGCGATGCCCGCGGCGTCCTGCCCGCGATGCTGCAACAGCAGCAAGCTGTCATAGAGCAGCTGGTTGACCGGCCCGCGCCCGATGACCCCTACGATTCCACACATGGTGAGATTTCCTGGTTGATTTGAAGCTAATCAATACGGCAGCCAAGTCGCCAAAGACGGCGGCAGCCACGTTTTGATATGTTTGATGGCCTCGATGGCCGAATGCGAAAACATGGCGTCCTTCCACCACGGCTCTTGGGGCAACGGCGTATAGCCGGCAGCGGCGACCAGCGCCAGCACGATCAACAGACCACGGGCCAGTCCGAACATCCCGCCCAAGCCGTGATCGGCGGGGCTGAGTCCGGTACTGCGGATCAAGGCGGCTAGCGTCATGTTGACCAAACCCACACCGAGCAGCACGATGATGAACACCACGGCGTATGAGACTCCCATGCGCAGCAGCGTCGTTTCAATATAGGGCTCCAACCACGTATAGACCGTGGGACCCCACCATATTGCGGCGACAAACGCCAGCAAATAGGCGACCAGCGACAGCACCTCTTTGAGCAGGCCGCGAACCAAGCCCAGCACACCCGAGACCGCCAGGATGGCCAGCACGACGAAGTCGAAACCGGTCACTATTGGGCGGCAATAAAACCATTGTCATAACCCAAGGTGCGCAACCGCGCCTGGGCCGCCTGCGCCGCTTCGCGCGAGGGGAATGGCCCCACACGCAAACGGTACTGCTGTTTGCCTCCGATGGAGGCTTGTTCCACAAATGCGTTGGTAACACCAGCCTGATGCAACTTGGTACGGCGCGACTGCGCGTCTTCCTGCGTGGTGTAGGCCGCGATCTGCAACACGAAATTACCCTTGGCGGCGGCAGGCTTGGGCGCTGGCGCGGCAGCAGCGGGCGCCGAGCGGCCTTCCAGCAAGGCCAGCGCGCGGGCGCCGTCATCCGAGCGTGTATCAGGCTTTGCCGGCGTGGCCGGCTTGGGATCAGGTTTGGGCTTGACCTCAGGCTTGGGCGGCGTGACTGGCGGCGGCGTGACCGGCTGCACGGCTGGCGGAGTCGTGGGCGTTACGGCCACATGCGGCGTGGACGGCGTCATGGGCGGCGGCGTCGGTATCGCTGACGGATCGGTCGGCGCTGCACCTGGTACTGAGGTAGCGGGCGTCGTCGGCGCGGCGGCCTGCGGTTCGGTGACTTGCGGCTGGAACGGCGTATTGCGTTCCGGCACCCTGATGGGGATGTCCGCAACCGGCACGGGTTGCGAGTCCAGCACCATGGGCAGAATGATGACCGCCGCCAGCACGAGTGCTACGGCGCCAGCCAGCCTGCGCCGCGCGCGGCCGCGCAGCTCCGCAGCCTGAACCTCGCTAGGCACTGCCGCCCGTTTGGAGGACTGCGCCTGATCGGCAGGATCTTTGCGTTTGAAAAAACCCATGGAAGAGAATTCCTTGCGGCGCCTTGCGGCAATGAGGCGGTGGGCCGCCAAGACCCGATTTGCCTACGCCTTGCGACCCAGTGCCTGCAAAACCGAGGCCACGGTGAGAAACGACCCGAACACAACGATTCTATCATTCTCCCCTGCCCGCTCGCGCGCTGCAGCGAAGGCTTGAGCAGGATTCGCGTAAGCGGCAATGGTGGGGCTTTCCGCCCCCGCAGGCGACGGCGGCAACGCAGCGGCCACCCGGTCCGCCAGCGCCTGGCCAGTGGTGCCACGCGGACCGGGCAGGCCCGCGCAATACCAGTGATCGGCACGGGTGCCCAGCTTGGCGACGACGCCCTCCAGATCCTTGTCGTTCAACATGCCAAACACCACATGGGTGTAAGGGTGGAAACCCATATTGTCCAGATTCTGGGCCAGCACAGCGGCTGCATGCGGATTGTGGGCCACATCCAGGATGACTGAGGGTTGCCCAGGCAGAATCTGGAAACGGCCCGGCAACGAGGCCTGCAACAACCCCAGGCGCACGGCCTGCTGCTGCACCGGCAAGCGGTCGCGCACGGATTCCAGCGCGGCCAACGCAGCTGACGCATTCAACAACTGATTGGCGCCTCGCAGCGCCGGGTAGGCCAACGCGCTGCGGCGCTGCTCGCGGCCGCCAAACGCCCACTGCTGGCGATCACCCGAATAGTTGTAGTCGCGGCCGAACAGCCACAGATCAGCGCCGATCTTTTCGACGTAATCCAGCAAAGATTGCGGGGGCACCGGGTCACTGCAAATTGCCGGGCGGCCGCTGCGATAGATATGGGCTTTTTCGAAGCCGATCTTTTCGCGGGTATCGCCCAGCCAGTCGGTATGGTCCAGATCGACGCTGGTAACGATGGAGCAGTCGGCATCGACAATATTGACGGCGTCCAGACGGCCGCCCAACCCGACTTCCAGCACGATGGCGTCCAGACGCGTCTGCGAGAACATGCGCAGGATGGCCAGCGTCGTGAATTCAAAGTAGGTCAGTGAGACCTCGCCGCGAGCGGCCTCGACTGCCTGAAACTGGGCGATCAGCGATTCGTCCGATGCGATTTGCCCATTGACGCGGGCGCGCTCGTTGAAATCGATCAGGTGCGGAGACGTATACAGCCCGACTTTGTAGCCCGCGGCCAGCAAGATGGCTTCAAGCATGGCACAGGTGGAACCCTTGCCATTGGTGCCGCCAACCACGAACTTCACGCCCGACAGTTCAAGGCCCATGCGCGTGGCGACTTCACGAACCCGATCCAGCCCCATGTCGATCGCGGTGGCGTGGATGGATTCCAGGTACTGGAGCCAATCGGACAGGGTGGCGGACGCGTCGGGCGGTCGAACAGAAGACATGGCGAAGTCGCTAAATGAGATCAGCCTTGGATTTTAGCAGTCTGCGCACGGTGTTTTCCCTAATCCCCTAGGGAGCGACCCAGTATCTGCTCCGAAAAATAACTTGCCCATGTTTTTTTCATACGTGAAAATAAATTTACGTATGCAAATTTAGTGGATGAACATGACGCAGACAAAAACTCCCGGCTGGCTGGTCCGTGAAGCCGACGTACCCGGCTACCACCCCGCCAATCACACCGGCACGCTGAACCGGCGCCTGATCAGTCCCGATACGGTGGGCGCGCGCGGCGTGGAGGTGCTGCTGGGCGTGATCGACAAGGGCAAAGGCGCGCTGCCGCATGCGCACCCCGGCATCGAGCAGGTCTGCTACCTGCTTTCGGGGACTGCGCGAGCCCAGGTGCAAGATGAATGGGCCGACATGGGGCCGGGCGACTGCTGCTATTTCCCGCCGGATATACCCCATGTGTTCACCGTGACCAGCGACGAGCCCGCCCGCCTGCTGGTGATCTACACGCCTCCCTATGAGGAATCCCCCGACCGCGTCATTCGCGACTTCCCGGCGGCACCCCCCGCCGCGTAACACAGCGGCACAACAGGCAGCGACACAACAGGCAGCGGCCACAGAAGCCGCGCCTTACCCCAAAAAATCTGGAGACAAACCATGCAAACATTTCGCCTGCTAGGCGCAGCGATCGTCGGCAGTGCGGCCCTGATGGCCGCCCCCGCAGCACTCGCTGCCGACTACCCCAATAAACCCATCACCCTGGTCGTGCCGTTCCCAGCCGGTTCCGGCACCGATGCGGTCGGCCGAATTTTCGGACAGGAACTGTCGGCCATTCTGGGCCAGCAGATCGTGGTGGAAAACAAGCCAGGCGCCAACGCCACCATTGCCGCCAGCTACGTCGCGCGTGCCAAGCCTGACGGCTATACGCTTTTCGTCACCACCAACACCTCGCATTCCGCGGCCCCGTGGTTGATGAAGAACGTGTCATACGACCCCGTCAAGGACTTCACCCCCATCGCGCGTGGCGGCAATCTGCCCTTCATTCTGGTCGTGAACCCCAAGCGTCCGTGGAAGACCGTGGGGGACCTGGTGGCCGACGCCCGCAAGAATCCGGGCCGCATTACTTACGCCAGCGGCAACAGCACCGGCATCGTCGCCGGCGCCACCCTGGCGGACCGCGCCAAAATCGACATCCTTCACGTGCCCTATAAAGGTACGCCACAAGGCCTGACCGACGTGGTCGGCGGACAAGTGGACTTTATGTTTACCGACCTGGCATCCGGCCTGGCCTTTGTACAGTCGGGCCAACTGCGCGCCCTGGCCGTCTCCACCGCCGAACGTAGCGCCATCGTGCCGGATCTGCCGTCCATGGCCGAATCGGGCGTGAAGGACTTTGACCTGAATTCCTGGAATGGCTATTTCGGCCCCGCAGGCTTGCCGCCTGAGGTCGTTGTCAAACTGAATGCCGCGATCAATCAGGTGGTGGCTAAACCCGAGGTGAAGACGCGCCTGGCCGGACTGGGCTTTGACGCATTTTCGAGCACGCCTGACGCTTTTGCTCAGTTCGTCAGTGAACAGCGCGACCTGTGGGGCAAGCTGATCCGTGACGCGGGAATCGAACAGCAATGACGGAACAACCTTTGCCCGACGCCCCTGCCGCCGGCCCCCTGAGCGGCGTGCGCATCCTGGACCTGAGTTCGGTCGTGATGGGCCCCTATGCCACGCAGGTTCTGGCGGACCTGGGCGCGGACGTCATCAAAGTCGAATCGCCCTCGGGCGACAACATGCGAGCCGTGGGTCCCATGCGCAATCCCGGCATGGGACATTTGTATCTGCACCTGAACCGCAACAAGCGGTCCATCGTGCTGGACCTGAAAACGCCCGAAGGACTAGCCGCCTGCCTGAAGCTGGCGGAAAGCTGCGACGCCCTGCTCTATAACATCCGGCCGCAAGCCATGGCTCGCCTGGGGCTGTCGTATGAAGCCGTCGCCGAGCGCAACCCACGAATCGTTTATCTGGGCGCCTACGGTTTTGGAGAAGCCGGCCCGTATGCAGGCCGACCGGCCTATGACGATCTGATCCAAGGGCAGACGGGAATTGCCGCGTTGTCCGCCCAGCACAGCGGAGACGTGCCGCGCTATGCGCCCCTGACCCTGGCCGACCGCGCGGTGGGCCTGCATGTGGGAATTGCGCTGGTTTCTGCCGTCTTGCACGCCAAGACCAGCGGGCGCGGGCAGCAGGTTGAAATCCCCATGTTTGAAGGGATGGCCCATCTGGTGTTGGGCGACCACTTGGGCGGCGCCACCTTCGAACCGCCGCTGGGCCCGACCGGATACGCACGCCTTTTGGCGCCGCATCGCCGCCCATACGCCACCGCTGACGGCTATATCTGCCTGCTCATCTACAACGACAAGCACTGGCGCAACTTCTTTGACCTGATCGGCCAGCCCGAGCTTGCGCAGGACCCGCGCTTTTGCACGCATGGCGCGCGCGCCGCGCACATTAGCGAGGTCTACGCCTTTGTGGCGGAAGTCATCAGCGCACGGCCCAGCCAGGCGTGGCTGGAAGATCTGACGCGTGCGGACATTCCCGCCTCCCAGCTCTATACGGTGGATGGGTTATTGCAAGACAAACACCTGGCTGCCACCGGCTTTATCCACCACATGGAGCACCCCTCGGAAGGCCAAATGCGCACCACTGCCCCATTAGGGCGCTATCAAGGCACACCGACTTCTATACGCCGGCCAGCCCCCCGACTGGGCGAGCACAGCCGCGAGGTATTGACCGAAGCCGGCTACGACGCCACCCGGATCGACGCCCTGGTCGCCCGTGGCATTACTCAAGATGGAAACGAATAATGGACTTTGCCTTCACTCCCGAACAATTGGCGTTGCGCGACGCCGTGTCCCGCATCTGCGACCGCTATCCTGACGAATACTGGCTGGAACGCGACCGCGAAGGCGGGTTTCCTGAATCGCTGCACGCCGACCTGGCACGCGACGGCTGGCTGGGCATCGCCATGCCGCAGGAATACGGCGGCGCCGGCTTGGGCATGACCGAAGCCGCACTGATGATGCAAACCATCTCGGCGTCGGGCGCGGGGTTTACCGGCGCATCGGCCGTCCATATGAATATCTTTGGCCTGAACCCGGTCGTGGTGTTTGGCAACGATGAGCAACGGACGCGCTGGCTGGAGCCATTGATCGCCGGCCGGGAAAAAGCCTGCTTCGCCGTGACCGAACCGGATGCAGGGCTGGACACCACAAAGTTGAGCACCCGAGCCATACGCGAAGGCGACGAGTATGTGGTGCATGGCCGCAAGATCTGGATATCGACGGCTCAGGTCGCCAATAAAATGCTGTTGCTGGCACGCACGACCCCACTGGCGGAGGTCGACAAACCCACGCAGGGCCTGTCCCTGTTCTACACCGACCTTGACCGCGAAAAGATCGAAGTGCGGGAAATTGAGAAAATGGGCCGCAAGTCCGTGGACTCGAACATGTTATTCATCGACGGACTTCGCATTCCTGTGGCTGACCGCATCGGCGAAGAAGGCCGAGGCTTTGAATACATCCTGCATGGCTTAAATCCAGAGCGCATCCTGATTGCCGCAGAAGCCGTTGGCATTGGCCGCGCGGCACTGGACCGGGCGGTAAAGTACGCGGGCGAACGCACCGTATTCGGCCGGCCTATCGGTCAGAACCAGGGAATTCAGCACCCGCTGGCCCAGGCTTGGATGCAATTGGAAGCCGCCGATCTGATGGTATTCAAAGCCGCGAGCCTGTATGACGCCGGCCAGCCTTGCGGCCCTTACGCCAATACCGCCAAATACCTGGCGGCCGAGGCCGGTTACAACGCCTGCCAGACTGCGGTCATGACCTTGGGCGGCATGGGCTATGCGAAGGAATACCACGTGGAACGGCTGCTTCGCGAGAGCTTCATTCCGCGCATCGCACCCGTCAGTCCGCAGTTGATCATGTGCTTTATCGCGGAAAAGGTATTAGGCCTGCCGAAATCCTACTAAATCAGGGGCGGACCCGGCATTGCGGGTCGCCGCCCGGCTTTTCAGGCGTGCTCTTCAGGCCTGTTGCTCCAGGGCGGTGCAAGCCGCCCGCAGGATACGCGCGTACGTTTCCTGCTGGGGTTCGATACGGTAGATCGGCCCCCCTACCGAGATCGCGTAGTGCTCACCCGACAACGTGACGGGCCAGGCGATAGCGCCCACGTCAGCGATGGATTCCCCGCTATTCATGAACCATCCCCGTTGGCGGGATAACTCAATGTCGGCGAGTACTGCCTGTGGCGTGATCAGGGTGCGCTCGTTGTAGCGGGTCAGTGTCATGCCCGCGAGCGTCTCATCGCGCGCCGCGTCGCTCATTAGCGACATCAATGCCTTTCCGAGCGAATTTGCGTGTACGTCTTTGAACTCGCCGGCAACAGGCGCATAACGGATCGTATGTGGCGAATCCAGGACGTCCAGGTAGACAACCCGGCGGTCTTGGGCTAGCTTGGCGAACACGATTGTTTCGCGGGTTGCGTCCCTTAATTCAACCAGGCTGGGATAAACCCGATCCAGTACGGGATCGGCGCGCGCTATGCGCTGCGCCATGGCCAGCAGACGGCCGGTGGGGTAATACCCCTGCCGCCGCCCGGTTTCATACAGATAACCCAGACCGGTCAGCGTACGGATCAGCGCCAGACAGCTGGAAACAGGCACATCCAGCAACCGGGCCAGTTCCGACAGAGGCAGCGCGCGTTTTTCGCGAGCATAGGTTTCGATGATTTCGATAACTCGCAGCGCCGTCTTGACACTCATTGCCCGATCCGAACTATTTAGCACGTGAAACATCTGTCCCGCCGGAGGCTAAAGTTCCCTGCGGATATGCCGTTATGGTAGCTGAGAATTCCCTGAAAACAGCGCGTTCCTCCAAGACGCCCACATCGCCGCAGGAGTGTTCATGGCCGTAACCCCACTAGTACCTGCTTCGTACGCACCAACGCCGGTTGCGGCTGCTCCGGTCATTGCCGATCCGGCAGTGTCCGTAACGCCCACGGTGGCCGCAACCAATAGCGGCGCCTCCGACAGTGCCACGTCGGACCAATCCAACTCGCAGAAGCTGCCTTTGGACAAGGCACTGGATGAAATCAACGACCAGATGAAAGCCTGGTCCACGCAGCTCCAGTTTGAGATAGATCCCAACGTGCATCAGGTAGTGGTGTCGGTCGTCGACGCGGAATCGGGTGATGTAATTCGCACGATCCCCAGCGAAACCGTACTCAAAATCGCCAAAATGATCGTGAACATGCAAGGCAATGGCATCAAAACAACAGCTTGAGGTGACCCAAAAAATGGGGTCCACATGCTGTTTTGGCGCCAATCAGTGAGCGAATCACCGAATTAGGCCCGCCTTATGCCTTTACCCGGCCAATCGCCGGCACCATATTTTTGACAGAATCGTATCGCTAGGAAGGAATTTCACATGGCTTCTATTACTAATCTCGGCTCGGTTTCCGGCTTGCCGCTGGAAAAAATCCTGTCGGATTTGGCGGCTGCCGAAGAGAAAAAACTGTCGGTATTTACCGCTCGCTCAGCCAGCTACAAGACCCAGATCGACGCCTATTCGCAGCTGACCAGCGCCCTGGAGGCTATGCAAAGCGCCGCCGCGCTGCTGGGCAAAACCGAGACGATGGCTGCCATCAAGGGCAGCGTCACCGGCGGTTCCGCCTTGACGGCCACTGTGGCCGCCGAGGGCGCCGTCGCGGGCCAGTACACCATTGAAGTGAATAACCTAGCCAAGGCGCAAAGCCTGCAATCGGGCTCCGTTGCCGACCGCACTGCCAAAAACGGTGCCACCGGCACGTTTGAAATCGAATTGGCCGACGGCACCAAGCGCACCATCGACCTGAAGGACGACACATCGCTCAACGGCATCGTCAAGGCGATCAACGCCGACGACAAGGCCGGCGTGCGCGCCACCGTCATCAACGACGGCAACGGCAATAACTACCTGATGCTGACGGCCTCCAACACGGGCGAAAAAGCCGCGGTGAAGTCCATCACCGTGAACGGCGACCAGTCGCTCAAGGACGTGTTGAGCTTCAGCACGGCCGCTGACGGCACCACCACGGGCATGAAGGCCGACAAGGCTGTGGATGCCAAAATCACCATCAACGGCATCGCCGTCACAAGCGGCTCGAACAACATTTCGACCGCCATCGACGGCATCACGCTGAACCTGGCCGAAAAAACCGAAGCCGGCAAGCCCATCACCCTGAAGCTGGAATCCGATCCGTCGGTAGCCACCAAGGCGGTGACGGATTTCGTTGCGAAGTACAAAGCGCTGCAAACGACCATCAAGAATCTGACGGCGTTTGATGCCAAGGCGTCGACCAATCAGCCGCTGACAGGCGACGGCACGACGCGTTCGATCCAATCATCACTGTCGGGCGCACTGCAAAGCGTGCTGGGCAGCGGCACCATCCGTTCGCTGGCTGACATGGGCATCACCACCGATGCCACGGCGCGCGAACTGAAGCTGGATACGACCAAGCTGACCAAGGCGTTGACCGAAAACCCCGCCGACGTCGCAGAATTGCTGACGGGCAAGAACGGCCTGGCCAAGAATATCGATGCCGCACTGAAAGACGTGCTGGGCACAGGCGGCTCTCTGAAGACCCGCCAGGATGGCCTGGCCAAGTCGATGACCGCTGTTGATGCGCAGAAAGCCCGCGTGAAATCTGCAAGCGATACCGAACTTGAACAGATGCGCACGCGTTTTGTGGCACTGGACACGTTCTACATGAAGATGCAGAGCACCGGCAACTATCTGACCCAGCAGTTCGAGGCGCTGAACAAGTCGACCAAATAACCTCTAGAAGATGTATTAAATGACGTATGCCGCCCGAAGACCCACAGGGTCTCACTCTGTCCGTTCCTACGCCGATATCGGCCTGGAAACGCAAGTTCTTGGCGCAAGCCCGGAGCGGCTGATCACCCTGTTGTACATGGGTGCCCGGGCAGCTATCGGGCAGGCGCGCCTTCATATGAAGGAAGGCCGTATCGCTGAACGCGGCGCGGCCATCTCGAAAGCGATCAAAATTGTTGATGAAGGCTTGAAGACCGGGCTAAATATGGAGGCTGGCGGCGACATCGCCGTAAACCTCGCCCTGCTCTACGACTACATCATTCGCACGCTGCTGACGGCGAACCTCAAGACGGATGTCGAACAGCTTGATATCGCCGATCGCCTGCTGACCGATCTGGCCGAGGCGTGGCAAACTTCCATCGACCGGCCGGCTGGCGGCGTGGAGCCGTAATGGCCCTGAACATGCCCCTTGCCAGCCCGAGAACGCCCGAGATTTCCATGACGTCCCTGACTCAGTACCCCCCCTCCATCCTGGATCACTACCAGGAAATTGCTTCCATTACCGGGGAAATGCTGACGGCCGCCCAAGCGGGCGACTGGGACACGGCCATGATTCATGGACAGCAGTATTGTGAGCGCGTTGAAAACCTGCGCCAAACAGAGCGGAAGACTCCGCTGGACGAAGCCGGCCGCGCAATGAAATACGACCTGCTCGTCCGCATCCTGGAAAACGATGCGCTGACGCGCGACCTGGCCATTCCGCAACTGGCCCGCCTGGGCGAACTGCTGGGGCGGATGAAGCGCCAGCAGACGCTGCTGTCGGCCTACGGTTATCAGGCGCCTGAAGAATGAGCGTAGGTCCCGCCGCACTCGGCAACGTCCTGGTGCAGCGGCTGGACGCCGTGCTTGGCACGACGATGTCCGCCGCCAACGCCAATCTCGTTTCAGGGGCGCGGCCAGACGCCGTCAGCCAGCCCGGCAGCCCTGAAAAACCCGGCGCATCCGACGGTTCAGCCCGTGATCCCCGGCAAGGCATACAAACTGGCGGCGCCCGAGGCGACCGCCAGAATACCGTGGTGGACGCCAAGACGGCGGCCGCCTTGGCGCTTGCCGCGCGCGGTCTGGTCACCAGTAGCGACACGACCGCCTCGGCGCCGACCACGCTGGGTACGACTGCCCGAACCATTCTTTCCCTGCTGGCCCAATACCCCGAAGCCGCGCCCGCTGTCCAAGGACGCGCGCCGCTCTGGAGCGGCGACGCCGCAACCGGCCAAACGCCCGGCCAACCTGCCGGACAGGCGGGACAGGCGCCATCCGGCCAACCCGGCCAGCCCGCAGCGGCCGGCCAGCAGAACCCGGCCGGACAACCTCCCGCCACACCGGCCGCTCTGCCCGCTTCCACGGCTGCTGCTGCCGCACTCGCGGCCGGCACCGATGCGCAGACCGCAGGCGCCAAGCCGGCACGCCCCGCCGGACAAACCGACGCAAACGCCGCTCGCGGCGCGGAGGCCACCGCGCATGCTGCGCTTGCTGCTGGCGGCCCGGCCGCACGCACACTGGGCCAAGCCCTGCGCCAAGCCCTGCAAACCAGCGGTTTGTTCTATGAGTCCCATCTGACCGACATGGTCTTTGGCCGGACCAATCCGTCCATGCTGCAAAACGAGCCACAGGCCAAACTCAGCAAAGACGCCGCCGCACAACAGAATGCCGCGCCCTCGCGTGGCCGGGCGGACTCGTCCGCGCCCAGCCGCGCAGGCGGCGCCGACGCGCCGTCCGGCTCGGGTTCGTCAGGGACCCCAGCTCCGGGCACGCCCGTGGCGGGTATTCACCAAGACCTGACTGTGCTGGTCCGCCAACAATTGGACGTGCTTGCCAATCAGGCCCTGACTTGGCAAGGCGAAGCTTGGCCTGGCACCCCCATGGAATGGGAAGTGGAACGCGAGCCCTACGGCGGCGATCCCGACTCGGCGGTGCCTACCTGGGCCACTCGCCTCAAATTGGACCTGCCCAGGCTGGGTCTGGTTGACGCCCGTTTGAATCTGGCCGGCGACCAGATCGTGCTGCAACTGGTCGCCCCGCACAGCGCTGCCGAGATCAATGATTCGTCGGACCAACTGCGCGCACGCCTGCTGGCCGCTGGCCTGACACTGAGCAACCTGGCGGTCAGCGTGGTAGATCCGCGCCCCGTCATGCCCACCGATATCTAATGAGCATCATCCCCTACTCCGAGGACAATGGCCCCAATGCGAACCGCAATGCCGCGGTCGCCATTTCCTATGACGAAAAGGATGGCGCCCCCCGCGTCGTCGCCAAGGGCTACGGGCAGTTGGCGGACACGATTGTCCGTGCCGCCGAAGAAAACGGCCTGTATGTGCACGAATCCCGCGAGTTGGTCGGCCTGCTGATGCAGGTGGACCTGGACGCACATATTCCACCCCAACTCTACGTTGCAGTGGCAGAATTGCTGGCCTGGCTCTACCGCCTGGAATCGCGCGAGCTTCCCATAGCCGCGCCGCCTGATCTCACTACCTAAGGACTACCAACGTGTTGGATGCCAGCGACCCGGAATTTCTGCTGACCCGGCCGGAAGACATGCGCTCTGCCTTGTTTGAGCTGACGCACCCCGACAGCCACATCCTCGTGCGCGATGCCGCGGACCGTGAGATGGCCGTGCTCATTTTGGGCGCGGACAAGCAAACCCGCCAGTTCTTCTGGCGGCCCCGCGACTATGCCGGCGCGGACTTTGAACAGTCCGACAGCATGGGGCTGTTAAGCGGTGCCACCTTCTATTTCAATGCCACCGCCTACGGCGGCGTGCAGATACGGTTTCGTGTCCAGCGGCCCGAAGTGATTCATTTCGACGATGGCAGCGCCGCGTTGATGTCGCCGTTCCCTGATCGTTTGGCACGCATTCAGCGGCGCAAGATGTTCCGCGCCTCGCTGGTCAGCGCCGCCAACCGCTGTCAGGCAACGTGGCAAGCCGAGCCCAAGGAAAAGCCGCTTACGTTCAGCGTGCGCGACCTTTCGGTGGATGGCGTGGGATTGCGCGTAGAGCTTGCCGTGCCGTCGCTGCCGGAACGCGGAGCGGTGATGGAAGACGTGCAATTGGATTTTGGCGAGCTGGGCAAACTGAGCGCCAATCTGGAAGTGCGCAACGTCTATCCGATTTCGGGCCAGCCGATGATCCAGGCCAACAGCCCTGAAGACGCAGCGCCCAAGCACCTGTCCCTGACCGGCGAACCGCCGATGAGCCACTTGGGCGCCGTATTCCTGAATTTGGATGCGCGCCAGGAAAACTGGCTGCAGCAAGTAGTGTGGCGCCTGGAGAAAGGCGCGCAGCGCAACTGATTGAAAACGGGGCCTTTCCATCAGAAAGGCCCCGCATTCCTTATGTGCCTTAAACGGCCATCGAGGAAATTTCTTTGTAGGCGGCGACCAGCTTGTTACGAACCTGCACCGCCGTCTGAAAGCCAATGCTGGCTTTCTGCATGTCAATCATCACGTCGTTAAGCGAAATATCGGGCGCGCCCATCTCAAAGGCCTTGGCCTGAGCGGAAGAGGCATTCTGCGCCGCCGTTACGCGGCGAATCGAACGCTGCAATTCAGCCGCGAAGCCATCGGGTTGACCCGCCATCTCACCTGCGGCGAGATTACCGGTTTCCGCTTTGCTCACGACCGTGCGCATCTGCTGGAGCATGCTTTCGATGCCGGACAAGCCTGTTACAGCCATTACCTGATTCCTTGCTGGTGGGGCTTTACGCCAATGTTGCACAGAGCGTACCGCTGAAGACGCTTGTCCATAGCCGACATAAGCCGCCAAAAACCCCGACATTTCGCGCAATGCAGCCGCTCGCAGGCCGCGCATCCGGACTTCGTATAGACATAGGGGACAAGTAACGCCAAAAACCGGCTGTTTTCGACGATTGGGATTGTCGTCTCAAGGGCAATAATCCACGCTCTCCCCAGACCAGAAGCACGTTGCATGTGTAATCTGCCCTACCCAGACATGAAGTCATTTTCCCAGCTCCGCGTAGCCAGCGGGAGCCGTCGATGAATCAGCAGGCCACTCTGAGTTCGTCGTTGCTGGCGAAGTTCCCCGCGCTGGAAAAGATTCGCGCGCTGCCCAAGCCCATTCTGCTTGGCGCGGCTGCCGCCGTCGTCGCGCTGATTGTTGCAGCGGTGATGTGGAGCAGCGAACCTAAATACAAGGTGCTGTTCTCGAATCTGGACGATCGCGATGGCGGCGCCATTGTGACGGCGCTGGGCACCATGAACGTGCCCTACCGTTACAACGAGACGGGCACCGCCCTGCTCGTTCCGGCCGACCGCGTCTACGACGCCCGGTTGCAACTGGCTTCGCAAGGTCTGCCGCGCGGCGGTTCGGTCGGCTTTGAGCTGATGGACAATGCCCGCTTCGGCGCCAGCCAATTCGCCGAACAGATCAATTACCAGCGTGGCCTGGAAGGCGAGCTGGCTCGTTCGATCGAAGCCATGCACACGGTGCAGCATGCCCGCGTTCACCTGGCCATGCCGCGCCAGTCTCTGTTCGTGCGCGAGCGCCAGGCGCCTACCGCCTCGGTGCTGCTGAATTTGCATCCCGGCCGCAGCCTCAGCGATTCGCAGGTTTCCGCGATTTCCTGGCTGGTGGCTTCCAGCGTGCCCGAACTGACCGCCGAAAGCGTGTCGATCGTTGATCAGAATGGCCGCCTGCTGTCGGCGCCGCTGGGCGAAGGCCGCGGCATGGACGCGGACCAGATGCGCTATGTGCGCGAGATGGAACAGCGCACGGTCGAACGCATCCTGACCATTCTGAATCCGCTGGTTGGCCCGGGCAATGTGCACGCCCAAGCCAGCGCGGACATGGATTTCGCCCGCCGCGAAGAAACGTCGGAAGTCTATCGCCCCAATCAGGAACCGGGTCAATCGGCTGTCCGCAGCCAGCAGACCAGCGATTCCACCCAGCGCGGCATCAATCCTGCCCAAGGCGTGCCCGGCGCGCTGTCGAATCAGGCGCCGACGAATGCTCAGGCCCCGATCACCAACCCGCCCGCACAACAGCCGCCTCGCCCGGGCCAGCCGCCTCAGCCGGCCAATGCCCAGCAGCAACAGCAACAACAACAAACCGGCGCTGCGGCCGCTGGCGGCAGCCTGAACGAACGCCGCGATGCGACCACCAACTATGAAGTGGACCGCACGATCAGCCACATCAAGCAACCGGTGGGCAACCTGAAGCGTCTGTCGGTCGCCGTGGTGGTGAACTACATCCGCGACAAGGATGGCGAGCCGCAGGCCCTGCCGCCCGAAGAGCTGAACAAGCTCACGAATCTGGTGCGCGAAGCCATGGGCTATTCCGAATCGCGCGGTGACTCGCTGAACCTGGTCAACAGCCAGTTCAACGATGGCCCGCCGCCGGTGCCGATGTGGCGCGACCCGGAAATGATCGCCCTGTTCAAGACCATTCTGGCTTGGCTGGTGGGTCTGGTGGTGGCGTTTTGGCTGTATCGCAAGGTTCGCCGTTCGGTTTCCGAATACCTGTACCCGCCGGTTGATCCGGAAATGGCCGAAGCCGAGCGCGCTGAAGCCGCACGTGAAGCCCAGGACGTGGCCCGCACCAAGGAAGTCAACCGTTACGAAGACAACCTGGAACGTGCCCGCACGATGGCTAACAAGGATCCGCGCGCCGTCGCGATGGTTCTGCGTACCTGGATGAGCAAAGATGAAAAATGATTCCACTCCGATGGACGGCATGACGCGCAGCGCCGTCCTGATGATGTCGTTGGGCGAGGACGCCGCAGCCGAGGTCTTTAAATTCCTCAGCGCCCGCGAAGTACAGCAGGTTGGCGCCGCTATGGCGAGCTTGAAGCAAGTCACCCGTAATGACGTTGCCGTGGTGCTGGAAGAATTCCGCCAGGAAGCCGACCAGTTCATGGCCGTCACGCTGGGCTCGGACGACTACATCCGCAGCGTGCTGACCAAGGCTCTGGGCAGCGACCGCGCGGCCGGCCTGATCGAAGACATTCTGGAAGCTGGCGACGGCGGCAGCGGCATCGACGCGCTGAACTGGCTCGATCCCAATACCGTGGCCGAATTGATCGGCGACGAACACCCGCAAATCATTGCGACCATCCTTGTCCACCTGGAGCGCGACCGCGCGGCCGGTGTGTTGGCATTGTTGACGGATCGCCTGCGCAACGACGTGATGCTGCGTATTGCCACCTTTGGCGGCGTACAGCCGGCAGCCTTGTCCGAATTGACCGAAGTGCTCAATTCCGTGCTGGCTGGCCAGGGCGCCAAGCGCAGCAAGATGGGTGGCGTGCGCACTGCGGCCGAGATCCTGAACATGATGAATTCGGCCGAAGAGGAAACGGTCGTTGCCAGCCTGCGCGAGCGCGACAACGACCTGGCTCAAAAGATCATCGACGAGATGTTCGTTTTCGACAACCTGCTCGACGTCGAAGACCGCGCCATCCAGCTCATCCTCAAGGAAATCGACAACGACACGCTTATGGTCGCACTCAAGGGCGCCCAAGAAGAACTGCGTGCCAAGTTCCTGCGCAACATGTCCAGCCGTGCCGCGGAAATGCTGCGCGAAGACTTGGAAGCGCAAGGCCCGATCCGCATGTCGAAGGTCGAGGGCGAACAGAAGAAGATTCTGCAGATTGCCCGCCGTTTGGCCGAAAGCGGCCAGATCGTACTGGGCAATTCCGGAGACGACGCATATGTCTGAAGCGGACAACGGCACGACGACGCTCATCTCGCGCAGTGCCGCATGGCGGCGCTGGCAGATGCTGTCGTTCGACGAGCCGGCGCCCGTCGAAGTCGAGCCCGAACCCGAACCCGATCCAGGCCCGGACCCCGCAGTGGTCATGGCGCAACTGCGCGCCCAAGCCATTGCCGAGGGCCAGGAAGCTGGCTACGCGCAAGGCCACGCAACGGGCGTCGAAGCCGGCCAGCAGGCAGGCCACGAAGCCGGTTTTGCTGCGGGCCGCGAAGCGGGTTACGCCGAGGGTCTGGCGCAGGCTCGCGAACAAGGCGCGGCCGAAGCGCAGCGCCTGCACGCGCTGGTCGAGTCTTGCGCAGCATCGCTTGGCGCGCTGGAAGAAAAAATGGGCCAGGGCCTGCTGACCCTGGCATTGGACATTGCGCAGCAAGTCGTGCGCACTACGCTGTCCGAACAACCCGATACCGTAGCCAGCGCCGTGCGCGATGTGCTGCATATCAACCCCACCGCAGGCGGCCAGATGCGCCTGTGGGCCAACCCGGACGACATCGAACTGATCCGTCTGCACCTGGCCGATGAGTTGAAAGAAGGCCATTGGCGGGTGTTGGCCGATGAGTCCATCGCCCGCGGCGGTTGCCGCGCCGAAACGCCCTTTGGCGACATCGACGCTACGTTGCAAACTCGCTGGCGCCGCGTCGCAGCCTCGCTGGGCCGCGACGCGACCTGGGAGAACCCGGCGTGAACGGTCATCCGGCGTCTTCCGCGCAGCAAGATCCGATGGCGGCCACTCAGCCAGCCACGGGTGCGCCTGCGCCGGTCACGCCTCAGCCAGCTTCCAAACCCGTCGTTCCGGTGATTGACCGCTGGCAGACCCAGCTACAGATCGGCTCGATTCGCGCCGCATCCACCGACCCTTGGCTGGTCAGCGGCAAAATCACACGCGCGACCGGTCTGGTGCTGCATGCGACCGGGCTGCGTCTGCCCGTGGGCGCTGCCGCCCGTATCGAAATCGCGCGTGGCCACAACCATTGGGCCGACGCCGAAGTCGTGGGTTTTGACGGGCACACGCTGTACTTGATGCCGCAAGCCGATATTTCCGGCCTGCCGCCCGGCGCCCGCGTGGTGCCCGGTGAACCGCCGTTGCAACGCAAGATTCCCCTGCCGCTCAAGGCCGAACTGAACGGTAACGCCAAGCCGCAGCTGGGCCGCCACCTGCCCGTCGGTAACGCGCTGCTGGGCCGCGTACTGGATGGCGCCGGCCGCCCGCTGGACGGGTTGGGCCCGCTGACGGGCGCTGAACTGGCGCCCTTGTCCGCCCAACCCATCAACCCCTTGTCACGCGCACCGATCGATACCGTGCTGGACACCGGCGTGCGAGCGATCAATGGTTTGCTGACCGTTGGCCGCGGCCAGCGCATGGGCCTGTTCGCAGGCTCAGGCGTCGGCAAAAGCGTGCTGCTTGGCATGATGGCCCGCTACACGAAGGCCGACGTCATCGTCGTCGGGCTGATCGGCGAACGGGGCCGTGAAGTCAAAGAATTCATTGAGCACAACCTCGGCCCGGAAGGCTTGGCGCGCTCGGTCGTCGTGGCTGCGCCCGCCGACGTGTCGGCCCTGCTGCGGCTGCAAGGCGCGGCGTACGCCACGCGCCTGGCGGAACACTTCCGCGACCAGGGCCAAGATGTGTTGCTGATTATGGATTCGCTGACCCGCTACGCAATGGCGCAACGCGAAATCGCGCTGGCTATCGGCGAACCGCCTGCCACCAAAGGGTATCCGCCGTCGGTGTTTGCCAAACTGCCGATGCTGGTCGAACGCGCGGGGATGGGCTCGCCGGGTCCGTCAGGCAAAGCCGGTTCCATTACCGCTTTCTATACCGTGCTGGCCGAAGGCGATGACCAGCAGGACCCGATCGCCGACTCCGCGCGCGCCATTCTGGACGGCCACGTGGTTCTGTCACGCCATCTGGCCGAAGCCGGGCACTACCCCGCCATCGACATCGAGGCGTCAATTTCGCGCGCAATGACCTCGCTGATCACGCAGCAGCAGTTCGCTATCGTGCGCCGCTTCAAGCAAAGCTTGTCGCGCTATCAGCGCAATCGCGACCTCATCGCCGTTGGCGCCTATGCCGCCGGCAACGATCCACAGTTGGACGATGCCATCGCCCGCTACCCGCGCCTGGAAGCGTTCTTGCAGCAAGACATCGGCGAGAACATCGGCTATGACGAGGCCGTCAGCCAGTTGCGCGCCAGTTTTGAGTTAAGGGACACCTATGCCTAGTCAATTGCCTTTGGACATGCTGATCAATCTGGCCCGCGAAAGCACGGATGAAGCCGCGCGTCTGCTGGGCCGGCTCAGCGCCGAACGCACCAATGCCGAGCGCCAGCTTGGCATGTTGAATGACTACCGGCACGACTATCTGGAACGTTTGCAGCAGGCCATGACGACAGGAATGTCCGCCAGCGACTGCCATAACTATCAACGTTTCATTGGTACCCTGGACGACGCGATCGGCCAGCAGCAAGGCGTGCTCCAGCAAGCAGATGACAACCTGGCAAAAGGCCGTCTGTATTGGCAGCAGGAAAAGCGCAAACTCAATTCCTATGACGCCCTGGCGCAGCGCCAGGTGCGCGCGCAGGCCGTTGTCGAGAACCGCCGCGAGCAACGCGCAAACGACGAATATTCAGCCCGCCTGGTCCAGCGCCAGAGCGGCATGCATTAAGCAATACCTTTCAGGAAGCCCCAGATGACCGCTCCCCTGCCCTTGCCCACGATCGCGCCCGTCGCGCCGACTTCGATCGCCGACTCGCTCGGCGCAAAGTCCGCGTCCGCGAACAAGAAAGGCCCCAGTTTTTCCGACGTGCTGGCTCAACAACGTCCTGCTCAACGCCCGAACCAGGCCGCCGATTCGCGTCCGGCCAACAGCGGCGCCAAGACATCAGGCAATAGCCAGTCCAGCAACGACCCCGCCAGCAAGGCTGAAGGCGCCGCCGCAGGCGCCATTGACGACGCCGTGCAGACCGCCGCACAAGCCGAGGCTGGCGCGCTGGCCGTTGCCGCCGCGCAGCAGACGGTCACGCCGGTCGTCCTGCCCCAGCAGGCGCTGGAAATTGCCGCGCAAGCTGCCGAACAAGTGCAACTTGCCCGTGGCAACGCCCAAGCCGCCGCCACCGCCATGAGCAGTGGCGCCGCTGTGCTGACCGCCGCCCTGAACAGCGCCAACACTGCAGCGCCGGCAGCAGATGCCGCGCGCGCGCCGGTCGCGGCCACCGCAGAACAGGCCGAAGCCGCGCTTGCGCTCGCCACGCGTGATGCCCAGGCTGCCTTGCCGGTCGTGACTGCCGCGGTCAAGCCGGGCAGCGCCGTCGCCGCTGCGGTTGAAGCTCCCGTGAATGCCAAGCCTGCCGCCCAAGCCGCTACACCGCGCTTGACGCCGGAAGTCTCTCTGCCGCGCGTCGCCCGCGACATGCGTCCGGCCGCCGAGCACACCACTGCCACGCTGCCGGCCCATACCGAAGAAGAATTGACTGCCGCCCTGAACAGCACCACGCAACAGGTGCAGGCTCCGGCGCAACACGGTTCATCTGCCCAAGACAATCTGGCACAGGCGCTTGCCGCCGCTACCCAGCGTCAAGCAGCCCCCGTCGTGAACCAGGCTGCGGTATCCGTGCCGGTCGTGCCGGTGGTAATGCAGGTCGCCACACCGGTGGGCGGCACGCATTGGGGTACCGAACTGGGCCAACAGGTGGTCATGATGAGCACCAACGCGCGCCAAGGCATGCAGACCGCCGAATTGCGTTTGGATCCGCCTGATCTGGGCCCGCTGCGCGTCAGTCTGAATATGTCGGACGGCGTGGCCAGCGCCTCGTTCGTTTCGGCCCATGCGTCCGTACGCCAAGCCATCGAAGCCGCGATTCCGCAACTGCAACAAGCTTTGGCTCAGGCAGGTATCTCGCTAGGCCAGACCAGCGTGGGTGAGCAATCCGCACAGCAAGAGTTTGCGCAGCAAAACGGCAATGGATCACAACGCCAGTCTGGCAACGGTTCGGCCGTAGCCGATGGCGCGGCCGACACGGCGCAACCTACAGTGACGGTGTCGCGCAACGTCAACGCCTTGGTCGACACCTTCGCGTAATAAACAGCAGCCCGCATGCGGCAACGCGCGCGGGCAGTGCAGCAATAGCTTGAGATACGCGGCTTTCGCCCTGTTTTTCGCCTCCAAGCCGAGGCGGGATTTGCGGCAGAATGCTTTCATCAACTGAAAATCCGTTTTCACCAGCGGCACAACACGCATCGAAACCGAGATGGCGACTACCAAACCCATATCCGCGCCCATAGGCGCGAAGAAATCCGGCGGCCTGGGCATTGTTCGCCTGCTGCTAGCCTTAGTGGTCCTGCTCATCGTCGCCGCCGCAAGCGCCGGCGCCACGTGGTTCTTCACTCAACGCATGCAGCCCGTTCCTGGCGCGCCTGTGCAACTGGGCGTGGCGCCCGGCGGCGCTCAGGCTGGCCAGCCCGGCGCGCCCGGCCAACCGGTCCAAGGCCCGCAAGCCACCCCGACCACCTTCGTCGCGCCGCCCGCTGCCCCGGTTGCCGTGCCCGCGCCGATCTTCGTGCCGATCGAAGCCTTTACTGTCACGCTGCAGAATCCGGACACGGAACGCATCATGCACGTAGGCCTGACTCTGCGCGTCAGCGACGAGCAGACCCGCACGCGCCTTGAAAAGTACATGCCTGAAGTCCGCAGCCGCATCTTGATGGTGCTGTCGTCGCAATCGCCCACCGGTGTGCAGACGCAGCAAGGCAAGACCGACATGGCCAACGCGATCAAGCAGGCGGTCAACCGCCCCTTCTCGCCCCTGCCGGACGGCCAGTATGTCACCGACGTACTGTTCACGGCGTTCGTGGTGCAATAAGCATGGCCTACGAGGCATTTCTTTCGCAGGACGAAGTCGATGCGCTGCTAGCCGGCGTTACTGGCGAGAGCGATAGTAAAAAAGAAACGTCTGGCCAGGAAGCAGGCGCCCGCGCCTACGACCTGAGCTCGCCCGAGCGTGTCGTGCGCCGGCGCATGCAAACGCTGGAGCTCATCAACGAGCGTTTTGCGCGCCACATGCGCAACGTATTGCTGAACTTCATGCGCCGCAGCGCGGACATCACGGTTGGTTCGATCAAGATCCAGAAGTACGCTGACTTTGAACGCAATCTGCCCGTGCCCAGCAATCTGAACATGATTCAGATGAAGCCGCTGCGCGGCACGGCGCTCTTCACGTATGACCCGAACCTGGTGTTCCTGGTCATCGACAGCCTGTTCGGCGGCGATGGCCGCTACCATACGCGCGTTGAAGGCCGGGATTTCACCACTACCGAACAGCGCATCATCCGGCGCCTGCTCAATTTGACCCTGGAAAGCTACGGCAAGTCCTGGGACCCCGTCTATCCGATCGAATTCGAGTACGTGCGCTCGGAGATGCACACCAAGTTTGCCAGCATCACCGGCAACAATGAAGTGGTGGTTGTCACCTCGTTCCATATCGAATTCGGCGCGACCGGCGGCGACCTGAACATCTGCCTGCCCTACTCCATGATCGAGCCGGTGCGCGATCTGCTGACGCGCCCGCTACAGGAAACGACGCTTGAAGAAGTGGACCAGCGCTGGTCGCAGCAGCTGTCGCGCCAGGTTCGCAGCGCCGACATCGACGTCGTCGCCGAGTTCGCCCGCATTCCGTCCTCGATCCGCGAGCTGATGAGCCTGAAAGTGGGCGACGTTCTGCCCATGGATGTGCCCGAAACCATTATTGCCAACGTCGATGGCGTACCGCTGATGGAATGCGGATACGGCGTTTTCAATGGCCAGTACGCGCTCCGCGTACAAAACATGTTTACCTACGATACCGAATCACACGAGGCCCCCGACCATGACTGACAAGAACGAGCCTGGCACTGGCTCGTCCCCGGCCGACGACTGGGCCGACGCGCTCGCCGAACAATCCCGCGCCAACCCGCCCACGCAAGCCGACGGCCTGAAGCCGCAGGATGACTGGGCGGCCGCGATGGCTGAACAAACCGCTGCTGCCCCGCCGGCTGCCGCCGCGCCTGCGCCTGCGCCCGCCCCGGCTCCCGCCGCCGCAGCGCCCGCTGCACCGCCCGCGCAATCGGCTGCACAGTCGGTGTTCAAGCCTTTGGCTGGCACCACCACCGGCGCCGGCACCGACATCGACCTGATCATGGACGTGCCCGTCCAACTGACGGTCGAACTGGGACGCACCCGCCTGACCATCAAGAACCTGCTTCAACTGGGCCAAGGCTCTGTTGTGGAACTTGACGGGCTGGCTGGTGAACCGATGGACATTTTCGTCAACGGCTACCTGATCGCTCAGGGCGAAGTCGTCGTGGTCGAAGACAAGTACGGCATTCGCTTGACCGACATCATCACCCCGTCCGAGCGGATCAACCGCTTGAACAACCGTCGCTGACGCCTGGCGCCATGACTGAGTCCGGCTTGTTGCGCGTCATCATCGGCTTGGTGCTGGTGGTGGCAGCTATCCTGGCAGCTGCCTGGCTGGCCCGGCGCGCCGGCCTGACGCAGCGTGGCGGCGGCAGTGTGCTCAAGCAGGTCGCAAGCCTGCCTGTCGGAGCACGCCAGAGCATCATCGTCGTCGAGATCGAAAACACCTGGCTGGTGGTGGGCGTCGGCCCGAACCAGCTCACTACCCTGCACACCCTGCCCGCTGGCCAGTTGCCAGAGGGTTCGCCCTTGCCCGCCGCAGCATTCGCGGCCAAGCTGGGCCAGGCGCTCAAGCGCCGCTAGCGCCACCGCGCGATCCAAGCGATACCCATGAGTTTGCTCACCAGCACGACATCCACCCGCCTTGCCCCGCGCGCGCTGCCCCTTCTGGCGGCAGCAGCTGTACTGGGTCTGGCTTTCTTTCCGGCTGGTGTCGTTGCCCAGGCCACGCTGCCCGCCCTGACCGCCACACCAGGCCCCAACGGCTCAGAAACGTACTCTCTCAGCATGCAAACGCTGCTGCTGATGACGTCGCTCTCGTTTCTGCCCGCCGCCTTGCTGATGATGACGGGCTTCACGCGGATCATCATCGTATTGGGCTTGTTGCGCACCGCGATGGGCACGGCAATGTCGCCGCCCAACCATGTGCTGATTGGCCTGGCGCTGTTCCTGACCTTCTATACGATGTCGCCGGTGTTCGACAAGATTTACTCCGACGCCTACAAACCGCTATCCGAAGGGTCCATCCAGTTTGAAACCGCGGTAGAGCGCGCCGCTGCGCCGCTGCGCACGTTCATGCTGCACCAGACCCGTGAAAACGATTTGTCGTTGTTTGCCAACCTGGCCAAGCAACCCGCGCTGGAAGATCCCTCACAAGTCCCGCTGCGTATTCTGGTTCCCGCATTCATCACGAGCGAACTGAAAACCGCCTTTCAGATCGGCTTCACGATTTTCATCCCCTTCCTGATCATCGACCTGGTGGTGGCCAGCGTGCTGATGGCCTTGGGCATGATGATGGTGCCGCCCGTCACCGTGGCGCTGCCGTTCAAGCTGATGCTGTTCGTACTGGCCGATGGCTGGAACCTGCTCATGGGCTCGCTCGCCCAGAGCTTCTACCAATAGCGCCGGAAGGAGAATAGCCATGACAGCCGAAACCGTCATGACCATGGCCTACCAGGCGATGAAAATCGTTCTGGCGCTGGCGGGTCCTTTGTTGCTCGTTGTACTGGTCGTCGGTCTGGTCATCAGTATTTTCCAGGCCGCCACGCAGATCAACGAAATGACGCTGTCGTTCATTCCGAAGCTGTTGGCCATGTGCGGAGTGCTGGTGCTGCTGGGCCCCTGGCTGATCGGCGTGATGGTCGATTACATCCGGCAGCTGATCGGTCAGATTCCGATGCTGGTGTCCTGAGCGGCCAGCGCCGCCGGACCCCGGACGTTCCCCCATGATCGCCTTTACGCTCGAACAGCTCAACGGCTGGATCGGCCAGTTTCTCTGGCCTTTCGTGCGTATTCTGGCACTGGTAGGCACCGCGCCCGTCTTTTCTGAATCCAGCGTCCCCGTAAAGGTCAAAATAGGCCTGTCGTTTGTGCTGGCAGTTGCCATCAGCCCCGCCCTGGACCCCATGCCGCCGATCGCTCCGGGTTCATTCGCGGGCCTGTGGATGGTGATGCAACAGGTGCTGATCGGCATCGCCATGGGTTTCACAATGCGGGTTGCGTTTGCCGCCGTGCTGACCGCCGGTGAGTTCGTCGGCCTGCAAATGGGCTTGTCCTTCGCGTCGTTCTTCGACCCCGGCGCAGGCGCCAACACCGCCGTGCTGTCACGCCTGTTCAACGTGATTGCAATGCTGACCTTCCTGGCGCTGGACGGCCATTTACTGGTGCTGGCCGCGCTGGTGCGGTCCTTTGACACCCTGCCCGTCTCCATGATCCAGTTGCACCAGAACGGTTGGGGCGTCGTGGTTGAATGGGGCAAGACCATTTTCGTTTCCGGCTTGCTGCTCGCCCTGCCGCTGATTTGCGCCCTGCTGACCATCAACCTGGCCATGGGCATCCTGAACCGCGCCGCACAGCAGTTGTCCGTGTTCTCGGTCGGTTTTCCGGTCACGCTTATCGTCGGCGTCACGGTGCTGACCGTCGTGCTTCCACACGCAGGCCCATTTCTTGAAATGCTGTTCGAATCGGGGCTGGGCGCAATGAGCCGTGTCGTGGATGCGCTAGCGGGACGCTAGACGGCAGCCTCTCTTTTCCGAAGGCGATAAAAAAACGACCGCGTCAGCGGTCGTCTACATCATGCGTGATGTCTTGCAGGCTACGGCTGTCCAGTCAGGCGGAACACGCGAATCGTCTCGCGCAACGCCCCGGACTGATTGCCCAACTGCAACACCGCCCCGCCCAGTTCCTGAACCAGCGCCGTGTTCTGAACTGTCATCACATCCATTTGCGATACAGCGCTATCTACTTGTTCGATGCCGCTGGATTGCTCCTGCGATGCCTGCGAAATTTCACCGATGATATCCGTCACGCGGTGCACGGCAGCCACGATTTCTTCCATCGTCGAACCCGCCTGTTCAGCTTGCGCCGAGCCTTCCGTAACGCGGTCAACCGAATCTTCGATCAAACCCTTGATCTCTTTTGCAGCCTGCGCGCTCTTTTGCGCAAGACTGCGGACCTCACCCGCCACCACGGCAAACCCCTTGCCGGATTCGCCAGCGCGGGCAGCTTCCACCGCCGCGTTCAACGCCAGAATGTTCGTCTGGAAGGCAATGCCTTCGATGATGCTGACGATCTCCACGATCTTGCGCGAGCTATCCGAAATGCCGTGCATGGTATTGACCACCTGGCCCACCGCCACGCCGCCTCGCCGCGCGACATCCATACTGCTGGCGGCCAATTGATTGGCCTGGCGGGCGTTGTCGGCGTTTTGCCTGACCGTGGAGGTCAGTTGCTCCATGCTGGCTGCCGTTTGCTGCAAGGATGACGCCTGCCCTTCCGTACGGCCAGCCAGTTCCTGGTTGCCTCGTGCAATATGGACGGCAGCGTGGGTCGTGCCCTCGATACCGCGATAGACGTCCTGGGCAATACCGATAAGGCTCTTGCGCATCACTTCTAGCGAGAACTTCAGGCTGCCGATTTCATCATCGGAGTCCGCCACGATCTGCGTGGTCAGATTTCCGGCTGCGACCTGACGCGCCATATTGGCGGCGTCCACCATCGGATCGAGCAGCGACTGCGACAAGCGCCATCCCGAACCAAAGATGGCAAGCACGCCCAATGCAAGCAGGCCGCATCCCAGTCCTGCGCCCATCGTGTCCAGGCTCGACCAATTGGCATGCAGACCGTAAGCACCCGCGGCCACCATGATGCCGGAGGACAGCGACGCTTGGCGCAGCATGCGGGCACGCACGCTGCGCTTGAACGGATACGCAAACACGTCCAGGCTGCGGCGCCAGCCGGCTCGCACCGGACGTCCGCGCAAGATGCGTACGCCCCGCGCGCTACCTTCTCGGATACGGGCGTACAGTTCTTCGGCCATCTCGACCTGCTCATCCGACGGGCGCACCCGTACCGATGAATAAGCCACGACTTCATCGTTCTCGATAATGGGCGTGGCATTTGCCAGCACCCAGTAGTAGCCGCCGTCCTTGCGCCGGTTCTTGACCAGCCCCAGCCACGATTCGCCTGCCTGCAGCGTTTCCCAGAGATCCTCGTAGGCCTCGGGCGGCATATCCGGGTGACGCACGATGTTGTGCGGCTTTCCGATAAGTTCTTCGCGGGAAAAGCCGCTGACTTCGATAAAAGCCGGATTCGCGTAAACGATGCGGCCCTTGGTATCGGTGCGCGAGATCAGATATTGATCTTCGCGCAGCTTGGTTTCCACATCATGGACGGGTAAGTTCACGCGCACAGCTTGTCTCCAGTTACATCAGTTGAGCAGCGAATGAGTAGCAGTGAGCAAACCGGACAAGATGTCCCGCACCGACCTGTTTCCGCCTGGTTTGTGTGGCCACGGCCCCCGCGAGAGCGCTCATAACCTTCAAACACTGTTCACCGCCCTTTTCAGGCGTTATTTTGATTAACGGTAATATTTTCGAAAACTTAACGTGCTTACGATGGGTAAAGCCATCGCCCAAAAAATAGCAAACGGCCGCGTGTAAGTGCGGCCGTCCCTGTACTTCCAGTAGCGTAACGCCGCGATTTAACCCTGCGACAATGTCGGGGCCGAGTAACCGCCCAGTTGATGCGCGGGCACTTCAATTACTTCGCCTGCATTGATCTTGAACACGGCTACCGCTTCGGCCAGGCGATGCGCCTGATCCTGCAAAGATCCAGCCGCCGCCGCCGCTTCTTCCACCAGCGCCGCGTTTTGCTGGGTCACTTCGTCCATCTGCGACACCGCGCGATTCACCTGATCGATGCCGCTGGATTGCTCTTCGGAAGCCGCCGAGATCTCGCCCATGATGTCCGTGACGCGCTTGACCGAGGCCACGATCTCTTGCATCGTCGCGCCGGCGCGTTCCACTTGCTGCGAACCTGCGCCCACCTTGGTCACCGAGTCTTCGATCAGACCCTTGATTTCCTTGGCCGCTTGCGCGCTGCGCTGGGCCAGCGAACGCACTTCGCCCGCCACCACCGCAAAACCCTTGCCCTGCTCGCCTGCACGCGCCGCTTCCACGGCAGCATTCAAGGCCAGGATGTTGGTCTGGAAGGCAATGCCATCAATCACCGACACGATTTCAGAAATCTTGCGCGAGCTGGCCGAAATGCCCTGCATCGTGCTGACCACTTCCGACACCGCCGAGCCGCCGCGTTCCGCGACGTCCGACGCGCTGGCGGCCAATTGATTAGCCTGGCGTGCGTTGTCGGCGTTTTGCTTCACGGTCGACGCCAGCTCTTCCATCGATGCGGCGGTTTCTTCAAGCGACGCTGCCTGCTCTTCGGTACGGCTGGACAGATCCGTATTGCCGGCCGCGATCTCTCGCGAACCCACGGTGATCTCGTCCACGCCACGGCGTACGGTCGACACGGTGCGGGTCAGGCTTTCCTGCATGCGCTTGAGCGCTGCGAACAGTTGGCCGATCTCATTGTGCGAACGCACTTCAACGCGGCTGGTCAGGTCGCCACCCGCAATCTTGTCGAAGTGCTGGCCAGCTTCCACCAGCGGGCGCACAACCAAACGGCCAAACAAAATGCGGCAGAAAATCATCAGCAACAGCGCCAGACCCACGGCGATGCCCACAGCGACCATGGCGCGATTGAAGTTCGTTTCAGCCTGGTCGATCGTGGCCTGCTGCTGGTCATTGATGTACTTGCCGAACTCACCGAGCGCCTCAATGAAGGCAGCGCTGCGCGGAGTACCGTATTCGTTGTTCACCATATAGAACGTCGAATAGTCTTCGCTACGCAGGGCTTCGACCATGGTATCCACGCCATCGTCAATATAGGAACGATAGCGGCGCACCAGGTTCATGGACAACTGACGGCCGGTGTCGTCCTGAAGCATGTTTTTCTGGAAGTCGGCAAAGCGGCTGCGCACGCCCGTCAACAGATCCGTTGCCCCCTTCAAGGAAGCCGCCGCATCACGGGCCGAGTTCTCGCCGCTGCCCCAGCCGGATTCCTGGAGGTGACGCGCGGCCACCATCAGGCTCACGCGGGCGCGCAGCATGTCGCTGTTGATCACTTCAACTTGCTTGGCACGTTCCGTCAACGCGTTGACTTCGCGAATGGACTCGTAGTTGTTCTGCAAGAAGTACGCAGCCAAACCGCCAACTGCCGCAATCAAAATCGCAAAGAACGCCATCACCCACAGCAGCATCGTCCCGACGCGCGCATCACGCAGCCGCAACTTTCGCTTCACTTTGGGTCCGCGGGCCGCTTTTTTCTTGCCGGCTTTGCCGGCCTTTGCGCCGGATTCGAGACTCGCTTCCATATTATTTCCCCATCCTTCAGGACCTGCTCTGACCAAATGAAAAACCACCCTGCGGACACGCCCTGTTACACAGGGGGTATTCTCAGGGCGACGTACATTGCGGCTTGCGCCGCAATGCTCTCCGCTGAACTACAGGGCTTATTTGCCCTTAGGCGCCAATCCGGTCGGCTCGCCCGGCCCGGGTATGTAGATGGTTTGCACTTCGGGTTCCGCCGCCGGCGCCGGTGCCGGCCAGTCCTGACGCAGGTCAGGAGCAGGCGCGGGTCCGAGCAGCTTTTGGCGTTCCCAAGGTTCCAGCAGAATATTGGTGCTATCGACAAGGCGCATCAGCCGGCCGTCTGGTCCGAACTGCAGCAGTGCCTCTTTGCGGCTGTACAGGCCGTCGGCGATAAACGTGATCTTGAAGGACCAGAGAGCCAGAAAAGTGCCATCGGTCTGTTTGTAGAACTTGTCGGGCGGAGCGGTCAGCGCTCGCGAGGCCTCTTCCAGCGTTGTCTGCCCCGGCGTCAGGGTCGACAGCTTGCCCGGATCAAAGTTATGACCCGTAGCCGAGCAACCGGCAAGCAGCACTGCAATTGCCGCCGTCGCCAAAAGTTTTATATAGCCTCGCATACCCTACCCATTCACCGGCAATGCCGGTATCAGAAAGATTCCCAATCGTCGTCCGAAGGCGCTTGGCGGCGGCTTGCGGCCGGCGCCGGCTTCACTTCAGCGGCAGCTTCAGGGCGCGCTGCCGGGCGGCGCACCGGACGCGCTGCCGTGGCGCCTTCCGCTGCTGCGGCCTGTGCGGGTTTGGGCCGTGCCGTATGCGTCAGCCGCACTGCGGGCTTCGCCTTGACCGATGCAGCAGGCGCCACTGGGGCCGCGACACGCGGTGCGGGACGTTGCTGCGCCAATTGACGGGCCGGCACTTCGATCACTTCACCCGCATTAATCTTGAACACCGCTACCGCTTCGGACAAGCGCACGGCCTGATCCTGCAAGGAACCGGCGGCCGCTGCTGCTTCTTCCACCAACGCTGCGTTTTGCTGCGTCACTTCGTCCATCTGCGATACCGCGCGGTTCACCTGATCGATACCGCTGGACTGCTCGTCGGATGCCGCCGAGATTTCGCCCATGATGTCGGTCACGCGCTTGACCGAGGCCACGATCTCTTGCATGGTCGAGCCGGCGCGTTCCACTTGCTGCGAACCTGCACCCACCTTGGTCACTGAGTCTTCGATCAGGCCCTTGATTTCCTTGGCCGCTTGCGCGCTGCGCTGGGCCAGCGAGCGCACTTCGCCCGCCACCACTGCAAAGCCCTTGCCCTGCTCGCCTGCACGCGCCGCTTCCACGGCGGCGTTCAACGCCAGGATGTTGGTCTGGAAGGCGATGCCATCAATCACCGACACGATCTCAGAAATCTTGCGCGAGCTGGCCGAAATGCCTTGCATCGTGTTGACCACTTCCGACACGGCCGAGCCGCCGCGTTCCGCGACGTCCGAGGCGCTGGCGGCCAATTGATTGGCTTGGCGCGCGTTGTCCGCGTTTTGCTTCACGGTCGAGGCCAGCTGTTCCATCGATGCCGCAGTTTCTTCAAGCGAAGCCGCCTGTTGCTCGGTGCGGCTGGACAGGTCCGTGTTGCCCGCGGAGATTTCACGCGAGCCCACGTTGATTTCGTCCACGCCACGGCGCACCGTTGCCACGGTGCGCGCCAGGCTTTCCTGCATGCGCTTGACGGCGGCCATCAACATGCCGATTTCGTTCGACGAATTGGCCTCTACGCGAACGGTCAGATCACCACCCGCGATCTTGTCAAAGCTTTCGCTCACAGCGCGCAACGGACGCAGAATGACGCGATTCATGAACATGAAGGCGCCCAGCGATACCGCCAGAATCAGCACGGCCAATGCCAGGTACACATAGGCCATCACCGACGCCTGTGCACGCGCTTCCTGCACCTTCTGTTCACTGTAAGCATTGATGCTGTCAGCAAACTCCGTCAATTGCTTGGCAAACGCGCCACTGGCGGCGCCAGCCTTGGTGTTCTTCAATGTCAGGTAGCCGGCCGAGTCGCCCTTGTCCAACGCGCCCATCATGGATTGCAGGGCGTCGGCAAAACCGCCAAACGCGCTGACAAGATTGCCTTCGGCCGTCTTACCGATCTCGGTCGTCTTCGGAATCAGCTTGAAGGCGTCCATCTTCTTCTTGGCATCGCTAATCAGTTGCTGAACTGTGCGCGAATTCTCACTCGCACCATTCGTATCGCCAGCAGCGCGCTGCGCCGCAGCGATGTCTGCACGCACGGTGGCGCGCAGCATCTGCGTATAAGCATCTTTCAACAAATTGCTCTGTTGGACGCTTAAGGTATCCAAAGCGTTGATCGTCTCGGTGTTGGAACGCATGCTGTTCCAGCCCAAGCCAATGGCAACCAGCGCGGCCAGGGCAACTGCCAACTGGGCGAGCATCAAGCCCGTGCGCACCTTCAGATTGCTAAACATGTTCCGTGATTTCCGGTAATCGCTCCGGCGGAATTCTGTGGCCGCCGGATCGTAAAGGGGAAGTACTGTCTTCTACTGCCTGTTCAATGCGCTAACGGATAACCCGTCAGAAAGACTCCCAATCATCGTCCGCGGGCGGGCGACGGCTGGCCGTTGACGCTGCTGGCGCCGTGTCCGCTGCACTGTCCGCGCGGGTGGCGGGACGGCGCAACGGGCGCACCGTCGACGCCGCGCTGGCAGCGGGTTTCGGCCGGGCTACCTGCGTTACACGCGGGGCAGGCGCTGGCTTGGCCGGTTCTACGTGGCCCGCCGGTTCGGCAGTTTTCGTTTCGGGCGCTGAGGACGCCGACGCAGCGATCTGCGCCTTGTGGGCCGGGGCCTTCGGCGCAGGACTAGCAGCAGGCGGCGAAACGCGCGGGGCCGTGCGCTGCTGCGCCAATTGGCGGGCCGGCACTTCAATCACTTCGCCTGCATTGATCTTGAAGACTGCAACAGCCTCAGCCAGACGCTGCGCCTGCTCTTGCAACGAGCCGGCAGCGGCTGCAGCTTCTTCCACCAGCGCAGCATTCTGCTGCGTCACTTCGTCCATCTGTGAGACGGCGCGGTTCACCTGATCAATGCCACTGGACTGCTCTTCGGACGCTGCCGAAATCTCGCCCATGATGTCAGTGACGCGCTTGACCGAGGACACAATCTCTTGCATGGTCGCGCCGGCGCGTTCCACTTGCTGCGAACCTGCGCCCACCTTGGTCACCGAGTCTTCGATCAGACCCTTGATTTCCTTGGCCGCTTGCGCGCTGCGCTGTGCCAGCGAGCGCACCTCACCCGCCACCACTGCAAAACCCTTGCCCTGCTCGCCTGCACGCGCTGCTTCCACGGCGGCGTTCAAGGCCAGGATGTTGGTCTGGAAGGCGATGCCGTCGATCACCGACACGATTTCAGAAATCTTGCGCGAGCTGGCCGAAATGCCCTGCATCGTGCTGACCACTTCCGACACCGCCGAGCCGCCGCGTTCCGCGACGTCTGACGCGCTGGCAGCCAACTGATTGGCCTGGCGCGCGTTGTCCGCGTTTTGCTTCACGGTCGAGGCCAGCTGTTCCATCGATGCCGCGGTTTCTTCAAGCGAAGCCGCCTGTTGCTCGGTGCGGCTGGACAAGTCCGTGTTGCCCGCGGAAATTTCACGCGAGCCCACATTGATCTCATCCACGCCACGGCGAACCATCGCCACCGTGCGCGTGAGGCTTTCCTGCATGCGCTTGATCGCGCCGAACAATTGGCCGATTTCGTTGGTGCTGCGCACCTCGATTCGGCCGGTAAAGTCCCCTGCCGAAATCTTTTCAAAATGGTCACCAGCCTGATGCAGCGGACGCAGCACCGTGCGGTTGATAAAAATCCAGCACCCCAAGGCCAGCAGCAGAGCAATCGCCAGCAAGGCAATGGTCACCGTACGAGAAATGCGGTGGTCGGTCTCCGCTTGTACGACCAGCTCGTCGGTACGCTTATCGACAAAGTCCAAAATGCCGTCCACGGAATCGCGGAACGCCGTGTTGGCGGCGCTGCCGGCATCGTTCAGATCCAGGTATTCCTGAATCGCCATGTTCGACAGTGCGGCAGACTGACGCTTTACCAAATCGTCGAATTGCTTGTATGCGGCTTCCAGCTTGCCGTTGAGCGCTTCCATGCCTTCCAGCTTCGGAGTCTTGCGGAAAGCATCCAGCGCCTTGCCGCCCTCTTGCATCAACTCGCCAGCACGCTTGGCCTGCGCCGTAGCTTGTTCGGTCTTGCCCTGCTGCATATCCATCAGCGAGGTCGCCAACAACAAACGCCCGCGCAACATCAGGTTGTAGGCGCGGTTCAATATTGTTGCTTGATCGGAGTAGGCGGCGTTGACCTGCTCCAGTTTATTGTTGCTGGAGTTCAACCCCATCCAGGCCACACCGTTCGAAATGAACATGGCGCCCGTGAAGAGCAACAGCACCAGAACGATACAGGTGCGAACTTTCAAATTGACAAGCATGAAATATCCGGGCGTTAAGCAACGTGAATCGACAATTTCCTACCCTGCACGCAACCACGGACGCCCTGGCCATTAGCCAGCAGCGTCCGCAATTTCGCAAAACTACGCGCCTTATCCGGCGCGCCCTTTCAGTCCTTCCGCGTTACTTGCGGCTGAACAGACTGGATCCTTGAATGGTCATGAAGGCTGCTGACGCAGCTTGCAGCGCCACTTGGCGCAGCGCGAGCTGGCTTGCGCCGGCGTAGTAATCCAGATCTTCCAGGTCAGACAACGACTTGGAGTACGACAGCCCCTTCTGCGAACCCGTCGCGTCCAGCGCTTCCAGTTCATTCATGCGGGCGCCCACCGATGCCGACACCGTCAAGATGTTGTCGTAGGTGCTTGCCAGCTTCTTATTGGCCGTGGCCAGTTCATTGGTCAGCTTGGCCATCGCAACTTCGTCGCCGGCGATCGGCGAATCCAGCACCTTGATCAGGCTGTCCAGCGTGTTGAACATGTCGACATCGGCCGTCTGGATGTTCTCGACGTTGATCACGTCACCGTTCTGCGGCGTGCCCTTGACCACGACGGAGATACCGCCGAAGTCAATGGCTGCATCCGGCGTATAGGCTGTCGGCGTGGCAGGCGGCGCGGGATTGATAACGGGTGGCACCGGCGGATTCGCGTTCGGTTCCGTCGTGATCACGCGGTAACCCATGTTGCCGGTCGCCGTGTCCGTTTCGAATTGCAGGCTGAAATTCTTGCCGATGTTCGGGCTGCCCGGAGTCACCGAGACCGTGCCGAACTGGGCAGTGCCCTTATTGGCCGACGCAGCGGTGCTGACATAGGCTTGCGAGCCGGGGTTGGCGCGGCCGAATACGTCGCTGCCGATGTCGCTGGTGGACAGCTGACGCGACTGATCCACCTGCACGGTGCGCTCACCAGTGGCACCGCTGTAGACGATCTTGCCGGTGGTGTCCTGGGAATAAGGCACCACACCGCCCTGGTAACCCGAAAACAGGTATTGACCGTTGCCGTCCGTGCTGTTGGCCAGACCCAGCAGCGCGTCGCGAGCGCTTTTGAGCGCGGTCGACAGGGCTTGGCGGTCGCTATCCGCGAACGTGCCGTTACCCGCTTGAATGACGCGGGTGCGCACGTCTTGCAGCGCGGTCGTGATCGAATCCAGCACGTTGCTTTCCTGACCCAGATTGGTCTTGGCCGTATTCCGGTTCAAGCCGTACGTGGAGTTCATGCTCTGCGTCTGCGCCACGCCGATCGACAACGAAGCCGACAAGGGGTCATCAGCCGGCGTCAGGAACTTGCGTCCGCTACCGACCTGTTCGACCAGGCGGTTCATGTCCGATTCCTGAGAGAGAACGCCGCTCAGGCCGTTCGAGTACATCATCGTGGTGCTCAGGCGCATGGTGCAACTCCGAAATTCTTTTTAGTAATCACAGTTCAACGGTCTGATCAGCCGCGCAGGCCCAACAGCGTGTCAAAGATGGTGCTGGCCACATCAATGATGCGGGCGCTGGCCTGGTACTGTTCTTGGTACAGCGACAGACTTACGTATTCTTCGTTCAGGTTGACGCCCGACACCGACTGCTGGGCTGCCGCCGTCTGTTTGATCAGGTTGACCTGCGCGGTGGCAGCCGATTTGACCTGGGCCGTCTGTACGCCCACGGTGTTCACGACCTGCGCGAACATGTCCGTGGTGCTCATCGTGCCGTGACCCAGCACCTTGGCGTTTTGCAGTTGCGCAAGCTTCAATGCGTTCTTGCCGTTGGCGTCGCCGCCGTCAGCGTCGGCGGCGGCAATCTTGGCCGGGTCCGAAATCAGAACATTGATGTCACGCGCAGCATTGCGGGTGGGTGACAGCGACCATTTGTCGCCGGCTTGCGGCGGCGCGTTGATCGTCAGCGTCACGCCCATTTCCGCGTCCATGTTCAGCGTCGCGTTGGGCGGAGTGCCGGTTGCCGGGCCGTTATAGACCTGCTGGCCTTCGGGCATACGAACCACTTGGTAGTTCGTGCCGTCAAAGGTGATGTCGTAGTCCTTGGCATTGATATTGGCCAAGGTGGTGAATTCACCGGAAATCTGCGCGTTGCTCTTGTTCTGTGCGTTCGGCACGCCTTGGGGCGTGGTGACGCTGAAGAAATCCGTGCCCGGAACGCCGCTTTGATCCAAACCCAGCTTGTGCTGTTCATTGAACGACATCGCCAGGCCGACCGCCATTTGGCCGAGCTGATTCTGCATGGTGTCCAGCGAAGACGCGCGGAATTGCAGCAGGCCGCCCAGCTTGCCGCCGGTCACGTCCGCGTCATTCATTTCGACCGCGATCGTCTTGCCGGAGCCTGCCGGCAGCGTGTAGGCCAGAACCGTGCGGCTCGTGTCCGACGACGAAGACACCGCTTGCAGCGGATAGATGGTCGAGCCGGACAGCAGCGATTGGCCGCCCTTGGTCAGCGAGATATTGATCTTGTCGCCCTGCTCGTAGGTCGTAATGCCCACGAGCTGGTTCAGTTCCATCACGGCCTGGTCGCGTTGATCCAGCAGGTCGTTCGGGGGGCTGCCGCCGGCCTTGCCGGTGGCCAGCGAAATCTGTTGGTTCAGATCGTCGATCCGGCCCAGATAGCTGTTGACCTGATCCACCGTCGTCGAGATCTGGGTGTTCAGACCTTCACGCTGGTTTTGCATTTCCGTGTAGGCCGAACGGATCTGGGTGGCCAGGCTATTGGCCTTGCCCAGCAAATCCTGGCGTGCAGCGGGGTCGGCGGGCTTGCTTGCCACCGTGTTCATGCTGGTGAAGAAATTGGTCAGGCCCGGAGCGATGCCCACCGTGCGGTCGGCGAACAGATTATTGATCTGGGAAACCTGGTCCAGCTGTGCTTGCAACTGGGCGCCACTGCCTTGCGCGCCGACCAGCTGCTTGTACAGAAAGCTGTCGTAACTGCGCTCGACGGTGTCGACTTGCACGCCGCGGCCGATGTATCCGTTGCTGGTGGCTTGCGCGCCCGCGGTGGACGTCATGACGCGCTGGCGGTTGTAGCCCACCGTGGTGGCATTGTTGATGTTGTGGCTGGTGGTGGCCAAACCTGCTTGAGCGGCGTTCAGCCCGCCCAATGCTGTTTTATACAAATTCATGCTGACAATGCCCCGTATGTAACCGCAACTGATATTTCTGGATACTCCTTTAACGGCAGGAGATCATCCAAATTTAGAGTCCTTCCAACATCTGGCGAGAAATTTCCACGTTGGATGCCGCGCCGCGCAGCTGACCCATGATGCCGATCAGTTTTTGGGCGTAACGCGGATCTGTCGCATAACCTGCATCCTGAATCTTGCGTGCTGCGTCGACTTCATTGCGCGCCGTCGTAACCGCCTCGTACCGAGGGCTGTTCCCAATCAAGCGGGCGTAGTCTGCAAACGATTCTTCGTAGGACGCATAGGCACGGAAAGGTTGCGTCACCTTTTTCGCGACGCCATCTTCGTACTCGGTAGTCATCACATTGACGACCTTGCCCTTCCAGCTGGAACCCGCCTTGATACCGAACAGGTTGTAGCTGGTGCTACCGTCGGCGTGCTTGATTTCGCGCTGGCCCCAACCCGATTCCAATGCCGCCTGACCCATGATCAGACGGGCAGGCACGCCGCTTTGCTGCGACGCCAGATTGGCTGCGCGCGACATCTTCGACACGAAACTGACCACGTGCTCCGGCGCGCCTTCCGCAGCAGCCAATGCCCGGTCGCTTGCACGGTTGTTGCGCATGACATTGAGCAACGCGGACACTTCCCGCGAACCGCCAGTGCGAAAATCCAGGTCGCCGCCCTGCCCGATTGCGCGGACGGCGTCGTCCGACACGTCAGCGGGCTTGCCCTGCTGCATTTGGGCCAGGATGGACTGCGACAAGCCGATACCGGGCGTGGCCAGGTGCAGCGCAAGCTGCTCATCCGCCATGGATTGCAGCATCTGCGTCTGCTGCGAGTCGAACAGCCCTTCTTTCGGCGTCGCCTCGCGCATGCGCTTGACCATCATCTGCAAGAACAGGGCCTCGAACTGTTTGGCCACCTGCTTTTGCTGCTCGGTGCCTTCAGGGTCCTTCTTGACGTCGCGCTTCAAGTCCGACAAGCGGCCCATGTCAAAAACAGAATCCTGGCGGGCGCCGCCGCGAGCCGCGTCATTGGTATATGCCATGGCCGTCAGATGATTTCCAGTTCAGCGCGCAAGGCGCCAGCGGTCTTCATTGCCTGAAGAATGGCCAGCAAATCCTGCGGCGTGGCGCCCAGGGCGTTCAGACCCTTGACCACATCTGCCAGATTGGCGCTGGTGCTCACGCGCTGCAGCGAACCATTGTCCTGGCGAACTTCGATCTGGGTATTGGGCACCACAACCGTCTGGCCTTCCGTGAAAGGCGTATCCGGCTGCGACACCTGATTCTGGCGATTGATGATGACCGACAAGTTGCCGTGCGCCACCGCAGCCTCTTCGATCATGACGGTACGGTTCATCACGACCGAACCGGTCCGCGCATTGATGATGACCTTGGCCACCGTGGGCGCGCGCGCCACTTGCAGGTCTTCAACCTGCGACAGGAATCGAGCCTGCGAAGACTGCTCCATGGGGGTGCGCACCTGCACCACACGGCCATCCAGCGCGGTCGCGGTGCCCTGGCCGAACTTGCGGTTCAGTGCGGTTGCCACGTTCTGCGCCGTGCCGAAGTCCGTATTGTTCAGCTCGACATGGATGTAGCCGTCGCGCGAGAACGTGGTGGGCACGCCGCGCTCGACGATGGCGCCCGCACTGATGCGGCCGCCGTTCAATTGGTTGATCTGCACGCTGGAGCCACCGGCGGAAGCGCCTGCGCCACCCACCAGGATGTTGCCTTGAGCAATGGCATAGACCTGACTGTCGGCGCCTTTTAGCGGCGTCATCAGCAAGGTGCCGCCGCGCAGACTCTTGGCGTTACCCATGGAAGACACCACCACGTCCAGCGTCTGGCCGGGCCGGGCAAATGCCGGCAAGGTGGTCGTGACCATGACTGCCGCCACGTTCTTCAGCTGCATGTTGCTGCCGGCGGGCACCGTGATGCCCAGTTGCGACAGCATATTGGTCAGGCTTTGCTGGGTAAACGGAGTCTGGCGCACCTGGTCGCCACTGCCGTCCAGGCCCACGACCAAGCCATAGCCGATCAGCTGATTGCCCCGCACGCCCTGGATAGAAGCCATATCCTTGAGCCGTTCGGCCTGCGCCGCGCCAGCGCCGGCCGCGAGTCCGACCGCTACGCAGACGCGCGCCAACAGGGACAGCAAGGCGGATATCGGAGTCGGTTGTTTCATGTTTAGAACGGCGAAGCGATCAGGAAGAAGCGTTGCAGCCAGCCCATGGTCTGGACCTCGTCCATGACGCCCTTGCTGCGATACTCGATGCGGGCGTCTGCCACCTGGGTGGACGATACGGTGTTCGTGCCGGTAATAGAACGCGGGTCCACCACACCGGCAAAGCGTACATATTCGCTACCGCGGTTGATGGCAATCTGCTTCTCACCGGCCACTTGCAAGTTGCCGTTGGACATCACGCCCACGACGGTCGTGGTGATGGTGCCCGTGAACGCGTTGTTCGCCGTGCTGTCGCCCTTGCCCTGCGAGACGTTGCCGCCCTTGGCATCCAGGTTCAGGTTCGCATTTGCCCAGCTGTCCATGAAGGACGGCGCGGCGGCAATACCCAAGTTTGCTGAACCGGTACGGTTCGTGTTGGTCGCGACGTTCTTGGATGCGTTGGTACGCTCGTTCAGCACGACCGTAACAATATCGCCCACATTGCGCGGCCGGCGATCTTCGAACAACGGGTAGTTGCCGTAGGTCGTGGGCTGATAAATCGAACCCGAGGGCTGCGCCATGGGCATCGGCGGAGGCGGAGGCGTCGCCGTCGTCGGCCCGGTCACGATGGGCTCGGGCGGAATCATGGCGCAACCAGCCACTAGCATTGCCAGGGCCGCACTCAATACCAGGCGCAGGACAGACATGGGCATCACAGTTGAGTCAGGCGGGCCAGCATCTCGTCGGAAGTCTTGACGGCCTTGCTGTTCATTTCGTAAGCGCGCTGCGTGGTGATCATGTTGACCAGCTCTTCGGCGACGTTCACGTTGGAGGTTTCAACGTAGTTCTGCAAGATGGCGCCCGCGCCATCCACACCCGGTTGCAGCAGGTTGGCGGGACCGGAAGCATCCGTTTCCAGATACAGGTTTTCGCCAATGCTTTGCAGGCCCGTGGGGTTGATGAACGTGGCGATCTGCAATTGACCGACTTGCACGTTCACGCCAGCGGCGCCCGGCTGCGTCACCGAGACGATGCCGTCTTTGCCGATGGAAATCGACAGCGCGTTGTCGGGAATATTCATGGGCGGCTGAATGACGTAGCCGCTGACGGTCGTGAGCTGACCGTTCTGGTCGCGTTGCAGCGCGCCGTCACGGGTGTAACCCTGGGTGCCGTCAGGCAATTCAACTTGCAGAAACCCGCGGCCCTGGATGGCGATATCCATCTCGCCGCCGGTGTTGTTCAGGTTGCCTTCCGTGTGGATACGCTCGGTTGCTGCCACGCGCGCACCCGTACCCAATTGCAGGCCGGACGGCAGTTGCGTGGCGTCGCCCACCTGGGCGCCGGGTTGGCGCAGGGTCTGATACATCAGGTCCTGGAACACGGCGCGGCCGCGCTTGAACCCGTTGGTGGAAACGTTGGCCAAGTTGTTGGAAATCACGTCCATGGAGGTCTGTTGACCTTCCAGGCCCGTTTTGGCAATCCACAACGAACGCATCATGATGAAGTACTCCTGGTGCCGCGGGGTGCCCCGCGCGCGAAAATTTTATTTAGATCAGCCGAACAATCAAGATACGGACAGAATGCCGTTCGCACGCTCGGCGTTGCGGTCGGCCTGCTGAATCACCTGCATCTGCTGCTCGAAGCGACGGGCGTTTTCAATCATGCCGACCATCGACTTCATGGGATTGGTGTTGCTGCCTTCCAGCACGCCGGACAACACACGCAGGCTGGGATCAGCGGGGGCCGGAGGCGCCGGCTGACCGTTGACTGGCGCCAGGCGGAACACACCGTCGTCGCCATGCACCAGTTGCGCGTTGTTCGGATTGGCCAGTTTGATCCGGCCCAGGTTCAAGATGTTGTTCGGGCCGTCGCCCGCGCCGATGGCGGTGATGGTGCCGTCTGACGTGATCGTCAGCGACGCCTGATCCGGCACATCGATGGGGCCGCCCTGATCGGACATCACCGGCTGGCCCAGCGACGTTTGCAGCAAGCCGTTGATGCCAACTTGCAGGCTGCCAACACGCGTATACGCTTCGCCCTGGGGGGTCTGCACCGCAATCCAGCCATTCTCGCTGGAAAGCGCCACGTCCAGGTCACGGCCCGTGGTTTGCATATTGCCCATTTGAAAGCTGTTGCCAGGCGTAGACGCCACCGTCGAAACACGCGTTGGCAGACTCACCCCGTCCGTCACCGGAACAGACCGGTACAACGCGATCTGCTCGCGGAACCCGGTCGTATTCACGTTGGCCATGTTATTGGAGAGCGCGGCCTGATGCTCAGTGATACGCGCTGCGCCATTCATGGCGGTGTAGATGATTCTATCCATTGCCTATTCCGTCGGTGTCGTCGCTAGCCTGTCTGGCTTTACTTCAGGTTCATCAGGACTTGCATGATTTCGTCCTGAGTCTTGATGGTTTGCGAGTTGGCCTGATACGTACGCTGGGCAATGATCATGTTGACCAGTTCCTTGCTCATGTCGACGTTGGAAGCTTCCGTCGCCTGACCCACCACGCGGGACATGCCGTTGCTGCCGGGCTGACCCAGGATCGGCTGGCCGGACGCGGACGTTTCCTTCCAGGCGTTGTTGCCCACGGGCTGCAAGCCTTGCAGGTTGGCAAAGTCAGCCAGCACGATGGTGCCGACAACTTGCGTTTCGCCGTTGGTGTAGCTGGCAACCAGGCTGCCGTCGCCACTGATGTTGATGCCGCTGAATTCACCCGAGGTATAACCGTTGGGCTTGGCCACCAGCTTGTAGTTGCTGCCGTACTGGGTGGTGCCGGTGTAGTTGATCGCAATGTTCAGCGGGTCAGCCGGAGTGGTGGCGCCACCAGGCTGCGCAAAGCTCAGCGTCACGGTCGGCTGGCTGGTCATCGTGCCGGCGTTGTTGAACGTGAACTTCTGCGGGTTGCCCCACACGCCGCCGGCTTCCGTCGTCGGCGCCATGGCTTGGCCGTCCATCGTGTAGTACACGTCATAGACGCTGCCCGTGGCATCGGCCGGACGCTTCACGAAGTACTGCATCACCTGGTGCGAGTTGCCCAGGGAGTCGAATACCGTCATGGGCGACGCATTGGTGTAGCTGCCGGCGATCTTGGGATCGAACGGCTTGGCGATTTCCGTGACGGCGGCGGTGTAATTCACATAGCCGGGGACCTGCGAGACATCGCCCGTGGTCACGGCGCCTGCGGCGTCAACAGTGATCAGGTTGGGGGCTGCGCCGTAGGTGCCAGCGGGCGGCTGGTTTACCCAGACGATGGCGCCAGCCGGGTCGCGCGTGAAGTTGTACTGAGTGGCCGGCGAAGGCGGCGTGGTGCCGGTCATCGTGACCGAGCCATTGACGGCCGGCGACGTAATCGTGTCGGTCAGGTAGATAACCTTGGCGTTTGCGTCAAGGTTGGCAACTGTGGTGCCCGTGGACGTTGCCAGCGGGGCCACGTTCGCGGTCGGCAGTTGCAGTTCCACCGGGTTCGCGCCAACCGCGCCGGGGGGATAGCCCGTCATGCGGTAGCCCTGCGCGTTCACGATGAAGTTGTTCTTGTCGACCAGGAATTCGCCGTTGCGGGTGTACATCACCGCGCCGCTTTGGTCGGTAACGCGGAACATGCCCTTGGCGCCGTCGATGGCGATGTCATATTCACCGCCGCCGCCGTTCACGGTACCGACCGTGAAGCGCTGCGAGATTGCTGCGACCTTGACGCCCAGACCGACGCGCGAGCTGGCGTAGACGTCCGCGAACGACGCGGTCGACGATTTGAAGCCGACAGTACCGGAGTTGGCGATGTTATTGCCAATGACATCCAGGTTCTGCGCCGCGGCGTTCAAGCCGCTCAATCCTTGTCCGAAACCCATATTTTTTCTCGCTAATCTTTATCTAGTGAAGCCGCCGCTGTGCGCCGGCACCGATTCAAATACGCCTGGTTCAGGCGCCGATTACCTTGCGCACGTCCAGCATGCTGGTCTGGCCGTCAAGGCCCAGATCCAGGCGCAGGCCGTTAGTGGAATACGCCACGCTCTTGACCAGGCCGTAGCTCAGCACTTCCGCATTCACCTTCTTGCTATCGGCGTCGGTCGCCAGGACGGACACGGTGTAGGCGCCCGCTTCCATCGCCACGCCGCTGTCGTTCTTGCCGTCCCATGCCAGCGTGTAGACACCGGTCTTTTGCTCACCCATTTCGATCGTGCGAATCACCGCGCCGTTCGAGTCCGAAATACGGATCTGAACCTTTTGGGCATCGGCTTGCAGATCCAGACCGTAAGGCGTCACGACGCGCTCGGCCGGATTCTCGCCATCCACGCCCACCTTGACCTTGGCGCCAGGAATCAGCACGCCCTTGCCGATCATGGACACGGCATTCATCGACTGCGACACGTCGATCTGGCCGCTGATGGCCAGCATGGTGTTCTTCAGATTGTTGATGCCTTCCACGGTGGAAATCTGCGCCAACTGCGAGGTCAGCTCAGCGTTCTGCATCGGGTTCAGGGGGTCCTGGTTTTGCAGTTGCGTCACCAGCAGCTTCAGGAACTGATCCTGCAAGCCTTGCGCCGTGCTGCTGCCGCTGGCCCCGGTTTGGGCAAGGCCCAGGCCGGCGGTGCTCGTGTTTTGGTCGACGGTGGTCATGGATTCACTCTGTCAAAAAATTAGGATTGACCGATGGTCAACGTCTTCTGCATCAAGGACTTGGCGGTGTTCAGCACTTCGACGTTCGCCTGATAAGAACGGGAAGCGGCGATCATGTTGACTGTTTCGGCGACGGGATCGACGTTGGGCATGCTGATGTAGCCCTGGGCATCCGCCAGCGGGTGCTTGGGGTCATAGACCTGCTTGAGGGGCGACTGATCCTGGATGACACCCGCCACGCGCACACCGCCAATTTCCTGACCCAAGGCCTGGCCAGCAGCCGGGTTGACCTGGAACACCACTTGGCGGGCGCGATAAGGCTGGCCATCCGGACCCACGACGCTGTCGGCGTTGGCCATGTTGCTGGCGGCCACGTTCATGCGCTGCGATTGCGCGCTGAGTGCCGAACCGGCGATATCAAAAATGCTCAACAAGGACATTGCCTGTCGCTCCCTTTATGGATCAATCCTGAATGGCGGACAGCATGGTCCGGATGCGGCCGGACACCATCTGCATGGTGCTTTGGTAGTGCAAGGTGTTATCGGCGAACTGCACGCGCTCGATATCCATATCCACCGTGTTGCCATCCATGCTGGGCTGGTACGGCAGGCGATACAGCAATTCGGTCGGGCCTTGCGATACCGCCTTGGCGGGGATATGGCGCGCCGACGTCAGCGTGAGCGACGTGTCGGCCAGGCGCTTGGACCCTTCCATGGCGGTTTCCATCGCGGCCTTGAAGTCAAAATCGCGAGCCTTGTAGTTAGGCGTATCGGCGTTGGCGATATTCGACGACAGCACTTCCTGGCGCTGCGCGCGCAGCCCCAAGGACTGCTGGTAGAACCGGAAATCTTCGTTAAGCCTGTCTAGCATCGTGGCGCCTTCCTGCGTTGCAATACGGATAGAGCACGGGATTTCGGACACACCGTTATCCCATTGGATGACGGCATCATAGGTGGCGGCGGCAGAACACAATCAGCCAAATAACCTGCCATTTCTCATCCAATTCGCCTATTGCCCAGCGCCGCAGACTCCTACAATTCATCCATCATGAAAATCTCTGCACGACATCTCCTCGCGCGCGCTACCTGCGTGGCCACTTTGGCGCTGGCCGCTTTGGGCGCGGCGCAGGCTCAGGACGCGAGCCAGCCCGCCGAGGCAATCGTCAGCGCAGCGCACAATTATTTGCAGGAACAACTGGCCGCCCTGCCCGGCCAGCCAAGTATCTCGATTGACTCGCCGCGCGCCGAACGCCTGGCTCCGTGCGACGCAATGTCCCCATTTATGCCGTCCGGCATGAAACTGCGCTCCCGCATGACCGTCGGCGTGCGCTGCAACGCTCCCAAACCGTGGACCACCTATGTGCAAGCCACGGTCAGCGTCCCCGGTTATTATTACGTCGCTTCACGCATGATCGCCGCCGGTCAGGCGCTGACGCCAGATGACCTTGCCCCTCGCGACGGCGACTTGGTATCGCTTCCGCCGGGCGCCATCACCGATCCGCAAACGGTCGTCGGCATGACGGCCGCCTACCGGATCAATGCCGGACAACCGGTCAGGGGTTCGTCGTTGCGCAATGCGCAGTCGGTGGTCCGCGGGTCAAATGTCCGAATCAATGCGCGCGGCAACGGTTTTGTGGTCAGCAGCGAAGGCCAAGCGCTGGACAATGCAGCGCCGGGCGCTACCGTCCAGGTGCGCACCGCTGGCGGCCAGGTGGTCAGCGGCGTCGTGCGCAACGCCGGCTTGGTGGAAATACAACTCTAGATACTGTTACATATCGCGTGGCGCCATCGGGCAAGCTACCCTAAAGTTCCTACTGGCCCTGTCGTTACAGAGACATAAGTAGGCGGATCCGTCGCAAACCGACCCAGGACGCCCTGCGGAGAAAACCTTGAAAATCAATTCGACCACTAACCGGCCCATTTCGGCCGATGCCGTTGGCACACGGGCTGAATCCGCCGTTGCTCAGGCCTATGGCGGCACGAGCGGCGGCGGCTCCAGCAGCTCGCAGGTGGCGCTGAGTTCCGCGTCGCGCAAGATGTTGGCCCTGCAAGACGGCTCGAACGACATCAATGTCGAGCGCGTGGCTGCCATTCGCGCCGCGATTGCCTCCGGCCAATTGAAGATCGACACCGGCCGTATCGCTGACAGCCTGATCGCCAGCGCCCGCGACCTGTTGAAGTAACCCTACCCTTAACGACTCTTGAGCGTTCGAAGCATGACAATGAGCCACGTCGATTCCCTGCAATCCTGCATGCGGCAGGAAGACGCCCTGATCACCGAGTTCTCCGCCATTTTGGAAGAAGAGACCGAAGTGCTGGTGGGCCCGGGGAATGTTGGCGCGCTGCATGACATCACCGAACGCAAGGGCCGTGTGGCCCAGCAATTGGTTGACTTGAGCGAAACGCGGGATGGCTTGCTGACCGAAATCGGTCTGCCCATTGGCCATGCAGGCACTGAACAAGCTGCCGTGCTGCACCCGCAGTTGTCCGGTATCTGGCAGGCCTTGTTGACCAAGTCGGCGTCGGCCAATGAAATCAACATGCGCAATGGCGCATTGATTGATGTGCATCTGCGCTATACCCAGCAATCGCTCGATGCGCTGCGTAATATTGGCGGCATCGGCGGCTCGTCGACGTATGACTCTCAAGGCCGCGGCGCCCGCAGCGCCCCTGGCCGTAAGCCCATCGTGGCTGGCTGATCGCCGCCCTGCCCTGGCAGGCCAAAAAAATGGCGGCGCTGATTGCGCCGCCATTTTTTTACCTGCGCCTGCCGCAACGGCTTAGGCTCCGCCCGTCATTTCCAGCATGGCGAACATCTTCAGGATCGCTACCGGCAACAGTCGTCCCGGCAATTTGCGCTCTGACCCCATGATGCCCGACAACGGCCCGCGCACCACATCTGCGGCTGGCGAATGCGCCATCTGCCAGCAGGCTGCGCCCAACTGGCCGGCCATCAGGGATTGGCGCGCAAGCGCATGGGCGCCGTCAACTGCCGGCAAGGCCTGCCAGGCATTGGCCATATAACGGAATCCCGCCCGGGCTTCCTCTTGCAGCACCAGCCAGCGTGCCACCGTCGCCGCGTCGGCTTGTGACGAAGGCAGGTTGGTCAGGCCGAATAATTGACCCACGACTTCACCGTTGGCGGTATCAATCAAGCGTGCGCAAACCAGCCGGATAGGCGCGCTTTCACCCCGCCCTGCCAAAGCCACTTCGGTGCCCGACGCCCACAACGCCAACGGCACGGCCTTGCCAGACTTTTCGCTCATCAGTCCGGGCATGTCGCCAGGTTGACCCACGGGCAGGTAACCAACGCTTTTGCCCACAGCGTTCAAATTAGTGGGGCATTCATCCTGAATCACGCGCAAACCGCCAGGACTGCGGGCCACCCAAGACACGCCCTGCTGGCTTAACGGTTGCCACAAGGCAGACATGCCCGCTTCAAGCATGTGCACTGCCGGTACGCGGGCCAGTTGTTCAGCCAGCCAGGTAACCCGCGCGGTAAGCGCAAGGGCCGGATCTGGCTGGGACGGCGCGGCCGGAGCGAACGACGACAACATGCCGTGAGCCAGCGCCAATTGTTGCGCTGGCGCGGCCAGTGCGGCGCCGCGATCGCTCATCAGCAATGCGCTCATCAGGGTGCCCCCCGGCAAGCCCTCGCCCTTCATCGTGGTCTTGCCGTGAACGACCAGCAGGTTCCGATTGCAGGTCGCGGAGAATTCACGCCGCAGCATGGCCACGGGTTCTTCGTTCAACGCGGCCAGGCTCGCGCCTGCGCTATCGCCAACATACTGGCGCCAAGAGGCGCGCGCCTGCACGCAGGCCGGATCACTATCCAGCCAGGCAATCGTGTCATCCAGGTTTTGGGCAGCTGTGATCGACGCCGATCCGCCTTGAGGACGCAAAATGGCCGAAGCCAGCAATTGGCGGCGCCGTGCCGGATCGGCAGCTTCTGCGTCGCGCGCAGGCGGCACCAAGGACGCCAGATCAGCCTCGCTCGGGGTATACAGCGCACGCGCACGCTCGACCATTGTGAATGCGCGGTCAATCAATACATCAGCGCGGGCCAGCTCCATGTGTTCGGGCACTTTCTGCCCGACCGACATATAGTGAATCGGCAAGCGATGGCGGATAGCCGTATCCAGCGCAGCGCCCAGGCGGGTGGCCTCATCCAGCTTGGTGATGATGCAACCTGCCACGTCCTCGCCCACGCCATTGCGGTATGCGTGGGCCACTTCGTCCAGGGTATCGCCCTGGCTGGCGGCGTTCAGCACAAGCAGCCGGCGCACGGGCTTGCCTGCATTGCACAACATTGAAGCCTGCTCGGCGACCAGACGGTCGCGCTGACTGATGCCGGTGGTATCGATCAGGACAATCTTGCGATTCCCCAATTCAGCCAGGAGGCGGCGCAATTCGCCAGCATCACGCACCGAATGCGCCGGCACGCCCATCAGGCGGCCATAAATCTGCAATTGCTCCAGCGCGCCGATCCGGAAAAGGTCGGTGGTGAGCATCGCCACCTGATCCCGGCCTTCGCGAGCCACGCAGCGAGCGGCCAGCTTGGCCAGCGTTGTGGTCTTGCCCACGCCAGTGGGGCCGACCAGGGCATACACGCCGCCAGCCAGGAATTCATCTTCGGAACGGACCACGGGCAGATGGGTCACCAGCTCGTTGCGGGCCCAGGCAAGCGCCGCTTCGGACGTCATGCCTTGCGGCAAACGCTCGACAAGCGTGCGGACCAGCTTCGTGCTGAACCCCGCATCCAGCAGGCTGCGGAACAGTGCGGCGGCGGCGGGCTCGCGGCCTTGGCCTTGGCGTCCGCCCCAGAGCAGACCGTCCATGCGGCTTTCCATCGCACCGCGCAAGGCGCTGATCGCATCCTGCAAACCCGCAGTGGTATCGATGGGCGCCGCCGGCTGAGGCGTCAGCGTCGGGTGCCGCAGGGGCGCATCCGGCGTGCGGGCCATCGACGGCGCGGGAGGCGTGGAAACGGCCGGAGGGGGAGCATGAACGGGAGCGGCGGGCGCGGGCGCTGCGGGCATAGCCGGCGTCGCGTAGGCCGCGGGCGCAGGCGTCGGCGCAGCGGGCGTCGCGGGCGCAGCTGGCGGAACTGCCATCGGCGGGCGGGCGGGTGGCAACGCGGGCATTTCAACACGCACCGGCGCAGGCGCAACCGGCACGGGCGGCGGCGGGGAAATCGTTTGAGGCGCTGCGCGGCTGACAGGCTCTTGCGCAACCTCTTCCTCCGGCCCTGTCGACGATGCGAAGGCGGATTGATAGGCGGCAATCGAACGCGACGGCGCAATGTACCCGCTGTGGGAACCAGGCTGCGCTACAGCAGCTGGTGACGGCGCGTACGAACGTTCAGCAGGGCCTGCCGCACCAAATGGCGAACTGGCCGGCACTGCCGGGCGAGGTTGCGCGGCGGGCGCCGCAAAATATGACGCGCCGGAATTTGGGGTCCCGGGCTGAGAAGCTGCCGGCTGCGAAGCTGCTGAATGTGTAGCGGCCGGCTGCGAAGCTGGCGCTTGTTGCGGCGTCTGTGCTGCAACGTCGTCAAACGCGCCCTCCACCGTAGCCAGCACTTCCACGCCGCCGTCAATGCTGCGATTCGACACAATAAGTGCGTCAGGCCCCAAGACCTGACGCACCTGGCGCATCACTTCACGGCTATTCGCCCCAAAAAACCGGCTTATCTTCATGCCCCATTACTCCCGCCAATCAGCGCGGTCACGCGGACCATGCGCTCATCGGGTATTTCAGTATTCGACAAGACGCCCAACTGCGGCAAGTGGTGCCGCAAGAAGCGCGAAAGCGGCGCGCGCAAGACCGGCGATACGATCAACACCGGCGCGTTGCCCTGCTGTTCCTGGCGCTCGACCGCCGCCTGCGTTTCGCGCAGCAGCGTATCGGCCAAGCCCGGCTCCAGGCCGCCGCTGGTCGTCATGGCCTGCGACAGCACACGCTCCAGCTTCACGTCCAGGCCGATGACGCGCAATTCGCCTTCACCCGGGAACCACTGCTGCGTAATGGCGCGGCCCAAGGAACGGCGAGTCAACGCGATCAGTTCGTTGATATCCGGCTGCCCGCCGGAGCCAGCCGCTTGCGCCGCCAGGCGCGGGCCGTGCTCGGACAGCGTATCGATAATGGTGCGCATGTCGCGAATCGGCACCTCTTCGGAGAGCAGACCCTGTAGCACCTTTTGCAGTGCGGTCAACGACAGCGTCTTCGGAACCAGATCTTCGACCAGCTTGGGCGCATCGCGGCCAATACGGTCCAGCAGTTGTTGCACTTCCTGGCGGCCCAGCAGATTGGAACCGTGGCGGTGCATCAGGTGATTCAGGTGGGTCGCGACAACGGTGCCGGCATCCACCACGGTGTAGCCCGCCACTTGCGCCTGATCGCGCAGGCCGCCGTCGATCCACAACGCCGGCAAACCAAAGGCCGGATCGGTGGTGGGCGTGCCCTTGATCTGCACGGTGACGCCGCCCGGATCAATGGCCAGCCATTGGCCAGGCATCGCCACACCATGGCCCACTTCAACGCCCGACAGCAAGATGCGGTAGTCGTTGGGCTTGAGCTCCAGGTTGTCGCGAATATGAACGACTGGCGGCAAAAAGCCCACGTCTTGCGCAAATTTCTTGCGCAGGCTGCGGATGCGATGCAAGAGCTCGCCATTCTGGGCGTGGTCCACCAGCGGAATCAGCCGGTAACCCACTTCAAGGCCCAACTGATCCACCATAGACACATCGTCCCAACTGGCCTCGGCCGCGGCCGCCTGCGCTTGCGTGATCGCCTGCGGCGGCACCTCTTCCGCGGCTACCGCCGCAGCCCTTTGCCGTTTGGTCAACATCCAGCCGCCCCATCCCAGCGCGCCGGCCAGGCTCAGGAAAGCAATGTGCGGCATATTGGGAATCAAACCCATGATGCCAATAATGCCTGCCGTCAAGAACAGCACGGCGGGGTTCGAGAACAGCTGGCTGATGATCTGCTGGCCGATGTCCTGGTCGGTAGACACGCGCGACACCACCACACCGGCAGCGGTGGAGATCACCAGCGCCGGGATCTGCGCAACCAGGCCGTCACCGATGGTCAGCAGCGTGTAGACACGCGCCGAATCGCTCATCGACATATCGTGCTGGGCAACGCCCACGATCAGGCCGCCGATGATGTTGATCGCCATGATCAACAGGCCGGCGATGGCATCGCCGCGCACGAACTTGCTGGCACCGTCCATCGAGCCGAAGAAGTCCGACTCCTGCGAGACCTCTGCACGGCGGCGGCGCGCCTCGTCTTCGCCAATCAGGCCGGCATTCAAGTCGGCGTCGATCGCCATCTGCTTGCCGGGCATTGCGTCCAGTGTGAAACGCGCGCCCACTTCGGCGATACGCCCTGCACCCTTGGTAATCACAATAAAGTTGATGATGGTCAGGATCACGAAAACGATGATCCCCACGGCAAAGTTGCCGCCCACCAGGAAGTGGCCGAAGGCTTCAATGACCTTACCCGCCGCGTCAGGGCCGGTATGGCCGTGCAGCAGCACCACGCGGGTGGACGCCACGTTCAGCGACAGACGCAACAAGGTGGCAAACAGCAGCACAGCAGGGAACGCGGCAAAGTCCAGCGGCTTGCGCGTGAACATGGCCACCAGCAGGATCATCACGGACAACGCAATGTTGAAGGTGAACAGCAAATCCAGCAGGAAGGTGGGCAGGGGCAGCACCATCATGCCCAGAACCATCACGATCAGGACTGGACCTGCCAGGAGCCGCGCGTGGCCGGCCCCGCTATTCTTCAACATGGTGAGCAAAGCGCTCATTCCTTAAACTCCTTGTGCTGCGGTTTTTGTCTGCGGGTCCAGTGCGGCGGGCACGACCAGTTTAGTAGGTGCCGTCGGTTCGGCCCCCCAACCTGAGCGCCATGAACGCAACTGGAAGACCCACGCCAGCACTTCCGCTACCGCGGTGTATAGCTCGGCCGGGATTTCATGCCCCAGCTCGACGTGTTGATGCAATGCGCGCGCCAGAGGCGGCGCTTCCAATGTGGGGATGCGGTGTTCCGCTGCCAATTCGCGGATCTTTGCCGCAATCAGGCCTGTGCCCTTGGCCAGCACACGCGGGGCTCCGCCCTTTTCTTCGTCGTACTTGAGCGCCACGGCGTAATGCGTGGGGTTGGTCACCACCACATCCGCTTTCGGCACTTCCGACATCATGCGGCGCCTTGCGGCCTGCCGCTGCTGCTGGCGGATACGCGCCTTGGTATGCGGATCGCCTTCGCTTTCCTTATGTTCCTGACGCACGTCCTCTTTGGACATCCGCAATTTCTTCAAGTGGCTCCAAATCTGCCAGGGCACGTCCAGCATCACGATGACCAGCAAAGACGCCACAATGAACGCGCAGCACATCGCCACAAGCGACAGCGCCTTGATCAATGCGGCAGACGGCGCCACGTGCATCAGGCCCATCATGTCATCGTGGTAACGCCAGATGACCCAGATGGCCACACCGCCCACCAGCAAAGCCTTGGCCAGCGCCTTGATCAGCTCCACTACTGTCTGCGACGAGAACATCCGCTTCAAGCCCGCAAACAGGCTGAGCTTGGAGAAATTCGCTTGCAGGGGCTTGCCGGATATGACGATGCCCCCCAAAAGCACGCTGGACAACACCGCGACAACCGCCAATACACCGAAGACCGGCAAAATCACCAGCAGTGCGTGGCCAAAACCATTGACGGCCTGTTCCACCATGACACCCGGGTCCATGACGACACGCTGGTCAAATGCCAAGCCGTTGCGCAGCACGCCGCTCAAGCCTTGATAGATCGAACCGCCGCCCATCCAGATTGCCGCGACACCCGCGGCCAGCATCATGAACGTGCCCAACTCGCGGGAACGCGCAATCTGCCCCTCCTCGCGCGCCTTTTCCAGGCGCCTGGGAGAGGCGGCTTCGGATTTTTCGAGGTCGCTTTCTTCGGCCATGCTCTGCGGTGTCGTTGCTGCTCGCGGATTCTGGGATTACGAGCTGCCCGCCGAGATTCTAGGAGGCCTGGGACTCGGGCGATAAGCCAAGAAACGGGGGGAAAGCGGCGCTATTCCCGGATGCGCTGCCGGCGGGACCGCCCGCCCTGCCCCCGCAGCCCGGGCGCGGCTCCGTCCACGCAGCCTCAGCCTGCCTCTGCTACCGGGCGGCGGCTGGGCGCCGCGCCCTCTAGCGCTGCCTGGAAACGCACGTAATCCAGCCCGATCCTGACCGCGCCCCAGTGTTCCGGCCCCAAATAAAGCGGAATGGAAATGTCATTGACGATTTCACCGGTATCCCGGGAATACGTCTGAAACAACAGGGCCCCCGTGTTGGCCGCCAATCGGGCGCCGACCGGATCATCAAAGATGCGCTTGTGGCGCACCCGGGCAATATCCTGCTTGGAGTCTCCCGAGGGCGCGTGCGAAAAGCGGCTGTTGTGGGCTGGCGCGTAGCCCCGGCTGTCTACGAGGATGGTATAGATACCGCCGGGCACCGCGTCCAGCACGCTATCCAGCAGACGGGTCAGCGGCTCATCGATCGCCCGATCGTAGAGCGTGTGATAACGCGGCGGCTCGCTGCCCGGAATGCGCGCATAGTGCCGGTCAAATACATCGACGCCGCGCCTGCGGGCGTCTTCCAGCAAGCCCGCTGCGGCCTCGCGAAAGTCTTCCACCACGTCCGACAACCGATCAAACGCGGTGTTGCCGGTGCGCATGTCCGCCAGCACCTCCTGCACGCTCTCCGTCTGCCGCCTGATACGGTCGATTTCGCCCGACATGCTGCCCACGCGTTCGAGCACGTCGGCGCTTAACGCGGCAATACGGCCCACTTCCTGGCTCATGCTGTGATTGGTGGCATCCACCTCGCCAATTGCCTGCACCACCTCGCCCACCTGGCGGTTCATGTTGCCGAAGTCCCGCACAAATCGCTCGAAATCCAAGCAGGTCCGGTCCAACACCACGCCCGACGCATTGACGTCCTCGCGCAATGTGCCCGTTTGGCGCTGGGTCGTGTCCACCAGGTCCAGCATTTCGCCCGTATGCCGTCCAATGTCACTGGTGGCGGCATTCACGCGCTCGGCCAAGCGGCCGACTTCACTGGCCACCACCGCGAAACCGCGGCCTGCATCCCCTGCCCGCGCCGCCTCGACCCCCGCGTTCAACGCAAGCAACTGGGTCTGCAACGCGATGTCTTTGATCAGCTTGCTGATGTCGCCCACCGAACGCGCACGGGTCGTCAACTGCCCGACGACGTCAGTAAATGCCGCCATCTCGCGCGTCATGCGCTCAACGCGTGCTTGAACGTCAGATAGCTCGGCCAGCGCCTGCTCGGCCGAGCGCAGATTCTGGCCGGAAACGTCCGCGATCTCGCGCGCATGGCTGGATGTGGACGTGGACAAAGCCGCAATTTGCGCGCCGCTTGCGGCCAACGCGCCAGCAGCGCGCGCCTGCTCTTGCGCCAGGCTGGAACAGCGCCCCGCCTGAAACTGCGTACGCGCCGCGTTCAGGGCGATCTCGATACTGGATTGTCTGACGGTCATGATCCGCCGCCGGATCTGGGCTAGAAACCGATGCAGCGGCCAGACGGCCGGACTGATGGACAGGGTGCGGTCCGACAACATCGCGTCGCCACGATTAAGCCGGCGCAACAAACCCCACATGCCGCCCAAGCGGAATACGGATCTGGCCAAGATAAGCTCCTTGTGCTGGCCCGGATCGCCTTCTATGGGCATCCGTTGCCGGGCGCGCATGGCGCGCCGTATCGCTGACTGCTAGGCCCCGATTTTTCTTATGGCGGCAAGTCTATCCATCAGGCGGCGTTTGCGCTCTTAGGGAATACGTTCATGAACGGCATCCGGCACTTCAGCAGGACCGGCTGCTGCGCACCGCGCACTCAAATAGAAACGCCGCCGGAGGTCATGTCCGGCGGCGTGGGATGGTTTTAAGCTTAGAAGCCCAGGCTGGCTAGCAGGTCGTCGACCTGATCCTGACTGGTCACGACATCCGTCTTGCCCTGCGGGCTGATTTGCGGACCGTTAAGCAGGCTGTTGGCCTCGTCGCGGCGCTCTTGCGGCACGTTGTCCAGCAGCACTTGCAGCAATTCACGCTCGATCGCGCCCACCACGTCCATCATGCGCATGATGACCTGGCCCGTCAGGTCCTGGAAATCCTGCGCCATGATGATTTCCATCAACTTGGACTGTGTCTGTTGCGTCTGCTTCGGCACATCCTCTAGGAAGGCCCGCGTATCCTTCACCAGTTCGCGCGCTTCCGGCATTTCCAGAGGCTGGTCGTACCACTGTTGCCAGCGGGTATCCAGCGCCTGTGCCGAACGCGACATATTGTCCTGGATGGGACCTGCGGCCTCGGTGGCATTCAGCACGCGGTTGGCCGCCTGCTCGGTCATTTGCGCGACATAGCGCAGACGATCACGGGCATCGGGGATGGCATTAGCTGCGTCTTTGATTGCCTGGTCCAGACCCAGTTCACGCATGCTGTCGCGCAACATGCGCGTGAGCGATGCGATCCGGTGAATCAGATCAGGATTTTCCGCTGGTTCAAGATTTTCCGTTGTGCTCATTGCACACCTCAGCCAGCAATTTTCTCGAAGATCTTGGTCAGCTTTTCTTCCAGCGTTGCCGCCGTGAAAGGCTTGACCACATATCCGTTAGCGCCGGCCTGAGCCGCCGCAACGATGTTTTCCTTCTTGGCCTCAGCCGTCACCATCAACACGGGCAACGACGCCAGCGACGGATCGGCGCGGATCTGCTTAAGCATTTCCAAGCCGTCGAGATTGGGCATGTTCCAGTCCGAGACGACGAACTGGAAGCCGCCATTGCGCAGCTTTTCCAGACCGATCGCGCCGTCCTCGGCCTCATCGACGTTCTCGAAACCCAGCTCTTTGAGCAGGTTGCGGATGATCCGTCGCATAGTGGGGAAGTCATCCACCACCAGAATCTTCAGGCCCTTATCTACCATCTTTCACTCCAGAAAAAATTTGCTTGAGAACGATCGTGGAATCATCCGCGTCAAACGCGGTGTCCACGGTCGCCCAGGCGAGTCAGAATGCGTTCGCTAATCGCCGACAGCGCAACCACTTCATCCGCGGCGCCAATGGCGATGGCTTCGCGGGGCATGCCGAAGACCACGCAACTGGCTTCGTCCTGCGCAATCGTGTGCGCGCCCGCGCGGTGCATGGCCAGCATGCCGGCGGCTCCATCCTTGCCCATGCCGGTCAAGATAACGCCAATGGCGTTCTTGCCCGCAGCGACAGCGGCAGAATTAAACAATACGTCCACGGAAGGACGGTGGCGGTTAACGGGTTCGCTGGCTTCCAGTTCAATCACATAGTTGGCGCCGCTGCGGCCCAAACGCATGTGAGTGTCGCCGCCCGGCGCCAAATAAACGTGACCCGGCAGCACCCGGTCGCCATGCACGGCTTCGCGCACCGTCACTGCGCACAGCGCGTCCAGACGCTGCGCGAACGAACGCGTGAATCCGGCGGGCATGTGCTGGGTGATCAGGATGGCCGGGCTATCCGGCGGCAACGGTTGCAGAACTTCGCGAATGGCTTCGGTCCCGCCCGTGGATGCGCCCACAATCACCAGCTTTTCCGAGCTGGCCAGCGGACGGCGCAGCATCGGCGCGGGTGCAGCTTGCGCCGCGTGCGGCGTCGGCGCGCGCAGCTTGGCGCGTGCGGCTGCGCGAATCTTGTCCGCGATGATTTCGGTGTACTCAAGCAAGCCGTCGCGTATGCCCAGTTTGGGCTTGGTCACGAAATCAATGGCGCCGAGTTCCAGCGCGCGCAAGGTGATTTCGCCGCCGCGCTCGGTCAGTGATGACACCATCACCACCGGCATCGGCCGCAGACGCATCAGTTTTTCCAGGAAATCCAGCCCGTCCATGCGGGGCATTTCCACGTCCAACGTCAGCACGTCAGGGTTGTGACGCTTGATCAGGTCGCGCGCCACCAGCGGGTCCGGCGCGGTCGCAACCACTTCCATATCCGGCTGGCTATTGATGATCTCCGTCATCAAGCCCCGCACCAGCGCCGAGTCATCCACACACAAAACAGATATTTTTTTCATAGCTTGCTGCCTTGGGCCGTTCAGGCCTTACCCGCGCATTCGTAGACTGTCTGCCCGCGCAGACGAAAATCCCGGCTGATGTAGGTGAAGTTCTCGGAGTGGCCCGCAAACAGCAAGCCACCCGGCTTGAGCAACGGCGCAAACCGCTCCAGAATCTTCGCCTGCGTAGGCTTGTCGAAATAAATCATGACGTTGCGGCAAAAGATCACGTCGAACTTTTCGTTGATCGGCCAGGAAGGCGCCAACAGGTTCAAGGTCTCGTACCGCACCATGTCCGCAATTTCCGGGCGCACCCGCACTTGCCCTTCGTTCGCGCCACGGCCTTTCAAGAAGAAGCGGCGCAAGCGCTCGTCTTCCATCTTGGCGACCCGTTCGGCCGGATAGACCGCCGCGCGGGCCCGATTCAACACATTGGTGTCGATATCGGTGGCCAGCACCGAGGACGAGCCGCCACGCGGACCGAGCGCCTCAACCAGCGTGATCGCAATGGAATACGGCTCTTCGCCCGTGGAGGCCGCGCAGCACCACACGGATACCGGACCGCCGCGCTTCTTGGCAAAGTCGGCCAGTATCGGGAAATGGTGCGATTCGCGGAAGAATGCCGTCAGGTTCGTCGTGAGCGCGTTGACAAAGTCTTCCCACTCAGCCGCATCGGGCTCATCTTCCAGCTGATCCAGATAGCTGCCGAAGTCCTGCCGGCCAAGAGCGCGCAAACGCCTTGCCAGCCGGCTGTAGACCATTTCACGCTTGTGCGTACCCAGTGAAATACCGGCGCGAGCGTGAATCATCTTGCGGACGCGGGAAAAGTCCGCGTCGCGAAAATCGAATTGGCGTTCCACCGAAGCGGACGGCGCCGAGGTTGCTGCAGTTGCCACTAGTGTCCTCAGTGCCCAAGCGCAAACGCGTCAGGCGCTTGCAATCTTGAGTCGTCATCGGACGAACGCATCGAAGACAGGCGGTGTGCCGGCACTTCAATGACTTCGCCTGCATTGATTTTGAACACCGCAACGGCTTCGGCCAGGCGTTGCGCCTGCTCTTGCAACGAGCCGGCCGCCGCGGCGGCTTCTTCCACCAGCGCCGCATTCTGTTGCGTCACTTCGTCCATCTGCGAAACCGCGCGATTGACTTGATCAATACCGCTGGACTGCTCTTCGGATGCTGCCGAGATCTCGCCCATGATGTTCGTCACGCGCTTGACCGAGGCCACGATCTCTTGCATGGTCGCGCCGGCGCGTTCCACTTGCTGCGAACCCGCGCCCACCTTGGTCACCGAGTCTTCGATCAGACCCTTGATTTCCTTGGCCGCTTGCGCGCTGCGCTGCGCCAGCGAGCGCACTTCGCCCGCCACCACTGCGAAGCCCTTGCCCTGCTCGCCCGCTCTTGCGGCTTCCACGGCGGCGTTCAACGCCAGGATGTTGGTCTGGAAGGCAATGCCATCAATCACCGACACGATTTCGGAAATCTTGCGCGAACTGGCCGAAATGTCGTGCATGGTATTGACCACTTCCGACACCGCGGAACCGCCGCGCTCGGCTACGTCAGACGCGCTTGCTGCAAGCTGATTGGCTTGGCGAGCATTGTCAGCGTTCTGCTTCACGGTAGAAGCCAGTTGCTCCATCGACGCCGCGGTTTCTTCAAGCGACGCGGCCTGCTGTTCGGTACGGCTGGACAGATCCGTATTGCCGGCCGCGATTTCATGCGAGCCAACATTGATTTCGTCTACGCCACGGCGCACCGTCGCCACCGTTCGGGTCAGGCTTTCCTGCATGCGCTTGAGCGCCGCGAAGAGCTGGCCGATTTCATTGGTATTGCGCGCATCGACTCGGGCGGTCAGGTCACCGCCAGCGATACGGTCAAAATGATGGCCGGCCTCTTTCAGCGGCTGCAACACGCGGCGGCGCAGGAAGACATAGGTGGCAAACACGAGCAACGCGGCGATCACGCCGCCAGCGCTGACAGCAATCAAAACGAATTGATAGCGCACCTGCGCCACTTCATGCGCGTCAAGCATCTTGCTGGCGCGCCAGAAATCAAAACCCTCCACAGCCCGGGCAAAGCGCCCTTCCAGCGCATCTTGCACCGTCTGGATCTGCTTCTGGTAGGCCGGCATGTCTGCCTTTTCCAGCGCGGCGACCAGCGGGTTCAAACCCTGCTGCTGCAACGCGCCATAGGCGGCTTCAATTTCTTTCAGCGATTCAACCGCTTCCGCGGGCTGCGGCAGGGTCTTGTAATACTCGAATTCTGCCTGGCCTTTGTTCAAGGAAGCCTTGGCGCGGTCCAGCAGCCCGCTGGCTTCCGACGACAGACCTTGCGTCAGCAAGGTGGCCTGGCCCACGCTGCCCACGATGTCTGCGTAGTTGGCCGAGGCTGCGCGGCTCAAGCCGCCCAGGGTGTCCTTGTAGCTGGACACGACGCGGCCGACCGCATCGTCCAGCTCTTGTGATTGCTTGATTTCAGCCAACGTCCCATTACTGATGCGCAGAGACAGCACGCCAAGCGCCGCTCCGATCACCAACATGAATGAGAAGAACGCCAGCACCCACAAAAGGCTGCTGCGTATCGTCATGTTCGCGAAAAACTTGCGCATCACAAGAACCACCCCTTGACTGCAATCGTTAAAGGAAAGCGCCACATCGGATTCAATATGGCGCCCTTACCCCGCAATTCAGGCCAAACTCCGATCAGGAGGCGACCTTCTCCACCAAAGCCATTTCGTCGCTGGTCATCATCTTTTCGATGTCAACCAGGATCAACATGCGCTCGTCGACCGTGCCCAGTCCCGTCAGGTATTCCGTGGACAGCGTGGCGCCGAACTCCGGAGCCGGACGAATCTGGCCGGAATTGAGCATCAGCACGTCAGACACACCATCAACCACGATGCCGACAACACGGCGGTCCAGGTTGAGGATGATGACAACGGTCTGCTCGTTGTAATCAACGCGGCCCAGGTTGAACTTGATGCGCAGATCCACGATCGGGACGATGATCCCGCGCAGATTGGTCACGCCCTTGATGAAAGGCGGAACGTTTGCGATGCGGGTAACCGTGTCGGCGTCGTAGCCACGGATTTCCTGCACCTTCAGGATGTCGATGCCGTACTCTTCATCGCCCAGCGTGAAGACCAGGAACTCGCTGCCGACATCTTCATTACGCGCGGATTGCGCTTGCGGTTTGGCTGCCATGATTTTTTAATGCTCCATCAATTCAAAATGGCTTCGGGCTGCGACCAACGTTCACGGTTGGCGCGCGCAAGCGCAAATACATCGACAATCAGCGCTACGCTGCCATCGCCCAGGATGGTGGCGGCGGAGATGCCGGGAACCTTGCGGTAGTTCGACTCTAGATTCTTGACCACCACCTGGTGCTGGCCGATCAGGTGATCCACCAACAGCGCAAAGCGGCGTTCTTCAGCTTGCATGATGACCGCGATGGCCTGCGTGGGGTCCGATTGGGCTTCGCCCACGGAGAACACACGGTGCATCTCGACCAGCGGCAGGTATTCACCACGCACATGCATCACACGTTCGTTGCCAGCCACCGAATAGATCTGGTCATTCGTGGGTTGCAGCGACTCGGTCACATGGTTCAGCGGCAAGATGAAGGTTTCTTCACCCACGCGCACCGACATGCCGTCCAGGATCGCCAAGGTCAGCGGCAGCACGATACGCGTCGTGGTGCCGTTGCCCGGCTCGCAAGACAGCTGCACGTGGCCGCCCATGTCCTGAATGTTTCGGCGCACCACGTCCATGCCGACGCCACGGCCGGAAATGTCCGTGACCTTTTCGGCCGTGGAGAAACCCGGCGCAAAAATCAGCTGCCAGATTTCGTCGTCAGGCGAGTTTTCGTTGACGGGCAGGCCTTGGGCCATGGCCTTCTTCAGAATCTTCTCGCGGTTCAGACCGGCGCCGTCGTCGCTGACTTCAATGACGATGTTTCCGCCATTGTGTTGCGCCGACAACACCAGTTGCCCCACGGGATCTTTGCCGGAAGCGACACGCTTTTCAGGCGTCTCGATACCGTGATCCAGACTGTTGCGCACCAAGTGGGTCAACGGGTCGATGATGCGTTCGATCAGGCTCTTGTCCAGCTCGGTCGCGCGGCCATATGTTTGCAGTTCGATCTGCTTGCCCATCTTGCCGGCAATATCACGCACCAGACGCGGGAAGCGGCTGAACACGTAGTCCATCGGCATCATGCGGATCGACATGACCGCTTCTTGCAAATCGCGGGCGTTGCGTTCCAGCTGCTCCATGCCGTTAAGCAGGCGATCATGCAGCACCGGGTCCAGCGTGGAGGCCGTTTGCGCCAGCATGGCTTGCGTAATGACCAGTTCGCCCACCAGGTTGATCACCTGGTCAACTTTTTCCACACCCACGCGTATCGACGTCGATTCCTTGTCAGCATGCGCCGGCGCAGCTGGGCGGGTAGCCTTGGCTGCCGCTTGCGTGATCGCTTCGGCGGCTGCTGCGGTTTCCGCAACAACGGGCGCCGCCACAGGCGCGGCGGCCGCAGGAGCTTCCGCAGCCACGACTGCGGGCTGGGCCTCAGGTGCCACAGCGCCAGCAGCCGGAGCAGCTTCGCGGGTGATGTTCAGTTGGTCGCCGTCAACGATGAAGCAGCACACGGCTTCGATGTCGTCCGGCGTGCAGGTGCTGTCCACCCAGACGGTCAGCACGCCATCGGCGCGTTCGCTTGCGCGGACGTTGCCCAGATTACCCATTTCTTCAAGCAAGGACGCGGCGTCCTTGTCTGACACTTTGGTGATCCGAACCTTCAACGGCAGGTTGCCGGCATCAGTTGCCGGAGCGGCGGGAGCGAGCGGCACGGGAGCAGGCGCGGCTACAACCGGAGCCGGAGCGGGAGCCGGAGCAGGCGCCGGCGCGGCAGCCGCGGCGGGGTCTTGTTGCTCCAGCGCCAGCTGCCTCAATACGGCGCAGATACGCTCAAACACGGCATCATCGGGCTCTTCGGAGGCCCGATAGGCATCCAGTTGGCTTTTGAGCACGTCTTTCGTTTCCAAGAAAATATCAATCATGTCCGTACGCAGCGCCATTTCGCCGCGACGGATTGCGTCAAGAAGGTTTTCAAGCAGGTGGGTAGTGCCCGCCAGCTGCGTAAAACAGCCGAACGTCGCGGCTCCGCCCTTGATCGAGTGCGCTGCGCGGAAGATGGCGTTCAGCTGCTCGATGTCGGGCGCGCCCACATCAAGTTCCAGCAGCAGCTGCTCCATTTGCGCGAGCAGCTCATCTGCCTCGTCGAAAAAGGTCTCGTAAAACTGACTGAGGTCCAAACCAGAACTCATGACCCGTACGCCTTCATAAATGAACCTGCTTACGCGCCGGCTTGCTCATCGAGCAGCTCGGTCGCCAATTCCACCAGCACATCAGGGTCGACCGGCTTGGACAGCCAGCCACAAACGCCCAGGTCCCGAGCGGCCATCTTGCTATCCACATCATCTTCCGTGGTCAGCACCAGCACTGGCACATCCAGGTATTGATCCTGTTCGCGCAAGCCCTGAATCAATTCCAGCCCGCCCATGATCGGCATGTTCCAGTCGCTGACGACCAGGTCCACTGTGTGGTTTTTGGCCACCTCCAGCGCTTCCTGGCCATTGCCGGCCGTCAATACCTTCCATCCTGCGCCCGTCAGCGTCGCCTGCACGATCATGCGCATCGTCGCTGAGTCGTCCGCCACCAGAATTGTTGCCGCCATTGCTATCGAACCCCTTCAGCGGGCGGCGTATTGGCCGCTTCGCCTTGTTTGGTTGCCGTCGCGGCCTGGGTTGCGGCTTGCACCGCCTCCACGGCCGTTCCCACCTCACGGGCATCCTTGGCGCTAACGTCCGCAGCAGCGGCGTTCTCGCTTTCGATGCGCCGCTGGGTGCTCTGGTTGAGCACCACTAGGCTGATGCGTCTATTAACGGCGGCATACGGATCATCTTTAACCAGACTCATGCTGGAAGACAGACCTTGGATGCGCATGACCTTGCTTTCGGTCATGCCGCCCGCCACCAACTCCTGACGCGACGCGTTTGCACGGTCGGCCGAGAGCTCCCAATTACTGTAGGCCCGCTCGCCGCGTGCGTACTGCGACGCGTCGGTGTGGCCAGAAATGCTGACCCGGTTGGGCAATTCGTTCAACACCGGCCCCAGTTCGCGCAGAATGTCGCGCATATACGGCTGCACTTCCGCGCGGCCAGTAGCGAACATTGGGCGATTCTGGTTGTCGATGATCTGGATGCGCAGCCCTTCCGTCGTCAGATCGATCAGCAGCTGCGGCCTGAAACTCTTCAGGACAGGACTGGTTTCGATGACGTTTTCAAGGCGTTTTTTCAGGTTTTCCAGGCGGTGCTGTTCGCGCCGCTCGGCGTCGCCCATAGGCTGGGATTCAACACGATTACCCTGGCCGCGCCGCACATCGCCCTCGCTGCGCAAGGGGTCGCGTCCGCCGCCAGGCACCGCGCTGGTTTCCGCCGAGCTGCTGGGTCCGCCCGTGATTGCCACGCGCAAAGGCATACGGAAGTATTCCGCGATGCCCTTGAGTTCTTCGCGCGGCACGATGCTGACCAGCCACATGACCAGGAAGAACGCCATCATCGCCGTGATGAAGTCGGCGTATGCGATTTTCCAGCTTCCGCCGTGGTGCCCGCCGCCCTTGACCTTCTTGCGGCGGATCACCACACGGTGATTGTTTACCGTGCTCATGGCCCGCTCCGTCAGCCCTTAGCGGTCGACTTGGTTTGCCGGACGTGCTCTTCCAGCTCACCGAAGGTCGGACGCACCGACGAGAACAGCACCTTGCGGCCAAATTCCACCGCCAGTTGCGGCGGGTAGCCGTTCATGCTGGCCAGCAACGTGGTCTTGATGCATTCCAGCACTTTCATGGCTTCGTCGTTGCGGCGCTCGACGCGCGAGGCCAGCGGCCCCACAAAGCCGTACGCCAGCAAGATACCCAGGAACGTGCCGACCATGGCCTTGGAGATCAGGTCGCCCAGAATTGCCGGGGGCTGATCCACTGCTGCCAAGGCCTTGATCACGCCCAGCACCGCGGCCACGATACCGAAAGCGGGCAAACCGTCAGCCATCTGTTGCAAGGCATGCGCCGGCACTTCGCGCTCGTGGCGGTAGGTCTCGATTTCCTCATCCATGAGCGTTTCGATTTCGAACGAGCTCATGTTGCCGCTGATCATGATGCGCAGGTAGTCCGTAATGAACTCCATGAGCTTCGCGTCTTTGGCGATACGGGGATATTCGCTGAAGATCGGGCTGGATGCCGGGTCCTCAATGTGCGATTCGATGGCCATCAGGCCTTCTCGGCGCGCTTTGTTCAGCAATACATACAGGAGCGCCATCAGCTCCATGTACACATCCTTGCCATAGTTAGAACTTTTCAGCGCGTCGGGCAGCGCCTTCTTGACCAGCATCAGCGACTTCTTGCTGTTGCCCGCAAGAAAAGCCCCAAAAGCCGAGCCGAAGATCAGCGTGAGCTCAAAGGGTTGGTAAAGCGCGCCCAAGTGGCCGCCCAGCGCTATGAAGCTGCCGACGACCGACACGATCACCACGAGAAAACCGATAACAATCAACACATCAGGCCCCTGCCAACGAAGTCTAAAACCGGCGTCAATGATCCCTCATTCCCCACAACCCAAAAAGGCGGGTTACGGGGAGTTTCTTAGGGCTTTTGATGTATTTGAACGCCGCCGGTCAAGACCGGGCAGCATCAATAGCAGGCGCAGGGCGGGTGCCCGCGCGTGCTTTAGCCGCAGCGCGGGTCTTGCCGGCGCGGGGTGGCGGCCGGCAAATCGCGCACACGAAGTCCGATTGCGGATCGTGGGCGTGGGCGATGAAATGACCGCCACACTGGCGGCACGCAGAGAGTTGCAGCATGCCGCTATCGAAGAAGCGCACCAGCATCCAGGCCCGCGTAAAACTCAGGACGGGCTCGGTATTTTCCACACCATCCAAACCAGCATTTTCTAAATACAGGCGATAGGCGTCGATAATTGCGCGTATACCCTTACTACTCGTCCGCGTATTCAGAAATGAGTACACGTTATAAAACAACGAGGAATGGATATTCGGCAGCCAGGTCATGAACCAGTCAACCGAAAAAGGCAGCATGCCCTTGGGTGGCGAGCAACCGCGTATTTCGCGGTACAGGCGTGCCAGCCGGTCGTGACTGAGACTGGTTTCAGCCTCTAACACTTGCAGCCGCGCTCCTAATGTAATCATGGAGCTGGCGAGCAGGATGTCATCCGCTTCCTGCGATACGCTCTTGGTGGCCATTACACGTGTCCGAGTGGGGGATCGAGCGGCCGTCAGGCCAGTTCTTCTACAGGTTGCTTGGCCAGCAGGATCGTTGCGTGCGCTTGTTGCAGCGCACCACCCAATACATCATGGGTCAACGCAGACAGCAGGCTGTAATCGTCAAAGCGGAACCGGCAAAGCAGCGAACTGGAGCTAGCCAGCTTGACCAGCTGTGCTGGCGACAAACGCATCAAAATGTCAGCAACTTCGTTGCTGAACCCCAAACGGAACATCGATGCAGCGTAGTCATCACGCAACATTCGTTGCGCAAGTAACAGGTATGACAGATTTACCTCGCGGATATCTGCCAGCAATGAATTTTCGACTTGTTGCACGCCCTACTCCCTATCCCTATCCCACCCAAGGGGCTTGAAAACCAAAGGCGCCTGTAACTAATGTTTCCAGACTGCCCGCTGCATCCTGTTTTAATGCGAAATGTATCATTTGTTCGCAATTTAAGTAAAATTTACCACAGGTGATGTCATTTTCTATGACTTATATGACAAATCTTTGTTGATATTGCGCAACTTACGAAAACAGACACACCTTGACATATAAACCGCTGGACCAATCGAAGGCAATTTGCCAAATAGGCATTCAAAACAATGCGTGCTTAACGGAATGAAATATTGGCTTGTCCCGACAATGTCACCTTGCCGATCACGTAATCTTGGTAGCTTTAGCGCAGCCGCGCGTTTGTCGACAATGTCGCAAATTGACAACAATCGACGACGCGTCACGATGGACACCGCCTGACATTCCCGCAATGCCCCACGCAGAAGACAGCTTGGTCGAATATGCCCCGCTAGTGCGGAAGCTGGCCCTGCAATTGCTCGCCCGGCTTCCCGCCAGCGTTGAGCTTGACGACCTGATACAGGCCGGCATGATCGGTCTGCTGGACGCCGTAAGGCGCTATCAGGAAACCGCCGACGCCCAATTTGAAACCTACGCCACGACCCGTATCCGTGGCGCGATGCTGGACGAACTCCGCGGCCAGGATTGGTTGCCGCGCAGCGTTCGCACCAAGGCTCGTAAGATTGACCAGGCGATTCAGCAGTTAGAACAACGTCTGATGCGTGCGCCTACAGAAGCGGAAATCGCGCAACAACTTGAAATACCGCTAAACGAATACCAATCGTTACTGCACGACGCCCAAGGCGTGCAGATCGTCCATTACGAAGATTTCACGACCGAGCCTGATTCGGCATCCGGCCAATCAGACTGGTCCGCCACGCTGAACCACGGCTCCGCCGGCGGCAATCCGCTGGACTCGCTGCTGGCCGGCGATTTCCGCCTTGCATTGATACACGCTATCGACACACTTCCGGATCGCGAAAAGCTGCTGTTGTCGCTGTGTTACGAGCAAGGGCTGAATCTGAAAGAAATTGGCGCGATCATGAATGTGACTGAAGCCCGTGTGTGCCAGCTGCGTTCGCAGGCGACAGCACGGATTCGGGCCAAGCTGAAGGACCAGGCTTGGCATGCACTGCCCCAAGAAGGGCAGATCGCGCAGATTATTTAGGCGTGCGGCAAGTACCGCACGTTAGCGCGGACATCGTTTTGCGCAGCCTGGCCCCTGGCCCCCACTCTCTGTTCGCGGCCACGCCCGAACGCCCCCACCGATACGAAACGGAAACGCAATGACCGCTCACGACTCCCTGAATCAGGCAATTTCGGATTCTTACGACGAGACGCCTTACACGTCGTATCCGTTCGCACACACGGCCCCTGCGCACCTTCAATCTGTCGCCCGCCTGTATGGCCTGGAGGTACCGGCGCCTTCAACAGCGCGCGTACTGGAACTGGGATGCGCGGCCGGCGGCAATCTTCTGCCATTTGCCATTTCCAATCCACAAGCTCACGTAGTAGGCATCGACCTGTCTCCGATTCAAATCGCGGAAGGCCAGGCTCTTATCGAAAAAATGGGCGTGCGCAATCTGGATCTGCGAGCCATCAGCATTACCGATATCGACGCCTCTTTCGGGCAATTCGACTACATCATTTGCCATGGCGTATTCAGCTGGGTGCCGGTAGAGGTCAAAGCGGCAATACTGCGCATATGCAGGGAAAACCTGTCGCCCAATGGCGTGGCCTGCATCAGTTACAACACCTACCCAGGCTGGAAGGCTCTGGACGTGCTGCGCGATGCCATGCAACTCAATAGCTTCGGTACGCCATCGCCTGCTGAAAAGCTGGGCCGTGCAAAAGCCGTACTGACGTTAATGGAACAGGGGCTGGCATCCGATAACGCAATGCGATTGGGTCTTCAGGTTGCGGCGAAGTATCTGCGCCAACAATCGGATCACTATCTGCTTCACGAATACCTGGAGGCGGTCAACTCTCCATGCTACTTCGTGGAATTTCTCGCGACGGCACAAGAGGCGGGACTTGCCTATGTTGGTGATGCACAGCCGGAATCGTCGATACCGTCCAACTTCGGCGACAACGTGGCCGCACAGGTAGGGGCGCTGACTCAAGACGCACCGCGCGAATTGCGTGAGCAGTTTTTGGATTTCGCCATTGGCCGCCAGTTCCGCCAAAGCCTGCTGACACACGCCTCGCGTCAGCCAGGCATCCTCGCGCAACCCGAAGCAGGCTGCTTTGCCGACATGCACTTTGGTCTTCAAGTGAAGCCCGATGATTCGGCGGACGGCAATAAGGAACATGGTGTTCGACAATACCGCGCCAACAACGGTCGCGGCATCGGATCGCGCGACGCAATCTTCATTGCTATCGTTGAGCGGCTGCGCCAAGCATGGCCAGCAAGTGTTGCATTTGCGGACCTGATGCAAGACGCCAAGGCCCTGGCCCCTCAGCAACCAGAAGACACGTTGGCCGTCACTGTGATGATCCACCTGGTCTCCTTGCTGAATATTGGTTCCCTCTGGTATCGATTGGAGCCCCTGCCTTATGAAAAGAATCTGTCCAGCTCCCCCAAATTGATCCCCGGCGCCATGGCACTGCTACAAGCTGCCGATAGCGGCGACCTGCAGGTCGGCCACTACAACCTGTGGCACCAATTGGTTCGCCCTGGCAAAGATGCCGTCATCCATTTCGTCGCTCGCCGCTTGACGGGCGAAGTGGGGCAAGCCGAGTTGCGCACCCAATTGCGGGATGCTCTATTTGCCGGGAAACTTGAGCACCCCGACGGCTTGACCACCAAGGGAGTACGGAATCTGGACCAAACTGCCCAGGACTTATTGAACCGGGCCTTAATTGCCATGCGCGTCCAAGGATTGATCCTGTAGACAGATGTCGCACGATGGGCCCGCCGTTTTCCTTTCGGGAAATTCTCAGAGATTTCCCCGAAAGGGGCCAAAATCGTAAAAGAATCGTGACATTCGCAAAATCGCCCTAAAGATTGATATAGCCATGCCGTAATCCTGGCAACGGAAGAACTTGCAAGACTAAAAAGCCGGTTTTTCCCGTTACACAGTTGGGCGGCGAAGCTGCCCGGTTTGAAGATGCCTTTCTCTCCTTGGGAGCTAAAACATGGCTGCAGTTATCAATACCAACTACTTGTCGCTCGTTGCTCAGAACAACCTGAACAAGTCCCAATCTTCCCTGGGCACCGCCATTGAGCGTCTGTCGTCGGGCCTGCGCATCAACAGCGCCAAGGACGATGCAGCCGGTATGGCCATTGCCAACCGTTTCACCGCGAACGTCAAGGGCCTGACCCAAGCCGCTCGTAACGCCAACGACGGCATCTCGCTGGCCCAGACGACGGAAGGCGCAGCCTCCGAAGTCAACACCCACCTGCAACGCGTTCGCGAATTGTCGGTGCAAGCTTCGAACGGCAGCTACTCGCAAGAGCAGCTGGATTCGATGCAAGACGAAATCAACCAACGCCTGTCGGACATCGACCGTATCTCGGAACAAACCGACTTCAACGGCGTGAAGGTTCTGTCGGATTCGGCCAAGCCCCTGACGCTGCAAGTTGGCGCCAACGACGGCGAAACCATCACCCTGAATCTGTCGGAAATCAGCGTCAAGACGCTGGGTCTGGATGGCTTCAACGTGAACGGCAAGGGCGTGACGCAAAACCGCACCGCCACCGTGAGCGATCTGCAAGCTGCTGGCGGCGTCGCTGCTGGCAACGACTGGACCGTCACCACGAAGCACGCTGCCGTGACGTCGGAACAAGCTTTCGCTAAGCTGGAAAACGGCAACACCGTCGACACCGGCGGCACGACCTACACGTACGACGCCACCAACAAGAACTTCACGTTCCAAAACAAGACGGCTGACGCCGCCGCTGTTACCGCCTTGGCCACGTCGCTGACGCCGTCCACCGGCACCGCCACCGGCACGTACTCGAACAAGGGTTCGGCCGCTGCTTCGTTTGACGTTGATTCGACCGGCAAGGTCACCATCGGCGGCAAGGCAGCTTACCTGTCGGCCACCGGCGAACTGTCGACCAACGATTCGACTGGCGCAGCTACGCAAGCCACGCTGGACAGCGTTCTGACGGAAGCCAGCAAGGCAGCCGCAGGCGACGCTAGCGTTGCAATCGGCGGCAAGACCTTCAACAGCACCGGCACCGCCAGCGAACTGTCGTACACCGACACGGTGTCCAAGGACGCCCTGCAAGCCACGTTCAAGGCCGCTGCCGCTGGTACGGTCAACCTGGGCCAAGGCATCACTGCAGCTGCACTGACGTTCGCCACCGGCACCTCGTCCGACACGTGGGTTGACGGCTCCGGCAACTTCAACCGCACCGCTTCGTACACCACCGTGTACAACGTCGATCCCAACACGGGCAAGGCAACTGTCAAGAGCGGCACGGGCACGGGCGACTACGCTCCCAAGGTTGGCGCCACCGCTAACGTCAATTCGTCGGGTCAACTGACCACCGAAACGACCAGCAAGGGCAACAAGACCTCGGACCCGATGAAGACGCTGGATGCAGCCTTCACGAAGCTGGACAAGCTGACCGGCGAACTGGGTGCTGTGCAGAACCGTCTGGAATCGACGATCTCGAACCTGAACAACGTGGTCAACAACCTGTCCAACGCTCGTTCGCGTATTCAAGACGCTGACTACGCCACGGAAGTGTCGAACATGTCCAAGGCTCAGATCCTGCAACAGGCTGGTACCTCGGTTCTGGCGCAAGCCAACCAAGTCCCGCAAACCGTTCTGTCGCTGCTGCGTTAATCACACAGCAAGACATAATGGTTGGAAGGCGCAGACCAAAAGGTCTGCACCTTCCACCAGCGCACCGGGTCCTTCGCACCTGGTCGCAACGCAAGCCGGCGCAAGCCGGCTTTTTTGCGTCCATCAGCGCTGCTGCCTGCGGTAAACCGCGAACATGGCCAACTGCATGATCTGCACCACCCGGAGTTGCTAAGGCCTGCACTCCGCGCGGTGATCATGAAAGACATTACGGCCGGTTCTGTGCGCAATGGCCTCAAGAAATGAGAGAAGGCGGCTTTTTGCCGCCTTCTCTCATTTTTGATACCAAAGCGATGCATTCATAATTGCCGTCGCACGCTTTTGTATCTATATTTTTCACGACATGACCGCCACGCCCCCCGATCCACTCGCTAAGCAGCACGACGGCACCACGGATCCAGACCAACAGGCGCCGGTGGATGATGAGCAGACTTTGCGTCTGCGCGAAGAGAACCGCGCTTTGCGCGACTTGCTGGCAGCCCAGGTGCATGCCACACACTCCGCTCCACAACCCAGCTGGTTAAGCCGATTATTTTGGTGGTTGATATCTGCTCCCGGCGCGGCGCTGGTTGGTTGGCGCAGCCTGCTTGGCCGTGATGCGTCCAACCCCCTCACGCGCCGCAGCGTCGGGTCTGCCACGTTGACTGTGCTCTACACCTTGGCGATCTATGGAGCGCTGGTGCTGCTGGTCGTGTCGTGGAATTCGCCGAACTCGACGTTGTCGGGCTCTACCGCGGCCAGTCCTGTTCGCGTACCGTTGCTGCCCGCGCCGCCACTGACGCCCGATGCCGAACCGGCGCGTACGCCCGCTCTGGAGCCCGTTCAGGAGCCTGGCAAGGGCGCGGGCGAGACAGAGGTGACACCCGCTCCTGCACCCGCCACGCCGCCCCCAGAAGCTCCGCAGAACGCATCGCCAAGCACGGCAGTGCCGTCATCGTCTCCAGCACCTTCCAGCGGCCTGCAACCGCCGCTTACCGCGGAAGAACCGCCTGCCTCCGGTACCACGCCCCATTCGACGCTGCGCATGACTGAGATCCCGCCGCAGAATCCGCTGGCCTGGGTCGATGCGCTCAAGACAGAACTGGCGCGATGCGCAGAACTGGGATTTTTTGACCGGCCCAACTGCGCCTGGGAAGCCCGCAGGCAGTTCTGCGCGCCGAATCATGGCTGGGGCAGCATCAAGGAATGTCCGGCTGAACAGTAAGGCATCGCTCCCGCAGTGTCACGTATCCGCCATAAGTCGAAGCGACAATACGCGGGTGCGGATGATGGGTATGGAATGCTTTGCATCAAACCGAAAATCTGCGCAATAATGCGACTACTTTGAGCACGCCGCGTTGTGGCTAACACCCGCGATGGGCACAGCCCGATTATTTATCCAGGACATCCCGCACATGGAACTCTCCGTCAGCAATACCGTCAATACCGCCTTGGCCATGCAGGACGCACAGCTCACGCAAGAAGTGCAGACCCATGTGCTGAAGAAGGCTTTGAATTCGCAAGCTGATGCAGTGGCCACGCTGATGCAATCGCTGCCCGTGCTGGCGATTGATGGCACGCTAGGTTCGCGGGTCAATACGCACGCGTAAGCGCGTCAGCGCTAACGCGTTGAAGAACCGCCCTTTGAGGGCGGTTTTTTTGTTTGGGCCGAGTTTGGGCTGATGCGGTGATGCTTTGTGGCGCAAAAAAACGCCGGCTCCTGATGGGGAGCCGGCGTTTGTCTTTCAGACGTAGCGGCATGCCGCTATTGCCTTACTTCTTCTTCATCGGCGGCAAGTCAGTGCACACGCCTTCGGCCACTTCGGCCGCCATGCCCACCGATTCACCCAAGGTCGGGTGCGGGTGGATGGTCTTGGCGATGTCCACGACGTCTGCGCCCATTTCCACGGCCAGGGCCAGTTCGCTGATCAGGTCGCCAGCGTGGGTGCCCACGATGCTGCCGCCCAGGATGCGATGCGTTTCTGCGTCGAAAATCAGCTTGGTGAAGCCTTCGTCGCGGCCGTTGGCGATGGCGCGGCCGGAAGCGGCCCAGGGGAACACGCCCTTCTGGATGTTGATGCCTTGCTTCTTGGCTTCGTCTTCAGTCAGGCCGACCCACGCCACTTCCGGATCGGTGTAGGCCACCGACGGGATGACGCGCGCGTCGAAGAACGATTTCTGGCCGGCTGCGGCTTCAGCTGCAACGTGGCCTTCATGCACGGCCTTGTGCGCTAGCATGGGCTGGCCCACGATGTCGCCAATGGCGTAGATGTGCGGCACGTTGGTGCGCATCTGGCGATCGACCTCGATGAAACCGCGGTCGGTCACGGCGATGCCCGCCTTGTCTGCGCCGATCTTCTTGCCATTCGGGCTGCGGCCCACGGCTTGCAGCACCAGATCGTAGCGTTGCGGCTCTTTGGGAGCGCCCTCGCCTTCGAACGTGACGTAGATGCCGTCCTTCTTGGCTTCCGCGCCCACCGTCTTGGTCTTCAACATGATGTTGTCGAAGCGGTAGGCGTTTTTCTTCTGCCATACCTTGACCAGATCGCGGTCAGCGCCCTGCATCAGGCCGTCCAGCATTTCCACGACGTCCAGGCGCGCGCCCAGCGTCGAGTACACCGTGCCCATTTCCAGGCCGATGATGCCGCCGCCGATGATCAGCATCTTCTTGGGCACTTCACGCAGCAGCAAAGCGCCGGTGGAGTCCACAACGCGGTCGTCGGCGGGCATGAACGGCAGCTTCACCGATTGGCTGCCCGCGGCGATGATGGCTTGCTTGAAGCGGATGGTCTGGGTCTTGCCGTCGGCGGCCTTCACCGACAGGTGGTTCGCATCGGCGAATTCGCCCACGCCGTGCACCACGGTGACCTTGCGAGCCTTGGCCATGCCAGCCAGGCCGCCGGTCAGCTTGGCGACCACGCTGTCCTTGTAGCCACGCAGCTTGTCCAGATCGATCTTGGGCTCGCCAAAGCTGATGCCATGCGCACCGAGCGCGCGGGCCTCATCGATGATCGCGGCGTTGTGCAGCAGCGCCTTGGACGGAATGCAGCCTACGTTCAGGCAGACGCCGCCCAGCGTTTCGTAGCGTTCGACCAGGACCACGGACAGGCCCAGATCGGCTGCGCGGAACGCGGCGGAGTATCCGCCGGGGCCGGCGCCCAGAACCAGCACGTCGCATTCTGCGTCGGCGGAACCCTTGAAGCTGGACGCAGCAGGCGCGGCAGCCTTGGCGGCTGGCGCCGCTGCGGCTGGCTTGGGCGCTTCTGCTGCCGGAGCAGGCTTTGCGGCCGGTGCGGCGGCAGCGGCGGACGCTTCCACTTCCAGCACAACCGCGCCTTCGGCGACCTTGTCACCGACCTTGACCGCGATGGACTTCACCACGCCGCCTTGCGACGCGGGGATTTCCATCGATGCCTTATCGGATTCCACGGTGATCAGGCTTTGTTCGGCCTTGATCGTGTCGCCGACTGCGACCAGCACTTCAATGACTTCCACTTCCTTGAAGTCACCGATGTCCGGCACTTTGATTTGAACGGTATTGCTCATAGGGCTCCCCGTTTACAGCGCGATGCGGCGGAAGTCGGCCAGCAAAGCGCCCAGATAGGCGTTGAAGCGGGCAGCGGAGGCGCCGTCGATGACACGGTGGTCGTACGACAGCGACAGCGGCACGATCAGGCGCGGCACGAACTGCTTGCCGTCCCACACGGGCTTGTGCGCGGAACGCGACACGCCCAGGATGGCCACTTCAGGCGCGTTGATGATCGGCGTGAACGAGGTGCCGCCGATACCGCCCAAGGACGAGATCGAGAAGCAGCCGCCCTGCATGTCGGCGGGCGAGATCTTGCCGTCGCGCGCCTTCTTGGACAGGTCCGTCATTTCCTGGGCGATCTGCAAGATGCCCTTCTTGTCGGCATCACGGATCACCGGCACCACCAGCCCGTTGGGCGTATCGGCGGCGAAACCGATGTGGTAGTACTGCTTGAGCACCAGGTTGTCGCCATCGAGCGACGCGTTGAACTCGGGGAACTTCTTCAGGGCCGCAACCACGGCCTTGATCAGGAAGGCCAGCATCGTGACTTTGACGCCGGACTTCTCGTTTTCCTTGTTCAGCGTGACGCGCAGCGCTTCCAGGTCGGTGATGTCCGCTTCGTCATTGTTGGTGACGTGCGGGATCATGACCCAGTTGCGGTGCAGGTTTGCACCGGAAATCTTCTTGATGCGCGACAGCGGCTTGGCTTCGATCGGACCGAACTTGGTGAAGTCGATCTTGGGCCACGGCAACAGACCCAGCGCGGCGCCATCGGCAGAACCGCCGGCGGAAGCTACGGGGCCAGCGGCCAGCGCCTGCTTGACGAAACCACGCACGTCTTCGGCAGTGATGCGTTCCTTGGGGCCCGAACCCTTGACCTTGCTCAGGTTGACGCCCAGCTCGCGAGCGAACTTGCGCACCGAGGGCGATGCGTGCGGCAACTGACCCGGCTTGAGGTTCGCGTCTTCCAGCGCGGCGGCGGGAGCCGGACGGGATGCGGATTCAGCGGGAGCGGCTTGGGTCTTGGTTTCAGCCTTTGCAGCGGGCGCGGCGGCGGCTTCAGTCTTGGCAGCAGGTGCGGCGCCAGCGGCAGGCGCAGCGCCTTCCACCACAACCACGACCGAGCCCTTGGCTACCTTGTCGCCAACCTTGACCTTCACTTCCTTGACCACACCGCCCTGCGAGGACGGGATCTCCATCGAGGCCTTGTCGGACTCAACGGTGATCAGGCTCTGCTCGGCCTTGATGGTGTCGCCCACGGCAACCATGACTTCGATGACTTCCACTTCCTTGAAGTCGCCGATGTCCGGCACCTGGATGTCCACCGGGCCGCTGGCAGCGGCAGGAGCCGCAGCTTCAGCCTTGGCGGCGGGCGCTGCGGCGGCGGCTTGCTTCGGGGCTTCTTGGGCGGCGGCCTTGGGGGCTTCTTCCTTGGCCGCAGGCGCGGCGGCGGCAGCAGCTTCCAGTTCCAACACAACCGTGCCTTCGGCGATCTTGTCGCCGACCTTCACGCTGATGGCCTTCACCACGCCGCCTTGCGACGCGGGGATTTCCATCGAAGCCTTGTCGGATTCCACGGTAATCAGGCTCTGTTCGGCCTTGATCGTGTCGCCCACCGCTACCAGCACTTCAATGACTTCCACTTCTTTGAAGTCGCCGATATCGGGAACCTTGATTTGCACGATGTTGCTCATGTCTCTTTACCCTCAGGCGTATTGCGGGTTGGCTTTGTTCGGATTGATGCCGTACTTCTTGATGGCTTCAGCCACCTTGGCAACCGGCACCTTGCCCTCGTCGGCCAGCGCGCGCAGCGCGGCAACGACGACGAAGTGACGGTCCACTTCGAAGTGCTCACGCAGCTTCGAGCGGAAATCAGAGCGGCCGAAACCGTCGGTGCCCAGCACCTTGTATTCGCGGCCCTTGGGCACGAACGGACGGATTTGATCCGCAAAGAGCTTCATGTAGTCGGTCGACGCGATGATCGGGCCTTCCGTCTTGGCCAGCTGTTCCGTGACGTAAGCGACTTGCGGCTTGGTTTCGTCAGGGTGCAGCATGTTGTGGCGTTCGGCGTCCAGACCATTGCGGCGCAGTTCGGTGAAGCTGGTGACGCTCCACAGATCCGATGCAACGCCCCAATCGGCGTCCAGCAGTTCTTGCGCAGCCATGACTTCGCGCAGGATCGTGCCCGAGCCCATCAGTTGCACGCGGTTCTTGCCCTTGCCGTGCGTCTTCAGCTTGTACATGCCCTTGATGATGCCTTCCTCGTCGCCCTTGGTCAGACCGGGCTGCGGGTAGTTTTCGTTCATCACCGTCAGGTAGTAATAGACATTTTCCTGGTCTTCCACCATGCGCTTCAAGCCATGCTGGATGATGACGGCCAACTCATGGCCGAACGTCGGGTCGTAGGACACGCAGTTCGGGATGGTGGACGCCAGGATGTGGCTGTGACCGTCTTCGTGCTGCAGGCCTTCGCCGTTGAGCGTCGTGCGGCCGGCAGTGCCGCCCAGCAGGAAGCCGCGAGCTTGCATGTCGCCCGCTGCCCAGGCCAGATCGCCAATGCGCTGGAACCCGAACATCGAGTAGTAGATGAAGAACGGAATCATGATGCGGTTGTTCGAGGAGTACGACGTGGCCGCCGCAATCCACGAGCTCATCGCGCCCGCTTCGTTGATGCCTTCTTGCAGCAGCTGGCCGTCGGCCGCTTCGCGGTAGTACATCACCTGGTCCTTGTCGACCGGGGTGTATTTCTGGCCTTCCGGCGCATAGATACCGATCTGGCGGAACAGGCCTTCCATACCGAACGTACGCGATTCGTCGGCCAGAATCGGCACAACGCGCGGACCCAGGTCCTTGTCGCGCAGCACTTGATTCAGGATGCGCACAAAGGCTTGGGTGGTGGAGATTTCACGGCCTTCGGCGGTGGGTTCCAACACGGCCTTGAACGCGTCCAAAGCGGGCGCCGTCAGCTTTTCGTCGGCCTTGGAGCGGCGGCGCGGCAGGTAACCGCCCAGCTCGGCGCGACGCTCGTGCAGGTACTTCATTTCCGGCGAATCTTCGGCCGGCTTGAAGTACGGCAGGTCTTCCAGTTGATCGTCGGGAATCGGGATGCCGAAACGATCACGGAATTCGCGGATCGATTCCAGTTCCAGCTTCTTTTGCTGGTGGGTCGGGTTCTTGGCCTGACCCACGTGGCCCATGCCGTAACCCTTGATGGTCTTGGCCAGGATGACGGTGGGTTGACCAGTGTGGCTGGTCGCGGCGTCAAACGCAGCGTACACCTTGTGGGGATCGTGGCCGCCACGGTTCAGGCGCCAGATGTCCTCGTCGCTCATGCGCGACACGGCTTCCAGCAGCTTGGGGTGCTTGCCAAAGAAATGTTCACGGACGAACTTGCCGTCATTGGCCTTGTACGCTTGGTACTCGCCGTCAACGGTGTCTTCCATGATCTGGCGCAGGATGCCTTCCTTGTCGTGCGCCAACAGCGGGTCCCAGTAACCGCCCCAGATCAGCTTGATCACGTTCCAGCCCGAACCACGGAAGTCGCCTTCCAGTTCCTGGATGATCTTGCCGTTGCCGCGTACCGGACCGTCCAGGCGCTGCAGGTTGCAGTTCACCACGAAGATCAGGTTGTCGAGCTTTTCGCGCGCCGCCAAGGCGATTGCGCCCAGCGATTCGGGTTCGTCCATTTCGCCGTCGCCGCAGAACACCCAGACCTTGCGGTTGCTGGTGTCGGCGATGCCGCGGGCGTGCAGATACTTCAGGAAGCGGGCCTGATAGATGGCCATCAGCGGGCCCAGGCCCATCGACACCGTCGGGAACTGCCAGAATTCCGGCATCAGCTTCGGGTGCGGGTAGGACGACAGGCCCTTGCCGTCCACTTCCTGGCGGAAGTGATTCAGCTGCTCTTCGGTCAGGCGGCCTTCAAGATAGGCGCGGCCGTACATACCGGGGGACGTGTGGCCCTGGAAATAGACCAGGTCGCCGCCGTGGCCTTCAGCTTCGGCGTGCCAGAAGTGGTTCTGGCCGCAGCCGATCATGGTGGCCAGCGAGGCGAACGACGCAATGTGGCCGCCCAGGTCGCCGCCGTCCGGCGGGTTGTGCTTGTTGGCCTTGACGACCATTGCCATGGCGTTCCAGCGCACGTACGAACGAATACGCGTTTCCAGCTCCAGGTTGCCCGGGTGCGCCGGCTCCAGGCCGGGGGGAATCGTGTTGACGTATGCGGTATTCGGCGAGAATGGGATGTGGGCGCCAGAGCGACGGGCTTCGTCGATCAGGCGTTCCAGCAGGTAGTGCGCGCGCTGCGGCCCTTCGCGATCAAGGACTGCCGCCAGGGCTTCGAGCCACTCCTGGGTTTCAAGGGTGTCTTCGTCGTTGGCAGCCTGCGGGGCGCCAGCCTGGGCGAAAGAGGACATCGTGTGTCTCCTGTTGGGGTTCGTCGTGACCACACCCGCTTGATTTTCTACTCGCGGACACTGCATGGTAGCCGGGATCATCCGGGCTACCATGGCATGCATGGGTCGGGGTGTTTTTTCTAGAGACCTGCTTTGGGTCGGTTCCCTATCAGCCGGCATTCTAAGAAAGAAGATTAACCGCTCGCAAGCAAAATTTCATGTTGCGGTACGGCATTTCATAATATGAAATATTGAATACCAGCTGAATGGCTTATATGCACTCTTTTTAGGCTGTACTCCAAAAGCCGGGCTTGATTCCCGGCAATTCCCCGCCAACACGCACTAAAATGCGCGGTCTATCTGGCCCGAATTCCATGTCCAGCGCGCCCAAGTCCAATATACCTACGCCGTTTCACGATCATGCCCGCACCCGCCGCCGCGGCGTGTACTGGGTCACGCCTGCCATGGTGCTGATTCTGTACATCTGTGTGATGGGGGTGTTCTTCTGGCTGCAACGCATTCATGACGATAGCGTCATGTTTGTCACGATCGACCAGGAAATGCGCCAGCAACGCCTGATATGGGTGGTGCTGGCTTTGTCCTGCGTGATTGTCATCAGCTTACTGATGCTGTGGCGCTACACGCGCTTTCGCTCTACCGCCGAAGCCGCACTGATCGCCGAGACCGGTTTTCGCCGCGCCATGGAAAATTCCATGTCCACCGGCATGCGCGTACTGGATATGGAAGGCCGCATTGCCTATGTAAACCCGGCGTTCTGCCGAATGATCGGCTGGAACGAGGCCGACCTGATCGGCCGCAGCCCGCCCTTCCCGTATTGGGTGCCCGGCCGTCATGAACAGCACCAGCACACGCTGGACGTGCTGATGTCGGGCAAGACCCCCAGCAGCGGCCTGGAAGTCGAAGCGCAGCGGCGCGACGGCTCGCGCTTTACGGCGCGGATGTATGTGTCACCCCTGCTGGACCCGAACGGCAACCAGATCGGCTGGATGACCTCCATGACCGACATCACCGAACCCAAGCGCATCCGCGAGGCGCTGACCGCCGCGCACGAACGCTTCATGACGGTGCTGGAAGGCCTGGACGACGCCATCTCGGTGACGGCGGACACGCACGATGGCCTGGAACTGCTGTTTGCCAACCGTACCTACCGCCGCGTGTTCGGCGCCCAGACGGGCGGCCATGACGAGCTGCTGGCCGGCCGCCGTGGCCGCTTCACCGACGAATCGGTGGAAGTGTTTGCGCCGTCCGTGCAGCGCTGGTTTGAAGTGCACCACCGCATGCTGGCCTGGACCGACGGCCGCCGCGTGCGTATGCAAGTTGCGCGCGACATCACCGAGCGCCGTGGCCACGAAGAGGCATCTCGCGTGCAGCAGGAAAAAATCCAGCTGACCAGCCGCCTGACCACCATGGGCGAAATGGCCTCGTCGCTGGCGCACGAACTGAACCAGCCGCTGACCGCCATCGCCAACTACAGCATGGGCGCGGTTGCGCTGGTCAAGGCTGGCCACACCAGCCCCAACATGCTGCTGCCCGCGCTGGAAAAAGCCGCCGCGCAGGCTGAACGCGCCGGCAAGATCATCAGCCGCATTCGGGAATTCGTGAAGCGCAGCGAACCGCGCCGCCAGCGCGTGGCGATCGGCCGCATTGTCGACAATGCCATCGGCTTTGCCGAAATCGATGCCCGCAAGCGCCGCATCCGCATCGACAGCTTTGTGCCGTCGAACGCGCCGGACGTTCTGGCCGACCCCATCCTGATCGAACAAGTGCTGCTCAACCTGTTGAAGAACGGGCTGGAAGCCATGGAAAACAGCGAGTCCGACGAGCTCAAGGTCGCGGTCATCCTGCACGAACAGCAAATTGAAGTGGCGGTTGTGGACCGCGGCCATGGTCTGGCCGAGCCCGAACGCCTGTTTGAACCGTTCTTCAGCACCAAGACCCAGGGCCTGGGCATGGGACTGAATATCTGCCGTACCATTATTGAATCGCACCACGGCCGTCTGTGGGCGGACCCAAACCCCGCCGGCGGTACTATCTTCCGCTTTACCCTGCCCTGCGCTGCGCCCCAGTCGCAGGCCCAGAATGATCAGTCCGAGGAGTTGCACGCATGAACACGCCCCACCTGTCGAGCACGGTATTTATTGTTGACGACGACGAAGCGGTCCGCGATTCGCTGCGCTGGCTATTGGAAGCCAACGGCTACCGCGTTCGCGCCTATGCCAGTGGCGAATCCTTCCTGGAAGATTACGACGCCAGCCAGATTGGCGTCCTGATCGCCGACGTGCGCATGCCCGGCATGAGCGGCCTGGAACTGCAAGAACAACTGATCGTCCGCAATGCTCCGCTGCCCATCGTGTTCATCACGGGCCACGGCGACGTGCCCATGGCCGTGTCGACCATGAAAAAAGGCGCGATCGACTTCCTGGAAAAGCCCTTCAACGAGTCCGATTTGCGCGAAATCGTTGCGCGCATGCTTGAGCAGGCGACGCAACGCGTCAGCAAGCACCAGGCCCAGAAGGATCACGAAGCCATGCTGGCGCGCCTGACCGCGCGCGAGCAGCAGGTGCTGGAGCGCATTGTCGCCGGCCGCTTGAACAAGCAGATTGCCGACGATCTGGGCATCAGCATCAAGACCGTCGAGGCGCACCGCGCCAACATTATGGAAAAACTTGAAGTGACTACCGTTGCTGATTTGATGAAAGTGGCTTTGGCCAAACCCGAGGCACACGCATGACCGCAAGAGTGATCGATGGCGCAGCACTGTCGCTGCGCATTCGCGAAGAAGTCGCCCAGCGCGTAGCCGCTCTGGCTGCAAAGGGAACCCGCCCCGGCCTGGCCGTTGTGCTGGTGGGCGCGGACCCCGCGTCTCAGGTGTATGTGCGCAATAAGGTCGCTGCCTGCGAAAAGGCCGGCCTGCATTCCGTTAAAGAGCAATATCCGGCTGAGATGACCGAGGCCGAACTGCTGGCCCGCATCGCCGTGCTGAACCAGGACCCGTCCATCCACGGCATTCTGGTGCAACTGCCGTTGCCCAAGCACATGGATTCCCACAAGGTCATCGAAGCCATTGCGGCCGAGAAAGACGTGGACGGTTTCCACATCAGCAACGCCGGTCTGCTCATGACTGGCCAGCCGCTGTTCCGCCCTTGCACGCCCTATGGCGTGATGAAGATGCTGGAATCGGAAGGCGTAACCTTGCGCGGCGCTGAAGCGGTCATCGTCGGCGCCAGCAACATCGTGGGCAAGCCGATGGCCATGCTGCTGTTGCAGGCCGGCGCCACCATCACGATCTGCAACTCCAAGACGCGCGACCTGGCGGCCCAGACCCGCCGTGCCGACGTGCTGGTGGTTGCCACGGGCAAACCCGGCATGATCGACGGTTCGATGATCAAGCCCGGCGCCGTCGTCATTGACGTGGGCATCAACCGCGGCGAAGACGGCAAGCTGTGCGGCGACGTGGACTTTGCGTCCGCCAGCCAAGTTGCCAGCGCCATCACGCCCGTCCCCGGCGGCGTAGGCCCCATGACCATTGCCATGCTGCTGGTCAACACGGTGGAAGCCGCGGAACGCGCCGCAGGCTGATTGAAGACGCGCCCACCGCCTGCGGGCGGCACGGGCGCATTTTCTGCACCATGCGCAGGTAGCGGCGCTGTCATGCCCTGATGCCCCTTGCATTTGGCCGTATCGCCCCTACCTGATTCCTATCTCTTTCGCCGGTAACATCATGACCCAGAACCCTCTGCTCGCTCCCGTCTCCGACCTGGTCGACTACGCGGCCGTCAAGCCCGGGCATATTGTCCCGGCCGTCGAAGAACTTCTTGGCATCGCGCGCAAGGCCGTGGACCATGCCGCTGACACCGCGCTGGCGCCCACCTGGGAAGCCGTGGTGGAACCGCTGGATACCGCTTCCGAACGCCTGTGGCGCGCCTGGTCTGTTGCCGGCCACTTGAACGCCGTGGTCAACACGCCGGAACTGCGTGAAGCGTATAACGCCGCCCTGCCGCTGATTACCGAATTCTCGACCTGGGTTGGCCTGCACGAAGGTCTGTACAAGCAATATCAACGCCTGGCCGCCGCCCCTGATTTTGCATCGTGGACGCCGGTGCGCCGCCGCATTGTCGAGATGGCCCTGCGTGACTTCCGCTTGAGCGGCGTCGAACTGCAAGGCGCCGACCGCGAACGCTATGCCGTCATCTCCGACCGCGAGGCGCAAGCGTCGCAGAAGTTCTCGGAAAACGTGCTGGACTCCATTGACGCCTGGTCGCTGGTGGTGGAAGACGAAACCCGCCTGGCAGGCATTCCGGCTGATGTTCTGGCCGCAGCGCGCGCTGCCGCCGAAGAAGACGGCAAGCCGGGCTGGAAGCTCACGCTCAAGATGCCGTGCTATCTGCCCGTGATGCAGTACGCGCAAGACCGTTCGCTGCGTGAAGCCCTGTACCGCGGCTACGGCACCGTTGCCTCTGAACAAGGCGACGCCAAGTTCGACAATTCCCCGCTGATCGAAGAAATGCTTGCGCTGCGGGCCGAAGAATCCGGCCTGCTGGGCCTGGGCACCTATGCCGCCCTGCGCCTGCAAACCCGTATGGCCCGCGACGCGAAAGAAGTCACCGTCTTTCTGCGCGATCTGGCCGCCCGCGCCAAGCCCTATGCCCAACGTGACCTGGCTGAACTGACCGCGTACGCCACCGGCGAACTCGGCCTGGACAGCCTGCAACCCTGGGACGTGGCCTACGCATCGGAACGCCTGCGCGAATCGCGCTACGCGTACTCCGAAGACGAAGTGAAGCAATACTTCACCGAACCGCGCGTGCTGGCCGGCCTGTACGACGTCATTGAAAATCTGTTCGACGTCCGGCTGTCGGAAACGCCTGTGTCGACCTGGCATAGCGATGCCCGCGGCGTCCGCGTGGAAAGCCCGAACGGTGATCTGATTGGCTACCTGTACCTGGATCTGTACGCCCGCGCCGGCAAACAAAGCGGCGCCTGGGTAGACAGCGAACGCGCCCGCCGCGTGGTGGCTGGCCGCGTGCAAACGCCGGTTGTCTACCTGACCTGCAATTTCTCGCGCCCGAACGGCGACCGCGCCGCCGTGCTTACGCACGACGACGTGATCACGCTGTTCCATGAAACCGGCCACGCGCTCCACGCCCTGCTGTCCGAAGTGGACGAGCCGGGCGCCGCGGCATTCGCCAGCGTGGAATGGGATGCCATCGAACTGCCGTCGCAGTTCATGGAGAATTTCTGCTGGGAATGGGCCGTCGTGCAAAAGCTGTCTGCACACGTGGAAACCGGCGAACCCCTGCCCCGCGCGCTGTATGACCGCATGATTGCGGCCCGCAATTACCAAAGCGGCATGCAAACCGTGCGCCAGATCGAATTCTCGCTGTTCGACATGCTGATGCACGATCGGACCAAGGGCGCCTCCATCACCGAGGTACTGGCGCTGTTGCAAGAGGTGCGCCAGGAAGTCGCCGTGCTGTTCCCGCCGGCTTGGCATCGTTTGCCGCATGCCTTCTCGCATCTGTTTGCGGGCGGCTACGGTGCGGGTTATTACAGCTACAAGTGGGCTGAAGTGTTGTCTGCCGACGCCTATGAAGCCTTCGAGGAAGCGGCGGCCAAGCAACCCGGCAATGCGCTGGGCACGCTGGACCCGGAAACGGGCGCGCGCTTTCGCCGCGAAGTCCTGGCCGTGGGCGGCTCGCGTCCGGCGGCGGAGTCGTTTGCCGCCTTCCGGGGCCGCGCTCCGCGTATCGACGCCTTGCTGCGCCACAGCGGCATGAGCGGCAACTGAACACACTTGCCCCGGCATAGACGGCCCGCCTCGCAGCGGGCCGTTTTCCTTTGCGCGCCCTCCCCGCGCCAATGCCCCCGCTTTCCCGAACAGAAGGCGTTTTGCAACGCCAAATGTTTGCGCCAGAACAAACAGCCTGCACGCCCGACCCTGCCTGGCTCTTGGGCAACGTCAGGCGCCCGAGGCCAGCAGGTAGAATCAACGGGTTTGTCCCCGGGTTTCCTTTCTATCCACCCCTTTCGGCCCTTCTGGACTTATGCGACACCTGATTACTGGCCGCGCCTGGCGCGGTCTGCTGCTGGCCCTGTGCGTATTCCTTGCCGCGTGCGGCGACCGGAACGTCGACTGGACCCTGTACAACGTGAAGGGGCACCTGCCCGACCTGAAGTTCTCCTTGCCCGGCGCGGGCGGCAAGACGGTCAGCAGCGAAGACCTCAAGGGCAAGACCGTGTTGCTGTTCTTCGGCTATGCCAGTTGCCCCGACATCTGCCCCACGACGATGGCGCAGTTGACGGCCGTGCTGCAAAACCTGGGCGACAAAGCCAAAAACGTGCGCATTCTGTTCGTCAGTGTGGACCCGCACCGCGATACGCCCGATATCCTGCAAGCCTACGTGAACGCGTTCAATAACAGCGCAATCGGCGTGACGGGCGATGAAAAGCAGATTGCCGATCTGGCCCGCCGCTATCGCGTGGCCTATCAGATCGAAAAACCTCGGCCGGGCGACGACGCCGATATGTACGAAGTCACCCACAGCCGCGGCGTGTACATTTTCGACAAAGACGGGCGTGCGCGGTTGCTGGCGTCCGACACCGACAGCATCGAAGCGCTGACCAAAGACGTACGCCAGTTGATTGACATTACGTCCTGACCCGGGCTGCCGCTACGACAATGCGCCGCAGCATGTTGCGGCGCTGCGCCACATACCAGTTGTTACAGCGAGGCCGATCCGGGCGTGAGTATTATCGGAGCACATTGCCCCTTTTACCCAAGTAAGGAGTACGCGCATGCTGAGCATCATCGTCATGATCATCGTCGGTTTCATCGTGGGCCTGATCGCCCGCGCCATCATGCCGGGAGACCAGAACATGGGGATCATCATGACCACCATTCTGGGCATCATCGGTGCGGTGGTCGCTGGCTTCCTGGGCCAGAAAATGGGCTGGTATGCGGAGGGCGAACCGGCGGGCTGGATTGCGTCGGTCGTGGGCGCCATCATCGTGCTGTTCGTGGTGGGTCTGGTCACCAAGAAACGCGCCTGACGTTTTTCTGAACAAGCAATAAAAAACGGGCCGATCGAAAGATCGGCCCGTTTTGCGTTGATGGCGAGCGGAATTTCCCGCCGATCACCTATCTGCGATCACGTTCCAGAACCCGAACCAGCAGGAACAGCCTGGGCCGCTGTCGTGGTGCGCTCTGCCCAGCCGCCGCCCAGCACCTTGTACAGATTCACGAGGTTGGACAGGCGGGCCAGGCGTGTATCGACCAAGGTCTGTTGCGCGCTGTACAGCGAACGCTGCGAGTCCAGCACGCTCAGGTAGTCGTCGATGCCTTGACGGAAACGCTGGTCGGACACGTCATAGGCGCGCTGATTGGCGGCCACCAGCAAGCGCTGCGCCTCAATCTGCTCGTCCAAGGTGCCGCGGCCTGCCAGCGCGTCGGCCACTTCGCGAAAGCCCGCCTGAATCGATTTCTCGTATTGAGCGACCTGGATGTTCTTCTGCACCTTGGCCAAGTCCAGACCCGCAAGCAGCGAACCGCCCGCAAAGATCGGCACCGTGATCTGCGGCACGAAGCTCCACGCACCCGAACCGCCTTCAAACAAACCACCCAGGCTGGCGCTTGCCGTGCCGGCCTGGCCTGTCAGGCTGATGGTCGGAAAGAATGCCGCGCGCGCCGCGCCGATGTTGGCGTTGGCGCCCTTTAACTGATGCTCGGCCGCCCGGATATCCGGGCGCCGGGCCAGCAAGTCCGAAGGCAGGCCAGCGGGCAGCGTGGTGGGCAACATGCTGTCGTCCAGACGGACCGCATTGTCCAACGCTGCGCTTATTTCGGGCGACAGCGGCTGACCCACCAGCAATACCAGCGCGTTGCGGTCCTGCGCAGCCTGACGCGTGTACTGCGACAGGTTGCGCTGGGCGGTGCGCAGCGACACTTCGGCCTGGCTCAAATCCAGCGCAGTGGACAGGCCCTGGTCGTAGCTTTGCTTCGTGAGCTTGAACGAATCGTCCTGGCTCTTGAACGTGTCGCGCGTCAGGCTCAAGAGCTCCTGATCAGCACGCAGGGTCAAATAGGCGTTGGCCACTTCGGCAATCAGCGTCAGCTGCGTTGCCGTGCGCGTTTCGTCCAGCGCCAGATAGGACTCCAGCGCCTTATCGCTCAAGCTGCGGATGCGGCCAAACAAATCCAATTCCCAGGCGGACATGGCTGCGCCCACCTGGTAGCTGTGACTGGTTGTCGCCTGCCCGCTGGCTGACAGATCCGCCGGCGAGCGCTGGGCCGTTTCCTTGCCAGCAATACCAACGCTGGGCATCAGGTCAGCGCGCTGGATGCGGTACTGCGCGCGCGCTGCTTCGACGTTCAATGCCGCCACGCGCAAGTCGCGGTTGTTCGCCAACGACTGCTCGATCAGCTGTTGCAGCAGCGGGTCGCCAAAGAAATCACGCCAGCCGATGTCGGCGGTGGACATACCCAAGGGCGCTTGCGCTCCATCGGTCTTGTAGGCGTCGCCCGTGGGGTAAGCGGCGCTGACCGGCGCGTCCGGCCGTTCGTAAGTCGGGGCCAGCGAGCAGCCCGCCAGGGCTGCCGCCAGGGAAACAGACAGCAAGGTTCTCATCTGAAGTTTCATTACGGTTGTCCTTCCGCAGACACGTCCTGCGGACCCTTCGCGCTAGTGTCGTGCTTGTCGACGTTTTCGCTCATGCGTTTCACCTTGAACACACGCAGCATGATCACGAAGAAGGCCGGGACAAAGAAGATCGCCAGGAAAGTGCCCGTCAACATGCCGCCGATCACGCCAGTACCGATGGCGTTCTGGCTGCCCGAACCGGCGCCCGACGAGATCGCCAGCGGCGTCACGCCCAGAATGAACGCCAGGGACGTCATCAGAATGGGGCGCAGACGCTGGCGTGCCGCGTGGATGGCCGACTCCGTCAGGCTCGCGCCCGACTCGTAATGCTCTTTGGCGAACTCCACGATCAGGATGGCGTTTTTGGCCGCCAGCCCGATAGTTGTCAGCAAGCCCACCTGGAAATACACGTCATTGGACAAGCCGCGCATCAACGTCGCCAGCAAGGCCCCGATAATGCCCAGAGGCACCACCAGCATGACGGCGGACGGAATCGTCCAGCTTTCATACAGCGCCGCCAAGCACAGGAACACCACAATCAGCGAAATGGCATAGAGCGCGGGTGCCTGGGCGCCGGACAGACGCTCTTCGAACGACAGGCCGGTCCATTCAAAGCCTACGCCGACTGGCAGTTTGGCCGCCAGATTTTCCATTTCTTTCATTGCCGCGCCCGAGCTATAGCCCGGTGCTGCCTGGCCCTGAATGTTGTAGGACGGCACACCGTTGTAGCGGTTCAGCTTTTGCGGACCAAAGCTCCAGGTTGCCTTGGAGAATGCCGAGAATGGCACCATATCGCCCGCGCTGTTGCGCACATACCATTTGTTCAAGTCTTCCGGCAGCATGCGTGAAGACGCTTCGCCTTGCGCAAACACCTTCTTGACGCGGCCGCGGTCAATGAAGTCGTTCACGTACGACGAACCCCAAGCCGTTGCCAAGGTGCTGTTGATGTCCGAAATCGCAACACCCAGCGCGCGGGCCTTCTCGCGGTCGATATCCAGCTGGTACTGCGGCGCGTCTTCAATGCCGTTCGGACGCACACCCACCAGGACCGGACTCTTGCCCGCTTCACCCAGCAACTGGTTGCGCGCGGCAAGCAGCTTTTCGTGGCCCACGCCAGCGCGGTCCATCAGCTGGAAGTCGAAACCGGTGACGTTGCCCAGTTCCATCACGGACGGCGGCGGCACCACGAACAACTGAGCACGGCGCTCGGTCTTGGCAAAGTGAGCGTTCGCGCGCCCGGCCACGGCGCCAGCCTTCAGGCGGGTGTCGCCGCGTTCTTCCCAATCGCGCAGCTTGATGAACAGGATGGACGCGTTCTGGCCACGGCCGCCGAAGTTGAAACCGTTGACCGCAAACACCGAGGTCACGGCATCTTTTTCTTCGGTCAGCAGATACTTGGTGGCGTCGTCGATGACCGCCTTGGTGCTTTCGGCGGTGGCGCCGGCCGGCGTCTGAATCTGAGCGAACAGAATGCCCTGGTCCTCGTTCGGCAAGAACGCTGTCGGGATGCGGGTGAACATCCAAGCCATGGCGATGACCAGCGCCAGATAGACCACCATCAGGCGCTTGGTGCGGTTCAGGCCGCGCGCCACGCTATTGGCGTAACCATTGCTGCTGCGTTCAAACATGCGGTTGAACCAGCCGAAAAAGCCCGTCTTCGAGCCGTGATGGCCCTTCGGAATAGGCTTGAGCAAGGTTGCGCACAAGGCCGGCGTAAACACGATGGCCACGATCACCGACAGCACCATGGAGGACACGATGGTGATCGAGAACTGGCGATAGATCACACCCGTGGAACCGCCGAAGAACGCCATGGGGATAAACACGGCGGCCAGCACCATGGCGATGCCGATCAGCGCGCCGGTGATCTGGCTCATGGACTTGCGGGTCGCTTGCTTGGGCGTCAGGCCCTCTTCAGACATGACCCGCTCGACGTTTTCAACCACCACGATCGCATCGTCCACCAGCAGGCCAATTGCCAGCACCATGCCGAACATGGTCAAGGTGTTGATGGAATAACCAAACGCGGCCAACACGCCAAAGGTGCCCAGCAGCACTACCGGCACGGCAAGCGTGGGGATGATGGTGGCGCGGAAGTTCTGCAGGAACAGATACATCACCAGGAAGACCAGGATGATGGCTTCGACCAGCGTCTTGAACACTTCGTGAATCGACAGGCTGACGAACGGCGTCGTGTCATACGGATAGACGACGTCCATGCCCGGCGGGAAATACGGCTTCAGGTTGTTGATGGTGTCGCGCACCGCCTGTGCCGTGTCCAGGGCATTGGCGCCCGGCGCCAGCTTGACCGCAAGACCAGACGCGGGCTTGCCGTTGTAGAAGCTGTCGATGGCGTAGGTCTGACCGCCGAGTTCAATGGTGGAGACATCGCCCAGACGCACTTGCGAGCCGTCAGGATTCACTTTGAGCAGAATGCGGCCGAAGTCTTCGGCTTTTTCCAGGCGCGACGGTCCGATGATGGTGGCGTTCAATTGCTGGCCACGCACAGACGGCAAGCCGCCCAGCTGACCCGACGACACCTGCACGTTCTGCTCTTTGATCGCCGCGACCACGTCGACCGTGGTCAAGCCGTAGTTGACGAGCTTGGCTGGGTTGAGCCAGATGCGCATCGCGTACTGCGAGCCGAACAACTGGAAGTCGCCCACGCCCTGCGTCCGGCTGATCGGGTCCTGAACGTATGACGCAACGTAGTCGGCCAAGTCGTCCTTGGTCATCGTGCCGTCGGTGGACACAAAACCCGCCACGATCAGGAAGTTCTTGGTCGCTTTGGTAACGCGTATGCCCTGTTGCTGCACTTCCTGCGGCAACAAGGGCTGCGCCAGCGCAAGCTTGTTCTGCACCTGGACCTGCGCGGTGTCAGGGTTGGTGCCTTGCGTGAAGGTCAGCGTGATGGACATGCTGCCGTCGGAATTGCTTTCCGACGAGATGTACTGCAAACCGTCCAGACCGTTCATCTGCTGCTCGATCACCTGCACCACGGTGTCCTGCACGGTCTGCGCGGAAGCGCCCGGGTAGGTCACCGCGATGCCGATGGCGGGCGGCGCGATGTTGGGGTATTGGGAGACCGGCAGCTTCAGGATGGACAGCGCACCGGCCATCATCAGCACGATCGCGATCACCCAGGCGAAAACCGGCCTATCGATAAAAAACTTTGCCATTCATGGCTCCCTGATTACTGCTTGGCCGGGGCGGCATTGGCCGCTGCGGCCCCCGCCTGCGGCTGCTGCGCGTTGGCGCCGGCTTCGGTGGCAACCACCTCAGCGCCCGGACGCACCATTTGCAAACCTTCCACGATGACCTTGTCGCCTGCGGCCAGACCGTCGGTGACCAGCCACTTGTCGCCAATGGCGCGGTCGGTCTTCAGTTCGCGCAATTCCACCTGGTTCTTCGCATTCACGACCAGCGCCGTCGGCACGCCGCGCTGGTTGCGCGTCACGCCGCGTTGCGGCACAAGCAGGCCATCGGCGGCGACGCCATCGGCCAGACGAGCGCGCACGAACATGCCGGGCAACAGGCGGCGGTCCGGATTGGGGAACACCGCGCGCAACGTGATCGAACCCGTGCCCGGATCAACCGTGACTTCCGAGAACTGGAGCTTGCCGCTTTGCTTGTATTGCGAACCGTCTTCCAGCGTCAGCGTGACCAGCGCGGCTTGTTCGCCGTCGGCCTTCTTCAACTGACCGCTGGCCAGCGCATCTTGCAAACGCAGCAGTTGGACGCTGGACTGTGTAACGTCCACATAGATCGGATCGATTTGCTGCACTGCGGCTAAAGCCGAGGTCTGGTTGGCCGTAACCAGCGCGCCTTCCGTCACTGCCGACCGGCCGATGATGCCGTCGATCGGCGACAGCACCTTGGTGTAGACCAGATTGATGCGAGCCGTATCCATGGCTGCCTTGGCCGACATCACATCGGCGGCAGCCTGGTCGCGCGATGCCACGGCGTTGTCATAGGTCTGTTGGCTGACAGCGCGCGTGGACACCAGCGGCTTGTATCGCTCGGCCAGCAAGGCGGCCGTCTTCTGTTGCGCCTGAGCGCGGGCCAGGGCTGCCTTCTGGCTGTCCAAGCTGGCCTGATAGAGCGCGGGATCAATCTGATAGAGCTGTTCGCCCGCCTTGACCTCACCGCCTTCGGTGAACAGGCGCTTCTGGACGATGCCATTGACCTGGGGACGCACCTCGGCCACGCGGAAGGCCGACGTACGGCCCGGCAATTCGGTGGTCAGGGAAACGGGCTGCGTAGTCAGGGTTACAACCGTGACTTGAGGCTTGCCCGCCTGGGGCGCGTCTTGCTTCTTGCCGCAAGCGGCCAAGGTGAGAGCCGATGCCGTCAGCGTGACGACTGCCGCGCTGCGCCACATAGCGCTTTTCTTATTCATAAGTAGCATTCCCGATTTCCAACAAAAAAAAGAAGCCCGCCCTGTGCCCTGCTAGTGCAAGGTAGGTGTGCATCGACTGGGTGGATTCGCGTTGAACACGCAGGCTGGGCTTTGTCGCATTGCTGCATTGCAGAACTCGCATTTTGAGTTATGCCGCCCAGGAAACAAAGAGGCACATTGAGAAAACATCATTCCATTTATGGGACAATCCTCTCACGCCCAATGTGACAAAATCTCGCCATGAAACGCTTACAAGGCATGGAACTCTTCGTAGAGGTCGCCAAAACGCATAGTTTTAGCCGCGCGGCGGCGACACTAGGCGTCCCGAAATCCACCTTGTCTCGCCAGGTGGCCGAATTGGAGCGATCTGTGGGGTTGCGCCTGTTGAGCCGCACCACCCGCAAAGTGGAACTGACCGATGCCGGCCGGCTGTACTTTGAACGCTGCCAGCGCATCGTGGCCGAAGCGCAGATTGCCCATGAAGAGCTGCAAAAGCTGGTCGACACGCCTGCCGGGCCGCTACGGGTGAATATGCCCGCGGATTTCGGCACCGACTTTCTGGCTGAGTCATTCATGGAGTTCTCCCGCCGCTATCCCGACGTCACCTTTTTCCTGGATCTGGCCAACCCGGACCATGCTTCGCGCGTGTTCCAGACCTGCGACATTTCCATCGAGATCGGCGACCTGCCCGATTCGACACAGATTGCGAGACTGCTGGGCATGCTGCCAGCCCATCTATACGCCTCGCACGAATACTTGGAGAAACACGGCGAACCCCGGCACCCCAGCGACTTGACCCGCCATGAGTGCATTGAGTTCCGCGCCGAAGGCGCAGGCCGCGTAACACGCTGGCCCCTCAGCAACGGTGACCAGCACATTGAGTTCACCCCGGGTAACCGGTTTTCAGTCAATGGAGTCGCCATGGCGCGCCGCCTGGCCATGCTGGGCGCAGGCATCGCAGTGCTGGTGGGAGGTCAGACGGCCGAGCAACAATCCCGCCAGTTAAAGCGCGTGCTGCCAGACTGGCAGTTGGGGCCATTTCCGGTCTACGCGGTCACCGAAACGCGGCTCCTGCCCGCCAAGACCCGGATCTTCATCGAATTTCTGATGGAGCGCCTGGGCAGCAACGGGCAGGCGAAGGATACTCCCGCTTTTATGAAATAAAGCGGGGATAGAAACAGATTGAAAAATCTGAAGGCGGCCGACATCAGTTGTCGGCCTGTACGATCAATTGGCGATCAAGCGATCGCCATCAAAAGGCTTCGTCGTCGCGCAGATAGCGCCACTGCCCCAGCGGCAGATCGCCCAGCGATACGCGGCCGATCCGTACGCGCTTCAAGCCCACCACCTTTAACCCGACCAGTTCGCACATGCGGCGAATCTGACGCTTCTTGCCTTCGCGCAGCACAAAACGCAGCTGATCGTGATTCTGCCAGCGCACGATTGCGGGCTTGAGCTTCTTGCCGTCCAGCGACAGGCCATGATTCAACAGCGCCAACCCCTGGTCGGACAGGTCGCCCTGTACGCGCACCAGGTATTCCTTGTCGACGCTTGAGTCTTCACCGATCAGGTGCTTGGCTATGCGGCCGTCCTGCGTCAGCACCAGCAAGCCTTGGGAATCAATATCCAGGCGGCCGGCCACGGCCAGCCCTTCCAGATGCCCGCGGTCAAAGCGTTGAGGATGGCGATCGCCAGCAAAGCGCGAGCGCGCGTCGATCAGCGCCACGGCAGGCGTATAGCCTTTTTCGGCCTGGCCGGACACATAACCCACGGGCTTATTGATCAGAATGGTGACACGCGAAGTCTGGCGCGCCTGCGCGGCGCGCTCAAGCGTGATGACCTGGTCGGGAAAGGCCCGGGCGCCCAATTCGGACACCACAACCCCGTCCACGCGGACCCAGCCGCGTTCGATATAGCTGTCGGCCTCGCGGCGCGAACAGAGTCCGCGCTCGGACATGAGCTTGGAGATTCGTACTTTTTCCATGGGCGGTATTGTATGCGGATGCCGGGCTGCCCCTGCGGCACTGCGCCGCATAGGGGCTGTCAGCCGGGCTTGGCATAATACGCAGCCATGATGAAACCCGCAGCACATCACCCTCCCCTTGCCATGGGCTGGCTGGCGCAAGCCCCGGCCATCCTGCCCGCCGCCCAACGCCACTGGCTGTTCCGGCCGGGCGCGCTGACCGCTGGCCTGCGCCAGCTTGGCCACGTCCGCCTGCGCGTGCTGGCCGAATACGCCGATGGCGCGCCGTTGGACGAAGCCCAGGCCATGGGCATTGCGCCCGGATCGCCCGTCTGGATACGTGAAGTGCTGATGTCGGTGAACGGCGTGGACAGCGTGCCGGCGCGTAGCCTGACGCCGTTGCGCGCCTCGCATGGCGCCTGGCAGGGCATGCGCCGCCTCTTGACGCGGCCGCTGGCCGACATGCTGTATCACGACAGCACCGTCATCCGCTCGCCATTCGCGTGCCGCCGCCTGGCATCACCGGTGCCGTTTCACGCATCGGCGCACGGTGTCTTGCCGGCAGAACGCAGGGATCAGGACGGCAGCCGGATCTGGGCGCGCCGCTCGGTTTTCTGGCGCCAGGGCCAGCCGCTATTGGTAGCTGAGTGTTTTCTGCCCGGATTCTGGGACTTGATCAACGGCCAGCCCGTGCCGCCGCTGGTGCCGCATCAACGCACGGCGCGCTAAGCGCAGGGCTGCGGTCAGCACCCCATTTGCTTGCGGAACGTCACCAGGTAGCTCGCCTTTTCGTCGCTAGACAGTTTCTTTGTTGCTGCCTCGAACATCGGCCCGCCTGTGGCGCAGGCCGTTTGCATGGCCCGTTCCTGCTGGATGCCCTCGTAGTGGTGATAGCACCGCATCAGCACCATGGCCAGCAGGCCAACCGCGAGCACGACGCCCCACGGATTTGGGCGCAATCTGGGCGCAGGCATTACCGCTTGCGGGGCACGCGGAAGGTAAATTGCTTCAGCCGCCACCGTGGCAGTTGCCGCCGCGGTGGTTGCGGCCGTGGTGGTTGCGGCCGCAGCAGGCTCTGCACCCACAGGCGAGCCATACTTCACGAAAAATTCGGCGACACGCTCGACGCCGTAAGTACGCTCAGCCCGCGACCACCAATCCCCAGGCAGCAAGATGAAGTTCAGGCAATCTCCAATGCCATCCTGCGCCGGCAATCTGAAGGCATATCCTGGCGCCAGCATCTACACCTCATCCATCCAAACCTATACTCCCCCACCTAGCCCCATCCTATAACCCCTTACCCAATACACTACCAATACTTCAACCTTCAATTCCCCAATTTCACCTCCTAAATCACCCTCCCACCCCCTTCCTCCACACCCCCCTTCCTCCCCCTCAACCTAATCTCCCACCACCACTCCATACTCCTATCAAACAACAACAATATACTACTTCACTCTAACACATACTCTAATCTAAAACCATAATCCATTCACCTACTCCCTTTCATCTTCATCAACGCTCCGTCCATCATTATCACTCAATAATTAACATCTTACAACCCACACACTCTCATAAAAAACCCTATTCTCATAGACCAACAATATAACTCTTCATTCCTCAATCACTTATTCCTCCCCAACCCCTCCTTCCTCAACCACACAAATCCTAAACCCATACCTCTACAACTCAATTCACCCCCTCACAAACCACTTAACTAAACTTACTAATCCTCACTTTCCTTCATCCCTACCACCTTAATCAACCCCCCAAATAAATTTATTATAAACCCCCCCCCCCCCACCCAACCCCCACTTTTTATTAAAAAATAAATCCACCCACCCCCAACAATTTGCGCTTTGCTGCGCAGGCAAACGACTGGAACTGGCGAGCTACGCCATCAGCCATTCGATCCGGTTACGGCCCAGTTGCTTGGCGTTATAAAGCGCCTGGTCGCTGCGGCCCAACGCCAGTTCTGCATCCGCGTCCAGCGTGTGCATCGTAGCGATGCCTATGCTGACGGTCAGCGGAATACGCCGCCCCGCCGCAGAAAATGGCGCATCCGCAATGCGCCGCTGAACGCCGCGGGCAAACTGATGGGCGTCTTCAATGCCGGCATCCGGCAGCACGATGGCGAACTCTTCGCCCCCGATGCGCCCTACCAGATCGATCTCGCGCAATTGCGCGCGCAGCGTGTTCGCAAAATGCTGAAGCACGCCGTCGCCTATCGCGTGGCCCCAGGTGTCGTTGATGGATTTGAAGTGGTCAAGATCGCACATCAGCACCGCCGAATGGCGATTGCCTTCGCGCTTTAAGCGGGCCAGTTCGGCCGCGATGCGCGACATGAAATGGCGGCGGTTGGGCAGCATCGTCAAGGCGTCGGTGACGGCCAGTTCCAGCAGTTCGAAATCAGCGCGCTTGCGGTCGGTAATGTCAGTGACAAAGCCATGCCAGACCACTGAGCCGTCGGCGGCGCGGCGCGGGCTGGCGTCGCCACGGCGCCAGCGCAGGCCTTGCAGGGGCAGGCAGACGCGAAACTCCAGCTGCCAGGGTGATTGTTCCAGGGTGGCAACGCGCAATGACTCGCGATAGGCCGTCAAATCGTCGGCGTGAACCCGGTGTTCAATCGCCAGGGTGCTGGCTTGCACATCGTTCGCGGTCAGTTCGAACATGTCCCAGATGCCCGCGCTGACGTAGGAAAAGCGCGCTCCGCCCTCGGGAAGCGCAATGCACTGGAAAACCAGGCCGGGCACGGCGTCAGTCAGGTTCACGACCAGATCGGCCGTCTGTTGCACGCGTTGCGCCATGGCGCGCAGGGCGCTGATGTCGGTGGTAGTGCCCATCATGCGCAAGGCACGGCCGGATTCATCGCGGCTGACGACCTTGCCCCGGCTGCAAATCCATTTGTAGCTGCCGTCCTTGCAGCGGATGCGGTGCTCGACCTCGTAACTCTCGGTCTTGCCGTCAAAATGGGCCTGCATTGATTCGCGCACATAAGCGGCGTCATCAGGATGCAAACGCGAATAGGCTTCTTCGATGCGAGTGGACAGTTCGTCTTCGCTATAACCCAGCAGCGCCTTCCAGCCGGGCGAGTAGCGGATTTCGCCTGTCACCACGTTGCGGTCCCAGACGCCTGTGCCGCTGCCGGCAATTGCCAGGGACAATTTGCGCGCTTCGTCACGCCAACCGTCTTCGCCTGCCCGGTCCAAGGCCATCGCCTGGCGCTTTTCGATGGCCGTGGCGGCCAGGGCGGCGAAATCATGGAGCGCCCGCCTGTCGCCATCATCAAAGCCCCGCTCTTGACTGTGCAGAAGACGAAAAGCGCCTAATTGCCGGCCGTCGCGGGCGCGCAACGGACACTCGGCCACAAAGGGAAATGCGGTGACGGCTGTGTCTATAGCCAGGTCGCCCGCTTGAGCCTGCCACACGCCATCGGCATCAATGCAAGCGACCCGCACGATATCCACGCCGAAATAACGTCTTGCCAGACGCGCCAGCCTATCTAAGGGGCCGTCCTGATCCAGCAGGCAGTCAGAAGAAATATCCGGACTATCCGTTGGCGCAGGAGCAGAGGGAACATCACCTGAAGCGGGCATTTCCAGACCTGATCAATACGCAATTCATAAGTCCAACCAAGCGCACATGCTACCCGCTTCGGATGACATTTTGTCACTTTCGCACGCAAAATAGCAGTACTTTGGGAGATATCATCGCTCCCCTATGCGTACATACCGTTACACAGCAGCCCTCTGGCTGCGGCCCTTTTTTCTGTTGGCCTTGGCGGGTCTGGTGACCGTGTACGCCGGGGTTTGCAGCGCCCAATCCTTTGACCGTCAGGCCGAGAATCAGCGCTATCAGCAATGGCTGCATGACTTCCAGCAGGACTTCCAGCAATTGCTGCTGGCGCCCGATCCCAAAACTGCCGACGTGGACGCGCTCTTCGCCAAAACCCTGGTGCCCGGCTCACGAGCTACCCAGGCAGTCAGGGAATTGGCACAGGCTCCGCGCGGCAGCACGCAGGGGCAAATCCGCTTCGTGGGCATTCAACGCGTGTTCATGGCCGCGCTGGCCAGCTCGGTGGTAGCGGGTGACGGCGGGATCTATCCCGACACCCATGCCGGCTACAAGAAAGACGCGCTGCGGGTCCGTTACATGCACGTGGACGGCGGCGGGCGGCTGGAACGTTATTTCAGCAACCCTGAAATCTTCAAACCCTACCGCTTGCCAGACCCAGGCGAGTTCGCGCGCGATGCCTACCCATTCCTGCTGTTTGAAGACCATCAGGGCAAACTGCGGCTGGGCGGCATATCCAAGGAATTCTGGGATCTGGTGAAGTTCATGGACACGCTCCAATATGCTTAAGCGCCTGCCTATGGCCATCGCGCTGGCAGCCGCCGCACACGCCGCACCCGCACTGGCGAGCTGCGGCCCTGCGAATTCGGATTTCTCTGTTGCGCCGGCATTGCCGGCCATGTCTGTCTCCGTCAACCTCAGCGACGAACGGGTGTTGCTTGGCCGGCATGGCGAACGCGTTCCGACGCGCAGCAAACTGGTGTGGACCGAAGATACTGGCGATCTGACCCCGCAAACGTGGGCCGACAAGGTCGATTGGCCTGCCTATCAAGTCTTGGACAAGTCGGTCCGGCCGGCCCCAACCAAGCTGTATTTCGATCCAGAAGGCCGGTTGTGCCGCGTGGAGCGCTACACACAGGCCAGGGGCAAACCGTTGCTGACTGGCGGCTACCTGCTGGCGTATGACGCTTCTGGCGCGCTGACCCACGCCACGGAGTACGACATGGGCTCGGGCGGCACCTCTGACCAGCTGTCTTACACGGCAACACGCAACGCTTGCCTTGTCCGCAACGCGCAAGGCGCGCTGACGGCTTATATCGACGACCTTTGCGGCGATCCCAAAGGGCCGGGCATCAGCCGGCACTATGTGCGCAATGAAGCGGGTCAGTTGCTTCGCGTGATTGACACCCTGACACCGGGCCAGCCGCTGGCCGTTCAGACGTTCGATCCGCAAGGCAAGCCGGGCCAGCGTTATTTGACGCAGCATTCCGCCCGTGGAGCGCCAGCCGTGGGCCAAGGAACCTACGGCTACCCTGCCCCGCCGTCCAAGCAAGACCGCGCGTATCCGCTGCAAAAAGAAAGTTTGGCGGCGCTATCGGGCGAAATTCCTGGCATGCAATGGCGCATCGTGCGCATTGCGGACGATGTCCCCATGGACGGAGAAGATCAATCATCCTGGGACCCCGATCTGCAAATCGTGCTGGCCAAGGGTGAGACCGATCCCCAAGGGGTGGCGCGGCTGACGCCACAGGCCCAAGAGCAGATTTGGCAGGCCATGCACGCCCATCCGGGCCGGGTACTGTTTTATTTCGATCCGATGGGACGCGTTGTGCTGCTGCCAGCCCTGACGCAGGCGCGTTGGCAAGCTTGCGGCGATCCGGCGAACCTGACGCCGGATGCTTGCGGCGGCTGAAAGCGCGCCCGGCTACGTGTTGCGCGCCCCGGTTTGCGCCGGGACGAGCCCTTCACTTTTTGCTTGGCCGCGTATCCACCGCCAGGCACAACACCGCAGTCAGCAAGGCCAGGCCCACGTGCGCCATGTACAACGGTGAAAACGCCGCATGGCTGGCTTCCCCATGGCCCAGCATCAGCACCGTAATCGCGACTCCCAGCACGCCTCCGATCTGGCGCGTGGCCTGATTGACGGCGCTGCCCACGGCATAGTGCTGCGCCGGCAATCGGCTGACGGCAGCTCCCGACAAAGACGGCAACACCATGCCCACGCCTATGCCGCTGAGTAGCAAGCCCGGCAGCCATTGCGTCAGATAGGCCGGCTGTTCGCCCGGCACCAGCAAAAACCACAGGCCGCTGGCCGCGTAGATCAGCGACCCGCCCACCAGAAAGGGCCGGTGCCCCATGCGCGCCGCCAAGCGCCCGGTCAAGATAGCCGTGGGCATCACCAGCAGCGGCCCAGGCGTTACCGCCAGACCGGCCCGCGGCAGGCTGTAGTGCCACACGCCCGTCATGTAAAAGAAGAACGCAAAGAACATCATGGCAAACGCAATCCCGAAGCTCAACGTAGCCAGGTTCACATACCGGTAAGTGCGGTGCTTGAACAACGCCAAGTCCACCAGGGGATGCGGCGTGGCGCGCGCCCAGGCCACGAAGGCCGCCAGCGCGACAACGCCCATCGTGGCCACGACGCCCAATTCCAGACGGCTCCAGGACGGCGATTCAGACTGCACGATCGCCAGCGCCATCGCGCCTACGGCCACCATCAGCAGCGCCATGCCTACGCCATCCACACGCCGGCGGGCGTCGGGCTTCACGGATTCCTTAAGCAGGCTCGCGCCGTACCAAAGCGACAAGGCTCCCAAAGGCAGATTGATGTAGAACGCCCAAGGCCAGCCGGCCGTATCCACCACGAAAGCCCCCAGGCTGGGACCAACCGCGGCCGCCAGGCCGCCCACGGCGCCCCAAAGACTGACCGCCACGGCCCGCTGCGACACGGGAAATGCCGCCAGCACGATCGATAGCGACGCGGGCGTCAACAAGGCCGCGCCAATCGCCTGCAACACACGAGCGGCGATCAGCCAGGCCACGCTGCCTGCCAGACCGCAGGCCGCTGAGGCCGCCAGAAAAAGCACCACCCCCACCATGAACATCCGCTTGCGTCCGTGGGTGTCAGCCAAGCCGCCTGAAGGGATCAGCATTGCCGCGAAGACGACGGTATAGGCGTTAAGCACCCAGGACATATCCGCGGCAGTTGCCTCGGGAAATCCGGCGCGCAGCGCGCCGAACGCGGCGTACAACATGGTGCTGTCCAACGACACCAGAAAGACAGCGATGCTGGACACCCAGAATATGGGCCATGGAGACGCCGTGGCAGGCGCGTGGGCTGGCGGTTGGCCAGGCGCAAGCGCTGGCTCATTCGCGGCGGCATTTGCAGATAGCGGCGCTGGCGCGGATCGGGCGGTGGCGTGCATGATGGTCTTATCCCAATGCCTTCAAATACACCGCCGGCTCGGCGGACAAGCCCTGCTTTACCTGGCGGGTCAGCTCATCGGCCAGCACTTCCTCGGCGCCCGCTTCCAGACCGTCAAACGCCTGGCTCACGATGGCTTGCGGCGTGGACTTGGGACCGTCAATACCCTTCGTCAGGTCCGTATCAACAAAGCCCATATGCAAACCCAGCACCTGGGTTTTTTGAGCGCGGAATTCATTGCGCAAGCCATTCGTCATGGCCCACGCGGCAGATTTGCTCATGGCGTAGACGCCCAGCAGCGGACCATTGATCCAGCTGGCGATCGACAGCACGTTCAGCAATGCCCCGCCGCCGTTGGCGGCCAGCACCGGCGCAAATGCCTGAGCGACGCGTAATGAACCGAACAGATTGGTGTCCAGGTGACGCTGCGCCGATTCGATGCTGCCGGGCGCCATGAAGCCGCCAAAATCGGCAATGCCCGCGTTGTTGATCACCAGGGTGACATCCGTGGCGTAGGCGGCTGCGGCGGCCACGTCCTCGGGGCTGGTCACATCCAGCTTGATCGGCTCCACGCCTTCCAACGTAATAGAGGACGGGTTGCGCGCGCCGGCATAGACCTTGCGTGCGCCGCGCGCCAAGGCTTCGCGGGCAAACGCCAGTCCCAGGCCACGGTTGGCGCCGGTAATCAGTACGACTGCATTCTTGAGATCCATGACGGATATTCCTGATGAAAGTGACTGCTACGAATAAACAAATATGATGATCATCATATTTTGTGGGGGTAAAAAGACCGCGCAAGGCGGCCTCGGGAATTGCGGTTTATTGAGACGTGCTGACGGCCTCGTGGTCGTATTGATCCAGGATGGCTTTGCGGGCGGACGCCAGCACGGCGCGTCCTTGCGGGTTGTCGCCAAACGCCCGGGCCAGTTGCAAGGCGCCCACCAATGTACTGGTGACCGCCACGCCGGCATGCTCATCCGCCGTGGCGGGCAGCGCTTGTTGAACGGCTTCGAGCAGCCGTTGAACACGTGTTGCAGAGACTTCGCGCACTTCGGCAGATTGGCGCGGAATCTCCGAGGCCAAGGCCGACACGGGGCACCCGCCTTCGCAACCCACGAGATGGCTATCGCCCAGATAGGCTTCCACCCAGGCACGCAACGGGCTTGCGCCTTCGGCACGGCGTTGCGCCATGTTCTTGGACATCCGGGCCGCGCCGTCACGGCCGGCGCGTTCCATCGCGGCGGCCAGCAGCGCGTCGCGCGATGGAAAATGGGCGTAGAACCCGCCGTGGGTCAGACCCGCTTCTTTCATGACGTCTGCGACGCCCACCCCCGCGTACCCTTCGCGGCGAATCGCACGCGCGGCCGCATCAACGATGCGTTCGTGAGACAGCTCTTTGCGGTTTGACGGGGGGCACATGATCGGATGCCTTAAATATGATGAAGATCATATTAATCCTGGAAAAAACCCACGTGCAAGAAAAATCTTTGGGTGAGTTGTAACCGGTCAGTTCAGGCGCGTTTTCAGCGCCACACTTCCGGTTCGACGCTGACTTCGCCCTTGTCGGCCGAAAAGTACACAATGCCGTCCGAAATATTGGCATTGAGCTGCATCGTGCGCTCGGCCAGCTTGGCCAGCGCGCGGGTCTGATCCGACGGCAGATTGATGATCTTCAGGTTGCGGGTGCGTTCCAGCTTATTGCGCACCCCGTCCCACCAGATCTTGCTTGCCGACCCGCCGTAGCAATAGACGATGACTTCGTCGGCACGGCCACAGGCGCGCAGAATGCGGCGTTCTTCGGGCTGGCCCACTTCAATCCACAGTTTGACCGCGCCCGTCAGATCCTTGACCCACAGATCAGGCTCGTCGGTGTCGCTCAAGCCTTTGGTGAACGCCAGATCTTCCTGCGCATGCAGCGCAAAGGCGACCAGGCGCACCATCAGGCGTTCGTCGGTTTCCGAGGGGTGGCGGGCGACCGTCAGCGAGTGGCTGCCGTAATAGTGGCGGTCGGTATCGGCGACGTTGAGTTCGGCCTTGTAGATAGTGGCGCGCAGGGCCATGGCGAAAAATCCGGTAGATAAAGCGAATTGCGTGAAGGCCGCCATGATACCGCCTTGCAGCGGCCCGGCGCGCACAACGGCGCTACACTCCGCCTGCGGCACTGCCCGCCGCTCATCGTCTTGATCCGTCGCGCCGACCCATGACCGCCACTGCTGCCCTGCTCGCCTTCACGCTAGCCGCCGCCATTCTTACCATTACGCCCGGCCTGGACAATGCCTTGGTGTTACGCACTGCTGCCGTCGAGGGCGGACGGCGCGCACTGATGGCTGGCCTGGGCATCAGCGCCGGCTGCCTGCTCTGGGGCGCCATCGCCGCGCTGGGCCTGGGGTCCCTGCTGGCGGTTTCCACCTTGGCTTACGACGTGCTGCGTGTCTGCGCGGCGATCTATCTGTTCTATCTGGGGGCGAAGCTGCTTTGGCGCACGCTGCCCGGGCGTAAATCTGCCGGGGTTGTTGCGGCTGCCGGCATGTCTGCGGGGCGAGCGCCTGCCGCGTCCTACGCCGCCCCGCGCAACACCAGCGCGACCGGCTGGTTTCTGCGCGGCTGCCTGACCAACGCGTTGAACCCCAAGGTTGGCGTCTTCTACATCACCTTCCTGCCCCAGTTCATCCCCGCCGGCACAGACGTGTTGAGCTTCAGCTTGCTGCTGTCTGCCGTTCACGCGATGGTGGGAATGGCCTGGTTTGCCTTACTGGTTGCCGCGACCCGGCCATTGGCAAGATGGTTATCCCGCCCAGCGGTCATGACGGGTCTGGACCGTATGACCGGGGCGGTGTTTATTGCTTTTGGATTGCGGCTGGCGCTGGAAAAGCGTTAATAAACCCCGATGGCGTGCCGGGCGACAAAATGCCCGTCTCCCACGGCAACCAAGGGTTCTACCAGCGGATCGTCTCCCAGCTTGCGCATCGGGCTCGGAATCTCGTCCACCAGCAACGACCGCTCGCGGTGCCGGCGCTGCGGATCGGCAATTGGCACAGCGGCCATCAGCTTCTTGGTATAGGGATGCTGCGGGTTTTCGAAGATTGCCCGGCGCGGCCCGATCTCGACGATCTGGCCCAGGTACATCACCGCCACACGGTGGCTCACCCGTTCCACCACCGCCATATCGTGCGAAATGAACAGGAACGACACGCCCAGTTCACGTTGCAGGTCCAGCAGCAGATTCACGATCTGCGCCTGAATCGACACGTCCAGCGCTGACACGGATTCATCCGCAATCACCACCTTGGGATTCAGCGCCAACGCGCGCGCAATGCAGATGCGCTGGCGTTGACCGCCCGAAAATTCATGCGGATAGCGGTCGATCATTTCGGGCAGCAGCCCGCACTTGTCCATCAGCCAGCGCACGCGGTCCTGCGCTGCCTTGCCGCGCGCCACGTTGTGGATCAGCAAGGGTTCCATGATGGAATAGCCCACCGTCATCCGCGGATCCAGTGACGCAAAAGGATCTTGGAAGATGAACTGGATGTGCTGGCGCAGCGTCTGCATGGCGCTGCCGCGCAGGGCGCCGATGTTCTGGCCGTCGAACTCGATCGTGCCGCTCTTGCTCTTGACCAGTTGCAGCAGCGAACGGCCCGTCGTAGTCTTGCCGCAACCGGATTCCCCCACCAGCGAAAGCGTTTCGCCGGGGTAGAGATCAAAGCTGACCTTTTCCACTGCGTGCACGCGCTTTTGCACCCTGCCAAGAATGCCGCCCGTGATGTCAAAGCTGGTCGTCAGGTCGCGCACCTTCAGCACCGGACCGTTTTCACGGCGCACGGTGGACGGGGCGGCCACAGGGGAATCCACCAACTGCGCCGGGTTGGGCACGCTGGCGGCTTCATCCACCTTCAGGAGCGGGAACGGCGCGGGTTCGTCCGTGCCGTGCATGGCGCCCAGACGCGGCACGGCAGACAGCAAGGCGCGGGTGTAGGGGTGCTTCGGGGCCGCGAAAATCTCGTCCGAACCGCCCTCTTCGACCTTGTCGCCGCGATACATGACCAGCACGCGATCAGCCACTTCCGCCACCACGCCCATATCGTGCGTGATGAAAATCACGCCCATGTCCATTTCTTCTTGCAGCTGACGGATCAGTTGCAGGATCTGGGCCTGGATGGTGACGTCCAGCGCGGTCGTGGGTTCGTCCGCAATGAGCAGCTGAGGCTTGCAGGACAGCGCCATGGCGATCATCACGCGCTGACGCATGCCGCCCGACAACTGGTGCGGATAACGGTCCAGAATGGCGCGCGCTTCAGGAATGCGCACACGTTCCAGCATGCGCAAGGTTTCAGCGCGCGCACCCGCCGCGTCCAAGCCCTGATGCAGTTGCAGCGCTTCGGCAATCTGATTGCCAGCCGTGAAGCTGGGGTTCAGCGAGGTCATGGGTTCTTGGAAGATCATCGCCACGTCAGCGCCGCGCACGCGTTGCAGCGTGGTGTCCGACGCATTGGCCAGATCCAGCACATCGCCGCTGCGGCGGCGCAGCAGCATGCCGCCATTGACGATCTTGCCGCCGCCGTATTCCACCAGGCGCATCAGCGCCAGCGACGTGACGGACTTGCCCGAACCGGACTCGCCCACGATGGCCAGGGTTTCGCCGCGATCGACGTGGAACGAGACATTGCGCACGGCTTCCACCGTACGGTCAGGCGTCTTGAAGCGCACGGTCAGGTCATTGACCTGAACGACGCGTTTGGGGTCCATAGTTGCCATAGTGATTACTTTTCCTGACGCGGATCGAGCGCATCGCGCAGCCCGTCGCCCAGCAGATTGAAGCCCAGCACCACCAGGAAAATGGCCGATCCGGGGAAAATAGACATCCAGGGCGCCTGGGTCATGAAGTTCTTGGCCGTATTCAGCATCGAGCCCCACGACGGCGTCGGCGGTTGCAGACCCAGACCCAGGAACGACAGGCTGGCTTCGGCAATGATGGCCGTGGCGATGGTGATGGTGGCTTGCACGATCAACGGCGGCATGACGTTGGGAAACACATGCCGGCCGATGATGCGCAGGTCAGACGCGCCCAGGGCGCGCGCGCTCTGCACATAGTCTTCGTTCTTGACCGCCAGCACCTGCCCGCGCGTCAGACGCACGAATTTTGGCGCGGCGGACACGCCGATGGCGATCATGGCATTGGTCAGGCTGGGTCCTAAAAAGGCAGCCAGCGCGATCGCCAGGATCAGGAACGGAATCGCCAGCAGCGCTTCGGTGGCGCGCGAGATGATGCTGTCAGTCCAGCCGCCGAAATAACCGGCGGCCAGACCAAACGGCACACCGACGACCAGCGCGATCAGCACTGATACCAGGCCCGCCATCAACGAGGCGCGGGCGCCATAGACCATGCGGCTGAAAATATCGCGGCCAAGTTCATCCGTGCCCAGCCAGTACGACGCCGACGGCGCTTTGCGGATGGTGGTGAAGCTGGTCTGCAAGGGATCATGGTTGGCGATGAACGGCGCCAGAATGGCCAGCAGAACAAAGAACGCCACAATGCCAAGCCCGAGCATGGCAATGTGGTTGCGTTTGAATTTCCCCCAGGCGCGATTGCGGCTGCGGGGCGGCGGGACGGCTGCGGCCGTTGCAGGAAGTGCGCTCATGAGTGCCTCAGGCGGGGATTGACCAGGATGTAAAGAATGTCGGCCAGCAGGTTCATCAAAATGAAGCCCACCGCCACGCAGAGCACAACGCCCTGCACCACCGCGTAGTCACGCGTGAACACCGCATCCACCACCAGCTTGCCAAAACCGGGAATCGTGAAGACCTGCTCGGTCAGCACGGCGCCAGCCAGGAGTTCACCAAACAGCAAGGTCACGAGCGTGACGATAGGCATCAGCGCGTTGCGCAAGGCGTGGCGCAACACCACTTTGCGCGGCGACACGCCCTTGGCGCGCGCGGTGCGCACGTAGTCAGCGGACAGCGCTTCCAGCATGGACGAACGCGTGTGGCGCATCAGATAGGCAGCGATTGCCGTCGACAGCACCAGCGACGGCATCAGCATGGTCTTGATCGACAGCCAGAAGTCTTCCGCTGGCGACACATAACCTGAAGCCGGCAGCAGCTTCCATTGCACCGACACCACCATGATCAGGATGATGCCCAGCCAGAAATTGGGAATCGACATGCCGGACAGCGCCGCGATGTTCGCCCCCATCTCAATGGGTTTGCCTTTGCGCACCGCGGCGATGATACCCATTGGGATACCCACCAGCAGCGCAAAGAACATGGCCATGGCGGCCAGTTGCAGCGTCACAGGCAACTTTTGCGCAATCAGCGTCGTGACGGGCACGTCGGTGCGCAGGGACTTGCCCAGATCGCCTTGCAGAACCTGACCGGCCCAGGCCGCATATTGCATCGGCAGCGGGTCGTTCAAGCGGTATTTGTCACGCAGATAGTCCAGGACGGCCGGGTCGCGCTCTTCTCCGGCCAGGGTCAGCACGGGGTCGCCGGGCAGGATTTTTTGCAGCATGAAGACGATCATCGACACCAGTATCAGTGTCGGTATCGCGACGATCACGCGGCGCAAGATAAGTTTAAGCATGTGGGAAACCGTAAAACAAAAACAACGGACGGTGCCGGGCGGACTTGGCGCGGTGCGCGCCCGCCGCAAAGAACAACCGGACGCGCAAAGCGCGTCCGGCCAGCGCAGCGGAAAACCGCCGCGCCACGATCACTTCTGTGCGAACGTCACACCCTTCAGGCGGATCATGCCGTCGGGGTAAGGCGTGAAGCCCTTGACCTTCTTGGCCAGCGCGAACGGCCACGGCTGGTAGTAGTTATACACCCCTGGCAATTCGTCCTGGATGATGGCTTGCGCCTGGTCATAGATGGCCTTGCGCTTGGCCTCGTCCGGCACGGTGCGGGCTTCGTTCAACAGCTTGTCCACTTCCGGATTGCAGTAGTGGCCATCGTTCAACGCGCCCTTGCAGGTGACAAAGGAGTGGATGTTGCCGTCGGGATCAACCCGGCCGGACCAGCCCAGCATCACGACCTGGAAATTACCGCCCGACGATTCTTTTTGCAGGGCCGCGTATTCCGTGGGGCGCAAAGACAGGTCGAAACCGGCTTCGGTCGCCATGGCCTGCACGATCTCGGCCACAGACGAGGTCGTGGTGTTGTTGCCGAACACCAGCTCTGCCTTCACGCGCTCAAAGCCCGCTTCCTTCAGCAAAGCGCGGGACTTGGCCACGTCACGCTTGGTGACCGGAAACTTGTCGCTGTGATAGGGGCTGGCAGGCGGGAACGGCTGTTGGGCCGGTTCAAAAATGCCGCCGCCGGCCACTTCATTGATGGCATTTCGGTCGATGGCGTACTGGAACGCCTGGCGCACCAGCTTGTTCTTGAACGGGTTGTCTTCAGCGCGTTTGCCGTTGCCCACGTTGAACATGAACTGCTGGAAACCCAGGCCGGCCACCGGCGCGAACGTCACGCTGGGGTCGTTCTTGACTTGGGGCGCATCGGACGGGTTCAGGCGTTCCAGCATGTCCAGGTCGCCAGCGCGCAGGTTGGACAGGCGCACCGTCGTGTCCGGTATGGGCAGGAACGTCACGCGCTTGAAGGCGTAGTCCTTGGCATCGTAGTACTGATCAAACTTTTCCAGCACGACGCGATCGTTCTGGATTCGTTCAACGAACTTGTACGGCCCGGAGCAGACCGGCTTGCGGCCCACGGCGGCGGCGTCATCCGTGAAGGTCTTGGGCGACAGCATCATGCCGGCGCGGTCGGACAGCTGGGCCAGCAAAGTGGCGTCCGGCTTTTTCAAGGTCAGCACCAGCGTCGTGGCGTCCGGCGCTTCTACCTTTTCAACCGATGCCAGTTCGCCCTTGCGCAGGCTGTCCGGCAGAGTCATGGCGCGTTCCAGGTTGGCCTTGGCCGCGGCGGCGTCGAACTTGCTGCCGTCATGGAACAACGCGTCTTCACGCAGCTTGAAAGTCAGCACCTTGTTGTCGGGGCTGAACGACCACGAAGTGGCCAGTTGCGGCACAAAGTGCAGCTTGGGATCAATGTCCACCAGCTTGTCGCACAGCGACGTGAACACAATCCGGCCAACATAGGTGCGGGCGCGATGCGGGTCCAGCACGTCCGGATCTTCCTGCAGGCCGATCCGGATGTTCTGGGCGGTAGCCGCGCCCGCGGCCAGCGCCAGCAAGCTGGCGCCGAAGGTCATGGTCAAGCGTTTCATTATGTGGTTTCCCCTTGTTGCTTGCGTGCTTAACGATTAGAAGCCGACCGCCTGGCCATCGCGGCGGCTGTCGCTGGCGGCGACATAACCCAGTTCGTTGTCGTTCTCGGACATGCGCCAGATGAACTGGCCGGCGCCGAAGTCCATATAGGGATCGTCAACGGACTTCAAAGCATGCCCGAGGTCTTTCAGACCCGCAATGGTGGAAGCCTTCATGTTGGTTTCGATGTCCAGCGTGAAGTCGCGGTTGACCTTCCAGCGCGGCGCGCAGCATGCGGCCTGCGGGTTCTGGTGATAGTCGATCATGCGGACGACGGTCTGCATGTGGCCTTGCGGCTGCATGTCGCCGCCCATCACGCCAAAGCTCATGACCGGCTTGCCGCCGCGCGTCAGGAAACCCGGGATGATGGTGTGGAACGGACGCTTGCCGCCTTCGACCACGTTGGCCGACTTGGGGTCCATCGAGAAACCCACGCCGCGGTTCTGCATGCTGATGCCGGTGCCCGGCACAACCACGCCCGATCCAAAGCCCATGTAGTTGGACTGGATGAACGAGATCATCATGCCGTTCTCGTCGGCAGCGGTCAGGTAGATGGTGCCGCCGGCGTGCGGGCGGCCGGCTTCGAAATGCGTGGCCTGATCCAGGCGAATCAGCTTGGCGCGGCTGTCCAGATAGGCATCCGACAACATTTGCTCAGGCGTCACCTGCATCGCGCGCGGGTCGGCCACGTACTTGTACAGGTCGGCAAAAGCCAGTTTCATGGCTTCGATCTGAATGTGCTGCGATTGCACCGAGTCGACCGGAATATCGGACATATCAAAGCGTTCGACGATACCCAGCGCAATCAGCGCGGCAATGCCTTGGCCGTTGGGCGGAATCTCGTGCAGCTCGTACCCACGGTACGACTTGGAGATGGGCTTGACCCATTCCGGACGGTAGTTGCGCAGATCTTCCAGCGTCATCGCGCCGCCGCATTCCTTGCTGAAGGCGGCGATACGGTCAGCCAGTTCGCCTTCGTAGAAGTCGCGGCCCTTGGATGCTGCGATGCGGCGCAGCGTGTTGGCGGCGTCCGGGAAACGGAAGTGTTCGCCGACCTTGGGCGCGCGGCCCTCGGGCATGAAGGCTTGTGCATAGCCGGGCTGCGACTTCAGCTCTTCTGCGGCAGCGTTCCACTTGTGCGCCACGACCGGCGGCACGGCATAACCGCGCTCGGCGATTTCGATGGCGGGTTCAAACAATTGCTCAAACGGCAGCTTGCCCAGTTTTTCATGCAGCGCCGCCCAACCAGCGACCACGCCCGGCACCGTCACAGCGTCCCAGCCGCGCTTGGGCTGAATGGCCAAGCCATCGGCGCCCACGCCGTACTTGCGCTTGAAGTATTCGGTGTTCCACGCGGCGGGCGCCACGCCGGACGAATTCAGGCCATGCAATTCCTTGCCGTCCCAGACAATGGCGAAACAGTCGCCGCCCAGACCGCAAGACACCGGTTCGACCAGGACAATCGTCGCGGCGGCCGCGATGGCGGCATCCACGGCGTTGCCGCCCTTGAGCATCATGCGCAGCCCTGCTTGAGCCGCCAGCGGATGCGACGTGGACACCACGTTGCGGGCAAACAGCGGAATGCGAACAGAAGGATACGGGTTGCCCCAGTCAAACGATTTCATGTGGCTAGTCTCATAACGGTTAAGCGGGCGAAGTTACTCCCGTGGTCTAATTAAATCAATTTGATTTTTTGTTCCGTCATAAAAGAAAATTTTATGAGTACGATCCGTTTTTTACGCACTTTCCTGGCAGTGGCTCACCATGGCTCGTTTTCCGAAGCTGCGGAGCAAGTCGCCCTGACCCAAGCTGCCGTCAGCTTCCAGATGCGCTCCTTGGAAGCCGAGCTCGGCCGCGAGCTGTTCGACCGTAGCGGCCGTCTTGCCATTCTTAACGCAGCCGGGCGCGAATTACTACCTGAAATCAAGCATTTACTGGATTTATACGACCGAATGCGGCGGCCGCGCACGATCCCCGGCGAATTGGCTGGCGCGGTATCCGTCGGCAGCATCGTGTCGTGCATGGGCACGCTATCCAAGGTGGTATCGGGGCTGAAAAAGGCCCATCCCAAGCTGGATGTGCGCATTCTGTCCGGCAAAGCCAGCGAGTTGGCGGGCAAGGTCGAGGACGGCGAGCTGGACGCAGCCTTCCTGGTGGAAGCGGGCCGCAAAATGGCCAGCACGCGCTGGACCCCTCTATATGAAGAGCAGCTTGTAGTGATTGCGCCTGCCTCGGCCGCGGGTAAGGACGCGCGTCAGGTGTTGGCCAGCAATCCCTTTCTGCGTTTTGACCGCACCCAGCGCACAGGATTGCAAATTGACCGGCTGCTGCGGCGCCTGGCGGTGCCGCTCAATGAGTTCCTGGAACTCAACGCCATTGAAACGCTGGTGGAGCTGGTGCGTCAGGAAGTGGGCGTCACCCTGCTGCCGCTCATCAATGGATCCAATTGGCAGCACAGCCCGGAATTGCGGATTCTGATGCTGCCGGAAGACTTAGGCCCGCTTTCGCGGGCCATTGGCATGCTGGAACGGCGCGAGCATGCGCGCCAGAGCATTACAGCGGCGATCTGCGAAGCGTGCGCCACGGCCTTCCGGACGCGCGAACCGCAAACCGCCGCTTAACGCCTTACGTGGCCATTGCCGGATCGGTCACCGACGATTTGCCGGTTTCGACGCGGCCGGCAAAGCGGCGCACGTAGGCGGGATCTTCCGCCAGGTGCACCGTGAAGTCATACCAGCTGCCGCTGCCGGCCAAGGCCCAGTGCTGTTCCACCTTGCTGCCTGCGGGCACCGTGAAGCTCCAGCGCTCGTTGTTGGTGTAGTAGGCGTTCGGCGTGACGTTGAACGTGCAGGCGTCCTTGCCGCTGTTGATGAAGCTGACATACACGTCGCCGTTGGCGATGTCGTAGCAGACGCGGATCTCGGCGTCGATCTGCGAGGTGCGGGCCAAAGCCAGATCGCCTGCAAAGTGACGGTGATAGCCGTTCGGACCCAATACCCACAGGTCGTACTTGCCGCCGTCGGCCGCCGTGTCCCAGCTGCCTTCCAATTGCTTGTCGGGCTCCACCGTATAACGGCGCGGCAGACGGTCCAGATGCAGGCGGTCGTAGACGTGGAACACCGCTGCCTGCTTGCCCGTGTTGGAGAACAGCAGCCACATATTGCCCATGCTGGGCTGGCTGCGGCCGCTGGTGTGCAATTCGTACGGCAAGGCGCGCGAGTAGCGATAGCCCTTTTCTTGCACGGGCTTGGCCTGCGTCGTCGTGTCCGGCAGCGGCACGGCGGTCAGCGCTTCCTGCGCGGCGCGCAACTGGTCCGAACCCGTACGCGTGAGCAGATTCAGATCAGGCAGTTTTTCGCTGTTGGGCGTTGCGAAGTTGAAGGCGGACGTCAGATCGCCCAGCACGGCGCGGCGCCACGGGCTGATGTTCTTTTCCGGCACGCCGAATCGCGCTTCCAGAAAACGCAGCACAGATGTGTGATCGAACGCCTGGGAGTTGACCCAGCCGCCACGGCTCCACGGCGACACCACGTACATGGGCACACGCGGGCCCGGACCGTAAACCCGGTTATCGGCCACGTCCTGGGCCGAGGCGCGAGTGTGACGTTCCAGATCGGTGTTGACCGTGGACGCGCCCGCCATCGAGTTGTCCGCATTCAAGGACGGCGCGGCGGGCGGTGGCACGTGGTCGAAGTAGCCGTCGTTTTCATCAAAATTGATCAACAGGACGGTCTTGCTCCACACATCAGGATTGGACGTCAGCGCGTCCAGCGTTTCCTGGATATACCAGGCGCCTTGGACGGGGCTGGACGGTCCGGGATGCTCGGAGTAAGTGGCGGGCGCCACAATCCACGACACCTGCGGCAAGGTTCCGTTGTTGACGTCGTCGCGCAGCGCTTGCAGGAAACCGCCATCAGGCATTGTGTTGGCCGTGCCCTTGTACAGCGGATTGGCGGCGTCCGCGCTGGGAGTCCAGGCCGGGTACGGCGAACCGCTGGCGGTGTTGCCCGCCTGCTCGTTGGCGCGCCGGTACTGCTGGAAACCCGCCAGCGGGTTGTCGCCAAAGTTCTCGGGCAGGTTTTGATAGACCTTCCAGGTCACGCCACTTTCCTGCAAGCGTTCAGGATAGGTCTTCCAGGTCCAGCCGGTAGTCGACGCGCCCAGGCTGTCCCATTGGTTGCGGGTGGACGGGCCGTTGCCTTGCGCCAGCGGATCGTTGGTGCCGGTCCAGTGGAACAGGCGGTTGGTGTTGGTGCCGCCGTGGGTGGAACAGTGGTAGGCATCGCACAGGGTGAAGGCTTCAGCCAGCGCGAACTGGAACTCCACCTCTTTCTTGCGGTAGTAACCCATCGACTGGTTCTGCTTGTAGCGCGGCCACTGATACATGCGGCCGCCGTCCCAGGCCATCTGCGCATCCATGTAGTCATGCGGCGTGCCGGACACACGCTGCGCATTGCCTTGCGTGCTGTCCAAGTGATACGGCATCACCACGCGGGTACCGTTGGTCTGCTCCCAGACCGAGCGGTTTTGCAGCAACGGAATGGTGATGCGATCACCAAAACCGCGCACGCCTTTAAACGTGCCGAAGTACATGTCGAACGAGCGGTTTTCCTGCATCAGGATGACCACGTGTTCAACGTCGTTGATCGTGCCAGTGCGGTTATTGGCCGGAATGGCCAGCGCACGGCGAATGGACGGCGGGAACATCGACAGCGCGGTCAGACCAGCAGTAGAGGCTGCCGCGTTACGCAGGAAGCGGCGTTTGCCGGCGTGGATCGGGTCTTTTTCGGACTTCACGGATTTTTTTCCTATGACTCTGTAGGGAACGCGGCTTAAGGCGCGCAACGCAGTTCGGGCTTGGCCGGCGTGGGCGGCACAGGGGTCGGCGTTTCCGGCTGACCGCCGTTATCCGGCGGCGGGCTGTCATCGCCGTCATCGCCGCCGCAGGCTGCCAGCGTCACGCTCAACATCAACACCGCGCCCAGGCGCAGGAAACCGCGCAAGATCATGGACTTACTCATGGTTTATCTATCCTAGAAACTTCAGGGAAACAGGTCGGAAACGGACTTGCCGGACATGGCCAGGGACTTCACTTCCGCCTCGGTCAACGCCCGCGACCAAAAGGCCAGGTCATCGAAATACATCGTGTACGGGCCCTTGGTGCCGGCGCAGCAGACGCCGTAGGTGCCCTTGCCGTCTTCGTTCAAGCCCAGGTGCGGCCCGAACAGACCGGCCACCTTGGTCAGATCGACGGCGGCGGTGGGAACGGAGCGGCTGATAAAACCCAACTCGGGGTCGTAGACATAGGCCGCCATGGTCTTAGCCGTCTTGTTGACGGTCATGGCCACGTAGACCGGTTTGTTGGGCGTGAATTTCACGCCATTGATATCGACGCGCGTGCCGCCCGCCAGGTTGAAGCGCAGCTCGGGGCCGGCCCACTGGGCGATGGTGATGCCAGGATTTGCGCCCGAGTTGTAGTCCTTGTTGCCCAGGATGGAACGGTCATTGGCCGTGCCGTCCGACTGGAACCAGAAGCCGATGGTGAAGGCCTGGACGGAATCCAGCAGGCCCGCCGGGTAATCCAGCTTGAACGCGCCCATGGGGTCCGCGCTGCGGTCGTTCTTGAACATCTTGCCGAACACGCCCGCGTTCGCGTAAGCCGGAACCTGCGCGCCGTCATACGGGGTGATCACGCCCCCGCCCGCAGCCAGATCGTTGGTGTTGCCTTCAAACGGGAACAACATCGTCAGACCCGTGCGCAACGAAGCCAGCAACGGCACGGGCTTGGCGTAAACCACCGTGGCGCGCGTGGCGCTGGTGGCGTGGCCCGCGGACACGCTGTAGTTCAGGGCATGCACGCCTTCCGCGTCAAACGTGAAACCGGTGTCCGTGTATTCCGCCGCTGTGCCTGGCACACGCGCCACTTCGGCGCCATCGCGGCTGACCACGATGTCGCCATCCGGTTCGCCCACGCGCACCCAGTTCAAGGTCACGGTCTTGTTATCCATGGATGTGCGGGCCGACAGCCGGCGCAACGCCAAGGGCTCGGCCAGCGACGTGCCGGCCATGTCGTATTGACCCGTTGCCGGCAGCGCTTGCAAGTGCGACAGCAGCGTCGGTGTCACATCAGCAGCGCTGGGCAGCGCATACCAATTGGCGTCCCACACGCCGTCAAACGACGCGTCATCCGCACTGCCGCCCAACTGTGCCGGCTGATTGCTGGCCAGCCAGATGGTCTTGTTGGCCGACAGGGGCAACCCGTCGCCCACCCCGGTCTTGCCCAGGCCATGGCTGGAAGCCACCACCAGCAGCCAGTTCTCGTTGGGATGATCCGCGCGGCGGTCAGCAATCTGCTTGGCCAGGACGCCCACGGCGGCATCCGTCTGGTGAATGACCGCTTGATAGTTCGCGCCAAAGCCGCTTTCGGCCGCGGCGCGTTCGGGCGCGCCAAACTGCGCCACGACAACGTCGTAGCCTTCCGTAATGCGGTCGCGCGCTTGCGTCGCCACACAATCATCAACGCCCGCGCAATCGGTCAGGGTTTGCAGGTAACCGGCATCACGGTCATTGCCGACCAAGCTGGCCAGCACCGGCGAATTGAAAGCGCCTGCGGTGCGCGCCTCGGGATGCGCAGTCTTGACGCGCTGGAACAAGGTCGGCGACTTTGCTGCCTGCCCTTGCGCGTTGGAACGCACGCCATGCGTATCGGCCCACTGCCCCGTCAACAAGGTGGCCCAGCCCGGCGCCTCAAGCGTGGGTTGCTGAGTTACGTTGCCAGTCACCCCGCCCGTCCAGGCGCGAGTGACGTTCAGTTGACCGATGTTGGCCAGACTCTTGTCGGCCATGCCACGGCGCAACGCGTCGTAGGTCAAACCGTCGACACCAATGAAAAGCACCTTGTCGACGCTGGCTTGGCCAGGCTGGGTCACGGGCGGTTGCGGCGGCGGCGCCGGGGTGTCAGCCTCGTCATCATCACTTCCCCCACAGCCCGCCAATGCGCTGGTAGCCAGCAACATGGCGCACCATCTTCTCCAACTCAATGCTTGCATGTTTGTCTTCTCGTTTCATGAACAGGTTTTTACGCTGCGCACATAGTGGAGGCCCAACGTGAAGGACCCGTGAAACGAGGAACAGAAACGTTGATCGACAGATCAAGATTCTTTTGCGTCGCGTATGGCGTGCAGGGGAAAATCGCCGTCGGCTAAGGCGCCGTGATCGCTGATCGCGGGCTTGTCATGAAACGCCTCTATAGTCGGGCGCGTTGCAATCTGCCTTAACCATTGACGCCATGCCCTTGTCCTTCCGCCCTGCTCTGCCCGCCGCGCCTGCGGTGTTTCGCGTTATTGCCGTATTGGGGCTTGCGGCCGGACTGGGCGTGTGGGCTTCGGTGCTGCTGGCGCCGCGTCCGGGCGCGCTGCCGCCTGCTGTCTCAGCAGCCGCGCCGCGCGCAGCCGACAACACGCCGGTGGCATTGTGGTTTGGCAAGGATGAGGTGATGCGCACGCAGATTTCGGTGCTGGGCCTGATTGCGGCCGGTCCCGATGGCGCCGCCGTGCTTAGTGTGGACGGCGGCCCGCCCCTGGCGTATCGCGCGGGCGGTGAAGTTGCACCCGGCATCGTGCTGCGCGAAATCGCCGCAGACGCCGTGACGGTGGAACAGGGGGGAAGATTGAATCGGCTGGCAACGCCCGCGGCGTTGGACGCGCCGGGGGGCATTACACAGGTACCTTGAAGACGTGCGGGTGAGTCTGGCGGCGCTCCTTTTCTAGCGCCCGCCGGTCAGCGCTTGCGTCCTGCTGGCCGGCCCATTTGCTTACGGCCTGCCAAATTCGACAGGGACGACCCTGCCGGTTTCTGGGTGGCGGCAGCCAACTTCTTTTGTTGAAGCGCCTTTTCCACCAACGCTGCCAACCCAGTCGAAGACTTCTCTTTTGTAGCCATTACCACTCCTTGTAGATGGGCCATGGTAGCAGGCCAGCGTTTTGCTGGCCGGAAGCCGTATATTCGTGCAATGGTTCCTCACTTCCAGTCTGTGATCGATTCGGGCCGCCAACGGGTCCGTACACACGGCTCTGGAAGGGCAACTGGACACTCCGCCGGGGTCTTTCGATGTGCTCCCACTACCAGACGCTTAAAGATGCCGAGCTGCTGTTGCAGAAGTTTGGCGTGCGCACGCAATCCCTGTCCGGCAAGACCGACATGTGGCCGCGATACCAGGGGGTTTTCATCCGGCAGCCCGTAGAGCACGATGCGGGCGATGAGGCCGTGCCCCCACGCGAAGCCGTGACAGGCCGGTGGGGCTTGATCAGCGCCACGACCCCAGCCAGCGGCCTGGACAAGGCCGGCAAGCTATCGACATTCAATGCTCGCAGCGAAACGGCGGCCAAATCATTCACCTTTGGCAACGCCTGGCGGCGGGCGCAGCACTGCATCATTGCTGCCGATGCCATCTTTGAACCGGACTGGCGGACAGGTGTTGCGATTGCTACGCGCTTTACCCGAAGCGATGGCGCCCCGCTGGGTATCGCTGGCCTGTGGGACCGCTGGCGCGACGCAGCGGGCCAGCTTCAGGAAAGTTTCACGATGCTGACCATCAATGCGGACCACGACCCGCTATTTAGCCAATATCACCAGGCAGGGCACGAAAAACGGATGGTCGTCATGTTGCCGGAGGGGGCGTATGGAGACTGGCTGACGGCTTCAGCCGGGGACACCCGCGACTTTCTGCTGCCCTACCCGGCAGATAAGTTGCTGGCCACGCCATTCAAAAAAAACGGCTAAGACTTGCCGCCCCCATTTTTCTGACGATTATACTGGATGCATAACCAGTGTTTTCGACTATGCCGTTCAAAGCCCCTCTTACCCACGCCGACCTGCGGATCATCCGCGAGCGCCAGCCCTGGAATCCCGACGTGATCGCCCTGCTCTGGGAGGTCAAGCGCCTGCGCTCGGTCCTGCTGCGCGCCTATCAGTTGTCGGGCGACTTCAAACGGCCGGCCGGCATCACAGGGGAACTCTATGACGACTTCATGAAAGGCCTGCGTCTTGAACCCTGTGTGCTGGAGCGCGATGACATGACGGCGGCACTCATGGAGTCCCCCGCCAAGCTCAGAAAGGGGATGGCTCCGCGCTAGCGTCAGCATTACTGTCATATTTCATGTCCACAATTCCCGGCTTCTACAGAAAGACCGGAGTTGTAAAGTGCGTCAGTTTCCGCGTGGGCTTGCCCGCCAGCAAGGTTTCACCCTGATCGAGATCATGGTGGTGATTGTGATCATGGGGATTCTGGCGGCCCTGATTGTGCCCCGCGTGCTAGACCGCCCCGACCAGGCCCGGCAAGTCGCCGCGCGCCAGGACATCGCGGGCATCATGCAGGCGCTCAAACTCTACCGGCTGGACAACGGCCGCTACCCCACGACTTCGCAAGGACTGCGCGCGCTGGCTGAAAAGCCCGAAGGCGCAGCCAACTGGCGCGGCTATCTGGACAAGCTGCCCAATGATCCCTGGGGTCATCCGTATCAATACCTGAGCCCAGGCGTCAAGGGCGATATCGATGTGTTCTCGTTCGGCGCCGACAACAAGCCCGGGGGAGAAAACGGTGATGCCGACATCGGTTCCTGGGAACTCTGAACGCGGCTTCACGCTGGTTGAGGTGCTGGTGGTGCTGGTGATTGTGGCTATCGCGGCCAGCATGGTCAGCCTGTCCATCGGCAAGCGCGACAACGGTTTGCGCGGCGACGCGCAACGTCTGGCGGATGCCTTCACCGTGGCGCAAAGCGAAGCACGCAGCGACGGGCGGCCCATCCGCTGGCTTGCCAATGACCAGGGCTGGTCGTTTGAACGGCCGGGCCGTCTGCCGGGCATCAGCGCGCAAGACGATGCGCCCGTGCCCGCCGACCGCTTGGAGCGCGACGAGGTATTGCGCCCGCAAGCCTGGCGCGCCGCGCCTGTGCAACTAAGGCTGGACCCAGATCGTCCGCTGATATTCAACACGGAATGGGTGGCCAGCCCGATCACGCTGACCCTGCGTGCGGGCGACACCAGCGTCACCTTGCAACGCGATGCCGCGGGCCGTTATGACCTTCATTGAACCGCCCCGCGCCGCCAACCGCGAACGCGGCTTCACGCTGATCGAAGTGTTGGTGGCCTTGGCCATCATCGCCGTGGCGATGGCCGCTGCCCTGCGCGCCACCGGCGTCATGGCGGCCAACAACCGCGCTTTGGAAGACAAGACGCTGGCGCTGCTCGCTGCGCAAAACGCGCTGACGCAATTACGGCTGGAACAGACCCTGCCGCGCGCGGGCACGCAGACCGTGCCCTGCCCGCAAGGGGGCCGCGCGCTGCAATGCGAATTGGTCTTTACGAATTCAATGAACCGCAGCTTCCGGCAGGTTACGGTGAACGTCCACGACTCGGCCTCGGCACGCCCTGACGCGGTGTTGTTGCAGCTGGACGGCCTGTTGGCCACCTTGCGATAACGATGCGCCGCCGCTCCACTTCTACCGCCACACCTGCCGGTGCCCAAGCCGGCTTCACCTTGATTGAGGTGCTGGTGGCCTTGGCGCTGATGGCGCTGGTCAGTCTGATGGCCTGGCGCGGCCTGGACAGCGTGTCCAGCGCGCGCGACTGGATTGAACAGCAGGCCGACGACACCGACGCCATCGTCCGCACCCTGGGCCAGATGGCGCGAGATGTGGAGCTGTCATATACCGGCCCCAGCTTTGATGCAGCGGGCAAGGACGATCTGACCTTTACCAGCGGCCTGCGGCTATTGCGCCGGGCAAGCGGCGGCCAAACATTGGAACTGTTGCGGCCGGACCCCGACGGCAACGGACTGTGGCAGCGTGTGCACTGGCAGGTGCGTGCGGATGGCTTATGGCGCGCCACCGGACCCGCGGCTGCGCAGAGCCCTTTGCCCGCCGCCGTCGACGGCGCGCTGCTGCTGGCAGGCGTGCGATCACTGAAGCTGCGCGCCTGGGTGCCGGGCATTGGCTGGGTAGATGCAAACAGCAGCTTCGCCGCCACGCCCACCGGCATTGAAATCACCTTGGAACGCGGCGCTGCCAGCGCGCCGCAGCGCTACGTGCGCGTGCTGGAGTTGCCATGACGCAAGCCCGCAATCAGGAACGGGGCGCTGCGGTCATCAGCGCGCTCATCATCGTGGCCATCGTCGCGGCGCTCACGACCAGCCTGTTCCAGCGTCAGACCGCGAGTACCCGCCGCGTGGAAAATGAAATGGCCCGGGTGCAGGCCCGCGTGATGCTGGCGGGCGGTATCGACTGGGCGCGTCTGGTGGTGCGCGATCACGGCCGGCGTGAAACCACGACACGCGGCGACCAAATCTGGGCCACACCGGTGCTGGATACCCGTATCGAGCGGCCAGGCGACGACCGCGTCGCCGTGTTCTCGGGCCGGGTCGAAGACGAACAAGGCAAGTACAACCTGAGCAATCTGGCACGCAATGGCGTGCCGCAACCTGAACAAGAGCGCGTGTTGCGCCGTTTGCTGAACACGCTGCAACTGCCAGATACGCTGGCCATACGCATCGTGGACATCATCGCCATGGCCCAGCCGCCCGCGCTGCCCGCCGACGCCCCGGCGGCGCCCAACGGGCAGCCCGCAGCCACGCCCGACGCGCGCGCGCCACTGCCTCGCGGCGTGGACGAAATTGCTGCATTGCTGGCATTGGAACCGCCCGTGCGAAATGCGCTGCGACGCACGATGACCGTGTTGCCTGCCGCCACCAGTGTCAACGTCAATACCGCGCCCGCTGAAGTCATCGCTGCACTGGTGCCCGGCTTGTCGATCAGCCAGGCGCGTTCCATCACGGGCGAACGCGACCGCGGCAACTGGTTCAACAATGCGGGCGACTTTGCCAACCGGCTGGCGGGCACCGGCGTGGAAGGCCCCGCGCCCTCTGTCACCACCGCCAGCGGCTGGTTCCTGGCAAGCGGCACCGTCGTCTACGAACGGGCACGCGTATCCATGCAAGCCCTGGTGCGCAGCGCCCCGCCCGCGGCGCCCGACACAATCTGGACTAGAGAAATCCCTTGAAAAACACCCTGCGCATCGCGCTTCCTGCGCTGGACGAATTCAGTACCGATTCGCCCTTGGCCTATGCCTGGTTCGACCGGCGCGGCCGCTGCACTCAGCAAGGCGAACTAACGCTACGCGCCATGGGCAATGCCTATCCGCAAGCCGCTTGCGAAGCCGTATTGCATCCTGCCGACGTCATTGCCACGACCGTGCAGATTCCCGCCGTAGCCCGCGCACGCTTTGCCGCCGCAGTACACAGTGCGCTGGAACCCCTGGTATTGAGCGATCTGAGCACGCTGGCCATCGGGCACGGGCCACGCCGCCCCGACGGCTCGGTCGCGCTGGCATGGTCACCCCGTGAACCCGTGCGCCGCGCCTGGAGCTTGTTAAGCGCGCAAAACCTGCGCGTGCATGCGTTGATCGCGCCGCAAACGCTGGCAGCTGAATCCTCCACTTCAGCACTACCAACCCCATTACGCGATCCTGCCGACCCGCGCTGGCAGGCGCCGTCGCCTTCATGGTCGCTGGCCATGCCCCAGCTTGCGCCCGCCCGCGTGTCGCGCTGGCGGCCGGTCTGGCGTTGGGGCACGGCGGCGGCGCTTGTCTGGATAGCGGGCTTGAATATTCATGCCTCGCAACTGCGGGCCGAAGCCGACGCGCTGCGTAACGGCATGCGCCAACAGGTGTTGACAGCGTTTCCCGACCTGCCCGTGGTGCTGGACCCCGTGCGTCAGGCGCAACAGGGCTTGGATGAGCTAGCAGCCAATCGCGGCGCGGCGAACGCGGCTGATTTTCTGCCTTTGGCGCGCGCCGCTGCCCAGACGCTGCCCTTTGCCGCCGACAAGGTGGCACGCCTGACTTACGCCGATCAAGCACTGACCTTGCAGCTGGCCGACGCTGGCGAAAACTCGCAACGCGTCGCCGAAACCCCCGCGCTGATCCAACAAGCGGCCGCATTGGGCTTGAAGCTGGAGCGCGGCGACACCGATAACACCTGGCGCATCCTGCGCAAGCAACCATGATCCCGTTTCAACGTCTGCATGCCGCCTGGCACTCCGTCCGCAAACCTCTGGACCCCGCACTCACGCGCGCCCGTCAGCGCTTCCTGGCCCTGGCCCCGCGCGAACGCCGGCTGGTGACCGGTGCCGCCCTGCTGCTGGGCGCTGCAATCGTATTCCTCGGCCTGATCGAACCGCCTTTGAATGCCATGCGCAAAGCACAAGCTGAATTACCGGCGCTGCGCGGCCAAGCCGCAACCGTGGCGGACCTGACGGCACAAGCCCGAGCGATGCGCCACCGGTCTGCCGCCCCAGCCACCACGCTGCCCGCAACCGCAGAACTCAGCGCCAGTCTGGAACGCGCAGGCTTGCCCGCCGCTCAGTGGAGCTTAGGCCAGCCTGAAACTGGCGCGGGCGTTGAACTGACGCTGAATCAAGCGGCATCATCCGCGCTGCTGCGCTGGCTGGACGCAGCAGGCCGCGACTGGGGACTGGTTATTCGCAGCGTGGAACTGACGCGCGCCGCGAACGTCAATGGCCGGCCATTGCCCGGACTGGTCAATGGTCATGTCACGCTGGCATTGCCGGACACGGCGGGAAACCGCTGATGTCTGTGTTCCGAATCAACAAGCGATCCGCAGCGCTGCTGACTGCGGGCGTCTTCTGTGCCATTGCCGCAGGCGTTTGCGTGCTGCCCGCAAGTTGGCTGCTGGTCATGTTGCCCGGCAAGTCTCCCGTCACGCTGGCGGATGCCAGCGGCACCCTCTGGCACGGCAGCGCGTGGGTCGCGCTGGGTCCGCCCGGCGCGCAACGCGTATTGCCGCAAGCCGTGCAATGGCAATGGCGCTGGGATGCCATGGCGCTTGATATCTCGCACCCCTGGCTGCAAGGGCCGTTGCGCGCCCGCGTGGGATGGGGTGGCCTGTCGATTCCCGCGCAGTCGCTGCGCGTGCCTGCAACGGTCCTGCCTGCGCTGGGCGCGCCATGGAATACGATCGCGCCCGAAGGCATGCTGGAAATCAGCTGGCAGGCGTTACGTCTGGGCGGCGATCTTCCGGCTGGTCCGGTGGCCGATCTGCGCTGGCGCAATGCCAGCACCGCGTTGTCTTCGGTCGCGCCGATCGGGACCTATCTGCTGCGGGTGCAAGGCACAGGCAAGCCGGGCGCGACACTCACTCTCAGCACCGAAAGCGGCTTGTTGACCGTCACGGGCCAAGGCAGCGTCAATGCGCGCGGCATGAATTTCCAGGGACAGGCTACCTACGCGCCAGCGGCCACTGTGGCCGACCGTGCGGCACTGGACGGACTGTTGTCGACCTTGGGCCGCCGCTCGGACGACACCGTGGTCTTTGGCACCGGCAAGTAATACGGGCCTAAGCGTCGCGCGTGACCCGCACGATTTCCTCGGGCGAGGTCTGACCGCCTTCGACCCAGCGCTGGCCATCCTGTCGCATGGTCCGCATGCCGCTGGCGGTGGCCGCCTGGCGTAGTTCGCGCTCGTCACGGCCTTCGTGAATCAATCTGCGGGCTTCGTCGTCCACGGTAAACAGTTCGTGGATACCTGAGCGGCCGCTGTAGCCGGTGTGATTGCAGGCGGCGCAACCGACAGGATGAAAGACGCGCACGCCGTCCTGCATGGACGGCTTCTTGCATTCCGGACACAGCTTGCGCACCAGCCGTTGAGCCAACACGCCCAGCAAGGAAGATGCCAGCAGGAAAGGCTCCACGCCCATATCGGTCAGACGCGTCACGGCGGACACTGCATCATTGGTGTGCAGCGTGGCCAGCACCAGATGGCCCGTCAGCGACGCCTGCACAGCGATCTGCGCGGTCTCCAGATCCCGGATTTCGCCGATCATGATCACGTCAGGGTCTTGCCGCAGAATCGCTCGCAAGGCCAGCGCAAAACTCATGTCGATCTTGGCGTTGACCTGCGTCTGGCTGATGCCAGACAGGTCGTATTCAATGGGGTCTTCGACGGTCAGGATATTGCAGGTGGACGCATCCAGACGGCTCAATGCCGCGTACAGCGTCGTAGTCTTGCCGCTACCGGTCGGTCCCGTCACCAGCACGATGCCGTGCGGTTGACGAATCAGGCGATCCAGCTGCGTGAGCACGCCAGCGCTCATCCCCAGACGTTCCAGCTGCAAGCGGCCCGCCTCTTTGTCCAGCAAACGCAATACGGCGCGTTCGCCATGCCCCGTGGGCAGGGTCGATACCCGCACGTCAATCGGCCGCCCGCCCACGCGCAAGGCGATACGCCCGTCTTGCGGCAGCCGTTTTTCCGCGATGTCCAGGTGGGCCATGATCTTGATGCGGGAAATCAGCGCGGCGTGCAACGCCTTGCGCGGCGACACCACATCGCGCAGCGTGCCGTCAACGCGGTAGCGCACAACGGAATGCGTCTCGAACGGCTCGATGTGGATATCGCTGGCGCCGTCACGCGCCGCTTGCGAAAACAACGCATTGATCATGCGGATCACCGGTGCGCCGTCCTGCGCTTCCAGCAAGTCTGCCACTTCGGGCATGTCTTGCAGCAAACGATCCAGATCGATCTCGTTTTCCGCCACCCCCATGACCGACGCCGCATCCTCGGAATGGCTGTAGGCGGCGGTCAGCAGCGTTTCCAGCGCATCGTCGTCCACATGCGCCATCGCAATATCGCCATGGCAGCGGCGGATCTCGCGCACCGCCCAGTCGGGCGTGCGCGGGCTGACCGTCAACTGCGCCTGCCCCGAACGCAGCGACAAGACGGCGCGTTGAGTGCGTGCCCAGGCGTAGGGCAAGGGGTGCGCGCTCATAGCAGCGACTCGGGGTCCACCGCCACGCTCGACATCAGCGCCTGGTTCACCCGTATCGGCGACGACACATCGCGACCAAGCTGCGTGCCCGGATACTGCCGCACCGCGAAAGATTCGACGGTGACGGGCGCCGGGCGGCGCATTGTGGCCTCCAGCTGATCCGGCCGCATGTCGTAGGCATTGTTGGACACGGACGGCGCCGAGCCCGGCGGCGGCAGCATGGGCGCCTGCATATCGGGCAACGCCCAGTGTTCGCCCGGCTGCGCAACGCCTTGAGCCCGGCGCATGTAGTCGTAGCGGTCCATCGTGACGCTGGCGCTGCGCCGCGCATCACGCACAACGTAGGGGCGCAGGAACACCATCAGGTTGGTCTTGGTGCGTTTGCGCGTGTCGTAACGGAACAGTGAACCAATCACGGGCAGCGAACCCAGGCCCGGCACACTATTGGAGGTCAGCGATACGTTGTCTTCAATCAAGCCGCCCAGCACAATGATCTGGCCGTCATCGACCAGCACACTGGTATCGATGGCACGCTTGTTCGTCACAATGCCCGTCGTGGGCGTGGAGCGGCTTTCGTCGATGCTGCTGACTTCCTGATAGATGTCCAGCTTTACGGCTCCGCCTTCCGAGATCTGCGGACGTATGTTCAGTTTCAGACCCACGTCCTCGCGTTCAATCGTCTGGAACGGATTCGAGCTGCCGTTGCTGCCAGAGGTCACATACTGACCCGTCACAAAGGGCACGGTCTTGCCAACAAGAATGCTGGCTGACTGGTTGTCCAGCGTCAGCAGATTTGGCGTGGACAGAATATTGGCCTCGCCGGTGTTCTGCATGGCGCGGGCCAACACGCCCAGATTGATGACCTTATTGCCCAGCACATCGACCGTGCCCTTGACCACGCCCAGACTCAAGCCGCCGCCCAAGGCATCAATGGACGTAGGCCCATTACCGGTAATGCCGCTGCCGCCAAGGTTGGTGCCGCCGATGAAGCTCGTGCCGCCGCTGTTGATATTGCCTGCGCCCGTCATCCACTGGATGCCGAATTCCGCAGCCTTCGCCTCGCTGACTTCGACGATCAGGCTTTCGACCAGCACCTGCGCACGGCGCTGATCCAGCTGGTCAATCACTTCGCGCAGGCTTCGATACAAGGGTTCCGGCGCAGAAATAATCAGCGAGTTGGTCGCCGGATCGGCCTGCACGGTAGCGCCGCCCGCCGAATACGACACGGCCTGCGAATTATTGTCTTCACGAGCAATGCGTTCCTGCTCGCCCGACAAGCCGCCCTTGGATGAGCCCAATTGGCTGGACATGCCCTGCCCTGTCTGGCCGCCATTATTCGCCGACGAGTTCTGCGCACGTCCGCCATTTTGCGAGGTACCGCCACTGGTGGCTCCCGCGCCCGCGTTCGTGCCCGGCGCGGAATTCGCCTGGCCCGACAACAACCCGCCCAGCACTTCCGCAATGCGCGTGGCTTGCGCATTGCGCATGTACACCACGTGCAGATTGCCCGCACGGTTCTGCTGCGCATCCAGCTTTTGAATCAGGTCACGCGCCAGCCGCGTGCGCGCCGGGCTGCCGGAACGCACCAGCACGCTGTTGCTGCGCGGATCGGCCACGACAGCGATGCGCTGCGTAGGGTCGCTGCTTTGCGTGTCCAGCAACTGCGAGGCCAGGATGGCGATGTCGGTGGCAATGCCTGATTGCACCGGCACCACATCTGTGTCGATGGAGCTGGGCACATCGATGCGGGCGATGACTTGCGCAATCCGTTCCAGGTTATCGGCGTAGTCGGTCACCACCAGCGTGTTGTTGCCGGGGTAGGCATTGATGGGATTGTTCGGCGGCACCATGGGGCGCAGCACCGGCACCAGGTTCGCGGCGTTCTCGTACTTGAGCGGAAATACGCGAGTCAGCATTTCACCGCTGCTGCCGCCGCTCTTGGCAAACGCCGACACGGGCACCGGCCCGCGGGCCGCCCCGCCCACCGCCGTACTGGCGGGAGCACGCGAGCTGCCAACCACAGCGCTGCCTTGCAGCTTGGCATCGGCTTCAGGCACCACCCGCGTCACGCCATCGACATCGACGATTGCAAAGCCCTGCAAACGCAGCGCGCCGGTCAGCATGGCCAGCGCCTGTCCGCCGTCTACCGGCCGGTCCGACACCAGCGTGAGTTTGCCCTTGACGCGAGGGTCCACCAAGAAGTTGCGCTGCGTGAACAGAGACAGCGCACGCAAGACGGCGGGGATATCGGTGTCGACGAAATTCAGGCTGACGCGAGAGTCTGCCTGTTGAGCATGAGCCGTGCTGGCTGCGGGTCCGAGTTGGCTTGCCGCAAGCAGGATTGCAAGGCTGAATTGCGCGATGTGACGCATGACGAGATAGATGCCTGAGACGTGAAATCGTGTGAAAAAACGTGAAAGCGCGTCGGAGTATACGGGGTGACAGTGCAACACTACGGTCATAATTGGAAGGCAAGGTGACGGGCTGGAAACCCTTTAAATTCGGGGCTTGGCACGTTTCATTTCGCGCGCAGCCCCTCATCGCCACCATGCCTTCTTTCCGTTACGAAGCCACCGACGCGCTAGGAAAAATCGTGCGCGGCACGATCGATGCAGACTCCGAACGCGGCGCCCGCAATCAGTTGCGCGGCCGGGGCTTGTTGCCGCTGTCTACATCGCTGGCCGCTCGCGCTGAAGGCCTGAGCGCAGCATTGCGCACGCGCTTATCGGACGCCGATCTGGCGTGGCTGACGCGTCAATTGGCCAGCCTGCTGGCCGCGCGCTTGCCGCTGGACGCCGCGCTTTCTGCCACCTTGGAACAGGCAGAAAAAAAACATATCGCCGCCACCTTGGGCAGCGTGCGCGACGATGTGCGCGCCGGCCACCGGCTGTCCACCGCATTGGCGGCCAGACCGCGCGATTTTCCAGAGATTTACCGCGCGCTGATCGGTGCGGGCGAGGAATCCGGCGACTTGGCACAGGTGATGGAAAAGCTGGCGGACTACATCGAAGAACGCAACACCTTGCGCAGCAAAGTCATGACGGCGTTCATCTACCCCGCCGTGGTCGCCAGCGTCTCGGTGATCATCGTGATCTTTCTGCTGGGGTATGTGGTGCCGCAGGTGGTATCGGCTTTCAATCACGCCAAACAACAGCTGCCATTGCTGACCCGCATCATGCTGGCCTTGTCCGACTACGTACGTGAATGGGGCGCGGTGACGGGTGTGACGCTGGTGCTGGCCGTTGTGCTGTGGCGCTATACGCTGCGGGCGCCGGCGGCGCGTCGGGCATGGCATGCACGCGTGCTGCGTCTGCCGTTGGCCGGACGCTTTGTGCTGGGCGTGAACGCCGCGCGTTTTGCCTCCACGCTGGCGATTCTTTGCGGTAGCGGCGTTGCGCTGTTGACCGCATTGGAAGCCGCCCGCCGCACCTTGGGCAATGACGTCTTGCGCCTGGCAGTGGACGAAGCCGCCGCGCGCGTGCGTGAAGGCGCGGCCTTGTCCTCGTCGCTCGCCGCGCAGAAGGTCTTTCCGTCGCTACTGATACACCTGATCGCCAGCGGCGAAAAGACAGGCCGTCTGCCCGAACTGCTGGACCGGGGCGCGCAGAATTTGTCCCGCGATCTGGAGCGGCGCGCCATGGCCATGACCGCGCTGCTGGAGCCTCTGCTGATTCTGCTGATGGGGGGATTTGTCTTGCTGATCGTGCTGGCGGTGATGATGCCGATTCTGGAGATGAATCAGCTTATCCGTTGATGCGCGTCCCGGATCAGGCGCTGGTCGCGCAAACGCCACTGTTTGGCGCCCCGGTGGCACGGCCCGGCAAAAGCTGCGCGCGCCGCCACCGGCATGTGTCCGATACGCCCGCCTGAGCGGGCGATGACGCTATACCCGGCTACAGGCAGCGATCACAGGGCTTCTTCGTCGCTTTCGCCAGTGCGGATGCGGATGGCTTGTTCAACCGGGGTGACAAAAATTTTGCCGTCGCCGATCTTGCCGGTACGGGCCGCTTTGACCACGGCTTCAATGGCGGCTTCAACCTGGTTGTCGGGCAACACGACTTCAACGCGGATCTTGGGCAGAAAATCGACCACGTATTCGGCGCCGCGATAGAGTTCAGTGTGGCCTTTCTGACGGCCAAAACCCTTGACCTCGGTCACGGTCAAGCCGCTGACGCCGACTTCGGCCAGCGCTTCGCGGACTTCGTCTAGCTTGAAGGGTTTGATAATGGCGGTGACTTGTTTCACGTTGGTCGTCCTGGGTGTTTGATCTGTTGCGGCGCCCTGCCACGCCGTCGCGGCTGGCAGAGCGCAATGGATAAGAGAATACCACCGGCACAGGGCCGGAAAAGCGGGAGAACCCGTATCAGGCCCTTGGCGCCTCGTCCGGAATGCGATCAGCGTCACGCATCCACACCACGGATTCCGAGTCGCTGGGCGCGCGCCAATCACCGCGCGGCGACAGCGAACCACCCGACCCCACCTTCGGCGCATTGGGCACGCAGGTGCGCTTGAACTGACTCAACCGGAAAAAGCGGTCCAGGAAGATCTTGAGATTGCGCTTGATGGCAGCCAGATCATATTGATTACGAGCCACGTGGCCGCCTTCGGGCCACGCGCCAGCCTCGCGGTCACGCCAGGCCGCCAGCGCCAGGAAGGCGACTTTGGTCGGCGCAAAGCCATAGCGCAGCGTGTAGTACAGGTTGAAATCCTGCAACTCATACGGGCCGATGGAATCTTCGCTTTTCTGAACCGGCTTATCGTCCGCGCCGCCAGGCACCAATTCGGGGCTGACATCCGTTCCCAGAACGTCCAGCAGCACCTGCGCCCCGGCCTCTCCCAGGCGCCCCGACTCGGCCACCCAGCGCACCAGATGCGTGATCAGTGTCTTGGGCACGCTGGCGTTAACGCTGTAGTGCGACATGTGATCGCCCACGCCATACGTGCACCATCCTAGTGCAAGCTCGCTCAGGTCACCCGTACCGATCACGATGCCATTGTTGAAATTCGCAATGCGGAACAGATGGTTGGTGCGTTCACCCGCCTGCACGTTTTCAAACGTGATGTCGTAGACCGGTTTGCCATCCGCATAGGGATGCCCCAGGTCCTTCAGCATTTGCAGGCAGCTGGGCCGGATATCGATTTCAGATGCCGTGCAGCCCACCACTGCCATCAACTGGCGTGCCTGTTGCAGCGTGCGGGTACTGGTGGCGAATCCCGGCATCGTGACCGCCAGGATGTTGGACCGCGGATGTCCCAGCGTATCCATCGCCTTGGCGCAGACCAGCAGCGCATGGGTGGAGTCCAGCCCGCCGGATATGCCGATGATGACCTTGGACATGCCGCTGGCCGACAAGCGCTGGACCAACGCCTGCACCTGGATGTTGTAGACCTCTTTGCAGCGTATATCGCGGCGTTGCGGATCGGCCGGCACATAGGGAAAGCGCGCCACGCGCCGCTCAAGCGGCAAGTCAGCATCATCCAGGGGCGCATTCACGGGCACCACCACCGGACGGAACTTGCGCACCTCGTCCTGGTGGCGCCGGACGGACTGGCCAAACGTGGTCTGGCGCATGCGCTCGCGCGACAGGCGTTCAAGGTCTACATCCGAGAACAACAAATGCGAATGGCCCAGGAAGCGCTCGGACTCCGCCAGCAGCTCGCCATTTTCGTAGATCAGCGCCTGGCCATCCCAGGCCATATCGGTTGACGACTCGCCCCGGCCAGCCGATGTGTACATATACGCAGACAGGCACCGCGCCGATTGCTGCGCGACCAGTTGATGGCGGTATTCGGACTTGCCCACCACGATGTTGGACGCCGACAGATTCACCAGCACCGTCGCGCCCGCCAGCGCCGCGAACGATGACGGGGGAATCGGCACCCAGACGTCTTCGCAGATTTCGACGTGGAACTGGAACAGCGGAAGATTGTCGATCTGGAACAGCAGCTCGGACCCAAACGGGACGGTCTGGCCCAGCAGGCGGATATCGGTTGCGGCCGCGCAGTCGGCGGCGCTGAACTGGCGCGCTTCGTAGAATTCGCCGTAGTTGGGCAGATAGCTCTTGGGCACCACGCCCAGCACGCGCCCGCCCGCCGCCACAATCGCGCAATTGAATAATTGGTGGGCTACGCGCAGCGGCGCGCCCACGATTACCGCAATGTCCAGCTCTGCGGTCGCTTCCACCACTTGGGCAAGCGCGGCCTCGCAGGCGTCCAGCAACGCCTTCTGGTGGAAAAGATCGTCGCAGGTATAGGCCGACAGGCCAAGCTCCGGGAACGCCACCAGCACGGCGCCCCCTTGGGCGGCCTGCTGGGCAAGTTCGATGGTCTGCGCGGCATTGAAAGCCGGATCGGCCACCCGGCATTCGGGCACGCCGACCGCCACCCGGGCGAAGCCGTGGGAATACAAGTTGAAGAACGGGTTCGACATCGGGGTGATCGCCTGGGTCATTTAAGACTGAGTTCCAACCGCTGGATTATCTCACGGCCCCCGTGCCGCCACCGTCTAGCGCGGCATCTTGCCTTCGGTCAGGCCGAGTTCGGGCGGCATGCCCTGCCCGCCTGGCAAGCCGCCCTGCCAGTCACGCTCTGCCGCCATCGCGGTCTGGATGGCGCTTTCGCGCAGTTGGCTGCCCATGGCGCCGATATCCGCCCCGGACGGATGCTGATACAGGCGCAGGCCCAGTTCCGGCAAGATAGCCAGCAGGTGGTCAAAGACATCACCCTGAATACGCTCGTACTCGACCCAGGCGGTGATTGCCGTAAAGCAATAGACCTCGACCGGGATGCCTTCGGACGTGGGTTCCATCATGCGGACCATCATTGCCATGTCCTGGCGAATTTCCGGATTCTGCTTCAGGAATGCCACGGCGTAGGCCCGCAGCGTGCCGATATTGGTCAGACGGCGCCGGTTGGCAGGCACGCTGGCAAGTTCGCCCATGGTCTGGTTGGCCTGGGCAATGTCGAGCGTCTTGGCTTGCAGATAGTCGTGCAACAAACGAAAGCGCATCAGGCGCTGGGCCTCGTCATCCGTCAGGAAACGCACGCTTGCCGCATCAATGCGCAGGGTGCGTTTGATCCGGCGGCCGCCGGATTCAAACATATGGCGATAGTTGCGATAGCTTTCCGAGAACAGCTTGTACGTGGGCACCGTGGTGACGGTGTTGTCCCAGTTCTGGACCTTGACCGTATGCAGCGCGATATCTTTCACGAAGCCATCGGCGTTGGACTGCGGCATTTCGATCCAGTCGCCAATGCGCAGCATGTCGTTGCTGGTCAGCTGCGTGCTGGCCACCAGCGACAGCAGCGTGTCCTTGAACACCAGCAACAGCACCGCCGACAACGCGCCCAGGCCAGAGATCATCCACAGGGGCGACCGGTCGATCAGAATCGACAGCACCAAAACCGTGCATACCGCCATCAAGACCAGTTTGCTGATCTGGACATAACCCTTGATTGAGCGGGTTTGCGCCCGTGTTGTCGCGGAATAGGTGTCCTGCCAGGCGCTCAATACCCCCGAAAACGCCACAAACACGCAAATCCACGCGCCCGCGTGGGCCAGCCTGCCCACCACGGCCGCCGCCCGCTCCACGTGCGGCACCAAGTCAATTCCCATCGACACCACCGCAAACGGCACGGCATACCAAAGGTTCTGATAGGCGCGACGGCGCAGCAGCGCCTTGTCCCAGTCGCCCCGGCCGCTGACCACCAGCAGGCGGTGGGCCAGAATCAGCACGATCCGGGCGACCACCCACTGGACGAACAGCGCCGTCAGGACCAGGACGCCAATGCCGACCAGGGTCTGGGCCCAGGGTTCGTGCGGCATGTGGGTGTCAAGTTGAGTGACCAGCTCTTCCCATTCCAGGGGCATAAGGTTGGATCTCGCTCTAAGTTCATGAAACTAACGTGGGATTATCCGACAAGTCGCGCCGGGACGACGTTCCTTGCTCAAAAACCGGGGCCAGGTCAGGGGCACTCAGGGGGACAACAACCGCCCGCATGGGCCGGGCCGGCGCAAGGCCCTATAATTCCGCCCATCATGGCAAACACTCCCTCCTCCGATCAAAACCAGTTCGCCAATAAGGCGCAGGCCTGGTCCGCCCGGTTCTCGGAACCGGTTTCTGAACTCGTCAAACGCTATACGGCGTCCGTGGATTTCGACAAGCGCCTGGCGCGTCACGACATCCAGGGCTCGCTCGCGCATGCGGACATGCTGGCCGCCCAAGGCATCATCGGCGCCCAGGATCTGGCCGATATCCAGCGCGGCATGACGCAAATCCTGTCCGAAATCGATGCTGGCAGCTTCCAATGGCTGCTGGATCTTGAAGACGTCCACCTGAATATCGAAAAGCGTCTGGTGGAATTGGTGGGCGATGCGGGCAAGCGCCTGCACACCGGCCGTTCGCGCAACGATCAGGTCGCCACCGACATCCGCCTGTGGCTGCGCGATGAAATCGACGTCATCGAAGACTTGCTGCGCCAGTTGCGTTTCGCGCTGGCCACCGTCGCCCTGGACAACGCCGGCACCATCATGCCGGGCTTCACGCACTTGCAGGTCGCCCAGCCCGTCACTTTCGGCCACCATCTGCTGGCTTACGCTGAAATGTTCGGCCGTGATGCCGAGCGCCTGGCCGACTGCCGCCGCCGCGTGAACCGCCTGCCGCTAGGCGCTGCCGCCCTGGCCGGCACCTCGTTCCCCATCGACCGCGAACGCGTGGCCAAGACGCTGGGCTTTGATGGCGTGTGCCGCAATTCGCTGGACGCTGTGTCCGATCGCGACTTCGCTATCGAATTCTGCGCCGCTGGCGCGCTGATCATGACGCACGTGTCGCGCCTGTCCGAAGAGCTGGTGCTCTGGATGAGTCCGCGCGTGGGCTTCATTGACCTGGCCGACCGCTTCTGCACCGGCAGCTCGATCATGCCGCAAAAGAAGAACCCCGACGTGCCCGAGCTGGCCCGTGGCAAGACCGGTCGTGTGAACGGCAATCTGGTCGCCCTGCTGACCCTGATGAAAGGCCAGCCCCTGGCCTACAACAAGGACAACCAGGAAGACAAGGAAGGCTTGTTCGACACCGTGGACACCGTGCGCGACACGCTGACCATCTTTGCCGACATGGCTGGCGGCATCAAGGTCAAGGCCGACAACATGCGCGCCGCCGCCCTGCAAGGCTTCGCTACCGCCACCGATCTGGCCGATTACCTGGTCAAGCGCGGTGTGCCCTTCCGCGACGCCCATGAAGTGGTGGCCCACGCCGTGCGCGATTGCGAACAGCGCGGCTGCGATCTGGCTGATCTGTCCACCGACGAACTGAAGGCCTACCACGCCCAGATCGGCGACGACGTCCACCAGGTGCTGACCCTGGAAGGCTCGGTTGCTGCCCGCAAGCACGTGGGCGGCACGGCGCCTGAGCGCGTGGCTGAAGAAGCCCGCCGCGTCCTGGCGGAAACAGCGCAAAGCTGATTTCCACGCAAGGCCGGCCCTACGCAAGGGAAATGCCAGTCAGTTATTAACTGACTGGCATTTTTTTGATGGGTACAGACGAATGCCCGCGTCCTGGGCGCTTCACATCAGACAAAGCTGATCGACTCTCGGTGAATTTTTCATCACATTAAACGGTTGCCAGAATGACTCACACATCTGGCCACGGTTCGCCAGCGTGCTGGCCACATGGAAAAATCAACCGAGAAGGTCTGATATGGCAGTTCAAGCACCAACAAAGACAAACTTCGAGAAATGGCAAGACGGCATAAACAAGGCCGTAAGCGATGCCAGATGGAACGCCTGGGATTGTGAAATTCAGTTGGCAGTTAGTGAGTACAACCGCCATCTTTCTGGCTCGGCAGGATACAGGCAACTCGATTGGCAACTTATCAAAGCCATAGCCTGGGTCGAGACAGGCGCCTCAAACAAAAAGTGGGGTTCAAATCCGATGCAAATAGGCAATCCTGGCGATCCGGGACTGCGTTCTTTTTTGTCGGCTAATGAAGGCGGAGAGCTGATTATTGCTCCGGAGTGGAAGAAGCGATTGACCCTGGGCAGCGCTGTCACTATCCCGGCTCACAATATCCGCGCGGGCATCGGCTACCTGTTAATGCGCATGGCGAACTTTGCGATCCAGACCGTTCCAGACGCAGACCAGACGATTTATGAAGTGACTGTGGAGAAAGGAGGCAACATTGCGAAGATCGCCGCGGCACAAGGCAGCACCATCGAAATAATGCAAAAGCTCAACCCCACCGCGCGCGTATTGAAACCGGGCCAAGTGCTGAAATATCGGAAAGCGACGATTGCGAAGGGCATCACGAGCTGGAAGCTCATCACGACATCAAGTATTGCAACATACTATAACGTTGGCGATTCAAATTACGCCAAGAAGCTTGACTATGCGCTGTCGTTGATACGAAACGGAAAGGCCGCAATATGCGCGCGCTAATGGTCTTGGCGGTGTGTGTTTCCATCGCAGGTCTATCCGGTTCAGCGGTTGCTGCTGATGGCGTTTTTGCAGGCGTTTTCCAAGGAACTGGCAGAGCCTGCTCTGGCGCACTCCATGTCCGCGCCAACGCAATCGAATGGAATTCAAGCTATAGCACGTGCAAATCTACGGCATATGAAGTCCTCGAAAGCCACACCGACACCGAACACGAACGCTTTGCTTTTCGTTTGAAAAAACCTGGTAGTCAGTGCCGCTATCCCGTGATCGAAGTAGAGCATGACAGTGACTACAACTGGAATGTGAATGGCTACCAGTCTTTGGAAGGCTTCGAAAAGAAAGATTTGCCTGACTGGAGCAACTCCCCCTTGCCCGAAAGACAGACGTTGTCGTGCCCGATGATCAAGCAGGATTAAGGGCGTCTGACTAAGCCAACTATCCGCCCATCCGCGTCATCCTGGCGGGCATCGATAGCTGATCGGCAAGGCCCGCAAGGGGCCTTGCCGCACTCTCAGACCGTCCGCACAAACAAGGCGCGCAGCTTGCTCCAGAAGTCGCCGCCAAGCACGAAGAAGCTGGCGATCAGCATGACGTCGCCCAAGAGCTGAACCTGCCACAGATTCGGCCGCAGGCCCGGCCAGAATGCGTCCACATAGGGCTCCAGCATTGACGACAGCAGCGGCAGCACGAACATCACCAGACCAATGACGTGGCGGGCAGGACCGACTTTTTCTGCCGGAGCCAGGCGCTTGGCATGTCCGAACACCATGCTCTTGAGCTGCTGAAACCCTTCCTTGCCCATGACGGCAATGCAAGTCAGCAGCAGGACTTTGTTGGCGATGAATATCGAGCCTGTCAGCGCTGCGATGCGTGAGCCCGGCACATCCATGGATGCTGCGATCGGAATCAACAGCCACAACGCGAATGCAATGATGAAAAGCCCGATTCCGCACTTGAAACGCCACCCGCGTGCGGGGGCCGGCTGGGTTGGATTGTCTGGCAATGTCATGATTGACTCCTTTTTAGGCGTCCAAACACGTGGTTGGCAAAAAAACCGGGTTTGCGCCGCCGCGGGCGCTGGGGTTCAAGCAAATACATCATCAAGCAGGCATAGAGCGTGACGGCGATGAACAACCCCATGCGTATGGCAAAGGCCGTGTACACATCCTTGCCGGCATAGCTGTCTTGCACCGACTGGCCAAGCAGGATGATGAGAGTGGCCAGCGTATTCAGCCAGAAGCTCGGCGGATGCCGCGACGGCGTCAGCCGGTACAGCTTGCGCCCAATCAGCAGACCGGCCAGCAGCATCCATAGAAAGAACATCCACAGATTCACAAACAGACTCAGCGAGCACCAGAACAAGACGGCCAGCACGCCGCCCAGCAAGGTGGACCCCAACAATTCGCGCGCCGCGCCACGCGCCGCCGTCGTGCAGGTCTGGCGGCCCAGACTGACTGCCTTCATGATGATGGGCAGGTAGCCCAGCGGATCTGTCAGCGTCAACAGAAAGGCGGGCATCACGATCAAGGCCGCGCGCAATGCCATGCGGCTGGCCACGTCCTCTGGCGCGACGGGGGGTGCAGCGGGCATGGGCGCATGTGACGGCTCGGGAAACAGCCAATGGCAAAAATTCAACACGAGGACGGCGACGAGGAGCCCCTTGGCCAGCGCATTGATCACCAGCAGGGCCAGCCCGAAATCGACGGTGCCCGCAGCAGAGATCATCGTCAATCCGATAGTCATGAATAGAGACACCAGCGCGTTGCCGCCACGCAGGCCAAAACGAAAAGCCAGGAACAAACCCAGTCCAATCAGCAGCACCCCACTGAACGCGTAGTGACGCAGCAAGGGAATCAGCATCAGCCCCACGCCGGTCGTGAACATCACCATCAAGATCAATCCCAGCCCGGCCTTGAGTGACAAGGGGCGGTTCAGCGACGTCAGCAGAAATGCGCCGAGCACGGGCGCGATCATGGGTATCGGCAAGGCAAAACCGAAGCTGATGGCCAGGCAAAGCGCCGTGCCCACGCCAAGCCGCAAGGACCGCTGGCCCCGAGGGTCCGGCGGTGCGGGCGAAAGCGGATCAGTAGGCATAGGAAAGCCAGCTCATCAAACGCAGATACACGCGGCCAAGCACGTTCAACGGATTGCCCGGGCTGGGAAATGCCATCACTTCCGCCTGACCGCCCGCACGCACGCCGCGCAAGGTCTCCAGCTCTCCCGGATTGAATTCCACGATCACCGGAAAGCGCTGGGCGGGACGCAGCCAGTCGCGGCTGTTCTGCACGGTTGGCAAGCTGCCGGGCGGCGTGCTTGGCCCGACGTTGACGCCGTAGCCCACGCTGCGTACCCGGCCTTCAAAAATCTGCCCCGGCAGCGAGTCCAGAATGATCCCCACGGGCGTGCCCGCTTCGACATGGCCAAGATTGTTCTCCGTCATCTCGGCGTTGATCCACACGTCATGGATGGCGATCAGCGTCATGACCGGGTTGCCCGCGGCGGCAAACTGGCCCGTATCGGTGCGCAGGTCCGTGATCAAACCGGCTGACCGCGCACGGACCTGCGTGTTGGCCAGATCGAGTTCGGCTTTTTCCAAGGCCGTAGCGGCGCTGCGCAACTTGGCGTTCTCTTCCTCGCTTCCGCCCTCCTGCTCACGGGCCCGCTGCACCTCGGCCCGCCCCGCGGCCACCTGGCTGATGGCTTGTTCAAGATTGGCTCTGGCAATTTCCAAACGGCGCAAGGAAATCGTGCCCGAATCTTCGCGGTACAGCCGTTCCAATCGGCTGTTGTCCTGACGCGCCTTAAGCTCATTGGCTTGCGCGGCCCGCAGCGACGCCTGCGCAGAATCAATGCCGGCGGTACTAGCGCCAATCTGCCGGCGGGTGGACTCCAGGTCCGCGCGGGCCCGGTCAACGGCGATCCGGTAATGATCCGGGTCAACATCAAACAAGACGGCGCCGGCCTGCACGTCTTGATTGTTCCGCACATAAACCTTGGTCACGCGTCCCGACACCTCCGCGGCCACAGGCACGATAAAAGCCTCCACCCGCGCTTGCTGCGTGTAGGGCGTGTAGCGGTCGGCCAGCAAGTACCAGACCAGGCTCACCACGATCAGCAGCACGACCCACTTGACCCCTTTCTTGGCGGGGTCAGCCGGCGCGGCCGGCGCCGCAGGCGAAGGCGACGAGGCAGGCGGAGTGGCAGGCGGTGGAGCGGCCGGGGGAGACGGGGTGTCACTCATCGGATCTCACCTTTTTGCATGGATGCAGCGGTGGCCGGACGGCCGGAATCGGACAGCAGGTCGCCCCAATCGGTGCGCTGCTGCATCTGCTGACGAGTCGCCGGGTCGAGCACCGGCTGGCCGCTATGCCAACCGCCACCCACCGCCTTATACAAGGCGATCAGATCGCTCACGGCATTGCCGCGATTCACCAGATAGGCATCTTGCTGGGCGGCCAACGCGCGCTGGGCGTCCAGCACGCGCTGAAAGTCGGAATACCCCTCGCGGTAAAGGGCATTGGCCAAAGTGAGGGAACGCTTGGCGGCCAACGCCGCATCCCGCAGAATCCCATCGCGTTCCAGCGCTTTGATCAGCCCGCTGGCGGCATCGTCGGCCTCGCGAGCCGCCTGGCGCACATCGTCCTGATACGCCACGATCAACTGTTGAAGCCGCGCATCTTGCACGCGCACATTGTTCTTCAAGCGCCCATGATCGAAAATGTTCCAGCTCAGGCTCGGCCCCCCGATCAACGCCGCCGCGCCGGACGTTCCGGCCAGCGACGTCGCAGTCCAGACTATGCTGCCCAGCAATCTCAAAGAAGGGTAAAGATCCGCTTCGGCCACGCCGATCTGGGCCGACTGCGCGGCAATCCGATACTCCGCGGCTCGGATATCCGGGCGGCGCAGCAGCAGATTGGCGGGCACGTCTTGCAGCACTGCACGATCGATCAGCGGAATGACTGCTTCTTTGGCCGACAGGTCCGGCAATTCCGGCATCGGATTGGGGGGACGGCCGATCAGAACGGCCAAGGCATTGCGGGTCCGCAATATCTGGCTTTCGAATTCTGGAATGGTGGCCAGGGTGCCCAGATACTGGGTTTTTGCCTGCTGCAAATCAAGCTCATCGGTTTCGCCGCTTTTGAACAGGCGTTCCGTGATCTCGAAACTGCGTTTCTGTATGCCCGCGTTGTCGCGCGCGATACGCAGGCGCGCTTCGGCAGTGCGCAACGCGTAATAGCTATCGGCCAGTTGGGCGTGCAGCAGCACCAATACATCTTCACGATTGGCCTGGGCAGCAAAGTAAGCCGCGTCTGCAGACTCAATGGCGCGGCTGAAACGTCCCCAAAAATCCAGCTCCCAGCCTATGTCGAAACCCGCGCTGTATTGCCAGAAACTGCTGGGCCGTTGATTACCTTCAGCCGAACGCGACGAACGCCGCTGATACAGCGCGTCGGCGCCTGCAACCTGGCTTTGGGGGTATCGGCCGCTGCGGGCAATGCCCAGTTGGGCGCGAGCCTCCATGATCTGCAAACCGGCAATCTGCACGCCCGCGTTATGCGCGTCTGCCTGGGTAATCAGATCATCAAGCACTGGGTCATTGAAAACCTGCCACCACTGCCGCGCATCCGGCTCCGGGCGGGTTTCACTGGCCAGGGCAAGCGCCGGCGTGTTCCATTGCGCGGTCCACGCTTCCCGCTGCGGCTCGAAGTCCGGCCCCAGACGCGTGCAACCGCCGAGGCAGAGGGCGCCGAACAGCAACAGCCATTTCGAACACGTCAACGTCGGCATTGGGTATCAGGTCGGCAAGGGCCTAACCACTACGATCCACGCAGCCGCTCTGCAATACAGAGCGTGCTGCATGAACGCCCGTCATGCAGGCGATGTCAGCATCGCTGCTTGATTCTATTAAGGTTCGTTCATTACCGCCATCAGCACAGATGCGTAGATGGCAGACGCCGCTCTCGTGCGCCGCTAGGGCTTAAGGATGGCTTGAGAAAGACAAGCTGCATGAAAACAACATGCCACCGCACCACAAATAAGAATGATTTACACTACCGCCTTTCGCCACCACCCAGTTCCCCGACCCGTCCATGCCTCGCAGCGACCCTCAAGACAAAGGCTGGCTTGGCTGCTATGCAGACATGATCCGCGGATGGGTGCGCAAAGTGGGCAACACGCACGAGGCCGAAGATGCCCTGCAAGATGCCGCGGTCGGGCTGTTGAAGGCGGACAGCAACCATATCCTGGAACCGCAGGCCTACCTGTATCGCGCAAGCGTGAACAGTCTGGCCACCAATGCGCGCAGACAGGCGCGGTTACCCACCCTGCCCTTGCACGAAATCCACGAAGAAGATCATCCGCAAGACACCGACAGCAGCGCAGGCGTTCGCAGCGCGCAGTTGGCCGACGCAGTGGAAGCCGCGCTTTTGCAATTGCCGGTCAAATGCCGCCAGGCCTATATCTGGCACCGCCTGGAAGGTTATTCTCAGCAGGAAGTTGCCACGCGTCTCGGCGTGTCTCTGAATTCTGTCGAACGCTATATCATGCGCGCCATGCGCCACTTGCGTGAAGTCCTGCACCGCTATGCGCCCGACTGAGCCCGCTGCCCCCATGACCGATACCGGCCCTGTTCCGGCCTTTGACGACCCGCGTGATGCGGCCGCGTTCTGGTATGCGCGTGAACGCTCGGGCAGGATGAGCGATGCAGACCGCGAGGCGTTTGCCGTCTGGTTGCAACAGGCCCCGCTGCATGCCCGCGAATATGCGCTGCTGGATGACGTGTGGCGCGACACGTTGGCAGTGCCAGCGGAGCGGCTGCGCGCCCTGGCGCGTGAACCGGCCGCCGCGCCGGCGAGACGCCGTCTTGCAAACTGGCCGGCCATTGCGATGGCCGGAGGCGCTGCTCTGGTGATCGGTCTGGCTGCCATTCCGCTGCTGCACAGCGCCGACCCTTCCTACAACGCGGAACTATCCAGCGGCCATGGCGAACGCCGGCAAGTCGCCCTGTCCGATGATTCCGTGCTTGAACTGAACACGGATACCAAGGCCAGCGTGCGTTTTTACCCGGATCGACGCGAGGTAGATCTGGCGTCCGGCGAGATCACCTTTTCTGTCAAACCTGATGCAGACCGCCCGTTCATCGTGAGGACGGGCGACGCTCAGGTCCGGGTAACCGGCACGCGCTTCAATGTGCGCAGCAATAGCGGCGCAACCGAAGTCGCCGTGCTGTCCGGCTCGGTAGAGGTCAAGCCATCTGGCTGGAGGTTCTGGCAACGCGAGCAATTGGTACCCGGCCAGGGCCTGAGCGCCTCCGCTTCGGGGTTGAGCGCCGCGCAGGCCGTCGATACCGCAACGCTTACCGCATGGCACCAAGGGCGCATCGTCTTCAACAACACGCCGTTATCAGCCGCGATCGCCGAAATGAACCGATATGCGCCCTATTCGATCCGGCTGTCCGGCGCGGGATTGGAAAAGGTGCGAGTCGCCGGCGCACTCAGTATTGATCAGCCAGCCAGTTTCCTTGAACTGCTACCCCGTATCGCCCCCGTGCGCATCGAATCAGAAGGCGATCACCGCTACGTAGTCAGGCCGCGCTAACGCCGCCGCGATGCCCCCGGGCAACCAGCAACCACGGCCATTGGTTGCATTTGGTTTCATATCCGGCTCCGAATTTCTTCAGGGTTTCCGCCCCATCCGCACTCTTTAGCTATGAGGGGCGGCCGCGCAGCGCGCCGGCCCGAGGAGACCTTTGGCCAAAGGGTAGCGCGGTATTTGCCGCTGAGAATCATTATTGGAACTATTCTTGTGAACCGTAGACTTTCCCGCGACGGCGCCGCCCTGCCGTTGCGACTGCGCGCACCACGCACAGCGATTCGCACGCTGCCGCTGACGCTATCGCTGATGCTGGCGCTATGCCTGACCCAAGCCCCCCCTGCCCAGGCTCAAGACGCAGCCGTTCTCGTCAATACCGCACGGCAGCCCTTGCATGACGCGCTGGTGGAAATCAGCCGCCAAGCCGCTCTGGAAGTGCTTTACGCACCGGAACTCGTTGCAGGAAAAACGGCGCCGCCCGTATCGGGCCGCCTCACGCCGCAGCAAGCTCTGGATCGCATTCTGGCCGGCAGCGGCCTGATCGCCGTCATCCGCGGCAATACCGTCGTTATCGAACCGGAACCCTCCAACCTGGATGCCACGACCATGGCGGCAGTGACCGTCATCGCGCGCCGCGCGGCCGACGGCACGACCGAAGGCACGGGTTCCTACACCAGCCAGGTCACCAGCACGGCGTCCAAAACGGATCTGACCTTTCGTGAGGTGCCGCAATCGGTCTCGGTCGTGACCCGCCAACTGATCGACGATCAGCATCTGGTGAACGTGACCGACGCGATGAGCCGCGCGCCCGGTATCACGGTACGCCGCGTGAACTCCAATTCGTCGGATTTCTACTCGCGCGGGTTCCAGATCACGAGCATGCAGGTGGATGGCGGCGCGCCGATGACGCTGGGGTCTTACACCTACAGCACAACGCAAGACATGGCGTTTTACGATCGCGTCGAAATCATGCGCGGGGCTTCTGGCCTGCTGGGCGGGATGGGCGACCCCGGTGGCATTATCAACCTGGTGCGCAAAAAGCCGCTGGCGGAAAACCAGCTGACGGTGGAAGCCTCTGCCGGCAGTTGGGACAACTACCGCAGCATGATCGACGCGACCGGTCCACTGGGATTCGATGGCAGGCTGCGCGGACGCGCGGTGGCCGTATATGGCGACGCGGGCTCGTACATGTCGCACAGCAGCACCGAGACCCCGCAGATCTATGGCGTACTTGAGGCAGACCTTACGCGCAGCACATTGCTGACCGTGGGCGGCAGCTTCAGCCGGCTGCGCGAACAAGGCAGCCGCAGCGGCCTGCCCCGCTACACCGACGGCGGCGACATCGGCCTGTCGCGCTCGACCAACCTGAGCCAGCCCTGGGCCTACGTCCATTCCGACACCAAGCAGATCTTTGCCCAGCTGGAACAACGCCTGGGCGACACCTGGCGCTTCAAAGCCAACTACACGCGCGAAGAAACCGATAGCAAATCGCTCACCGCGTTTGCCAACGGCGGCGTAGATCGCGCCACGGGTCTGGGCGCGACCTGGGGCGGCGGCCGCTATGCGATGAGCAACACCCAGAACCTGCTGGACGTAAACCTGTCCGGCAGCTTCGATTTGTTCGGCGGCACGCATGAAGCGCTGCTGGGCGCCGACTGGCAGCGCAGCGAAGGCACGTGGTCCGTCGCCAAGCCTTTGAATGAATGGACAGTGCCGGTCAATGTCTTTGACCGCAACGCCTGGAATCCCGATCTGAGCCTGCCCGAGAACGAACGCTACGACCCGTGGGGACAAGAGCAGAAAGGCGTTTACGGCCTATTGCGGATCAACCCGACCGAGCGCCTGCATTTGATCGCCGGCGCGCGCTTGAGCTCCTATAAGTTCTTCCAGACCGTGTCGGAACCCAGCAATGGCGGCTGGGTTCCCTATTCAAAAACCGCCTACCGCGAACCCACTGCCACCACGCCCTACGGCGGCGTCATTTATGACCTGAGCGACGCGTGGTCGGCCTATGTCAGCTATGCCACCATCCATAAACCTCAAGGCCTGCTGAAGTCCGGCCCCCTGCCCGGCTCGTCGCTGCCCGCCATCAAAGGCAAGAGTTATGAAATGGGCTTCAAGGGTGAATTATTGGATGGGCGCCTGAACGCTACCTTCAGCCTGTTCAACGTCGAGCGCACCGGCACCGGCGTGCTGGACCCCCGCTACCCGGAAGACTACGACGCCTGGGCCGGCAACTGCTGCTATCTGGCGCAAGGCAAAGTGGTCAGCCGCGGAGTGGACATGGAGATCGGCGGCGAAGTATCGCCGGGCTGGGAAGTCGCACTGGGCTACACCTTCAACAACACTCGCGACAAAACGGACGACTCGGTCTACAGCAGCATCACGCCGCGGCATCTGCTGAAGCTGTCTACCGTCTACACCTTGCCGGGCGATCTGTCGCGCTGGCGAATTGGCGGCAGCGCACAGGTGCAAAGCGCCAACTACGTCACCGGCACGGCGTATTCGCGGGACTCGGGAACATCCACGCCATACAAGTTCCAGCAGGCGGGCTACGCCACGGTCAACTTGATGGCGCAATACCGTTTTGCGCCGCAATGGACCGCGACGGTGAACGTGAACAACCTGTTCGACAAGGTGTACTACGAGCGCGTCGGCGCCTCGAACGGCGGCAACTGGTACGGCGCGCCACGCAATGTCATGCTGACTTTACGCGGGACGTACTGACAAGAGCTGCGGCTAGGGGCGTTTGCGCGCTCCTGCCCTAGCTTGGGCCGCATGCGCTGCCGCATATCGGCCCATCATTCGTAGGCAGAAATAAAAAATGCAGAGGCAGCAGATGCTCCCCCTGCACAAAGGCCCTACGAAATATCGTTGCCGTCCATGCGCACATGAAGGCCGCGCTATCGCATCGCCGGCGCGGCATATAGCCGAGCGCAAATTACACGGGATTTGCGGGCTTTTGTGTATCCCTGAAATTGGGTATTTTTTTGAGCGATTTGGATATATAGCTTGCTACATCCAGACACACACATCCACGGCAACGCCCGAGCGCTCCGATATCATCGCAACTCTCTGCATCCGGCCAGCCTTTCATGCGTCCTTTGCCTGCATCACGCGGTCTTACCCGCCCTAGCCTGATCGTCCTAACCGCGCTCGGCCTATTGACCGCCAGCATCGCCCCCGCGGCACAGGCGCAAACCGCCCGCAAACCTTCGCCCTATGAAAATCAGCGGCCGCTGCGCCCTGACGAGCGCGAAGCGCGGCAGGCAGAAAATGCCAAGCATGCCGGTCCGGCCTTTCTTGGCCAGATCACAAGCCAAGCCGAATTCCAGCAATTGGCCCGCGTGTATAACGCCGGCACGCCGCTGGAAATTCCTCATGTGCTGTTTGTGATCGACCGGCAACGCGGCGACCGCATTTACTACATCGATACGCCGCGCTACACGCTGCACGAGAACTTTGCCCGTGAACGCCGTCTATTGCCCGGCCAGGACAAGGACACGCTGATTGCGCAATACAAGGACCCGAACCGCCGCCTGCTCTTCGGCACCCTGAGTTGGCAGCGCGACCTGCCCGGCTACACGTATGAATTCTGGGAAGGCGACCGCTTGACCCCCGAATTGCTGGCCCTGACGGGTGAACGGCTGCGCGCCACGTTCTATGAGCCCTTGCGCTTCAAGGCCAACTCCACGATGCACGAGCAGACAGCGCAAGGGGCGGGTGTGGAGTACGTAACGCAGGAAGCCTTGTTGCGCGAGCAGACCTTTTTGCCGCTGAACACAGGCCGCGCGCAAGGGCGGATGCGCATCGTCGCGTCCGTGGAAGACACGCCCGATCTGGCGCCGACCGACATCGTGGTCCTGGACGAAGTGCCGGTCGCCCTGCCGCCGGTTGCGGGGCTGGTCACGCAACGGCCGTCCACGCTGCTATCGCACGTAAACTTGCTGGCCAAGGGCTGGCGCATCCCCAATGCTTATGTGCGCGACGCCGTGGCAGCGCTGCGCGAGCATGACGGCCAGTGGGTGGAATTGACCGTGACCAGCAACGGCTACCAGGTGCAGCGCATCGCCAAACCCGACGTGTCCGCGACACCCGTGAAGACAGCCGCCCTGCCGCTGCCCAAGCCCGACCTGAGCGTCAAGGCAATCAAGCCGTTGACCGGCATGTCCACGCGCGACAGCCGCCATTGCGGCGTCAAGGCGGCAAACCTGGGTGCGCTGAAGTCCGCGCTGCCGCCGTTGGCCAGCGTGCCTGATGGCTTCTGCATCCCATTCGCGCAGTACGCGGCGTTCATGGCGCAGTTGCACGTGCCCGAACGCATCGCCGCGCTGGAACAGCGGCCGGACTTCGCCAGCGACGCCACCGTCCGCCGCGCCGAACTTGCCGCGCTGCGCCAGGACATCGTTCAAGCCAAACCCGACCCGGCGCTTGCTGCCGCGTGGCACGACAGCTGGCAGAAGCAATTGCAGGGCCGTGGCGTCTTCGTACGCAGCTCGTCCAATTCCGAGGATCTGCCCGGTTTCAGCGGCGCGGGCCTCTACACCACGGTGCCCAACGTGACGCAGGCCGACGCGCTTACGCAAGCGGTGAAAACAGTATGGGCGTCGGTCTACAACTTTGAAGCCTACGAGGCGCGGCGCGCAGCGGGCATCGGCCAGGATGGCGTGGTGATGGCCGTGCTGGTGCAGCAAGCCGCCGCGTCGGACAGCTCGGGCGTGATGATCACGCGCGATCCTTTCGATGCCTCGCGCCGGTATGTCACCTACATTTCCGCCAAACGCGGTTTGGGCATCAAAGTGGTGGAAGGCAAGCGCCAGGCTGAACAGATCATGTATTCCAGCTGGTCCAAAGCCGTGCAGGTGCTGAGCCGGTCGGCCGAAGATACCCAGCTTGTGGCAGATGCCGCAGGCGGCGTGCGCGAAGTGCCCATTGAAGGTTCGCGCCAGGTATTGAATGATGCGCTGGTTGCCCGGCTGGCAACGGTAGGCAGCCAGATCAAACTGCGCCTGGGCAATGCCGATCAAGATATCGAATGGGCCGTGCAGGGGGACAAGATCCTGATCCTGCAGGCCCGGCCGTACGTCGACGGAAGCCGGTAGCGGCAGACGCCGCCCCGGACTTACCCGCACGCGCTTTACTAGATGTGCAGCGCGTGCCCCAACGCCTTGAGCGCCGCTTCCTGCACGGCTTCGCCCAATGTCGGGTGCGCATGAATGGTGCCCGCTACATCTTCCAGCGTAGCGCCCATTTCCAGCGACTGGCCAAACGCTGTCGACAGTTCCGACACGCCGCGCCCCACCGCCTGCCATCCCACGATCAAATGGTTGTCGCGCCGGGCCACCACGCGCACAAAGCCGTCAGTGGACTCCAGCGTCATGGCGCGGCCATTCGCGGCAAACGGGAAAGACGCCGCCAGGCAATCCAGCCCCGCGCTTTCCGCCTCGGAAGGCGAAAGGCCCGCCACCACGACTTCCGGGTCGGTAAAGCACACGGCAGGAATCGAAGCTGGCTGGAAATGGCGGCGCTTGCCGGCCACCAGTTCAGCCACCATCTCGCCTTGCGCCATGGCCCGATGCGCCAGCATGGGTTCACCGGCAATATCACCAATGGCCCACACGTCGCGCATGGAAGTGCGGCATTGATCGTCAATGCGCAGCGCATTGCCCTTGCGATCCAGTTGCAGGGTTTCCAGCCCCCAGCCTTGCGTGCGCGGACGGCGTCCCACGGCGATCAGCACGCGGTCGGCTGGCAACAGCGTTTCGGCGCCCGACGCATCCTGCACGCGCACCGCGTTGCCCGCGCCATTCAAGCCCAACACTTTGCGGCCCAGATGCAGCTCCACGCCCAGCTTGGCCAGTGACGCTGCAACGGGTTTGGTGAGCTCGGCGTCATAGGTCGGCAGGATGCGGTCTTGAGCTTCCACAACGGCCACGTCAGAACCCAGCTTGCGATACACCGTGCCCAATTCCAGGCCGATATATCCGCCGCCGACCACCACAAGCTGCTTGGGGATGGACGTAGGCGACAACGCTTCGGTGGACGACACCACCATGCCGCCAAACGGCATCGACACCAGCGGCGTGGGCTCGGACCCGGCCGCCAGCAACAGGTGATCGCACTGGATGCGAAGGCTGCCGCCTTCGGCCGTAGCCACTTCAACCGTCTTGCCGTCCAGCAGGCTGGCCCAGCCCTGCACCACTTCTACGCCATTCTTCTTCAACAAAGCGCCCACGCCACCGGTCAGCTTGCCGACGATGCCGTCCTTCCAGGCCACCGTCTGCGCAATGTCGATGGCGGGCGTGGACACCGAAATGCCCAGGGCTGATTTGCCTGCATAGTGGCGCGTCTTGTCGAATTCTTCGGCTGCGTGGATCAGTGCCTTTGACGGGATGCAGCCGACGTTCAAGCAGGTGCCGCCCAATTGGGCGCCTTCAACCAATATGGTCGGCACACCCAGTTGACCAGCGCGGATGGCGGCCACATACCCGCCGGGGCCGCCGCCGATCACCAGCAAAGTCGTCGTTTTTGTGATCTGGCTCATGCTTACTCCACGAAAAGCAGCGCGGGTTGTTCCAGCAACGCACGCACCGCCTGAATGAATCGCGCCGCGTCCATGCCGTCCACCACGCGGTGGTCAAAAGACGAGGAAAGATTCATCAGCTTGCGTGCAACCACCGCGCCGTTGCGGATGGCGGGCCGTTCAACAATGCGGTTCACGCCCACAATGCCGACTTCGGGGTGGTTGATCACCGGAGTGGTGACGATGCCGCCCAAGGGGCCCAGGCTGGTGATGGTGATGGTGGAACCAGACAGCTCGTCGCGTCCCGCACTGCCGCTACGCACGGCCTGCGCCAGCCGCCCGATTTCGGCGGCAATGGACCACAGGTCGCGGGCTTCGGCGTGGCGCAACACCGGCACCATCAGACCGCCATCGCTTTGCGTGGCGATGCCGATATGAACGGCGCCATAGCGCGTCACCACACCTGCTTCATCGTCATAGCGAGCGTTGATCTGCGGAAAGTCTCGCAGCGCCACCACCATGGCACGGGCCAACAGCGGCAACAAGGTCAGCTTGCCGCGCGACTCACCCCATTTCAGGTTCAACTGCACGCGCAGGTCTTCCAATTCAGTCACATCGATTTCCTCGACATAGCTGAAATGCGGAATGCGGCGCTTGGATTCCGCCATCTTCTGCGCGATCTTCCTGCGCAGACCGATGACAGGCACCGCCTCTTCATCGTTGCGTTCGGCATAGGCCGAAGCGGCGCGCGCGCTGCTTCCCGAACCCTGCGATTGCAAGTACGCGTCCAGATCCTCATGCATGACGCGGCCGGCTGGCCCGCTGCCCTGCACATAACGCAGCTCTACGCCCAAATCCCAGGCGCGCTTGCGCACGGCCGGAGACGCGAGCGGCTTGTCACCCGGTTGACGCGCTACGACCGGTGCTGACGGCGCAGAGCGCGCAGCCGGTGCTTTAGCGGGCGCAGGCGACGGCGATGCCATGGATGCCGCAATTTGCCCGCCAACGCCACCGGCCGATGCAGACTGGCCTGCGGCGGCTTTGGGCGCTACGGCGGGTTCGGAAGCCGCCGGGGCGGAGGGCTTCTGTGCCGCGGCAGGCGCCGCGCCAGCCCCGGCCTTCAGATTGCCTTCGCCTTCCACTTCCAGGCGTATCAGTTCACCGCCCACGGCCATGACCTGGCCCACATCGCCGCCCAGCGCAATTACCTTGCCAACGACCGGCGACGGAATTTCTACCGTAGCCTTGTCGGTCATGACGTCCGCCAGCGGCTGGTCTTCGGCGACGGTGTCGCCCACCTTGACGTGCCAGCCTACGAGTTCAACTTCTGCAATGCCTTCGCCGATGTCCGGCATCTTGATGACATGAATGCCCATCTCAAACCTCCATCGCGCGTTTGAACGCTTCGCCAACCCGGCGCGGGCCGGGGAAGTACGCCCATTCCTGCGCGTGCGGATAGGGAGTGTCCCAACCGGTCACGCGCTCAACAGGCGCCTCCAGGTGATGGAAGCAGTGCTCTTGCACCAGGGCAATCAGCTCGGCGCCATAACCGCAGGTACGTGTGGCTTCGTGCACCACCACGCAGCGGCCGGTCTTTTTCACCGAGTTCACGATGGTTTCCAGATCCAGCGGCCACAGGCTGCGCAGGTCTATGACTTCGGCATCGATGCCGGTTTCTTCGGCGGCGGTCAACGAGACATACACGGTGGTGCCATAGGTCAGCACGGTCAGCGCATTGCCCGGCCGCACAATGGCGGCCGTATCCAGCGGCACGGTGTAATACCCCGTGGGCACCACACTGCCGGGGCGTCCCGTCCATGGCGTCACCGGACGGTCATGGTGGCCGTCGAACGGGCCGTTATATAGCCGCTTGGGTTCCAGGAAAATAACCGGATCATCGTTCTCGATGGACGCGATCAACAAGCCTTTGGCGTCATACGGATTGGACGGCATCACCGTGCGCAAACCGCAAACCTGCGTGAACATCGCCTCGGGACTCTGGCTGTGCGTCTGCCCGCCATAGATACCGCCGCCGCAAGGCATGCGGATGGTCATCGGCGCAATGAATTCGCCTACCGAGCGGTAGCGCAGGCGCGCGGCTTCAGACACGATCTGGTCCGAGGCCGGATAGAAGTAATCGGCAAACTGGATCTCGCACACGGGCCGCAAGCCGTAGGCGCCCATGCCTACCGCGACGCCCACGATGCCGCCTTCGGAAATCGGCGTGTCGAACACGCGCGAGCTGCCGTATTTTGTCTGCAAGCCCTCGGTGCAGCGGAACACGCCGCCAAAATATCCGACGTCTTGCCCGAACACCACGACGTTGTTGTCACGTTCCAGCATCACATCCATGGCCGAACGCAATGCCTGGATCATGGTCATCGGCGCAGAGGCCGGACCAGCGTTGTTATCGATTGCCATGATCAGACTCCGAGCTGCTGGCGCTGCCGGCGCAGATGCTCCGGCATGTCTTTGTAGACGTCCTCAAAGATGCTGGCGGCGCTGGGGACGTGACCGTCCACCAGCGTGCCGTAGCTTTCCGCTTCCTTCTGGGCGGCAACGATCTCGGCATCGAGCTCGGCGCGGACAGCGTCGTGCTCGGCGTCGGACCAGATGCCAAGGCTGATCAAATGCTTTTTAAAGCGCTCGATCGGGTCGCCCAACGGGAAGTGGCTCCAGTCGTCGCCAGGGCGGTACTTGGAGGGATCGTCGGAAGTCGAGTGCGGACCAGCGCGGTACGTCACCCATTCGATCAGGGTCGGCCCCAGATTGCGGCGGGCGCGCTCGGCGGCCCAGCGCGAGGCGGAATACACCGCCAGGAAATCATTGCCATCCACTCGCAGCGACGCAATGCCGCAGCCCACGCCGCGGCCCGCGAAGGTCGCGCCTTCGCCGCCAGCTATCGCCTGGAAGGTGGAGATGGCCCACTGATTGTTGACCACATTCAGGATGACGGGCGCGCGGTACACGTGCGCAAACGTCAATGCCGTATGAAAGTCGGCCTCGGCCGTGGCGCCGTCGCCAATCCAGGCCGACGCAATACGCGTATCGCCCTTGATCGCCGATGCCATCGCCCAGCCCACGGCCTGAATGAATTGCGTGGCCAGGTTGCCGGAAATCGTGAAGAAACCGTTTTCACGGTCGGAATACATGACCGGCAGCTGACGGCCCTTGAGCGGGTCGCGTTCGTTCGACATCAGCTGGCACATCATGGTCACCAGCGACACGTCGCGCGACAGCAGAATGCTTTGCTGGCGGTAGGTTGGGAAACACATATCCCCCTGCTCCAGCGCCAGCGCATGTGCCGAGCCGATGGCTTCTTCGCCCAGGCTCTGCATGTAGAACGAGATCTTCTTCTTGCGCTGGGCGGTCAACATGCGCCCGTCGAAGATGCGCGTCTTCAGCATGTTCCGCATGCCGGCGCGCAGCAGATCATTGCTGATCTCAGGCGCCCAAGGCCCGACTGCGCGGCCGTCGTCGTCGATCACCCGGACCAGGCTGTAAGCCAGTCCGCCGGTCTCGACCGCGGCAACATCAATGGGGGGTTTGGGCACCTCGCCGGGCGGCGACAGATGCAAATAGGAAAAGTCGGTCTTGCAACCCGGACGCCCTGTGGGCTCGGGGACGTGCAACTTCAACGGCCCATATTGGCTCATATTTTGTCTCCACGCTTGATCGTGTCACGCGTTTTTTTCCTACCAAGACATTGCCAAAGGCGTGTGACCTCAAGCGCTGCCATCGTCGGCCCGCGCATAGGGATATATATGCGTGGCCGTTGACGAATTTAGCACAGGGGACGGGTCGTGGAGACAGGCAAATCAGGGTTCGGGTGCGGGCTTGTTCAGACCGGCCCAGTCCACTCCGTCACAAAGTCGGAGAAGTTGGGCCGGTTGGCCGGCGGCACCGCGCAAGCAGGTGTGCCCACGGCCAGGAAGCCCAGGAAACGGTAGTCCAGCGAATCCAGGCCCAGCGCATTTTGCACGTCTTCGACGTAGGTGCCCATGCCCGTGCTCCAGAACGCGCCGTAGCCCAGCATATGCACGGCGTTCAGGATGTTCATCGTGGCGCAGCCGGCCGCCAGCAGTTGTTCCTGTTCAGGAATCTTCGTGTTGTCATGCGCAATCTTCTGCGCCAGACCGATGAACAAAGGCACCGCCGACATCCATTCACGCACCGACTTTTCTTTCTCGGGCGTCATGCGCGGATCACCGCTGCGCTTGACGGCTTCCAGCGCCACGTCGGCCAGCTTTCCGATAGCCTCGCCCTGGATCACAACAAACCGCCAGGGTCGCAAGGCGCCATGATCAGGCGCCGACATGGCGGCTTGCAGAATCTGTTCAAGCTCGTCGGGCTTGGGCGCGGGCGCGCGCAGAAACTTGACGGAGCGGCGTGTGGCCAGGGCGTGCAACGGGGTAGCAGTGGTGGATACGGTCATTGAGTCGGGCGCAAATGGGAAAGAAACAGATTCTCATATTAAGCGATTGCCGCAGCCGGGGCCTGTATCCCCCGCCCTGCAGCAAGGGCATCCATACCTGGTCTGACGCTGTTCAGCCCAGGTGCGTGTGCCGTTCCTGGCGTTCTTCGACCTGCATTTCGCTCAGGCCATGCAGGATGCCGCAGTTTTCTGCGTCGGGGTGCGCAGACAGGCAGCGCTGACGCAGCTCGGTCAACTGGGTCTTCAATTGCGTCAATTCCGCGATGCGCTCATCCACGTGTGAGATGTGCTCGTCGAACAATTCATTAATGGGGCCGCAACCAGATTGATGATTGTCGGCAAGAGAAAGAATGGCGCGGATTTCGTCCTGCGTCATATCGAGCGCGCGGCAGTTTCGTATTAGCCGCAGACGTTCCAGATGGGATTGCCCATAACTGCGGTAATTGTTCAAACCCCGGTCCGGGGCGGGCAACAGCCCTTCTTTCTCGTAGTACCTCACGGTTTCGACCGTGGTACCGGCCGCCGTGGCCAATTCGCCAATACGCATTGCTGCCTCCTGGATCGCATCCGATTGATTTAGGGGGTTGACCCTATAGTAACTCCAAGGTGTGGAATACGGTCATAGCTTATTGGGAGGCGATAGAAATGTCTTTACCTACGGTCAAACCACACGAACTTCAACCTTCGGGGCATGGCACTGCCTGCTGCAACGGCGACGGGCACGCGCATGACCAAAAGGGAAACGACGCGGCCATGGTCAAACATGACCACGCTGGACATGATCACACTGACCACGGTCAAGGACATGAGCACGCCGACCACGACCACGCTGGCCACGATCACGGCCATGACCACGCTCACGATCACGTCAGCGCCAACGGCGACGATCACACTCACAGCCACGCGGCACCGGACGCCGGCTGCTGCGGCCAAAATCACGACACGCAGAATTTCGCCTTTACTGGCGGCGCTGCCGCCGCAAGCACATTGACAGCCGGCCCGGGCCAGTTGCTGGCGCGCCTGCGCATCGGTCAGATGGACTGCCCGACCGAAGAAACATTGATCCGTAAAAAGCTCAACGCGCTCGATGGCGTGCATGCACTGGATTTCAACCTGATGCAGCGCATCTTGACCGTGGTCCACGCCGAAGGCGCGCTGGACCGCATCATTGCGGCCATCAAGTCGCTCGACATGACCCCCGAACCCTTGGCCGACGGCGCGGCGAACGCGCCCGCCCCCGAGGCCAAGCGCGTGAACTGGTGGCTGATCGGCGGCTCGGGCCTGCTCGCGGCCATGTCGGAGTTCTCGCACTTTGCAGATTGGCCGCTGGCGATCACTGCGGCGCTGGCTGTCGCCTCCATCCTGGCCTGCGGCCTCACGACGTATCGCAAGGGCTGGATTGCCGTGCGCAACGGCAACCTCAATATCAACGCGTTGATGAGCATCGCCGTCACGGGCGCCGTAATGATCGGACAGTGGCCCGAGGCCGCCATGGTGATGTTCCTCTTCACCATCGCCGAGCTGATCGAGGCCCGGTCCCTGGACCGCGCCCGCAACGCTATCCGGGGCTTACTGGACCTGGCGCCCGAAACCGCCACGGTGCGGCAGGCTGACGGCAGCTGGGCCGAAGTGCCGGCGGCACAACTCCAGGTGGGCGCTATCGTCCGTGTGCGCCCGGGCGAACGCATTGCCGCCGACGGCATCATTGTCAGCGGCAGCTCAGCGATTGATCAATCGCCCATTACCGGTGAAAGCCTGCCCGTGGAAAAGGCCCAGGACGACCCCGTCTTTGCGGCCACCGTGAACGCGGCGGGTTCGTTCGAATACCGCGTGACGGCTGCGGCCGGCAACACGACGCTGGCCCGCATCATCCACGCCGTGGAACAGGCGCAAGGCGCTCGCGCGCCCACCCAGCGTTTCATCGACAAGTTCTCGCGCATCTACACGCCAGCCGTGGTCGGCGTAGCCGTACTGGTCGCGGTGCTACCGCCCTTGCTGTGGAGCCAACCCTGGTTTGACGCGATCTATCGCGCGCTGGCGCTGCTGATCATCGCCTGCCCCTGCGCTCTGGTGATCTCGACTCCGGTCAGTATTGTCAGCGGCCTGACGGCGGCATCGCGGCGCGGCATTCTGGTCAAGGGCGGCGTGTATCTGGAAGAAGGCCGCAACTTGAAGTGGCTGGCGCTGGACAAGACCGGCACGTTGACCCACGGCAAGCCGGTGCAGACCGATCTGCAAGATTGGGATGTGTCCGATCAGACCCGCCACCCGGCCGCATTGATCGCCGCCAGCCTGGCTGCCCGCTCGGACCACCCCGTCTCGCTGGCCGTGGCTAATGCCGCCCGCGATGCAGGCACCGCGCTGCTGGACGTTGACGCCTTTACCGCCCTGCCCGGCCGTGGCGTCAGCGCACAGATCGACGGCGTAACGTTCCAACTGGGCAACCGCCGCCTGATGCGCGAACTGGGCGTGTCCAGCCCCAAGCTGGAAGCGCGTCTGGATGAACTGGAACGCCAAGGCAAAAGCGCCATCGCGCTGACTGATGGCAGCCGCGTCCTGGCACTGGCCGCCGTGGCCGATACGGTCAAGCCGACCAGCGCGGCCGCCATTGCCGACCTGCACTCGCTGGGCGTGCGCACCCTGATGCTGACGGGCGACAACACGCCCACGGCCCAAGCCATTGCCAAGCAAGTTGGTATTGATGAAGCCCGCGGCGATCAACTGCCCGAAGACAAGCTGGCCGCTATCGAAAGCAAGCTGTCGCAGCAAGGCAAAGTAGGCATGGTCGGCGACGGCATCAATGATGCACCCGCCCTGGCTCGCGCCGACATCGGTTTTGCGATGGGCGCAGCGGGCACCGGCACAGCGATTGAAACGGCCGACGTGGCTCTGATGGACGACGACTTGCGCAAGATTGGCACCTTCCTGCGCCTGTCGATCGCTACGCACCGCGTGCTGATCCAGAACATCGTGATGGCGCTCGGCATCAAGGTGGTGTTCCTGGTCTTGGCGATGACAGGCCACGCAACCTTATGGATGGCGGTATTCGCCGACGTGGGCGCGAGCCTGCTGGTGGTTGCCAACGGCCTGCGTTTGCTGCGGGCGGCTAAGTAGGATCTGTAGGAAATCGGGCAGGCCCGGCCAACTGATGGCCGGGCCTGCCCGATTTTGCGCCGCATGGATGGGCGTCAGCCCGTCTGTTCTTCCTGCGGCCAATCGCGCAGCACCGGGGCATCAGGCGCACCGGGACCGACATCGCGCAGATGATCGTGTTGCAGCAGCGCCATGCGGTAAGCATCGCGATAGTCGCCGTTGGAAAAGAACTCTTCGCGCAACAGCCCTTCAATCTGGAAACCGCAGCGTTCATACACGTGAACCGCCGCTGTGTTGTCTTTATCGACCACCAGATAGACCTTGTGCAGGTTCAACACACGGAAGGCATAACCCACCGCGATTCGGGTAGCCGCTTTGGCGTAACCCCTGCCCTGATAACTGGGCGCAATGATGATCTGGAATTCGGCGCGACGGTGGATGTAGTCGATTTCCACCAGCTCGACCAGGCCTGCGGGTTGCCCGGTGTCGTGCTCGATGATAAAGCGCCGCTCGTTCTGATCGTGCAAGTGGCGGTCATACAGGGCGACCAGTTCGTCGTAGGCCTCGTAGGGCTCTTCGAACCAATAACGCATGATGACGTCGTTATTGTTGATCTTGTGCACAAAGTGCAGGTCGCCACGCTCCAGGGGGCGTATTTTGATATCGGATATTACCGACATAGAAACCTCCGAAAGTGCGGTGATTATATTCGAGCGCGCCCCGTAATGCCCAATTCATGGGAGTCTTGATATTTTATTGAGTATTTATGCTGCCCTTAGGCCATAAATGGCTCACAAGCATTGATACACCTCATTCTTGTATTTTTATTTTCAGTAAAAACGTAACGTAGTACGACGTAATCTTGAGCATTTCAGGTGTACCGCCCACGCAGGTTGCGACCTTGCCCGACACATGCCCGAACGGCCCCCACTGACACTTATTTGTCATCCTGCATATTGCTTCAAACGCCGCCCTCTTCCACTATTCGTCTCACATCCGATAAAGGGGAAACAAACATGCACATTCTGGTGGCTGGCTTCCAGCACGAGACCAATACCTTTGCGCCTTCCAAGGCGGGGTACGACAACTTCGTTCGCGGCGAGGGCTTTCCGGCCATGGTTCGCGGCGAAGCCATGCTGGCGCTGCGCTCGGTCAATATTCCTGCCGGCGGTTTCCTCAACGCCATCCAGGCTCAAGGCCATACGGTGCGCACGGTAATTTGGGCAGGCGCAAGCCCTTCTGCCCACGTCACCTGTGACGCGTATGAACGCATCGCAGGTGAAATCCTGGACGCAGCCCGTGCAGAACGCTACGACGCCGTCTATCTGGATCTGCACGGCGCCATGGTCACCGAACACCTGGACGACGGCGAAGGCGAGCTGCTGGCGCGTGTGCGTCAGATCGTCGGACCGGACGTACCCGTTATCGCCAGTCTGGACCTGCACGCCAACGTGACGGCGCAGATGCTGCAAGAGGCCGACGGCCTGGCTGCTTTTCGCACCTATCCGCACGTAGACATGGCCGATACTGGCGAACATGCGGCGCGGCTGCTGTTGGCCCGCATTGCTGCGGGCGGCCAATGGCACCGCCGTGAACGCCGGCTTCCTTTCCTGATTCCGATCAACGGCATGTGCACCATGCTGCAACCGTCGCAAGGCGTCTATGAGCTGCTGGCGCAACTGGAACAGACGCCAGGCGTCACATCCATCTCGTTTGCGCCAGGGTTTCCCGCAGCGGATTTTCCGGAATGCGGGCCGGTGGTGTGGGCTTACGGAACCGATGCCACGGCAGTCGAAAGGGTCACCGAAACGCTGTATCAGCGCGTGCTGGAACTGGAACCGCAATGGTCGCCCGATTTTCTGAAACCCGCTGAAGCCGTGCGGCAAGCCCAGGCGCTGGCTGCCGGCGCGTCGCGCCCTATCGTGATTGCAGACACGCAAGATAACCCCGGCGCGGGCGGTGATGCCAACACAACAGGCATGCTGCGCGCGCTGGTTGAAGCAGACGCGCAGAACGCGGCGCTGGGTCTGTTCTTTGACCCTGCGGCCGTGCAGGCTGCAACGGCTGCCGGCATAGGCAAGCGGGTGAAGTTACGTCTGGGCGGCCAGTCTGGCGTGGTGGGCGACTCCGCCTTTGAAGGTGAATTCATCGTGGAAACGCTTTCGCCCGGCAAGCTGCGTTTTGACGGCCCGATGATGCATGGCATGGATGTGGATCTGGGTGCAGTCGCTGGTCTGCGGATCGGCGGCGTGCGCGTGGTGGTCAGCGCCAGCAAAGCGCAGATGCTGGATCGCAACCTGTTTCGCGTCGGCGGCGTGCAGCCCGAAGACATGGCGATTCTGGTGGTGAAGAGTTCGGTGCATTTCCGCGCCGACTTCCAACCCATTGCGCAAGAAGTGCTGGTGGCCAAAGCGCCAGGGCCGATGCAAGCCGATCCGGCGGACCTGCCCTGGACCCGCCTGCAACCCGGCATTCGCGTGCGGCCGCTGGGGCAGCCGTTCGCGGAGCGTTAAACAAGCGGTCAAAACGGTAACGGGCAGGAGCGCGTCAAAGCGCCCTGCCCGTCTGTGACCCGTGCTTCGGGTTTTGCCGATGCTTCGGCTTATGTCAGCGCCTTGCCTGATACCGGTGCCCCGGCATTTGCACGTGCTCCAGGTGTTACCTGCCCCCGGGTTTTCGCCGCGTTAATTCAGCTTGCCTTGCGGGCTGACAAAGTCTTCCAGCGTCAGCCCTTTTTCTTTCAAAATGGCTTCCAGCAAGGGTTGCAGCTTGCCCAAGCTTTCCTGGACGGTCTCGCGCACGGTGTCGACCACCACCTGCGTGCTGCGTTCGATTTCGATATTGACGAAGTCACCCACTTGCTTGTCTTCAAACACCGTCATGCGGCGGGTTTCGGGGATCAGCCAGACTTCAAACCAGCCTTCTGTACGGTTGACTTCCGACACGGTCAGGCTGGCGCCATTGATGGCGATGTACCCCTTGGCGAAGACGTACCGGCGGAAAGCTTCCGGGATGCTAAAGCGCATCAGCCGGTTGGTGTCGGACGACTTCACCATGATCACTTCGGACGTGAAATCGACGTGGCCGGACAAAGGGTGGCCGCCGATTTCTGCGCCATCCTTGGCTGCGCGCTCCACATTGGCGCGGTCGCCTTCTGAATAGCTGCCCAGCGTGGTGATGGCCAGGCTTTGCAGCATCACGTCAAAGGTGGCCTGGTTTTCAGACAGGATTTCGGTGACGGTCAGGCAGACGCCGTCTGTTGATACGCTGGCGCCTATGGCCAGGTCAACGCAGAAACCAGGGGGGAAATCCAGCGTGAAGGTGCGCAGGCCTTCGCGATCCGCGATTTTCGCGATCTTCGCGGTGCCTTGAACAATACCGGTGAACATACAGATCCTGAATACGGGGCGGCAGGCCCCTGGACTAAAACATCAACGTTAACCGATATTTTGCCAGGAACCGCCCCGCATACGCCGGGTGGCAAGCGCCACCCGGCGCGCGATCAATGACGAATCGCGATGGTCTTCAAGCTGGTGAAGCCATACAGCGCTTCAAAGCCCTTTTCACGGCCATAGCCAGACTGGCGCGAACCGCCGAAGGGCAGTTCCACGCCGCCGCCCGCGCCGTAGTTGTTGATGAACACCTGACCGGCGCGCAGCTTGCGGGCCAAGCGCATCTGACGGCCGCCGTCGCGGGTCCAGACGCCAGCGACCAAGCCGTACAAGGTGCCATTGGCGATTGCCAGCGCTTCTTCCTCGGTGTCGAACACCATGGCGGCCAGCACGGGGCCGAACACTTCATCCTGCGCCAGACGGCTGTTGGGCGGTACGTCGCGGAACAGCACGGGCGGTTGATAGAAGCCAGCCTCGGGGGTGCCTTCCTTCAGCTTGCCGCGCGCGGCAACCTTCAGCCCTTCGGCCTCGGCTTCCGCCAGGAAACCGCGCACACGATCGTGCTGACGGGCGTTGATCAGCGGGCCCACGTCCAGGTCTTGCGCGGCCGCGCCAGTGACAGTGGCCGAAAATGCGTCGGACAGGCGCTTCAACACGGTTTCGTACACGCCGCGCTGGATCAGCACCCGGCTGCCCGCAGAGCAGGTCTGACCGGCATTTTGAATAATGGCGGCCAGCAACACCGGCAGGGCCGCGTCCAGATCCGCGTCGTCAAATACGATCTGGGGCGACTTGCCGCCCAATTCCAGCGTGACCGGCACGTGGTTTTCGGCGGCTGCGTGGGCCACCATCTTGCCCGTTTGCGGCGAACCGGTGAACGAAATGTGATCGATGCCGGGATGCGCAGTCAACGCCGCGCCCGCTTCATGCCCGTAGCCCGTGCAGATATTGAGCGCGCCTGCGGGCAAGCCCACTTCAGCCGCAATTTCGGCCAGCTTCAACAGCGACAGGCAAGCGTCTTCGGCGGGCTTGACCACGCAGGCATTGCCCGCAGCCAACGCCGCGCCGACGCTGCGCCCGAAAATCTGCAACGGATAGTTCCAAGGCACGATGTGGCCCGTCACGCCATGCGGTTCGCGCACGGTCAGCACCGTAAAGCCCGGGGTGTAGGGAATGGTCTCGCCGTGCAGCTTATCGACGGCGCCAGCGTAAAACTCAAAATAGCGAGCAACCGCTGCGGCATCCGCGCGAGCCTGCTTGATCGGCTTGCCGGTGTCGGCGGATTCCAGCTGCGCCAATTCTTCCTGGCGGTCCAACAGCGTGAAGGCGATTTTCATCAGCAAACGGCTGCGCGCAGCAGGCGCCATCTGGCCCCACTCGCCTTCAAATGCTTGCCGGGCGGCCTGAACGGCCTGGTCTACGTCCGCTTCGCGGGAACGAGCGATAGCCTCGAACGGCTGGCCATCGGACGGGTTCAGGACGGGAATGGTTTCACCGGTGGCGGCGGCCACCCATTGGTTGGCGATAAAGTTCTTCTGAGTCACGATGTGCGCAGTAAAGTAGCGGCCGGACGGCCGGTTGCAGAAAAGCCGCCGGCACGCGCGCAGCGTTCCACGCACATGCGAATGTGCGGAAAAACGGTGAGTGTGCGGGGGCCCATAGTGGCGTGGTCTCCTGGCGCATCCGGCAGGCCGGTTGCGCCGCCTGCGCGTCATGCGGCAGGCGATGTGGTTTTATGGCAAGTTACGGGAGGCCGATGTAACTTGTCAATTGAATTGACAGCCTTTATCCCAAGCTTCAGGATATTTTCTTGATGCCTGGGGTAATCCCTAATAATTCAGGGGCTTAGAGTGCACTACTCCCCTGGCCATGCTTGTCACGCAAATTGACAAGCCTGGTTTTTTTCTAGGACCGCGCCAATGACCGATGTGCGTGACCCGCAGCTGGAATCGCTGCTAAACGCCGCCAGCCGCCCCCGTCCCGAACTGGACGTACTGGCAGAGGTGGCCTCGGGTTTGGGCTATGTGCGGGCAGAGCGTTTTGCCGAGCGCGTTTATGAAAGCCTGTTCTATGCGATTGCCACTGGCAAGATCGCGCCGGGCAACAAACTGCCTGCGGAACTGGAACTGGCCGCGCTGTTCGAAGTGTCGCGCCCCGTGGTCCGGCAAGCGTTGGACCGGCTGCGCGAAGACCAATTGGTGGAGTCCATCAGAGGCTCCGGCAGCTATGTGCGCGCCAAGCCTGACCTGATGGGCGGCATGCCCGCCGTGGACCCCGCCCGCCGGGTCGGCCACATTCTGGAAGGTTTGGAACTGCGCATGGTGATCGAACCCGAGTGCGCCTACCTGGCCGCTCTGCGCCGCACCAGCGATGACTTGCGTGAAATGGACCGCATGCTGACCGGCTATGAAGAGGCCGACGCGTCGGGCGCCATTGCCCACCACCATGACTACGGATTTCATCGTGCGATTGCCGCCGCCACCAGCAATCAGCGCTTCGTGCAAGTGCTGAAATCGCTGGAGTATGACGTGAGCCACGCGGTCAACGTCATGCGCCATCTGGTTCACAGCGAACCCTGGAAGCGCACCCGCGCCGCCATTGACGAACACCGGTACATCTACCGGTTGATTCAGGAGCAAGATGCCGAAGGCGCCCGCAACGTCATGCGGGCGCACATCGAGAAAGCGAAGAGCCGCATGCTGAACAGCGGCTCGGAGCATTGATCAGGTCAATCCTGTTTCAACGCGCGGCGCTCCGCCTCCGTCAAGCTGGCCAACCCTTGGGCATCGAAGTTCTGGCCGTTGCCCACCAGTTGCACCAGATTGGCGGCGTCGTAGCGCACGGTCTTATCCGGCGCCTGAGCGCCGGGCGCAGGAGTGGCGGGAGACGGGCCGCCGCCTTGCAGCGGCTCGGCGCCAAAGCCCAACACCTGCACCGTGAATATCGACGCCTGGTTCTGACGCGCTTCCGCGCGTGAGCGCTGGGCAGTGTCTTGCGCCGCCGCGGCCGCCGAACTGGCGGTGGCGCTGGCATTGCTCAAGGCCGACACATTTACCGTAGCCATCGCCGGAATGCCCGTCGACTCGCCCTGCCCCTTGATGTTCTCGGCGTTGACCACCCGCAATGCCGCAATGTTGGCGTCGCCAGAAAAACGGATACCGGCCTCGCCTGCATCAATGGTACCCAGCGGCGCGATCAGGTCAATATCGCCCGCCGGCACTTCCGGAATGGGTGCAAGCGTTGCAATACCCGCACCAGTGCTGGGCGCATTCGACGACACCGTCACATTGCCCCATTGGTCATACACGCGTTTGGGCGGTGTGTAGACGATGGTGGATTTGGAGCCCCGCCCGGCGTTGATGTCGCCTTCTGCGGACCACCCCAGCACGCTGCCGCCAAAGGTCGTCATGATGCGGCTCTGGCCCAGCAGGATGCTGCCCCGTGAGTACAGTTGAATGTCGCCCGCGCCCTGCGTGACGATGCCCGGGGTGACGTTGCCTTGCACCACCGGCGCTTCTCCTTCCGTACCGAAGACCTGCGCGCCGCCCGGCGTCAACATCTGGATATTGCCGCCGAACAAGGTATTGACGCCCGCCGACCCATATAGCGTGATGCCGCCCAGATAGACGCGCGGCTGGCCATCAGCCGTGGTCTGCGGGAACAGCGCCGAAATGGCTTCACGGCCGCGCAGATAGCTGCCAAACCGAACCCCGCCAGCCTCGTTGTATTCCCGGCCGCCTGCGCGCAATTCGGCGTAGTAGACCTGACGGGCGAAAATACCGCGCTGCTCGGGCGCCAGCGCCTGGAATGCGGCCAGCGCGTCTTCGTCGGCGCCGGTGTAGCCATGACGTGTCTGCATCCAGTTCACAAGATTCAGCTGGCTGGCCTGCTCATAGTCGGCGGCTAACACGCGTCGCGGTTTGGAACGATCCGCATCGCGACTAGCCTGTAATTGGTCCAGAAATGCCTGCGCCCCGCCTTCGTCTCCTGCATAGCCGTGCTGCTCACGCAGCCACTGCGCCAAGGTCAGTTTTCCGCTATAGAGTTTGACGGCGCTGCCGGGCCGGTCGGCCAGCGCCGAACCGGCTGGCAACAGCTTGGCCGAATCCAGATAGCGCTGCAACAGGCCCTGGTAATCCGGACCGGCTGCGCCCGCGCCCGCCACCATGACGATGTCTGCGCCGGGACGTGTGTCATTGACGGCAACAGCGCCCAGGCTCGCGACGCTGGCGCGGTCGTCCATGCGGATGTCGCGGCCGGCGTTGATTTCCAGCACACCCGGCCCCGCCACGTTGAAACTGCTGTAAAGAATGTCCCGGCCAGCGGACACCAGCGATACATCGGTCAACAAGTTGTGCACGAATAGATTGCCGATCGAACTGCCGCTTAGTTCCGACGCAAGGCTCGATGGCTGACCCAACAGCGTGCCGCTGCCGACAATATCGCGTCCGGCCATGATGCGCACCGGACCCGCACCGATGTAGGCATTTTGGCCATCCCTAAAGGTCATTTGCTCACCCACGCGCAGACCAACAATGTCACCCGCCGCTGCGTAAAAACGCGCGCCTTGCCCGCTGCTGTTGCCCGCCGCGGTATCGTCCGCGTAAGCAAACAGGGGATAGCGCTCGCCCGTGACCGTAAGGCGCGCGGCGCCCTGATTGTTGATGACGACAGTGTCGCCGTCCGGGCGTCCGACAAACCCCGGCTGCATCGGCGTAGCCAGCGCACCGGCGGACGCGCTGGACATGCTCACGGGATATCCGCTGCCATACAGCGATTGCCCCGCCAAAAACGCGAGTTCGCTGCGCGCAGAAGGCGCCAGCACAATGCCGTACTGGCTCAAGCTCATCAGGCTGCCACTACTGCGCGACAAGGCAGAGCCACCGTAATAGATGCTGCCTTGCGCCGCGACCACACGCAAGATAGACGGGTACACGAAACGGCCGTCGGTCGGCGACGCATCGCGTCCTTCCAGAATGGCATTCGGCTGGGCGTTGTTCGTTTCGGCAGACTGCGTGCTGGGCGTGACATTGCCGCCCGCGGAGAAAAGATCAATCGCGGTATGCGGCGTCCACAATGAAAACCAGCTGCTGCCCCCGCCCAGATACGGCGTGCCGTTATCCAGCGTGAACGGCTGCGAATTGCGCTGAGGCGTGCGCCCGGCATCGGCCGCGGCGCCTACCACCAGGTCGCCTCGCGTGTTCAACACCATGGCACTGTCGCCCGGCACCAGAATAGGTCCGCCCGTCGCGCTGCCCATCGTTGCCGTGTAGACATCGAAGGAGCGGGTTTCGCGCGAGTCATTCAGCGCGCGTTCGCGGCTGAACTGAAGGTCAATACCGCCCAAGGCGCCTGCTTGCAACTGTGTAGCGCCGCGCAGATTGACGATGGCGCCTTGCAGATCATGCACGGGCAGGCTGACCCGACCGTCAAAATCCAGCACGTTGCGCGCCGCCAGCGTGGGATTTATGCCGCCGCCAACCCGTAGCGACAAGTCTCCGCCCCCGGTCAGGTGCAGGGCGCCGTCCGCGCCCACCCGCCCGGTACTGCCAATCGCCAGCACCAGCGATTGGCTACGCGGATAGCGCTGCTGCGCGGACGTCGTCGAGGTATCCCCCCGTTGCTCGATGGCCCCGGCGTCCTGGCCGACACGCACATCCACATTCCCGCCCCCCAAGGCGCCGAACCCCGTGAAGCCCACTTGGTTCGTGGACGCGTTTGATCCCGATCCCACTGTGGCATAGGTGCCGAAGTTGATCCACCATGCAGTAGGCAGGGCGTGCTGGCCGGACAGGGTCTGGCCCGAACCCTGACGCCATAACCAGTTGCCCAGAGCGCTGCTGGACGCCTGCGTCAGATCGTTGGTAGACAGCGCGCTGTTGTATTGAGCCAGCACGTCGCCGATCAGTTTGCCGCCGGCAGACAGAATCACATTGCCGCCATGATCCGGATACCACGCCTGGTAGATGCTGTCCGCGCCACCATCCGTCATGGACTCATACATGCCGGCCCTGTCGAGCAGCACCTTGCCATCAACACCCCTGCCACGCGGCTGGTTGTACGAGCTATCCACAGTCGTGGCCGTGCCCGCGGTGTACACGCCGTAGAGCGAATCCATGCGCAGGTCGCCCGCCGCGGCCAACTCCAGATCGCCCGTGCCTGTGCGCAGCACGCTAGTGCGCGAACCGCCCCGGGCAAGATCGTAGTCTGCGCTGGCCACCTGGCAGAACTCGGGATATTCGGAGCACATGCTTGGCCACCCGCCTGCCGGACCTGTATTGAAATCAATCGGCAAACCCACCAGTTCCGGGGCGCCCATATCGATTGCCCCTTTTTCCGTCCAGACATAGCTGGATTGCACTTCGCAGAACTCGGGATACTCGGAGCACATGCTTGGCCACCCGGCCGCAGGCCCCGACTCGAAATCGATAGGCTGACCCGCCAGCTCGGGCGCCCCCATTTCCGCAGCACCCGCTACCGTCCAGACGAGCTTGCCGGCGGGGGTCGCGTTCATCCCGTAATGGGTGTCGGCCAGCCGCAAGCTGCCATGGGCCGCGTTCGGATTGGTCAAACGCGGGTCCGCCGCGCCCAGGTCGGCGCCGGCCACCAGTTGCAGTGACCACGACTGGCTGCCCGCTGGCAGCATCTGCGCCAACGCCCAATTGCGTCCGTGATTGCCGTCCGCATCCGCCGGACGCAATGCAATACTTTCAGCGCCGCCCAGCTTTACATCCGTCATCGATGGAATGATCGAACCCGCTTTCAGCGCGAGCGTTCCCGCCAGTTTGACCGTGGTCACCGCCAGTTGAGGCGGCCTGGGCGCAGACGGCAACGGCACACCCGCCGGCCACGTCATCGCCGCTATCGCAGTGTCGCTTACCAATCGAGAACCCGCGCCCAGTTTCATGCCCGCTGTCAGCGCCGTGTCCTGCGCCAGAATCGAGCCCGCGGCATGCGCAACGCTGCCATCGGCATTGAGAATATCGCCCGATAGCGCGGTGCCTGCGGCGAACGTTGTCGCCCCATTCAGCGTGGCGACGGCGGGCAGCACCGTTCCCACCTGCATCGTCATGGCCTGGATGGGCAAATCAAAGTTCAGCACCTTGCCGCGCTCGAATGCCGTACCCTCGTGCAGCGTGACGTTGCCCCCCGGCACCAGCACGTCACCGCCAAACGGCTGCACGCCTTCAACCAGCAGCCAGCCGCCATCGTCCTGCGTGGCAGGCGGTGGCGCAAAGCCATCTGTAATGCTGCCGTAGACGTTCAAGTCGCCACCGGCGCGGATCGACAAGCCGCCCGGTTCGCCCGCGCCATAGCCGGGCGTACCGGGCAAGGCGCCTGCTACATAGGAACGCACGTTGGGGTTGACGCTGGCATACCGGTATCCGGACAGGTCAATATCGCCCTGCACGACGAGATCGCCGTCTGCGGTCTTGCCGATGAGTTCCAGGCCGGGACGCAGATGGAAGGCATCGCGATATGCCGCATTGTTCAACCCCGCCAGCTTGCCATTCATGAGCGTGCCGTTACCCAGCGCGGCATTCATGAAGGCCGAACTTTCAGCGTGGCGGCGGTCCAGATATGCCTGATCGATGACTTGGTACGGGCGGCCGTTGACCGCAACGTCCGCACTGTCCGGCGCTTTGTCGTCCCGCTGCACCGCATACACGGCGATTGAGCGCGCGCCTTGAATGTCCAGCCCGCCGCGCGCGTCCACGGCAATATCGCCATGGGTGGCGGCGCTCGGCGTCAAACTGGGATCGTTGTCGGCTGCCAGGTCGGTGGGCCGCCCTTGCGCGTCGATGCGCGGCGCATACAGCGCCAATGTGCCCAAACGGCGTCCATCGTGCTGCCCGGCGGCATTGCCGGCTACCGCAGCCGTCCCATGACGCAAGTCGATGCGCGCGCCGCTTGCCAGCGTCAGCACACCATCGCCCGAGCGCAATTCCACGATCGCGCGGTTGGGGCTTTCGATGATCTTGCCGTAGCTGTCCACGCGCAGCGCCGAAGCATGTGCGTCCAGCAACGCATTGCCGGTCAGCGTCAGCCCCTGTTTGGCCGCCAGGCGGATCGCGCCTACGCGTTCGCCGCTGGCGTCGATCACGCCAGCCACCGTCAGGCTGCCGTTGTCTACCGACACATTGACCTCGCTCGCTTTGACCTCACTGCCGATGACCAGGCTTCCCTGCTTAAGCTGGAAGCTGCGCCCCCCGAACACCTGCCCATCATTCAAGCGCTGGTTCAGGGCCGCGAATTCCGTACTCAGCGCGCCGCCCAGGTTCTGGGCGCGGATATTCACGCTGCCTGCACGGTACGGCACCCACGTGCCGCCCGCATCGTAATGGCCGCTGGCGCCACCAAGAATGGCGCCTTGCAGCGCTACCACGCCCGCTGCCGCGTCTAGCGCCACGGCCTCGATCGAGCCGGCCTGGTTGTGCTGCGCAGACACGTCGATGACGCCTCCCGCCGCCTGCACGATGCTGCCGTGCAAGCTGGCCAGCTTGACGTCGCCGCCCCAGCTGTATCGGGTGACGTCGTTGAACACAATCGCGCGACCAGCCAAGTCCAGGCGGGACGCGCCGGTCAACGTCAAATCCCGATCTGCCTTAAGCGTGAGTTTGCCGCTGGGCAGTACCACTGTGGTGTCTACGATCACGTCCCGCCCGGCCAGGCTCAGTTCGCCTCCCATGGCGCTGGCATCAAGACCTGCCGGGGTCTGTGCGGCAGCGCCTGTACCCGAGGTGGCGCGCAACGTGCCCCCGGCAGACATACGAGTGACAGAAGCTGCCTGGCCGGTCAGTAGCGGCGACACCAGGTTCAGATCACCGCCCGTATAGTCGTAGCCCTTGCCCGCGACATAGGCGCCTTGCTTGTGGTGCACCGCCAGGCCGCCTTCATGGTTCGCCGTGATGCGTTCGCTGGCGTTCAGGTTGACCGTGCTGAAACCCAGCGCCACGCGCTCGTGCGAAACCAGCGGCTTGACCTGCGCGCGCTTGGCATACCCGAGCGTGATGCGTTCCGCGTCGATGTTCAAGACTCCATCGCCATCGCCCGCCCCTCCGGTGATGACCGCACCTGGAGCCTCTTCCGAACCGTTCCAGATCAAGCTGGCGGTGCGCAGCGTCACCGTATTGGCCGCCGAACCGGCGCCATAGAGTGCTGGTGTGGTCAACACCAGATCCTGCAAGCGCGACTGGCCGTTGGCGTCATACGTGTCCAGCACCACATCGCCGTAGAAGCGCATGCCATCCCGCGCAGCCAGGCTCAGTGTTTCCAACGCTGGCGCGCCCAGATCGGTGTCGCCACGCAGCAAGCGGTCCAACAGGTTCTGATTCAGCGTCAGCCCTGCCGGCAGCTTGCCTTGCGCGTCCAGGGACGCCAGGTTCTCGGCGCTGCCGGCATTGATGCCGCCCACGGCCAGCGCCAGATGGCGTGTGCCATAGCGCACCGCGTCGGTCAGTTCAAAACCACGATAGGTCGCCATGGCAATGGCGCCTTCGGAGTAAAGCCGGGTGCTGCCCGCGCAGACCGCCTCGCACACGCCGATGCGTATGCTCGCCGGCGCTTCATTGATCAGGCTTGGGTTGAACGGGTCATTGGCCAACATGTCCACCCGCCCGTTAGACACCGCCAGCACGCCGCGTGATCCGGGCGAGAAGACATAACCGCGCGCCGAGTCCTGCGTGGCCGCGCCCTGGCCCAACGTGATGATGCTGGCGCCTTGCTCCACCGTAATGCCGCTGACACTCCCGGCAGCAACCAGGAACACTGCAGGCGCCACCAGGGTTGCGCCGCTGCGCATGTAGATGTCTCTGGTCGCGCTATCCCTGAACGCCAAGATATTGCCGCCTTGCCCGTACAGCACCGATGCCTCGCCGCCGATGCTCAAGCCGCCCGCGGCAATCGCGTTCAGGTCCGCATCGCGCAGCGTGGCTCCTGCAAAACCTGGGGTGCGCATTGCGCCATCCGCGACGATCTCGATACTGTCGCCCTTGTAGACCCTGGACGTGCCGCGCTCACCGCCCTGCGCGCCATCGCTCTTTACGACGCCGTCAAAGCTGAACGGCCGCTCCAGAGGCGTTTTGCCAAAGACCGGCGTGTTCAGATTGATGTGCAATCGTTTGCCATCCCCGGGCAAAAGGACGGCGGGCACTCCCAGCCGCGCCGCATCCGCCAGGGCAAATGCCCCCAAGCCCATCTCGTTGTATTGCGAATACGTCCGCAGCACGTCCGCTGGCGTCAGGATGACTTGGCGGGCGAGCACATCGCGCACCCCGGTGCCTGCGGTGGACAGACGAGCACTGGCGCTGAAAGAGCCGTTGCGCATAGCCAATGCGCCAAATCTGGAATCGCCTGTCACATCGCCGTTGATTTCGACGCGGTAGGCGCCGGGCAGCAAGGCATAGGAGGATGGCATCAGCGTGTACGTGCCTGCCGGCAGGCCAGCCACGCCGGCCTGCAGAGTAATCTGCCTGCCCACTGCCGGGTCCACAGCCGCGTCGCCCACAGGCGCTTGGGGCGCCTGCGCCCCCGGCACGATGGCGTACACGGGATTGCTGGCCAGGCCGGGCAATGTGAAGCCGCCGTCCGGCCCCATCTGCACCAGGGGATGGTAGCGTGCATCGGTCGAACCGCCCCGGCCCGACACAAACCCTGCGCCCGTCAACTGGCCGCCGCCAGAAATGTCCACGACCGCGCCCGCCGACACCTGCAACGATTCGCTCTGCAAGGTCAGGGTGCCCAGCGCCCCGTTGATAAACAAGGGTTCGATCGACTTGCCGCCGTAGGTATACGCGACGCCATCGACCGTGCCGCCGTAAGGCATGACCAACCCCGCGCCGCTGACCGAGGTCAGGCTGCCCGGGAGCAGATTTAATTGCCCGCCCGAGGTGTTGCTATTACCCAGCAACAGCGTACCCAAAGGCGCGCGCAGCACGCCCCCCTGGTTGATGACATCGGCCTCAAGCGTCAAGCTGCCAAACGCCGAGTGCGGCATGGCAGGGTCGGCCAGACCAACGCGAGCCACGTCTATCCGGCCCGCGCGCAACATGCCTTTGGCGTTAACGGCGGGATAGATTTGCGCGGCCTTTACATCCAGCTGGTTTTTGGTTGCCAGAACGGAAACGCCTTCAATCACGTTCGCCGCCAGGAACCGGATGTCGCCCGTGCTGTGCAAGGCGACGCGTTCAAATCCGCGGCGATCCACACCCTGGGCGTCCGTGGGCGCAGTGACGGCCTTGGACCCGCCAACACTCACGGCGTCGCGCAGATCGATCAGATTGGCCTGAACGGTAAACAGCCCTTGCGATTGCCTGGCTGACCCGGCGATCACGGGCGCGAAGGCGCCAACATAGAAGTCCGCAAGCGGACGCTTGTGCTCGGCCAGGCGCACATAGGGTGCCGTCACTGTTACCCGCGTTGCAGGGTCCGCGCCATTGGCCAATCCGATGGTGCCCGCATACAGCGACACACTGCGGCCGGCGGCCAGCGTGACGTTGTCTCCAAACGTCAGCGTGGACGCCAGCAGACTCACGGCATCAAAGCCGCCGTTCTGGATCATGTCTGCCGACACGCGCGCATTGCCATAGGCCAGGTCGCCGCCCGCCAGCGCCGCAATCGTGCCGGGCGCGCCTTCAGGCAGACGCTCGCTTGAGATGATCATTTCGCGTTGGGCGCGAACACGATCCGGCACGGTCATTCTTGTGGGGTATCTGTCGCTGTCCAGGCCGATGCTCAAGGTGCCGCCCGCCGCGCCCGCGCCTCCTGCATGCGCAATCAGATCGCCTTCCAGGTAGAGGCCGCTGCGCGTGGCCACGCTGATATGCCCGCCATCGCCTGCGACGGCAAGCGCGGGCGCGCCGCTCAAATCCAACACGGCTTGCGCGCCCGAAGCTTGCACGCGTGCGCCGCGCTCGATCAATACAAATTGGTCGGCGCCGTTGGTCAGCCCGGTAGCAGCATCAATTTCGCCCCCCACCACGATACGGCCGCCGTTCCCGGCCAAGCCATAGCGCCAGCCGCGCGCATCCACCGCGGTGACGGCGCGAGCCGATGCGTCCAGCACGGCCTGCTGGCCGACGCGGATGGACCGGTTGTGACCGGGCGTGCGCGCAAGCTCGTCCGTCGTGCCGTCCAGGCGGACCTGGGTCAACACAATGTTGCCGCCCCAGGCATTTAACTGGCCGTCCACGCTTAGTTGACCGGCGCTGCCCAACGAGATGGTCTGGCCCGGGTCCACGGACACCACGGCGCCTTGGCCTACGTTCAACAAGGTATGGTCCAGCTTGTCCGCGAGCAGCCCAAGGGTTCCCGCCTGCATGCTCAGACTGGCGCCCCGCCGCTGGCCCATGGCGCGCGTTTTGGTCGACGGCTGATACAGCTCCGGCAACACCCGTTCCAGTACTTGCGACGTGTTGGCGCCTCCGGCGATACTGCGCGCGCCATCAATGGCTTGCAGTACCGGCATGGTGACATCAACCACGGCGCCATCCGCCATCAAAAGTTGCTGGTTGGCGGTCAGGTCGTATGAAGAAAACCCTTTGTTGAAGAACCCGGCGTCCAGCAACAATGTGCTGGAGCCCGCGTCCGCGGGCAAGCCGCCGCCCACCTGTATGCGCGTTGTCTGCAGAGTCAGCTTGCCGCCGCCCGACACGCCCTCGCCGTGCAGTTCGCCCGCCAGCGTCAAGCCGCCGTCGTCCGGCAAGGCCCCTTCCCGCACCAGTGACACTGCGCGCAAGGTCACGTCGCCGCCTTTGCCTCCGCGAAGTTTGCCGTTGGCCTGCATGGCAGCGCCCGACGAGACATCGATTACGCTACCCGGGTCCAGTGTCACATCATGACTTGCGCGTATCGTGACGCGCCCGCCATTCAGATATGGCAGATCCTGGGTATTGGCGGGACCCTGCAGCAGATTGCTCCACAAACCGCCTGCATCCAGCACTGCATTGCGTGTCAGCGTGACCACGCCTTTCGCTGCATCCGGATTCGCGGGGGTATCCGCCGGACCATTGGGCAAGGTCTGGTTCAACACATTCCCCAGAACAATGTTGCCGCCGCGGGCAGTCAGCCCTGCATCCACCCGCACATCGCTGCCGTATAGCGTGATGCTGCCGCCCGTGGCCACTTTCAAGGCGCTTTGGACATTGATCTCGTCCAATGCCGCGACACGGATGGCCCCCAACGACAAGCCATTCAACAAGCCCGTGTCCAGCACCAGCTTGCCATCACGGCCAGCCGGCAATACCGTCGCCAAATCCAGGTCCGATGCGATGCGTTCGGGCGTATCGGTCAGTTCCACTTTCTTTTGGAGAGCGGTCAAACGGTAGTCCAATGCCCCCGTGGCCTTGTTGAACACGGGGGTGTAGCTGCCCACGATCAGTTGACCGCGCCTGGCCACGGCGTCATGTGGCAGCTTGTAGCCGTCAACCGCCGGCTCGGCCCGGGTCTGCCGCGCGCCCTGGAACGCTACGCTGGCGATGTCGCCTTCCAGCACTGCCGAAGCCGTTGCAATCACCAGCTGCCCGGCGTCGCGGCCCACGGTGTAGCCCTCTTCGTAGCGGCGCTTGGGAGCTAGCAACGGAGAGTAGTAATACGTGGTGGCGCTATCGCCCCAGCGTTCGTGCTTGTCTTCGTAACCTTGATAGATTCCGCTATAGCGCAAATCACCAGGGGCCTTGGATGCTTCATATAAGCGTCCGTCGGCCCCGCGCAGCCAGGTCTGGTTTAGATAGCCAGACTGCACATCCAGCGTGCCGCCGGACAGATTGATGTTGGACCCCTTCTGCGTCACAAGCTCTTTGCCGGTGAAGCTGACGGTGCCGCCCTGCGCCATCCACTCGCCCACTGTGTGGCCCTGCGTGCCCAAATAACCGCTGACTTCCAGCAAGCCCCCAGCCGTGTACCACCGGTCGCTGTCGTAGCCATTGGTGCCCTTCGGTACCAGCACCAGCGTACGGCGATCAATCCACACATCCTTGCTGTTCAAGGCCTTGCCGTCGCGGTTGACAGGCGCATCCCGCTGTTCGTTACCCTGCACATTGATCTGGACGTTATTGCTTTCCATCGCCAGCGTCACGCCCACCGCGCCAGACACGTCGATCAACGCGCCTTCGCGCACCAGCGTGCGCTGCGCGGCGGCAACGACGATCTGGCCGCCGGTAGCCAGCGTCAGCGTATCGCCGTGGAAGTCCACCGTGCCGCTGCTGTTCAGTTCCAGGCGTGATTGGTCGCGGAAATCCACGACGCTCACGATGTTGTCGCTACTGAGCGACACGGGCGTGCGCAAAGCGTCCCGCTGCCCGTCCAGTGCCGTGGTTTTGTCACCGGCTTCAATGACAACCGCCGTGACCGCACCGGGCGCCAGCACAATGCTGCCCGCCGAGCCCAAGGCGTTCAAGTGCATCGTGCCGCGAGTATTGACGGTGGTGGTCGCGAGCGCCACGCCCTGCTGCCGAAGATCGCGGCCAGTCAATGTCACATCGCCTTCGCGTGCTTGGATCAGGCCAGTATTCAGCACCTGTCCAGCGTCTCCAGCCGCATTGAATTGCGGCGTGACTTCGGTTCCGCGTGTCGTCGATGTCAGATTGCCATCGGTGCCCAAGCCTTTCTTGATGACGAAGCTGTCGCCCGCAGCCAGCACGGTCTGCCCCTTCGGCGTGGCGATATCGCCGGCATTGCTGACAGCGTTGCCCAGCAGCAGCACATAACCGCCGCCCTGGGTCGACGTGCTGGGGTCCGCCGTAGCAATGCGTGCGCCTGCCTGGACCTCGATCTTGCCCTGCGCATTCGTGAACGCAGCCAACGAGGCCGGACTGAAGATGCCGTTGCTCCTGAACTGATCGTCAGTGATGTCCGTTGCAGCCGCGATCAGGTTGCGGGTGCTGACCTGACTGCTGCCGCTAAACACAATGCCGTTGCGATTGACCACCATGACAGTGCCATCGCCTTTGATCTGGCCTTGGATCTGGCTGGGACGGGCGCGGGGATCATTTACACGGTTCAACACCGCCCAATTGCTTTGCTGCTTGAAATCCACCGTGGTGTTGCGCCCCACGTTGAACGTCTCCCAGTTCAGGATCGCGCGGTCGGCGGTTTGCTCAATGGCCACATTGATGCGGCCATCCACTTGCGACTGCACGGGCGCGCCAGCTCTCTGCCAGTCTGCTGTCAACGCATTGCCATCGACCTTCAGGCCGCCGTCCGCCAGCCCGTCCGGCACGCCGCCAGCCAACAGCGCAGCCTGCCGGGCGGCAGCTTGCGCCGCCTGCTGTGCGGCGATGCCGCGTGCCGCCACGTTCAGATTGTTGATCGAGCGTTGCAACTGAGCGTTGGCCTGTTGCTGCTGATCGCGCTGGCTGGCGGTCGGCACCAATGGCATTCCATTGGGCAGTTTGCCGGTAGACCCCGCCGCATTCTGCACGGCGCCCTTGGCGGCAAACCACCCCGAACTGAAGGCCGTCTGCGCCTGCGCGCCGTTCATCACGCCACCTGCTGCCAAGACCAACGCAACGGCCCGGGCGATAGGCGCCATCCGAAAGCTGCTCTCCGCCGTATAGGCCGGTTGACGATGGTTGCCGCTGCGCCCGCGTGTGCTCATGAGATTCCCGCTCAATCGTTGAAGTGAGTCTGAAAAAGGTGCCAATACGCTAGGACGAGCGGGATGGCGGGAATCCTCCAACTTTTTTTGGCGGCGCTAGTAGCGTCGTGCCGCAGCACGGTGCGCAACGCTCGAATAGCTTTGCGAAAAAAAAGACACGCCAGGCGTGTCCTCTTCGGGTTCATCATCAATGTGGGCCGAACTCAGGTAAGCATGAGCAGCCCGCCCGGCAAGCGGCGCGCGCGCAGATCAAACATCTGCTCCAACTGCGCCAGCGCGGAATCCAGGGATGCAATCAAAAAGCGGCCGCTGACAACACCGTTCTTTGCGCTGTCGTTCATCAACACGACGCGGCCAGACCGATAGCGGTTGATCTCGGCAATCACGTCGGACAGACGGGTTTCGTTGAACACCAGTTCGCCGCGCCGCCAGGCCGATACCGCCGCGGGTTCAATGCGCGCCACACTGCTCACCGCTGCGGCGTCATAAATCATTTGCTGGCGGGCTTGCAGCGCCCGGGCGCCGGCCGGGTGTTCGACACGCACGGCGCCTTCAATGCACGTGACGCAGACCTTGCCATCCAGATAGCGGACTTCAAACCGGCCGGCCTGGGCGATGCTGCTTCCCGCACCTGCCACCACCGTGAACTTGCGGCTGCCCGATGTCAGGTCAATCGCGGCCTCGCCGGCCAACAAGTCAATTCCCTGGGCGTCATCGGTCACCCGTTGACGGCGCAGGCTGGTTTCGGTGTTCATCGTGACCTGCACGTGATCCGCCAACGCCAAAGTGCGCTGTTCTCCAGTGCCGGTCCGGTCGTCGGCGCCCCACTCGCCGGGCGACGGCCACAACCGCGCTGGCGGGAACATCACCGCCACACCCGCTACTGCCGCTGCGCTGACCGCGGCGCCAAGAAAGGCGCGGCGAGCCGGACGCGCTGGCCGACGGATTTCCGCTGCATCGGGATGGGTGCGCAGATACTCACGCGCCACGGGCCCAAGCGCGTCCCAGCGCTGCTTGACCTGACCGAACGCCGCCTGATGCGCCGGACTGATCTGCAACCAACGCTGAAAACCGTCGGTGTCATACGCCGTGACCCGGGTCGACGTCAGCAGGCGCAACCAGACCCGCGCCTGGCTTTGCAGGTCATCGGGCGCGTTGTCGCGGTCGTCTACGGGCGTATTCATGGCGTCAGGCGGCAAGTTCCGGCAACTGCGCAGAGGCGGGCCGGATCAGGAGAGGGATAGTTGTAGTGTTCATTATTCAAGACGGTTGGCGGCGTGCAAAACCGCCACTATTTTTTGTAACGGCCCATTTGCTGGTCCATAAAGTCATGAGCGCGTCTTAATTCATGCTCCACCACGCTGACCGTCACGCCCAATCGTTTTGCCACTTCCTTCTGCTGTAGCTGCTCGAGCCGCACCATGATCAGGATCTGACGCCGGCGCGGCGGCAGGCGGTCCATCAAGGCCACCATCTGATCCAGATCGGACCGGATTTCAGCCGTTTGCGCGGGATTGGGCGCGGGGTCCGCCTGCTCCAGCAACGCGCTGACCTCATCAAACGACACCACGCGGCTTTGACGGCGCTGCATGTCCACGGCGATATTGACCGCCACCCGCACCAGATATCCGCCCGGGCTTTTGACGGGCCCCTCTTCTTCGCGGCCATGCAGGCGCAGCCAGGTGTCTTGAAGCGCGTCGCCCGCCAGATCGCCATTGCCCAGCACGCGCGTCAGCCGCCGCCTGAGATTGGCGTAGTGCTTGGTCAGGTAATCCGTCAACGACAAACGGGCGTCGTCATTCATCGCGCTGCGCCTCCGAGCCAAATCGCGGCGGATCGCAGCGCGGCCCGCCAGCGGTAGCGGCGGGCAATATCAGCATCGTCAACGGCTGGGCCATGGCAGCGGGCGGCGCCCGCCCCACCCGGGTCCGTTCCAAGCGCTCGCGCAGCGCCGCATCGCGCGCGCGGTCGCCGGACGAGGTCAGCAAGCGCACGTCGTGAACCCGAGCGCGCCCGTCCACCCGGAAACGCAGCAGTACGCGATAGCCGCCAGGGGCTGTCCGGGGGTCGGCGCACAAAGTCTGCCAAAGCCTTTCCTGCACCCAGGCGCCGTACTGGAAGTCGACGGCCCCATGATTCTGCGGACGCACCTCGGCCAACGTGTACGCATCGGCAGGCCCCCCAGCGGTACGCTCGGGTTTCAGCCCGGTGCCGTCGAGCAAGCGGCGCAAAGCGGCTTCCGGCGCATACCGCCCCTGCACTGCGGATGATCGCCGCCCGGTCACCAGCCCCGCTTGAAACAGAATCGGCCAGCCGGAAATCGCCGCGTAGCGGTCCAAGGCAGCGGCCAAGGCTTGAGCGGGGATATCGAAATCCAGCAGCGCGCCCGGCGGATGCGCCACGGCAGCAGCGGCCGTCGGCGCGTCCTTGGCGCCCCAAGCCGGCGCGGCCAACGCGCACGCGAGCCACAGCGCCCCGCGCCATGGGATCAAGCGCGGCGCGTGCGGACGCACCGGGCGGGATGTCCTGGGCGTCCTTCACGGCCGCGCGCATCCCCGTCTTTGCGGCGTTGCGGCAAAGACAGGGAGAGAAGGGCCGGAGAGGTCGACAAGGCATGCGCACCATGATGTAGACGCGCATGGTGGCAGCGGAAGGTTACGTAGCGGTTACATGACGCAAACGAAGACGGGCCGGCACCCGCAGCCGCACCGACGGCACCCACGATGCACGGTATCATCTGGCCTAGTCGCCCGGCCTGCATCAAACGCTCGGTACGAGCCATGCCATGCGCTGCCGCAAGCCGTTTTCCAGGCTCGACTTACTGGAAAACCGCAACACCAAACGATTTTTGAGAACGATGAAATTAGCCACTTGGAACGTGAACTCCCTGAACGTGCGCCTGCAACAGGTGCTGGACTGGCTGGCGGCCAATCCGGTTGACGTGCTGTGCATTCAAGAACTGAAACTCACGGACGACAAGTTCCCCGAGGCGGCCTTCAAAGAAGCCGGTTATCACGCCGTCTGGGCTGGCCAAAAGACCTATAACGGCGTCGCCATCGTTTCGCGTATGCCCGGCACGTCCATGGTCCGCAACATTCCCGGCTATGAAGACCCGCAGCAACGCGTCCTTGCCCTGACCTTCCCCAGCCCCGAAGGCGACGTGCGCGTGGTTTGCGCCTATTGCCCCAACGGGCAGTCGCTGGATTCGGACAAGTACGTCTACAAATTGGCTTGGTACGAGGCCATGCACAAATGGCTGGCCGAGGAAATCAAGCAGTATCCCCGGCTGGCCGTTCTGGGCGACTACAACATTGCCCCCGCCGACGAAGACGTGCACAACCCCGAGAAATGGGAAGGCCAGGTCCTGGTGTCCGAACCTGAACGCGCAGCCCTCCGCGCCCTGCTCGATCTGGGCCTGACCGATTCTTTCCGCCTGTTCGAGCAGCCGGAAAAGTCGTTTTCCTGGTGGGACTACCGGCAGTTCGCCTTCCGCCGCAATGCCGGTTTGCGCATCGACCACGTCCTGCTGTCCGCCCCGCTCGTCAAGCGCTGCGTGGCCTGCGTGATCGACAAAGAACCCCGCCGCAACGAGCAGCCCTCGGACCACGCGCCGGTAGTTGCCACCCTGGAATTTGCCTGAAAATTTTTGTGTGGCGCCGTGTTGCGCGGCGATTTAAAGTTCAGGTATAGTTTTGCACTTGCTTCATCGGGGCGGTAGCTCAGCTGGGAGAGCGTCGCGTTCGCAATGCGAAGGTCGGGAGTTCGATCCTCCTCCGCTCCACCAAGACAACGTCCAGCACAGTCCACGAAAGTATATGAACTCCTTGGAAATCAAGCCTCTAAGGGCATTGACTGTCTGACAGAGTTCCAGAAAGTATGTGGACATATACCGTCGCTCGACGGTATCTTCGACGGTATCTCACCAGACCCGGGCTTAAACCCCGTCAGATACCGTCATGCCCTTATCCGATACCGCCCTGCCGCCAGGCGAAGCCCGCTGACAAGCCTTACAAGCTTTCCGATGGTGGAGGCCTGTACCTGCTAATCAACAAGATTGGAAAGTACTGGCACTGGGACTATCGCCACACTGGCAAGCGAAAGACGTTGGCCGTCGGGGTCTACCCCGACACAGGGCTCGCCAAGGCCCGGGAGCGCCACCAGGACGCCGGCAAACTGCTGGCCGAGGGGATTTGACCCATCCGCCCAAAGGAAAGCCGACAAGCAGGCAACGGCCCTTGCTACGGCGCACTCCTTTGAGGCCATCGCGCGCGAGTGGTTTGCCAAGTAAGCGACACAATGGGCTGCAAGCCATTCCGACAAGGTCATTGCTCGACTTGAGCGCGACCTGTTTCCCTGGCTTGGACCCCGCCCCATTGTGGAGATCACGGCGCCAGAATTGCTCAAGTGTCTGACGCGAATAGAACAACGCGCGGCAATCGAAACCGCTCACCGCGCGCTACAGAACTTCGGCCAGGTAGCGCGCTACGCCGTGCAAACGGGTCGCGCCGAACGCGACGTTTCCCACGACTTGCGTGGTGCGCTCGCGCCGTGGCGTCCTGTGCAATACGCCCACGTCGTAGAACCTGAGAAAATCGCCATGCAGCTTCGTAAAATCCACGACTGCAACGGCACATTCCCCGTGATATGCGCATTGCGCTTGGTGCGGATGCTGTTCGCGCGCACTGGCGAATTGCGGCATATGCGTTGGGCTGACATCAACCTCGATGCCGGACAATGGTGCTATTCGGTTTCCAAAACTGGCAGACAGCACATCGCCTCTCTGTCATCCCAAGCGGTCGAAATTCTGCGCGAACTGCAACCGCTGACCGGGCATCACGAATATGTATTTCCTGGTAGCGGAACAGACCGCGACAAGCTCAAGCACGGGCTTGCCTGCCCCGGCCTGCTTCAAAAGCGATGATTTGGTTGTCCTTAAATCGTGAGGGCTTCATGCAGACGTTCCTAAGGCCCTTTTTTAGAAAATTCTACCTTCCACGGCTCTTACTATCCTGAGGGCATACCGTAGCACCTGACTCGACAAAAAAAGTGTGTGTGAAGGCCGCATCCAAGAGTCCCCACCTAACCATCCCTATGTGCACAATCCCTGCACACTTTTAGAAATATAAGCAGCCAGGACGACAGTTTTTCGCGCACATGGTCTCTATCAGTGCGAAAAACGATGCACCACCGTTGATAGCGGGCGCGGGCAAAACTTTTGAGACAAAGTTAAAGCCGAGACATCGGCGAACATGGGTGCGTCGGATCTGCCCTGCGGGGTATAGTCAGTCACAGTGAAGGCTAGGCGAGCTTAGTCGGCACAAAATGAAGCTAGTCCCTATCAAGAAAAGAGCTTCACATAAGATCAGTAGTACGAACCCGCAAGGCCGAGATCGAGGTACGACTAGTTGCAAACAACTGTAGCGCTGATCGGGAGCATTTACGGCAGTGGCAAAAAAAAATGTAAAACGACCACTGTCATGCCTCGGCTGACAGATCTACTCCACACTCTCAGAGTAGGTCGCAAAGCGCGGAAAATGAAAGACCGCTAATTCAGTAGAGACAAGACGGAGCGTCAGCCTAATAGCGTGCGGCCGCGCTGAAAGGCAATCATTCATTGATCGCCGTACTCTCGACCTTTGGGATACAGGAAAACCTCGCTAGTACGCTCGTACTGCAAACCGCAGATTCGATATCAAATTATCCGTATTCTAAAGGTATTACTCAATTCGCGCTGGGCGTGCTGCTTTTCTGACCACATCTGCGACGTGACTCGTCAGCCCAACATCTCCGATCAACAAAATACCCTCCGTTGGATCTAGAGAATTTAACATGCGCCGCAGTGATTCGAGACCATCCGCAATTGAGAATCTACGCCACACGTGCGGCTCGCCTGGAACAAGAACTTTGCTGAGACTCTGGGTGGCACCCCGATGTAACTGGACAATCCACGCCTGCATTCCGTCGTGTACCCATTCAAATCGAATTGGTCCGAGTCGGCTCACTGCACAATCAAATAATGCGACAACATCGTCGACAATTCGAGCCGGCAGAGTAGTACGAGGCGCAATCCCCCGCATCAGATCTTCACCCTCACCCTCTTTGCCTTCGATTACAGGTGTCCCATTTGCATCAATAATCAGGGCACCTGAGTATTTGGAAGGGACGGCCTGCTGCGCCAATACTGACGACAAATATTCTCCTGATGGATCTTCTTTGGCCATAAGGAGGAACGGATCAATCCAGCCATGATGAGTCGTGTATTTCCCCGGGACTTGCTCGCGAGGACACGTACGTATCCAAAACTCCGCACTGCCTGTATCCTTTCCGAAGACAAATGGTGCAATTCGCCTACCAATAACCATCGTTCTAGGGATCGGCAACTGTGCTTCATTTGCAATCATAAGGCCATAGGCCTTATCGCCAATCAAACGACTAAAGTGGTTGGGCCACACATTGGACGGGGAAATTTGCAAGACACCGACGCGTTCCAACTCCCATCCGAGGATGTGGGTATTTCGCCAACCGCGCGGCTTGGGATGAACACTAAATTCCAGTCGATAGTCGTCATTAATTTCACCATCCAACGCAACCCCATAAACAGTTTCAATAATGTTTGTCGCCCAAGCTCGAGGCAATGACGCCACCCCTGGTTTCTCCACGCAACGAGGAGTGTCGTCTGGCGCGAATTCCACCGTACCTCCCTGCATAACCCCTGAAACGCCACCATCGTGTATGTCGATGGTCTCGTTAATAATTACGTGAAAACCAGCAGTCAAAATGCGCTCCGCCACCGCGATCACTTCTTGCGCATTTTCTAATCCATAGACAAATTCGTGACTTCGCAGGTCATTTGGCTTAAAGCTTCGCACGTTGAGGGACGCTTCAGAACTACGAGCTAGCAACGATATAACAGCGTCGCCTAGATCTTTGAATTTGTGATTTGGCTCATATCCCAACACGCGCGCATATGCCTGTCGCACTCCTGTGCCCAAATCGGGAGAAAAACTGACAAACTGCGCCACGTTGACGAAGTTTGCGAGCTGATCCAAGGACTCATCTTTACGAAAAGAATACGAAGTTTGCTGCATAGTGCGATCCAATTAAATACGATGATTCCGGAGAACTTGAGCAAGTTGAATCAGTGGTGCCGCCCCCTCTGCGATTTGCTCAATTCGCGTCGCTGCGGCTGTAATCAAAGCTTCTCCTTGCTGCGACCCCACGCAATTTCCCAGCTCATCCAAGATCGGTAACCCCAAGCGACTCGCACATCGGAATTCCGTAGCACAGCCAACACTGAACTCCCAGCCCGAAACAAGCACTATCGTCGAAACGAACTTTTGAATGATTCGAAGCCAGAAAGATAAATACTCTTGTTGCGACCAATCCGGAACCGCAAGACTCGCGGGTTCTATCACTGGCACACTAGAGCGCTCACGAATGGCGGAAGCGACACGATGGATAGCTTTCTCATTAGGTTGGATCACATCGCTCGTCAAACGGAGCAGATACTCTTGCGACCCCATCACAAAATTCCGTCCTGTCGATGCATACCATGCGGAAAACCGATTACCGGTGGTAATTGGTCCACTGACGTAGGTTGCCTGTGAATTCGTGACAACGCATCCGACAGCCTGAAGCATCAGGCCCTGCTCGCGTGTGACACGCCGATCCTCATCAACAGTAATCATTCTCATTCACATAAAATTGCGCGAGCGTAGGACACCCTACACCCGACCCTTACAAAGCGACAGTTTACTCTCAAGAAGCTGTAACTTTTTGGCTCTAACGAACCTCAGCCACTTTCCTCAGGAGGACCGCAACTTTCTTTCGATAGCCGTCGTCCAGTTCCGACGCGTATGTCCTCACCCATCCTTCAGCGATCACCTCAGTGACCTCGTCCGCGCCCAGCGTTGCGATCGCACTTTTCACCGCCCGCATTTCAGTAGACGTTAGGCCTGTAGTCGTGTCGCGGCCGTGCGCCGTCGAATCTTCGGGCGCGCACAGCTGCCCGCCGCCTGCGTACGCTTCGCAATGCAGTGCTAGTAGACAGAAAAACTCTTGCATCGGCGTTTTACGAGGGTCCGTCTTCCCGACAAACCGACTGGAATACGCTTCAATCGATGTCGTCCGCGCCCTTTCCCTAAGGGTCTTATCCAACATGTCGACCAACTGCTCAACCTGCTCAACTCGAATTCCTGCAATCGTCGCCTTTAGGTCCGTATAACCAAGGAAAAGGGATGCCCTGATTAGGTCGGATCTCCGCGCCTCAATATCGGATTTAATTTTTTCTAAATTCGTGCTGAAATTATCCACCTTTGATAGGAAACTGTGTATTAGCGCGATGCGCTTCTCACCATCCGGAGGCAGAACTAGATATTTTTCGTCAATGCGTCCAGTCCGCTTAATCGCAGAATCGATGCGATCCTCGTAATTTGTCGCGACGATAAAAAATGCCCGCTCTTTTCGACGAAGATCGTTCAATTTGGTTAACATCCCCGGAGTCATAAATTGAAATACCGTGTCCTGAGTTGCGTAAATATTCGAATCCCGATCCAATAAAAAATGATCGATTTCATCAAACAAAATAACGCACTCCGGCTGTGCCATGAGTGCCGTAAAAATGTGTTTAGCCCTAGCTTCAACTTGGATTCCGCCGGATGCTAGAAAATCACTAACCGTAATTGTAATTAAACGACGACCTAGCGCCTTTGCCACACTTTCAGCAACGGTCGTTTTCCCCGTCCCGGGAGGACCGTATAAAAGCATTGAAAACTTGTTTATACTGTTCCTCGATGATTGCGATTCGACAAAAGACTCCCCAATCCTTTCGTAAATTTTAAGCGGCTCACCGAGTCCACTGACGGGCTCGTTATTTTTAATTTCAGACCAATTGGCCGTTTTCAAAACCTCGTGAGTAAATCTTGAGAGAACAAGCGTCTTTCGAGCCACGTGGCGATGCAACGAATTGCGGAATGCCAGCATAAAATCCATAACTTGGCTTGTTTCCCATAGGTGAACGACATTCGGTGTGTTGACGTGTTCGGAATGCCACCCGACCATTTCCCCATCACCGCCGTCAGGCGCCGCCACCCGCACAGCACGTGCTCTTAACCATTGCCAATAGCGCCGTAAGAGACCCATGCATTTTGAACCGTAAGTATCATAAATTTCTTCAGCGTCAAATATCTCGCATGCACGCATAAGAGAATTTGCAATCTCGACACTTACAGGAAACAAAACCAAGCCTTGCATGGTCGACATGAACGGCTTGACAGGCCGCCAGTATGCACTTTCATGCTGAGTGTCTTTCAATACTGAAAGTACGCGATCGAAAACTGTCCGATCGACCGAACTGCGACGAGAAATCAGCATCCCCTCAAGACAAAACATCAATTCAGCTGGGTCGAAGCGGCTATCCGGTATTGAGCTAAACGAAAGTTGCTCATGAAGCGTTGTTTCGAAAAATTTGTGAGATTCCTCAAAAAAAGCAACCAGCTCCTCACTATTTTGCGTGCTGCCAATTGGTCCACTCAGGCGCCTAATAATCTGCACTAGACGGAGCACAGGAAATGCGTGATTAACCGAAATACCACCCGCGGGCTTAAATAAAACCTTGGGAGTTCTGGCTTTTACCCATGCTTTTGCTTTATTCAGCGCGCATTCCTTAACCTTTACTGCAATGTCTGCCCATCTATTACTAAAGTCATTCGATGAGGTAGCGCCCCCCCCCCTACATGCCCCGAATTCTGTCCAATTTGCCTGGCTTATTTCAGCCAACCATGCCAGAGTAAATACATCATCATTGCCATATGTGGCTGAATGCGTTACACCTTTATGATTTTTCTTCTCAATATTATGGAGCAAGGCGCCGCAGGCCTTAAAAATACGGTCCATCAATGAGTTATCTGTCTCACCTTTTTTTTTCGCCAAGAGAATATCAGACGAACTATCTATTTTAAATATATTAGCTTTTGAAGAAATTGCCAGATTTTTATCGCCGGAATCACTGAAAAATCCACCGAAACGCAATAAGGCATTAATAATCATGGCGGTAGTGCTTTGGGACAAGCTCTTCGGCGCGCTGCCCTCACCATCACTTAACTGATACGGCCATGCATGGTCGTCGCTAAAAGTTACTTTGTATATTTTCGCTACAGACACAAGCATGGTCTCGATATCCGCAAGATCTCGCGAATCAACTGGGTACTCTTCAGTCAGGTATGTTTCCAATGTGGTCATTTTCGCCCTCCGTTGTTGTTTAAGTTTTCCATTGTAACGGCACTGTTACTGCAAAACGCGTCCTCGACCAATTCTCAGCATCTGGCGGGCTACTCAAAGGAGATTATCCTTCCGCAGCCTCAGCGGAACGAAGAGGTGTGGGCACCGTCAAGTGATGTAGCAGCGCCACAAACTGAGACGACCTGTTGTGAGGCAATATGGAGGATAGTCGGCCCCGCTCGAACCATTCAATCTTGGCAATGCACGTTCAAACTGGAAATGGGGCTGCGAGGATGAAAGACATGCAGCCGCTGGTGCATCACTCTGGCCGAGACCTCCAATCTTGCTTAAACCCCAATCGACAGTTACAGCGGGCTATGGCGTACGCTGCTCCGAGAGCGACGGTTCTGAGCTGCCTTGGCCGAGCGCGTCAACCGCGTCCTGAAGGGCGCGCTGCTGCCGCAACGTCCTGCCAATATCAACCAAGACAAGGCTGAGGTTCAAGATGTCCGTCCAAATACAGGTAATACCTACGGCCAATGATCCGTCCTACCTGTCAACCTATCGCAGGTCGGATCAAACGAACCCGAACCGACCCCGCCCTTAAACCGCTTCCTTATCCAGACGGCGCACCGCAGCGCCCAGCGTGGCGAAGTCAAAGTCTTTGCGCCCGCGCCGCAGCGTACGCATCAGCACCGTCGTCACGACCGGCACAAACGCCGCCAAGAGGAACGACTCCAACAAGAAGGTCGGCTTGTCGCCCGGCGCCGGGAAGAAATACAGGCCTGCAATCAGGCCCGTGATCGTCGCGGTCGTGGCCGTCACGCCATCATGTTTGCGGCTGAACAGTCCGTAGAACACCGGAAATGCGGCAGCGGAGCACAGCAGGTCGGCCAGCAGGAACAGGTACAGCACGCTGTAGCCTTGCGATGCCACGATCATGACCGGGATGGCCATCAGCAACACCGCCCACCGGGCCACGCGCTTCATGTCCAGGCCGGTGGCATTGGGCATCAGGCGGCGCATATCGACCGCAACGATGCTGGACACGGCGCTGATCGCCGTGTCGGCGGTACTCATGACCAATGACAGTCCCAGCGGAATCAGGGCGATCACGAACCAGGCGGGCGCGTGCGGCATGATGATGCTGAACAACGCAATGGAGCTGTCGCCTTCTGGCGCCAGCCCGACAAAAGCCAGGCCGAACAGTCCCATCAAAAAGATGAAGGGCGCGGCCAGAATGCCGCCCAGCAGAAAGCCGTTGCGCATGGAGCGCGCGTCCTTCGCCGCATAGATGCGCTGCCAGTTGCCCTGGTGAAAAATGCCGGTCAGCAAGATCGCCACAAAGAAGGTCAGCCCCGCCTTCACGCCTACCGGATCAGTCAGGTCCAGCAGTTGCGGCGCTTTGGCTTGCAGCGCTTCGATCGTGGGCATGACGCCGCCCGCAGCCTGCCAGCCCACAAAGCAAAGCACCAGCAACAAGGGCACGATCACCATCATCTGCACCTGGTCGGTAAAGATCGACGAACGCAGCCCCCCGTAGGTGGTGTAGAGCAAGGTCGTGCCCATCACAATGGCAGCAGTGGCCCACAGCGGCACGGGTGCCAGCATGGTGACCAGTTTGGCGATGGCCGTGACTTCGGCCGACAAGGCGATGAACAGATAAAACAACATGATGAAAAGCGCCAGCCCGTACATGGGCCGGCCGTAGCGCGCCATCAGAAATTCCGTCAGCGTGTGTCCGTGCGGGATCAGTTCGCGCATGCGGCGTCCCAGCGGAATCATCACCAGCCGCGGTGACATCGAACCCAGCGCATAACCGATCACCGCCGCAAGGCCGCCCCAGGTTGCGGCTTGCGCCGGCGAAAACAAAATCCAGGCGCCCAGCGTGGACGCCATCAGCGTCAGGATCGTGCCAAAAGACCCCTGGCTGTTGCGGGCCACGATGTAGTCTTCCAGCGAACCGCGCTTGCGGCGCGTGTACAGCACGCTGGCCACGGCAAAGCCGCCTGAAAACAGCAGCAGCCACATCAAGGCGGTAGATTGAGTCAACATGCAGATCGGTCCTCCCGCTGCCGGCGGCTTGCCGGACGCGCAACGCAGCGGACCATCCAGAAATGGGTGGCCGCAAGATGGATGGAAATCCAGGGAGGGCGCGCGAGTCGTGCGATGTCCTTCCCTTCGCCGGCATTACCCGGATCAGGTTCAAAGGGTTACCGCGACCAACGCGGAATCTCAGCCCAAACAGGGCTCCCCCAGGAATTGCCGCAAGGTTATGAGAGCAGCGCGCTGATGTCAACGCATGGATTTATGCTAAGTTCGCCCGCTTGCGGCGCCCGTTCCTTCTGTCCGCTGATGAATTCGACGAGTCCGATCATGCCTATTGCAAAGCCCGCCCCCGCCTTGAACGAACAACTGGTTATTGTCACGGGCGGCGCCCGGGGCTTGGGCGCGCATATCGCGCGCGCCTTCCTGCGCGAAGGCGCGCGCGTCGTCATCAACTACCTGAACAGCGCGGCAGCCGCCCAGACGCTGGCCGAATCCGCGCCCGGCCGCGCGCTCGCCATCCAGGCCGACGTGCGCGATGCGCAGGCGGTGCACGCCATGGTGGCGCAGGCTGAAAGCCATTTCGGCATGGCCGTTACAACCATCGTGAACAACGCGCTGCCCGCCTTCCAGTTCAACGGCGACGCCCGTCCGCATGCCGACACGCTGACGTGGGAAAACCTGAATCAGCAAATCGAAGGCAGCGTGCGCGGCGCGCTGAACACCACGCAGGCAGCGCTTCCCGGCATGCGTAAAACGGGGGCCGGCCGCATCATCAATATCGGCACCAACCTGGTCCAGAACCCGGTTGTGCCGTACCACGATTACACCGCCGCCAAGGCCGCCCTGCTGTCCTTTACGCGTACCCTGTCGCAGGATCTGGGCCCCGACGGCATCACCGTCAACATGGTGTCGGGCGGTTTGCTGCGTACGACCGATGCGTCCGCGGCCACGCCCGAAGCGGTGTTTGATTTCATTGCGGCCAGCACTCCGCTGCGCAGCGTCACGACCCCCGAACAATTCGCCGATGCGGTGCTGTTCTTTGCCAGCCCGTGGTCGCGCAGCGTGACGGGTCAGAATCTGGTCGTGGACGGCGGCCTCGTCAAGAACTGATGACCATGCTGCACCTGAACCTGTTTATCTTCGGCTGCGGCCATCACCGCGCAGCCTGGCGCCATCCTGACTCGTCGGCTGAACGCCTGGGCGACATCCGCTATTACGAAGAGCTGGCCCGCACCGCCGAACGCGGCAAGCTGGACGCCATCTTCTTTGCCGATGGCGCATCCATCGACAGCATCGGCGACGGACCGCGCTGGTATCTGGAACCGCTGACCACCATGGCGGCGATTGCTCGCGCCACGAGCCACATCGGCCTGATCAGCACCGTGTCCAGCACCTTCTTCACGCCCTTTCACGCGGCTCGCATGGTCGCGTCGCTGGACCATATTTCGGGCGGACGCATGGGCTGGAATGTGGTGACATCCATGTTCGATGCCGAAGCGCGCAATCATGGTTTTGACGCCATGCCCGGACACGACTGGCGCTACTCGCGCGCGGAAGAGTTTGTGGATGTTGCGTTAAAGCTGTTCGACTCCTGGGAAGATGACGCGCTTGTCATCGACCGCAACGGTCTCTATGGCGAGCCGTCCCGCGTGCACAAGATCGACCACCATGGCGAACACTTTCTGGTCGATGGCCCCTTGACCGTGCCCCGCCCGCCGCAAGGTCATCCGGTGCTGTTCCAGGCTGGCGCGTCCGACCAAGGCCGAGATCTGGCGGCGCGGCGCGCGGAAGCCATTTATGCCGTGGCCTACGACCTGCCGGCCGCCCAAGTCTATTACCGCGACATCAAGCAGCGCGTACGCGCAGCGGGCCGCGATGCCTTCGTGCCGATCATGCCAGGGCTGGTCACCTTTGTGGGATCGACCGAAGCCGAAGCCCGGGCCAAGCAGCGCGAGCTTGACGTACTGCTGCCCAGCGACGCATCGCTGCGCCAGTTGGGGACGTTTGTGTTACAGGACTGCTCGGCGTGGGAGCTGGACGCGCCCGTGCCGGCGCTGCCGCCGCTCTCTGAATTCAAAGGCCCGCAAGGCCGCTACGCCACCATTTTGCGCATTATCGAAACAGAACAACCCACAGTGCGCCAACTGCTAGGCCGTCTGGCGGCAGGCGGCGGCCATTGCACGATGGTTGGCACGCCCGAGCACATCGCGGATCAGATGGAACACTGGTTCAGAAACGAAGGGGCTGACGGCTTCAACCTGATGCCGCCGTCTTTGCCGGGCGGCATCGACGATTTTGTCGAGCAGGTGATTCCGATCCTGCAACGCCGCGGTCTGTTTCGCACCGGCTACGAGCACAGCACCTTGCGCGGGCACCTGGGTCTGCAACGTCCAAGTCGCTGACGCGCTCTCGCCAGCCGCCGAAGCATCCACAGCGCATCTGCCTGCCGGCATGATGCGCTGTTTTACATTGCGCGCAAAATGCACGCAGGTCAGTGCAATTGTTGCCAATTCAGCAATAGACCGACCCTTTCTGTCCGGTATTTCAATCTGCGCACCGCCCATAGAATCGTCGGGCGGCGACGCGGGGCCGGGTCCATGCGTTGCGTCCGCGATGTCTTGGTCATATCCCTGGTTTTTGAATGCAACCCTTTCTGGATTTTCTCGCGCACAGCCTTTTCCATTTCAGTGTCTGGCAGATCGTGCTGATTACGCTTGTTGCCACCCACATCACGATTGCGGGGACCACGCTGTATCTGCACCGCAGCCAGACGCATCGCGGCGTGGATTTTCACCCTGTCATCGCGCATTTTTTCCGCTTCTGGCTGTGGCTGACGAGTGGCATGAAAACGCGCGAATGGGTGGCGGTGCATCGCAAGCATCACGCCAAATGCGAACGCGAAGGCGATCCCCATTCCCCTGCGGTCTACGGCGTGATGCGCGTGTTCCTGCGCGGCGCGGACCTCTACCGTGTTGAAGCATCGTTGGCCTCTACGCTGGAACGCTATGGCCGGGGTACTCCTGATGACTGGCTTGAGCGCAACGTCTACACGCCTCGCAGCACCTGGGGCATTCTGCTCATGCTTGCCGTGGACCTTCTGGCGTTTGGCGCGCTGGGCCTGACCGTATGGGCCATACAGATGGCGTGGATTCCGTTCTGGGCGGCGGGTGTCGTCAATGGTCTGGGGCACTTTGTGGGATATCGGAATTTTTCCAGTCCCGATGCCAGCACCAACCTGTTTCCCTTTGGCCTGGTGATCGGCGGAGAGGAGCTGCACAACAATCATCACGCGCATGCCACGTCGGCCAAGTTCTCCAGCAAATGGTACGAGTTCGACATGGGCTGGCTGTACATCCGGGTGTTGCAGCTGCTGGGCCTGGCAAAAGTGCGGCGCATCGCGCCCAAGCGTGTCTTGCGAGCCCGGTCACAATCGGCAGAACCCGCAGACCTGAGCACATTGGAAGCCGTGCTGACGCATCGCTACGAAGTCATGCGCCGTTTTGGCGCGCTGCTAAAACAGACGGCTTTGCGCGAGCTGCGTGATCGAAAACCGGTCGAAAAGCGGTCGATGCTGCGGTGGCGGCGGTCGGTGCTGAGAAAATTCCTGCTGCGCCAAGATGTGCTGCTGAACGAAGCTCAGCGTAGCGAATTGCGCTCCGCGTTACACGGCATGGATCAGTTGCAGCATTTGGTGGGCATGCGCCAGGCGCTGGCGCGTGTATGGGAAAGCTCATCCGAAAGCAGCGAACAGCTTTTGCTGCAATTACGCGCCTGGATAGCGCAGGCTAGCGTCAGTGGCATCAGTGGTTTGTCACGCTTTGCGCGTGAACTGGTGCGTTACGCGTAGAAGACTTGCAAGCGGACGCTGCTTTAAATGCACGAAGATGCTTTGCAGCGAACGGTTGATTGGGTAGGCCTACCCCGCCAGGGTAGCGGGTTCCTGATGCTTGGCTGGCAATGCCTGCTGGGCCGCCAGCGCGTTGCGCTTTCGGGTGGCGAGCCAGTCGTACAGGATGACGCCCGGAAGGCGTATAACGGCGGCAGCGGCGCCTGCGATAACGATGGCAATAATACTTACAGTCAACCAGGACACCTTAGCGTCCCTCCTTCAGAACCGCCCGAAACAGTTGCCGGACTACAACTTGGCGGTGGCATAGCCACTCGCGGCACAAAAGTGTAATGTACTCTACATTACAGAATCGCATCACGGGATATTCGTCCCACATTGCCCCTCGGAAACCGGGAGAAATAAGTGATGGCCGAAACCAATGATGGCGCTATTACTCGACCCCTGACCAGCAAGGGCGAATCGCGGCGGCTGCGCCTGCTTGAAGCTGCCTCGCAGTTGTTGCTAGACCTTGGCTATGCGCAAACCTCCATCCAGCGCGTCGTGCAGTTGGCGGGGGGCTCGGCAGCCACTGCTTATCAACTGTTTGGCAATAAAGAGGGAATGCTGGCGGCCGTGTTGCAATTCGAGCTGGACAGAATGCGGGCGGCGGTGTTCCCGGATGCCCTCGCCAAGCAACCGGCTGGTCCTGCGTTACACGACCTGGCTGTGCGCCTGCTGACCTATGCCGTCCAGCCCAAATCCGCTGCGTTGCACCGCTTACTGATCTCTGAATGCCACCGCATGCCTCAATTGGCCGCGTCGTTGCAGCTTGCCGTGGACCGGCAAGTCCACGCGCCATTGGAGCAGTGCCTACAGTTGGCCTGTGAACGTGGCGAGCTGAAAATCGACAATCCACGCCAAGCTGCCCTGATCCTGGGCAACATGATCAACGGCATCGCGTTTCACGCACGTTTGGTTGGCGGTTACGCCGAGGGCCCGCATGCCGACCATCTGGTCACCTGCCATTACGGCGTGGACACTCTGCTGCACGCCTACCGCGTATAAACGCCATGTAATAGCCACTAAAGGCTAATGCTGGCGAATGCGTCGGGAAAAATCGATGGCATCTGCGCCCGGCGCATCGAGTTTCCCGATATACGCCCGCTCCCGCAGCACATCCAATGGCTGACTCGCGTCCAGCCCCCCTTGTTCGTACAAGTATTCAGGCAAATACCCCGACAGCAAAATCCGGCGGTCTAGTGGCAGACCAGGCACGATGGCGCGCACCATCTGGTAGACGAGTGTGGTGCAGTTGGCGGTAACGGTGTGATAGAAGCGCGGTTTTTCGATCAGCGCATTCGCCGTGTTCAGGTAAGACAAAAACAGCTCACGCATGGCAGGCGCCGGCATGCGGACCGGATACAGATAAACGCTTTCACCGCGAGGCCCTGCTCGTACATACAGAATATCTCGCTCTTCGGCCGCCACGACACTTAGCTCGAACTGTTTGAAAAAGCCGCCTATTTCGGAGAATTGCTCGCCGCGTTCTTTGCGGATCTCTACTGAAAACACCACATGGCGTCCGTCGGAAAAACCGAAGGATACGAGCGTGTGTGCAATGGCCGGCCCGGCCCAGTACGACAGCGCCATGTCCACAGAGGTCAATTGATCCAGATCGTATTGACGGGTTTCCCAGCGCGGGGTGTAGTCGGTGTCAGACCGCCAGTCAAAATTTCGGACATTCTCCAGCGTGACAATGGAACCCTGCGCGGACCCGTGCAGCATCTTTGCCACATCGTCAGCCCAAATTCGATCGTTGGATGGCATCAAGGTCTGCCACCAGCCTGCCAGCAGCACCAGACCGATCAAATAGGCCCAGGCAGCTCGCGAGCGAAATGTTTGCCCCCGCCGCCATACTGCCGCCCCAGCGCCCAAGCACAAGACTAGCCAGACCAGCGCCAGCCCCCCCTTGCCCCACGTGCCGCCCGGGGCTTGGTAACCCAGCGCCAGTCCCCCCAACAATGCAGACAGAATCAGCAGCAGGCTGATGACGACGCGGCCAGCAATCACAAGGCCGCAGCGCATGCGGGATTGCCCGCCTGGCCTAGCCACCGGCATGCTGCCTCACGATTTCCAGCACCCCGTTGATGACGAACTGCACACCCATGCACACCAAAAGAAAACCCATGACCCGTGAGATCGCCTCGACACCGCTTTCACCGATTACCTTCACGATACGACCCGCCGAGCGCAGGCAAATCCAGAAGAACAGGCCCAGCAACGTAAACACGATGACTGGCGTCACGGCCACCACCCAGCCGGCATAGTCGGGGGCAATGGCGCCATCCACGGACGCGGCCCCGCTGATGATCATGGCAATCGTGCCAGGCCCCGCCGTGCCGGGCAGCGCCAAGGGCACAAACGCAATATTGGGAGTCTGCCGTTTGGTGGCATCCGCCGCCGCCTCCGTTTCCAGCATGCGCGGCTCGGCCGGAGGAAACAGCATGCTGAAGCCAATACTGACCACAATCAAACCACCCGCAATACGCAACCCCGGTATGGAGATACCAAAGGTGTGCATAATCCACGCGCCCGCGTAGTAGGTCACCACCATGATGCCGACGACGTAGAAGGCCGCCTGGGTCACCTGCCGTTCGCGCTCTTTATAGGGGATCTGATGCCCAAGGGACAGCAGCAAGGTCATGGAAGTCAGCGGATTGGCCAGCGGCAGCATCAGCGCGAGGCCGAGGCTGACCAGCTTGCCCAGTTGAAACAGGTCTTGGATCATGGTCGATGAACGAATAATGGGCACTGCCAGCAGCCTGCGGCAAACCCGGATCAGCGGATTAATCGTGCAATGTACTAGACATTGCACCTGCCTTTTTGCCCCTTGCTTTGCAATTCGTATCTAACTTTCTTACGATGCGCTAGCCTTATCCTTGCATGTCACGAACAGGACACCGTTTTGACCATGACACCGAAGTCTTTGCTGGGCGCCCTGCTGCCGCTGGCCCTGGCCGTCACCGCCATCCCCGCACTGGCTGCGGGCATGGACTGTGCGCAGGCCAAGACGCCGACCGAATTAGCGATCTGCGCCGCCCCAGACCTGCGTCAGCAAGACAGCGATCTGGCCACGGTCTACGGCAAGTTGCGCGCCGCACGCCCAGACCAGAGCGACGCGCTGCGCGAGGCGCAGCGCGATTGGATGAAGACTCGTAATCTTTGCGCCGGTGACGCCAACTGCATCCGCACCCAGTACGACTCGCGCACCAACGAATTGCACACGCAGCTGCGCATCGCCACCGCGTATGTGCCGGATGACACCGACCGTCTCGCACTTGAAGACCTGCGTCAAGCCGTCGAGGCCGCCAGCCAGAACGACGCTGAGTTTCCTCTGGAAAACACGCTGGCAGCCTTGTCCGTCAAGAGCGGCGTGACCACATTTTCCAATGTGCGCGACCACGAAGACGACGACGAAGCGCACTTTCCCAAGAAACGGCCGGACGGGGTCACGCAAGACGAGTGGACCGCTTTGCAAGCGTCCAACATTGATGCTGGCGGTGAAAACGGCAACGCGTCCTACACCCTGATCGATCTGGATGGCGACGGACTCCGGGATCTGGTGATCAATTCCTATGTAGGCGGCACCGGCCTGTACTCGGATATCAGCGCCGTGCGCCGCAATGGCGCCCGATTCACGGCGGCAGCAGCCACGGCGATCCCAGGATTCCCCCATGACGGTGACGACACCGTCTCGGAGCTCTATACCTTGAATGGACGGGGTTCGAACCAGTCGGGCGACTGGATTCAGTTGCGCGGCCGCGTGTACGCCGCCTACCGCGTCAGCCATTACGGCGTGGATCACGTGTATTTGCTGCGGCCGCTGCGCGGCGTGGGTGTAGCGCCCGCGCTGACTGTGCAATACCGGTATCAGCTGTCGGTGCCCAAGCAGCAAAAGAATGAAGACAAAGGCACCACGCGCATCTTGGATGACACACTGCACGCCGCGCTGACTCAGGCGCTCACGCAAATCAATCCCGAAAAAATAATCGCCCCTGCGGACAACCCCAAGCCGCTTTGCCCCATTCCCGCCGGGCTGCCAGAAGTCGACCGCGGCCAATACTACAGCTACGGGCCGGGCCACTATGCCTTCGAAATTGTCGGAGACGTAGGCGTCCGGGTCGGCCCGCGCTGCTATGTCGCGCAGTTGATCAACTGGTTCGGCGGCTACGACGCCAAGAACGGACTGTATGCCATGATGGGGATGCGCGCGCCCAATGTGGATGGCGAGGAAGACGCATTCACCGTCTTTGGCAAGCGCCGCGCCATCGGGTTCGATACCTCTATCAGCCGGGTGGAAAACGGCAGCGAATAGCGAGCGGCGCAGCCGCCCGCACCGCCGTTATCCCGCCAAAGCCGCTTCCTCAAGCAACGGATAAAAGCATGCCGCCGACCGCCCTGCGGCCAGGACGTTCAGCGGCGGCACTTGCTGCGCGCAATTTGCCTCTGCCCTTGCGCAACGGGGGTGAAAAGTGCAACCCGGCGGCAAGTGCGTGGGCGCCGGAATCTCGCCCTCGATCCTGGCCAGGCGGATGCGCGCTTCGGGATCAGGCACCGGCGACGAATCGCGCAGGACCCGGCTGTAAGGGTGCAACGGATGATCCAGCACCTGGCCGGTCGGGCCGTGTTCGATGATACGGCCCAGATACATGACGCACACGGTGTCGCAAAAGTGGCGAACCACGCCCAGATCGTGCGAGACGAACACGAAGGACAGGCCGCGATCACGCTTTAAGCGCTCCATCAATTGCAGAATCTGCGCTTGCACCGACACGTCCAAGGCGGATACTGGCTCGTCGGCCACGATTAACTCGGGGTCCAGCACAAGCGCACGCGCGATACCGATGCGCTGGCGCTGACCGCCCGAGAACTCGTGCGGATAGCGGTCCAGCGCCGATAGCGGAAGGCCGACTTCCGAAATGGCCTGATCGACCTTTTCGGCGATCTGGCGCGCATTGCCCATCTTGTGTACGTAGAGCGGTTCGGCCAGCGCCTGACGCACGGTGCGGCGCGGGTTGAGTGACGCGTAAGGGTCCTGGAACACGATCTGAATACGGCGGCGCAGCGCTCGCATCGCCTGTGCACTGGCCTGCCGGATATCCTGTCCGTCAAAGACAATGCTGCCCTCGTCCGGTTCGATCAGGCGCAACAGCGTGCGCGCCACGGTGGACTTGCCGCAACCCGACTCCCCCACCAAGCCCAACGATTGGCCGCGTGCGACGCTGAACGACACGTCGTTCACCGCTCGCACAATCTGTTTTTGGCCACCCAGCCACCCGCCACCGCTTTCAAAGCGTTTGACCAGGTTGCGCACTTGCAGAAGATCGCTCATGCCTTGTCCTCATAGGGTTCGGCGCGCACCACGCAGCGCACCTGATGCGCGTGGCCAATGTTGGTCAGCTTGGGGCGTTCGGCCTCGCACCGCGCCTCTTTCAAGCGGCAGCGCGGCGCAAACGCGCAGCCCTTGGGCATGGCCGTAATGGCTGGCACGCCGCCAGGAATGGATTCCAGCACCGCGCTATCGGTGTCCACCCTGGGCATCGCGCGCAACAGGGCTTCGGTATAGGGATGCGTGGGCCGGGCAAACAGCGTCTGCACATCGGCCGTCTCGACGACTTCGCCCGCATACATGACGGCGACGCGGTCGGCAATTTGCGCGACCACGCCCAGGTTGTGGGTAATGAACACCACCGCCATTCCATAGGCTGCCTTCAGATCAGACAACAAGGTCAGAATCTGCGCCTGTATGGTGACGTCCAGCGCGGTGGTCGGTTCATCCGCCAGCAACACCCGTGGTTTACAGGCCAGCGCCATCGCAATCATGACGCGTTGGCGCATGCCGCCCGAGAACTGATGCGGATAGTCGGCAAAGCGCTTGGCTGCTGCGGGAATTTTCACCTCTTCCAGCACGTCCAGCGCCAAACGGCGGGCCTCGGCCCACGACAACTTGCGATGCTGGCGGATGGCCTCGGCAATTTGGTCGCCCACGGTCATGGTGGGATTCAGCGAGGTCATCGGTTCCTGGAAAATCATGGCGATGGCTTCACCGCGCAGCTTCATCATCTGCTTTTCGGGCAGCGTTGCCAGGTCGGTTCCATCCAGCAGAATCTGCCCGCCGCCATGGCGGGCGCCGGCTTCGGGCAACAGACGCAGGACGGACAGCGCCGTGACGCTCTTGCCGCTGCCAGATTCGCCCACAATGGCCAGCGTCTCATTGCGCGCCACTTGCAAAGACACGTCGCGCACGGCGGCGTGCCACGCGCCGCCAACGCGGAATTCCGTACGCAGTTCGCGCAATTCCAATACGGGAGCCGCGGCCACCGATGATGAGTCCGGTTGATAATTCATGAACGCTCCGAACGCAGCTTGGGATCGATGGCGTCGCGCAAAGCGTCGCCCAGCAAATTCAGCGCCAGCACGGTCAGCAAGATCGCAACGCTGGGAAATACGGTCAACCACCAGGCGTCCAGAATGTTCTCGAAGCCTTCACGGATCATGCTGCCCCAGGTGGCGGCGGGCGGCGGCACGCCCAGGCCGATAAAGCTCAGCGACGCTTCGGTGCGAATGGCGGACGCCATCCACAGCGATCCCAGCACCACTACGTCCGACACCATGTTGGGCAGAATATGAACGCCCATCAGGCGCACTGGGCCATAGCCCAACGCCCTGCCCGCTTCCACGAAATCCCGTTGTTTCAACGCGATGGTGGGCGCACGCGCCACCCGCACAAACGGCGCAATCTCGGTGATGGCGATTGCGATGATCAGGTTTTCCAGACTGGCGCCCAGCATCGCTGCCACCATCAGCCCCAGCAACAATGTGGGAAAAGACAGCAGCACATCGACCAATCCCATGATCAGTTGGTCGACCAGCCCGCCTACGTAACCGGCCAGAATGCCCAGTGCGGAACCGATGGTCATGGCGATCAGGATGGCGACAAAACCCACCAGCAGGGACACGCGTGCGCCGTAGATCAAGCGCGACAGCACATCACGGCCATAGCTGTCGGTGCCCAGCCAGAATTCAGCGGACGGCGGCTCCAGCCGGAACGCAATATTTTGGGAAAGAGGATCATGCGGAGCCAGCCAAGGCGCAAAGACGGCAGCCAGCACAATCACCAGCAGCAAACCAATGCCTACCCAGGACAGTCGATTTTTGGCCAGCGCCTGCCACAAGGCATTGGGGCGGCTGGCAGGGACAGCGGCGACGGCGCTCATTTGTATTTCACCCTAGGATCGACCAGCCCATACACCAGGTCAGTCAGCAGATTGACAACAATCACGCACGATGCAAACACCACCATCAGCCCTTGCAGCAGTGTGTAGTCCCGGCTGTTCAGCGCACCCAGGATCAGCTTGCCCAGGCCAGGCCGGTTGAAGACGATTTCGGTCAGCACGGAGTTGCCGATCAGCGTGCCGAAATACAGGCCCACGACCGTCACGATGGGAATCAAGGCATTGCGCAGGCCATGGCGCACGATCAGCCGCATCGGCCTCACGCCTTTGGCGCGTGCCGTGCGAACGTAGTCTTCGCCCATCACGCCCAGCATCGACGAGCGCGTGACGCGCATCACATAGGCCATCATGATCAGACCCAGGTTGAAGGCAGGCAGCACCAGCCCGCGCAGCTGTGTGGTCCAGTCGCCTGAACCCGTTGACCCGATGACCGGGAACCAGCGCAGCTGGATGGCAAACACCAGCAGCATCAAAATGGCGGACACAAAGGCGGGAAACGACAAACCGGTCAAGGACAGCAAACGGCCCAGATAGTCGGGCCACGCATTGCGGCGCAACGCCGCCCAGATACCCATGGGCAAGCCAAAGACCACGCCGATCAAGATGGCGGCGGCAGTCAGTTGCAGGGTCCAGGGCAGCACCAGCGCCACCTCTTGCAACACCGTGCGGCCGCTGGCCATGGACACGCCAAAATTGCCCGTCAGCATGTCGCCCAGAAAGTGCAGGTATTGCACATGCGTGGGCAGATCCAGCCCCAGGCGCAGGCGCAACGCAGCCAGGGCTTCCGCGCTGGCCTGATCGCCCAGCATGACGGCAGCGGGGTCGCCCGGCACCAGCCGCACCAGGATGAACACCGCCGTCAGCATCGCCAGTAATGTGGGGATAGCCAACAGCAGGCGCTTGATGGCGTAACGCATCATGATGACCGCTCCGGTGTGGCGCCAGCCGGGCGCATCAGCCGCTGCGCTTGCAGATTGCCGATGGCGCGGTCCGTATGGCCGCGCAGCACCAGATCCGTCAGCGCCGCGCCCACAACAGGCACCAGTTCAAAACCATGGCCCGAAAACCCGAACGCATGGAACACGCCGGGCGCATTGGGCGACGGGCCGACGATGGGCAGCATGTCTTCCGTCTTGGCTTCCAGCCCGGCCCACACGCGCACGATACGAATGTCGCGTACGGCTGGGAATAGATCCGTAGCGGCATGCGCGCCCTTGGCCAATACCTGCATCCGCGCCGTGGAGGTTTCGCGGTCCAGGTCGGGAATGCCTTGCAGGCCGCCGCCAATCACGAGCGTGCCTTGATCCGACTGCTTGAAGGACAGTGAACGGCCCATGATGGCCACCACCGGTTTGATGAAAGGCCGCAAACGTTCGCTGACCATCATCATGGAAGACTTGGTTGCCAACGGAATGTCGTCGCCCACCATGGCCGCGACGCGCGCCGACCAGGCGCCTGCCGCGTTGATGACGTAGGGAGCGGTCCAAGCGCCCGCCTCGGTCAGCGCGCGCCAATCCTGTCCCGCCCGTTCCAGGCCGGTGACGGCGCAGTGCTCGACGATCGTCACGCCCGCCGCTTCGGCGCTGTGGCGGAATGCGCGCAGCGCGCGATGCGGATCAGCCGCGCCATCGCGCCGCGCAATGGATGCGCCCAGGCAATGATGGCTGAGTTCCGGCAGCAGCCGCCGCAGTTCATCCGGCCCGATCAATTCTTCATGCGTGTAGCCGCTGGCGCGCAGGCCGCTCACCCGTGCTTCCAGCGCGGCCAGCGCCTTGGGCGTCTCGGCCACGCAGATCTGCCCATTGGCATGAAATCCGCAGTCGTCGCCCACCAAGGACGGCATGTCGTGCCACATATCCATGGCTTCCAGCGACAAGTCCAATTCGCCCAGATCGCGGTTCAGGGTCCGCACCCCAGCCGCCGTGGCGCCGGACGCGTGGCGGCCGACCCAATGGCGTTCGATCACCACGACACGCTTGCCGTGGCGAGCCACCTGCAGCGCGGCCGACAGGCCATGCAGTCCGCCGCCGATCACGATCACATCGCAACTGCGCGCGTTCATGCTTTTTCTTCCTCGATATCCAGCGATGCCAATTCGCCCAGGGTCAGCGGCTTGAGCGGCGGCCGAATGCGATAGAAACCCACTTCCGCGACGGGCCGGTTTTGCTCGGCCGCCAGAATGTGCGCGATGGTGTATCCGCACTGGCGGCCCTGGCACGGCCCCATGCCGGCACGCGTGTACGACTTGATCTGGTTGGGTCCCGGCTGGCCGATGGCGGCTGCCTTGCGGATGTCGCCCGCCGTCAGTTCTTCGCAGCGGCACACGATCGTGTCGTCTGGCGGCGAAAAGATGCTGGCGCGCGGCGGATACAAAGCATCCAGCATGGGCCGCAGGCGCAACAGCCCGGCCAATTTTTCATGCAACGGGGCAGCCAGACCCAAGGCCGCTTGCGGCGTCAGACGGCCGGTCTGTTGGGCAATGCCGATGGCGGCAAGCTCGCCACGCACACAGGCAGCTTGCGCGCCGCCGATACCCGCGCCATCGCCCGCTACGTAAACCCCTGACTTGCTGGTCTGGCCCCATTCGTCCACGTTGGGCGTCAGGCAAGCCTGTTGCACATTCCAGCTGTGATCGCATTCCAAAGCGCGCGTCATGTGGATCGAAGGCACCACGCCTTCATGCGACAACAGCACGCTGGCCGGCGCGCGCACGGTCTTGCCGTCCCCGCCCGTATATTCCACTTCTTGCAGACGTCCGTCGCCCAGGGCGCGCAGGGCCGTCACGCCGCGCACGCGCTTGACGCCCGCCGCCTTGATTTCGCGCAACCACGCCATGCCCTTGGACACATCGCCCCAACCCGCCAGTGCAGCGCCGGCCCACGGCAAGGCGCGGCGCCAGCCTCCGGGCGGAGACGTGTCCAGCCAACCGGCAATCTTGCCGCCAGCACGCAGCAATTGCGCCATGTACAACAAGGGCAAGGGGCCGCTGCCCGCAACCCATACCGGCTCGGACGGAACCTGACGCGACGTTTTCAGCAGGATTTGCGCGGCGCCCACCGTCAGCACACCCGGCAAGGTCCAGCCGGGAAATGGCGCCGGACGTTCTTGCGCGCCCAAGGCCAGCACGATTTGATTCGCGCGCACCGCTTCCGCCTGACCGTCGCGTGTCATGTAGACATGCCAGCCGGGCTCAATCTGCCAGACCTGGGTTTGGGGCTGATACACGGCGCCAGAAGCGCGGAACCGCGCGGCCAGATCCAGTCCGGCGCGATACTCATCGCCCAATAGTTTGCCGGTCGGCGTACCTGCCACGGCCTCGACCGCCCGCCAGATTTGTCCGCCCGGCGCGGCTTGCTCGTCCACCACCAGCACCGACAATCCTTGGCCGCGCAGCCCGATGGCCGCGCTCATGCCAGCGGGGCCAGCGCCAATCACCACAACATCGAATTCGCGTTTCATGGCATCACGCTCCGGCGGCCGAATTGGCGTTCCACACACATGCCTTCGCGCACCGTCACCAGACAGGTCTGGGTGGACGCCACGCCATCCACAATGGCCAGGCAGTCAAAGCACACGCCCATCATGCAAAACGGCGCGCGCGGGCTTTCGTGCACGGGCGTGGTCCGGCTGGCGGGCGTCTGCTGGCGCAGCAGCACGGCTGCCACGGTTTCGCCGGGTTCGGCGGTGACGGACTCGCCGTCGATGGTGAGCGTCAGCGCGGGCGCGCCGGACTCATGCAGCTTTCTGAACATTGAAGCGCTCATGGTGAAAGGCATCCAGGATGTCGGGCAGCGCGCCGCCAGCCAATGCGCGGGCGTATTGCCCCGCATGGAAAGAGGCCAGCGTTACGCCGGAATGGCACAGCGCGATTTCCGCGCCGGATTGAAGAGGAGAACTTGCATAGACGGGGCAGCCGTCGGGCGTCATGATCCGCAGGCAAGACCACTGCCGCACCAGCCGGGCTCGCGCCAGGTCGGGCAGAATGCGCAGGGCGTTGCGCGTCATCCGCACCGCGGCCTGAGAAGTGGTGCTCAGGTCGTAGCCGACTTCTTCTTGCGTCAGCCCAACCATCACCGTGCCTTCGCCGGTCTGGCGGATGCCGCTGGCTGGCACAGGCAAGACAGGCGCCAGTCTTTCGGTCACCAGAATCTGGCCACGCTGGGGCCGCAGCGGCACATCCAGCCCCACCATCGCACCCAGCGCGGCGGAACCCAAACCGGCGGCGATGACCACGCGCTCGGCACGAGCCGAAAATGCGCCCGCTGCGACCGAGAACCCGCCACCGGGCAACGGGTCGATTGCGGTAACGGCATGGCGGTTCAGCAATGTTCCGCCCTGGCGCAGAAAAGCAGTTTGCAGCGCGGCCAGCAGCCGCAACGGATTGACGTGACCGTCCAGCTCGCCAACGCTTGCGCCCGCCACGGCCTGCCCCAAGCGCATTGCCGGATAACGGCGCAGCAGCTCGCCGCGATCCAGTACGCGGGCACAGGGCGCCAGTTCAGGCGCTTGCGCGTGCCAGGCGGCAAGACGGGCAACGCGCGCCGAGAGTTCCGCGTCGCTCATGCAGAAATGCAGGCCGCCCTTGCGTTCGTAGGCCAAGTCCACGCCGCTATCGGCTTGCAGTTGTTCCGCGAACGCGGGCCAGGCCTGCACTGCCAAATGCGACAAACGTTGGTAGGCCGGGTGGCCATGACCCTTGCCTTGCAGCCACACCAGACCGAAGTTGGCCTTGGCCGCGCGAAAATCCGTGTCTGCGCCGTCCAGCATCAGCACGCGGCGGCCCTGTCCAGCCAAGCCGTAAGCGATGGCCGCGCCCACCATGCCGGCGCCGGCCACGATGACGTCATAGTCCTGCGCCATGGCGGAACCTCCTTGTGCGGCAAGATGCGACGCTATAACCTTTGCGACTGGCAAGCTCGCTATCGTCAAATTGGGTTATGGCATGAAAGAAACGTTGAACCTGCGGCAGATCGAGGCATTTAAGGCGGTTGTCGAACACGGCACCGTCAGCCAGGCAGCTATCGTGTTGGGCGTTTCGCAGCCCGCCGTCAGCAAGCTGCTGTCCCACCTGGAAACCGATACCGGGCTGTCGCTGTTTGACCGCGTGCGCGGCAAACTGGCGCCTTCCGTGCAAGGCATGCGCCTGTACGAAGAAATCGACCGCGTGTTCAGCGGGCTGCGTCAGGTGGAACAGGCCGTGGAGTCGATCCGCCGCGATGAGCAGCGCACCCTGAATGTGGGCGTGCTGCCTGCGCTGTCCGGCTCCTTCATTCGCCGCGTCACCATGCAGTTTTTGAAAACGCATCCCGATGTCCGCGTGTCCATCCAAAGCCGCGGATCGCTGTTCCTGGCCGACTGGCTGGCTACCCGGCATATCGACGTGGCGCTGGTGGGAAGCCGGGTCGACAATCCATATATCGACCGCGAACCCCTCTTTCCCTACCCGCTGTTCTGCGCCATGCCCGTCAATCACGAGCTGACGCGCAAACGCGTCGTGCGGCCACGCGATCTGAGCGGCTTGCCGTTCGTGTCCTTTGGCGCAGACAGCCAGACGCATGAGCTGGTGCGCCAGGCGTTCGACGAGGCAGACGCCAAGCTGAACGTGGTGCTGGACACGAACACGGCGCCCACGGCCTGCGAATTTGTCGCGGCGGGGCTGGGGGTTTCGTTGATTCATCCGCTGTTTGCCGAAGGGTTGCAAAGCCGCCTGGTGCTGAGGCGGTTCGATCCAGAGTTGCAGTTCCACTTCCAGTTGTGCCGCGTGCATTCATCACGCAACGCAGCGCTGGTCGAGACATTTGTCGAGGAAGCCCGCAACGTCGCCGCGCAGGTCTCCCGCGAATTGCTCAAAGGTCAGTGATGCAGAGGCGCGTCAGGGCGCGGTAATTGTGGTGAGTTCAGTGATGGGCGGCTGCAGGTTCAACGCGCCGCTCAGCGTGTAGCCGTAATTCACGCGGTCGCCATGCGCCCACACCTGCTTGAGTCCGAACAGCGGCACCGCGCAGACATCGTCATGGATCTGAACCTGAGCCTGCTTCCAGAGCGCCAGTTGCTTCTGGGCGTCCGGTTCCACGCGCGCTTGGCGGATGGCGTCGTCAGCCACCGAGCAATGCGAAAAATTCGACATCGCCCCCGGCGCGCCAATGGCCGCTGCCGAATCGTAGAACTCGGTCAGATAGGTGTCCGCATTGGGAAAGCGCGCAGCGCCGTAGAAAACCAGTCCGCTCAAATCCTGCCGGCTCTTGGCCTGATAAGTCGCGTGATCCACCACTTCCATCTGCAACTTGATACCGGCCTTGGCCAACTGCGCCTGCACGATTTCCATGATGGGCTGCTGCGCCGAAATATTCGACACAATGGACTTGATCTCGACCCCGTTGGGGAAACCCGCTACGGCCAGCAGCTTCTTGGCGCGTTCCACGTCATAGGCATAAGCGCCTGTGCCGCAGTCCTGGCCCAGATAACCATTGGGCACAACCGAACATCCCTTGTCGGCCACATCCTTGCCCGCGTAGCGCACAATCTCGTCCACATTGATCGCGGCAGCCACGGCCTGGCGCACCTTTACATTGTCCAGCGGCTTGATATTGCGATTGATATGCAGTGTGCGGAATTCGGCGGGCTCGAAAATATCGATCTTCATGCCGCGCTTGGCCGAACGCTCAACCCAACGCTGCTCGCGCTTGCCCTGCATCACGTCGATCTCGTTGGACGTAAATGCCAGTTCGCGCGCGCTGTCCGACGGAATCATGCGATACATGATGCCGCCCAGTTTGGGTTTGCCGCGGAAGTAGGCGTCATTGGCCACCAGCTTTACGTACTGCTGCGTCACGTGTTCGCCAAAGGCGAACGGGCCGGTGCCGATGGGGCCTGCACCGAACTTGTCGCCCAGCTTCTCGGCGGCCTTTTTGCTGACGATATTGCCGCCGTGGTAGTTGGACACCCGTCCCAGAAACGCCGCATCGGGATACTTCAAGGAGATGCGCACGGTGTAGTCATCCACCGCTTCCACCTTGTCGATGATGGCAAACGTGGCAGCAAAGCTGGACCGGTTGGCATCGCCTGCGCGCTGGATGGAATACACCACATCCTCGGCCTTCAACTCACCATAGCCGCCATGAAACTGCACGCCGTGGCGCAGATGAAACGTCCAGACCTTGCTGTCGGCCGAAGCTTCCCAACGTTCTGCCAGATCCGCTTCAAGCGCCTTGGGGTCGGCGCTGCCAGCCGGAAAGCGAACCAGCGCATTGAACATCTCCGCCGCCACGCCTTTGTCCACGGTGGAAGTGGCACGATGCGGGTCCAGCGTAGCGTTATCGGCCGCGCCTGAACTGATGCGCAACATGGGGCGTTCTTGCGCCGTTGCCGTGGCGGAAAGACCGGTGCTACAGGCTGCCAGCAATGCGGCCGCAAGAACAAGGTGTACAGGACGTTTCATAACTTCCCTTATGCGCCGCGCACTTGCGGCCTTCGTGATCTGTAGTCAGAGGTACAACGTGACAGCAGACTAGAATCGGGAAGCCATGGCGTCAAAGTCCTTCAGGTGCTTGGTCTATTCCCCAGGGTTATAGGGTCGAGGTTTGGCGTCCCCTGATCCGGGGGGCCGGCAAGATAGCTAGTGGTTAGTACTGAGGACGGAAAATCAGCGGATCTAGGGAAAGTACTTAGCTCAGTGGGAGCGAGTCTATCGGCAGCCCATGCGCTGCCGCCGACCACGCCGAGCCAGACTTTTTGCATCATCAATTCTAATTATCAATATCCATTAAACTGATGCAAACCTGACGGCGGGCGGCGCTGCCTAGCATACAAGCGCCCGCTGGCTGCGGCCCGTTCCGCAACGCACTCTCTTTGTGACCCCGGAGTTTTCCCTTGAGCGATATTTACCAATTCAGCCGCGGCACCGCCCCCCTGCTGATTTCGATTCCCCATCTGGGCAGTCAGATTCCCGACGCGCAACGCGCGCAGATGACGGCGCTGGGCCTGGAATCCGGCGACACCGATTGGCATCTGGACACGCTGTACCAATTTGCCGAGGCGCTTGGCGCTTCCATCATCGGCGCGCGCTATTCGCGTTATGTGGTGGACCTGAACCGCCCGCCCAACGATGAAAGCCTGTACCCCGGCCAGACCAAAACGGGCTTGTGCCCTGCTCAGACATTTCGCGGCGATGCGCTGTATCAGCACGACGGCGTGCTGACGGATGCGGAACGCGAGCACCGCTTGAATACCTATTGGCAGCCTTATCACGCCAAGCTGCGTGAAGAACTGGACCGCATCAAGGCCGAGCATGGCACGGTGCTGCTGTGGGAAGCGCATTCGATCGCCAGCGTGTTGCCCCGCTTGTTTGACGGCAAGCTGCCGGACCTGAACATCGGCACCTCTGACGGCGCAGCCTGCGCGCCAGACATTCTGGCAGCGGTTTCCGCACAGCTGGAAAACTGCGCGGACTACACCTGGGCCATCAACGGCCGTTTCAAGGGCGGCTACATCACGCGCCATTACGGCTCGCCCGCAGACAACGTCCACGCGATCCAGCTGGAAATGTGCCAATCCACCTACATGAACGAAACGCACCCCTATGCGTATCGCCAGGATCTGGCCGGCAAGGTCATCCCGGTCGTCGAAGGCATGGTGCGGGCCGCCCTGGAACAGACCACGGCGCGCCAGCGCTGATTCCCGGTCTACCCCTTGCCCCGGACGCCGCAAGCCATGAATCGCTTTTCCTTCAGCACGACGGAAAACTATCCTGAATGGAGTTTGCTGCTGACCTGGGTAGCAGTGGTGGAAGCCGCGTCGGTGTCGGGCGCCGCGCGGCTGTTGGGTCTGTCGCAAGCGGCAGTGTCGCAACGGATCAAGCAGCTGGAGGCAGCAATGTCGACCGAACTGCTTGACCGCAGCACGCGTCCCGCCCGGCCCACGCCTGCGGGCGAATTGCTGTTTGACCATGCCGCGCGTTTGCTCGCGCAGGCGGGCGACATGACGGAAAGCGTGCGCAACCTGAGCCGGGCCAAACGCAATATTGTCCGTTTCGGTTGCGTGGACTCCTTCGCTGGCACCTTGGGGCCTACGTTGATTCACGGGCTGTCTGGGGCGTCGCGCCAGATCCGGTTATGGTCAGGCATTACGCCCGTGCTGGACAAGCAGCTCGAAGACCGGCAACTGGATCTCGTGGTCACCACCAGCGCGTCGGCGGGCAAACCCACCATCCGTAAATACAGCTTGTTTTCCGAGCCATACGTGTTGATCGTGCCGCTTTCGATGAACATGGACAAGATCGATACGCTGAAAGAGCTGGGCACGCGCGCCCAGTTCATCCGCTACAGCGCGCGGTCTTTCATTGGCGCCGAGATCGATCGCCTGGTCGAATCGCACGACGTCATCATTGAGCGCACCTTTGAATTCGACAATACTGATCCGCTGCTGAGTCTGGTGACGGCCGGGCTGGGTTTTGCGATCAGCACGCCGCTGTGCATCTGGCAGTCGCGCCACTTTCTAGATCAGTTGCGCGTGTTGCCGCTGGCGCCGTATCTGGGCATTACGCGCAGCGACGACGCCAGCCTGTCACGGACCCTGTATCTGGCCGCCCGCCACCAGGAAGTGGGCAAGCTGCCCACCGAGGCGCGGGACGTGATCCTGATGGCAATGGAACGGTTGATTCAAAAGGATATTGCTCCGGCCTTGGGGCTGCCGCCTGCGACCTTGTGGCGGAATTTGCGGCGGTAGCGAGGCTACCGCGCGCATCACTCACTACCCTACCGACGCCGTCAATACCGGCACGGCCTCGAACAGATCCGCCACCAATCCATAATCCGCCACGCCAAAGATCGGCGCGTCGCCGTCTTTGTTGATGGCAACAATGGTCTTGGAATCCTTCATGCCAGCCAGGTGCTGGATCGCGCCTGAAATGCCGACGGCAACATACAGTTCCGGCGCCACGATCTTCCCCGTCTGCCCGACCTGCCAGTCATTGGGCGCATAACCCGCGTCCACCGCAGCGCGGGACGCGCCTAGCGCCGCGCCCAGCTTCTCGGCCAACGGGTCCAGCAGCTTGAAGTTATCCGCGCTGCCCAAGCCCCGGCCGCCCGCCACCACCACGCGCGCGCCGCCCAGTTCGGGGCGTTCTGATGCCGCGATTTCCCGGCTGACAAAGCGCGACAGACCCGAATCCGCCACGGCAGGCACCGCTTCCACCGCCGCGCTGCCGCCACTGCTTGCGGCCGCATCAAACGCCGTGGGCCGGATCGTGGCGACGATGACGGGGTAGCCGCTTTTCACCGTGGCAATCGCGTTACCTGCATAGATGGGGCGTTTGAAGGTATCGGGCGCCAGCACCTCGATCACATCCGACACCTGCGCCACGTCCAGCAACGCAGCGATGCGCGGGGCCACGCTCTTGCCTTGCGCCGTGGCGGCCAGGAACAGATGGGAATAGGCGCCAGCCACCGCCACCGCCTGCGCGGCCACGGTTTCCGCCAAGCCGGCAGCCAGCTGGGGCGCGTCGGCCAGCAGCACCTTCTCCACGCCTGCAACGCCAGCGGCAGCGTCTGCCGCTGCCCGCGCATCGGCGCCCGCGACCAGCACGTGGATGGGCATCGCGAGCTTGCCGGCGGCGGCAATGGCGCTTAATGTCGCGCCGTTCAGTGTGCGCGCATCGTGTTCGGCAATAACCAGAACTGTCATCAGATCACCTTGGCTTCGTTCTTCAGTTTGTCGACCAGCGCAGCCACATCGGCCACACGGACTCCCGGGGCGCGCGCAGGCGGCTCTTGCACGCGCAACGTTTCCAGACGGGACACGGGGTCCACGCCCAGCGCCTCCGGCGTCTCAATATCCACCGGCTTTTTCTTGGCCTTCATGATGTTGGGCAAGGTCACATAACGCGGCTCGTTCAGGCGCAGGTCGGCGGTGACGATCGCGGGCAAGGTAAGTTCCAGCACTTCCAGCCCGCCGTCGACCTCACGGGTGACACGCACATTGCCGCCGCTGATCTCGATGGCGCTGGCGTTGGTGGCTTGCGGCCAGCCCAACAGCGCGGCCAGCATCTGGCCTGTCTGGCAGGCGTCATCATCAATCGCCTGCTTACCCAAAATCACTAGCGCGGGCGCTTCCTTTTGCACGACAGCGCGCAACAGCTTGGCCACCGCCAAGGGTTGCAGTGCGGTGTCCGTCTGCACCAGCACGCCGCGATCAGCCCCGATTGCAAGCGCTGTGCGCAACGTTTCCTGCGACTGGGCGGTGCCGCAAGACACGGCGACCACTTCCGTGGCGGCGCCCTGCTCTTTCAGCCGTACTGCGGCTTCGACGGCAATTTCATCAAACGGGTTCATCGACATCTTCACGTTGCCAATGTCGACGCCGCTTTGGTCGGCTTTGACGCGCACGTTGACGTTGTAGTCAACCACACGCTTGACCGCGGCTATTACCTTCATGCGAATACTCCTGGATTAAGGAATCAACGAACGCCCCTGCCCTGGGCAGGCGTGCGGGGCGTGGGGTGAACAGACGTTTCATCGGGCGCAAAGCGCAAGTCCAGCAACACAGCGCCCAGCGCGTACTGCGCAGGCGGTTGCGTCAATACGAAGGCATTGCGCGCAGTGCCGCGACAGGCCGGATCGATAACGAAGTCGCCCGGGGCAAGCATGACGCGCGCATCCCCCGCCCCGCCCGCCAGATGCCCCGGCGCCAACGCAAGCATCACGCGCACAGTCTGCGTCGCCGCGTCCGGCGCTGATCCCGCGGCCAACGCCTGCTGGACCGACCCCGCGCAAACCACGCTGGCCTGGACCGCGCCACGCAGCACAAACAGGTTCAACACGCGCACCGCGCCTCCACGCAGCCGGGACTGGAACGCCACATCGCCCGCAAATGCCGTGGCGATGCCCGGCAGCAGCGCGACTTCAATGCCGTCGCCCAACAGGTCAACCCCGTCGCCAGACATCACCACCGACACGCGGTCATAACCCGGAAAGCAGGAGTACGGACCGTCGCGCTCGATGTCGGCCACGCTGACGCGCCAGCGCGGCGTGCGACCTGGGATGGCGTCATCCACCGCCAGCGTGCGTGTAACGCCGCCACCGTTTTTCCACGGCTCGGGCGGCAAGGCCAGCCAGTTGGCGCGCGTCGGGCCAGCAGGATCAGGAAACTGCGCCAAGGCCGTACTTCCCGGTCAGGAGCGCGCCGCTTGCAAAGCGGGTGATGTCGTAAGGCGTAAGCGGCACATCGGTGGCCAAGCCCAGCGCTTCTTGCGCCAACACCCGGCCCACGGTGGGTGACAGCTTGAATCCGTGGCCCGAAAAGCCAAAGCCTACGATCAGGCCATGCACGCCGGGCACGCGGCCCAGTACGGGATTCCAGTCAGGCGTTACGTCGTACACGCCGGTCCAGGACGAGGCCAGGCCCGCCGTCTCATACGCGGGAAAGCGTTCGGCCACTTGCGCGCCCACTTCCGCCACGTAGTCCAGCGGAATATCACCCTGTTCAGCGTCGCTCTTTTGCAGCGCTTCGCCCACAATGCCTTCGCTGACCAGCATCTGGTTGCCGCCGTAGCTGCGGCAATACAGCATGCCGGGCGAGGCCAGATCCTTGTAGACCGGCATCGAATACGTGTACGGCGCTTGCTCGCAATCCAGGGCCAGCACGGCGTGGCGCTCCGGCACAACCGGCATCGCGACGCCAGTCCATCCGGCGAGCTCCGAGGTCCAGATGTTTTGGGTGCTGATGACGAGCGGACTTGCGTAGTCCCCTTCGGAGGTGGATACGCCGACAACACGGCCGTTTTCGATCAGCAGTTTTCGCACGTCGACATTTTCACGGATGGTCACGCCACGGCGGCGCGCGCCACGCGCAAAACTTGTCGCCACCAGGTAGGCATCGGCAAAGCCGGCTTCGGGTTCAAAGCCGATCAGGGCGGCGTCGTCAAACGTGGCAATGGGCAGCAGCTCACGCGCCTGGGCGGCATTCAGCAGCTCCAGCGCAATACCTTGATCGCGTTGCTGCGCCAGTGCGCTGCGCAGCGGTTCCAGCTTGTCGTTGTCGGCCGCGCTGATCAGGTAGCCGCATTTCACCAATCCACACGAGGCTTCGTCATCGCCCACGTAGCTGGCGAAGTTGTTGAATACGTTCCACGAACGCTGTGCCAGTTCCACGTTTTCCCGCACCGAATAGTGGGTGCGCAAAATGCCGGAGGACTGCGATGTCGTGCCCGCGCCGATCGTAGCCCGATCCAGCACCAGCACGTTCTTCGCGCCCAGCTCGGCAAGATGAAAGGCCACAGAACTGCCGATCACGCCGGCACCAATCACGATCACGTCATAACTCTTCACGACTAGGCTCCAAGAACAGGTGGCGCCAGTGTGACCGCGGGTTTTCAAGGCCGCCGCAATATAAGCATGGCGAATACTGAATAGAAGCGGCGCTATCGGACGCGGCTATCCAGACGCCTATCGCCAGTCTGCGCGACTCGGATTGCTTAAGCAGAACAAATTTTGACCATCGCTGATTCTTATATTCATGCCAGAGCGCGGCCGCCGGGTGACAGTCTGGTCTGCCGCACCCCAGAGTGCCGGCGACATGAAATCTATCAGTCAATCTACAGTCAAGTAGGGGAAAAATATGAACATGAATCGCCGCGCCATGCTGGTGCGCACCGCAGCCTTGGCGGGCGCCAGCGCCCTTGGATTTCCCATGGTCGCCCGCGCCGCCAATGCGTCCTACACCTACGGCGGTTCCGCTTGGCTGGGTCATTATTCGGCCTACATCGCCATGAAGACGGGCCTCTTCGCCAAGCAGGGGCTGGACATCAAGTGGCAGAGTTTTGCCACGTCGTCTGACCGGATGAGCGCTGTGATGGCCGGCAATATCGATCTGGCCGGCACCGGCGTGGTGTCGTCGCTGGCGTTGATGGCAGCCGGCGCGCGCCAGTTCCAGGTGATCGCCACGCCCAACAACTTCGGCCGCGCGGAAGGCGTGCTCGTGCGCGAAGACGTCAAGTCGGTTGCCGATCTGAAAGGCAAGAAGATCGGCGTCACTTACGCGTCAAGCGCCCACGTGCTGCTGCTGGACGTGCTGCGTCAGGCCGGTCTGAACCCGGATAAGGACGTGTCCATCATCAACCTGCCGGCGACCAATCTGCTGTCGGCCTACCAGGGCAAGCAGATCGACGCGGCTGTCGCCTGGACCCCGGCGTTCGACCGTATCAAAGCCGTGCCCGGCACCCATGTGCTGCTGGACGACACCGCCTTCTCGCTCTACAAGCAGTACGCCATCACCCCGGGGCCGGACGTGCTGCTGACGCACGCCAAACTGGGACGCGACAATCCGGAGGCGGTGAAGAAATTCCTGCAAGCCGTATTCCAGGCCAATACCCTGCTGACCGAGCAACCCGAGGAGGCCGCTGGCGTGCTGCTGGAACTGACCGGCCTGTCCAAAGAAGAACAACTGGCCGTCATCAAGCAAACGCAGTGGTATTCGGCGGCGGATCAAAAGGCGCTGATGGTGGACCCGGGTAATTTCGTCGGCGGCATGCAAAAGCTGGCCGAGATGCTGGTGTCGCTCAAGCAGATCGACAAAGCGCCCACGGTCAAGGACTGGGTCCAGGCCTCGTACCTGTAAGCACGGAATCGCTTTTCTATGTCCACGCGCTCGTCTTCCAAGGAGACACGTCTGATCTGGGTCAGCGTGTTTTCACTCCTTTCCTTTCTGCTGGCTTGGGAAGCCCTGTGCCGCGCTGGCGCGGTTGATCCCATCTTTTTGCCGGCGCCGTCTCAGGTGCTGACTCGCGCCCTGTCCATGTCCGACCAGGGCACGCTGTTCTACAACGTGCTGGCGTCCACGCGCCGGGTGATGGTGGGGTTTCTGGCGGCAGTCATCGTTGCCATTCCGCTGGGCATTTTGCTGGGCACATCTAAGGTGGCGCGCGCCGTCTTCGATCCCATCATTTCATTCTTGCGCCCCCTGCCTTCCATGAGCTGGATTCCGCTGTCGCTGCTGTGGTTTGGCATTACCGAAACCCAGAAGTACAGCATCGTGTTCATGGGCTCGTTCGTGCCCGCCCTGCTGTACGTCATGGAAGCGTCGCGCAGCATAGACCCCGTGCTGGTGCGGGCGGCCCGCAACCTGGGCGCCAACCGCTGGCAGGTGATGCGTGAAGTGCTGTTCCCGGGTTGCCTGCCGCAGATTCTGTCGGGCATGAAGATCATTCTGGGCCTGTCCTGGACCTGCGTGATCTCGGCCGAACTGGTCGCGTCCAAGGAAGGCCTGGGGTTCATGATCATGAACGGCAAGGAATTCTTCCAGACTGACACCGTGGTGCTGGGCATGGTCTTGATCAGCTTCACCGTGCTGGTGACCGATCTGTGTTTGCGGCTTCTTGAACGATGGGTGCTGGCATGGCAACGATGAACGATACGATGATCCAGCTGCATGACGTGTCCAAGGCCTATGGCGATGTGACTGTCCTGGACAAGGTCAACCTGGAGGTCAAGCGCGGTGAATTCCTGGTGCTCTTGGGCGCCTCTGGCTGCGGCAAGTCCACCTTGCTGAATCTGATGGCGGGTTTCATCACGCCCAACACCGGCACGGTCACCATCAACGGCAACAAGGTAACGGACGTCACCGCCGCCTGTGGCATGGTGTTCCAGCAATACGCGCTGTTTCCCTGGCGCACGGTGCAGGAAAACGTGGAATTCGGCCTGAAGATGCGCGGCATGTCCAAGCAGGAACGCGCGCCCATCGCCCGCAAGTACATCGAGATGGTGGGTTTGAAACAAGCTGCGGACAAGTATCCGCACGCGCTGTCGGGCGGCATGAAGCAGCGTGTGTCGATTGCCCGCGTGCTGGCCAACGACCCCGACGTGATGCTGTTCGACGAGCCGTTTGCGGCGCTGGACGCCATGACGCGCCAGGTCTTGCAGGATCAGTTGCTGTCCATCTACGAGCAAAGCGGCAAGACGATTGTTTTCATCACGCACTCGATCGACGAAGCGTTGACGCTGTCCACCCGCATGGCTGTCATGGGGTCCAAACCCGGCCGTATCGTGCAGGATATTCAGAACGATCTGCCGCATCCGCGTACTGCCGACGTGCAGTTGTCGCCGCGTTTTGTGGAACTGAAGCGGTCCATCTGGGAACGCGTGCAAGAAGAGGTGACGCGCAGTATGGAGCTGACGAGCGACTAGCACGGCGGCCCAAACGGGCCGCCTTTTTTAAGCGGTGGTGAACGCCCGGCTAGGGGCTTTTTCTGATCACGCCTATCGTCACGCCGAAGCTGGCAATCTTGTGCCACTCTTCGCGCGGGTAGCTGAACGTCTCTGCGCCCATGCTGATCTCGTAGGCGACCCCGTCAGGCCCCTTCCAGAAATAGGGTTTGCCGGGGCTCCAGCCGCAACAGATATGCACCAATCGGGGCATGCCGAAGTTCTGCATCAGGTATGCCTCCATCTGCACCGCCGAGGCGCCGCTGACTTGGTAGCGGGCGTCCATGGGCTGAATGTAGGAATCATCGTCCTGCTCGCAGCCCAGGTATTCCACGTAATCGGGCTTCTTGCCGAGCGTCTGAAGAAAATCCTGGCACTGGATGTCGGGGCGCGCAAGCCCCATGGCGCGGCCCTCGGCCTCCCAATTGGCCAGAGCATCAGTGGGAGTCATGGTCTGTTCAGCAGCACTGGCGGCAAGCGCCGAAAGCGACAGACTCATCAGCAAGCACAGCGGTACTACCCAAGCGCGGCGTACACGGGCCACGCGCAAATTCAGTGTCACGGCATCCTCTACGTTCACCGGATTTTCAAGCCGCATCCGTTATGGACGGCCGAGTATGCCATGCCCCCGTGCTGCGCCCCTCTTCCGCCAGGAACTCGACCAGCGCCGGCAAGGACGCATCCATTGGCCGGTTGGCCTGCAAACGCATCACGTACCCCCAAGACCCCGGCATGCGCAGCTGGGGCATCAACGCCACCAATCGGCCGCTGGCCAAGTCTTCATCGATTAGCGGAGCACGGCCCAACGCAATGCCTACGCCTGCGGCCGCGGCAGCCACCACCGTGCTCAAACCGCTCAACAGCATCGGCTCCTGCCAGTCGGCCTCTGCCAGACCCAGACGCGGACTCCAGGTCCGCCAGTCGGTTTCCGGACTGTCGATGTGTTTTTCCTCTAGCCAACGGTGGCGCAGAAAAATACGCGGGTCGTCCCGGTCGGCAGCACCGATCAGCGCGGGGCTGCAAACGGGCACTACGGTTTCGGTCATCAGCGGGATGTCCCCTGCCGCGGCTAAGTGCGGTCCGACGGCCCGCACATGCAGAAACGCCAGATCAATGTCCTGGCTTTTCCAGGCGGGGTCCTGGCTGGCATGCAGGTAGACCTGCACATCTATATCAGGATGCAATTCAATGAAGCGGCCAATACGCGGCGCCAGCCACAACGCGGCCAGCGACGGGTTGGCCGACACGTTCAATGTGTAGCGGCGGCGTCCTCGCGCCGTAGCTCGGACGTTGCGGCAGGCGGTCTCCAATAGGGTCAAGGCCTGTTGTACGGATATCAGCAGATTGGCGCCCGCGTCCGTGGTCTCGGCGCGGCGTACCGTTCCGCCCCGGCGCAGCAATGACACGCCCAGATCCGCCTCCAGCGCGCGCAATTGATGGCTGACGGCGCTCTTCGTGACGTTCAACTCCGCAGCGGCGCGGCTCAAACTGCCCAGGCGGGCGACGGCCTCAAAGGCGCGCAAGGCAGCCAAGGGCGGAGTGTGATTGGGTAGATCGGCCATGGGTAGAGTTTATCTCAACCCATGATTGAAAAACTATCGCTTTCGCGTGCCGGGCGGATCAGTGACCATGCAGGCTGTGATTGGAGCATTGATATGTATTTCGACTCTCGATTGTGGCAACTGACAGCCGGCCTGCGGGCCAGCATGGCAGGCGGGATTTTCCTGGGCCTGCTGGCGCTGGCGGCAGGCATTGCACGTTACGTCTTTCTGGGCCAATTGCTGGCCCGCGTGTTTGATGGCGCCCCCTGGCAAGACTGGATCGCGCCCGCAGTGTGCGTGGGCGCGATGGTGCTGCTGCGCGCGTTTTTTGATCATTGGCGCACCGTGCAGGCCAATCGCACGTCGGCCACGATTCAACACTCGCTGCGCGGCCGGCTGTACGACCGCATCGTCGCATTGGGACCGGCCTGGTTCGCCAACCAGCGTACGGGCGGCGTCATGCTGACCGTGGTGGATGGCGTTGAGCAACTGCAAACCTTCTTTGGCCAATACCTGCCGCAGGTCGCCATCGCGGCCGCTGCACCCTTTGCGATATTTGCGGTGATTGCATTCTGGGACGTGCCCACGGCGCTGGTCTTTCTTGTGGCCGCGTTGTTCGCACTGTTCGGCCCGATGGCCGTGCATATGCTGGACCGCCGCGCGAGCCAGGCGCGCACCCGCTCGCTGAATGCGTTTGGCGAAGACTTTCTGGATGCCGTCCAAGGCCTGCCCACCTTGAAGTCATATGGCCAGGGCAAGGCGTGGGGCCAGAGGCTGGCCGCAAAAGCGCGCAGCCTGTCGGACAACACCTTCTGGGTGCTGTCCGTCAGCCTGCTGACGCGCGGCATCAGCGACCTGGGCGTGGCGCTGGGCGCAGCCCTGGCATTGACGCTGGGCGCTTGGCGCGTGGCGGCGGGCGACATGAGCGTGGAAGCGCTGCTGATCGTGCTGATGGCCGGCACCGAGATCTTCCGCCCGTTGCGCGACCTGCGCTCGGTCTTGCATCGCGGCATGCTGGGCCAATCCGCCGCCGTCAGCATTCATGCCTTGATGGACGCGCAAGCATTGACGCCCGCGCCCGACACACGGGCGGCAAGCATTGCCCCCGCCAGTCTGGCGCCCACCATTCAATTCGATAACGTCGCGTTTTCCTACACGCCCGAGCGCCGCGCCCACCAGGGGCTGGCCTTCCAGATTGCGGCGGGCGAGCGTGTGGGTATTGTCGGCCCCAGCGGCGCGGGCAAGTCCACCATCGTGCGGCTGTTGTTGCGCGAATGCGTACCGCAGGCGGGCAGCATCCGGGTCGGCGGCCACGACGTCAATACGCTGGACACCCAGACCCTGCTGTCCCACATTGCGTTGGTCAGCCAGGACATCACGCTGTTTCATGGCACCATCGATGACAACCTGCGGCTGGGCCGGCCCCAGGCCACGCACGAACAAGTGCGCGCTGCGGCCCGCGCTGCCAATATCGATGACTTCATCATGGCGCTGCCTGACGGCTACGCCACCCGCATCGGTGAACGCGGTCTGCAGTTGTCTGGCGGCCAGCGCCAGCGCGTGGCCATTGCCCGCGCCCTGCTGCGCGACGCCCCCATCCTGATCCTGGACGAAGCGCTGTCGTCGGTAGATACCGAAAACGAAGCGCTGATCCAACAGGCATTGGACCGCTTGATGGCGGGCCGCACGACGCTGATCCTGGCGCACCGTCTGGCCAGCGTGATCGGCGCGGACCGCTGCCTGGTGCTGGACCAAGGACGCGTTGTGGAAGCCGGCCCGCATGCGGAACTGATGCAGCAGCACGGCTTGTACTACCGGCTAATGCACGAGCAAGCTGCTGCGCATCAAAACCCGTCGTCGGAATCGTTGCTGGCGCCGCCGCCTGCCGCAGCCGCCACCACACGGGCCGACACCGCCCCCGCAGCGGGAACCGATAAGCAAGGCCCTGCCCTGCGTTCGCTGGACGCGGACGCCGAGCAGGTCGGCTGGCGCGCCACGCTGGGCACGCTGCTGTCCGTCGTGCGCCCGTGGCGCGGCACCCTGACGGCCACCATTCTGCTGGGCGTGGCGCGCGTAGCCGCTTTTATCGGCGTCGGCGTGTTCAGCGCGCTGATCGTCGCTGCTATCCGCGACGGCCGCGACATATCCGCGCTGATCGTGGGCCTGCTTGTCGCCGCGCCGCTTGCCGCGTTGTTCCACTGGCTGGAATCTTGGCTGGCGCACGCCATGGCGTATCAGTTGCTGGCCGATATGCGGGTCAAGCTCTACGACAAGCTGGAACGTCTGGCACCCGCCTACCTGTTGCAGCGCCGTTCGGGCGACCTGGTGGCGCTGGCCACGCAGGATGTGGAAATGGTCGAGTACTTCTACGCCCACACCATCGCTCCCGCCATTGTCTCCGTACTGGTGCCGTTGTCGGTACTGGGCTTTCTGGGGGTCTACAGCTGGCCCGTGGCGCTGGCGCTGTTGCCATTCCTGGCCTATGCGCTGGTGTCGCCGGTGCGTGGCCGCCGTCATGTCGACGCGTTGGGCGACAAGGCGCGGCAGGCGCTGGGCGAAATGAGCGCGCACACCACCGACACGATTCAGGGTCTGGCCGACCTGACCGCTTTCCAGGCCACCGGCCGCCGCCGCGAGCAATTCCTGAAGGTGGCGGATCAGTACCGCACACGGCGGCTGGACATCCTGCGCGACTTGTCCCGGCAGACGGCATGGTTTGAAGTGGCAATGGGCCTGGGCGGTCTGGCCGTGGCCGTGGTTGGCGCCTTGCAGGTGTCGGCGGGCAATCTGTCGGCCAGCATGCTGCCATTGCTGGTGCTGATTGCGTTGGCGACCTTCCTGCCGGTTTCCGAGATCTCGCAGGTCAGCCGCCAGCTGGCCGACACCATTGCCGCCACGCGCCGCCTGCACGTGGTCAGCAATGAACCCGAACCCGTCACCGACGGCCCGCTGGCGCCGCCAGTCGCCACCCACGGATTGTCGCTGGCCTTTGAACACGTCAGTTTCGCCTACCCCGGCAAACAGGAAGACACGTTGAAGGACTTGAGTTTCAAGGTGCCGGCCGGCGCAACCGTGGCAGTCGTTGGCGCCTCCGGCGCGGGCAAGAGCACGGTTGCCAGCTTGCTGCTGCGTTTCTGGGACCCGCGCGCTGGCGTGGTCAAGCTCGACGGCGTGGATGTGCGCCAGCTGCAATTGGATGGCTTGCGCGAGCGCGTGGCGCTGGTCACCCAAGACACCTATTTATTCAACGACACGCTGGAAGGCAACATCCGGCTGGCACGTCCCGAAGCCACGCCGGACGAACTGGCGCGCGCGCTGCAACAGGCCGCTTTGACAGAGTTTGTGCGGACCTTGCCCGATGGGTTGGCAACACGCGTGGGTGAACGCGGCATGCAGCTATCAGGCGGCCAGCGCCAGCGCATTTCGATTGCGCGGGCATTCTTGAAAAATGCGCCGGTGTTGATCCTGGACGAAGCCACCTCGCATCTGGATACCTTGTCTGAAATGCAGGTGCGCGGCGCGTTGGATGCCTTGATGCAGCATCGCACCACCCTTGTGATTGCGCACCGGCTGTCCACCATCCGCGACGCCGATCTGATTCTGGTGCTGGATCGCGGCACCCTGGTAGAGGCCGGCACGCATGACCAGTTGCTGGGTAAGCTTGGGGCCTATGCGCGCCTGGCCAGTCATCAGGGCGGCTACACGGTCAGTAGCGCAACGTCTCTACCGACTTAGTATTGGCCCGCACTTCCGCATCCGTGAACCAGACCCGCTTATTGCCAAAGCCGGTATAGAGATCGAACTGATCACGGGTGTGGACAGATGCGGTGCCATCCGGCGCCACAAAACCGCTCTGCCCTGGCGCCACCACATCCACGGCGCGCACGCCCTTGGCATCGAACACCGTCATATTGTTCTCGGTGCCCCTGTTCTGCGTTGCGGCGTAGGTCAGCACGGCCTTGTCATCCGCCTGCGGCACGCCCAGGAAGTTCTTGGGCGCAAACACCATCGGCGGAGCGGGAATGCGCCACGTCGCGGGGTCTTGGCCATAGGCTTTTTGCAAGGCGGCAAGCGCTTCGTCCAACGCAGCCAGCGACACGGCTTCCGGACGCTTTCCGTTGAAGAAGTCGTACTGCTGCGGCACGCCCGCATCCGGGCCGGCCAGCGCATTGAACAGCACCTTGACCCCCACCGTCAGGTTCACGGAACCCGTGGCCGGCGCGGCCTGCGTGGGGTATCCGGTGGCGCTATACCACTTGAAGAAGTCAGCGGGCATTTCGTCGGCCAGTGTGGCGCGCAACATGGCGCGCAACCACGCATCCATCACGGCCGGCCCCGCGTTGTCGTAGTAACCCGCCTGCTTGTCACTCGTGCCCATGCCGTCCCAGGATGCCAGCCCTGCGACCAGACGCGCGCGGGCGTCATCTGCCGGCAGGCCTTGCACCGCGCGTTGCAGGAAAGGCAGGAAGTGACGGCGGTTGACGTCCGCGTAGCTGGTGGTGCGGATCAGGTCCCACATCTGCTGGGCGCTGACCTTGCCGCCATTGGCGGTCATGGTTTTCAGCCGGGTCTCGATTTCGGCGTAACGGTCGGCCTGCCCCCAAACGATGGCGAACAGATCGGTGGACGGATAACCGCGCATAGGCTGGTTGTTCCAATTGGCGATAAAGCCTTGGCGCGGGTTATAGACCTGCGGATTGGTCGAAAACGGCAGCATGCCGTCCCAATCCATTTCGCCGGTACCCGGCACGGGCAGGCGCGGATCGTGGCCGGGTTTGCGCTTGGGATAAAAACCCGTGTGCGCGTAACCGATATTGCCGCGGTCGTCGGCGTAGTACCAGTTGATGGTCAACGCATGGCGGGCGGCCTGCTGTTTCCACTGATCCCAATTGCGCGACTGCGCCTTGTGCGTCCAGGCCATCAGCGATTGCAGCTCATAGCCTTCCCAGGCCCGCGCCTTGGCGTAAGCCACATGCTGCTTATCGTCGAACTTGGTGACAATGCCGTGCACCGTGCGATAGACGTCCATGACGACGGGCTCCGCGCCCTTGACGGCGATAAGCTCGGTGCGCTTTTCCATTGTCTTCCAGGCGCCATCGTGGAAGTAGCGGGTGCGGTCAGCGGGGTCGAGCTTTTCCGCATAGATATCCACGTCATCCCCAAAACCCGCCGTAGAGCCCCAGGTCACGTGCGCGTTGTGGCCGAACAGAATGCTGGGATACGCAAATGGCGTGTTACCCACCACGTCATAACCCGCGCCGTGCAAGCCTATGCCATAGGTATAGGCGGGATTCCACCAGCCGAATTGCGGACCGTTCAGCAGAATGGAACGGGCATCCTTGGCGTGATCACGGCCCACGATCCACATATTGCTGGTGGTTGGAAAACCTGCAATGCCAGGCTGGCCCGATTCCGCAAACTGCGCCAACACGCGCGCCGAGGCAGCGGCAGGCGCTTCGTCCAGCACAGCGCGCGTTTGCGGGTCACGCGCCACACGCTCCAGCATGGGCGGCGTGCCGTTGTATCGCGGCAGCGCGTAAGACAGCTTGGCGGGCTGGCGCGCGCCATCAGGCTGATACACGCCCTCTTCCTCGGGCACGGTGGTCGGCGCGCGGCTATCGGTCATCCAACGCAATTGGTTGAAGATCTGCATGGCGCGCGCGTCGCCGTGCTTGTCTTTCAGCGCGGTCAACAGCGCCAGGTTGTCGATCTCGCTGTTGGCATCCGAAAAGCGGTTGGCCATGGTGCCCACAAATACCATCGCGACGTCATACGCTGTCCAGTCAGAGGGCTGGAATTGCAGGTCGTTGAATTCCTTTGGCATCAAGCTGCCCGGTTTGGCGCGCACCTGCGAGATCCACGCATTCATGCCAGCCGCATAGCCGTCCAGAATCTGACGCTCTGAAGCGGGCAAGGATGCCAGCTGGCGCTGGATGCGCTCGGGTGAAAAATTGCCGCGTATCGACTTATCGAAAGCCAGCATGGGCGCGCCCAGCACTTCGGCAACGCGGCCCTGGGTGCTGCGCCGCGCCATTTCCATCTGGAACAGGCGGTCCTGCGCAACGGCGTAACCGTAGCCGTAGAAGATGCCGTACACCGTACTGGCATACACATGGGGCATGCCGTAGTCATCACGCCGGATGGTCACTTGCCCGCTCACGGGCTGGGGTGCGCGTTCAGCGACGGCCGCCGTGGGGGCCGGGGCCGCTTGAGCGGATGCGCCATTTGCGCCCGCGAACGAGCAGGCCGCCAAAATGGCGGTCAACAAGATTTGCTGCTTCATGTAGATCTGTCTCCGTATTTATTGGCCGCATCCGGTCGCGAGTAAACCGGACGCGGGGCGCAGCGCCTCTGCCGGGCACCGTCTGCGAACCATCATACGAAGCATGGATCTATAATTCCAATGCATTTATTTCATACGATCTATGCAATAAGAACATGGACTTTCAGAAGCTTAAACATCTGCTCGCGGTGGTGGAGCACGGCACGTTTTCGCGCGCGGCCGACGCGGTGAACCTTTCACAGCCCGCGTTAAGCCGCAGCATCCAGGCGCTGGAAGCCGAACTGGGCCTGCCCCTGTTGGATCGCGGCGCCCGCCAAGTGCGCCTGACGCCCTATGGCGCCTGCGCGGTGGAGCGCGCCCGCCGCATGCGCTTCGAAGAAGCAGAACTGCAACGCGAATTGAAGACGCTCCACAGCGGGGAATCCGGGACGCTTGCCATTGGTCTGAGCCCCACGCCCGCCGCGCTGCTGCTCACGCCGTTTCTGACCCATATGGCTGCCGAACACCCGCAGGTGCGTGTCGCGGTAGAACTGGGCAGCACCGCAACGCTGCTGAATCTGTTGCGCGCCGAACGCATCGACGCCCTGGTTTGCGACGCTCGCATGCTTTATGACGCAGCCGATATCGAAACCCGTCCGCTCGATCCCTTGCGCGCCGGTATGGTGTGCCGCAAAGACCACCCGATCCTGGCCCACAAGCGCGCGGGCATCGAGCAGATTCGCCAGTACCCCGTCGCATCCAGCACGTTAAGCCCCGAAGTCTCGCTGCGTCTGGCCGAAACGCTGGTTCCCGGCGGCGCGCCCGAACACATGGTCACGACCCGCTGCGAAAATCTGGACCCGCTTGTAGATCTAGCCTTGCATACCGACACGCTGCTGCTGGGCGTCATCTGCGTCACGCGGCGCGAACAAGAGGCGGGTCTGCTGATGGAAGTGCCCTTGCCTGCTGACCGGCAACGCCAGGGACACTACGTGCTGGCACGGCTGGCCGGGCGCACGCCGTTGACAGCCCAAGACGCGCTCTATGCCTTCACGCAGCAGTGCTGGGCCGATTTCGCGCAGTTCAAACCCAGGCAGGAAAACTGACATGCGCAGGCGTCCGCCTGACCGCACGCCGGGATTGCGCGGCAGGTTGAAAAAAACCCACACCATCGGCTGCTTCTTCACGCCACCCGTTGATTCGCCTACATCACTTCTATAGAATCAGCAATACGGGCGTTTGCCCATTTCATTTTTCCACTCTACTCACCGACAGGGAGGCCGCATGATGTACCCCATGCCCAACGCCTACCCGCGCGTGTCTCCGCGACGTCATTAAGTCGCCGCCCGCGCGGACCCATCGCTAGATCGATATCTGGCGACTGGTCCTCCGCGCCCGCCCCAAACTCTTAAACGCAGTCACCGGTGCCGCTTTGGCGCCCGGTTTGTTTCCCCTCTTTCCTCACAAGGACATCCTGGCGTGTCTTGTGCCGCCAGGCCATTGTTTATGGCTAGAAAAAAAATCGACTTTCGAGGACAGGCCTTCAAGGACGTCCTGGGCTTTACCTTCCGGCACTGGGGTCAGCAACCCTGGCGCATCGTAATCATCGCGCTGCTGGCGCTATTGTCGGCAGTGGCCGACGTTCTGACGCCGATGTATGCAGGCCGTCTGGTTGATGCCGTGGCCTCAGGCACGGCGGGCGACCAAGTTGCATGGACCGCCGCCATCACTGCCTTCTGGCTGCTGGTGGCATTAGGCGTGGGCGGCACGTTGCTGCGTCAGGCTGTGTTCCAGAACATCATCACCTTCACGTTGAAGATGATGAACGGCATTGTGTCCCACGCCTTCTACCGGGTGCAGCGTTTCTCTACCGACTGGCATGCCAACAGCTTTGCCGGATCAACCGTGCGCAAAATCACGCGCGGCATGTGGGCCGTAGACATCCTGAACGACACGCTGCTGGTGGCATTGTTGCCGTCGATCGTCATGCTGGTTGGCGCCACGGCGCTGCTGGGCGCGCACTGGCCGTTGATGGGCTTGGTGGTGGGCCTGGGTTCCGTGCTGTACATCGCTGTCACGGCTGCGCTGTCACTGGGCTTTGTCGCGCCAGCTGCACGGCTGGGCAACGCCTGGGATACGCGCATGGGCGGCGCGCTGGCCGATGCCGTCAGCTGCAACGCAGTCGTCAAAGCCTTTGGCGCGGAAACGCGTGAAGAGCAACGGCTGGACCGCGTGGTCAACAAGTGGCGTCACCGCACGCGCCGCACCTGGGTCCGCGGTACGCTGAACGGCGGCATCCAGGGCGCGATGCTGGTGGCCATGCAGGCCGCCATTCTGGGTGTATCTCTGCTGCTGTGGTCGCGCAATCAGGCGACCGTGGGCGATATCACCTTCACGCTGACCATGTTCTTCGTCTTGCAAGGGTATCTGCGCGACGTGGGCATGCACATCCGCAACCTGCAACGCTCCGTCAACGACATGGAAGAACTGGTGGCGATGGAACGCCAGCCGCTGGGTGTGGCCGACCGTCCCGGCGCCGGCAAGATCCAGATCACGGCGGGCGAGATCCGCTTTGAAGATGTGACGTTCCGGTATGGCTCGCACAACACGGCGCTCTACGACAAGTTCTCTGCACGCATTGCGCCAGGAGAACGCGTCGGTCTGGTTGGCCATTCGGGTTCGGGTAAAACCACGTTCATCAAGCTGATCCAGCGGCTGTATGACGTCAACGAAGGCCGCATCACGATCGACGGGCAAGACATTGCCCAGGTGAAGCAAGCGTCGTTGCGCAGCCAGATCGCCATCGTGCAACAGGACCCGGTGCTGTTTCACCGCACCTTGGCTGAGAACATCGCCTACGCTCGCCCCGGCGCCACCCAGGCCGAGATCGAGCACGCGGCCAAGCTGGCCAGCGCGCACGATTTCATCGTGTCGCTGCCCAAGGGTTATGACACGCTGGTGGGTGAGCGCGGCGTCAAGCTGTCAGGCGGAGAACGCCAGCGCGTTGCCATTGCGCGGGCATTCCTGGCCGACTCGCCCATCCTGATCCTGGACGAAGCCACATCCAGTCTGGACAGCGAAAGCGAAGTGCTGATTCAGCAGGCGATGGACCGGCTGATGGAAGGCCGGACCACGCTGGTGGTGGCCCACCGCCTGTCCACCGTTCGCGCGCTGGACCGCCTGCTGGTCATGGATCATGGCCGCATCATCGAGGAAGGCAGCCACGACGCGCTGATCCGTCTGAAGGGCGGCCTGTACCGGCGCCTGTTCGAGCGCCAGGCGCTGGAGCTGACGAAGGGTCTGACGCAAGCCGAAATGCTGCAGGACGGCGCGACCCCGCCCCCCGCCAAGCAGGAAGATGTGGATTCGGAATCCTATGCCTTCGGTAAGTAAAGGCTGAAGCAAGCGCAAAAAAGGGGCCTGACGTCACATCGCGTCAGGCCCCTTTCATTGGGGAAGCCGTCCGTTTTCTGCTTCAGGCCGGGCGTCCCGCCAGCGTCAGACGCAGACCAAAGCCGATCAACGCGGTGCCAAAGACAACGCTCTGAATTCTCTGCGCGCGCGGGCTGGCGGACATCCAGCGCCCCACCGCTCCGCCCGCCAGAGCGCACACGATGTCAAATGCCAAACCCAGGCTGACCAGGATCACACCCAATATCGCAAACTGCTGTCCGATCGGGCCTTGCGCCGGTGACACAAATTGCGGCAACAGCACCGAGCAGAACAACAAGGCCTTGGGGTTGAGCACGTTGGTCAACACGCCGCTTAACAGCGCCCCGCCCAGCCCTGCGCCTTGCGGCGCATTCTGCCCCGCTGCGTCATAGGCCACCGGCGCCGCTCGCAGCAGGCGCACCCCCAGCCACACCAGATAACAGCCGCCCACCGTACGCGCGGCGTCAAACGCCCAGGGGTGAGTCTTGAACAAGGCAGCCAGCCCCAGCGCGGCCAGGGTCACGTGCGCGGCGCGAGCAATGGCCAACCCGACCGCCACCGCCAGGGCCTGCCCGCGGCCGCGCAGCACGCCGGTTTCCAGCAGCAGAATCATGTCCGGGCCAGGGATTACATACACAACCAGCAAAGCCCCTAGAAACATCGCCATATCGGCCATCACCGCGCTCCCACGCATCCTTTGATGGCGATCATTCTAGGAAAATCGGGCTGGCATGTGCTTGCTATTCATGCCAACTCCGTTACCATTATTGGCATACCAGACCATCAAACATGCCAGTTTTCCAATTTCATGCCAAAACACGAACTTGACGCTTATGACCGCCGCATTCTGGAGGCTTTGCAGAAGAACGGCCGCCTGACCAATGTGGAATTGGCCGAGCAGATCGGGCTGTCGCCCTCACCTTGCCTGAGGCGCGTGCGCATGTTGGAAGAGTCTGGCGTTATCCAGGGCTACGAGGCCAGACTGGCGCCTGACGAGGTCGGCTTGGGCCTGACCGTGTTTGTGGGCGTCAAGGTGGAACGGCATCACGAACGCGACGCCGACCAGTTCCGCAAAGAAGTCAGCGCCCTGCCGGAAGTGATCGCCGCTCATCTGGTGTCCGGCGAATCCGACTTTCTGCTGCAAGTCGTGGTGCCAGACCTGCGCGGTTACGAGCGCTTTCTGCTGGGCACGCTGCTGAAGCTGCCGGGCGTGAAAGACATCCGCAGCAATTTCGCCATCCAGACGGTCAAGCCGCAAAGCCCGCTGCCGCTGGACCACCTGGGCAAGTAACCAACCGGCTTACGGCATGGCGGCAGCGGCTTGGTCGACCAATGCCGCGCGCCGGTCAAAACGCGCCTGCGACATCGCGATATAACGCTCCACCACGGCGGGTTCCGATGTTTTCGGAGTGCCTCCCGGGAACGGCGGCTTGGGGTCATATTCGATTTGCAGCTGAATCATTTTGGCCACATCGTCACCGCACAGCGCGGCCACCACTTTCAGCCCCATGTCGATACCTGAGGTCACGCCGCCTGCGGTGTAGACATTGCCGTCCACACACATGCGTTCGTCGCTGGGCGTCGCACCGAATCGCGACAACAGTTCCCGCGCACGCCAATGGCTGGATGCCCGCTTGCCACGCAGCAAACCCGCCGCGCCCAGAAGCAGGGAACCCGTGCAGATTCCAAACAAATACTGCGCAGCCAGCCCTTGTTTGCGAGTGAAGGCCACCCACTCCGGATCGACAATGGCGTCATCGGTGCCCGGACCACCCGGCACCACCAGCAGATCGCACTGCGGTGCGGATGCCAGCGTCTGCGTGGGCAGGAATTGCAAGCCGCGATCACAACGCACCGGATCGAGTGTTTTTGCGACAAAATCCACGGTGAAGCCTGGCGCGTTCGCCAGCACTTCGTAGGGACCGGTCATATCCAGCTGGGTCAGTCCCTGAAACAAGAGAAAATTCACATGCATGACGATGCTCCCTTTGAAACGCCAGCGCCCAGCATAGGCGGACACACCCCGGCCGTTGCGCCATTTTCAGGCCAAAACGCGCCACAACACATCGTGTTTGTGCTGTACGACGGCTTTCAGCCGTTGGACCTGGCCGGTCCCTGGCAGGCGTTCAGTTCAGCCAATGAAGAGGCGGGGCGCAAGCTCTATCGTTTAAGCACCATTGCAGCCGCACCAGTTGTGACGACGTGGGAGCAAGGTTTACGCATGCAGGTGGATGGCACCTTCGAACATGATGGCGATGCGCCCATCGACATGATGCTGGTGCCGGGCGGCCCCGGCGTCGACCTCGCCAGCGCCCACCTGGAAATGCGCGCCTGGCTGCGCCGCCGCGATGCCGCCACGCGCCGCACGAGCAGCGTGTGCACCGGTGCTTTCGTGCTGGCTTCTGCCGGCTTGCTTAACGGGCGCGCCGTGACCACGCACTGGCGCTCTGCCGACCGGCTGCGCCAGCTCTACCCCGCCTTGCGAGTGCAAGACGACCGCATCTTTATTGAAAGCGGCAAATATTGGACATCTGCGGGCGTAACGGCGGGCATAGATCTGGCGCTTGCGCTGATCGAGCGTGATTTCGGCTCGGCACTGTCGCAGCAGGTTGCGCGCCGGCTGGTCGTTTTCATGCGCCGCGACGGCGACCAGCGCCAATACAGCCAGACACTGCGCATGCAGGATCGCGTCGCCGCGCCCTTTCGCGATCTGGTCGAGAAAATTGAAGCGCGCTTGTCGGCGCGCTGGTCGGTGGACGACATGGCCGACGCCTGCCAGATGTCCCGCCGCACGTTTCAGCGCAAGTTTGCGGCGCACTTTGGCGTGGCACCTACGGAAGTCCTGCGGCGCTTGCGCGAAGAACGGGCCAGCGTGCTGCAAAGCGCTGGCAAGATATCAAAGAAATCAGTCGAAAAACTTGTCGGGCCGGTGCACAAAAAGACCACACCCCAGACGCACCGCTGACCGCGCCAATCACCTCCAGCCCTTGGCGCGGCCATTGCCCGCGTAAAAATGGATCAGCCCGCCAGCCCCACGGACATGCCTCCGCATACATACAAAAGCTGGCCCGTGATGAAGCCCGCCTGCTTGTCCAGGAACATGGCGACGCTGTGCGCCACCTCTTCTGGCTGTCCCACCCTGCCTACGGGAATGGAGGCTTCCAGCGCGCGGGTTTTCGCCTCCCCCGGCGGGTTCGACTGATTGAACAACTCGGTTGCGATAGGCCCCGGCGCCACGGTGTTTACCGTGACGCCGTCCGCTGCCAATTCCAGCGCCCAGGTGCGCGTCATGCCCGCCAAACCCGCCTTGGACGCGCCATACACCGAGCGCCCCCCCTTGCCCAAGGCGGCGCGGCTGCCAATATTGACCACGCGTCCATACCCCGCCTGACGCATGCCCGGCAACAGCGCCTGCAAGAGCAAAACCGGCGCCGTCACATTCAAGGCCATGGTGCGCAAGAGATCAGCCTCGGTCACGTCTTCGATATTGGCGACTTGAATCATCCCCGCGTTATTGACCAGATGCAGCACTTGCCGCTCGGCGGCCAGTTCCCGCGCGGCGGCGCGAGTGGCCTCGGCATCGCCCAGATCGACCGAACGAAAGGTTTCGCCAGGCAGCACGGCGTCAGGCGCCCGCCGGCTGAAGTTGACCACTTGATAGCCGTCTTTGAGCAGACGCGCCACGATGGCGCGGCCGATACCGCGGCTGCCGCCGGTGACCAGAGCGATGGGAGTGTTCATTGCGCAGTGATTCCTTTGTCTTTGATGAGTCCGCCCCACTTCTTGCGCTCTGCGCTTTCGAAGGCGGCCAAGTCGGCGCCGAAGAGCGTACCGGGTTTGGCGCCCATCGTGGCGAAGTTGGTCGCGATGACCTGGCTTTGCAGACCGCTGCGCGCCGCTTCGATCAACTGCTTGATCACCGGCTCCGGCGTATTGCGCGGTGCGTACAGCGCGAACCATGCCGTGACATCAAAACCGGGCAGCCCGGACTCGGCGACCGTAGGCAGCGCGGGCACCGATGGATCGCGTTCGCCGGAGGTCACAGCCACGCCGCGCACCAAGTTGCCGTCTTTGATCTGCGCCAACGCGCCCGGCAGGTTGTCAAACAGCAAATCCACCTGCCCGCCCGCCACCGCAGGCAGCGATGCGGAGGTGCCCTTAAACGGTACGTGCAGCATCGTCACCCCCGCCATGGCTTCGAAATACGCGCCGGTCAGGTGCACGGATGAACCGATACCCGGTGACGCATAGGTCAGCTTCTTCTCGGGCGACTGCTTGGCAGCACGGATCACGTCAGCCACCGTTTTGTACGGCGACTTGGCGCTGACCGCGATGACATTGGGCGTGGTGGACACCAGCGCAATCGGCACCAGATCCCGTTCGGGATCAAAAGTCATATTGCTGTAGAGGAACTGGTTGATGGTCTGCGTGCCGATGGTGCCCAGGCCCAAGGTGTAGCCATCGGCCTTGGCGCGGGCCACATAGGCCATGCCGATGTTGCCGCCCGCGCCGGGCTTGTTTTCAACCACCACAGTCTGTTTCAGGCCCGGCTGCAACGCGTTGGCGATGGCGCGGCCAAATATGTCGGCGCCCCCGCCCGGCGGGTAGGGAACAACAACGGTTACGGGATGGTCGGGATACCCGGCGGCATACGCCGAGGGCAGAGCCAGCACGGCCAGACTGGCGACGGCCAAGCGGCGCCACCCGGCACGCGGGTGCAGGAATTGCTTCATGGATTTGTCTCCTGGTGAACCCGCTGATTGCGGATTTCTTCTTGAGGCTTATTCAAAGTACGTAAATACGTACTATAGTTATAAGAACATAGAAAACCGACAGGAGACAAGCAGATGAAACGCTGGACGCAACGGCCCGAAGGCTCAACCTGGGGCGACTTCGGACCGGATGACGAACTGGGCAGGCTGAACCTGCTGACGGAAGCCAAGGTGCTGCAAGCCGTGCGAGAAGTGCGGACGGGCAAGGTGTTCTGCCTGTCGCTGCCGCTGGATCTGCCGGGCGGCAACGTGCTGAATCCCCGCCGCCACGCCCCCACCCTCAAGCCCACGTTCCGCGAAGGCACGCCGTACCTGAACTTTGCCATGTCGCAGTTGCAGCCTGAAGCTGTCGACGTGCTGTCCGACGACCAGGTGACGCTGTCCATGCAGTACTCCACGCAATGGGACGGCTTGAGCCATGTAGGCGCCATGTTCGATATTCAAGGCGACGGGCAAGCGCGCCGCGTCTATTACAACGGCTACGCCGCGGGCGTTGATGTGTTTGGCGGCACGGACCCGGACACGTCTGCTGAGGCCTGCTGCCCGCCCGGCGGTTCGTATGCGCGCAAACTCAGCGTCAGCCGCTATGCGGAAAAAGGCATGCAGGGCCGTGGCGTGCTGGTGGATCTGGCTCGCGCCTTCGGCCCGGGGCGCACACTGGTCGGCCACACCCAATTGCAGGCCGCCATGCAAGAGCAAAACGTGGTGCTGGAAGCGGGCGATATGCTGGTACTGCGTACCGGGTTCGCGGAAAGTCTGGTCGCCATGAACGGCCAGCCTGACCCGCACGCGCTGGAACAGACAGGCGCCGTGCTGGATGGCGCCGACCCTGCCCTGCTGGAATGGATCACCGCCAGCGGCATCGCCGCCATTTGCGCAGACAACTACGCGGTCGAATCCTATCCTGCCCGCACGTCCGGCCCAGGCCACTCGATACTGCCGCTGCACCACCACTGCTTGTTCAAGCTGGGGCTGCCGTTGGCAGAGCTTTGGTACTTGAAGGATCTGGCGGACTGGCTACATGCGCAGGGCCGCAACCGCTTCCTGCTCACGGCCCCGCCCTTGCGCATGCCGGGCGCGGTGGGTTCACCCGTGACGCCTATTGCCACGGTGTAAGCCATGACCTTGCCGTACTCAACATTTTCTGAACATCTGGACGCGCTGGTCTCGCGCGCGCCTGACGCCATCGCGCTGATCGATCAGGACCAGCAGATCAGCGTGACGCAACTGCGTGCGCGCAGCCGCGCACTGGCTGCCGGCCTGGCGCGCATAGGCGTAAAGCCCGGCGACCGCGTTGCCGTCTGGCTGCCCAATTGCGCGGCCTGGGTGGAATCCTTCCTGGCCTGCGCTCACCTGGGCGCGCTGGTACTTGCCGTCAACACACGTTTCAGATCGCTGGAAGTAGCCGACATTGTGGGCCGCGGCAAGGCGGATTGGCTGGTGTTCTGGCCCGGTTTCAAGGGCATCGATTTTCAGGGCATTCTGGACGACGTTGCGCCCGAGCACCTTGCCCGCCTGCAAGGCGTGGTCGCGCTGGCCGAGGCCGGTGAAGCCGTAGCTCCCTCCGTCCAAGGCAAACCCGTGCATCGCTACGCTGATTTGCTGGCCACGCAGGACGCGGCCCCCGTAGCGCATGGCAACGCGGGCGTGTTGTGCTTCACCACGTCCGGCACCACGTCCAAACCCAAATTTGTGCTGCATGACCAGCGCACCTTGCTGCGCCACGGCGCGGCGGTCGCGCAAGCATTTGAATACGGCCCAAACAGCTGCATTCTGGCCAGCGCGCCGTTCTGCGGCGCATTTGGCTTTGCCACGCTGGCCGGCGGATTGGCCCAAGGCGTGCCGGTCGTGTGCGCCCCTGTCTTCAACGCCGCGCAGTCCGCCGATGTGCTGCGGCGCTACGCCGTGACTCACACCTACGCCAACAATGAAGCGCTGGTGGGCATGATGCAAGCTGCCGCACCCGGCGATTTCTCATCGGCGCGGCTGTTCGGTTTTGCCAGTTTTACGCCGGCTCTGGATCACATGCTGGACCTGGCGCGGGATGCCGGCGTCACACTGACCGGGCTGTATGGGTCCAGTGAACTGATCGCCCTGGTGGCGGGTCAGCCGCGCATTGCCGCCGAAGGCGATGTGTCGGCCCTTCATCAGCCTGGCGGCACGCTGGTCTACCCCGACGCCCGCGTGCGGGCCCGCGATCCAGCCACCGGTCAGGTGCTGCCTCACGGACAGTCCGGCGAAATTGAAATCCTGTCGCCCAGCTTGATGCAGGGATATCTGGACAACCCCGAAGCCACCCGCGCTGCCGTGACAGAAGACGGCTACTTCAAGACGGGCGACCTGGGCTATACGCTGACCCCGCGCCAATTCGTGTTCCAGACCCGCATGGGTGATTCCCTGCGCCTGTCAGGCTTTCTGGTCAACCCGGTCGAAATCGAACAAGTGGTCGAAACCCTGCCCGGCGTGCGCGCCTGCCAGGTGGTGGGCGCCACCAAGCACGGCAAGATCGTGCCCTATGCCTTCGTGCTGCTCCACCCCGGTGCGGCTGCCGATCCCGCTGGCTGGACCGCCGCATGCAAGGCCGCGATGGCAGGCTTTAAAGCGCCGGTGGGCTTTACCGTGCTTGACGCATTTCCTTCAGTGGAAAGCGCCAACTCCGTGAAGATCCAGAAACACCGGCTGCGCGACATGGCAGACGCTATGCTCTCGGATTCCTCATCCCAGGCGTCTCCCTGACCATGCCCGCCCGCAAGCTCTTTTCGCACAGCCCCCAGCCGCTTTATCTGCAAGCGGCTGCGCTGTTCCGCAGCCATATCCAGAATCGCACCTGGCGGCCCGGGCAGCAGATCCCGCCGCTGGAATCGCTGATGGAAACCTATGGCATTTCGCGGGCAACCATTCGCCAGGCATTTGGCCTGCTGGAAAAAGATGGCTTGATCCGCCGCTCGCGGGGATCGGGCACCTTTGTCAACGCCGAGCTGCCCGAAACGCCCACTCTGCTGATTCCCAAGACCTGGGCTGAAACCGTGGAACTGAGCAATCAGCTGGGCACGGTGTCGCTGGTGGAATCCAGCGCTGACTCGCCCTTGCCCGACACGCTGGGCATGCCCTGCGATGCCGACCGCGAAGGCAGTTTTCAATACCTGCGACGCGTGCATACGACTGACGCTGGCCCCTTCTGCTATAGCGAGGTCTTCCTGGAAAGCGGCCTGTTCAAAAAGCACCGGGTTCGTTTTCAGAAAAGCACGATTGCCCCGGTGCTGGACCAGTTTTATGGTGCACGCATCACCGAGGCGCGCCAGGTGTTGAACGTGATCGAAGCCGGTCAGGAATCCGCTGAATCCTTGCAGATCCCTGTGTCGTCACCGGTTGCCGAATTACGGCGCTACGCGTGTATCGATGGCCGCGTCGTCTATTTCGCTAGATTGGAATTTCCGTTCCGCAAGGTACGGATGGAATTTGATCTGCTGTCCAGCCGCTAGATGCATTGATTCAAGGAGCACACCCGCCCTGACCCGTCACGACCGCAAGTCCATATAGAGCGCCGCAGCAAGCTGTAGAAGCGCCAGCAGGTTCCAAACAGATCCCGCATTAAGGAGACAAACCATGGTTTACGCCAACACGCCCCGGAATTCACCGCAGGGCCGCAGCACGCTTACCCAATTTTTCGCAACCTCAGCCGTTGCCGCCGCCCTGGCTGCCATGGCACCCGCCGCACTCGCGCAGGCCCCGGCCATCTCGGATGATGTGGTCCGGTTGGGCCTGATCCTGGATATGAGCGGCGTTTACGCCGACGTGACCGGCAAGGGCAGCGCCACCGCTGCCGAAATGGCCATCGCTGATTTTGGCGGGACCGTGCTGGGCAAGAAGGTAGATCTGCTGGTCGTAGACCATCAGAACAAGGCCGACATCGCCGCCGCAAAAGCGCGCGAATGGTATGACACGAAACAGGTCGACGCGATCATGGACGTGGCAGGGTCGGCGCCCGCGCTGGCCGTGCTTGAGGTCGCCCGGGACAAGAAGAAAATCGTCGTCTTCAGCGGCCCCGGCACCGAGCGCATCACCAATGATCTGTGCTCGCCCTATTCCGTTCACTACACCTACGACACATGGTCGCTCGCCAACACCACGGCGCGCGCCACCGTCGAAAAAGGCGGCAAGAGCTGGTATTTCCTGACGGCCGATTACGCCTTTGGCCACACCCTGCAAGCCTCCGCCACCGAGGTCGTGAAGGCTAACGGAGGCACGGTACTGGGTGCCGCGCGCCACCCGTTGGGGTCGAGCGATTTTGCTTCGTATCTGTTGCAGGCCCAGGCCAGCAAAGCCCAGATCATCGGGTTGGCCAACGCAGGCGGCGACACCGTCAACGCCATCAAGGCGGCCAACGAGTTCGGCCTGACCAAGGGCGGCCAGAAAATGGCCGGATTGCTCTTGTATATCAACGACATCCACGCGATCGGCCTGGAAGCGGCGGCTGGCCTGACCCTGACGGAAGGCTTTTACTGGGACATGAATGACCAGACCCGCGCCTGGTCCCAGCGCTACTACGACAAACTGAAGAAGATGCCCAACATGAGTCAGGCGGGCACGTACTCTTCGGTGATGCACTATCTGAAGGCGGTGCAGGCAGCGGGCACGGACGAACCCACGGCCGTGATGAAACAGATGAAGTCCATGCCCATCAACGACTTCTTCGCCACCAATGGCCGTATCCGCGAAGATGGCCGCATGGTGCACGACATGTACTTGTTTGAAGTCAAACAGCCGTCCGAATCCAAGCGGCCGTGGGATTACTACAAGCTGGTCGCAACCTTGCCTGGAGATCAAGCCTTTATGCCGCTGTCCAAATCCACGTGCCCGCTGGTGAAGAAGACGGCCAGCAATTAAGCGAGTCAGCCAGCCGGCCGGTTGCGCATCCGGCCGCTGCGTTTTTGCGGACAGGCTCACCAACACCTGTCCGCAATGGGGGTACCCTTGCAGGCAATCCCTTTTTGCCGGAGCCCTGCATGAGTACCCCCACCCCGCGCCCCATCCCAGCCACGATTGCCGCCGTTATCCGCGACGGCCACGTGTTGCTGGTGCGCCGCGCCAATCCGCCAGACGAAAACTGCTGGGCCTTTCCGGGCGGCAAGATCGACGCGGGCGAACGCATCGAGGCCGCCACGGTCCGGGAACTGCGGGAAGAAACCGGCGTGCTGGCCGAACCCCTGCACGTGTTTGACGCGGTGGACGTATTCGACCGCGACGACTCCGGCGCGCTGCGCCGCCACTTCATTTTGATCGCCGTGCTGTGCCGCTGGATCTCTGGCGAACCCGTGGCAGGCGATGATGCGCGGGATGCGCGCTGGGTACCGCTTGAGCGTCTGGAAGCGCATGAGCTTGCGATGAGTTTCGGGGTGGCGGAACTGGCGCGCAAAGCCGCGGCACTGATGGCTGCGCTTGATTTCAAAGGCTAAAACGAGGCGGCAATCCCCGCCGCCCCCCGCAGCGTTCTCGCCCGCCAACTGATGCGTGTCATTCAGGCTCCTGAAAGGATGCGGTAAGGTGTAGCCCCTTCGCCCCTTATCTCTTCATTCCAGGAGCAATGAATGACCGGATTGTTTATCGTGGTGGCGGCGCTGGCGTTTCTGATGCTGGCGGCGTATCGAGGCTATAGCGTGATTCTTTGCGCGCCCATCGCAGCCATGGGCGCGGTGCTGTTGACCGATCCATCGGCGCTGGCGCCGGTGTTTTCAGGCATCTTCATGGAGCGCATGGCGGGTTTCGCCAAGCTCTACTTCCCGGTCTTTTTGCTGGGCGCGGTGTTCGGCAAGCTGATCGAGCTGTCGGGATTCTCGCGCGCCATCGTGCAGGCGGTGCTGCGCATGATCGGGGCCGAACGCGCCATTGTGGCCATCGTGCTGGTATGTGCGGTGCTGACCTACGGCGGCGTGTCGCTGTTTGTCGTGGTGTTCGCGGTGTATCCGTTTGCGGCAGAAATGTTTCGCCAAGGCGGCATTCCCAAACGGCTGATGCCGGGCGCCATCGCGCTGGGCGCATTTACCTTCACGATGACGGCGCTGCCCGGCACGCCGCAGATCCAGAACATCATTCCGACCACGTTCTTTGAAACGACCACCTGGGCCGCGCCTTGGCTGGGCCTGATCGGCGCGGCGTTCACGCTGAGCATGGGGATTGCCTATCTGGAATGGCGGCGCAAACGTGCAGCGGCAGCAGGCGAGACCTATGGCACCGAACTGCGCAACGAACCGACGACACCGCCCAGCGAGCGCAACCACCATCCTCTGATCGCGTTGCTGCCCCTGCTGGTTGTGGGCGTCGTCAACTACCTGCTGACCCGCTGGATACCCGGCTGGTACCCCGCAGGGTCCGAAGTGACACTACCCGGTCTTGCCAAGCCCATGCCTGTGAACGCGGTCGATCAGGTCGCGCTATGGGCGGTGATGGGCGCGCTGATCGCCGGCATCTTCACGATTCTGTTGTTCTCGTTCAAGGCCATCAAGGCGCACTTTGCGGAAGGCAGCAAAAGCGCCGTGTCGGGCGCGCTGCTGGCGTCGATGAACACCGCTGCCGAATACGGCTTCGGTGGCGTAATTGCCGCGTTGCCGGGTTTCTTGCTGGTGGCCGATGCGCTCAAGGCCATCCCCGACCCGCTGGTCGGCGAAGCCGTAGCCGTCACGTCGCTGGCGGGCATTACCGGGTCGGCCTCGGGTGGCATGAGCATCGCCCTGGCGGCCATGTCGCAGACATTTATTGACGGCGCCCATGCGGCCGGCATCCCCATGGAGGTGCTGCACCGGATCGCCGCCATGGCCAGCGGCGGCATGGACACGCTGCCGCACAACGGCGCGGTGATCACCTTGCTGGCCGTGACGGGCCTGACGCACCGTCAGTCGTATGGGGACATCTTCGCCATTACGCTGATATCGACCTTATCGGTATTCGTGGTGATTGCGATGTACTACCTGACCGGCATCGTCTGACCAAAAGCCACGCCGAACACGTCCGCCAGCCATTGGGTAAATACGCGCACCCGCGCCGACACCTGACGGCTTTGCGGATACAGCACGGACACTGGCATGGGCGCGGGCGGCGAGCCGGGCAACACAATACAGAGCAAACCCGACGCCAACTCCTGTTCGATCCGGTAGCGCGGCACCTGGGCCAGACCCAGGCCGGCTACCGCCGCACTGGTGTAAAGCTCTGCGCCCGTCACGCTGATAACCGACGCCGGCCGCACTTGCACATTGCGCCCGTCCACCGTGAAGTCCAGCGCTATGCTGCGGCCCGTGGAGCTGGATAGATAGTCCACTGCCCGATGGCCTTCCAGATCTTCCAGGCGGGCGGGCGTACCGAAACGCTCCAGGTAGGCCGGACTGGCCACCGTCACCTGCGGCATCAGCGCGATCTGCCGCCCCACCAGCGATGAATCCTGCAAGGTTCCTGCGCGCAGCACGCAGTCCACTCCTTCGCGCACCAGGTCTACCAGCCGGTCATCCTCGCCCAGGTGCAGGACGATATCGGGATAGCGTTCCAGAAATCCCGCCAGGCCGGGCACCACAAAATACTTGGCCAGGGTGCCCTGCGCATTGACGCGCAGCAGGCCCTTGGGCGCCGTATTCAGAAAGGCACCGTCCGCCTCTTCCAAGTCAGCCAGCAGCCTGACGCAGCGCCGGTAATAGGCTTCGCCATCGTGTGTCATCCGCACTTGGCGCGTGGTGCGTTCCAGCAACCTTGCGCCAAGCCGCTTTTCCATGCGCTTGATCAGGTTGGTGACGGTGGCGCGGGGAATTTGCAGGTCTTCGGCTGCGTGAGAAAAGCTGCGCCGCTCCGCGATGCGGACAAACACCTGCATTTCCTGGAAACGGTCCACGTTGTGCCACCAATTATTAATGTAAATGGAATTATGTTAGCGAATATAGGGTAATTATCTTTGGTTTGGAATAGTCCATGATGCGTCATCCCTACCCAAAACGGAGAGTTAGATGAGCACACAACCCACCCCGCGCGTCGCGCTTGTTACTGGCGGATCACGCGGCATAGGCGCCGCTATCGTGCGCCGACTCGCCCAAGACGGCTTTGCCGTCGGCATCAATTACGCGTCCAGCGCAGCCGAGGCCGACGCGCTGGCCAACGAGATTCGCCAAGCTGGCGGACGGGCGCTTGCCGTGCAAGCCGACGTGTCCAAGGCCGCCGACGTCACCGCGCTGTTCGATCAGGTGGAAGCGGACCTGGGACGCATCGACGTGCTGGTCAACAGCGCCGGTGTACTGAAGGTTCAACCGCTGGCGGACACCACTGACGAACAGTTCGAACAGACCTTCGACATCAACACCCGCGGCACCTTCAATACCCTGCGCGCCGCCGCCACGCGGCTGGCCGATGGCGGCAGCATCGTGAATGTGTCCAGCACCACGATCGCGCTGAACCTGCCGGGTTATGCCATTTACATCGCGAGCAAAGCGGCGGTGGAGAGCTTTACACACGTGTTTGCCAAGGAATTGCGCGGCCGCCGGATTACCGTCAACGCCGTGGCCCCAGGCCCCGTGGCGACCGAACTGTTCTTAAAGGGCAAGAGTCCCGAACTGATCGAGCACTTTGCCAAAATGCCCCCGCTTGAACGCCTGGGCCAGCCGGACGACATTTCGGGCGTGGTGTCCTTTCTGGCGGGTCCGGACAGCGGCTGGGTCAACGGGCAGATCCTGCGCGCCAACGGCGGTCTGGCGTAAGCAGCCAATCCGGTTTGGCTTGATCCAGGGCGCGCGGACTGTCCATCGGCAGCTTGCGCATCCGCCGCTCGGATTTATTCCCAGCCGGACTTATTCCATGAAAAAACCTTGTTTGTCGGGATCAACCGAAGGCTCTAGGATGGCTTTCAGAAAACTGGCTGCCACGGAGACAAGACAAACATGACCGCCCCGATTCCCGAATTCCCCCACAGCCGCATCGAGCGCGACGAGCGCGGCGTCTACACGCTACAGATTCACGATGCCAAAAGCCTGAACATTCTGGCCACGCCCGTCACGCTGGGCCTGACCCGGGCAGTGCAATGGATCGCCGGGCAAGCCGACGCGCGTGCGCTGGTCATCCGCGGCACGGGCGAACGTGCGTTTGTTGGCGGCGCCAACATCTATGAAATGGCCGAGCTGGACCCCGACGGCGGCCGCGAATTCATCACCAACCTGCGCCAGCTGTGCGAAGCGGTGCGCAACGTTCCGGTGCCCACCATCGCGCGTATCCCGGGTTTTTGCCTGGGCGCGGGCATGGAATTGGCAGCGGCCTGCGACATCCGCCTGGGTTCGCGCGACGGCGTCTTCGGCATGCCCGAAGTCCGCGTAGGCATCCCCTCGGTCATCCATGCCGTCTTGTTGCCCGGGCTGATAGGTCCCGGCGCGACCAACTGGTTGTTGCTGACCGGCGAAACCGTGGACGCCGATCAGGCCTTGCGCTGGGGTTATCTGCAATTCATGTCCGAAGCGGGCGAGCTCGACGCGCTGGTGGAACGTACCGTCGGCCCCATTGCAGCCAGCGGCCCCCGCGCTGTCGTGTCGCAAAAGGCATTGCTGCGGTACTGGGAGACTTCGAGCGTAGAAGCGGGCCTGGACCGTAGCGTGGAAGCGTTTGGCGACGCCTTCACGACGCAAGAGCCGCGCCAATACATGGCGCCCTTCCTGACCCGCAAGCACAAACGGGACGGCCAATGAACTCCACTCGCGCAAGCGGGCCGCTGGCGGGCGTGCGAATCATCGACATGACCTCGGTCGGGATGGGGCCGTACGCCACGCAGATTTTGGGCGATATGGGCGCGGACATCATCAAGGTGGAAGCGCCAGAGGGCGACGTGTTCCGCGCGTCGGCGCCAGCCGCGAACCCGGGCATGGGTGCGGTGTATTTGAATCTGAACCGTAACAAGCACAGCGTCACCCTGAATGCCAAAGACCCGGACGATCTGCAACGGCTGCTGTCACTGGTGGATGGCGCCGACGTGTTTATCTCCAATGTGCGTCCCCGCGCACTGGCGCGAGCCGGGCTGGACGCCGCGACGCTGTGCGCCCGCAATCCCAGACTGATCTACTGTTCGGCGGTGGGCTTCGGGCAGGATGGCCCGTATGCGGCCAAGCCGGCCTTTGACGACATCATTCAGGCCATGAGCGGCTTGGCCGATCTGCAAGGCCGCAACACCGGCGCGCCCGCCTATATCAACACCATCATGGCCGACAAGGTGGCCGGCCTGACGCTGGCCTACACCATTCCCATGGCGCTGTACGAGCGCGAAAAATCGGGGCTTGGGCAAGCGATTGAAGTCCCCATGTTTGAAACGCTGGTGTCGTTCACCCTGATCGAACACATGGGCGGCCGAACGTTTGATCCGCCGCGCGGCGAAATGGGCTACAGCCGCGTGCTGTCGCCCGAGCGCAAGCCTTACCGCACGCTGGACGGCTATATCGCGCTCTTGCCCTACACCGACGCGCAATGGCAACGGTTCTTCGGTCTGGCAGGAAGAGCCGACCTGGCGGCCGACCCGCGTTACCTGACGCCAGAGACGCGCGCCCGCAACTTCGACACGCTTTATCAGCACCTGGCCGATATCGTGGCCTTGCGCGGCACAGACGATTGGCTGGCCCTGCTGGCCGATGCCGACATTCCGCATTCGCGTGTGAACACGCCCGAGGCGCTGTTCGACGACCCGCACCTGCTTGCCACCGGCTTCTTCCAGCAGGTGGAGCATCCGACAGAAGGCACACTGACGGCGACATCGATCCCGGTTCGCTTTTCGCGCACCCCCGGATCGCTGCGCCGCCTGGCGCCGCGTCAGGATGCGGATCGCGATATGCTGGAACCCGGCCGCTAAGCCCATTCCGGGCGCACGCGCCCTGCCGGCCCGGACCATGAACATCACCTTGAAGCAGTTGCGTGTTTTCTGCGCGCTCTACGAACTGCGCAGTTTCACCGCGGCTGCCCGTGCCGCCTTCGTCACCCAGTCCGCCGTCAGCAAACTGTGCGCTGAGTTAGAAACCGAAGTAGGCCAGCCCCTGTTTGAACGCTCCACCCGCAGCGTGACGCCGTGCGAGGGCGCGGCCGATTTCTACGCCTATGCCCAAGAGATCCTGGGCACGGTGCGCGCCGCCGAACGCAGCATGTCGGGGCTGCGCTCGCTGGACCGCGGCGCGGTCGGCGTGGCAAGTTCCCCCATGATGATGGTCGGCCTGCTGGGTGACGTGATCGCACGCTATCACCGCCAGCACGCAGGCGTGAAACTGGCGCTGTATGAGCTGAATACCGACGACACGCTGGAACACGTGCGCCACGGCCACGCCGACTTCGGCATCGTGTCCACGCAAACGCACGGCGAAGGCCTGGATGCACGCGTGATCTACCGCGATTCCATGTATATGGTCTGCGCCCCGTCCCACCCTCTGGGCCAGAGCGCAAGCGTGCGCTGGGCCGATCTGGCGGCGCATGACCACGTCACGCTGCGCAACGTCTACAGTGTGCGCCGCGCCGTCGACCGCATCAGCAGTGAACTGGATCTGGCGTTCTCGTCCGGCATCGAAGCCGGCATGCTGACATCGGTATTGAACCTGGTGCGGGCGGGTTTGGGGATCACCATCGTGCCCGGCTACGTCTGCGCCTTTGCGCGGCTGCTGGGGCTGCACGCTGCGCCCATCCAGGAGGGCCCGGAACGCCGCCACGAACTGTGGTTGATCCAACGCCGAAGCACCCGTTTATCGCTGGCCGCCAAGACCTTTCTGGATGAGCTGGAAACCTATCTGCAAGCGCGCGAAGCGTCGCCCGACCCAACCGTGTTCCAGGACCCGCGACCCATTAATCCAGATACGGAATAGGTCTATGAAAATTAGTCCCTTGTTGAGATAAGCCGGCCAGACGCATCATGCGCCATGGCTCTGATCCCGCCAGCGAGACGCTGCGACAGATGGGCGACAAAAAAACCAGGAGACTTTCATGACCCGAATTCCGGACAACGCCCGCAGACGTTTGCTTGCCGCCGCCGTTGGCGCCGCGTGGGCCTTGGCGGGAAGTGCCAGCGCCGTCCACGCAGCCGAAACCTATCCCAACAAGCCCATCACGATCGTGGTGCCTTTTTCGCCTGGCAGCGCCACCGACACCAGCGCCCGCATCCTGTCGGAAAAATTGGGTCCTCGCCTGGGCGTGCCCATCGTTATCGAGAACAAGCCAGGAGCGTCCGGCACCATTGGTTCGGTCACGGCGGCGCGAGCGCCAGCCGACGGCTACACGTTGGTGCTGACCAGCAGTTCGACGCATTCGGCCACACCCGCGCTGTTTCGCAAACTGCCCTACGATCCGACGGAAGACTTCATCCATGTCATCCGGATCGCCACGATTCCCATGATGCTGGTCGTGCGGGCGGATTCGCCCTACACCTCGGTAGCGAAACTGGTGCAGGCCACCCAAGTCCGTCCGTTGAACTACGCCTATGGTTCGCCCACCAGCCAGATCGCCGGCGCCACGTTCAATACTGTGGCGGGCGCCGCCGCCAACGGCGTGCCGTACAAAAGCCAGCCGCCCGCGGTAACGGACTTGCTGGGCGGACACGTGGACTATCTGTTTGCGGACCAATCGGTTGTCACGGCCTTCATGCATAGCGGCAAACTGACTGGCATTGCATTCACCGGTCAGAATCGCGCCAAGGATTTTCCCAACGTGCCGACCTTGGCCGAAGCGGGCTACAAGAATTTCGATCTGGTCGTGTGGGTCGGCGTGGCAGCGCCCGCTGGCACGCCTGCGCCCGTGGTCGACCGCCTGAACAGCGAGATCGCCCGCATTCTGCGTGAACCCGATAGTGCTGCCAAATTCGAAGCGCTGGGCATGCAGGTGGCGCCAAACTCTGTAGCTGAACACAAGGAGTTTGCCCAAACGCAGCGCCAGATCTGGACCCAGCGCGCCATCGACGCCAAGATCGAACCGCAGTAAACCGGTCCGGCCCATCAGGCAATCGCGGCGGTTGCCATCCTTACGCAGGTACACCGCCAGCGTCTGGCTCAATCGTCCGCCCCCATCTATTTTTGACACGCCAGCCCCGCCTGGCGTTTTCGCATTTGCGCGCGGAAGTCAACACCGCATTCGCCCCCTTCTCCATCGCTCTCGTTCCGTCACCGATTACGTGACGCGCCCCGCTTAATTCCCGTCCGTCATCCCAACGCATGAGTCTTGCCGGTTTCCGGGAGTTTTCCCGAACCGCCCGGATCATCGCGAATTTGCGAACGTTCTCATCCATTCTCCCCATGCCCGCATCGGCCGACGGGACGAGGGGCTGCCAGGATTGCCAACACTTTTGCAGGGATGCATCGCGCCTTTGGGTTACGGACAAGTCTGGCCAGCCGGATGAGGTTTGCATGAGACGACAGCCGGAAGGTCTGTATTAGGCTGACCCGGCAGTACTCCGACTCACCTTGATCGAATGGACGAAAGCAAATGAATCAACTCATTCATCCAGACTGCCACCCCTTTACCGCAGCCGGCAACATGAACCAGATCTCAGCTTTTTATGAGGAGGGACGTCGTGTCATGTGGATGATGCTCCGGGCGCAACCACGGCCTTGCTTTAACCATCAACTCATCGACGAAATCATGACCTTGGCGCGCGCCGCCAAGGACTCCGGCCTGCCTATCGATTTCTGGGTCACGGGTTCTCTTGTGCCCCAGATCTATAACGTAGGCGGCGATCTGAACTTTTTTGCCGAAGCCATCCGCACAGGTAAACGTGAAGCCTTGCGGGCCTATGCCCGGGCATGCGTGGATTGCGTGCATGCGGCGTCACGCGGATTCGATACCGGCGCAGTTTCTTTGGCCATGATCGAAGGAACCGCGCTGGGCGGCGGCTTCGAAGCGGCCCTGGCCCACCATTTTGTGCTGGCGCAGAACAACGCCCGCATGGGTTTCCCGGAAATGGCGTTCAACCTGTTCCCGGGCATGGGCGGGTATTCGCTGGTGGCGCGCCGTTCAGGCATGAAGCTGGCCGAGGAATTGATCAGCACTGGCGAGTCGCACACGGCCGAATGGTTTCACGGCAAGGGGCTTGTGGACTCGCTGTTCGAACCGGGCGACGCCTACAAAGCCACGCGCACTTTCATCGACGTCTTGCGGCCCAAGCTCAATGGCATACGCGCCATGCTGCGGGCGCGCCAGCGCGTGCTGAACCTGTCACGGTCCGAACTGATGGACATTACCGAAGACTGGGTCGAAGCCGCATTTTCGATCGACCCGAAAGACCGCGCCTATATGGAACGTCTGGTGATCGCGCAGAACCGGCGCACTGCCGGCAACCCTGACGCCGTGCAGGAAGCCACGATGCACTAACCCGGCCTGGCCCCGGGCCGGCTGCATCAGGCAATCAGATGCAGCCGGCGCCGATTTGCAAGCCAAGTGGTGAACTCGGACGCGGGCATAGGTTTGGCATACAGATAGCCTTGCTTGGCGTCCACTCCCAGCGTGTCCAGGAAGGCGGTTTCCTCGGCGGTTTCCACCCCTTCAGCAATGACCTTCAATTCCAGCGTGCGAGCCACGGCAACAATCGCGCGCGCCAACGCTTGAGACACCGGGTTTTCGTTCACGCCACGCACGAAGCTGGCGTCCAGCTTGATCGCGTCCAGCGGAATACGCGCCAACTGCGAGAGCGACGAGTAACCCGTGCCGAAGTCATCCAGGTGAACGCGCGCGCCCAACTGGCGGAATTGCTTGATCAGGTCGATCGCCGCGCCTTCGTCGTCGATCAGGCAACTTTCCGTCAATTCGATATCCAGCATGCAAGGGTCCAGGCCCGCATCGCCAATGGCGCGCATGAAATCGCTGACCACGCCCTTGTCGTCCAGTTGCCGGGCCGACATATTGACGGCGATACGAATATTCAAGCCATCGCGTTTCCACGCTGCCGCCTGACGCGCCGCCTCACGCATGACCCACACGCCCAGCGGCGCGATCAGACCAGATTCCTCGGCGTAGGGGATGAATATGCTGGGGCAGACCAAACCGCGTTCCGGTGAGCGCCAGCGCAACAAGGCTTCAACGCTATCGACTTCACCCGTGCGCCCAGCCAGCTTGGGCTGGTAGTACAACATCAGGTGGTTCTCGGCCAAAGCCTTGCGCAGGTTCGTATCCAGCCACACATAGTCCGCGTTGCGGCGGTCCATTTCGGGCTGGAACACGCGGTAGGTATGGCGCCCTGCTTCTTTGGCCACATACATGGCGATATCAGCGCTGCGCACCACGCTGTCCAGGTCCGCGCCGTGATCGGGGTACATGGCAATGCCGATCGAGCAACTGGTGTAGACCTCGATCAGCCCTTGGCGGAAGGGTTCGCGCAAACGCTCGATAATGCGTTCGGCTGTGGCTTCCAGCTCCCAAGCCTGCGCCTGTTCCTGCAAGACGATGAACTCATCACCGCCCAGCCGGGCCAGGGTCTGGCCTTCGGACAGGCAGGTGGAAATCGCCACCGACACCGCCTTGAGCAGGCGGTCGCCAAAACCATGGCCGTAGTGATCATTAATGCGCTTGAAGTTGTCCAGGTCCAGGAACAACACGCCACCCTTACCTTCAAGCCCCGCCGCCAGCGCCCCTTTCAGCCGCGTCGTGATGGCGTGGCGGTTGGGCAGGTTGGTCAGGGTGTCGGTGTTGGCCAGCACACGCAAACGCTCCTGCGCCTGGCGCTCTTCGGTGATGTCCGTACCCGAGCAGATTAGGTAGACACGTTTCTCACCGCTGCCGCTCGTCACAAACTTATTGCGGAACAAGAACAGCCGGCGGCCCTTGACCGTGTTGATGGTGCGCTCAACTTCGTAGGACTGGCCGCGTTTATAGAACTCGGCAATATTGCGCCGCGACGCAATGGCCTCTTCGCGCGTCATGAACATCTCGAACACGCTGCGGCCCACGATGTCCTGCTCGCGCTTGCCGGTGTATTCCTCGCTCAGCTTGTTAAAGCGCTGAACGCGGCCGTTCTGGTCGACGATGACGATGACGGAATTGGCTTCTGACACCACGGTCTCGGCAAACGACAGGCCTTCAACCAGGTCTTTGGCAACGGACTCGGTGTCGGAATGCGCCGATGCGGTGCCAGCCCATTCGTTCGGATTAATCTTGCGGCCAACCAAATGCAGGCGCAGCATATCCCCATGCAGCGCGATATCGATGCGGACGCTTGACGTAATGCCCGTCAGGGATCGGATGGTGTCCGCCTGATCCGGGCGCAGCGCCGTGGCGACGTTGGTAGCGCCCTTGACTGCGGAAAGCTCGAAGGCGTCGCTGTCGGCTGACAGACGCCAATAAGGACTATGTGTACCGAAATGCGTGTGCAGGATCGCTTTTTCGTCCTGATTCTCAGTCATTGTGGTATCCCCCCACTGTCCTAGGCCGGACCGAAAACAACATTACGGCCTAGTAGGAATCGGGTCAACCACTATGTGCAGCGCCACATTCCGTGTATTGCAGATTATTGCAACGGCTATGAGGCTAGCGGCAAAAACCTAGGCTTTGCCGATACTAATAATGCGTGCACCGGGGTTCTTGCGCATCCCTTGTTGCGACGGATTGCGCGGCAGCGCACAAAAGAAATCGCCGGAGATTCCAATAAGGAAACTCCGGCGTGTCGCATAAACAGCGCAGGCAGGGATTAATCCGTTCGATTAATCGCCCTTTACGCCTGCTTCGTCAATCACCTTGGTCCAGCGCGCCAATTCGGCAGACACGCGGGCGCTGGCGTCAGCCGGCGTCGTCCAGGTGGCGATGGCGCCCTGGTTCAGCAAGGAAGCCTGCACTTGCGGCTTGGCCATGATCTTTTTCAGTTCGCTATTCAGGCGATCAATCACCGGGGCCGGCGTATTGGCAGGCGCCACAATGCCGAACATCGAGCTGACTTCAAAGTCCTTCAGACCCGCTTCGGCTGCCGTGGGCACATCCGGCAGCGCATCCACACGCTGGGGCGAAGTCACCGCCAGCGCGCGCAGCTTGCCCGACTTGATATTGCCTTGCGAGGCCGGCACGGTTTCGATCATGCTCAACACTTGGCCGCCCATCAGGTCGGTCATGGCGGGGCCGCTGCCCTTATAGGGCACGTGCAGAATATCGACGCCAGCCATGCGCTTGAACATTTCACCCGCCAGATGCTGGGGCGAACCGTTGCCAGCCGAGGCCATGGTCATATAACCAGGCTTGGACTTGGCCAGCGCGATGAATTCAGCCAGCGTCTTGGCTTGCACCGTCGGGTTCACAACGAATACCAGCGGCACCGTACCCACGATGGAGACCGGAGCAAAGCTCTTTTCCACGTCATACGTCACGCGGCCACGGTACAGCGCGGCGTTGATGGAATGGCTGGTCAGCGCGCCCATCAGCAAGGTGTAGCCGTCCGGTTGCGCCTTGGCGACTTGGTCGGCGCCGATATTACCGGCAGCGCCAGCGCGGTTTTCAACGATCACCGATTGACCCAGCGCGCCGGTCAATTCCTGCGCCAGCACGCGGCCGATCACGTCGGTCGCGCCTCCGGGGGGATAGGGGACGATCAGACGGATGGGCTTGTCGGGATACGCGTCGGCAGACATGGCCGGGGCGGAAACGCCGGCACACAGGGCCAGCAGGGAAAGCAGAACGGCACGGCGCGGCCGCAGACGCAGGTCTGACATGTAGGTCTCTCCAGCCGGGATGAGTATAGGAATGGACGGACGCCCGGCTCGTCAACGGCGCCAGTGTAGGAGTGCGAACTTGATAGAAGAATCAGAATTTTTCTATCGACTGATCGTCAATACAGATCAATAAGCCAGATCACACAAAGGGCTTGCCGACACTTTCAAAGGCTGGATATGATGCCAACCCAGGATTATCAATAATATTATCGGGACTGAAAATGACGGACGACACCAAAGGCGGAAAGCCTGCAAAGGGCCCTTTTGACAGCGACAGCGCGACCGCTCAAGGCGTCGCCCGCGGGTTGACCAACTACGGCGACAAGGGTTTTTCGCTGTTTTTGCGCAAGGCCTTTATCAAGGGCGCCGGTCTGTCCGACGACGCGCTGGCTCGTCCCATCATTGGTATCGTCAACACCGGCAGCAGCTACAACCCCTGCCACGGCAACGCCCCGCAACTGATTGAAGCGGTCAAACGCGGCGTCATGCTGGCCGGCGGCCTGCCGATGGACTTTCCCACCATCTCGGTGCACGAGAGCTTCTCGCAGCCCACCAGCATGTACCTGCGCAACCTCATGTCGATGGACACCGAGGAAATGATCCGCGCGCAGCCCATGGACGCCGTGGTGCTGATCGGCGGTTGCGACAAGACCGTGCCGGCCCAGTTGATGGGCGCGGCGTCTGCCGGCGTGCCCGCCATTCAGCTTGTCACGGGTTCGATGTTGACCGGTTCGCATCGTGGCGAACGCGTGGGCGCCTGCACTGACTGCCGCCGCTACTGGGGCCGTTACCGCGCCGACGAAATCGACGCGCCGGAAATCGCCGATGTGAACAATCAGTTAGTTGCCAGCGTGGGCACCTGTTCCGTGATGGGCACCGCCAGCACCATGGCCTGCATCACCGAGGCGCTGGGCATGATGGTCGCCGGCGGCGCATCCGCCCCGGCCGTCACCGCTGACCGCGTGCGCGTCGCAGAACGCACCGGCGCCACCGCCGTCGCCATGGCCGCGTCACGCCTGACGCCCGACCAGATCATCAACGGCAAGTCCATCGAAAACGCCTTGCGCGTACTGCTGTCCATTGGCGGCTCCACCAACGGCATCGTCCACCTGACCGCCATCGCTGGCCGCCTGGGTATCGATATCGATCTGGCGGGTCTGGACCGCATCAGCCGCGAAACCCCGGTGCTGGTCGACCTGAAGCCTTCGGGCCAGCACTATATGGAAGACTTCCACGATGCGGGCGGCATGCTGGCGCTGCTGCGTGAACTGCGCCCCTTCCTGCACCTGGATGTGATGACGGTGTCCGGCCGCACCCTGGGCGAAGAGCTGGACAACGCCCCCGCCCCCTTCACTCAAGACGTGATCCGCACCGCGGCGTCCCCCATCTACCCGGTGGGCGGTCTGGCTGTGCTGCGCGGCAATCTGGCCCCGGGCGGCGCCATCATCAAGCAATCCGCCGCCAATCCCAAGCTGATGGAGCATGAGGGCCGCGCGGTGGTGTTCGAAGACGCCGAAGACATGGCGCTGCGCATCGACGACGATGCGCTGGATGTGACCGCCGACGATATCCTGGTGCTCAAGCGCATCGGCCCGACCGGCGCGCCCGGCATGCCCGAAGCGGGCTACATGCCGATCCCGAAGAAGCTGGCGCGCGCAGGCGTGAAAGACATGGTCCGCATTTCCGACGGCCGCATGAGCGGCACGGCAGCGGGCACCATCGTGCTGCACGTGACGCCCGAGGCCGCTATTGGCGGGCCGCTGGCATACGTGCAAAACGGCGATCGCATCCGCCTGTCGGTTGCCCAGCGTGAAATCGCGCTGCTGGTGGACGACGCCGAACTGGCCCGCCGCGCCGCAGCCCAGCCCATCACCCGCCCCACTGCCGACCGCGGTTACCGCAAGCTGTTCCTGCAAACGGTGACGCAGGCTGATCAGGGTGTGGACTTCGACTTCCTGCGTGCTGGCGTCACTCACGACACCGTACCCAAGAAGTAAACCTCCGTTCGACAGCCGCCATCCATGAACGCCATCACGCCCGACGCCCTGCAAGCACAGGCCCCTGACGCCACGCAAAGCGCAGTAGCAGCGCTGGAAGAGGACATCGTCTTCGGCCGCCTGCATCCGCGTGAACGCCTGACCGAAGACGAGCTGATGGCGCGCTTTTCCATGAAGCGCCACGCGGTGCGCCAGGTGCTGGCCGAGCTGGAATTGTTGGGTGTCGTGGAGAAAAAGCGCAACATCGGCGCCGTGGTCCGTACGTTTTCCGCGCGCGAAGTCATGGAACTGTATGCGTTGCGCGAAGTGCTGGAAGTCCACGCCGCCAGCCAGATTCCGCTACCCGTGCCCGAGGCCCGGTTGGCGGCCCTGGTGGCAGTACAGCGCGAGCACGATGCCGCCGTGACCGACGGCGACGCGCGCCGCGTGTTCCGCAGCAATCAGCATTTCCACCGCGAGTTTTTCGGTTTGCTGGACAACGCGGTGCTGGGCCAAGCCATTGAGGAATACGCCCGGCGCACCCACCCGATCCGCTTCGGCACCCTGGTCGCTGCGGGCTACCGCGAACGTGCGCGCCAGGAACACTGGGCCATGATCCACGCCTTGCGCGACGGCAACCGCGATGCGCTGATGACAGTGTGCCGGGATCATCTGCTGCCCTCGCGCGACGCCTATCTGGCGTCGGAGCAATCGCGCCTGCGCGCCTGATCGCGGCCCTGCTGTCAACCGCGGGCGTCAACCAACGGGGCTTATCGCGCCTCGGCCGCCACGTACTCTCTTAACGTCTGCACCAGCGCCGAAGCCGCAGGCGACAGGCTGCGGTTGCGGGACGTGACCAGCCCAATCGACCGTTCCGCCACCGGCCCGACCAGCGGACGTTGCACGATGCCGGTTTGCGCCACCGCGCCAGCGGCGATTTCGGGTAATGCCGCCACGCCGAAGCCGCACTCGACCATGGCCACGATCGTGGTCAGGTGTTCGGCCTCGAACGCCGGAGTAAAGCGGATGCGGTTTTGCAGAAACGCCCATTCCGTGTATTGACGCACACTGCTGGGCTGCACCATCGACACGTGTGCTGCGCTGGCGGTGTCAGCCCAGCGCAACGGCCCCTGGGATTTGGCTAGCGGATGGGCCTCTGGGATCAGCAGCAGAAAGCTGTCGGACATCAGGGGCACATAGTGCAGATCGGCCTGCTGCGGATCGGCGGCAGTCAGGGCGAAATCCACCTCGCCCGCGCGCACCAGATCGAAAGCGGGGCCCGAGAGCGTATCGCGCACCTTCAGGGCAACCTGCGGATGGTCTTGGCGATAGGCCATCAGCACACGCGGCAGCAACCGGGCAGCCAAAGATGGCAAAGCAGCCACGGACACCTGCCCCTGCTCGGCGCTGGTAATGCCGCTGACGGCAGCAATGGCGTCGCGAAAAGCTACTTGCAGGGTGGCAGCCTGCTGCATGAAGACCTCGCCCGCGGCCGTCAACCGCACGGTGCGCGTGGTGCGATCAAACAGACGCACGCCCAAAGCTTCCTCAATACGCTGGATCTGCGTGGACAACGCCGATTGCGAAAGGTGCAGCTGTCCGGCGGCCTGCCGGAAATTCAGGGTACGGCCCAGCACCAGTGTGGTGTCGATGTCGCGCATGGAAAGATTGATCTGCATGTCTCGCTGCCCGTCATTATTGATCTGTTTTAGCGATCATTCTATCCAAAAAATCTGATTCATCAATCAAAGCAGCTTCTCTACACTCGCCCCCAACGTAGATCCAGAGTAGGAGCAAATCATGCAAACAGACGCAAAAGTCCTGCCCAACCCGGGTGCGGCGCATGCAGTGGTGGTGGGTGGCGGCACGATGGGCGCCGATGTCGCGGTGGTGTTGACCCGCGCTGCCTGCCGCACGACGATCATCGAATCGAACACCGAACGCGCAGCCGGCCTGCCCGCGCGCGTGGCGGAAAACCTGAAGACCATCGGCCGCGAAGCAAACGCCTCGTTGCTGGCTACCGCCGCCAGCCTGGACGACGTGGACTGGTCCACCGTTGACCTGGTGATCGAGTGCATTCCCGAACGCCTGGACATCAAGCAAGCGTTGTTCGCGGACCTGGTGGCGCGTTCGCGCCCGGACGCCATTCTGGCCAGCAACAGTTCCAGCTTTCCCATCAGCGCCATCGGCGAAGGCCTGGAGACGCGCGGCCGCATGCTGGGCCTGCACTTCTTCATGCCCGCGCACCTGGTGCCGCTGGTTGAAGTGGTGCTGGGCGAAACCAGCGACAACGCTTGCGCAGATTCGCTCATCACCTTCATGCGCCGTTGCGGCAGCGTGCCGGTGAAGGTCAAGCAGGACCTGCCGGGATTCTTGGCGAACCGCTTGCAGCACGCGCTGTCGCGCGAAGCTTTCGATCTGATCGACCGCGGCATCGCGTCGCCGGAAGATGTGGACGCGGCGGTGCGTTTTGGTTTTGGCTTTCGCTTTCTGGCGGCGGGACCGGTCATGCAGCGCGACCATGCGGGCATCGATGTCCATGCCGCCGCAGGCGCCACCATGTATCCCACGTTCTGCAACTCGGACACCCCTGCGCGTTGTCTGACCGAACGCGCTGCTGACGGCCGCTACGGCATGAAGGCGGGCGAAGGCTTCTACGCCTGGACCCCGGAAACAATCGCCGCCGAGCGTGCCCGCTACGACCGCTTGCTGCGTGCGGGCCTGGATCTGATCAGCCCTGAACTGCCGGAGATCCAGCCTTGAACGCTACCGTCCTGCCGCGCGCCGCGCTGGCCGACTCCCCCGTCATCATTACCGTGGCGCCCAACGGCGCCTATAAAAAGACGGCCGACCATCCGGCCGTGCCGCTGACCGCCGACGCCTTGGCGCAGGAAGCGCGCGCCTGCCTGGATGCTGGCGTCGCCATGATGCATATGCATGTGCGCAAGCCCGACGGCAGCCACTTGCTGGACGCGCATGCCTACCGCGAAGCCCTGGCTGCCGTGCACCGCGCCGTGGGACGCGAACTGCTGGTGCAGGTGACAAGTGAAGCCGCTGGCGTCTACACGGCTGCCGAGCAAATCGCCCTGGTGCGCGAATTGCAGCCGGAAGCAGTGTCTATCGGTTTGCGTGAAATCGCCGTGCCCGACATTCCCGAAGCAGAGCTGGCCGCCTTTCTGGCCTGGCTGGCTGAACGCCGGATCATGACGCAGATCATTCTGTATGACGAGGGCGACGTGCGGCGCTGGCTGTCTTTGCGCGCACGCGGCTTGGTGCCGCCGGGCGCGTGGTCGGTGCTGTTCGTGCTGGGCCGCTACAGCGCGGGCCAGACCTCGTCGGCCTATGACCTGCTGCCCTTCCTGGCGGCCTACGATCATTCCTTGCCCTGGGCCATCTGCGCCTTTGGTCCCGAGGAGAACGCTTGCGTCACTACCGCAGCGGCTTTTGGGGGCCATATGCGCGTGGGTTTTGAAAACAACCTGAAGTTGCGCGACGGCAGCATCGCGCCGGGCAATGCCGCGCTGGTGCTGCAAGCAGCGGAGGGCGCACGGGCGCTGGGCCGGCCGTTGGCTAACGCGGCGGATGCGCGCCGTATTTACGGGGCCATCGCCTGATACTGACGCGCGCAGCGAGCTCGCTGCGCGTGGGCAGCACCGATGCCAGACGACTTACCTGCAACCGTCAGGAAAAGCGTCTGGCATCTTTATATATAGCGCTTTCCCGCTCCGTTTACGCTGTGCCGCAACATTGACGCGGTTGTAAACCATCTGCTAAAAACTTCGACATCCGCACGTTAAAGCAATACCCCAACCGTCGTAGTGAGGTGGTGTGTGCAAAACGAGTCTGATGGCTACAGCAAGCCTCAGGAGCTTCGAAGCTTCTTGTTCCTGACGGCTGTCATGGCCCCCGTCCTCACGGTGGTCATCGTGGCGGGTTACGGTTTCATCGTCTGGGCTTATCAACTGATCGCCGGCCCCCCGGGCAGTTGATGCGACGCGACGGAACCCCTTCTATGTCCGCGCTCCCCACTTCCGCGCCGCCCATTGCGGCGCCCGAGCTGCACATCGCCAGCATGGTCGTGCACGCGCTGCCGCGCCGCCTGCCTGACGTCCGCATCGCCATTCTGGCAATCGCGGGCTCGGAAATCCATGGCGCTTCCGACACCGGCAAATTGGTGGTCACCCTGGAAGCGCCCTCCACCGACGACATGATGGCCCGGATCTCCGAGATCCAGCGCCTGGATGGCGTGCTGGCGTCTGCACTGGTCTACCAGCATGCCGACACACTGGCCGCGATGAACGAGGAGATTGACGATGGCCATGGCTCGTAGAGACTTCATCAAGCAATCCGCTGCCGCTGCCGCTGCCACCGTGGCCGGCATACCCATCGTGGGCTACACGCAGAACATCGTGACGGAATCCGAGGCCGCCAAGCTGAAATGGTCCAAGGCGCCCTGTAGGTTCTGCGGGACCGGCTGCGGCGTGAACGTCGCGGTAAAAGACAACCAGGTCGTGGCCACGCACGGCGATTTCAATGCCGAGGTCAACAAGGGCCTGAACTGCGTCAAAGGCTATTTCTTATCCAAGATCATGTATGGCAATGACCGGCTGACGACGCCGCTCTTGCGCATGAAAGACGGCAAATACGCCAAAGACGGTGAGTTCGAGCCGGTGTCCTGGGACCAGGCGTTTGACGTCATGGCCGAACAATTCAAGCGCGTTCTGAAAGACAAGGGCCCCACCGCCGTCGGCATGTTCGGATCGGGCCAATGGACCATCTGGGAAGGTTACGCCGCGCTCAAGCTGATGAAGGCGGGTTTCCGGTCAAATAATCTGGACCCGAACGCGCGGCACTGCATGGCGTCTGCGGCCGTGGGCTTCATGCGCACCTTTGGCGCCGACGAGCCCATGGGCTGTTATGACGACATTGAGAACGCCGACGCCTTCGTGCTGTGGGGTTCGAACATGGCCGAAATGCACCCCATCTTGTGGACCCGCGTCACTGACCGGCGTCTGTCTGCGCCCAAGACCAAGGTCGCGGTGCTGTCCACGTTTGAACACCGCTCGTACGAACTGGCCGATCTGACGCTCACCTTCACCCCGCAGACGGACCTGGCGATTCTTAACTACATTGCCAACTACATCATCCAGACCAAACGCGTGAATCGCGATTTTGTCGATAAGCACACGATCTTTCACGAAGGCAATACCGACATCGGTTATGGCCTGCGCCCCGACCATCCCTTGCAAAAGGCTGCCAAGAACGCCGACAAGGCGGGCGGCTCCAAACCCATCACGTACGACGAGTTTGCCAAATTCGTCTCGACCTATGATTTGGAATACACGTCCAAGCTGACTGGCGTGCCGCAGAAACAGCTCAAGGACCTGGCCGAGCTTTACGCCGACCCCAAGATACGCGTGACCTCGTTCTGGACCATGGGTTTCAACCAGCACACTCGCGGTGTGTGGGCCAACAACATGGTCTACAACATCCATTTGCTGACGGGAAAGATTTCGACTCCGGGCAACAGCCCCTTCTCGTTGACCGGCCAGCCGTCCGCCTGTGGCACCGCCCGCGAAGTGGGCACGTTTTCACACCGCTTGCCTGCCGATCTGGTCGTCACCAACCCCAAGCACCGCGCCCATGCGGAAGAGATCTGGCAACTGCCTGACGGCACCATCCCCGACAAGGTGGGCGCGCACGCGGTGTTGCAGAACCGCATGCTGAAAGATGGCCAGATCAATGCGTATTGGGTCATGGTCAACAACAATATGCAGGCCGCCGCCAACCTGATGAATGAAGGTTTGCCCGGCTACCGCAATCCGGCCAACTTCATTGTCGTGTCGGACGCCTACCCGACGGTCACCACCATTTCGGCCGACCTGATCTTGCCCGCGGCGATGTGGGTAGAAAAAGAAGGCGCTTATGGCAATGCGGAACGGCGCACGCAGTTCTGGCATCAATTGGTGAATGCGCCGGGCGATGCGCGGTCCGATCTGTGGCAGTTGATGGAATTTTCCAAGCGCTTCAAGGTGGAAGAAGTCTGGCCCGCCGATCTGCTGGCCAAAAAGCCGGAGTACCGCGGCAAGACGCTCTTCGACATCCTGTTCGCCAATGGCCAGGTGAACAAATTCCCCAACAGCGAGCTGGATGCGGAATACGAAAACCAGGAAGCCAAGGCATTTGGCTTTTACGCGCAAAAGGGATTGTTCGAGGAATACGCTACCTTCGGGCGCGGCCACGGTCATGACCTGGCGCCGTTTGACACCTATCACCAGGCACGCGGACTGCGCTGGCCCGTCGTCAATGGCAAAGAAACATTGTGGCGCTATCGCGAAGGCAGCGATCCCTACGTGAAACCCGGGAGCGGTTTTGATTTCTACGGCAACCCAGACGGCCGCGCCATCATTTACGCCCTGCCCTACGAGCCGCCTCCAGAGTCGCCCGACAAGGAATACCCGTTCTGGCTGTCGACGGGCCGCGTGCTGGAACATTGGCATTCGGGGTCAATGACGCGCCGCGTGCCCGAGCTGTACCGCGCGTTTCCCAATGCCGTCTGTTTCATGCATCCCGATGATGCGCAGTCGATGGGGCTGCGCCGTGGCGTCGAGGTGGAAATCATCTCGCGCCGAGGCAAGATGCGGACCCGGCTGGAAACACGCGGGCGCGACAAGCCGCCGCGAGGCCTGGTTTTTGTGCCTTGGTTCGACGCCGGCCAGCTCATCAACAAAGTCACGCTGGATGCCACTGACCCGATCTCGTTCCAGACCGACTTCAAAAAGTGCGCGGTCAAGATCGTCAAGGTCTGAACGGCGCCTGGGAGACAGCCATGAAGCTACGCGTCACCGTTATCGCGATGGGCATTCTGCTGAGTTCGGCCGCCTGGGCGGCCCCGCCGCTGGAGGTCGAAGACCCCATGCGCGGCCCCACGCCGATCGCCGAAGAGACCAACCCGCCGCTGATCAGCCCGATTGAAAACAAGGACATCAAGCGGATGCGCACCTATTCCATGCAGCCGCCCACCATTCCCCACAAGATCGACGGCTATCAGATCGACAAAAACTACAACCGCTGCCTGGCCTGTCATGCACGGGTGAAAACGGAAGAGACTCAGGCGCCCCCCCTGAGCGTCACGCACTACATGGACCGCGACAGCAACGTGCTGGCCGAGGTATCACCACGGCGGTATTTCTGTGTGCAATGTCACGTGCCGCAGGCCGAAGCCAAGCCGCTGGTATCGAACACCTATGAGGACATTGACGTGATCCTCAAGCGCCTGACGGCGCCGGCCACCGGCAAGAAGTAAGGGACAAGAGGCCGCCATGTTCAAGCTCCTCAAGCGCTACTGGAACATCATCCGCCGCCCCAGCGTGCATTTCAGCCTGGGCTTTCTGACGATAGGCGGTTTCATCGGCGGCATCCTGTTCTGGGGCGCCTTTAACACCGCAATGGAACTGACCAACACGGAAAAATTCTGCACCGGTTGCCACGAAATGCGCGACAACGTCTACGCGGAATTAAAGGGCACCATCCACTTCACCAACCGGTCCGGCGTGCGCGCGCTGTGCTCGGACTGCCACGTGCCCCACAACTGGACGGACAAGATCGCCCGCAAGATGCAGGCTTCCAAGGAAGTCTGGGGCAAGATTTTCGGCACTATCGACACCCGTGAGAAGTTCGTGGACAAGCGGCTGGAGCTGGCCCAGCACGAATGGGCGCGCTTCAAAGCCAATGATTCGCTGGAATGCCGCAACTGCCACAACTACGAATACATGGACTTCACGCGCCAAAGCATCCGCGCGCAGAACATGCATTCCACCTATCTGGCGGACAAGACCAAGACCTGTATCGATTGCCACAAGGGCATCGCGCACACCCTGCCCCACATTCCGCCTGGTCAGACTTCGAACGCGGCGCCGCCAGCCGGAGCGTCCAAAGAGGTCGCGAATGCGGCCCGCTGACGCGCCGCCCCCCATGCTCTGCGCCCGCGAGCTGCGCAGCCGGCGCGGCGGGCCTGAAGGCCTGGGGCCGGTCGATTTCGATTTGCACGCGGGGCAACTGCTGCATGTTCAGGGCGCCAATGGCAGCGGCAAGACCAGCCTGTTGCGCATGTTGGCCGGCCTGCTGCGGCCGCTGGGCGGCATGGTGCAATGGCAAGGCCGCGACATTCGCCGCGACCCTTCTGCTTATTTTTCGCGCTCGGCCTTCCTGGGACACGCCAACGGCCTTTGCGCTGAATTAAGCGCGCTTGAAAACTTGCGCTACGCCCTGCACGTGTCGGGCACACCACAGGACGATGACGCCATCGCAGCCACGCTGCGCGCCTGGCGTCTGGGCGCATGTCTGAATACGCCCGCCGCCCGCCTGTCGCAAGGCCAAGGACGCCGGCTGGCGCTGGCCTCCGTCGTGCTGGGCGCCAAGCCATTGTGGCTGCTAGACGAACCCGATGCTGGCCTGGACGCCAACAGCCTGGACCAATTACGCATGACACTTGACGCCCATCTGGCCAACGGCGGCGCAGCCGTGGTCGCGTCGCATCGCACACCTGGCACTGCCGCCGCGTGCACCCAAACTCTGAATATGGATGACTACGCGGATGCTGGCTACGCTGTCTCAGTTGGTGTTGCGTGACATCCGGCTCGCCTGGAGGCGGCCAGCGGACACTCTAGGCGCCACTCTGTTTTTTATCGTTGCGGGCAGCTTGTTCCCGCTGGCGGTTGGCCCCGATCCCGCGCTGTTGCTAGCTATCGGGCCGGGCGTGCTGTGGGTATGCGCGCTGCTGGGCATTCTGCTGAGCCTGCACCGTCCATTTGCCCAGGACTATGACAACGGCGCGCTGGAGCAATTGCTGGTGTCGCCGCATCCCCTGCCGCTGCTGGTAGGCGTGAAGCTGGCGGCGCATTGGTTCAGCAGTTGCTTGCCACTGATCATTGCCAGCCCGGTGCTGGCGTTGCAGTTCGGCCTGCCGGTCGAAGCCATCGGCATTCTGGTCCTGTCATTGCTGCTGGGCACCCCCACGCTGGCCCTGGTCGGCGGACTGGGCGCGGCGCTGACCTTGGGCCTGCGAGGCGGCGCGCTGCTGCCGCTGCTGGTACTGCCGCTCTATGTGCCTGTGCTGATCTTTGGCTCGGGCGCCGTGTCGGCCAGCCACTCGGGCTTGGGCGCAGGCCCCCAGCTGTCGCTATTGGGCGCCTGCCTGTGCCTGGCGATTCTGCTGTGCCCTTGGAGCGCGTCCGCCGCGCTGCGCGTGGCGCTGGACTGAGAGGCCCCATGCACAAACACCCCGCTTTCGACGCCTCTTATTCCCGTTCAGCTGGTGCGGGATGGATGCGGTATGCGTCGCCCGCCCTGTTCTACCCGCTGGCCGGCCGGCTGATTCCGGTACTGGCGCTGGCGGCCGCGCTGTTCGCCTGCGCGGGGCTCTACGTGGGCTTGGTGATGGCGCCCACGGACAGCCAGCAGGGCGAGGTCTACCGCATTCTGTTCATTCATGTGGCAGCGGCATGGATGTCCATGTTCCTGTATCTGGTGATGGCGCTCTATGCGGCGCTGGGCCTGATCTACAACACGCGGCTGTCGTTCATGATGATGCGGGCGCTCGCCCCCACCGGCGCGCTCTTCACCTTCCTGACGCTATGGACCGGCGCGCTGTGGGGCAAGCCCACCTGGGGCACCTGGTGGGTGTGGGATGCGCGGCTGACTTCCGAACTGATTTTGCTGTTCCTGTACCTGGGTTTCATGGCCTTGCAGGCGGCGGCTGACGATACGCAACGGGCAGACCGCGGCGGCGCGATCCTGCTGTTGGCGGGCGTGGTCAACGTACCCATCATTTATTTCTCGGTGCGCTGGTGGAGCACGCTGCACCAGGGCGCATCCATCAACTTGACAACCGCGCCCAGCATGGCGCGCATCATGGTTGCCGCGATGCTGTTGATGGTTGCCGCTTTCTGGCTCTACAGCGCGGCGACGGCATTGGCGCGGGTGCGAGGCATCATCGCCGAACGCGAACCCGGCGCGGTGCGTGCCAGGCGCCATACCCCGGAGGCGCGATGAGCTGGGACACGCTGTTCTCCTTGCAGGGCCACGGTCCATACATTCTGGGGGCTTACGGCGTGACGCTGGCGCTGATGGGCGCGGAGGTCTTTGCGCTCTGGCGCCGCGCGCGCGCCCGGCGCATGGCTGAACAGGTCCATGACGGCACAACTGGCAACGGAGACCGCCCATGAGTCCGCGCAAGCGCCGCGCGCTAGCCATCGCGGGCGGGCTGGGTCTGCTGGTCCTGGCCACGGCGCTGGTGCTCAATGCGCTGCAATCCAATCTGGTGTTTTTCTTCAGCCCCAGCCAGGTCGTGGCGAAGGAAGCGCCGCACAGCGGCAGTTTCCGCGTAGGCGGGCTGGTGGAACAAGGCTCGTTGCGCCGCGAGGCCGACGGCATCACGCTGAGATTTATTGTGACGGACACCGCGCATACCGTACCCGTCGCCTACCAGGGTTTGCTGCCCGATCTGTTCCGCGAAGGCAAAGGCGTGGTGGTTGCGGGCAAGCTGGGGCCGGACGGCGTGTTCCGCGCCACCGAGGTGCTGGCCAAGCACGACGAAAACTACATGCCGCCCGAAGCCGCAGACGCTATCAAACGCGCGGGCCGCAATGCCTCCGCCGACGCCACCCCGGGCGCGTCCGCCCTCAACCTGCGGCCGGAGGCCCGATGATTCCCGAGATCGGACTGTTCAGCCTGATCCTGGCGCTGCTGACGGCGCTGGCGCAAGCCATTCTGCCGCTGATCGGAGCGGCCACCGGCTGGCAAGCGGGGCTGCGCGTGGCCCGGCCCGCCGCTGTCGGCCAGTTTTGCCTGACCACGCTGGCCTTTGGCTGCCTGGCCTGGTCTTTTGTGAACAACGATTTTTCGGTGCTGTACGTGGCCGGCAATTCCCACGCGGACCTGCCCGCTGCCTATCGTTTCGCGGCGGTTTGGGGCGGGCACGAAGGCTCGCTGGTGCTTTGGCTGTATCTATTGACCGCGTGGACCCTGGCCGTCGCCGTGTTCAGCCGCCGGCTGCCCCTGCCGTTTGCCGGACGGGTGCTGGCGGTAATGGGCTGGATCAGCGTCGGCTTTCTGCTTTTTCTGCTGTTCCTGTCGAACCCCTTTGAACGCCTGATGCCGCCAGCGATGGCGGGCCGCGACCTGAACCCGCTGCTGCAAGACCCCGGCATGATCGTGCATCCGCCTATGTTGTACATGGGCTATGTGGGATTTTCCGTGGCCTTCGCGTTTGCGATTGCCGCCTTGCTATCGGGCGAGCTGGATGCTTTGTGGGCGCGCTGGGTGCGGCCTTGGACGCTGGCTGCCTGGACGTTTTTGACCATCGGCATCTTGCTGGGCAGCGCCTGGGCGTATTACGTGCTGGGCTGGGGCGGCTGGTGGTTCTGGGACCCGGTGGAAAACGCGTCGTTCATGCCGTGGCTGGCGGGCACCGCGCTGATCCATTCGCTGATCGTGACTGAGCGGCGCGGAGCCTTCCGCAGTTGGACGGTGCTGCTGGCTATCTGCACGTTTTCGCTCAGCATCCTGGGCACCTTCCTGGTCCGGTCCGGCGTGCTGACATCGGTACACGCTTTTGCGGTGGACCCCGGGCGCGGCCTGTACATATTGGCCTTCATGACGGTAATCGTTGGCGGCTCCTTGCTGCTGTATGCGTGGCGCGCGCCCACCGTAGGCCTGGGCGGAGGTTTCTCGCTGCTGTCGCGCGAATCGCTGCTGCTATCGAACAACGTGGTGCTGACCGTGGCGGCCGGGTCCGTCCTGCTGGGCACGCTGTATCCGGTCGTGCTGGACGTGCTGGACTGGGGCAAGATATCCATCGGCCCGCCCTACTTTGAAGCCGTCTTTGTGCCGTTGATGACGCCTGCGATCTTCCTGATGGGAGTCGGGCCCATGGCCCGCTGGAAGCAGGCCGAAGTGCCCGAGCTGGCCCGGCGTCTGCGCGTCGCGTTTGGGGTCAGCGTGGCTACTGCCGTACTGGCGCCGCTGGCCATGCCGGGGCCGCTGCGCCTGGGTTCTCCCATGATCATCCTGGGCCTGTGGCTGGCGGCGTGGTCCGTTGCCAGCGCGGCCGTACACGCATGGCAGCGGCTGACCGATGGTGGCGGCCAGCCGCTGCGCCGCCTGACCCGGCAGCCCAGGTCCTGGTACGGCATGCTGCTGGCGCACGCGGGCGTGGGCATTTTCATTGCCGGTGTCACCTTGGCCAATGGTTACGAGGTCAAACAGGAACTGCGCGTGGAACTGGGCGCGACCCAGAACGCAGGCGGCTATCAATTCACGTTCGCCAGCATCGGCCCAGCGCAAGGCCCAAATTACACCGCACAACGAGCGGTGTTTCCGGTAACACGCGATGGCAAGCCGGTCGTGACCCTGTACCCGGAAAAACGCTTGTACACCGTACAAGACATGGCGCTGAGTCAGGCGGACATCGATAGCAGCTTTACCCGCGACCTGTTCGTGGCCTTGGGCGAACCGGTCAGCGACACAGCCTGGACCGTGCGCATTCAGGTCAAACCCTTCATGACCTGGATCTGGACCGGCTGCCTGTTGATGGCGCTGGGCGGCTTGCTGGCGGCGGGCGACAAGCGCTACCGCCAGCCTCAAGAGAAGCTCGCTGATCTGCCCGGCTCCGGCCTTAACCCCGTTTTGCAGCGCCGCTCGACGCCGGCGCACGCCCCCCTTCCGACGGTTGCTGCACCGCGCGCCAACCGGACCCCGCGGGAGGACTATTGATGCTGCGCTACCTGCTGCCGCTGGGCGCTTTCATGGCCATGGCCGTGTTTTTGGCGCTGGGCCTGTCGCGCGACCCGCGTGCCGTGCCGTCCGCCATGCTCGACAAGGCCGCTCCGCCCATCAGCTTGCCGTTGCTGCATGCGCCCGGCCAGACGTTGGACGTGCAATCGCTGCGCGGACAGGTGTGGTTGCTAAACGTATGGGCGTCCTGGTGCGGCCCCTGCCGCGACGAATTGCCAGTACTGCGCGACGCCGCCCAGCGTCACGGCATTCCGCTATATGGTCTGAATTACAAGGACAAACCGGAAGATGCCGTGGCGTGGCTCGCTCGTAACGGCAATCCGTATATTGCGTCCGCCAGCGATACGGACGGCCGCGTCGGCATCGAATACGGCGTCTACGGCGTGCCGGAGACCTTTGTGATCGACGGCGCGGGACGCATCCGCTACAAGCAGCTCGGCCTCATCACGCCGGACATCTGGCGCACCCGGATCGAACCGATGATCGAGGCGCTGCGATGAACCTGCTGACTCGCGTTCTGACGGCATTGTTGTTGGCAGCCAGCCTGAATCTGACGCCGTTTTCAGCCTTGGCGCAAACACCAGCGGAGCCCAAATTGACCCCGGCCGAGCAGCAACGCGCCGACCACCTGGCGCACGCCCTGCGCTGTCTGGTCTGCCAGAATCAGAGCTTGGCGGACTCCAATGCGCCGCTGGCCCACGATATGCGCAAGCTGATCCACGCGCAGTTGGCCGATGGGCGGACAGACGCCCAGATCATGCGCTTTTTTGAAGACCGCTACGGCGACTTCGTGCGGTACGACCCGCCCTTCAAACCCATCACCTGGCTCTTGTGGCTGGGGCCATTTGCGCTGCTGGCGCTGGGCTTCTGGGTGCTGATGCGCACGCTCAAGCGCCGCAATGTCACGCGCGCGCCTTTGACTGCGGACGAGCGCGCCCGCGCCGCGCGATACCTGGATACCGGATCATGACCACGCTTTGGCTCATCGTCGTCGCGCTGTTGCTGGCGACTTTGCTGTGCTTGATTCCACCTCTGCTTCGGCGCGCCCCGCCCACGGCAACGCAACCGCCCGAGGCCGGCGTGCGCGCCTTCTATCTGGCACAGCGCGAGCAATTGCGCCGCGACTTGAACAACGGCAGCCTGAGCCCCGAGGCGCAGGCACGCGCCGAAGAAGAACTGCAACGCGACCTGCTGCAAGACCTGGAGTTGCGGCAGCCCCGCGCCACACCGATGACGGGCCAACGCGCTGGCGTGGCGGCCGCGTGCCTGTTGAGCGTCATCATTCCCGTGGCGGCGGTCCTGCTGTACGGCCAGTTGGGCAATCCGCGCGCCGCCGTGGACGTGATCATGAAGCCCGGCGCAGAACCGCACGCCAATGACGCGGGCGACGATATGGCGCTGGCTATCAACACACTGGCCCAGCGCTTGCGCACCACGCCTGACGATGCGGATGGCTGGTACACGCTGGCGCGTTCGTACGAAACGCTGGGCCGCTATACCGATGCGGTTGCCGCCTACCAGCAGGTGCTGCGCTTGGTTCCCGGCCAGCCTGCCGTGCTGGCCGACATGGCCGATGCGTTGCTTTCGGCGAATCAAGGCACGCCGGATGCCAACGCCATTGCGGCCGTCGCCCAAGCGCTGGCCGCGCAACCGGATCAACCCAAAGCCTTGGCGCTGGCTGGCATGATGGCGCTGCGCCGCGGCGACGCCGCCGAAGCGCTGATCCATTGGGAACGCTTGCAAACCCTGCTGCCGCCGGACTCGGAAGCGGCCCGCCAGATACAAACGAACATCGCGCAAGCCCGCGCCATGGCCTCAGGCGCTGCTCCACTGGCCGCGGCCGTCACCGCCACGCCAGCAGCCCAATCGGCGACGGGCAGCGCCAACGCGAGCACCGGCACCGCCGCAACCGCGTCCCCCGCGCGCATTGCCGGGCAGGCACGCATTGCCCCGGCGCTGCGCGATCAAGTCCAGCCGACAGACACCGTGTTCATTTTGGCGCGGCCCATCGAGGGTTCCCGCATGCCGCTGGCCATCATGCAGCTGCGCGTGTCCGACCTGCCACGCGCCTTTGTGCTGGACGACAGCAAGGCCATGTCACCGGATGCCACGCTGTCCCGGGCCACCAAGGTTCAGGTGGAGATCCGCGTCAGCCGCTCAGGCAACGCCGCCGCCCGGCCCGGAGACCTGAGCGGCGTGCTGCCTGACGTCGGCATCCGCGCCGAGGGGTTGGAATTGGTGGCCGACACTGTCGTGCGCTGACCGGCACTCCCTAGACGCGTTCAATCCGCGCCGGCAGTCCCTGGCGCACCGCTGCGCCCGACACCCAGTCGATCCAGACGTTGGCGTGACCGCCCCGCGTGGCGTCGCCAAACCCCAGGTCGTTCAGGTTGACGCCTGCGGCCAGCGCCGGATCATGCGGCATCGGTTTGCCATCCACCAGATGCGCTCGCGCGCCCAGTTCTGTATGCCCGTAGCCGTGCTCGATGCCAACCGCGCCCGGCTGTATGCCGTCGCGCAACAGGGCCAGCCCCGTCACTGAGCCGCCCGGCGTCACGATGCGGATCGCGTCGCCATTGCGCAAGCCCAGCCGCTCGCCATCCTGCCGGTTGATCGACACCGGATTGTGCGGATGCACCTGACGCAACCGGTTCACGCCGATGGACATCGAGCTCATCAGGTTTGACTTGAAAGAGCTGAGCAGGAATGGCCACTGCTGCTGCGGGTATTCGGCCCGCACGTCACGGCCATCGGCCAGACGGGACGGATACCAAGTGGGGCAGCCGCTATAGCGCTCGCCCGTCAAGGCATGGCGAAAGCCCGCCAGCTCTTCGCTCCAGATCTGCAAAGGCTTGGCATAACCCTGCCGCGTCTGGCGCGCCTGGCCGTTCTGCACCCAGGCATCTTCCATCTTGTCGAAGCGGCCGCCACGGCTCATCAGCATGGCCACCTGCCGCCACTCGCCTGGCTTGAGCTTTTGCTGGAGCAGCGTCCGGTAGCGCTCGACGCCCGTCAACGCCATGTCGTCGTCACTGGCCTCCGGAACGGCGCGGCCAGCCGAGAACGCAATGTTCGCCATGCCGCGCAGGAAGAAGTCTTCCGGCGTATCCAGCGCGTACTTGCCGCCGTCCTTGTCGGAGATTGCGTTCGCGCCAAAACCGGGCATACCCAGGCGTTTGGCACAGGCGATCAGAAAGGTCTCGACACAAACCGGTTCGTTCGTCGCCGTGCGCGCCACACGCGGCTCAACGGCAGGCCAGCGAACGGTGGACGCTTTCGCCACCACGTCGGCCCACGGCGCCGACACGCCCCAGCTTTCATAAGTCACCGTGTCCGGCACGATGTAGTCGGCCAGCGCATTGGTTTCATTGATGAAGGGGTTGATCGACACCGACAAGGGCAGGATGCGCGGGTCTTTCATCTTGTCGATGATGACGGACTTCAGGCCCGCAATGCCGTAGATCGGATTGCTCATGTGGTTGAACCAGACCTTGGCGCGATACGGGTAACCCGCCAATGCGGACGCCAGCATCTCGGAACTCAGGCCGCCCGTGGCGGGATACCAGGGCGCGTCCGCCGGGTAGACCGGTTGGCCCGCCGCCTTCTTGCGTTTGAACTCGCTGGACTTCTCGTACGGAAAACGGTTGCGGGACAGGGCCACGCCTTTGGGCGTGGCGCGGTTGGCAAAACCGGCGATGTTATAGCGCGGGCCGGGTCCGTAGGGCGGGAACGGTCCGGCGTCCAGCACCAGACCGCCTTCCACGTTCAGATTGCCCACCAGCGTATTCAACATGGCAATCGCGTAGGCGGTATAGAACCCCGCGCCGCTCATGGTGCCCCCATGCGCATCCGCTACCGCGCGCTTGCCATAGCTGGTGAAGCGTTCGGCCAATGACGAGATCTTGGCCGCAGGCACCCCGCTCAACGCCGCGTACTCGTCCAGCGTCTTGCGATGCGATTCGTCACGCAACAAATGCAGCGATGACGTCACGCGCAGCGCGTCGGGCGCGCCTGCCATGCCTGGCGCGGCAATTCGCTCATCCACGAACAGGGTTGCGGGCGATGCGATGGTATGCGGCGCAAGCGACCCGTCCGCCAGACGCACCACGTACACATCTTCCCACTTGTCGTCCGCGTCCGCCGGTCGCGCCCAGCCCATATCGGCCCCGCGCAAAAAACTGCCCAGACGCGGATGGCCGGCCTCGGCCACCACCAGATGGGTGGCATTGGCCCATGCCGCTTCGCCCGCCGCCTTCATCGCATTGGGGCCCGGTTGCGACAGCATGTGCGCATCAAAACGTTCGTGATCCAGAATCCAGCGGATCAGGCCCATGGCCAGCGCCAGATCACCGGCCGGATTCACGGGCAGCCACTCATTGCCCGATCCCGCCGACAAGCTGGAAGACGCGGGCAACATGGGCGACACCACCACATAGGTAAAGCTGTTCTCTTCCGGCCGCACCCGCGCTTCCGCCAACTGGCGGGCCTGACGCTGAAACGGGTTGCCTGCCTGCGCCGGGGCCGCACCGATGAAGAGGCCGAAACGCGCGCCGTCCCAATCGGGTTTGCCATGCGGCATGCCCTTCAGATCGCCCAAAGCGGCGCCCGCGCCCACGCGGAAACTCTGTCCGCAATAAGACCCGTGATTGCTGAAGTTGACGGTGCCAAAGGATTGCGCGGCAAAGCGCTGAATCAGCGGCGTGCGGCCCTCGTTGGACGCGTCCGTAAACAGAAACTGGTTGACCTTGGCGCCGTACTCGGGGTTGTCTGGATCCAGCAGGGTGTCGCGGTCGAACACGGCGCGCAGCCCTTCCACATGGCCCTCGCCGAACAGGTCGCCGCCTTCGCAGACTTCCTGCACCAGTTGTTCGAACGAAATGGTCTGCCACTTGCCTTCGCCGCGTCCGCCCACCCGCTTGAGCGGTTGCAACACCCGATAGGGGCTATTCATCTGTTCCAGCATGGCAGACCCACGCGCACAGGATGTAGCGCGCCCTTCCAGGCCGTTGTCGCCGCCCAGTTGCGCATAGACCTCGCGCACCGGGGCTTCCATGGGCGCCGGCCGCGTGGTGGCCAAGGGGTGATACGGGTTACCCGCCACCCGCAGAATGCGGTTTTCCTTCGTGTCCACGCGCAAGCGCACGCCGCACTGCGTCCAGCATCCCAGGCAGCTTGAGGGGCTGACGGTCTGACCCGGCTGCGCGCTCAGAATGCCGGTCAGCGGATCAAGGCGGAATTCCGGCGTCAGCGAATTACCGCGCACGGCGTGCGCAGTAGGCACGCCAGCGGTGCCTTGCGCCAATCCCTTGACGGCGCGGGCAACAGTTTCCCCATAACCCGCTGCAAACGCGGCCATCCCGCCCGCGACCACGCCGCCACGCACCATCAGCTTGCGCCGGGCCTCGTCGCGCAGCGTGTCTGGCGCGTCGCCGGTGCCGCTTTGGTCCTTGTCGTGTTGCTTATCCATTGCTTTGTCTTCCCAGTTCTTTCGTCTTGCGGCCGGACTCAGGCCGCCATGCCACGCGTGCGCGCGGGGAACAGTTCAAGCGCATAGGTCACGGCGGCAATCAGCGCCACGCACAGACCCAGCACCCCGACCATGCCGAGCAGGCCGTCGCTGCCCCAGGGCATCTCATACAAATACAGGCCGGCGCCATACTTGGGCACGCCTTGCACGCTCATGAAAACCACCCAACGGAAAATCCATGCGGCCGCCAGCATGGTCAGCGCCAACGTGGCAGAAGGCAGCGGCGCGGCCAGCCAGCGGGCGGGACGCTGCAACAACGCGATCATGCAAAAGGCGGTGATGACAGCGCCAGCCAGACTGATGCGCCAGATCGGAAATTCCGCGAACAACCGAAGCGCGGCGTTAAAGGACGGGTCCACGCCCATCAGGCCCAGCGCCGCCCAGGCGCCCGCGCCCAGCGCCATCATCACTACCGCAGCCAGGCTCAAGCGGCGCAGCACATCCACCGGCAGCGCCTTCAAACCGCCGGGCAGCCAGCGTCCCACCAGAAACATTGCGCCCAACGCGCCGAGCCAGGCGGTCAGCGCAAAGTTCACCGGCAGAAACACCGTGTGCCACAGGGGCCGCGAACGCAGCACCATCACTTCGGCGCCGGTATAGACAAGAATCGACATGGCCGACACGGCCAAGGCCACGCCCAGCACGCGCACCCATCCCATCCGGCCCCACCACCATGCCGCGCAGAACAGCACGGCCAGGCCGACGAATACGGGCAGCAGCAAGGCGCCCAGCCACATCCACGACCAAGGCGTGAAGTGCGCGTAGAAATGCCAGAACCGGCCCGGCTGGTGCAAGTCGGCCAGCAGCGACACCGGCGCGGCGATGGCGCTGACCAGCAGCACTGTCACCGCAGCGGGCAGCAGGCGCCTTGCGGGCGACCCGGCTTGGCCAAAAGCCGAAAAAGCGGCCGTCAGCGCCGTGGTGGCGGCAATGCCGATAAGAAAGAAGTACTGCACGGCCCAAGGCAGCCAAGCGGCGTCGTAGACCGGCGTGAGCAATTCCGAGATCTGCATGAAAGTCCCCTTCTGTGGGTCAATGTCCGCCGGCCAGGCGCACGCCGCCTTGGCCGTCGACCTGGTGGACGAATGCGTCGGGCAAGCCGATGTAATAGACGTGGGGATCGGTCTTCATTTCGGGCTTAAGCACCTTGATGTCGGCCTTGTGCTCCACCAGCAGTTGCGAGATGGCGCTGTCCGGGTCGTTCATATCGCCGATGACGCGCGCACCGCCCACGCAGCTTTCCACACAGGCCGGCAACAGGCCTGCTTCCAGGCGGTGCTCGCAGAAAGTGCATTTATCGGCCGTTTGCGTTTCATGATTGATGAATCGCGCGTCGTACGGACAGGCTTGCACGCAATAGGCACAGCCGACGCAGCGTTCGTTGTCGACCAGCACAATGCCGTCTTCGCGCTGAAACGTGGCTTGCACCGGGCAGACGGGCACACAGGGCGGGTTGTCGCAGTGGTTGCACAGGCGCGGCAGCATCACCATGGCACAGGGACCGCCATCGTCAGGGGTCACCTCGTACTGCAACACCGTCGTGCGGAACTGCCCGATGGGAGGCAGGTTTTCCATGGAACAACTGACCGTACAGGACTGGCAGCCGATGCATTTGCGCATATCAACCACCATGCCGTAGCGCTTGCCCGGAATGCCTGGGCGGCGCGGGGGCTGGCCGTTCAAACCGGTAGCTGCCTCAGCGTGGATGGGGATGATGGTGGCTGCGGCGCCCAGGCCGAGCAGCCCTTTCAGGAAACCGCGTTTGCCGGCTAGCGGGGGGTCTGAAGCAGGAGATGACGATGGCATAGCGAAGCCCTTCTAACGTGAGTTTTGTTTTCGCTATTAACTTATCGCTTCTGGTTATATAGAGGGTTGATATGCGTCAATTAAGGGACGGAATAACGCAACAATCGGCTAGAGGGTTGTCTGGATGCTAAAGGGATGTCTATATCTTTAGCGCTCGCTCCCAAGCCGCCAGCTTTGTCTCCAGCGACGCTGCCGCGTGTGCCGGACTGGTGGACGGCAGATCCACGTATTCAAGCTTCCGCCCGCCCAGCGCCGCAAGCACATGGCGGCGGAACAGACTGGCCGCCTTTGCCCCGTTAAAGCAAATGCGGACAACGCCCGGATAAGCCTGCAAGAAGCCAGCGATGTCGTTCGCCACCAAGGTATCAGGTCGGATATCGGCGTCCAGGCTGCCGGGGCGTTCGCAGGCCTGCAACACATCCCACAAGGCAATACCCGACGCTTGAAGGGCTTCCAGGCGCAGCGCATAGTCCAGCCCGGGATCAAAGCCCAGCACGCGCCCCGCAATCGGCCAGAACGCATTGCGGGGATGCGCGTAGTACTGGGCCTGCTTCAATGAGGCGACACCGGGCATGGAGCCCAGCACGAGTATTCGAGCCTCAGGCGTGGCAATGGGCTGAAAGCCCCAGACCTGATCGCGGCGGCCGTTCAAGGGGGTGTCCAAGATGTGTTCCATCGCGCAAGAATACGTCAGCCGGGAATACCCCGCAGATCAGCCGCGACTGGCAGCCGGGTCAAGCTAGGCCAGCGTCTGCCACAGCATGTAGACCTTGCCCGCCAGGAGTCCTGCGGTAATACCGACGGCAGCCAGAGACAGCACCGAGGCCAGAATCTGCAAACGGTAGATTGACTTCACATAGGGCTGCAAACGGTCGCCGTTCCAGGCCTTGTTCAGCCACGCGCTTAGCGTGCAAGCCACGAAAAAAACGCAAGCCGCCAGCGAGAACGGCGCTAGCATGTAAAAGGCGTGATCGCCAAAAATGCGTTCCATCGCCAACGTCAAGGTGATGACGGCTATGCCGCCAACACAGGTGGAAAGATGCGCAATTCGCCACAGTTCAGTTTGATTCCCGTCGGCGCGCCGCTTGGATCTGCCATGTGGAATACCCAGTAAAGTGCCTGCGCAGAACAGCAGCACGCCCAGTACGAGAAAGGGTTGACTGGAATAGAAGAAGGTCGGGCTTGTCATAAGATTTTTGCGCTTTGCAGCGGCGTGCATCCGGAGTCGATAAACAAACTCTACGGCTCGCACCAGCCCCGAAATATCAGAAATTTCTGAAAGATCCCGGCCTCATGCTTGTGGCCGATACAAAAGGGATGATGAACACCCCGGCATCCGTTGCGGACCGGACCGCCCGATACCCGTCTTCGCGGATTCGTCCGATACATAGAACAGTGCTTACCATTTGCGGCACTACTGTTATCAGCGTCCTGCCCTTATCTTCTCAGGTATGACGAACGGCCCCGTAGGGGCCGCGCAAAAGGAATAGATACGATGAAGAAGATCCTCGGTGTGCATGCCAGCCCCCGTCCCCACTGGGTGGGTGACGGCTTTCCGGTGCGCTCGATGTTCTCCTATAACGACAAAGGCAAGAACGTCAGCCCCTTTCTGCTGTTGGATTACGCCGGCCCGGCCAATTTCGAACCGGCTGACCATCCGCGCGGCGTAGGCCAGCACCCCCATCGCGGCTTTGAGACCGTCACCATCGTCTACAGCGGCGAGGTCGAACATCGCGACTCCACCGGCAACGGCGGCGTGATCGGCCCCGGCGACGTCCAATGGATGACAGCCGCCTCGGGCATCCTGCATGAAGAGTTCCATTCCCCTGCGTTCACCCGGTCGGGCGGACAGCTGGAAATGGTGCAGCTTTGGGTCAACCTGCCCGCCAAGGACAAAATGGCGCCCGCCGGTTACCAGAGCATCTTGAATGCGGATATCCCCGTCGTGGCGTTGCCGGACGAAGCGGGTACGCTGCGGGTCATCGCAGGCAGCTACGGGGGCCAATCGGGGCCGGCACGCACTTTCACGCCCTTGGACGTGTGGGATGTCCGGCTTGCCGCAGGCAAGTCAGCCACCTTCTCCATCCCCGCAGGCCGCAACAGCATGCTGGTAATGCTGCGCGGTACGGTGCTCGTCAACGGTGAATCCATTGCCCGCGACGCGCAACTGGCCATGTTCTCGCAAGACGGGGATAGCATCACGGTCGAAGCCAACAACGACGCCGTGTTCCTGGTCTTGAGCGGAGAGCCGATCGATGAACCCGTGGTGGGTTACGGTCCGTTCGTGATGAACTCGCAAGCGGAAATCGTCGAAGCCATTCAGGACTTCAACGCTGGCCGTTACGGCAAGATGCACTGAAGCCGCAGGGCGGGCATGGCCCGCCCTCTCCCCGTATTCGGCGCCCATGCCGTCAGCCCAAAAACCGCGGACACTCCGCGGTTTTTGGCGTTTGGTGGATACCCAGCGCAAAAAACGGACAGCCTCCCCCGGCCCAGGACGGGTTTTCCACCAGTCCCCGGGGACCTGCGCAGCTTTACTATCAGAGCCTTCGCGCGAGGTATCCCAAACCATGCTCAACACGCCACAGACCGCCACCAGCCCTTTCTGGCCACCTGCCGGCCCGCGTATCGAGTCGGTTCTGGGCTTGCCCGCGCAGCAATTATTTGCGTCGCGTGATTTGGACGAGGCGCGTTCCATGGTTGGCCGGGTTATGCGGCCACATCAATTGGGCGTCGTGGGCGCGGCCCAGCGGCTGGACGCCCGCATGCACTATCAACCGCTGGGCGAGGTTTCGCTCAACCGCCTGCGCTACGGTGCCAATGTGGACATCCGGCCAGGCCCCCTTGAAGACTTCTTCCTGGTGCAAATGCCCTTGTCGGGATCGGCCCGCATCCGCAGCGGCCCTCAGCAAGTGGATTCCACCGCCGAGGTCGCCTCCGTGGTCAGTCCGGACGACGACTTGGCCATGCACTGGAGCGGCGACAACGATCAATTCATGCTGCGCGTTGGACGCTCGCTGCTGGAACGCGCGCTGGTTGGCCGGCTAGGCTGTGCGCTGGACCGGCCGCTGCGCTTTCAACTGGCATTCCGCTGGCGCGATTGCCCGGCCTGGCGTTGCTTGATGACGTACCTGCTGGACTGTTCCTCGCAACACACCGATCTGGCGGCGCACAAGCTCATCGTGCATCAAATAGAACAACTGGTCGCCGCCACCCTGCTGTCGGCCCACCCGCACAACTACACCGCCATGCCGGCAGGCCGCCGTGGCGCCGTGCTGCCCCGCCATGTGCGCAGCGTTCAGGACTACCTCCAGGCCCACGCGCACGAGCCCGTCAGCGCCGAGCAGCTTGCCCGTATTGCGGGGGTCAGCGTCCGCAGCCTGTATGCGGGGTTCAAAGAGTTCCTCGATGTGAGCCCGATGCACTACCTGCGTGACCTGCGCATGGAGCGCGCCCGCGCTGAACTGCTGTCGGGCGAAAGCCAGAATATCGCCAGCGTGGCATTGCGTTGGGGTTTTGCGCACATGGGCCGGTTCAGCGCCGGCTACAAGGCCCGCTACGGCGAAAGCCCAAGCCAGAGCCTGCGCCGGTGCGGATGAGCGGGATCTTGATCGCCTGCTTTTCACGCCGCATTCAATCCTTCATTGCATACCATCGACAGCGGTTTGTGGCAGCATTGCGGATATTTCCGCCCGCGCCGGCAATTGCCGGGCTCACAACCAAGTCAAAGATGGAGCGTCACACGTATGAAATTCAAGGCCTTGACCCTGGGTATCCTGATTGCCAGCGCAGGCGCGTCGCAAGCCGCAACGGTCAATGAAGTCTTCAACGGCAAAATGCTGGGCACGAATCAGCGCTATTTCGAGTCGATTGCCGGCGTGCCGCGCGACTCCTTCCGTAACGACCACACGTTCGTCGTGCAGAATTGCCAGATCACGGCCACCATCGGCGATGGCAAGGTGACAGCGCTGCGTTTGGACCTGGGCCAAGGCTGCGAGGCCAATCTCCAGAGTTTCATCGGCGAAGACGCGCCCAAGCCCGGCCAAACGATCACGCCCGGCGTGTTTGGCAGCGGTCAACGCTACACGGCGAGCTGCCTGGCGGAATGCGGCAATGCGGCAGACCCCTCGGCATATGCCCTGTGGCAAGCGCCCCGCTCGGCTGGCGGCATGGAGGTCTTGATGGAAATGGTGCTGGCTGGCGACAAGGCAATGACCGCCGCCGACGAATGGGAAAAACAGATCAAGCAAGCCGCAGGCATGGACTACGTGCTTGCCACCAAGTTCAACTGCGAAACCCGTTTCAACAGCATCGCCGAGGCCGTCTTCAAAGACGTTCCCGTCAATGCCATCACGGTTGGCTACGGATTGCCGACACAGCGCTGCAATTGAAAGTAGCAAGCCGCTCGCGAGCGGCTTGTTCTGGCGCCCGGCCGGATTCGGCTTGCGGCGCCAGAGTGGCGAAATACTTAGAACTTATGCGATAGCGACACCATGAAGCTGCGGGGATCGCCGTAGTTGCGCGTGCTGTAGAAACTTGAAGAGCGCGTATCCCGCCTGCACATTCCAGCCCGGTAAGACTTGGCAAGGTCCGCCCCATCAAACCCAGGTCAACGGTCCGCGCTGAACTCACACATCAACCCACCACGCGAAACTGGAAATGCAGCGCATTCGGGTTCTTTACTATCACTACTCTCGCTCTTGAATCACGGTGCCGAAGCAGGAACAGCTTTATCAATTTCCACGCTGCGATGATCAACGAGACAGGCCCAGGAACCAGATGCAAACCGTCTTCGGTCCAAGACGTCCGGTTTTCTTCGATGCGGCAGGTGAGCCCTTGCAGCGCAAGCTTTTCTTCGCACAGCTTTAGCGTTCCGGCCATGTCCACCACATTCTCCAAAACAAACGAGTTGCCACTCTTCAAAAGCAACGACAGCTCGTCTTCCGAAATAAGATTTTGGAAATAAGTGCGGATGTGATCAACACGAGGGGGCATGAGTTCGCTTCCTTCAATAGAGCAGACCGAGACAAGCTTGCAGCAGCCGCCTATTTTTCCGCCGCATGCAGGCCGATGCAGTTGCCTTCCGAGTCTTCGATTTCCGCCACGCGCCCAAACGCGCCAACAGCTGTTTCGGGATAGAGCACCTTGCCTCCGGCGTCCAATGCCTTTTGCAGCGTTTGCTGAATATCTGCCACATCAAAATAAATGCGAACGCCTGCCTTTCCCGGCACATAGCTATCGCCTTTTGCCAAGGCGCCACTCGCCCCGGGCTGGTTTTCAGCGTAGGGGAAAAACGCCATCTCGTTGCCATCGACATGGATGCACTCGAAAGCGCATCCGAATACCGCGCCGTAGAACGTCATGGCGCGGTCCAGATCAAGCGCCGGGATTTCAAAGTAGGAAGCTAGATTCATGTGTCTGGTCTGCCAGGTTCGCCTTGCAAGCAAATTGCCGTTTGGGTCCGCGACCAGACTGTATGCTGGTCCACGGCAATTCTAGTTCAGCCGAACCGGCAGACTTCGTTCAAAAACCGGCGCTCATAACGTCTTGGCGTAGAACGCGGTCAGCTTGCCGACGGCTGCATCCACGTATTTTGGAACCCAGTAGGTCTCGATGTGCGTGGCGCCCTCGATTCTGAACAGTTCTTTATCTTTCGTGCCAGAGGCCCTGACGAACGCATCTTCGGTCATGTACAGGCTATCGGCCTTGGTGCCCGCGATCATCAGCAATGGTTTGTTGATCAGTTCGATCCAGTCGGTGGCATCCCAGCTCATCAGGTCCAGCAGACTGCTCGTCGTGTATTTGAAAGACGAGCCTGGGTGGGCGTGCGTTTTCCAGTAGTACTCGTAGCCTTGGCGGTACATCTCGAACGGCAGCGCTGCGATCTGCTCGTCTGTCATATCGGCGTCGCCCGAGTAGAGCAATGCTCCGCCGGCTGCTTCCTGGGCGCGGGCGGCCGAGGCTTGCTGCAACCGGTCCTGCACGGTGTTCAACAACGAATCCGCGAAGCCGTTGCGGCGCACCCGGCCAGAGTTGAACATGCTTAATGTTGCAACCGACTTGAAGCGCTTGTCGGATTGCGCGGCCGCCAGCGTGTAGCCGCCACCGCCGCAAATGCCCAGCACGCCAAGACGGTCCTTGTCCACGCCCGCATACTGCGTAATGAAGTCCGCCATACCGTGGATGTCTTCAATGCGGTTGGCGGGCTTGTCCACGTTGCGGGGCTGGCCACCGCTTGCGCCCTGGTAGGCGGCGTCGGCGGTGATCGTGACGTAACCCTTTTCGGCCAGGCGCTGCGCATACAAGCCCGCGACCTGCTCCTTCACTCCGCCGTTTGGATGCGCAACGACAATAGCGGGATAGGTTTTCTTGGCGTCGAAATTTGCAGGGGTATAGACGTTGGCAACGATGTCCAGGCCATTGAGCTTGTACTTGACCGGGTGGATGTTGACCTGGCCGGGTTCATTCTTCGTAATCGCACCTTCATAGGTCAATGTGTACGGATTTTTGCGGTAGTCGTCCGCCCACGCCGCGCCGCCGGATGCCCCAACCATGGCGGCCATCAGGGTCGCCTTCACTAACGTGCGTTTCATTTGAAAACTCCTTAGAACTTGCAACCTGCGTCTGACGCAGGCGTCCAACAGCCGCCGCATCAGTCGCGCTTTTTTCAAACATTGCGGCACCGGGTCTGCTTAACCTGCCGATGCCGCTTCCAATGTGTGCGTCAGTGCCTCGCCAGCGCGCCGGGCAGCATCCCTATCGCCCCGCTCGGCCAGCACCTGAGTCAGGTGGCGCATTTGCGCAGCCGTCAGCCCCACCCGCATGCTGGCCCGCATGTGGGAGCGCAACTGCGCTTCTACCCCTGGCGTTGCGGCAAGTGCGCCAACGGTGGCGAGTTCACGGCTTTGCCAGTCAAGGTTGTCGCGCTCGAAGATGTCGCCGAACAGATGGGCTTGCAGGAATTGGTTGATGATGGGCGCGAAGTCGAACAGCGGCCCCGCGATGGGCGCGCCCGAAATGCGCGTCTGGTTGGCCTTGCCCACGGCAAGCAGTTGGTCGCCCGTGGGAATGGCGCGGCTGGGCTCAAGGCCAGGCGCATCTTGAATGCCTTGCCGCTTTCGTTCGTCGACCACTGCCCGTAGTTCGTTGAGCGCATTCAGGCTGCGGGGAAAGCCCACATACGCATACAACTGCACCAAGACCTCTTTGGCCTCGCTGATGCTCAGACCCGCGTCAAGTCCTTGGTGCAACGCGGCGTTGAGCCTGGGGATATCACTCCCTGCCATGAAGGCCGCGATCAGGGGGATCGCCTGCTGCCTGGGGGTAAGGGTCTCTACGAGCGGCTGGGTGTCAGCCACGGCCTGCGATCGCGTGTTTTCGGCGGCAAGCCCGGGCGCAAGCGCCAACATGCCCAAGGCCAATGCAGCCGCCCTCGCCCCTGTCTTGCAATACATTGCGGCCGTTCTTTTGCTCATCTATCGCGTACTCCATCTTTGCTTGGTTGCGCGAGCAGCCGTATAGGCCGCGATACCAAAGCCGGGTGTCAAGGAAAGGCAAGCTGTCGCCGCACTTCCTTACAGAGAGATGAAATCGTACGGGCCGCGAGCGAATTGATTAAGCCCAAAAATCCGCATGGACTACTGAGACAAACTCATGAATAGACGATGGCTGGGCTGACCCGTTGGCGAGCGGTGGAGCAAGCGCTCCCCTACCCGCGATGCCGCAACGCGTCGACGACGACAGCGAGCGCACGCGAGGATTGCCGCCTGCTTGGGTAATAGAGGTGATAACCCGGGTACGGTTTGCACCAGTCATCCAGCACGCGGACCAACGCCCCCGCCGCAATGTGTTCCAGCGCCATATCCTCGGGAATGAAGGCCAGGCCACAGCCCGCCAGGGCAGCGCGAAGAATAGAAGAGCTGTTGTTGAAAACCCATTGGCCTGTCACGCGGAATTTGACCGCCTGACCCTGCTTCTCGAAATCCCACGCAAGCAATCCGCCGTTGGGCAGCCGCAGAGTAATGCAATCGTTATCAGCCAGCGCCTGCGGCGATCTGGGCTTGGGCCGCTTTGCGAAGTATGCAGGCGACGCAACCACAGCGATTCGCAGGTCAGGACTGATGCGCACGGCGATCATGTCTTTCGCCACCTGATCGCCGATTCGCACACCGGCGTCATAGCGCTGGGACACGATATCGGACATCGAGTAGTCGATCGTGATCTCGACATTGATATCCGGATAGTCGCCCATGACTCTCGACAGCTTGGGCCACAGCACGCTGTTGGCAGCGTGTTCGGCCGCCGTGACACGGATGGTGCCGGCCGGTTTATCGCGCAGTTCCTTCACCGCAGCCACTTCTGCATCAATATCCTGGAACCGCGGCGCCACACGATTGAACAGGCGCTCGCCTGCTTCTGTCGTTGCAATGCGCCGAGTGGTGCGCGTCAGCAATCGGACGCCCAAGCGCGTTTCCAGCGCGCGCACCGCATGACTCAGCGCAGAAGGCGTGACACCGAGCAACGCAGACGCCCGCGTGAAGCTGCCTTCGCGCACAACGTGGACGAAGGCCAGGACATCATTGAAGGTTTCCAGTGCCATCGATTCAGGTCCGCTCTGCCGGATACCGCAATGCGTCAATCAGCACCTGCATAGCCCGGGACAACTGCTTGCGGCTTGGGTAAAACAGATGATATCCCGTGAACACCGGACACCAATCTTGCAGTACTGATATGAGCTGCCCCGTGGCGATGTAGGGCCTGGCCACCACTTCCGGCACATACCCAAGGCCGAAGCCCGCCAATGCCGCATGAAGGATCGGTCTGGTTCCGTTGAAAACCAGCTGCCCCTCGACACGCACTTTGATCTGCTGACGCCCCTTCTTCAGCTCCCATGCGTAGAGATCTCCGTGACTCATCAACCGCAGGTTGATGCAGTCGTGATCAGCCAGATCCTGTGGCTTCACAGGCGGCTTACGCCTGGCAAGATAGCCGGGCGAGCCGATGATTGCGAAACGCTGATCAGGACTGATGCGCACAGCGGTCATGTCGCGCGCCAGGTCATCGCCAAGACGAACGCCAAAGTCGTAGCGCTCCGCCACGATATCCGTGAATCGCGATTCCACCGAGACCTCGACATTGATCTGGGGATACTTGGGAAGCAACTTTGCCAGCGCCGGCCAGAGCACCACCTCTGCGACATTTTCCGAAGCGGTAATTCGGATCGTACCGGCGGGCATGTCGGCCAGTTCTCCGACTGCGGCCAACTCCGCTTCGATTTCCTCGAACCGCGGCGCGATGTTGTGCATCAGCCGCTCGCCCGCCTCTGTGGCCGAAACGCTGCGAGTGGTCCGGGTCAGGAGCCTGACGCCCATTTTGGTCTCAAGCGATCGGATCTGATGGCTGAGAGCTGATTGAGAAACGCCAAGTTGCGCGGCCGCTCGCGTGAAGCTGCGTTCTCGCGCGACGGCAATGAAGGCGAGCAAGTCGTTGTAGCTCTCTTTCGACATTTATGAGATCAATTCACAAGTGTTTGCCGATTTTACCATCTAGTGCCCACCGGGCAGCATCGCTACATTGTTCGTGCAGTGATCCGCAAGGACGCGTAGTTCATTGCCGATCCAACCCGATTACCCGCACACGAGAGCCCCATCATGCAAAAACGTCAACTTGGAAATAGCCATCTGGAAGTATCGGCCCTGGGATTGGGCTGCATGGGTTTGAGCCATGGCTACGGCCCTGCCACGGACACCAAGCATGCCATCTCATTGATCCGCGCAGCGGCTGATCGCGGCGTCACGTTCTTCGATACGGCCGAAGTCTATGGCCCCTACCTGAACGAAGAAGTGGTCGGCGAGGCGCTCGCGCCGATACGAGACCAGGTCGTGATCGCCACGAAGTTCGGATTTACGTTCGGCGAAGACAATAAACAGCAAATCCTGAACAGCCGGCCGGAACATATCCGCCAGGCGGTCGAAGGCTCGCTCAAGCGTTTGAAGACTGACGTGATCGACTTGCTCTACCAGCATCGAGTTGATCCCGGCGTGCCGATCGAAGACGTGGCCGGGACGGTCAGAGACTTGATCGCCGAAGGTAAGGTCAAGCATTTCGGGCTGTCCGAAGCCGGCGCTCAAACCATCCGCCGCGCGCATGCGGTGCAGCCCGTGACGGCTTTGCAAAGCGAATATTCGCTGTGGTGGCGCGAACCCGAGCGGGAGATTCTGCCGACGCTAGAGGAATTGGGGATAGGCTTTGTGCCTTTCAGCCCTTTGGGCAAGGGGTTTCTGACAGGCGCCATCAAAGCAGACGCGACGTTTGGCGATGACGACTTCCGCAGCAAAGTGCCCCGTTTCTCACCAGAGGCCATCCAGGCGAACCAGGCGTTGGTGAGGTTGCTGGATGAACTCGCCAAGAGCAAGGGCGTGACGTCGGCACAGATTGCGTTGGCGTGGCTATTGGCTCAAAAGCCGTGGATCGTGCCGATACCGGGCACGACCAAACTGCACCGCCTGGATGAGAATCTGGGCGCGGTTGCCATTGTTCTGTCTGAAACCGAACTGAGCAAGATCGAGAATGCACTGAAGGGTGTGACGATCCAGGGCGAACGCTATCCGGCCGCATTGCAAGCGCGCGTTGGCCGCTGAACCAAGACCCGTCCATCCCGTCAAGGAAGAACCATGAAGAAGAGCGTGCTCGCTGCCCCAGCCACTGCACTGACTATGGCGCTATCTGCCGTATGCGCTGCGGAAGAAGCGCCGGTCACAGTCACCAAGGTGGGCTCTCAGCCCTCCACCCCCGGCCCCGAGCAGTACTTCACAGGAGCTGTGCGTGTGGACTCTCGGTTTCAGGCCCCCGCGCCCGCTCGTCTGGGCGGCGGCATCGTGACCTTCGAGCCAGGCGCGCATACCGCCTGGCACACCCATCCCCTGGGACAAACGCTCATAGTGACCGCCGGCGCCGGACGCGTGCAGAAATGGGGTGACGCGATCCAGGAGATCCGTCCAGGCGATGTTGTTTGGATTCCGCCTGGCGTGAAGCACTGGCATGGGGCCAGCCCCACGATGAGCATGAGCCACATTGCACTCTCGGAGTCCTTGGATGGCAAGTCGGTGGACTGGATGGAAAAGGTCAGCCAGGAGCAGTACGGACACTAAGCAAGACAATGTCTCATTATTCATGCCGATTTGTCTCGGCTCCCTGAATATTGCGGCTTCCACAGAGGGGCGCAGTGTAAATTCGCCAACGATTTCACGCACGGGACACCTGAGAAGATCAAGTGCCCGCACGTGGCAGCATCCGGCACAAGAGGCTTTACATGTCATATTCATCCGCGTCCTGCATCGTCGCTCTGACGTTGGCAACTTTGGGGAGCGCGAGCGCTCAGTCCGCCTCTGATCCGGCAATATTGGTTGGTGTCAATAATTTCGCCCGTGCCGAGTCCGATCTGTACATGGGCAAGATGGTGGCGGCTGGCAGTCTTGGACGGTTCATTCATAGCCGCGCGCCAACTGCCATCGACGCCCAGAATGTGGTCCGCATGAACCGCGACACGCTGTACTCAGAAGCCGTGTTCGATCTTGATGCCGGGCCAGTCACGATCAAGATGCCCGAGGCCGGTGCACGATTCATGTCGATGCAAGTGGTCGATGAGAACCACTACGTGCCCGCCGTCTTTTACGGCGCTGGCAGCCACACGCTGGCGAAAGAGCAGATTGGCACGCGGTATGTCTTTGTCGCTATCCGCACGCTTGTTGATCCCGCCAATCCCAAAGACCTTGAGCAGGTCCATGCGCTGCAAGACGCCATCAAGGTAAGCCAGGCCAATGCAGGAACATTCGTCGTCCCTAAATGGGATCAGGCGAGCCAGAACAAGGTGCGTGATGCACTGAATGTTCTGGGTGCGACGATTCCCAACTACAACGAGTCCTTTGGCCCGAAGGGCACGGTGAATCCGATTCACCACCTGATCGGAACCGCGACGGGCTGGGGTGGAAATCCAAGCAAGGACGCCATCTACCTGAGCGGTGAAGTGCCAAAGAACGACGGGAAAACCGTATATCGGCTCAAGGTGGGCAGTGTCCCGGTCAAGAGCTTCTGGTCAGTCGCCGTTTACAACGCAGACGGATACTTCGAGAAGAATCCGTACGACGCCTATTCGTTGAATAACCTGACCGCCGTAAAAAGCAGTGATGGTTCGATTGACATCCAGCTAGGCGGATGCGATGGAAAAATCCCCAATTGCCTGCCCATCACGCCCGGTTGGAACTACACGGTCAGGCTCTATCAGCCAAGTGACGACGTGCTCAATGGCAAATGGAGTTTTCCGCAACCGCAACCGCAGCTTTAGCCTTCAATTCGCGCTTTTGAGCGCCTGAGACGCAGGTACACTGTTGCGACCGGTTACAGCGCTGACTGTCTGTCTTGATGCACAGACGGAAAGCGCTGGCTACCTGCCCAACGATGGGGCTTGCGACTTAAGGTAAGACGTCAACATGACTTGCTCAGAAACGTTCATTTCCACCGACGCAATAGAGCATTCGCTGCGTGACGAATACTGGCGTGAAGTCACGCGCCCGTTCTGCGATACGACGCTTGCTGCGCCTGACGGCGCCGCAACGTTAGAGGGAACCATGCGAATCCGCCATCTTGGCGGATTGACGCTGGGCTCAACCACCTTTAACGCGCAGCGCTACAAGCGGGACAAGGCCACTATCGCTCGCAGCGGGCTGGATCACTATCTGGTTCATGTTGTGGCCGCCGGTTCCATCTACGGGGATTTTGACGGCCGCGACGTGATGGCGGCCCCGGGCGGGATATGCATTATCGATCTTGCCCGGCCTTATGAATGCAAGGTGGACGCTGGCGAAAGATTAGCCACGACCATTCCACGCGCGGGCATCGATAAATTGTTGGGCGCCCGCGATCTTCATGGATTTGTGCTTGAAGCGCAGCAAGCCATGACGCGTCTGCTTGTGGACTACCTCAGCGGTTTTCACGCGGTCTCGGGACAGTTGTCCGCAAGCGAAGACGACGCGGCACAAGAAGCCCTGACTACGCTTCTTTCAGCCGGGCTGGCGAACACTGCTCCCGTTCAGGATGGTCCGAAATCCGTGCTGGGGCAGGCTCTGCGCGCGCGTGCCCTTGACTATATTGGGCGCAACCTGGCCGAACCCGCGCTGGGCCCGGATCTGCTTATCCAACGCTTCAGAGTCTCTCGGGCGCACTTATATCGCGTCTTTTCTGAACTTGGCGGTGTCGTCCATGTGATCAAGACCAAGCGCCTTGACGCGGCCTATGCCCTTTTCACCGATCCGCGCAGCTCAACGCGCCCCGTGCACCAAGTCGCAGTGGACGTTGGATTTCGCGATATGGGACGATTTCGCAAGGCGTTCACTACGCGCTTTGGCGTGTCGCCCGACGACGCCAGGCAAGGAAGCCGCAACGCCGGGTCGACTATAGACAGCTCCAATGCGCTATCAAGCCATTTTGCCGCGCACCGTCATATGCCAGGCGCGGCCCAGCGTTTTCAGAACTGGTAGGCAAGCCCCACAATCGGCCCTTGCTGCACGACGTTGTAAACAAAGCCGTTCCGGTTGTAATTGACGCCAAGCGCCCGGTAGCCAAGCACTGCCGAAAGATTGGACTTGAACTGATAGCCAATCGCTGCCGTGGCGTCCCAATCAAGCTTGGCTTGGCCTGCGCCAACAACGCCCCAGCCGGTCAGGTACCAATGCTCGCTCAAGGCGTATTGCCCCCGCAGGCCGGCCACCGCATCGATCCAGGTTGCGCTGTCGCTTCGGCTTCTGTCGCCGATGACCCCGCCTTTCAACGCGATGGTCGTGCTTGCACGCCACAGCCGTCCGCCGCCGATAACGTCCAGATGCCCCCTGTCGCTTTCAAGCACGGTGTAGCCCGCACCCAAAAATCCGGAGAAGGACTTGGACTTGATGTCGACTTTTCGGCTGAGTAAGCCGTACTGAGTATTGCCGCCGCCAGAGAGTTGGCTATACATCAAGTCGCCCACCACGCTGAATCGCTTGTACCGCGCTTCGACGGCCCCCATGAAGGCCAGATCAAGCTCGCTGACAATGTCGCTGAAACTGGAATTCAGCCTGGCCGGCGGCTGCCCGAACTGCCCCACCTTTCCGCTGATTCCAGACGCCCACACATAGGGGCTTGCGCTGACACGCCATTCATCGGAATTGCCGGATTCGTTCTTTAGAAGAGGACTGATCGGCAGCGGGTTGTCTGCGTATGCGGAATTGGATGCTCCGAGCAGCATGCCCAATAGAATCAGCGGGGTAGAAACAAATTTCATGTGTACTCAATGATGCGGCGTCTTTGACATTGGCGAGAGGGCGAGTCGCAGTCTCACTAGTTGGAAAGCGCGGCGTCCTCTGCCTTGCAGTTCAAGCCTGCGGCCGGCTGCTTTGCTTGGGCCGCCTGCACTTCTTTGCGTGCCGCATCCACATCGGCACGAAACTCGGGATAGGTTTGCAACAGGGCTACGGTTGCCGCACCCATCGTGCGTCCGGCATCCACATCACTTTGCCAATGCGCATTGCAAACGACTCGGCTCTGCCCAAAGTCCAACCCGCGCTTGAACAGCTGGTTGGCGCGAGCGGGATTGATTTCAGCCAAGACCAGGGCCCAGGCCCAACCTGCCGCCGTATGACCCGACGGGTATGAACCGTCCTTGCGCAGCAAGGGCTCTTGGTCGGGGAAACATGTGCCTTCGTTGTGGACGACAAACGGGCGGACGCGGTTATAGGTGTTCTTGACGCCATAGGTAGACAAGCCCGCGTCGGTAAGCACCTTCTGCATCAAACGATACAGGTGCGGGGTCTGCGCCTCGGTGATATCAACACCCATCGCGCACGAGAAGTTCTTGGCAGGTTGCGGAAACTGCAAGTCAGCGTCCAGACGCGCCTGTGTTGCGCGCGCCGAGCCGCGCAACGGAATCGTGGCAGTCCTTGCCTCTTCATCGCGAGCCAGCGCGGCGCTGCTCGCTGCCGGAGGCGGTCCAAGCAGATCGAGACTATTGGGCAAGCTTTCTTTGGGGATGTAGCCGGGCGCCAGATCGAAGTGCGGATCGGTCACTTTCGGGCCTGCCGCATTGTCTGCCGCGTATGAAATCGCGCCGGTCATGCCAATGAGCGCCAGAGAAATGCTGGCCGCCTTACTACGTATAGTTGAATACATACGATCTTTACCGTGAATCAGATTGCTGGACGCTCCACTCTCAAACGCCTAGTCTTTCCAAAGCGTCTTGCAGGTGAAATCGTGGGCGAATTTACACTGATGCCTTCGGATAACAGCGTAAGAATCATCGGATTGAGACAGATCGGCACGATTAATGAGACATTGCGGCACCCAGGAGGATTGGCATGGCAGTACCTCAGAACAAGCAAGATCTATTGGATGCGATTCGCACTACGTATCAGAAATTGGCGGTGGATCTTGCCGGGGTACCGCCCGAACGCGCTCATGAAGCCACGCTGGAAGGCCATGCGCTGGGCACGAAAATGAGCGTGGCCAACTTGGTGGCCTACCTGATCGGCTGGAATCTGCTGGTGCTCAAGTGGTGCCATGCCAAGACCCAGGGGCTTCCCGTTGATTTCCCTGAAACAGGCTACAAGTGGAACGAACTGGGCCGCCTGGCGCAGAAATTCTATGCTGATCATTCAGAGCAGCCGTATCCGGCGCTGCTGCAACAATTCGCTGCTGTGCATGCTCGCATCGTGGCTTTGGTCGAACAGGCAAGCGATACCGCGCTGTATGGCTCGCCTTGGTACGAGAAGTACACCCAAGGCCGAATGATTCAATTCAATACCTCTTCCCCCTATGCCAATGCGCGCATCCGGTTGCGCAAGTGGAAGAAGGCCAACGACATTGCTTGAACTGTGTACGCAAGACACAACGGAGATAAGAAATGTTCGATCACATCGGTTTCGGCGTCAGCGATATCAATCAGAGCCGTGAGTTCTTTCTACAAGCGCTAAGTCCGCTTGGGGTCGGCCTGGCCATGGAGGGCCCCAACAGCATAGGCTTGGGCAAACAAGGCAAACCGTCCTTGTGGTTGTACGCAAGCTCTGCGGTTGCGGCTCCTTTGCATATCGCCATTGCAGCGGCTACGCGGGCGGAAGTGGACGCCTTTTACCAAGCGGCTATCGCGGCGGGTGGCAGAGATAACGGCGCCCCAGGACTTCGTCCGCATTACCATCCCAACTACTACGCCGCCTTTGTATTCGGCCCAGATGGCCACAATGTGGAAGCCGTCTGCCACCGTCCACAAGAGGAATAGGACGACACAAGCGGACTCATTGCGGCGCCAACAGACCCAGCAAACTCACCAGCGCTATCACCCCTCCGCCAAGCCATAGCTCAAGAACGGTGTTGCGGCGAATATGGGAAAGCGCCGCACCCCGCCTTGTCCGCAGGGCGGGAATCCAGCGATACCGGTTGATGAGCGCCAGCGCTACCATTGCCAGCGCCAACAGGATTTTTATGGCCAGCAGTTGCTGGTAGCCTGACTGCAAATCCCAACCTGCTGGCCACAGAATCATCAGGGCATTGAGCGCCCCGCTTAGCAAAAGGGCCGCCACCGCAATATGCCCGGCAGTGGAAAACCGCAGCAGTGCGCGAGTTGCGTCCTTTTTGTAGGCGGGCTCGTTCCAGAGTTTTAGGAACCCAAGAAAAACGGGCAACGATCCCAACCAGAAACCTGCGGCAAGACAATGGACGGCATCGCTGGCGGCATGCGCAAACCCTGGCCATCCCTCGTTCATTGCGGCATGACCGCTAAGACTAAGCGGCAACAGCGCAATGCCAGCCGCCACCGCGCGCAGCCCCGCCTTGGCCGGAGATGCCCAAAGAAAGACTACCGCCACCAGCAACACTGCAATGGCGCGCAACATCCATGCCTGTCCGTAGCGCGTCTGAAACGCCACTACGGAAAGCATGTCCGCGTCCCACATACCCCGCCAAGCGTCGGCGATGGTTGCGGTTTGCAGTGGCAACAGGCAGAGCACTGCCAGCGCCCCGACAATCGCTACTCGGCGCAACATCTTGCGCAAGATCGCTTCCACAGACAGGCTCAGACCGCGCGACCCGCTCATCGCCAACATGGCAGCGGCCCCAAAAAGCAGGATCGCTGACACGTAGGCAACAAGCCGGCACAACGCGAACGCGGCAAGCATCATGAATTACGGCTTGACCGTGAAGGACCATGTCCCTTGAGTCTTGTGGCCGTCTTTGGACAGCGCCTGCCACTTCACCGTATAGGCTCCGGCAGGCAGTTCTTTGCCTATCGGCAAGACCAGAGTCTTGCTGTCGTCAGGGGCCAGCGCAGACTTGCCGGTCGCGACCATGTCGCCCGCGGCATTGACGAGCGTCAGCGAGGAAAACGCGGGTTCCAGGCCTTCGGTCAATGTCAGCGTGATCGCAGCGGGCGTCGTCTTGACGACGGCATCCTTGGCGGGTGTAGAGGTTCCAACATGCGCGTGCGCCAGCGCCAGATGCGGTACAGACGCCAAAACCATCGCAGCGATCAGTGATTTCTTAAACATTGCACTCTCCTTAGTCCGGTTAGTCAGTGACGCCTGTGAGCGCGCCACTGGCCTGAATTGATCAATACTTGAAGCTTACGCGCGCCCAGATGGTGCGTCCGGGTTCGTTGACGGCGGTGTTGGCGGAAAAGCCAAACCCCGCGTCACCGGCCAGATTCAAGTGTTCGCTGTAGGTCTTGTTGAACAGGTTATCCACGCCAACGGAGAGACGCACCTGTTTATTGACCGCGTATCCGCCGTTAATGGAGAAGACGCCAAAGCCAGCGCTGGGGCCAAAATCCTTGCCCACCACATTGCCTTCGTTAAGCGCATAGCGCTTTTGCGCGGCAACAATGCGCCACAAAGCGCCCGCCGACCAGATGCCGTCATCGTAGGCCGCGCTGAGTTTGGCCTCCAGCGGCGGAATCTGCGGCAACGCCCGGCCGTCGCTGCGGTTCTGTCCCCACGCGTAGGCCAGCGTGGCGCCGAGCTTCCAGCTGGGCGCCAGTTTGTAAGACGCACCCAGTTCCCCGCCGGCGATCCTGGCGTTGATGTTGGTCGCTTGGGAAGCCGGCCCCATCATGCCGCCAGACGTGTAATTGAACAAAATGAAATCGTTGACGTAACCCGCGTAACCCGAGAACCACGCGTCCACCGTTTCTGTTTTGTATTGAGCGCCAAAGTCCAGCTGCGTGGTCTTCTCGGGCTTGACGCCTTTGAATGCGTTGACGGAACCGGTGGGGCCGCTGCCTGGCGAAAAGAGTTCCCAGTAGTCTGGGAAACGCTCGACATGCCCCAGGCCGACGTACACGGTGGCTGGGATTGCAGCCAGGTCTTTCTCATAGCGCAGAAAGCCGCTAGGCAGTGTGTCGTTGCGCCGCTGCCCAGCTGTCGGGTTCGGCATGGGCATCATCATGGCGCCATCGTCCTGGCGAAAGTCTTTGGCTGAAGCCCAGTCCACCCGCGCTCCGCCAATCACGCGGCTGTCTTCTGCCGCACGCCACGTCAACTCGCCAAACAAGCCGGTATTGGCCAAGTCTGCGTCTTTGACCCAACTCTGCGTACGATACGAGATCGTATCCGTACCACTGCGGGAACGATGCCGGCTTTGCTGGAAATCAAGGCCAGTCACCAAGCTGACTTTCTCGGCAAGATCCCAGGTCGCCGCAAAGCGGCCGCCCCAGGTGGCGCGATCCACGTCTGCGGCCATCGCCATCGGCATCGCGCTCTGCGGGTCCGGCGCTCGCAGCGTGAAGTTGTCCATGACATGATCGGCGTAGTTGTAGTAGAGCTGCACCTCTACTTTGTTCAACACCGTCCCTATGTTGCGCTTCTCAAACCGCAGACCAAAACTCTCGCGCTTGAACTGCGACCCGTCCATGCCTCGGCCCGCATAACGCGCCTCGCCATCCCCCGTGCCCGCCGTCAACTCGTAGAGCGTGTTGGCGTCGGGCGTGAAGCCCAGCGTGACATCCGCGTTCCACTTGTCCCAGCGCGAGGGCACCGTGTTGCCGTCGCCGTCCTTGTAGTCCTGGGAATGCGAGTGGTTGGCCGTGACGCGGGTATAGACCTTGTCGTTGCCGATGGTCAGATCGGCGTTCTGGTCGTTGCGGCCAAACGAGCCGCCAACAAGACTGCCATCAAACCGCACGCCAGCCTCGGTGAATTGCGGGGTATCACGGTCAAACCTGACCGTGCCAGCAGAAGCGCCCGGCCCCCACAGCACCGTCTGCGGCCCCTTGATGACAGTCAGTTGGTCGAAGTTTTCGGGTGAAATATAAGAACTGGGCGCGTCCATCCGGGCTGGGCAGGCGCCAGGCATGGACGTCCCGTTGGTCAGGATGTTCAAGCGCGAGCCGAACATGCCACGCAGGACAGGATCGCCGTTAGTGCCGCCATTGCGAACCGCCGAGAAACCGGGAATTGTCTTCAAGTAATCCGTGCCGTCGCTCGCTGGCAAAGGTTGCCGCGGGATCTTGGGATCGGTGGTAAAGGTTAGCGGCGCGCTGGGCGCTACGCCGGTGATCACGACAGGATCGGTGATCGCAATCCCGTTCGCACCGGTGGCTTGCGACCAGACGGGGAACGACGCTGCCATAGCAGCCGCCAGGCAGCTCAAGCGCAGAAAAGCATGTTGCATAGACATATGAGGCTTCAATCTTGAATGGGGTGCGTGCGCAATCCATGGACCGCTCCAGCCCGTCAGGGGCGAGCGTTGCCAAAGCTGCGTGCGCGGATGCAGAGGGACCGCAGCGCTTGACCCAAAAAGCGGTCAGCGCGCTTGCGTATCGATAGCCTTGCGGGGAAACGTCAAGCGGAGGTGGGCGGTGCGCGCGTTCGCTGCTGCAATCGAGCAAGCACGCTGGAGAATGGGGTTGCAACTGCCAGAGGCGGCACGACATGCGTCGCAGCCGGCAGGAACCAGGCAAGAATGAATATTTCGGTATTGGCCACGCTGCTCAACATGGCGCAGCCGGCCGTACAACAATGTGGCAACGCGCCGCTATGTTGCTGCGCGTCTTGCCCTTTGCTTTCGACATCCAGCGTCACGACGCGCGGGCCGCTTGCCGTACAGATGATGGTGGTTGCCGCGCCTGTGCCGGAAGCAAGGCCGGCAGCGGCCACCGCAGAAGATGCGATCAACGCCTGAAAGACGAACAGGAGCATCGCGGCGAACGCGACCCATCGTCTATTGGCATTGGCACATGCGTACATTCGTGTCCCTGTATCGGCGCAAATGCTAACACGGGAAGCAGATCAGATTGCAGGCAAAACAAGGGCATCAGCGGGCACGATGATCCGCGTCAATAGCCTTGGCGCCGTCCATTGCCGCCCGAGACAAGACGAGTCTGCACAGGCTCTCGCCTTGCCTCGGGCGGAGTATTCCTAGAACGGCACTGCCAGTTTCAAGGCCCCTGAATGGCTGTTGCCTTGCGAGGCAAACTCACCGTCGTACTGCAAGCGGAAATCAACGCCTTGGACGTTAAGGACCTGGATACCTGCCCCGACGCGGCCAATGACGTTGGCCGTTGGCATGTTCGAGGTGAACTTGCCGGCGTCTTCTGCTGCGCCATCCAGGCGGGCTTTGCTCTTCCACCCGTCTTCCGACAGGAACGAAACGCCTGCGTAGGCAAATGGCCGCATGACGGCGCCCTTGGGCAGGTTTACGCGTCCGCCGATTTCCAGCGTTGGAGCCAAGCCCAACACAAACTGCTCGCTGGCGTCGACCTTCAAACGCAGGACATCGCCCGATTCGCTATAGGCGGGCATGCGTGAGTAGGTGGCAGTCAGGTCGGCATACGGTTTGAGGTAGAAGTTGCCTTGATCAAAGGTGCGTGCGGCGCGAAGACGAGCCCCAAAACTGTACACGCCAGGGCTGCTCTTGGCCTCTTTATCGAAGGTTTCGATGTTGAGGTTTCGGGTCAGATCATAGGAGCCATAGCCGCCACCCAAAGCGCCAGAGAATGTCCAGGCGCCAGCTTGACGCTTCAGAACAACCCCCGCGTAACCCGAGCCGCCGGTGCCACTGACGCGGCGGTCATCTCCATACAAGCGCGTGTTCTGGTAGGCCACCGAGCCGCCCAGATACCAGTTAGGCGCAACCTCGCGCTGTCCGCCAAACTGGTAGGTCTGGCTGTCGTACGAGAAGCCTGACGAGCCGCTGCCGGCGTCCTGGTTGGTGCGCCTTGCTGAGAATTCGCCCCAGAAGCAATTCTGCTCTTGAGTCAGCATTCCGCCATCGACAAATGTGGGGCAAGACATCATGGCATTGGAAAAGCGCGCCATGCCAAACTGCATCTGCGCGGCGGGCGCCAGAGCCACGCCCGGAGAAAGATCTGTCACCCGGTCGCGATACGCGCCCGCGCCCTGCCTGGACGCGTTATCAAGCACGGCGTACAACTGCGACAAGGCCGCCGAGCCGCCTTGATCCCAAGTGCGCTGCAAGTGCCCGGCAACACTGGCCTGGTTACGCCGCAACTGCATTGCGCTGGCGTTAAAGCTAGCGCCTGCCACTCGCACGTGGGTCGTGTTGCCGGCTTGGCGCGTTTCGTAATCGAAAATAGGCGAGTCGAACGCGGTCAATGACCCGGACTGCACGCCGTTGACCGTCAGAACGGCCAATTCGCGGTTGGGCATGAGCGCGCGCGGCGCGATCAACAACTGGCCGTCAAGACGGGCCGTGCCATTGACGACCAGAGCGTCTGACTGCAAGGTGTTGAAGTCTGCGCCCGCCTGCAAGATGCCTGTAGAGGTCTGCGTCAGCGAACCGGTCAGTGTGGTGGTGGCGTAGCGGGTGCGCGCGATGCTCGAGCCAAGTGCCTCGTCGCCGCCCAGCGTGATCAACCCGCTGTTGACAAGATCGCCGCGGAATTCAGCGCCCGCGACGTAGTTACCCGCGTTGTTCATCTGACCGCCGTTCAGGTCGACGGAGCCCGACACTGTGCCGCTGTTGGTCACGCCAAGCGCAGCGCCTGTCGCCAAAATGGCGGTGCCTCCATGGCCAGACACGGAACCTGTCTGGTCGACCACGAGCGTACTCGGTGCTTTGCTGTCGACCCACAGGCCCGCGCCCGAAGTTGCCGTGCCGCCCGCCACAAAACCCGACACCTGCACGGATACGCCTTTATTGGAGTTGGCGCTTTGCGCAAAAATACCGACGCCATTGACGCCGCCCGCTGCGACGACACCGCTTTGGGCGACATTGACGTTGACGGTACCTACGCCCCACGTTAAGTCCCATTGATCCACACCCGCGCCCGCATAGACGGTTTGCCCATCCGGAGTCAGCACCAGGCCGCCGCTTCCGCTCACACTTTGCGCCAGGATGCCGATTGCCCCGGGCCCGGTTACGGAAATCAAACCATTGGCCGTGACGTTCACGGCGCCGCCAGACCCAAAACCGGCGGTAATCATGCCGCTCTGGGTTTGGTCCACGGTCAGCTTTGCGGCGGTGCCGGGCAGGCCGATAATGCCGCCGCCGCCTCCTACCGACTGTGCGATCACGCCATGGGCGCCCGTGCCGGTCGTGAAGATCTGACTTTGCTGCGCGAGGTTGACGTTCACCGCGCCGCCCTGATTGGGCGAAAGCGAGCTTACGCCAGCGCCCACTACTGATGTCACGATCCCCTGGGGCCGCTGCTGATTCTGCGAGTTGATGGCCATCCCGCCCGCGCCGCCCACGCTCTGCGCGATGATGCCGTAGGCATTGTTGCCCGCCGTCGAGATCATCAGGCCGCTGGTGTCATTGACGGTAATTGCGCCGCCATTGCCCTGGCTTGCGTTGACGGTGCCGCCCACCTTGATCTGGAACGAAGGGATCGTGTCGTCGGCCGCGCTGATTCTCAGGCTGGTGCCCGCGCCAGCAAAGCCGCCACCGCCGCCCACTGACTGAAGCACCGCGCCAAACCCGGCTTCGCCGGAAGTGGAAATCACTGTGGGAGTGCCGCTGGTGCTGAGGCTGACCGCGCCGCCCGAGCCGCCGCCACCGCCTGTCGCGCCATAGGCTACCCCCAAGGCCAGCGTCCCAACAAAGCCGTCAGACCCGCTCGCGCCATGGCCGCCGCCACCGCCCACACTCTGCGCGAAAATCCCGGCGCCCGCGAAGCCTTGCGTCGATATGGCGCCGCCGTTCAGCGCGGTGGCCACGGCGCCGCCATCGGCGCCGAAGCCCCCAGCGCCGCCCAGCGACAGGTTGGTATTCAGATCAAAGACCGCCGGGTCAATCCATCCTGTGCCAGTGGCGAATGCGGTGCCGCCTTTGCCGCCACCGCCGCCCACGCTTTGCGCAAACATGCCAGCGGACCAATCACCAACGGTCTGAATCGTCGCGCCCGAGCCAAGCGTCAGGCCCACCGCGCCCCCGGTATTACCGGACCCGCCTGCGCCGCCAAACGACAGGGACGCATCGAAATGAAAGGTGCCGCTGCCTTTGCCCTTCTGGATGAAGCTTGCGATATTTTTGGCCACGTCGCTGGCGGCAGCGCGGGCATTGAGCGAGGCAAGGATGGGATTGTCGAAAGAGGCATCCGCGCCGGCCGAACCGCCCTGCCCGCCGCCGCCGCCGATGGACTGCGCCTGCACACCGGGCGCGTCGGCGCCGTTGGTAACGATCGCGCCATCAACAGCCACAGTGACGGCCCCGCCGTGACCGCCCGCCGCACCTTGATTGCCGAACTTGATCGACAGGTTTCCGCCTACGTGGGAGGTCGCTCCGGTGACGGTGAACGACCCGCCTTGGGCCGCCCCGCCACCGCCGCCGATGCTTTGCGCCAGCACGCCGATAGCGCCGGAGCCCCATGTTTGCACCACGCCCGCTGGCATGACCTGCACTCCGACGGTGCCGCCGTTGCCGCCTCCCGCACCGGTACCGCCCAAAGCCAACGACGGCGAAACATTGGTTCCGGTGCCAAAGTTCTGCGTGTTGGTACTACCAAAACCCGCATTACCGCCACCGCCGCCGATGGATTGCGCGGTTATGCCGTTAGCGTAGTCGCCGTAGGTCGTAATGTTGCTGCTTGGCCCCGAGGCCGCATCGGCGGTAAAGGCCGCTAGTCCATTCGACACGTTGATCAAACCGCCCACGGCCGACCAGACCGAGCCGCCATTGCCGCCCGCACCGCCGCCCGCCCCAAGCGCGAAAGACGTGTCCACGGACACCGATGTCCCGCCTTCGATCTCGCCGTAGCCCAGTGATGCCGCCAGCGAGGACGAGTCGCCGCCCGCGCCGCCGCCGCCGCCGATGCTCTGGATCAGCACCCCGTGCGAGCCTTGCCCCGCCGTTGTGATCTTGGCGCCTTGAGCGGTAGCGAACGTGACGTAATTACCATCACCCGCGATCCCGCCCTGGCCGCCCAGCGAAACCGCCGCCGAAATAGAGAGCTGCGTTCCATTCGGCGTGATCGGTATTGAGATGGCAGCGGCCTCGGCCGTGGCGTTGCCGCCTAGCCCGCCGCCGCCGCCAATACTCTGGATGACCGCCCCAAATGCATCTACAGGCAGAAGGTTGGTAGGGGCGCATGGCTGCGTAGCGCACCCGGTGCCTGTCAGTCCTGGCACTTGGCCCGTGGCGATGCTGCTGGCAACCAGTTGCGCGCTGACCACTCCGCCATTGCCTCCGGTACCGCCTTGCCCGCCCACGGCCACGGCGCCACTGATGCCTGGGCTGACGGAAGTTCCAAAGGCCCGGCCCCCCGTGCCACCGCCGCCGCCGATAGACTGCCCGACGATGCCAGCCGCCTTCGTTCCCTGCGTGACTATCTTGCTATTGCCGAGGTTGATGCTCACGCCATTACCCGAGCCGCCGCCGCCCGCAGTCTGGCCGAGCGCACTTGACGAGAAGATGCCCAGGCTACCGGCATTGCCGGCATTGCCGCCCCCGCCACCGATGGATTGGGCTACAAAACCATAGGCGTTGTCGCCCGCTGTCTGAATCAGAAAGGACTCAAGACTGGCAGCGACAGCGCCGCCATAGCCGCCCTTGCCGCCGGTGCCTCCAATACTGACCTTGCCTTGGGACGCGCCGCCCGCGCCCCCTCCGCCACCGATAGACTGTGCCAGTACGCCAATCGCGGAGACGCCGCTGGTGCTGATCGATCCCGATGACAAGCCGTTGATATTGATCGTGTTGCCATTGGAGAGCGACGGATTCGACGTGCTGTCGCCACCCAGCGAATAACCCAGCCCGGACGCGCTGCCTGCCACGCCGCCGCTCCCGCCAATCGATTGGGCGACGATGCCTACCGCCACATCGCCAGCCGTAACGATCTGACCCGAGGTCGACACGAAGACTGTCCCCGCCGCGCCGCCCTCTCCGCCCGAGCCGCCCTTGCTGAAAATAACGCCCGAATTCGCGCCCCCGGCGCCACCGCCGCCGGCAAGCGATTGCGCAAGTATGCCGATCGCATCGGTGCCGCCTGTTGTGATGCGGGCTGCGTTATTGACGGTGACGGCGCCGGAGCTGCCGCCAGCGCCGCCTTGGCCCGCCGATCCGCTCGTCTGTCCATCGGCATAACCTGCAATGCCGCCCGAACCGCTGGCCGTCTGGGCAACGATACCCAGCGCGCCCTGTCCTTGCGTGGAAATGGATGTAGCCGCATCGGTAGTCAACGTGATGTTTCCCGCCGAGCCCCCATTGCCGCCGTTCGAACCCAGCGCCACCGTTTGTGTGCTGCTACCGCCCGCCCCGCCGTCGTTGCCAAGATTCTGCGCAAGAACGCCAAACGCAGAGCTGCCTTGAGTCGCGATGCGGGTGCCTTGCAGCGTCACCGTCATCGCGCCAGTACTGCCGCCCGTGCCGCCGTTGCCGCCCTGGCCGCCGCCGATGGTGCCGGTCAGGATGCCGCCATCAGCACCCAGACCGCCTTCCAGCGCGGCATACACCCCATGAGATTGCGCACCGGTCGTAGTGATGGTGATCGGCAAAGCCGCACTGCCATTCAATTGGACGCTCAGGCTTCCGGCATTGCCGCCCGCCCCGCCATTGCCAGCGTTGCTGCCGCCTATACCAAGGCCGTCGCCGCCGTAGGCGCCGCCGGCGCCCCCCGCGCCGCCTTGCTGCAAGGTTTGGATGGCGGCCGAATTGTCGCCGGTCGTCGACAGTGAAATTGCCACGCTGGACGCCTGCACCGACAGGCTCGCATCCCCGGCGATTCCGCCGCTTCCGCCGTGGCGGTCGTGATAACTGCCCGTATTGAACTGCCCAGCACCCGCGCCGCCCTGCGCCCACAGGCGCAATGCAGGGAGCTTGTCGCCCGTCGTGATGACGCTGGTGTCAGTGTTGTTGATCTGTACGGAAGCTTGGGACGGCAGCGCCCCAGCATTGATGGCGCCTGCATTGCCCGCGTTGCCGCCTAGCACGTCGTCTTCGTCGGCCAAGCCGTTGCCGCCATTGCCGCCCAGAACAATAGCGGCAACGCCAGCGCCAGCAGCTGGCGGCGTTCCGGACTGGTTGACCTTGACGGACCCGCCGGTCAGCAGCGTGACGACCGCGCTGCCTGCGTTCCCGCCCGCACCGCCATTGCCCAGCCCATTCGAGAGTGCATCGCCGCCGTTGCCACCTTTGGACTGGGCCAGGATGCCGTACACGCCAGCATCGTTGCCCGAGCTGTTATTGGCCCAGGTCCAGTTCACCAGCACTTGGCCGCTGTTCTGAAGCGACACATTGCCCGAACCCCCGCCGTAGTTGCTGCCGCCGTCGTATTGATCAGCGCCGTTCCCGCCGTTGCTGGAAGCCTGGATGCCCGCAAAGCGGGCCGTCCCCATGAGGTTGACGTTAACGCTGCCGGAATTATTGACCCGGGCCCCCGCAGACTGACCGCCAGGGCCATAGGGGTTATGGTCGTCATTGGTTCCTGCGCCCGCGCCGCCCTGGCTCAAGGCCGCAATTGCTGCCCCGCCTGCCGCCGTAACGGTGGACAGCTGCGACATGTCGACCGACGCTGAATTGGTCAACGAGACGATCCCGTTGGTTCCCGCGTTGCCGCCGCCCCCTCCGTGTTTGTCATCGCTAGAAGAGGCCGCATCGCCGCCCCGCATCTGAGCCAATACGCCGTAGATGGGACCATTCGTGATGACGTAGTTCGCGCTTAGAACGATGCTGCCGCTGTTGTTGACCGTGAGGCTACCCGCACTGCCACCGTTCAAGTCACCGCTGGGGTTGCCGGCTGCGCCTTCGGCCAACACCGACAAGCCCGCCGTGAAACCCGCCGTCACTCCCGCGCTGATATTCATGCCGGTCGTGACGGACATCTGCGGAACGGGTGAATTCTGGCCGGCAGGCGGCTGCACCACGACGGGGCTCCAGTACGAACCCGTCAGGTTGCAACTAAGACCGTTGCCCCCCGGTGGGCAAGTGAGCGCGGCCTGGGCGGAAGCCACGCTGCTCAACAAAGCACCCGCAATCGCTGCGGCAAGTTGGTTCGGGCGGGGGGAAAACACGCGGTACGACATGCGGCTACATCCTGGGTCAACAGAAACTACGGACTGAGCCAGCGTACGAAGCGATCAATCCGCCACGCCATGATGTAACCGGCCCGCAAAAGACAAAACCGTCTCCCCTTGAGCCTGATTGCCAGGCGGAATTGGGTGACGGGTCAAAAGTAAGGTCGGACAGTACTGGTTAACGGTCTACAGGACATCGGACTTTAGTCGTAGGCCGTGGATACCCCGCTAGGCCGTCAAAACCCGAACCCCCCATAAGAAAACCAGTATCCATCCATCAAGAAATAGAATTTTTTACTTATGGCGCTGACCCACAATTGCCTCAACTCGCCGTACGGGAGACAGGCGAGGCCAGCAAAAACATAAGAGGATGACGATGGAATCGGTGTATCTGGTAGTTGCCCTGGGCGCGATCGTCGCCGGCTTCGTGCAAGGTTTGTCGGGCTTTGCGTTCGGGCTGGTGGCGATGTCTTTCTGGGCCTGGGCGCTGGAGCCGCGGCTGGCTGCGACGCTGGCGGTCTTTGGCGCGCTGGTGGGTCAGATTCTGGCGGCTGTCACGGTACGGCGTGGTTTCGATCGAAAGCAATTGCTGCCTTTTGTGATCGGCGGCCTTGCTGGCATTCCGCTCGGCGTGGCCGTATTGCCCCATTTGGACATGGACTGGTTCAAGGCGCTTTTGGGAATTTTGCTGATCGTCTGGTGCCCCGCCATGTTGCTGGCCAAGAACCTGCCAAAGATCACGGCGGGCGGACGCGTGGCCGACGGCGCGGCAGGTTTTGCAGGCGGCGTGCTGGGCGGCATTGGCGGGTTTTCGGGCACCTTGCCCACGCTGTGGTGCACGCTACGCGGCTTTGAAAAAGACAAGCAGCGCGCCATCATCCAGAACTTCAATCTGTCCATGTTGATGGTGACGATGGGCACCTACCTGGCGACCGGCATCGTGACACGCGACATGCTTCCGATGTTCGCCATCGTGGCGCCGGCGATGCTGGTGCCCACGCTGCTCGGGGCCAAGCTCTACATCGGCATCAGCGAGGCGCGCTTCCGGCAGATAGTTTTGAGCCTGCTGACGGCGTCGGGCCTGGCGCTTTTGGCCTCTTCTGTTCCACGCTTGCTGGAACGCATGGCCTGATGCCGCGGTTCAGACGCAATCTGATCAAGCGCTTTCTTTTTCCGTATTCATCAGGAAGCGCTCCAGACCAGCCACCAATGCAAGCGGCGTTTCGTTCATCGGATAGTGGCCTGCGTTTTCCAGAACCTGAACGGTCGCTCGCGGATAGCGCTGCAAGTACGTCTCGCTCATCAGTTTCAGATTGAAGACCGGATCATGTTCTCCAATGAAAATAGCCATTGGATGATCGCTTGCAATCTCATGGCGAAAATCCGTATCAGCCCACGCGCGAAAATACGCAGCGAATGCGTCCTTCGATGAACACGCCTCTGAATAGGCCGCTTTCCATTCGACCCAGGACCTCGGCAAACGGTTGCCCGTACTACGGTCGATGATGGCCGCGCGGTGGTCATGCCGCTGGGCCGCGCCATCAAATAATGCGCGCCTCTCTTTGTCGAACGCAATGCCGCCGCACGGGACAGGCGCGAGAGGGATTAACGCACGAACACGCTCAGGAGCGCGCGCAGCGACTTTTTCGATCGCCATGCCGCCCATCGAGTGGCCAATCAGGCTGAATGTTTGGAATTCAAGCGCGTCGGCAAGGGCAAGCGTGTCGGCGGCGATTTCATCGATTGTGTATTCGCCGCTGGCTTCTTTCATACCGCCGTATCCGCGGTAGTCCATGAAGACATAGCTGAACTCGTCCTGCGACAGCCATGGTTCGATGGGCTGGAATGCCCGCGCATCACCAAACCAGCCATGCAGCACCAGGACAGGATGGGGCCCCTGCCCCACCCGATGAAATGTATTGGGCATATCAACTCCGAAACGCCACCACGATGGGACAGGCGACTGCGATTGGCTTGGCTTTCAACGAAGGGCCAAGAGTCAGTCGAAGCGCCACGCGTTGCATCGTATAAAGGGCAAGACCAGCCCGCCTTCGACAACAGGTCAATAATTGTAGAATTCAGGCCATGCGTAATACCCTGCTTGATCCCTACGAGGACATTCCCCGCGATGTCGTCGTCACCATGAATGACTATCCGGCTGGCTCGACGTTCCCCTTGCATGCGCATCGGCGCGGGCAATTCGCCTTCGCGTCTTGCGGCGCGATCAGCGTGTCGACAGCCGCAGGCAACTGGCTCGTGCCGCCGCAACGCGCCTGTTGGCTGCCAGCAGGCGTTACGCACGAAATGACCATGAGCGGTTCGGTAACCATGCTGAATGCGTTCGTCTCAGACCAGGCCGTGCGCATGGCGGGGCTGCCGGTGCATTGCGGCGTGTATGCGGTCTCGCCCTTGCTCAAGCAACTGTTAAACGATGCCGTGGATCTGCCGGCCTTGTACGACGATGAGGGGCGCGCCGGGAAGTTGATGGCCTTGCTTGTGGCGGAGATCGCCACAATGCCGCAGCTATCGCTGAACGCGCCCTTGCCCGCCGACCCGCGTCTTGCACGCATCTGCCAGCGTCTGTTCGCAGAGCCGTCGATCGCCGTTGATGTGGATGACGCCGCCGCAGAAGCAGGAATGAGCCGGCGCACGTTTACGCGCTTGTTTCGAACGCAGTCCGGCGTAGGGTTTGGTGAGTGGCGGCGGCAGGTCTGTCTAATGGCGGCGATTGAACGCCTGAGCGCGGGGCAGCCCGTTACCCGGGTGGCGCTGGACCTCGGCTACGCCAGTCCCAGCGCCTTTGCAGCCGCATTTCGCCGCGTGCTGGGCGAAACGCCCAGTCAATACGTGGAAGCCACGCATCGGGTTGAGCTAGCCGGAAAGCCCCCCAGGCCCGAGCGCCACGCTTAGAACGGAATCGCCAGCTTCACGTACAGCTGCGAGCCTTCCGGCCGATTTTTCACCTTGAATTCCTGCTGCCATTTGGCGGTGAACAGCCAGCCCTTGTCGTTCAGATACCGGACGGATGGCCCCAAGCCAAACGCGCGCGCGCGCCCGGCCGCGCTGTTCGGGCCGTTGTCATCCGTCACCTGCTGGAACGCATGGCCGCCTACCCCCAGCACCCAGCCTTTGCCCACGCCCCAACCCAGCGCGTAGTCCGCGTGTATCGCCTGGCCGGAACGGGTGTCGGTAGCCGAGTTGCGGAAGTTGAAGTCATACATCAGCTTCAGATCGGCATTGAAGCCATCCGGGCTGATCCTGCTGAGCGCGAACACCGGTTGCGCCGTCCAATAGTTCTTGCCCAGGCTGGACGGATCATTGCGGTTGTATTCGCCCGTGGGCGCATACATGTCCAGACCCACCACATAGTGCAGCGTTGGCGACACGTGATACCCCAGCGCCACGCCAAGCGTCATGTCGCCCAGGCCGGTGCTGCGGTAGCGCTCGCCCGCTGCTTTGAACGTAACGTCCAGCAGCGGCGCAATGGCATGAAAGGCCAATTGCCCGCCCATCACCTGTTGCTCCGTCACCCAGATCAGGCGCGGCGCCAGCACGTTGACATCCACTTTGAAACCGGGCACTGGCACGCGTTCGCCATCATTGCCGCGCAGCGTGTCATAACGGGCGCCGCCACCGTAGACCAGCATATGCACGCCGGGCGGCGGCAGCGCGCCCGACATGAAGTTCTCCAGGCCATCCGGGTAGATGCCCAGCCCGCCACCCTCGGTGGCCGAAGCCCCCGCGCTGGCCAGCGCCAATGCCACGGCACAGGCCAGCCGCCGGCGTTCAAGGTGTCTGCTCATGTTCCGCTCCTGCCCCGCTGGGGCGCCAGATGTTGCGCGACGAGATAGCCGGAGCCGCCGCCCAGGCCGGGGCCTGGATGGGTACTGGCCCCGATGTGGAAAAGATTGCGCAGCGGCGTCCGGTGGCCGCGCGCGCCCTGGCTGCCCGCGAAGGGGCGCAGCCAAAAAAACTGATCGGGCGAACACACGCCCGAATACGGATCGCCGCCAACCAGGTTGCAGTTCATCCCTTCAAGATCGGCGGGTGAATAGCTACGGCGGCCAACGATGCGCTGCGCCAGACCCGGCATGACGGATTCCAGTCGCGCCTGCACGCGGTCTGCAACGGCTTCGCGCAGGGCCGCGTTCCAGCGTCCGTCTTCAGGCACTGAAATCTGGCCTGCGGCATCGCCTTTGACGCGCACCGGCAGTTCCTGCATTTGCACCCACAGAATCCATCCACCGGCCGGAGCGCGCGAAGTATCCACGGCAACAGGCTGACCGATAGCAAGCGTGGGGCGAGCCGGCAACAGGCCATTGTTGGCCTCCGTGACCGACGCGCAGACTTGCTCCATGCTTTCGGTCAGATGCACCAGCGGCACGTGACGCAGTTCGGGCGTCAACCAATCGGGCGGCGCGTTCAGGGCGAAGTGAATCTGCATGCCGCCGCGCCCATAGCGGTAGGCTGCGGCGCGCTGGCGCACGGGCGCGGGCGCATCGGGCAGCAAGTGTCCGTACAACTGGCCCGGCGTCACATTGCAGACCACTGCGTCGGCCGCGTGGTATTCACGTCCGGCTGCCACCACGCCCACCGCGCGGCGCCGACGTCCTTCGCCTTGCGTCAGAATGCGTTCAACCGGCGTGCTGGTCAGCAAACGGCCGCCGTGGCGTTCAATCACTTTTGCCAACGCCGCCACGATGCCGCTGCCGCCGCCTTTCACGACCGGCATGCCGCCCGCCACCACCGCCGCGAAGGTCAGCTTGCCGATCAAGGCAGAGCAGGCATCGTCTGGACCCAGCCCGGTATGCAGCACCCACGGCGCAATCATCGCGCGCGCCGCATCCGACTGAAGCTCGCGCTCGGCCCAGCGGCGAAACGGCTCCATCGAAGCGGCCGCAAAAGCGGCCAAGCCGTCCATGCCCCGTTTGCGCCACTCTTTGAACAAGAGCTTGAACATGCCCGCGCCATAGGGGTTTTGCCCCAGCAGCCCAAAGGTCAGCGCCGCGTCATTGCCGAACAGGCGCTGCGCCATGGCGGCAAACGCCGCGCCGTCGCCCGGCGCCCAGGCGTCCAACCGGCTGGCGGTATCTTGCAGATCTTGAGTAAGGGCCAGGCCGGAACCATCGGGCAAGACCAAGCCCGTTGTATAGCCGCACTGCATGAATTCCAGCCCGGCTTCGGCAAGCGCGGGCTTGAGCGCCGCGTAGGCCGGGCTGCCGACAAACAGCGGATACCAGCAGGACAGCACATCGTGGCGATAGCCAGGAAACAGTTCTTCGGTGCGTATACATCCGCCCAGGCGGTCGTTGCGCTCCAGCACCAATACCGATTTTCCGCGCTGCGCCAACAGTGCGGCGCAGACCAGCGAATTCATGCCGCTGCCGACGATGATGACCTGCGCATCTGATGGCTTGGCCATCGGTTCACTCCCACAGGAAGAGCCGCTACGCGGCGGTCAGCGCGGTGAAGCGCCCGGCATGAAACACCAGCGGCGTGGCTGCCACGCTGGCCACTCGCAGCACTCGGCCAAAAAGCAGCAGGTGGTCGCCCGCCGTGTTTTGTTGATCATTGGCGCAGACCAGCGTGGCGACTGCGCCGGCAATGGCCGGCACGCCTTCGGGCACCTCGTCGAGCGGTGTGCCGGCAAACTTATCGGGCACGGCCGAACTGGCGAAACGCATCGCCAACGCTTCCTGCCCGCTGGCGAGCACACTGATGGTGAAGTGGCGGCAATCGCGGAACGCCGCCAGATTCGGTGAATGATTCACCAGGCTCCACAGCACCATGGGCGGGTCCAGCGATAGCGACGCGAACGAGTTGATCGTCAGCCCGACCTTGCGGCCGTCCTCGCAGCGCGTCGCAACAATCGCGACGCCCGTGGGGTAGCTGCCCAACACGCCCCGCAGGATCTTGGGATGCAGATCGGTGCTGCCCCAGTCCAAAGGCGCGGGTGCGTTATCGCTGCCGCTGGCCTCGGCCGCCGCGTGCGGGATGGCCGCATCAGGCTGCGGCAACGGAGCACGGCCCGCCGTCATGCCGCCGCCCGCGCCGCCTTGGAGGCGATGAACGCTTCGCACGCCGCGGGATCATTCCACCACGGGAAAAATGCAGGAGGATGATTAAATCCATTCGCAATGGCGCTGGCCAGCGCGGGCGAGTCGTCAGCGGCTTTGAGCAATTTGAGCAAATGCGGCGCGGGCGGCAGCAGCATGGAATTGGTCCATTCCACAACGGCGTCGCCGTATTCCCAAAACCGCTCAAAGGTGCGCTGCATCCATTGGGCCGTGAACGGCTGGTCGCCATGCGCCAGGATGGCGTCCAGATAGACGGCACAAGCCTTGGTTGCGTTGTTGGAGCCCTGCCCCGTGATCGGGTCGTTGGTCACCACCGCGTCGCCCAGGCCGAAGACCAGGCGGCCAGACGGCAAGGTCAGCACCGGTTTACGCACCGTAGGCGCGAAACTGCCGGCCAGGATGCCGTTGGCGTCCGTCAGTTCCACCGCGCTGCAACGTTCAGCTTCCCAGGGTAAATAAGTGCGCAGAATGTTCAGGCTTTGCGCCAGGTGTTCTTGCGGCGATTTGATGTCGCGCCAGCAATCCATCGGCCCGCCCGGCACGCCCTCGAACACCATGATTTCGCAAGGGCCGCCCGTGGTCAGCGCGGGGAACACAAAGTACTCGCCCACGCCCGGAATCAGGTTGAAGGCAACACGCGAATAATCTGGCGCCGGACGCATGCCGTTCACATAGGTCAGCGCCAGCGCACGCTGCGGACGGTCAAAACGCGACCGTTGCGCGTCGCGCTCGAACAGCTTGACGACCTCGCCTTTACCGGCCGCCAGCAACACCAGGTCATGCGAGGCTGCCAGCAACTCAAGCTCTGCCACGCCCCCATCCTGAATCAGCAGCCTGCCGCCGCGCGCTTCAAACAACTCCATCCACGCCGGCATCTTGATGCGCTGATCCACGGCCTGCGCGGGCTTATCCAGACGCGCGGCCCAGTCGATCAGTTTGCGCCCCGGCAATTCAGGATGCGGAACCGCCAGGCCGATGCCGTCGACGGTAGGACACTCGGCTTCCCATTGATTCAATCCCAGGTCGCGCTCAACCTGCAACGAGGCGTCAAACATACATTGGCTGGACATCACCTTGCCGAGACGGATACTGTCCGGCTCGCGGTTGGTCACCACCGTCACCTCGTAACCCTTGCCGAGCAGCCCAAGGGCCAAGGGCAGTCCGGCCTGCCCGCCACCTACTATCGCGATCCGACGCATCGTCGTTCTCCCTTTCGTTTGCTTTGCCCGCCGCCTTGGCCGCAGGCCGGTTTGATCCAGACTAGGCAGCCAGACGCGCAATGGCAGGCTGCGCCTGTTCCGGGCCCATGGCGGAGTAACCGCCATCCACGGCGTAATCGGCGCCAGTGACAAAACTGGCGTGGTCCGACAAGAGAAAGGCGACAACCGCGGCCACTTCGGCGGGGTCGCCCGCGCGGCCCAACAGGTGATAGTCGGCGGCGACTCGATCCGTCTTGGCGCGGTCGCCGTGCGTCAGTTCGTCCATCACACGCGACCAGGTCCAGCCGGGAGACACCGAATTGACACGGATTCGGTCAGCTGCAAAGTCCATCGCCAGGCTGCGCGTGACCTGCACCAACGCCGCTTTGGACACGGGATACAGCCATCGTCCCGTCTGCGCGACACGCGACGAGATACTGGTGAAGTTGACGATGGCGCCGCCACCGGAGGCGATCAGATGAGGGTGGACGGCGCGTGCGGCCATCACTGCGCTGACGACATTGACGTCCAGTGCGCGCAACCAGTCGGCGCGGCCAGACGCGGCGCCGTCGTCCAGATAGGTCGCGGCCAGATTGACCAGGTAATCGATGCGGCCAAAATGGGCGGCCACATCGGCCACTGCCCGCGCCAGTTGCCCGTCGTCGGTGATATCAACCGGCCAATAGCGCGTACCCGCCGCGTCCGCCGCGGCCACGCGTTCACCCGCTGCGGTATCTATATCGAACAGCGCCACGCGCACGCCATGGGCGCGCAACGCCTGGACCACGCCCGCGCCGATCAGCGTGGCGCCGCCGGTCACAATGGCCACTTTATTTTCCAGACCTTTCATCGCATCACCTCCCCGCATTGCTGACTGAGTGGGGTGAATACTGGCGCCGCGCGCCCAGGCGGCAGTAGCCGGATCTGGCGGCCGCTATCCGCGGACTGCGCCTAATCGATGAAACGTTGATGGATGTCGAACAGACTGGCCGCAACGCGCAACCGCTGTCCGTTTTGTGCTGAGGCGCGGCGCCCGGCTTGGCTGCGCGCTAGCCAATACGGCGCCAGACGCTGGCCAGCCAAGGCTGCTGTTCTTGCGGCAAACCGTCAGGGCGGAAGTAGTGTTCCAGATGCTCGAATCCGGCATCGGTCATTAGCGCCGTCCACCGGTCAAGATCGTGATAGGCCCCGTAACGGCCACGATTCCAGCCTTCCTGGTTGCCGCCCCGAGGATTGGAGCTGAACAACACACCGCCCGGGCGCAATGCGGTTTGCAGCGCGCGCAGTACCCGGGGCAACTCTTGCCCCGGCACATGAAACAGCACCGCGTTCGCAAAGATGCCGTCAAACCGCGATGCGGGCAGCGCCAAGTGCAGGAAGTCCTGATGCCAGACTTCGCAGCCGCTGGCCTTGCGCGCCATTTCGACAAAACGGGGCGTTCCGTCCAGTCCCACCGGCCGGTGGCCCAATGCGGCAAAAGTCTTCAGGTCACGGCCCGGGCCACAGCCCAGGTCCAGAATGTCGTAGGGCGGCTCGCCCTGAATATGACGCAACAAAGCCGCGATGTTCTGGCTGACGTCATGGTCGCGTGTGCCGGCTTCAAATGATTCGGCGCTTTCTTCGTAGTTCGCCAAAGTCAGTGAGGTGATCTTGGCCAAGTCTTCTGCATTGAGTTTCATAAGGCGATTGTGCCTGATCCAACGTGTGTCGCCGGTTTCTACGCCCCATCGGCAACAACACCAATAACACCCAAAGAAAAACCCGCGTGCCGTTCAACACGACAGGCGGGTTTCTCAAGTACGGGCAGATGTTAAGCGGGCAAACGCTCTTCAATGCGAGTCTTTGCAGCCGGCAGGTCTGCTGGCAAGCCTTGGGCCAATTGGCCAAAGAGCTCGTCGTGCAGCGCCAGTTCGTCACGCCATGCCGCGGCATCCACCGACATCACCTGATCGAATTTGTCCGGGCTGAATTCCAAGCCCGTCCAATCGATGTCCTTGTAGCTGGGCGATACGCCAAACACCTGATCCACGCCGTTGGCCTGACCGTCGATGCGGCCCAGCATCCAGCGCAGCACGCGCATGTTCTCGCCAAAACCCGGCCAGACGAACTTGCCGTCCGGGCCCTTGCGGAACCAGTTGACGCAGTAAATGCGCGGCAACGTAGCGCCTGCGGCTTCCAGTTGCTTGCCCAGTTTCAACCAGTGGTTGAAGTAGTCGCTCATGTTGTAGCCGCAGAACGGCAGCATGGCGAAAGGATCGCGGCGCACCACGCCCTGCTGCCCCACCGCAGCGGCGGTGGTCTCAGAGCCCATGGTGGCTGCCATATAGACACCTTCGACCCAGTTGCGGGCCTCGGTGACCAGCGGCACAGTCGTGGAGCGGCGGCCGCCGAAGATAAAGGCGTCAATCACCACACCCTGCGGATTTTCCCATTCAGGGTCGATGGACGGGCATTGCGCGGCGGGCGCAGTAAAGCGCGCGTTCGGGTGCGCAGCCTTCCGGCCGGTCTCGCGGGCGAGGGCCGGCGTCCAGTCTTGGCCCTGCCAATCGATCAGGTGCGCGGGCGGGGTATCCGTCATGCCTTCCCACCAGACGTCACCGTCATCGGTCAGCGCCACATTGGTGAAGATGACGTTGGCCTTCAACGTGGCCATCGCATTGAAGTTGGTTTGCTCGCTGGTGCCCGGCGCTACGCCGAAATAACCGGCTTCGGGATTGATGGCGTGCAGGCGGCCATCCGCACCCGGCTTGATCCAGGCAATGTCATCGCCAATGGTGGTGACCTTCCAGCCGTCCATGCCTTGCGGCGGAATCAGCATGGCAAAGTTGGTCTTGCCGCAGGCAGACGGGAAAGCGGCGGCCACATGGTACTTGCGGCCCTTGGGCGAGGTCACGCCCAGGATCAGCATGTGTTCGGCCAACCAGCCCTGGTCGCGTCCCATGGTGGACGCAATGCGCAGCGCAAAACACTTCTTGCCCAGCAAGGCATTGCCGCCGTAACCGGAGCCGTAGCTCCAGATTTCACGGCTCTTGGGAAAATGCACGATGTATTTGGTGGCATTGCACGGCCAGGCCACATCGGCTTCGCCGTCGGCCAAGGGCTTGCCCACGGAATGAATGCAAGGCACGAAGTCGCCGTCAGTACCCAGCACGTCATAAACCTGCTTGCCCATGCGCGTCATGATGCGCATGTTGACCACGACGTAGGGGCTGTCGGAGAGTTCAACGCCAATATGGGCAATGTCCGAACCCAGCGGGCCCATCGAGAACGGCACGACATACAACGTGCGGCCACGCATGGCGCCGTCGAACAAGCCGTTGAGGGTTTCGCGCATTTGGGCGGGATCGGCCCAATTATTGGTAGGGCCCGCGTCTTCGGCCTGATCCGAACAGATGAAAGTGCGGTCTTCCACGCGCGCCACATCAGACGGATCTGAACACGCCAGGAAGGAATTGGGCCGCTTTGCGGGGTTGAGCCGGCGCATGGTGCCGGCCTGGACCATCTGTTCGCACAGGCGGTCGTATTCTTCTTGCGAACCATCGCACCAGACGACGCGATCCGGCTTGGCCAAGGCGATAAAACTGGCCACCCAGTCGATCAGGCCGCGATGCTTGACGTAGGCCGGCACGTTCAGCGCTTCCAGGCCCCCATCCAATGGCTTATTCATTAGGGTTATCTCCGTTCTTAGACTCATGGTTATACGGCCCCAATTGCGCTGGGGCCGTATGCAATTTGCGCCATCATACTTGCAGCGCCGGGCAGCCCGTCAACCCATCCTCATGGACGAGATTGTCACGGATTGAGACGGCTTCAAGCCCGTGCACAATTTAACGATCAGCAAACGCACCGCCTCCGCCCGGCCAGCGATCTGCCCCCTCCGGGCGACATAAATCATTCATATGCAAGTGCGGGCAAGGCCGGTCAGATGGCGGCCCCGCCGTCAATGACGGCTGCCGTACAGCCAGCGCAAATCACGCAGCCGCGCTGCCGGCGCGGCCCGTCTCTGCTGGTGCAAAAGTCGATTAGTCAGCCATTACGTGTAGCTGCCATCGCGCAATTCCCTGCGGATGATTTTTCCGGTTGCCGTGGTGGGCAAACTGCTTACAAAACGAATGGCCCGAGGGTATTCATGGGCCGCCAGACGGGTGCGGACATGGGCCTGCAAGGCCTTTACCAGGGCCTCGTCGCCGTCAAACCCTTCATTCAGCACCACATAAGCCATGACGATTTCGGTGCGCTGTTCGTCCGGCACGCCCACCACGGCGGCCATCCGCACGGCCGGGTGGCCGATCAGGCAGTCTTCGATAGGCGCCGGGCCAATGCGATAACCGGCGCTGGTAATGACATCGTCATTACGGCCCACAAAGCGGATAAATCCGTCTGCGTCGCGCACGCCCAAATCCCCTGTCAGCAGATAGTCGCCTACGAATTTCTCGGCGGTGGCGTCAGGGTTGTTCCAATAGCCCAGGAACATGACGGGGTCCGGCCGCAATACACCGATATTGCCTTCTTGGCCATCCGCGACTTGCACGCCTTGGTCGTCCACAATCGCCATCCGGTGTCCAGGCGCTGCCCGGCCAATGGACCCGATACGGGGATCGAACAAGGACGAGCACGACGACACCAGCATATTGCATTCGGTCTGGCCATAGAACTCGTTAATGGTCACGCCCAAGACGCGGCGGCCCCAATCGATGAGTTCGGCCCCCAGCGACTCCCCGCCACTGGCCACCGAGCGCAGCGCCAGCGGGCCTGCCGCGTCCGGGTAGACAGAACCGCGCATCATTTTCAACGCGGTCGGCGGAAGAAAAGTGTGTGTCACGCCATGGCGCGCCATCAGTTCCAGCGCGGACGCGCCGTCGAACTTTTCGAAACGGCGCGCCAGCACGGGCACGCCGTGGTGCCAGGCCGGCAGCAGCACATCCAGCAGGCCGCCGATCCAGGCCCAGTCTGCGGGCGTCCACATCAAAGCGGCGTTTTCGGGGAAAAACTCGTGTGACATCTCCACGCCGGGCAAATGGCCGAGCAACACCCGATGCGCGTGCAGCGCCCCCTTGGGTTTGCCCGTGGTGCCCGATGTATAGATGATGACTGCGGGATCATCCGCCGCGGTTTCAACCGGGGTGTAGACGTCGGACTCGGCCGCGAGCGCCGGGTGAAACGGTACGGTGCCGGGTTCTCCGTCGCCATCAATGCAGTAGATAACCTTCAGGTCCGGCAGGCTGTCCCGGATCTCGCGCAATTTCCGGCAGCCCTCGGTATCCGTCACCAACGCCGCCGCGCCACTGTTGGCCAGACGGAACTGGATGGCATCCACCCCAAACAACGTGAAGAGCGGCACCGCCACTGCGCCCATCTTGTAGACAGCAATGTGCGTCATTGCCGTTTCAGGCGCCTGCGGCAGATACACCGCCACGCGGTCGCCGCGCCGCACGCCATGGCGTTCCAGGCTGTGCGCCAGACGGTTGGACTGCGCCTTGATGTCATCGAAGGTGTAGCGCGATTGCGCGCCGTCGCTCTTTTCGTAGATCAGAGCCAGGCGGCCGCTGCCGTCGGCCCACTTATCGCAGGCGTCGACGCCGATGTTGTACGCCGCAGGCACCTGCCATTGGAATTGGGACACAAGCTGCTGATAGGAATCGGCACGGGACAGCATGGTTTTGTCTCTAATGTTGTTATGGATTGCCGCGCTTACAGCGCGATGCGGTGTCTTTGTTTCTTGCCATGAACGAGACCCTGGCTCAATATTAAGCCCCGTTCAACCGCCCTCTTGCCATCCGCATGGAAAAAGTCTCTGCCGTCCCGATGCGCCGTCCGCCGGCCAGTGCCAAATCCGAACAACGCATCCGGGACATTCTGCACATGGCCCGCCAGGTGTTTTCCGAAGCGGGGTTCCAGGCTGCCACCACAACAGAAATCGCGCAGCGTCTGGGCGTGTCGGAAGCCACGGTATTCACGTACTTCGGCGGCAAGCGTGAGCTTTGCGTGCGGGTGATAGGCGACTGGTACGACGAGATCATCGCCAAGGTCGAAGACAACCTGCCCCATGTGCATGGCGCGCGCGCCCAGCTGCACTACCTGGTGCATACCCATTTGCGGCACCTGCTGGCCGAAGGGCCGGGTCTGTGCGCCTTCATCCTGTCCGAAGGGCGCGCACGCAATGATGATTTCGGCGAGGTCTACGCAGGTCTGCAACGGCGCTACACCGCGCCGCTGATGCGCATCCTGGCGCAGGGCCAGGCGGATGGGGACATCCGGCAAGACATGCCGTTGCGCTTGCTCAGATCGGCCGTCTACGGGCCCATGGAACATGTGTTGTGGGATGCGATTCTGCGCGGCGCCCGCGTGGACGTTGCCGCAACCGCCGATCAGTTGGTGGGATTCCTGTGGCAAGCCTTGCAGCCGCCGCGCCAGGACGCGCTGGCGCTGGCGCAGTTTCGCGGCGAAGTGCGGGACGCCCTGCATCGGCTTCAGTCTTCCGAAAACAAGGACGGCGCCGAGTACTGAGGAAAACCGTTGTAGACCTCGCCCCGCTCTGCGGGCTGCAAGTTCCAGGAATGCCGCGCATTGGGCACGCCGCCATCCACGCGAATAACGCTGCCGTTAATGAAGGCCGCTGCGGGAGACAACAGGAACACCACGGCAGCAGCCAACTCGGCCTCGGTGCCAAAACGCTGAAGCGGCACCTTGGTCTTCAATTTTCGCAACACTGCGCGGTAGTTGTCGTCGTAGCTGTCCATGCCGCTGGACGCAATCCAACCCGGCGCAACCGCATTGACCCGCACACCGGCATGCGCCCATTCACAAGCCGCGGTTTCGGTCAGGTTCCAGACGCCAGCGCGCGCCGCGCCTGAGTGACCCATCCCCGGCATCCCGCCCCAGATGTCGGCCAGCATATTCACGATAGCGCCGCCATGCTGGCGCATGTGCTGCGTGTAGACCTCTCGCGCCATCAGAAACGTGCCGTGCAGATTGTTCTGCACTACGGCGTTCCAGCCATTGAAGCTGATGCGGTCCAGCGGCGCGGGAAACTGCCCGCCTGCGCAATTGAACAGCCCATCGATAGCGCCATGCGCGGCAAGTGCATCTGCCACAACGCCGCGTACGCCAGCCTCGTCGCGAATATCGCAGATATGCAGGCTGATGCGCCCCGCTGCCTCTGGATAAATGCGGGCGATTTCCTGTTCGGCCGCTTCCAGCTTTTCCAGCTTGCGGCCCACCAGCGCCAGACGAGCCCCCAATGCCGCAAGCTCGTGCGCAGTGCAGCGGCCCAGGCCACTGCCGCCTCCGGTCACCAGAACGGTCTTGCCGTCGTACAGGCCCGGCCGGAATACCGACGCATAACGCGCATCTGTCGCGCCGCCCTCTGTCTGTGGGGTCATGTCTCACTCCATTATTTTTTTGAGGATAACTCAATATCTGACAAGAATGAACCGGATAAACGCCAGATTCCCCATAGAATCATTCAATCAATGGCAGCCAATAATTGAGCTACATTCAATAAAAACCGGAGACCACACATGACGATGAACGCCCCGCTGGATGTGGCCCATGACGGCCCCATAACCCGCCTGACGCTGAACCGCCCAGACATGCGCAATGCGTTTGACGAAACCCTGATTGCCGCGCTGACCGCCGCCGTCCGGCAGGCGGGCGCCGATCCGCAAGTGCGGGTCCTGTTGCTGACCGGCGCAGGCAAGGCGTTTTGCGCAGGCGGTGATCTGAACTGGATGCGCAAGATGGCCACGCATACAGATGCGGAGAACCGGGCGGACGCGACCCGCTTGGCAGACATGCTGTATACCATCTGGTCCTGCCCCAAGCCCGTGGTCGCCTGCGTCAACGGCGACGCCTACGCGGGCGGGATGGGACTGCTGTCGGCATGCGACATTGCGATTGCCGCGGATACGGCGCACTTCTGCTTATCCGAAACTCGGCTGGGCCTGCTGCCTGCCACGATCAGCCCCTACGTGATTCGGGCCATGGGTGAACGCGCGGCCAACCGGTACTTTCTGACAGCCGAACGCTTCGATGCCGCGACGGCGCTGCGTTTGGGATTGCTGCATGGCGTTACTTCCGCCGAGCAACTGCACGATGAGGTTGAGGCCATCTGCCGCACGCTGTGCGCCAACGGGCCCAGTGCGGTGCAAGCCAGCAAACGCCTGGTGCGGGACTTCGCGGGGCGGGAGATCGACGCGGCACTGATCGCCGACACGGTAGAACGCATCGCGGCCTGCCGAAGCACTGACGAGGCCTGCGAAGGCGTAGCCGCTTTTCTGGAAAAGCGCGAGCCCGCTTGGCGGCAAGCGTCATGACCTGAGTGCCGTGCGGGCAAAGACGAACGCCACGCGGCCTTCCTGAATAACGCGCCGCGAGGCTTGCGGCACGCATGCCATAATCCAAGGCGCATCTTCAGGAAGTCTTATGCCGCACGCAACGCCCCCCGCCACCTTTCCCCCTCTGAACGCCGAGCGCCTTTGGGCCCGCGTCGAAACCCTCTCCAAATTCACGCTGCCAGACGTCCCCTGGACGCGCCGCGCGTTCTCGCCTTTGTTCGACGAAGCGCGCGCCTGGCTGCGCAGTGAATTTGAAGCGGCTGGCCTGGCCACCCGCCTGGACGCAGGCGGCAACCTGGTCGGCACGCTGGCTGGCCGCGACCCGGCGCGCAAGCCGATCGCTACCGGTTCGCACTGCGACACGGTTATGGCTGGCGGCCGCTTTGACGGCATCATCGGGGTTCTGGCCGGCATTGAAGTCGCGCACACCCTGCGCGAGCACGGCATCGAACTGGACCATCCCTTTGAAGTCATCGACTTCCTGTCCGAAGAGCCCAGCGATTACGGCATCTCGTGCGTGGGCAGCCGCGCGCTGTGCGGCCAACTGACCGGCGACATGCTGGCCGCCCGCAATCCAGACGGCGAAACCCTGGCGCAAGGCATCGCCCGTATTGGCGGAGACCCGTCAGCCTTGGGCGCTCCGCTGCGCCAGGCCGGCGAAACCGCCGCGTTTGTCGAACTGCATATTGAACAAGGCCCCGTGCTGGAAAGCCGCGGCCTGCCCATCGGCGTTGTCACCAATATTGTCGGCATTCGCCGCGTTCTGATCACGGTGCAAGGCCAGCCCGACCACGCGGGCACCACGCCGATGGATATACGTCGCGATGCACTAGTCGGCGCAGCCCGTATCATCGACGCCGCCAGCCGCCAGGCCAGCGCCGCCAGCGGCAACCCGCACTATGTTGTTGCCACCGTGGGCCGCTTGTCCATGACGCCCAACGCCGCCAATGCCGTGCCCGGCCGCGTCGAGCTGACGCTGGAAATGCGCAGCGACAGCAACGCCGTGCTGGACGCCTTTCCAGAAACCTTGATGGCTGGGGTTGAAGGCGACCTTAAAGCGCTAAGGCTGACCGCCCATTTCACGCAACTCAGCCGCGCCCAGCCCACCGACTGTTCGCCGCTGGTCATGGACGCCGTCAAGGCTGCCGCCGACCAGTTGGGATATGCGTCGATGCGTTTGCCCAGCGGGGCGGGCCACGATGCCGTCTATATGGCTCCCACCGGCCCTATCGGGATGATCTTCATTCCGTGCCTGAACGGCCGCAGTCACTGCCCGGAAGAATGGATCGATCCCGCGCAATTGCTGGACGGCACCCGCGTGCTGTATCAATCGGTGCTGGAGCTGGACCGCGTGCTGCGCGGCGCCTGAATACGCCACACCCATTCCCCGCCCGCGGGTATCGCCAATCCGCGGGCGGCGCACTGCCATAATGGACGCCTTGCGCCCGGATCGTTTTGCGCCCACTTCACGTAATGCGCCCCCAATGGAACAGATAGAACTCAATGACAGCACTGCCGACCGCTTCCTTTTGGACGCGCCCGGCCTGTCGCTGGTAGTTTTTCATAGCCGTACCTGCGCTACCTGCCGCATTGCTCGCGAGCAGCTGCCTGATCTGGAACTGCCCGTGGAACGCGTGTGCTGGGTAGACGCCGGCGAGAACCGCGGGCTGGTCGAGCGCTATGAAGTCTTTCACCTGCCCGCCATGTTCGTCACGCGCGATGGCGCCTTCTTCGGCGCGGTGCAATCCACGCTGGCCGAATGGGACCTCCGCCAGCAGATCGGCCTGGCGCTGGACAGCTACCCCGCCGAATTGCCGTGAGCATGATCGCGCCGCCACGGCGCCTGCCATTGGACGCCCTGGCTACCAGCGTCATGCTGGCCCTGTGCGTGTGCTGGGGTTTTCAGCAGATTGCGATCAAGCTGGTCGCCAGCGACATCGCGCCCATCATGCAGATCGGCTTGCGCTCGGCGTTCGCGGCGGTGGTGCTGGCGGTGGTGGTGGCCCGAAGCGAAGGGCTGCGAGCATTCAGCGACGGCACTGCCGTGCCCGGCCTGATCGTCGGATTGCTGTTCGCAGGTGAATTCTTGTTTGTGGCCCAAGGGCTGGTGTACACCACGGCCTCGCATATGTCGGTGTTTCTCTACACCGCGCCCATCTTTGCCGCGCTGGGCTTGCATTGGCTACTGCCCGAAGAACGCATGAAGCCGCTACAGTGGCTTGGCGTGGCCGTCGCGTTTTGCGGCATCGTCATTGCGTTTCTGGGTAAACCGGATCAAGCCGGTGATCATGCGGGCGCGCCGAACATGCTGCTGGGCGACGCGATGGGGCTGGCAGCCGGCCTGCTGTGGGGCGCAACAACCGTCGCCATCCGCAAGACCTCACTGTCCGAAGCCGCGCCAGCCAAGACCTTGCTCTATCAAATGGCCGTGGCGTCGATTGGCTTACTGGTGTTTGCCGTTGCCACGGGCCATCACGGCATCCGCTACACCCCGGCCGCGATTGCCAGCGTGGCGTTCCAGTCCGTGGTGGTTGCGCTGTCCAGTTATCTGGCGTGGTTCTGGCTGCTGCGCCGCTACCTGGCGTCGCGACTGTCGATTCTGTCGTTCATGACGCCCTTGTTCGGCGTCACGTTTGGCGTGCTGATTTTGGACGAACCGCTGGACAGCGGTTTCGTCATTGGCGCGGTGCTGGTGCTGGCCGGAATTACCCTGGTCAGCGGCGCGGAAATGGTCAGGGAATGGCTGCGTAAACGGCGCGGGTAGTGCCAAACGGGCAGGCCGCTATCGCAGCCCTCTGCTTCACCGGCCGCGCCCTGCCCCTAGATTCAGCACGATCAATCCCGCGCCTGCCAGCACCAGCGAAAACCCCCACCAATCCGCCACGCCAGGGCGGTCGCCTACCAAAGCCATCGCCCCCAGCACACCCACCACAGGCACCATCAACGTCGTCAACGCCGCCACGGTTGCGCTGACGCGTTCGCTCAGCACGAACCACAGCCAGTACGCCACTGCCGTGCCAAGCACAATGTGAAACGTCAGTGCACCGACCACCCGGGCATTCCAGCCCTGGGTCGGAAACGACTCGCCGGAAATCAGTACGCCGGCCAGCGCGCAGGATGCGCCAACAACGAGTTGCCAAGCCGTCACCACAATGCGATTGCCCTCGACCGGCCAACGCTTCAGATAGACCGTGCCAGCGGCCCAACCGAAGGCCGCGACCAGAGGAAAGATCAGCCCTTTCGTTGCCGCCAGATCATGGTCGGCAAAGACCGCATGCAATACCGGCCACGCCAGCACCGCCACGCCGCATCCCCCCAACAGCAGGGCAAGACTGCGCCGCCCATCCAGCCGTTCGCCCAGGAGCAGCCGCGCCAGCACCGCTGACATCATCGGCATCGTGAAGGTCAGTACTGCCGCGCGCGAGGTGCTGGTGCTGAGTTGCGCCCAGGCCACCGCCAGATTGAACACGGCGACGGCAAGAATGCCGCCCACCACAATGCCTGGCCAGGCGCTGCGCGGCGGCAACAGCGGCACGCGCTTGACGCGCGCCAGCAGCAGCAACAACAGCGCGCCGCTACCCAGCCCCAGCACACGTAGCGTGAACGGCGGGAAGATCGACAAGATGATCTTCACCGCCGGCCAGTTCAGCCCCCAGAACAGCGCCAGCGCAACCGGGATCAGGCGCACGCGGCCTTTTCCTGGGCCGCCAGTTGCGCCAGTCCCGCACGTTGATTGCCGTCGGCGTCGAAATTGTCCGGGCTCAACCAGCGCTCATACGCCGCGCGCAACGCAGGCCATTCGCTGTCGATGATGGAAAACCAAGCCGTATCGCGGCTGCGGCCCTTATAGACCGTGGCCTGACGAAAAATGCCTTCGTACTGAAACCCCAGCCGGGCTGCGGCGGCGCGTGACGGCGCGTTCAGGCTGTCGCACTTCCATTCATAACGGCGGTAACCCAGTTCATCGAACGCACGGCGCATCAGCAGGAACTGCGCTTCGGTGGCGATACGAGTGCGCTTGAGCTGACGCGAAAACGACACGAAGCCGACTTCGATCACGCCATTGGCGGGATCGATGCGCATCAGCGCCAGCGTGCCGATGGCGCGCCCCGTCTGCAAGTCGATGATGGCGTGATGCAACGGGTCATTACCCGCCTGGGCGTTTTCGGCAAACTGCCGGTACGCCGCCTCGTTCGCGAACGGCCCAACACCCATATACGTCCAATCGCTGTCGTCCGGCGCCTGGCTGAACGCCTGGTACAGATCAGCCGCGTGCCGTTCAGCCGACAGCGGTTCCAACCGGCAATAACGGCCGACGGCAGGCGTCAACGGCGGACGCGGACGAGCGGTCCAGCCGGACAGTTCAGGGCCAATGGGTTGTTCAAAAGCGTTGGTGCGGGGTTGCATGCGACGAAACCTCATCCTGGTTGGCGTGCGCCACGAACAAAGCAGGCGCAAATTGCATACCCTCACAATATCGGAATCGTGGCATCATAAAAAGCACCACGATCCTTAGAATTAATAGGGCCATGATTGATGCCACCCCGGCCGCGCCCGGCCTTCCTACGGACAATGCCGCCCTGCTGACCAGCCCGCTCGCGCGCGGTCCGGGTGCGCTGCCCCGCCAGCGCCAACTGATCCAACGTTTAAAGCAAGCCATTCTAGCGGGGCAGTTGCCGGCCGGAGGCAAGCTGCCGTCATCCCGCGCCTTGTCCGAAGACCTGGACATCTCGCGCAACACGGTGCTCATCGCCTACGAACAATTGACGGCCGAGGGATATGTCATTGCCGACCGCCAAGGCACTCGCGTGGCCCCACTATCAGCCAGCGCCAGCCACGCGGCAAAACGCGCCGAGTCTGCGCCCGCGCCCCCCTCGTTCACAGCCAAGCGGCTGTCGCGCATTCTGTCCACGCGCTACCCGCACGATGGCTCGCTGCCGATGACCCCGGGCACGCCGGCGTTGACCCAGTTCCCCATCAACGCCTGGCGCCGGGCGCAAGACCGGGCGCTGCAAGCTGCCCCCGCCACCACGCTGGGTTATGGGCATCCGGTGGGTGAACCCGCGTTGCGCGAGGCCATCGCGCAGTACCTGCGCGTGTCCCGCGGGGTGCGCTGCGATGCGTCGCGCATCGTCATCACCGAAGGCGCTCAGGGCGCGCTGGCCCTGTGCGTGCAACTGCTGACCAATCCCGGCGACACGGCCTGGCTGGAAGACCCCGGCTACCGTGGCGCCAAGGCGGCGTTCCATGCCGGCGACCTGAACGTCGTGGCCATGCGGGTGGACGCCGACGGCATCGTCATCCCCGAAGAGGCCTGGCAAAAATACCCGCCCCGTCTGATCCAGACGACTCCGTCGCACCAATACCCCACCGGCGCCGTGCTATCGGTGACTCGCCGCCTGGATTTGATCGAACGCGCGCGCCGGGCCGGCGCCTGGATCATTGAAGACGACTACGACAGCGAATTCCGCCACCAGGGCGAACCCATCGCCGCGATGCAGGGGCTGCTGCCCGATGCGCCCGTGCTGTATGTCGGCACGTTCAGCAAAACGATGTTCCCTGCCCTGCGGCTGGGTTTTCTGGTGCTGCCCGAAGCGATATCGTCGCAAGCCATGCCGTCGGTGATTGAATTGCTGCGCGGCGGCCACCGGCTGGAACAGCTGACCATGGCCGCATTCATCGAAAACGGCCAGTTTTCGCGCCACCTGGGCCGCATGCGGCGCCTCTACCGCGAGCGTCAAAGCGCTTTGCGCGACGCGTTGGCCACCTATCTGGAAATAGACCACGAGGTGTTGGGCGGCCACAGCGGCCTGCATCTGACGGTGCGCCTGCCGCCCGAGTTCAGCGACACCGCAATCGTGGAACGGGCTCGCCAGCTAGGCATGAATCCAAGCCCCTTGTCGACGTTCGCAACGACGCCGCTGGCGGAAGACAATGGTTTGGTGATTGGGTATGGGAACACCGCAGGCGAGCGGTTTCCGGCCTTGATCAGCCGGATTCGTGACGTGGCCCGGCAGCTGCCGAAAATACGCTGACAGCCGCATTGGAGTCTGCGCTGCCAGTCCCTTCGTCCGGCTCCAACGGCAAAACCTGAAACACCCCAGCGCCTGCTCGTTCCAACATCGCTTGCAGAATTCGCCGTGTCAATTCCGGCACCAGCGGATGCGGCGCCTGCCCGCCAAGCGTGGCCATACCCAGGTAATAGTCGATCTGCGGGCGGAACGGACGGCACTGAATGCCCATGTCGCGGCACAGATGTGCAAACAAGCCGTTCACAATCGATACACCCAGTCCGCGCGCGACCAGTCTGCAAGCCATTTCCACGGAATGCACCTCAGCGCGTATCTGCGGCATCATGCGCACCTGCCGAAACACCTGGTCAATCTGGTGACGCAATGAGCGCTGGCGTCCCAGCAGCACCAGGTCTTCGCCGATCAGGTCGGCAGACGAGATGGTCTCTTGCACCAGCAGGGGGTGATCCGGGGGCAGAATGCACACGGCCTCGGTGGCCAGCCGCAACACCATGCTCAGACCGGAATTCATGGGTGGCGACCGCACCAGCGCGACGTCGGCCTCGCGGCCCAGCACCGCGGCCTCGCTGGTTTCGTAGGTGCCCACCAGAACCTCCAAAGCCACATCGGGAAAATCAGACAGAAATACCTCGGCCACCTGTGGCATGACCGTCTGCGCGACCGTGCTGGGCAACTGCACACGAATCAGCGTGCGACGCAAACCACCCAGCCGCAACTGGTTCACATGGCGATGCAGAGACTCCGCATCCGCAATCATGTTCTGCACATCCGGCAGCAACGCCTCGGCCTCGTTGGTTGGATGCAAGCGCCCCTTTCTGCGCACGAACAGTTGCACGCCCAAGTCTTGCTCAAACTGGCTCAACAAACGGCTGATAGCGGGTTGGGACGTGCCAAGCCGCTGCGCCGCCTCGATGGTGGAACCTGCGGTCATGAAGGCAAGAAAAGCCTCTAGCTGTTTGAAGTTCATTTGTCTCTTGGGGTTACGGTGTCGCGCAGTGCGGCAGGCCATGGCCACCCGCACTAGGGTTAACACCAAATCTCTCTCAAATCACATAGCCGCATGCGCGCTTCACATACGGTTGCCAGCCTTGCGCGATGAATAGAACATTCGGTCAACCCGGATTCTCGCTATTCACGAACCCGTAATCAATACGCGATACCGCCGATCTGCTTCGGCAAGGAGCTCCAGATGCGCACCCCACCCTTTCGTGATTCCTGTCGCCGCCACTCGCCATGACCGCCTTCATTATCCGTCGGCTCTGCCAGAGCATTGTGATACTGGCGCTGACCTCGCTGATTGTGTTTGCCGGCGTCTACGCCATCGGTGACCCCATCGAGATCCTGGTGCCCGCCGACGCGTCGCAAGCTGAAATCGCGCAGGCCGTCAGTTCGCTGGGGCTTGATTTACCCCTGTATCAGCAGTATTTGAAATTCGTTGGGAACGCGCTGCACGGTGATCTGGGAAATTCCTTTGTCTTCAATCAGCCCGCCATCCAGCTCATTCTGCAACGCCTGCCCGCCACCCTTGAGCTGGCATTCGTTGCGTTGCTGTTGGCGCTGATCATTGGTTTGCCGCTGGGGCTCGTCGCCGGATTGAAGCCGGACTCGGCGCTGGACCGCAGCATCATGGCGGGATCTATTCTGGGATTCAGCCTGCCGAATTTCTGGCAGGGCATCATGCTGGTGCTGATCTTCTCGGTGACGCTGGGCTGGTTGCCATCGACCGGTCGCGGCCCCACGGGCGAACTGTTAGGCATGCGCTCAAGCCTGGCCTCTTGGGATGGCATCCGCCACCTGATCCTGCCCGCACTGAATCTGGCGCTGTTCAAGATCGCGCTGATCGTGCGCCTGACCCGCAGCGGCGTACGCGAAACGATGCCATTGGACTACGTGAAATTCGCACGCGCCAAGGGTCTGCGAGAGTCGCGCGTGATCTTCATACATGTGCTCAAGAACATCATGATCCCGATTGTGACGGTCGTGGGCATGGAGTTCGGGTCGCTGATTGCATTCGCCACGGTGACCGAAACCATATTCGCTTGGCCAGGCGTCGGCAAACTGATCATCGACAGCATCATGAAGCTGGACCGCCCCGTTGTGGTCGCCTATCTGCTGATCGTTGTCACCATGTTCATCGTGCTGAACCTGCTGGTGGACATCATTTATTCCGTCCTGGACCCCCGCGTCCGCGTGGGAGCTTCCGAATGAAGAACCGCTCGTTGAAGATTGGCCTGCCCAGTCGCGACACCACATTCGGTCAGGCCGTGCATGGCGTGCTGGACAGCCGCCCCGCCACCATCGCCGCCGCAATCTTCCTGCTGCTGGTACTGGCCGCCATTCTGGCTCCGTGGATCGCGCCCCAGAACCCCTACGACCTGGCAGCCATCACCATTCTGGACGGCCGAATGGCGCCTGGCAGCCAGGGCGTCTATGGCGATATGTATTGGGCGGGCACCGACGCCCAAGGACGCGACATGCTGTCGGCCATGATGTATGGCTTGCGCACAAGCTTGAGCGTGGGCGTGTTGAGCGGACTGTTTGCCATGGCCGTAGGCACCGTCCTGGGACTGACCGCCGCCTATTTCGGCGGCCGTATCGATGCGTTGATCATGCGTCTGGTGGACCTGATGCTGGGCTTTCCCACCATTCTCGTCGCGCTGATGATGCTGGCTATTCTGGGCCAAGGCGTAGACAAGGTGATCCTGGCGCTGGTGGTTGTGCAATGGGCCTACTTTGCACGCGCCGTGCGCGCCACCGCTGTCGTCGAACGCCGCAAGGAATACATGGAAGCCGCGCTGTGCCTGGGCCTGAGCCACCGCCGGGCGCTGTTCTCGCAACTGCTGCCCAACTGCATCCCGCCAGTCATCGTCATTGCAATGATTCAAACGGCCAACGCGATCGCCGCCGAGGCCACGCTGAGCTTTCTGGGCATTGGTCTGCCCGTCACCGAACCGTCGCTGGGCTTGCTGATTGCAAACGGCTACCAGCAGATGTTGGCCGGCCTGTACTGGATCAGCGTGTTCCCTGGCGTGTTGCTGCTGACCGTGGTCTTCACCATGAACATCGTGGGCGACCGTGTCCGCGAGGCGCTGAACCCGCGCCTGCAGAAATAGGAAGCCTTATGACTTCACCAACTCCTACGCTTTCTGTGCGCAACCTGCGTACCTGGTTTCACACCAGGGCGGGCGTGGTGCGCGCAGTCGATGACGTGAGCTTTGATGTCCATCCAGGAGAAATCCTGGGTCTGGTGGGCGAATCAGGCTCTGGAAAATCCATCACCGGCTTCTCAATACTCGGTTTGATCGACCCGCCGGGCCGCATCGACTGCGGGCAAATCCTGTTCAAAGGCACTGACCTGGCGACCCTGACCAGGCAAGAGTTGCGGCAGCTGCGCGGCAATCGTATCGCCATGGTGTTTCAGGACCCCATGATGACGTTGAACCCGGTTTTCCGCATCGAAACCCAAATGATCGAAACCGTTCGCACGCATGAACGTTGCAGCCACAAAGCGGCATGGGCGCGGGCGCGCGACACCTTGGCGGCGGTCGGCATACCGTCGCCAGCCGAACGATTGAAAGCCTATCCGCATCAGTTGTCGGGCGGCATGCGCCAACGCGTGGCCATTGCGATCGCTATGCTGCACAAGCCGGACCTGATCATCGCCGACGAACCCACAACCGCGCTGGACGTGACCATCCAAGCGCAGATCCTGGCTGAAATGCAAAAGCTCTGCGCCGAAACCGGAACAGCCATGGTCTGGGTCAGTCATGACCTGGCAGTTGTGGCCGGGCTGGCGGACCGCGTCTGCGTCATGTACGCAGGGCGCGTGGTGGAGTCAGGAGACACCGACAGCATCCTGGACTATCCGCAGCATCCTTACACCATCGGCCTGATCGGTTCGGTGCCCAGCAATGAACACATGGGTGACCGTCTATATCAGATTCCCGGCATGGCGCCGTCGCCGTTGGCTCTGCCCGCTGGCTGCGCCTTCAATCCCCGCTGCGCGCACGCGACCGACCGCTGCCGCAGCGAACAGCCGCCCATCGCTGCCGACGGCAACCGCACACACCGGTGCTTTCACCCCCAGACAGGAGCCCTCTTGTGAACGCGCCGATCCTGATGCAAGCCCGCCAAGTATCGCGCTTGTTCGTCAAACGACCTGATTACGCCGAGCGCCTGGCGGGCTGGCTAGGCGCCACCGTGAATTCCCACACCGTCCACGCGGTGGATCGCGTCGACCTCACCATCCATCAAGGCGAAGTCGTGGGATTGGTGGGCGAATCGGGCTGCGGAAAGTCCACCCTGGGCCGTGTGTTGGCAGGCATCTTGCCCGCCACCTCGGGGTCCATCCAGACACCCGCGGGCGAGTTGCGCAGCCTGACCGGGCGGGCCGCTCACACCCAGCGCATGGCCACGCAGATGATCTTTCAAGACCCGATGTCGTCGCTGAATCCGCGCAAACGGGTACGCGACATCATCGGTGAAGCCCCATTGGCCAACCGCATCATCGCTCGGGGCGACTATGACAACTACGTGATCGACGTCATGCGTCGCGTGGGCCTGGACCCCGACTACCGCAACCGCTTTCCGCATCAGTTCTCGGGCGGGCAGCGCCAACGTATCGGCATCGGCCGCGCCTTGGCTGTGAAACCCGAATTCCTGATTTGCGATGAATCCATCGCAGCGCTCGATGTCTCCATCCAAGCGCAGATTTTGAATTTGTTCATGGACCTGCGCCAGGATCTTGGTCTGACCTACCTGTTCATCAGCCATGACCTGGGCGTGGTTCAGCGCATCAGCGACCGCACCGTCATCATGTATCTCGGCCGCATCGTGGAATCCGGCCCCACAGCCGAGGTCTTCACAACGCCTCGCCATCCTTATACGCAGGCGCTGCTGGAGGAAGTACCGCGTTTGTCGAATCGCAAGCGGCGCTTTCATGCCATCACGGGCGAGATTCCTTCCCCATTAAATCCGCCGGCCGGCTGTCATTTTCATCCTCGCTGCCCGCGCGCGATCGCCCAGTGCAAGACACAGGCTCCCGCACTGCAAGCCGTTGCCTCCGGCCACCAGGCCGCATGCCATCTACTTGACGGGCAGGCATGAAACGTCCCGCGAATCAAAGGATTCCTCTTGCCATGACACCCCAATCCCTGTTGTTGCGCGGCCTGCTTGCCCTGGCCCTGGCCGCCTCCTCGGCCAGCTCCCTGGCGCGCCCGCTGCTGACCATCGGCCATTCGAGCGAACCGTCTTCCATCGATCCGCTTTTTTCACGCACGGGCAATAACCAGGCCGCGGCCGAGAACATCTTTGAACGCTTGGTTTCCACCGACCCAAACATGCAGACGCGTCCGGGGCTGGCCCTTGCCTGGAGAACCCTGGAACCGACACTCTGGGAAATCAAGTTGCGGCCGGGCGTGACCTTCCACGATGACACGCCATTCACAGCGGAGGACGTGGTGTTCTCGCTGGGGCGCGCGCCCAAGGTGCCCAACAGCCCTGCCCCCTTCACCGGCGCCGTACGCTCCATAGCGCACATCGACGTGGTAGATCCCTTGACCTTGCGCATCCGCACCAAGGCGCCCACGCCCGACTTCATGGAGCAGATCGGTCTGGTTTATATGCTGTCGCGCCGTGCCGCTGAGGGAAAACGGTCCGAAGATTTCAACTCTGGCAAGGCGGCGGTGGGCACCGGCCCGTACAAATTCCTGCGTTGGCAGCCTGGCGATAGCCTGGAACTGGAGCGCAACGAGCACTATTGGGGCCGCAGGCCCGATTTTGACCGCGTGTTGATCCGCTATATCGCCAACGACGCGGCGCGTATCTCGGCGTTGCTGTCCGGGTCGGTTGACCTGATAGACAGCGTGCCGCCTACCGACGCCAAAAACCTGAAGGACAAGCCTGGCTATACGCTGTATCAGTCGCCATCGGCACGGCTGATCTACCTGGCACTGGATTCGTCGCGCGACATCAGTCCCTTCGTGACTGACGCCGACGGCAAGCCGATGCGTGCCAACCCGCTCAAAGACGTGCGCGTTCGCCAGGCGATTTCGAAAATGTTCATGCGCGAGCCCATCACCACCCGCCTACTCAGCGGGGCCGGCGTGCCCGCCGGTCAGATGGTGCCTGAGGGTCTGGGCGGCTATGCGTCCAGCCTGCCAGCGCCCGCCTATGACCTGGAAGGCGCCCGCGCCTTGCTGGCCCAGGCGGGCTATCCGAAAGGTTTCGGACTGACCCTGCACTCGTCCAATGACCGCTTCGCGGGCGACAGCGATCTGGCGCAAGCCTTGGCGCAAATGATGGCTCGCGCCGGTGTGCGCATCAATGGGGTGGTCACGCAACCCTACAACGTCTACGCGGGTGCTAGCGGCAAGCAGCAATACAGCGCCTTCATCTTCTCTTATGGCAACAACACGGCCGATTCGTCCAACGGGCTGACCAATGTGCTGGCCACTTACGACAAGGCAGCGGGCACCGGCGCCTTCAACCGTTCGCGCTATTCCAACCCCGAACTGGACCGGTTCTTAAGCCAGGCCTCGCAGGAATTCGACCCCGAAAAACGCGACGCTCTGTTGCGCCGGGCTGCTGAAGCCGGCTTTAACGACGTCGGCATCGTGCCGCTGTATTTTCCCGTGGCCTTCTGGGGCGCGCGAAACGGCACGGTGATGCACGCCAACAAGCTGGAACGCACGTCCATGCTGTACATACAGGAAGCAAAATGACGCCCCCCGTCGACACCCTTACTGCACCTTGCTCCGCTCAGGTGCTGGCGGACCGTATGGTCCTCACGCGCGACGGCATTCGTCTGGCCACGGATGTGCATCTGCCCGCAGGCTACCGCATCGGCGTGGACGCTCCCCTGCCCGTCATCCTTGAACGCACGCCTTACGGCAAGGCCGAAGTCTCGCGTTCTGAACAGCTGGGCGAACGGCTGGGTGTGCCGCGCCCCGAGATCGCACGCCATTTCGTTCAACACGGCTTTGCCGTCGTGTTCCAGGACTGCCGCGGCCGCTATGGGTCCGAAGGCCACTTCACCAAATATCTGTCCGAAGGCCCCGACGGATTCGATACGCTGGCCTGGATCGTCGAGCAGCCGTGGTGCAATGGCAAGATCGGCACCATGGGCCTGTCCTACGCCGCCCATACACAGTTGGCCCTTGCCTGCCTGAACCCTCCCGGTCTGACCTGCATGGTGTTGGACTCTGGCGGATTTTCCAACGGCTATCAATGCGGTATCCGCCAATCGGGCGCGTTCGAACTGAAGCAAGCGACCTGGGCATTCAAGCAGGCAAAACTCAGCCCAGCCGCGCAACACGACCCATTGGTGCTGGCGGCGCTGGAAGCGCAAGACATTCGGCAGTGGTTTTCGCGTATGCCTTGGCGCCCGGGTCACTCACCGCTATCGCCAGTACCTGAGTACGAGGACTATCTGTTCGAGCAATGGCGCGCCGATACCTTCGGCGACGCCTGGCGCCAGCTGGGCATTTACGCGGAAGGCTATTACGACGCCATCCCCGACATACCCGTAGTGCTGATGTCCAGCTGGTACGACGCTTACGTTCGCAGCACGATGGAAAACTACGACGCGCTGACAGCAGGCAGGCAAGCCCCCGTACAACTCATCATGGGCCCGTGGCTGCATGGCGATCGCAATATCACCCATAGCGGTGACGCCGAGTTTGGCCCGGCCGCCGCATTTGACGGTAATGTGGCGGCCAGTTGGCTGGATTTTCGCCTGGCGTGGTTCCGGCAATGGTTGCAAGGCAAACCGGCCGCGCAAGCGTCTGATGCCTCTGGCCCCGCCGCCCGGCTATTTCTGATGGGCGGCGGCAGCGGCCGTCGCGACCCGGATGGCCGGTTCGAGCATGGCGGCCAGTGGGTGCAGGCAGATGCCTGGCCTGTGCCGCAGGCAACGGCTACGCCGTTATACCTGCACGCGGACGGCCGTCTTTCCGAAACGCCTTCATCACTGCCTGACGCCCATATCAGCTACCAGTCTGATCCCCGCCTGCCCGTACCCACCATCGGCGGCTCGCTAACATCGGGCCAGCCTGTATTCGAAGGCGGTGGCTTTGACCAGCGGGAGGACTCGCGATTCTTCGGCGTGCAGCAACCAGGGCTGCCCTTGTCGTCACGCGCCGACGTCGTGGTGTTTCAGACCACTCCGCTTGTGCGCGACGTGGCCGTTGTCGGCCCGGTCACGGTGAAGTTGTTCGTCTCGTCCGACTGCCCGGACACGGATTTCACGGCGAAGTTGATTGACGTTTATCCGCCAAGCGAAAGCGATCCGCAAGGGTATGCACTGAACCTGACGGACGGCATTTTCCGCTGCCGATTTCACGAATCCTGGGAACGCGCCAGCCCTTTGCAACCCGCAAAAATCTACGAAATTACGATCGAACCGTTTGCCACCTGCAACCTGTTCAAGCGCGGCCATCGCATCCGGCTGGATATCGCCAGCAGCAACTTCCCCAAGTACGACGTCAACCCCAATAGCGGCGAAACAGCCTCCGATGCTCGGGAAAAGCGCATCGCACTAAACACGCTGCATCTCTCGCCGCAGCATGCGTCACACATCACGATTTGCCTGGCCGAGCCCCAAACGCTGACGCCTCTTGCGGTCAACGACATGTCCAGCTAAACGCCGCCAACCGTTGTTTTACCCGCCGCTGCCTGCGCCTTGCGCCGGCGGCCGGATGGTTTTCATCCATCGTTTCCATCACTTCCAGGGGGACCCTTTGTGAAAAGAATGATCAAACACCGCAGCACATTAGGCGCCGCACTCGCGCTGTCCTGCTTGAATCCGGCGCAAGCTGCGGACACAAGCGCCGTCACCTTGTACGGCCTGGTGGACCTGGGCACCACCTACGAACGCAAGAACGGCGAATCCAGCCTGCGTCAAAAAAGCGGCAACCAGTCGGGATCGCGCTGGGGGCTGCGCGGGGTGGAAGACCTGGGCAATGGCTACAAGGCGGTATTCCGTTTGGAAAGCGGCTTTACCGCCAACAACGGCATGCAGGCGCAAGGCCGGATGTTTGGACGATGGGCCTACGTGGGCTTGGCGGGCGGCTTCGGCGAAGTGCGTCTGGGCCGTCAGTGGGTCTACGGATTTGAATGGGCTGCCGTAGGATCGCCATTTGGCAGCGGCTGGGGCCAGGGGTCCAACAACGTCAGCCTGGGCTATAACGATGGAGATTTTGGCTCGGGCGGCCGCGTCAACAATGCCGTTTTCTACACCACGCCCAACATGAATGGCCTGCAAGCCGGCTTGGGCTACAGCTTTGAAGCCAACGACCGCGACGCCTTCGCAACCGACGCACACGACCGCGTCCTGACGGCCGGCCTGCGCTATACCAAAGGGCCCGTCGCCACAGCCCTTACGTATGAACGCCTGAATCCCAACGCCACGCAATCCAATAAAAAGGTCACCACCAATCTGCAAGTGGCTGGTTCTTACGATTTTGAGTGGATCAAGGTCCACGCCACCTACGGCAATCTGCGCAACGCCAACGCAGGGCCGTCAGCTGGCTATGACCGCGTGAATTCGTTCATCGGAGGCGTCAGCATACCGGCCGGGAAGTCAGGCTCACTGCTAGCGTCGTATCAACGAGCCACGAGTTCGGATATCACCGGCTGGGCGCTGGGTTACCAGTACAACCTGTCCAAGCGCACCAATCTGTACGCGTACACCAACCGGGTGGACATCCGAGCATCACATACGCTGCAAAACTCCGTCGGAATACGGCATATGTTCTAAACCGTTGAAGGACGGGCACGGCACTACACCTTGCCCGTCAACACTTTCCTGGGAAAAGCGCTTAATTGACCAGACCGCCCAGGACGAGCACGGCCAGGAATAACCAGAAAATGAAACCCAGGATAGAGCGGCGCAATATTGCTTTGACCGCGCCCCACAGGAACATCAAGCCAAGCACCAGCAGGACGAAATTGAAGATGGATGGGTTCATGCCCATCGCGCCGGCCAAGCCTGAATAGAAATCGCCCAAGGCGCCGCCCAAACCGCCCAGCAACCACTTGATGCCGGCAACTACGCCACGCAGCGCTTCGCCGAGCATGCCGCCCAGCGACGCGAAAAAGCCGTCTTCTGTATGCATCAGCGGCGCGTGTCCATAATCATTCGCACGGCCAGACCGGCCAGCACCGTGCCCATCAGCCAGCGCTGGATCACCATCCACAGCGGGCGGCCCGCCAGGAAACCGGCGATCGACCCGGCCGTAATGGCAATCACGGCGTTGACCGACAGGCTGACCGACACCTGCGTCAGCCCCAATGCGAGCGACTGGGTGAACACACTGCCATGATCCGGCTGAATGAATTGAGGCAGCAGCGACACATACATCACCGCGACCTTGGGGTTCAGCAGATTGGTGACCAATCCCATCGAGAACAGCGTGCGAGCGCTGCTCTTGGGCAGCTCACGCACGACAAACGGAGAGCTGCCGCCCGGACGAACTGCCTGCCAGGCCATGTACAGCAGATACAGAGCGCCGCCGATACGCAGCGCGTCATAGGCAACGGGCACCGTCAGCAGCAGTGCCGTGATGCCGAACGCCGCACAGAAAACGTAGAAAATGAATCCGACTGCGACGCCGCCCAGAGAGATCAGGCCGGCCTGGGGGCCTTGTGAGATAGAGCGCGAAACCAGGTAAATCATGTTGGGCCCGGGGGTAAGCACCATACCCAGAGCAACCAGGGCGAACGTCAGCAAGTGGGTCAGGTCAGGCATGATGAGCCGGCGGGCGCCGGACAAAGTCGGAGTGGATGCGAGTACGTTATCTCAAATCTGTACCGGAACAGCGGAATTTTCTTGGGGGTTTACCGGCTAGTGGCGCCGGCGATACAGTTACTCCGTTCGCCTGTAAGGAGCGTCTGGTCATGCCGCAACGCCGTCATCCGTCCCCGGTGGAAAAGCCCGCTCAGATCCGGGTTGGGATCGGAGGGTGGACCTATGCGCCCTGGCGCGGCCCATTCTATCCAGAGGGTCTGCCCCACGCGCGCGAACTGGAGTATGCCAGCCAGCAGATGAGCGCCATCGAGATCAACGGCACCTATTACAGCACGCAGAAACCGGCCACCTTTGCCAAGTGGCGGGACGAAACGCCGGACGGTTTTGTATTTTCATTAAAGGCATCCCGCTACGCGACCAATCGCCGCGAATTGGCGGGCGCCAAGGATGCGATCCTGCGCTTTGTGCATAGCGGCATTGGCGAACTCGGGCCGAAGCTGGGGCCGATTGTCTGGCAGTTCGCGCCTGCCAAGACATTTAACGAACAGGATTTTGGGGCTTTTCTGTCGCTGCTGCCCGAGCAGGTGGACGGCCTGCCCTTGCGCCATGTGCTGGATGTGCGCCATCCCAGCTTTGCTTGCGAAGAATACCTGTCGCTGGCCCGCCTCCATAACGCGGCCACCGTTTACACCGATAGCGAAGACTATCCATCGATTGCGGATCGCACGGCGGATTTTGTCTATGCCCGGCTGATGCGCGCCAGCACGGCGTTCAAAGCGGGTTATGCGCCAAAAGTGCTGGATGCCTGGGCGGAGCGCCTGCGCATCTGGGCGCGCGGCGCCGACCCCGCTGACCTTGCCCGTGTCAGCACAGGCCGGCCAGCCGCCGCGCACCCGCAAGACGTTTACGCCTTCTTCATCAATGGCGCAAAAGAACGCGCGCCAGCTGCGGCGCGCGCCATGATCGACCGCCTGTAGCGGCCGATACCCGCCAGCTTATTGTGCGACCGGCGTGCGCAGCGTCACGAACTCTTCGGCAGCCGTGGGGTGGATACCGATGGTGTCGTCAAACACCTGCTTGGTAGCGCCTGCCTTCAGCGCAATCGCAATGCCCTGCACGATTTCACCGGCGTCGGGGCCGACCATGTGCACGCCCAGCACGCGATCCGTTTTGGCATCCACGATCAGCTTCATCAGCGTTTTTTCCTGCGACTCGGTGAGCGTCAGCTTCATGGGGCGGAAGCGGCTTTCGAAAAGCTTGACCTCGTGCCCGGCCTCGCGCGCCTCTTCCGTCGTCATGCCCACCGTACCGATATTCGGCAGACTGAACACTGCCGTCGGAATCAGCTTGTAGTCCACCTTGCGGTATTCCTCGGGACGGAACAAGCGGCGGGCCACGGCCATGCCTTCGGCCAGCGCCACCGGCGTCAACGGCACGCGCCCGATCACATCGCCGATGGCCAGAATGGACGGTTCGGCAGTGCGGTATTCGTCATCGACCTGGATAAAGCCGTCTTTGTTGAACTTGACGCCGGTGTTTTCCAGCCCCAGGTTGTCCAGCATCGGACGGCGTCCGGTGGCGTAGAACACGCAATCGGTTTCGATGACGGAGCCGTCTTTCAGCGTGGCGGCAAACGTGCCGTCGGCTTGCTTGTCGATCCGCGTGACTTCGGTGTTAAAGCGCAGGTCGATGCCTTTCTTGACCAGTTCGTCGCGCAGATGTTCGCGCACGCCTTGATCGAAACCGCGCAGGAACAGCGGACCGCGATAGGCCTGGACGGTCTGCGCGCCCATGCCATTGAAAATCGAGGCGAATTCCACCGCGATATAGCCGCCGCCCACGACCAGCACGCGGCGCGGCAATTCAGCCAGAAAGAAGGCTTCGTTCGACGTGATCGCGTGTTCCTTGCCAGGAATGTCAGGCACCTGCGGCCAACCGCCAGTCGCCACCAGAATATTGGCGGCGCTATGGCGCTTGCCATTGATCTCCACCGTATGCGGGTCCACGATGCGCGCATGGCCTTCCAACAGCGTCACACCGCTATTGACCAGCAAATTCCGGTAAATGCCGTTAAGACGCTCGATCTCGCGATTCTTGTTGGCGATCAGCGCCGGCCAGTCAAACGAGGGTTTGCCGGCAGTCCAGCCGAAACCCTGCGCCTGTTCGAAGTCTTCGCTGTAGTGGGCGCCATAAACCAGCAGCTTTTTGGGTACGCAGCCCACGTTGACGCAGGTGCCGCCCAAATAACGGCTTTCAGCCACCGCGACGCGCGCGCCAAAACCTGCTGCAAAACGGGCCGCACGCACGCCGCCCGAGCCTGCGCCGATCACAAACAGATCAAAATCGAATGCCATGATGTTTCCTTCGCGTGGCCGTAACGGCCCGCGCTCACTGTCCGGGAAAGTTGTATTTAACACTACCCGGCGGCTAGGCCCTTTAGACGGCATACTCAAACCACGGCAATTGCCCTACAGTCTGCGGCAGGGCCGCGTTGCGGCCGCCTTTTGCCAATGGAGCTTTCCTATGTCGCTTGAAACCTGGCTGGCCTTTCTAGGCGCGTCCGCCCTGCTGGTGATGTTGCCCGGCCCCACCATTCTTACCGTCATCAGCTATTCGATTACGCACGGCAAATCCGCGCGGCTGCCCTTGGTGCTGGCCGTGGCGCTGGGCGACTCAACTGCGCTGGTACTGTCCCTGCTGGGACTGGGCGCGCTACTGGCCACCTCGGCATTTTGGTTCACGGTTGTGAAAACTGCGGGCGGGCTGTACTTGCTGTACTTGGGCATCAAGCTGCTGCGCGCTGGCGTCTCACCCGCCACGCTGCCCAAAACCGAAGCCGTCGGCTCGCGCTGGAAGCTGTTTGCCAACACCTATCTGGTGACGGCGCTGAACCCCAAGGGCATGATCTTCTTTGTGGCCTTTCTGCCCCAATTCATTGACCCGGCCGGCGACGTGACGCGGCAGCTCTGGATGCTGTCGGCCACCTTTGTCGCCTGCGCCGGCATCAATGCCGCTGCCTATGCCGTGTTTGCGGGTTCTGCCCGCCGGCTGCTGGCCTCGCCCCGGGCGCAACGCGGCTTCAACCTGGGCGGCGGCGCCATGCTGTCCGCAGCCGGCGTTTGGGCCATGCTGGCTCGCCGGGTCTGACGCACCGGGTCTGACGCGCCGGGTCTGATTCATCCTCAGGGCCGTGCTGCGGATACGGCCTCTGGGTCGAGACGGTAGCGGGAAATCGCATCGGCCGCGCAAGCGCGGTCGATCAGCCCGTCATCAGCCAAGGCCTTCAATGCGGCCAGCACGATGTGGTGGCAGTCCACTTCAAAGAAAGCGCGCAGCGACTGGCGCGTGTCAGAACGGCCAAAGCCATCCGTGCCCAGCGTCACGTAGCGGCGGCCCGCCATGAAGGGACGAATCTGCTCAGGCACTGTCCGCATATAGTCGGTGGCCGCAACCACCGGCCCGCTGCTGCCGGCCAGACTGCATTCTGCAAACCCCATGCGCGCATCTTCCAGCGGATGCAAGCGGCTCCAGCGTTCAGCCTCGTGCCCGTCACGGCCCAGCTCCGAATAGCTGGTCACGCTCCAGACATCGGCCGACACGCCAAAGTCCTGTTGCAGCAGATCGGCCGCCGCCAGCGTTTCCCGCAGGATCGCGCCGCTGCCCAGCAACTGCACGCGCAATGCGCCGGGCGCGCCGGCGCGTAAGCGATACATGCCTTGCAGGATGCCGTCTTCTGCGCCTTCGGGCATGGCTGGGTGCGCGGTTTTCTCGTTGATCAAGGTCAGGTAATAAAAGACGTCCTCTTCCTCCTGGTACATGCGGCGCATGCCGTCCTGCACGATCACCGCGATCTCGTACGCGTAGGCCGGGTCGTAGGCGCGGCATGACGGAATGACCGAGGCCAGCACATGGCTGTGGCCGTCATCATGCTGAAGCCCTTCACCCTCTAGCGTGGTACGCCCCGATGTGGCGCCCAGCAGGAAACCGCGCGCGCGGATGTCACCCGCCGCCCAGGCCAGGTCGCCTACGCGCTGAAAACCGAACATCGAATAGAAGATGTAGAACGGAATGGTCGCGATGCCGTGCGTGCTGTGCGCCGTTGCCGCCGCGATCCACGACGACATGGCGCCGGATTCGTTAATGCCTTCCTGCAGAATCTGGCCCTTCTGGTCTTCACGGTAAACACTGAGCTGGTCAGCGTCCTGCGGCGTGTAGAGCTGGCCCACATGGGAGTAGATGCCCACCTGCCGGAACATGCCGTCCATGCCAAACGTGCGCGACTCATCCGGCACGATGGGAATCACGCGTTGGCCGATGACCGGGTCTTTCAGCAGTTGGGCCAGCACCCGCACGAACGCCATGGTGGTTGAGAACTCACGCCCGTCGCTTCCTTTCAGGTGCGCGGCAAAGGCGTCCAGCGCGGGTGTCGCCAAGGGTCCGGGGCCAGCCGGACGCCGGGGCAGATGGCCGCCTGCCCGGGCGATAGCAGCGTCGAAATACGCCTGTTCGGCGCTACCGGGCGCAGGCTTTATATACGGAATCTGTTCCAGCTGATCATCGGGCACGGCAATGGCGAATCGGTCGCGGAATGCACGCACGGCCGGGTCAGCCATCTTCTTTTGCTGGTGATTGGTGTTGGCGGCCTCGCCCGCCGCGCCCATGCCGTAACCCTTGACCGTTTTGGCCAGAATCACGGTGGGCTGGCCGCGATGCGCCACGGCGGCGGCATACGCGGCGTAGACCTTGGCGGGGTCGTGGCCGCCACGGTTCAGCGCGCCGATCTCGTCGTCGGACAGGTGCGCCACGCGTTCCAGCAGAACCGGGTCCGCGCCAAAAAAATGTTCACGCACATAGGCGCCGCCGCGCGCCTTGAACACCTGATACTCGCCGTCCACACACTGCATCATGCGCTGGCGCAGGCGGCCGTCATGGTCTTGTGCCAAGAGCGCATCCCAGCCCGCGCCCCAGATCACTTTGATGACATTCCATCCCGCGCCGCGATACACGCGTTCCAGTTCCTGGATGATCTTGGCGTTGCCTCGCACCGGGCCGTCCAGGCGCTGCAAATTGCAATTGACCACGAAGATCAGGTTGTCCAGTTTTTCGCGGCCTGCCATTGCCACGGCTGCCAGTGTTTCGGGCTGATCCTGTTCGCCATCACCTAGAAAACCCCACACCTTGCGCCCTTGCGCCGGGATCAGCTCGCGGTCTTCCAGATAGCGGGTGTAGCGCGCCTGGTAAGCGGCCATCAGCGGCCCCAGCCCCATCGACACCGTGGGAAATTGCCAGAACGACGGCATGGTGCGGGGATGCGGGTAGGACGCCAGGCCGCCGCCTCCGATCTCGCGCCGGAAACGGTCCAGCTCGGACTCCGAAATACGCCCTTCCAGATAGGCGCGCGCGTAGATGCCAGGCGCGGAATGCCCCTGGATGTACAGCATGTCGCCCAGGAATTCCGGCGTGGCGGCGCGAAAGAAATGGCGATAGCCCGTTTCATACAACGTCGTGGCGGACGCGTAGGTAGCGATATGGCCGCCCACGCCCGAAGTCTTGCCGGCGCGCAACACCATGGCCATCGCGTTCCAGCGCAGGTACGCATCCAACCGCAATTCAATGCCTGCGTCACCCGGAAATGCGCCTTGGTCTGCGGGCGCGATGGTGTTCACGTAAGGCGTGGCGCCGGGCGCCACATAACCGCCCGCCGTCGCGCGGTCCTGGTTGATCAACTGGTCTAGCAAATAGTGCGTGCGCGGCAGGCCTTCGTGGGCCAGCACGGCCTGCATGGCTTCCAGCCATTCCTGAGTTTCCTGCGGGTCGGCATCGATCCGGTCGATCGGGGTGTCCATGGGCGTCCTCCTTTGGGCGTGTGTGCGGCGGCCGGGGTAAAAACCAGCGGCGCCATTTCACATCGTGAATTGCAATTGCATCATGTGCAATTGCAATCGTATGGAGGTTCGCGAACAATTGCAAGTGCAACTATCCGGCAGTCATGCCGCGTCTTTATCTGGCCTCGCCCATCATGTATTGCACGGCGGCCCGCAAGGTGGCCTCGTCGGCAGACGAGCCGCCACGCGGAGGCATGGCGCCCTTGCCCTTCATCACGGTTGCCAACATGCCGTCTTCGCCCTGCGCGATCAACGGCGTCCAGGCCTGCTTGTCGCCCAACCGGGGCGCGTTGGCAACGCCGCTGGCATGGCAAACGACACAGGCAGACTTGTAGAGTTTTTCGCCAGCGGGATTGATGGACGCCGCCGTGTCGGCCCCTGCCTGAGAGATGGGAAAAACGGCCAGGACGATCGCAAACGCAGTTTGGACAAGAATGGTCATGGCGATGGCTCGCTGCAAAATAGGGAAGAAATAGCGGGTAGCGGTTGCGGCAAGACGCAAGCCTCGCGTCTTGCCGATGGGCCTCAGCGCGGGATCGGACCCGGCGCTTTGATCTGCTTCATCAGGTCGTCATTCCACTTGCCTTCGACCTTGATGTGTCCTGCTGCACCCAGCTCGAAGGCTTCAATCAGGTTGTGGTTCAGGTACGCATAGACGCCGGGCTGCTTGAAGGTGTAGAGCGCAGCACCCGCGGAACCGCCCCGGATGAACCAGGTTTCCAGGTTCTTTTCAGGCGGGTTGCCGAACTTGCCGGTCTCCCAGACCCAGTCGCCATGGCCGCCGATCAAGTGCGGCCGCGTATCCCGATTGGCCTGCGAGTGAATCAACAACACCGTCTCGCCCACCTTCGCTGTCAGCGCGTTGTCGCCCGTCAGCGCACCGACCTTGCCGTTGAAAACGATGTGCGACGGCGTGAGCTTGCGCATCACTTCCACCGTGTCGCCATAGCTTTCGGCCAGCGTCGCGTAGTCCTTGTATTTACCCTTTTCATCTTTGGGTATGTACAAATCGAATTCGCCGATGGTGTATGCCTTGTCATAGTGCAGCGGCTTGCCCTGCGGATCTTTCAAGCCATCGCGCGGCAGCACCATCAGCGTGCCGCTCATGCCCGACACCACGTGCCATGCCACCATGCCTTCAGGCGCACAGTGGTAGACAAACGTGCCGCTGCGATCAGCCTTGAAGCGCAGGGTGGCCTGTTCGCCTGGATTCACATTCGTCAGCTTCGCCCCGCCCAGCGCGCCGGTCGCCGCATGGAAATCCACGTTGTGCGGCATCGCGTTGCTGGCGGGGTTGACCAGCGTCAGTTCCACGTAGTCGCCTTCATGCACGACCAGCGTCGGGCCCGGCATGGACCCGTTGAACGTCATGGCCTGCAAGGTGGTGCCCTTGCTGTCGATCACCATCTTCTTTTCTTCGATGGTCATGACAAATTCGATCACCTTCGGACCCGAACTGGCCACCTGCTCATGCTGGTGGATCATGGGCGGGGCAACCAGCGTGACTTTGGCGCGCGGCAACTGGTCGGCATTCTGGGCGGAAGCCAGCCCGCCTGCGAACGTGAAAATCAACGCCGCGGCAAGCAAGGTGGGGCGCAACGCGTTCATGTGCTACTCCTCTTTCGGTTTCATGCCGAGTCTGTCGGCACCCCTATTGAAGGCGCAGCGCATCTTGCGTTCTTTGCTGTAGCGCAAACTTCGGATCAAGCAGAGCAGATGCGCGCATTGTCAGTGACAGGCCCAGGTGTCAACATCAAGCCGTGGAAACCTTATCCACGCCTCTACACGGATCACCATGCCGTCGCCGCTATGCCACGCCCTGTTGCGCAACCTGGATCTGTTCAGGCCCTTGTCCGATGCACAGCTGGAGACCGCGCTGCACGGCGCCGCGCCGTGCCGGCTTGAAGCGGGGGCTTTGGCCTATGTGCAGGGCGCCCCCGGCGCGCACTTTTTTGTACTGCTGCAAGGTTTCTTGAAGGTGAGCCAAGTGACGCCCGAAGGCGAGCAGATCATCGTGCGTTACGTCAACCCGGGCGATATGTTCGGGCTGGCCTGCGCCATGGGGCAGACCTGTTATCCCGCTACGGTGCAGGCGGTGCAGGAAAGCCTGTGCCTGGCGTGGCCTGCGGCGGCCTGGACGCCATTTACTGCCAGCCATCCGCAGTTGGGCGCCATCGCGCTGCAAACCATGGGGCATCGGTTGCAGGATGCGCACCAGCGGATTCAAGAGCTGTCCAACGACGAGGTCGAACAGCGCGTGGCTCGCACGCTTTTGCGGCTGATCAATCAATCCGGCCGCCCCACGCACGACGGCATCGACGTCGGCTTTCCCATCACGCGCCAAGACATCGCCGAAATGACGGGCACCACTTTGCACACGGTCAGCCGGCTGCTTAGCGACTGGAAGCAGCGCGGCATCGTGGCCAGTGGCCGCAAACGCATTGTGCTGCGATCGCCCGCCGCGCTGGCCCGCTTGTGTGAGCACACACCGCCGCCCATGGATTGCGCCGCCTGTTTGTCCTGCCGCGATGGCTCACCCGCAATGGAAACGTCCATTCCGGTCTTGGCCACGCATTAGGAAATAGGGTCTTCGTCCAGCACCAGTCGCACACCCAGATTGGCGGGCGGAATGCCCACCGAGCAGGCCCCGCCCTTGGGGTCGCGGATGAAGTCAGGCAGATAGGCAATGTGCCGGCCCGCCGCCACGCGTATGCCGCAGTTTCGGCCAGCGGCCTCGTCCGCCGAAGACGCAGGTGCGCCAGGCGGCGCGGTGTTTGCAGAGACGGCTGCCGACACACTCAACTCGCGGCGCTCATGGCAATCTTCGGTCCAATCCCACACGCTGCCCGCCATGTCCTTCAACCCTGCCGTGTTGACACCGTATCCGCCGAACGGACGCAGCGCGGTATCCGCCTGTTCGCCCCGGGCGCTTTGCTGTTCGTACTCGGCCAGCCAGCGCTGGGCGGGGTCAGTGCTGTCCGGAAATGAAGCGACGGCGGCTTCCTGGTAGGCCTCGCCCGCCGCATAGACCCATTCCGCATAGGCGGGAAGACGAAACCGGCGTCCGGTACCCGCTGACAACCAGGCAGCGTAGGCGGTGGCGTCAGTCCAACTGATGCCAGAGGCTGGCAGAGTAGCGTTGGATGCCTGGCGTTGCGCCGCATCCAGCGGTTTGCATCCGCCGGCGCCTACGCACGCGGCATAGTCGGCCTGGCTGACCTGCCGCGTCATGATGGAAAAGCCATTGGGATAGCGCACAAGCTTGGGCGCAGGCGTGACCGGATAGCCGTTACGCAGCGCCTCGCCTGGTGGCACATAACGCACTTCGCCCGGCGGCAGCCGGGTCAGTTCCGGCAATGCAAGGCGGGCCCGATCTCCGGGCCCGCAAGCAGTCAACAGCAACGATGCCGAAACGATCAGTTGGGAACGCATACAGCGGTGCTCCGGATAACCTGCGCCGATGGGGCGCCTGCGAGTCTCCATTGAACCTGCCGTACAGGACCGCGACTTTGCGCTGGCGCAAAGTCGCGGACGCCTTGCGTCAGCCCCGCGCGGTCTTGGCCTGCAAGCGTGGTTCAACCAGAGCAGGCTTGGCGCTCAACAGCCCCAGGATCACCTGCATGACCATTGCCAGCGCGCCCAGCAGGAACACCACGTCGCCAAAGGTACGACCCCAGCGCAAGGTCTTCAGCAGGTCTTGCTGCATGAAGGCCTCGCTGCGGGCGTACCACATCCCTTCGCTGACGCTGGCATGGAACTGGATCAGACCTATCGGCAACAAGCTTGTGAAGATCATCAGCGCCAGGCCTATGTTCATCCCCCAGAACGCCAGCTTCATCAGCCCGGGGCTAAGCGAGTATTGCGGACGGATGTAGCGCAGCACCAGCAAGGTAAAGCCCAGCGCCAGAAAGCCGTACACCCCAAAGAGCGCCGCATGAGCATGAACTGGCGTGGTATTCAGACCCTGGATGTAGTACAGCGAAATCGGCGGATTGATCATGAACCCAAAGACGCCCGCGCCCAGCATGTTCCAGAAGGCCACGGCCACGAAGCACATCAGCGGCCACTTCAAGTCAGCCATCCACGGGGCACGAGACTTCAGACGCCAGTTTTCCCAGGCCTCGTGGCCCAGCACGATCAGCGGCACCACTTCCAGCGCCGAGAAACTTGCGCCTACCGCCATGACGGGTGTCGTCGTGCCGGCAAAGTACAAGTGATGGAACGTGCCGGGAATACCGCCCAGCATGAACAGCGAGGCCGAAGCCAGGCTGGCGGTGGTGGCCATGCGGCGCGACACCAGCCCCAAGGTGGAAAAGATGAATGCAAGCGCCGTCGTGGCGAACACTTCAAAGAAGCCCTCCACCCACAGATGCACAATCCACCAGCGCCAGTACTCCATCACGGTCAGATGCGTGCGTTCACCGTAGAAAAAGCCTGCGCCATAAAACAACCCAATCGCGCCGACAGAGGCCGTCAGCAAGGCCAGCAGGTTCTTGTCGCCGCCCGGCTTGCGCAGCGCGGGCACAATGCCGCGCAGCATCAAGACGAGCCAGAAGCAGATCCCCGCGAACTTGCCTATCTGCCACAGCCGGCCCAGGTCCACGTATTCATAACCCTGGTGACCCAGCCAGAAATTCAGGTTCGGCGGCATGATCTGCGCAATGGCCAGATAGTTGCCGGTAAATGACCCGACCACCACGAGCACCAGCGCCCAGAACAGAATGTCGACACCCGCTTTCTGAAATTTCGGATCGCGCCCGCCGTTGATCAACGGCGCCAGGAACAGGCCGGCCGCAAGAAAGCCGGTAGCGATCCAGAACAGCGCGCTTTGAATGTGCCACGTCCGCACCAGCGAATACGGGAACCACTGCGATACGTCGATGCCGTAGAACTTTTGCCCTTCAACCGTGTAGTGCGCCGTAAACCCGCCCAGCAGCACTTGAAAGCCGAACAGCGCCACCACCAGGAACAGATACTTGCCCAAGGCGCGTTGCGACGGCGTCAGCGCAAACGCGGCCAGCGGGTCCTTGGCGGGCGCCTCCGGCTCGGCCTCTTCCTTGCCGCGCAGGAACGCCCAGGCCCAGATCAAGAGCCCAATGCCCGCCAACAGCACCACCACACTGACGATGGACCACATCACGTTCTCGGCGCTGGGCTGGTTGCCGATCAGCGGTTCGTGCGGCCAGTTGTTGGTGTAGGTGACAGACTTGCCTTCCCGTTCAGTAGCGGCCGCCCATGCGGTCCAGAAGAAAAACCGCGTCAGCTGATTGCGACGCGCGGCGTCCGGCAAGGTGTTTTCCTTCATCGCGAAATGCTCGCGGCTGGTATGCAGCGCTGGCGCATCGGAAAACAACTGGTCGTAGTAGGCCGCCGTCTGCTCGATGGCTTGCGCGCGGCGCGCGCTGATCGTCAGCGTATCGGTCGCCGCATCGCTGCGGTTGCCGCGATACTCGGCCTTCAGAGCCTCGCGCAGCGCGGCTTGCGCGGGCGCGGCCAGTTGCGCATAGGCAGTGCCATGTTCGTCGCGCGCGGCCAGATCCAGCCAGGCGGTCAGTTCACGGTGCAGCCAGTCCGCCGTCCAGTCGGGCGCCTGATATGCGCCATGGCCCCACACGGAGCCCAGTTGCATGCCGCCCACCGACTGCCACGCAGTCTGGCCGTCCAGAATGTCTTCGCGGCCGAACAGAGGTTTACCGTCGGCCGTGACGACCTGGCCCGGGATGGGTGGAGCTTGCCGGTAGACCTCGCCGCCGTAGAAACCCAGCAATGCGAACGTGATCGCCACCACAGCGATCAATGTGAACCATAATTTCCGATACGGACCCATGATGGGAACGCCCTCCAGTGTTGCGGTTAGTTGGGGTGCATTTCCCTATGCGAATTCCGTGCCAGAAAAAAATAGCGACAAATCAGCATGTTGAAATTTCCGGGGTTTTTTTCACCTTGCCGGAAAAGGGTATAAATCACTGCCATCAGGTTTTTTTTACCCGGCTGCGCCGGCGCAGATGCCGTCCCGCCCTCGTACAATCGCCGCAGCACCGTCCCAATACTCAAAGGAAACGACCGCATGGCCACGGGCAAGCCCGATGCATGGAGCCTTTTTCTGACCGCGCATGCGCTGGTCGTGGAAGAGATCGAAAAGCGCCTGTCCGCAGCCGGCCTTCCGCCGCTGGCCTGGTATGACGCGCTGTGGGCGCTGGAACGCGCGCCCGACGGCACGGCCCGCATGTTCGAGATGGCGGAGCGCATGGTGATCGCGCGCTACAACCTGACGCGCCTGATGGACCGCATTGAAGCCGCCGGACTGGTCGAGCGCTTCCGGTCCGATGAAGACCGCCGCGCCACCTTTGCCCGCCTGACGCCCAAAGGCCGCGCCTTGCGCCGCGAGATGTGGAAGGTCTATGGGCCAGCCATCGACGAGTTGTTCCTGTCGCAACTGCCCGCTGCGCAACAGGCAGCCATGGCGGACAGTTTTCGCCACATCGCCCGCCACGTGCGCGCCTTGAACAAGGAACCCGCTCCATGACCGCTGCGCCGTTGCATATTGGAATCGTCGCTTGCTCTGCCGAAGGCGCGGCCTTGTGCTATCGCACCCTATGCGCCGAAGGCGCGCAACGCATGGGGCCGCACGCGCATCCGGAAATTTCGCTGCACACCCATTCGCTGGCGGATTACGTGGTCTGCCTGGACCAGAACGACTTGCCCGGCGTGGCCGCGCTGATGCTGTCTTCGGCAGGCAAACTGGCCCGCGCGGGCGCGGATTTTCTGATCTGCCCCGACAACACCATTCATCAGGCAATGGGCCATGTGCTGCCGCAGTCCCCCCTGCCCTGGCTGCATATTGCTGAAGAGGTGGCCGCCGAGGCCGCCGCGCGCGACTTCCGCCGCATTGGCATTCTGGGTACGCACTGGCTCGTCACCAGCGATGTCTATCCCAACAAACTAGAGGCCCAGGGATTGCAGTACGTGCGCCCAAGCGGCGATGATCGCCAAGAACTGGGCCGCATCATCATGGACGAACTGGTTTATGGCGTCTTCAAGCCGGAATCCGTTGCGCGGCTGCAAGCCATTATTGAACGCCTGCGCGATGCCGGGTGCGATGCCGTCGTACTGGGATGCACCGAACTGCCGCTGGTGTTGAACGACGGCAACTCGGTGTTGCCTACGCTGGACTCCACCCGCATTCTGGCCCGCGCCGCGTTGACCCGGGCGCTTCGGTCCCGCTGACCCCGGCTAGAGCTGGTCCAGCCCGTACTGCCGCAACCGGTCCAGGTCCAGTACCTTGATCTGGTTGTAGGCCACGGTCAGAATTTCCTGATCCGCCAGCGCCTGCAAAGCCTGGTTGACCCGCTGCCGCGACAAACCCGTCAAGTACCCCAGTTCTTCCTGCGAAATGGCCAGGGTCAGATCCGTGGACGGATACAGCTGCGGATTGAACAGTTGCGCAAGAGACTGCGCCACCCGCGCATCCGCGTCCAGCAAACGATGGTTTTGAATGGACGCGATGAACTCACCCATCCGGTCATTCAACTGGCCGATGACAAAATGCGAAAACGGCAGGCTGGCCGACAGCAGCGCATGAAAGGTGGTTGCTGGCACCAGCATCACCAGCGAAGGCTGAATCGCCACCACATCGTATTTGCGCAGCTCGCGCTTGATGACGCTGCCTTCGCCAAACCAGCCGCCCCGAGGCACCCCCGAAAACGTGCAGCTGCGGCCCGATTCGTTATAGATCGCCAGCTTGAGCAGGCCGGTGTGCACGCCCAGCCAATAATCCGATGGCGCATTGCGCCGCGCAATCCACGCGCCGTTGCCCACGTGTTCGGCGCGCGAAGACGCCAGCACCAGCTCCTGATGGCTGGCGTCCAGCGCCTGAAACCAGGAGCAGGCGCCGAACAGGCCTGCCAGTTCGGCAGGGGAAACAACGTTTGAAACATCGGACATGGAAATAACCGTGTAAAACATGGAAAAGCGGAGTCGGCCAGCCGTCTGTCATGCAGGTGACAGACACTATTTTCCGGCTGCCTCTAAGCTCACGCAAGCGGCGGGAATCAAATGGCCCGCAATCAAATACAGGACGCCTGCGCGCCCACCGGAGACAAAACATGAGCGGTATGTTCGACCACGGCCTTGCGCGCCGCGACGCCAACTACGAAGCCCTGACCCCCGTGGATTTCATTGCCCGGGCCGCCGAAGTCTATGGCAACCGCCTGGCCGTGGTGCACGGCAAGGTGCGCCAGACCTGGGCCCAGACTTATGAGCGCGCGCAGCGGCTGGCTGGCGCGCTGGAACAAGCCGGCATCAAGCGCGGCGACACCGTGGCGGTCATGCTGCCCAACATCCCCGCCATGGTCGAAGCCCACTTCGGCGTGCCGATGCTGGGCGCGGTGCTGAACACCTTGAACACCCGTCTGGACACGCCCAGCGTGCTCTTCATGCTGGGGCACGGCGAGGCCCGCGCGCTAATCGTAGATACTGAATACAGCGACGTCGCCCAGCGCGCGCGCGCCGAGTTTCCGCATCTGGTCGTGATCTCCGTCCACGATCTGGCCAGCGCGCCCGCCACGCTGGCGGGCGCCACGGACTACGAGGCCTTCCTGGCCAGCGCCCCCGCCGCCTACGACTGGAAACCGCCCGCCGATGAATGGGACGCCATTGCGCTGAACTACACATCTGGCACAACGGGCGACCCCAAAGGCGTGGTGTATCACTACCGCGGCGCGTATATGAACGCGATCAGCAACATCCTTGAATGGGACATGCCCAAGCACGCCGTCTATCTGTGGACGCTGCCGATGTTCCATTGCAATGGCTGGTGCTTTCCGTGGACCGTCGCCGCGCGTGCAGGCGTGAACGTGTGCCTGCGCAAATTCGATCCCCAGACCGTATTTGACCTGATCCGCAACGAAGGCGTCACGCATTACTGCGGCGCGCCCATCGTTCAAAGCGCCTTGGCCAATGCCCCCGCCGAAATGCGGGCAGGCATCACGCACACCGTGCGGACCATGGTGGCGGGCGCTGCGCCCGCGCCGGCTGTCATCGCCAAAATGCGCGACATCGGCTTTGAACTGACCCATGTGTATGGCCTGACCGAAGTCTATGGCCCCGCCGCTGTCTGCGCCCGCCAAGAGGCCTGGGATGCGCTGGACGATGAACGCCGCGCACTGCTGACCGCGCGCCAGGGCGTGCGCTACCACTTGCAGGCCGGCGTATCGGTGCGCAACCCCGACACCATGGAAGAAGTGCCTGCCGACGAACAGACCGTGGGCGAGATCATGTTCCGCGGCAATATCTGCATGAAGGGATATCTGAAGAACGAACGCGCTACCGACGATGCCTTTGCGGGCGGCTGGTTCCACACCGGCGACCTGGGCGTGATGACAGCGGACGGCTATGTACGCATCAAGGATCGCAGCAAAGACATCATTATCTCGGGCGGCGAGAACATCTCCAGCATCGAGGTCGAAGACGCGCTGTACCGCCATCCCGCCGTCGCGGCCGTGGCCGTGGTGGCGATGCCAGATCCGAAGTGGGGCGAAACCCCCTGCGCCTTTGTGGAACTCAAAGCGGGCTGCACCGCCACCGTTGAAGAAATCATTGCGCATTGCAAACTGCTGCTGCCCGGCTTCAAAGTGCCGCGCGCCGTGCGCTTTGGCGAACTGCCCAAAACGTCCACCGGCAAGATCCAAAAATTTGAACTTCGCGCCGCGGTGGGCGCAACCCAGGCCATCGACCTGTCCAACCCCGATAAAACTGACTGAATCCGGCCTCCGGTTCCGTCTACCAATTTCCGGCCCCCTATCACCCTATCCTGGAGCTCCGACGCCATGACGTACCAAGCCCCCGTGAAAGACATGCTGTTCGTGTTGAACCATCTGGCCGACTTGCACAAAGTGGCCGCCCTGCCCGGGTTTGAAGAAGCCACGCCCGACACGGCACAGGCCGTGCTTGAAGAGTCCGCGCACTTCGCGGCCGACGTGCTGGCTCCGCTGAACCATCCGGCCGACCGCGAACCCAGCGCCTGGCGCGATGGCGCCGTCACCACCGCCCCCGGCTTCAAACAGGCTTTCCGCCAATACACCGAAGCCGGCTGGCAAGGGATGTCGCATCCCGTCGAATATGGCGGCCAGGGCTTGCCCGGGCTGATCGGCTCGCCCTGCTCTGAAATGCTGAACGCCGCCAACCTGTCGTTCGCCCTGTGCCCCTTGCTGACCAACGGCGCCATCGAAGCGCTGATGACGGCGGGCTCCCCCGAACTGCGCGAACGTTTCATTGGCCCCATGATTTCCGGGCAATGGACCGGCACCATGAACCTGACCGAGCCGCAGGCCGGTTCCGATCTGGCCATGATCCGCACGCGGGCGCAGCCCGTGGGCGATGGCACCTACCGCATCTCGGGCACGAAGATCTTCATCACCTATGGCGATCACGACCTGACCGAGAACATCCTGCATCTGGTGCTGGCCCGCCTGCCCGATGCGCCCGAAGGCGTCAAAGGCATTTCGCTCTTTCTGGTGCCCAAGATCCTGGTCAACGACGACGGCTCGCTGGGCGCGCGCAACGACGTCACCTGCGTCTCTATCGAACACAAGCTGGGCATCAAGGCCAGCCCCACCGCCACGCTGCAATTTGGCGACGCGGGCGGTGCGCTGGGGTATCTGGTCGGCCAGGAGAACCGCGGGCTGGACGCCATGTTCATCATGATGAATGCCGCCCGCTACGCCGTTGGCGTGCAAGGCATTGCCATCGCCGACCGCGCCTATCAACATGCGCTGGCCTATGCCGCCGATCGCGTGCAGAGCCGCCCGGTAGACGGATCTTCGCGCGAAGCCGTTGCCATCATCCAGCACCCGGACGTGCGCCGCATGCTGGGCACCATGCGCGCCCTGACCGAAGCCGGCCGCGCGCTCGCCTATGTCACCGCCGGTCATGCCGATCTGGCGCACGCCAGCCCCGATGCCGAAGAACGCAAGCGGCAACTGGCCATCCAGGAATTTCTGGTGCCTATCGTGAAGGGCTGGTGCACGGAAATGTCGATCGATGTGGCCAGCCTGGGCGTGCAGGTCCATGGCGGCATGGGGTTCATCGAAGAAACGGGCGCCGCGCAGTACTACCGCGACGCCCGCATCCTGACCATTTACGAAGGCACTACTGCCATCCAGGCCAACGACCTTGTCGGACGCAAGACCTTGCGCGACGGCGGCGCGGTGGCGCATGCGCTGCTGGATGCCATCCGCCAGACGGAAGCCGAACTGGAATCACGCACTGAGCCCGCAGCCGGCCTGGTGCTGAAACCGCTGCGCCAGGCCCGCCTGGCCCTGGCCAATGCCGTGGACTTTGTTCTGGCCAATGCCGCGAGCCACCCCAACGCCGTCTTCGGCGCTGCGGTTCCCTACCTGCTCTTGGCGGGCACCACGCTAGCGGGCTGGCAGATGGCGCGCGCGCTGCTGGCAAGCCTGGACTTGCAACAGGAAGACCCGGCGTTCCACCAGGCCAAGATCGCCACGGTGCAGTGTTACGCGCTGCACAAACTGACGCAGGCCCCGGGGCTGGCGGCCGTTGTGCTGGGCGCTAAGGACTACGAGGTCCAACCCTGATTCCGGTGTAATTTTGCGCAGCACGAATGACCGCGGCTTCGCGGTCATTTTTTTGCCTGTGCTCGTTTCAGATGCATCATTAAGCATATAACCAGAAAGAATAATGAACTGAAATAAACATATCTAAAATTATTAAACGGACATCGGAAACTCCCCTGGCCCGTAGGCAAAGGCGCCGGCCGCACCAAGGCGCGTTTCACAGGATTTCCCATGCTCCGCAAGCTTTTGGCTGTTTCTTTGCTGTCTGCCTTTGCCGCCGCCCCGGCCCTGTCCGCGCCCCCGGCGCTTGAAATCGGCTACCTGCCCATCCTGCCCGACGCCCAGCTCTTCATTGCGCTGGAAGAAGGCACCTTGCAGGCCAAAGACGCGCCAGCTCCCAAGCTGGTCCAGTTCCAAAGCGGCCCGGCGCTGACCCAGGCGCTGATCGCAGGCCAGCTGGACGCCGCATATGTTGGCATCGGTCCGGCACTGGTGGCACGCGCCAAGGGCGCAGACATCAAGGTCATCGCGTCCAACATCGTCGAACAGGTCAATGTGGTGGCCCTGGGGCCGCTGGCGCCCTATTTCGCATCCGGCGACCCGGCCACGGCGTTTGCGCGCTTTGCCAAAGACCACGGCAGAAAGCCCGTTATTGCCAGCTACCCCAAGGGCGCTGTGCCAGAAGCCGCGCTGCAATATTGGCTGCGTAATCAGATCAAGGCCGATCCGGCCAGCGTAGAACTGATCTACCAGGGCGAAGCCCAGATCCAGCAATCGCTCTTGACGGGCGCTATCGACGGCGCGGCCATTCTTGAGCCCACGGTAACGACGGTGCTGACCCGCGCCCCCGAATCCCGCGTGGTGGCCCGTGGTTCTGAGCTGTTTCCCAAACAGCCCGGCGCCGTGCTGCTGGTGCGTGAAAAGCTGATCGCCGAACATCCCGACACCGTGCAGCAACTAGTCAACGCGCATTTGACGTCCACCGCGCTACTGAAGAATGATCCCGCCAAGGCCGCGGGGTACGTGCAGAAGTACGTGGGCGGCGGCCGTCTGGATCGCAGTCTGGTGGAAAAAGCCATTCGCAGCTCGCATGACCAGTTCGTGGCCGACCCGCACGCCATCGTCAACGCCACCGCAGAACTGCAAACCTTCCAGGCCACGCTCGGCACGGTAGAAGCGCCGCCCGTGGACGTGAAGCAGCTGTTCGACACCCGCTACTACGACAAGGCCGCGAAACAATGAGCCAGGCCGCTTCGGCCCTTTCCGTGGCCCCCGTCACGCTGCGCAATGGCCCGCCGCCCTGGCTGGCTGCTGCGCGCCGGGCGGCTTACGGGATCGCGGGCCTGATTATTTTCATCGGCATCTGGAAGGCCGCGCTGGTCTGGCAATGGGCGCCGCGCGGCACCTTGCCCGATCCCTTCGCCCTGCCCGCCACGCTGGCGCAGGAATGGCAATCGGGCCGCCTGCTGCCCGCCATCGGTTCCAGTCTGGTGCACTATTTTTGGGGCCTGGCGCTGGGCACGGCGCTGGGTTTTGGCGTGGGGCTGGCGGCGGCCACGCTACCGCGCTTTGACCTGATGCAAGCCTATCTGGTGCGCGTGCTGCGCCCGATCCCGCCGCTGGCCTGGGTGGTTTTTGCCATTGCTTGGTTCAAGGTCAGCCACGCGGGCGCGGCTTTTGTGATCGCCATCGGCGTGTTCTGGGTGAACTACTTCGCCACCTATAGCGCCGTGCGCAACGTAGATCCGCGGTACTACGAACTGGCCCGCGCTTTCGGGCATGGCGGATATCTGGCGCGCGCCTTTTCCGTGACCTTGCCCGCCATCGCGCCGGGTGCGCTGTCTGGCGTACGCACCGGCATCGGGCAGGCCTGGATGACGCTGATCGCAGCGGAACTATTGGGCGTGCCGGGCATGGGCCAGGAGATGAATGCGGCGGCAGGCGTAGGCGCCTATGACGCCGTAGTGGTCTATATGCTGATCATCTCGCTGGTCTACACAGTCTGCGACCTGGCGTTTTCCGCCATCGAAAGCAAGGTGCTGCAATGGCGTCCGTAATTGAATTTTCCAAGCTGTCTTACCAGCATCCCGGCGCCCCCGCGCCAGTCATCCAAGGGCTGTCGCTGCATATCGAAGCGGGTAGTTTCGTGGCGATCGTCGGCGGTTCCGGCGTCGGTAAATCGACACTGTTGCGCGCCGCTGCCGGCCTGACCGAACCGTCCGCCGGCGATGTCCGCTTTCACACGCAGCCCCGGCCCGGCCGCCGCGCGCGCGCCGTGGTTTTTCAGGACAGCCGTTTGATGCCCTGGCGCACCGTCGGCGGCAACGTGGGATATGGGCTTGAAGGCTTGGGCCTGACGCGCCAGGAAAAAACGCAACGCGTTGAATCCGCGCTGCAATTAACGGGTTTGGACGGCTATGGCCGGCGCTGGCCGCATCAGTTGTCCGGCGGCCAGGCGCAACGCGTGGGCATTGCCCGTGCATTGGCGGTCAAGCCCGATCTGTTGCTGATGGACGAACCTTTCAGCGCCGTGGACGCCATCACGCGCCGCAATCTACAGCAGGAACTGATCCGCGTGTGGCAGGCATCAGGCGCCGCAGTGCTGTTCGTCACGCACGATATTGAAGAAGCGGTATTCCTGGCAGATAAGGTCGTCGTGCTGGGCGGCCACCCGGCCAATATCGTCGGCAGTTACGATATCGGTTTGCCGCGTCCGCGCGACCGCAGCGCGCCGGCCTACGCCGCGCAGGTTGCGGCCATTGCCCACACGCTGGAACACCACTGACATGATCCAACTGCTGATACACGCCCCCACCCCGGCCTCGTTGGAACGCGCCCGCCGCAATGCCGCGAACCTGAAAAAAGCGGACCCGCAAGCAGCCGTGGAAATCGTCGCCAACGCTGGCGCCGTGGCGGCGGCGTTGGATGACCCCCATCCCACCGACGAACATCTGCTTCTGTGCCAGAACACGCTGACCGCAACGGGCGCGCAAGCGCCAGAGCATCTTCAGACCGTGGGCGCCGCCGTGCTGCACATCGCGCAACGCCAGCATGACGGCTGGGCCTATATGCGGGCGTGAAGGACCGTCATTCAGGTCATCCGCGTGGCTACGGCTCGGCGCTAGCGCACGGCCTGCACGACGTGAAATAGACGCGCTACCCCCGCCCCGTGCGCATGCGCGCTGGGCATGATGTCTTGATGCGTCTCTACCCCCAGCACTTTGAATTGCGCGGCTTCCAGCAGCGCGACCATTTCATCCGTACCGAACAGACTGAAGCCGTGCTGCGCAAAGGCTTGCTGGCGCATGAATGCCTTGTCGGCAAAGGCCAGACTGAAGGGCGCGCCCGGGCGCAGCACACGGTAGGTTTCCTCAAGGAATGCCAAGGGCTGCGGCAGGAAATACACCGTATTCACGCTCATCGCCGCATCAAATTGCTGCGCCGAAAACGGGAAACAGCCGCCATCGTATTGCGTAAAGACCGCTAGCCCGCGCTGCACCGCTGCGTGATTCAAGCGCGCAGCTTCGTCGCGCATCAGGCTGGATACGTCCAAGCCTTGAAACCGGATTTCCGGACAGGCCTGCAATAGCCCGGGAACATGCGCCGCGTTGCCATGGCCGATCTCAAGCAAGGTTCCGCCTTCGGTTAGCCCCAGGCTGGCGAAGCACGCTTGTGTCATGCGGAAATTGCCCGCGTGCATCACATTGCCAATGCGGATGCCATCGTCGCCTTGGGGCTCACGCAGTTGGCGCGCCAGTTCACGCGCGTCCCGATCTGATGCCGGTGTCATGGTCCTCTCTCCTTAAGCTGACCGCAAAAGGTAACCCATTCAACAACGCTGCGCCTGCGGCGCCGTCTTCTGCGGCAAGGTAGCGGCCCAGAACACCAAGGCCGCCACACTAAACGCTGCGCCCAGCGCGCACACGCCCAGCCAACCCGCCTGTGCATAAACAGCAGTGGCCGCAATCGACCCCAGCCCGCTACCCACGGCATAGAACATCATGTAGCCGCCCACCAGCCGGCTATGCGCCTCGCTGCTGATGCTGAAGATCATCGTCTGATTGGTCACGTGCAATGCTTGTAGCGCCACATCCAGAATCAGCACGCCCAAGGCCAGCGCCCACAGGCTTTGCTCAAGAAATGCGATGGGCACCCAGGCCAGGCACAACAGCAGCAGCCCTATGCAAGTCGTGCGCTGACCCAAGCCGCGATCGGCCAGCCGGCCCGCGCGCGCGGCCATCAGCACACCCAACACACCCACCAGTCCGAACGCGCCCACCGCCGTATGCGACAAGGAGTACGGCGGCGCACTCAGCGGCAACACCAACGCCGTCCAGAACGCGCCAATGGCGGCAAACATCAGCAGCGCGATCATGCCGCGCACACGCAAAACACGCTCGGTAGCCAGCAAGGCGTACAGGGACCGCAGCAGCGCCCAATACGAGAGGTCAGCAGCAGGCAGCCGGCGTTGCGGCAAACAGCGCATCAGCACCAACGCCAGCACCGCGGCCACACCAGCCGACGCCAGATAAACAGCGCGCCAGCCCCACAAGTCGGCCAATGCGCCAGACAACGTGCGCGCCAACAGCAGTCCGATCACCACACCGCCCTGGGCCGCGCCCACCACGCGCCCCCGCTCGGCGGGCGCGGCCAGAGCGGCGGACAGGGCAAGCAAACCCTGCGTCATCGCCGTCCCCAACAGGCCGAGTGCCACCATGCCCGTCAGCAGCCACGGGGTGTTGGCGGAAAGCGCCACCGCGCCCAGCGCCAGCACCAATAAACCCAGTTGCCCGATCATCAGGCGGCGGCGGTCCAGCAGATCACCTAACGGCACCACGAACAGCAGTGCCAGGGCGCATCCAAACTGCGTTGCGGTGATGACAACGCCCACCGCCCCTTCGCTCATTGAAAACTCGCGCCCGATGGCGTCCAGCAAGGGCTGCGCGTAATACACGTTGGCCACGCTCAAGGCGCAGGCCACGGCCAACAACAGCACCAAAGGGGCCGGCATCGGCGGCGGGGTCTCGGGCAACGGCGCGTCAGCGGACGCAACGGCAGGTCGGGGTGGCATCAGAAATCCTATGTGGTTTTATTACGAAACCAGATGCTAGACCGATAGGTTTTATAATGCAACCATAAATACCGTGCGCTGTTTCCGTCCATCCTCTTGCTTAAGGGCCCGACATGGTTAAACGCACCAGCCTTGAGGGCGCCGCCTGTCCGGTGGCGCGATCGTTAGATGCCATTGGCGATTGGTGGTCGCTGCTGATTGTGCGAGACGCCTTCGACGGCGTGCGGCGTTTTGGGGAATTCCAAAAAAGCCTGGGCGTGGCCAAGAATATTCTGAGCGACCGGCTGCGAACTCTGGTCGCTCATGACATTCTTGCTGCCGCCCCCGCGTCGGACGGCAGCGCCTATCAGGAGTACGTGCTGACGGAGAAAGGCCGCGCCCTCTTTCCCGTCATCGTCAGCCTGCGCCAATGGGGCGAAGACCATCACTACGCCGCAGCCGAACCCCATTCGGCCCTGATCGACCGCAAGCGCGGCCAACCGGTGCGCCGGCTGGAAATACGGGCACAGGACGGCCGCGTGGTGGGTCCTGACGATACAGTCGTGCAGAAGATCACGTCAGCAAATTAGGCGGACTTCGGCCACTGCCCCGTTGCCAGCGACGTCGGCGAATACGCGTCGAACGTCCACCGCAACGCCAGAGCGCCCGGGCGGCGCACGACTCGGCGTACGTGTACGCGCCACAGCCGTTCCGCGCCCTCGAACCCCTGCGCTTCCGGACTGTCCAGCAGCACTTCCGCCTGGCCGGACACCTGCAACACGTCGCCGCGTTCAAAATCAATAAACACCAGTCCGGCGCGGGGGTTTGCAGCCAGGTTTCCCAAGGTGTTGAAAAAGCGGTTGCCCGAGAAATCCGGAATGGTCAGCACGTTGCCATCCACGCGCACAAATCCTCGCTTGCCACCGCGATGCGAGACGTCCACGGCGCGCCCGCCCTCATCGGTGTCCACATAACTTGCGACAAAGAAGGTGTCTGACGCCTTAATCAGCGCACGCGCGGCATCGTCCAGTCCGGCGAGTTCATGCGGCGCGGACGGAAAACGCAGGCTGGGCGAACGCGAGAAATGAAAATCGCGAGACTGGATGTATTGCGGACAGTTGCCAAAGGATTGCGCCACGGCCACGTCAAACCCTTTATCCGTCGCCGCCGCAACCCGCCCATTCATCCGGTTGCGGCGGCGCGTATGCAATTCGATCCCCAATAAACCTATCGACTTGTCCGGCCCCAGACCGGCGCGCAGCGGATCATCGGCATCAGGCATCGCGGACACGCGCAGGCTGCGCGGATCAGGAGACACGGCGAACCCCGGCAAACCTTCCAGCACGCCCGCCCACGGATCACCCTGTTCGTCCACTGCCCCCATCACAACAAAGGGCAGTTGCGCAAAGAAGTCGCGGTGCTGGTCAGGCATGTAGTCGCGGATGATTTTCGGACCAATCTGCGCCATGCGCTCGGCCATCCCGGCACTGGCTTGCAGCAGGCGTTCGCCGGCGTGCCAGGGTTGTCTCGGGGCGGCAATAGGGTCGGTAGTCATGTTGCGATTCTCCTGACGCGGTAGCAGGGATGGAGGGGATCAAGCCGCCAGCAAGCCTGCCGCCGATGACGGCATCGGCACAAAGCGCGGCAAGCTTTCAATGCGTTCCAGCCAGGCCCGGATATGCGGGTAAGCGGCAAGCGATACATTGCCTTCGGGGGCATGCGCCACGTACGCATAGCAGGCCACGTCCGCAATCGTCAGCGTTTCGCCCGCCAGGAAAGCGCGGGTCGACAGTTCGCTGTCCATTACGGCCAGCAAGGCGTGCGCCCGGGCCAGCGTGGTCTCAACATCGTAAGGCGCGCCAAACACGGTAATCAGCCGTGCAGTGGCAGGGCCGCTGGCCAAGGGGCCGGAAGCAACCGACAGCCAGCGCTGCACCTGCGCGGCGCCCGCGGGATCAGCGGGCAGCCAGGATGCGTCGCCGTAGCGCTTGGCCAGATAGACCAGGATGGCGGTGGAATCCGCGATGACAACGCCGTTGTCGTCGATCACCGGCACTTGCCCAAAAGCGTTCATTGCCAGATATTCGGGCCGCTTCTGTTCTCCCTGGCGCAAATCCACCTCGACCTGCCGGTGGGGCACGTTCAGCAGCGACAACATCAGGGCCACGCGATGGGCGTGTCCGGACAGGGGAAAACTGTAGAACGTCAAAGAAGCGGTTTGCATGTCGAAAGTCCAGGATGGGAAGTCAGGACTCCATCGTGGACCGATGCGCGCCAAAGGGGAACGTCCAAGGATGGCAAGACACTCTTGCCATTCCTGAAAGAAAGCCGCCTGGCCCGGGCGGCTTACGCGGGCAGCGCCGCCAGATCCTGGCGTAACCCTTCCACGCAGAATTCGACAAAACTGCGCACTTTGGCTGAACTTCTACGCCCTTCCGGGTACACCACATGCACGGGCATCGGCGGCAGTTCGAATTCACGCAGCACGACTTGCAAGGCGCCGCTGGCCAGATGCCGCGCCACTTGATAGGACACGACTTGCGTCAGGCCCCAGCCTTCGCAAGCAGCCAGCACCGCCGCCTGGAAAGACGTGACGGTCAATTGCGACTCCACGCTCAGTCTGCGAGGCTGCCCTGCCTGCAAGAACCGCCACTGAGGACTCCTGCCCTCCATGGCAGCGGTGATGGTGCAATAGCGATGCAAGGCGTCCGGGTTTTGGGGAATGCCGTGGTCCTGCAGGAAACTGGGGGACGCGCAAACGACGCGGCGCACATGGCCAACCGGAACAGCCGTCAGCGTGGAATCCGGCAAGGCGCCGATACGCACCGCCACATCCACGCCTTCGTCCATCAGGTTCACCACGCGGTCGACCAAAAGCGTGCGCACCGACACTTCCCGGTGAGTGCGCAAGTAGCCCAAGACAACAGGCATCACATGCAATTCCCCAAACAAAGCAGGCGCGGTGATGTGAAGCGCGCCGCGCGGCGCGGCCATCGCGCCTGCTGCGGCATCGTCAGCCTGCTCCACCGATTCCAGAATGCGCCGGCAATCGGTGGCGTAACGCTGGCCTGCTTCGGTCAGGCGCAAGCTGCGCGTTGTGCGCACCAGCAGCAAGGCCCCCAGCCGCCGCTCAAGCGCCGCAACACCCCGGGTAACCGAGGGCGCGGACATCTCCATGCGGCGGGCGGCCGCGGCGAAGCTTTGCGATTCAGCCACCGCCAGGAACACGGACATTTCATGGAATCGATTCACAGACTGTCCCTTTACTTTTCAAATCCCAGCGGGGCCTGCCGTATGGGCAGGCGCCCAGGCGTCAGCGCTGTCATAAATGCACTGCTGCACGATGCTACCCAACGCGGCGGCCACCGAATCGGGCTGCGCTTGGGCGCGGTACAAAGTCAGCGCAATGTCCGGCAAGCGCGGCAGGCCGAATTCGCCGGGGGCCAACGCGCGAACGGCGGCGGGCAGCCCCAACGGCGACCTTACCGACAATCCCAAACCGGCAGATACCGCCGCCCATAACCCTGCCAGACTGGGGCTGGTAAAGGCCGCCGACCACGGCATGCCCGCGCGATCCAACGCATCCGTTGCAGCGCTGCGAAATAGACAAGGCGGCTCAAACGCCGCCAAGGGCAACACGCCGTCGGCATCGAACACAGACGCAGGCGGCTGCGCGGGACCTATCCAGCACATAGGCAAATCCAACAGGCGCTCGGAATGCGGCAACCGGCCGTCGTGGCCCCAGGCCAGCGCCAGATCCAATTGGCCCGCCGCGATACGTTCCAGCAAGTCTGCATTGCGCGCAACGCGGGCTTCGATACGCACCTGGGGATGTGCGCGGGCGAACTGGCCCAGCACCTGGGGCAACAGCGCTTCGCCGAAGTCCTCTTGCATGCCCAGCCGCACGCGGCCTTGCAATTCCACGCCGCGCACGGCGCGAGAGGCCTGGTCATTCAATTCCAGAAGGCGGCGCGCGTAGGCCAGCATGGTCTCGCCAGCGTCGGTCAGCGCCAGACCCCGGCCTTCTTTGCGCAACAACACCACGCCCGCCTGTTCCTCCAGCTTTTTCATCTGGGCGCTGATAGCGGATGTGGACCGGCCCAATCGGCCAGCCGCACGCCCAAAACTGCCCAGATCAACGCCAGTGACAAAACTGCGCAGCACCTCAAGGTCAAAAATGATCGGCCTCATCAACCGTCCTGTTTTTTTAAACTATTCAATCAATATTTCCTGATTTTCAGAACAATATCAGAAGTGCAGACTAAACGGCATCCCTGTTTTTCACTTCTGGATCTTCTTATGCCCGCCTTAACCCTGCCCGCCCAAGCCCCGTCCCAACTGCCTGCGCACCGCTGGAAAGTGCTTGCCGTAGGGGTGGCGGCCAACGCGGCCTTTTCCGCCGCCGCTGCCGGTTTGCCGACAACTGCTATTTTCATGCGCGCGGGCTATCAGTTGGACAACGCGCAATTAGGCTTGGCGCTCGGACTGCTGGGGCTGGGCGTGGCGCTGTTCGAACTGCCCTGGGGTCTGTTGACCGACCGTTGGGGAGACCGCCCGGTACTGTTGACAGGCCTGGGCGCTACCGCCGCTGCGCTTGCCTGGATGAGCGTCTTTGCCTCGCCGGCCCACGGCGTCGCACCCAGCCTGTGGCTGCTTGCGCTGGGACTGGTGCTGGTAGGCGCGTTGGGAGGCAGCGTCAACGGCGCGAGCGGCCGCGCGGTGATGGCGTGGTTTGGCGAAGGCGAACGGGGCCTGGCGATGAGCATTCGCCAAACCGCTGTGCCGCTTGGCGGCGGACTGGGCGCGCTATTGCTGCCCTGGCTGGCGGCGCGGTCGGGCTTTGGCGCCGTGTACGGTGTGTTGGCGCTGATGTGCGGCCTGGCGGCGCTATCGGCCCTGTGCTGGCTGCGCGAACCTGCGCATCTGGCCAATGCCCCGGCAGAACGCGGCGCTGCCGCCACTCCATTACGCGACACCCGGGTCTGGCGGGCAGCGGTGGCCATTGGCGTGATGTGCTGTCCGCAGTTCGCCGTGCTGACGTTTGCCACGGTGTTCCTGCACGATTTCAGCCACGCGGGCATCGGCACACTGACCGGCGTCATGGTGGCGGTGCAACTGGGCGCGATGGTGGCGCGCATTGCGAGCGGACGCTGGACGGATCGCCATGGCAACCGGCGCGGATATTTGCGCGGCTGCGCGTGGTTGAGCTTTCTGCTGTTTGCAGCGCTGGGCGCGTTGGCCTGGGCTGTCAGCGGGTCAGCCAGCACGCCCGCCGCCGTCATCAGCGTGGCTGTGCTGCTCGCCGCAGCGGGCATCTGCGCATCCGCTTGGCATGGTGTCGCTTACACCGAACTGGCGACGCTTGCAGGAGCATCGCGCGCGGGCACGGCGCTGGGCATGGCGAATAGTTGCGTCTATCTGGGGCTGTTCCTGACGCCGCTTGCCATTCCGCATGTAGCCGCCGTCGCTTCCTGGCCCATGACTTGGGTGCTTGCCGGGTTGTGCATGTTGGCGGCGCTGCCTTTTCTGACGCGGCCGCAAAAACAGCCGGCAACTGAACGCCCAGGGCCGGCCAATCCTGGAATTTCGTGCGCGGCCACGTCAGAAACGCCGTGACCGGAAAGCAACGAAACCGCTGGGCGCTGAATCCTTCACGCGCAAGTATTCGGACTGCCGGATCGAAACGCCGCGCCCTCACAACGTGCGGACATCGCCCTCGCCCGCCCTGCGCAGCACTCCCGGCGTGCTGCCGTAAACCTGTTTGAATACCCGCGTCAGGTGCGCCTGATCTGCAAAACCCACGGCTTGCGCGGCCTGAGCCAACGGCAAACCATTGCGCAATAGCGTGCGGGCGCGTGCCACCCGCCAGTTGCGTAACCACGCCTGCGGCGGCAGGCCATAGCGGCGGGCGAACTGCTTGACCAGCGTGGTGCGATGCCGGTCCTGTGCACGGGCCAGCGCTTCCAGATCGGGTGCGCAAGCCGGATCTGCCGCCATACGTTCGCGCAGCATGGCGCAGACATCGGTAGCCGCGGGCGTAGTGGAATGACTCTGTGCCTGACCTCGCGCATGCGAGGACAACAAGGCGAACAACGCGGCCGACAGGCGCTCTCTGCGTTCAGTATCCGCGATGGCATCCGGCGTCAGTGCAGCCAGCCATTGCGCGCACAATCCGGGCGACGTAATCACTGGCCCCGGCAAGTGCGCCTCGTCGGCAAACAACGTCTGCATGTGGTCGCCGAACCAGCCTGCGTCGATATAGGCCATGCGATACGCCAGTGGTTCTGCCGAAGTGCCGCCAGTGTGAACCTGCCCCGGCGCGATCACCACCAGATCGCCCTCGCCCGCCACATACGATTCGCCATGCACCGTGAATGTGCAACGGCCATGCTCAATGGCGCCGATCGACCAGGCGTCATGAAAATGCGGCGCATAGCGATACGCGCGCAGGTCGGCAATCAGCACGTCGCCGGGCAAGCCTGCGCCGCAATGCCAGATATGTTGGGAAACCGCCATGAATGCGCCAGACGTTGCGGCTGCCTGCTTACCCGAAGTAATGCCCGTCCGATGTGAGGGAACGGGCCAGCAGCCACGCGTTACGAGGATTCTCTCCGACCCGGCGGATGGCGTACGGCCACCAATCTGCGCCAAAAGGAAGATAGACCCTGACGTTATAGCCCATGCCGCGCAGCGCCAGTTGCCAGTCTGGGCGCACGCCATAGAGCATTTCGAATTCAAAATCGTCTGGCGCCCATCCGCGTTCGCGCGCCAGCGCCATGATGGCGCCAGCCAGCCGGTCATCATGGGTGCCAAAAACGGGAAAGAACCCGGACTCCCGCGCCTCTGGCGAGAGCATGATGGACGCCGCGTCCAGATAGGCTTGATCAATTCGGGCGCGCCCGGCGTGATCCAGCGCCCGCTCTGGAAATGCGCCCTTGACCAGCCGCAGCGACGTGCGCTGGCGTATGGCCCAGGCCAGGTCCTCTGGAGTGCGCCGGCGCCGCGCCTGCAAAGTCAGGCCGGCAGGCATGCCGGCCGCCAGCAAGTCCCGATGCAGCGCGCACGTGCGGTCGCGGATGCCGGAGTCTTCCATGTCGAGCACAACCCAATCACGCCCGCCGCCTGCCGCAACGCGCGCCGCCGTGCCTATACGCCGGGCATTGGCCGCGCCCAGCGCATCGCTATGCATATAGCCAATGGCGGTAGGGTCAATGGACACATGCACATCCAGGCCCGCCGCCCCCAGGGCGCCGCAGGCTGCCTCCGCCTGCGCCACGTTGTGCTCGATGGCGGCCGGGTCCGCCACGTACTCGCCCAAATAAAACAAGGACGACCGGATTCCGTGGTGATCCCGCAACCGCAACGCGGTGCGGACCGCTGCGCCCACGTCCGCGCCGCCAACAAAGCGGCGGGCCAGCGACGAACGGGCCGCCAGGGTCCGCATGGCGCGCCCTAACGCGGAACTACGCGCCAGCGCGATGGCGGTTTTTTGGAAAATGCTCATGGTTCCCCCGGGAAAGAAAACCACTTTGCCGCGCCGGTCAGCGTTTGTATTGAACGCCCGTGAACGCAGGTTACGGCCTGCCGCTGGCCAGTCCGCTGCGCGCCACTCGGCCAAACAACGGGCGCTGTACCGTTTGCGCCAGCAACACGCCGCCCAATGTCACCAGACCGCCCAACAGGTGGTAAGCGTGCAGTTGCTCGTGCAGCATCATGAACGCGGCCAGCGCCGTGAACAACGGCAGCAGATTGATGAAGATGCTGCAACGGTTGGGGCCCAGCCGCTGCACGCCTTCGATCCACAGGAAGGACAGCAACACGGACGAGAAAATGCCGGCATAAAGAATGAGCGGAATCGTGTTCACATCCAGCGCGGCCTGGGCGGCCGGTACACGCAAGTACAAGGGGAACATATACAGCAGCGCAAAAATCGACTGCACGAACGTGGATTGCCAGGCCGGGACTGGCACCTTCCAGTGGCGCAACAGCACCCCGTACAAGGCGTAGGACAGCGCGGCCAGCAGCATCAAGCCATCGCCCACATGAATGCCATGCTGAAACACACTCAGCATGTCACCCTGCCCGACCAGGTACAGCAAACCCAGGAACGACATCACACCGCCCGCAGCCATGCCCAGCGTCAGCGGGTCGCGCAGAATCAGCACACTGAGCAGCATGCTCAATAAAGGAATCAGCGCCGTCAGGATGGCCATGTTGGTGGCCGTCGTGGTTTCGGCGGCACGGTATGACAGCGCCTGAAATACGGCTGATGACAGCGCGCCGTACAACGCCAGCTTGGGCCAATGTCGCAAGATCACCTTGCGGTTGCGCCAGGCTGGCCGGGCGGTAAACAGGCCCATCAGAAACAGCGCCAGCACCAGCCGATAAAACGTAATGGCGGTAGGCGAGATGGCGCTGGCGGCCATCTTGGACACAATGACATTGCCCGCCCAGAACAAGATGGCGAACAACGGGAACAGATAGGACATGATGATTTCGCTCGGAGGATGGGAATCGGACCCCGCTGTGCCAACCGCCGGACATGGCGGGTAGCACAGGGGGAATCGCTATCCTATTGAGCGAGAATCAGTCCGTCTGCCGACAAACTGGCAACAGCTATCGAGAAATGGACATCACGAAAAATCAGCTGTCACGTCAGGGGCGAAACGGCGCAGGATCTAACGGCAGCTCCACGCCGCCCATCTGGGCGGTCAGCAACGCGGCGCTGCCGCAGGCCAGGGTGAAGCCCAACGCGCCCTGGCCTATGTTCAGCCACAGATTGTCCGCGGCGGGGCTACGCCCGATCAGCGGCTTGCCCGTCGGTGTTGCCGGACGCAGCCCGGCCCACGGGATGGCCTGGCGCAGGTCCAGCGCCGGAAACGCTTCCTGGACCTGGCGCTTCAACAACTCGACGCGCGCGGTATCAATGTCGGCGCTGCCGCTGCCAATATCCACCATGGCCGCAATCCGCAACACGCCGCCCACACGAGCGTAGACAATGCGCCGCTCGTAATCCGTGACGCTGATGCGTGGCGCGACCGTCTCGCCATCAGCCAGCGGCACACTCAAGCTATAGCCTTTCAAGGGATACAGAGGCACATCGTGGCCCAGCGGCTTAAGCAACGAGCGCGTGCCTATGCCGGTGGCCAGCACAACGGCATCTGCGCCTATGTCGCCATCGCGCGTGTTCACCGCGACGATGCGGCGGCCTTCGCGCTGCAAGCCGGACACTGGATTGGACATGGCGCATTCCACATTGCCGAGTGCCTGCAGGCGGTCAAACAAGGCTTCGGTGAATTGGCGGCAGTCGCCAGCTTCTTCACTGGGGGTATATATCGCGCCCGCTAGTTGCTTGCCCATGGCGGCAAGCGCTGGCTCCATCGCCAGGGTCTGGGCGGCGTCCAGCACTTGCTGATCCGCGCCATGCCCCGCCTGATAGGCCACCAGCGCGCGCGCCTTGTCCAGCAAGTCTGCGCTGCGGTAGGCAATGAGCTTGCCGTTCTTCAAATGACCAAAATCCAGGTCTTCCTGCGTCAGCAAGGTATGCATGACGTCACGGCTGAGATACGACAAACCCAGCAATTGCGCAGTCGATGCCTTGGCTACCGATGCGCGGCACGCCAGCACAAATTGCAGACACCAGCGCCATTGATGCGGATCAAGCCGCGGGCGAAAGCGCAGCGGAGAATCCTGGCGCAGCAGCCAGCCGGGCACGCTGGGCAATACACCCGGACCCGCCAGCGGCGCCACATAGCTATAACTGAGCTGCCCGCCATTGGCATAGCTGGACACCTCTGCCGGCCGGGGCTGGCTGTCCACCAACACCACGTCGTGGCCCTGGCGCGCCAAGAAATAGGCCGACGTCACACCCACGACGCCAGCGCCAATTACGCAAACGCGCATACCTGTATCCAAGAAAGCGAGAAATTGCGCCTATTCTGAAACGCGCGCGGTCCAACCGGCAAATGCCAAATTCCGCATCACCCATAACAAAACATCATGTCCCGATTCAGGCGGCGCGATGCAGCTTGATAATGGCGGCCGCCGTGGGGTCTCGCACCAGATCAGCCAGCGTGTAGGCATTGAGGGCGTCATAGAACGTCTGCAAGGTCTGCGCCAGCAAACCCGACAGCCGGCAGGAACCGTCCAGCGCACAGGGCGGCTCGCGGCAGTCGATCAGCGGCCCCTGCTGTTCCAATTCGCGGATCAGGTCGCCCACCTGATAATCAGCAGCTGGGCGCGCCAGGCTCAAGCCCCCTCCCTTGCCGCGCGACGTGTTGACCCAGCCGCGCTGTGACATGAAATGCACCACCTTGACCAGATGATTGCGGGACACGCCAAAGCGCCCGGCAATTTCCGGGATGGTGACAGCGGACGGCCTGTCGCGGCATTGCGTCAGATACATCAGGACGCGCAAGCCGAAGTCGGTGAATCGGGTCAGTTGCATGGCAGGAAAAGCGGAGGCGCCTGGAGGCCCAGGTAGATCAGGCCGCCAGGATACACCGCTTAGGCGGGCGCCCCTCCGCTGCCAAACGCCTCGGCATGGATGCGATCAACGCCCACCCCCAGGTCCAGCAGGGCGGCGCGCTGCGCTTGCATGAACGGCGCCGGGCCGCACAGGTAGTAATCCGCGCCAGGGACGATAGCTTCATCGCGAATGGCCCGCAGGTCCACACGGCCGGCATGGTCGTAGTCTTGACCTTGCTGATCCTCCTGGCTGATTTCTTCATAAAACACGGCTTTGCGCACATTGCCGCGCTCCGCCGCAATACGATTGACGTGATCTTTCATGGCGTGCACCGATCGATTGCGGCAGCCATGAACAAAACGAATCTGGCGTTCGTCATTGGCGCGCACCAGATGGTTCAGGATAGACACCATGGGCGTCAGTCCGACGCCACCGCTCAACAGCACGACCGGGGCGCTGCTGTCTTCGCGCAGATGAAAATCACCCTGCGGCGGCGCCACATCCAGCACGCCTCCCTCTTCCAGCTGATCATGCAACGCATTGGACACGCGGCCTGCGGGCAATTGCCCGCTACCCGATTCGCGCTTGACCGAGATACGCAGGCGATCGTGCCCAGGCGCATCCGACAAGCTGTACTGGCGCGGCTGCATCAACCCCAATTCAGGCACATAGACGCGCACGGACACATACTGGCCCGGGCGGTATACCGGCACCGTGCCGCCATCGGAGGGCGCCAGATAGAAAGAAGTGATCTCGGCGCTTTCTATTTGCTTGCCCACCACGCGAAACGCCCGCCATCCCGTCCAGCCGCCAGGTTTGGACGCGGACTCCGCATACAGACGCGACTCCTCGGCAATCAACAGATCCGCCAACTGGCCGTAGGCAGCGCCCCAGGCGTCCACCAATTCATCGCTTGCGGCGTCACCCAACACTTCGCGGATCGAGGCCAATAGATGCTTGCCCACGATGGCGTAGTGCTCAGGCCGGATGCCCAGACTGACGTGCTTGTGCACGATGCGCGTCACTACCGGCATCAGCACCGAGGGGTCATCAATGTGTTCCGCGTACGCCGTCACCGCGCCCGCCAAGGCGTGCTGCTGCTGACCGCCCGCTTGATGCGCCTGGTTGAAGATGTGCTTGAGTTCGGGATTGTGCTCGAACATGCGCGCATAAAAATGGCGGGTCAGCGCCACGCCATGCGTCTTAAGTACAGGGGCCGTGGCTTTGACCAGCGCCCGGATTTGGGGACTCAACATCAACTGCTCCTTGATTGCGATCATGCTCGCCTTTGAACATATATTTATAATACATCTTTAAGTTCGGCCAGCAAATCCTGCGCCGCCCGCTCAGCCGGCCAACGACCGCCAGTCGCCGATCAGCTCGATAGGCGGCAAGACGCTGCCGGCACCCGCACGCCATTGAGGCGGCGCTGGGGCAAGTGACGATGCCTGCCACGCCACCGATGCCATCCAATCGTCTCCAATACGCCAGCTACAGGCGCGCCACACACCTGCCGGCGCGCACAGCGCCCATCCTCCGCCCGCTCGCGCCGCAAGGCCAACGGAAGCCATATCAGCGGGAAAATCCAGCTTTGCAGCCTTGATGAAAGACTCTTTCAGCGTCCAGAGGAGATAAAAGTGCTCCAATTGCGCCGCGCCTGACAGCCCCGACAGGGTGTGTTGTTCTACTTTGGAACACACCCATTCAGCCATCCGAAGCACGTCGCGCGGCCGGATGCGTTCGACGTCGGCTCCCACGGCAAAGCCTGCCGGCGCACGGGCGCAAATGGCGTGGCCAGCGCTATGACTGAGTGATAAAGCGCCAGGAGCAGGGAAAAATTGCCGGATATCGTGCAGCAGCGCGCGGCTGACCTGCCAGTCGGCCTGCGCTTTGCGGCTACGTATCGCTAGCGCCCGTTGGGCGTCCTCAGCGGATAAATCGTGCGCACGGTAGTGACTGGCGGCGCTTTGGTCCGCCCAGTACATGAATAGTTCCTGAATATCCACAGCAACAAGTAACAATATAATTTTGAAAACAAGCCATCCAGCCAGGGAATTTATATCGTTAGTAACGATATAAAACAAAATACTCCGACATTGGCATAGTAGAATCGCGCGCTATGTTGACGTTCTCAATCGCGCAATGGCAGGGTTGGACGCAAGGAATTGATGAGCCCACGGATTGGTTGGACTGGGCAAAACATCCTTACTGCCCCCTCGGAGATCAACGCGCGCCCCGCCTCGACTTCTTGCCACCCATGCAACGCCGCCGCCTAAGCCCGCTGGCTCGCGCGGTGTTCGAGTGCGCGTGGCCACTGGGCGAGAACCATCCCAACATGCCACTGGTCTTCGCCTCCCGTCATGGAGAAACCACCCGCAACTTTGGTTTGCTGCAATCGCTGGCGGCGGGCGAAGCGCTATCACCCACCGCGTTCGGCTTATCCGTGCACAATGCCATCGCCGCGCAGTGGTCGATCATACGCCGCGAAACCGCTGAGTCTGTCGCCCTGTCTGTCGAAGACGACGGACTGGAACACGCCTTCATCGAGGCCGCCATGCTGTTCGACCAGGGTCACAAAGATGTTTTGCTGGTGCTGGCCGAAGAGCGCCCGCCGGCCGCCTACACGCCCTGGATGGACGACGTGCCGTATACCTATGCAGCGGCGTTCCGGCTGCGCCCCGGCAACGAGTGGACGTTGACGATGTCGGCAGAGCCAGCCCACACGGACGCAAGCAGAGAACAAGTCTGGCCCAATCCGCTGAATCTGCTCCGCCACCTGACGCTGCGCACTCCCAGTTGGCACCACGCCAATCATGCCCGCCGCTGGACTTGGACACGCACCGAATGACAAGCACGACTCAACGCCGCCAGGATTTCTGGCTCTGGCGTCTGCTCGCCACTGGCGTGGCATTCACCATGTTCGGCCTGGGCGGCGTATTGCTGCGCGTCCTGGTCTTTCCGCCGCAGCGGCTTTTTCCCGGCAGCAAGCTCGATCGGCAACGCCGTGCACGCTGGGCATTGAACGGCACCTTTCGCCTGTTCATCCGGTTTATGGTCCGCGTTGGCATTCTGACGGTGGAATTCAAGGGCGCTGACCGCCTGGGCAAACCCGGTCAGATGATTCTGGCCAATCATCCGTCGCTGCTGGATGTCGTGTTTCTGGTCGGCCATGTCAAAAACGCCAATTGCATTGTCAAGCACGGGCTGGCCACCAATCCGTTTACGCGCGGCCCCATTGCCAACGCCGGCTACATCACGAATGACGAAAGCTTCGACATGTTCGACCGCGCAGCCGATGTCCTGCGCAATGGCGAAACGCTGATTGTGTTTCCCGAAGGCACGCGCACACCGCCCAATGCATTGCCGCAGTTTCATCGCGGCGCTTGCGCCATCGCGCTGCGCGGCGCAAGAATCGTGACCCCCGTGGTCATCCAGATGAACCCGCGCAGCCTGACCAAAGGCGAGCCCTGGTATCGGATTCCGCCCTGCCGCATGCGCTATGTCATTCAGGTGGGCGATGACATAGATCCCGCCACCTGGAGCAGCGCACACCCCTTGCCGATCGCGGGCCGCAAGATGAATGCCTGGCTGCATGCCTATTTCGAAGCCGAGCTGGCGCGCCTTGCGCCGGCCGGCTCCCTCATGAACGAACAATCGCCCAAGGCGATGGAAGTGGAGTCTAAGCGGGATGAATGAACTGGAATTTGAGCTGAAGACGCTCGTCATCGAGTCGCTGGGGCTGGAAGACATTACGCCTGACGATATCGAACGCGACGCTCAACTCTTCGGCGACGGATTAGGGCTGGATTCGGTCGACGCCCTGGAGCTGGGCCTTGCGCTGCAGAAGCGCTACGGCATCACCATCGATCCCGAAACACGCAATATGCGTGAACACTTCACCAGCATTGCCAGCCTGGCGGCTTTTGTCGCCGCGCAACGGCGCGCCTGATGCATAAGGAGTCCACGATGCATACCCGCGAGGACATCTTCAACACGTTGCGCGACGCGCTGGTCGAACTGTTCGAAATCGAACCGGAACGTGTCACGCCCCAAGCCAATCTGTATACAGATCTGGAAATCGACAGCATTGATGCGATTGACCTGATTGATCACGTGTGCCGTCAAACCGGCCGCAAGCTGGACGCCAACGACTTCAGAACGGTGCGCACCGTCGAAGACGTGGTCCAGGCAATGTGGCAAAAGCAGGCCCCTGACGCATGAAGCGCGGCGTTACGGCCAGCCTGGCCGTCGCCGGCGTCGCCTACCCCTTCGTCGTGCATGCGACGTTGGGACATGTCAGTCCCGCATGGCTGGCGCTGCCACTGGCCGCACTATGGCTGGCCCGCGGGCTGACCGCGCGCGGCGCCCAGGCAGGCGGCCGCTTGCTGCCAGCCGTGGCCGTTATCTTCTGCCTGATCCTGGCCGTATCGAATTCGGAGGCCTGGCTGCGCTGGTATCCCGTGCTGGTCAACGCCATGATGCTCGTCATTTTCGGCGCCAGCTTGCGGGTCGGCCGTCCGGTGATTGAACAACTGGCAAGACTGCGTCACCCCAACCTGCCGCCAGAAGGCATACGCTACACGCGTAATGTGACGCGCGCGTGGTGCCTCTTTTTCGCCCTGAACGGCGCCATCGCAGCTGCCTTGGCCGCCTGGGCGCCCTGGAGCTGGTGGCTGGCCTATAACGGCGCAGTCAGTTATGCACTGATGGGCTTGTTGATGGCCGGTGAATGGCTGCTCCGCCCTGCCGCGGCCAAAGCGGCATGACTATGACCCCACTGACCCGACTGCTGCTGCCGGTATCCGGCCCCGCAGACAACGTTATCGCAGACGCCCCACTGCTGACCCGCAATGCGTTCTCGCACGCCAGTTTGCTGGCCGCGGCAGCATTGCAGGCCCGCGCCCCGCGCCGAGCCGCCCTCTGGTTTGAAGATGCGGCGGCACTGGCCATCGCACTTTTCGCGTGCTGGCGCGCAGGCGTCATCGCGGTGCTGCCGGGCGACGCGCAACCGCAAACTTGCACCTCGTTGGACGCCAGTGTCGATGCGTGGTTGACGGACAGCGACCTGCCCGTTGCATCAAACCGGCAATGGCGGCTGTCAGACCTGCAGGATCAAGACGCGCTGGCGCCCGCCGAACTGGATCCATCGCTGACGCTGGTCATGTGTACCTCAGGCTCAAGCGGCAATCCCAAACATCTGAGCAAACAGTGGCGGCAACTGGCTGAAGAGGTCAACGCTTTGCAGCAGCAATGGCCGGGCGAGATCACGCCCGTGTTAGGCAGCGTGTCTGCCCAACACATGTACGGCCTGCCTTTTCGGGTGCTGTGGCCCTTGTGCGCCGGCAGGCAAATCGACCGTCATCAACGTCACTACCCCGAAGACCTGCAACAGGCCAGTTTGCGTTATCCGGCATTCACCTGGATCGCCAGCCCTGCGCTGCTGCGCCGGCTGGGGCAAAGACTGGACTGGGCGCAACTGCGCGGGCGGCTGACGCGCATCTATTCGTCAGGCGGCGCATTGCCGCCAGCGGTATCCGACGACATAGCATGCCAGTTGGGCCTGCGGCCCACCGAGATTTATGGCAGCTCAGAAACCGGAGCCGTCGCCTGGCGCAAGGGAGCCGCCAACTGGCAGCCGCTGCCCGGCATGACCGTCAATCTGAACACCGACGGCGCCTTGCGCGTGCAATCGCCCTGGGTCAATGCCACCGATGAACAGACGGCTGACGGCGCCCTGCTCGCGGACAACGGTTTCCAGTTGCTGGGCCGTCTGGACCGGATCATAAAAATCGAGGAAAAGCGCATTTCGCTGCCGATGCTGGAACAGTCATTGATGCAGCACCCCTATGTGACTGACGCGCGCCTGGGGCGCGCCAGCGGGGCCACCCGGCTTGCGGGCCTGATCGCTTTGTCCGCCTTAGGCCTGCACGCTTTGCGCAACCAAGGCCGCAAGACCGTCGTGGACGCATTGCGCACGCACCTGAGCACGGGATTCGAGTCACTGGCCATTCCGCGTACGTGGCGCTTGTTCCAGCATCTTCCTGGCAATGCTCAAGGGAAAATTCCCCAGGCTGAATTCGATATCGCGGCAGGCCCGCGCCCGGTGCAGCCAGCGGAAATCGAACAACCCGGCCAGCCCGCCAACGAGCGGCGCTACACGCTGGACATCCCTTTGGATCTGGCGTATTTCAGCGGTCACTTTCCATCGGCTCCCGTCGTGCCAGGCGTCGCCCAGATCAGTTGGGCGCTATCACTTGCCCAGCGCGACCTGTATCCAGGCCTTCGGTTTGGCGGCATGGAAGCGCTGAAATTCCAAAGGCTGCTCCGTCCTGGCGACACCGCGATCCTCGTATTGAGGTGGGAAGAAGCCAAACAAAAACTGTATTTCACGTGCACGGTAGATGACGCGCCTTGCTCATCGGGCCGCATTTTGCAGGCGGACGGCCATGCCGGAATATAGGCTCTGCGCCGTCATCCCGGTCTATAACCATGGCGGCACCGTGGCGGCCGTGCATGCGCAACTGGCGGCCCAAGGTTTTCCTTGCGTGCTGGTGGACGACGGCTCCAACGCGGACTGCGCGACGGCCCTGGATGCACTTTCCACGCTGCCCGACACCCATCTGGTCCGCCGGCGCATCAACGGCGGCAAGGGCGCAGCCGTGCAGGATGGTCTGCGCGCTGCGGCGGCGCTGGGTTTCACGCACGCACTGCAAGTCGATGCTGACGGCCAGCATGCGCTGCCCGACGCCGTGGCCTTTGCCAACGCATCGCGCGAGCAACCGCAGGCGGTCATTTGCGGCGCTCCCGTCTATGGCGACGACGTTCCGCGCAGCCGCCTGTATGGACGTTGGCTGACGCGCGTCTGGGTCTGGATCAATACGCTGTCGCTTGATATCCCAGACGCCATGTGCGGTTTTCGCGTCTATCCGCTGGCGCATGTGCTGCCGGTAATCAACCGAGCCCACGTCGGCCGCCGTATGGATTTCGACATCGCCATTCTGGTGCGCCTGCATTGGCGCGGGGTGGCGATGGCTTGGCTGCCCACTCGCGTGGTGTATCCGGAAGGCGGCATTTCGCACTTCAAGGGCCTGCAAGACAACCTGCTGATCAGCCGTATGCATGCGCGGCTGTTCTTCGGCATGCTGGGCCGGTCACCCGCCCTGCTCTGGCGCCGTCTGGCACGAGGTCTGCGCTCATGACCGCTGCCGATCCCCATTGGGCCGACCAGCCCGAACGTGGCAGCCCCGCGCTTATGCGCGCCACGGCTTGGGCCGCGCGCACGCTGGGACGGCGCATTGTGGCGCCGGTTGTGTGGCTAGTGGTCCTGTACTTCTATGTCTTCGGCGGGCGGGCCCGTCGCTCGATCGCACGCTACCAGCAGCGCCTGGTGCAATCCGGCGAACTGGCCATGCCCTTGCCGCGCACCCTGCCCGTCTACCGGCAGTACCTGGCATTCGCCGAGGCCATGCTGGACAAGCTGGACGTGTGGCAAGGCAAGATCACCATGTCTGATCTGGACATGAATGATCCCGATGGCCTGCACGATCAAATGGGCACAGGCCGAGGCCAGATACTGGTGGGCTCGCATCTGGGCAATATCGAAGTCTGCCGGGCGCTGGCCGAACGCTCCGGCACCCTGCGCTTGAATGTGCTGGTTCACAGCAAGCACGCCGTGCATTTCAACCGCCTGCTCGATCAGGCGGGCGGCGGGTTGCGGATGATTCAGGTCAGCGAATTGGATGCGCCCATGATGCTGGATCTGGCGCAGCGGCTGGATCGCGGCGAATGGCTGGCCATCGCCGGTGATCGTGTGCCGCTTCAGGGCGACCGCACAACCCCAGTGAACTTTCTAGACGCCAGCGCGGAACTGCCGCAGGGCCCCTGGCTGTTGGCCGGCCTGCTGCGCTGTCCGGTAAATGTTTTGTTCTGCACCCGCCACGGCGCGCGCTACCGCGTATCGATGGAGCGCCTGACCGACGACATTGAATGGACGCGCGCCACCCGCCAGGCGCGTATCGCCCACTGGGCGCAACGCTATGCCGACCGTCTTGCGGCGCACTGCCGGCTGACGCCGTTGCAATGGTTCAACTTCTACCCTTTCTGGAAAGACGATGCGTAAACGAGGCGTCATCGGCGCTGAAGTCGAAATCCGCGTGCCCTTCTTCGACGTCGACTCGATCAACGTCGTCTGGCACGGACACTACGTCAAATATCTGGAACAGGCGCGCTGCGAGCTGCTGGATCAGTTGGGTCACAACTACGATGCCATGCGCGTCAGCGGCTATGTGTGGCCGGTGATCGACCTGCATCTGCGCTACGCGCAGCCCGCGCAATTCGGCCAACGGCTGACCGTGCGCGCCGAACTGGTGGAGTGGGAACACCGCCTGAAGATCAACTACCTGATTCTGGATGCAGCAAGCGGTCAACGGTTGACGCGAGCCACGTCCGAGCAGGTGGCCGTCTGCATCGAAACCCGTGAAATGCAGCTGGCATCGCCCGCCGCCTTCGTCAACGCCGTACAGCGCAAGCTGCAATCGCTGGAGAGTCCGGTATGAAGCCGCTATACATGGGAACGCATCTTTTCATCCGCCGTCTGCTCATGATGGCAGCGCTGGCCATATTGCCCTTGACCGCGCGCGCCTTCGATCTGAATGATCTGCAAACCCAGTTGCGCGCAACGCCCGTCGTACGCGGGCAGTTTGTGCAGCAGAAATTCCTGCGCTCGCTGCCACAGCCCCTGACCAGCCGGGGCGACTTCACACTGGCGTCAGGCCAGGGCCTGCTCTGGTTGTTGCGCACGCCTATCAAGCAAGACCTGCGTATCAACGCAAAAGGAATCTCGCGCCGCGACGAAACTGGCGCTTGGCAAAGCCTGCCGCAGCAGACCGGCTCGGGCCGTGAAAACCGCTTGTTCCTATCGGTGCTGGCTGGCGACACCACGGGCTTGCAAGAGAACTTTGACCTGGCGCTCACAGGCGAAGCCAACGCCTGGCAATTGCTGCTGACCCCCAAGTCGGTGCTGCTGCGCCAGATTTTCGACAACATCCAGATCAACGGCGGCAAGCTCGTGGACCGCATCGAACTGCGCGAAACGCAGGGCGACCGCAGCGTTCTGCAAATGACCGATGCTGTTGCCGCCGACGCGTTAAGCCCCGAGGAACAACGTGCGTTTTCAGACTGAACGCTGGCTGCCCCGGCTCTTCAAACTGGGCTTGGCGCTGGTGCTATGCGCCGGCGCCTGGCAATGCCGCAACGGGTGGCCCGTATCGGCCAATCTGATGGAACTGGTGCCGCAGGCTGCGGCGGACGCCACGCGCCAATTGGCCGAAGCCAGAATTCAAGAGCCGCTGTCCCGGCAACTGATCGCGCTGGTCGCGGCGCCTGCCGGCGCGGATTCCGCCGCGCCAGCCCGGCTGCTGGCGGAACGTTGGACCCGCAGCGGGCTGTTCTCTTCGGTTCAGGTGGAATTGAATGTGGACGTCGCCGCGCTGCGCGCGCAATTGTTGGCGGGACGTCTGGCTATGCTGCCCGCCGCCGACCGCGAGCAACTGGCATCGGACCCTGCCACCTACGCGCAACGGCGTGCTCGTGAACTGTCGGACCCCTTTTCGTCTTCGGGCCTTTTGCCCGTGGATCAGGATTGGCTGGGCCTGACGCGCCGCGCCGAACAAGCGTTGCGGCCGGGCGGCGCCGTGCAATATGACATGGGCACCGGAACGTTGCAGGCCGAGCATGGCGGCAAGCGTTGGGTGCTCGTGCGCGCCGAAACGCGTTCCGACGCTTTCGACACCGGCTCTCCCCAAGGCATTGCGCAGCAAATCGATCAAGACCGACTGGCACTCAACGCCTCTGGCGCAGAATTGCTGGTAGCCGGTGGCCCGCTGTATGCCGCAGCGGGGCGCGCTCAGGCCGTAGCGGAAAGCAGCTGGATCGGCTCGGGCGCAATGATCGGCATCATCCTGGTGCTGCTGCTGACTCTGCGGCGCGTCCGCGCACTGCTGGCCTTCGTGCCGGTCGCCGTCGGCCTGCTGACCGGCGCAGTGGCCTGCGTAGCCGTATTCGGGTCCATCCACGTGCTGACGCTCGTCATCGGCGCCAGCCTGATTGGCGTGGCGGTGGACTTCCCCATGCACTGGCTCGGAAAAAGCTACGGCATGCCCGACTGGCAAGCCTGGCCCGCTCTGCGCCGGGTCTTGCCCGGCCTGACGATCAGCCTGGCAGCCAGTCTGGTCGGCTACATCGCACTGGCCTTCACACCATTCCCCGCTTTGACGCAAACCGCCGTGTTTTCGGCCGCCGGGTTGCTGGGCGCCTATGCCTGCACCGTTTGCCAGCTTCCCGCCTGGATGAGCAACGGTTGGCAGCCGCGCCCTTGGCCGCCGCTGCTGCGGTTTGCGCAGGCAGCCCTGCTTGCACGCGAACGCCTGGCGGCCCGGCGCGCCGTGCTTGGATTGGGCGCCTTGATACTGGGCGCAGCGACGGTGGCAGGCATCAGCCGGCTCGTCATTCAAGATGATTTGCGCCAATGGCTCAGCCTGCCCGCTCCGTTATTGCAGCAAGCCCGTCAAATCGGCGAGATTACCGGCTTCATGCCCACCAGCCAGTTCTTCCTGGTGCGCGCGCCCGACACTGATGAACTCCTGCGCCGTCAGGCTCTGGTCGCCCAAAAGCTCGACCCCCTGGTCAAACGCGGCGACCTGGCTGCCTACAACTCGCTTAGCCAGTTGGTTTCGCCCGCGGCGGACCAGCGGGCGCTAGGCCAGCGTCTGGCGGCGCTTGCCGAGCAGCCAGACGTCTGGAAACCCATCACCGATCTAGGCATCCCCTTCGATGCGCTACGTGTAGAGCTTCAAGCCATGGCCACGCTACCCGTCGTCACCATCGACGGCGCGCTGCAAGGGCCCCAAGCCGAACGCTGGCGGACGCAATGGCTGGGCGTGCACAACGGCGAGGCAGCCGGCATGATCACGCTCCTGGGCTTGCGCAACACAGCGGTGCTGGAAGGCATTGCCCAAGGACTACCGGGCGTGGATCTGGTGGACCGCAGCGGCGAGCTGAATCGGATGTTTGCCGCTACCCGCATCGAGGCGGCCGAACTCAAGCTGCTTTCCTACGCCGTAGCAGCCGCGTTGCTCCTTCTGACCCTGGGACGCGCCGCCACATGGCGCATCCTGGCCGTGCCGCTGGCCGCTACGGCCTGCGCGCTGGCCGCGCTGGGTTTCCTGGGGCAGCCGCTCACCCTGTTCAGCCTGTTCGGGCTATTGCTGGTGTCCGCTATCGGTGTGGATTACGCCATCTTCATGTACGAGCGCGTCGCCGGCGCGGCGGCCAGCTTGGTCGGCATCCTGCTGGGTGCCGCCACCACGCTGCTGTCGTTCGGACTTCTGGCCATCAGTCACACCCCTGCCATCGCCAATTTTGGCTTGGCGGTCGCATTGGGCGTGGGCTTTTCGCTGTTGTGGGCTCCCTGGCTCCGTCCGCCTGTGGCGGCCTGACAGGACCTTTTTTCAATCATCCAACAAGGAAACATCCAGCATGGAACATCGGGAAGTCGTCGTCATTGGTGCGGGCCCCTCCGGCGCGGTTGCGGCGGCCCTGCTCAAGAGGCAAGGGCATGATGTGCTGATGCTGGAGCGCCAGCAATTTCCCAGGTTTTCCATCGGTGAAAGCCTGCTGGCGCACTGCCTGGAATTCGTGGAAGAAGCCGGCATGATGCCCGCCGTGCAAGCAGCGGGCTTCCAAGTCAAGAATGGCGCCGCCTTCGCGCGGGGCGATGAATACGCGTATTTCGACTTCCGCGACAAATTCACGCCCGGCCCCGGCACCACGTTCCAAGTGCAACGCGCCCATTTCGACAAGGTGCTGGCCGACGACGCCGAACGCCAAGGCGTTGAAGTGCGCTACTTGCAGGAAGTCACCGCTGCCAACTTCGAGGGCGACAGCCCACTACTGGACGTGCGCGGCGCCGACGGCAGCACCTACCAAGTGCAAAGCCAATTTGTGCTGGATGCCAGCGGCTATGGCCGCGTGCTGGCGCGTTTGCTGGATCTGGAGCGTCCGTCGTCGATGCCGCCCCGCAAAGCCATCTTTACCCATATCGAAGACCGCATCGATGACGCCGGTTTTGACCGCGAGAAGATTCTGATCAGCGTGCATCCGGAACAACCCGGCATCTGGTACTGGCTGATCCCGTTCTCCAACGGCCGTTGCTCATTCGGTGTCGTCGGCGGGCAAGACCTGTTCGGCGGGCCTGATCAGGATTTGATGGCGACGTTGCGGGCCATGGCCGACGCCGCGCCCAATCTGAAGCGCGTGCTGAAGAATGCAGTGTGGGACACCCCCGCCAACACCATCGGCGGGTATTCGGCTAGCGTCACCCGCCTGTATGGCCCCGGCTACGCGCTGTTGGGCAACGCCGCCGAATTTCTGGACCCCGTATTCTCGTCCGGCGTCACCATCGCCCTGCGCTCGTCCAAGCTGGCCACCGACGCCTTGCATCGCCAACTGAGCGGCGAACCGGTCGACTGGCAAACGGATTTCGCCGATCCGCTGATGCTAGGCGTAGAAACTTTCCGCGCCTACGTGCAAGGCTGGTACAGCGGAGAATTCCAAGATGTGGTGTTCTACCAGAACGCCCAACCAGAGATCCGGCGCATGATCAGTTCCATCCTGGCGGGTTACGCCTGGGACACCAGCAATCCGTTTGTCGCCAACCCGCAGCGCCGCCTGCGCATGCTGAGCGAATTGTGCCGCGGCGTTCAAACGCAAGCCGAACCTGCCTGATTGCCATGATGTCCGCTTCCCTGCCCTTTCTGTCCGCGTGCCGCGCCACGGCCGCCGCACTGACGCTTGCCCTGTTGGCTGGGTGCGCTGGCGCGCCCCCAGTGCCCGCTCGCGATGCCCGCTTTACGGTGCCGCGCCAGTTGCACGTGGTGCAGTCGGCGGCAGGCCAACCGCAGCAGGACACGCTGCTGGTCGTGCAACGCGAAGGCGCGGCCCTGCGCTGGTCATTGTTTGACCCGATGGGCGTGCCGCAAGCGCGGCAGATGCTGGAACACGGGCAATGGCGCAATGACGGCTTCCTGCGTCCCAACGGACAGGCGCGCAACCTGTTCGCCGCGCTCATTTTTGCGTGGACGCCCGAACAGGATCTGGATGCCGCATACGGTGCGGGCGCTTGGCGCAGCCGCGCCATCGGCGCAGGCGCCGAACGCACCTTGCAGGACCGCGGCGCAGCACGTTGGACTGTGCGCTGGACGCAGGCGTCGCAGCCAGACGTCTTTTCCATTACCAATACCGATGGCGTCACGTGGCAGATCGAACCGCTGAGGGAACAACCATGATCAGTTGGCTGGGCACGCCCGGTATCGTCTGCGCGCTTGGCGCCGGGACCGATGCCGCCGCTCGGGCCGCCTTTGCCGGCGACACAGGCGGCATGCGCGCGCAGACGGGCTGGGTTGACGGCCGCGCTTTGACGCTGGGCAGCTATGCGGGCGAGCTGCCGCCCATTGGCGATGACCTGCCCGCGCACCATCACAGCCGCAACAACCAATTGCTGCTGGCCTGCGCGGCGCAGATCGAAAATCAAATTCAACGCGCCATTGCCCGCCATGGCCCTCACCGCATCGCCGTGGTCCTTGGCACCAGCACGTCCGGCGTGAACGACAACGCCCCCGCCTTCCGCCAGCTCGCAGCCCAAGGCGCTTGGCCGGACGGTTACGACTACCGGCGCCAGGTTCTGTCTTCGCCTGCATCATTCCTGGCTGACTACCTGCGCGTAACCGGTCCTGCTTATACGCTGTCGACCGCCTGCACCTCCAGCGCGCGCGCGCTGCTGTCGGCGCGCAGACTGCTCGCATCAGGCCTGTGCGACGCCGTGATCTGCGGCGGCGCGGACACCCTATGCCGCCTGACCATCAATGGTTTTGCCACATTGGAAGCCGTGGACGATACGCGCTGTCTGCCATTTTCGGTCAACCGCCGCGGCATCAATATCGGCGAGGCCGGCGTGCTGTTCCTGATGGAACGCGAGGCCGCTGACGCGCAGGCGGTGGCGCTGTTGGGCGGTGGCGCCAGCTCCGACGCATGGCATATGTCAGCGCCGGAGCCCACTGGCGCTGGCGCGCGTCAGGCCATGCTGGCCGCCTTGGCCTCTGCGGATGTGGACGCAGCAGCCATCGGCTGGGTCAATCTGCACGGTACCGGCACGCAGCACAACGATGCGATGGAAAGCCTGGCCATGGATGCCGTATTTCCGCAAGGCGTGCCGTGCGCGTCCACCAAGGCGCTGACCGGCCACACGCTGGGCGCTGCGGGCGCAATGGAAGCCGCGCTGGCGTGGATCACGCTGTCCGAAAGCAATGCCGGCGGACACTTGCCTCCCCACGTTTGGGACGGCCAGCCAGACCCCGCTCTGCCCGCTCTGGACTTCAGCGCAGCCGGGCACCGCTACGCGCAGGGCCGGCCGCGCATTGCCATGAGCAACTCCTTCGCCTTCGGCGGCAACAACGCCAGCCTGATCCTGGGAACCCCACGATGAATGCCTGCCCCTGGCCCATTTCCAGCCTGTTGCCGCACGCCGGCAACATGATTCTGATCGACGAAGTCTGCGGTTATGACGCTGACAGCCTTACCGCCCGCGCCGTAGTCCGGCCAGGCCCCTATTCGCTGCCCGACGATACGCTGCCGCCCTGGCTGGGCATGGAATTCATGGCACAAGCCGTCGGCGCTTGGGCGGGCTGCCATGCGCGCTTGGGCGGCGAAGAGGTCAAGCTGGGCTTCCTTCTGGGTACGCGCCGGTATGAATGCCACGCCGATACGCTACCCGTCGGAACCGTACTGACTATCCGTGTTGAACGCGGCTTGATCGACGCCAGCGGCATGAGCGTCTTCGAATGCGAATTGCGCGACGCGACACGTCTGCTTGCACAGGCCAGGCTGAACGTCTATCAGCCCAAGGACCCTACCGCTTTTATCCAGGAAGAATCCCCTCAATGAGCGCTGCCCCCATCCTCGTAACCGGCTCAAGCCGCGGCATCGGCCGCGCCATTGCGCTGGCCCTGGCCGATGCAGGCCACGACCTGGTGCTGCACTGCCGCCAGCAACGCGAACAAGCCGAATCGGTGCAAGCCGAGATCCAGGCCCTGGGCCGTCAGGCCCGCATTCTGCAATTCGACGTGGCAGATCGTGCACAATGCGCCGCAACGCTGCAAGCGGACATCGACGCACATGGCGCCTATTACGGCGTGGTGCTGAATGCTGGCTTGACCCGTGACGGCGCTTTCCCCGCGCTGACGGGCGACGACTGGGATCAAGTCCTGCGTACCAATCTAGACGGCTTCTACAACGTGCTCAGCCCGCTGGCCATGCCCATGATCCGCCGCCGCGCAGCGGGCCGCGTGGTCTGCATGGCATCGGTCTCGGGCCTGGTGGGCAATCGCGGTCAGGTCAACTACAGCGCGTCCAAAGCTGGCTTGATTGGCGCCGCCAAGGCGCTGGCCGTGGAACTCGCCAAACGCCACATCACCGTGAACTGCGTGGCGCCGGGCCTGATCGATACCGACATGATCGATGAGCATGTGCCCGTCGAAGAAATTCTGAAAGCGGTGCCAGCCCAACGTATGGGCCGACCGGAAGAGGTAGCCGCCACGGTGGTGTTCCTGATGTCGCCGGGCGCCGCCTATATCACGCGGCAGGTGATCGCTGTCAACGGAGGACTGTGCTGATGAACCGCGTTGTCATTACCGGCATGGCCGGCATCAGTGCCCTGGGGTCCGATTGGGCCAGCGTCCAGCAGGCATTTCAATCAGGGCAAAGCGCCATCCGCTACATGCCGGACTGGTCGCGCTACCCCGAACTGAACACACGCCTGGCCGGCCCCGTGGCTGATTTCAAGGTGCCAGCTCACTGGACCCGCAAGCAGCTACGCAGCATGGGGCGTGTATCGCAGTTGTCGGTGCGCGCAGCAGAACTGGCGCTGACAGACGCCGGGTTGTTGGGGGACGCCAGCATTACCGACGGACGCATGGGCGTGGCCTGCGGATCGTCAGTTGGCAGTACCGCGGAAATCCGGGCATTCGGCAACATGCTGCTCAATGGCGTGACGGAAGACCTCAACGCCAACTCCTACGTCCGCATGATGCCGCACACGACAGCAGCCAACGTCGGCATCTTCTTTGAACTGAAGGGCCGCATCATTCCGACCTCCAGCGCCTGCACCTCGGGAAGCCAAGGCATAGGCTACGCCTACGAGGCGATCCGTTATGGCCGTCAGGCCATGATGCTGGCCGGCGGTTCGGAAGAATTGTGCGCCAGCGAAGCGCTGGTGTTCGATGCGCTCTACGCCACCAGCCAGCAAAACGACACACCGGAACTTACGCCACGGCCTTATGACCGCGACCGCGATGGGCTGGTAATTGGCGAAGGCGGCGGCATGCTGGTGCTGGAGTCCCTGGACCATGCAGTGGCCCGAGGCGCGCGCATCCACGCAGAAATCGTGGGCTTCGGCAGCAACTCGGATGGCACCCACATCACCCGCCCGGAAGCCACCACGATGCGCATCGCGATGGAAATGGCACTGACCGACGCATCCCTGCCGCCCGAGGCCATCGGCTACGTCAATGGCCATGGCACGGCGACGGAACAGGGCGACATCGCTGAAACACAGGCAACGCATAGCCTGTTCGGCAGCCGCATGCCTATCAGCTCACAAAAGAGCTACCTGGGCCACACGCTGGGCGCCTGCGGCGTACTGGAATCGTGGTTCAGCATCGAAATGCTCAACCGCGATTGGTACGCCCCCACGCTCAACCTGCGCAATGTCGATCCGCGCTGCGGCGAATTGGATTACCTGCAAGGCGACGGACGGCGCATGAGCAATGAGTACGTCATGAACAACAATTTCGCCTTTGGCGGAATTAACACGTCCCTTATTTTTCGCCGCTGGCCCTGACCCGGAATCGGGCGGCCAGCGCTTTGCAATCTTTCATCCTTGGAACGCACGTCATGAAGATCACCTACAAGCTGTTCGGAGCGCTTTCCCTGTCGCTCGCTTGCTCGGCGCAAGCGCTGGCCGCGGATCGCACCGTGTTTTTGCCCCTGCAACCGGCTATCGACGCCGCGCTGGCTGCGGGCAAGATCGACGGCAGCGTGAAGTTCTACCTCGCCGGCACGGGTCCCAAGGGCCAGGTGCTGGAAGAAGGCGTGGTGACCAACCGCAAGACCAACGCGTTCGCCAAGAAAGATGAAGACGCTTGCCTGTGGGTGGCCCAGTCCGCCGTAATCTCGCTGCACGAAGCCGCCAAGAAAGCGAACGCGAATGCCGTGACCAACATCGTCAGCTACTATCGCAAGAACGTTTCCACCAGCAAGACCGACTACGAATGCCATGCTGGCGCCACGGTCGCTGGCGTTGCCCTGCGCGGCGATCTGGCCCGGGTGAAGTAAACGCCATACCGGTCAGCCCGGTTTACACTTCCTGTTTGCCGCAACACCACACAAAGGTTTACCCATGAGCACTGCTACGCTCAAGACCCGCCTCTCTGATTCCGTCAAGGATGCGATGCGCGCCAAGGCCGCTGCGCGCCTGACCACGCTGCGTTTCCTGCTGGCTGCCGTCAAGCAAAAGGAAGTGGATGAACGCCGCGACCTGAACGACGCCGAGATCACCGCCATCATCGAAAAGCAGGTCAAGCAACGCCGCGAGTCCATCGCCGCGTTTGAACAGGCCGGCCGCACGGAAACGGCAGAACAGGAAAAGGCCGAATTGGTCGTGTTGCAGGAATTCCTGCCGCAAGCCGCCACGGCTGAAGAAGTGGCAGCCGCCATTGATGCCGCGCTGGCCGAAGTCGCCGCGCAAGGCGTGACGGGCGCACCCGCCATGGGCAAGGTCATGGCCTTGCTGAAGCAAGCCCTGGCTGGCCGCGCCGACATGACCGCGCTGTCGCAGCAAGTAAAGGCTCGTCTGGCTTAACGCCAGTTGGCGCTCCGCCTGCCCAGGCAGTCATTGCCTGGGCGGTAGTCTTGTCAACGCCGTCCGGAACGGATCAGAACGCACCGCCGAAAAGATCAGGTTGGCGCGACTGCTCCTCGGGGTCGGCAAAATTGCTCATCCCCACCCCCGCCAGCCGATACAGCGTATCCGGCGGCAATTCCACGCGTTCGCACAGCAATCTGGCCACTGCTGCCAACTCCGCAGCCGACACCGGTGGATTCGGGCTGGTCTGGCTGCGCGTCAGGATGCGAAACCGATCAGTCTTCAGCTTAAGCACCACCGTGCGCCCCAGCGCGCCTTTCTTTAACGCCTGATCCCACACCTTGTCCGCCATGCGGTCGATGGCGTCCCCCAGCGCATCCAGCCGGATATCTTCCGAAAACGTGGTTTCCGCAGACACCTGCTGCAAGGGCTGATCCGTCTGCACGTCACGCTCATCGATGCCGCGCGCTAACTCGTACAGCCGCCGGCCATAGCGGCCAAAATAGTGTTCAAGTTCCTGGGCGCTATGTGTAGCCAGGTCGCCTACGGTTTGGATGCCCAGTTGTTCCAGGCGCGCTTGCGTGACTTTGCCCACCCCGGGCACTTTGCGCACCGGTAAGGGTTGCAGGAATTCCAGCACTTTGGCGGGCCGGATCACATATTGGCCGTCGGGCTTGTTCCAGTCTGACGCAATTTTGGCCAAGAACTTGTTCGGGGCAATGCCTGCGGACGCTGTCAGCCCGGTTTCCTCGCGGATCTGGTGCCGGATAACCTGAGCCACCTCGGTAGCCGAAGGCAGCCCGCACTTATTGGTGGTGACATCCAGATAGGCCTCGTCCAGCGACAGCGGCTCAATCAAATCCGTGTGACGGGCAAAAATTTGACGAATCTGGCGCGAGACCTCGCGGTACCGGTTGAAATCCGGGGGCACGTAAATGGCCTGCGGACAAAGGCGCTCCGCGCGGATGGCGGACATGGCCGAGTGAATGCCAAAACGCCGGGCCTCGTAAGACGCCGCGCACACGACCGAACGCGGGCCGGTCCACGCCACGACCACCGGCTTGCCACGCAGATCAGGGTTGTCGCGCTGCTCCACGGACGCGTAGAACGCATCCATGTCCACGTGCACGATCTTGCGCAAAAGTTGAGACATTCCGCTGACGACAAGTGGTTCGCCCCGCTACGCGCTGGCGGCCACTGCAAAAAAATATATTATGACCGGCTAACCCGCCTTCCAATACCGCCCATCACCGTTTTATGACCGCACCCGCACAAACCGACTATTTCGGCCTGACGATTCCCTTCATGAGCTTCATCGGCCTGGTGCCAGAAAGCATCGCGCCAGCCTTTGCCCGCACAACGCTGCCCTGGCGGCAGGACTTGACCAACAGCCGCGGCGACATTCACGGCGGCACGCTCATGAGCGTGCTGGACTTCACGCTTAGCGCCGCAGCCCGCGGTTCGGCCGACGCCACCGAAGGCATGGCCACCATCGACATGAACACGACGTTCCTGTCGCCGGGCACGGGCGATCTGGTCATCGAAGCGCGCTGCCTGCGCCGCGGCGCATCCATCGCCTTCTGTGAAGGCGATATCCGCCGCGCCGATGGCGAACTGGTGGCGCGCGCCACCGCCACGTTCAAGATCATCCGCCGCCGTCCCGGCGGCGATTGATTCCTGCCATCGACGGCAGCACCGCCTTGCGCGCCTGGCCTAGTTTGGCAAGTCGCGCGAGGGCTTGACGACGGGACGCGGGTCCAGCGGCATATAGGTGCTGCACGAAGTAATGCTGTAGTAGATAGCGTCCTGCATCGCCTGCATTGCAGCCGCATCCCAGGTGCCCTTGCCCCACATCACAATGCGCACATCGGTGGACTTTGGGCCCGCCGCTTTCAGGTCAACGCGCGACATCTCGTTGTCCGTGTAAGGCGCCAGCACCCGCACCACGCCAGACTGCGCGCTTTCGTTCAGATCAGCGATCACGCGGTAGGCATTGTCGGTGCTGCGCAGGCAGTTGTTCGACTGCCGGATCACCGTGGCGTAGGCGTCCTTGAAGGCGACCGGCGCCTTGAACTCGCTGTGCGGCGACGAACTGCCCGGCGAGATGCCCAACGAGCAGCCTGCCAGACCCAGCGCCAGCGCGGATGCCGCGACCAGATTCCTGTACATGTAATTCTCCAGATGAATTGCCGCGATTATCCCGCAAACCGTCCGGCGGCATAAGTGGTGCCGGTTCGACACTGCGCGCGCGACTATGGCATTATCGACGAGCCGCCGGCGGCTGACGCCGGCACGTGCCCGCCGGACCGCCCGCCTGCCTGAGACGGTCCGCGCCGCATTCCGCACCAATGCCAAAAACACCTAAGGCATTGAAATCACGGAGGTCTTCCTTGTTTGCATTCATGACGCGCACCATTCTGGCCGCTGGCATTATCGGCACCACGCTAGGCGCCTGCGCCACGCAACCGCCGCCCCGCGCCTACCCCCTGAAGGATTTTTTCCGCAATCCAGAGCGCGGTTTTTTCCGCCTGGCCGAAGACGGCCAAACGCTCGCCTTCATGCAACCCACCAGCGTGGACGGCAACCCGGCCCGCATGAACATTTATGTGCAGCCGCTGGAAGGCAGCAAACTGGTGGGCGAACCGCGCCAGATCACCCACGAAACCGCGCGCGATATCAGCAACTACTTCTGGAAGGGCGGCGACGTCGTGCTCTTCCAGAAAGACTTTGGCGGCGACGAGAACTTCCACGTGCTGGCGGTTAACGCCAAGACCGGCAAGACGACCGACCTGACCCCCTATGAAGGCGCACGCGCCAGCATAGAGGACGATCTGGAAGATGATCCCGACCACGTCCTGATCAGCCATAACCAGCGCAATCCTGAAGTCTTTGACGTGTACCGCGTCAACGTCCACACGGGCGCAGCGGTGCTGGTGGCGCAAAATCCCGGCAATATTGTCGGCTGGCAAACCGACCACGCCGGCAAGGTGCGCGCCGCTGTCACCAGCGACGGCCTGAACACCACCCTGCTCTATCGCGACGACGAGGCATCGGAATTCCGGCCGCTGATCACGACTGACTACCGCACCAGCGTCAGCCCGTCTTTCTTCACATTCGACGACAAGAAGATCTATGCGTTGAGCAACCGCGGCCGCGACAAGCTGTCGCTCGTGGTTATCGACCCGGCCACGCCCGATACCGAACAAGAGATCTTCACCCCGGACACGGTGGACCTGGACGGAGCCGGCTATTCGCGTAAACGCCGCGTGCTGACGGTAGCCGCCTATCAGACCGACAAGCCGCAGTACAAATTCTTCGACGCGCAATCCGAAGCCCTGTACAAAAAGCTGTCGGACAAGCTCCCGGGCTACGACGTAGCGCTGCAAGGCACCAACCGCGACGAAAACAAATTTATCGTCGCCGCCTATAACGACCGCACGCCCGGCTCGCGCTACATCTACGACGCCACGACCGACACGCTGACCAAGCTGGCCGACATCAATCCGGCCATTCCTGAAGCGGATATGTCCCATGTGCGTCCCATCACGTACCAAAGCCGCGACGGACTGACCATACACGGCTACCTGACGCTGCCCGCTGGCCGCGATCCGAAGAATCTGCCTTGCATCGTGAATCCCCACGGCGGCCCCTGGGCACGCGACGGCTGGGGCTACAACCCGGAAACGCAGTTCCTGGCCAACCGCGGTTTTTGCGTATTGCAGATGAACTTCCGCGGATCAACCGGCTACGGCCGCGCGTTCTGGGAAGCCAGCTTCGGCCAATGGGGCCTGAAGATGCAAGACGACATCACCGACGGCGTGCAATGGCTGATCAAGCAAGGCATTGCCGATCCCAAGCGCATTGGCATCTACGGCGCCAGCTACGGCGGCTATGCCACGCTGGCGGGCGTGACCTTTACGCCTGACCTGTATGCGGCGGCGGTGGACTACGTGGGCGTGTCGAACCTGTTCACGTTCATGAAATCCATTCCGCCGTATTGGAAACCCATGCTGGACAAGATGCAGGACATGGTGGGTCACCCCGAGCGCGACAAGGAACGGCTGGCGGCCACCTCGCCCGCGCTGCATGCGGACAAGATCAAGACGCCGCTATTCGTGGCTCAAGGCGCCAAGGACCCCCGCGTCAACAAGGACGAGAGCGACCAAATGGTGCAGGCGCTCAAGGCCCGCGGCGTCGAGGTGGAATACATGGTCAAAGACAACGAAGGCCATGGTTTCCACAACGACGAGAACAAGTTTGAATTCTACGAAGCTATGGAAAAGTTCCTGACGGAACACCTCAAGCCGTAGTTTCCGACGTTTCACAGGTGGCGACCGGCGCATTGGCCGCCGCGCCACCGGCCAGGCCGCCCACCTGGGTGCGGCCTGCGCCGCGCCCGTTCCAAGCCATTTCCACTCGGTCGCGGCCTTGCTCCTTGGCCCGATACAAGGCCACATCAGCACGCGCCAAAATGACATCGGCGCTATCGCCCATCTGGTAGGTCGCCACGCCGCCGCTGGTCGTCATCGGCACTTCCACTCCCTGCAAGTACAGGGGCGTATCCCGCAAGGCATCGCACACGCGTTGGGCCTGCACCAGCGCGCGCGCGGGATCACAGTCATACATCAGCAGCACAAACTCTTCGCCGCCCATGCGGCCGAACCGGTCACTGCCGCGCACCGCGTTTTGCACTACCTGCGCATAGTGCCGCAGGGCGGTGTCTCCCGCCGCGTGGCCATAGCGGTCGTTGATGGACTTGAAGTGGTCGATGTCCAGCACCAGGACCGCAAATTTGCCGCCGCCGCGATCGCAGCGGTGCAACTCGTGATCCAGTTCGTCCAGGATGCTGCGCCGCGAATACGCATGCGTCAGGCTATCGAAAGTCAACGCAGCCTGCATCTGTTCGGACAAGCTGGTCTGGATCAGCAACAGCAAGGCCAGGAACAACGCTGGCACTGCGACCGACCCGCAGACGATAAAGACGAGCCCCCAGCGCGACAGTTGCAACATGGATACGGGCGCTTCCCAGCCAAAGCCATAGACCACGACGCGCAACGCATGCAAGGCTGCCAGGCCGAAAACAGCAAGCATCACATAGAGCATCACGCCACGCGTATGGATACGCTTGCGATGCCGATACATCAGCCGCCCCGTTGCCAACATGACCACGCAGGTAAAAACGGAAAACAGCACCATTCGGCCAACCAGGTTGCCCTGGACATACAGCATCCATGCAAAGGCGGCGATACAAATCCCGCTGATACCCAGGGTGCGCGCGATGTGCGGACGCAATCCGAAGAACTGGCGCACGCCGACATACACCAGGCTGACTGCGCAGACCCACGTGGCATTGGACAGCATCACGTACAGACCGGGTGGAACGATCTCGGCTGATGCATAGGACAGCATGGAAAACGCTGCCAGGGCATTGGCTACCGTAAAGGCCTGAATGCCGCCCACACCGCGAGTGCGCAACGGCAGCAGCAACGGCAGCGCAAGCGCCGTGGCCAGCCCCCACATCAGGAAGAACAAAGAAGTCGTCATGAGTTTTTCCGGCTCCCGCCTTTTGGGCGTTCGCCTTCACTTGGAACTGCTGTTGCACTGGGTTCGTAGTTGGAGGACGTGTAACACGCCAGCATTTTGATGCTTTTTGTTACCAAAATGACAAATGGACGAGCCCCATGTATGGCGATTTCCGCTGCCACATGGCTGTTCGTCCTGAACCTTTACTACCCGTGCAAAGACGGTTGCACGGTATGCAACGAAGGATACGCCAAGCCTAGTCTCCCAAGACGCTCCTTTGCAGTAATTGACAGTTGCCCTGGCCGCTTACGCGCACCTGCTAGGCACTCTTCGTCTTCCGGGTACTCGGCAACAGAATAGCCACCACCCCCAACAGCGGCAGATAGGCGCACACCTGATAGACATACCCAATGCTGGTGGCGTCCGCCAGCTTGCCCAGTGCCGCGGCCCCCACGCCGCCCATGCCAAAGGCAAAGCCGAAAAACAAGCCGGCGATCATGCCTACCTTCCCCGGCACCAGTTCCTGCGCGTAGACCACGATGGCCGAAAACGCCGACGCCAGCACCATGCCGATAATCACCACCAGCGCTCCCGTCCAGAACAGGTTGGCGTAGGGCAACAACAGCGTGAACGGCGCCACGCCCAAGATAGACACCCAGATCACGATCTTGCGGCCGATGCGGTCACCGACAGGGCCGCCCACTACTGTGCCCACCGCCACGGCAGCCAGGAACAAGAACAAGTACAACTGCGCCTCGCGCATTGACAGGGCAAACTTGTCGATCAGATAAAAGGTGAAGTAACTGTTCAGACTGGCCAGGTAGAAGTATTTGGAAAACACCAGCACGCCCAGCACCGCCAACGCGCCCAGCACCTGATTGCGCGACAAGCCGTTGCCAGCCGCGTCACGGCGCACGCGCGGCTTGAGCCGGACGCGGTTGGCGCTATACCAGCGGCCAATCCCCGTCAGCACCACCATGCCAAACAACGCCGCCAGCGAAAACCACGCCACGCTGCCCTGGCCATGCGGAATGATGAAAAGCGCGGCTAACAGCGGCCCCAGCGCTGACCCGACATTGCCGCCCACCTGAAACAGCGATTGCGCCAAACCATGCCGCCCGCCCGAAGCCATGCGCGCCACCCGTGACGATTCCGGATGAAACACCGATGACCCCGTGCCCACCAGCACGGCAGCCACCAGCAGCCAGCCGAATGACGGCGCCACCGATAGCAGCAACAGGCCCACCAACGTGAACCCCATCCCCACCGGCAATGAATAGGGCTTGGGGTTGCGATCGGTATAGAAGCCGATGAAGGGTTGCAGCAATGATGCCGCCAATTGATAGGCCAAAGTGATCAGGCCGATCTGCGCGAATGACAGACTGAATGAATCCTTCAGCATGGGATAGATGGCCAACAGGATCGACTGGATCATGTCGTTCATCAGATGCGCCACGCTAATCGCGCCCAGCACTTTGAATGCGGTGGAAGAGTCAGCCGGAGCCGGGCTGGCCGCCGCAGACGGTGCGGCAATATTGGGATCAGAAATACCGGCGACAGGATTTTGGGCGGAATTCATAGCGTGCACACATAGGGGATTGAGCCTGCCGGCCAATGACCGGGATCAGCAGATAGTGTAAAAATCCAGAGCCAGATCGATCTGCCAATTTTCGTCGCCTAAGTGACAAAATATGCTTAATGCGCTTTGACGCTCCACCTCATCCGTTTGCCGGAAGTGACACCATGCCCGCCCGCCTGCCTTTGCCCGATCCTGGCCGGAGCATCAACGCCCAGGACTACCAGGACCGCCCCCGCGCCGTCACGGCCATGGCCAAGGACTTCCCCGCGGGCGCACAAACCGGCGCCCACTCCCATCCCCGCGCGCAATTAATCTACGCCGTTGAAGGCGTCATGCGCGTCACCACCCCCAGCGGGTTCTGGGCACTGCCGCCGCTGCGCGCCTTATGGGTGCCTGCCGGGGTGCCGCATGGCGTAGACATGGTGGGCGCCGTATCGATGCGCTCGCTCTACATTCAGGCCGATGCCGCAGCAAATTATTGGCCGCAGTGCCAAGTGGTGGAAGTCAGCGGCCTGCTGCGCGAACTGATCCTGGCGCTGACGGCAGAACCCATCGACTACCCGCTGGGCGGACGGGTCGAACAGGTTGCCGCGCTGGTCTTGTCCGAATTGGCCGCCGCCCGCGTCGTGCCCATCCAGATACCCTGGCCACGGGACCGCCGCTTGCAAACCATCTGCATGGCCATCCTGGACCAGCCCGGTCTTCAGCGAGGCATTGAAGATTGGGGCAGCGAGGTCGGCGCCAGTGCACGTACGTTGATCCGGCTGTTTCAGGCAGAACTCGGGCTGAACTACCGGCAGTGGGTGCAACAAGTACGCTTGGCCGATGCCGTGTGCCGTCTATCGTTGGGCGTGCCCGTGGCGCGGATAGCCGCCGATTTGGGGTATCGCAGCCCCAGCGCATTTTCCGCCATGTTCCATCGCGCGCTCGGCGCGCCTCCGCAGCGCTACCTGCAAGCCGCCAACTCGCTGAACAACGGCTGAATCGCAGATTGAAGGCTGCAACTGGCCTTGCTGTTTGTCACGGCGCGCAATACAGTTCACACCGCAGTTCATCGCGCGCGCGGTGTGCGCGTGCGCATGAAAGCCGCACCCCGCGTATGCTAGACCCTGTCCCTATATTTACGTGGCAATTCGCCCTCCACCCGCCTGCCGTAATTTTGGTTACTGAAACCTTATTGCGTCATGGCCGGTCTATAGCGTTCTGTCCTAGAATCGCCTGCAATGAGCACCCCCCAGCAATCCTCCGCCACCCCGGGCGGCAAATCGGGCATCCCCTGGAAACGACTCCTGGTCAAAGCGGGCGTCGCCGTGGCCGGCGCCGGCGTGTGCGGAGCCGTGCTGCTCGGGCTCGCCCTTGCGCTCGCCTGGCCCAGCCTGCCCGATCTGCACGCCATGACAGACTACCGGCCACGGGTGCCGCTGCGCATCTACACGGCAGACAAAGTGCTGATCGGCGAATACGGTGAAGAACACCGCAACGTGCTGCGCTTTGACGAAATCCCGCCCGTCATGCGCCAGGCCGTGCTGGCCGCCGAAGACGACCGCTTCTACAGCCATGGCGGCGTGGATTGGATGGGCGTTGCGCGCGCGGTGCTGACCAACGTCGTCAAGGGATCAAAATCCCAAGGCGGCAGCACAATCACCATGCAGGTCGCCCGCAACTTCTATCTGTCGTCGGAAAAGACCTATTCCCGCAAGTTCTACGAACTGCTGCTGACGTTCAAGATTGAATCCGAGCTCTCGAAGGATCAGATTCTTGAGCTCTACATGAACCAGATCTACCTGGGCCACCGCGCCTATGGTTTCTCCGCAGCGTCGCGCACCTATCTGGGCAAACCGTTGTCGGAAGTGACACCAGCCGAAGCCGCCATGCTGGCTGGCATCCCCAAGGCGCCGTCGCGCTTCAATCCCATCACCAACTATCCGCGCGCAGAAATCCGCCAGCACTATGTGCTGGGCCGCATGAAGACGCTGGGTTATCTCACGCCGGAGCAGGCAGACGAAGCCCTCAAGCAACGCCTGACCATACGCGGCGCCGACGGCACCAGCGCACGCGGTTTTGCGGTGCATGGCGATTACCCGGCTGAACTGGCGCGCCAGTTGATGTACGGCGTATTCCAGGAAGAAACCTATTCCAAGGGCATCGACGTCTACACCACGATCGACTCCAAAGCTCAGGACGCCGCTTACCGCGCCGTGCGCGATGGCGTCATGGACTACACGCGCCGCGCCGTTTACCCAGGCCCGGAAGACCAGATCGACCTGCCCGACGGCGTCGAAGATGACCCGGCTGCGCTGGACGACATCCTTGATGGCGTGCAGGAAAAGACACCAGATAGCGAAGACTTGCTGGCCGCCGTCGTATTGTCGGCCAGCCCCACCGAGGTCAAGGTGGCGCGCAGCGCGCGGGACATCATCACCATCTCTGACAAAAAGGCGCTGGGTGTCGTGGCCCGCGCCCTGAATCCCAAAGCCAGCGACAGCCAGCGCATCCGCCGCGGTTCGGTCGTTTATATCCACAAGACCGGCGACAAGAGCAGCGACAACTGGGAAATCATCAACATGCCGGCGCTGCAAGCCGCGCTGGTATCCATGGTGCCGCAAGACGGCGCCATCCGCGCCATGATCGGCGGCTTTGACTACAACCGCGGCACGTTCAACCGCGTCACCCAAGCGTGGCGCCAGCCCGGTTCAAACATCAAGCCCTTCGTGTACGCAGCGGCGTTGGAACGCGGCTTGACGCCAGCCACCCAGATCTCGGACCAGCCCTTTATGCTGACCGCGGCCCAGACCGGGTCCAAGGATTGGCAGCCGAAGAACGACGGCAACAAATACGAGCCCATGCTGACCTTGCGCCAAGGTCTGATGCGCTCGAAGAACATGGTGTCGATCCGCATTCTGCAAGCCATTTCGCCGCAGTACGCGCAAGACTACCTGACCCGCTTCGGCTTCGATAAGTCTCGCTGGCCCGCCGTGCTGCCGCTGGCGCTAGGCGCGGGCGGCGCGACCCCCTTGCAGGTCGTCAACGGCTACAGCGTATTTGCCAACGGCGGGTATCGCGTCACGCCTTATCTGGTGGACCACGTGACCGACCGCTCTGGCAAGGTGCTGATGCAGGCGCAACCGGTCGTTGCCGGTGACGAGGCCGCGCGCGCCATTGACCCGCGCACCGCCTGGGTCATGGACGACATTCTGCGCGGCGTCACGGTCAGCGGCACCGCTGCCCGCGCGCATCAGGTCTTAAAGCGCAACGACATCGGCGGCAAGACCGGCACAACCAACGAGGCCGTGGACGTGTGGTTCTCGGGTTTTACGCCCAATCTGGCCACGACCGTCTGGATGGGCTTTGACCAGCCCAAGTCCCTGGGCACTAATGAATTCGGCAGCGGCCTGGCCTTGTCGACCTGGCTGGACTACATGCAGCCGGTATTGAAGGGCGTGCCCGAAACCAAGCCGGTGCCGCGTCCCGACGGCCTGCTGGTGGATAACGGCGAATACTATTTCTCGGAATTCCCGCCGGGCCAGTCGGTGGCTTCATTGGACCTCTCGTCCGGCGATGCCCTGACCGACTTCCTGAACAACAACCGCAACACTGACGGCGTGGACACCTCGGTCAAGCCCTTGCCCCCCGTCAACGGTGCGGCACAAGCGCCGAACAGCGCAGTTCAGGCGCCCTTGCAGCCGATACCCGTACCCCGCGCTGACAACGCGCCGGCCGGTGGCAACCCGCCCGCCGCAGCGCAGGCCGATGGCGACGGCGGCGCCCGCGCCAGCGCCGTCACCGGTGCTGGCTCGGTAGCGGCCCGGCCCCTTTAAAAAAGCGGGACGCAAACGTAAACGGGCGCCTCCTTGGCGCCCGTTTTGCATCTGCCTTCTAAACCCGCCAGGCCGCAACCCTATTCTTCTGCCGCCGCCAGCTCGGTCACGACCTCGCAGGGCCAAGCCTGCAAGGACTCCAGGTCCAGAAACGTGAAGTAGCCGGACTTCCAGCCCTGGGTATCGATGTGATAGACGTTGCCCAGCGCCAGGGGTGCAGCAACCGGAGTGTGCCCCGCAACCACGGCACGCACGCCTTGAATGCCCGTGCGATTCATTTCCCGTAAGCGGTCCCGCGACCACTGACAGGCGGCGCTGGTGCGTTTATAGCGGTCCTGAAGGGCAGCTTCCAGGCGCGGCCAGAACAGCACTGGACAATCGGCGTGCAACAACCCCACTGCCCCATCTACGGTTTCGACTTCGATCGCAATAGGCAGTTGCGCAAACGCTTCAGCAAAGACTTTCTGACGATCAGAGGGCAAATCCAGGAACCAGCCGCCGCCGTAGCCGCGCCAATTCACCACGTCCACTTGCCCAGTGCGAACGTGGCGGATCGCATAGTCCTCATGGTTGCCCTGCACCGCAAAGAACCACGGCCGGGCCAGCCAGTCCAGCGTGGCTTCGCTTTCCGGGCCCCGGTCAACCAGGTCTCCCACCGAGAACAAGCGGTCCCGGGCGGGGTCAAAACCCAGCCGGTCCAGGCTTTCCTGCAAGCGGGAAAAGTGCCCATGCACATCGCCCACCGCGAAATCGCGGCCAAGCTCGTTGCGAGGGACTCTGAGAAAACGCTGCTCCATGATGAATCGCGACTATCTGCCCGGGCGGATTAATCCGTCCCTGTAAACGGGCGATGGATCGTCGTACCTATAGATTGCTGACCCCTCTTTGTAACCCGCTTTCGCTGACGCCACCCTGGCGCCCCCCTGGGTAAAGGGGTCAAAAATTGCTGTACGAGAATCGCTATTATTCGTGATAATGTTCCGACTTTCCTCACAGATACCTTAAAGGGGGCCGCGCACGCCGCCCCCTGCCGTCGCCATGACTGCCGCGTCCACCATTAAAACCTGGTACTGGATCCATAAATGGACCAGCCTGGTTTGCACCATATTCCTGCTCATCATCTGTCTTACCGGTTTGCCGCTGGTGTTCCATCACGAGATCGAACACTGGCTGGATGACGGCAAGCCCTTGTCGGCAGTGCCGGCTGACACGCCGCGCGCCAACCTGGATAAGCTTGTCGACCACGCCAAGTCCATGTATCCCGGCGAGGTCATCGACTATCTGTTCTTCGACCCCGATGAACCCCAGGTCTTTGTGGGCATGGCCAAGAAGCCCGGCGACGGCCAGGTATCGGGCCACGCCGTGCGCATGGACGGCCGCACGGGCGACGTGCTGCTTGATGGCCCTCTGTACACCGAAGACAAGTTTTCGTTCATGGGCATCATGCTGGCGCTGCATGTGGACCTGTTCGCCGGGTTGCCGGGCGAACTGTTCCTGGGTTTCATGGGCCTGTTGTTCTGTGTCGCGATTGTGTCGGGCGTGGTGCTCTACGGCCCCTTCATGAAAAAGCTGGAATTTGGCACCGTGCGCGCCACGCGCTCAACCCGTCTGAAATGGCTGGACCTGCATAACCTGCTGGGCATCGTCACGCTGGTATGGGCTTTTGTAGTTGGCTTCACCGGTGTCATCAACGAGCTGTCGACTCCGCTGTTCCGCCTGTGGCAGTCCACCGAGCTGGTACGCATTCTTGAACCCTATAAGAATCAAACCGTACCGACCGAACTGGCGTCTGCCCAAGTTGCCGCAGACACCGCCAAAAAAGCACTGCCCGGCAATGAAGTGTCGTTCATCGCCTTCCCCGGCAACGCTTTCGGCAGCCCGCACCATTACATCGCCTGGATGCGTGGTGACACGCCCCTGACCTCCAAGCTGAATACCCCCGTGCTGGTGGACGGCAAGACCGGCGAACTGACCACCGTAGCCAAAATGCCCTGGTATCTGACCGCGCTGGAAGTCTCGCGTCCCCTGCACTTTGGCGACTACGCTGGCCTGCCCCTGAAAATCATCTGGGCGTTGCTGGACCTGATCACCATCGTGGTTCTGGTTAGCGGACTCTATCTGTGGGTAGCGCGGCGCCGTGCCACCGAGGCCCGTATCAACGAGCTCGTGAAGAAACACCAAGCCGCCGCCGCCACGCAAAGGAGCCCCGCATGAGCACGCACACCCGTAAAGGCGGCCGTGGTTTCATGTTTGTCTGGGGCGTGCCCCTATTGCTGGGCGTACTGAGCGTGTTCGGCCTGTTGGCCGCGCTCCTTGGCACGGGCGCGTGGCACTGGGCCTCGTGGATCACGCTGACCATTCTGCTCGTGGTCATCGCGCGCTACTGGGTTTTCCCGCTAAAGCACTAAGTCCGGCACAGGAGCCCCGCAGCTCCTGTCCTGGCCCTGCTGTCGTACCGGGCCCGGCCTTACTTGCCGAAGCGCTCGGGATCAGGCCCCAGCCGCGCGCCTTCCTTGATCCCGTCGATTGCCGCCATATCCTCCGACGACAATTCAAAGTCAAACACGTCGATGTTCTCGCGGATGCGGGCCGGCGTGACCGATTTCGGGATCACGATCAAATCGCTTTGCAAATGCCAGCGCAGCGTGACTTGAGCAGGTGACTTGCCGTGCTTGCGCGCCAGGTCCAGGATGACTTTTTCCTTGGTGATTCCACCTTGGGCCAAGGGGCTCCACGACTCGGTCGCAATGCCATGCTTGGCATGGAATGCCCGCAGGCCGTGCTGCGCAAACCCCGGATGCAGCTCAATCTGATTTACAGCCGGCACGACCCCGGACGCATCGATCAGGCGTTCCAGATTGGCCTGGGTAAAGTTGGATACGCCGATTGAACGGGCGCGGCCGTCTTCCTTCATCTCTGCCATGGCGCGCCAAGCGTCCAGGAACTTCTCGCTGCCCGCCACCGGCCAATGGATCAAATACAGATCCACATACGCCAGACCCAGCTTTTCCAGGCTTTCATCCATGGCCTTGTGGGCGTCGTCATAGCCGTGCTTGTCGTTCCAGAGCTTGGTCGTCACAAACAGGTCTTTGCGCGCCACGTTGCCTGCGCGCAAACCTGCGCCGACGCCAGCCTCGTTTGCATAGATGGCTGCGGTGTCTACCGACCGGTAGCCTGCCGCCAGCGCTTCCTTCACACTGGACGCTGCCTGCTCATCGGGCACCTGCCAAACGCCCAACCCCAACTGCGGAATCTTGTTGCCGTCATTCAGTTTCACTGCGGGTACCTTCGCCATAAGACCCTCCGTAGCTTGCAACGCAACGCCAGCGCGGCGAATTCGCGCTACGTTGCGCAACCAAGGAAACCACCCTGGTTGAAACAGAAAAAAAGCGGGATTGCCAAGTTGCCCCCGCCTACATGCACCGGATTGAAAACCCCTGGAACCGGTGCGTGCGTACCAGGGGTTATCAGCCAAATAATAGCGCCGGTGTCCGATAATGGCCTTTTAGCCGGCTTTGCGCCCCGCAGCCGCCCTCCTGAGCTCCCTCCTGCCACACCATGACTCCTGCTGAAGCGCCGCCCAAGAACCGCGGCGGTTTTTCCACCCTGCGCACCCTCTTTCCCTATCTCTGGCCCCCCGGCATGACTGGGTTGAAGGTGCGCGTCGTGGCAGCGCTGGCCTGTTTGTTCGCCGCCAAGGCAGCAACCGTCTATGTGCCGCTGCTGTACAAGCACGCCATTGATGAGCTTGGCAAAGGCGCGCCTGGCGCCGTCACGGTGCCGCTGGGCCTGATCCTGGCTTATGGCACGGCGCGGGTGCTGTCGCTGCTCTTCTCGGAGCTGCGCGACGCCATCTTCGCCCGCGTAGGCCAGCATGCAATCCGCGCAGTCGGCCTGCAAATCTTTCGCCATCTGCACGCGCTGGCGCTGCGTTTTCACCTGTCTCGCCAGACCGGCGGGCTGACTCGGGCCATCGAACGCGGCACCAAGGGCATCCAGACACTGCTGTCGTTCTTGCTGTTCAACATCCTGCCGACCTTCTTTGAAATCGGGCTGGTGTGTATCGTGCTGTGGAAGATGTTCGACATCTGGCTGGCGGTTGCCACCGGTTCCACCGTCATCCTGTACATGGCCTACACGCTGGCCGTCACCGAATGGCGCGCCAAGTTCCGGCGCCTGATGAACGAAACCGACTCCGAGGCCAACACCAAGGCCATCGAAAGTCTGCTGAACTACGAAACGGTCAAATACTTCGGCAACGAAGAACACGAAGCCCGCCGCTACGACGCCTCGCTGACCCGCTATGAACGCGCTGCCGTGCGCAGCCAGGTCAGTCTGTCGATCCTGAACATCGGCCAGGCCGCCATCATCTCGGTCGGACTGACACTGGTCATGTGGATGGCCGCCACCGGCATTGCCGAAGGGCGTTACACGCTGGGCGATTTCGTCCTGGTCAACACCTACCTGTTGCAGTTGTACCAACCGCTTAGTTTCTTCGGCTTCATCTACCGCGAAATCAAGCAGGCCATCATCGACATGGAGCGCATGTTCGAGCTGCTGGGCCAGGACCGCGAAGTGGCTGACCACCCCGACGCCCGGCCGCTGCAAGTGGCAGGCGCACAGGTGGAATTCCGCGACGTGCATTTTGGCTATGACGCCCGCCGGCCCATCCTGAAAGGGGTCAGCTTCACCATCCCGGCAGGCAAGACGGTAGCCGTGGTGGGTACGTCCGGCGCGGGCAAGTCCACCATTGCCCGCCTGCTGTTCCGCTTTTACGACACCGACAGTGGCGCCATCCTGATAGACGGGCAGGACGTGCGCGACGTCACGCAGGCCAGCCTGCGGGCGGCAATCGGCGTGGTGCCGCAAGACACCGTGCTGTTCAATGACACCATCCACTACAACATCGGCTATGGCCGGCCCGGCGCCACCGAAGCTGAAATCCAGGCCGCCGCCAAGCTGGCGCATATTCACGATCTGATCATGACGATGCCGGACGGCTACCAAACCATGGTGGGCGAACGCGGCTTGAAACTCTCGGGCGGCGAAAAACAACGTGTGGCTATCGCCCGCACCATTCTGAAAAACCCCGCCATCTTTCTGTTCGACGAAGCCACCAGCGCGCTGGACACCCATACCGAACGCGAGATTCAAGCCAATCTGCGCGAAGTCAGCCAGGGCCGCAGCACACTGATCATCGCGCACCGGCTATCCACCGTGGCAGATGCGGATGAAATCATCGTCCTGTCTGACGGGCACATCATCGAACGCGGCCGCCACCCGCAACTGCTGGCGCAGCAAGGCGTCTACGCCGGCATGTGGGCGCGTCAGCAAGACAGCGCCTATGCCGCGCCCGCCGATTGACAAGCCCTGCCCCCTGTCCGAACATCGCTCCCTTTCATTCAAGGCCCGTCATGCAGGAATCCTCCACCGCCCCCGAAGTCCGCGTCTGTGCCGCCTCTGATCTGGTCAACGGCGGCTTGGGCGTAAAAATGCCCGTGTCGGACAGCGCCGGCCAGACCACCGTGTTCTTTGTACGCTACCAGGACCGCGTCCATGGCTACCTGAACCGCTGCGCCCACGTTGGCGTCGAGCTGGATTGGGAAGGCAGTTTCTTTACGCGGGCAGGCGACCTGATCATGTGTGCGCGCCACGGCGCCACCTATCAGCCGGATACCGGCGTTTGCGTGGGTGGTCCATGTAAGAACGGCCGTCTGACTGTGCTGACCGTCGGCGAGCGTGACGGGCAGGTGTACTGGCAACCCAGCGGCAAGATCCGCCCGCTCGCGGACCCGCCCGCAGCGCCATCGGCCACCTGACCCTAAGCGCGCGCCACCACCCCATCTGCTGGCTGCTCGCGTTCCGCATAACGGCGCGCCAACACCGCGCAGACCATCAGCTGCATCTGGTGAAAGATCATCAGCGGCAGCACCACAATCCCCATCTGCGACGTGCCGAACAGCACCGTCGCCAGCGGAATCCCGGATGCCAGCGACTTCTTCGACCCGCAGAAAACCAGCGTAATCTCGTTTTCCTTGCTCAGTCCAAGCTTGCGGCTGCCCCAGGTTGTAATCAGCAGCACCGATCCCAGCAGCAGTGCATTCACCAGCACCATCGTGGCCAGATCGATCGCCGGAAAGGCATGCCAGATGCCTTGCGCCACCGCTTCGCTGAACGCGGTATAGACCGCCAGCAAGATCGAGCTTCGATCCACTTTGGACAGGGTGCGATTATTGCGTTGCGCCCAAGCGCCAATCCACGGCCGCAACAGGCTGCCCACCGCAAACGGCAACAACAGCTGGAGCAGGATGCGGCCGGCATCCGCCAGGCCATGCCCGCCGCCCTGACGATGCAGCAGCACCGCCACCAACAGCGGCGTCAACACGGTGCCCAGCAGATTGGACGCCGTTGCCGCGCATATCGCCCCCGGCACGTTGCCACGCGCCATCGACGTAAATGCAATGGACGACTGCACGGTGGATGACAGCGTGCAAACGAACAGCACGCCCAACCACAACGACGGCGTCAGCAGGCCGGGGAACAAGGCACGCAGCCCCAGGCCCAGAGCGGGAAATAGCAAAAAGGTGCAGGCCAGAATCAGGCCATGCAGCCGTACGTCCTTCACCCCTGCCACGATGGCGTCGGTGGACAAGCGCGCGCCGTGCAGGAAAAACAGCAACGAAATAGCCACATTACTGGCCACCAACATGAACGACGCCCCCTTGCCAACGGCAGGAAAAAAGCTGGCGAAGACCACCGTGGCGATAAGGATGAGCGTGAATTGGTCGGGCAGGAAGCGGCGCATGGCAAAGGGAATCCGTAAAGTTACGAAAAACTATAGGCGGCCCTCTTGCTATCGTGAAGGCCACTAGGTACTTTGACTGTCATCGGAATTCCCTATAACCAAACCGCGCTGCCATGCTCAATCCTTTGTGGCTCAAGACCTTTGCCGCCGCCGCCGCCGCGCCCAGCTTCACAGAGACCGCCCGGCGGCTGGGCCTGACCCAGCCCACCGTCAGCGAACATATCCGCCAACTGGAGCAGGCGATGAACCGGCGCCTGTTTTTGCGCGACACGCATTCGCTTACGCTGACCAGCGACGGCCGCAGCTTGCTGGTGCATGCGGAACTGATCCTGGATGCTCACGAACGTGCCGAACGTCTGTTCGACGCCCCCCGGCTGCGCGGCCGAGTCCGCCTGGGCACGTCCGACGACCTTGCGATGGGTCCCTTGCCCGACGTGCTGGCCGCGTTCCGGCTGGCCCATCCCGAAGTGGAACTGGACCTGACCATCGGTGTTACCAGCGAACTCTATAAGTTGCTGGACGACAACGGGTTGGATGTCATGATCGGTAAACGGCGGCGCGGTGACCGCCGCGGCCAGACGCTCCACAAAGAAGCGCTGTTATGGCGCGCCAAAGAAGGGCTGCGGTTTGCACCCGACGAGCCCTTGCCGCTGATCTTGCTGCGTGAACCCAGCGTGACGCGCACCTTGACGCTGGATGCGTTGGCGCGTGCGGGCCGCAGTTGGCAGATTGTCTGCACCAGCACCAGCTACGCGGGTTGCCAGGCGGCGGCCCGCGCGGGCCTGGGCATTGCGGTGCAACCGTCACACCTGTCCACGGCAGGGCTGGCGGCGCCCCCTGCCGCTACCCAGCTGCCCGCGCTGCCGCAGGTGGAGTTCATCGTCATCTCGGCCCCCGCGCCCAACAAGCCGACCCGCGCGCTGACCGAGATTTTGATGCGCAGCACGCTGACTTGAAGCCGGCGTCAGGTCCGTTACCGTGGCACGTTACTGCGGCGCCGGACGCGTGTGTTTGACGGCGCCTTCCAGCGCTTGCGGTTGCTTCAACAGATTCAGGATCGGGCACCACTGAAATAGGTGGGGGAGGGAATGTGAGTTGTGTTTGGACAGGGGGGGGGGGGGGGGGGGGGACCCACACAACGGGTGTTAGTGTGTGAAACAACACCACACCGCTTTCAGTGCCACCGCGCAGCAACCTTCCTCCTGACTCGGCTGATGAGTATCGTTATAGAGGGGGAGATGAGTGGTGGCGGATTATTACGGAAACGAATAGGAAACACGGTGGAAACAGAGGTACTGTTAAAACTGCGTTATAAATTCTAGAGTAGAATGTATGGGGAAAGATAGGAAGCATTGATCTGATGTTGTGAGTATAGTATTATGAATAGATTAAATAACTATGTTATGTGTTATAGGAAATGTATGTTAAGATTTTATATGAAGGAATGACGATGTAAAAATGTGGTTACAAGTGTAGTTGTAGAAGATAGAAATGAGGAAGTAGGGAAGATAGGAAGAATGAGGGTAAGGGATTATGTGATGGATATTCGAAGGGAGATAAGAATAGATTAGGAGATGATGGAAATGGTGTGGATTATTTGTTAGATGGTGGTTGTAATAGGTTGGGTTTTGTGTAGTAGGAAGAGATGAGAGGAGAGTAGAGAAAAGATGAAGGATAAGATATGGGAAAAGTTAATTGAATGATTTGAGAGAAATTTAATAGGAAGGGTGGTTGTAGCTTAAGAAAGAAAGTAACGAAGTAGGGATAGGCGATAGTCCATGAAGGGGAGGAAAAGGACATTGAGGAGAGAGAGATTAATAATAGAGGTTAATACTTGATTGGAACCCCGGCCATTATTAAGGAGAGTAAAATGAGAATGAGCATAGGAGTAACAGGACAAGACCAAATGCAGACAAAGAATTACACTTACAACTCACCCTGAGCGAATAGAGGATTGGAATCAGTCAGAATGCAGGATCTGAGTTCATATGGCGAGAAACGGAGAAGTGCCACGAATAATAGAGGAAGGACAACCGATTACAAGTACAATTACGCGGCGAACAAAGTAAAGGCTTACCCTAGTCGATAACGGGCGCGGGCGTAGGCGGCATGCCCGTGCCACCGCTAGCGCCATAGGCTTGCAGACGCAAATAGTCCAGCACCTGCCAGACCTCTTCCGGGCGCAACACCGCATTGAATTCATGTATCGCCCTCCCGGCCATTGATGGCTCGTTCTGCGCCACGCGCCAATACAGTTCGCCTTCCAGCCGGTTGTCGAACAAGGCTGCGCCCAATACGCTGGGCCACACAGGCAACGTTACCGCCCGCACGCCCCGGCCGTCGGCCGCGATGCCGTGACAACTGGCGCAATGCACCTGATACAACCGCCCGCCCTGCAACACGTTGGCATCCGAAAACGCCAGGGGCGACCGTTGATAAGACGTGCCGTGCGCTTCTGTCAGCAGCATCTGCGGACGCGGCCATGTTGCGCTCAACGCCAACACCGCCGCCGCTGCGAGCCACAGATATCGCCAACGCCTGGCAAACAAGGCGATCACCAACAGAGCCAGCGCCGCGCCGCTTTGCGCCAAGGCCAGCCACAAGCGGTGCCACGTGTGCGGGCTGACAGGCAGATCCGCGTCATAGCGCCAGGCAAACGGCCAGTTGGCCACCGCCAACGCATCACTCGGCAAACGCCAGATTGCCGTAGCCAAAATGATGATCAGCAGCGCCAGGGCGCCCATCGCTACCGCCACGCCACGCCGCCAAGAAAACTGCGCGGCGGCAGCTACCCCACCCGCGCGGCTGTGCAGCCAGGCAGCAGTCAGGCCGGCCAGCAGCAAGATGGCAATGACCGCCAACGCCAGATGCCCAACGCGCGAGCCCAGCAAACCCGGCGCGCCCTGCACCGTTCGCCAAGCGAGGCTGAACAACACAGCGGACACCGCCCAGGCCCCCGCCGCCAGCCAGGGCAAACGCAACACGACGGGCCCGCTCGTCCGGACCCGTCCCGCCACGCCCGCCCACGCCAGCATGGCGATGCCCGCCACGATCGCGGCCAGCGCCAACCCCTCCCGGCTCACCACGTTGCATCCAACCCCAACAACGCCAGCGCCCGATGCCGCAGCTCCGCCAGGCGCGGATCTCCGCGGTGCCGCGGATACGGCAGGTCATTGACGATCTCATCTTTGATTCGCGCGGGCCGCTCACTTAACACGACAATCCGCGACGCCATGAACAAGGCTTCTTCCACATCGTGCGTCACGAGCAACGCCGTGAACCCCGTCCGCTGCCACAGCTCCACCAGCTCGGACTGCATGGCAATGCGCGTAAGCGAGTCCAGCTTGCCCAAGGGTTCGTCCAGGATCAGGATGCGCGGGTCATTGACCAGCGCGCGCGCCAGCGCCGCGCGTTGTGCCATGCCGCCAGACAACTGATGCGGATACGCCTGACTGAAGCCTGCCAGCCCCACGCGCTGCAAAGCGTCGTCCACGCGGTGGCGTTCGGTCTTCAGCAGGCCACGCGCCTGCAAACCCAGGGCAACGTTGTTCCACACGGTGCGCCAGGGATACAGCGTAGGGTCCTGGAACACCACGATGCGCGATGGCGATGGCCCCTGAATCGGCGCGCCATCCGCCAGCAGATTGCCTTCGGCAGGCGGTTCCAGACCCGCCACCAGCCGCAGCAAAGTGGACTTGCCGCAACCGCTGGGCCCCAGCAGCGCCACGAATTCGCCAGGTTTGACGTCCAGATCAATACTGTCCAGCACCGGCAAAGCCGCGCCGTCCAGATCAAAGTGATGATTCACACCGTGTACGGCCAGCGCTGCGCCTCGCGAGACGGCCGATTCCTGCAATGCCGCCGCTACCATTTCACGACTCCTTTCTGCCAGGCCAGAAGCCGGTCACGGCCCAGGAAAAGCAAGGTGATCAAGCCCGAGAACACCAGCGCCATCACGATCAGCGCGCCGTACATGTTCGCGTAGGAGGCCCATCCTTGCGCCCAAGACAGATACCAGCCCAGTCCGGACTTCACACCCATCATCTCGGCCGCCACCAGCACCGAGAACGAAGCCCCCAAGCCCATGAACAGGCCAACAAACACCTGCGGCAACGCCGCAGGAATGGCCACACGCAACACCAGAAACCACTCATTGGCGCCCATGGTGCGCGCCACGTCGTAATAGGCGCGGTTTACTCCCGCCACCCCCGACCATGTCAGTACCGTCACGGGAAACCAGGTCGCCAGCGCAATCAGAAACACGGCGGCAGACCAGCTCGACGGAAAGAAGAAGAACGCCATGGGCAACAGCGCCGTCGACGGTACCGGACCCAGAAAGCGCAGCACCGGATGCACCCAGTAGCCCAGGCCGCGTGACCAGCCGATCGCCACGCCAGTCAGAAAGCCCGCCGCCGCCCCCAGCAAAAAGCCATTGGCCAAAAGCCAGAGCGAATTGGCCAGACTGTCCGCCAAGCGCTTGTAGTCCGTGACATAGACCTCGATCAGCGATTGCGGCGGCGCAAAGAACGGGCTGGGCAGCAACGCAAGCTTGGCCGTCGCAATTTCCCATGCCCCCACGGCGACAGCCAGCACCAGCAGCCACGGGCCGGCACGGCGCAATGCCCGAACTGGCCGCGCCTGTTCAGCGCCAGACACGGCAACCAGCAGCAGTAGCACTGCCAGTGCCAAGGTCGCCACACCGAACTCGCGGGTATAGCCCCAGGACGTGAAGCCCACTTCGACATTTGGCCAACTCAGCGTCACACCGCCCACCGCTGCCCACAAGGCGGCGGCGGCCACGCCCGTCTTCCACAAGCGCCAACCCTGCGCGGACGCCAGCGCCGCGCTTGCAGCGCGCCCCTGCAGCGCATCAACCGAGGACATTGGGCACCACCACTTGCGCGTATTTATTAATGTCGAGGTTGGCGCTCAAGACCTTGATGGTCTTCAAGTCCTTGGCGTACCCCACGATCTCCTCACGCAGGGCTGCCCCCGTCGATGCATGGCCGTGGCTATGGCTGCGCAAGATGGCGGCCACGCGCTCGGCGGGCACTTTGCCGGGCACATACGGCGCAAAGATGCGCGCGGTCTCGTCAGGGTTGGATGCCGTCCAGCGTTGCGCATCAATCACCGCGCGCGTGATTGCCGCCGCCGACTCGGGGTCCTTGCGAACCAGATCGCCGCGCAAGCCCAGCACGCAGCACGTGCGGTTCTCGTAATCGCCTTCGATGTTGGTCGCAATTTCGCGCAGCTTATTGTCTTCGCGCAGTGTGTAGATCAGTGGGTCGTCCCCTGCGACCGCGTCCACTTCGCCCTTACGCAGCACTTCGCCAAAGAGGTCCTGCGGATACTGGCGCCAGTCCACCGACTCAGGATCTAACCCCAACTGCGCAACACGGATCGCAAAGAAATTCTTTACCGGACTGGCCTGATCCGACACCGCCACCCGGCGTCCTTTCAGGTCGTTGACGCTTTTGATGGGCGAATCCTCTGCGGTCAGCAAGCGCATGCAGCCACCATGCGTGCCCACCGCCAGCTTCACATCAAAGCCCTGCTCCAGCGGTTTGAGCCAACGCAGCGCCATGCCGATACCGCCGTCGGCATGACCCGTCGCGATCGCTTCCAGCAACTGATCGGTCGATCCGCTGAAATTGATGCGTTCGACTTTCAGATTGTATTTTTCGAAGAATCCGCGTTCCAGCGCCACCGATACGGGCGACTGGCAAACAGCGGTCTGACTCCATGCGATCTTGAACGTGCGCGGCGCGGTGTCTGCCGCCAATACGCGTGAACCCAGCATACCCAGCGGCGCTGCCAAGCCCGCGATGCTTGCCGCGCGCAACAACGCGCGGCGGGAAATTCCCCGTGCGGAGATCGCGCCGGAATGGACGTTCGTATTCATCAACCTTCCTTTTGAGCAGACCGTGAATGGCGAGGATTGCCATGCGGCATCATCAGCCTGCGCTCAGGTGTTCGACAAATACAAAGTGGGGATAACAATATGGGACCCGCTGCCCGTGGCTACCCTCGAGCACGGTCCCAGGCAGTCAAATTACTATTCAGGCAGGTGGTCCGGCACCCCGTCTTCGTCCACCGCTTTCACACGATCCAGTGCGTTGCGCGCTGCCGACATTGCCTCGATAGCGCCGCGAAAACGGCGGCTGACAAATATCTCGAAAGGTTGGCTTTCAGGCTCGGCGCTGGCTTCGTCCTCCGCCGGCGTGTCCTCCCCACCGGCCTCCACGGCTTTGGCTTTAGGCGCCAGACGCCTGGTTTCCAAAAATGCGCGCGCGGGCGTACGCCCTTCCGGTTGCGTTGCATACGCCACCACTGAAAATCCGTTGATGATTTTTTCCAGCATTCCGGTTCCCTATCTCCACACCTAAAGGCGGCGCAGTTCGTTATTAGCGACAACGACTCGGCATGCCAAAACTTAAGCGGGCAACAAAAAGCCGCCGTTGATCTGCATCAACAGCGGCTCTGGGCGCTTCGAAACGAAAAATATTCTATTTTGTCGACGATTTTCCAGGGCTAACGGCGCTCATGCGAACACGCACATATTCCGCTACTTGCGCCAGCACTTGCGACAAGTGCGAACGCAGCAACTCAAAGCCTGCATTGCGCTCCCGCGTTGCCTCGTCCATGTATAAGGGGCGGCGGATTTCCACCTGCAAACTATGGCGATTAAGTGCCGGCTGGCCAATCTGCGCAATCAACTGCACTCCCTTGTACGGATCATTGCGCGCCACTGTATAGCCCAGATCACGCAACGCCTTTTCAATCAAGGCAATGAACTCGGGCTCACAGGTGGTGCCGTCACGATCACCCAATACAAAGTCCGCCAGCGGATGCTCGCTTTGGCGGCCCAAACGCTCATACGCATCGTTCGGCATGGAATGCAGATTCAAATGCCAGACAGCGCCAAAGCGCTGCTCGACCTGGCTGATCGCTCGCGACAGCGCGGCATGATAGGGCTCGTAATACGCTTGAATACGATGCCGCACCTGCGCCAGCGTCAGCTTGCGGTCGTAAATCGGCGTGGCCTTGTCCATCCGGCGCCAGATCAGTCCTTTGCCCAAACGGGTCTTTTCACCTGGGTCCAGCGGCTCGGGCCAGGGTTCTTCCAGCAGCTCGGGGTCCAGATCCTGCAAGGTGCGGTTCGGATCAATATAGACGCGGGGAAAATTCGCCGCGATCAACGTCGCTCCCAACGCGGGCGCCGCCGACCATAGCGCGTCCACATGCGTGTCCTCACCCTGGCGCAATTCAGACCGGGTCGCAGCCGCCCCAAAATCATCGGGATACTGCTCGCCGCTATGGGGCGAATCACAGACCAGGGGTAAGGCGGGGCCCTGCGGTTCATGCACGGAAACAGCGTTGAAATCGGCGTGTGTCATCGTCAATCAGCCTGAATGTTGGCGGCGTTGGCCACCTTGGCGTAGCGGGCCAGGGCCTGTTTGATCTGCACCTGGAGTTCTTGAGGCGTTGCGGGCATCAGCGTACCAGTACCTTTTCATGATCACGCAACGTGACCAAATAAAAACGGGCCTCTTCGCAGAGGCCCGGCTTCAATACAGCGGCAAAACGATCAAGGCGCGAGCTTGAATCCCAAATCCACGCCCCACTTATCGGTTTCGCGCAACCACTTCGCACCGCAGCTCAGGCAACGGAAATGATCCTCTCGGCTTTCCTCGCGCCCTTTTTGCGTCGGGTTGGTGAATCCTTGATGCCCCAGATGCGGATGCGGCGCCACGCCCGCAAGCCCCGGGTTAATGCGTTGGCAACCCAAGCACATAACGCTCATTGATGCATCCCTACAAAAATAGTTAGCAAATTGTAAGGGATTTCACCAATATTTTTCTATCAATTTATGACAACGAAAGCACAAAAATTGTTAACAGAGCCATTAAACAACGTTTGGTAACGCCGCTAGACAGGTCGCCAGGTGGTAGGGAGAGGTTGAAGGCATATCTGCCCGCGTCACCACGCCGTTTTCATCCAGACATTCGTGCCAGCCGCCCGCATGCAGGAACCGATCCCGAAAATGAGCCAAAGCGTCCGACAGCGCTGGCCAATCACCCAGCACGGCCAGGGTGCGCAGGTATTCCGTTTGCGCCCAAATCCGGCGCGTACCGTCCATGACTACGCCAGACTCATCCAGCGATGCCAGCACGCCGGTTCCCGTCGCGCCAACTCCATGCAGGCGAGACCATTGCACGGCGCGAGGAAGCGACTCCACCAGATCCAGCCCCTCGAACACATCGGCGGTGCTCTGCACCAGTGACAACCATTCGAACTGATGCCCAGGCTCCAGCCGGTTGCCAGCGGACCCTTGCAACGCTTCCGAAATGCATTGGGTGGCCGGATGCACAAAGAACTGGCTGATCGCTTGCGCCAAGCTGCGCAAATGCTGCGCGTACAACGCGGGCTCGGCCACCTGAGCTGCGGCCAGATAGGCCTCGGTCAAGTGCATCATGGGATTTTGCGCGGGAGGGCGCAGCGGCGAGCCAAAATCAGCACTGAGGGCGGCGTAATACAGCCCGTCGCGGGATTTGAAACGCGCCTCGATCGTCAGTGACGTCGACAACATGAGTTTGCGCGCATCCGCATTGCGGCTGCGTTGAAAATACGCAGCGCAGGCCAACACAATAAAGGCGTGCGTGTACAGATCCTGAGTGTCGTCCAGCGGACGCGCATCGGCATCCACGCTATATCGCCAGCCGCCGTGAGTGTCGTCACGGAATACGCGGCGCAACGACGCGAACAAACGGTCGGCATGCTTGCCCGCCGCGGCGCCCGGCGCTTGGGCAAACACATACAACTGACGCGCGCAGGCCATCGCGCGGTAGCGCGTCACCAGCACCGGCGCGCCGGTGGCTGCGTCCAGCGATTCGAATGGTAAACCCAGAGCATCATTGAAGCCCCGCCCCATCCACATGGGCAGGACGACGGAGTCAAAATGTTCGCGCAATGCGCGGATATGCTCCGCGAGAGAAGAATTGGTCTGTGCGGCAGTCATCTTGGAACGACGCATACCCAAAAAGGGTCCCAGGTTTTGGAGCAGCAACGATAACCGAATTTTTCGTCGCAATTCTTTGTGTACTCTCCGACGCCTGATGCACACACAGACCGGTTCAACCGATCAGCTCCGTCAAGGGCAACGCGCCCTATCGGAAGATGTTTTCCTCAACCCAGTTCTGCGCGAAGACTTCCGCGCGATCACGTGCTTCGTCCAACGAAGCGCAGTTGCCCAAGTGGGAAAACGCGGCATCCACTTCGGTGCCGCCCTCGGCCGTTACCGTCAGCAATACGCCATATCCGCCGGTATCCATGGCCGCTGTGGAAACGTCGATCAGTACTTCCTGGTCACGATGCTGCATGTGCTACCTCCCAGTCGGTTACCTAAACGCGTGAACCACCACGCGTGACGTTGCGGGATCAAAATTCCCGCGTAAATAAATAGACCTGAAAGTGTCACGCAAGTTCATCTTACTGGCGACCTATCATGCGCGATACGTCCGATAGATGCGAAATCGAACATTCCGTCTCAGGAGATTCCCGTACTGGCGCGGATTTACTAGCAAACGTGCAATAAATCGCGAAAATATGCGCAAACTATGCGGCTATTTCACACATCTTGATTCAAGACACAGCCGAGGGGGATGTCAGTACACCTGCAATGCGCCTGGCTCTTCCATGCGCAGGGCGAGCTTGCCCTTTTCGGTGATGAGCCAGCGGCCATCGTCGCCAGCCTGGATGCAACGCAGCGTTACGAGTGCCTTCGCAACGTCGTCAGGCACTTGAGTTTGGGCGGCACCCGGTTCGGAATTATCGGCCACAAGACGCAGCCACCGACCCAATACGCCTTTCTCGAAACGATGCAAAGCCATGCGTGATTCTCTCTTGAAGGCTTAACGATAGCATGCCGCCCCGCCCCCCTGGGGCTACGCAAACAGCTGAGGTATTGAGGACGCCAGCAGGGCAATACCCGAAAGCGTGAGCAGCCCCAGCACGATCCGGCGGAAAGTTGCGTCGCTGATGCCCACGTAGACGCGCGTGCCCCACCATGTCGGCACCAGCATCGCCGGCACGATCAGCGCAAACAACGGCAGCATGTCTCGCGTCACCACGCCTGTAAACACGTAGCTCGCCATCGTCACCATCAGCATGGACAGATTGAAATTCTGAATCACTGCGCGCTGCACATCCCGGTCAAACCCGCGCAAGGTGCACCACAGCGTCGGCAGCACGCCTGTGAACCCGCCGATGCCCCCCATGATGCCGCCCATTGCACCCACCACGCCGTCAGCAACGGCGCCTCCCGCCGTGATGCGAGGCAGCCGCGTGGCAAACAACATGATGGGGCACCATACCGCCAGCAGCACGCCGATAAAAGTCTTGAACATGAGCGGGTCCAGATGCGGCAGCAGCTTCACACCCAGCGGTATCCCAGCCAAACCGCCTAGGACAAAAGGTGCAAGATGCGCGGCGGCCGCGCCCCGGCGCACCGTAAACGCAGCCAGCAATTGGCCGGTCAGGGCGCCGAACACCGTCATGGCGGCCGCCAGCCGAGGGTCCACCGTCCAAGCCCAGAACGACATGGCAACCATGCCAAACCCGAAACCGGACAAGCCCTGCACGAATCCTGCGGCCATGGCGCCCACCACAACCAACACGTATAGCGAATCCATCTCTGCCGCGCGCCCGCATGAATGCCGGGCCTGCCCCGGCGCACGTCATTCTAGAACGATCAGGACGGACGCAGCACGAGCGGGCGCTTGATACGTGAGGCGACGGCAGAGGCAGCCACACTGATACCGATCAAGCTCAGTCCCAAGGCCAGATCGGTAGAAATACGCTCATGGAACACGACGGACGACACGATCAAGCCGATTACCGGCACACACAACATTGCGATGGATGTCGCAACCGGAGGCATTTTCTGCGTCATGCCCAGCACCACGATAAACGTCAGCGCGGTAGCCAGCGGGCCCGTATACAGAATCACTGGCCAGGCGTCCGGCACTGCCAGGAACATTGGTGCGCCGTCCCGCATCCACGCAAGCGCAGCCAAAGGCAGCGTGGCAATCGCCGTCTGCCACGGAATCATGTCGGCGCCCAGGCGCACATGACGATTGCCGCGCAGTTGAATGATGTTGCACGCCCATGCAAAAGAAGCGCCCAGCAGCATCACAAGCCCTATCACGGTATGCGCCTGCCACGGGCTGAACGCAGGGGCAACGATGACGCCTATTCCGGCATAACTCAACGCCGTGGCCAGCCACTGCGCCAACGACAGCCGCTCTTTCAGAATCAGCGACGACAACGGGATGACCCAGATGGATGTCGCGTAGGCAATGACGGAAGCGCGCCCCGGCGCCACGTACTGCAAGGCCCACAGAGCCAGGGCCGTAAACGCGCCCATCTGCAAGAGCGCGACGCCCGCCACCAGCGGCCACTCTTGACGTGTCGGCAAGCGCAGACGGCCCATCACACCCAGCACCAGCACGCTGATCAGCGCAGCGGAGCCGAATCGGCTGGCAGCGAGCCACAACGGACTCATGTGCGCCAAGCCAAGCTTCATGACCGGCCAATTGCCGCCCCAGATCATGACCGCGCCGATCAACGGCAAAAACTTACGCAACGTGCTCTGCTGACTCATTACTGCTCGATCTACCGCTTGATTATTCTGCACTTTGGCCGAATGGCCGAAGGAAGAAATAGTCTATAGGGTAAACCCCAGCACATTTCACCTCAATTTGCACATATATCCCGCATACTCAGCACAAACGAACTGCCAATCGATAATTGCTAGGTGACTTATGCCGGAAATCAACCTGGATGCCACTGACATCCGTATCCTGAATGAACTTCAGCGCGACGCACGGCTGACTAACGTCGAGCTTGCCGCCCGCGTGAATCTATCTGCCTCACCCTGCCTGGCACGCGTTCGCCGGCTGGAAACCGAAGGGCTGATCGACCGCCGCGTCACGCTGCTGAACGCGCGCAAACTGGGCCTGAAAGTCAACGTCTTCATCCAGATCTCGCTCGACAAGCAACGCAAAGCTGCACTGGATGTCTTTGAACGCGAAATCGCGGTCCTGCCGGAGATCATGGAGTGCTATCTGATGTCGGGCGACGCCGACTACCTGATTCGGGCCCTGGTGCCAGATGTCGATGCGCTGGAACGCTTGATCGTCGAGCACATCACCCGCATTCCCGGCGTAGCCAGCATCCGATCCAGTTTTGCGCTCAAGCAAGTGCTCTACACCACCGCGGTGCCGCTCGCCTGATTGCATACGGCGGCCGACGCGCCGCCAACTTGCGGGATCGCGCCCGCACCCGCACAATGAAGTGTCTGCGCGTAGTAACGCGCCGGCATCCCTCCCATCGCTTAGCAAGGAGCAAACCATGCCCGAAACAGAATGGTTCCCCGGCGGCACGCTACCCGATCGTCAGGGCTACTTTGAAGTGGAATTCGACACAGGCGAAACTGAAATCACGCGCTACGGCATGCTGGGCTGGGAACCCGAGCAAGAGCGTGGCCGAATCGTGCGCTGGCGCGGCCTGGACCCGAATATCGAAGAAGCCGAGATGCAACGCGAAAGCGCCGTACGCAACAACGGCGATAGCCTCATCGGCTGAAACGCAGCCGCACAAAACAAAACACCGCGGGGTTTCCGCGGTGTTTTGCATGGTAAAGCCGTTTACCAGTCGATCTTCGAGATCTTCGTGCCGGCCAGTGACACGCCAGCCATCAGGCCGCCATTGTTCATCACAAAACCCACAATGGGCTGCTGCGCCGTATTCGTATCAATACGGCCATTCGCGCCGATATTCACAACGGCAACCGTGGCATCCGCGCCTACGGTCCAACCGCTGCTATTGCGGAACTTGTTCAAGGAGTCATCCGTCATGAACAACAACACCATCGCCTTGGACTGAGCCCCGGCCTGGAAACCGATCGAACCCGCGGTCGTGCTGTAGTAAGCGGTATTGGCGCCATCCACACGCAGCACGCCATTGCCATGCTCGGCGCCAACAATGAAGCTGCCGCTCAAGACGTCAGGAAACACCAGCACGCCCTTGGCACGCGCAACCAACTCCTTGGATTGCGGCGAGGCCGCATACAGCTTGGTCAGGGTTGCATTTGCGGCGCTGTTCATCGACTGGCGCTTTTCAGTCGCACTGGCCGAATTCTTGGGTGAGGTCGTGGTGCAGCCTGCAAACAGTACACCGGCCACACCAATCGCCGCCGCCACTCCTACACGACGCAAGATAGGAAAAGTATCAAACATTGGAACTCTCCTTGTTGTTGTCATTCGCCCCCACTGTACCGGTCAATTGCTTCTGGGGACGGCACACGATTGTGATAAACGAAACAAAACCTGTCACCAACGGCTTCGCGCTGGAAGGCCAAGGACTAGAGCCGCTAAAGAATTCCGTACCTGGGCTCGCCCGTCGCACCATCCACCGACACGATTCCCGACAAGACCAGCTCGGCATGACGCCTCGCCACGCGGGGATCTTCAAACGTCACGAATCGGGGCAATGACCATCGCTGTTGATACGAACCATCGCCCGTCCGGCAGACCGTCACCTCGATCGCCAGCACGCCAGCGTCCAGGTTAACGACCTCGCATCCAACTTGAAATCCGTCAATATGACGATGCGGCCACGCGTCCATGCTTGAACTCCTGAAATCGGTGTATCCGGCCGCAATATGCCAAAAAAAAAACGGCTTGAAAAGCACTGTTTTCATAGAGTGTTTGAGCACTAAACCAAGTAGTAAAACTGCATCTTGCGCCAGCGGAAACACCCCCAAAACAAGGCCGTTTTTCCCGTTTGGCCAGTCGCGCCCATTTCCGCGAAAAATGGACAACAAGCATGGCGCTTTATATGCTTCACCCCGCAGCATCCCTAGGCGCCATTCCCTAAAGCGCCGCAGTCCCGAACCAGGCACCCCATGCAAAATACCGCTTTTGAACCTGACACCGCACCGTTGGAAGTTCTGCCCCGCGATCTGTCGCCGTACGCACTAGGCAACACCGGCATTCCGTATGTTCACCGCTTCGACTCGGGCGTGCCCGGCCCGCACGTGCTGATCAATGCCATCACGCATGGCAACGAAATCTGTGGGATGGTGGCCGCCACCCATCTGCTGGACACGGGCGTACGTCCCAAGATCGGCACCTTGACGGTCAGCTTTGCCCACGTCGAAGCCTACGAGGCCTTCGACATCGAAAAGCCGTATGAAAACCGCCAGTTGGTTCACAATCTGAACCGAATCTGGTCGGCCGCCATGCTGGACGGCTCCGAAAACAGCCCAGAACTGCGCCGCGCCCGTGAAATGCGCCCGGTGCTGGATGCCGCCGATTTCGTCCTGGACATACACTCGACCCGCGCGCCCGTACAGCCGTTCTGGGTCTACAACGAGATGGACCGCAACACCGCGCTGGCGGCAGCCGTCGGCGTGCCGGTGGTGCATCTGGTCATGCCGCAGGACAAATTCCCGGGCACAGGCGTCATGGGTTACGGCCGTCACGGCGACCCGGCGTCCGATAGCGGCGGTGCGCTGGTGGTGGAATGCGGCCAGCACTTCGCTCAATCTGCCGCCACCCTGGCAACAGACGTCACCTTGCGATTCCTGGCGCATCTGGGGCTGATCGACACGCCGGCAGGCACCGAGCCGCCACCCGTGCCCCAGCGCTATCGCCTGCTGGAAGTCCACATGGTCAAGTCCGAGGATTTCCACTTTACCCGCCCAGTCATTGGCTTCGAGACCTTTGACAAAGGCGAACTGATCGCGATGAACGGCACAGAAGAAATCCGTTCACCATGCAACCATTGCACGATTTTCATGCCCACGCGCATGCCGATCGTAGGTCGTGAAGCCGTGTACCTGACGGTAGCCATCTGATTGTTCAGCTAGCCCTTTGCAATTTGTCCGCCACCCCGGGGGGATCTATCGCCCCGGAGGCTGGCACACAAATTCGATCACCATTGGCTGACAGGGTTCACCCCCCGCCTGACGGAGTCAGCAATTGTTCGTACACCTGCCGGGCACTCTTAAAGCCCAACGACTCCAGCTTGGCCAAATGAGCATCCGACACCGGCTGCAAACCGCTACGCCAGCGTTGCAATAGTGCCGTATCCGGCCGCAGAACGACTCTGCCCGGCGCCTGGGCGCCCTGTTGAAATGGTTGGTCCCACTTATTCCACAGCGGGCCGAACTGTGCGACCAGCGCATCGCCAGACAGCTCATCAACAGCGCGCCGAATATCGGACGGCAAACTTTCGTAGCGCGCTTTGTTCATGACGATGAAGAAGGCCGAAGCATAGAACGGCACTGCGGTATGACGGGTCATTTCGTCGTTAAAGCCCGCGATGGGCGTACCCCAGTTGGTCACAATGCCGTCTAACTGATTAGTCCGCAATGCGGGAATAATCTCATCAGGTTGCAGCAGCTTGGGCACCGCACCCACGTGCTTAAGCGCGGCCGCTACCGTCGCGTTCGGTACTCGCAAGCGCAGGCCCTTCAAGTCGGCAAGTTCAGTCACCAAGGTGGCCTTGGTATGGATTAGCCCGGGGTTGTGCACGAACAGCGCCAACACCTTGAAATCCCGGTATTCGTCGGCAATGACGCCATCCTGGAACAATTTCCACAAAGCCTTTGAGCCGCTGCCGGCATCAGTCACCACGAAGGGCAATTCGACGATAGAACTGCGCGAAAAACGATCGCCCTCGGCGCCGCGCAGCCCCAATGCAATATCGACCACACCGTCTTTGACCTGGCTGGCCTGCTTGCGCACATTGCCCAACGGTGAACTGGCGTTCAACACATCAACTTGCACACGCCCGCCCGTCTTGCGTTCCAGTTCACGCGCCCAGGGTTCGAGCAGATCAACCTGAAAGAAGCTCTGCGGCCCCAAGAAGTGCGACATCGTCAGCCGGACGGTTTGCGCTTGAACGGATAGTGCACAAAGCGCCAACAGCGCCGTGGGGGCCAACTGCCACCCCATGATCTTGAACCGCATCGTCATCCTCCTGTTGTACCGCCGGGACGCTAATCGCGACGGATAAAAGACATGCTTTGCGGCGCGCTAATGAAGACAAGCGCGGCACAAAGCTGGCACAGGAAGTCTGCGCAAACAGGCAGGGTCAAGACAGGTCAAACGGCCTCTTATCGGACCGAATCGATACCGGATCAGAAGTGTCAGACCAGTTTCCGCCTATCGGGCGCCGCGCTTCGGATTACATATCCGGAATCAAACGCTTGCCCAAGCTGATCACCTCGTCGGGCTGAAATCCCAGACGAGCGTAGAACGCCTGCACGGCCGCATTGCCCGAGCGAATCAGCAGATTGATTTTGGGGCAGCCCATTTCCAGCAGCTTGCGCTCGGCGGCGCACATCAATGCGGTGGCGTAGCCAAGCCGCTGGTGCGCGGGCGATACCGCCAGATAATTGATCCAGCCGCGATGGCCGTCATAACCGCCCATCAGCGTGCCGGCTATCACGCCGCCAGCCTCACCGACCAGAAACAAGTCCGATTGCACCGTCAGTTTGCGCGCGATGTCCTTGCTCGGGTCGTTCCATGGCCGGGTCAGGCCGCAATCGCGCCACAACTGAATGATGGCGGCTTCGTCGGACGGATGATAAGGCCGTATGGCAAGTGCGTTGGGGGTCATGCTTCGTTCCTTGGATCAGGGTAACGAAGGACGCGCGATACGCCTCGATAGCAAAAAGGGAAAACAAACAAAAAGGCCACGAGAGGTATCGTGGCCTTCAAGAGGAAGCGCTGAAGACTCAGCGCCTGAACGTGACTTGCCACTCAACGTATGCGTCGAGTGATTCGTCGGTTATCTGCCCGGGCTACCGGAGCGGGATGCGGTGCGTTCATGCGGGCAAGCATACACGAGGCCCCGCGCTGCCGGCAACAAGCATGCAGCGGGAATCAAGCCTCAACGGACGGCAACGGCGCAGGCAAGGTGCCTTCCATCACCACCACCGCCTGACCGGCAACCCCTGCCCACACTCCGTCAGCGCGCGGCTCGGCATGCGCCAACAGCAAACTGCCGCGGCCCATGTCTTCACCCTGCGCCACGCGCAAACGCAACATGCCGTCCCCTCGCAAGGCGGCACGCAATGCCGTGACGGCGGCCGTCGCACTTCCTGTGGCCGGGTCTTCGGTCATGCGGCCCGTGAACATCCGCGCCTGAATATCCGGTGCCGACTCTCCGGAGTCCGACTCTGTGTCGGTGGTGTAGACATAGATCGACTTCGCGCCATCCAGCGGCAAAAAGGCCGCATACCCGTCGGAATCCGGTGCTGCACGGCGCAACGCATCACGGCTTACCAATTGCGCCACCAGGAACTTGAGCCCTACGGAGATCACCTGGGGAGCGTGCTCTGACACATCAATATCAGACGGCTTCAACTTCAGCGCCCGCGCGACTGCGGCAATCGGCGCCGTACTTGCGCGCGACAACGGTTCGGGCGCTTGCAGCTCTGCCCCATCCACGCCCTGCTCGCCCGAGCCCAATGCGATGTGGACTAATCCCGCTGCCTCTTCAAAAACAAAGGCCTGGGGTGCTGGCCGGCCCGCCATCATCATTTCGCGCGCCAGCACAATGGCCGTGCCTACGTTTGGGTGTCCGGCAAAAGGCACTTCACGATCAGGCGTGAAGATGCGAACCCAGGCGGTATGGGCCGCGTCCTGTGCAGGCAGCACGAAACTGGTTTCTGAATAATTGAATTCCCGGGCGATGCGCTGCATCTGCCAGGGTTCAAGACCCTGCGCGTCGAGCACGACCGCCAGCGGGTTTCCGCTGTAGGCATGGCCGGTAAAAACATCAGCGGTGACATATCGGTAGCGCATTCAGGCGTCTCTCTTCCGGGGTGAATGAGAGAAGTATGGGCAAGATCCCCCTGCCGCGACAGGCACAGAATCAGGGGACTTGCGCCATAACAGCGCTATTCCAGATAGTCGAACACCACTTCTCCCAACGCCAGCGTCAGGTTTGCCACGATGTGGCGCGCCCCAATCACTTCAAGGACCGGCAAGTCCGCAACAGGGGCCAACGCATGGGGAAACAGCGCCAGGCTGGATGGACCGCTCCAAGCGCCGTGGACGGTGACATCTTGCAGATAAAACCGCACCAGCTCGCAAATGCGGACGCTGCCGTCCACATGCGGGATGATCTTCAACAGAAAATTTGGCGCCGTCGCCATGCCCTTGCGTATTTCTTCCGAGTCCAAGGCATGGTGCTTATAGCCCATGGTAGCGGTCGCGATCCGCACCGGACCGTAGTCCAATTCACCAACCAGCGTATCGGTATGCACCTGCAAACTGGGGTTGGCCAATTTTTTAGGAAAACCCCACAGTTCACGCCCGCCCGCAATCGGCGGGTGATCATTCAAATACATCGCGTGCGTGTAATTGCCCGCCACGCCATCCAACGTGACCGGAATGACCTGCCCGCTTTCGGTGTAGTCGCCAAACCCCGTCGAATCCGGCATCCGTATGAATTCGAAATTGACGATGGGCGAGGTGATTTGCAGCGGTTCGGGCACGACCTCTCGCAACCGGGCGGGGTCGGTCCGGTAACTGATGATGAAGAATTCCCGATTGACGAACCGGTACGGCCCTCGCGGAAAGGCGGGATTCGTGAACGGCATGGCAAACGCCTGCTGACGAATGGTGCTGATATCCATGTCTACGGCACTCCTGACCTCAAGGGTCGTGAAGATCGCTCGGGGAACCTTGGCAAACTTAGCACGAAACTCTGTGACACAAACCGGAAGGGCAATGCAGTCGGGGCAGAGGCAAGTTCCATTGCCCCCGCCCCAGCGTCATCAGGCAGACAGATGTTCGTACAGAATCGTCGCGCCGATGCCGATCAGCGCAATCCCGCCCAGCACTTCCGCGCGCTTGCCCGCAATGCTTCCAATCAACCGGCCGACCATCACGCCAATCGTGACCATCAGCATGGTCGCCAGACCAATTGCTGCCGCTGTAATCAGGATATTGTTGTCGATGAAAGCCAGGCTGACGCCAACCGCCATCGCGTCAATGCTGGTAGCAAAGCCCGTAGCCGCCAGCAGCCAAAAGGAATGGCGGACCACCGGCGGGGCTTCTTCCTGGTCGGTAGACAGTCCGTTACGGATCATCATGCCGCCCAGGACACAGAGCATACAGAACGCAATCCAGTGGTCCCATTCCGCAACGTACTGAGCCGCGACGGAGCCCAGTCCCCAGCCGATCAGGGGAGTGATCGCTTCGATGACGCCAAAAATGAGCCCTGTGCGCAGGGCTTCGGACCAACGGGGCTTATGCAGGGAAGCGCCTTTGCCCACCGCGGCGGCGAACGCATCGGTCGACATGGCAAAGGCCAGAATGAGGGTCGAGAGGGGATTCACTGTCGGAGTACTCCGTCCGGGCGATACACACAGACTTTTCCATATCGCCCGGACAAGGCTATGGAATAGTCCGTGGTCTCGCCAAGCCGAAACGGCCGTTGCGCCATGACCGAAAGGTCAAGAATGTTGACGCGAACCCCTGCAACCAAGGCTGCAGGAAGGCTACTCCCCAAAGATGGCTGAAGTGTACCAAATGCAATGCTTGCGGGCCTGGTCGGGTAACCTGTCCGGTGACAGGGCGAACCGCCTCGCATAAACGCTAACCAGAAAGGAACCCACCATGGAAAACCCATTTGGCGATTCGGACGAACCGTCCAGCGACCACCGGCAATATCTGGTCTTGATCGCGGCTTCGAAAGACAACGCCTCGCTGGCGCAAAAGCTGCTCGAAAACCTGAAAAAACACGTGGATGAACGCGCAGCACCTCTGTGGATCGACGCCAAGGGAATCGGCGTCCTGCTCACGACGGATTTGGTTGCCTCGGACATCTGGCGTGAAATGTTCCAAAAGGAACCCGGCCAAGACTATGGCGACACCCGCAACATGCTGGTACTGGAACTAGGCAAGGACTGGGCCGCCCGCCGGGACGACAAAATCGAACACTGGCTGGCCAGCCATGTCGGCAATCCCCTGCCCTCCGCTCCGCGCCGCGCGGACGCAGCTAAACGTAAAGACCGTCGATAGCCGACACTGCCTATTGGGTGCTGTCAGTGCAGCGCTCAACAAACGCTTGAAGCAGGCCCGTGATCGCTGCCGGACGATCGATGCTGGGCAAATGGGCGGTATCTGCCACTTGCTGACCGATCCCGCCCATCAACGCCGCGGTCTGCCGGGCCCGGTCTTGGATGTGGGGGAAATCAAACTCCCCCCACAGCACTAGCGACGGCATGGCAATCTCGCCCAATCGGCTGAAAGCGGGTATGTCATCTACGCTCTTGCCCGCTGGCGGCGACCGCAGCACCCCGCCATGCATATCCAAAAACTGCATCCGAGCTGCCCCCGCGACGCGCCCCTCGGGTGCCAAAGGACCGTCCAGAAAAAGACGAGCTTTCAGACTATTCACCCGATCCAGATCCCTGGCAGATTCGGCGTCCTTCAACACGGTCATCATGGGCTTGATGGCGGGCGTATAAACGGCTTCAGGCGCACCCGCCACTGTCGGGGCGATCAGTACCAGCCCGCGAACCCGTGCCGGATGCATGAGAGCCGCATCCAGCGCGACTCGCGCCCCTTGGGAACACCCGACAAGTATTGCGCGCTTGCCGTCCGATAAAGCGTTTATGACCGCCATCAGATCTGCCACCGCCGAATGGTCTTCAGGCGCAGCCTGCGTCTTGCCAAACCCGCGCCGGTCGTAAGCAATGGCCTTACACACCGCCCCCAAACTCTCCAGCTGCGGCCGCCACATCCGGCGATCACAAATCGCCGCATGCAAGAACACAACGGGGTCGCCATCGCCTGCAACTTCGGCGGCCAATGTGACGCAGCCGGACGCAATCTGATGATCAGCAAACATGTTAATTCGCGCCCGACGCCCCGACCGACCCATTAACGCGTGACTCTCGATACGCCACCGCAGACATCGCCACCACGACAACAAGCAGCGCGACGCAAACAACGATACCCCCCGCGCTGAATGCAACGGACGAAACTGATAGGTGATATTGCGCCCTGGGGATCGCTGCCGCCGTGGCGCCAGCCGAAGCAATCAGGAAAAATAACGCCACCAACAGCGGCCAACGGCCGAAGCGGATTTTTTCGCGTAGCGTCCGCAAGCCGTACTGTCCCGACACCGCCACATTGACCAGGCTTAGTGCCATCGCGCGGCACAAAACCATCACCGGTATCCATAAAACCAGCAGCGCCGCTATAACCAGGGCAAAAAACAGCGCCTCGCCAGTCGGATTCCGAACAGGACTCAGCGAATTCGGCATGGAAAAGTAAATCAAGATGGGAATGTTGCCCGTCACGCTCAACAGCTGAATCACCGTGACGACTAGCAGTACAAACAAGGCCAAATACTTCAACCCAGCGGCTCCGCCACTCCAAATGGGTTTGGCCAAGGCATCGTCCAAGGCCAGTTTCCGTATCCAAGCCCATGTCACAGCAGCCAGCGCCAGCACATTAAGTAGCGCGCACAGCAAGTAGAGCTGGTGGAGCGGCACGGCATACCGCGAGACATGCACGGCAAAAGGCAGTGTCAAGATCACTACGCCTAGCAGCCAAGGCGCTGCCGCCAGCATTGCGCCGCCCTTCTCCCTGATCACACTTGCCGTCAATGCAACAAGGCGACTAGCCGCGAATTTGCTCGACACTGGATTCCTTTACCGGGAAATATTGGGAACGATTCGACGGTGTTTATACCAGCAAATCCAAATCATTTTTCTCTGCGGCGCCGTGCGTCGGTTGAGCACATTGCCACTGCGACCAATCACCGTTCGGGGTAAGGCACCCCGAGATCCCAGCGGGATTGCCAGTGATCCAGGTACTGGCGCGCAACCTCGGGCATGTCTCGAATGACGACGACATTTTCGGAGTTGGCCGTCTCGGCGGACGCCGCGAAATTGAAGGACCCGGTTTCGACTGTGGAACCATCAACAATGATCGTCTTGTCGTGATGAAGGTGAAAATGGTCGTTGGTACGCAGTTCCACCCCGTTGGCAGTCACGTAATCCATCGCAGTCTTGCTCGTTTTTCCCTGGTTGCGCTTCTTATCGACGACCACGCGCACATCGACACCGCGATGCTTCGCAGCCACCAGCGCCTGCATGACATCCGGAGCCTGGAACGCATACGCAAGCATCTGGACGCTGTGCTTCGCGCTGCCGATCGTCTCCAGGACCAGGGTGCGTGCTGAACCTTCTGGAGAGAATCCGACCTGAACGCTCGGTTCAGCACTGGAAATGGATGAAACCCCAAGCAGGGCGGCAAGCACAATGGATCGAATAGTCGTCATCGTCAAAGGCCTAGGCAGGCAAGTCAGAACTAGCGTGAGGATCATTGGAGCACGATTCATCGTAGCGGCATTAAGGCTGTGACGATGGCTGGCAATGCGAATCCCCCCGGCTGGATTGCCAGGCAATTAACCACACGGCGGACGGTACGGTACCCGATAGTGCCGCTATGTCTTCAGCGCCACACGAGTACGAAACAAATCCGCAGGCTATTCGTACCGGTCAGATATGCCCGGATTCTGTCCACCGCTAGGATTGAACTGCGAACTGAAGTGGATTTCCCCCCGCTGTCCCTTGGGACCGGGGGGATCTTTTTTTCAGCCATGGTTTGGCCTGGTGGCAGTAGCCGCTGTGCGTGACCGAGTGCTCGCGGAACCCAAGCCTAGAGGGGAGAGCCGAAAACCTTCCGACTTTCCTGCCCAGCCAAATTTTTGCATCCACAGCGACGCGCATTCGCGACAAATAAAATGGCGATAGCACCCGATCTCATCACCATTGGAGTTCCCACCGTAATGTATTGTGGTGGACCCGCGGAACAACAGATCACTGTGCGGTTCGGTTTGGCTGCACCCATCCAAGAACCGCACACATGCGGCACAAAACAACGACATCAGACTTCCCAGGAAAAAAGAATTGGGGAGCCGCACCCAGATCAACCTGTTCTCGTTCGGCCCACTTCGTGACTGAAAGCCACGCGATAGCGTAGGGGAGCCAGCCGCTATTGCCCATCTGACGGGTCCGATATCCTGGGGTCTCCTGCGTTTCCTCAGTATTTCTGCACGAGCGATGTTGACGCTGCTATTCATCAGCCGAAAATGTCAGCCGTAAATTCGTACCCATCAGATATACGCAGGCCCCCTCTGCACATAGCATGCTTGTACAGAAATGATGTGACTGCATTTGAGTCAGTCCCCCCTTCCCCGCCGTCCCCTGCGACGCGGGGAATTTTCGCGTCTAGAGTCGATATAAGCCGTGCGCAACCGTAACTACCGCCCTTGGATCAACGCCGCCTTGCGGTTCCTCGCAGCATCAATCTGTGGCGGCCTGGCAGTCTTGGCGATCCCGCTACCCTTTCTCTGGCCGTCATTACGATTCTTGATCGGAGCCACCCTATCCGCGGTTGTTGCCTGGCCATTGTTTGCACTACTCGATTGGAAGTTCTCTCACCTACGCTTCCGCTACATTGCAGTGGGCCTTTTTCTTTCAGTGTGCGGTTGGTGGTATCTGTTCAACCCGTTTGCCAACGGCGCTTGGCAATACCTATGGAAGGACACAAACTTCTGGATGAATGGTTCTATCTTTCTTGCGGCCGGCTTGAGTGCTGGTGTTCTGTACACTGCCCTGGCGGCCGCAATCAACAGCAAGATACCCATCACGCATACGTGCCGGAACGATATCGCTACCGGACCCATCGACAAACCATGAAGCTCTTCCGTCACTTACTCGCAAGCGTACTGATCGCCATGGTTTCTGCAACCATGGCCGCCGAACATTCCACTCTTGGTACGCCTCCACCCAGACAAAGTGAACTGCCGCATACGGACCAGCCGGCAAGCGCCGGCAGCTCCCCGCAAGAACCAATCCGCATCTACGCCGCTTCCGCGCCGTGTAAGGCCGAAACCGTCAGACGCGGCGGCAAGGTGGTTGAGCTCTACTGGACTAATGGCCCCTACGGCACGCGTGTCACGACCGACGAAGTTGATCATTATGTTGATCTGAACCTGGTCGTCAGAACGACAGGCTATCAAGCCGGAGACTGCATCAAGGTCAAAATCCATTCAGACAACGACGAGGATGTGGCAGTTGGCGCTAAAGAAATCGTCATGCGCGGCACAGTGAACGAAAGCGGCGTTGCCTATTTCGAAGAACCGATGAGGAACTATACGGTCATCCTGCAGTGATCCGCGGCCGGCGGTGGCACGAAACTTGACGCGTTGGCCGTCCCAGTCCGCACTGTTCTGTTTGATAGAAGAACGGAAATATTGCCCGCTCAAACTGGCATGGAAGATCCAAAAAAAAAGGCCGGTTCAGGAGGGAATCCTGAACCGGCCTTTACCTATGCGCCAGTGGCGCCATCAACGCATTACCAGCGGTAGCTGATATTCAGCATGCCGCCAACCCCACGCTGATCGCCGCTGCCTGCCTGGCCCGACACCTGGCCCGAAAGGTACAGGGACTTGCCAATCCGGCCTTCGGCGCCCAGCTTGAGTTCAGCTGCATTGCGCATCGGCGAGGCGCTAAGCGTGCTCGCGCCCATGTTGACGCCGGGGTTGCCGTTGTTGTGCAACCAGTTCGTCTCCAGGAAGGGACGCACGGCAGACACAGCTTCCGACTTGCCCAACGGATACACGCGCACGCCGACGCGGGTAGTCACGGCGTCAGGAGTATCGCTGCTTATCGTCATGCCTTGCAACGAAGCGCGGGCAGCATCGTAGCGGCTGTAAGTCACCTGAGCCTGGGGCACTACCACCATCTCGCCCAGCGCCGACGAAGAAGCAAAAGGCTTGACGGCATAGCCGGCTTCGACCGACGCCGTCCACACGTTGGAATGGTAGCGAGCCGTGCCCAGTTCGCTGCTGAGCTGGTTGGAGTAGCGGCCGTATTGCAGCGACGAGTCCGCGTAAGCGCCCAAGCCGGTTGCCGCATTTTCCTGAACGGTTGCATACATGCCCACGGAATAGCCTGACACCTTGCCGCGCGCCTTGGCATCCACGCTCTCGGAACCGGGCAGCATCAGGCGCGACGTGGAATCCACACGCGCATCGCCGTACCCTGCCATGACGCCGGCCACGACCGAACCGTTCTCACCCACTTTTCCATGCAAGACGTCGCCGCCCAGCTGGATGATGCTGCGGTCCGTGTCTACCGACACCTTGCCTTCGGACATGCTCAACTTGCTATCGTGATTACCCTGGATTCGCGCCCATACGCCAGCGCCAGACTTGTCCGAGGAACCGTCAGCAGCAGAAATACGCGCAATCGCCCGATCTTCCCTGCTATGCATGAACATGCGGGACGCAGCCAATTGGTTGCCCACGTAGGCGCCGCTTTCCGGCGAGACGTTCTTGAATACCGAACTATCAGGCGGGGCCTCAAAGTTGGGCGGCGCGACGGGATCGTTAGGAACATCCGGCTTGGCGGGTGGCGGGTTGGGTGTGCCGGGCTGCTCTTCGCCGCCCCCGCCACCAGTGGTCGGATCATAGACCGAGGTCAGGTACCAATCTTCTTGCACCCCTTGATTGCCGCCACGAACCAGGCTGTAGTCATAACCGTTGATGGCAACTGTGTCCGAACTGCCACGAAAACCCGTCGAGCCGGTGTCCAGGCGGAAAGCGTCCGTCGTGGTCGTGCCGCCATTGATGGTTTCCACCAGACGAATGCCTTGGTCCGTTTGTCCACCGACACCGCCGCTGTTCAACACGCGCATCGACGTCACGCCCGAGGTGGTGCCGCCATCGATCACCAGCTTGTCGGTAGGCGATGCATCGCCGCCCAATTGCGTGTTCATCACCAGCGTGCCGCCACCTACGTAATCATTGACCGTCAACGTCTTGAAACCTGCGTGCGCGTTGGGTGAAACAAAGCTGACCGTACCAGCGTTGTTCAAAGAGCCCAGATTGGAGTCACCACGCACATTCCAGACGCTGGAATTGTCCAACGACAGGCTGTTCACGCGGCCCGTGCGGCTGATAACGGCGCCGGTCAAGACGCTGCCGCTTTTGAGGTCCATGTCCAGGACGCCACTGTCCGCCAGAACATCACCGGTCATCGTGGACGCCGTGGCGTCAAGGTTGACCTGAGCGGTCTCGACGATTGCGCCGCCACTCAAAGTGGCCTGCGCAGTTCGAAGAAAGATGCCATCGTCTTCAACGCCATTGGCGCGCGCCAGCACACGTGTGCCGTCAAGCGTAAAGTTATGGTTGCCGCCGGATGCCAGCAAACCCACGCCATCGGTGGTCTCAACCGCGCTTCCATTCAGCAGCTGCAAGGCATTGGTCGCTCCGATGGTTGAAGCATTGCTCCAGATACCGTGCCCACCAGCCCCTGTGGTGAAAACCTTCGAGCTATCCAGCAGGATGGACGAGCCGTTGGCGACATAGATACCTCCAGCATCCTGACCGCGAGTAGTCACTGTAGTGCCCTTCGCGGAGATCGACACGTTTGCCCCGGTGGTATACAGGCCGAACGCCCCCATGCCTTCGGTATCCACGGTGGAATCGGTAAAGGTGATCCTGGTGCCAGCTAAACGGGCTACCGCCCCAATCGCGCTCACACCGGACGTCTTTATCGCGGTATTGGTTGCGTCGATTTTTGCAACGGTTCCCGTTGTTGAGCCATATAAGCCATATCCGTTTACCCCAGTCGTGCTGATGGAGCCGTCATTCAACGTCACCTGCCCCGACCGGTTGTCGATACCTATTCCGCCGGAATTGATACTGAACGAGCGAGCGACAAAGCTGGTGTTTGTAGAAGGCAGCCAGACACCCGTGCCAGAAGCGCCCAATGCGTTGATAACCACATTGTCGAGCGTAGCCGAGCCGCCGGTGGCACTGAAGTTGACCGTCGAGGCCGTGGCCCCTGTAGAGGTCAGCGTCGCATCGTTAATCGTGGCTGTGCCGCCGTTGAACGTGGAGAACTGGTGCAACCTCACCGCCGAGTCAGACGACGTCACTGAACCGCCCTGCATGGTCAACTTCCCGCTATCCACGCTGATACCCATGCCGTTGGGCGTGGAGATGTTCGTGTCGATCAGCGAAATGCTTGAGTCAACGGTTTTTATCTCCAGTTGGCCACCCGACAGGGTCGCGTCCTGCAACTCAATCTTGCCGCCGTTGATCGCATAGGCGGAGTAGTTGGCGACTCCGCTGCCATTGGTGTTGATGGTTAGCGACTTGGCCGTGATTGTAGAACCAACACCGTCGGCATAGAGGCCGTTCGAGCCTGACGTACCCGTCGTGGTGATGGAGCCACCGTCAAGCGTGATCTTGCTGCCACCCTGCGCAAAGGCCCCGCTGGAATACTCTCCTACGGTGCTAAGCGTCGTGTTGGTAGCCGTGATCAGGCTGCCCACGCCGTTGGTGGTAAGCGCATGCGCATTTTGCCCGACGCCCAGCGTGTTGACCGTGCTGTTCGACAAGTTCACCACGCCGCCAGACGCGGTACTGACGCCTTTGGAAGTGCCGGCGCTAGGCCCGCCAGCATTGATCAGAATATTGTCGCCAGTAACGCGGTTACCGGCCACGGTGACGCTCAAAGCGGCGCCGGTTGCCGCATGGGTGATGGTGCTGCCGGCGTCCAGCGTCTGTTGCGTCTGACCCGACGGGTCTAACACGATGACCTGGCCAATTTCGGCTGCGGCGCTATAGGTGGGATAAAGCGGGGCGGCAGCAGTCAGCAGCCCCACCATAATGGGGGTCAGAGGGAATTTCATGAGAGTTAAGTCCTTACCCCTGCCGGGACGTCACTGCGTAAAGATCGGATGATCAGCAGTGATACGTCGGCAACCACGCAGAATCGGCGGTCGAATGGGGATCGATGAATGAGCATTCATTCTGCTCAATGACCCACTGCGCTTCCATCAGACAAGTACCAATTTCCAGGCGGGCGTCCTGTATGGATTCGAGTTACCAGGAAGAACCAGACCAGGGCGCGTGTAGCGCTACGCCCGAATCCTTCCCCAAAGACCAGGTTTGTGCGCGTAACGGGGATCTGAGCCTCCGACTTGACAGCAAGTAAGCTCCCTCGCGTTAAAAAATTGGATCGACTACCCCGTCCAGACTTCTTGCTGACTTGTTAGCGCTGCATCCATGCCGTGACGACCCCCGCAATATCTATGGCGATCACGATCGTCCAAATGTGCCAAACACTTCAGGGCGTTCGGCCAGCAAAAATGCAAAACGCGCTGGTATTTGAACTGCACACTAAAAGTTGAACAGTTAACAGCTAAAGGCCGAGGCCTAAGCGAACTGCCCCCCGAAAATTGAACATAGATCCAATCTTCGGGGGGCAGTTCTGTTCAGATCACGTCATCAGTCACTGAGTCAGGAACGGATGAGCTCGTGCTAGCGTGGCAGCTACTGATATGACATCGTGAAGGTGGCCACGCTGTTGACGGTGCCTGGCGTAATTGTCGCGGCGGTCTGTACATATCTCACCGTGAGCGGAATGCTCATATGACCGGAGACGGCTTGCCCCGCAAGCCATTGATTCGTGTTTCCGGCTTGCGCGGAATCCGGCCCGAATGACACCGGGTTCCCTTGTGGGTCGAGTATTTGAAGCTTGACGCCGCTCGCGGTCGAATCCGACTTTGTTGAGAGAGTGCTACTCACATTGGTTGGAGATACGTTATCGGTCAGCGTCACAAACACTTTACTGGTGGTATTGGGGCAATTTACGGCCAGTGGAATGGGCGCGCTGCCCGCCGTGGAACCGACGCCAGAGAATGAGCTGGCCTTGACTGGGTCCAGCTTGACCGAAGATGACGGTGTTGTCACGGAGCAGGCTGCCGAAGTGATGGTTGTGGTATTGCTGGGCATCGTCGCGGTAAAAACTACCGAAGCATTGCCGCCTGCATAAAAAATCCCGACCCGGCCCGCAGTGCCCATACCGCTTGGGTTCAATGAAAGTGGCCCCGGTTGGATGGCAGCGCCAGTCGTTACTAAATTAACGGTCAGATTTAGCTGAGAGGAAAACGTAGGAGAAGCAAGCCCACCTGCAACGGAGGCTGCGTTCGTGGATGAGTCGATGCTCATGTTGGGCAGCCCGCCTCCGGATAGCGTCGCCGTGTAGCCTACGCCTGCCACTGTGGTCGACCCAACGCGATTGGTGACATTCCCACCAGAGGCGATTTGCCACCAAAGCGTGCCTGAACTCGTGCAATTTGCATATCTCGTGCCCGCCGTGGCACCGTTTACTGGAACAGTGACCGTCGCCAATACAGTATTGGCCTGGGCATTGGGCGGCACGGAGATCGTCGCCGGAAAGGTGACCACTGTCACAGGCAAGGTCGCTACTGCCGTGCAATCCGCGTGCGCTCGTGAGCTACCAAACAGCGTGACAATAGTCATGCCCAGAAGTCCAAACAACATCTTTCCGAGATGCCCCCTCGGAAGGAATCGCACCATATTTTCGACGACTTCAAATTCAGATTTCATGATGTTCTTCACTTTTTCGAAAGCAGCTATACAGGCAGGCCAGTACTCGCCTGACCTGGGCAAGCACCGTTTATAGGATGATGTTTCAGACCAAACGGCGAAGCATTTTGTCTGGCCGTAATTCTCAACACCAGCCCCATTAACTTTCACCTTTCAATCCCCTCAGCTCCGGTCCGAGGCGACTCGCCCCCTCCCATGCAATGCCCTTCAAGCGATAGATACGCTGCGCGCGACGTCGCCGCCTGCTCAGGCACCTCGTAATCGATCTTGCATTGCTCCGCCGCATCCGGGCCCCACTTCACAAACAGCGAGCCCTTACGTTCCAGCCCTCGCGCGAAGATCTGGCTATCCTGGGCCACAACACCAACAGCCAGCCCCTTGTCGTCAACGACATCGGCGCCAAACGGCAACGCACGGCCATCGGCTTGCGGAGCACGTATCAAGGCGGCGCGCCCGCTCACCATCTTGTACTTAAGCATCACCACCGAACCCAAGCGCGGCACCGCCCGTTCCGAGGTCGACTGGAATTCGATATCGTTGGAGGTGCCCTTCGGATCAATATCTACCGTGTTCATGCCGTAAGGCGTCAGAAACGGCACCACCGCATAGCCTTGGCTATTGACCTTGGTTCCCGAAGCGCTCAACACACGCGCCCCTTCCGCACCCGGTGCTTCGACAATCCCGAAGGTGTCGCCAACTGTCTGCGAAAGCGTCACTCCCCCGGGATGGACAACGATGGATCCGCTCACGCCAGCCGAAGTCTGGCTTGATCCTGAACCACTGCTTGCGGATGCGGACAATTGCGCATACGGCGCCCGGTACGTGCCGCTAACGCCCGCGCTGGACGAGCGATTGCCGTCACCTCCGCTGTACATGCCGTAAGCGTTGTAGGAGTATTGGTTATCGTCACCCAACGTACCGCTCAAGTTGGTCTGCATCAGGGTTTCGCTGCCCGAACGGCCCAAGCTTGTGGACAGCAGGGGCGAGTGCGGTGTGCGACCCAGCGGAATAGACGTACTGATCATGAACTGGTTAGACATGGAGCCATCCCAGTTGCGGGTGCGGCCCGCCGTCACACTGTAAGTGCCGTACTCGAAGCCATTTGAGTAGCCCGCCTGATAGAACGTATCGCTTCCGCCACGGTTCCAGTATTGCTGCGCCGACGCGCTTACGAACACGCTGCCGCCACGTCGAAAATTCTGATTGACCGTCAACTGAAAGCGGTTCTTTTGACGGTAGAACGAATTGATATCATTGCCCTGCATCGCAAAATCGCGCGCTGAAGCGGCATCGGTCAGACTCATATAGTCTGCCGTCGAATAGCGATAAGCCGCCACCGCGATATTGGTATTGGTGGGATCGATAAACTTGTTGTAGCCAAGACGCCAACTCGTCCCGCGCAGCGTATTTTGGCCAGAAATCTGCGTTTTCGCCCCCGTAACGTCAGCCGAAAATGCGCCGAAATCCGTGTTGACCGCTGCCCCGATGTTGGCCGCCACATAGCCATTGCCCGCGATGCCGCCTCCGTATGCCGTCAGCAGGTTCGTCAATCCACGCTGCAACGTGAACTGCGTGAAGTTCGGCTTGCTAGCCAAGTTGAGGTTGCGCAACTGCCCTGCTGTCACCGAAAAGCGCGTGGCGCCCGGGCGCAATGACTGCGCCACCGAGGCAAACGGCACCACAAAAGTCTTCGTTCGCCCGCCGGCTTCGGTCACTGTGACGTCCAGGTTGCCGCCGTACCCCGTTGCGTACAGATCCTTGATCTCGAACGGGCCCGGCGAGACGCTGGTTTCGTAAATCACCTGATTGTTCTGCCGGATCGTGACCCGGGCGTTGGAATCCGCCGTACCGCGAACGATCGGTGCATAGCCGCGCAACGAATCGGGCAACATGCGATCGTCCGAAGCAATCTGCGCCCCGCGAAACTGCACGCTATCGAAGACGTCGCCGGTGGTGAAGCCGTCGCCCAACGTCACCTGGGACTTTAGTGCGGTCACGTCGTGCTGCAAATACGTCGCGTAATTGTCGAAGCGCGTCCCCTGGCCGCTCGACTGCACCACGGATGATTGATGTCGCAAGCGCCAGCCGCCCAGGTTCACACCAGCGTTGAGACCCAGATAGCTTTGCGTCGAATTGAAGCCAGATCCGCTTGAGCGATAGGTGTTGGCGTTATAGCTGACGAAGCCGGCAGTCACTCCGTCTTGCCACATCTCAGGTGGCACATAGCCGCGCACGGAGTTACTCAAATACATCTGCGGCACGCTCAGCGTAACCTTCTGCTCTGAAAAATCGAAGTCGACCATCGCGCCCGGAACGATCGACGGCAGGTCCACACAGTCTTCCCCCATCGCGGCGCTGTCCGCGGCATTCGCTTTGGCAAAGTCGACCCCCAACGTCTCCAGTAATCGACGGCTAAGACACGCTCGCGCGGTAACGCCATCACCAGTGGCTACGAATCGCACATCTTGATGCGAGACGCGCATGTCGTTCACGTAGATGTCGACGGAATACATGCCGGGAGAAATCGGATTGCCGCGCGCGAATCTCGAGACGTCCAAGGTCTGCGCCGAATCTGTGCGCAAGAACGTCGGGTCGAACTCAACGGCAGCCGTCGTAATCGCTCCTGCGGCAGACGTCTCCGCAGCGATCGCCACCGTTGGTTGCACCACCCCGGTAGCCGCAAACACCGACATCAGCACAGCAACGATGGGATGCAAACCAAACGAATCCGGCATTTCTCGAGCGTGACCAGGCAGCTGATGAATGAATGACTGCTTCATGTTCTGACAAGTTTCCGATGTCTTTTAATAGGCGTGCGACATCGCTGCGTGCTGCTCGAGCAGCGCACACCCAATTCAAAAAATTAAAATGGGTCGGTCAGGCTTTCCGACCAGCCAGGCCAAGTTCTATTGGCTAAGTGTCGCGTCGCCAACGATGGCGCCGCCGTAGTCATTGATTGCGCTGTATTTCACCTTCGCACCAGTGGCTACCGAGCTCATGTTGCGAATGGGCAGCACTTGAGTTGTATGCGGCGCGACCATTCCACCCGCATCATTCTTAAACGTTTGCCCCCCGCTCTGCACATCAATTTCACTGAACGAAACGTGATAGGGCGTCGGGTTCGATACGCTCACAGCCTGGCCTTTGCCATCCGGAGACGCCACGATCTTCCAGCTGAGCTTCGCCGGCGCGTCTTCGGGCTTGCCGGGCAGATTTTCCGGCCGCGCAAACATCTTGATCCGCGTGCGATACGCCACCTGCAATGTATTGACGTCAGCAGCGGTGGCGGGCTTGGGTGGTATATCCAACACATTCAACCAGTAAAGGGACTCACGATCCTGCGGCAGTGTGTGGCCGCCACTGATCATCACGCGCAACATCTGCCCCTTCTTCGCGTCCATGCGAAAGATTGGCGGCGTAATCACAAAAGGGACCTTGACGTCACCGGGCTTCGCGTCCGCATCACCGTCATCCATCCAGACCTGCACAAGCGACGGCAAATTGCTGTCGTTATCCAGTTTGACCGTAACTTCGCGCTGCTCAAGCGGATACACCACCCGTGTTCCACCGATCGTCACGCTTGCCTGTGCACTGCTCGCGAGCAATACACAGGCAAGCCCGATCCCGAATATCTTTTTTTTATGTAGCTTCATCAGTGCCCCTTTACAGATCGATTCGCATTGCGCTGAGGAAGGCGCTCGCTTACGTGAACGCCTTCAGGCACCATTTACTGATACTGCATCGAGAATTGCACCGAGGTATTCACGGTGCCAGCAGTGGCTTGGCCCGTCGCGTAGTAGCGGGCGTAGTACTTCAGTTCAGCCGCGCCGCCGGTGATTGCCGCGCCATTGGTGGCAAACTGGTTATTCGAGTTGGTCGTGACGTTGATTGGCGCCATCTGACCATTCAGCAATTGCACCTGCACGTTGGCGGCGGAACCGCTGTTGATGAGGTTGCCGCTGTCTTGATCGACCTGCGGACCGTTTTCGAAGCTGGCGATAGCCTTCGTGCCGGACGTGCAACCGGACAACGTGAACTTCAAGTCGGCCGGCTGCGACGTACCAGCGGTTTGACCGATGGAGCCCAGCGAGCTGGCCGTCACGGTCGGCAGCACAATGGCCTTGCTGGCTTCTGCGCCAGCGGCGCCGCCATTGATCGAGCAGGTGATGTCCGAAACGGTACCCGTAATGGTGATCGTGCCGTCAGCGGCTTGAGCGCCAAGCGAAGCGAAGCCCAACAGGCCGCCGAGAGCGAGGGCCGGAATAATTGCTTTCATGTCTGATATACCAGTGGATGAATGGGAGAGGAGATATGCAGCCGATGTTTTTAATTCGGTCGGCCGCAAGTGCCAGTTCGCTCCAAGGATTCGCGCCAGTTGCTGGCGTTTCTCAGTTTGGATGCTGCTTAGGTTGGCGATACAAATACTAAAGTTTTCCCAATTGCGACCAAATAGGACAGGTACTAAATCGTTGGGACGGCAGCATTGACGTCCGGTAAACATGAATGCGGATCGGGCATTTCGGCGGATATCGGACGATTACCTCGATTGGCTTCATATCCAATTGCGGGCTTGCTTGCCCGCAGCTTTAGTACACGTCTCATACTCACCCAAAGTTTTAACTCCTAGCATTTGAAGTGCAATTTTTCTTTAAGGCACTTCAATGAATAGGATCTATCAAGTCGTCCGCAATGCGACGACTGGAGCTTGGGTTGTCGCATCCGAGCTCGCCAGTGGACGCGGGCGCAGCAAGTCCGTCGTGATAGCCTCGGCGGCCATCACGCTAGTTTCGGCTCTCTGTATGACGTCATCTGCCAGAGCCGACAACATCAACAATGACATCGTTGTTTCCGGCGTGAACGGTGGGGACCGGCCGAGCCCGTGGGAAGTGGATTCCATCCGCTTGGGAAGCAATGCCGGCGCCTCTGGCAGCTTGACGATCACCGATGGCGGCACCGTCACCACTCCAAGCTACGGTTACATCGGCGACGCTGCCGGCAGCACGGGTTCCGTCTCGGTTACGGGTCCTGATTCGGCCTGGCACAGCGGCACGATCAACGTTGGCCTGGGCGCCGACAGCACGGGCAGTTTGACCATCACAGACCAGGGAACGGTCACCTCCACAGGGGTCGTCGTTGGCATCGGAAAGGGCTCCACTGGAACGGTCGACGTAACGGGGCCTGGCACGAGCTTGGCCGTCGACGGTGTCTTGTGGGTCGGCTTTAACGGCGATGGCACGGTGAACGTCGAGAATGGCGGTTCTGTGAGTAGCAGTAGCGCAACGGTGGGATTGGGTTCCACTGGCACTGTCAATGTGTCTGGCCCAGACTCGACCTTGAACATCGCCGGCAAGTTGAGCGTCGCCTCCGGCACAGATAGCCAAGGCAACCTTTATATTCGCGACGGCGGCAAGGTCGACGCTAACGAAATACGCATCGGCAATAATGTTGACACTGCCAACCAAGGCGCTGTCGGTAGCGTATTGGTAGACGGAGCAGGCTCTCAATTAACCAGCACCAATATGTTGCAAGTGGGCGGCAGCGGTGTGGGCCGGATGACGGTCAGCGATGGCGGCTTGGTGAACAGCGGCAACGGCTCAATATCCTCCTCGGGATCTGAAGGCAGCTTTGTCCACGTGACCGGAAACGGTTCAGCCTGGAATAACAATAATCTAACCGTTGGAGATTATTCCGACGATCACCCAACCTCGAATTTGATGGTGGACCAGGGCGGCAAGGTCGTCACCGGTGATACTGGGACGGTCTACGCTGCGGGCGCCGCCACCATCTCGGGCGCCGGTTCTGCGTGGGAAATCAACGGCGAACTTCAAAGCAACGGCAGCATCGTCGTTGCCGACGGCGGCCGCATCAGCAGTAACGTCAAGGCTGACGGCGCCTACGCTGACAACCGCATAGGCACTGGCATTCTGAGTGCCGGCACACGGCCCCCTTCCGTCTTGGTGACCGGCAGCGGCTCGTCCTTGAACTTCGATCACGGTGATCTGTACATTGCCGAAGGCATGGCAGGTAGCCTGGTCGTCGAGGCGGGTGGTGAGGTCAATGTATCGGCCAATGCCACCAGCCATATCGGTAGCGCTCACGCGAAATACGGTGATTCGATTGGTCAGGTGCTCGTCGAAGGCGCGGGATCGACGTGGCGTAGCGGCAATCTTGAACTGGGCCGAGGCGCGCAGGACATGTTTGACGAAGACATCACCCACAGCGGCCACGGCTCCTTGTCCATTGTTGACGGCGGCACCGTCCACAGCAGCTCGGTCGCTCTAGGCACCGGCCCGGGCAACAGTAGCGGCACCGTTTACGTCAGCGGCGCCAGCTCATTGCTGGACAACGCGGGTACGCTACACGTGGGTCAGGAGGGTACGGGCGACTTCACCATTATGGAAGAGGGACATGTGCGCAGCAGCGGCGACGTAGTGTTGGCGCAAGCGGCCGGTTCGACTGGCACGCTGAACATCGGCAGCGGCAACAAGGCCGGCACGTTGGACGCTACCCGCGTTCAAGGCGGAGAAGGTGTGGCGACGATCAACTTCAATCACACCGACGCTACCGACTTCGATGCGCAGATGAACGGCAACCTTACCGTCAACAAGGTAAACACCGGTACGGTGCGCCTGCTTGGGCAGAGCAATTACACCGGCACAACAACCGTGAATGGCGGCACGCTGCAAGCTGGCGCCGCTGGGGTCTTCAGCGGCAATTCCGGCTACAAGACAGGCCCGGCCGCAACGCTGGATATGGGTGGTTTTGATCAGAAAATTGCGAGCCTGGAAAACGCGGGCGTAGTTGCCTTTGCCGGAAATATGAATCCCTCCGCGCGCAGCGCTCCCATGGCTGGCGCAACCTTGACCGTGTCCGGCGACTACGTTGGCAACGGCGGCGCCCTGCTGATGAATACGGCGCTGGGCAGCGACGATTCCGTCACCGACAGGCTGGTGGTCGGCGGCAACACAAGCGGCGAGACCTTTGTGCAAGTGAAGAATGCGGGCGGCGCGGGTGCTGCCACGGATAACGGTATCGAGCTGATCAGCGTGGCGGGTGTTTCCAACGGCACCTTCGCGCTGCAAGGCCGAGCCGTCGCTGGCCTGTACGACTACCAGCTCTACCAGGGCGGCAAGACCACGCCGGATGATGGCAATTGGTATCTGCGTTCAGAAGCAGACCCGAAGAATCCGGGTACGCCCGAGGTTCCGGGCATGCCTGAAATTCCCGGCACGCCGGGACAGCCGGGCAAGCCGACGCTGCGCCCCGAACCCGGTGCGTATCTGGGGAACCAGAACGCAGCGCTGCGCATGTTCCAGCACACCATGCACGACCGTGTAGGCGAACCGGGCCTGACCGCCCGCAAAGACGACGGTGATGGCTACGCAACCTGGATGCGTGTGCAGACCAGCAAGTTGAATTCCGGCAAGACCGGCGGCCAGATTGATGTCGACACGAACACCACCGTCATGCAGTTGGGCGCGGAAAAGCAATTCGATGCTGGCACAGGCCGCTTGCATGCCGGCGTGATGGGCGGCTATGGCCGCGCCACCACCGATGCCAAGTCCAATATCACTGGCCACAAGGCGCGTGGCATTGTGGATGGCAAGAACATCGGCATCTACGGCACGTGGTTCCAGAACCCCTCGAGCCCCGAAGGCGCGTATGTCGATACGTGGTTGCAGTACGGTGATTTCGACAACACCGTCAAGGGCGACCATCTGGGTAGCGAGAAGTACAAATCTCGCACCTGGTCAGGTTCGTTAGAAGCGGGTTATGCGTTCAAGGTGCATCAAGGCGAACGCTACGGTGTCTATCTGGAACCGCAAGCGCAAGTGATTCACACCGACTACCGCAGCGACGACGTTCGCGAAGAGAATGGCACACGGGTGCAAAGCGGCAAGGCCGGTGGCACGACGACACGGTTGGGCGCGCGCGTCTATGCCCGTTCGTCGGACACCAGCTCGAACCGGATCCAGCCGTTTGCGGAAGTGAACTGGTGGTCGGGCGGCAACAAATCGTCGATCGCGATGGATGGCGAGCGTCTGAGCCATGACCTGCCGAAGAACATCCTTGAAACCAAGGTCGGCGCGCAGTTCGAAATCGGTCGGGGCTGGAGTGGTTACGGCAGTGTGGGCTACCAACAAGGCAGCAATAGCTTTAGCGACGTCAGCGGACAAGCCGGCGTCAAATTCAGCTGGTAAACCGTAGACCCTTCCCGCACGAAAGAAGTCTGGGCCGCATGGACACATGCGGCCCTATTTTTTTGGCCAAACTGGGCAGCGCCATGGCAATGCCAGATATCACACATCAGTTGACATATTTCTTGGTCATTATTTGTTACCCACGTTACCATGTGCATCGCTAATTAAATGGCGATCGCAATGAACGCTGCTTGAACAACCTCGACGTCTGCGTAATGAACAAAATTTATCGTTGTATCTGGAATCGCGCACTTGGCGCTTGGATCGCCGCTCCCGAAACGGCTCGCACAAAGAGCGGCGCGGGGGCCACCGCCGGCGTGACAATGCCGCAGCAAGGCAGCCGGGCGGCGAAACACCCAACCGGCGCCGTCCTTGCCTTGGCTGCTGCGGGTCTGCTACTTGGGCTGCCAGAGGGAGCCCATGCCACCTGCACCAGCTTTAACACCGGCGGCGTGGCCACCTGCTCAAACGCCATGGCTGGCGTGACCACAGCAGTCACCAACCTGACCCTGACGATGGACAATACCGCCGTGATCACGGCCGCGCCGCTGAGTTCGAGTGCCGTGACGATGAGCGGCAGTAACGCCACGTTCGTTAACAGAGGCACGATCGACGCAGCAGCGCTGGCAGGAATGACCCAACCGATCTCGGGCCTGACGATCGGCAATGCCAACAACAGCCTCCTGAATATCACGAACCACGGCATCATTAACGGCGTCGTACTCGAGCCCCATGGCGCCTTGTTGAACACCACCGGCATGGCGCTGGACGTAAGGAACGGCAGCGGTCTGGCCGCCACCACGACGATCGTCAACGACGGCAACATCGGTTCCTCTGACGCGATCAGCTATACGAACGCGGCCGGAGATGCCGCCGTGGTCGCGGTCAGGGGTGGCGGCAAGGTCAACATGACAAATTCGGGGAATATCACCGGACGGGTGGCCTTCGAGAGCTCCGCTGCCGGCAATATATTCACCAATGCTGGTTCGATCATCGGCAGCGTGTCGCTGGGAGAGGGAGGCGGCAATAACAGCTTCATCGCGATTACGGGCTCCCAGGTCCAAAAGGGCCTGAGCGTCCAAGGCGAGACCCTTGTGACGGGTACGCGGCTGAACTATGCGGCAGCCGGTGTCGTCGACGGCGGTGCGGGCGGCAGTAACACGCTTTTTTTGCAGAATGCCGTAGGCGGCGGCGCGGGCACGGGCGGGTCGGGCACGATCGACGCCGCAAACTACCGTAACTTCAGCCACCTGGAGGTGAGCAGCGGGACATGGACCCTGCTTGGAACCCTGCTGAGCGGAGCGAGCACCAGCACCAAACTCACGGGTGGCGTTCTATCGGTGGACAATCCATTGGCCCTGGGTCTCAACGCGATCAGCGCGAATGGTGGCGGCCTTCAGGCAGGCGGTTCGGGCGTAGCGCTGGCCAATGCAGTGACAATCGGGACTGACGGGTTCACCGTTTCGGGCAATCGCACATTGATCCTGGATGGCATCGTGTCGGGCACGGGCCGCTTGAAAAAAGAGGGCAATGGCGCGCTGAGCCTGAACGGCGCCAACACTTACGAAGGCGGCACGGAGCTGGCGGGAGGCTCTCTGTACCTGGGTAACGCGGCAGCGCTTGGCACCGGCCGCCTGCTCGTTTCCGGCGCCGGCAGCCTGGAAACTGGCGCCGCCATGCAGCTTGCTACACCCATCGAGCTGAACCAGTCTCTCACGCTCCTCGTCAATAACTACGACATCACGCTCGCAGGCGCGATCACCGGCACAAGCGGGCTGGCCAAAGACGGTCACGGCACTGCCATACTGGCTGAAAACAATAACTATGCCGGCACGACCGTAATTCGCGACGGCATCTTGCGCGTGGGCGCCGGCGGCACGAAGGGAACACTGGGCACAGGCGGCGTCGTGAATGACGGCACGCTGATACTGGATCGCAGCGACAACGTCGCGGTTGCCAACACCATCACCGGCAGCGGCTTGCTGGTGATGGCAGGCAGCGGCAGCACGACGCTTGCCGGCATCAACGCGTATACGGGCGGCACAGAGATTCGCAGCGGTAAGGTGGTCGTAGCCCAAGACGCCAACCTGGGTGGCGCTGCAAGCAGCGTCACGCTCAATGGCGGCACGTTGGCGTCCGTAGCCAGCTTCGACATGACGCGCAGCGTCACTGTGGCCCAGCCCAGCGTCATCGACGTAGCTGCAAACACGCGCTTTCGCCTGGGCGGCCTCATCTCGGGAAGCGGTGCCTTGACCAAGCAGGGCGAAGGCTCGCTCGTCGTCTCGGGAGATAGCAGCGGCTTTTCTGGCGGGACGCTTATCGGCGCCGGTGCGCTTGAAGTTGCGGCCGGCGGCAAGCTGGGCGGCACGCTCACGCTCGCCAGCGGCACGCAGTTGCGCGGCGCCGGCCAGGTCGGCACCACAACGCTACAGAACGGCGCAAGCCTCGCTCCGGGCCAGTTCTCCAGCCCACTCACCGTGGCGGGCGACCTGACCTTCAAACCCGGCTCGACCTATCAGGTCATGGCGGACCCGGCTTCGTCCGCCAGCGCCCGCGTCGACGTCAGCGGCGCCGCCAATCTGGCAGGCGCGGTGATCCACGTAGGCCCCGAAGCTGGCTTGGCCAGCACCCGCCAATACACCATCCTCAGTGCCAACGCGATCAACGGCAAGTTCGATACGGTGTCGTCAAACTACGCTTACGTCACGCCGACGCTTGGATACAGCACGCAGGCTGTGACGCTACAGCTCGAACGCAAGCAGGTTGATACGAGCAACGGCGGCAATACGGGTAACGGCGGAAATACGGGCAATGGCGGCTCGCCCAGCCGGCCGATCGCCTTTGCCGACGCAGCACGCACCGGCAACCAGCGCGCCGTCGCCAATGCGCTGGACAGCCTGCCCTCGGGCAGTGCGTTGCACGAGTACATCCTGACCTTGCCAGAAGGCGCGCCGGCTGCCGCATTCAGCAGCCTGTCCGGTGAAGCGCACGCCAGCGTCGCTACCAGCCTGGCCGGTTCCAGCACCACTACGCGCACGGTACCGCTGTCGCACCTGCGTGCAAATCTGGGGGCTGGCATGCGTCCCGGCGCACCGACGGCGCAGTCCGGCGGCACGCTGTCCGCGTCCGCCCTGCCGTCCTCCAACGCACAGCCGGCCTGGGCAGAGCTCATCGGCAACTGGCAAACACAGAACGCCACCGACAACACCTCCAAGGTCCGCCAGCACACCGGCGGCGTCTTCGCCGGCGTCGATCATGGTGTGGGCAATGGCTGGCGCATAGGCGGTGCCGTCGGCTACACCGATAGCAAGATCCGCGTCGACGACCTTGCATCGAAGGCAGATGTGTCCGGCTACAGCGCAACCCTCTACGGCGGCAAGTCATTCGAAACCGGCGCGGGCAAACTGAACCTGCTGGTCGGTACGTCTTACACCTGGCACGACGTCAGCACCGAGCGCTACGCTACAGTGGCCGGCGCATCGCAGAAACTGACTGCCGACTATGGCGCCAACACCACCCAGCTCTTCACCGAACTGGGCTATGCGATGGCCTTGTCCGACCGCACCACCCTTGAACCCTTCGCCGGCCTCGCGTGGAGCGACCTGCGCACACGCGGTTTCTCGGAGTCGGGCGGCTCGGCGGCGCTGCGCGGTCAAAGCAGCAACGACCAGCAAACCACCAGCACGCTGGGCGTGCGCGCGCAGACAGACTTTATGCTGGCCGGCATCGAAGGCCGCTTGCAAGCCACCCTGGGCTGGCGCCACGCGTTTGGCGACTTGCTGCCGCAGAGCAGCGTCGCGTTTGACGGCGGCCAGGCATTCACGGTGTCGGGTTCGCCCATCGCCCGCAATGCTGCGCTGGCCGAGTTTGGCGCCGAAGTGGCGGTGTCGCGTAGTGCCTCCCTGGGCTTGAATTACAGCGGACAATACGGCGGCGGGAACCGCGAACATGCGGGGTCGTTGAACATGCGCTGGCGGTATTGAGGGCGGCTGGATGAATGCTGCACGAGCAGCATCTGGATGATTGCGCGGCTGTTTGCCTAACGGTGCACTTGGAGTGCCCGCTACGGTCGAAGCAGCCGCGCAAACTTTCCTTGCCGCGAGATAATTTTCAGTCAGGAATCACCCGTTCATGCAAATCGAAGAGCGCATCCACATCGCAGTCCCGCCCATCGTCGTCGACCGCATCTGGAGCGAGGTTGACCGATGGCACCTTTGGGACCCGGACACAAAACGAGCCGAACTGAATGGGCCATTCGCAGTGGGGACAAGAGGCCGGATAGTTCCCAGCAAGGGCATGGGCGTTCCCATGGTTGTCACAGAGCGCTCCGAAGGCCGATCGTTCACCGTAGAGGGCTACATCCCGTTGTTCCGCATGCACTTCGAGCACACGGTTTCACCGGTAGACGGCGGCTCCGAAGTGACTCATCGGATATGGTTCTCGGGCGCCCTGGCCTTTGTTTTCGGGCCTCGCGTTGCCAAGCAGATTCGCGAGGGACTTCCTCGAACCATGAAATCACTTAAAGCATATGCAGAGGAAGGCCAGGCGTCTGCCCAATAGCGATGCGTTGAAAGGCAGCCAGGCAGCCTGAGCTGCTGAACTTTGCATCTGACCGCGCCATGATGATCTGCGGCTGTGCAGCACATGCCGCTGCACAGCAGCTCGCACGGACCCGATGCGCTCCAAAGTTCGGACTGGTTCTATATCCAAGCCAGCCCCACGCCCATAGGATGACAACCTGTTTCATCCTCCAGGGCTTCTCAGAATGCTGGTCGGTATCCTCTCCACTATTGGTGGCGTCCTTTTCTTTGTTGGTGTGCTTGCTGCATTGGTCGTGTTTCTACGCGGAGTGTTTAGTATCCAGGCCGGTCCCGGAGCGACGCGCGAAGATCGAAAAATCAAAGGCCGCGCAATGCTCAAGCAGATCATGCCAAACGTCCTCAAATGCTTCGCGGTTGCTACCGTTGGGCTCATTGTGATCATCGTAGCCGCGGCAATCTGATCAGGGTCACACGCGCCCCGCATAGGATTTCGCTAATTTTTTCCGACGGTCGGTTGCGGGCATGCTCCGTAGGTCGGCTGTCGGTCGCGCAGTTACCGCTGCGCGGCCGTCGCCGTCTTTTAAAGATGCAATGCAAAAGCCCCGATCGGAATTCCGTATCGGGGCTTTTATTTGCTGGGTGTGCTCAGGGCGCCACCTCTAAAATCAGCCAATCAATTTAGCTGTTCAGAACTCGCTTCAACGCGTCAAAGAATGCAGAGATGGTATAGCCTCCACCAGCTGGGTTGAACGATCCCCAGTGTTCCGCATATGCCGCCGCAGCGCTGCTTCCAAACTCGACAACAAACTTTTCCATCTCGCAACAAACTTGCGCGACCTCTTCCGAAGTCGACACCTGTTTATACGCCAGTACTACTTCCTCAATAGTCTCGCCAAATAAGTCATAGTCTTCGTGGAAATAACCCGCAAGCAGGTTGTTGAGCGCAGGATACTGCTCCAAGTCAACCATCATCAAATGTCCACGTAAGCAGTCAAGACAAAGTAAGGCATGCCGTTGAAGGGGAGCTTTTTAAGCACAACCCTGACAATTCGCCCTTGCACTAGTTCGGAAGCGCCTCGAACCAACACGGCGCCGATGTCACCGTCACCCGCGCAGCTTTTATTGCACCAGCAAACCCGACTGGCACCGCAAGCTCGACCGACATGCCCAGCGTCTTGCCAGATCCCGGTTCTGCACCGAGCCTAGTAGCAAGCTCTGTAAGCCCCCTCTCCGTCAATGACCGAATCTCTTGCCCGGTCCAGACTTCTTGCAGACCTGTTGACGCTGTATCTATGCCGTGGCCACCCAATACCACGCAGCCGATCTTCGTCGCACCAGTGGGTTCCGGCACAGCGCATAACGCAGCGCCGCCGATCATTTCCGCTACGCCGCCAGCTAGCTTTAGACCACCCCACAAGCGATTCGAGAGGGTCGTCTCGCTGCTGACCGACTCACCTTGCAGGATCGCCGCCAACTGCACCGGCGTGAGCACAATGCTTATGCTTGATTCATCGTCCATCCGTTCACCCCATCTTTTGATAGAGCGATGAATGTCACGAAACGGAATACCCTTGTCGATCAGGGTCGTCTGAATCTGACTGTCATTTCTCCGAGCCTCGCGATCCGAAAATGCATACGCCCCGGTTTTTGGCCGGGGCATTTGTTTAGCGCGTACTTGCTACGAGTCTGGGCGAAGACGGCCTCTGGCACAGCAAGCGCGCAGGAAGGCGCTACACGGCGTCGCAGGTCACCTAGGCTCTATTCAGGTGCGTGCGCATGATTTGAAGCACACGTTTGGTCGCAGGCTACGGCTACGCGCAGCAGATGTGCCGGAAGAAGATCGCAAGGCGCTAATGGGCCATACGGACGGCAGCATTACATCTCACTACGCATCGGCAGAATTGGCCAAGCTGATTGAGTGTGCAAACCGTATCGCAGCAATCGGCACGCGCAGTCCGGCGTTGACTATGCTGAAACGGCGGATGGCTAACGTGGGTGACGCAGTGCTTGATGCAGTGCTTGATGCAGTGGGCGAGTCCCCACAAAAGCCCCGCAAATGAGAAAGGGGGCTAGTGATTAATCACTAGCCCCCTTAGGGTATTGCTGGTCGGGACGGTGGGATTCGAACTCACGACCCCTTGCACCCCATGCAAGTGCGCTACCAGGCTGCGCTACGCCCCGAAAGAAAAAGAGTATAGCAGAACAAAAATTTGTTTGCACGCATTAGTGCAAAAAAATGCTGAATACTCAAAAAAATTTGCGCTTCATGTCCGTCGCTTGCACCAGTAGCATGCAAAGCGGCGCACGAAGCGCAAGGTACTGATGTCTGCAAAGTATCTGGCCCGAAGGACAACGCACTTTGCAGGACCTGCGTTCAAACAAAAATCTTGGACGGCGAAGAACTCAATGCGATCAAGCAGCTGAACCGAAGCTGCCAGCGCTTGGGGTGGGCGCTGCGTTTGCAGACGTGCCCAAGGCTTCGGCCAGCATCGTCGAGACGTTGCCAAGCTCGTTACGCAAGGACTGCATCTCGGCGCCGGTCAAGCGTACGGCGGCGTCTTGATCATGCGGCATGTCGCGCGCATCGCCCAGGCGATTGCGTGCACCGCTGATCGTGAAGCCTTGCTCGTACAGCAAAGAACGGATACGACGGATCAGCAGCACTTCGTGATGCTGATAGTAGCGGCGATTGCCGCGTCGCTTCACCGGCTTGAGCTGCGTGAATTCCTGTTCCCAATACCGCAAGACGTGGGGCTTGACGCCGCACAGCTCGCTGACTTCACCGATGGTGAAGTAACGCTTGGCGGGAATGGGCGGTAAGGTAACGGTGGGTTCAGTACGTGTCATAAGCGAATTTTATGCCGCGAGGCGCCGTGAGCCGATAACAATTACCGACAAAGCGTATCACTCCGCGGCGTCGGGTGCAGCAGGGGTCGCCTGCTCCACCACGCTCTTGAGTTTCTGACTCGCGTGGAACGTAACCACGCGGCGTGCGGCGATGGGAATGGTCTCGCCGGTCTTGGGATTGCGGCCAGGGCGCGGCGGTTTGTCGCGCACCTGGAAATTGCCAAAGCCCGAAAGCTTGACGGAGTCTCCGCGCGCCAGAGCATCGCGGATTTCCTCGAAGAACGTATCGACGATGTCCTTGGCTTCGCGCTTATTCAGGCCGACCCGCTCAAAAAGCAGTTCGGCCAGCTCGGCCTTGGTCAAGGTGCGTGGCTCGGCAGCAAGCATACTGTTCCCCATGGTTCAAGTACGCTGGCGCGCGCCGTGAGCACTGACCAATGCATCCTTGATGCGGGACAGGCAATCTGCCACACGGGCTTCGTCCAGAGTGACCTCAGTGTCCTGTAGCCAGAATCGGAAAGCAAGGCTTTTCTCGGTGACGGGTTCGCCGCCTTGGGGCTTCTCGCGCCAGACGTCGAACACGCGCACATCCTGCACCACGGCCAGTTGCGCGTCTGCCTTAACGGCAGCTGCGACGGTATCCAGCATGGACTGCGTGGACACAGGCGCATCAACCCACAAGGCCAAGTCGCGAACGACCACGGGCTGACGGGACAACTCGCGCACCTGGGGCAACTCGCCTTCAGACAAAACAGCCACATCCAGTTCGAACACAACGGGTGCGTGCGCCAGATCCGCTTGCTGTGCCCAACGCGGGTGCAGCTCACCGATCCAACCGATTGCCTTGCCATCCAGTTCGATACGAGCGCTACGGCCCGGATGCAGCGCCGGATGTGCGGCAGCTTCGAAACGCAAACGGCGGCCGCGTGCGCCAAACAGCGCTTCGACATCCATCTTTACATCAAAGAAATCCACCTGACGCGTCGTAACGCCCCACTGCTCTTCCGCAGCCGGCCCCCAGGCCGCGCCAGACAGGCGCATGGGCTGGCTTACGCCGGCCACTTCCAGCGGACCATCTTGCACAGCGGCATCGCGCATGAACACACGACCCAATTCGAACAGGCGCACGCGCGTCTGTTTGCGATTGGCGTTGTGGCGAATGTTGGCAACCAGGCCGCCGATCAGGCTGGAACGCATGACCGACAAATGGCTGGCGATGGGGTTGACCAGACGGACCGGCGTGTCGTTGCCGGCGTAGTCGCGTTCCCAATCAGCTTCAACGAAGCTGTAGTTCACAACTTCCTGATAGTCCTGCGCAGCGGTCAAGCGGCGCAGCGCATGCGCGCCGCGATGCACTTCGGGCTGCGAGAACATCTTGGCGCGCGCCATCGGCGGCACGTCGGGAATGCTCTCAAAACCGTAGATGCGGGCCACTTCCTCGATCAGGTCTTCTTCAATTTCCAGATCGAAGCGGAACGACGGCGGGCTGACGACGAAGTCATCGCCTTCAACGGTGAATTCCAGACCCAGGCTGCCGAAAATCGTAGCGACCTGCTCACGCGTGACGGGCACGCCCAGCACGCGGTGGCAACGAGCCAAACGCATGCGCACAGGCGCGCGCACCGGCAGGTTGACGATCTGATCGTCGATCGGGCCAACCTGGCCGCCGCAAATGTCGACGATCAGGCGGGTGATGAATTCAAGGTGTTCCGGGATGCTGGCGTAGTCCACCCCACGCTCAAAGCGATGGCTGGCTTCCGAGCTGAACTTATAGCGGCGCGCACGGCCCGCAATGGCTTGCGGCCACCAGAACGCGGCTTCCAGATAGATGTTCTGCGTATCCAGCGTCACAGAGGTGGCTTCGCCGCCCATGATGCCGGCCAGGCTTTCCACCTGATCGCCAGCCACCACAACGCCGACCTTCGGGTCCAGCGTCACGGTCTGGCCGTTCAGCAGTTCAAGCGTCTCACCTTCGCGCGCCCAGCGCACGGAGATATCGCCGCCGATCTTGTCCAGATCGAACACGTGCGACGGACGGCCCAGCTCCAGCATGACGTAGTTGGAGATGTCCACCAGCGCCGACAGCGAACGCTGGCCGGCGCGTTCGAGGCGCGTCTTCATCCAGTCGGGCGTTGCAGCGCGGGCATTCACGCCACGGATCACGCGGCCGCCAAAACGGCCGCACAACTCAGGCGCTTCAATCTTGACGGGCAAGCGCTCGTCCAGCGTCACCGGCACGGCCACGGCCGTGGGCACCGACAAGGGCGCGCCAGTCAGCGCGGCCACTTCGCGCGCCACGCCCAAGATCGACAGGCAGTCGGCACGGTTAGGCGTGAGCTTGAGCGTAAACAGCGTGTCGTCCAGGTCCAGTGCTTCACGAATGGACTGACCGGGAACCATGTCTGCCGGCAGCTCCAGCAGACCGCCGTGATCTTGCGACAGGCCCAGTTCACGGGCCGAGCACAACATACCGGCCGATTGCACGCCGCGCATCTTGGCCACGCCAATCTTCATGCCACCAGGCAGCTCTGCGCCCACGCGAGCCAGCGGCACTTTCAGGCCGGCGGCAGCGTTGGGCGCGCCGCACACGATTTGCAGGCGTTCGCCGGAACCGTCATCGACTTGGCAAACACGCAGTTTGTCAGCGTCCGGATGCGGAGCGATGTCGACGATATGGCCCACGACCACACCGGTAAAGGCGGGTGCAGCGGGTTCGGTCTCTTCGACTTCCAGACCGGCCATGGTGAGCCGGTGCGCGAGTTCATCGGTTGCGATCGGAGGGTTGACCAGCGTACGCAGCCAGGATTCGGGAAATTGCATGATCAGCCGTCTGTTATTCGTTGAACTGGCGCAGGAAGCGCAAATCGCCTTCGTAGAATTGGCGCAGATCGTTCACGCCGTAGCGCAACATGGTCAGGCGCTCAAGTCCGGAACCAAAGGCAAAGCCGATGTAGCGCTCGGGATCAAGACCGAAATTGCGCACCACTTCAGGGTGCACCTGGCCCGAGCCGGAAATTTCCAGCCAACGGCCACGGTTGGGACCCGAGGTGAACATCATGTCGATTTCGGCGGACGGTTCCGTGAACGGGAAGAACGACGGACGGAATCGCACAACGAGATCGTCGCTTTCAAAGAAGCAACGCAGAAAATCGGTATACACGCCCTTCAGATCTGCAAACGAGATGTCCTCGGCGATCCACAGCCCTTCCACCTGGTGGAACATGGGCGAGTGCGTGGCGTCGCTGTCGACGCGATAGGTGCGGCCCGGTGCGATGACCTTGATCGGCGGCTTGTGCATGCGGGCGTAACGCACCTGCATGGGGCTGGTGTGCGTGCGCAACAGCAGCGGCAGGCCGTCTGCGTCGTTCATGTCGACGTAGAACGTGTCCTGCATCGAACGCGCCGGATGGTCCAGCGGGTTGTTCAAAGCGGTGAAATTGGTCCAGTCATTTTCCACTTCGGGGCCGTCGGCCACATCGAAGCCAATGGAACGGAAGATAGCTTCCACACGTTCCCAGGTCCGGATCACCGGATGGATGCCTCCCGGCGCGCGACCGCGGCCAGGCAAGGTGACGTCAATGGTTTCGGAAGCCAGCCGGGCGTCCAGTTCCGCCTGCGCCAGTTCGGCGCGGCGCGAATTCAGGAGCTCTTCGACTTTTTGCTTCGCCTGATTGATCCGGGCGCCCATTTCGCGCTTTTGCTCAGGATCGAGCTTGCCCAGGCCTTTCAGCAGCACCGTAAGTGCGCCGTCCTTACCCAGGAATCGAGCCTTTGCGTTCTCAAGCGCGGCGGCATCTGTAGCCGCTGCGAACCGTTCTTGCGCCTGGGAGACCAGGTCGTCAACCGATAGAGTCATGAAATCCAGCCTTCAAAACGCAAACGGGGCTATAACAGCCCCGTTTGCAGCGATGCGCGATGTGTTAAAGCGCGCGATCAGGCAGCCAAGGCAGCCTTGGCTTGCTGCACGATGGCGGCAAAGCCGGCCTTGTCGCGCACGGCCAGATCGGCCAGAACCTTACGGTCGAGTTCGATCGAAGCCTTCTTCAGGCCAGCGATGAACACGCTGTAGCTAACGCCATGCTCGCGGACGGCCGCGTTGATACGCGTGATCCACAGAGCGCGGAACGTACGCTTCTTGTTACGACGGTCGCGGTAGGCGTATTGGCCAGCGCGCATGACTGCTTGCTTGGCAATACGGAACACATTACCGCGGCGGCCACGGTAACCCTTGGCGGCGGCAATGACTTTTTTGTGACGTGCGCGGGCAGTTACGCCGCGTTTGACGCGAGGCATATTAAGACTCCCTTATCAAGCGAAAGGCATCATGGCCTTGACGGAGGCCACGTTGGATTCATGAACAGCCGTCGAGCCGCGCAATTGACGCTTGGCCTTCGTGGTCTTCTTGGTCAAAATGTGGCGCTTGAACGCCTGACCGCGCTTGATGGAGCCGCTGCCGCGAACCTTAAAGCGCTTGGAGGCGCTTTTCTTGGTTTTCATCTTGGGCATGATGATTCCCTAAACTAAAAACTCGTTGTTGATTTGACATGACGCGAGGTGCTTGCACGTTGCTGGCAAAAAGCCCTAGGGCTAGCACCGAAACAACGGCAAAACTTGTAAACCTGTTGCCACTTCTTGGGGTATTGCTGGGGTACTGCATACCGTGTAGAAGCATCGCTGCCAGACACGGGCATCTCCCAGTTCTTGGCAAAAAAGTAGCCCAGATCCGGGAAAGCCTTTGATTATATGGTGATTTCCTGGCCTTTGTCGAGTCGGGTGCAGCAAAAAATCGAACCGGCCGCACTCAACACATCCTGCCAGGAGTTTCAGCGGACCATCATACCCCCGGCCGCCGGTACTGCACTGCCTGCGCGACATGCCCGGCGCCCAGCACGTCCGCCCCGTCCAGATCGGCGATGGTACGAGCCACCCGCAACGCCCGATGAAGAGCCCGCCCCGACCCCGCCAGACGGCGCATGGCCTGCAACATCAGCGCTTGCGCATCGCCATCCATGACGCAATGCTCATCCAGCTCCGCCCCCATTAAACCTGCATTGGACTTACCCTGCCGGGCCAGCTGCCGATCACGGCAGCGCATCACCCGCTCTTGAACCGGACCCGAAGCCTCGCCAGGCGGATGACTCATCCATTCAGGGTCAGATGGCGGCAGCACCACGTGCAGATCGATGCGATCCAGCAAGGGCCCGGAAATTTTTCCCGTGTACCGCGCCACCTGGTCGGACGTGCAAATGCAGGCCCGCCCAGGGTGGCCGCGCCAGCCGCAAGGACAAGGATTCATGGCAGCGACCAACTGAAAGCGGGCAGGGAATTGCGCAGCATGCAGGGCGCGGGCGACAACCACCCTGCCCGCCTCAAGCGGCTCGCGCAACGCCTCCAGCGTGCGACGACTGAATTCCGGGAGCTCATCTAGAAACAAGACTCCGTGGTGGGCCAGGCTGATTTCTCCTGGCCGCGGCCGGCTTCCGCCGCCCACCAACGCCGCCACGCTCGCGGAATGATGCGGCGACCTGAACGGCGGATGCCCCATCAGTGCTTCCGGCAACCCTGCCAACGCAGCCACTGCGGCGGCTTCCAGCGCCTGGCTGCGAAGCAAAGGCGGCAACAATCCTGGCAGACGAGAAGCCAGCATGCTCTTGCCTGCCCCGGGAGGCCCGATCATCAGCAGGCTATGGCCACCAGCCGCCGCCACTTCCAGCGCTCGCCGCGCCCCCGGTTGGCCGCGCACATCGGACAGGCACGGCGCAGGCGGCGGCGGGGGCCACGCCTTGGGCACCGCATTCGGCAACTGGCACATGCCCGCGATGTGGGCGGCCACATCCGCCAGACTGCGCGCCGACAACACGTTAAGCCCTGGCACCCATGCCGCCTGCTCCGCACTGCCTGCGGGCAAGATCAGCGTGGCATCAGGCGCTTCACGCGCCACGCTTAACGCAATCACCAACGGGGCTGCCACGGGAACCAACGCGCCGGTCAAAGACAACTCACCCGCCAGCACCAAGCCCGCTAATGAGGGATCAGGCGCGGGCAGCTCCGGGCCGCCGCCATCCACAGGCGCGGCCAACTGGCCAGAGGCCAGTAACAAGCCCAGCGCAATGGGCAGATCGAACCGGCCAGATTCCTTGGGAATATCAGCGGGCGACAGATTCAGCGTGATTCGGCCGGGCGGAAACTCAAAACCGCTATTCAGTATGGCCGCGCGCACGCGCTCACGGCTTTCGCGCACTTCGGTGTCGGCCAACCCGACGACATTAAAACTGGGCAACCCCGGGCCCAGATGGGTTTCAACCCGGACGGCGTGCGCATGCAGCCCACTGAGCGCCCGGCTGGCAAGAACGGCAAGCGTCATAACGGTCTCCCAAGGGGAACAAGACCGTCAGTATCGGCATTCAAACTGCGAGTTCGGACAGCGACGTGACAAAAGCAGCCCGCGTTTAGGCGGTCCTGGCCATCATTTTGCTGACGTTAAGCGCCGCCACAGAGCCGCCTCCGCGTTCAACAAAACCGAAATGAAAAACGACCGCCACGGCGGTCGTTCAGATGCTGGTACTGCCAAGTGCCGATCTACTTATCCAGTGCCGACAGACGCTCTTCCAACTGCTGCACTTGAGCCGCCAATTGATCCACGCGGGCGCGGGTACGCGCCAGCAGATCTGTTTGCACGTCAAACTCTTCGCGCGTGACCAGATCCATCTTGGTGAATGCCTGAGCCATCATTGCGCGCACGTTCTTTTCAACGTCGGCGGCTGGGCTGCGGGCGATCAGGTCGGAAATGTTCTTCTGGATGTCTTCGATCCATTGGGTGCGATTGTTCATAGCGGCCTCTCGATGTTCTTGATGCCTCAAGTGTAGTGCTTCGGCGGCGGGACGCAGACAAACCACGCAAACTCCGGCCAAAAAAAAGGGCGGGCCGCATGCGGTGACCGCCCATCAAAGCACAGGAGAAAACCGGGCCGCCATGGAGCGGCCCCCTACCAACATCGTTACGGGCAGCCCATTTGGGTTGCCGATTGCGCAAACATATCCGTCGATTGCTTGCACTGCGCCGCCAATTGCGACTTGTCCGGGATTGCGCCCCACTGGGCTTTGGCCGCGTCAAGCTGCTGCTTGATGCTCGCCGCTGCGGGGTTGGCGCTGCCCAGCTTGTCCATGCACGCGCTGACCTTCGCCAGATAGGCTTCGCACTCGGCAGGAACGGAACCAGTGGCGCCAGTTGCCGGAGCCGTAGCCGACGGAGCCGGCGTCGTGGGCGCAGGAGCCGTGGGCGCGGGTGTTGCAGGAGCGGGAGTAACAGGCGCAGGCGTCGTTGATGCCGCCGGAGGAGCCGCTTTCTGCTCATCGCTCTTATTGCAGCCGGCCAGCACGCCAACCGTGGCGGCCAAAGCCAGAATGCCAAAGAATTTGCGTTGAATCTTCATAGAGTCCTCTTTCCGTTCTTGCTTTTTATGTAAGAGAGCCACAGCACCGGAACCACCTCCCTGCGGCCCGATCTGCTCATCATTGATGAGCTGGCTTGATTCTTGTTCACCCAACCGCTGGCAACAAGCTTATGCGTGTAAACCCCGGTATCACGCCAGCAGTGCAATTCACGCACATATTCGTCAAGCTGGCCGGCGCCTGAAAATCGGATGAAACGGCACCTGATGCCCGGCCTGTAACGCTTTCAGGACATCATCGCCGCGCTTCCAGACACGCCACGCCGACACAAAACCGCATACAAACAGCAACAGCCTCAGCATCAACTGGCTACAAATACTGGCACCCCGCACATATTTGGTTGCATGCCTCACATTCACCACATTACGCACCATATTGAGGCTGACGAAGCACTGGTTGCGCACTACATTGGTGCAAGCAAGCACAATAAATGCGCCACCACCCGCCATTGCGGGCACCACTAAACATGGCATGGATCTTGCTTGATAGACGAAGCCTGTGTGCAACCATGAGAGGAAATGCCATGAAACTCATCATCGCCATCATCAAGCCCTTCAAGCTCGACGAAGTGCGGGTGGCTCTATCCGCGATCGGCGTCCAGGGTCTGACCGTTACCGAAGTAAAGGGTTTTGGTCGCCAGAAGGGCCATACCGAGCTGTATCGCGGCGCTGAATACGCTGTCGACTTTCTGCCCAAGCTGCGAGTCGAAGCCGCTGTACCCGACCACCTTGTCGATCAAGTCATCGAAGCGATCGAACAAGCCGCCCGTACCGGAAAGATCGGCGACGGCAAGATCTTCGCCGCCCCGCTGGAACAAGTGATCCGTATCCGCACAGGTGAAGCTGGCGAAGCTGCGCTGTAAATAAATAAAGACTCAATGGAGCCTGAAAATGGATAAAGCAGATATCTCCTGGTTGCTCGTCTCTACCCTACTTGTATTGATGATGGCCGTACCCGGTCTGGCGATGTTCTATGGCGGCCTGGTACGCAGCAAGAACGTGCTTTCTGTGTTGCTGCAAGTGCTGTGCACGTTCGTGCTGGGCCTGGTTCTCTGGTTCATCTACGGCTATTCGCTTGCCTTCACCGAAGGCAATGCGTTCTTCGGCGGCCTGTCTCGCGCCTTCTTCTCTGGCATGTTCACACCGGCTGACGGCAAGTTCGCCATGTCGAACACGCTGACCGAACTCCTGTTCGCATCGTTCCAAGCCACGTTCGCCGGCATCACCTGCGCGCTGATCGTGGGCAGCTTCGCGGAACGCGCACGCTTCTCGGGCGTGCTGGTGTTTACGGTGATCTGGTTTACGTTCGCCTATATTCCTATCGCCCACATGGTGTGGTTCGCGTCCGAAACGGCGCCGGGCTTGCTCAATGCCAAGGGCGCACTGGACTTTGCAGGCGGCACGGTGGTGCACATCAACGCTGGTGTCGCCGGCCTGGTGGGCGCTTATGTGGTTGGCAAGCGCGTGGGTTATGGCCGCGAAGCGATGCAACCGCACAATCTGCCGATGACCTTTGTGGGCGCTGCCCTGCTGTGGGTGGGCTGGTTCGGATTTAACGCGGGTTCGGCGCTGGCCGCCAACGAGAACGCCACCCTGGCCTTCTTCAACACGATGATCGCCACCGCTGGCGCCGTGCTGGCCTGGTTGTTCACGGAATGGGCCATCAAGGGCAAGCCCTCGATGTTGGGCGCCGCGTCGGGCGCTATCGCTGGCCTGGTGGGCATCACGCCCGCAGCCGGTCTGGTTGGCCCCGTAGGCGCACTGATCATCGGCGTGATTGCTGGCGTGGTGTGCGTGTGGGGTGTGAATGGCCTGAAGCGCCTGCTGCGCGCCGACGATGCTCTGGACGTGTTCGGCATCCACGGCGTGGGCGGTATCGTGGGCGCACTGCTGACCGGCGTGTTCAACGCACAGGTCTTGGGCGGGCCTGGTCTGGCCGAACCCAGCATGATTGCCCATCAACTGTGGGTGCAGTTGGAAGGCGTGCTGATCACCATCGTCTGGTCCGGCGTGGTGGCATGGATTGCCTACAAGATCGCCAACGCCCTGTGCGGCATGCGTGTGCCGGAAGATCAGGAGCGCGAAGGCCTGGACGTCACGAGCCACGGCGAATCGGCGTATCACAGCTAAAAGCAGTATTCCGGCCCGCCGCCTCAGTGCAGCGGGCCAGGCAAGAAAAAGGCGCCGGGTTTTTCAACCCGGCGCCCTTTTTTTCAGTGTGATCTTGAGTCAGACGGGACCGCTTGACCTTGAATCAGGCAGGACCCAATGCGTCCAGATCCACCGGCAAGGCGCGATTCAATGCGGTTGCAACCTTGATCCGCAGCGCATTGGAATGCGCGCGGCGCACTTCCCGCTTCACGTCCAGCAGTTGTTGCGGGTGCATGGAGAACTCGGTCAGGCCCAGGCCCAGCAGAAGCCGCGTCATGCGCGAATCACCCGCCATTTCGCCACACACGGCAACGGGTTTGCCGGCCCGCTCACCCGCGTTGATGGTATTGGCCACCAAACGCAGCACTGCGGGATGCAGCGGATCATAAAGAGACGCCACATCGTGGTCGCCGCGGTCGATCGCCAGTGTGTACTGGATCAAGTCATTCGTGCCGATGGACAGAAAATCCAGCGCCTGAACAAAAGGCTCGATAGCGATCGCAATGGCAGGCACCTCGACCATGGCACCCACTTCCATATGCGGCGCGTATGCCTGTCCACGCGCATCCAGCTCACGCCTGGCAGACTCGATCGCGGCTTTGGTCGCCACGACCTCATGCATGTGGGCAATCATCGGAATCAACAAGCGTACGGGCCCATGGACCGAGGCTCGCAAGATCGCGCGCAACTGGGTGGCAAACATTTCCGGACGCGCCAGGCAATAACGAATGGCGCGCTGGCCCAACGCGGGATTGGTGGCCACCGTGGCCTCTCCGTCCAGCGTCTTGTCGGAACCGATGTCCAGCGTGCGGATCGTGACTGGCCGGCCCGCCATTACCTTCACCACAGACGAATAGGCTTCGTACTGCTCTTCTTCGCCGGGCAGATCCGGGCGGCCCATGAACAGGAATTCACTGCGGAACAGGCCTATGCCTTGAGCGCCCGAGGCCAGCGCCAGCGCCGCCTCGTCTGGCAGTTCGATATTGGCGTGCAGAACGATGTCGATACCGTCCAGCGTGACGGAAGGCTCGTCGCGCAGCAGGCCCAGTTCGGCGCGCTCGTCCGCGTAGGCCGCCTGACGGCGCCGGTATTCAAGAAGGATGCGATCAGACGGGTTCACCACCACGGCGCCAGCGGCGCCGTCGATGATGAGCATGTCACCATCCCGGACCAGCTCGCGCACGTTACCCATGGCGACCACGGCAGGCACGCCCATGCTGCGCGCCACGATGGCGGTATGCGATGTGGGTCCGCCCAGATCCGTCACAAATGCCGCAAAGCGGCCGCCCCGCAAACGCAGCATGTCCGCGGGCGAAATATCGTGCGCCACGACCACCAGCGCATCGTCGCCGCCCATGTGGGACATATCGGGCAAGATCGCAGAGGTGCCAGACAGCACATGCAGCACCCGTTCGATGACTTGGCGGACATCAGCCCCGCGCTCACGCAGGTACTCGTCTTCCATGGCGTCGAACTGCTGCCCCAAGATCTGGCCTTGCGTCGTCAGCGCCCATTCGGCGTTGTAATGCCGCTCGGCAATCAAGGCCAGCGTCTGCTCGGTCAGTAGCGGGTCGCCCAGCAGCAGGCTGTGCACATTCAGCATGGCGCCAAGCTCGCGCGGCGCATCGGCCGGCAAGGTATCGGCCAACTGGAGGAGCTCGCGTTGTGCGGAGGCCAGCGCCTCGGTCAGGCGGCTGCTTTCCGCGGGCACATCTTCCGGCACTATCCGGTAATGCGCCACTTCCAGCGCCGCAGCGCCCATGACTACCGCGCGCCCAATGGCATAACCCTTCGCAACGCCTTTGCCATAAAGACAAACAACGGGGCTGGCATTGCCAGCCCCGTTGTGAGCATTGATCAGGGGCGCAGACGGTCCGGCCTGAGCGACGCCCTGGCCGGCCGATTCAGAAGATGTTCTATTCCTGCTCACCGAATTTGCTGTCGAACAGAGTTTCGATTTCGGAAAGGGCTTGCTCGGCATCGCTGCCGGAAGCTTCCAATTTGACCGTCACGCCCAACCCGGCCGCCAACATCATGACACCCATGATGCTCTTGGCGTTCACGCGTTGCGCGCCGCGCGAGATGAAAATCTCGCTCGAGAATTTGCTGGCAAGCTGGGTCAGCTTGGCGGCTGCCCGCGCATGCAAACCTAGTTTATTGCTGATGACGATGTCTGTATTAGGCATAGGAAATATTATGACTGCGGACCTGCGCCGCAGTGTTGATCGCAGCAAACATCAAACCGAAAAATACGCTTTGGCTTGAATTATCTGCCGACATAATAGGGCAAATTCCCGTCCGTCAGTCTACACGCAAGACGCCCTGCACCCCTCCGGCCAAGGCCTTCTCGCGAGTTTCAGCCAAAGGCAGGTTGCGATAGGTCAGCGCGCGCAGCAACATCGGCGTGTTCAACCCCGCCAGCACACAGCACTGAATACCCTGCGCCTGAGCGTCTGCCACGGCCCGCTTGGAGATATTTGCGGGCGTGGCCCCGATCAGGTCCGTCAGCACCAGCACGCCAGTGCCATGGTCTTGACCCAGGATGTCCTTCAGGACGGCGGGCGTCAGATCGTCCGGCAGGTCCTCGGGCAAAATATCGTGAATGGCCAGCATTCCATCAAGGTTGCCCATGACGTGGCTGGCGCACTCCCGCATCGCGGCGCCGAGGGGCGCGTGCACGACGATAACAATACCCGTGGTCATGACAGAAATCCCGAAAGGTCAGACTGCCGAAGCATTGTTCGCCACCGCTTTTTCAAGCGCCTGGACGAACATGCCTGCGACATCAAAGCCGGTCTGTTCAGCAATTTCCACAAAGCAGGTGGGGCTGGTGACGTTGACTTCAGTGACGAAATCGCCAATGACGTCCAGACCGACCAGCAGCAGCCCGCGAGCGGCCAGCTTGGGCGCTACGGCTTCGGCGATTTCGCGGTCGCGCGCAGACAATTCTTGCGCGACGCCACGGCCGCCGGCGGCCAGATTGCCGCGCGTTTCACCGGCCAGCGGAATACGAGCCAGCGAGTACGGCACGGGCTCACCGCCAATCAGCAGGATGCGCTTGTCGCCCTTGACGATGTCGGGAATGTAACGCTGCGCCATGATGGTGCGCGCGCCATTGTCCGTCAGCGTTTCAAGAATGGCATTCAGATTCGGATCTTTGGGCTGCAGCCTGAACACGCCCGTGCCGCCCATGCCGTCCAGCGGCTTCACGATGACATCGTGATGGGTGTCATGGAATGCTTTCAGGCGGGCCATATTGCGGGTCACCAGCGTCGGCGCAGTGAACTCGCTGATTTCGGTGATGGCCAGCTTTTCAGGATGGTTGCGGATCGCCGCGCCACTGTTGAACACGCGGGCGCCTTGGGCTTCAGCGTATTCAAGCAAATGCGTGGAATACACGTATTCCATGTCGAAAGGCGGGTCTTTGCGCATGATGACGGCACCAAAATCCGCCAACGGCAGATCTTGAGCGGCGGATTCGCTCCACCATTCATGCCCGTGCAGGTCGGCAGTGGCGTCCAGCGTGATCGGCGTGGTCACGGCCTTGACCGTACCCATTTCGATATAAAGGTCGCCTTGCATGGCCACACTAAGCGTGTGACCGCGCGCCACCAGGGCTCGCATCATGGCAACAGAACTGTCCTTGTACGCTTTGAGCAGCGGCAAGGGATCCAAAACGAACAATACATGCATCGCGACACCCTGAACGTACGCCGCCTTCCCTGCTGGGAAGGCGGCTTTTAACCATCGTAGCGCAGAGCCGCCCAATAAGCGAACCCGCCGGTCACAGTATGGACGGCGGGTCGGAAGTGGAACGGCCAGGCCTTCACGGGAAGGCTATGGCTGAAGCTTGGGCTTAAGCCGCCGATTCAGGCTTGCCGACCGGCACAACCTTCTTCTTGGGCGCAAGCACCATGACCATCTGACGGCCTTCGAGCTTCGGCATGGCTTCGACCTGGGCAAGTTCCAGCAGATCGTCACGCACACGTTCAAGCACACGCATACCAAGTTCCTGGTGAGCCATTTCACGGCCACGGAAACGCAGCGTCACCTTAGCCTTGTCGCCCTCTTCGAGGAAGCGGCGCAGGTTGCGCAGCTTGACTTGGTAGTCGCCCTCGTCAGTGGCCGGACGGAATTTGACTTCCTTGACCTGAATGACCTTCTGCTTGGAACGAGCTTCGGCTTGACGCTTCTGCTCTTGGTACTTGAACTTACCGTAGTCCATCAAACGGCAGACCGGCGGCTCGGCGTTCGGCGCGATTTCCACCAGATCCACGTCGCTTTGCTCGGAAAGACGGAACGCATCGGCGATCTTGACGATACCAAGCTGTTCCCCCTCCAGACCTATCAGGCGCACCTCGGGGACGCGGATTTCACCGTTGATGCGATTGGCTTTTTCAGTGGCGATGTTGAAAGCTCCTAGAAATGTTAAGCAGCACTGCTATCAGGTTGATTGACGTCGCGACGGGTGGACACATCCTCGGACAGTCGCGCGACGAACTCGTCGTATGCGATGGCTCCAAGGTCCAGTCCGCCCAGACCGCGTACGGCTACGGTGCCGTTTTGCTTCTCCTTGTCGCCGACGACAAGAATGTACGGCACCTTTTGCAGGCTGTGCTCCCGAATTTTACGAGTGATTTTTTCACCACGCAAATCGGACTCTACTCTAAAGCCTTGTTTTTTCAGGCTTTGTGTTATTTCAGCCGCATAATCGGCCGAAGGTTCAGAAATGCAGCATACAACCGCTTGCACCGGAGCCAGCCAAGGAGGCATGGCGCCAGCGTGGTTTTCGATCAACATACCGATAAAACGCTCGAGCGAACCGAGAATGGCACGGTGCAGCATGACCGGCGGGCGACGCTGGTCGTTCTGGTCAACGTACTCGGCGCCCAGGCGCACGGGCATGGAGAAGTCGACCTGGATCGTACCGCATTGCCAGTGGCGGCCGATAGCGTCCTTCAGGGTGTATTCCACCTTCGGGCCGTAAAAGGCGCCCTCTCCCGGCGAGATCTCGAATTCGCAGCCCGTGCGGCGCAGACTTTCCATCAGCGCCTCTTCGGCCGTATCCCAGACTTCGTCCGAGCCGATACGCTTTTCAGGACGGGTTGCGACCTTGTACAACACTTCGGTGAAACCAAAGTCGCGGTATACCTTTTGCAACAAGGCGGTGAAGTCAGCGCATTCGTCCTGAAGCTGTTCTTCGGTACAGAAAATGTGGCCGTCATCCTGCGTAAAGCCGCGCACACGCATCATGCCGTGCAACGAGCCCGAAGGTTCATTGCGGTGGCATTGGCCAAATTCGCCGTAGCGCAGGGGCAGTTCGCGATACGAATGCAGGCCGGCATTGTAAATCTGCACGTGGCCCGGGCAATTCATCGGCTTCAAGCCATAAACGCGGTTCTCGGACTCGGTCGTGAACATGTTTTCACGATAGTTGTCCCAGTGGCCCGTCTTCTTCCACAGCGACAGATCCAAGATCTGCGGCGCTTTGACTTCCTGATAGCCGTTGTTGTTGTAGACGCCGCGCATGTATTGCTCGACCTGCTGCCACAGGGCCCAGCCCTTGGGGTGCCAGAAGATCAGGCCCGGCGCTTCGTCCTGGAAGTGGAACAAGTCGAGTTCACGGCCAATCTTGCGATGGTCGCGGCGCTCGGCTTCTTCGAGCATGTGCAGATAGGCCTCTTGCTCGTCCTTGGTCGCCCAGGCCGTGCCGTAGATGCGCTGGAGCATCTCGTTTTTGCTGTCGCCACGCCAGTAGGCGCCGGCCACCTTCATCAGCTTGAAGACCTTCAGCTTGCCGGTGGACGGCACGTGCGGGCCACGGCACAGGTCGACGAAATCGCCCTCGCGGTACAGGCTCAAGGGTTCGTTCGACGGGATCGAGGCGATGATCTCGGCCTTGTACTTTTCACCGATGCTTTTGAAGAATTCCACGGCGTCGTCGCGCGACCATTCTTCGCGCGTGACCACTTCGTCCTTCTTGGCCAGTTCGGCCATCTTTTTTTCGATGGCGATCAGGTCTTCAGGGGTGAACGGGCGCTTGTACGAGAAGTCGTAGTAGAAGCCATTGTCGATCACGGGGCCAATGGTGACCTGCGCATCCGGGAACAGCGACTTGACGGCGTAGGCCAGCAAGTGAGCCGTAGAGTGGCGGATAAGGTCCAGGCCGTCGGCGTCCTTGGCGGTCACGATTGCCAGACGGGCGTCGCCCTCGATGCGGAAGCTGGTGTCAACCAGCTGGGATTCCGAGCCGTCAACCGTGACGCGGCCGCCCAAGGCGGCCTTGGCCAGGCCAGTACCGATCGATTGCGCCACTTCGGCAACCGTTACCGGCCCCGGATATTGGCGCTGCGAACCATCGGGCAAAGTGATCTGTACCATCGGGAGTGCTTCCTGGGGTTCTTGGAACTAAAAAACGAAAAACAGAAACGAAAAACGCGGCCTGAGAGCCGCGTTCTTTTGGTTGTCTTGCTGAGTCTTACCGCTGACCTGACACGGTGAAACCCGACGCACGAAAAACTAACGCGGCATAGGGCGAAAGTTCCGGGTCGTAGTTCGTGCCAGCGGGGAAAACATGAATTTTAAGCCTGTTGGTACGCGCCCGAGGCGGCGCGAATCAATGTTGAGCGACTGGACCCATCTGCGCGGATGCCGCCGCAGGCGTTGTATCAGTCGCATCTATCGTTTCCGATTGTAGCACCCTTTGCCGTTTTTTCGTCGCGTAAAGAACACACGCCGTGGCTTGCCTCGACTAGGCAAGATTGCGGCTATCTGCCAGAGCAGCCAGCGCATGCGTCACGCCAGTCTGCCACGGTGGCGCAACAATGCCGAAATGGTGTTCCAGGCGGCTGGTATCCAGACAGGAATTCAATGGGCGCCGCGAAATGCCCGGATATTGATCTGACCGCACGGGCTGGATGTCGGCGGCAGTCAATGTGACTGCCAAACCCGCGCGCCGCGCCTGCTCGGCAATGAAGCAAGCGTATTCATGCCAGGTGGTATCGCCCGCCGCCGCCAGGTGGTACAGCCCAAACGGAAAGCCCCCGCCCTCGCCCCAATTCAAGTAACGGGCGACGGCCAGAGCCGTCACGTCGGCAATGAATGCGGCGCCAGTCGGCGCGCCGCGCTGGTCACTGACGACTCGCAGTGCTTCAGGCTGGCGCAGGGCCATCAGCATGCTTTTCAAGAAGCTGTTGCCAAACACCCCATAGACCCAGGACGTGCGAAACACCAGATGTGCGGCGTTCATGGCTTGCACGGCGCGCTCACCGGCCAGCTTGCTACGGCCGTAAGCATTAAGGGGTGCGGGCGCGTCATCTTCTGTGTAGGGGCCTGGCTTTGCGCCGTCAAACACGTAGTCGGTCGAGTAATGGACGATCAATGCACCGCGGCGGGCAGCCAAACCGGCGAGTTCTCCAGCGGCTTCGCCATTGATCCGCATCGCGCGCACCGCATCTTCTTCGGCACGTTCAACCGCTGTGAACGCGGCGGCATTGATGATCACGTCCGGCTTTTCCCGCCTGACCAGCCGCGCAAGTTGCAAGGGGTAGATCAAATCGCATTCGCTTCTGCCCACCGCGACGACATTGCCCAGGGGGGCAAGGCTGCGCCGTAGCTCAAAACCCAATTGGCCATCCTTGCCTAACACCAGAATCTTCTTCCGCATACTTTCCTGCTTATTGCCAGGGCCGGGGTGCAATGGTCTGATTTTGGCCCAGTTTATGTGCCGACAGCCGTACGAAAACGTAATCTGCCCTCGCAAATTTCGGACTAATCGTGGCGCCTGCCCTGGATGTCGCCCTTGATGGGTGAATGCTCCCCCAGGCTTCGACCCAAACTGGCTTGTGGAGCATAGATGAAACCTGTTTCAACGCCATTCACCAAGGCGTCTTTGGCGGACTCCGCCCGCAGTAGCGACGGTGACCGCCCCGGCGCTCGCCGTCACTTATTGCTGTCGCGTCCGCCCCAGGTCATAAGAGTGGCAATTCTGGATGACCATCCTGTCGTGGCGCTCGGCGTCGCGGCCTATCTGGAAAGCCGGCCGGGGTTTCGCGTCATCCATCGCGAGACGTCGTCCCGAGGAATGTTGGAAAAACTCAGCCATTCGCCGTGCGATGTGGCCTTGATTGATTTTTACCTGCCGCTAGAACCCTGGGATGGCGTCAATTACCTGAGGCGCCTGCGCCGCTATCACCCGGATCTGGCGATCATCACGTTTTCGGCAGGTAACCGCCAAGAGACGCAGTTCGCTGCATTCCGGGCTGGGGCGAACGGGTATCTGGCCAAGCAGTGGGGGCTGGTGCTGTTGCCGGACATGATTCGCGGCGTGGTAAGCGGCAAAGACCCCTTTTTGTCGGTACAGGACGGCAAAATTAGCGCCCTGCAGCCGACCCACCCGCATGCCTTACTGACGACATCCGAGGTCGAGATTCTGCGTCACATCAGACAGGGGTTATCTGTGACCCAGATCGCCACGCGGCTCATGCGCAGCAAAAAGACGATCAGCACGCACAAGCGCCGCGCCATGCGCAAGCTACAACTGGCTGATGACCTGTCCTTGGCGCTGTATCTGCACGAGAAGTTCGCCGAATGAGCCAGCCGCCTCAGCAGCAGCCCGGCGCTGCCGGCGAGCCGCCGTCAGATGATGCGGGAATAGCTTGCGCCGGTACTGACGGTGCGCAGATAACCATCGAACGCCATTGCGACGGCACGCACGAAATACCAGCCCAAGCCGGTCACCTGCACCTCGCCCGAACGCAAGTTCACCAGCCCCAATTCGGCCAGGTTGGCCATTTGGCTCAATTCGGGACCGAAGTAGTCGCCGAATCGCAAGCCATGCCGCGCCTCGATTCTTGCAAAGTCCACCCGGCCCTGACACATGATGTCCATAATGACCTCGCGCCGTACCAGATCGTCGGCGTTAAGCGCCAGCCCGCGCTCGACGGCAAACTTTTCGGATTCGATGGCTGCGTAGTACTCATCAAGCACTTTGGCGTTCTGGCTGTAGGTATTGCCGATACGGCCGATGGCGGACACTCCCAGCGCTACCAAATCCCGGTCAGGCTGCGTGCTGTAACCCTGAAAATTCCGATGCAATTCACCGCGCTGCTTGGCGATGGCCAGTGCATCCGTGTTCAGCGCAAAATGGTCCATCCCGATGTAGGTGTAGCCCTGCTGCAAAAACCCGTTGATCGCAGCACTGAGCAGACCGACGCGCGTCGCGCGGTCGGGCAAATCAGCCTCGTGGATGCGCCGTTGCGGCTTGAAGCGTTCGGGCAGATGCGCATAGGCGTACAGCGCAATGCGGTCGGGCCGCAGCGCCACAACCTGCGAAATCGTACGGGTGAAAGATTCTGTTGTTTGCAACGGCAAACCGTAGATCAGATCGACATTGACCGAGGCATAACCCAACGCCCTGGCGCTTTGCATCAACGCCCGTACAGATTCGAAGGATTGCACACGATGCACCGCTTTTTGCACGCGCTCATCAAAATCCTGAACGCCGAAGCTCAGACGGTTGAATCCCAGCCGGTACAAATGCGCCAGACGTTCGGGGGTTGCCGTGCGCGGGTCTACCTCGATGGAGATTTCCGCGTCCGGCTCAAACCGGAAAGCGCGCCGCAGGTCTTCCATCAGGCCCGTCAGTTCGTCGTCCGACAAAAAAGTGGGCGTGCCGCCACCAAAGTGCAATTGCGACACCGGAACGCCTGCGCCCAGCTCCCGGACATGCAGCGCCACTTCGCGCGCCAGCGCGTCGAGATATCGCTGCGCCCGATCATGGTGGCGGGTCACCACCTTATTACAGGCGCAGTAATAGCAGACGGAATCACAGAAGGGGATGTGCACGTACAGCGACAGCGGCTCTGCCGGACTCGTTGCGCGCCGCTGCTGTAGCGCCAGGCGATAGTCCTGTTCCCCAAATTTTCCGTGGTAGCGGTCGGCGGTGGGATATGACGTGTATCGCGGCCCATTTTTGTCCAGTCTGGCCAGCAACTGAGGGGGGAAAAAGGGCTCGGCGGCGACAGGCGCGGACGGTTCGGAAGAGTGTGGGCGTAGGACGGCTTGCATACCTTGAATTATTCGCCTGAGACGGCCAAGCCACCTTGATCTTGCGCAAACCAGGCCCCGTGAATTTGCGCCAGCGTTGCGGCCCTTAAAATGCCCGTATTCGTGATGCACAACAAGGACACCCCCATGGGCACTGAACTGGAAGGCCGCTTGCTGGCCATGCGCCAGGCGCTGGCGATTGCCATCGCACTATCCACCCGCAGCAGCCCCCAAGCGACCGATATGGCGCTAGAGCTGCTGAATGACCTGAAAGCCAGCATGGACAACGCCCCATCCGACAGCCCGTTCGAAAAGCCTGAATGGGTCATGGGCGCGCATGATGAACTGGACGGGATCTCGCGCTTGGTGCGTGCGTTTACTCAAACGCCAGAACCGGACGAAGACCCCAAGTAAACACCTGCCCGGCACCCTCTCCTAACTGGCCTGACCACCAGATAGGAAGAGGTGGAATCCCTCTGATCGTTTTCCCTGAAAATAACAATTTTCCCTTCTATTTCAAAGGAAGCATGCCTATATTGGTGGCCTGACCACCAGGCCATAAACCGTCCACCCGACCGTAATGAGCACCTTTCAAGCCGTTGCTGTTACTCGCCTGTACCGCATGATCGCCGACCAGATCGCCGGCCGAATCCGGGCGGGCGACTTCCCTCGAGGCGGACGCCTTCCGTCAGAAAGAGAGCTGGCGGAACAACTGCAGGTCAGCCGCGCCTCGATTCGCGAAGCCTTGATTGCACTTGAAATCGAAGGTTATGTGGAAGTTCGCGTTGGCACGGGTGTGTTCGTCACCACGTCGCCCGACGGCGCCGCGTTTCCCTCAACTCCAGGTCCGGCAGCCCGGGCCATGCGAGAACGCGAAGACATCGGCCCATTCGACCTGCTCGAAGCCCGCCTGCTGATCGAACCCGAGTGCGCCGCGCTGGCCGCACAGTCAGGCACCCCCGCGCAGCTTGCCGCGATACGCGACGCCCACGCGGCCATGTCTTTGACCCATGCTCCCGGCCAACACGATCGTGAATTCCATAACGCCATCGCCACCGCTTGCGGCAATGCGGCGCTGGCCGCCTCCGTGGCGCATCTGTGGGATCTCACACAGAGCAGTTCGGTGTACAGCCGCATGCAGGACCACTTCGTCAATACCCAGGTGTGGGCCGCAGCCCACGCGGAACACCAGCGAATCCTGACGGCGATTCTGGCTCGGGATCCGATTCGCGCGCGCTATGCGATGCATACACACCTGCTGGGCATTCTGGCGCGCCTGCGCGAGGACTACGCCGACGACGGCGCAACCCGCCAGATCGAAAGTTGGCCCGCATGACGCGTATCGAAACGCCAATGAGTCCGCCCCCGTTGCCCGGCCCAATCCCCAATCCTTGCACCACTGATTTCGCCGCAATGGTGCACGGCGCCTTACCCAGCACCTGATCGAAGCATGGTTGTAGCGGCATCACCCGCAGTACCCCTGAGAAACGCAGGTGGCACGTGGTTTGCTTGCCCAAGCACGGCATCCGCCGCGCAACGGTGGTCACCTGTCAGTCCTATTCCAGCCCGGAGGCTCGCAGTGAAATCGAAGAAATGGTTCTCCCTAAGCATCGGCGCATTGGTCCTTGCGGCCGCGCTGCCCGCCACGCAAGCCCTGGCCCAGACCAAGGGCGGCACGCTGAACATGATTGTCCAGCCAGAACCGCCCGTGATCGTCACGGCCATCAACCAGCAAGGCCCCACGCAATTCGTCGCAGGCAAAATCTACGAGAGCCTGCTGACCTACTCTACCGACTTGAAGCCCTTGCCCGGCCTGGCCAAATCCTGGGAAGCCGCGGCTGATGGCCTGACCTACACCTTTCACCTGCAAGACAACGTGAAGTGGCACGACGGCAAGCCGTTCACTTCCGAAGATGTTGTGTTCTCGCTGGCGGACATGTTGCCCAAGACACATGCTCGTGCGCGCGTCATTCTGAACAAGTTTGTTGACTCGGTGCAGGCGCCCGACGCTAAAACAGTGGTCATCAAACTGAAGACGCCGTTCCCCGCATTCATGCTGATGTTCGAACCCGGTTTTGCGCCGATGATGCCCAAGCACTTGTACGCGGGCACGGACTACATGACCAATCCGGCCAACCAGAAGCCGGTCGGCACCGGCCCCTTCATGTTCAAGGAATGGAAGCGCGGTGAATACATCAAGCTGACGCGCAATCCCGACTACTGGAAGCCGGGCAAGCCGTACCTGGACGAGCTGGTGTTCAACATCATTCCCGATTCGGCTTCGCGGGCAGTGGCGTTTGAGCGCGGCAACGTGGACGTGCTGCGCGGCGGCGACGTGGACAACGTCGACATCAAGCGACTGCGCGCCCTGCCGAAAGTGGAATACACAACGGCAGGCTGGGAAATGTTCTCGCCACAGGCCTACCTGATCTTCAACATGCGCAAGCCGCCCTTCGACAACGTGAAGGTGCGCCAGGCCGTCATGGCGGCGATGAACCGCAACATGGTGGTCAACAATATTTTCTTTGGTCTGGGCAAGGTGTCGACCAGCCCGTTCGTCACCACCGAAATGTTCTACGACAAGAACATGCCGCCCATGGCTTTCGACATGAAGAAGGCTCGCGCGCTGATCAAAGAATCCGGCATCAAGCCCGAGGACTACACGATCCGTCAGTTGAGCTTTCCGTACGGTTCCACCTGGGACCGCCTGGGTGAATACACCAAGCAGGCACTGGAGCAACTGGGCTTCAAGGTCAACCTGGAATCGACCGACGCGGGCGGCTGGGCCAGCCGCACGGGCAATTGGGACTTTGATATGACGACGACCTTCACCTACCAGTACGGCGATCCCGCACTGGGCGTGCAGCGGCTGTATATCTCGTCAAACATCGTCAAGGGTTCCCCATTTGCAAACGTGCAGGGTTACAGCAACCCCGAGACCGACAAGCAATGGGAAGCCGCAGCCTCTGAAATCGATCCGGCCAAGCGCCAAGAGCTCTACACCAAACTTCAGACCACGCTGGTCAACGAGGTGGCCAACGGTTTCCTGGTGGACATGGAATTCCCCACGCTCTATCGCGGCAACGTGAAAAACCTGGTCAAGACCGCCATCGGTTTGAACGAATCGTTTGACGACGTCTACATCGAGAAGTAAGCGCCGCATGACGCCGCCGCGGCACACGCGGCGGCGGTTCCCGGCCGCGCGACGGACTCGCGCAACGCAACCCGCGCCCGTCCTTAGAGGACCCAGAGCATGAAATTTCTGTCTTTCCTACTTTCCCGCATCGGTAAGGCCCTGGTGGTCGTGCTGGGTGTGGTGATCATCAATTTCTTCCTGATCCGCCTGGCGCCGGGCGACCCGGCTGCGGTGCTGGCGGGTCAGGCCGGCGCAGGCGACGCCGCTTATGTCGATCAGTTGCGCGTGGCCTTTGGCCTGGACAAACCGATTCTGACGCAGCTCATGCTGTACTTAAAGGGCGTCGTCCAGCTGGATTTAGGCTTCTCTTACCGCAACCACGTGCCCGTGCTGGACCTGATTGTTGAACGCCTGCCGGCGACCTTCCTGTTGATGTCGTGCGCTTTTCTGTTTTCCATCGTGCTGGGTGTCTTTCTGGGCGTGGTGGCCGCCAAGGCGCGCTACCGCAACAAGCGCCGGTGGATCGACAGCTCGGTCATGACCGGCGCGCTACTGCTGTATGCCACCCCGCTGTTCTGGCTGTCTTTGATGGGCATTTTGCTGTTCTCGGTGGTACTGGGCTGGCTGCCCGCCTTTGGCATGGAAACCGTAGGTGGCGGATTGACGGGCTGGGCCCGCGCCGCCGATATCGCCCAACATCTGATTTTGCCCACGGTGACTTTGGGATGTTTCTTCATGGCCGTGTACGTACGGCTGACCCGAGCGTCGATGCTGGAAGTGATCGGCATGGACTTTGTGAAGACGGCGCGCGCCAAGGGCGTAAGCCCCAGCCGCGTCATCCGCGCTCACGTGCTGCGCAACGCGCTGCTGCCGGTCATTACCTTTGCAGGCATCCAGCTGGGCCAGATGGCGGGCGGCGCAGTGCTGACCGAAACCGTGTTTGCCTGGCCCGGCATAGGCCGGCTGATGTTTGACGCCCTGCTGCAACGTGACTATCAGTTGCTGCTGGGCATCTTTCTTGTCACCTCCATCATGGTCGTGGTGTTCAACCTGCTGACCGACGTTTTGTACCGCTTGATCGATCCCCGCATCGGCGCGGGCGCGCAGCAAGGAGCCGCCGCATGAAGTCATTTGCCCAACGCTATATGCGCAACTACGGCGCGGTGGCCGGCCTGATCATCATGCTGATCGTGGTCATCGTGGCTCTGGCCGCCCCCCTGCTTTACGAAGAATCGCCATGGATGATGGTGGCGGACCCGCTGATTCCGCCGTTCACCAATGCGGAATATCCGTTCGGCACCGACATGCTGGGCCGCGACATCACGGCGGGTCTGGTCTGGGGCGCGCGGGTGTCATTGATGGTGGGATTGCTATCGACTGCGGTAGCACTGCTGTTCGGTATTTTGGTGGGCGCCGTGGCCGGTTATTGCGGCGGACGCATCGATGACGCGCTGATGCGCTTCACCGAGTTCTTCCAGACCATTCCACAATTGGCCATGGCGGTCGTGCTGGTCGCCATTCTTAGCCCGTCGGTGTATTCCATCATGGGGGCCATCGCCATCGTGTCGTGGCCGCCGGCTGCCCGCTTGGTGCGTTCGGAATTCATGACGCTCAAGCAACGTGAATTCGTGCAGGCCGCAATTGTTATCGGTCAGACGCCTGCGCGCATTGTCAGCACGCAGATACTGCCCAATGCCATGTCGCCCATCATCGTGTCGGCATCCTTCATGGTGGCGACCGCCATTTTGACGGAGTCGTCGCTGTCCTTTCTAGGCCTGGGTGACCGCAACTTGATGAGCTGGGGTTTCATGATTGGAGCCGCGCGCACCATGATTCGCGAAGCCTGGTGGATGAGCGTCTGGCCAGGCGTGGCCATTCTGCTGACCGTGCTGGCCATCAACCTGATCGGCGAAGGGCTGAACGACGCCCTGAACCCGCAACTGCGCAAGCGCGGCGAATAGGAGGCCGACATGACTGAAACCACGCCTCTGCTGTCTATACAAAATCTAAGCATCGCGCTGCCTAAAGGCGGCGACCGCGCCTACGCGGTTCAAGACGTGTCGTATGACATACGCGCCGGAGAGATCCTGTGCATTGTCGGGGAGTCCGGTTCGGGAAAATCCATGAGCGCCAACGCCATCATGGGCCTGCTTCCGGACTACCTGACGCCGCAGCAGGGCCGCATCCTGTTCCGCGGCAAGGACTTGCTGCAACAGGACGAAGCCACCTTGCAGGCCATGCGCGGCAAGGACATGGCCATGATCTTCCAGGAGCCGCTGTCGGCCCTGAACCCCTTGATGACCGTGGGCGAGCAGATCAGCGAAGTCATGCGCGTACACAATGCCTACCCGGGCGCCGCGCGGTTGGCTCGCACGCTGGAGTTGCTGGCTTTCGTCGGCCTGCCAGATCCGGCGACGCTCTACCACGTGTACCCGTTCCGGCTGTCTGGCGGACAGCGCCAGCGCGTCATGATCGCCATGGCGCTGGCGCTGGAACCGGCGCTGCTGATTGCCGACGAACCCACCACCGCGCTTGATGTCACGACACAAGCGCAGATTCTGGCGCTGATCGCCCGTATTCAGAAAGAGAAAGGAATGGGCGTGATGTTCGTGACGCACGATTTCGGCGTGGTGGCCGAAATTGCGCACCGGGTTGCCGTCATGGAAAAAGGCATTCTGGTCGAACAGGGACCCGCCGAGCAGGTCCTGAACCACCCGCGTCATCCTTATACGCAACGGCTGATCGCAGCAGTTCCGCACCGCCGCGGCGAAGACCGCGTCGTCACCGAAGACGATACCCCGGTGCTGGAAGTGAAGGATCTGAAAAAGACTTATGTGATCGGCCACGGCTGGCTGGGCGGCAAGCGCGAAGTACATGCCGTGGACGGCGTGAGTTTCTCGGTGCGCCGCGGCGAAACCTTGGGCATCGTCGGCGAGTCCGGCTCGGGCAAGTCCACGATCGGCAAATGTCTGTTGAAGCTTGTCGGCATCAACGGCGGCCAACTGATCTTTAACGGGCAGGACATTGCCACGTTGTCCGAGTCTCGGTTCAGGCCCATGCGCCACGACATCCAGATGATCTTTCAGGATCCCTTCGCATCGCTCAACCCGCGCCATACCGTCGGCCGCATTATCAGCGATGGCCCGGTCGCCAATGGTATGCCGCGCGCGCAAGCCGAAACCCGCGTGCGCGAACTGCTGTCGCTGGTAGGTCTGGACCCATCCGCCTTTGACCGATATCCCAATCAGTTTTCCGGCGGTCAACGGCAACGCATAGGCATCGCACGCGCGCTGGCGCTGGAACCAAAGGTGCTGGTAGCCGATGAATCGGTGTCAGCGCTTGACGTGTCCGTGCAGGCCCAGGTGCTGCAACTGCTGCATGACCTGCAACAGCGCCTGAAGATCGCCCTGGTGTTCATCACCCACGATCTTCGGGTGGCGGCACAGATATGCAATTCGGTGCTGGTTATGCACCGAGGCAAGGTGGTCGAGTACGGATCACCCGGCCAGATATTCGATAACCCGCAGCATGCGTACACCCGGCAACTGATCGCCGCCGTTCCCGGCCAGCACTGGGACCCGACCCAGGTGCAAGGCTTGAATCCCGTCAACGCAACATGACTACCCCTGGAGCACCCGCCATGCAACGCCCTGCCGCCGTCCCCACCGTGCAGATCGACAACGATCAAGTGACTGTCACCGAGTGGCGCTTCCCGCCCGGCGGCGAAACCGGCTGGCATCGCCACGGCATGAATTATGTGGTCGTGCCGCAAACCACCGGACCGTTGCTGCTGGATACCCCCAATGGCCAGATCACCAGCCAACTCACGACCGGTATCGCCTACTATCGGCCAGTGGGGGTCGAGCACAACGTCATCAACCCCAGCGACACCGAATTCGTATTCGTCGAGATTGAACTCAAGCAAGCTTGATGCAGCGAGGATTCCATGAAGGCGTTTTTCTCGGAAGAACAGTTGCTGCACACCCCGCAGCAATTCATGCGCCTGGGCCGTATCAGCGCCCCCACAGACCTGCCGTCCCGTGCGGAAAGTCTGCAAGGCGCGCTGGCCGCACGCGGCATCACGGTGCAAGCGCCGTCCGACTACGGCAGAAAGCCGCTGGAAGGCATCCACAGCGCCGACTATCTGGACTACCTGGAAACCGCCTACGCGCGCTGGCAATCCCTGCGCGCGCCGGGCGTCGACCCCGGGCCGGAAGTGCTGCCCAATCTGTCGCCCTACTACAGCGGCCGGGTTGAGCTGGCGGGCCGCGGGCCTTGCCCTTCGCCTTCCATCGTGGCGCAGACCGGCTACTACCTGAGCGATTTGTCATGCCCGATCGGACCGCAGACGTGGCGGTCGGCCCTGCGCTCGACCCACAGCGCGGTCGCTGCCGCCGATCATGTGGCAAGCACCCGAGAAATGGCCTACGCGCTGTGCCGGCCTTCGGGCCACCATGCGCACCGTGACCGGGCAGGCGGATTCTGTTATCTGAACAGCAGCGCGGCAGCGGCCAACCGGTTATTGCAGACCTGGTCCAAGGTCGCTGTGCTGGACGTGGACGCGCATCACGGCGACGGCACGCAGAACATCTTCTATCAACGCCGAGACGTAATGACCGTTTCGCTGCATGCGGACCCCAGCGCTTATTACCCTTTCTACACGGGCTACGCGCATGAACGCGGCCATGGCGCAGGCGAAGGCTACAACCTGAACCTGCCGATTGCGCACGGCTCAGGCAACGATCCGTTTCTGGCTGCCCTGGATACCGCGTTGACAGCGTTATCGGCTTACGCGCCCGAAGCACTGGTGCTCGCCTTGGGCTTTGACACCTACAAAGATGATCCCATCAGTGTGCTGAAGCTGGACATCGCCGCCTACCGTGACATCGGCGCACGTGTCGCCAGCTTGGGCGTGCCTACTGTTGTTGTGCAGGAAGGCGGCTATATGGTTCAGGCGATTGGCCCCGCGCTGGATGCGTTCCTGCAAGGCATGGGCCATAAAAGCGCCTGACGCGAACCACACCATGAGCTCCGTCCCCGCTGCTGCCCTGCCCGCCCCCGCCGCCTCTCGTAACGCCGGCGTTCTGCTGTTCTTCGTCGCGCTGCTGGCTTTCGCGACCTTTGATGCCGGCTCCAAGCACATGCTGGAACGGTATCCGGCGCCGTTCCTGAATGTGATGCGATATCTGGCGGTCATCGTTCTGGCCGTGGGGATGCTGTGGCGGCATGGCCGTGGATTGCGGTTGCGCGATGCGCCGGAAAAGCCGTTGCTGGTGCTGCGTGGCATCACGCTGGCCACGGTGGCGACCTGCTTCATGACCGCCCTGATCTGGATGCCCCTGTCAGAAGCCACTGCCATCTATTTCACCTCCCCGCTCATCATGGTCGCGTTATCCCCGTGGCTTCTGGGCGAGCGGGTGCGGCCGGTGCAATGGCTGGCGGTGGCGGCAGGTTTCGCAGGCATGTTGCTGATCGTGCGCCCGGGGTCCGACCTGCCGATGCTGGGCACATTGCTCATGGCGGTTTCGGCGGTCAGTTACGCCTTTTTCCAGGTCTTGACCCGTAAGCTCGCCGGCAAAGTTCCGGGGCCGGTTCAGTACGCCTATACCGCCATCATCTGTTTGATTGTCACCGCGCTGCCCGCTCCCTTTTTCCTGCCAGATCCCTGGCCGGATACCGCCGACATGCTGCTGATTCTTGGATTGGGCGCGTGCAGCGGGCTGGCGCAGATTTTGCTCATTGCGGCGTTTCAACGGGTATCGGCCGCCACGCTTGCGCCCTTGAACTACTTCCAGCTGTTGCTGGCCGTACTGTTCAGCACTTTCTGGTTTCAACGTCCGCCGGACAGCCTGGCGCTGGCGGGCATGGGCTTGATCATGGCGGCGGGTGTATTCCTGGCAATGCGACGCGCAGCCTGAGTCTGGAACGTCCGGCACGCATGCGGCGGGAGCAAGACCGGATAGCGCTAAGATCAGGCATAGCCAGCGAGGTCACCATGTCACAGACTCCACGCAAACTGCGCAGCCAAAAATGGTTCGACGACCCAGCCCACGCCGACATGACGGCGATTTACGTCGAACGCTATCTCAACTACGGCCTGACGCGGCAGGAACTGCAAACTGGACGACCGATTATCGGTATCGCCCAAACGGGCAGTGACCTGGCCCCCTGTAACCGGCATCACCTGATATTGGCCGAACGCATCAAGGCAGGCATACGTGATGCGGGCGGTATACCGATGGAATTCCCGGTGCATCCGCTGGCCGAACAAGGCCGGCGCCCCACGGCCGCGCTGGACCGCAACCTGGCTTACCTGGGCCTGGTCGAGATTCTCCACGGCTATCCCTTGGATGGCGTGGTGCTGACCACCGGCTGCGACAAGACCACGCCCGCCTGCCTGATGGCGGCCGCCACGGTCGACCTTCCTGCGATAGTGCTGTCGGGCGGCCCCATGCTGGATGGCTGGCATGACGGCCAGCGCGTCGGTTCTGGCACCGTCATCTGGCATGCGCGCAATCTGATGGCGGCCGGCAAGCTGGACTACGAGGGTTTCATGACGCTGGCCACGGCATCATCGCCGTCGGTCGGGCACTGCAACACCATGGGCACCGCGCTGTCGATGAATTGTCTGGCCGAAGCGCTGGGCATGTCGCTGCCGACCTGCGCCAGCATCCCCGCACCCTATCGGGAGCGCGCCCAGATGGCGTACGCCACCGGCCTGCGCATCTGCGATATGGTGCGCGAAGATATGCGGCCATCCCACATCATGACCCGCGAAGCCTTCGAAAATGCCATCGTCGTAGCCTCGGCCCTTGGCGCGTCAAGCAACTGTCCGCCACACCTGATTGCGCTGGCCCGCCATACTGGCATCGACCTGAGCCTGGATGATTGGCAGCGCCTGGGCGAAGATGTGCCATTGCTGGTTAACTGCGTGCCTGCGGGTGAGCACCTGGGCGAAGGCTTTCACCGGGCAGGCGGCGTACCAGCGGTGTTGCACGAGCTGCAAGCCGCCGGACGGCTGCACAATAATTGCGCCACCGTATCCGGCAAAACCATCGGCAACATCGCGACCGGCGCGAAGACCCGCGACGCGGACGTCATCCGGACCTGTGCCGCGCCACTGAAACACCGAGCCGGTTTTATCGTGCTGTCGGGAAATTTCTTTGACAGTGCCATCATCAAGATGTCGGTCGTGGGCGAAGCCTTCCAGCGCACCTACTTGTCAGAGCCCGGTTCCGAGAATGCGTTCGAAGCGCGCGCCATCGTGTTCGAGGGTCCAGAGGACTACCATGCGCGCATCGAAGACCCGGCACTCAACATTGACGAACACTGCATCCTGATCATTCGGGGCGCAGGCACGGTGGGCTATCCCGGCAGCGCTGAGGTGGTCAATATGGCCCCGCCGTCGCACCTGATCAAGCGTGGTGTGGAATCGCTGCCGTGCCTGGGCGATGGGCGTCAGAGCGGCACTTCCGCCAGCCCGTCTATCTTGAACATGTCGCCAGAAGCCGCCGTGGGCGGCGGCCTGGCGTTGCTGCGCACCGGCGACAAGATTCGCGTCGACCTGAATCAACGAACGGTGATCGCGGTCGTGGACGATGCCGAAATGCAGCGGCGCAAACTTGAGCCCGCCTATCAGGCGCCGCCTTCGCAAACTCCATGGCAGGAACTGTACCGGCAACTGGTTGGGCAGCTCTCCACGGGAGGCTGCCTGGAACCCGCGACCTTATATTTACGGGTGATCGAAACGCGGGGAGACCCCCGGCATTCACATTGAATAGAACCGGTTAAACACCGCCCAATCGCTGAACAAGCCCGGCCAGGCATGAACCCGCGTGCCTGGCTGCCCAAGACCCCACCCATGCTTTCCTTCGGGAAAAATGTGCATTTCTGTCGGCACGCCCACCTTGCGTAGCGCGCTGAACATCAACGTGCTGTTGTCCACGGGCGAGATCGGGTCGTCTTGCGCCTGCGCCAGAAACACCGGTGGCATCTGTGCCGTAACCAGGTGGTCCACTGAATAAGCCGCGCTTTGCTCTGCCGAGGGATGCTCGCCCACAATTTCCCTCCGCGCATGAGTGTGGTCGAACGGCGGCATGAAGGTCAGCACCGGATAGATCAGACCAGCGAAATCCGGGCGCGACGACAGGCTATCCGCCGCGTCCACTGCGGGGTAGCGGGACACCGTAGGCGTCGCGGCAGTCATACCAGCCAAATGTCCGCCGGCGGAAAAACCAATGATGCCAATCCGGCCGGTGTCCAAGCCAAACTTTCCGGCTGCGGCCCGGATCACGCGCATAGCGCGCTGACCGTCTTGCAGCGGCGCCTCGGGCGGCCAATGTTCGCCGGGCAAGCGGTACACCAGTTCGAACGCGGTGACGCCCTGCGCCTGAAGCCACAAGCAAGCAGGCGTGCTTTCCGTGCCCCGCTCAATATGTGCGTAACCGCCACCGGCAATCACCAGCACTGCGCTGCCATTGGGTTGAGCCGGCCGGTAGACAACCAGCCGCGGCCGCGACACTTGGGTAACCGACCCTTTGGCACTGACCTTTTCCGGGCCTTCTGGCCCTTTACCCTGCGGAGCGCGATTGCCTGGCCAAAGCTCCAGCGTTTCCTGATCTGCCGGCTGTGCCGCCAGGGCCGCGCCCGCTGGGTTCACCCACCCAAGGGCAGCGCCCGACATGGCCGCAAACAATAGTTCCCGACGCTTGTTCACCATGAAGTATCCTCGCTAGCCTAGAACGCAGTCAGGACAATGCGTCCGCTGCTTGTCAGCCATAGTGCAAGCCATTACATCAGAGAACATACCGTGCGCCGCCTGCGCCAGCGCACGCAGCGGTTTCTCTGCGTTACGCAGGGCGGCAGTCTTTCAAACGCGTATCAAACGCCTGAAAGATGGCTAAACAGCAGCTAAAGAATGACTGAACAGGGGCAATGGGAGGCTTGCGAACGGGCAGGACTTACTGATCTGACACGTTGTCGCCAACATCAGCGTTTGCAGGTTTGGGCCGGCTAAGTACATAGGCCGCGCTGGCCAAGAAAAACAGCCCTACGCCCAAGGCTAACGGCCATGATGGCTGCGCGCTCCACCAGAACAGCCCATATCCCACGGCCATGCCCAAAGTGGCATACGTCTTGCCCTTGCGCGACACGGCGCCCTGCTCGCGCCAGGCGCGCAAAGAAGGCCCATAGGTAGGGCTATCCAATAGCCACTTTTCCAGCCGTGGCGACGACCGCGAAAAGCAGCCCACGGCAAGAATAAGAAAAATCGTCGTCGGCATGACCGGCAGAAATGCGCCAATGACGCCCAATGCCAACATCACGCAGCCCAACGCTAACCATAGAGCTTTGATCATGATGGTCAGCAGAATATCGCAAATGCGAGCGCCAGGCCCGCATCGTCAGGATTGAGGGTCCGGCATTTTGGCACGCAACATATCCATGAATCTGGGACTCAGTTGGCCACCGGCTGCGCGCGCTTTCACGACCATGGCCCAGGCTTGGTCATATTGCCCGCGCCAGTAGTAGGCCGTTGCCCAAGAGGCATACAGATAACCCTTGTCCGGCTCCACCGCTTCGCCTTTGCGATACCACTCGTCGGAGCGAGCGGTCGCTGCAACGCGAGCCTCTGGCGGCAACGTTTTATCCTCGGCTGCGCAACGGGCCGCTATGCGCCCGGCATCTGCATAAATGCCCTGAAATTTTGGCGGATTATGGCTCATTGCCTGATCCATCATGCTCATGGCCTGGCAGTACTTTCCCTGGTCGTGCAGCACCGCCGCAAACCCGGTATAGACCTCGGGATTGTCGGGATTCATCAGCCACGCCTGATTAAAGCGCCGCATCGCCATGCCCAGCTGGTCAGCCTGATAAAAGCGGTAGCCCTGTCCAACCCAGGCCTGGGACGCTTTGTCTGACGAGCCAAAGGCGTTGGTCGCATCCGCGATCAGCTTCTTGTCGCTCGCCGAGAGTTCGGCTGCGGCGGATCGGTCCATACCGCCGTACATCGGCAATTCATCGATACGCGGCTCAGACGCTGCGGGCGGCGTCTTGACCGCACAACCGGCCAGCCCAACGCAAGGGATAAAGACTGCTGCGATCAGGATTTTATTCATGCGTTCCACAGAGAATGGGACGACGCGGCCCGCCTTGAAATCCAGATGCGTCCCAAGAGATATGCGCGGACGCCGGTGATGGCGCCACAAAACCGCCGCGGTGACCAGGAGAGGCTGGTGACATGGATGCGGCAACGTAGCCGAATTATGACGGAGCCGTCCACGGCGCGCCAACCCGCTTACCGCTCACAACAAAAAAGCCGCGACGTCCATGACGTTCGCGGCTTACAAGGCAGGGCCAGACGCTGCCGACCCTATCAATATGTCGTGGCCTCAAGCTCCGGGTTCTCTGTTGCACTCACCCCGGCGACTTCAACCTGAGTGAGGAGTTGAATTCCCTTCGCTTCCATTATTGAATAGTCCCCATCAGACACAAATCGGCTGCGCATGCTTTCCAGCAATTGCCACTCTTTTTCGTCGATCGACTGTGCCGCGCCCTGAAGCACCTGAGCAGAATCCGTGCCCCAGGCAATAGGGCTGACGTAGATGGTCTTATACCGATCCCCTTCAATCCCGGCAAAACAACAGGTTACGGGGATGCGCTCGCCAACCGTGTTCAGATGACCGGGCAAGTCGGCAACCTTGGTTGCAAAGAGCGCCCACACAGTATCGCTCGGGCCTATCTCGCCCAGCGTCAACAGCCAGATGTGTCCCTTCTCTGCCGCACATACGATCGCCGGATTCAATACGCCGCGATCGAGAAACCCTTTCGGATCAATTTGAGTTGCCGCGTAACCCGCAAACACCAGCCCCGCGATGCCTATAAGCGCAGTAAGCCCCCCAAGTACGAGAACCCAGGTCGACGATGACGACAGCAGATACGCCCCGAATGCGATCAAACCCAGGGTGATGACAATCATCACGATAATTGCAGTACGTGATTCTTTCACGCTCTCGTTGTAGCGGCGGGCGTGTGGAATATTGATTTGAAATTCCAGGTGGCGCTCCGCTGCGCTGTCATTCCTGACCGGTCCTGGACCCACACTAAAAGCGTTTGGTCCTTGTTGCTCTTCCAACATTCAAATCCTAAAAGTACGTAATACAAACACTAGGTTTACAAATCGGCCGTGGGCCGCCGTTACTGCTTGAGAATGCCTTCCGCCAGCAAATCCACGTTGTGGCCATGAATGGCCGCCGTCGCAGCCAGAATCTTGTAATTCGGGCCAAAATCGCAAAACTCCTTGGTTTGCATCTGTACCAATGTGCTTGAAGTAAAGGAGTTGTACTCGCGGCCATTCATATCTTCATCCATGGTGTTCAGGCCAAAGGGGCTAAAAGCCAAAATGCGTTGAGTGGCGGCACCCCTGTCGTTTCTTAATTCGACCGTAATCCGCAAATTGGCAATTTCGCCGAGCTTATTGGTGCTGGCAATGAAATGCGGTTCGCACGCCAAGCCCCCGTCATTGCCACCAGAAAAGGTCGATTTATGCTGTAGGGTCACCACGGGCAGTGTTTGGTCCGCGTTCTTGCGCCTATAGCTATCGCCCTTGCACGTGGTCCAGAACGTGGCGTCACTGGACTCATCTTGCCTTTCCCCACGTCGAATTTGGCGATATTGCAGGGCTTTGCGGCAATCGGTCTTCACCGACTGGCCGTTGTAATACATCCAGCTCAAGAATCTTGCGGCCCTGGGAGAGTCCTTGGCGGCTGCCTGCTTGAAAAGCGATATGGCCCTTTCATAGTCCACCGGGACGATTTCACCCAAGTAGAAGATTCGGCCCAAATTGACGAGCGCATCTTGGTCTCCTTGCTGTGCAGCTCGTTCATACCACTGCAATGCAAGTTGAGGATCAGCTTGAATGCCCCACAGCCCTTCTGCGTAGGTCAGTCCCAACAGATTTTGTGAGCGCGGCTCGCCAGCTGCGGCAGCACGGCTAAACCACTTAAACGCCTCGGAGTTTTTGTTGTCTACGTAGGAATAGCCAAAATTGTAGAAACTGCCGACCATGAAGTTCAAGACAGGATCTCCGTCCTGAGCCCAAACTCTTGCCAGCCGCAGCGTTTCCCGCTTGCCAAAACCGATCCGGAACATCGCCGCTTTTTCGCTGTCGTACAACCCCGACAGGATGCTCCTGGCAAAATCAATTAGGCGCACACGCATTCCGATATCTGTTTCCGCGCGGGCTTTTCTGTCATAGATCCTGCGGCTAAGGCTTTCCAGCTCATCAAGATCGTCGATGCCGTCGGTATTCGTTTGCTGGGCGTACCACCTGGCTTGCCCTACGTCTTGCGCCACGCCAATGCCGTACTCATAGAAGTACGCCGCATTGCGGCAACCGTAATTCCCGCCCTGCGCGCAGGCTTGCGCGTAGTAGTGGATGGCCTGCCCGGCATTGCGCGGCACCGACACGCCATGCTCATAGATAAATCCAAGAACTGCCAGCGCTTGTGGATCGTCGTCTTTCGCCAATGCCAAAAGCAGGTCGAAAGCCTTAGCGTCGTGCTGTTCGATGAGGTCATAAAGACGTTCCGCCTCATCGTGAGCCTGGCTCGCCGCTGGCCAGGACCAAGCACACAACAGGGCAATCAAGGCGTATTGCAGCGGTCGAAGCATCGGAACGGTCGAGTAATGGGTCTGCGTTGGGAACTCTGCTCCGGCCATGCCGCCGGAGATAACGTCCCAGTGTAGGAAAACCTACCGCCCCTACCAATCTGACAGGTCCGAAATTAAAACCCGCATGCTCATTGAGCATGAAGGAAGTGACAAACGGCACTTGGCACCGATAGCGCTGGTCGATACGCCGCGCCTATAACTTATTCGGCGTATTTGGGGGAAGACCCGCAGTTAATGCGATGGCCAGTTGGATTATCTCGACGACTAGGCGGCAGCGGCCTAAAAGGCAGAGAATGTTGGGGGTTACCGATATTCGATCGCCACTAGAGTGGCCGCCCCAAAACGCCATGGGCACCGTCGCGGACACTGTGCAAGCGACAAATGCAAAAAAGCCGCAAAGTCATAGACTTATGCGGCTTTCGGGAGCAGTGCTTGGCACTGCTTTGCAGGAATTCTGGTAGGCGGTATTGGGTTCGAACCAACGACCTCCACGATGTCAACGTGGCGCTCTAACCAACTGAGCTAACCGCCTGCAAAGAAGAAGAATTATATAGTGCTTTTTTGAACTGTGCAAATCGTCTTTAAAGACTTTTTGCTGTTTTCATTGCGTTTAAAAGTTTATGAACCAAGCTGAAAAGCAAAGCCAAAAACTCTTGTTCCCAATGTGTTTCCACACCGGTTCCCGCATCAGTCCAACACTACTAACTACCCTTCAATTTCGTATCCGCAGCATGTGCCGCATCAACGAAGAACGAGATTCTATCAGAACTTTTTATTCCTTGCTCGACCTCGACACCGCTACTGACATCGACCGCCCAGGGACGGACCAACTCAATAGCCTGACCGACGTTTTCGCCCATCAATCCGCCCGACAACACCAACGGACGGGACATCGGATCGGCGCGAACGTCGTCAAGCAAGGCGTAGTCGAAACCATGACCGCTGCCGCCATAGCCAGCGCTGTAGCTATCGAACAGCCAGCCTGCTGCCTGGCCGTATGCACGGCAAGACGACGCCAGGTTTTCAGCGGTGTCCAAACCTGGCGCGCCGGCTCGGAAGGCGCGCAGAAAGCGGTGGCCGTAGCTGGCGCATTCCTGCGGGGTTTCGTCGCCGTGAAATTGCAGCAGTTCGGGGCCGACTTCATCCAGCACGGCCTGCACCTCGGCAGCCTCCGGGTTCACGAACAGCGCCACCACGTCCACAAACGCGGGCACGGTGCGGCGCAATTGCGCTGCGCGCGCCGGCGTCAGACAGCGCTTGCTCTTGGCATAGAAGACAAAGCCGATCGCATCGACTCCCGCCGTAACGGCAGCTTCGATGTCTTGTTCGCGGGTCAGGCCGCAGATCTTGATGCGTGTACGCATGAATTCATCATTCAGGTCGCCCAGTGCGACTTAGCAGATCAGTATATCTGCCGCATCCAGCGAGCTCAGGCGGCAGGCTGGCCGAGCGTGGCCATCAGATTATCAAAACTGCCCTCTGCCACGCGGAACCAGGGAATTTCCTTGTCACGAAAGGCGACCATGCTGTCGTACAGCTTCTTGAACATGGGGTCCTTCGCGCTCATTTCTTTATAGGCGGCCAGCGAGGCCTCGTAGCAGGCTTGCAGCACCGGCTTCGGAAATGCCTTCAATTGCGCGCCCCTCGACACCAGACGGCGCAGCGCATCGGGATTGCCGGCGTCGTACTTGGCGATCATGTTGCCTGTAGCCATACGGCATGCCAGCGCCAAAGCCGATTGGTATGCCTTGGGCAGTTCGTCATAGGCGTCCTGATTGACGTACAGCGATAGCTGTAGCGTGCCTGCCCACCAGCCGGGAAAGTAGTAGTTCTTGGCGACTTTATAAAGCGCCAGACTCTCGTCATCGTGGGGCCCTATCCAGGCAACCGCGTCCACCACCCCCTGCTCCAGCGCGCCATAGGTTTCCGCAGCAGGGACTTCAACAGGGGTAGCACCCAGGCGAGCCAACACGTGTCGCGCAAAGCCTCCCGCCTTGATTTTTAGTCCGCGCAGATCGTCCACAGTCTTGATTTCACCGCGGAACCAGCCGCCCATCTGCGCGCCTGTGTAGCCACAGGGAAAGTTCAGAATGTTGTACTTGTCGAACAGAACACGCGTCAGCGCGAGCCCTTCCCCCTGGCTCATCCAGGCGTTCATTTGGCGGGTATTCAAGCCAAACGGCACGCCCGCATCAAAGCACAAGGCCGGATCGGTATCGAAATAGCGCGTCGATGCGGTGTGGCCACAGTCGACGATACGGTGCTGCACAGCTTCCAGCACTTGACCTGGCTGCACCAGATCGCCAGCCGGAAAGATCTCTATGGTGAAGCGTCCGTCCGTTACCTCGCTGACGTAGCGGGCCACATCTTCGGCGCCCGCAAACAGAGTGGGAGATTCGTTCGGAAAGCTGGACGCCAGACGCCACGCAACCGTAGGTGCTTCCTGCGCAAAGACGGGAGCCGCAAAGGCAGCGCCGCCCGCAGCGGCACCCAAGGCAGTTTGCTTCAAAAACGCGCGGCGTTGCATGGCAAAGACCTCCATGGGGCGCTGTGTGGGCGCCTTGGTGTACTACGAATTTCTTAATAGGATTGCGTGAAAGGCGACAACAGCAGCGATCCGCCGTCCAGTTCTTCCAATCCGAACTCGGCGGGATAATCAATGGCGGACAAGTACAGGCCATCCGGAGAAAACGTCGGCGCGCCCAGTTTGCGATCTCGCCAGGACAGCAACTGCGCCATCCACTCCACCGACTCCCTGCCCTGCCCAATCTGCAACAGCGCGCCCATGATATTGCGCACCATATGGTGCAGGAACGCATTTGCCTTCAAAGTGAAGACCAGAAACGGCCCGCGTTCCTCGATATTCAGACTGTGCATGTGACGCACCGGGTGCTTGGCCTGGCACTGCGAGGATCGAAAGCTGGAGAAGTCATGCTCGCCCAGCAGCGCGTTCGCCGCTAGTCGCATGGCATCAACGTTCAGCGGCTGAAAGCACCACCCGGCACGCCCCGCCCACAAGGCTGGCCGCACGCGCCCACGCCACAGCAGATAAACATAGGTTCGCGCCCGCGCCGAAAAGCGTGCGTGAAATTCGTCCGACACCACCTGCGCCCACTGGACCGACACACTGGAAGGGAGAAACGCGTTCACGCCTCGGACCCAGGATTCCATCCGGCGATCCAATGCCGTGTCCAGATGAACCACCTGCATGGCGCCATGCACGCCCGTGTCCGTTCGGCCTGCGCAAATCGTGGGGACGACACCTTCAACACCACAAAACTTTGCCAGCGCTGACTCCAGCGTGTCCTGCACCGTCTGCCGATGCGGCTGTGTCTGCCAACCCTGCCAAGCGGAGCCGTCATACGCCAGCCCCAATGCAACTCTAGACATTATTCAAACCCGAGGACCGCTGACTCGGCGCGGCTCGTCCGTGGGCGGTTCATCCAGGTCGAGATTGATCGTATCGAGCTTGCGGTTCAGCGCTGCCGTGTCCAGTGCTGGCTCGTTAAAGGCGTAGGTATCGTCATCGTCGTCCTCACGCCGCGCGGCTGCGCGGCGCAATAGCCAGGCAATCGCGAACGCGATCAGCGCCAGCACGGCAGTGACGATGACAAGCAGATTATCAGCCAGCCATCTCGGCCAGCCTGATGTGATGTCCTTGGATTGATCCACGGGAGAGCTACCGGCGGTTTTATCCGTGGAGGAAGCGCTTGGGGTACTTGCCGCGGCAGGAGCTGATGTGCCCGACGTGCCCGATGCACCCGGGGTACCAGCTGTGCCTGGAGTACCTGCTGCGCCAGGGGTGCCTGCTGCGCCCGGAGTACCCGCAGTGCCAGGAGTGCCTGCCGCGCCCGAAGTACCTGCGGCACCTGAAGTGCCTGCTGCACCTGGAGCGCCTGCTACGCCCGGAGTACCTGCTGCGCCTGGAGTACCTGCCGCGCCCGGAGTACCTGCTGCGCCTGGAGTACCTGCTGCGCCTGGAGTACCTGCTGCGCCTGGAGTACCTGCTGCGCCTGGAGTACCTGCCGCGCCAGAAGCACCCGCGGTACCCGAAGCACCTGCCGCGCCAGAAGCACCTGCCGTGCCGGAAGCACCTGCCGTGCCCGAAGCACCAGCCGTGCCAGAAGCACCCGCCGCGCCCGAAGCACCAGCCGTGCCAGAAGTACCCGCCGCGCCCGAAGCACCCGCTGTACCCGAAGCACCTGCCGCGCCCGAAGCACCTGCCGTGCCAGAAGCACCTGCCGTGCCCGAAGCACCCGCTGCACCCGAAGCACCTGCCGTGCCCGAAGCACCCGCTGCGCCCGAAGCACCTGCCGTGCCGGCGGCACCCTGCTGTGCCACCGCCTTGCTCAACTCGTTCACGTTGGCTTGCAACTGGTTCACGCGACCTTCGGCATCGGCCAATGCGCGCTCATTCGACGTCCTGGCGTCCGCCTGGGCATCGGCTTGTGCGGACGCGCCTTCCTGCGCTTGGCCAGTAGACAGACGGACCCTATCCTGTGTGGGCGCGGCCGCAGCCACGCCGGTATCGCCGGGACGAGCAACGGTGCCCGAAGCCGCATCCTGCCCCTTGACCACCGAAGGATTCGCGCCCGCCGCCGCGCCGATGCGGGCGCGATACTTGGCGAACGCCTCCGCGTGCTCATTAAAGATGCGGCGCGCTTCGGCGGGATCAATCGCCCGCACGGTCGCGGCATCAGGAATCTTCAATTTCTGCCCGGCGCGCACCAGATTCATGTTGTTCTGGATAAACGCTTCGGGATTGGCGCGCCAAAGCGCGACCAGCATTTGATAGACCGACGCATTCGGCACGGCGTTGCGTTCGGCAATCGCAAACAGATTGTCGCCAGACTTGACGTTGACCGTTCCGGTCGTGCCGCCCGTCTTAGGAGCAGCGCCAAGCGCCGCCGGTGTCACGTCAGCGCTTGTACCGCGCAGCGGCACCAGAATGCTGACCTGCACCTGGCGTTGACCCGAACTGGAGCTGATATCCAGCAGCAGGTCAACCGCGCCGCTTGCCGCAGGCTGAGTACCCCGAATTCGCAGATTCTTGCGTGTGGCATCCATGCCATCTTCGATCCTGACCACCATGCTGGCCAAGGGCACCGGCGGCTTCAGGCCGGCTCGCTGCCATGCGGCTTCGTCCGCGACCGACACCTTCAAGGACGAGACTTCATCCGGCGTCAGTTCCTGCAGTCCCACCACCGCCTGCAGCGGCGCGCCCGGTACGGACACCACGCGCGAATGCCCCACGCGCATGGCCAGCGCCGAACTGCATACGCTCGACCCTAATGCCAACGCGATCGCCCATTGCAGGGCTTTCAAACGGCGGGCATGCTTCACGTGGCGCGAACGCTGGGTCATAAGCTGGAATTCCGTTCTTGTAGTCGAATTACGGGCTAGAGCCCGTTCGCACCAAATCAGTGAGAACAGGCCTCAATTCACTGGAAAAGTGTAATGGATCATGCGCATTTCACAAACCTGAAAGGCGCATCAGCGATGGCTGACGGGCACATCCGCCACACATAGGCGCCGCAGCTGCAAACATCAAGGGCACCCGAAGGTGCCCTTGATTGTGCTGGGATCGCGATCAGACGGTTTTTTAGGCCGTCTGGCCGGAATCAGGCTTCGTTCAGAGCGATACGCAACATGCGGCGCAGCGGCTCGGCGGCGCCCCACAGCAACTGATCGCCAACCGTGAAGGCGCCCAGGTACTGAGAGCCCATCGAGAGCTTACGCAGACGGCCCACCGGGATATCCAGCGTGCCGGTCACGGCAACCGGCGTCAGTGCGGCAACCGTGGCTTCTTTGGTGTTCGGCACCACTTTGGCCCATTGCGTGCCCTCCGCGATCAAGGCTTCGATTTCATCCAGCGGCACATCGCGCTTGAGCTTGATGGTCAGCGCCTGGCTGTGGCAGCGCATGGCGCCGATACGCACGCACAAGCCGTCAATCGGGGTGGCCGGCGTGCCAAAGGCGGCGCCGCGGCCCAGGATCTTGTTGGTTTCGACCTCGGCCTTCCACTCTTCCTTGGACATGCCATCGCCCAGGTCCTTGTCGATCCAGGGGATGAGATTGCCGCCCAGGGGAACGCCAAAATGGTCGTGGGGCAGCGCAGGATCTTTCTGCTTGGCCAACACGCCACGGTCAATTTCCAGAATGGCCGACGCAGGGTCGTCCAGCAAGGATTTGACCGATTGGTTGATTTCGCCAAACTGGGTCAGCAGTTCGCGCATGTGTTGCGCGCCGCCGCCAGAGGCCGCCTGGTAGGTCATGGAGGTCATCCACTCAACCAGATTGTTGTTGAACAGGCCAGCCAGGCCCATCAGCATGCAGCTGACCGTGCAATTACCGCCAATAAAGTTACGCACGCCGCGCTTCAACGCCGCGTCGATCACCGGGCGATTGACCGGGTCCAGCACGATGATGGCGTCTTCAGCCATGCGCAGGGTGCTGGCAGCGTCAATCCAGATGCCGTTCCAGCCCGCGCCGCGCAGCTTCGGGTAGACCTCGGACGTGTAATCTCCGCCTTGTGCCGTCAGAATAATCGGCAGTTTTTTCAGAGCATCAATGTCATAGGCATTTTGCAACGGACCTGCGCCTGTCGCCCACGTGGGCGCAGCGCCGCCAGCGTTGCTGGTGGAAAAAAACACCGGTTCGATCAGTGCGAAGTCATTCTCGTCGCGCATGCGTTGCATGAGCACCGAGCCGACCATTCCGCGCCAGCCGACAAGGCCTACTGCTTGATTCATTTCAATCGCTCTATAAAGGTGGAGACAAGGTCTGGGTAGAAAAAAACGTGCAATTCAACAATTTATCAGAATGCACGGGCAATTGTTGCGGCGCAGCTTGAAAAAATGGGGGCCATAAGACTCAAGCCGCCGTTCGAGGCGCTCTGGCAACAGGCAGAACACAAAAAAGGGCCGCCCGGCGGGCGGCCCCTGATGCAGGAGCAGCGCCGCAAGGGCGCAACCCCTGCTTGACGATCAGGCCAGGGCTTTCAGAACCGCATCGCCCATGCCTGCCGTGCTGACTTTCGTCGTGCCCGGCTCGAAGATGTCGGCGGTGCGCAGGCCGCTGGCCAGCACGCTGCGCACGGCGGCTTCAATGCGATCGGCCTGCGGCGCCAAATTCAAGGAGTAGCGCAGCAGCATGGCGGCCGACAGAATGGTCGCCAAAGGATTTGCGATGCCCTGCCCGGCGATATCCGGCGCCGAACCATGGCTGGGCTCGTACAAGCCTTGGCCGCTGGCGTTCAGCGATGCAGACGGAAGCATGCCGATCGAACCCGTCAACATTGCGGCTTCGTCCGACAGAATGTCGCCAAACAGATTGCCCGTGACGATGACGTCGAACTGGCGCGGGTTGCGCACCAGTTGCATGGCGGCGTTGTCGACGTACATGTGCGACAGCTCGACGTCGGGGTACTCGCGCGCCACTTCAATCACGATGTCGCGCCAGAACTGCGACGTTTCCAGCACGTTGGCCTTGTCCACGCTGCACAGTTTCTTGTTGCGCTTGCGGGCTGATTCGAAACCGATCCGCGCGATACGGCGCACTTCGGATTCCGCATAGCGCATGGTGTCATAGCCTTCGCGTTCGCCGGCAAACGCGCCGTCTGGCGACGAACGCACGCCACGCGGAGTGCCAAAATAAATGTCGCCGGTCAGTTCCCGAATGATCAGGATATCCAGGCCCGACACAATCTCGGGCTTTAGCGAAGACGCACTGGCAAGTTCCGGATACAGGATGGCGGGACGCAGATTGGCGAACAGGCCCAACGCCTTGCGCAGACCCAGAATGGCCTGCTCGGGGCGGAATTCGCGGGGCAGGCTGTCGTACTTCCAGTCGCCGACAGCGCCAAACAAGATGGCGTCCGATTCTTTGGCCAGGTTCAGCGTGGCCGGGGGCAAGGGGTGCTCGAACTGGTCGAACGCTGCGCCGCCAACTGGGGCCTGCTTGATGTCAAAGGGCACGCCCAGCGCTTGCAGGACGCGAACGGCCTGTTCGACGATTTCCGGGCCAATGCCGTCACCCGGCAAGACTGCAATGTTGTGAGTCATTTAAGAAACGATCCTAGGGTCGGAATATTGATCAGGCGATGGGACGGCTTTCCAGCCAGGGGTGGCGGGCCAAACGTTCCGCTTCAAAGGCGCGGATCTTGTCGGCGTGACGCAAGGTCAGGCCAATGTCATCAAAGCCGTTGAACAGGCAGTATTTGCGGAAAGGTTCAATGTCAAAACCCATTTCGCGGCCATCCGCTGCGATCACGACCTGGCGCTCCAGATCGACGCGCAGCTTGTAACCAGGGAAGGCCTTCACTTCGTCGAACAGGCGCGACACTTCGAGCTCGTTCAGCACGATCGGCAACAGGCCGTTCTTGAAGCTGTTGTTGAAAAAGATGTCGGCATACGACGGCGCGATGATGGCGCGAGATATAGAAAATATGAGGTCTGCGGCCCGAGGGGGCGCGTGCGCGAGGGCTGGTTAAGCAGACGAAGTTGTTGAGTAGAATGATATAAGGGTTGAGCAAGGTTTTAAGGGATGGTTCTGATCATTATAAGGATTCAAAGATTTAGAGTGATGGTTGAATGGCAAGGATAGGGAAGGGGGGAATTTAGAGATGAGAGGATTTTGGGAGGAAATTGAAAGGAGGGGTAGGGTAGGTGGGTGGGAGGGGGGTTGGGTGGTGAAGGGAGTAGTGTGGAGGGGAGGTGAGGGTTTGAGGTGGGGAATAATGGGAATGAGGGTGGTGAGTTTGGCAGTGATGGTGGTAGGTAGAGGGATGTGAGAGGTTAGGTTAGGGAGTTAGGAGTAGTTTGGTAAATTAGGGGGGGGATGAAGAGGAGGGAATGGAGGGGAGGTAATTGAGGGGGGAGGAAGAATTGGGAAGGGTAGGAAGTAGTTGGGAGGTTAGTAGTTGTTGAGATGAGAATAAGGGATTGGAGGGAGAGTTATTGAATGGATTATGAGTGATGAAAGAGTATAAGAATGGATTTGAAGAGGAGTTTTTGTGAGGGGAATGAATGAGAGTTAGGAATGAGAGGAGTGTTAATGAAGGTTAATAAGGAAGTAATTAGAATGGAGATAGATGGTTAGGAATAGGATTTTAAGAGAGAAAAGATAGGAGGAGAGATGTTGAATATTTTAGAGTGGGGTGATAGTTAATGGTTATAGAGTGATTGGAGGTTTTAGGTAATAGAGGTTGGGAATATGAATTGTTAATGGGGATAGTGAATTGAAGATGAGGAGATTATTATGATTGGTAGAGGGAAGGGGAAGGGAAGAGGGTTTAAAATGTGTATTATAGTTAATGAGAGGTAAAAAGGTGTTATGAGATGGTGGTGAGAGTGAGTGTGGTAGAATAATAAAGGGTATAATTGGCGCCCTCGTCGGTGTGCAGCGTGCGCCAATACTTGACCGCCTGATCCCACACCACGCCGCTGGGCGCAAAAGGACGGCCACGGAAGTACTCGACGGTTTTGTCGTCTACCGCCACCATGCCAGAACGGGCGCCCGCTTCAATGGCCATATTGCAGACCGTCATGCGGCCTTCCACGGACAAGCCCCGGATGGTGCTGCCAGCGAACTCGATGGCGTGACCCGTGCCGCCGGCAGTACCGATGATGCCGATGATGTGCAGGACCACGTCCTTGGCCGTACAGCCGAAGGGCATGTCGCCTTCGACTTTGATCAACATGCTTTTGGCTTTCTTCATCAACAGCGTCTGGGTGGCCAGAACGTGCTCGACTTCTGACGTGCCGATGCCAAAGGCCAATGCGCCCAGCGCGCCGTGCGTGCTGGTGTGCGAATCGCCACAGACCACGGTCATGCCGGGCAGGGTCGCGCCCTGCTCCGGTCCGATCACGTGCACGATCCCCTGGCGCAGGTCATTCATGCGGAATTCGGTGATGCCGTATTTCTCGCAGTTGGCATCCAGCGTGTCGACTTGCAAGCGGGACACGGGGTCATCAATACCCTGGGCGCGGTTCAAGGTCGGTACGTTGTGATCCGCGACTGCCAGGTTGGCGCCCGTGCGCCACGGCTTGCGCCCGGCGATCGCCAAGCCTTCGAACGCCTGCGGGCTGGTGACTTCATGCACCAGATGGCGATCGATATAGAGCAGACAGGTGCCGTCTGATTCCTGGTGGACGATGTGGGCGTCCCAGAGTTTGTCGTAAAGGGTTTGGGCCATGGATGCGCTCTGCAAATAAACAGTCCGGCTCGTGCCTCACGCGGTTGAAAAGCAAATCGCTCCCGCGCCGGCCACTGCGGCATGAAATGAATTATGCCCACGGTCTGAACCTAGTACAACTGCACCATACATACTAGTACCACCACTACCATGATGGTTACAAAAATAGTTTGCTCCGGCAGATGTTTCAAACCGCCACCGTAGTGTGGAAAATTAATCACATGTTCGTTTTTTGATAAAGAAAACAGATACAAAATTATCAAAACGATATAATCCAGTTTCACTACGGTTGCTTGTTTTTCGAAATAATGCGCAATAAACTGCATTAATGGAAATGCATCAAACAACCCTTTCCGGAGTTCGTGCAAATTCAACGACATTAAGTGATGTTGCGCGAAGAACCAATATGGCCCGTGGAAATGTCTAGCGAACAATTAACAAATCTTGACTCGCAATATCTGACATTTACACACAACATAGCGGCCATTCAATCTCAACCTGACACGCGAATAATCACTATGGCTTCGTTTTTGCTTAAAAGCACGACTTCGGTCCTGGCCCTGGCATTCGTTCCGGCGGCATTTGCACAAACCGCAGCGCCTGCCGCATCCGCTGCGGCGCAGCCCGCAGTGACGTTGAACCAGATCGTTGAGCAGACGTTACTCAGCAATCCGGAAATTCAAGCTAAATACCACGACTTCCAGGCATCACTGGAAGGCCAGAATGTCGCCCGTGCCGCGTTCTTTCCGCAAATCAATGCTCAGGGTTACGTGGGCCGGGAATATCGCAGCAATGTACCTGCCGTGGGGTCCCAAAACTGGAACCGGCCCGGATACAGCGTTGAGCTGCGCCAGCTGATTTTCGACGGCTTCCGTACCAGTAACGACGTCAAGCAGGCTGGCTTTGACAAGCTGGCGCGCTTTTATGATGTGCTCGCCACCAGTGACAGCACCGCATTTGCCGCCGTGCAGGCCTATATCGACCTGCAACGCTATCGCGACATGGAATTGCTGGCCCGCCAGAACTATTCGCTGCATGAACAAACACTCAAGCAGATCAGCGAACGCACCGAGTCCGGCGTAGGCCGCCGGGTCGACCTGGAACAAGCAGGCGGCCGACTGTCGCTGGCCCAGACGAACCTGATGACGGAGACCGCCAATTTGCTGGACGTGCAGCAACGATTCCAGCGCGTCACTGGTGCCTTCCCCCCCGAAGCCATGCAGCCTGCACCCGATGTCGGCCCCAAACTGCCGGGCAAGCTGGGCGACTTCAATGAATCGCTGCGCCGCAATCCCAGCTTCCTGTCCAAGCAGGCTGGCCTGCAAGCGGCCGAAGCGGGTGTGTCCTCGTCGAAGGGCGCGTTTTCACCGAAATTCGAATTTGTGGCCTCGACAGGCCGCGACCAAAACGATCCTACGCCCCAGAGCCGCGATATCCAAAGCTCCAGCGTTCAGGTCGTGATGAGCTATAACCTGTACCGCGGCGGTGCTGACTCGGCCCGCGTTCGCCAGACGGCTGCGCAGTCCTACGCCGCCCGCGATATTCGCGACTACACCTGCCGCAATGTGCAGCAAGATCTGGCTGTGGCTTGGACCAACATCACCAGCCTGAGCCAGAAGCTGCCTTTCCTGCGTGATCACGAAGTGGCCACCACGAAGGTGCGTGACGCGTACGCACAACAATTCCAAATCGGTCAACGTTCGCTGCTGGACTTGCTGGACACCGAAAACGAATTGTTTGAATCGCGCCGCGCATTGACCAACGGCCTGTATGACCTCAAGCTTGCGCAGTACCGCTGGCTGGCGCTTTCACATGCGCTGTTGCCGGCGCTGTCGCTGCAACCCGCGCGCAACGAAATGCCCGAGGAAAACGGCAAGTTGGCAGTGACCGACGAAGTGATCAAGCTTTGCAATTCGACGGTTCCCGACTCCGCCCGCCTGGCCCCGGTGCGCGTGCATTACAACGAAGGCACGCTGCCGCCCACGCTCGTGCCGCTGAACGCGCCCAACGCCAAACCTTGAACGGAGTTGGGACGCAAGGAGGCCACATGACGCCCCAGGGCAGCAATTTTTCCCAGTTGGACGCGGACTTTGTCCGCGTTCTGGAAGACCTGATAGACGCCTTGATCGCCAATGGCACCTTGCGTATGACGGACCTGCCTATCCAGGCCCAGCAAAAACTCACCCAGCGCAAGCAACAGCGCGCACGGCTCTCGGAACATCTGGACTTGTTGGATGACGAAGATGGACAAGTTATCTGAAAAGGCAGCCCGGGAATGGCGTGCGGACGCTCGTGCCGCACACGACGATCCGCTGCTGGATTGCCTGGTTGAAATCACGCGCCTGCATGGTGTAACTGCCACGGCGCAAGCGCTTTCCGCGGGTCTCCCGCTGGAAGAGCACCGCTTGACCCCTGCCCTGCTGCCGCGCGCTGCGGCCAGGGCGCAGCTATCGGCCAAGGTGGTTAAACGCACGCTGGACAGCATTTCTTCCGATCTGCTGCCGGCCATCTTGCTGCTGCAAGGCGAACGCGCCTGCCTATTGTTAAAGAAAGACGGCGGCAAGTATGTCGTCAGCCACCCTGAATTGGGCGGCAGCTCTGTCGAGATGGAACCCGAGGACCTGGCCGCGCAGTACACCGGTCTGGTGTGCTTCGTGCGCCCGCAATTCCGTTTTGACGCGCGTGCGCCAGAAACCGCGAAGGTGCGCGAGCGCCATTGGTTCTGGGCCGCCATCATGGAAAACAAGCGGCTGTATCGCGATGCCCTCATTGCAGCCCTGCTGATCAATATCTTCGCCATGGCGATGCCGTTGTTCACCATGAACGTGTATGACCGCGTCGTGCCCAACAACGCCGTCGAAACGCTGTGGGTGCTGGCCATCGGCATCACGCTGGTCGTGATCTTCAACATGATCCTGTCCACCGCGCGTTCACACGTCGTGGACAGCGCAAGCAAACGGGTGGACGTCCGCCTGTCCGCCCAGATCATGGAGCGCGTGCTGGACCTGCGCCTGGAAGGCCGGCCAGTATCGGTGGGGTCCTTTGCCGCCAATTTGCGTTCATTCGAATCGATTCGCGACTTTATTGCGTCCGCCACCATCACCACGCTGGTAGACCTGCCGTTCATCGTGCTGTTCCTGGCCGCGCTGGCCTGGATATCGCCGTGGATGATTTTGCCGCCGCTGGTCGCAATTGTGCTGATTCTGCTGGTGTCGCTGGCCGCCCAAGCCCGCATGGAAGCGCTGACGATGGCGACCTTCCAGGCAAGCTCCCAGCGCAACGCCACCTTGGTTGAAGCACTGACCGGCCTGGAAGCCGTCAAGACCTTAAATGCCCAAGGATCGATCCAGCGTAACTGGGAACGTGCCACCGAGTTCATTGCGCAAACAGGGGGCAAGCTCAAGCTGATCTCGTCTTCCACCGTCGGCTTTGTGCAAGCAATCCAGCAACTGGTGTCGATTGCCGTGGTGATCATCGGCGTTTACCAGGCTCAGGAATCGGCAATGTCCATGGGCGGCATCATTGCTGCCTCGATGATTGCCGGCCGTTGCCTGGCGCCGCTGGGTCAAGTTGCCGGCCTGCTGATGCAATACCAAAACGCGCGTACCTCGCTGGGTTCCATCGACAGCTATATGAAGTTGCCGATCGAACGCCCGGCCGAGGCCGAGTTCCTGCACCGCCCCGTTTTTCACGGCGGCCTGGAATTCCGCGACGTCACCTTCGCCTACCCTGGCACCACTCAACCTGTGCTGAAGAAGGTGTCGTTCAAGCTCAAACCCGGTGAAAAGGTCGGCATTATCGGCCGCATCGGATCGGGCAAGACCACGCTGGAAAAACTGGCCCTGGCGCTGTATCAGCCCACTGAAGGTGCCGTGCTGCTGGACGGCGTGGATGTGCGCCAGATTGACCCGGCAGACGTGCGCCGGGCCATCGGCCACGTGCCGCAGGACCCCACACTGTTCTATGGCAGCCTGAAGCACAATTTGGCCATGGGTGCGCCCTATGCCGACGACGCCAGCATTCTGGCCGCCGCCAATCTGGCCGGCGTCACCGATTTCGCCAACCTGCATCCCAACGGGTTCGACATGGTGATCGGCGAACGCGGCGAATCGCTGTCGGGCGGTCAACGCCAGTCGGTAGCGGTGGCGCGTGCACTTATCAACGATCCTCCGATCCTGTTGCTGGACGAACCCAGCAGCAATATGGATCACCAGAGCGAAGCCCAGTTGCGCAAGCGGCTTGGCGAGGCCAGCGCGACCAAGACCATATTGCTGGTCACGCACCGCACCGCGCTCCTGGACCTGGTCGACCGCCTGATTGTGATCGACAACGGTCACATCGTGGCCGACGGTCCCAAGGAGCAGGTTGTCGAAGCACTGCGTCAAGGACGCGTTGGACGCGGAAGCTGAGGAACCCATGCAGAAAAATCCTGGTGAAATCAAGCACGGCCTGTTCGGAAGCTTGTGGCGCAAGCTCCGGGGGATCTTCGTATTCTTCTTCGACCGGCTCCTGGATGGCGCCGAAAAAGGCAAACCCGAACAACGCTCCGACTACGTTGGCAATGCTGAATATGTCATCCACGAATCGCAGGCTCGCAGTTCACGCGTCCTGCTGTGGGTGGCTCTGCTAGCCACATTTTTGCTGTTGATTTGGGCAGCTACGGGCAGCATCGATGAGGTTGTGCGAGGCGAAGGCAAGGTGGTGCCCTCGCGCCAGGTCCAGATCATTCAGAGCCTGGACGGCGGCATTGTGGAAGAAATTCTGGTTCGCCCTGGCCAGCAAGTCGAAGCGGGCCAAACCCTGCTCAAAATCGACTCCACGCGCTTTGCCTCGTCCTTGGGCGAGAACAATGCCGAATACCTGTCGCTGCTGGCCAAATCCGCGCGTCTGCAAGCGCTGGCAACCGGCGAGCCTTTTGTGGCGCCCGAAGAAGTGCTGAAGCAGGCGCCTGGTCTGGTCGAAATGGAGCGCAACGCCTTTCAGGCGCGTAATACCGAGTTGAATGCCACCGTCAACGTGGCCCGCGAACAGTTGAAGCAACGCCAGGAAGATCTGCGTGAAACGATGGCAAAGCGCGACCAGGCCTCGGCCAGTTGCGGCCTGACGTCTCGTGAACTGCAAGTGACCCGGCCGTTGCTCAAGAGCGGTGCCGTGTCCGAGGTGGACTTGCTGCGCCTGCAACGCGACGTCGCCCGCTATTGCGGCGAACAAAAGGGTGCGGAAGCCCAGATCGACCGCTTCCAGGCGTCCATCAAGGAAGCGCAGAGCAAGCTTGAAGAGTCCGAGCTGAACATCCGCAACCAGGCACGCAGCGAACTGTCGGAAACGAACACCAAGCTGTCGACCCTGCGTCAAGGCAAACTGGCGCTGGCTGACCGCGTGAAACTGGCTGAAGTCCGCGCGCCCTTGAGCGGCACGGTCAAGACGCTGTTCAACAACACCGTCGGCGGGGTGGTGCAACCCGGCAAGGACATCATCGAGATCGTGCCCCGCGACGACACGCTGCTGCTGGAAGTGCGTATCCAACCGCGGGACATCGGTTTCCTGCACGCCGATCAAAAGGCCGAAGTGAAGTTCACGGCCTATGACTTCGCCATCTATGGCGGCCTGGAAGGCAAGGTCGAGCAGATCGGCGCGGACACCGTGACTGATGAAAAAGGCAATTCCTATTACGTAGTGCGCGTACGCACAGACCGCAGCACCGTCGGTGACAAGCTATTGCCCATCATCCCCGGGATGGTGGCCGAGGTTCATATCCTGACGGGTAAGCGCACCGTACTGCAATACCTGCTTAAACCCATATTGCGAGCCAAGGCGAACGCCTTTACCGAACGATGAAGGAGTGCTGGAAGGCTTTATGAAACCTGTTCCCGTCCTGTTGATTACGCACGACGATCTGCTCTGGCAGCACTGGCGCGCGCTGGACCCGGCGCGCTGGCTGGCCGCCCGCGGACGTGGTCTGGCCGATCTGCAACGCTGGCGCGAGCAAGGCCGGTCGCTAGTGGTATTGGATACCGACGTGCCCCGGTTGCCGTCCTGGCAGGACCCCGTCTGGGCGGCAAGCCTGGGGGGACTGCATCTGGTGGTCGCCAGCCCCAGCCCCAATGACGAGCAAGGCACGCAAGCGCTCGGCGCGGGCGCGCACGGCTATTGCCACAGCTATGCGCCCGCGGCGTCTCTGTCCCAAACGCTGGAAGTGGTCGCCTCGGGCGGCATCTGGATGGGGCGTTCGCTGGTCACTCGACTGCTGAAACTCGTAACGGAACGCGCACAAGACTCGCACTCCTGGGATGCCGGCCTGCTGACCGAGCGCGAAATTACCGCCGCGCGGTACGCCGCCAGCGGACAGCCCAATGCCCAGATCGCCGAGGCGCTGGGCATTACGGAACGCACCGTAAAGGCCCATCTTTCGGCTGTTTTCGAGAAGCTGGGCGTGTCCGATCGTCTTCAGCTTGCCCTGCTCGTTCATGGCATTTCCGCGCCTGCCGAAACCCGGAGCAAAATTACTTCCTGATACTGTCCTTGAGGACAATATCCCGCTCCGGCGGAGCCCTCTAGTATTTGGCCATCTTGGATAACTCCCTGAAACGGAACCCACATGGCCAACTCTTCTCCCGCAGTCGTCAACGAAATCTCCGGTCGCGCTTGGATACGCAATAGCGACGGTTCCCTGACCGAACTGCATCAAGGCAGCAAAGTTCCCGCTGGCAGCGACATCGTCACTGCCTCGGGCGCCACAGTTTCGCTTCAGGTCGAAAATGGCATGCCGATCGTCATCGGCGAAAGCCGTGAAGTAGCCGTCAATGGCGATATGGGCGGCCCGCTGGCCGACCCGTCTGAAGCGGCTGTAGCTCCGCCCTCCGGCACCGACTCTGACCGCCTGTTGGCCGCGCTGCAAGCCGGCCGCGACCCGTTTGATGAATTGGACCCCACCGCTGCCGTAGTGGCTGGCGGCGGCGATGCCGGCGGCAGCAGCTTTGTCCGCCTGGCCCGCATTCTGGAAAGCACGTCCCCGCTGGATCTGGCCTACCCCAATCCCAGCCGCGGCGATGACACCTTGCCCCGTGTGTCGGGTGCCGGCTTGACCGATGGCGGCGCCGCCGACACCCCGGCAGTCACCAACAATGCGCCTAGCGCACTGAACGACACTGGACGCGGCGACCAGAACACACCCGTGCGCGGCAACCTGTTGAGCAACGACTCGGATCCCGATGGCGATCCCCTGGCGATTGTTTCCGTCAGCGGCCGTCCGATGACCCCCGGCGGCGTCAGCGTCACCGGTTCCAATGGCGGCACCTTCACCGTCCTGCCGGATGGCAGCTACGTGTTCACGCCTGGCACGGGCTTCCAGCATCTGCCGGAAGGCCAGACCGCCACCACCACAATTTCCTACACCGTCACCGACCCCAGCGGCGCGACGTCCACCGCTACTGTCGAAGTGACGGTCGTCGGCGTGAATGACGCCGCCATCATCACTCCCGCCAACGCGGATGATGACAAGGGCACGGTCAAGGAAGACACTACGTTCACCGCGAACGGCAAACTGAACGTCACTGACGTGGACGACGGCCAGTCGTTCTTCGTCGTGCAATCCGGCCAAGCCGGCCAACACGGCACGTTCTCGCTCGACTCCAGCGGCGCATGGGTCTACAACCTGAACAACAACGATCCGCGCGTGCAAGCGTTGGCCGTTGGCGAGACCCTGACCGAACGGTTTACGGTCACGACGGCAGACGGCACGACCGGCACTGTCATTGTCACGATTCAAGGCACCAACGACGTTCCGACGCTGAGCGGCATCGCTGCTGGCGCCGTGACGGAAGACGACGCGCTGGTTGCCACTGGCAAGCTGAACGTGTCGGACATTGACACGAGCGACACCCACACCTGGTCCGTGAACGAAAGCGGCAATGGCCAATACGGCAAGTTGACGGTCGGCGCCGACGGCACCTGGACGTATAACCTGACCAACGGCAATCCGGCAGTGCAAGCCCTGGCCGTCGGCGAAACCTTGACCGAGACGTTCACCGTCACGGTTGATGACGGCCATGGCGGCACCGCCACCCAAGTCGTCACGGTCACCATCAACGGCACCAACGATGATCCCGTCATCTCCGGCGAAGCCGCAGGCTCGGTCAAGGAAGACGGCGAACTGACGGCCACCGGCCAACTGAGCCAGACCGATGTCGACACGACCGACACCCACACCTGGTCCGTCAACAATGGCGGCAACGGTGCACACGGCACGTTCTCGGTGGATAGCACCGGCAAGTGGACCTACACGCTGAACAATGACGATCCCAAGGTCCAGGCCCTGGGCGCCAACGAGTCGCTGACCGAGAAGTTCACGGTCACCGTCGACGACGGCAACGGCGGCGTGGTCACGCAAGAAGTCACGGTGACGGTCAACGGCACCAACGACAAGCCGGTTGTCACCGGCGAAGCCACCGGTTCGGTCAAGGAAGACGGCGACCTGACGACCAGCGGCCAACTGAGCCAGACCGATGTGGATGTGAACGACACCCACACCTGGACGGTCAACAACGGCGGCAACGGCGAACACGGCACGTTCTCGGTCGACAACACCGGCAAGTGGACCTACACGCTGAACAACGACGATCCCAAGGTTCAGGCCCTGGGCGAAGGCAAGACGCTGACTGAGACCTTCACCGTTACGGTTGACGACGGCAACGGCGGCGTTGTCACGCAAGAAGTTACGGTCACGATCAACGGCACCAACGACGGCGCCATCGTCACCCCGGGTACTCCGGACGGCGACAAGGGCACGGTCAAGGAAGACGGCACCCTCAGCACCGGCGGCAAGCTGGACGTGACCGACAAGGACACCGGCGAAGCCGAGTTCAAGCCCATCACCAGCCAAGTTGGCGACCACGGCACGTTCTCCATCGGCAAGGACGGCACCTGGACGTACCACCTGAACAACGACGACCCCAAGGTGCAAGCCCTGGCGGTTGGCGAACACCTGACCGAGACGATCACGGTCACGACCATCGATGGCACGACCGCTCAGATCGTGGTCACGATCGAAGGCACCAATGACAAGCCCGTCATCTCCGGCGAAGCCGCAGGCTCGGTCAAGGAAGACGGCGAACTGACGGCCACCGGCCAACTGAGCCAGACCGATGTCGACACGACCGACACCCACACCTGGTCCGTCAACAATGGCGGCAACGGTGCACACGGCACGTTCTCGGTCGACAGCACCGGCAAGTGGACCTACACGCTGAACAATGACGATCCCAAGGTCCAAGCCTTGGGCGCCAACGAGTCGCTGACCGAGAAGTTCACGGTCACCGTCGACGACGGCAACGGCGGCGTGGTCACGCAAGAAGTCACGGTGACGGTCAACGGCACCAACGACAAGCCGGTTGTCACCGGCGAAGCCACCGGTTCGGTCAAGGAAGACGGCGACCTGACGACCAGCGGCCAACTGAGCCAGACCGATGTGGATGTGAACGACACCCACACCTGGACGGTCAACAACGGCGGCAATGGCGAGCACGGCACGTTCTCGGTGGACAACACCGGCAAGTGGACCTACACGCTGAACAACGACGATCCCAAGGTTCAGGCCCTGGGCGAAGGCAAGACGCTGACCGAGACCTTCACCGTTACGGTTGACGACGGCAACGGCGGCGTGGTCACGCAAGAAGTCACGGTCACGATCAACGGCACCAACGACGGCGCCATCGTCACCCCGGGTACTCCGGACGGCGACAAGGGCACGGTCAAGGAAGACGGCACCCTCAGCACCGGCGGCAAGCTGGACGTGACCGACAAGGACACCGGCGAAGCCGAGTTCAAGCCCATCACCAGCCAAGTTGGCGACCACGGTACGTTCTCCATCGGCAAGGACGGCACCTGGACGTACCACCTGAACAACGACGACCCCAAGGTGCAAGCCCTGGCGGTTGGCGAACACCTGACCGAGACGATCACGGTCACCACCATCGATGGCACGACCGCTCAGATCGTGGTCACGATCGAAGGCACCAATGACAAGCCCGTCATCTCCGGCGAAGCCGCAGGCTCGGTCAAGGAAGACGGCGAACTGACGGCCACCGGCCAACTGAGCCAGACCGATGTCGACACGACCGACACCCACACCTGGTCCGTCAACAATGGCGGCAACGGTGCACATGGCACGTTCTCGGTCGACAGCACCGGCAAGTGGACCTACACGCTGAACAATGACGATCCCAAGGTCCAGGCCCTGGGCGCCAACGAGTCGCTGACCGAGAAGTTCACGGTCACCGTCGACGACGGCAACGGCGGCGTGGTCACGCAAGAAGTCACGGTGACGGTCAACGGCACCAACGACAAGCCGGTTGTCACCGGCGAAGCCACCGGTTCGGTCAAGGAAGACGGCGACCTGACGACCAGCGGCCAACTGAGCCAGACCGATGTGGATGTGAACGACACCCACACCTGGACGGTCAACAACGGCGGCAATGGCGAGCACGGCACGTTCTCGGTGGACAACACCGGCAAGTGGACCTACACGCTGAACAACGACGATCCCAAGGTTCAGGCCCTGGGCGAAGGCAAGACGCTGACCGAGACCTTCACCGTTACGGTTGACGACGGCAACGGCGGCGTGGTCACGCAAGAAGTCACGGTCACGATCAACGGCACCAACGACGGCGCCATCGTCACCCCGGGTACTCCGGACGGCGACAAGGGCACGGTCAAGGAAGACGGCACCCTCAGCACCGGCGGCAAGCTGGACGTGACCGACAAGGACACCGGCGAAGCCGAGTTCAAGCCCATCACCAGCCAAGTTGGCGACCACGGCACGTTCTCCATCGGCAAGGACGGCACCTGGACGTACCACCTGAACAACGACGACCCCAAGGTGCAAGCCCTGGCGGTTGGCGAACACCTGACCGAGACGATCACGGTCACCACCATCGATGGCACGACCGCTCAGATCGTGGTCACGATCGAAGGCACCAATGACAAGCCGGTCATCTCCGGCGAAGCCGCAGGCTCGGTCAAGGAAGACGGCGAACTGACGGCCACCGGCCAACTGAGCCAGACCGATGTCGACACGACCGACACCCACACCTGGTCCGTCAACAATGGCGGCAACGGTGCACACGGCACGTTCTCGGTCGACAGCACCGGCAAGTGGACCTACACGCTGAACAATGACGATCCCAAGGTCCAGGCCCTGGGCGCCAACGAGTCGCTGACCGAGAAGTTCACGGTCACCGTCGACGACGGCAACGGCGGCGTGGTCACGCAAGAAGTCACGGTGACGGTCAACGGCACCAACGACAAGCCGGTTGTCACCGGTGAAGCCACCGGTTCGGTCAAGGAAGACGGCGACCTGACGACCAGCGGCCAACTGAGCCAGACCGATGTGGATGTGAACGACACCCACACCTGGACGGTCAACAACGGCGGCAATGGCGAGCACGGCACGTTCTCGGTGGACAACACCGGCAAGTGGACCTACACGCTGAACAACGACGATCCCAAGGTTCAGGCCCTGGGCGAAGGCAAGACGCTGACCGAAACCTTCACCGTTACGGTTGACGACGGCAACGGCGGCGTGGTCACGCAAGAAGTTACGGTCACGATCAACGGCACCAACGACGGCGCCATCGTCACCCCGGGCACTCCGGATGGCGACAAGGGTACGGTCAAGGAAGACGCCACCCTCAGCACCGGCGGCAAGCTGGACGTGACCGACAAGGACACCGGCGAAGCCGAGTTCAAGCCTATCACCAGCCAAGTTGGCGACCACGGTACGTTCTCCATCGGCAAGGACGGCACCTGGACGTACCACCTGAACAACGACGACCCCAAGGTGCAAGCCCTGGCGGTTGGCGAACACCTGACCGAGACGATCACGGTCACCACCATCGATGGCACGACCGCTCAGATCGTGGTCACGATCGACGGCACCAATGACAAGCCCGTCATCTCCGGTGTCGCCACCGGCGACGTTACCGAGAGCACCGCTCTCAGCACCAGCGGCCAACTGACGAAGACAGACGTGGACACGTCCGACACGCACACTTGGTCGGTCGGCAACAATGGCAAGGGCAGCTTTGGCAGCTTCTCGGTGGACAACACCGGTAAGTGGACCTACCACCTGGACAACAACAACCCCGACGTCAAGGCTTTGAAGACTGGCGAAACTGCTACCGAGAAATTCACCGTCACGGTGGATGACGGTCACGGCGGCGTCACGACGCAAGAAGTCACGGTCACCATCAACGGCACAGACGACGGCGCCATCATCACGCCGGCAACGCCGGGCAGCGATGCGGGCTTGGTCCGGGAAGATGAGATCTACTCGACCGGCGGCAAACTGAATGTGACCGATCCGGACGTCGGCGAAGCCGTGTTCCGCCCGCAGACCGGTACGGCCGGCCAGCATGGCACGTTCTCGATCGACGAGAATGGCAAGTGGACCTACAACCTGACCAACACTGATCCGGCGGTTCAGGCTCTGGGTGTCGGTCAAACTCTGACCGAGAAGTTCACTGTCACCACCGCTGATGGCACTACGGGCACTGTTACCGTCACCATCGAAGGCACCAACGACATCCCGACCATAACGGGTGCTGCTACGGGCGCAGTAGTTGAAGATGACATCACGGAAATCTCTGGCCAACTCAAAGCCAATGATGTCGACACGACTGACACCCACACCTGGACCGTCAGCAACGAAGGCAAGGGCCAGTACGGCTCCTTCTCCGTCGACGCGAACGGCAAGTGGACCTACAACCTGGACAACGACAGCGCCAAGGTGCAATCGTTGGCCGCGGGCCAAACCGCGACCGACCGCATCACGGTGACGGTCGATGATGGCCACGGCGGTAAGAACACCCAGCAGATTACGATCACAATCACCGGCGCCAACGATGCCCCGACGATCACCGGTGCCGCAACGGGCGCCGTGACGGAAGACGGCACGAAGACGGCGACGGGTCAACTGACCGCCAACGACGTCGACACGACCGATACCCACACGTGGACCGTCAGCAACGAAGGCAAGGGCCAGTACGGTTCCTTCTCCGTCGATGCGAACGGCAAGTGGACCTACAACCTGGACAACGACAGCGCCAAGGTGCAATCGCTGGCCGCGGGTCAAACCGCGACCGACCGCATCACGGTGACGGTCGATGATGGCCACGGCGGTAAGACCACCCAGCAGATCACGATCACGATCACCGGTGCCAACGACGCTCCGACGATCACCGGTACTGCAACGGGCGCCGTGACGGAAGACGGCACGAAGACGGCGACGGGTCAACTGACCGCCAACGACGTCGACACGACCGATACCCACACGTGGACCGTCAGCAACGAAGGCAAGGGCCAGTACGGTTCCTTCTCCGTCGATGCGAACGGCAAGTGGACCTACAACCTGGACAACGACAGCGCCAAGGTGCAATCGCTGGCCGCGGGTCAAACCGCGACCGACCGCATCACGGTGACGGTCGATGATGGCCACGGCGGTAAGACCACCCAGCAGATCACGATCACGATCACCGGTGCCAACGACGCTCCGACGATCACCGGTACTGCAACGGGCGCCGTGACGGAAGACGGCACGAAGACGGCGACGGGCCAACTGACGGCCAACGACGTTGACACGACTGATACCCACACCTGGACCGTCAGCAACGAAGGCAAGGGCCAGTACGGCTCCTTCTCTGTCGACGCGAACGGCAAGTGGACCTACAACCTGGACAACGACAGCGCCAAGGTGCAATCGCTGGCCGCGGGTCAAACCGCGACCGACCGCATCACGGTGACGGTCGATGATGGCCACGGCGGTAAGACCACCCAGCAGATCACGATCACGATCACCGGCGCTAACGACGCTCCGACGATCACCGGTACTGCAACGGGCGCCGTGACGGAAGACGGCACGAAGACGGCGACGGGTCAACTGACCGCCAACGACGTCGACACAACCGACACCCACACCTGGACTGTCAGCAACGAAGGCAAGGGCCAGTACGGTTCCTTCTCCGTCGATGCGAACGGCAAGTGGACCTACAACCTGGACAACGACAGCGCCAAGGTGCAATCGTTGGCCGCGGGTCAAACCGCGACCGACCGCATCACGGTGACGGTCGATGATGGCCACGGCGGTAAGACCACCCAGCAGATCACGATCACGATCACCGGTGCCAACGACGCTCCGACGATCACCGGTACTGCAACGGGCGCCGTGACGGAAGACGGCACGAAGACGGCGACGGGCCAACTGACGGCCAACGACGTCGACACGACTGACACCCACACCTGGACCGTCAGCAACGAAGGCAAGGGCCAGTACGGCTCCTTCTCTGTCGACGCGAACGGCAAGTGGACCTACAACCTGGACAACGACAGCGCCAAGGTGCAATCGTTGGCCGCGGGTCAAACCGCGACCGACAGCATTACGGTGACGGTCGATGACGGCCACGGTGGCAAGACCACGCAGCAGATCACCATCACGATCACCGGCGCTAACGACGCTCCGACCATCGCTGGCACCGCAACTGGTGCAGTGAAGGAAGATGGCACGCTGACCGCCACCGGCCAACTGACCAAGACCGATATCGACACGACCGATACGCACACCTGGTCCGTCAGCAATAAGGGCGTCGGCCTTTACGGCACCTTCACGGTCGACACGAACGGCAAGTGGACCTACACGCTGAACAACGGCAGTGCTAGCGTCCAGGGCCTGAAGGAAGGTCAGCAAGTCACCGACACCCTCATCGTGACCGTCGACGACGGCCATGGCGGCACGGCGCAGCAACCCATCACGGTCACCATCACTGGCACCAACGACAAAGCGATCATCACTCCCGCCACCCCGGGCAGCGATGCAGGCTCCGTCAAGGAAGACGAGATCTATACCGCCGCGGGCAAGCTGAACGTGACCGACGCCGATGTGGGCGAGGCCAAGTTCCAGCCGCAGACTGACATTGCAGGCAAGTACGGCAAGTTCTCCATCGATGCCAACGGCAACTGGACGTTCAAGCTGGACAACACCCTGCCCGTCGTTCAGCAACTGGGCGCCACTGAAAAACTGACCGAAAGCTACACCGTCACCACCGCCGACGGCACGACCAGCACGGTCGTGATCACCGTCAACGGTACCAACGACGTTCCGACAATCGCTGGCTTGGCGACGGGAGCAGTCAAGGAAGACGGCACACTGAAGGCCACGGGCCAGTTGACCAAGACCGATGTGGATGTCAACGACACCCACACCTGGACCGTCAACAACAGCGGCAAGGGCGTCTACGGCACCTTCACGGTCGATGCATCCGGCAAGTGGACCTACACACTGGATAACGCCAACGCCAATGTGCAAGGCCTGAAGGAAGGCCAGCAAGTCACCGACACCCTCATCGTGACCGTCGACGACGGCCATGGCGGCACGGCGCAGCAGCCCATCACGGTCACCATCACTGGCACCAACGACAAAGCGATCATCACTCCCGCCACCCCGGGCAGCGATGCAGGCTCCGTCAAGGAAGACGAGATCTACACCGCCGCGGGCAAGCTGAACGTGACCGATGCCGATGTGGGCGAGGCCAAGTTCCAGGCGCAGACTGACATTGCAGGCAAGTACGGCAAGTTCTCCATCGATGCCAACGGCAACTGGACGTTCAAGCTGGACAACACCCTGCCCGTCGTTCAGCAACTGGGCGCCACTGAAAAACTGACCGAAAGCTACACCGTCACCACCGCCGACGGCACGACCAGCACAGTCGTGATCACCGTCAACGGTACCAACGACGTTCCGACCATCTCTGGATTGGCGACGGGAGCAGTCAAGGAAGACGGCACACTGAAGGCCACGGGCCAGTTGACCAAGACCGATGTGGATGTCAATGACACCCACACCTGGACCGTCAACAACAGCGGCAAGGGCATCTATGGCACCTTGACCGTCGACGCATCCGGCAAGTGGACTTACACACTGGATAACGCCAGCGCCAACGTGCAAGGTCTGAAGGAAGGCCAGCAAGTCACCGACACCATCATCGTGACCGTCAACGACGGCAACGGCGGTACGGCGCAACAGCCCATCACCATCACCATTACCGGCACCAACGACGCCCCTGTGATCACCGGCCAGACTAGCGGTTCGGTAACCGAGGACTACGCGCTGACCGTCAACGGCAAGCTGAATGTCGTGGACGCCGACGTGGGCCAGAGCGGCGTGGCCGCTCAGACCAACGTGGTCGGCAAGTACGGCACGTTCTCGATCGATGCGAACGGCAACTGGACCTACTCCCTGAACAACAGCCTGGCGGTGGTGCAAAACCTGCCCGCAGGCGCGTTGCTGACGGAAACGTTCAACGTGACTGCCGGTGACGGCGTGACGGTTCAACCGATTACCGTCTCGGTCATCGGCACCAACGACGCGCCCGTCTCGGCGGACAACTCGGCCAACGTTGAAGTGGGCACCAGCCATGTATTCACGCTGAGCGAGTTCGCCTTCAACGACGGCGCCGAGGGCAACACGCTGCAAAGCGTGATCATCTCGCGCCTGCCGACGGATGGCACGCTGACGCTCAACGGCAACCCGGTGGGCTTGAACACGGCCGTCTCGGCAGCGGATATTGCTGCTGGCAAGCTGGTATTCACCCCGTCCGCCAATGGCCTGGATACCTCGATCGGCTTCCAGGTGCGCGACAACGGCGGCACTGACCACGGCGGTCAGAACACGTCCGGCACGTACAACTTCGTCCTGAACACGAACAATATCGTGACAGGCGAAAACGTTGGCAGCGGCACGGGTATTACGCCGCCGCTCAATGGTGGCTCTGGCGACGACATCATCTTGGGCGACAAGGGCGGCACGGTCGTCACGGTGGAGCCGGGCAAGAACTACAACATTGCCCTGGTTGTGGATACGTCGGGCAGTATGGCGTACGGGCTGGATGGCAGCACGGGTGTCAGCTACGCCAATTCGCGCATGAAGCTGGTGATAGACGCGCTGAAATCGCTTGCTTCGCAACTGGCGGGTCATGACGGCACGGTCAACGTAACGCTGATTGGTTTCGCCGATAACGCAGGCCAAAACCTGACGTTGCAAAACCTGACGCAAACCAACGTCAAGCAATTGACCGATGCCATCGGCAAATTGTCTGCGGACGGCGGCACCAACTACGAAGCCGCTTTCAACTCCGCCGTCGCGTGGTTCAACGCCCAGACTGCGGCTGGCAAGACCGCCGCAGCGGGTTACGAAAACGTGACCTTCTTCTTGACCGACGGTGACCCCACGTTCTACTACGACAAAAACGGCGATCTGGCCGGCACCGGGAACTCGACGAACGTCACCACGTTGCAGGAATCGGTTAACGCCTTTGACCCGCTTTCGAAGGTCAGCACGGTCCACGGTATCGGGATTGGCAACGGTGTAAACGAAAACTACCTGCGCCTGTTCGACAACACGGGCGGCGGTGGTACGAGCTACAACGCGTTCGGTTCCAGCAGCGACTCGACGCTGGCCTCCTTTGGCAGCAGGTCGGATGGCCTGAACAACATGAGCAACTGGGCCACCACGGGGACAGGTGTTCTGACAGGCTCCGTGACCAAGACCAGTGGCGTCATGCAGATTGTGGATACGGTGGGCGGAACCAGCACCACGGCCACCAGCTCGTCAGCCATCACAATTGCCAGCTACGGCAAGGTGAGCTTCTGGGTGCAAACGGCGACTTTCTCGTCCGGGGACCAGTTCACGTGGACGCTCCAACGCTACGACTCCGTGACCAAGACATGGGTCAGCGTGGACGGGGGAACCACCACTTCCGGCTATAGCAACGGCACCACCATCACGTCTCAGTTGATGCCGTCGGGCAGCTATCGTCTTGTCTACGAAGTGGTGGACAACACCAGCAACTCCCGCAACGCCACAGCCTACATCGACGACATCACCCTGGCCGCCTACAGCGCCAGCCAGGTCGTTGCGTCTCCGTCTGGCCAGGTGGACATTGTGCTGAAGGGCTCGGACTTGGCCGCGGCCCTGCAAGGCGGCAGCTCCAGCACCGACCCGGCCGTGGTGGGCAACGACGTCATCAACGGCGGCGCCGGCAACGACATCATCTTTGGCGACACGATCAATACCGATCACCTCGCCTGGGGTTCCGTCGCCGCTGGTTCGCACGATGGCCAAGGCCTGAAGGCGCTGCAAGACTTCCTGGCTTACCAGAATGGTCATGCCGCGACGGCAACAGAGGTCTACGACTACCTGAAGGCCAACCACGCGCAGTTCAACCTGCCGGACGATCCTCGTGGTGGCAATGACACCATCCACGGCGGCACGGGCGATGACATCATCTACGGCCAGGGCGGCAACGACACCCTGTACGGCGATGACGGCAACGACATTCTGTACGGCGGTTCCGGCGATGACTACCTGCATGGTGGCGCTGGCAACGACGTGCTGGATGGCGGCTCGGGCAACGACACGCTGATCGGCGGCAAGGGCAATGACACGCTGATTGGCGGCGCTGGCAGCGATACGTTCAAGTGGGAGTTGAACGACCAGGGCACGACCGCTGCCCCGGCCGTCGACACGATCAAGGACTTCTCCAATGCCACGATTGCCAATGGCGGCGATGTCCTGGATCTGAAGGATCTGCTGATCGGCGAAAAGGACGGCACGCTGACGCAGTACCTGAACATCCACAAGGATGGCAACAACACGGTTATCGACATCAACACCAAGGGCCAGATCGGCCAAGGTGCCGACCAGAAGATCGTGCTGGAAAACGTGGACTTGACGAACAACGGCGCACTCAGCAACCAGGCCATCATTAATGACCTGCTGCAAAAGGGTAAGTTGAACGTCGACCACAGCTAAGGCGTTAGACCCGAGGGCAATGCCAAAGATGGCTTTGCCCTCGGCAGCTGCAATTTTTCCTCCTCGCACGTCTGCGAGGGCCGGAAAAATGTGAAAATCCGTTTCATGCCATCGACTCACCGTTTCCGCGGTCCGCTGAACCTGTGCCGATTGGTTTTGCTATGCCTGGCTTGCGTCTGGAGCGGTAGTTCCGCTCTAGAGGTAAATGCTGACCGGCTGCAAAGCCTGTCGGCCAGCCGCTATGGCGCCAAGGGCGCAAAGTCGGTGGCCAGCTGGTTGCAGTTCTTGCGCAACCCGCCCGCCGCGCTAGAAAGAGATAAGTTGACCCAGGTGAACGACTTCTGGAACCGCGCCCTGCTTTCGGGCGAAGACCAGACCATCTGGGGGCAGGCTGACTATTGGGCCACCCCGCTAGAATCACTGGGCAAAGGCGCAGGCGATTGCGAAGACTACGTCATCGGCAAGTACTTCACGCTGCTGGCGCAAGGCGTGCCCTCCAACAAGCTGCGTTTCATCTATGTCCGCGCGCGCATCGGCGGACCGGCCAGCAGCAGCCAGGTCGCCCACATGGTGCTGGGCTATTACGAAACACCAAACGCAGTACCGCTGGTGCTGGACAGCCTGATCTCAACCATCCTGCCCGCCACGCAGCGTCGTGATCTGACGCCGGTGTTCAGCTTTAACGCCGACGGCGTCTACGTGGACGGCAAGCCCGCCGCACCGGTTGACCGCCTGAGCCGCTGGCGTGATCTACTTCAACGCATGGAACGGGAAGGCATACGCCCCTGAACGCCGGAAACAAGACTATGTCCATACTTCGACAGCTACTGCTCAGCGTTACCCTTGCGATCGGCGTCATTCTGCTGGGCACGCTGGCGCTTAGCGTCAATTCGGCGCGCGAATACCTGTCGGGCCAGTTAACGGTGCAGAGCACCGATGCCGCCGTCTCCCTGGCGCTCACGCTGTCGCAACCGGCCAACAACGATCCCGTGCTGCAAGAGCTGTTGGTGTCGGCGCTGTTTGACGGCGGCCATTTTTCGCTCGTGCGTTTGAGCGACCCTGAAGGCAAGGTGCTGATCGAACGCAAGGCCACGGCAGCGGAAACGTCAGTCCCCCGCTGGTTCCAGAAATTGGCGCCGCTGGATGCGCAATCGGCCACCCATGCGGTCAGTGACGGCTGGCGCCAGATCGGCGAAGTCACCTTGGTCGCAAACGATGCCTATGCTTGGGAAGCCTTGTGGGCAAGCAGCCTGAAGATGATTGCCTTGGTGGTGGGCGCTGGCATTCTGTGGGCCGTGTTCGCCTTCGTGCTGGTGGGCTGGATCAAAAACCGTCTGCTGCGAGAAATCAGCGACCATGTCCGCAGCATCGGCCAGGACACCCCGCCTGAACAGGTCGAGGCCCGTGTGCCTGAACTATCCGGTGTGGTTCAGGCGCTGAATCAGACGCGCGAACGCGTGTACGCCAGTGTCGAAGAACAAAATGCCAAGATCGAATCGTTGGAACTGGAGCTGAATCAAGATCCGGTGACCCGGTTGCCGAACCGCAAATACTTCGTCAACGAATTCCGGCGCGCCCTGGAAACGCCGGCCAGCGCAACCGGCGCGGGTAAGCACCAGCCGGCCATCGACGGCGGCCATGTGCTGGTGTTCCGCCAGCGAGACCTGGCCGACCTGAACCGCCACATGCCTCGAGAGTTCATCGACCAATGGCTGCGCGCTGCGTGCGAGCGCATTCAAGGCACTCTCAAGAGCATGCACGTGGCTGCTCCCTTGCTCGCGCGCCTGAATGGATCTGATTTTGCACTGCTGCTACCCGGCTGCGCCGCTCCCCAGGCGATGATGCTTGCGGAACAATTGCGCGCAGACCTGCACGCCTCTCGCATTCCTGTCGGTGAAGGCCATTTGTGCCGCTGGGCGCAAGCCATGACTGATTACAGCCATGGGAATCAGGCCGGCCCGGTGCTGGCTCGTCTGGATTTTGGTCTGATGCGCGCCGAAAGCGCCAACAACGACCAGGTCGTGATCGCGGGCGCGACCGACATGCAATCCCCCTCGGAGTCCGGAGAGCGCGCCTGGAAGGACGCGATCCTGACTGCGTTGGACAAGCGCCAGTTTGAATTGGCCATGGAACCGCTGCTGGCCGCTGACGGCAGCACCGTCCGTACCGAGGCAATGTTGATGTTGCGCACTGCCCCCGATCAGGTGCCCATCCCCGCCACACTGTTCATCCCGCCGGCGGTGCGGCTGGATTTGGTGGCCAATTGCGATCTGGAGTCCGTAAGTCTGGGCCTGGATTGGCTGGCGTCCCACGAAGGCGAGTTGGCGGTGCGGGTCGCCCTGCCCTCGTTGCGCGGCCAGAAGTTCTTTCGCCAGTTGGCCTTGCTGCTGACGGAACGCCGCGCACTAGCGTCTCGCTTGTTCCTGGAAATTGACGCGCACGGGCTGGTGGAATGCCATGAGCAAATCGCCACCCTGGCCCGCGTTGTTTCGGAATTCGGCGCCCGTATCGGGGTACGCCGCTTGGCCCAGCAGTTCGGCGCGGTGGCCCAACTGCACACCCTGCCCTTGTCTTACGTGAAACTGGGCGGCGGTTTTGTTGGTGGGATGTCGCAAAGCCCGGGCAGCCAGCAATTAACGGCTTCGGTGCTGGAAACGGCCCGGGCGCTGAACATCGCGGTCTATGCCGAAGATGTGCCAGATGCTGAAACGCAGCGCATCCTGAGCGGCCTGGGTATCAGCATCATGCGGGGTCCTGGCGTGAAACCGGTCTCAGGCAAAGCCTGAACCACGCCCACGAAAAAGCCGCCTGTTCAGGCGGCTTTTTCGTGGGGAATACCAATCCAGGTTTTACTTTTTCGCCTGTTGATACAGCGGCAACACCTGCTGCGCAGCCGCTTGCAGATCGCTGATGCGCGAAGCGGCCGACGGGTGCGTGGAGAGGATTTCGGGTGGTGCATTGCCCTGATCGGCTGCGCCCATTTTTTGCCATAGCGTGACGGCAGCGCGCGGATCAAAGCCAGCCCGCGCCGCCAGTTCCACACCCATACGATCCGCTTCAGTCTCGTGCGTACGGCTGTTGGGCAGAGTGAACATCACGCTCGTGAGTTGACCGCCCAGGTCGGACGCCGCGGTGGAGCCAGTGGCCATCGACAACACCGACAAGCCCAGATTGGTCGCCATCTGTTGCGACACACGTTCACGCGCATGCTCACGCAGCGCATGGGCGATTTCGTGGCCCAGCACCGCCGCCAGCTCATCATCGGTGGGTTTGATCTTGCCGATCAGACCCGTATAGACGGCGATCTTGCCGCCCGGCATGCACCAAGCGTTGATCTCGTCGCTGGACAGCACATGCACTTCCCATTTCCAGCCTGTCGCGTCGGGACGAAATACTCCCGCTTGCGCAATCAGGCGCTGAGAAATGGCGCGCACGCGCGCCAGTTGCTGCGCGTCGCGGTCCAACAGACCCTTGGCCTGCGCCTGCTTGAGAATGTCCGTGTACTGCTGGCTTGCTTCTTGCTCCAGTGCCTGAGAGGGCACCAGGCTGGACATGTATTGCGTCCGGTTGACGCCGATAGCGCCGGACTGCGTGGTGTTCATGCCGGTGCAGCCGGCCACGGCGGCCAGCAATAAAGCCGCGCCCGAGTAGCGAAGCAGATAACGTTTACGGTTCATGTTGGCCTCCTGCGGGCGATGGCAAGTGTGCCAGGGCATCAGCGCGTATCGCCGCATTGCCCGCGATGACGCAAGGCGTGGTCGATCAGCACCAGTGCAAGCATGGCTTCAGCAATGGGCGTCGCGCGGATACCCACGCAAGGATCATGACGGCCCAGCGTTTGCACCATGACCGGCTCATTTTCGCGATTGACCGAGCGGCGTTCAACACGAATGCTGGAAGTGGGCTTGATAGCCAGCGACACCGTGATAGGTTGACCGGTGGAAATACCGCCCAGGACGCCGCCAGCGTGGTTGGTCAGAAAACCATCGGGCGTGATCTCGTCCCCATGTTCAGAGCCCCGCTGCGCAATGCAATCAAAGCCAGCGCCAATCGACACACCCTTGACGGCGTTCAAGCCCATCATCACGTGCGCGATATCGGCATCCAGCCGATCGTAGATGGGTTCACCCCAGCCTGCCGGCAGGTTCTCGGCCACGACCTCGATACGCGCGCCGACAGAGTCGCCGTCGCGGCGCAACTGGTCCATATAGGCTTCCAGCTCGGGGACGACGTCTGCATTCGGGGCGTAGAACGGATTGTTGGGAACTTCTTCCCACGATACGAACGGAATCGCGACAGGACCCAGCTGGCTCATGTAGCCGCGGACCTTCACACCGTACTGCTCGGCCAGCCATTTCTTGGCAATGGCCCCTGCCGCCACGGTAGGCGCCGTCAGGCGCGCCGACGAACGGCCTCCGCCGCGCGGATCGCGCACGCCGAACTTGCGCCAGTACGCATAATCGGCATGGCCGGGCCGGAAGGTATCGGCAATATTGGTGTAATCCTTGCTGCGGGCATCGGTGTTGCGGATCAGCAGGCTGATCGGTGTGCCCGTAGTGACCCCTTCATACACGCCTGACAGGATTTCGACCTGATCCGCTTCCTGGCGCTGCGTAACGTGGCGCGAGGTTCCGGGACGGCGGCGGTCCAACTCAAGCTGGATATCGGAGGCGTCCAGGCTCAGTCCGGGCGGACAGCCATCCACGACGCAACCAATGGCTGGCCCGTGGGATTCGCCGAAATTCGTGACGGTAAAGAGAGTACCTAGGGTATTGCCGGGCATAGGGAGTCAACAGGTCGGGTTTGCGAGCAACCCAGATTATGACACCGCCGACGCCAAAGCCTGGATTTCAGCGGCTGGCGCCGGTCGTCCGAGCAAAAAGCCTTGCATCACTCGGCATCCCAGCGCCTTCAGGATTTCTCGCTGGCCTTCGGTTTCGACACCTTCGGCCACCACGGGCAGCCGCATCGCCTGGCACAGGCCGAACAGGGCCGAAACAACTTCGCGGCTGCCTGCGTCGGATTCCAGCGCCGAAATGAAGCTGCGATCAATCTTGACCCAATCAATGGGCAGGTGGCGCAAGTGGTTCAGACTGGAATAGCCGCAGCCGAAATCGTCCAGCGCCACACCGATACCTTGCGCCCGCAACGTGTTCAATATCTTGATGTGCCGTTCGTAGTGCAGGATGAAGATGGATTCCGTGATCTCCAGCACCAGCTTGCGCGGCGCCAACTTGGTGGCGGCAAGCACGTCGGACACCAATTGAACCAGCCCATCCTCGTTCATCTGTTTAACGGACAGATTCACATGCACCCGCCATGCCGTTGGCCACAGCGCCGCTTGCGAGCATGCGCGTTCCAGAATCCATGCGCCCAGCGGCACGATCAGGCCGCTACGCTCAGCCAATTCAATGGTCACGGCAGGTGAAACGCTGCCCAGTTTGGGGTGATGCCAGCGCAGCAGCGCCTCGCATCCCTGCACGACGCCCGTCGCGCTGTCGCAAACCGGCTGGTAATACAGTTCGAACTGCTCCATGGCGGGCGTCGTCAACGCCAACCGTAAATCGTTTTCCAGACCTTGCTGATCCCGGTGTTGCGCCAACAGCCTGAAATCAAAGAGATTCCAGCCGGGACCACCCCGCTCTTTCAGGGGCACCAAGGCCACCTGAACACAGCGTTGCAGCTCTTCCACCGTGCGGCCGTGGCCGGGATACAACGCAGCGCCCACCCGGAATACGGCAATAAGGGGACGGCCCCCTAATTCGTACGGTGCGCTCAAGTCTTCCAACAATTTAGCGGACACTTGCGCCGCACCCAGCTCGTCGACCTCTGGAACACAGACCGTGAACGTATCGGTGCCAGTACGTGCCACCAAGCCGCCCAGGGTGCGCGCGATGAGGCTCAAACGATTGGCCACCATGACGAGCAGAGCTTGATCTTCCCCGGCGCGCAGCATGGCGCTAATCTCGGCGTACTGCTCAAAACTGACCAGGAAGAAGGCGCCACGGTGCGCGGCCCCCTGGGTTTTGGCCAGCCAGACGCGCGCGCGGCGATGCAGCTCCTGCTGGCTCAGGACGCCGGTCAATTCATCGCGCGTCAGCCGGTGTCGCAAAACGCGTTCCCTGCGTACGAAAAGCAAACTTATCGCCGCAAGTGCGCCCGCGAGTGTCAGGCACAGTGCGAGCAGGTAACTCTCACGCACGGAGCCCCCTATGTGGAATCCCTTGGCGTTGCGGTCCATGAAGGAACCCAAGGGCTGTAACATTTTTTAAATTATGCATTATTTTCGCAAAAAAACGCCACACTTCAGAGGCCAAAAGCCTCTTTTCCTTGCATTCCGCAGGCTTGCTGGTTGCTCGTGGATGGTCATGTCGGTCCTTGGATAGCGTTCGCTGGCCGGTCCTTTGAGCCATGCCTTGTCCTTACTACGACAGCCAATGCCCAAAAATTAATACACCGTGTCTCAATAGTTATCACCCGGCCAATTATCACGATCGAAATAATTGCATAGGTTGTCTGAAATTGCGGCAAATTTCGTAATATTCTGTACCCTCTCTGACATGCCGAATTAAAGTGTAAGCGGCGCCAACGAGGCATCAGTAACGTGTGTCACGTTTCTTATCCCGGTTTTTTCCCATCGGGCACGTTCGCTGCCTGGTGTCCCCTTTAACCGGCAGTCTGGCAATCGTCCACGTGGGCAGCCGCACTCGCCAGGAAGGGAATTCCATTCTCATGTCGACATTACGCCGGTTACTTTTCTGCACTGCCCTCCTGATCGGCTTCATCCTGCTAGGCGCCCAGGCGCTGGGGATGCTTGCCGCTCATCGCTATCTGAACACCCAACTGACCCAACAAAGTGAAGGCGGCGCCAGTGCGCTGGCGTGGGCCCTATCCCATACGCAGGGCGACGCCAGTGAAAGGAAAACGCTGGTGCAGGACCTGTTCGGCCAGGGGCTGTATGCGCTGGTGCGAGTCTCGGACGGTGACGGCGCGCCCGGTATCGAGCTGCGCAAAGAACCAGCGGCAGCGGCCCGCGACAGCGACTGGTTCAGCGTTCAAGCGCCTACGGTGTCGCGCACATTCAAGCAGCCAAGTGGACACGGCCAAGGAACTGTCACGGTGCAGGCGGACTCCCGGCTGGCTAGCGACACGCTATGGCAAGGCGGTGTACGTGTTCTGGGCCTGGTGCTGGCCGCAGGTGTCTTTTGGGCGCTGTTCTCTTTGAATCTGGTCCGCTGGATTGAAGCGCGAACGTCGCGAGATATTTGTGAACGCGTGCGGGCCCTGGCCCCTGGCAGTATCGCGGCACCGGCCGGTTCTTGTGAGCTGGCGGGTGTCGACCAAGCATTGGTTGATGCGCAACGCCGCGTTGCCGCCACGGTCGAAGAACAAAACGCCAAGATTGAATCGCTGCAAAGTGAAATTTATCGGGACCCCGTCACCCGGCTGTCCAATCGCAAGCACTTCGTCGATCAATTCAGGCTGGCGTTGACGGACAAGACAGCCGAAGCTGGCGGCCACATTCTTATGTTCCGGCAGCGCGATCTTGCCCAGATCAACCGGCATCTGTCTCGAGCTTTCACGGATCAATGGCTACGCTCCTCGTCAGACAGGCTGCGCAAACTGATCGCGGAATTTGGCGGACCTGACGCGCAAATCGCCCGCATCAGCGGGTCAGACTTTGCTTTGCTGATGCCCCGCACCTCGGCGCCGCAAGCCAGTCTGTTGGCCGAGCGGGTGCGCCGTGAGCTGCGTTCGCTACGCGTGCCGGTGGAAAAACATGGCTGGTGCCGCTGGGCGCTGGCCATGGCCGCCTTTGCTCCGGGCGACAATATGAGCGATACGCTGGCTCGCCTGGACCATGCCCTAATGTGCGCGGAAAGCGCCGACGATGATCAGATTGCCCCCGCCAGCCAGGCGCCCGACAGCACACGCATCGGTGAATACAGCTGGCACGACGCTTTAGTCACCGCCCTGGAACAGCATCGGTTTTCGCTTACGGTGCAGCCTTTGCATGACTTGTCTGGGGCCCTGCTGCACCAAGAGGCCAGCTTGACGCTACATGACATTAGCGGCGCCGATCCCGTCCCCGCCTCGATCTTCATGCCACCCGCCGTCCGTCTGGGACTATCGGCGGAATGCGACATACAGGCCGTCCGGCTGGGACTAGACTGGCTGTTTACGCACGTCGACGCGTTGACGGTGCCCATATCCACGGCATCATTGGCGCACACCTCGTTTTTCGCCCGGCTGCAACGCATGCTGGCTGACCGGCCCACCCTGACGTCGCGCCTGATCATTGAGGTGGACGCCGCGGGCCTGGTAGAGCAAGCCGCCGATCTGCGCCAGTTGTGCGACATCGTCACGGCTGCGGGCGCGCGCATCGGTGTGTCGCGGTTATCACAACAATTTGGCGCCATGGAACGGCTGCATGAGTTTCCCGTGTCCTACCTGAAGCTGTGCGGCGGATTTATCACTGGCCTGCTCCATAGCCCCGGCAGCCAACACTTGGCGGCCACCGTCATGGCGACCGCCGCGACGCTGGACATGGCGGTCTACGCCGATGACGTGCCAGATTCAGCCACGCAAAGAATATTGGAAGATTTGGGGGTCCGCGCCGTACGCGGGCCTGTCGTAAACTTCGCCCGTGCGCGGGAATTCGCGCCGGATCACCAATGGGTTCCTAGTTGACGGAAGGATTGTTTCTACGCACCTGCTGGCGCTTTCGCCATCGTCGTGCTCTCGGTGCGGTTACCGGTTTGCAAGCGCCTCTGCGGCGCCTGGGATTGTTGCTGTGCGCCCTGCTCTGGCCCGGCGCGGTCTTGGCATTCGGCCTGAGCGGCGCTCACGACGATCTTCAACTAGGCGTGACGGCTGGAATCGCCATTGCATGCGGCCTGGCTTGCGCCGTTGCTTGGGGCTATACGCGGCAGGCACTCTATGGCGCGGGCGTGGCCTTTATGCTGGTGGAAGGCCTGTTCCGCTCAATGCCGTCCTTGCTGCCTCCCGGCGCATTGCAAGCAGGCTCCTTTGCCGCCTTGCTGGCGCTGACGGCCCCCATCCTGTCAGGCTCCCCCGCATCCGTCCGCCTTGCCGCGGCATGTCGATGGGCCTCGATTGCACTGGCCGGCGTGGCGGCACTGGCACTGATCTTTGTGTACGAAACCGAAAACGGGCTGATCCCTGCTTGGGTGGCTGGCGTCTGTGCCATCCTCAGCGCACCGTTGGCTGCCTGGTTTCTTGGCCAAGCCGTCTCGCGCCCGGCAGGCCGGGTACCGGCATTGGCCCTGGCCGCCGCGTATGCCCTATCGGCGTGGATGCTGGGTAGGGATGCTTGGCTGGCAAATGGCGCAGATTCTCCCGGAGCGCTTGTCGAACTGGCTCGCTTGCTGCTGGTAACGGGCGCCTTGCTAAGTCTGGCACTAAGCCGTCAACGTTCCAGCCAGCCGGCAATCCTGCGAAATGTCCAAGAACAAAGCGACGCCGAGCATGTGGCACAAGGCGAATTGCGTCTGGCAGAACTGGCCGGCGCCCTGGATACCCAGCGCCAAATGAACGCACTGGTCTCTCATGAGCTGCGCGCACCGCTCGCGACGATCAGTGCGGCAGCGCAATCGCTGGACATGATTCTGTCCGACAGTGGGGAAACCGTCGACAATCGGCTGGCCCGCATCCATCGTTCGGTGAATCGGATGACCGAATTAATGGACCAGTTGCTGAATCAAGACCGGCTCGGTGAACAGGCGTGGACGCCCCGCGGCGAACAAATGGACATGGCAGAGTTGGCGCGCGATGTCGTCACTGCCATGAAACCGGACACGGCGCACGCGCTGGTCCTTCAGACTGACGGCGCACTACCTGTATTTTGCGACCGTCCACTGACGAGCGTGGTGTTGCGCAACCTGATCCACAATGCCATCAAGTACTCACCCGCCAACGAACCCGTCAGAATCGAAACAGGCCAAACGTTGAGCGACGGCATGGCTATGTCGTGGATGGCAGTCGTGGACCGCGGCCCGGGCATAGGCGAAGAAGAGCAGTCTCAGATTTTCGAGCCGCATTTCCGGCGTGCCGCTCATCGGGAAACGCAGGGAATGGGGATTGGCCTGTATCTTGCGCGCCGCATCTGCCAGAACCAGGGCGGTTCACTGACCATGCACAGCAAGGTCGGCGTGGGCACACGCTTTGTCATCACACTGCCCGCGCGCGGACCCGCAACGTGATGGGCCGGCGGACTATTTCCATTGCGTAGCGCCGGCTAGGCGAGCCCTTCCATACGGGCACTCGCCCGCTCAAGCTGCGAATACGTAACCCTGGCCGCGTACCGACAACACTGGCAGTTTCAAGCCCGCGCTTTGCGCCTTGGCGCGCAGACGGCTGACCAGCACGTCGATACGCCGCAACTCAAATCCGCCCGGACTATCTGGCAGGAACAGTTCCGCCAATACCTGACGGCTGACCGCGCTGCCGGCCGCATCCATGAGGGCCACCAAAAACGTTCTTTCCTGGGCGCTCAGGTGCAAGGATGCGCCGTCCGGGGCCACCAGAATCCAGCCGCCGTCCTGCAAAGACCAAGTGCTATCAGCCGATGCACGCGTTTCGGCGTCCGCAGGGCGAGGCGCTTTGGCCAGACGCATCCGGCGCGCCAGGCTGCGAATGACTGAGCTGAGTTCCAGCAGGTCTACGGGCTTGGTCATATAGACGTCAGCGCCACCTTCCAGACCTCGCACGCGATCTTCCAGCGCACTGCGGCCCGTCAGCATGACGATGCCCACGGGACTTAACGCCCGCAGCCGGGTCGCCACAGAAAAACCGTCCTCTCCGGGTAGGTGCGCATCCAAAATAACGATGTCGCACGGCTGCTCCTGCAACCGGCGATAAAACGCCGCAGCATTGTCACAAGCAAACGCTACCCGAAATCCGTAGCCGCCTAAGCCTAATGCCAACTCCTCGCGGAAGTCAGCATCATCCTCAAGCAGGCCTATACACAGCAAACCATCTGCTCCAGGCATATTCAGAGTGCTTTATATTGAAAATTGTCGACAAATGCCCAAGGATGCCGCTTGCCATCCTGAGTGTTCCGCAGGCGACAATCTTACGAGATTTACAATGGAAACGAATGATTGCAGTGAAAAAAAACGCGATATTTCACGATTTAACAGGTATTTTTTGTACTAATACCCAAATTTGGTGATGTCTGATTTGCGAATATCCACAATTCGCGTCAAGACGAACAACTAACTTCCAAACTACCCGCCCAATCGGGGGGAAGTCCGGCATAGCGTTCAAAGCCTGCCTGAGCCACGAATGGGCTGCGCAATAGCTGCATTAGCGTATTGATTTCACTGGCATCTCCCGTCTTTGCGGCCCTGATTGCCTCTTCAGCCAAGTGATTTCGCAAGACATACAGCGGATTGACGCCATTCATTGACTGCGCCACCTCTTGGGCAGGCCGGGCGTCTTCGGCGTGGCGCGCCAACAGCCGGTCCAGCCATGCCGCTGCGGCGGAGCGATCAATGTAAAGATCTTCGAACGCGCGGCGATCTCCCAGCACGGCGTCGGCCAGCCGGCGCCAAGTCAACGTGAAATCCGCCTTGTTGGCGTCCATCAGTTTAAGCAGATCGTCCAGCAATGCCTCGTCGGCGGGCCGCCAGGCAGCCAGACCGAGCTTGGCGCCCATTTTCTCGTGGAAAGCTTTCGAGAATATCGGTTCAAATTCGTCCAGCACGGCGCGCAACGCATCCACATCCTGCACCAGCGTATGCAAACTACCGCCAAGCCGATACAGATTCCACAGCGCAACCGACGGCTGACGGTTCCAGGAATAGCGCCCTTCCGTATCCGAATGGTTGCAGACGTGCCCCAACCGGAAGCCATCCATAAACCCGTATGGGCCGTAATCGAGTGTCAGGCCCAAAATCGACATATTGTCGGTATTCATCACGCCGTGACAGAATCCCACCGCCTGCCAATCCGCCATTAACGTCGCGGTTCGGCGCGTGACCGCCCGCAACAGATTGAGGTATGCCCCGGCGTCATCCAAAGGCTCTCCGGCAGGCGATACCCGGCATTCGGGATAAAAATGGTCGATAACGTAATCGGCCAAGGTCTTCAACAAATCGGGCTGACGCCGGGACGACCAGTGCTCGAATGAACCGAACCGCACGAAACTAGGCGCCATACGCGTCACAATGGCGGCCGTTTCCACGGTTTCGCGCATTACCGGATCATCCGACACCACTAGCGCCAGCGCCCGCGTGGTCGGTATCCCCAGGCCATACATGGCTTCACTAGCCAGATACTCGCGCACCGACGAACGCAAGACAGCGCGGCCGTCGCCCATACGCGAATACGGCGTCATGCCAGCACCCTTTAACTGCAATTCCCAGCCTCCTTGCGGCCCCTCCACCTCGCCCAGCAGGTGAGCCCGGCCGTCACCCAACTGGCCAGCCCAAACGCCGAACTGGTGGCCGCTGTAGACAGCCGCCAGCGTGTCGCCACCGGGCAAGGGCTGAGAACCAGAAAACACGCTTAGGAACTCAGCCGAAGTCAGGGCCGATGGGTCCAGCCCGATCAAACCCGCCGCCTCGGCGTTCGCGTGCAGCAATCGCGGATTGTTTAACCCTTGGGGCGCCAGCCTTGTATAGAACGCGGCGGGCAGGGCCGCGAAGGAATTGACGGCATGCAGTTCAGACAGGGAATAGGCGGTCATGCGCGTTGGCTCCTGGCAGCCCGCTTGGCAGGCCGCACATAGAAAATGGCGCTAAGGAAAAAAGTGGCTGACAGGATGATTTCGCCCCATGCCATCAGCACCGACAGCGGCGCGGGATCGGACATGGCGCGCACCGCGCCTTCCATCAGATACAGCAGCGACAGCATCGACGCCCACTGGTAGGTATATAGATTGCCGCGCACGATGCCACGCAGCGGAAATGCCAGCGGCAAAGCCTTCAGCAGCATCCAGGACCCGCCCGGCCGCACGGGCGCCACCACGGTTTCCCAGGCGACACAAAGCACGATCAGGGCAAACAGGGAAACCGAGGCAAGCAGCCGCAAACGGGGGTTGAGTTCAGGGTTCATACTGCTATTATCGCCTGATGAATCGCCCCGCCGAGCCCGACGCCGCCACGCCGGCGGCCCCCCAGCCCTCGTCTTCGCGCTCTTCATGGGTTGCGAGGACTGGACGCGTCTTTCTCTTCACTGCGCAACGCGCCAACGAAGAAAAGCTGCTGCAGGTCGCCTCCAGCCTGACCTTCACAACCGTGCTGGCCATTGTTCCCATGCTGGCAGTGGTGCTGTCGCTGTTCACCGCCTTCCCGGTGTTCCAGGAATTCCGTGTCGCACTCGAAGACTTCCTGACCAACAGCCTGATGCCGCCGTCCGTGTCGGACAACATCATGGAATATCTGAACCAGTTCGCCCGTCAGGCCTCTCGCCTGACCGCCATTGGCGGGGGATTCCTGCTGGTCACTTCCCTGTTGCTGATCATGACGATCGACCAGGCATTCAACGATATCTGGCATGTCTCGCGCCAGCGCCCCCTGCCCCAGCGGGCTCTGGTGTATTGGGCGGTCATCACACTGGGTCCCGTCCTGGCCGGCGCCAGCCTTTGGGCTACCTCTTTCGTAGCGCGCGAATCGCTCGGGCTCGTCAGCGACGTGCCTGACGCCATCAGTGTCGCCATTTCCTTCATCCCGCTGATTTTGACTGCATTGGGCTTTGCGGCGCTGTTTGTCGTTGTCCCGAACCGGGAAGTGCTGTGGCGGGATGCGCTAGTGGGCGGCTGCGTGACCGCCATCGTGCTGGAAGTCATGAAGTCGGCATTCGCCTATTACCTGACGCGGTTTCCCACCTACACAGTCATTTACGGCGCCTTTGCGACGCTGCCCATTTTTCTGCTCTGGATCTACCTGTCTTGGCTGGCCGTGCTCCTGGGCGCCACTCTGGCTGCCAGCGCGCCGCTGATCCGGTTGGGGCGCTGGGAAATCAACCGCTACGCGGGCGCGGCGTTTGTCGACGCGCTAGATGCGCTGCGCGCATTGCGCCAAGTGCAGGCCGCAAATCCGCCCGGGCTGCCCGCCAACGTGTTGGCGGCGCAACTGCATCTGCATCAAGACGAACTGAATGAGGTGCTGGAAATATTGAGCAGTATGGGTCTGGCAACACGCAGTCCCGACGACCATTGGGTCTTGACCTGCGACGCCCGCGAAACATCACTTGCGCCCCTGGTGGATCATTTTCTGCTGGACCGCAACCAGCCCAGAGTGCGAGATGACCCGGAAATATTACGAGTCGCCTCTGCGGTGATTTCCCAGAAAAAGACGCCCACGCTGGAAGAAGTCTGCGGAGAAGCGCAGAATACCGAAAATGGCATCGCTCCAATATTGCAATTGGAAGCGAAAAAGAACTAGCAAAGCATTAGGGCGTAGTCCGCCCAGGAGAAACCGATGTTGAAGGTCAGCGAGATTTTGCGCGTCAAGGGCGACACGCTATATACGGCGTCGCCGGACATGCCTGTGTCCCAGGCGGTGCAAACCATGAGCGAGCAAGACATAGGCTCGCTGGTAATTATGGAATTCGGCACCCTGACTGGCATGCTCACGTTCCGCGAAATCATCCGCCACATGCACGCACACGGTGGCGCCGGTGAGACCACGATCCGCTCGATCATGGATGACGCCCCCGTCAGCGTCACGCCCAACACCAGCGCCGACGAAGTGCAGCGCCTGATGCTGGAAAAGCACGCGCGTTACATTCCGGTCATGGATGGCCCAACCCTGATGGGCGTTATTTCTTTCTATGACATGGCCCAGGCCATCGTGGCAGCGCAGCAGTTCGAAAACAACATGCTGAAGGCTTATATCCGCGACTGGCCCACGGAAAGCGCCGAACCGGTCAAGTCTTAAGCGCCCCACTGCGGTCCGCGCCGCAGTGTCACGCCTCTACCGGCGCCGCTGAAAACGCGGCGCCGCGCACATCAGGCGCATGCTGTTGACTGCGCCAGGCCTCGTAGATCAATTCGGGATTGTTGGCGGACAGCAAAGACGGGTCCGACAGCATTCGGCGCCAGCGGCGCGCGCCCGATTGCCCGTTTACCAGACCCAGCAAAGGGCGCGTCATCACGCGCAGCGGTACACCCTTGGCCACCTGCCGAGCGGTGTATTCAGTCATTGCATCCACCACTTGCGCATCGCTGGGCAAACGCACAGACGGCCACAGCCGCATCGAGACTTCGGATAAGACACGCGGCGTATGCCAAGCCGCGCGGCCCAACATGACTCCGTCGAACTCCTCTGCGGCACGCACGGATTGTTCCGCATCAGCCAACCCGCCATTCAGCACAAAGGTGCAGTCCGGAAAGTCCCGCTTGAGCTGCTTGACCACGTCATAGCGCAGTGGAGGAATTTCGCGGTTGTCTTTGGGTGTCAGGCCCTTTAACACCGCGTTTCGCGCATGAGCGATGAAAATCCGACACCCCGTGTCATAGATCGTGCCGACAAAATCCCGCACGAATGCGTAGGAGTCTTCGTAGTTCAGCCCCAACCGGTGTTTGACGGTGACGGGAATGTCCACGACGTCCTGCATGGCTTTGATACAGTCTGCCACCAGTGCTGGCTCTGCCATCAGGCAAGCCCCAAAAGCGCCCTTCTGAACGCGTTCTGAGGGACAGCCGCAATTCAGATTGATCTCGTCGTAGCCCCATTCTTGACCCAGCTTGGCGCATTGAGCCAGCGCGTCGGGTTCGCTGCCGCCCAATTGCAGGGCGACCGGATGCTCGGCCTCGTCAAAGTCCAGGTGGCGTTCCGCACTGCCGTGCAACAGCGCGCCGGTGGTGATCATCTCGGTATACAGGCGAGCGCGGGGGGCCAGCAGCCGGTGGAAAAAGCGGCAATGGCGGTCAGTTACGTCAATCATCGGGGCGACACACAGCCGCCAATCGGGGGAGTCCACGAATCACTCTACAAAACAAGGGGATGCAGTATTTTACGGGCTTAGCGTCATTATGTCCGGCCCGGGGATTCGCCCCCTGGGCCGGCTCCCGCCAGACCCCGGCCGCTATGTGGTCTAAAATTGCGCCGCCGCCGCCGTTCAAGGTCAGCCTGAGCGTCCGTTAACCCCCTCCATCTCGTATATCAATGGCCGTATTCACTCCCGTATCCGACGACGACGCGCGCGCCCTGCTGGCGCAATTCGACCTGGGCGAGTTTGTCTCGCTTCGAGGAATTACGGCGGGGATCGAGAACACGAACTACTTCTTGTATACGACCCGCGGCGAGTATGTCCTGACGCTGTTCGAGGTGTTGACGCACGCCCAGTTGCCGTTCTACATCGAACTGATGTACCACCTGGCGCAGCGCGGCATCCCCGTGCCCCATCCGCAGAACTTGCGCGACGGTACCCGCTTGACGACCTTGCACGGCAAGCCCTGCGCCATTGTGTCGCGCCTGCCAGGCGGTTACGAGCCCGCCCCCGGTGCGGCCCATTGCGCTTTGGCCGGCGCCACGCTGGCCCGCGCCCATTTGGCCGCCCAGGACTTCCCGATCCACCAGCCCAACCTGCGTGGTCTGTCGTGGTGGCAAGAAACGGCTCCCAAGGTCATGTCCTTTCTGGACCCCAGCCAAGCCCAACTGCTGAGTTCGGAATTAGACGCCCAGCAGGCCGCCGCCGCCACGCCCGCCTGGCAGGCGCTGCAAACCGGCCCGGCTCATTGCGATCTTTTCCGCGATAACGTGCTGTTTGCCGGCACATTCGAAGATCCGCTAATGGGCGGTATCATCGATTTCTACTTTGCCGGCTGCGATACTTGGTTGTTCGATGTGGCAGTCAGCGTCAATGACTGGTGCATTGACCGCGATACTGGGGTTTTCATCCCCGAGCTGGTGCAGTCCTGGCTCAGCGCCTACGCCAGCGTGCGCCCATTTACCGAGGCTGAACGTGAAGTCTGGCCCCTGATGCTGCGGGCCGCCGCCTTGCGCTTCTGGGTATCGCGCCTGTACGACTTTTTCTTACCGCGTCCGGCGCAAACCCTTAAACCGCATGACCCTCGTCATTTTGAAAGAGTGTTGCTAGCGCGCCACCGCCCCGGCTTGCCCATATTGCCGTAATCGTTACGCCCCCCATAATGGGCGTATCGCGTCCCTTCTTAAGAGACCTCCCCCTTAGAGAGCCATGCAAGCAGCATTCTTACCCGCGACATCCGGCTGGCAATGGGTTCGAGACGGATTCCGTCTGTTCCGTAAACAGCCGCTGGCCATGTTTACCTGGGCCATGTTCATCAGCCTATTGGTCGTCTTCGCCAGTGTGACGCCCCCCGTGGGTCCAATTCTGGTCGTTGCCCTTATGCCCATCATCACCTTGATGACGCTTTCCGCGTGCAAGCATGTGGAAGCCGACCGAGTAATGCTGCCTTCGATGTGGGGCAAGCCGCTTAAACAGCCCGGCGTTTTCAAGAAGCTCTTCCTGATGGGCCTGTTGTACGCGGGCCTATGCATGATTGCGGGCCTGGCGGTCTTCATGCCGTTCATGGATGCCATGGTCGAAGGCATGCGTATCGCGGCCGTCGAAAGCTCGATGGATCCCCTGCTGTCGGCGATGCGCATCCCGCTGATTACCTTTGCCATCATTTATGTCATCATCGCCGCGCTGTTCTGGCACGCCCCGGTGCTGGTTGCCTGGCACGGACTGCGTCTGATTCAGGCGCTGTTCTTCTCGGGTATCGCCTGCTGGCGCAATAAGTGGCCCTTCTTGATCTATGGCGCCACATGGCTTCTGGTGTTCCTGTTTATCGACCTGTGCGCGGGCTTGCTGGTGGCGATGGGCGTATCGCCACAATTTGCCGGCACGCTGCAAATTCCGTTCAATATCGCGGCGGGCGGCATACTGTATTGCAGCTTCTATCCTGCCTATACCTCCGTGTTCGGCATCAATAGCGCCAGCTCGCAGCTCGACAACGGCAATAGCGCCCAGGCATAACGCAATGCGTCGGGGCGCAAGCGCCCTGCGCACCGCGATCACGCGCAGATCTTGCGACACAAACGCCACATCGACGGCGTAGCGCATTCCAAAAGTGTGGACGGCTGCGCACGGCATCAACAGGATGCCGGATCGCGCACCGGGCGGCCGGCGTCCCAGCAGGCCACGCATCCGGCCCCGCCAATCGCTCACTTGCAAGAATCGAAAGCGGTTCGCCAGCAACGGCGTCCGGCCAGTCATTGCACACTGCGCAGCAACTGAACCACGATCGGAAACGCCAGCACGATGAACGTGCACGGGAAAATACACCCGATAAGCGGCAATAGCATTTTTACTGGCGCTTGCATGGCCAACTGCTCGGCGCGCACATGGCGGTCACTGCGGCACTGCGCAGCCTGGGCGCGCAACACCGGCCCCAGGCTGATGCCCAGCGCATCCGCCTGCGCCAACGCTGCCGCCCAATTCCGCGCAAGCGCGCTATTGCTGCGCTCGGCCAAAGCCTTGATCGCAGCCGTTCTAGCCACCCCTGCCCGCATCTCGGCCAGGGCGTCCGCCAATGCGTCCCGCAGCGCCCCGCGAGGTCCGCTTTGCGCGGCCAGTTGTAAGGCGCCCTGCACGCTCAAGCCTGCCTCGACGCACAGCGTCATCATGTCGAACACAAACGGCAGATCTCGTTCAATACTGGCGCGACGCTTCGCGCCCAACCCTCGTAGCCAAAGCATGGGCGACACGCCGCCCGCCAGCGCCGCAGCTGCCATCCATGGCAACCAGGACAACGGTGGCGCATCCGTAGTAAGCAGCGCAATACCCGCCACCAAGCTGCCTGCCGCGGCGGCCGCGCTTGCACAGAGCGCCGCCAGGTGTGCATAACCCACGCCCGCCGGCAAGGCAGCTTGTTCGATCGCCCGCGTCAGCCGAATGCGCCAACGCCAGGAACACAACGGCCCGGCCAATGGCGCCACGGCTGACACCCACGGCCATGCAGCACGCCACCACCAAGGCATGGAAGCGGACGCGCTAGAGTCTTGCCATGCCAGGGGCCTCAGCAAAGGCCGCAAGATCAGCCACGCCCCCCAGGTGACGCCAAGCGCTGTTGACACCATCCCCACATAAAGCCACATCGCGATCTCCCATCAAATATCGATCCGGATAATGCGGCGGATCAGTAGCACCCCTGCTATTTCAAGCACTGCCACGATAGCCAGCACGCCCCACCCCATCGGCGTACGCCACAGCAGCCCCATGATTTCCGGCTCTAGCTGGTCCAACACAGCCAGCAACAACAACGGCAGCGCCCCCACAATCCAAGCCTGCAATCGCCCCTGAGACGTCAGTGCCTGCAGCTTTGCCTGCAACTGCAAGCGGGCGCGCAATGTCTGCGCAATACTCTCTAATGCCTCGGCAAGATTGCCGCCGGTCTGAGCGGCGATGCGCATCGCAGCAACCACAAGCGACGTGGAGTCCGCCGGCATGCGCGTGTGCAGGTTGTCCAGGGAGGTGTCCCACGGAACGCCCAATCGCTGCTCTCGCAGCATCAGACCGAACTCTTGCGCCAATGGCGCGCCGCTCTGCTCGACGACATGACGCAGGCCCGTCGCCAACGCGACGCCGGCGCGCAAGGCCGCAGCCAGCATCAACAGCGCCATCGGCAACTGCTGTTCAAAGCGGCGCGCACGCCTGGCCCGCAACCCGTCAACCATCATGCGGGGAACTCGGGACGCAGCCGCCGCGATCACCGCAGCCACCACACCACTACCCGTCGCCGAAAATGCCAGCGCCGCCGCCCCTGCCGCGCACGCCACGGCGGCTACCCATAGCTGCGCCGGGTCAATGAACAGAAACAGTTCGCTCAAGCGCACACCGGCTTCCTGGGTGTAGATCTCGCGGTAGCGGCGAAGCGCAGGCGCAAACCAATTCTGAATCCGCCACGCCAACACTCCCGCGCAGCACATGGTGCTGGCGACGGCGAGCCAGATCATTTCACCCCCTGCGCGAAAGCGGACGGACCCTGAACATCTGTAAACCAGGCGGTATCCATGTCCACATCCTGCTCGGCCCATTCCCGGGCAAATCCCGGTAAGGCGCCGCATCCTGTAAAGCCTGCCTTGCGGTCGTACAGAAACAGGTCTTGCAGTTGAATGCGGCCGCTCTCCATCCCCGCCACCTCGACAATCGACGTCACAAGACGCCGGCCATCCGCCAGCCTTGCCTGCTGTACCACCACATTTACACTGGCCGCGATGTGCTCACGCACGGCCGACAGCGGTAGATCCAGACCTGCCATCAGGATCATCGATTCGAGCCGCCCCAAGGCGTCTCGCGGCGAGTTTGCGTGCAGAGTCGTCAGCGACCCTTCATGCCCTGTGTTCATGGCTGTCAGCATGTCAAACGCCTCGGCCCCGCGGCACTCCCCCACAACGATGCGGTCGGGCCGCATGCGCAATGCATTGCGCACCAGTTCACGGATATCAACGCGCCCCCGGCCCTCTTGGTTGGCTGGCCGCGCCTCCAACGCCACCAGATGATCATGGATAAGGCGTAGTTCAGCCGCGTCTTCAATGGTGACCACGCGTTCGCCATCCGGGATTTCGTTGGACAGAATGTTCAGCAATGTCGTCTTGCCCGAACCCGTTCCTCCGGAAACAACAAGGTTCTTGCGCATCCTTACGCACAACGCCAAAAACTGCGCCATTGCGTTGCTCAAGGAGCCTGCCTGGATCAGATCTGGCATTCGAGGCCGCTGTTGGGGAAACTTGCGGATGGTCAGGCTGGCTCCTTTCATTGCCACAGGCGGAAGAATGGCGTGCACTCGCGACCCATCCGGCAAGCGCGCGTCCACCATTGGGGAGCTTTCGTCGATACGCCTGCCCAGCGGCGTCACGATGCGCTCGATAACCCATCGCACGGACTGCTCGCTCGTGAAGGCGGCGTGATGACGGGTAAGACGGCCTGCGCGTTCAACGTAGATTTCGTCATAGCGATTGACCATGATTTCAGTGATGTCCGCCGCAGCCAACAGCGGTTCTAATGGCCCCAGGCCGACGGCCTCGTCCAGCACCTCCCGACACAAAGCGGCCTTGTCCACATCGGCGGACAATTCCATGTCGGTTGCGACAATGTGCGTCAGCAAACGCTCGGCTTCGGCGCGCAACGTGCCATCGCTCATACCCGCGACATCGCGCCTACGCAGGTCCAGTCCGTCCAGCAACGCGGTATGCAAGCGCCTGCGCTCTTGCAAGCGATGCTGAGTCGGCCGAGGCTGTGGTTGCCCGTGCTGTAGTGGCGAGCCCTGCGGCAAGGGCTGAGGCACCGGGTGCTGCAACACTCCATGAGAGGCCTGCCCAGGACGCATTGAGAGCGCGTCCATGGAGTCCGCAGCAACGATGGAGGACTCGACCGCAACAGCTTCCGCAGGATCGTGGGTATTGCCTTCAGACAATGACGCGCCATCGCGTGCGGACCATTGCACCCGCAAACGGCAAGGGCCGATCAAAATTTCGTCATCTGGCAATACTGGAGCATGACGCACTACCCTTGCGCCATTGACGAGGGTGCCTGCCAAGGTGCCCAGATCTTCCAGCACGATACTGGCGTCCTCCCACAGCAAGCGGGCGTGTTGCCTGCCGACTCGCCAGTTCGGTATACGCAGTCCGCAATGCGCGCTGCGCCCGATCAGCACTGGCGCGGCCACCGTCAAGCGACGCACCGCCGCGTCCTCGAAAGTCATTTCGATATCCAAATCAAACATGGCTTCACTGCCCACGAGTCCCCCCCGATGTGCTTTCTTCAACGCTCCATTGCGAACCCGCTCCCGAATAGGGGTTCCAACCCAGGGCGGCATTGGGCGCCGCCGTTCCCATGCGAGGCGCCTCAGGAAAGGCGGATTCCAATACCTGGCGGCCGCGCAACACCCTGTCCATCATCGCGGGCTCGCTTTGCGACACAACTTTGGGTGTCACAAAAATTGCCAGCTCGGTTTCGCGCTGCTGATAGCGGCGCGATGAAAACAAGGCGCCCAGAATGGGAATGTTCTGCAGCCAGGGCAAGCCGCTGACTTCGTGCCCCTGCTCCCGGGACAGAAAGCCGCCAATGACCAGCGTATTACCCGAACGCACATTAAATTCAGTGGATGCGCGCCGCGTCCGCAGCGCCGGGCCACCCGCCACGCTTAGCGACGTATCTATCGAACTGGCCTCGACCTCGATCAACGAGCGAATGACGCCATTGCGGTCGATCCGGGGTGTGATGCTTAGGGATACGCCGTAAGGCTTGAACATGGTCGTGGGATTGCCGCGAGAATCAGTCGTGGCGTAGGGCACTTCTCCCCCGGCAAGAAAGGTTGCACTGGCTCCGCTGCGCGCCAGCAATTGCGGCTGTGCCAACATGACGGCCTCGCCACTTTGCGCCAGGGCGGCGATACGAGCAGACAGCAGCGCATTCACGCCGAAATAACCCGCTGCCGCAGACACCGACCCCGTTGTCTCGATCACGGACTCGCCGGGCCGGCTTATGCGCCCGCGAGAGCCCCCATCCCACGCCAGACCCGCATTCACACCGCCTTGCGTCACGCCATCCCAGCGCAGGCCGAACTCACGCATTCTTGATATTGGGATCTCGACTACCTGCACATCTAACAGCACCATCCTGTCCCATCCCACCTGTCCGGTGAAATCCAATAGAGCGGGATAGCGCTCGGCCAAGGCGGCAATGCGCGCACGATCATCGTCGGATAGATCATCGCCCTCGATCACAATGCGCCCCCCTACATTCGAGCTGCGCGCGCCAGGAATGCGGGCCAGCAATGCTTCGACCTCGGCGCGCAACCGAGGCGCACCCGCTGGAACCACCCTCAGTTCATAAGCTTTAGGCCGCGCCGCTGCCGTCCAGACATGAACCGACGAGACGCCTTCGGCGCGCGCAAAAATCACGACTTCGCGGCCTTCGGCTTCGATGGCGCTGAGCACTTGGCCGTTGCCGATCGCTACCCGTTTCACGCCGGGGTGCGCCAACACACGCGTTTCACCTACTTGCAGCTCTAGTGCTTCCGGCACGGCCCAGGCTGAAAAACACAGCGAAGACAGCACGAATACGGCGAGAATTGCAGCCGCGCGTGTCATGGCTGCCCCATGTCAGAGCGAACAGGGCCGCCCAAGGAAACTTCCGGCATTGCCTTGGTCGAATGAACATCCAGCTGGTCTCCGTAAAGAATGGAGACACCCGGTGTAGATTGCGTCGCCGTGTCCAGCCCGATCAGCGAAGCAAGATCCGTCTGCGCCGATGCGGCAACGGCAACGGCGTCGTCCCGGTGACGCAACATGGCCGTCAACGTGCCAGCCTGCCGCGCAGCGACGAATCGCATTGCCTCGTCAGGCTCTGCGGCCAGCGTGATATTGCCGGCGCCACCCGCGTCGCCATCCGTGTCGCTACCCACAGTGAGCACCTTCATTCCTTGCAGCAGCGGTACGGTCAACTCCCGTTGACGATGCAAGAACGTCACATAGATATCGATCGCGTCGCCCGCGCGCAGCATGCTCGCCAAGCCGCCCAGGTCCGCCGCTGCGACGGTTAACGCTCGTTGACCGGAACGAAGCCGGGACGCCAAGGCTGGAGCCGGCGGGTTGTGTGTCAGATAGGCGTTGAGCAGCGGCTCACCCATCGCTAAATCTGATATCAGCGTCGCGCCAAGCATGCTGTCTAGAATGAGTGGATCAAGACTGTCACGGGACGCCCACTGCGCAGGAATTTCGCGCACGGCCAAATGCACCGGTTCCAGTTGCGTGCCGGCGGGCAGATCGTAGGCAGCGACCAAACGCTCCACAACCGGCGTGCGCGCCTCGGCCTCAAGCGCGTCGACGCGTTGTTGCACGTGCTCGTGCACCGCCCATGCAGACAGCAATCCCGCAATCAAGGCCAATGCATATACACCTGTGCGTCGCAGACGCTGCACAGCGTGAAGCAATAGAAATTTCATAGAATCCAGCCTCTGACGGTGAGTGCACTGCCCTCATCCAACGGTGTCACCGACACCTGCACGCGCTGACTTCCTTGCCCCCATACTTGAGCGGCGTCCGTTGCGGATTGGCGCTGCCATCCGTCGCGCAGCAAACGCGCTTCCAGCAACGGCGCCATCTGCGCAGCAGGCAAAGGATGCTGCCAGATGCGTTCCGACACCGTAGCCCCAGCGTCCATCACCACCGTGTCCAGTCGTAGCCGTCCACCCTCTGGCAACCACACGGGTGCCGGTGAGCTGCGAGGTGATCCAGCTACCAGTGACGAAATGCGCCCCACAGTCCGTGCCGTACCCACACTTTCCATTTGGGCCACCCACTGCTCATCACCAACGCTGCCAGACAACAGGATCTGCCCCGGCAACACGTTCAAGTCAGCCAACGCAGGCTGCTGTTCAGAAAGCGAGCGGGCCAGATCCCGGACGCCCATCGGCACATCGAACACCAGCACCTGAGCCGGCATACCGTACAACCACATGCGTTCGGCCAGAAACACATGCGTCGATCCCGCAGGAAACCGCAAGCCGCTCAACGACGCCGCACCCGGCATACGTGTGCCTGAATACGCTGCGGAATATGCCATCGGCACGCTCGCCGGAAACAGAACCAGAAGGGTTCCCAGCAAGAGACAGCGCAATGCGCCGGCAACATGCGAGCCCGCGCGCTGGCTCACAACCCGCGCAGAAGAAAAGAATGATGCTGCGCTCATCTCACGATGCCTCCACGTTTGCCCAGCCGGTCCGCGGGAACCACGTCGTCCCATGCAGCCACCCAATCCAGCGACAGTTCGGGCCGCCCCCAAGGGCCATCCATCCGTCTCGCTGCCGCCCCCACTCGGCGCGCCTCTGCCGCCGACGTGCGCTGCGCCTGTCGCCACGCGGTGGGTGCATTGGCGATGCGGCGCTGCATATCAGCATCCCCCTGCGCATGTCCTGCACCGATGGCCACTCGCGTATAGCGGCGGATCAACGGCGCAGGCAAGATGCCGCGGCCCAGTCCAATGGTCTGCGTTTGTGGCTCTACCCGAAGTTGTGACAGTGATTGCACACGCATCTGCCCCGATGTCTGCACAGACATCTGCGCTTGCACCGACAGCATTTGCAATCCCGTTCCAAACCACTCATCTTGCAACGTCGCAACGGATCGTGGCGCCACACCCGCAAGGGCGGTGGAGCTACCCCGCAAGTCCACTGGACCTGCCGCGCGCACTTGATTCACAGGCTGCCCAAGTGCGCTCGACATTGCTGCCTTTCGGCTAAGTTGCGCCACCCGTTGCGCGGACCATTGCAAATCGCCCAACCACGCAACGGCCCATATCAGCATGGCCATAAGCGGCAGCATCAGCAGTGCTTCCACCAGCGCCTGGCCTTGTTGCCGGGCGAAATCCGGCCCTGGCAACACACGCAGCCGAGTCATGGCTCCCCCTTTGCCAACAAGGCTTCGTGAGTGGTAACGGCGGTCAGACGTGCCTGCCAATAGGGACGAAAAAGCGTGGCTAGTTCATTCAAGCCGTCGGCTCGGCGTTCGGGCCGCTGAAAATAGGTCTCCGCAGCGCTGGTCACTGTGACAGCTCCCGCCCGCCCCACGCCCGCATAGCTAAAAATACCGGCGGGCGCTGATAGCGCACTGTCTGCATCCGTGGTTTTCAAGGCGTTGCCTGCCAATCGCACGGCGACGGCAAAACGCAGCGGTTCAGCCACTCGCGACAACGCTACCTCGCGATACGCAGGCAAACCTTTGCCGGGCCATCGCTGCGCTGAAGCCATGGCGTAGGAATTGGCCATGGGATTGTTGATCCCGTCGACGATATTCCACGAGGTGGACTGCTCCACCCATCGCCAGAAGTCTTCTTCAGAAAAATCGAGAGGCGGCTCATCGACATACTCGACGCCAGGCGGCGCCTTGACCTTTTCGCCTTGCGCGGTGCCCCACCCCATGGCGTACTCCCGGTAGTAGCAGCCGATCCATCGATTGGATCGCAGGGCATGAAATGACTGCGTGTCCAGCGCACCCCAGCGGCCGTCAGGCCCGAGCCAAGTTGAGCCGCGCCGCCGCAGCTCATGCCGGTTTAGCGGACAGCGGCTGCTGACTGGCCATGGATTACGCCGTATTTCATTGCGTTTTTTTAGAAATCCGTAACGCTCTACAGCCTGCTCCACGGCGGGCCGCAGACCAGCCTTGCGTGCAGAGGCGTTCCGCTCTACGTACCCCGGCCATGTGTCTGCCAACAAGCTCAACGTAATGCTGCGCGAGGCCAAACCCTGCGCGCCATTGCCGTCCGAATAGTTGGCCTCAAGCACTTTCTGCATCATGCGATCGCGCGATGCCGCCAGGCCGGTCATGGAAGATGCGGCAGCGGCGTCAAGCACTTGATGCACCACCCGGTCATGCTGCTCGAACGCCCGGGCCAGACGCGCTTCGGCATCCGGCACCGCTTGCCCGGCGCGATATGCCAGCCCCATGTCGGGACCGAAAAGCATGCCAATCAAACTGACTGGTGGATTGCGACGATTGCGCTGCCGCTGCAGGTTGCGGCCATACTGAGCGGACGCCCCAAGTGTCACCAAGTGCGCCATCGCCACCTGATGGGCGATTTGTGTTCGATTGATATAGGCAATGGAATTCAGCACGCGGGCTTGCTCCAATGCCCCGCTATACGCCGCGGCATCCGCGGCATGCGTTAAGCGCAATCGCCCTTCCGCCGTTTGCCCCAAGTTGTACAGAACCACCAGAGACGCCGCCGCGACACCAAGCAACAGCATGCCCAACACAAGCGCCTGACCCTGCTGCAGCCCCGGAAGCGTCGGAAAATTCGCCATTACTTGGCATCCCCGGCGTTACCCGTGAAAGACTTAAGCGTGCGCGCCTTGGTTTGCGCTGCAGCCTTTTGCGCAGCTTGCTGGGCAGCTCTGGTTTGTGTGCCGCCATCTTCACCAGCCAATTCGCGCGCCATCGCCGCGGTTTGAGCGCGCACAACTTGCCCGAAATATTGGTAAACGGCGATCGCCGCAACGGCCACCAACGCCACCACGACAATGTACTCAGTCATCCCTTGACCCAATTGACGCTTACGAATACCCCACATGTCTGCTCTCCAGTGCTTTGAATGTGGGATCGAGTGTCGGCCGGGAAGACCACCGCCACAATTCGCAGAAGCCGAGGCGGGCAAAAACGTCGCATGCGTGTAGACGGCGCAAAAACCGCAACATAAATTCAAACAGAAAGGCCGCGCTCTACCGGTGCGCGGCCTTGTAACTCATTAATATTTCAGGGTTTTCCCTATTGCCGCGTGCTTTCGGCAGCAGTAGATTTGAGTTGCCGGGCGGTCTGACACCCATCGCGTGCGACGCCGGGCAGGAGCGCCTCAGACTCATCTAGAGCTGGGGCGCTCTTCCATTTCCGGCAGTTCAATTGCGGCCGTGGCGCCTACCTATCGACCAGCCCCGCCCCCAGGCGACTACCCCGCAGCGCGGCGCTTTACCGCAGGACGTCCTAACTGCGTCATATCCAGGCGCCGGAACACCGACGCCGAGATCAACGTGATCACGCCCACGCAAACAAAACTTAGCGTGAAGGCCCGGCCAAGCGTTGCATTACTCTCGCCCGAGAACATGCCGACCAAACCCCCTCCTATCGTCACGCCCAGCCCGATTGCCAGCATCTGAATCATTGAAAACAAGCTATTCCCGCTCGCTGCATCCCGCTTACTCAAGCCCTTCAATGTCACGCTATTCATAGCGGCGAATTGCATGGAGTTGGTTGCGCCGAACAGGGCCAGCTGAATCACTTGCAAGCCCAATGGCCACCCAGGTGAAATGGCAGCGAACGAGACTATCGACGCTCCCACCAGCAAGGTGTTTACTAACAGGAAATGGTCGTACCCAAAGCGTCGGACCAGCGGTGCAATCCAAGGTTTGGAGATGGTGCCGGCAATCGCGGCTGGCAACATCATCAAACCCGATTGCAAGGGGCTGTAGCCCAACTGCAATTGCAACAACAAGGGCAGTAAAAAAGGCACGGCACTGCTGCCAATGCGGCAGACCAGATTACCGATCAGGCCCACACTGAAATTAGGTTCGCCGAACAGGCGAAGCTCAAACAAGGGATTCTGACGCTTGCGCGCATGAAGCACGTAGAGCAATACCGTTAGCGCACTTACCGCGAACAGGCTTGCAGACAACGCAATGCGGTTGTGGCCGGCAGGCAGGTCCAACCCCAACGAAAAAGACACCATGCACAGGGACAGCAACGCGCAGCCCAGCACATCAAACGGCGCCACATCTGTCAATGCGTCTTCTGGCAAAAAGCGCCGGACTGCAAACAAGCCTGCGATGCCAATAGGCACGTTGATCATAAAGATCCAGTGCCAGCTGGCCACCTGCACGAGCAACCCGCCTAGCGTGGGTCCAAAAATGGGACCCACTTGCCCCGCTATGGACACAAACGCCAACGCTGATATGTATTGATCACCTGGCACCGTGCGCAAGACAGCAAGCCGGCCAATAGGCAACAGCATCGACCCGCCCACCCCCTGCACGACTCGCGCAATGGTCAGCTGAGTCAAGGTCTGCGCAGAGGCGCAGAAAACCGAGCCGACGGCAAATATCAAAATTGCCGCCAGATAAACTCGCCGGGTGCCGTAACGGTCAGCAAGCCACCCCGACGCGGGCGTCAGCATCGCCATGGTCAAGGTGTATGCCACCACCACAGGCTTAAGCGCCAGCGCATCCTCGCCCAAGCTACGGGCTATCGCCGGCAGCGCCGTGTTGACGATTGTCGTGTCCAGCGTCTGCATGAAAAAGCAGGCTGCGACAACCCAAAGTAAAGCCTGTTGTGATGAGGGTTTGGCCATGGCGTAAATCGTACTGCGCCAATGCCAACGGACCGCTGACAGTACAGCTCTCACCCCAATGACCGCAGCGCTTACGGCAAGGTGCGCGCGCGCCGGTATGCTCGTGGCTCCAAGTGCCCGGCGCTTGGCGCCAGTTGTACGTGGAGGATGCCTAGGCGCGGCTCCACCCAGACGCAGGATTGGTTTTATCGTGCAGATAATCCCAATCCGTACCGCACACGCCGCAAGTAAACGCTTCGTGACGCACGCCGCGCTTGGCGAGAGCATGGGCGCGCACTTCTCCCAGCTTGATCAAACCATCGTGGCCCGACTCCCCCCGCCGATCCAGAACGATCGCTTCGCAATCCTCGCAAACCGCCATGCCACCCCCCGAATGAAAGGAGATTGAAAGAACTTCAGGCGGAATATTACAAGGAGAAACAACCTTAAATGTTCAGCAATTCTCACGATGAAATAATTTCATTTAAACGGGGGTGGAATGTTCTTCGCTCGATACGACTTAAATCTATAGCCTCCCGCCCGCCCGATGAATCAAACGCGCTTGCGGAAATAGACACTGCTTAACGCGGTTTACAGAGGTGATGGCGCGGATACGGCTGACTGGTTGAAATCCCTCCGAACACCGGATAACACCCTGAACACAACGCAACGCCAGCATCTCGACGCTTTTCTTAAAGACCACCCCACGCCTACGCGGCAAATCATCTGTCAGACATCGGAAACGGCCTCACGTCGGTGGCATTTGAATTAATAAAAAATGCTGGCCTCTCTAAGAATGCGCTCTAGGCATATCAACACGGTTTAACCAGCCGATCATCTAATTCTCCTGAACCATCGCGGCGGACTCACGGATCGCTTGTCTGCAGAATTGAGCACCTCGAAATCGACCATCTACCCTTGAGATACTATCTCTATGCGATCTAGGTTCGTCTTCCAAACCCGACGACGACTCACCTCGAACGGCCAAGGCAATTCTTGAAAAGCGCTTCTGCACGTCACAATGACAGCGCGTTTCTTGGCCGACTTGCCAAACAGGCATCGCACATACGTCGAACGAATCAAGAAAATGGAGAGATTTGATGCGCTTAAAGGTTCTTGCACTCTGCTTGTTGGCGGGCTTTGGTAGTTCGGCCGCTGCACAAGACGGCACCCAATCGTTGCAACAGGCCTTGAAGCAGATACCGCAGGTGGTGCTTTCCAATCCGGAAGCAATGCAGGTTGTCTTTATGGACGTGCAAGCCTGGCGGGGGCTGGAAAAAATCGGACCGTCAGCTGATGGCATGCGCAGACTGGCATTCGCTCAGATGATCCGCCCGATCGAATCCATCGGATACGGTCTGGACCAGTGGTCGCTGAACGCGAAGGTCTCCTTCGATGATGTTTCCTATTTCGCAGGGTTTGGCCAAGCGCCCTTCAATATCAGCTATTGGGGGCTGAAGGACAAGCAAGCTGTCGGGAAATTGATTACCAGCCTGAAGCAGAGCGATTTCGCTACGGTCGACGGTGGCGCGCCGGGCCTTATCGCCAATGGCGCTGACGGCCAGATGGATATGAAAAAAGCCAACGCGAAAGATCCGTGGCGAGGGATGATGGGAAAGTCCAGTTTTGTCCTGCCACTCGATACGGCGTTAATCCAGGCGTCATCGGCAGCGGGAATGAAAACATTGGCGCAGCCCACTCCATCGGTTGCGGACAGTGAAGTCGTGGCCGCTTCGGTGGCCGGTTTGAGGGCAGCCGTGCCTTCGGACCGAGGCCAGATCGTGCAGGCCGCAGTCATATCCCCTGTCATGGGCCTTACCGCTGTTGATCCGGCGAAGGTGCTGCATTCTTCGGGCGGAGATATCGAGAGCGCGAAGCGGAATATGAAAGCTGCTGTCGAAGCGAACAGTCGCGGAATCCCTGCTTATTTCTCGGGGATCATTGCTGACGCCCAGATCGACAACGCGCCTGCGCTTGTCGTGTCGCTGTCGTACGCGGATTGCGACACCGCCAAACAAGCGGTGGACGGCATCGGCGCTGCCTGGAAGGAAAGCATGGCCAGTGCGGTCGAGGCCAAAGTCTCCGGGCGCACGGTTGAGGCTGGCAAGCTGTGCGCCGCAGTCGTCACCCTGATATCGCCCAAAGCAGAGAATGCCGGAAACCCGATTCTGTCTCAGGTTATGAACCGCTATATGCAGCGCCAATTCACTCTGCTGCAGATAGGGTCTGCGCGTTGATCGCGGCCAGAGTTTTCTGAAGCCTAGATAGGATCGATAGTGTCAGGTTACGGTTTCATAGACCCAATGTCGTAGACCGAGGAAGAGGCCCAAGACCGAGCCGCTCGCGAAAAATTGGGCGGCGCCTGGGAACTACTGGCCGCTATTGCGAGGGTGGGTTGAGCAGACTGTACAGAAGCAAAGTGTACGAACTTGGATTCGGCACAACAGTACGCACTGTGTACGCACCAGAAAGTACAAGGGGTTACGCCAAATTGGCGTAACCCCTTGATTTCTTTGGTAGGCCCACCCGAGAGTCGAACTCGGCACCAACGGATTATGAGTCGGGCGTTTTAGAAATAGGCATAAATAAAGATCACTTAAAAATCAATGAGTTGCGGCGATAGCCATCCCCCAACCTGAAGGTGATCTAGTACCTTTTCATCAGAAATTCGACTGGTTTACGTCAAGATTACGTCAATCTCGACCAGGTTCCTCCGAGCCCAAATTCCGCTCATTTCTCCGTAACTCAACAAACAACTGAGAGATAGGATCAAGCCGCACCAGAACAGACCGTGCCCATAGCAACCAAGGCTCGACGGCAACCAGCCCCCCGCCCTCTCTCGCCCTACACTCGACGGCTTCAATGTACTGCCTGAGCTCATCTGCCTGGCGCCACCGTCCAGCGTCGTCGATCAAGGAGCGCTCCCGCTCAAGTTCCATCTGCTCGATACGGCGCCTCGAGTCAGGGTCAATCACGCGAGGGGCACCCACGCCTGAATTGCAGACCAATCTCATCACCGTACTATGACTCATCCTAGGAGAACCTTCTTCCCTTCGTCTGAGATTACGGGGTGCAGCATTGCCTACCAGCTCGCCGGCCAGCTAGATTGCGAGCATGGACTACTTGCCGCTCTCCAACTTTCCTCTTGAGCAGTTCAAAGCTCTCCCAGTGGAATGGCAGGAGGCTATGCTTAGCAATGGTCCGCGTGTACCTTGCCGAAATTGTGTTGCTGGAGCTGATTGGCAATCGACCGCCGACGACCGACTGATCATGTACTGGCCCTTCGCGCGGGAGGGCGCTATGTGCAGCCATTATTAGACCCTGAAGGACGCCGGACATCTGCTCAAGAAGTTCGGCAGGCGCGAGAAGAACACCGCGATCGGCGAGTGCGATATGTGGCCGCGCTAACCACGCATGTTCTATTCGCGATCGTCAATGAACGTGCCGCACAAAGATGGACTTTGCGACCATGTTGCCGGACCTATTGTCCTGATGAAATACCAAAGCTATATCAGCAATCACCTTGGATCTTCCAAATAGATGCGCAGGATCTACAGTCGGGTCAAGTTGTATCGGCAACCGCTCGGTTTTGCCCTCGACTGCTCCAGCCCAACCAGCATTCTTTCGATCCATATCGCCCGCACGAAGTAGCAGGACGGCATTTTGCAGCTCATCCACACGCTTCTGAGGCTCGATATTTACTATCAAAGGAGTCTCGACAATTGCCGCCGGCTCGATCGCAATGTCCTGTCGTCCATCAAGCACAATCGAAGCATCCGTGTCACCCCTAGCTGGCTTCATCAACTTTACAGCGGCGCGGGCGAAATCCTTCTTGTCAATAACAGCTGTTTCAACAATAGCTCTGAAGGCATCCGGGGTCATCCCCACTTCCCCTGCACCGATGTTGATGATGACGTTATTGTTCGCAGTAATGTTTGGCGTCGGCGCAGGTGCCGTCTTTGCCGCGAGATAGATCCCGTAGCCCACCAGTCCGGCGATAAGCGCAGTGATAAGTGTGCCCTTGATCATTGGACTACCATCCAGTTTGGTCTTCACTTTAGAAAGAAAATCCTCAAACTCTTGTTCGGTGTTGAAGAACAGTTTGACGGCGACCTTTTCAATCAAGCTGCCGCTCTTGATCTCCTCTACATAGATCTCCGAATCCAAGATGGATACGCCAGATGCTTTTTCAATCGCCCGAGGCAAACTACGAAGCAAACGTTCTAAGCCTTGCAAACCCTCAATAACTTCGGCGATAGGAACGGGTGTCTTGGTGCTGTAGAAAAACTCATGTTCGGCCACATACACAAACTGCGTCATCTATTTTCCTCTCGAGGGTGGCGGCCGGATAATTTATCGAAGGAATGTAACAGATAACAATGACGAGGGAGATCTGAGGGCGATCCAGAGTTGCGACCTTCGACTAGACTGGCCGATCACGCAGTGGCCTGCGCCGAAAAGTTCAACAGCCGGCACTATTCCCAGGTGTGGTGGCTGCAGTGGGTCTAGTGCTGCAATCCTCTCCGAAACCGCGTCCCAGGGTCGATCGAATCGGCTATTGATCGGTAAAAAAGCCGGTACACTCTCCATTCTTACCGGGATGTAAATTGTCCCCGCACCTCTCGACAGAGAATCCCAGATTTCCCCATGGCTGACTTTCCCAGGGTTTCCCCCCCCTACCTCCGACACAGTTGAAATCGACCGAATGGGGCCAGCAGGCATATGCCCAGGTGATTTCGGAACAACCGAATCAAGAGATCCTTGCAAACCTTGAGGCTGAGGCTGGGGCATTACTTGAAAAATCTGGCACGCCCGAGGTGCGCAATGGGTGCCTGCACGTACTAGCGCTTGTGGCTGCTGCGCGCAGGGACGACGAGCGGGTGAACGAGCTCTACACTTGCCTTTTCGAAAACACACACGACATTCAGTACTTGCTGCAACATACATCGATTAACGTCAAGCATGGTGAGTGGTTGCTCGGGCAGCGTCGAATCGAACAGTTATGGCATATGGCGCCGGACAACCTCCGCTCGCTCAACCTCATCTTCACTTGGTCCATGCTAATAGGGGACTATTTCCGAGGGCAAGAAATTCGCGAACAGCTGTTAAGGCTAAACAGCCCTGACCGAGCAAACATGACTGCGACTACCTCCGCGTGGCTAGAGCTCGCAGAATCTGGCGGGTTGGACCGCACTGAGTACATCAAACGTTGGGAAGTCGCGATCAACACCATATACTCGGCCGGCCTACGTCCGGCAGGTACCGCCACCTGCAGAGGCAGCGACAATTCGTTATCGCTAAGATTTCAATGTGAAGCCACGGTCGATCAACTGGTAGACATCGACTTTGCCATAGCGGACGCCATGGTCACCTCTTTTAATGATCCACTTTCCCAGTACGTTACGTTCGCGACAATAGACAAAAATGGCCGTCAGACCCAGTGATTTTTTTTCCTTCGCCGCACCTCTGTGTGAATCGGCAACTGAGATCGACCTCCGCAATGCCATTAGCCGCAGCTATTATGGCGCCCTGCTGCACGCTCGAGCTAAGATTGGACCAAAAATCGGTAATGGACATGTGCAGTACGCGAGTGGCACGCACGCCCAGGTGATGGGCTGCTATGCGAACGGTCCGACTGATGAGCATAAGAAAATTGCGTACCTCCTCCAAGACTACAAACGTCAACGAGAAGAGGCTGATTACGATATCGACGACGCTATAATCTCCCAAAGCGATGTGCAGCAAATGCACAGAGGCTGTCTTAAGCTTACGGGTCGAATCGACACACTGCCAAACATAGTGGCCGCCGCTCCCCCGGACGCCGCGTCTGGAACGGCACCCGGTTCAGCGCGGCCGAAACTCACCATAATCAAATAGCGGCTCTAGCCTCTCCACCTTCGCAAATTGGAAAAGGCCCCTCTATTTGATCCGAACTTGACACGCCTCCAGCTGCGCTGTCACTCGTTGGATGGCTCCTCGGAGGGCGAAATAATTTGATCGAGCAGCTGGATCAAGTTCGGCGCGGGCTCCATCACCCACGCGGGCGGGGGCTCCGGCTTTAAGCACTCGACCGCTGGCGGCGGTGCAGGTGGCAGCGACGTGCAGCCGCTGGCGCACAGCATCAACATCAGCCCGCAGACCATCGTCTTGTACTTGCGCATTGCGCATCCCTCCGTAGGTGGCCCACTCGGCCTTGGCATTCCGTTCGTTTACTTGGCCAACTTCGGCCAAGTGCCGCTCAAGGCTCTCGCGGGCCTGACGCTGTGAGGCGGCGACTCGGCCCGACTGATCCGCCTTCATTCCGGCGATCTCTGCGCCATATCGCCAGCTCTGCAACGTCCAGGCTGCGCCCCCTGCTATTACTGCGCCGACTGCGAGCGCAGCCGCATACCCCTTCCATCCAGCCAGGATGGTCACGGTCGATAACGCGCTCATGGATTCACCTCGGCTACTGCCTGCACATACACGGCTGACCAAGTCTGCGGGTGCGGCTTACCAGGCCGCCAAGTGCGCGTGTATAGAATCCAGGCGCCCTGCGCATCACCCGCGGACGGCAAGCGTCCCGCATCCGTCCACAGCAGCAAGCGGGCGAATGCCGCAGCCAGCACATCGTCTGTTTCAAGCGCCGGATACACAGCTGCGGTGACTGGTTCAACCCCACGCGCAGCACATACTGCATTTGCAAAGTCGCGGCTTGCTGAGTGCGTCAACACCCCGCGCACGCCGCCGCTCTGCTCAAATTGCCAAAAACCGCGCGCTGGGCCGCCTACTTGTCGACGATGCAGAAATCGACTTTCTTGCAATCCAATAGCCAGCAGCATGATCCGCGCAGAAGCCGTGTCCATTTTGGCCGGTAGCAGCGCCAGTGCGGGGTTGATGCCCCCCGCAATAATCTCTTTCAGAGTCATGAATTGATCCTCACAATGCACGCCACATTCCCCTGGGCGCGACAAACCAGCACGGCGATCAGCACCGCCACCACTGCCTGCCAGACCGTCACGGGCTCATGCCTCACCAGAACGTCCAGGGCTTGGCCCCCAGTGCCCACGATGAGCAGGTAGGCCAACCAAGACATACCCAACCGGAACCGCGCACCATTCCGGCGATACAGCAGCAGCCGGACCGCCGACGCGAAATTCGCCACCACAAACAAAAGGGCCACCAGATGCTGGTGGCCCATGCTGATCATTTCGGCAGGTTGCATATCAGCCACCTTTTTTGAAGACTGCGGCAAAATCGAACGTCTTGATGCGTTCGATTGCCGCTAAAGCGATGGTCACGACCAGCGCTGCAGCACCGAACGCCGCAATGGCGGTTTCCTTGATCGGCGTCAGCGCCACCACATCGGGCGCCGCCAGGTAGCCAATCACAAAAGAAATCGCCCAGTAGATGGCGCGCGACAGCAAGCCGCCCTCCTTGCGCGACACCACAAAGAGCGATGCGCCAGCGAATGCCCCGATGAGCGCGTTTCCATCGATCCCCGGCAACAAGCCGGCGATTGCTACACCTGCGGCCGCCGCCGCAACGACCCCCGTGCTTGTGGGTTCTGCCATAAATCCGTACTCCACGTGTAGACGAAAAAAAGCCCGCCGAAGCGGGTGGTTAGGCTGCGTCGAAAGGCTCTCGCGCCAAAAGCTCCTGCCGGCGACTCGCCTCCAACAAGTCCTTGCTGATATACAGATCAATGCCCGTCGCGACCGCAGGATCTTCTATGTCGATAAACTGCGCGCTAAGAAATTCGTCATAGACGAGACCAACCTGCATATCAGTGCCGCTCGCCGCACGAATCGCCATCTGCTCATCGAGGGTAAAGCGCTGTCGGAATTCGCGGACGCTAAATACACTGCGCATCTGGACGGGAAAGGGCTCAGGCGCCATGGGCGCCACGAGCTTCTCACCATCCCACGCCCATCCGATCCCACCCACATCACCGTCGATGACCACCTGACCTTCACCCACGGGGAAATTGAGGTCATCAGCTTCAATCGTGTTGATCACCACTCCATCACTAACGATATGCACCCGCATTACATCCTCCCGTATTCTTTGACGACGCATTGACCTTGCGCGCCGCTGGCTGAAACTGGAACGCCTACACCGCCGGCCCCAATCACGACCGCAGCAGAAGCTGGGGCACTGGCTACGAATTTATATGCGTACCCGCCCGATCCTCCACCAATGGACCTGTTGGGAACTGTTGCAGGAACAATTGTTCGAGCGCCGCCGCCACCAGGAATTTGCGCCGACAGGTCTTTGTTTGCACTGCCCGCACCGCCCCTAGGGGCGCTGCCACCAGCCCCGCTGTATTCCGTCCCAGTTGCTGCAGAAATAAAATCGCTACCGTGGCCACCTTTTATATTAACGTCTCCACCGGTGGCGTTCCCGCCTTGTCCCGTTGTTGCCCCGATGGAGCCAGTAGAGGCACCGAAGTTGCCACCACCCGCGACCAAGCTGGTGGCGCCGGCGACAAAGCTGGAGTCCCCGCCGTTTGTCCCGCCAATCCCCGAACCTCCACCGCCCCAGATTTCCACTTCTACTGATTCGGTTCCTGCGCCGCGGGTCCACGTGCCACTTGTGGTCAATACCACGGTGCGCAGCAGCGAAGATTGACGAGTGGGCAGAAGCGGGCCAACCACGAACCAAGCGGTATTGGCTGCGTTCCGACGCTTAAGCAGCATCGTCGATGTGTCCGCCCAACGGCTGAATGGCCATGCGCTCGCCGCCGGATCAATGTCTCCGGAAAAGTCCGTGGCGATGGTCTGCAGCGCTTCGTTAATTGCCGGCAACACAGCCACTCCCGGCTGAGGCGGCGTTGTCGATATCTGAGGTTTCCCTTGCATATCAGTACCCTTGAGCAATCCAGTTAATCTTGCGCTCCACTGCCGTGGAGCCGTTAAAAATCCTAATATCGAAACCTTCCTCGTCAGCTGTGGCGGCGGACACAACAGCGCGGTCGCCGTTCTGACTATCGAGGATCGTTACCTGCAAGTTCGGCTTGGCATGGAACTCCTTGGGGAACGTCACTCGCATGCCGGCGGCCACGACCGCCAGCGCCTCCGCGCGCTGCACAAGATCCGGCACATCGACAGTCCAGACGAACCGCGAAACGAAGGGAATGATTCGCGGGTTCGACGTGGCCAGATAAAGGCGCACATCGAAATATCTGGCGTTGATCAAGCCGGGCACAAAGTCCACCCAGTCGGACCACTCTCCCGCCGCCTGGGCATGGCGTATTTGTGGCCGCACCGTTATGGCTTGCCTGGCCGAGCCGTTGAGCAAATCCTCGGCCGATAGCCAATCCTCGATCGCAAGCAGATCGTCGTCCTGGCTGATGGCAGAAAACTCAATATCGAAATCCATCCGAACTGGCGACACATACCCAATATCGACCTGGTCGCCGATGGCATTGGTGTAGATTCCATCCGACGCCGCCCCCCCCATCCAGAGCAGGTCCGGCTCGGCCAACAGATCCGGGCTGGCCAATAGATCGCCCAGCGCAGCCAGTGACAGCTGGCTCGCATACACGAACGCACCACCGGATACAGTACCGGTCCAATCCGGCGCTTCGTTTTGCTCCAACAGTACGTTTCGGACCAATACCGCGCCAGCAATCACAATGCCGGCCGCAGGCCCGTAAACGACCGTGCCATTCGACAACTTGAATCGTGCCGCGACCCAGTAGCTGCCATTTCCCACCGCCAGCATCTCCAAGGCGGCCGTGGTCCCAATCGTGCGAGAGTTCGCCCAGCTCTCGCCCACACGCACCTCGTAGGCCGGTTCCCGCACGTCGACGACCATTCGCCAGCTCAGCACGGTTAGACCGTCTCGAAACACCGTGGTAAGTCCCTCCACCGCTGCGAGCGGCGCGCTCAGGCCCTCCACCTGATAGGTCAAGATCTTGGGCGTTCCGCCCCCTGTTGACGCCTTCGGCGTTACCCTGGCAACGATCTGATCTCCTGTTTGAACAATCAGCTCGATCGAACGACCCTCTACGGTCTGTGAAATCCGAGGCGCTCCGTTGACGGAAATCGTCACTAGGGCCGGCATATCCCGAGACAACACCCACGATAGGCTGACGCGGATCTGGTCGCTGCTGACGTTGGCGATGGATTCCGCTGCGGTAAGGGAGAAGACCATGCCAACAAGCAGCCCGCCATCGCGCGGCGGCGTATACAGATACGGATTCGCTTCACACGCGTAGTACTCCGGGTCATCATCTACCGCCTCAAACCTCAATCCATCACCCGCTGGGGTGATGCCGGACACCTTAAACCGGCGCCCAGGAGTTGCTATCGGGTCGAATTGCCACGCCCAATCGAACGGTGAGCACTTCTCGTAACCCGCATCCCCCGGCATTGGAAATCCATCCAGGTCCGTCACGATCAACAGCTCGTTTACGTCGCCAACGGCTGACGATACCGATACCGTCTTCATATTGCCGTCAGGATCTCGCAGCAGTGCGACACCTGTCCCGTTGCTCGGTACGCTGTTCTGCAATTTGATCGTGACGCCGGCGCTGCCTGGCATCATTCGGCCCGAGTAACCCCACACGGTCAGATCGTGGGAAAACGACACCACGTCGCCTCGTGTGCAAACCAGACCTTCGATATCGGTTTCCCAGGTGATTTTCCTTCGACGCCAAACTTGACTTGCCGCAATAAGATTTGCTTCCCGGCCGGCCATATCCCGGCTCACACAACCGTCCAAGTCGAGTTGCATTGGATTGTTCGTCGCGATCGCTCCTGGCACCTTCGCTCGAACCTCATCCATGACCCAGCCGGCATCTTTGTTGATAAAGTTCGCGACGATCTCATCAACCGTACCCTCGTTGACGTAAGCCACTTTAAAAGAGCCTGAGCGTACGTTAAGCGGGCCGAACATCGCAGTGGCAGGCACGTTCTCGGCATCCCACATAACACCAAGCTTCCCCGTCTGGTATGTGATGGAAGCTCTGCCTGCTCGTGCAATTATCTGAAGCACAGCAGCTGCGCTCATTTTTTGATCAAGCACGTAGTCGAACGTCAACTTCTTCTGATCACACCACAGAGCCCAGGACTTGATCCCTTCGATATCAATCTGGGCGTCACTCAATCCACCGCCGTATATACGATGCCCTGCACTGTCCAACTTGCCGCGGGCAAACCACAGAAACCACCAGGCGGGGTTCGATGTCGGCTGGTAGTTCCATGCACTTCCATTCCACACCACGCACCAAGCGCGCACGACGGCGTTTAGTTCGTCAATCGCGCCATTTAACTGGCCGGATGCCATGATTCGGACTGCTACCCGGCATTGACCGGAGTAATCCGCCCTGTCGTTCTGAAAGGCCAAAATCTGGCTGATAGCGGTCTCGTTTGATTCCCTGGTGTCATTGATGTCTGGTGTGACTTTCATGACTCGAATTTCGTATTGCCCCGCCGGCACACCAAAGCTAACGCCAATGCGGGTCGGCTCCTGACGCCATCCGGTAATTCGTACGCCCAGAGCGCTGGGGGTCAGTAGGGGATCGGGGGCTATTCCCTGCCACGGCTGACCTAGACTGTTTGGATGCGGGCGCCATTGCCACTGGCCGGTTCGAACGAAACCAGTTGCGGGATCTAGTCTGGTAAACACCTCGTTCGGTGTGTGCTCACTTGGGTTCGTGCTTCCAAACTCGATCTGAATTTGATCTGGAAAGGCGATTGCCGCCCAGTAGTGAGTCGCGTACACGACGCCGATGGTCCCGAACTCAGACCAGGCACTCGTGCCGACTGCCCGGTACTGAATTCGAATATCAACAGAACGCCCCGCGATGGTCCCATCATCGTTGACGCGGAACAACCGCGACGCCGCTTCAACCGTAATACCTGTCACGTCTTGGCCAGTCGTGCGAGTCTGCCATCCATCAGTCGAATTGAGCGGAAACCCCTGGATGGTGTCCACGTTGCCAGGAAACATGGACAATTTCCCATCAAGTCCAGAAACCTGTATCTGAACACCCTGATAGTTCGAGATGGGCGTATTGCCGATCTTGATTTCATCGATGTTCAGCGTCACGCCTTGCAGACCAAAATGAAACGTCTGATTGAGGAATTGGTTCTGGCCCTGCAGCATCGTGTATGGCGTGCCGGCCAAATCCGGAACCACCTTGTGTTGTCCGAACACCAAGATCATGGTCTCCCATGGTCGAGCGCGGTTGCGTCCGCCTTGGATCGAATACGTGGGGCTGCTTTCGTACTTTTGGCCGGTGCCGAGTTTCGCAGCGGTCGGCGTAAGGGGAGGCAGCAGAGCATTTACCAGCAGGCTGCCGCCGAGCATCACACCTGCAGAGATAAGCGCACCGCCAATAGTGCCAAACCCGGCCCCCCATGCCGCGGGCGCCAAGTAGGGCGCAAAGATGGACACCACCACAACTGCGATCATCGCCACAGTACGCAGCACCTTGCCGCCACCACCACCGCCCTCGCCCTTCGTGCGAATAACCACCTGGTCTCCAATTCGCGGGATCAGCCGCTTCCAGAGGTCGAGAGGCACTGGATATCCGTTATGCCAAACGTTTACAACGCGCGACGGTAGTGTCACTCCTACCCTCTCGCAATACGCCCCCAGGGTTTCGCCGGGCAAGAATGCGGAGTTGAACGCTTCACGTCCTTCAGAAGCAACGAAAGGATTGCGCACCACCAATAGAGACGGGGTCACAGGACGCTCCAGATCGGCTTTCTCTACGATTTCCACTGGTAGAACCCCTCAACTTTGTAGTCAACCATCGTCATGGAGCGCAGGCGCTGCCGGATGACAGCACCGAAAGTCTTGTCAGCGTGCATCACCCACCACTCTCCACCCAGTCGACACATCACACCGATGTGGAAAAGGTCTCCACGGGAAACTAGTAGAACGGGGTGCCCTTCCAGCGGCATTTCGATGCGCAGGGCGAAATCAGCCTTCACCCGCGCGATCTGCGCAGCTTGCGCACGCAGGGTTTCTTCGTGCGTGCCCGGAAGATCAGGGTGAAGCCCCAAGACTTCACGAGCGATCAGCGCGGCGAACGCCCCACAATCCCCTGTTTTCGGCACGTACGGCCGATTCAGATATTGGTCAGACCAGTGCATCAGAAGATCCCGGGCGTCGTCGTTGGGTCAAACCGCGTCGTCACTGCTGACTGCATAAGCGTGTTCTTAAAACCAAGATCACCGCTTACCCGAAAGTTGGTGATAAACAGGCCAGTCAGATCCATCGTCATATCAAATTCCAAGTTGGACGGGTTTGAACGAAGAACCATGATTAGCCGACATTTGACTCCGGCCCCGCCCTGGCTAACTTCGAGCCACTGAGTAAGCTCGCGACCAATGTTGTCGACCGACAGCTTTGCTGCAGGCACCTGCTCATCCTGGTCATCCGGCAGGGAGAGATCGAATCGGCAGGCCGCGTACACGTTGCCCTCGACCACCATTTCTGTGGTGTCGTTCGCAAAACGCGCCGGAATTGCCAAACCTGGATGCGTTATCTCGATGAGCTCGATCAGCGTCTCTTCAGCGCTGGTGGCGTTCACATTGCGCTTCGCCTGTGTAGATAGGTTGCGCCCCATATCAGCCCACCGTTTCCATTTGAGCCGTTGCCCGCCATACCCTGCCAGGGCTAGACCAGGAAACCTTCCCTGACACGAACCGTGCTTGTTTGAGTACCGCGTCAAGCGGGTCAGTCCAGTCGAACCACCCCGCGCCACCGTTCAAGTCAGACCTTATCCATGCGTCGAATGCGTTTTTCTGCTCGACACTCGAAACATGGATAGTCACGTCACGAGTGACGATGGGCGTAGTCCAACGCGGGCGCTGCTTCGCAATGCCGCCGTCCATGTCAGTTCGCAACACGCCGTAGTCGGCATCTTCTTTAAACCCCGCCAGAAGCACTTTTGCGTAGCTCGGAAATACCGCCATATCACCCCCCCCCCATTACGCCGCGCACCGCTTGGGCGGACCGGCCATTTCGCTGCAAGTCGTTCACGAAAATGCTGATCACCTCCCCGTTCAAGTCAAAGCTACGATTCGCGCCCGTTGCCTGCTGCGGCGTGCCGTTGTTGATGATTTCCACTCGAAGGTCGCCGCCCGTCTGGGAACGAGCAACAGGCGGTGGCAGCGCTGGAGAGCCAGCCATTCCACCCGCAGCGTGCCCGGTTCGGATGGAGCGCCGCAAAGCGTTAAAGCCGCTGGCGCCACCTAGGGCACGGATCTCGTCCTGGTTCAGTACGCCCTCGCCGCGGTGCACGACCCCGGCGGGTTCGAACCGGCCGCCATCCCCGGTGTAGCCACCAGCTGAGAACTGGATCCCATTTAGCAAGCCGCCGGCGGTGCCGCCGATACCCGGCATGTTTGCGCCCGACACTGTGGAACCGCCGCCGCCCATCCAGCTGCCCAATGCGCTTCCCAGGGCGCCAGCCAGAGGTCCGGTGATGCTCTGCTGGATGGCGATCCGGGCCATGTCCGAAATAATGCTATCGGCCAGGTCGCCGAAGTTCAGCTTGCCGCTGCGGACAAACCCAGACAGCGCATCGTCCATGCCGGAAAATGCGTTCGTCACCGCACCTTCCATAGACGACGCCACATTCTTGGCGCTGTCTGCGTAGTTCCCCAGCCCTCGCTCCATGCCTAACTGCCACGAGGACTCCGCCTCACGCTTGCGGGCCGCGGAGTCCTGCAAGATTTCCACTTGCCGTTCTTCGCCAACTCGCAGAGCTTCGATCCGCGCTTCATACGCAGACGTGGCTAAGCGCGTGGATTCGAGCTGCTGATCTTCTTCCAGCTTTCGGCGCCGTTCGGCATATTCCCGCCGGATTGCTACTTCCTGCTCCATCTGCTCGCGCTGCTGGTCGGGCAGCCCGACGCCCGCAACATCGATGTCGCGCTCACGCTGGTAGAGGTCGATCTCACGCTGGATGGCGTCGAAGAAGCGCGCAGACTCGGCGGCCTTCTTAGTGGCCTCTTCGGCCTCCTTCCAAGCATGGATTTCTTCGAACAGCGCTAGCGCTCGTGAACGGTGCGCATCCGTCCCCTTAGCCTGTTCGATGCGATAACGCTCCTGGGCGTCGGAAGTCATGCCCAGCGTCGCACGCTGCTCTTCAAGACGCTTAATCAAGCTTGCCAACTCGCTCGCCTGTTCGGCGCCCCCCTTCGGCAGGAACCGGTCATTCAGCCGCTTCTGCGCATCGTTATCGAACAACGGCCCCAGCGCGTCACGCCACTCCTTCTCCGCCCCCTTAAGCCGCTCGCCGGGCGTGGCGAATTCCTTCAAAAACTTGTCGTAGGCGGCCCGATACTTATCCAACTCGTTGATGACTGGCGCCACGCCGCTCGCCGCGGCGGCCTGCGCACCCGTCAGCGCCTCGATCTCCTGGCGCAAGCCCGCCACGCTCCCCGACGTTTCGATTGCCTTCTGTGCAAGCTCTATCAAGCGTCCGCGGCTCGATTCGCTGGCGCGACCCGACGAGATATATGACTCGACCAAGGCTGCAAGGGAGTCTGCCATTTGCTCAGATGACAGGCTGGTATTGGAGGCCACCGCTTTCATTTCAGCGGTAAAGTCAGCGCGGTACTGGGCGGCGGCGCGAGTTCCCTCAGTTAACGCCGGCTTGAACGCATTTCCAAGTTCGAAAACGGCGGCTTGGCTTTCCTTGAGCGCCGCGTTCAGGTCGTCCGTCTTGATGCTGATTACTTGCTGGCGCTGCAGGTTGTTCAGCTCCTTGAACGACGTCACCAACTCATCCACGCTTCGCTTGGTATCGGCCACTTCCCGCGCGCCAGCCGAAGCTGAGTCGCGCGCATCCCGGCCATACTGGCTCCACGCATAGCCGGCGCCGACAAGCGCGAGCGTAACCGCCCCTACTGGGCCGCCCACAAGGGCGAGAGCCGCACTGGAAGCCCGCGCCACGGCGCCGATACCCGCCAACCCTGCGGCAGCTGGGGCACTCACACCTGCCATCCGCGCAAGCGTGGCTTGGTAGCGCGCTGCCTCAATATTGGCGCTAGCGAACGCTCCCGCCGACGACAAAGCTGCGGCCGTCAATCTGGTACCGAGTACCACCGCCAAGGCACCGGCTCCCATCGTCAGCGCGTTGAGTCCATCCCGAGCGGCGTCCGAACCCAGCGCATCATTCACCGCCTCAATGACCGACCGCAGCCCGCTCAGGCTGCCGCTTTCATCGGTCAGTAATGCAGACACCGTATTGCGCAGACCGATCAGCGCTCCACCCAATGTATCTCGCGCGGCGGCGGCGGCTCCGCCATAGCTCTCTTCAAGCGCGCGCAACACCACACCCTGCGCCTCCGCAGTGCGACCGGAGAGCTCCAACTGCTCCACCATCGCCTTCTGTTCCTCAGTGAAGCGGAACCCCTGCCGGCTCAATGCCGCCAGCCCCTGCGAAGGAATATCCAGCGCTCGACCAATGGTCTCGGCGGAAGCACGAATCGTCATACCGGTCCGCGCGGCCATGTCCGCTGCCGCCTGCATTGCACGCGGGAACTCCTGGCCCGCAACCCCGGTGAACGCCAACAGGGCAGTCTGCGCTTCGGTCACCTCGCCGGCCGAGACAGTGCTGGTCGACTCGATCGCATCGGCCATAGCGTTCAGGCTGTCGGCGCTCATTGTCGCGGCGCGGCCAGTTGACTCCAGTACCGCGACCAGCTGCGCCTGCTCGTTCTGAGCATTGATCGTGTTCTGGACGAACGCGGTCAGCGCGGTGCCCACCGAGATACCGGCAAACGCCGCTCCCATCAAGGCAGAGGCGCGAGTCCAGGAGGAACCGGCCTGTTCGGCGCTTTGCTCCATTTCTCGCCCCGCCCGACGGGTGGTGCGGGCAGCGCGATCCATGTCGGTCTCGAAACTGCCGGTCCGAGCCAGCAGGTCGACGACAATTGATCCGGCAGTAGACATGTGATGTACCTATGCCCGTGAGGGCCTCATTCCAAGGGCGGCGAACGTCTTTAAGTCCGCTTCTGAAAACTGATCCGAAAGCAACGGCGTCTGGTCATCGTCTTGCCGAAGACCCATGCCACCCACCAGCCAATCCAGGCGTGCTGGGAAGTCCCCGCCAACCTGGACCTGAGCCAACATGGCCGCGGGGCGGTGGTAGCGGTGTAGGTCGTCGAAGGGAGACTCCTGGTAAAACTGCTGCCAGGATCGAAATTCGGCCTCCGTCAACGTTGCTTTCAGCTCTCCGACGGTCCGCCCCAGGCCCAGGGCCAGGATGTGCCAGAAGCGGACCTCGCCCGTTAGCCTTTTCCCCGCAGATCCGCGAAGTCGTTGACCTCGGCGATCACATCCGACAGCTTGCGCAGAACCTTGGGCTTTATGCGGTTCGCCTGGTCCAGGCTCAGCGCTGGCTTGCCCTCAGGCGTCACCATGCTGGCGACGACCAAGCGGCTGTGGGCACGATCGCGGACGTCTTCGTCTGGGGACGTCAGCGCGGCGACCCATTTGTTGAACTCCACGTGGCTGATCGCCTTGAAGTTCAGCGTGTGCTTCTTGCCGTCGCCCAACTCGACCTCACGGGCCACGACCTCGTCGCTGACGAACATGGCGTCTGGCAGTTCATGCTTTTCCATGTCGCCCCCTTAAGCCGCCGGCTTGAAGTTCCAGTCAACCTTGCCCGAACGCTGCAGCGTCAGATTGCCGGTGACACGGTCATTGGTGGCAGCATCGATCGTCACCTCAGCAATGTAGGCCTGGATGCGGGCTGCGGTGCGTGCCGCTGGCCACACCATCGTGTCATCGAGGATGGTCGGAGGGGCAATGCCATCGGAGAAGCCAACGATCCATTCCAGAACCGCGCCGGATTCCTTAAGCGTGGTCAGTACGCCCTGATGCGATTCCGCAGTCGGAATGAAGTTGAAGGGGACCGACACCTGACCAGGTGCGCCCAGACCCGGAACAAACTCCTGATCCTCGATAGCATCCAGGCAGGTAACGTCGATCTGCGACTTGGTGCCCGCCCCCAAGCCTGTGATACCCGTGGGGCAGGCCATCTTCAGGATGACCGGGTCCGGGGTGGCCAGGGTATTGAGCACGAACAAGTGGGTGCCCTGGGTCTTGATAATGCCAGCAGTCATGATGACCTCACAAAAAAAGGCCCGCACATGGCGGGCTGATGGTTCTGCAAAAATTGACGGCCTACCGGCTCCTGATGAAGTCGGCTTGCAGTCCAATGCGAAACAGCTTCGTATCCGTCTCGCGGGTGTGGATGATGATGCGATTGGCGACGCCGGCGACGTCTAGCGCATCGCGCACTGCCCCAGCCAGCGATATGCAAGCGGCCTCTTGGTCATCGGTTGGACCTGCCCAACAGTCGATTTGGACCGTGCCGTTGTCGGCGTCTGGAGGCCCGCTTAACTGGTCGTAGGGGTTATCAATGACCGTAAACCAGGTGATGTACGGAGTAGGCGTACCCTGGGGCGCCATGCCCGATCCGTAGATCCTTGGATCGTCGCCGACATGACCACGTACCGCTATCGTGTTGAGAGTCTTGAATACCGGAGCCAGCATCACAGCCTCCCTTCTCGCCGGGCCTTGGCGACTACATTGCTGATCTGACTTACAACATCTGCGCTCACCAGTTCGATGACTCGTTGACCGTGCTGCTGGACCGCAGGCCTAAGCCATGGTTTCGCAGGCTGGTGACTGGACCCGTATTCCATCAGCGCCGCCGTCTTGCGAGTCGTCACGGGTTCCTTACCCTTGCGTGCGTAAGTCTTCTGGCGAACGCGCACTAGGTAACGCTCGCCCTTACTGCCAGTAGGCGGCTTGCCGCGGCTGGCGATGACGTTCTGCAACAGCAGGCCGGTGGATTCGTCTCCCCTCTGCGCGATCGAGGCCAGCAGGTTTTCCTTGGCCCTGTCTCGCAGATACCGGGCACCACGCGCCAGCGCCGTCTTCACCGGACCGCCGCGATTGGAGACGATCTCGGTTGGCAGCGACTGAAGCGTGCGCATCACATCATCGACACCGCGCAACTTCATTTCTACCTTCACAGCGGCTCTCCTTCCGGCCTGGCCTCGCCTGCCAGCTCTCCGTCCAGCGTCATTGCGGGCGACTCATCCTGCTCATCGTCGGCGGCCAGCGCCTCCAGCAGCAGGTCCAACTTTTGCTCGATGCGCACCTGCCCTGCTTCGATGCGCTCCATCTGCGAGTGTGTGGCGCGCCCCCCCGTTGTCGGGCTTCGCGTTGGCGGAAACTGTATAGGCATGGCTATTGGCCCTCGCTCGGTCCATCCACACAGCGCAGGCGCCATTCGCGGCGCGCCGTGGGGTCCGTCTCGGCGGACTGGATATTGAAAATCTGGCTGTCCCAGCGCAGGCGCCAGGACGCAATCACGGTAGGGCTCGACGGGAACCAGCGCAGGTTCACCCGTGCGCTGATCTCCGCCTGCGTCGCGTTCCCGCCTTGGAACTCCCGGCCGGCGCCGGTGAGCACTTCGGCAGGCACATCTTCGAGCCGCAAACCATCGTCCAGCACCACGGGCTGCCAGCCGCCGCTGCCGGGCACGATGTAGCCGTTTTCGTCGCGCAGGGGCTCCCCCTTCGTCTCGAAGGTCACGCGGTGCCGTAGTCGATGAGCCAGCATCACGCCCCCCATCCAATGCGATGCGGCGCCAGCTTCACTTCGGCCGCGGTGCGCAGCTTGGCGATATCGTCGGGGCTGGCTTGGTAGGTGGCCTGGAGAAGCAGCATCACACCCAGCAGCATGCTGTCAGGTGGAGCAAGAAGCGGATCAGCAGCCACCCGCACGCCATCGACCAGCACCACAGCCGGTACTGGCTCCAGCAGCCCCCGGTTCATGTACTGCACCGCCTCGTCCTCAGCGCTATTCAGCAGCATTTGCAGTTTCGCGTCATCGGCGTTGTGAATGACATCCAGGAACCGCTTCGCAGTTTCGAGGCTGAGCACGGACATGATCAATCCTTCTTGCTTCGAGCGCGCCGCGAAGTATCACTCGGCTCGCTGGCTCCGGAGGAATCGCCTGCAGGGTTGCTGGATGCGGCTTCCTTGACCGTCGGCGAGACGAACTCCGCCAGCCCCTTCTGGACCAGACGCTCGCCGATTCGCTCGGACACTTCGAACACATCACCACGGCGGCGCGTGCCCATGTGTTCGAAGGGGGATATTGCCTTCACTTCCATGTATATCTCCTGGTAGACGGGCGGCGGCCCTCCGCCGCCCATTGGCTTCAACCGCCTGCCGGCACGTCGAGACCGGCGAAGCCGCCCTTCACGAACGCTTCAGGCCGGAATACGGTCAGCGCCACGCGCTCTTCAACCAACAGGGTCACGCGGTTGGTGACGACGTTGTCGCGGTCTTCCAGCGAAACCGTCAGATTCACGTCCTCGCGGTCCCAGCCCTGCGCGCCCATGGCAAAGGCGCCGACCAGGAAGTCGCCCGCGCCCATGGCCGTGGTCGTGACGATGGAGCGCCCCCACAGGCCAGCCTGCGTGACGAAGCGCGGATTGGCGAACAGGTAGCCGTTCGTCGTGTCCTTCAGCAGCTCGATCGCCGTCCAGTCGATGGGCGACAGCACGATGCCGTCAGCGGGATACTCGGCCAGCTCGGCCTGCAACAGAGCGAGGCGCAGGCGGTCCAGGCGATTCTCGGCTTGCACGACCACGCCAGGGTTGGCGTAGGCGATGGCCTGGGTATAGACACCGTCGATGTTCAGGCCCACACCGCTGCCCTTGAGCAGTTGACGGTCTTCGACCAGCTTCAGGCCGTAGCGCAGGCGACCGTCGACGTAAGACTGCAGCATCGGTACGTCGGACAGGATCTGTTTCGTCGCACGGATCCAATGCGCGATGGTGGCCACGGGCGCCGAGGCATCTTCGAACGTCAGCGTCGACTCGGGCTTGAGGGTGCCTTCGGCCACAGGTGCGGCGTTGTTCGTAAAGCCGGTTTCCCGCACGAATTCCACCGCGTTGGACGAGGTACGTCCCCAACTGAGAAGGTCACGCACGCGCAACTGCTGGTTGGGCGGCGCGACGATGCCGGGCACACGCTGGGGCACGACCAGGTCGCCGGCCGTCCCGGTGCTGATCTCGGCGCTGACGGGCGCACGGAACTTACCGCGCGGATTGGAGGCGAAGGCGGTGAAGTCCTCGCGCTCGCTGAACTGCTCGCCCATCGACTTGGGCCGTGCGCCTTCGCCGCCACCATTCTGGACCTTCGCCAGGAGTTGTTCGGCGCTGGCCAGGCGGGCCTGCAGTTCACCCTGCGTGGTCAGGGTCTTGTCGATATCGGCGCGCAGTTTCTGGTCCATCGTGCCGCGCGCGTTGGCGGTTTCGGCCATGCTCTTCAGTTGGTCGCTGACAGTTTTCAGGTTGGCGTTGATCTGTTCGATCTGCTGTTCCGGGGTCATTACGTGTTCCTTAATTCAGGATGGTTGCGAGGGATGCGGCCAGATCGGCCGTGGTATTAAGAGCAGCCGGGTGACCCGTGCCGCGTCCGGCGGCATCACGCACACCGCTGCCAGCCGAATCGCTCAGGCTGGACTTGAATTCAGAGATCAGGCGCTGGGCCTCGCTGCGCGGCAGGCCTGCTGCCCGCATTGCCGATTCGATTCGGCGCACGGCGCTGGCCGAGGTGCCGCTGGTGCCCTTGCCAACCTGGTCGGACGACAGAAGCTCGTCGGCATAGCCTTGGTCGATCGCCTGACTGCCGCCTATCCACGTTTCGCCGTCCATCTGGCGTTGAACGTAGGCCAGATCCTGGCCGCTACGCGCGACGTAGATGTCAGCCATAGCAGCATCGAAGGGTTCCATTGTGTCTGCGAACTCGCGCAGGTCATGGCGATTGCCCTGGGCCATCACCCAGCAATTGTGAATCATCAGGAAGCCGGCGCGCGCGATCTGCACCGTGTCACCTGCCATGGCAATGATGGAGGCGGCACTGGCTGCCAAACCCAGCACCTTGACGGTCACCTCCCCCTGATGCTCGCGCAGCAGGTTGTAGATGGCCAGACCTTCGAACATATCGCCACCGGGGCTATTGACGTTGACCGTCACCGGGCCCGCGCCCATGCTGCGCAGGGCGCCAGCGATGCGCTTGACGGTCACCCCTTCGCCGGTCCACCAGTCGTATCCGATCACGTCGTAGACGCTGATGGTCCGCTCCGCTTCGTCCTCTACAGCAGCACGTACGCCCGCGTCCCAGCGTTCCAGGGCACGCGGTGACATGTAGGACGACACGGCCGCGCACGGGCGACCAGCCGGCGCCGCCGGCAGGTTCTTTTTGCTCATTGGAAGTACCTCAGGTGTCGGCCGTCGAGGCCATCATGTCTTTCAGCCAGTTGGCCATCGCGTTGCGGGCCTGCTGGTCCGCAGTGTTGCTGCCAAGGCTGTCCAGCGGTGCAAGCGCCGTCTGCACGGTAAGCACCGCCGCATTCCCGCCCATCGGCGCCCGGTCTTCTAGCTCTCGCACTTCGTCGCGCGTCAGGATGCCGTTGTTGACCATGACCGAATAGAAGGATGCACGTGCGGCGCTGTCGGCCCGCAGCAGCCCCTCAACAGCGAATTTCGGGTAATACCGCAGTCGCTCGGCAGGGGTAAGCAGGTCCTTAACGATGCTTTGCTCAATGCGCTTGAGCCACGGTCCCAGGGTGAACACCAGGAACCCGATCATTTGTTGCTCGATGCCCGCGCCCCAGCTGGTGGACTTTTCTGTGTGACCAACCATCCAGGGCGGAACACGGAACCAGCGGCAAATCTCTTCGATGCTGAAGCCGCGCGATTGCAGAAGTTGCGCATCGATCGGATTGATGCCCAGCGTGCCGACTTCCATATCGGCTTCCAAAATGGCCGGACGGCCCGCATTGACCGCGCCAGAAAGCCGTCCTTCGATCATTTCCCGGGCTTCTTCGCGCTGGTTCTCCTTCATGATCCTTGGGTACTTGAACCACGTAGTAGGCATCAACCCGCGCTTGAACACGCCGGCTGCGGCCTCGTCGGTAGCCAACGCAGAGCCAAACACCTGCGCGCCGTACTGGATGACCGAGGCGCCGGTTTGACCGTCCAGCGACCACCCCGGAATCGTCCAGATCCGCGAGGTCGGAATAATGCGCTGCCGCCCGTTTTCTGTGTACCGGTACTCCTTGGTGCCATCGCCTTTACGCGAGAACGTCAGGCGCGGCGGGTACAGAAAATTCAGCCCCACTACTCGGTCGCCAACCATGAGTTTCTCGCAGCGCGCATTACCTCGCAGCAGCATCGCTGTCACCACCGACTCCCAGAATACCGATGAGATGGTGTCGAAATTTGGCTGAGTGCCGATGATGAAGTGCAGGGGATGTTGTGGGGCTGGCCGTTTGCCAGCGCTGGTACGCTCATGCATGCCAAGCGGCAACGTGCCCATGGTCTCCGAAATCAACCGAGCACACGCCCATACAGCAGATAGCTGCAAGACGTTTCGATCATTGACGTTTACGCCCGCTGAGCTGCTGACACCGAGCCGTGACCATGCATCCGCATCGGTGAGACCGAACGGCGCTCCCAGCCAACCCAGCACCGCGGCGCGTAGCCGGCCGACCTTCGCTTTCTGTTTCATCCGATCACCGCATTCCTGAAGAAGTCTGAGAGGTCCTCGCCGTCATCCGTCGCTACGGCCAGGCCCATGGCCATCAGCAGCGCCGCCATGTCGTCGATCTTGTCCGCTGAACGCTTTCTGTCCGGTGCCATGGACAAATTCACGTCGCGACGCGCCACCAGGTTCGAAGCGCACCATGTCAGCACCGGATCCCCGCCATGAACCAACTTGCCGCCCACATAGGCCAGTTCGAGAGCCTGCATCGCAGGGTGGTAACTCTTGGTGCCCTGCACAAACTGCACCATGGGGACGCTCGCCGCCACCAGACGGTTCACCAGGTCCGATGCGTTCCAGGAGTCGTACGCGATCTGCTGCGGGTCGAACCGTTGCACCGCGGCCAATATGTCGCGCTCGATGACTGAGTAATCAGTCACGTCACCCTCGGTCGGGAGCAGGTAGCCAGCCTCCACCCACCCGGCATACGGCACAGTGGCGCGTTCGGTGCGCTGCTTGACCGCCTCGGTCGGCACCCAGCGCCAGCCGTGCGTGTACCAGACGCCGTCGACAAGCCACAACAGACGGAATGCGGCGATGTCTGTGGTACTGGCTAGGTCCAGGCCGCCCCAGCATGGATAGCCTGCCAGCCAGTCCAGGTCGACAGCACCGCCGCACTTGGCCCACTTGGTCAGATCAACCCAACCGCTGGCGGTCGATGCTGGCCTGTTGCACCGTTTGATGCGGAACTCGGCCAGCTTGGACGGCATCTGCTTGGCTTCGACGGCCTCCTTTCGGATAGCCGCCTTCAGGTGCGGATTGACGTCCAGCAGCGGGTTCGCCTTGATCCACTTCGATTCGTCGAACTCGTCGTCCTGCGTAATCTTCGCGGACTTGTCTTCGTTGTCCAGGGCGTAGAACAAGGCCAGGAAGTGGTCGGCCTGCGTTCCCAACACCCCCCGTAGTAGCGCGAACACGAATGCTCGAATCTCGGCCCATGGGCCGGCGTTCGTGTAACCCTCGGTCGTGGTGAACAGCCACAGTGGGTTTGCACGTGCCCCCGCCGCAGACTGCAGCACGTTCAACAGATCGGCCGTCTTGTGTGCATGGATCTCGTCCAGGCCGGTGTGAGATGGGTTCAGACCGTCCTGCGTGCTGGCCTTGGCGTGAACCGCCTTGTAGCTGCTGCCCGTCTCGAAGCGGCTGATGGACTTCGCCCATGTGGCTAGGCCGAAGGCTTCTGCCAAGTCCGGCGTTTTTTCCACCATGCGCTTCGAGGCGCGGAAGATGATGCTGGCCTGGTCGAAGGTAGTTGCCGCGCTGATAACCTGCGCGCCCTCTTCTGGCTCGCAGCACAGGCAGTACAACAGGATCGCTGAGGCAAGCGTGCTCTTGGCGTTCTTTCGCGCCACCGCGAACAGCGCCGACGTGAAGCGCCGGGGATGGAATGTGTTGTCGTCACCCCAGCCCTCGACCGCGATTGCCTCGCGCCGCCGGAAACCGAACAGCTGAACCACGAAAAAAATGTGGCTCGGGTGCATGACGATGGTGGGAGTTTCCCACTTGCCTTCGACGTGCGGCAGCTTTTCGATGAAATCGCATGCGTCGTTCGCGTGCCACTCGTCGAAGAAGAATTCCGTGCCGCGACGCCTTGCCCGTTTCAGATCATCCAGGAATCGTTTCGCCGCAAGACGTATCCAACGCCCGTGCTTCTTGCGGCCCTTGTCGGCCACCGCCGCCTGTGCGTACTTGGTGGCGATGCCGACATAATCACGCGCTGCGGCGCTTCCCATTGGTATTGAACTTGTTGCCGGTCTTCTCAGCAGGGGCAGAACCCCTCACCTTGCCCTGGGCAACAGGCGTGAGCCCGAATTCGCCAACCAGGGCACGGTACTGCGCGAGCATGTGACCGGTAGGGGTCTCGCCTGCCATCCATAGCTGCACCAGCTTCCCGTGCAACGCGCAGAGCATCGCCAGCGGCGACAGACTCGCTTCGGTAAGCAGGCGGTTCGAATGCAAGATGCGGGTAAGCCGATTCCACTCAGCCTCGGCGTGCTTGTTCGGCAACCACTCAGGAGCCTCCGGCACATCCAAGACCAGCGGCATTTCAACGGCCGGGGCTTCGGGCTGGGCGTCTCGGTCCGCACGCGATGTGCCGGCCACTACTTTCAGCGAGACCGGCTTCTTCGGTGGGGCCATATTGCCTCCAAAAAAACTCGTTTTTCTGATGTGACTGCGCAAAAAAAAGGCTGGGCGTCGGGTGTCCGTCAAAATCGGCCCGACTTTCGCCTCTCCCCCCCTCAGGTCACGAATCCGGGGTGGCAGGGCCGGTTTTCCGGCCCCTTGCGCGCAGGGCTTCGGCTTGGGTCTTCTCGGCGTGGCAGTCTCGGTTCATCGCCCGCAGGTTGTTCGGGTGATCGTTCAGCTTCCCCGACGCGTCCCGCGAACTATCGATGTGGTCAACCTCATGGGCCACACGCGGAAGCAACCGCGCGCGACAACTCTCACACTGACACAGCCCGCCGTCGCGCTCCATGATCTGATCACGCAGCCGGCGCCAGGGCCGACCGCCGCGGCCTTGACCGTACGCGGGGGGCTCAGGCTCATGCCTCGCCGTAGACACCACACGCTTCAATTTTCCGGGGCGGGTGGGCATCAGTGGACCACCTGCACCCAGACCGCTGTCGCTCGGGTCGCGGGTGCTGTGATCAGCTTGGCTCCAGCCATTGCTATGCGCGGCTTGAATGTCTTGAGCGCCATCCTGTTCCCCTTATGTTCTTGCCGGGTGCCATCAACTACACACCGCCCGGCGGCGATGCTCAACCACCCGAGCGTCATGCCCTACGCACGGCCCTCGGTGGCCTCTGTCAACCGTGTTCCACCATCCAGCCGACGTGCCGATACGCGGACAAACATACCACTCGCTCCCTTAGAAAATGTTGGGCCCTAAACCGCGGCTAGCAATCTTGAAGCCTATTCAATCAATCTTCTATGAGGCTCACATATACTCGGTGACTCGCAAGTTTTCCGTACGGTCTCCCCCACTATGCCTCCGATCGAAACCCAGAAAAATGAAAACCCCTCCAGTGCTCATCACAAGTTGGAAATTGAGTTATCAGAAAGATATGAGGATGCGCCAAATCAGATTGCAGACGCTGCCCGCTTGTGGATAGTGGAGGCTATCGAAAGACGCGTTTACAGCCACGGACTGACTAATGCGCAGGTTGACACCACGTCGCTCAAGCGCTTGAAAGAAAAAGTCGATTGTTTAAATCGTAGCCTTGGCCATCGATCCCAGCAGTCAGTGGATAGATTTTTAAAACCGCCGACCTACAGCGGTCAGAAGTTGTGGATTCACTTGCACTTATTAGGGCTCCCAGTCTCGAGTGCCGCTAAACGCCTTGATGAAGCGTTTCGCAATACATTCCGATATGTCGTCTACCCGGTGGGGCAATACCTTAAGGAAGTAAATCTGCTAGATTTTCCTATCGACGAGGAGGATGCTCTGACGCGAGATGCCGAGATTGTGAACTTCGGATGGATTCCTGTGTGCGCCCCTGAACCCAGGCTCGCTGTACAGGAGGAACTTACGGATGGGTTGGTGAGCTTAAATGACCTCGCGCGCCAGATAGACGCTCTCAACAAAAAAAACTCAGCAGAAGCTTGGCTGAAGGCATGGAAGGAGTTAAACAGCAAGGCGCTAGAATGAGGTTAGCTGGCATTCCGTTTGGAATGCGCCGCAGTAGCCCAAAACACCACACACGACAAGCTGCGATCAGAGGTACTGAATGCAAAGAACCCGCCAACTTTGATGTGGCGGGTTCGTGGACGAGCTTCTTAGAATCCGTTATCGCCGGTTTTGTTGGTCGTTTCAAGGGAATATCACTCCCTGCACTGAATGTTAAATTAATCCCGCTGCCTGTATGACCAGGCGTGCACACCGCGTAAACGCGCCTAGATGCATCGTGTTAAGTTACTTATTTCTACGTTGGTAACTTAACTTGAGGTCAGAGATGGCACATTACAAGTACGACGTTTACCTGACTAAGGGTGACAACGCCCAGTACGACACGATTTATAGCCCTGGCGACATCAATCCAAATTCAGGAATCTATCGCTGCGAAGGCTGCGGAAAAGAGATCGCATCTAACAAAAGCGACCCGTTTCCCCCACAGAATCACCATCAGCACAACGCCACGCAGGGAAATATCCGTTGGAAGCTGATCGTGTTCGCTCAAGGCTAAGGCCGCAAGATGCTCCAGTTCTCCCCCCTTTTGGAGATTTGAATGTCTGACAACCCAATCCCTAAGCCTGGTCCTGTATGGCGCAGCCCGCAGCCGAACACTCGAGACCCTAGCCCTCGCCCTAGTTCGCCCCCCCCGACGAGATCGCCGTCCACGCCGACTCCCAATAATGGAAACCGAAAGCCATAAGAAACCAGCCTGGGCTAGCAACCGCTGCTAGTCTTATCCGATTCAGGGAACGAGCGACGCGGCCATTCCTTGCGCCCGCCTCCTCGATCCCTTCCTGCATATTTTTAAGTTGGAATTGGCGTATCTCGTTGAACGTGTACTGATAGTTCAACAAGTTCTTGGGCTCATTGAATATCGAAGGTATTGGCTGAATCATGAGGCATTTCAACACCAATACAGCATTGAGCAAGAGCAAGTAAATGGTGAACGCTATGGCCCCATAGGCAATGGGTCCTGAGACTTCGCCAGCGACCACCTTGACCGCGTATGCGGTCCCAGCACCCAGTCCTGCAAGAAGAACCGTCAACGTCGTCGCCGCCTCTTTTGCGAGGATATCAGCGGTTTGATGCTGGACTTTGAAATTCTCTACGGACGCCTTTTCCACCCAGTCAAGTAGATCACTCATTCGCTGCCCCTACTGTTATCTGACTGCATTATGCATCGGGTAAGGGTGGCACTCTTTCGTCCAGCCCGACTCCGTGCCGCCCGGCGGCGGCGATCCCGTACCCGTGCCCAAGGCAGCCTCTTACGCGTTCCTTGAGCGCCACCACGTCACAGATTACAAACCATGTTGACCTACTGCTACACCCTGACGCCGGACACTAACGGCACGAACCTGATTCAGTACCCGGATCTGCCGGAAGGCGCATCCGTAAGTGAAGGCGAGCACGATCAGCAATCCAGCGCTACAGAAGGACTTGAAGCCGTGCTTCAGATGTATATCGACGCGCGCCGCCCAATCCCCCTGCCTGAAGCAGTAGGAGACGGCAGCATAACGCTGGGTGCCCTGCCTACGGCAAAGGTTCTGCTCTCTAACGAAATGGTCCGTCAGGGCGTTCGTAAGACCGAACTGGCGCGCCGCCTGGGTATCCACAACCCGCAAGTGGATCGCTTGCTGGACCTATCGCACAGTTCAAAACTGGAGGCCATTGAGGCTGCGTTTCATGAACTTGGGCGTCACCTCGACATTTCGCTGGTATAGATAGGAATACGACATGACAAAGATGAACTACGCCGAGTTGGAAGCCGCCTATAGGGAAGTGGCCAAAGCTACGCTATGGACCGGCCGGGAGGCCTCAGCAGACGTGGTGGAGACCTACACGCACAAACTGATGCAACGGTGTGCACACTACATCGAATACATTGCGGGCATGGATCGGGATCCGAATATCCTCACACGTGCGGTCCGCTACATTGCGCACACACATGCAATCCCGCCCATGGGTTCAAATGTCGAGTGGTTCGCGCACACCGTGGAATGTCTGATCGAACTTGCAGTACCCAATTCGGGCCAGACCGTCGAAAGCAGCGCTTTCCTTCACGACGTGCAGGATGGTATCTCTGAATGGACTGCTGAAAACAGATCCTAAGCGAACCGCGGTTGCGGCGGCAGGAGTTGAACCAGCGCTATCGTGTTGTGCACCCGGCGTGTAATCACTACGCCACGCTGCAAAACTGTGCTTACGAACCGGCCTGATGCAACTCCGATGGTGTTTCAAAAACCGAGTTGGGCGGCGGCTCCTCGCCATACATCTGCGGGGACGTACCAGCTTTGATAGCCGCGTCACATTGGACACAGTACGTATCGACACCACGGCGTACGGTCTGCTGGAAGTTGCGGAAGTAGCCCTGGCAACGATCACATTTCATTTGCAACATGAAAATCTCCGATGCGAACGCCCCGGCCGGGTTCCCGGGCAGGGCAGGAATGAGCGGTGAAGTGCTGCATTGCAATAGCATTGGATGTGGCGTAAAGCCGTATTGACGTCCAATTCGATGGATGCCCCAATTGCACTATGCGATGCATCGGTCCGATAGGAGGTGCGTGATGACTAGCAACCACAGCAAGCAAATTGTTGAGGTAATAGCCGCTGCCGACGACGGTACTACGTACCGAATCGAAAGGCGCTGTCAGTTTTTGCCCGGGGAGGAGGCGCCGTCCTTCTTCTACTGCTGCCTACCGGACGGGCAACGTGTCGACTGGCTTGGGCATGGTCAATATCGGCTGCCAAATGGCACTATCGTGCAAGTAGCAGCATCACACCTACGACCCGAGTAGACGATAGCCAGTAGCCCTCAGATCTCGCGACCGTTTAGAGCGCTTGCCACCCCGAAGCTACCTCCAAGGCGCGCGCAAATGGGAAAAGCCCGCTGCTTTCGCTGGCGGGCTTCTTGGGGGCGGACTTCTGAGGAAATCCGTTATCGATGATTATGGCGGGCGTTTTCGCCACTGTCAATGATTACGGGATAAACCCCCCGTCACGCAGGAGTTTTTCAGCTGCTGCATGCGCCGCCTGTTCTACACCGTAGATCGGCTCAGCGCCCTTCTTCGCGCGCGTGCCGCGCAACCAGTCGGCAGTCCTCGCGCTGGCCCGTTCGACGCTGCGCACCTTGCAAGCGTACGCATCCGCCAGGGCCTGATGTGTTCGCACGCTACCGCTATCGTAGTAGCGGCGCACAAGCGCGTACAGCAGTTCGCTGTGGGCGGTGCGCATCGTCAGGTATTCGCCCAGTGCGGCCGCAACCTTGTACAGCGCACCTACCCACTCGGGGTGGTCGCCCTCCGTATTGCAGTGCTTGCAGCAGGCTTTCCGCTGGCCGTAGCGGGCGTATAACGCGGCGAAATGAAGCGGTTGAATGCCGCGCTCCAGGAATTGCCGGACCTTGCCGATTTCAGCGGCCCCATCCATGCCGGAGAGCGGGCCAGGCTCGCCCAGGCGGGTGTCGGCAGCGCGGGACATCGCTGGCCGATTGGTGGTGTGCCGCTCGTCGCTGAAGGCGTAGGCCAGCGCTACGGCCAGGCGCGCGAACGGCGCAATGCGTTCGCTCATGCTTCCTCCGGCATCGAGTAAACGGGGTATTCCGGCTCCGCTTCACCGCTACCAGAAGCGATGCGCACCCACGTATTCAGCTGCTCCCGCGCGTCCGCGCCATGGCGCGGGTGCCCTGCCCACATGAGCAGCCATTGCCCGCGCTCCGGCGCACTGAGCGTCATCAGATGTTTCGCCAGCAGACGATCCAACGTGGGGCGATCAGCAAGCGCCACGCCCCCGCGGCAGCGCCAGCACCTGCAAGGTGAATAGGATGCCCCCAACTCGACAGCTTGAGCCTGCTTGCGCCGCTCCTTCTCGGCTTTGACAGGATTGGTGTCCGGCTCTTGATACGGGATTTCCAGCCATGTTTCCGGGTTGCTGTGATCGAGCATGATCAGTCCTTAAACGATTCCAGGGTTGTAGGGAGGGACGCGCAACAAGCGCGCCACAAGCTCAACCGCAGAGCCGCTTAAGCTGGCATCTGGGCAAGCGCAACGCCCCTCCGCAATAGCGGCGGCGATGTACTTCATTGGCAGTGAACCTGCACAAACGGCAGGCGAAGTGGGGCCGGTTACGCGGCCCCCCGGTTTTGCATGGAATAGATCGGTGGCCGCGTGAAGTGCGCGTAGTCGCGGTATTGCCCAGTCACGCGGTCGTAATGGAGCTCAACCATCCCCACTCGACCTACGAACTTCTTGCGAATTTTCTGGATGTGGATCTCCACCGGCTTATGCTCGTCCTTGACGTGCCGGTACACCGTTATGCAGTTGTCGGCCTTGTTGCGCCAATGTGCCGAGCCGGATACGTCGTAAGGTGTGGGAATGGGGTAATCGCCGGACTCCTTGTCCTTGTAGAGCTTGGCCGGGTGCGCAACGACCCACGTGTGCACGCCATGCGCCCAGCAGAATTTACGGATCTTCGACAGGGCCAGGGAGATGTAGTCCGTCTCGGTCTGCCCCGCCGCGCGCCCATGCTCGATCTCATTCCACGGGTCCATGATCAGCCCGCGGATGCCCTTGCGAGTCACCAAGCGACTAGCCTGCTCCAGAAGGGCATCGAGGCTGGGCGATTCCGGCATCATGAACGTGAAGTGATCAGCCAAGAAATCCATCGCGCTGTCCAACTCAGCCACGTCCATACGCTCGCTCGGGCCTGCGGCGAACGGTTTGCCGATGAACTTTTCCATCAGCTTTTCGCTGTGATAGTCCGCGGGGAAGTTCTCAGGCGAGAACACACCGAAGTTCCAGCCGTGATGCTGCGCCAAGTGGACCGCCAGCGCGTCCAGCCATTCGGATTTGCCATGGCCAGGGATGCCGGTCACCAGTGTCCATTCGCCCTCTAGCACGGTGTAATGCCCGTCCATGCCCTGCCACCCGGTGGGGGTTCCGCGACGTACCTCACCATCGTAGCGACGAAGGATTTCCGAACGGAAGTCCGTCACCGAGTAGGTGCCTTCGATCGGCACCGGCTGCGCGTCTTCGATGCACTTCTGCAAGGCTTCGGGGCCAAGCTTGATAAGCACATCGTTTGCGTCCTTGCAGTCTTCCGGCCAGGTCACGATCAGGCACTTATCCCTACCGAGCCGGCGGACCAGCTCTTCCTGAAGGCGCCGGCCCGGCGCGTCGTCGTCCACAGCGATGACGTGTTCGCGGACGTTTGCGAGCTGTGCACAGTCAAGAAAATCGAACTTGCTGTCGTAGTTCTTCGTGTCCGGGGTAGGCGCGCCGTCGGGCACCGAGACACAGTTTTTGAAACCGCCCTCCTCCACGGACAGCTTGTCCATCTCGCCTTCGACCCAGATCAATACCGCATCCACGTCATTCAAGCCGTACAGCACACGCTTCGCCCCCGACGCAAGCCGAAACAGCTTGTCGCCGGTGCGGTACTTGACGTTGATCACCTCATCGCCGTCCAGGTACGGGAACATCACGCAGGTTCGCTCCTCCTCAACCTGCGGGAAGTACTGCGAGCCGTAGCCGATGCAGTTGCGCAGCAGCGTGGCCTGACTGATGCCACGTCCGGCGAAGTAGTCCACGACCGCTTGTGGCAAGTCCGTACGGTTCACCACGTACTCGGGCTTGCGGTAGATCTTCGGCGCATCGGGACGGCGTTCTTCGCCATGCCCCAGCGATCCACCCCAACCGCAGTGGTGGCAGTTCCACAAGCCCTTGTCCGTGTTGACCGACAGGCAGGGGTAGTTCTTCTTCTTCCGGCTGGAAGAGCATTTCGGGCAGGTGGTCTTGACCTCGACACCCGAACGGCCGCGCAGATCGATTCCGAAGTCTTCGAGAGTTTTCACAGCACGGGCTCCGCGTTGCCGATAGCGTCGAAGAAGCGATTGCCGATGCGGTACCGCCCCCCGTCAAGCTGAGTCACACTCGCGCCAGGAAACCGCTCCTGAAGAGCCGCCATCACTGCGACTCGGTCGCCCACACCTGCCGAATCTCCGCCCGTGTCGTTTGCAATGAACCTGTCGATCTGGTCGGCAGATCGCAGGATCAGCTCGATCCCGTTGTACTTTTCCCCCCGGTCGTTCAGGCCCATGTTGTGCGGCGTCTTGCTGCAACCGCGAATAGCCCGGCGCAGGTCGTCGACGCTATGCCCCGCCTTCAACGCGGTTCGGATGACCTTGCGCCGCTTGTCGTCCAGCACAGAACGAGGTGAACTCATCGCCTCCTGCCAGTAGGCGAAGACCTCCTGCACATCGTCAGGTTTCGGCGGCGGCGTCCGTTCCGAGGGTTCTCCGTCGGCTCCTCGGTCGGCGCAAGCCGACAAAGGGGTTTTATCTTTTAGAGATGGAGATGGAGATGGAGATGGAGATGGGGCACTGCCCGATTCTGCTATGGGCATGCTACTAGCAGAATCTAGCAGTGCGCCGGGCATGCTGTTAGCACTTTCTGGCAGTGCTTCAAGCATGGTCCTAGCAACTTCAGGCACTGCGGCTTGCGTGCTAGTGGCATGCTCCTGGCTGGCTTTAGCAACCTCGCCGCTTGCCATGTCGATGCGCTTGGCGTACTCCGGCATGCGCTGGGCAGCACCAGAGCGGCCATACCGTTTGCATAAGGCGGCCCACCGCGCTTTTTCGCTTCTGGCTCCCGAATCAGACACCCACGGATTGTGCTCGGCCCAGTCGTGTATTTCCCTGCTCAACTCATCGCCATCGAGAAAGCCAACGTCGTGCAGCGCCGCGACGAACGCGCCCTCATCGCCGGCCCAATCCACAGCCAGCTCGATATCTTCGTCGGACAGTCCAACCAAATTGCCATCGGGCCGATTGGCCGCGCACCACAGGAATAGGCAGACCAGGCGCCATGCGCCATCACCACCGACACGGCGGATCAGCTTCTTGGTCTTCGGGTGCGAAGCCAGGCCCACGGAAAGACGAGCGTCAATTGCCATATGCCCCCCTCAGAAAGGAAGCCCATCGTCGGGCACCCAGACAATCTGAAAGCGCCCCGCAGTGGGCGGCAAGCAGCGCAGTGCCAATTTGATTGCGTCGCTCGCGCGCTCGGCGCTCAGCTCGGCCGTATCTGTCGAATCCCCAACGACCTGACGCACAGGTTCGTCTTTCAACTCAATCTGCAACTGGCCGGCAATGGAAAAATCCATCCAATGGATCGGTGTCTCAACGCCTGCCGCCCACTTCAATACCTTGATCCGCGGCTCTTCCTCGTGCACAGCCTGATAGAGGACGACCTCGTATTCCGCCCCAGCGCTGTCTTGATAGTTGGAAAGCGGCATAACCATACGTGGAACTTGCATAGAACCTCCCTCACTCCACAAAGAAGGCACTGCGGCAGGATGGGTGGAGGAGTCCATCTCTTCGGGAGCTACCCTAGCCGTGTGCACACCGATATCCGCCTACGGTCTGAACCGATAGCGGCGTTGTAAGTTGGCCCGCAAGCGCTCTTCGCGCTCCAGACTCTGGTCAAAGTCCGCGATCCATTGCCGCATTGCGCGGCGGCGCCAGATCAGCCACACGCCAATGCAGCAGCCTGTAATCAACATCAGCAACCACGTAAACGCGGCGATCAAGATCAGGATCGAAGTAGCGGTGCCCATGTCAGCAATCCACAGGCCCAATGGAGATGGCACCAGGAGCCGGCGGCGTAGTGGTGTCGCCGGGGATGTGCGCGCTGAGTCCAGCCAAGGTGTCGCCGTCAGCTCTCAGCGCCTTAAAATGGGTGTTCTCACGTTCACCGACATTTGGAAGGGGCAGGCAATGAGATGGGACGTTTTGATTCGTGATGCCATTAGAGACCGCCGTGTTCTAGAGATTTGGTACGACGGGACAGGCCCGCGCCTGATCGAACCCCACCGCTACGGGGTGAGTACTGCAGGGAGTCTGGTATTGCGCGCCTGGCAGCAATCGAATGCGCGTAAGCCGCTGGATCGGCCCGCATTCCGGCTGTTCGACGTTGGGAAAGTTGCCCAGGCCGTTGAGACGCAGAAAACGTTCCCCGGCCCACGGCAGGGCTACGGTCCGACAGACGAAACCATGCAGCGGATCTACGCTCAGCTTTGAAGTGCGCGATGCACTTCATGCCGGGAGCGATCTGGGTGATGTCGGCGTTAAGCATGCGGGCGCTCCTGCTGTCTAGCTCGCCCCTTATGCTGACGCTGGAGCATTGCGGCGCAGTCCCGCACCGTGACCTCCCCACTAGTCTCGCGCTCGATTTCGATTGAATAATGCAGTGAGATGGCGGTATGCCCCAACACCCACTGACTCACCAACGCTTGACTGACTGGTGGCCGCAGCGCTGCACCAAATTGGGCTTGGGAGCGCCCCTGCTCTTTCAGGTATACGGATAGGTGCATTGCTCAGCCTTTTACTATTTAGGTCAAATAGTACAGCTATTCGAACTGACAATACAAGTGCAGCTATTCATGTTAAAAGTCTGGCTTTTAGGACGCGTAATGAAAAAAGAGCTTTCCCAACAGCAGCAGGACGATGCCGCCAGACTGAGACTCTTGTTCGACGCCTGGAAGGAGGCGCACGGCGGCTCTCAAGCGAAAGCCGCCGCAGCGGGTGGTTTCGGATCTCAAGGAACGGTGTGGCAGTACCTCAACGGGCGCATCGCGCTAAATGCGAGTGCCGTCCTGAAGTTCGCAAAGCTGTTGCAGTGTTCTCCATGGGAGATTAGCCCCAGCATTGCTGCGGAGTACGATCTCACCAAGGAGTTGGGCGGAGTCAATCGGGAGGATGAGCCCAATGACTGGCCTTTTTTTTCCATACCGAGGTCCCGCTTCGATGCATTGACCGACCGGCAGAAGGGCCTGATTGAAGGCCGACTAGCGGCCATATTGGATGAAATAGAAAAAGATCCAGGAATCAGTGCGAAAAAATGACGATCCCGACCGCCGAAGAGTTCAAAGATGCGATTGCGGCCTTGAAGAGCGCAGATGCTTCAAGCATGCATATCCACCTCAATCGGGACTTTTTCCTGCACGACTCCGACCTATCGGTCCGTCTGGCCAACGACGTTTTCCATGAAAGAGCCAGCCGTGCAAAGTTCGCCATGGCATTGCCGGCTGGACGATGGCTGGCAGAGCAACGAACCTTCCTGAGGGCCGCGTCTGCGGCGTTCCGATCCCGGCGAGGGTCAGGAAGGACTACGCGGGAAGCCGCCCGCAGCTTGGCGCGGGCCCTTCAAAGCGCAGCGGCATTTGGGCCGGAGACATTCCAGCGCCGGGTCAATTTGGTCTGCAATTTTCGTCCAACGAAGACCATTTGGACTGGTAGGGTGCTCGAACACTTGAACGAGTACTTTCACGAAGATGCGCCTGCCGCTCTCCAAAAACGGAAAGCAGCACTCCCCGGTCATTTGAAGCGAGTACACCAAGGAATCGCATCTCTCCAGGTGTTGCTCGAAGATCGCAACCAATACAGCGGGCGAAAGGACGTAGAGGTTGAAATCCTGCGCCAAGCAACTGTGCTGGCAAGCAGCCTCAACAAAGACACTATCTTTCCTCCGATTGAGCGTTTCGACCGGACGGCTCGAGTAAGAATCTTGATTTGGCGGCTGACCACCCTAAATCTGCGGTTGGTCCGCGGTCGAGGGGTGGCTGCAATTCGGCACCTCCTCGAACTAGACGGCGTCGAAAGTGAATGGACCGAGCGCCAGCTTGAAAAGCAATGTGCACAATACGAGCACTGGGAGCGACAACGCCTCCAGCTTCGGACGCATATTTCCGGGCAGCTCAACAAGACGCTTTGAGCCCGGAGGTTGTTGTGTTGAAAACGCCGAACGACGGCCGGGGGCTTCCCCCCTCCTAATTCTTCCAGAAGCGACGGGGGCATCAATGCCTTCAGAAGTTCAAACTACGCCCGTTCCTCAAGCCTCCATGGCCCTTCATACTGATTTTCATGAAGAGCACGCCAGCACGTCTGAAATATAAATAGCCAGACTATTTACATTGCAAATAGTTGAGCTTATATTTACGGCGTACTCACGGCCCAAAAGACTAAGCCTCTAGACGAGTGCGAATCGACTAGAGGCTCGTGTGATGGGCAAGAGTGCGAATCTTGCCGCGCAACCCCGGGCAGCCTGAGGAGGCCAACATGTCCAAATTACTGATCCGCCCTGAGGGGACGGAGGGGCTTTGTCACGCCCAAAATGTAGCACACCCCCACGCTCCAGCGAAACCTGGAGATTTGCCCAGTATTGTTCCCGCCGGACTTCCCGCTCTCGAACTAGCTCGTTCCGGACTGCTCCATACACTATTCATTCTGGAAGCGCTGAATGCGCTAGCGTCCAAGGACCCCGCCGAGCTGAATGGGCTTGTCAATGCCGCGCTCGACTTGTGCGGTCGCCACCTCGAGAACGCAGATGACGCGATTGACTCCATTAAGAAGCAAGGAGGTGGCCAATGAATCACCTCATCCACATCCACGGCACGGAAATCCCGGTTGTCGAGGTGCAAGGTGTGCGCGTCGTCACCTGCAACGCCATCTGCGCTCTGCGCGACGCAATTAAGTCTGAGAGTTTGGAAGGGGGTGCGGCATGAAAGCCCCTCTTATCATTCGCAGCGACGGTCGCGACGTTCGGTTTTGCATTGGCGCCGGCCCTGATGACCTCGACGCAGCTGACGCGCTGGCTGCAAATCCCCTTGCCCCGCCGGAAGTATTGATTTCTGCGGCCGAAGACCGCGTTGCACGCATCAAGGATCTGGCGGCTCCGTTTGGCTACATCCCCGCGGACGGCATGGAGCCGGTCCCGGCCGACGTGATGGGCGATTTCGTGTCAGCCCTTGGAGCTCTCGCGGCGGAAGCCGGCCAGCTTCTGGAGCACGGGGCTTTCCTGCGGCACCGTAAGTCTCGGGGTGAAGAATGAACAACATTCCCGCCCCCACGGATCTGGCCGCTATGGCGTGGGAAATTCAGGCGCTTTTCGATGCGCTGGATGAACTCATGCCGCTGGATAGTGCCGACAATCCCCCGGCGCTGCACGGCCTGGCCTCCGTAGGTCGTGCCCGCGCGCAAGAGCTTGCTAATCATCTGTCTAAGGTGGAGGGCTTTACCAATGCATAAGCCCCGCAACCCTTTCGAACAGTTGGAAGCAGCGAAGCGCGCACGGAACCAGTACATCCGCCTGTACGACGCGGCCACGGCCGAACTGTCCGAATTGAAAGGACGGGCGGCCGACCTCCGCGAGCGCTGCGCCACCCTGGCCAGCGCGCTGGAGATCACCACCAGCATCCTGGAAGCCTCGACCGACAATCAATTGAAGGCCAGCGCCGCTGCGGCGCGGTCCCTGCTGAACACCGCGGGGCGCGCCCCCGTCACGGAGGCACATCAATGAACGCAATAATCGACGGCGGCGTTGCCGCCACCATGACGAGCCAAGAAATCGCGGATCTGGTCGAATCCCGGCACGACAGTGTGAAGCGCACCATCGAGCGACTTTCGAATCAAGGGGTTATCACTTTCCCACCGTTGGTGGAAAAGGCATCTACAGGAGGACGACCGGCCGCGGAGTTCGTGTTCTCCGGCGAGAAGGGAAAGCGCGACAGCATCATCGTCGTCGCCCAGCTTTCGCCCGAGTTCACGGCACGACTGGTAGACCGGTGGCAAGCCCTGGAAGCCGGCACCGCCCTTAAGGCGCTCAGCCCTGCCGAGATGCTGCTTGCCCAGGCCCAGCTCATGGTGGACCAACAACGTCGCCTGGAACAAAACGAGCAGGCCGTAGTAGAAGTCCGGAAGCAACTCGTCCAAGTCGCAGAATCCCGCGTGTGGGACCACTGCCCGCAGAACTGCGAGCCGATCACCAAGATCCGCGCACGAATGAATCAGCGCTATGGGCTACCCGCTTGGGTGGTAGACACCGTTATGCGCGAGTTGCCGCTAAGCCTCAAGGTCCACGGCATGGTCCGCAACAACCACGAAAGCGCGGAGGGTTCGCACTACGAGGTTTGGGCGGTCGCCGACGTGACACGTGTGTTCAAGCAGTTCGTGAGCGAGTGCGCGCAGGAGACTCTGTGGTTCGCATCTCACCCCATGATCGGAGATCGATTCAAGCTGCGCCAACTGAAAGGGGAAGCTGCATGATCGACCATGCCACCGCTTTCGGGCCCCGTTGTCTTCTCTGGGCAAGGCTATATAAGAGACCACTCCGCGAGCGCTACTCGCCACGCGGTCGAGACCGTCGAGCCGACCTTTCCAGTATTCTAAAGAACTCAATAGCCCGCTCTGAGGTGAGCTCCAGCGTCCTCATGGACTGCTGCGGTAGCACCCCAGGAGGTCGAAACCAAATGAGTTCGGATCGCCGCGTTGATGAGGCTCGCAGATATGCCGCGGATGGGCATAGCTTCACTTACGCCGCAAAAAGGCTTGGGCTGCAGAACTCTAAGCTCCGGGAATTACTTGATGCGAATGACGGCGCCGATATCCGGTTCACGTACGGGCACCAAAGCACAGCATCTAAACTCGGTCGTGCTGCCGCGCAGGCAGCGCGCCGAGGCCGCCCCTTGCCAGCTAAGGAAGGAACTCTTGAAGCCCTAAAGCGCAATCACGTCATCCTACGAGAGCGAGCACTACGTACAGCCTTTGGGGTCACGGGCACGTTAAAAGAACTGATGGTGGAGTTCGACTGCAAGGTGTCCCAAACCACCGTGCTTACTCGGTTAAGAGCCGGCGTGGCCATAGAGGAGGCGCTTACCAGAAAAGCCAGGTCGATGTCATCCGCCCGTACGGGCGTGGGCGCTCGAACAAAGCCGATCACACCAGAAGAAGAGGCCCTCGCCAGGACATATGCCAAGCAAGGGCATAGCCTCAATTTCGCCTCGCAATTGATGGGCATGACCAGACGCAAGCTCCGCCTACTTACAGCAGGCACCGGCATCCAATTTGCGACTGCGAGCGAATGTTTAGGTAGAAAGCTCGCGCAGGCGAACCAGCGCGGGCGGCCGCGGCAGATTAGCGAAGACGGCAAAACCAGGCAGATGCAAGGCTTTAGACGCGGCCTAGAGCGCCAACACAAGCAACACACTGCGTTCGGCGTCACAGGCTTTGTCGGAGAATTGGTACGGATGTTCAACCCTCCAATTTCGGCGAGGAATGTCCGCGTCCGTTTACAAAAGGGTATGACCATTGAAGATGCGTTAACCCTGCCGCCGCAACAGCCTCATTCAGGCGAAATACCCGAACAATTCAAGGTTTGGGTGGAGATATTCCGGCGTCGCGCGAGCGCCCGCGTTGCTCATGCCATCGCTCGTAGGTTGACGCCAACCATGCTCCAATTTCGCCACCCCGAATTTGACATAAGGACGAGGCACGACGCAGCTCCGTGGATCTCTGTCGAGGTGCATAGCATGGCTCGCGTCCTGTTATACCGGCTCCGCTTCGTTCAGTCGTTTGCCGAGAGTGGCGTTCTGTTTGCTTTCCGCCAAGACAAACACGGCCATATTGGCTTCATCGCGTTTGAACCTGGCTGCGAAGCATTGGAGCGGGGTACGGGGAGCGCGAAATGACGACCATCGTCGAACTCCTCAACCAAGGGCGCCGCGCACTTCTAATCCAAGAACTCGAGCGTCAGTGGCCAGGCTGCGGCGCTCATTCGAAGCGCAACCAGCTAACGAGGCAGGATGATGTGGTGTGGAATCTTCTGCTGCCAAAGCACGTAGACGCCGAGATCCGCGTGTACGTCCGAGGGTGGAATGCAGCGATGGACGATGCTCGGCGAGTCGTGGCCGCAGCAAGCCCGCTGGAATGCAGTGACATCCCAGCGGCAGGGCCGAACAACGGACACGGCGCACGGACGAATCGTCCTTTGGGGCGCCGTGACCCGATGACCGCCCGGGCTGCACGAGCCGGCCTGGAACGCCTCTTCGATAAGGCAAACGGAGAATGAGCGAGGAAATCGCCATTTCCCTCCAGGAGGCGGCGAGACGGCTGGGCTTGTCTTACCAGACCGTGTTCGCCAGCCGAAAACAGATCGGTTTCAGACTGCCAGGCGGCCGTGCCTGGCGCGTCTGGCCCTCTCAACTTGCCCAGTTAGGGCAGAAAAGCAACAATGTGACCCGGCTATCGCTGCAGGTCGACGGAGATTCACCATGTCAATCCGCAGAGACAAAGCATCCGGGGTATGGCAGATCGACATCTGCTCGCCAGGCATCCCGAGAATTAGATGCTCTTCTGGCACCACAGAAAAAAAAGCCGCTCAGGAGTACCACGACCGACTGAAGGCTGAGGCCTGGCGGAAAGTGAAGTTTGGAGAGGAACCGACCCATACTTTCGACGAAGCCGCGCTACAGATGCTCCGCCTTTCCGAAGGTCAGCGGGATTACGACACCAAGGTACGCCACGTCAAATACTGGCGTGGCGTGCTTGGCGGCGGCACAGCAGTCAGTTCTTTAACAAGCGGCGCCATTCTTCAGGGCCTGCCCACACATTCCACTCACGCGCACCGGAAGGCCAAACCTTTATCAGCCGCGGCGAAGAATCGATATCTTGCGACCATTCAACGCATTTTGTCCTTATGCGTCGAATGGGGTTGGTTGAACCGATCGCCGAAGCTTCGAAAGTTTGTCGAGCCCGACGTACGCGTACGGTGGGAGCCGCCCGCGGTGATCGTTCAGTTAATCCAAGCCATGTCTACCGACTGGATGCGAGAAGTTAGCCTATTCGCGGTGGCCACCGGGATGCGGGCAACCGAAGTGCTGTCACTTTCATGGGCGCATGTAGACATGGCTAAATCTCATGCATGGATTACGCATGGCCGAGCCAAGAATAAGCGAGCGCGGGCCGTCCCGCTGAACTCTGACGCAATGGCTGTACTACGACGCCGTATGGGAACTCATCCGGTCCTAATCTTTAGCCGGCGACCGCGTCCTGGTCGTGAACCTGCCCAAATTAGTCAGATCGACTCGTCGATTCTCTCGGGCGCTTGCAAACAGGTTGGCATCACCGGGTTTCGATTCCACGATTTCCGCCATACCTGGGCCTCATGGCATGTACAGGCCGGAACCCCTCTGATGGTCTTGAAAGAACTGGGCGGCTGGGAACGTGTGGGGAGGTGCGCAGTTTGAGACAAAGACAGCCGCCGGAATCTCAGAAATTCCGCCTCTGGATCAAGGGGTTATCCACATTTCCACGGAGTGGGGCATTTGCGACCGCCTTTAGCCGAAATGCTAAGAAGTGCGAACAAACGCACGCAATTTGCGACGGGATAGGGCTTTTATAGGGCCTGCTGGCAGGCTGCCAGGTTTGTCCACAGTTCCCGCTCTACCTCCTCAGCCGCCCCAGTAGCCTTAAGATCAGCAAGCGCATAGCCGTTGTGCAGGCCCGTGCGGAAAAAGTGGTACCAGTCTCCTAGTGCTTTGCCTGCTCCTTCGCATGTGGAATAGGAAGGGACCCAGCTGTTTTTTAGGTCGTATGCCTGCACGCCGAAGACGTATGGAACCTCTTGCGCGGTGAACAAGGGCCACTCCTGCTGCACGTACTGATCCCCGGCTCCCATGAAGAAAGCTGCATCGTTTCCGTTCAGTGCAGCCCGAACCCTGAAAGCAGCACGGCGAATCACTGCCTCGGCTTCCGCCGCAGCTTCTCGCGTCTGCTCTCTTGTCCAAGCCTTCAAAGCTGGCCCAGTTTGCGATGCATCTGCGTGTATGAAGCGGACCGCCGCCGCATCGGCTGGCCCCTGCGCACCTGCCAAAACGGTGGCGGAGAAGAAGGCCCCAAAAGTGAGGGATGACGCAACCAGGAAGGAGAGGACAGGTTGCGTGCCGGTGAATTTTCTCGACGTCAATGACATCCCTCTAAGTCCTTGAAAATTAATAATAAATTTAACCAGGCCGGAACTGAGCTGGTTGCGGCCGTTTCCCTCACATAGCGACTTCAATAGTGCTCATCATTCGCCGCTAGCCTTGCGGCGCGCGGAGATTTCGCGCGCCAGCGTAGCCCCCGTGGCCTCTATAGCCCTTTTACCGACTTCGGCCGTGTGACGGTAGTTATCAATTAACGCCTCTTCCCGAGGGGTTAGGGGCAAAGAGGTGCGTACCGGGGCTAAGGTCAAATTTTGTTTACCTGTCACAACAAAATTGATATCTGCGCCCAGCTCTGCAAACACGGCCAAATACTCAGCATTGGGAAATGTCTTGCCCTTCTCATAGCTGATTTGCACCTGCTTTGACGTGCCCGCATGCGCAGCCAGGGCTGTCTGCGACAGCCCTAGTCTTTCCCTTTCCGCACGGAGACGGTCCCCTATGGTCATCAAAACTTTCCCTAATTACGGATTGACAGGTAAATATTTCTTTACCATAATCCAACACAATCCAACTTTTAACAACGCATTCCAACACGGCTGCGATGAAAAAAAATACTGCCTCTCCAGCGACGTCCCGCCGCTCCCCATCGCGGGACTTGGCGTGGTTCCGTGCCAACGGCGTGACTATCAGTTCATGGTGCCGCCAGGAAGGCCTTAGCTACCACGTAGTCAGGGAGCTTCTATATGGCCGCAACAAAGGCATACGTGGGGAATCTCACCGCGCCGCCATTGCCCTAGGGATCAAACCAGACCCGAAAACACTGGATAAGGAAGATTCGAAATGACTACGGTCACAGTATCGGATGTCCTTGTAACACAACGATTTAACGCTGGCGAGGAAGCGTCTGAGGCCACGTATACGGCATCTGAACTTCTTGGCCTAGCGTTGCCTTGCTTGCCGTCAACCTTGCCGAGCATCGGTCGCCGAGCGCAAGCAGAAGCATGGGCGTTCTTGGAATCCAAATCTGGCTCAGGCGCAGGCGCTCGCGGTATCGTGAGACGCTATTTCGTGCCGCCCTACGTCCGTGCTGCGGTTCAGCTGAAACAGGCAACGCAGGCAGCTGCCCGTAGCACGCCCCAGTTGGAAGCGGCAAGTGCTGCCGTGGCTCTGTCATCCAAACAACGAGCGGTAGCAGAGGCCCGTGCCGCACTTTTGCTGCATGTTCATCGCTTGGCGGCTTCCGTGGGTATGAGCCAAGCGATACAGCAGACGGTTTACGCCGCCCAGAATCGTGAACTCCCCCCCCCATTGGCGCAGGCAGTTGCAGTCGCGAACGACAAAGCGGGCAACAACAGGACCCTTACTCGGGCCACACTCTACCGCTGGCTGGCCAAGTTCGACCTGCGGCAACCCAATGCCGTAGAACTGCTCGCGCCTGCGAGCGCTGGTAAGACCCGGCGCGGCAGCTGGCTGCGAGAAGTTGTCGCGCCGTGGGCTGATGCCGCGCTCAAGCTCTACCAGCGCCCGCAAAAGCCATCACTGCGCTGGGTGCACGACCAGCTACCCGCGTATCTGCCGAAGGGCGTGACCCCGCCCAGCTACGACACCTTGCGCCGCTTCATCGGCCAGATGGGCAACGTCGCGATTGAACAGGGGCGCATGGGTTCCCGCGAGATAAAGGCCATCAAGCCTTTCGTGCGTCGGGACACGTCCAAGCTTTGGCCTGGCGATATCTATATGGCAGACGGCCACGCCTTTGACGCGGAGGTCGCGCACCCTCGGCATGGTCGCCCGTTTCGCCCCGAAATCACGACCGTGCTGGACACCAGTACCCGCAAGGCTTTGGGCTGGTCGACGGACCTGGCTGAATCCGGCCTGGCTGTCCTTGACGCGCTGCGCGTTGCAACCCAGACAGGCGGCATCGCCAGCGTGTTCTATGTGGACCGGGGGGCGGGCTATATCAACGCAATGATTAGCGGGCCGGGCACTGGCCTGCTGTCTCGGCTCGGGACCACGCTGACGCATTCCCTGCCTTACAACTCGCAAGCGCGAGGCATCATCGAACGCGCCCACCAATCCATATGGGTGCGCGCCGCCAAGGAACTACCTACCTACATCGGCAAGGATATGGACGCGGAGGCAAGCAACAAGGTCCACAAGCTGACCCGGCGCGATGTCAAACGCTTGGGCGCAAGCCGTGCACTCATGGCCTGGCCGGAATTTGTTGCTTTTGCCGCTGACCAGGTCGAGCAATACAACGACCGGCCCCATCGTGGCCTGCCGATGATGTCGGACCCAACTACGGGTAAGCGGCGTCACATGACACCCAATGAAGCATGGGCCAAGGGAGTCCAGGACGGCGCAGACCTGGTGCGGTTGCTGCCGAGCGAGGCCGACCACCTATTCCGTCCGCAGCAGCAATGCCGCGTGCTGCGGGGCGAAATTCGCCTGTTCAACAATACCTATTTTTCGCATGAGCTGACCGAGTACCACGGCGAGGGCGTCAACGTCGGGTTCGACATCCACGACCCCAGCCAGGTGTGGGTCCACGACGCCGAAGGCGTCCTGCTATGCAAGGCGCAGTTGGACGGCAATCGTCGCGACTTCATGCCGGAGAGCTTCCTGGACCGCGCAAACCGCAGGCGTGCAGAAGGTCGCGCACGTCGCTTGCAAGACAAGCTCACGGAAGTCCGCGAAGAGCTGCACGGCGGGCCGCTGCTGCTGGAGAACGACCCGGCGCAGCGCGTTCCCTTCTTGGCGGAAATCGACGCCCTGCGATTGGGGCAGACCGTGGATGTCCAAGCCATCGAGGTCTCCCGCGAACAAGCCACCGTCGCCGCCGTTCGCCCGGCCTTCCGCAACCCGTCCGAGCGATACGAATGGCTCAAGGCTGAAGGCCATGCCGCGTGGAAGGAATCAGACAAGCAATTCCTTTCTGAATACGTCCGAGACCCGGATGGTTACGCACTGTTCGCGGAGCGCTATGAGCTGCTGGGCTTGGCCTGGAGCGAGCAGGACGAACAGGAATTGAACAGTTTCAAGAACCCCGCACGCAAGGTTGCGTGAGGCCTTAATGAAATGGCCCGGAAGGTGCGGGAACACCAACCGGGCCGGGAAAGCTGACTTGCAAGAGTCAGGAGGATATTACACCGTGAAAAAAGCCTTTGTCCAAAATAGCAACTATGTGCGCTTCGTTGAGGCCGTCAAGGCTGTAGAACAGCGCGGGGCGCGTGAAGCCTCCATCCTGCTTGTGACTGGCCCTGCCGGGCTGGGTAAGAGCGAGACGGTAGACCGCTTTGCGATGGATACCAATGCTATCTATCTGCGCGCCAAAGAAACCTGGACCAAGCGCGGCCTGCTGTCCGAAATGGCAGACTGCCTCAAGCTGTCCAATACGGGCCGCAATCAGGAAGTCCAGGCCCGCATCATCGGCCACGTCGCCGCCCGCCAGACACCCATCGTCATTGACGAAGCCGAATTCACTGTACGCACTACCGCATCCATATTGGAATGCGTGCGCGACATTTCCGACCTAACCGAGGTCCTGGTTGTCCTGGTCGGAATGGAAACCATCGAAAGCCGCATTGCGCGCTATCCGCAGATTTCCAGTCGCGTCGCCCAGGTCGTTCACTTTCAGCCGTTGAATCAGCAAGACGTGATGCTCACGGCGCGGCAGCTGGGCGAGGTCAGGATTGCCGATGAGGTCGTTGCGGAGCTGCACCGCCAGTCCGATGGCCGCATGCGTCTGGTCATGAACGGCATTGCCGCGCTCGAACGTCTCGCCGCAACGAATGGCCTGACCGAAGTGCGAGCCGAGCATATCAAGGACTTCCCCCTGTGCCATGACTGGCAGGGTCGACGCACACGCATCCCTGGGAGGACGGCATGAGCCACGTATGGACATCCCAGGCCGTCATGGCTGCATTGCATCGCCTGGTTGACTCAACCGACCAGCTTGACCTGGCGGACATCGTCCGTGAGTCCGGCCTGGAACGTAAGCAGGTAATCAGCGCTTGCGACAAGCTTGTATCGCACGCGTTTCTGTCGCGTCAGCAGTACAGCGATGGCAAGGTCAAGCCGGGCAAATTCAAGCTTACGCCCGAGGGGCGCATTGCATTGGAAGCGGGGGCCAACCTCAAGAGCGGCCCGAAGGGGCCGAGCGGCAAGGCTCGCGACACGGCGGGGTCCTTGCGTGAAAAGGTCTGGAGACTGCTGCGCATCCGTCAGAAGGCGTCTGTGCCCGAAGTGGTCGCCTTGCTTTGCGACGGCGACGCCACCCCCCAGACCATGAAACGCACGACCGACAACGTCCAGAAGTACCTGCGCGCCTTGCGTGCCACTGGCTACCTGATCGAAATGCGGCGCGAGCCGGGCACGAAGCCCACCAGCAACGGGTTCAAGCGGTATCTGCTGGTGCGCGATAGCGGCCCGCTTGCGCCGACCCGACGCGGCAAGGATTGCGTCTATGACCCCAATGAGGAACGTGAGTATGTCGTCCTGGCTTGATTTGGTACGCGCAGAAGTGAAGGCATCCGGCAGCATCACCGCAACGGCAAAGAGAATGAATTGCTCGCGGTCGGCACTGTCGCAGGTCATCAACCATTGCGGCCCCTATGGCACCGGCAAGGCTAGCGTATCCAAGCTGGCCGAGAAAGCCATTCATGCATTCACGAAGGTGCATTGCCCCTTCCTGACGGAGTTTCATGGCCAAGCAACGGTCATTACCGGCGCGGAATGCCGTGGGCACGCGGACCGCGAGACGCCGCCCATCAACAATCCCCGCGAGCTGCGCCACTGGCGGGCGTGCCAAACCTGCCCGCACCGCGCCAAGTATGTCAGCCCGCAAGCCACGCCCTCATCCGAAATCATCGGGGAATTCCAATGATGAACGCTGCAAACGACTCACGCATGGTTAACGATCAATCCCTATTCCGCGAAAGCGTTATTCACCGCCCCGCGATCTTGACGCTGGATATCCAGGCGCGCCTGGCCACGATCAATGCGGCCTGCCGCGAGTTGCGCAAGCTGGGCTTGCGCATCGTTGACCAGGACGTGGCACCGAACGATGAGGGCCGCCCGGTGGTCAATCTCGGCCCGATCCTGCCCGACCAAGCCGACCAGCTCGTCAGCATGGCGGGCGGCAGCACCCGAAATTCCGCAACGCAATGGCATAGCGCGTCCGTGTTCGCCGTGCGCGCCGTCTGGACTATCCCGCAGTAAGCGCCAGGAGGTATCACCCATGAACAATCCGCGAAGCACTGACAGCGTCACGGTCACGGACATCCAATGCACCGCGCACCGCGCCTTGTACGAACAGCTCACGACCGAGCGCGCCCGCTGGACGCCGGAGCTTGACCGATGTGTGCGGGCCTATTTTGAGCTGCAAAGCCCCCCGTCCCCGGAAGACAGTCCCCTCCAGATGTTCGCCAACTACGGCACGAGCCTTGGCATCGCGCAATCGCTCCATGCCATGGGATGCATTTCGGAGCATGCCTTGGGTCACATGGCGCGCTTTGCCTCCAACCAGATGGCCAGAAAGCTCCTACCGTGGAACGGTCGCGCCTTTGAGGTCGCCAGCGGCTATGGCACTCCCCACGAAACCCCCTCCTACCACTAAGCACGAAGGAAACTCATGAGCAAGCAAATACCCCCCGGCTACCGCGCCCGCGCTGACGGCACCCTCGTTCCCGAGGCGATGGTTAGCGATATCGACAAGCTGCGTGATCAGACGGTCGAATCACTCATTGTTAACGCGAAGGCGATCAGCGCCAAGCTGGCTGAATTCAAGAGCGCCGCATTTTCAGACCTGGACGCGTTCACGTCGACCAGCCTGGAGATGTACGGCGTCAAGAGCGGCGGACGAAAGGGAAACCTTACGGTTGTCTCGTTCAACGGCCAATACAAGATCGTGCGCCAGGTGCAAGAGCGCCTGGCGTTCGATGAGCGCTTGCAAGCGGCCAAGACGCTGATTGACGAATGCATCATGGCTTGGTCCGCAAGCAGCACGGATGAAATCAAGGTGCTGGTCAATGACGCTTTCCGGGTTGACCAGGAAGGGCAGATCAACACCGCCCGCGTCCTCGGCCTGCGTCGTCTCAATATCAAGGATGAGAAATGGCAGCGTGCCATGACCGCGATTGGCGACAGCCTGCGCGTGGACGGCAGCAAGCCCTATATCCGCTTCTACGAGCGCGCAGAAGGCTCCGACGAGTACACCCCCATTTCGCTGGACTTCGCGGCAATCTGACGCGCCACGGCTGCAATGGCCCCGATCTACCGTCAGCCGTCGACGGGCGCACGCGGGTAAACGTGCGCGGTTCAGGACCCTGGCCGGGCGGGGTGTGCGGCCCCGGCAATTTTTGGAGAGCGGCACAAATGCGTAAGAGCATAGAAACCGAGCTGGGCACAGAGGTGCAGTGTGCTGCTTGCAAGAACTTCTGGCCAGCAGACGGCGAGTTCTATTTTATGGACAGAGGTCGGTTGCGCTCACGGTGCAGGGCCTGCGAGAAGGACAGCCCGACACGCCAGGCGTTCTGGGCAAAGCGACAGCAGCAACGCAATGAAGGCCGTAACACGATAGCGACGGCTTAGGGACCAAAACATGACGAAATTGAAGCAAGACGATATGAAGGCGATCACAACCGAGCTGGCGTCGCCCTGGGGCTGCGTGGGCCTGGTCTGCGACGGCTACCGTGTGACGGTCGCGGTTGTGCGTACCGGCACGCTCAGGTTCGGCCTGACGGTGTATATCAACGGTCGGCAGACAGGCAAGCAGCTGGTGGAAGACTGCGAAGAACGTAGGCGCTTTCTGCGTCCGTGCGAGCAGTACTTGTATTCGCCAGCGGAGCGCAAGAATCTCGTAAAAATTGGCGGAAAGCGCTTTGCCAAGCAGATGGGCGCGGAAAAACGCTTTACGTTCCATTCCCATAACTGGCTATCGGTGCGCACCATGCTGCGCCACTTCACTGCCAACAATGCAAGCGTGGAGCTTGTTGAAATTGGTGCGTCCGCTGTCAGGGCCAGCCTGCCGCGTGATGAGGCCGTCACCGATGCGTAGCCCTTCGACTCCGCTGGCCGTGGCACGCAAGCGCGCCATTTCCGCCGTTCACGTTCTCAAGACGCAAGCGGGTATGAGCGACGATGAGTATCGCGCCATGCTCCAGGCGCAAACCGGCCTGACAAGCAGCAAGGATCTGGACATCGCGCAGTTGCGTCGCGTCTTGGATCACTTCGCCCGCCTGGGCGTTAAGTCCCAGGGCCGCGCCAAGCTGGACCGCGTTGGCACCTCTCGCCAGCGCCTGCTGGCGAAGCTGACGGCCCAATTGAATGCGGCAGGCCGAGACCGTCGCTATCTGGACGGGATGGTCAAGCGCATAGCCAAGGTGGACGCCTTGGAATTCTGCGACGAGCATGCGCTTTCCAAGCTGATTGCGGCGCTCGCAATTGACGCCAAACGACATGGACGGGCTTATCCGTGAACAAGATTGCCGCAAGCCGCACCGACCTGTCTGAGGTCGCCGGACTGGTTCCGCCCGCAGCACAAGCTCTGATTGCGGTGATTGGCTTGCGCGCAACGTCGGAGCTGGTGCGCCAGCTCGGTGGCACGACCTTTGCAGTACCCCAACGCGAAACCCGACTCGGAGAGGCCAAGTTTGAAGCGCTGGCCGAGGTCGTTGGACCCGATGCCGCCATGGCCATGGTGCGGCACTTTGGCGGTGAATCGCTGTACATTCCGCGCTGCCGGGATGCGCTGGTGGAGTACATCTACCGCGACATCCGGCAGACGTTCGACCGCCTCACCCGCGATACGTCAGCAATACAGGCTGTCTCCGTCCTGGCCGTACGTTACGGCTATTCCGACCGTCATATCTGGTCCATCCTCAAGATGGCCGACCGCTTCGGCCAGGCCGAACAAGCTGTGCGGGCCGCTGGTCAGCTCGGCCTCTTCTGACTCTATACAAACACCCACTGAAGTGATTCACGGCGCGCTCTAGGCGCAGCATCGGCATAGTCATGTCCAGCAACTATTGGACACGACTATGCACCCGGAACACACTTCAGAGGCTGGCGTCTCGCTTATCGAACACTTCGAGAGCTGCCGCCTGAAAGCCTATTGGGACCCACACGGCAAATGCTGGACAATCGGCTGGGGCCACACTGGCCTGGATGTGTATGAGGGTTTGGTCATCACGCAGGCAGTCGCTGACGCCATGCTTGCGCAAGACCTGATTGAACGCGAGAACGCCGTTAAGAAGTTCTTTGCTAGCGTGCCCCTCACGCGTGGCGAGTTCGATGCGCTGGTGTCTTTCTTGTACAACGTAGGCCCCGGCAAACGTGGCATCAAGTCCGGGCTGTTCGTGTTGATGAGCGGCCAAGTCTCCACGCTCGCCCGCAAGGTGCTGGCCCGCGATTACGCCGGAGCAGCCGAAGAATTCCCCAAATGGATTTATGCGGGCGGCGTCCCCCTTCGCGGGCTGGAACGTCGACGCAAGGCCGAGCGGCAATTGTTCCTGACCGGGGCCTGGTTATGACGCGCCGCCTCAAGCTCACGAAGAGCTGGCGGCGACTGCATCGCTCGTACACCGTCATTCTAGGTTTGCTCCTAGCGGTCGCTTCGGCGGCCTACGAACTGCTCCCCCTCTTTCGGTCCGTCGTCGAGCAATCCCGTTTCGCCTGGATTTCCATGGTGCTGGGCGTGCTGATTGCAGCGCTGCGCTATGTGGATCAGCCCTGTTTGCAGCAGCCCCGGAATACGCCCGACGATGCAGGCGGTCCGCAATGATTGCCCGCATTCTGTCTTGGCTCGGCATTGACGCGGCTACGGGCTGGTTTCTCCTAGTCGTGCTTGCTGGCCTGGGTGGGTACGCCCAGGGACATGCCTACGCCAGCGCACAGGGCGAGGCCCGCCATAACGACTATGTCGCCCAGCAGAACCAAGCCACCGCAACCGCGCTCGTAAACCACATGCGTGCTTTGCAAGTCGAGCAGGAGCGCGGCGACGAATTGTCGCTCGCGCTCCTGGCCAGCCACGCCGAGCGCGCCAAGCTATCTGATGACCTCAAGAAGCGAGTTCCCCATGTGTCTACCGTCTACATCGAGAAGCCCGGTGCGGCTCCTGTTCCCCTGCCTGATCGTCCTTTCACTGTTGGCTGGGTGCGCGACTACAACGCCGCCCTTGGCCTACGAATGCCCGAAGCCCCAGCGGCTACCGGCAGCGTTGCGCGAACGTCCCCCGAGCTTTCTTCCTCTGGCCCCTTCGGCGGTGCCGATGCCGCAGACCTTACCCGCAGCACCGTGAGCCAGGCCGATGTCCTGACGGCTCATCACGACAACGCCGCCATTTGCCGAAAGATTGAAGCCCAGCTCAATGCCATCTTGGACCTGGACGAAGGGAAATCGCCATGACGGTCGAGATTGGCGGCGCACAGATATTTAGTGTCGTGGTGATGATCATTGCCGCGCTGGTCGGGATGTGGACCAGGCGGGTGCAAAGCGACCAGAAAGAGAACACGCAGCAGATCGCGGTCCTACGAACCGAGCTTGCTGCATTGCGTGAACAGCTCGCACGCGAAGCGAGCGAATACGCCCGGCGCGGCGAGATGGAAGAACTGATGCGCCGCATCGAACAAAAGCTGGACCGCATGACCGACAAACTGGATTCCAAACAGGACAAACAAGCATGACCGCCAAAGACACGAACACCGGAGCTGGACACGATGAACAATTGCAATTGCTTCGCCGTGTGGACGGCAAGCTGGACAACCTGGACGGCAAGCTTGATCGTGTCCGCCAGGACGTTCGCAAGGACGCGGTACGGTATGGCGCTGCGGCCGGTGGTGTGACGGGCGGAATTGTCGCCGTGGGTATCGCCTTGGCCAAGGCAAAGCTGGGCCTGTGACGCATGGCCCACCCTAAGGAAACCCGTGACACGGTCCGGCGTGCCTACGTGTATGACCGGCTCTCGTTGGAAGTGTCAGCCCTCAAGGCTGGCGTTTCCTATGCGACGGCGGCGCGCTGGAAAAGCCAATCGGCCAAGGACGGTGACGATTGGGACAAGGCGCAGGCCGCACAGCTGCTTTCCGGCGGGGGCATCGAGAACATCGCCCGCCAGATGCTGGCGGGGCTTGTCATGCAGTACCAGGCCACGATGGACGCCGTCAGCGTGGACACCGACATCAAGCCAGCGGCCAAGGTGCAGATGCTGGCCAGCCTGGCCGATGCCTACAACAAGACCGTCTCGGCGTCCAAGCGCATCCTACCGGAGACGAGCGAACTGGCCACGGCCATGCAGGTCGTGCAGCTTCTGGCCGATTTCATCCAGCAGCGCCACCCCAAGCACGCTACCGCCTTCGTCCAGATTCTGGAGCCGTTTGGCGAGGTTCTGGCCAACAACTTCGGCGGGTGACACATGGCTCGCTTTGAAATCAAGGCCAAGCGGACGAACCGCAAAGCGTTCATGGCCGAGGTCATGCAGCTGGCCGCAGGCATGCGGGCGCTGGTCGAGGCCGAGGTATCGGGTTTCAGTCCTGACCCCGCCGTTGCCCGCGAGCGTAGGGCCAGGGCCTGGGACGATTTCGAGTATTTCGCCCGCACCTATTTCCCGCACTACATCAGCAAAGCCAACAGCCAGCTGCATGACTATCTATACAAGCGCTTGCCGGAAATGGTGGCGCTGCCCGAGTCGCAATCGGACGTGGTGGCAGCCCCACGCGGCGAAGCGAAATCAACAATCACCAGCCAGATATTCGTCCTGTGGTGTGTCATCACCGAGCGCAAGTGGTATCCGGTCATCATCATGGACGCTTTCGAGCAAGCCGCCGTGATGCTGGAGGCGATCAAGGCCGAGCTGGAAAGCAATCCGCGCTTGGCCATGGACTTCCCTGAGGCGGCTGGCCAAGGCAGCACCTGGCAGGTCGGCAAGATCATCACCAAGAATGGGCGCATGGTCGAAGTCTTTGGTGCCGGGAAAAGAATACGAGGCCGTCGTCATGGCCCCCACCGGCCAGACCTGGCCGTGGGCGACGATCTGGAGAACGACGAAAACGTACGCTCTCCCGAACAACGCGACAAGCTGCAAGGCTGGATTGCCAAGTCCGTCATGAAACTGGCCGGACCAGGCGAGAAGCTGGACGTGGTCATCATCGGCACCGTGCTGCATTACGACTCGGTACTGTCCCGCCTTCTGAAGAATCATTTCTGGCGCGGCATCAAGTTTCAAGCGGTCATCACCTGGCCGAGCCGGATGGACCTGTGGGACCAGTGGGAAGAGCTGTATAGGAACGATGGGCCAGACACTGCCCGTCTGTTCTATGCCGCCAATGAGGCGCAGATGATTGAAGGGGCCATGGTTTCATGGCCCGCTGCCCGCCCGATCCTGTCGCTTATGGTCATCCGCGCTCGCGACGGACACGATGCGTTTGACTCCGAATTGCAAAACGATCCCGTCGCGGGCGATAACGCGCCGTTCTCGGGCGTCATCACCTTTTGGGTCAACCGCCTGGCAGACTGGATTTTCTATGGTGCCTGCGATCCGAGCTTAGGCAAGGCAGGAAATCGGCGCGATCCGTCCGCGCTCCTGGTCGGCGGCTTCAATCGCGTCACGGGGGTCCTTGACGTGGTTGAGGCAAAGATTGCCAAGCGTGTGCCGGACAAGATCATCAGCGACGTTATCGCCATGCAACGTGAATGGCGCTGCCTGCTGTGGGTCGTTGAGGCGGTGCAGTTCCAGGAGTTCCTACGCACCGAACTGGTTAAACGGTCTGCTGCGCTGGGCATTCCTGTTCCGGCGCGGGGCATCACTCCGGGAACGGACAAGGACCTGCGCATTGCGTCGATACAGCCTCATGTGGCCAACGGCCTCATCCGGCTCCATCCGTCTCAAAAGACGCTCAACAGCCAGCTTACCCATTGGCCCATGGCCGATCACGATGACGGCCCAGACGCCCTCCATATGCTGTGGATGGCGGCAACAACTGGATTCGGCATCTTTGAATACACGCCCGCTCACAAACGCCCCGACGACACTGACCAGGATGATGTGACAGACGCTCATTCTCGGGATGTGGGGGCCTGGTAGGAAACCTATGACAAACCTTGTTGATTCCCGTGGCCGCCCCTTGCACCGGGAAGCCCTGCACGAACCGCAAAGCGCCCGCCTGGGCTGGGTGCGCCGTGAATGGGCTGAGCACCCCTCACGCGGCCTCACGCCGCAGCGCCTGCACCATATTCTTGAGGATGCGGAGCAAGGCAACCTGACGGCGCAGGCCGACCTGTTCTCGGACATGGAGGAGAAGGACGGACACATCATGTCCGAGATGGCCAAGCGGAAGCGGGCCATTCTGACGCTGGACTGGGAGGTTCACGAACCGGCTGGGGCAACACCGCAGGAGAAGCGCGACACGGCCATGCTCCGCGAGTGGATGTCGGAGCTACCCGCTTTTGACGAATTGCTGCTGGACTGCATGGACGCGGCAGGCCATGGCTTCGCGCCCATGGAGACAGAATGGCACCAAGTTGGGAGCGTGGCCCTACAGCGCTCCTTTACGCATCGCCCGCAGCGCTGGTTCCAGACGCTCCAGCATGACGGCAACGCGCTGCGCTTGCGCGATGGTTCCGCCGAAGGGCAAGCCCTTTGGCCGCTCGGCTGGGTCGTGCATCAGCACAAAGCGCGGTCCGGCTATCTCACGCGGGCGGGCCTACACCGCACCCTAGCCTGGCCGTATCTGTTCAAAAACTATTCCGTCCGGGACCTGGCCGAGTTCCTGGAAATCTACGGCTTGCCGCTGCGCCTGGGCAAGTACCCCGCTGGTACGACCGAGCGGGAGAAAGCTACCTTGCTCGCCGCCGTGGCAGGCATTGGCCACAATGCGGCTGGCATCATCCCGGATGGAATGGCCATCGACTTCGAGAACGCCGCCCAAGGGACGCAGGAGCCTTTCGAGGCAATGATTGCATGGTGCGAGCGGACGCAGTCTAAAGTGATCCTTGGCGGCACGCTGACGAGCCAGGCCGATGGCAAGTCGTCCACGAACGCCTTGGGCAATGTACATAACGAGGTTCGCCACGATTTGCTGGTGTCGGATGCGCGCCAGCTGGCAGCGACCATCAATCGGGACATCGTCGCCCCGCTACGCCTGCTCAACATCCCTGGCGCAGACGGTCGTCGCCCTCCTGAATTCCGTTTCGATACGCGCCGCTTTGACGACCTGCGCACCCTCTCCCAAGCCCTGCCGCGCTTGGTAGACGCTGGGATGCAGATTCCCGTGGATTGGGCGCACGAGCGTGCCAACATTCCGAAGCCCGCAGCAGGCCAGGCCGTACTGGTCAGGCTGGCTGCACCTACACAGCAGCCTGGGCAAAGCGAGCTTGCCGCCGCCACGTCTCAACTCGGGGCGGCGTTGGCAGTATTGTCCAGGTCTACCGGAGCTGCGCTTGTCGCCCGGCCCATCGCGACGGCGACAGGCCAGGTGGACCGCCTGGCCAGCGATGCCGCCCCGACTTTGAATGACTGGATTGACCAGGTTCGCGATTTGGTCGAGCGAGCCAAGAACCTGTCGGAGGTTCGGGAGGGATTGCTCGCGCTTGCGCCCGACATGCGCATTGAAGACTACGCCGCTGCCTTGGCCGAAGCACTGACGGCGGCGGCGCTTGCGGGCCGGGCGGACATCTTGGACGAAGCCCGTGCCTAGTCCCGTTTTCAGCGTTGGCCGTATTCCCTTTGCCGAACAAATCGCGTTCTTTCGGCGCAAGGTTCCCCTGCCGTCCGAGTCTTGGACCCAGTTGTACACCGCAGGACATGACCATGGCTTTGTTATCGCGGGCGCGACGCGGGAAGCCCTGGTGCAAGACTTCTTTGAGGCGGTGGAAAAGTCGATTTCCGAGGGCAAGTCACTGGAGTCGTTCCGCAAGGATTTTGACCGTATCGTCGCCACCCATGGCTGGGACTACAACGGCTCACGGAATTGGCGTAGCCGCGTCATCTACGAAACAAACATGTTCACCAGCTTTGCCGCTGGCCGTCGTGAACAGCTATTGAGCATGACGGAAACGCACCCGTATTGGATGTATGTACATTCCGATGCGGTAAAGCATCCCAGGCCGGAGCATCTGGCTCTAGATGGCCTAGTGCTGCGCTGGGATGATCCGTTTTGGGACACGTTCTTTCCCCCCAATGGCTGGGGCTGTCAATGCTCGGTGCGGGCGCTTACTGAAAGGCAGCTGCGCAAACTCGGGAAAGATGGTCCTGACCAGGCCCCGGTCATCCCGGTGCACGAGGTCACGATTGGCCAGCATGGCCCCACCCCGCGAACGGTGCGCGTCCCCGAGGGTATAGACCCTGGCTTTGAGTATGCGCCAGGCGCGACGGTGCCGCAGGGCGCGCTTGGCCCACGTGCGGATCAAGCCCTGCACTTTGGGCCGGACCTCACGCCCAGCCGATGGCAGCCCGTCCTGCCTGGCTCGCCCAGCTCCGCAGGCCGACCCGATGTCATTCCCACAGTCCCGGCCCCGCCGCCGCCCGCGTCCGCCGTTAACGCGCCGGGCACATTGACCGACCAGGTCGCGGAAGTTCTTGGCGGGCCGGTGCGCCTGGTGAAAACGCAAGATATCCCTATTGCGCTGGTTGCACGGTCGCTGGCCGTTCCACTGGCCAGGGAAGCCGAGCCGCTGCCGCTTTTGGCCCTCCTGGTGGATCTCCTCACCCAGCCCTGGGAAGTGTGGCAAAACCTTTACAGGAGCCGCGTGACGGGCGGGTATGTCCTGCGTACCCATTTCATCAAGGGATACCGCCAGGCTGATGGCACCGAGGCCGCGCTGGTCGCCCAGGTGGGCGGGGGCTATCTAGAGTCCTGGGCGCGGTTGCCGCTGGGCGATAGCGCCACGCTCGCCCAGGTGCGCGGCGGAAACCTCTGGTATGGCCAGCCTGGCGGCGCGGCGAAGTAGGCGGAGACGTATATGGCCACGATGCTAGTTGTAGAGGTCAATGACGTTCAGTTCGCCCAGGCCATGAAGCGGCTGACTGAGCTGATGGCGGATATGACCCCCGCCCTGCGCGGAATAGGCGAGTACCTGGCCAGCTCCAGCCAGGACCGTTTTGGCACTCAGACGGCCCCCGATGGCAGCGCGTGGACGCCCCTGAGCAATTGGTACAGGGAGACCAAGCCCTCCAACAAAGACAAGGTGCTGACGCTTCGCGGATACCTACGCAGCTCCATACACTGGCAGGTCATGCCTGACCAGGTCCTGGTGGGCAGCAATTTGGAGTACGCCGCGATTCACCAGTTTGGCGGGGTCATTCGCCCCAAGAAGGCCAAGGCGCTCAAGGTCGGCGGGCGCGTGGTCAGCCAGGTCAAGATACCGGCGCGTCAATACCTGGGTATCTCAGCCGAGGACGCGACCGAAAGCGAAGAGCTGGCGGCGGACTATCTGGCCGGGGCATTCAAGGACGGCCCGGCATAACCTGACCAGGTCAGCCGAATGGCTTAGGGCGAAATCGGAACGGTTCGGATTGCTCCGTCAGACGGTCTAGACCGAAATCGCAGAATCGGGCCGTGGCGCGATTTGTAGGGGGTGGGGTGCGGCATCGTTACCCATTCGGTCCCAGCCTATCGTTAACCCAGCGTTAAAAACCCTTTTAACGCTATCGGCACCTGTTGGCCCCCCTGCGGTTTGCACAGAACCGCCAATTCGGCGGGTTTTCTCCCACCGCTTGCCGCGATTCCCCAGCCGGACCTACTGAAGTCTTTCAACTAATCGGCGCGGGCGCTAATCGGCACCATGGCGGTTATGGCTAAGACCCGATCCGCATCCGCTCCCAGCTCGACCCGCCCTGCCGCCGCCGCCGCTCCCATGGTGGCCGCTCTCAGCATTGCGCTGCGCCCTGGCAAGGACGGCCAGGCCCAAGACGAAATTCAGGTTTTCCCCGCTGGCGAATTCCGCGCCTCGGATGGCCGCCCCGAGGACGTAGACACCTGGCGCATGGATGGCGACATTGCCCGCGCTCTTATCGCCAGATTTAACGCCCGCAACCGCCGCCTGGTCATCGACTACGAACACCAGACGCTGGCCGCCGCTACCAACGGCCAGCCCGCGCCCGCTTCGGGCTGGATGGTCGCGCTGGAGTGGCGCGAAGGCGAAGGCGTGTATGCCAGGGTGGACTGGAAGCAGCGCGCCCAGGCCTACATCAAGGCTGAGGAATACCTCTACATCTCGCCAGTCTTTACCTACGACAAGCAAGGCAGGCCGCAGGACATCCTGCATGCGGCGCTGACCAACAACCCGGCACTAGACAACATGGAGGCGGTGCGCCTGGCGGTGGCCAGCGCGCTCGCACCTGGTATCGCGCATGGCGGGGCGCAGCTCCTTCCCGCCCAATCTCCGAAGGAAAGCAAGATGAATGAACTTTTGAAGGCGCTCTTCGCGCTGCTCGGCTTGGCCGACGACGCGACCGAAGAGCAAGCGCTCGCCAAGCTGAGCGAATACTCCGACAAGGCCAAGCAGGACGCCGACCAGGTCGCCGCCCTGACGACCGAGGTCGAAAACAAGAAGGAAGAGGTGGCCGCCTTGACTTCGAGCGCAGGCAAGCCCGACCCGGCCAAGTACGTGCCCATCGCCGCGCTGTCCGCTTTGCAGGCGCAAGTCGCAACGCTGACCACGGACCAGCGCGCCCGCGACGTGGCCGAGCTGGTCACGGTCGCCCTCTCCGCCAACAAGCTGACGCCTGCCCTGAAGGATTGGGCGGTGGCCCTGGGCATGAAGGACCCCGCCCAGCTCAAGGCCTATCTGGACCAGGCCCCGGCCATTGCAGCCTTGTCTGGCACCCAAACGGGCGGGCGTCAGCCCGGCGGCAACGGCTCGCAGTTGAACGACGAACAAATGGCCGTTTGCACGCGGATGGGCCTGGACCCCCAGAAATACCTCAAGTCCATCAGCCAAGACTGAACCCAAGCATCTCAACGCGGCATGGCCCGCAATTCCCACATACAACCAGCAAGGACCGCTCATGGCTTTGACTAAAGACCGCAACACCCTGCGCCGAGACGGCCGGGGATTTCGCCCGCCCGCCGCCGCAGGCGTCCGCATCTACGCGGGGGCCATCGTCGGCGTGAACGCGGACGGCCACGCCGTCCCCGGTGGCAGTGCTGCCGCTGTGGCCATCCTGGGGATTGCCCAGGAACAGGTGGACAACCGGGACGGCGCAGCAGGCGCGCAATCCGTGGACGTGCGGCGCGGCACCTTCCAGCTCAAGCCCGCAGCGGCAGGCCTGACCCTGGCTGCCTACGGCAAGCCCGTTAAGGCGGTCGATGACGAATCGGTTGCGCTGGTGGGCGAAGACGCCGCCGCCATCGTCGCAGGCGTTGTACGCGATGTGGACGCTGATGGCGTCTGGGTCGAATTCTGACCGGACCAGGTCAACACCCTTTATCCGACTTCGGAGATACGCATGATCATCAATCCGCAAAACCTACAGGCGCTGTTCCAAGGCTTCAAGCTCGCGTTTTCCCAGGCTTTCGAGGGTGCGCCCTCGGCCTGGGCACAGCTTGCCACGCCGATCCCGTCGACAACGGGCGAGGAGGCCTATCCCTGGCTCGGCCAATCCACCCAGTTCCGGGAATGGGTGGGCGAACGCGTCTATCAAAACCTCAAGATGCACGGTTACCGCATCAAGAATAAGACGTTTGAAAACACCGTCGCCGTTGACCGCGACTCCATCGAAGATGACCAGTACGGCGTGTTCACGCCGCTGATGGCCCAGCTTGGCCAGGACGCCAAGGAACACCCCGACCTGCTTATCTTCGAGCTTCTGAAAAGCGCCTTCAGCACGGCCTGCTATGACGGCCAGTATTTCTTTGACACCGACCACCCGGTCGGCAAGGAAGGGGCCACGCAGTCCGTCAGCAATTTCCAGGGTGGCAGCGGTCGCCCCTGGTTCCTGCTGGACACCAGCCGCGTCATCAAGCCGCTGATTCTCCAGAAGCGTCGTGAATACGATTTCGTCGCCAAGACCGACGTGAAAGACACCAACGTGTTCGACAAGAATGAGTTTGTCTATGGTGTTGATGGGCGCTTGAACGTGGGTTTCAGCCTCTGGCAACTGGCCTACGCCAGCCGCGAACCGCTGGACGGCAGCGCGTTCAATGACGCGCACGCGGAAATGTCCTCGTTCAAGGGTGACCATGGCAAACCCCTGGGCATCCGCCCCAAGCTGCTGGTTGTGGGTCCCCAAGACCGCGCCGCCGCGCTGGAGGTTGTCAAGGCAGAGCGCAGCGCCAACGGTGCGACCAACATCAACCGCGACGTGGTCGACGTGCTGACCACGCCCTGGCTGGCTTAACGCGACTCCTCGCGCCGTCCCAAGTCCAGGCGAAGCCATAAGCCTGGCATAGCGACCCACCCGCCGCCCCTGGCCATCGAGGGCGGCGGCAACCGAATCAAACTCAGGAGGGCCATATGGCCGAGAAAATCAAGGTGCTGCGAGTCGTGGCACGCAAGGAAAGCTTCCGCCGCGCTGGCTACCAATTTGGCGCAAACGCCGTGGATATCCCGATGGATGACCTGACCGGCGCGCAAGGCAAAAAGAAGCTGGAGGCGATCCTGGCCGATCCCGCATTGGTCGCGACGGAGCTGGAGGTGGAGGCCGACGCCATCCAAGCCGCTGCCCCCGAGGCGGCCACGACGCCCGCTACCGGCACGCGCACCCGCGCCCGCAACGGCAACCGCGGCTAAGGCTCCATGTACGCCACCGCCGCCGATATGGTCCGCCAGTTCACGCATCGCGAGGTGCTGGCGCTGACCGACCCCGAGGATACGGGCGACATTGACCAGGTCATCCTGGACGGTGCGCTGGTCGCGGCATCCGCTGAGATTGACACCTATCTCAGCGGACGTTATCGCCTACCCCTCAACCCTGCCCCCCAGCACCTGGTGCGCATCTGCTGCGACATTGCACGCTATGTCCTGACAGGCGACGAACGCCAGGTAACGGACACCATCACCGACCGCTACAAGGCGGCGGTGAGGTTTCTGGAACTGGTGGCCAATGGAAAAGTGACGCTGGGACCCGGTGAAAACGGTGTGACGCCCAGCTCGGACGGCGGCGTGCAATTCGTGCAAGGGTCCCGCGTCTTTGTGCGTCAAGGACCGGGAGCGTTCTGACCATGTTTCGCGCTACTCCTATCGGCAGTATCCAGGCGGCCATGATCGAACGGCTCCAGATCGGCCTAGGCAAGATGGTTAAGTCCGTCGAGTCCTACGGCGGCGAGTTGGACGACGAGCTGGCCACGGTCGTCCGGCGTTTCCCTGCGGCTTGGGTTTCGTTCCTGGGTGTGCAGGCCACGAAAGGCATGAACACGGCACGCACCAAGAACCTGGCGCGTGGGCGCTTCACGGTCATGGTGGGCCAGCGTTCGGTGCGCTCTGAAGACGCACCGCGCAAGGGCTCACGCGACCAGGTCGGAACGGACCAACTCATCTATGCCGTGCGCAGGCTGCTTGCCGGACAGGACTTCGGGCTGGACGACGTGGGCCAGATGAAGCCCGGCGCGGTGCGCCCGCTCTTTAACGGTCGCGCCAAGGCTGACGCCTGCGCCATCTTTGCGGTGGAGTTTGATGTGGAGTGGGTGGAACACGTCCTCTCCAATGGCCGCTGGCCAAGCCCAGACCCTGGGCAGATTGGCGACCCGGACGCAACCGACCCGGACCTGATCTTTTCCGATGAGGGCGGCAAGACTGACGAACCGTACCCCTGGCTTACTGGCATCCAGCTGGATTACCGGCTGGCCACACGCAGCGATACCGATCCACCTAACGCCACCGACGTGGTGACATTTAACGAGGACTGATGATGACAACCATCAATGTCAAAGCCGCGCCTGGCCTGCGGGTCCCCCGCGAGGACAACGGACGCAAGTACATCACCGACAAAGCATTTTCGGTGGAACAAACCATTTACTACCTGCGCCGTCTGGCCGACGGCGATCTTGTCCACGTCGACGATACGCAGGCTGCTGGCCAGGCAGCGCCTACCGACGCCGTGGCCCCACGTGCAACCACGAAAAAGGGAGCCTGACATGGGCGAAATCATCCAGCTGGACCAGATCCCTGTCAGCACCCTCAAGCCGGGTGCATATTTCGAGTTCAATACGAAGCTTGCCCGCTCGTCCTTGCCAACGAACTTGCAGCGTGTCTTGATCTACGGCCAGCGCCTGGCCACGGGTATGACGCCAGCACTCACAACCGTTGACGTATTCAATGACAAAGACGCCGCCGTCTACTTTGGCGCTGGGTCGATTGCGCATCGTATGGTCATCAATGCCATCGAGGCCAACCCGAATGCCCAGATTGCGGTCATCGCGGTAGACGACGCGGCCGCCAGCCAGGCCGCGCAGGGCGAGGTGGAGATCACGGCGGCGGCGACGGGGCGCGGCATTCTCAAGTTCTTCGTTGGCCCTGAGTCCGTAGATGTAGCTATCGAAACCGACATGCCCGCTGCCGACATGGCGGCTGCAACTGCGGCGGCGATTAATGCCAACGTGGAGCTTCCTGTAACAGCTACCGCGACGGCGGGAAAAATCAAGGTCGAGGCCAAGCACAAAGGCGAAGCCGGAAACCAGATCAAGCTCGCCGCAGTGGTGCGCTATTCGACGGGCGCAACTAATACGATCACTGCGCAGCTCGCGGGCGGCCTGGCCGATCCTGACCTGCGCCCTGCCTACGCTGCCGCCTTCGGCTCTTCCTATGAAATTCGCGTCTGCCCATTTGCCACGCAAGAGGCGCTGCTGGCTTTCCGCGATCACCTGGAAGAGCTTGGTAGTCCCTTGGAGCAGCGTGACGCCATCGGCGTGGCGGGATTCCCTGGCACGCTGGCGGCGGCCACCACCGTCGCCAGTGCGGTCAACTCGTCCATCATCACCTTGGCCTGGTACAACAAATCCAAGCGCACTACGGGCGAGATTGCGGCGGGATACGCCGCCGTGATGGCGGGCGAAGAGCATCCGGCGCGGCCTTTGAACTATCTGGAAATTCAGGGCCTGGACATAATCGCCCAAGAAGATTATCCGGGACGCAAGGAACAAGAGAACGCCTTGCACAACGGCGTTACTCCGCTCATCGTCGGCCCCGGAAACCGGGTGCAAATTGTGCGCGCAATCTCCACCTACCTGGTCGACGCCCAGAACATCCCGGATGACTCCAGCCTGGATATCACAGTGTTCCGCACGCTGCATTACTTCCGTAAGGCATGCCGCCAAGCCGTGGCCCTACGTTTTCCGCGTGAGCTGCTTTCGGAGAAAACGCCGCCGAAGGTGCGCACTCTGCTGTTGCAAATCTCTTACCAATGCGAAGACCTGGAAATCCTACAGAACATCGACCAGTACAAAGACCGCCTGGTAGTGCAGAAGCATCCGCAAAACAAGGGTATGGCCGTCGCGTCCATTCCCGCGCCAATTGTGCATGGCATGCACGTCTTTGCTGGTCGCATCGACCTGTACGTTTAACGGGTCCAACAGACCCATAAGGAGCCAATCATGGCAATCAAGGAATACGTTGGCGCCATCATCATGGAGCTGGACGGCAAAGAGGTCGAGGTCATTGACATCGACGTGACCGAAAGCACCGGCATGAAGCCCGTCAAGGTCATGAACCGAAGCCGTCTCATTGGCGGCGTGGCCAAGGGAATTAAAGAATACTCGCTGCGTGTGACCGTTCCCATCCCGTTCGATGATGACACCAAGTGGGCCGAGATATTCGGAGCCTCGATCACGGTGTTTCCATCGTCACCTGGCGGCAAGCGCGAGACATACATGGACTGCTGCACGTCAGAGGTGGGCAAACAGTACACCGTTGACAACGAAGCGCGTCGCACCCTGACCATGTTTGCAGTCAAGAAGGTGGACGAATGACAACCAAGCCGCAACAACAGCAAACCGGCACGGCCACGCAACAGCGCGTCGTCCTGGTCACCGGCAGTTTCACCTACGGCGTTCCTTACGGCGATCGCAGGCATTACGACTTCGTCATGCACCTGCCGACTATGGGCGACAACATTGATGCGCTGGAGGCATACCCGGATGGTTCGCCTGCGCGTATCGACCTGGCCATGTTTGCCTCTTGCATGGTGCGCTTGGGCGACATCCCCTCGGACGATATCTCTTTCGAGCTGCTGACGGAGATGGACCCGACTGACGTGGATGTCATTTATGCAGCGATGAGCGAGGCAAAAAAAAAGCTGCGGCCACGGAACGAAAGCTCCGAACCTACAGAAAACTCATCCTCGTCCTCGGAAAGCACGGCATCCCAGAAAACCGCGTCCGTCGCCTGACGTTTGAGCAGTTGGAGGGCTACCTTGAAGCCTTGGCCGAGTTGAACGGCTCGGCCAAGAATTCAGGTAGTTCATCCACGCGCCGCATCGTGAGCCAGCGGCGCGTAAGGCCAAAGGCGCGACTGCGCCGCAAGCAGCGCATTGCCGCGCTCACGCCATCTACATAACCGAGGCCAGCCGTGTCCAACACGAACATGAAAGTCGCCCTTGAGATCGTCGTCAGCGACCGGGGCAGCAAAGAGGCTGCACAAGCTGTTTCTGTCGTCGCTCAAAAAAAGCATGAAGCATCACGGCAAGAGCAGCGTGATGCCGCTGCGGTGGTCACGGCGGTGTCTGTCGTGGCGCAGAAAAAGCAAGAAGCCGCGCGCCAGGAACAACGTGATGGCGCGGTAGTGAGCGCGTCCAACAGCAGGTACATCGACCAAAGCCGACGCGCCAGCGTTCAGCTCGCCCAACAGCAGATTGCCTCATCACGTCACGCATCGTCTCAAATCCTGCGCGATACGGAGCGCCTGCACTCTGCCAGGGCGCGCCTAGGCATTCGGTCGGAAAAGTCCTTGCAGCGCGAGATTGTGCAGACGGCAATCGCCTATAAGCGTTTGGAAGATTCAGGCAGAGTGTCAGGACGGGAACTTGCCCGCGCTGCCGAGGCGGCACAGCGCAAAGTCAAAATGCTTCAAAGGGAAATGCGCGAGCTGAAAACCCCCAGCGAATGGGGCAAGGGTCTGGCAGCCATTGGCGGCGGCGTGATGGCGGGAGTTGCCATAGCAAAGCGTCCGCTCTCGGACACGATGGCGTATGACCAGCAGATTGCGGCTATGTCGAATACGGCGTATGCCTCAGAAGGTATCGATGGCAGACGAGAGGGGCAAAGAGAAATCAGCTTCCAAATCGGTCGAGCTGTGAGGCAAGGCGGCACGCGGGAAGATGCGGCGGACGCTCTCAACGAGCTACTGGGCAGCAGCGGACTGTCCCGAGATGAAGCGTTTTCTATGCTCCCCACCGTGCAGAAAACCGGGTTGGCTGCGGGCAGGAAATCTCGGGAAATCGTCCCCCTGGTCGGCGCGCTCAAGGCAAACAATATCCCCGTCGCGGATATGCCCGCCGCGCTGGGCAAGATGCTGCATGCGGGTGAAACCGGCGGCTATGGCATTGAGAACATGATTACCAGCCTGCCGAAGCTCCTGGCATCCCAGCGCGACAACTACGGCATATCAGGCATGAAGGGCCTGGAAATGGCCTTGGTCGATATGCAAGCGATCACAGCAGGCACCAACATGCCGCAAGAATCCGCCCAATCGTTGATGGCATTGATGAACACGCTCAAACAGCCCGCTGTATCGCAAGCCGTGGCCAAGAAGCTATCAATTGGCGGCAAAGGCGTTGACCTGGCGGGTACATTGGGTAAGGGTGCGCTACGCGACATCAGTCCCTTGGAGACATTCGCCGCTGTTGTTGATAAGTCTATGGGCAACAACCAGGTCTACAAGCAGTTGCAAGGCCGTTTAGCTAATGGCGGCACGCAAGCCGATAGGGAGCAAATGACGACCTTGCTTGAATCATCAGTATTTCGTGATGTGGGCATCGGCCGGGAATCGCTCATGGCGCTGTCTGGCTATATGAGTCAACGTGGTGCAATCAAGGGTCTGCGCAGCGAATACGCAGGCGTCGGTGTTGGCGCGTTGGAAACGAGCAGCTCTGTGATGATGGCTACTGCTGGCGAGCAGGTGAACCAGGCCAATCAAGCAATTGCGGATGCGCGCCACAACGCGTTAAAGCCCGTCACGGATGTAATGGGCGATCTAGCTAACAAGATTACCAAGTATGCGGATACCTATCCGGGGTTGACCACTGCGATAGTGGGCGCTACGGATGGGATCAAAGTGATGGCAGGCGCAGCGTTGGCCTTTGGTGGCATCAAGATGGTGACGGGCGCTGGCGTTGGTGTGGGCGCGGTGGCGGCAGGGACTGCCAGTGGCGTATCAAGCGTTGCGGGCCGTGCGGCGAGCGTACTGGCACCTACTCGATTCCTTGGGTCCGGCGTGCTGGCCAGATCAGCACCACTAGCTTCTGTGGCGCTCGGGGGGTACGACGCGCTTGGCGTTTCTGGAAGCGATATTACTCAGGCAGAAAAGAACGCTGCTTATACGCGGATTGGCGGGCGCACTGGCGGCGGCATGGCAGGAGCCTATGCAGGAGGCCAAGCACTCGCCTTTCTTGGCCCCTACGGCGTTGCAGCTGGCGCTATTGGCGGCGGGCTTTTGGGTAGTCTCGGAGGCGATTGGGCCGGGGAAAAACTGGGCCAAGCGTGGTTTGGCTCAGGCGTGGCACGACCTGAAACTGGCTCAGCTGCCAGTCTTGCAACGGGTGGCTTTGACCCGGCAGCTATGCAGCGGGCCATCATTAGCGCTAACCGTGCGTCGCCCCAGAAAATGGAGGTCAAGGTAATTCTTGATGGCCGAGAAATTGCAGCTTCAGTCAACGAACACAATTCACGGGACGCCAGGAGAGATTAATGTCTTGGGATAAAACCCTGTTGGATGCGTCTTTTAAGGGCATCAAGTTTGAGTGCGAGCATACACAGGACGGGGCCGAGCGCGACGTACAAAAGCACCAATACCCCTACCTAAATGGCGAAGATGCGGAAGACCTGGGGCGCGGTGGCATCGGGACCGAATTGACCGCAGTTTTCTGGGGTGATGATTACGAGCAGAAATTGCAGAAGTTCGTGGAGGTGTTGGAGCAGCCGGGACCGGGTGAACTCATCCATCCAATCTTTGGCTCTATTCCTCTTGCCCAGCTTGAGGGCTGGAGAATCCGACATGATGCGGAAAGCCCCGACGCTTGCTCGGTGGAGTTGCGCTTTCTACACAGCACGACGAGCAGCCCTTTCTTTGTGCGGCAATTGCCTGAACAGAAGGCGGCAGCTAGTCGGCAATTAAAAGACGATGGTATCGCCAGTGGAGTCGAGGCATTCGCCAAGCGCCTAAAGGCTCTAACGAGCCTGCAAGGAATAACGGACAGATTGAATTCGATACGGTCAACGATGGGACGCGTATTGAGTGCAGTTCGCAGTGTGACCAACGGTACTAGCGCGATTGTTGACCTGATCGACTTTCCGCGTGCGTTTACCGCAGAATTGTCCAACGGCCTGCATGGCCTAGTGGACTTACGCGCATTTGGGTCCGCCAGTCGCATGTCGGATTGGAAGGGCTTAAAGGGTATCTTTGACGACGTTGTATTGCTGCCGGTCTCGTCCGCAAAAGGACAGACGCCGACATCATTCCGACCGACCCAGACAGGGCAAGCCGCGACCCAACAGGGTCAAAATCCCATCGCAATTCTGCCCGAGGATCAAAAGCCAATTGAGGCCATCGTCAAGGTTGTAGTTGCGGGCGAGCTGGTCGATATAGCATCGGACATCCTGACCGAAGAAGCAAAGCGGCCGACGCTCTCGCCTGCGGATATCGAGCAGATTGTTGCCGACGTGCGTGATGCGATTCAAGATGCCATAGATGACAACCGTGACCTTTATCCCGTAGAAGAAGCCCGTGTCATCACGGAGCCGCTTAAAGAGGCTGCGTTGGCAATTCAAGAAGCTGGGGCGGCCGTCATCGAAGCGAGGCCGCCTCTGCGCCGCCGTACTATCGACGCGCCAGCAAATCTGCATCTTATTGCCTTTGCGTGGTACGGCGATTTTCGGCGGTCCGATGAGCTACTAAGGTTGAATCCTCGGCTACGGAATCCCAACGATTTGAATACGGGGGACACCATCAATGGCTACGCCCAATAGCTCGCAAGGACACACTCCAGACCTGTCGAGAGACATAGAGCCAGTTAGTATTCTGATTGGTGGTCGTGTCCACAACGACTGGTCAAACTATGACGTTGACTCCGACCTCATGCGGCCGGCTGCGGGATGGCGTGTGGACTTAGGCTTGCCAGCTGGCCAACTTCCGCTGGCCGTTGAACCTGGGGCACGCGTTGAAGTGCGCATAGGCTCCGATGTGGCGCTTACTGGCATTGTGGACGATGTTGATGATGACGTTGGCGGCCGGACAGCAAGCCTGTCTATGTCCGGCAGAGATGGGGCTGGCATTCTCACGGATTGCAGCGCTCCAATTTTCACCGCCAAAGACATGAGCCTTGAGCAGATTGTAAGGTCTGTGGTCAACCCACTGGGGATATCAAAAGTGCGCGTTGATTCACGTGGCAGCAGCGCCGCGAAGAAGGTAAATATTGAACCTGGTGACACGGCATGGCGAGCGCTGGAACGTGCGGCGCATGCAAACGGCCTGTGGCCCTGGTTTGCACCGGACGGGACGCTTATCGTCGGCGGGCCAGACTATGACGCACCGCCAGTGGCTAGCTTGATTCTCAGGCGAGACGGCAAAGGCAACAACATAAACCGCCTACGCCGCATCAAGTCAATCGCCCGACGTTATTCCGAAATCACGATCTTGGGTCAATCCAATGGTACGAATGCCGCGAATGGTCAGAATGCGATGCGGACAATCGTCCGTGACCCAGACGTAAAAATATATCGGCCACTGATTCTGACAGACGGTGACGCGCTAAGCGGTGATTCGTTATTGCGCCAAGCGGAAAAGGCGCTTGCAGATGGACGCTTAGACGGGTTGACCTACCAAGCTGACGTGCGAGGTCATCGAACAAGTAATGGTGTCTTGTGGGAGCCAGGCCAACGCGTACATCTTGAGGACGAGCGCAGGGGTTTCAGTGGCATCCTGTTTGTAATGGCTCGGCGCTTTAGAGGGGGAAGCGGCACCAGCACGACGACCACTCTAACGCTGAAAGAGGACAAGGTGTGGATACCGCTCGTTGTGCCCAAGGGAAAACGAAAACTGGAAACCAAGGCGTTTGATCCGGAAGAATTGGACACGACACCATGAACATTAGGACTATCGACGAACGTATTCGCCGCTTCTTTAGATCAATTCGTCAGCCGTTCCGCATGATGATAGGCAGAACATCCACGGGTGTCGGCATCAAAAAGGTGTCCGGCGAAGCGCTGGCCGGTGAGGCGGTGCGGGACGCTGAATTGATTCAGCAATATGGCTATCACTCCGTTCCGCCCGAGGGGACCATGGGTGTCGCGGTGGCCCTGGGCGGCGCGACATCACACGCGGTGATCGTGGCAACCCAACATGCAACCGTTGGCATAGACCTGAAAACGGGAGAGGTTGCGCTGGTGCATCAAGATGGGCATTTCATTCACTTAAAGAACGGCCGAATCATCGAAGCAGAATGCGACGAGTACGTCATACGGTGCAAGACCTGGCGCGTTGAGGCGTCAAGTGGAGCGACGATGGACACCCCGGTTTTTAACGTAACTAAGCAGGCGCAGATTGATGGTTTGGTGACCGGCAAGGGCGGTCTGTCACTGTCCAATGAGAAGGGCGGAGGCGGCAGCGCAGTAGCCAGCATCGCGGGAACGATGCGAGTGACGGAAGATGTCATTGCCGGTGGCGTTAGTCAGATCGGTCATCAACACAAAGATTCTTTGGGAGGCGTGACTGGTAACCCTATTCGCTGACCCACTGAAGTCTTTCAGCTGATTTCCGCGTTTCCCTCTCGCCACAATGCTGGCATGGACCCGCGAATTGATCCCAGCACAGGCGACTACAGCGGCGAGCGCATTACGTCGCTCGCCAATGCCGTCTATGTACGTCTCACAACACCTCTTGGCTCATGGTGGGCTGATCCAACACTAGGGTCTCGCCTTCATGAACTGGAAAGGGAGCTGGACGTATCTCGCGTGCGAATCCTAGCTCGTCAGTACGCCGAGCAAGCGCTTAAGACGTTGATTGATACCGGCCGCGCGCAGAGCATCACCGTCACAGCAATACAGGTGCGCAAAAGCTGGTGCGACCTTCACGTGTCTGTCATTGACAACACGAGTCAAGAGCAACATTTCAAACATCCGGTGAAGGTCGCATAATGCCCTTCCCCGTTCCTGCGTTTTCACAGATTCGCAGCAATCTGCTGCGCGACCTCAAGAACTATCGGCCTGATGCAGATGTCACTACTGACAGCGATTTCTTTATTCGTGCCACGTCTGTAGCAAGTTCGATTGAGGGGTTGTATCAGCATCAAGCGTGGATGGTGCGCCAGATATTTCCGGATACAGCGGACCAAGAATATCTTTACATGCACGCAGCTGTTAGGGGGCTGAATCTAAAGCAAGCTATTCCTGCCCGTGGATACTTGCGCCTTACCGGTCAGCCCGGAAAACAGGTTCCCGAGGGCTTGCAGGCCAAGCGCGGCGATGGTGTGTTGTATCGCGTGACGGCGAGCGATCACATGCCGGAGGCGGGAAGCGGATTGTTTGCGGCTGAAGCTTTGACGCCAGGGGTCACGGGCAATGCAGACGATGACACCCCCGTGACGCTCCAGGTAGCCCCGAGTGGTCTGGACTCAGATGCCAAACTTTTCTTAATGCGTGGCGGGGTCGCCCAGGAAACTGATACTGAATTGCTTGCGCGCTTACTGGAACTCATCCGACGACCACCCGCCGGTGGCAATCGTCACGACTACCGGCGCTGGGCCATGGAAGTCGAAGGCGTCTCTGACGCGTTCGTATATCCGCTTCGCCGTGGCCTAGGGACGGTTGATGTGGCCATCGTCTCCGGTGATGGATTGCCATCGCAAGACACCATCAATAGGGTGTTGGCCTACATCGATGACGTCCGACCTGTGACGGCAAAAGGTTGTTTGATTGTCGCGCCCACCTTGCGTCATGTAGATGTACGTGTCCGTACTTCGTTGCGCGACACCAGCCTGGAGCTGGCCAGCATCGCCATTAATCGGGCCTTAGCGACTCAGTTCGATCAGATCGCGCCCGGCGCTGCATGGGTACGCAGTCAATCGGAAGCCCTTGTCTCAAACGTCGCTGGCGTCATTGATCGCCACATCTCGTCACCCACTGCCAACATCGTGCCGGTCGTCAATGCCGACGTGATTGAGTGGCTGCGCCTCGGTGCTGTCACCGTGGAGCCGATGTAGTGAAGCACCAGCAATTGTTGGCACGGCTTCTGCCGCCGCGCACCTATGAAATCAGTGGGACGGGATTGTCTGCCGAATTGAAAGCGGAGGGCGAAGCTCTAGACCGCGCACAGCAGAAGTCCGGCCAGGTTTTGAACAGCGTGACGCCAATAGGCGCAATCGACACGTTGCCGGATTGGGAAAGGGTTTGCGGACTGACTCCAGCGGATGGGTCGAACCGGCAGCAGCGCCTAGAGGCCGTCCTGGCCAAGTTGCAAGAGCTGGGCGGCCTATCCATTCCGTACTTCAAGGGCTTGGCCAGGCGACTGGGCTACGAAATCGAAATTACGGAATTCGAACCGTTCTTTCTGGATTACAGCCATTTGAATGAGGACATTCTTTTTGACCAGGATGTCATTTGGGTTTGGCAAGTCTCCGTGATAGGCGGCCAGGTCCGTGCGTTTCCCTTTTATCTCGATATGTCATCCGTAGATGAGGCTCTGCTCTCGTTCAGCGATTCGGTGATTGAGGAATATTTCCGAGACCTAAAGCCCGCCCACACATTCGTATTGTTCGACTATCAGGAGTAAGTATTGTGAGAATCCCGGAGACCGAATCAGGTGAGTTTCTAGGCGGGAATCCCGCCACCGGCAAGCCGGGCAGTATGTTGACTGCTCTGTTGATGAATTCGTGGCTGCGGGAGCTGCTAGGGATTGTGCATGCGGGGGGGCTGGAGCCTGACCCAGCCGATGATGGGCAGATCGTTAAAGCGCTCAAGCAAATGATGCTCAAGGCTAACGAAGGCTACATGCCGCTGTTGGCATCACCGCCAGTTCAGAAGGTGGCCAGTGCGATTTTCGTCCCAGGAATTGGTGCAATGGAGTGGGTGGAGTCACCAGCGTTCACTGGCTATCGTTCCCCGTTTGCGGGGCTGGTGGCCTTCTTTCCTACCCTGACTCCCCCACCCGGATGGTTGAAGGCGAACCAGGCCGCAGTGTCAGTTTCTGCCTATGCCGGGTTAGCTTCTGCCATTTACTGCGGCGACCTGGCCAACTCAACTGCCCCAGTGGGCTACCGATGCACCAATCCCGCCAGTCCGGCAACGAGTCGCAGCGTGACGGGCGGGTACATCGTCTTGCCAGAGACCCGAGGCGAGTTTATCCGAGGTGTGGACGATAGCCGGGGAATCGACGCAGGCCGTGCCATAGGTTCTATGCAGGCCGCCACGTCGATGTACTTAGCCCCGAATAGCGACACCACCGGCGCGGCAGCATCGAACCGAGCGACCGACGTGGACTCGTCCACGGCTGGCGGCAGTCCTGCGGTTACCTACACATCGGGGGGGGGTACTACGGCTTCGCGGTTCACCGTGCGGGCGCGAAACGTCGCATTGCTCGGTTGCATCAAATACTAGAAGGGATTTAACACATGGAAAAGCTGGTTTCGCAGCTAGACGCATCAGGCTGGTTCGTCGGACAGGTCAAGGCCGACCCGTCCCCCCTGGAGCCAGGCGTATACCTTTTGCCTGGTGGATCGGTCGATATCCCCCCGCCCGAGGCTTTGAGACAGGACAAACGCTATTTGTTCCAAGATGGTGGGTGGCTGGAGGAGGATGCCCCTCAACTTGCAGGTCCAGACGGACAACAGCTTAAAGATGCCGCGTTGGCGCAACGGGACAACTTATTGCAGTACGCAACGCTGCGAATGGCCCCCCTGCTGGACGCCATAGAGCTGGAAATGGCCACCGAGGAAGAGCGGGCGACATTGATTGCCTGGCGGCAACACCGCATTCAGCTCAATCGCATTGAGCTGCAACCGGACTTTCCGGAATCCATCGCGTGGCCACAGCCCCCCGACGCCTGAACCCAAGGACGCCATCATGAGCGTCCGGAGCGCCGCGCAACGGCCTGGTGGGGGGGAAAGGCTAGGTTGCCCCCTTTGGAGCCTGGAGAGGCGTGTGGGCCGTCTCAAACGAGCCGCTTTTCCGTCTCAAACGACGCGCCGCGCTACAGAACGGATCGAGATGGTGCAGAAGTATGCCCACCTCGCCCCGACCCATCTGGCCCACCACGCCGAGAACGTCAAGATTACGTCAATGTCGGCGCTGGAAACGAAACAGCCGCCATTGCTGGCGGCTGTAGGTACCTGATTTCTCAGGATTTCTTTGGTAGGCCCCCCGAGAGTCGAACTCGGCACCAACGGATTATGAGTCCGCTGCTCTAACCAAGCATGAGCTAGAGGCCCAGAAAACTTATTGCCCTTCCAAGAAGCTCTTCAGCTTATCGGCGCGGCTAGGATGACGCAGCTTACGCAGAGCTTTAGCCTCTATTTGGCGAATGCGCTCACGCGTAACGTCGAACTGCTTACCCACTTCTTCCAAGGTCTGGTCGGTGCTCATTTCGATACCGAAACGCATGCGCAGAACCTTGGCTTCTCGCGGGGTCAGAGAGTCTAGCACTTCCTTGACCACATCGCGCATAGAACCGTGCAATGCCGCGTCGGAAGGCGCCAGCGTCGACGTGTCTTCGATGAAATCGCCCAGATGCGAGTCATCGTCGTCACCAATCGGCGTTTCCATGGAGATCGGTTCTTTGGCGATCTTCAAGATCTTGCGGATCTTGTCTTCCGGCATGTCCATCTTTTGCGCCAGCGTCGCGGGATCAGGCTCAGCACCGGTTTCCTGCAAAATCTGACGGCTGATCCGGTTCATCTTGTTGATCGTTTCGATCATGTGAACCGGTATACGGATGGTGCGCGCCTGGTCGGCGATAGAGCGCGTGATGGCCTGACGAATCCACCACGTGGCGTACGTCGAGAACTTGTAGCCACGGCGGTATTCGAACTTGTCCACGGCCTTCATCAGACCGATGTTGCCTTCCTGAATCAGATCCAGGAACTGCAGGCCACGGTTCGTGTACTTCTTGGCAATCGAGATCACCAGACGCAGGTTGGCCTCGGTCATTTCACGCTTGGCCTTGCGAGCCTTGGCTTCGCCGGTGGCCATGCGCTTATTGACGTCCTTCAGATCCTTCAGCGGCAACACAACGCGCGTTTGCAGGTCGATCAGCTTTTGCTGCAATTCCTGCACGGCGGGAATCTGGCGCTCCAGCGTTTCGGCGTACGGGTGGCCAGCGGCCACTTCGTCCACGACCCACTGCAGGTTCGTTTCGTTACCCGGGAACACCTTGATGAAGTGCAGGCGCGGCATGCCGGCCCTGTCCACACACGTGTGCAGAACGGCGCGCTCAAGCTGGCGCACTTCTTCGACCTGGTTGCGCAGCGTGTCGGCCAGCTTCTCGACCATCTTGGCAGTGAAGCGGATGCCCATCAGTTCGTTCTGGATGGATTCCTGAGCGCGCACGTAGATGTCCGACTTGTAGCCGTCCTTCTCGTACGACAAACGCATCTTGTCGAACTGCTTGCTGACTTCGTCGAACTTGGCCAGCGCCTTCACGCGCAGGTCTTCCAGCTGCTTGCTGGACATACCGCCCGCGGGGCCGTCATCGCTTTCGTCTTCGTCGGCCGTGACGCCGGCGCCGGCGTATTCCTCGCCGTCTTCCGGATCAACCAGGCCATCGACCACTTCGTCGATCTGCGCTTGGCCTTCCCGCACGCGCAGGATGTGGGCCAGGATCTCGTTGATCGTGGTCGGGCAGGCCGAGATGGCCATGACCATGTGCTTCAGGCCGTCTTCGATACGCTTGGCGATTTCGATTTCGCCTTCGCGAGTCAGCAGCTCGACCGAACCCATTTCGCGCATGTACATACGCACGGGATCGGTGGTGCGACCGAAATCGGAATCCACGGTGGTGAGCGCGGCTTCGGCTTCGTCTTCGACGTCGTCGTCGTTCGACGCTACCGGCGCGTTTTCGCTCATCAGCAGCGTTTCGGCGTCGGGTGCCTGGTCATAGACCGCGATACCCATGTCGCTGAACGTGCTGATGATGCCGTCGATGGCTTCGGCATCGACCAGATCGTCAGGCAGATGGTCGTTGATTTCGCCGTACGTCAGGTAGCCGCGGTCTTTACCCAGCTTGATCAGCTGCTTCAAGCGGTTGCGGCGCGCTTCGTATTCTTCCGGCGTCACGGGACCGCGAGCGATCAGGTCCTTGGCGTCGGCCTTGCCGCGCTTGCCACCGCGCTTGGGCGGCTTCAAGTCAGGCAGCACTTCGCCTTCGCCGTCCATGGTGTCGTCGAATCCGTCGCCATCATTATTGGCATTCTTCGCGGGGCGGCCCGGACGGCGGCCGCTCGGCACGGGACCCGAACGTGGGGTGCTCACCAGATCGGCGAGCTTGTCCTCGGCCTTCTTGGCACGTGCCTTCGTTACTTTTTCGGGCTTCTCAGCACCAGTTGCCGTCTTGGTTGCCTTTTTGGCAGCCGTCTTGGCAGCGGGCTTGGCGACCTTTACCGCCGTCTTGGCAGGCGCTTTTTCCGCCGCCATGCTTACGGCGCGCTTGGCCGTAGTGGCCTTGGTTTCAGCCGCATCAATTGCAGAGGAGGATTTGCCGGTGGATTTGGTCATAGTCGCTTCCGTGGTCGTCGCAACCCGTTTGGGCTTTTTTGCACCGCAAAAGGCCGCCCTGGACGGAGGCCCAGCACGGCACATACGGGTAAAACTGGTGAATCGGCGGAGACCATGCGGCTGCGTTGTTCGCAGCGCTAGCTCTTGCGAGCCCGCTTGGCGCCGTTGCGGTGCGTTATCTGCATACCGGTACTGGCGCTTTGACGTGCATGGCCTCATTCCACGGCGAATCCCGGGCGTTGGGGGGGCTGTCTGCCTATAAATAGGCTTTGCTTGCAATGGGGACATTGCCCCTGGCAGCTGATGTAGACACAGCACCCAAACCACTAACGCTACGCGAAGATAACCGCCGCTGAACTGCGTAATTCACCGCTCAGCTATATTAATTAACTACGTAACAAATTTGCCGCTTGCTTGAGGTGATTTGTTCGATTTTTTTCACGATACGGGCCGGGAAATCTACTCCCCCACCCCAAAACGCTGTTGTTGCCAAACCAGCATTTGCCAAACACACCAAAAACCTGCTTACCCAATGAGTTGGGCCAAACCTGCACATCTCTAAATTAGATTCGGGCAGCCAAAATTGATTCCGTCTGCCCGACTATTTTTCTTTCCAACTATTTTCTTCGTACCCAGCAACGCCGCTTCAGGATCTCTGGCAAATTCACGCAGAATTCGACATGATCAACTTTCGGCAGCAGCCGGGGACTTACACCTCTGGGTTTTAACCTCGGGTTTTAGCCTTGGGTCTTAGCCTCCGACCTTGAACCTAGGGATTAACCCCAACTTAGTTCCTGGCCCTCGGCTTACAACCAGACGCCTCACCAAGTCCCCACCATCGGTTTTTCATCTACTCAATCCGCACGGGCCAGCCTCCCAGCCAGCGGACAACCTTCGATTTTAGCGCATTTAGCGTATCCCGGCACCCTTCAGGATGTTCATCCGGCTGGACAGCTCCAAATAGCGCTTACGCGATTCGTCGGAAGTCAGACCAGTCGCCGCCAGCTTGGCCATCTCCAGCTTGGCCGAATCGAATTCGATGCGCCGCAGCGCGTCATCCCACTCGGTCTGCGGGTCCGGCAGATCCTCTTGGGACAAGATATCCGCCCGCAGGCCTTTCAGCACCGTAGCCAAGTCCGAATCCGGGTCGGCGGCTTCAAGCAGCGCACCCACATGGCGCGCACCGCTGGATTGCGCCAGCATGATCAAGTCCCTTACCAATCCTAGATGGGGACCATGGTCGATAACTTCAAGCTGCTGATCTCCCATGGAGTCCACCAGCTCAGGATGGGCCAACAAGAGGCCCAGCAAGCGCTTGGCCAGCGACGGCATCGTGCGGCGGCCTTCGAAGCCGCCAACGTCGTTATCGCGACGCCCCTTCCAGTTGCCCTTGCCGCCTTTCCAATCGCTTTTGCCCTTCCAGTCGCTCTTACCTTTCCATTCCTGCTTGCCCCCAGCGCGTGAACCACCGCCTGACGGATCGCCACCTTGGGACGGAAAATGGTTGTATTCGCTGTAGTCCGGCTCATCGGCGGGGATGTCATGAAAATCATGGCCCGCAAAGTCATAACCCATATCGGCATGACCGCCGTCATCATCTGGCGAACCAGATCGTGCAATTGCCGCGTCGCCCGCCGCCGGTTTGGACGCCGGTGCGAACGGTTTTGCCGGCTGCTGCGCAAGGATCTGGGCCATTTCCTCGGGCGTCAGTTGGACCAGTTTGGCCATTTCCCGCTCGATCTGCACACGCAGCGCGCATTCGGGGATGGTGGCCAATAACGGCTTGGCTTCATGCAGGCAACTGGCGCGGCCTTCCGCTTCGTTCATGTTGTGCCGTGACGCCAGCTCATCCAACAGGAAGCGCGACAACGCCACCGCGTCGCCCAGACAGGCACGGAAAGCCTCGGCGCCAAATTCGCGCACATAGGAATCCGGGTCGTGCTCTGTCGGCAGGAACAGGAAGCGGATGGCAATATCGTCCCGCAGCACAGGCAGACAGGCCTGCAAGGCCCGCCAGGCAGCGCGCCGGCCCGCTCCGTCGCCGTCAAAGCTGAAAATCACTTTGTCGCTGGCGCGCAGCAACTTCTTCACGTGGTCCGGCGTGGTGGCCGTACCCAGCGTGGCCACTGCGTTAGCAATGCCTTGCTGCGCCAGGCCAACGACGTCCATATACCCTTCAACCACGATCACCTGCCCTTCCTGACGGATGGACAGACGCGCCTCCCACAAGCCGTACAGCTCATGGCCCTTCGAGAACAAAGGCGTTTCGGGTGAATTCAGGTATTTGGGTTCGCCCTTGCCTATGATGCGACCGCCAAAACCAATCAGGCTGCCCCGCGCATTGCGGATGGGGAACATGACGCGTTCGCGAAAACGATCGTAGCGACGCCCGTCCTCCGACTCAATGACCAAGCCAGACTCCACCAAAGTGGGGTCTTCGTAATTGGGAAATACTTGGGATAGCCCATGACGGTCGGTACCAGACCAACCCAGGCCAAAATGCGCCGCAATCTCGCCGGTCAGGCCTCGCTGCTTCAGATAGCGAATCGCCACGGGCGACGCTCGCAACTGCTTCAGGTAATGCGCCTGGGCGGCATCCAGCACCTGCGTATGACGGGATTCCTCGGCCTTGCGGCGCGCGGATTCCTGTTGCTGGCGTGGACTGCGGTTTTCTTCCGGGACCGTCATTCCCGCCGAAGCCGCGAGAGTACGCACGGCTTCGGGGAAACTGGTGCCGGTATGCTCCATCAGGAAAGTGATGGCGCTGCCATGCGCTCCACAGCCAAAGCAGTGATAAAACTGCTTGGTCGGGCTGACAGTGAACGACGGACTTTTTTCGTTATGAAAGGGGCACAGGCCAAGCAAGTTGGCCCCACCCTTTCGCAACTGCACGTATCGCCCGACAACGTCGACAACGTCGACTCGGGCGAGTAGATCCTGGATGAATGATTCTGGAATCAATAGATTCGGGAATCAAAAATCAATACAGGCGGGGGGGCAGTTGTTGGCTACGAATGCGCTTGTAGTGGCGCTTCACGGCGGCGGCGTGCTTGCGCTTGCGCTCTGCCGTGGGCTTCTCATAGAACTCGCGCGAACGCAGCTCGGTGAGCAAACCGGTCTTTTCGATGGTGCGCTTGAAGCGGCGCAGAGCGGCTTCAAACGGTTCGTTTTCCTTCAGTCGAACGATAGGCATAAAGTGATTGGCCTGCTTGTAGGGTAACAAAAGTTGATGACAAACCTGGCTTGCTTACCAGCAACGCTGCGCGGGTCCAGGTCCGCGAAAACATTCCTCTACGAAAAGAATACGTGCATGAATCATGCATACATTCAAATCAATAGAAGCAAGTACCGCGGAACTAGGAACCCTGAGAGCGCAATCCGTGGGGGCAGTACCAAGCAGGACGATATTCGTTCCACTCAGCGCTTTTTCCGGATTTACGCTGGCTGTTTCCGTTACCCAAAGACTACCCAGAGAGTAACAAGCCAAGTTCGGTTAAGCGATAACCAGCGATTCTAGCATGGTCAAGACTGTTTTGACTACTAGCGGGGCAGCCGAGCGCCTAGATGCTACCTGCCGCCCCACCCTGACGCGTCACAACAACCTCAGCTCTGGGAACCCTTGCGTATCCAGGCCTCGAGTTGATGCGGACGCAGGCTGTCGTAATCTTCAAACGGTTGGTGAATCCAGGGATTCGTCGGCAGCTTTTCGACATAGTAGTCGGGCGTTGCCTGGGAATGGCCCTTCCACCACAGCACTGCGCTACGCAGTTCCGTAATGTCGGCGAACTGGCGCTTCAAGTGGTCATAGACCTTGTTGAAGGTTTTGCCAGTATCGACCATGTCGTCCACCAGCAACACCCGCCCGGACAATGTGCCGCGCGTGATGGTGATGAACTGGGCGATATCCATGTCGCCTTGCTTGGTGCCAGCTGCTTCGCGATAGCTGCTCGTGGCCAGAATGCCCAGCGGCACATCGAAAATACGGGACATTACGTCACCGACGCGCATACCGCCGCGCGCCAAGCAAAGAATCTTGTCAAACTTCCAGCCCGATTGGTGCACCTGCAAAGTCAGGCGCTCGATCAAGCGGTTGTAATCGTCCCACGTCACCCACAGATGGCTGTCATCATTGGTCGGCGTCGTGCTCATAGGAAAGCATCTCCTGCTTAAAGATACGAAAAGGCCGCCGCCGGTATGAGACCGGCGGCGGCCTTTGGAATAATAACCCGATGTCAGCCCTTCAGGGGATGACGCAGCACAATGGTTTCGTTGCGGTCGGGACCCGTCGACACGAGGTCGATCGGCACGCCGCACACTTCGGCCACACGCTCCAGGTAACGACGGGCCGCTTCAGGCAGCTTGTCGTACTCGGTGATGCCGACGGTCGATTCGGACCAGCCCGGCAGCTCTTCCAACACAGCCTCGGCTTGCGCCACGGCATGCGCGCCATACGGCAGCACGTCGCGGAACTCGCCGTTCACACGGTAGCCGACGCCCAGCTGGATCGTTTCCAGACCGTCCAGCACGTCCAGCTTGGTGATGCACAGGCCGGAAATACCGTTCAGACGAACCGAACGCTTCAGCGCAGCGCCATCGAACCAGCCGCAACGGCGCGGACGGCCCGTGACCGAACCGAATTCCTTGCCGATCGTGGCCAGGCGGGTGCCGATCTCGTCAACCAGTTCGGTCGGGAAAGGACCCGAACCGACGCGAGTGGTGTACGCCTTGGTGATGCCCAGAACGTAGTCCAACTGCTGCGGACCCACGCCAGCACCGGCCGACGCCGCGCCAGCCACGCAATTGCTGCTGGTGACGAAGGGGTAAGTGCCGTGATCCACGTCCAGCAGTGCGCCCTGCGCGCCTTCGAACAGGATGCGCTTGCCTTCCTGTTGCAGGGCGTACAGATTGCTCGACACGTCCTTGACCATCGGAGCAATCGCGGGAGCCAAAGCCATGGCTTGATCGCGCACTTCGTTGGCGGAAACCGCTTCGGCGCCCAGGTACTTGGTCAGCACAAAGTTGTGATAATCCAGCACTTCGGCGAGCTTTTCGTCGAACAGCGCGGGATTGAACAAGTCCTGCACGCGCAGTGCGCGGCGGGCAACCTTGTCCTCGTACGCGGGGCCAATGCCGCGACCGGTCGTACCGATCTTGCCATCGCCCTTGCGTGCTTCACGTGCCTTGTCGATTGCCACGTGGTAGGGCAGGATCAGCGGGCAGATTTCAGAAATCTGCAGGCGCGAGCGCACATCAAGGCCGGCAGCTTCCAGCTCTTCGATTTCCTTGAGCAGAGCTTCCGGGGACAGCACCACACCATTGCCGATGAAGCAGGTGACGCCAGGATGCATGATGCCCGACGGGATCAGGCGAAGAATCGTCTTCTTGCCATTGATCCACAGCGTATGGCCAGCATTGTGACCGCCCTGAAAGCGGACCACGCCATGGACGGATTCCGCCAGCCAATCGACGATCTTGCCCTTGCCCTCGTCACCCCATTGGGTGCCGATTACGACTACGTTCTTGCTCATGTTACGAATCAATATCGAGTTTCTCGGGAAATCCGGAAATCTCCCCGCGGCCCTCTCGTTTCCAAGAGGGAGTTAGTCACAGCGTTCTGACCGTCCAGGCGCCATCCTGCAGCACCAGCTCGCGATCGCAAACAAATTCGTCCTGATCCTGCTCGTGACCGGGCAATACCTGAACGACAATTTCCCCTGACCGGCGCAGACGGCGAACCGCCTCGGTCAAGGCGGGGGCCTGCCCCCAAGGCGCGCGAACCGAACGCGCCCGTTCCGCTGGTGGCAAACCTGCCGCCAGCTTGCGTAAATCCAAACTAAAGCCAGTGGCAGGACGGGCCCGGCCGAAGGCCCGGCTGACGTCGTCATAGCGGCCACCGCTGACCAATGCGTCGTGCCAGCCTTCTGCATACAGCGCGAACTTCACGCCGGAATGGTAGCCATAGCCGCCAACATCTGCCAGATCGACACCAAAGGCGACGTTCGGCATGGCGTCCACCACCACTTGCAGCGCATCCAGCGCAGCAGCAACGCCAGGCAACAACGGCAAATCGCGGCGCGCTTCCTTAAGCACTTCCCCGCCGCCATACAAATTGGGCAGCAGCTGCAACGCCTTCAGCGTTTCAGCGCGCATACCTGGCGCACGGCCGGCAAGCTCACCCAGACCCGGCACGTCTTTCTCGCGCAGCAGACGGATGATTTCTTCCGAAGACGCCAATGCAACCGGGTCCGATTCCATAATGGCGCGAACCACACCCGAATGGCACAAGTCCAGACGGGGGTTACGCACCCCGGCAATCGCCACCGTTTCCAAGACGAGCTGGATGATTTCCAGATCAGCTTCAAAACCGGCATGCCCGTAGATCTCGGCACCGATCTGCAACAGCTCGCGGCTGGACAGCAAGTCCGCCGGCCGGGCGTGCAACACGTTGCCGCAATAGCACAGGCGGGTTACGCCGGCACGGTTCAACAAGTGCGCATCAATACGCGTGACCTGAGGAGTCATGTCCGCACGCACACCAAGCGTGCGGCCAGTCAGCTGGTCGACCAGCTTGCAAGTGCGCAGATCCAGATCGCTGCCGGTACCCGACAGCAATGAATCAATGTATTCGACCAGGGGCGGCGCGACCAGCTCGAAGCCGTAAGTACGGTACAAATCGAGAAGTTCGCGGCGCAATTCCTCGATGCGCCGGGCCTCTGCCGGAAGTACGTCGGCAAGGCTCTCGGGCAGCAACCAGTTACCCATGAATGTTTACCTGAATAACGCCAAGAGATGCGTGGGCGTCGCCCAAACGAAAAAGCGGCTGAGGGGGCGTAAGCCCGCTCAGCCGCTGCGGAATGTTTTCTAGCTTACGGGGTATTGTACATGAGTCAGCGTCCGGCGCCAGCCGGATTGGCCGGAAATCAAGCCGTCCCCTATTGCCAAACTGACGGAGCAACCTCTACCTGAGCAACCCCTTTCCCAGTAAAAAGCCCCTTGGAATACCAAGGGGCTTTTGCCAAGCTGCCAATACCGAATTACTTGGTCGGAATGGTGACCGGTGCTACAGCAGCGCCAGCGGGGTCCTTCATGAACTGGAAGAAACTGGAGCTGGGATCAACCACCAGCACGTCGCCCGGCTTCGAGAACGAAGCGCGGTAGGCTTCCAAGCTCTTGTAGTACGTGTAGAACTGCGGGTTCTTGCCATAGGCTTGAGAATAGATCGATGCTGCTGCGGCATCGCCCTCGCCCATGATGCCTTGGGCCTTGGCGTAAGCCTGGGCCACGATCACTTCGCGTTGACGATCAGCTTCAGCGCGGATCTTCTCGCCTTCGGCCGCACCAATGGAACGCAGCTCGTTAGCGACGCGCGTACGCTCCGCTTCCATGCGGCGATACACCGATTCCGAAATTTCAGGCGCGAACTCGATACGGCGCAAACGCACGTCGACGATCTGCACGCCCAAAGGCTCGGCGCGCTTGGCCACATTCGTCAGAATTTCGGCCATGATCTTGTCGCGTTCGGTCGAGACCACGTCGCGCACCGTGCGGACGTTGACCGAGGCGTTCAAAGCGTCACGAATCAGCGATTGCAGACGCTCTTGAGCGACGCGCTCGTTACCACCCGTCGAGACGTAGTATTGGCGGGGGTCCGCAATACGCCACTTGACGTACGAGTCGATCAGCAGGTTCTTCTTTTCAGAAGTCTGGATGCGTTCGGCTTCGTTGGTTTCGATGGTCAGAATGCGCTTGTCGAGCGTCACGACATTCTGGAACGGCGGCGGAGCCTTGAAGTACAGGCCGGGTTCACTAATGGTCTTGCGCACTTCACCCAGGGAGAACACCAGGGCGTAATCGCGCTCACGCACGACAAAGACGCAAGAAGAAAGGGCAGCCAGAACAATGAGCAGGCCAACCAGGATGGGCATAAAACGTTGCATGATCAGAAATCCTCCGGGTTAGCGCGACGTACGGTCGCGAGGCAGCGTGTTGCTATTGCTGCTGCCGGAAGACTGAGGCACCGGTACCGCGTTGCCACGCAACGGCGGTTGAACTGGCGGACTGATCAAAGCAGGCGAACCCGGGTTGCCGACCGAACCTGACTTGCTGGCATCCTGAGCGGCCAAGTGCATGATTTTGTCCAAAGGCAGGTACAACATATTGTTGTTGCTCTTGGTGTCAACCATGACCTTGCTGGCGCGCGTGAAGATGTCCTGCATGCTTTCCAGGTACATACGTTGGCGAGTAACCAGCGGCGCCTTCTCGTATTCACCCAGGACGCTGGTGAAGCGCGAGGTATTACCCTGCGCATCGCCCACAACCTTGGCCTTGTAACCTTCAGCCTGCTCGGTCATGCGCGACGCCTGACCACTGGCCAACGGCACAACCTGGTTGGCATACGCCTGGCCTTCGTTGATCTGACGCTCACGATCCTGACCCGCCTTGACGGCGTCGTCAAACGCGGCTTGCACCTGCTCAGGAGGCTGCACGTTCTGAATGGCAACCGTGCTGACCTGCACGCCGGTCTGATAGCGATCCAGAATCTGCTGCATCAGCGCCTGCACCTGCGTGGCAACCGTCGTACGGCCTTCGTACAGGACGAAGTCCATCGACTGCTTGCCCACGACTTCGCGCATGGCCGTTTCAGAGGCCTGACGGACAGATTCGTCCGGGTCACGCGTCATGAAGAGGTAATCAGGGGCGCCATCGGCACGCAGGCGATACTGGACGACGAACTGCATATCGACGATGTTCTCGTCCGTCGTGAGCATCAGCGCTTCAGGCAGAACCTTGTTGCGCGAACCGCCGCGGAAACCCACTTCGAACGTGCGCAATTGCGACACGTTGACGATTTCCTGGCTTTGAATGGGATACGGCAGGCGCCACTGGAAACCGGCTTGCGACGTGCTTTTGTATTTGCCAAATTGGGTCACGACCGCAACCTGGCCTTCTTGCACGATATAGAAGCCGCTGGCCGCCCACACGCCCACCGCCACCAAGGCGATGACGCCCAGGCCGATGCGCGCGCCACGCGGCGATGGCGGCGTTATGCCGCCACGATTTCCGGGACGGTTGTTACCACCGCCACCGCCCTTGCGACCGAACAGCGATCCGATGCGATTATTGAAATCGCGCCAGACCTCGTCCAGGTCAGGAGGGCCGTCTCCACTGCCTTGAGGCCGCTTCGGCGGCGGCTCGGAGCCGTTGTTATTTCCACGACCCCAACCGGGGTCATTCAGATTGAAGAGTTTGATAATTCGCGGCATTGTTTCCCACAATCTGTCCGGTCTCCGCAATTGCCCCGCGCAACGCATCCAAACCGGCGCGCTCGGTAGCGCTTACAAATACTCGCGCAATCGTACCATGTGCATCGCGCTCCACCCGGGGTTCCAAACCAGCCCGGTCTATCTTGTTGTATACCAGAATGGTCGGCACGTCGGCCGCGCCAATTTCAGCAAGGACCTTATTGACCTCGAAAATCTGCTCATCACGCTGCGGACTAGCGGCATCAACCACATGCAGCAGCAGATCAGCGTGAACCGTTTCTTCCAGCGTGGCACGAAATGCCGCGATCAGACCGTGAGGCAGATCCCGAATAAACCCTACCGTGTCCGACACCACCACTGATCCCGCGCCTTCAATCCAAATGCGGCGCGTGGTCGTATCCAGCGTGGCGAAGAGCTGATCGGCGGCGTAGGCGTCTCCGCGCGTCAGGGCATTGAACAGCGTGGACTTGCCCGCGTTGGTGTAGCCCACCAGCGACACCGACAGAACCCCGCCCCGGGCCCGCGCGCGGCGCTGCGTGATGCGCTGCCGTTCGACCTTGTCCAGGCGCTCTCGCACCGTTTTTACCTTGACCCCGATCATTCGGCGGTCCATTTCAAGCTGGGATTCGCCTGGCCCGCGCATCCCGATACCTCCGCGCTGGCGCTCCAAGTGGCTCCACATACGCGTCAGACGCGTGGCCAGATGCTGCAACTGCGCCAGTTCAACTTGTAGTTTGCCTTCATGGCTCTTCGCGCGCAGGGCGAAGATATCCAGAATGAGCGCCACGCGATCCACCACGCGCAGATTGAACGCGCGCTCCAGATTACGCTGCTGCGCCGGCGACAGGGGCTGATCGAACAGCACGATATCGGCCAGCAAGGCTTGCGCCATCGCGACACCTTCGTCTGCCTTGCCTGAACCAATGAAAAATTTTGCGTCGGGCCGGTCGCGCCGGGCAGTCAAGGTGCCGACGACTTCAGCGCCCGCGCCCTTGGCCAGCATGGCGAATTCCTCGGCATGGGCTGTGAAGTCCGGGTCCCCCAGATCAACACTGATAATCAGAGCGCGCATACATGCACCATATTGGAGCCAAAGCGAAAATGCCCGCCGACGTCAACCGTCCGGCGGGCAAAAAAAGGTAAAGCGGGAGCGAGATTACTCAGCAGGGACTTCCACCTGAAAGTTGACGGCGCGGGCGGGAACAACGGTGGAAATGGCGTGCTTGTAGACCATTTGCGTGACCGTGTTACGCAGCAGCACCACGTACTGATCAAAAGATTCGATTTGCCCTTGAAGCTTGATACCGTTCACCAAGTAAATCGACACGGGCACATGATCTTTGCGCAGCGTGTTCAGGAACGGATCTTGCAGAGTTTGCCCTTTATTGCTCATTGGCCAGGCTCCATTTGTTTGTTATTGAGTAGTGATGTGCTTTTTGAACTGGTGGTGCACACCGAAACACGTACTCTACAGGGTTTTCCCGGCCCGTGCTACTTGGCCAGGAAGCAAAAATGACACCAGAGTTTTCAAGTTGGAAAGGCTCTGATTCTTACGCTTGCAGGACCTCCGCGAGCCCTTTCAGCAGCAGGTCAACCTGCTCATCCGTGCCCACGGTAATGCGAAGAAACTGATCGATGCGGGCATGACGGAAATGGCGCACGATGATGCTGCGCTCACGCAAGGCGGCGGCCAGACCCGAAGCCTCTTTGGAGGGGTGCCGCGCGAACACGAAATTCGCGGCCGACGGCAGCACTTCAAAACCCAAGGACTCCAGGCCCGCCGTCATCCGCGACCGGGTGTCGATCACAGCTTGGCGAGTCTTCTCAAAGTACTCTGTATCTTCCAACGCCGCTACTGCGCCGGCGGCTGCCAGACGATCGATGGGGTAGGAGTTGAAACTGTTCTTTACGCGCTCGAGCCCGTCGATGAGTTCGGCGCTTCCTACAGCGAAGCCCACGCGCAATCCGGCCAGAGAACGCGACTTGGACAAGGTCTGCACCACCAGCAGATTGTCATATCGGGCAATCAGGCCAATCGCCGATTCGCCGCCGAAATCCACATAAGCTTCATCCACGACCACAACCGAGTCGGGATTGCCCGCCACGATACGTTCAACCTCTGCCAAGGTCAGCGCCGTACCCGTCGGAGCATTGGGATTGGGGAAAATGATGGCGCCTGCCTGCCCGTTGCGCCCCGGCAGATAGTCTTCGACATCAATGCGGAAGTCAGAGGTCAACGGCACCGTTTCATATTCGATGCCATACAGGCCGCAATACACCGGATAAAAGCTGTAGGTGATATCCGGGAAACGCAGCGGGCGATCGTGCTTGAGCAACGCCAGGAAGGCATGCGCCAGCACTTCGTCGGAACCATTGCCCACGAACACTTGGGCCTGCTCCACTCCCACCGTCGACGCAATTGCCTGACGCAAACGGTCTGACGAGGGGTCCGGGTACAACTTAAGCGTGTCGTCGCAAGCTGCGCGGATGGCATCGAGCACCTTGGGCGATGGGCCGTAAGGATGCTCGTTGGTGTTCAGCTTGATGAGATTCTGAAGCTTGGGCTGCTCGCCCGGGACGTACGGACTGAGCGTCCCGACGACGGGACTCCAGAAGCGGCTCATGAATCAGTCTTCCTGCGCGTAGGGGTTGTGCGATGACTTGAATTCGATACGCAGCGGCGTGCCGGCCAGATCGAACGCGTTGCGGAAACGCGTTTCCAGGTAACGGCGATAGGAATCCGGAATGGCATCCAGCGCGTTGCCGTGAATAACGACCAGCGGCGGATTCTGGCCACCTTGGTGCGCATAGCGCATCTTGGGGCGGAAGATGCCCTTGCGGGGTGGCGGCTGCTGCTCGACAGCGGCCTGCAACTCACGCGTCAGCTTGGGCGTGGACAGCTTGGCGAACGCCGCGGCGTGGGCCGAATTGATGGACTTCAGCAGCGGTTTGATACCCTGGCCGCGCAGGGCCGAAATGGTGTGCACGCGGGCGAACGACAAAAAGCGCAGCTTGCGCGCGAAATCGCGTTCAATGCGTTCCTTTTCTTCGCCGTCCAGACCATCCCACTTATTGATGGCAACGACCACTGCGCGACCGGTTTCCAGCACGAAACCCGCAATGTGGGCGTCCTGCTCGGAAACTTCGGTTTGCGCGTCCAGCATCAGCAGTACGACGTTGCAAGCCTCAATGGCCTGCAACGTCTTGATGACGGAGAATTTTTCAACCGCTTCGAACACCTTGCCGCGCTTACGCAAACCCGCAGTGTCGATCAAGGTATAGCGGCGGCCGTCTCGATCAAAGTCGATTTCGATGGCGTCGCGGGTGGTGCCCGGCAAGTCGAACGCGATCACGCGCTCTTCGCCCATCAGCGTGTTGATCAGCGTCGATTTACCCACGTTGGGACGGCCCACGATTGCCAGCTTGATGCGGTGATCGTGTTCGCCTTCTTCGGGAACTTCCTCTTCAGAGGGCGGCTCGGCCAGATCCTTCAGAGCAAGCTCGATCAGGTCAACGATGCCATCACCGTGCGCCGCAGAAATCGGATAGGGCTGACCCAGACCGAGTTCATGGAACTCGGAAATGGCAGCGCCCAAACCCATGCCTTCCGCTTTATTCACGGCCAGCAGCACGCGCTGTTGACCGGATTTACGCAACAATTTGGCGATTTCGTGGTCATGCGCGTTCAGGCCGGCGCGCGCGTCGACCAGAAACACCACGACATCCGCCTCGGCGATGGCCTGCCGGGTCTGGCGAGCCATCTCCAGCAGGATACCGTCCTTGGCAACGGGTTCGAATCCGCCTGTATCGATAGCGATGAACGGGATCTCGCCTACCCTGCCCTCACCGTAATGGCGATCGCGGGTCAGGCCGGAAAAATCGGCCACCAGTGCGGCGCGCGATCGCGTCAGGCGGTTGAAAAGGGTCGACTTCCCCACATTGGGGCGACCGACCAGGGCAACGACAGGCTTGAAAGACACGGTGTAAGGCTTTGTTCTATAGGTTTTAGTTGGCGCCGATCATAACGAGATTGCCATTACCCGTCTGGACCAGCACACCTTGGGGGGTGGTTTGCGGCGGCGAAACGACGGCGCCTCCACCCACGGACAGCCGTGCCATCAGGCTGCCATCACTACGCGACAGGAAGTGCAAATAGCCTTCCAGATCGCCAACTGCCAGTGCGCCGCCGAGCATTGCCGGTGCTGTGACCTGACGATTCTTCAGCGCTGCCTGCTTCCAGACGTTGCCGCCATTATCCAGCGCAAACGCATTGACCACGCTGTTTTGGTCCGCCGAGTAGACAAAGCGGTCATCCAACGTCAAACCGCTGACGCTGGAATAGTCTTTGGCCCAGAGCGGGCGGCCGCCGGCCGTCACGTCAAAGCAAACGATACGTCCTTGGTAAGCGACGCCGCAAAGGAGACTACCCGCGATACGGGGCGCGCCAACCACATCGGTCAGGCGTTCCAGATCGCTGGCGCCGCGCGGTGTTGCCACGGTGCCTTCCCACTGCACGTTACCACTATCGGAAGCAATCGCCATCAGCTTACCGCCGGGCAGGCCGGTAATGACCAGACCTTCGGCCAACACCATCTGCGACACGCTGCGCAAAGCGAGCGACGGGCCTGGGCGCTGCACGTTCCAGACACGTTCGCCGCTGTTGGCGTCGAATGCCTGAATGCGATAGTCGCCGCTGCGGACCACGACAATGCCATAACCCACGACCGGGGGGATCGAAACGTCGCTAGTGGCGCGGACCTTCCACTTCACTTTGCCCGTTTCGTCGAAGGCGATGACATCGCCATCTGGCGAGGCAACGGCGGTAGTGGTGCCATCGCTGCCAGCGCCAGCCGACAGTTTGCCGTCGGTCTTCGCCTTCCACAGAGGACGGCCGCTTTGCAGATCAAACTTACCCACCGAGCCATCGGGCGTGGCGGCGTAGACCGCGCTGCCCAAGACCGTGGGCGCAAACCCCAGGCCGGAACCGCTGCCAATCGACGTGGACCAAACTTGATGGACGGACATGCCGGCCTTGTACTCCGTCAGCGGAGCGGGGTCGTAGCGGCCGTCATCGTGGGAAAACAAACCGCATCCGCCCAGGGCAAGCAAGCTTGCCAGGCAGACGGCGCCACGCCACGTACGACCAGGTGCAAATTTACGCATTACAGTCACGCTCCGCTCAGGGCATCCAATTTCAATTGCACAACCTGGGTCAACGGGTTTGCCGACCCCAGGCCATCAATAGCGCTTTGCCATGCCGCACGCGCCTCTTCACGCTTGCCTTGGGCCGCGAGAATATCGCCACGGCGATCGGCGAACAAGGACGCAAAGGCGGCGGGCGGGTTATTCAGTTGCGCCAGCGCGGCATCGTATTGCTTCTGGTCCAGCAGCATGCCGGCCAGGCGCAGACGAGCCACGGCTTGCATGGACGGGTTCTTGCCCTGCCCTGCCAGCCATTCGAGTTGCTCACGGGCGCCAGCCTCATCCTTCTGCGCTTGCAGAGCCTGCGCGGCGACCAGCGCGCCGCGTGCGGCATAGCCCGTGGCCGGGTACTGGTCACGCAGCGTAGCGGCCGCGGTCTTGATGCGCACCGACGAATCCGCGCCACCCAGGCGGGCCGCGTCTTCCAGTGCTTCGAAGTAGCCCATGGCCTGATTCGCGCGGTGCGACTGATACGCCTTCCAGCCCCACCAGCCGCCCCAAGCCAATGCCACTGCGGCAAACAGCGTGACGACCAGCGTGCCGTAACGGGCCCACCAGGCCTTGATTGCGTCCAGTTTTTCCTGTTCTTCGAGATCGTATGCCATGCCTTAACCCTTGTTGTTCAGTAGCGCAGCCAAAGCCGCCAACGGGACTTGTTGTTGTGCGGTTTCGCCTTGTGCATCCGCGCGCAAGTATTTGACGCTGGCGGTCTGCGAGGCGACTTCGTCGGCGCCAAGAATAACCGCAACGCGGGCGCCGCTGGCATCGGCACGCTTGAATTGGGACTTAAAGCCGGCCGAACCGGCATGCACGATGACCGACAAACCGGCGTCGCGCAGATCTTCGCCCACGCGGGCGGCAAGACGCTGCGCATCTTCGCCCTGATGCACGATGTAGACATCGCATTCCGCCGGCGCGTCGATCTGTACGCTTTGCTCCCACAGATCAAGCAGGCGCTCCATGCCAATCGCGAAGCCGACGGCGGGCGCGGGCTTGCCGCCCAGCAATTCCACCAAGCCGTCGTAGCGGCCACCGCCGCACACCGTGCCTTGGGAACCCAGGCGATCCGTGACCCACTCAAACACGGTCAGGTTGTAGTAGTCCAGCCCGCGCACCAGGCGGGGATTCAGACGGTATTCGATACCTGCGTCGGCCAGGCACTGGCACACGCCATCAAAGTGAGCGCGGGACTCTTCGCCCAGGAAATCGAACAGGCGCGGGGCGCTGTCAGCCATTTCCTGCATGGCGGGATTCTTGGTGTCCAGCACGCGCAGCGGATTGCTGTACATGCGGCGCTGGCCATCTTCGTCCAGGATGTCGCGGTGCTTTTCCAAGTGCTCGATCAAGGCGGCGCGATGAGCGGCGCGCTCGGCAGGCTGACCCAACGAGTTCAGTTCCAGCCGGATGTCCTTCAAGCCCAACAACTTCCAGAGGCGGCCCAGCATGACGATCAGCTCGGCATCCACATCGGGGCCGACAAAGCCCAGGGCTTCAACGTCGATCTGGTGGAACTGGCGATAGCGGCCGCGCTGCGGGCGCTCGTGGCGGAACACCGGGCCAATCGAGTAGACGCGCTGCGGGCGGTCGTACAGCAGGTTGTGTTCGATGGACGCGCGCACGATACCCGCTGTCATTTCGGGACGCATCGTCAGCGATTCGCCATTGAGCGCATCGGTGAACGTGTACATCTCTTTTTCGACGATATCGGTGACTTCGCCAATGCCGCGCGCGAACAGACGCGTATGCTCAAGCACCGGCGTGCGCACATTGCGATAGCCGTAGCCGCGCAGCCAGCCGCGCACGATTTCCTCGAATTGCTCCCAGCGGGCGCTTGCCCCCGGCAACAGGTCATTCATGCCGCGTATGGCGGCCACTTTTTGGAAAGCTTGAGTCATCTTGATCATGCCGTCACACGCACCTGCCGGCGCGGTAGCGGCTACACCCTTACTTTAATGAGAGGCGAGCGCGCCATAGCGGCGCGCAACGTAGTCTTCGACGATGGCCTGGAACTCTTCGGCGATATGGTCGCCTTTGAGCGTAACCGTACGCTCGCCGTCCACGAATACCGGCGCCGCGGGCACTTCGCCCGTTCCCGGCAGACTGATTCCGATATCGGCATGACGGCTTTCGCCCGGCCCATTGACCACACAGCCCATGACCGCGACGTTCATGCTTTCGACGCCGGGGTACTGCGCCTTCCAGACCGGCATCTGGCGACGCAGGTAGGACTGGATGCTATCAGCAAGCTCTTGGAAGAACGTGCTGCTGGTGCGGCCACACCCAGGACACGCCACCACCATCGGGGTGAACGCGCGCAGGCCCATCGTTTGCAGGATTTCTTGCGCCACGATGGCTTCCCGGGTGCGATCGCCGCCGGGTTCGGGGGTGAGCGAAATGCGAATGGTGTCGCCGATGCCCTGTTGCAGCAGCACGGCCAGCGCGGCGGTGGAAGCCACAATGCCTTTGCTGCCCATGCCGGCTTCAGTCAAGCCCAAATGCAGCGGATAGTCACAACGCGCGGACAGGTCGCGATAGACCGCGATCAGGTCCTGCACATGGCTCACCTTGCACGACAAAATAATAGCGTCGCGGCTCAGGCCGAGTTCTTCGGCGCGCTGCGCATTCGTGATGGCCGAAACAACAAGCGCATCACGCATCACCGCCTGCGCTTCCCACGGCTGCGCGCGGCGGCTGTTTTCATCCATTTTGCGCGCCATCAGCTCGTGATCCAGGCTGCCCCAGTTCACGCCAATGCGCACCGGCTTGCCGTAACGGCAAGCCACATCAATCATTTGCGCGAAGTTATCGTCACGCCGCTTGCCGCCGCCCATGTTGCCCGGATTGATCCGGTACTTGGACAAGGCTTGCGCGCATTCCGGAAACTGCGTCAACAGCTTGTGGCCGTTGTAGTGAAAGTCGCCGACGAGCGGCACATTCACGCCCATGCGGTCGAGCTGCTCGCGAATGGCGACGACTTCACGAGCCGCTTCGGGCGTGTTCACCGTGATCCGAACCAGCTCGGAACCGGCCAGCGCCAGTTCCTTGACCTGAATCGCCGTGGCGATGGCGTCAGCCGTGTCGGTGTTGGTCATGGACTGCACCACGACCGGGGCGTCGCCGCCCACCATCACAACACGGTCGCCCCACTTCACCGCAACCGAACGTGTGGCGCGGCGTAGCGCTGCCCCCACGGAGGGAGGCGGCGCATCCTGGCAAGGCAAAGAAGAATCTTGCATCGATGGAACCGGGTTTACTTGGCGGGCTTCTGCAGCCAGTCGAACGGCAGCCAATGCTGCGGCAACCAGCCTTGCCAGAAGGCATACGCCACGCCGGCAGCCAGCACCAGCACAATGGCGATCAGCCATCCCCACGACGTCGACGACGAACGGTCGTCATCGGCGCTGGACTGAGGGATGGAATGCGCCGAATGCAAGGCGCCGGGGCTCAGTTTCACCGGACCGGTGACACGGGCCTTCGGGTCCAGCGAATCGACGATAGCCTGCGAATCGGCGCCAAGCAGGCGCGCGTAGTTGCGGACCAGGCCGCGCAGGGAAACGCCGGTGGGCAAGTCAGCCCACGCTTCGTTTTCAAGGGCTTCGATCTGCTTGGTGGAAAACTTGATGCGGCTGGACACTTCATCTAACGACCAGCCTTTGGACTCGCGCAACGAACGCAATGCCGAGCCCACGTTGCCCGCAGCGCTGGCGGACGTTTCAGAAACTGCAGAAGCGAAATCCTGCGTCATGCATGCACCTGTTTAATTGGTATGGTCTGGCGCTGTGCGGCATTGCGCTCGGTAATCCGAGTGCGGTCCCGCACCTCTCCGGCCAGTTGACCACAAGCTGCATCGATATCGTCACCCCGGGTCTTACGGACGGTGGTGATGATGCCAGCGTCCATCAGACGCTGGGCAAACACCTTGACGCGCGCAGAGTTGGAGCGCTTCAAGCCCGACTCGGGGAAGGGATTGAACGGAATCAGATTGAGCTTGCAGCGGATCTGGCGTGCAATTTGGATCAGTTCCTTGGCATGCTGGTCGGTATCGTTAATGCCGTCCAGCATGCAGTATTCAAATGTGATGAAGTCGCGCGGGGCAAACGCCAGGTAGCGCTCACACGCCGCAATCAACTCCTTCAGCGGGTATTTCTTGTTCAGCGGCACCAGCTCGTCGCGCAGCGCGTCATTCGGCGCATGCAACGACACAGCCAGCGCCACCGGACAGTCCTGCGACAGGCGGTCCATCATGGGGACGACGCCCGACGTGGACACCGTGACGCGGCGGCGCGACAGGCCATAGGCATTGTCGTCCAGCATCAGTCGCAGGGCGGGCAGCACTTGATCGTAGTTGAGCAGGGGTTCGCCCATGCCCATCATGACCACATTGCTGATGACGCGGGTATCTTCGGTGGCCTTGGCGCTGGCAAGGCGCGCCGTGCCGATATCGGCTTCCAGCACACGCTTGGCCCACCACAGCTGGCCGATAATTTCGCTGGTCTTCAGATTGCGGTTAAAGCCCTGATGCCCGGTCGAGCAAAAGCGGCAATTCACCACGCAACCGGCTTGACTGGAAATGCACAGGGTGCCGCGATCGTCTTCGGGAATGAAGACGGTTTCGATGGCATTGCCCTGCCCCACATCGAACAGCCACTTGCGCGTGCCGTCAGTCGAGCGTTGCTCGATATTGACGGGCAAGGCTTCAATGCAGCAGTTCGACGCGAGCTGGCCGCGAAATTCGCGGGCCAGATCGGTCATGGCGTCGAAAGAATCGGCGCCCCGCTGGTGCATCCAGCGTTGCAGCTGGCGAGCGCGAAACGGCTTGCCGCCCCACTGCCCGACAAGTTCGGACAGGGCGGAGCCATCCAGCCCCAGCAGATTGATTCGTTCGACGGATTCCATGACCTGGGTAACGCTAAAAATCTAAAACAGTGCTTTCGCGAAAATCAACGGCTGTGGATGTTGATTTCGGGGAAGAAGAAAGCGATTTCGACAGCAGCCGTTTCCGGAGCGTCGGAACCATGAACAGCGTTGGCGTCGATGCTGTCAGCGAAGTCGGCGCGAATGGTGCCGGCAGCGGCCTTCTTCGGGTCGGTTGCGCCCATCAGGTCGCGGTTCTTCAGGATGGCTTCTTCGCCTTCCAGCACTTGCACGAAGACCGGGCCCGAGATCATGAAATCGACCAGGTCCTTGAAGAAGGGGCGTTCCGAGTGCACAGCGTAGAAACGCTCGGCGTCGGCACGCGACAGTTGCGCCAGACGGGCGGCGATGACCTTCAGGCCGGCTTGCTCGAAGCGGCCGACGATCTGACCGATGACGTTCTTGGCGACGGCGTCGGGCTTGATGATCGAGAGGGTACGTTGAATGGACATAGGAACTCCGAAAGCTGATTTCTGACTGGTTTCTAATGAATTGCCTGGTGTGGCTCTGCACTTGTCGGCGTCAACCTAGAAGTGTCATCGCGCTATTGGCGCACAAGAGGTCCGAAACAGATGAACGTTTCGGGCCGTCCTGAACCACATGCCAAGGCAGGGATTCGGCACTGCCTACCGATTCGACACGCCCCGATTTTCGTTGCAAATTCCGCAGTATTTTCCGAAATAACTGCTTTTCAGCAACTATTTCTGAAGGAATCCTCAATGAATTCAGGGACTTCTAAAAGGTTTACAGTAACCCGGTATTCTAACACGCTGAGAAGACCGCAATACATCTTAAAATGAGCGGTTTGCTGCCCGTATCCCTACGCCGGGCGCCCTGTTTGCCGGAACCCTGTAATGACTCAAGCTGCTCCCCCGAACGCCGCGAACCCCGCGAGCGATACCCCGGAACTCTCCAAGAGCTTCGAACCCTCCGAATTGGAATCCCGCTGGTACGCCGAGTGGGACAAGCGCGGGTACTTCACGGCGGGCCAGCATGTAAAAACGGGGACGGAAAGCCAGCCCTACGTGATTCAGTTCCCGCCGCCCAACGTGACGGGCACGCTGCACATGGGCCATGCCTTCAACCAGACCATCATGGACGGTCTGGTCCGTTACCGCCGCATGTCGGGCGACGATACCGTCTTTATCCCTGGCACCGACCATGCCGGCATCGCGACGCAGATCGTTGTTGAAAGACAGCTGGATGCGCAGAAGGTTTCCCGCCACGACCTCGGCCGCGAGAAATTCGTGGAGAAAGTCTGGGAATGGAAAGAAAAGTCCGGCAGCGCCATCACTGAGCAGGTCCGCCGCCTTGGTGCGTCCGCAGATTGGCCGCGTGAATACTTCACCATGGACGACCGCATGTCGCGCGGCGTGGTGGAGACCTTTGTTCGCCTGCATAAACAGGGACTGATCTACCGCGGAAAGCGCCTCGTCAATTGGGACCCGAAGCTGCTGACCGCCGTGTCCGACCTGGAAGTCCAGTCCGAAGAGACCGATGGCCACATGTGGCACATCCTGTACCCGTTCGTTGACGGACCGCAGACGATTGTCGACAAGGATGGCCAAACGATCACCCTGCGCGGCATGACCATCGCGACGACCCGCCCGGAAACCATGCTGGCCGACGGCGCGTTGTGCGTACATCCCGACGACCCTCGCTACCAGCACCTGGTCGGCAAGCAAGTCGAACTGCCGCTGTGCGACCGCAACATTCCCATCATCGCGGACGACTTCGTTGACCCCGCTTTCGGCACGGGTTGCGTCAAGATCACTGGCGCGCACGACTTCAACGACTATGCCTGCGCGATGCGCCATGATCTGCCGCTGATCGTGATCTTCACGCTCGACGCGCACATCAACGAAAACGGACCCAAGCAGTTCCAGGGCCTGGAGCGCTACGAAGCGCGTAAAGCCGTGGTCGCCCAGCTGGAAGCCGATGGCTATCTGGTCAAGATCGAGCCGCACAAGATGATGCAGCCCAAGGGCGACCGCACCGGCGTCGTGCTTGAGCCCATGCTGACCGACCAATGGTTCGTCGCCATGAGCAAGCCCGCCCCCGAAGGCACGCTGAATCCGGGCAAGAGCATTACCGAAGTGGCGCTGGAAGTCGTGGCCGACGGCCGCATCCAGTTCTATCCCGACAACTGGACCACCATCTATAACCAGTGGCTGAACAACATCCAGGACTGGTGCATTTCGCGCCAACTGTGGTGGGGCCACCAGATCCCGGCCTGGTATTCGGAAGACGGCCAGATCTTTGTGGCGCACGACGAAGCGGGCGCGATCGAACAGGCGCGCGCCGCCGGCGTGACGGGCGAGCTCAAGCGCGATCCCGACGTGCTGGACACCTGGTTCTCGTCGGGCCTCGTGCCCTTCACGACGCTGGGCTGGCCGGAAAATACGCCGGACCTGCAACGCTATCTGCCGTCCAGCGTGCTGGTCACGGGTTTTGACATCATCTTCTTCTGGGTCGCCCGCATGGTCATGCTGACCACGCACCTGACCGGCCAGATTCCGTTCAAGCACGTCTACGTCCACGGACTGATCCGTGATGCTGACGGCCAGAAGATGAGCAAGTCCAAGGGCAATACGCTGGACCCGGTAGACCTGATCGACGGCATTGACCTGGACGGCCTGGTCGTCAAGCGCACCTATGGCTTGATGAACCCCAAGCAAGCCGGCGCCATCGAAAAAGCCACGCGCCGCCAGTACCCCGACGGCATCCCTGCCTTTGGCACCGATGCACTGCGTTTCACGATGGCCGCTTACGCCACGCTGGGCCGCAACATCAACTTTGACCTGAAGCGCTGCGAGGGTTATCGCAACTTCTGCAACAAGCTGTGGAACGCCACGCGCTTTGTGCTGATGAACACGGAAGGCCACGACCTGACGGGTTCGGACGGCGGCGAAACGTCGTTCGTGGACCGCTGGATCATCAGCCAGATGCAAACGCTGGAAGCCGATGTGGCGCGCGGCTTTGCCGACTACCGTTTCGACAACATCGCCAACGCGCTGTATCGCTTCGTGTGGGACGAATACTGCGATTGGTATCTGGAACTGGCCAAGGTGCAGATCCAGACGGGCACGCCCGCCCAGCAACTGGGCACGCGCCGCACACTGATCCGCGTGCTGGAATGCGTACTGCGCCTGGCGCATCCGATCATTCCGTTCATCACCGAAGAGCTGTGGCAAAAGGTGTCGGTGGTGGCGGGCAAGCGCAAGGAAGGCGTCGCCGACAGCGTCAGCGTGCAGCCCTACCCGCAGGCCAATCTGGCTGCCGTGGACACTGCCGCCGAAGCCAACGTGGCCGAATTGAAGGCCCAGGTCGAAGCCGTACGCGCACTGCGCGGTGAAATGAACCTGTCGCCTGCAGTCAAGGTGCCGCTGTGCGCCCAGGGCGACGCACCCACGCTCAAGCGCAACGCGCCGTATCTGGCCGCGCTGGCCAAGCTGAGCCAGGTCGACGTGCTGGACGTACTGCCTGACGCGGGCGCACCGGTTCAGGTCGTGGGCGCCAGCCGGTTGATGCTGCACGTTGAAGTTGACGTGGCCGCCGAACGCATACGTTTGGACAAGGAAATCGCGCGCCTGGAAGGCGAGATCACCAAGGCCAACGGCAAGCTGTCCAACGCCAGCTTCGTCGAACGGGCGCCGGCCGCAGTGGTCGAGCAAGAAAAGGCGCGCATGGCGCAGTTTGGCGAAACCTTGCAGAAGGTGCGTGAACAGCGCGCCAAGCTGGGCGACTAAACGGACCAGTTGTTGTCGCTGAACGCAAAAAACCCCGGACTCGCTCCGGGGTTTTTACGTTTAGGACTATTCGCGTGCCGGATCAGACACCGCCATCTGTCATCCGATACCAGGTGACGACCGCGTTCACATACAGCCTGCGTAATCCATACAAGGGGAACGGCACGACGGGCGACAACGGCACGGGCAGCGCATTGGCGTCGCCCGTCGCCACGTATTGAGCCATCGCTCGGCCCATACTGGTCTGCAAGCCCACGCCGCGGCCCTGGCAACCGATATCCACCAGCAACCCAGGTTGCGGCTCATGCAGATGCGGCAGGTAGTCGCGAGTAATCGCAACGCGGCCGCACCAGCGGTAGGCAAACGGCGTGCCCGCGACCTGCGGAAACATCTTCAGCATCACGCGCTCAAGATGCGCCCAGTCTTCGGGGCCCTTCGGCTCACGAAACGGACCGCGCCCGCCCATGAGCAATCGCCCCTGATGATCCAGCCGGAAGTACAGCAGCAGGTTGCGCGTGTCGGATGTGACATGACCTTCAGGGAAGATCCCTGCACGCACCGATTCCGGCAGCGGCTCGGTGGCGACCTGAAAGGTATTGGCATCGATGATCGATGTCTTCAAAGCGGGCAGAAGGTCTCCGCCATAGGCGTTCGTACACATCACCACACGATCAGCCGTGACGGTGGCGCCCCCAGCCGTGGTTGCCGTCCACTTGCCGCCATCGCGCTTAAGACCGGTGACCGGCGTTTCCGTGTGAATATCGGCGCCCGCATTCAACGCCGCGCGCGCCAATCCGCGCGCATAACTCAAGGGCTGGATAGCGCCTGCACGCTTGTCCACCCAGCCGCCCAGATACTTGTCCGTTCCCACCAGCCGGGCAACCTGCGCGCGGTCAAGCGGCTGGGCATCCGCGCCGTGGCGCGCCCATTGGGCGGCCCGGTCATGCGCCATACGCAGCGCCTCGGGATTGTGCGCGCCCTGAACCCAGCCATGGCGCACGTGTGGCACATCCATGGCATGGCGATCGATCAGGTTAAACACTGAATCCGCAGTGGCGCCAGCAAAACGAATCAGTTTCTCACCGCGCTCCTGCCCGAACATCGAGATCATTGCATCGGGGTCGTACTTCAAACCCGGAATCACCTGGCCGCCGTTGCGGCCCGAACCTCCGAAGCCGATCTCGCGCGCTTCGAGCAACATGACTTTGACCCCGCGCTCGGCCAGATGCAACGCCGTGCTCAGACCAGCGTAGCCGCCGCCGATCACCAGCACGTCCGCTTGCGCGGATACGGTCAGCGCGTCGGTCGGCGGCGGCGCGGCCGCGGTCGCTGCCCATAACGAAGGGGAAAGAGGAAACGGCCCTTGCTGCATGATGATTCCTTACATGGGGTGCAGCACCCGGTGCAGGAAATCCTGCGTCCGAGGGTGTTGCGGATGATTCAACACTTCGCGAGCGACGCCTTGCTCAACCATGACGCCGCCATCGAAAAACATGACACGGTCGGCCACCTCTCGAGCAAAACTCATTTCGTGCGTCACGACGACCATGGTCATACCCGCTTCGGCCAGCTTGCGCATGACGCCCAGCACATCACCGACCAGCTCCGGGTCCAGGGCGGATGTGGGTTCATCAAACAGGATGGCCTTGGGCTGCATTGCCAGCGCGCGGGCAATGGCCACGCGCTGCTGCTGGCCGCCTGACAACTGCGGCGGATGCGCATCGGCCTTGTCCGCCAGACCCACGCTGGCCAGCAGCTCGCGGCCACGCTCCAACGCCTGCGCGCGCGGTTCCTTTTTGACGTAGATCGGCCCTTCAATGACGTTTTCCAGCGCCGTGCGATGAGGAAACAGGTTGAAACGCTGAAACACCATGGCCACTTGGGTGCGGATGGACACGATGGAGGGCGCATCGGAATCGACGAGTTCGCCATCGATGGTGATGCGTCCGGCGTTGTAGCGTTCCAGTCCATTGATGCAGCGCAGGATCGTGGACTTGCCGGAGCCGGATGGCCCGATGACGCACACGACCTCGCCTTTGGTGACTTCGGCGTCGATGCCCTTTAGCACCTCAAGCGCGCCAAAACTCTTGCGTACCCCCTGAAGCTCGATCATTTGGAGGCGCTCCTTTTTTCCAGATGCCGCACCAGCATAATCAGCGGCACGCACATCACCAGATACATCAGCGCCACAAGCGAAAACACCGTCGCGTTCTTGAACGTGGACACGGCAATCAGCTTGCCCTGCAACGCCAATTCCGCGACGGTAATGGTGGACGCCTGCGACGAATCTTTAAGCATCATGATCATGATGTTGCCGTATGGCGGCAGCACGATTTTCACGGCTTGCGGTAGCACCACGCGCCGCATCGTCATGCTCCAGCTCATACCCATGGCCATCGCGGCTTCGATCTGCCCCCGGTCAATAGCCTGAATGCCCGCGCGGAAGTTTTCAGCCTGATACGCGGAATACGCCACGCCCAGACCGATGATGGCCGCCTGCACAGCGGTCAGCGACACGCCCATATCAGGCATCACAAAGTAGATATAGAACAGCAGCACAATGATCGGGATGCCGCGCAGCAGGTTGATCACGCCACCGCTGATACTGGACAAATACTTGTTGCCCGACACCCGCATGAGCGCCCACACCAGCCCCAACACTGTCGAAAGCGCAAGCGATCCCAGGGTCACCAGGATCGTCAACTTGGCCCCCTGCAACAGTATCGGCAGGTACTCCGCCCAGTCTTTGAAGAGTTCCGTCATAACTTCATCTACCCCAACAGGACAACACGCGCGGAATGCGCCCCGCCCGCCGGCGCGCGCATGCACGCCGGCCGGACTGATGCCATAACGCTTGGGTCGTGCGAGATCAGGCTGGCGTCACACGCCTTCCAGGCCCCACTTCTTCAGGATGGCGGCGATGGTGCCATCGGCCTTCAGCTTGACCAGCGCCTTGTTGATGCGATCAAGCAGCGCCGTGTCATCCTTGCGCGTTGCCAGGCCCAGGCTGCCCATGACAGTCGGCTGGTAGGCCTGCGCCATTTTCAGATTTGGGTAGTTGCCCTGACGCAAAATGGTGGCGGCAATCGGGTAGTCCATGAAACCGCCCTGGATGCGGCCGGCATTGGCGTCGCGCATCATGTCAGGCGGGTTGTCGTAAAGCTTCACTTCCTTGAATACGCCGCTTTTCTGGATCGGTTCGACGAATGCGGTGCCGACTTGCACGCCGACCGTCATGTCTTTCATGTCCGCAAAGGCTTTGTATTCCTTGTTGTCGGTCTTCAGCACCATCAAGCCTTCGCCGTAGCGGTACACCGGGTCTGAAAAGCTCACGACCTGCTGGCGCTGCGGCGTGATGAACATGGCGGCCGACACGATGTCGATGCGCTTGGACGTCAACGATCCGATCAACGCGGAAAATGCCATGGGTTCGATCTGCACCTCGAACCCCGCTTCCTTGCCAACTGCCTTCACAATATCGACCATCACCCCTTCAATAGAGTTGGTCTTGGTATCAAGAAAGGTGAACGGACTGCCGGTGGGTGTCGACCCCACTTTCAACACCGTTTGGGCGTGAGCGCCCGCGGCCATGGACAATGCTGCAAATACAGAGACAACCAGAGTCTTGAATTTCATGACATATCCTCGTCGTGGCAAAGAAGTCCGGATACTGCGTTGCGGCTGCATCGCCTCTCCGGATGGCGCGATGATCCCCAGTGTCATCGCCCCGCTATGAGTGCTGCGCGCTTATGGCGCCTGTTGCGTATCGTCCCCCGCGGCTTGAGTGATATTGGAGATAGCCCAGATGACCTCAGTCGTCTCGGACCCGGGATTGCGCCATCGGCGCGGCGTGCTGCTGGCATAGCAGAAACTATCGCCTTCGTTGAGCAACATGACGCGGTCGCCCACCCATAGTTCCAGCGAACCCTTAAGCACCAGACCAATCTGCTCGCCCTGCCCCGTGACGAACAATTCATTGCCGGTGGAGCCGCCGGGTTCAATGGACGCCCGGCACAAATCCATGCTGCGGCACGCGGGCGGCGTGTACATCTCTTTGCTGATGCCCTTTTCCCGCAGATCGATATATCGATGTGTGCCGGCGCGCGCGACGCGGCCATCATCTTCGCCCTGCGTGAGTTCGGCATTGCGCAGCAATGAATTCACGGACACATGAAACTCGCGAGCCAGCAGATGCAAGACCTTCACCGAAGCGGAACTCAGCCCGCGCTCAATCTGGCTCAACAACCCTAGCGACATGCCGCAAGCGCTGGCGACGTCAGCCAATGAGCGGCGTTGCTGTTTGCGCAATTGGCGCAACTGCTGGCCCAACCACAAATCGACAGCGGATTCCGGCCGCCCCGCCTGCGATGGCGCGGTTGGCAGTCCAGCGTGATCAAGACGTTTAAGGGCAGAGAGGCTCATATGAAAATTTCATTTGCATGTAATTTTCAATACTAAGGAGCAGAAGAAAGCCCCACAACCTAGGAACATCCCTAGCGGCGGTGGGGCTTATCGAATTTCGAAGACACCTTAAGAGGCGTCTGGCGTCTTGGGCGGAACCGGTGACGGCGGCGTGCTTGCCAAGGCGTCGGCAGCGGGTTTGGCCGAAGGCCGGCGCCTGCGCTTAGGCGGCTCTGAGGCGGGATCGTAGGTACCGGCCAGCTCGGCCAGGTAGCGCTCGTCGATTTTGTTGAGCCATCCCTTGGCCCGTGCTGATTCGATCAGCTCGGGACGCCGGGCCGCCGTCAGGGCAAGCGAACGCTCACGCCGCCAACGAGCGATATTGGCATGGTGGCCGCTCAACAAGGGCGCGGGCACAGGCTCACCCTGATAGACCTCGGGGCGCGTGTAATGCGGGCTATCCAGCAAACCGGACAAGGTGTCGTTGAACGAGTCCTGCAATGCGGAGTCGCCATCGTTGAGCACGCCCGGCACCAGCCGGACTGCTGCGTCGATGACCGCCAGGGCTGCAATTTCTCCGCCAGACAACACAAAGTCGCCCAGTGAAATCTCGTGCGTGACGCAGCGTTCAATGAAGCGCTGGTCCACGCCCTCGTACCGGCCGCAAATCAGGATGATGCCTTCACTGGCAGCCAGCGATTCAGCGTCGGCCTGATCGTAGCGCTTGCCTACAGGCGCCAGCAGCGCCACAGGGGCGCGGGCCAGACCTTGCGCGGCACGCGCTTCCTGGGCGGCGTTGACAGCGGCTTCCAAAGGCGCCGCCATCATCACCATTCCGGGGCCGCCGCCGTAAGGACGGTCGTCCACCGTGCGATGGACGTCCTGCGTGAAATCACGGGGATTCCAAGCGTGCAAGGACCACCGGCCTTGCGCATGCGCCCGGCCGGTAACACCCAGATCGCGCACTACCCCGAACATTTCGGGAAAGAGCGTAATGACGTCGAATCGCATCAAAGATCCGCGGGCCAGTCGCTGTCTATGCGGCGAGCGGCCAAATCGACGGCGTGTATGTGCGCGCGTACGAACGGAACAAGCATTTCGGCAGGTCGGCCTTTGGCGTCCAGGACAGGCTCGAGCCCTTCGGCTCCAGCTTTCTGGCACAAGACCTTCAAGACGGCATGTGCGCCGTTATCAAGGACTTCACCCACCACGCCTATCAGCGTGGCTTCACCGTTGGCGTTGGTGTACAACGCGCAGCCGATGAGGTCGACCCAGTAGTATTCGTCTTCCTCGGGCGCGGGAAAAGAACCGCGCGGCGCTTGGACGGAATATCCGCGCAAGGCTTCGGCCTGATCGCGATCTGCAATACCCGCCAACTGGGCCACCACTGTGGCGCCCTGCGTACGGACTTGCAAAACCTTGATTGCGACAGGCGCAGACGCGACAGCGCCCCGCGCCAATTCAGGCACAGGGCGAGTCAACCACCATTGAGATGCTGAGAGCAGTACTTCGGCATTGGCCGAATGTGGCTGCACCTTAACCCAGCCTTTCACACCGTAGGCCGCACTGATGCGGCCCAGCTCGATCAAATCCGTAGGCGCCGCGTTGGAGTTTGCGGCATCAGGCATGTATCGTGCTCTTGGTAACGATGAAACAGCTAAAAATGGTAGCTCTACTAACTAACAGCTTGGGGTTTAAACGACGCAGGCAATTAAGCTGCGGCGGAAACCTTGGCCGAGTAGTCTTTAACCAGACGCTCGACAGCGGGCGACAATTGCGCGCCAGTGCCGGTCCAGTATTGCACGCGATCCAGCGCAATGCGCAGGTTTTCCGTGCCTTCGCTAGCTACGGGGTTGTAGAAACCCACGCGCTCGATGAAGCGGCCGTCGCGACGGTTACGCGAATCGGTGGCCACCAGGTTGTAAAACGGACGCTTCTTGGACCCACCGCGGGCCAGGCGAATCACCACCATAGGTAATCCCTTGAATTAGTTGTGAAAAACGGGAAATTCTAGCACTTAAACAAGCCAGCTGGCAAATGCAGGTGCTGAATCAGGCGTAGCGGCGCGATTTGTATCCTAAAACACCACATCCGGGTATTCTACAAATGTGGGCCGGAGCCCGCCGCAGCCCAAAGTGTAGCCGCCCGGCAGCGCTTACGTCTGCTTTTCCTGCGTTTGACCCTAAGTGCGTTTGAAGAATAGCCCGGTTGGAGAGATCGGTTTTATGTCGTCCTACGCCTCATCCCGCGCTTTGCTCCACCCGTCCGCGCCACCATGGCGCAGCCCCCTTACTGCTTTCAAGCCATCGTCCTGATGGGCGGAGCCTTTGCGCCCGTTTCGTCGTGTCTCCGTGTTTTTCCCCAACACTTCCATTTCAGGAGAGTGCCACACCATGAAGAACCAGAAATCAGCCTTCACTCCCGTCGCGCGCCTGGCCTTGGCGGGCATTTTGCTGGGCACGCTGGCAATGCCACTGACGGCTTCCGCCCGCGTGGTCGGCGCGGCGCTAACCACCGCCACGGGTAAAGTTACCGCCGTGGACCCGGCTACCCGGACCATCACGTTGCAGGGTGAGAATGGCAACACCGTGAACGTTCAGGCCGGCCCCGACATTCGCAACTTCAATCAGATCAAGCCAGGCGACTCGCTGACGCTCGACTATTACGAGTCCGTGGGGATTGATGTGCGACCCGCCGGATCAGGCATACCTGAAGTCGTCACCGAGACAGCCGGGACGCGCAGCGCTCCGGGCGCCAAGCCCGGCGGCGCAATGGGTCGCCAAACCACGATCACGGCCGAGATCTGGCATATCAACAAAAGTGCCAATCTTGTCACGCTTAAAGGCCCCCAAGGGGGCATGCGCACGATCCAGGTGAAAGACCCTGCCCTGCAAGCCCGCCTGCAGCAGCTCAAGGAAGGCGACCTGGTGGATTTCACCATTACCCAAGCCGTTGCCGCAGCCGTGCATAAGTAAGCCGCACGCTGACCCGCAAAGCAAAGAGCCCGCCATGAAGGCGGGCTCTTGTCGTATGGAGCGAACCGAGCAGCCGGTTGGCTGGCCAGGATCAGCGGCGGCGCAAGAAATGCACGCCGCGCCCATCGGACTCTTGCTGCGCAACCAGCACGTTACCGGTCTGGCGCGCAAAGGCCTGAAAGTCGCGAATGGCGTTGCGATCCGTGGTGATGACGCGCAAAACCTGACCACTGGCCATCTGCGCCAACGCCTTCTTCGCGCGCAGGATGGGCAGCGGGCAAGTCAGCCCGCTAGCGTCGACTTCTTGCTCGAAATCCGGCGCTTGCGCGCCGGTATCAAGACCGGCTTCCACGCTGCTCATCAGAGACGCTCGTCAACCCACTTCTGCACGCCTGCAATTGCTGCGGGCAAGGCTGCGATATCGGTGCCGCCGCCCATGGCCATGTCAGGACGGCCACCGCCCTTGCCGCCCACCTGGCTGGCCACAAAGCCCACCAGATCGCCGGCCTTGATGCGGTCGGTCAGGTCGGCGGTAACGCCGCCCACCACGCTGATCTTGCCATCTGCGGACCCCGTTGCCAGCAACACAACGGCCGGCTTCAGACGATCCTTCAGGTTGTCGACCATGCCGCGCAGCGCCTTGGGATCCACGTCGCCGATGCTGGCGGCCAGGACCTTGATGCCCTTGACGTCGACAGCAGCGCTGGCAGCCAGATCATTGCCAGCATTGGCAGCCAGCTTGTTGCGCGACTGCTCCAGCTCTTTCTCAAGCGCCTTGACCTGATCCTGCACCTGGGCGATACGCGTCGGCAGGTCTGCCGGCGTGCTGCGCAGCATGCCCGCGATCTGGGTCAGCAAGGCATTCTGGTTCTGCACCCAGGCCAGCGCGTTGTCGCCAGTGATGGCTTCGATACGGCGCACACCAGCCGCCACGCCGCCTTCAGAAATGATCTTGAACAGACCGATATCGCCCGTACGGCTGACGTGCGTGCCACCGCAGAGTTCGCGCGAGAAGCCGATATCCAGCACCCGTACCGTATCGCCGTATTTTTCGCCGAACAGCGCCATGGCGCCACCCTTGACCGCGTCGTCATAAGCCATGACCTGGGCCACGGTGGGCTGGTTGGCCAGCACTTCGGCGTTGACGATGGCCTCGACACGCGCGATCTGTTCGGCGGTCATCGGCGCGTCTTGCGCAAAGTCGAAGCGGGTCTTGTCGGGGTCCACCAGCGAGCCGCGCTGCTGCACGTGCGCGCCCAGCACCTGGCGCAAGGCCTTGTGCATCAAATGGGTGGCAGAGTGATTGCGGATCGTGCGGGCACGGCGGACGGCGTCCACGCGGGCCAGCAGGGTGTCGCCCACGGACAGCGAACCCGATTCCAGCACGCCATGATGACCAAACACGCCCGCTTGGATCTTCAGCGTGTCAGCAACGACAAAACGCAAGCCGTCGGCTTCCAGCAAACCGGTGTCGCCCACCTGGCCGCCCGACTCCGCGTAGAACGGGGTAGCGTCCAGCACGACGACGGCGCTTTGGCCGGCCGTCACTTGCTGGACGTGCGTGCCGTCCACGTACAAGGCCGTGACCTTGACGTTGTCGAGTTCCAGCTTTTCGTAGCCTTCAAAGCGCGTTTCGGCGCCTTCGTAGCTTAGTCCTTCGGCCATCTTGAACTTGCCGGCGGCCCGGGCCTGGTCGCGCTGACGCTCCATGGAGACCTCGAAACCCGCCATATCGATTTCCACTTCGCGTTCGCGGCAGATGTCGGCGGTCAGGTCCACGGGGAAACCGTAGGTGTCATACAGCGTGAACAGCGTAGTGCCATCCAGCACGCCGCCTTTGGCCACATTAGCCAGGGCCGTGTCCAGGATGCGCATGCCGTGTTCCAGCGTTTCGCCAAAGCGCTCTTCTTCTTGCTTCAGCACCTGCGCAACGCGGTCGGCCGTAGCGGCCAACTCGGGATAGGCTTCGCCCATCTCGGCAACCAGATCCGGCACCATGCGATGGAAGAACGGCTTGGTCTGACCGAGTTTGTAGCCATGACGCAAGGCGCGGCGCACGATACGGCGCAGCACGTAGCCACGGCCTTCGTTGCTGGGGATCACGCCATCGACGATCAGGAACGAGCAGGCACGAATGTGGTCGGCAATGACCTTCAGCGAGTTGTCTTCCAGGTCCTTGATGCCGGTTTCGCGGGCTGCGGCGGCGATCAGGTGCTGGAAAAGGTCGATTTCGTAGTTGGAATGCACGCCCTGCAACACGGCGGCGATACGTTCCAGACCCATGCCGGTATCGACACAGGGACGCGGCAGGCGCGGCATATTGCCGGCGGCGTCGCGTTCAAACTGCATGAACACCAGGTTCCAGATCTCGATGTAGCGGTCGCCGTCTTCTTCGGGCGATCCCGGGGGGCCGCCCCAGATTTCAGGACCGTGATCAAAGAAGATTTCCGAGCACGGGCCGCAAGGACCGGTGTCGGCCATTTGCCAGAAGTTGTCAGACGCGTAGCGCGCGCCCTTGTTGTCGCCGATGCGAATGATGCGCTCGGTCGGCACGCCGACTTCCTTGGCCCAGATATCGTAGGCCTCGTCGTCTTCCTGGTAGACGGTGACCCAGAGCTTATCGGCTGGCAGCTTGTAGACCTGCGTCAGCAGTTCCCAGGCGTACTGAATGGCGTCGCGCTTGAAGTAGTCGCCAAAGCTGAAGTTACCCAGCATTTCGAAGAACGTATGGTGGCGGGCGGTATAGCCCACGTTCTCGAGGTCATTGTGCTTACCGCCGGCGCGCACGCTGCGCTGCGACGATGTGGCACGCGTATACGACCGCGATTCCTTGCCCGTGAAGACGTCCTTGAACTGGACCATGCCCGAATTAGTGAAGAGCAAAGTCGGGTCGTTGCCGGGGACGAGCGACGACGAAGGAACAATGGTGTGTTCCTTGGACTTGAAGAATTGCAGAAACTGCTGGCGAATCTCGGAGGATTTCATCGTGGATGAAGCAAGATTTAGGCGAATCTTTGATTATAGAGGGTTGGCGGGCTTGCGCGGGAATGCGGCGCAATCGGCGCTACCTGACGCAGACGTAACCGGTGGTCCAACCCTCGTTATCCGTCCATTTTCCGCCCGCTGACACGATGACACTCGTAAATCCGGCCGGGCAAGAGCAGTCTCCCGTTCGCGGGTTTACCGTTGGCACGCCCGTGTAATGCCAGCATCCTCTAGGGGCATTGACACTGTAGGCGCCTCCGAAACCGCCGCTGGCCTGTGTCCACACATTTCCCTGGCAGGAGAGTAATTCGCCCCCATGCGACGTTGCCAGAGTGCCGTTGACGCGTGGACAGAAATGGCCTGGCACAGCGCGCGCGGCCATCACGATATGTCCCCCAACAGAAACGTCGGTAGCGGTCGACAGCACGCCTCCAACCGCAAGACGGCCGCCCGCAGACATGTTGGACGCCACCGACAACGCCCCTCTCAGCATGGGATCTCGCGTATCCCGCAGCGTGACAAATCGGTCCACATCTAGCTGCCCGCCTCCACCTCCTGTCCCCGCGCCCGCCCAAAGCGCCAGCGTACCGGGCAAATAACGCGGGGCGCCGGACGCCAAAGGGTTGGCAAAGCTGAACACAGCCCCCCGCACCACCCCTGGCGACTGGGGCCATACCGCTCCCGCATAACCGCCCGCGGCGGCAATTACGGCAGATATGCCCACAAGATCAACAACTTGCGCTCCTCTTTTTAAAACCGGTGTGGCGCTGTAGACCAATCCGTCAAGACGGCACGACGCGCCCGGACAGGCCGGTGCGCGGGCGATCCTGATCTGCGCACCGAACCCCATGGAAGACTGCTCTGGAAAGTCCGCTGGCAAGTGCCCCTGCGTGCGCAACTCGGCCACAGTGGGCATTAGCGGGTTCACGAACAGCGGCTTGCCCTGACTGCCCAATGGCGCCTGCCCATTGGCCAAGGCGTCGAAATGCAGGTTCAGCACCCCCGCTAACGCCAGGCGAACCTGCGTCAGCCATACGCCGGTTGAATGCGCCGCCGCATCTTCGATCCGCTGTACGAGCTGATTGGAAGCCCAAATGGCAATCAGGGAGGTCAGAACCAAGCCCAGCGCCACGCCCACCAATGAATATCCTGTTTGCATCAACCGCAGCGCAATGCCACCACGCCAGCGCGCCGGACACAGGTGGCTGCTCATCGGGCGGTAAACACAAAGGTGTTGACGTCTCCGTGGCCGCATTGCGCCTGGGCTAGCGCGGCGCGATAGAGAACGCGGGGCGTGGCTATCGAGTCTTTGACCAGCTTGGCGCCGCTGGCGCCATCAATCGAAATCGATTCAGACACCCGCTGCAATACCGAAGCCAACGATGGACAGGCAGCCTGGCTAACATTGGTGAGCGTGACGGTAAAAGCGGCGCCCAAACCTGCCCCATCAAAAGCGGCCGGCGCAACTTCGACAATACCGTTGCGCCCCGAACCCGATCCGCCCAAACCGTGCGCGATAGTGGCCGACGCGCCGGAACCCTGTACCGACAACACGCTTGAATCGCGCAATGCGTTGGCCATGGCGCCGGTATCGAGGCCAGCGTATGGCGTGATGCCGCCCCCTTGCGCATTGATCTTCATGCTGGCAATAAAGCGCTGCAGTTCTTCGCCTACTTTGGGCACCTTGTTTTCGATGACGTAGCCGCCAATTGCCGGGATGCCAACAATCGCAATCAGCAAGACGATCGCCGTGACAATGGATACCTCCATCAGTGAAAAACCTTGTTGGCGCATGGCGCCGAATCGACCCCTGTCGAACCTCTGCATCGTTACCTCCTGCTGAAAGCAATCAAGGATTGGTGGATATGCCTTGCAACGTCGTTTTCGAGCCGTAAGGTCCGGCTACTACTGGTTTGCATAAAAATTTGTGAGTGATTGACGCAGTTCGTTGATCACGCCGTAGTGCCAGAGCGTGATTCCCAACACGGTCGCAAGCGACGCAATCAGCAACGTCCAGCGCAATGTGGACGCCTGGCGCAACACCCGAACCAGCAGCCGCTCTTCAACCCGCAAGCGCACTCGGGCCAGTCCCGTCTCCAGCCCCGAGGCGTCCATCATGTCGGCCATAAACCACCACGTTTCGGCATCGAGCAGGCCCGTATTGAAGAGTTCGGGCCCCGCCACACCGGCATCGGTCCGATCCAACATCGTCTGCAAATGCCCACGCAGCCAGGGCTGCGCTCCGCGGCACTGCACGGACAACGCTCTGCGCAATCGCGTGTCGGCCGCACCATGTTCACGCACCAGCACAGCCAGCAGGGACAGGAATTGAATGGCCTGAAAATCTCTGTACAGGCGCCAGATCAACCAGCTATCCAATCTGTCGCGCCACGGCCCCGTCAAATTGGCCAACGACCATTGGCCAAGCAGCGCCAGACCCACCGTTGATACCAGCCACAAGACCAACCATTCGCGAACATATCCGGCCAGTGCAAACAACCCTTGCGTCAGTCGCCCGTAGTCTTCGGCAGGCACCGTCTGGAATACGCTTTGCAAGCGGGGCACGCTGAAAAAGGGAATGGCGCACAGCAAGGCGAAGGCCACCAGCGCGGCGACCATACCCGTCGCGGCTGCGGTCATCACAGCCATGCGGGCATCTGCCGCCAGACGAACGGCGCGCGCGATGTCTTTGAGGGCAGCGGGCAAATCGCCACCCTCTTCCTGGACGCAGGCAAGCAGCAGACAGTCTCTGGCTGGCAATGTGGAGGCCCATGCTCCGCCCAGGTCTCCGCCAGCCTCCAGATAAGACAATGCCCAGTGCCGAGACAAGCGGCCGCGTACAGTGCCTGGCCCATAACGGCGCGCATCGTCTTCGAAGATGTCACGCAGGCTTTTTCGGCCTTGCGTCCCTTCGACCAGATCCGCCAGATATTCGTAGTAGTCCGCCCTGCGGGAACGGAAACGCCAAGCATCCAGCATCAGGCCATAACCGCCTGCCGAAAACCAGGAAGAAAGCGCCAGACGCCATTCAGTCATGATCGCCCCGTTGCGGTGTTGCGCCCGACCCGCTGGGCGTAGCAAGCAGATCAAACCGCTGTAGCAAGACCCTTGGGTCGAGTTCTCCTTGGTTGACTTTGTAGAGCGCGCCGTCGAGCGCTCGCTTTCCACGCTGGCTGACATCGCGCCAAGTCTCCGGGCCTGCCGAGTCGACGTGTCGTTTCAGGGCCAGGTTGTCACGTTCGCGCACGCGCTCATGAAAACCTTCCACCCTGTCCGGCTCGATCATTTCAGCGGCGACGCTGCGCCCTGCGATTCCATTCAACGCGGTGAGTTGCGGGCGTCTGCATTCAACGCAACCTGCCGCATTTGTGACGCGCAAAGCGTCAAGCTCCAAACCATAAACCTGCTGCATACGCTGCACCCATGGCTGCCATTCGGCGGCATCAAATGTGCGATGCCCGCTAGGCATTCGCCACAGGCTGTCTACGGGCAATGCACAGCGGGCACACAGGCGTGGCAACAGCGTCTGATAGACGAGCAGCTTCAGCACTCCTGGCGCCGCCAGGAAATCGCGCGATACGCCGATGGCATCTGAAGCCAGCCGCTCAGGAATCATCGCTGCCGAACCCGCGTGCGTGGTCGTGTAGAGACTGATGCCCGAGCTTGCCAGGTCCATGAATGCGCGGCCGGTATTGACGTCGCGGATTTCACCGACCAACAAATCATTCATAGCTGACCGTTTGATGGTTTTCAGTTTGGCGTCGAAAGCAGGCCAGGCCGAACCCGCCAACGCGCTGCCCAGCGTGTTTTGCAGTGCATTGCCTATGATGTATTCAACGGGGTCTTCGAGCGTAATCACTTTGCGGGTGGCAGCAATGCCCCGCATCAGCGTCGCGATCGTAGTGGACTTTCCCGACCCCACAACACCAGCCAGCACAATGGCGCCGCCCTCACGCTCTCGAGCTCGCAATAAAGTGGATATCTGTTCAGGAAAATAACCCAGCGCATGCAGATCGCCACCAGCCGTGGCGTCCAGGCGCAGGATGCGCAAGCACACGGATGGGCCCATGTCAGTAGCCAAAGAGGCCCAGCGCAATACGACAGGAATGCCGTCCAAATCGAGCGCGATCCGACCTTGCTGCTCAAGCGCCGGATCAAATACAGCGCCATTGCCGCCGCGCACATCCATCCAGGCCACGGCTAACACTTCCAGTAGCGTGGCATTGGATAAACCGGTGAATTTTTCGGTGCTGACGTATTCGCCATTGATGGTGTAGCGGATCTCGCAGGCGCCGCGACGTTGGTTTACGTTGACGTGTATATCGCTTGCCCCCTGCGCCACACCCCAGCGCACGATGTCCAGAAACAACGCGGCCAGCGCGGAACGGCGGTCGGCCTGCACGGACCCGCCCTGCCCGCCCAAACCCTGCGCCGTCAATTGTTCGCGCGCAATCATCAGCAGCAACGCGGCCGGTAACGCGTACCGCGACGGTTGCGCCAGTCTGTAGCCTTTGGCCCGCACCATGCGCTCGACTTCGTCAATCGCATCTCCCTGGATGTATTTCTGGACTGCGAAGATAGCGGCCTGGCCATTTGCCAGAAGCACGGGGCACAAACGCCCTGCCAGGGCGGCAAGATCGAACTCCCGGCCCAGTGCGCAGACAAATGCGGGCTGCAACTGGGAGATATCCTGCGCCGTACGAAGCTCGGGTGCGGACGTCTTGCGATCCACCGCAGATTGCCGGGTCATGGATGATTCCCTCCCGCATCCATGCAGCCAGTGTGGTCCTGCTCTGCCCCACGCAGACGGACGCACGCGCCGTCGATGGCAAGCAGCCTGTACACGCCGGCCGTGACCGCCCCCGCGATAGGCTCCTGGCGGCCCGCTTGATAACGAAGCAACGTGCCATTGACGATCAGATCGACCTTGAGCCGGCTGGAAATACCGAATATCGCCACCACGCGTATATCGGCGGGCGGCCGCAGTGCGGAAACTTTCTGCCCCAAAGAATCCAAACCCGGTCGGCAAATTCCAGGCACCCGGCAATCCGCCAAGGCAGCAGCCGCATCGGCGCGCAACAACGTACGCACGGTCTCCACTTCCGGCCATGCATGGGCATCGTCCTGCGGCATCGCAGATTCCTCTGCCGGCGTATTGGCCGCATACGCCAACAACGCCAGGCTAAAGACCGCTCGCCCGCCGACTGCGCCGCAAAGCGCGAAGAATTTAGTCTTGTTCATACAGATCCCCGTCCAACTCAGCGACCAACACGCTGGCAATCAAACCAGGCCGCAATTGCGCCTGCACATCCAGCACAAGGCGCGACCATCGGGCGGCCAGGATCGGGCCCGGCAATAGCATCAACGAACGCAATGGTCCGTGCACACGCAATGCACGCCGCCGCACTATGCGTGGCTCTGGCTGCGCAGAGTCTGTTACCCCGGAAAGCGATGCGCCAGTAGCCGACAACGGCACCGCAGGCGCCAGCGCCAGCGAAGCAAAAGCTGGCCGCAGTTGCTGCAGGCCGGCGACCAATTCGGTATCTACCCGCAGCCGGCCGGGAAGATTCAAGTCCGCCAATGGAACACCGTCTGACGCAACGCGCCAGGACAGCGAGGCCTCATCCAAGGGATTGAAAGACACCTGCCAACCCGCAGGAAGGCGAAGATATAGTTGATGATTCGTCGCCATTGAATGCGCACGGGCATATGCAGCCGAACAGTTCCAACCCGACCTATCCGCATCGCATTGGGCACGACGCAACGCCCAGCCCTGGACCTGAATAGGAAGCTTGCCCAGGCTGCGCAGCAGACGAGGCAACTCGGCAGGGGAATGCACAACCGTATCCCGCAGCATCACCTGGTAGGGATTCGCCCGGCTCACATCACCTGATGATGGCAGCACTGCAACGGGCGGGCTTGAGCGCACGAGCGGCGCCAACCCATTCCACAATGGTGGCGCAACCGCGGACAGCCCCAAACATGCCAGGAACATACGCGGCGCAAGCGGCAATGCGGCCCAGCGAGACGGCAACCCCACCAACCGGGCGTCAGGGTCCACCGCCTGAAGCAACGCGGCCCAAGTTTCATTGGCATCATGCTCTTGTAATTCTGGCCGCTGCGCACCCAACAACGCCTGCGCGCGCAGTGCTTCATCCTGTGATGTGAACACCTTGTCCGTCTGCGACAAAACGGTGCCGTCAATCGCCCCTACCCACCAATAGCGCCCGTCCGGCAGGCGGATCAGGCTACGCCCACCCGACGGATACAACACCGCGTACAGCTGTGCAGCAGCTTGAATATGGGCCCCGGCGCCGCCAAGCGGACGATGACGCCATCCAGAGCGCACACGCCCGTATCCGGCGACCATGGCCAGCGAACCACCCATGACGTAATGCGTGGCCTTCAACCGCCGCCCGCGCTTTTGCGCCAGACCCGCAGCGTTCGAGCCGATAAGCACCTGCCAACGCAGGCCGAACGCCAACGTGCGCATTGCGCCGGGGTGCACTGCGCCGGGGGGCAATGCACCAGCGCACTTGATCAAGAGCAGATAAGGAGCTCGATGCATGACGTGTCCTTAGTACCCTTCTTCGACCTGAGCCGTGACCAGGACCAGCGTCGTCTCGCGTTCGGACACCGCGCTATCTTGACCACCCGCAATCAAAGGCAGACCAGGCGCCACGCGCTGGCGATCATGCTGATCCTGGCTACGATCGAACCCTGACACGATGACAGGCTGGCCCGGGCGCAGCTCAAGCTGCTGCACCGTGCCGTTGCCATCAATCGTGATCTGCTGCACTTGCACTTGATTGCCGCGTTCACCAAAGGTGATGGTTTTCAAGGGCTGCGCCACCGCATTGTCATAAGCGATGGATAGCAAGATCTGGCCGTCTTCCTGGATATCCGGCAGCAGGGTCAGGAACGACCCGACCGTTTCATCTTTCTGACTGATGGACACGGCGGGCAAGGAGCCATTGGCGCCGCCCGCAGTAGTGCCTGGGACGGCTGTGCTTTGCACCCGGTCGATATAGGAAAACGTAGTTCTGACCGCATGCGTGACCGGACGCCGGTTCAAGGTCAGAACGGGGACTTTTCTGTGACGCACGATTGCGCCCATTGTGCTTAAGGCGGACACGATGGCCTGCGAGCCCTGGAAAGGCCCCCGGCCCGTAATCGCATTGAATGCACCGGCGCCCGTCACGGATGCAGGCGCCGCGGCAAAACCCAATGACGCGCCTGCCGCCGAATAAAGCGCGTTCCAGTCCATGCCGCCCGAGGCCGAGTCCTTGGCAATCACGGTGATTTCTTCAAAGACAAGGCGTACCCGGCGTGTCAACGCCTTGTTCTGCCGGTCCAGATAATGCGCGACGCGGTCCAGCGCATCGGGAGTATCGGTGACCACCAGGACCGAGGCGCCATCGACCGCTTCCGCAATCACGCCTGAGCGAGTCAGGAAAGGCATTACGTTGGCGCGCAAAATGGCCAGCGCATTGTGCTCTTTTGCTGACAAGGCGGTGTTGGACGTGCTTTCGAAACCCTCGGAGCTGGCGCCGCCTGAACGGCCCAAGCGCACATCGACCTTACTGGTAAGGGATAGCGCCCGCACGTCGAACGCGCGGGTTTCGGTTCGGTAGAAGTCCAATACGCCTTTCTCATAGCGCCACTGCACCGAAAACCGAGCCGCCAGCATATCCAACAGATTGGCAAGCGGCTGAGGGCCGCTGCGCACTTCATGCCGCGCCGGAGCAGCGACTGCCAATACGCCTTGGACGGCCAAACGAGGCAAGAACAATTCCAACGGCAGCAAGGCATCTGGCCGCACGCGCACCGGGATGCCAGTCGCCGCAGTAAGACGCTGCGCAAGCGCAGGCAAATCAGCCTCATCAGCCAACATTAACGTGGTGTGCACGTTTGCGCGCAGAGCGGCTGGCAGCGAGACCTCTCGCGCCAAAGGCTGCGGCTTACCGGCGATCCAAGGCGCCGTGACCTCTTGCGCCGCGATACGCGCCTGTCGATCAGCCAACCCATTGGCGAACGCCTGATGATGGTCCGTGATATTGGCATGCTGGCTGCTTGCCGCAAGGCGCAAATCAGCAGCCCGTTGCGAGGCGGCGCAACCGCCCAGCAAGCCGCACACGGCCACACATACGACGATGGACGGTAGACAGTGGATAGTCATGCACCTGCCCTCCATGGTGACGCCGCCCGTGAACACGGCTGAGCCAGAGGCACCACGCGCAGCACCTGATTGCCATAAAAACAAGGCTGCAAAGGCTTGTCCGCCAATTCAGTTGCGGCGAGCAGTTCACGCACAGCCGACTTGAAGTCTCCGGAAAACTCGGCTGTGGCCGAGAGCGGGATGTCGACATCCACGGCCCAATGCTGGGCCTCAAACGTCCAACCCGAACCAGCCGCCCAACGCGCCAGAACCGCGCGCAGCGTGGTGTCTGGCGGGGCCGCAAGAAACAGCCGGGCCGAGGGCGTGACAAGCGTTGGCGTCGCAATTTGCGGAACCGGCAAACCTGAGTCTCCTTTCTGGGGCAACCCCACATTGACCGGCATAGGCCTCGCGGTATCAGGCGAAGCTTTTGCAGCCGCCGCGTCGCCTGCGGCGGGGGCAACAACACCTGCCGCAGCGCCATCAGCCGCCAATGGGCCGTCAGCCGCCAGCCGCCCCACGCCCAACGCCGTTGCTACGGCGGGTTGCCCCTGCTCTTGCGTCACAGCCGCGGGTTGCGCCACGCCTGCGGTAGCGGCCTCGCCTTCGCGCCGTGCGCGGGCAGCGAGGCGCCCGCCGCGAAACAACAACCCGCCCCATGCGCCCGTCACCACCACGTAGGGTTCGCGGCGCGTATAAGGCAAGGCATGCTCGCCATCGGCCCGCAAGCCGAAAATAGCGGGCAGGCGTTGGCCCGGCGCGAATTGCAGCCAGACCTCGCGGCCGTCGTCAAAGACCTGCATGGGCGCGACGGCCTGATCACCCGACAACTGCCAGTCAAAGCGAAAGCCCTGCGCCGCAGGCCCAGCGCCCTGCCAGGATGACCCGGCAACACGATAGGCGGGCCAGCTTGTGCAAGCAGCCAGGCAGGACAGGCCTGCCGCCAGGAAGAAGATTCGAACCATGCCTCACCGCAATCGATAGGCGTACCCGAAGCAGTACGCAGTAACGGCATGGTGGATGGCACGGCGTTGCACCGCCAGACTGGCATGTACGCATGGATGCTTTGATCCCGCCCCGGCGGATACGGCCACTGCTGGGCGTGCGGACGAAAAAAAACCCGATCACCAGGATCGGGTTTTTGCGTGGGACCGGCAGCGCATCAGCGCTGTTCAGTCCTGGAACGATCAGCGCTGCGTGGCAATGCTGCGTGCCTGCGAGGCAGCGTTGTTCAGGGCCGCAACGGGCGGCACCTTGCCTTCGAAGGCATCATTCAGTTGCTGGTTCAGCACGGGCTCGATGCGCGAGTAGTTCGCCATACGGAAGCCGCGGCTGTTGCTGACCGGACGGTTGCTCATCGAGGCAACCACGGCTTGCGCGCCCGGGATGCTCTTGTAGAACGACACGTCAGATGCGCGGAACGCGGCTTCGGTCAACGGCAGGAAACCCGTGCGTTGATGCCATTCGGCAGCAACGACAGGCTTGGACAGCCAGGCCAGGAACTGCGCGGTGGCTTTTTCTTCGGCTTGCGGACGGCCTTCAAGTGCCCACAAGGCCGAGCCGCTGACGAACGGCTGGCCGCCCGTCTTGGTGGCTTGGTCGTAGTAAGGCAGCGGCGCCACGCCAAACGACAGCGACTTGGTGTTCAGGAAGGTGCCAAACGCGCCCGAATTCGACGTCAATACGGCACACTCGCCCTTGGCGAACAGCTTGTCGGCGGTGGAGTCGCCAGAATGCGCCATGAACAACAGCGAGCGCTTCCAGCTGACCATCAGCGAAATATGGCGCATGTAGAGCGTGTCGAATTGCATGGCAGGCGCCGCGCTCTTCTTGGTGACCGCGTCCAGGCCATTATTGTTGCTGGTGAACTGTTGGCCGTTGACGGGCGCCAGGTTCTCCAGGTGAACCGTTACCTGATCGCTGGAGGCGTAGGGGCAGTCAATATCAGCCACGTCGCGCAATTTGAGCAGTTCGGCTTGCAAGCCGCTCCAGGTGCGGGCGGGATTGTTGGGGTCCAGCCCCGCCTTCTTGTAGGCGGCGGTGTTATAGAACATGACCGGCACTTCGGCCATCCAGGGGAAGGCCAGCAGGCGCCCCTTATCGTCGCGCGTAAAGCTGCTGGTGGCCGGCACAAACCAGTTCAAGTCCTTGATCGGATACTTTGCCAGCAACTGGTACAAGGGCAGGATCGCCTTGTGTTGCGCCACGACTTCAGGCGAGTGGTTATCCGTCAATTGCAGCAGGTTGGGCGCATTCTTCGCCTTGACTGCCGTGGTGGCCTCTTGTTCCAGCGCGGCCTGGGAATTGAACGCGCGCAGCTTGACGCTGACCTGGTCCTGTTCCTTGTTGTATTGCTTGGCCAGCTTTTCGAACTCGGCCTTGTTTGCGTCCGACAGCGTGTGCCAGACTTGGATTTCTACCGGGGCGGCATGTGCCACACCTGCCAGCGCCATGGCGGCGCCGAATACCCATGCACGCCGGCTGGCGAACATTGCGCGGGCTACGCCCGCCAATTGCAGATTCTTCATAGGTTCACAGACCAAGAAAAGGAAATTCCGGTTCTGGCCGCCGTCCACTGAGCAGATCGGCCAATGCCCGGCCCGAGCCAACACCCATCGTCCAGCCGAGCGTACCGTGTCCTGTATTGATATACAAATTGGGGATACGGCTGCGGCCAATGATAGGCACGTTCGAGGGGGTGGACGGGCGCAAGCCCGACCAATAGCTGACGCTCTCGAAATCGAGCGCGTCGGGAAAGAGTTCTTGCGCCAGGCGGGTCAAGGCTTCGCAGCGGCTGGTATTCAGGCCACGGGAATAACCCGACAGCTCTGCCGTGCCTGCCATGCGCAACCGGTCGCCCAGGCGCGAAAAAACGATTTTGTGACTGCTGTCAGTCAGGCTGACCATGGGCGTGGCTTCCGGCTTGATGACCGGAAACGTCGCCGAATAGCCCTTGGCGGGGTAAACATTGCACGGAATGCCCAGCGGACGCAGCATCATGGGGCTGAAACTGCCCATCGCCACGACATATGCGTCGGCCGAAACCGTGTTGTAGGTGCCATCGGGATCAATGACTTCAACGCCCTGCACCGTGCCGCCCTGCGTCAGAAGACGGGTGGCTCGGGTGCTGTAGCGGAACTCGACGCCTGCCCGAGCGCATCGTTCGGCCAACGCCACCGTGAACAGATGCACGTCTCCGCTTTCGTCTTCGGGCGTGTAGTCGCCCCCGACGATGGTTTGACGATGCGGCGCCAAGGCAGGTTCGATCGCAATGACCTCGTCGGTCGAGACCACACGGCGCTCGACGCCAAAGTCTCGCATCAGGCCGGCGGCGCGTTGCGAGTTTTCAAATTCGTGGGGGTCGCGGTAGAAATTCAGGATGCCGCGTTCAAGGTGGTCGTATTCGATGCCCAGCTCGGCACGCATATCGCGCAGCGTGCTGCGGCTGTATTCCGCCATGCGGACCATGGCGCGGATGTTCGGCGCCAGACGGCTGGGCAGGCATTCGCGCAGGAACGCCAAGCCCCACATCCATTGCCGCCAATCCAGTTGCGGCCGGAACAGCAGCGGCGCATCGTCCTGGAACATCCATTTGAGCAGCTTGAGCGGCGCTTGAGGATTGGCCCAGGGTTCGGCGTAGGAAACGGAGATCTGCGCCCCGTTGGCCAGGCTGGTTTCCTGCGCAGGACCGGTGCAGCGATCAATGACCACAACGTCATGGCCCGCCTGGCTCAACCACCAGGCGCTGGAGATTCCGATAATGCCGCTACCCAATACCGCTACTTTCATGCCTGCATTGCTCCTTGCGCGCCAAATCGGCTGGCAGACCCGATGTCCGCGTCCCTTGGCAGGCCGATGCCAAGGCAGTTTACCCTGCCGATTTGCCACCGCCTACGTATTAAAAAGGGGAGGAAGTGACAAACCTTTCCAGGCCCGGCGTTTCCTCCCCTGACACGTGTACCGCCAAGCTTACGGCGCGGCTTTAGCCAAGTCGGCTTCGGAGGTAAACGCATCCGCGTAGAACTCTTCCGAAGGCAGCCCGTTCTGGGAGCAGAACTCGCGCCGGGCGGCATCAACCATCAGCGGCGTGCCGCAAGCATAGACCTGATAGCCGGACAAATCGGCGATGTCGCGCATGACCGCTTCGTGGACAAAACCCGTGCGGCCAGTCCAGCCGTCTTCCTGCAAGGCATTGGAGACGACCGGAACGTAGCTGAAATTCGGCAACAGACCCGACCACGATTGCGCCAGCGCATCCATGTACAAGTCGCCCGGACGACGGCCGCCCCAGTACAGCGTGACGGGACGGCTGATGTTCTTGTGAATCATGTGCTCGACAATCGCCTTCACCGGCGCAAAACCGGTGCCGCTGGCCAGCAACACGATGGGTTTGTCGCTGTCTTCACGCAGGAAGAACGAACCAAACGGCCCTTCCAGACGCAGAATCTCGCGTTCTTTCATCTGCGTGTCGCCCGCGCCGAATACATGATCCGTGAACAGACCGCCAGGCATATGCCGGATGTGCAATTCCAGCGGACTGCCGGTGTGCGGCGCACCCGCCATGGAATAGCTGCGGCGGCGGCCGTCTTTCAGAATGACTTCGATGTACTGGCCCGCGTAATAGCGGAACTGCTCTGACGCGGGCAGTTGCAGCTTGAGCACCGTGACATCCGGCGCCACGCGCTCCAGCGTCTGAACGCGCGACGGCAGCTTGCGGATCTGGATGTCGCTGGCAAGCCGGACTTCGGTGGATTCGACCACCATGTCGGACTCGGGCCGCGCTTGACAGAACAGCGTGTAACCGTCGGCCAGCTCCTCGGGCGACAGGATTTGCGCCGGATACTGACCGGCGTCGAACTCCCCGGACACCACTTTGCCCTTGCAGGTGGAGCACGCGCCGTTGCGACAGCTATAAGGCAGCACGATGCCCGCGGCCAAGGCGGCGTCGAGCACCGTCTGGCCGGGTTCGACCGGGAATTGATGCTTGCTGGGTTGGATGATGACCTGGAAGCTCATGATGAAACGGTTCAGGGTTGACGCAGCACTGACTCAGCGCTGCGCCCGGCCCGGCGTCAGGCCGGGAACTTGCGGATTTCCTTGACGCGGTTCGCGTCATCCACCAGCACCACTTGGGGCTTATGGGTGGCCGAATCCGCTTCGGACATGGGGCCATAGGTGCAGATGATCAACAGATCACCCACTTGCGCCCGGCGCGCGGCGGCGCCATTCAACGAGATCGCGCCGCTACCGCGGGCCGCCTTGATGATGTAGGTATCGAAACGTTCGCCATTGGTGACGTTGTAGAGTTCGATGCGTTCGAACTCGCGCATGCCGGCAGCGTCCAGCAGGTCTTCGTCGATGCCACAAGATCCTTCGTAGTGAAGATCGGCTTCGGTGACCGTGACGCGGTGCAGCTTTGCCCGCAGCATGATGCGTTGCATGATAGAAAAATCCTGGTTTCGCGGCCCGGAACGCGAAGTGTTGCAAGAGTGATGCCCGGCACCCGGTTTTGCCGTGGAAAGCCGGTATTCTATAATTTTTGCTGCTTCAGGACGGCCTGTTGCTGCGCGCGGTCAAATGACCCGCGTTTTTTTATCCGGGGACGACCCCTCAATGCCGGCAACCTGCCGGCCGCGCAAGAGTAGGAGTCGACTATGACCTGGATCATCCTGGTACTCGCAGGGCTGTTTGAAATCGTCTGGGCCGTTGGCCTGAAGTACACCCACGGCTTTACCCGGCTCGTGCCGTCCCTGATTACCGCAGGCGGCATGATCATCAGCTTCTGGCTGCTGGCGATCGCCATGAAAACGCTGCCTTTGGGCACCGCCTACGCCGTATGGGTAGGCATCGGCACCGTGGGCGCATTCATTGCAGGCATCGTGCTGTTCGGCGAATCCACTAGCTGGATGCGGATCGCCAGCGTGGCGCTGATCGTGCTGGGCCTGGTCGGCCTGAAGCTGTCTACCGCCTAACCGCGGCCTTGGGCGGCGGTTCAGAAATCCAGTTCGATCTCGACCCCGTCGCCCACTTTCAAGCGCGCGCCAGCCGGCGCATCCAGAATGGCGTTCTGGCCAAACACAACTCCGATGGCAAGATTGCGATAGCCCGCCAGCGTGCGGCCGGGCTCGTCGGATTGTTGGGCCGTGCGCTGATCAATGTCGGGGATCGAGCAGCGCGTGCAGGGCTTGACGAAGGCCATCCGCACCTGCGCCGCTGTGATCATCGCGGTTTGGTCTTCCTCGAAGGCTTCCCATTCGCCTTCGACCACGATATTGGGGCGGAAACGGTCCATGGTCACGGGCGCCACGCCCTTGGCCTGCAAGCGCGCGTTCAGATCGTCGAGCGATGCCTGGTTGGCCACCAGCAAAGGAAATCCATCTGCAAAACCAAAGTGGTGGCTACCTGCGAACGGCTCGGCCAGATCGGGATGCGATTCCAGCCAGCGCGAAACCCAGTCCGGCTTTGCGGTCCGCTCGGCCACCGCGCCAACCTTATACAGGCGGCACGGCGTTTTCAGGAAATCAGAAAACCATAGCCCCGCCTCTGCGCCTTCGCGCTGGGCAGAAATGGTGTCGCTCCAGACCTCAACGGATTCCGTGCCGGGCAGAAGCGCCGAGCCATCCAGAGGCACCTCCAGATCAGCCATGCCCGGGGCCGACACGCGCAATGCGTCCGCCGTGATCGCGGTACGGATCAGCGCCATTGCCGGCCATTGCCGTTGAGTCATGAACTGCCCATCGGCGCTGATCAGCATCCAGCGGCGGTCATACGCCAATCCGGCCCGGTCGACGGGCGATTCGCTCAGGTCGATGCCTGCGCAGGATTTGATCGGATAAATATGCAAGCTGAGGATACGGGCAGACATAGCGGCAAGGGCTCAACATGACGAATCCGCGAAAGAATAGCAGAGAGCCGTGCCGGAATTCGAACCCTGGCTTGCGCCGGTCCAAAACGCAAATAAGCCCGGGCGGACCCGGGCTTGCATAACGCTGGATTAACTACCCACCAGCTTTAAGGTATCCAGCGGCGTGACTGCCTTGAAACCTTTGCGCGTCGCAATATGCTCGGGACGCGGTGTCAGCCCGTATTTGGGCGGATTCAAGGTGTTCTCCATGCTGTTGTAGACCATGAAGACATTGGCGCGCGGCCACGGCGAGATATTACTGTTCGAGCCGTGCATGGTGTTGCAGTCAAAGAACACCACAGATCCGGCCTTGGCCGTCATCGAGCGGATACCGCCCTGCTCCACCAGCAGTTGCAGGCTGACCGGGTCCGGCACGCCGTACTCCTGCTTTTTCAGCGATTGCTTGTAGTGGTCGCTGGGCGTTTCGCCCACGCACGAAATGAACTGACGGTGCGATCCGGGCACCAGCATCAACGGGCCGTTGCACTCGTTGTTGTCGGTCAACAGCACCGAGCAGCTCAGAGCCCGCATCGACGGCATGCCATCTTCAACGTGCCAGGTTTCGAAGTCGGAGTGCCAATAAAACTCCTTGCCCTTGAAACCCGGTTTCATGTTCGCGCGCGACTGGTGGACATACACCTCTGACCCAAGAATCTGGCGCGCCACGTTGACTAGCCGGGGGTCGCGCACCAGGCGCGACAGCACGGGGTTGAGCACATGCACCATGAAAATGGACCGCACGGCATTGCTGCCGGGTTCGGTGATGGACTCTTCGCGCCGGATGATCGACGGGTCACGCGTCATACGCTCGACTTCAGCCGATAAGGCGCGGATCTCGTCTTCCGAGAACAGGTTTTCCAGCAAGAGAAAACCATCGCGCTCATATTGGCCGACTTGCTCGCCAGAGATGGCGTTGGCGTATTGGCCATTGTCATAGACCACCGGGTCCTGGCGGGCAATGATGGCCGAACTTCGATCCGTACGCGAGGCGTACGGATCTTGTGCAGGTGAAATCATGCGAACCTCCTTGTCTTGGTTCAGGCCGCGCGGGCCTGGGCTTCGGGCAAGGCGTAAACGCCTTCTTTGTCGTGCACTTCCTGGCCGGTCAGCGGCGGGTTGAAAACGCAGATCACGCGCAGCGGCTCTTTGCCGCCGCACAACCAGTGCTCGTCGTTCTCGTTCAAGGCGTAGACCACGCCGGGGCCCAGGTCGTACTTCTTGCCATCGGCAATGGTCTCGATAGACCCGTCGCCTTCAATGCACCACACCGCTTCAAGATGATTCTTGTAGTGGATGTGGGTGCGGCCGCCTGGGAAAATGGTGGTTTCATGGAAGGAGAAGCCCATTCCGTCCTTCTTCAGCAGCACGCGGCGGCTGACCCAGGTATCGGTGCGAACTTCATCAGCGGTGCCGATCACATCTTTGACATTGCGTACGATCATTGACGTTTTCCTCCAAATTTCAGAATTCGGGCAGACTGCCCCTCTTCAGCCAGCGCCTCAGCCACGCTGGCTTCGATCACATCCAGGCCCTTCGTCAGCAGTTCTTCTTCGATCGTCAAGGCGGGCAGCAGCTTCAACACTTCGTCATGCGCGCCCGAGGTTTCGATCACGACGCCCTTTTTGAAGGCGTTTTGCGCAATGCGGTTGGCCAGTGCAGGCGTGGCGTTGCACACCAGCCCCTGGATCAAACCGCGGCCGCGCACTGACAGACCGGCATTGGGATAGCTGTGCACCAGGTTTTCCAGCCAGTCGCGCACCTGGCGCTCTTTGCGCTGGATGTCCGCGGTAAACGCGGTATTGGCCCAATAGGTTTCCAGCGCTTGCGTGGCGGTGACGAAAGCCAGGTTGTTGCCGCGGAACGTGCCGCTGTGCGCGCCCGGTTTCCAGATATCCAGCTCCGGCTTCATCAGCACCAGCGACATCGGCAGGCCAAAGCCTGACAGCGACTTCGACAAGGTAATGATGTCCGGGCGGATACCGGCAGACTCGAAGCTGAAGAACGTGCCTGTCCGGCCGCAGCCCACCTGGATGTCATCCACAATCAACAGCATGTCGTGACGCTTGCACAGACGGTCCAGCTCTTTTAACCAACGCAAAGTCGCCACATTGACGCCGCCTTCGCCTTGCACGGTTTCCACAATCACGGCAGCAGGCTTGTCCATGCCGCTGCTGGGATCTTCCAACATGCGTTCCAGATAGGCCATCGTGTCCACGTCCGGACCGAAGTAGCCGTCATACGGCATGAACGTGGTGTTGCCCAGCGCGTAGCCCGATGCCTCACGGAACTTCATGTTGGCCGTCACCGCCAGTGAACCGCCGCTGACGCCATGGAAACCATGCGTGAACGAGATCACATTGGGACGCCCCTTGACCTGACGCGCGATCTTCAGCGCGGCTTCCACGGCATTGGTGCCGGTGGGGCCGGTGAACTGCAAGGTGTATTGCCAGTTACGCGGCTTGAGCAGCACGCGATCCACCGTCTCCAGGAAACGCTTCTTCGCGCTGGTCGCCATGTCCAAGCCATGGACGACGCCGTCCGACTGAACATATTCCAGCAGCTTTTCCTTGAGAACAGGATTGTTATGGCCATAGTTCAGCGTGCCGGCTCCGCTGAAGAAATCGATGTATTCGGTGCCGTCTTCATCGATCAGCGTAGAGCCTCTGGCCTGGCTGAATATCACGGGAAACGACCGAATGTAGCCACGCACCTCTGATTCCATCCGGTCAAAGATTTTCAAGTCCATATGATTAATCCTCCCTTTCATCTCATAAGTTGACAGACGGCCAGAGCCCCTCCGGATGCGGGAACGCATTCGGATCAGCACAACCATCCCGGTATTTCGATAAGACCCTCTGAGCTTGCCGCGCCCTACGGGGCGGGTAAGGCGAACGGGCCTATCCTCAACAACATCTCGTCGTCATGGTCCGCGCCTCCGAACAGTTGCCGGTCGAAGAACGGCTGTTCGGATACATGGGCGCCCAGCTCGCCGGCCAGACCGGTAAAGCTGCGGCGCGATGCCTGGTTATCAGGCCCCACCGTGGTTTCAAGATGACGAACATGCTCGAGCCCCTTGCGCTGCAAGAGTTCGCGAAGCATGGCGCGGCCCAACCGATGGCCGCGTGCGCGGGCGTGCACCGCGACCTGCCAGACGAACAACACGTCGGGCCGGGCCGGGATCACATAAGCGGAGATAAAACCGTCGATACGTCCGCCGGTACTTTCGGCCAGAACGCAGGTGTCGCTGAAATGCTCAGTAAGGAGCAAGTAGGCGTAGAGGGAATTCAGGTCGAGTGGCGGGCACTCGGAAATGAGGCGGTGAATGGCGGCGCCGTCTTTGCGATTGGGCAGACGCATCGTGTGGGTCTGTGCGCCAATCGCCGGCGCCACGGCACTTGAAAGTGTTGGGGTATCCAGTACGTTTATTCTCATGCAACGATTCCCGATTCTGGGGGTGCCCCGCCCGTGGGCACTTCAAGGATGGGCGACGACACGTCACCATGCGCGTCCGCGACGTCTGCCTGGCCGCCTTCTTCCATCAGCGCCACGATGCGTTCCAGCGACAACGTGATGGTGGCTTGCTCCAGCTCGGGCAAGGCGTTCAATGCGTGCGCCAAGTGTTTTTGCAGCGGCGAAGGCGCTTGCTGTGCCAGCTCTCGTCCCGCATCGGTCGCGGTAACAAACACAATGCGGCGGTCTTCACGGCCGCGTTCGCGGCGGATGAAGCCCTTGTCTTCCAGACGGTCCAGAATGCCTACGACCGTGCTGGGGCTGACATGGATTTCACGGCTGATCGCGGTGGCCGTCATCGGGCCGTTCGCAATCACCGTATGCAGGCACATCAGCTGCGGCGCGGTGATGTGACTCACTGCGGAGAGCTGGCGCGAATGCAGTGCGATCGAACGCGTGATGCGGCGCAAGGCACGCAAGATACGCAGGTCGTACTGCTGTGACGGATCGGTTACGGTCTGTTTATTCATGACTGAATTAGTTCAGCTAAATTGATTTCTGTTCAAATGATATGGGTGCATGAGTACCCTGTCAAACCGTATCGCCCCCCATTTTGTAATCATTTCCGCGCTTTTCGCCGTCATGTCTCCCAAGCGGTCAGAGGGGCGCGACGCGTTACAGGCTGTTTGAGAGGGCCTTACGTTTCGTAAATAAAACATCTGTTTTTTTATTTATCCGATAAAGTATCATTTGTTTTATTTCCTGAGCTTCGCGCGTAGCCTTCACCCATGATTTCCCCTTTGCAGGAACATCTGCGCAATCTGTCCGCGACCTTGCCCGCTGAACTTCAACGAGCTGCCTTTTGGGTTCTGGCCAATCCGGCAGAAGTGGGCTTGTGGTCCATGCGCCGCCAGGCACAAGCCGTCGGCGTCGCCCCGGCGACCATGTTGCGCATGGCTCGCGCTGCCGGCTACACAAGCTACGAAGCCTTCCGCGCCCCTTTCCAACGAGCGCTGGCCGGTGGCTCCGGGCTTGGCCTGCGGGACCGGGCAGCGCGCTTGCAAGCATCGCGGGATCACGCTGCCCCAGAAGGGCACGACGCCCTCACTCAAGTGCAGACAGACGCCATCGCCTCTGTCTGCCACGTTAATGACGACGCCCATTTCGATGCAGCCGTGGCTGCCTTGCTGGCCGCCCGGCAAGTAGGCTTTCTGGGGCTGCGTTCCGCGTTCGGCATCGCCCATCAAATGCGCTATGCCTACCATCTGTTGCGCCGCAACGGCATCCTGATCGAGGGCCTGGGCGGAACACCAGCAGAAGAAGCAGATTGCCTGCAAGCCGGTGATGCGTTGGTCGTGATTTCTCAAGCGCCCTACCCCGCGGCCACCCTGCAACTGACCCAACAAATCGCCCAGCGCGGCGTAACGGTGCTGGCCCTGACCGACAGCCCGACCAACCCGGTCGCGTTGGCCGCCCGGCACGTGCTGCATTTCACCCCGCCCGCCGAGACCGATCCCGCTGACCTATCCGGCCAGCGCGGCCCCGGCTCTTTTTTTCACAGCACAGCGGGCCTGCTGGGCCTGGCGGAACACCTGATCGCCCGGTTGGCTGCGCACGGGGGCGACGAAGTCCTGCAACGGCTGAACGACATCGAAACCCGTCTGCACGCCGAAGGCGTGTACTGGACGGAAGCGCCACGCAAGCGCGGCCGCATCTCTTCTAAAAACTGACCCGCACCCCTCCTGCCACCCGGAACCACTCCAATGACCAGCACTCGTGTTTTGCACCGTTCCTTGCGCGCCACTCCCCCCGTCGCCCAGCGCGGCCAAGGTGTGTGGCTCTACGACCAGTCCGGCCGCGCGTACCTGGATGGATCGGGTGGCGCCGCCGTGTCCTGCCTGGGGCATAACCACCCGGACGTGCAGGCCGCCATGCACGCGCAGATCGACGCGTTGGCCTACGCGCACACCAGCTTCTTCACGACCGAGCCGGCCGAAGCATTGGCCGCCCGTCTGGTCGAAGATGCGCCGGCGGGCACGTCCCACGCCTACTTCGTCTCGGGCGGGTCGGAAGCCATAGAAGCTGCGTTGAAAATGGCGCGCCAGTATTTCGTTGAAATTGGCCAGCCTGAACGCCGCCACATCGTGGCCCGAAAGCAGAGTTATCACGGCAACACGCTGGGCGCGCTGGCAGTCGGCGGCAATGCCTGGCGCCGCGCGCAGTTCGCGCCGCTGCTGATTCCGGTGGAGCATGTAACGCCCTGCTACGCCTATCGGGACCAGCGCGCCGACGAAACGCCGGAACAGTACGGCGCGCGCCTGGCCCAAGAGCTGGATCAGACGTTTGAACGCCTGGGGTCCCACACCGTCATGGCCTTTGTCGCCGAGCCGGTAGTCGGTGCCACGTCTGGCGCGGTGACAGCGGTGCCCGGCTATTTCCGCCGTATTCGAGAGGTCTGCGACCGCCATGGCGTCTTGCTGATTGCCGATGAAGTCATGTGCGGCATGGGCCGCACCGGCACGCTGTATGCGGTCGAGCAAGAGGATGTCGTGCCAGACCTGATCACCATCGCCAAGGGTTTGGGCGGCGGCTACCAGCCCATAGGGGCAGTGATGGCGCAGCAACGCATCGTAGAGGCCATGCAGCAAGGCAGCGGGTTCTTTCAGCACGGACACACCTATCTTGGTCACGCCATGGCTTGCGCGGCATCGCTGGCCGTGCAGAACGTGATCCGCCGCGACAATCTGCTGGAGCGAGTCCGCACTCAGGGTGCAGGCCTGCGCGCAAGGCTAGAACAGGCGCTGGGCCAGCATCCGCACGTAGGCGATATCCGCGGCCGCGGTTTGTTCATGGGGGTTGAGCTGGTGCAGGACCGCGCCACCAAACAGACCTTTGACCCTGCGCTGACACTGCACGCACGCATCAAGCGCCAGGCCATGGCGCAAGGGTTGATGGTCTATCCGATGGGCGGAACCATCGACGGCCGCCAGGGCGACCATGTGCTGCTGGCCCCGCCCTTCATTATCTCGGACGACGAATTGGATCAACTGACCGTGCGGCTGACGGGCGCAATCGATGCCGCTATTGCGGAAACGCGCGCCTGAGCCATCGAGCTGGTGGCAGCCGCCGAGTCAGCCAGCGCCGTTTCGGCGCCAGGCTGGCCACGCGCCGATGGTCAGCGCACGCAATATCCACTCCACTGGCCCGTAGGCGTAGCGGCGCAACCACCATGCGGATAGAGGCAATTGCCCCGCAAAGATCGCCAGCGCCATGCCGAACGCGGCCAGCGGAGACACGGAGGCAAACAGGCGCAATCCCCATCCTGTGAACAACAGCGCGCAGATGACGGACTGCATCAGGTAATTGGTCAGCGCCATCCGCCCCGCAGGCGCGAGCCAGAACCCGACGCAAACGCCCAGCCGTGTGCGCAGCAGCAGCAAGAACGCGGCGGCATAAGACATGCTCAACAGCGGCGCGGTCAGCAGATCCGCGGCAAGCCCCGGCAGCTCCCAGCTGGCTCCCGCAAAGGGCAATGACGAGGTCGCGTACAGCGCCGACCCGGCCAAGCCGGGCAGCAGCCCCAAAGCGCATAACAACCAGAGCACCCGCGGCTGCCGCCACGGATCGGCCAGCGCATTGCGCCGGCCCAGCGCATAGCCGACGAGGAACATGGCAAAGACGAACGGCCCTTGCACGAACAGGACCATGAACCAGATGGTCTCGGTCAATTCCTTGATGTGCTGCGCGATTGTGGTGGCGATGGTGCCGCGATAGGCTTTGATCGCAGACAACGCTTCAGCCTTGTATTGCGCCATGTAATCGGCTTGCACGGGGTCAAGAAAACTCAGCGCGGCCAATATCGCCCAGATCATGGCAGTCAGCACAATGATCCATAGCGCAATACGCAACGCCCGCTTTGGCTCGATTCGGCGGCACAGCAGCAATGCCGAGCCCAATAGCGCGTAGGTGACCAGGATGTCCCCCTGATAGAACAGCACCGCATGCGCCATGCCCAGAATAGCCAGGCCCGCCAGCCGCCGCAGGAAACGCGGCGTGAATGCTGCCTGACTGCGTTCGGCCGCCGCCATCTGCAAGGTGAAGCTATAGCCGAACAAAAAAGAAAACAACAGGTAGAACTTGGTCTCGAACAGCCAGGCGATCAACCAGCGCGCCGTCAGATCCACGGGGCCGGAAAAATTCGGATCGGCGGCGCCGGCCCCGTAAAACGGGGACGAGAACACGCCGATATTCACGACCAGAATGCCAAATAGCGCGAAACCGCGCAGAGCGTCCACCTGCGCCAGTCGATGCGGCGCCACGGGCGTGTTGCTCATCCGCGGCTCCTTTGCTTGGATGTGCGGACGGCCCCGTCCGGGGCGCCGCCGGGCAGGCATCGCAGCAAGGCCTGATCCAGAAGACGGCGGCCGGCGGCAGCGCCAAAGGCCGGGTCCACCACCGACCGGCTGTAGACGCCATCGAGCAACAGCAACAGCACATCGGCCATCTCGGCCAGCGGTTCTGGTGATTCGCGCGCTCCCCAGATCGCCCCCAGAAGCGCGATCAGACCGCCCTTGCGGCTTGCTTCGTTTTCCATCACTAGTGCGTGAACGCGCACATTGCGCACGGCTTCCGCAAGCACTTCCATGCCCAGCCGCACGTACGCGGGGTCTTGATGCAGCGCCAACTGCTGCGCAATCCACTCCACCAGTGCCTGCCGTGCGTCAGGCGCGCTGCAAGCGGCCTGCATGCGCAACCGCGAGGTTTCGGTATCGACGGCGATCAGCGCTTCGATGATGTCGGTTTTGCTGCCGTAGTAGTGGAAAAGATTGCCGGGGCTCATGCCAGCGCGGGCGCAGATCTGTGCCGTGGACGTGGCATGAAAGCCATGCTCGGCAAAGCAATCCGCCGCCGCGGCCAGGATCTGGTTGCGACGCTCTTGCTGCCTGACTGGGTCGATTTTGCGCACCGCGTTGTGCCTTTATAATTAATAGACTGATTGATCTATCTATTAAATAACAAGACGAGAAAACCAGTCAAGAACATCTACACCAAGGCAGAAAGAAAACGGCGGGCCTGATGGCCCGCCGTATGCAGCGCTTGAACCTGGCTAATCAGCCCGCCCTCACCCCAGTACTGGCGACAAGACCACCGGAGCCTTCGGCCGCACATCCAACTGACGCCCCTTGCGTGCGCGTTTGCCCACGTAAGGCGCCAACGCGTCACCAGCCAGAATGTCTTCGGTCTGCTTGTTGCGGTAGATGCCTGCGGCGCGCAGGCCACGGGCGCTGATCGGCACGGTTTGGTCCAGCTTGTCGGTGCCGTCCAGCCCCATCAGAATCGTGCCGCGGCCGCCGCCCGACAAAGACTTGACCTCGTCCAGACCGAACACCAGGAACTTGCCCTTGGCAGACAGCAACGCCAGTTGCGTCGCGCCCTGGAACAGCGGCACCGGGCGCAGCATTTCATCGCCCTCTTCCAGCGTAATGAACTGCTTGCCACCGCGCTGGCGGGTCATCATGTCGGACAGCTTGGCAGCAAAACCATAGCCGCCACGCGTGGCCAACAGCCAGCGTGAGTCGGACGCCGCTGCAATCGTGTGCACGATGCGCGTACCGGACTCCAGATCAATCATGGTGGTTACCGGTTGGCCGTCGCCGCGAGCCGAAGGCAATCCCGACACCGGCACGGAATAGACGCGGCCGTTGTCGCCTATGGCGATCAGCGTGTCGGTCGTGCGGCATTCAAAGGCGCCGTACATATCGTCGCCTTGCTTGAAGCCGAATTGCCCAGCGTCATGGCCATGCCCCTGACGGGCGCGCAACCATCCTTTTTGCGACACCACGACAGTGACGGGTTCGTCCAACACCTTGGTTTCCAGCACGGCGCGCTCGGCCGTTTCGATCAGCGTGCGGCGATCATCGCCATACTGCTTGGCGTCCGTCTCGATTTCTTTGATCAACACGCGCTTGAGCGTCGCCGGATTGTCCAGCAGCTCTTGCAGACTGATCTGGTCTTTGCGTTTGTCGGCCAGTTCCTGCTCGATCTTGAAGCCTTCAAGACGGGCCAATTGGCGCAGGCGCATTTCCAGAATGTCTTCAGCTTGCCGTTCGGACAGCTTGAAGCGTTCCATCAGCGCCGCGCGCGGTTCATCGGATTCGCGGATGGTCTGAATGACTTCATCCACGTTCAGGTAGACCAGCATGCGGCCTTCCAGCACGTGGATGCGGTCCGTAACCTTGTCCAGCCGGAAGCGCGTACGGCGCAGCACGGTGTTGGTGCGGAACGCCACCCATTCGACCAGGATGTCGCGCAGCCCCTTTTGACGCGGCCGGCCATCGGTGCCGATACAAACCAGGTTGATCGACGAACTGCATTCCATGCTGGTCTGCGCCAGCAAGGTGTTGACGAATTCATCACGGTCAACGCGCGAGGTCTTGGGTTCAAAGACCAGACGCACTGCGGCATCCTTGCCGGATTCATCGCGCACGGCGTCCAGCAGATTCAGCATGACGGCCTTGGCCTGCGACTGCTCGGGCGTGAGACTCTTCTTGCCGGACTTGACCTTGGGGTTGGTGATTTCTTCGATCTCTTCCAGCACCTTCTGGCCGGACGAGCCTGGGGGCAGTTCCGTGATCACCAACTGCCATTGGCCACGCGCCATTTCTTCAAATTGCCAACGCGCACGCACCTTCAACGAGCCACGGCCTACACCGTAGATCTGCGCGATATCGGCCGCCGGCGTAATGATCTGACCGCCGCCGGCAAAGTCCGGACCGGGAATCATCGCGTGCAAATCCGAATCCGGCAGTTGCGGGTTCTTGATCAGCGCCACGCAGGTCTGAGCCACTTCACGCAGGTTGTGTGACGGGATCTCGGTCGCCATGCCAACCGCAATGCCCGATGCGCCGTTCAGCAACATCATGGGCAGACGCGCGGGCAGCATCTGCGGTTCTTGCTGGCTGCCGTCGTAGTTGGGCACGAAATCCACAGTGCCCTCGTCCAGCTCGTCCAGCAGCACCTTGGCGATGGGCGTCAGGCGGGCTTCGGTGTATCGCATCGCGGCGGCGTTGTCGCCGTCGCGCGAACCGAAGTTGCCCTGGCCGTCGATCAGCGGATAGCGCAGAGAAAAGTCCTGCGCCATGCGCACCATGGCGTCGTACGCGGCCTGGTCGCCGTGCGGGTGGTATTTACCCAGCACGTCGCCCACGACACGCGCGGACTTCACGGGTTTGGCGCCAGCGGCCAGGCCCATCGCCTGCATGGCGAACAAGATGCGGCGCTGCACGGGTTTTTGGCCATCCCCCACGTCGGGCAAGGCGCGGCCGCGCACCACGGAAACCGCATAGTCCAGATAGGCTTGCTCGGCGTAACGCGCCAGCGTGATGGCGGCATTGGCGTCGCCATCGCCATCAGGCGGCAGGTTGGAGTCGAACAAACCGGGTTGATTGCTGTCGGTCATGATGTGTTCAGGTAGACAATTTCATCGGAACGGCGTCAATGCGCCTCAAGCGGACGGCGCCAGCTGCGTATCAGCGACATGCGCGCGCAATTGGGCGCGCACTGCCTCTAACGTAGCGGCGTCCTGGCCGCGCTTGGGAATGATCACGCCTTGCAAGGTGCCCAGGATGACGTACAGATGCTGCGGGGTTTCTTCCACCCGGCGGATATCGGACCACTCCATGCGCCCGGAGGCCGTGGCAGTGGTATCCAAAATGCCGTCGGGCCCGAAATCCAGCTGATGACGGCCAAGGAACAAATCATCGGGCCGCTTTTTCAGCATGCGGCGCGTGTTCATCCTGACCAGCGGAGGCAGCACAAACTCATACGCCAGCGCCAGCAGCGCCAGAATGCCCAAGCCCACCGCCAATCCCTGGAAGTACACCGGCAGCAATTGGCCCCAATTTGGCCCCTTGCCATCCCATGTTTGCCAGATCAGGTAGGCCAGCAAAGCCACGATCATCAACACCCCGAATCGCAGGTGCGACCGGTAGCGGCGGCGGCGCAGCTCGGGGCGTTTGTAAACGTAGGCGGCGAACTCCGCGTAGTCATCAGCCGTCATGTCGACGGTCATCCGGGCTTGGCCGGGCAAGGCGGACGTCATCAGATATCCAGCTCCGCCAGGTTGCCCTTTTCTTCGATCCAGGCGCGGCGCTGCGAGGACTCGCCCTTGCCCATCAGCATGTCGAACATGCGGGTGGTGTCTTCAGGAGTCTGATCGCCATAACCCACGGGCAGCAACCGGCGCGTGTCCGGATTCATGGTGGTTTCCCACAACTGCTCGGGATTCATTTCACCCAGGCCCTTGAATCGGCTGATTGCCCAGGCGCCTTCCCGCACGCCTTCCTTGCGCAACTTGTCTTGCGCGGCTTCCAGCTCGCCTTCGTCCAGGCAATAGATCTTGCGGGCCGGGCGCTTGCCCTGCGCCGGCACGTCCAGCCGGAACAACGGCGGTTTGGCCACATAGACATTCCCGGCTTCGACCAGCTTGGGAAAGTGCTTGTAGAACAGCGTCAGCAGCAGAACCTGAATGTGAGAGCCGTCAACGTCTGCATCGGACAGGATGCAGATGCGGCCGTAGCGCAGGCCGGACAGATCCGGCGTATCGCCTGGGCCATGCGGGTCCACACCAATGGCTACGGAGATGTCATGAATTTCGTTGTTGGCAAAGAGCCGGTCGCGGTCCACTTCCCAGGAATTCAGGACCTTGCCGCGCAGCGGCAGAATGGCCTGGAATTCCTTGTCGCGGCCCATCTTGGCGGAACCGCCTGCGGAATCGCCCTCGACCAGGAAAACTTCGGTGCGGGTCGCATCGCTGGACTCGCAATCCGTCAGTTTGCCGGGCAGCACAGCCACGCCCGAGCTCTTGCGCTTTTCGACCTTCTGGGCGGATCGCTGGCGCGCCTGCGCCTGGCGAATCGCCAGCTCGGCAAGTTTCTTGCCGTACTCCACATTGCTGTGCAGCCACAGGTCCAGCGCGCTCTTGGCAAAGCCGCCCACCAGACGCACCGCGTCACGGCTATTTAGGCGCTCTTTGATCTGGCCCTGAAATTGCGGGTCCAGCACCTTGGCCGACAACACAAAGCTGGCGCGGGCGAAGACGTCTTCAGGCAGCAGCTTCACGCCCTTGGGCAACAAGCTGTGCAGTTCAGCAAAGCTCTTTACCGAGCCAAACAAGCCTTCGCGCAAGCCGGATTCGTGCGTACCGCCAGCAGGCGTGGGGATCAGGTTGACGTAGGACTCGCGCACGGCGTTGCCGTCCTCGGTCCAGGCCACGACCCATTGGGCGCCCTCGCCTTCGGCGAAGTTCTCGTGATCGGCGCCAGCATATTGCTGGCCTTCAAAGAACGGCACCATCAATTCGGCGCCGGACAGGGCCTCGGCCAGATAGCCGCGCAGCCCGTCCTGGTACTGCCAGGTCTTGGTGTCGCCGGTCTTTTCGTTGACCAGCGAGACTTTCACCCCGGGCAGCAGTACGGCCTTGCTGCGCATCAAGTGCGTGAGCTCGCCCAACGGAATATTGGGGCTGTCGAAATATTTCGGGTCCGGCCAGACGCGCACGCGGGTGCCGGATTTTTTGCGGCCACCCTGATCGTAGGGCGCCAGCGGCTCATCGACGTCGCCGCCTTTGAAAACCAGACGATTTACCGCGCCATCGCGCCAGACCACGACTTCCAGCCGGGTCGCCAGCGCGTTGGTGACGGAAACGCCCACCCCGTGCAGGCCGCCGGAGAAGGCATAGGCGCCGCCGCCCGCCTTGTCGAACTTGCCCCCCGCGTGCAGGCGGGTGAAGACCAGTTCAACAACGGGCGCGTGCTCTTCGGGATGCAGACCGACGGGAATGCCCCGCCCGTCGTCCTCGACGGACACGCTGCCATCCAGGTGCAGCGTGACCTGTATTTGTTTGCAGTAGCCAGCCAAGGCCTCGTCTGCGGCGTTATCAATAACCTCCTGCACAACGTGCAGAGGGTTTTCGGTGCGGGTGTACATGCCCGGGCGCTGGCGCACGGGCTCCAGCCCCTTAAGGACGCGAATGGACGCCTCGGTGTAACGTGGAGTGGCCAAGTTATCCCCAACATCTGTGGAAAAAAACCGACATTTTACGGTTAAGCCTAGATTCTGCGCGGCTCCGGGTGGGATGCGCACGACCTGACCAGCACCGAATTCGGTAGGATGATGACAGTCACAGCCAGCGCGCCGGGGTTGATCCCTCATAAACGCGACAACTGCGCCGCAACATCCTACACAAATCCTGCAAACCCTGTTGTTATTAACAGTGGTATGCCTGTTGTTATTGACAGTGGTATGCTTTAGTCCATTCCACAAACAAGAACAACGGCAAGGCGCGTCTCTCACGCGCCTTTTGCTGCCGAACCGAGAATCACCATCATGAGCGACCAAATCAAGAACGTCAGTGACGCGAGCTTCGATGCCGATGTGTTGAAATCCGGCCAGCCAGTGCTGGTGGACTACTGGGCTGCCTGGTGTGGCCCCTGCAAGATGATTGCCCCGATCCTGGAAGAAGTCGCCAACGAGTACGCAGGTCGCCTGACGATCGCGAAGCTGAACGTGGACGAAAACCAGGGTACCGCCACCAAATACGGCATCCGCGGCATTCCTACCCTTATGCTCTTTAAAGACGGCCAAGCCGCCGCCACCAAAGTTGGCGCGCTGTCGAAGTCGCAACTCACCGCATTCCTGGACGGCGCGTTGTAAACTGCGTGCTGTGAACGAAGGCGCCGCCCCGGGGGCGGCGCTCATTCAAACCCGCGCGAGCCCGTCCGTGGCGCGCCGCCAGACCCCTCCTTTACTTTTCCCCACCAATCACCGCGATGCACCTCAACGAACTGAAGGCGCTGCATGTCTCGCAGCTGCTGGAAATGGCCGCTGGCCTGGAAATCGAGAACGCCAACCGCCTGCGTAAGCAGGAGCTGATGTTCGCCATCATGAAACGGCGCGCCAAACAGGGCGAGCAGATTTTTGGCGACGGCGTGCTGGAAGTCCTGCCCGACGGTTTTGGTTTCCTGCGCTCGCCCGAGACCTCGTATCTGGCCAGCACGGACGACATTTACATCTCGCCGTCGCAGATCCGCCGTTTCAACCTGCACACCGGCGACTCGATCGAAGGTGAAGTGCGCACGCCCAAGGATGGCGAACGCTACTTTGCTCTGGTGAAAGTGGACAAGGTCAACGGCGTAGCGCCTGAAGCGATCAAGCATCGCATCATGTTCGAAAACCTGACGCCGCTGCACCCGAACCGGACGATGCGTCTGGAACGCGACATCAAGAGCGAAGAAAACCTGACGGGCCGTATTCTGGACGTCTTCGCCCCCATCGGTATGGGCCAGCGCGGCCTGATCGTCGCCAGCCCCAAGTCCGGCAAGACGGTGATGATGCAGCACATTGCGCATGCCATCACCACCAACTACCCCGACGCGGTCATGATCGTCCTGCTGGTCGATGAGCGCCCCGAGGAAGTGACCGAAATGCAACGCACGGTGCGTGGCGAAGTGGTGGCGTCGACTTTCGACGAACCCGCTACCCGTCACGTGCAAGTGGCTGAAATGGTCATCGAAAAGGCCAAACGCCTGGTCGAAATGAAAAAGGACGTCGTGATCCTGCTGGACTCGATCACTCGTCTGGCCCGTGCCTACAACACCGTGGTGCCGGCATCCGGCAAGGTGCTGACGGGCGGCGTGGACGCCAATGCCCTGCAACGCCCCAAGCGCTTCTTCGGCGCAGCTCGTAACCTGGAAGAAGGCGGTTCGCTGACGATTCTGGGTACGGCGCTGATCGAAACCGGCAGCCGCATGGACGAAGTCATCTACGAAGAATTCAAGGGCACGGGTAACTCCGAAGTTCACCTTGAACGTCGTCTGGCTGAAAAGCGCGTCTACCCGTCGATCAACCTGAACAAGTCGGGCACCCGCCGCGAAGAACTGCTGATCGCGCCGGACCTGCTGCAAAAGGTCTGGGTGCTGCGCAAGTTCATCCACGACATGGACGAAGTGCAATCCATGGAATTCATCCTGGACAAGATGCGCGCCACGAAGACCAACGCCGAATTCTTCGACATGATGAAGAAGAAGTAAGCTCAGGCTTGCATGCAAAAAAACTGCCCTTGTCGGGCAGTTTTTTTTCGTCCAAACGCCGTAGCGGGAATAACCGCGCTGGCTCGCCGGCGACCCGGCATCAATGTTCGATGAATTCCGGCATGCGGCGCGGTGTTGCGTCGGCTGGACGCGGTGTCTGCTTGGGGGCTTCTTTGCCCGAGGCATCAATCGGTTCGATCTTCGGATCGTCCCAATTGCCAGTCACGGAATATTCCATGGTCATCGCGCGGGCGAGCGGCTGCTTGAGCAACCACTGGGTGACGAACGCGCCCAGACCGATCAGCGGGTTGACCGCCAACGCGGTCACCATAGCCGCCCCGCTGGCATCCAGATTGGGGATCACCGCGGCCTTCAAATCCCAGCGTTCTTTGATGATGTTGACCCCGCCAGCCAGGACAATGGCCGCCACCGGTCCGTTCACCTTATAACCCTCGGTAGTCAGTGCGCCATCCGCCATCTTCACGCGGCCGCGTATGGTGTCAAACGGAAAGCCATCGCGCAGCAGATTGGTCGGGTTGATATCCAGCCGCGCCAGACGCTGCAATGATTGCAGGGACAACAGCTCCAACAATCGCGCGGTACGGGAGTTCACGTGCATGAACCGCCCCTTGTCCAGACTGATATCCACTTCGCCCACCACGTCCGCAATATTGTGGGTCCACGGCAGGTTGCGCCATGTTGCCTTGCCTTGCGCCGTGCCTTCGCCTGCGGACACCATATTCTCGAAACCAATCCGATTCAGGAACTTGCCCAAGTCCTTGAATTTGACGATTGCGTCCACCGTCAGCCCCCGGTCAGCCCCTTCCAGCGCCCAATTGCCCGTGGCGTTAAGCGTCGCAGCATCATTGGTGATGGACAGCTTATCCAGACGCCACTTGCGGCCGCGTTCCTGATTGGTTCCCAACACCTGCAGCTCGCCCATGTTTTTGCCGTAAAGCAGAAATTCTTGGGCTTGCAGATCGATTGCCGGGATGTCGGACAAATCGTTGCCTGAGGCCAGCGCCTTGTCCGCCTCGTTGGAGTCGTCCGCGCCCCCAAATGACAGATGTTTCAGCCGCGCCGTGATCTGACCCGCAATGGCCCCCGACGCCTCACGCCATTCCAGCGTGCCCGTGGCCTGCCGCGACTGAAGATCTACGCGCCATTGCGACGGACTGGGCCGCGTGGCGTATAGCGTCAGGTCATTCAACGTGTAGCCGCTGGCGTGCAACGTACCGGTGGCCAGGCTGACTCGCTCAGGTTGGGGAAACATCGGTTTGGCAGGAGCCTTTCTGGCCCCGCCCTTTGGAGGCGGCGTATCGAATCCGTCCAACACCGTTTCCCAGCCATCCATATCCAAGACAGGAAGACTGGCATTCAAGCTCAAGCCGCGCTCGGGCAGACTAGCCGGGCGTCCGATCCCCAATGCGCCACGCGCGAAGTAAGAGGCGCCTTCTGCCGGATCACGCTCAAACAATGCGTTCGTGTTTTCACCCAGGCTGGCCGTCAGCCAACGCCGGTTTTTAGCGCCGCGGTCCTGTGCCGAACCCCATTGCAATTTCAGCAACTGCGACGCCTGCGCCGTCTTCCCCACTGGCGCGGGCATGTCGATCGCCATGCCTGCCAGATCGGATTCCACGGAGATTTCAACCGAGCCGCCCTTCTGATAGCCCAGCTTGCCCTTGTAGCCTGCGTTACCTGAAAAACGGGCCATTGATGGAGCGCTGCTGAGTTGCTTCAGGCCCGCTGCCGCAAGGGTGCCATCGAATTGCAGGGCGTCCGAGCTTTGCAGTAAAGCGCCATGTATTTTGACCGGGCCTCCTAGAAACTGGGCGCGGATTTCTTTGGTCTGGACCCCTTTTTCCGAAAAGACCAAATCGCCCTGCATCTTGCTGAGCAACGGCATCTCAGGCATGAACGTGAATGAATTCTCTGAAAACTGAATACGGCCATGGACCTGCGTGTCGTCAGCGTTCAGTAACGGCACCTTCAGCTTGAGCGGCATGCGCCAATCGCCCGTGCCACGCGCCTCGTCCAGCGCGCCGTCCAACAGCCCGCCCAACGGAGAGTTCGCCGCCATTGCCAGATAGGCCGTCACTGGCCCGGACGTCTCGCCATTGACCTCCAGCTCAGAGTCATGCTCCAAGTTGGGGATGATGGCCGTGACCGCGCCCAGATTGACCGTCTGGCCTGGGCCGGTATGCGCCACTGCGCCGCCTGCGCTGTCTAGCGCCAGACTCACTTTGTCGATACGGAAGTTGCCAGACAGGTTATCCAGCATCGGCCAGCCCTTGCGATTTTCGCGCGCGGGTGCGTAGTCGACCTTGGCGCCGGCATAGGCGCCGGCGATCACGAACTCACCCTTTGCCGCAGGATTGGCAAACGGAAAATCGTCCAGATCGCCCTTGAGGGTAATGGCGGCGGAACGCATTTCGCCTGCCGGTAGACCCGTGGCCAGCCACTCGCGTGCATCCGCATTGACTTCCAAAGGCAGGTAGCGGTGGATGGACGACATGGCGCCGCGCACCATCGTGCCGCGCATGTCTACGCTCCCCGCCGGGGTTTTGCCCTCACGGTGCCATTGCCCTTGCAGTCGCACGTCCAGGTCATCGTTGGTCACCTGCATTTGGGCGACATCAACGAACCAGTTGCGCGCATCCGGCCCCTTCACGGCCGCATCCAGTGTCAACTCATGCGCCACCAGCGTGGGGTCTTCAAAGATGCCGGGCAGCGTTACACGCAAGCGCTGCACTGCCCCTTTTACAGACAGATTCGCCGCGCCCGTGCTGCGCGCCAGCGGTAGATCATCAAGCTGCACAAAGTCGCCCGGCGTCCCTTGGATACGGAACTGCGCGGCGCCGGCGCGCATGCCCGGCGCATCCTTGGCCGCAGCCCAGTCCACGCCCCGCACCGCAACATCTGTAACCAGCTCGGTAAATTTTCCGCGATCCAACTGTAGCCATGCCCGGCCCGCGATCCGCCCCCCAATGACAGGAACGTCCAGCCAGGGCGACCAGGCCAGCGGCTCCACATCATCCAATTGGGCGTAGAGCTGCCCGCTCCAGTTCGCTGGGTTTGACGAACGGGCCGCGAACAGGCTGCGGTTGAACTCACCGCGCAACTCCACCTTGCGAGCCAAGACCTCGCTGGCCTCGGCACGCACAACGAATCGATGAGACAAGCTGCCGTTACGCGCCAGGAAATCAACATTGGTCAATGTCAGCGGCGGGGCTTTGCGCCAGTCGTCCTGCCAGGTGATGGTCGCGTCCTGAATCAGCAGCTCGCGCTGCGCCATCAGCCAGCGCAATCCGGGGTGATTCAGGTCTGACTGATGATCGCTGCTGTTCAGGTCGATATCTTGCCCAGCTACCCACAGATGATTTGAGGCATCACGGCGCAGAATCAGCTCGGGCTTTTCCACCTGCAACCGCACCAGCGTGGGCGACAACGCAAGAATGCTGCGCCAGGCAAGCACGGCGGATACCGATGGCAATGCCAGAACCGGGTCCGTCCCGTCGTCAAAGACCTGGACCGAAGTCAGATCAAGCCGGGGATTCAACCCTTGCCAATTCGCCTGGATGGCGCCGATCTTCACGCGGGCGCCCAAGGCCTCGCTGGCGTAAGCTTCGATTTGAGGGCGCCATTGATCCACCCGCGGCAGCACCCAGTAACGCACGCCCAAAAGCCCGATCGCCACAATGCCATAGAGCGTCAGCGCTACCCAGAACAGGCAGCAGAACACTTTTTTGGTGACAGGAACGCCCCAATGCAAAAAGCGGCCCGAGTGAGGGGCCGCAGGCTCGCCTTGCTTGCGCGGCGTAGGGTCTTTTTCTGAAACAGACACGGATCGGTGGGCAGGAAAATATGTCTTGCGGTATCGTCCCCACTTATACCTGAAACGCGCCCATTCGTCTGCCGCCCTTACGCCATGTCATCGTCCACTATGCTCGCCCCCGCCCTCGCCTGGTCCGGTCATCTGCGCCGCCGCCTGGATGCCCACCCGGACCAGGCCGCCTGGCTGGAAAAAGCCGTCGAACAGCCGGTGACGCCTGCACTCATGGCGCAATGGCAATCCGAATTGGCTGGCCCAGATGCGCCGGACATCCTGCCTGTGGATGCCTGCCGCAAGGTATTGCGCAAATTGCGCGAGCGCGTCTTCAGCGTTCTGATCGTGCGCGACCTGGCGGGCCACGCTGATTTGGAAGAAGTGGTGGGCGCGATGACCCAGTTGGCGGACATTGCGGTGGCTGCGGCCTATCGCAGTGTGGCTGCCGACCTGGCAGCGGTGCACGGCGTGCCGCGCGATCCGGCCACAGGCAAACCCCAAGAAATGCTGATTGTCGGAATGGGCAAGCTGGGCGGCTGCGAATTGAATGTGTCGTCAGACATCGACCTGATCATGCTGTACGGCGAGGAAGGCGAAACCGATGGCCCCCGCCGCATCAGCCATCACGAGTTCTACGGCCGCCTGACGCGGCGCATGATGCCCGTGATATCCGAAGTGGACGAGAACGGTCAGGTGTTCCGTACCGACCTGCGCCTGCGGCCGGATGGCGATTCGGGTCCGCTGGCCTGGAGCCTGGACGCCTTGGAACACTACCTGATCGGCCAGGGCCGCGAATGGGAACGCTATGCCTGGCTCAAGGCCCGCTTGATGCCCGCCCAGGCATTTGAAGGCAGCGACAGCGCCACACAGGCGCGCCAGCTGGAAAGCCTGCGCGTGCCCTTTGTCTATCGCAAGTATTTCGACTTCGATGCGTTAGCCGCCCTGCGTTCGCTGCGTGAGCGCATCCGTCAAGACTGGCAGCGGCGCGCTATGGCGCGTAACGGCATCGACAGCGCAAACAATATCAAGCTGGGCGACGGCGGCATCCGCGAAATCGAATTCGTCGTGCAACTGGCGCAGCTGATTCGCGGCGGGCGCATGCCCGCACTGCAAAAGCGCGGCCTTCTGGAAGCCTTGCACGCGGAGCAGGTCGCCGGCCTGATCCCCGAGGAAGATGCCCGGCGCCTGGAAGAAGCCTACCGCTACCTGCGCCGCACCGAGCACGCCTTGCAGTACCGCGAAGATGAGCAAACGCACCTGCTTCCCGGCGACCCTGAACAGCGCGCCGCGCTGGCTGCCGCCCTGGGGATGAGCCCGCAGGACTTCGAAACCACGCTGGCCGCGCACCGCCAGTTCGTTTCGCAGACTTTCCGCAACGTCTTCCGCATGGTTGGCATGGGGGAGCAGGAAGAGCCGGCCACGCCAGCAGAGGGCGCCGGCGCCCAGGACGAACCCGGCAACGAATGTGAACTGGCCGAGCAGATCCGTCAGGCCTTTGGCGACGAGGCCCAGGACTTGTTGCGCCGGACGGAAACCCTGTTGGGCAGCCACCGCGTTCGCAGCCTGCCCGAAAGCAGCCGCCGGCGCATGGAGGCTTTGCTTCCCGCCGCGCTGCGCGCCGCACGCCAGACTTCCGCACCGCTGGACGCCGCCGTCAGGCTGTTCGACCTGATCGAAAAAATTGCCCAGCGCAGCGCGTATCTGGCGCTTCTGGCCGAATACCCTGATACCCTGGCTCGCGTGGCGCGTATGGTGGCGGCCAGCCCCTGGGCCGCGCAATACCTGACGCAACATCCCTTGCTGCTCGACAGCCTGATCGACTGGCGCACGCTGTTCGAGCCTTTGGACTTCACGCAAATCGCCCGTCAGTTGACGGCAGACCTGGATGCTTGCCGGCTGCCGGATGGCAGCCCTGACATCGAACGCCAGATGAATCTGATGCGCGATGTGCAACGCCAGGCCAGCTTCCAGCTGCTGGCGCAGGATCTGGAAGGCGAGCTGACGGTGGAAAAGCTGGCAGACCAATTGTCGGCATTGGCCGACCTGCTGCTGACCGAGACCATACGCCGCTCCTGGCCGCTGGTGAACAAGGTTGAAGGCGCCCAGCCGCACTTTGCTGTCATTGCCTACGGCAAGCTGGGCGGCAAGGAGCTGGGTTATGCGTCTGATCTGGATCTGGTTTTCTTGTTTGACGATGCACGCGAAGATGCCGCAGAGGTCTACGCCAAGCTCGGCCGGCGCATGAGCTCCTGGCTGTCAACCATGACCTCGTCAGGCCGGCTGTACGAAGTGGACTTGCGCCTGCGTCCCGACGGCGACGCCGGTCTGCTGGCGGTTTCCATGGAGGCCTTTGAGCAATACCAGAACAAGCACGCCTGGGCCTGGGAGCATCAGGCGCTGACCCGCGCCCGGTATGCGTCGGGCGACGCTGCTGTCGGCGCCCGCTTCGAGCAGATCCGGGCAGCCATCCTGGTCCAGCCACGGGACCCCGCTGCACTGCGCGAAGAAGTGCTGGCCATGCGCGAAAAGATTAACGCGGGCCACCCGAACACCAGCCAGAAATTCGACTTGAAGCACGACCGCGGCGGCATGGTCGATGTGGAATTCGTCACCCAATACCTGGTGCTTTGCTATGCAGGCACGCATCCGGTGCTGGTGCACAACCTGGGCAACATCACCCTGCTGCGCCTGGCTGGCGAAGCGGGGCTGATCGCCCCGGAACTGGCCGCGCGGGCAGCCGATGCCTACCGCGTCTTGCGCCGTGTACAGCATCAATTGCGCATGCAGGGCGTAGAGAAAGCCCGGGTGGCGCCTGACCAATTGATCGATGAACGGGCCGCCGTGCGCGAACTCTGGACGGCGGTGCTGGGATGACGGAGGGCTGGCGGCTCCCCCTGCTGATCCAGGCAATCGGCCCTGAACGGCAACTCGTCGTAAAATAAGGACTTTTCCGCCTTTTCGCCTGCAAGCCATGTCTGAACTCGTGCGTCCCAAACTCGACCTGCCCGTTGGCCGCAGCAAGGTGCTGATGCACTCCTGCTGCGCGCCCTGTTCCGGTGAAGTCATGGAAGCCATGACGGCCTCCGGTATCGACTACGCGATCTACTTCTACAACCCGAACATCCATCCGGTCAAAGAATACGAGATCCGCAAGCAGGAGAACATCCGCTTCGCCGAGCAGCACGGCATTGAATTCATCGATGCCGACTACGACATGGACAACTGGTTCGACCGCGTCAAGGGGCTGGAAGACTCGCCCGAACGCGGCGAACGTTGCACCGCCTGCTTCGACATGCGCTTTGAACGCACCGCGCTCTACGCCCACGAGCACGGGTTCGATACGATCACCAGCTCGCTGGGGATCTCGCGCTGGAAAGACATGAACCAGATCAACGGTTGCGGCGAACGCGCCGCAGGCCGCTATGACGATCTGGTTTACTGGACGTACAACTGGCGCAAGGGCGGCGGCTCCGCCCGCATGATTGAAATCAGCAAGCGCGAGAACTTCTACCAGCAGGAATATTGCGGCTGCGTCTATTCGTTGCGCGACACGAATCGCCATCGCCGTTCGCAAGGCCGTGAACGCATCCACATCGGCGTCAAGTTCTACGGCAAAGAAGACCTGATCAACGAAGAACAGCTCTAAGCAAGCGTAGTCCGGCCATGCCGCCGGTATTCAGAGGGTGATGCGCCAAAACGTTTTCGGAACGCATGACTGAAACGGGCAGCATCTGAAAAACCAAAACGGTATGCGATATCGCCAATCTGCCGGGCAGACTGCGCGGTGTCGCACAGCACGTCCCGGCAGCGTTCCAGCCGGGCGCTGAGAATAAAGTCGGCGGGTGTGGTGGCAGCTTGCGCAAACAAGTTGTACAGATACCGCCGCGACATCCTGAACGCGGCTGCCGCCGTCGCCGGCGACAACGCCGGGTCATGCAGGTTTTCAAGAATATGCTGCTGCACGCGGCGCAACTGGGCCTGACGTAACCCGGCCTGATCTTGTTCGGCCAGCCCCCCTGCCCGCTCGCTGATGTCCAGCCCCATCATCTGCAACACGGCATTGGCCGCATCGCGCGCGGCGCTTTCGGACAGGTGGGCGTGTTCGCCCAGGGCCACGCGCAACAAATCCATGGCCATGCGGCCGCAACCTTGGCTGCCGCTAAACGTGCGGGCCACGGCGTTTTGCATGAATGGCTGCCAGGCTTCAGTGTGCTTGCCCGGCACCTGCATCACCAGAAAATGCGCGCCATCATCGACATCGACTTCGTAGGGCCGGGTGGTGTCGTAGATGCTCCATTCGCCCGGCATCAGCAATGCGCTGCGGCTGGACTGACGAATTTCGCTACGGCCCGCCAATTGCAGCGTGACCTTGTACCCGGCTTCTTCCGAGCGGCCCGCCAGCAACTTGCTGCGGCGCACGCGCTGCGCGCTGCTGCGCAGTTCGCTGACCTGCATCCAGCCCAGCGAACCCACCGCGACGCTGTTGCGAAAGCGCGAGGGAAATACGGCAGACACTTCCAACGGAACGAAAGTGCTGCTGATGCTTTCCTGCCAACTGGCGCAATCCAGGAATTGCCTGGGCACGCTGTGCAAAACGGATGATGACATGGCGACTCCGGCGTCTCGAAACGGCGTGCCTTTTATGCCTTGGGCATGGCCCAACGGCACAGCTACAGCGTTGAATGGGGGGGCTGCCTCTTTCTAGCACCGCACGCGTGAGGGGAATATCGGTGACAACCCCTAAGTGCGTGCCACATCACGGTTTTCTGTCGCTGCCATACGAATAGTCGGACAAGGAGAAGCCCATTGACGAGAGCGTCCGCGCCAGACCGTGGCGCACGGGCACCACATCGTCATAGCGTTGCGGCCGTGCCGCCGCCACTTCTTGTTCGGTATAGGGATGGAAGTCCGGCGGCAACTGCGCCGCGCTGAACTCGGTGAGTACCCAATTCAGCACCGCTGCAAGCTCTGCATTATTCAATTGAGAATGCGCCGCGCCCGGAACGCGGATCAGATATTCACGCCCGGCAGGCAGATGCACAAAAGCGCCCACGGATTGCCGAAAGTCTGGAATGCCGTGCCGGCTGCTGCCGCGCCCGTCCACGCGGTGGCACCCTGCGCACTGCAGCACAAAATCGGCGCGCACTGCCTGCCGCAGTTGATCCGCGCCAGTTGTTGCTACGGGGCCCCCCGCCGTCAATCCACCCGCCATGGCCGGACCAGCGCAAAGCAGAATGGCGGCGGCCCAACCGCCGCGCCATCCTGTTCGTTTGCGGGGCGAGCCAGGCCTCATGATGCAGGCTTCGCCTTGGCCAGCCCCACAATCACCGAGGTCGTGCAGTGGAAGATCGAAGACTCGTTGGACATGCACCAGTTCACATCGTTGTGCAAAAACATCTGATAACCCGGCCGTTCACGCTCCGCCGCCGCGCACATACATTTGCCGCACGCGGTCTTGCCGCAGCAATCGTTGTAGCTGATCAGGTAGTCCTTGCCATCTAACGGGTTGTGGCAGGTGCCCACCCACGAGACGGCCGACGGCGAGGTACCCGGCGGGCACGACGTCATGCTGCCGCCGCAGCAGGAACAAAGAAATCCGTCCACTGCGCAATAGCGCCAGTAGTCGCATGCGGTGTCGTCCATCTGCGGCTTCTTGGCGGCTGCCGGGGCCGAACGCGCCACCGGCAGCACCGGCATCAGAAAAGCGGTTCCGACCAGCATCTTGCCAATGCGGTTGAGCACGCTGCGGCGCGACGTGGTGTGCGCCACCGATCGCGTAGCGCGCTCAGAGAGTTTATCCAGCCATTGCATTGCCACTCTCCTTGCGGGAAATGCGGGTCTCTTCCAGGTTGCCTGCGGCCAGGAAGTCTTGAACTGACGCCACGCCCAGTTCCTTGGCCGTGAACAGGCTTTCGAGTTGCTCGCGTGAATTGATCAGGCCTTTGGCGCGCAAGATGCCCGATTCGTCCATCAGCACCGCATACGGCAGCTTGCTGATCTGAAACTTCATGCCCAGCTCTGCCGACAGCAGATACGGGAAACGCTCCAGCCCGGCTTGCTTGTAGAACGCCAGATGTTCAGGCATTTCACCATCGCTGGCCAACACAATACGCAGCCAGGCGCTTTCCGTGCTGGCGACCGATTTCAGAATGGGCAACAGCTTCTTGCACACCGGACAGGTGGGCGACAGGAAGAACAGCAACTGGCTGTGCTGCCCCCGTTCGCCGATGGTCACGCGACGTCCAAGCAGATCGGAAAGTTCGAAGCGCGGCGCGGCTTCACCCACGCCGGGACCTTTGTCCATGGTCAGCGCCCCCATCGGCGCCACGCGTTCGTACAACACACCGATTTGGCGGGACAAGGCCAGGATGACCAGCACCAGGCATAGCACCACCCCCCACAACAGGAAATTGGAAATGATCAAGGCATCCATATGACACTCCTTCAGAGATTGCGCAGCTTGAGATGCGAGGCCAACAGGTGATTGGCGGTGAAGTACAGGCCAACGGCGGTCATCGCCAGGCCAAAGACCGAAGCGGCATCCGCCCATTGCAAGTGCCGGCCCTGGCCTGCGGCGGCCACCAGCACCGGCAGGGTCCATAACGCCAGAACGGCATTGCGCAACACCAGCCACCAGGACAAACCGCCGCCCCGTCCAGCCAGCCCACGCGATGCCGGTCCGCCGCAGCCGCAGTCGATATCGCGGTGCCCGCGCGCCAGGTTCACGACAAGACCCAACGTGGCCACCGCCACCACCAGCAACGCCAGGACGGCTCCTGCCGCTTGCCAGGGCGGCGTCAGCAGCAACACGCCAGCCGCCGCCTCAGCCAGCACAAAACCCCGCGCAAAAGCGCCGCCCCAACCCGTAGGCAAAATGCCGTAGGCGGATACCGCAGCCGAAAATCGAGGCATGTCCTTCAGTTTTTCGAGCGCCCCCAACAGCAACACGCAGGCCAGCGCGGCGCTGGCGGCGTAGAGCAGCACAGGATCGTTCATCGTGCGCCTCCTGCCGGTTGCGGCTCCACTTGCAAGGCCGTTTCGCCTGCCGCCTGAATGGTGCCTTTGAACACCGGCGCCGCCGGTTGCGCATCGAAAATATTGACGTTGCCGCCATCGATGGTGAACAGGCGCGGCTTGTCGTCTTGCGAAACGGACATCGACAACGCGTTCTTGCCCGGCACGCGCGCCAGCCGCTTGTGTGTGACCAGGTCGTAAACCCAGATCTCAGCGGCCGGCGTCTTGTGCGACCCTTCCACGCCGTTCGGGTGCATGCCCACATACAGGCGTTTCGTGGCTTGATTCACGGCCAGCAGGTTGTAGCCGCCTGGCCGCCAGCCCCGGTCCTTGCCGGACTTGTCCAACAGCGGCCACGGTGCGCCAAAGCTGACTTCAGGGCCGCTGAAGTCAGCGCTGTACACGTTGCCGTTGTAGGACACAAAATAAAAGGTGTCGCCCAGATTCTCGGTGTGCGTGAAGATGGGGTCCTTTTCCAGGTCGAACATCGGCTTGCTGCGCTGCTGCGCGGACGGCTTGCCAGCCGCGTCCAGGTCAATGGTGAGCAACGCGCCGTCGCCGCAAATCGTCGCAAAGCTGCGCGGCCGTGACGGCAGCGGAATGATGCTCCAGCAGCCGGCGGCGGCAGTGACTTCGTCAGCGAACTGGCGCGACTTCAGATCCACAATGGTGACCGACGTTGCTGGCGTGGCGTTCTGCACGAACAGCAGACTGCCGTCCGTGCTCTGCCGCAAATAATTGCGGTAGTTCAACGCCTGAGCGCGCTTCTGCGGAATGGGCACCTCGTATTTGGGCGTCAGGGTTTCGGCGTCCCAGGCTTCGATGACGTCGGTTCGCTTGCCGCGGTTCAAGCGTTCGTAATAGGTCGTCATGACATAGATGTCGCGGCCATCGGCGGACACCGTCATGTGGCCGTTAAACGAGGTCGGCACAAGCCCCAGAAACTTCAAAGAGTCGCCGTCGTAAATATTGACCCGGCTGTCGACCAGGTGGTTGAAGGCTGCGTCCATGACGTACAGCCGGTGCGGCGTGGCGGGAGGCAGCCGCGTGCCGCCCTTGAGTTCTTCGATCGGCAGGTCTGCCCAAGTCAGGCCCGAGGCGCCAAGCAAAGCGGCGCACAACGCCCACCGTCCGGCCCGCGATGCGCGCGATCTGGCACGAAACGCAATCATCGATATTCTCCTGGTCTCATGATCCGATTCCTTTAGAACGCGTAGACGTAGCGCAATTGCACGCCACGCATCCTGGGTCCGTTCTCGACCTTCAGGTCGTGGATGTACTGCATCTGAATCTGGTTGGCGTCGTTGATCTGATGGGTCAATTCGACGGCCAACTGGTGATTGCGGGCGCGGGTAGCAACGGTTTCACCCGAAGACGTTTCGCGGCCGCCTGTCTCATAGCGGTAGCGGATACCGGTGTAGGTATCGGGCGTCAGATTGGTCGACGCCAAGGCGAAGAATCGGAAGGACGGATCTTTTTTCAGCGTCTGCCCGTACCAGTCCGTATTGCGGCCATAGATTTCCACTTCGGCAATGGCTTCAAGAAACGTGGATTCGCCCACCCCTTTCACGAAAGAGAAATCCTGAATCGTGGACCAGCGGTTTTTGCCTGGCGAAACATCCGGGCGCGAGCGGTCATAACGCCCCACAGGCGCCACCACAAAAGGCTCCCATGCGAACCACGTTTTGGTCTGCTCGTTGTTGTAGAGCCAGATCGCCGAGCCCAAGGTCAGGTCGCCTATACCCGTCTGATGATCGCCTGGCGCACCAGGCAAATCCAACGACGTCCGGTACATCGGCACAATGAATTCCAGCTGTACGGTCTTGCCGTAGAAGTCGCGGTAGTGCATCTGACGATAGACCAGCGCATTGACGTCGACCGACGCGCCCTCTACACGCTTGCCCTCGGAATACAGCCCTGACGAGCGCAAGCCCGCCAAGTATCCCGCGACGATATTGGTACCAACTGGCGCGGGTATCCAATCGCGCGCGCTGGGGTCTCCCGCCCACGCCGATTGCGAAGCACCGGCGCATGCCAGTGCAACTGCTGCGCCCAGCCGGGCGCGGCTACATGACTTGCCTGCCATCCCTTTCCCCTTGATGTCGCGAAGGCGCCGCCGCCGGTATATCCCGGCTTGGACGGCACGATTCGGCGTTCTAGTACGCAATGCAGACGGATTTCTTCTCCAGGTACATCTCCAGCACGGCGCGGCCATGCTCACGGCCGATGCCAGATTGCTTGAACCCGCCGAACGGCATATTGGGGTCCAACATGTTGTGCGTGTTGACCCACAACGTGCCCGCATCGATGCGCGGAATCAGGCGCTGCACCCGGGACAAGTCATTGCTCCAGATGCTGGCGCCCAGACCAAATGCGCTGTCATTGGCCAGCCGCACGGCATCATCAAGACTGTCGAAGGACTGCGCCACGACTACGGGGCCGAAAATTTCTTCCTGGGCGATCCGCGCGTCTTGCCGCACATCGGCAAATACGGTGGGCTGAACGAAGTAGCCGGCCCCTTCGCCAGCAGCCCCGCCGGTCAGGACCCGCCCGCCTTCCGCTCGGCCGATACCGATGTAGTCCATCACACGTTTCTGATGGCGGGCCGAGATCAGCGGACCGATCTGCGTGGCAGGGTCAAAGCCGGAGCCCAGCGTCATGCTGGCCGCCACATCGGCCAAGCCCTGCACCACCTTGGCATACAGGCCCTTCTGCACATACAAGCGGGAACCCGCCGTACACACTTGCCCTTGATTGAAGAAGATTGCGGCGGCGGCTCCCTGCACGGCGCGGTCCACATCGCAATCATCCAGCACGATCACGGGAGACTTTCCACCCAGTTCCAGCGACACCCGCTTCATGTCGTCCATTGCGGCCCGCCCGATCAGCTTGCCGACCTCGGTCGAACCCGTAAATGCGATCTTGTCGATACCCGGATGCGCCACCAGCGCCGCGCCCGCGGTTTCGCCCCGTCCCGTGATGACATTGACGACGCCCGGCGGGAAACCAGCCTCAAGCACCAGCTCGGCCAGCCTTATCGCAGTCAGGGGCGTTTCCTCGGCAGGTTTGAGCACCACGGTGCAGCCAGCGGCCAGCGCGGGCGCGATCTTCCAGATCGCCATCAGCAAGGGGAAATTCCACGGAATGATCGCGCCGACAACGCCCACGGGTTGCGCCAGCGTGTACGCGCTGTATTGAACGCCCGGTGGGAACGGGATCGACAGGGATAGCGTGTCGCCCGTGATCTTGGTGGCCCAGCCCGCCATATAGCGCAACCACTGCGCGCCCGCCCCCACTTCCAGCCCCTGCGCCACGCCAAGCAGCTTGCCGTTGTTCAGCGTTTCCAGCCGGGCGAGCTCGGTACCATGCGCTTCAAGCACGTCCGCCAGCTTCAGCAACAGACGCTCTCGGCCCGCTGGCAAGGTGTCATGCCAGGCGCCAGACTCGAACGCCCGGCGCGCCGCCTGCACGGCCAGGTCCACTTGCGCGGGGCCAGCGTTGGGCTGATGCGCAATGATCTGACCCGTGGCCGGGTCGTAGACCGGGATCTGGCCGCCCTGTCCTTCGTAAACGGGTTTGCCGTCGATCAGCATGAATTCCCTGATCGCGCCCAGTTCCGGGCGCTCGGACCCGGCGGAACCCGCCAATACGTTTGCTGAGGACATTCAAAGCTCCAACGAAAAGTGTGGAAGCCAGAATAGCAACGGCGTCTGAGGCTGGCTTGTCGGGCCGTGCATGGCGATTTGTCATTCTGCGCACGGCCGCGCAAAAGCAAAAAGCCTGGCAATCCGCGCATCGCGCGTCTTGCCAGGCCCGTTGCAGCCCCTTGCGGGGGGCTGCCAGATCAATCGCCTTGCACTCAGTCCAGCATCAGCACCGTAGCGCCCGTGGTCTTGCGCGAGGCCAGCGCGGTTTGCGCTTCGCCTGCCTGTTCCAGGCTGTAGCGCTGGTCGATGCGAACCTTGATCTTCTTCTTCAGGACCAGGTCGAACACTTCTTTCGAGGCGGCTTGCAGTTTTTCCAGCGTATTGATGTGTACGCCCAGCGACGGGCGCGTAACGTACAGGCTGCCCTTCTGGTTCAGCACGGCCAGGTTGACGCCAGCCACCGGGCCCGACGCATTGCCAAAGCTGACCATCAGGCCGCGCGGCTCGATGCAGTCCAGCGAGGTTTCCCATGTGTCTTTGCCCACGCCGTCATACACCACGGGCACTTTCTTGCCGCCGGTCAATTCCAGCACGCGCTCGGCCACGTTTTCACGCGAGTAGTCGATGGTTTCCCAGGCGCCGTTGGCGCGGGCCAGTTCGGCCTTTTCCGGGCTGGAGACCGTACCGATCAGCTTCACGCCCAAGGCCTTGGCCCATTGGCAAGCAATCAGGCCGACGCCGCCCGCAGCAGCGTGGAACAAAATCGTTTCGCCGCCTTGCAGACGATAGGTCTGGCGGAACAAATATTGCACCGTCAGGCCCTTGAGCATCAGCGCGGCGGCCTCGTCAAAACCAATGCCGTTGGGCACCTTCACAACTTGGGCTGCCGGCACATTGCGCGCTTTGGCATAGGCGCCAATCGGGCTTTGACCATAGGCGACGCGGTCGCCGTTCTTCAGATGCTTGACGTCGGCGCCTACGGCCGTCACCACGCCCGCGCCTTCAAAGCCCAGGCCATGCGGCAGCGGATGGGGATACAAACCCGTGCGGAAATAGATATCGATGAAATTCAGGCCGGCAGCGTGCTGCTCGATCGTGACTTCATTAGAAGCAGGCGGCGGTACTTCGACCTCGACCAGCTTCAGGACTTCGGGACCACCGTGTTGCTCGATACGAATTGCCTTGACGAGATTGCTGGCCATGCTGGCCTCCTTTCTATAGGAAATTATGCGAATAAACCGGGAAAACCAGACTTCATTGCGTCGATTTGGCGTCGCGCTGCGGGGCGGGCGCACGTTTGCCAGACCCGACGCCCATCAGGGCAAATACTCCTGCCAGCACCAACGCCGTGCCCGCCATCTGCCACACAGTGATGGGTTCATCCAAGAACCACGATGCCAGGAACAACACCGACACCGGTCCCACCATGCCGAGCAGCGACGCCGTCGGCGCACCGATCAGCGACACCGCCCACATCAGCATGAAGACCGGCACCACCGTATTCAACGTGGCGTGGATTACGGAATATCCGTAGACCCCTGCAGGCTGAATCAGCATTGATGGCGGGTGGATCACAAAGAACTGAATGAGGCAGGCCACGCACGACACAAGCATGGCATAGGCAACCAGCCGCGTCGGACCGACTCGCTTGATCAGTTCCCCGGAACAAATCAGGTAGACAGAATAGCTTGCCGCCGAACCAAAAACGAACAAAGACCCTAACAGCACCTCGCCGCCCCCGCCGAAGGACAGATCGTGGGCAAACACCAGCACCACCCCGGCATAGGACAGCACCATTGCCAGCCATTGCCGGTGCTCAACCGGTCGTTTGAACCAGAACGCCGACAACAACACGACTAACGATGGTGACAGGAACAGGATCAGGCGTTCCAGGCTGGCGGTGATGTAGCGCAGCCCCAGGAAATCAAGAAAGCTGGACAGGTAATAACCCAACAGGCCCAGCACGATGACCTGGACGCGTTCCTTGCCCGTCATCACGACGATCTCACCACGCGCCGCGCGGCGCGACTGATACCAGGCGATCGCCGCGAAGAACGGCATCGCGAACAGCATGCGGAAAGCAATCAGGGTGACCGCATCTATGCCGTAGCGGTAGGTGAATTTGACGACGATCGCCTTGGCGGAAAACAGGATTGCGCCCACCGTTGCCATAAGAATTCCCGCCGCGCGGCCGGACGGCAGGGAAGTGGGCAAAAACCTGGCAATGCGATTCATGCGATGATTTTATGTTCAGTGCAAAAGTAATTGCACACCCGCCCCTGTTTTTTTTGGCATCACACACCCCTGGCATGACCCGACAACGCGCACTGACCTATATCCATATTGCCGCCGTGCTATTCGGCCTGACCGGCGTTTTCGGGGAGTTGATCCAAGCCAGCGCCGCCGTCATCACGCTGGGCCGCGCGATTTTCGCGGTGATTTCACTGGGCTTGTTCGCCCGTATGCGCCGCAAGCCGCTGCTGGGCGCCTTGACCCCCGCGCAATTGTTCGTGCTGGTCATCTCCGGAGCGCTGCTGGCTGCGCATTGGGTGACGTTCTTCATCTCGGTCAAGGTGGGCGGCATTGCCATCGCCACCCTGGGTTTTGCCAGCTTCCCCGCCTTCATCACCCTATTCGAAGGCCTGATCTTCCGGGAACGCGTACGCACCGCTGAATGGCTGCTGCTGGGCCTGGTCACGGCCGGCCTTGTGCTGGTGACCCCCTCTTTCGATCTGGCGGATCAAGGCACCATCGGTCTGGCGTGGGGCCTGCTGTCGGGCCTGACCTTTGCGCTGCTTGCCCTGAGTAACCGCCGGTCGGCCTCGGGCATGGACCCGATGCAGGTCGCGTGCTGGCAGAACGTGGTCGTGGCTCTGGTGATGCTGCCTGTCGCCGCCGGCCAGTTGCCTGCGCTGCCCGCCATAGACTGGTTCTGGCTCGCTTTGCTGGGTGTTTTCTGCACAGGCCTGTCGCATTTCCTGTTCGTATCCAGCCTGACTCGCCTGAACGCACGCAGCGCTGGCTTGGTGATCGCGTTGGAACCGGTGTACGCCATCGCCTTTGCGTGGATGCTGTTCAGTCAGCAGCCCACACCCCGGATGATCGCAGGCGCCGCTTTGATTGTGGCGGCCATCGTCTGGTCCGGTCTGCGTAAAAGCGCGCCGGCACATCCCGAATCCGGCCCCCAAAACCCACCTTGACAATAACTGACTAGGCAGTAAAATTTGGCGCATGAACGCAGCAATTCCTCCGTCTTCGCCTGATTCCCCTGTCCACTACCGCAATGACACCCGCTGCATGGCGGAAGAAAATGCCGGCTACCTGATCAAGCTTGCCTATCACTCGCTGACCCGTATGCTGGATCAGGAAATGGCCCCTCTGGATCTCACGGCCATGCAATGGCGGCCGCTGGCCATGGTCTATCTGGGCCGTGCTGATACGCCCGCCGAACTGGCGCGTTTGAACGCCATGGACACCGGCGCCATGACCCGCGCGCTGGATCGCCTGGAAGCAAAAGGCCTGTTGCGCCGTAACCGCAGTCAAGAAGACCGCCGCGTCGTCAAGATTGAACTGACCGAACAGGGCGATTCCGTCGCCCGAGAAATTCCCCCTAGTATTGCCCGCGCGCTGAACCATCATCTGCGCGGATTCTCTACTGATGAAGTTGCGCAGCTGATGCATTTTCTGCGCCGCATGATTGCCAACGGCTCTGCCTCCGGGACTGCTCCCGAACGCTGACGGCGCTTACCACCTACGCGGCACCGCCCCAATGAGCTGGGGCTTTATTTGGCATGATACCTGCCTAGGCAAATACAGACCAATCAATTACTTTCAGCAAACAGTCAGGATGAAACGTCTTCTTTCTACCGTATTGGTGCTAGCCCTGAGCGGCTGCGCACTAATGGAACCCGGGCCTGAACCCGTGGCGGCGCTGGATGCCGCCAAATTGGGACTGACCGGTCAATCCACCACTTGGCCCGCCACGCAATGGTGGCAACGTTATGGCGACACTCAGCTCAATACGCTGATGGACGAAGCGCTGGCCAATAGCCCGTCGATGAGCGCCGCGCAGGCCCGTCTGGCCAAAGCCAATGCAGCGGTCAGCACGGCGCGCGCCCCACTGTTGCCGCGCGTGGACGCCGATTACTCCCTGAACCGCGAACACCTGTCTTCCGACTACATCTACCCAGCCCCGCTGGGCGGTTCCGTCGTCAGCGACAATCGGCTGGCGCTGGACTTCAGCTACGAGCTGGATTTTTGGGGCAAGAATCGTTCGCGCCTGAAGTCGGCCGTTTCTGAACGCGAAGCCGCAGTCGCAGATGCCCAGGCGGCCCGCAATATGCTGGCCAGCGCCACGGTGCGCGCCTACTTGAACCTGCAGAACGCATTCGCCCAACGCGATGTGATCAAACGCGTCATTGCACAACGCGCCGATGTGCTGTCGCTGACGCAAGGACGCTACTCTGCCGGGCTGGACACGCAAGTGGAAGTCAAACAGGCCGAGTCTTCGCTGGCCGCGGGCCGCGTGGAACTGACCCAAACGGAAACCACGCTGGCCCAATTGCGTAACCAGGTCGCTGCGTTGTCCGGCGCCGGTCCCCAACGCGGTCAATCGCTGGTTGCCGTGGCGTTGACCGCCCCGGCAGGCGTCGTGCCGACGGACATTCCGCTGGATCTGCTGGGCCATCGCCCCGACGTCGTCGCCACGCGCTGGCGTGCTGAAGCGGCCCGCAGTGCCATCGACACCGCCCGCGCCGAGTTCTACCCCAACGTCAACTTGACGGCATTCGTGGGATTCCAGGCTTTGGGCACGGGCAATCTGCTGGGCGCTGCTGCGCGCACTGCTGGCATTGGTCCCGCCATCACGCTGCCCATCTTCCATGGCGGTGAACTGAACGCCAATCTGGCGGGCAAGCGCGCCGACGCCGATCTGGCCGTTTCGGACTACAACCAGACCGTGCTGGACGCCGTGCACCAGGTGGCCGACGCGCTGGACGGCCTGCGTTTGCTGGACCAGGAACGGGCCCAGCAGCACCAGGCCCGTGAAGCCATCGAGGCAGCCTACGAACTGGCGGTGAACCGCTACAAGGCCGGCTTAGGCAACTACATCACTGTGCTGATCGCGCAAACCGGCGTCCTGACGCAAGCCCGCATGGATACCGATCTGCGTATTCGGGCCTACCAGCTTGATGCCAACCTGGCCAACGCGCTGGGCGGCGGATACGCCCCGGAATCCGGCGCTGATGCTCAAGCGGGCTCGCAGCCAGAAGCCAGGCCCGAGACCGCCCCCGCCCCCGCCACGAACCCCATTCATTGAACAATCCCCGGATTGAGACGTCATGAACGCTGCTACCCCTACCACCAACCCCGCCCGTAAACGCCTGCTGCTGCTGGCGACTGGGGTTTTCATTCTTGTCGGCATCGCCTACGGCATCTGGTGGGCCCTGTTTGGCTCCCACTTCGAAAGCACAGACGACGCATACGTGCACGGCAACCTTGTGCAGATCACGCCGCAAGTGCCTGGCACCGTCATCGCTATCGAAGCCGACGACACCGAAACCGTTACCGCAGGCCAGCCGCTGGTGCGTCTGGACCCCGCCGACACGGACGTCGCGCTGCAACAGGCGCAAGCCAAGCTGGCGCAGATGGTGCGTCAGGTGCGCACCTACTACGTTCAAAACGACGCACTGGCCGCCGATGTTGATCTGCGAAACGCCGACATCCTGCGTGCCCAAGCCGAACTGACCCGCGCGCAAAGCGACGTTACCCGTCGTCAGCAACTGGCCAAGTCCGGCGGCGTCAGCGGTGAAGAGATCCTGCACGCTGAAGCCGCTTTGAAGTCCGCCCAATCTGGTCTGGCGCAAGCCAAGGCTTCGCTTGCCGCCTCGCGCGCCAAGCTGGCCACCAATCAGGCGTTGACACAAGGCACCTCCGTTGCCGATCACCCCGATGTGCGCCAGGCTGCTGCCGGATTGCGCAATGCCTGGCTCGCACGATCGCGTACTGTTCTGCCCGCACCCGTAAGCGGCGTTATCGCACGCCGCAGCGCACAGGTAGGCCAGCGTGTGGCCCCCGGCGCCGCTTTGATGACCGTGGTTCCGCTGGACCAGGTCTGGGTGGAAGCCAACTTCAAGGAAGGCCAGTTGCGCAAAATGCGCATCGGCCAACCGGTAAAGATGGTCGCCGACCTGTACGGCAGCTCCATCACCTATCACGGCAAGATCTCGGGCCTGGACGCCGGCACAGGTAGCGCTTTCGCTCTGCTTCCTGCCCAGAATGCCACGGGCAACTGGATCAAGGTCGTGCAGCGCGTTCCGGTGCGCATCACGCTGGACCCGGAAGATCTGAAGTCGCATCCCTTGCGCGTCGGCCTGTCCATGGATGTGGAAGTTGACGTCGGCAAGCAGGAAGGCGAGCCGCTGACGCAGGTGTCCCGCAAGGAACCGGCTTGGTCGACACGCGCGTTTGAACCCGCGCACGATGAGGTCGACACCATGATCTCCAAAATCATTCAGGACAACCTGGCATCATGAGCACGACCGCCCAGCCCGCGGGCGCTGGCGCGCCCGATGTGCCGCCGGTCTTGCCGGCGGGCACTTATCCGCCGCTGGAAGGCGCGACCCGCATCATCGGGTCTATCGCGCTGTCTACGGCGGTATTCATGAATGTGCTGGACACGTCGATCGCTAACGTATCCATTCCGACCATCTCTGGCGACATGGGCGTCAGCTCCAGCCAGGGTACGTGGGTCATCACATCGTTTGCCGTTGCCAACGCCATCACCGTGCCGTTGACGGGCTGGCTGACGCAACGCTTCGGACAGGTTCGCCTGTTCCTGATCTCCACCTTGCTGTTCGTGCTGGCATCGTGGCTGTGCGGCTTTTCGCCTTCACTGGAAGCGTTGATTGCCTTCCGCGTGCTGCAAGGCGCGGTGGCCGGCCCCATGATTCCGTTGTCGCAGACGCTGATGCTGGCCAGCTTTCCCAAGTCGAAGGCGGGCATGGCGCTGGCGGTTTGGTCCATGACCACATTGGTCGCGCCAGTCGCCGGACCATTGCTGGGCGGCTGGATTTCCGACAACTACACCTGGCCGTGGATCTTCTACATCAACGTGCCGGTAGGCTTGTTGGCGGCCTGGATCAGCTGGCGCATCTATGGCAACCGCGAATCTCTGACCCGCAAATTGCCCATCGACAAACTCGGCCTGGTGCTGCTGGTTGTCTGGGTGGGCGCCCTGCAAATCATGCTGGACAAGGGCAAGGAACTGGATTGGTTCGCCAGCCCCACCATCATCGCCCTGGCGGCGACCGCATTCGTGGCGTTCGTCTTCTTCCTGATCTGGGAGTTGACCGACGCCCACCCCGTGGTGGACTTGCGCCTGTTCAAGATCCGCAACTTCTCAGTCGGCGCCGTCACGCTGGCGGTGGCCTATGGAGTGTTTTTCGGCAACGTCGTGCTGCTGCCCCTTTGGCTGCAAAGCAATATGGGCTACACCGCCACCTACGCTGGGCTGGTGACGGCACCGGTCGGGCTGCTCGCCATTCTGCTGACGCCGATTGTGGGCAAGATGCTGGCCACGCGTGATCCACGCCAGATCGTGACGGTGGCATTCCTGATCTTCGCGCTGGTGTGTTTCATGCGTTCGGGCTTCAATACCCAGACCGATGTGCGCACGCTGATGCTCCCGACCATCATCCAGGGCGCGGCCATGGCGGCGTTCTTTGTGCCGCTGACGTCGATCACGCTATCCAGCATCGAACCCTGGCGTATTCCCGCCGCGTCGGGCCTGTCGAACTTCCTGCGTTTGACCGCAGGCGCGTTCGGCACATCCATCGCCACGACGCTATGGGAAAACCGCGCCACCATGCACCATGCGCAACTGACCGAGATCGCCAGGCCCGGGCAGCAGGCATTCGACCAGACCATGAACACCTTGCAAAATGGCATGGGCATGTCCCACGAACAGGCTTTGAGCATGGTCGACGGACTGGTCAACGCGCAGGCATTCACCATGTCCGCCACGGACGTGTTTTACGCCTCGGCAGTCATCTTCTTGATGTTGACGGTATTGGTGTGGTTTGCTCGTCCCCGCTCTGCCAAGGCGGGCGGTGGCGGCGCCGCGGAAGCCGCAGCAGGCGCGCACTGATACGCCAGCCGAAGACTGAATAAGCAGGGGCGCCAATTGGCGCCCTTGCTTCATGCTCGAATCGACTCGTCTTTTAGCAATACCTGCCAGTCCATCCGCTCGATGATATCGGGCGGCAGCGCGCTGACCGGAGACAGGTTGAACACGGACACGCCGCGGTCACGCCAGTGCTTGGACGCGAACCGGAACGACGGCTCGATCAGGCGCGTGAAATTGCGCGCCAGCCGGCTGGCTTGCGGACGTTCGCCTTCATCATAAAAGCGCAGCCCGCTGTGCAAGGTCAGATCCAGCCCGTGCACATACACCTGCCGGGCTCCGCTGGAAACAAGCACCTGCAAGGCAGCATAGGCCACCGTGTCGGCGTCGAACACCCCCAGGGACGCATCAAAGCTGTAGCCCAAACCCTGCTTGGCATCCAGTAAATGCACGTCGGGCGTTGCCGCGGCAATGCGCTTCAACACGGCAGGCGCCGCACTACGCTGATAGGCTCGCTCGGAAATCAACTCAATAATGCAGATCCGGCACCGGATGTACTCCTGCGGAATGCCCTGCATGATGTAGCGCAAGACCTCCGGGAAGACATACAGCGTCAGATCTCTCATCACGATTTCGCGGACCAGTTCGATACGGTCCCGCACGAAATTCTGATCGATGATGCAGTAATACTTGAACGGCAGGTCGAACTTGCGGGCCAGCGCAATAGCGCCGTTGACGCCCATCGCCACCCCGATATCCAAGCGGTCATAGGGAATTTCAGAGACCGATGGACCGCTCAAAATCAAATGCACCGCTTTGTCGGCAGGGTCATAACCCTGCGCGAGCGGCGTTACTGGCAGTGAGCGGCCAAAGGCGCGAAACCCGCAGATAGCGCCAGACCTATCCCTCCAAATCCGGACGAACGGCCACAAATGCTGATTGTGCCGTTGCGTGCGTGAGCGCAGTACGCGAAAGAGCTTGCGCACAAAACGATCGGCCCGTCCGCCGCCTACATGGTCGCCGGAGGATGAGAGGGTTGAGTCTTCCATTACAAGCCTGAGTGGCCTACCCGCAAAGTGCTTTGAACAAACCTAGATCAGCGACGCAATTGCGTTGCCAACGTCGACGGTGGAAGCGTTGCCCTTCATGTCGCGCGTACGCGGACCTTCCGCCAGAACGGTCTCGATCGCCTTCACGACAGCGGCCGACGCTTCGGGATACCCCAGAAAATCGAGCATCAGCGCACCGCTCCAGATCTGGCCGATTGGGTTGGCAATACCCTTGCCATAGATGTCTGGCGCCGAGCCGTGTACCGGTTCGAACAACGACGGGAATTTGCGCTCGGGATTCAGGTTCGCGGAAGGGGCGATACCAATCGTACCCGTGCATGCCGGTCCGAGATCGGAAAGAATGTCGCCAAACAGGTTGGAAGCCACCACCACGTCGAACCAATCCGGATGCTGCACAAAATGCGCGCACAGGATATCGATGTGGTATTTGTCCCAACGAACGTCGGGATAGTTCCCGGCGATGTCGGCCACTCGCTCATCCCACCACGGCATTGAAATCGAGATGCCGTTGGACTTGGTTGCCGCGGTCAGGTGTTTGCCACGCTTTTGGGCCAGGTCGAAGGCAAACTTCAGCACGCGATCGGCGCCGATGCGGGTGAACACGCTTTCCTGGATGACCACTTCGCGCTCAGTCCCCTCGAACAGGCGACCGCCGCTATTGGAGTATTCGCCCTCGGTATTTTCGCGGACGATAAAGAAATCGATATCACCCGGCTTGCGGTCCGCCAGCGGCGACGGCACACCAGGCATCAGGCGCACCGGACGCAAATTGATGTATTGGTCGAACTCGCGGCGGAATTTGAACAGTGATCCCCACAGCGCTTCGTGGTCCGGCACCGTGGCGGGCCAGCCAATCGATCCAAAGAAAATCGCTTCGTGCTGACCGATCTGCGCCTTCCAATCGTCCGGCATCATTTTGCCGTGCTTGGCGTAGTAGTCGCAGCTCCAGTCGAAATGGTCCCACTGGAAATCGATGCCAAATCGCGTCGCGACAGCATCCAGCACTTTCAGACCTTCCGGAACGACCTCCTTGCCAATTCCGTCCCCTGGGAGCACTGCAATCTTGTGTTTCTTAGCCACCACGTTTCCTTTATTTGCCTTGGATATGCCGCCCAGAATCATAGGCATAAACGGCAAAACTGCAACACCTTAGTTACAAAACGGCAGACTAGAGAAGGTGGCAGTTACGAAATGACCTGTCAACGGCGGGTTTTCGACCCCAGCAGAGATCCCAGAATGCCGCGAGCCAATTCGCGTGCGATTGACCGGACAGTGGTTTTGGCCATGGTCTGCACGACGCCGTCGCGTTTGCCGCCGCGCGGGCCGGTTGACCCAAACAAAACGTCGTTAAGACTGCCCATCAGGCCGCCACCCGATTCCTCGGCTGGCGCCTGGGCGCCTCCTCCGGTTTGAGCGGGCGCGCCCTTTGCGCCCGCCTGTCCAGCCGGCACAGCGGCGCGACCAGCCAGCACTTCGTAGGCCGACTCCCGGTCGATGGCCTTTTCGTACTTGGCCGCCATCGGGCTGCCTTGGCGCAAGGCCAGACGTTCCGCGTCCGTTGCGGGGCCGATCCTGCTGGCGGGCGGCACGATGTATGCGCGCTCGGTGGGCATAGGCCGGCCCTTGGCATCCAGCAGCGACACCAGCGCTTCGCCTACGCCCAATTCTGTAATGGCCGCTTCGATATCCAGGCCAGGGTTGGGGCGCATGGTTTGCGCTGCCGTCTTGACCGCCTTCTGGTCGCGCGGCGTGAACGCCCGCAAGGCATGCTGGACACGGTTACCCAGTTGGCCCAGCACAGTATCCGGAATATCCAGCGGATTCTGCGTCACAAAATAGACGCCTACCCCCTTGGAGCGGACCAGACGCACCACCTGCTCGATCTTCGTCAGCAGCGCTTGCGGCGCGTCGTTGAAGAGCAAATGCGCCTCATCGAAGAAAAAGACCAATTTGGGCTGGTCCATATCGCCCACTTCAGGCATCTTTTCGTACAAATCCGCCAGCAGCCAGAGCAGGAAAATGGCGTAGAGGCGCGGCGCCTGCATCAGCTTGTCTGCTGCCAGCACGTTCACCATGCCGCGGCCCTGAGCGTCGGTGCGCATCAGGTCCGCCACGTCCAGCATGGGTTCGCCAAAGAATTTTTCTGCGCCTTGCGATTCCAGGGCCAACAGGCCTCGTTGAATAGCGCCGACGCTGGCCGCTGACACGTTGCCGTAGCGGGTCTTCAATTCAGCGGACCGGTCGGCCACATTCTGCAGCATGGCGCGCAGATCTTTCAGATCCAGCAGTAACTGGCCTTCATCGTCGGCCACTTTGAAGACCAGCGTCAGCACCCCTTCCTGGGTGTCGTTCAATTCAAGAATACGGGACAGCAACAGCGGCCCCATATCGGTAATGGTGGCCCGGACCGGTGACCCCTGTTCGCCAAACACGTCCCAGAGCGTGACCGGGCTGGCGCCCCAAACAGGTTCCGGCAGGCCCAGGCTCTTCAAGCGTTCAGCCAGCTTGGGGCTGGCCGTGCCGGCCTGCGAAATGCCAGTCAGATCACCCTTGACGTCCGCCATGAATACCGGCGTGCCGATACGGGAAAAAGATTCGGCCAGCACTTGCAGCGTGACAGTTTTGCCAGTGCCCGTGGCCCCGGTGATACATCCGTGGCGATTGGCCAGAGCGGGCAGCAGCGCCAACTCGGTCTGCGCATTTTTAGCAATGACGATGGGGTTGGGCATATGCAGCGCTCCGGACCAGGGATTCTAGGGATGTCCAAGTGTAGAGCCTCGCAGCCGGCTTGTGCGCGTGGCAATAAGGACACATGCCCCCCTCTGCCGGGCGCGCGGGCCGCCGGCACGGTAAAATGCCTTTTTTGCAGACAAATTACCCTGGGAAGCCATGGCCGGACACAGCAAATGGGCCAATATTCAGCACCGCAAAGGGCGTCAAGACGCCAAACGCGGCAAGCTGTGGACCAAGATCATTCGTGAAATCACCGTAGCGGCGCGCGCCGGCGGCCCAGACCCTGACAGCAACCCGCGCTTGCGCATGGCCTGGGACAAGGCGACCGACGCCAACATGCCCAAGGACAACATCCAGCGCGCGATCCAGCGTGGCGCAGGCGGCGCCGACGGCGACGCCTACGAGGAAGTCCGCTACGAAGGCTACGGGATTGGCGGCGCAGCCGTCATTGTCGACTGCATGACCGACAACCGCACTCGCACCGTGGCTGACGTCCGCCACGCTTTTGCCAAGAACGGCGGCAATCTGGGCCAGGAAGGCTCGGTGGCCTTCATGTTCAAGCATTGCGGGCAGTTCGTATTTGCGCCTGGCACGGCGGAAGACAAAATCATGGAAATCGCGCTGGACGCTGGCGCCGAAGACGTGACGACCGACGAAGAAGGCGTGATTGAAGTGGTTTGCGCCCCGCCCGACTACGCAGTGGTCCGCAAGGCTTTCGACGATGCCGGCCTGAAGGCCGAAGTCGACGGTATCGTCATGAAGGCCCTGAACGAAACCGAGCTGGCCGGCGATGACGCCATCAAGATGCAAAAACTGCTCGATGCCCTGGAAGCCCTGGACGACGTGCAGGAAGTCTATACAAACGTCATTTTCGACGAAGCGCAGTAACTCCCCATGTCCTGACGCGCCAGGGGCATGAGCCACTGGCGCACCAGGATGTAAATCGGATCTGGGCTGTCCCAGATCCGTTGCCTTCTCCACGGGCTAGAGTGGCAACCTTCAGACTCACGCAACATGAAACTCCTGGTAATTGGCTCTGGCGGCCGCGAACATGCCCTCGCCTGGCGGCTGGCCCGCTCCCCGCGCGTACACAAGGTGTACGTCGCTCCGGGTAACGGCGGCACGCAACGGGCCGAGCAGATCGAAAACATCCCGCTCACCAATGCCGAGGAATTGGCTGATTTCGTGCAGCGAGAGGGCATCGCCCTGACCGTCGTCGGTCCGGAAGCCCCGCTGGCAGCTGGCGTCGTCGATGTCTTCCGCGCCCGCGGCCTGAAGATCTTCGGCCCCACCAAGGCCGCTGCGCAGCTGGAAAGCTCGAAGGATTACGCCAAGGCCTTCATGGTCCGGCACAACATCCCGACGGCCCGCTACGCCACCTTCACTGACCCCGTTCAAGCGCACGCCTATATCGATCAGGAAGGCGCCCCCATCGTCATCAAGGCCGATGGCCTGGCCGCTGGCAAGGGTGTGGTGGTTGCCGCCACCCTGGAAGAGGCGCACGCCGCCGTCGACGCGATGCTGGGCGATGGCTCCATGGGCGCGGCCGGCGCCCGTGTCGTCATCGAAGAATGCCTGGTGGGCGAAGAAGCCAGCTTCATCGTCATGTGCGATGGCCGCAATGTGCTGGCGCTGGCCACCAGCCAGGACCACAAACGTCTGCAAGACGGCGACCTGGGCCCCAATACTGGCGGCATGGGCGCGTATTCGCCCGCGCCTATCGTCACCCCGGAACTGCATCACCGCATCATGCGCGAAATCATCCTGCCGACCGTGCAGGGCATGACGCGCGACGGCATTCCGTACACGGGTTTCCTGTACGCCGGCCTGATGATCGCCTCCGGCGATGATCCTGACCGCGAGATCAAGACCCTGGAATTCAATTGCCGCATGGGCGACCCGGAAACGCAGCCCATCATGATGCGCGTCAAGAGCGACCTGCTGGACGCCCTTGAGCACGCCGTGGACGGCACGCTGAACCAGGCCGACATCGTCTGGGACCGCCGCACCGCGTTGGGCGCCGTACTGGCTTCGCACAACTACCCCAACACGCCGCGCACGGGCGACGTCATTCGCGGCCTGCCCGCCGATGCCGAAGACTGCATGGTCTTTCACGCGGCCACTGAACTGGACGGCGACGAGGTCAAGACCACCGGCGGCCGCGTGCTGTGCGTAACGGCGCTGGGCGACTCGGTCAAGATGGCGCGCGATCGCGTGTACGAAGCCATTGACGGCATCCATTTCGATGGACGCCAGTACCGCAGCGACATCGGCTGGCGCGCGTTGAAGCCGTCGCAACAAAAACCCAAGTCCAACGCGTAACCGGAAAGCCCTGATGAACGCCTTGCCCGTTGCCACCGTCCGCGACTACCTCACCGGTTTGCAGGCCCGCATTGTCGGCGCTCTGGAAGACGCGGAAGGCTCTGCCTTTCGCGCCGATGAATGGACCCGGCCGGAAGGCGGCGGCGGCCTGTCGCGTCTGCTTGAAGGCGGCAAGCTGTTCGAACGGGCAGGCGTGCTGTTCAGCCACGTCAAGGGTTCCAAGCTGCCGCCCTCGGCAAGCGCTCATCGCCCCGAATTGGCCGGCCGCTCCTGGGAAGCCATGGGCGTGTCCATGGTGCTGCACCCGCGCAACCCCTACGTCCCGACCACGCACATGAACGTGCGCATGTTTGTGGCGGCCGCTCGGCCAGGCCAGGACGAGGCCGATGTTTTCTGGTTTGGCGGCGGCATCGACCTGACGCCCTACTATCCCTTCGAAGAAGATGCCCGGCACTTCCACACCGTCTGCCGCGACGCGCTGGCCGGCCACGGGCCTGAGTACTACCCGCGCTACAAGCGCTGGTGCGACGAATACTTCTTCCTGAAGCACCGCAATGAAACACGCGGCATCGGCGGCGTTTTCTTCGATGATTTGAATGCGCCGGGCTTTGATGCGTCGTTTGCCCTGACCCGATCAGTCGGCGACGCCTTTTTGTCCAGCTATCTGCCCATCGTCGAACGCCGCCGCGAATTGCCCTATTCCGAGCGCGAGCGCGATTTCCAGGCCTACCGCCGCGGCCGCTACGTCGAATTCAATCTGGTATTCGACCGCGGCACGCTGTTCGGGCTGCAATCCGGCGGGCGCACCGAATCCATCCTGCTGTCCATGCCTCCGTTGGCGCAATGGCGCTACGACTGGCAGCCGGAGGCCGGCACGCCCGAATCCGAACTGGCCGCTTTCCTGACGCCGCGGGACTGGGTTTGAAGCGCATCGGGCTCCTGGGCGGCAGTTTCGACCCCGTCCACGTCGCGCACATCGCGTTAGCGGAAAATGCGCTACAGGCGCTGGACCTGGCTGCCGTGGAATTGATCCCAGCCGCCAATCCCTGGCAGCGAGCGGCCTTGCACGCTACCGGCCAACAGCGTTGCGACATGCTGGAACTGGCGATCTCGGGACACCCCGGCCTGATCGTCAACCCCATTGAAATCGACCGCGGCGGCGCTACCTACACCATCGACACGCTGCGCGCCCTGCCTCAGGACGCGCGCCACGTCTGGCTGCTGGGCGGCGACCAGCTCGCCAACTTTTGCACCTGGCGCGACTGGCGGGACATTGCCCGCCTGGTAGACCTGGCGGTGGCAACGCGCCCCGGCACGCCAATTGCACCGCCCGCCGAGCTCGCGGCATGGCTGGCCGAACTGGGCCATCCCCTCGAAGAACTCCCTTTTCCCCCTATGCAGGTGTCCGCTTCGGACATCCGCCGGCGCCTGGCGGCAGGCGAATCTACGGACGGCCAACTGGCCGCCCCGGTTGCCGCCTATATTGCGGCGCACAAACTTTACCGATAAACCCACACCCGCCTGGCGCCAAAAACGCCACGGAGCCGGCATCCGCCGTCCGTCCGCGGGTTATATTTGCAGCTATGGATATAACGAAACTCCAACGCGCCGTCATCGATGCCCTCGAAGACGTCAAGGCGCAAGACATCAAGGTCTACAACACCACGCATCTGACGAGCCTGTTCGATCGCGTTGTGATTGCAAGCGCCACCTCCAACCGCCAAACCCGCGCCCTTGCCTCCAGCGTGGCAGATCGCGGCCGCTCGCTGTCACTCACCGGTATCACCATCGAAGGCGAGGACACCGGTGAATGGGTTGTCGTCGACTTGGGCGATATCGTGGTGCACATCATGCAGCCCGCCATCCGCCAGTACTACAACCTGGAAGAAATCTGGGGCGGCAAACCGGTACGCTTGAAGCTTCTGCCCGAATCCACTCGGGTGGCGCCCATCCCCAGCGACAGCGCCTACCAAGACGCCGAAGACTGAGTCTGCGTCGTGAAATTGATTGTCGTGGCCGTGGGCACTCGGATGCCAGACTGGGTCGAAACCGCCTGGTCTGACTACGCCAAACGCCTGCCGGCCGATTGCGCGCTGGAACTGCGCGAAATCAAGCCAGAACCCCGCACCACCGGAAAGACGCCCGCGCAGATGATGGCGGCGGAAGCCAAACGGATCGAAGCCGCACTGCCCCCTGGCGCCTTGCGCCTGGCGCTGGACGAACGCGGCCGCGATCTCACCACCATGGCCTTGTCGCAAAAGCTTGAACAATGGCGGGCAGGCGGACAAGACGTCGCCTTTCTCGTGGGCGGCCCCGATGGTTTGGATGCCGACCTGAAAGCCTCGTGCAGTGGCCAGTTGCGGCTGTCTTCGCTGACCTTGCCGCACCCGATGGTGCGCGTGGTGTTGGCCGAGCAGCTCTACCGCGCGTGGGCCATCATGACCAATCACCCCTATCACCGCGCCTGACCGCTGGCCGGGCCGGCGCCCTCTCCGTTCTCGCATGACAGACAAAGCCGACCAAACCGCCCCCACCGCGCGCCTCTATCTTGCCTCGGCCAGCCCGCGGCGCCGAGAATTGCTGACGCAGATCGGCCTGACGCATGACGTCCTGCTCGTACCCGCCCCTCCTGGCGAAGACGAACCCCAACACGCTGGCGAAAGCGCGGCCGACTACGTGCGGCGCACCGCGCGTGACAAGGCCTTGCGCGGCCGCGATTGGATGCAAGAGCAGAACCTGATTAAGCGCCCCTTGCTGGCTGCGGACACCACCGTCATCTTGAATGGCGACGTCTTAGGTAAACCTGTTGACCGTGACGACGCCATACGCATTCTGCGTGCCCTATCCGGCGCAGCCCACCAAGTGCATACGGCAGTCGCCGTCTGGACGGGCGAACAGTTGCTGGAAACCGTTTCCATCACCGAGGTCCGTATGCGCGACCTGACCGACGACGAGATCGGGCGCTATTGCGACAGCGGCGAGCCTTTTGGCAAGGCGGGCGCCTATGGCATCCAGGGATTGGCCGGCACGTTCATCTCACACATTTCGGGCAGCTACACCGGCGTGATGGGCCTGCCGCTCTTCGAAACGTCCAATCTGCTGCGGATGGCGGGTATTCAAATCCCCTGAACCGAGTGCCTTCTCTACACAAAAAAATCCCCCCGGGTCTTCCAACGCGGGGGGATTTTTTCATGCTGCACGAATCAAACTTGCTCCGCCGGCTGGCCCAAGGCCGCGTGCGGTTCCGCCAAGGGCGCATCCAGCACTTGTCCCTCAAGCGCGGCATGCAATTGATCCTTGTCCAACTCACCCTCCCAGCGCGCAACCACCACTGCGGCAGTCGCATTGCCGACCAGATTCGTCAGCGCACGGCACTCGGACATGAAACGATCCACACCCAAGATCAGCGTCATCCCGGCCAGTGGCACCGACGGCACAACCGACAAGGTTGCAGCTAGCGTAATAAAGCCCGCGCCCGTCACACCCGCAGCGCCCTTCGAACTCAGCATCGCCACGGCCAGCAGCAAGATCTGATCGCCCAGCGACAACGGAATATCGCAAGCCTGGGCGATGAACAGCGCGGCCATCGTCATGTAGATATTGGTGCCATCCAGATTGAACGAATATCCCGTGGGCACGACCAGACCAACTACGGACTTCGAACACCCAGCGCGTTCCATCTTCTGCATCAAGGTGGGCAACGCGGCTTCCGACGAACTCGTTCCCAGCACCAGCAGCAGCTCTTCGCGGATGTAGCGCACCAGTTTCAGGATAGAGAAGCCGTTATAGCGGGCAACCAGACCCAGCACGACCACAACGAACAACACCGAGGTCGCGTAGAACGTGCCCACCAGCATTGCCAGGTTGACGACCGATTTGATGCCGTACTTGCCGATGGTGAACGCCATCGCGCCGAAGGCGCCAATCGGGGCCGCTTTCATCAGAATCGCGACCAGTTTGAAGATCGGCTGAGCCAGCGCCGTCATGAAGGACAGGATCGGCTTGCCGCGCTCGCCCACCATGGCCAGCGAGATGCCAAACAGCACCGCCACGAACAACACTTGCAGAATATCGCCGCCCACGAACGGACTGAAGATCGTCGTGGGAATGATGTTCATCAAAAAGCCGGTGATGGTCGAGTCATGCGCTTTGGCCACATAGGTTGCCACCGCTTTCTCATCCAGCGTCTTGGGATCAATATGCATCCCTGCGCCCGGCTGAACCAGATGGCTGACCAGCATCCCCACGATCAACGCCAGCGTAGAAAAGATCAGGAAATACAGCATGGCTTTGCCAGCCACACGACCCACCTTTTTCAGGTCGCTCATGGCAGCGATACCAGACGCCACGGTCAGGAAAATCACCGGCGCAATAATCATCTTCACCAGCTTGATGAACGCATCTCCCAAAGGCTGCATCTGCTGGCCTAATTCCGGCTTGAACGCGCCCAGCAAAATGCCCACCACGATGGCGAAAATCACCTGCACATACAGGATTTGATAGAACTTGAGCTTGCGCGCAGGCGCGACTTGATCTACTTCGATCATTGGGATTGTCCCCACCAATTGCCCCTTGCTCCGGGCGGCTGTGCGCGACGGGCGACGGGACGTTTTCTGTTTTATGGCCTTGCGTTCTCGCCGCAAGCCGATTTCACCGCATGGTCAAGGTCGCGCGGCTTGCATACCTATATGCAAGACTCATGCCAAGCGGAATTTCTGTCAGACAGAACCCGCAAGCCGTTGAAAGACATAGGATTTTCTTTTCAGGACGGTTTTTGCATAGCTACCGAGTGGCGAAATCTCACACAGAATTCAGATAGAATGTGCGGATAACCGCACACTCCATGTCGAATTCCCGCTTGCCAAATTCCGGCTCCCAGATCGAATCCGCCCCATTGCTGCCACCACGCCATCCACGATCCCGGGCTTGGCGCTTCTGGGCGGTCATGATCGTGCTGGCCGCCGGCATTGTGTTTGCCGTACTGCACGCCGCAACCGTATGGGCTCGCGAGGACGCCATCCAGCAGGCCGCGATTCAGGCACGCAGCGCCGGCCAGATCAACGCCGCATTGCTGCGCAATAACCTGGACAAATTCAGGGCGCTGCCCTTTGTCCTGACACGTGATGTCGACGTGCGAGCGGCACTGCAAGGCGCGTCCGCCGCACAAATCGAATCCCTGGACGACAAGCTCGACACGCTGAGCCATGGGGTGGGCGCTTCGGCCATCTATCTGCTCGACAAAAAAGGCTTGGCCGTTGCAGCCAGCAACTGGCGAGAACCCGCCACATTTGTCGGCGTGGATTACCAATTCCGGCCTTATTTTCAAGGGTCCGTTATCAACGGCTCGGCTGAACACTTTGCCTTGGGCACAGTCAGCCATGAGGCTGGCCTGTACTTGTCTCGCCGGGTGGATGACGCCAACGGCGCCATGCTTGGCGTTGTTGTACTTAAAGTCGATTTTCGAGATCTGGAGTCTGACTGGCGCCAGTCCAACGCGCCGATCTTTGTCACAGACGGCCACGGCGTGGTCCTGCTGGGCAGCATTCCTACTTGGCGCTTCGACGTGCTTGCGCCGCTGCCGCCCGAAATGGCCCAATCGCTGCGCAGCAGCTTGCAATTCGGGGACGCCCGCTTCCAGACCCTTCCGCTTTCGCCTCCGCTTGCGCAGGTCAGCACAGGACAATTGGTACGGGCTGACGAAGCATTGCCTCTGGTTCCCAAAGGCGCACCCTTATTGCACACCACCCTGCCTATCGCTGAATCTCCGGGCTGGACGTTGCACCTGCTATCGCCCGTGCAAGCGGCCATCGGCCAAGCCACCGCCAACGCCCAATTGGCGGCCTTATTGGCACAAAGCGCGCTAGCCGCGTTGATTGGCATCCTGCTTTACCGCCGCCACCTCAACCGCGAACGCGCAGCTCAACAGGCTGCTATCAGCAGCCAACTTGCATCGCTGGTAGACGAACGCACATCGCAGTTGCTTGAAGTCAATGAACAACTGCATGACGAAATGGATGAGCGCCAACGCACCGAGGCCCGTCTGCACACCATGCAGGACGAACTCGTACAAGCCAGCAAGTTGGCTCTGTTGGGGCAGGTCGCCGCCGGTGTCGCCCACGAGATCAATCAACCGGTAGCCGCCATTCGCGCCTATGCCGATAACGCCTCCGAGTTCCTGCGCAGGAGGGATTACGACTCCACAAAAGAAAATCTGGGCACCATTGCATCGCTGACCGACCGCATCGGCCATATCACCGGTGAATTACGGGCGTTCTCTCGCAAAGCCGGCGCCTCGGTCGGCCCCACCCGTCTGATAGAAGCGCTGGAAGGCGCGCTGCTGCTTGTGGGGCCGCGCGCGCGCCGTCAAGGCGTCGTGTTGCAGCGTCCACCAGAACAGCAGGACTATCTGGTTCGCGCCAACCGGGTCCGGTTGGAACAGGTTCTTGTGAACTTGCTGCAAAACGCGCTGGAGGCCCTGGAAGGCCGCCCCGACGGCCGCGTCATCGTGGCACTTCAAGACTTGGGCGCCACGGTGCAGGTGTACGTCAATGACAACGGGCCCGGCTTGTCGGAAGACGCCCGCGCCCGCCTATTCACGCCATTCCACACGACCAAACCGGAAGGGCTGGGCCTGGGTCTGGTCATCTGCCGCGACATCGTTACCGAATTCGGAGGCGATTTGCGTGCAGCGCAGCCTAACGATCCCAGCTTTCCTACACCGCACGGCCCCGGCATCGGCGCCATGTTCGTCCTGACCCTGCGTAGAGCACGGCCAGGCCACCCTGTTTCGACACTATCTTCATGACTCGCGCCCCAGAATTTTCCGCCTCGGTTGCCGTGTCGGCGAACCATAGCCTGCGTGACACATTTCATCCGCACGTTGTCTTTATTGACGATGATGACGAACTACGGCGCGCAAATGTCCAAACCTTGAAGCTGCAAGGCTTTACGGTGGACGCCCACGCGACGGCCCGTTCAGCGCTCCCAACCCTGCATCGCGATTTCGATGGCGTCGTCGTTAGCGACATACGCATGCCAGATATCGACGGCCTGCAACTCTTTCACCGCCTGCGCGATGTCGACCCCGAAATCCCGGTCATCCTCATCACGGGCCACGGCGATATCGCTACTGCCGTGCAGTGCATGCATGACGGTGCCTATGATTTTCTAGCTAAACCCTACTCCGCGGACCGCCTCATCACCGCCATCACGCACGCGGCAGAAAAACGCCATCTGGTTCTGGAAAACCGCCGGCTGCGTGAAGCCGCCTTCGCGGTCGAGGCAGACGAAGTGCCCTTCATCGGCACGACTCCGGCCATGCAACGCATTAAACAAACGTTGCGCCATATTGCCGATGCCGACGTAGATGTGCTGGTAGAAGGCGAAACGGGAACGGGCAAGGAAGTGGTCGCCACCGCATTGCACCGGCTCAGCCGGCGCCGACACCGTGCTCTGGTCGCAATCAATTGCGGCGCACTGCCAGAAAGCGTCATTGAAAGTGAACTGTTTGGCCATGAAGCTGGCGCGTTCACCGGCGCCCAGAAAAAGCGTATTGGCCGCATCGAACACGCCAGTGGCGGCACGCTCTTTCTAGACGAAATCGAAAGCATGCCGCTGGCCGTGCAAGTGAAACTGCTCCGAGTGCTGGAGTCGCGCCAGATCACGCCATTAGGCAGCAACGAGGTCCGCAATCTGGATCTGCGTGTTGTCGCCGCCACCAAGGAAGATCTGGGCAGCCCCGCCATTCGTGCCAAGTTCCGTGAAGACCTGTTCTACCGGCTCAATGTCGTCACGATCCGTATCCCGCCCCTGCGCGAACGCCGGGACGACATCCCACTATTGTTTGCTCACTATTTGGGGCATGCGTCGCGCCGCTTTCACCGCGACATCCCTGAACTCCCCGCATCAGTTAACCAGCATGTCTTGACCCACGATTGGCCGGGCAACGTCCGTGAACTGGCTCACTACGCAGAGCGCGTGGTGTTGGGCGTGTTGAACACATCGGCAAGCGATTCCCCAACCGCCGACAGCAACTCACAAAGCCTGCCTGAACGCATGGAGCAATTCGAAGCACAGCTTATTCGCGACGCGCTTCAGGCTCACCACGGCGATATCAAGGCAACGCTCGAGTCCTTGGGCATTCCTCGCAAGACGTTCTACGACAAGCTGCAACGTCACGGTATAGACCGCCAGCAGTACACACGCACCGCCAACGGCACAACACCTTGAACACCGGGCCACTCATATCCGACTTTCCGTCAGCTGGGCTTTCCACTGGCCGGCTGCTGCTACGCAAAGCCGACGCATCCCACGCGAAAAGCGTGCAAGCGTACTTGGTGCAAAACCGAGCCTATCTCCAAACGTGGGAACCGCTACGCAACGAAGCATTCTTTGAGCTGAACGCGGTCAAGCAAAGGTTGAACGCAATGGCTTCAGCCACCGCCCGCGGGGATGCCTTGCACCTGCTGTTTTTCAGTTCCGAAAATGGCAAGCTCAGTGCGGCGTGCAATTTCACCAATATTGTCCGCGGCCCCTTCCAAGCCTGCCATCTCGGCTACTCGATTGCCGAGCCCCTGCAAGGGCTGGGGCTGATGCACGAAGGACTAACGGCTGCCATCACACATGTTTTCCAGAAAATGAAACTGCACCGCATCATGGCAAATTACCGCCCGGAAAATACGCGTAGCGCCCGTCTGCTGGCTCGCTTGGGGTTCCAGCGTGAAGGGTTGGCCCATTCTTATCTCAATATCAATGGCGCGTGGAGCGACCATATTCTGACGGCTCTGATTAATCCCGCAGATACATAATGGCCTACCGAATGTTCCCAGCGTCTAAACATAACGACCAATAAAAAACCCCTCGCAGCGTCAGCTGCGAGGGGTTTTCTACATTGGGTATCGATATTCATACCGCGCATCGCGCGGCCAATACATAACGCAGGTAAAACCCGCGCCCCAAAGACAAAACCCCACAGGATTACCTGTGGGGTTTTGCGGAATAAAAGCCTGACGATGACCTACTTTCACAGACGTCCGTCCACTATCATCGGCGCGAAGGCGTTTCACTGTCCTGTTCGGGATGGGAAGGAGTGGTACCACCTTGCTATGGTCGTCAGGCGTAACTGGTTGAGCGGCTGCGGTTAGGCAACTGCTCCAATCTTGGAAGAAACACAACGTGTGGATGATCAGAGGCTAGCTCGATGATCATGCACAGGGGGGTGTAATTGTTGGCTGACTGCCGACGGTGCAGTCAGATTTTGTATTGAACGACACTTGGAACGCTATATCACCAGGTCAATAACCATCAGTGTTATAGGATCAAGCCTCACGAGCAATTAGTATCAGTTAGCTTAACGCATTACTGCGCTTCCACACCTGACCTATCAACGTCCTGGTCTCGAACGACTCTTTAGGGGGATCAAGTCCCCGGGATACCTAATCTTCAGACGAGTTTCCCGCTTAGATGCCTTCAGCGGTTATCTCTTCCGTACTTAGCTACCCGGCAATGCCATTGGCATGACAACCGGTACACCAGAGGTACGTCCACTCCGGTCCTCTCGTACTAGGAGCAGGCTCCGTCAAGTATCCAACGCCCACGGCAGATAGGGACCAAACTGTCTCACGACGTTTTAAACCCAGCTCACGTACCTCTTTAAATGGCGAACAGCCATACCCTTGGGACCGGCTACAGCCCCAGGATGAGATGAGCCGACATCGAGGTGCCAAACACCGCCGTCGATATGAACTCTTGGGCGGTATCAGCCTGTTATCCCCAGAGTACCTTTTATCCGTTGAGCGATGGCCCTTCCATTCAGAACCACCGGATCACTATGTCCTGCTTTCGCACCTGTTCGACTTGTCAGTCTCACAGTCAAGCACGCTTATGCCATTGCACTATCAGCACGATTTCCGACCGTACCTAGCGTACCTTCGAACTCCTCCGTTACACTTTGGGAGGAGACCGCCCCAGTCAAACTGCCCACCATGCACTGTCCCCGATCCGGATAACGGACCAAGGTTAGAACCGCAAACAAACCAGGGTGGTATTTCAAGGTTGGCTCCACGTGATCTAGCGACCACGCTTCAAAGCCTCCCACCTATCCTACACAGGCCGGTTCACAGATCAATGCAAAGCTACAGTAAAGGTTCATGGGGTCTTTCCGTCTAGCCGCGGGTAGATTGCATCATCACAAACACTTCAACTTCGCTGAGTCTCAGGAGGAGACAGTGTGGCCATCGTTACGCCATTCGTGCAGGTCGGAACTTACCCGACAAGGAATTTCGCTACCTTAGGACCGTTATAGTTACGGCCGCCGTTTACCGGGGCTTCGATCAAGAGCTTGCACCCCATCACTTAACCTTCCGGCACCGGGCAGGCGTCACACCCTATACGTCGACTTTCGTCTTTGCAGAGTGCTGTGTTTTTAATAAACAGTCGCAGCCACCGATTCTCTGCGACCCCATCATGCTAAGCGCGCAGGCGCTTCACACTACCGGGGTATACCTTCTCCCGAAGTTACGGTATCAATTTGCCGAGTTCCTTCTCCTGAGTTCTCTCAAGCGCCTTGGAATATTCATCCCGTCCACCTGTGTCGGTTTGCGGTACGGTCTCGTACAGCTGAAGCTTAGAGGCTTTTCTTGGAACCACTTCCAATCACTTCGCAAGCAATGCTCGCTCGTGTCACACCCTTGATTTACGCGCCCGGATTTGCCTAAGCGCCATCTTCGATGCAGCAACAGGGACATCCAACACCCTGATGATCTTCCGCGATCCGTCCCCCCATCGCACTGTACGACGGTACTGGAATATTAACCAGTTTCCCATCAGCTACGCATCTCTGCCTCGCCTTAGGGGCCGACTCACCCTGCGCCGATGAACGTTGCGCAGGAAACCTTGGACTTACGGCGAGGGGGCTTTTCACCCCCTTTATCGCTACTCATGTCAGCATTCGCACTTCTGATACCTCCAGCAGCCTTTACAAGCCACCTTCGCAGGCTTACAGAACGCTCTCCTACCGCGTGCACTAAAAGTGCACACCCGCAGCTTCGGTTTATCGCTTAGCCCCGTTACATCTTCCGCGCAGGACGACTCGATCAGTGAGCTATTACGCTTTCTTTAAAGGATGGCTGCTTCTAAGCCAACCTCCTGACTGTCTATGCCTTCCCACTTCGTTTCCCACTTAGCGATAATTCGGGACCTTAGCTGGCGGTCTGGGTTGTTTCCCTCTTGAGTCCGGACGTTAGCACCCGGTGCTCTGTCTCCCAAGCTGTACTTGCGGGTATTCGGAGTTTGCCATAGTTTGGTAAGTCGCCATGACCCCCTAGCTATAACAGTGCTCTACCCCCCGCAGTAATACTTGAGGCACTACCTAAATAGTTTTCGGAGAGAACCAGCTATTTCCAGATTTGTTTAGCCTTTCACCCCTATCCACAGCTCATCCCCTAATTTTTCAACATTAGTGGGTTCGGTCCTCCAGCACGTGTTACCGTGCCTTCAACCTGGCCATGGATAGATCATCTGGTTTCGGGTCTACACCCAGCGACTGAATCGCCCTATTCGGACTCGCTTTCGCTACGGCTTCCCTATTCGGTTAACCTTGCCACTGAATGTAAGTCGCTGACCCATTATACAAAAGGTACGCAGTCACCCCACAAGGAGGCTCCTACTGTTTGTATGCATACGGTTTCAGGATCTATTTCACTCCCCTTCCGGGGTTCTTTTCGCCTTTCCCTCACGGTACTGGTTCACTATCGGTCGATCACGAGTATTTAGCCTTGGAGGATGGTCCCCCCATCTTCAAACAGGATTTCACGTGTCCCGCCCTACTTATCTTACGCTTAGTTCCACACACAAAATTTCATCTACAGGGCTATCACCTGCTACGGCGGGGCTTTCCATCCCCTTCGATTATCTTGCATGCTAAAACGTAAAGGCTCTTCCGATTTCGCTCGCCACTACTTTCGGAATCTCGGTTGATTTCTTTTCCTCGAGCTACTGAGATGTTTCAGTTCACCCGGTTCGCCTCCACTAGCCTATGTATTCAGCTAGGGATACCGCATTGCTGCGGTGGGTTTCCCCATTCGGATATCTACGGATCAAAGCTTGTTTGCCAGCTCCCCGTAGCTTTTCGCAGGCTACTACGTCCTTCATCGCCTGTGATCGCCAAGGCATCCACCATATGCACTTAGTCGCTTGATCCTATAACGCTGTAGGCTATAGGACCTGAGTATTAGCGTTTGTGCCGTTCATAAGTTTCAAAGCAGTCTGAGGTTATTCACCTCAGTCTTGAGAACTTGGAACAAAAATAATGCAATCACAACCCGTACTTATTTTCTTCAGCTTGCGCTGAGTACTTAATAAGTACATTTCGTTGTGCTTCTTCCAGATTGTTAAAGAACGAATATAGCTGTTAGGTAAAACCTAACTCATAGAATCGTAAACAACGATGCTATGAGTTAGCCTCTACATCACCACCAGGTGACTTATTTGAGAATCAATGGTGGAGGTGAACGGGATCGAACCGATGACATCCTGCTTGCAAAGCAGGCGCTCTCCCAGCTGAGCTACACCCCCATATCCCACACAGTGATAACACCACGCGAAATACTTTGGTGGGTCTGGTTGGATTCGAACCAACGACCCCCGCCTTATCAAGACGGTGCTCTAACCAACTGAGCTACAGACCCAAAACCTTCTCGGATCAGTAGTCAGGTAGCTGAAGACTTGGGGAAGAACCCCTCGACCCATGCCTACAACTGATCCCAGCTATATTAAACAACCGATAAGAGTGGACACTTAATACGAGCACTTAAGCTCTGAAAGGAGGTGATCCAGCCGCACCTTCCGATACGGCTACCTTGTTACGACTTCACCCCAGTCATGAATCCTACCGTGGTAATCGCCCCCCTTACGGTTAGGCTAACTACTTCTGGTAAAACCCACTCCCATGGTGTGACGGGCGGTGTGTACAAGACCCGGGAACGTATTCACCGCGACATGCTGATCCGCGATTACTAGCGATTCCGACTTCACGCAGTCGAGTTGCAGACTGCGATCCGGACTACGATCGGGTTTCTGGGATTGGCTCCCCCTCGCGGGTTGGCGACCCTCTGTCCCGACCATTGTATGACGTGTGAAGCCCTACCCATAAGGGCCATGAGGACTTGACGTCATCCCCACCTTCCTCCGGTTTGTCACCGGCAGTCTCATTAGAGTGCCCTTTCGTAGCAACTAATGACAAGGGTTGCGCTCGTTGCGGGACTTAACCCAACATCTCACGACACGAGCTGACGACAGCCATGCAGCACCTGTGTTCCAGTTCTCTTGCGAGCACTTCCAAATCTCTTCGGAATTCCAGACATGTCAAGGGTAGGTAAGGTTTTTCGCGTTGCATCGAATTAATCCACATCATCCACCGCTTGTGCGGGTCCCCGTCAATTCCTTTGAGTTTTAATCTTGCGACCGTACTCCCCAGGCGGTCAACTTCACGCGTTAGCTGCGCTACTAAGGCCCGAAGGCCCCAACAGCTAGTTGACATCGTTTAGGGCGTGGACTACCAGGGTATCTAATCCTGTTTGCTCCCCACGCTTTCGTGCATGAGCGTCAGTGTTATCCCAGGAGGCTGCCTTCGCCATCGGTGTTCCTCCGCATATCTACGCATTTCACTGCTACACGCGGAATTCCACCTCCCTCTGACACACTCTAGCCCGGTAGTTAAAAATGCAGTTCCAAAGTTAAGCTCTGGGATTTCACATCTTTCTTTCCGAACCGCCTGCGCACGCTTTACGCCCAGTAATTCCGATTAACGCTTGCACCCTACGTATTACCGCGGCTGCTGGCACGTAGTTAGCCGGTGCTTATTCTGCAGGTACCGTCAGTTTCATAGGGTATTAACCCATGACGTTTCTTTCCTGCCAAAAGTGCTTTACAACCCGAAGGCCTTCATCGCACACGCGGGATGGCTGGATCAGGGTTTCCCCCATTGTCCAAAATTCCCCACTGCTGCCTCCCGTAGGAGTCTGGGCCGTGTCTCAGTCCCAGTGTGGCTGGTCGTCCTCTCAAACCAGCTACGGATCGTCGCCTTGGTGAGCCATTACCCCACCAACTAGCTAATCCGATATCGGCCGCTCTAATAGTGCAAGGTCTTGCGATCCCCTGCTTTCCCCCGTAGGGCGTATGCGGTATTAGCCACGCTTTCGCGTAGTTATCCCCCGCTACTAGGCACGTTCCGATACATTACTCACCCGTTCGCCACTCGCCACCAGACCGAAGTCCGTGCTGCCGTTCGACTTGCATGTGTAAGGCATCCCGCTAGCGTTCAATCTGAGCCAGGATCAAACTCTTCAGTTTAATCTCTGTATTTGTTCGTATTCTTGGTCCGAATAAATCCGAACCAGGTCATACGTCGCTACTCAAAGGAAGTGAGGTATGTTCTTAAACTTGACGTCTAAGGTACTTCACTTCTAGTGAGCACTTGATTTCTTGTGCTTGTGAATAAACTCGGGTTTAACCCCTTACTTAATCACAGTGCATCGCATCAAGCGCCCACACTTATCGGTTGTTTAATTGTTAAAGAGCGGTACCGCTAAATTCTGTACTACTTACTGCTACTACCTCAATCCAGCTCGCTTCGGGCTGCTTTCGCTACCGCGTCGCTTGCTGTTTTCAGCAGCAGAGAGGCGAGATTATGAAGGAGTTTTTATCGTTTGTCAAGTTGGCTTCGTTTCTGCTTTCGCTCCACTCTACCGCTTGACTCACAACCTCTTCAGGTCTGCTTCTCTTTAGCAGCTATCGAAATATCAGGGTAAACCCTAATTTTTCGGCAACTGCCAAGCCTGAAACTATAACACAACTTTTGCAGATTATGCAACCGGCTTCTGCCTGATTTGCATCCTATCTTGCAACCCCGCCACCTTGGCTTGCGCCTCGATTTTGGCTCTGGAATCCAGAGATTGGTTACCGCTCAGGTGGCTAGCAACTCGTTTAGGGTAAACCCTGAAAACCAATCACCAGCCAAGCCCAAGACTATAGCACGATTTTTGCAGATAGTGCAACTGGCTTTTGCCTGATTTGCATCCATCCTTGCAACAACCGCGGCGTGCTCATCGCTGAGTACTGTGCGGCAGATTTGCTGGTGAGCCCGTATCGGGCAACGCCTTCAAACCTGTTGTGCCTTGCTTGGCTTCGCGGTTCAGAACTGCTTGAACTGCGAAGGAGCGAGACTATAGCACAACTTTTTGGCTTGTCATGGCCGAGTCATAAGAATTTTGCCTGACGGCTGTCGTATCCGTCCCGGCGCAACCTCTCTCTATATATAGAGGGTCCGCCGCTATCTATATATAGAGATAGATCCGCCTCCTGGCTTGCCTACCCTTGGGGTACGTTTACTATTCGCTTGTACGCCGCACCTAATTGGAGACGAACACCCCATGCCGCCAACCATCGCCTTGAGCGAAGACATCCTGATCAACGTTACCCCCTTCGAAACTCGCGTCGCGCTGGTAGAACTGGGGTCGGTGCAGGAGTTGCACGTTGAACGCAGCATTCAGCGTGGCCATGTCGGCAATATTTATCTGGGACGGGTCGTCCGCGTGCTGCCGGGAATGCAGAGCGCGTTTATAGATATTGGACTGGAACGCGCGGCGTTCATCCACATTGCGGATTTGCGCGAGAACCGCGCCGAGCGTAGCCAAGGTGCAACGCCCACCCCCATCGAAAAGCTACTGTTTGAGGGACAGACCATCATGGTCCAGGTGGTCAAGGACCCGCTGGGCACCAAAGGCGCCCGCCTGTCCACCCAGATCAGCATGGCCGGCCGCATGCTGGTTTACCTGCCGCACGACCCGCATATCGGTATATCCCAAAAAATCGATGCCGAGTCCGAACGCATCCAACTGCGGGAACGTTTGCAAGCGCTGATGCCGCCGGAGGAAAAAGGCGGCTTCATCGTGCGCACCCAGGCCGAAGGCGCCAACGACGATGAGTTGACGGCCGACCTGGAATATCTGCGCAAGCTGTGGGCGAGTGTGCAAGTCTCTGCGCGCACCCAGCCAGCCCCCGCCCTGCTTCACCAGGATCTGACGCTGGCGCAACGGGTACTGCGCGACATGGTGGGCCCGCACACCGGCACCATTCTGGTGGACTCACGCACGACCACTGCGGCGATGTTGGAGTGGGCGCGCATCTATACGCCGTCGGTAGTCGACCGCATTCAGCACTACAGCGGTGACCGTCCCTTGTTTGATACCGCCAATGTGGATGACGAGATCGCGCGGGCGCTCTCGCGCCGGGTGGATCTGAAGTCGGGCGGGTACCTGATCATTGACCAGACCGAGGCGCTGACGACGGTAGACGTCAATACGGGCGGTTTCGTGGGCGGACGCAACTTCGACGACACGATCTTCAAGACCAATCTGGAAGCGGCGCAGGCTATTGCCCGTCAACTGCGGCTGCGCAACCTGGGCGGCATCGTCATCCTGGATTTCATTGACATGGAAGACCAGGAGCATCGCGACACCGTGCTGGCTGAATTGAAGAAGGCGCTGTCGCGCGACCGAACCCGCATGACGGTCAACGGCTTTACACAGCTGGGTCTTGTGGAAATGACACGGAAGCGCACTCGGGATTCGCTGGCGCATCAGTTGTGCGAGCCTTGCCCGATGTGCGAGTCACGTGGGAATGTGCGCACGCCACGCACCGTCTGCTATGAAATTCTGCGCGAGATTCTGCGTGAGGCGCGTCAGTTCAATCCAAAGGAATTCCGAATTCTGGCATCGCAAGACGTAGTGGACCTGTTCCTGGAAGAGGAAAGCCAGCACTTGGCAATGCTGGGCGACTTTGTGGGCAAGAGAGTGTCGTTGGAAGTCGAGAGCACGTATTCTCAAGAGAAGTACGACATCATTCTGGTCTGATCCACCAAACCCATGCACTGGCAGTTCTCACCGCCATCATTACAAGGCATTGCGGACTACGTGTCGTAATGATACTGGTGCAATGAAGTTTGAATCCACTGGCAGCAGGCAGGCTGGAGCGATAAGCTCTCGGGCTCTTCGCGGGGGCAATCCTCGCGTGACGCCCGCGTCTTTTGCTTTTGGAGATCATTGCAATGAAGTCCCTATTCCGTCCATTCCTGATGCTGGTTGCCGCGCTGCCCCTGGTGCTGGCCGCTTGCGGCAACAAGGAGCCTGAGCAACGGGCTGCGTTCACGCAGTTTCTGCAAACCCGCATCGTCGATAAGCCTGGCGTACGTGTGCCGAAGCTGACGGATGAGGAAGCGAAGTCTTTTGGTGATTACGCATCGCAGTACGCGGTGATTACCGACTTCAACAATGGCATGAATGCGTCGGTCAAACCACTGTCGGGCATTATGCAAAAAGGCGCCATCCGTTCGCTGAACGATCTGCTCGCCCGCCGCGAAGATTTGAAGTCCGTGCAGACATCGCTGAACGACATGAGCACCGCATTGAAGGCACAGCAAGAAAAGGCGAATGCCGCACGGGCACAGCTCAAGCAACCGGACGATTTGAAGGCGGTCTACGACAAGGCTTACGAGAAGACCGTGAGCCTGCCTGCCGATACGTTCCGCGATGTACTGCCGCAACTGAATGGCACGTTCGACATCGCGCTGAAGATTGCGGATTACTACGACGCGCACAAGGCTCAGATCCAGACATCGGGCTCAACGATCACGATCAGTGATCCCAAGGTGCAGGCCGAGCTGAATCAGATGCTGCAAGACCTGAATGCGCAATCGAAAAACGTGCAGCAGGCGCAAACGCGCTGGCAGGCCGTGATGTCGGGCCGCTGATACGCAGCAAGACCGCAGCGCGGAATTCCATTTTTTGAAAGAAGGCCCGCCGTTTTCTGAAACGGCGGGCCTTTCTTTGTTGCGGACTTCTGCCCGCTCACTTTTGCGAAAAGCTCATGTACAGGATCACGCAACCACCACTCGATTGCGCCCAGATTCCTTGGCCTGGTAGACCGCGGAGTCAGCGGCTTCGACCAGTTCGGACGGGGAACCCTCCGCCTGCGGCACGATCGCAGCGACGCCAATGCTGACGGTGACAATCCCGCCTTCGCTGTCTTCGTGGGGCACACGTAACTCGGCAATCGCCCGTCTGATGGTTTCTGCAATCCGTGCCGCCTGCTGCTTGCTGGTTTTGGGCAAGAGCACCACGAATTCCTCTCCGCCATAACGGGCGGCCAAATCGCGCGGCCGCCGTGCCTTTTGCTTGAGCACCATGGCCAGCATCTTCAGCAGCTCGTCACCTTCTTGATGACCGTAACGGTCATTGAAGAGTTTGAAACGGTCCGCATCCAGGAATAGCAGCGCGATGGGTTCGCCCTCGCGGCGGGCATCTTGCCATTCGCGGGAAAGCGTTTGGTCAAACGTGCGCCGGTTGGCGATACCGGTCAGGCCATCCGTCTGAGCCTGGGCTTTCAGCTGCACTTCGAAGGCGCGTCGTGTACGCATCTCGCGGCGGAAAAGCACGATCTGTGCCATGACCGAGAAAAATAGCGCCAATGTGACGGGCACGATCAGAATCGCCCGGCGTACCCATGGCGCCAGCACTTCTTCCACCGCCAAGGCTACGGCAATCACCAGCGGCGTGCGGTCAATGGCGGCAAACGCGTGAAGCCGGTTAACGCCGTCTGGCGACAAGATGCCGACGAACGCCCCCTCCCGCCTGATCAAATACTGCTGGAAGTCCAAAGACGCATCAAACTCGCTGCCTATGTCCGCCGATGAGTAGGGATTTCGTAGCACCACCACGCCGTCATTGCGAAATACGGTGATGGCGTCGTGTTCGCCTATGGAAACCTGGGCGAAGCGATCGCGAAAATACTGCAAACGCAGAGAGCCAACCACGATGCCTGCGAAACTGCCATCAGGATTGGAAAGGCGACGGCTGATGGCGATGCTTTCATCGCCATCGCGCAGCCGGCTAAGGTATGGACGGCTGACATACATACCGGCATCGTCGGCGTCACGGTGCACGGTGAAGTAGTCTCTATCCGAAAAATTCAGCGTCGAAGGCGTGAGAGAGCTGGAGTCGTAAAGTACGTTGCCGTCTTTGTCGATGACGCCAATCACGCCCAGATATTCGGCGGTGGCGAATCGGTCGAACAGGAAACGATGTTGGGTTTCGGCGTTTACCCGGGCCAGGCCCGGTTCATGCAGCCGTTCAACCACGCCTTGAAGGGCGAGATCGTAGACGTGCAATGTGCGGCTGATATCAGCGGCCAGTACGCCCGTCAGATTGCGGGCAGCAACGTAAGCGGATTCCCACGTGACGCGACGGTCTATCCAAAGCAGCGCGACCGACGCGGCGCAGATGCCGATCGCGACCAGCCCGGCCAGTGCGTACAAGATGCGTATCACCCACCCGCGAGACTTCACTACGGCGCTCCTTCGCAATGGCGGTGAGATGTCGTGGCGCATGCCCTGAAACTATTCAGCGTGATAATGCCGGTCGCGGACGGCGGGCGCAAGATAGGGCCAGACAATCAGGGACACAACTTCGTGCAACCTTCGTGCGCCCCAGCTACGATTACGCTTCTATGCAAAATACCGATCGCACCTACAGCCTGCCCCAATGGCGGTTGACACGATGGCTGGTCAGCCCGGGCCGGGATGTCCCGTCCGATATCCGTGTGGAGCTGATCGGAGGATTGTTTGGTTCTCTGCCCATTTTTTTTGGCGGGATCATCAATACCTTGCTGGTCGCGGCCTTGATCACCGTCCGGCATCCCGAGCCACTGTTTTTGGTTTGGCTGGTCTTGGAATCGCTGGTTTGCGTGTCGCGCATCGTTGTACTGATATCCGCACGCAAAGCGGCGCGACTGGGGCGGCCCACCTATACCGACCTGTATGTCGTGCTGGCTCTGTTATGGGCGTCCAGTGTGGGATATGGCACGTTCATCAGCCTGGTCAGCGGCGATTGGATCGCCGCGACCATTGCTTGCCTGTCTGCGGCGTCAATGGTGGGCGGAATTTGCGTGCGCAATTTTGGCGCTCCGCGGATGTCCGCAGCCATGGTGGTGCTGAGTGTCGGACCTTGCGCGCTGGGAGCCCTGTTTACCCAGGAAGCCATTTTCTGGCTGGTACTGGTGCAGGTGCCTCTCTACATCGCGTCCATGTCGATGGCGTCTTACCGCCTGAACGCGATGCTCGTGTCGACAATGTTGGCCGAACGTGAACACGAGCGCCATACGAGGCAGGATTCGCTGACCGGACTGTTGAACCGCCATGGTCTGCTTCGGCGGCTGGATCAGGCTGTGGCTCTCGCCAATCCGGGAAGCGCTGAATTCGCCGTGCTGTATCTGGACCTGGATGGTTTCAAGGCGGTAAACGACACCTACGGCCATGCGGCGGGTGATGCGCTGCTGAGACTGGTGGCGAATCGCGTGCTGGCGCTATTGCCAGAGGGCGCAGGAGCGGCGCGAATTGGCGGAGATGAGTTCGTGCTGCTGACGCAGCACGGCGATGAAGCCGAAGCACGGGCATTCAGCGACCGGGTCATTGAATCCGTCGCGCAACCCTATGATTTGCAACAGGATCACCCGATTTCGATCAGCGGCAGCGTTGGCATTGCGCTGATCCCGCGCCATGGCGCTGATACCGCGGCGGTATTGCACGCCGCAGACCGGGCGCTGTACTTGGCAAAATCCGCTGGCAAACGCCAGACGGCAATGGCCCAAACCTGAACTCCGGACGCCCTGCGCCCGGAGTACTCCTTACGTCGTTGCCGTGGCAGCGATACGGAAGGGGAAGGCTCCCGTGCCCCGAACCTTGTCTGACTCGCGCTGCGCACCGATTGCCCAGGCAGGACCCGCTCTGCCCGTGAGCAAGATCAGCTGGCGCATCGATCCGGCCGAAAAACCGCAATGCAAGGCCAGCGCCTGCCGCCGGGCAAGTTCAACTCCAACCGCGTGCGGCGTCGTCAACATCCGTACCGTTTGCAACATGGCAGCCCCCTGGCTAGTGCTCTTCATGAGTAAAGAGTCATGCGAACCAATCTACCGCAGTCTCTGGGATTTGCGCGTGAAATGAAGCGTAAAGTAATGCAAAGATGCAGAAACAATGCTGTCACGCTAAGGGGTTAGGCGCGGCTTCCGTGGTTTCCCGGTCAGGCTTGTCGTTCTTGCCGTCAGGCGGGCTGGTCATATTGCCGTAGAGAAGCGAACGCCCGGCGAAGAGGCCGCCCGCCACTTCCAGTTCAAAACGGTCAGTATCGCGCCTGCGTACATCCTCCACCACCTCGGAAGCCTCATCCGCGGGAACACCTATGGCCCGCAACGCCGCCGCACCAAAGACCAGCGCGGACTCCAGGGTCTCACGCACCTGGTAGTCCACACCCTCCTTGGCCAAAGCCAGGGAATGAATCCGGTCGTAGGCGCGCACCACCACGCGGACCAGCGGAAATTCTGATTTGATCAGCTTGACCATGTGGTTCACGGCCTGGGGGTTGTCGATACAGATCAGGATGGCGCAGGCATTCTCGGCGCCAGCCGTACGCAGCATGTCGATACGGGTGCCATCGCCGTAGTACACCTTCACGCCCCACTTAGCCGCAGCACGGATGGCATCGGTGTCGATGTCCAGAATGGAAACTTTCAGATCCCGGGCCAGCATAGTCTGCGTGACAATTTGACCGAAACGGCCGAAACCGACGATCAGCGCGCAGCCGTCCAAGTCTTTGGCGACATCCACGTCATCCATCGACAGCACTGGCTTGGGCAACAGCCAGCGCAATGCCAAGACACATAACGGGGTCAGCGCCATGGAAATAATGACGACAGCCGTCAGAATCGCTGCGGTGTGCGCGTCGAAAATACCCGCTACCGCCGCCGCGCCGTACAGCACAAAAGCGAACTCCCCGCCCTGCGCCAGCAGCGCGGCCCGGGTCAACGCTTCTGCGTGAGAAGCGCGCAACAACCGCGCCACCGCATACACGCCCACTGACTTCACCAGCATGAACACGACGACGGCCGTCAGAATCAAAGGCCACTCGCGCGCCACTGCCGACAGGTCGAGCGACATGCCCACGCCCAGGAAGAACAAACCCAGCAGAATCCCGCGAAAAGGTTCGACTTCGGCCTCCAGCTGATGCCGAAAGGTGGATTCCGACAACAGCACACCAGCCAGGAAAGCGCCCATCGCCATGGATAGACCGCCGAATTCCATCAACAGCGCAGCGCCCAGCACGACCAGCAAGGCAGCCGCGGTCATCACTTCCCGCGCGTGGGCGGCGGCCAGCAGGCGGAACAGAGGATTGAGCAACCAACGGCCCGCCGCCAGTAGCGCCAAGATGCAGCCCAGCGCGATGGCGGACTGTATCCAGGGATCGCCGTGCTCGGCATTGCCCGCCGGCGCCAACAACGCGGCCAAGGCCAGCAGAGGCACAATCGCCAAATCTTCCAGCAGCAAGATGGAAACAATACGCTGGCCTTGCGCGCTGGTGCTGTCGCCGCGTTCACTCAGAATTTGCATCACGATGGCGGTGGACGACAGCACAAAACCCATCGCAGCCATGAATGCGGCAGGGCCAGACAGGCCGGCCAGCAGGCCGACCACCGTCAAAAGACCGCCGCAGGCCAGCACCTGGGCCACGCCAAGCCCAAAGATTTCACCGCGCAGCTTCCACAAACGCGATGGCTGCATTTCCAGGCCGATGATGAACAGGAACATCACCACGCCCAGTTCGGCGACGTGCAAGATGGATTTTGGGTCGGAAAAAAGACCTATGCCGAACGGTCCGATGACCAAGCCTGCCGCCAGGTATCCCAGCACAGATCCCAGCCCCAGGCGTTTGAATAAGGGGACGGCAACGACCGCCGCGCCCAGCAGCACGACGACGTTGATGAGTTGATTGCCTTCGGAAGGCAGAGCCATAAGGCGCTCCTGGTTGCGTGGCGGGCGGGCTTGCCCCATTTTCCGGCAATCGGATGGATTGGCAATCCGGAATTCTCTGCCCCCTGGCGGCACATTTTTATAGGGGCAGCAAGGCGCCAAAAAAAAACCGCCGCTAAATGCGGCGGCGGGATGCTGGGGTGCGCGATCAGTCGTCGCGGAATTGCATCTTGTACAGCGAGGCATACAGGCCATTGGCGGCCAGCAGCTCGGCGTGGGGCCCGTGCTCAACGATCTTGCCCGCGTCCAGCACGATAATGCGGTCGGCGTTCTGGACGGTGGATAGCCGGTGGGCAATAACCAGCGTGGTGCGCCCTTTCATCAGGCGCTCCAACGAAGCCTGAACCTGGCGTTCGGACTCGTTGTCCAGTGCGGACGTTGCTTCGTCCAGGATCAGAATAGGTGCGTTTTTGATCAGCGCGCGTGCAATCGCCAGGCGCTGGCGCTGCCCGCCCGACAAACGAGCCGCGTTCTCGCCCACCGGCGTGTTCAAGCCTTGGGGCAGGCCTTCGACAAATTCCAGCAGGTTGGCGGCGGCCAAAGCATCGCGCACCTTCTGCTCGCTGGACTTGCCCAAAGCGCCATAACCTACGTTAGCGGCGATGGTGTCGTCAAACAGCACCACATCCTGGCTGACCAGCGAAATATGCGAGCGCAGGCTGCGCAAGGTCAGGTCTTCGATGGGCACGTCGTCAACCATGATCGAACCCGAATCCGCCAGCACGAAGCGGGGCAGCATGTTGACCAAGGTTGTCTTGCCGCTACCCGAACGACCCACCAAAGCCACGGTCTGGCCGGGTTCGACCGTGAAAGACACATTGTTGACGGTGTCGCGGTCGGCGTCGGCGAAGCGGTGCGTCACGTTGCGGAATTCGACCTTACCGCGCACGGGTTCGGGCAATTGCCGAGTGCCGGTGTCTTTTTCAGGCGTTTGATCGATCAGCGTGAAGACGCTTTCTGCCGACACCAGCATCTTTTGCATGCGGGCGGCCACGTTGGTCAGGCGCTTGATGGGATCGAAGATCTGAGCCAGCGCGGCCATGAAGGACGCGAAACTGCCGACGGTCAGGGCGCCGCTGTTTGCCTGGCTGAGCGCCACGGCGATGACCGCGCCGACCGATACCGAAATGCAAACCTGGGTCAACGGCGTCAGGGCCGCATCCGCCGTGGCGGTACGCATAGCGAAACGGCGCAGGCGGCGGCTGACAAAATCAAAACGGCCGCGCTCGACTTCATAGCCGTCGAACAGTTTGATGACGCGCTGGCCGTCGATGCCTTCACCGACCACCCGGGTCAGCTCAGCGTTCATATTGACGGTTTCGCGGTTGATGCGGCGCAGGCGCTTGATGAAAAAGCGGGAAATCAGCACCGATACGGGCAGCATGACCAGAATGATCAGCGTCAGCACCCAGGACATATAGAGCAGCACGCAGATCAGCGCGATGACCACTAGCGTTTCGCGTACCAGCACGGTGATGACGTCGGTGGCGTAGCCTGTGACGTTGCCCGCATCGATCGTGAACCGGTTCAACAGGCGGCCGGTGTCCCCTTGCTTGAAATCAGAATCGGGCAAGCCCAGCAGGCGGTCGAACATGTCGCGCCGCATACCCAGCAATACGTTGTTGGCCACCCAGGCCAGCAGGTAGTCGCTGAAGAAGTTGCAAATTCCGCGCAACAGAATCAGGCCGACGACCGCGAGCGGCAACGCCCAGACGTAGTAGGGTTTGGTGCCGGAAAAGCCGCCGTCCAGCAAGGGCTTCATAATGACGGCTAGAACCGGCTGCGTGGCGGCCGCGCCTGCCATCAGCAGGACGGCTAACAGCAAGCCTTTCCAGTACGAACCTACGCGGCTGTAAATCCGGCTCCAGAGTTCGGATTTGACCGGTTTGGAATCCGCAGGTGCGTTGCGTACGGAAGAATTCAAAGGGAACACTCGCTTTTATACAATTGTGCCCAGGATTGTACCGGCTACGCGCAGAATCGCTGTTCCGGCCCCCGCCCTTTTCGCCCTACTAGCCCCCAGTACCCCCATGTCCGATATCAGTTGCTTGTATGTCCGGTTGCCCAATTGGGTGGGCGATGTTTGCATGAGCCTGCCCAGCCTGCGCGCCCTGCAGGGCACCGGCCTGCCCCTGGTGATCTGCGCCCGCCCCTGGGCCCGCGACCTGCTCGACGGCGTGGCGAAGCTGGATTTCATTCCCATGCGCGGCAAAGCCGGCCCCGACCGGGCGGCGGTCAGCGCCCACCGGCGCAGCCTGGGCGCCATGGGACGGCGCGCCCGCGGCCTGTTGCTGCCGGATTCTTTGTCCAGCGCGCTGGTCTTCCGGCTGGCGGGCTTGCCGTCGGCGGGGTATCGCGATGACGGCCGCAGCTTTCTGTTGCGCTGGCCCATCGCCAAGCCTGATGACGCATTGCATGCTGTCCAATCCTGGCACTACCTGACCCGTGAGGCGCTGATCCGCTGGGGACTGCCGCCCGGCCCCAGCCAGCCAGGCCCCACGCTGGACCTGCCGCTGACCGAAGCCCATCAAAATGCGGCCGATCAGGCGCTAGGGGCCGCCGGGCTCCACGCCCATCGTTTTGTGCTGATTGCACCGACTGCCACTGGCCTGCACAAGGGCAAAATCAAGGTCTGGCCGGGATTCGATACACTGACACGCGCCTTACAAAGCCGCGGCCATACCGTGGTAATGTGCCCCCCTCCGGCCGAAACCGACGAGGCTTTGCGCAACGCGCCTACGGCGCAGTTGTTGCCGCCCTTGTCGTTGGGCGCCTTTGCCGCGTTGACGGCTCAGGCGGCGCTGGTGATTTGTAACGATTCCGGCGTCTCGCACGTTGCCGCCGCGGCATCCGCCCGGGAGCTCGCGCTATTTGGCGTGACGCGTCCTGGCCGGACCGGACCGTGGTCGCCGCGGGCGGTGTGCGTGGGGTCGGAGCAGGCTTGGCCGTCCGTTGAAGACGTTCTGCAGCAGGCCACTACCCTGCTGAACGGGACGGTGTAATCAGGATTGTTTTGACATGACCTTTTCCAGCTATCTCACGAATCTGATCATTCCCTACAACTTGTGCGTGACCCTGGTCATCATCGGACTGGTGCTTGGCCTGTTCCGCTTGCGCAAAACTGGCGGCGCCATCATTGCGGCGGGCTTGCTCTGGGCCTTGTTCTGGTCGCTGCCGGCAACGTCGCTGTGGCTGGGCGGCGCGCTCGAATCGCGGTATCCGCATCTAGCGCCCTCGGATTCCCCCACCGCTGACGCCATCGTCGTGCTGGGAGGCAATACGGCCAATGGCCGCGCCAATTGGTTCCTGCCCTATGACAAAGACACCGCGATCGTGCGCATAGACACGGCGGCCCAGTTGTTCCTGGCCGGACGAGCGCCCAAGGTGCTGTTGTCGGGCGGCGCGCTGGAAGGCGACGTCAGCGAAGCACGCGGCATGGCGCATGCCATCCGGCAGCAAGGGGTTCCTGAATCCGCGTTGATCCTGGAAAACTCCAGCCGCACGACCTATGAGAACGCAGCCTTGACCGAAGACCAGCTCAAGTCGCGCGGCATCGGTAAAGTCTTGCTGGTGACATCCGCGCTGCACATGCCACGCGCCATGGCTGCATTTTCCAAACAAGGCGTCGAAGCCATCGCCGCCCCGGCACCTCCGCAGATCGTGGAGCCCAAGGATGGCTCACTGTCATTGTGGCTGCCTGACCAACGCACCTTTGATGCCAGCCGTTCCATCATCAAGGAATACGCCGGATTGTTCGTGTATTGGCTGCGCGGGTGGGTATGAGCCTGACGGCCTCGCCGCTGGATTGCCGGGCCGGTTGTGGCGCGTGCTGCATCGCGCCGTCGATCACACGGCCGATTCCCGGCATGCCGCAAGGTAAACCCGCCGGCGTGCCCTGTATTCAGTTGCTGCCGGATATGCGCTGCGGCGTTTTCGGCCAGCCATCGCGCCCCGATTTTTGTGGCGGCTTGCAACCCCAGCACGAGATGTGCGGCCCGGATCGCGAGCATGCGATTGTGTGGCTGGGGGATCTGGAAAGGGCAACGGCGCCCGGCCATTGAGCGCTGACCAGATTGAAAACGGGGCTGATTGCCCCGTTTTTTTAGCCTCGTGCAGCGAGCACCTTTTCATACAGGGCTTCGTACCGCGCGGCCACTGTCTCCCAACTTTGATCCCTGGCGATTTCCAGGCCGCGTTCGATCAGCGCCGCGCGGAGCGCGGGTTCCGAACCCAGGCGTTCCAGCGCTTGCGCCAATTGCGCGCCGTCTCGCGGGTCTTGCAGGATCAAGGCGTCTTTACCCGCCGACAGATATTGCGCGAAACCGCAGTAGACCGGTGAACTGACCACTACCGGCAGCCCGTGCGACATGGCTTCCAGCGGCGCCATACCGTAGCTGTCGTTCAGCGTAGGATGCGCGTAGATATCCGCAGCGGTGAAATACCGGGCCACTTCTGGCGTTGGATCGATCAGCGAAACACGGCTGGCGATAGCGCCCGCCGCTCGTACCCGCTCGCGAGTCGGTTCATCCGCGCCCACCACCAGCAGCTTGTATTGGGACGGCAACTGAGCCAGCGCGTCCAATAAGGCGGGCAAGCCTTTGCGCAGCGGATTGCGCGCCACCAGCAGGCAGCCGATGGTGGCCGCATCCCAGCCCAATGAAGCGCGGGTGGCATCGCGCCCGCCTGCCCCATCAGCTGCGGGCAGCTTTACGCCGGGCGCGATGATGTCCACTGGCAGGTCGGGACCATAGCTGCGATGCAGCTGATCCATGATCAGCCCGGAAACGGCCACGACGCGTCGGTCAGGCGCACGCCGGACCCGCCATTTTTCCAACAGCAGATAAGTCGCCAAACGAGGGCTGAGCCTTGCAGTCAGGCGCTGCAACGGGTTGACCCGGGTAACGCGGTTGTAGCGCACCGGCGTCACGTGCATGACCTGGATCTCGCCCGCCCAGCCGTTCATGTGCGAGTGGACGATGTCGAAGCGGCCGCGTGTAAGCCGGTCGGCGCGCCAGGCAAAGTACGCGACGCGCATCCAGCTGGGCAGCCATCCGGGAAAGCGCACACGTAGAAACGGAAACGGCAGGTCGCTGTCGAAGTCGCGCGCCACGACGGAGATATCGTGGCGTTGCGCCAGCACACGCATCAGCTCGACGCCGTAGGCTTCCGCGCCGCCGAAGCGATTGCCGAAGCGGTCAACCAACAGCGCAATGCGGAGCCGCCGTTCAGCGGCGCCGGCGGCTGTCTTCATACCGGGTCAGACACTTCTGCAAGAAGCGGATGATGTTGGTCGAACGCGCAACCGTTACGCGCGGCAGGCCAAAGGGATCGTCGGATGCGGCAGCCAGACCGCGCTGCGTCAGCGTGGCGTTGTCATAGCCGGCTTCGCGCACCATGACGCGATGCTCTGGTCCGTGATCGCCGTAGGGATAACAAAATGCCGTGACGGGAGCGCCTAGCGCCTGCTCCAGTTCGTCTTTGGATTCGACAATCTGGCGGCGGGCTTCCTCGGGCGTCATTTCGGGCAAATGCACGTGATCCAGCGTGTGCGATCCGACTTCGTTGCCGGCCTGCGCCCATTCGCGCATCTCGCCCACGGTCATCAGCGCCGAGAACGGAATGCCCTTATGCTCATCCCACACATTGCCGCCGTCGAACTGGCGCGCCACGAAATAATTGGTGGCGGTAAAGCCCAGTTCGCTCAACACCGGCATCGCGTTGTGAAGCACATTGCGGTAGCCGTCATCAAACGTGATGCCGAACACCTTGCCCTGCCGTTCGCCGCGAACATAGGGCATGACGTCACGCATGGACAGGCCGCGATAACCCAGCCGGCGCATCCAGCGCATCTGGCGGGCAAAGCTGTCCGGGGTCACCGTCAGCCCACGAAACGGCGTGCCCTTGGGATTGGGCACACCGATCTGGTGGTACATGAGAATGGGTATAGACATAGGACCGGATTATAGGGCCGCGCGTCCGGACAGCGTACGTTGGTAGACGTCGACTGTGGCGGCGGCGAAACGATCCAGGTTGAAATCGCGCAAGCTGGTTTCGCGGGCGCGGGCGCCCATCTCGCGTACTGCTTCGGGGTGGTCCAGCATGAAGTGCAGCTTGGCGGTCATGGCGGCCACGTCGCGCACCGGCACGATCCAGCCATCCACGCCATCGGTGACGTTTTCGGGCAAGCCGCCCGCATCCGTCACCAGCGCCGGCAACCCCAGGCCCATGATCTCGCGGCAGGCAAATGAAAGCGCTTCACGGTAGGACAGAACAAAGCCTGCGTGGCATGCCGCCAGCGAGGCGCGCACATCGTCCAGCAGCCCGGGAAACCGGACTTGATCGATCATGCCCAGTTCACGCACGCGCGCCAATTTAGCTTCAGAGGGCGGATCACCCGCCACCATCAGCAGCACACGGGCCTTGTCAGCCGGCGGCAACGCGGCAACAGCGGCCACAAGATCCAGCCAGCCTTTGTCGAAGTCTGTGCCGCCCGCGCTGCCCAGCAGTAGCTTGCCGTGCCAATCCGGGCCGAAGATCAGGTCGCGCAGCTTATCCAGGCTTTCCGGTGGCGGCGGCGCAAAGAAATTCGTGTCGATGCCATGGCGGATGGTCGTGATGGGCCGCTTGCCATACGGCGAATCCTTCATCAAACCATGGATGTAATCGCTGACCGCGATGGCGTGATCGGTGGCCAGTGTTACGCGTAATTTATGGCCAAAACTGGTGAGCGGATGATCGTTGTGCTTGGTAAACACGATGCGCGGACGGCGCGCCATGGCCAGCGTGGCCAGCATGACTTGCTTGTGATCCGCGGAGCCGTTTGCGTGAATGATGTCAAAACGGCCGTCTTTGATCAGGCGGCGCAATTGCGCGCGGTCTTTGAACCACGAGGATGGGCGGGTCGTGTACTGCATGTCTGCGACCGTCACGCCGGGAATAGCGCGAGCGTAGCGGTAGAGCCGGCTGGTGGCCGGCGCCGCAATGGTGATCTCATGGGTAGGGGCCAGCGCGCGTGCCAGGTTGATGATGTAGGTGACGTGCCCCCCGCCATTGCCAGCGTGGAAGTTCGTGTACAGGATCTTCACTTCTGCTTCTCGGCCAGGAACATCAATTTGGAATAGCGGAAAAAGCTGCCTGCTGCGGCGGTAACGGCCAGCACCAGACCATGCCTGCCATCCAGAAATCCGCGCCGGATCAGGTAGATGCGCACAAAGGTCCAAAAACCATGGCCCAAGGCCCCGAACACTGACGTGCGGCGGCCCTTGGCGTACATCATCGCCGCGGCATCCGACGAGTAGCGGTTGACCTTGTTGATCAGCGCGTCCAGATTGTCGTAGGGGTAGTGATTGAAGTAGCCCTGCAATTTCAGGGGCTGGCCGTTGGCCGGCACCACGCGCTCGTGGACCGCCGCATCGGTAAAGCGCGCCGTGCCGCGCTTGAATAAGCGCAGCACATAGTCGGGCCACCAGCCGCTGTGACGAATATCCTTGCCGCAGAAGTTCGACAGGCGAGCAATCTCGTAGGCATCAGCACGCGGGTTCGCCAGCACTTCCTGGATTTCGCGGGCCAGTTCAGGCGTAACGCGCTCGTCGGCGTCTATGGATAACACCCAGTCGCCCGTGGCCAGATCCAGTGCGCGGTTTTTCTGAGGGCCGAAGCCAGGCCAGTCCTGCGTGATTTCGACGCGCGCGCCCAGCGCCTGCGCCAGCTCAACCGTGCCGTCGGTGCTGCCCGAATCCACCACGATAAATTCGTCGGCAAAGGCAACAGACTTGAGGCAGCCAGCGATATTGGCTGCTTCGTTTTTGGTGATGATGATGACTGATAACTTCATCCGCGATTCCTAAGACGCTTTTTCCAGGCTTTCCAGGCGTGATAACGCGGCCCCCAAAAGGGATCGCGAGACAGCCAGATGCGCCGGTTCAGCCAGGTGCCGCCTTGGTTGCGCACCGCGAACCTATAGATATGTTCGGGGTCCGCGCCGGCGGTGTTCTGTCCAAAAGGGTCGGTAGTGTACAAGTGGCGAAAACCAGCCTGGCGGGCGGCATCCACGTAATCCGCATCGAAATATCCCTGCGGCCAGCAGAGATGGTCGCTGACAGCGCCCAGCCGGCGCACGAGCGTATCCCGGGAATCATGCAGTTCCTGCGCGATATGGCCGCGCTTGGCGGCCATATCTGCGCCGCAGACCTTGTCCCAGCGGGTGTGGGTATGCGTGTGCGAATGAAACTCAAAGGTGCCCGCGGCCTGCATGGCTTCGATCTCGCTCCACCGCAGCATGGCTTCATCGCTACGGCCGTTGGCTACCAGTTGCTTGCAGGCGTCGTGATCGGGAGTGGCGGGCAAAGGGCCGCCCTGCCCCGCGTGCGGGCGGACAGGGCCATCGCCAATCCAGCCAGTGATGGTGAACAGCACGGCGCGCATGCCGTGACGGGCCAGCACCGGATGCGCATGCACCCAGTTGTTCAAATAGCCGTCGTCAAAGGTAATGAGCACCGAGCGTTCAGGCACGGCGGCGCCAGCCAGATAACCCGCAAACTGCGCAGCGGACAAGGACTCGTAGCCAGCACGCGCCAGGCGAGAAATCTGGGCTTCAAAGACGTCAGGCGTTGCCGCGATCATGCCGCCCGCCGGGGTGACGTGGTGATACATCAGCACCGGAATGTTGGGCGCATTCATCTGCCACGCTCCGTCAGCCACCTGTTGTAGATGGCCTCGGTCGTCTCGGCCAGGCGGACGGGAGAAAAAACGCCCTCCTCCCAGACCATCTTGCGGCCGGCCTCGCCCATGCGCTGGCGCAGAACCGGATCGTCGATCAGGCGTTGCAGGGCGTCGGTCAACGCGCGGGAGTCCTTGGGCGGCACCAGGATGCCGGTTGTGCCATCGCGGAACATCTCGGACACGCCCCCCACGTCGGTGCCAACCACCGGCAAGCCGCTGGCCTGCGCTTCAACGTAAACCGTGCCGGACGCCTCTTGCTGCGTTGCCAGCGCGAAGATATCGAAGCCGGCCAGCAGATTCGGCACATCGCGCCGCATGCCCATCAGATGAATGCGGTCTTGCAAGCCGCGCTGCGCGACGTACGCCTGGGTTTCTTCAAAAACCGGCGAGCCGCCCCCAACAAACACCATATGCAGCTTGGGCCGGCTGGCCATCAAAGGCGCCATCGCGTCGATCAGATCTTTGTGGCCTTTGGTCGCCCGCATGACCGCTACGCAGCCCACAACCACATCATCGTCTGCCAGGCCGAGTTCGCTGCGCAAGGTGGAGTGTTCGACAGGCGGGGGCAACACGATGGGCGAATAGACGGTAGCCACTTTGTTGGCGGCTACGCCACGGCTGATGATGTGCTCGCGCACATGATCGCTTACCGTCGTAACTCTGTGCGGCAGCCGGGTATAGGACCACAGCGACCCGACTTTGTTGGACAGATGCCGGGTCCGCACGATCAGGGGCGTGCCTGCCAGCCTGCCCGCCACCGCTGCGATGACGGTGTCGCGACGGCTGTGCGTATTGAGCACGTCAAAGCGGCCTTCACGCAAAATGCCGCGTATGGCGGCAATGCCTTTCACGTAGTTCACGGCACCATCCATCTCGAGCGTATGCACAGTGAAACCGGCTTCCGCCAAACGTTCCGCCAACAAGGCTTGGGGTTGGCAGATGGCTTCCAGGTGATGGCCGCGCGCGCGCATGGCCGTCATTTCCTTGAATATCCGCCCTTCCTGGCCACCAAAGCTGGTGGCCGCTTCCGAGTGCACGATACGCAGTTTTCGCATCAGTAGGTGACCTCGACGCCGTCAGGCTTGGTCCAGGCATTCAGGTTGGCGAGCAAGGTGTCCGCCATGCGGACCCGCCACTCTTCACCCAGCCGGACCGTACACAGGAAATTATTCTTGGTGTAGACGATATCGACCGGCACGCCTGGAATGCCGTTCTCGGGTTCCGCGCGGAACGGATTGAGCATCTGCCGCAGGCGTGCAGCGTCGGCGCTGCCGTTGAGCTTGACGCGCAAGGACTTGGCGCGCGCCTCGCGGGCCAGTTGCAGGTCATAGAGCTGCTCGGCCACGATGCGCATGCCGCCGGAGTAGTCGTCATTGCTGACCTTGCCCTGCACAATGACCAGTTGATCTTCACGCAGACGGTTGCGGTGCTTCTCGTACAGTTCGTTGAACACCGAGATTTCCACTTGCGCCGTGCCGTCATCCAGCACGGCGAACACCATCTTGCCGCGGCGGGTCATCATGACGCGCACGCTGGCCAGCACGCCGCACATCCATTGCAGATCGCGTTGGGGTTCGACCCGAACCAGCTGCATCGGCACGATGCGGCGCACTTCGTCGCGCCATGCGTCAAACAAGTGGCCGCTGTAGTAGTAACCCAGCGCCGATTTTTCTTCGGTCAGCTTCTTGTGCAGGTCCCAGGGCGCCACCTTGGACAGTTCACCGGCGACCACATCGCCGCTGTCATCGCCAAACAACGACGATTGGTTGGCGCTGCGGGCGGCTTGTTCGGCGGCTTCCATCGCAGTGGGCACGGACGCCAGCATGGCGGCGCGGTTGGGCTCGATGGTGTCGAACGCGCCCGCCTTGATCAGGGCTTCGATCGTGCGGCGATTGACGGCTTGCTTGCCGACACGGCGGCAGAAATCGAACAGATTCTGGAAGGGACCGCCTTCCTTGCGCGCACGCAGAATGTCTTCGACCGCGCCTTGCCCCGTACCTTTGACCGCGCCCAGGCCGTAACGCATGGTGCGCGGCGGCTTGCCTTTTTCAGTGTGCTTGTCCGCCACGGGTTCAAAGCGATAACCCGAGAAATTGACGTCCGGCGGCAGCACTTCGACACCGTTGTCTTGGGCGTCGCGGCAGAAAATCTGGACCTTGTCGGTGTCGTCCATATCAGACGACATCGTGGCGGCCAGGAATTCGGTCGGGTGATACGCCTTGAGCCAGGCGGTTTGATAGGAAATCAGCGCGTACGCGGCCGAGTGCGACTTGTTAAAGCCGTAGCCCGCAAACTTCTCCATCAGGTCGAACAGCTTGACCGCCAGATCGGGGTCGTGACCCTTTTCCTTGGCGCCTTGCTCGAACAGCTCTCGGTGCTTCGCCATTTCCTCGGGCTTTTTCTTGCCCATGGCGCGGCGCAGCAGGTCGGCGCCGCCCAGCGAATAGCCGCCGATGATCTGCGAGATCAGCATCACCTGTTCTTGATAGACGATGACCCCGTAGGTGCTCTTTAAGGTGCCTTCCAGATCAGAGTGGAAGTAGTCCACCGCGGCACGTCCGTGCTTGCGATTGACGAAGTCATCCACCATGCCCGATTCCAGCGGGCCCGGGCGATACAGGGCCAGCATGGCGATGATGTCTTCGAAGGTGTTAGGCCGCAGCTTCTTCAGCAGCTCCTTCATGCCGCGCGATTCCAGCTGGAATACGGCAGTGGTGTTGCCGTCGCACAGAATCTTGTAGGCAGCGGGATCGTCGAGCTCCAGCGCCATGACGTCGAAATCGCGCTTTTCGGCGTTGAACTGGCGCACGTAGCGCACGGCCCAGTCCAAGATCGTCAAGTTGCGCAAGCCCAGGAAGTCGAACTTCACCAGGCCGGCAGCTTCGACGTCGTCTTTATCAAACTGCGAAACCGCGCTGTTTTCTTGCCCCGGCTGACAGTACAAGGGGCAGAAGTCGGTGAGTTTGCCAGGCGCAATCAGCACGCCCCCGGCGTGCATGCCGATGTTGCGCGTCAGGCCTTCAAGCGGTTTGGCCAGATCCACCAGCGCCCGCACTTCTTCTTCCTGCTCGTAGCGGTCCTTGAAGGCGGGTTCGTCTTTAAGGGTGCGCTCCAGCGTCCAGGGGTCCATCGGGTTGAACGGGATCAGCTTGGACAGGCCGTCGCAGAACATATAGGGCATGTCCAGCACGCGGCCCGCGTCGCGGACCACGGCTTTGGCGCCCAGCGTGCCGAAGGTGGCGATCTGACTCACGGCCGCACGCCCGTATTTTTCTTTGACGTAGTCGATGACGCGTTCGCGATTGTCCTGACAGAAGTCAATATCGAAGTCGGGCATGGAGACCCGTTCGGGATTCAGGAATCGTTCGAACAGCAAGTCATAGCGGATGGGGTCCAGATCAGTGATGCCCAACGCATAGGCCACCAGAGAACCTGCGCCCGAACCCCGGCCCGGTCCGACCGGCACGCCGTTGTTTTTGCCCCAGTTGATGAAGTCCTGCACGATCAGGAAGTAACCCGGGAACCCCATCTGGATGATGGTTTTGCATTCCCAGCGCAAGCGTTCGTAGTACTGCTCGCGCTTGCCCTCGCGTTCCGCCACATTGGGGAACAGGAACTCCATACGCTTTTCCAGCCCCTCTTCCGACAACTGGACCAGGTAGTCATCCAGCGTCACGCCTTCGGGCGTGGGAAAGTTGGGCAGACGCGGCTTGCCCAGCACCAAGTTCAAATTACAGCGCTTGGCGATTTCGACAGTATTGGCCAGCGCCGACGGCACATCGGCAAAGCGCCGGGCCATTTCTTCGGAACTGAGCAGATATTGTTCTTTGGTAAACCGGCGCACGCGGCGCGGGTTGGCCAGAATTTCACCTTCGGCGATACAGACTCGGGCCTCGTGCGCCTGAAATTCGTATTCGTCCAGGAACTGAACCGGGTGCGTCGCCACCACCGGCAAACCGGCTTCGCCCGCCAGCCGCATCGCCGCTTGCGTATAGGCTTCGTCGCCATCCATGCCGGCGCGTTGCAACTCGATGTAAAAGCTGCCCGGGAACAACAGGGCCCATTGGCGCGCCAGGGCCAACGCCGAAACGGCGTTGCCGGCGTCCAGCGCCTGGCCCACGTCGCCCATGCGTCCCCCGGACAGCGCAATCAGGCCTTCCTGCCCTTGCAGCCATTCGCGGCGCACCTCGGCGCGGCCCTTGCCCTGGTTCGTCAAAAACGCTTTGGACAGCAGTTCGCACAGGTTCAGATAACCCTGATGGTTGCGCACCAGCAACAGCAGCCGGAAAGGCTTGCCAGGGTCATCGTCGTTGGAGACCCAGACATCGCAGCCGGCAATGGGTTTCACCCCCGCGCCGCGCGCGCCCTTATAGAATTTGATCAGGCCGAAAAGGTTCGACAGATCGGTGAGCGCAACGGCTGGCTGGCCCAGCTTGGCGACACGCTTGATGAGGTCGGAAATGCGCACAATGCCGTCCACCACCGAAAACTCGGAGTGAACGCGCAGATGCACAAAGGGGATCGGATTTGTTACGGCTTCGGACATGAGGGGAATTGTACCTAGTGATGGCGGTCCAAGCGGATGCGTCTGAGAATCCGCAAAGGCGCGCCGCGCTCCTTGTGTAACAATACGCGGGTAGACCTGACCCCCCTGCCGCAGGACGAATAACAGTATGAAATGGCTTATCCCCGGGATTTGGCTGGCCGCCATCCTATTTGCACACTTCCGAGGCCGAGTAAGGCTGCCGCTGGGCCGGCAAATGCTCGATCACTCAGTGCTGCTTGCCCCTATCAACGCCTTCATGGTGTTGGCCTCGCGAGTGCCTTCCACGCCTTACCTGACCACGAGCGAAATCGCCGAGCTCAAGGTGCTGGATGATCACTGGGAGACGATCCGGGAAGAAGCCGTGCAAATGGCCGAGCTGCGCCGTATCAAGGCGGCCGACACGCACAATGACATCGGTTTCAATTCCTTCTTCAAGTACGGCTGGAAACGTTTCTATCTGAAGTGGTATGACGCCCGCCACCCTTCCGCTGAAGAACTGTGCCCCAAGACGGTCGCTATCCTGAAAACCCTGCCCAAGGTCAAGGCCGCGATGTTCGCCGAGCTGCCCCCGGGCGGCCAGTTGAACCCGCACCGTGACCCGTTCGCCGGGTCGCTGCGTTACCACCTCGGGCTGGTGACGCCCAACGACAACGGCTGCCACATCATTGTGGACGGCGAGTCATACAGCTGGCGCGATGGCGAAAGCGTGGTATTTGACGAAACGTATGTGCACGAGGCCTATAACAAGACCGATCAGAACCGGATCATTCTGTTCTGCGACGTCGAGCGCCCGCTGAAGTGGCGCTGGGCTGAAGCGTTCAACCGATGGTTCGGGCGCGTGGTCATGTCGGCCGCCAGTTCGCCCAACGATGGCGGCGACCAGACGGGCGCCATCAACAAACTGACTCACACCCATTGGGTCATCGATCAGAAGCGCAAGGCGTTCAAGGCCTGGAACCGTACCGCTTACAAGGCCACCAAGTTTGGCCTGATCGTTCTGGTGATCGCGGGTTTTCTGGCTCTGTAAACCTTCTTGCCCGGACCGTAATCGGCCCGGGCGCACCGCGCACGGCAATCTCGCGTTTCAAGCAGGCTCACGCACCGGCAGCGTCAACAGCCCGGTGTGATAGTCGTAGCCGTAGATTTCGCCGTAGCGACCCCACTCGACTGCAATCTTCAACACCCGTTCGGCCTCGTCGGGTTTCAAGAATTCTTCCAGCGAGTCCAGGAAGTTCTTTTCGGGCAAGGCGCCGGTGGGTTCTTGTTCCAGACTATGGCGAATGTGTGCCGCCAGCGGCACATGTGCCAGCAATTGACGCCCGAAGATGGCTTGCTTCTGCCCCTGTTCGGCCACCACGTAACGCTGGCCCAACGGAGTCAGGAAGATGTCGCCCCGGTCCAACTGGGCCAAGCCGAACAAGCCGAGGGCTTCGCAGGCCGGCAGCAAGTCGTCATCCGAGATTTCAGCCTCTTCGGCCAGTTTGGGCAAGTCCGCCCGGCCATTGAACGGCGCTTCGGACAGCACGTCCAGCACCCCTTCCATGCGTTCGACCTCGGTCTGCGGGAACCGGTAGCCCAGGCCTTGCTGACGCGGAGTCGGCACGCCGTGCGCGGGCCGCATCGTCATCAACGCGTAGACCTCGTCGATCAACGCCCGGACCTGCGGCGAATCCGCGTTGCGCGGGCGCGGCAGTCCGATCATGACCTGGCTGCGAACGCGGCCGGGATCGCTGTCGAACACAATGATGCGGTCGGCCATCATGACGGCTTCTTCAATATTGTGCGAGACGATCAGGATGCCCTTGGTGGAGATGCGGCTTTCGTCCCACAGCTCCAGCATGTCGTCGCGCAGCGTTTCGCCGGTCAGCACATCCAACGCCGAGAACGCCTCGTCCATCAGCAGCACGTCGGGGTTCATGACCAGCGCACGCGCGATCCCTACGCGCTGGCGCATCCCGCCGGATAGTTCTCGCGGCAAGGCGCCGCCAAAACCGCCCAGGCCGATCAGATCCAGCACGGCATCCGCCCGCTTGGCGCGTTCAGCCGATGGCACGCCTTGGGCTTCCAGCCCCAGCTCAACGTTTTGCTGGGCGGTCAGCCACGGAAACAGCGCGAAAGACTGGAACACCATGGCAATGCCTGCGGCGGGACCATAGACCGGCTGGCCACGGTAATTGACCGTGCCCTGGTCGGCATTGACCAGTCCGGCCATGATGCGCAGCAAGGTGGATTTGCCCGAACCGGACTTGCCCAGCAGGGCGACGATCTCGCCCTCTTTCAGGGTGAAGTCCACGTGTTCCAGGACGTGCCGCGCCGTGCCATCAGCGGCGCGAAAAGACTTGCCGACGTCGTGCAGTTCAATCAGCAGGTTGGAATTCATAACAACTCCTAGCGGCCGCGGTCTTCGGCCAGTAGATAGAGCTTGCGCCAGAAAAATCGATTCAACAGCATCACGAACACGCACATCACTCCGATGCCCAGCGCAATGCGATGGAAGTCGCCCTGTTCGGTCATTTGCTTGATATAGCTGCCCAGACCGTCGGCAACCAACGAGGTCTTGCCCCAGGAAACGTACTCGGCCACGATGCTGGCGTTCCAGGACCCTCCGCTTGCGGTAATGGCGCCCGTGATGAAGCTGGGGAATACCGCTGGCAGGTACACACGGCGCCAGCGCAACCAGCCTTTCAAACCCAGGTTATCCGCCGCCAATCGCAGCTCATTGGGAATGGTGGAGGCGCCCGCGACCACGTTGAACAGGATGTACCACTGGGTCCCGAAGATAATCAGCGGGCTCAACCAGATGTTGGGATTGAGCTGCCAGGCAACCATGACGTAAACCACGGCGGGAAACAGCAGGTTGACGGGAAACGCCGCCAGAAACTGCGCCACCGCCTGCACGCGCTGCGAATACCGGGGCCGCAGGCCAATCCAGACCGCAATCGGCACCCAGACCAGCGAGGCCAGAGCAATGAGCAACATGACGCGGACCAGCGTGATGCCGCCCAGGCCAAGCACGTGCAGCACCTCGCCCCAACCCACATCTTCGTGGACGAACAGCACCAGTTTGTAAGTGGCCAACAGGGCCGCCGCGGCCAGCACCGCGTCCCAGACGCGCGTCCAGCGGGGATCAGGCGCCTTGGCACGGGCGCGAATCGAGGTGCCGTCGTACGACACGCTGAACCAGCCCAGCGCGCTGCGCATGCGCGCCCAGAACCAATTGGAGACGGCCTGCATCCAGCGGCTGCGCCGCGTCCAATCGAGCAACCAGGATTGTTGGGCGGCGTCACCCTGCGATTCTTCGAAACGGAACTTGTCTGCCCAGGCCAGCAGCGGGCGAAAGAACAATTGGTCGTACAGCAGGATGCCCGCCATCATGGCGCCGATCGCCCAGGCAATGGCGTGGCCGTCTTCGGCTTCGATGGCGACCGCAATATAGGAACCGATGCCGGGCAGCTTGATGTCCTGCCCCGCCACCGAAATCGCTTCAGCCGCCACCAGGAAGAACCAGCCGCCGGACATGGACATCATCATGTTCCAGAGCAGCCCCGGCGTAGCGTAGGGCAGTTCCAGCCGCCAGAACCGTTGCCAGCCCGACAGCCGGAAAATGCGCGCGGCTTCATGCAGTTCGGCCGGCACGGTTCGCATGGACTGATACAGGCTGAACGCCATGTTCCAGGCCTGGGAAGTAAAGATGGCGAATATTGCCGCGCATTCCACCCCCAGCAGATTGCCCGGGAACAGCGCGATGAACGGCGCAATGGCAATAGCCTGAAAACCCAGGATGGGGACGGACTGAAGGATGTCCAGCATGGGAATCATCGCCTTCTCAGCCGTCCGGTACTTGGCGGCGATGGCGGCGAACACAAAGCTGAAGATCAACGAAAAACCCAGCGCCGTGAACATCCGGAGGATGGTGCGCAACAGGTAGTACGGAAGGTAGACCGGGTCCAGAGAGATGGGGAGGTCTTCTCCCACCAGGAACGGCCGGCTCATCTGGGAAGCGCCGTAGGCCATAACGGCCAGGACCCCCAGCACCAGAGGTAATAACGCCCAATCCCAGCGGTTGGGGGTAGAACGGGAACCGGATTTAGGGCGGGTCCGGGTGCTGAATAGCTCGAACATGGCGGCGATGTTCCGTAGCGCGTTGGGGGAGGCCAGCGAATTGGAGCATAACGAGATGACGGCGGTCTGAACGGCTATTGTGGTTAGTTTTTGACGGCTTTTGCGATTTGGGCTTTTTTCGAGTGAATGGGTGCTTTGCACCCATTCACATACGAGGTATTAAGAAACACAAACGTGATTAGCGCTTCAAAGACTCCCAGCTCTTCATCAAGCGTTTCACCGACACCGGCATCGGTGTCCTTAGCTCTTGCGCAAACAACGCCACCCGCAGCTCTTCCAAGAGCCAACGGAACTCATCCAACCGGGGGTCCGCCGCCCCTTTCAGCGCCACTCTGGCCCGTTGATACTGCGTAACCAGCGGCGCCATCTCCGCCACCAGCTTGGCGTCCCGAGCGGGGTCAGCCCGCAGTTTGTCGATACGCGCCACCACCGCCTTCAGATACCGAGGATAGTGAGCCAGCTGCGTATACGGCGTGTCGCGGATGAACCACTTGGGCATCAATGCGCCCAATTGCTGCTGCAAGTCTGCGTAGGCAGTCGCGTGCGGCTTGGCTTGCGGCAGCTTGCGTTGCACGGCCGCGTACTCGGTCAGCACCGCACCGGCCAGTCTGGCGACTTCTTGCGCCAGCAGACCCAGACGGCCCTTGCCTTCCGCGCGGCGGGCTTCAAATTGCTGTTCGTTGACCGGCCAGGGTTCCCCCAGGCACGCTTGTCCCAGCGCGCAATCGATGATCTGGTCGCGCAACTCTTCCTGCGTGCCCAGCGTCATGTACAGCATGCTGATCTTGGTCAGGTCGGTCAGGTTCTTTTCCAGGAACTTGACCTGCTCTCGGAGCCCCAGGCGGAACAATTTCAACAGACCCGCGCGATGATGCTTGCGCGCTTCGTCCGGGTCATCGAACACATCCAGGTCGCAGTGCGCGCCGCGATCCACCAGGGCCGGATAGCCGATGACGGACTGGCCGCGCCGCTTGATCTCCATGATCTCGGGCAGTGGACCGAAGGACCAGGACGTCAGGTTTTCGTGCGCCAGCGCCTGGGCAACCTGCGTATCGCTGGCCGCCAATTGCTGGAACGTCGCCTGCGCTTGCTTGCCGAACTCTGCGCGCAGTTGCGCCAGATTGCGCCCGGCGGCGAGCATGCGGCCATGTTCGTCGACCACCCGGAAATTCATGAATAGATGGGCGGGCAAGGTCTCAAGCTTGAAGTCGCCCACGGCAGGACGCACCTGCACCTGATCCCACATGTCGGCAATGATCGCATCCACCAGGCCTTGCTGCGGGTCCGACTGCCGTTCAAACCAGCGGTCGTAGAAACCGGCCGCATAGTCGGGCAGCGGCACGCAATGGCGGCGCAGCTTTTGCGGCAGCGATTTCAGCAGCAGGTGCACTTTTTCCTTCAGCATGCCGGGCACCAGCCACTCGCAGCGGTCCGGGTCGATCTGATTCAGGGCGAACAAGGGCACCGACAGCGTCACGCCATCGCGAGGCGAGCCGGGTTCGAAGTGGTAGTCCAGCGCCATGGACACGCCCTGCCATTCCACCTTCTTGGGAAAGACATCGGTCGTGACACCGGCCGCTTCGTGCCGCATCAGCTCATCGCGGGTCAGCATCAGCTTGGCGGCGGACGCTTTGTCCAGACCGGACACCCACTTTTCCAGCGACGCCGTCTGCGAGATATCGGCAGGCAACTGGCGGTCATAGAAAGCGTGAATCAGTTCGTCGTCGACCAGAATGTCCGGGCGGCGCGTCTGATGCTCCAGCTTTTCAATCCCCGCGATCAGCTTGCGGTTGTGCGCAACAAACGCCAGGCGAGTGTCGATGTCGCCTGGAACCAGGGCCTGGCGAATGAACAGTTCGCGCGCGTGCGTGGGATTCACGCGCCCGTAGTGGATGCGCCGACCGGTATAGATGGTCAGCCCGTACAAGGTGGCGCGTTCATTGGCCACCACCTGTCCGGCCTTCTTTTCCCAGCGCGGGTCGGACCAATTCTTGCGGATCAGGTGGGCGCCCACCTTTTCCAGCCACACCGGGTCAATGCGCGCCACGCACCGCGCGTACAGGCGCGTGGTTTCGACCAGTTCGGCCGCCATGATCCAGCGCCCCGCTTTCTTCACCAGGCGGGAACCCGGATGAATGTGGAAACGGATCTCGCGGGCGCCCTGGTAGTGGCCGCCCTCGTCGCTCTTGAAACCAATATTGCCCAACAGCCCCGATAACAGGGCCAGATGCAGCTGTTCGTACGTGGCTTCGGTCTGATTGACGCGCCAGCCCTGCTCCCCCACCAGCGCGGCCAGTTGCGTGTGCACGTCATGCCACTCGCGCAGACGGATGGGCGACAGGAAGTTCTGCCGCAACAGATTCACCAGCTTGCGCTGGGACGCTTTGTGCTGCACCTGTTCGCCATACCAGCGCCACAGCTTCAGGAAGGAAATGAATTCGGACTTGTCATCAGCGAACTTGGCGTGCGCGGCCTCGGCGGCCTCGCGTTCCTGCATGGGGCGATCGCGCGCATCCTGCACCGACAGCGCCGACGCAATGATCAACATTTCGGCCAGGCAGTGGTGTTCGCGCGCGGCCAGAATCATGCGGCCGATCCGCGGGTCTACCGGCAGCTTGGCCAGTTCATGACCCGTCTCAGTCAGCACAAAGGACGCGCCGGTGCGCGTGCCTTCCGCTTCATCTTCGTCGGAAGACGCCAGATCAATCGCGCCCAGCTCTTGCAACAGGTGATAGCCGTCGGCCACGGCGCGCCCAGGCGGCGCCTCGACAAACGGAAACTGCTCGATATCGTCCAGCTTCAGCGACTTCATCCGCAGGATGACGGACGCCAGCGACGAGCGCAGCACTTCCGGGTCGGTAAACGCGGCGCGGTTGTTGAAGTCCAGCTCGTCATAGAGCCGGATGCAGACGCCCGGCCCGATCCGGCCGCAACGGCCGGCGCGCTGGTTGGCCGAGGCGCGGCTGATCGGTTCGATCCGCAGCTGCTCGACCTTGTTGCGCCACGAATAGCGTTTGATGCGCGCCAGCCCGCTATCAACCACGAACCGGATGCCGGGCACGGTCAGCGACGTTTCCGCCACGTTGGTGGCCAGCACAATGCGCCGCGCATTGGTGCGCGGATGAAATATCTGCTCTTGCTCCGCCTGCGACAGGCGGGCATACAAGGGCAGCACTTCGGTGCCAGCAGGGTGGCGCTTGCGCAGCGCCTCGGCCGACTCCCGGATCTCGCGTTCGCCGGGCAGAAAAACCAGAACGTCGCCAGGACCGTGCCGGGCGCACTCGTCTACGGCGTCGACGATGGCATCGATCAGGTCGCGCTCTTCGTCGCCCGACATGCGTTCCCGGTCGCGGCCCGCTTTGGCGGCGGGCGCGGCGGCGTCTTCAGCCAGTTCTTCGCGCACGGGCCGGTAGCGGACTTCGACGGGATACAGGCGTCCGGACACCTCGATCACAGGCGCCAGCTTGTCCTCGGATGCGCCAAAGTGGCGTGCGAACCGCTCGGCGTCGATCGTGGCCGAGGTGATGATCAGCTTCAGGTCCGGGCGCCGCGGCAGCAGCTGCTTTAGGTAGCCCAGCAGAAAATCGATGTTCAGGCTGCGTTCGTGCGCCTCATCGATGATGATCGTGTCGTAGCGGCGCAATAGCGGATCGCGTTGCGACTCGGCCAGCAGGATGCCGTCGGTCATCAGCTTGATGGATGCGTTGGGGCCCGTGCGATCGTTAAACCGCACCTGGTAACCCACCACTTCACCCAGCGGCGTATTCAGTTCTTCTGCGATGCGCTTGGCCACCGAGGTCGCGGCCAGACGGCGCGGCTGGGTGTGGCCGATCATCTTCTGACGGCCACGGCCCAGTTCCAGACAGATCTTGGGTAGCTGAGTGGTCTTACCTGAGCCGGTTTCGCCGCTGACAATCACGACCTGATGGCCAGCGATGGCGCGCGCGATCTCCTGCCGCCGCGTGCTGACGGGCAGGTCTTCGGGGTAGGTCACCACGGGAATGGGCCGCTCGGGGCGGGGGGGCCGGCGGGCGGCCGGGGCAGCTGCGGCGGCGGCTGGAGCCGCCGGGGAAGCCGCCTTGGGCGCCCGCGGGCGGGAGGATTCAGGCATGTACGATAGTCCGGTTAGCCCGGCATTATAAATTTCTACGGCCCCCCTGCCTGGGCGGCTGTATGAAAGTGATGAAATCTGGCACCAAATAAGGGTGTTATTCCGCCTGCGTCCGCCCCCGACGGTCATATAATTTCGCCACGCCGTCTGGTGACGGCGCTATGACGCGGCAGAGCGCCGCGTTTTTACCGACTCTCAGGAACCCCTCCAATCATCATGCCCGACCTGGAACCAGACACCGTATCCGCCCTTGAAGCCCCCGAATTCGCACCCGCCCAGTTCGTCCGATGGTTCCGGGACGTGGCGCCGTATGTGCACGCATTCCGAGGTAAGACCTTTGTGGTGGCGTTTGGCGGTGAACTGGTGCAAGCGGGCGCGCTCAATGCGCTGGTGCAGGATCTGTCGCTGCTGTCTTCGCTGGGTATCCGGCTGGTGCTGGTCCATGGATCGCGCCCGCAGGTCAATGAGCAACTGCGCTTGAAAGGTTTCACGCAGCAATTCGACCGTGGCCTGGCCCCCACCGACGCCGCCGCGCTGGAATGCGCCAAAGAAGCCGCCGGCGAAATCCGCCTGGATATCGAGGCCGCGTTCAGCCAGGGGTTGCCCAATACGCCGATGTCGCACGCGCACATCCGCGTGATCTCGGGCAACTTCGTCACCGCGCGTCCCACGGGCGTGCTGGATGGCGTGGACTACAAGCACACCGGCCAAGTGCGCAAGATCGACATTGACGCGCTGAAGTTCGCCATTGAAAAAGGCTCGTCGGTGGTGCTGCTGTCGCCGCTGGGCTTTTCACCTACCGGCGACGCATTCAATCTGGCCATGGAAGACCTGGCCACCAGTGTGGCGGTGGCGCTGCGCGCCGAGAAGCTGATTTTCCTGTCTACTTCCCAAGGCGTGCTGAACGAAGATGGCACGCTGGACACCGAGCTGGCGCGCGTGGACGCTGACGCCCTGCTCGCAATCGGCGAACTGGACGAAGAAACTCACGCGTTTCTTCAATATTCGTCGCTGGCGGTCAAGCGCGGTGTGGCACGCGCCCACCTGCTGCCGTTTGAGCTGGATGGCAGCGTGCTGCTGGAAATCTTCACCCACGATGGCGTGGGCACGATGGTCGTGGAAGACACGCTGGACGACCTGCGCGCCGCCACGATCGACGACGTGGGCGCCATTCTCAGCCTGATTGAACCGCTGGAAGCCGACGGCACCCTGGTGCCGCGACCGCGCAGCGTGATTGAACGAGACGTGGAAAACTTCACCGTGCTGGAGCACGATGGCGTCATCTACGGTTGCGCGGCGCTGCACACGTTTGCCGACGAGCAAATGGCTGAAATGGCCTGCCTGATCGTGCATCCCGAATGGCAGGGATCGGGCGAAGGCGAAATTCTGCTGCGCCACATGGAATCACGCGCACGTGCCACGGGCGCCAAGCGTCTGTTCGTGCTGACCACCCGCACGTCGCACTGGTTCATGAAGCGCGGCTTTGTGCAGGGCGGCATCGCCGACCTGCCGCGTGAAAAGCAAAACCACTACAACCGCTCGCGCAACAGCCTGGTCTTCATCAAGAAACTGTAAGCGCCACGCCCGCGTCAGCCCCTAACCGCAGGGTCTGAAGGGGCTTGGCGGCCTGTATCCGCCAAGCCCGCTAAAATACGCCGTTATCTATCTTTCCGGCAGCGAACCATGTCCCGTACCGTCAACTGTGTGAAATTGAAGCGTGAAGCCGAAGGGCTGGAATTTCCGCCCTACCCCGGCGAACTCGGCACCAAGATCTGGCAGAGCATTTCCAAGGAAGCTTGGGAAGAATGGAAGGCCATCCAAACGCGCCTGGTGAATGAAAACCGCCTGAACCTGGCCGACGCGCGTGCCCGCAAGTACTTGAAAGAACAGATGGAACGCTTTCTGTTCGAAGACGGCACCGTGGAAGCCAACGGCTACGTGCCCCCGTCGGCCTGAACCGGCGGCGTCTGAGCCTTCGGCATCCGGCGTTCTCCAACAAGGCCCCTCGCCCGCGAGGGGCCTCGTTTTTTTGGACGCTTACGCCTTGCCGCAGCGATATGGCGCCAATCTGGCCTTAAGATTCAAAGTTTGCTGGCCGTATTAACGCTGTCATGAAAGAAGAATCGCGCTCGCCCATTCCTGCCGACCCGCCGTCGTCCATCCAGCGCGCCCTGTCGATCGCCCCTGATCGCAAGACAGGCACGCTTCACGACGTAAAGCATGTCGTCATCCTGATGCAGGAAAACCGGTCCTTCGACCATTATTTCGGCACGCTGCCCGGCGTACGTGGCTTTGCCGACCCGCACCCCGCGCCCACCGCCGCCGGCAATGTGCTGACGCAAGCGGACGGCGCCGTGCGATGCCGCCCCTACGCGCTGCAAATGGAATACGCCAGCGGCACGCCAGTAGGCTACATCACGCCGCATACCTGGGACGACGCGCAGCGCGCCTGGAATGACGGCCGCATGGACCAGTGGCTGCCTGCAAAAGGCCGGCTGGGCATGGGCGCCTACGATGGCGCGGATGTGCCGTTTCAGACCGCGCTGGCCAATGCCTTCACACTGTGCGATGCCTACCACTGCGCGCTGCACGCGGGCACCAATCCGAACCGGCTCTTCCTGTGGACCGGCACGAATGACCCCGAGGGTCTGGCCGGAGGGCCTGCGCTGGTCAACCATTACGACCGCCTGGGACCCGCCACTGAAGGATATGCCTGGACGACCTATCCCGAGCGCCTGCAGGACGCGGACGTGGATTGGCGCATCTACCAGGACATGGCCGACAACTTCAACGACAACCCGCTAGCTGGCTTTCAGCAATACCGCCGACAGCACGCCAGCCAAGCCGCCGCCGCCCCGTTGCGCGATCGCGGCCTGTCCACCTGCACATTGGACGATTTGGCGCGAGACGTCACCGAAGGGCGGCTGCCGCAGGTCTCGTGGATCATCGCGCCCACGGCTGACTCCGAACATCCGGAAGTCTCGTCGCCCCGGCAAGGCGGCGCCTACGCCGAGCGCGTGCTGGACATTCTGACGAGCAACCCCGAGGTGTGGAGCCGCTGCGTCTTCCTGGTCACCTACGACGAGAACGACTGTTTCTTCGACCACATGCCGCCACCGGCGCCGCCCGCCCGCCAATCTGACGGCCAATCGGGCGGACTGTCCACGGTAGAGCTGGACGGCGAATATCACGACGCCCGGCATGGCCGCAGCGCCGCCACGCTCGAAGATCCCGCCAGCCTGCACGGCCGGGCATTCGGCATGGGGCCGCGCGTGCCGATGCTGGTGGTCTCCCCCTGGAGCCGCGGCGGCTGGGTGAATTCGCAAGTGTTCGACCACACATCCGTGATTCGCTTTCTGGAAGCCCGCTTCGGCGTGGCCGAACCCAATATCAGCCCGTGGCGCCGCGCCGTGGCCGGCGACCTGACGTCTGCCTTCGATTTTTCGGGAGACCGTTGCTCGCACCATGCGGACAGCAACCGGCACAGTTGCCCCCTGCCCTATGCGCTGGAAGCCGTGGGCCGCATGACAGCCGACGGCGAGCATTACCGCCTGACACTGCGTAATCCTGGCAGCGCGGGCGCCGTGCTGCATGTGTACAACCGGCTGGACCTGAGCCGCGCGCCCCGGCGCTACACCGTGGGCGCTGGCGCGCGCTTGGACGACGGCTGGCGCTTAGGCCAACAAGGCGCCTATGACTTGTGGCTGTTGGGGCCTGATGGCTTTCACAGGCAATTCCGCGGCGACTCGCGTGATGCAGGCATGCTGGAAGCCCAGCTCGTGCCGGTCACATCGGGCCTGCGCGTGCGCCTGATCAATCACAGCGACACCCCGCAACCCGTCAAGCTGGAATCTCGCATGAATGATGGCTGGCAAGCCATGGCGCATGTGCAAGCTGGCGGTGCGCTGGAACTCAAGCACACGGGTTGCGAAGGCTGGTATGACCTGGAAATCACCGCGCCCGGCATGCCTGCCTTTGGACGGCGGTTGGCCGGCCGCATTGACGCCGGTAAATCCGGCGTGCCGGACCCCCGCTTGTGCCAGGGTGCAAAGCTGCCGCTGTAGCATCACTCTCCAAACAAAAAACCCCAGTGCGTGGCAAACGCATCTGGGGTTTTTTATCGTTCAACCGCCGTGGCGATCCAGGCGTATCAGTGGTCCTGAGGCTCTTCTTCGCCCTCATCACCGCGCGCCAGGCGCTCGGTGTTCTTCACGCCGGTATGACGCACGTCGGCGCCCTTGACCATGTAGATCACGCGTTCGGACATGTTCTTGGCGTGATCGCCAATGCGTTCCAGCGCGCGCGCGATGAAGATCATGTCGATGGCGCGCGAAATGGTACGCGGGTCTTCGATCATGTAGGTGATCAGGTGACGCAGCGCGCCCTTCCATTCCTTGTCCACTTCCTTGTCGCTACGCACCACGGCAGCGGCCTGGATGGGGTCAAGGCGGGCAAACGCGTCCAGCGCCTGATGCAGCATGGTGCGCACATTGGCGGCCATGTGGCGCAGTTCGATCACCGGGATGTGACGCAGTTCGGCTTCGTGGATGCGGCGGGCGACGGTGGCGACCTTCTCGGCTTCGTCGCCGGAACGTTCCATGTCGGTCAGCATCTTCGACACAGCCATCAGCATGCGCAGATCGATGGCGGTGGGCTGGTGCCGGGCCAGGATGCGGCTGATGCTTTCGTCGATCTCGACTTCGTGCCGGTTGACTTCTTTTTCACGCTCGCGAACTTTCTCAACCAGCGTTAAATCGCCGGTTGCCAGCGCGTCGATGGCTTCCTGGATCATGGCTTCCACCAAGCCGCCCATTTGCAAGAACTGCGAACGGACGCTTTCCAGATCGGCGTCGAACTGCTTGTTTGTATGCTCCGTCATCCGGGCTCCCTGCGTGGTTGATCTCATTGCATTGCCCCGAAATATGAGAGTTACAAGATGGGACTGCACAACCGGCAAGGTTATGACCCAAGTGTGACAGGATTATGAATCGAGGCCCCGCCGCCCGCAAGACGGGACGGCGGCCGCAAGACGCGGGCCGCGCGCGATGCGATTTATGCCGCGCGATCCAGCCGGCGGATACCGTTCTGGGTTGCCAGCAGCGCCACATCGGCCCCCGCCAGCGCGAACAAACCGCAAGTGACCACACCTGGCAGGTTGTTCACCAGGGCCTCAAAACCTCGCGCGTCGGTGATAGCCAGACCCGACACGTCCAGGATGATGTTGCCATTATCAGTGATAAAGCCATCGCGCAGACGCGGCTGGCCGCCCAACGCCGTCAAAGCACGGCTCACGGACTCTCGCGCCATCGGAATTACTTCCAAGGGCAGCGGGAATTTGCCCAGTGTCTGGACCAGTTTGGATTCGTCGGCGATGCAGATGAAGCGCTCGGCCACCGAGGCCACGATCTTCTCGCGCGTCAGCGCCCCGCCGCCGCCCTTGATCATATGCAGATTGGCGTCAATTTCATCGGCGCCGTCGACATAGATGGGCATCGTCGCCACATCATTCAGGTCCAGCACTTTCAGGCCGTGGCCAGCCAGGCGGGCAGCGCTGCGCTCGGAGCTGGCAACCGTGCCGCCGATACGGCCCTTGAAACGCGCCAGGCCATCGATGAACAAATCAGCCGTGGAGCCAGTGCCCACGCCGATGATGACATCCGGGCCTGCGACCTGTTCAACGAATTCCAGGGCGGCGTCGGCGGCTTGTTGCTTAAGTTCTTGCTGGGAGAGCATGGCGGTGAAAGTGCGGGAAGGTTGTCTAAGCCGGGAAATTTAGCATGCGGCGGCCGCAGGCCACGCGCGCGAAAGAATCGCTTGCGTGTCCACACCGGCAGCGAGCTCGCCGAACACCCCGCCGTCCGGTTGCAAACGGCTGCTGACGAACGCCTGGGCGACGGTGCCCGGGGCATGTTGGATCAGCAAGGCGGCCTGCCACAAACGCGCCAGACCACAGGCGATCCGGCGAGCCTGGAATTCCGCCTGGGCGCTATCGGCCAGCAGGGCCCGCCATCGCGCGACTGCTTCGTCAAACACGCGGTGCTGGCCGGCCGCCTGCGCAAACTCCTGTTCCAGCGCAGGCAATGCCTCGGGTTCACGCTGCAAGGCGCGCAACACGTCCAGCGCCATGACGTTGCCCGACCCTTCCCAGATGGAGTTCACCGGCGTTTCCCGATAAAGGCGCGGCATCGGCCCTTCTTCCACGTAGCCGTTGCCCCCCCAAACTTCCATGCACTCGGCCACGGCGCTGATCGCACGCTTGCAAATCCACAACTTGGCAGCGGGCGTGCCTACACGCACCAGGGCACGGGTCGCGGCGTCAGCGCGCGCGTCGACCGCACGCGCCAGCCGCAACGCCAGGACCATGGCAGCCTCGCTTTCCAGCGCCAGATCGGCCAATACGTTGCGCATCAGCGGCTGCTCGATCAGCGGTTTGCCAAAAGCATGACGATGCCGCGCATGATGGATGGACTGAACCAGCGCCTGCCGCAGCAGCGCGGCGCTGCCCAGCACGCAATCCAGACGCGTGGTGGCCGCCATTTCAAGCAAGACCGCCAGCCCACGGCCTGGATCGCCCACCATGACGCCCCAGGCAGCCTCGAATTCGACCTCGGCGCTGGCATTGCTGCGGTTGCCCAGTTTGTCTTTCAAGCGGCGTATGCGGATGGCATTACGCGGCCCGTCTGGAATCCAGCGCGGCACGAAAAAGCAGCTGAGACCCTCGTCCGTCTGCGCCAGCACCAGGTGTGCATCCGCCTGCGGCACGGAGAAGAACCATTTGTGCCCCACCAACTGATACGCGCAGCCGCGGCCCGGCGTGCCCAGCGGGACAGCGCGCGTGTTGACCGCACGCAGGTCGGAACCGCCCTGTTTTTCGGTCAGGCCCATACCGATCAAGGCGCTGCGTTTAATGGATAGCGGCGCGTCGGCGCTATCGAATTCCCGTGAATACAACGCGGGCAACCATTGCCCGGCAAAGTCCACGGCCCCAGCCGGTTCGCGCTGCAACAGCGGCACGGCGGCAAATGTCATCGTGGTGGGGCACAGCGTCCCGGCCTCGACCTGGCCCTGCATCAAATAGGCTGCTGCGCGCGCCACTTGCGCCCCCGGCACCGGCTGCGCCCACGCGCGGCTGTGCAGGCCGCGCGACACAATGCCGCTCATCAGCAGGTTCCAGGACGGATGGAATTCCACATGGTCAATGCGGTGACCCCCGGGGTCATAGCAGATCAGGCGGGGCGGGCAACGGTTTGCTTCGGCGCCCGCCGCCAAGGTTTGCGCGCGGCCCAGCCAGGCGCCGTGCGCGGCCAAATCCCCATCCCAAGCCTCGGCGCCTTCGCGCCTTATGGCCTCCCGCAAGGCGGGGTCCGAGACATACAGGGAATAGTCTTCCAGGGGCGGAACCTGATTTTGCACGGTATGCGTCGCAAACGAAGACATGACTGCTCCCTGGAAAAAACGCCCCGGCGTGTGCCGCCCCTTTGCCGCTACCGGGCCATCGGCGCCACCAGCGCCCACGGCCGCAATATCTCTACCTGCGCCGCCAATTCCAAGAGCAGGGCCTCGCTGCCCAACGGGCCCATGACCTGGATGCCGATGGGCAGGCCATCGGACGACATGCCAAAGGGAATGGAGATGGCGGGCATGCCCGTCAGGTTGGCCAACGGCGCAAATGGTGAATAGCCGATCACACCCTTCTTGCCCAGACGGTAGGCCAGGTAGTCGGCGTTGTCCATGGCATAGCGGCCGATTGCGGCGGGCGGCAAGGCCAGGACCGGGCAGAGGAACAAATCATGGCCCTGAGCGCCGTCCCGATGCAGGAAGCGGCCGATGCGGCGCGTGATCTCATGGCAGGTATCGACGCAAGCCACGTACTGCGCGCCTGAGATTGCCCGGGCGTATTCGCGCGCACCCAAGGTCGTGGGCTGCAATTCGTCGGCGGCCAGACGGCGGCCGCGCGCGGCCACGAAACTATCGATGGCATTGGCCGCAGCGCTGGCGATCAGGGGCAGCATGGGCGAGAGCACTTCCTCGGAGCCCACCGGCGGCGCCGCCGGCACCAGCTCATGTCCCAGCGCGGCGAAGAAGCGAGCCGCTTCGTCCACCGTGGCCGCCACTTCAGGATGAATGGCGGCGCCTTCGTACGTGGTGTTGATGAATGCGATACGGCGGCGCGCGGCGGCATGCGGATCGGCTGCGACCCGAGCCACGACGGCACGGTAGGAATCCTTGGGCAGGGCGGGCGCCGCATACGGCGCGCCCACATCGGCGCCCGCGCTGATATCCAGTGACGCCGCGCAATCGCGCACCGACAGGGTCATCATGTGTTCCGTCGCCAGGCCGCCCCACCCTTCGCCTTTGAGCGGACCCAAGGGCATCAGCCCGCGCGAGGGCTTCAAACCCAGCACACCGCAACACGAGGCCGGAATGCGGATTGAACCGCCGCCGTCGCTGCCATGCGCGATGCGCACCATGCCGCTGGCAAGCGCCGCGCCCGCGCCCCCGCTGGAACCGCCCGCGCTATGGCCGGCCTTCCAGGGGTTTTGCGTGGGGGGACCATAAGCGGGGGACTCGGTAGTGGGGCTCAGGCCCAGCTCCGCGCTGGTGGTACGCCCAAAGGGAATCAGACCGGCACGGCGGTAACGCTTGACGATTTCGGCATCGACGGTCCATTCAACATGGCCATACAACACGGAACCCATGGCGCTGGGCAGGCCAAGCGCGGCTGTTCCCAAGTCTTTCAGCAAAGTGGGCACGCCCAGAAAGGGCCGCGCGTTCAGTTGCGCCAGCCGCGCTTCGGGCGTCAGGGCTGCCAGCTCGTCGTCCAATGCCTGGGCCAGCTGCAAACCGGTTTCGGTCTGCATGCCGCACGCAGCGTTGATCTTGGGATTGCGGGCCGCCACCCTGTCCACCGCCTGCTGCATTGCAGCAAGCGCAGTGGTGACCCCTTGGGCGATATCGGCGCCCAGCGCCGTCGCGTCGAGGGAAGAGGAATCATGGCGTTCAGCGGTGCTCATGCTTACGATGCTCCAGGGTTCGACGGCGAAATGCCGCAACTGCCAGGATATCGACACTCTGAGCGGGCAACAAGCTTGCGCGTGACGGTTGCCCCAATCCGTCAGGACCCGATCGAGTCCGCCGACCGCGCGCCTGGCTCTTCGGCATCATCGTCCGCATCTTCCGCGCCCTCAGCCGCCTCGCCCGTTCCCAGCAGCCGCAGAGCATCAGCTTCGGGAAGCGCTTCGACGCTTTTCAGGTTTTTCAACATGGCGCGGGTGCGTACTTCGGTCTGACCAATCTTATTGCTGGCCGTGTCCAGCGTTTTCTTGACGCTGGCCAGTGACTCGCCAAACTTGCCGAATTCCGTCTTGACCGCCCGCAGCACCTGCCAGACTTCGGAGGACCGCTGCTCAATTGCCAAGGTCCGAAAGCCCATCTGCAAGCTGTTCAGCAAGGCGGCCAGGTTGCTGGGGCCCGCAACGTTGATGCGCAAGTCATGCAGCTTATCCAGCAACCCAGGGCGGCGCAGGACTTCTGCATAAAGGCTTTCGGTAGGCAGAAACATGATGGCAAAGTCGGTGGTGTGGGGCGGCGACACGTACTTGCTGGCGATCAACCGGGCCTGCACCTCCACCGCACGACCCAACGCGGCCCCGGCCGTCTTCACGCCTTCGGCGTCGGCCGCATCCTGGGCGTCCATCAGCCGCTCGTACTCTTCCTTGGGAAACTTGGCGTCTATCGGCAGCCAGACCGGTTCCATCCCGTCACCGCGCCCAGGCAGCCGGATGGCAAATTCGACCACGGCATCGCTACCCGGCACGGGCTTGATGTTGCTGGCGTACTGATCCGGCGTCATGTTGTCTTCAATCAGGCGAGCCAATTGGACTTCACCCCAGGTACCGCGCGACTTCACGTTGGTCAGTACCCGCTTCAAGTCGCCGACGCCCGCCGCCAAGGCCTGCATTTCGCCCAGCCCTTTGTGTACGGCCTCAAGGCGGTCGGACACCAGTTTGAAGGACTCACCCAAGCGTTGCTCAAGCGTCGCGTGGAGCTTTTCATCCACGGTCCGGCGCATCTCGTCCAGTTTGGCGCTGTTGTCAGTCTGCAAGGATTGCAGACGCTGATCGACAGTGGCGCGCACTTCCATCAAGCGGCGCTCATTGATCTGGATGAGCCCCTGCAATTGCTCGCCGAAACCCGCCGCGAAACGGGACAGTGATTCGGCCGATTCCGCGCGCGCAGCCTGCGCATCGCGCGACAGACCGGCTCGCAGTTCGCCATGCGACTGCGACAACTCAACACGCAAACTCCGAGTCGATTCCGCGAATTCAGTGCGCAGGCCCCGTTGACCTTCAGAAATATCCGCACGCAGCGCCCGTTCGGTTCTTTCCAGCGCTTCCAGCAGCGCGTCCAGGCGCGCATCTCGGGCGGGCGGGCGAAAACAGCCGAAGAGTGCCGCCAGGCCAGCCAGCACGGCGCCGCATGCGGCGATCCAAAGCAGAATGTCGTTCAAAAGTAGCTTCTCCAAAGGCGGAATTGTAGGATGCCGCGCGTACGATTTGTTGCGATCGGTCACGAACTATCAGGGATCACCCTAACCGCCGAATGCAACGGGTTTTACACTAAGCGCACCACAAATCGATCCATTCAGTCCCATTGAATTCAGCTGACCTACCCGCCTGTCAGCCCTCGGTGACGTTCCAGTCCGTTTTCGGCCCACTGGACCTCAACGCCGCAGAGCCGCTGGCATCTGGCGGAGACCGCCACATCTTCCAGCATCCCCATACGCCCGCCTTGCTTGTCAAGGTCATGGATATGCGTGCGCGCGCGATCTATCTGGAAGCCCGTCCGTTCAAGCGCTGGTACAAGCAGTACCAACGGGAAAGCGCATACCGCGTCTACCTGAACGAAATCTCGGAATACGTCACGACCACCACACGTCCGTCAGGCATCTGGCAGGTGCCCATGGCGCGCATCGTGGGCGTCGCGCAAACCTCGTTGGGATTGGGCCTGCTGGTCGAAAAAATTACCGACGATGCGGGCAATATTGCCCCCACGGTGGCGGACTTGGCCAAAGCTGGCAAGCTGGATGAGCAGTTATCCATGCAATTGGACGAATTATTCAAGGATCTGGCTGATGCCCACGTCGTGCTGCATGACGTGTCCCCTAGCAACATCGCGTTCGGCAAAAATGCCGATGGCAAGCAGGGGCTGTACCTGATCGATGGTTTTGGGGTGTTGCCGCTGATACCGTTGTATGCCTGGAGCAAGCGGCTGAACCGGTGGCGCATTGGGCGCAAATACAAGGAAATGCGTGAGTCCCTGGATCGGCGCTATTCGCGCACGCCAGCGTAAATTGCCCGGTTTTTTTCCGTCAGGACGCGGCGGGCAACTCCATGCCAGCTAGATCTACCCAGCTGTAGTCCTGTCCAGCGCGCTGCCCGCGCCGCAAAGGATTGCGCGTGCACACAGCGGCGTATCCCGGATCGACGTAGCGATGGTGCAAGTGCTCGTCTCGCCCCAGCGGAATACCCAGGCGTGTCGTGCGGATCAGCGCAGCGGGCGAATCCCCAACATCTTCAACAAAAAGCGCTCCGGCATCGAACCGGCGCGCATCCCAATCCGGCACTTTCAGCCCCAGCGCCCGGCATAGCAGCGTCTGGCCTGCGCACAAGCGGGATGGCGGACGCGGCCGGCCTTGCGCGTCCGGGTTTAGCTGCTGCATACGCGCCAGGGCTTCGGGGCCCGACAGCGAATCTGTCCAAGGGTGGCCGGATTTGATCAGCACGGCATTGCCCGGGCCCGCTGCGCTGAAATTCAACGAGTCGCCGCCTCGGGCGTAATACATGTAGATCACACCGCCATCCATGAACAGCGCGCGGCGCTTCTCGGTGTATCCCAGCGACGCGTGACTGCCCTTCTCTTCCAGGTAGTAGGCTTCGGTTTCGATGATGCGGGCGGACAGCCACAGGCCATCAACCCGGTGCCGGATAACCTTGCCCAATAACTCACGAGCCAGCTGCGACGCATCACGATTAAAAAAGGCATCGGGCAATGCCTGACCGGCGCTGCGCGATACCTGGATGGAAGACGCCATCGCGACGAATGAACCGTCAGGCGAAGCGTTCGCCGTAGCGCTTTTCGCTGAAGCCCACCGTGACCTCGCCATCGGGCGTTGCCGTAACCGGGCGGCGGACCAGCGCTGGATATTCCGCGATCAGCTGGCTCCACTGCGCATCCGTGTGAGCCGTCTTCCTGTCTTCCGGCAGATTGCGCCATGTCATGGACGTGCGGTTGACCAGTTTTTCCCAGCCGCCGACTTTTTCCGACCATGATTTCAGCGTGGCTGCCGGTATGGGATGGTCGCGGTAATCAACGAATGCGTGATCCACGCCATGCTCGGTCAGCCAATCGCGGGCCTTGATGCAGGTGCTGCATTTGGTCAGGCCATACAAGGTGGTTTGCTTCATTTGGATTCGGACTCCTTACGCCATTGCAGACGGTTGGCCAGGATCACGCAGGTGCCAACCGCCAGGATGAACAGGGTGGCAAGCGCGTTGATCTCGGGCTTCAACCCCAGGCGCACCCGCGAAAAAATCTCCATCGGCAGCGTAGTCGAACCGGGGCCGGACAGGAACGAGGCGATGACCACATCGTCCAGCGACAGCGTGAAAGACAACAGCCAGGCCGAGGCCAGCGCCGGCGCAATCAGCGGCAGCGTGATTTTGAAGAACACGGTGATGGGGGTCGCGCCCAAGTCCAGCGCGGCCTCTTCCAGCGACCGGTCCAGGTCGCGGATACGGGTCTGAATCACAACGGCCACAAACGCCATGCACAACGTCACATGGCCGACCCAGATGGTGAAGATGCCGTTTTCAGACGGCCAACCCAGGGTGCCGCGCAATTCCACGAACATCAGCAGCAACGAGATGCCCAGCACCACTTCTGGAATGACCAGCGGCGCGCTGAGCATGCCCACGTACAGGGCAAAGCCGCGAAAGCGGCCCATGCGGCCCAGCACATAACCCGCCCATGTCCCGATGATGACGGCCGCCGTGGCGGTCATGGCAGCCACGCGGAATGACAGCCAGGCGGCGCGCAGCAGCGCATCGTCGTTGACCAGCGCGTGATACCAGCGAAACGAGAAGCCTGCCCAGGACGTAACCGTGGGCGACTCATTGAATGAGAACACCATCAGGCTGATGATGGGCACATACAAAAAGAAGTAGCCCAGCCCCAGCACTAAGGCGCGCAAGGTTTTGTTCGGCCCGTTCATTTGCGGCCTCCGCCAGCCATGTCCTGCTGCTTGACCTGGTTGTACTGGAAGTACACCAGCGGCACGAGCAACAGCAGCACCATCACGCACGTCACTGCCGAGGCCATCGGCCAGTCGGCATTATTGAAGAATTCGTTCCACATGACCCGGCCCATCATCAGCGTGTTGGCGCCGCCTAGCATTTCCGGAATCACGTATTCGCCCACGGCGGGAATGAACACCAGCATGGCGCCGGCGATCACACCCTGGCGCGACAGCGGCACGGTGATCTGCCAGAACGCCTGCCAGGGTTTGGCGCCCAGGTCATAGGCGGCTTCCAGCAAGCGCAGGTCCATTTTCACTAGCGTGGCGTAGAGCGGCAGGATGAAGAACGGCAGATACGCATAGACCATGCCGATATAAACCGCCACGTCGGTACGGTAGATTTCCAGCGGGCTGGAAATCAGGCCCAAGCCTTGCAGCAGATTGTTCAACAACCCGTCATTGCGCAAGATGCCGACCCAGGCATACACGCGCAGCAGCAACGACGTCCAGAACGGCAGAATCACGCCCAACAGCAGCAGATTGCGCACCCTGGGCGACGAGCGGGCGACGTAGTAGGCAATGGGATAACCGATCAGCACGCAGATCAGCGTGGTGATGGCGGCAATCTTCACCGAGCTCAGGTAGGTCTTGAAGTACAGGCTTTCGCTGAACAACAGGATGTAGCCGCGCAAGTGCAGGCTGAACTGCACTGCTTCATCTTTGAATTCAGCCAGCGGCGTATACGGCGGAATGCCGAAATTCACTTCGGCAAAGCTGATCTTCAGTACCAGCAGGAACGGCAGCAGCAGAAACAGCACCAGCCAGGCGAACGGCGGCACCACCGCCAGCGTCCGGCTGGACGGCAACCAGTCGCGGGGCGAAAACCGGATCATGACGCCAGCACCGTCGCGCTATCGGCGTCCCAGCTGACGAAGATTTCTTCGTCGATGCCCGGCGCATCCATCTGAGCCAGCAGCAGGCTGGGCACACTGGCCTCGACCGTTTTGCCGGAATCCAGGCGAATCTGGTAGAGCGCGTAGCTGCCCATCCACGCCATATGGCTGACCATGCCATGCGCCCAGTTGTATTCCCCTTCGGGCTGTTCGCGCGACACCACCAGGCGCTCGGGCCGGATGGACACGTGCACTTCCATGCCCAGAGGCTCACTGACGCCGTGATTCACAAACAGCGGCCGGGTGAGCTCGGCGCATTCGATGGCGACGTGGTCAGGCTCATCCACCACGATTGTGCCGGTGAACATATTGGTCGACCCGATGAAGCTGGCAACAAAGCGAGAATTCGGAAACGCGTAGACGTCCTGCGGCGTGCCGCATTGGACAATCTGGCCTTCGGTCATGACGGCCAGACGGTGCGCCATGGTCATGGCCTCTTCCTGGTCGTGCGTGACCATGATGCAGGTGACGCCAACCTGTTCAAGAATCTTCACCAGTTCAATCTGGGTTTTCTGGCGAATCTGCTTGTCCAGCGCGGACATGGGTTCGTCCAGCAACAGCAGTTTGGGACGCTTGACCAGACTGCGCGCCAGCGCCACGCGCTGCTGCTGGCCGCCCGACAACTGGTTTGGCTTGCGGCGTGAATAACCGGCCATCTGGACCAGATCCAGCGCTTCAAACACACGGTCGTGGATTTCAGCGCGGTCCACACCCTCTTGTTTCAGACCGAAAGCCACGTTGGCTTCGACCGTCATGTGCGGGAACAAGGCATACGACTGGAACATCATGTTCACGGGCCGGCGGTAAGGCGGCACGCTGGTGATGTCTTCGCCGTCCAGCAGAATCTGCCCGGAGGTGACCTCTTCAAAGCCCGCCAGCATGCGCAGCAACGTGGACTTGCCGCTGCCGGAGCTGCCCAGCAACGCAAAAATCTCATTGCGTTTGACGGACAGGTTGACGGAACGCACGGCGACCACATCGCCAAAAATCTTGACCACATCGGAGACCCGGACAAATTCGTCCGGGTCCACCGTGTGCGGCGCCGAGAAACGGCTATCGCTCATGATGACTATTTTCCCAACTTCAGCTCAGACCACAATTTGTTTTGCAGACGTGAAATATTCAAGGGCAGCGCCTTGATCACGTACAAGGTCTTGGAGACCTCGGCCGGCGGATAGATCATGGGGTTGTCGGCCACATCCTTCACCACGTACTGCCGCGCCTCTTTATTGGCGTTGGGGTAGAACATGGTGTTGGTGATGGCGGCGTGCACTTGCGGCGTTTCAATGTAGTTCATGAACGCCAGGGCCTCTTCGGGATGCGGCGCATCCTTCGGGATCACCATCAGGTCGAACCACGCCGGCGCGCCGCCCTTCGGAATGAAGTAATTCACTTCATAGGGTTTCTTGGCGTCTTGCGCGCGCTTGCGGGCGATCATGACGTCGCCCGAAAAACCGTAGACCATGCACAGGTCGCCCACGGCCAGTTCGTCGATATAACCCGACGAGCTGAATTGCCGGATGTACGGGCGGATCTTCATCAGCACGTCTTGCGCGGCCTTGTAGTCGTCCGCGTTGGTGCTGTTGGGATCTTTGCCCAGATACTTCAGCACAGCCGGGAACACTTGCGCGGCTTCGTCCAGCATCGAAATGCCGCACTCTTTGAGCTTGGCGGCGTTTTCGGGCTTGAAGATCATGTCCCAGTTGGCCAGGTCTACGTTGTCGCCCATGATCTGCTTGACCTTGGTGACGTTGTAGCCCAGCCCGTTGGTGCCGTAGCCCCAGGGAATGGCGTGCTCATTGCCCGGATCGACGGTGGCGACCAGCGCCATCACTTCGGGGTCCAGGTTCTTCCAATTCGGGATCTTGGACTTGTCCAGCTTCTGGAACAGGCCCGCCGCGATCTGTCGTGACGCGTAATGGGTGGATGGGACAACGACGTCATACCCGGACTTGCCGGCCAGCAGTTTGGCCTGCAGCGTGTCGTTGCTGTCGTAAACGTCATAGCGGACCTTGATGCCGGTTTCTTTTTCGAAACCAGAAATCGTGTCCGGGGCCGTGTATTCGGCCCAGTTGTAGACGTTGACGACCTTGTTCTGCGCGACGGCGGCCGATGTCGATGCCGCGACCAACACCGCCCCAAGCGCCCAGCGCATTCCCGCCCTTAGTTCCATTGCAAGCCCCCCAGCTCTATGCCGTATATGTCAGGAGTACCAAAAGGCGAAATGATAAAGCCTTTTAGCAATGGCCTGACCAACTTTGAGGGGTAATTAGCGCAATTCGGGCCAGATCACGGCAAATGGGCGCCCGGTCCGGTTCAGGGCTGGATGCCCACTCCCCAGGCCGTCCAGTAGCTATCACGCAGCCTCAGCCAGAAACGCTCGCCGTCTTCACCGGCCACCTTGCGCAAGGACCGGCGCAGACGCTCCAGATTGCCCTGGCGCTGCCGCTCGGACAACGCGCCCTGGGTGCCGCGGTCGAAATCGATCAGCCAGACCTGGCCGTCGCCGCCGAGCAATATATTGAAAGCATTCAGGTCGGCGTGCCAGACACCAGCCCGGTGCATGCGCACGATGGCTTCCGCCACGGCGCCCCAGGCTGGTTCAGCCAGCGCCTGGGCCAACGGCCTCACACCGGGAATGCGCTCCACCACAATGGCGGCGCGATAGATCGGACCCTGGCGCCAATACGCCGCGGCCAGCGGCACCGGCACGGCCAGCCCCTGGGCCCGCATGGCGGCCAGCAATCGGTATTCGCGGAAGCTGCGAGTGCGGTCTTCGCCGTTCCAAAGATAGGCGTCGCGGCTGATGCGGGCGATCATGCCGCCACGCCGATACCGCCGCAGTACGCCCTGCCAGCCCTGCCCCTGCACAAACCAGGCCGCCTGGCGGCCGCCGGCATCGACAAGGCGGGCCCGGTCACCGTAATGGGCGGGGTTGAAAACTTCCGGACCGGCATCGGCCAGGCGCGATACGTCGCTGAGCATGGCGCCCCCAAGGGGGCCTGCCCAGGCCTTGCGCTGCGCGCCCGAAGATTTGCCGTCAACCTTCACGGTTGCGCATCCAGTCAGCCACGCCGTAAAAAGACTGCAACAACCGCTCGACCAGCGCCGGTGCTACGCCTTCATCTTCCATGGCGCGCCCGATGCAGGTTACCCACTGGTCGCGCTCGATCTCGCCAATGGAAAATGGCAGATGGCGCGCCCGCAGCCGGGGGTGGCCGAAGCGTTCAATATAGTGATCCGGGCCGCCGAAGTAGCCGCACAGAAACCAGAACAGCTTGTCGCGGGCTTCGTCCAGGCTGGGGCCGTGGGCGGCGCGCAGTTCTTTCAGGTCCGGCTCCATGTCCATCAGGTCATAAAAGCGATCGACAAGCGCGCGCACGCCGGGCTCGCCGCCAAGTAGGTCAAAAATGCTGCTGGAATTTTCCACGGGTTCAGAAATGGTTTGGACGCGGGTCGTCATCAGGTTTCTCGTAAGGTGACCAGGGGCGGCGTGCGCAACACGCCACGCAGGGCCAGGGCGCCGCCCGCCCAGGCGCCCAGCATACCCGCGCCGATGCCGGCCAGCCACGGCCAGAGGCTGAGGGTAATGGTGAAATCGAACACTTGGGTTGATAAAACCCAAGCAATTGCGGTGGCGCCAGCGGCGGCCAACAGCCCCGCCAGACCGCCCACTGCCCACAGCTCAATACGCTGGGAACGCGCCAGTTGGCTGCGTGTGGCGCCCAGCGCCCGCAGCACGGCGGCCTCGCGCATACGTTCGTCGCGGGTCGCGGTCAACGCGGCCGACAAGACCAGCACGCCCGCGGCCAGCGTAAACAGGAACAGCAGCTGCACAGCCTTGCCCACTTCATTGAGCACGGACTGCAACTGTTGCAGGATGGCGCCCACGTCGAACACGGTCAGGTTCGGAAACTCCCGGACCAGCGCAGGCAGCACCGCTGCCTTCTCAGGCGGCAGATAGAACGAGGTGATCCAGCTTTGGGGCATATCGGCCAGCGAGGCAGGGGTCAGAATCGCGAAAAAATTGACGCGCATCGTATCCCAATCCACGCGGCGAGTGCTGGACACGGCCACTTCGACCTGTTGTCCGGCCACATCGAACGTCATCTTGTCGCCCAGTTTCAGTCCCAGCGTCTTGGCAAGGCCGGACTCCAGCGACACCTCGGCCGAACCGGGCGCCAGCCAGCGCCCTTGCTCAATCCGGTTGGACGACGGCAGCTCGTCGCCATAAGACAGGTTGAACTCGCGGTCCACCAGACGCTTGGCGCGCGGCTCTTCGTAATCGTCCGGCCCTACAGCGCGGCCATTGATGGCGATGAGCCGTCCACGCACCATGGGCGACAAGGTGATGCGTTCAAGCCCTTCGCGGTTCAGCGCGGCGGTCACGGCCTGACGCTGGTCGGGCTGCACATTGATCAGAAAGCGGTTGGGCGCATCGGGCGGCATGGTCCGCTGCCAGCCATCGATCAGGTCGGTGCGCGTCATGGTCAGCAACAGCAGCGCCATCAGACCGACGGCCAGCGCGCAGACCTGGGTGATGGTGGCAGCGCGCCGGCGCACGACGCCAGCCAGCGCAAAGCGCAGCGCGGGCAGCCCCGCCGCCAGCCCGCGCACGCGCGCCAAGCCCAGAATGCACAGCCACGCCACCAGCGCGAACACCGCGAAAGCGCCCAAAAAGCCGCCCGCAACCACAGCGCCCAGTTTCGCGTCACCGGCAAACCACCAGATCAGCAAGGCAAATCCCGTTGCGCCCAACACATAGCCAAACGCGCTGCGGGCGCTGATGGCATCAGCGTCGCGCCGCAACACGCGAGCCGGGGGCACGTGACGCAATTGCGCCAATGCGGGCAAGGCAAAACCCAGCAGCAGCAATATGCCCGTCAACACGCCTTGCAAGGCCGGAATGGCCGATGGCGCAGGCAAAGTCGTGTCGATCAGTGACCCCAGCAGCATCACCAGCACCTGATGGACCGCGTAACCCAGCAAGCAGCCTGCAGCCGACGAAAACAGGCCGACCAGCGTGAATTCGAGCGTCAGCATCCGCGACACTTGCGACTGCACCGCCCCCAGGCAGCGCATGACGGCGATGCCGTCACGGTGCCGGGTCATGTAGCGCCCAGCCGCCAAGGCCACCGCCACGGCAGAGATCAGCACGGCCAGCAACGCCACCAGCGACAGGAACCGCTGCGCGCGGTCCAAGGTGCGGCGCACTTCAGGCCGGCCGGATTCCAAGGTGGCGACCTTCTGGCCGCGCTTCAGATTTTGATTCAACCAGGCTGAATACCCCGCCACGGCATCTGGCTGCCCGGCAATCAGCATGGCGTAGCCGATGCGGCTGCCCGGCGCGATCAGGCCGGTGGCCGGCAGGTCGCTGGCGCGCAACAACACCCGCGGCGCCACATTGACGAACTGCATGCCGCGATCGGGTTCATACGTAATCACGCGGTCGATGCGCAGGTGGGCATCTCCTACGTTCAGCGTGTCGCCCACTTTCAACTTGAGCAGCGACAGCAACTGCGCATCCACCCATACGGCGCCTTCAGCCGGAATGTCCCGGGTAGTTGTGTCCGGGGCAAACGGCGCGTCCGCCACGCGCAAGGCGCCTCGCAGCGGATAACCGGGTTCGACCGCCTTCAAGGCAGCCAGTTGCGCACCATCGCCCGCGCCCACCATGGACGGAAATTGCCAGGTGCTCGATAGCGTCAGCCCCCTTTCACGCGCCTGATCCAGAAACGCGGCCGGTACAGGCTCGTCGGCATCCAGTACCAGATCCGCGCCCAGCATCTGGCCAGCGTCGCGTTCCAGCGCCCGGCTGACCCGGTCAGCCAGAAAGCCCACACTGGTGACGGCGGCGACCGCCACGACCAGCGCCAGCACCAGCAAGCGCAGTTCGCCTGCCCGCGCATCGCGCATCATCATCCTGGCGCCCAAGCGCAACGTGGACCAGAAACCAGGGCGCTTGGCCTGTGACATATCAGGGAAATCCATCATTCACCAAAGTTAAAAACTGCCTGAATCGGAACTGAATCCCGATATCATCCCGGGGCGGGGGGTTCAGCCCGCCCATAAAGATACTTAAAACCGGAGAAGACAATGCGTAAATCCTGGCTTGCGGCCACGATTCTGGCCGCCTGCGCGGCTGCCACATCCCTGCCCTCGGCAGCTCAAACCCCTTTGAAGATGGCCTACGCGCTATCCACGTCATCACACTACGGCGCGGGCGCCGACGCGCTGGCCAAGTCGATAGAGGCTTCCAGCAACGGAAAGTACAAAGTACAGCAATTCGCCAACAGCGCGCTGGGCGGTGAACGCGAGGTGATCGAAGGCCTGCAGATCGGCACCATCGATCTGGCCATCGTTTCGACAGGGGCTACCCTGAATTTTGTTCCCGAAACTGGGGTTTTCGATATCCCTTTCCTGTTGCGTGACCTGCCGCACGCCCGTTCGGTGCTGGACAGCAAGATCGGCCAGGACATGCTGGCCAAGTTTCCCAGCCGTGGCATTGTCGCCCTGGCCTGGGGCGAGCAGGGCTTTCGGCATCTGACCAATAACGTGCGCCCGGTCAAGACCCCGGCGGACGCCAAGGGCCTGAAGATCCGCACCACCGAGAACCCGATCCACATCCTGGCGTTCCGCCAGATTGGCATTCTGCCCACGCCCATGGCCTGGCCCGAAGTGGCCACCGCCCTGCAACAGGGCACGATCGACGGCCAGGAGAACCCGCTGTCAGTGATCACCTCGGCCAAGCTGGCGCAAATGCAGAAGTACCTGTCCCTGACCGGACACGTGTACGGCCCGGCCCTGGTGCTGATGTCGTCCAACGTCTATGACGGCCTATCGGCCGCCGACAAGGCGAATTTCGACAAGGCAGGCAAGGAGTCGGCCCTGGCGATGCGCGCCTACGTGGACAACATCGAGAAGACCGGCGCCGAACAGTTGGCCAAGGATGGCATGCAAGTATCCCAGGTGGATCGCGCAGCATTCGCCGCCGCAGTCGAACCCGCGTATCCCGAGTACTACAAGAAGTTCGACAAGAAGCTGATCGACTCGATCCGCGACACCAAGTAATCCGGGCCTGCCCGCAAACGGGCACACCGCCCCCGGCGGCGGGATCTTTATCCCGCCGCTTTTCGCTCCCCATCCTTTGCGTCCATCGCTCACGGGATTCATCATGCGTTTGCTCTGCGCTTTCGATCGCGGCCTGTTCAAACTGGTCTCGATCCTTGCCCAACTCTTGCTGGTGGGGGCCGCGGCCGCCGCCTTCTATCAAGTTATTGCCCGCTTTATCCTGCACTCGCCCGCCGACTGGAGCGAGGTGCTGACCCGCGCCCTGCTGATCTGGACCGTGCTGCTGGGCGTAGCCCTCGCCTTCCGCCACGGCGCCATGATCAGCGTCGAGCTGCTTCGCAACCTGCTGGGCGGCACCAAACGGCGTGTGCTTGAGGCCATTATTGGCCTGACCTGCGCCAGCTTCCTGGGTTTTCTGGCCTGGATCGGCGGCAACATGACCTACCGCGTGCGCTTCCAGACTGTGCCCAGCCTGGACATTTCGATTTCCTGGATCTATCTGGCGATTCCGGTGGGAGCCACGCTTGCCGCCATCGCCGTGCTGGCCCGCTGGTGCGCCGGCGAGGAAGAAGACGTGCCCGTGCGCAATGATGCGCAAGGCTGAGCCGCCCCCCTATCGAACCTGAGCAGCAGATATCGCCATGTCCCAATTAATGATTGTCTCGATGCTGATTTTCTTCGGGCTGTCCGTGCCGGTCGCTGTGTCGATCGGCTTGGCCAGCCTGGCTGGCGTCGGCGCCACCGGCCTGCCGTGGGTCGTCGTCGCCCAGCAGCTGTTTGCGGCGCTGGACAAGTACCCGCTCGTCGCCATTCCCTTCTTCATTCTGGCCGGCAACCTGATGGAAGCCGGCGGCATTTCTGAACGCATGGTGGAGTTCGCCAAGAGCGTGGTCGGCGGCATCCAGGGCGGCCTGGCCTGCACCTGCGTGCTGACCTGCATGATCTTTGCCGCCGTGGCCGGTTCCAGCGTGGCAACCACGTTCGCCGTGGGTGCGATCCTGATCCCGGCGATGATCCGGCACGGCTATCCCGCCCCGTTTGCCGCGTCCTTACAGGCCAGCGCGGCCGAGTTGGGCGTGATCATTCCCCCGTCCATTCCGATGATTCTGTTTGCGGTGTCCACGGACACCTCAACGGGTGAGCTGTTCATCGCCGGCGTGATGCCAGGCATCCTGATCGGCGTGGCGCTGATGTTCTATGTCTGGTTCTACGCCAAGCGCAACAACCTGGGCAAGCGCGACGGAGAGGGCCGGTTGCCCTTGTGGCCCGCGTTCAAAAGCGCGTGGCTGGCACTGCTGATGCCCGTGATCATTCTGGGCGGCATCTACGGCGGCGTATTCACGCCGACGGAAGCGTCCGTCGTGGCAGTGATGTATGCGGTGGTGGTGGGCAAATTCATCTACCGCCGCCTGAGCTTCAAGCAGATTTCCGTGACGCTGCATAAGTCGGTGGTGTCGACGGCGGTGATTATGTTCGTGATCGCCAACGCCGGGGTCTTCAGTTTTCTGCTGAACCGCGCGGGCATCCCTGACGCGCTTGGCGTCTGGCTGTCGCAGTTGTTCGACACGCAGTTTTCGTTCCTGATGGGCGTGAACGCTGCGCTGTTCGTAATTGGCATGTTCATCGAGACCTCGGCTTCGATCGTGGTGCTGGCTCCCTTGCTGCTGCCGGTGGCGTTGCAGTTCGGGGTGGACCCGGTGCATTTCGGGATCATCATGGTGGTGAACCTGGCGCTGGGGATGATTACGCCTCCGTTCGGAGTGAATCTGTTCGCGGCGTGCGCAGTGGCCAAGTTGCCGCTGGAAAGGTTGATCAAGCCTTTGATTCCGTTTGTTGGCGTGGTGATTGTTTGCCTGATGGTGATTACATATTGGCCGGGGCTGTCACTGGGATTGAGGGATTTGGTTTACGCGAAGTGAGGGGGCTTCAGGAATCACGCATGTGGATTATTCAGCCACATACGTGATTTTCATGAGCTGATGGGGGCTTCGTCGGGGCGGGTTTTGGGCTTCGCAGGTACCGTTGGATGTCTCTTCGCAGGCCGCCCCTCGCCACAGGCGCCATGTCTGCTCGCGCCCACGATTGCGGTCCGGAGCCTTCGCTCCGGACTTGCCCAGGCGGCTCCCCCCTCGTCCTCTTCGTCCGCCTTCGGCTCACTTGTATCTTGAGCCTTGGAGTGGGTGTGTAGCGCGTGTGACTGTCCGCAGGAATCCCGGCACGGATCGCGCGCAACCCATCGTCTTCACGCCCAAACAAACCCACGCATCAAGCCGCCAGCACGCTCTCCCACCGTACGGCATGACACCGCAGTTGCCGTCCGCCGACATGACTCACGGCCGGCACATCCACGCGGCATTCTTCCCGGGCCATGGCGCAACGCGGATGAAACGTGCATCCCGGCGGTGGTGATATCGGGTTTGGCACTTCGCCCCCCATCGGCTCGCGATCGCGTCTGGGATCATCCAGGTCGGGAATCGTATCCAACAACATCTGCGTGTACGGATGTTGCGGGGATTCGAAGAGTTGATCCGCTGGCGCCTGCTCGACTATTCGGCCCAGATACATGACGGCAACGCTATCCGACACGTGGCGAACCACTGACAGGTTGTGGCTGATGAACACATACGTCAGCCCGAACTCCTGCTGCAAGTCGCCCATCAGATTCAGGATCTGCGCCTGCACCGATACATCGAGCGCCGAGGTCGGCTCGTCGCACACCAGGAACTCCGCCTCGGTCGCAAGCGCGCGGGCGATCGAGATGCGCTGCCGCTGGCCGCCCGAGAACTCGTGTGGAAACCGGCCGGCGTCGCTGGCGGACAGGCCCACCAGTTCCAGCAGTTCGTCTACCCGGCGCCGCGTGTCCTCGGCGGTGGCGCGCAAGCCCAATGTGATGATGGGTTCGGCCACAATGTTGCCTACCCGCCAGCGCGGGTTCAGGCTGGCATAGGGATCTTGAAAGATCATCTGCGGATGCAGCACGCCGCCCTTGCGGTTGCGGCCGTACTGCAAGGCGCCGCGCGTGGGCGCGACCAAACCCACCAGCAGCTTGGCCAGCGTGGATTTTCCGCAACCCGATTCGCCCACGATGCTCAGGGTGGTGCCGCGAGGCACCGCCAGCGACACGCCATCCACGGCCTTCAGCGTTTGTTCGGGTTGGCGTGACAAGGTGCGTTCCAGCCAGGGCGGCGACACATCAAACCAGCAGGCCAGGTCATCGGCCCGCAGCAGCACATCATCGTTACGCGGCATGAGCGACTCCTTCTTGATGCAGCCAGCATGCGCTGACGGTCGCGCCTGATGGCGACGCCGCCAACGGCGGCCGCGTCTGGGCGCAGCGCGGTCCGGCGTGTACGCAGCGGGGATGGAAAGCACAGCCGTCCGGCATCGCATGCAGACGCGGCATGGAACCGTCGATCTGGTTGAGCCTGGCCGCGCGTTGCCGCAAGCCTGGAATAGCGTTCATCAGGCCTTGGGTATAGGGATGGCCGGGGCGGCGCAACACTTCCAGCACCGGGCCGATCTCAACAATCCGGCCGGCATACATGACGGCCACTCGGTCGGCGGTTTCTGCGATGACGCCCATGTCGTGCGTCACCAGCAGCACCGAGGTGCCCTGCTCTCTGCACAGGCGGCGCAAGAGCGCGGTGATCTGCGCCTGCACGGATACGTCGAGCGCCGTCGTGGGTTCGTCGGCGATGATCAGCGCAGGCCGCGCCGCCAAGGCCAGCGCGATCACAACGCGCTGGCGCATGCCGCCTGAAAACTGGTGCGGGTAGTGGTCGATGCGCTTGTCGGCGGCAGGAATACCTACGGCCAGCAGCAGCTCCAGCGCCCTTGCCCGAGCAGCCGTTGCGGACACTTTGTCGTGATGGCGGATCGTCTCAACCAGCTGATCGCCCACCGTGAACAGCGGATGCAGACTGGTCAGCGGGTCCTGGAAGATCGCGCCGATCTCTCTCCCGCGCAGGCGCTGGCGCGCCTTGGCCGGCAGGTTGTCGATGCGGCGTCCGTTCAAATGAATCTCGCCGCTGCCCAGCCGGCCCGGCGGTTCCAGCAGGCCGATCACCGCCATCCCGGTCAGCGACTTGCCCGCGCCCGATTCCCCGACCATGCCCAGGATCTCGCCAGGCTGGATGTCAAAACTGATGTCACGCGTGGCCACCAGAATGCCGTGGCGAGTGGGAAACTCCACGGACAGTCCGCGCACGGACAAGGTCGGCGTTGGGGCTGAGGTTGCGGACGAAGACGCGCTTGGCGCCGCTTGCGGCGGCCGCGTGTTGGGTACGATTGCCATCATGTCGGGCTCCTTGCGGGACGCGGATAGCTTGAAGAGAAAATCTGGTCGGCTGGCGGGTGGCCCCAGGTGCGGTCGGGATAGCGCGCGGCCAGACCGTCGAACTGCGCCTGCGCCTGACTCTGTGCCAGACGCGCGTCGAAACCGGGGATGTGTCCGTCCACCATCACAAACCGGCCATCGATGATCACCTGCGACACATCGCGTCCGCTGCCGCTGACCATCAGCGTCTGAATCGGGTCGATCATCTGGCCGTTACGGTCATGCGAAAAATCGAAGACAACAATGTCGGCTTTCGCGCCCACGGCGAGCCGGCCCAGGTCAGGCCGCCCCAGCGCATCGGCGCCGCCTATCGTGGCGGCATCGTAGTAGTCCTCGGACCGAACCGCCTCGGTGGACCCTTCCGCCACGCGGCACAGCATCATGCCCACCTGCATGTTCAACACCATATCTGGCGGCCAGGTGTCGGTACCCATGCCGATGTTGACGCCCATCTTGCGGTAGCGCGCAAAGGATTCCAGGGTGGCGCCGTGCCGCCCCGACACCAGCGGACAGTGGACGATGCTGGCACCCGCATCGCGGATGATTTCCATGTCGCGCCCCGGCCGGTCTATATGGCGCGACCCCGACACATAGGTGCCGTGGGGCAGCAAGGCGCGCTCGGACAAAAAGTCCAGGCTTTGCAGCCATTCCGGCGGGCTCATTCCGTGTTGCTCCAGCACCAGGTCGTATTCCAGGCGCGACTGGCAACAGTGCAGGCGAATGGGAATATCGCGTTCACGTGCGGCGGCGGCTGATGTCCGCAACAGTCCAGGCGTGCAGGTCTCGATACGGTCGGGCGACAGCATGGCGCGCACCCGGCCGTCATGGCGGCCTTCGATCTCGTCGCAAAAGGCGATAGCCTGAGCCAGCCCGGCCATGCCGCGCGCCTCGTCGTAATGGCAGCGGATCTTGCCGTCCGCGTCCACATAGGTATGGCCGCTGCGGTAAGCCGGCCCCAGATAGACACGCAAACCCAATTCGCCAGCGGCATTGGCGGCGGACAGGAATTCTTCACGGGTCTCGCCCCACACCCGATAGAACAACGACGCAATCGGCAGCGCCGTCGTGATGCCATTTCTGATCAGTTGCGCAAAGGCGTAGCGCTTCTGGAATGCCAGTTCGGCGGCCGTGTACATTTCGTACGGCCCCTGCTTCATGTAGGTCTCGGGCCAGATTCTGCCTTTCTGCCAGGCAGGAGAGTTATCGAAGCCCAGAATGGTCGTATCCAGATCAGACAGCGCGTCCAGGTCCACAAACCCGGGTCCAATCACTGCCCGCCCGTAATCATGGCGGCGCGCAACGGGCCCCGGATAGCCGTGACCAACATAAATGATGCGGTCGCCGTCAAAGACGACTTCACCGTTTTCATACAGGCAATGCCGTCCATTTTCATGGCCGACCACCCAGCGGGCAGTCAGCAAAATGGGGCCGGGGGCGGCGCGGCCGCTGGCGTTCTGCTCTTCTGCGGCGCGCATCAGGGCGCCTCTGCCAGTGCCCGGCCATCACGGGCGACAACGCGGCCACGCTTTACCACCAGCTTGCGCACCGGCCGTGACACGATCGCTTCGGCTACCGTCTCAGCATCGACCAGCAAAAAGTCGGCGTGACAGCCCGGCGTCAGGCCATAGTCTTCCAGCTTCATGACGCGCGCGTTACCGTACGTGGCAACGTCCAGCGCCAGCGCCAGTTCATCGTCGCGGCGGAAGTTGTTTCGCAGGCCCACCAGCATCGTGCGTTCCAGCATGTCGGGCTTGCCATAAGGACCCCACGTGTCGCGCATGCCATCGTTGCCAGTGCAGATCGACACGCCCGCAGCTCGCAGCCGCGCCACGTTGGGCACCGGCCTGGATGCCGAACCCGTGGTCATGATGTGTATGCCCGCCTGCAACAGCCCATCGGTCAGCGCGTCGACCGCTTGCGTGTCAGGCATGCCCAGACAGAACGAGTGCGACAACGTCACCTTGCCCTGCATGCCCAGCGCCAGCACGCGGTCTATCGTCATCTGCATCGAAAATGCGCCCAGCTCGCCGGCCTCGTGCAGATGGATGTCTATCGGTTTTCCGTGTTTGCTTGCCAGGGCAAAGATGGCGTCCAGATGGCCTTTGGGGTCCCGGTCCATGCCGGCGGGGTCCAGCCCGCCAACAACGTCCGCGCCCATGCGCAGCGCTTCGTCCATCAGTTCCAGCGTGCCCGGGCGGATCAGCAGGCCGCTTTGCGGAAACGCGACGATCTCCACATCGATCTGGTCGCGGTACTGTTCGCGTGCGCGCATCACGCCTTCAATGGCGCCCAGGCCTATGTCGGTGTCTACATCCACGTGGCTGCGGATATGGCTGGTGCCATCCGCAATCGACATCACCAGCTGACGCGCGGACTGGCGGTATGGATCGATGTCCAGGCGCTTTTTTTCGGCGCGCTCGTTTTCGATCTTGTCGATCAACCGCGGCCCGACTTCGTTGCGATACCAGGGCATGCCGTACAGGGTTTTATCCAGATGCGCATGGGCGTCGATCAGGCCGGGCAGCATCAGCGCGCCACCGCCTTCCACCACGGTTGCGCCTGCGGGCGCCGCGACGCCCAGCGCCTGGATACGCCCATCGCGTACCAGCACCGAGGTCAATTCGCCGCCGGCCGGGCGGACTTGGGTATACAGCGTTGCGTTTTCCATCGTTCTACTCGTATCGGAATGCGCTTCAGCGCAGACGGGGGTTCAGGGCATCGCGCAGCCAGTCGCCCAGCAGATTCACCACCAGCACGATCAGGCTCAGATACAGGGCGGGAAACACCACCACCCACCACTGACCCGAAAACAGAAACTGGTTGCCCAGGCGGATCAAGGTGCCCAGCGACGGCTCGGTGGGCGGCATGCCCACCCCCAGAAAACTCAGCGTGGCTTCAATCAGAATGGCCAGCCCCAGATTCAGGGTCGCGGTCACCATGACGGGGGTCAGCGTATTAGGCAGAATGTGCGTCAGCATGATGCGCATCGAACTGACGCGTATCAGGCGCGCCGCCTGCACGTATTCCTTGCCGCGTTCCACCAGCGCCGACGCCCGCACCGTGCGCGCGTACTGCACCCAGTTCGTCATCGAAATGGCCAGAATCAGAATCACCGAGGACAGCGTCTCCCGCATGCCGGGCGGCAACAGCTGCCGGAATACCGCTGTCACCAGAATGGCCACAAGAATGGTCGGAATGCTGAGTAGGGTGTCGCCCACGCGCATCAATGCGTTGTCTACCCAGCCACCGAAATACCCGGCCGCCAAGCCCACCATCAGGCCGATCGCCAACGACAACACCACCGTGGCCAACCCGATCACGAGCGACATGCGTGACCCATACAAAATGGCTGACCACACGTCGCGCCCTTGCGTGTCCGTACCCAGCAGGAACTGCGGGTCGGACCCGGCCTCCCAACGAGGCGGGAGTTCGGCATTAAGCAGATCCAGCTGCGCCAGATCGTAGGGATTTTGCGGCGCGATCCATGGCGCAAACACCGCCAGCAACACAACCACAATCAACACCACGCCCGCGCCCATCGCCACGGGGTCCTGCCGCAAGCTCCACCACAGATCGCTTTGCAGAAACCGCGACATCCGGCTTTGTGCGCCGCCAGAAAAAGGTTTAGTGAGCATTGGCGCCTCCTTTGACATGCTGGCTGCGCAGACGCGGGTCCACCACGCCATACATCATGTCCACCAACGTGTTGAGCGTCACGAAAATGAAAGACACGATCACCAGGTACGCGGCCATGACGGGAATGTCCACGAACATGACCGATTGAATGAACAGCAAGCCCATGCCCGGCCACTGGAAGACGGTTTCGGTGATCAGCGCGAACGCAATCAGGTTGCCGATCTGCATCCCCGTGACCGTGATCACGGGCATCAGACAGTTGCGCAGCGCCAGCCGGAAGTGCACCACCCGGTCAGGCAAGCCGCGGGCACGCGCAAACTTGATGAATTCGGTGCGCAGCGTTTCCAGCATCTCGGCCCGCACCAGCCGCATGATCAGCGTGATCTGAAATAGCGCCAGCGTGATCGAGGGCAGTACCAGCGCGGCGCGGCCAGACGGCGTCAACAGGCCGGTGGACCAGCCGCCAATATTTACCGTTTCCCCACGCCCAAACCCCGGCAGCCAGCCCAGTTGCACGGAAAAAATCAGGATCAGCATGATGCCCACCACAAAGCTGGGCAGCGAGATGCCCAGAATGGACACGAACTGCAACGCCTGCGCCACGCGCGATTTGCGATAGATGGCGGTCAGCACGCCCAAGGGCACGCCGATGATCAGCGACAACAGCGTGGCCATCATGACCAATTCAAACGTTGCCGGAAAGCGCTCGGCCACCAGCGCAAACACGTCTTGCTGATTACGGTAGGAAATACCGAACTCGCCTTGCGCTGCGTTCGTCACGAAATGCACGAACTGCATCCCCACCGACGCATTCAAGCCCAGCCGTTCGCGCAACTCATCGCGCTGCGTTTGCGAGGCCTGCTCGTTGAGCATCATGTCGACGGGATCGCCGACGAAACGGAATATCACGAACGCCAGCAACGCCACAGCCAGCATGACGCCAACCGCGTTGAAGACCCGTCTAACAATGAACGCCAGCATGGGCGGCTCCCTTCAGTCCTGAATTCGGAACAGGAACGGGACGCCCGCGACGGGCCCCGCGTTCCCCGAAAAACCCGCCAGCATTACTGCATGCGCACGTTCCACAACCGCGCCTTGTTGTCCGGCATTTGCAGCACTTCGCCGACTTTGCTCCCCACCGCCCAGGCCATGGGCTGCTGGTGCAGCGGCAGAAAGCGCACATCGTCATGCAAGGTCTGCAAGACCTCGGCCATCATCTGGACACGCTTGGGGCGATCCATCTCGGCCGCAGCCGCGTCGATCTTGGCGTCCAGCGCCGCATCGCCCCACTGCCCCCAGTTGAAGACGCCGGCAGGTCCCGTGCGGCTGTGCATCACTTGCAGGAGGATCGACAGCGCATCAATCTGCGGCTCGTTGGCCCAGCCGTGGATGGTGATGTCGAACTCGCCGCGCGAGCGCTTCGGGTTCTGCAAAGAGCGCGGGCCGCTGGCCAGCGATGCCTTGACACCGATGCGCGCCCACATCGACGCGGCCGCCTGGCACAGCTCTTCTTCGTTGACGAACATATCGTTGGAACACAGCAGCGACAGCGTGAACCCATCGGGATATCCGGCATCCGCCAGCAGCTTCTTGGCTCGCGCCGCATCGAAAGGCAGGCGCTCTTCCTGCTTGGGTTCGTAGCCGGGAATAGACGGCGCCACCAGCGCGCCCGTGGTGCGCGACAGCCCGCGCATCACGCGCTTTTGCAGCAGGTCCGGCGACAGCGCCATGTACAGCGCCTGCCGCACGCGCAAATCCTTCAGCGGATTCTTGTCGGTAATGTTCGAGCCGACCAGCTTGTCACCCAGGTTGAAGCCAAAGTACAGCGTGCGCAATTCCGTCGCCGCCAGTACTTTTACGTTAGGCGCGGCACGCAGCCGGTCCAGATCCTGCAAGGGCGCGTTTTCGGTGAAATTGATATCGCCAGACAACAACGCGGCCACGCGAGTCGGCGCCGAAGCGATCGGCGTGAATTCGATGCGGTCCAGGTTGTGGCGGGGCTTATCCCACCAATCCGGGTTCACCACCAGCACGGTGCGCGTGTCAGGGCGATAGGACTCCACCTTGAACGGGCCGGTGCCGTTGGCGTTGTGCGTGGCGTAGCCTTCGATCTTCTTGGCGGCGTCCGTGGGTTTGGTGCTGTTGTTATCAACCAGCCATTGGCGATTGAAGATGAAGATATTGGTCAGGTCATTCAGCATCAACGGGTACGGATGCGTCATTTCGATGTCGACCGTGTAGTCGTCCACCTTGCGCACTGATTTGAAGGCGGGCAGATTGCCCTTGAGCGGTGAGGCATCGTCCGACACGCGAGTCATGGACGCCACCACATCGTCCGCCGTGAATGGCGCGCCGTTATGGAACTTCACGCCGTGGCGCAGCCGGAACCGTAACACCGTGGGCGAGGTGTTCTCCCAGGATTCGGCCAGCGCAGGCGTGATGTTGAACTTGTCGTCGTAGCGGATCAGCGCTTCATAGACGTGGTTCAGAAACGCCAGATTGAACGTGCTGCCGTACGAATACGGGTCCAGCGAATCCAGGTCGCGCGCGGCGCCCCACTTCAGCGTGTTGGCGGCAGAGGCGCCGCTGATGGCTGACAGCGCGATCACCGCGCCGGCGGTCCATTTGAGTAAAGTCTTCATGGCTGCAACTCTCCCTTGTCTGTTGATCTGAAATACCGTTTGTTTGGATGCCGCCGTCAGATCGCGACGGACTGGCGCTGCGCCCGGTCCAGCGTTGCCAGCGCCTGCACCTGAGCCAGGGCGGCGCGATAGGAATCGATGATGGGCACGGCGGGCAGCCGGGGCAGGCTGGGCAGATACCCCGCCAGCGCGGCGCCAGCCACAATCAACACATCGGCGCCCTGCTCCACCGCAGCGTCCAGCGCGTGGCTGACGCGCGCAGCCGACTCGGGCGAGCGCGACACGTAGTCCAGCGCATTGCCGGGCAAGGAAATAATCGCGGCGCAACGGGATTCCAGTCCCAGCTGGCGTATTTGTTCGCGCAACATGCCGGGCCAGCGCTGGCCCACCGTCACGATGGCGTAGCGGTCGCCGCGCTGCATTGCCGTCAGGATGGAGGCTTCAGCCATGCCCACGACAGGCACCGTCAGGCGTTCGCGCACGGCGCCAATACCGGGTTCGCCAAAACAGGCAAGCAGACAGGCGTCGAATGGCAGCGCCGCCTGGGCGACTTCATGTTCCACCGTTGCCAATACGGCATGCGCAGCAATCGCGGCTTCTGCGCGGCTGGCGATATAGGCGGGTCCGAAGGCGGCAGTTACGGCGTGAACGTGCGCGGCGCCCCCAAAAAAACTGCGCGCCTGCGCCGCCAGGCTGCCGGTCAATTCAGAGGTGGTGTTGCCGTTCACCACCAACAGGCGATAGGGCAACAAGGCGGGCCGATCCACAGTGACGGCGTCGGACATAGCAGACATAAGACAAACCTCGATTGGTTTGTATACGATCACAAAATACAAATTCGCTGCGAATCGCTGATTTTGTATAAATTCTTGTATACGATTTATGTCGCCAATTTACGCCGATAAGACGGACCATCAAGCTATCGATAACCCTTATCGTGCGGTGTAGTATGCTTGCCAACAGCCCGCAAAGGTACGCTGGCCGCAGTCGCCAGACGATTCCTACACAATGAAAACGGGCAAGCACAGGAGCGAAAAAGAAGATGAAATCCCTAGCGCCGCCGGCCGATGAGCCCGCCAAGAAGGACACGAATCGCACTGAAATCGTATACAAAAACTTACGCCGAGCCATCATTGAGCAAGCTCTTCTGCCGGGAGACAAGCTGCCTGAAGACGTGATCGGCGAACGTTTCGGCGTCAGCCGCACGATCGTGCGTGGCGTGCTTACGCGCTTGTTCAGCGAAGGCTTGGTGGATTTGCGGCCCAACCGCGGCGCAGCGGTGGCCCGGCCCAGCCTGGAAGAGGCGCACGACATCTTCGAGGCCCGCCGCTGCCTGGAGCGCGATGTGGCGCGCCGGCTGCTGCAACACATCACCGAGGCCGGCCTCAGCCGGCTGGCGCAACATGTGGCGCAAGAGGAAGAGGCGCGCCAGCGCAACAGCACCAATGAATCCATCCGGCTGTCAGGCGAATTTCATATCCTGATGGCCGAGCTGTCGGGCAATGCGGTGTATGCGCGCTACGTGAACGAGATTGTGTCGCGGTGCTCGCTGATTCTGGCCCTTTATGGGCGGCCGCATTCAAGCGAATGCGCGGTCAGCGAACATATGGAGATTGTGCAAGGGCTGCGCGCACGCGACGAAAAGCACGTGCTGCATCTGCTGGAGCACCACCTGGAGTCGGTGACGGCGCGCGCGCTGTTGAGCACGGATGGTTCGGGCGTGCGGGATATCCGCAAGATCCTGGATCGTTACGGCACGTAGCACCAGGCCCGCCCGATAGGCGCACCTGCCCCGCCGAATGAAAAAGCGCCCGATCGGGGCGCTTTTTCGTTCATGAGGCCTAAATTTCGCGTTCTTCCGTCTTGAGGTTGTTGTCGCGGGCGAAATCCACCACAAACTTGTACGCCAGCGGTTCCAGCTCGCGTAAACGCAAGTCGACCACAACCCCGCGCACACCGTCGATCACGACGGGCAGCACATAGGGCGAATAAGTGAGGTGGTTACCAGCACTGCCGGCGGGCCGGAACTGTGCCATTACGCCAGCGAGCCGCTCCGCCCAATCGCTGGGGCGGAATCGGCTACCGCTTTCGGTAACGCCATGAATTACGAATTGTCTGACGCGAGTTGCCATGAGTTCTTCACTACAGCGCGCCTTTCACGAAAGCCGGATCTTCGGCGTGATCAAACATGCGCCCTGCGCCGCGAATTGTATATGATTGATCCTTTGCCCTCTTCCAAAAGGCGATTCGCCCCTGAATTTCCGTCTGAACGGGCGCCGGCTGGAGCAACAGCCAGGGCAAAAACAAGGGCTCGCGCAAGAGCCGCCGTATTTGAAATCATCCCAGGAGGATCCGTCATGACCTCGCCTCTGGCCAATATCTATGCCCGCCTGCCGGTAGCGTTCACGCACGGCCAGGGCGTCTGGCTGTGGGATGCGAACGGACGGAAATACCTGGACGCGCTGGCGGGCATCGGCGTTTCTTGCCTGGGCCACGCGCACCCGAAGCTTGTGGCCGCCATCAGTGAGCAGGCCGCGCGCATCATTCACACGTCGAATATCTACGAAGTGCCGCAACAAACGGCGCTTGCCGCACGCCTGACGGCGCTGTCCGGCATGCAGGAAGTCGCGTTCAACAACAGCGGCTCGGAAGCCAACGAGGCAGCCATCAAGCTGGCCCGCTATTACGCCTACCAGCGCGGCAACCAGCACGCCCACATCATCACCATGGATTCGTCCTGGCATGGCCGCACCTTGGCCACGCTGGCGGCCACGGGCAGCGACAAGGCGCGCAAGGGCTTCGGCCCTCTACCCAGCGGCTTCATTCAGGTGCCCTACAACAACCTGGATGCCGTGCGCGCCGCCGGCGACGCTGAACCGCGCACCACGGCGGTGCTGCTGGAAGTGCTGCAGGGCGAAGGCGGTATCCGCCCGTCGGATATTGCGTATCTGCAAGAAGTGCGCCGCCTGTGCACCGAGCGCGGCTGGCTGCTGATGATTGATGAAGTGCAATCCGGCGTTGGCCGCACGGGCAAGTGGTTCGCTCACCAATGGGCGGGCATCTTGCCCGACGTCATGACACTGGCCAAGGGCCTGGCTGGCGGCGTGCCAATCGGCGCGATGCTGGCCGCCGGCCCTGCCGCGGGCGTATTGACGCCGGGCACGCATGGCACCACCTTTGGCGGCGGTCCGCTGGTCTGCGCTGCCGGGCTGGCGGTGCTGGACACGCTGGAATCCGACAAATTGCTGGACAACGCCCACGCCGTGGGCAACTACCTGAAAGACACACTGGCCGGCGCCCTGGCTGACACTCCGGGCGTTACCGAGGTACGCGGCCGCGGTTTGATGCTGGGCATCGAACTGAACCGCCCTTGCGGCGTCCTGGCCTTGAACGCCTTGGAAGCCGGCCTGCTTATCAACGTCACGCGCGACCGCGTCATCCGCATGCTGCCGCCGCTGATACTGAACCGGCAAGAAGCCGATCAGATCGTCTCCATCCTGGTTCCGCTCATTCAACAGTTCCTGGCCGAAAAACCATAATCAACGTCCCGCCCGGGCCATAAGCCTGGCCGGGCCTAATGACCTGCGACATCACCATGACTCCTCCCACGACTCAAAACGGCCCGTTGCGGCATTTTCTTCAGTTCAAGGACTTCTCGCCCGCCGAGATCGCGTACGTGCTGGACCGCGCGCGCCTGATCAAGGAAAAATTCAAACGCTATGAACCCCATATGCCGCTGCATGACCGCACGCTGGCGATGGTGTTTGAAAAGGCCAGCACACGCACCCGCGTGTCGTTTGAAGCCGGCATGTACCAAATGGGCGGTTCGGTCATCAACCTGACCTCGAACGATTCCCAGTTGGGCCGCTCTGAACCCATCGAAGACACCGCGCGCGTGATCTCGCGCATGGTCGACATCGTCATGATCCGCACATTCGAGCAGACCCGCATCGAGCGCTTTGCGTCGCACTCGCGCGTGCCCGTGATCAACGGCCTGACCAACGAATTCCACCCCTGCCAGATCCTGGCGGACATCTTCACCTACATCGAGCACCGCGGCCCTATCGCCGGCAAGACGGTGGCCTGGGTGGGCGACGCCAACAACATGGCCTACACGTGGCTGCACGCCGCAGAAATGCTGGGCTTTACGCTGCATGTGTCCACCCCGGCGGGTTATGAGCTGGAAGCCGCGCGTATCGGCACGCCTTCGGCCAAGGTCTTGCGGCAGTTCAAGGACCCGATGCAAGCCTGCCAGGGCGCGCATCTGGTCACGACTGATGTCTGGACCAGCATGGGCTACGAAGCCGAAAACGAAGAGCGCCGCGCGGCGTTCGCCGACTGGTGCGTGGATGCCGAAATGATGGCAGCCGCTGACGCCGAAGCCGTCTTCATGCACTGCCTGCCCGCCCACCGCGGCGAAGAAGTCACGGGCGAAGTCATCGACGGCCCGCAAAGCGTGGTCTGGGACGAAGCCGAAAACCGTCTGCACGTGCAAAAAGCGCTGATGGAATTCCTGTTGCTGGGCCAGATCAAGTAAGCCGGTTCAGCATGAAAGAGGCCTGGATATCGCAAGATTCCAGGCCTTTTTACTAGATCAGGCGCTGCAAATTGAACTGAGCGCCACATACGCAAAAACCCGCGTCACAGTATTTTCTTGAACATCGTCCGTCGTGTATTGCGGAACGACGGGCGCACCCGGCTGCTCCAGTCGGTGGCGCGCACCGCGAGCCACGGCGGACTGCCGAATGTCTCTTGGGTGTGCAGGTCATAGCAGGCCAGATAACGCGGCGCCTCATCGCGGCATTCGTAGCGCATTGCACGCACCGTGCCGGGCACCGACGCCAAGCCCGGCAAATGTTCCTGGTCGTACCACGCGTTCAGATCGGCCTCGGCTTCCGGAGTCACATCGGTTTCAACGATGTAGTGCCAAGGCGCATCCTGACCCGCCGACGCCCCCGGCAAATCCAGCGTGCGATGCACCACCCGCGCATGCGCGCCAGGAAATTGCTCTGCCAAACGAGCCTGAATCTCGGGCAGCGCGGCGGCTGCGCCACGAAAATAGACGTAGGTGTCGTCACCTTCCAACGCCGCATACGCGTTGACCCGCAGGCCATCCAGCCCCTGCGTCAGACGCCGGGCCATATCGGCCGCGCGTGCTTCGTCAAAGCGTTCGCCCAGCGACACCAGCAATACCGTTTCCTGCATCGTCTTCTCCGATCAATGGCCGACGCGCAGCGCCACCAAAAAGCGCGACACCATGTTGTACGCGCCGACAGTTGCCGCCAGTTCCACCAGTTGCGCATCATCGTAGCGTGCGCGCAGCGGTGCAAATACTGCGTCGGGCACTTCGATGTCGCGCGTCATGGCGTCGGTCAACGCCAGCACATCGGCCTCGCCGGGCGCCAGCTCTGCCACGGCGTTGGGCGCGGGATGACCGCGCAACGCGTCGATCATGGTTTGAGGCATGCCGCCCGCCAAAGCGTGCGGCACATGCGCGTCGAATTCGTATGGCGCATTGTTCAGCGTGGCCACGCGCAAGATAATCAATTCGCGCAAGCGCGGCGACAATGACGTCTTCTGACGGATGGCGGTCAGCATGGCTTCCCAGCCTTCCACCACTGCCGGGCTGTTCAACAGAACCTGATACAAAGGCGATATCCGGCCGCGTGCGGCCGTGATGCGCGCTTCCACAGCGGCCAGTTCCTGGCGCGTGCCCGGTACGACGGGGGTCACTCGGCTTGCGCTCATGATTACTCCGGACGGATGTTTTTGCGCTGGATCAGTGCGGTCCACTTATCGCGATCCGATGCGATCAGTGCGGTCAATTCCGCCGGCGAGCTGGGCGCGGCCTGCGCGCCGAACTTCTCCAGCTTGGCGCGCACGGCTTCGTTGCTCAGTGCGGCACGCACAGCCTGATTGAGCTTTTCAACGGTAGCGGCCGGAGTGGACGCGGGCGCCACAATGCCATACCAGTTGTTGGATTCAACGCCGGCAATGCCTTGCTCGGCCAGCGTCTTTACGTCCGGCAGCAGCGGATGGCGCGTGGGCGCGGCAATACCCAGCGGCTTCAGCTTTCCGCCCTGGATGTGGCCGATCAGCCCGGGCACGTCGCCGAAAAAGCCCGACACCTGATTACCCATCACATCGTTGATCACGGGAGCCGCGCCCTTGTAGGGCACGTGCATCACGTTGGCCTTGCTGGCGTCCGCAAACATTTCCATCGTCAAATGCGGAATGCTGCCTATGCCCGATGAGCCGATGGCGACCGATTGCGATGCCGCCTGCGATTTCTTGACGAAGTCCGCGGCGTCAGTAGCCGGATTGACCGGGTTCACCACGAACACCGTGGCGTTGTTCACGACCTTGGACACCGGCGCAAAGTCGCGCACCGGGTCATACGGCAGGTCCTTGTACAAGGCGGGGCTGATCGACACCGCGCCGACGCTGGTCAGAAACAGCACCGAACCGTCGCCTGCCGCCTTGGCCACATAGGCCGCCGCGATGTTGCCATTGGCGCCTGCCTTGTTCTCAACAATGACCTGCTGCTTGAGTTCTTTGCCCAGTTGTTCGGCCAGCACCCGGCCGACCAGATCGACCGGGCCGCCAGGCGGAAACGCGACGATCAGACGGACGGGGCCGTCGGCGTGGGCTGCGCCCAGCGCGGCCAGACTCAGCACAGAGGCCGATAGAATTTTCTTGAACATGGTGTCTCCTCGTTGAATGCAATATTGTTTTTGCTGGCAAGCGCCGTCTGTCTATGCGGCGCTGCTGCTTACTGAAATCCGTACAACCGCGCCGGGTTGTCGACCAGCACACGCTGGCGCAGCGCGGCATCGGGACATGCCTGAAAAAACGTGTCCACCAATTCGCCATCGTCAGGCATGTCGCCTGCCACATTCGGGTGCGGCCAATCCGTGCCCCACAAGGTGCGATCCGGCATCGCCTCGACCAATGCCCGCACGAATGGAATGCCCTCGGCAAACGGGCGCTGGCCAGCCGCGATACGGTCTATGCCCGACACCTTGACCCATGCCTGCGGCACATTGGCCAGACTCAGCAAGGCGCGCATGGCGGGAGAATCCAGCCCATCGGCCGCCTTCAGACGCCCCATGTGATCCACCACAAAAGGCACGGGCAAGGCCAGCAAACGCGGCAGCAGGCCGGGCAGCATCGCGCCATCCACATGCAGACAAAGATGCCAACCCAGTGGCGCAATCAGCGATACCACGTGATCGAACACGGCCGGCTCGGGCGCGCCGCCCAGATGCGGCACAAAATTGAAGCGCGCCGAGCGCACGCCGCCCTCATGCAATTGCTGAACGCTTGCGGGCGTGGCGTCAGCGCCCAACAGCGCCACGCCGCGATAACGGCCGCCGCTTTGCGCCAGCGCATCCAGCAAGGCGCTGTGGTCCGAGCCATGGCAATTGGCCTGCACCACCACCGCGCGCTCCACGCCCAGGTGCGCATGCAATGCCGCCATCTTTGCGTAGGGCGCGTCCGGCGGCGTATACGACCGCCCTTCGGCGTACGGGAACACGTTACCGGGACCAAAAACGTGGCAATGCGCATCGCACGCGCCAGGCGGCAGCACATGGCGGGGACGAGACGGCGACGCAAGCGGAGGACGGCAATCAGGCACGGGCAATTCCTGCGGTGAAAGCGTCATGGTCCAGCATTGCCGTCCGGCTAACAATGCTATATCTTTGATTTCAGATATAGAAAACCTAAATATCCGATGGACCTTAAACAAATCGAGTATTTCCTGCGGGTCGCGGAGCGGCGCAGCTTCTCGCGCGCGGCCGAAATGCTGGACGTGGCCCAGCCCACACTCAGCCGCCAGGTACGCCTGCTGGAACTGGAACTGGGCCAACACCTGCTGTATCGCAATGGCCGCGGCGCGGAACCCACCGAGGCCGGTTTGCGGTTTGTGGAACACGCCCGCGCCCTGCTGACGCTGGCCGAACGCGCCAAGGAAGATTTACAGAGCTTGCGCGAAACGCCCACGGGCAAGGTCGTCGTAGGCCTGCCACCGCGCATCGCACGGGTGCTGACGCCGCCGCTGGTGCAGGCATTCCGGCGAAGTTTCCCCGACGCCTCCATTGCGGTGGCCGAAGGGTTAAGCGCCCAGGTGCGTGAATGGCTGCTGGCGGGCCGGGTGGAACTGGCGCTGCTGTACGACCCCGCGCCATCGCCGCAACTGGTCTACGAATCGCTGTTCCGTGAAGACCTGGTGCTGGCGGCCGCCGCCGGGCATCAACCGCCCTTGCCCGCCCGCGTTGCGGTGGCGCAGTTGGGCAACTACCCGCTGGTGCTGCCCAGCCTGCCCAACGCCATCCGAACCTTGGTGGAAAGCGTGTGCCGCGCGCAAGGCGTGCGCTTAAAGGTGGCGGCCGAAGTCGATGCCGTGCAAACCATTGTGGAACTGGCGGCCCAAGGGGATGCGTACGCCATCTTGCCGCGTTCCGCCGCCCAGGGGCCAGCCGCTGAACACGCGCTGTCTTTGTGCGACATCGCGTCGCCCACGATCACCAATAACCTGGTGCTGGCCAGCGCCCGCCATCGGCCGGCCACGCGGCTGGCGACCGCCACCGCGCACCTGATCCGTCAGTTGAAACTGGCGGAGCTGTTTGCGCCGGAAAACGGCACGCGCTAACCAGACGTGCGCGCGTCGACACAAAACGCCACGCGCGTGGTGCCGCCTTCACTGCTGGCCGACACATTGCCGCCATGCATGGCAGCCACTGCCTTCACAATGGCCAGGCCCAGGCCATGGCTGTGCTCCAAGCCGTCAACCCGGCGCGCCGCGTCCACTCGGTAGAAACGTTGAAACAGATGCGGCAGGTGCTCGGGCGCAATCGGTGGTCCGGCGTTGCTGACGGCCACTTCCAGCATGTCGCCGCGCCGCTGGATATCGACCGTAATTTCCGCCCCCGGTGCAGAGTATTGAATGGCGTTTTGCAGAAGATTCGTCACCGCGCGGCGAAACAATGCCGTGTCGATCAGCGCGGTGGCAAAGGCGTCGCCTTCCATCCGAACCCGCATACCGGCCTCGTCCAGCAGGAATTCAAAAAACTCGACCGTCTTGCCGACTTCGTCCGCAAGCACGGCTTGAATCCGGCCCGTCGCGGCTTCGCCCTGATCGGCGCGCGCCAGAAACAGCATGTCGTTGATCAGGGCTCGCAGGCGGTCCAGTTCTTCCAGATTGGATTGCAGCACTTCCTGCAAATCGTCTGCGCTACGCGGGCGCGACAGGGCCACCTGAGTTTGCCCGATCAGATTGGTCAGCGGCGTGCGCAGCTCGTGCGCGACGTCAGCGTTAAACGCTTCAAGCTGGTTATAGGCGCCTTCGAGCCGAGCCAGCGCGCCGTTGAATGAGGTTGCCAGGTCTTCCAGCTCTACGGGCAGCGCGGCCATGCTCAGACGTTGCGACAAGGCACTCGGCCGCAGAGCGCGGGCCTCGGCCGACAAGCGGTTCAAGGGCCGCAGTCCCAGCCGCGTCACCCAAAAGCCCAACAATCCCACGAGCAAGATTGCCGTCAACGACAGGCCGGCCATTGCCCACAAGAAATAGCGCAAGGTGTGCGCGTAGGGCGCCGAATCCATACCGACGATCAGGCGCACTTGCGGCCGGGCAAGATACGGGTCGACCGTGGCGGTGATGGTGGTCAGCGCAGTCTCGCGGTCCGGCAAGGTGATCTTGCCGAAGCCATCGGGGTGCCGTTCCAGACTGCTGATATCCGCCAATCCCTTGCCGTACTCATAGGCCGGATCATCCGACAGCACCCAAAAGCGCAAACTGCCGTCAACGGGCGTCAGGGTATCCAGCTTGGTTTTGAATCGCCCCCAGCGTTCCGGGTCACCGCTGCGGGCCAGCGAGTAGCTGACCTCTTGCGCGGTAGTACGCAGCGCATCCTGTTGCAGCCGGTCCAATTGCCGGTCCAGCACGCCGTAGAGCGCCACGCCCGTCAACGCGAACGTAACCGCCGCCGCCACCGCATAAAGGATGACCAGCCGCAGTGTCAGCGACGTTTTCAAAGCGCCGCCTTCATTCCGCTGCCGCGTCATCGCGCAGCTCCAGCACGTAACCCATGCCGCGGATGGTGTGGAGCAACCGGCGGCCGAACGGCGCATCCACCTTGCCGCGCAGCCGCTTGATGGCCACTTCCACCACATTGACGTTGCTGTCGAAATTCATGTCCCAGACCAGTTCAGCAATGGCCGTCTTGGACAGGATTTCTCCTTGGCGCCGCGCCAGTACGGCGAGCAGCGCGAATTCCTTGGCCGTCAGGTCAAGACGCGATCCCGCGCGCCACGCCTTGCGGCTGATCAGGTCGATCTGCAAGTCTCCGATGCGCAGTTGCACGGGTTCCTGCGCCCGGCCGCGCCGGGTCAGCGCCTGTAGCCGCGCCAGCAGTTCCAGAAAAGAAAAGGGTTTGACCAGGTAATCGTCAGCGCCGTCGTGCAACCCGCGGATGCGGTCTTCGACGCCGTCGCGGGCGGTCAGCATGATCACGGGCGTCTGCCGCACCGTACGCAAAGACCGCAACACCGCAAAGCCGTCCATACCCGGCAGCATGGCGTCCAGCACGATCACGTCGTAATCATGCTCAAGCGCCAGATGCTGGCCGTCAATGCCGTTATGCGCGACATCGACGGTACAGCCCTGTTCGCCCAGGCCTTTGCGCAGGTAATCCGCCGTCTTCAGTTCATCTTCGACTATCAGGATTTTCATGTGCCGCCCCGCAAGACCTTACGGTTGATCCCTATTTTGACCCAAGATCGCCCGGCGCAGCGATGACCGCATTGTTGGTTTTCCCGGCCTTTCGCGCCGCCCTCGCCGCCTTGCGTTCCATGTACCAATAATGCGCGCGGTCCAGGTACAGGTAGACCACAGGTGTCGTGAACAGCGTCAACGCTTGGGACACGATCAACCCGCCCACCATCGCATAACCCAGCGGCCGGCGCAGCTCCGCCCCCTGCCCGTGGCTCAACATCAACGGCAATCCACTGAGCAGCGCGCACATGGTCGTCATCATGATGGGTCTGAAGCGCAATACGCAAGCTTGATAGATCGCCTCGGCAGGCGCCATGCCGTGCTCGCGCTCTGCCGTCAACGCAAAGTCGATCATCATGATGCCGTTCTTTTTGACGATCCCGATCAGCAAAATAATGCCGATCAGCGCAATCACGCTCAGGTCATAACCACCCAGCATCAGGATCAGCAACGCCCCCACGCCTGCGGATGGCAGCGTGGACAGGATCGTCAAGGGATGGATATAGCTTTCGTACAGCAGCCCCAGCACGATGTAGACGGCAATCAACGCCGCTGCGATCAGGTACGGTTGCGTCGACAGGGAATCGCCAAATGCCTTGGCCGTGCCCTGGAATGCCCCCGTCAGGCTGGCAGGCACGCCCATCTGGTTCTGCGCTTGCTGGATGGCCTGCACCGCATCGCCCAGCGAAGCGCCCGGCGCCAGGTTGAACGAAATGGTCACAGCTGGGAATTGGCCCTGGTGGCTGATGGACAGGTAGGCCGTCTTGTTCGTGTCCAGCTTGACGAAGGTAGACAGCGGCACCTGCTGGCCCGTCAGCGGCGAGGTCAGGTAAAGCTTTGAAAACAGGCTGGGGTCCTGCTGCAACTTGGGCGTTACTTCCAGAATCACGTGATAGCTGTTGATCTGCGTGAAGTACTGGGCAACCTGGCGCTGGCCGATGGCGTCATAAATGGTGGCGTCGATCAGCGCTGGCGAAATACCAAACGACGAGGCGCGCGCGCGGTCGATGGTCAGCGATGCCGTGGCCGCCGCGTTCTGCTGGTCAGACGCCAGGTCGGTCAATTGCGGCAATTCCCGAAACTTGTTCAGCAGGCGCGGCGCCCACACGTTCAGCTCGTCCAGATCGGAGTCCGTCAGCGTGTATTGGTACTGCGTGCGGGATAAGCGCCCGCCTACGTTGATGTCCTGCCCTGCCTGCATGAACAGCGTCACGCCTTGAACCTTGGCCAGTTGCGGCCGCAGCCGGGCGATCACCTCGTCAGCCGTGGCGGTGCGCCCTTCGTCCTTGGGCTTCAAACCTATGTAGAAATTGCCCGTGTTGTAGGTGCTCTGACTGCCGTTGAACCCGAAACTGGCAATATCAGGATCTAGTCGAATCACCTCCGCCATCTGGATCATGCGCTGGTTCATCAGCGCAAAAGACGAGTCCTGCGACGACTCGGCAAAGCCGAAAATAAAGCCTGTGTCCTGCTGCGGAAAAAAGCCCTTGGGAATGACCATGAACAGCGCCACCGTGCAGGCAACCGTGGCCAGAAATACGCACAGCGTGGCGAACTGATGCCGCAGCACCAGTTTCAAACCGCGCTCGTACCCATGCAGCATGGCGTCAAAACCCCGTTCGCACAGCAGGTACAGCCGGCCATGTTTCTCGCCATGATGATTCTTCAGATAGCGCGAACACAGCATGGGCGTAAGCGTCAGCGACACCAGCACCGACACCACAATGGCTAACGTTACCGTCACCGCAAACTCGCGGAACAAGCGGCCCACGATACCGCCCATCAGCAGCAAAGGAATGAATACGGCAATCAGCGACACCGAGATCGACACTATCGTGAAGCCGATTTCGCCCGCGCCCTTGAAAGCGGCTTCCATCGGTGACATGCCTGCCTCGACATACCGGTACACGTTCTCCAGCATCACGATGGCATCGTCCACCACAAAGCCAACCGAGATGGTGAGTGCCATCAGCGACAGATTGTCCAGGCTGAATCCCAGCACATACATCATCGCGGCTGTGCCCATCAACGCCAGCGGCACCGTCACGCACGGAATCAGCGTGGCGGGCACATTGCGCAGGAACAGGAAGATCACCATCACGACCAGAAGAATGGTCAGCGTCAGCGTGAACTCCACGTCCTGCACCGATGCCCGGATCGTCTGCGTGCGATCAATGATGGTGTTCACATGGACCGATGGCGGAATCGAGGCTTCCAGCCGGGGCAGCGCCGCGCGAATGCTGTCCACCGTGTCGATCACATTGGCGCCCGGCTGCTTGCTGATTTGCAGCACAATCGAACGACCATTGGTAATCGTGTTGTCTGGCGGAGACGCCTTGCCGGCGTAGGCCCAGCCAGCCAGTTTGGTGTTCTCGGGCCCGTCCACCGCCACGCCCACGTCGCGCACGCGGATCGGCGCGCCGTTGCGGTAGGCCAGCACCATATCGTTCCACTGAGCCGCCGACAGCAGTTGATCGTTGGTATAGGTCGTGAAGCTTTGACGCGCGCCGTCGATGGTGCCTTTGGGCTGGTTGACGGTAGTGGTGGCGATCACGCCGCGCAGGTCTTCCAGGCTCAAGCCCAAGGCCGACAACTTGCCGGGGTCCACCTGAATCCGTACAGAGGGCTTTTGCTGGCCGCCGATGTTCACCAGCCCCACCCCCGATATCTGCGAGATCTGCTGGGCCAGGATATTGTCCGCGTAGTCGTTCACCTGGATCAGCGGCAAGGTGTCCGACTGCACCGCCATCACCATGATGGGCGCGTCAGCCGGGTTGACCTTGCGGAAGGTGGGCGGGTTCGGCAGGTTGGCCGGCAACTGTCCGGTCGACGCATTGATGGCCGCCTGCACATCCACCGCCGCGGAATCAATGCTGCGGTTCAGGTCGAACTGCAAGGTGATCTGCGTCATGCCGATTGCGCTGACCGACGTCATCTGCGTCAAGCCCGCGATCAACGAGAACTGCCGTTCCAGCGGTTGCGCCACGTTGGACGCCATGGTCTCGGGGCTGCCGCCAGGCAGGCTTGCCTGCACCTGGATCGTGGGAAAGTCCACCTGCGGCAGCGGCGCCACGGGCAACAGCGGCCACGCCGCAATGCCGACCAGCAGAATCGCCAATGCCAGCAGCGATGTGCCGATTGGCCGCTTGATGAAATGGGCAGAGATACTCATGGCTTGCTCACCGCTGCAACGGGTACAGGGTTTGAAGCCAATTCACGCACCTTGCTGCCGGGCTTGAGCTTGTACTGCCCATCGACCACTACGCGCTGCCCTTCATCCAAACCCTTCTGGATAAGCGCCAAACCATCCTGCAATCGCTCCACCGTAACCGCTTGAGGTTGCGCAATGTCATTGCCATCCACCGCATACACATAGGGGCCACTCTGGCCGCGCTGCACAGCGGCGGCCGGCACCGTCAATGCGCTTTCATGCGCGTCCAGCACCAGACGCGCGTTCACATACAGGCCGGGCCATAAGCGGTGCTGCGGATTGTCGAAACGGCCCTTGAGTTGCACGGTGCCCGTAGTCGTATCGATCTGGTTGTTCAACAGCACCAGCGTCCCGGTTTCAAGAGGCTCATTGCTATCGCGGGCATACGCCACAACGGGCAATTTCCGGCCTTGATCCAGCGCCGCGTTAATCGCGGGCACCGCCTCTTCCGGCAGCGAAAACAACACAGTGATCGGGTCGATCTGATTGATCACGACCAGCCCGTTCACATCCGCCGCATGCACGATATTGCCCGGGTCCACCAGCCGAGCGCCCACGCGTCCGGCAATGGGCGCCACGATGCGCGTGTAGTCCAGCTGCACCTTGGCATAACTGATCTGCGCGTCGTCGGTCTGGGTCGCGGCTTCCAGCTGCGCAACCAGCGCCCGCTGCGCGTCCAGCGTTTGCTGCGTCGCGGCGTCCTCGTGCTGCAAGCGGGTATAGCGTTGCAAGTCCAGACGCGCATTGGCCAGCGTGGCTTGATCCTTGGCCCGCTGCGCCTGCACCTGCGCCAACTGCGCTTGCAGCCCACGCGGGTCGATATTGGCCAGCACCTGTCCGGCCTTGACGTCTTGCCCTTCGGAAAATCCCACACTGTCCAGCTGGCCGTCGACACGCGCTTTCACCGTCACCGTGGCGGCAGCGGTAACCGTGCCTACGCCCGTCAGGTAATGCGCAAGCTCCTGGCGTTGAACCTGCACTGTCGCAACCGGCACGGCCGCAGCCACGGTTGCGGCCGGCGCGCGAGGCCCGCGCAGAAACAGCCACGCCGCCAGCGAGCATGCGGCTATCACCAGCGCCACAGCGCCCACCCGCAGCGTCTTGCGCCGATCCGAAAAACTCACCGTACGGTCCATGGACTTACTCATTGTGGGTAGAAGGTTGGCTTGCCGCCGCTGGCCGGCCGGCCACGGCAAGCGCTTGGGCATCAGGGGTATCAAGGGCGCCAGCGTTCCAGCCGCCACCCACGGCCTTCACCAGCGCCACGCTGGCCACCATTTGGCGGCCACGCAGTTGCACTGCCGTGCGCTCGTTGGACAGCGTCAAGGCTTGCGCCACCGCCACCGTCAGGAACGTGGCCGTGCCCGCGCGGTATTGCGCCAAGGCCAGTTGCTCGCTCAAACGCGACGCGGTCACGGCTTCGTCCTGCGCACGCGCCTCGTCATCCAGGACGCGCAAGGTCGACAGGTTGTCTTCCACTTCCTGGAACGCGCCCAGCACCGTCTGTTTGTATTGCGCGGCGCTGGCGTCAAATGCGGCAACAGCCTGGGCGTCGCGAGCGTGCCGCAGGCCGCCATCAAAAATCGTCCCGGCCAACAGCGCGCCCAGCGACCAGACCCGGCCCGGCGCGTTGAACCATTGGGCAAAACTGGCGGCGCCAAAGCCCCCGCTTGCAGACAACACCAGCGACGGAAAATAAGCGGCCCGCGCCACCCCGATATCTGCATTGGCCGACGCCACATTCCGTTCAGCCGCGGCAATGTCCGGTCTGCGCTCCAGCAGATCCGACGGCAGACCCGTCGGTACAGGCGGCACTTGGAACATCCACGGCTGGCTGGCCGGGAATGGCGCCAGACTGAACTGCGCTGGCGCCCGTCCGGTCAGGATGGCAATCGCGTGTTCCAGCTGATTGCGGGACGCGTCCAGATCAATCGACTGCGCTTGGGCAGTCTTGAACTGCGCCTCGGCCTGGGCAACGTCGGAACGCAACGCCACGCCTGCGTCGTACTGGCTGCGCGTCAGTTTGAGCGTGCGCGCATAGGCTTCCAGGGTCCGGGCGTACAGATCTTTCTCGCGGTCCACCGCCCGCAATTGCAGGTAGTCCTGCGCTAGCGCCGCCTGGATGCTGAGACGGGCCGCCGCCAGACTGGCTTCACTCGCCTGAGTCGATGCGTCGCTGGCTTCGACCTGCCGCCGCACTGCACCCCACAAATCGGGTTCCCACGACACGTCGATAGCTGCCGAATAGCTGTTGGAAACGCCAGTCACGCCATTGCTTTTGGCACGAGCCCGGCCAGCCGACGCATTGGCCCCGACACTGGGCCAGAAGCCCGCCCGGGCGGCATCCGCAGCGGCGCGCGCTTGGCGGTATTGGGCCTGAGCCTGCTGAATGTTCTGATTGGCCGCGTTGGCCGCCACGATCAGGCTGTTCAGCGTGGGGTCACCATAGGTTTCCCACCAGCGCATATTGCTGTCGATGGCCCCGGGCTGGGCGGGCTTCCATGGGCCGGCCTCCTTGTAGGCGCCCGGCAGGTCCATCGCCGGACGCGTGTAATCGGGTCCGACGGCACAGCCGGCCAGCGCCATTGAGGCCGCCAGCCCTGCCGCCGCCCAACGCGGCCCGATACGATGTCCTGGATTCATGGCAGCGCCGGATACCCGGCCGACAGTTGGTACGCCCTCAATGTAAAAAGGCGTCCGGGACGTCACGCTGTCCGGATACTGACAAAACGGACAGGTTTCTCTGTCTCGCGTGAGGGTAGCGGCCTCTGCTGCCTGCGGGTGGCGGCCTCATCAGGGACGGATGCCAGGCTGCCCTCATAGACCCTCCGCCACGGGCCGCCCGCGCCATCCCGGCCGCTGCGGCCCGTCTCGGTCAAAAGAGTTAAAATAGGCCGCTATATTTCTTGTTTGGCGGCTCGTTGCTGTCAAAGTCCTGTTGGCGTCTCACCTCAAACAATGACCACTATCCTCCCGAACCTTCCCACCGGCCAGAAGGTCGGCATCGCCTTTTCCGGCGGCCTCGACACCAGCGCAGCGCTCCTGTGGATGCGCAATAACGGCGCCATTCCGTACGCCTACACGGCGAACCTGGGCCAGCCCGATGAGTCCGATTACGACGAAATCCCCCGCAAGGCACTCGCCTACGGCGCGCAGAACGCCCGCCTGATCGACTGCCGTCAGCAACTCGTGGCCGAGGGCATCGCCGCCTTGCAAGCAGGCGCGTTCCACATTTCGACCGCCGGCATCACGTACTTCAACACGACGCCTATCGGCCGCGCCGTCACCGGCACGATGCTGGTGGCCGCCATGAAGGAAGACGACGTCAACATCTGGGGCGACGGCAGCACCTTCAAGGGCAACGACATCGAGCGCTTCTATCGCTACGGTCTGTTGACCAACCCTGACCTGAAGATCTACAAGCCCTGGCTGGACCAGCGCTTCATCGACGAACTCGGCGGCCGTTCGGAAATGTCCGAATACATGCGCCAAGCCGGCTTCGACTACAAGATGTCGTCGGAAAAGGCCTACTCGACCGACTCGAACCTGTTGGGCGCCACCCACGAAGCCAAAGATCTGGAACACCTGAATTCCGGCATCCGCATCGTGCAGCCCATCATGGGCGTGGCGTTCTGGCGCGACGACGTCGCCGTCAAGGCCGAAGAAGTCACCGTCCGCTTCGAGGAAGGCCAACCGGTTGCCCTGAACGGCGTGGAATACAGCGACCCGGTCGAACTGCTGCTGGAAGCCAACCGCATCGGCGGCCGTCACGGCTTGGGCATGAGCGACCAGATCGAAAACCGCATCATCGAAGCCAAGAGCCGCGGCATCTACGAAGCCCCGGGCCTGGCCCTGCTGTTCATCGCTTACGAACGCCTGGTCACCGGCATTCACAACGAAGACACCATCGAGCAGTACCGCGAAAACGGCCGCAAGCTGGGCCGCCTGCTGTACCAAGGCCGCTGGTTCGACCCGCAAGCCATCATGCTGCGCGAAACCGCCCAACGCTGGGTCGCTCGCGCCATCACGGGCGAAGTCACGATCGAACTGCGCCGCGGCAATGACTATTCGCTGCTGAACACCGAATCCGCCAACCTGACCTACGCCCCCGAGCGTCTGTCCATGGAAAAGGTGGAAAACGCTCCGTTCACCCCCGCAGACCGTATCGGCCAGTTGACCATGCGCAACCTCGACATCGTCGACACCCGCGCCAAGCTGTTCACCTACGTGCAAACCGGCCTGCTCGCATCCAGCGGCACGTCGCTGCCGCAGTTGAAGGATCAGGCCAAGAAGAAGTAATTCTTCAGGCCGCAAAAAAACCCCTCGGTTTTTCTCCCGAGGGGTTTTTTTATGGGTTGCCGATGGGGCCGCGCCCCATCCAATCTACAACTCCACCTGCATGCCCATTTCGACCACCCGATTCGCCGGAATCTTGAAGAACTTCGTGCTCCGCGTCGAGTTTCGCGCCATGAACGAAAACACCGCGCGCCGCCATCTCCACAGCGCCGGTTTGCGCGCCGCCACGACCGTTTGCCGCGACAGGAAATAAGACGTCCGCATGGGCTCCAGATCCAGCTCCGGATACGCCTCGGCCACCAACCGCAAGGCCTCGGGCACATCCGGATCTTCCTTGAAGCCGTAATTCACCGTTGCCGTCCAGCTCGACGCCGATAGCTTCTTCACCTCGAAGCGCTCTTCGGGCGAGATGTACGGCACGTCAGCTACCAGAATCGTCAGGAACAGCACGTGATCGTGCAGCACCTTGTTGTGCTTCAGGTTGTGCAACAGCGCGGGGGGCACATTGCCAGAATTCATGGTCATGAAAATCGCCGTGCCCGGTACACGCGACGGCGGATACTCTTCCAGCTGCTCCATGAATTCCTTGAGCGGTTGCCGGTCACGGTGCTGCATATCGGACAGCAAGCGGCGCCCTTGGCGCCACGTCATCATCAGTGTGAACACCACAATCGCCACCAGCAGCGGCAACCAGCCGCCCTCATGGATCTTGAAGACGTTCGCCGAAAACAGCAGCACATCAAACAACAGCAAAAAGCCCAGAATCGTCAGCCACAGCACGCGCTTCACGCCCGTGCTGCCTCGCGGCAACACGGCAAAGGCCAGTACCGATGTCGTCAGCATGGTTCCGGTCACGGCAAAACCATAGGCCGCAGCCAGGTTGTCGGAATTGCGGAACAGCAGCACCAGCACCAGCACCGCGCACAACAGCAGCGCATTGACCTGCGGCAGATAGATCTGCCCCTTCTCGACGGCGGAGGTGTGCAGAATCTGCATGCGCGGCCAGAAGCCCAGCTGCACCGCCTGGCGCGTCACGGAATATGCCCCGGAGATCACTGCCTGCGACGCCACAATCGTGGCGATCGTCGCCAACGCCACCAGCGGCGCCAGTCCCCATTCAGGGGCCATCATGAAAAACGGATTGCGGATCGCCGTGGGGTCGCGCAGCAACAGCGCGCCCTGACCGAAATAGCACAAGGTCAGCGCCGGCAGCACCATGCTGAACCAGGCGCTGCGAATCGCCGGCCGGCCAAAGTGGCCCATGTCCGCGTAGAGCGCCTCGGCTCCGGTCAGCGCCAGCACCACTGCGCCCAGCAGCACAAAGCTGATCACAGGAAATTCAACAATAAAGCGCAGGCCCCACATGGGATTCAGCGCAGCCAGCACCTCGGGCGTCTGCCAGATCTGCCAGCCGCCCAGCGCCGCCAAGGTGCCAAACCACAACACCATCACCGGGCCAAACAGTTTTCCCATCAGGCCCGTGCCATGCGACTGAATGACAAACAAGCCCACCAGCACGACCAGAGCAATCGGCACCACCCAGCGGTCCAGCGTATGCGACACAATGCTGATCCCTTCCAGCGCGGACAGCACCGAAATCGCCGGGGTGATCATGCTGTCGCCATAGAACAGCGCCGCGCCGAAAATGCCCAGCACGATCAGCACCCACCGCATCTTGCCCTCGCGATTGCGGACGGCCAGCTCCAACAGCGCCAGCGTGCCCCCCTCGCCCCGATTGTCCGCACGCAGCACCAGTGTCACGTACTTCAGCGACACCACGACCATCAGCATCCAGAACAGAATCGACAGCACGCCCAGCAAGTGGGCGGGCTCCAGATCGGTATGCACGCTCAAGCCCGTCAGGCAGGCTCGCAATGTGTACAGCGGGCTGGTGCCGATGTCGCCATACACCACGCCCAAGGCTCCCATGATGAGCGCCGCGCGCGACGACGGTGCGTGCACTCCGCCCGCGTGAGCGCCTGTTGGAGAAGGAGCGCCAGCCGTGCCTTGGCTCATGATGTGGGTTCTTGCCGAGTAAGTTGAGCCCCTTTACGGGGGCCGGGGAAGACGACAGACAGTCGCGTTCCAGAAAAAGCAGGCCGGCTGGTCAGCTTCCACCAGGCGCCATGGGCATGCGCGATCTCGCGCACGATGGCCAGCCCCAGACCGGAGCCGCCCGCCGTGGCGGTGGGTGACCGGTAAAACGCTTCAAACACACGGTCGCGCTCTTCGGCGGGAATGCCGGGGCCGTCGTCCTCGACCGTCAGCGACGGCGGATTCGCCCCGACGATCAGCGTAATACGGCCGGTCTCGTTGCCATAGCGCAAGGCGTTGTCGATCAGGTTGCCCAGCAACTCCGCCAGCAATAAGGGATCGGCATCAATCCAGATCGGCGCGTCGGGCGCGACCAGATCCAGCTCGTAGCGCGCCTCGCGCACTCGCGGAAACCACTCTGCGCCATTGGCCCGCACCCATTCGCACAAGTCGATACGCACGAAACTGTCTTGCGGACGGGCGTTGGGGTCGGCGCGCGCCAGCACCAGCAACTGCTGGCCCAAGCGGATCATGCGGTCGCTGACGGCCTTGATCCGCTCGGCACGCGCCCGCACATCGTCGGGCAAGGGGCGGGCCAGCATCAGTTCGGATTCCAGCCGCAGGCCGGCCAAAGGGGTGCGCAGTTGGTGCGCTGCATGCCCGATAAAGCGGCGTTGCGCTGCCAAAGAGGCATCCAGGCGCAGCAGCAGATCATTGGTGTGGGTCACCAGCGGCTCGATCTCGACCGGAACGCCCGCCACTTCCAAGGGCTGCATATCGTCAATGGAGCGCTGGCGAATTTCCTCGGACAAGTGGTTCACCGAGCGCAACCCGGACCTCACGCCCTGCACCACGACCCAGGTAAACAGCGCGATCAGGGCTACCTGCCCCACCACCATCAGCCAGAAGAAGTCTTCCAGCATCCACAACGACATGTCGATCTTGTGGGTAATGACCCACGTGGCGGCCAGGTCCAGCAGGACCAGCAGCAAGATCGGCGGCATCAGGCGTATCACCAGATGCCGCGCCAGGGAGCGTGAGGGAAGTATGGAGCGAGTTGCTGGGGGAGCGGAAGGAGTACGTTCCTGCGTCATGCCGCGATACCCTCGCTTATGCATAGATTGGATGTGCGCAGCCGGAGCAAGCCCGCCGCGCCGGCCCGTCAGGCCTTTTCCACATCCAGCATGTAGCCAAAGCCACGCACCGTCTGGATGCTGGCGCCAGTGCCTTCCAGGCGCTTGCGCAGACGGTACACGTAGACCTCGACTGCGTTTTCGCTGAAATCGGCGTCCCAGGCGGACAGCGAGTTCACGATCTGACGCTTGGTCACAACGCGCCCCACTCGGGCCATCAGCATCTCAAGCACGGAAAGCTCGCGCACCGATAGCGACAGCCGCTGGCCATTGGCCCGAACTTCGCGCCCGACGGTATCGAACACCAGGGGACCCACTTCGATCAAAGGCTGCGCCTGGCCCGCGCGGCGCCGGCCAAAGGCACGGACACGCGCTGCCAGTTCAGGCAGTTCGAAAGGTTTGGTGACGTAGTCGTCGGCCCCGGCGTCCAGCCCCGCGACACGGTCTTCAATGCCGTCTCGCGCGGTAAGAATCAGCACGGGAACCTGATTGCCGTCTTGGCGCAATTGCCGCAGCACATCAAGCCCGCTCATGCCGGGTAGATTAAGGTCGAGCAGCATCAGGTCATACGGCTGGCCTGCCAAGGCGCCCAGAACTCGGTCGCCTTCAGTCAGCCAGTCGACCGCATACCCCTGGTCGGCCAGGAATTCCTGGAGCGCATGGCCCAGGGTGGTGTCGTCTTCGATTACCAGTACTCGCATGCCGCGATTCTAGCGCGATCCGAAAAAAAAGGGGCGCGAAATGCGCCCCCTTTTCTTTTGAATCGCTCAACGGCCTGCTGGAGCCGTAGCGGGAGCCGCAGCAGGAGCCGCAGCACCCGCAGGCGCTTCGGCCGCAGGGGCTCCGCCCGAAGGCGGCGTCGTGACAAAACCAATACGCGTCATACCGCCACGGCGGGCCGAAGCCATGACCTTGGCCAGCGTTTCGTAACGCGTGTTCTGATCAGCGCGGATGCGGATCTCGGGTTGCGGCTTGGTGCCGGCGATCGATTTGAAGCGATTGGGCAGGTCATCGATATTGACCGGCTTCTCGTCCCAGAACAGCGCGCCGCTGGCGTCAATCGCCAGATCCACGGTTTTGGGCTCTTCCTCGATCTGCTCGGCGGCCACCTGGGGCATGTTGATCTTGATCGAGTGCGCCAGCAGCGGCGCCGTGATGATGAAGATCACCAGCAGCACCAGCATGACGTCGATCAGGGGCACCATGTTGATCTCGGAAACCGCGTGGCTTCCCGATCCTTTACCCTCGAAGCTGCCAAAGGCCATTATTCGCTCCCGCGTTGAACCGCAGCGCCGTTACCGTTCTGGCGGCGCAGGGCACGCACCTTACCGTCCGACAGCGTCACTTGCTGGCCGGTGGTCAGGAACGCAAACAGATCATGCGCAAAGGCATCCAGACGCGACAAGAACACGCGGTTGTTGCGCACAAAGGTGTTGTAAGCCAACACCGCCGGAATTGCCACGGCCAGACCCAGACCGGTCATGATCAGGGCCTCGCCCACGGGACCAGCAATGCGGTTGATCGTCACGCCATCGGACAGGCCGATGCCGACCAGGGCGTGGTACACGCCCCAAACCGTACCGAACAGACCCACGAACGGCGCCGTCGAACCCACCGACGCCAGAATGGTCAGACCGTTTTCCAGCTTGGCCGTTTCTTCGTCGATCACTTTGCGCATGGTGCGCGTGACGAAATCCGAGTTGGTGCCCGACTCTTCCAGCTTGGTCGCGCCGAACTTATTGTGGTGCGCCTGCGCGTGCATGGCGTGGCTGGCCAGATGCGAGAACGGATCACGTGCGCCATGCGTGGCGATTTCGTGCTCGACCTGTTCCAGCGAGCTGGCGTTCCAGAACTTGTTCAGGAAGTCAGCCGAGCGCTTGCGCATGCTGACGTTGCTAGCGGCCTTGACCAGGATCAGATACCAGGTCACCAGCGACATCAGGATAAGGATGATGAACAGGCTCTTGCCCACGAAGTCGCTTTGGGCGACGAAGTGCAAGAAACCCATGTCGGGCACGGCCGCCGGAGCTGGGACCGAGGGGACCGAAGGCAGCGCAGCGGCAGCGCTGTGCAGCGCATCAGCCGATTGCTGAACGACGCCATTGGCTTGTCCGGCCAGGCCGCCAGCGGCAGTCGCGGCTTGTTGGGCTGCGGGCGCAGCGGCGGCGGCAGCCGGTGCTGCCGGGCTGGTAGTCGCCTGCGCTACCAGAGTAGCGCTATGCAGTGCGTTGGACATCTCAGTTCCTCATTACGAAATCGAACGGAATTTTGGCTTTGGCGGGATAGGCCACGCCGTTGCGGGTATAGGGCTTGAACTTGGCCTTGCGGGCGGCGGTCAGCGCGGATTCGTCCAGCCTCGGGAAACCCGATGACGTGTCGATCGTGGCGCGGTCCACTATGCCCTGGGTATTGATTTCCACCAGCACCAGGACCCGGCCCTCTTCCCGCATGCGGCGCGACGCCATCGGGTAATTGGGCATGGGCCGTGCACCCTGGAACTCAATGCTCGACACCAAGATAGGCTGGTCGGGCGGAGGTCCTTGCTGCGGACTCTGCGAAGCCTGAGCGCCATCAGTCGCGCCCGCGGGCGGCGTCTGCGGCGGCGGAGTCTCCTGCTTGGGCTCGGGTTTGACTTCCTGCTTGGGCTGAGGCTTGGGTTTGGGCTTTGGTTTGGGCTTGGGGGCCGGCATCGGGGGCTTTTCAACCACCGGTTCGGGTTCAGGCTCGGGCTCGGGCTTCAGCTCAGGTTCGGGCTCAGGTTCCGGCTCGATCTCAGGCTGCGGCTCGGGCGGAGGCTCCGTCACCGGTTGCGGCACTTCAGGAGTGGGCTCGGCCTTGGCAATCTGGGGGATGGGCGCATCCACCAGGCTCACCATGACAGCCTCGGGTTCCTCCAGTTCAGGACGATTCGCGGGAGCCATGAAAATGGCGCCGATCACTGCCGCATGAATCGCGACAACCGCCAGGCCAGCGCCTGCACGTATACCAAAAGAAGACGGCGAAGAAGAGTTCCAACCGCGTTGAAAACTAGGCATGAATCAGCCAGGGGTGCATTAACTTATCCGGCCAGTCAGAGAAAAGACGTGCACTAGAACGCGACGCCGGCTGACCGGTACAAGCCCATCATAATATCTTAAATGCGAATGATTCGCACGTTGTATTTCGTCTGGCCTGGCGTACCACCCATGATCTTTATCATGCGATACGCTCAACAACGCTTACGAAATAGCATGCTGGCCGCAGAAAACAAAAAACCCGCCACGAAAAAACGTGCGGGTTTTTGATCAGGCTTGTACCGCGGCGTTTTGCTACGGTCTGGATTGCTTCTGGTGGGTGCTACAGGGGTCGAACCTGTGACCTACGCCTTGTAAGGGCGCCGCTCTACCAACTGAGCTAAGCACCCGTTCCTGATACAGCCTTGGCACAAGATTCGAACCAAGCACTGCCAACTCGGGGCACTCAAAAGCAATACGCGGGCCGGAGTATACCGGACCGCGTACATGTCTGCAAATCGTTGGGGCCGGTGCCCTGCGATTTGCCATTTCCGTCAATTAATTGACGGCGTCCTTCAGGGCCTTGCCCGGACGGAACTTCGGCACCTTGGCCTTTTTGATCTTGATGGTTTCGCCCGTACGCGGGTTACGGCCAGTGCGCGCAGCGCGGGCCGACACGGCAAACGTGCCAAAGCCAACCAGCGTAACCGTACCGCCCTTCTTCAGGGTGGTCTTGACGGCACCGATCAGGGCGTCGAGCGAACGACCGGCGGCAGCCTTGGAGATGTCAGCCTTGCTGGCGATGTGATCGATGAGTTCAGTTTTGTTCATTCAGATGTACCCCTCACAAGGTATGGAGTTTGCCCAGACCGTGCGGTTCATGGCTGTCATGATGGGACGCCACCAACAAACGCAAAGCCCGACAAACGAAGAACAGACAGTGGATAAACTTTTTTCTTGCGCTGCAAAGCACAACTTTTAAACTGCTGCGCCGCTTAGGATTTGATGGCATAAATGCCTTCAAATCGTCAGCGACGCAGGCATGTATTAGGCAACGGCGTGACGCGGCTGTCAAGCGAAAACCTCATCACAACCCGCGCCAATACTAGCTTTTAGCCGATTTCGCAATAAACAAAAACGCGAACTTCGGGGTTTGCGCGACACCCCTGAACAACACTTCAAACTTGAATCAAACGTCGACCCAGCGGCGCAGCAAATTGTGATAAATGCCGGTCAGCTGGACGATGGAAGGATGCCCTGCCGCATCTTGATTCAGACGCTGTATCGCCACATCCATATCCAGCAGCAAAGCGCGCTGACTGTCCTCGCGCACCAGGCTCTGCATCCAGAAGAACGAGCACACCCGCGCACCCTGCGTAACCGGATTCACTTTGTGCAGGCTCGTGCCCGGATACAGCACCATGTGCCCCGCTGGCAGCTTCACCGCGCGCGGGCCATAGGTGTCGTCAATGACGAGCTCGCCGCCTTCATAGGAATCGGGTTCAGAGAAGAACAGCGTGGCCGATAAATCTGTTCGCACCCGCTCGGAGGTGCCCGTGATGCCGCGCACCGCGTTGTCGACGTGATAGCCAAAGGCTTCGCCGCCTTCGTAGCGGTTAAAGAGCGGCGGGAAGATCTTGCGGGGCAACGCGGCCGACATGAACAGATTGTTCGATGCCAGACGTTGCAGGATCAGGTTGCCCAGTTCCTGAGCCAGCGGATGCTGCTCCGATAACTGGCGGTTGCGTTTAACCTCGGCCGACTGGTAGCCCGCCGTGACCTTGCCATCCACCCATTCGGACGCATCCAGCCTGGCCCGGATATCAGCCGCCTCTTCGGGCGTAAAAACTTCTGCAATCTGTATAAGCATGCCCCACCCTCATTTCACCACCGGCGCGCCCGCTCGCAGCGCCTATGCCTCGCGGCATTATCCCTTCAAGCATCCATTGAGCGCCTGATCGAAATCAAACAGCAGATCGGCTTCATCTTCGATACCCACGGACACACGAATCAGGCTGTCGGCGATTCCCATCTGCTTGCGGCGCTCTGCCCCCATCTCGTAATAGATGGTGTGCGCTGCCGGCAGCGCCAGGCTGCGCGTGTCACCCAAATGGGTCGCCATCAGCACAATCTTCAGCCGGTTCAGGAAATCAAAGCAATCCACACCGTCCGCCAGCTCCACACCCAGCAGCCCGCCAAAGCGCGATCCGAACATGGCCGCTGCACGTGCATGCTGCGGATGGCTGGCAAGCCCCGGATAGTGCACCTTGGCAACGCCGCGATGCTCTTCCAGCAAGCGTGCCAGCGCCAGCGCATTCGCGCAGTGCTTGGCCATGCGCAGCGCCAGCGTCTCGGCGCCCACCGCAATACGGTGCGCGGGTTCCGCCGCCAGCGTGCCGCCCATGTCGCGCAAACCCTTCTTCTTGATTTGCGTCAGGCCCCAACTGGTGGGAGCCCCTTTGCGATAAGCGTCGTAAATATTGGAATAGTCAGACCAGTCGTACAGACCCGTGTCCGTCACCGCGCCACCCAGCGCATTGCCGTGCCCGCCGATGTACTTGGACAGCGAATTCATCACCAGCGACGCGCCGACCGAAGACGGCCGGAACATCCACGGCGACGTCAGCGTGTTGTCCACCACATAGACCAGATTCTTCTCGCGGCAGATTTGCCCGATCACAGCCAGATCAGCAACTTGCGTGCCCGGGTTGGCGATGGTCTCGGTAAAGACCATGCGCGTGTTGGGCTGGATTGCGCCGCGCACTTGCGATGCGTCGGTTGCGTCCACAAACGTGATCTCCACCCCCAATTCCAGCAGCGTGCCCAGCAAGCTGTTGGTATTGCCGAATACAAACTGGCTGGACACCAGGTGATCGCCCCGGCGCAGCAGCGTCGTGAAGATCGCTGCCAGCGCGGCCATGCCTGTTGCAAAGCTGACCGTGCCCTTGCCGCCTTCCATGTGGTTGATCTTGGCTTCCAGCGCGGTGGTCGTGGGTGTGCCCTGACGCGCGTAGGTAAAGCCCGCCTTGCCCTGGAACACCGCAGCCAGCTCACGCGCATCGTCGTACGCGAATTCCGATGACGGATGCATCGGCTTGTGCACCGCTCCGTGCTCGACGGATTGTTGGCGGTCGGAATGGAGGATCGTGGTGGTAAAGCCGTTCTGGTGCATGATGGGCTGACGCGAAAGAAGAGATCTACAAAATAAGTGCAGCGGTCAAATCAGGATTGCCGCTGGCGCACGGTTTCATACAGGCAGACTGCGCTGGCCACGCTGACGTTCAGGCTTTCGACCGAACCCAGCATCGGAATATTCACCAATTGATCGCAGGTCTCGCGAGTCAGGCGGCGCATGCCCTCGCCTTCGGCGCCCATGACCCACGCCATCGGCTGGCGTGCATCGATCTGGTGCATGCTTTCGGTGGCCTGATCATCCGTGCCCACCAGCCACACGCCGCGATCCTTCAGGCTGCGCATGGTGCGCGCCAGATTGGTCACCATGATGTACGGAACCGTGTCGGCAGCGCCGCAAGCTACACGCTGCACGGTCGCATTCAAACCGACGGCGCGATCACGCGGCGCAATCACGGCATGAACGCCCGCGGCATCAGCGGTACGCAGGCAAGCGCCCAGATTATGGGGATCGGTCACGCCATCCAGAATCAACAGCAGCGGCGGGCCTTCGATCACGTCAAGCACGTCATCCACGTCCACGGCCAATTGGCGCTCGTCGGCCAGGGCCACCACGCCTTGATGGCGGGTGCCGCGCGCCAAGCCATCAAGCCGCTCGGTCGAGACCGGATGCAGGCGGCGGCCCGCCTTCTCGGCTTGCTCGATGAGCGTCTGCATCCGCTTGTCACGGCGCGAGGCTTCTACATAGATTTCCTTGATCGACTCGGGCGCGTGGCGCAGCCGCGCGACAACCGCGTGAAACCCGGCTAGAACTTGGGTCGACGCCATAAATGCAATACCTTTAAATAAACGAATACCCGCCCCAGAGCGGGGCGGGCCACCGGAAAAAACCGGCCATATGCGCAATGTTACCCCTTATGGCCCAGCCGCCAAACGACGAGCTGGCCATAAGCGGAATGAATTGCGGGCAGTCAGTGCCGTTTGTGCACGGCCTTTTTAGCCGGCGCGGCGTGCTTGGATGCGCGGGCCGGCTTGCCGGCCTTCTTGGCATCGGCGCGCCGCTCCTTGGCAGTCTGACCCTTCAAAGCGGCCGGCTTGGGCGCTGCCGCTTTCTTCACGCGGCGCACCGGCTCATCCGGACCCCGGGCTGCTGCCTTGCGCAGCGCATCGAAACTTGTGCCCTGCACCAGACGGAACTCAATCCGGCGGGCTTCCAGGTCCACACGCGCCACTTGCACCTGCACCTTGTCGGTCAGGCGATAGCGCATACCCGTGCGTTCGCCGCGCAGTTCATGCAGTCCGTCATTGAACTGGAAGTACTCGCCACCCAGTTCAGACACGTGCACCAGGCCTTCAACGTGCAGGGTGTCCAGCGTGACGAAAATACCAAAGCTGGCCACACCCGTAACGGTGCCGCTGAAGTCTTCGCCCACACGTTCCTTGACGAACCAGCACTTGAGCCATGCCTCGACGTCGCGCGATGCTTCGTCTGCACGGCGCTCGGTAGCTGACAGCATCAGGCCCATCTTTTCCCAGATGGCGTGCTCGTGTTCTTTTTGCGTGCGGCCAATAACTACCGCCTGCTCATCCAGGCTGGGCACATAACGCTGACCCGCCAGCAGAGCCTTGATGACGCGGTGCGTCAGCAGATCAGGGTAGCGGCGGATGGGCGACGTGAAGTGGCTGTAGCCGGGATAAGACAGGCCAAAGTGGCCCATGTTGTCCGGGCTGTAGACGGCCTGCTGCATCGAACGCAGGCACATGGTCTGCAGCAGCTGGTAGTCGGGACGGCCGCGCACGGTATCCAGGAAGTCGCCATAGTCCTTGGCCGTGGGCGTCTCGCCCCCGCCCATCGACAAGCCCATCGTGCGCAGGAATTCACGCAACGATTGCAGGCGTTCCGGCGTGGGGCCTTCATGAATACGGTACAGACCGGGATGCTTGCTGCGCGTCATGAAGTCGGCGGCGCAGGTGTTGGCGGCCAGCATGCACTCTTCAATCAGCTTGTGCGCATCGTTGCGTACCGACGGCACGATCTGTTCGATGCGGCCCAGCTCGTTGCAGACAATCTTGGTTTCGACCGTATCGAAATCGATCGCGCCGCGCTTCTTGCGGCCTTGCTGCAGCACCTGGAAGAGCTCATACAGGTGCTGAACCTGCGGCATGACGGCGCGCATCGCCGCCGCCGCCGGACCGCCCGGCTGCTGCAATGCAGCCCAGATGTTGGTGTAAGTCGTGCGGGCATGCGAGTGCATCACCGCGTTGTAGAACTGATATGCCGTGACCGTGCCCGCCTTGGCGCCGCTTGCCGGGATCACCATATCGCAGACCAGCACCAGCCGGTCTACGTCGGGATTGAGCGAGCACAGGCCATTGGACAAGGTCTCGGGCAGCATCGGGATGACCCGGCGCGGGAAGTACACGCTGGTGCCGCGTTCGATCGCATCATCATCCAGCGCATCGCCCGGACGCACGTAGTGGCTTACGTCGGCAATGGCCACGAGCAAACGCCAGCCCGGCCGCTTGCGCTGCCCCGTACCCAGTTCAACCGGTTCGCAATACACCGCGTCGTCGAAGTCGCGAGCGTCTTCGCCGTCAATCGTGATCAGCGGAACGTCGCGCAAGTCCACGCGGTCTTTCAGATCGGTCTTCTTGACCACATCGGGCAATCGGGCAGCCTGCTTGCGAGCGGCTTCCGAGAACTCGACCGGCACGTCGAACTTGCGCACGGCAATTTCGATTTCCATGCCGGGGTCGTCGATCTCGCCCAAGACTTCAGCCACACGGCCCAACGGCTGCGTGTGGCGGGTGGGTTGCGCCATGATTTCCACGGCGACCACCTGCCCGTGCTGGGCGCCATTGGTATCGCTGGGCGGAATCAGAATGTCATGCTTGATGCGCTGGTCTTCGGGCACGACGATGGACAGGCCATGCTCGTGCAGGAAGCGGCCCACCAATTTGTTGGTGCGCCGTTCGATGACTTCGACGATGGTGCCTTCGGGCTTGCCACGGTATTCGCCCGTGGGCTTGACCAGCACGCGGTCGCCATGCAGCACCTTGAGCATTTCGCGCGGGGACAGGAACAGATCCGGTCCGCCGTCATCGCGCAACAGGAAACCAAAGCCATCACGGTGGCCCAGCACCTTACCGGCAACAAAATCCAGTTTTGTGGCCAGCAGCAGCACGCCCTTGCGATTGGGCATCAACTGCCCGTCGCGTTCCATTGCGCCCAGGCGGCGCTCGAACCCCACCATCGTCTCCGCGCGCTCAACGCCCATGCGTTCGGCCAGCTCAACGGGAGACAACGGCGAACCAGCGGATCGCAGCGCGGTCAGGATGGCTTCACGGGACGGGACATCGGGGTCGAAGTCCGGCGGCGCTTCGGGCAAGGGTGTTGATCTATTCTTATTCGATTCGTTATTCGATCGTTTTGCCAAAGCTAAAAGTTCCGTATATAATGCGCAGCTTCTGTGGTTCGCCCAAGGCTGAACACTGAAGCAGAAATGGTCAGAAAGGGTAGTTTAGTGAAAAATTAAGTGGAAATACACTTAGTGAAAAACACAAACTAAACCCAGGTCTAAAAAACCCATTGTAAAACCAACTGCACTTAGGGCGCTTCATTTAGTTGAATTTATTAAGGTTCAACGAAAATAAAGCAACACGAGCGGCAGCGTATCACATAGTTCTGACAGTATCTTTCAGTGCCCAGGTGGCGGAATTGGTAGACGCGCACGGTTCAGGTCCGTGTGCCGCAAGGTGTGGAGGTTCGAGTCCTCTCCTGGGCACCATAGAATTTAAATCAGGTCAGCTTTCGGGCTGGCTTGATAGCAAAAGAAAGACAGCTAGTGCGGCGAGTTTGAATACCGCAAGCGCTAGCCAGCAGGTTTCAGTGCCCAGGTGGCGGAATTGGTAGACGCGCACGGTTCAGGTCCGTGTGCCGCAAGGTGTGGAGGTTCGAGTCCTCTTCTGGGCACCACCCGCAAGTACGTCGGATCAGCTGCATGGCTGATCGGATGCAAAAGCTAAAAAGCCCCGAAGATCGGAAGATCTTCGGGGCTTTTGCATTGGGAGCCGCTCAACGCCACGGCACCTTGCGTTGCAAATGATGCCGCGCATACAGATCCGCGCCCATCCCATCGATCTGCCCGTCGATCAGCGCTTCAAACGGGCGCAACAACGCATCCACATTCATCGGCGCCTCGATGGCATTTAGCGCATGTGTCACGGCTTCGATCGTGGACAAGGCGCCCGGGATGTCGGCATGGCGCACGCGATAGCGTGTAGTCAGCCCCGCCGGCAACATCACGCGCGGCAACGCGGCCAGTTCGGGATTGATATGCAGCAGCTTGCGCGCATGCCCCCAGGTGCCGTCCGGCACGATCAGTTGAATAGGTTGATCCAGATCCTGGCCGTACCCTGGATTCAACACCTCGGCCGCAGGCCCCGGAAACAGCAAGCGAGGCGCATAGCCAGGCTCGGCCCAATCTTCAGGCGAAAAGTACTCGCCCACCAGACGCCGCGCGCCTACCAGCCCCAACACGGCCAGCCGTGCAGTGTTCAGGGCGTGACGCGATTCACTGGGATGCTGCAACACCAGGACACGGGTGCGGCAGGACAAAGACGGAATGAGCGCGCACAAGCAGTGCGATTCGGGACGCAGACAGCGCGTGCAAAGGGTACGAGACATGGGGCGACACTATATAGAAAGCGGGCCGGGCGGAAAAAAAAGTGAAAAAAGGGCCGCACATCTTGCACGCGCTCAAAAAAGTGTGCATAATCTCGTTCCTCTGCTGCTGAACAAGAAACGAAGCGCCAAGCGACGTATCAAGTAAAGCACCAGCGCCCAGGTGGCGGAATTGGTAGACGCGCACGGTTCAGGTCCGTGTGCCGCAAGGTGTGGAGGTTCGAGTCCTCTCCTGGGCACCAATTATTACATCACGAGGTACCTGTCGTGATGCGCCAAGAAGAACCCCTAACGCGTAAGCGTTCGGGGTTTTTTCTTTTGTGCGGCCAAAGCCGGTGACCATAGCTGGTGACCATAGCCGGCTGCCAAAAACGAGGCCAGAAATTCCTGGCCCCATGCAAGCCTTGCCCGCCCCTACTTCAGCACGCGCGTCATGACCACGTGCGGAATGCCGGCTTCGACGAATTCTTCGCCTTCTACATCGAAACCGTGCGCACGATAAAAACCTGCGGCATGGGTTTGCGCATGCAGCACCAGCATGCGATGGCCGTCGCCATGACCTTGCTCGATCAGCGCATCCAGCAACTGGCTGCCCACTCCCATTCCACGCGCCTTCTTGTGTACGGCCATGCGGCCGATATGGCCATCAGGCAGCAACCGGCCCGTGCCCATCGGTGTGCCATCGGGCCCATACGCGACGGCATGCACCGACACGGCATCATCATCGTCCAGCTCGACCTCGGGCGGCACCCTTTGCTCGACGACGAATACCTCGTATCGAACGGAATAGGCGTCTTCGCGCAGGCGGTCCCACGTCCCCAGCGCGATACGAACCGATGATTGTTTGTTGGTCGACATGTCCATCCCCTCTTGTGCAACTAATCAGATAAAAAAACATCCTACGCCGCATTCTCGCCCGGATGAGGGCGGGACGAAAAGGGGTACGATCGCGGCTTGCCCACGTTGCCGCCCCCGATAACATGACGCCTGCCACCACCCCGACCTGGCTGAAAGCCGCGCCCGCGCTATTTCTGCTGTTGTGGTCCAGTGGTTTTGTGGTGCTTAAAGTGGGGTTGGCCTACGCCGATCCGCTGACATTCCTGGCCGTGCGCTATGCCTGCGTGGTGCTCATTCTTGCTCCTTTGATGCTGCTAATGCGGCCGCCGCTGCCGCGCGGCGCCCGTGAATGGGGCCACCTCGCCATGGTCGGCCTGCTGTTGCAGGCAGGCTACTTTTGCTGCACCTACCTGTCGCTGAAATGGGGCATGTCAGCCGGCGGTTTGGCGCTGATCGCGTCCCTGCAGCCCATTTTGATCGGGCTGCTGGCCCCGGTTTTCGCGCACGAGCAGGTAGATATCCGACGCTGGGTCGGATTGGGGCTGGGCGTATCGGGCGCAGCACTGGTCATCGTCGCCAAGGCCTCGATCGATGTACTGGCGCCACTGGGCCTGCTGTTTGCCGTGGGTGCGCTGCTCTGCATCACCAGCGGGACGCTGTATGAAAAACGCTATGGCGTCCAAACGCATCCCGTCACGTCCAACCTGATTCAATACGCCGTGGGCCTGGGGGTGACGGCGCCGCTGGCGTTTTGGCTGGAACCCATGCGCATCGAGTGGACCGGCCCGTTGCTGGGCGCACTGGCGTACCTGGTGGTGGGCAATTCACTGATTGCCATCACCTTGCTGCTGACCATGATCCGGCACGGCGAAGCCTCCCGCGTATCCGCCCTGTTTTTCCTGGTGCCGCCCTGCACCGCCGTCTTCGCGCTAGCAGTGCTAGGCGAACCTATCCCGCCGCTGGCCTGGCCAGGCATGGCATTGGCGGCGCTGGGCATTCTGCTGGTTACGCGCACGGCGCGCGCCCAGCCCAAGTAGAATTGGCGGCTTCCCGCAATCCACCCCAGCCATGAACGCCGTTATCACCGCCGCCCTGCCGGTCTTTGCGCTGATTCTGACCGGCTGGCTGGCTGCGCGTTGGAAAGTGCTGGGACTGGGCGCGACCGACGCGCTGAACCGCTACGTGGTCTATCTGTCCTTGCCCGCGCTGCTGTTTCGCGCCATGACGCAGGTAGACCTGACGCACATGGCGCATTGGAGTTTTGTCGGCGCTTTCGCCGGTGGCATCGCCATCACCTTTCTCGTGTCATTTCTGCCGCGCAAAAGCATGCCACGCGCGATGACTGACCGCAGCATCGAAGGCCTGGCCGCGTCCTACGCCAACGCGGGTTATATGGGCATCCCGCTCTGTCTGGCGCTGTTTGGCGCTGAAAGCCTGGCGCCCGCGACCTTCACCACACTGCTGACGGCCAGCGTGCTGTTCGGATTTGCCATTGCACTGATCGAGTTCGACCGCCAGCAAACCCCCAACGCCATGGCAACGCTGGGCAAGGTCGGGCGCGCTCTGACCCGCAACCCTTTGCTGGCTGCCCCCGTGCTGGGCCTGGCTTGGGCGTCGACTGGACTTGCCTTGCCCGAAGGTCTGGACCGCTATGTTGCCCTGCTGGGCGCGTCCGCCAGCCCCTGCGCGCTGGTCACCATCGGCCTGTTTCTGGCGCAAACCGAACGCGCTGCGGCAGGCCCAGGAGTACTACGGCTAGTGCTGGGCAAACTGCTGCTGCAACCTGCCGCCACGGCCGTACTGGCTTTCTATGTTTTCTCCATGCCGCCGTTGTGGGCGTGGACCGCAGTATTAATGAGCGCGCTGCCGATCGGTACCGGGCCGTTCATGCTGGCCAATATGTACGGCCGCGATGCAGGCGTGACCTCGCGCGCCATCCTGATATCCACCGTGGCGTCGGTGCTTACCGTCAGCCTGCTGGTCGCGTGGATCAGCGCCCACCCTATTTCCTGAACCTGTACACATGCTGCTTGCCGCTGCCATCTTCATCCTGACCATCACGCTTGTCATCTGGCAACCCCGAGGGCTGTCGATCGGCTGGAGCGCCGTGATCGGCGCCGCGCTGGCACTTGCGACCGGCGTGGTCCACGTCGCCGACATTGCCGATGTCTGGCACATCGTATGGAACGCCACCGCAACCTTCATCGCCATCATCATCACTAGCTTGATCCTGGACGAGGCGGGCTTTTTCGAGTGGTCGGCGCTGCATGTTGCGCGCTGGGGCGGCGGACGCGGACGGCTGCTGTTCGTGCTGATCGTGCTGCTGGGCGCTGCTGTTTCGACGCTCTTTGCCAACGATGGCGCCGCGCTGATTCTGACGCCCATCGTCATGGAAATGCTGCTGGCCCTGGGCTTTGGGCCGGGCGCCTCGCTGGCCTTTGTGATGGCGGCGGGCTTCATCGCCGACACCGGCAGCATTGCGCTCATCGTGTCTAACCTGGTGAACATCGTGTCGGCGGATTTCTTCAACATCGGCTTTGGCGAATACGCCTCGGTGATGCTGCCGGTAAATATGATGGCCGTGGCATCCACGCTGGTGGTGCTGCTGCTGTTCTTTCGCAAGAGCATCCCGCCGCGCTACGACGTCAGCCAGTTGCCCGCGCCCGATACGGCCATTCGGGACCGCATTACGTTTCGCGCCGGCTGGATCGTGCTGGCGTTGCTGCTGGCAGGATTCTTCATTCTTGAACCCATGGGAATTCCGGTCAGCGCCATTGCCGCCGCCGGCGCGCTGGGCCTGCTGCTGATTGCCGGCCGGCAGCACATTGTCGGCACGCGCCGGATCATGCGCGAGGCGCCCTGGCATATCGTGATCTTCTCGCTGGGCATGTACCTGGTCGTCTACGGCCTGCGCAATGCAGGGCTGACCGCCCACTTGGCGCAGGTGCTGGATCGCTGCGCCGAATACGGCTTGTGGGGCGCCGCGATGGGAACCGGCCTGATCACGGCATTTCTTTCATCCGTCATGAACAACCTGCCGACGGTGCTGGTGGGCGCCCTATCCATTGCCGACACCACCGCGACGGGCCCCATCAAAGACGCGATGATCTACGCCAACATCATCGGTAGCGACCTCGGCCCCAAGATCACGCCCATCGGCAGCCTGGCAACGCTGCTTTGGCTGCATGTGCTGGCGCGCAAGGGCCTGCGCATTACGTGGGGATACTACTTTAAAGTAGGAATTGTATTGACCTTGCCCGTGCTTCTGCTGACGCTCGCGGCACTGGTATGGCGGCTGCAATAGTCTTAATAACTTCTAGTTATGATTCAAGCATAAATTTGTGCTTTGAGAGATTTAAGGACGGCGATAGACTTTCATCATTCCACGGGCGCATTCCTACGCGCCCGTTTGCATTGACGAATCTGATCCCCCGGGACGCCCCATGAGCACGAACGCCTCAACCCTGCCGCTACCTTCCGCGCTGCCGCCCATCCAGATCAACCGCAAGCCCTTGTGGATTGCGCTGCTGCTGGTACTGGCTGGCGCGCTGTACTTGAACCAGACCGTCAGCGGGCGCCAAAGCGCCCTATGGGTGATTGGTGCCCTGCTGGGTGTCACGCTCTACCACGCCTCGTTCGGCTTCACCCAGGCCTGGCGCGTGTTCGTGTCGGATCGCCGGGGCGCGGGCCTGCGCGCACAGATGTTCATGCTGGGTGTCGGCGTGCTGCTGTTTTTCCCCTTTCTGGCGGCCGGCACGCTTTTTGGCCAACCCGTCACGGGCTTTGTTTCACCTCCTGGCGTCTCGGTGGTGCTGGGCGCGTTTCTGTTCGGCATCGGCATGCAACTGGGCGGCGGCTGCGCGTCGGGCACGCTGTTCGCGGTAGGCGGCGGCAATACCCGCATGCTGGTCACCTTGCTGTTCTTCATCATCGGTTCAGTCATTGCCACTGCCAATTTTGGCTGGTGGTCCAATCTGCCGGCTCTGGCGCCCACATCGCTGATCAAGACCTGGGGCTTGGCGCCCGCGCTCATCGCCAATCTGGTGGTGTTCGCCTTGATCGCCTGGGGCGCTACCGCCCTTGAAAAGCGCCGTCACGGCCACGTAATTTCATTCGCGTCCCGCACGGCCCGGCCTGTGTCCTTGTTGCAAGGCCCGTGGCCTCTGATCTGGGGCGGTGTAGCGCTGGTAGTGCTGAACTTCGCCACGCTGGCCTTGGCTGGCCGCCCGTGGGGCATCACGTCGGCCTTCGCGTTGTGGGGCGCCAAGGCGCTGGACGCCATCGGCGGCGACGTGGCCACCTGGGCATACTGGAGCAAGCAACCGTCGCTGGCCGCGCCCTTGCGGCAAGACGTGACGACTGTCATGGACATCGGTTTGATGCTGGGCGCCCTTGCCGCCGCTAGCGCCGCCGGCAAATTTGCTCCCATCTGGAAAGTGCCCGCCCGTTCGCTGGCTGGGGCCGTCATCGGCGGCTTGCTGCTGGGTTATGGCGCGCGTCTTGCCTTTGGCTGCAACATCGGCGCCTACTTCAGCGGCATTCTGTCGGGCAGCCTGCATGCGTGGCTCTGGCTGCCCGCCGCTTTTGCAGGCAGCGCGCTCGGCGTGCGGCTGCGTCCGGCCTTCGGACTTGCCGTTGAAAAAACACCGCCAGCATCCAGCTGCTGAAAAACAGTGTTCCAGAAACAGCCTGCTTATTTAGCGGGCTGTTTTTTTTCACACGCCTCAGCTGGTGTATGGTGGCTCCATTCCGCAATACGGAGAGAACCATGAGCTGGATTGCCGGCCGTTATACGGCCTTTTTATTGACACTGGCGGGCGCTGTCATCACCGCCTTCCTGGCCTTCACCAGTTCGCTTGGGTGGTTATGGGCTGCGGTTCCCCTGGCGATGCTGGGCGCGCTGGGCGTGTATGACCTGATCCAGACCCGCCACGCCATCCGGCGCAATTACCCAGTCCTGGGCAATTTGCGTTTCCTGTTTGAGTTCATCCGTCCGGAAATTCGGCAGTACTTCCTGGAAGATGACACCCAGGCCTCGCCCTTTTCGCGTGCGCAACGGTCCATCGTTTACCAGCGCGCCAAACGCGAAATCGACAAGCGCCCCTTCGGCACCCAGGAAGATGTCTACGGCGACCGCTACGAATGGATCAACCATTCCATGTCGCCCTCGCATATCAGCGATACGAACTTCCGCGTGACCGTAGGCGGCCCCGATTGCAAACAGCCCTACTCCATGTCGGCATTCAACGTGTCGGCCATGAGCTTTGGCGCGCTGTCAGCCAATGCCATCCTGGCGCTGAACGAAGGCGCCCGCCAAGGCGACTTTGCTCATGACACCGGTGAAGGCGGCATCAGCCGCTATCACCGCCAGCCCGGTGGCAGCCTGGTCTGGAACATTGGCTCGGGCTACTTCGGATGCCGTGATGAGCACGGCGCATTCTCGGAAGAAGCCTTCGTCAAGAACGCCTGTACGCCGCAGGTAAAGATGATTGAGATCAAGCTGTCCCAAGGCGCCAAGCCCGGGCATGGCGGCATTCTGCCCGCAGGCAAGGTCACCCCCGAAATCGCGGAAGCACGCGGTGTCGTCGCCTGGCAGGACTGCAACTCGCCTGCCAGTCATTCCGCCTTTGACACGCCGATTGGCCTGATGAAGTTCGTTGCCCGGCTGCGTGAATTGTCGGGCGGCAAACCTGTGGGCTTCAAGTTCTGCGTGGGCCACCCGTGGGAATGGTTCGCCATCGTCAAAGCCATGCTGGAAACCGGCATCACGCCCGACTTCATCGTGGTCGATGGCGCTGAAGGCGGGACGGGCGCCGCGCCCGTGGAGTTCGTGGACCATGTGGGCACGCCGCTGCGCGAAGCGCTACGCCTGGTACACAACACGCTGATCGGCGTGAACCTGCGCGACCGCATCAAACTTGGCGCATCGGGCAAGATCATCACGGCCTTCGACATGGCCCGCGTCATGGCCATGGGCGCTGATTGGTGCAACGCTGCCCGCGGTTTCATGTTCGCCATTGGCTGTATCCAGGCGCAAGCCTGTCACACCGGAAAATGTCCCACAGGCGTCACGACACAGGACCCTGTACGCCAACGCGCGCTAGTGGTGCCTGACAAGGCGCAGCGCGTGGCCAACTTTCACGGCAACACGCTGCATGCGCTGGCCGAATTGCTGGCGGCGGCGGGCCTGACCCACCCTAACCAGTTGCGTCCGCACCATATTGCGCGCCGCATCTCGTCCAGCGAAATCCGCCTGCTGTCCGCGCTATTTCCGGAGCTGGCCCCGGGCGAACTGCTGCGCGGCGAATTCCGCCACCAGGTGTTCCGCGCTGGCTGGGCCATGGCCCAGGCGCAGTCTTTCCAGCCTACGCACGATCTCACGACGGCGCTTGCGGAAACTCGGCTTGCGCAGGCCATGCCTGCATAAAAGCCAACGGATGTTCGGACGCTACAACCAGCGTTCGAACATCCGCGAGAAGAACTCCATGAACCGGTCATCCACGCCCCGATCCCGCCAGGCCTCGGGCGTGATCTGCACGGAGTCAGCCACATCGCGCTGAAACAGCGCCTCCATCTCGCCCGCGAATTCCGGGCCCAGCACCACCGCGTTGATTTCGTAATTCAATGCAAAGCTGCGCCAATCCATATTGCTTGAACCCACCGTGGACCAGACCCCGTCGACCACGGCCGTCTTGGCATGCAGCAAGGCATCGCGCCGTTCATACACCTTTACGCCTGCGTGCAACAGCTCGCTGTAGTGCGAACGGCCGGCATTGAACACCAGCGACGAATCGCTGAATCCGGGCAGCACCAGCACCACATCCACGCCGCGCTTGGCTGCTTCGGCCAGGACCTCGATAAACGCCGGGTCAGGCACAAAATACGCCATGGTGATATGGATGGATTTCTGCGCGCTTTCAAACGCGGACATCAGGGTCAGATAAACCGTATAGCCATCGCTGCGATCAGGCTGATTGGCCAGAATACGCACGCTCGTAGCTCCCACCGGCGGCGCAACGTAAGCGCCCGTGCCCTTGATGGGTTCGTCGGACTGCGACGCCCAGCCTGCCTGAATCACCTGTTCCAGCTGCGCCACGGCCGGCCCTTCGATGCGCAAATGCGTGTCGCGCCACGGCGCCGCATCTGCGTCGCCACCCGTTGCCGCATCCGCCTTGCTTTCGCCGCGTCCGCCGCCCGATCCCGGCGCCGACGATGACTCGTACACGCTGCTGACGTTGATGCCGCCCAGATACCCCACCTTGCCATCCACGACCAGCACCTTGCGGTGGTTGCGCTGGTTCGGCGACCAGCCCGCCCGCGCCTTGGCCGGGTTGACGGGGTTGAATACCGCGACCTGCACGCCAGCGTCGCGCAAGCGTTGGAACAGCGTGTCGGGGGTCTGAATCGTACCCACTGCGTCCACCATCAAAGCGACTTCGGCCCCCCGGTTGCGCGCTGCAATCAAGGCGTCCGCAAACCGCGCGCCTTCGGCGTCGTCTTCAAAAATATAGGTTTCCATGTGCACGTAGCGGCGGGCCTGGCCGATGGATTGCAGCATGGCTTGATAGGTACTGGGGCCGTCAGCCAACAGCCGCACACGGTTACCGGCAGTCAGTGGCGTGCCGCTGACTGCTTGTTCGACGGCCAGATGGCGCGCCAGAAAATCGTCTTTTGGGGTATTGGGGTCCGCGGCAATACCGTGCCCGCGCCGGTAGCTCTCACGCGCCGCATCGGCAGACAGCCCCGCCTGCGCCTTGCGCGCCGCGCGCTCCTGCGAGTCAGGGACGCTGGCGCAGGCAGCCAGGACCGCCGTCATGTATGCAAGCATCAGTGCCCGCATGCAGCGGTGAAGGCCGGACGTCCATGTATGGGCGGCCGGCCCGTGCCCGATCCGGCCCATGGCCGGAAACGGCCTCATGATGCGGCGGCGTTACCGTCGGCCGCCGCCGATCAGCAAGCAACCCAACGCAGCGCCCAACAGCGCGGCCACTCCGACCGACTTCCAAGCATGCTCGTGTACATACTCATCAGCGTAAGCCGTCGCGCGACGGGCGCGTTCACGCGCCACACCTTCCCAGTCGCCCGCCTGCTCACGTGCATCGGCCAATTGCTGCTTTAGACGCGCTCGGGCCGATTCGATCTCGGAGCCCGTATACGAAGCCGTCGATCGCAAGAGGTCTTCGGTCCCGGCAAGCAGCTCATGAAAGCTGTCGTTGACCCGATCACGATGCAGAGCCATCTCGGCGCGTTGGTTCTTTCGATTCATAGTCGCTCCTTGTGCAAATTGAGCCGTCCGGCATGCCGTGGTGCACCGCAACCCATTGCCGCGCTGACGTTGACATCCGATTGGCCATGACCCCCATTGTGACCATCAATTGGCAGTTGTGCCCGAGCTTTGGCAACTAGCCGTAATTCGATATTTCAGCGGATCGAAACTTGCTGGGCACCATGGCGGACAAGTCCCCGCCCGGCCCCGCGCCCTTGGGACGGCCCACTTCGATTTCGTAAAATTCCATTGCATTCAGGGGCTTAGAGCTTGACACCTAATCCCCCCTGGCCGCCACAATAGCCCTTTGCAATGCGCTTCAACCGCCTCAAAAAAGGAAGTGAACGCATGGTTTCCCCTTCAACAGTGCTTGCTCACGCCGCGCCGGAATTTCTGGCCAGATCTTCCCAAGCCCCCAGTTCCGACCTGCTCGAACTGCGCGACGGTTTGCTCGACCATCCCGCCCACATCGATCCCAAATTTCTTTACGACTCCTTGGGGTCGTCGCTATTTACGGCCATCACGCAACTGCCCGAGTACTACCCCACTCGTTGCGAAGCCGAAATATTCGAACGGCACGGCAATGACATCGCGCGCCACATTGGACCTGTTCAATCCATGGTTGATCTAGGCGCCGGCGATTGCGTCAAGGCCGAACGGCTCTTCGCCAGCCTGCGGCCTCGCCACTACCTGCCCATCGATATCTCAGCCGATTATCTGCAAACTGCCGTGCGGCGGCTCAGGCTCTCGTATCCCGACCTGCGCGTCACTGCGATTGGCCAGGACTTTTCTCACGCGTTGGCGTTGCCTTCAAGCGTCGCAGCCGAGCAGCGGCTGTTTTTCTACCCTGGCTCCAGCATCGGTAATCTCAGCCCCGATGATGCCCATGCAATGCTGCAACGGATTCATGCGCAATGCGAGGGCGGCGGCCTGTTGGTTGGCGTGGACCGCGTCAAGCCCAAGCAGATTCTTGAACCCGCCTACGACGATGCGCTGCACCTGACCGCCGCATTCAATCTGAACCTTCTGCGGCACGTGAACGCCCTGCTGGACACCGATTTCAACGTGGACCACTGGCGTCATGTCGCCCTCTTCAACACAAGCCGATCACGCATTGAGATGCACCTGGAAGCCCAGCGTGCAGTGCGCGTGAACTGGCCCGGCGGCGAGCGCGCATTCAGCGCTGGCGAACGCATCCATACCGAAAATTCCTACAAGTTCACGCCGCAGGCCTTCACCGATTTACTGCAAAGCGCGGGATACCGCGACATTGCGCATTGGTCGGATTCCCGCGGCTGGTTTTCCGTCTTCAGCGCCCGCGCATGACGCGCGCGCTGCCCCGCAACGCCACTGGAGGAACGCCATGGAACCTGCCTGCCTGCTGACTCATCCCGCGACCGGCCCTTATGCCATCGGCCAAGCCGGGCAGCATGACCGGTACGACGCCGTGCGATCGACCAGCACGGCGTTGGCGGCTCCACTAAGCGCGGAAGATTGCCAGGTGCAATCCATGGCCGACTGCAGTCCGGTCAAATGGCATCTGGCGCACACGACCTGGTTCTTCGAGACGTTCATGCTCTCGCCGTTTCAGCCATCGCACACGGTATTCCATCCGCAATACCGGATGCTGTTCAATTCCTACTACAACGCCATCGGCGCCAAGCACCCGCGTCCGCATCGCGGCTTGCTGTCGCGCCCTGCCCTGGCTGAAGTGCAGCATTTTCGTCAGTACGTGGACGCGGCCATGCACGACCTCATCTCGCGGCTGGGCGGCAATGATCCCGCATTCGACGCGCTGCTTGAACTGGGCTTGAATCACGAGCAGCAGCACCAGGAGCTGATCCTGACCGACGTCAAGCACATGCTGTCCTGCAACCCTCTCAAACCCGCGTATGTGGCCGCCGGTTCACCAGCGCTGCCGCCGGCCACTCCCGTGGGCTGGACCCGTTACGCTGGCGGCATCGCCCGCATCGGACACGATGGACGCGGCTTTGGCTTTGACAATGAGGGCCCTGCGCACGACGTGCTGCTGGCCCCGTTCCATCTTGCAGACCGTCTCGTCACGCAGCACGAGTACCTGGCATTCATCCGCGACGGCGGCTACAAGCGCCCCGAACTATGGCTATCCGCGGGATGGGACCAGGTTTGCGCCGAGGGTTGGCGCGCGCCTATGTATTGGGACGGGCAGCGCGATGAATGGCGCATCTTTACGCTGCGCGGCACGCAAGAAGTGGAACTGCAAGCCCCTGTGACCCATGTCAGCTATTACGAAGCCGACGCCTACGCCCGCTGGGCCCGCGTGCGCCTGCCACGTGAAGCGGAATGGGAGCTGGCCGCCCGGCAAGTCACGGATGGCGCTTTTCCCAGCCGAGCCAACATGCTGGAAAATGGCCACCTGGACCCGCGCCCCGCCCCCGCCCGCCATTCAGCAGGAGGCCCAGTGCAGTTGTTTGGCGACGTCTGGGAATGGACCTCCAGTGCGTATGACGCCTATCCAGGCTTTAAGCCGGATGCGGGCGCGGTCGGTGAATACAACGGCAAATTCATGTGCAACCAGTACGTCCTGCGCGGCGGTTCATGCGCCACGCCACGGGACCATATCCGGCCAAGCTACCGCAATTTTTTCCCGCCAGAAGCGCGCTGGCAATTTACGGGCATTCGGCTGGCGCGGGATGACTGATGCGATTCCTTAATTAATTGAATCCAGCCCGCTTGCATCCTAAAAAAGTTTCATGCTAGAATTTCGTTCTTCGCTGATCAGGGCACAGCACTGATTGATGCGGAGAGAAGTAAACGCAGCAAAGAAAGATGGCGCATTAGCTCAGCCGGTTAGAGCGACGGAATCATAATCCGCAGGTCCCCTGTTCGAATCAGGGATGCGCCACCAAAGAATTCAAGGGCCTCCACGTAAGTGGGGGCTTTTTTATTTGGTGCGTTTTGGACTGAATATTAGACAGCGTCCAATATCCAGTAGTCCACCCAGTACACGTACCGCGTGGCATTGAGTAATCTAAGTGGCCGATAGGACCCCATAAGGATTACGCAGAAATGACGAAGACAAGCTACTCAAAGACCCTCGAGGCACTGATGGTCTCCGCTCAAGTGCGTGCGCGCGCCAACAAATTCATTGCGATCTATACGACGACCGAAGACCTTGATCTTCGAATCCAATTGGATTCTGCAATCAAGCTACTTAGTAGCAATGAATACACACAAGGCGTAGCTCCCACCAGCGCAGGTGATAGGCTGAATCTCGATCACCCCCAATGGAAGCCTCTTCGTTCGTTCTGCGAAGATGCCATTGCCTCGCAAAAGCCGGAATGGCAAGTGATTGCTGAGCGCCACGGCTGGCAGCCCGCTGCAACATAGCCCAATTTCGCTGACCATGTGCAGCCATTACCAGACCCTGAAGGACGCCGAACTGCTGCTAAAGAAGTTCGGCACGCGCAACAAGCCAGCCGGCGCTAAGTACGACATGTGGCCACGTTATCAGGGCGTGTTCGTGCGACGCCCGGTGGAGCATGACGCGGGCGACGAGGCGGTACCGGAGCGGGAAGCGGTGGCCGGCCGCTGGGGCCTGATCAGCGCGATGACGAAAGCAGATGGACTGGACAAGGCGGGCAAGCTGTCCACTTTCAACGCGCGTAGCGAAACTATGGCCAAGTCCTTCACCTTCGGGAATGCCTGGCGCCGCGCGCAGCACTGCATCATCCCCGCTGACGCGATCTTTGAACCTGATTGGAGGTCCGGCGCAGCGGTGCCGACGCGCTTCACGCGCTCAGATGGAGCGCCGCTGGGCATTGCCGGATTATGGGATCGCTGGCGTGACAGCGCTGGGCAGCTCCAAGAGAGCTACACCATGCTGACCATCAATGCGGACGATGATCCCCTATTCCGCGACTACCACCAGTCGGGCAAGGAAAAACGGATGGTTGTGATCCTACCCGAGGGCGCATATGGCGACTGGCTTATTGCGCAGGCGGATGCGACGCGCGATTTTCTGGTGCCCTTCCCGGCTGAAAAGCTCGTCGCGACGCCGATGAAATGAGCCTGCCGAGGTGGAATATACTGGTTTTTTATACAGTAAATTCGACCATGTCCTACTTCATCCCAATCGCCCCGAACCCAGGGGGCTGCTGGACCTGCACCCATTGGCACGGTGAGACGACCGACGAGGGGCGCAGACCATACTGCCGCCGCTCGCCAGACGCCCCTATCGCGCCGTCATTTCCGGACAGGGGGTGGTGCGGCGGATGGGTGCGAGAGGTCGGCTCGGACGACGAGATTTGGCTAACGAAAGACCGAGGGCCGGACGGTAGACAGTCGGACGAAAGCGCCTAGAAAAACTCTTCTTAAGTAGAAACTTTTTTGTTGACTGCATAAACTTTTATGTTTATACTGGTTTCACTGTCAACAAACAAAGGAGGTGCGGTGAAGCAAAGCGAGTTCAAACGGTGGCTCGCTTCTCAGGGAGTAACTTTCGCAGAGGGGTCCAACCACACGAAAGCCTACTACCAAGGGAAACAAACCACCCTTCCGAGACACCCCAGCAAAGAGCTGAAAGATGGTACTAGGAAGAACATCCTGAAAGCACTAGGACTGAAATAAGGAGGGAGGCCCCGAAAGGGGCTTCCCACTCGCCCAAGCAACACCGCACAGCAAATTATATGGCTCGATATCCTGCATTGCTCGAACCCGATGACGGGGGATTTAACGTCACTTTCCGTGACATCCCGGAGGCGATCACCTGCGGCGACAACCGGGAGGATGCTCTGGAAATGGCCGCCGGCGCTCTTCTAACGGCTATGGAGTTCTATTTTGAGGACCGCCGGCCCGTTCCTCTTCCCTCCTCGCCTAAAGACGGAGAGGTACTAATCCCCCTGCCTGCAAGTGTGTGGGCAAAGGTGCTATTGCTAAATGAAATGCTGGCTCAACGGGTAACACCCGCTGAGCTGGCTCGTCGTTTGGACACGCGCCCGCAAGACATCACTCGTATCGTCAACCTTGGCCATGCGACCAAAATCGATACCATCGCGGCCGCACTACGCACGATGGGAAAGGAACTGGACTTGTCCGTATCGCCCACTTAATCGCTACAAGCGGTGCACTTGTCGCGCAGCCAGTTGCGCATAGGAATGGTACAAAAATGACCGAATACATCAACACGCCGCCAGTCCGCGAGATATGGCTGCGCGCGTTACCCGCACTGGCAGATGTTAAGAACGGGGATTATTTGACCATCGGCCGTTTACAGGAAGCGTTTGGCCTGGGCGAAGGAAAGAAGTTGCGGGATGTGTTGGCCGCCGGGGAGCGCGACGGCTTGCTTGAAATCGATCGCGGCGCCATGCCCACCACCTACCGTGCGACCTTCATTCTAGAACGCGGCCTCCGCGCAGTGCGCGAGGATTGGACAGACTAGTAGGCCACGCTTGCACGGTCTCTCGATGCCGCGACGCACAGATTCCCCAGAGCACTAGAACTTGCTCCTGCGCCCAAACCTGCCAGTCGTCGTAGCTGTCAGGGTTTTGCGGCGGATCCGGTATAGGCGGGCACGGCTCCGCCAGGCTGGTATCCAGCGGCGGCACCTCGCGCGGCACGTACTGCGTCGGTGAGATTGCGCACCCGGAGGTCATCAGGACGGCACCCAGCAATAAGAGGTTTCGCATTTTTCAGTGCCTTAGTGATTTCGCCCACGTGGGCTGGAAGTGTGCGGGCGTCTGCCGCAGCGCGTGCCGCGGCCGCCGCGATCGCGCCAATGTCGCCCCTGACAGCGTCCAGTACGGCGGCATTCGTGTCGGCTCTGACCTGCTGCTGGTCGCGTTGCAGTTCGGCAATTTGAACGTCCTTGCGCCAGCCCTGCGTGGTCCAAGCCGCGCCGCCGGCAATCAGCGCGCCGGCCAGCGCCGCCATGGCGTAGCCCTTCCACCCAACGAGCGCTTGGCCAAGCTTGGCCAGGGCGGTCATGCCTGGCCTCGCCAATCGCGCGGGATCTGGAAGTGCGGACCGTCCTTGAACGACTTCCAGTCGCCGCCCCACTCAACCGGCACACCTAGCACTGCGGCGCAGTCCTTCACCACTCTGGCGAGATTGGCGAAGGACTGCCAGTCGTTCCAAGGGATAACGCCCCGCACCAGCGGAGCCAGGTCGACGGCGTGGCCGAGACCATCGGCCTGCGGAAGGTGGTAGCTGTTCATCGTCTGGCTGGCGCCTTTCGTGACGTACTCGCGCTGCTGCGCCAGCGTCCGTACACCCTCCACGACAGTAAAGTCCACATCCGTTCGCTGGATCGCTAACTGCACAACCGCGATCAGGTCCGGATGGACGCCGACCAAACGAATCAAGCTGCGCTGTGAAAGTTGGAATTGACTCATTTCGGGTCGCCTCCAAGCTTGAAGGAAATGAGCCGCCGCGCGGCCAATTCCAGTACCTGTTCGCCAAGAATCCCCAAAGCTGCGCCTGCGCCCACAAGAACGGGCAACGGCGCTTCTGGATAGGGAATCAGCAACAAGAACACCACCATCGATAGCGCGCTTCCCAGAATCACGCGGCCGACGACAACACGCCAAGACAGCGCCTCTTTATTTGTCAGCGCCCGGCCCACTGCTACCAGTGCGCCCACGCCGGCCAGCCATGCGAGGGTTCTTTCCCAATCGTTCATAACGTCCCCTATAGACGAAAAAAATCCCGCACGCGGCGGGTAGAATTACAACTGGACTCACTAGATCGGCTAATCATCATGCTGGCTTACGCCTTGGATCACATTCGCGGTTTGTGGCACCGGCTTACCTACCAGCCGCCGCGTCCGACCGATCGCGTCGCTTATCTTGTCGGATGGGAAACCGCGAAAGACTCCCCCGACGACAAGCCGAACCCCTACCCAGAAGGAACCGAGAAACATCATTCTTGGTATTGGGGGTTCCAAGATGCCCGTAGCGATTCTCGGGACACTTGGTAGCGATCAGTTCATATAGTTGAAGCCCTGCATCTTTGTTCGAACGTACGGTTCCCAAAGAAGATGCCCTGCCTCATCAGGATGCACACCGTCACCAAAGTTGGCCGGTGTTAGCGGCGCCTCATACCCGTTGATAAATTTCGCCCCTTCCTGGCTGCAAATGTCGGCGATGAGGCCGCCCCACTCAACGATATTCCACGCGCCGTCGGCTTTCATTGGCCGGTTGGCACCGTCAGACCGCCAGAGTGGCGTCATGCCTACCACAGCCAAGCCGTGAAATTTTGCGGCGCGCACCATCCCCCGATAAGAGGCGATAAATTCTGCGCCACTCACGCTTGTCTGCGCCCAGTCATTCGTACCTAGGGCGATGATCAGACCCTTCGCCACCGGAGGCCCTGACACTCTCAAGATCGTGGAGAAATTGGACGCCCAGCCAAACATTGGCACATTGCCGTCCGCTACCCGCGCACCACCCCAAGATAGGTTTTGGATGTAGCAGCCGGTGTTTTTGGCAAGGTTGGTCGTAATCAGATTTTCAGCAGACTGGCGCACTGGAGGCGATCCGATAAAGATGCCAGCACTGGTGGAGTCGCCCACGTATATCCAACGGTCTCCGGCATTCATTAGCTAATCTCCTTTCGGCTGCGCCGGGCGCGCCATTGATTCCTGGATCGCAAGCGGCAGGCCATTGAAATAGGTCAACCAGCGCGGATCATCAACCTCAACACTCCCCTGGTTCGGATATACCTTTTCATCCTGGACACAACCAAAGGTCGCCACAATTTCCTTCTGCTCAGCTCCAGAGAACTGGACGAAAAACTCTTCCATAATGCACTCCCTAGAATGCGTATCCGGTGATCCCGATGTAGGCTGTCATCGTTCCGGCCGTCACAGTGGCCGTGTAGAAGATCGTTTGAGGCGTTTGAAGCTGCACGTTGCTGTACGGAGCGGAATAGGCGGTCGCCGCCACGCTGATTTGCGGATTGAAAAGTTGCACACCAACAGAACCGCTGGTAGCAACGCTGCTAGATCCGGCAGTAGGCGTCGACGAACTCAAGGCGATATACCCTGACACGGCTTTTGCATTCAACGGAACTGCGCCAGCAATCGAAAGGGATGTAGCGGTAGGCCGCTGAGTGGACGAGCTGAGCACGCCTTGCACTTCGATGCTGACCTGACGTCCCTGCTGGAATCCAACAACAAATTGGCGGCTCGCGTTCGTGGGCCAGACGCTCAACAGTGCAGAGGCGGTAAAACCGGCCGGCATGTTCGCGCCGCCGTAGACCTCGGGCGCGGCGGTGGCCGTCGCGTTCACCGCCAACAAGGCCGCCGTGCCGGTTGCAGGATTGAAGATCACATATAGCGCGACATATCCGCTCACGGGTGCCAGGCCAGTGTCCATACCGCCGGCGCCCACCGACGACAGATTGATAGGCAGGTTGAGCGCCGACAAGCGATAGGCCTGCCCTGTAGTGCCCACGCCTACAGTCACCTGCCCAGCAGTCAAAGATGCCGCGGCAGATGCCGCCAGCACGCTCATGCGCACGCCCGAAGCGGAACCTACCACTGGGCTGAATACGGTACTGGCTTCGCCGAGGGTCTTGGGTGATATCAACGCCGACGCATTGGCAAGGGCCCGCGCCTGGGCGGTGGTGGCGAGACCTGAACCCATCGGCGTCCAGTTTGCTCCAACCGCGCCGGGGGTCGTCGTGTTGTTGTCGATGTCCGAGCGGTAGACCGCCCCGCCGGACGCCACCTGAGCGCCGAGCGGCCAGCCGCCATCAATAGCCTGCCAGGTGGCGAATCCGTTTAGCTGAATATCCCCCAAACCCTCGGTGACCTCCCCGATGATCCCATTCATTTCAGCCCGGCCAATGGGCCGATAGTTCGCGTTGTCGTTAGGCAGTTCATAGTCCGTCGTCCAACCGGATTGCAGCGAAACCTTGCCATCAGGCTGATCTGCCGTGGCCAACGATTCTTTGTCGCCCGTGGCCGCGAACGGCGTCTTGTAGATTCGAGTAGCCATTTACGCTCCGAAGTTTCCGTTTTCAAAGTTGAGATGATTGGGGCCAAAGCCCCACGACGGTTTGACCTGCACTGTCCAGCCCACCCGGACCGTCGAGGGCCGGGGCAGAATGTCCGTCTTCTCCAGAAGTCGGCGCAGCCTGTAATCCGGCGTTTGGGTGAAAAAGAAGGTGACGAGGGTCATGTCATAGCTGTCGGCCACATAGGCGGCGCCATCACCGAATACATTCGCCAGGGCCTGATTAATGTTTGGCGCAGTGGGCCGCATGGTGAGTTGGAACCATCGCAGCTTTAGCAACTTGCGTGCGGACTCGATGTCAAGACTCACCTGACCATCGGAGGCGCGCCCGAAATTGCCGTTGCCGAAGTTTTTATTGGTGGTGCCAAAGCCGAACACGCCTTCCACGCGGCGCGACTCGCCAATCTCTAGCGAAACGCCCAGGATGCGCGCCCACACTACCAGGCCGAACTCGTTGGCCGTATCTAGGTCGAAAACGTCTCGATGCCAGTTGCGCCAGAAATCACCCTGATGGCTGTCGATCCATGCTTGATCATTTCTTGCTAGGGCCACCGCGCGCGGCGCCCCTTCGTACTGCCAGAGGATCGACCGCATCAAGTCGACAGCAAAGTCGAACTGCTGGGTGCCGCTCATGCAATCACCACCTGGATGGAACTGCGCTGCGTGCGCGCAATTTGATTCGGGTTGATATCCATAGAGTCGGAAGACCAAACGCCCGACCCGACCACGGATAGCTCCACCTTCTTCACGAAGATGCTTGCCTCCTGCTGATTGATGGCGCTTGCGATTTCAAACGTAGAAACGTCACTCCCGACGACGAAGCTGACGTCGCCGTCTATATCGCCGTCGACATAGTTCATCACCAGGTCAGGGATCAGCTGCTGCACGTCCAGTGTGCTTTCCCGCACAGTTACCCGAACCAGAAGAATCACTTCAGTTGGCCGGTCGAACTTGACCTCGTACAGCCGCCCATTGATCGGGTCAGGAACGGCAACCACGACCGCGCCGTTATACCCACCGCCGACAGTCTTGGTTTCGAACAGTGCCTGCGCGACCTCCTGATCCGTTCCGCCTTCTACGCACGCCCAAATGCTGTGCTTACGCAAAGGGATGCCGTCAATGGTCTGGTCGACGTCGGCGTAGTTTTCTAGGTAGTAGCACGAGCGGACGCCCTCGATGTCATACAGCCGCGCCACGATGGCCTCGTTGATCGATGTCGTCTGCAGGGCCAGAGTCTGGGCTCGACGCCGGCGCAGAAGCACGTCGTTTTCTTCTCGCCGGCCCGGAATTGCGGCAGCCGGGTTGGTGATGCTCTCCCAGCCCAGCACACTGGAGGCCACAGTACTGAGGCCGCCAGGCGGTACGATAATCTCGCCATCCTGCAGTGCGCGAAGGTTTGCCGTACCCCCACCGCTGGCATCCAGCACCACGGTGGTCACGATCTGGAACTGCTCGCCTTGTTGGGTCTCTGCGATGGATCCAGCCGGCACGTTCGTGCCAGGAACACCGCCAAGCACCGCGCCGACTATCAGGGACCGGACGCTGCTCCGGCGGCGGCCGCCGGTCAGCGCCATCAGAGAATCCAAAAACACGCCACCCGATAGCGCTGGGTTGATCTGATTGGCCAGCTCGGCATTGTTGCGTGCGATCGCATCGCGTTCTTCCGTGATGCGGGTAATCAACTGCCCCTGGGGGGTTGCCGGGTCCGTCGGCATATCTTCGCCAAAGACCGCCCTGAACTCGGCCTCAACTTGCGCACGAGTGGCCGCCGTATCAGCGACGATGACGCCGCGATTCTCGAGGAAACTGTAATCAGCCATTGATCGTTACCGTGCCGTAGGTGGTTTGTAGCGTTGCCGTGTACTTCAGCGTCTCGCCTTCAGTCTGGGTGGTCAGGCTCACGATGCCCGTGACATCCGGCGTATCAAGCAGCCGACGCCGCAGGGACGCTTCGAACTGCGCCAGGTTCGGCTGTTTGCTGAACGCCTCGCGCAGGAACGGGATGCCCTCGTCATAGGCGTGGATCATTTCCGCACGCGCCGTGGCCGCGAAGTGCCTTGCCTCCTGCGCCACCGCATCGCGATCAGACACCATCGCAAGGTTGCCGTTAGGCAGCGTCACGAAGTCATTGTTTTCGTCGGTCTGAAACGAAATCATCCTGCGACCCCTCCTGAAGTGCTTGGCCCGTTCTGCACGTTCGTGTGACCGTGGCTCTTATCGATGCGCACCCCGTCATGGTCCATGCCGTGGTCCGCCCGGATGGGCTGCTCGAAATGCGTCGGGCATTTCACCGTCATGGCTTCCGTCTCCACAACGAACTCCCCGCCCTTCAAGACGATCTTGCCGTCGTGCAGGGCCAGGCAGGTGGTTCCGTCCATGGACTGCAGGACGAGTGCGTCCGCATTCTCGCCGTTGATTGCCCAGTCTTTGATCGTGTCAGGAAAGAACATGGCATCAGAGAAGGAATGCAGCCGCTCCGTATTTGGCCAGTCCTCCCGCCCACCGCGCTGGAACATTAGAGACACGTCCCGGTCGTTCGCTTTAAGCCAGCCGAAATCACCCTGCTTGATCGGAAAGCGCATGAAGAAGCCGCCACCGCCAAACCGGAAAACCGGAATGTTCGGAATGCTGCCGCGCGAGATCTTCTGGCCGTCCGTTGTGCCGACCATGATGAGTGGCTTGATAACCGCCCGGTTCGACGCGTCGTCGTAGGACACAACCTGGGCCGGCAGCATGTCGTCCAGGTTCTCCCGGATGAATGAGCGGATCCAGGACTTCAGGACGCCTGAAAGGCTTCCTTCGTCCGCGCCATCGATATTGGGGGCTAAAGTCGGCTGCATGTCGCTTGATAGAAAAATGGGTCGTCGTGGCTGGCCACGTCGAACTTCAGCTGGTCAATCTTGTAGTCGCCATTAAGCGACCGGTTGAACTTGCTTTCCAGGCGCAACGTGCCGCCCAGAACAGACTCGCCGTCGATCAGGTAGGTGACCTCCACGCCCTTTTCGGTCGCCTTGGGAATGCCCACCATGCCGCTGTTCATGTTGAGGATCTTGACCCGGCCGCGCGCGGCCTTGTCGAAGTCCTGCACGATGAGACGTGTATCGTCCACGAATGCCCTCACACCACCAGCTTCAGCCAGGCGGTTGACCTGACCCAGCGCCCCGCCGGTGTAGGTGTAGTTCGCAATCAGTTTGTCCAGCGCCTGGAAATCCAGCGTGACGCCAATGTCCGTGGCGATACCCGAAGCGATCGCGGAGAGCTTAGAGGTCGCCTGCGCACTCTTGGACACCACCACACTGTTTGAAGCATTGCCGGTCTTGGACTTCAGGACGATATCCACGTCAGGCGGCCCGCTAGGTTCCGCGCTGATGATGTCGCCCGTGTAGACCTTGAAGAGACCTGTGGACACCCGGCCGACCTCGACAATCAGCCGCTTCGGCGTCCGGTTTTTGTTAAACGGGCTCGTCTCCGTCAGCAGAAAGTCCCGCGTCTCCCGGCGTAGGTTCGAGATAGTGACGCTGCATTCATTCTGAGTCGCGTTGGCATATTTCGTGCCGCTTGCCTTGATACGCATCCCACCTGCGGCGCTGTAGTAATTCATGCGGCCCGACACCTCGATCCCCACCCTGATCGCGCGTAAATCAATCATTTATTCCGACCTCTTCCGGATCCAGATACACGAGGGACTGTGACCGTCCGAACTCTTCCCACCACGGCAATTCATAGTCGCGCGTGAGAATGGCGAAGTTGCCCGCATGGCTGAGATAGCGATACGGCAAAATTGGGTGCTCTGCAACGATTCGCTGCCCTCGCACCAGATCCTGACCGTCCCGCTTGACGTCTGCCAGCATCGTCCCGCGCGCGACCTTGATGGCCAACTCCCACAGAACCCCGTTGATCGTGAATGAAAATTCTTGATTCGGTACTGGTAGAAGGCTTATGTCTCTCACTTGAATACTCCACTCAGGACGCTGCCACCTCTGCTGGATTCCTGCGTCGTCTGCTGGCCGCGCTTGACAGTGCTGGACTGGCTTTTGTTCTCAACTTTCGCCGGCGGCAATTCGCCGAACTCAGGCTTGACCTCAACCCATTCCTGCATCCGAACCGGCAAGTTGATTGCTGTGCCCAGCTCGGGCGTCTCGTCATGGGGAATATCCAGTATCAGCATGTTCTCGTACGACCGAACCTTGGTCTGTACGATCAACAACTTGTTTTGGTCGAACGCCTGGCGAATGTTTTCGAACTGGTTCCGCGTGTCATCGGACAGCAGAAAATCCACCTGGATTTCTGTCAGCTCGCGCACAACGTGGTCGGACCGTTCGGTGCCATCCTCGACAGCAAACTTGGTGGCACGCTTTGACTCTTTGACGGACACCCGCATCGGCTCGGCAGAGGTGAAGATCACCTGAGCGCTTTCAGCGTCGAGAATGGCCACCCGTTGCTGCGTGGACGTTGAATAGCTATCGGACAGCTGCATTACCGGTTCACTCCACTTGCAGAATCAGCCTGCAGATTCTTGAGTTCGCCCTTCAGTTCGCCACCGATGGATTGGCTGATGCCCTGGGCGTCGGTCGCCTGCGTCTGCACGGTCACTTGCCCGACCTGGACATTCGTTTCGGTGCGCGTGTTGCTGGCGTTGGAGATTGCGTTCGACGTAACCGAGTTCACTGGGTTTGCCGCAGCTTGGTTGAGCTGCTCCTGCGCCGCCTTCATGTTTTGGTCCGCTTTGGCCTCCGCGTCGGACACTCCCCTCGACACGGTCGTCGCGTTCACCTGAATATCGTCACCGCCGCCGAACCCAAGCCACTTCCCAATCTTCTTGATGACGGATGAAACGCTGTCGAACACGCTGCCCACATAGGCCCAGGCGTTCTTTACAACCTTGACGATCGCATCAAAGATGTTGCTGATGCTGGCGCCCATCGCTGCAAAGGCATCAATTGCTTTTTTCGGAAAGCCCTTGATAGCCTCCCAGGCCGTGCCAATGGCCTCAACAATCCACTTGAACGCAGCCTTAACGGCCTCAGCCATTGCCTTGACCGTCTCGCCGACGATTGGATACTTCTCCGAGATCTGACCGATCAGCGAATCATTCCCGTCCAGGAAGTTCATCACATCGTCGTAGAGCAGCGCGAACAGGGCGATCACCGCAACGATGGGCAACGCAACCGCCAGAAACGGCGCGATCAGCGCCCAAACGGCGACAGCAGCAGCCCACACCGCCGGCGTAAACACCACCGCCAGTACGCCAGCCAGGCCGATGAAGAAGCCCTTCACGAACTGTTCATGGGCGCGCACCCATTTGATCACCGCGTCGAATTTCTCGATCACCCAGGTCAGAGCTGGCAAGAGCGTGTCAGAGATGCTGTCACGCACACTGCCTGATGTTTGCTTCAGACCCGCCATGGCTACGGTGTACCGCTGGGCACGTTCGACAGAATCCTGAGTAACGACCCCTTGTTGCTTCTGCGCCCGCATCAGGCTGTCTAGCTCTTGCCTTCCCTTGAACAGCAGGTCGATAGTCTTCCGGTCAGTAATTCCAACCCCAGACAGCATGTCTTCAGCTTTCCGGCGGTCCTTGCCTTGGATGGCACCCGCTAGGTCGCCCATGAGCTGCATGGTGCTCTTGATCTGCCCATCGGCCCCCTTGAGCGATACTTTCAGCGCGCCAAAGGCCTTCGCTTGGGAACTGTTGACGTCCTGCAAGGCGTCATAGGACGACTTAGCCAGCCCCTCAAGGGAAGCTTGAGCGCCCTGGGCGTCACCGCCTAGAAGCTCAACAGACTTGCCCAGCGCGTCCACATCGCCCACGGCGACACCGGCGGATTCGCCCACCTGCCGCACCTGCTCGACGAACTGGGCACGCTCCACCGCGGCGCTCAACGCTTTGGAAGCCGCCACTGCCGCAAAGATCACACCGCCGATGCGAGCGAAAGACCCCTTGATCTTGTCCTCCATCAGCTTGGCCCGGCCCTCCGCAGAGGTCAGACTTTTGCCAAACTCGTCCACCTTCTTTTCGGAGTTATCGACCGCCTTGTCCAACTGGGAATTGTCGGCATTGATGATGTAGGTCAGCGCGTCCAGCAATGCCATGTCACTTCCTCTGTTGAGCTTCCGCCGCGCGGATTTCGTTGACCTTGTTGGTCGTGGCGATTTCCCAAAGGTCCATCGCCTCCTCTAGGTCTATTTCTGTTTTGAGCTCGGCGAGTCGGGCGAGGCCGGAACTGACAATTGATCCAATAAAGGGGTCAGCATTGGCGTAATCGATAGGAGCAACTTTTCCAGCAGGCAGTCGAGGAAACCGCGCTGCCCGCCGAGTCCGAAAAAACCGGTGTTCTCGTCGATCATCTCGACTTCCAGCTTCATCAACTGGATGCCGTCATCGACGTGGTTGTCGATCAGGGCTTGGGTTGTCAGCCGCTGCTCGCGGCCATCAAGGTCGACTGCCACAAAACACATGAGTTTCTTCATGACCTCTTCAGAGGTCCCGTAGTCGCCCAGCTTGGGAATGTTCGACAGCGGGTACTTGGCGATTACCTCTCGCGCCACCGTGGCCGGCAGCCGGGAAATGGTGAATGCCTTCTCGACGCCGTCACGGTTCTTGACCATGATGACGCGGGGCTTGATCAGATCTGCCATGGTTTGCCCTTATGCGCGGGTGCGGGAAAGGTTCTGGAACGCGAACGTGTAGGACTTGGACTTGATGCGGCCGGCAGATGCTGGCGAGTTGCCGGGCATGCCGTTGGTCATCTTGCCTTCGCTGAGTGTCAGGCTTGCACCGTCCGGATACGTCCCGACGATTGTGATTTCGTCGCGCGCGTGGCGCTTGTTCTTGGCGGCGCGGTTTGCTTCGAAAATGACGGCGAGATTGTTGTCTGCCTCGCTGCCAGGGATGACGTTCAAGGTGATGGTGATGGGCGTCGGCGCGCTGAAAGTCACCAGGTCACCATTGACAGTCATCGCTGGCGTCGCGATATCGATGGCCGGTAGGTCGAACGGATCCGCGTCGTCGGCGAATTCGGTGATCGTGAAGCCGGACGGGAAGGACTCACTGGCCACGCAGCGCAGCGCAACCCCGATAGCGGAAATATCGTACATATCTGATCCTCAAAAGAAAGACGGCCCGCAGGCCGCCCAAAGTGTTAACTGTCCGGTCAGACCAGGTTGTGAGAGCCGTCCACCTTCCGGACCATGTCACCCTTGGAATAGACCAGCGTGTACTTGGCCGCGTACTCGGTCACACCAGACTCGCCAGTTGATTGCTCGATGCGCACGTCGTACCAGTAACCGTTGTCTTGCACGTCGTGCCAGGCCAGCGGGTCGTTGGTCAATTGCGTCACCGCGACCTTCTGCAGCTCGGTCAGGGTCTTGCCGATCAGGATGGTGCCGTTGTTCAGCGCTTTGTTGACCCCACCCTGGATGATTGCCATCACCATGCCGCGGCCGTCGTTGTTGGCCGGAATCTTGTTCGTCGTCAACAACAGGCTCATCAACTGCGCCGTCATGTACGCCTTGAGCCATTGCTCGTTGGCGTGTACTGACATGTCCAGCGGCGCCGTAACCCCGCCCATCAGGTAGCCCCGCTGGAAGAACGAGATCTTCTGGCCAGCGCTGGCCGTCAGGCCGTAGTAGTTGACCCGGCGCGCGTCGTAGAAGTCCGCCATCTGATCGTCGGTCACGTCGGACGTCAGGGTCACCCCGGACTGGCGGTACATGTAGTTGATCGTCGCGTTCGTACGGTCGTAGTCGGTAGCCGCCATGACTGCCATCGGCAGCGCTTCTTTGTACTCACCAGCCGCACTATTCAAGATCAGGCCGTTCGAAGCCGTGCCGATCATGGCGGCATTCCAGGTATCGGCGGTCACCGAATCAACCGACCAATACATCTGATACTTCACGTTCTCGCCCGACACGTACTCCGCCAGGGGGAGCGCGTCTTCCAAGTCAATCGCCACACCGAAGGATGCTGACCCGAAGGAATCGGTGACGTTCTCGGCCGCGCGGAAAGCCTGAAGCGGCGTCATCGCGACGGAACCGGGCGAGCTGATCGCCTGAGCGCCCTGGAGCGCCAACATTGCACCAATGTCGTTTGCAGTCGTTGGGGATACGACAATAGCGCCGGGCCCGGACACTGCCGATTCCACCGTGAACGATCCAGCGATGGCATCGTACGTGACGGTAGCCGCGGTGCCAGATTGGGCGGTCGCAGCAGTGGCAATCGCAGTCGTGACAAGCTGAGCCACGTTGGTCAAGCTCGTGGCGGCTGTCAGATCCACAGCGGTAAGCGCGTAGGCGAATTGGCCAACCTTGATGTTCATCTCGCCAGCGGTGACGGCCTTGAAATCCGCGAGACTGGCCGAGATACGAAATCCGTAAACGCGGCCGGGGCGGGCGACGTCCGGATAGGCCGCAAACTGCAGCTCCGGGGCTTGGGATGCGGGTGCCGGGCTGATGTAGGAGAAGAGCTGGCGCGCGAACGCCGCCTCGGGCGAGTCCGAGCCGAAGTAGTCGTCGGCGCCGCCGGGGCGCACCGACACGATCTGGCCGACGGGCACGCGCGGATCAGTGGTGAAGCGTCGGCCAGTCAGCTGCTGCTGGGCGACAGCATTGGCGCCGATCACCGCGCTGATGATTCGGACGTAGCGAGACATCTTGATGGACATGTCTTTTCCTCAAATGCGATGGATGCCCGACACAACCTGCTCGATGTGCGCCGTGGCCTGGGTGATATTGCGTTGGTGGGTGAAGATGACCGTGAAATTCGGGTTGAAATCGAAGTTGTCGCGCTCGTTGACGAACGACGGGATCACGATCTCTGTCGCGCGCTGCACCCCAATTCCCTCGGCCGTCATGGCCTGCGCGAATCGCATCGACTGCAGGACACCACGGACTACGGACAGCACATCGGACGCCAACAACTGATCCGGCGCCGCCAGATCGTCCTCGACGAACGCCTGAAATTGGTACATCGACTCATTGATCTGAGACTCCGTCGCGGTCAACGCGGCGCCGTCGTCCTGGTACTTGCGCGACTGCCAGCCACGCTTACCGCGATTTACCGGGAAGAAGTAAATCCCGTCATCGACGCGGCCTTGCTTGGTTGGCTGGAACGCCGCCAGGACGGGCAGGCGAATGCCCTGCTCTGCCAGCAGCATGAGCAACGCAGCCCGCACTGTCGCCTCAAGCTTCTTTTGCTTCATGCGGCCCCCACGTCCACGCAGAGGATGCCGCGCCAACCGTCCCGCGTGTACCAGTCGGCGCCGCCCACCACGTCGTGCCGCCGGCCATCGTGGATGAGCTGGTCCGGTGCCGCGCCCCGTTGCACGCTGTCCACGGGGTTGGACGTGTACAGGTTGAAATAGCGCTTCGCCGTATCCAGACCCAAGTCGCGGATGGTCGATTCGCCCACCGGCTGCCAGGATCCCTGGATCGGCAGGGGCGGCTCATACTCGTTCACCCACTGGCCCCGCTCGTTCTCGATGCGACCCTTGAATTTCAGCCAAACCGGCGACTGTTGGGCGATCACACCAGCAGCCAAGGCAAATACATTGATACCTGGAATCACGTTTTATCCTCCACGACGTGGCTGACCGACTGGATCATCTGGCCAGTGTCGACCAGGGGCTTCTTGGATACACCGGGCGTTTTCTTTCGGGCTTGCCGCGCTTCCAGCGTTGTCTTCTTCAGGCCCGGAGTAGTCACCCGGCTGATGGTCCGAGCGATGTCGCCGGCCGACCGTGCGCCAAGCGCCTCGAAGGCCTGGGTGATTTCCACGTTGCCATCGATGGCGCCACGGACCGCCCCGGCAATCTGCCGACCCCATTCAGCCTTCTTCTGCTCGGCCGTCGGGCGCATGAACGGGCGGGCGGGGATGTTGCCCTGCGGATACCCATATTCTTGAATAGCAGCCACATAGGCGACGGGCGTCCCGTCGGGATACTTGGCCTCGGGAAAGAAGCCGACACGGATCTGCTTGCTGCCAACGTCATTCAACGTCGCCCGCAGCTTTTCCGTGCCACCTTGGCGTACCACCTTCATCGGGACCTTCCCCCGCGGATGGACAAACCACCCACGTTGCGGAACGCGGCGCGCTCAGGCAGTCCGCCGACGTACAACCCACCGGCCGAGCAGCTCTTGGACAGCGCCTGGAACTGTTGGCCATAGGGCGTGAGATTCAGCCAGTGCGACCAGGAATCGGTCGCCGGCGGTGCCTGGAAGGACACGCTGACCTTGTCGATCGTTGCGGAAGCCAGCGCGCCAGGCGCGCCGCCATTGCCAGCAGCAGCATTCAGACGCAGCTGCAACAGATGCGCCGTGATGAGCATCCACAGCTGCTCGTTGCACTGACAACCGCGCCCGCTGGTGTAGCACTGTCCCCACTCCGCTACGGCCAGCACCACGTCGTCCGTCACCGTGGCGAACATCGGGAATAGGATTCGGAACTTCGCCAGCGGAAAGTCCATGTCAGGCCTCGGCGTCTTTGACCTTGGCGCCGCCCGCGTTACGCTTCTTGGCGGTGGCGGGCGTGTCCTGAGCGGACTTGTCGGCGCCTTCCAGGTTGCGTGCGGCGAACGCCTCCGCGTCCGACTTGTCATGGCTGGCCGCCACGAACCCGTTCTTGAAGTGCGCCTTGAACACGATGTTCTCCTGCAGTAGGTTGAACTCGTCTTCAGAGATCGCGGTGGCCATGCCTTTGGGCGTCACCAGCTGCTTGTTAGCCACGTTGGCCTTGCCAGCGATGAGGACCGATTGGCCATTCTTCAGCTGGTAGCGTTGGTCGTTGCTGAGCGTACTGTAGATATAGATGCGAAACATTTCGACTCCGGAAATGAAAGAGGCCGGGTTTCCCCGGCCCTCTGTTCGAAGCGCGGCGGTCAGGACGCGCTGATGGTCTTGCGAGAGAACGCCCACGGGCGCAACACGAAGATGCCCGCCGTCGCGTTGATGGCGTCTTCGATGTAGCCCTTGATGCGGTTTTCGCTGCCCAGCACCTGGTAGCGCACCGGCACGGCCTGGATCAGGCTTGCGGCCATGATGTCCGACTCGTCCTGCTCGGCCGCGTTCTCGACGAACAGGTAGGCCACGTCCAGGCCACCGTTGGCGTCCTTAAATTCGGCAGTCGTCACCACGCGAGTGTTCGGGAAGTTCTCGTTCAGCCATTGGCGGAACGTCATACCCGAGGCCGCAGGGCTGTACACGCTGAAAATCGAGCGGTAGCCGGTCGGCAGCACGAGCACCATCTTGGCCGTGTCCTTAAGCTCGCCGCCCATCTGGGTTTCGAGCTGGTTGTACATGCCCGTGTACTCAGAGACCAGTTGGTCGAAGTTCGCGGTCAGCCACGGCGTGGTGGCCGAAACGTAGGCCGGCAGGCTGGGATCGTTCAGCAGGCCGTACACGTTCGAATCGGGCTGGTTGAAGCCGTAGAAGCCGACCTGGTTGCGGCTGATGTCCAGCGACTCGGTGGCGGCGCGGCGCTTCTCGTCGGCGGCTTGATAGCCGATGGCGGCCTGGCGGGCGTCTTCCAGTTTGCCGACCTGAAAACCCTGCTCGAAGCGCACGATGCCGCGCGATTCGATCGACTGGCGGTAGTCGGCCAGCGGAATGTTGGTCGTGTCGCCGTACAGCTCGGCTTTCGCGACCGGTTCAGCCACCCGCAGGCTGATCATCTCGTCTTCCCAGCGGCCGACGGTCGTGATACCTGCGATTTCGTCGATGTTGCGCACCTGGGTGACCACGCGCAGTGTGCCGGGCAGCCAGGTTTGCAGCATGTGCGAGAGCATGGCGCCGTTGGTAACGGCTGGACCGGTCAGGGCCGAGTCCATGGAACGCAGGCCGACGCCCAGATTGTCCAGGTCTTCAAAGCCGATCTTGGCGTCCTTGCCGACCTTCACCGCACCACGCGAAACGGCCAGGCGGCCGCTCATGTGCATGTGCACCTTGGATTGAGTTTTTGCCATGATGTCTTGTTCCTTTAATCAGGGCGTGACGGGCGCGGTCGGCAACTTCACCAGACCATTCAGGGCGATAACCGCGAGGCGCGGGGTCTCGGCGCTGGGTTCGTGGCGGGCAATGTGCGCGCCGGGGATGACGGTTCCGGTCTCACCCGACGAGATGATGCCGGTGGCCGGATCGAACGACAGAGGCAAGCCGATGTTGCCGTCGTTGCCCAGTTGAACGTTCACCTCACCCATCGTCAGGAACTCGCCAACCGTGCCGTTGCGAGCGTAGGTGACGTCGATCGCATAGGCCTTGGGGTTGATCAGGATGCCCGCGAAGGCGCCCGTGCCGCCCACTTCGACGGTATCGGTGCCGGCCTTGTAGGTGAAGGCGCGGCCGAAGACGTTTTCGGTCTCGTCGGCCGAGTCGATGATCGCCGACGCGGCGCGGGTGGGGCCGTCATGGCTGATGTTGCCGGGGATGCCGGACAGCAGGTAGGTTCGTGCGGTGTTCGGAATCATTGCTTCTGGCTCCAGAGCTTGGCGGCCGTATCTTCGGCGCGCACGGTTTTGGAATCGCTGACGATCTTGTCGGCGTCGGACTTTGCGGCTTGCAGGTAGCCCAGCAACACCGCGTGCTCCGCGCCGTCTTGCGCCTTCAGGCCCAGTTTTTCGACGGCATAACGGGCCACATGGTCAGCGGACACCAGCAGCGCGCTGTCGAAGGCGCCAATGAACGGCGTCACGCGCTTGACCAGTGCATCGCGGTCGGCGATCTGTTTGATCACCGCGCTGGCGTCGTTCGCCTTGACCTGGGCTTGCAGACCCGTGATCAAGCCGGACACCTGCGAGTCGGCGACACGCTTGGCAATCTTGTTCTTGGCGGCGCCCAGTTTGGTCATAGCCGCGTCCAAGGCCTTCTTGCTGTCGGCAGTCGGGGCCGACTTCACTTCCTCAGCTGCGGCCTGCACTTCCTCGAGGGCAGCTTGCACCTCTTCGATCGCAGCTGTTGCCGATTCAACGGCGCTGGTGGCCTCTTCGGCGGCAGCTGCAGTCTGCTTCACAGCATCCTTTTCTGCCGGTGTCACCGCACCAGGGGCGGCGGCCGGGTCCGCATCTTTGACAGGTTCCTTGTTGGGGTCATTGTCCGAGCCAGCGGCGGCGGCTTTGTCCGCCAGCACCTGCTCGATCAACGCCCGAATCTGTTCGAGAATTTCGGGGGTCAATTCCATTTTGATGAACTCCGCTGAGTCGTATGTGATGGTTAGGCAGTCCTGTACAGCCAAGTCCGGCCCCGTCCTGCCCTCTTTCACGGTTGCCAGATGATTGAACCGAAGGTCGCGCTGGATGGCGTGGTACTTCTTGCCATCGAACGCGCCTTCGGTAAATTCGTATCGACAGCGGTAGCTGGGCGACAGCTCCACCTTGCCGCGGTCGATCAGGTTCTTCATGAACTCCGAATAGACCTTGACGCTATTGCGCAGGTACGGATATTCGAAGCGCGCTGTCTCGCCCGTAGTGCCCTGCACTCCCTTCTTCTCGGCCGGGGTTCCGTCCTTGCCTAGGAACTCGTGTTCGTCGATCCAAGGCACCAGGTTGGCAGAGGCGATCGTCTCGGGCTTCTCCAGCTCTTCCTGCGGCCGGTACACCTGGTAGATGCGATCAGGCTCGGGCGCGCCGATCTCGCTACCGAGGTACGGGAACACACCCACCTTAGTGATCGGGTTGTCGCGCACCAGCAGGTAGCCGTTGACGTCAGTTTGTCGGTTGCTCATCGAGGTACTCGGTAAAGTCAATGACCGGCCGCATACGGCACCGGCAGTTGATCAACTCACCGGGAAATCCGCGCTGCCCTGTTCTCTTGTCGATGATGGGCGGCTCATCCATGCTGAATGTCTGCCCGTCGTATTCAACGTGCAGTGACCGAGGCTCCGCCCCGCCGCCGCTGTGGATCCATTCGAACTTCTTCACGCCGGCGGACTTCATCCGCTCTTCGTTCATCGCCGAGGTGATCTTGCGTGTCTGGTCGACCGCAATCAGCTTGGCCCTGTGCTTCGTGACCTTGTTCAGGCTCTTGATCTCTTCGAAGATCTGGCCAGCGCCCTGACCGCCCGACTGGATTGACCGCAGGACGATGCCCTGTATTCGCTCCTGAAACTGCGCCGGGATGCTTTTGATCAGCCCCACGTTCTCCGCAGTGCTGGCCAGAACCTTGTCGTACAACGAGGCCGGCATCGTGAACGTCTTGATGGTCAACCCGCCAGACATGTCCCGCAGCGACGCACCCAGGTTCTGCTTGGAAAACTTGTCCACCTGGCCAATGGTCCGGTTGGCCAGCGGCCCGGCCTTCTCCGCAAAGGCCTTGCTCCACTTCTTCCCAAGATCTCCCAGGATGCGCCGCGCCTGAGTGGTCACGCTCTCGTCCTGAGCAACCTCGGGATTTGAGCTATACAGACCACGCAGCGCCCGGTCGTATTCGGCCAGCATGCCCTCGATCAACGACGACAGGCTGGACCGGTACCGCTCTTCAACGGCTACCGGGTACGCCAGCACCGAGCCCTTGAACTGGCTGGCCTGTTGCTGCTGCCCCCAAGCCTGGCGCCGCTTCGTTACCATTCTCTTGGCCATCTACGAACTCGGCTTTTTCAATGTTGTGGTAATCGCTTTCGCGGTCTTCCCTCAGCCGGTTGCGGATATCTTCCGCATCAATGGCTCCCGTGTTGAACAGCACGCCGTCACGGTCGGCCTTGAGCTTGTCGATCTCCGCCCACTCCTTGGCGGTCGGGCTATCAACCGGAAGCCATTGGATCTGAACCTTGCTCGGCAGCGTGATGCTCTCGGACTTGGCGAGCAGCTGGTAGTGCCGCTTCAGGATCGGGGTCATGTCGTTCGACTGGATGCTTTCCAAATGCTCCCGATACACCGAACGCTCATACTCTCCAGCCGCATTGAATCCCTTTGGCTGGGTTTGAAGGATCTTGGTAGCAGGCACGCCGGCGACTGCCGCCGCCAACTGAAACTGGGTCATGATGACCGTGTCCACATCGCCAAGCGCCGTGTCGAACTGCTGAGTCGTCTCGTCTGCGCCTCCGACCTTTACGCCGTAGTTGTCCCGGTAAGCGACCCACTCGGCGAGGTTCTTCTCCAGTTCGTCGCGATTGCTGAGAGCCCCTTCTCCAACGCCCAGCACCGTGAGGCGCTTGGTCATCAGCAACTGCGGGCCCTCGTTCGCGCTGCGCTCGGCCGCATACGCCCGCTCCATCATGCGCTGCGGGACGCTCACACCCATGTAGCGATAATGGGGCTTCAGGTAGTCCGGCACCGGGTACGGCACGAAGATCCGCAGATGAGACTTGTGATAGACCCGGTCCTTGATCTTCCAGAACGTCGGCTCGTAGTAGCTCTGACTCGCAGGGTCGTTGAGGTTGTCCTCGGTCAAGACCGGAGTAACCCAGTTCGGGTCAATCTGCGACATACCTCGGTACGTGCCAGGCTGTACTCCATCCAAATTGAACGGAGCCTTGTAGTACTCCTCCGGGTTCGCTGCCTCGACATCGAACAACACAAGGCGGCCACCGTACACTCGTCCGAAGTTCACCAGCTCGCGCAGATGTCGCTCCACGCCAAACCGCTCGTCCTGTTCCTTCAATGTATCGGCAGTCTTTACGTCCCCACACATAAGAAGGAACCCGTTTCGAACGGCGTCCCGCGCCGGCATGCTGCACGCCTCGCCAATCAGCCAGTTCGTGGCCAGCATGGCGCACGCCTGATAGCCGATGAACATGCTGCCGGCCGCGTAGAACCCCAGCTGGGCCTCGTTGACCTGCGTGAAGCTGGCCATCTTAGGCGTCGGACGCTCCCCGATGTATCCGTTGTCTGATGCCACAGTGGGCGCACCGTGGGGCTGCTCGAACGCCGGGAACTCGAACGCCGGGCGCACCTTGTCTCCCAATGGGTGATGGGTCGAGAAAAGGCCGCGCCGCTGAACCTTGGGCTCCGGGCGCTTTTTGAACCAGTCAAAGAATTTCATCCGAAGAATCCGCGCTTGCGCTTGATCATGGGCTGCAACGCATACCGCGTCGCGTCCATGTAATGGTTGTTGGCGTCCACGATGTCTGTAAGCACATCGCCCGTCAGGCGGTCCACCTTGTAGCTGTACAGCCTAGCCTCACGCAGGGTCTGCACGCAGCGCGGGTGGATGACCAGTTCCTTGTAGGAGCGCAGGTGGGCAATGCCATCCTCAACGCTGCCCTTCCACTTCTCAACGCCTTGGAGGCGCGGGAGGTTGGCACGCTGGCCGTCCCTGCCCTTGCTCTTCACGTGGCTGATCGTCTCCGGCCTGGCCGAGTCCGCACGGGTCACGTGCTGCTCAATGCCTGGCAGGCGGGCGACCATGAACGCCGCGATGTCGTCGTTCTCGAGCCCGATCTTTCCGGCCTCGTGCTCGACCCACAGCCGGTGGTCATGCACCCAGAGCTTGACGCCGGCGGTCGGGTCCTGGCTAAAGCCCCAGTCCAGACCGAAGTACGGGCCATCCCAACCAGCCGCCGGGTCGAACTCTGCAACCCTGTACTTGCCGGCCAGGATCTGCGCTTCGCTATTCTCGCGGTAGGCGCCGTCCCAAATCCAGGCATAGGTCTGGTCGTCCAGGCGCTCGCGGTCATTGCGGCGCTCCTGCTCCAGCACATCGGGGAACCAAGGGTTGTCCGTGTAGTTCAGCTCGACGATCTTGGAATTCGGCGGCGGATTTTTGACGAATCGCAGATCGGTCGGGCTGCCGTCCAGCTCCGGGTTCCAGGTCAGCCAGACTTCGGAATCGTTCTCCCGCACCGTCGGCAGCAGCTTCTGGTACGCGATCTCGCTGACGTTCTCCGCCTCGTCTATCCATGCAATCAGCACCCGCGCCTTGGACTTAATGCTGTCCAGGTTGTGCCGCAAGCCCGCGAAGGTGTACGAGACACGGCGGTTGCGCGTGCGGATGAACTTCTCGCCGATCTCGAAGTAGGCATCGAGCCAAGGCACTGAACGGATAGCCTGCTTGACCTCCTCCATAGAGGAGTCTTCCAGGCTGTTCATGTACTCCCGGCCGCACAGGACCACACCCGACACGTCGGCCTGGGCGAACATGTATGCCCGCACCGCCGTCATCAGCGCGAAGCTGCGAGTCTTTGCGCTACCGCGGCCGCCTCTTGCCCCCCTGTACCGCGCCGGCCCGGAGAACACCGGGATCAGCTTTGGGGGGAGTTCGATGTTAGCCGTCGTCACCTGGGGCAACCAATTGGATCGTCGTGGGCATGGTGGGGATCGGCCCACCGTTGGGGCCGCTGAGTTCGCGCTTGTTTGTGAACATGCCGCCGCTTTCCTTGGCGGCCTGTTCGAGTACTGACGCCGCAGCCACGACGTTGCCACGCTGCATGTGCCGTTCGTAGATCTTGCTCAGAGCCCGAAGCCGGAACGACTGTTCAGCTATTGGGATCTTGGCCGCTTCCGCCCTGAATGCGTCACGTGTACTCTCGAACAGGTCCCGCCACTTCTTGGCCAAGCGGCTACCAGACACCTTCGTCGGATCGTATTGCGCGACGTGCGTGCGTGGCACCTCGATGCCGAACTGCTCTCGCAGCAGCTCCGAAACCTCTGTCGGCGTGTCCCAGCAGGCCAGGGCTTGCACGATGACTTGCTTGTGCGCATCGTTCAACTTCGCCATACCCACATCCCAAAGTCTGTTATGCCGCCTTCAGGCAGCAACCGCAGGCCCGCGCAATGCTTAATCTCGGTACCACAGGCGTGTTGCCAGCAGCCGCCACTAGGCGTCGGACATCCTCCGAAGGACCGTATCGCGCCACTACGCCGATGAATTCTTCCACGTCGTGCCCCACAATTCGCAGCTTCGGCCGGCCTAGCTTGTCGAACGCTGGGGCGCCATACGGATCCAGCGCTTGACCGATGTGGTACAGCTCATGCTCCACCAGCGCGCAGAATTCCGCATCGCTGCAGGACGCGCAGTAGTCGGCCGCCAGCGTGATCAGAAATGCGGGGACTCGCCCGAACCATTCCACCATCTGCTGTTCCTGGCGCGCCTTCTGCCAGCCGCCGGCTCGGAACATGACCTGCTCGGCTTGGCCAAGGATTTGACGGCCCCCCTTAGAGAATCCGGACGATGCCCAAAGGAACGCCAGATCCGCGTCAGCTAAGTGCGCGTGGTCCGGGTTGTGGATTGGCCCGCCTTCGTCCGCCACGATCGCGCCGAGCGCCCAGCTGAGAAGCTCGGGCGCCGGACATAGCTGCGGGGCGTCGGACTGGCACACACGCTCCAGCCATTCGGCCGGCGGCCGCGGCCGTCCTTCGCCCTCGGCACGTCCCCGCAACCTGGCCATGTTCACACCTTCAAGTTTGCCAATTTGGCAGCACTGAATGCCGGCTCCCATGTGGCCAGACCCTCGTCCTGCGCCTGCCCTGCCATCTGCCCACCGCCCTCGAGTTGGCCCAGCACCAGCGAGAACAAGCGCAGCCCCATTGGACCCAGGTCACGGCGCCATACGTCTGCGGCCGTGTCGTTCGGGCGGATATGGCACCACGCCTGCGCCAGTATTGGCCCAGTGTCGGCGCCGTCATCCATCCGATAAAGCGTTCCGCCCGTCACGGACTCCTTCATGTGCACTGCCCACCGGACGGCGTCACGACCACGATGCCGCGGCAACAGGGATGGGTGATACCCGAGCGCCCCGTGCCGTGCCCGCGCCCGCGCGCCCGCCTCAATGAAGCAATGAGCATGCGCCGCCAGCAGCACGTCACAACCCTCCGGAACATCCGCCGCGCCCAGGCGGCCGCGCGTCGCGCACGCCGGCACACCGAGTTGCTGCGCAGCCGCATAGAGCCGGTCGTAATCAATGCCTTCGGCCGGCGGCGCGGCCACGGCTACCACTTGGTGGCCTTCGGCCAGGCACTGGCGCAGTAACGCCGCGCCCAGCCACTTCTGGCCGATGATCATGATGCGCATGTCGGCTCCCCCATGTACCGGAAGCCCTGCACGGCGCGGAAGTGCCCGCCGTAACTGGTCAGCACTCCCCCGGCGGTAGGCTTTCGCAGTTTCCCGCTTGGCGCGCCGTAGAGTGGCGCCGAGACCTGCGTCCACCGCTTGTCGCGGCGCAGCGCGGCGGCCAGGCCGGGGTGGCTGGTATGGAACAGGGTCCGAAGTGACAGGCCATATCGGTTGTTGCCGGCCAGCCAAGCAGCGCACACGGCGTTCAGGAATCGCATGCCCACGCCGGCGCCTTGCCATTCCGGCATAACGACCAGACGGCATGCACGCGCCTCGATCAGGCCCGGCCTGGTGCTGACCGCCATGTGGGCCACCGGCTCTCCGTTGATCCAGCCCACATAGTTCGTGGCGGCGATCATCTTAGGCATCTTCAGATAGTGATGCGGTTCAAAATGCGGCCACCAGCGCCAATCGGTTTGCTCGATGTCCAGGTCCAAGCGCGGCCGGCGTCGAACCGACCCCCGATCAAACTGGCCCGTGGCGCTGTCGAACACCCAATCCGGTTGCAGCCAGTCCAGCACATCGTAATGGCAGGACAGCAGCACAACCTGGCCACCGGTGCGTCGCCACGCCTTGGCGAACGCACCGGCGCCGACCCTGGCAATCTGTCTGTCTACGACGGAACTGAATTCGTCCACGACGGCGACCGGCGGAGCCTCGACAACCAGGCGCGCCAGGTTCGCGCGGAACTGCTCGCCGTTGGACAGCACGCCATACGGCCGCAGCCAGGACGGAACACTGCCCAGGCCCACCGCCGACAATGCGGCAGTCACGTCGTCGAATGCGCCGGCTGGCGCGATCGCGTCGATGATGGGGCGGTCCGATGGCCAGGCCGGGGCGTAGAGTGGCGCGATCGCACGTCCGATGCTGGTCTTGCCGGAGCCGGACGGGCCAACGATCACCCCTACCCGCCATTGGCCGTCGTCGATGGGCAGATCGGCCTCCAGGTCGAACGCGGCGCCGCTATCGACGTTGAACAGCGATTTCACCCTAGCCGCGCGGTAACTTTCGGCGTCGGCGCAGCGGTGCTGAATGGACACTTTCATACGGCTACCACCTTCAGGCGGTAGCCCTTCGCGCGCAGGTCGTCGAAGACGCGCTGCTGGTGACCTTCGTCATCGCACAGCACGATCACGCCGTAGCGCGGCTTGTACTTGAAACCGTTGACGCCGGGCTGCTTACGCGCCGGCGCGGCGGTGTTATGGCCGTTGGCCTCCATGCCTGCTTACCTCTGGGCTGGATGCTCGGCGGCATGCTTGATTGTGGCTCTGGGCGCTCGGGGCGCTCTCGGCCATCGAAAACGCGTTCACGGTCTTGCACCGCGAACATTTGATGTTGAGCCGGACATATCCGGTCGTTTCCGCGAGCTTGCGCCCGCAGTTGGTACAACGTAGTTCTTCCATGAGTGACGTTACCGATGTGTTACCGTAGCCCCCGCCTGTACAGGTGGGACGGCCTTGGGTCGCTCACGGCTTATTCCGTGGGTCGGCTGTCGGTCGCGCAGTTACCGCTGCGCGGCCGTCGCCGTCTTCTTTGCTTGCCAGATGTCAACAGATTGCATTGATCAAGGAGAGGCGCTTGAACAAGGATTTGGGTTTACGAGACGCTATCGCTAATTTGACTCAGGGCTACTCGCCATCTGAGAATGCGCCGAAATCTATACCTGAGTACGCCTTCGCGGCGATACGTCGGCAAGTTGAGCAGTACGAGAAAGAGCTGGAAAACGTACCCGGTTCATACTCTATTTGCCTCACTTCGGGCGGCTATGACATGGTCGTGGAATCGATCCGCTTGGACGGGCAGTTCATCATCTTCAGCGGGCGCGACGAAAGCGACGGACCTCGTCGAGTAATCCAGCACTACACACAGGTATCCATGGTTCTATCTAAGGCCCCGCCCACAAGCGCGAAGAAGCCGATCGGATTTCATGCGGAATGATACAAAGCAAAACGCCCCGGTTTTTGGCCGGGGCGTTTCTTTAGCGCGTACTTGCTACGAGTCTGGGCGAATTCTGCTCATCTTGTCCCACATTGTCAAGCGCCGTTGGCGTCGCACCTGCCTCCAGGTCCACCACGATGTCGGCGTCCCGCATTCGCACATCCAGGCGGTTCAAAGCGGCGCGACGGGCGCCTTCCACCAGCACGCGATAGGCTGACGACAGCCGGCCGATATTCGACTTCGGCACGTCGAATTTGTCCGATAGCTCTCTGATCCTCGGCCTGCCCCGCAGAATGTTGGTCACCAACAGGTCTACCAGCTCGCGTTCGCGGCTGTCATCGGCCGCATCCGGGTTCAACCATTCCGAGACTTGGCGCGCGCTGACCGCACCCTCCTCGCCTGTGCCGTACTGTGCCTGCAAGATGTGAAAGCCCATACCATCGCCCAGCGTCCGTTCCAGCACCTTGACCGTGAATACCGCCTGCGCATGCCAGTCGTGCGGTGACAGGCCCGACAACACCTTGCGGTCATAGGTCGCGTCAAAGCGGTCGCGCAGCGCCTCACACACCAACTGTGTAGGATTCTTCGGCTCGATCGGGTAGGCCAGCATCAGGTAGGCCACGGCGATCGCGTGCTCGGGGCATGAGAACGTTCCGGCTTCACGGCGCATTTTTCTTCACTCCCTGGGCGGGTTCCATGTCCAGCACGGTCAGCACCACGTCTACGCGCGGCACCAGGCCGTAGACCTTGCTCTTGCTAGCCTGGACCACCTGGGCGTCATCGCGGTATGCGACGCCGTTGCAGCCGTCCTTGATGGCCTTCTCGACGTTGTCGCCGTCAGGCTTCACGGTTGGCGCGATCTCGCCGGCGGCGGCGCGGCGCTGCCGCACGCCGGACCAGGATTGCGGGATCGGCATGACAATGTCCAGGTCCATCCGTATAGGCCCGGTATAGGCTTCGCGCCCTGCCATGGCCTGGGCCGCGACCAGTTTGACCAGACTTTCATAGGCCACTGTCGCCTCTGGGGTGTAGTGGCGCGTAAAAACGCGGGCGGCCCCTGTCTTGGCGTCACGGCCTATACGTGAGCTGGATTTCGCGCGGCCTTTCCCTTGCGGCACACCGGGTACGGTGAAAACGATTTGCATCATGCTCCCTCGCTGCGCGCGTCGCGCAGCCATTCGATACGCGCGGCCGTCTTGGCCGCAGGCGCTGGTTGGTGGTCCCGGCATTGACGCGGGTATTGCGGGCTGACGAAGGTGCCAGGGCGGTCTTTCATGGCGGCGCACCTGGCCAGCCCAAGCTGGGCATATTTCGGATCTTCACGCAGGGTGAACAGAGCGCAGCTCACGCACTCGACAGCAGTCGTCATATGTGGACCCCAAGGTCTGCGCGGGCGCGGGCTTTGTCGCCTTCGCTCAGGTGGGCGGCGGTAATCACCCTGGCCTTGAACGACGGGAACGGTTCGCCCTGGTCCTGCACGATGCCCAGCTCGGCGCCCTTCGATTCCAGCCCTGACGCCGTGGTCAGCCATGCCAGCGGATCGGACTTCGACACAGCAGGCTTCTTGCCGTTTAGGGCACTCTCACCCTGCGGCGGGTTCAGCACTTTGGCGACGAAGATGTCCAGGAAGCCCGGTGCGATTGGGCCGGCATCGCCTGTGGTTTCGCGATCCAACACCGCCAGGTCGTAGGCTTCGGCCAATTGCAGGTCGGTGACGCCGGCATTGATCCACGCTGCGATTCGTGGGTCATTGCTCAGCGTACTGCGGGGTTGCTTGCCTCGCGCCTGCTCCTTGCGGCGCAGCCAGACAGCAACCGCCATGGCCAGTTCTTCGGCCGTCTTCTCGCCGTCCAGCGGCGGCGGCGCAGGGTCGTCGCCATGCGCAAACACATGCGCGAGAGACGCCGCCGCTGTTTCTTCTTTTTTATATATCCCTGTCCCTGTCCCTGTCTTAGCCGTGACACCCCCGTGACTTTCCGTGTGACTTCCTGCTGTTGTCACAGTGACACCCTTGTGCCCCGCTGTGACGGTTAGGGCGATCCCACGTGACGCCGCTACCTCACGCAGGTGTGACGTCGTCGTACCCTTCGCGGGCAGAATCAGCCCGATTTCGCGCAGCGCCGCAAACAACAGTTTTCGGTCCTCCCGCTCTTCGCGCTTGCGGTCGTTGTCGCCTTCCTTGGCGGCCTGGTGCTCCTCTCGTTTCGCCATTGCTTTGATCGCCTCGGCGGCGATGACCGCATGGTAGAGGCGCCCGTCTGCGCATTTCACGAAGCCACGCAGGGCCATGTCCTTCACCTTGCGCCAGGCGGGCAACTCCTTGCCGGCCAGGTGGGCCAGAATCCGGTCATCGTCGGGCAACGACGCGGCCGGCTCCTGGTTCCAGCTCTTGCACCACAGCCGCAGGGCCGTCTTGAACTCCTCCCCGGTCGAGAGGGCCATCATGTCGCTGTCGAGCAGGCGTTCGGTGTGTAGCGGCATGAAAGGCAGCCCGCGCAGGTTGCAATCCGGAGGGGTCAGGGGGGCCGGTAGCTGTTCGAAATCCGTCATGCGGCCTCCCCGCCGCGCACGGCCAGCGCCGTGGCAATAGGTCGCACGCTGACGGGCACGGACAACAGCTGAAAGGTCCATTTTTGAAAATCCATGGCCCTACCCCCCCAGCCTATGACGTGTCACTCCGCACGACACTTCCTTCGTGCCAGTAGCTGTCGCGGTGGTTTCAGCCGGCGCCTGCCCGGCGGCCAACAGGAATCGAGGTGAGCCGGTCTGACCCGTTTGGCGCATAAAGTCCACTTCGACTTTCGCGGAATTGATGATTGTCTGAGCGACGTCAGACACCGCCTTGGCCCTATCGATATCCATCGGCTTTTCGGGGTCGCGTAACGCCGCCAAAGTCGCAAAAAGATGGTCACGCAGCGCGTCGATGTTGGCCATTGATCTTCCTTTTGAGCGCGCCCTGCAGCTGGATCACTTCGACCAGCTCGGCGGGCAGGTTGTGTACGGAATTGCGCAGCATCATTTCGCGTTTGGTGCGCAGCTCCAGGTTGTCTAGGGAAACGTTCGCTTTGTTGCCGTCCTTGAACGCCAGGGCGTGCGTCTTGGGGATCGGACCGTGGACGCGTTCCCATTCGTAGCGATGGACGTAGACCCAGGTCTTGGGCTCGGCGATCTTGCGTTTGATGTAGCCGTCGGCGTCTGGCACTTCGGTGCCCACCGGCACATGGTTGTGCGGCAGCATGCCCGCCTTAAATCGAGTTTCGTGGCCACCTGTTGCGACGCCCTTCTTCCCCTTGTTCCAGGGGGAATGCCCCTTCGGAAACTGAAAAGCCGCGCCGACGCGATCACCGCGCCGAAGCCGGCAAGCTGCTTCGCTGGCCAGGTATGCGACGGATTTGGCCAACCCGAGTTTCCGCGCCTGCTGGTAGACCTGAGTCAGGGGCCTGCCCAACGCCACGCTTATCACCGCCGTGGGCACGTCCGGGTAGAACTTGCGCAGCACGGCCCGCTCGATATCGGTCCATGCCCGCCGGATCTGACCTGGTGCCCCTTTCATGACGGGTCCGCCTCTTTGGCAGGGATCTGCACGCCCGCGGCGGCCATCTGCCGCTCTACCGTCGCGCGGGCCTGGCGCAGCGCGACAATGGATTCCGACGTTTCACGATGGGCCTGAATCAGTTCTCCCTTGGTCGCCTTGCCGTCTAGCAAAGCCGCAAGTGCTGCACTGGCCTCAGCCTGCTCTCGTAGGACGTTGCCTAATTGCCCAACGGACAATGTTTCGGCGCCGTCCGTCGCCAGCGTCCGGACAGCCAAATTCAGCGAACGTAAAAGGTCGTCAACGCAATGCCGGCGCCTATCATGCGGCATCGCCGCGAGCACAGACGGCAAGAAATTTGCAGGCAGTAGATTGTTCTCCTTGCTCTCATCGTCTAACCAGCGCGATACCCGATCCGCATTGACCTTCATGCGGGAAAAAGTGTCACCTGTGGGCGGCTCAAACCGGATGCCCGTGACGGCGGGGCCATTCAGGCTTTCATGTGCCTTGACGATGCTGTCAACCAGGGTTTCCCGTGACCAATCCAGCGACTTGCGCCAGGCGGAAACGTGATCGCGGACAACTGCGATCAAAGTCTTGTGCGATTCATGTCGCATGCGTCGGGTACTCCTGGCAGTTACATTCCCGCCACACAGTCGGAAAACGGGGTGGCGGGATGGATATAAATGGGAAAAGTCGCGCTGCGCAGGCCACGATTGGCCTGCTTAAGCTGGCAAAGCAAATTGCGGATAACGTCGTCGGGGATGCGGACCAAGAGACGGTGCGGGCCGTTTTCGATCGGTTGTGCATGGAAAGCGACATGAGGCCGGAGCCGACCGCTTCGGCAACGATCACGCATCACTGAAAGCCCACGCTCATCGCGCGGCGCCCGACAGTTAGGGGTTAGATCGAGGCCGCTATGCATGGCCAGGATCGGATGCGCCTAGGCGCGGGGCCAGGGCCGCAGCACCGGTGCCTGGCGGCGGCGCCGCATGGTCGGTAGGCACGAATCGCTCCGGATAAATGATCTGCGTCTCGCTGACGTCGCCGTCAAACACCAGGGACAACTTCTCGGCCAGATCCTTAGATGGCACCTGCAGGCCGCGCTCGATGCGGCTCAGATTGCCGGGGTCAATGCCGACAGAATTTGCGACCTGCTGAATGGTCAATCCGCGCTTCTCGCGCGCTAGGCGCAAAGGAGTGGTCATCGTTCGAGTCCATAAATTATGCGTGTGACGCATATTAGTTGGTTCATTGAATATGCGCAATACGCTTTGCGCTACACGCAGACTGAATAAGACAATTCGGGGATGAACTTGGGCGAAAACATCCGCCAGCGGCGCAAAGCGTTGGGCTGGACAATCTTGGAACTAGCCAATCGCATCGGTAGCGATGTTGGCAACTTGTCGCGCCTGGAGCGCGGCAAGCAAGGATTCAGTGATGAGATCCTGGCCAAGATCGCGGACGCCCTTGGCTGCTCGGTCGGAGAGCTTTTCACAGGCGCACCCGCCGAATCGAACATTCAAGTGGCTGCTATTGGCAGCAGAAGGATTCCACTGCTTAGCTATGTGCAGGCCGGCGCACTGTCAGAATCGGTTGTCCCGTACCCCTCCCCCTCTCCCGACGATTGGCTGCTCACCGACCTTGACCTTTCGCGCAATGCTTTTGCACTACGTATTAAGGGGCTGTCTATGTATAGCCCGATGAATGAAGAGTCATTCAACGAAGGGGATATTGTGGTGATCGACCCGGCCGTCGAGCCGCTGCCGGGGGATTTCGTCGTAGCCAAAAATGGGGACCACGAAGCCACATTCAAAAAGTATCGGCCCCGTGGTGTTACCGAAAGGGGCGAAATGGTCTTTGAGCTTGTCCCGTTAAACCCCGACTATCCCTCTGTGCGTTCCGACGTGTCCGCGGTGCAAATCATCGGCACCATGGTCGAACACCGCCGCTACCGAAAACGCCGCTGACGCCCTAAATGCCCTAAGGCCACAACTTCGGCCTCTTCTCCGCCCAGCACACCGCCGCCAATCAAGGCGGCTTTTTTTCGTCCCACAGCAAAAATGCGCTTGACGCATATTTAAATTTGCGTATCATGCACTTCCATATATGCGTATCACGCAAATTTGGAGGATGGGATGGAAACACCAGTTGTCGCATTACCGGACGATCCGACGCGCGCCGCTGACCACGGATGTTTTCCCGCCGAAGCGGTCATTTCGTTTCCGGACCTGGATGACGAAGCCATCGTCGGCATGCTGTGCGACCTATTCGCCGGTCGGGCGCCGCTCGCATTCGGCGAAACGATCGAATGGTGGTTGGAGACGTGCGCCGATCTACCCGTTAAAGAAGCCGCAGGCGCACTTCTGCCGGCGCTGAGCAAGTGGACGTTTGACCATCGCGCAGGTGTCCCCGGCGTGAATGCGCTGCGCGCTGCGCTGGTGGCGCGCGCCCGGTTCCTGATCGCCAAGGCAGCCGTCGAAACCGGCGAGATTCGCCTGTGATCGCCGCCCTCTACCTGATCCCCATTGCGTACGCCATGGCCCGCGCCATCGACGCGTTCGCAGCCTATCGCCGTCGCACCGACCCATGGAGGGCACAAGCATGATCGTTACCGTCCTCGGCGTGGACCCGCGCAGCCGGAGCAAGACCAAGCTGCAAGCGCCCGCCCCTCTCCCCCATGTCTCGCGCCGCGCCCTAGCGCGCGTGCGTGATCGCATCGAGCCGCCGAAGGCCTGCCATTGCTGCGGCGGCCCGGTGAAGCTGACCAACAACAGCGAAATCTACAACGGGCACTCCTTCGGAGACTGGCCCTTCGTGTATCGCTGCACGCAATGCCAAGCCTACGTGGGACTGCACCCGGACACGGACCTGCCGCTGGGCATCATGGCCGATCGCGCGACCGTCGCGGCGCGCAAGGAGGCAAAGGCCGACTTTCAACGGCTGACCGCCGCACGCTTCGGCTATGACCGCAGCGCCGCCTACGCCTGGTTGGCGCAGGCGCTGGGCATCGCCAAATCGATCTGCCACTTCGCCATGTTCGCCGAAGCCCAGGCCCGCCGCGCCGGCGAAGTCTGCCGCCTGGAACTTGGGAGCCGCCGCGTATGACCGCCACCACCCTCTGGGTCCTGCTGGCCTTCCTGCCCGCCGCCCACGACCGCCCGCCGGTCATGGTTATCGAGCGCTTCGCCACCCAGGCCGAATGTCTCGACGTCCTGGCGGTGTTCCCGTTCGGCACCCGCATCGACTTCACCTGCATGCCCAGCCGGCAAATCCGCGCCGGCGCCGCGCCCACCCTGGAGAACCAACCGCTATGAACGCCCCAGCCCTCCTTCCCACAAACGAGCTGGTCCTGTACGACGCGCTGGATCACATCATGCGCACCGCGCGCGCCAGCTCGACTCAGACCCGTCGGCTTCGTTGGATAGCCAGCCGCGCGCATGTCGCGCTGCAGGGCCTCCCCTACGTCGCATCGGAGCATGACCAGCCCAAGATGGTCAGCGAAGCCGTGCTGCAGGCGAAGAACCACCAACTGCGCCTAGCCAACGCCCGGCTGCGAAATGCGCTGGCCCAGGTCGCTGGCGGCGCTACCGGCTATTCGGACCGCGACACCGAGTTGGCGCAGATTGCCCAGGCTGCTCTCGATGCCGAGCAGGAGGCCCGCGCATGAAGCACGTTCGCAAGCTGATCCGCGCCGACGGCGCCGAGACCGAGTTGCACGGCCCGCATGCCATCCAGGACGTCCGCCAGATGATCGGTGCCGATGCTCTGAGTACCGTCCGCCTCGCCGACCGCACCCACGTAATGCTGGTCGACGACGACAGCATCCAGAAAGGCCTGCCCGTCAATCCAGCAGCGACGCGCCTTTACCAGGCTGCCCGTGGAATTCCCCATCAGATCCGCGGCGACGTGGTGATCGTGCCCGACTCCGACTACGCGAGGGAAGCATGAGCGCCCGCCGCTGGCTCATCGTCTGGCGCCGAGCGTGCCGTAACGGCCTCGATCTAGACGTCGTCGCCTACGCCGCAGGAATCGTCGGCGGAACTGTGTACCTCGCATTCATCACCGGCGTGCTGGGTCCGACCTTAGACACTGCCCGGCCGCACCACCAGGCGGCCGCCGCTCCCCATTCCGCGAACGCCGCCTCCGCGACGCACGCCCCTAACTAATCACGGAGTCACCACCATGCAACGAATCATCCCAATCCGTGCGTCCAGCCTGACCGAGTTATTCGACTGCCCCGCCCGCTGGGAGGCTAAGAACCTTCTGGGCATGCGCATGCCGTCGTCTGGCGCCGCACGCCTGGGCACGGCCATCCATGCCGGCACGGCCGCTTTCGACCAGGCCAAGCTCGACGGCAACCCCATCACCCCAGACGATGCCGCTGGCGAATTCGTGAAGTCCCTGTACGGCACCGACGAGGAGGTCGATTGGGACGACGCAAGCCCCAAGGATGCCGAGCGCATCGGCTTGGCGCTGCATACGCGTTACTGCGCGCAGATCGCGCCGCATCAGGACTACGTCGCGGTGGAGCTGACGTGCGATCGCATGGAGATCACTGACCTCGGCATCGCGCTTACGGGCACTACCGACCGCGTGCGGCGCACCACCAGCGGCGAGTTCGGCATCGCCGACCTCAAGAGCGGCGCGCGCGCTGTAGGCTCAGACGGGGCGGTCACCACTGCCGGGCACGGCCCTCAGATGGGCGTCTACGAGATCCTTGCCCAGCAGGCAATCGGAAAACCCATCACCGCTCCCGCGCAAATTATTGGCTTGCAGACCGGCAAAACTGCCACCGCGCAGCGCATCGGTACAGGCGAGATCTCCGGTGCCCGCGACGCGCTCGTCGGCGATGAAAGCAGCCCCGGTTTGCTCCAGCATGCCTCCCGTCTGGTGCATGGCGGCAGCTTCTACGGCAACCCCAAATCCGTTCTCTGCTCGGGCAAGTACTGCCCGCGTCATTCCACCTGCAAGTTCAAAGGCTAAACCATGACTCAGACCGCAACCATTCAGAACCTGCGTGCCGCACCGGAAGCGCAAATGCCCATCGTGGCACCGGGCTTCGGCAGTCTTCAGGGCTTCGAACTCATGCAGCGCGCCGCGCGCCTGCTCTCCAGCAGCACCCTGGTGCCCGTGGCCTACCGTCAGACGATCGAGAAGCTGGACCGCTTCGGCAACGTCAAGGAAAGCCGCGAGAACCCGAACGCGTTGGCCAACTCTGTTGTCGCGTTGAACATGGCCCAGCGCATGGGCGCCGACCCGCTGATGGTCATGCAAAACCTGTACATCGTTGAGGGACGCCCTTCCTGGTCGTCACAGTGGATCATCGCCGCAATCAATGGTTGCGGCCGCTTCTCGCCGCTGCGCTTCCGCATCGAGAACCGCGGCAAGCGCGTTGTGGAATATCGCTCGACGTTCTGGGAAAACAATCAGCGTCAGACCAAAGTCGACCAGGTCGATATTGAAGACAAGGTGTGTGTCGCTTGGGCAATCGAAAAGGAGACTGGGGAGATCATCGAATCGCCCGCTGTCTCCATCGAAATGGCCGTTAAGGAAGGCTGGTACACCAAGAACGGCAGCAAGTGGCAGACCATGGACGAAGTCATGCTGCGCTATCGCACTGCAAGCTTCTTCGGAAAGCTATACGCGCCAGAGCTACTGATGGGCCTGCAATCCGTCGAAGAAGCCCAGGACATTATCGAAGCCTCCACCGGTTCGGACGGCACGATCAGCGTCAACGTGGACGAGCTGCGCGGTAGCGCGGCACAAACCCACCGCCCAGCCACGGCTGCGCCGGCAGACGTGACCGACGTGGAAGCGCGCGACCCGGCCACTCAATCCGCCCCCTCCCCCGCGAAGGAGCAAGCCAAGGCCGATACCCCGGTGCAGAACGTGGCATCTTCCGCGCCTGCCACCAAGGAAGATCATGCCGACGCCCAGCAGGCCGAACTGCCGGCCGCCGACGACGATGCAGGCTTAGATCCAGCCAAGGTTGAGCACCAAATCCAAAGCGCCAAGTCCATTGATGTCTTGGACCTGGCCAGCGACTCGATCGAGGGCGTCACCGATCTGGGCGAGCAGGCGCGATTGCATCAGCTGTACCAAGCTCGTCGCCTGTCCCTGACGGCCGAGCAGCAGCAGGCCCGCCCGGCTGGCACGACCCGCCGCCGCATGGCTGCGCCGGAGTAAGGGAAAGCCACCATGTTCAAGAACGCCAAGATTTACCGGCTCACGTCAATCAAGCCCTTTTGGAGTCTCGACGCCCTGAATGACGCATTGTTGCGGCACGTCTACACGCCGGCGGGCCAGCTGCAGCGCGAATCGATCGGCTGGGTGCCGCCGCGCGAGGGCGCGGACCTGGCACATGCTGTCAGCGGCAAGATACTCCTCACATTGCGCGTCGAGTCGAAGCTTTTGCCCTCCAAGGCCATCAATCAAGCTGCGGCCGCCCGCGCGCTCGATGTGGAACAGCAGCAAGGCTACAAGCCGGGTAAGAAGCAAATGAAGGAGATCCGGGAGCGGATCATCGAAGAAAAGCTGCCTACGGCCTTGACGCAGTACGACGACATCCGGCTGTGGATTGACCCCGTCGGGCGCTGGCTAATCATTGACACCAGTACGCCTGCGAAGGCAGACACTGTCATCGGCCTCCTGGCCAAGAGCATCGATCCGTTCCCGATCGAAAACTTGTATGTGGTTCAGTCGCCAACGTCCGCCATGACGGGCTGGCTGGCCAGCGACGAGGCGCCGTCCAATTTCAGTATTGACCAAGACGCCGAGCTGCGCGCCTCCGGTGCAAGCGCAGCAGTCGTGCGCTATGTCCACCACTCGATTGATGCCGACGAAGTTCGTCGGCATATCCAGGACGGCAAACAGTGCACGCGCCTAGCCATGACGTGGTCTGACCGCATCTCGTTCGAGCTGACCGAGGATCTCGACGTCCGAAAAATCCGGCCGCTGGATTTGCTGAAAGAAAACCACAGTGCCAAAGAAACTGCGGCCGAAATCTTCGACGGCGAATTTCTCCTCATGGCCACCGAAATCACCAGGCTGCTGGCGGAGCTGGTCTATGCACTAGGTGGCGAGAAACAGTTCGAACGGTCCGAGCCTGCTACTGCCGAGTCTGCGTCGGGCCAATTGGCACTCGAAGCTGAGGACGATCACGACGACACCGACCCGCTGTACACGAACGCCATCAAGATCGTGCGCCAGTACGGGCGTCCCTCTATATCCCTCGTTCAGCGCCACCTGCGCATCGGCTACAACCGCGCCGCCCGCCTCCTGGAGGCGATGGAAACGGCGGGTCTGGTGTCGGCCATGCAATCCAACGGCAGCCGCGAGCTGCACGCATAAGGAGCAACCATGCGAATCAACCGCATCACCATCGACAACTTCCAAGGCGCACGCGCCATAAATCTGGATTTGCGCACGCCGGTAGCCCTGATCGCCGGATCCAATGCTGCCGGTAAGTCCAGCATCGCTGAGGCCGTGCGCCTCGCATTTCTCGGTTCGCCGGAGCGTGTCGGCCTAAAGAAGGAGTTCGGCGCTCTGATCACTGACGGCGCCAAGGTCGGGGCCGTCGCACTGGAACTGGACGAAGGCACCGTCGGCATCAGCTTGCCCAAGGGCACGCAGTCAGGCGAAGACTTGGTGCCGCAGTCCCCTGCCCTTCCTTTCGTCTTGGCGCCCGAGCGCTTCGCGGCCTCCGACGCCAAAGAGCGGACCAAGCTGCTGTTCACGTTGACGGGCGCGAAGATCAAGCCGGACGACATCGAACGACGCTTGGTAGAACGCGGCTGCAGCGCCGCGCTGGTGACGCAGATCAAGCCCATCCTGCGCAGCGGCTTCGCCGCCGGCGCTGAACACGCCAAGCTGGAGGGCACCCAGGCCAAAGGCGCCTGGAAGGCAGCGACGGGCGAGCAATGGGGAAGCCAGAAGGCCGAAGGATGGGCCGCGGAGATTCCGCCATTCGACCAAGCCGCGCTGGTAGGTGAACGCGCAACACTGGCCGGCGTCGACGCCAAGCTGGAACAGAACACCAAGGCACTCGGTGCGCTCGAGCAAAAGTCCAGCGCCTATGCAGCGGCCCGCGATCAGATCGCGGCTCGTCAGGCGCAGGCTGCGAAGCTGCCAGCGCTACGCCAAAAGCTGGAATTCGACCAAGCCGAATGCACCAATCTGACGGCCAAGGTCGAAGTCCTAGAGGGCAAGGCTGGATCTGGAGCGCGCGAAGGCCTGATCCATGAGCTGGCCGATTGGCTGTACACCGCGCTGAATTTTATCGAGGCAGAAGGCGGCGGCTTCGAAGCGTATGACGTCGCCCATGCAACCTTGGGTAAGTATGTCGCGCAGTATGGCCCCATTGACGGCAAGGGAGATCCGGAGGCCGCAGCCGCCCTGCCGAAGGCGATCGAAGCCCGGGACCTAATGGCGCGTAGCGTCGAGAACGATCGCCGCGACATCGCCGCGGCTGAGGCGGCCGAAGCACAGTTGCAGGATGCGTCCGCGCCGGAGGCGGTCCAGCCCTCCGACGTGGAGGCCGCACGGGCCAAGGTGACTGCGCTGCGCGCAGAACGCAAGGCAATCGACGAACGCGTACAGGCGCTGCTGAATGCCAAGCAGGTCGCCGTCAGCGCTGCCGAGCGGACCCAGAACGCTACGCGCTATCACGGTGAGGTGCTGGCCTGGCTAGCAATCGGCGACGCGCTGTCGCCCGACGGGATCCCTGGAGAGATTCTGTCCGAAGCCCTGCAGCCGTTCAACGACAAGCTGGCCGCACTTGCAGACATCGCCGGCTGGCGCGTTCCCTCGATCGGCGCCGACATGTCCATCACTTGGGGTGGTCGGCCCTACCGCCTCCTGTCGGAGTCCGAGCGCTGGCGCGTAGACGCGCTCGTAGGCGCCGCCCTGGCTGAAATGTCCGGCCTGCGCTGCCTGATCCTGGATCGCTTCGACTGCTTGGACATGGACGGGCGCGCCGACGCCCTGGAACTGGTCAACGCGCTGGCTATCTACGAGCGCATCGACACCATCCTGCTGCTGGGCACGCTCAAAACCGCACCGCCCGCACCCTCACAAGCATTCACCACCTTCTGGATTGAAAACGGTACGACCGAGCAGCCCAAGCTCAAGGAAGCAGCATGACCGCCTTGCGCCACCACTCCCTCGAAATGCAGATCGCCCGCCGGCACGCGGCTGAACTGCTGCGCAAGGTCGGCACACCTGTAAAAGCATCCGCCACGATTGTGCAAATGGCCGCCTTAATTGCCGAGCGCACGGGCTGGCCGGCACCGGCTGCGGACCCGGCAGACCTGCTGGCGTTCCTCGTCCGATTCTTGGACCTGGCGCGGGCGGGCGTCGCCCCGCCCCCTTACAGGCCTGTCATGCGGCGGCCGATGCGTTACGACCTCGCCATGCGCGAAACCCTGGCCCGCGCTGCAGCGGCACAACCGCACTTGACCACCGCTACCAGCAACGTCGTCACCTGGAGGGAAATGGCAACATGAACCGATTCACGCAACAGCCCCGCGTTGAGACGCGCGCCACAATCGAACTGTCCGAAGTCGAAATGCGCGCGTTAAAAGCGCTGGTGGACTACGGCCCGGACGCTTTCCTGCGCAACTTCTACAAGGTCATGGGCGAATGCTATTTGCGCCCTCACGAAGCGGGCATTCGGACGCTGTTTGCCACGGTTGAGCGAGAAATACCAATCGTGTTGCGACGCGCCGACGCAGCCCGGAAAGCCTTCGCCCTACAAGACCCGATAATCCACTCACGCAAAGAACACGACGAACTCATCGCGCGATTGGCCGCAAAGGATGCCACCGACCATGCGTAAGCCGATAAGCGTGTCTCTGCCTTTCATCGCATCAGATGGAAGAGTCGGCGCGGTGCATCTGCGCCGCGACGATCAGTGCGGTCGCAAGGCCCACCTTTCGATATCAGCGGGGCATGCCGCCTCCGGTAGTTCGGCCAATGCGCCGTTGACTGTCGATGCTATGCGCCAGCTCGTGGACGGCATGATGGATTGCATCCAAGCCCTGGAGCGCAATGGGCGTGTTTTTAGCGAGGATTCCCATGACTGAAGCGCAGGAGCGCCCAATCCTGTTCAATGGGGCGATGGTACGCGCGCTGGTGGCTGGCACGAAGACGCAGACGCGGCGGGTCGTAAAGCTGCCCCACAATAACCCGCTCGGGCAATGGGAGCCGACCACCATTGGCGGCCCTGGAGTGCGCTTCTCTAACGGCACGCACGCCCCAGCCCAGGCAGCGATATGGCACACCCGTACCGGCGACGCATTGCTCTGCCCATACGGCCAGCCCGGCGACCGCCTGTGGGTGCGGGAGGCGTTCCGCTTCGCCGCAAGTCTGGACCCCCTCTCACCGAACAGCGTGGGCGAAAAGGCACTGGACGCCGGCTACAGCAAGCCGTGGGCACCCACGCAGTTTGAGGCTGACGGCAGCCGCGCCGGCGCCTGGTGCGGTTTCGACACACCGCCCGCGGCCACCATCCCCGGCAAGCTGCGTCCGGGCATCCACATGCCTCGCTGGGCCTGCCGGCTGGTGCTAGAACTCACCGGCATTCGAATAGAGCGGCTGCAGGCCATCAGCGAAGCAGACGCATTGGCTGAGGGTGTGACGATACAAGACCGGCACACACGCCAGCATGTGGCCAACGATATTGCGCATCCGGCAGGCCGCGCGTTCCGCGATATGTGGTGCGATATCAATGGAGTCAGCGCTTGGTCGTCGAACCCGTGGGTTTGGGTCGTGGATTTCCGCCGACTTGTGGACGGGAAAGAACTATGAAGCCTTACCTGACAGATGACGAAATAAACGAAATCTGCAAGCCTCTCACACAGGCGCACGCGCAAATCCGATACCTGCGCGGCCTGGGCGTACCAGTCAGCCGCAAACCGGGTGGACGCCCACTCGTCGGCCGCACAGCGTTTGACCGCGTCATGGCAGCCGCACCACCTGCCGTTGCCAACGACGACTCACTGCCGGGAAGCGGCCCGCAGCCCGACCACGCAGCACTGCAGCAACACTTCAACAAGCAACGGAATCATGGGACGCAAACGCAAATCCGCTGACCAGGGCCTGCCACAGCGCGTTTACATGAAGCACGGCGCGTTCTATTACGTCCACCCAGGCAGTGGAAAATGGGAACGGATAGGAACCGACCTCGCCGAAGCCAAGCGCCGCGGCAACTTGTACAACGATCCCGCGGGTGAATATGGCTCCGTGGCCTACTGGCTCGGCATGTTCGTCGCGGACTGCCAAAAGCGTATCGGCCTACCCAAGTCACGCCGGGGCATTGCCCAGCGCACGTTCGACGATTACAAGGGTGCAACCGCGCCGCTGACCGCGTTCTTTGGCAAGATGCTGCCTCACCAGGTGCAGGGTTATCACGTGGCACAGTACCTCGACGCAGGTGCCCAGGCCGCCCGCGCCGTACGCGCGAACCGCGAAAAGGCGTGTCTCTCGGCGGCTTTCTCCTGGATGATGCGCAGGCCAGAGACAGGCGTCAGTGCCAATCCCTGCTTTGGCATCGCCCGGAATCCTGAACAAAAGCGCGATCGATACGTTGACCATGACGAATACGCACTGATCTACCGAGCGGCGCCGAAGCCTGAACGCATTCTCATGGACCTAATCTATCGAACGCTACAGCGCCCGGAGGACATCATCACCTGGACGACTGCCAACTTGATAAGCAAGCGCGAGGCAGATGGAACACTGCAGCGGGTCATCCGCAACCGTCAGGCCAAAACAGGACAGGTTGTGGATATCCGAGTTAGCTCAGAGATCGAGGCCATTCTGGCCATGGCCACACCAGGGGATGCCGTCCTGGGTCCCGGCCTACATCTGGTTCGGAGCCGCAGCGGTGAGCCCTACACATACGATGGCATCTCGGCCATGCTGCGCCGCCGCGTCTACCGCGCCGTGAAGGGTGGCCAGCTGTCAGAGCCGTTCGGCTTCTATGATTTGAAGGGAAAAGGCGCCACAGACATGTGGCTGAACAACGTACCGTTGACGCAGATCCAAGTCCTATGCGGCCATGAGTCGGTGCGCACCACGGAGATCTACGTCAAAGCGCGTTGGCGCGGCACGATCAGTCCCAACAAAACGGCGCTTTTGGCTGTCTAAAACGGAGCGGCGAAGCTAGGAAACAAGCAGCTCTTGAGCCTAGTCAGACCGTTCAAATATTAGACGGTTTTAGTTCCTATCTCTATATTTGGCGCGGCCCTCCGGGTCATCCAGCTACCGGAATCATAATCCGCAGGTCCCCTGTTCGAATCAGGGATGCGCCACCAAGAATTTAGAAAGGCCCTCACTTGTTGAGGGCCTTTTGCATTGCGGGGTTGAAATCAAACCTACCCCTTAATCCAACCCTACACCTTATACACCGCATCCCGGCGGCGACCGCCCCAGGTCGCGGCAAGGCTCGCCACGAATGCGCCGATCAGCATAGAAGCAAAGCCCCACAGCGCGAATGCAGCGGCGGCTTTTCGCGCCTTATCGGCTGCTTCTTTCGCCTTTTGCTTTGCGGTCTCGGCGGTTTGCTTGGCGGTTTGAATCGCCTGCTCGACACGACGCTGCGCCACGGCAGGTTCCACGCCAGTCTGCGCCGCCACGACCTTCGTGACGTAGTCACGATCCGCTGGCGTCATCTCGCCTTGCGCCAGGCTCATCGCCACGATGCGGCCAACTTCGGTTCTGGCCGCATTGCGATCGCCGCTCGCATCGGGCTTGTCCGAACGCAGCAGGGTATCGGTGAAGTAGTCAGTGGCCTTATCCATTCCACCGCCGCTTGCCCCAGCCGCGGCGGTTGCCGTCACGGCAGCGCCAGCCCCGGCGGCGACAGACGCGCCTGCCTTCGCCGCGCCAGAGGCCAACGTGGCAAGCGCCGAACCCAGCAATGCAGCACTGATGACTGCGCTTACCGCCCACACCAAAAAGCCATGTGCGGTGTCGCGGAAATAGACCTCGTCAGAATGCACGTCTACCCATTTGGTCCGCAGTCGTCCTGCGACATAACCGCCGACCCCATAGGCCACAATTTGCGTGAACAGCATCCATGCAATGACGGCGATACCGACCGCGGGGGCCGACATGCCTTCGTCAGCCCAAGGCGATACCGATAAGAAGCCCAGCCCTGTGCCGCCGGCAAACAAGGCCAATGACAGCGCGGCGGCAATAACAGCCCCCGCGAACACGGCCGCCCACGATACCGCCGACACTGCGGATTCGCGCGGAGGCACGCCCGCAGCGTAGGGCTGGCTCAATGAAGATGCGTTTTCCATGGTGATTCCTTATTCATTGTTCTATCGCTCCGGCAAAGAAGGTTCAACGGAGCCATCTAAGTGGGAAACGACGGGCGTCAATGCCAGAAAAGCGCCAGCAGGATGATGATGGGGATAGGTACGCCAATCAGCCAAAGCAAGATGGAACGCATAAGAGACTCCTTTTGATTTCGATGTGCCGCGCGTACGGCGGGCACTCAGGCCAGATCTATTGCGCCCGGCATGCGGGGGTCCGGCACGGGAGGCGTCGGGTCATGCGAAGGCGGGTCGTCAGGACGTTGATTGGAATCCGGCAGCGGATCATCCGGAGGCAGATTGCCGGGCAACGCAGGATCATCCGGCGGCAAGTCATCGGGCAAGCCGGGTTCGCGATGCGGGAACTGGGACATGGTGAACTCTCCTCTAGCAGCGCAAAGCGCGCCGCCACCCTCCTCAGCAAATCGCGTGCCCGGGATTACTCCTTCGCGCATCAAACAAAAAAAGCCCTCTACTGAGGGCTTTTCATCAATCTGCGACGATGCGGATCAGACCTTGATCTTCATGTCCTTCGGCAAATCCTGACCATTTCCACCATTGCGACCCAAAAATTCCACTACGGCGGCTTTACCCGCAACAGAGGCTTCATCCTGACTGGGATAGCGCTTCTCTGAATAATTGGTGCTATGCACATTGCCGGTTTCCGGATCAAGCAACGTGATGATCCAGGCGAACTCGCCGGGCATCAACTGCCGGACCTGAAGCGTGGCACGCGTGCCGGGGCGCAATCTGTGCGGCATTTTGCAGCCTTTTTAACAATTCGATTCCGCCATCGTAGCGCAAAGCGCCTGCGCGCAAAGAACACATCGAACGTAGTTTGAAATGCTGCACGCGCACACGATTTCATGCTGCGCACCCCGCAGCGAAAACGCCACACCCATTCTTGCCTGCCAGGAAAACCCTAGGGCCCAGGTTGCAAAAGCAGGCGCACAATCAGCACAAACATCTAGACCGCATCAGCGGCGCCGCATCCCTTTAATCAGGCGAGGACGGAGACAACATGACTTACTTAGCAGTCGGTATTAGCTGTTTGATGGTTGTGGGTATCGTCGCGTTAGTGATTCAAACGGTTCAAGGCGCAGGGCCCGAGCCTTGGCTGAAGATCTCGGCGGCGATTGTCAGTTCCACCTTTGCTTCGCTCTTGCTGATTCCGCTGGGGTATGCGGTCGCGCAAACCATGCTGATCGATTGAAGATCAAGCACGGTGAATCGGCCCTGGGTCATGCGCCTCGGGCCGATTTTCCGCGTGTCGCCGCCCAGCACAATAGCGAACCGGCTGTGACCATGGCCACTCCCTGCCAGAACGTTGCAGTCAGGCGGGTGGACAACCACACGGCGGCAAAAAAGGTAGAAAGGACCGGCGTGAAGTATGACGCCGTGGCTAGCAAGGTCAGATTCCCTTTTAGTATCCCCACGTTCCACAGCGCATAACCTGCCGCCATCGCGCCGCCGGTCACGCATAGTTCGATCGTGGAGGGAGCCGAAAACTGAAGCGCCGGTTCTGCGCTCAGGAAATATTTGACCCACAATGCCGCCGCCGTCAGCATGAAAAATAACGCAACACCATTTTTACCGTCGGCAAATCGTTTGGTCACATTGCAATAAACGGCCCAGATAATGGCGCCACTGAAGGCCAATCCATAACTGAGGGGGTTGCTCGATACATTGGCGACAGTCCGTTCCCAAGAAAGCGCGCCGGACCCGCCTACGACCCAGACTATGCCGCAAATGGATAGCAACACCCCTGGCACGACCCAGGCGCTGGCCCGCTGCCCATTGATCACCATGGCCAGCACCACCGTGAAACACGGCCAAAGATAATTGACGATACCCAATTCGATGGCCTGCCCGCGATCAATGGCAAATCCCAAGGACAGCGACAGGCAGATCTCGTAAGCAACGAACAGCAGGCTGCCGACAATGAGATACGAGCGGGGAAAGCTCCGTAGCTTCGGGAACCCCAGCAAACCCACAAGGAATATCGAACCAACGGTGTAGATAAGCGCGGCGCCGCCGATAGCGCCAAAGCTTTCGCTAACGCCGCGGATCAAGCCGACGACCGTGCCCCACAGCAAGATCGCCAGCAACCCCAGCAGAGTGGCCGCGTTGCGGCCGGGGGAGAATTGCATCACCGTTTCCGATTGCCAATTATTTACGCTGCCTTGCCCCAAAAGCGAGATGCAGCGCCAAGCCGGGCAGTGTAGCGAAAACGCCAGGCAGCCGTAGTACCCCGCCGGCATGCGGACCCTCATGCCAACAAAGCGACGCACCCACTGACAGAGCTGAGAAGAGGGAGAAGAAGCCGCATGGCCATTTCCATACGTAGACTAAGCGACGTACTTGCCAGTACAGAGTCCGGCAGGCTGTATCGAATCGAGGTTTTCCAGCGGGCAGATGATCCGGGCCCAACCGGCCCGCCCCCCTCAACCGGAACACGCTACATATTCAGAACGTCGGAAGGACAAGGCGTAGTTGCTTTGGGAGACAAGCGCTATCGCCTGAAATCAGGCGAAGTACTGACGGCGCTGCCTCCACCGCCACCACCTCGCAACGAAGCCTGACAGCCACGTGCTGGCGGCGCACGTCACTGATCTGACTCTACCCGCCGCTTGCCGTGCCCCTTGGCCTTGTATAGCGCCACATCCGCGCGTTCCAGCAGTTGCAGCATCGTGATCCCCGATTGGGGATAAATGGCGATCCCCACGCTTGCCGAGACCGCAACGCGAATATTCGGATACGGCAAGGACAGGCTCTCTACCAGCGCCTCTGCCACCTGCTGGGCGTCGTCCAGCCCTACGCCCATCAGCAACACCGCAAACTCGTCGCCTCCGAGCCGGGCGGCAACGTCCGAGACCCTGATAGCGCGGGCCATGCGGTCTGCGGCTTCTTTCAGCACGGTGTCGCCCGCTGCATGGCCGTGCATATCATTGACGGCTTTGAACCCGTCCAGGTCAATTGCCAAAATGGCGAAAGGCTCGCCACTGCGTTGCGCCACCGCCAGTTCACGCAGGATCAGCTCACCGAACAGCACCCGGTTGCACAGCCCGGTCAGGGGATCGTAGTGAGCCAGGTGCTGCGCATGCGCCAGCATGCGGGAGGCCTGCAACAGCGCCGTACCCACTTCCTCGGCTTCTTTCACACGGGTCCCGGGCAGTTCGACGGTACGGCCCTCACCCAGCGCCAGTGCAGGCCCAACCAGGCCCTGCACCGCCGACGTCAGACGATTCGCCAGCCGTAACGCCAACCAAAGCCCCAGCCCGAAAGCGAACAGCGTCCCCAGCGCCAGCCAGGCAATGGACCGGTAAAGATCCGTCGTCAGCATAGTCATTGGCGCCCCCGCCGCGACGGTCCAGCCCGTCAATGCCGACCGGCTGAACGCGGTATAGACCGGCGTACCCTCTTTGGTTGTGGTTTCCAGCGATCCTTCGCTTTCCTTGTGAACCGCCTGGGCAAGCGCAGGCACGGCTTTCTGGCCAACAAACTTTGTGGTGTCCCGTGTCCGCGCAACAATCGTCCCGGAACCATCCAGCACGGCGGCCACCCACCCATCGGGCAAGGCGCGGCGGCTCAGTACGCTGCCTATACGCTCTGGCGACAGCGCCACGTTCAAGCTGTAGACGACCTCGTCGCTGCGCACCACGGGCACACCCAGCGCAAGCGTGGGATTGCGGCTGACCGAACCGGTGAACAAGCCGGTGAGCACGGGCGTGCGCGTTTGGAATACACGGCTTAATTCTTGGGACGCATTGCTAATGGGCAATGCCGTGCCAAAGGGCACCAGCGTATTGATAACCTGCCGCCCTTCTTTGTCAGTCAGAACGTAGCTGTCCACGATCTGAAATCGGACGGACTCGCGCGCGCGCTGGTGGAAGGCGGCCAGATCGCCACCGATCAGATCGGGCGACGACGCAAGCATCTGCAAGCCCGCCTCGACACCAGTCAGTTCGCGATCGAGTATGGAAGTCAGATTGCGGGCCAGGAAAATCGTGTCCCGGAATATCCGCTCTTTTTGGATGATGTAGCTTTCGTACACCGCCACCGACGCCACGACCAGCGCCGGGGCAATACAGGTGAATACCAAAGCCAACAATCCGGCCCGCATGGAATAGCGATGCTGCGGGCGTGTCCGCACGCCAGCCAGACTTTCCCCATCAGCCATAGCGTATTCCCCCTGGACCCATGCGCCTCCCAACACGTCCTTTTCTGGTCAATAGCCAGAAAATGGATGAGATTCAGAATTTATTGCAGAACGCAGCAAACGCACAATCGCTGCGCACCGAATACTACCTTGCGCAGCTGTTCCGTATGGCACCGGTATCGCGTCCCCAATTTACCGCGGATTAATACGCCACGCATTATTTCTCTGACATATAGATACGCTTGGCAACCAGTCTAGGCAATCACTGATTGCTACTATCGCCGCCATGAATAATCCGTCCCCAAAACCGCTCGCCGCCGCTCCTTTAAGCGCGTCCGATAAAACCGTCTTGGTATACGGAGCCATCGCCGCCGTGCTGGGCCTGACATTGTTTGAGCTGGTGAGGCGCCGGCTATGGCCGTGGGGCCATCCGTTCGCCCTGAATTTCTCCATTCAGTGGCTGCTGATGGCGCCGATGGCCGGCGCACTGCTGGCCGGCATGCAAAGCGGCAAACGCTGGCTGGCCGCCTTCGCGGTGTATGCCCTGGTCTTGCCTGCCATCACGGCGCTGGGGCTACACGCAGTCCTTAGCGTGATTCCTGAGGACAGGGGCGCCTTTCTCTATTCCAGCCAACGGGCGCTGGCGCTATTGCTGTCCGGCGCCGCGGGTTTCATTCTGCTGCCGTTGATCCAGGCCTTGGATGCCCGGCAAGCCCAATGGAACTACCCGGCGGTGTTTCGTGCTGCATGGCGCAACACCGTCCACCTGACGCTGGCCGCTTGCCTGGCGCTGGCCGTGTGCCTGCTGCTGACTGCGGCGGGCGCAATGTTCAACATGATAGGCATCAGGATCGTGCAGGATGTCTTCGCTACGGGTTACTTCCGCTTCGCCGTCTGGCCCATGATTTTTGCCACCTGCCTTGTTGGAGTTCGCCGCCGCCCGCAGTTGACAGAGACACTGCAACGCTCCTGGCTCACGCTCAACGCCTGGCTGCTGCCGTTGGTGACGCTGGTCGGTTTGGCCTTCACGCTGGCGCTGGCGGCCCAAATGGCGCTGGGCCTGCATGCCGTCCAGCTCTCGGCCGGTGCGCTTATCGCGTTTTCGCTGGTGTGGATCAAGCTGATTAACGCCGCTTGGCAGGACAGCCCTGATGCCGCCCCCTTCGGCCCTGTGCTGCGACGCTTGCTGCGGCTGGGCATGGTGTGCCTGCTGCCGCTGTCCGCAGTGGCTCTTTACGGCGCAGTGGTACGCGTTGAACAGTATGGCTGGACGGTGTTGCGGGCTTGGGGCGTAGCCAGCAGCATTGTGCTTCTGCTATACGGCGCGGGTTATGCCTGGGCAGCCTTGCGCCCCAAACGCTATTACTCCCTGCTTGCCGTCACCAATCTGTTCACGGCCGGCGTCACGCTGGCACTACTGGTGGCAATCAATACGCCGATTGCAAGCCCATTGCGCCTGACGGCGGAAAGCCAACTACAACGCGTGATCGACGGGCGGCAGAAACCCGAAAAATTCCCCTACTACGACATGAGGAAAGAGTTTGGCCAGTGGGGCCGCGAGGCGTTGCAGCAACTGGCCGCAGGCGCGGCCGATGCGCAAGACCGCCGCATTGCCCTTGCCGCCGCGCAAGCGCTCAAGGGTGACTATTTCCGCTGGGATGAACCGCTACAAGATCCTGCGCAACCCGCGCCGGATATCCCGCCGCTCCTCACCTACCCGCAGGGTCACGAGTTGCCAACGTCGTGGTGGGACTTTCTGAAAGCCACCTCCTCGCTTCAGCTCAGAAACTGCTCGACCCCGATCAAACCCGAGAAACCCGGCGATACGCCGACTTACCGGTGCCAACTGATCTTCGCGGACTTGACGGGCGACGGCCAGGAAGAGCTTGTACTGTATGTCGCACCAACGGCCGATGACCCGCAGCGTCTGGAAGACCTTTACGTCTACGAGAAAACCGCAGACGGCTCCTGGCGCTATAAGGGCAGGCTTCAGGAACAGAGTTTTGAACAGGACATGAAGGATATGACCGGCGTCCGGGATATTCCGCAAGCGCTCAAGCAAGGCTTGGTTCGCACCGTGCCCCGCAAGGACCGCGACCTGATGATTGGCGACCAATTGCTGCGCATGGGCAGATAAATGCGGGCGGGCACGGATTTCAGATGCCGTGCCCGCCTTGGCGCTACTGTTCTTCCAGATCCGGCGTGCCGGTGAACTGACTCTTGAGCAAGGTCAGCGCACCTTTCTCCGCCAACGCCTGGTTGGGGAACACGTGCTTGGTATCTTCAAGAATCGGAAATCCGAAAACGCGGACCCGGGTGTGAAACCCCTCTGGGGTCTCGGCGAACTCGATGTCGAAGTTACGCTCTTCGATCCAGCCTGATCGATGCAGTTTCCATTCCATATACAACGCGCTCCTAGTCGGCGAAGTTGACACGAAAGGCCGGCCCGCATGGACCGGCGCTGCTACACACCATACACCCGTCTGGCCGTGCGCGGATGACCGATAGTCATACCGCGCAGGCCTGACGGCTTACTTGCCCGAGGGCAGGTTTTCGTCCGACGAGGCCAGCAATTCATCGGACTCGGGTGAAAACAGATCCCAGCAAGCCATGAACAACGCAGCGATCAGCGGACCGATCACGAAGCCATTCAAACCAAACAGGGCCATGCCGCCCAACGTGGAAATCAGCACCACGTAATCGGGCATCTTCGTGTCCTTGCCCACCAGAATCGGGCGCAAGACATTGTCGACCATACCGATGACCAGCACGCCAAATGCAATCAGCACTGCGCCCTTGATCGTGGCGCCCGTCAACAAGAAGTAGATGGCCACCGGCGCCCAGATCAGCCCGGCGCCCACCGCGGGCAATAGCGACAAAAAGCCCATGATGACGCCCCATAGCAGCGCGCCCTGGATCGACAGAATCGAAAAGATAATGCCGCCCAATGCGCCCTGCGCTGCGGCCACCGCAATATTGCCTTTGACGGTTGCGCGCACGACGGTGGTGAACTTGCGGAACAAGTGCTGCTTGTGCGCTTCGCTCAGCGGCATCGCGCGTTTTAGGCGCGCCGACAACTGAGGCCCATCGCGCAACAGGAAAAACAGCAGGTACAGCATGATGCCGAAGCTGATGACGAACTGGAACGTGTCCTGCCCGATGCTCAAGGCTTGCGTCGCCAGGAACTGGCTGGCTTGCATCGCGCCTGCACTGAGTTTTTCTTGCAAGCTGGGAATGTCGGCCAGATCAAGGCGTGCCAACAGGTCATGCACGGATGGCGGCAACGCCTCCATGGCCTGCTGAAAATAAGCGCCGAAATTCAATTGCCCTGACTTGATGCTTTGATACAGGTTCGCGCCCTCGCGCACCAGCGATCCGCTGATGAGCACCAAAGGCAGAATGACCAGCACCAGCACCAGCATCAAGGTAATCAACGCGGCCAAATTGCGGCGCCCGCCGATGCGCACCACCAACCGGCGCTGCAAGGGAGCAAAGAGGATGGCAAGAATGGCGCCCCAGAAAACAGCGCCGTAAAAAGGCCACAACAACCAGCCAAACGCGATGGTGACGAACACCAGCAGGAGCAGAAAGGTTCTGTAGTGCAAGCCGGATGATTGACTCATATTCCGTTCCAGGCACGGCAAACGCCGCGAGACCCGCATTGTACAAAGGCGTCGTTTGGCGCGTTCAAGACCCGCGGCCCGCGGCAAGCAGAACAATGCTGCGGGCTTCGGCCAAGCTCTCTGCCTGCGCGTTCAGACCTTGCAAGCGCAGGTTCAACTCCTGCTGCAAAGTCAGCGTGGCCACGCGTGCCTGGCCATCGTCAAGCTGAATGTCCGCAGCATGCGCCGCCACGTAATCCGCAATGCCGATTGCATCTCTTGCCACCGTATCCATTTTGGACGCCGCCTCCATCAATTCAGCGGCAGGCGCAGTCACGGCGTCGTCATAGACGCCGCCATAGACCGGCACCAGATCGGGGGGCAATTCCATCGCGGCACGCGCCTGATCCGCCTTGGCCCGCGCTTTCTGAAGCGCCGCCGCGCTGTCCGCCAGCGTCTTGCGGGCGGTTTCAAATCCTGATTTGCGCTCGACAATGTCGCCCACGGACCGGATCGTCTCTACCATCAACACCTCGCGCAGCGGCATGGCGGCGCGCGCCATCGCCTGCTGAAACTCAGTCATGACTTCGTACGCGTTGGTGTAGTCGCCAATTGCCTCTTTTTCGGACTTGCTCAACTCAGCCAGCGGCAACAGTGCCTCGCTATTGATCCGGGATTGCAGCAACTGGATAAATGCGATCCGCTCTTGCGGTTCTTTATTGACGCAGGCCGTGACGACCAGCATGGAGGCCATCGCCAGACCCGTCAGGCAGGCTCGCCACATTGACATGCCTATGCTCCTTGCGTGCGGGTTGTAAAAAGGGCGCGGCGCCACCTGCGAGCGGCCCGCCAGTGCGCAGATTATCCCGAAGCCGTCACCCGCGCCCGCCGCCAGGCGGATTTTGTTGCGATCGAATCGAGTTGACACAGGGCACGGCCCAGCCGTGCCTCCCTGGCGCCCCGATCCCCTAAAATAGCGGTTTCGGCCATATGGCCGCCTGCAACAAGAGTTTGGCTTCAGCCCATGAATCAACACACCACTTCCGACACCTGGGGTTTTCTCCAGCCCGATTGCCACGGCGCGGCCGCATTGCTGTTTTTCATGAACGATCTGGCCAGGGTGGTGAATCAATATCTGGGGCAGGGACAATTGTCGGAAGAATCGCTCGCCGACGCACAAAAGGCAGTCGACGCCCTGCTCAACCGCTACGTCCAGATCCAGGCAGCGCCAGAGGCGTTCGACGGCGAGCGCATTGAGCTTGCGCTGGAAACGCAACGCCAGCCCGACGGTTCAATGGGCGCTCAGGTCGCCTTGCAGATGTCGCCCCGCCTTGAAACACTGATCATTGAGGCCCAGCGCCAAGCTAGCGCTGCCCCGCACTAAGGTTTCAAGGGCCGCTCTGCCCGCCCAAACGGCCCGCCCTCAAAAAACACTTGCAAACCGGCTCAACTAGCGATATCATCCCTAGTTGAGCTTTCTGCGTGCGCCATTATTATTTAAACATTCCGGCGCAATGCACTGACCACTCTCCAGGGCTTTGGACACCATGCTACGGCATGCAACCCTGCTGGCCGCATAACAACAGCCAGCCTCCAAGCCACTCGGCCCCGAGCTGATTTGCGAAGACTTACAACACCAAAAACGCAAATTCCGGAACCGGCCTGGACAAATCAGTAAACCCCGCAGTCATCCGATACACCTTCGCCCAACCGCCAGTCCGGTTCGGCAAGAAGCAACCAAACTTGCTGTGGCGTCGCGCCTTTGCGGCAACACGCCCAGCACCCGCAAGAGCCAACCCACTCTGCGCGGACCCCTCAGGCCAAAAGAGCGCATGCTCTGAACATGCACGCCACCTGGCCTGAATCGATGCCATCTCGGACTGACCGATGACATCACCCCGTTACCCGCGATCGCAAAAACATGAGAATGCGCAAAGGAACGGCAACACTTATGCGTTAGTGTCATGACTGCCCGTCCAAATCAACCCGGCTGGACAGGCAAGCGGCAAGGATGCGCGGAATATAAAAGCCGCGCCCTGCGCGACATGACTGAATGCAGTCTTCTAATAACTAGAAATTAAGAGAACACACACCATGAATACTCGTTTTACTACTTCGGACCTGATCCGACGCCCGGCTCATACGACGCTGGACAACACGCCGATCCACATCGGCGACATCGTTTACCTGCAACCGGCCAATGGCCCCGCAATTCGTGCAACGGTCATCTTCAACGCGCCTATCAACGGCACGACGACCTACACGACCGAAGTCGTGCCTTGCGGCTCGGCTACGCAAAAGGCCCCCGGCCAGCGTATCCGCTTCCGTCACGAGCACGTCCATCGCATCGAATCGGTGCGAAGCACCACGCACTGAGCTAGCTCAAACTCGCCGCGCTTCATGCGCGGCGAGTTCATTTATGCGTGATAAAGTCGGTCGCAACCTAGTCAGGGCGACATCATCATGCAGAACAACCGGCTTGCAGTCCGTATCTGGGATCTTCCCACCCGTTTATTCCATTGGGCGCTAGTCGTCTGTATTGTCGGCGCCTTCGTCAGCGTAAAGCTGGGCGGTCTGTATATGGACTGGCACGTGCGCTTCGGCTGTACGGCGCTGGGACTGATCATTTTCCGCTTGCTGTGGGGCATCGTCGGTCCGCACTATGCGCGTTTCGCGCAGTTTGTGCGTGGCCCCGCCGCCGTGGCCCGATACCTTAAAGGCGCCGCTCCGGCCGCCGGCCACAATCCACTAGGCGCACTGTCCGTCATGGCCCTGCTGCTGGTGATCGGCTTTCAGGCCGCAAGCGGCCTCTTCACTACCGATGACATCATGACGCAAGGGCCGCTGTTCGGGCTCGTCAGTGAATCGACCTCCAGCACCCTGACCTCTTGGCACAAGCTGAATGAATGGGTCATCATCGGCCTTATCGCGCTGCACCTGCTGGCCGTAGCCTGGTATACGCTGGTGCGCCGCAAGCGCTTGGTGCGCGCCATCATCACCGGCAATGTCGACGCAAAAGACCTGCCCGCTGGCACTCCGCCCGCACAAGACGGCTTTGTCATCTGGTTGCGCGCCTTGCTGCTGGGCGCCTGCGTCACCGGCCTGGTGTTGTGGATACGGACACTGGAAGTTGCGGCGGACATGTCATTTTCCTGACGTTGTCACCGCTAAAAGAAAGGCCCCTCGAAAACCGATCGAGGGGCCTTTTTTTGACCATCAAGGCCGCCCGGAGGCGGCCTGCGTCTTACTTCTTCTTGCGATAGGAATCGTGGCAAGCTTTGCAGCTTGCGCCCACGTCACCAAAAGCGGCGCGCAGCTTGTCCAGATCGCCGGCATCGGCCGCCGCAGACAGCTTCACGACGTTATCCTGAAATGCCTGCTGCTTTTGCTTGAAGCCAGCCGCATCGCTCCAGACCTCGGGGCGGGCATCGCCGCCCTCCGTGCCCGGACCGAAGCCTGCCCACGGCAGCGCCGCCAAGGTCTTCAGTACTTCGACGTTGGCCTTGATCTGCGCGGCGTCATAAGGCGCCTGTCCCTTGACCACCGGCGCCATGCGGCCGAAGTGCGAACCGATCAACGTCAACGCCGACTGGCGATACTTGACGGCGTCTTCCGGCTTGGCGAACTGCGCCGAGGCGGTAGTCGCCAACAGCGGCCCCACCGTCATACAGGCCAACGCGACAAGCGTGGACAACTTCTTCATTGCAATCTCCCGTAAGGTCAACGTGAATGCCGCGCGCATCACGCGCGCGGCAAGTGGCGACTATACCGCCCGGGCCAATTCCGCAGCCAGCCCGATGTACGAGCGCGGGGTCATCGCCAGCAAGCGGGCCTTCGGCTCTTCCGGCAGCTCCAGGCCCTGGATGAATTCTCGCAGACCTTCTTCGGTAATGCCCTTGCCTCGCGTCAAGGCCTTGAGCTGTTCGTACGGTTGCGGCAGGCCATAACGGCGCATGACCGTCTGCACCGGCTCGGCAAGCACTTCCCAGCACGCATCGATATCGGCATCGATTGCAGCCACGTTGACCTCAAGCTTGCCCAAGCCGCGCATGCACGCATCCCACGCCACCAGGCAATAACCCAGGCCCACGCCCAGATTGCGCAGAACGGTGGAGTCGGTCAGATCGCGCTGCCAGCGGGAGATCGGCAGCTTGTCTGCCAAATGGCGCAGGACGGCGTTGGCCAGCCCCAGATTACCTTCGGAGTTTTCGAAGTCGATCGGGTTGACCTTGTGCGGCATGGTGGACGAACCGACTTCGCCGTCTTTCAGACGCTGCTTGAAATAGCCCAGCGCCACATACCCCCAGACGTCACGATCCAGGTCCAGAACAATGATGTTGGCGCGCGTGATGGCGTCAAACAAGGCCGACATCCAGTCATGCGGCTCGATCTGGATGGTGTGACGGTTCTGGGTCAGGCCCAGGCCGGTCAGCACGCGCTGGCTGAATGCAGGCCAGTCGATTTCGGGATAAGCCGACAAGTGCGCGTTGTAGTTGCCCGTGGCGCCGTTCATCTTGGCCAGCGGCTGGACCGCTTCAACCGCGGCAATCGCGCGGTTCAAGCGAGCCGCCACGTTGGCGAATTCCTTGCCCAAGGTCGTGGGGCTGGCCGGCTGGCCATGCGTGCGCGACAACATGGGTTGGTCGGCTTGCGCAATGGCAATTTCATTCAGCTTGGCGGCCAGCTCACGCAGGCGCGGCACCACAACCTGATCGCGGGCGCGAGACAGCATCAGCGCATGCGAGGTGTTGTTGATGTCTTCGGACGTGCAGGCAAAGTGAATGAACTCGGCAGCGCGAGCCAGCTCGGCGTCATCGGCCACTTTTTCCTTCAACCAGTATTCGACAGCCTTCACGTCGTGGTTGGTGACGCGTTCAATATCCTTGATGCGGCCAGCATCCGCTTCGGAGAAGTTCTGCACCAATTGCTGCAGGCGCTGACGGGCAGCTTCAGAGAAAGCGGGCAGTTCGGGCAGACCGGCATCCGACAGCGCGACCAGCCAGGCCACCTCGACTTCGACACGGTGCGCCATGAAGCCGGCTTCGGAAAGCAGACCGCGCAATGCGTCGCCTCGGGAAGCGTAACGGCCATCCAATGGCGAAAGGGCATTAAGTTGGCTCAACTGATCGGCGATTTGCATGGTCTGAGGTAGAAATAGCTACGGATGGGAAAACCCGACGATTTTATCATCCGGGGCAATGCAACATTGTGGCAAACTAACGAAGAATCCGGCCAGCGGACAATACGACCGTCATGCGGCCTGCTATACTTCGGCCGCTTTCCGACTCCGCTTGTGACTCCATGAAATTGATCGGCTCGCTTACCAGTCCTTACGTACGCAAAGTGCGCATCGTTATGGCCGAGAAAAAGCTGGATTACCGGCTTGAACTCGAAAACGTCTGGTCCGCCGACACGCAGATCCAAACGTACAATCCGCTGGGCAAGGTGCCCTGCCTGGTCATGGAAGATGCCGGCGCCTTGTTTGATTCGCGCGTCATCGTCGAATACCTGGACACCTTGTCTCCCGTTGCCCGCCTGATTCCTCAGCCGGGACGCGATCGTGCGGCCGTGAAATGCTGGGAAGCCATTGCTGATGGCCTTCTGGACGCCTGCGTCGCCATCGTCAAGGAAAACCAGCGGCCCGAAGCGCAGCGCAGCCCTGAATGGATCGAGCGTCAATACAGCAAGATCCACGCAAGCCTGGATGCCATGAACAAAAGCCTGGGTGACAACGCCCACTGCATGGGCATCAACTACAGCCTGGCGGATATCGCCGTCGGCTGCGCGCTTGGCTACCTGGACCTGCGCTTTGCCTCGCTGGACTGGCGCGCCAACCAGCTGAACCTGGCCCGCTTGTACGACAAGCTGTCCCTGCGGCAATCGTTCATCGATACCGCGCCCAAGACCGCCTGACAGTTCTGAACGAGCGCCGGGTTCACCCTGGCGCTCGGCGCAAGCCGCGTCCTGCGGCCTGCCCCCTTCCCTGCTCTGCCATCAAGCCGTAAAGGTCTGCCAGGCCTTGAACAGCATGTACGCGGCCAACGCGAACAGCAGACACGCAAACACCCGCTTCAAGGTCTGCACCGGCAGGCGATGCGCCATGCGCGCGCCCAAGGGCGCCGTCAACACGCTAGTGCAGACCAGCGCCAGCAACGCCGGCCAGTAGATGAATCCCAACATGCCTGGCCGCGATGCGCCTTCATTCAGGCCCGACACCACGTAACCCACACTGTTGGCCAGCGCGATGGGAAAGCCCAACGCCGCCGAAGTCGACACCGCATTGTGCAGCGCCACGTTGCACCAGACCATGAAGGGCACGGACAAGAAGCCGCCACCCGCGCCAACCAGACCCGACAGAAAACCAATCCCAGCCCCCGCTGCGCTCGTGCCGGCAATACCGGGCATCTGGCGCGACGGCTTGGGTTTCTTGTTTTGCAGCATGCTCCAGCCGGAATAGCCTACGAACAGCGCAAAAAAGAGCGACAACCACAAAGTGCTGAGCGCCGCGAACACCGCGCCGCCCGCAATCAGGCCGCCAATGATGATGCCGGGCGCCATCGCCCACACAATGCCCCACTTGATCGTGCCTCGCTGCTGGTGCGCCCTGACGCTGGAGATCGACGTGAACAGGATCGATGTCATCGACGTAGCGATAGCGGCGTGTACCACCAGATCAGACGGCATGCCCTTCCAGGCAAATAGCATTGTCAGAAAAGGCACCAGCAGCATCCCGCCCCCAATGCCAAGCAATCCCGCCGCGAAACCCACCACCCCGCCCAACACCAGCAGGCAAATCACCATCGTTACATCCACAACTGTCTCCTCTTGTTGAATTCTTTTTTTGTTTGCCATGAGCAAGGCCCCGCGGGCTGCGCACCGGGGGCCTTGAAGTATGGGGCCGTTACGGGCCAGGTATTGAGCTTGGGACAGAAATTGCGTCCCAGCGCCGGCTATACGATGATGCCGCCGCCCAAGCAAACATCGCCATCGTAAAGCACGGCGGATTGGCCCGGCGTGACCGCCCATTGCGGCTCTGTGAAATCCAGTGCGAAGGTACTGCCCTGCGCATTGTCCAGACGGCAGGCCGCATCCGCCTGACGGTAGCGCGTCTTGGCGCCGTAAGTGCCCGCCACCGGAGGATGACCAGCAACCCAGCTGGCATCTTGCGCCTTCAACTGGTCCGACAGCAGCCAGGGATGATCATGCCCCTGCACCACATACAGAATGTTGCGCTCCAGATCTTTGCGCGCCACATACCAGGCTTCAGCCGTACCGTCTTCACGCTGGCGACCTTTGACGCCGCCCACACCCAGGCCCTTGCGCTGGCCCAGGGTGTAGAAAGAGAGCCCCTCGTGACGGCCAACCTTCTGCCCTTCCGGCGTCATGATCGGGCCGGGTTCTGTGGGCAGGTAGCGGTTCAGGAATTCACGGAACGGCCGTTCGCCAATAAAGCAGATGCCGGTGGAATCCTTTTTGGCGGCGTTATGCAGACCGATTTCGTGCGCAATGCGCCGCACTTCCGTCTTGTGGATTTCGCCCAAGGGGAACAAGGTGCGCGACAGTTGCGCCTGATTCAAGCGATGCAGAAAGTAGCTTTGGTCCTTGGACCCGTCCAGCGCCTTCAGCAACTGAAACTGGCTGCCGCCACCCTCGGCCGGCACCTCGCGCACGCGTGCGTAATGCCCGGTAGCGATATGTTCGGCGCCCAGCGCCATCGCGTGGTCCAGAAACGCCTTGAACTTGATCTCGGCATTGCACAGCACATCGGGATTGGGTGTACGGCCGGCGGAGTACTCACGCAGGAACTCCGCAAACACGCGATCCTTGTATTCGGCAGCGAAATTGACGAATTCAAACTCGACGCCCACCAGATCGGCGACGCTCGCGGCGTCCAGCAAATCCTGGCGGGTGGAACAGTATTCGGAATCGTCGTCGTCTTCCCAGTTCTTCATGAACAGGCCGACGACCTCGTAGCCTTGCTGCTTAAGCAACCATGCGGTGACCGAAGAATCGACCCCGCCGGACATGCCCACGACAACGCGGCCTTTCTTGGTGGATATTTGACTCATGATGGGACTATTTTAGTTCGGACAAGGCGTCTTCCCGCGGCTGCGGTTCCGCCGCACGCGACACTTCCATCAGCCACGTCCGAAATGCCTGCAAAGTGGGCAGATTGGCCTTTTGCTCGGGATAGCACAGGTAGTACCCCATGCGCGCCCGGATGGGCAGCTGGATTGCGACCGACAGTTTACCGTCGCGCAGCTCGTCTTCGATCAGGCAGCGCGGAATCAGCGCCACGCCGAAACCCGCCGCGGCGGCCTGGGACAACAGCGCGTACTGATCAAAGCGCGCGCCTTCCAGGCTGCGCCGGGTGTCACAGCCGGCTTGCTCGAACCAATCGCGCCACCCCTCCAGCGCAGACGTGTGGTGCAGCAGCGGATAGGCCAGCAGCGCCTCGGGCGACGCACAGCCGCCCGGGATCAGACGCGGACTGCATACAGGCACGATTTCACGGCCCACGATGTAATCCGAGCCGCTGCCCGGCCACAGGCCTTCGCCAAAGCGCACGGCGGCATCAAGCTCCGGGGTTGAAAAGTCATACCCCTGGCGATGCGGCAGGAACTCCACGTGGATATCGGGCCGCAGACGCATAAAGGCCGTCAGGCGCGGAATCAGCCAGCGCGCGCCAAAGGTCGGCATACAGGTCAGGTTGAGCGTTCCGCCCTGCCCCTGGTGCGCAATCAGCTCGACGGTGGCGGCTTCGATCTGGCCCAGGCCGGCTTGAATCTTGGTCAGATAACTGCGGCCAGCCTCGGTCAACACCAGCCCTTGCCTGATCCGCAGGAATAGTTCGACGCCAACGAACTCTTCCAGATGTTTCACCTGTTTACTGACCGCCCCCTGCGTCACACACAATTCCTGGGCGGCGCGCGTGAAACTGCTGTGCCGCGCGGCGACTTCAAACGCCTGCAAATCCGTTAAAGAGGGACAGAAACGACGCATTTACATTGCTCCCACGGTCTCCGTAGGCTCCTTGCCCTTGAGAACGGGCGAATTTCTTGGGGGTGCTGGGCGGAAAAAACATCCGCGCCCCTCTTGGGCATTTGCGCCGAGAGCGCAAATTGTTTCAAACCGCGCGACAAAAAAACCGCAAAGATTGGGCCGCCGCGAAAAGAGGTATGAAAAAAAGTCATAGCTTACGGAGAAACTTTCGTTTGCGCAAACCGGCCTCCCAGGAAAGAATCGTTGCGTTTGCGTCTGCCTTTGCGCATCCGCTTTCCAATTAATTAGGGGAATTCATGCAACGCCGTAATGTAGTCCTGGGCCTCTGTGTCGCTGCCGCGACCTTGGCCATGCCGCTGACCTCGGGTATCGCACACGCAGAAGACGCGTACCCGAGCAAGCCCATCCGCCTGATCGTCCCCTTCCCGCCCGGAGGCACCACCGACATCGTCGGCCGCCTGTTCGCTGACAAGCTGAGCAAGGAATTGGGCCAGACCGTCGTGGTGGAAAACCGCGGCGGCGCCGGCGGCTCCATCGGCAGCGCCTTTGTGGCCAGCAGCGCGCCGGACGGCTACGTCCTGGGCATCGCCACAGTCAGCACGCACGGCATCAACCCGGCTATCTACCCGAACCTGCCGTTCGATGGCGAGAAGGACTTCACGCCCATCTCGAACCTGGCTGCCGTGCCGAACATCATGACGATCAACCCGAAGGTTCAGGCCAAGAACATGGCCGAGTTCATCAAGCTGGCCAAAAGCCAGCCGGGCAAGCTGACGTACGCGTCGGCTGGCAACGGTTCGGTCTCGCACATGATGGGCGAACTGTTCAAGATGGCCTCCGGCACCGATCTGATGCACGTGCCTTACCGTGGCGTGGGCCCGGCATTGAATGATGCGCTGGCTGGCCAAGTCGATGTCATGTATGACAACCTGCCGTCCACGTTGCCGCACGTTCAGTCCGGCCGCCTGATCGCCATGGCCGTTGCCTCGCCCAAGCGCGTAGCAGCCTTGCCCGACGTGCCGACGTTCGCCGAAGCCGGCCTGCCGGCCGTGAACGACGCGTCGTGGTTTGGCCTGGTTGCCCCGGCCAAACTGCCGGAGCCCATCCTGGCCAAGCTGAATGCAGCCGTTCAGAAGGTCAGCGCCGAAGCCGACGTCAAGGCACGCCTGGAAGGCCTGGGCGCTGAGCCCGCCGCCAACAGCTCGGCTGATTTTGGCAAGCAGATCTCGGCAGAAATCGCCAAGAACAAGCGCATCGCCAAAGAAGCCAACGTGAAGATCGACTAAGCGATCTTCGGCCCTCGCGCCCCGACGGAGCGCGAGGGCCTCCGATTCACGAACGCAACACCTCTATATGCGAATTACCCAACCCCTGTCTTACCGGCTCGACCTTCCGCAGCAATATCCGGATTCGGAATCCTCGGCCCCGCTAGTGCTGGACTCTCCGCACAGCGGCACCGCCTACCCTCCTGATTTCGCAGCCGCGGTGGACTTTGGCGCACTGCGCACTGCCGAGGACACCTGGGTTGATGATCTGTGGGGCGACGCCATGGAAATGGGCGTGCCGATGATCGCTGCCGGATTTCCGCGCGCCTACATCGACGCCAACCGCGCGCCCGACGAAATCGACGAACTGCTGCTGGACGAAAAGTGGCCCGACCCCATCAATGCGTCGCCCAAGGTCCGGCTGGGCAAGGGCCTGATCTGGCGCATGCTGGACGACGGCACGCCGCTGTACAACCGCAAGCTGACGATTGAAGAAGTCCGCCACCGCATCAACGCGTGCTGGAAGCCCTACCACGCAGCGCTCGGCCAAGTGCTGGACACCGCCCACAAGAAGTTCGGCAAGGTCTGGCATATCAACTGCCATTCCATGCCCAGCGTTGCAGGCGCTTTCGCGACCGATCGCCCCGGCCTGGTGCACCCTGACTTCGTGCTCGGCGACCGCGACGGCAGCACCAGCGATCCGGCCTTCCGGGAATTCATTGCGGCCTGGCTGCGCGAGCGCGGCTACAACGTCACGGTGAACGATCCCTACAAGGGTGTCGAACTGGTGCGCGCTTTCGGCCGCCCCGAAGAGGGCCGCCACAGCTTGCAGATTGAGATCAACCGCAATCTCTATATGGATGAAGTGACACTGCGTCCTACCGAAAACTATGGCCGCTTAAAGGCCGATCTGCGCGAGCTCACCGCCGCGCTGATCAAGTGGACTCGCGCGCAAACGGCCTGACGCCGGACGTTTGCGCGCCGGTACCGGCCAGCAGCGCAGTAAGACTGGCCGGAGCAAGCGGGTTGAAAAACCCAGACCCCATGGTTCACGCCGTGGGGTTTTTTTTGCCTAGGGGCTTTTTTTCCCTTATTCCGTTATAACTACGGCGAACCTTCTAGGAGAGGCGTCGATGCACATCGGGATAGCACGTGAAACCCGAGACGGGGAAACCCGTGTCGCAGCAACACCAGAGACCGTCAAGAAGTATGTAGCCGGCAAACACACCGTTGTCGTGGAACGCGGCGCAGGCAGCGCCGCACACTACCCTGACGACGCCTACGAGGGCGCGGGCGCAACGCTCGGCACCGCCCAGGATGCCTTGGGCGCCGAACTGGTCTTGAAAGTTCGCGCGCCTGCAGCTTCTGAACTAACCCTCATGAAACGAGGCGCCGTTGTGATCGGCATGCTCGATCCATTCGATGCCGAGGGGCTTGAGCAGATGGCGGGTGCAGGACTGGTCGGATTCGCACTTGAAGCCGCACCGCGCATCACGCGGGCGCAAAGCCTGGACGTTTTGTCATCTCAGGCCAATCTGGCCGGCTACAAAGCCGTCTTGTTGGCCGCGCATCATTACGGCCGTCTGATCCCCATGATGATGACGGCCGCTGGCACCTTGAAAGCCGCGCGCGCCGTTGTCCTGGGCACGGGCGTTGCGGGCCTGCAAGCCATTGCCACCGCCAAACGGCTGGGCGCGGTGGTCGAAGCTTCCGATGTGCGTCCAGCCGCTCGCGAACAAGTGGAATCCCTGGGCGCCAAGTTTATCGACGTGCCGTTTGAAACCGACGAAGAACGTGAGATCGCGCAAGGTACGGGCGGTTACGCACGCGCCATGCCGCCTTCGTGGATGGCGCGGCAAGCGGCACTGGTGTCCGAACGCTGCAAGCAGGCCGACATCGTTATTTCCACCGCGCTGATTCCTGGCCGGCCCGCCCCCACGCTCGTTTCCGCTGAAACCGTCGCCGCCATGAAACCCGGCTCGGTGCTCGTCGACCTGGCGGTCGAACGCGGCGGCAACTGCCCCCTGTCCGAAAAAGGACAAATCGTGGAAAAGCACGGCGTGACGATCATCGGGTTGACCAATCTGCCCGGTCTGGTCGCCACCGATGCGTCGGCGCTTTATGCACGGAACATCCTGGATTTCCTGAAGCTCATCATCAATGCGGACGGCGCACTGGCCATCAAGCGCGACGATGAAATCGTGGCGGCCTGCCTGGTGTGCGAAGGCGGCAATGTGTTGCGGAGAACCTGAACATGGAAGCGATCAACCCCACCCTGATGAATCTCATCATCTTCGTGCTGGCCATCTATGTCGGCTACCACGTCGTGTGGAACGTCACCCCTGCGCTGCACACGCCATTGATGGCGGTGACCAACGCGATCTCGGCCATCATCATCGTGGGCGCCATGCTGGCGGCCGCGCTGACCGAAGGCGGATTGGCTCGCGGCATGGGTGTTTTCGCCGTGGCGCTGGCCGCTGTCAATGTGTTCGGCGGTTTTCTCGTGACCCGGCGCATGCTTGAAATGTTCAGGAAAAAGGACAAGAAGCCGGCCAAGGAGGAAGCAAAATGATCTCGCTGAATCTGGTCACTCTGCTTTATCTGATCGCCTCGGTCTGCTTCATTCAGGCGCTGAAAGGGCTGTCGCACCCTACCACCTCACGGCTGGGCAATGCCTTCGGCATGGCCGGCATGGCAATCGCAGTACTCACGACAGCGGCGCTCATCATCGGTCTGGCGCGTAGCGGCACGGCCACGATCGGCTTGGGCTGGGTCTTGCTGGGCCTGCTGGTTGGGGGTTCAGTCGGCACGCTGATGGCACGCCGCGTCGAAATGACGAAAATGCCGGAATTGGTTGCCTTTATGCACAGCATGATCGGCCTGGCGGCGGTTGCTATCGCCGTGGCCGTGGTGGCCGAACCTCACGCCTTCGGCATTGTGCCGGCCGGCATGCTGATTCCCACTGGCAACCGCTTTGAGCTGTTCATCGGCACCTTCGTGGGCGCCATCACGTTCTCGGGTTCGGTCATCGCGTTCGGGAAATTGTCCGGCAAATACAAGTTCCGCTTGTTCCAGGGCGCCCCCGTGGTGTTTCCCGGACAGCACATGCTGAACCTGGCGTTGGCGCTGGTCATGCTGGGCTGCGGCCTGTGGTTCATGCTGACGCAGGACTGGACGCCCTTCATCATCATGACGCTGGTCGCGTTTGTGCTGGGCGTGCTGATCATCATCCCGATTGGCGGCGCGGACATGCCGGTGGTGGTGTCCATGCTGAACAGCTATTCGGGCTGGGCGGCGGCGGGCATCGGCTTCTCGCTCAATAACCCGATGCTGATCATCGCCGGATCACTGGTCGGATCGTCGGGCGCGATCCTGTCCTACATCATGTGCAAGGCGATGAACCGGTCGTTCTTCAACGTGATACTGGGCGGTTTCGGCGGCCAGTCGGGCGGAGGCGCCGCAGCAGGCGACGGGCAGCAACGCAGCGTCAAATCCGGCAGCGCCGACGATGCCGCGTTCCTGATGACCAACGCCGAAAGCGTGACGATCGTCCCGGGGTATGGTCTGGCGGTGGCGCGTGCGCAGCACGCGTTGAAAGAGCTGGCCACAAAACTCACGGAACGTGGCGTGACGGTCAAGTACGCCATACACCCGGTGGCAGGCCGTATGCCCGGCCATATGAACGTGCTGTTGGCCGAGGCCGAAGTGCCATACGACCAGGTCTTTGAAATGGACGACATCAACAGCGAGTTCGCGCAAACCGATGTGGTGCTGGTGCTGGGCGCGAACGACGTCGTTAACCCAGCCGCCAAGAACGACCCGACATCGCCCATTGCCGGCATGCCCATTCTGGAAGCCTATAAAGCGCGCACGGTGATCGTGAACAAGCGCTCGATGGCCTCTGGTTATGCCGGGTTGGACAACGAACTCTTCTACATGGATCGCACGATGATGGTTTTCGGCGATGCGAAGAAGGTCATTGAAGACATGGTGAAAGCGGTGGAGTGATTGCGGGGCGGATGAGCCACCCGCAATCAGGCCTGGGTGTACGTGCGAAAAGACTATCGCGCTACACCCAGCCTTCATTTACTGCGCTGATTTCGTATCGCAGGATCGGCGTTGCCGCAGCGGCCTGACCAAGACTTACGCCGCTGCTTTGCGCAGTTGTTCGTCCACAACTTCGACCCAATGCCTGACCGGCGTGTCAGTGCCGCTTTGCAGATGGCCAATGCAGCCGATATTGGCCGACAGGATCACATCTGGTCCACCCGCCGCGATGGCGTCCAGCTTGCGGTCGCGCAATTCCAGCGCAATTTCCGGATTCAAAACCGAATAGGCGCCCGCCGATCCGCAGCACAAGTGTTTATCTGCGAAGGGCTGCAAGGCAAACCCCAAGTCCGCCAGCAGTTGCTCAGACAAAGGCCGTAGTCCTTGCCAGTGCTGCAAAGTGCAGGGCGGATGGAATGCAGCGCGCGTGCCTTGAGGCAATCGCGCCCGCAGTGCTTGCGCGTGCGGCGCCACAATCTCGGCCACATCCTTTACCAGCGCCACGATGTCCGCCGCCTTTTGCGCGTAGGCAGGGTCGTGCTTCAGGTGATGCGCATAGTCTTTCACCATCGCGCCGCAACCTGATGCGTTCATGACGATAGCTTCGACGCCCCCGCCCTGCAGCAGCGGCCACCACGCATCGACATTGGCGCGCATTTGCGCCAATGCCGCATCCTGCGCATCCAGATGGAAACTGACCGCTCCGCAACATCCAGCGCCGGGCGCGAGACGGGCGCCAATGCCTACGGCATCCAGCACACGGATCGTAGCGGCATCAATGGTGGGCATCATGGCCGGCTGCACGCAGCCGGTAAGCATCAGTACTTGCCTCGCGTGGCCTGTCACCACCGGCAGCGGGCCCGCATCGCGGCGCTCTGGAACCTTGCGCTTTAACGCATCGGGCAAAAGACCCCGCACCGCCTGGCCCAATCGCATCGCCGGCGCAAACATCGGCGACAGCATGGCCCGGCGCAGCAGATTGCGTTTGGTCTTGTCCGCCCATTTGCGTGGCACGCGCTCGTCAACAATCTTGCGGCCGATATCAATCAGATGACCGTACTCGACCCCCGACGGGCAGGTGGTTTCGCAATTACGGCAGGTCAGGCAGCGGTCCAGATGCAACTGCGTGGATTGCGTGGGCTCGGCACCTTCCAATACCTGCTTGATCAGATAGATGCGGCCGCGCGGACTATCCAATTCGTCGCCCAAGACCTGATACGTCGGACAGGTGGCCGTGCAGAAACCGCAATGCACGCAACGCCGCAGGATGGCGTCGGCCTCCTTGCCCAGATCAGTGTCGCGTGCCCAGGATGCCAGGTTGGTTTGCATGATGCGTTATAGGTCCAGGACCAGGCGGCCGGGGTTGAACAAGCCAGCCGGATCGAGCTCTTGCTTGAGCCGGCGCGTAATCGAAGCGATGCCTGGGGCCAGCGGATGGAAAACGCCATCGGCCGGCGGTTTGATGCCAGCGGGCCGGAACAAGGTGGCATGCCCGCCCAGCCGGGCCGCAGCCTCGCGCAGCACGGCCGCGTCATATGGCCCGGACAGCCAGCGTTGCCCGCCGCCCCACTCCATCAGGCTTGGGCCCAGACCAAGCGCGGCGGCGGTCGGCGGCACCGCGACTCGCCACAAAGGCCGGTCCGGCGCAAAGAATTCGTGCGTATGCTCACGCAGCGATGTCCACCATTGTTCAGCGGCATCCGGCGTCATGGGATCTCCGCCGATGACCTGACGCGCGCTGGCAATGGCTGGCGGCGCGCCTGACAGGCGCACATGCACGACGCCCTCGCCATGTTCATCGGCGCCTGTCCAGCTGCTGGCGGAGATCGGCAGGGGTTTGCCGCGCCACAGTGAAAAACTGCTCAACGCCTGGGCCTGCGTCGCGGGCATCAACAGCGTCAATTCTTCCATCGGCCGAGGCACCACCTTCATCGACACGTCCAGAATGGCGCCGAAGATACCGTGCGAACCCGCCAGCAGACGCGACACGTCATAGCCCGCTACGTTTTTCATCACCTCGCCGCCAAACGACAGGAAGCGCCCATCCGAGTCCAACAGGCGCACGCCCAGGACAAAATCCCTCAAGGCCCCCGCGCTCATGCGGCGAGGCCCTGACAGGCCAGCCGCCACACAGCCGCCCACGGTAGCGGACGGCCCGAAGTGCGGCGGTTCAAAAGCCAGCATCTGCCCGTTCTCGGCCAGCGCAGCTTCCAACTCAGCCAGTGGGGTTCCCGCGCGCACGGTCACGACCAACTCCGAAGGGTGGTAGCTGACTATGCCGCGATACGGCGTCATATCCAGCTGGCAGTGGCCGTCTTGCGGCCTTACCGGACGGTAATTGCCGTAAAACGCCTTGCTGCCGCCACCCATCACAAACAAAGGCTTGTGACCGGCACGGGCTGTCATGACCTGGTCGCACAATTCCGACAGGACGAAATCCATAAGGGATATGTCCTAGAAACGAGCAAGATCTGGAAAGCGCAGTTCGCCCGCGTGGACATGCATCTTGCCGTATTCGGCGCAGCGGGCCAGTGTGGGAATCACTTTTTCAGGGTTCAGCAGACATGGCGGGTCGAAGGCCCGCTTGACCGCCAGGAACGCGTCGAGTTCTTCACGAGAGAATTGCACGCACATTTGATTTATTTTCTCCATGCCCACCCCGTGCTCTCCAGTCACGGTTCCTCCTACTTGCACGCACAGCTCAAGAATCGCCGCGCCGAATTTTTCAGCGCGCTCAACCTCGTCTGGCTTATTCGAATCGAACAGAATCAGCGGATGCAAATTGCCGTCACCCGCATGGAACACGTTGGCGCAACGCAGGCCGAATTCGTCTTCCATCTGTTCAATGGCGCCCAATACCCGCGCCAAATGGCGGCGCGGAATCGTGCCGTCCATGCAGTAGTAATCGGGCGACACACGGCCGGCCGCCGGAAATGCGTTCTTGCGTCCTGCCCAGAATTTCAAACGCTCGGCTTCAGACGTGGAGACCTGGCAGCGCGTGGCGCCGGCATCGCGGAATACCGCTTCCATTCGTGCGATCTCATGCGCCACTTCTTCGGGTGTGCCGTCTGATTCGCACAGCAGAATGGCTTGGGCATCCATGTCGTAGCCAGCACGCACAAAGGGTTCCACCATATGCGTGGCGCGCCGGTCCATCATTTCAAGACCCGCCGGTATCATGCCTGCCGCAATCACTTGCGTGACGGCGTTGCCTGCGGCTTCGACGCTGGAAAAACTGGCCATCACCACCTGCGCGCACGCTGGTTTGGGAATGAGCTTGACCGTCACTTCCGTCACCACGCCCAGCATGCCTTCGGAGCCAATGAATATGGACAGCAAGTCCAGGCCCGGCGCATCAGGCGCCTCGGAACCCAATTCCACGATATCGCCGTCGATCGTGACGACACGCACGCGCAACACGTTGTGCACCGTGAGTCCGTATTTCAGACAATGCACGCCGCCGGAATTCTCGGCGACGTTGCCGCCGATAGAGCAAGCGATTTGGCTGGAAGGATCGGGCGCGTAATACAGGCCATAAGGCGAGGCCGCTTCGGAGATAGCCAAGTTGCGCACACCGGGCTGAACGATGGCCGTGGCGCTGGCCAAGTCGATATGCTTGATGCGGTTGAACTTGGACAAGCCCAGCAATACGCCTTGGCTGTGCGGCATCGCGCCGCCCGACAATCCTGTGCCCGCGCCGCGCGCAACGATCGGGGCATTCAGCCGCTTGCAGACGCGCATGATCGCCTGCACCTGCTCTTCGGTTTCAGGCAAGGCCACGACCGCAGGCAGCGCGCGGTATAGCGACAAGCCGTCGCATTCGTAGGGACGGGTGTCTTCCTCGCGGAATAACACGCAGTGCGCGGGCAACGCGGCCAACAACGCCTCGGTGAGCTGCTGCAATGAATAAGGCGCCTGCACTTGTGCCAGGCCGGTTTCGACCAGTGAATTCATGAGCGCAACAATAGCGCGACCAGTCCCTTAAAACAGGCCGGGATTTACCCGCATCCACGGGTTTTGCGGGCTACGCAGTCGTAACTACCGGTAATTGCACACCAGCTTTGTCGTCGAAAAGCCGCAGTGCACGCGCTTAATTTGAAAAATCGACCAACGCCAATTGCCGCGAAATGGCCGCGCAGGTATCGATCAGCGGCTTGATATAGCTATCCGTATGATTCGGGCTCATACGAAAGGCTGGAATGCTCAGACTCACGCAGGCGACTGGCCTGCTCTGCTTGTCTGTAATGGCGCAACCGAAGCAAAAAATATCTTTCTCGTTCTCTTCGCGATCTTCGGCGTAGCCTTGACGCCGGATCTGCTCCAGTTCGCTTCTCAGCGCCTTGGGCGTGCGCAACGTCCTGTCGGTAAACACCTTGAAGTCCAACTGCGCGATCAGCGCCTCGCACGCGTCCGGGTCCAGCCGCGCAAGATACGCTTTGCCGACTGAACTGGAATACATCGTGACGCGGCTGCCCAGGCGCGAATTCATGCGCACGGCCTTGGGACTTTCCAGTTTGTCGATATAGGTCATTTCCGACCGGTCCGGCACGGCAAGGTGCACGGTTTCCTGAGTCAGTGTTTTCAGGTCGAACAGATGATCTTTGCAAAGTTGGCGGATGTCAGAGCTTTCAAGCGCGCGGCTGGCCAGGCTGATCAGCCGCGGCCCCAGCCCGAACGTTTGCGTGTGGCGCTTTTGAACGATCATCTGCTCGGCCACCAGCGCTTCGACAATGCGATAAATGGTCGGACGCGGATACCCCAGCCTGGCGCTCAATTCATGCACCGTCCAGGCGGTGTCGCCGCCCAGTGCAATCGTGTCAAGCACGCGCATGAACTTGGAGAACGATGCGGTGCCGGCAACTGGTTTTACGACCGGCGCCGGGCTTGACTCAGAAGTGGCGCGGGGGGCTTGCACGCGGGTGGCTTTCATTGACGATATCCGTGACGATGCGCGCAGGCGGGCCTGAGCGCGGGTCAGGTTACCATGTAGCCGCCATCCACTGGCATCACCACGCCCGTCATGAAAGCTGCGGCGGGCGAACACAAAAACACCACTGCTTGCGCCACATCGGCCGGGGTGCCCCATCGCTTGAGCGGCGTGCGCTCCATGATGCGAGCGGCGCGCACCGGATCATCCTGCAAGGCTTGCGTGAGCGGTGTCGCGATCCAGCCTGGCGCCACGGCATTGACCCGGATGCCCGCTTCGGCATACGCGATGGCAAGCGACTTGGTCAGTTGCGCAACCCCTCCTTTGCTGGCGCTATAAGCCGGCACCAGACCGCCCCCAAAGAAACTAAGCATGGACGCCGTGTTGACGATGCAGCCCTGAGCGCGCGCCAGCATCGGTTGCAAGGCCTCGCACACGCGCATGGTGCCGGTCAGATTGATGTCCAGCACACGCTCGAAGACCGGCAGCTTGAATTCTTCCTGGCGAAAAATAACACCCGCGCAATTCACCAGCACGTCCACGCGCTCTAGCGAGGCGGCGAATTGGGCGATGTCGCCGGCCTTTGTCACATCCAGCGCCCTGACCTCAACGCCCGCTGGCGGCGGCTCGGTTGATGGCAGTCCCACCGCGATCACGTGCGCCCCCAATCGCGCCAACGCCTCGGCCACACCACGGCCGAGGCCCTGCGTGCCGCCCGTCACCACGGCCACCTTGCCTTTAAACAGCTCTGCTTGAAAACTCATAACGATTCCCTTGCTCGGTGCGCCGCCGGTCAGCGGATGAACTGATCGACGTAGTCCGAACCCAAGCCCACGCTTTCATAGTGTTTGCGGCACATATCCAGCTTGGTGAACACATCTTCATAGCCGGTGTGGCGACCCTCGCTGTCGCAGTAATACATGACACCGTTGACCTGAAACATCGTGATCATTTCCTCGACGTCTTCGGGCACATACAAAGTGTGCGTTTCGCCCGGCGGCTCAAACACATAGCTGCCTTCGCGCGCAATCCAGTCGTGTTCAAGATAGCGCCACGATCCCTTGATCACATAACCGTGCACCGCCTGCGGATGCCGGTGGCAACTCAGCACACCTGATTTGCGCACTCTCAGCAGGTTCGTCCAATAGCCCTGCGACACGTTCAGACAGAGCGGACGGAACCAGACGTTTTCTGCCTGCGGGACCCACACGCGCTCGTCATCGGGAATGACTTGGGGCACGACGATTTCGGGCAAGGCCTCCTTGGGGTTTGGATAGCGGTAGGGAGTGGGCACGGCAGTGGAATGACTCATGGCAGTCCTGCGGTTTGAAGTGGAGGAAGAGGCGTGGGCAGTCACTTGATGTTCAAGGTCTTCAAGACTTGGGCGTAGTCAGCGGTTTCGGCCTCCATCGTCTTTTCAAAGGCCGCGCCATCGGCATAGACATATCCCAGGTTCTGGGCCTTGATCGCCGAGATCAGCTGCGGATCTTGCGCTACCTTCTCGAAGACTTCCTTCAGTTTGGCGACGGTGGCGGGCGGCATCCCCTTGGGGCCGGCAATACCGCGCCAAGTGCCATAAGCCACGTCAACGCCCTTCTCTTTAGCTGTTGGTACATCCGGAAAATCAGCCACGCGCTTGTCGCTCATCAAAACCAGCAAGCGCAGCTTGCCGGCGCGCACGTATTCAGAGGCTTCAGCGGGGCTGGTCGCCACCGCGTCCAACTGACCGCCCAGCAGATTCAACAATGCCGGGCCTGAACCTGGAAATGGAATGTGCATGAACTTGGTGTCTGACTTGACCTCGAATGCGCTCAACGCCACGTCATAGATGGAGCCTGTGCCCGAGGTGCCGACGTTCAGCGTGGCGGGCGATTTCTTCGCGGCCGCCATGAACTCCTCGATGGTTTTGTAGGGCGAATTGACCGGCACCACGATGGCCGCCGGGTCCGCGTTCAATTGCACCAGCGGCGTGTAGTCCTTGTAGGTATGGTCGAACAGCCCCAGCAGCGGAAGAATGACGAACTCTGCTGTCACGACCGTCAAGGTGTGCCCATCGTTTTTGTTGTTCAACACATATTTCCAGCCCACTGCGCCGCCTGCTCCGGCCTTGTTCAAGACCACCATCCCTTTTGGAAAATACTGGGCGGACACTTTGGCAAACGCGCGGGCCACGGCGTCCGTGCCCCCTCCCGGCTGGAACGGCACGACCAGGGTGACTGGCTGGTTCGGGTAGGCGTCTGCCGCTTGCGCGGGCGCCGGAAGCGCTGCTGTCCAACCGGCCGCGATCAGGCTGGCCGCCATCAAGCCTTGTCTCATCAACATCCTTGTCTCCGTTGTCTTGGACGCGGTTTTCTATCGAAACAGGGTCCGTTTTTTTAGGTTTCGCAGACGGCCTGATTCTTTTTGTCCATAATATGGACATTTGTCTACGAAAAAATAGAGTAAAGGATTTGCCGCTGTGTGTCACTGAAAACAGGCGACACCCAAAATACGAAGACAAAAAAAACCGACGGGCGATGCCGTCGGCTGGGGCTGCGCGCGGCTCGGCCGCCGCCGTCTTTTACCAGGACACAATCTTGCCCGGGTTCAGAATGTTGTTCGGATCAAACGCATGCTTCAAGCTGCGCATCAGATCCAGCGCGTCTTCACCGTGCTCTTCAGCCATGAACTGCATCTTGTGCAGCCCCACGCCGTGTTCGCCAGTGCAGGTGCCGTCTGCGGCGATCGCGCGGCGCACCAGATTATGGTTGATCGTTTCCGACTCCTGCCACTCCTGCTGGCTATCGGCGTCCAGCAGCATCAACACGTGGAAATTGCCGTCGCCGACGTGGCCAACGATGGTGTACGGGAAGCTCGCGCGGTCCAGTTCCTCGACCGTGTCGCGCACGCAATCAGCCAGGCGTGAAATCGGCACGCAGACATCCGTAGTGCTGGCGCGGCAGCCAGGGCGCAATTGCAATCCGGCGAAGTAGGCATTGTGGCGAGCGGTCCACAGGCGGCTGCGGTCTTCGGGGCGCTCGGCCCACTCAAAATCCATACCGCCATGTTCGGCCGTAATGGCTTGCACCGTTTCGGCCTGCTCTTGCACACCAGCCGGACTGCCGTGAAATTCAAATACCAGCAGCGGCGTTTCGCGCAGGCTGAGTTTGCTGTAGAGATTCACTGAACGCACGCTGGCCGCGTCCATGAATTCAACGCGAGCGATCGGCACGCCCATCTGAATGATCTCGATCACGCTTTGCACGGCGGCATCCAGCGTGGGGAAGTTGCATACCGCGGCCGACACGGCTTCGGGCTGCGGGTACAGGCGCACCGTCACTTCCGTGATGATGCCCAGCGTGCCTTCGCTGCCGATGAAAATGCGCGTCAGGTCGTAACCCGCCGACGATTTGCGCGCACGGCCAGCCGTGCGAACGATACGTCCATCGGCTGTCACTACCGTCAGCGACATGACGTTTTCACGCATGGTGCCGTAGCGCACGGCATTGGTGCCCGAAGCTCGCGTGGCGGCCATGCCGCCCAAGCTGGCGTCAGCGCCCGGATCGATCGGAAAGAACAGGCCAGTGCTGCGAATTTCTTCGTTGAGTTGCTTGCGCAGCACGCCTGCCTGCACCGTGGCGGTCAAGTCTTCGGCATTGATGGCCAAGACCTTGTTCATGTGGGACAGGTCCAGACTGATGCCACCTTGAATGGCCAGGATGTGGCCTTCCAGCGAAGAGCCGGCGCCATACGGAATCAGCGGAACGTGATGCTCATTGCACAGCTTGGCAACCTCGGCCACTTCTTCGGTGGTGTGCGCAAAGACCACGGCATCCGGCAGCATGGGCGGATACGGCGATTCGTCGCGGCCATGGTGCTCGCAGACGGCAGAGGATTCGGACAGGCGGTCGCCAAAGCGAGCCCGCAGGGCATCCAGACAGGCAGCCGGCACCGCGCGGCGCAACGTTTCAGCGTGCAAAGGAGCGTTCATGATCAGCGTATTCTCGGGGTTCGGTAATCCGAATATTCTACGCCGCCCTGCATGCTGCACCGCAAACCGCACTACCCAGGCGATTTGCGGTGCTTCCCGAGCCTTACTTGCCGGAGGTCAGCGCCACGCGGCGGCGTTCGCGCACTGCGTGCGCCAGACGGTCAAGCACGGCCACTGACGCATCCCAATCGATGCAGCCGTCGGTAATGCTCTGGCCATAAACCAGCGGCTGACCAGGCACCATGTCCTGGCGGCCACCCAGCAGATGGCTTTCCACCATAACGCCCACCAGACGGGTGTCGCCCGCTTCCATCTGGCGCGCTACGTCTTCGACCACAAGCGTCTGGTTTTCGGGTTTCTTGCTGCTATTGGCGTGGCTGGCGTCAACCATGATGCGCTGGGCCAGACCGGCTTTGGAGACGTCCTGGCAAGCCGCATCGACGCTGGCTGCGTCGTAGTTCGGCGTTTTCCCGCCACGCAGAATGACGTGGCAGTCTTCGTTGCCAGCAGTCGACACGATGGCCGAATGGCCGCCTTTGGTAACCGACAGAAAATGATGCGGCTGCGACGCCGCTTTGATCGCGTCGACCGCGATCTTCACATTGCCGTCCGTACCGTTCTTGAACCCCACCGGGCACGACAGACCGGAAGCCAGTTCGCGATGCACCTGGCTTTCTGTCGTCCGAGCCCCGATCGCCCCCCAGGAGACCAGATCCGCGATGTACTGCGGCGTAATCATGTCCAAGAACTCGCAACCGGCTGGCAGGCCCAGGCTGTTGATATCCAGCAGCAGTTCCCGCGCCACGCGCACGCCCTTGTTGATGTCGAAGCTGCCGTTCAGGTCAGGATCATTGATCAGTCCCTTCCAGCCTACCGTGGTGCGCGGCTTTTCGAAGTACACGCGCATCACGATTTCCAGATCGGCGCTCAGGCGGTCACGCACGGGCTTCAGACGCTTTGCATATTCGATAGCAGCGCGCGTGTCGTGGATCGAACAAGGGCCGATCACGACAATCATGCGGTCATCCATGCCATGCAGGATGCGGTGCATGCCCTGGCGGGCGGCAAACACGGTGTCGGACGCCTCCTGGGTACACGCGAACTCCCGCATCACATGCGCGGGCGGATTCAGTTCCTTGATTTCTCGAATACGAAGGTCGTCGGTATTGTGTGACACGGTACTGCTCCTGGGTTGCCCGCCATCGGGTTCAATTCCCTCGGTCTAGTCCGGGTTCTCTGGTCCGGGTCTAGTCCGATCCGGCGGCACAAAAAAAGCCGCCAGTTCGCTGGCGGCTTTTTTGGGGGGGATTCTTTCCAAACTTCAGATTGAGCGCGTCCCTTCCTCCGCCAGCGGCTTCAGAAAAGTATAAAAATAAAAATAAAAAGCGGGGGACGCGAATTTCATGGGAATTGACTCTAGCACAGTTTTTTCAGGCCGTCACGGCAGTTTTATCTTGGAGCCAGCCCAAAATCGAACCGGAGCGGCGGCCCGAAACTGGGATCAGGCGGTTCCGCCCACGGTCAGACCTTCCATGCGAATCGTTGGCATACCCACACCAACCGGCACACTCTGGCCATCCTTGCCGCACGTGCCCACGCCGGAATCCAGCTGCAGATCGTTGCCGATCATGGTGACGCGGGTCATCGCGTCGGGACCGTTGCCGATCAGCGTGGCGCCCTTGACGGGATACGTCACCTTGCCGTCTTCGATCATGTAGGCCTCAGACGCCGAGAACACGAATTTGCCGTTCGTGATGTCAACCTGGCCGCCGCCAAAGTTGACCGCGTACAGCCCGCGTTTGACCGACGACACGATTTCCTCGGGCGGCTTGTCACCAGCCAGCATGTAGGTGTTGGTCATACGCGGCATCGGCAGGTGCGCGAAAGATTCACGGCGGCCGTTGCCTGTAGCCGCCGTCTTCATCAGGCGGGCATTCAGCGTGTCTTGCATATAGCCGCGCAGGATGCCGTCTTCGATCAGCACATTGCGCTGCGTGGCATTGCCTTCGTCGTCGATATTGAGCGAGCCGCGGCGGTCCGGCAGCGTGCCGTCATCCACCACCGTCACGCCCTTGGACGCAACACGTTCACCGATACGGCCCGAGAACACGCTGGAACCCTTGCGGTTGAAGTCACCTTCCAACCCGTGGCCCACGGCCTCGTGCAGCAGAATGCCAGGCCAACCCGATCCCAGCACGACGGTCATTTCACCAGCCGGCGCGGGACGCGCCTCAAGGTTGACCATGGCTTCGTGTACCGCGCGTTCCACATAACCTTGCAGCATTTCGTCCGTGAAATACGCCAGTCCCAAGCGTCCGCCGCCACCGGCGTGACCCATTTCACGGCGGCCATTGCGCTCGGCGATCACGGTCAGCGACAAACGCACCAGCGGGCGCACGTCGGCAGCCAGGCGGCCATCGCTACCGGCGACCAAAATCACGTCGTACTCGGCACCCAAACCGGCCATGACCTGAATCACGTGCGGATCACGGGCACGTGCCATGCGCTCGATGCGCTCAAGGAGTGCCACTTTTTCGGGTGCGCTAAGTGTTGCGACCGGGTCGATGTCGGCATACAGACTGCGGCCCATCTCGGCCTCGACGTGCGCGGCCACTTTCACTTTGCCTGCGCCACGGCGCGCAATGCCGCGCACGGCGTGCGCCGACGACAACAGCGCGTCCGCCGACAAGGAATCGGAATACGCAAAAGCGGTTTTCTCGCCGCTCACAGCGCGTACGCCCACGCCTTGGCTGATCGAGAAACTACCGGTTTTGACAATGCCCTCTTCCAGGCTCCACCCTTCGCTGCGCGTGTACTGAAAGTACAGATCGGCATAGTCGACCTTGTGGGTGAAGATCTCACCCAACGCGCGCGCCATATCCGCCTCTGTCAGACCCCAGGGGTCCAGCAACAGCGATTTGGCGGTGGCGAGGGATGCAATAGCAGGATCGATAATTTTCATAGGGCTCTATTCAGGGGGCGCCGGCGCGGCACGGGCGCGCGCGCTTGCGTTGACGCTCAAGACCGTATCGTAACGCCGTCCAGGGTCCGGCGTCCCGGACACTCGCTAAAAGTTGCGGCTGGCGACCGCGGCGGCGAGTCGGCAAAATCGCCCGCATTATTCACTAGTGAATTAGATGGGGACGGAATATTAAGTATCAAGTTAAGCAATGAACACCAAACTGTGCCGGTTCAATAACCGGTTCTGACGCGCTGGCTGTCCTAGGTGCCCGTGAGTTTTGGCCTTGGCGCACAAGCAGGTCAAATTCGGCAAATTCGTCATACAAGCTGACATAGGAACACGAATAGGCCGACAGCTTGCTGCTTTCTGCCCCATATCATTCTCAGAAAGCAAGAATGCCAAAATGCATGACAGCAACTAGAAAGCGGACAATTAGGGCGCGTTCGGTCATCTGACCTTGCATCTGAAATGCAGTTTTTCGCCTACGATCCTTATTGAATAACGCACCGCCAGCCGTCTCCAGGCCGCCTCTCGCGAGTGATCCGCTCGCACTCTGAAACAAAAAATGCTCTAACACGGGGCAATTGCACCCATTAGTCCGCCTTGTGAACCAAAGCCGGATATGTTTCCACTCGTCCCAAATTTGGGAATATCCTTCCCAATACTTGTTTGCAGCGGTCACCCGCAAGGCTAAAGGCTCTCAGGCGGTTTTGATACAAAGTAATTAGTCTGAAAATAGAGAAGTCAAGGCGCAACTTCTGTATTATGCGAAGCACAACAAATAAACATAACTTCGCCGGCGATTAAAAGCAGTTCCATAATCAGGAATAAACCATGGCCCGAGAAACATACGCAGCACTGCAAGCAAAGATCGAAAAGGAAATCAACAAGCTTCAAAAGAAGGCTGAAGTCCTTCAAACGAAGCGCCGCAAGCCCGTGATCAGCTCCATCGTCACGTCCATGCGCGAATACGACATCACGCCGGAAGAGATCATCGCCGCCTACGGCGCTGGCAAGCCCGCGCGCGGCGCAGCCGCGGCTCCCGGCCGACGCAAGGCTGGCGCGGCTGGCCGCCCCGCCACTGCAGCCAAGCGCGCCGTCGCCCCGAAGTATCGTCACCCCCAAACGGGTGATACTTGGAGCGGCCGTGGCAAAGCGCCTCGTTGGCTCGCCGCGGAAGAAGCCGCCGGCGCTACGCGCGACAGTTTTCTTATCAAAGAATAAAACCTATTCTTCAGTAAGAAATAAATCGGCGCACCATTATGGTGCGCCGATTTTGTTTTATGTCTTAGGGCAAAAAGCCGATTGAACTTAGCGAACTGGGAATTGAATCTCGCGCTCGGCCCCATTATTTCCGGGGAAATTGTCAAATATTGCGCGGACCAGATAGGGCATCGTGCGCATGAAATCATCCCCATCGCTCAAAATGAAAGCGGTGGAACGGTATACCTCGGCGCCGCCCCGTTGCGTATCGCGGATCTTCAGACTGAGCGTATTGCGCTGCACCGCCATCGGTACATCAACCCAGTCCGAGCCCCAGTAACCGTAGCCAGGCCCCCACGGACGCGGACCATAAAAGCCGCCGTAGCCATAACCACCGTAAAAGTACGGATCATAGGGACGGCGGACCATGATCTGGGTCTGGCTGGCGCCATAGTTGAACGAGATATCAAACCGGCCCTTAGTGCCCGGAGGCGCTTCGATCAAACCCGTTGCGCCTATACCCGCGCGCACCATGTCCTGATAAGACTGGTATTCCAGATTATTGGCCTGCGTGGGGTCCGCCGGCACGAACTGATATGTCTGCCCTTCGACGTTCGCCGGCCATTGCTGAAACGACGTAACCCGCGCGGATACCGTGGGTGCGGCGCAGCCCGTCAATGCCAGCACTCCCAACAAGGCCAATACACCGGCCCAACGGCCTACACTGAAGAAAGACGATCTGGACATTTTGCGACTCCTCTTGCGCGCGACGGCGCCATCATACTGACCTTTGACAGCGGCTATCGCAAAAAGTTTGTGCTAGCCCATAAGCTCCAGCCGGCGGCCAGCAGCCAGCTACTACAATAGACCTCTCGTTCATACAGGACTGCAATCCCATGCGCACAGACACGCCCATTACCGTATTTCGCAAGGATTACCAGCCCTACCCCTACGACATTCCCGAAGTCTCCCTAGCCTTCGATCTGGCGCCCGAAGCCACCGAGGTGCGCTGCACGATGCGCGTGTTGCGCAAGCCCGGCGCCAGCACCGACGCGGCCTTGATACTGGATGGTGAAGACCTGGAACTCGTCTCGGTAGGCGTCAATGGCGCGCCCCTGGCCGCCGACGGTTACCACCTGTCCGAACAAAGCCTGGCGTTGTACGGCCTGCCCGCTGACGCCACGATTGAGATCGTCAGCCGTTGCAATCCGTCCGCCAACTCCACGTTGATGGGCTTGTATGTGTCGGGCGGGAATTTCTTCACCCAATGTGAAGCCGAGGGCTTTCGCCGCATTACCTGGTTCGCCGACCGTCCCGACGTGATGTCGCGGTACCGCGTCACCTTGCGCGCCCAGCCGCAATATCCCGTGCTGCTGTCCAACGGCAACCTGATCGCAACGCGCCAATTGCCTGATGGGCGCAATGAAGTCGAATGGGAAGATCCATTTCCCAAGCCCTGCTATCTGTTTGCGCTGGTCGCCGGTAATCTGACGCACCGTGAAACCACGGTCAAGACGGCAAGCGGCCGCGACGTCTTGCTACAGGTCTACAGTGACCCGGGTTCCGAAACCAAGACGGAATGGGCCTTGGATTCCCTGGTGCGCGCGCTGCGTTGGGATGAAACCCGCTTCGGCCTGGAGCTGGATCTGGACCGCTTCATGATTGTGGCGGTCCATGATTTCAACATGGGTGCGATGGAAAACAAGGGATTGAACATCTTCAATGCCGCGTATGTGCTGGCCGATCCCGACACCGCCACGGACGCCAATTATGAAGGCATCGAATCCGTCATCGGACACGAGTACTTCCATAACTGGACCGGCAACCGGATTACCTGCCGCGACTGGTTCCAGTTAAGCCTGAAAGAAGGTCTGACCGTCTTCCGCGACCAGGAGTTCAGCGCTGACATGATGGCGCATGACATGGACGCAGCCGCTGCAGCCAGCGCGCGCGCCGTCAAGCGTATCGATGACGTGGTGGCGCTGCGCGCAGCCCAGTTCCCGGAAGATGCAGGCCCCATGGCCCACCCCATCCGCCCCGAGAGCTACCAAGAGATCGGCAACTTCTACACCGCCACGGTGTACGAAAAAGGCGCCGAGGTCATCCGTATGCAGCACACCCTGCTGGGCGAGGAAGGCTTCCGTGCCGGCATGGACGAGTATTTTCGCCGCCATGACGGTCAGGCCGTAACCTGCGACGATTTTGTGGATGCCATGGAATCCGTCTACGTGCGCCAGCACCCAGGCCGCGACTTGTCCGTGTTTCGCCGCTGGTATCGCCAGGCAGGCACACCGCGTGTCACGGTCAAACTGGATCACGATGCCGCGACGCGCCGCTGCACGGTCACGCTTACCCAGGAATGCCAACCGGTTGGCGTAGAGAAAAAGGCAGGCGCCGACTACGTCAAGGCGCCGTATCACATCCCGTTTGCTTTGGGCCTGCTGGATCATGAAGGCCGCGCCCTGCCCCTGCGCCACGAAGGCACCGTGCAAGAAACCGCGCTGCTGGAACTGACAACGCACAGCCAGCAATGGGTATTCGAAGATATCGCCGATTACCCCGTGCCGTCTTTGCTGCGTGACTTTTCTGCGCCGGTCATTGTCGACTACGACTGGACGGACGAAGAACTGGCGCTGCTATCCGCGCACGACAGCAATCCGTTTGCACGCTGGGAAGCCGGCCAGGAACTGGCTACGCGCCAGATTTTGGCGCTGGCGCAAGCTCGCCAGGCCGGCCGCACGCTGCATGCGGATGCCGCCTTCATCGACGCATGGCGCGCCCTGCTGACCGACCCGGCGATTGACGCCGCCTATCGTGCGCGCGCCCTGGCCCTGCCGTCAGAAAAGACGCTGGCCGAACGCATGCACGCCGTAGATCCGCCCGCGCTGGCCGTTGCTCGTGATTTCCTGCGCGCTGAACTCGGCCGCCAACTGACCGCCGAATTCCGTCTGGCGTTCGACCAAAACCAGACGCCGGGCGAGTACAGCCCCGCGCCCGTGCCGGCTGGCATGCGCGCACTGAAGAATCTGGCGCTCAGCCACCTGCTGGCCGCTGGCGAACACGAAGCGCAGCGCCTGGCAGAACAGCAGTACGAAAAAGCGGGCAACATGACAGACAGCATGGCCGCGCTGTCCGCGTTGATCAATTACGGTCAGGGTGAGTTCCCGCAAGAAGCGCTTGCCGCGTTCTACGACAAGTGGAGCGACAATCCGCTGGTGGTGGACAAGTGGTTTGCCCTGCAGGCGGCAGCCCGCTCAACCACCGTGCAGACGGCGCGTGATCTGATGACGCACCCCGCCTTCACCTTGCGCAATCCAAATCGCGCTCGCGCCTTGATTTTCCAGTTTTGCCTGAACAACGCCCGCGGCATGCATCACCCGGATGGCACGGGTTATGCGTTCTGGGCGGAACAGGTGCTGGCGCTGGATGCGCTGAATCCGGAAATCGCAGCACGCCTGGCGCGTGCGCTGGACAACTGGTCGCGCTACGTGCCGGCCTTGCGCACGCCGATGCAGGCGGCCCTGCAACAGGTGCGCGCGCATGAAGGTTTGTCGCGCAACGTGCAGGAAATCGTATCCAAGGCTTTAGAATTCGCAGCATAGGGAGACCCTTTTGAAACGTAAAACACTGACTCAATACCTGGTGGAGCAACAACGCTCCGCCCAAGCCCTTGCCCCGGAAGTGCGGCTGCTCATCGAAGTGGTGGCGCGCGCCTGCAAGGCCATCAGCCATGCCGTCAGCAAGGGCGCGCTGGGCGGCGTTCTGGGCAGCCTGGAAAGCGAGAACGTCCAAGGCGAAGTGCAGAAGAAGCTGGACGTGTTGTCCAACGAAATTCTGCTGGAAGCCAATGAATGGGGCGGCCACCTGGCGGCCATGGCATCGGAAGAAATGGAAACTATCCATCTGATCCCGAACCGCTACCCCAAGGGCGAATACCTGCTGCTGTTTGATCCCCTGGACGGCTCGTCGAACATTGACGTAAACGTCTCCATCGGCACGATCTTCTCCGTGCTGCAAGCGCCGCACAACGTGTCGGGCGCGCCCGTCTGCGAACAGGATTTCCTGCAACCGGGCAACAAGCAGGTCGTGGCCGGCTACGCTGTCTATGGCCCGCAGACCATGCTGGTCCTGACCATCGGCAACGGCGTGGTGGGCTTCACGCTGGATCGCGAAATGGGCTCGTGGGTACTCACGCACGAAGACATCAAGGTGCCGGAAGACACCAAGGAATTCGCGATCAATATGTCGAACATGCGTCACTGGGCTCCCCCGGTCAAACGCTATGTGGACGACTGCCTGGCTGGCACGACCGGCCCGTTGGGCAAGGACTACAACATGCGCTGGATCGCCTCGATGGTGGCGGACGTGCATCGCATCCTGACCCGCGGCGGCATCTTCATGTACCCCTGGGATGCCCGCGAACCGGGCAAGGCAGGCAAGCTGCGCCTGATGTACGAAGCCAATCCCATGAGCTTCCTGATCGAACAGGCCGGCGGCGCGTCGATCAATGGCACCCAGCGCATCATGGACATCCAGCCCGACACCCTGCACCAGCGCGTCAGCGTGATTCTGGGTTCGAAGAACGAAGTCGAGCGCGTGGGTCTGTACCATGCGCAAGAAGCGGCGAAGTAAAACCTCGCTGCACTAAAAAGCCCCGGCTGAAATTTCAGTCCGGGGCTTTTTTTATCGCGCGTGTTAAGCAATACAGGTCACTTGACCTCTTCAATGGACTTCACATCGTCCTTATTGATCTGGACCTTCTTGCCGTCCTTATCGTATTCATACATGCCGGACTTCTTGTCGTAAGTCGGCGTATCGGGGGTTACGGTCGAGGTCCCGTCCCGTTGCTGAATGACCGAGGGCGACGAGCATCCGGCCAGCACCCCAACTCCGGTCACCACCAGGGCCAACGTCATGGTCTTCAGGTTCATGGGCGTGTTCTCCAAGTGTTGATTAGGTGAACCCACTGTATCGGCAACCTGGCCCCAAATACATGTCTGGTTGTGGTCAAAATGCGTAAGAACGTAATCCCGCCCGTCCTACATCGTAAAAAACCCCTGGCAGAGCACGTCTGCCAGGGGTTTTGCTCTTACATAAACCGCAAGCAGTTACACCTTTACACCTTCGCGTTGGCCTCGATGAAACGGCGTACGGCGGCTTCGGTGCATTCCAGAACTTCCACACGCTGCGGCAAGGATTCCAGATTGGCCAGGTTGCCCGGCGGCGTGGCCGGACGGCCAAGCGCTTCTTCGATGGTTTCCGAGAACTTTGCCGGCAAGGCGGTTTCCAGAACCAGCATCGGCACGCCCGGTTCGACGAACTCACGCGCGACCTTCACGCCATCGGCGGTGTGCGGATCGATCAATACACCCGTGGTTTCGTAGACGGCGCGGATGGTCGCCAGACGATCCGCGTGCGAGCTTTGGCCGGACACGAAGCCATAGCGTTCCTCGAACTGGGGCTGAAGAGCGGACAGATCGAACGATCCATCGCGCGCCACGGATGCCCACAAGGCCTTCACGCGGTCGGCATCGCGGCCGACCAGGTCAAACACAAAGCGTTCGAAGTTCGACGCACGCGAGATGTCCATCGACGGACTGGACGTGGCGTAAGTTTGCTCGGCGGGGCGCGGACGATAAACGCCCGTGCGGAAGAATTCTTCCAGCACGTTGTTCTCGTTCGTGGCCAGCACCAGACGGCGCACCGGCAAACCCATGCTGCGGGCAATGTGGCCCGACAGGATATTGCCGAAGTTGCCCGAGGGTACGGCGAACGACACCTGCTGTCCGGGCTTGTCGGTGGCGCGCAGCCAGCCATGGAAGTAATAGACCACCTGAGCGGCAATGCGCGCCCAGTTGATGGAGTTGACCGCGCCCAGACGGTACTTGGTCTTGAATTCCAGGTCGCCTGCCAGTGCCTTGACGATGTCCTGCGCTTCATCGAACACGCCGTGCACGGCGATGTTGTGGATGTTCTCGTCTTGCAGGGAATACATCTGCGCGCGCTGGAAGGCGCTCATGCGGCCATGCGGCGACAGCATGAACACCGCCACACCCGCTTTGCCGCGCAAGGCGTATTCCGCCGCCGAGCCCGTGTCGCCGGAGGTTGCGCCCAGGATATTCAGTGTGGTGCCGCGCTGGGCCAGCACGTATTCAAAGACTTGGCCCAGAAACTGCATGGCCATGTCCTTGAAAGCCAGCGTCGGCCCTTCGGACAGACCCAGCAGCGACAAGCCGCCTTCCAGCGGACGCAGCGGAACGATGTCTTCGCTGTTGAACGTCTCTGGCGTGTAGGCGGCGCGTGTCAGCCGGCGCAGGTCATCCGCAGGAATGTCGGTTGCGAATAGCGACAGCACCTCGAACGCCAGATCCGCGTAAGTCAGACCACGCCAGGACTCAAGCGTCTGTTCTGATACCTGGGGCAGATGTTCCGGCACGGCCAGACCGCCGTCCGGCGCCAGGCCTTCCAGCAGGATGTCCGAGAACGGCTGGGCAGCCATGCCGCCACGGGTAGAGATGTATTTCATGTCAGGTTCTCCACGCGCAGGCGCGTCACCTTCGACCGCACGAACGGCATGGCTTCGATGCGCTCGATGGCTTGATTGACGTTGCCTTCCACCGCTTCATGCGTGAGGAAGATGATGTCTGCGCCGCCGATATGGGACGGCTGTTGGATCATCGACCCGATGGAGATGGAACGGTCGGCCAGAATGCGGGCGATATCCGCCAGCACGCCAGGCTGATCGTCCACGCGCAGACGCAGGTAGTACGAGGTGCTGACCAGCTCGATCGGCAGGATCGGCGTGTCCGACATCGCGTCCGGCTGGAACGCCAGATGCGGCACTCGGTTGCCCGGGTCTGCCGTGTGCAAGCGGGTCACGTCGACCAGGTCGGCCACCACGGCCGAAGCGGTCGGCTCTTCACCCGCGCCTTGGCCGTAATACAGCGTCGGGCCGACGGCGTCGCCCTTGACCAGCACGGCGTTCATCGCGCCTTCGACGTTGGCCAGCAGGCGCTCGGACGGCACCAGTGCCGGATGCACGCGCAACTCGATCCCATCGGGACGGCGCTTCGTGATGCCCAGCAGCTTGATGCGATAACCCAGACGTTCGGCGTGCTCGATGTCTTCGGCGGCCAGTTGGGAAATACCTTCGATATAGGCGCGGTCGAACTGCACCGGAACGCCAAATGCCAGAGAGGCCAGCAAGGTCAGCTTGTGCGCGGCATCTACGCCTTCCACGTCGAACGTGGGATCGGCTTCCGCGTAGCCCAGCCGTTGCGCTTCAGCCAGCACTTCGGCAAAGGGCAGGCCGCGCGAACGCATTTCGGACAGGATGAAATTGGTGGTGCCGTTGATGATGCCGGCCACCCACTGGATGCGATTGGCCGTCAGGCCTTCACGAATGGCCTTGATGATCGGGATGCCGCCGGCAACGGCAGCTTCAAACGTGACCATCACGCCACGCGCGTAGGCAGCGGCGAAAATTTCGTTGCCATGCTTGGCCAGCAGCGCTTTGTTGGCCGTCACAACGTGCTTGCCGTTGGCGATGGCTTCCATCACCAGTTCAAGCGCCAGCGTGTCGCCGCCGATCAGTTCGACGACGATATCGATTTCGGGATCACGCACCAAAGCGTGCACATCGGTGTCGACCAGAATCGAGTCGCCCACGCGGGCACGCGCTTTGGCCACATCGCGCACGGCGGCGCGGGTGACTTCGATGCGGCGGCCGGCGCGGCGCGCGATTTCTTCGGCGTTGCGGGACAGCACGGTCCATGTGCCGCCGCCAACCACGCCAAGACCAAGCAGGCCCACCTTCATGGGGTTCATGCCGCTGGCCTCAGAGCCTTGCGCGACAGGTGAGCGTTCAGGGGTATTCATTTCAGCAATCCGTCCTTGCGGAACATATCTTTGATGCCGCGCACCGCTTGCCGGGTGCGTTGCTCGTTTTCGATAAGAGCGAAGCGCACGTAGTCGTCGCCATACTCGCCGAAGCCGATCCCGGGGGACACGGCCACTTTCGCATCCGAAAGGACACGCTTGGCAAATTCCAAAGAGCCCATCGCCCGGTAGGGCTCGGGGATCTGCGCCCAGATATACATGGACGCCTTGGGAATTTCCACATTCCAACCTGCTTCGTGCAGGCCGCGCACGAGCACATCGCGGCGGCTTTGATACTGCGCCACGATCTCGTTGACGCAGTCCTGCGGGCCGTCCAGCGCGGCAATCGCCGCCACCTGGATCGGCGTAAACGTACCGTAGTCGTGATAGCTCTTGATCCGCGCAAGCGCGTTGACCAGATCTTTGTTGCCGACCATGTAGCCGATGCGCCAGCCGGCCATGTTGTAGCTTTTGCTCATCGTGAAGAACTCGACCGCGACATCGCGCGCGCCGGGCACTTGCATGATAGACGGCGCGACGTAGCCGTCGAAGGTGATATCGGCGTAGGCCAGGTCATGCACGACGAGGATGTCGTGTTCCTTGGCCAGCGCCACCACGCGCTCGAAGAACGACAGGTCCACGCACTGGGCGGTCGGGTTGCTGGGAAAACCCAGCACCATCATTTTGGGCTTAGGAATGGATTCGCGCACGGCGCGTTCCAGTTCCTCGAAGAAATCCACGCCCGGCGTCATGCGCACGGAACGGATGTTGGCCCCTGCAATGACCGCGCCATAGATATGGATCGGGTAGCTCGGGTTCGGCACCAGCACGGTGTCGCCGCGGTCCAGCGTGGCCAGCATCAAGTGAGCCAGGCCTTCTTTGGAACCGATGGTGACGATTGCCTCGGAATCCGGATCGAATTCAACGGCATAGCGGCGCTGATACCAGTCGCAGATCGCCTTGCGCAGACGCGGGATGCCCTTGGACACCGAATACCCGTGGGTCGTCGGACGAGTCGTCGCTTCAACCATCTTATCGACGATGTGCTTGGGTGTTGCGCCGTCCGGGTTGCCCATCGACATATCGATGATGTCTTCGCCACGCCTGCGCGCCGCCATCTTGAGTTCGGCCGTAATGTTGAACACGTACGGTGGCAAACGCTCAATGCGAGAGAACTTCCTCATGATGGGAATCCTTGGGGGGCGAAAAGACAAAAAAACCAGGGCGCGGTCGCGCGTAGGGGTTGAGATCAACGCCGCGCCAGCACACGTTTGCAGCGCAGCAAAACCCTGTAATCTAGCGCAAGGATGCCTGGGCGGCAAATGGAGTAAAAACGGGGCCGTCTTCCCATTGAAAAGACAGGATTTTTTCCTTCGGGCCGCCCCGAGAAAAAAAGTCTGCTTTTTAAGGGTAGGAACGCGCCGGGCAAGACAAGCGTGAAGTCCCTTGCACAGTGCAACATCTGTACATCCTGATGCGCTATTATCAAGCCATAAAGCCGGAGTTTTTATTGAAGCTGCATACCGACCCTGCGACCGCCGCTCTGAACACCGTCACCGCCTACGGTGATGGCTACATCGAGGTCAATCAGATACGTTTTTCCTCTTCGGTCGCCTTTGGCCCCGAAGGCGAAGTCACCGAGTGGCCTGTTGCGTCGCCGGCTGACATTACATCCTCCCTATTGCATCAGGCGGCCGGTTTGACTGAGCCCGTCCGCGATCCCATGGCATTTCTGGACGAACCAGAAGCCGCCCCCGCCAGCCGCCCGGCCAATGCGCCAGAAGTGCTGCTGGTCGGAACGGGCGCCCGCCAACAGTTCTTGCGTCCTGAAGTGCTGCGTCCCCTGTTGGCAATGGGCATCGGCGTCGAGATCATGGATACCCATGCCGCCTCTCGCACCTACAACATCCTGATGGCCGAGGGGCGCCGCGTCGTCGTCGCCCTCATCCCTCCCAACGGAGAATCCCAGAAATGACGCCGAACATAGGCAAGCCCGCACCGCTGTTCACCGCTGAAAGCACCATTGGTCCGATCAGTCTGGACCAATGCCAGGGCCGCGCCGTGATTCTGTATTTTTACCCCAAAGACAATACACCTGGTTGCACCACGGAAAGCCAGGACTTCCGCGACCTGAATGCCGAATTCCTGGCAGCCAGCGCCGTGGTCATCGGGATCTCGCGCGATTCGCTGAAATCGCATGAGAATTTCAAGGCCAAGTACGAACTTCCTTTCCCGCTCATCTCCGACGCCGACGAAACCGTGTGCAATCTGTTCGGCGTCATCAAGCAGAAGAATATGTATGGCAAGCAGGTGCGCGGCATTGAGCGCAGCACCTTTTTGATTGATGCCTATGGCGTGCTGGTGCAGGAGTGGCGCGGGGTGAAGGTCCCGGGCCACGCCAAGGAAGTCCTGCAGGCCGCAAAAAGCATCGGTTAGCCGTACAGGAATACCCGTCAGGCGCTATAGCCGGCCCACCCTGGAGAGTGACGCATATGCCGCTTCCGAAGTTGCCTACCCGCCCCGCAGCCATCCTGACCTTCCCCTCGGGCGAATCCGCCCGGGCGCAGGCCCGCACGACCTCGACTGCCGCTGCGCGGTCCAATACCCAAGCCGCCCTCGCTGACGACACCGAAGACGAGATGCTGGTTCAGCCTGAACTTGAGGGCATGGCCGCCCCGGCTCGCAAGGCGCAGATTCCCGCGCCAACGCGCCAAGTGGCCCCGCCCCCGCCCGCTGCCCCCGCCGCCCGCACGCAAACGAGGCCGGCCAAGACCACACCAACCGCCACAAAGCGCGCCAAGCCACGCGCCCAGAACGAGCCGCGCAAGCTGTTCGTGCTGGACACGAATGTGCTGCTGCACGATCCCAGCTCGCTGTTCCGGTTTGAAGAGCACGACATCTTCCTGCCGATGATGACGCTGGAAGAACTGGACCACCAGAAAAAGGGCATGTCGGAAGTGGCGCGCAACGCGCGCCAGGTCAGCCGATCGCTGGATGCGCTGGTGCAAGACACCACGCAGCTCGATGAAGGGCTGGAGCTGGCCAAGCTGGGCAACAAGGATGCCACGGGCCGCCTGATGTTCCAGACGACCGCCATCCACAGCACCCTGCCGTCGGACCTGCCCATGGGCAAGGCCGACAACCAGATTCTGGGCGTGGTGCGGGCCTTGCAGGAAAAGTACGCGCAACGTGAAGTCGTGCTGGTGTCCAAAGACATCAACATGCGCTTGAAAGCACGCGCGCTGGGCATGGCTGCCGAGGATTACTTCAACGATCACGTCCTGGAAGACTCGGACCTGATGTACTCGGGCGTAATGCAGTTGCCTGAAGACTTCTGGAACAAGCATGGCAAGGACGTTGAATCGTGGCAGCAAGGCGGCACAACCTTCTACCGCATTCATGGCCCGCTGTGCTCGCAGTTTGTCGTCAACCAGTTCGTCTACTTTGAAGGCCAGATGCCGCTGTACGCGCAAGTGCGCGAGGTCAGCGGCAAGATGGCGGTGCTGGCTACGCTGCGCGACTACACCCACGGCAAGAACAATGTCTGGGGCATTACCGCGCGCAACCGCGAACAGAACTTCGCCATGAACCTGCTGATGAATCCCGAATGCGACTTCGTGTCGCTGCTGGGCCAGGCAGGCACGGGCAAGACGCTGCTGGCGCTGGCTGCGGGTATCACGCAGGTGCTGGAAACCAAGCGCTACACCGAAATCATCATGACCCGCGTCACGGTGCCCGTCGGTGAGGACATTGGTTTCCTGCCCGGTACGGAAGAAGAAAAGATGCTGCCCTGGATGGGTGCGCTGGAAGACAACCTGGATGTGCTCAATATGGGCGAAGGCGAAGGCAACGGGGACTGGGGGCGCGCCGCCACCATGGACCTGATCCGTTCGCGCATCAAGGTCAAGTCGCTGAACTTCATGCGCGGCCGCACTTTCCTGAACAAGTATCTGATCATCGACGAAGCCCAGAACCTGACGCCCAAGCAGATGAAGACGCTGGTGACCCGCGCGGGCCCCGGCACCAAGGTGATCTGCCTGGGCAACGTCGCCCAGATCGATACGCCGTATCTGACCGAAGGCAGCTCCGGCCTGACGTTCGTTGTCGACCGGTTCAAAGGCTGGCCGCACTCCGGGCACGTCACCCTGCAACGCGGCGAACGCTCACGCTTGGCCGACTACGCCGGGGATGTGCTGTAGACATCCACGCGGCACAAAAAAAGGCGCCTGGCTCATAACAAGCCAGGCGCTTTTTTCTATCTGAACATGGTGGGCTACACGCGTTTGATTTCCGGGTTCTGCTTCAGAAAATCTCGCGCTACCCCCCTGCTACACAACAAACACACCAACAATTACTTGTCGGCGGCGTTGGAAATGGCATTGCCGGCCCGGGACATATCCTTGCCCATGCCCGCGACGGTATTGCAACCGGCGAGCACGAATCCGAATACGACAAAGGCGGTCAGCACGATCTTGCCGCGCATGCTGTCACTCCGTTAAGAAAAAAGAAACCGTTACCGGACTCAGACGATCTGCACACGCAGTTCGCCCAGGCCTTCGACGCCGCCCGTGATCACATCGCCTTGCACCACAGCGCCGACGCCTTCCGGGGTGCCGCTGAAGATGATGTCGCCGGGTTGCAGCTCAAACAAGCCCGACAGATAGGAAATGCTCTCGGGGATATTCCAGAGCATTTGCGAGATGTCGCTGGATTGCTTGCGCTGGCCGTTCACATCCAGCCAGATCGCGCCCTTATCCAGAGTGCCGACGACGCTGCGCGGGTGGATAGGACCCAAGGGTGCGGACTGGTCGAACGCCTTGCCGATTTCCCAGGGACGGCCCTGCTTCTTCATTTCGCCTTGCAGGTCACGGCGGGTCATGTCCAGACCCAGCGCATAACCCCACACGCATTCATTGGCCTCTTCGACCGGAATATTGCGTCCGCCCTTGCCCAGCACCACAACCAGCTCCATCTCGTAGTGCAGGTTGGAGGTTTTGGGCGGGTACGCCATCTTGCCGGTTTCACCGTCGGCGACGCTCAACACGGCGTCGGCGGGCTTGCAGAAGAAGAACGGGTCTTCACGGCCGGTGAAACCCATTTCCTTGGCATGCTCGGCGTAGTTGCGGCCCACGCAATAAACGCGGCGAACCGGAAACAGCGCAGCGCTGCCGGTAACGGGAACCGCGACGGGCGGCTGGGGAGGCAATACGTAGTCCATGATCTCTTAACCTATGACGAATACGCGACCAGAAATAAAAAGGCTCCCGCGCCGCGCTCGCTGGGCGATACCAGCCCCCGAGGGGACGCGGCTTGTCTTGGGACGGCCTGACAATGTGGAAAAACCAGCAGCGAGTTTATCCCTTTCCAGAGAGCAAAGCGCAGCTCTGATGCGTTCAGGAAAATGTAGGGATATCCCCATCAAACACCACCAGGCGCTCGATGAAGTCCGCCATATAGGCCTTCATCTCTTGATGCGCCGGGCAAACCTGATAGCGGTCGTGCGCCGCGCTGTCAGCAAAAGCCGCCACCACCGCGTGCGTCAGACCGTCTGCGCGGCTCGCCTGATTTGGCCGGAAGGCGTACCCCGCCACGCCCGCGCATTCCGCCAGTATCCGGTCGCAATAGGCCTGGACCCGTTCATGAAATCGCGCATCGGCGGCCTCGGATAGTTGCAGCATCACAACATGCAAGAACATCAGGATTCCTTTTTAACGCGAGCGAGCGCCAGCCAGGCCCGGGACACCAGGCCCATGATGCCGTCACGCAGCAACAATACGCACAACACAAAGATGGCGCCTTGAACGATCAACACCCATGACCCTAGCGGCGCCAGATAATTCTGCAAGGACACAAAGGCAAAGGCGCCGGCCAGGGGGCCGAACACCGTGCCAATACCACCCAAAAGCGCCATCAGCACCACTTCGCCGTTTGCGTGCCAGTGCACGTCAGTCAACGAGGCCACGCCAAACACCAGCACCTTCAGGCCACCGGCCAGCCCCGCCACCGATGCAGACAAGGTGAATGCGATCAGCTTGTAGCGCGACGTGGAATAACCCAAGGACCGCGCGCGCTGCTCGTTGTCGCGCACCGAACGGATCACTTCGCCAAAGGGTGAATTCAGCACGCGCAGCACAAAGGCATAACCCAGCGCAAAGACCACAAGCGTGAAGTAATACATGGGCATCACGCCGTCCAGATCAATCAATCCGAACAATTTGCCGCGCGGCACGCTCTGCAAGCCGTCCTCGCCCCCCGTGAAGCCCGCCTGGACCGCCACGAAGTACACCAGTTGCGACAAAGCCAGCGTGATCATCGCAAAGTAGATGCCTTGACGCCGGATAGCGATCGCGCCAAACGCCAGCCCCAGCAGCCCGCCTGTCAACGCCCCGGCCAGCAGCCCCAATTCTGGCGTTGCGCCCAGCAGCTTCATGACGATGCCGGTGGCATAGGCCGCCGCGCCAAAAAACGCCGCGTGGCCGAACGACAGTAAACCCACGTAACCCACCAGCAGGTTGAAGGCCGCCGCAAACAGCGCAAAGCACAATACCTTCATGAGAAAAGTCGGGTATACGAACCACGGCGCAATCAACATCACCACGGCCAGCACCGACATCACAATGCGCATCGTACGGCGGCTGAGCTGCACCGGCTGCCGGGAGGCTTCCGCCGCCAGCACGTTCTGCACTTGCAAAGGTTTGCCGAACAGGCCGGCAGGTTTGCACAACAGCACCAGCACCATGATGACGAAGATCGCCAGATTGGCGGCTTCCGGGTAGAAGACTTTGGTCAGCCCTTCAATGATGCCCAGGCCAAACCCGCTGACGATGGCGCCCATGATGGAGCCCATCCCGCCAATGACCACGACGGCAAACACCACGACCACCAGGTTTGAACCCATCATGGGACTGACCTGATAGATGGGCGCCGCGATCACGCCGGCCACTGAAGCCAGCGCCACACCCAGGGCGTAGGTCAACGTGATCAGCAGCGGCACATTGATGCCAAAGGAACGCACGATCGTCGGATTTTCGGTCGCCGCGCGCAGCATCGCGCCCACACGCGTTTTCTCGATCAGCACCCACACGGCCAGACACAGCACCAGCGACACCGCGACCGCCCAGCCGCGATACCACGGCAGGAACATGAACCCCAGATTGACGCCCCCGCTCAACGCTTTCGGAATCGTATAGGGCAAGCCCGACACGCCATAGGCCTGCCGCAACCCGCCCTCGATCAGCAAGGCAATGCCGAACGTCAGTAACAGCCCGTACAGATGATCCATCCGATAGGTACGCGAAATCAGCAGGCGTTCGGTCACGATGGCAAACACCGCCATGATCAGCGGCACCAGTACCAGCGCGGCCCAATAGTTCACGCCCGCATAGTTCAGCAGCATCCACGCCAGGAAAGCGCCCGCCGTGTATTGCGCGCCATGGGCAAAGTTAATGATGTTCAACAGGCCGAATATCACCGCCAGCCCGATCGAGAGCAAGGCGTAGAAGGAACCGTTGATCAGGCCGAGCAAGAGCTGGCCGAATAGTGCCGTCGACGGCACACCGAATATTTCGAACACTGGAATCTCCCCCTCAAACGCCCAGGCGGCGCGCGATCCGGGCAGGATCAAGACGCGCCTCGTCCGCCGACAATTGGTCGACCACGCAGCCATGCTCCATGACGTAGTGGCGGTCAGCCACCTTGGTCGCAAAGCGGAAGTTCTGCTCGACCAGCACGATGGTGAAGCCGCGCTCCTTTAACGTGCGGATGGCCTGCCCGATCTGCTGCACGATGACGGGCGCCAGACCTTCGGTGGGTTCGTCCAGCAAGATCAGTTGAGCGCCGGTACGCAGGATGCGCGCAATCGCCAGCATCTGCTGTTCACCGCCCGAGAGGTTGCCGCCCGAACTGGCGCTGCGTTCGCGCAGGTTCGGAAACAGCGTGTAGATCTCGTCCAGCGACATTCCCCCTTGCGCCAGCTTGGGCGGCAGCATCAGGTTCTCGGTCACGCTCAGGCTGCGAAACACCGCCCGTTCTTCGGGGCAATACACCACGCCCAGCCGCGGAATGCGGTGCGGCGCCATGCCCACGGTCTCTTGGTCATTCAGGCGGATAGAGCCGCTGCGCTTATCCATGATGCCCATGATGGCGCGCAAGGTTGTTGTCTTGCCTGCGCCGTTGCGGCCCAGAATGGTGACCAGTTCACCGCGCTTTACGTCCAGGTTCACGCCATGCAGCACATGGGACTCGCCATACCAGGCGTTGAGGTTCTTGATCGACAGCATCTCAGTGCGCCTCCTCGTCCGAACCCATGTAGGCCGTAATGACGCGCTCATCGCGCGACACAGCGGCATAGTCACCCTGCGCCAGCACTGCGCCGCGCGCAAGAACCGTGATGGTGTCGGACAGGTCAGCCACCACCGACAGGTTGTGCTCAACCATCAGAATGCTGCGATTCACGGACACGCGCCGGATCAAGGCGGCGATGCGGACCACGTCCTCTTGGCCCAAACCCGCCATGGGTTCGTCCAGCAGCATGATTTCCGGGTCCAGCGCCAGAGTCATGGCGATTTCCAACGCCCGCTTGCGGCCGTAAGGCAGCAAAGCGGCGGTAGTGTCCGCCAGATTCGCCAGGCCCACCGCATCCAGCAGCTCCAGCGCGCGCCCGTTCAGGCGATCGACACTGCGGCGGCTGCGCCAAAAACGCAGACCGTCGCCGTGCTGGCGCATGAGGGCGACGCGCATGTTCTGCAACACAGTCAGCCCCAGAAACACCGCAGATATCTGGAAGGAACGGACGATGCCCAGCCGTGCGATGCTTTCCGGCGAAAGCGCCGTGATATCGCGGCCGCGATAATGGATGACGCCCGCGTCAGGCGTGAGGAACTTCGTCAGCAGGTTGAAGCAGGTGGTTTTGCCGGCGCCGTTAGGGCCGATCAAGGCATGGATGGACCCTTCTTGCAAAGAGAGCGTCACGCCATCGACGGCATTGAAACCGCCGAATCGCTTGACCAGCCCTTCTGCAGAGAGAACCGCGTTAGGAAGCGCTTTGGTGCTCATGGCCGTCGTCCTACATGCGGGCCAAAAGGCCGCCGTCGATCGCCAGGACGTGCCCGTTGACGAACGACGCGCCCGGCGATGCCAGGTACACCACGGCCGGCGCAATATCTTCCGGCGTGGCCCAGCGCCCGGTGGGAACGGCCGTAGCCAAGAAGGATTGGAACTGTGGATTGTCTTGCAGTCCCTGCGTGAAATCGGTGCGCACGAAACCCGGCGCCAGGGCATTGCAAGTGATGCCGCTTGCGCCGTACTCCACTGCCAGCGCACGCGCGAAGGCAGCAATTGCGCCTTTGGCGGTGGCATAAGCAGCAATGTTCGGCATCGTGGCCTGACCGGCCACCGACGACATCAAAACGATGCGGCCAAAACCGCGTTTGCTCATCGCGGGCAGCACGGCGCGTGCGCAATGAAAAGCGCCATTGACGTGCACATTTTGCAGAGTCTGCCATTCGGCTGGCGACATCTCGACGACCGGCTTGCGGTTCTGATTGCCAGCATTGCTGACCAGCACATCAATGGCAACGCCAGCGTCTTCCAGACTAGCCACGGCATCCGCTACTGCCGCGCCGTCCGCCACATCAAACGGCGCGATGTGGGCCTGGATGCCGTCAGCTGCCAGCCGCTCGCGGGCGGCTTCGCAAGCATCCTGCGACAGGTCGTTTACCACCACCTGCGCACCGGCTTTTCCCAAGCCGTGCGCGATCGCAAACCCCAGCCCCCGTGCTGCGCCCGTCACCAGCGCGACGCGCCCCGCCAGACCGAACGTCTGGTTCAGATAGTCGTTCTTCAAGCTTGTCTCCTTGTCTTATATGCACCAGATCTCTAGGTCCGGCCTGTGCCTATCTGTGTTCGTCTTTGCGAAATCACGATTGACATTAATCTCAATATACGCGACTATTTTTAAACACTCAATAACAAGATTCTTCCTTAATCTCTAATAACGAGTTCTGGCTAGGAGACAACCATGGCCCTCGAAACCCCCGGCTGCCCGGCAGCCAACGCGCTGCCGCCGCTGGCCTCGCGCTTCCTGAAAGTCGCTGATCTGCCCTGGAAACCAACGCAGGTAGAAGGCATCGACATGAAGGTGCTGATGCAGGACAAAGAGTCCGGTCTGCTTACCGCCCTGTTCCGCTGGCAGCCCGGCACCGAACTGCCGCTGCATGAACACGTTGAAGTCGAACAGACCTACGTGCTGGAAGGCTCGATCGTGGACGCCGAAGGTGAAGTTTGCGCAGGCGACTACGTATGGCGCCCGCGCGGCAACCAGCACGTGGCGCGCGCGCCCAACGGCGCGCTGGTACTCAGCTTTTTTCTGAAACCCAATCTGTTCATTGACGCCTACGCCGGACAAACACTGGAATAGGCCGCTGCGCAGTCATGACCCCGCTAGACCGCCCGGCACAGGGCGGCATGCAGAGAACCAAGCCCCCAAGGGAGACAACCCATGAAGACCCGTTTCAAGAACACCCTGGCCGCCTGCGTGTTGGGCGCCTTGTCCGTATCCGCTCACGCGCAAGTGTCCGATGATGTCGTGAAGATCGGCGTACTGGGCGACCAGTCCGGCATGATGGCCGACCTGTCCGGCAAGTTCGGCGTAGAGGCCGTGAAGATGGCGGTCGAAGATTTTGGCGGCTCCGTGCTGGGCAAACCCATCGAAGTCATTTCCGCCGACCACCAGAACAAGGTGGACATCGGCGTGTCGATTGCGCGCCGCTGGTACGAGAACGACAAGGTCGATCTGATTTTGGATGTGCCGAATTCCGCTATCGCGCTGGCCGTGCAGGATTTGACGCGCCAGATGAAACGCGTGGTGATCTTCACCAGCGCGGGCTCGGCTGATCTGACAGGAAAAGCCTGCTCGCCCAACGGCATGCACTGGACTTACGACACCTATGCCTATGCCACTGGTGTAGCCAACGGCGTGATGGAAGACGGCGGCAAAAGCTGGTATTTCATTACCTCTGACTACGCCTTTGGCCATTCGCTGGAGCGTGACGCAATGGCCGTAGTGAAAGCCAAGGGCGGACAAGTGGTGGGTAGCGTGCGCCACCCCATCGCCAGTTCGGATTTTTCATCCTTCCTGCTCCAGGCGCAGGCTTCCAAGGCTCAGGTCATCGGGCTGGCGAACGGCAGCGGCGACACCATCAACAGCATCAAGCAGGCGTTTGAATTCGGCATCATGGGCAGCAAGCAACGTGTGGCGGCGCTCTTCATGAGCATCGTGGACGTGCGCAGCGTGGGGCTGGAATACGCGCAAGGGCTGAACCTGGTCGAGCCCTTCTACTGGGATCAGGACGACAAGGCGCGGCAATGGTCTGAACGCTATTTCAAACGCACTGGCCGGATGCCGTCCATGGTGCAGGCCAGCAACTACAGCGCCACCATGCACTATTTGAATGCGGTCAAGGCTGCCGGTACCGACGCGTCCGAAGCGGTCATCAAGAAGATGCACGACACGCCCATTAACGACTTCATGACCGAAAACGGCCGCATCCGTGAAGATGGGCGCGTGATGCGCGACCTGTATCTGTTCCAGGTGAAAAAGCCGTCGGAATCCAAGCGTGATTGGGACTACTACAACCTGGTGCGCAAGATTCCTGCTGAACAGGCATTCCGTCCGCTGAAGGATGGCGGCTGCTCGCTGGTGAAGTCGTAATGGATGGCGCCCCGCAACTACTGGCCGGCAAACGCGCCGTTGTCACGGGGGGCGCCAACCCCCGGGGCATCGGCGCCGCGATTGTCGAGCTGTTCCTGGCACAGGGCGCGACGGTCGCTGTGCTGGACCAGGCTTACCCCGACGGCGAAGACGCCGCGCTTGTGCAAGGCCGAGTCAACCTGCACTGCGACGTCTCACGCGGCGCTTCATGCGAAGCCGCGCTGGCGCAAGCGAACGCGGCGCTAGGAGGCATCGACGTATTGGTGAACAACGCCGGCATCGTCGCCGCCACCCGCATCTGGGATCTGCCGGAAGACGAATTCCGCCGCATGATTGAGGTCAACCTGACGGGCACCTACAACGTCACACATGCCGCGCTGCCAGCGCTCCTGGAAAGCACGCGGCGTCCCGCCATCGTCAATCTGGGGTCCACCGCCGCCTTGCGGGGCGGCGGGCTGCTGGGCGGTTCGCATTACGCGGCGTCCAAGGGCGGCGTCATCAGTTTCACCAAGGCGTTGGCCCGGGAATTGGGGCCGCGCGGCATTCGGGCCAACTGCGTGGCGCCAGGCATTATTGAAACCGACATGACGCTGGGGAAATTCGGCGAAAATTGGGAACAAGAACTCAAACAGGGCATTCCGCTACAGCGTTTCGGCTCGCCCGTCGAAGTCGCACAAGCCATCCTTTTTCTGGCATCGGACCTGTCCTCTTATTCAACCGGCATCGTGGTCGACGTCAATGGCGGCTTCCACATTCATTAGGCGCGCCTTTTCGCAATGAGCACTCCCGACCGCATGTTGTCCATCCTAGACCTCTTTCGCGACGACACGACCGCCGCGTTCCAGGAGGATGTCATGGCGCATCTGGAGTGCTCACGCGCCACTGCTTATCGCTATCTGAAGTCGCTGACCGAAAGCGGGTTACTGGCGCCCACTGCGGGCGGCGCCTACGTGCTGGGCTCGCGCATCATCGAACTGGACCGCCATCTGCGCCAGCACGATCCGCTGATGCGGGCCGCACGCGACGTCATGCGAGCCACGGGCGATGAACTGCACGCCAACCTGATGCTGTGCAGCTATTACGGCGACAAGGTCATGTGCGTGGACCGCTACTGGACGGATCAATCCATTGAATCCAGCTACGCGCGCGGGCGGCCTTTCCCGATGTTCCGGGGCGCGACGGCCAAACCCATTCTTGCCAACCTGCCCCCCTACCAGTTGCGCAACCTGATGCTGTGGCACGCCGCGGAAATACGCGAGGCCGGGCTGGGAGACGACTGGGATGAATTTCGCGCAAACCTGAAGCAATTGCGCAGCGCAGGCGTGTGCGTGTCCCATGGGGAAGTTGACCGCGGGCTGATGGGGATAGGCTCGGCCATCTTCAGTCCGGATCAGAAGGTGGTTGGCAGCCTGGTCTTCATTGCAGCCCAGGCGCGCACTTCTGCTGAACGGCTGGAGGTATTGCAGGCGCGCATACAGATTGCGGCTGCGCAGGTATCGCAGAATCTGCAAGCTCCGCAAAGCAACGGCGCGGCGGCGATCGGCATCATGCCGTCGCGGCCGCGCCGCCTCAGAGCGCCGGCCGGTGCAACACCGGCGCGGCCCAAAGCCTGATCAGGCCTTGTTGTAGCGCTCTACGCTATTCACGATTTCTTCGTGAGCAGCGTCGACGCCCTTCCAGCCCTTGACCTTGACCCACTTGCCCTTTTCCAGGTCCTTGTAGTGCTCGAAGAAGTGCTGAATACGAGCGACGTCTTCAGTCGGCAGATCTTCGTAGGACTTGATGTTGCGGTACGGGGGGTACAGCTTTTCAATCGGCACGGCCAGCAGCTTGGCGTCGCCACCCGACTCATCGTCCATTTCCAGCACGCCAATGGCGCGGCAGCGCACGACGGCGCCGATCTGGATCGGGAACGGGGTCAGCACCAGCACGTCGGCGGGGTCGCCATCGTCCGACAGAGTTTGCGGGATGTAGCCGTAGTTGCACGGGTAGTGCATGGCCGTCAGCATAAAACGGTCAACGAAAATCGCGCCCGAGTCTTTGTCGACCTCGTACTTTACCGGGTCGGCGTTCATGGGGATTTCGATGATGACGTTGAAGTCTTCCGGCAGATTCTTGCCAGGGGAGACGCGATCAAGACTCATGATTCAACCTTGTGTTTGTCTGAAGAATGATTAGAGCGAGCCGTCGTTCTTGAACGGCGGCTTGGTGGCCGGCACGGGCACCACGGCAGGCGCGGGCTTCGGGCTGGCGGGCGGCGCCGGCGAATACGTAGGCACGGGTTCATCAAAAGCTGCCGCCGGTATGGGGGCGCTGTCGAAGTACTCGTCGATGTCGGACGTGCCGCCAGCCAGCGGAGCATCTTCCGGCGCCAGCGCACGGTCGCGCTGTTCGCGGCTGACACGAGCGTCCGGGTCCAACACATAGTCGGCAGCCGAGGCTGCCACGGCAGGCGGAAGCGCCGGGTAGTCGCCACCCAAATCGGTGTCGCTATCCGTATCCGACAAGCCCACCGCATAGCCGCCTTCGGCGTCTACGCGATACGGGTCCAAGCCCGTGTCTGCGGCCGGCAAAATTGCGTCAACCGCCAGCACCGGCAAAGCCATGCTGGCTGCTGTCGCCAAACGCCAGTGGCGCACGGCATCGGCAGGACGGTCCAGGCGGTCGTACAAGCTGCCCAGCAGTGCGTGAGTCTGCGCATCGCTGCGGCGGCTGAGGCTGCGCAGCAGATAACGTTCAGCCTGCCCCCACAGTTGGCCGTTCAGGCAGAGCATGCCCAGCGCGGTCAACAAATCGGGATCGGTGGGGCGCTGCTGCAACCAGGTTTCTGCCTTGGCCAGACGGCGCGAGACCTGTTCGGCTTCGCAGCGAGCATACGCGGCAACCAACGCGGGATTGAACTTTACGGCAACGGCGGCTTCCAGCACGCGGGCGGCTTCGTTGGGTTCGCCGGCGGCGTCAAAGGCCGCTGCGCCTGCCAGCGCCACATCCGGCAGCAGACGTTCTTCGGCTTTCAGATCTTTCCAGATAGCGCGCCAGGCATCGCTGTTGGCGCCTGCACGCAGACGCGCCGCGCCAGAGGCGTCGATCAGCAGATCGGCTTCGCCGCGCGCCAGAGCATTACGGCGCACCAGACCGCGAGCCAGCGTGAAAACCTGTTCGTCATGGTGCAGGGCCGTGTGGGCGCGCAACAGCAAACGCATCGTGTGCAGATGACGCGCGCCACCATCAGCCAACGGCGCCAGCACAGCCAAAGCGCGCTCGGCGTGGCCTTGATCCAGCAGCATGTCGGCGGACACCGTAGCCGTGGCTTCAACCAGGCCGGGGTCCGTACCCGCGTGTTCCTGCGCGGTCGCCAACAGACGGTCGCGCCGGTCGAACTCGCCCAAGCCGTGGGCAGCGCGTGCGGCTGACAGCGCCGCCAGCACGCGGCGGGTCTGCACTTTGGTCTGATCCAGCAGTTTGGTCAGATCCTTTTCGGCGTGCGCATAACGGCCTTCAAGCAGGCCAATCCAGCCGCGTTCCAGCAATTCGTGATCGCGCGCCTGCGCGCGTTTGCCACGCCACACACGGACGCGATCAGGAATGGCCAGCAGCCATGCCAGCAATCGCAAGCCCACATAGAGCACGATAAAAGCCGCCACGATCAGCAAGACGGCAAGCGTCAGCGACATCCCGATGCGCCACGGCCAGACCAGCAACAGCACGTTGCCGGAATGCGAGCGCAGCACCACCGCCAGAGCGACGGCTATGACGGCGAGCAGCAGTGTCCAGAACCAGGTACGCATATGCCTTAGTCCTGATCGCTAGTCTTGAAACCCGCAGCCCGCAAAGCGGCGACGGCGTTCAGGCTGTCTGCCACTTCCGGCATGCGCACGGCGATGTCGGTCTGTGCAAGTTCACGCGCCAGCGTTTGGGCGGCGACCGTATCGGGCGAACGATTATCGAAATACTTGGCAAGCGTCACACCGACATTGTCGAGCTCGCTCTTCCAGATAGCGGGCTGGCGCATCAGCATGGCCAGTTGCACCGTCAGCAGACGCTGACGCAGCGTGCCGCGCACCTGGTCAGCCTGCTCGGGCGACAACAGCAGCGCGGCCGGCTCATCCACGCGTTGAATCGTGATCAGGCCGCCCAGCTCATGCGCCAGAGCAGTCCCCGCACGGCCTGGCCAGGAAGCCACTTCGGCGCGCCAACGCTGCCACCAGGGCGCGTCGGCAGGCAGGCCGGCTTGCGGGTCCACGGCAGGCGCAGGCGCCACGGCGGGACGGATTTCACCAGCGGGCGCAATACCCGGGGCAACGGAATCCGGCACCAGCAAGGGGGCCTTCCCAACCAGCGCCACCAGACGTTCGATGCGCGAGGATTGGGCAGGAATGTCTACGGTAGATACGGCACGCAGGCGATCCAGGTCGCCGTTGATCGATTGTTGCAGGCTGGCGAAACGCGGACGGTCGGCGCGCGCCAGACGCGATTGCGCGGTTTCCAGCGCCACGATGGCGTTGGAAACATTGCCGGCCAGACGCAGTTGCTGGTTGGCGATGGTCAGAAGGCGTTCCACGTCATTGGCCAGCAGTTCGTCGCTGGCGCTGTCGTTGAAGTTCTGCCAGGCCAGTTGCAAGGCGTTGTACTGGCTTTGCGTTTCACGGACGGATTCTTCAAGTTCGCCTACGCGGCCAGCCTGCGCCTGCGCCAGCGCCAACGCTTCGCGCGTGTCCTTGCGGGCCTGCGCAACGTCAGCGCTCAGCGTATCGATGCGCGAAGCGACTTCGCGCCCGGCGGACACGAATTGCGTGCGCTGCTTCCAAAGGGCGTAACCCAAGCCCACGGCAAGCAGAATGACGATTATCAGGGCGGTGACCAGCGGGCCACTGCCGCGCTTGGCCGGACGGGCCTTGACGGAATCGGCCGGGGCCGATGCGGGCGAGCTTGCGCCCGGGGCGGCCGATTGAACGACCGGATCGGTAGCGGGAGTCTTGTCTGTCATGACGCGATTGTATTCGGTGTCAGTCCGATGCAACGAATCAGTCAGCAACAAAAGCCTGGAATATCGACTCGTCGTTGGGCAAGCAGATTTTTACCACTGCTGACGATGTGGCGCCATGACAGGGCTGCGGCACACGGCGCGTCAATGAGGGGTGGGTCAATACAAAGCCGCATTGCTCCCACCAACTGGCAAGCCCTGCTGCGTCCAGGGAGGCCCGCACGGCATCGGCGCCCTCTCCGCTGGTAATCAGCCATGTCGCGCCAGCTCCGGTATCCGCCCAACGGCGCAATGACGCCAGTTGTCCGGCATCCCAGGCGGCTGGCCGCCGCATGTACGCCGCATGACGTGTCACCGCCACGCCATGCGCCGCTAGTTTGTCGCCGAGCCAGTCCCTGCCCTGCGTGCCGCGCACAAGCAACACGCGGCGGGGCAACTGCGGCAAGCCGCAAAGCACTTCCCACAGGGCTTCGGAATCGTGGCTGAGTGCATTGCCATCAGGATGCAGAACTGTTGTATTCGCGCCAAAACCCGCCAATTCGCGCAGTCCTTGCGCGCTGGCCGGGCCGACTGTTGCGACGGTCGTCTGCGTGGGCCAAGGGGTCTGGCCATCAACGCTGGCGAGCTGATCCAAATATTGCCGGGCGGCGTTGCCGCTCACAAAGACCGCCATGTCGAAATCGGCCGGGCGCGGCAAGTCTGCGGCGGCAACCGGCAAGGGATGGATTTCCAGCGCGGGCAGGATGCAGGTCGACCAGCCGGCGTCTTGAAGACGGCCGGCCAGCGCCTCGTTGCGGCCCGCAGGCCGCGTCAGGACGGCGACTCGCGGCGTTTCGGCGGCTGCGGGCGCCTTGTCCATCAGTCTTCGGACCGGGGTTCTTGCAGCAGTTCCTGCAGGATGGCCTGAGCTCCGGAATCCAGTAGCTCTTGCGCAGCGGCTTCGCCAATGGCATTGGCCTCGGCCACAGGACCGCTGCGGGTCGTATGAACCATACGCAGGCCATCCGGAGACGCGACCAGCGCACGCAAGGACAAGGTGCCGCCAGAGATTTCGGCGAATGCCGCCAACGGCACCTGACAGGAGCCGCCCAGCCGGCGCGACACCGCGCGTTCGGCCACCACGCAGGACGTCGTGCCAGCGCTGATCAGCGGCGCGAGCCACCCGCGCATATCGTCGCGGTCATCACGGATTTCGATGCCCAAAGCGCCCTGCCCTGCGGCCGGCAAGCTGTCGGACGGGTCCAGCAGGCTGCTGATTCGCGCCCCCAGGCCCAAACGTTCCAGACCGGCAGCGGCCAGCACAATGGCGTCGTATTCGCCTTTATCGAGCTTGCCCAGGCGAGTGTCCAGATTACCGCGCAGCGGCTTGACCACAAGTTCGGGATAGCGTGCGCGAATCTGGGATTCACGGCGCAGGCTGGACGTGCCCACGACTGCGCCAGCCGGCAAATCGGCAAGCGTAGCGTAGTGGTTGGACACGAAGGCATCGCGCGGGTCCGCGCGATCAAGAACGGCGCAAAGCTCGAACGGGGCTTGCAGATCGACCGGCACGTCCTTTAAGGAGTGCACGGCCAGATCGGCGCGCCCATCGAGCAACGCATTTTCGAGTTCTTTGACGAACAGTCCTTTGCCACCCACTTTTGACAGTGTGCGGTCAAGGATCTGATCACCTCGGGTCGTCAGGGTAAGAAGCTCAACCGCGCACGCTGGGTACAGCGTGCGCAGCCGGTCGCGCACATGCTCGGCTTGCCACAGGGCAAGCCGGCTGGCGCGGGTCGCGATGACCAGGCGTTGCGGAAGAGACACGTGAGGTCATCAAACAAAATTGGAGACGATGACCGTCGCGACTACCCCGAGGATGGCCAGCACGAAAAGGCCCTGAAGGAGGCTCAGGCCCGATTCGGATTGCTGGGGATCGACGGATCTACGCAGACTCATGTGCTGATTCCTTGGAAGCGGTTTTGCGGCTTGCCAGCCACCGTCCAAGGACAACAACGAGCAAGGCGCCAATAATTTCTGCACCGATTTTAACCGCAGTCGGCTGAACACCGAATTGACGTTCGACAACAACATCGGTAATCAGCATGCCGCCAGCGATCCAGCCCAGCAGCGCGGCACCCAGCGTAATGACGAGCGGATACTTGTCGATCAGCTTGAGAACCAGCGTGCTGCCCCAGATGATGATCGGCACACTGACGATCAGGCCGAAGGCCACCAGACCGATCTGGTGGTCGGCATGGGCGTTCTGGGCCGCGCCGGCAATGGCGATCACGTTGTCCAGGCTCATCACGAAGTCAGCAATGATGATGGTCTTGATGGCTGCGGCAATGGATGTCCCGCCCTTCACGTTGCCATGGGCATCGTCTTCGGGAATCAAGAGCTTGACGCCGATCCAGACCAGCAGCAGGCCGCCGACGACCTTCAGGAACGGAATCGACAGCAGCGTCAGCGCGAAAGCGATCAGCACGACACGCAGGATGATGGCGCCCGCGGTGCCCCACAGAATGCCCTGCATGCGTTGTTTGGGCGCCAGGTTTCGACAAGCCAGCGCGATCACGACGGCGTTATCGCCGCCGAGAAGAATATCGATGAGGATGATCTGAAATACCGCTGCCCAACTCAGCGTCTGGAAAAACTCAAGCACTATAGAACCCCCGAAGGCATTTATGAAAAGAAGGCCGGTCCCGAGCCGGCCACCTTGCCGCGTTTTACGCGGCAAGGTCATTCAAAACAACTAATTATTGTAATTCAGCTTTCAGTCAGCTTTCTGGCGCATCAGCAAAACTTTACCAATTGCCAGCACCAGCACTGCGCCAAGCACGCCCGTCATCAATTCGAAACTGTGCTGTGTAACGCCCAATGCCGCGTCGATGCGCGCCACCGGTTCCTGCAAGGCGGGGTCACCCACCAACAACTCACCAGCAATGAAGCCCAGCAACGCTGCACCCACCCACACAATAAGGGGAAACCGCTCGATGACCTTCAAAAGCAGCGTGCTGCCAAAGATAACCAAGGGGATGCTGATCGCCAAGCCCAGAACCAGCAAGGTCGTGTCGCCCATCGCCGCAGCGGCAACCGCCACCACGTTGTCCAGACTCATGACCAGATCGGCAATCATGATAGTGCGAATTGCCGTCAACAAATTGCCCTGCTTCTTGCCCGCACTGTCTTCTTCGCCTTCCGGCAACAGCAGCGTCACGCCAATGTAGACCAGAAGCAGCGCGCCGATCAGCTTTAGCCATGGCAACAGCAACAACTTGGCCGCCACCAGGGTCAGCACGATACGCATGATGATCGCGGCGGCGGAGCCGATCGTGATCGCTTTCTTCTGTTGAGCCGGAGGCAACGAACGCGCCGCCAGCGCAATAACCACGGCGTTGTCGCCTGATAGCAGAATGTTGACCCAAATAATCTGGAGCAACGCTATCCAGAATGCCGCTGAACTGAGTTCCATGCCTCTCTTTCCTAGGTGTGATCCCCCTAGGACAAACCAAATTAATGGACGAAAAAAAATGAAAGCCGTACTGACCGTCTTGGTGCGAGCCCGACGGCATTCTTGCAGGGTACGTGCGAAATTTCTTTCATTATAGTTTCGTTCAGCTTTCCGTATGCTGGGGCGACCGCGATATGGACACGGGATTTCCCTAGTGCCTCAGACGGCCAGACAACAAAAAGCCCGCCGAAGCGGGCTTTTTGAACGCGAACGCTGAAGACTTACAGCACCGACTTGAGCAGCTTGCCCATTTCGGAGGGGTTGCGCGTCGTGCGGATGCCGCAAGCTTCCATGACTTCCAGCTTGGCATCAGCCGTATCGGCGCCACCGGAGATCAGGGCGCCAGCGTGGCCCATACGCTTGCCGGCAGGAGCCGTGACACCAGCGATGAAGCCGACGACCGGCTTCTTCATGTTGTCCTTGGCCCACTCAGCAGCGTTGACTTCGTCCGGACCGCCGATTTCGCCGATCATGATGACGGCGTCGGTGTCGGGATCGTCATTGAACAGCTTCAGCACGTCAACGTGCTTCAGGCCGTTGATGGGATCGCCACCGATACCGACGGCGCTGGATTGACCCAGGCCCAGTTCGGTGACTTGCGCCACGGCTTCGTACGTCAGGGTGCCGGAGCGGCTGACGATGCCGATGCGGCCCTTGCGGTGGATGTGACCGGGCATGATGCCGATCTTGATTTCGTCGGGCGTGATCAGGCCGGGGCAGTTCGGGCCCAGCAGCAGCGTCTTGCTGCCCTTGGCCTTCATGCGGTTCTTGAGTTCCAGCATGTCACGGACCGGGATGCCTTCGGTGATGCAGATCACCAGTTCCAGTTCGGCCTCAACGGCTTCCCAGATGGCGGCAGCAGCACCGGCGGGCGGCACGTAAATGACGGACACGGTCGCACCGGTGTCAGCCTTGGCGTCTTTCACCGAAGCAAAAATCGGCACGCCTTCAAAGTCTTCACCCGCCTTTTTGGGGTTAACGCCGGCCACGAAGGCGGCTTTACCATTGGCGTACTCACGGCACATACGGGTGTGGAACTGGCCCGTCTTGCCCGTGATGCCCTGGGTGATGACTTTGGTGTCCTTGTTGATCAGAATCGACATTGTGAATCCTTAGCTTTTTTTTACTTGACGGCGGCTACGACGCGGGTGGCCGCTTCGGCCATCGTGTCGGCACTAATGATCGGCAGACCGGAGTCAGCCAGCATCTTCTTGCCGAGTTCTTCGTTGGTGCCCTTCATGCGGACGACCAGCGGCACGTTCAGGTTGACGGCCTTGCAAGCAGCGATCACGCCTTCGGCGATGACGTCGCAGCGCATGATGCCGCCGAAGATGTTGACCAGAATGGCCTTCACGCTCTTGTTGGCGAGCATGATCTTGAAGGCTTCCGTGACCTTCTCAGCCGTGGCGCCGCCGCCGACGTCCAGGAAGTTGGCCGGCTCGCCGCCGAACAGCTTGATGGTGTCCATCGTGGCCATGGCCAGACCAGCGCCGTTCACCAGGCAGCCGATGTTGCCGTCGAGCTGGATGTAGGCCAGGTCGAACTTGCTGGCTTCGATTTCAGCCGGATCTTCTTCGTCCAGATCGCGGTAGGCGACCAGTTCCGGGTGGCGGAACAGGGCATTCGGATCAAAGTTGAACTTGGCGTCCAGGGCGATGATGTTGCCCTTGCCATCGCGGTTCAGCGGGTTGATTTCGACCAGCGAAGCATCGGTGTCCATGTAGCACTTGTAGAGCTTCTGGAACACGTCCACGGCTTGGGCGGTCGAGTCGGCGGGCAGGCCGATCGCGTTGGCGATCTTGGTGGCTTGCTCAACGGACAGGCCGGTCAGCGGGTCGATGTATTCGGTGATGATCTTTTCGGGGGTGGAGTGAGCCACTTCCTCGATGTCCATGCCGCCTTCGCTGGAAGCGATGAAGGCAACCTTCTGCGTAGCGCGGTCAGTGACCAGCGACACGTAGTATTCCTTCTGGATGTCGGCGCCGTCTTCGATGTACAGGCGGCGAACCTTCTGGCCTTCCGGGCCGGTCTGGTGCGTGATCAGCTGCATGCCCAGGATTTCCGAGGCCAGCTTGCGGACGTCGTCCAGCGAGCGCGCCAGCTTGACGCCGCCGCCCTTGCCGCGGCCGCCCGCGTGGATTTGTGCCTTGACGACCCAAACCGGTCCACCCAGCTTTTCAGCGGCAGCCACGGCTTCGTCGACGGAAAGTGCGGGGATCCCGCGCGGCACGGGGACGCCAAATTGCTTCAGCAGTTCCTTACCTTGATACTCGTGGATTTTCATGTGTTACCTGTCAGGACGTATGAGAAAAAGAAGGTGAATCGGAGGACGAATCGGCCGATGCCTCAGTGCTACCCCCGGTGTACCACTTGGGATAGTGCTCAGCCACCACCGGGCCATCAGTGCTCAGCGCATGACAGCCATCCAATTGGAATGGACGCCGGTTCGGGTTGGTTTCCTGCCGCCGGCGGTTGGCCATGGTCTGGACCGCCGCGGTGGGAAGCACCTGCGACAGCTCGGTCATGTGCGTACAGCCGTCCACATGCCCGAACCGCTCCTTGACTTGGCGGCGAAAACCCTTGAGCAGGTTCATGCCGATCAAATCAGTGTAAGCCGGCTCGATTGCCATGCAATGACCGCCATAAGGGGCCGCGTCATAGACAGCCTGCGCCGCCACGATCAAGAAATTCTCGTCGATGGTGATGCGCAAGTGCATATGGTGGATGGGTTGCCCGGCCTTGAACATCTTGCCGTCGCTTTTGGGAAAATCGTACGCCTTGGCGTCGATCAGCTCGGCTTCCAGATCCCAATGCCCGTCATCGCGCGCATACGACTGCACACGTATGGAACGTGTGTGCAGCGGTTGGCGAGGATATTCGGGAGGGGGCAAGGGCATGCTAGGGGCCTGCGGGGCGAAGATGGCCTGCGCATGGTGCGCGGCAACAAAACCTTCAAAGTATAGCGCAGGCGGCTCCAGATCAAGCGCCTTGTTGGGCATTTCCCCTATCAGGACACAGGGCGGACGATGCCCAAAGCCTGCCATGCCTGACCTGGCAGGTCAGGCCGGCGGCGGCCAGATGCAGGTCGCGCTGGGGCGAATATTCCTCCAGGCCCCGCCGGCAAGCCTTCAGACGAGCCTCCAAAGCGCCCCACATCTGAGCAAAGATGTCCGCCCGGCAGGAGGGCGGGCTGCCAGCCACCATCTTGGCCGCTTCCGGTCCGCCATAGAGCCGGGCCACGTCGTCGGCCCCTTCCCAGGTATCTGCGGTGGTGAGGTCCACGCCTGGCATGCCCGACTGGGACAAACCGCAAAGAATATAGGGGCCACAGTAAGAAAAGGAACTGTTCCATCGCGCACCCGGCGGCCGTGCGGGCCCTTTGGACGTTTCTACCCATGCGGGCAGGCTCGGTTCGCGCCGTTGCAACTCTGCGGCCAGCCACTCGCGGGCAGCCTGACGCTGGGCGCCACGGGCGGCCGCCAGGCGCATCAGCCACAACTCGACGGGAGCACCCTCCCCGGTCAGCCTCAATATCTGGCCAGTCATTCTGTCCACGGTGTGGCCGGACTCCCCATCCAGGCCTGGCCGGCCGGAATCGTCTCGCCCTTGAGCACCAGGGTCAGCGGCCCAAGCCGCGCATGGTCCTCGACATGGGTGTCGTACAAGATCGTGGTGCGCGGTCCTACGTTGACGCCGCGCCCGATACTGACCCGGCCGATTTTCATGACTCGATCCTCGAACAGATGGGTTTGCGGGCCGGACCAGGCATGCAGCACGGCATCATCGCCCACCGAAACGCAGTCGTATTCGGTCAAATCAGTGGTGTCCATAAAGACGCGCTTGCCAATCTTGGCGCCCATGCAGCGCATCGCCAGCGGCAGCCAGGGTGTTGCGCGCAGAAAATTGAAAAAATTGGGCACCGCAATGGATTCGTACAGGCTCGTCACCGCTTCACTCTTCCAGACGAAAGGCGTCCACATCGGTTCCGCGCGGGGCTTGTAGCGGCCGATCAGCACCCATTTCAGCAAGACCAGGAACAGGAAGGTGCCGATGCCGTACAGCACGCCTGCCAGCATCAGTTCATCGAAGGCGGCCAGAAAACCTTCGGCCGCCGCGATAGGTATGACTTTCATCACGGTCAGGTAACCCACCGCAATCACCACCGCCAGCGGCAGAATCATGCGCATGCCTTCCACCGCGCCACGCGCAATCTTGCGGCCCAAGCTGGGGCGGAAAGTCAGGTGCGCCGCGAAGCCGGCCGTTTGCTCGCGCGCTGGCAGCGCCAGCGGCGGATTGCCCAGCCAGGTCTGTCCGCTGGCCATACGGCCGTTGGCCGGCGCGCGGCTCTGCACGCCGATCAGCACATCGTCCGGCAGCACGGACCCGTCGGGCACATAAGCTCCGTTGCCCACGAAACTGCGGTTGCCGATGATGGTCGGGCGCATGGTCATCCAACCGCGGTCTATTTCTTCGTCGCCCAGCATGACGCCATCGGCGATAAAGCTGTCGCGGCCCAGCGTCAGCATGTCGGGCACGATACCCATGGCCGTTGAGATCTCGGTGCCGCGCCCCACCTTTGCGCCCAATAAGCGATACCACGTGCCGGCATAGATCGACGCATAGAGGCCGTGCAACACGCTCAAGCTGGATTCCTGGATTTGATTGGTCAGCCAGCGACGCAGATAGATTTGTCCATAAACGGGCCAGCGCCCGCCGGACAGCCTGGGCAATAGCGCCCAGCGCAACATGGCGGAAACCAGCACCGTCAGAAACAACAGCAAGGCACTGGCCGGCAAGGCCAGCAGCAGATAGCACAGGAAGGCGTAGGGCCAGGACGCGCGCGAGCTCATCAAGTCCAGCCAGCGCGCGTCGATCCAGTCGATCAGCACAAAGCTGGGAAACACCGGCATGAAGAAGAGCGCGGCGATCAGCGTGCCGCCGGCGGCGTACGCCAGCACATCAAGCCGGCTCCAGACGCCTTCGCGTACGGGGCGCGGCGGCAATTCAGGCGTGCGCGCCTGGGGATCATGGCGCGCTGGCGCGCCAGTCCAGATCTGCCCCGCCGGAACACGAGAGCCCGAGGCCAATGACGACAAGCCTTCGAGCCGGGCGCCTACACCCAACGCCACGTCGCCCTGCAATACTGCATAGGATGCGACGTAGGCATCGTTGGCCAGCGTGATGGGCGCCACTTCCCAGATGCCGCCGCGCACCGCGAAGTTCTCCAGGTTTACCGCAGCGCCGATGCTCACTCCGTCGCCCACCGACAGCAGGTCCGGCGCACGCACCGATATGCGGCTGATGGCGGCATCGCGGCCAATGCGCGCACCCAGAGCGCGCAGATACCAGACTTGCAACGGTGATCCGGCAAGCAAGTGAGCAGGCGGAATATCCATCACGCGGTCCACCAGCCACCAGCGGTAAAACAACCAGCCGTAAAGCGGATAGCGGCCGGGTTTCAGCCGCCCCAGAATGCCCCACTTACAGGCCACCGCCACGCCGAAGCTCAACAAATTGCAGGCCAGATAGCTGGCAATGGACAAGGCCACGGCGCGCCAGACCGAATCGCCTTCGTCACCCGTCCAGTAGTGATAGGTAAAGAATGGCGTCAGCCAGATCAACATGCGCACGCCGATCAACAGCGGCAGCGCGGTCAATTGGGCCAGACCGCAAGTCCAGCGGCGCCATTCGGGCGCCGCCGCCGGGACTGCCGTTGCGTCCCGTTCTTGGCCTGGCCGCGCAGCCGCGCTGGCGGCCGCTGCAACATCTGCCTGCGCCAGCGCGTCCAGCCGCGCCGCGAGCGAACCCAACCCGGGATGCTGATAAAGCTCATGCATCGTCAGCGCCGAGAAATGCGGATGTTTCCGCAGAGACGACACCAGGCGCGCGGCCAACAGGGAATGGCCGCCAAGATCACGAAAGAAATCGCTGGCCAGCCGCAACGGTTGCCCGGGAAACAGTGGCCGCAGCGCTTCAAACAGCGCCACCTCTCCTGCCGTCACGGGCTCGTCGTCTTCACCGCTAGGTTCAGAGACGGTTTCAAGTTCTCGCGCTTTGAGCGTCTTGCGGTCGATCTTGCCCGACGTCAGTCTCGGCACATCGGCCACCAGTTCAAAGCGCGCCGGAATCATGTAGGCGGGCAATTCCGCGCCCAGCGCCACGCGCAAAGCGTGCGGGTCCAATCTGCATTCGCCTTCCGGCTTCAGAAAGGCCACCAATTGTTCGATGCCAGCCAAGTCACGCAGCACGACGGCCGCAGCGCCCACGCCAGCCTGCCGGTATAGCGCCGCCTCGATTTCACCCAGCTCAACCCGAAAGCCTCGAACTTTGACCTGATCGTCGCTGCGGCCCAGACACTGAATCTGCCCATGCTCATCGATGCGCGCCAGATCGCCGCTGCGGTACATCCGGGTATCGTGGTCGCCGCTGGGCCGGGGATTGGCCAGAAATTTCTCGGCCGTCAGTTCGGCGCGGCCCAGATACCCGCCCGCCACACCCGGCCCGGTAATGCACAGTTCGCCCACCTGCCCCTGCGGCAGCACCGCGCCATCTTCGCCGCGGATCAGCATGCCGTAGTTCGGCAAGGGCGTGCCGATCGTTACCGGCTGCCCGGGCAGAAGCTCTGCCAAACTGGCGGACACGGTGGTTTCGGTCGGGCCATAAGTATTGAACAAGCGCCTGCCGGGCGTGGCCCAGCGCGGCACCAGGAAGTCCGGACACACCTCGCCACCCAGATTCACGATGCGCAAGCCGGGTACATCACGAGCAAACAAAGCCAGCAACGTCGGCACGGCATGCAGCACCGTGACGCCTTCGCGCACGAGAGCATCTGGCAGTCCTTCCGGGTCGGTCGTCAACATCTTGGGCGCGACCCACAAGGTCGCGCCGACCAGGTAGCTGATCCAGATTTCTTCGAACGACATGTCGAAGGCGACCGAGAATCCCTGGTAGACCTTGTCTCCATGGCGGACGCCCAGCACCTCGTTTTCACTGCGCAAGAAATGACAGATGCTGGCCTGGCTGATCGGCACGCCCTTGGGCTTGCCGGTGGAGCCGGACGTGTAGATCACGTAGGCGGGATGCTCGGGCATCAGCCCTTCCCGCTTGCGCAACGCCCCGTCCGCAGGCTCGGACAAGGCCCAGGTGGTCCACGTTGTCATGCCTTCCAGACTCACATCCGCACCCGCGATCAGCCCATTGGCGCCCGCGTCTTGCAGACAGACCAACATACGGTCGGGTGGCGTGTCGGATTCAAATGGAAGCCAGGCGGCGCCCGCTTTGGCGATGGCCGCCTGCATCACCAGCAGGTCCGCGCCACGCGGCAGGCACAGACCCACAATATGGCCAGGCCGCACACCGGCTTCGATCAGATGATGCGCCGCCAGATCAGCGCGCTGACCCAGTGTCTCGTAGTTCAGAGTTTGATCCAGCCATTGAATGGCGGCGGCGGCGGGAAACCGCTGGATCGTGGCTTCCAGAATATCGGGCAACGTTTCCGCAAGAAGCAGATCGGACCGATAAGGGCCTTGAAGAATCATAGGAACGGCAACAATCCGGCTGTGAGGATTTTTGTTTATTGACCCACGCCGCAGGATTTCGTTCAAGCCCGAATGCAAAAAACCTCGGGTTTGTGCACGAACGCCACAAACCCGAGGTTTTCCGCAACCCCGGAAGATACTTTCCGGGAACCGCTGTGCTGTTTAAGCCGATTTGCGCAGGGCGCGGGCAGCTTGCACCATCCCGATCAGCGCGGCCTCAGTTTCCGGCCAGGCACGCGTCTTCAGACCGCAATCCGGGTTCACCCAGAGGCGCTCCTTGGGCAGACGAGCTGCCGCCTTTTCCATCAGGCCGACCATCCAGTCCACTTCGGGCACGTTGGGCGAGTGAATGTCGTACACACCGGGGCCGATGTCGTTCGGGTAGTCGAAGTCTTCAAACGCCTTGAGCAGATCCATGTTGGAGCGCGACGTTTCGATCGTGATCACGTCCGCATCCATGGCGGCGATCGATTCGATGATGTCGTTGAACTCCGAATAGCACATGTGAGTGTGAATCTGGGTTTCATCACGCACACCGGCGGTCGACAGACGGAAGCAGTCCACGGCCCAGTCCAAGTACGCCTTCCAGTCGGCGCGGCGCAGCGGCAAGCCTTCGCGAATCGCCGGCTCGTCAATCTGAATCACGCTGATGCCGGCGGTTTCCAGATCCACCACTTCGTCGCGCAGGGCCAGCGCCAGTTGGCGGCAGGTCTGTTCACGCGGCTGATCGTCACGCACGAACGACCATTGCAGGATGGTGACCGGACCAGTCAGCATGCCCTTGACCGGCTTGTCGGTCAGCGATTGAGCAAACGACGACCAGCCCACGGTCATCGGCGCGGGACGGGCCACGTCACCAAAGATGATCGGCGGCTTGACGCAACGCGAACCGTAGCTTTGCACCCAGCCGTTCTTGGTGAAGGCAAAACCGGCCAGCAGTTCGCCAAAGTATTCCACCATGTCATTGCGCTCGGGTTCGCCGTGCACCAGCACGTCCAGACCCACCTTTTCCTGGAAGCGGATGACTTCTTCGATTTCCTTGCGGATGGCGGTCTCGTAGCCCGAATCCGTCAGCGCGCCTGACTTCCAATCGCGGCGCAGTGCGCGAATTTCGGCGGTCTGCGGGAACGAACCGATCGTGGTCGTCGGGTAGGCGGGCAGGCCCAGTTGTTCTTGCTGGCGTGCGATACGGCCGGCGAACGGCGCACGGTCACGCGACACAGCGGCGGCAGTCGCCATACGCTGACCCACCACCGGGTTGTGAATACGCGGCGACGAACGGCGCGCGGCTAGAGCGGCGCGCTGCTTGATCAGTCCGTCCTGCACCGAGGGTTCCGTTGCGTTATCCAGCGCACGGCCCAGCAGGCTGAGTTCTTCCAGCTTTTGCGCGGCAAACGACAGCCAGCTCTTGAGTTCAGCGTCCAGTTCGGTTTCGTTGGTCAGATCCACCGGCACGTGCAACAGCGAGCACGAAGGGGCCAGCCACAGGCGGTCACCCAATTGCTGCTTGACCGGAGCCAATGTGGCAATGGCGGCGTCCAGATCGGTACGCCAGATATTGCGGCCGTTGATAACGCCAGCGGACAACACTTGCTGGGCGCCCAGACCGGCCACGACATCAGCCAATTGTTCCGGCGCGCGGACCAGATCCACGTGCAAACCGGCAACGGGCAGCGCTTGAACGGTGGACAGATTGTCCTTCAGGCCATCAAAGTAAGTGGCGATCAGCAGCTTGACGGGGCTGGCGGACAGCGTGCCGTAGACCTGCTTATAGGCATCGCGCCAGGCTTGCGGCAGATCCAGCACCAGAATCGGTTCATCGATCTGCACCCATTCCACGCCCAGCTTGGCAAAGCGAGCCAGCACTTCTTCGTAAACGGGCACGAGCGATGCCAGCAATTGCAGCTTGCCTGCATCGGCGGCGCCGCCAGCAAAGGCATCACCCTTGCCTTGATACAGCCAGGTCAGCGGGCCCGGAATCACAGGCTTGACGGCGTGGCCCAGCGCCTGCGCTTCCTGGATTTGCTCGAACAGCGATTCACGCGCAATGCGGAAAGTCTGGTTGGGCGCGAGTTCCGGCACGATGTAGTGATAGTTCGTGTCGAACCACTTGGTCATTTCGCAAGCAGCGGCCGGCTTGCCGGTCGGCGCGCGGCCACGGCCCATACGGAACAGCGTGTCCAGCGAGACCGCTTCTTTGTCGTTCTGGCCGAAGCGCGCGGGAACGGCGCCCAGCAGCGTGGTCCATTCCAAAATCTGGTCGTACCAGGCAAAGTCGCCCACGGGCACGAACTTCAGGCCCGCGGCAGCTTGCAGCTTCCAGTGCTTGGCGCGCAGTTGGCGGCCAGTTTCTTGCAACGAGCCGGCAGTTTCCTTGCCTGCCCAATACGCTTCAACAGCGCGCTTCAATTCGCGCTGGGCACCAATGCGGGGGAACCCCAAATTATGAATAGTAGTCATGAGAACACCGCCGTTAGACAAATTTTGTTCAAGTGACGACTATTCTGACGGCAAACCAAAATGAATCAAAATCAATGTCTACATCCATAAGATGAATAACTCTCATACAATATAAGCTCATTCCCGCCCCAAGGGTCCGGAGCCGGAAACCGCAGCCATTCCAGTTGCGGTGTCCTCACGTCATCGCCACGCCACATGTTAGAAATCCGCCATCTTGAAACGCTGACCGCCATCCGCGAGGGCGGCAGCCTGCAAGAAGCCGCAGAACGCCTGCACCTGACCCAGTCTGCCCTGTCGCACCAATTGCGCGATCTGGAAACCCGGCTGGGCACGCCACTGCTCAATCGGCGCACCCGGCCAGCGCGGCTGACAACCGCCGGCTTGCGCGTGCTGGCGCTGGCCGACGAAGTGCTGCCCCGCATCCGGGCCACCGAACGCGAATTGCAGCGCCTGGCGGCTGGCCGTACGGGCAGGCTGCATCTGGCCATTGACTGCCACTCCTGCTTCCAGTGGCTGATGCCGGCCTTGGATGCCTTCCGGGTCCAATGGCCAGACGTGGCGCTGGATTTGTCAGCGGCTTTCTCGTTCGCCCCTCTGCCAGCCTTGGTGCGCGGCGATCTGGACCTGGTCATCACGTCTGACCCGCAACCGCTGGAAGCGGTCGAGTATTTGCCGTTGTTCAAGTACGAGTTGGTGTTGGCCGTGTCGGAATCGAACCCGCTGGCCAGCTGCAAATTCATCATGCCGGACCAGTTGGCCGATCAGACCCTGATCACCTATCCGGTAGACAAGCAGCGTCTGGACATCTTTACCGCCTTTCTTGACCCTGCCGACGTGGAACCGGCCGCCATTCGCAAAGCGGAACTCACACCCATCATTGCGCAGTTGGTTGCCAGCAACCGGGGCGTGGCGGCGTTGCCCAATTGGGCGCTGACCGAATATATGAATCAGGGCTGGTTGCGCTTATGCCGTTTGGGTCCGCAAGGGGTCTGGCGCACCTTGTACGCTACCGTGCGCAGCGAAGATACGGACACCTCGTATATCGACGAATTTCTGACCATTACGCGCGACGTGTGCTTCAAGACGTTGTCGGGTATCAAGTCGGCAAAGTGAACTAGCGCGCCCCTGCATTTGGGGCCCTGAGACATGAAAAAAAAACCGCCCTACGGGGCGGTTGGTGTTTGGCGGCAGACAGACGCAGCGCTCAGTCTTCATCACTGTCGCCCACGATACGGCGGATCACATCATGCGCAAAACCACGGCTGGCCAGGAAACGCGCCTGCTTGGCATAGGCCGCGCGATCAGCTGGCTTGGCGTCAAAGCGCTTCTTCCAGACTTCCAGCGCACGGTCATATTCCGTGGCGCGAAGTTGCTCGCGGAATTCGGCGACCTGGGTATCGTCCACACCGTGTTGGCGCAGCTCTTGCACAATGCGCGCTGCCCCCTGACGCGAGGCGCGCCGGTGTACCAGACTTTGGGCAAAGCGCTCCGTAGATAACCAGCCTTCTTTTTCCAGCGCGTCCAGCGTGGCTTCGACCTCGCCGGCGTCTTCGGCATAGGGCGCGAGCTTACGCGACAACTCTTCGCGCGCATGTTCGCGCCGCGATAGATAACCCACGGCGCGCATTTTCAGCGACGGGCCCTTACGCGCTTGCTTGCCGCCCTCTGCGGAAGACGCTTCGCCAGCGGCGGCTCGGCGTTCGCGTTCGGCGCTACGTTGCTCCGAACTGCGTTGCCACTGATCAGGTTCGCCTGCGGACGCTGCGGCTTCTTGTTCGCGGCGCGCATCCGAACTCCGCCGCAAGCCTTGCGGCTTGGCGACGGTTTCAAATTCGTCATCCAACTTGGCGCGAAGACGGTCGGCTGACGCGGGGGTCGATTTCCAGCTCATGCGCTTCCTGCGTGCTATGCATTACGGCAGGCCCGTCATGGCGCCTGCCGCAAGTCATCGGGCCAGGCCCGATCGCAATGGGCTGCCGCCTGCAACGCTATGCAAGCGGCAACGGGACCAAAGCTTACTCGGCGGTGTCTTCCACCGTGGGCACGAATTCTGCGGCGCGGCTGACGATGCCCTGGTTCTCGCGAACGCGGTTCTCGATTTCAATCGCGATTTCCTTGTGCTCTTTCAGGTATTCGCGGACATTGTCCTTGCCCTGGCCGATACGGTTGCCGTTGTAGCTGTACCACGCGCCGGCCTTGTCCACCACATTGGCGGCAACGCCCAGATCAATGATTTCGCCTTCGCGCGAGATGCCAGTGCCGTACATGATGTCGAACTCGGCCTGCTTGAACGGAGGCGCGACCTTGTTCTTCACGACCTTGACGCGAGTTTCGTTACCGACAACCTCGTCGCCCTTCTTGATGGAACCGATGCGGCGGATGTCCAGACGCACCGAGGCGTAGAACTTCAGCGCGTTACCGCCGGTGGTGGTTTCGGGGTTGCCGAACATCACACCGATCTTCATGCGAATCTGGTTGATGAAGATGACCATGCAGTTCGTGCGCTTGATCGTGGCGGTCAGCTTGCGCAGCGCCTGGCTCATCAGGCGAGCCTGCAGACCGGGCAGCGAATCGCCCATTTCACCTTCGATTTCAGCCTTGGGGACCAGGGCCGCGACCGAGTCGATGACGATCAGGTCGACGGAACCCGAACGCACGAGCGCGTCAGTGATTTCCAGCGCTTGTTCGCCCGTGTCCGGCTGCGAGATCAGAAGGTCGGTCAGGTTGACGCCCAGCTTGCTGGCGTACTGCACGTCCAGCGCATGTTCCGCGTCGACGAAAGCGCAGGTGCCGCCAATTTTTTGCATTTCAGCAATGACTTGCAGCGTCAGCGTGGTCTTACCCGACGATTCCGGGCCGTAGACTTCGACCACACGGCCGCGCGGCAGGCCGCCAACGCCCAGTGCGATATCCAGCCCCAGGGAGCCCGTGGAAACCACCTGGATGTCGTGCGAGACCTCGTTGTCGCCGTAGCGCATGATCGAGCCCTTGCCGAACTGCTTTTCGATCTGCGAAAGCGCGGCGGCAAGCGCCTTAGCCTTTTCCGATGCGGCGGCCTTGGTGGTTTTGTCGTCCATGTAGAGTCCTGTCTGTAACGTATCTGGTGTCTTAGGGAGTGCCGCAGGGTCTAGCGGGTGTCTGTATTTGATCAGCTACTTTTGATCGGCTACTTTGATCAGCCGAGCTTTTAGCTACGGATCAGATTATGGCATCGGATTGTACTGTATATAAAAACAGTGTGCCAGTATTTTGCACGTATACCCTGGGTGGGCAAGCTTGTCGCCGTATGACAGAATCCCAAACGAAACCGGCGTTTCGTCCCCTGACCGCCGCCGGGCCACTCACAAGGTGGAAAGCCTCCCAAAGAGGGGTAGCAAGCGTGCAAAGCGCTGGCGGCACAGGGGTCCTATTCCTTAGCAAACCAATGCGTATTCTGATCGCCGAAGACGACAGCATTCTTGCCGACGGCCTGTCACGTTCATTGCGCCACAACGGCTATGCCGTCGATGCCGTGCGGGATGGCCTGGCCGCCGATTCCGCATTGGCCGCTCAAGCATTCGACCTGCTCATCCTGGACCTTGGCCTGCCGCAGTTGGCGGGCCTTGAGGTGCTGCGCCGGCTGCGCGCCCGCAATTCCGCCCTGCCCGTCCTGATCCTGACTGCCGCAGACAGCATCGAGCAGCGGGTCAAGGGCCTGGATCTGGGCGCCGACGATTACATGGCCAAGCCCTTTGCTCTGTCCGAGCTAGAGGCGCGCGTGCGGGCGCTGACCCGGCGCGGCGCGGGCGGCGGCGCGACGATGATCAAGCACGGCCGGCTGCTGTTCGACCAGACCGGCCGCGTCGCCATCGTGGACGATCAAACCCTGGACCTGTCCGCGCGTGAAGTCAGCTTGCTGGAAATTCTGCTGACGCGCAGCGGCCGTATGGTCAGCAAAACCCAATTGGTTGACCACCTGTGTGAATGGGGTGAAGAAGTCAGCACCAACGCCATCGAGGTCTACGTGCATCGCCTGCGCAAGAAACTTGAGCCCAGCGGCGTGAAGATCGTGACGGTGCGTGGCCTGGGCTATTGCTTGGAGCGTGACCAGGGTGCCGCGTACCTCGCAAGCTGAGCCGGCGTCTCCAGAGCCGCTCAACCAGGAAGCGCTGGATGTCATGCAAGCCGGGTCCAAAGGCCCGAGCTTTGCGCCGCCCCAGCGTTCGTTGCTGGGCGAGATCCTGGATTGGATGCTAGCCCCGCTGTTCCTGCTGTGGCCCATGAGCGTTGCCATCACCTATGTGGTCGCGCAAAACATCGCCAACGTGCCCTACGACCGCGCGCTTGCCAATAATCTGCACGTCCTGACGCGGCAGGTTCACGCGCAAGACGGCCGCGCCGTGCTGAAGATGACAGACCCCGCGCGCGATGTGCTGCGCGCCGACGAAACCGACAGTGTGTTCTGGCTGGCGCTCGGCAGCCGTGGTGAATACCTGGGCGGCGACCGCGCCCTGCCGCTGCCCGCCACTGTGGGTCAACCTCGACCCGGCGAGGTTCAGTACGAAGACGACACGATGCGCGGCTTCGGCATCCGGCTGGCATACACCTGGGTCGATCTGAACCTGCCCAATACGCAGCCCGCGCTGCTGATCGTGGCCGAGACGGGCGAAAAGCGCACGCAGTTGGCCAACGACATCATCAAGGGCGTGATCATTCCGCAATTTGTCGTGCTGCCCATCGCGGTGCTGCTGGTGTGGTTCGGGCTGTCGCGCGGCGTAGCTCCGCTCAATGCCTTGCAGCAGCGCTTGCGCGCCCGCCGGCCGGACGATCTTTCCCCCATCGATGAGCGCGCGGCGCCGTCAGAAATCGCGCCGCTGGTCGCAGCCATGAACGACTTGCTGGACCGTTTGTCTGCCAACGTGCAGGCGCAGCGAAGGTTCGTGGCCGACGCCGCGCATCAACTAAAGACGCCGCTGGCCGGGCTGCGCACCCAGGCAGAGCTGGCCCTGCGCGACGCCAGCCCCGAGGAAATGCAGTCCAGCCTGCGCCAACTTGTGACGGGTTCTGAACGGGCAACACGTCTGGTCAACCAGTTGTTGCTGCTGGCCCGCGCCGAGAATCCAAGCGCCATCGGCCTGACACGCACCGACATCAACACCATCGCGTACGAACAGGCCATGCATTGGGTGCCCCATGCGCTGTCGCTCAACACAGATCTGGGCTTCGAAGGCTCGGACGAACCCGTCGAAATCAGCGGCAATCCGCTGTTGTTGGCGGAACTGCTGAACAACCTGGTGGATAACGCGCTGCGCTATACCCCACGTAGTGGCCACATCACCGTGCGAGTCCTGCGCGACGGCGATCAAGGCGTGCTCGAAGTGGAAGACTCCGGGCCGGGCATCCCGCCCGAAGAGCGCGAACGCGTCTTTGACCGCTTCTATCGAGTGCTAGGCACGACGTCAGACGGCAGCGGCCTGGGCCTGGCGATCGTTCGCGAGATCGCACAGAAACATCAGGCCACCGTCGTAATCAGCGATCACCCCACGGCGCACTCCGATCTGCCGGGCACGCGCATCCGTGTTGTGTTTCCGCTTTACGCAGAGCATTCGGACCCGCTGGACAGCTAGGCGGCGCCCTCTTGCCGCGTAAGGACTATCCCTAGCTCCCCACGCAATACTTACTTTTTGTTTCAATTTTAAGATTCGGGTAAGGGTCCCGTCAGAACCTCGTCAGCCTCACGGCCCAATGTTGCGTCTAGCTCGATGTCGGTCTCGCCGGCGTAGGGCCAAAGCACGGCGGACAACCGCTGGCCAAAAAAACGAGGAGACATCATGAGCACAACTACCATGGCAGGCCGCGGTCCATCCGCGGACCGTCGCCCAATGACCAAGGATGAGCGCCGCGTCATCTTCGCGTCTTCGCTGGGCACGGTGTTTGAGTGGTACGACTTTTACCTCTACGGCTCCCTTGCCGCCATCATCGCGCAGCACTTTTTCTCGGGCGTGAACCCCACAGCCGGCTTCATCTTCGCGCTGCTGGCGTTTGCCGCCGGTTTCGCCGTGCGTCCGTTCGGCGCCTTGGTGTTTGGCCGGTTGGGCGATCTGGTCGGACGCAAATACACCTTCCTGGTCACCATTGTGATCATGGGCCTGTCGACGTTCCTGGTCGGCGTGCTGCCCAGCTACGCCAGCATCGGCATGGCCGCTCCGGCCATCCTGATCATCCTGCGCTTGCTGCAAGGCTTGGCGCTGGGTGGCGAGTACGGCGGCGCTGCGACCTATGTGGCCGAACACGCGCCCCATGGCCGCCGCGGCTTCTACACATCGTGGATTCAGACGACTGCAACGCTGGGCCTGTTCCTGTCGCTGCTGGTCATCCTGGGCATCCGCACGGTCATGGGCGAAGACGACTTCAAAGCCTGGGGCTGGCGCATTCCGTTCCTGATCTCGGTCGTGCTGCTGGGCATCTCGGTGTGGATCCGTCTGCAACTGAGCGAATCGCCCACCTTCAAGCGCATGAAGGAAGAAGGCAAGGGTTCGAAGGCTCCCATCGCTGAATCGTTCGGCCAGTGGAAGAACCTGAAGGTCGTGATTCTGGCGCTGCTGGGCCTGACCGCTGGCCAAGCCGTGGTCTGGTACACCGGCCAGTTCTACGCCCTGTTCTTCCTGACGCAGACGTTGAAGGTCGATCCCAACACCGCCAACATCATGATCGCGATCGCGCTCTTGGTCGGCACCCCGTTCTTTGTCGTCTTCGGCGCCCTGTCAGACAAGATTGGCCGCAAGCCCATCATCATGGCCGGTTGCCTGATCGCGGCGGCCACGTACTTCCCGATCTTCCAAGGCATCACCCACTTCGCCAACCCGGCGCTGGAAAAGGCCCAGGCCACCGCCCCGGTCACGGTGATTGCAGACCCGGGCACCTGCTCGTTCCAGTTCAACCCGGTGGGCACATCCGCGTTCACCAGCTCTTGCGACGTTGTGAAGTCCTTCATGGCTCGCAACTCGGTGAACTACAAGAACGAGGCCGCCCCGGCTGGCTCGGTCGCCAAGGTCAAGATCGGCAACGACGAGTTCGTCTCCTTCGACGGCAAGGCGATGGCCCCGGCTGATTTCAAGGCCAAGGCAGCCGAGCTGGACAAGGCGCTGACCACCGCAATCCGCAGCCACGGCTACCCCGCCAAGGCAGATCCGGCGCAAAGCAATAACGTCATGGTTGTCGTGCTGCTGGCGATCCTGGTGCTCTACGTGACCATGGTTTACGGTCCGATCGCCGCCATGCTGGTGGAAATGTTCCCGACCCGCATCCGCTACACCTCGATGAGCTTGCCCTATCACATCGGCAACGGCTGGTTCGGCGGCTTCCTGCCCCCGGTCGCCTTCGCTGTGGTGGCTGCCACTGGCAACATCTACGACGGTCTGTGGTACCCGATCATCATCGCAGTCATGACCCTGGTCATCGGCACGCTGTTCGTGCGCGAATCCAAGGACAACGACATCAACGCATAACCGGCCATCCCCCGCCGGGTGGGACTGCTGCGCCTGCCCGGCCTTTCAAAAGCTCCTTAGGGAGCTTTTTTTTTGCAAGGTGATGCCCCCACGCCGCGCGCTTCGCGCTTGCTGCCCCCCGAGGGGGCGCTTTCCCCTTGGGGCGGCCCGGCGGGGAAAGGGCTATTTTTTTGACGATTGAGGCTGCATTGACGATGCCGCACAGGCTCCAAATTTGTTGCGTGCATGAAGTCTTTGCTGAACGCGGCGCTGCTTTCAGGACGATGTCAGACCCTCCCGCTTAGACTGGCGCCTCAGATTACGGCCTTGCGCCAGATCGGCTGACGATTGATCCCCCTGTCAGACGATTGCAGGGCTAGTGTTCTGACACCGATACCGCGTTCCCCGCGAGCCTTTTAAGACGCGGTATTGTGTGCTCCCGTACCGGCCCGGCCTTTATTGAGCCGGGCCGCTTTTTTTTGTGCGGGCGTTTATTTGCATCACGCACTACCCGAATACAAAAAAAGACGGCCGCAATTCACATGCGGCCGTCCTTCATTGCGGTCAACGCCGGCCACTAGGGCCAGCCGTAATCAACGACGCATGCCTGCACCGATCGCAAGCACACCCGCCACGATGGCGGCAATGCCGGCCCAAGCCGGGATAGGTACGGACTTTTCGGTTTCGGCCGTAGCCTTCACCGAGCCGACCTGCAATACGGTTTCTTCAGACTTGTAGTTAAAGCCCTTATAAGCCAAGGCAGCGATGCCCAGGACGATCAGGATGGCGCCAATGATTTTCATATGTTCCTCTCCGATTCCATGTTGCTGCGCGAAAGTTACCGCAACGCCCTGAACGTGTCAGTGACAGAACGTGTCGCCTGTCACACCCGTATTGCAATGCTTTAGGCAAAGGGCCTGCGTCGTATAGAATCAACCCTTTTGGCCGACGCTCATGTGGTTCAAAAACCTCAAGATTTACCGCCTCTCCTCGCCGTGGACCCTCATTGGCGATCAGCTTGAAGAAACGCTTGCGCGGCACGCCTATCAAGCGGGCAACAACCTCGAAATGCAAAGCCTGGGCTGGGTTCCCCCGCGCGAGAACGGCGGGCTTGCGCACGTCGTGAACGGTCAGATCCTGCTGTCCCTGCGCGCCGAGAAAAAGCTTTTGCCCGGCACCGTCGTGAACCAGGTCGCCAAAGCGCGCGCCCAGGAGATCGAAGAGCAGCAAGGCTACAAGCCGGGCCGCAAGCAGATGAAGGAAATCAAAGAGCGCGTCACCGACGAGCTCCTGCCGCGCGCCTTCAGCGTGTATCGCGACACCCGCGTCTGGATTGACCCGCAGAACCACTGGCTGGTCATCGACGCCGCTGCATCGGCCAAGGCGGACGAAGTCATCGGCTTGCTGGCCAAGTGCGTTGATCCGTTCCCGCTGGAAAATCTGTATGTGACGCAATCGCCCGCGTCCGCAATGACCGGCTGGCTGGCTGAAGACGAAGCTCCCGCCAACTTCAGCATCGATCAGGACACCGAGCTGCGTTCCTCCGGCGAAAGCGGCGCCGCGATCCGCTACGTCAAGCACTCCATCGACGCCGACGACGTGCGCCGCCACATTCAGTCGGGCAAGCAGTGCACCCGTCTGGCCATGACCTGGGCCGACCGCATTTCGTTCGTGCTGACCGAAGGCCTGGACGTGAAGCGCGTTTCCCCGCTGGATGTGCTGAAGGAAGGCAACGAGGGCGTCGCCACCAACGACGACGAAAAGTTCGATTCCGACATGATGCTGATGACGGGCGAATTGGCCAAGATGATGGCCGAACTGGTCGACGCTCTGGGCGGCGAAAAGAAGATCTAAGCCGCGCCTGCCGCAGCGCTTGGAACCATCAGGCCGCCCATCACCGGGCGGCCTTTTTCATGCTGTGGCCATTACGCCGCAACACTGCGATCACGGCCGGCCTGCTTGGCACGGTACAAGGCCTTGTCGGCGCGGTCGATCAGATACGCGTAGTCCGGGTGGCCATCGAAGGTCGCCACGCCGATGCTCGCCGTGATGTGCTTGACGCCGGCTTCGGGAATGTTGAAATCGTGGCGGCGAATCTCGGCCCCCAGCTTTTCGGCAGCGGCCAGCGCGGCGTCTTGCGCCGTATCCACCAGCACGACCAGGAATTCCTCGCCGCCATAACGGAACACGAAATCGCTGGACCGGCAGGCTTGATGCACCACCTCGGCAAACTGGCGCAACACCTGATCGCCCCCCGAATGGCCGTGCTCGTCGTTAATCGCCTTGAAGTGATCGATATCCAGCAAAAGGACGGAAAACCGGCTGTTCTGGCGGGTGGAGATCGAGATCTCGCGCCCGATCACTGACGGCAAAAAACGCCGGTTGAGCACGTTGGTCAGGGGATCGCTGCCGCTTTCTATTTCGGCCACCATGTCGAACAGGCCGTTGAGCAAATGCTTGATGCGTGCGACCAATTCCTGCAACTCGCGCACCTGATCCGGCAGCGAACGCTGCCCTTCCCGCTCGCCCTGCATCAGCTGCGGCAACACCACATCATCCAAACGACAGACGGCCTCGGTGATCTGCCGCAGCGCCGGTGCGCTTTCAAACATGACGCCGCCCTTGTGCTGCAACCACAGGCCGAACTCGGATGCGGCCAGACGCGGCAACGCCTGCTCCGGCGCCCGGTAATGCAAACCGATGAGCACCGCCTGGCTCCATTCCAGCAAGGCAGCGCGCTGACGTTCGCGTTCCGTGGAAATGTTCTGCCCCAGGGCGAACAAACGGTAGGCCTCGTCATTGCGGGCGCCACGATTGATATCCCGCATGAAGGCGCGGCTCATCTGCTCAATGGCGAGATCAAACAGATTGCATACGTACTGAGTCGCGACGGATGCGGCGTCGCCATCCAGATCGCTTGCGCGCAACCGCTGCGCAATTTCATTCTTCAGAATGCGCGCGCCCGCCATCACCAAATGGATCGGGATGTGGACGCGGGCATGGACTTCGCCCACTTTTTTCTGTGTGGCCATCAGCGCGGCGACATCGCCTTGATCGCGCACACAGAGCAAGCCCTTGAGCCAATGCTTCATCCCGCTATGCAGACGGGTCGAGACGATTTCGTGGGAGAGGCGCGGCCCTGCCTCGGCATCGGAAAGCAAGGTGGAGTAGAACGCATCCACCAGTTCTTTGGCGCTATCGGCCACCACGGCGGCAACCTGGCCACGCGTATACGCGTCCACCGATTGATACACCGCTTCCCAGGCCTGCGCATTCGATGCGCTCAGGTAGCACGCCTGCCCGGCGGCGCCGGAAGAAGACGCAGCCGCGCTAAGACTTGAAGACATAAGATCATCCGCCCAAAGACTCTGCGCGTGTCTCGGAACGACACGCGACAGAAAAAACTAGCGCGGATTATGCTTGAAATCGCCTGCGGAGCCGCAGCAGCGGCTTCGCATTGGATGATGTGGCCCCGCAAGCAGCTCTGTCACCCGCCTGGCGGCAGGGCCAGCCCAGGCTTACTCCAGACCGTGGAAGACAGAATCGTCAGGTCCGACGTGCGACGGATGCTGCCACGTGACATCGCGCAGCGAATGCTGCACCAGGCCTTCCACGCCCAGCAGGACCGCAAAAATCGCCATGCGGATGGGAATGCCGTTGTCCGTCTGGCGGAAGATGGCCAGGCGCGGGTCGTGGTTCAGGTCCACGCTCAGGTCATTGGCGCCCGGACGGCTGTCGCGCGGCAGCGGGTGCATCACGATGGTTTCGGGGCTGCAATACGCGTCGATGATGGCGCGGCTGATCTGGAAGTCCGGCGTGTAGCCTTCATTTTCTTCGTTGGCGAAACGCTCTTTCTGCACGCGCGTTGCGTAGATGACGTCAGCGCCGGCCAGGCCTTCAGCCAGCGACGTCTTCTGCTCGATCACATTGCCGTTGCGGCTGGCCTGCTCGATGATGTAGCTGGGCATTTCCAGCCCCTTGGGCGACACCAGCGAGAACTTCACGTTCTTGTACAGCGCCATCAGCTTGATCAACGAGTGCACGGTCCGGCCGTACTTCAAGTCGCCAACCATGGCGATATGGGCGCCATCCAGCAATTTGCCCAGGCGCGAGAACTCGGTCAGGATCGTATACAGGTCCAGCAACGCCTGGCTGGGGTGTTCGCCAGGGCCGTCGCCGCCGTTGACGACCGGGATGTTCGTGGCCCGCGCAAATTCGGCAACCGATCCCTGATCCGGGTGGCGGATCACCATGGCATCCACATAGCCGCTCATGACGCGGCTGGTGTCATAGATGGATTCGCCCTTGGCCATGGACGAAAAAGTGAAACCCGTGGTGTCGCACACCGAACCGCCCAGGCGGCAAAATGCGGAACCGAAGCTGACGCGTGTGCGGGTGCTGGCCTCGAAAAACAGGTTGCCCAGGACAGCGCCTTCCAGCACGCGAGACACTTTCTGGCGGCGGGCGATGGGCTGCATCATGTCGGCCACGCGGAACAGGTCTTCGACAGATTCACGGGTGAACTGATCAACCGACAGCAGTTGATGCTTGCCTTCCACGGCAATACGCTCGCGCAGCGGCCCCTCTTGTACGCTTTGCGTATACTTTTCCAGCAAGACCCCGTTTTGAACGATTTCGCTGACAAAACGCTGCACTACTTCCGGCATCGCCCGAAATTCCTGCGATCCCTCGGGTAGCAACCAGGTGTCTAACGCACGGCGTTTGACGCCGATCCGGGTGGCGAACACGTCGCGCGTGAGGTTCAGGCGACGCATGGCGTCACGCAGGAAAGCTTGCTGGGAGATGGTCATGACAGGCCCCGAGAAAGAGGATTTATATACGCACTGCGCATATTATTCCCAACGCAAATTCAAGTCCAACTTTTTTGCGCACAGGGGTTTACCCTGAATTCACGAGCGAATTGCGTAGGATGTCATCTGCTGAGTGTCTGGCACAGCCTGTCCCAGAGAGAACCAGCACGCCGCACAGAACGCCATGGCACTGAGCAGATAACAAACCATCGCCAGTAACTGCGTTGGCCAGTGCCCCCGTGTCAGATGGCCCGTGTAGCCTTGGCGCAACAAACTGACCTGCGCCAGATACGCAAACAACAGCCCCAGGCATGAGGCCAGCAGGCCGGCCAAAAACAGGGCGAGGGGCAGTTGGAGGTCGGGTGCGGCGATATCCCCGCCCACGATGCCCAGTGAAAAACCCACCAGGAGCAAAGCCGCGCCCCCATTTAGCCATCCCGTCAGGCGCGTTGCGCCCGCGAACAACGCAAACGACACGCCAGAGGAACGGATCTGCTGCGTGCGCGGGTCCATGTGTTAGCCGCCGGTGGCGCTACGGCAGGCCGGAGTGGCGCTCTGGATGGAGGCGCGAACAGCCGCTATCTCGGCCGCGTCCCAGCGGCCAGTGCCCAACACCGTCACGGTCACCTTGGACTTGGCCGGGCCGTCGGATTCAGCGGAAATCAGCTCCAGCACGGTAGCCGGCTCGCCAACTTTGTAGAGCTGGATCTCGTCGGGAGCGCCCTTCTCGCCCAGCGAGTGGCGCCACGCATAGGCAGCGCCATAGGGATGCGGCACATTGACATGGCAGGCACGCACATATTCGCCCGCCCGTCGGAAGGCCGCCTGATAGTTGGTATCAACGCTAAATGTTTCCTTCTGCACGGAGTCGGACTCATAGACCCCTTTGCTCGCGCAGCCGGCTAACAACGCCGCCACCAAGGTGACACCTACCCATACTGACTTGCGCATGATTCTTCCCGCATTGAAATTCGGACTTCCGCGATTATGCCAGCGGCAACAAAAAGGCCACGCCTGAAATGCCGAAACATTTCTTGCGTGGCCTCGGGCCGAGCGAGCGGCAGCGGTACCACCCTGCTACTTTTTGCTCTCCGCAGCGCCCTCGATCTTTTCTCCGCCTCGTTGGATGTCCTTGCCGGCGCCTGATACGGTATTGCATCCCGCCGAAAGTGCGGCGATCGAAAGCAACATGACGAGAAAGACTTTGTTCTTCATAGATATCTCCTGTCTGGGCGTGGAAACCGAAACCAGCATACTCCAAAGGCCCTAATTTGCGCATGACCGGCTGTGACAATGCGCCGGCGCACTGCCGCTCTGGCTTGGCGGCGTATCGGATCAGGGAATCCTGCCCAATCCAAGCCGCAACCTCATCCCGGAAAACGAAGCCCTACAATGCAGCCCCCAGCGAAAACGGGTTGCGGTTGAAGGACCGAATGAGTCCGCTCGCGCCCGTTTGGGGACACATGAACTTCAGCGGTGGGGGCTTGCAAGCGCTGTGACGCAGCCTCTCGCACGCCCATCGTTAAAATGGTTGTTACAACTTCGACGAAACCCCGTAACCGCCCTTACTTGACGGTCACACACCGGCTCACGTGCGCCTGTCGCGTAATTGCCGGCAATGGATTAGGATGCGCAAATGAACTCGAAACATGTATCGCAGAACGCCGGTTCCGCCCACCAGGGTTGGGGCTGGGAGCAGCCTCAGTGCCGCGGACAAGCAGCTTTGGCGCTGTTTATCGACGATCTGCACCGTATTCTGCAAGCCCATGCCGCGGGCAAGCTCGCAGACAGCAGCACACTGGCTGACGCGCAAGCGCAAGTTGATGAGTTGCTGGCGCGCTATAACGAAATCAATGCAGCACCGGATATTTTTCTTGGGCAATCGGTCGAACTAAAAGAAGGCACGGATCGCAACGGCGTGTCTCATACCGTACCTATTTTTTCCGCACGTCTGAAGCAATCGCTCGTATCGATGCTGGGACAAGCCCCCCGCTGACACACTTGCGTTTGGCCGCAACGCCGCCAATCCTGGACCAGAACAGCCCGAAAGGAGATCCCATAATGAATACTGACAATGTCGTAGAGTTTCTCCGCTTGCTGTCGCTGGATGTGTCGCTGGGCGCTGCCGCCCAACACGCCGCGAGCCAAGCGGATGCGCCTCTAGCGCTGGCCCGGTTGGCCACCGCGCACGGCTTGCCTTGTAATGCTTCAGACTGGTCCTTTTTTGCTCGCAGCTGCCTGGACACTCCGGAAGACACCGATACTGATGCCAGCCCCACCGGCGCCATCATCTGGCAACTGGTGCAAGATCCCGCGCACGGCACGGCCATTCCCGCCAGCGCCATAACTCGCGTCATTGGCATCATTACTCAGCCAGATGGCGGTCCGCCAGTGGTGGGCCATGTGGTAGGCGACCTTGCGCCGCGTACGCCTTTGGGTATGGCGCCTTACCCGTCGGGTTCCTGACCCGCCACTGAGGCCTGACGCCGCCAGGGCCTCGGCCCTAGGCCGGCTGGCCCAGATACTCGACGACTCCAGATGCGGCGGCCGCCCCGCTGGCCATGCAGGCGGTCAGCAAGTACCCGCCCGTCGGCGCTTCCCAATCCAGCATTTCACCCACGCAGAACACACCCGGCGCGGCGCGTAGCATCAGGCTCGGGCTCAAGGCATCAAACGACACGCCCCCCGCCGTACTGATTGCCTCGTCGATCGGACGCGCGCGAGCGAGCGTCAACGGCAAGGCCTTGATTCTCAGACTCAAGCGGTCCTCGTCGCGGAAATCCTCGGCCGACGCACATTCGCGCAACAACCCAGCCTTGACGCCCGTCAGCCCCAGCCGGCTTTGCAAATGACTGGACATGGATCGCGCCCCGCGTGGATGGTTTACTGCGGCCATCACTTTCTCTAGTGTCCAGCCGGGCGCCAGATCCAGCAGCGCAACCGCTTTGCCTTCAACATCGATACGATCACGCAACGGGGCGGAAAGCGCGTAGACCAGGCTGCCCTCGATTCCCGTTTCGGACACCACGAACTCGCCCTGCCGCGCAAGCGTCTCGCCCGAATCCAATGTGCAGGCCATGGCCACTGACTTGACGGGCTGCCCCGCGTAACGCTCGCGAAAATGATCCGACCAGGCCACATCAAAACCGCAGTTGGCAGGACGCAGCGGCGCCACGGCAATGCCGTGGGCCTGCAAGCCCGCCGCCCACGCGCCGTCCGATCCCAGCTTGGCCCAGCTGCCGCCACCCAACGCCAGCACCACAGCATCCGCCGCACAAGCCTGCTCGCCATCAGGCGTCTCAAACCGAAGGGCGCTCGCAGCCGGCGGCGTGCCCGGAGGCCACCCCAGCCAGCGGTGCCGCATATGAAAGCGCACGCCGCTCGCACGCAAGCGCGCAAGCCAGGCTCGCAGCAAGGGCGCTGCCTTCATTTCCTGCGGGAACACGCGCCCCGACGATCCTACGAACGTTTGAATACCCAGCTGATGCGCCCAGTCACGCAACGCGGCTGCATCCATCGTTTGAAGCCAAGGCGCTATCTCAGCCGCACGAGCGCCATAGCGCGCCAGAAAAGGCGCTGCTGGCTCGCTGTGCGTCAGATTCAGCCCGCCCCTGCCCGCCATGAGAAATTTGCGCCCGACCGAAGGCATCGCATCGTACACATCGACCGCTACGCCACGCGCGCTCAAGCCTTCGGCAGCCATCAACCCGGCCGGACCGCCGCCAATCACGGCAACACGCTTCGCGGATGCGTTCACGACGCCAGCGCCATGCGGGCGTTAACAGGTAGGGAGATCAGGCAATGCATGGAAGACAAATCAGAGAGAGGACAAGCACAGCGCAAGCGACATGGCTCGGCGCCAGGGGGAAAGATTGTCGCATGACGATCTGCCCCCGAGTCCAGCGCCCGGCGGGCTCCGCCTGGCGCAAAAAAAGCCTGGCTCCGGCCACTTATTGAGCGCCTTCGCCAAGCCATTGTTATTACGGGACAAATCAGACATGCGCAGAGGCTATCCCAAGGCTTGTCCACAGTCCCTGTGGGTAACTTTACGCGTCAGGCGTTCCTTGCCGCCTGCATAGGACCCGACCACGGCTCGGCATCAAGCTGAAACCGGAGCTCCTGGAATTCGCCATCCACCGAGACGGACGGCAGCAAGCCAGCATCCAATGCCTGACCCAACGCGCGTCGGCATAGCGTTTCCGGATCATCCGGCAACGATTGGAACACGCCATCTGGAATACGCAGGCGCAGCAGCGCTTGGGGATCTCCGCGTTCCGCGGGCCGGCCAATATGGATATGAGCGGGATAACCGTGAGGGCACCAGATGCCCACGTGGTACTTACCTTCTGCGCCGGTATCGGCGACATAGCCGGGATGATCGTATTTTGCTGTGCCCATGGACCCTCCTCGAGTGCGGCGAACTAGCGCGCGTGACCCATGGTAGCTCAGGGCTGCGGCCCTGTGCGCTAGCGGATACTCGGGAAACTACGGACTGGAGCAAAGGTTTGACCCAAGGCAAGCCGCAGACGAAAAAAAGCCGCGATGAGCATCGCGGCTTTTTTAAGGAGGGACGTGGCGGAAACAGATTTGAATCTATTTCCGGGACATCCGGACCTGCTTGAAACTGGTTGCGGGGACAGGATTTGAACCTGTGACCTTCGGGTTATGAGCCCGACGAGCTGCCAGACTGCTCCACCCCGCGTCTGATGTGTGAACTATACACCAAATTTAAATCTTGTGCAGCGCACCCAGGCCAATATTCGTGTTTTCGGCCTTATTTCCACGAAAAATTTTCGCCACACCTCGCAAAGCTCGTCCGAATGGGCCGGAAACATCCAGGCAAATCACCTGGGCTGCCCCAAGCGCTGTGACACGCACCGCACCGCCGTAGGCCACCCCATGCGCTTCGCCCGCGTTGACGCGCGCTGCCACCGTGAAAGGCAGGCCACCCGCGGCTTCCGGGCCGATCGCACGCTCTTCGACGCGTACGCTGCCAGAGACGCAAATCACGGTAGCGCCAACGCGCAGCGCCAATTGCTGGCATGCGCCCGAAGGAATTTCAAGGCGGTGTTGCAACGATTCGGGGTAGGACTTGGTGTGCATGATCATCTCCAAACGGACAGTGACAGGCTACGCGCGCCCTGCTCTGCGCAACAGACACACCCACGCACAATCTGCATCGATGCAGATGCTCGATTTCAGCGCTGTTATGGTGTACTTTGCGTAAATCTGTGCCTACCCTCATTCCAATCTCAGGGAGCATGATCGGCGCATGGACCCACAACCGCTATACCTCCGCTTGGCGAACCACTATCGGCGCGCCATTCAAACCGGCGTCCTGGCTCCCGCCCAGCGCATGCCATCCGTTCGCACGCTGGTACGCACCCATCACGTCAGCCTGTCCACGGCGCTGCAAGCCTGCCGCCAGCTGGAAGACGACGGACTGATCGAAGCCCGGCCCCGTTCGGGCTACTTCGTCCTACAGCCTCGCCGCAACAGCATTCCGCCGGTAAAAGAACCCGACATCCGTCAGACGCTGGGCGCGGCGCAGTACGTGGGCATCCACGACCGCGTCTCGGACTTTATCGCTAAGTGCGAAGCCCATACGGTTAGCGCCAATTTTGCGCTAGCGGCGGCAGTGCCTGAAGCCTACCCGATGGAAGAACTTAAACAGGCGATGACGCGCGCGCTGCGCCAGTCGCCGCAAGTGCTGGTCAGCCCCGTTCCCCCACAGGGCCACCCCGAGTTGCGTACGGTTTTGGCGCGGCGTGCGTTGGCCAATGGCATCAACGCGACGCCTGACGATGTCATCGTGACGCATGGCTGTATTGAAGCCCTGAACCTGGCCCTGCGCGCAGTGGCTCGTCCGGGCGACACGATTGCCGTCGAGTCCCCCACCTACTTTGGCCTGTTGCAGATCCTGGAGAGCCTGGGCATGCGGGCGCTTGAGATTCCCACCAGCCCGCAGCACGGCCTGTCGATCGAAGCGCTGGACCTGGCGTTTCAGACGCATGGAAATATCCGCGCAGTGGTCGTGGTGCCCAACTTTCAGAACCCCCTGGGTTGCGTCATGCCTGACGCTGAAAAGGCACGCCTTGTCGCGCTATGCGAGCGCCAGCAAGTGCCGCTGATCGAAGACGACACGTATGGAGCGCTGACTGACGACGACACGCCTTTGGCCGCGGCCAAGTCCTGGGATGCGACCGGGAACGTTATCTATTGTTCGTCCATGCACAAGACCCTGGCGCCAGGCATGCGTCTGGGCTGGCTGCTGGGCGGGCGCTGGAAAGCCCGCATCGCCATGCTGAAATTCGCCCAAAGCCGTCCCAACGAACCGCTGGCGCAGATCGCGGTAGCCGAATTCATGGGGTCGCGCGCGTATGACCGTCACCTGGCTCGTTTGCGCCGGCAATTGAAGATTCAGCGCGACCAAACAGCAGAAGCCATTGCCGCGCACTTCCCCCGCGGCACAAGGTTGAGCGTGCCGCAAGGCGGCATGTTGCTCTGGGTGGAAATGCCCAATGGCTGCTCGGGCATGGAGGTCTTCGAGGCCGCGCTGCAACAAGGCATACGGGTTGCCCCCGGAGCCATGTTTTCCAACGGCACCCGCTACAACCATTTCCTGCGCATCAGTTGCGGCCAGCGCACCACGCCCGAGATTTCGCGGGCCCTGCTGAGTCTGGCGCACATTGTCAGTGAACGCGCGGCATGAATCCGTCCCTGCACCAATTCATTACCGACTACGGCTTATGGGCAGTGTTGGGCGGCACTTTCCTGGAAGGTGAAAGCGTCGTGGTGTTCGCGGGATTCCTGGCGCATCAGCACTTGTTGCACTTGCCGTATGTGATGCTGTGCGCATTTGCCGGGTCCTTTGTGGCGGACCAGCTGCTGTTCTATTTGGGGCGCCGCTATCGCGACCACCGGTTTGTGCAGCGTATCCGCGAAAAACCGGCATTCGAAAAGGCGCTGTCCGCCATCGACCGGTATCCGCACGGCTTCATCCTGAGCCTGCGCTTTCTCTATGGCTTGCGCACGGTTGGCCCGGTGGCGCTCGGCGTATCGCGCGTATCGCCGTTGCGATTCCTTGTGCTCAATGCCATTGCTGCCGCCATCTGGGCCGTGTGCTTCAGCTTGCTGGGTTATGCGTTCGGCCAGACGATTGAATCACTACTCGGACGTTTGCATGGCGTGGAAACCAAACTGGCGGTCGCCGCCGCGATTGGCTTGGCGATCTGGCTGGCCTATCACCTGTATGCGCGCCGCAGGCGCTGACGGTACGGTCAGAACACCAGCCGGCCGCTCGCGCGCAACACATGGCGGCGGCGCGCCTTGCGATACCAGCCGCCAATAAGCGGCAGCAGCGCCAGACGGCGCAAAATGGGGTGGCGCTGGTCGAAGTCGTGCCAGGCCTTGAAGCCATGCCCCATGCGCTCCCAGCTCTCGCGCGCCTCGGGGGTAAGTTTGCCGGGGTCGAACGCCGCCAGCTTTGCCGCTTCCGAGACGCGAGCCAACATCGCTGCGCCCCGGTGATTCAATGGATACTGATTCCGCATGGGGCCGCATATTACCCGTAGTAAGGGCCCCGTGCCGGATGATCCGGCAAAGCTCCAAAACACGCAAAAGGAGCCACCTTTGACCGCCCCGCGCAAGCCCTTGTAATTAAAGGAAAATAAGCAGCTATGCCCGCACTATCCCAAGGCTTGTCCACAGAAGCTGTGGGTAACTTTGGCCGGACCGCCACCAAATCAAAGCCCCTTTTCGGAGGTGCTTTACTTCAGTGCGGCGTTGATCATGTCACGCACGCTCTCGAAACCCGCAACATATTGCGGGTTTTCGGAACGAGCCAACAGGCTGGCGTAGTTCTGTTCCAGTTGCGCTTCAATAGCTTCGCGCAGGCCAGGCGAGGCCTTGACCAGATGCAGCATCGACAACAAGGTCGAATTCAGCGCGTCGATACGGCCGCCCTGATGCGAGATGGTGTGAACGATGACGGCGATTTGTTCCTGGATATCCATGTGTAGCCTCCTGGCATTGATAGTCGGCGCAAATCCTAGCATGACGTCCGCGCGATCCTGCCGGTGCTAGGCAAGCGGCACCTGCCGCGCTAGCATGAAGCGTAGCCGCAAGGGCACCGCGGCGCATGCCGCCAGCGCCATCTTTGGCATCCGGGGGCCAACGGAGCGCGCTATGAAGACGATCCAACATTACGCCCCACCAGACGCCCAGTCGCTGCAACGCTTGCAGGACAAGCTCGGCTACAGCGACGCCCGCATGGCGGAACTGGCCGGCCTGGACGCAGCCACCCCCTGGCCCAGCTTTGTCGGCGGCCCCGAACCCCGGGCGTTAGGACGGCAGCGATTGTTTTACATGGTGGCCCGGCTGACGCTGGACGAACAGGAATGGCAAAAAGTGCTGGCCGCCATGCACGACGCTGGCGCCCGTTTCGATTACGAAGACCCCCTTACCGGCGGCGCTCCGCCTTCGCCGGAACTCGTCGCGGACGAAGAACACAAGTTCGGCATGCTGCTGGTCAGCCGCAACGGCGCTTTCCACGAAATGGAGCAATTGCGCGAGTTCGCCCATTTCGCACACGAAGCCAACGTCAGCCGCTTCGTACACACGGTGTTCTACGACAGCGACATTGATTTGTGCCGCTTCAGCTTCGCTGACCACGACGGCCTGGACGCCTCTAGCCGGGATCGCATATTCGATGCGGCTCAAAAAACCATCACACGTTTCGAGTTCGACGGACGCATTTATCATGGCGGCATTCCGCCGGAGTCCGACGGCTAGACAAGAACCTGCGCATTGACGCGGCCCGCTTTGCGCCTGTACCGTCGGCACTCTCCTTTCCGCCCTCGCCCCTACGCATGAACGAACGTCTCGACGCCATCGACCGGCAACTGCTCAGCCTGCTGCAAGCCAACGCGCGCGAACCCGCCGCCATCCTGGCGCGCAAGCTGGGGCTGGCCCGCACCACGGTGGTGGCCCGCATCGCCCGGCTGGAACGCGAGAGCATTGTCTCGGGGTACGGCGTACGGCTGGGACGCCTTCTGGAAGAAGCCGCGGTGCGCGCGTATTGTTTTATCAGCGTGCTACCCAAGACCCCGGCGGCGGTCATACGCGAACTGGAGCGGATGCCCGAAGTGGAAGAAGTCTCTTCCGTCAGCGGGCCGTATGACTATCTGATCTTCCTGCGCTGCGAAACCCATGAGCAGTTGGACGAGCTGCTGGACCGCATTGGCCTGATCGATGGCGTCAAACAGACGCAGACATCCATCGTACTCAGCCGCAAGGTAGACCGCCGCAGCGCCGTCGCGGCCCCCTGACCTGCGGCAAGCCGGGCGCCTCGCCTTCCCTTGCGCTCCTGCATAATGTTGTAATGACGTTTACCGTGATTTCTGGATGCCCCATGCTCGCACGCCTTGCCCCCGCCGCCGCCTTGCTCACCTTGCTGGCCGCCTGTTCCAGCATGAGCGAAGTCACGTCTGTCGACAAGAACACCTACAGCGTCACTTACAGCTCAGGCACGCAATTGCTGACTTGGGTAGAACTCAAGAACCAGACGCTGCAACGTGCGGACCAATACTGTCAGTCCATCGGCCGCAAGCTGCAAAAACCGAAGGTCACGTCCAATCATGCGACCGGCCTGGGTTCCAAGCGCGCCACCGTGACGTTTGAATGCGGTGCCGTCGAACCGCCCAAGGATTCTGCGAAGTAAGCGGCTGCCATCGCGGGCAACGCCAGCGATCAGGTGTAGCATTATCGGCATCGCAATCCCTACTCTACGCATCGTGAACACCTCTTTGCCCGTGGGAATCACCATGGGCGATGCCGCCGGCATCGGTCCCGAGATTGTCATCAAGGCCTACGCTCAGGGCCTGAATGCGCCCTGCGTGGTGTATGGCGACGCGGGCGCGCTGCGCCGCGCCGCGGCCCAGTTGGGCGCGCGCCTGGATATCGTCGAAGTCGCCGATGTCGGGCAGGCCGCGCCCGGCGCCAGCCATATCAATGTCATCGCCTGTAGCCCTGCCCTGCCCGCCGATCTGCCAGCCGGCCACATCAGCGCGGCCGCCGGGCGCGCCGCCTACGACTATGTCTGCGCCGCAATCGATGACGCGCAGGCCGGCCGGATTCGCGCGATAGTCACGGCGCCGCTGAACAAGAAATCCATGCACGAGGGCGGCATTGACTACCCCGGCCATACCGAAATCCTGGCAGAGCGGTCCGGCACACAGAATTTCGCCATGATGCTGGCCAATGACGAACTGCGCGTGCTGCTGGTGACCATTCACGTGGCGCTGGCGGATGTCATCGCTCGCGTCACACCGCAAGCCGAATTGACCGCGATGCGCCTGGCCGACCATGCCTGCCGCCAAATGGGCATCGCGCACCCGCGCGTGGCAGTAGCGGGCCTGAACCCGCACGCAGGCGAAGGCGGAAAGTTTGGCCGCGAAGATATCGACATCATCGAACCGGCTATTGCGCGTGCGCGCGCCGAGGGCATAGACGCCACCGGGCCATGGCCCGGCGACACGATTTTCATGCGTGCCCGCCGTGGCGAATTCGACATCGTAGTGGCCCAATACCATGACCAGGGTCTGATTCCCGTCAAGTATCTGGGCCTGGATCACGGCGTGAACGTGACGGTGGGCCTGCCCTTCGTGCGCACCAGCGTCGACCACGGCACGGCTTTCGATATCGCCGGGCGGGGCGTCGCGGACCATGCCTCGCTGGTGGCAGCCTTCGACCTGGCACTGGCCATGACGCCCTGATCGCAGTCTGCGGCTGACGCCTCAGCGCACGGACACTGAAACCCTGCATTCACGGCCCCAAACGGTCCCAAACGGTCCCGGGTCTACAATACGCCCCGATTCCGGCGCCCGTTGCGCGCCGCCGCTTTCCGTCTCTGCCCCTAGCCCTCCATGTCACGCCTTGCCCGCCTCCTTCCTGACCGCTTCACGCTCTATCTCATCTGCACCGTCATCATTGCCAGCATCGTGCCCGCGCACGGGCAAGGCGTGGTCGTGTTTGGGTGGATCACCAACATCGCGGTCGGTCTGCTGTTCTTCCTGCATGGGGCGCGCCTGTCCCGAGAGGCCATCGTTGCCGGCCTGACGCATTGGAAGCTGCACCTGACGATTTTTTCCGCCACCTTCCTGATGTTCCCGCTGCTGGGCCTCGCGCTCAAGCCGGTACTGGAGCCGCTGGTTACGCCTGAGCTGTACCTGGGCATCTTGTTCCTGTGCTGCCTGCCAGCCACCGTGCAATCGGCTATCGCCTTTACGTCGATGGCGCGCGGCAACGTACCTGCCGCCGTGTGCAGCGCGTCTGCGTCCAGCCTGTTGGGAATCTTCCTGACCCCGCTGCTGGTGGGTACGGTCGTGGCCAATGCCGGCAGCGCGCCGATCTCGTTTGATGCGGTCGGCAAGATCATGCTGCAACTGCTGCTGCCGTTCGTGCTGGGCCAGTTCGCCCGCCGCTGGATCGGAGCCTGGGTACACAAGCGCAAGGCCATGCTGAAATTCGTTGATCAGGGTTCCATCCTGCTCGTGGTGTACACGGCGTTTTCGGAAGCCATCAACGAAGGGCTGTGGAGCAGCACGCCCATCCCGGCGCTGGTTGGCCTGGTCGTGTGCTGCGCGGTGATCCTGGCCTTGGCGCTGGGTCTGTCCGCCCTGGCCGGCAGGATGTTTGGCTTTAGCGTGGAAGACCGCATCACTTTGCTGTTCTGCGGTTCGAAGAAAAGCCTGGCCAGCGGCATCCCGATGGCCCAGGTGCTGTTTGCCGGCCATGCTGTTGGCGCGATTGTGCTGCCGCTGATGCTGTTCCACCAGATCCAGTTGATGGTGTGCGGCGTGCTGGCCGCCCGCTATGGCAAACGGCCGGAATCCGAAGGCTGATTGCGCCCATCTCGGCTACCAACAAAAAACGCGCTAGTAGCGCGTTTTTTGTTGGTGCCAGACTGTGATCAGTACATATCCGGGCGCTGCGCGCCCGAGAAGTTCAGGAAGCGCGTGCTGGAACCCTGGAACGTCAGGCGCACGGTTCCGATAGGCCCGTTACGCTGCTTGCCGATAATGATCTCGGCGGTGCCCTTGTCCGGGGAATCCGGGTTGTAGACCTCGTCGCGATAGATAAACAGAATAACGTCGGCATCCTGTTCGATTGCGCCGGATTCGCGCAAGTCGCTCATCACGGGACGCTTGTTGGGGCGCTGTTCCAAGCTTCGGTTCAGCTGCGACAGGGCGATCAAGGGGCAGTTCAGTTCCTTGGCCAGACCCTTTAGCGAGCGGCTGATTTCCGACACTTCGGTGGCCCGGTTTTCCCCTGAGCCGTTACCCGACATCAGTTGCAGGTAGTCGATGATGATCAGGCCCAGCTGACCGCACTGGCGAGCCAGACGCCGCGTGCGAGCGCGCACTTCCATGGGGCTGAGCGCGGGGGTTTCGTCGATGTAGACCTGTGCATCCTGCATGAGCTGCACCGCGTGCGTCACGCGGGGCCAGTCATCGGCGATCAGCTTGCCGGTCCGCATACGGTGCTGGTCCAGCAGCCCCACCGAACCCAGCATACGCATCGCCAACTGCACCGCGCCCATTTCCATGGAGAACACGGCGACGGGCAACCCCTGCTCGATGGCCACGTGTTCGCCGATGTTCATCGAGAACGAGGTCTTGCCCATGGACGGACGGCCGGCCACGATGATCAAGTCACCGCCGTGCATGCCGGAGGTCATCTTGTCCAGGTCGGTAAAGCCCGTGGGCACCCCGGTCACGTCGGAGCTGCCTTCGCGGTGATAGAGCTCGTCGATACGTTCGACCACCTGAGTCAGCAGCGGCTGGATTTCCTGGAAACCGGCGGCGCCACGCGAGCCTTCCTGCGCGATCTTGAAAACCTTGGATTCCGCCTCGTCCAGCAACTGGCGGGCTTCCTTGCCCTGTGGGTTCAGCGCGGCCGAGGAAATTTCATCGGCAATCGACACCAGTTTGCGCAACATCGCGCGCTCGCGCACGATTTCGCCGTAGCGGCGGATGTTGGCGGCGGACGGCGTGTTGTGCGCCAGCGCGTTCAGATAAGCCAGACCACCGGCATCTTCGGCCTTGCCGGCGCTGACCAGTGATTCGTTGACAGTGATCACGTCCGCGGGACGCGCCAGCCCGATCAGGCGGGCAATGTGGTGCCAGATCAGCCGGTGATCGTGGCGGTAGAAGTCTTCTTCGACCAACACGTCGGCAATACGGTCCCACGCGGTGTTGTCCAGCAGCAGGCCGCCCAGAACCGACTGCTCCGCCTCGATGGAATGGGGAGGAACGCGCAGGTATTCAAGCTGGGGATCGGCGGGTGTATTCATGACTTCAATAGTAACGGCTGCAGGATATCCGCAACGCGGAAAAAGCCTTGGACATCGCGCCAAGGCATACGGCCCAGCAAGGGGCGCAGAAGAGTGGCAATGGTGCAAAGCACGCGCGCCAGGCGCGTCAAGCGCGTGATGACCTCGGGGTCGGGATTGCACTCAAGATAGACATCCAGCGCCAGTTTACCCAGCGTTCGGGCCACATCGTCCGGCAATTTACGCAAAGACACGAGCGACGCCAGCATCTGGAACAGATCATAGGCCTGAGCCAACGGCCGCGACAGGGCCGAACCGATGTTCTCTTCGAAATCGATGCGCCATAGCTCGCCATCTTGCCGCGTCACGTTGCGGATCTGTGCGCCGCCATGCCACATGCCACGCGCATGAAAGGCTGCCAGGTCCGACGCAGCGGCGCGTGTCAGCCACAGCTGCGAGGTCGAGTCTTCGTTGCGGATCAGGTCTGCCAGATCATCGCCCACATATTCCAGCACCAGCAGCCCCTGCTCCTGCCACCAGACTTCGGGCACGCGGCAACCTGCCTTCAGCAGCTCCGACAAGCGTTCTGCCTCGTGCGCCAGCCCGTTGTGCAGCAGCACGCCCGGCCTGGGAAACTCGCCCAGGAACAGCTTGCAGCCCGCTCCCAGCACCGCGGCGCGCACATAGCGCAGCGCATAACTCACACCCCGGCCAATGCTGGGGCGGCGGCGCTTGATGATGCAGCGCACGCCATCGATCGTCACATCCCGCACGGACGGTTCACGCGAGGCGTCCAGGCTGTCGAGCCAGGCACGCAGGCCAGGCGGCGCGTTGTGGTGAACGGGCGGCTGATTCAATGGGTTCTCTGTAAAAACAGCGTAGAGCAGAAACAGTGCAGCCGAAAGACTACACGCAATGAGCGCTAGGCAAAAAAGAAAAAAAGCCGGCGCGCGGGCCGGCTTTTCTTTACTGCGGGTACCGGCTTAGGACAATTCGCCTTCGACCAGAACCGTAACGTCAACAACGACGTCAGCGTGCAGAGCAACCTGAACCGGGTACTCGCCGACCGCCTTCAGCTGGCCGTTGGGCAGACGCACTTGCGCCTTTTCAACGCCTTCGAAACCGGCCTTCTTCAGACCTTCAGCGATGTCAGCATTGGTGACCGAGCCGAACAGACGGCCGTCGATACCAGCCTTCTGAGCGATCTTCAGTTGGAAGCCGGACAGGCGCTCGCCCAGAGCTTGGGAAGCGGCCAGCTTTTCAGCCTGGACCTTTTCCAGCTCGGCGCGGCGGGCTTCGAATTCCTTCAGGGCGGCGTCGGTTGCACGACGAGCCTTGCGCTGGGGAATCAGGAAGTTGCGGGCGTAACCATCACGCACGCGAACGACTTCACCCAGGTTGCCCAGGTTGACGACTTTTTCGAGCAGAATAACTTGCATTTTCAGTGCCCCGGATTAGTTGTGGTTATCGGTGTAAGGCAACAGAGCCAGGAAGCGCGCGCGCTTGATGGCGGTGTCCAGCTGACGCTGGTAGATTGCCTTGGTGCCGGTCAGACGAGCCGGGATGATCTTGCCGTTTTCTTGCACGAAGTCGCGCAGGGTGTCCAGATCCTTGTAGTCGATCTCTTCGACGCCGGCTGCGGTAAAGCGGCAGAACTTACGACGCTTGAAAAGCGGGTTCTGCTGCGTGAATTTGCGTTTTTCTTTGCGTTTTCCGAAGAAAGCCATGATATGTGCCTCTATGTTTGAGGGGAGCGGGTTTTAACCCCTACGCCCCATAACCTATCCGTGTCCAGAAGGCGCTCTCGCACCTTTTGCTCATTCCCTTCAAGCCACCTGCGGATCGCGTCCAGCGCTACCGCTGATCTTGCGTGCCTGCTGCAGATGCAGCTTGATCTTCACCGAGTCCTTGCGCGCGGGAGCCAAAAACCCCTGCACCAGCAATTCGGACCCTAACGCGGTGTTTCTCAACAGCAATGCCAGATCGCCCAATGCCACGGCGGTGATCGTCAATTCGACGCGGCGCGGGTGGCCGGCCTCGATGACCTCCGACTCGTGTGCCAGCACCATTTCCAGTGCAGGCAAACCGGCGGGAGTGTGGCGCAAAGGCTCGCATTCAAGAACGCGGGCGCTGAGTTCCAGCTTATTCATCCTGCCAGGCACCGAGGGGACTTCATGGGATGAGCTCTGCGTGAGCCCTGCTTACTCGGCCTGAGCCGGCGCTGCTTCAGCCGAAGCCTTACGGGCTTCTTCGCGCTCAACCGACTTCATCATGATCGAGGGCGTGGCTTGAGCCTTCTTGGTCTTGATGACCAGGTGGCGCAAAACGGCGTCGTTGTAGCGGAACGAGTGTTCCAGCTCATCCAGCGTGGCTTGGCCGCACTCGATGTTCAGGCAAACGTAGTGAGCCTTGACGAGCTTCTGGATCGGGTAGGCCAGTTGACGGCGACCCCAGTCTTCCAGGCGGTGAACCGAGCCGCCTTGGCCCGTGACCAGCGCTTGGTAACGTTCGACCATGGCGGGCACTTGCTCGCTTTGGTCGGGGTGAACGATAAACACTACTTCGTAGTGACGCATGAGTAAAACTCCTTGAGGATGTCTCGCTGGCTGATCGTCTTGCACCCGCGCTTTCCATCATGGGTGTATGCATTCGGAAAGAAACCATCCCTGAACACATATCGTCGACATCAGCCCGCAAGGGGCAGCCCGCTACCCAAAAACCATGGGCGGTCGAGCAAGAAAGCCCTCGATTATTACCGATTGAGGCGGGTGACGCAAGCCGCAAGGTGGCTACGAAATAGGGGACGGGCTACTGACAAGCCCCTTCCCGGCTGTGCGCGGCAGATCCGCCACAGTAATTTGCTGAGGCCGGTTGACCACGCTGACCATGACATAGCTGATGATCATCAGCAGGAACCAAGAGCCCAGCTTGGTAATGGACACCATTTCCCAGCCCTGCGCCTGATTGGGATAGCGCCAGGCATTGGCAAAGGTGCCGATGTTTTCGGCGAACCAGATGAACAAGGCAACCAATACAAAACCCAGCAGCAAGGGCATGCGGCGATACACACGCCAGATACGGAAGTACACCCAGGTCCGGGCAAACAAGACGGCCGTCAGCGCAAACAGCACCCATCGAATATCCATGATGAAGTGATGCGCGAAGAAATTCACGTAGATCAGCACCGACAGCGCCACAGTGGCAGCGAGAGGCGGGTGCGCGCGAAAACGGAAGTCGAACAGGCGCCACACGCGCGCCAGGTAGCTACCCACCGCTGCATACATAAAACCCGTGAACAACGGCACGCCGCCAATGCGCAACACATTGGCCTCTGGATAGATCCAGGAGCCCGCCGCCGTCTTGAAGATCTCCATGCCGGTACCGACCACATGAAACATCAGGATCACACGAGCTTCGGACCAGGTTTCCATACGCAGGGCCAGCAACAAAGCCTGTATGCCGAGCGCGGAGAGGGTCAGAAAGTCGTAGCGGGCCAGCAGCGCGTCCTTGGGATACCACCAGTGGGTGCCAAGCAACAGCGCGCACATCAACCCGCCAAACAGACACGCCCAAGCCTGCTTGACGCCAAAACGGAAGAACTCATAAAGCGCGACGCCAAAACGGCCGCGGCCGGCCAAGTTGCCGGCCAGCCGCGATTCCCATTCCTGCAGCCGCGCAATAAGCGGCCAATCACTGGCCGCCGGATGGCTCACGAAACGCTCACCCTTCCACGACGGCGTAGGCCGAGTGGTTGTGAATCGATTCGAAGTTTTCGGCTTCGACGCGATAGCGGGCGATACCAGGATGCGCGTTCAGGCGAGCTGCCACGTCGCGCACCAGGTCTTCGACAAACTTGGGATTGTCGTAGGCGCGTTCGGTCACGTACTTTTCGTCCGGGCGCTTGAGCAGACCCCAGAGTTCGCACGAACCTTCTTCTTCGATCAGGCGGATGACGCCGTCCATGCTGATGTCGCCATTCAGAATGGCCGACACCGTCACGTGCGAGCGCTGGTTGTGCGCGCCGTATTCGGAGATGGCCTTCGAACACGGACAGAGGCTGGTGACGGGCACCTGCACAATCAGTTCGAATTCGACGCCATCGTTCTGGGCGCGGGCGATCCACTGGACTTCATAGTCCAGCAGGCTTTGCACGCCGGAAATCGGGGCGGACTTGTTGATGAAGTAAGGGAAAGACGCAGTAATGTCGCCGCGTTCCGCGTGCAGCAAGGGCAGCATGTCGGCCGCCATGGCGCGGAACAGCGCGGGCGTCATGGGGGTGCTGCGGTACTTTTCCAGCAAGGCCACGAAGCGGGACATATGCGTCCCCTTTTCTTCAGGCGGCAGCGCGACGGTCAGCGTCCAGTTGGCGACGGTGCCCTGGGGCGAGCCATCACCGCTTTCAATCAGCATGGGGTGGCGCACGCCACGGATTCCCACACGCTGAATCGGGATGTGCCGGGTGTCCGCCGAGCTCTGGACGTCGGGCATCACGATGGCGGGGTCGATCGAAGAATTCATTTCAGCTTACCTGTCTAGGCAACGATAGTGGCTAAAACGCACTGGCCTAGGAATCTTGAGAGGGGGCCATTATCGCCCAAACGCCGGGAACCGCCAGGGAAAACCCTTCTATTCGTAGGTTGGCGGGGCCGGAACAGTGTGTTCTGTTTTTCCGGATGAAAGTGGCCCTTCATCCGGAAAACGAATTCAGGCAAGCAGATCCGCGTAACGGTCACGGATCGATTGCTCGATACCAGCAGCATCCAGGCCAACGCCCGCCAACAGCGCCGACTGCTCGCCGTGATCAATAAAGGCATCCGGCAAACCTAATTGCAGCACCGGAATCAGCACTCCTGCTGCACTAAGCACTTCCAGGACGGCGCTGCCCGCGCCGCCCATGATGGACGCATCTTCCAGCGTCACCAGCGCATCATGGCGGCTGGCCAGATCCAGAATCAACTCGCGGTCGATAGGCTTCACGAAGCGCATGTCAGCCACGGTGGCATCGAGCTTGCCGGCCGCGGTGAGCGCTGCCTGAACCAAGGTGCCAAAACCCAGAATGGCGATCTTCTTGCCCTCGCGGCGCACCAGGCCACGGCCCAGTTCAACCGTGCCCAAGCCTGCATCTTCCTTGGCGCCGCAACCTGCGCCGCGCGGATAGCGCACCGACGCCGGACCCGGGTACTGATAACAGGTCGACAGCAACAGACGCGTTTCGCTTTCGTCGGACGGCGTGGCGACCACCATGTTAGGCACGCAACGCAGGAAGGCGGTGTCGTAATTGCCCGCATGAGTCGCGCCATCGGCGCCCACCAGACCGGCACGGTCCAGCGCAAATGTCACATCCAGATTTTGCAGGGCGACGTCGTGGATCAGCTGGTCATAGCCGCGTTGCAAGAACGTGGAGTAGATGGCGACAACAGGCTTTTGCCCCTCGCAAGCAATACCGCCGGCGAACGTCACGGCGTGCTGCTCGGCAATGCCCACATCGAAATAGCGCAGCGGAAAGCGCTTTTCGAATTCAACCAGCCCGCTGCCTTCACGCATGGCAGGGGTGACAGCAACCAGACGCGAATCCTGATCGGCCGTGTCGCACAACCACTGGCCGAAGACCTGCGTAAAGCTCCGCTTGCCTGGCGCCTTCGATTGCTGGATGCCCACGGCAGGATCGAACTTACCCGGCCCGTGATACAGCACCGGATCGGCTTCGGCCAGCTTGTAGCCCTGCCCTTTCTTTGTCACCACGTGCAGGAACTGCAGGCCTTGCAGGGCCTTCAGATTCTGCAGCGTGGGCACCAGCGCGTCCATATCGTGGCCGTCGATGGGGCCGACGTAATTGAAGCCGAATTCTTCGAACAGGGTGGCGGGCGTGACCATGCCCTTGGCATGCTCTTCAAAGCGGCGCGCCAATTCAAGTACGGGCGGCACGTGCTGCAAGACAGCGCGGCCCACGTTCTTGGCGGTTGCATAGAAGCGGCCCGACATCAGACGCGCGAGGTAGCGGTTCAGCGCCCCCACTGGCGGCGAGATCGACATGTCGTTGTCGTTCAGGATCACCAGCAGATTGATGTTGGGCGTGACGCCTGCATTGTTCATGGCCTCGAAGGCCATGCCCGCCGACATGGCGCCGTCGCCGATAACGGCGATGTGCTGGCGTTGCACGCCAGCATTGCGCGACGCCACCGCCATACCCAGCGCGGCCGAAATCGACGTGGACGAATGCGCGGTGCCAAAGGCGTCGTATTCGGATTCGCTGCGCTTGGGGAAACCCGAAATTCCGCCTTGCTGGCGCAATTGGGCCATGCCCGCGCGGCGTCCGGTCAGGATCTTGTGCGGATAAGACTGGTGCCCCACGTCCCAGACGATACGGTCGTGCGGGGTATCAAACACCTGATGCAGCGCCAGCGTCAGCTCGACCGTACCCAGGTTGGACGACAGGTGACCGCCCGTTTTCGATACCGACTCCAGCACAAAGCCGCGCAGTTCGTCTGCAAGCTTTTTCAGCTCGCGGCGATCCAGGCGCTTGAGGTCTGCCGGCGATTGAATGCGGTCCAATAAATCTGTCGTCATGCTTTTATGTGGTTCGTTGACCCGGCCTGAATTCAGACCGGGCTGTTCACGGATCAGCGGTCTCGAAGGACGATGTAGTCAGCCAACTGCGCCAACCGCGCGCCAGCATCGCCCAAAGGCTCAAGCGCAGCGAGTGCAGCTTCACGCAGTTGCCCGGCAAACGTGCGCGCCTCGGACAAACCCAGCAGCGACACGTAGGTCGGCTTGTTCTCTGCGGCGTCCTTGCCCGGCGTCTTGCCCAGGCTGGCCGAGTCGGCCGTCACGTCAAGAATATCGTCTACCACCTGGAAAGCCAGTCCCATTGCTTGCGCGTAGGCGTCCAGCGCCTGACGCGAGGCCGAACTGGCGCCCGCGACAATGCCGCCCAGAGCCACGCTGCAAGCGAGCATAGCGCCCGTCTTCATGCTGTGCATCTGTTGCAGCTGGTCGCGCGACAGCGAATGGCCGACGCTGAACAGGTCGATGGCCTGTCCGCCCGCCATGCCCTGGCTGCCAGCTGCGCGCGCCAGCGACTGGGTGGCTTGCACGATCAGCGCAGGCGCGATCGGCATCGATGCCAGCAGGTCAAAAGCCAGCGGCTGCAAGGCGTCGCCCGCGAGCATGGCCGTGGCTTCGTCGAATTGCACGTGCGTGGTGGGCCGGCCACGGCGCAGCGTGTCGTCATCCATGCAAGGCAGATCGTCATGCACCAGCGAATACCCGTGGATCAGTTCCACGGCTGCGGCGGCGCGGTCCAGCGAGGTCTCGATCGCCAGCACGCTGCCGCTGACCGGGCAAGCTTGGCCGGCGGCATAGACCATGGCGGCGCGGACGCGCTTGCCACCGCCCAGCACGGCGTAGCGCATGGCTTCATGCAGGCGCGTAGGCAGTACATCCGCGGGGGGCATCAGGTCGTCCAGGACGTCTTCGACGTGCCGTGCGCGACCCTGCAGCCACTCCGGGAAAGCGAGTTGAGTTTGCTTCATCAGGTTCTTATTCGTCGTCCAGCGCCGCCGGGTCCAGAGGGCGCAACAAGTCGCCCTCCAGCACTTTGACCTGCTGTTCGGCCTGCGCCAAGCGGTCCTGACAGACACGCGTGAGTGCGACGCCGCGCCGGTAAGCGGCCAGCGATTGCTCAAGCGGCAATGAGCCGTCTTCCATCGCCGCAACCAACGATTCCAACTCGGCTAAGGCCGTTTCGAAATCCTGGGGCAAGGGACGATCATCGATCTGCGGATCGGCTTGTGTGGGTTTGGCCAAACGGGTCTCCGAGGGCGCGAGGGGTGAATCAATTCGTGAATTGTACGAGATAGCCACACCAGACCTTGATGCCCCCCGGCGCTTAGCCCGATGCGCCGGCCAAGCCCGCGATCGCAGCCTGTAAAACCGGCGCCACCCGCGTGCGCAAGTCGGACTCGGGCAACAGACTGGCGGGCCCCCCGCAACTCATGACGAAGACACCTTCGCCGGTGATGGAAGTAAACGGAACCGCGACCGCGTTGATCCCCGACTGCCATTCACCGATGGCAAAGCAACAGCCCGATTCCTGCAATTCCGCCCGGGCACGGAGGACGGCATCCGCCGAGGGCGCCGACTGCCCCAGGCGCCCCAGGATCTCGTCACAGGCCGCTTCCGGCAGGCTTGCCAGATACGCCCGCCCCATGGCGCTATCCAGGCTGGCGCGATAGCCCACGGGCAGACGCAGATAAAGCGCGGACGAACCATGGATGGCTTCGACATAGGTCATTGCGTCCCCATCGAAAGCGCCAAGCGCAACCGCGCCCCCCGTATCCCGGGCCAGCTCGGTCATCGACGCCTTGGCCAGTTCGCGCACCTCAAGGCCCGCCAGCAGACCAAAGCCCAGCGCCAGCACGCCGTAACCCGGCGAATATTTACCGGTGTCCGGGTGGTAGCGCAGGTATCCGAGCTCGGTCAGGGTGTAGGTGATGCGGCTGATGGTCGGTTTAGGCAGTCCGGTCAGGCGGGCCAGGTCCAGATTGCCCAGGGCGGTAACCCCATGCCGAAAGCAACGCAACACATCCAGCCCCCGCGCCAACGCCGTAATGAAATCCGGCGAAGTGGCGCCGCCGCCCGGCCCCGCCGTACGTTTACGGCGCGCAGGCAGGCTCAATTCCAGGGTCTCATCCGGTTTGCTTGGCGGATGAATGATTCGCTTTGTGTCAGAAAAAGATTGCATTCCGATTCACTTCGTTTTTATAGTTTATTTCGAATAACAAAACTAAATTCCATATATCGGAATTTAAATGATCCCTGGTGACCTGGCAAGCGGCCACGATGCCCCGGCATTGCGAACGTACCGCCAGACCCGGCGATCCACTCAAGCACGCGACTTCAAGGGGAAAACATGATTCGCACAAGCTACAAACTGCTGGCCACCCTGTTGCTCAGCGCCGCCGCTCTGGGCGCGCAGGCAGACACTTATCCCGCCCGGCCCATCAAGGTCGTCTCGCCGTTCCCGGCTGGCGGCGCAACCGACGTGCTGACCCGCATCCTGGCCGAACGCATGGCCAAGACCCTGGGCCAGCCCATGATCGTGGAAAACAAGGCGGGCGCAGGCACATCCATCGGCGCGGCATTCGTGTCCCGCGAACAGCCTGATGGCTACACCATCCTGATGGCGACCAACTCCACCCTCGTCACGAACCGTTATCTGTACAAGGAGCTGCCTTACGATCCGGACAGCTTTGCGCACATCGGCATGGTGGGCGTCGGTCCGCTGGTATTGCTGTCCAGCCCGAAGCGGCCGTTCAACAACACGCAAGATGTGGTGGCGTACGCCAAGCAAAATCCGGGCAAGCTGACGTTTGCGACCTTCGGTCCGGGCACCTCTTCGCATCTGGCGGGGGAATTGTTCAAAGAGCGCGCCGGCATCGACATCCTGCACGTGCCTTTCAAGGGCGCGACCCAGGCCCTGCCCGCGCTGATCAGCGGCGACGTGGACCTGTTCTTCGACATGGTCGCGACAGGCATGCCGCAAGCCGACGCCGGCAAGGTCAAAGTCTTTGCCATCACCAGCCCGACGCGGCTGGCGACGCAACCCAAGCTGGCAACGCTGGCCGAAGAGGGCTACCCGGCCTTCGACATGACCGCCTGGTTCAGCTTTGTGGCGCCCAAGGGCACCCCGGCACCCGTGCTGGAAAAACTGCAAGCCGCATTGACCGAAACATTGAAAGACGACGCCGTGAAAAAACGCATGCTGGATATGGGCATCGATCCGCGCTCGGGCTCGGCTGCCGAACTCGACAAGCAGATCAAGACTGAACAGCCCATCGTGTCGCAGTTGATCAAGCAGGCCAATATCGTTTTGCAGTAAATACCGCGATCGCGGTCCAGGCGGTTTCGTGACAAAACGTTCGTGACGCCGCCCACCCGCAATCAGGCAGTCCGCTCAGAGCGATTCGCCACCCTTCCCACCGACAGCGCCGTTGCGGCTTCTGTCGGTTTTTTACGCTTGGACTAACCGCTGGATACAGAAACCGGGCGCCTGCCGCTGCTAAGGTGGAAAAGCAAACACCCAGCGGGAGCCCGATGCCTTACACCGAAGACCGATACGCCCGACTGGATGCCGCCCGTTGGCTGGCGGCCGTGGCAGTCGTGCTGCTGCATAGCGCGGCGGTAATCGTCAGCGATCCTGCCGCGTATGGAGGCGGCGCGTGGCTGGCTGCGAATCTTTACGATTCGGCGGCGCGCTGGTGCGTGCCGGTTTTCGTCATGGTCAGTGGGGCCTTGCTGCTAGACCCCGCCAAACCGCAGGACGCAAAAAAATTCTACAGCCGCCGCATGGCCCGCATCTGCGCGCCGTTGCTGTTTTGGACACTGTTCTATCTGTTGTGGCGCACCGGACTGGACTGGTGGGATGACGGCCGCGTCGATTTTTCATTCTGGCCGCGCAAGGTTGCCCAGGGCGAACCGTACTACCACCTTTGGTACCTCTACATGATCGTGGGGCTTTATCTGTTCGCCCCGCTTGCCCGGATGCTCTATACGCGCAGCACGCCGCGGGGCCGCTCGCTATGGGTGGTTGGAATTCTGGGCGTCGCAATCCTGGATGCGCTGTACCGCCGCGCATTGGGCGCGCCGCACGGGTTCTTTCTGACCTGGTTCCTGCCCTACCTGGGTTATTTCGTCGCGGGCCGTCAGATTTTCGATGGCGAAATGCGCATTCCGCGGCCCGGCCTGATACTGTTGGCAAGTGTGGCCATCACCGCCTTGGGCGTCACCATCATGTCCAACGGCCATGCGCTGGACACCTACTTCTACGACTACTTCAGCCTGACGGTGCCGTTCATGTCGCTAGCGGCGTTCCAATGGATTGTGTCGTCGCCCCGCCTGCCCAGGCTGGCTGCGCTTGCACCGCTGACCTTCGGCGTTTATCTGATCCACCCGGTCTTTTTGGATGTGGCGCACCGCGCTGGCGCCTTTTCTGGCGGGCAGCGCGATGCCTGGACCGTGCCGCTGCTGACTCTGGCGGTGTTCGCATTGTCGGCCGCCAGCAGCTGGTTGCTCAGGCGCCATCCTGCAACCCGCAAGCTCGTCTGAAAGACCTAGGCCGCGTAGGGTTAATCAGGTTTTGCGACAGGTCAAATACGCCCCCCCATAACTTCACCAAGCTTCACCGATCTTCACGGGCGGGGGGAAAGCCCTTGGGGTACAATTCACGGCTAATTTGATCGGCCAGACACCGATTTTTCTTCGCGCCAGAACGGATTTAGCCAGGCCCCAAGGCCTTGAAAGCCTTGAACAAGCCTTGAACAAAACCTTGGCTTGAACAAAAGCGCTTGGCAAAGCTCAAACCGTCGTGGCTTTTTTATCCGAGCGGAGGGAATCATGACCGACATCGGTCGGATGGCACATGTCGTGCCAGCTCGCACCCAGCTACCCGTCAGTGCATATTTTGACGAAGCCCTCTTTGCCCGCGAGCAAGAACTCATTTTCAAGCAATCCTCGCAATATGTCGGCCACCAGAAATTGGTGCCTGAAATCGGGGATTGGCGTACGTTGGTCCAAGAAAACTCGGGCCGCGTGCTGGTTCGCAACCAGCAAGGCGTTGAACTCATCTCAAATGTCTGCCGTCACCGTCAGGCACTGATGCTGGGCGGCGAAGCTGGCAATGTGGCCGGCAACTGCAATACGCAAGGCAATCTGAAGGCAAGCGGGGGCAACATCGTATGTCCGCTGCACCGTTGGACGTACAACAACCAAGGCGAGTTGTTGGGCGCGCCTCAGTTCGAGACCACGCCTTGCATGAACTTGCAAAAATTCCGCCTGCGCGATTGCCACGGCTTGCTCTTTGAAGGCCCTCGTGATCCGGCGTCCGACATGGCGCCGCTGTTCTCGCGGCCCGAATTCAACTTCGGCGACTATGTGCTGGACCACGTCGAGGTGCACCAGTGCAACTACAACTGGAAGACCTTTATCGAGGTCTACCTTGAGGACTACCACGTCGGGCCGTTCCATCCCGGACTGGGCCGCTTCGTCACGTGCGACGACCTGACCTGGGAATTCAACGACTGGTACAGCCTGCAAAAAGTGGGCGTGCACAATGCGCTGGCGCAGCCGGGTTCGGATGTGTACAAGCAATGGCATGATCGCTTGCTGTCGTTCCGCGACGGCGACGCGCCGGAGTTTGGCGCGGTCTGGGTCACGTATTTCCCGACCCACATGATCGAGCTGTATCCGCACGTGCTGGTGTTGTCTACGCTGTACCCAAAGAGTCCGCAAGAAACGATCAACGTTGTCGAGTTCTACTACCCCGAGGAAATCTCGGCGTTTGAACGCGAATTCGTTGAAGCGCAACGCGCGGCTTACATGGAAACGGCCATCGAAGACGACGAGATCGCCGAACGCATGGACGCGGGCCGCAAGGCGCTCATGTTGCGTGGCGTGAACGAGACCGGTCCCTACCAGTCGCCGATGGAAGATGGCATGCAGCACTTCCACGAGTGGTATCGCCGGATCATGCAGGAACTCTGAACCTGCCTTGCCTGGTCTCTCAAAACAAAGGGCCTCGCGCAACATCGCGAGGCCCTTTTCATTGATAAGACCAACGTTCAGCCGCCCAGAGCGCCCGCCACGGTGCGTTCACCAATCGCCAGGCCCACGGTCATGCCTACGCCAGAGTGCATCACCGCCACCGTCGTCGCGGCATCCACGGGCATCACCGAGAACGGCGCTGGGCCATGCGTGCCGTAGACGCCCTGCCAGCGTTCCAGCACACGCAAGCGCGCACCCAGCGCCTGCGACGCGAGATCCAGCATAGCGTTGTCGACGGCTTCATCATTGAACGGAAAGGCATCTTGCCCGTAGCGATGCGAATCGCCAATGATCAGCTCGCCATAAGGCGTGGGACTGATCAGCAGATGGATACCGTTATCCAGCAGCATGGGGGTACGCGCCTGAATCACGTCACGCAAAGCTTGCGCCGATGGCAGATCTGAAAACGCGCCGTAATGCACGCAAGACAGCCCTGTCAGCAGCGGGCAGTCGAGCGCAATGGAGTCGCTCTCGAATGCCGCGCGCAGCATCTGCAAGCGGGTGACTTCCAGATTCAGCGGCGCAAAACGCTCGGGCAACAAGGTCAGATAGTCATGCCCTGGGCAGACGAAGACATGCTTGCCTTGGAAGTCTCCTGCCGTGGTGCCGACCAGACCGTTTTCCACGGCGCGCGCAAGCGTACCGGTGATGAAGGTGACCCCCAGCGATTCTGCCAGGTACGCGGTGATGGCCGGCAAGGCTTCGCGGGAGTAGATCTGCAAGTCGTCGTGCCCACGCAAAGCCATGCAATGATGCGCCAGCCTGCCATCGTACAGACCGGCCACGCCGCGCGCCGAGAGCAGTTCGGCGCGATAGCCTTCCTGCTGCAAACGCGTGTCTGCGAACTCCTGCAACACCTCGGCCTCGTCCGCATTGCGAGCCAGCACCAGCGCGCCGTTTGCGCGCACATGGAAGCCCGCCTTGCCAGCCAGGTCCAGCCACAGTTCACGCGCCTGCTGCGCATGCGACAGCATCATGCCGGGCGCCTGGCCCGTCACAATCACCTGACCAAAGTTGCGGATCGTGGCGCCATGCGCCTGACGGCTGCGCTCGATCACGGCTACCGACAGGCCGCGTTTGGCGGCTGCCCAGGCGTGCGCGATGCCTAGCATGCCCGCGCCCACCACGATTACGTCGTAAGTTTTCATCTCAGAAACACAGCAAGAGGGATAGCAGGGAAAGCGCCCCCGGGACGCTTCCCGATTTGCGGCGAAGCCACAAAGCTCCGCCGCGCCGGCACAGGCTTACTTCTTCTTGGGCTCGGACTTGCCGTCGTAGCGCTTGGTCCATTCGGCGATGATGCGTTCACGATTCGTGGCGGCCCACACGAAGTCGTTCTTGATCATGCGCGTGGTCAGGTCAGCCGGCAGATTCGGGTTGACCGTGGCGATGGACGGAATCGCCAGCACGGCGAAGTTTGCCTTGTACAGCTCGTTGGCTTCACGGCTGGCAGAGAAGTCAGCCAGTTTGCGCGCGGCTTCCAGGTTCTTCGTGCCCTTCATGATGGCGGTCGCTTCCACTTCCCAGCCCAGACCTTCGGACGGGAACACGGCTTCGACCGGCGCGCCATCGGCCTTCAGCTTGGCGGCGCGGTAGTCAAACGACACGCCAATCGGGAACTCACCTGCCGCAGCCATATTGCAAGGCTTGGAACCCGAGTGCGTGTACGAACCGATATTCTTGTGCAGGGCGTCCATGTAAGCCCAGCCCTTCTCTTCACCAAAAATCTGCAACCAGGCGCTGACGTCCAGGAAACCCGTGCCAGACGAAGCCGGGTTCGGCATGACGATCTTGCCGGCGTACACCGGTTTGGTCAGGTCTTGCCACGACGTGGGCTTGGGCAGCTTTTGCTTTTCAGCTTCGATGGTGTTGAAGCAGATGGCAGCGGCGAAGCCGTCCATGCCGACCCACGACGGTTCAGCCTTGGCGTCGCGCATGTTCGCCGAGATCTGGTCCAGGCCCTTGGGGGCGTAGGGCTGCAACATGCCTTCCTTGTCCATCAGGCCCAGCGCCGTACCAGCCAGGCCCCAGATCACGTCCGCCTTGGGGTTGCTTTTTTCGGCCAGCAGCTTGGCAGCGATGATGCCGGTGGAGTCGCGAACCCACTGGATCTTGATGTCGGGGTTGGCCTTCTCGAACGCAGCCTGATAGGCCTTGATCTGGTCGGCTTCGAGCGCGGTGTAGACCGTCAGCGTGGTCTCGGCGGAGGCGGCGCCCATCACGCCCGTCAGGGCGGCGGCCAGTGCAAGCAGCTTGTAGCGATTCATGAGGAACTCCGTGGGTGAGCGGAAAAAAAAGGGTGAACAAGGTCCCCACGGCTGGCGGATGCCAACCGCGGTGCGCGGTGCAAAAAGAGTTGATCCGGCGAGGTGCCGGGAGCGAAAGGCTTAAATCAAGGGCGTTGACCTCGCGCCAGACGAGCTTCAATGTCAACGATTACGTCGGGCAGGTCGGCCACCGTGTCGATCAGGTAATGCGGCGCGGCAGGCGACAGTTCCTGGCCAGCCTGTTCGCGGGCCCGTTCGCGGCCCGCTTCGTTCAGGCTCAGATATTCATCCAGCGTCAGGCCGGCGGCATTGCCGGACAGCAACAGGCCCACCGTCCACATGCCGGCGCGGCGCCCTTCCTCGATGCCGGGGGCGGTGTCGTCAACCTTGATACATGCAGCCACGTCGGACAGCCCCAGCTCCACCACATTTTTCAAGGCCATGGCGGGCGCGGGACGGGCGCGCGGCACGTCATCGCTGGCAACAATGCAGTCTGGCTCCAGACCTTCCGAGGCGGCGCGTTCTACGACGCGGCGCATGACGCTGTCTGGATACCCGGAGCAGGAACCGATCTTCAAACCGCGCTGGCGCAAGGCGCGCAGCAGTTCCGCTGCGCCGGGAATGGCCGCGGAATATTGCGCGACTTTCTCCAGCTGCATCGGCAGGAAACGGTCATAGATAGCGGTGACATCGTCGTCGGTAGGCAAGCGGCCAAATTGCGCTTCGTATTGACTGGCAATGGCGGGCTGATCACACAAGGCGCGGATATGGTCCCACTTGCCCATGCCCATGGGGCCGCGCGCTTCCTTCAGCGAGACATCCATACCGAACTGCGAGAACGCATCCACGAAAACCTTGGTGGGTGCGAACGAGCCGAAATCGACCAGCGTGCCGGCCCAATCAAAGATCACCGCTTCCAGCTGGACGGGCAAGGGAGAAACAGTCATGACAGTCATCCTAGAAATATTCGTTCAAAGCACTGCGGGGCGGCGCCATGCCTGGCTGCGCGCCACCAACGCACGGCTGGCCAAGTGCAGGAGCAGCGACGCGACGGCGGAACTGGCCATGATCACCGTGCACATGGCGGCGGCGGGGCCGATAAAGCCGGCGTCATCCATATTCAGCACCGCAACCGCAGCCAGCACCGTGGACGGGCTGTACAGAAACACCACGGCCGACACGGTCGTCATCGCGGAAACAAAGAGGTAGCGGGCAACGTCCAGTGCAGCGGGCAGGCACATCGGCAGCGTCACGCGCAGAAACGTCGTCATGCGCGGCACCTTCAGCGATGCCGAAGCAGCCTCGAATTCAGGGTCGAGTGCGTTTAGCGCCGTTGCCGCCGTCAAATGTGCGCTGGTGTAGAAGTGGACGACGGTGCACAGAACCAGCAGCGGCATCGTTCCGTACAGCATGTTCAGCGGGTTCATGAGGCTGTTGAAAAAGAAGATGTAGCCCAAGCCCAATACCAGGCCAGGCACCGCCATCGGCATCAACGCCAGCATGCTGACCATTCCGCGCAAGCCTCGCGCCACCGCACCGCGTGCCGGCACTTTCTCCATCATCCAGGCGCCCACAAAAACCACCAGCGTGCCGATCAATGCCGTGCAGAAAGCCAGTTGCAGGCTATTGCGCCAGGCCAGCCAGCCGCCCCCGTCCATATTGTCGAAGTCATACGAACGCAGCGACATCGACAAGTTGTACGGCCACATCTTCACGAATGAGGCCCACACCGCCACGCCAATGATCAGCAGCAGGAACGCGGCCAGCACCCCGGCCAGCGTCAGAAAAGCAGCGTCGCGACGGCGGTTTTCGCCTGCGGCATACGGCTGGGCGCGGCCGCTCATCTGAGCGCCCTGACGGGCGCGCAGGCGGCGGTCCAGCACGAACGTCAGCAAGGCCGGCAGCAGCAGCAAGATGCCAATTGCCGCGCCCTTGGGAAAATTCTGCTGGCCGACAACAGCCTTGTACGCTTCCATGGCCAGCACGTTGTAATCGCCGCCCACCACCTTGGGCACGCCAAAGTCCGTGACCGTCAACGTGAACACGACGCAGCAAGCCGAGAACACGGCATAACGCGTGCCAGGCAGGGTGACGGTCAAAAACGTGCGCCAGGAGTTTGCGCCCATGGCGCGTGCGGCGTCATACAAGCGCCCGTCCGCCAGCGTCAGGCCCGTCAACAGGATCATGAGCGCATGGGGAAACGTATAGAAGGCTTCGCCCACAACAATGCCCCAGAAACCGTAGATGGTCGTGCCGCCCATCAGCCCTTTCAGCAAGCCTTGATTACCCAGCAGGTACACCAGCGCAATCCCCGGCAGCAGCGACGGCGCCAGCAACGGCAGCAAGGCAATCGTGCGCAACAAGCCCTTGCCCGGCAGACGCGTACGCGTCAAGCCGTAGGCAAATCCGTAGGCGCACGGCACGACGAGCAACGTCGTCACGATACCCACGGTCAGGCTGCGCCCGACCATGCTTAGAAACCCATCCGCGCCGATGATGGCGCTGATGACCGACAAGCCCGCCCAAGCTCCGTCGGAGTCTGTCACGGACTTGGCCAGGATCGCCGCCAGCGGCAACGCCAGAAACAGCAACAAGCCCAGCACCAGAGCGCCCTGCCCAACGGTCAGGCCCAATGATCCAATCCAGCCGGGCAGCGGGCGGCGGCCCAGAACAAGCGCCGGGGCGGCTATGGGTGCGGACACAGGCTCCCCTGCGGTAGACGTACGGGTCATGGCCGAATCAAGCGTAGGTACGAATCGCATGGCGCGGCAGCTCCACCCAGCAACGGCCGGCAGCGTGAGGGCCCAACAGGGCGTCCCCGATTTCAGGAGATACGATGGAATGCACGGTCGAACCGGGCACGCCTTCCAGACGCAAGGCCAAACGGTAGCCCCGGCCCAGGAACACGCCATCCAGCACGTCGGCCAGCATGGAATTGGGTTCTTCGGGGCGCGTCATGCTGACCCGCACGGCCTCTGGCCGCACGAAGAGCTTGCCGGCCTGCGTGCCCAGCGGCGCATCCACCCCCAACTCCTGGCGGCCGACGCGGGCCCGGTGGGTGTCGATGCGTTCGAACGGCAGCCAGTTCGCTTCACCCACGAAATCGGCGATAAAGGCGGAGCCCGGCTGACGGTACAGTTCGCGCGGCGTGCCGTACTGCTCAATGATGCCGCCGTTCATGACGGCGATACGGTCGGCCATGACCATGGCTTCTTCCTGATCATGCGTCACCATCAACGTGGTGATGGACAGGCGCTTTTGGAGAGCCCGCAATTCGATTCGCAGGTGTTCACGCACGCGGGCGTCCAGCGCCGACATGGGTTCATCCAGCAACAATAGGGACGGCGACGGCGCTAAAGCGCGCGCCAAGGCCACGCGCTGCTGCTGGCCGCCAGAGAGCTGTCCCGGGTACTTTTCGGACGCACCTGCCAGCCCGACCAAAGTCAGCATCTCTTCGACCCGGTTGGCAACGTGCTTGCGATGGGCGCGCTTGCCGCTCAGGCCGTAGGCCACGTTCTGGGCCACGGTCAGATTGGGAAACAAGGCATAGGACTGGAACAAAATGCCGTAATCGCGCTCTTGCGGCTCGGCGTGCGAAATATCGCGGCCAGACAGGACGATGGTGCCGCTGTCCTGGCGTTCCAGGCCGGCAATGGCGCGCAGCAACGTGGTCTTGCCGCAACCGGACGGGCCCAGCAGGCACACCAGCTCTCCGGCGCGAATGTCGAGCGAAACGTCGGACAGCGCAGTGTGGCTGCCAAATCGCTTCACAAGATTCTGCACTGATAGAAAGGCGGTATCGGGTTGGGGCATGGTGCCTCCGGTCTGGGAACGAAGGCAGTATGGAAGCCGCGTATTGAGCGTTTATGACACTTCGCGCAAATGCAGTAATAAAAACATCAAATTATTTTGGTGTACTGGCGGTCTTGCGCATTGCGTCCATTTCCTGCCCCCCATCATCGTGCTTGTCGCCGAACTCAAATCCTTCTACGCCGTGGCTCGCTGCGGCACCGTCACCAAGGCTGCCGCCCAACTCGGAGTCAGCCAGCCCACGGTGACTGGGCAACTGCGCCAGTTGGAGTCCCGTTACGGCGTCGAACTGTTCCACCGGCAGGGCCGCGGCATGCGGCTGTCGGATGCAGGCCACAGTTTGATGCCCATGGTCGAAAAACTGGTGCAACAGGAAACCGAGATCGATTTCCGGCTGCGCGACGCCAGCGACCTGCGCGAAGGCAACCTGCGTATCGGCGCCACCGGCCCCTTCTACATCATGGACACCGTGCGCCGTTACAACCAGCGTTATCCCGGCATTGATCTGACGCTGACGATAGGCAACTCGCAGACCATGCTGCAAGCGCTGCACGACTACCGCATTGAGATTGCCACGTCATCTTTTCTAATGGATGACAAACATCTGTTTCGCCGGATGATCGCGGCGGACCCCATCCGCGTCGTCACGCACCGGGATCACCCATTGGCACGCCGCAATCACGTCCGGCTAGCCGACCTGGCCGACCATGCCGTGCTGTTGCGCGAACCGGGTTCCATGACACGGCAACTGACCGAAGACGCCTTGCAGGCGGCTGGCGTCACAGTGCGCCGCACCTTGGAGATCGGCAGCCGGGAATCCATCCGGCAGGCCATTCTGTGCGATTTGGGTATCAGCCTGATTCCTTCGCGTGAAATCCCGTCCCATCCCGATCTGGCCGCTCTGGACATCCACGGCGCCGACATTGTGATGAACGAATACCTGTATTGCCTGCGCGAGCGCCAACCGGTGCAGCTTATCGCGCGCTTTCTGGAGATGGCGCCGGCAGCCGGCTGACCGCTAGCGGTCACTGCCCGCCCCTCCCCCTTGCGGCCACTCAGGAGACAACCATGGCCTTGACCTTGCAAGATATTGAGCTGCTTTTCCTGGAACGGGGGCACCGTTCCTATCATGGCGAATCCGTCAGTCATTTGCGCCATGCGCTGCAAACGGCGGCACTCGCCGAGCGCCACGGCGCCAATGCCCAACTTATTACCGCCTGCCTGCTGCATGACCTGGGCCACTTGATCGCCGACGGTCCAGGCACGCCCACGCTGCGCGGCGTTGACGACAAGCACCAGTACTTTGTGCTGCCCTTTCTGCGCGGCCTGTTCAGCTCCGCCGTGCTGGACCCGATCCGTTTGCATGTGGAGGCCAAACGCTACCTCTGCTACGTGGAACCGCAATATGAAGCGTCTCTGTCGGAGGATTCCAAGCGCAGTCTTGCCTTGCAAGGCGGCAGTTTCGATGCGGGCCAGGCAGTCGACTTTGCGAGCATGCCGGGCGCGCCGGATGCGATTCGTCTGAGGCGCTGGGATGACATGGCCAAAGTGCCGGGGCTGGCTACACCGCCGTTGGACCATTTTCTGGAGATCGCCGAAGGCGTCTCCAGCCGGGTGAAGCTGGCGGCGGTCTGGTAATAAAAAGTCAAAAGCCAGGGCATGTGCCCTGGCTTTTTTGTCACCGGCATCAGGCCAGCCGTACTAAGCGCCCTTGGCTACCGGACGCGACGGGTCGCTGCACCACTCGCTCCACGACCCCGGATACAGGCGCGAACCCGGCAAACCCGCGATTTCCATGGACAGCAGGTTGTGGCAGGCAGTAATGCCCGAGCCACACTGGTGCACGATGGAAGCGGGGTCGCGCCCGTCCAGCAGGCTGGAGAATTCCGCACGCAGTTGCTCTGCGGTCTTGAAGCGGCCATCGGCTTGCAGGTTTTCGCCGTTGGGTCGATTCAAGGCGCCCGGGATGTGGCCCGCCACGGGGTCCATGGGTTCGACTTCGCCGCGATACCGGTTGGCTGCGCGCGCGTCGATCACCGTGAAAGCAGGCTGGGCGATATTGTCCAGCACCGCGCGGGCGTCCACCGAACCGGCCAGAGAGGCACCGGGTTCTACCGGCTTGCCTGCCTGCACAGCGGGCGCTGCGTCTTGCGATGCAGGCAAGCCAGCGGCCACCCACGCCTGCCAGCCGCCATCCAACACGGCCACCCGGTCATGGCCCAGCCACCGCAGCATCCACCACAAGTGCGCGCCATACATGCCGCCGCTGGCGTCATACGCCACCACCAGGGTTTGCGGCGTCACGCCGTGCGCCGCCATCAGCGCGCCAAATTCGGCACGGGACGGCAAGGGGTGTCTGCCGTTCTTGCCGGTACGCGGCGCAGCCAGTTCAGTCTCGTGGTCCAGGTGACGCGCGCCCGGGATGTGGCCGGCGTCATACGCCTGACGGCCGGCCGCGTGATTCGTCAGATCGTGCCTCACATCGAACACCCGCACATCGGGCGCATCAAGGCGAGCCGCCAGATCCGCGGCGGAAATCAGTGTCATCGTCATTCGGTGTGCTCCTGGTGCGAGAGGCGCGGGTCAGCCTGATTTCGGATCGCGCATCGTGCGCCATACCGACAAGAGGCCCGCGGAAATGATCAAACCCATGCCGGCCCAGGCCAGACCGTCCAGATGGTCGCCCCAGAAACCCATGCCCAGCAGGGCTGCGAAAATAATGGTGCTGTATTGCAGCGCGGCCGTCAGCAGCGCCGATCCCATGCCAAAGGCGCGGGTCATGGCCAACTGGCCGAACATGCCCGCCACGCCAACGCCGAAAAGTGACGCATAACCCTGCCAGTCGGCCTGGCCCCAGCCTTCAAAAGCCAGTCCTGCAAAGCTCGACGCACAAACCGCCACGGAAAAGAACAGCACGGTGCGCCACTCGGGTTCGCCGATGCGGCCCAGTTCGCGGATCTGCATCATGGCAATGGCCGACATGGCGCCAGCGCCCATGCCCATCACCGCGGCCAGCCATTGGTCTTCATTGATACTGGGCCGCAACACGGCGATCACGCCCAGGAAACCCAGCGCCACCGCCGCAATACGTACCGGATCGCGCTGCGCGCCGCCCCAGCCCAGCATCCAACAGGCAATGAACAGCGGTGCGGTGTAGTTCAAGCTGGTCGCAGTAGCCAGCGGCAGATGCGAGATGGCGAAAAACCCCAGCCACATCGACGTCACACCCGACACGTTGCGCCAGATATGGAGCTTCCAGCTGGTCGGAATGATGGATTGGCGGCCGGCGCGGGCCCACATCAGCAGCAGGATGACGGAAGGGAGGCCGCGGAAGAGCACGATCTGCGGCAGCGACGCGCCGTGCTCGGTGCCGAGCTTCACGAACGACCCCATGATGGCGAACATGGCGGACGCCAGCAACATCCAAAGTGCCTGCATTTGGGGGTCTACGCTAAGGGAAAAGTGGGGTGGAATAAGGGAAAGCGATACTATACTCTCCGTCACCGGGAGCGGTGCCGGCGAGTCGGGGAACTGGCGGGCCGCCGCCTAGTCCAACCGGGGTATTTTCCGCTCGCAGAGGAACATAAAAAACATGAAACGCATTGTCCTGTTCGTCATCACCAACCTGGCCGTCATGCTCGTGCTGTCGGCCACGCTGCGCATTCTGGGCGTAGACCGCTACATCACGGCCAATGGCCTGAACTTGAATGCCCTGCTGATTTTCTCGGTTGTCGTGGGTTTCACGGGCGCGATCATCTCGCTCCTGATCAGCAAGCCCATGGCCAAATGGAGCACCGGCGCGCAAGTGCTGGACCCGAACGCCCCCCGCAGCCAGCGGGAAGCCTGGCTGGTTGAAACCGTGCACCAGTTGGCCGACCGCGCCGGCATCGGCCGCCCGGAAGTCGCCATCTATGAAGGCGCGCCCAACGCATTTGCCACCGGCGCATTCAAGAACGACTCGCTGGTTGCGGTGTCGACGGGACTGCTGGAAAGCATGACCGAAGAAGAAGTCGCTGCGGTGCTGGCGCATGAAGTTGCCCACATCGCCAACGGCGACATGATCACCCTGACCCTGATCCAGGGCGTCGTGAACACCTTTGTCGTGTTCCTGGCTCGCGTCGTCGGCTACTTCATCGACCGCGTCGTGTTCAAGAATGAACGCGGCATCGGCCCGGGTTACTACGTCACCGTGCTGGTCTGTGAGATCATTTTCGGCATCCTGGCCTCGATCATCGTGGCCTGGTTCTCGCGCCAGCGCGAATACCGTGCCGACGCCGGTTCCGCCCACCTGATGGGCGCCCGCGAACCGATGATGCGTGCCCTGGCCCGCCTGGGCGGTCTGGAACCGGGCGACCTGCCCAAGTCCTTTGAAGCCTCGGGCATCACTGGCAAGGGTGGCCTGTCCGCCATGTTTGCCTCGCACCCGCCAATTCCGGCCCGCATCGCCGCGCTGCAAAATGCCCGCGTGATCTAAACACCGCTTCCGCAGCAAAAAGCCCTTCGAAATTATTCGAAGGGCTTTTTTTTGCCGCTAAGTACGGTCCCGGACGATCAGCACTCGACGATGTTCACCGCCAGGCCGCCACGGGCGGTTTCCTTGTACTTGGTCTTCATGTCAGCGCCCGTTTCGCGCATGGTCTTAATGACGGAATCCAGCGACACATAGTGCTGGCCATCGCCCCGCAGCGCCATCCGGGCCGCATTCACGGCCTTGATAGAGGCCATGGCATTGCGCTCGATACAGGGGATCTGCACCAAGCCGCCCACCGGGTCGCAGGTCAGGCCCAGATTATGCTCCATGCCGATTTCGGCCGCGTTCTCAACCTGCTCGACCGTGCCGCCCAGCGCCGCAGCCAAGCCGCCTGCCGCCATGGAACACGCCACGCCCACTTCGCCCTGACAGCCGACCTCGGCGCCGGAAAGCGACGCGTTGTACTTGTAGAGCAGCCCGATGGCGGCAGCCGTCAGCAAAAAGTCGCGCACGCCCTCGCGGTTGGACCCTGGAATGAAACGGTCGTAATAGTGCAGCACGGCTGGAATGATGCCCGCCGCGCCATTGGTCGGCGCGGTGACAACCCGGCCGCCAGCCGCGTTTTCTTCGTTGACCGCCATGGCATACAGGTTGACCCAGTCCATGACGGACAACGGGTCCGACAGCGTACGTTCGGCGCGCTGTGTCAGGTTGCGATATAGCTCTGGCGCACGGCGGCGCACCCGCAACGGGCCGGGCAACTCGCCATCCGCCTCGGGGTAGTTGATGCCGCAACCTCGGGCCACGCAGTCCTGCATCACTTGCCAGATGCGATCCAGGCCACCCGCCACTTCGGAGGCATCGCGCCAGGTCAACTCGTTTTGCATCATCAATTGCGCCACCGACAACCCGCTCTCGCGGCACATCGTCAGCAATTCGCGGCCCATGCGGAACGGATACGGCAGTTGATTATGGGCGGCGATGACCTGGCTATTGGACGCGCCGGCCGTCACCACGAAGCCGCCGCCCACGGACAGGTAGCGGGCTTCGCGCAGCGACTCGCCGTTGGCGTCATAGGCGTGAAACTTCATGCCGTTAGGGTGTTCAGCCATCGCCTCGCGGCGGTAGAACACCATGTGCTCTTTTTCCACGAAGGGAACGGAATACTTGCCCAGCAGCGGCAGCAGGCGGCTGGCACGCACTGACGCGACCATGCCGGCGATGGCGGCCGGGTCCACCGTGTCGGGGGCTTCACCCATCAAGCCCAGCAGCACGCCCTTGTCGGTGCCGTGCCCTTTGCCCGTGGCGCCCAACGAGCCATAAAGCTCGGCGCGGACGTGGGCAACGCTGGGGATCAGGCCATCACGCTCCAGGCCTTGCGCAAACAACAGAGCGGCCCGCATGGGCCCCACCGTATGGGAGCTCGACGGGCCTATGCCTACTTTAAACAGATCAAATACAGAAACGGCCACGCAAAACTCCAGAACATCAAAGAATAGTCAGGCAATGATACGCGCAGCCCAAGCCGCCCGCAGTAAAGACCCCCGGGGCGTATCCTGTATCGCGGCAACGGGTTTCACGCTCAGGTCAGGCATGCGATCATTACAGAATTATTTCTTGTCATAAAAAGAATGGAAACACCCTAGGATGTCCGGACTTATTACCCTGCTTGACTTCGCCGGCTACGTCGCGCTCCTGTTGTGGGGCGTGCATATGGTCCAAACCGGCGTCCAACGCGCATTTGGCGCGGCGCTCGGGGCGGCGCTGGGCAAAGCGCTGGGCACCCGCTTACGCGCCTTTGCCGCCGGCCTGGGCATCACCGCCGCACTGCAAAGCAGCACCGCCACGGGCCTGATGATCACCGGCTTCGCGGCTGGCGGCGTGGTTGCCCTGGTTCCAGCCCTGGCCGCGATGCTGGGCGCCAACGTCGGCACGACGCTGATCGTGCAATTGCTGTCGTTCGATCTGACCTCGCTCGCCCCCATTTTGATCCTGGCGGGCGTCTGGATGTTCCGCCGCTACCCGCCGGGCCGCACGCGCGACTTGGGCCGGGTGTTTATCGGCCTGGGGCTGCTGCTGCTGTCGCTCCACCAGTTGGTCGAGCTTTTCGAGCCATTCCAAACCGCGCCGATGCTGGGCATGATCCTGGACGCGCTGGCCACCCAGCCGGTGGCCGCCGTGCTGTTGTCAGCCGCCTTTACCTGGGCGGCGCACTCCAGCGTAGCAGTGGTCGTGCTGGTGATGTCCTTGGCCAGCCACCATATGGTGGCGCCGCACGTCGCCTTTGCGCTGGTGCTGGGCGCAAACCTGGGCACCGCCATCAACCCCATGATCGAAGGTGTAACCGGCGACGACCCGGCCGCCCGCAGGCTGCCCTTGGGCAATTTGCTGACCCGGGTGCTGGGTGTGCTGGCCGGCCTGGTGCTTTTGCCGGTGCTGCAACCCCTGATGAGCGACATGGCCAGCGACCCGGCGCGCGCCGTCGCTAACTTCCACACGCTGTTCAACGCGGTCATTGCCCTGGTCTTCCTGCCCATATTGACACCCTATGCGGCGTTGCTTACGCGCTGGCTGCCCAAACGCGCCGACCCGAACGATCCATCCCGCCCCCAATATCTGGACGAATGGGCGCACGATGTGCCGGCCGTCGCCCTGGGTAACGCCGCTCGCGAAGCCCTGCGCATGGCCGATATGGTGCAGACCCTGTTGCTGTACGCGCGGGCGGGTTTCAAGCGCGACAACCGCCATCGCATGGTGCAGGCGCGTCAGCTGGATGCGGCTCTGGACAAGCTGGAGAACGCGATCACGACCTACCTGGCCACGCTGGACCAGGAAAACATGACGCGCGACGATATCCAGCGGATGGACGACATTCTGGCTTTCACAAGCAATATCGGCCACGCGGGCGACATCGCCCATCACGGCTTGCTCAGCCATGTCGCCAAGCTGCGCAAGCAAGGCTGGACCTTTTCGCCCGAACAACGTTCCAGCCTGGACGACACCTTGGGCCAACTGATCTCCAACCAGCGTACTGCCGCCGCGCTCTTCGTGAATGACGACTTGCGTCAGGCTCGCGCGCTGGCAGGCGAAAAAGCGCGTTTCCGCACAATCGAGACCCAAGCTGCCGACACACACCTGCAAAAGATCAAGGCCGGCCAAGTCGACGCCGCCGAAGTGGGCGCGCTGTACTTGGACATCCTGCGCGACATGAAGGGCATCAACTCCCATCTCGTGGGTGCCGCCGCCTATCCGCTGCTAGCCCGCCACGGCGAACTCCTGCCCAGCCGCCTGCGCGAAGCCGGGAATTGAGCTGAAACGAAAAACTGGACCCAAGGGTCCAGTTTTTTTTCTAGTGCGCTCGTACGAAGAACGCTACGCCTTCCATCACAAATAGCGCTTGAACCACTCCAGCATCCGGCGCCAGCCATCCTGCGCCGCTTCGGGCTTGTAGCTGGCCCGGTAGTCCGCCATAAACGCATGGTCGGCCTCGGGATACACAACAAATTCCGATTGCTTGGCTGCGGCGTTGCCAGCGGCCAGCTTGGTCTTCATTATTTCAATGTCGGCCACAGGGATACTGCCATCCTTGGCGCCGTACAGGCCCAACACCGGCCCGTTCAACTCATTGACCACGTCATAAGCCACGCGCTTGATCAGCGGGCCATGACCCACGCTGAGCTTGCCGTACCACGCCACGGCAGCCCGCACATTCGGATTGTGCGCGGCATACATCCAGGTCAGGCGTCCGCCCCAGCAAAAGCCAGTTACCGCCACGCGCTTGGCGTCGCCGCCGTTCTGCGCAGCCCAAGCTACGCTGGCGTCCAGATCGGAAAAGACCTGTTCGTCCGGCACTTTGCTGACCAATTCAGAGATGAGTTTGGGAATATCGGTGTAGACCGAAGCGTCGCCCTGGCGTTCGTACAGATTGGCGGCAACGGCCAGATAGCCGGCTTTGGCAACCCGGCGGCAGATATCCTTGATGTGCTCATGGATGCCAAAGATTTCCTGCACCACCAGCACGATCGGCAAGTCGCGGCGGCCTTCTGGCGCGGCGAAATAGGCATCAATCGAGCCATCAGCCACGGGAAGCTTGAAATCCCCGTGGACGAGGCCTTGCGTATCGGTATGGATGACAGTGGGAGCGACGTTACCGGCGGCGGCGGAAAAACTCATGGAGAACTCCTGTGTGGGATCAACTACGGCCAGGTATCCCGCCAGCTCCCCCGCCCTAGTGCGAGTGGGAATGTTCCACATGGGCCGCGCCGTGGCCGGCTTCGGCCTCATGCTCATGCCCATGATGCATCAGCGTCGTCACGCTGTAGATCAGCGCGACGCCAACACCCACCAGCAGCAATTGGGGGACAGCATCGGAAAGAGATACCCGTTCATGCATCTGCGGCATCAGGTCGGCCACCGAAATGTAGAGGAAGCTGCTGGCAGCCACCACCAAGATATACGGCACCCAGTCCTGCGCCTGCTGGAGCACGAAGTACCCTATTATGCCGCCCACGGCTGAACACAAGCTGGTAAACAGGATCAGTGAAAAAGCGCGGCGGCGCGCCAGGCCTGCATTGAGCAGCACGACAAAATCGCTCAATTTGTGGGGCACTTCATGCACGATGATCGATGCCGCAGTCAGCACGCCCAATAACGGGTCCGTCAGGAAGGCGGCGGCCACCAGCACACCGTCGCAGAGGTTGTGCAGTGAACTGCCCACCAGAATCAGCATGCCGCCCCGGCCCGCCTCATGATGATCATGGCCCTTGTGATGATGATGCCCGTCGCCTTCATGGTGATGGCTGTGGCGCAGCAGAGCGATCTTCTCCAGAACAAAGAATCCGATCAGGGACGCCAGCATCAGCGCAAAGAGCGTATGCGCATCGGCCACCCCGCCTTCAAAGGCCTCGGGCAGCAAGTGCAGCAGCGCCACCGACAGCAACACCCCCACGGACAGGCTCACCATGTGATGCAGATATTGGGCGAACACCTTGTAGGCCAGCCAACTGGCGACAAAGACGGCGATAAGGCCACCGGTAACGGTGGCAAGCAAGACCCAGAGCAGCAACATGTTGGGGACGCAATATAGGCGGAGTGAAGTGCAACATTATATTGTTGCAATCCAAAAAGCGGAAATGGGCCGCGCAGCGGCGGCCCATCAGTACGACAGCGGAGCGAGCCTGTCCGGTTTCAGTGAGCCTGTTCCCAGTTTTTGCCCATGCCTACCTCGGCCACCAGCGGCACGCGCAGTTCAGCCACGTTGCACATCAAGCGCGGCAGGGCTTCCTTGACCAGTTCAAGCTCGGCGTCAGGCGTTTCCAGCACCAGTTCATCGTGGACCTGCATGATCATGCGGGTTTGCAGTTTCTCGGCTTCCAGCCAATCCTGCACCGCCACCATCGCCATCTTGATCAAGTCGGCCGCCGTGCCCTGCATAGGCGCATTGATGGCCGCGCGTTCGGCGCCTTGCCGGCGCGGACCCGAGGCGCCGCGGATCTCCGGCAGTTGCAGCCGGCGTCCGAAAACGGTTTCCACGTAACCCTGTTCGCGCGCCAAGCGGCGGGTATCGTCCATATACATCGCCACGCCGGGATAACGGGCGAAATAGCGGTCGATATAGGCCTGCGCCGCATCACGCGTGATGCCCAGGTTAGACGCCAGTCCAAACACGCCCATGCCGTAGATCAGACCGAAATTGATGGCCTTGGCGGCACGGCGCTGTTCAGACGTCACGTTTTCCAGAGACACCCCAAACACTTCCGACGCGGTCGCCCGGTGAATGTCCTCGCCTGCGGCAAAAGCGCGTTGCAGGTTGGCGTCATCGGACACGTGCGCCATGATGCGCAGTTCGATCTGCGAATAGTCCGCCGACAGCAGCAAGCCCTGCTCGGCGATGAACGCCTCGCGCACGCGCCGTCCGGCCTCGGTGCGCACCGGGATGTTCTGCAGATTGGGGTCCGACGATGCCAAGCGGCCGGTGATGACCGCGGCTTGCGCATAACGCGTATGCACACGCCCCGTATCGGGGTTGATCATGCGCGGCAGCTTGTCCGTGTAGGTGGACTTCAGCTTGGACAGGCCGCGGTATTCCAGCAGCACCTGGGGCAGCGGATAGTCCAGCGCCAGCTTGCTCAATACGTCTTCGTCGGTAGACGGCGCGCCGCTTGCGGTCTTGCGGACCACCGGCAACTGCATACGCCCGAACAGGATTTCACCCAATTGCTTGGGCGAATTCAGATTGAAGGGCTGCCCGGCCAGTTCATAGGCCTTCTGTTCCAGCAGCAGCATTTCCTGGCCCAGCTTGTGGCTCTGGCGCCCCAATTCCGCTGCGTCCACCTTGACGCCGTTGCGCTCGATGGTGGTCAGCACTGCCGAGACCTGCATCTCAAGCAGATAGATGCGATTTAACCCTTCGTCCGCCGACACCATCGGGCGCAGCACCTGATGCAGCTGCAAGGTGAAGTCTGCGTCTTCCGCGGCGTAGTGCCCCGCCTTGTCGACGGCGACTTCATCAAAGCCGATCTGCTTGGCGCCCTTGCCGCAAAGGTCCTCGTAGGACACTCCGCTGCGGCCCAGATAGCGCTGCGCCAGCTCGGTCAGGCCCACGCCGCGATGCGACTCCAACACGTAGGCTTGCAGCATCGTGTCGTCAGTCACGCCCGCCAGCTTGATGCCTTCGTTGGCGAACACATGCGTGTCGTATTTGGCGTGATGTAGCAGCTTGGCGCGGGAGGCGTCTTCCAGCCACGGCTTCAGGCGGGCCAGCACCTCGGCCTTGGGCAATTGCGGGGCGTTGTCCGGACCACGATGGGCTACCGGGATATAGCAGGCGACGCCAGGTTTTACCGACAGCGACAGGCCCACCAGCTTGGCCTGCATCTGATCAAGCGATGTGGTCTCGGTATCCAGCGCCGCGAGCGGCGCGTCCTTCAGTCGCTCGACCCAGGCGTCGAATTCGGTCCAGTCGGAAATGATGCGGTAGTCCACTTCGGTCGGGGCCGCGGGCGCCTCGGCAGCGATTCGCGCATCGCCCGTGGGCACGCGCTCAGTGTCGCCCGTCAGGTCACGCAGCCAGGTGCGGAACCCGTAACGTTCATACAGTTCAGTCAGCGTGGCGTCGTCGCGTTCACGCGGCGTCAGATCGTCCACGGTTTCCACGTGGCCGGCCAGATCGCAGTCGTACTTCACTGTCAGCAGTTGGCGCGTCAGCGGAAAATTCGGCATGGCTTCACGCAGATTGCTGCCGGCCACGCCCTTGATCCCGTCGGCGTTTTCGACAAGCTTGTCGATCGAACCGAATTCCGACAGCCATTTAACCGCCGTCTTGGGACCGACCTTGGTTACGCCGGGTACGTTATCCACGGTATCGCCCACCAGCATCAGGTAGTCCACGATGCGGTCGGGCGGCACGCCGAATTTGTTGACGACGCCGGGCTCGTCCAGCACTTCGCCTGTCATGGTGTTGACGAGCGTGACATGGCTGTTGACCAACTGGGCCAGATCCTTGTCGCCTGTCGAGACGATGGTGTGCACGTCCTGCTCGGCAGCCCGCTTGGCCAGCGTGCCGATCACGTCATCAGCTTCTACGCCTTCGATCGCCAGCACCGGCCAGCCCAGCGCCCGCACGGCGCGATGGATGGGCTCGATTTGTGCTGCCAGGTCTTCCGGCATGGGGGGGCGGTGCGATTTATATTCCGGATACAAATCGTCCCGAAACGTCTTGCCGCGAGCATCGAATATACATGCGGCATACTCTGCCTTATGGTCAGATACCAGCTTGCGCAACATATTCACCACGCCGTAGAGCGCACCCGTGGGTTCGCCTTGCGCGTTGCGCAAATCAGGCATAGCGTGGAAAGCGCGGTACAAGTAACTTGACCCGTCGACCAGTAATAAGGTTTTTTTCATGGTTACAAAGGCAGATATGGCAATAACTGCGGAAACACCCGCCAACAAACAAATTCCGCTGATTATGTCAGAGATACGGACGGCGGCAGACGAGCTCGCACACATCGGGCCCGCGGTCAGCGTCTTTGGCAGTGCACGAGTCAGCCGGAACTCCCCCCACTATGAAACCACCGTCGCCATTTCGGCCGCGTTGGCCGGCGCCGGTTTTGCGGTGATTGCAGGAGGCGGCCCGGGCATCATGGAGGCCGCCAATAAAGGCGCGTTCGAGGCAGGCGGCACCAGCATCGGGCTGAACATCAGCCTGCCGCACGAAGCGCACAACAACGAATACCAAACCATCAGCCTGTCGTTCGAATATTTCTTTTCGCGCAAGGCCACATTCTTCATGCACAGCTTCGCCTATGTGGCGATGCCGGGCGGTTTTGGCACCCTGGACGAGCTCTTCGAAGCGTTGACGCTGATCCAGACCGGCAAGGTGCCGCCCGCGCCCATCGTGCTGGTAGGCAGCGAATATTGGTCTGGCCTGGTGGAATGGCTGGGTGGCCAGGTTTTGGCCAATGGCATGATTGGCGCGCACGACCTCGATCTTTTCATCATCGAGGACGACCCCATCAAGGTCGTGCGCCGTGTCGTGGAATTCCACGAAAAGGTCAATTCAGACGCGCAGTACGCTCCGGCCATGCCCGCCTGAATGCGGTAAACGCGGCGTGGGGCCTCATTTACGCATGAATGACGGCACCACGTCTGCGGGAATCGGGCACACATAAGGTTGCCCCCGGCGCGCCTCCAGCAGCTCTTGCCTGGCGCGGGCCAGCGCCTCGGGCTGCGTATACAGGTCAGCGGCGGTGGCCGCGATGACCTTGGCCGCGTGCACCATGCCCTTGTGCGCCATGGACATCTTGCCTTGCGCCACCATCTGCCATGAATGGAACGGTGTGCCGTAGGCGTAACATGCGCCCCAGCATTGCGCGGTGGGCGTCACCCAACTGACGTCACCCACGTCCGTCGATCCGTAAGTGATTTCCGTCTTGCTGGCGTCAAAAGCCGCCACGCCTGAGAACAGCGGCGTCGGGTTGCGCAACACGGCGCCCAGATTCTTGCCTGCGTTATCGATATCGTCTTCGCTGATCACGTCCCACATGCGGCGTGCCGTCTGCTCTTCACCCGCGGTATAAGCCGGGCCTTCCAGCGCCACCATATTGGCGTACATGACCTTGTTCAACTCGCTGTTGGGCATGTAGTTGGAACACGCCTTGTCGAAAACGATATCGAGCTGGCAGTCCGTCATCAAGGCCGCGCCACGCGCCACATTCTTGACGCGTTCATAGAGCTCGGCTGCTTGCGAATTGATGGGCGCCCGCACCAGGTACAAGACCTCTGCGCGCGCCTGCACCACGTTGGGCGAAATGCCGCCGCTGTTGGTCACGGCGTAATGCACCCGCGCATCCGGCACCATGTGCTCGCGCAGATAATTCACGCCCACATTCATCAATTCCACTGCGTCCAACGCGCTGCGGCCCAAATGCGGCGAGTTCGCGGCATGCGCGGCAATCCCGCGAAAGCGGAAATACGCCTGAATATTGGCCAGCGACGACTGATGAAAAATTCCAGTGTGGGACGCCGGGTGCCAGGTCAGTGCAGCATCCACGTCATCAAACAATCCGGCCCGCGCCATGAAGGTCTTGCCCGAGCCGCCCTCTTCCGCGGGACAGCCATAGAAGCGGATGGTGCCGGGCAGTCCGTTGGACGCCAAGAACTCCTTCACGGCCACCGCAGCAAAATGCGCGGCAGTGCCCAACAGGTGATGGCCGCAGCCATGTCCATTGCCGTTGGGCGTTTCCGGCGACGGCTGGCAAGCGTAAGCACCGCTTTCCTGGCTCAAGCCGGACAGCGCATCGTATTCGCCCAGAATCGCAATGACTGGCCCGCCCTCTCCCGCCTCCGCCACGAAGGCGGTAGGTATGCCGGCAGCGTCCCGCGTAATGCGAAACCCCGCCTCCTCCAGCATCGCGATATGCAGTTCAGCCGATTTGTGCTCGTCGTACCGCAGTTCGGCCAGGCTCCAGATGCGGTCACTCAGTTCTGCGTAACGCTCGCTGCGCGCGTCGATAAACGGCGCGAGTGTGTCGATGGCACCCATTGCATCTCCAGTGGTTAAGCTAGTTTTTCTGGTTCGGATCTAACTCATAGCCTTGATGATCGCCTCGCGGGCCAGACCAATGAATTCACTTTCCCCGGGCCTCGCGGGCAGCAGACGAAACTCGACTGCTGGCAATACCGGCAGACCGGGTGCGTTCAATCGGCTGATGCCTGGACCCAGCGCGGATTCATTCAGGCAAGCTACCCCCAGTCCCGCAGAAATGGCAAGTTGCAGCCCCGCCACGCCAGACGCCACGTGCGCCACCGAATACGGCACGCCGCGGCGCGACAGCAGGCGCTCCACGTACTGACGCAACGCGCAGGTCTCAGGCAGCACCAGCAGCGGCAAGGGCCCATCCCGCGAGGCATCGTGCCCATCCGCCGCCATCCACAACAGCGGTTCGCGCCGCAACAACTCTCCTTGGGGCCGTCCGCGCGCTGCGCCGCGTTCTTGGATGATCATCGAAATGCCCACGTCGATCTCGCCGCGCTCGTAGGCCGCTTCAATGGCGCCGCTTTTCATGATGGTCACGTGCAAACGCACCTGCGGGTACTGCTCGTTCAGGCGGCGCAACATGCGCGCGACATCGCCGGGCCGAAAGTAATCCGTGATGAAAAGCCGCAATTCGCCGCGCAAGGCCACGCCCCGCAGGTCGCGATAGGCCTCGTCGCTCAATGCCAGGATCGCCCGCGCATGGGTGGACAGCCTTTCGCCTGCAGGCGTCGCCGTCACGCCCGACTTGCCGCGCAGCAGCAAGGGCTGGCCCGCACGGTCTTCCAGTTTGCGCATCTGCTCACTAACGGACGATTGCGACAAAAACACCTTGGGCGCTGCCGCCGTCAGACTGCCGGAATCCAGCACGGCAACCAGCGTGCGCAGCTGGTCCAGATCAAATCCTGACATGGCTTATCCAACGGATTAATCGATGGATAAGATCGTAATTTCCCGCTTTTCCATTGTCAATCGGCTTCCTACACTGCCTCTACACCCCATTTTTCTGGAGCCAACCATGCCTCACATCGTCGTTCATCTGTCCGGTCAGTCCAATGCCGCCATCAATCGCCGCGTCGTCGAATCCGTTGCTGGCTTGACGCAGTCCGTGTTGGGTAAAAAGCTGCCCGTTATCGCCATTACCTTGCAACACATCCCGCATGATCAATGGTTCATTGGCGGCCGGCCGCTGTCGGAACTTGGCAAAAACGCGTTCCACCTGGACATCAGCGTCACGGACGAAACCAATACCAAGGCCGAGAAAGCGCGATTCATCAAGCAGATCTACACCGCCTTTCAGGACATCCTGGGCGAACTGCATGAGTGCTCTTACGTTCATGTGATTGACGCGCGGGCTGCCGCTTACGGGTATGGCGGCGAAACCCAGGAGTTCCGCCATCAGAAGAATGGCCTGTGAATTTCCTGCACCAAAAAAATAGCCGCGCACCCGAAGGTGTGCGGCTATTTTCATTGCTGAACGCGCAAGGGGCATGGCCCCTTGGGTCCGCTTAGATAGCGGATTCGCGCGAAGCGCGCTTGCGCTCGTTTTCCAGCAGGTGACGCTTACGCAGACGGATCGACTTCGGCGTGATTTCCACGAGTTCGTCGTCGTCGATGAATTCCACAGCGTATTCCAGCGACATCTGAATCGGCGGAACCAGGCGCACGGCTTCGTCAGTACCCGAAGCGCGAACGTTGGTCAGCTGCTTGCCCTTGATCGGGTTCACGACCAGGTCGTTGTCGCGGCTGTGAATACCAATGATCATGCCTTCATACAGCGCATCACCCGGGCTCACGAACATGCGGCCGCGATCTTGCAGCTTCCACAGCGCGTAGGCCACGGCATCGCCGTTGTCCTGGCTGATCAGCACGCCGTTACGGCGTTCGCCGATGGCGCCTTCCTTGATGGGGGCGTATTCGTGGAAGATGTGGCTGACCAAGCCCGTGCCGCGCGTCAGCGTCAGGAACTCGTTTTGGAAACCGATCAGGCCACGGGCCGGGATCAGGTATTCCAGACGCGTACGGCCACGGCCGTCCGGCTGCATGTCTTGCAGGTCGCCCTTACGGCGGCCCAGCTCTTCCATGACGCCGCCCTGGTGAGCATCTTCCACGTCAACGGTCAGCGACTCAAACGGCTCGCACTTCACGCCGTCGATGTCCTTGAACACCACACGCGGACGCGACACGGCCAGCTCGTAGCCTTCGCGACGCATCGTTTCCAGCAGAATCGTCAAGTGCAGTTCGCCGCGGCCCGACACTTCAAACACGGTGTCATCGCCCGTGTCGCGCACACGCAGCGCCACGTTGGACTTCAGTTCGCGGTCCAGACGATCGCGCACTTGGCGGCTGGTCACGAACTTGCCTTCACGGCCGGCCAACGGCGACGTGTTCACCATGAAGTTCATGGTCAGCGTCGGCTCGTCGATGCGCAGCATCGGCAGCGGTTCTTGCGTTGCCACATCGGTCACGGTGCAGCCAATGCCGAGTTCTTCGATGCCGTTGATCAGCACGATGTCGCCGGCTTCGGCTTCTTCCACCACAACACGTTCCAGGCCATGGAACTTCTGGACCTGGTTGATACGGCCGCGGCCGCCTTGGCCATCAGGACCGAACTTGTAGGCCACTTCCATACCCGCACGCATGCGGCCACGGTTGATACGGCCCACGCCGATCTTGCCGACGTAGCTGTTGTAATCCAACGAGATGATCTGCATTTGCAGCGGACCATTGGGATCATCGTCACGCTGCGGCACGTGTTCCAGAATGGCATCGAACAACGGGCGCATGTTGCCTTCGCGCACGTCGGGGGTCAAACCGGCGTAGCCCGACAGACCCGATGCGTAAATCACCGGGAAGTCCAACTGCTCTTCGGTTGCGCCCAACTTGTCGAACAAGTCGAAAGTGGCGTTGATGACGAAGTCCGTGCGAGCGCCCGGACGATCCACCTTGTTGACCACGACGATCGGCTTCAAGCCCAGGGCCAGCGCCTTGCGGGTCACGAAAATGGTCTGCGGCATGGGGCCTTCAACGGCGTCCACCAGCAGCAGCACGCCGTCAACCATCGACAGCACGCGTTCGACTTCGCCGCCGAAGTCCGCGTGTCCCGGGGTATCGACGATGTTGATGTGCGTGCCTTCGTATTCAACGGCACAGTTCTTGGCCAGAATCGTAATGCCGCGTTCTTTTTCCAGATCGTTCGAGTCCATGACCCGTTCGGTCAGCGCCTGGTTTTCGCGGAAGGTGCCGGATTGGCGCAGCAGCTGGTCGACCAGGGTTGTTTTACCGTGGTCCACGTGGGCGATGATGGCGACGTTGCGCAAGGCGCGAGTCATAGCGAGTCCTTTAAGGTCAGGGTGGAGGGCAGCAAGCCCTCCGGCAATTCGTTCAGTGCAAGCAATGCCTGCTTAGGGTCTGGCATAGCCTGCAAGGCCTCCAGTTCAACGGCGCGTTCCAGAGAAAATGGCCCGACATGCGTGCGCCGCAGCGCCGTCAGGTGGGCGAAACAGCCCAGCACGCGCCCGATGTCCTGGGCCAGTGTTCGGATGTATGTGCCTTTACTACATGCCACATCGATCTCTGCCTGCGTCCCGTTAAAGGACAACAGTTCGATGCGGTGAATCGTGATCTGGCGAGGCGCGCGTTCCAGCTCAATGCCAGCGCGCGCGTACTCGTACAACGGCTTGCCGTCGCGCTTGAGCGCGGAGTACATCGGCGGAATCTGCTCGATCGTGCCCGAGAAACGTGACAGCGCGTCGCGCAGTGCTTGTTCCTCTACGGTAAAACCTGGTTCGGCGGTCGATACGACATTGCCGGTCAGGTCGCCTGAATCAGTTTCGCTGCCAAATTGCAGCGTAGCGCGATATGCCTTGTCGGCATTCAACATCGCGCCAGCAATTTTAGTGGCTCGTCCCATGCAGCACACCAGCAAGCCGGTGGCAAAGGGGTCCAGCGTGCCCGTGTGACCGGCTTTCGCCGCATCCATGGCACGTTTGGCGCGCTGCAAAGCGTGATTACTCGACAAACCTACGGGTTTGTCGAGCAACAGCACACCGTCGAGCACAAGCCCGCGTCGTTTAGCCATCGTCGGAATCCGGAAATTAAATCAGTGACGACAGCCCGATCAGGACTGGTCTTCTGGTTCGTCGGGCACGCCCGAGTGCGGGCCGGGCCGGTTTGCGCGGTCGATAAGGATCGACATTTCGATACCACGGACGATTTGCTCGTCGTGGAAAAAACGCAAAGTGGGGACAGTGTGAATGTGCAACAGCTTATAGAGCTGCGAATGCAGCCAGCCGGCCTTCTCGTTCAGCAAGGCAGTCGCGGCTTCGGGCTCAGCGCCCAAAACCGTGAAATACACCTTGGCATGCGCGTAGTCGGCCGACAGTTCCACACCAGAGAGCGTGATCAATCCAGCGCGACTCATATCGATTTCGCGCTGAATGATCCCGGCCAGATCCTGTTGGATCTGGTCGGCCAGCCGCAAATTGCGACCGGGGATGGCTTTGGACTTGTGACGGCTCATTAGAAATAATGCCTCGCAGACGCCTTACAGCGTACGCGCGATTTCCTTGATTTCAAAGACTTCCAGTTGGTCGCCCACTTGGATGTCGTTGTTGCCGCGCAGCGTAAGACCGCAATCGAAGCCGGACTTGACTTCCTTGACGTCGTCCTTGAAGCGGCGCAGCGATTCGAGATGCCCCGTCCATTGAACCACGTTGTTGCGCAGCAGGCGTACCTGGGAGTCGCGGCGCACGATGCCATCAAGCACCATACAACCGGCGATGTTACCGAGACGCGAGATGCTGTAGACCTCACGAATCTCGACCAGGCCGATGATCTCTTCTTTCTTCTCGGGCGCCAACATGCCCGACATGGCTGCCTTAACTTCATCCACAGCGTCATAGATGATGTTGTAGTAGCGCACGTCGATGCCGTTGTTCTCGGCCAGCTTCTTGGCGCTAGCTTCCGCACGCACGTTAAAGCCGATCACGACAGCGTTCGAGGCGATAGCCAGGTTGATGTCGGTTTCCGAGATGCCGCCCACGGCCGCGTGCACCACTTGCACACGGACTTCGTCGGTCGACAGCTTGACCAGCGACTGAACCAGCGCTTCCTGCGAACCTTGCACGTCGGTCTTGACGATAAGGGTAAGCGTTTGCGTGCCCTCGCCCAGGTTGTCGAACATCGATTCCAGCTTGGCAGCCTGTTGGCGGGCCAGCTTGACGTCGCGGAACTTGCCTTGACGGAACAACGCGATTTCGCGCGCCTTGCGTTCGTCGGTCAGCGCCATCAGCTCGTCGCCGGCTGCGGGCACTTCGGTCAGACCCTGAATTTCCACCGGGATCGACGGGCCGGCCGATTGAATCGGCTTGCCGTTTTCGTCCAGCATGGCGCGGACGCGGCCAAAGCTTGCGCCAGCCAGCACCACATCGCCGCGCTTGAGCGTGCCGCTCTGCACCAGAATCGTCGCGACCGGGCCGCGGCCCTTGTCCAGACGGGCTTCGATGACCAGGCCCTTGGCGGGCGCTTCGACCGGAGCCTTCAGTTCCAGCACTTCGGCTTGCAACAGCACGTTTTCGAGCAGGTCGTCGATGCCTTCGCCGGTCTTGGCGGAAACACCCACGAACGGCACGTCACCACCGTATTCTTCCGGCACCACTTGTTCGGCAACCAGTTCCTGCTTCACGCGGTCCGGGTTGGCCGACGGCTTGTCGATCTTGGTCACGGCCACAACCATGGGCACGCCCGCAGCCTTGGCGTGGTGGATGGCTTCACGCGTTTGCGGCATCACGCCGTCGTCGGAAGCAACCACCAAGATCACGATGTCGGTTGCCTTGGCGCCACGGGCACGCATAGCGGTAAACGCTTCGTGGCCCGGGGTGTCAAGGAAGGTCACCATGCCGCGCTCGGTTTGAACGTGGTAGGCGCCGATGTGCTGCGTAATACCGCCGGCTTCGCCCGCGGCAACCTTGGCGCGGCGGATGTAATCCAGCAGCGAGGTCTTGCCGTGGTCAACGTGGCCCATCACGGTCACGACCGGAGCGCGCGGCAGCGCTTCGGCTTCCGACACGGTTGCGGTTTCGTCCAGGAAGGCTTCCGGATCATCCAGCTTGGCGGCAATCGCCACGTGACCGAGTTCTTCGACCACGATCATTGCCGTTTCCTGGTCCAGCACCTGGTTGATGGTGACCATCTGGCCCAGCTTCATCAAATGCTTGATGACTTCTGCGGCCTTGACGGACATCTTGTGAGCCAGGTCGGCCACGCTGATGGTTTCCGGCACGTGAACTTCACGGGCGATGAATTCCTGCGGTGCCGGTTCGTTACGGCGGTCATTTTGCTGGTTGCGACCGCCACGGCCGCCACTGCTCTTGCCGCCGCCCTTGCCGCCTGCGCGCCAGCCATCACGGCTGGCCGGGGCTGCCGGTTTGTCAGCGGGCTTCTTGCGCGACGCGTCATCAGACCAGGTCGAAGCGACTTCGGCCGTCTTGATGGTCTTCTTCGCGCCGGGTGCGGCCGGCTTGGCGTCTTTCTTGGCGCCAGGCGTAGCGCCCGGTTTGCCGGCCGGCTTGTGCAACGTGCCCGAAATCGGAGCAGCGGGGGCGGCAGGCGCCTCCGGCTCAGGGGCGCGCAGCACCTTGCGCGGACGGTTAAGCATCTCGCGCAGTGCAGCGGCTTCAGCCTCGGCAGCGCGACGAGCCTCGTCACGGCCACCCGACGTAGCGGAGGCAGCAAGCGGAGGTCCGGCGCGGCGATTGTCCGCGCGGTTGCCAACCTTGACGGCAGGCGCAGCGGGCGTCGGCGCAGCGGTTTTAACGGATTCGATTTTCGCAGCAGGCTGGGCCTGGGCGACAGGCGCGTTGGCCTGGGGGGTAGATGTTTCGGACTTATTAGCTAGCACAACGGGTTCCGGCTTGGCTTCTTCAGCCGTGGGCTCGGTAGATTCAGTCTTGACTTCGGGCTTGGCCTCTTCGGCCACGGGCTCGGCAGGAGCAGGCGCCGTCGTCGCTTCGGGTTCAGGCTGGGCCTGGACCTCGGGGGCTTGCGCCTCGACGGGGGCGGGCGCTTCGGCCGCGACGGATTCAACAGGCGCGGGCGCTTCAACCGGCGCGGGCGCTTCTACAGCAACGGGCTCTTGCTGTTCGACCGGGGCCGCAGCCTCTGCCTGAACAGTCGTGGTTTCAAGTTGCTCAACCACGTCAGGAGCCTCGGATGCAGCCGGCACGGACACCTGCTGCTCTTCTTCGACGGAAACTTCGTCTTCAGCACGCGCGGACGCGGCATGTTCCTGGGCGATTTCGGAGGGATCACGCTTGACGAACACGCGCTTCTTGCGAACTTCCACTTGAATCGTGCGCGAGCGGCCGGTGGCGTCAGCCTGCCGGATCTCGGACGTCTGGCGGCGCGTCAAAGTGATCTTCTTGCCTTCGGTCGCGCCATGAGCGCGACGCAGCGATTCGAGCAATTTCGCCTTGTCGCTGTCGGTGACGGAATCGTCAACCGATTTGAGGTCAACACCAGCCGAGCGCAGCTGATCCAGCAGCACATTGGCAGGCATTTTCAGCTCGGTAGCGAACTGGGCGACGGTATTACTCGACATTAGGCTCTCTCTTCCCTATAGGCAGCAATTACAAACAACGTGAACTTGCGGTGGATACATAAAGCACTACCCACCGCAGACCCGTGTCCTTATGGTTATTCTTCGTCGAACCAATGGGCACGGGCACGCATGATGAGGTCGCTGGCTTCCTGCTCGGTCAAACCGGCGATTTCCGCCAATTCGTCCGTAGCCAATTCGGCCAGATCATCACGCGTATGCACTTGACGCTCGGCCAGCTTGGCAGCCAGCTCTTGCGTCACGCCTTCGAGTTCAAGCAAATCCTGTGCGGTCTCAAGACGCTCTTCCTGGGCAATTGCCTCAGTCAGCAGCGCATTGCGGGCACGGGCGCGCAATTCATTAATGGTGTCTTCGTCAAACGCTTCGATTTCCAGCAGTTCCTGCATGGGCACGTAAGCGATTTCCTCGATACCGGTAAAACCTTCGTCGATCAGGATGTCAGCAACTTCCTCATCAACGTCCAGCTTGTTCATGAACGTGGTGCGCAGACCAGAGCGCTCGACTTCCTGACGGTTCAGGCTTTCTTCCGGCGTCATGATATTGATCTGCCAGCCAGTCAGTTCGGACGCCAGGCGCACGTTCTGACCCTTGGCGCCGATGGCCTTGGGCAGGTTTTCTTCGTCGACAACGACGTCCATCGCATGCTTGTCTTCATCAACGACGATCGATTCGACGTTGGCCGGCGCCAGGGCGCCAATGACAAACTGCGCGGGATCTTCCGACCACAACACGATATCGACTTGTTCGCCGCCCAGCTCATTGCGGACTGCGGTAACGCGCGAACCGCGCATGCCGACACACGTACCGATGGGGTCGATGCGCTTATCGTAAGCCACCACGGCGATCTTCGCACGCACACCCGCATCACGGGCAGCGGCCTTGATCTCCAGCAGACCTTGTTCGATCTCGGGAACTTCGTTCTCGAACAGCTGGCGAATGAACTCAGGCGAGGTGCGCGACAGAATCACTTGTTGACCACGCGCAGCGTGGTCAACACGCAACACAAAGGCGCGAACACGGTCAGCAACCCGCAGGTTTTCCTTCGGGATCATTTCGGAACGCGGCAGTCGCGCTTCGATTTTGCCCGTCTCGACGATGGCGTCGCCCTTATCCATGCGCTTGATCGTTCCGGACACAATGGTTTCGCCACGGTCCAGGAAGTCATTCAGCACCTGTTCGCGCTCGGCGTCACGGATCTTTTGCAGAATGGCCTGTTTGGCTGCCTGCGCACCGATACGACCGAATTCGATGGGCTCCAACGGCTCTTCGATGTATTCGCCTTCCTGGATATCAGGAACGATTTCCTGCGCATCCGACAACATTTCTTGCTTGTCGGGCTCTTGCAAGCCTGCCTCGTCCGGCACAACCAGCCAACGGCGGAAGCCCTCGTGATCGCCCGTATCCCTATCGATGGCGACACGAATGTCCGCATCATCCTTGAAGCGCTTTTTCATGGCCGAGGCCAGCGCACTTTCCAGCGCACCGAACACGACGTCACGCGTGACGTTCTTTTCACGCGCCAAGGCATCGACCAACAGAAGAATTTCGCGACTCATCGCTTTTTGCCCTTGAAATCCAGAACGGGATCCAGTTTTGCACGTTCGATATCATCGATCGTGAAATTCAACAGCTGGACTTCGTTCTTTTTTGCCTCAAATTCGAGACCGAACACGGTCTGTTTCATCCCAGCAGCGGCATCCGAGGCGGCGGCGTCTTCCTGCACGGTCAGCGTGCCTGAGAAAACCTTACGTCCGTCTAATGCCTCGCGCAGCTTGATTTCGATGCGCTCGCCTGCAAAGCGACGGAACTCGGCCTCATTGCGCAACGGGCGGTCTATGCCCGGCGAACCGACTTCCATGCGCTTGTAGTCGATGTTCTCGACCTCATACACCCGCGACAATTGGCGGGAAACTTGTTCACAGTCTTCGATGCGCACACCGCCGACCCGATCGATCGTTACGCGTAAGAGGCCCAGGGCGGCACGCTCGACGTCCACGAGTTCAACGTCCATGCCGGCCAGAGCCTCTTCGGTCAATGCGAATAAATCAGCCATATACTCAAAAAAAATGGGCTGTACGCCCAGCCCACCGATATTGCGCAAAGCCCAGCCGCTTCCCTACTGCACGTAAGGAGCAATGCTGGGCAGCGCCCTCTATTGCGACCTAAATTTTGGTTTGCCGCCACCTTGTCCGTCCCGACCCATCAATCTGAGTCCGGCGGCACTTGGCGCAAATCCGATGCCAACTGCAAAATACTTACAGTGCCTTCGTTACCGCATAATCCGCTGTAACTTCCATACCTGTAACTTCATGCCTGCAGCTTCCAGCTTGCTGCGCCCTGCCTGCTTTGGGTTTCCGCATTGGGTTGCCGCCTTGAGATTTTGCTGTGGTTTATTTCCACTGCAAAGCCCAACCGGCCCTGCCGCACCCCAAATTCGGAGCACCAAACCGTGTTAACAAACACTGGCGGCTGGCAAAAAGCAAAGACGCGAAGCCATGAAAGCCACTGATTTTACCAGATAAACTGGAAAAACGCCTGATTCGTCACGGGCTTACAGATATATGGGACACATCAGAGCTGGCGGCGCACTACGCGCCGCCCAGCAACGATCAACGGCCCTGACGGCCGCGCCCGCCCATCACACCCAGGCGAGACTCGTGCGCCGACGCGCCTCGCGGCTGCCAATCATCGCCACGGGGCGAGGACGAGGCCGACGCGCTACGCGGAGCACGGGGCTTACCGCCTGCGCCCGGCCCCTTACCACCAGCGGTGCCGCCACCGCCATTACGCGGACCATCAGCTTTATTACCACCACGACCGCCACCAGCCGCCGGCTTGCCGCCGCGGCTGGCATTGCCGCCGCGCGCACCTGCCGGCTTGCCGCCAGAGGGTTTGCCGCCAGAAGGCTTGCGACCGCCGCCGCCCACAGGCGCGTCGGCTGCATTACCCATCGGCACGTCGCTCGATACCGCATTACCCGACGGACCATTGACCGCAGCTGCACGAGGGCCGCGCGGCTTGCCGCCGGGCTTGCCACCCGGTTTGCCGCCCGGCTTGCCATTTGGCCTGCCACCGCCACCCGTCGCAGAACGGCCGCCCGCCGGCTTGCCGCCCTTACGATTGCCGCCTGCGCTTTCCGCAGCCAGCGGATGGCCATTGGCATAACCGCCAGCGATCATCAAACCGGTGCCAAACGGATCGGACGGGCATGCCGCAGCTTGACCCGCGCTACCTTGACGGCCGCCTTGCAGCTTGCCGCGGCGCCCGATGCGAGCGCCATTCATGCCGTTGCGATCCATGGTGCCAAAGCCCGGGGGCAAGGCGCTGTCATGGGATGCCGGCTGCTTGGAGCGGCGGCGATTGCCACCCGATTCGTCGTCTTCGCGCAACAGTCCCAGCTGGACCATCAATGCAGTGACCAGCGAGCCATCCAATTCTTCCCAACGGCCGCGGCGCAGCGTGCGCGGCAAAACCACGTCGCCAAAGCGGGTGCGGATCAGCCGGCTTACCGTTACGCCAACCGCTTCGAACATGCGGCGAACTTCGCGGTTACGGCCTTCTTGCAAGGTCACGCGATACCAGCGGTTGCTGCCGTCGCCGCCCAGGTAGTCCAACGCGCCAAAAGCGGCCAGACCATCTTCCAGCTCAATGCCGTCGACCAGCGACTGGCGTTGCGCCTCATCCATCTCGCCCAGCACGCGCACCGCGTATTCGCGCTCGGTGCCGTAGCGGGGATGCATGATCCGGTTGGCCATATCGCCCGAGGTCGTGAAAATCAGCAGACCTTCGGTGTTCAGATCCAGACGGCCGACCGACAACCACTTGCCGGTACGCAGCTTGGGCAGGCGCGCGAACACGCTGGCGCGGCCACCCGGATCATCATGACTGACGATTTCGCCAGCAGGCTTGTGATAAAGAATCACGCGCGGCGGCTTCTTGGTGTTCAGGCGCATGATCGGCTTGCCGTTCACGCGCACTTGATCATTGGGCCCCACACGCTGACCGATATGAGCCGGTTCGCCGTTGACCGACACGCGGCCCGCAACAATCAGCTCTTCCATTTCGCGGCGGGAACCGATACCAGCATCGGCCAGCACCTTGTGCAGCTTGGGCATGACTGCCTCGCTGTTCAGGTACTTGCCCAGACGCTGTTCCATGCGGTCTGCCGTATCCAGATAGGACAAAGCCTGTTCGGCCTCTTGCTCTCCGCCACGGGAGTCATCGGACTCGACCGGAGCAGCGGCAACGGGCTGCGCTTCAGCCGCAGGCGCCTGCTCGGCAGCGGCATCGCCACGACGGCGGCGAAACGGCGTCCTTAGCTTGCGGCCACGCCCACGCGCACCAGCCTCACCTTCGGCTGCCGGCTCGCGAGCGGCGGAGGATTCCGGCTGACCGTTGGAAACGGTGTCATCCGAACGGGGATTATCGTCCTGCATTGCTGTATTCGTTGTCACTGGGACAGCTCCGAATTTCAAACTTGGGTAGGCCTGCCGGGGGCAGGCTCGTCATCATCAGGGGACGCCGACTCTCGGTCGGCGACAGGCCGTTCCGGGTCCGCTTCATCCAGCGCCACGGAAGCGGCGCCAGGATCGGGCCGAATCCGTTCGTCAAGACCAAAGACGGGCTCATGCCCAGCGGCGCCAGGCGCTGCACTATCGGTCTCGTCAATCGGGTCGGTCTGTTCCGCGTGTTTTGCGTTCTCGACACTTTCCTTTGCAGCACCGGCCTCTGTGACGTCGGCGGCTATATCGGAAGTATCGCTACCGTCCATGTCGCCGGGTAAACCGGACATGGTCGGCAAATTGGACAAGCCTTCGGCTTGCTCCCGGACGGTAGGTTCGTCGGCGGGATCCGCGCCTTCTTCTGTGCGCGAAACGTCGGATTCTACGCTATCGATCGGGTCTATGGTTGCATCGTGTGCCGAAACAGACAATTCCGCAACTGGGATATCGCCATTTTCAACGTTATCCGACTCGGCCCCGATAGCCATTTCGTGCTGAATTCCGGCCTCTTCACCTGCGGGAGCCTGCTCATCGGAAGCAATATCCGTCTCGGAGGCCTCTTCTTCGTTGCCCGCAGTTGCCGGATCAACGCCCTCGCCTGTCAATTGCTGCACTTCACCCAGATCCAGGCCCGCCAGCGCGGCGGCGGCATGAGTGGATTCCAACGGGGGCAGTTCGTCCAGCGCACGCAGGCCCAAATCATCCAGGAATTGGCGCGTCGTGCCGAACAACGCCGGACGGCCAGGGGCGTCGCGATGCCCAATGACCTCGATCCAGCCCCGATCCTCTAACGCCTTCACGATCTGGGAAGACACCGTGACGCCGCGAATATCTTCAATATCGCCACGCGTCACCGGCTGGCGCCAGGCCACGATCGCCAGCGTTTCCATTACCGCACGGGAATACTTGGGCGGTTTTTCCGGGCTCAGTCTTTCCAGGTAGCGCTGCATGTGCGGGCGGCTCTGAAAACGCCACCCGCTTGCAAGCTGCACAAGCTCCAGACCGCCATCGGCCCAATTACTTTGCAGCGTCTCCAACAGCCCGCGAAGCTTGCTGTTGTCGAATTGTTCATCGTCACCGAATAGCTTGCGCATATCGGACAGTTGCATCGGCTGCACCGCGCATAACAACGCGGTTTCCAGCACGAGTATTGCCTCGCTATCGTTCATCGACATTCAAATTCAAAAAGGGCTAACTTGCGCTAGGTTGAAAATAGGGTTAATATTCTTTTCTCAGACGCGGGGTGGAGCAGTCTGGCAGCTCGTCGGGCTCATAACCCGAAGGTCACAGGTTCAAATCCTGTCCCCGCAACCAAATTGATGAAGGCCTGGCGAATTCGCCAGGCCTTTTTCATTTGTGCCTGCAATTCGGAAGATTTCGAAGCAGCCGCATTCCCCAGGGCCGAGCGGGCAGCAACGGCGGCAGACGTGGCGCCAACTGCCGACCCAACTACCGACCCAACACCCAATCCACGCACAAGAACAGCCCCACCCAAACGTGCGGGCCAAGAGCTGACGGCGTTGGTTTGCGAAGTGTTCACGAAATCCTTGTGTTTACTGCCATCAATGACGGACTTGCGGCGAAGCGGCCGCGCCGATCATGAAAGGGCGGAATGCGTGCCGCAATGTCTATCGCGGCAGACGCCTTGAATAAATTCTGGAAAAGCTGGCATTACCCGCCAACGGGCCTATGGAACACGCCGGCAACCCGGCGCCATCTTCCTGCGGCAATCGATATCAAGAACCTGGAACACCAGGCATCGGACGAAGCGGCGTGGCTAGCAGCCACCACTGGCCGGACTTGCGATTCTTAGAGAGCTAGCGAACATTGGCTTTACGCAAAACGGCTTACCGGAAACAACACCGGGCCACTCGCGCCAAGCCTGTCGGAGCAACGTCGAAATTATACCGTTATATACCCCACCCTCAAGCGCGGGAGACCGCAAGCCGTGCGCGAAAACTACGTTCCGGCCTTATCCCAGGGCGTGGAACCCAGCCTGTCCACAAGAAAATCCAGCATCGAGCGCAATATCAATGGCATCTGACGGCGCGAGACATACACGCCATAAATACCCAATTCTTGCGGTTTGTATTGCGGCAAAATGGCCTTCAGCCGGCCTGCGGCGACATACTCAGCAGCGTAGTACGTAGGCAACATGGCAATCCCCGCCCCTTCCAGCGCCGCACTCAGCAGGACAGACACTTCATTAGCGGAGATATTGCCGCTGACAGGCACATCCACGGGTTCGCCCTCCCGCTCAAAACGCCACAAGCTTTTACCAAAATAAGAATGCGTCAGGCAGTTGCGTAAGGACAGGTCTTCAATCCTGGCCGGCGCGCCTTCACGCGCCAGGTAATCCGGCGACGCGCAAACGACAGAACGGCAGACAGCCAGCTTACGGGCTATCAGATTAGGGTCCAGGTCGTTGGTGATGCGCACAGCCAGATCGACCCGCTCTTCAACCAGATTGACCGCCCGCTCGACCAGCATCAGATCCACCGATGTGCCTGGATGCTGTTTGACGTAGTCAGTGACGGCGCTGGCCAGATGGCGCGATCCGAACGACATTGATGTCGTGATGCGCAGCAGGCCACGCGGCGTATCTTCAGGCGTTGAAACCGCGTTGCGCAGGTCTCCAACCATATCCAGCATTTGCCGGCAGCGAGGCAGGGTTTCCGCCCCAGCGGGCGTCAAACTCAAGCGACGGGTCGTGCGGTGCAGCAATCGCACTCCCACCCACTGCTCCATTTCGGCCAGATAGCGCGACACCATGGCGCGCGACATGTCCAGATGAATCGCCGCCGCCGACAAACTCCCCCTGTCAGCGACCTCTACGAACACCTGCATGGCTTTCAGACGATCCATGATTGTCTCGATTTTTGCACCAGACCGTACCGGTTATACCGTATTTCTGTGCAACATCCGCACCTAAATCGCGACTTTTTGCCTATCGAACCGGGCAAGCAGACCGCCGCCCATCCGCCAGCATCAGGCGGGAAGTTGGCCCAGCGCCTCGCACACTGCTGCACGCACCACGGCCACGTCTTCGCCCCGCACGATATATACAAGCCGCGATGCACGGTCGTCGCCCGGCCATTGCGTGAGCGGCCGGATGGGATAGAGCTCGCCGTGCACCCCATGCACCTCGCAAGGCAGAGCTTCACCCTCGAAACAGACCAAACCCTTCATACGCAACAGGCTCTGCCCAAAGCGCTCCTGGATGCGCGAGACCCCCGCGAGAAATGCGGCGCGGCTCAAAGGCGACGACAGGACCAGCGAGAAACTGGCAACCGCTGCATGCCTGGCGGCAGCGGGTTGAGCAAACGCTTGCAACCAATTCGACATGGCGACACCGTCGCGCCGGATTTGCCCGTCCAGCCCATCGCGCAGCACACCCGCCAGCGGCGCATCCTGCCGCTGCACACAGCGCTGGGCCCCTGGATTCACGGCAATCACCGCACGCTCCACGCAACGCAGCTGCGCTGCGTCCACCAGGTCAGACTTGCTCATTACCACGGCATCAGCCAAGGCAAGCTGCCGCGACGCCTCGGGCTGCGCCACCAGGTCAGCCTCGCCGTTGCGCGCATCCACCACGACAATCGCGCCGCGATAGGCATAACGCTCGGCCAAGAATCGATCGTGCTTAAGCGTAAATAGAATCGGGGCGGGGTCCGCCAACCCGCTCGTCTCGATCAGCACACGGCGAAACGGCTTGATCCGGCGGCTGACAGCCAGCATGAAGAGATCGCGCAAGGTATCCACGACCGCCCCGCTAACCACACAACAAAGGCAACCGCCTTCGACCAGCACCACATTGTCAGGCGCCAAACGGACCAGGTGATGGTCAACACCAATATCGCCATATTCATTGACGATGACGAGGGCGTCGGAGTAAGCAGGCTCGTGCAGCAAACGATTGAGCAAGGTGGTCTTGCCACTGCCCAGAAACCCGGAAATCACCGTTACGCCAATCCGCTTGTCGTCTTCCATACCTACCCTTTGCACCCGACCGGTTTTAATCTTGCTGCGGCCCCCAAACCGGGAACGGGTCGCTGATATTTGCCAGTTCGGCAGCAGGCCGCGTCATTTCTTCCTGCGTCATCAGACATGCTTGCAAGCGTGCGCGCAGCGCCGGCTCATCCATACCCATACCAATCAGCACCAGCTCCTGACACCGGTCGCCGTAGACCGGGTCCCAATCTGCTACGACCTCGGCTCGGGATTGCGCATCTGCCGGCCACTGCTCACGAGGCAACGCCGCCCACCAATATCCCGCAGCGCCATACCGCGTGACCGGACCCGCCTGCGACCAGGATGCCGCGAACGCGGGCCGAGTCACCAGCCAGAAAAATCCTTTGGACCGCACCACGCCAGGCCACTCCTGATGCAGGCATTCCCAGAAACGCTGAGGATGGAATGGCCGCTTGGCCCGAAACACAAAACTGCCGATTCCGTATTCCTGGCTTTCAGGCACGTGCTCGCCACGCAGCTCTTTGAGCCAGCCCGGCGCTTGCGCAGCCGCCTCGAAATCAAACCGCCCCGTGTCCAACACCCGTCCCATCGGCACTCGCCCAAACTCGCTGCGCACGATATCAGCACGCGGATTTAGCCGATGCAAGATTGCCTCTAATCGGGCCAAGTCCTCAGGGGAGATCAGATCCGTCTTGTTCAACACCATGACATCACAGAATTCCACCTGTTCAACCAGCAGGTCCACCACTGTGCGCGTGTCGTCATCCCCCAAGACCTCGCCCCGCTCAGACAAGCTGTCTTCGCTGGAATAGTCCCGCAAGAAGTTAAAAGCATCCACCACCGTGACCATCGTGTCCAGGCGGGCGACGTCAGCCAGGCTGACACCATCCTCATCGCGAAAGGTGAACGTCTCCGCCACGGGCAGGGGCTCGGAAATGCCGGTTGACTCAATCAGCAGATAGTCAAAGCGGCCCTCGCCAGCAAGCCGTCGAATCTCGACAAGCAAATCCTCGCGCAGCGTACAACAGATGCATCCATTACTCATCTCGACCAGCTTCTCGTCGGCGCGGGACAGCGCTGCGCCGCCCTCGCGCACCAGCCGCGCATCGATATTCACCTCAGACATATCGTTGACGATGACCGCCACCCGCCTGCCCTCCCGGTTGTTCAGCACGTGGTTGAGCAGGGTGGTCTTGCCCGCCCCCAAAAATCCCGACAATACCGTGACAGGCAAACGCCCATCGCACGGCTGCGCCGCGCCTTCCAGCTGAATCATGGCTCGCTCCGAAATTGAAATGTTATTACATAACAATATCAGCACAAGCCGCAAGGCAAAAGATTTCTGCAAATAGGGAATGCCAGGGCGGATGAAGCAGAAAAAGAACCGCAAAAGCCAAAAGGGCCATTCACTTGCGTGAATGGCCCTGAAAACTTTTTTGGCTCCCCGAGCTGGGCTCGAACCAGCGACCTGCGGATTAACAGTCCGTCGCTCTACCGGCTGAGCTATCGGGGAACTGCCAAGAACGTAATTATGAACGAAAATTTTCTGGGATGCAAATCACGCTTTTTTTTGAATGTTTTGCACCTCTTGTTTCCCATCAGGAAAAAACTCTGATATGATTTCGGTCTTTCCAGATCAGGCCCCATAAACAGGGCAGCGAACTGGAAGAAATCAAAGATGTTTTGCGTACAGAACGGCGGAGTAAAACCCCCAGGACGAAAGCAAATGGTCTTGCCGGCATAGCTCAGTTGGTAGAGCAGCGCATTCGTAATGCGAAGGTCGTAGGTTCGACTCCTATTGCCGGCACCAAATTCCAAAAAGCAGCCCTTTCGGGCTGCTTTTTTCATTTCCGCGCATTTTTCCCCTCGCCCCCTCTTCAGCTTGGCTCCGCCGGCCCTATACAGGGAACTCCGGCCGCTCAGCATGCGTCCAACACCCTGGACCACCCCAAGGGAAGATCGCCATGCGCATCCTACTCGTCGAAGACGACGTCATGATCGGTGAAAGCGTATTGGACTGCCTGCGCGCGGAGCACTATGCCGTCGATTGGGTGAAGGACGGCAACGCGGCGGAACTTGCGCTGCGCACCGACACGTATGACCTGATCTTGCTGGATCTGGGCCTGCCCAAACGCGACGGCCTGGCTTTGTTGCGCGATTTACGCACACGCAAAGACCGGACCCCGGTTCTGATTGCAACCGCGCGCGACGCCGTCAGCGACCGCATCGCCGGGCTGGACGCGGGCGCCGATGATTACATTGTCAAACCTTACGACGTAGACGAATTACTGGCGCGCATGCGGGCGCTGATTCGCCGTAGCGCGGGCCGTGCCGAACCGGTGTTTGAACATGACGGCATCACCATAGACCCGCAATCGCATGCTGCAATGGTCGACGGCACGCCGGTTGCGCTGACGGCGCGTGAATGGGCCGTGCTGGAACCTTTGATCGCCCGCCCGGGCATGATCTTTTCTCGCGCCCAGCTGGAAGAAAAACTCTATAGCTGGAAAGACAGCGTCAGCAGTAACGCGGTTGAGGTTTATATTCATGGCCTGCGCAAGAAACTGGGTCAGGACCTGATTCAGAACGTCAGAGGCGTCGGCTATGTCATTCCCAAAACATGAGCATCCGGCTTAGTTATTCACTGAGAGCCCGGCTGCTTTTCTTTCTGTTGGCCGCCATCGCGGTCGGCGCGCTGGTGCAAGGCGCAATTGCCTACCGCAGCACACTCGCGCAAGCCGACGATATTTTTGATTCGCTGTTGCAACGCACTGCCCTATCGCTCGGTACGGGCGACGGGCTGCTCAGCACCGGCCCGCGCCATGCCCTGGGGGCAGGTTCGCCGGTCGCAGACGACCTGATCATCCAGATATGGACGCCCGACGGCGTACGCGTTTTCAATTCGCGTTCGCGACGGCCGCTGCCCGATCAGATCGTGCTTGGGTTTTCCGACGTGAAAATGGAAGGCATCACCTATCGCGTCTATTCGCTGGCGACGCCCTTTCAGGTCATCCAGGTCGCGCAAGACATGGACGTGCGTAAGAACATGGCCCGCGCCCTCGCCCTGCGCACCATCGCCCCCATTGCCGCGGCGGCGCCGCTGCTCATGCTGATCATCTGGTGCGTGGTCAGCTGGTCATTGCGGCCCGTCAAACGCGCGCGCGCCCAGGTGGCTGCGCGCCAACCCGAAGATCTTTCCCCCGTCAATGTGCAAGGCCTGCCCGACGAGATCCGCCCGCTGATCCAGGAGCTGAACCTGCTGCTGGAACGCATGCGCGGCGCATTTGCCCAACAAAAGCAATTCGTAGGCGATGCGGCGCATGAATTGCGGTCGCCGCTAGCCGCGCTGAGGCTGCAATTGCAGGCTTTGCAACGTGCAGGCGACGCTGATACCCGCCTGGTGGCCGAGCAGCGCCTCGCCGCCGGCATTGATCGCGCCACGCGCCTGGTTGAGCAACTCTTGTCCATGGCCCGCTACGAGGGCACGACAGAGCAAACCTCGTCGCAGCCCGTGGACCTGGCCGACGTCTTGAGGCAGGCACTTTCCGAGACGTTGCCGCAAGCCAATGCCAAGTCGATCACGATTGACATGGACGGCGCGCACGAAGCCTGGGTGCAGGGAAACCGCGACGCGCTCGTGCTGCTGGCCCGCAATCTGCTGGATAACGCCATCAAGCACACGCCAGAAGGCAAACAGATTCGTCTGCGTCTGGAGCGGGGACCAGGCAAGGCGGTGTTCATGATCGACGACGAGGGGCCAGGTATCCCGATCGCTGAACGCGAGCGCGTGTTCGACCGCTTTTACCGCGCCGAAGGCAACACCCAGCACGGCAGCGGACTGGGGCTGGCGATTGCCCGAGCCATCGCGGACCGGCATGGCGCGACGATCACGCTGGAAGAGCCGCCCAGCCACCCAGGACTGCGCGCCCGGGTGGACTTCACCTTGGCACCATCCGCTTAAAGCAAGTTCCAGGCATTCAATCTGAGCGCTTAAGTTTCACCTAAGTGTCAGGCCCGAAGATAGCGCCATGTCCTTAAACATGAACGCAGGAGCCGACATGAAGACCTCGCAACTCAAACCCTCGCGCCTGATGCTGGCGCTGCTGGCCGCTGGCGCCATTGGCGGCGCTGGCGCCTCCGCCATGATGGGCGGCGTGTCGGTGGCGGCCAACGCCCCGACCGCTGCCACCGCCCCCCAGGCGATCAGCACGGCAAGCCCCCCGAATTTTGTGCAGATCACGCGCGACTTCGGACCGGCTGTCGTCAACATCAGCGTCAGCGGCACCCGCAAGGTGTCGGCCGATGACGGCGATCCTTTCGCCCAATTCTTCGGGCAGATCCCGGGCTCCCGTGGCCGTGCGCCTGCGCGAGAAGTTCCAATGCGCGGCGAAGGCTCTGGCTTTATCGTCAGCAATGACGGCATCATCCTGACCAATGCCCACGTTGTGCAAGACGCCAAGGAAGTCACCGTCAAGATGACTGACCGCCGCGAATACAAAGCCAAGGTGCTGGGCGCTGACCCGCAGACTGACGTGGCTGTGCTCAAGATTGACGCCAAGAACCTGCCGGTGGTGAAGGTAGGGGACGTCAACCAGCTGCAAGTGGGTGAATGGGTACTGGCCATTGGCTCGCCCTACGGCCTGGAGAACACGGCGACCGCTGGCATCGTCAGCGCGAAGGGCCGCTCGCTGCCCGACGACACCTCGGTGCCCTTTATCCAGACCGACGTTGCCGTCAACCCTGGTAACTCGGGCGGCCCGCTGTTTAACGATCGCGGTGAAGTCGTGGGCATCAACTCCCAGATCTACAGCCGCACCGGCGGATTCCAGGGCCTGTCGTTCTCGATTCCCATCGACGTGGCCTACAAGATCAAGGACCAGATTCTGGAACACGGCAAGGTGCAGCATGCGCGCCTGGGCGTAACGGTTCAAGAAGTGAATCAGGATCTGGCCAACTCGTTCAAGCTGGATTCGCCGTCGGGCGCCCTGGTGTCGAGTATTGAGAAAGGCAGCGCCGCCGAGAAGGCCGGTTTGCAACCCGGCGACGTGGTCCGTCAGATCAACGGCAAGACGATTGTGTCTTCCGGCGACCTGGCATCGATGATCACGCTGGCCTCGCCCGGCGAGAAGATCAAGCTGGATGTCTGGCGTGCTGGCGCCCCCAAGGAACTGGTTGCCACATTAGGCGGCGTTCCCAAGGACAAGTCGCAAGCGTCGGCGGACGACCAGGACGTGCAACGCGGTCAGTTGGGTCTGGCGCTGCGTCCGCTGAGTCCGCAAGAGCAACAGGCATCGGGCACTGAAGGCCTGCTGATCGAACGCTCCGCGGGTCCGGCCGCCAAGGCAGGCATTGAGCCGGGCGACGTACTGCTGTCCTTGAATGGCGTGCCCGTGCATAACGTCGGGCAGGTCAAGGAAGCACTGTCGAAAGCGGGCAAGACCGTTGCCCTGCTGGTGCAACGGGGCGAAGACAAGATCTTCGTGCCGGTGCAGATCGGCTAAACCGATCCGCGCTGCTTTACTCCGCGTCGGGCTGCTTGCCCGGCGCGGCGTCCGCAAACGCCGGCAACGCCCGGCAAGCGGCATCAATGCGCACCACATTGGGCATGGCCGACAGATCGCACTCAAATCGCTGCGCATTGGCCACTTGCGGCACCAGGCACAGATCAGCCATGGTGGGCGTATCTCCGTGGCAGAATTGCCCGGTAGCGCTGGACCGCGCCAGTTGGGCTTCCAGCGCTTCCAGCCCCTGATGCACCCAATGTTGGTACCAGGCGTTTTTCGCAGCCTCGTCCACCCCCAACTGATGCTTCAGATACTTCAGCACGCGCAGATTGTTCAGCGGATGAGTATCGCAAGCAATACCCAACGCCAGATCACGCACGCGGGCGCGGCCGATCGCATCCGCCGGCAGCAGCGGCGTCTCGGGATGCGTTTCTTCCAGGTATTCGATGATTGCCAATGACTGGCCAATGACCGCATCGCCATCGATCAGCGTGGGCACCAGCGCCGTCGGATTCACCTTGCGATAGGCATCCGACAGCTGTTGGCCGCCATCCTTCACCAGATGCACAGGCAGATATTCATACGGCAGGCCCTTCAGATTCAGGGCAATGCGCACCCGGTACGCGGCCGAACTGCGGAAGTAGCTGTACAACTGCATGAAGTCTCCTTGATATTGTTCTACGCGGCGCCTTGGCGCCTGCTTATTCCAGCGATTCCGTCTGGGCTGCCTTGCGGGACAGGCCCTTGGGCAACGGGAATGCCACGTTTTCTTCCAGGCCCGGCATGGTGCGCACCGACACCGCGCCCAATTCCTTGACGCGCGCAATCACTTGTTGCACGAGGATCTCTGGGGCCGAAGCGCCGGCAGTGACGCCGATGCGCTTGCGATCCACCAGCCAGGCGGGATCAATGGAATGCGCGCCATCAATCAGGTAGGACGCAACCCCTTTGCGTTCGGCCACTTCGCGCAGCCGGTTCGAATTGGAACTGTTCGGGCTGCCGACGACCAGCACCAGATCGCAATCCGGCGCCAGCACCTTGACCGCGTCCTGACGGTTCTGCGTGGCGTAGCAGATATCACTTTTCTTGGGTTCGGCAATGCTGGGAAAGCGGGCCTTCAACGCCTGCGACACCGCCGCTGCGTCATCCACGGACAAGGTCGTCTGCGTCACGTAGGCCAGGTTGTCCGGGTTGGTCACCTGCAGACCCGCCACGTCTTCCACCGTTTCCACCAAATACATGCCGCCCTGGGCCTGACCCAGGGTGCCTTCGACTTCGGGATGCCCCTTGTGGCCGATCATGATGATCTCGCGGCCAGCCGCACGCATCCGGGCCACTTCGATGTGCACTTTCGTGACCAGCGGGCAGGTGGCGTCGAAAACTTGCAGGCCGCGCGATTCCGCTTCGGCACGCACCGCCTTGGACACGCCATGGGCCGAGAACACGACGATGGAACCCGTGGGCGCATCATCCAGTTCGTCGATGAAGATCGCGCCCTTTGCGCGCAAATCCTCCACCACATAACGGTTGTGGACGATCTCATGACGCACGTAGATCGGCGCGCCATGAAGTTCAAGCGCCCGTTCGACGATGTCGATGGCGCGGTCCACACCGGCACAGAAGCCGCGCGGTTGCGCGAGCAGGACTTCGGCGTCGGAGGCGGTCACGGCCTGGCTCATCAGAGAACTCCCAGCAGCGCCACATCCACGCGCAAGCTGATGCCCGCAAGCGGGTGGTTAAAGTCGAACAGCGCCGACTGATCATTGATTTCTTTCAGGACGCCCGAATAGCGGCCGCCATTGGGCGCAGCAAATTCGACCATATCGCCCGGCTCAAACGTGGCATCGGCGCCCGCGTGCTCAGAGAGCATCGCGCGCGTCACGCGCTGGATGAGTTCGGGGTTGCGGTCGCCATAGGCGTCGGCCGGTTCCAGCGTGACGCTGAACTTCTCGCCTTCGGCGTGGCCCACCAGCGCTGCCTCCATGCCGGGCGCCCACTGGCCACTGCCCATTTGCAGCGTGCCGGGACGGCCGTCGAAGGTGTCGGCGAAGATGGAATCCTTGCCAGGGCCCGAAGCCAGGGTGATCCGGTAATGCAGCGTTAGGTAGGAATCCTGACGGACAAAAACGTTCACTTCGTTAGAGGCGATGCTCAAGATCTGCCACCGTATAGATATTGTGTAAACCTTGATTTTAGAGCTTCTTATGAAATTGTCTGTCCGGCTGGCAAAACATGAGCGTCCCCGAGAGCGGCTACTGCGGCATGGGGCGGGCGCGCTCCAGGATGCAGAGCTGCTTGCCATCGCCCTGCGCACCGGTATTCCCGGGCTGAATGTGGTGGATCTTTGCAACGGTTTGCTGGATCGGTTTTCGGGTTTACGGGGCCTGCTGGGCGCCACACCCGAAGAACTGATGACCGTGTCCGGCCTGGGCGCGGCCAAAGCCTGCACGCTGGCGGCGCTACTGGAACTGGCACGCCGGGCAGTCGAGGAAGACCTGACGCGCACCGAAACGCTACAGCATCCGTCCCTGGTTAAACAATATTGCATGACCGCGCTGGGGCATCGCAAGATTGAGCACTGCATTGCGCTTTACCTGGACAACCAGTTGCGCCTGATCGCCACCGGTGAATTGGCCCGCGGAACGCTCGCGCAGGCTTCCGTCTACCCCCGGGAAGTCGTCCGCGAGGCGCTGCGCCACCATGCGGCCGCCCTGATCGTCGCGCACAACCACCCGTCGGGGCTGGCGGAACCCAGTGCCGCCGACCGCGGCTTTACACGGCAACTGAAGCAAGCGCTGGCGCTGGTCGACATCAAGCTGGTGGACCATGTGATCGTGGCGGGCGCAGCCGTGATCTCCATGGCCGAAATGGGCAGCATGTAGCGGGTGCGCCCCGCTCCGGAATTCGTTAGACTACCAGCGCCTATTGCTTTAGGCTTTAACCTATTCCGGCATCACGCGACCCAATCCGCCCGACATGAAACGCTTGTGGGATATTTCCCCGCCCGTCTCCACGGCTTCGCCAGTTTTTCCCGGCGATACGCCGTACCGCCAGCAATGGAAGTGGTCGCTCACGCCCGGCTGTCCGGTCAATGTCAGCGAAATCACGCTGTCGCCGCACATCGGCGCCCATGCAGATGCGCCCCTGCACTACCAAAATGGCGCTGCCGCCATCGGGGCGGTCTCGCTTGAACCGTTTTTGGGCCCCTGCCGCGTCATTCACGCCATTGATTGCGGCCCGTTGATCACCACCGATCATCTGGCCCATGCCGCCCTGAATCTTCCGCCCCGCGTGCTCGTGCGTACCGCCAAGCATGCGGCGCAAGAGTGGTGGACTGACGATTTCTCTGCATACGCGCCCCAAACCATCGAGTGGCTGGCTGAGCGCGGCGTTATGCTGATCGGGTTGGATACCGCCAGCATCGACCCCGCGTCCAGCAAGACCCTGGACAGCCACCACACGATCTTGCGGCACGACATGCGGGTACTGGAAAATCTGGTGCTTGATGATGTGCCGGAAGGCGATTACGAGTTGATCGCCCTGCCGTTGGCTTTGGTCCAGGCAGATGCCAGCCCGGTTCGCGCCATCTTGCGCGAACTGTAGGCTGGTCCGCTGGCCTTGAGCGGCCGACTTCCCCGGCCGCTCGCTTTCGATGAAGCACGACCATGAGAACTCTTCTCGACCCTTGTGCGGCGCTCGCCCGCGCCCGCCGCAACGCGCCTGACTGGCGCGCACTGCCCGCATCCGCCCGGCGCGCCGCGCCCCCTTGCCAGGGAGGCCAAGCATGAGCTGCCCGCACCGCCCTGAAGACATCGTCCACGAGGAAAAAGCGCAGCTGGATTTCACGCGCGACATGACCTATGGCGATTACCTGCATCTGGACGAACTGCTGGGCGCCCAGCATCCGCTGTCGCCCGAGCACAACGAAATGCTGTTCATCATCCAGCACCAGACCAGTGAACTCTGGATGAAGCTGATGCTGCACGAACTGCGCGCCGCGATCGCCAATGTGGCCGCCGACCGCCTGCAACCCGCCTTCAAGATGCTGGCGCGCGTCAGCAAGATCATGGAACAGCTGGTTCATGCCTGGGACGTGCTGGCCACGATGACGCCGCCCGAGTATTCAGCGCTGCGCCCGTATCTGGCCCGGTCCAGCGGTTTCCAGAGCTATCAGTACCGCCAGGTGGAATTCCTGCTGGGCAACAAGAATGCGGCCATGCTCAAGCCGCATGCGCACCGTGAAGACCTGCTGGCCCAGGTGCGCAGCGCCTATGAAGCGCCGTCGCTTTATGACGAAGCGCTTCAACTTCTGGCCCGCCACGGCGTGGACGTCCCCGCAGATCGCCTGTCGCGAGACTGGACGCAGCCGTACGAATCCTCCGAAGGTGTCCAGGCGGCCTGGCTCACGGTTTATCGCGATACGGATCAGTACTGGGATCTGTATCAGCTGGGCGAAAAGCTGACCGACCTTGAGGATGCCTTCCGCTTGTGGCGATTCCGCCACGTCACGACCGTCGAACGCGTGATCGGATTCAAACGCGGCACCGGGGGCACTTCGGGCGTGGATTACCTGCGGCGCATGCTGGATGTCGTGCTATTTCCAGAGATCTGGAAACTGCGCACAGAGCTGTAAGCCCGTCCCCTTTTGCAGCGCAAGGTGGTCCGCCGCAGGCTGGCTTTGCGCCGCTAGCCTAGGGCCAATTCCCCATGCTAGAATCTGGGGTTACTTTTTGGATACGTGGCCAGAGGTTCGTTATTTTTGCGTCCTGGCTGGCGACCCTAACAACTTGAGAAAGACTCCTCGCGAGTCCTAGGAAAGCACCATGAAAGAAGGCATTCACCCCGAATACCGCGAAGTCGTTTTCGCCGATCTGCAAACGGGCAACAAGTTCATCACTCGTTCCACCCTGCACACGCGCGAAACCGTCGAAATCGACGGCAAGACGTACCCGCTCTTCAAGTGCGACGTGACTTCCGAATCGCACCCGTTCTACACGGGCGCGCAAACGCGTATCGTCGAAACCGGCCGTGTGGAAAAGTTCCGCGCCCGTTTCGCCCGTACCGCCGGCACGGTCAAGTCCGCTTCCTGATCCTGTTGCTCCCACGGGAGTCACAGCAAAAAGGCAGCCTTCGGGCTGCTTTTTTTTCCCCCCTAACCGGCTTATTACACGTTAGGGCTGGCGCATCCAGACCACTCGGTTACATTAACGCCCGTGTCCCCACTTTCTCTCTCCACTCCGGCCCGGCTCACGTCGGTTGCCACCGCGAAACTACCCCGGCTGATTCTCTTAGGCCTGGCACTGGCCTATATCGTGGCTGGCCTGTTCATGCGCGACCCGTGGAAGACGGACGATGCGGTCGGATTGGCGACCATGATCACGGCGATTCGCGAGGGCGGAATCACTTGGCTGCTGCCGCAGGTTGGGCATTTGGCCCACGCCGAGGAAGGCCCGCTGATCACCTGGGTGGGCGCGATCTGCATCTGGCTGTTTGGCCCGTTCATCGGCGACATTACTGCCGGACGGCTGCCCAACCTGTTGTGGTTCGGTATTACCGCCATGAGCGTCTGGTATGGCACATACCTGCTCGGCCGGCGAGCCGAAGCACAACCACTGGCCTTGCCTTTTGGCGGCGAACCCGAACCGCGCGACTACGGCCGCATGCTGGCGGATGCCGCGCTGCTGTTGCTGCTGGCCACCGTGGGCATCTTGCAGCGCACGCACGAAACCACGGTCGTACCCGCCATCATGGCGTGGCAAGCATTGGCTTTCTATTCGCTGGCGCGCAGCGTCGACCGCCCCGCCACGGGCACCACGACCCTGGGCATCGCTCTGGCCGCCAGTTTCCTGACGCGGGGCTGGGTAGGCGCATTGCCAATCATGGCCGGCGCATTGCTGGCCTTCTATCCCCGTAGTCAGTTGTGGAAACGCAAGCGCTGGCTGACGTGGGCCATTGTGCTGACGGCAGTGCTGATCCTTGCCTGGTGGATTCCCGCCAGCCAAAGCAGCGAATACTGGATACGCAACTGGAAGACCTGGAACCTGTCGTCCTTTGCCGTGCCGACCGTGCATGACATAGGCCGCACGCTACGAGACCTGCCCTGGTATCTGTGGCCCACGTGGCCGCTGGCACTGCTTGCGATCTGGCGCTGGCGCGCCTGGCTCTACGCCCCCCATATTTGGCTGCCGCTGGCGATGCTCGCGTGCTCGGCACTGGCCCTGTTCGGGCTGGAAGAAGCCTCGGATTCCGAATACGTGCTGTTGGCCGTGCCTTGCGCGGTACTAGCGGCATTCTCACTGCCCACCCTGCGCCGCGGCGTGGTCAACACGCTGGATTGGTTTGCCGTCATGTGCTTTTCGCTGACAGCCGCCACAGCGTGGCTGGGCTGGGTAGCACTGCACTTCAATTGGCCGGCGCAGATTTCGCGCAATATCGCCCGCCAGACTGCCGGGTACGAGCCCGTCATTTCGTGGTTTGCCTTTGCCCTGGCGCTGCTGTTCACCCTGGCGTGGATCGCGCTGGTCGTGTGGCGCTTGCGCGTCCGGCCGCAGGCGCTTTGGCGCGGCACTGTGTTGTCTGCAAGCGGATTGACCGTAACGTGGATTCTGCTGGTGCTGTTGTGGCAGCCGCCGGTTGACTATGCCCGAAGCTATCGCACGGTATCGGGGCAACTTGCCCAGGCGCTGGAACAAAACCGCCGGCCCGGAGAATGCGTGCGCGGACTGAGCCTGGGCAGCGGCCAGCGGGCTTCGTTCCTGATTTTCAATAATCTGACTTTCACGTTCGACGCTAAATGCACGCTGATTCTGCAACAGACGACGAATCAAAGTCTGCGAGATAGCACCGCCGCTTACAGCGACGGCGCCACGGTGCTCTGGCAAGGCGGCCGTCGCGCTGACCGCCAGGAAGTGTTCCGGTTGCTGCGGGTCGGCTCCAACCGATGACTGCGGCGATTCCGGCGCCGCTATCGTTCGGCGCCACTCTGCGCGGTATTGCCAAGCAAGCCTGGCCAGTTCTGATCAGCCAGTGGGCAGGTATCTCGTTTGGGGTGCTGGACACCGCCATGACGGGGCACTCCAGCGCCGACGACTTGGCCGCCATGGCCTTGTCGGCGTCTATCTACATCACCGTGTTTGTCGGTCTGATGGGCGTGGTGCATGCGCTGATTCCCATCCTGGCCCAACAGTTCGGCGCAGGCCAGAATCTTGAAGTCGGGCGCAGCTGGGGCCAGGGCGTCTGGCTGGCGCTGGGCCTGTCCGCGGTCGGCGCCATTCTGATGCTGTTCCCCGACGTCTGGCTATCCATGTCCGGCAATGTGGCGCCTGGCGTGCGCGAGCGCATCGGGTCGTACCTGCAAGCGCTGGTGCTGGCCTTGCCCGCCGCGCTGGTGTTCCGCACGATTTATGCGTTGGGCACCTCGGTGTCGCGCCCCAAGCTGGTCATGGCGATCAATCTGTCAGCCATCGGCTTCAAGGCGTTCTTCAATTGGCTGCTGATCTACGGCAATCTGGGCCTGCCCGCCATGGGTGCGACCGGTGCCGGGCTTGCCACCGCCATCGTGTCATGGATGAGCCTGGGACTGGGCCTTTGGGTGATCACGCATGACCGCTTTTACCGGCGCTTCCAATTGCGCGTGGGCAAGCCCGACTGGGCCAAACTGAAAGAACTGCTGCGCCTGGGTATTCCAATGGGCGGCTCGTATCTGGTTGAAGTCTCGGCCTTTACGTTTATGGCATTGCTGGTGGCACGCGAAGGCACCTTCGTGACGGGCGGCCATCAGATCATGTCGAACCTGGCGGCGCTGTGCTACATGATGCCCATGGCTCTGGGCGTAGCTACCGCCGCCCTGACCGCGCAAGCCATCGGCGCAGGCAATTTTGCCCACGCGCACCGCACTGGTATGGCGGGCCTGGCGCTCGGCTTGATCGGCGCCTTGCTGACGGCGGCCGTGCTGCTGGCGGGACGGCCGCTCATCCTGGCGGCCTACACCGACGATGCCAGCGTCGCCGCCGTCGCGACCACCCTGCTTGCGGTCCTGCCGCTATTCCACTTGTTCGATTCGATGCAGTGCATCAACTCTTACCTGTTGCGCGCCTACAAGGTGGCCGTGGTACCGCTGCTGCTGCAAATGGTTGCCCTGGCGGGCGTTGGGCTGGTTGGCGGCTGGTGGTTCGGTTTCGGCCCTGGCCGCGGCGGATTGGACGGCATACGCAATGTTCTGGTGCCTGGATCACCCGAAGGCGCAGGCAGCATGTGGCTGATGGCCATGGTCGGGTTGGCGTTGTCCGCCGCCCTGCTGCACTTCTGGTACCGGCGGATTGTGAAGACGATGGCGCAGCAGATGTCCCGCTAACAATGCCGCAGATCACAAAAAAAGCAGCCTTTCGGCTGCTTTTTTTGTGCTCACGCGAGGCCTACACCACCTTCGGCCGCTTATCGATCACGCGGCGCGCCTTGCCCGTCAACGTGCGCTCCACATGGCCGGCATCAGACACCTGGATACGCGCGCTGACGCCGATATGCGTCTTGACTGCGTGTTGCAGCTGCTTGCCCAGGTTGTTGCGTTCAGCATCGGACAATCCGGAAAACTCGGCCCGCACTTCGGTCAGAATTTCCAATTCGTCCATATTGCCGGAACGAGACAGCACCAGTTGATAGTGCGGCGCCAATTGGGCAATCTTCAGCACCAGTTCTTCGACCTGCGTCGGGAACATGTTCACGCCCCGCACAATCAGCATGTCATCACTGCGGCCAGTAATCTTGCCTATGCGGCGCATGCTGCGTGCGGTGGGCGGCAACAGGCGCGTCAGGTCGCGCGTGCGATAGCGCACGATCGGCATCGCTTCTTTGGTCAGCGACGTAAACACCAGCTCACCCGCTTCACCGTCGGCCACGGGCTCACCGGTGTCCGGGTTGATGATCTCGGCGTAGAAGTGATCTTCCCAGACCACCGGACCGTCCTTGGTCTCGACACATTCGCTGGCGACACCTGGCCCCATCACTTCGGACAGGCCATAGATATCCACGGCATCGATACCGGCTTCGGTTTCGATGTCGGCGCGCATCTGGCCCGTCCACGGCTCGGCGCCGAAGATACCGATACGCAACGAACTTTGACGCGGATCAATCCCTTGGCGGCGCTGTTCCTCCAGAATATTGCAGAAGTAGGAGGGCGTGACCATGATGATGTCCGGACGGAAATCGTTGATCAGCTGCACTTGCTTTTCCGTCTGTCCGCCAGACATCGGAATGACCGTGCAGCCCAGACGTTCCGCGCCGTAGTGGGCGCCCAGGCCGCCCGTGAACAGGCCATATCCGTAGGCGATGTGCACCGTATCGCCCGGCTTGCCGCCCGCTGCACGAATCGAGCGCGCCACCAGATTGGCCCAGTTATCCAGGTCGTTCTTGGTGTAGCCCACGACCGTCGGTTTGCCCGTCGTGCCGCTGGAGGCGTGAATGCGCGAGATCCGCTCGCGCGGCACCGCGAACATGCCGAAAGGATAGTTTTCGCGCAGTTCCTTCTTCGTCGTGAAGGGGAACTTCGAGATATCCGACAGCTGTTTCAAATCATCCGGATGCACGCCGGCCTCGTCGAAGGCCTTCTTGTAATGCGGGACGTTTTCGTACGCGTGCTTGAGCGACCACTTCAGGCGCTCCAGCTGCAACGCGCGCAGTTCATCCTGACTGGCATGCTCGATGGGGTCCAGCCCCGGCTTGCTCATGGTGTTGGACATGGTTATCTCTCTCCTGAAATCTCTCTCTGCTGGCACAGTCGGCGCAACGGACGCAATAGGCGGCTAACCCTGTTTCGCGCCGCCCGGCCAGCGGTCTTATCTTTGGTTGTGTGACAAATTCAAACCCGCGTTTCAGGCTTCCACCGGCACGCCTACGACCTGCCCTTTGATGCGATACGAGCGTCCGCGAAACAGCGCCACGTTACGGCCATCCTGATTCGTGACGGTCACGTCGTAAACCCCGGTGCGGCCCGCCAACGACCGCTCTTGCGCCACTGCGGTCAGCTGATCGCCTTCAAATCCCGGCGCCAGATAGTCGATGGTGCATCCAGAGGCCACGGTGCTCACATTGCGCGAATTGCAGGAAAATGCAAACGCGCTGTCCGCCAGCGCAAAAATGAAGCCGCCGTGGCAGGTCTTGTGCCCATTGAGCATGTCGGCCCGCACACGCATCGTCAGGCGCGCATAACCCGGTGCAATTTCCTCGACCTTCATGTCCAGGCCCTGCGACGCGGCGTCGCCTGCATACATGACGGTGCCCACGGCTTGCGCGAGCTCTTGGGGATCAGTCGGCACCTCAACGGCGGGAACGTGTGCGTTCATCATTGCCCCTTGAATTGTGGATCGCGCTTGCCCAGGAAGGCGGCAACGCCTTCTGCGTAGTCGGCGCTGCGGCCCAGCTCGCGCATCATGTCGCGTTCCAGATCCAGCTGCGTTGACAGGTCATTGCCCAGGCTGGCCTGCAAGGCACGCTTGGTAAATGCCAGGCCCTTGGTCGGCGCCGTCGAAAAATGCTGGGCCAGACGTTCCAACGCGGCGTCGAACTCCTCATCCGCCACACACTGCCAGATCAAGCCCCACTCTTCCGCCTGCTTGGCGCTGAGTTTGTCGCCCAGCAGGGCCAGGCCCATCGCACGGGCGCGGCCGACCAAACGCGGCAGCACAAACGTGCCGCCGGTGTCGGGAATCAGACCCAGACGGCAGAAGGACTGGATGAAGTTTGCGGAAGCCTTGGCAATCACGATGTCGCCAGCAAATGCCAGATTGGCGCCTGCCCCTGCTGCCACGCCGTTCACGCCCACCACAACAGGCATAGCCAAGGCATTCAAGCGGCGCACCAACGGCGCGTAGAACTTGTCGACGGTTTCGCCCAGGTCGGGCGGCGTGCCGTCCGCAGCCGGTTTGCGTTCGCTGAGATCCTGGCCGGCGCAAAAGCCGCGGCCAGCGCCGGTCAAGACCAGCACGCGCGCGCCTTCGGTTTCCACGCGCGTCAGCGCATCAGCCACTTCGCCGTGCATGTTGGCCGTGAAGCTATTCAGCTTGTCTGGGCGATTCAGCGTCAGACGCGCGATGCCGTTGGACAGATCGAATTGAATATCTTGATAGCTCATTCGATCGCCCCGATCAGACGTGACGGCGGGTTTGCACCACGCGGAAGCGGTTCGACACGAAAGCCGCGTCGGACAGCGCCGCATTGGCGGCCGGGTTGGCGCCGGTGCCGTGGAAATCGCTGAAGGCTGCCGTCTGGTTGACGAACACCGCGCCCGTCAGGTTCAACGACAGCGACACGCCGGACACTTCAGCCGCATCCTGCACCTGCTCGGCCACTTGCGCGTCGGTCGTGTAGGCAGACAGCGACAACGCGCCATGCTGGATGACGCTGTCGCGGGCCAGCTTGATGCTGTGAGCGGTGGAGTCGGTGGCTACGACAAATGCGATGGGGCCGAACCATTCCTGGCTGATGGCCGCGTTGCCGGCTTCCGTGCGCAACAGCAGCGGCGTGCGGACGCGGGCATTTTCAAACTGCGGGTGCGTCAGCGTCTTGCTATCGGCCACCACAGGCAGACCCAATGCACGGGCCTTTTCGATTCGTTCGACGATGCCTTCGTTCTGAATGGCGCCGGTCAGTTCGACAGCCTTCGCGGCATCGGCGCTGACTTTTTCCAGCGCAACTCCCAAAGCAGCGGCAACGTCATCAAAACTGACACGGCCCTCTGGCGTATTGATACCATCGCGCGGCACATAGATGTTTTGCGGCGCCGTGCACATCTGGCCCGAGTACAGCGCCAGCGAGAACGCCAGATTACGGGCCACGCCCTTCAAGTCAGCCGTCGAGTCAATGATGACCTGGTTGACGCCAGCCTTTTCGGTGTAGACCAGCGCCTGGCGGGCATTATTTTCCAGCCAGTCGCCGTTGGCGGTGCTGCCGGTGAAGTCGACAATCTTGACTGCCGGGTCCAAGGCCAGTTTCTGCGCCGTATCGTCGCCTGCTTCGTGCGCGGCCAGCAACACAACGTCGGGGTCAAAGCCTGCTTCTTGCAGCACTTCGCGCGCGACCTTCACGGTGATGGCCAACGGCAAGATGGCGCCAGGGTGCGGCTTGACGATCACGGTGTTGCCGGTCGCCAGGCTGGCGAACAGGCCGGGGTAGCCATTCCACGTCGGGAATGTCGAGCAGCCAATCACGAGCGCGACGCCACGCGGCACGACGGTGAATTGCTTTTCCATGCGGATCGGGTCGTTCTTGCCCTGCGGCTTTTCCCAGATGGACACGCCGGGAATGCGGGACATTTCCTGCCACGCATAGGTCACGGCTTCAAAGCCGCGATCCTGCGCGTGCGGGCCGCCCGCCTGGAAGGCCATCATGAAGCCTTGACCGGTGGTGTGTTGAACCGCGTAAGCGATCTCGAAGCTCAACTTGTTCAGACGCGCCAGGATCTCCAACGACACCCCCACCCAGGCTTGCGGACCGGCTCGGCGCCAATCTTCCAGGGCGCGCTTGGATGCCGCGATCAGCTTATCGACGGGAACGTGCGGGTACGTGATGCCCAGGTCGAAACCAAAGGGAGACTTTTCACCGCCCACGGTGCCGTCGGCGTCATGCAGATTCAGCGGAAAAGCCTTGCCACGCAAGGCTTCGAACGCGGCGCGGCCGTCGTCGTTGGCGGTTTCGCCATAGTTGCGCGGGCTGGGCGACTCTGCAAACGGGCTCCAGTAGCCGCGCAGTGCAGCGGCAGCCATGGCTTGTTCCAGCAAGGGCTGGTGACGTTCAAAGAATTTCTGGGACACTGTGTCTCTCCAAATAGATATGAATTTCTGCCTGGCGCGGGCCGGGTCAGGTTTCCTGATCGAAGTCGATGACCAGGCGGTCGCTGACCGGGAAGCTCTGGCAGCTCAGGACGAAACCGCGCGCCACTTCGTAGTCTTCAAGAGCAAAGTTGGCATCCATATCCACTTCGCCTTCGATCACCTTGCAACGGCAGGTGGAACACACCCCGCCCTTGCACGAATACGGCAGCTCGATCCCTTGCGCCAGCGCGGAGTCCAGCACGCTATCTTTATTCTTTTCAATGACGAACATACGGCTGTGCCCGTCTTGCACCACGGTGACTTCGCACTGCCCTTTGCCGGGCGCCTGCGGAGCATCGTGACCGGTGCGCAACGCGCGCGGCCCCTTGGGTGCGCCGAACAATTCAAACTTGATGTTCGCTTTCGGAATACCACGGGCCTGCAAGCGCTCGACGACGCTTTCCGTCATGGTCTGCGGGCCACAGACAAAAGCGTAATCGATATCTTCAGGGCTCATCCAGGCCGACATCAGCTGGTCGACTTTGTCGCCATCCAGGCGGCCGTTGAACAGTTCGATGTCCTGGGATTCGCGGCTCATGACGTACACAAGCGAGAAGCGCTCCATGTACTGGTTCTTCAGGTCTTCGATCTCTTCGCGAAACAACACCGCCGACGACGCGCGATTGCCAAAGAACAACGTGAACTTGCTATTCGGCTCCGTGGACAGCGCGGTCTTGACCAGCGAGAACACCGGCGTAATGCCGCTGCCAACGGCAAACGCCACGTAGTGGCGCTGGTTTTCGGCAGAGAAATCGACGGTGAAGTTGCCGGCGGGCGCCATGACTTCCAGCGTTTGGCCAGGCTGTAGTTCCTGATTGGCCCAGCTGGAGAATGTGCCTTCGTCCACCTTCTTGATCGCCACGCGCAGCAGCTTATCGTGGGGCGCGGAACAGATCGAATAGGACCGGCGCAGTTCTTCGCCGTTCAATTGCGTACGCAAGGTCAGGTATTGGCCGGGCAGAAAGGCGAATTCGCCAGCCAGCGTCTCGGGCAGATCAAAGGTCACGACGACGGCATCGCGCGTATTGCGCGCCACCGAGGCCACCTTCAAAGAATGAAATTGGTTCTGGCTCATCTCGAAACCACTCTTAGTGAGTCTTGAAATAATCGAAGGGCTCGCGGCAAGACACGCAGCGATACAGCGCCTTGCACGATGTGGACCCAAAATTGCTGACCAGGCGCGTGTCGCTCGAACCGCAGCGCGGACATGCGATGGCAGGCCCGGTTGCGCGGCGGCTGATGCCGGAGATGTCGATGGCGCGTTGGGCGGGCGCGGCAATGCCGTAGCCCTTAAGCGCTTCGCGCCCCTTCTCGCTCATCCAATCCGTCGTCCAGGCGGGCGCCAAGCGGGTTTCCACGCGGACGTCGTCAATGCCGTGCCGGGCCAGCGTCTGCTGGATATCCTGCGTGATCTCGCGCATGGCGGGGCAGCCGGAATACGTGGGCGTGATGACGACAACACAGGCTTCGCCATCCCAGGACACGTCCCGCACCACGCCGAGATCCACCACGGACAGCACGGGGATCTCCGGATCGGGAACCTCTTGCAGCCAGGCGTAGACCTGGTCGGCGGAAATGGGCGCAAGCGCGTTCACCACGTGGCTCCCGGATAGGCGCGCGGCAGGTATTGCATCTCGGCCAGCACGTAACCCAGTTCTTCCGTATGCCGGCCTTGCCGGCCGCCACGGTACGCCAGGTGATCGGCTGCGGCCTCGTCCGGTACTGTCAGCGTGGCCTCTTCAAGCACTTCCCGCACGTGGGCCAGCCAAGGCTGACGCAATGCGGACAGCTCACAGCCGATGCCGCGCGCCGCCACGTCTTGATCAATGGCGTCGTCGGCGAACAATTCGCCCGTAAAGCGCCAGGCATCGTCCACGGCGGCTTGCATCTTGGCGTGGCTTTCGGCCGTGCCGTCACCCAGGCGCACCACCATGTCCGACGAACGGCGCACGTGATAGGTGACTTCCTTGATCGATTTGGCCGCGATGGCGGCAACCCGTTCGTCCGAGGACTGTTCCAAGCGTTGCAGCAAGAAGTAATGCCACACATCGAACAGGAACTGGCGCGCCATGGTGTCCGCGTAGTTGCCGTTAGCGCGCTCGACCAGCAGCGCGTTGTGGAACTGATGCGTGTCGCGGTGATACGCCAGCGCGTCTTCGTCGCGTCCAGCGCCTTCGACTTCCCCGGCCAGCGTCAGCCACATCCGGGCCTGCCCCAGCAGATCCAGCGCGGTATTCGTCAGTGCCAGATCTTCTTCAAGAATGGGGCCGTGGCCTGTCCAGGCGCCCAGACGCTGCGACAGGATGAGCGACGAATCGCCCAGGCGCAGCAGGTATTCAAACAAAGTCTTATCCATGTCTCCCCCGCCGCCTTACATGTGCTTGATTTCTTCGGGCATCGGGAAAAACGTGGGATGCCGATAAACCTTGCTGTTGGCCGGTTCGAACAAAGGATCTTTGTCGCCGGGGCTGCTGGCGGAGATGTCCGCGGCGCGCACCACCCAGATGCTCAAGCCTTCATTGCGGCGGGTGTAGACGTCGCGCGCATGGTTGATCGCCATTTCCGCATCGGATGCGTGCAGGCTGCCGACGTGTTTATGCGCCAGGCCGTGCTGGCTGCGGATGAACACTTCCCACAAAGGCCAGTCTTTGCTCATGATGGATATCCTTGGAATGCCGGACGCGCCGCGCGCGTCCGGTCTGCAATGATGAAGAAGGAGAGTGAGGCAGGTGGACCGCTCAGGCGGCCTTGCGCGCTGCCCGCTTGTCGGCGTAGGCCACCAGTGCGTCACGCACCCAGGCGCCGTCCTCGTGCGCCTTGACGCGCGCGGCCAGACGTTCCCGGTTGCAAGGACCATTGCCCTTGAGCACCGCGTAGAACTCGCTCCAGTCGATCTCGCCAAAGTCGTAGTGGCCGCGCTCGGCGTTCCACTTGAGGTCGGGATCGGGCACGGTCAGGCCCAGGTATTCGGCCTGCGGCACGGTCTGGTCCACCATCTTCTGGCGCAGCTCGTCATTGGAGAAGAGCTTGATCTTCCAGGCCATGGACTGGGCGCTATTGGGCGAGTCGGCATCCGACGGGCCAAACATCATCAGCGCGGGCCACCACCAGCGGTTCAGGGAATCTTGCACCATCGCTTTCTGTTCGGGCGTGCCATGCAGGCACATCTGCATCAGCAGGTCGTAGCCCTGGCGCTGGTGGAAGGACTCTTCCTTACAGACGCGCACCATGGCCCGCGCGTACGGACCGTAAGAACAACGGCACAGCGGGATCTGGTTGATGATTGCGGAGCCGTCAACCAGCCAGCCGATCATGCCGATATCGGCCCAGCTGAGCGTGGGGTAGTTGAAGATGCTGGAGTACTTGGCACGGCCAGCATGCAGGTCATCGATCAAATCGTCGCGGGACACGCCCAGCGTTTCCGCTGCGCTGTACAGATAAAGACCGTGTCCGGCTTCGTCTTGCACCTTGGCCAGCAGAATGGCCTTGCGCTTGAGCGACGGGGCGCGGGTGATCCAGTTGCCCTCGGGCAGCATGCCGACAATTTCCGAATGCGCGTGCTGCGAGATCTGGCGCACCAGCGTCTTGCGATAGGCATCGGGCATCCAGTCCTTGGCCTCGATGCGCACACCATCGTCGATGCGGCGCTGGAACGTCTGTTCGCGGCCTTCAAGCTGGTCTGCGGTCTTGACCTGCTTGACGCCGGTTTCGACGAGTTGAGCGTACATATTTGTCTCCTTGAGACGGTTTGCGAAAACGCAAAGCAAACGTTGCGCAGTGCCGTCATGTCATAGGACGATTATTTAATACAAAAAAACCATTGTCAAACTCAAATCTGTATCACATTGGATTTATGTATCATATTGCAGATCCCGATATCGGACGCCTCGTCCCTACCTATGGCAAACCCTCAGTCGCCCCTGGACCGCTTTCTGTCCCGCTTGTTAAAGAGCGACCCGCCCCGCGCAAAATCGCTATGCGTCAGCTTGCTGGGGGACGCGCTGGCGCCACACGGCGGCGCCATCTGGCTGGGAAGCCTGATCGAACTGCTGGCGCCGCTCGGCATCAATGAACGGTTGTTGCGCACCAGCGTCTTCCGCTTGGTCGCGCAGAATTGGCTGCAATCGGAGCGGCACGGACGGCGCAGCCTGTACCTGATCTCCGACCAAGGCATACGGCACACCTCGCATGCGTCGCAGCGCATTTACGAAGGCGCATCGCGCGACTGGAACGGGGAATGGACCCTGGTCGCGCTGCCCCGCACGGGCAACGGACTGGCCGAACGCGCAGAACTGCGCCGCGAGTTGGTCTGGGAAGGTTTTGGCATGATCGCGCCGGGCCTGTTCGCCCATCCGCATACCGAAGCGCGCGCGGCCCACGACATTCTGGAAAAACTCGGCATCCCGGATCGGGCGTTGGTGCTGTCGGCCCGTGACTTGGCCGGCGCCGGCGGTCTGCCCATCGCAAGCCTGGCCTCACAATGCTGGAATCTGGACGATGTGGCCGAGCAGTACCGTCTGTTCTCCAAGAACTTCGGCCCGCTGGAAAAATTGCTGGAAGACCCGCCCTCGCCCACCGAGGCATTCACGGTGCGGGTCATGCTGCTGCATAACTGGCGCCGGATCGTCTTGCACGATCCCCAGCTACCCGGGCCGATGTTGCCCGACAACTGGCCCGGCCATGCCGCGCGCGAATTGTGCGGACGTATCTATTGGAAGGTCTTTGACGCGTCCGAGATCCATCTGGACGCGCTGGCCGGGCAGGACAACGAACGCTATACGCCCTTGATACCAGAAGTTGAATCCCGCTTTGGGGGACGGCCTGTCGTTTGACGCCTTTGCGCCTCGCACACGCAGGGGTCAGCCGGCTTGCCGGCCATCCGACTCCGGCATATCGATGCCCAATGACTCCACATAACACTCGCCGGCCGCATCTCGGCCTGGACCAGGCAGCGCCAGGCCTTGCGGCCTGCCAATAAAAGACAAGGTCCAGCGCGCCTGTATCGGACGCCCCAGCGCCGCGCCAGTATCCGCGTCAACGCCGCTAGGCACATCCAACGCCAGCACCGGCAACTGCCAGGCATTGATCTGATCAATCAAAGATTGCCAGGTAGCATCCAAAGGCCGGTTCAGTCCGATGCCGAACAATCCGTCGATCACCACATCGCAGGCATTGGGCGGCGGCAGTTCAGTCAAGGTGCGGCCCTGCGCTGCGCGCCATGCAGCCCACGCGGCCGCCGCGTCTGGCGGCAGCTTTTCGGGGCCGGATGGCAAATAGACCGCAATGTCATAACCCTGCTCCAGCAGGAGTGCAGCGGCAATCAATGCGTCGCCGCCGTTATTACCGGGGCCAGCCAGGGCAAGCAGGGAAATTGATGCGGGATAGCGCGCGGCGATGAAATCGGCGGCGGCAGCGCCCGCGAGCGGCATCAGCGCCCGGCCGCTGGCCAATGCCAATTGTTCAGCTTGACGGATCTGGGCAACTGAATAGGACGGCATGTAGGGTGCGCGGCGTATGGGTTCAGCCCGAGGATGGGTCCGCCCAGTTTACGCCGCTGCACCGCCCGCCTGTTTACACTTTCAGGAAGTGTTCGCGGTAATACTTGAGTTCGTCGATCGATTCGTAGATGTCGGCCAGCGCTTCGTGACGGCTCTTCTTTTCAAAGCCCTTGTACACGGCCGGCGCCCAGCGGCGCGCCAATTCCTTCAGCGTGCTGACATCCAGGTTGCGGTAATGGAAGAACTGTTCCAACCGCGGCATGTAAGCAAACATGAACCGGCGGTCTTGGCTGATGGTGTTGCCGCACAAGGGCGATTTGCCTGCCGGCACATGCTGCGCAAGAAACGCCAACAGCGTATCCTCTGCCTGCGCCTCGGACACCGTCGATGCCTTGACCTTGTCGATCAGGCCGCTCTTGCCGTGGGTGGATTTGTTCCAGCTGTCCATGGCGTCGAGCAAGCTGTCGGACTGGTGAACCACCAGCACGGGGCCTTCGGCCACAACCGTCAGGTCGGGTTCGGTCACCACGACGGCGACCTCGATGATGCGCTCTTTCTCAGGGTCGAGCCCGGTCATTTCCATGTCGAGCCAGACCAAGCGGTTTTCGTTCACAGCCATATAATTTGCCTATAAAACACGCGATTTTCGCACATCCCTACTTGAGCAAACTGCTTCGCCCATGTTCACACTGCTGTTCGTTGCTTTCCTGCTGACTGACGTTGCTGTACGCCTGTGGCTGGCTTCGCGCCAGATTCGCCATGTTGCGCGCAATCGTGGCGAGGTGCCACCCGAATTCTCGCACCGTATCGGGCTGGCAAGCCATCAGCGCGCGGCAGACTACACCGTAGCGCGCGTCAAGCTTGGCATGCTGGAGCGCACCTACGACGCGATCCTGCTGGTGTGCCTGACCCTGATGGGCGGGCTGCAATACATAGACTTGATGGTAGGCCAGCTTACCAGCAACGATTTTCTGCGGCAGATGCTGTTGCTGGTGACGGTCGCCTTGCTTCTTGGCGTGCTGGGGCTGCCCTTCACGCTGTGGCGGCAATTCAAGCTGGAGGCGCGCTTCGGGTTCAATCGGATGACGCCCGAGCTCTTCATCGCTGATGCGGTCAAGGGCCTGCTGGTGGCTGCCGTACTGGGCCTGCCTCTTGCCGCCGCCGTGCTGTGGCTGATGGGTAGCGCTGGCGTGTACTGGTGGGTTTGGGCCTGGGCGCTATGGACCGTATTCAACCTGGCGCTGCTGATCATCTACCCGATGTTCATCGCCCCGCTCTTCAACAAGTTCACGCCGCTGTCCGACCCCGAACTCGCCGGACGCATCCAGCGCCTGGCCCAACGCTGCGGTTTTGCGCTCAATGGCCTGTTCGTGATGGACGGCTCGCGCCGCTCTGCCCATGGCAATGCGTATTTCACGGGTTTTGGCCGGTCGCGCCGCATTGTGTTTTTTGACACCTTGCTTGCCCGCCTGAACGGCGACGAGATCGAAGCCGTGCTGGCGCACGAATTGGGGCATTTCGCCAAGCGCCACATCATCAAGCGCATTGTCTTCAGTTTTGCCGCTGCGCTGGTATTCTTCGCCATCCTGGGCTGGATCGCCCAACAGCCGTGGTTCTATGTGGGACTGGGCGTCATGCCGCAATTGGGCGGACGCAACGACGCCATGGCATTGCTGCTGTTCTTCCTGGTCATCCCCGTATTCACCTTCATCTTTACGCCGTTGGCCAGTTGGTACTCGCGCCGCGACGAATTCGAAGCGGACCGCTATGCGGCCGAGCAGAGTTCGCCCGACCGCCTGGTTTCCGCCCTGGTCAAACTCTATGACGACAACGCCGCAACGCTGACTCCCGACCCTGTGCATTCCGCCTTCTACGATAGCCATCCCCCCGCCGCCGTGCGCATCCGCCACCTGATGGCGCCCGCCGCATGAGCGTGCCGCGCACCCCCAAAAAAACCGCTCCGGGCGCGTTGCCTGCCGACGCGCCGCTTGAAGGCCGCATCATTGCCGCCCATGGCCGTCACTACACCGTGGAGTTTGCGGATGGCACCGTGCGTAAGTGCTTCCCGCGCGGCAAGAAGGCCGGCGCGGCCGTGGGCGATTATGTGCACATTACGCCCCAAGGCAAAGACGAAGGCGCGCTCGACACCATTCTGCCGCGGCGCAACCTGCTGTTCCGCTCGGACGAAATGCGCTCCAAGCAGTTCGCCTCCAACGTAGATCAGTTGCTCATCGTGATCGCCGTGCGGCCGACCTTCTCAGACGACCTGACCGGCCGCGCGCTGGCGGGCGCCTGGAGCGCGGGCATTTCGCCGCTGATTGTGCTGAACAAGACCGATCTGGCAGACGAGTTGCCAGCGGCGCGCGCGCGCCTGGCGCCCATCGCCGCTTTGGGTGTGCCCGTTATCGAACTCAGCGCTCTGGAGCCCGAAAAGGTCCACACCTTGCTCGCGCCAAGACTAGCCGGACGCACCAACCTGCTGCTGGGCCAAAGCGGCATGGGCAAATCGACGCTGCTCAATGTACTGGTGCCTGGCGCGGCCGCCCCTACCCGCGAGCATTCCACCGCGCTGGACATGGGCAAGCACACCACCACCAGCACCAAGCTTTACCACCTGCCTGGCCCGGGCGGCGATCTAATCGACTCCCCCGGATTCCAGGCCTTTGGTTTGCAGCATCTGACGCGCGAAGACATCATCCGGGGCTTCCCGGAATTCACGCAGCCCATCGAACAATGCCGCTTCTACAACTGCACGCACCGGCAAGAACCGGGCTGCGGGGTGTTGGCGGCGCTGAAAGACGGCAAGATCGATCCGTTCCGCTACGCCTTGTACGAACGCATTCTGGACGAGAATCTGGCGGGTCAACAGCGCTATTGAGCCCTGTTGAACCTTCATGCAAAACGGCCCTGATGGGCCGTTTTTTTTGGATAGTGCTTATGGGTTTTGCCTTCAGCGCGGCTGCAACCCGTTGCGCAATAGATGGTACAGATTGCGCAGCATGCCGGCCGTAGCGCCCCAGATGAAGTGATTGCCATAGGGCATGCCGTAGTAGTTGCGTACGCGGCCATCATCCAGCCGCGCTTCATACAGGCGATGGTTGGCTGGATCCATCAAAAAAGACAGCGGCACTTCAAATACTTCCGCCACTTCAAATGCGTCGGGCGCCAGATCAAAACCCGGCCGCACCAATGACACCACGGGAATGATCGAAAAACCCGTCGCCGTCAGGTATGGCGGCATGCTTCCCAGCACTTCCACATGATTGGATGGCAGCCCCGTTTCTTCCTCGGCTTCTCGCAAGGCGGCAGCCACCGGCGTTGAATCGCTGGTTTCGATGCGCCCGCCCGGAAAGCTGATCTGACCCGCGTGGTCGTGCAGATGGGCAGCGCGCTGAGTCAGCATGATGTGCACGCCGTTATCACGGGCCACCAGCGGAATCAGCACTGCGGCCGGCACAGGCGTGCCTTCTCGCCCGGGATAGCGCAGATCGTTGTCGCGAGAAAGCTCCAGCGTCCAGGTGGACGGCTGGCTGAGCGTGCCCCGCAGGGAATCCGGGGTCAACAATGTGGCGGGCACGGCCGGCAAAGATTCGTTGGCGACCACCCACGGTTGCGTCGCCGGATCAAAGCCGGGGCGAGCGAGCGGCCGTCGGGGCCGCGCGGAATACGAGGAATCAGACATTCGGCTTTGCAAAAAGAAAAAGGCACCCTCGCAGGTGCCTTTTTAACCCGGAAACCTGTGCCGGACGAAAACGCTTGATGGCGCGGACGTCCGACACTGGTAGGGCCGTGTGCCGATAAGCGATCAAGCCGCCGAGGCTTGCTTGCTGACCAGCTTTTCCTTGATACGTGCCGACTTGCCCGAGCGGAAGCGCAGGTAGTACAGCTTGGCGCGGCGCACGTCGCCGCGGCGCTTAACTTCGATGCCGGCGATTTGCGGCGAGTACAGCTGGAACGTACGTTCCACGGCTTCACCCGACGAAATCTTGCGCACGGTGAACGCGGAGTTCAGGCCGCGGTTGCGCTTGGCGATAACAACGCCTTCGAAAGCCTGCACGCGCTTGCGGGTGCCTTCAACGACGTTCACGCTCACGATGACGGTGTCACCAGGAGCAAATTCAGGCTTGGCTTGGCCGCCGGTCAGACGGGCAATTTCTTCCTGTTCCAGGATAGCGATAAGGTTCATTAGATTTCCTAGATCATCGTGTCTTTGCGGACTAAAACTTTTGCCGTTCGATGTTGTTCATGTAGCTTCAGACGAAATCACTTCTGGTTCATGGGGTAGAAACACCACCAAGATCAGATGCGCCCGCTTCAATCTGCATGTGCATGCCCGCGCAACCCGGTGGATTGGTAAGCGATGCTCGTACCGCAAGCAGAGGATGAGATTTGGCAAACCAATGATTCTACACCAAAAATTGGCCAACCCCTCAGGTAAAATGGCGCTCTTCCAACGGCTTTGCTGTACGCTAGCCTCCCTTGTAACAAACACGTCATCTGACGACGCTGTTCCCTCATGTCGTATACGTCCCTGATATTGGTCGTCCTGGCGGCGATGGCCCACGCCACGTGGAATCTGCTTGCCAAACGCGCGGCCATGGTGGGCGCTCCCTTTGTATTTGCCTACGGCCTGTGCGCCTCGGTGCTCTATGCGCCCTGGGTAATCTGGGTGCTGCTGCACGACGGCATGACGTGGACGTGGCCAGTGGCAGGGGCGATTCTGACTTCCAGCCTGTTGCATCTGGGCTACAGCTTATGCCTGCAACGCGGGTATCAGGTCGCGGACCTGTCGGTGGTCTACCCCATCGCGCGGGGCACCGGCCCCCTGCTATCCACAACCGGCGCCTTTCTGTTGTTGGGCGAACCTGCCACCAGCACCGGAATCATCGGCATGCTGTGCGTGGTGGTCGGCGTGTTGCTGATCGCCACCCAGGGGCGGCTCGCTATCTTCAAGAACCCCCAAGCCTGGATAGGCGTGCGGTGGGGCATGGTGATTGGCCTGTTTATTGCCGCCTATACGGTCGTGGATGCCTATGGCGTCAAGGTGCTGCTGATCAGCCCGGTGCTGTTCGACTGGTTCACTTGCGTGACCCGTACCACCATGATGACCCCGCACATGCTCAAGCGCCGCGCTCAGGCGTGGGAGGCCATGCGGGGGCATTGGCATCTGGCGCTGGCCGTCGGGCTGCTATCGCCGCTGGGCTACATCTTGGTGCTATATGCCTTGCGCAATGGAGCGCCGCTGAGTCTGGTGGCCCCAGCACGCGAGATGTCTATGATGCTGGGCACCTTGGCCGGCATGTTTCTGCTGCGTGAAAAAGTGGGTCCGGGCCGTCTGGCCGGCTGCCTGTCGATCTTGGCGGGCGTAATACTGTTGGGCTCCAGCTAAACCGCGCAACGGAGGGGCCGAGAACTGCCCGCTTAAAAGCCGGCAGCTGCACCCAGCCACATCAGCGCGGGAATGATGGCGCCCCAGGACAACACCATCACCACATCAATCACCATGGACTTCATGCTGACCTGAGCCGAAACCGGTTCCACCGTGGCGTTCCCCAAACTGCGCTCGCTCCAGGCGGGCGCAGCGGCGATCGGGGCGCTGGGCGCCAACTGCGGAACGGCTGAGGGAGCCAGAGTAGGAGCAGGCACGGCTACGGGAACAATGCCCGTTTGGCCGGTCAGCGTGCCCTCTTCTACCGGCACAGGCGGGAACGGCCACCTTGCCGGGCCCGTAACAGCGCGTACACGTGGACGCTGCTGCACATTGGCCGTTGAACTGTTCCAAGGCATGGCCAGCCCCACCAATTTGGTGCAGACCGCCCGAGCACGATGGGCGCTGCGGCGCAGCGGATTCAGCGAAACGACCAGGTCATCCGACAAAACGGAAAAATCAGCGGTGTTCATAAGAACTCCTTGGATAGATGATCCCATGCCGTGACAACGCGTCTTGGCATGTACCCGCAGCATCAGTTGGCGCGGCAAGGACCGCGCCCAGCTTGAGCCATGGGTCAATCAAACAAAGACAACTGTCCTGCTGCCAGTGCGCGCAACTGCCGCGCACCGCGGCCATAGGCGCCGCTGACTGCGGGCAAACCATCGGAAAGAGGGACCCCAGAAGACGCTTTCGCGCCAACCGAGGATGGGAAAGCGGGGGAATCAGGCGCATCGGACAAGCCGGCGGCCCGTTCAACGAAAAGCGACTGCGTGGCATTGGGCGCCCGGGGCGGCTGGAAATGGTCGCAGTCCAGCGCCAGCCGGTGGCGGTTCAGCCCCAGCTTGCGCGTAGCCACGCCGAAGCGCTGACGCAGCAAGTCGGCCCAGATGCCAGTGCCGCGCATGCGAGTGCCGAAATCAGGGTCGTTGCGGCGGCCATTGCGCAGGTCTTCAATACGGTGGAGCACGCGCTGGGCGCGGTCCGGAAAATGGGCGTTCAGCCAATCTTCGAACAGGGTTTTGACCTCCCAGGGAAGGCGCACGACGGTGTAGCTGGCGTAATGCGCGCCTGCCGCCTTGGACTCCTGGAGGATATGTTCCATGGATTCATCGTTGATGAACGGGATGACCGGGGCCACCAGCACTCCCACCGGCACACCCGCATCGGTCAGGCTGCGCACGGCTTCCAGACGGCGCCAGGGGGCTGAAGCGCGCGGTTCCATCGTGCGCGCCATGCCGGCGTCCAGCGTGGTGATGCTCATGTAGACCACGACCAGCTTTTGTTCAGCCAACGCCGCCAGCAAGTCCAGATCTCGGGCGACCAGCGCGTTCTTGGTGACGATGGTGAGCGGATGCCGGGTTTCCAGCATCAGTTCCAACATGCCGCGCGTCAGCCGCCAATCGCGCTCAATAGGCTGATAGGCGTCTGTGGCGGAACCGATATTGATGGGCGACGGCTTATACCCCGGGCGGCTGAGTTCGGCCCGCAGCGCTTGTACGGCGTTCGCCTTGGCCACCAGCCGGGTTTCGAAGTCCAGCCCGGGAGACAGCCCCAGATACGAATGCGTGGGACGGGCATAGCAATAGACGCAGCCGTGTTCGCAACCCCGGTAAGGGTTGACTGCCACATCGAAGGGAATATCGGGTGAATCGTTGCGCGACAACATCTTGCGCGCTTCTTCCGCCGTGACGGTAGTCTTGGGTGCGGCAGGCGCTACCCGAGAATCCGGCAGGATTGGAATGATTTTCGAACTATTGGGGACAGATTCGACAAAATCTGCTGGTAGACCTGAAGCTGACCAGCCGTCATCGATCTGTTCGCGAGCATCGCGTTCAAAGCGATGCCGAACATTAGTAACCGCACCCCGACCGCGCAAGGCGGCGGGGGCGGCAGCCGGGGACCCAGAACCGGCGGGAAAAGAATGATCGGTGCGTGCCATAAAAACTACTGTACAAAAACACAGTGGTTTTGACAAGCACCAAAAGCCTTTTCGTAAGACAGCCCCACTTTACCGCAAGACGCGAGCCCCGTCTGAACAAATCGTTTTCACCAGGTGATATCGACTGGAGAGCCGCGCCAGTATTGGATTTGGAAGAAAAACAACAGAGAAAAAAGGGGCCGGAAACCCGTTGTTTTCCGGCCCCTTCGTGATGCGGCCGTGGCTTAACGCAACATGCCCGCCGCAGCCGTCTGATGCGTGACTTCATCGATCAAAATGAATGAGCCAGTGGCAGGCACATCGGTGTATCGATCGACCGCCAAGGCCTCGCGTGTCGTCAACGTTACGCGTCCGATATCGTTCATGCGCAACGTGCCTTCCGTGTTCTCCACCTCTTGCAATTCATGGATGTCGCGATGCGTGAGCACCGTGCGGATCTTCGCGGAGGTCAGGCGCGTGCCGGCCTTCAACAAATATTTGCGCGCAGGATTCAACGCTTGCGTATCCAACCAGCACAGCTCCGCTTCGAACTCACGCGTCACTTGCGCAGGCGCTTCGGTATGCACGATCACATCACCGCGCGACACGTCCACATCGCGATCCAACACCAGCGTGATTGAATCGCCCGCCACCGCTTCATCCAGCACGCGGTCAAACGAGCGCACTTCGCGCACCACCGCCGGCACACCCGACGGCTGCACGGTGACTTCGTCCCCCGGCCGCAGCACGCCGCTGGCCACACGTCCGGCATACCCTCGAAAATCTTCTTTGCGATCGCCATCATGACGCGCCACCCACTGCACCGGAAAACGCAGCGGCAATGCGCGTCCGTCGCTTGCCAGGTCCAGCGATTCGAGCAGTGCCAGCAAAGGCTGTCCTTCGTACCACGGCGTCTTGGGCGACAGCGTGACCACGTTGTCGCCATTCAATGCGGACAGCGGCAGCGCATCGAAATGCTCGATGCCCAGTTTGCCGGCCAAGTCCGCGTAGGCTTCGCGGATGCGCTCGAACACCGCGCGGTCCCAATCCACCAGATCCATCTTGTTGACGGCCACCACGATATGGCGAATACCGAGCAGACGCGCGATGGTGCTGTGCCGCTTGGTTTGCGCCAGCAGCTTGCCGTCGGCCGCGCGCGTAGCGTCGATCAGGATCACCGCGACATCCGCCGTCGATGCGCCCGTGACCATGTTGCGCGTGTACTGCTCGTGGCCCGGTGCGTCGGCGATGATGAATTTGCGGGCAGGCGTCGAGAAGTAGCGATACGCCACATCGATCGTAATGCCCTGCTCCCGCTCGGCTTCCAACCCGTCGGTCAGCAGCGCAAAGTCAATGCCGTCGCCCGCCACGCGCTTGTGCTTGGCGCGCGAGATTGCATCCAGCTGATCCGCAAACACGCCCTTGCTGTCGTAAAGCAAGCGCCCGATCAGCGTGGATTTGCCGTCATCAACGGAACCCGCTGTGATCAGGCGCAGCAAGCCGGTACCGGCGCCGGAAAGAAAAGAATCGTTCACTGCATTCATGTGCGTCCCCTGCCGCTGGCCGTGGCCAGCGTATCGTGCATTCAGAAATAGCCTTCTTTCTTGCGGCGCTCCATCGAGGCCTCGGAAGTCTGGTCGTCCATGCGCGTGGCGCCGCGCTCGGTGATATCGGTTACCGCCGTCTCGGCGATGATGGCGTAGGTATCGGCCGCGTCGGACGCCACGGGGCACGTGCACGAGATATCGCCCACGGTGCGAAAACGCACCGGCAGACGTTCCACCTGCTCGCCATCTTGCGGCGGCGTCAGGCGCGTGACCGGAACCAGCAAGCCCTTGCGCCGCACCACTTCGCGCTCGTGGCTGTAATAGATGGACGGCAGCGCCAGCTGCTCACGCTGGATGTACTGCCAGACGTCCAGTTCGGTCCAGTTGGAAATCGGAAAGACGCGCATGTTCTCGCCGCGATGCACGCGGGTGTTGAACAGGCTCCACAACTCCGGGCGCTGCGCCTTGGGGTCCCACTGGCCGAATTCGTCGCGAAAGGAAAAAATGCGTTCCTTCGCGCGCGCTTTCTCTTCGTCGCGCCGGGCGCCGCCAATGCAGGCGTCAAAACCGAATTCCTCGATGGCTTCCAGCAGCGTCACGGCCTGAGCCGCATTACGCGAATCGGTCTCGCGACGCAGCACCACGGAACCGCGTTTGATCGAGTCTTCGACACTGCGGACGATCAGCGTCTCGCCCAGCTCTGCCGCGCGGCGGTCGCGAAACGCGATCACCTCGTCGAAATTGTGGCCGGTGTCGATATGCATCAGCGGAAACGGAAACCGTCCCGGCCGGAAGGCCTTTTCAGCCAGACGCAACAACACGACCGAATCTTTTCCGCCGGAAAACAGCAGCACAGGCTTTTCACTTTCCGCGGCGACTTCGCGCATGATGAATATCGCTTCGGACTCCAGCCAATCCAAGTGGCTGCGTTGGATCACAGCAGACATAGTTATTCCCTTAAAACAGATTTCGAATTCGTCGCCGGCGTCAGCCGCCGCGCGTCACTACACTGATGACCCGGTTGCCCGCATGCAGTCCGCATTCCTTGGAATCAGACGACTCCCACCACCAGCGTCCCGCCCGCAGGTCTTCTCCTGGCCGGATTGCGCGCGTACAGGGTTCGCACCCGATGGACGGGTAGCCCTGGTCATGCAGCGGGTTGTAAGGAATGCCCAGCGCGCGAATCGCGGCCCAGACGTCGTCTTCGCTCCATTCGGCCAGCGGATTGAATTTGTATAGGCCAAAGGTCGAGTCCTGCTCTTCCAGCGGCAATTCGCCACGCGTGGTGGACTGCGCGCGCCGCTGTCCGGTGATCCACGCGCCGCGGCCGGACAAGGCACGTTTTAGCGGCTCGACTTTGCGGATCTGGCAACAGGCTTTGCGCAGGTCTACGCTTTCGTAGAACGCGAAGGCGCCATGCTCGGCTACGTGCCGTTCAACTGCACCGGCGTCCGGGTGGTAGATCGTGACATCACGTCCATAGCGAGCGCTTACCGCATCCAACACACCCAGCGTCTCGGCATGCAGCCGGCCCGTATCCAGCGAAAACACTTCCAGATCCAGACCCGAGTCATAGATGGCATGGGTCAAGACCATGTCTTCGGCGGCCAAGGACGAGGCCAGCGCAGCATCGGGATAGCGGCGCTGAATCTCGGCCAGGCGGGCTGTCAGCTCGCGCCAGCGCAAGGCCAAGGCTGCATTCAACTCAGATGACACCGCCGCCGTCATGATTGCACCGCGAAGATGCGCGCGCGGCGGGGCCGGGCCAACAGCGTTTCGCCATCGCGCAGGTTCAACTCCCGATACAGATACTCGGGCACTTCGGCTTCAATGATGGCGTCGGAATCCTGACGAGACAGTTCCAGATACGCGCTGGGGCCAGCCAGATAGGCATGCGCCAAACGCACAGGAATCCCCTCTCCGCCCGCCCGGTAGCGCTCAATATCGAATTCGTGCGGACGCACATAAGCAGTGGCGTGCTGGGCATCCGCCTGGGCCAGGTCCGGCGCCGGCAGAGACAGGCCGGCCCCTTCCCAGATGCCGCGCGTCGCCACGCCTTGAAGCTGATTCACATCCCCCAGGAAGCCATAGACAAACGGCGTGGCGGGGCCTTCCCACACTTCACGCGGCGTGCCTACCTGCTCGATCTGACCGGCATTCATCAGAACCACGCGATCCGACACTTCCAGCGCTTCTTCCTGATCGTGCGTCACGAACACACTGGCCACATTCAATTCATCATGCAGCCGGCGCAGCCAGCGGCGCAGTTCTTTGCGCACCTTGGCATCCAGCGCACCGAACGGCTCGTCCAGCAACAGCACGCGGGGTTCCACGGCCAATGCGCGCGCCAGGGCAATACGCTGACGCTGCCCGCCGGACAGCTGAGCCGGATAGCGGTCTGCCAGCCAGTCCAGTTGCACCAGACTCAACAGATCGTGCACCTTGCGCTGGATCTGATCTTCGGACGGACGCTGCGAACGGTGCTTGACGCGCAAGCCGAAGGCCACGTTCTCAAATACCGTCATGTGCTTGAACAGCGCGTAGTGCTGGAACACGAAACCGACCTGGCGCTGCCGTACATCCACGGCGGTCGCGTCCTCGCCGCCGAACAGCACGCTGCCGGTATCGGCCGATTCCAGCCCGGCAATAATGCGCAGCAGCGTGGTCTTGCCGCAGCCGGAAGGCCCCAACAGCGCCACCAGCTCGCCCGTTTCGATATGCAGCGACACGTCGTTCAGCGCGCGGAACTGGCCGAACTGCTTGGATAGATTGCGAACTTCGATACTCATGCTTGTCTCCGTCTGAACCGGCCGCGTCAAGCGACAGCCGGTTTGATGGTCACGACTGCCGGACCGGGATATTCGACTGGCAGATCAGAGGCCCGCAGCATGCGCGCATTGCGCCACTCGACCACGTTCTTCGCCACCAAAGTCACCAGGGCCAGCAAGGCCAATAGCGACGCAACGGCGAACGCCGCGGAATACTGATATTCGTTGTAGAGAATTTCCACGTGCAGGGTCATCGTGTTGGTTAAGCCCCGGACCTGGCCCGACACCACCGACACCGCGCCGAACTCGCCCATGGCGCGCGCATTGCTCAGGATGGCGCCATACAGCAAGCCCCACTTGATATTGGGCAGCGTCACACGCCAGAAGATCTGCCACCCATTGGCGCCTAGTGTCAGCGCCGCCTGCTCTTCTTCACTGCCTTGCGCCTGCATCAGCGGAATCAGCTCGCGCGCCACGAAGGGAAAGGTCACGAAAAGCGTCGCCAGAATGATCCCGGGCACCGCGTAGACGATCTTCCAATCGTGATCTTGCAGCCAACCGCCCATCCATCCCTGCGTACCAAACAGCAGGATGAACACCAGGCCTGCCACAACGGGCGACACGGAAAATGGCAAGTCGATCAACGTGATCAAGAACTGTTTGCCGCGGAATTGGAATTTGGTGATGGCCCACGCTGCGGCAACGCCAAATACCAGATTCACCGGCAGCGCGATCGCGGCCACCAGCAGCGTCAGCCGGATAGCCGACATCGCATCCGGTTCGACGATGGCGGCCACATACACTTCCCATCCCTTTTTGAACGCCTCGGCGAATACCGCCGCCAGCGGAATCAACAGGAACAGCGCCAGGAATGCCAGCGCGATAAACAGCAGTACGCCGCGCACCCAGCGCGGCTCGGTAAGATGGGCCGGACGATCCGATGCGCTCATGCGAGCCTCCCCGAGTTGCGGCGCGCCTGCCAGCCTTGCAACAGATTGATGACAAGCAGCATGACAAACGACAGCACCAGCATCACGGTCGCGATAGCGGCGGCGCCGGCGTAATCAAACTGCTCCAGCTTGGAAATGATCAGCAGCGGCGTGATCTCCGACACCATAGGCATGTTGCCGGCGATAAACACCACCGATCCGTATTCACCGATGGCACGCGCGAATGCCAGCGCGAAACCGGTCATCAACGCGGGCAGGATGGTCGGCAGCAACACCCGGCGTATGGTCTGCCAGCGGTCGGCGCCCAGGCTGGCTGCGGCTTCCTCGATCTCGCGTTCCACGTCTTCCAGCACGGGCTGCACGGTCCGCACCACAAAGGGCACGCCGATAAAGATCAGCGCAATCACAATGCCCAGCGGGGTGAACGCCACCTTCAAACCAAACCATTCGGAAAGCGGCGCGCCCAGCCAGCCCTTTTGCGAATAAAGCGCGGTCAGCGCAATACCTGCCACCGCTGTCGGCAGCGCGAAAGGCAAGTCCACCAGCGCGTCCAGAATCTTCTTTCCGGGAAAGCGGTAGCGCACCAGCACCCAGGCGACGATAGACCCGAACACCAGGTTTACCAGCGCTGCGATCAACGATGCGCCAAAGGTCAGCTGGTAAGACGCCAGTACCCGGGGCGCGGTGACCGCGTCCCAGAAACCTTGCCATCCCAGCTCTGCGCTTTTGATGGGCAAAGCAGCCAGCGGAATCAACACGAGCACGCTCAGGTACAGCACTGCGTAGCCCATGGAGATGCCAAATCCGGGCAGCACGCCCGGGCTGTTGCGCCGAACGGCAAAAGGCGCTTGCGCGCCGTTTGCCGTCGGATTGGAGGCAGTAGTCATGGCCGTCGTCCGATCGTTGTCTGATTACTTCTTCTGCGGCTGATAGATCTGGTCGAAGGTGCCGCCATCACTGAAGTGATCTTTCTGCGCCTTGCGCCAGCCGCCGAAGATCTTGTCGTCGATGGTGACAAGCTTGACCTTGGGGAATTTGCTTTCGTACTTGGCGGCCACCGTCTTGTCGATGGGCCGGTAGTAGTTCTTCGCGATGATTTCCTGGGCCGCCGGCGTGTAAAGGAATTCCAGATAGGCTTGCGCCGCAGCGCGAGTCCCCTTCTTGTCTACGACCTTATCGACCACGGCAACGGGGGGTTCAGCCAGGATGGACAACGACGGGACCACGATGTCGAACTTGTCCGGACCCAGCTCTTCTTGCGCCAGGAATGCCTCGTTTTCCCAGGCCAGCAGGACGTCGCCTACGCCGCGTTCAACAAACGTGGTGGTGGCGCCGCGTGCGCCGGTATCCAGCACCGGCACATGCTTGAGCAGGTCGCCGACAAAGGCGCGGGCCTTCTCTTCGCTGCCGCCGTTTTTCTCCAGCGCATAGGCCCAGGCGGCCAGGTAGTTCCAGCGCGCGCCGCCCGAGGTCTTCGGGTTCGGGGTGATGATCTGCACGCCGTCTTTGATCAGGTCGTCCCAGTCTTTGATCTGCTTGGGATTGCCCTTGCGCACCAGGAACACAATGGTGGAGGTATAGGGCGAGCTGTTCTGCGGCAGGCGGGTCTGCCAGTTTTCGGGGAGCAGGCCTCGGTCAGCCACAGCGTCGATGTCATAGGCCAGCGCCAGCGTGACCACATCGGCTTCCAGCCCATCGATGACCGAACGCGCCTGGCGGCCGGAACCGCCGTGCGATTGGCGGATCGTCAGATCGACATTCGCCTTTTCCTTGTATTGCTTGATGAAGGCGTCATCGATGGCGCGATACAGTTCACGCGTCGGGTCGTACGACACGTTCAGCAGGGTCTGCTTTTGCTGAGCGTGAGCCGGGGCGATTGCCGCCAGCGAAACTGTCACGGCCGCCAGAGCGGCCCACCAACCGTTTTTCCTGAAAGACATCCCTGCTCCCTGTTGTTTGGCAATGTGGAAGCAAGTGTGCTGGCTAGGCATTCTGAACGGAACGAATCATTTTTTGATTGCTCATCGCTCTCAGGCATATAGGACAGGCGTCCCAACAACGAAAAACCGCCGCATTCCCCTATGGGAAAGCGGCGGCTGGCAAGGCGGAAATACCGCCGGCACGACGGGGAGCTATCCCCGTTTTTCGAATTTACTTATTCGGTTGCGGCGTAATACGCAGGTAGGGACGCACGGCCTTGTAGCCCTTCGGGAATTTCTGCTTGATCAGGGCTTCGTCTTGCAGGGACGGAACGATGATCACATCATCGCCATCTTCCCAATTGACCGGAGTCGCCACGCTGTGGCTGTCAGTCAATTGCAGGGAGTCGATGACGCGCAGAATTTCGTTGAAGTTGCGGCCCGTGCTGGCCGGATACGTGATGATCAGACGGACTTTCTTGTTCGGGTCCACGATGAATACCGAGCGCACCGTCAGGGTGGCGTTGGCATTCGGGTGAATCATGTCGTAGAGCTCGGAAACCTTGCGGTCCTTGTCGGCCAGGATCGGAAAGTTGACCTTGGTGGACTGCGTGTCGTTGATGTCTTCGATCCACTTGGAGTGGGAATCGGTGCCATCGACCGACAGCGCCAGCACCTTCACGTTGCGCTTGGCAAATTCGTCAGCGAGCTTGGCGGTGTAGCCCAGCTCGGTAGTGCAGACGGGCGTGAAGTCGGCCGGATGCGAAAAGAGCACTCCCCAGCTGTTGCCCAGATACTCGTGGAAGCGGATAGGGCCAGCCGAAGATTCCTGTTCGAAATCAGGGGCGGTGTCGCCCAGACGTAGATGAGCCATGGTGTCTCCTGTATGCGGATTCAGTGGAAAAGGCTGGCTGCCGGCCGTCATGGCAAGCAGCGCAGGAAAGCGTTTCATAGTGCAGATTACTGCCGGTGAAACGATTCTTCCATCAAACCTTTAGACGAGGAAATACGCAAGTTATATAACCTTATGCAATATTCGAAGCTGCCCCGCAGGCCTCGGCGACTACGCCTGCGCGCACCGCAGCGGACAGCGCCAGCGCGCGCGGCAGGATATGGGCGGCGTAGAACAATCCGGTGGCCATCTTCGACTGATGGAACGGGTCCGTCGAACCCGCCGCCAGGTGCTTGCGGCACACCAGCACGGCTCGCGCCATCTGCCAGCCGCCATGCACAACCCCGGCCAGCATCAGGTAAGGAACGCTGCTGGAGTAAACCGCCCGGATGTTGGCCGCCGACTGCTCCAGAATAAAACCCACGCCCGCTTCGTACGCCTGAATGGCGCCGTCCAGGTTGTCGCGCAGCAAGCGCAAGGCGTCGCGCTCGGGTGCTGCGGCGCGGGTGGATTCGGCTTCGACTGCACGCAGCGTCTCGCGCATGGCGGCAATCGAGGCATAGGCCGTGGCCCCGCCGTCCCGCTGCGTCTTGCGGCTGACCAGGTCATTAGCCTGAATGGCGGTCGTCCCTTCGTAGATCGGCAGAATGCGGGCATCGCGGTAGAACTGAGCCGCGCCCGTTTCTTCGATAAAGCCCATTCCACCATGCACCTGAATACCCAGAGACGCTACCTCCACCGCGATCTCGGTGGAGTAACCCTTGACGATGGGCACCATGTATTCGTAGAACGCCCGATTGCGCGAACGCTGTTCGGGGTCTGGATGATGCGTACCCTTGTCGTGCGCGGCGGCTGTCACATACGACACCGCCCGCGCGGCTTCGGTCAACGCCTTCATGGTCAACAACATGCGCTGCACGTCGGGGTGGCGCACAATGGCCACCGGCCCTGCGGACCCCTCCACCGCACGGCCCTGAACCCGGTCACGCGCATACGCCAGGGCGTGCTGGTAGGCGCGTTCAGACACGCCAATGCCTTGCTGGCCCACCGAGTAGCGGGCCGCATTCATCATGATGAACATGTATTCCAGGCCGCGATTCAGCTCCCCGACCAGGTAGCCAACGGCGCCTTCACCGACCTCGCCCTTGCCCGAACCGTACAGCAGCACTGCCGTGGGGCTGCCGTGTATGCCCAGCTTGTGTTCCAGCGATGCACACCAGACATCGTTGCGCTTGCCCAGGGAGCCATCGGCTTCAACCAGGAACTTGGGCACGATAAAGAGCGAAATGCCTTTTACGCCCGCTGGCGCATCAGGCGCTCGGGCCAACACCAGATGAATAATGTTCTCGGCCAGATCGTGCTCGCCGTAGGTAATGAAGATTTTTTGCCCGGACAGCCGGAAGCTGCCATCGTCCTGGCGCACGGCGCGCGTTGCGACTTGCGCCAGGTCTGAACCGGCCTGGGGCTCGGTCAGGTTCATCGTGCCTGTCCATTTACCGCTGATCAGGTTGGGCACGTATTTCTTGCGTTGCGCGTCCGATCCCACGGTCAGCACCGCTTCGATCACACCATCAGTCAACATGGGACACAAGGAAAACGCCAGACTGGCCGCCTGGATGTTCTCGCCAGGGGCCGCCGCCACCAGTTTGGGCAAGCCCTGTCCGCCCCAGGTCTGCGGATGCTGCAAACCCTGCCAGCCGCCCGCAGCGTAGTCTTTGAAACCCTGCGCGAAACCTGGCGTTGTCGTCACCTGTCCGTCGTTCCACACCGGAGGGTGCGTATCGCCCGGTACATTCAACGGCGCCACCGCCTGCTCGACGAAGCGGCCGTTCTCTTCCAGGATGGCGTCCACCAGATCGGGCGTCACCTCTTCGAAGCCGGGCAGTTTCAGGATATCGTCCAGCCCCGCAAGCTCTTTCAAGGCGAAACGGAAATCCTGCAACGGGGTTACATAGGGCATTGTGTCTCCAACAATTGGCGGTATCTAGGCGTTCTTTGGCCAATCTTAAACCCTAGTCGCGCCACGGGCGGGCGAACGTGTTTCAAGACGGCAGCCAGAAGGGGCCATGCGGCGTTTGAACAAGCGCCGCATGGCTTGCAGGCGGCGCGCTGCCCGCTAGCTCAAGTGATAGGCCAGCGACACTATGATGGGCCCCAGCACCGGCAGCAGCACGTTCGCGATGGCGTAGGTGACGGTGTAGCCCAGAAGCGGTACAGAGCTGCCGCTTGCGCCCAGAATGGCGCTGATCGCAGGCGTGCTGACGTGCTGGCCTGCAATCGCGCCAACCAGCAACGGACCTTCGATCTTGAGGATCTTGTGGCCGATCCACAGCGACAGGCAAGCCGGTCCCAATGACACCAGCAGGCCAATAAGCGGCAGCACCGCACCGTGCTCGCGGATCAGCGATATCGCTTCTGGCCCCGCCGACAAGCCCACGCAGGCGACAAAGACCGCCAGGCCCAGATCCTTCAACAGTTGCACCGCGTGCGCCGGCATATGCCCGACGGCAGGCCGTTTCGCATTGATCCAGCCGCAGACCAAACCGCTTACCAGCGCCCCGCCGCCGCTACCGAGCGACACGGGTATGCCCCACATCCGTGCGCTCAGGCTGCCAACCATCAGGCCGGCCAGAATGCCAAACGCCAGAAACACCAGATCCGTTACGCCGCTGCGGCGCAGCTCATTGCCCAGCGCCGCGCCCGCCTGAGACAGTTCCGGCTCGGCGCCCACCAGCGTCACAAGGTCGCCGTATTGCACAACGGTCGAAGGCGTCAACGGCAGCACATGGCCAGAGCGCACAATGGATTGCACGAAGACGCCACGCGCGCGCCGGGCGCTGGGCCGTTTGGCAAGTTCGCCTATCGTGTGGCCGTTGATCGTCTTCTTATTGACGATCACCGCCAATTCGCTGAGTTGAAGGTCGTCCGCATGAGCTTCGGGCAACTGAATTTCTGGCCCGACGACGGAGCCTGCGCGCAACGCGAAACGCCGCAGGCCCAGCACCACCACGATATCGCCCGTGTTCAGGGTGTCTTCGGGCGTCGCGTCCACGGCCTCGCCATTGCGCAGAATCCGGCTGATCACCGTACGGCCGCCCAACTGTGTCTCAACGTCGGCAACGCTCATGCCGCCTGCATCCTTGACCACATGGGCGCGTCCAACCAGGCGCGGCAAGGTAGGCAGATTGGTTTCATCACCGTCGCCGCTCGCCACCCCCAGTTTTTCTTCAAGAGCCTTAGAGGCCTCGCGTAGATTGATGCGCAACAGCGCGGGCGCGATCTGGCTCGTGAAGAACACAATGCTGATCAGCCCCACCAGATAGGTCAGGGTGTAGGCCGTGGCGATATTGGCTTCCATGCGCTGCACTTCGGCATCCGGCAAGCCCAGGTGCTTGAGCGCTTCGGCAGCAGTACCCACCACTGCCGATTCCGTCGCCGCCCCCGCGGCCAGCCCTGCCGCGGTGCCGGCATCCAGCCCGAACAAGGGCACCGCCGCCAGCACAATGGTCAACACCAACACGGCTTCGATCACCGGCAGCACGATGTAGCGCAGGCTGGACCGGTTCAGGTTTGCAAAGAATTGCGGACCACCGGAGTAGCCCATGGCAAAGATAAACAGGGCGAACGCAACCTCTTTAAGATCGCCGCGCATCTGGCAACCCGTCTGGCCGATCAGCAGGGCAACGATGAGTGTTCCGCACACCCCGCCCAACTGAATCGGCCCGACTTTCAATTTGCCGATCAGGTATCCCAAACCCACCGTCACAAACAACACCGCGATGGGGACGCTATTGAAAAACCCGACTGAGCACGTCATAAGGTTGTGTCGCCCTGTGGTTGCCTACTTTCGAGCCGTTGATTTCTTGGCGGATTTGGCGGCGGTATCTGCTTTCTTCACCGCCTTCTTCACCGCTGTCTTTGCGCCCTTTTTCACCGCTGTCTTGGCGATGCGTTTGGCGGCGCCGGACTTGACCGTCTGACCCTTGCCGGCCGTGGGACCCGAACGCACCAGCTCGCCGGCCTTCCATGCTTCGACGTATTCGGTTGCCGCATCAACCATGTGCTTGCCGATCTTGGCGTAGTCACCGTCGTCAAGGTTAGCCAGCGAAATGCGGATGGACCACGGAGGGCCGCCAAAACCGCCGCCATCCATTAGCACCACGCCTGACTTTTCCGCCAGCCGGAACAGGAAGTCCACCGGCTCGTAGTTGGACGTCATGTATTTGCAGAAAGAATCACCGTAGGCTGCCTTGGCCCAGACCATGAAGTCCAGTTCCACGTAATACCAGCCGCGCATCGGATCTTCCGGCGGAAGCTTCGCCCCCAAGCCGCGCCACAATGCGTCGCGCCGGGCCCGCACAATCTCCATCGTCAGATGCTTGTAGGCGTCCTTCAGATCCAGCAGGTGCGACAGCGCAAAAAAGCCCATCTGTACCTGCTGCGGCAAGGACAGGCCCGCCGTGTGGTTCAACGCAACATTGCGGCTGTCGGCGACCATGCGGTCAATGAACTTGAGCTTTTCGGGCTCCATCGTCATCGCGCCATATCGCTTGTTCAACCGCTGCTTCCACGACGCGGGCAGCTCGGCAATGCGGCGATCCATGGTGTTCTTTTCATGGGTTGCAATCACGCCCAGGCGCCAGCCTGTGCAGCCGAAGTTCTTCGAGAACGAATACACGCAGATCGTGTTGTGCGGCACTTCGGCCATCAGCGAACGGAAGTTCGGCACAAAAGTGCCATACACATCATCGGTCACCAGCACCAGATCGGGGTTTTTGCGGATCAGGCGCACGATCTGCTTCATCTCAACCGGGCTGAACGCCACCGAAGGCGGATTGCTCGGGTTCACCGTCACGGCCAGCTTGATCTTCGGATTCTCCAGCTTGGCGATTTCGCTGGCCGGATAGTGCCAATCGTGCGTGCCATCCGGACGCAGGCTATTGGCATTGATAGCCACGATCTTGAACTGGAAACGCTCAAGGTGCGCGATCTCGATGTAAGGCGTGAACGTCGGCAGGAACAGCGCAATCGTGTCGCCCTGCTTGAGCAGGCCGTTCTGCATCAACGAGTCGAAGATGTAGCACATGGCTGCGGTACCGCCTTCGACCGGGAACAAGTCGAACTTGCCCTTGGGCGGACGGCCATCGCACATTTCCTTGATCAGATAGTCATGCACGATCTGTTCAATGTGCACCAGTGCGCGCGGCGGCACCGGATAGTTGTCGCCGATGATGCTGTCTGTCAGCTCGTGTATCCATTCATCGGGATCAAAGCCCTTGATCTTCACGCCATACTCAAGCACGCCGACCAGGAAATCATGGCCATCTTCGCCTTTGTGCTTGGACAGAAACTTGCGCAGCCGGTCAGCGCAGCCTTTCTTGGCCGGCATACCCGCCAAGATGGCGTCGTCGCGCACGCGGCGCGCTTCCTTCATGGCGAATTGGCCCATCAGGAAAAACGCGTCGCGGGGCTCGGTCGCGATCCAGTTCGGGTTGCCGCGTCCCGCATTCAACATGGTCAGCGCGGCGGTATGCTGGTTTTCTTTGGCCAGCGTAATCAGGTAGTCCTTCAGTTCAAAAGGCGATAACTGCTCTAAGTCGCGCTGACGCGAACGGGTCGTTTTCAGGGCAGAGGCCAAGCTGACGGTGAGAGGCGCGGTGGAAGCCATTTTTCAGTACTCCTGGTTTGCGTTTTGACAGACTTGCACGAGCGCTGCGGGCGGGCTTGGCCGCCGCACCGCTGTAGTGCTGCCCGCAAGCCACTCGGCTTGCGGGACGTCCCACTAGGTCATGAGCATGACAATGACAATCCCCCAGATAATGAGCAGGGTATTGCCAATCGCATAAGGCACCGTGTAGCCCAAAGCGGGCACCTGGCTTTTCGCTGTTTCGGTGATTTGTCCGATCGCCGCAGTAGTAGTCCGCGCGCCAGCGCACACGCCCAGCACAATGGCCGGATGGAATTTGAAAATATAGCGAGCGATATACACGCCCAGAATCATCGGCACACTGGTCGCGATAATGCCCGCTACAAACAGCTTGGCGCCGAGTTGCTGGAAGCCCTGGACAAAACCTGGCCCGGACGTAATACCAACCACCGCCACGAACGCGGTCAAGCCAACGGATGTCAGGAACCAATGCACCGGTTCAGGCACGCGGCCAAACGTAGGATGCACGGATCGCAGATAGCCGAAGATCAGGCCGGAGATCAGCGCTCCGCCCGAGGTCGACAACGTGATGGGGATGCCGCTTACGGTCAGCACCAAGCTGCCGAACAGGCCGCCCAGCAAGATGCCAAAGCCCACGAACACCATGTCCGTCTGCTCAGTGGCGCGGTCCACATAACCGACCTTATTGATCACGCGTTCAACATCACGCTTGGCGCCCAGGATGAAGAGACGATCACCGCGGTCCAGTTTCAGCCCCCAGTTGACCGGCATCTCATGACCGCCCCGCACGACCTTGCGCAAGAACACGCCACGGCCCATCTGCCGCACGGCCTCCAGCTCGGAGATTTCCTTGACTGTCTTGCCGGCCAGATTCTTATTGGTCAGCACAACCTCGACGATCTCGGCAGGCAGACTCAGCAGGTCGCGGTCCTCGACCTCGGTGCCGATGATGCCTGCAGCTTGCAGCACCAGCGCATCATGGCGGCCCGTTATGCCCAGCACGTCGCCGGTTTGCAGCACGGTGGTGGATTCGGCATCGATGATCTGGCCATCGCGGCGGATGCGTTCGACAAAAACGCGGGCCTCGACAAAGCGCGATTCCAATTCAGCCACCGTCTTGCCCACGTGCTCCGTATGATCCAACTTATAGGCGCGGGCAGTGAACTTGCGATAACCCGACAGTTCCATCGAGTCGTTGCTGCCGGACATCTTGGCCTCGTACTCCTTGCACTCTTTGACGATGTCCACACCCATCAGCTTCGGGCCGAGTGATGCCAGCAGCCAGGCGCTGCCCACGGTGCCGAAGATGTAGCAAACCGCATAGGCCACCGGAATGCTGTCGATCCATTTCTTCTTGGTCGCCGCATCCACTCCCAAACCGTTGATCGTGTCCGTTGCCACGCCCATCACTGCCGAGATGGTTTGCGCGCCAGCAAGCAGCCCCGCGCCCGTGCCGGCATCAAAGCCAAAGCCCACGGCGGTCGCCCAAGTGACCAGCAAACATATGACGCAGATGATGACCGCGAAGATGACCTGAGGAAGGCCATCGCTTTTCATGCCGCGGAAGAATTGCGGTCCGACGCCGTAACCTAGACCGAAGAGGAACAGCAGGAAGAACACCTGCTTGAGGATGGGCGCGATGGTGATATCGAGTTGGCCGACCAGCACACCAACCAGCAAAGTACCCGTTACTGCACCAAGATTAAATCCGAAGATTTTTTTAGCGCCTATCCAATACCCTAAACCCAAGGTAAGGAAGACCGCCAATTCTGGATACTTCCGTAGTGTGTCAAAGAACCATTCCATCCCGAATCTCCTTCGTTCTGTACAGGTCAAGCACATGCGCCAACAATCCAGCTGCGCGCGAAGTACATTATCAGAATCTTTCAGAAAATCAAAAGATTTACTACAGCAATCTCACACGATCTAATTTTCTTGCAGAGCAAAAAAAAACCCGCGAGCTAAGAAGCTCGCGGGTTTTTGATACTGCTTGAACAGGCGCGGTTTACAGCGCGCCGGTCAATTCAGGAACGACCTGGAACAGATCGCCCACCAAGCCATAATCCGCCACGCCGAAAATCGGGGCTTCGGGATCTTTGTTGATAGCAACAATGACCTTCGAATCCTTCATGCCGGCCAGATGCTGGATAGCGCCTGAAATGCCGACGGCCACGTAAAGCTGCGGCGCAACAATCTTGCCCGTCTGCCCCACCTGCCAATCGTTCGGCGCGTAGCCCGCGTCCACTGCGGCACGCGAAGCGCCCAGTGCGGCACCCAGCTTGTCAGCCAACGGGTCCAGGATCTTGAAGTTTTCGGCGCTGCCCAGACCGCGGCCGCCCGACACCACAACACGCGCGCCGGCCAGTTCAGGACGGTCGCTCTTGGCGACTTCGCGGCCCACGAATGCAGACAGACCCGAGTCGGCCACAGCGGTCAGTTCTTCCACGGCAGCCGAACCGCCTTGCGCGGCAACCGCGTCAAAGCCGGTCGTACGGACGGTGATGACCTTCACAGCGTCGGCCGATTGCACGGTAGCAATAGCGTTGCCCGCATAGATCGGTCGCAGGAACGTATCGGCGGATTCCACGCCGATGATGTCCGAGATCTGCGCCACATCGAGCTTGGCAGCGACGCGCGGCGCCACGTTCTTGCCCGAGGCGGTTGCGGGGAACAGGATGTGGCTGTAGTTGGAAGCCACGGCCAGCACCTGGGCGGCAACGTTTTCGGCCAGCCCGTCGGCCAACTGCGGCGCGTCGGCCAGCAGCACCTTGGCGACACCAGCAGCTTGCGCGGCCTGGTCGGCCACGGCGCGCGCATTGGCGCCGGCGACCAGCACGTGCACATCGCCTCCGATCTTGGCGGCGGCGGCGACGGCGTTCAGGGTTGCGCCCTTCAACTGGGCGTTATCGTGTTCGGCAATAACCAGCGTCGTCATGATCAGACCACCTTCGCTTCGTTCTTGAGTTTGTCCACCAGAGCCGCAACGTCGGCCACCTTGATGCCGGCTTTGCGAGCGGGCGGCTCACTGACCTTCAGCGTCTTCAGGCGCGGAGCGGGATCAACACCCAGTTCTTCGGGCGTGACGGTGTCCAACTGCTTTTTCTTGGCCTTCATGATGTTCGGCAGCGTGACATAACGCGGCTCGTTCAGGCGCAGGTCGGTGGTGATGATTGCCGGCAGCTTCAGCGTCAGCGTTTCCAGGCCGCCGTCCACTTCGCGAGTGACCGTGACCTTGCCATCAGCCAGTTCGACCTTGCTGGCGAACGTGGCTTGCGGCCAATCCAGCAATGCAGCGAGCATCTGGCCGGTTTGGTTGGCGTCGTCATCGATGGCTTGCTTGCCCAGGATCACGAGCTGCGGCTGTTCCTTGTCGACCAAGGCCTTCAGCAGCTTGGCCACGGCCAGCGGCTGCAATTCGGCATCGGTCTGGACCAGCACGCCGCGATCGGCGCCAATGGCCATGGCGGTGCGCAGCGTTTCTTGGCATTGCGCAACGCCGCAAGAAATCGCCACGACTTCAGCAACGGCGCCTTTTTCTTTCAGGCGAGTCGCTTCTTCGACGGCGATTTCGTCAAAGGGGTTCATGGACATCTTCACATTGGCGATATCCACGCCAGTCTGATCCGACTTGACTCGCACCTTGACGTTGTAGTCAACGACGCGCTTGACAGGTACCAACACCTTCATCCCGCAGCCTCCAAATGGAAATAGTTACCCGGCGAATGCCGGGATCGCATTGCACAATTTTTTCCTGATTCTACAGCTTAGCCAGCGCCCGTATATGCGCAACCACGCTGCGGCCCAGGGCAGACAAGTTGTAACCGCCTTCCAGGGTGCTGACGATCCGGCCCTGACAATGGCGTTCCGCCACATTGACCAGTTGTTCAGTCATCCAAGCATAATCGGCTTCCACCAGCCCCATCTGGCCCATATCATCCTCGCGGTGTGCGTCAAAACCCGCCGACACCAGAATCAATTCAGGACGATGCGCCTCCAGCCGGGGCAGCCAGGTATCGGTCACGATCGTCTTGACGGCTGCGCCCGCGGTATAGGCGGCAACCGGCACATTGACCATATTGCCGGCCGGATGCTCCGCGCCGCTATTGGGAAAGAACGGATGCTGGAAGAAACTGCACATCAACACGCGGTCGTCGCCCGCGAAAACGTCTTCGGTGCCATTGCCGTGGTGAACATCGAAGTCCACGATGGCCACTCGCGACAGACCGTGAACGTCCATTGCATGGCGGGCCGCGATGGCCACATTGTTCAAGAAGCAGAATCCCATGGCCTGCGAACGGCAGGCGTGATGACCGGGCGGGCGCACCGCGCAGAACGCCGTGCGGGCCTCGCCTCCCATCACCGCATCAACCGCTGCCACGCCCGCCCCCGCCGCGTACAAGGCGGCTTCATAGGTGTGGGGATTCATGAGCGTGTCCGGATCTATCGGGTAATACCCTTGGTCCGGCGTATGTTCCTGCAAACTGTCCAGATACTGGACGGTGTGCACGCGCAGGATGTCATCGCGGGACACCTGTGGCGCCTGCCGGTCATCCAGATAGGGCATCAATCCGCTGGCCAATAATTGGTCAGAAATGGCGTCAAGCCTCTGCGGGCTTTCGGGATGCCAACTGCCCATTTCATGCAAGCGGCATGCCGGGTGGGTAAGATACATGGTCTCCATAAGGAAGATTATGTTCATCTGTCGGCGATTACTGCAACTCGGAATGCTTTCCGCCCTGCTGGCGGGGTGCTCCACCACCGCTCCAACTGCCCCAAATACGCTTGCCGCCCAACCCGGCGCCGCCTCTGCCAACACTGCCATTCGCATCGGTCCCAGTACGCCGACACTAGGCCCCGAACTACCGGATGACGCTCCTGCCACCCTGACCGCCACGGGCAAGCTGCGCCCTGAAGTCCGCGCTTTCGTGGAAGATCTGGCTGTTCAGCGCAATCTGCCGCTGGCCCCGATGGTCTCGGCGCTGGAAAGCTCACGCTACAACGCCACCGTGTCGCGCCTGATCGCGCCGGCGCCCCCGGGCAAGAAGATCTGGCGCAGCTGGCTGACATACCGCTCACGCTTTGTCGAACCCAAACGCATCGGCTGGGGCGTGGATTTCTACAACGAAAACCGCGATCTTCTGAACCGGGCCGCACAGCGTTTTGGCGTGCCGGCACCCATCATTGCCTCGATCATCGGCGTCGAAACGCTGTATGGCCGCAACATGGGCAACTTCCGGGTGATCGATGCCCTGGCCACCTTGGCCTTCGACTATCCGGACCCGGCCAAGCCCGAGCGCGCCACGATGTTCCGTGGCCAGCTGGCGGACTTTCTGACACTGGTCATGAAAGACAAATTAGATCTGGAAACACGCGGGTCCTATGCGGGCGCTATCGGCATGCCCCAGTTCATGCCCACGAGCATCATGCATTACGCGGTGGATGGCGATAACAACGGCCATATCGACCTGACCAACAACACCCAGGACGCCATCATGTCCGTCGGCAGCTTCCTGTCGCAACACGGCTGGCAACGTGGCCTGCCCGTGTTCGCGCCGGTGGTGCTGCCTGCGGACCCGACTGCGCTGGTCGACGGCGGCCTGGAGCCCAAACAAACCTGGGCCACGCTGACGGCGGCCGGCGCACGCCTGCAACCGGGGGCTTCGGCCACCGGTTGGGATGCGCAACCCCTGGGCGTGGTGGATCTGGTGGAAGAGGCCCGTGGCACGGCCCAGTACCGCGTCGGCACGCCGAATTTTTTCGCACTGACCAAGTACAACCGCAGCTATTTCTACGCCACCTCAGTGGCCGACCTTGCAAGCGAAATCGAAGCCCGCGTGGGCCGCTGATTGTCCAGCCCCAAAAAAACGGCGCCCGCATCTTGTTGCGAGCGCCGTTTTTCATAGTTGCCTCGGGGCGGCGCAATCAGCCCCGCCCTTTGCAACGCAAGCGTCAGACGGTCGCAACCGGCGTCACCGGCGAACCCACCGCGCCCGGCAGATTCAAAGGCGGAGCCGTCAGCAGAAAGCGATTGCGCCGGTTGGCTTTCAACCATCGCGCAAGCTGCCCCAAGTACCACATCTCGCCAATCGGCATGCCCAGCTTGAAGATGCAATGGTGATGCAGCGGCAGCGCGGCGCAGCAGGCGTTGGGTTTCTGAGTGGGATAGATCTCCAGCGCGTGATTGTCAGACGCCATGGCCGCTACCTTCGAGTCCGTGATCCATTGCAGCAGCTTCTCGTCGCTGCCATCCAGGCCGGCGCAAATCTCGTGCAGCGTATGCGGATCAGGTTCGCGGTGCTTCTCCAGCAAGGCGTCGCCGAATTCGGTGTGAAACAGAACGATGTCGCCCCGCTCGATCTCGATCCGGTCGCTTTCCAGGATACGCATCAGGTCGTCATAGCCCACTGACTTTTGCTCGCGGCCATAGTGCTTGGCCAAGTCCACCATCACGCCACGGCTTTGCAGGCAGGATTCGGCCAACTGCGTGATGTCCAGTTTCTTGGCATTGGACGCCCCACCCTGGCCCAAATCGGTCTTGGCAAAGCCCTTGTCTACGTCGTAGTCAACAGGGCCGATCACGTGATCGTTGGGGCGGTAGCCGTTGTAGTAAACGCGCTCGGGCAGTCCGTCGCCATTGGCATCGAACAATGCCCCCACGTGAGCCAATGAATCCCATTGGGTCGAATACTGCAGGCTCATCTCAACAATGTCGTCACTCAGCACGTCCACGCAGCCCGGACGCAAACGTCCCAAAGGGAAATTCATGTACTGATCGCCGTCACGTTCCGTCGGCCGCAGCTTGGGCGGATGACGCCGGACATTCACCCCATTCCCCCCGGGATAGTCCAGCGGAAGCGACAGGCAAAAGCTCAGGCCCAGGCGAACTTCGCCTATGCCCATCAGTACGTTCTCGGGAGTGATGTAATTCAGGCAACCGCGCTGATCGTCAGGCCCGAAGTCGCCCCAGTTTGATCCTTCGGGTCGGTTCTTCCATCTCATGCGTCGACACTCCTTGGCGTTGAAAGCGGATTGACATAAATTTATCACGTATAGGATACTATCATCATGGATGTGAAAACAGCTGCTCGAGTTCTGGATGTGCTGAACCTCTTTGCCGAGGAGCAGAAGCCATTGCTGTACAGCGAAATCGCCGCCCAGATGCAGATCCCGCTGTCCAGTTGCCATGGCCTGCTTAAAACCATGGTGGCTCGCGGTTATCTCTATGAAATCGGCAAGAAGCACGGCTATTACCCCACCCAAAAGCTGATTCATGTTGCGACGCTTATTTGTCGCAGCGACCCGTTAAATGCCGTTATCGAACCCGTGCTGGAAAGGGTTCGCGATCTGACCGGAGAAACCGCTTTGCTGGCCAAGCTGGCGGATGACAAGGTCGTTTACCTGATCGTTGCCGAATCCAAACAGACGATCCGGTTCTCACATCAACCGGGCGGATTCAAGGCGGTACACGCCACCAGTTCCGGCAAAGCGCTGCTGTCCGTGCTGCTGCCGGAAGAACGCCAGAAATGGTTCAAGGCCTATAGCGGATTCGCCCCGTTCACAGACAGCACCATCACCACCCGCGACGCATTCGACCGCGACTTGCAGGAAGGGGTTGCGCGCGGCTGGCAGCGTTCGGTGGGCGAAAACGTTGAAGACGTGATGTCCGTATCCCTCGGGTTCCGGGCCTATGAACAACCCTTTGCCATCGTGGTGGCCGGCCCTCTGGGACGCATGCTCAAAAACGAAGCCACCACTGGAAAACAACTGGAAGAGGTCAAGGCGCTGCTGCATGCGGCCCTGCCCTCGGCCAACCTCACTTTTGTTGGAGAAGACAGTAGATGAACAAACGCAGCTTTCTTGCCACGGCATGCACATTGATCGCCACCGCCGGCCTGCCGCTGGCTGGCGCGCAAGCACAAGGCGCCTATCCCGACAAACCGATACGCGTCATCATGCCGTGGGCCGCAGGCGGTCCGACGGACGTAGTGGGGCGTGTCGTTGCCGTGCAAATGGGTGAAATCCTGGGCCAGCCGCTGGTCATCGAAACCCGTGCAGGCGCCAGTGGCACGATCGGCGCGGCACAGGTAGCCAAGGCTCCCGCCGACGGCTACACGCTGCTGATGAACCCTTCCGTGCAGGGCATCTATCCCGCTCAGTTCAAAAGCCTGAGCTTTGACCCGATCAAAGACTTCCACATGGTGGGCGTGTTGGGCACGGTGCCAATGGTGGCCGTCGTCCCGCCCACATCCAAGTTCAAGACCTTTGCTGAATTGATTCAGCACGCCCGCGCGCAACCCGGCACGTTGACCTTCGCCTCGCCCGGGGTCGCCACCCTGCCGCACCTGGCCGGAGAACTGATCAATACGTCCACCAAGGCTTCAATCTCGCACGTTGGATACCGTGGCAGCAGCCCGGCCCTGACGGACGTTGCGGGTGGCCACGTGGACTTGATGTACGCCCCGCTGGCGCCCGCCCTTCCGCTGATTCAAAGCGGCAAGGTTGTCCCGCTGGCCGTCACCACCAAGACTCGCCTGGCCGATTTGCCCAACGTACCTACCATCGCGGAAACCGTGCTCCCTGACTTCGATATCGTCACTTGGTACGGGATGTGGGTACCCAAGGACACGCCCGAACCCATCATCGCCAAGCTCAACAAAGCCATGGTCGAGGCGTCGAAATCGCCCAAGGTCGTAGAGGCCCTGAAGTCGCAAGGCACGCTGCCCAGCACCATGAGCTACCAGGAAGCTGAAGCCTTCAATCTGGCCGAAAGCGCGCGCTGGATCAAGGTCATGAAGGACGCCAACATTCAGCCTGAATAAGGCTTGCGGCCCGGCAATAAAAAACACCCGCGTCCAGGAATTGGTACTCCTGGACGCGGGTGTTTGCTTTCAGCAGCCGTCAAGCTGCCCCACGCGAATATCAGTTGAAAACGCCCGTCGACAAATAACGGTCACCACGGTCGCAAACAATAAATACGATGGTTGCGTCGTTGACGCGCTCGGCCACGCGCAGGGCAGCCACCAACGCACCCGCCGACGAAATGCCACCGAAGATGCCCTCTTCCGCCGCCAGGCGGCGCGCCATGACTTCGGCTTCCGACTGTTCGATGGATTCGTAGGCATCAACGCGGCTGCGGTCAAAAATCTTGGGTAAATAAGCTTCCGGCCACTTGCGGATGCCGGGAATCTGCGAGCCTTCGGCCGGCTGCGCGCCCACCACCTGTACCGCGGGGTTGCGCGATTTCAGGTAGGTCGACACGCCCATGATCGTGCCTGTCGTACCCATGGCGCTGACAAAATGCGTGATACGCCCGTCCGTCTGGTTCCAGAGTTCAGGCCCAGTTGTTTCGACGTGCGCGCGCGGATTATCGGGATTGGCGAACTGGTCCAGCACCACGCCCCTGCCATCGGCCTGCATTTCGGTGGCGAGATCGCGGGCATATTCCATGCCGCCCTTGTCTGCCGGCGTCAGGATGAGTTCGGCGCCATAGGCCGCCATTGCTGCACGGCGTTCCACGGACAGGTTGTCCGGCATGATCAGGATCATGCGGTAGCCCTTCATCGCGGCCGCCATGGCCAGCGCGATGCCGGTGTTGCCGCTGGTTGCTTCAATAAGCGTATCGCCCGGCTTGATGTCGCCACGCTCTTCCGCGTGTTTGATCATCGACAACGCCGGACGATCCTTGACGGAGCCTGCGGGGTTGTTGCCTTCCAGCTTGGCCAGGATGACGTTGCCACGCGCGGCGCCCGCGGCACCGGGAATACGCTGCAGACGCACCAACGGCGTATTGCCGACGGTTTGCTCGATAGTGGGGTAGGTAGTAGTCATGCGAATGATCATAACTCCGCCTGACAACAGACACAGCGAAAAGCCGCGCTCTTGCCAGGGGTTCCTGGAAAGAAGGGCGCCGTCAGGGCCGTGGGCGAGCGGCAGGGGCTGGTTTAGCCGGAGCAGGCTTGGCCCCGGATGCGCCTGCCGCGGCAGGGCTGGCCGTAACCGCCGCCGCGGCCCCGCCCTTTGTGCCGGAACCGGCTGCCGCCCCAGCTCCCACCTGTAAACCCGCGGCCTCTAAGGCCTGCGCCTTTTTCTGCCCGATGCCTCGCACGCGTTCGGCAAAGTCATCCAGGGACTGGAATTTACCGCCGCGCTCACGCTCGCTAACGATGATCTCCGCCGTACGCGGGCCTATGCCCCGGATACTTTCCAACTGCTGCGCGGTGGCCTCGTTGACATTCAAAGCCAGGGCCGATGGCGCTGCAAAACCCAGGCCCGTGCTTACCAGCAACGCGCCTAGCGCAAGCCGTAGCAGGCGTTTCCCACGCCGGCTACGGGCAGCCGTCCGCGGCCAACGGGTTCCGCGCCCAGAAGTGCAAGGCGTCATCCGCGAGGCAGGAAAAGTCAGAAAAGGATTCATGGGATATCTCCTGAAAAGACTGGACGCAACGGCTGTCACGTCACTGTTCCCATGATGGCCGCCACGCGGGTTCCAAGGATGGCCAGTGAATGAAACGATCCACCCCGGCAATTACGCGGGTAAAAAAAACCCGCTCAAAGGAACGGGTTTCTTGGGCAAGCAACGCCTGGCGAAAAACACCAGCGTCAGCGGCGCGCGCGCCAATAGCGCACGTATTCGGCCACCCCGGTCTGTACGTCCCGCATCGGGGCGTAGAAGCCCGCCGTGCGCAACTGCGTCACGTCCGCTTGCGTATAGCTCTGGTAGCGGCCCTTCAGATCATCCGGGAAGGGGATATAACGGATCAGGTCCAGCTCCACCAACTGCGCCAGCGTCAATTCAGCCTCGCCGCGCTCGGCGCGTAAGGTATTGACGACAGCCGCAGCCACATCGTTGAACGGCTGCGCCCGGCCCGTGCCGCAATTGAAGATACCCGATTGCTCGGGATGATCCAGAAAGTGCAGATTGACTGCCACCACGTCTTCAACCGAGATGAAGTCGCGGCTCTGGCCGCCATCGACATACCCGTCCCAACCCGCGAACAGGCGTACATGGCCATGCTCCAGGAATTGGTTCATGTTATGGAAGGCGACGGACGCCATACGGCCCTTATGCTGCTCATGCGGGCCGTAGACATTGAAGTAGCGCAGGCCCACGACCTGCGCCGTCAAGCTGTCCAAGCGCTTGCGCAGCACTTGGTCGAACAGCAGCTTGGAATAGCCGTAGACGTTCAAGGGGCCTTCGTTGGCCGGGTCTTCGACGTAGATCGACGAACCGCCGTAAACCGCGGCCGACGACGCATACAGGAAAGGAATACGTCGCGCCTGGCAGAATTCGAACAATTCCAGCGTGACGCGGAAATTGTTGTCCATCATGTAGCGGCCGTTACGCTCGGTCGTGTCCGAGCACGCGCCCTGGTGCAGCACCGCACGCACCGCAGGCAAACTGCCATCGGCAACCCGGCGGCGGAAGTCGTCCTTGTCCATGTAGTCGGCGATCTTGCAATCGACCAGATTGACGAACTTATCGCCCTCGGTCAGATCATCAACCGCGATGATGTCCTGAATGCCGCGGCGGTTCAGCCCGCGCACCAGATTGCTGCCAATGAAGCCTGCGGCTCCGGTAACGACGATCATGAGGATTCTCCTGCCAATTCCGCAGCGGTCACGACGGATGTGCCCAGTTTGCCCACGGCAATGCCGCCAGCCTTGTTGGCCCAGCCCATGGCTTCAACCCACGGCAAACCAATGGCGCGCGATACCGCCAGCGTGGCCAGCACCGTATCGCCTGCACCAGACACATCAAACACCTCGTGCGCTTGCGCATCGGTGTGTTCGCGCCCTGCATCGGTAAACATAGTCATGCCCTGCTCGGAACGGGTCACAAGCAAGGCTTCCAGATCCAGATCAGCGCGCAAGCGTTGCGCCCGATCCGTCAATTCGGCTTCGGAATTCCAGCGGCCCACAGCTTGCTGCATTTCCGAGCGGTTCGGCGTGACCAGCGTCGCGCCACGATAACGCGTGTAGTCGTCACCCTTGGGGTCCACCAGTACCGGTATGCCGGCATGGCGCGCCATGGCGACCAGCGATTCAACTCGCGTCAGCACACCCTTGGCGTAGTCGGACAGCACAATGATGTCGTGATTGGCCAAATGACGGGCCAAGGCGGCATCCACGAGGTCCAGCGCGGCCTGCTCGGGGTGCTGCTCAAAGTCCACGCGCAGCAGCTGCTGCTGGCGTCCCAGCACGCGCATTTTCAGCGTGGTGTGCAGGGAAGGATCGGCGATCAGGTCCGTCTTGATACCGGCCTCGGCCGACAAACGCCGGATGCTGTCGCCGGCCTCGTCCTCGCCCAGCACCCCTACCAACGTCACCTGGCCGCCCAGGGCCGCTACGTTGCGCGCCACGTTGGCAGCGCCACCCAGCCGGTCTTCGCGTCGCGCCACACGCACCACGGGTACGGGAGCCTCAGGCGAAATGCGTTCGACTTCGCCAAACCAGTAACGGTCCAGCATCACGTCGCCCACCACGAGAACGCGGCTGCGCGAAATGGCTTCGGAGGGAAAAGGCTTCATTCAAGTTCTTCCAAACGGCGCGGCGCATAGGTCTCCCAGGCATTGCAGCCGGGACATTGCCAGTAAAAGCGACGCGCTTGAAATCCGCAACTGCGGCATGCATAGCGGTCCAGCCGTTGCGTGTGCTTGTGGATCAGGCTACGCAGCAGCGTCAAATCCGCGCCCGGCACCGGGCCTTGCTCGGCGCCCGGTTGCCCGGCCCCAGCTTCAGGATTGGTCAACTCGGCTTCCAGCAGACGGTCCAGACCCAGCAGCGACGGGTGGCTGCGCAGCGCGCCTCGGGCAAACGCCCAAGCAACGGCCGAGCCCTGCTGCACCCGCAGTTCGCGGAACACGACATTGAACAGATCCAGCGACGCATGCCGCTGATACTGCTTTTGCAGGAAGTCCAACCCGGCTTCCACCTGGTTGGCCGCGCGGTAATTGGCCAGCAGTTGTTCGGCCACCAAACCCGCGTATTCCGGCGCATCGGTCATCACCGATTCCAGATACAGACGTTCGCGCTTCGGGTCTTGCTCCATCAGCGCCAGGCGGGCGCGCAACATCGCGGTGCGCACCATCGCGCCCTTGCTGACGGACACATCCGTCGTAGACAAGGCGTGATCAGCGGCATCCAGCGCCTTGTGCGCGGCATCGATGTCGGCCGGCTTGGACGTCAGCGCCGTCAACGCCTGTTCGCAGTAGTAATGCACGATCTGCGGAACCGGTTCGTCGACCAGCCCTTGCAGCGTTTTGACGGCCTCGATGGCCCGCGGCCAATCGTGCTCGGATTCAAAGATGCGAATCAACGAACGCAAGGCAGGCAGCGCGTAGCGTGTGTCTTTCAATTGCTCAAAGCCGCTTTCCGCGCGATCCAGCATCCCCGCCTTCAGGAAGTCCTGGGCCAGCTCGTGCTGCGCGTGCTCTCGCTCGGCAGCAGGAAGATCCGAGCGGCTCAACAAGCTTTGATGTACCCGGATTGCGCGCTCCATTTCGCCGCGACGGCGGAACAGGCTGCCCAGCGCGAAATGCAGCTCAGTGGTTTCGGGGTCCAGTTTGGCAACTTCGACAAAGGCGTCGATCGCGCGGTCCGGCTGCTCGTTCAGCAGAAAATTCAGGCCCCGGAAGTAGGAGTCGGGCAGGCTGCGGGTTTCCCGAAGCATCTGCCTGATATCGAAGCGCGCGGCCAACCAGCCCAGCGCAAACAACACTGGTACGAAAATCAACCACCAAGGTTCAAAATCCACTGTTCGGGCTCTTGCAGTAATTCAGTGCGAAAAAAAAGGCTTTCGAGCCGCAAGCCATTACAGCGGCGACATCGGAGCGACGGCTTCCGGCGGCACAACGGGCGTCGTGCCATTCACGGCGGCCTGCACGCGGTCCAGCTCACGGCGCAAGCGCATGGCTTCGCGGCGGCGGCGCATGGCGGCGGGCACGGTCAGCAACAGGCCGAACAAGGCGCCAGCCACAAACACAACCAGCATGACAACGATCAACGGCACGTCTTGGACGACGTAATCTGCGTAAAACTTCACCGCAACCGGATCGGTGTTCTTCAAGGCAAACATCAATACCGCAATAAACACGAGCAATCGCAGGGCCCAGACAAGGTAGCGCATGACGCATGCTCCAAAGAATTCAAGACCGTCAATTGTAAGCGACGTCTCTCACCCCAGCTAAAAAAATCCCTGCGGCGCGCCTCAACACGCAGATGAGTCCGCCCAAAGGGGTGCGAGACAACAGGAGCAACGCGGAAAAAACAAAGCCCCTTGATTTCTCAAGGGGCTTTGTTCGCGGTCCGATCTGCCCGAAGGCAGCGTTGCTCAGCCGACGTCAGTGCATGGCGTGCAGATTTGCCATGGAAGGCATCGGCTCACTCGATCCAGAAGATTGAGCGTCCTCTTCATTGCCGCCGACCAGGTCCACCCTTTCGCGCAATTCCTTGCCTGCCTTGAAGTGCGGCACCTGTTTACCAGGTACCAGCACTTGTTCGCCGGACTTCGGATTGCGGCCGATTCGGGGAGACCGCTGCGACAACGAGAAGCTGCCAAAACCACGTATCTCGATGCGCTGACCCGAGGCCAAGGCCTGGGTCATTGCATCCAGCACGGTCTTGACCGCGTAATCGGTGTCACGGGCGGCCAGCTGAGGATAGCGGGCCGCCAAGGCGGCGATCAGCTCCGACTTGGTCACGAATTAACCGTCGTTGCGCTGTTGGTCCAGCTTGGCCTTCAGCAGCGCGCCGAGGTTGGTGGTGCCGGACGAGGCGCTTGCATCAGACATGCGCTGGATCGTGTCGGCGGTTTCGGCGTTGTCACGGGCCTTGATCGACAGTTGGATCGAACGCGTCTTGCGGTCGATGTTGACGATCATGGCTTCGATGTTTTCGCCAGCGTTCAGAACGGTGGTGGCATCTTCAACGCGGCCCGAGGAGATCTCGGAAGCGCGCAGGTAGCCTTCAACGTCAACCGACAGCGTAACAACAGCGCCCTTGGCTTCGACCGACTTGATGGTGCCCGGAACAACGGCGCCCTTGTCAAACGTGGCCACGAAGTTGTTGAAGGGGTCGCCTTCCAGCTGCTTGATGCCCAGCGAGATGCGTTCCTTGTCGGTATCGATGCCCAGAACCACGGCTTCGATCTCGTCACCCTTCTTGAAGTTGCGCACGGCTTCTTCGCCGGTTTCCGTCCACGACAAGTCGGACAGGTGAACCAAGCCATCGATGCCGCCGGGCAGACCGACGAACACGCCGAAGTCGGTGATCGACTTGATGGCGCCGCGGACCTTGTCACCGCGCTTGAAGTTCGTAGCGAACTCTTCCCACGGGTTCTGGCGGCATTGCTTCATGCCCAGCGAGATACGACGACGGTCTTCGTCGATTTCCAGGACCATGACTTCGACTTCTTCGCCCAGGGTAACAACCTTGCGCGGGTCGACGTTCTTGTTGGTCCAGTCCATTTCGGAGACGTGAACCAGGCCTTCGATGCCGGCTTCGACTTCGACGAAGGCGCCGTAGTCGGTCAGGTTCGTGACCTTACCGAACAGACGGGTGCCTTGCGGGTAACGACGGGCCAGGCCCACCCACGGATCTTCGCCCAGTTGCTTGACGCCCAGCGAGACGCGGCTCTTTTCTTGGTCGAACTTGAGGACCTTGGCTTCGACTTCCTGACCCACTTGCAGGACTTCGGACGGGTGACGCACGCGGCGCCATGCCATGTCGGTGATGTGCAGCAGGCCGTCGATACCGCCCAGGTCAACGAACGCGCCGTAATCGGTGATGTTCTTGACCACGCCCTTGACCACAGCACCTTCGTGCAGGGTTTCGAGCAGCTTTTGACGCTCTTCGCCCATGCTGGCTTCCAGCACTTGGCGACGCGACAGCACAACGTTGTTGCGCTTGCGGTCGAGCTTGATGACCTTGAATTCGAGGGTCTTGCCTTCGTACGGGGTGGTGTCCTTGACCGGACGCAGATCCACCAGCGAACCGGGCAGGAACGCGCGGATGCCGTTGGTCATGACGGTCAGGCCGCCCTTCACCTTGCCGGTGATGGTGCCGGTAACCAGTTCGCCGTTTTCCAGGGCCTTTTCCAGCTGCAGCCAGGCCGACAGGCGCTTGGCGCGGTCACGCGACAGGATCGTGTCGCCGTAGCCGTTTTCCAGGGAATCAATGGCCACCGAGACGAAATCGCCGGGTTGCACTTCGAGCTCGCCCTGGTCATTCAGGAACTCTTCCAGGGGGATCAGCGCTTCGGACTTCAGGCCGGCGTTGACGACGACGAAGTTATGGTCGACGCGCACGACTTCGGCGCTGATGACCTCGCCGGACTTCATGTCCTGGCTCTTGAGGCTTTGGGCGAAAAGGTCGGCGAAACTTTCGCCGCCGGTGGCGGTAGTGGAAACGGAAGACATGGGGTTGAAATCCATTGGGCCGAAATGGCCGTTAAGAACACACCGCAGCGGATTGCCCGCCACAGTGGAGTCAAAATACCTGTCAGCTGGTTCGCCCTGCGGGGTGGCCCGTGGGGGTTACGCCTGGCTTGAACAGGGCCTAATCAAAAAAAACGAAGTCGGTTTCTAGCGGGTTTCTGGCGGTCTGCCTTCAGGCTTGCGCCTGCGCTTTATTCCAGAAATCCAGTATTGCCTGCACTGTTTCTGCAATCGTCAAATCAGACGAATCCAGCACGTGTGCGTCTGCTGCGGGAGCAAGGGGCGCCGTGGCGCGTTCGGTGTCGCGGGCGTCTCGCTCGCGCATATCTCGCAGAAGGTCTTGAAGATTAGCAGAAATTCCCTTTTCGATCAACTGCTTACGGCGCCTCTCCGCCCGGGCAACCACATCGGCAACCAGGAACACCTTCAGGGACGCATCAGGGAACACGACCGTGCCCATATCCCGCCCATCCGCCACCAGCCCCGGGGGCAGGCGGAAAGCGCGCTGGCGCTCAAGCAAAGCATGGCGCACGCCAGGAAAAGCCGCGATGCGGGAGGCAAAGTTACCGACCTCTTCGCGACGGATTTCGTGGCCGACGTCCACGCCTTTCAGATAGACATGGGGTCCTTCAAAACGCACATCCAGGGTCTCGGCCACGCGCGCCACGCCAGCCTCGTCCTCGGCGGCTACGCCTTGGTTCAAGGCGGCCAGCGCGGTCAGGCGATACAAGGCGCCGCTATCCAGCACCGCCCAGCCCAACGCCTTGGCGACACGGTGAGCCACAGTGCCCTTGCCGGAGGCAGTCGGACCATCGATAGTGATGACGGCTGCGGGAGAATCAATCGAAGAAGTCGAAGTCATTTCGGGTTTTCGCTAGGCCGATACCAGGCTTGCGTAGACATCAAAGTAACCCGGGAACGTCTTGCTGACGCAACCCGGTTCCAAAATACGCACTGCGGCCGGGCCGAAGGCCGCCAGCGAGAAACACATCGCCATGCGATGGTCGTCCCAGGTGCCGATATGCGCATCACGCCAGGCATCCTGTGCCGGAGGCGTCACCAAAAGCCAATCCGGCCCCGATTCCACTTGCGCGCCCAGCTTTTCAAGCTCGGTCTGCATGGCGTGGATGCGGTCGGTTTCCTTTACGCGCCAACTGCCGATGTTGCGCAGACGGCACGGACCATCGGCGTAAAGGGCCAGCGCGGCAGCGGTCATGGCGGCGTCGGGGATCAAATTGAAATCGGTATCGAAGGCTTTTAACCGTTCGCCTTGCGCGACCTGGATGCCCGACACTTCGATCCAATCAGGCCCATAGGTCACTTTGGCGCCCATCTGTTCCAAGGTGCCGGCAAAGGCCACGTCACCCTGGATGCTGTCCGCGCCCACGCCAGTGACGCGCAGCGGACCGCCGCCAATTGCGCCCAGCGCCAAGAAGTAGGAGGCCGTGGAGGCATCCCCTTCGACCGCGATCTGGCCCGGGCTGCGGTAACCCGCCCCGCCTTCAATCACGAAGCGGCTCCAGCCGTCGCGCCGCACTTGCACACCAAAACGCGCCATGAGATTCAGCGTGATTTCGATGTAAGGCTTGGAAATCAACTCGCCAACCACTTCGATCGTGACGGGTTTGCCGCTGCGGCCGGCTTGCAGGGGTGCGGCCAAAAGCAAGGCAGTCAGAAACTGGCTGGACACGGAACCCTGCACGCGGGTCACGGCATCCACGGCGATCTCGCCGCGACCGATATGCAGGGGCGGATAGCCGGGCTGGCCCAGATAATCGATTCGCGCACCCATCGCATTCAGGGCGTCGGCCAAGTCGCCTATAGGACGTTCGTGCATGCGCGGCACGCCCGACAAACGGTAATCGCCGCCCATCAAGGCCAGCGCGGCAGTCAACGGACGGATCGCCGTACCGGCGTTACCCATGAACAGATCTGCGCTTTCCACCGGAAAACGGCTTACGCCGTCCACCGTGACGCGGCCCGCATCAAGGTCTGACACCTGCACGCCCAACTGGCGCAAAGCGCCCAGCATGACGCGCGTGTCATCGGAATCCAGCAAGCCCGTGATGACCGTGCTGCCCTCGGCGATCGCAGCCAGCAGCAATACGCGGTTCGAAATGCTCTTGGAACCCGGCAGCGCCATCACGCCCTGCGCATGCCGCACACGCGGCAGGTCCAGATAAGGCAAAGCACTCATGTCTTTACTCCTTGCGCCAGTTGCGGCGCGCCTGGGCTGCGGTATCCAGCAGCGTCAGCAAGGCCGTCTCATCGCCATCGGCGATAGCGCGTTCGGCACGATCCAGCACGGCGCGCACATCGGCAAGCTCCGCCAGCATCGCGTCGCGATTAGATAAAAAGATATCGCGCCACATCTCCGGCGAGCCCGCCGCAATGCGCGTGAAATCACGAAAACCACTGCCGGCCAAGTCCAGGCGCGTACGGGCATCAGCGGCAGTGGCCACTTGTTCCATATAAACGGCAGACACCAGATGCGGCAAATGGCTTACCGAGGCCAGCACCCGGTCATGCGCATCGGCGTCCATATTGATCACGAACGCCCCGCAGGCCTGCCAGGCGCGGCGCACCAGATCGATCGACGTCTCGCTGTTTTCGGACAAAGGCGTCAGGATGACGTTGCGGTTGCGGTATAGCTCTGCATCGGCTGCCTCCGGCCCCGTGCGCTCGGCGCCCGCGATCGGATGACCGGGCACAAAGCGTCCGGCCTGCTCGGCCAGCGCCTCGCGTGCGGCAACGACCACTTCGGCCTTGGTGCTGCCCGCATCGGTCAGCACCGTGCTTACACCCAAATGCCCGCGCATCCGCGCCAACACATTTTTCAATCCGCCAACGGGCGTAGACAGCAGAACCAGGTCTGCGCGCGCAGCGGCCTCTTCGGCGCTAACCGCCTCGTCGATCAAGCCCAGCTCTACCGCACGCGCCAGGGACGACGCGTTGCGCCCTACCCCCAACACGCGGCCGACCTGCCCCGCTCGCCGCAAGGCGGCGGCAAAAGATCCGCCAATCAAGCCCACGCCAACAACAGCCAATACAGGAATCAGGGGGCCAGCGGCCCCCTGATCTGAAGAAGGTAACGCGTCGTTCATGCGGTCAGAATAGCGGTCAGGGCATCAATGAATCGGGCGTTTTCTTCCGGCAGGCCGATCGACACGCGCAACCATTCAGGCAGACCATCACCCGCAACCGGGCGCACGATCACGCCACGCTTTAGCAATTCCAGATTGATGCGCGGCGCATCGCCGACATGCACCAGCACGAAGTTGCCATAGCTGGGCACATAGCGCAGCGCCAGCCGGTCGAACGCAGCGCAAAGCTGTTCCTTGCCCGATTTGTTCGACGCATACGCTTCTTGCAGATAGGCGGCGTCGTTCAGCGCGGCAATCGCGGCGGCTTGCGCCAGCGTGTTGACGTTAAACGGCTGACGCACGCGGTTCAGCAAATCGGTCAGCACAGGCTGCGCCACCGAGAATCCCACGCGCAAACCCGCCAGCCCATAGGCTTTGGAGAACGTGCGCGAAATGATCAGGTTTGAATAGCGGCGCGCAAGCGCGGTGCTGTCAAAGCGGAACTCAGGACCCAGGTACTCGTTGTAGGCCTCGTCCAGCACAACCGTGACACGGTCGCCATGAGCCGCCTGGACGCGCTCCAGGAAGGCGGCGATCTTGTCGCCCGGCACGAACGTGCCAGTCGGGTTGTTCGGGTTGGCAATGAACACCAGGCGGGTGTCGTCAGCAATGGCGTCGAACATCGCGTCCAGGTCATGGCCGTAGTCCTTCGCCGGCACCACGATGTGGCGCGCGCCGCGCGCCTGCGTCGCCAACCGGTAAACCGCGAACGAATGCTGGGCATACACGGCCGATACGCCGGGTTGCAACAGCGCCAGCGCCGCGATTTCCAGGATGTCGTTAGAACCGTTACCCAGAGTGATCCAGTTCATCGGCACGCCATAGCGTTCCGCCAGCGCCGCCTTCAGGTCAAAACCATTAGGATCGGGATAGCGCGCCAGCGAATCCGCTGCGGCCAACATCGCTGCACGCGCCGACTTGGGCATGCCCAGCGGGTTCTCATTCGAGGCCAGCTTGACGATACCCGCCGGATCCAGCCCGAACTCGCGGGCCAGTTCTTCAATGGGCTTACCTGCCTGATACGGCGCAATGGCGCTGACGTGCTCAGGGGCAACGAGGGGCTTGGATGCGGTGGTCATTGTGTAGTCTCACGGGGCGGGGTAGGAACCCAGCACCTTCAGATAAGCAACCTGCGCCTGCAACGCGGCAAGGGCGCGCTCAACGTTCGGGTCATTGCGATGGCCCAGCACGTCAACGTAAAAGTAGTATTCCCACTGCCCGGTGCGGGCCGGACGCGACTCAAAGCGCGTCATCGACACACCGTTGTCCGCCAGCGGCGCCAGCATTTCGTAGACAGCGCCGGCACGGTTGGGAACAGCCAGGATCAGGCTGGTCTTGTCCTTGCCGCTGACCAGCGGCTGGATATTGCCGATGGCCAAAAAGCGGGTGCGATTATGCGGATCGTCTTGGATGCCGGCTGCGACCACCTGAAGATTCCAGGCCGGAGCGGCAACTTCGCCAGCAATCGCGGCGATGCTGGAATCTCCCGCAGCGGCGCGCGCAGCCTCGGAATTGCTGGATGCGGCAACGCGTTCCAGATCCGGGTAGTTGCGCGTCAACCAGCCCTGGCACTGGGCCAAAGCCTGCGGATGCGCCGAAATGGTCTTGATGCCGTCCATGCCGCCCGATTGCGACATCAAGCAATGACGGATGACGAGCGAACGCTCGCCCAGAATCGTCAGCGGCGTGTTCAGCAGCAGATCCAGGCTGCGGTTGACAGCGCCTTCGGTGGAGTTTTCCACCGGCACCATGCCAACATCCGCCTGCCCCGCTTCCACTGCACGGAACACTTCGTCAAACGAGGCGCAAGGCAGTTTCTGCACGGCATGGCCAAAATGCTCCAGCGCAGCCTGTTCCGAAAAAGAACCCTGCGGCCCCAGGTACGCAACGGTCATGCCGCGCTCCAGTCCCCGGCAGGCCGAGATGATTTCAGTCCACACTGACGCCACCCCCGCGTTCGGGAATGGTCCGGGATTCGACTGCTGCAAACGGCGGATGACTTCGGCTTCGCGCTCAGGGCGCAGCACCGGACCATCTGCCTGAGCAGCGTGCTTGGCTTCACCAACTTCAAGCGCGGCGCGCGCGCGCTGCGACAGCAAATCCAGAATCTGCGAGTCCAACGCGTCGATGCGTTCGCGCAAGGGGCGCAGCTTACGCTGCAGATCTTCATCCATAACGGCGCTCGAATTCCTTCAGGTACTCGACCAGCGCCGACACCCCAGCCAGGGGCACGGCGTTATAAATAGAGGCGCGCATTCCGCCCACGCTCTTGTGGCCTTTCAACTGCGTCAGGCCTGCCGCATCGGCGCCCTGCAGGAAAGCGTCGTTAAGCGATTCGTCGCGCAACACAAACGGCACGTTCATGCGCGAGCGCACGGGTGCGTGAATGGGATTGCGATAGAAGCTGCTACTGTCCAGAAAGCCGTACAGCAGATCGGCCTTGGCCTTGTTGGCGGCTTCCATGCCTGCGACGCCGCCGTTGGCCTTCACCCACTTGAACACCAACCCCGCGACGTAGATCGCAAACGTCGGCGGCGTGTTGTAGCGGGAGTGTTCTGCCGCCACGTTGGCGTAATCAAAGGCAGACGGGCAGATCGGCAATGCGTGGCCGATCAGGTCGCGGCGCGCGATGACCATGGTCACGCCCGCCGGGCCCGCATTCTTCTGCGCGCCGGCATACATCATGCCGCAGCGCGTCACGTCCATCGGACGCGACAGAAAATGTGAAGACGCATCAATGACCAGCGGCACATCGGGCGCGCCCAGCGCCGCGGTGTCGGGCCAATCCATGAACTCGACGCCACCGATGGTTTCATTGCTGCAAAGATGCAGATAAGCCGATTCCTTGCGCACCTGCCAGGTATCAACCGGCGGCACCCAGGTCAACGGCCCCTGCTCGCGCCCATCCAGCTGGACAGCTTGCTCGCTGCTTGCAGCCACATGTGCGCTGCCGTAACGGCCGGCTTCCTTGTACGAACGCTTGGACCAATGGCCCGTCACGACGAAGTCGGCAGCCGGCGAGCCGCGGCGTCCCATGAGATTCATGGGAACAATGGCGTTCTCCCCGGAACCTCCGCCTTGCATGAACATGATGGCGTAATCCGCCGGCAAGCCCAGCAGCTCGCGCAGATCCGATTCTGCTTCGTCGCAGATCTGCACGAAATGCTTGCCGCGATGGCTCATTTCCATCACGGACATACCGCTGCCGTGCCAGTCCAGCATTTCTGCAGCAGCTTGCTGCAGCACCACCTCGGGCAAGGCCGAGGGGCCTGCCGAGAAGTTCCAGGGGCGGGCCATTATTGCTCCGTAGGTTCCGTCGAGTCCGTCGAATCCGCTGCTGCGCCATTGCTGTCGCTGCTGCTGCCGTCCTGACCGCCGTCGTCCTGGCCGTCTTCGTCCAGTTCGCCGTCGTCGTCAGCATCACTTTCCACCACGCGACGAACGCCGGACAGCGTGCTGCCGTCGTCAACGTTGATCAGCGTGACGCCTTGGGTTGCGCGGCCCATTTCGCGGATTTCCGCGACACGGGTACGCACCAGAACGCCGCCAGTGGTGATCAGCATGATTTCGTCAGTCGGGTTGACCAGCACCGCGCCCACCACCTTGCCGTTACGCGAGCTGGTCTGGATAGCGATCATGCCCTTCGTGCCACGGCCATGGCGCGTGTACTCGGCGATCGGGGTGCGCTTGCCGTAGCCATTTTCAGTGGCGGTCAGCACAGTCTGCGTTTCGTCCCCAGCCACCAGCAGCGCAATGACGGTCTGCGTTTCTTCGAGCATCATGCCGCGCACGCCGCGGGCATTGCGGCCCATCGGACGCACATCGTTTTCGTCGAAGCGAACTGCCTTGCCGGAGTCCGAGAACAGCATGACGTCATGCTTGCCGTCGGTCAGGTCTGCACCGATCAGGTAGTCGCCATCATCAAGGTCAACAGCAATGATGCCGGCCTTGCGCGGGTTGGAGAAGTCGGACAGCGGGGTCTTCTTGACCGTGCCGCGCGACGTCGCCATGAAGACGAAATGATCTTCGCTGAATTCCTTGACCGGCAGCACCACCGTGACCTTCTCGCCGTCAGCCAGCGGGAACATGTTGACGATGGGCTTGCCACGCGAATTGCGCGTGCCTTGAGGCACTTCCCAGACCTTCAGCCAGTAAACACGGCCACGGTTCGAGAAGCACAGCAGGAAGTCGTGCGTATTGGCGATGAACAACTGATCGATCCAGTCGTTTTCCTTCATCGCCGTCGCTTGCTTGCCGCGTCCGCCGCGCTTTTGCGAACGGTACTCGGACAAGGGCTGGCTCTTGATGTAGCCACCGTGCGACAAGGTCACAACCATATCGGTCGGTGTAATCAGATCTTCGGTATCGAGCTCGGTCGCGTTCATCTCGATTTCCGAACGGCGCGAGTCCTTCGCGCTGGTCGAGAATTCGGCCTTGATGGCTTGCAGCTCGTCGCTGATGATCGTCGTGATGCGCTCGGGGCGTGCCAGGATGTCGAGCAGGTCGGCGATGGTGGACATGATGTCCTTGTATTCGCCAACGATCTTGTCCTGCTCCAGCCCGGTCAGGCGTTGCAGACGCATGTTCAGGATTTCCTGAGCCTGCGTGTCGCTCAAGCGATACATGCCGTCGCCTTGAAGGCCGAATTCGGCATCCAGGTCGTCCGGACGGAAGGCCGTGCGGCCTCCCGGCGTATCGCCATCGGCGCGCGACAGCATTTCGCGCACCAGCGACGAATCCCACGACTTCGCCATCAATTCCTGACGCGCGACGGGAGGCGTCGGCGCGGCCTTGATGATGGTGATGAAATCGTCGATGTTGGCCAAAGCAACGGCCAGGCCTTCCAGCACATGGCCGCGTTCGCGGGCCTTGCGCAGCTGGAACACCGTGCGGCGCGTAACCACTTCCCGGCGATGCTGCAGGAAGTAGTCGATCATCTGCTTCAGGTTGAGCAGGCGGGGCTGGCCGTCGACCAGTGCCACCAGGTTCATCCCGAAGGTGTCTTGCAGCTGCGTGTTCTTGTACAGGTTGTTCAGCACAACCTCGGGAACCTCGCCGCGCTTGAGCTCAATGACCAGACGCATGCCGTCCTTGTCGGACTCGTCGCGAATATCGGAGATGCCTTCGATCTTCTTGTCGTTGACGAGCTCGGCAATACGTTCCTGCAAGGTCTTCTTATTGACCTGATAGGGAATCGCGTCGATGACGATGGCTTGGCGGTTGCCCTTTTCCATGTCTTCGAAGTGGGTCTTGGCGCGCATGATGACGCGGCCGCGGCCGGTGCGATAGCCTTCCCGCACTCCGGACATACCGTAGATGATGCCACCGGTCGGAAAATCGGGGGCCGGGATGATCTCGATGAGCTCGTCAATCGTGCAAGCAGGATTGCGCAGGCAATACAGGCAGCCGTCCACCACTTCTTGAAGATTGTGGGGCGGAATATTGGTGGCCATGCCCACCGCAATGCCCGAGCTGCCGTTGACCAGCAGGTTGGGCAGGCGCGAGGGCAACAGCAGCGGTTCTTGTTCGCTGCCGTCGTAGTTCGGGCCGAAGTCCACCGTCTCCTGGTCGATATCGGCCAGCAGTTCGTGGGCAATCTTGGCTAGACGGATTTCGGTGTAACGCATCGCCGCGGCGTTATCGCCGTCGATCGAGCCGAAGTTACCCTGTCCGTCTACGAGCATGTAGCGCATGGAGAAGTCCTGCGCCATGCGAACGATGGTGTCATAAACAGACTGGTCGCCGTGGGGGTGGTACTTACCGATGACGTCCCCGACGATACGCGCCGACTTCTTGTAAGCGCGGTTCCAGTCGTTGTTCAGCTCGTGCATCGCGTAGAGCACGCGCCGGTGGACGGGCTTAAGCCCATCTCGCACATCCGGTAGCGCCCGCCCAACGATCACGCTCATCGCGTAATCGAGGTAACTGCGGCGCATCTCTTCTTCCAGCGAAACCGGAAGCGTCTCCTTGGCAAAGGAATCCATATATATAACGACAGAATCGTGTAAGGAGGAACCCGGGCCGGGTAAACAGGAAATTCTATCATTCGATTTGGGGAGCGGTCTGGACCCGCCCCGCAACAAGCCAATCGGCGGCAAGACCTGACAATGCCTGCCCGGCAGGTCCGCCAGTCTGGGCGCACCCCACGGGCCTGTTGTCAAAAACCAACATGGAAAACCGATGGAGCGCCGAAAACGCCATATCCAGCGTTAATGCGGCTGTCCAAGGAAGCCAAAGCCCCCCAAATGCCTTAAGATTGTTTCCAGCACGCAGGAAACCCAGTAGCTATTCCTTTGAACCAGCTCTTGGCGTTGCTATACTGGCCCCGTTTTCCTGATATGCGGCGGGGGTTCGCTGCGAGTCACTTATCCAGCTTCAAGCTCAACGAGGAGAAACATGAACAAACCCTCCAAATTCGCTCTGGCGCTCGCCTTCGCCGCCGTCACGGCCTCTGGTGTAGCTTCCGCGCAAACCGTGGACAACTGGCGCAACCCGTTCGGTAACGTTTGGAAAAACGGCACGAACGAACTGTGCTGGCGCGATGCTTTCTGGACCCCTGCTACCGGTATCCCCGGTTGCGACGGTGTCCCGGTTGCACAACAGAAGGCGAAGCCGGCCCCGATGGCGGCAAAGGTCGTGTTCAATGCTGACACGTTCTTCGACTTCGACAAGTCGACCCTGAAGCCCGAAGGTCGTCAGCTGCTGGACCAAGTCGCCCAGCAAGCTCGCGGTATCGAGCTGGAAACCATCATTGCTGTTGGCCACACCGACTCGATCGGTACTGACGCCTACAACCAGAAGCTGTCCGAGCGCCGCGCCGCTTCGGTCAAGACCTATCTGGTCAGCAAGGGTATCGACCCCAACCGTATTTATACGGAAGGCAAGGGCGAGTCGAACCCGATCGCTTCCAACAAGACGAAAGAGGGCCGTGCCCAAAACCGTCGCGTTGAAATCGAAATCGTGGGTAGCCGCAAGTAATTGCCGGACTAGCTACAATAAAGGGCCTCGCATAGCGGGGCCCTTTTTTTCGTCCCCAATTTCTCCGCCCGGCACCAGTATGGTGCAATGGCGTGTTTCCTTCGCGCCCTGCGCGTCGGCCCCTCTATATATAGCGTCGCTTTTCGCTGGACCGCCCATGACCACGCAAATTCACGACTCCACCCGCCCTGCCGTCAATGCAGATCAGGCTGAACTCGACAAGTTCAGCGCTCTGGCCAGCCGCTGGTGGGACCCCGAAAGCGAGTTCAAACCCCTGCACGCCATCAATCCGCTGCGGTTGGAATGGATTCAGGAATGCGCGGGCAGCCTGGCTGGCAAGAAAGTCCTGGATGTGGGTTGCGGCGGGGGCATCCTGTCAGAAGCCATGGCCCGCGGCGGCGCGGATGTGACCGGCATCGACCTGGCCGACAAATCTCTGAAGGTGGCGCGCCTTCACGGCCTGGAATCGGGAGTAAAGGTTGAGTACCGCAAGGTGCCCGTCGAGGACCTGGCCGCCGAGCAACCCGGCCAATATGACGTCGTGACCTGCATGGAAATGCTGGAACACGTACCAGATCCCGCCTCGATCGTCCGAGCCTGCTCGACGCTGGTCAAGCCGGGGGGCTGGGTGTTCTTTTCAACGCTGAACCGCAACGCCAAAGCGTTCCTGTTCGCGATTGTTGGCGCTGAATATGTGTTGCGTCTGCTGCCCCGTGGCACGCACAGCTACGACCAATTCATCAAACCCAGCGAACTGTCCGCGGCTGTCCGCGGCGCGGGTTTGCAGGCCGTAAGCATGCGCGGCATGGAATACAACCCCATTACCCAGATCTACACGCTGTCGTCCGACACCTCGGTCAACTACCTGATGGCTACCCGTAAATGAGCGCACTGATCCTGTTCGACTTCGACGGCACCTTGGCCGACACCGCCCCCGATTTGGCCGCAGCCGCCAATCATCAGCGCACCCGACGCGGCCTGGAGCCGATGCCCTATGAGGCGCTGCGCCCCGTGGCATCCCAAGGCGCTCGCGGGCTGCTGCGCGTTGCCCTGGATTTGAAGCCAGGCGACCCTGACTACGAGCCCACTCGCCTGCAGTTCCTGGAAGACTACGCGGCGAACTCCACCGTTCACAGCAAATTGTTCCCTGGCATCGAGGAATTGTTGGCTGACATCCGCCGCCGTGGCATGTCATGGGGCATCGTCACGAACAAGGTCACCTACCTGACGCTGCCGATCGTCGAGTTCCTGGATCTGACGCGTGACAGCGCTGTGCTGGTCTGCGGCGACACAACCGCCCACGCCAAACCGCATCCGCTACCGCTGCAACATGCTGCGCGCGAAGCGGGATTCTCCGTGGACCGTTGCGTGTACGTCGGCGATGATCTGCGCGACATCCAGGCGGCACACGCCGCCGGCATGCCCGCCGTGGCTGCGGCCTACGGTTATGTGGGCGAAGAAGACAATATCGGCTCGTGGGAAGCGGAAACTTGCGCCAACACGCCAGCAGAACTCTGGTCCGCTATCCAGCCGCTGCTGCCCCGCGATCTGCGCTGACCAGCTTGCGGCGGACCGCTACTGCGGTTCTGCCGCGCAACCCAACATCAAGACTCAGCTGTTGGGTTGCGATTGTTCGAGCATATTAGTTAAGCACGCCGAACAATCTATCCGGATTCAGGATCTTTATCCTGATTCCAAAGTCCCTTAAAGTGTCACTCATGCACGGCACTCGGGTGCCTCCCGATTGCCGTTCCGGCTGATGCCGGCGTTCCGAAACATTCGTTTTCGCAACTGATCTCCGCGCTGATGGCCAGCCACCCTCGCGCACTGTGTCCGGTTTTGTGACCGCGCACCTCTGACCTTTTAGTCCGACTACAACGCCCTACCCCCGCGCGCCGCCCCAATCGGCATCGCGCCAGAGGAATGCCTATGCTTTTGCCCATCCTGTTACTTTCCGCCGCTGGCTTTACCATCTTGACGACCGAATTCCTGATCGTCGGCTTGCTGCCCGGCTTGGCCCGCGACCTGCATGTCACCGTGTCCCAGGCTGGCTTGCTGGTGTCGCTCTTCGCGTTCACCGTAGCCGCAACCGGGCCTCTATTGACCGCACTGATGGCCAATATCGAGCGCAAGCGCCTGTTCATTGGCGTTTTGCTGCTGTTCGGCGTGTCCAATGCCGTGGCAGCGATGGCGCCGAACATCTGGGTCATGGCGATTGCACGCTTTGTTCCGGCACTGGCTCTGCCCGTGTTTTGGTCGCTGGCCAGCGCCACCGCCGTGGAACTAGTCGGGCCGGCGCGTGCGGGCCGCGCCATCTCCATGGTCGCCTTCGGCATCGTTGCAGCCACCGTGTTCGGCATTCCCATTGGCGTATTGATCTCGGACGCTTTCGGGTGGCGCGCCGCCTTCTGGGTTCTATCGGGCGTGGCCTTCGCGAAAGCTCTGCTGCTGCTGATCACCTTTCCAAGCACCCGTATCCGCGCCAACAGCGTCAAACTGGTTACGCAACTGCGTATCCTGCGCAATCCGATCGTGCTGGGTCATGTGATGCTGTCCCTGCTGGTCTTTACCGGCATGTTCACCGCGTATACCTATCTGGCGGACATGCTGGAACGCTTGGCCGGTTTTAACGGCCAGATTGTTGGCTGGACCATGATGGCCTTTGGCGCCGTGGGACTGATCGGCAACACGCTGGGCGGCCGCATGGTCGACCGCAGCCCGCTGGGCGCGACTGCCCTGTTCTCGTCGTTGATGGCAGCGGGACTGGCCTTCGTGGCGCCCGTGATGCAATCCCATGGTTTGCTGGCTGTAGCGTTGGGAATCTGGGGCATTGCGCAAGCCGCGCTATTCATTGTTTGCCACGTGCGACTGATGAAGGCGGCCCCGGAAGCGCCCGCATTTGCCGCCTCGCTGAACATTTCAGGCGCCAATATCGGTATCGGCGTAGGTGCGGTGGTTGGCGGTCATGTCATCGACAACTACGGATTGGCGTCGCTGGGCTTGGCCGCAGCCGTAATTGTGGCGGTTTCGGTTGCCTTGGCCTTCCTGCTAATGGCCGCAACGCGGCCGCGCCAGCAGACCAAAACTGCCTGCGCCAGCGCCGCCTGACCCCTGCGTGTGTCCGCCGCGCCACGCCTGAAGAGGCGCGCGCGAACACCGCAGCAGGCTATGGCGTTTCCCAGTACAATAGAAGTTCTTGGGGCCGATCCGGATTCGACGTGGGTCGCGAAACAACTCAGGGCATGCCGAGCACCAGTTCGCTCGTTAAACCACTGGAAACACTACAAACGCCAACGACGAGCGTTTCGCTCTCGCCGCTTAAGCGGTGAGCCGCTGCACTGATCTGTCCTTGGGTCAGGCGGAGGAAGGCAACTTCCTAGGGGGGTAACCCTCGAACCGCAGCAGTGACATTCACAAGGAATCGGTCTGCGCTGGGGTCACACGGCTCAGATTTAAATTACGTGAATCGCTTTGGTCCGGCCTGTCGGTTGGCTAAGTCCAAAGTTAAAACTAAATAAATCGACTACGCATGTAGAACTGATTGCAGAGGGCTTGCGGACGGGGGTTCAATTCCCCCCGGCTCCACCAAATTCTCTAGTGCTATCAAGCACTTACAAAAGGCCAACTTTTAAAGTTGGCCTTTTTTTTCGGGCTGTTTTAGGTGGGATGGCCCGCCAGGTCCCACTTTTGAGGTGTACCTCACGCAAGGCCCGTAGCCAGGATGCACCGTTTTCGCCGATGCAGTCCTGCCCACTAGCGAAAGCGCTACTTCTGGACCGGTGCGTTTGCCAGTGCTTGCTTCATTGCGTCTGCTGCTTGTTTGCATGCAGCATCTTGAGTCGCGACTGGCATATCCGCCATCTGTTTTTTCATGGCGTCATATTGCGGCTTCAGAGCTTCTGCCTGCGGGTTCGAACCAAGGAAGGTATCGATTTGCTTGAAGTACTCCACACAAGAGGGCGCCAGGTCAGCCGCAAAAGTGGCAGTGGAGAGGCAAGTCAGGGCCAAGGCAGCCAGGATTTTTTTCATGAGGGGATGCTCGCGTAGGAACGAAATGTTTAAGGTGGGGAGGAAGCAGTATTCGTTTCTCAGCAGCGGCGGGGCTCGCGAAATTTCACAACGAAGCGTGGGAATATTCTGAAGAGCATGTGTACGGCCGCGGGATGCCAGAGTCCCCCATACAAGATCCAAGACTGAAGCCTTGTACGGACAGGGCAACGCTCAACGTCAGCGACGTGGGATATTTTTTTGCTTGCGCGGCCTGCTTGAAGGCGTATTGCGCATTTGGCTTCCATCTTTGCAATGCTTGACTCATCCGCGCTCATCAAGCCCTCGGTAACGAGTTATCGTTTCGGTATTGTGTTGTGACGCAGCGACTAGCCAAACGAATCTAAAAGTAACTGCGTATGTGGCGTGTTGCACACGCCTTAGCAGCGCGTCTGCTAATACCCGGCCCTAATTTTCTCTATAGGAAAAATGGGCCAAAACAGATCCCCAAAAACGCCATTCACCGGATATGTCCCCTACATTAAGTGGGCGCGAAATAATCCGTCACATATTACGAATACTTTCAAGACATAATTGATGCAGGGATTGCCAACTGCGTCTGTGAGGTCACTCTTGCGATGAAAGTCCTTTCCATATTCGGGACCCGTCCTGAAGCCATCAAAATGGCGCCTTTGGTCCATGCGCTGCAGCGCGACCCGCAGATTCAAAGCGTGGTCTGCGTGACGGGGCAACATCGGGAAATGCTGGATCAGGTATTGGCGCTGTTCGACCTGAATGCACAGCACGACCTGGACATCATGGTGCCGAACCAGACATTGAATGGTCTGTACGCCCGGCTGATCAGCCGGGTGGACGGCGTTCTGGAAGCCGAGCAGCCCGATTGCGTCCTGGTGCACGGCGATACCAGCACCGCTTCTGCTTGCGCGCTCGCGTCGTTTCATCGGCGTGTACGGATCGGCCATGTCGAGGCAGGATTGCGTACTGGCAATCTGGCCATGCCGTTTCCCGAAGAAATGAACCGCCGCGTGGTGGATGCTGTCGGCGATTGGCTGTTCGCTCCGACATCGGAATCGCGCGCCAATCTTATGCGTGAAAATCTGGCTGGCCAGATTACGGTGACCGGCAATACGGTGATCGACGCGCTGGCGATGACCTGCGCGAAACTCGAGCCCGGCAGTGCGCTCGCACGCCAATTGGATGCGCGATACGACTGGCTGGATACATCGCGGCGATTGCTGCTGGTGACCGGCCATCGGCGCGAGAGCTTTGGCGACGGCTTCAAGAACATTTGCGCGGCGCTTGCCACCTTGGCGCGACGCGACGACTTGCAGATCGTGTATCCCGTGCATCTGAACCCGCAAGTGCGCAATGTGGTGATGACCGAGCTGGCCGGTTTGCCCAACGTACATCTGATTGATCCGCTGGATTACCTGGACTTTGTCTGGTTCATGCAGCGTGCGTATTTGATTCTGACCGATTCAGGCGGGGTGCAGGAAGAAGCGCCCTATCTGGGCAAGCCCGTGCTGGTGATGCGCGATGTCACTGAGCGCCCGGAAGCCGTGCGCGCAGGGACGGTGGCGCTCGTTGGCACCGATACGCAGCGCATCACCATTGAAGTGAATCGTTTGTTGGACGACCCAGGTCTCCACCAGTCCTTTTCGCGGCGCATCAATCCTTACGGCGATGGCCGCGCCAGCCTGCGCATCGTGGACACGCTGTGCGGCCGCGCTGTGTCGGAATTCGATCCCTACGGATCAGCGTCCCCTTCGCCCGCCTGATGCCCCCCGCAATGTATCCCCTGCCCGGAGCCCCCATGCCCCACCCCTCCCCCTATTCGCCCGTTGCCCGCACGTTGTGCCGCGCCCTGATGGCCGCCGGCCTGCTGCTCCCGATGGGCGTTATGGCCAGTCCTGCTGGCGATGCGCTACGGCACTTGCAAGGCGACGACTGGGTAACACGCAACACCACGCTGCAAGATCTGGGCATCACGGAACCTGTCGTGTTGAGCAGTAGCGATGCACGCCAGGAGTTCTATCTGCCGGTACCTCGGGGCGTGCCCATCTCCGATGCGACCCTGAACTTCGACGCCAAGTACACCAAGGGCGAACCGGGCCGGACCAGCATGGTGCTGTGGGTGGACGGGGTGCCACAAGCGGCGCAACGCATCGCCGATGGCGACGGCTCCGTGGCCCGCACGCTGAATGTCGAACAGCGCAACCGCGCTACGGGATTTCTGCGGTTGGGGGTGGATTGGCAGTCGGAAATCGCGCTGCGGCATTGTGAGAGCAATCGCGCCACGGCCAACGCGCTGACCATATCTCCGCAAACGCGGCTGTCGTACCGCTATGACGCATCGGCCATTGGCAACCTGGATGACGCCTGGGGCACGCTGCCCGGCAGGCCCGTGTTGATGGTGGCGGGCGCCAAGCTGGATCAGCAAGCTTTCGACAGCGCTTGGCGCATCGGTGTGGCCATGGAGCGCACCGGCAAGCGGGTTGCGGTCAAGGGCTTTCCGTCGGTAGGCGACGAGGTTGACACACGCGGACTGCAAGTGCCCCCGGGCCTGGGCCAGATCCCCGCGTTTGCGGCACTGTCGAATAGCGAAAAACACAAGCTGGCCAGCCCCGCGGAAATCGGCGCGCTGCTGGTGATGGGCGCCCCCGCCGTGACCGGAGACGTGGTGATCTCCGACGCATCGCTGCGCGCCAAATACAACGAAGCGCTGGATGCCTTGAAAGCGCAATTGGCGGCAGATACCGATGCCGCCGACGCCTTCAAGGCCTGGCGCCAACAGCGCATGCCTCTGGCAAATGCGGACGTGCCGTCCAAGGATATCCGCTTGGTGTCTTTGGGCCGCCAGGCGGTGATCGCCGTGGCTGCGGATGCGGGCGCTCAAGGCGCAGGGGCCTTTGATACGGCGTGGCGCCGCATTTTGGTCACGCGTCAGGTCAACGTAAAAGCAGCGATGCCGCCGCAGACCTTCCTGGACGGCGGCTTGCGGCTGACCACGTTGGGCGGGACGGCCGACAGCTTTGACGTCGTTGCGCGCGGCGACTGGAACACGACATTCCCGCTGGCATCCGTATCGGCCGACGGTCAGATGCCGGATGAGCTCGTAATGGATCTGGCCGCGGCGCCCGGCGCATCGACCACGCGACCCGTGGCCTCGGTGTTCTGGAACGGCATTCTGCTGGCCGCCAAGCAATTGGATGCCACGGGCAAGCCTGAGCGGCTGACGGCGCGCGTGCCTGGGTATGCGCTGGGTGTCACCAATGCCGTGCGCGTCACGTTCCAGCGTCAGCCGGTCTCCGTCGATTGCAATGAAATTCCCCAGGGTTACCCGGTGAATGTCCTGCCGACCAGCTACGTCAAGCCGGGCAAGGCGCAACCCGATGGCACCTTTGTGGGCCTGCTGCCGCTGCTTGCCAGCACCCCCCAACTGATCATTCCCGATACCTATCTGGCGGATGCGCCCGACAATATCAAGCGTGTGATCGGCATCGCCTCGGCAAGCGGCGTATCGGCAACCCGCGCCGAGCTGGCCGTAACGCCCGCCGGACAAGCCGTCAAACCTAACCGGCCATTCCTGGCGATGGAAGTCGCGGTGGACGGAGCCAAGCCGTTGGTGCAAGTCACCGACCGCAAGCAGTTGCGCGTGGCCGGCAAGGACACGGCCTGGCTGGACGTCACCGGCCTAGACCATCTGAGCACTGCCGAAGTCGTCAGTGCCGGGGGCCAGGACGGTTTGCTGTGGCACACCTTGGGCGAGCATCCAGCCACGCTGGATGCGCCATTCGTGCTGAACCGTGGCAACGTCGCCATCATCGGCGCGGCAGGTCCATTGGCGTGGATTGACAGCGCCAATCCTGACGCCAGCCATCCTCCCGGCGCGGGCGAGAGCGCCTTCTTTGAATGGCGCCGCTATATCTCGTGGAGCGTCCCCGCCATCAGCATTGGCATGCTCGTGCTGATCCTGATTCTGATCGTGGCCTTGCGCGTGAACCGCAGAAAGAACAAGGACACCAAGTAACCCGGAGGATTAAGCACCATGTCCTCGCTTTACTGGCCCTATTTCATCGCGGATTACTACCGCGGGCTGGAAATCGTGACCGCCGTCGTGGGCGTGATCATCCTGCTGTCGAGTCTGGATGATCTGTTCATCGACGGTTGGTACTGGCTGCGCGAACTGCGGCGGTCGCTGACGATCAAGCGCCGCTACGTCGCGCTGTCTGCGGAACAATTGCGCGCGAAAGAAGAGCAGCCACTGGCCATCATGGTGCCCGCCTGGCTTGAGTACGACGTGATTTCGTCGATGCTTGAGACGATGGTGTCGACGCTTGAATACAAGAATTACATGATCTTTGCTGGCACCTACCAGAATGACCAGCGCACGATCGACGAAGTGGAGCGCATGCGGCGGCGCTATCGCCAACTGGTTCGCGTGGAGGTGCCGCACGATGGGCCGACATGCAAGGCGGACTGCCTGAATTGGATCGTGCAAGCCATCTTTGCGCAGAACGAAAAACAGCCGGTGCCGTTTGCCGGCGTCATTCTGCATGACAGCGAAGACGTGCTGCACCCGCTTGAACTGAAGTACTACAACTATCTGCTGCCCCGCATTGACTTCATCCAGCTGCCTGTCACGTCATTGGAGCGCCACTGGTATGAATTGGTCGCTGGCACCTATATGGATGAATTCGCGGAATGGCACACCAAAGATCTGGTCGTGCGCGAAAGCCTGTCCAAGATGGTTCCATCCGCTGGCGTGGGCACCTGCTTCTCGCGTCACGCGCTGGAAGTGCTGGCGGCGGAAACGAACAACCAGCCGTTCAACACCGACACGCTGACCGAGGATTACGACATCGGCGCGCGTCTGGCCCAGCGCGGCATGAAGCAGATTTTCGGCAAGTTCCGGGTGGAATATGTGACGCGCCGCCGCTCATGGTTCGGCCTGGGTCCAGAGAAAATCTCGACGATCCGAATGCCCTTGGGCGTACGCGAATATTTTCCCAACACCTTTCGCACCGCGTATCGGCAGAAGGCGCGCTGGACGTTGGGGATCGGTCTGCAAGGCTGGCAGCAGGTGGGCTGGACAGGGTCACTCGCGACCCGGTACTTGCTGTTTCGCGACCGCAAGGGCTTGATCACGTCCTTCATTGCGATCCTGGCTTACGTGCTGCTGGCCAACTTCTTTATATTCTTCCTGGCTGATAAATTTGGCTGGTGGACGGTGTATTACCCGTCGTACTTCAAGCCCGGCGGCTGGCTCGTCACGCTGATGTGGATCAACGCCGTTGCACTGCTGCTGCGCGTGGTGCAGCGCTCGTACTTCGTCGGCCGCATGTATGGCTGGGAGCATGCCCTGTTGTCGATACCCCGAATGATCGTCGGCAATTTCATCAATGCGATGGCCGCGGCCCGTGCCTGGCGCTTGTTCATCATGCATCTGATCACCGGCCGGCGCCTGGCCTGGGACAAGACGATGCATGACTTCCCCACCACCGATCAGCTGTCGCAGCAACGCCAGCGCCTGGGTGAACTGCTGTTGTCCTGGCAGGCGATCGACCAGGCGACGCTGGCGCAGGCGCTGGAAATCCAGGCGCGCGAGAAAAAACCATTAGGCAAGATCCTGATGGAGCAAGGATGGCTGGACGAACGCACGCTCACTGAAGCCATCGATTTTCAACAGGCGGGACAGGCAGATAGCCGGCCGCCGCACGCAGAAGATAAACCCGCTACGACATGACGCTCCTGACCCGTTCGCTCATTCTGTCCGCCGCCCTGGCGTGCGCTTGGGCCCCCCTGCCGGCTACCGCGCAAACCCCGGCGAGTGCGGAACAAGCGCCGCTGGAAGGCGCCGCCTGGCAGTTTGCCAACGACGGCTATAAAAACTACGACGCGGGCAACTACGCGCTGGCGCAGCGCGAGGCGGAATCGGCCATCGCCCTGCGTCCCGATGTGGAGCGCCTGCATCTGCTCCTGATTTATTCGCTGCAAAAACAAGGCAAGCTGAAAGAAGCCGACCAGGCCGCTGCCAATGCCATCAAGAATGGACTGGACACGCCGGCGCTGCGCCAGGCACGAGCGAATCTGCGCCCCCAGACCACGCGTCCGGCCGCAGGCGCCGCCAGCGGACCCGCCACCACGGCGGCCTATCGGCGCGGATTCCCCATCGCCACGCGCGCATACGCTGACTACAACCGCGCCGACTATGCCGCAGCGGCCCGTGGGGCGGAACAGGCTTTCCGCATCGATCCGAAACAAGGCGCCTGGGCCATGTTGTGGCTCGATGCGCTGGAAGCCCAGAACCTGTTTGCCGAAGCCGAGGCTGCTGCCGACAAGGCAATAACCTTGGGCGCGCCCAACAAGAACGACCTGACGGCACGCCGCCAGACGTTGAAGCGGCGCATGGCAATCAAGCCTGCCGAGCAGGGTTATCAAGCATTGATCGCGAACCGGCCGGGGGATGCCGTGCCGCTGGCACGACAGGCGGTTGCCTTGGCCCCCGACACCGCCAGCCATCGCCTGTTGCTGATGACCGCCCTGATGCTGGACAACCAGTTGCAGGCCGCGGAGGACGCCGCTACCGACGCAATGAAGCAGGATGACGAGAACACCGTTGCACTGGTGATGCGGGCCTATCTGCGCCAGCGGCAGGGCAAGACAGACCTGGCGAATGCGGATTTCGATGCAGCCTTAAAGCAAGACTGGCTGGACGATGACCAGCGGCGCAACATCCGCCTGATTGCCACCGACGCGTCGCTGGCCGCTGGCGAAACCGCGCGCGCCCTGGCCCTGCTGCAACCGCTGGGCGCCAAGGACGACGCGGCACAGGCCCGCGTCAAGCGAGCGCGGTCTGCACCCTCTGTTCCGTCTACGCTGACTCTCGCCAACTATCCCGCCCCCGTGCAGGATTGCCGCGACACGCCTTATGGCACGTCATGCGAGCTGCTGCCGTCCGACGCCGCAGGCAGCGGCGGCCCGGCATCACTGGCCTACGCCGCTTATGCGCGCGAAGACTATCCTGAAGCCATCGCCCAAGCGCGCAAGGCCGCCGAGCAAGACCCCACGAATAAAGAGCTGCAGCGCTTGCTGACCACGACCCTGGCAGCGGGCAATGCCGCGCAGTTGGCCGAAGCCGACAAGCGCTTGAGCGAAGCGCTGACTGCCCAACCCGACGATCCCACGCTGCTGATGCAGCGAGGCTATCTGCACCAGCGCATGAAGCAGCCCAAGCTTGCGCTGCAAGATTTTCAGGCCGCCCGGGCCACGGGCAAAGCGCCGCCCACCGCGATCATGGACGAGGGATACGCGCTGGCGGGCGTTGGCGACAAACGCGGCGCCGTCGACAAGCTGAAAGAAGCCATTGACGAGGCCGACGCAGGCAAGCTGGAACTGACACCGCAACAGCGCTTTGACACCCGTAGCGGCATTGCCGGCCTGGATCGCGAATGGGGCGGCTATGTGTCGGCGGGCTATCGTGGCGCGCGGCCCGCGTCCGCAGGGCTGGGTGGCGCAGCCATTACGGTCCCGGGCGACGCCGTTTTCAGCACAACGGAAATCTTCTGGCGGCCTTCCGATTTCCTGAATTCGTCCACGCAGACCTTCGAGCTGTATGGCCGTCTGTCCAACACCCTGTATGACAAGGGTGGCAAGACCACGGGCCAGACCGTGTCCGATCCCTGCGGCAACGGCGTTATCGACGTCAGCGAAACCAGCAACCAGGGCATCGCTGGCGTGCCCACCACCGTGGGCGCGCTGGGCATGCGGTTCACGCCGTCCACCGAAGTCGGCCTGACGTTCGGGCTGGAACGGCAATTCAATCTGGGCACGGCCACCCGACGCGGCACGTTCAGTCCGGACCCGTCGGCACTGCGTTGCGCCCTGAACCGCGACAACCAAACCGCACACTACGAAACCAACGCCGGCAGCGGCGGCTGGCTGGCGTACGTCACCTATGGCATGTACGAGGGCACGACGCTGCGCATCGACCGTCCCGACTGGTTCACGATGGAAGGTTATGTGCAGGCCGGTTATTCGTGGCAGGACATGCCGGCGAAATTCTGGCTGCGTGACAATACCACCGGCGTGGACGGCGAAAAGTCGTCGGGCAAACTCAAGCGCGACCAGGCGTTTGGCGCGGGCGAACTGCGCATTGGCCGCAGTTACCGCATGGATGCCATCAGCGACCGGCTCGTGCTGTTCCCGTATGCCGTGATTGGCGGAGACTGGTTATCAAACCGCAACCGCGTATCTGGCATGACCATCGCCGGCAGCGATTCCTACAACCTGCTGGGTAACGGCTCGTCGTGGTCCATGGGCGCAGGCCCGGGCGTGAATGTGCGCTACTGGTTTCGCGAAGATCACTACAACGCGCCACGGTCATACATGGACCTGACCACGCAATACCGTTTCAACATCGGCGGAGGCGCGGCTGACCGCGCCCGGGGCCTGTTCATCAACCTGACCTTGTCGTACTGACGACGCGCCGATACGCACCGACCAAGGAGCCCGCACTCATGCCACTCACATCCCGCTTTTCCCGCCGCCTGGCCGGCGGCTTATCCGCTGCCGTGCTGGCCTTCGCTGGCGCCACGGCTTACGCCCAAGAGGCATCGTCCATTGTTATTCAAGGCAAAGACAACTGGCTCTTTCCGGGCTGGGGCAGCCTGACCCAAGTGGACACGCGCGGCATCGACGCTTCTACCCAACTGATCCGCGAAACCCGCGACGCGCTGGCAGCCAAAGGCGTCCAACTGGAAGTTCTGGTGCTTCCGGACAAAACGCTTTTCTATCAGGACAAGCTGCCCGACGGCAAGGCGCTCAGCGCCGACGTGAAGAAGCGCTATCAGACCATCCAAGAAAAGCTCAAGCAGGCGGGCGTATCTACCTTTGACGACGAAGCCGTGCTCAAGCGCGTGAAGGACGCCGGCCAGGATGTCTTTTACCGCACCGACCAGCACTGGACGCAGGCAGCCGCTGATGCCACCGCCGAAGCGCTGGCCCAGCAGATCAAGCAGGACGTAAAGACCCTGGCGGGCAAGCCGGGTAGCGGCATGCCGTTAGGCAGCGTCGTCAATGAACGCCGGTACGGCGACCTGGCCGAACTGTTTCTAACGCCTGACCAGCGCAAGCAGGCAGGCCGCGAGACCTTCGTCGTACGCCGGCAGGCAGACAACCAAAACCTGCTGGATGACGCCCCTGCCCCCGTGCACGTCACCGGCCACAGCATGGTGCAGCCGTATTTCGGCTTCCCGCAAAAGCTGTCCAACGTGCTGGACCGGCCCGTCTCGGTCAACTGGAAGCCAGGCAATGTTGGTCAATGGATCATGCTGCTGGAATATCTGGAGTCGCCAGCGTTCAAGCAGAACAAGCCGCAAGTGCTGGTGTGGCAGATGTTTGAACCAACCTATGCACAAGGACCGGACGCCAAGGGCCTGTGGGATAACGCGTCCATCATGAGCGCCGACGCGTGGCGCAGCCGCATGAAAGCAGCCATAGGCAAGTAAACCCGTGGAATCCTCGGACAAAGCAGATCCGCCCAGTCACAAGCTGGGCGCTATCGTCGTCGCACTGCTGCTGGCGGTTGGCCTGGGCTGGGGCGTCTGGTGCCTGATAGACGCCCGGATCAGCGCCGAACAAGTCTCGCCGCAGGCGTGGGCCGACGGCACGGCGGGGGGCGCGTTGAACAAAGCCATGCACATGCCGCGGCAGGCGGAATTGGATACGTGGAATGCCGCCTTGCGTTACCGCACTCTGGGCGACCTGGGCGACCAAGTGGCGCTGGGCTGCCCGCAGTGGCTGTTCTACCGCGATGGCCTGCGGCCCCAACCTGGCGTCCATGTCTTTAACGAGCGCCTGCGACTGATGCGGTATTGGGTGGACGAACTGCGCAAAAAACAGGTTCAGGTGCTGGTCGTTGCCGTCCCCGACAAATCCCGCATTGAATCCGACCATCTCTGCGGCCTGCCCGTGTCGATTCCGATGCGTCAGACGCTGGATGCCTGGCAAGCCGCTTTGCAGGCAGAAGGCGTGCCATTCGTCGATGTGCGTGACGCATTGCTTGCCGCTCCCGCGCCGCGATTTTTCCGCACCGACGTGCATATGAACGCGCAAGGCGCGCAAGCCGCAGCCCAGCGAGTGGCCGACGCAGCCCTGCCTTTGCTGCAAGGCCGCGGCCAGCAAGCCTTCAAGACAGAAGAGCCCGGGCCTGCGCAGCCTCGCATGGGCGACCTGATCGTCCTGTCCGGACTGGAACATGCACGGCCGGGCTGGCGGCCTGAACTGGACAGCGTGCGTCCACAGAACATCGAACCCATACGCAGCGGCGGACTGCTGGACGAAGCGCCCCCGGTAGAAGTGCTGCTCGCGGGCACCTCCAACGGCCGCCGCAGCAATTTCGGCGAAAGACTGGGCATAGGACTGGGCCGGGAAGTCTGGAACATGAGTCTGGATGGCGGCCAATTTTCCGGGGCCTTGCTGGTCGCGCTGAATCAGCGCGAACAATGGCCCAAGAGTTTGAAGCTGCTGATCTGGGAGTTCTCGGAAAATGCCCTGTCCCTGCCGCTGACCCAGGACGAAAAGTCCGTGCTGGCCCGCCTGCCGTAGCGAACCAAGATGCTATTTAACTCTTACCTGTTCCTGCTGATCTTCCTGCCGGTCACGGTGGCCGTCTACTACGCACTGGGGCCGTTGAACGTGCGTCTGGCCGCCCTGTGGTTGTGCCTGACCTCGCTGGTGTTCTATGGCTGGTGGAATCCCCAATTCGTGGCGCTGCTGGCGGGTTCCATCGCATTCAATTATGTGATCAGCCTGCTGATCCTGCACAACACCGGCCGCCCCAAACTGCAAGGCCTGATCGTCGGGCTGGGCGTGGGCGCGGACCTGACGCTGCTGTTCCACTACAAGTATTTTGCGACGCTGCTCAATTTCCTGACCGACCTGGGAATGACGAGCACGACGATGGACGACATCATCCTGCCCTTGGGTATTTCGTTTTTCACGTTTACCCAGATCGGTTATCTGCTGGATTGCCGCGCGGGCATCGTGAAGGAACGCAGCCTGCTCAGTTATGTGCTGTTCGTCACCTTCTTTCCGCATTTGATCGCAGGCCCCATCCTGCATCACAAGGAAATGATGCCGCAGTTCGCGCAAAGCGAGAACTATCGATTCAAAGCCGAAAACCTGTCTGTCGGCGCCATGCTGTTTGTCATCGGGCTGGCCAAGAAGGTGTTGCTGGCCGATGGCATCGCGCCGTATGCGGACGCCGGTTTCGCGGCGCCCGGCGAACTGATGTTCTGGGGTTCCTGGGGTGCAAGCCTGTGCTACGCGCTGCAGCTGTACTTTGACTTTTCAGGCTATTCGGACATGGCGCTGGGCCTGGCCAAGATGTTTGGCATCCGTTTCCCGCTGAACTTCAATTCGCCCTACAAAGCCACCAACATTATCGAGTTCTGGGCCCGTTGGCACATGACGCTGACGCGCTACCTTACCGCCTATCTGTACTACCCCGTGGCGATGGCTGTGTCCAAGTGGCGCACCAACCGCAATCTGCCGGTGGGGTCAGCGGGCATCAGCACGGCCGGCGGCTTCATCAGCAGCATCGCCTTCCCCACGCTGTTCACGATGACGTTGGCCGGCGTGTGGCACGGCGCCGGTTTCCAGTTCATTGTGTTCGGCCTGCTGCACGCCATGTATCTGTCGGTGAACCACGCCTGGCGCATTTTTGTCGTGGGCCGCAAGCCCGCATCCGCGCGCAAGGCAGGCCCCATCAAACGCGCCCTCTGCATCCTGCTGACATTCGTGGCCGTACTGGTGGCACAAGCGTTTTTCCGTGCGCATGGCGTGGGTGACGCCATGCTGCTGATGCAAGGCATGATTGGCGGGCGCGGCATGGAATCGCTGGATCTGTCAGCGCACATCAGCGGTCTGCCCATAGGCGATGCCTGGCGGGTTATCGTTGGTCATCACATGCAACTGATCTACGCGGTAGTGTTGCTGGGGATTGCCTGGTTCACCCCGAATGCGCACCAGATTCTGGGCCGCTATTCCCCCGCGCTGTTCAAGCCGCAGGAAGCGCCGCAGGCCTTCATGCGCTGGCGCCCGAACACCGCCTGGCTGATTGTTATGCTGGCGCTGCTCTTTCTTTGCCTGGTAAACCTGCACAAGGAAACCCGGTTCCTCTACTTCCAATTCTGACCGCAGCGCGGTCCAGGAGCACGACATGGACATCAAGAACATAGAAGCCAAAGTGGCGGAAATTATCGAAGGGATCATTCTTACCAAGGTCGATCCCGACACGCTGCTGATCGAATCCGGTCTGGTGGATTCGCTGGCCGCAGTGGATCTGGCCCTGGCAGTGGAACGGGAATTCGGATGCAAGATTCCGCCCACCGAGATCGATGCGCACCTCGAATCCGTACATACCTTGGCCGCGTTCATCGCGGAGAACACGGCTGCCTGAGGCGCGCCGCAGGTCTGGAGATTTGAACAATGCGTTTCGACTTCAACACTTATGACTTTGCGGATACCGAGACGGGCGGCAATGCCGTAGCGGTGGTGGACGCCAGCGGCGCAATGAGCTGGGCGGCGCTAAAGGCCGCCACCGAGGCCTGGGAACGCCGCGCGCGCCTGGCTGGCGCTACAGCGGGCGTACCGCTTGCGATTTCGGGTCACAAGGAAGCCGCATTTCTGATTGCCATCCTGGGATGCCTGCGATTGCGCGTGCCCTTTGTTCCCGTGGATGTCATCAACCCGCCCGAGCGCATCGCGCGTATAGGCCAACTGGTGCAGGCGGGCTTGCGCTATGACGCGCAAGGCGATGCTTTTGTGCCGGGCAGCGACAACCCAGCGCCACTCGCGGAAACCGGGTTGGCCTACATCATGTTCACGTCCGGCAGCACCGGCGACCCCAAAGGCGTGCAGATCGGACGGGAAAGCGTCTCACTGTTCGCAGGCTGGATTCGCGATTGCCTGAACTTGGGCGCGGCGCCGGTCTTCATGGACCAGATGCTGTTCAGCTTCGACTTTTCGCTGTTCAACTGGGTCGGCGCGCTGGAACTGGGCGGCGCCTGCGTGTTGTGCCAGCGCGAAACAATTGCGCAACGCGATACTTTTGTCGCCTACCTGGCCAACACGCGCATCAATGTCTGGGCGTCTACCCCATCATTCGTGCGCCAGCAGCTTTTCAATCCTGATTTCAATCACACGCATCTGCCCGATTTGCGCGTCTTTGTGTTTGGCGCGGAATCGCTGACGCCTACGCTGGCCGAAGAACTCTGGCAGCGTTTTCCGCAAGTGCGCATCATCAATTCCTACGGACCGACGGAAGCCACCTGCTCCACGACGTGGGTCGAGATTGATCCTGCCTTGCGCGCGGCCGCCCCCAACCCTTTCCCCATTGGCCGCGCCAAGCCTTATGCCGAAGTTTTTATCGAGAACGGCGAAATCAGCATTGCTGGCGACCACGTCATGCGCGGTTATCTGAACCGCCCCGACCTGAATGCCAGCCGCATGTTCGAACGCAACGGCAAGCGCGGTTATCGCAGCGGCGACCTGGGCGAGATCGATGCGCAGGGGCTGGTCACCTTCCGCGGCCGTATCGATGATCAGATCAAGCTGCATGGCTATCGCATCGAACTGGCCGAGATCGATGCCACTATCGCCACCCTGCCCCATGTGCGGGCGGGCGCCACCGTTGCGTTGCGCCGTCCCGATGGCACCATCGTCCGATTGATTGGTTTTGTCGAACCCGCGCAGACGGGCCCCGCGGGCTTGCAGCCGCTGCCGTCTGGATTGCAGGACTGGAAGGCCATTCTGGGCAAGCGTCTGCCGCCTTACATGATTCCGTCCGAACTGGTCGCCTGCCATCATTTCCCCACGACCAGCACCGATAAGGCCGACCGCAAGCAATTAGAGCGCCTGTACCTTGAGGCCCGCCTCAGCAAGAAACCGGAGTCGTAAGCCATGCCGTTCAATTTACGCATCGCCGCCCTAGTACTGAGCCTTACCGCCGCCGGCAACGCCGTGGCGGAAGGCGCCTTTGCCCAGCTTTACGCCGCCCGGCCGCCTGCCGGATCGTCATTTGTTCGGGTCGTAAATTCCGAGACCCAGCCGCTGCGCGCGCAAGTGGCCAAGGGGCCCGCACAGGAAATCGGCCCCGCCAAACTGGCGACGACCTACGCGATTGTCAAAGGCAACCAGACCTTTGATGTTTTGATCGACGGCAAGACAGCCGCCACCCTGAAAGTGGCCCCAGATACGTTCAACACGCTGCTTGCCCGGCGCGAAGGGGACAAGCTGTCGTTTGCCGTCATCGACGACAGCAATGGCGCTCAAGACGCGTTGAAAGCGGAACTGCGCTTCTACAATCTGGCGGCCGATTGCCCGGCAGGCAAATTAGGCGTCAGCCCGTCGGGCCCTGCATTGTTCCAGGACATCAAGCCAGGCGGCTCAGCCGCCCGAGCCATCAACCCGGTCAGCGCCACGCTGGACGCGGGTTGCGGCGCCGCCGCGTCCCCTACCCTCGCTCTCCCAGCGCTGCAACCCGGCGACCACTACAGTCTGTTCCTTACCGGAACAGCGGCCGCACCGATTCTGCGCGGCCAGGTCAGCGCCACAGACCCCTACAGCCGATAAGGAGGCGTCATGCGCCGCGTGTTCCGTGATGATCATGAATTGTTCCGCGATCAGGTGCGCCGCTTCGTCGCCAGCGAGATCGCGCCCCACTATGCCGAATGGGAAAAGGCCGGAGTCACGCCGCGCGCACTCTGGCTACGCGCTGGCGAAGAAGGCATGCTGAACTGCGCCCTGCCTGATCCCTATGGCCTGGGCGGAGACTTCGGCCACGCCGCCGTCGTCATCGAGGAGTTGGCGCATGCAAACTTCCTGGGCATTGGCTTTTCCATCCACTCCGACATGGTGTCGCCGTATCTGCTGAACTTTGGCACGGATGCCCAGAAAGACCGCTGGTTGCCCGCCATGACCCGAGGCGAAGTGATCGGCGCCATTGCCCTGACCGAACCGGGCGCAGGCAGCGACCTGAAGGCCATTCGCACGCGCGCCCGCCGTGACGGCGGACACTACGTCCTGACCGGCCAGAAAACCTTCATCACCAATGGCGTCAACGCTGGCCTGGCCATTGTGCTGGCCAGTACGGACCCCGACTTGGGCGCGCGCGGATTGTCACTGTTTTGCGTGGAAGAAAACCTGCCCGGCTACACCAAGGGCGCAGCGCTGAACAAAATCGGCCAACACAGCCAGGACACCTGCGAGCTGTACTTTGACGATGTGCGGGTGCCAGCCGATTGTCTGCTGGGCCAGGAGAACGCCGCGTTCGAATACATGACCCGCGAACTGGCCCGCGAGCGCCTGGCCATTGCGCTGCGCGCCGCCGCCTCAGTGGAAGGCATGCTGGAAGAAGCCGCGCAATACACGCGTGACCGCAAGGTCTTCAGCCGCCGCGTGATCGACTACCAGAACACGCGTTTCAAACTGGCCAATGCGCGTGCGCAAAGCACCATGTTGCGAGTGTTCCTGGATGATTGTCTGGCTCGCCAGATAGAAGGCGAACTGGACGCCACAACCGCCGCCATCGCCAAGCTGAACGCCACCGAGATACAAGGCCGAATTCTTGATGACCTACTGCAAATGTACGGCGGTTATGGGTACATGGCAGAGTACGGGATTGGCCGCGCCTGGGTCGACGCGCGGGCACTGCGCATCTTTGGCGGCACCAGCGAAGTCATGCTGGAGATCATCGGCCGCAGCTTCAATTAAGCGAGTCTGCCGCGCTCAGACGCGGGCCGCCAGCCAGGCCTGCATCAGCGCCCGGGCCTCGGGTGTGTTGTCGATGACCCAGGGGTCTATCGCAAATGCCACCACCCGCTTGGCCCCATAACCACGTGCCACCGCCCACTGCTGCTTGACCCGATCGAAATCCGCCGAACGGGCCTTGAAGGTAGATCCGTCGGTGCTGCCCGAAGGCAGTTCTTCGAACAGCTCCAGAATCAGGTCGAACGACGCACGGCGGGCCAGCAGCATGTCGTGCAATGGCGCAAGCGCCTGATAGTTGGCCAGACCGGCCACACCGACGCCATCCTGAATCATCGGATGAATGCCGACGTGATCAAGGATGTTGCTCCAGAGCTTCATCAGCGAACCATCGCCGGGCAAGCGGCTGTAATAGGTAGAGATACAAGGCACGCCCCGGCTGGTGGCCTGGGCCGCGCGCGAGAAAGCGTCCAGCCAAGGAATCAAGAGCGCCTGGCGCTCTGAGGACGCCCAGTTGTATTGCTCCAGCTCATAGGGCAGATACCAACCGCGAAATGCGCGCCGCTTGGACCAGGGCGCCTGCTGCATATAGGCCACGCCACGCTCGCGCGTCTGATTCAGGTAGGCGGCCAAAGCCGGCGTATCCGTGCCAGCCAGCACGTCCCACCAGCGTTGATCGTAGGGCAGGCCCACGTGCACGCCCAGGCCCTGGTGCTCGGCCTCGTCAAATATCGTGCGCAACACGGCGTCAGGCGCCATCCAGTCATCTGGCCGGCCGCCTTCAAGCCCTGCCCACTGCAAGAAGATTTCGCGGCAACCCAGGCGCCTGTACGCCGACAAGCGCTGACGCCAGTCTTCGGGGCTCAAATCCAGATGGCTGCGCCACAACTGCAAGAATGTGGCGTTCAACGATAGCGGCGGCGTGCACGCGGCCAACGGCGCCAAGACGCCAAGCGCCAGCGCCTGAAACAGGCGCCGGCGAAAGGGAGAATCAAGCAGTGGGCGTGTCAGCAGAGAATCCCGCGCCGCCCTTAGCTGCGATTGCCGAACAAACCTGAAAGCGAAGCCAACAGATCGGTCGGATTGAATTGACTGCCGGGTTGCACTGCGCCATCGGGCGTAGCCTTGTCCACCAGTTGCGGCAGCAACGAGGACAGGGACCCCAAAACGGAGTTGGTATCCTGGCCGGTCTTGGCCGCAAGATCATTCACAACACCTGGGTCCAGCACGGAGCCAAGCTGGTCGGGGCTGACAGGCAGGTTCTGACCCGTGCCCACCCACGACGCGACGACGTCGCTTAGTCCACCCTGTTGAAACTGAGCGATCAGGCCGCTCAGGCCACCGGGATATTTGTTCAGTTGCTCAATCAGCGCGGGCAGCAACGAAGCTGAACCCCCTTGCTGATTGCCGCCGGCCATCGAGGCCAAGGTATCCAATAGGCTCATCGCTGTGCTCCTGAAAAAGTCGGAAATCCAGTATAGGCCCAAGGCTGGCGCAGGCAATGTCATGAGCAGTACGAGGCGCCGGAACTTTGCAAAACTTGTAAATTTGGGCCGACTCAGCCTGCGCCTCGTCCTGCCGCGGACGCGCTTGTTGCCCGCAACGCCTTCAGTGCCTTTTGGCCTGCTCGCCCGTCAGGCGTCAAGCCAAGCTCTTTCTGCGCCGCCTGCAAAGCCTGACGCGTGCGGGCGCCGATCATGCCATCGGGTTCGCCTACGTCATAGCCTTTGGCAATCAACAGACGTTGCAACTCACGCCGCTCGGCCCGCGACAGGCCAGGATCGTCTGTAGGCCAGGCTTGCACCAATGGACCGCCGCCACGCAGCCGGTCGGACAAATGGGCAATAGCCAGCGCATAGCTTTCGGCAGCGTTATAGGAATACAAGGCGTCGAAATTGCGCGTGACCAGAAATGCCGGGCCCGCTTTGCCCGCGGGCAACAGCAAGCCCGCCGATGTATCACCGCCAGGCAGAGGCTGTCCGTCAACGCGCGTCACCCCTTGTGTGGCCCAGGACGACATAGGACGCTTGTTCTTGCGGCCCGCGCCTGCAGTGTCCATGCCTGCGGGCAGTTTCACTTCATACCCCCAGGCAAGCCCATTGTTCCAACCCGCACGCTTTAAGAAGTTGGCGGTGGACGCCAGGGCGTCGGGCACACTGTCGACCAGATCGCGGCGGCCGTCTCCATCAAAATCCACCGCCAGACGCAGGTAGGTAGACGGCATGAATTGGGTCTGGCCGAAGGCGCCCGCCCAGGAACCCACCAAGCGGTCGGCAGCAATGTGCTCGTCCTGGATGATCTTCAAGGTGGCGAAGAACTCGCCCCGAAAATAGGCCTGTCGACGGCCAAAACATGACAGCGTCGACAAGGAAGTCAGCAGCGGCCGGCCACCCAGAATGCGGCCGTAATTGCTTTCTACGCCCCAAACAGCGGCAATGGTCGCGGGATCTACGCCGTATTGCGCGGCCGCGCGATTCAAGTCAGCGCGCCAGCGCGCCATGCCTGCCTGCCCGTCCGCCACACGCTCGTCGTCGACCAGCGCGGCCATATAGTCCCAGATCGGCGTCTTGAATTCAGGCTGGGCGTCCAGCAGATCAATCACCGCCATATCGGGCGTCAGTTTGGCAGTATGTGTGTCGAAGGTTGCGCCCGACACGCCTGCCTTGAGCGCGGGGCCGCGCAGTTGCGACAGGCAGGCAGCAAAAGGCTCGGCCGCCTGAGCGGCCGGCGCCAGCAACGTCAGCGCAAGGCCGGACAACGCATAGGCGAACAGGGATTTCATGTTTGGGATTCCTTGGGGAGTGTCGCGGCGGTGTCGCCTTGCAGGCGCCGGGTCCAGTCTTCGACTTCGCCCGCGCGGGCGCGCTTCTCGAACAATGCGCGCCAATTGGGCGACAGCTCGGGCAAGTTTGCCAGCGCATGCAACACATCCGGATCGAGCACACGCCGGTTCAAAATGTCTTGCACACGCGCCAGCGTCCATTGTGCATGGGGGCGTTCTTGCAAGGACAGGGTGTCGCCCGTGATCAGCCATCCCTCTTGCAGCACGCGGTAGTACCAGCCTGTCATGCCGCTCGCCTGCACGCGAGCCGCCATGCCGCGGTGGTTGAACCGGTGATCCAGCTTCCAGCAAGGCTGGCGCGCCTGCGACACTTGAATCAATGCCGTTCCGGCGCGGTAGATATCACCGACGCAGACGTCGCGTTCGGTCAGGCCGCGGGTCGAGATGTTCTCGCCAAACGCGCCGGGCGCGTGCAGCACGGCCAGATCACCTAACGCCTCTTGCCAGGCGGCATAGTGTTCGCGCGCATAGTGATGCAGCGCCTTTTCGGGGCCACCATGAAAACGTCGGTCGGCCTGCTCGTCGCCGTTGAGACCCTCCGGCCCCAACCACAAGCGTTGTCCTACTGGATGCTTGTCTATGCCGCTGTCGCGGCCGGAGTCGCCCAGCGGCCGGACCACGCCTGTCAGCAGTGCGTCAATCGTAATGTTCATTGTCAATGATTCCGCTCAGCCCGCTTGCAGCGCGGCAAGTTCAGCATCGTCAAAACCTGCGGCGCGGCGCGCCTCCAGGTTGAAGGGGCCGCGCAACCTGGGCGCGTCATAACGCCGGGCCAGCTCGGCATAACAGGCCACGGGCTCCTTGCCCGCCAGCGTGCATTGCTGCTTATACCAATAGTTGCCGATGGCGACGTGGCCGATCTCATCGCGCAAGATGATGTCAACAATGGCCGCGCTGTCCTTATCGCCTGCACCCGCCAGTTTGTTGCGAATCATCGGGGATGCGTCCAAGCCACGCGCTTCCAGCGTGCGCGGCACCAGCGCCAGGCGGGCCAACAGGTCGCCGCGTGTTCTTTCGGCCATGTCCCACAAGCCATTGTGAGCCGGGAAATCGCCATAGGCGACGCCAAGCGCAGCCAAGCGTTGACGCAACAAATCGAAGTGATAGGCCTCTTCGCGGGCGACGCGCAGCCAATCGCGGTAAAACGCTTCAGGCATACCGGCAAACCGCCAGATGATGTCCAGCGCCAGATTCACCGCATTGAATTCAATGTGAGCCAATGCGTGCAGCAGCGCGGCGCGCCCCTCAAGCGTAGCCATGGACCGATGTTTGACCTCTGCTGGCGCCACCAGGTGAGGCCGCTCCGGGCGTCCGGGAAGGCCTGCGATGGGCTCGAAACTCCGCTGGCAATCCAGCGCTGCGTCATCCTCAATGGCGCGCACCGCAGCCAGTTTTTCCGGCCATTCTGTGGCGGCCAACGCCGCCAACGCTTGCGCACGCAGGCAGTTCGGACCATTCCCCTCGGCAGAAGGGATCGTATTGCTGTCCATGATGTTCCCAAACCCCAGGCGATCTGATGCCGCCCAAAACCCTGAAATAACCCACGGTTTCAGTACCGTGCCTAGCCGGAGACTTTATCATTCGCCCATGGATTCCCTGCGCCTGACGATTGAAACCGACCTCTCCCGCCTCAACGCCCAGCAATGGAACGCGCTGGCGGGCGATCAGCCTTTTCTGCAGCACGCCTATCTGTGCGCGATGCACGAGACCGGCTGCGCGGCGCCGGACACCGGATGGGCGCCGCATTATCTGGCGCTATGGCGCGAGGGCGCGCTTGCCGCTGCCGCCCCGCTCTATTTGAAATCGCACTCTCGCGGCGAGTACGTATTCGACTATGCGTGGGCCGACGCTTTCCAGCGCCACGGCATGCGCTACTACCCCAAGCTGCTGTCCGCCATTCCCTTCACGCCGGTCACGGGCCCCCGTCTGCTGGCGGCGAACGACGAAGACCGGGCCACGCTGGTACGCGGTCTGGTCGCCTTTGCCGAAGAGATCAAGGTGTCGTCGCTACACCTGCTGTTTCCGGACGACACCGATATGCGCGCGCTGCGTGATGCCGGATTCATGATCCGCGAAAGCGTGCAGTTTCATTGGACGAATCCGGGGTATGCCGACTTCGATGCATTCCTGGCCACCATGAGCCACGACAAGCGGAAGAAGATTCGGCAAGACCAGAAAAAAGTGGCTGCGGCGGGGCTCTCTTACCGCTGGCTGCGGGGCGCAGATATCGGTCCGGCTGAACTGGAATTTTTCTATGACTGTTATTGCCGCACCTATTTCCATCACGGCAATCCGCCCTACCTGAACCTCGAATTTTTCCAGCGCGTGCATCGCGAGCAAGCAGATGCTTTTGTGCTGATTTTGGCCGAACGCGACGGCGTACCCATCGCGGCCGCATTGAATCTTGCGGGCGGCGATGCGTTATATGGACGCTACTGGGGGGCGACGGAATACGTGCCGGGGCTGCATTTTGAGACTTGCTACATGCAGTCCATCGCGTATTGCATTGCGCATGGATACGCCCGTTTTGAAGGCGGCGCGCAAGGCGAACACAAAATGGCGCGCGGGCTGCTGCCCACCCCGACCTGGTCCGCGCATTGGGTTGCTCATCCCGGTTTCGCAGAAGCGATCCAGAATTTCCTGGACGAGGAAACGGCTGCGGTGACGGGTTACCTGGACGAACTCGAAGCCCATACGCCATTCAAAGGCGGCGCCTAGCTGGGGGCGCCTGGCTGGGAGCGCCTGGCTGGGAGCGCCCGGGTGAGAATGCCTCCAAAATGCGGACGCTTCATCCGGGCAGCACCCGCTTTACAAGAATCGGTCCAGCAGCTTGCGGCTGTGCTTGTCCAGCGATTGGATGTCGCGCACCAGATAGAAGATGCCGTGACTATCCGCGACCAGCAGTGTTTGCGGACTGAGCCGCCGAATATCTTCTTCACCGCGCAAGACGAATGAGGTCGGACCGCGATCGGTTTCCACCTTCCAGGTGCTGGGCGTGGCGTAAGTGGAAACACTGACCAGTTTGCGGATCTCGGGCATGAACTCGCGGCCGGCCAGCTCTTCTTCGATCAACGCGCGTTGCGCAGCGGGTACATCGGCCAGATGTTCGATCCAGAGCAGTTCGTGGCCATCGCTGGTAACCAGCGACAAGCCCCGGCCCGCCTCGCTGATGGGAAATGCCCGAACAGGAATAACCCCTTCGTGCATTTCGCCGTCATCGGATTGGTATTCCAGACGCCCAAAGGCATTGCGGCGCAACTGAAAGGTCGGCAACGTCATGAATAATCCTGATTCTGCGTCAGGCCACGGCGGCCATGTCTTCGCTGCCCGACGATTGCGCGTCGGCTTCCGCCTGACGCGCTTGCGCTTGGTAGAGACGATAGTACGCGCCCTCGCGGGCCATCAATTCTTCGTGCGGCCCTTGCTCCACAATCTGGCCGCGATCCAGCACCACCAGACGATCCGCCTTGCGTAACGTGCTGAGGCGGTGAGCAATGGCGATCGTCGTACGGCCACGCACCAGGTTGTCCAGCGCTTTCTGGATTTCCTTTTCAGTGGTCGTATCCACCGACGAGGTGGCTTCGTCCAGAATCAGGATGCGCGGATCGATCAGCAGCGCGCGGGCGATCGAAATGCGTTGCCGCTCGCCCCCGGACAGCGCCTGACCGCGTTCGCCCACCAGTGAGTCATATCCGTGGGGCAGACGCAGAATGAACTCGTGCGCGTGGGCAGCACGCGCCGCCGCCACGATTTCGTCGCGTGTTGCATCCGGTTTGCCGTAAGCGATATTCTCGGCAATGGTGCCGAAAAACAGGAAAGGCTCTTGCAGCACCAGGCCGATATTGCGGCGGTAGTCCGCCACGCGCACCGACCGGATATCCGCGCCATCCACCAGCACGGCGCCTTCAGACACGTCATAGAAGCGGCAAATCAAATTGATCAGCGTGCTCTTGCCCGAACCGCTATGGCCAACCAGGCCTATCATTTCGCCCGGGGCAATGGTCAGATCCAGCCCGCGGATGACTTGGCGATTGCCGTAGCGAAAGCCCACATCGCGCAGTTCAATGCGGCCATTGATGTGCGGCAGCTTGGCCGGGTTCTGCGGTTCTGGCACGCTGGACACGTGATCCAGAATATCGAAGATGCGCTTGGCGCCAGCAGCCGCTTTCTGCGTAACCGACACAATCCGGCTCATAGAATCCAGACGCATATAGAAGCGGCCGATATACGCCAGGAACGCAGCCAGCACCCCCACCGTGATCTGCTTCTGCGACACCTGCCAAATACCAAAAATCCACACGACCAGCAGCCCCACTTCCGTCAGCAAAGTGACGGTAGGCGAGAACAGCGACCAGGTGGTATTTACACGGTCGTTCACTTCCAGGTTGCGATTATTGGCCTCGCGGAACCGCGCGACCTCGCGCTTTTCCTGAGCAAATGCCTTGACCACGCGAATGCCTGGAATGGTGTCGGCCAGCACGTTGGTGATCTCGGACCAGATGCGGTCAACCTTCTCAAAACCATGGCGCAAGCGGTCGCGCACTGCGTGGATCATCCAGATAATGAATGGCAGCGGCACCAAGGTCACCAGCGCCAGCCAAGGATTGATCGTGACAAGGATCACCGCCGTCATGACGATCATCAGGATGTCGTTGGCGAAATCCAGCAGGTGCAGCGACAGGAAGACGCAGATGCGGTCGGTTTCGCTGCCGATGCGGGAGATCAGATCGCCCGTGCGCTTGCCGCCAAAATACTCCAGCGACAGCTGTTGCAGATGCTCGTACGTGGTGGTGCGCAGGTCAGCGCCAATGCGTTCGCTGACCCAGGCCAGGATGTAAGTCCGGGCCCAACCCAGCCCCCAAGCCAAGACGGCCGAGGCTAGCAGGCCGCTCAGGTAAAGCCGGACCTTGCTGTAGTCGATGGGCGCGCCGTTCTGGAACGGGATCAGCACATCGTCCATCAGCGGCATGGTCAGGTAGGGCGGCACCAGCGTCGCCGCCGTACCCAGCAGCGTCAAGAGAAAGCCCGCCAGCAAGGGACCACGGTAGGGCCGCGCAAACCGCCACAAGCGCAGCAGCGCCCAGGTCGATGACGGCGCCGCCTGTTCCTGATTGCAGGTGGGGCATTCGTCCTCACCGGCAGGAATAACGTTATTACAGATCGTGCAGTTGCGTTCTACCGGCTCGGATTCCTGCTGGCCGGACAAACGGATAGCCTGCTGCGATTCAAACTGCGCCAACAGACGCAAGGCAGCCGGATTGTGCGCCAGCGTGAAGCGCCATATCGCCAAACGCGCGGTATCGTCGTGCAGCTCAAGCACGGCGGCGCCGGCATGATCGGTGAGACTTAGCGTTAATTGAGAGCCATAGGCCCAAGATTCCCAGCCGTTATCGGCAGGATTGCGGGCAAGCAGTCGGCGGTCAGTGGCGGCGACCAATCCAGGCTGGAACTTCAGCCGCTGATCCAGGTCTATTTCAACCCAGGCCAGCAAGGTTTCGCCATCCGCCAATTCAGTGCGGATTTCATCTCGCCATTTGGCGGGAAAGGCATCGGCAAGGCCGGAAAGCAGGTGTGGTTTTTTCATTGGAACGCATACCGGGCCAGGACTCTGCCCTACTAGGCGGCAACCGGTTTGCCCCCATGGGCGGCAAACGTGTCCCTTCCTTACAACACAACGAGTTCACGCCTTGAAGGCGTCGTATAGTAGCAGCCGATTTTTCTAATTAGGAATATCTGGGATCCCCCACTCGTTGGCATTATTCTTAAGTCGCATACCCCATAAATTCGCGGTCTTACATAGGGGCGTCCGCGCGTGCCAACCTGCTTCTCAAGTAAATTAAAACATGAAAAAGAAAGACATTGAATTTCTCGATGTCGTGGCTTTGCGCGGCCCGAACATTTGGACGTATCGCCCGGTCCTTGAAGCATGGGTGGACATTGGGGAACTGGAGGACTATCCGTCCAACACCATTCCCGGATTCTACGAGCGCCTGTCGGGCTGGCTGCCCTCGCTGATCGAGCATCGTTGCAGTCCTGGCGTGCGGGGCGGTTTCCTGTCCCGCCTGAAGGAAGGCACGTGGCCCGGCCACATTCTTGAACATGTCACGCTAGAACTGCAGAACCTGGCTGGCCTGCGAGGCGGTTTCGGCAAGGCTCGTGAAACCTCCACCCGCGGCGTCTACAAGGTCGTCGTGCGCGCATGGCAGGAACAAGTGACGCGCACCGCCCTGAACGAGGCCCGTGATCTGGTCATGGCCGCCATCGAAGACCGCCCTTTCGATGTGCCCGCCACCATCTCGCGCCTGCGCAGCCTGGTCGACAAGCATTGCCTGGGACCCAGCACGGCCTGCATCGTGGATGCGGCCGATGACCGTGATATTCCCTATATCCGCTTGTTCGAGGGCAACCTCGTCCAGTTTGGCTACGGCTCGGCCCAGCGCCGTATCTGGACGGCCGAAACGGACCGCACCAGCGCCATCGCCGAAGGCATTTCGCGCGACAAGGACCTGACCAAGGAACTGCTGTCGACCTGCGGCGTACCGGTACCGGAAGGCCGCCTGGTCCGCAGCGAAGACGACGCCTGGGACGCCGCCGAAGACATCGGCCTGCCCGTCGTGGTCAAGCCGTATGACGGCAACCATGGCCGGGGCGTGTTCACCAACCTGACCACGCGTGAAGAAGTGGTTTCCGCCTACCGCGTAGCGGTGGACGAGGGCAGCGGCGTAATCGTCGAGCGTTTCGTGCTGGGCAATGAACACCGCTTGCTGGTTGTCGGCAACCGCATGGTTGCTGCCGCCGCAGGCGAACTGGCCTGGGTAACGGGCGACGGCAAGTCGACGATCTCCGAGCTGATCGAAAGCCAGATCAATACCGACCCGCGCCGCGGCCGTACGGAAAACCATCCGCTGAACCCGGTACGCCTGGATTCCGCCGCCCGGCTGGAAATCGCGCGCCAGGGTCAGTCCGAAGACAGCGTGCCGGCCGACGGCCTGCGCGTTTTGGTGCAACGCAGCGGAAACGTCGCCTTTGACGTGACCGACCGCGTCCACCCCAGCATTGCCGCGACCGTGACCTTGGCCGCCCGCGTGGTGGGCCTGGACATTGCTGGCGTCGATCTGGTGGCGGAAGATATCTCGCGCCCCCTGGCTGAACAGCGTGGCGCGATTGTGGAAGTCAACGCCGGCCCCGGCCTGCTGATGCACTTGAAGCCGGCTGACGGCACCCCGCGTCCCGTAGGCCGCGCCATCGTCGACCACCTGTTCCCCGAAGGCGATGCTGGCCGCATCCCCATCGTGGGTGTTACCGGCACCAACGGCAAGACGGTTGTCGCGCGCCTGGTTGCCCGCCTGCTGCATTTGTCGGGCAAGCGCACCGGCCTGGCGTGCAGTGAAGGACTCTACCTGGACCGCCGCCTGGTGCAAAAAGGCGACCGTGCAGACTTCGCATCCGGCACCCGCCTGCTGATGAACCGCAACGTGGATGCCGCTGTTATCGAAAACGATAGCGGCGTGATCCTGGGCCAGGGCCTGGCCTATGACCGCTGCCAGGTCGGCGTGGTCACCAACATCGACGACGCCGATCACCTGGGTGACTTCGACATCAACGAAACGGAACGCATGTTCAATGTGTTCCGCACCCAAGTGGATGTGGTTCTGCCCACCGGCGCCGCGGTGCTGAACGCACGCGATCCGCGCGTGGTGGAAATGGCCGAGCTGTGCGATGGCGCCGTGATTTTCTTCGGCATTGACCCCGCCCTGCCCGCCATTACCGCTCATTTACAGCAGGACGGCCGCGCGGTGTTCGTGCGCGACGGCCGCATCGTTCTGGCGCAAGGCGCTCGCGAAGAACAGCTTGCCGACGTGGCCGCCATTCCGCTGACCCACGGCGGACGCGTGGCCTTCCAGGTTGAGAACGTGCTTGCCGCCGTCGGTACGGCGTGGGCTCTGGATGTGCCCATTGAGCTGATCCGTGCCGGTATCGAGACTTTCGATATCGACCAGGCTGACGCTCCGTGGCAGTTCACGTTGTTTGAACGCAATGGCGGTACCGTGGTCGTGGACGATGTGCACAACGCTTCGGCGCTGCGCCCGCTTATCGCCGCCATTGACCAGTTCCCGTCGACGACACGCGCTGCCGTGTATTCGGCAGGCGCCGACCGCCGCGATGCAGATCTGATCGAACAAGGCCGGCTGCTGGGCGATGCCTTCGACCGCGTCGTGCTCTATGACGACAAAACGGTGAATAGCAAGCGCCCCGAAGGCCAGGCGCGTGCTCTGCTACGCCAGGGTCTGACGCAAGGCAGCCGCGTCAAGGACATCCAGGATGAGCCCGATCATGGCAAGGCCATCGAGAGCGTGTTGAACGGTATTGCGGCGGGCGACTTCGCCCTGCTGCAATCCGATGAAGCGTTCTCCGGTCCCACCATCGATCTGGTCCGCCGCTGGATTCAACAATACTGACAATATCTGTGCGCGCCCCGCTTGCTGCGGGGCGCGCGTGAGTTAGACAGGAATACCTGCCATGGAAGTTTCCCGTATCCGAGCCCTGCGCGGCCCCAATCTGTGGAGCAAGAACACCGCGATCGAGGCCATTGTTTCGTGCGCCGACAGCGAATGCTCCATCGACAACCTGCCCGAGTTCGAAGCCCGCCTGCGCGCGCGGCTGCCGCAAACCGGTCTGCTGCGCCCGGAAGGCCACCAGGATTCGGTGTCGATTGCGCATGTCCTGCAAATCGTTGCGCTGACGATGCAGGCTCACGCCGGTTGCCCCGTCACCTTCGGCCGCACCTCAACCACCATCGAACCTGGCGTCTTCCAGGTAGTGGTTGAGTACAGCGAAGAAGAAGTCGGCCTGCTGGCGATGGAACTGGCTCAAGCGCTGGTGCGCTCCGCGCTGGATGACACGCCATTCGACATCACCGACGCGCTCAAGCGCCTGCGTGACCTGGACGAAGACGTCCGCCTGGGACCCAGCACCGGTTCCATCGTTAACGCCGCCGTCGTCCGCAACATTCCGTACCGCCGCCTGACGCAAGGCAGCATGGTGCAGTTCGGCTGGGGCAGCAAACAACGCCGTATCCAGGCCGCGGAAACCGACCGCACCAGCGCTATTTCGGAATCGATTGCGCAGGACAAAGACCTGACCAAGATGCTGTTGGACGCGGCTGGCGTGCCGGTGCCGATGGGCCGCTCCGTAACCTCGGCCGAAGCCGCCTGGGAAGCTGCCCAAGAGCTGGGCGGCCCCGTGGTGGTCAAGCCTCGCGATGGCAGCCAGGGACGCGGTGTTGCGGTGAATATCGAAACGCGTGAACGCGTGATCCAAGCTTTTGAAGTGGCTGAAGAGATCAGTTCGGAAGTCATCGTTGAACGCTACATTCCCGGCCACGACTTCCGCCTGCTGGTGGTGGGCGGCGCACTGGTCGCGGCCTCGCGCCGCGATCCGCCCCAAGTGACGGGCGATGGGCAGCAAACCATCCGCCAATTGGTAGACCAGGTCAACTCGGACCCATTGCGCGGCGATGGCCATGCCACGTCGCTTACCAAGATCCGTTTTGATGACATTGCGCTGGCCACGCTGAAAAAACAGGGTTTTGACGCGGATTCCGTACCGCCTTCCGGCACCCTGATTTTTCTGCGCAACAACGCGAACCTGAGCACCGGCGGCTCGGCTACCGACGTTACCGACGAAGTCCACCCTGAAATGGCGGCGCGCGCGGTGTCCGCGGCCCGCATGATCGGCTTGGACATCTGCGGCGTGGACGTGGTGGCGGAAAGCGTGCACTACCCGCTGGAAGATCAGCATGGCGGCGTGGTCGAGGTAAACGCTGCACCCGGACTGCGCATGCACCTGAACCCCTCGTTCGGCAAAGGCCGAGCCGTGGGTGAAGCCATTATTTCGAATATGTATGCGGACGGCGACGACGGCCGCATTCCGGTCGTGGCCGTTGCCGGCACCAACGGCAAAACCACCACCGTGCGCCTGACCGCCCATATTTTGGGTACGGCCGGCAACCGCGTGGGCATGACGAATTCCGATGGCGTTTACGTAGACAACCTGCGTATCGATACCGGCGATTGCAGCGGCCCGCGCAGCGCCCGCAGCGTGCTGATGCACCCCGATGTGGACGCAGCCGTGTTCGAGACGGCGCGCGGCGGCATTCTGCGCGAAGGGCTGGCCTTTGACCGTTGCAACGTCGCCATCGTCACCAACATCGGCATGGGCGACCACCTGGGGCTGGGATACATCAGCACCGTGGAAGACCTGGCCGTGGTCAAGCGCGTCATTGTTCAGCACGTGCACCCGACGGGCACGGCCGTCCTGAACGCCGCTGACCCCATCGTGGCCGAGATGGCCGCCAGTTGCCCGGGGTCGATCACGTACTTCGCCGAAGACCGCAACCACCCGGTGCTCGCAACGCATCGCGCGCAAGGTCTGCGCTCGGTGTATCGCGATGGCGACGCCATCGTCGCGGCGCAAGGTCCCGACGAAATCCGCTTTGCACTCACGGACATTCCGCTCACGCGCAACGGCACGATCTCGTTCCAGGTGGAAAACGCCATGGCCTCGATTGCAGCCGCTTGGGCGCTGAATCTGAGCTGGGATGTCATCCGCCAGGGTTTGGGCACCTTCGTCAACGACGCGCAAACGGCGCCCGGACGCTTCAATGTGTTCGATTACCGCGGCGCCACGGTGATCGCGGACTACGGCCACAATCCGGACGCGATTCTGGCCTTGGTGCGCGCGGTCGATGCCATGCCCGCCAAGCGCCGCTCGGTCGTCATCAGCGGTGCGGGCGACCGGCGCGATGAAGACATCCGCATGCAGACCGAAATCCTGGGCGCGGCTTTCGACGACGTGTTGCTCTACCAGGACCAATGCCAACGCGGCCGTGCGGATGGCGAGGTGCTGGCGCTATTGCAGGAAGGCCTGGTTGGCGCCCCGCGCACGAAGCACATTGAAGAAATCCATGGCGAATTCGTGGCTATCGACACCGCGCTGGCGCGTTTGAAGGCCGGCGACCTGTGCCTGATCCTGGTGGATCAGGTGGAAGAGGCCCTGGACCACATCGCCCGCCGCATCTCGGAAGCCTGATCCGCTTGCCGTCATGCAAAAGGGGCGCTCAGGCGCCCCGTTTTTTATTGTCCGCTGTGTGCGCTGCCGCTCAACTGGTGGGCGTCACGACAGGCGCCAGGGCCTGATATCTGTCTGTCACGTGCGTGCATCCCACCGCCGCCATGGCGGCCAGCGTCAACAAAATAGCGCTGCAAAGTCGTTGCGTCATGCGTCCGAATCTCCCTTTCCAATTAACGAACCGCGGCGGTCCGGTCACGACTATACCGGCGCGCGTGCCCGTCGGCCAGCAAGCTACGCTCCCGATTCGCCTCTAAAACGGGTAATTCCCGTTACTAGCCCCGCTCAAAAGGGGACAAAACATTGCGGGAATGTAACTCCCCACCTGGATACGCAGGCGGGCTTTTCTCGTCGCAAATCAGCGCAGATATTTCACTTTTGGCCGTTACATTTTCCCACAGCCGGGTTTGACAGCCCTCGGGGCCGACTCGTACGGTAGGGGCTAGCTGATCAGTGTCCAACTCAACACCGCGATGCAAGGCTTATCGGCCATAAGCCAGGCAGCGCAAGCAGACAGAGAGAGGTCACCATGAATAACGACATCATCGCCGGCAAGTGGAAGCAACTGACCGGCAAGGCCAAAGCGGCCTGGGGTGAACTCACCGACGACGAGTTGACCCGTACGGAAGGCAATGCGGAACGCCTCGCTGGATTGATCCAGGAGCGTTACGGCAAGACCAAAGACCAAGCGCAGCGCGAAGTCCGGGACTTCTTCGATAAGAATCCCTGAATCCCTCCACCGCCTTGATCCGTCGAACTACTAGGAGAAGCTGACATGTTGCATTACGCCGTAGTTTTCTTCGTCATCGCGATCATCGCGGCGGTTCTCGGCTTCGGTGGCATTGCCGCCGGCGCCGCGGGTATCGCCAAGGTCCTGTTCTTTGTATTCCTGGTGCTGGCGCTCTTGTCCATCTTGAGCGGCGCCCTCCGGAAAAAATAGAACACGTTGATAAATCGCGAAGCCCACAAGCGTTTTGAACATCTGGTGCGTTACCTGCGCACCGGACAATAGAATAAGGAGCACCACTATGGAAATTCGTAAGCTGATCGCCGCCGCCGCACTGGGTACGGGCGCTGTTTTCACTTCCATGGCTTTCGCCGCCGACGATGGCAAGCCCAAGCAGTCCGTGGGTGAATATGCCTCTGACGCGACCGTGACCACAAAGGTCAAGGCCGCCATCGTGGCCGACAAGCAACTGAGCGCCCTGGACATTGCCGTTGAAACGAACAACGGTGTTGCTACCCTGACGGGTTCGGTGGGCACGGCTGCCCAAGCGGATCACGCCGCCACGGTTGCCCGCGGTGTGGAAGGGGTCAAGCAGGTCATGAACAACATCAAGGTTGATCCGGCCAAGAACAAGAAGTAAGGAAGCAACGTTTCCTACTGATGCCTAGAGAGCAAAGCGGCGCCTGTGTCTGACACAGGCGCCGCTTTTTTTCGTCTGCGAACGCGCCGTCTTAAATGCTGACTGAACCCCTGCCGATTTCCCAGGCGCGGCCGCCCACCTGAATGCGGCCATCGGCCCGCACATCCAGCAGCAAGCGGCAAGGCCGGCCCATCTGGTCCCCCTGCTCCACCAGAATGCTGGCCGGCAAAGAATAATTCTGATGGCGCAACCAACCGCCCAGGTTGGCGCAAGCCGAACCCGTGCCAGCATCTTCTTCAACGCCGCCGCCCGATTTAGCGAAGAAATAGCGGGCGACCACTACCTGCCTGGCGTCTTGCACATTGCCTTCATCAAAGGCGAAGACATACAGCGTCTTGCGGCCCAGGCTGCTTTCTTGCCAGCGGTTCAGTTTGGACGAGTCGGGCTCGGCACGGCGTACCGCGTCGACGCTGGCCAGCGGCACCAGCAATTGATCTGCGCCCGTATCCACCCAGATCGGGTCGCCCAGCAGATCGCCGGCATCCAATCCGACCAGTCCTGCGATCTCGGCACGATCCAATGTGGGCGGCGCGGTGCGCACGCCCTCCGGGCACGGCGCGGTAAACGTCCAGGCGTCGCCTCGAGCCTCGACCGGAACCACGCCTGCCTTGAATTCCAGAGTCAGCGCATCGCCCGTTTGCAGCAGATCGCGCACCACTTGAGACGTGCCGATGGTGGGATGGCCCGCGAAGTTCATTTCGTAGCCGGGCGTAAAGATGCGCACGCGCGCATCGGCCTTATCGGACGGCAATATGAAGGTGGTTTCGGACAGATTGAATTGCGCCGCCAAATTCAGCATGGTGGCGTCATCCAGGCCGCGCGCGTCTTCAAACACGCAGAGCTGATTGCCGCTGAAGGTTGAGGACGCGAAGACGTTGAGCAGGCGAAACGCGTAAGAGGTCATGGAGTTGCGTTAATTGAAAAGGCGCCGGCCAACCCGGCGGAGTTTTCCACTTTATCGCAGCACAAGGCCTCAGACCATCAGACAATCCTTACCAGATCGCAAAGAAAAACACCCAGGCCAGACAGAACGGCGCAAGCCCCGCCGTCAGCACCAGCCATGCGGCGGCCTTGCGCAGACCGCTCACCGGGCGCTGCTTGAGCAAGCGCGCAAACAAACGCAGGCTCCACAACACGGCCAGGGTCAACAGCGTGAAGCGCACGGGACCTGCCCAGGCGGCTTGTACGCCTTCATGCTTGAGCAGGTTGACTGTGGTGGCGGACAAGCCCAGGAACACGCCAATGCCGGCCGACGGAATCAGCGCCTGCGCCAGTTTGTGCACGCCAGGACGTATCCAGCGCGTGGCCGGCGCATCCTGCGCGGGCGCTGCGGGAGCCAGACGGTCTGCAATCCACAGCGACAGGAAGCTGGCGCCGCCCACCACAACCGTGGCGCCCACGACGAACATCAGAATGCCCGCGCCATCCAGCCACGAAAAACTGTCGTTCACATCGGGATAGTGGGTCAGGATGAACCAGGGCGCGTTGTCCATCAACGGCCACATGATGTCGTGTTCCACCAGCCAGGTCGCTGCCCATTGCTTGGCGGTCACATACCAGGGACTGGCGCTCCAGAGGAAGGCGCCAATCGCAATGCCCATCAAACCAAAGCACAGCAAAGCGGTCTGCCAGGCGTCGCCGTCCGCAACATGCACGATTTCTTCTTCGGGCGAACGCGGCGTCAGTGCAATGGCGCCGCGGTAGCCGCTGCACCGGCCACAGACGTGGCAGTCGCCGGCGCCTTTCATATGGCGCAGGGGCACCAGCGGCGCACAGTTGATGGTCTCGATGCGAATGACGGGGTGACGCCATTTTTCTTCGTCGACCTTGAAGTGCCAGGGCGCCAGCTTGGCCAGCAAATTGAACACGCCATTGACCGGGCACAGGTACTTGCACCACACACGCTTGCTGCGGCCATAGCGCCAGCCCACAATCATGGCAGCCACGGTAGAACCGCCCAGCACGGCCAGCACGGCCAGCGGATACTGGTACACGCTGACCAGTTGGCCGTAGACCGTCGTCAACGCAAAGGCGACAAAGGGCCAGCCGCCCCAACGCATCCATTTTGGAATCGCGCGGCCCTGCCCCCGTTCGCTCGCCCATTCGCTCAACATGCCTTCGGGACAAAGCCATCCACACCAGGCGCGCCCCAGAATCGGCATGGAAATCAACACGAACGGCCACCACACGCCCCAGAAGGCGAACTGCGCCACGATCGTCAGATTGTTGAATACCGATGCTGAATTGTCCGGCAATGGCAGGACAGCGGGCACGATCAAAAGGAACGCGTATATCGCGACAATGCCCCACTGCAGCTTGCGCAACAGAGGGGCATGGTCACGGAGAAAATCGGCGATCCGGGAAGTCACCCTCCCGAGTACAGCAGCCATGGTCAAACCTTCATATGTTCATTCCGGCATCTTGTCGGAATCAGGATGCGCTGCGGGCAGCAAGCGGCGCCCGGGCGGCTTTATTGCCCACCCAGCGCAACAGCGCCCACACCACGATCCAATAAGCCACCCACAACAATACCGAGATCAGCGCGGGCAAGGCCCGGTACCCGGCAAAGTCAGCCAGAATCTTGCCAACTCCGGTGCTGTCGCTCAAGAGCCACGAGCTATCCCACACGGGATCGATGATCGTCGGCAACACATCCAGCGAAATCAGATGATCCAGGCCGCCAACCAGCAGGGAGCCCGCCAACAGCAGCAACAGGATTTCGGTCACGCGGAAGAAACGGCGCCAGGTGATCAGCTTGCCGCCCAGTTGCAACAACCAGAACGTCAGCAATGCCACGGCAAAACCCGCCAGACCAGCCAGTGCCAGCTTCGCCATGTCGCCGCCGCCTTCGCCGGCAGACACGGTGCCATACAGGAACACCACGGTTTCACTGCCTTCGCGAGCCACGGCAATGGCCACCAGCACGAACAGGCCCCACCAGTTGTCGCTGGCAACCGACGAACGCGCGCCGCTTTCAAGCTCGCCTTTCAGCGTGCGGCCGTGCTTCTTCATCCATACGACCATCTGCACCACCAGCGCGCACGCTGCCAGCGACATGATGGCCTGGAACCATTCCTGCCCTTCGTCACTCAACCAGGACGACACACCCAGCAAAACTAGCGCCAGGGCCACGGCAAGCGCCAAGCCAGCAGCAACGCCGCCCCACAGGTATTTCAGGCCGCGCGCGCCTTCCGGCGTAGAACGCAGCCAGGTGTACAAGATACCCACCACCAGCAAGGCTTCGACGCTTTCACGCCAGACGATAAAGAGGACCTGTTCCATGTATTGCTACCGCGTTATTCCTTGGGCTTGACGACCAAAGTGCCTTTCACGTTCTGGTGAAAGTCATCAAAAAAGGGATACTCGCCAGGACGGGAAATGGTGATCACCACAAAGGATTTCACCCCCGGTCCCAATACTTTTTCCTTGCGCAGCGGAATGCTCTCGAATTCCACCGGCTCATTGCTCTCGTTGATGAGTTCAATCTTGAAACGGCCGGCGGGCACTTCCAGCCGGGCGGGCTCGAACGTGCCGTCCGGCTTGAACGTCAAAGTGAACGTCGGCAGCTCGTCCGCCTGCGCAGGCGCCATGCCAACCAGTCCGGCCAAGCCGATCAGTACCGCGGCAATAACGCGATGCAGACGGCGCACGATCAGTAACCGCCCTTCTTGCCGGTACCGGCATAGACGAACTCGTATTCCAGTTCAAACGGCTCGAACCACGGACCCACGCCGGTTTCCTTGTCGACGTGGCGGCCAAAGTGAGCCATCTTGTTCTCGGAAGGCGGCAGGATCGTGTACTTCAGCTTGTACTTGCCCGGGCCTTCCAGTTTGACGTTGTCGCCATAGTGCGGACCGTCGTTGGCGACCATGGGCATGAAGGTGCCCTTCTGCACGTTCTGGCTGCCAACCTTCTGGATTTCAAAGTTCACGACCAGATAAGGCACCCACTCGCCTTCGGGAAAGCCCGTTTTGTTGCCAGCGGTGGCGTGGATATCGGCCTCAAGGTGCACGTCGGAATCCTTGGCGGCACGCATCATGCCCGGCGGGTCCATTTCGATCGGCTGCAGGTACACCGCACCAATTTCCATGCCGCCCTTCTCGACCGGCTTGCCGATGGGGTATTCGGCCGCGTGCGCGGCAGACACGCTCAGAGCGACGATGGCCAGCGCCAAGGCTTTCTTGATCATGTGCATAATCCTTGAGACACAAATGAATGGCGGTTCTGAAACTATAAACAAGAACCGTTTGCATTAATGTAACGAAAAAAACTGACATATCCCTGAACTCAGGGGCCAGATAAGGGCCAGATTATTGCGTTTGGTCAAGCCACAAAAAAGCCGGTGAGGCGGTTGCCGTACCGGCTTTCTGCGTGGCCCAGGGCGCTTTCAGCCCCGGATCTTGCCCTGCCCGCTATTTGCGTCCGGTGCCCGGGCCCGTGCCCGGGGTGCCGCCCGGCGTGCTGCCAGGCGTAAACGGAAACGTCGAGAACATCGCGCGTGTCTGGTCCTGCATTTGATCTTGCATCTGCACGAACAGATTTTTGCTCTGATCGATGTAGTTGTTCATCATGTTCTGCAGCATGGGAGTCTGCACATTCATGAATTGCGTCCAGGCTTCGGGGCCAAACTGGCTGCCATACAGTCCCTTGGACTGCTCGGCCATGCGCGTCTGGATTTCCATGAAGGCCTGAATGTTCTTTTCAAGATAAGAACCCATGATGCCTTGCATGGCATGCCCGTAGAAACGGATGATCTGCGACAGCATGTTCGACGAGAACATGGGCATACCGCCGCTTTCTTCTTCCAGAATGATCTGCAAGAGTATCGCGCGGGTCAGCTCTTCGCCGCTCTTGGCGTCGACCACCTGGAATTCTTCATTGGCCAGGACCAGTTGCTTGACATCTGCCAGAGTGATGTAGGTGCTGGTCCGGGTGTCGTATAGCCGACGGTTGGGGTATTTTTTAATCAGGCGCAGGCTGGCGCCGGTTTGTGCTTGCGTCATGTGTGTCCCCGGATCGGGCGATCTCTTAGACTTCGAATAAGGTTGAGTGTAATACCGGGCGGCCCTCTCCCCGAGGCCCCCGGCGCCAACAGGCCGCCGAAAGCGGCCCTTGATGCATCAGCCCATGTGCAGGCCGCCGTTCAGCGAGAAGTCGGCGCCCGTCGAAAAACCGGACTCATCCGAAGCCAGCCACGACGTCATGGATGCGATTTCCTCGGGAGTGCCCAGACGCCGCACCGGGATGGTGGCAACAATCTTTTCCAGCACTTCCGGCCGGATGGCGCGAACCATGTCGGTACCGATATAGCCCGGCGAAATCGTATTGACCGTAACGCCTTTGCTGGCCACTTCTTGCGCCAGCGCCATCGTAAAGCCGTGGATACCGGCCTTTGCTGTGGAATAGTTGGTCTGGCCGAATTGGCCTTTCTGTCCATTCACCGAGCTGATGTTGACGATGCGGCCCCACTGACGTTCGACCATGCCTTCAATGACCTGCTTGGTCACGTTGAAGAGGCTGTTCAAGTTCGTGTCGATCACGGCGCGCCAATCATCCGCGGTCATTTTGCGGAACAAACCGTCGCGGGTAATACCCGCGTTATTCACCAGCACATCGACCGGCCCCAGATCTCTCGTGACCCGTTCGAAGGCTTCGACCGTGGAGTCCCAATCGGACACGTTGCCCACGGATGCGTAGAACGAATAGCCCTGCGCTGCCTGCTCATCCAGCCATTGCTGGAAATTACGGCTGGGGCCGCAACCTGCCACCACGCGAAAGCCATCCTTGGCCAAGCGTTGGCAAATAGAGGTGCCGATACCACCCATCCCGCCTGTGACGTAAGCCAGTTTTCCGCTCATTGGACTTCCTCCTGTGTGCGACGGACGCCTCGTTGATTAACTTTCTTATTGGTCTGGGCCAACCGCGTATTGCGGTTTCAGGCAGCCCGGACCTTTACGTATCTGCCAGGCGCCGGCTCGATCGGCTGGTGCTTGGCATTGCCTAATTTTGTACGTGCCTTGACTTGCTTACCTGCATGACCGGACAGCCAATCCGTCCAGTCCGGCCACCAGCTGCCGGGCTGTTCGGCCGCCTGGGCGAACCAAGCGTTGGGATCGCCGGGCATGTCGTGACCCTTTTGACCCAGTTTGTCAGCCACCCAATAGCTGCGGCGCTTTTTGGCGGGCGGATTCACCACACCCGCGATATGGCCCGACGCACCGAGGACGAAACGCTGCGGTCCGCGCAGCACCTGCGTGGACGCGTAGGCCGAAACCCAGGGCACAATGTGATCTTCGCGGGAGCCAAAAATATAAGCAGGCATCGTCAGCCGCGTCAGATCCAGCGGCATGCCGGCCGCTTGTGCGCGCCCCGGCACTTTCAGATTGTTCTCAAGGTAGGTATTGCGGAAGTACCAAGAGAAGAACGGCCCAGGCAGATTAGTGCTGTCGCCATTCCAGAACAGCAAATCAAATGGAGGGGGCTTCTGACCCTTCAGATAGTTGCCGACGACGTAGTTCCAGACCAGTTCGTTCGGCCGCAGAAACGAGAACGTGGTGGCAAGATCTCGGCCCGGCATCAGCCCGCCTTTTCCTAATTGATGATCCCGCAGCAGCGCATGCGCCTCATCAACGAAAACGTTCAGGACGCCGGTGTCGTGGAAGTCCAGCAACGAGGTCAACAGCGTCAGCGATGCGACGGGATGTTCGCCGCGCGCCTCTGCCAGCGCCAGCGCGGACGCCAGCATCGTGCCGCCCACGCAGAAACCCAGCGCATTGACTTGCGGTTGCTTCGTGATGTCGCTTGCCACGCGCAACGCCTGCAGCACGGCATCATCAAGATAGTCGGACCATGTGGCGCGGTCTACGCCATCGGTATCGCTGGCGACCGGATTGCGCCACGAAATCAAAAACACCGTATAGCCCTGCTCGACCGCATGGCGGACGAAGGAATTCTCGGGCTGCAAGTCCAGGATGTAGAACTTGTTGATGTTCGGCGGCACAATCACCAGCGGACGCTCGTGCACGGTAGCAGTCGATGGCGCGTACTGAATCAGCTGGAACAGCATGTTTTCGAACACGACTTCGCCGGGCGAGACCGCCACGTTGCGGCCGATCTCGAATTGCGATTCGTCGGTTTGGGTAATGCGGCCTTTTTTGACGTCGCCCAGCAAATTGGCCAGACCCTCGTTCAAGGCACGTCCGGCGCTTTCCACGATGGATTGCTGCGCGTCGGGATTCAATGCCAGGAAGTTCGACGGCGATAGCGCATCGACCCATTGCATGATCGAAAAGCGCAAGCGCTCGCGCATGGGGTCGCTGACCTGGGCGGCATCGACCATGCGCGACATGGCGCGAGCCGACAGCAAATACGTATGGGCCAGTAAAAGATGCGAGCTATTGCCCGACCAGGCATCGCTTGCAAAACGGCGGTCGGTCAGGGGCGCAAGCGCGCCACGCCGAGCGTCGTCGCAAAGGCGCTGCCATTCGCGAGAGAATTCGGCCTGAATATCGGCCAGGACTTCCGGTGCCACGCTCACCGGAATGGGCCCTGCGGCGGAGAGATTGGCATTCACTTCGACACCTTGTTATCGAGACTGCTCGATTGATGTTGCATTCCGGGTTAATGCCTGTCAATGCGGGTATACAAGGAGGGGTCTGGGGGATCGCCCGCGAGGCAAACCCAGACCTTGCGCTAGATCAAACCGGATCGAGCCAGGCCAGCAAAGCCATGCGCCCCGTTTCACCATCGCGCCGATAGGAAAAGAAGCAATCGGCCTCGGCTACCGTGCACATCCCGCTCTGCGAAACTTCTTGTACCCCAGCGCGGCGCAGACGGAAATCAGCCAATCCGGCGAGATCAGCCAGCCATTTTCCGGCAACGCCGGAGCGCGGTGTGAAGAAGCGCGCGGTTGCCGGGTCGTCCGCCACGAAGGCATCCAACACGTCCTGCCCCACCTCAAACGCATCTGGGCCAATGCCCGGGCCGACCCACGCACGCCAGGCATAAGCGTCCGGCACCTTGGCGCGCATGGCTGCCAGGGTATGTTCCAGCACGCCGCCGGACAAGCCGCGCCAGCCGGCATGCGCCGCGCCCAGCACCCGGCCGCCGGCATCCGCGATGACGACGGGCAGGCAGTCGGCCACCATGATGGCCAGTACGCGGCCCGGCTCGGCCGTGACGCTGGCGTCTACCGCGGGCTCATCTTGCAGATCCGGCTGATCGGCATCCACGACTTCGCTGCCGTGCACCTGGCGCAACCACAGCGGGTCTGCCGGCACAGCGGCACGCACGCGGCGCCGGTTCTCGGTCACGGTATCAGGCTGGTCGCCGGCACGGCGCCCCAAGTTCAGCGTGTCATGCGGCGCCACGCCCACCCCGCCCGCGCGGGTCGTGCAGAAATAATTCACACCGGCCCATTCGGGGCCGGTGACGACAGGCAGGTTTGCGACTACGCGTTCCATCCGATGCTTTCCTGGACTTGAATCATGTCGGCGGGCACGGCAGCGGCGAATTGGACCTCGCCACTACCACCAGGATCATCAAAATGCAGTGCGCGGGCATGCAGCATCTGGCGCTGCGCACCCGCAATGTTCTTGCCGCCATAAATCGTGTCGGCCAGCAGCGGATGCCCCAGGCTGGCCATGTGCACCCGGATCTGGTGGGTGCGGCCGGTTTCCAGGCGGCACACCACTTCCGTCACGCGGCCACCGGGGTCCACCAGACCACGCCGGAACGGCGAGTAGTTGGTAATGGCTGGCTTGGGGGCCACGGGGCGTTCGACGCTCATGCGCACAGGCACGCGCGGGTCACGGCCAATTGAACGGTCGACGCGGCCAGCGGCAGCAATCCAGCCATGCGCAAGCGCCACATATTCGCGGCCCATGCTGCGCGCCTGTAATTGGCGCACCAGATGCGTCTGCGCTTTCTCGTTGCGCGCCACAACCATCAGGCCAGAGGTGTCTTTATCAAGACGATGGACAATGCCTGCCCGAGCGACGTTGAACAATTCCGGATAGCGGTACAACAGGCCGTTGAGCAGCGTGCCGCTCCAGTTGCCTGCGCCAGGATGGGTCACCAGACCCGCTGGTTTGTTGACCACGATCCATTCGGGGCTTTCGCCCACGACGGTGAATTCAATGGGTTCCGCGGTAAAAGCGCGCGCATCGGGCGCGGGCTGCGCCCAAACGGTCAGCACATCGCCCGGACCGACCGTCTGGCGGACTTTTCCAGGCGCACCGTTAACAAGCACATTGCCGGCCTCGATCCACCCCTGCAAACGGCTGCGCGAATGATCGGGCATAAGCCCAGCCAGCACTTTATCCAGCCGGTCTGCGCGCAGCGTAGACGGCACGGTTACAAATTGCGGTTCACCGCGGGGGGGGCTTTCGGCGCTCTGTTCCAGGGTCTCGTCCGAACTTTCATCCGAACTTTCGTCCGAATTTTCGTCCAGGTTTTCCTCGGAAATACCCGGAAGTTCGTCGTCGGAAACGCTATCTGCGCGGCGGGCTGTATCAGACATGGAGACAAATCATATAATCAGCCTGCCATGCTAACACCAAGGATACGATTCTCGTGATTCACCACTCCGCAGCTCCCTCGAACCCCGCATCCCGAAGCGGGCCGGTTTTGCGCGTGGTTATCGCGCTATTTGCCGTTATCGTCATCGCCGGTTGCGGGTCGACCAACAGCAAATATGACAAGACCACCAACTGGAGCGCCGAACAGCTTTACGCCGACGCCAAGGCGGAAATGTCCTCGGGCGGCTGGAAAGAAGCCCGCGAGCGCCTGACCGCCATTGAAAGCCGCTACCCCTTCGGCGTCTATGCCCAACAAGCTCTGCTTGAACTGGCTTACGTCAACTGGAAAGACGGCGAAAACGAGCAAGCGCTGGCCGCCATCGACCGCTTCCAGCAGCTCTACCCCAACCACCCCGGCACCGACTACGCGCTCTACCTGAAAGGCCTGATCAACTTCACGCCCGCCAGCGCCTTCATGACCAACATCACGGGCCAGGACCCCGCTGAGCGCGATCCCAAGGGCCTGCGCGCGTCTTACGATGCGTTCAACGAACTGATCAAGCGCTACCCGGAAAGCAAGTACACCGTGGACGCTGAAAAGCGCGTTGCATGGCTGGTCAACACCATCGCCATGAACGAAGTGCACGTTGCTCGTTATTACTTCGAGCGCGGCGCTTACGTAGCTGCCGCCAACCGTGCACAGACCGTCATCACCGACTTCGAAGGCGCCCCCGCTACCGAAGAGGCGCTCTACCTGATGGTCGAGTCCTACGATAAGCTGGGCATGACCGAACTGAAGAACGACTCGCAGCGCGTCTTCGACAAGAACTTCCCCAACAGCGACTTTCGGACCAAGGGTCTGAAGGCCGACCGGAGCTGGTGGAATCCCTTCAACTGATTCCGCCCGGCATGGGAAAAGACAAACCCCTCGAGTGATCGAGGGGTTTTTTTCTGAGCTGTCGAATCTGGCTGGCGCGCTTAAGGCCCGCGGAAGTAGTGGTCAAGCTACACGTCTAGTGCTTCCTGCTTGCGCCGGTAGAACGCCAATACCTCTTCCAGTTCGCGGGTGCGGGCAAACGGCGGCAGCCCGCGCCACAACCGCTTGCCATAGGGCTTCTCGACCAGCCGCGCGTCGCCCACCATCAGCACGCCCCAGTCCGATTCTGTACGGATCAGACGGCCGGCGCCCTGCTTGAGTGAGATCGCGGCCTCGGGCAACTGATACTCCGAAAACGGATTGCCGCCTTGCGCCCGGCAGGCTCGCAGCCGGGCTTCGATAACGGGATCATCGGGCGGGGCGAACGGCAGTTTATCGATCGCCACCAAGGTAAGCACATCGCCGGGCAGGTCGATGCCTTCCCAGAAACTGGCGCTGCCTACCAATATCGGATGTTTGAGCTTGCAGAAGCGGTCCAGCAAATCGCGGCGTGTGCCCTCGCCTTGTTTGAGCAGCGGCCAATCATGCCCGGCGTCCTCGAACGCTTCGGCCAGCAGCAGAGCCACTTTTTCGACGGCGCGCAGGGTCGTGCACAGCACTAGCGTGCCACCAGGGCTGGCTTCCAGCAGCGGCAATAATGTCTGGACGAAACGCTCGATGAATTGGGGCGATTGCGGTTCGGGCATGCCGCGCGGCACGAACAGCAACGCCTGCTCGGGATAGTCAAAGGGCGACTCCCACTTGCCCGTTCGCGCGCTTTCCAGTCCCAGCTGACTCGTGAAGTGATTGAATTCGCCATTCACGGACAACGTCGCGGACGTCATGATCCAGGCTTGGCCCGGTTTGCGGTACTTGGAGAAAGCCTGCGCCACCGACAAAGGCGCCGAATGCAGGCGCACATGGTGCAGGCCATGCTCGACCCAGCGCACCGCAGGACCGGTCCATTGTTCGGTCGCAGCCGCCGCGCCTTCAAGAATGGCTGCGGGCGTGGACAGGCCATCGCCCAACGCGGATTCGGGTGCGGCTTCGGGTGCGGATTCGGGCGACTGATCATCACGGCCCCAGCCTTCGTCGGCAAAACCGGTGTCACCCCGTCCTGGCGTGGCCCAACGCTTGAGCCTGACGGATATCTCGGCGCCGATGCGGGCAGCTGCCATCAAATCGGGATGCTTTTCCGACACGACGCCCAACGCTTTCGTCGCCCCATCCACGGCCTCGCGCAAGGCCATCAAGGCCTCGTCGAACTCTTCAGGATTGGGAATCGCTTCAAAGGTCGCTTTGCGGCCTGGCATCTTGTCCAGCGGTGCACAGACCAGGCGCAACTCGCGCGCGGCGGTTTCCAGATGCCGGCTGACGTCGCTCCATTTAGCGGCTTCCCGCGCATACGCCAAACCCGCGACTTCCAGCGCGCGGCCAAAGTCCATCAGTTGGTGCGTGGACACGCTGCTGCCCAGAAACCGGGTGGCCGTGTCAGGCAATTGATGCGCTTCGTCGAAAATGACCGTATCGGCTTCAGGCAGCAGGTCGGTGACGCCCTCTTCGCGCAGAACCAAGTCCGCCATGAACAACGCGTGATTGACCACCACCACGTCGGCCTCTTGGGCTTGGCGACGAGCCTTGACGACGAAACAGTCACGGATGCGAGGGCATTCCTGCCCCAGACAGTTTTCACGCGTGGACGTCACGCGCTGCCAAATATCAGCGTCTTCGGGCACCTGAGCCAGATCACCGCGGTCGCCCGTCTTGGAGATGCCCGCAAATACCTGGATCTGGCGCAATTGCTGGATTTCGGTGCGCGACTTCAAGGCGCGCTCGTCGCCCTGCAAACGCTCCAGGTGATAGTGACAGACATAATTGCCACGCCCCTTGAGCAGCGCGGCCGTCACGGGCGCGGCAAGGGCCGCTCGCACACGTGGCAGATCGCGCGCGAACAATTGGTCTTGCAAGGTGCGGGTGCCGGTAGAAATCAGCACCTTGCCCCCTTGAATGAAGGCGGGTACAAGATAGGCCCAGGTCTTGCCAATACCCGTACCGGCTTCGGCCACCAGCGTGGCGCGGTCCTTGATGGCCAGGCCGATAGCCTGCGACAGCTCCACCTGCGAAGGGCGTGGCTTGTAGCCGGGCATGGCGGTAGCCAAGGGCCCGTCCTCGTCAAAGAATTCGGAAATATCCAGGTCCAGCATCACAGCAGCCTAGTGTCGGTCGACGTCAAAGGTGAACCGGTGCCGGTTACGGTTCGGGCGCCAGACACTTATGTGGGAAAGGACCAAATGATACCCGTTGCCACGCCGTCGTTTAGGCCGCGGGTGACTCGCATTGCGTGTGACCAGGGACGCATCAGTCCACCCTGGCACTTTCTGTAACAGGGGCTTATGGCACAATCCGCCCCTTGTTTTCCCTTTTTTCGTCGTATCGAGATGTCTGAAACTTCCGCTATCACGAACGTCGCCGCCGGCGTCGACAACGCCCGCATCGTCGCGCAGCTTGCAACCGAACTCGGCGCGCGCGCCTCCCAGATCGCTTCGGCGGTTGAACTGCTGGATGACGGCGCCACCGTGCCCTTCATCGCCCGCTATCGCAAGGAAGCCACTGGCGGCCTGGACGATACCGTGCTGCGCAATCTGGAAGTGCGTCTGGGGTATCTGCGCGAACTCGAAGAGCGCCGCGGCTCCATTCTTGAATCCATCTCGCAGCAGGGCAAGCTCACGCCCGAGTTGCAGCAGGAAATTGCCACCGCAGACACCAAGCAGCGCCTGGAAGACTTGTACGCGCCGTACAAGCCCAAGCGCCGCACCCGTGCCCAGATCGCCCGCGAGGCCGGTCTGGAACCGCTGGCGGACGGCATCTTGGCCGACCCTGCCTGCGATCCCGCCGTGCTGGCCGCGCAATACCTGAACCCGGAAGCGTCCATCAACGACGCCAAGGCCGCGCTGGATGGCGCGCGCGACATTCTGGCCGAGCGCTACGCGGAAAACGCGGATCTGCTGGCCGACATGCGCGAGCACCTGTGGTCCACGGGCCTGATCTACTCCAAGATGATCGACGGCAAGGAAACCGAAGGCGCGAACTTCCGCGACTGGTTCGACTTCAACGAACCGTTGCGCACCCTGCCCTCGCACCGCATCCTGGCGCTCTTGCGCGGCCGTCAACAAGGCGTGCTGGAATTGCGCCTGGGGTTGGAAGCCGACCTTGAAGCGCAACTGCCGCACCCTTGCGTGGCGCGCATCGCCAACTTCCTGAAGCTGGGCAACAACCTGTTCGCGCTGGACGCCACGCCGCGTGCGCGCTGGCTGGGTGAAGTCTGCCGCTGGACCTGGCGCGTCAAACTGCTGACGGCGTTTGAAAGCGAACTCGTCGGCCGCCTGCGTGAAGCCGGTGAAGCCGAAGCTATCCGCGTGTTCGCCGCCAACCTGAAAGACTTGCTGCTGGCAGCTCCTGCCGGCCCCAAGGCCGTGCTGGGCCTGGACCCGGGCATCCGCACCGGCTGCAAGATCGCTGTGATCGATCAGACCGGCAAGGTTGTGGACACCACCACCGTCTACCCGTTTGAACCGCGCCGCGACCGCGATGGCACGATCAACACCCTGGCGGCGCTGGTCGCACGCCACAAGGTGGACCTGATCGCCATCGGCAACGGCACCGCTTCGCGTGAAAGCGAGAAGCTGGTGGGCGACATGATGGAACGCTTCCCCGATTTGAAGGTGACCCGCGTGGTCGTCTCCGAAGCCGGCGCATCGGTGTATTCCGCATCGGAAACCGCCGCATTGGAATTTCCCGACCTGGACGTGACGCTGCGCGGTGCCGTGTCCATCGCCCGCCGCCTGCAAGATCCGCTGGCCGAATTGGTCAAGATCGATCCCAAGGCGATTGGCGTGGGCCAGTATCAGCACGACGTGAACCAGCGTGAACTCGCGCGTTCTCTGGATGCCGTGGTCGAGGATTGCGTGAACGCCGTGGGCGTAGACGTGAACACCGCCTCGGCCGCCCTGCTGGCCCGCGTGTCCGGTCTGAATTCGCTCTTGGCCAAGAACATCGTGGCATGGCGCGACGAGAACGGCGCGTTCCCCACGCGCGACATCCTGCGCAAGGTTCCGCGCTTTGGCGACAAGGCGTTTGAGCAAGCTGCCGGCTTCCTGCGCATTCCCAATGGCGACAACCCGCTGGACGCATCCTCGGTTCACCCCGAAGCCTATCCCGTCGTCGAACGCATCGTGGCCAAGATCAAGGCTGAAGTAAAGCAGATCATCGGGCAGCGCGAAGCGTTGAAAGGGGTCTCGCCTTCTGACTTCACCGACGAGCGTTTCGGTTTGCCCACGGTGCGCGACATCTTCGCCGAACTGGAAAAACCCGGCCGTGATCCGCGTCCTGAGTTCAAGACGGCGCAGTTCAAGGAAGGCGTGGAAACGCTGAACGACCTGTATCCCGGCATGGTGCTGGAAGGTGTCGTGACCAACGTCGCCAACTTCGGCGCGTTTGTCGACATTGGCGTGCACCAGGACGGCTTGGTCCATATTTCGGCGCTGGCCGAGAAGTTCGTGAAGGACCCCCGCGATGTGGTGCGCGTGGGCCAAACGGTCAGCGTCAAAGTGCTGGAAGTGGACGCCGCGCGCAAGCGCGTCGCTCTGACCATGCGCATGAACGACACCGCCGCCCCGGCCCGCCGCAGCGGCGACGCCCCCAAGACCAATGACCGCTCCAACCGCCGTTCGCAAGGCGATGGCGGACGAGGCAACGCAGGGTCGGCAGGAGCGGCGAATAGCGCCATGGCGGACGCATTCGCGAAGCTCAAACGCTGATTGTTTTCTGCGGGATGCTTGAGAAGAGGCCTGGCGCTTAGGTGCGCCGGGTCTTTTTTTTTGGGGGAGCGCCGGAGGGTTTTGCCTTGTATACGGGCTTACCCTTGGTTTGGTATTTCCTTTGCGATCCCTCAAGCCATCCCATCAAAAAATAAGAGAAAATATCTAATTGTGTCCAAACAATAAAAGCCGGCGTATTTGGGGAGCTCGGCCGACACAAAACCCATGATCAGGCGAGTGACGGCGCGAAACGCCTATGGGGCAAGAAGCAAAAAGAACATGCGCCATACTCAAAGAGCCCGGAGAGCTACCCGTCATGCGCAACACCATTACGCTTGCCGCCAACGAAACGGCAACGATCACGGAAAAAGAGGCCGCTCATAGCGGGGCCTACGACGAAGTCACACTTGGCCAGTATTCGCACCTGATCGTCGATGGCATCGACGTCACTTTCAAGCACATCACACTGGAACGCCTGGGTTCGCGCACCATCGAATTGCGCAATGGCGCGCAACTGCATGTGGGCGCGCTGGGCTTTGCCAGCATGGGCGCCAGCATCGTCTACCGCATCGGTATCGGCTGTGCGCTGACCTTCGATGCCAGCCAGTGGGACCCTGAAGTCGTCGCCAACACCACATTCGACTTCGCCAGCCAGGGTAGCGGCACGCTGAAGTATTTTCCGTTCATCAATCCGGAATGGCTGGATTGCCCGAATGTCACGGGATACTCGGAAGGCGACATGCTGGAGATAGCGGGCCAGGGCAATGCCCAGCGCTTCTTGGTGCGCGACGGGCGCATCGTGAGCGGCGCTCGGCAAGCCTGAAGCGGCTCGCTTGATCTGAAAGGGCTAGCCTGGCCTGAAGCGTCATGCCAGGCCGCAAGGATCTGATTGCAGACCGCGCTGGCGTTGGCGGCGCGCGGCGCCGCCAACGCCAACCTTACTCTTGAGACAACGACAGCAATGCTTCGCGTGCGCGCGCCAATTGCGCGCCGGGTTCGCCCGTTGCGTTTGCCGGCGCGGTCGCGACAGCTACGCCATCGATCAAGGCTGCATAGCCCTGCTCTTGAGCTTGCAGGACGCTATCGGCCGGTTCTGATTGCAGACGGCGCATCAACGCGCCCGCCGCTTTGGGATCATCAAACCGCTGCGACAGCAGCAGTTCTTCACCGTCGGCGGCCAACAGACGGAAACGGAAACCGCCGTCGTCGTCACGGAAGCTGACAAAACGCGCGCCCTTGCTCTTTTCTTTCTTGCCTTGGGCGCCCTTGCCCGCAGTTGCCGCGGCATTCAAATTACGCAAGCCCACGGCCTGGCGCAGTTCCTGCATGAACGGCGCGGACAACTTACGTGCCTTGGCAGCGCCTGCTTGCAGAATGTCTTCGATGCGGCCGGGATTGGCCATCAGCTCGAAATACTTTTCACGCATCGGCGCCAGCAGCGCCTCCAGGTGGTCGTAGAGCGCCTGTTTGGCGTCGCCCCAACCCAGGCCGTCTTCCAGCTGCTTGCGGAACGCCGCCGATTCGGCCTGCGTCGCGAAGGCACGGTAGATCGTGTACAGATGCGAGCCTTCAGCGTCTTTAGCTTCGCCAGGCGCACGCGAATCGGTCACGATACGCATCACCGACGCGCGCAGTGCACTGGCGCCGCCCTCGAACAGAGGAATCGTATTGTTGTAGCTCTTGGACATCTTGCGGCCATCCAGGCCCGGCAAGGTCGCAACATCTTCCTCGATCGCTACTTCCGGCAACGAAAAATACTCTCGGCCATACAAATGATTGAAGCGCTGGGCGATATCCCGCGCCATTTCCAGATGCTGAATCTGGTCACGGCCGACCGGCACCTTGTTCGCGTTGAACATGACAATGTCGGCGGCCATCAGCACCGGATACGAGAACAGCCCCATGGTGACGCCGTCATCCGGGTCCACGCCCTTGGCCACGTTCTGGTCGACGGACGCCTTGTACGCGTGCGCGCGGTTCATCATGCCCTTGGCCGTGACGCAGGTCAGCAGCCAGCTGAGTTCGGGGATTTCAGGAATATCTGACTGACGGTAGAACGTGACGCGCTCGTGGTCCAGGCCAACCGCCAGCCATGTGGCGGCGATTTCCAAGCGGGAACGCGCCACACGCGCCGGATCGTCGCACTTGATCAGCGCGTGGTAATCCGCAAGAAAGAAGAATGCGTCTACGCCGGGCTGCGTACTGGCCTGGACTGCGGGCCGGATTGCGCCTGCATAGTTGCCAAGGTGGGGAGTTCCAGAAGTGGTGATGCCAGTAAGGACGCGGGTATTCATGGGGCGAAGAGGCGTGTGCGAGGGGAAACGAGCAGTGTAACGTGCCGGAGCGCTGGCCCCTTCGGACGTCAGGGGCCAGGCCCCCGAGCGCCGGCAGCAGCGGCGCTGGGCCGCAATTACATGACAGCCAACACAGGGGCAGCCAGCGCGCACAAGCCGCCGGTGGTCAGCGCCGCGCGCGGGCGGAACGTCAGGAACCAAATCAGCAACATGCCCGCGATGCTAAGAATGCCGATCCATTCGACCGTGCCGTAGCTCCATCCCCATACCGCCGCGGAAGCCCACAACGATAAGGCCAGCGAGATCCAGCCGAACACGCGCAAGGGCACGCGGTGGCGCCGTGGCATAGCGCGGTCAAACAGGTCTTCGTAGTGACGGTCCATGCCCAGGCAAAGGGCCGAAAACCCCGCATAAGCCAGGCAGAAGGCAGCAAGCGTCATGGCGTATCACCTCGCGGTTCGTAGGCGCCGTGGTTCGGCGCAATGTGCGCCGTGGGAGCCTGAGCGATTGGGGAAGATGTCGCAATAGTGGCGGCCGGAGCTCCGCCAGCGACGGCGTTCTTGGCAACGGCCGCCCGCTCGGGACGGGTCTTGGCAGGCGCTTTGGCCGGTGATTTACGGGTCCGCGCAGCCTTGCGGGCCATCCAGCCGAACAGCAGTGCGCTCGCAAGGCAGGTCAGATCGAAACCCGCCATGACCCAATCGCCTGCGGGCAGTGACACGCCCAGATGGCGCGACGTAGTGAATACATTGACCACCGGCACCAAGGCCAGAGCGGCGGCGGCGATACCCAGCAGATCCTGCCATTTTCGGCGTTGGAACAAAAAGGCATAGATCAGTGATCCGCCCCAGGCGATGAAGAATGCGCGCACTTCCCAGATCTGACGGCCAGGCATATCGGCGGGCAGCAAACGATTGGCCAGGAAAAAGGCAGCCACGCCCAAGACCACGCCCGCGATAGTGCCGGCGTTCAAGCCGTCAACCAGACGCAGCGAAAAGGCTTCCCGGACATCGCCGGGACGCGCCTTCTGACGGCGCTTGGCGATCCACAGCACGAGGCCCGTGCCCACCATGCCAGTGCCAGCCAAACTGACCAGAAAGTAGAACCAGCGCAACAAGGGTTCGGCGAACAGGCCCAAGTGCAAACCGGTAACGACGCCAGCGGTCTTCACGGTGGCGCTCAGGTCGTCCTCGCTTTCCGTCAACGCGCCTGTCACGCCGTTAAAGCGCATATACGGCGCCAAACGGCCAAATGACACGCCATCGGCCGCATCGCGAACCAAAGTGATGGTGGCGCCCGCATCGCCAGGATTATTGACGGTCACACGGCCGACATTGCCTTGCCAGTGCTGCTGGGCTTGCTCCACCAGCGGCGCGATCGGGGTCAGCGGCGCGGGCTGGTTGAGCGGCGGCGTGACCTTGAACGATTTGAAGACTTCGTCCGTGTACTGGCGAGGATTTTCGTACACAGCCTGGATGCCCGCTGGCATCAGCATGACCATGAACAACACCAGACCACTGAAAGTGATCATCAAATGGAATGGCAGCCCCAGCACGGACAATACATTGTGGCCGTCCATCCAGGCGCGCTGTCCGCCCTTTTTAGGACGGAAGGTAAAGAAGTCGGTAAATATCTTTTTGTGCGTGATGATGCCGCTGATGATCGCCACGAGCATGAACATGCCAGCGATGCTGGCCAGCCAGCGCCCCCACGGGAACGCGGTTTCCAGCTCGAAGTGAAAGCGGTAGAAGAATTCGCCGCCGCGCGTCTCGCGCCCGGTGACGGATTGGCCCGATACGGGGTCCAGTTTTATCCGCACAAAGCCGCGCTCGCCTGGCTTGGGCTTGGGCACCTGATACAGCAGCTGGATCAGCGGTTCGCGGTTCGAAGGCGGCGTGATGAACCAGCGTTTCGCGTCCGGCGCATGTTCGCTCAAGTAGCGCTGCGCAGTCTGCGCAGCTTGCACAGCGGGCGTCGGCTGCACTTGGATCTCGGGCTGCATCCAGCGCGTGATCTCGGGCCGGAAGAACGCCAGCGAACCCGTCAAGAACATCGCGAACAGCACCCAGCCGAAAATCAATCCGGCCCAGGTGTGCAGCCACGACATGGACTGGCGCAAGCCTTCTTCGCCTTGCGCCTTAACTTTCCCAGCCTTCATGCCACCCCCATGCTTCGTCCAGCCAGGAACAAAGCACCCAGTACAACAGAGGGCAGCAAGATGCCGGCCCAGGCCCGCCACGCATTGCGTGTGGCGAACACCCAGATCACGCCACAGGCGTAGATCACAAAGGACAGCATCTGCGCCGTGGTCACAGCGTCGGCCCGCCCCATGGGCAGCCAGACGGCCAGGCAGGCCGCAGCCGCCGAGGCCAGGGCATATCCGCCCAGGATGGCGGCCGCCACTCGGGAGAATACGGCCAGACGGTAGCGCATCATGCCTGCGCCGGCTGCGGGAGCTTTCACTTGGACACGTTAAAGGTCAGGGTGGAAACGTAGCGGATCTTGGCGTAGGACTTGCCATCAGCCTCGCCCGCCTTTTCTTCGACATGCGCGGCTTCCAGCACGTATTGGCCGGGCCACGGGGTAGTGATTTCAATGCGGCCGTTTTCGTCGGTCCAGAAGCGCTTTTCCCACTTCGGCGGGCCGAACACGGTGACTTCGGTCTTGGCCAGCGGCTTGCCCTGGAAATGCAGGACAAAGGTATTGGCGTCAGCAGCGGTCGGAACCAGTTCCAGATCCAGCTTGCCTTGCGTGTCAACTCGGCCAGCCTTGGCGCCGTACTTCACCAGGGTGTCTTTGTACTGATAGGGCTGAGTCAAACGCACGTCGCCCTTGCCTGCGGTAGCGAATTCCACGAAATCCGCGCCCTCGCCCGACGCCTTGACCGCCTTGCCATCGGCCGCGGTCACAACCGGCGCAACCAGGATCTTGCCCAACAAACCATCACGCTTTTCGCGCAAGTCATCAGCCCACTCGCCAAAGTACGCCTTGGCCGGACCCTCGGCACTGCGTTCCAGCCAAACAAAGTGCGCCTGCGCGGCGCCCGCGCTGCCCAACAGGGCGATAGCGGCCAATGTCCTTGCGAATTTCATTATGGGTTTTCCTTTAGTCCGATAACCAGATCAGGCCAGCCCCGCGCCAGCCCGATTTGGCAGGGTCTGAATTATAACCATTCTCACTACGGAAGCGCACAAAAATAATCGGGACGGGTTGGTTTCCCTATGGAAAACCAGCCGCGGCGTTTGCTTTCCCCTTTTTTGGCGACTTCATATCAGCCGTGACCGCGGTTTCGCCATGGGTTAACCCTCATTCCTTTAAATCCTGCATTAAATATATTTGCCATATATCTGATTCACTCACCGCCCTTCAACAAGGATTCACCATGAACCACCCTCGCTGGACCGGCATCTTTCCCGCCATCACCACCAAATTCCACGCCGACGAGCGTATCGACGCTGAAGGCACCGCCCGCCATATCGATTTCCAGATCCGCAATGGCGTCCATGGCATGGTTACCTGCGGTTCTTTGGGCGAGGCCAGCACGCTGACACTCGAAGAAAAGCTTGAGGTCACCAAGATTGCGCTGGATGCGTCCGGCGGACGCGTACCGGTGCTGGCCAACGTCTCCGAGACCAGCACCCGCGAAGCGCTGCGGTTCATCGACGGCGCCAACAAGCTGGGGGTGGCGGGCTTCATGGTCATGCCGTCCCTGATCTACGTGGCAGACCCGCGTGAAGCCATGCAGAACGTGCGCGCCATGGCCGAAGCAGCCCAGCAGCCCATCATGGTCTACAACAACCCGCTGGCTTACCGCGTGGACCTGAAACCGGAACACATGGCCGAACTGGCGGACTGCAAATGGATCACCGCCGTCAAAGACAGCTCAGGCGATACGCGCCGCGTCACCGACCTGCGCATCGCTGTCGGCGACCGCTACCAAATTTTCCTGGGTGTGGATGACCTGGCCTACGAAGGCTTGGCGCTGGGCTGCGACGGGCTGCTGGCCGGCGTGGGCTGCACCTTCCCGCGTGAAACAGTGGCGCTGTATGACCTGATGAAAGCGGGTAAACACGCCGAGGCCTTGGCGCTGTATCAGTGGATGACCCCGCTTCTGCACCTGGACGTCTCCACCAAGCTGGTGCAGAACCTTAAGCTGATCGACGCGCTGGTCGGAGTGGGCACCGAGCACATGCGCCGCCCCCGCCTTCCGGTCATCGGCGAAGAACGCGCCCTTATCGAACGGGTCGTGGCGCAGGCGCTAGCCACGCGGCCGGCAAAGTATCAGTCCGTGCCCTGACCTGCAGCAATGACGCATCCGCTGGCGTCATGCGCCAGCGCCATGGCGTCGCGGTTGACTACCGCGACGCCACTGCCGCCAATGTCTGAATCCCCCAGACAGTGGCGATACTGGCCTCCCACACCCCGTACATAAGGCGCGTCAATGAAGCAGATCCGTGTCATCGACTCTCACACCGGCGGCGAACCCACCCGGCTCATCATTTCGGGCTTTCCCGACCTGGGCCCGGGCACCATCGCCGAACAGCAACAACGGTTGGCCAGCCAGCATGACTCCTGGCGCGCGGCGGCCGTACTGGAACCCCGAGGCAGCGACGTTTTGGTGGGCGCCTTGCTCTGCGAACCGCAAGACTCAGCCAATGTAGCCGGCGTCATTTTCTTCAACAACGCAGGCTATTTGGGCATGTGCGGTCACGGCACGATCGGGCTTGTCGCTACGCTGGCTTACATGAAGCGCATCGAGGCAGGCGAATTTGGTATTGAAACCCCCGTTGGGACCATACGCGCCATCCTGCACGGCGACGGCTCGGTCAGCGTGCGCAATGTGCCGGCGTACCGGCTGCACCACGCCCTGCGGCTCCACGTGCCAGGTCATGGGGACGTCGTCGGCGATGTGGCCTGGGGCGGCAATTGGTTCTTCCTGGTCGGCGAACCCTCGCAACGCATAGCGGCCGACAACCTGGATGCGCTGACGGCCTACGCCTGGGCCATCCGTCAAGCCTTGCATGCAGCCGGCATCACGGGGGCGGACGGAGCCGAGATCGACCACATTGAGCTGTTCGGCCCAGATCCTGAAGCCGACAGCCGGAATTTTGTGCTGTGCCCCGGTAAAGCGTATGACCGCTCGCCTTGCGGCACGGGCACCAGCGCCAAGCTGGCCTGCCTTGCTGCCGACGGCAAACTGGCCCCGGGGCAGATATGGCGCCAGGCCAGCGTGATTGGTAGCGTGTTCGAAGCCAGCTACACCCAAACCGAAGGCCAGATTTTGCCAACCATCCGCGGGCGGGCTCACGTTTGCGCTGAATCCACACTGCTGATTCAACCTGATGATCCATTCGGCTGGGGCATCCGGCTGTAGTTCCACCCACGGGAGTCTGTCATGACGGACAAATTGAGTGATTACATCGTCTTTGCCGAACTGCTGGCCCAAGAAGCTCGCCAGCTGTTTGCCCCGCATTTAGGCACGGCCCCGCGCGCCGACGTCAAAGCGGACCGCAGCCTCGTCACGGCGCTCGATCACGCCATCGAAGCGCACTTGCGGGCGCGAATCGAACACGCCTATCCCAGCCACGGCATCTATGGCGAAGAAGAAGGCCACGTCAGACTGGACGCTGAATTTGTCTGGGTGCTGGACCCCATCGACGGCACGGCTCCCTTTCTTGCGGGCGTACCGGTGTTCGGCACCCTGATCGCGCTGCTGCATCGTGGCGTGCCCGTCATCGGCGTCATGGATTTTCCCGCCACGGGCGAAAGGTGGGTCGGCGCCACCGGCCGCCCCACCCTGCATCAGGGTCAGGTATGCCACACCCGCTCGTGTGGCCATCTGGGCGATGCCATGCTCACCACCAGCAACCCGGACTTTTACGCGGCTGCCGAACTACCCGCCTTCCAGGCGCTGCGCGAACGTACGCGTTGGCGCATCTATGGCGGCTGCTGCCTGGCCTATGGCTTACTGGCCTCCGGCCGCACGGACGTGGCAATCGACGCACGTCTGGCCTTGTACGACTACGCCCCCTTCATCCCTGTCATACAGGGCGCGGGCGGCATCATTACCGATTGGGACGGCCGCGCACTCAGTCTCGATAACAACAGCTCACGCGTGCTAGCCGCTGGCGACGCCGACCGCCATCGCGAAGCGCTTGACCTTGTGCGTCACGCCGTGGGCTGACCTCGCCACCCGGGGCCGCAGCCTGCGGCTCTTTCCCCATCTCGCTGTACTGATGTGTTTCCTCTTGGGCTAGGAGCGTCCTGCCATGGATATTCGCATTGAAAATTTACGCATCTCGTATGCCAATCAACGCGTCATTGACGGGTTGAGCCTGGAGATTCCTCCTGGCAGCTTCTTCACGTTGCTGGGTCCCAGCGGCTGCGGCAAAACCACATTGCTGCGCACCATTGCCGGGTTCATCGCCGTCGAGTCCGGCCGCCTGCTGTTCGGAGGCCAGGACGTCACCCGCTTACCGGCCCACCAGCGCAATATCGGCATGGTGTTTCAAGACTATGCGCTGTTTCCCAACCGCAGCGTGTTCGAGAATGCCGCCTATGGCCTGCGCGCCCGCAAAGTGGACAAAGCCGCGATCGGGCAAAGAGTGCAGCGCGCACTGGAACGCGTGGGCCTCGCACAATATGCGTCGCGGCTGCCTGCCGAGCTTTCGGGCGGACAACGCCAGCGCGTCGCCCTGGCGCGTGCGCTGGTCATTCAGCCCCAAGTGCTGCTGATGGATGAACCGCTGTCCAATCTGGATGCCAAGCTGCGCATCCAGGTCCGTCAGACCATTTCCGAACTGCAACGCGAGGCCGGTATCACCACGGTCTTCGTCACGCATGACCAGGAAGAAGCGCTGGCCTTATCCGACCAGATCGCGGTGATGGAACGGGGCCGCGTCGCCCAGCTGGGCACGCCGCGCGACATCTACGCCGAACCCACCAGCGGATATGTGGCCGACTTTGTTGGCGCGGCCAACCTGTTGCCCGTGCAGTGCGTCGCTCAGGCGCCGGGCCGGGTACAGCTGGACGTGGACGGCCATGCCGTCGGCGCTCACGCGCCCGCGCCGCTGGCTGGCGCCGCAGTCCTGGTTGCGCGGCCTGAAGACATTCAGCTGTCCGCCGAGCCGGGGTCGGGTGTGCCCGCGCGCATCCTGACGCAACAGTATCTGGGCATCAAGATGAACTACGGCGTCGAACTTCCCAGCGGCCGTCTGATGAACGTGGACGTGCATGGCGACTCCGCCGCATCCCTGCACTGCGGCATGCCAGTCAACCTGGTGTTCGATCCCCGAAAAACGCTGGTACTCGCATCATGAAACGGCTCATCGCAATACTTCGATCTCCGTGGACATGGCTGTCCGTGACGGTGCTTGCCGTGCTGCTGGTATTTCTGGTCTGGCCGGTACTCAACATCCTGTCCGCCAGCGTACTCAGCCGCAATGAAGACGGCCAGTCTGGCTGGCACATCCTGATGTCCGACCCGCGCTACCTGCGCGCCATCGGCAACACCCTTTTGCTGGGAGCGGGCGTCACGCTGCTGGCATCCAGCATCGGCGTTCCCCTGGCCTATCTGACAGCACGCCATCACTATCGGGGCAAAGGGTTTGTCGCCATTCTGCCGCTGATCACGCTGATCATTCCTGAAGTAATCGGCGCGCAAACCTGGCTGATGATTCTGGGCAACAACGGGGTACTCACGCGGGCGTTACGGGATGGCTTAGGTATGGACCCGCCATCGTTCTACGGCTGGCCTGGGCTGCTGACCGTCATGACGTTTACCTATTACGCATACATCTACATCGGCACGCTGGCGGCCATACGCGGCTTTGATTCGCAGCTCGAAGAAGCGGCCCAAAGCCTGGGCACGTCTCCCCCGATTTCGCGCCTCAAGGTCATGGCGCCGGTGGTCATGCCCGCCATCCTGGCCAGCGCCTTGCTTGTGTTCACGATGGTGGTCGGCAACTTCGCCACGTCGATGATCCTGGGCCACCGTGTCGAATTGCTGTCGGTGCTGACCTACCAGGCCTCGGTGTCCGAAACCGGTAGCGATCCTGTCATGCAAAGCACACTGGCGACCACATCGATTGCTCTGGTGATGCTGGCCCTTTTCGTCCAGCGCTGGATTGTCTCGCGCGGGCGCTATGAAATCACACAGGGACGCAGTGCTCCTGAAACAGCCATCCGTGGCCCGCGGGGGCTGGCGATGGCCGGCGCGGCAACCGTCGTCATGGTGCTGTCGATGCTGCCGCTGGGCACCTTGGCGGTGGGCGCGTTCACACGGGCGCACGGGCCGGTAATGCGCTGGGGCGATTGGACGACCAGCCACCTGGAACGTGTGCTGATCAATGCGCCCGGGCCGGTGTTCAATTCCATCCTGTATGCGGGCGCCGCGACACTGATCGCCATTGCATTCAGCACCTTGGCCAGCTATCTAATTGTCAAGAAACGCAACCTGCTGACGCCCTGGCTGGACTACCTTAGCTCGATCCCGCTGGCGCTGTCGGGCACTGTCATTGGCATCGGCTTGCTCATGACCTTCGGCCGTGGCGCCTTCGATCTTTCGGGCACTGCGTCGCTGATCGTGCTGGCCTACATCGTGCGGCGCCTGCCCTTTGGGGTGCGCAACGCTTCGTCCACGCTATTCAATCTGCCCGACTCCATTGAAGAGGCCTCGATCAGCCTGGGCGTACCGCCGCTGCGATCCTTTGTGAAAGTGGTGCTGCCATTGATGGCGCCAGCCATCATTGCCGCGGCAGTACTTACCTGGACCACCACGGTTTCAGAACTGAGCGCCTCCGTCATCGTGTATTCACCGGGACACGAGACGCTGCCCATCCAGATCTTCCGGCTGATCGACAGCGGATTGATGGCCCAGGCATCCGCTTATGGTTTGGTGCTGATCACCGTCATCCTGGCGCCGGTATTGCTGGCGACCCGGATCTTCAATATTCGGCTCTTTGCCTGAGCCCATTTTTTCACCCCTAGCGCAAAGGAATCACCATGCTTGAACTCCCATCGCTCCATCGCCGCCGGATACTCCAACTGCTGGCCGCCAGCGGCAGCATCAGCGCGCTGCCAGCCGTTGCGCTGGCGCAGCGCACCGAACAGGTCGTGCTGTATACGACGCTGAATTCACAATCCGTTGAAACCGCCAACGACGTCGCTCGTCAGGCGCTGCCCCATATCAAACCCAGCGCGGTGGTCGGAGGCAGCAGCCAATTGCTCAAGCGTATTGAAGCCGAAGCCGCCCAACCTCGCGGCGACGTGTTCTGGACGTCCAGCGCCAACGTGATGCACGGCTACCGTACCCTGTTTGAAGCCTACCGCTCGCCCGAAGCCGCCGCGATTCCCGCTGCGTTGCACGGCCCCGACGATCTCTGGATGGCCGCCAACCTCCACATCGTTGTCGCAATGGTCAATGCCCGGCACCTGCCCGGCGCCGCGCCCGCCACGTGGGCCGACCTGACCGACCGCCGCTTCAAAGGCAAAGTCATCATCGGTGATCCCGGCAACAGCTCCACCGCCTTCACGGCTCTGTGGGGAATCGAACGCGTGCTTGGCGCAGACGGCCTGAAGGCCTTGGCGCAAAACATTGTTGTGTCCAGCTCGGCGTCGCATGTCGTGCGCAGCGTTGGCCAGGGTGAATACGCGGTCGGCATCACGTTCGAATCCACCGCCTACCCCTATGTGGCGGGCGGCCAGAAAGAGATTGGAATCATGTACCCGCAGGACGGCACCTTCACCGTGGCCGACAATATGGCACTGGTGAAAAATGCGCCAAACAAAGACGCCGCCCGGCGCATGTACGACCTGCTGCTGTCGCGCGGCATGCAGTTGGCGCTGCTTCAGAATGCGTATCGCCGCCCCAGCCGCAACGACATCGACGTCAGCAAGCATTTGGACATGCCGCCGCTGGCCGACATCAAGATCGTACCGGTCGATGAGACCGAGGCCGCAAGCGACCGCGATGCGTTCCTGACGCGCTGGCGCGCACACGTGGCTGCGGCACGCAGCAGCTAATCCCCCGGGATTCAACGCTGCAAGCGCCGCGCAAAACAAAGCGGCCCATGGATCACCCCTGGGCCGCTTGGTTACACGCTTGCCAGAGGTTTACCAGCGATAACGCAAGCTGGCCTTCACGGAACGCTCGTAGCCATACCAGCACCACGAATCGCCCGAGCAAGAGGCGATGTATTCCTTGTCGAACAGGTTCTGCACGTTCAACGCCACTTGCATACCCTTCAACGACGGCGACACGCGGCCCAGGTCATAGTCCAGCATCAGGTCGAACAGCGTGACCGACGGCACCTTCATCGTGTTGACGTCATTCACATAAGACGACCCGATGTACCGCACGCCACCGCCCACGCCCATGCCCGCCAGCGGACCGTCTTGCAGCTGGTAGCGTGCCCAAGCCGATGCCTGTTGCGAAGGCACGCCCACCGGCGTCTTGCCCTTCAGGTTCAGCCCGGTCAGGCTGGGATTAGCCTTGGAGTATTCGTTATTCATCAGCGAATATGCCGCCACCAGCGTCAGACCGCGCAAGGGCTCGGTCTTGGCTTCAAGTTCGATCCCCTGCGTGCGCAACTCGCCCGCCTGAATCGAGCATCGGCCGCCAGCCGTGCCGCAAATATGCGTCGGGTCCGGATCGGTGGTTGTCATGTTTTCGCGGCGGATGTCATACGCGGCAACGGACAGCATCGTCGCGCTTCCCGGCGGCTGGTACTTGATACCGACCTCGTACTGATTCCCTTCGATCGGCTTGAATGGCGCGTTATTCCACCCAGTACCCGACTGCGGCTCGAACGACTCCGAATAGCTGAAGTAAGGCGCCACGCCATTGTCGAAGTTGTAGATCACGCCCAAGCGGCCCGTGAACGCCTCGGCATTCAGAGAGGACGGCGCCTTGCGCCCGTTGGCGATGGTGGTGGTTTCGCCAACCGTGCGCGACCAATCGTAGCGTCCGCCCAGCAACACCGACAGGCGATCAATCTTGATCTGATCCTGGAAGTACAGGCCGGACTGATACTGCCTGGACGTCGCATCCGTCGAGAACGCTGGCGTCGGGATGTTCTGATGATTGTTCGGATTCAACACATATAACGAAGGGGCGGTTCCAAAACCCGACAGCGTATCGGTCTTGACGTGCTGGTAGTCAAAGCCCAGCAGCACGGTATGACCGAAGCTGCCCGTGTTGAATCGCGCCTGCAAGTTGTTGTCGATGGTCAGCGCCCCCACATCCACATCCGTCGCGATCGACGCGCGTTGTTGATACAGATACGTCTTGTCGGTGTAGCCGTAATTGTTGGTCATCGCGCCGTAGATGCTGCGGTATTGCGCCTCGGATCGCGTCCAGCGCAGACTTTGCGTGGCCTTGATCGTGTCATTGAAGCGGTGGTCCAGCACATAACCCAGCGAATAACTCTTGCGGTCGCTCTTCTCGAAATTGGCGTCGCCATCGTAGTAGTTCGATGGCAGACGGATACCGTCCGGCGCCGACAACAGCGTACGCATCGACGACACGCTGCCATAGGAACCCATGTCGGGATCACGCTGGAAGTTGGTCAACACGGTCAGCGACGTATCGCCATTGGGTTTCCACGTGAAGGCCGGCGAAACAAAATAGCGGCGTTCCTTCGTATCCACTACCTGGCCATCGGACATATAACCCGAGCCCACCAGGCGGTACAGGTACTTGCCCTCGTCATCGACTGGTCCGCCAAAGTCGAAATTGGCGCGGCGATAGTCGTAATTGCCCACTTGCACTTCCACTTCACGCAGCGTTTCTTCCAATGGCCGCTTGCTGACCTGATTGACCACGCCGCCCGGGCCGCCCTGGCCGTACATGACGGAGGCCGGCCCCTTCAATACATCCACGCGTTCCAGACGGTAGGCATCCACTTGCGGCAACGCGTCACGTCCGCCAAATACCCGCAGGCCGTCCAGGTAAGACGATGCCGAGAATCCGCGCACGCTGAATTGGTCAAGACGTGTCGCCGTCGCACCGCGCGATTCAGTGGCCACGCCAGCCGTGTAGCGCAACACCTGGTTCAGCGTTTGCGCGCCCTGCTCCTTGATCTGCTCACGCGTGATGACGGACACCGACTGCGGCGTCTCAATCAGGGGAGTATCCGTTTTGGTGGCGCTGACGCTCGCAGTCGCCACATAACCCACCGTGGGCGCCAGCGCGCTGTCGGAGGCGCCGGACACGGTCACGGGTGCCAGCACATGGGTGTCGCCCGACGATGCGGGCGCTGCCACCAGTGTCCAGGTGTTGCCTGATTGTGCGCGCGCTTGCAGGCCACTGCCAGACAGAAGCTGGGCGAAACCGGCGCCAACGGAATACGCGCCGTTCAAACCTTCGGAACGGCGGCCGCGCACCAGCGCGGGATCAAATGACAGAATCACCCCAGCGCTGCGCGCGAACTGCGTCAAGGCATCCGCCAACTGGCCTGCGGGAATCTGGTAGCTGCGCTGCGCATTGACGGCGGCAGGCGCGGATTGTGCCCAGGCTGCGGGCATGCCCGCAGCGAACGCGCCCGCGCATGTGACGGCCAGCACGGCCATGCGGCCCGCGGTCAGTGAAGCGCGCAAGCGCATATGAGATGAAGCAGACACAAAAACTCTCCCTGTACGGTGATCTATCTCTGCCTTTCCGTACGGGAATCAAAAACCTGCAATGCGTCGGGCAAAAAAAGTTGTAACGGTCACGCCTCGCGTGGCCCGACCTGTAGCCAATACTGCGTATGGCGCGTCACGACGATGGGCAACGCTGGCTCCAACGCCTTTAGCGCGCGCTCGGCGTCGTCCAGAGGAAAGACGCCCGACAATCGCAGCTCGGCCACGTTCGGATCAACGCGAATCACACCGACTCGCTGGCGGGCCAGATACTCGGCGAAATAATCCAGGCGCCAATCCTTCGCCACGACCATGCCATCCACCCAGGCCAGGCGGTCCGGATCGGAGGCATTGCGGCGGACGGCGCCCTGGTCTGCAAATGCCACGCGCTCGCCGGCGGCAGCATGTGTCAACTCGCCGTTGCGCAGCAGGGCCACACTGCCTTCATAGACGCCCACACGCGAACCCGTGTCTGTGCGCCGCAAGTCGAATCGCGCGCGTTCGGCGCGTAATTCTCCATAGCCGGTATCGACACGCAACGCCGCAATGTCGGGGCGCGGCTCGGTCTGCACCAGCATTTCACCGCGAAGCAAATCGATGCCGCGTGTGTTGCCGTCCAGATGCAAACGCACCGCGCTGTCGCTGTTCAAAGTGATATTCAGGCCATCGGCCAACGTCACCGTGCGCCGCTCGCCCACGCCAGTGCTCAGATCCGCGACGAGTCGCTGCCATGGGGTATGCCGGTAACCCGCCCATCCGCTCAGGCCAGCGCCTGTCACCGCCAACAGGCCAAGCAGCGCGCTACGGCGGCTGCGAGACGCGGGCGCGTTCAGCGCTGCATGCGCAAGCGCCGCAGGCACCCTGCGGGCGTCGCGGCCGATCGTATGCAGACGCTCCCAGGCCTGCCGGTGCGCGGCGTCTTGCGCAAGCCAGGCATTACAGGATTCCCGGTCGTGCGCGTCCGCCAAGCCGGATTGCAGCTTGGCCCACCAGGCGATTGCCTGACGCACAACCGGGTCCGGCGGCATGCCTTTCGCGGCGTTATTCATAGAACGCCGCATAGCACGCAGACATCGCGCGCACCATGTACTGTTGAACGGAACTTAAAGAGACGCCAAGACGTTCGGCAATTTCGGGATAGGTCAGACCATCCAGCTGCGACAGCAGGAAGGCCGAACGCGCCTTGGGCGGCAGGCCATCCAGCAAACGATCCAGCTGCATCAGCGCCTGCAGTTGCTCGGCTTGCGTCTCCGGTGAAGGCGCGTACGTTTCCGGCATGGCGGCCAAATAGGCCAGATAGGCGTATTCCAGCGCCGCATGACGCTGATGGTCCACGACCAGACCTTTGGCGATCGTGGTCAGCAGCGCCCGGGCCTCATTCACACGCACGGACTTGCGGCCCTGAATCACACGCACGAAGACGTCTTGCGCCAGGTCTTCCGCACGATGTTCGCAACCGAGTTTGCGTCGCAGCCACCCAAACAACCAGGGACGATGATCGCGATACAAACCATCCACCGGCGCAAGCGAGGCGTCAGTGCAGGGTGCGGCGGCGGAGAGCAAGGGGGAGGACACGATTGAGACTGCGGTGCTTGACCTGAAGTCTCAAAAGGTTAATTGATAATGACTTGCATTACCAATCTTATACGCACTGCCCCCGCATAAGGGGGGCAGTTGCGGCATTACTACAACGTTACGGTCAGCCGGCGTTCCGATTCCAGGTATTCACGTGACTGCATTTCAAGAATGCGCGACACCGTGCGGTGGAATTCGTTAGCCAACGCGCCTTCCGTGTAGATCTCTTCTGGCTCGCATTCGGCAGACATGATGAGCTTCACGCGGTGATCGTAGAACACGTCAATCAGCCAAGTGAAACGGCGGGCCTCGGACGCCTGGCGCGGGCCCATTTTCGGCACGCCGGAAAGAATCACGGCATGGAAGCGGCTGGCCAATTCCAGATAGTCATTCTGGGAACGCGGGCCGCCACAGAGTGTAGCGAAGTCAAACCACACCACTGATCCCGCCAGCGCGAGCGCACGGATTTCACGATGTTCGATATGCAGCAAGGGCTCTTGCGGCGGCGTATCGGCCAGGCTGTCGAAGGCCTTTTGCAGGGCCTGTTGCGCATGTTCGTCCAAGGGCGTGTGGAAGCACTGCACCTGCTCCAGCGAACGGCGGCGATAGTCCACGCCGGCATCTACGTTCATCACATCCATGCGCGCCTGGATCAGCGCGATGGCGGGCAGCACGCGGTCGCGGTGCAGACCGTCGGTGTACAGCGTGGAGGGCTCGTAGTTGGACGTCATTACGAACGATGTGCCATATTCAAACAGCTTCATCAGCAGCCGGTGCAGGATCATCGCGTCGGCCACATCAGACACGTGGAATTCATCGAAGCAGATCAGACGGTAGCGCTTGGCCACACGCTTGGCGACTTCGTCCAGCGGGTCCTGCATGCCCCTCACTTCTTCCAGCTCGCGATGCACGCCGCGCATGAATTCATGAAAGTGCAGACGCGTCTTGCGCACGACAGGCACGGTGGCATAGAAAGCATCCATCAGGAAGCTCTTGCCGCGGCCCACACCGCCCCACAAATACACGCCGCGCGGCACGTCGGGCCGGTTCAGCAATTTCTTCAGCGCGTTCGAGCGCATCGACTTGAACTTGACCCACTCGTCGTAATAGCGCTGCAAGCGGTCGATCGCCAATTTCTGGGCGGCATCAGGCGCATAGCCGCGCTCGGCCAGGGCATGTTCGTAGTATTCGCGGACGTTCATGTCAGGTGATCAACCAAAATGATAAGGGCGAGTTTTTACACCCGCCCCTGGTCAAGCTTCAGCGCAAGCGCGGCTTAGAAATTCAGCGCGCGCTTGTCCACGGCCAGAGCGGCTTCCTTCACGGCTTCCGACAGGGTCGGGTGAGCGTGGCAGATGCGTGCGATGTCTTCGGCTGCACCACGGAATTCCATGATGGTCACGGCTTCCGAGATCAGCTCCGAGGCCATCGGGCCCACAATGTGCACGCCCAGGACTTCGTCGGTCTTGGCATCGGCGATCACCTTGGCGAAACCAGTGGTGTCACCCAGAGCACGCGCGCGGCCATTGGCCAGGAACGGGAAGCTGCCAGCCTTGTACTCGCGGCCTTCGGCCTTGAGTTGCTGTTCGGTCTTGCCGACCCAAGCGATTTCCGGCGACGTGTAGATCACCCACGGCACGGTGTCAAAGTTGACGTGACCATGTTGGCCGGAGATGCGTTCGGCAACCGCCACGCCTTCTTCCTCGGCCTTGTGCGCCAGCATCGGACCACGCACCACATCGCCCACTGCCCAGACGTTCGGCAGGTTGGTCTTGCAGTCGCCGTCGACGGCCACAAAGCCGCGTTCGTCCAGCTTCAGGCCCACGGCGTCGGCGTTCAGGCCGCCGGTGTAGGGCACGCGGCCGATCGAGACGATCAGCTTGTCCACCACCAACTTCTGCTCGGCGCCCTTGGCGTCAACGTAAGGCACAGTCACCGACTTGGCGGTAGCCTTGATCTCGCCGATCTTCACACCCATCTGGATGTTCAGGCCTTGCTTGGTGAACGCCTTCAAGGCTTCCTTGGCCACTTGACCGTCAGCGGCGGCCAGGAATTCCGGCATCGCTTCCAGGATGGTGACTTCAGAACCCAGGCGGCGCCACACGCTGCCCATTTCCAGGCCGATCACGCCAGCGCCAATCACGCCCAGCGACTTCGGCACGGCGCCGATGTTCAGCGCGCCGTCGTTGGACAGCACAACCTTTTCGTCAAACGGCAGGCCGGGCAGTTCACGCGCCGACGAACCGGTTGCCACAACCACGTGCTTGGCGATCAGGTCTTCTTCGGCGGTGCCGGTGACCTTGATGGCCCAGCCGCCTTCCACTTGGCCGCTGAACGCGCCCTTGCCGTGGAAGAAGGTGACCTTGTTCTTCTTGAACAGGTACAGGATGCCGTCGTTGTTCTGCTTGACCACCGTGTTCTTGCGGCCGATCAGCGTGTCGAGCTTCAGGCTCACGCCCTTGACTTCGATGCCATGGTCGGCGAAGTGGTGGTTGACTTGTTCAAAGTGCTCGGACGATTGCAGCAGCGCCTTGGACGGGATGCAACCGACGTTGGTGCACGTGCCGCCGGGTGCCGGGCCGCCCTGGCCATTTTGCCAAGCGTCGATGCAAGCGACCGACATGCCGAGTTGCGCAGCGCGGATGGCAGCGATGTAGCCGCCAGGGCCGGCGCCGATCACGACGACGTCAAATTGTTTGGACATAGTGTTCTCGCGAATGAGGTATGAAGTGAAACACGCCCCGCCCGGCGCTGTGTGGCGAGGGGCCGGCTGCAAGCCGGCCGGGGCGCCGCAGACCCGGAGGTCCTGCGCGGCGCCGCGCTCGGGGCGTCGAGATTACAGGTCCAGCAACAGACGCTGCGGATCTTCCAGGGCATCCTTCATGGCGACCAGACCCAGCACGGCTTCGCGGCCGTCGATGATGCGGTGGTCGTAGGACAGAGCCAGGTAGTTCATCGGGCGAATCACGATCTGGCCGTTTTCGACAACAGCGCGATCCTTGGTGGCGTGCACGCCCAGGATGGCCGATTGCGGCGGGTTGATGATCGGGGTCGACAGCATCGAACCGAACACGCCACCGTTGGAGATCGAGAACGTGCCGCCGGTCATTTCTTCAATGCCCAGCTTGCCGTCAGCGGCGCGGCGGCCGAAGTCAGCAATGGTTTTTTCGATTTCAGCGATGGACAGCTGGTCGGCGTTGCGCAGGATCGGCACCACCAGGCCACGCGGGCTGCCGACAGCGATACCGATGTCGAAGTAGCCGTGATAGATGATGTCCTTGCCGTCGATCGACGCGTTGATCAGCGGGTACTTCTTCAGTGCGGCCACAGCGGCCTTGACGAAGAACGACATGAAACCCAGCTTGATGCCGTGTTCCTTTTCGAACTTGTCCTTGTACTTGCCGCGCAGTTCGATCACTGCTTGCATGTTCACTTCGTTGAACGTGGTCAGAATCGCGTTTTCTTGTTGCGATTGCAGCAGACGTTCGGCGATACGGGCACGCAGGCGGCTCATCGGCACGCGCTGTTCCGGACGGCCGTCCAGGGACAGCGTGGTCGGGGCCGGAGCAGCCGGGGCCTTGGCAGGAGCAGCCTTGGCAGCCGGGGCGCTGGCGGCCAGAGCGTCGCCCTTGGTCACGCGGCCATCACGGCCCGAACCGGCCACGGAAGCGGCTTCAACGCCCTTCTCGGCCAGGATCTTGGCGGCGGCGGGCGATGCCACGCCAGCAGCGGCGGACGAAGCCGGTGCAGCGGCAGCCGGAGCGGCGGCAGCTTGGGCAGCGGCCGGGGCGGCAGCGGCAGGCGCGGTGGCAGCAGCAGCGGCCTTGGCGGCGGTGTCGATACGGGCCAGCACTTCGCCGGAGGTCACGGTGCTGCCATCGCCCTTGACGATTTCAGCCAGCACGCCCGAGGCGGGAGCCGGCACTTCCAGCACGACCTTGTCGGTTTCGACTTCGATCAGGATTTCGTCCGCTTCAACGGCGGCGCCAGGCTGCTTTTTCCAGGTCAGCAGGGTCGCTTCGGAGACGGATTCGGATAGTTGGGGGACGACGACGTCGGTAATAGCCATTTTATTTATTCCGTAAGAGTGTGTTCTGGTCACGCGGCGCGGCAAGGTTCGAAACGGGGTTCCAAAACGCTTGCCGCGCGCGGCGCGTGCATCAAGTAAGGGTTACTTCGTCAACATGACCTTGAACTTGGGCGCGAAAGCCGCTTCGATCAGGGCCTTCTGCTGCTCCTGGTGCTTGGCCAGGTAGCCCACGGCCGGCGATGCCGACGCGGCGCGACCGGAGTAGCCCAGTTTCTGGCCTTCGACCATGTTCTCGTACACGTGATGCTGAACGTAGAACCAGGCGCCTTGGTTCTGCGGTTCGTCCTGAACCCAGATCACCTCGGTTGCCTTCGGGTACTTGCGCAGTTCCGTTTCGAACGACTTGTGCGCAAACGGGTACAGCTGCTCGACACGGACGATGGCGACGTTGTCGGCGCCACGCTCACGGCGGGCGTTGACCAGGTCGTAATACACCTTGCCCGAGCAAGCCAGCACGCGCTTGACCTTGCTGGCGTCGATGGCCTCGTCGACCTCGCCGATCACCGGGCGGAAGCTGCCGCCGGCCAGATCGGTCAGGGGCGAACCCGCGTCCTTGTTACGCAGCAGCGACTTCGGCGTGAACAGCACCAGCGGCTTGCGGAACGGGCGGATCATCTGGCGGCGCAGAACGTGGAAGATCTGCGAAGCCGAGGTCGGCTGAACCACTTGCATGTTGTTGTCGGCGCACAGTTGCAGGAAGCGCTCGATGCGGCCCGACGAGTGCTCGGGGCCTTGGCCTTCGTAGCCGTGCGGCAGCATCAGGGTCAGACCCGACTGGCGGCCCCACTTGGCTTCGCCGGAGCTGATGAACTGGTCGATCACGACCTGAGCACCGTTCACGAAGTCGCCGAACTGGCCTTCCCAGATGGTCAGCGTGTTGGGCTCGGCGCTGGAGTAACCGTATTCAAACGCCAGCACAGCCTCTTCGGACAGCACGGAGTCGATCACGGTGAAAGGCGCCTGGCCTTCCGACACGTTTTGCAGCGGGATGTAGGTGCCGTCGTTCCAGCGTTCGCGGTTCTGGTCGTGCAGCACGGCGTGGCGGTGCGTGAACGTGCCACGGCCCGAATCCTGACCGGTGATACGGATGGCATAGCCCGACGAAACCAGGGTTGCGAAGGCAAGGTGTTCGCCCATGCCCCAATCCAGGTTCAGGTCGCCCTTGGCCATCGTGCGGCGGTCATTCAGCAGCTTGGCAACCAGCGGGTGCACCGTGAAGCCTTCCGGAACCGTCGTGATGCGCTCACCAATGCGCTTCAGTTCGGCCAGCGGCACTGCGGTGTCAGCCTGGTCAGTCCACTTGGCGCCCAAGAACGCCGACCAGTCGATCGCGTACTTGCTCTTGTAGTCGGTCAGCACCGGTTCAATGGTGCGCTGGCCGTCTTCCATCAGTTGACGGTAGTCCTTGACCAGTTGATCGGCTTCGCCTTCGGCCAGCACGCCTTGCGTGGTCAGCTTGTCTGCGTACAGCTTGCGCGTGCCGGGGTGATGGCCAATGCGCTTGTACATCAGGGGCTGCGTCAGCGACGGGGTGTCTTGCTCGTTGTGGCCCAGCTTGCGGAAGCAAACGATGTCCACGACGATGTCATGACGGAATTGCAGACGGTAGTCCAGAGCCAGCTTGGTGACGAACACCACAGCTTCGGGATCATCGCCATTCACGTGGAACACCGGGGCTTCGATCATCTTGACCACGTCGGTGCAATACAGCGTCGAACGCGAGTCGCGCGGATCAGACGTGGTGAAACCGATTTGGTTGTTGATGACGATGTGCAGCGTGCCGCCCGTGCCGTAGCCGCGCGTTTGGGCCAGGTTCAGGGTTTCCATCACGACGCCTTGGCCGGCAAAGGCCGCGTCGCCGTGCACCAGCACCGGCAACACTTGCTTGCCTTCGGCATCGCCGCGGCGTTCTTGGCGAGCGCGCACGCTGCCTTCGACCACGGGGTTGACGATTTCCAGGTGGGACGGGTTGAACGCCAACGACAGGTGGACCGGACCGCCACGGGTGGCCAGGTCGCTGGAGAAGCCGTTGTGGTACTTCACGTCGCCGTCGGTCAGGCCTTCAGCGTGCTTGCCTTCGAACTCAGCGAACAGGTCGCCGGGCATCTTGCCCATGATGTTCACGAGCAGGTTCAGGCGGCCGCGGTGGGCCATGCCGACCACGATTTCCTGGACGCCGTTTTCACCGGCGTGGTTCACCACTTCGTCCATCGAGGCGATGAAGCTTTCGCCGCCTTCCAGCGAGAAGCGCTTCTGGCCGACGTACTTGGTGTGCAGGAAACGCTCGAGCCCTTCGGACTCGGTCAGCTGCTGCAGGATGTGGCGCTTTTCTTCGACCGAATAGGCGGGCGCGCCCAGGGTGGTTTCCAGACGTTCCTGGATCCAGCGCTTGGCGGCGGGGTCGGAGATGTGCGTGAATTCAGCACCGATGCTGCGGCAATACGTGTCGCGCAGCGCCTTCAGGATGTCGCGCAGCGTCATGGTGCTGGCGGTCGTGAAGTAGGTGTTGGTGGCCGAGTAGGTTTGATCCAGATCGGCTTCGCTCAGGCCATAGAAGGCCGGATCGAGTTCGGGAATCGGGGGACGTTCCTGGCGCTTGAGCGGGTCCAGATCAGCCCAGCGCGAACCCAGCGAACGGTAGGCGGCAATCAGCGATTGCACCGACACTTGCTTGCTGGCGACGCTCAGATCGGGTTCGGCCGAGCGTTGCACAAAGGCATTGGCCTTGGCGCGTTGCGCAAACGATTCAACGATGGGAGCGTGGGCCTGGTCGCGAGTGGATTCCTGGCCGTCGGTAGCGGGAGCGTGCTGCAACTGGTCGAAATATTCGCGCCAGTTATCAGGAACCGAACCGGGATTGTCGAGGTAGGCTTCGTAAAGCTCCTCAACATAAGGGGCGTTACCCCCAAAGAGATAAGACGTGGATAGAGATTCTATTTCCGAAGACATATCGCTTCACCTTTACGAGTGCTTCACTCGACACGATGCAGGAAAACCTTCCGCAGCACGGGCTTCCCGTTAAGCGGATAGCAGGGGCAGAAGGCGCGTACAAGCCTTAAAAGCCGTATGGGATAAGAGTATAACCCTTTGAGTTTAGGGCCGTCTTCTTGCGTTTCTGTGACGCAAAAGCCTAATCGGAATGCTGTCATGCAGCATTGGAATGTCCGGCCAACCACTGACATTTCGCCGTCTTCGCGCCATCAATTTCCGTCAATCGAAAATGCCGCAGTGCGGCAATTCTTGAAGCCTCAAATGCGAGTGTTGCGCGCACGCATCGTCATACGGGCAATGCGGTGGTCGAGAGGATCTCTTTCAGCACAAAAAAAGTACGAATCTGGCGTACGCCGGGCAGCTTGATGATCTCGCCCGCATGCAGCTTGTTGAACCGTTCCAGGTCGCGTATGCGCAACATCAAAAAGTAGTCGAATTCTCCTGCCACCAAGTGGCACTCCAGACAACCGCTGATGCCGCGCGCCGCCGCTTCAAAGTCCGTGAAGGAATCGGGCGTGGAGCGGTCCAGCACCACCCCCACAATGACGAGCGTGGCCATATCCACATCGGACGGTTCAAGCAGCGCGACGGTCTTCTTGATGATCCCTTCGCTTTTCAATTTCTCGACCCGGCGCAGGCAGGCCGCAGGACTCAGATGCACGCGAGCGCTCAGGTCCAGATTGGTGATCTGAGCGTCGTCTTGCAGGACACGCAGGATGTGGCGGTCGATGCGATCCAGGCTGAACGTGTCGGACATTCCATGCGTCCCTAAAAATTTAATTCGGTATTGGTTTTTATATTCGAATTAATAAATACAAGAAAGGCAGTTTTAGAACTTTTAAATCCCATTATTCAAAAAAATACGCAATTGACCTCGAATCGGTGCAATTCCTATGATTTTTCCATCCGCGCCGCTCTGGCCGGACCGGACTAAGCCCATCAGGAGCCCGCATGGATCTGCAACGATTTCCCCGACATCGCCTGACCTTCGGCGACACCCCTATCGAAAAGCTTGACCGCCTGTCCGCGCACTTGGGCGGCAAGGTCGAGATCTACGCCAAGCGTGAAGACTGCAACAGCGGCCTGGCGTTCGGCGGCAATAAGCTGCGCAAGCTGGAGTACCTCATTCCGCAGGCTTTGGAACAAGGCTGCGATACGCTGGTGACGATCGGCGGCATTCAGTCCAACCACACGCGCATGGTGGCGGCAGTGGCTGCAAAGCTGGGACTGGCTTGCGTGCTGGTGCAGGAAAACTGGGTGGACTATTCCGACGCCGTCTACGACCGCGTGGGCAACATCATGATGAGCCGGCTGATGGGCGCCGACGTGCGGCTGGTAGACCAGGGTTTCGATATTGGTTTCCGGCGCAGTTGGGAAGAGGCGCTTGAAGACGTGCGCAAACGCGGCGGCAAGCCCTACGCCATTCCTGCTGGCGCCTCCGACCATGAACTGGGCGGGCTGGGTTATGTCGGCTTTGCAGAAGAAGTGCGCAGGCAAGAAGCAGACCTGGGATTCAAATTCGACTACATCGTCGTGTGCGCCGTCACGGGCAGCACGCAGGCAGGCATGGTGGTGGGATTTGCGGACGATGGCCGGGCCGACCGCGTCATCGGCATCGATGCCTCTGCCACGCCAGACCAGACTCGCGCGCAGATCCTGCGCATTGCACGGCGCACCGCCGATATGGTGGGCCTGGAAAAAGGCATCAAGGACAGCGACGTCGTGCTGGACACGCGTTATGCCTACCCGGCTTACGGCCTGCCATCGGCCGAAACCAATGACGCCATCCGGACCTGCGCGCGGCTGGAAGGCATGATGACCGATCCGGTATACGAAGGAAAATCCATGCAGGGCATGATGGACATCGTCCGCCGCGGCGAAATCCCCGCAGGCTCACGGGTTCTGTATGCGCACCTGGGAGGGGTGCCGGCGATCAACGCCTATAGCTTTTTGTACCGCAACGGCTGACGCCGGCTTTGGGGCCATGGGCTGGCCCGCAGGCGACTTGCGCTAAGGAATGCCGGCGTCCGTGTTTGCGGGTGCCGGCATTATCGTTTTCCTCAGTTATGTACATAAATTGTATACAGGAACTTGCTTTACCGCTATGGTTTAGCCGAACATGACCCGTCCGCCATTTGGCGCCCGCTCGTCACATCCGGCCCCTGCCCGCCTTTTATGACCACCTACGATTCCACCCGTGCCTACCCCCGTGACCTGATCGGCTATGGCCGGAATCCTCCGCACGCGCAATGGCCGAACCGCGCCCGCATCGCCGTGCAGTTCGTCCTGAATTACGAAGAAGGCGGCGAGAACAGCGTGCTGCATGGCGACGCGGGGTCTGAGCAATTCCTGTCCGAAATGTTCAACCCCGCCAGCTACCCCGACCGCCATCTCAGCATGGAAGGCATTTATGAATACGGGTCGCGTGCAGGCGTCTGGCGCATTCTGCGTGAATTCGAAAAACGGCAACTGCCCTTGACGGTCTTTGGCGTAGGCATGGCCTTGCAACGCCATCCCGACCTGACCGCCGCATTTGTTGAGCTGGGCCACGAGATCGCGTGCCACGGTTGGCGCTGGATCCACTATCAGAACGTGGACGAAGCCACCGAACGCGAACACATGCGTCTGGGCATGGACGCCATCACGCAGTTGACGGGCACCCGCCCTCTGGGCTGGTACACCGGGCGCGACAGCCCGCGCACCCGCCGCCTGGTGGCCGATGACGGCGGCTTTGAGTACGACAGCGACTATTACGGCGACGACCTGCCGTTCTGGATGCAGGTGCAAAAGACCGATGGCAGCGTGGTGCCGCAACTGATCGTGCCATATACGCTGGACTGCAACGACATGCGCTTCGCGTTGCCCCAGGGCTATTCCCACGCCGATCCGTTCTTTCAATACCTGAAGGACAGTTTCGACGTGCTCTACGCTGAAGGTGACGAGTCGCCCAAGATGCTCAGTATCGGCATGCACTGCCGGCTGCTCGGGCGTCCAGGCCGCATTACCGCGCTGCAACGCTTTCTGGATCACATTGCCAGCCATGACCGCGTGTGGGTGTGCCGCCGTCTGGACATTGCCCGGCACTGGAAGGCCACGCATCCCTATCTTTCGAACTGCTAAGGGCGCCGACGATGGTCTCTACCCTGGAACAACTGAACGCCGCCACGCCCGACGACGCCGAGGCGATGCTGGACGGTCTGTACGCCCAGTCGCCGTGGATCGGCCGCAAGGCGCTGCGCGCCCGCCCCTTCCGGTCACTGGCGCAGTTGCAGCACCAACTGAGGCATGCCGTGGATGCTGCCGATACCGAAACCCGGCTGGCGCTGATTCGCGCCCAGCCAGAACTGGCTGACGTAACCGATTTCACGCCTGATGAGCTGGAACGCCTGCAACATCTGCGTGCAGATTACAGCGCGCAATTCGGTTTTCCGTTCGTCCTGGCCGGACGCGACCCGCGCGGCACGATCCTGACGCCCGCGCAAATCATCGATGAGTTGACGCGCCGTCTGGACAACCCGCCGGATGTCGAACACCAAGAGGCGCTGCGCAACATTCACCGAATGGCCGAACTGCGGCTGGGCGGCGATTTCGCGATTGACCTGACTACAGGCAACGATATCTGGGACTGGCAGGAAAAACTCAGTGCCCACAGCGACCCCGGCTACGCAGAAAAAGGCCAGCTTACCGTCACGTACCTGACCGACGCCCATCGTGCCTGCGCGCAACGCATCTCGCACTGGATGCGCGACTGCGGCTTTGACGAGGTCGAGATCGATGCGGTGGGCAACGTCGTCGGCCGCTATCACGCGGACCTCGCCGACGCCCCTACTCTGATGACGGGCAGCCATTACGACACGGTGCGCAATGGCGGCAAGTACGACGGCCGGCTGGGCATCTTCGTGCCCATGGCCTGCGTGCGCGAGCTGCACCGTCAGGGCCGCCGCCTGCCTTACCACCTGGAAGTGATCGGCTTTGCCGAAGAAGAAGGCCAGCGCTACCGCGCCACCTTCCTGGGTTCGGGCGCACTGATCGGCGATTTCAAACAGGAATGGCTGGACCAGAAAGACGCCCAGGGCATCACCATGCGCGACGCCATGCAGCATGCCGGCTTGTGCATCGACGACATCCCCAAGTTGCGCCGCGATGCCGCCCGCTATCTGGGATTTATCGAAGTGCATATTGAACAAGGCCCGGTCCTGTTCGAAATGGGTTTGCCGCTGGGCATCGTCACGTCCATCAACGGCAGCGTGCGCTACATGGCGCAGATTTTCGGCATGGCCTGCCATGCCGGCACCACGCCGATGAACCGGCGCCGCGACGCCGCCACCGCCACGGCTGAACTTGCCCTGTATGTTGAACAGCGCGCGGCCCAGGACGGCGACTCGGTCGGCACCATAGGCATGCTTGAAGTACCCAACGGTTCCATCAACGTCGTGCCCGGCGAATGCCGCTTCAGCCTTGACCTGCGCGCACCCAGCGACCCGCAGCGCGATGCGCTGGTCAACGATGTGCTGGCCGAGCTGGCCGCCATCTGCCAGCGCCGTGGTTTGCGCTACACGCTTGAAGAAACCATGCGCGCCGCCGCCGCGCCGAGCGATCCCGCATGGCAACTACGCTGGGAACGCGCCGTCGACGCGCTTGGAGTCCCCCTGTACCGCATGCCCAGCGGCGCAGGCCACGACGCCATGAAGCTGCACGAAGTCATGCCGCAAGCCATGCTTTTTGTGCGCGGCCAGAATTCCGGCATCAGCCACAACCCCCGTGAATCCACCACCAGCGACGATATCCAGCTTGCTGCGTTTGCCATGCAGCGCCTGCTGGACGATCTTGCCCACGACAGCACACACTGAACCATGACTGACTACGCCCGCCTGGATGCTTGGGTTGACGCCCACTTTGACGAGGAAGTTCGCTTCCTGCAATCGCTTGTGCGCGTCCCCACTGACACGCCGCCCGGCAATAACGCGCCCCATGCCGTCCGCACCGCAGAACTGCTGCAAGACTTTGGTTTTGATGCCGAAGCGCACGCCGTGCCTGCGCAAGCGGTCAAAGACTACGGCCTGGAATCCATCACCAATCTGATCGTTCGGCGCGAGTACGGCCCCGGCCGCCGCATTGCGCTCAACGCGCACGGCGACGTCGTGCCTCCGGGCGACGGCTGGCAGCACGACCCTTACGGCGGCGAGATCGACAACGGCAGCCTGTACGGCCGCGCCTCGGCCGTCAGCAAGAGCGACTTCGCCAGCTTCACGTTTGCGGTGCGTGCGCTGGAAGCCGTAGCCAAGCCCAGCCACGGCGCAGTCGAGTTGCACTTCACCTACGACGAAGAATTCGGCGGACTGCTGGGGCCAGGCTGGCTGCTTGCACAAGGCCTGACCAAGCCCGATCTGCTGATCGCCGCCGGCTTCAGCTATGAAGTGGTAACGGCGCACAACGGCTGCCTGCAAATGGAAGTGACCGTGCACGGCAAGATGGCGCACGCCGCCATTCCGGCAAGCGGCGTGGACGCCTTGCAAGGCGCAGTCAAAATCCTGAACGCGCTGTACGCGCAGAACACGCTTTACCAGCAAGTGACCTCGGACGTGCCGGGTATCACCCACCCCTACCTGAATGTCGGACGCATCGAAGGCGGCACCAACACCAACGTAGTGCCGGGCAAGGTCAGCTTCAAGCTGGACCGCCGCATGATCCCCGAAGAAAACGCCGTCGAGGTCGAAGCGAATATCCGTCAGATCATCCAGGACGCCTCAGCCGCCACGCCCGGCATCACGGTCGAGATCAAGCGTTTGTTGCTGGCCAATTCCATGCGCCCCCTGCCCGGCAACCAGCCGCTGGTCAGCGCCATACAGAAGCACGGCGAGGAACTCTTTGGCGAACCGATACCCGCCATGGGCACACCGCTCTATACCGATGTCCGTCTGTATGCCGAAGCCGGTATCCCCGGCGTCATCTACGGCGCCGGCCCCCGCACGGTGCTGGAATCGCATGCCAAACGCAGCGACGAACGCGTGGTGCTGGAAGACCTGCGGCGCGCAACCAAGGTGATCGCACGCACACTGTCCGATCTGCTCAAACCGGTCTGACAGGCAAGTTTGAATCGCACTTGATGGCAGGCCTGTGCATTGCAGGCCTGCCATTGCATTTGGCGGCTCAAGCCAGCCGCATCACCCGGCGCCAGAACAGCACCGCCACCAGCACAAAGACGGCAAGCCCCAAGTAGGACGCGATCGGCGCAAAGCTCTCGCCTGCGATGGCTAGCGGGGCGTCCGAGCTGCTGGCGCCGATCACGGCGGCCATCAGCACGCCAACCAGGCTTTCACCCACGATCAACCCTGATGCAATCAGCACGCCGCGCCGGTTGGGCGCATCGGCAAACTGTTCATAGGGCTTGCCTGCGGCAGCGGCGCGGCGGCGCAATGCGAGTTCAAGCAGCCATGCCAGCACCGCGCCCGCCACGATAGGCGCGGCAACCGTGGGCGGCAGATAGATGCCTATGCCCACCGCCAAAACCGGCATGCGGGCCACACGGCAGGTGCGCTTCAAGATCTCGTCCAGCACGATCAGGCACACCCCCACGCCCATGCCGATCAGGATCATGGTCCAGTTCAACTGATGGGTGAAGATGCCGCGCGCAATCGCCAGCATCAACGTCGCTTGCGGGGCCGACAACGCTTGCGCCGGGTCCATGCCCTGGCGCGGCATCGCATCGGCAAAACCATAAGCGTTGTAGAGCAGGTCCAACACCGGCGAAATCACCGCAGCGCCCACCACGCAGCCGATCAAAAGCGCTACCTGCTGGCGCCACGGCGTAGCGCCGACCAGCCAGCCGGTCTTCAGATCTTGCAAGTTGTCATTGGAAATCGACGCAACCGCAACCACGGCGGACGTGCTGAAGATCGCCAGCGCAATCGCCATCTGCACGCCATTTTGCGCCGCGAGCAATTCGCCGCCCAAGGCCAGCATCAGTAAAGACACCAGCACAATGGCCACAATGCCCACCCCGGAAATCGGGCTGGTCGACGATCCCACCAGACCCGCCATGTAGCCGCAGGCCGCAGCGACCAGAAAGCCGAATACAAAGGCGAACAACACGGCATAGGCGACCAGCTTCCAGATGGCGCCGGCCGACAATGGCGCGCCCGCCAGAAACACCTGGAACGTCACCACCAAAATCGCCACCAGCACCAGCGTGACCACCGAAATCCAGCCCGCCGACAAGTCGCGTTCCGTACGCGGCGCTTGGCCGGCCCGCGCCGCCCCCGCCTTCGTCAATGCCGAAAACGACGCCTTGACCCCGCGCGCCATCGGCATGAACAAAGTGGCCAGCGTCCAGATAGCGCCCACGCCAATCACGCCCGCGCCGATGAAGCGCACCTGCGAGGACCACAAACCCGAGGCGTATTGAGCAAGAGTCTGGCCCGCCGGCATGTCTCCCATGGCGGTCAAGATGGGCACCGCGATGCCCCACGAAATGATCAGGCCTGTCAGCATCGCAAGGCCTGCCACAATGCCAATCAGGTAGCCGGCGCCCAACAGCGCCAGCGAAAAACCCATCGGCAGGCGAAACACCGCCCCGCCCAAGGCGAACCAGCCGCTGACGCCATCACCCAGCACGCGCAGACCGCTGGCGGCAAAGCTGACGACGGCGGCTGCAACGCCGCCAGTCACGATATCGCCCATGCCGGTCGCAGCGGGTTTGGCTGCCGGCTTGGCGCCCGCTGCCCCTGCATCCTCAGCCGCGTCTTGCGCGCGCTCTGCACTGCCCACGCGCAGAATTTCCGCCGCCGCCACGCCTTCCGGATAAGGCAGATCGCTTTGCACCACCATCACATGGCGCAGCGGAATCGTGAACATCACGCCCAGCATGCCGCCCGCCGCGCAAATGCCCAGCGTCTGCCAGAACGGAAAGCCCTGCCAGTGGCCCATCATGACCAGTGCCGGCAGGATGAAGATGATGGATGACAGCGTGCCGGCCGCCGAGGCCTGCGTCTGCACCATGTTGTTTTCAAGAATATTGGCGTCCTTGAACAGACGCAGCACCGACATTGAAATCACCGCTGCGGGAATCGCCGATGAGAACGTCAGGCCGACCTTCAGCCCCAGGAAAACGTTGGAGGCCGTGAAGATGACCGTGATCAGAGCGCCCAACAAAACGCCGCGGAACGTAAGTTCCGGCAACGTGACATTGGCAGGGACGCTGACGGGTTGAGTCATTGAAGTCTCCCGTTGTGATTTTGAAGAAACGGCGAATTCTAGCGCGACACCGTCCACAGGGTGGTCACCACGCGTAAGCGCCGCTGGGCAGCAGAAGCTGCTGCCAACCCAAAAATTCTCAAAAGATTATGCTGAAACCAGGCTTATCGCCCCCGGAATTTGATTACTCATGCCATCCGCACAGGTCTAGCATGGAGCGATAACAGGAGACAAATTCATTATGTGTGACGCCAGCCCCCCGACCGATGGGCAAGACCTCCGGCATGACGCCGATCCCGCTGAAACCGCCGAATGGCGCGACGCCCTGCAGTCGCTGGTAGTAAGCGAAGGCGCGGGCCGCGCAGGATATGTGCTGGACAATCTGCTGGGGCATGCCGCGTCGCTGGGCCTGCGCGCCAATAGCCAGACTCGCACTGCCTATCTGAACACGATACCCGCCGACCAGGAACCGCCTTTTCCCGGCAACCTGGCGGTGGAAGAGCGCATTGCCCGCATCAACCGGTGGAACGCGCTGGCCATGGTCGTGCGCGCCAACCAGGCTCACGGCGAGCTGGGCGGCCATATCGCCAGTTATGCATCGGCGGCCGACCTGTTTGAGGTGGGCTTCAACCATTTCTTCCGGGCGCAGTCAGCGGATGGGCCGGGTGATCTTGTCTATATGCAGCCACATTCCGCCCCGGGCGTCTATGCACGCGCCTACCTGGAGGGTTTTCTGGGCGACGACGATCTGGCGCATTTCCGGCAGGAAATCACCGCGACATCGCGGGGCCTGCGCGGGCTGTCGTCCTACCCCCACCCGTGGTTGATGCCGGACTTCTGGCAGTTTCCGACGGGATCGATGGGCATCGGCCCCATCAACGCCATCTATCAGGCGCGTTTCATGCGCTACCTGGAACACCGCTCCCTGGTGCCGGGCGCGGACCGTAAGGTCTGGGGCATCTTTGGCGACGGAGAAATGGACGAACCCGAGTCCATCGCCGCGCTGACGCTGGCTGCGCGCGAAAAACTCGACAACCTGGTCTTCGTCGTCAACTGCAATCTGCAACGGCTGGACGGCCCGGTGCGCGGCAATGGCCGCATCATCGACGAATTGGAAACGCTGTACGCGGGCGCGGGCTGGAACGTGATCAAACTGGTCTGGGGCAGCGACTGGGATGCGCTCTTGCGCCGCGACACCGGCGGCGCCCTGGCCCGCGCGTTCGCCAACACCGTGGACGGACAGTTTCAAACCTTTGCTGCCAATGACGGCGCCTTCAACCGCGCCCACTTCTTCAACCAGAATCCTGAGCTGGCCGCGCTCGTGGCCGACTGGACCGATGACGCCATCGACCGCCTGCATCGCGGCGGCCACGACATGGTGAAGATCCATGCGGCGTATCACCGCGCGGCCCGGCATCGCGGGCAGCCGACCGTGATCCTGGCGCAGACCAAGAAAGGCTTCGGCATGGGCGCCGCTGGCCAGGGCAAGATGACGACCCACCAGCAAAAGAAGCTGGACGACGACGCGCTGCTGGCATTCCGCGACCGCTTCGCGCTGCCGATATCGGACGCAGACTGCCTGGCGCTGAAGTTCTACCGTCCCGCCGAAGACAGCGCCGAACTGCGCCATCTGCAAGCGCGCCGTGCCGCGCTGGGCGGCCACATCCCGCGCCGCAATACGCAATCGCCCAGTCTGACGCCGCCCGATGCCGAGCAATGGGCGCGCTTTGCGCTGGCCGCCGACGGCAAGGAAATGTCGTCCACCATGGCCATCGTGCGGATGCTGACGGGGCTGCTCAAGGACGAAACCATCGGCTCTCGCATCGTGCCCATTGTGGCGGACGAGGCCCGCACTTTCGGTATGGCCAACCTGTTCCGCCAGATCGGCATCTATTCAGCGCAGGGCCAGTTGTACGAACCGGAAGACATCGGCTCGGTGCTGTATTACCGCGAGGCCCGCGATGGCCAGATCCTGGAAGAAGGCATTACCGAAGCGGGCGCCATTTCGTCCTGGACCGCAGCCGGCACCAGCTATTCGGTGAACGGACTGCCGATGCTGCCCTTCTACATCTACTACTCGATGTTCGGATTCCAGCGCATCGGCGATTTGATCTGGGCCGCCGCCGACCAGCGCACGCGCGGATTCCTGGTCGGCGCCACGTCCGGGCGCACCACCCTGGGCGGAGAAGGGTTGCAGCATCAGGATGGCTCCAGCCACATCATGGCTGCCACCGTGCCCAACTGCCGCGCCTACGATCCGGCCTATGCCTTCGAGGTCGCCGTTATCGTCGAATACGGCATGCGCCGCATGCTGGACGAACAGCACGACGAATTCTTCTACCTGACGGTCACGAACGAGAACCTGGCCCAGCCTGATATGCCGTCGGCCCCTGGCGTGCGTGAAGGGATTCTGCGCGGCATGTACCTGCTGCGCCCGGCGCAGCAAAAGGCCCAAGTGCGGTTGCTCGGCGCAGGGCCCATGTTGCGTGAAGCCGAGATGGCGGCTGACCGTCTGCGCGAACAACATGGCGTGGACGCGGAAGTCTGGAGCGTCACCAGTTTTTCCGAATTGGCCCGGGACGGACGTGAAGCGGAACGCGCCCGCGTGCTGGGGCTGGACGCCCAAGAAGACTGGGTGCGCACATGCCTGGGCGGCAGCAACGCCCCGGTGATTGCCGCCACCGATTACGTGCGCGCCGTGCCCGACCAGATACGCGCCTGGGTCCCGGCCCCCTTCCGCACCCTGGGCACCGACGGCTTTGGCCGCAGCGACACCCGCGCCCAACTGCGCGACTTCTTTGAAGTCAGCGCCGATTGGATCGTGCTTTACGCGCTGGACATCCTGGGCCGCCAAAAAGAGGCCGACGCCCTGCGTAAAACCTTGAGCGCCGCCACACGCCAAACGCCGCCCTGGCAATCGTAGATGGGTGTCGTGCGAGAGGTCCAGGACAAGAATGCGATTGGCAGTCGGGTTCTTGTCCGGAACCTCTCGCGTGCCCCATCCAGCGACCGATTGGCGCCGCAGCGGCATCCCCACATGCCGCCCTCCGCCGCAGATGACTCTGCGCTATCGGTATCATCTGCAACCCGTCCGGCATTTGATCAAAATCGTCCGCACGCTGCACTGCAACAACCAATCACCTGCGCTTTCTGGTGAAATACGGATGTTCCCCAAGCATTTCGCAAAGAATACGGCGGGCCGCGAGCCCGCCTTTGGTCATCCCGTTTCCTTTTTCAGTTAGTGCCTCAGAGGCCCCGATCCCATGGACGAAACTCTTACCAAAATGGCGTTGGATTACCACGCCTATCCCACCCCCGGCAAAATCTCGGTCGTCCCGACCAAGACTCTGGCCAACCAGGACGACTTGTCCCTGGCCTACTCTCCCGGCGTGGCCGCTGCGTGCATGGCCATCTTCGAACAAGGCGATGACGCCGCGTCGAAGTACACCTCGCGCGGCAACCTGGTGGGTGTGATCACCAACGGCACCGCCGTTCTGGGTCTGGGCAACATTGGCCCGCTGGCCGCCAAACCGGTGATGGAAGGCAAAGGCTGCCTGTTCAAGAAATTCGCCGGCATCGACGTGTTCGACATCGAACTGGCCGAAAACGATCCTGACAAGCTGGTCGACATCATCGCGGCGCTGGAACCCACGCTGGGCGGCGTCAACCTGGAAGACATCAAGGCGCCCGAGTGCTTCTACATCGAGAAGAAGCTGCGCGAGCGCATGAAAATTCCCGTCTTCCATGACGACCAGCACGGTACCGCCATCATCTCGTCGGCTGCCATCCTGAACGGCCTGAAGGTCGTCAACAAGGACATCGGTTCGGTCAAGCTGGCTTGCTCGGGCGCAGGCGCCGCGGCTATCGCTTGCCTGGACCTGCTGGTGCACTTGGGCGTCAAGCGCGAGAACATCTTTGTCGTCGACTCCCGTGGCGTGATCTGGGATGGCCGCGATGAAAACATGGAGGCCAACAAGAAGCGCTACGCGCAAAAGACCGACGCCCGTACGCTGGCCGACGTGGTCGACGGCGCCGATGTGTTCCTGGGTTGCTCCACCGCTGGCGTGCTGACCGGCGACATGGTCAAGACCATGGCCGATCGTCCGCTGATTCTGGCGCTGGCCAACCCGGAACCGGAAATCCGCCCGGAAATCGCCAAGGCCGCCCGCCCTGACTGCATCATCGCCACCGGCCGTTCGGACTACCCGAACCAGGTCAACAACGTGCTGTGCTTCCCCTTCATCTTCCGCGGCGCCATGGATGCCGGCGCCTCGCGCATCACCGAAGAAATGAAGCTGGCATGCGTGAAGGCCATTGCAGAACTGGCCCAAGCCGAGCAAAACGATGAAGTGGCCCGCGCCTACGCCGGCCAAGAGCTGTCGTTCGGTCCCGACTACATCATCCCCAAGCCGTTCGACCCGCGCCTGATCGTCCAGATCGCGCCGGCCGTGGCCCAAGCGGCTGCCGACTCCGGCGTGGCCGCCCGCCCGATCGAAGACATCGAAGCCTACCGCCAAAAGCTGATGGGTTTCGTGTACCACTCGGGTCAGCTGATGCGTCCGCTGTTCGCCCAAGCCAAGAAGGCGCCCAAGCGCGTCATCTACGCCGACGGCGAAGACGAGCGCGTCCTGCGCGCCGTGCAAACGGTGGCTGATGAAAAGCTGGCGTTCCCGATCCTGATCGGCCGCCCCGCCGTCATCGAGATGCGCATTGAAAAAGCCGGCCTGCGTCTGAAGGCTGGCGAGCACTTCGAGATCGTGGACCCGGAAGACGACAACCGTTTCACCGAAACCTGGAACGCGTACTACCAGCTGAAGGGCCGTGAAGGCGTGACGCCGGCTATCGCCAAAGCGATGATCCGCAAGCACAACACGCTGATCGGCGCGATGCTGCTGCGTCGCGGCGACGCCGACGCGCTGCTGTGCGGCGTGGCCAGCAAGTACGACAACCAGCTCAAGTACATCGACGAAATCATCGGCAAAAAGGAAGGCCAGACCTACGCCGCCCTGAACGTGCTGATGCTGCCCGACCAGACGCTGTTCGTCACTGACACCCACGTCAATGAAAACCCGACGGCCGAAGAAGTCGCCAGCATCACCATCCAGGCCGCAGACGAAATGCTGCGCTTTGGCGTGGTGCCGAAGATCGCCCTGCTCTCGCATTCGAACTTCGGCAGCCGTGTGACGGAATCGTCGCGCAAGATGGCCACCGCCAGCAAGATCGTGCAAGAACGCGCGCCTGACCTGGAAGTGGACGGCGAAATGCACGCCGACGCCGCCTTGTCGGAAAAGATCCGCGTTCTGGCCTACCCGGACAGCACGTTGAAGGGCCGCGCCAATCTGCTGGTCATGCCGAATCTGGACACCGGCAACATCACGTACAACATGCTGAAGATGACGGGCAGCAACGGCGTCGCGATGGGTCCGATCCTGCTGGGCGCCGCGCGCCCGGTACACATTCTGACCACCAGCGCGACCGTGCGCCGCATCGTCAACATGACGGCGCTGGCCGTGGTGGATGCGCAGCAGGAAGCCGCCGAAGCCGCCAAAAAGCGTCGTTAATCGCTGACTGGCTCAAGGTTGCGGGCGCCCTTCGGGGCGCCCGTTTGCATTGCGCGAAATCAACACGGCGTGCTCGTCCAACAGCCTGCACGAATGGTAAAACCTAGCTTGTCCTTATCCCTGGAGACGACATGCTGGCCGACGCTCTATATGCCTGGTTTCACTACCTGGCCATTTTTGTACTGGTGGTGGTCTTGACGGCCGAAGCCGTGCTGCTGCGCCCCGATCTGACCGCCAATGGCGTCAAGCGTCTGATCATCTATGACCGTTTCTACGGGATCAGCGCCATCGTCGTTCTGATCACCGGCCTGCTGCGTCTGACCCAGGGATTGAAAGGCGCCGCCTTCTACATGAGCAGCCCCTGGTTTCACGCCAAGATCACGCTGTTCGTCGTCATTGCGCTCTGTTCGATTCCCCCCACACTGGCATTTTTGCGGTGGGCAAAACAATCGCGCCAACAGCCGGGTTTTGTACCTGCGCTTCCGGAAATCAAACGCGCGCGGCGCTGGGTCATGATTTCGTCGCACCTGTTTATCTTTCTGCCGCTGTTCGCGGTGCTGATGGCCCGGCATGTAGGCGGGTAAATGCAGGTGGATAACTAGACCGCGCGCAGCCGTTCAGACAGATACTCTACGAACACCCTGACCCTCGCTGGCAACAATCGCGTATCCGTGACCACGTGCAGCGGGAACGGCCCCAGGGTCCAATCAGGCAGAACGCGCTGCAACTCGCCAGCGCGTTCAAGCTCTGTCTGTTGCGCGCCCACTGCGGCAATGCCGGCGCCAAGCATGGCCAGCTTGCGGGCCATGCCGGCTTCGTTCACCGAGAACCGGCTACGCGGCTGCACGCTGAATTCTTCACTGCCGCTGACCATCGGCCATCGCGCGGCTCCCGCAAGCGCGTCGATTCGAAATCCGATGCATTGGTGCGCCTCAAGCTCGGACGGATGCGCCGGTGTGCCGTGTGCGGCCAAGTATGCCGGCGACGCATACAGATAGCCGCGCACGGCGCCCAGGCATCGCGCAATCCGGGAAGAATCCGGCAACGCGCCAATGGCGATTGTCAGATCGCAGGAATCGAAGACGCGGCCCGCATGTTCCAGGCTAGCCAGGTTGACGTGGAAATCCACGTCGGGATAGCGTCTTGAGAATTCCAGGAATATCTCCGCCATCATGTCGGTGGCGAATGCCGCCGGCATATTGACCCGCAACAGGCCCGACGGCTTGTCAATCAGCGCCTGCAATTCCTCATGCGCCGTCTGCGCCTGCGCCACGATGCGCAAGCAGCGCTCAAGATACAGCTCGCCCGCGCCGGTCAGTTCCATCTTGCGCGTATTGCGATTGAGCAGGCTCAGGCCCACCGAACGCTCCAACTCCGCCACACGGCGCGATAGCGTCGATTTCGGCACGCCCAGCACGGCGGCGGCACGGGAAAAGCTGCGCGCCTGCGCAACCTCCGCGAACACCTCCATGCTGTGCAGCCGTTTCACGGACGGGCGATCAGAAAGCGTAAATCACGCCAACGTTGCCGAAGACGTTGGTGTTGCGTTCAACCAGAGGACTGTCGCGCACATCGCCAACCAGCGAGCTCACGCCAACCGTGGTCACGGCGCTCCAGCTCGGCGTGAAGCGGTACGACCAGGTCGAAAACAACGCGACGGATTTGAAGCCCGAAGACGCCGAGTATTCCTTCAGTCCCGCGCGGCTCTTGGCGGCTTGGCTGGACGTTACGCCGTACCAGGTCTGCATTTGGTCCTTATTCGCCCATTCGGTGCTGACACCAAAACGCAAGCTGCTGCTTTCGCTGCGCCACGCCAGATAGCTGGCGCGCAATTCCAACGAACCGCCATAACCGCTGCGCGCTGCCTGCTTATAGGCCATGCCCAACGAATACGGACCCGGAGCCCATTCAACGTACGCGCCATAGGCGCCATGGAAATCAATATCGTCCAGCCCCTTGAGCCTGTCCGAATCGCTCGACTTGCGGCCCAGCCCCAGGCCGACAAACACGCCCGCGTCCAGATCCTTCGCCAGGCTCGTCTTCAACCCCATGGCGGGCAATCCCGCCCGCGGCGTGATGAAGAAGTTGCCGGAGTGATAGTTGATCATGGGCACCGGCAGCGTGCGGTAGTCATCCGACCCCTGATATACCGGCACCACGCCGACACCCAGGCCCACGAAATTGGGGCCTGACTGCTCGGCCTGCGCGCCTGTAGCGGCTAATAGCGCAACTGCGGCCAGGAGCGGGCGCCTTGCTAACATACCGGTTCTCATCAACATCTCTTTCCCTGACGGTTCAGGCCGGCATTGCATCGCCGGCGACAGGCCGCATTGTGGCGGGAGAGTTTTAAAAATTTCTTAAGCTCGCGGTGTCATCATGGCGTGGCTACTAAACGCTGGGAGGGCGCTTGCGAATACTGCTCGTGGAAGACGACGCCATGCTGGGCGACGCCGTGCGCGCCAATCTGACTCAAGATGGCGCCAGCGTGGACTGGGTGCTCGACATTGCAGACGCCAAGCTCGCCTTGGTGGACCACGCTTATCAGGCCGTGCTGCTGGATCTGGGGCTGCCTGGGGGCAGCGGCCTGACCGTGTTGAAAATGCTTCGCGAGCGCTACGACGCAACCCCGGTGCTGATCATTACCGCCCGCGACCGTTTGAGCGACCGGGTTCAGGGGCTGGACGCCGGCGCTGATGACTACATCGTCAAACCGTTTCAGCTGGATGAGCTGCAAGCTCGCCTGCGCGCAGTGACCCGCCGCAGCAATAACACGGTTGTCTCAGCGATACGCTGCCGGGATGTGGTGGTGGAACCGGCCCGCCGCGCGGTGTCCCGGGCAGGCAAGGAAATAGGCTTGAGCGTGCACGAATATCGCACGCTGCTCGCGTTGATGGAACGGGTTGGCCAGACTGCCAGCCGGGAACAGCTGGAAGCCGCGGTGTATGGCGGCAGCGGCACCATTGAAAGCAATACGGTAGCCGTGTATATCCACCAGCTGCGCCGAAAACTGGGCGACGACCTTATCGCCACCGTGCATGGCGTGGGCTACCGCATCGACGCGGATGCACCCGCATGAAATCGCTGCGCAAGCGCCTGGTGATCACCTTGCTGCTGACCTTGCTGGTAGCCTGGGTCGGCGTCTTCACGCTCCAGCATCAGAGCCTGGCGCGGACGCAGACCGGCATCTGGGATCAGGCACTGCTGGACGTTGGCAATCAGGCGCTCATGTCCATGCCCGCAAGTTTGCTTGATGCCGAGCGAGGCCCGACTTTCGCCCTGCCCGACTCCAGTGACTTCAATGGCGACAAAGCCAGCTTCCAGGTCTGGTCGCTGGCGGACAAGCGCCTGCTGCTACGCAGCCCTGGCTCTCCCGAAGAACCGTTGCGCGCAGATTTCGGCCTGGGGCACCAGACGACATTTGTCGCCGGCCAGCAATGGCGCGTTTATTCCATCACAGATGCCAGCGGGCGCGTGCAGGTGCAGGCCGCCAAACCTGCCACCGAGTTCCGGGAATCCTACCTGGCTGGCTTATGGCGCGGCGTCCTTTTCGCGACCGCTGAATTCCTGCTGTTGGCGGTGGCGACCTGGGCAGTGATCCTGCATGCCTTCAAACCCGTTGACCGCGCGGGCAAGGCCATCCTGGAAAAACCGCCCTTGGATCAGACCAAACTGCCGCTGGCTGGTATGCCCGCCGAACTGCGCCCGTTCATCACGTCAATCAACCAATTGCTTGAACACCAGGGCGCCACGATGGAACGCGAACGCCGCTTCCTGGCGGACGCCGCGCATGAACTGCGCACACCGCTTGCGGCGCTCAGCGTGCAAGCAGAACTGGTCGCGCGCAGCACCACGGCGCAGGACCGCGCCACTGCGATCGAAAAACTGCGGGCGGTGGCGGTCCGCACGGCGCGGCTATCGGAACAGTTGCTGGATCAGGCGCGCACGGACGCGCTATGTGTCAGCCCGTCCGAACCCGTTTCGCTGGACGCCCTGGCTGTCATGATCGTGCAGGATTATGAAGAGACCGCCAGCCGAAAACGTCAGCGCGTACTGCTCAACACCGAGGCCTGCACCGTCATGGGCAGCCTGGACGCGCTGGGCGTATTGTTGCGCAACCTGGTGGACAACGCGCTGCGCTATACCCCCGAGGAAGGCTGCATCGCAGTGTCATGCCGCGTGCTTCCAGACGGCCGGGCCGAGCTCAGCGTGGCGGACGATGGGCCAGGCATTCCCGACGCGGCACGCGCTCGCGTATTCGACCGCTTCTATCGCGTGGCTGGTTCGAGCGAACGCGGCAGCGGCATTGGCTTGTCCCTGGTCAGCCAGATCGCCGCGCGCCATGCCGCCGCCATCAACTGCCAAACGGGCTTGAATGGCGGCGGACTGTCCATAGCGGTGATTTTTCCGCTGATGCGCTGATGCGCACCCGATTGGCTCAGGGGCAGGAAGCCTTGGCTGGCGCGGCATCGTCCTGCCCTTGCATGACGAATTTTGCAAAGCGGTACACACCCGCTTTTTCATTTGGCCAGATGGCCATCACTTTGCCATCGGGCATCTGCACGACAGACATTCCGTCCTGCACGTCGCCGTGCTCAGTCGAGTGCGCGGCGGCGCCGTCATCAGGGCTGAACACCAGCGCTCCCGGATAGGCATCACGCAAGCCCCGGCCCGCCGACTGGACCAGCGTGCCGACGGGATAGCGCATCCCGCCCAGCTGCGTTTCGCAAGCCAGCGTAGCGCTCGCTACACTCATCAGTTGCCTATCAGCACCCAGCCGCAGCGTGGGTTCACGCAGCAGCAATCCCGACACCTTCGTTGCCGCTTCCTTCTTAATGTCGATGCGCCAGCGATCCGCATCGACATGCCCATCGCCGTACACGGTTCCATTGCTGCTCAACAGTTCGGAACCCGCCGGGACTCGCAGATCTCCCACTGTATTGCCTTCGCCCAGCAAGCATGTCTGGAACTGCCCAGACCCGCCGTCATGTTCAACGTCAAAGCGTATGGGCTGCGTGGCATCGCAGTGCCAGCCCTGCACGTCCTGGCTGCCCTTGCCCAGAAGTTCGACTGAAGTCGCGTACGTGCCCAAGGTGGCATAGGTGTCGGGATCGTACTCAATGCTGATGAACCGGTTGATTCGGTCAGCCTGCACGCCAAAGATGCTGACCGGCTGCGGAAATACGGCCTCGGTGAACGATTCGCGCTGGTCTTTCAATTTCAGCACCAACGCTGTTCCCGCCGGCATGCCGATACGCCCCAAGGTGGCCGGTTCGGTCAGCGTGATCCGCAACGCCGCTTGCTCGGCGTCGATCTCACGGCCGATTGCCCAGAACGTGTACTGCACCCAAACGTAGAAACTGGACAGAATGGCCAACCCCGCCATCACACCAATCGAGGTCTTGCGGTATTGGCGGAACTTGCGCCGCGCCCAACTGCTGACCGCCAGGCCGGCAAGCCATCCCAGCAGCAGCACGCCCGCGTAGAACGACACAGTCAGGACGGCCAGAAACTGCAATGAGGGTAAGGCGACAGGAATCATAGCCAGGATGATAGCGGGTTGGCCGCGATGCCGGAAACCTGGCCGGGCGCTCTTGGGAGGCGCTACCGCTATTCACGACACAGAATAAAAAAACCGCCCGAAGGCGGTTTTGTTCCAGCATGGAAAGCGGATTAACGCTTGTCCATCGGGGGCACGTCGCGGGTGACCGAACCCGTGAACAGCTGGCGCGGACGGCCGATCTTGTAATCGGGGTCCGACAGCATTTCGTTCCATTGAGCGATCCAGCCCACGGTGCGGGCCAGCGCGAAGATGGCCGTGAACAGCGAGGTCGGGATGCCGATGGCGCGTTGAACGATACCCGAGTAGAAGTCCACGTTCGGGTACAGCTTGCGCTGGACGAAGTACGGGTCCGACAGGGCAATGCGTTCCAATTCCATGGCCAGCTTGAACAGCGGGTCGTTTTCCAGGCCCAGGGCCGAGAGCACTTCCTTGCACGTTTCTTGCATCAGCTTGGCGCGCGGGTCGTAGTTCTTGTAGACGCGGTGGCCAAAGCCCATCAGGCGCACGCCCGAGTTCTTGTCCTTGACCTTCTCCATGAACTCGCCAACCTTGGCGATGCCGCCATTGGCTTGCAGCTCTTCCAGCATTTGCAGGCAAGCTTCGTTGGCGCCGCCGTGAGCCGGGCCCCACAGGCAAGCCACGCCAGCCGAGATAGCGGCAAACGGGTTGGTGCCCGACGAACCGCACAGACGCACGGTCGAGGTCGACGCGTTTTGCTCGTGATCGGCGTGCAGGATGAAGATGCGGTCCAGTGCGCGTTCAACGACTTCGTTGACCTTGTAGTCTTCGCACGGCGTGGCGAACATCATGCGCAGGAAGTTGCCCGTGTAGGACAGGTCATTCTGCGGGTAGATGAACGGTTGGCCTTGCGAGTACTTGTACGCCATCGCGACCAGCGTCGGCATCTTGGCGATCAGACGGATCGCCGAGATGTGACGGTGTTGCGGGTTCGTGATGTCGGTGGAGTCGTGATAGAACGCGGACAGCGCGCCCACCAGACCCGTCAGCACAGCCATCGGGTGCGCATCGCGGCGGAAGCCACGCAGGAAGAAGTGCAGTTGCTCGTTGACCATCGTGTGATGGGTCACTTGCGAGTCAAAGTCGGCCTTCTGTTCCTGGTTGGGCAGGTCGCCGTTCAGGATCAGGTAGCAGATGTCCATGAAGTCGCAATTGACGGCCAATTGCTCGATAGGGAAACCGCGGTACAGCAGTTCGCCCTTGTCGCCGTCGATGTACGTAATGGCCGATTCGCAAGCCGCCGTGGACATGAAGCCCGGGTCAAACGTAAACATGCCCGTCTGGCCATACAGCTTGCGGATGTCGATCACATCCGGACCGACCGTGCCCTTGTAGACAGGGAACTCAATGGGTGCGCTGCCATCCGAGAAGGATAGAGTGGCTTTTTTGTCAGACAGGTTCATGTTTTTTCCTCTCAATTAATCACAGTGCGCGCATCTGGCCAATAATGCCCCGAAGCCTGGGAGTATCCAGTTCACCTTCGAGTTCCTTGCGGGCCAGCAGCAGATCGAGAAGGTCGTTGTCTCCCATCTCGAACAGCTGGGTCAATGCGGCTACATCATCATCGGTAAGGTCCGCCTCGTAGGCATCCAGATACCGGGTGATGATCAAGTCGTTTTCGAGCAGACCGCGGCGCGCTCGCCAACGCAGACGCGCCCGCTCCAGTTCAGTTAGCCTGCTCATCGTTACACCATAAAGAAAGCCCCTGCGCTGCACCCGCTATGCGGGCTTACTGTCCCCCGGAAGGGCTTGGTTCCGAGGGACGCAGCGATAAAAAAAACTGATTAAAACTAGACCGTGCGACGGACCATCAGTTCCTTGATCTTGCCAATCGCCTTGGTCGGGTTCAGGCCCTTGGGACAGACGTCGACGCAATTCATGATGGTGTGGCAACGGAACAGACGGTACGGATCTTCCAGGTTGTCCAGACGCTCGCCAGTGGCTTCATCGCGGCTATCAGCGATGAAACGGTAGGCTTGCAGCAGGCCGGCCGGGCCGACGAACTTGTCCGGATTCCACCAGAACGACGGGCAGGAAGTGGAACAGCACGCGCACAGAATGCACTCGTACAGGCCATCCAGCTCTTCGCGCGCCTCGGGCGACTGCAGACGCTCGCGTTCGGGCGGCGGCGCGTCGTTGATGAGGTACGGACGGACGGAGTGGTACTGGTTGAAGAAGTGGGTCATGTCCACGATCAGGTCGCGGATGACGGGCAGACCCGGCAGCGGACGCAGAACGATGGGTTCCTTCAGTTCGCGCAGGTTCGTCGTGCAGGCCAGACCGTTCTTGCCGTTGATGTTCATGGCGTCCGAACCGCACACGCCTTCACGGCACGAGCGGCGCAGGGCCAGGCTGTCATCGACGTCGTTCTTGATGCGCACCAGCGCATCAAGCAACATCTTGTCGGTCGGCTGGAGTTCAACGTCCAGCTTCTGCATGTACGGGCGCTCGTCCTTGTCCGGATCGTAGCGGTAGATTTCGAACTTGACGATTCTCTTGGTGCTCATAATGGGCTCTATCCGGACTTAGAAGGTACGCGCCTTGGGCGGGAAGGACTCAACCGTCAAAGGCTTCATCTGCACAGGCTTGTAATCCAGGCGGCTGCCTTCGGAGTACCACAGCGTGTGCTTCAGCCAATTCTCGTCGTCACGCGTCGGGTGATCGTCCAGCGCGTGCGCGCCGCGGCTTTCCGTGCGGGCGGCGGCCGACTTGATCGTGGCGCGGGCCACTTCGGTCATGTTGGCCAATTCCAGCGCTTCGACGCGCGCGGTGTTGAACACCTTGGACTTGTCCTTGAAGTAGATGTGGTCGGCTTGCTTGGCGATATCTTCGATCTGCGTCACGCCTTCGTTCAGCAGTTCCAGCGTGCGGAACACGCCGCAGTGGCGCTGCATCGAGAAGCGGATGGCGTTGCCGATGTCTTGCGTCTTTTCGCCCGAGGTACGCGATTCCAGCTTGTTCACGCGGTCCAGCGAGAATTCGACGGCTGCCTTCGGCAGTTCCTGGTGCGCGCGCTGGCGCTCCGGATGCGAATTCACGATGTGGTTGCCGGTAGCGCGGCCAAACACAATCAAGTCCAACAGCGAGTTCGTGCCCAGACGGTTGGCGCCGTGCACCGACACCGCGGCGCATTCGCCGATGGCGTACAGACCGTTGACGACCTTGTTCTCGCCGTTTTCACGCGCCAGCACCTGGCCGTGGTAGTTGGCCGGAATACCGCCCATCTGGTAGTGAATCGTCGGAACGACCGGAATCGGTTCCTTGATCGGGTCCACGTTACCGAACTTGATGGCGATTTCGCGGATCGAGGGCAGACGCTTGTTGATGACGTCGGCGCCCAGGTGATCCAGCTTCAGCACAACGTAGCTGCCGTCCGGACCGCAACCGCGGCCTTCCTTGATTTCCTGGTCCATCGAGCGCGACACGAAGTCACGCGGAGCCAAGTCCTTCAGCGTGGGCGCATAGCGCTCCATGAAGCGTTCGCCATCCTTGTTCAGCAGGATGCCGCCTTCGCCACGCACACCTTCCGTGATCAGGACGCCAGCACCGGCCACGCCGGTCGGGTGGAATTGCCAGAATTCCATGTCCTGCAGCGGGATGCCAGCGCGGGCAGCCATGCCCAGGCCGTCGCCGGTGTTGATGAAGGCGTTGGTGGACGCAGCCCAGATACGGCCAGCGCCGCCGGTGGCCAGCACCGTCGTCTTGGCTTCCAGGATGTAGATTTCGCCCGTTTCCATTTCCAGGGCGGTCACGCCCACGACGTCGCCTGCTTCGTTACGCAGCAGATCCAGCGCCATCCATTCGACGAAGAACTGAGTGCGCGCGGCAACGTTGCGCTGGTACAGGGTGTGCAACAGCGCGTGGCCGGTACGGTCAGCAGCGGCACAGGCGCGCTGGACAGGCTTTTCACCGAAGTTGGCAGTGTGGCCGCCAAACGGACGCTGATAGATCGTGCCGTCAGGGTTGCGGTCAAACGGCATGCCGAAGTGTTCGAGCTCGTACACGGCGTTCGGCGCTTCACGGCACATGAATTCGATAGCGTCTTGGTCGCCCAGCCAATCCGACCCCTTGACGGTGTCGTACATGTGCCAGTACCAGTTGTCTTCGCTCATGTTGCCCAGGGAGGCGCTCACGCCGCCTTGCGCTGCAACGGTGTGCGAACGCGTGGGGAACACTTTGGACAACACCGCAACGGACAGGCCCGCTTGCGACAGTTGCAGCGAACAACGCATGCCGGCTCCGCCGGCGCCCACGACCACCACATCAAACTGGCGGCGCGGCAAGGATTTCAGGACAGAGACCACGGCTTAAATGCTCCAGAGGATTTGCGCGAAGTAAACGACCGAACCGACCAGCCAGAGGATCGTCAGCACTTGCAGCAGCAGGCGCAGGCCCACCGACTTGACGTAGTCCATCCAGATGTCGCGCACGCCAATCCAGGCGTGCCAGGCCAACGCAATGAATGCAAGGGTGGCCAGAATCTGGCCAACCGGAATGAAGCCCACGTAGAAATTGAACAGCTTGACCCAGTGTTCGTACGTGAAGGCAGGCATCGTCAGGATGCCGATGAGCAGCACCAGCGTATACACGGCCATGATGACGGCGGTGATGCGCTGGACGATGAAATCCATGACGCCGTAGTGGGCGCCGACGACCAGGCGCTTGGGCCCGAAGTTTTTAGCGGCGGCCATTTACAGCACTCCGAACAGTTTGAGACCGAACACCAGCGTCAGCGCCAGGCTGACACCGAAAACCACGCCGGCGCTTTTCTTGGCCGACAGCTTGTCGATGCCAATGTGCAAATCCAGCAGCAGGTAGCGAATGCCGGCACAGAAGTGGTGCAGGTAGCCCCAGATCAGAACCAGGAAGACAAGCTTGACGATCGGGTTGCTCGCGATGGAGGCGATCCAGGCGAACGATTGCGGCGCGGCCACGCTCGCTGCGAACAGCGGAACGATGACCAAGGGCAAACAGAGGAACAGCAAAATGCCGCTGATGCGGTGCAAGATGGACAGCTTGCCGGCCAGGGGCAGGCGGTAGTTGGCAAGTTGCGCAATGCCAATATTGCGAAACTGCGGACGTGGCTTGGCAGCGGTGTCGGACATGACGGCCTCGGTGTTTCTGAACTAGGGAATCGTGACGGCGAAAATGCCGTGGCCCTTTCGGGTAAACACGCTATTTTCGCCCAGAGATTGGGTTGGTATCAAATCGTAGGTAAAAAGCTCATCAATTCAGACTATTGCGGTAGTGGTATCGATCGGTCAAGTACAACCCCCGGCGAATTTCCATAGGGCGGTCACCATAGGTGTAAGAGACGCGGTCCACCTGCAACAACGGCGTCCCGGCGGCAACATTAAGCAACGGACAGACTTCAGCCGGCGCGATCACCGCGCGCAGCTTTTCGTCCGCGCGCACCATGCTGACGCCGAACTCGGATTCGAACAGCCCATAGAGCGGCGCCTTATTGGCGGTCAGCAGCTCCAGGGTCAGTCCACGGAAAATGGTGCCAGGCAACCAGATATCGTCAACCACGGTAGGCGTCTGCCCCATGGACAGGACGCGGCGGATCGAAACAACGGTTTCGCCAGCCCGAAGGTCCAGCGCGCGCGCGATCTCGGCGGGGGCCCGCAAACGCCGGCATTCCAGGATACGGCTTTCCGAGCGGCCGGTTTCGGTCTCGTCATCGGCAGCCAGGCGCAGGAAGCGGTAACGCACACGGGCTTCGTGGTGGGTGGCAACAAAGGTGCCCTTGCCTTGACGGCGCAACAGCATGTGCTCGGCAGCCAACTCATCAACCGCTTTGCGCACCGTTCCCTGGCTCACCTGAAAACGGGCGGCCAGATCGATTTCGCTGGGGATGAGTTCACCGGGCTTCCATTCGCCGCGCTCAAGGCTTTGAACGAGCAGATCCTTGATCTGGCGGTAGAGCGGACTGAAAGCGGCCCCCTCGCCCGTTGAACGGGCGGCGCGAGTGCGTAGGGAGGTTTCGGGCCGAGGCTCTGCCATGGATCTTCTTGAAAGTGTCATGTTCATCCGGATGATGGAAGGCAGCGCAAAAATGGATGCAATTCCACATCCGTAATGCGCTGCTACTGCCGGTGGTTTTTGACCCCGGGTTTGGTCTTGGGCCGGACCCTTACAAACGTCCGGCCGGCGGCGCTGCAACGCATTCGGATAAACGCTCTATTGTGGCATATCGAGAGGGAAGCTGTCCAATGTCTTATGTCTTATATAAGATAGAAGAGCGTTTGACTGACCCGAAAAATCGATCTAGGATTCACGGCTGTCGGGGACCTGCGCCCGCTCGGTTATTTGTGCGGTATTTTGTTTTTTGCCGGTGAGCCGCCCCAGAGCAAATACTGGGCCGGTTCCCGGGCAAAAATCCCCTCTTGCGGGGACGGCATATCTGCAAGAACGGATGCGGCGCGGGCGCCCTTGATTGCTTGCCCAACGATTACACTGATTGGTGAGATTTTTCTCGCCAAAAACCATCACGGAGAACGTCCATGTCCAAGCCTGCCTTGCGTGTCGCCGTCACCGGCGCCGCCGGCCAAATCGGTTACGCACTGCTATTCCGCATCGCCTCTGGCGAAATGCTGGGTAAAGATCAACCCGTCATCCTGCAACTGCTGGAAATCCCCGACGAAAAAGCGCAAAAGGCCCTGAAGGGCGTCATCATGGAATTGGATGACTGCGCCTTCCCGCTGCTGCAGGAAGTTACCGCCCACAGCGACCCGCGCACCGCCTTCAAGGATGCCGACGTGGCCCTGCTGGTCGGCGCCCGTCCGCGCGGCCCCGGCATGGAACGCAAGGACCTGCTGTCGGTCAACGCCCAGATCTTCACGGCTCAAGGCAAGGCCTTGAACGACGTGGCCAGCCGCAACGTCAAGGTTCTGGTTGTTGGCAACCCCGCCAACACCAACGCCTACATCGCCATGAAGTCGGCGCCGGACCTGCCGGCCAAGAACTTCACCGCCATGCTGCGCCTGGACCACAACCGCGCCCTGTCGCAGTTGTCGGCCAAGTCGGGCAAGCCGGTTGCCGCCATTGAAAAGCTGGTCGTGTGGGGCAACCACTCGCCCACGATGTACCCGGACTTCCGCTTCGCCACCGTTGGCGGCGAATCGCTGTCCAAGCTGATCAACGACGACGCCTGGAACCGCGACACGTTCATCCCCACCGTGGGCAAGCGTGGCGCCGCCATCATCGAAGCCCGTGGCCTGTCCTCGGCCGCTTCGGCCGCCAACGCCGCCATCGACCACGTCCGTGACTGGGTCCTGGGCAGCAATGGCAAGTGGGTCACGATGGGTATCCCGTCGGATGGCTCCTACGGCATTCCGGAAGGCATCATCTACGGCGTGCCGGTCACGACCGAGAACGGCGAGTACAAGCGCATTGAAGGCCTGGAAATCGACGCCTTCTCGCGTGAACGCCTGGACTTCACGCTGAAAGAGCTCTTGGAAGAGCGCGACGGCGTCAAGGACCTGCTGAAGTAAGCAGCGTATGAGTTAAGGATTGGGCCCGTTTATGCGGGCCCAATTCCTAAGCAACACCGAAACATAAACCTGTCTCTTTGCCCCGCTGCGGCCGATTGTCGCGTAGGGGACAGATTTATATTCCGGACCCGCGCTAAGGTCGTGGGCTAGCCATAAAAACGGAGACTTCCATGTCCAGACCCGAATCGCCCGGCGCCCTCTTTCGCCGCGCTCTCGCCGAAGAAAGCCCGCTCCAGATCATTGGCGCCATCAACGCCAACCACGCCTTGCTGGCCAAGCGCGCTGGCTACCGCGCCATCTACCTGTCTGGCGGCGGCGTTGCAGCCGGCTCGTTGGGTCTGCCTGACCTGGGCATCAACACCATGGATGACGTCCTGACCGACGTGCGCCGCATCACCGACGTGTGCGATGTGCCGCTGGTTGTGGACATCGACACAGGCTTTGGCCCGTCGGCGTTCAACATCGGCCGCACCGTCAAGAGCCTGATCAAGTTTGGCGCGGCCGCCTGCCATATTGAAGACCAGGTCGGCGCCAAGCGCTGCGGTCATCGCCCCGGCAAGGAAATCGTCACCACCGAAGAAATGGCTGACCGCGTCAAGGCCGCCGCCGATGCCCGCACGGACAGCGACTTCTACCTGATCGCCCGCACCGACGCCATCGCCTCGCACGGCGTGGACGCCGCAATAGAGCGCGCGCTGGCCTGCGTAGAAGCCGGCGCCGACGCCATATTCGCCGAAGCCGCCTACGACTTGCCCACCTACGACCGCTTCGTCAAAGCGGTCAAGGTGCCGGTCCTGGCCAACATTACCGAATTTGGCAAGACACCGTTGTTCACCGTCGAAGAGCTAAAGAGCGTGGGCGTGGGCATGGTGCTCTACCCGCTGTCAGCCTTCCGCGCCATGAACAAGGCCGCTGAAGCCGTCTATACCGCCATCCGCCGCGACGGCCACCAGAAAAACGTGGTGGACCTGATGCAGACGCGCGAAGAGCTGTACGACCGCATCGGTTATCACGAGTTTGAATCCAAACTGGATGCGCTCTTCCAAAAGGGCAAAGCGTAATCCCGCAGCGCCTTCTGTATCCGGCGCTGCGGCGACCCCGCAGCGCCAATTCCCCCATTGCATGATCCATCGCGAAAGGAAAGGAGTAGAGACATGAGCACGGCTCCCAAAAAGCAAGAAGCCAAATCGGACGCCAAGCCGGAAGAGAAAGCCGGTTTCAAACCCAAGAAATCCGTAGCCCTGTCGGGCGTGGTCGCGGGCAACACCGCGCTGTGCACCGTCGGCCGCAGCGGCAATGACCTGCACTACCGCGGCTACGACATCCTGGACATCGCCCACACCAGCGAGTTCGAGGAAATCGCTCACCTGCTGGTTCATGGCAAGCTGCCCAACAAAGCCGAACTGAAGGCCTACAAGGAAAAGCTGCGCAGCCTGCGCGGCCTGCCCGCCCAGTTGCAAGTGGCGCTGGAAGCCCTGCCCGCTGCCAGCCATCCGATGGACGTGATGCGCACCGCCGTGTCGGTGCTGGGCTGCGTACTGCCTGAGAAAGACGACCACAACACCCCGGGCGCACGCGACATCGCTGACCGCCTGATGGCCAACCTGGGCTCGGCGTTGCTGTACTGGTATCACTTCAGCCACAACGGCCGCGTGATCGACGTGCAAACGGACGACGACAGCATCGGCGGCCACTTCCTGCACCTGCTGCACGGCGAGAAGCCCAGCGAGGACTGGGTCAAGGCGATGCACATTTCGCTGAACCTGTACGCCGAGCATGAATTCAATGCGTCCACGTTCACGGCGCGCGTCATTGCCGGCACCGGCTCGGACATGTTCTCGTCCATCACCGGCGCCATCGGCGCGCTGCGCGGTCCCAAGCACGGCGGCGCCAACGAAGTGGCGTTCGACATTCAAAAGCGCTATGAAACGCCGGACGAAGCAGAAGCCGACATCCGCCGCCGCGTGGAAGCAAAGGAAGTCGTCATCGGTTTTGGCCACCCGGTCTATACCGTGTCCGACCCGCGCAACAAGGTCATCAAGGAAGTCGCCAAGAAGCTGTCCAAAAAGGCCGGCACCACCAAGATGTTCGATATTGCCGAACGCCTGGAAACCGTCATGTGGGACATCAAGAAAATGTTCCCCAACCTGGACTGGTTCTCGGCCGTCAGCTATCACATGATGGGTGTGCCGACCGCTATGTTCACGCCTTTGTTCGTCATCGCGCGCACCGCGGGCTGGTCGGCCCACATCATCGAGCAGCGCGTCGACAACAAGATCATCCGCCCCACCGCCAACTACGTGGGCCCGGAAGATCAAAAATTCGTCCCGCTCGACAAGCGCAAGTAAGGCAAGGACGAGTCCAACGAGATCAAAGGCGCAGCATGGCCACCTGTATTCACTTTTCGAAGAGGTACCGCTATGTCTGCCCCGATCTCCAACGTGCGTCCCGATCCCGACCAGGTCCTGGCCGATATCGCCGACTACGTTCTGAACTATGAAATCAAGAGTAGCGTGGCGTATGACACCGCCCGCAACTGCCTAATCGATACGCTGGGCTGCGGCCTGGAAGCGCTGGAATATCCGGCGTGCAAAAAACTGCTGGGACCGGTCGTACCCGGCACCGTGGTGCCCAACGGCGCCAAAGTGCCGGGCACGTCGTTCCAGCTGGACCCGATCCAGGCTGCATTCAACATCGGCACGATCATCCGCTGGCTGGACTTCAATGACACCTGGCTGGCTGCCGAATGGGGCCATCCGTCCGACAATCTGGGCGGTATCCTGGCCACCGCCGATTGGCTGTCGCGCACCGCGGTCGCCGCAGGCAAACCGCCGCTGACCATGCGCGATGTGCTGACTGGCATGATCAAGGCCCACGAGATCCAGGGCTGCATCGCGCTGGAAAACTCCTTCAACAAGGTTGGCCTGGATCACGTTGTGCTGGTCAAGGTGGCGTCTACCGCTGTGGTGGCGCAGATGCTGGGCCTGAATCGCGACGAAGTCATCAATGCCGTATCGCTGGCTTGGGTCGATGGCCAAAGCCTGCGCACCTATCGCCACGCCCCCAATACGGGCAGCCGGAAAAGCTGGGCGGCGGGCGACGCAACCAGCCGTGCCGTACGCCTGGCGCTCATCGCCAAGACCGGCGAAATGGGCTATCCGTCGGTGCTCACCGCCAAGACCTGGGGTTTTTACGACGTGCTCTTCAAAGGGCAGCCGTTCAAGTTCCAGCGTCCCTATGGCAGCTACGTGATGGAAAACGTGTTGTTCAAGATCTCGTTCCCGGCCGAATTCCATTCGCAGACCGCGGTGGAGTGCGCCATGGAAATCCATGACCAACTGCGCGCCGCCGGCAAGAGCGTCGACGACATCCAGAGCATCACCATCCGCACGCACGAGGCTTGCATCCGCATCATCGACAAGAAGGGTCCGCTGAACAATCCGGCCGACCGAGATCACTGCATCCAGTACATGGTGGCAGTGCCCGTGTTGTTTGGCCGGCTGACGGCAGCCGACTACGAAGACGATATTGCCCGCGACCCGCGCATCGATGCGCTGCGCGACAAGATCGTGTGCGTGGAAGACCCCGCCTACACCCGCGACTATCACGACCCGGACAAGCGTTCGATCGCCAATGCGCTTACCGTGACGTTCAAAGACGGCTCCCGCTTCGACGAGATCGTCTGCGAATATCCCATCGGCCACAAGCGCCGCCGCACCGACGGCATCCCGTTACTGGAAGCCAAGTTCCGCACCAACCTGGCGCGCATGTTCCCGGCCAAACAGCAGCAGCGCATCCTGGACGTGTCGCTGGATCAAACGGTGCTGGAGTCCATGCCGGTTCACGAGTATGTAGATCTGTACGTCATTTAAAGAACAGGGGCGTGTTTGATTTGAAGACGGCCCGATATTCGGGCCGGATCACGCCTGCTGCCGGCCTTACAATGCGGCTTTCCTCCGACGGATCGCGCCATGGGCATGCTTTGGGTCAAGACCTTTCATATCGTCTTTATTGCTTCCTGGTTCGCCGGACTGTTCTATCTGCCGCGCATTTTCGTGAATCTGGCGCAGCAGTCTGACGCCTCTGTCCAAGCCACGCTGCTGGGCATGGCCCACCGGCTCTATCGGTTCACCACCATTCTTGCCGTCGTGGCCATCGTGTTCGGCATGTGGCTGTACCTGGGTTATCGCATCGGCGTCGGGCCCGGTAATGGCTGGATGCACGCCAAACTCTTTTTCGTCCTGCTCGTCATCGGCTACCATCACGCCTGTGGCTTGATGCTGCGTAAATTCGAACAGGGTAAAAACACCCGTTCACACAAGTTCTATCGCTGGTTCAACGAAGTTCCCGTCTTGCTGCTCTTGGTGGTGGTGGCGCTGGTCGTCGTCAAACCCTTCTGATTCCCCCTACCTCTCTGCACATTCGCCTGGATTCGTATGTCCTCTGATGAACAAGACCGTCCGCGCAAGACGCTGACGATCAAAAAAACGGCGCGTGACGCCCACGCCGAAGAAGCACCCAAGCGCACGCGCACCGGCGCCCGCGCCCGTCTGGTCGCTCAAATCGAGCGCACCAAAGACAACGTCGAACGACAGAAAGACCCCGAGGGCTACCAGCGCCGTCAGGAAGAAGAAGCGCGCTACTCGCGCAAACCCGCCGCTGGCGCCCGGGGCCAGTCCGAACGCGGACAATATGATCGTGGCGCTCCCAGCCGCGGACAGTCTGATCGTGGTGCTCCCAGCCGAGGCCAGTCTGATCGCGCTTCGTACAGCCGTGATGGTTCCGGCGGACGCAGCAGCTCCGAACGAGGCCCGGCTGGACGCGGTTCCTCCGACCGAGCGCCATCGGCCCGCAGCGGTTCCTCCGACCGCGCCCCATCGGCCCGCAGCCGTTCCGACGATTCGCGCCGCGACACGGGTTCAAGCTCGCGCCCGCCGCGCCCGCAGCAACGCGCTCCGCGTCTGGACGCCCAGTACATCGCGCCGGCCACGCCGGCCGGACGTTTTTACGATCCGTTTGAAGACGACGGCCCCGCCCCCGAATTCACGGCAGAGCCGCAACACGCGCAGGAAGCGCAGCCGGCCCAGGCGCCCGAATTCGCAGGCGAACGCGACTATTCCCGCGAACGCACTCCGTCCGCCGACACCCGCAACCGCCGCCCGCGTGAAACGCGCCAGGCGGAAGTGTTCACCATCTTCGCCCCCTGCCCCCAAGGGCTGGAAGAGGCGCTGACGGCCGAAATGCAGGCCCTGGGCTATGAAGATGCCAAGGCCGGCCGCGCCGGCTGCTCCTTCACCGCCGATTGGGCCGGTGTGCAACGGGCGAATCTGTATTCGCGCCTGGCCACCCGCATCCTGGTGCAGGTCGCGCATGCCGAGATTTCGCACGAAGACGACATCCTGGAGCTGGCCCGCGACACGCCCTGGGAGCGCTGGTTTGGCGCCGAACAGACGCTGCGCGTAGACACCTCGGCCATCAAGAGCCCGGTGCAAAGCTTGCAATACTGCAATCTGCGCGCCAAGGACGGCATTTGCGACCGCCTGCGCGAACTGGAAGGCGAACGCCCCAGCATTGATACGGTGCGCCCGGATGCCCGCGTGCACCTGTTCCTGACGGGCCACACCGCCACGCTGTATCTGGACACATCGGGCGAGTCGTTGTTCAAGCGCGGCTGGCGCCTGGACAAGGGCGAAGCCCCGCTGCGTGAAAACCTGGCAGCCGGCATGCTGGCGCTGGCAGGCTGGGACCCCGCAGCTCCCCTGTTGGACCCGTTCTGCGGCTCGGGCACCATTCTGATCGAGGCGGCCTGGATCGCCTTGGGCGTGCCCCCGGGCATCTCGCGCCCGTTTGGGTTCGAGCGCCTGCGTGATCACGATGCCTACCGCTGGCGTGACCTGAAGGAAGACGCACGCTCACGCATTCTGCCGCAGCTGGACGCCCCGCTTGTGGGTTACGACCTAGATCCGCAAGCGATTGAATTCGCCCAGAACAACGCTGAACGCGCCTGGCTGACCGCGGATTCGATCCGCTTTGAAGTGGGTGATGCGCGCCAAATCACGGCGCCCGCCGACCATGGCTGGATCGTCACGAACCCGCCCTACGGCGAACGCATGCTGACCGAGCAGGACGCCGACCTCTGGCGTGACTGGGCCACTTGCCTGAAGCACAATTTTGCTGGCTGGCAATTGCACGTCATTACCAGCGATCTGACGCTGCCCAACCAGATGCGCTTGAAACCCAAGCGCCGCGTGCCGCTGTTCAACGGCGCGCTGGACTGCCGCCTGTTCGGTTTCGAGCTGGTCGCCGCTGGCTATCGCGACGCCTGATCGCAGGACACGCGGGCGGCTCTCGCTGCCCGCGCACAGGCGCTTGCAACGCAAATTCATCACGTTGTAAAAGCGCCGCAACATGGCTGCCGTATCTTTGCTTATGGTGCCCCGCCGCTCGGTTTTGGGGCATTATCAGCACCATGGTGTTGCCAAGTTGCACCAGGTTGCACCTCCCGCTTGCACAGGTCCAGGGTAAACCCTATAATTCGGGTTATCCCTAGTAGCAAACAACTGTGTAAGCCCGTGGAGGCTATCGTGATCAACCCGAACAACACCATCCGCCTGACCGACGAACTCGAGCGCCAACTGATGCTCCAGGCAATTGAAGAACAATTCCGTCCGCACCCGATGCGGGCGTTGGCCGCCGGCCTGCGTAAGCTGGCCCACGGCATCAAGGCCCTGACCGGCAAGACGAGCGCCAAGAACGCGCACTCAGCTGCCTAAAGTCAGGCTTGAACCTTAAGCGCTAAGGTTCGAAAGATTTTCCCCTTGGGGGCTGCATAGCCCCTTTTATAGACCCGCCCTTACCGGCGGGTTTTTTTTCGCCCCGGCTTATCCCAGCGCAAGCCGGGGCATTCCCCGTCCTTTTCTGCGCGTCCCCTCTCTGGCGCCCAGGGCTTTCTTTGTCGGATAATGCCCGCCATGACCGAATCCCTTGCCCTCGACCAGACTCCAAATCGGCTACGCCGGTTTGCCTGCATGATGTATGAAGCCGTGCTGCTGTTTGGCGTGGTGTTCCTGGCGGGGTATTTGCTGGATACGTTGACCCAGAGCAAAAACGCGCTGGAACTGCGGCCGGCCCGGCAGGCTTGGCTGTTTGTGGCGATTGGCGCGTATTTCGTGCTGTGCTGGCGCCGCCGGGGGCAGACGCTGCCCATGAAAACCTGGAATATCCGGCTGGTCGACCGCGATGGCAATACGCCGTCCACGCCTCGCCTGATCTTGCGCTACGTCTTGGTATGGCCGCTGGTGCTGGCCGGGGCGGCAGTGGTGTGGGCAGGCGCCAAGCTGACTGGCTGGCCATCGGTGGACATGTTTATCGTCGCTGCCCCGTTCACGATCTTCATCTGGTCCTGGATTGATGCCGACGGCCAGTTCCTGCATGACCGCATTCTGGGTACTCGGCTGAGGAACGCGCCGCAGCGCCAGAAGGTCCGGCCAGCGCCCGCGCAGCCCTGAACCAGGGAACGCCTGCGGCGCATAAGAATTAAATACACATCAATAATTACAATTAGTATTTCTTTCGGGTTAAACCTAGTAACTTTTCAGAAAATTGTAAGGCGCCCCCAAAGACAATAAGGCCCCATTTAACAGTCGCCTGGAGCCCTTTCGTGCGCGCTTTCGTTTCTCGCTTATTGCTGGCCGCCGCCTCCGGCCTGTTCATCCTCCTGCCCGCCGGCGCGTCCGCGCAAAATGCGTCCGCCCAGCAGGAAATCGAATCCGCCATGAAGGCGGCGTTCGCTGCCGCGCAGCAAGGCCCGGCCGACGTAAAGCTGGGCGATCAAGCTGTCGTACGCCTGCCGCAGTCCATGTTCTTCGTGCCGCGCTTTCAGGCCGACCGGCTGATGCAAGCCTATGGAAATGGCAAGGACCCTTCCCTCTTGGGCGTAATCATGCCCAAAAGCGACGAGGAAGACTGGGTCATCACCGTCAATTTCGACAAGGCGGGTTACATCAAGGATGACGACGCCAAAAACTGGAATGTCAGCGAACTTCTGGACAGTCTGAAAGAAGGCACCGAACACTCCAACGAAGAGCGCAAAAAGCGCGGGTTCGCTGAGTTGGTCATAGATGGCTGGGTGGAAACGCCCAAGTACGACAGCAATACGCAGCGTCTGGTCTGGTCGGTAGCGGCCAAACACAAAGGCGCCGGCGCTGACGAAAACCCCACCGTCAACTACAACACCTATGCGCTGGGCCGCGACGGCTACATCACGTTGGACCTGATCACCGAGCAAAGCCTTGTGCCCAAGGACAAGACCAACGTGCTGACGCTGCTGGACAACCTGAACTACGTAGAAGGCAAACGTTACTCAGATTTTGATTCATCGACGGACAAGGTCGCCGAATACGGTCTGGCCGCCCTGGTCGCTGGCGTAGCAGCCAAGAAACTGGGCCTGTTGGCTGTCATTGCCGCCTTCCTGGCCAAGTTTGCAAAGGTGGGATTCCTGGCCGCAGCCGCGCTGGGCGGCGGAATCTGGAAGATCTTCCGCCGTAAAAAGGCTGATCCGCAGTAAATCCAGACGCACTGCAGGGGCGGCGTGACATCACGCCACGCCGCCGTCACAACAGCGTCACGGTTTCTTCACACGCCCGTCATGGCCGAATGATTTCATTCTGAGGCATGACGACAGCCCACATGGAAGCGACCGTGAACGAGATCCGCCCCGCGCACTGGCGTGCACTCTGGATTTCCGACATACACCTGGGCACAGCCGGGTGCAAAGCGGAATTCCTGCTCGATTTCCTGGATCACAACGATTCGGACACCCTTTACCTGGTGGGCGACATTGTGGACGGCTGGCAATTGCGCAAGCATTGGCACTGGCCGCGGGCGCATAACGACGTCATCCAGCGCATCTTGCGCAAGGCGCGCAACGGCACGCGAGTCGTGTTCATCCCCGGCAATCACGACGAGTTTGCACGTGAATTTGCAGGCTACGCCTTCGGCGATATCGAAATCCTGGACGAAGATGTGCACGTCACCGCCAAGGGTCTGCGGTTGCTCGTGCTGCATGGCGACCAGTTTGACGGTGTGATCCAGCACAGCCGCTGGCTGGCGCACCTGGGAGACGGGCTGTATCAGCTGGCGTTGTGGACCAACCACCATTTCAACCGGCTGCGCCACCGGCTGGGCCTGCATTACTGGTCGCTGTCGCAATATTTGAAGCACAAGGTCAAGAATGCGGTGTCCTTCATTACGGACTTTGAAGAAGCCTTAGCGGGCGAGGCCCGGCGCCGTGGTCTGGATGGCGTTGTCTGCGGCCACATCCACAAAGCCGAAATGCGCGACGTGAACGGCATTCTGTACTGCAACGACGGCGATTGGGTTGAGAGTCTTTCCGCCCTGGCCGAAACTCACGACGGCGACCTTCAATTGCTGGACTGGGCCGCCATTCAAGCCGAACGCCAGCCGGAACCCAGCCCCCGCCCGCCCCGTTCACTGTCTTTGCCCGCCCTGCCCTCCGCATTGCGCCGCCAAAGCAAACACCCGTGATAACCCGTATGCGTCCCCGTTACGCAACGGGGATATTGCAGTTCACGGCCCTCTAGGTCATGCTTGCATCTGAGGCAACGGGCGTACTGCCCCGTTCACGCTGCTGCAACATGCTTACAACATAGGGCCATGAACGACCAATATCAGGCGCTCTACCAATCATTCCGCTGGCTGGTTCCCACCCAGTTCAACATCGCGGAAGCGTGCTGCCACCGCTGGGCATCCAGTAGTCCGGATGCGCGGCGCATTGCCATCTACTACGAAGATGAGTCCGGCAACCGCGAGGTCTGGACCTACGCCCGACTGGCGGAAGCCGTCAATCAACTGGCCAACGGCCTGGTGAAAATGGGTGTGGGCCGCGGCGATCGGGTCGGTGTGGTTTTAGGGCAACGCCCGGAAACCGTCGTCGCCCATATGGCCATCTACACCGTCGGTGCGGTTGTGCTGCCGTTGTCTGCCTTGTTCGGGCCAGAGGCACTGGAAAGCCGCCTGCGCGACTCGGAAACGCGGGTGGCGATTGTGGACCACGCGTCCAGCGCCAACTTGCTGGCGGTCAGCGACAAATGCCCCAACCTGCAACAGATCATCGGCATTGGATTCGCAGACGAGCGCGTGCTGCCCTGGCGCAGCCTGTTGGCTCGTCAGCCCAGCGAATTCAAGGCCATCCCGACCCGTTCGTCGGACCCCGCCATCCTGCTCTATACGTCTGGCACCACCGGCGCGCCCAAGGGCGCGTTGCTGCCGCACAGCGTGCTGATCGGCAACCTGCCGGGCTTTGTTGCCTCGCAAGACTGGTTCCCCAAGCCTGCCGACGTATTCTGGTCACCGGCCGACTGGGCCTGGACGGGCGGCATGATGGATGCGCTGCTGCCCACCCTGTACTTCGGGCACCCCATCGTCGGCACGCGTGGGCGCTTTTCCGTCGAACGCGCATTCGAGCTGCTTGAGCGTTACCAGGTCACAAACACATTCTTGTTTCCCACCGCGTTGAAGATGATGATGAAGGCGGTGCCGGAGCCCCGTAATCGTTATCAGCTGGCGCTGCGGTCAATCATGAGCGCCGGCGAAAGCGTGGGCGACACCGTCTTCGAATGGTGCCAATCGGCGCTGGGCGTGACCCCTAACGAGATGTTCGGCCAGACCGAAATGAACTATGTGGTGGGCAACAGCCAAAAGCGCTGGCCCGCAAAAGCCGGCAGCATGGGCCGGCCCTATCCCGGCCACCAGGTTGCCGTGCTGGACGATGCCGGCAAACCCGTCGCCGCCGGAGAAACCGGCGAGATCGCCGTCAACCGGCTGGACATCCATGGTTTTCCCGATCCGGTCATGTTCCTGGGCTATTGGCGCAACGAAGCCGCCACCCAAGCCAAGTTCAAGGGCGACTGGTGCCTGAGCGGCGACCTGGCCACATTGGATGCGGACGGCTACCTCTGGTACGCGGGCCGCGCCGACGATGTGTTCAAGTCCGCCGGATACCGCATCGGCCCCGGAGAGATTGAAAGCTGCCTGATCGGGCACCCTGCCGTGGCCAATGCGGCGGTCGTACCGAAGCCGGACGCCGAGCGCGGCGCGCTGGTCAAGGCGTATGTCGTCCTGACTCCGGAATTCGTCCATCGCGATCGCGCAGACGTAATCGAGAATCTCCAGGAACATGTGCGCGAGCGGCTGGCGCCCTATGAGTACCCCAAGGAGATCGAGTTCGTCGACGAGTTACCCATGACGACGACCGGTAAAATCCAGCGCCGTATCCTGCGCCTGCGCGAAGAGGAACGCGCGCGGATGCCCGCGCCGGTGCTTGCTACGCCTTCGGCTGCGCCCCATTCGGCCGCAGAACCCCTGGCGGCAGCACCTGCGATGGCAACACCTGTGGTTGCAGCTCCCGTAGCGGCCCCGGCCCCTTCCGTTGCACAGCCAGCCGGGCAGCCGTTGACGACGCCGGCACCAGCCGCGCCGTTAGCCGCCACTGCCCCCGCAACGCCCGCGGACGTTGAACCGGCCCCTAGCGGCCATGAGAAGCAATCGGAGACCTAGGCAATGCCCATTTATCAGCTGGACGACCTGATTCCGCGTATCGACCCCGCGGCCTATGTCGCGGACAGTGCCGACATCATCGGCAACGTCACGCTCGAATCCGGCGTCAGCATCTGGTCCCATGTGTCGATCCGGGGTGACAACGACGCCATCCTGATCCGCCACGGCACCAATATTCAGGAATCCAGCGTGCTGCATGTGGACTCGGGCTGTCCCATGACCATCGGCCCCAACGTAACGATCGGCCATCAGGCCATGTTGCACGGCTGTACCATCCATGAAGGCGCTCTGGTGGGCATGCAGGCCATCGTCCTGAACAATGCCGTTATTGGCCGCAACTGCCTGATTGGCGCGGGCGCGATCATTCCCGAAGACCGCATCATTCCCGACAATTCCCTGGTTATCGGCATAGGCAAGATCGTCCGCGAACTCTCGGACGAGGAAATCGCCAATCTGCACAAGAACACCGCCCATTACGTGGCGCGGGGCCAACACTACAAGACGGCGCTGAAACGGCTTGCCTGAACACCCCCGGGAAGCGCCCAACCCCTGCTGCCAGCAGGGGGAATCGGGCTTCTGATCGGCTAACATTCCGCTATGACCGATCAGCTAAAAAAATACCTCACCGAAGACCGCAGTGTCCGCATCCAGGCCGTGCGCCTGGAGACGACCTGGAAGGCCGTCCAGGCCAATCACGACTATCCGCCCGCCATCACCCATTTGCTGGGTGAGCTCGTAGCGGCGTCCACCCTGCTTGCCGCCAACATCAAGTTTGAAGGCTCGCTGGTGCTCCAGATTCAGGGCGACGGCCCTATCGCCCTGCTGGTGGTGGAATGCCGCTCAGACCTGAGCCTGCGCGCCACCGTCAAGGTGCGCGAAGGCCACGAAGTGCCCACCGACGGCAATATGCAAAGCCTGCTGAACCCGGGCGGCAATGGCCGTTTTATCGTCGTACTGGATCCGCAGCGCAAACTGCCCGGCCAGCAGGCGTACCAGGGCATTGTCCCGCTGGAAGGCGACACGGTGGCCGAGGCCTTGCAGCACTACATGAAGGCCTCTGAACAGCTGGATACCCGCCTGTGGCTCGCCGCCGACGCGGATCGTGCCGTGGGCATGCTGATCCAGCGCCTGCCGTTCCACGGCGGCTCGGACGCGCCGTTGCTCACGGAACAGGCCGCCACCGAAACCTGGGACCGCACGAATGCGCTGGCCAGCACGCTCAAACGCGACGAGCTGCTGGACACCGATGTCGACACCCTCATCCACCGCCTGTTCTGGGAAGACACCCTGATGGGCTTCGATCCTGTGTCGGTGCGCTGGCATTGCCCTTGCACCCGCGACCGCGTTGCCAGCATGCTGCGTTCGCTGGGCGAGACAGAGGTCGACAGCATTCTGGCCGAACGCGGCCAGGTAGATGTTGCCTGCGATTTCTGCGGCAAGCCCTACACGTTTGATTCCGTTGACTGCGCTGCGCTGTTCACGCCGAATCAGCCGCCGCCTGACGACGCGCCCCCGACCGTACACTGATCCCCTTGCGTCCCCCAACAAGAAGGGACGCTTTCATCACTTCGGATTGTCCGTATCGACAGGCGGTCATGCCCGCGCCACACTGCGCAGCCATGACCGCCTTTTTCTTTGCCTATTCCCGGCAGCGGGGCGCCGCTGCCATCGAGTTCTCCGTCGCGGCCGCCATGCTGCTATTGCTGGGCCTGCTGGCAACAGAGGCCGCCCGCTGGCAGGCGGTGCGCCAGTTGGCGCATCTGGCGCTGATGGAGGCCGGCCGGGCCGGCGCCACCGCGTACGGCAATCCCATCCGTATACGCGAGGCATTTTTGCAGGGGTTGCTACCGCTGCATGCTGGTGCGCAGGGCATCAATGGAGCCCGCCAGCGCCTGAACAACTCGCAAGAGGCATTGGCCGATTTGACCGGCCTGCATCCGTGGCGGATTGAAGTACTGCAGCCCGATGAACGCGCCTTTCGCGAACATACCCGTCCCGGATTAAGCGTGGCCGTAGCGCCTGGCTTGCGCGTGATCGACAACGATTACCAAGATCTGCAACACGCGCGGCGGCCTGCAGATCCTGACGGCCGCCGCATCTTTGACGCCAACACGCTGAAACTTCGGTTGACCTATATGCACAAACCTTTGCTGCCGCCGCTGCGGGCCTTGCTGGCGCTGCTGGGCCGGCACGATGCCAGCTACGGGGGCCGAGCGATGGCCTCGGGTTTGCTACCCATTCAGATAGAGCTGGAAACAGAGATGCATAGCCACCCCGCCGATTGGGCGCGCAAGACGCCACAGCCGGCTGGCATCGTTTATGGTGAATGCCGGAAGGTTCGGTGTGGGTAATGCTGCAAGAAGACAGCGGGGCGCAATGCGCCCGCCGATCAGCAACCCGGCTTAGTGCCGGGTCGTTGAGCCGCTCGCAGGGGTAGCGGGCTTGGGCGCTGCGGGTGCGGCCGCCCGGGTGGCCGGGGGCTTGGCGGCCGGGGCGCTTGCACGTGCTGGCGTTGCCGGCCGGGTTGCGGCGGCATCGGTAGCAAGCGTTGCGGCATTGGCGGGCGGTTGGGTATTTTGCGGCAAGATATGCACAAACACTTCACCGTCACGCATCATGCCCAGCTCGCCGCGCGCGCGTTCCTCAATGGCGCCAGAACCGCCTTCAAGGTCTCGCACTTCCGCTTCCAGAGCAGCATTGCGCGCGCGCAGGCCTTCGTTGGTCTCGCGCTGCTCGGCCACTTGGCGTTGCAAATCCCAGACCTTGAACCAGCCGCCCTTACCCAGCCACAGCGGGTATTGGATCAAGCCTACCAGCACGAACAGCACCAGGAACAACAGGCGCATACGCGGGAACCCTCAAAGCAGTCGTGGCTTGGAGGCGGCTGCGGCGTAACACGCTACAGCCGCGCATCTCATCAACGCAGGTTGTAGAAGGCTTCCAGGCCAGGATACGACGCCACTTCAGCCAACTCTTCTTCAATACGCAGGAGCTGGTTGTACTTGGCCATGCGATCCGAACGGGACAGCGAACCCGTCTTGATCTGCATCGCGTTGGTTGCCACGGCGATATCGGCAATGGTCGAGTCTTCGGTTTCGCCCGAACGGTGCGACACGACGGCGGTGTAGCCGGCGCGCTTGGCCATTTCAATAGCGGCGAAAGTTTCGGTCAACGTGCCGATCTGATTGATCTTGATCAGGATCGAGTTGGCGACGCCCTTTTGGATGCCTTCACGCAGGATCTTGGTGTTGGTAACGAACAGGTCGTCGCCCACCAGTTGAACCTTCTTGCCCAATTGGTCGGTCAGCAGCTTCCAGCCATCCCAGTCGTTTTCGGCCATGCCGTCTTCGATGGAGATGATCGGGTACTTGTCGCACCAGGTCGCCAGCAGGTTGGTGAACTCTTGCGAAGACAGCGAGATGCCGCCTTCGCCAGCCAGCGTGTACTTGCCGTCGCGGTAGAACTCCGAGCTGGCGCAATCCAGACCCAGGGCGATTTGCGTGCCCGGCTCGTAGCCGGCTTCGGTGATGGCCTTCAGGATCAGCTGAATAGCGGCTTCATGGCTGGGCACGTTGGGCGCAAAACCGCCCTCGTCGCCAACGGCCGTGGACATGCCTTGGCCGTGGATCAGCTTTTTCAGCATGTGGAAGACTTCAGCGCCCCAACGCATGGCCTCGCGGAAGCTGCCAGCGCCAACCGGCAGAATCATCAGTTCTTGCAGGTCCAACGTGTTGTTGGCGTGTGCGCCGCCGTTGATGACGTTCATCATCGGCACGGGCATGCTCATGGGGCCGCTGCCACCGAAATAACGGTACAGGGACAGGCCCGATTCGTCTGCCGCAGCGCGCGCCACGGCCATGCTGGCTGCCAGGATCGCGTTGGCGCCCAGGCGTTCCTTGGATTCAGTGCCGTCCAGTTCGATCAAGGTGCGATCGACGAAGGTCTGTTCCTGGGCGTCCAGGCCCATCAGCGCTTCGGAAATTTCCGTATTCAGGTTTTCAACGGCGCGCAACACGCCCTTGCCCAAATAACGGTTCTTGTCGCCGTCGCGCAGCTCGATGGCTTCGCGGGCGCCAGTGGAGGCGCCGGACGGCACGGACGCGCGGCCCATGGCGCCGGATTCCAGCAGCACATCGCATTCCACGGTCGGGTTGCCGCGCGAATCGAGGATCTCGCGGCCGATGATATCGACAATTGCACTCATGACTTTACATTCCCTGAACGATAAACATATTCATGACGGCCGCGCCTTCACGGGCGTTGCGGGCACGGCGGTACTGCCAGGAGTCGTAGAACGCCTGGGCCGCCGTCATGGATGGAAATTCCATGATGACGGTGCGGCCAGGCTTACGGCCCTCAAGGTGCTTGGATTCGCCGCCGCGCACCAGGATCTTGGCATCGTACGCACGCATGGCTAGCGTGGACAGACGCTTGTAATCCTCGTATTGCGCAGGCTTGGTCACTGTGACGTCGGCGATGAGATAAGCACTCATGGGGTTCCTTCAGAGCAGTTGCGTTGGTTGGTATCGAATGCCAGATACATAGATCCAGATACGTCAACGCCGCCAGTGTCGCGCAAAGCGGCCTGGCGACGCATATCCGATGCTAATTGGTTGTATCCGAAAGAAGCGCCGCCGTATAGGGCGGCGCTAAGGCAACGGCCTGCGGCCCCGAGGATCCGATGACGGAGCTCGAGACCGCAGAAGCGCATTACGCGTCCTGACCGCGGCGAGACTTCTGCTCGATGGCGGCGCGGATATAGCTGGAGAACAACGGGTGGCCATCACGCGGCGTGGAAGTGAACTCCGGGTGGAACTGGACGCCCACAAACCACGGGTGGTCAGGCAATTCCATCATTTCCGGCAGGTTCTCGCTAGGCGTGCGGGCGCTGATCACCATGCCAGCCTCTTCCAGGCGCGGCACGTAGACGTTGTTGACCTCGTAGCGGTGACGGTGACGCTCGTTCACTTCGTCGCCATAGATGGTCTGCGCACGGGTGCCGGCCTTGATTGGCACACGTTGCGCGCCCTTGCGCATGGTGCCGCCCAGGTCGGACGAGTTGTCGCGCTTTTCGACCTTGCCTTCGCGGTCCATCCACTCGGTGATCAATGCCACCACGGGGTGCGGTGCCGACGGATCGAATTCCGTGCTGTTGGCGCCGCCCAGACCCGCGACGTGGCGCGCGAACTCGATGACAGCCAGTTGCATACCCAGGCAGATGCCCAGATACGGCACGCCGTTTTCACGGGCGTAGCGGATGGCGGCAATCTTGCCTTCGGTGCCACGCTTGCCAAAGCCGCCAGGCACCAGAATGGCGTCCAGGTGCTTCAACTGATCGGTGCCACGCGTTTCGATGTCTTCCGAGTCGATGTACTCGATGTTGATCTTCGAGCGCGTGTGGATGCCGGCGTGAACCAGCGCTTCGGTCAGCGACTTGTACGATTCGGTCAGATCGACGTACTTGCCGACCATGCCGATCGTCAGGTGATGCTGGGGATGTTCCAGGGCTTCGACCAGGTTGTCCCACATGGACAGATCGGCCGGCGGCGGGGTCAGGCCCAGCGCTTCGCAGACGATGTTGTCCACGCCTTGCTTGTGCAGCATGGCGGGAATCTTGTAGATCGAATCAGCGTCCCAGACGGAAATGACCGCGTCCAGAGGCACGTTGGAGAACATCGAGATCTTGGCGCGCTCGTCGTCCGGAATGGGACGGTCGGCACGGCACAGCAGCGCGTTCGGGTAGATGCCGATTTCGCGCAGCTTCTGCACGGAATGCTGCGTGGGCTTGGTCTTCAGTTCGCCAGCCGAGGCGATGAAGGGCACCAGCGTCAGGTGCACGAAGGCCGCGTTGTTGCGGCCCATGCGCAGGCTCATCTGACGTGCAGCTTCCAGGAACGGCAGGGACTCGATGTCACCCACGGTGCCGCCAATTTCAACGATGGCGACATCGGTGTTGCCATTCCAGCCGGCTTCGGCGCCACGGGCGATGAAGTCCTGGATTTCGTTCGTGATGTGCGGGATCACCTGGACAGTCTTGCCCAGGTAATCGCCACGGCGCTCTTTGCGCAGCACGGATTCGTAGATCTGGCCGGTGGTGAAGTTGTTCACCTTGTGCATGCGAGCGGAAATAAACCGCTCGTAGTGGCCAAGATCCAGATCGGTTTCGGCGCCGTCTTCCGTGACGAACACTTCACCATGCTGGAACGGGCTCATCGTGCCCGGATCAACGTTGATGTAGGGGTCGAGCTTCAGCATGGTTACCTGCAAACCACGCGACTCAAGAATGGCGGCGAGCGACGCAGCGGCGATGCCCTTGCCCAGGGAAGACACCACACCGCCGGTGACAAATACGTATTTGGTCATCGTTATGAGCACCCGGGACGAGCGGGCGCGTGCGGGAAATTTGGATTATAGCCGGGAGGCGAAGGTTATTTGGGTTTTCCCCTAGCGATGACGCGTAACATTTGGCAGCACTAGAAATGTGCGGACAGTTTGCCCGTAGCCGTGTCATCGGTTACCCCGTGATATGTTCGTTCCCTATTTTTACCTGCTGTTTTTTCTCAACATTTCCTGATTGCCGCTCCCAGCCGATGAACGATTCCGCGCGCTCCCCCTCCTCGCTTGCCTGGCGTCTGGCCTTGACCGCAGCGTTCTTGCATCTGGCCTATGGGGTGCTGATTCAAGGTTATGCGTTGACCGCAACGCCGTGGCTTGAGCAACTGCGCGACCGATATTTGTTACCCCAATTCCTGATGCCGATGGTCGTCAACATGATCTCGTCATCGCTCATTGCCGGGTTGACGGTTTGGATCGCCATGCACCGCTGGCTGGCGCGCCACAACACCGCCGCCGTGGACGAACCGCGCAAGCTGTACGGCACCTTCATCGCGCTGTTGCTGCTTTTCACTCTGGCTGCCTCGGCCGGTTCTGCCATCTTGCAGAACAAGATGATGGATTACGTCCTTAGCCACCGGATGAGCGTGAGCGCATGGCTAGGCGCCAGCGGTATACACCACATGCTGGCCCTGAGCCTGCTCCTCAAGGCGTTGAATATCGTGGTTGATATTCTTGGCGCGTGGGTGGTTGTGCGCATTGCCGCCTGGACGGTACAGCCCTCCGGACCTGCTGTCCGACCTGTCTACGTACAGCGCCACGCGGCGTGGATCGCAGGACTGACCGTACTGGCCTGGCAACTGAACGTTTCCATCGCGCTGGGCGGTTACCTGCAACTGCAAACGTTAAGTGCAGGCTGGCTGCAATACGTGCTGGGATATCTGGTTCTGCCCGCTGTAGTGCTGGCCTTGAGCGCCCTGGTCTGCCTGAAAATACTGCCACGTCAGATTGGCACAGCAGGAAGCGGCCGCGCGGTGGCGCACGGCACGATCACGTTCTGGGTCGCGCAGGCGCTGGGAATCGGTTTGGGCGTACTGGCCATTCGATCAATGACGTGGAGCCAATTGGGCCGCGCCGTCGAATCGAACATGGCAGCGGCCGTCACCCTGCTGATTTATGGCGCGCTGCTGGCGTTGGGCTGCGCGATTGGACGGTGGGCGTTGTACCGCAACCGGGTGGATGAATAGGCGAAAATTGGGTCAAGCGCGAGCGATTTTGTACGGAATATTGCGCGCCGCACGTATCCAGCGACGTGCTGGGGGCTTGCTTATCAAGCCCCCGCGCACCCCAAACTAAGCGTTCAGATCGCCGTCGTGCGGCGTTGCAGCCAGGCCAGCGCTTCACCTTCAACGAGCGGCGACAGGCGTTCCAGCACCGTTTGGTGATAGTCGTTCAGCCACGCAATTTCGTCAGCGCGCATCAGCGACGCCTCGATGCAGCGGGTATCGATCGGGCACAGGGTCAGCGTTTCAAAGCACAGGAATTCGCCCAATTCGGACGTCAGCCAGCTGCGGTTGGCCACCAGGTTCTCGATGCGCACGCCCCAACGGCCCGGACGATAGATGCCAGGTTCGTTGGATGTGATCATGCCCGGCTCCATGGCCGTGTGCGGACCCGGCATGGCCCGGTACGAGATCACTTGCGGGCCTTCATGCACGTTCAGGAAATACCCGACGCCATGGCCCGTGCCATGGCCGTATTCGGCGCCGCCTTCCCAGATGGGCGCCCGCGCAATCGCGTCCAGCATCGGTGAGGGCGTGCCGCGCGGGAACGATGCGCGCGACAGCGCGATCATGCCCTTGAGCACCAGCGTGAAGTCCACTTTCTGATCGGCGCTGGGCGTGCCCACCGCGACCACACGGGTGATATCCGTCGTGCCGCCCAAGTATTGGCCGCCCGAGTCGATCAGCAACAGGCCGTCGCCTTCGATGGTGGCGTGCGATTCGGGCGTGGCGCGGTAATGCGGCATCGCGCCGTTGGCGTTGAAGCCGGCAATGGTGGCAAAGCTGGGGCAGACGTAGGCAGGCCGGCGCGCGCGGGCGGCGGTGATCTGTTCGTCTATGGTCAGCTCGGTGATCGTGTCCTTACCCAGCGCGCCTTCAAACCAGGAAAAGAACTCACAGAGCGCCGCGCCGTCCTGCGCCATAGCCAGCCGCACATGGGCCAGTTCAGCGTCGGTCTTGCGCGATTTCAGCAAGGTGGACGGGTTGATGGCTTCGATGCGCGGCACTTCCGGATTCATGCCGTGGAACACACCGCAGGTTACGCGAGCGGGGTCGATCAACAGCTTCTGATCCAATTCCAGCGATGCCAGCGCATCGGCGGCTTGGGTGTAAGCCGCGACTTCAACGCCATCGGCCGCCAAAGTGGCGCGCAACGCGTCATCAACCTTGCCGTCCGCCACGAACAGCGTGGCGTGGTCCAGGCCGATCAGCGCATGCCCAACAAACACCGGGTTGTAGTCCACATCCGCGCCGCGCAGATTCAGCAGCCAGGCGATGTCGTCCACCGTGCAGATGAAATGCACGTCAGCGCCTTGCGCACGCATGGCTTGCCGCACTTGGGCCAGCTTGTCGGCGCGAGACACGCAGGCCTCGGGCGCCACATGTTCATAGATTTTGGCGTCGGGCAGCCCGGCGCGGTCTTCCCAGACTTCATCCAGCAAGTCTTCGCGGATTTCCAGCGTGGCGCCAGACGTTGCGGCAGCCGCCGACAAGGCGCGGAATGCGCCCAGGCCCAGCACCTGGCCGTCAACGCCGATGACGTCGCCTGCACGGGTGTTGGCAGCCAGCCAGTCCACATGGCCCGGCGTGGACGCCAAGGCGATCTTCATCAGCTGCACGCCCGTGCCAGCCAGTTGGGCTTCGGCCTGCACCCAGTAGCGGCTATCGACCCAAAGCCCGGCGAAATCGGCCGTGACGACCAGCGTGCCCACCGATCCCGTAAAACCCGACAGCCAGCGCCGCCCCTGCCAGCGCGCCGGCAGGTATTCGGACAGATGCGGGTCCGAAGAAGGAACGATGTAGGCGGACAGACCGCGGCGGCTCATGGCCTGCCGCAATTGGGCGATACGGGTATCGGTGCTAGACATGGGGGATGGAATCCTTAGCGCAACATGAAAGACATAGCGGCCAGGCTGTTCAACGTACGGACGGCCGACTGCATGCTATCCGTGGTGAATCGCAAGGTGACGCCGTCCACGCGTTCCAGCGTGGGCCACATGCAGAACAGATCGGCCAAGGCCGCACTCTGCGTCTGCAACCGGCATTCTATAGGGGCGGGAATGCGGAAAGGAATGGCTTTTTTGATATTGCGTACGGCGGTTTCGGCTGCCGCCGTGATGGCGCGGCGTGAAGCGGCGGGCGATAAGGTGATGCCGCTGCCCTGGCCGTGGGCCACCTTGGTCTGCACCCATTCGGCGCCCGGGAAGGTGTCACGCGTTTCGGCGATGAACACGTCGTCGCCGGTGCCCAAAATAACCGGCACGCCCATTTCACCTGCCAGCGCGCCATACAGGCCCGCTTCGCCAAGTTCCATGCCGTTGATAAAGATGCGGGCAAACGCAAAACTGTTGATCGTGTGCGCCAGGATGCCGCGGCCTTGCGAACGCGAGTGGTAGCCGATCATGAAAACCGCGTCGCAGCCCTCTTCCAGGCCACCCATCATGCCCAGGTAGCGCGGCTTGCCCAGCACCAGGCGAGCGCGCTCGTCCAGACCGTCGGGCAGCAGGTTGCGAAACCCGCCATGCGAATCGTTGACGAGAATTTCTTCAGCGCCGCCAGCGATGGCGCCCAGCACGGCCGCGTTGGCCTCGGCGGTCATCCAGGCGCGGGCGCGCTCGTATTCGCCGTTACCGGCGCGAACTTGTTCGGGGTGGAAGACGCCGGCGACGCCTTCGATATCGGTGGAAATCAGGATCTTCATGGGATCAGCCTTGGATGAATTCAGAATGCAGTATCGGACAGCCATTGCCGCCATTGCGGCGCGGCGTCGCGGATAGCGGCGCGATGGTGACCGTCGCGCCCCGTCACGCCATCGGCATGCCAGAGCGCGGAAATAATGGCCTGTTCGCAGGCTTCCGCAGCCGCTTCAAACAGGGGATCAATACGGGTTTCATGCAGCATAGCCACGGCGGGCATCGGTTGTTCGGCCAATTGCGGCACCGTATAGGCGGTGGAAAATGCCAGCGCGATATCGCCGCTGCCATGGCCGAATACCGACCCAGTGCGCGCCAGGCCCGCTCCCGCGCGCAGCGACAAGCGGCGCAACTGGCGCGAGTCCAGCGGAGCATCGGTGGCCAGCAGCAAAATAATGGAGCCTTTCTCGGGCACGATCACGGCGTTTTCGCCCTGACCCGCCAACCCCTGGTCCAACTGATCTGCCAGCCGGCGGCCAAACGGACGGCCTGCCACAGTCAGATTGGGCAAGCGGCCAAAGTTGGACAACACCAGCGCGCCGACGGTGTAGCGCAAGCCGGGCTGGATGGACGCCACGCGGGACGCCGACCCGATACCGCCCTTGAACGAAAAACACGACATGCCGCGCCCCGCACCCACGGCGCCTTGCGGGAATGTCTTGCCGGCCCCGGCCAGCGCGTCCGCATAGTGCGATTCCTGCACGGCCAGCGCCTGAATGTCGTTCAAATAGCCGTCATTGCATTCAAACACCAGCGGATTCACGGTAGCCATGGCTCGGCCGATGCCGGGGTTGGCCGCGACCGCGTGGCGGATCTGAGCGTTGGCCACCGTGCCCACGCCAAACGTGTTGGTCAGCGCAATCGGCGTTTCCAGCACGCCCAGCTCCTGCACCTGGATCAGGCCTGTGCTTTTGCCAAAACCGTTCAGCACGGTAGCCGCGGCAGGCACCTTGTCCAGAAAGGGATCACCGCCATGCGGCCGCACGACGGTCACGCCGGTTTGCTGCGCGCCGTCAGCCAGCGTGCAGTGCCCGACCGTCACGTTGCCGACGTCGCAGATCGTATCCAGCGGCCCCGGCGGCAGCACGCCGATGCGGGGAAAATCCAGCGCTTGTTTGTCCATGATTGCCGCGTGTCGCCACGCTCCTTAATGCAAAACGCCGCCGCCCAAGAGGACGGCGGCGGGAAGAATCAGCCCCCTCGCCGCACCCCTGACGGGGTTAGCTACCAGGCACAAGGGAACTACTTGCGATCGATCTTGGGATCGAGCGCGTCGCGCAAGCCGTCGCCAAGCAGGTTAAACGCCAGCACCGTCAGGAAGATCGCCAGTGCCGGGAAGATCGCCACGTGAGGAGCAATCACCATGTCGGCCCGCGCCTCGTTCAGCATGGCGCCCCATTCCGGCGTGGGAGGCGATGCGCCCATGCCCAGGAACGACAGGCTGGCTGCGGTGATGATCGACGTGCCGATACGCATCGTGCCGTACACCACGATCGGCGAGATCGTGCCGGGCAGGATGTGGCGCATGATGATCGTCCAGTCGGACGCGCCCACGCTCTTGACCGCTTCAACATAGGTCATCTGCTTGATCGACAGGGTGTTGCCGCGCACCAGGCGGGCAAACGCCGGCACGCTGAACACGGCAACGGCCACGATCACGTTGATCATGCTGGAACCCAGGATGGCCACCACGCCGATCGCCAGCAACATGCCGGGGAAAGCCAGCAGCACATCGGAGACGCGCATCGTGATGCGTTCCCACCAGCCTTCGTAGTAGCCAGCCATCAAGCCCATAAAGGTGCCGACGACTGCGCCCATGGCGACCGACAGGAAACCTGCCGCCAGCGAAATGCGCGCGCCCATGAGGATGCGGCTGAAGATGTCGCGGCCCAGCGAGTCCACGCCCAGCCAGTGGGTCAGGGACGGGCTGGCGTTCAAGGCGTCGTAGTCGAAAAAGTTTTCGGCATCGAACGGCACGATCCACGGTGCAAAGACCGCGACCACGACCAGCAGCAGGACAAACATGCCGGCGCCCAGAGCCAGCTTCTGCTTCTTGAATTTGCGCCAGAACTCGGTGGCGGGTGTGCGCACGTCGTTCTTGGGAACGGCGGCAATGGTGGTGGCGGGTGTCGTATTGCTCATGGCCGCCTCACTTATAACGGATGCTGGGATTGATGACGCCGTAGAGCACGTCGACAATCAGGTTGATAAGGATGAATTCCAGCGAGAACAGCAGCACCAGGCCCTGGATCACCGGATAGTCGCGCTGGGTCACGGCGTCCACCAGCAGACGGCCAAGGCCGGGCCAGTTGAACACGGTCTCGACCACGATCGAGCCGCCCAGCAAGAAGCCGAACTGCAAGCCCATCATGGTCACGACGGGAATCAGCGCGTTACGCAACGCGTGTTTGATCACAACGCGGCGCTCGGTCAGGCCCTTGGCGCGGGCAGTCCGCACAAAGTCTTCCTGAATCACTTCCACGAACGATGCGCGGGTGAAGCGCGCCATCACGGCAGCCACCGCAGCGCCCAGCGTGATGGAGGGCAATATGTAGTGTTGCCAGGTCGAGGCGCCAACGGTTGGCAGCCAGCCCAGATTCACGGAGAACACCTGCATCAGCATCATCCCCAGCGCAAAGGCAGGGAAAGAGATGCCTGACACCGCCAGCGTCATGCCAAGACGGTCGGGCCAGCGATTGCGCCACACCGCCGACACGATCCCGATGATCATGCCAAAGGTCACTGACCACGCCATACTGGCGAGCGTCAGCCACATGGTGGGCATGAAGCGGTCCGAAATCTCGGTCGAGACGGGGCGCTTGGTACGCAAAGACGTACCCAGGTCGCCTTGCAGCATATGGCTGAAGTAGCGCACGAATTGCTGCGGCAGCGGCAGATCCAGTCCCAGTTCCTTGCGCACCAGCTCAACCGTTTGCTGGTCGGCTTCCTGGCCTGCGGCCAGTCGTGCCGGGTCGCCCGGAAGCATGTGCACAAACAGGAACACAACCACAGCTACCAGCAGCAGCGTGGGAATCATGCCCAAAAGACGTTTGACGATGTAGGTCAGCATTGAAATTCCTGCAACATCGGCGGGGACACCGTGCCCCCGCCGTATGTGGCCTTACAAGGGCCGCGAGGCCCTGAGAGTTACTGCTTGGATTACTGCTTCAGGTCGATGTCGCCGAACCAGAACGAGGTGTCCGGTTCCACGTACACGCCCGACAGGTTCTTCGACTTCACGTACAAGTTGTTCTGGGTCACCAGGAAGGCCCACGGGGCGTCCTTCCAGATGGTTTCCTGAATGTCCTTGTAGATTTCGGTCTTCTTGGCGCGGTCGGTCGTGGCCAGCGCTTGCTGAATGCCGTCATCCACCGACTTGTTCGAGTAGTACGACACGTTGTTCAGCACCGGCGGGAAAGCGGCGGTGGTCAGCAACGGACGCAGGCCCCAATCGGCTTCACCGGTCGAAGACGACCAGCCGGCGTAGTACATGCGGACCTTGGCGTCCTCAGGCTTTTGCACCTGTTGGACGCGCTGCACGCGTTGACCCGATTCCAGCACTTCCACCGACACCTTGATGCCGACTTGCGACAGCTGCTGTTGCAGGAACTGAACGACCTTCACCGAAGTGCCGTCGTTATAGGCCGACCACAGCTGGCTTTCAAAGCCATTGGGGTAACCGGCTTCAGCCAACAGCGCCTTGGCCTTCTTGATGTCGTAGGGCCACGGGCCCGTCTTGTGTGCGAAATCCACGCCTTGCGGCACGACGCCGTCAACGACGGTGGCGTAGCCCGAGAAAGCGACCTTGGCCAGGGCTTCCTTGTTGATGGCGTAGTTGATGGCTTCACGCACCTTGACGTTGTCGAACGGCTTTTGCTGCGTGTTCATCGACAGGTAGCGGGCCATGATCGAGTTCTTGTGATCGACCACGTCCAGCTTGTCGTTCTTGGACAGCACGGCGGCTTGTTCGAACGGCACCGGGAAGGCGAACTGCGCCTCGCCCGTTTGCACCACGGCGGCGCGGGTGTTGTTGTCGGTCACGGTACGGAAGGTCAGCGTGTCGACCTTCGGGTAACCCTTCTTCCAGTAGCCGTCGAACTTCTTGACCTTCAGGTATTCAGCCGGCTTCCATTCGACGAATTCGAAGGGACCGGTACCCACGGGGTGGAAGCCGATTTCCTTGCCGTACTTGGCCAGGGCTGCGGGCGAGATCATCATGGCGGCCGGGTGGGCCAGCGCGTTGATGAAGGCCGAGAACGGCTTCTTCAACGTGATCTTGATGGTCTGCGGATCAACCACTTCGGTCTTGTCGATGACGCTGAACTGGATGTAGCGCGACAGGCGGTTTTCCGGGTTGGCCGGACGATCGAAGTTGATCTTGACCGCTTCAGCGTTGAAATCGGTGCCGTCGTGGAACTTCACGCCGGGACGCAGCTTGAACGTGTAGACCAGGCCGTCTTCGCTGACGGTGTAGTCGGTAGCCAGAACCTTCTGGATCTTCAGATCCTTGTCGAACTCGAACAGGCCTTCGTAGTAGGCCTTGCCGGCTGCTTGGTTCAGCGTGCTGTTGGTGTTGTAGGGATCAAGCGTTTCCAGTGCGATGGAGACGGCAAACGTCACGTCCTTGGCAGCATGCGCCAACGGCGAAGTGAGCACACCGAAGGCCACCGCGGCAGCGGCCATCAGCTTGGTGGGGCGCAGAACTTTCATCATTGCAACTCCTGGTTCCAAATTGGAATTAGGGGGTTTGGTGGAAGAAAAACAAAGTCAACAAAGACTCTCAATACGCTCCGCCGACAGGGTGGCGGGCTACAAAATGATCCGTGCCTACTTGCACCAGTGGTAGCACCACCGGGTCGTCGCCCAGCTTGCGGATCGGGCTGGGAATTTCGTCGGACAACAAGGTGCGCTTCATGTGGCGGCGCGCCGGATCGGCGATCGGCACGGCCGACATCAGCTTCTTGGTGTACGGGTGCTGCGGGTTCTCGAAAATCGCGCGGCGCGGGCCGATCTCGACGATCTGGCCCAGGTACATCACGGCCACGCGATGGCTGACGCGTTCAACAACGGCCATATCGTGCGAGATGAACAGGAACGAGATGCCCATGTCGCGCTGAAGATCGATCAACAGGTTGACGATCTGCGCCTGAATCGACACGTCCAGCGCCGACACCGACTCATCCGCAATCACGACCTTCGGATTTAAGGCAAGCGCGCGCGCAATGCAGATGCGCTGGCGCTGGCCGCCCGAGAACTCATGCGGATAACGCTGCGCCATTTCCGGCGGCATACCCACGCGTTCCAACAGTTCGGACACACGTCGTTCAGCATCGCGGCCCTTGGCCACGCCATGCACCAGCAGCGGCTCCATGATGGAGAAGCCGACGGTCACGCGCGGGTCCAGCGACGCAAACGGGTCCTGGAACACGAACTGGATGTCGCGTCGCAAGGATTGCAGCTCGGTGTTTTTCAGGCGCACGATGTCGCGGCCGCCAAACTCGATCTCGCCGCTCTGGCTATCCACCAGACGCAGCAGCGACCGGCCGGTGGTGGACTTGCCGCAACCCGACTCGCCCACCAGCGACAGCGTTTCGCCCGGATACAGATCAAAGCTGACCTGTTCCACGGCGTGCACGCGGCGCTGCACGCGGCTCAAGATGCCGCCGCGCAGATCGAAGCGGGTGACCAGATTGCGCACGCTCAAAATCGGTTCACGCTTTGCCGCCGGCACTTCCTGCGTGCTGGTAATGCCAGGTTCGGCAACCGGCTGGGCCTGACCGTCCACTTGCAGAAGCGGGAAGCGCGCAGGCAGATCGGTGCCTTGCATCGCGCCCAGCTTCGGCACGGCCGACAGCAGCGCCTTCGTGTAGGTGTGGTTCGGCGCCGAGAACACTTGTTCGGACGGGCCTTCTTCGACCTTGTCGCCGCGATACATGACCAGCACGCGGTCAGCCACTTCGGCAACCACGCCCATGTCGTGGGTGATGAACACCACGCCCATGTGCATTTCTTCCTGCAACTGACGGATCAGTTGCAGAATCTGCGCCTGGATGGTGACGTCCAGCGCGGTGGTCGGCTCGTCAGCGATCAGCAGCGCGGGCTTGCAGGCCAGCGCCATGGCGATCATGACGCGTTGGCGCATGCCGCCCGACAATTGATGCGGATAGCGGTCCAGCACGGACTTGGCTTCCGGAATGCGCACTTGTTCCAGCATACGCAGCGCTTCAGCGCGTGCGGCCGAAGCATCCTTGCCCTGGTGCTGACGGATCGATTCGGCGATCTGGTCGCCGGCCGTGAACACCGGATTCAAGGAAGTCATAGGCTCCTGGAAGATCATGGCCATGTCCGCGCCCCGCACATTGCGCATGACGCGCTGGCTGGAACCGACCAGGTCGATCACGGAGCCATTGCGCCGGCGCAGGGCCATGCTGCCCTGGGCGATGCGGCCGCCGCCATGTTCCACCAGACGCATGAGTGCCAGCGACGTTACCGACTTGCCCGAACCTGATTCGCCCACGATGGCCAGGGTTTCACCCCGATCCACATGGAACGACAAGTTGCGCACGGCTTCAACCGTGCGCTCCGAACCTACGAAGCGCACCGTCAGGTCGTCGACCTGGACCACGCGGTTTTCCGGCAGCGCCAGGCTGTTTGCGCGATCAACCATCTTTCTCATTCCCCAAATACTGAAAAAACGAACCCGTTGCCGCTTAACGATAAATTGCGGTAACCGGCTTTTCGCCTACGCGGGCGTAACCCCGATACATGCCTTCCGTGTTGAACGGCAAGGCCACATTGCCCTGGGCGTCAACGGCGATCAGGCCGCCCTTGCCGCCGATGGTGGGCAGTTTTTCCATCACAACGCGATCCGCCGCGGCTTCCAGCGACGCGCCGCAATATTCCATTTGCGCCGCCACATCGTAAGCCGCAACCATGCGAATGAACATCTCGCCGGTACCAGTCGTGGAGACCGCGCAGGTCTTGTTGCTGGCATAGGTGCCGGCGCCAATCATCGGCGCATCGCCGACGCGGCCGACTTGCTTATTGGTGATGCCGCCGGTGGACGTGGCAGCGGCCAGATTGCCCTGCGCATCGACGGCCACCGCGCCCACAGTGCCGAACTTCTTGTCGGCGTCCAGTGGGTCTGCCGGTGCGGGCTGACCGCGTGCAACCAGGGCTTGGCCATCATGATCCAGCACGGCAGCGTCAGGCGTTTCACGCTGCACACGCAGCAGTTGTTCGCGGCGCGCTTCGGTCGAAAAATAGGACGGGTCCACAATTTCCAGCCCTTCCTGGCGGGCGAAAGCTTCAGCGCCCTCACCCACGAAGAAGACGTGCTTGCTGTTTTCCATGACTTTGCGCGCAGCAAAGATCGGATTGCGTACGCAATTCACGTTGGCGATGGCGCCCGAACGCAGCGTGGCGCCGTCCATGATGGAGGCGTCCAGCTCGTGGGTGCCGGCGCTGGTGAAAACCGCGCCGTGGCCCGCGTTGAACAAGGGGCAATCTTCCAGCAGGCGAACCGCTTCAGTCACTGCATCCAGCGCGCTGCCGCCATTGGCCAGCACGGCTTGGCCGGCGGTCAGGATGGAATTCAGCGCTGCCAGGTATTCCTGTTCTTTCTCGGGCGACATGGCCGCGCGGGACATCGCGCCAGCGCCACCGTGGATAGCGATCACGGGTTGAATCATCGTTTACCTACTCCATGGATGAGCCACGGCATCACGGACTGGGTTACCCCAGCTGCGGCCGCAACGGAATTCTTTGCCCGATAGGCCACGGCGGCGGACAAGGCTTCAATCAGCCCCAGCGCAGCGGTCTCGGAATTAGGGATCAGCTGACGCGCGGAAAATGCGTACAACACCACGGAAGCCGTGGGCGCAAGCGGAGACGTGGGTTTGTCGGTCAGCACCAGGACCGGCACGCCAGCCTGTTGGGCGGCGCGGGCCAGCGTCACAGTGTCAGCCAGATAACGGGGAAAGCCGATCGCGATCACCAGATCTTTGGAGGTCATGCGCGACATCTGGCGCGCGGCGTGCGACACGCCGCCAGGGCCCGCAAGCGACTCGACCGAGTGCAGATGCATACACAGCCCGCGTTGCAGCAGACCGGCCAGAAAGCCGCTGGCTCCAAAGCCAATGATGAAAACGCGGTCCGCAGCCAGGATCGCTGCCACCGCCTGCTCACAGGCGGCGGAATCCAGCGATTGCAGGTTGCGCTGTGCGTTGCGGACGTCTTCTTCCAGCGTGGCAGCAAAGATCTGGACGGCGCTGGCGGAGTGCGCCAGTTCGGTACGCAGCTTTTCAACGGGCTCCAGCGCGGCTTCAAAGCCACGTGCAAGTTCAGCGCGGAATTGCGGATAGCCGGGCAGGTCCAGGGCGCGCGCGAAGCGATTCGCGGTAGCGACCGACACCCCCACAGCGGCCGCGAACTCATCGATGGTCATGGTAGCGGCGCGGAATTGATGCGCCAGCACGTACTCAGCCATCTTGTGCTGCGTCCGGCTCAGCGCAGGCTGGGCCCGGGCGATCCGATCCGCGATCGTAAGAGTGGCTTTGTTCATCGATTTTTGAGGGGTTGCTATCGAACAATTATGTAAATCTGTTTACACGCAAATTTTAGATAAGAAAATTCATTTTCATACTAAGGGTATACCCGTGAATTTATGTAACAGTCCTGGAAATTTCCAGGATCGCTTTGCGGTACGCTTACCGGCGCTAAATTTCCATCGCTTTCTGGAACCGCCGTATGCCTGTCTGGATCTGTAAACCCCACGCTGAATTGACCCCCGCCGAGCTCTACGCCATCTTGCGGCTACGCTCGGAAGTCTTTGTTGTAGAACAGAATTGTGTATTTCTGGACATGGATGGCAAAGACCTCCAGGGCCAGACCGAGCATCTGATGGCTTGGCAAGATGGCGCGCTGATGGCGTATTGCCGCTTGCTGGAGCCGGCGTTGAACGAAGGCCAGGCCATCATCGGCCGCGTGATCACGGCGCCCCCGGCCCGCGGCACCGGTATGGGCCACGAGCTGATGCGCCGCGTCAAAGCTCAAGCAGAGCGCATCTGGCCGGGCCAGCCCGTCTATCTGGGCGCGCAGGCACGGCTGAAGAACTATTACGCCGGTCACGGCTTTGTGCCCGTCACCGAGGAATACATCGAAGACGGCATCCCGCATGTGGGGATGCTGCTGCAAGAATCCGCTTGAGCATAAAAAAACGCCCCTTGCGGGGCGTTTCGTTTACTGCGGCATCAGGCGGATTATTTGACCGCCGACACATCCAGTTTGGCCAGCGTCTTGGACTGGATTTCGTCCACCGTCACGCCAGGCGCCGTTTCCAGCAGCTTCAAGCCGTTTTCAGTGACTTCCATCACGCCCAGGTCGGTGATGATCAGATCGACCACGCCCACGCCGGTCAGCGGCAGATTACACTCGGGCAGCAATTTGATGTCTTCCGTGCCGTCTTTCTTCTTGGCCACGTGTTCCATCAGGACCACGACGCGGCCAACACCGGCCACCAGGTCCATCGCGCCGCCCATGCCCTTGACCATCTTGCCCGGAATCATCCAGTTGGCCAGATCGCCCGTTTCGGACACCTGCATCGCGCCCAGGATGGCCAGGTTGATCTTGCCGCCGCGGATCATCGCGAACGAATCTGCGGACGAGAAGATCGACGAGCCAGGCAACGTCGTCACCGTCTGCTTGCCGGCGTTGATCAGATCAGCGTCGACTTCGTCATCGGTGGGGAACGGGCCAATGCCCAACAGGCCGTTCTCGGATTGCAGCCAGACCTCGACACCCTTGGGCACGTGGTTGGCCACCAGGGTCGGCAGGCCGATACCCAGGTTTACATAAAAACCGTCTTGCAGCTCGCGCGCTGCGCGTGCCGCCATTTCATCGCGGGACCATGCCATGTCGTCTTCTCCTTAGGCCGGGCGAGTGGTGCGTTGTTCGATGCGCTTTTCCGGCGTCGTGTTCAACACGATCCGCTGCACATAGATGCCAGGCAGGTGGACCTGATCGGGGTCCAGCGTGCCGGTGTCAACGATCTCTTCGACTTCGACCACGGTGAACTTGCCGGCCATGGCAACGTTCGGATTGAAGTTGCGCGCCGTCTTGCGGAACACCAAATTGCCGCTGCGGTCGGCGATATGCGCCTTGACCAGCGACACGTCCGGCACCAGCGAACGCTCCATCACGTATTGCTGTCCGTCGAACTCACGGATTTCCTTGCCGTCAGCCACGATGGTGCCCACGCCGGTGCGCGTGAAGAACGCGGGGATGCCAGCGCCGCCAGCGCGCAGCTTCTCGGCCAGCGTGCCTTGGGGGGTGAATTCAAGTTCGAGCTCGCCCGACAGGAACTGGCGTTCGAATTCCTTGTTCTCGCCCACGTAGGACGCGATCATCTTGCGGACCTGGCGCGTATTGAGCAGTTGGCCCAATCCAAAACCATCGACGCCCGCATTGTTGCTGATGCAAGTGAGATCTTTGACGCCCGAATCGCGCAGCGCTGCGATCAGGGCTTCGGGAATACCGCAGAGGCCGAAACCGCCCACGGCGATCATCTGACCGTCCTTGACGATGCCTGCCAGCGCCTCCTGGGCGCTTGCAAAAACCTTGTCCATCGCTCCAACTCCTAGTTAAGGTCGAACTGAAGAGAGCCTGCCCCGCCGCTTGCGCAGCCTGTCCCGCAGAGGGATCAGGAATTCGTGGCTGGTCCTGTTTTTCCTTGGAGCGCGGCTGCCGGCGTCGGGCCCAGATGGCATCGCAAACCTTCCCGATGTCTCTGGGACACGGCGCCGAGGGTGGCGCGCCCCTTTATTTCTATTCTGATTTTGCGCTTGATTTTAACGGCATGACGGGCACTGCGGGCGGGCTTTATGGAGGATACCGGCCCGCCGATCCCGCACCCGGGCGCCCCGTCAGTCCACCGCCCCTGCGCCATCAAGCGGCGGCGTTGAACTGCGTTGCCATTTGCGCCAGCACTTCAGGCGGCCACGGCGCGGACGTATTGGCCACGTAGTCCATCCAGACTAGCACGTTGCGCCCACGCGCATAGGGGCCGGCGTCATCCCCCACTTTCTCCAGCAACAGCTCGAATTCCGCGCTGGAACGGCCGATCCGGGTCACCGTGTGCGTCACCCGGACCGTGGCCGGATAGGTCAATGGACGCAGGAAATCGCACGAGGCATGGGCCTGGATGGCGCCGTTATCGGCAGGCAATTCAAAGCCCGCGTCATACAGAATCTGCATGCGGGCCTCTTCCATGAGGCGGAAATACAGCGTGTTGTTCAGGTGGTTCAAGGCGTCTGAATCGCCCCAACGCAAAGGCAATTCGACTTGATGGGTGTCGCCCACCGCCAAAATCCGCGCAGACAGATTGTCCGGGTTCACCAATTACTCCTGAAGGCTAAAAGAAATACGAAGGCATGCACGGCCTCCGGCTGCAATACAATCGCCGATAATACTTCCAGCCATACATGGAATACATATGGGGAGCTTTGCAAATGTCTGAACGCGAGTCGATGGAATATGACGTGGTTGTGGTTGGTGGTGGACCCGCCGGCCTGGCCACCGCTATCCGTCTAAAGCAGCTGGCCGCTGAAAAGAATCAGGAAATTGGCGTCTGCGTGCTTGAGAAAGGCGCGGAACTGGGCGCACACATCCTGTCCGGCGCTGTCATGGACCCGCTGGCGCTGACCGAGCTTATCCCCGACTGGAAAGAAAAAGGCGCGCCGCTGAACGTGGCAGTCACGCAGGACAAGTTCCTGTTTCTGTCCCAGACCGGCGCTCGCGCCACGCCGAACTGGCTGCTGCCCCCCTGTTTCCACAATGAAGGCAACTACATCGTCCGCCTGGGCGACGTCGTCAAGTGGATGGGCGAGCAGGCCGAAGCGCTGGGCGTGGACATATTCCCCGGCTTTGCCGCGGTTGAAGTGTTGTATGACGAAAACGGCGCCGTCCGCGGCGTAGCCACGGGCGACATGGGCGTAGCCCGAGACGGCACCCACACCGACCACTATCAGCCCGGCATGGAACTGCATGCCCGCTACACGGTATTCGGCGAAGGCGCGCGCGGCCAATTGGGCCGCCAGCTGATCGAACGCTACAAGCTCGATGACGGCCGCGATCCGCAGGCCTACGGCATCGGCATCAAGGAAATGTGGGAAGTCGACCCAGCGCAATCCAAGCCGGGCCTGGTCATCCACACGGCCGGCTGGCCGCTGGATTCCGACACCTACGGCGGTTCGTTCCTGTACCACCTGGACAACAACCTGGTGGCAGTGGGCATGATCGTCGGCCTGGACTACGCCAACCCCTGGTTGTCGCCGTTCGATGAATTCCAACGCTACAAAACACACCCCGCCATTCGCGGCACGTTCGAAGGCGGCAAGCGTATTGCCTACGGCGCGCGCGCTATCACGGCAGGCGGCTTGCTGTCCCTGCCCAAGCTGACCTTCCCGGGCGGCGCACTGGTCGGTTGCGAAGCCGGTTTCCTGAACGCATCCCGCATCAAGGGCAGCCACGCCGCCATCAAGTCCGGCAAGCTCGCCGCCGAAGCCGCGTTCGACGCCCTGGTCGCCGACCGCCGCCAGGACGAACTCACGGCCTACCCGCAAGCGTTCGAAGCGTCTTGGCTGCACACCGAATTGAACAAGGCGCGCAATTTCAAGCAGTGGTTCAAGAAGGGCCGCACCATCGCCACGGTCATGACTGGCGTCGAGCAATTGCTGCTCAAGGGCAAGATGCCCTGGACCTTGCGTCACAGCAAGCCCGACCACGCCTGTCTGCAACCGGCATCGGAATGCGCCCGCATCGACTACCCCAAGCCCGATGGCAAGCTGACTTTCGACAAGCTCAGTTCGGTGTTCATCTCGAACACCAATCATGACGAAAACGAGCCCATCCACCTGACGTTGAAAGACCCGTCCATACCGGTGAGCGTCAACCTGGCCAAGTATGGCGGACCCGAGACGCGCTACTGCCCGGCAGGCGTGTACGAGTTCATCAAGGACGATCACGGCGACGACCGCTTGCAGATCAACGCGCAGAACTGCGTGCACTGCAAGACCTGCGACATCAAGGACCCAACCCAGAACATCGTCTGGGTGGCGCCGCAAGGCGGCGAAGGGCCGGTCTACAGCGGCATGTAATCCAGGCAAGGGTTCATTCCCCTCTGCCACAAGGCGCCCCTTGGGGCGCTTTTTTTTTCGATAGAAGGAACCATCATGAGTGAACGCGTGCTCTTCATCGGCTGTGGCGACCTGGGCCAACGAGCTGCCCGGCGCTTTCTGGCGCGCGGAGACGAGGTCTATGCGTTGCGCCGCCATCCTCCCGCAGACGATGCCAGCGGTATTCATTGGCTGCAAGGCGACATCACTCGCCCCGACACCTTGCCCGCACTGCCGGCCGGCATTACTCGGCTGATTCACGTGCCATCGCCCGGCGCGCGTGACGCTGCCGTCTACCGAGGGGTTTTCGTTGATGGTTTGCAGCACGTGCTGGATTCGCTGGACACCACGCAGCTCAAGCGCGTCGTGTTCGTGTCGTCCAGCGCGGTCTACGGCGAACACCACGGTGAGTGGGTCACTGAAGACACGCCGCCCGCCCCGCAAGGTTTCAACGGCCAGGTGCTGCTGGAGGCCGAAGCAGCGCTGGCGGCTCGCGGTTTGTCATCTACCGCGCTGCGTCTGGCGGGGCTGTATGGTCCCGGCCGGCTGCAACTGATCGAACGGATCAAAAGCGGCGCGGCTGGCGCGCCGACCCACCCCGAACATTGGGCCAATCGCATCCACATCGACGACGCTGCGTCGGCAATCGTGCACCTGGTTCTGCTGCCCGATATAGCCCCGGTGTACATCGGCTGCGACGATACGCCCTTGCCCTTGCACGTGCTGTATGCCGAGCTGGCAGCCATGGTTGGCGCTCCCGCGCCGCGCGTGGCGCCCGCCCCCGCCAACGTGGGCAGCAAGAAACTGAGCAATGCGCGCCTGCGCGCCAGCGGCCTGACCTTGCAATGGCCCGATTCGCGGCCGGGATATGCTGCCTTGCTGGCGGATGCTTCCGGCGCCGTGCAGGCATAGTTCGCCCGGCATCGAATCGTTGCTTGCGCGGGCGGCGGATACTGGCGGCCAGACATCCACGGCCATAGTCATGCACCCTGCCCACCCCCTGCTTGCGGTCACGCATCCGGACCCCTATCCGTACTATGCCGCGCTGGCGCGCGAGCAACCGCTGTATTGGGATAAGACGCTGGGCCTGTGGGTAGCCAGCCATCCCACCGCCATTTCTGCCGTCATGCGTCATCCCGCCGCCCGCGTGCGGCCCTTGACCGAGCCCGTGCCGCGTGGTCTGTGCCCCGGCCCCGCAGGTGAACTGTTCAGCCGTTTTGTGCGCATGAACGACAGCCGCCTGCACACGCGCATAAAGACGTTGCTGATGGCTTATCTGCAAGCGCAAAGTCAGCAAGCCTGTACGCCTCAATGGCCCGCCATCACGCTATTGAGCGCGGTGCAGGCCGATCGATTTCTGTATGCTGCGCCCGTGCACGCGCAGGCCGCGTTTCTGGGACTGCCGGACCAATTGCACGCCGACTGCGCCGTGCAGATTCAGGCTTATCTGACGGCTCTTCCCGCCAACGCAAACGCGGATCTCATCGCAGCCGGACATACCGCTGCACTCACCCTGCAAGACCGTCTTGAATCCCACCTGCTCGCCGCAGAGGCCTCGCCCGCACTGCGCCAGTTGCGTGACGATGGCGCACGCGATGGCATTCCCGCAGCGCTGCTCGCCGCGAACCTGGCGGGCCTGCTGTTCCAATCCTGCGAGGCAGGCGCCGGCTTATTGGGCAATGCGCTGATTCTGGCGGGCCGCCGCAGCCTGGACGCCAGCACAACGCCCGCCGCTGCCCGCACCGTGATCGACCACGTCGTACGTCATGACCCGCCGCTGCACAACACGCGGCGCTTCATGGGGAACGCCATAGAGATCCAGGGACAGCGCATCGAAGCCGGTCAGACCGTATTGCTGGTGCTGGCCGCAGCGGCCATGATCGAACCTGACAACGCCTGGACGTTCGGCGCTCACGGACACGCATGTCCTGGCCAAACGTTAGCGCGCAGCCATGCCGCCGACGCCCTGCTGCATCTATTGCATGCGGGCACTGACGCTCACGCGCTGGCATCTCATTTTCGCTATCGGCCGTTGCTCAATGCACGCGTGCCGCAGTTTGATTTTTCCAAGGACCACCAGCCATGATCGCCGTGATATTTGAAGTCGAGCCCGCAAACGGCAACCCCGACCCTTACCTGCACATCGCCGCAGGCCTGATCGACGAACTCAAGGCGATCGACGGTTTCATTTCCGTCGAACGCTTTCAGAGCCTGAGCAATCCCGGCAAACTGCTGTCCCTGTCATTCTGGCGCGATGAGGCGGCCGTCAAGCACTGGCGCTCGCTGGAATCGCACCGCCGCGCCCAGGAAGCGGGACGCGGCGGCGTGTTTCAAAACTATCGGCTGAGAGTGGCGCAAGTGCTGCGCGATTACGGCATGACGGAACGCGACGAAGCGCCCGCCGATAGCCGCAACCGGCACGGCTGATCAATCACTGCAGGTTCAGGCCAAATGGCGCGCCACAGCCTGGATGACCCGCTGCACATCGCTCGCGGACACATCCAGGTGCGTCACCAGCCGCGTTGGGCCGCCGTAAACCGCACGCATCATGATGTCGTCCTTGCCCAGCGCAGCGGTCAGGGCTTCGCACCGCGACGGCTCAAACTCCACAAACAGCATGTTGGTGTCCTGGCTCAACACGCGCACGCCCGCAATGCCGCGCAGCCCAACGGCTAGCGCCCGAGCGTTTTCGTGGTCGTCGGCCAGCCGCTCCACATTGTTATCCAGAGCGTACAGGCAAGCTGCCGCCAGCACGCCGGACTGGCGCAGCCCGCCGCCCAGCATCTTGCGCCAGCGGCGCGCGCGGGCAATCAGCTCATCGCTACCTACCAGCACCGAGCCCACGGGCGCGCCCAAACCCTTCGAAAAGCAGATCGATACCGAGTCAAAAGGCTGGCACATATCCACTAACGGTTTGCCGCTGGCCACAGCTGCGTTGAACACACGAGCGCCATCCAGGTGCGTGCCCAGGCCTTGTTCACGCGCCCACGATGTCGCGGCCTGGATATAGCTGGCCGGGATCAGCTTGCCGTGAAACGTGTTTTCCAAGGCCAGCAATCGGGTACGGGCAAAATGCGGATCGCCAGACGGTTTGACCGCCGCAGCCAGCTTATCCAGCGGCAACGAGCCATCTTCCGCGTGTTCGATGGGCTGGGGCTGAATGCTGCCCAGCACGGCCGCGCCGCCGCCTTCGTACTTATACGTGTGCGCCAATTGGCCCACCAGATACTCATCGCCCCGGTCGCAGTGCGCCATCAGCGCCGCCAGGTTGCTTTGCGTGCCGGACGGAAAGAACAGGCCCGCGGCCTTGCCCGCGCGTTCGGCCACGGCCTCTTGCAAACGTAGAACGGTGGGGTCGTCGCCCATCACGTCATCGCCCAGCGGGGCGCTCACCATAGCCTGCAACATGGCGGCGGATGGCCGGGTGACGGTGTCGCTACGCAGATCGATCATGGGAAATCCTTGATTTGGAAAAGAGAAGAATCAGGTGGCGCGCGCGGCCGGCGCCGCGCGGCTCACGACAAAGATGCCAGCCAAAATCAGCACCATGCCGCCCAACTCCCCCAAAGAGGGTTGTTCGGACAGAATCAGCCACGCCAGCAGCATGGCCACTACGGGCACGCCCAGGCTGGACAGACCGGCAATCGACGCAGGCACACGCCGCACCACCTGCAGCCACAGCAACCAGCCGGCCGCCGTCGCAATGAACACGATGTAGGTCATGCCAGTCCACAGGGGCCAGCCCCATTGCGCAGTCATCTGCGGCACCAGGAAAGCCACGGGCGTCATGACCAGGCCGCCGAACAGCATCTGCCAAGCCGTGAATGTCATGACATCAGGCGCGTGACGGTCGAACATGCGCTTGGACAACACCGTGCCCACGCCCCAGCACAGGCCGCTGCCCAGGCCCAGCAGCACGGGACGGATATCGCCCAGGCCATTCCACGGTTCCACAAAACAAATGAGCCCGATCGCGGCCAGGCCAATGCCCACCCCATGGCGCGCAGTCGGCCGTTCACCCAACAGGCCCCACGCAAACAGCACCACCCAGAACGGCATGGTGTAGGCCATCAGCGACACCTTGCCCACGCCGCCCGACACCAGCGCGGTCTGCACAAAGCCTTGAAAGCCGGCGGTTTGCGTCAAGCCTATCAACAGGGTCAGCTTCCAGGGCGGCATGGCCAGCGGACGCCGCGTGGCAATGACCAGGGCGAACAACACCAGGCTGCCCACCACATACCGCAAGGCCACGAAGTCGAACGGACCGATGTACGGCACGATCAGCTTCATCGCTATCCAACTGCCTGCCCAGACCAAGATGGTGCTGATCATCAGGGCAAGTCCTGTGCGATCGAAACTGCTGCTCACGTCCATGGCTCCGTATAGTTTTGGGCTGCAATAAAGAAAAGACGCCCGGACCGGTAATAACCGGTGCGGGCGTCTGACATTATGCTCCCGTCGCGCTGCAATCCGCCGGCCGCATACGGCCGGTTGCGATTACAGGGGCTTGGACAGCTGATCCAGAATCGCGGGATTCTCCAGCGTGGAAACGTCCTGCGTCACTTCCTCGCCCTTGGCGACCACGCGCAGCAGGCGGCGCATGATCTTGCCCGAACGCGTCTTGGGCAAGTTGTCGCCAAAGCGGATGTCCTTGGGTTTGGCGATGGGGCCGATTTCCTTGGCCACCCAGTCGCGCAATTGCTTGGCGATGGCTTGCGCCTCGTCACCTTCAGGGCGCGCGCCCTTGAGCACGACAAACGCCACCACGGCCTCGCCCGTCGTATCGTCCGGACGGCCCACCACGGCGGCTTCCGCCACCAACTCATGCGCCACCAACGCCGATTCGACCTCCATGGTGCCCAGGCGGTGCCCCGACACGTTCAACACGTCGTCGATACGGCCCATGATCCAGAAGTAGCCGTCCGCATCACGCTGCGCGCCATCACCGGCCAGGTAGTAGCCGCGCAGCTCTGGCGGGAAATAGCTCTTCTTGAAGCGTTCCGGGTCGCCCCAGATGTTGCGGATCATGGCGGGCCACGGACGCTTGATGACCAGGAAACCGCCATTGCCCTTTTCGACGTCGCCCCCGGTTTCATCCACGATGGCTGCGGCAATGCCCGGCAGCGGCAAGGTGCAAGAACCCGGCTTGGTCGGGGTCGCGCCCGGCAACGGCGTGATCATGTGGCCGCCGGTTTCCGTTTGCCACCACGTGTCCACAATCGGGCAGCGTTCGCGGCCGATGTTCTTGTGATACCAGATCCATGCTTCCGGATTGATCGGTTCACCCACCGTGCCGATGATGCGCAGGCTGTCCAGATCGTAGTTCTTCGGATGCGCCTCGGGCGCCGCTTCGGCCGCCTTGATCAGCGAACGGATGGCGGTCGGCGCGGTGTAGAACGTCGTGACCTTGTGACGCGCAATCATGTCCCAGAAACGGCCAGCGTTCGGGTAAGTTGGCACGCCTTCGAACACGACCTGGGTCAGACCCGCCGCTAGCGGGCCATAGGTAATGTAGGTGTGGCCGGTCACCCAGCCCACGTCGGCCGTGCACCAGTAGACGTCATCGCGGCGGGCGTCAAACGTCCACTTCACCGTCAGCAGCGCCCACAGCAGATAGCCGGCGGACGAGTGCTGCACGCCCTTGGGCTTGCCAGTGGAACCCGAGGTGTAAAGAATGAAAAGCGGGTGTTCGGCATTGACCGGCACGGGTTCGCAGGTGTCGGGCTGACCGGCCTCGACATCGTGCATCCACAGGTCGCGGCCTTCGTTCCACTTCACATTGCCGCCGGTGCGGCGGTACACGATGACCTTGGCGATGGCTTCGCAGCCGCCCATCGCGATGGCATCTTCAACGGCGGGCTTGAGCGGAATGGTCTTGCCGCCGCGCACTTGCTCATCAGCGGTGATGACCAGCGATGCGCCCACGTCCACGATGCGCTCTTGCAGGCTCTTGGCCGAAAAGCCGCCGAACACCACCGAGTGCGTCACGCCCAAGCGCGCGCAGGCCTGCATGGCCACCACGGCTTCGATCGACATGGGCATGTAGATGATGGCCCGATCGCCCTTCTTGTAGCCCAATGCCGTCAGACCATTGGCGAAGCGGCACACACGCGCCAGCAGTTCGCGGTAGCTGACCTTGTTCACCGTACCGTCGTCGCCTTCAAAAATGATGGCGGTCTTGTCGGCATTGCCGTTGGTCAGGTGCACATCCAGACAGTTGGCGGACACGTTCAGTTCGCCATCGCCGAACCAGCGGTAGAACGGCGCGTCGGATTCGTCCAGCACTTGCGTGAACGGCTTGGTCCATTGCAGATTGTCGCGGGCCTGGCCAGCCCAGAAACCGTCGAAATCATTTTCGACTTGGGCGCACAGCGCGTTGTAGGCCTCCATACTGGGAATCGCCGCGCCCTGGGCCACGCGCTCGGGCGGCGGGAAGACACGGGTTTCTACCAGTACAGACTCAATAGCATTCGACATGATCTTGTCTCCAATCGGTGATTTTGTTGTTTATGCCGCTGTTTTGCTTTGGCCGCCACGCTACCGCCCCACTTTGTGGGCGCCGCGCGGGAACACTTTTCTTATCTACCCGCCACCGTATCGCCACGCTCTTACGGGCACCTTACGCAAAATGCGGGCCGGAGCCCGCACACCCATATGAACGCAACAAGCTGGCAGCGCCGGGCAAAAGCAAAACCGCCGGACGGGCGCAAACTCTTGCGGCACAAACTGGCAAACAACGCGCCTGCATAGCAGTGCAAAGCAATGAACATCAGTCATCAAGCATGACGCTCGATGACTGAAGGACAGTTCATAAGGATAGCAGCCCAATTGCACGCGCGGCAGCCTGCGGCTTGCGTCTGATCAGACCGCCGGACGGCGAGCCAGCCCGCGTTTCATATCAACGCGCGACAAAAGGATGAGGCCGCCCACGAAGAACAGGCCGGTCACCAGGATGGCCAGGCGGTGGTCGCCGTGGGTGACCCAAGTCACCATGCCGTAGGTCAGCGGACCAATCACCGCAGCCAGTTGCACGGCGAAGGTCCACAGCGAGAAGAACTCCGCCAGACGCCCAGCGGGCGCCAGCGCGCCCGTCATCGCGCGGCCAGCGCTTTGCGAGGTGCCCATGCACAGACCTGCCAACGTGGCGGCCACCCAGAACACAGGCGCGGTCGTCGCCGCGTACGCGACCAGCACCATGGCGATCCAGCCACACAACGTGATGGCCAGCGCGGGTTTGTGGCCCAGGCGGTCTTGCACATAACCGAAAGAGAACGCGCCTGCTGCGGCTGCGATGTTTACGGTGAACACCAGCAGCATGACCTGCGGGGTCGTGAAGCCCATGACCTCAGACGCATAGACAGCAGCCAATACGATCACAACCGAGATGCCCGCCTGATAGCAGGCAATACACATCAGCAGCCGGCGAAATTCCGGAAAGTGCTGACCAGTATCGCGCCAGGCGTAGGCCAGGCGCTTGAGCATGTGCAGCGCTTCCGGTTTATCTGCGCGGGGCCGCGTGCGCTCACGCAGCATGAAGAAGGATGGCAAAGCCGCCAGCGCAAAAACCGCGCAGGTCACCACCACGACCCACGGCACGAAGTGTTCCGCGGTCATGCCGCGAGCCTCCGCCAGCGTCACCACAACCAGCGACAAACCCAGCGTGAGCATGCCGCCGAAATAGCCGAAGCTCCAGCCCCAACCCGACACGCGGCCCAGCGCTTCGGGCCGGGCCAGTTCAGGCAGAAACGCGGCCACCACGGACTCCCCCACGCAGTAGCAGTAGTTCGACACCACGATGGCCGCCAATGCCAGCCAGACGTCGCCGGGACCCGCCTGCGTCAGCACCAGGGTGGCGGCAACGCAGCCGATTGTGCTGGTGTAGAGCAGACGCCGCTTGCTGCCCCGGGCATCCGCGCGGGCGCCCAGCGTGGGCATCGTCAACATGATGATCAGGTAGGACAGCGACAACGCCGCCGTCCAGGCCAGCGTGGCCCACGGGGCGCGCCCGGCGACCACACCAACGAAATAAGTGCTGAACACCGCCGTGAGAATCACGGTGGTGTAGCCGGAATTCGCGAAGTCATACATAGCCCAGGCCCAGACCTCGCGTTTGGCCACGCCGGGGTTCAAGGGGCTTGCGCGCCCTGCCCCGGCGTTCGGCGCGGAACCGTCAGGCGACGATTCCGGCAGTTGCGCGTGACTCACAGGCCCAGCGCGGCGATGCCTGCTTGCGCGATCAGCACGTCTTCGGTCGACTTCACGCCCGACACGCCAACCGCGCCCACCACATGGCCGTTGACCGTGACCGGCACGCCGCCTTCCAGCATGCCTTCGATCAGCGGAGCCGACAGGAAGGACACGCGGCCGTTGTTGATCATTTCTTCGTAGATACGCGATTCACGGCGGCCCAGCGCGGCGGTCTTCGCCTTGGCGGGCGCGATGTGCGCCGAGATGGGGGCGGCATCGTCCAGACGCAGCAAGCCAAGCAGGTGGCCGCCGTCGTCAACCACCGAAATGGTGACGGCCCACTTGTTCTGCACGGCGTGTGCTTCGGCCGCGGCGAGGATCTTCTTGACGTCTTCGGCGCTCAGCACGGGTTTGGTATTCATTGCAGCGACTCCTTGATCTGTTCCAGGGCGGTTGGGTCTTCAATGGTCGTCAGGTCTCCGGGATCGCGTCCTTCGCATACCGCGACGATCGCACGGCGCAGCACCTTGCCGGATCTGGTCTTGGGCAATGCGCCCACAAACCGGATTCTGGCGGGCCTTGCCACGGCTCCCAGCTGATCTTCCACCAGCCGCATGATATCGCCTTCCAGCTGCTTTGCCCCTTCTGGCGTCTCGGCCGCCGCTGGATTCTTCAATACCGCGAAAGCCATGGCCACCTGCCCCTTCAGAGCATCGGCCACACCCACCACCGCGCATTCCGCGATTCCACTGTGGCTATTGACCGATTCTTCGATCTCGCGGGTGCCCAGACGGTGGCCGGCCACGTTGATCACGTCGTCGGTGCGGCCCAGGATGAACCAATAACCGTCAGCGTCCACGCGCCCCCAATCAAAGGTCGAATACACCTGCCGCCCTGGGATGGACGTGAAGTAGGTCTGTACAAAACGCGCATCGTCGCCCCAGATGGTGGACATGGCGCCCGGCGGCAGCGGCGGCACAATGGCGACCACGCCCTTCTCGTCGGGACCCAGATCTTCGCCAGTGGATTCGCTGACGATGCGGGCATCAAAGCCATAGACTGGAAAGGACGGACTGCCGAAGCGGGTTGGCACGTTTTCCACACCCGGTTGAGCCGACAAAATGGGCCAGCCCGATTCGGTCTGCCAATAGTTATCGATGATGGGCTTGCCCAGGCCATCGGAAATCCATTGCGCAGTCGGTTCGTCCAGCGGTTCACCCGCCAGATAGACCGCGCGCAGAGATCCCAGGTCATGTTGTTTAAGCAACGCCGGGTCCTGGCGCTTCAATACCCGCACGGCGGTGGGCGCCGAGAACAGTGTGTTCACGCCGTACTGCTCGACCAGCTTCCACAGAATGGCGCCGTCGGGGCGCACGGGCGTGCCTTCGTACAGCACCGTGGCCTGCCCGCCGATGAGGGGGCCGTAGACAATATAGGAGTGCCCCACCACCCAGCCGATGTCGCTCGTGCAGAAAAAGGTGTCACCCGCCCGGCCGTTGAACAGATATTCCATGGACGAGGCCAAGGCAACCGCGTAGCCGCCCGTGTCGCGCTGCACGCCCTTGGGCTTGCCGGTCGTACCTGACGTGTAGAGGATGTAACTTGGCTCCGACGATTCCAGCCACTCTACGGGCACCCGGGCGCCGTGATGGCGCGCGCGCAATGTCGCGTAATCCAGGTCTCGCCCGGCAACCGGCTCGAAGGGAGCCAAACCACGGTCAAACACAACGACAGACGCTGGCGGCGTTTTGGCAAGGGCCAGCGCGCGATCCAGCAGCGGTTTGTAAGGTACGACCTTGCCGGCGCGCGACCCGCCATCGGTGCAGACCACCACTTTGGGCGCCGCGTCGTCAATGCGCTGGGCCAGATTGACTGATGCAAAGCCTCCAAACACCACGGAATGCACCGCGCCGATCCGGGCGCAGGCCAGCATGGTGAATACCGCTTCCGGCACCATGGGCATGTACAGCAGCACCCGGTCGCCGCGGCCCACACCCAGTTCTTTGAGCATCGCGGCCGCCGCATTGACCTCTTCATAGACGTCTTGACGGGTGTAGACGTGCTCGCGGTCAACCTCGGTCGATACCCAGATCAGCGCGGCTTTGTCGGCCTGCGTGGGCAGCCATCGGTCTACCGCGTTGTAGCAAAGATTGGTCGTGCCGCCCACAAACCACTTGGCGAATGGCGGGCGGGAGAAATCCAGCACAGACTCAAAAGGCGTGTCCCAATGCACCCGCCCCGACTCCTCGCGCCAGAACGCGTCGCGGTCATGGACCGAGCGGTAATGGAAATCCCGGGTTTTTTGCATTTTTGTCTCCTGTTATCGTTTATGCGCCTTAAGGCTGATTGATTTCTTGTTGAATCTTTTGGTTATTTTGGTTGGCGAACCTTGCACGAGGCTTGCCGCAAATCAAAAAGTTCTTCCAGATGTCCACGCTGCATGGACATTCACGGCTGTTTTGTCACTAACCCGTCGTGAAAGTTTGGTAGAATCCCCGCGAAGTTGTAGATAATTGTTGATTTTGCTGACATCTCGGCCTGATCCGCGACTAATCCCGTGGTTTTTGCTGTCATCAGCGAGTCATCCACAGGCCAATGCATCGACACTCCATACTCGCGCGATTGAATTCATCCACTGGCCAGACGCACCGCGGTCTACGCGCGCTCGTTCTGATCGCATGTGTGGCGGGCTTGGCAGGTTGTGCTGGTACGAACCAGAAGTCAACCGCCCATACGTCCGAGATCGATCCCTACGAGATGGAATGGGTTGCCACTGCCGATGACCCCATCGGCATGCTGGTCACGCATAAATTCAAACGCGACCGCCAAAAGCCCCATACGGGCGTCAACGGCGACAACGCCATGGTCAGCGAAGCCCTGAACTACCTGGGCATCCGCTACCGCTTCGGCGGCAACTCCCCCGATACCGGTTTCGATTGCAGCGGCTTGGTCGCGTATTCGGCCGAACGCTCGCTGGGCCTGAAGCTGCCCCGCAACGCCGCCGAAATCGCCCAGCAAGGCATGTCCGTCGCTAAAAACGAATTGAAGGCCGGCGATCTGGTCTTCTTCAATACGATGGGCCGCCGCTACTCCCACGTTGGCATCTACCTTGGCGACGACCGCTTCGTGCACTCGCCAAGTTCCGGTGGCGTCGTGCGCGTCGAAAGCATGACCATGGCCTACTGGTCCAAGCGCTACAACGGCGCCCGCCGCCTGGATAACAGCCTGATGGCATCCGCCCGCGCCGCAAACTGATCTTCACTTCCGGCATCTTCGCACCACTGCGATGCCGGACGCCATACCCCATTAAGCAAAACGCCGCCGGACTGTTCAGTCCGGCGGCGTTTTTCATTGCTCTTCGCAGCCTATGGCCGCAGGCCGTTTCGGCCTCCCCAGTTGTTGGTGTTCCTGCGGCAACTCGCAGGAATCAGTGCACCGTCCCAGCGCGTGGGCACAGACCGCATTGCTGCAAGGCCTGCTGCATGCTGCACACCGAACGGCGACAAGCCACGACCCGGATGCCGCCGCGCTGCGCCGCGTTACGGAAGGTCTTCATGACGTTATGGCCAAGGAAATCGGTCAGCAGAATGACCAGCTGAGTGCCCGAGGGCAGTTGTAGCGTTTTCTTTTGATGCGAGGGATCACGGCCACTGATGTGGTGCGTAATCGAAATATTGTGACCTTTCAGCAGATCCGGAATATTACCGAGACGATCTGCACCAACCACCACTGCACTTAATCCTGCCGTCATGATGAACCTCACTGGGTCGTTGAGCCTGGATGTAATGATAATGATTCCTATTTTTTAGTCAACTTAAATGAGATCCGTTCTTATTTAATTATTTTTATGAACTTATCAAAAGGGATAGCGAGATTTGCTATCACCCAGGGAATACGCGGCTTTCCGGCCGCCTCCCGCTGAAAAAACAGCAAAAAAAAGCGCGATGCCGTTTTGGCGTCGCGCTTTTTTTCATCTGATACAGATAGCAACCAGGCTGGTTTTACTTCGGAGGACCCTGCACCGCTTCCGTCACCACGGCACGCGTCAGCGAAGGCGCCAGCATTTCCAGGAACGTGTACACATAGTCGCGCAGGAACACGCCAGACTTCACGCCGACCCGGGTCGTATGCGTGCCGAACAGGTGCCCAACGGGCAACCCGACCAGATTGGAATCGCGCCGCGGGTCGTAAGCAACGCCTGCGATGATCCCGATCCCCAGCCCCACATCCACATAGGTCTTGATCACGTCGGCATCGATGGCTTCCAGCACGATGTCGGGATGGATGCCCTGATTGGCAAAGACTTCATCGATCGTGCTGCGGCCGGTGAAGGCGCGGTCGTACGTAACGATGGGGAATTCAGCCAATTGCGCCAGCGACAAGCGCTTGGCGGCGCTGGAGGTCAGTTCAGCCAACGGGTGATCAGGCCGCACCACCACCGTGTGCTCCCAGGCATAAACGGGCAAGGTCGCAAGACCAGGGGTCAGGGCCAGCGATTCCGTTGCCAAGGCCAAATCAGCCTGTTCGTGCAGCACCATTTCCGCCAACTGCGCGGGGCTGCCTTCAGCCAGCGAAAGATGGACCTTGGGGAATTGCTTGCGGAATGCGGGAATCACACGGGGCAGCAGATAGCGCGCCTGGGTGTGCGTGCAGGCAATCACCAGGCCGCCTTCATCGCGGCGAGCAAACTCGTCGCTGACCTTTTTCAGATTGTCGACTTCACGCATGATGCGGTCGATCACTTGCGACACGGCCAGACCGGGCTTGGTCAGTCCCTTGATGCGCTTGCCGTGACGTTCAAAAATTTTGATGCCCAGCTCATCTTCGAATTCGATGATGGCCTTGGATACCCCCGGCTGCGAGGTATAGAGCATCCGGGCGGCTTCAGTAAGGTTGAAGTCGCGCCGGATGGTTTCACGCACAAAACGAAATTGCTGGAGGTTCATGAATTGGCCCCTGATAGACGGACCAATTATAAGTAATAAGGACGCCTTGTTATATAACGAATTTGTATAAGCTTAGGGGCAAGGCGTCCCCCTTTCAGCGCATCGAGATCGTGGTGTTGACGGTCTTGGCGTGGGCAGACCAACGTGCAGTCACCGTCTTGGTTTGCGTCCAGAACTGGACTGCCTGCTTGCCATTGGGGCCCAGATCGCCCAGCTTGGAGCCGCGCGAGCCAGTGAAGCTGAACCACGCAACCGGCACGGGAATCGGCACGTTGATACCCACTTGGCCTACGTCAATGTTGTTCTGGAAGTAGCGCGCCGCGCCGCCGTCCTGTGTGAACAGGGCCACGCCATTGCCATTGGGATTGCGGTTGATGAATGCCACGGCATCTTCCAGCGTTTCCACGCCAACGCAGCACAGGACCGGTCCGAAGATTTCTTCGGTGTAGATGGTCATGTTTTCGTCCACGCCGTCAAAAATCGTCGGTCCTACGAAGTTGCCCTGCTCAAAGCCCGACACCTTGAGGTTGCGGCCGTCCAGCAGCAGCTTGGCGCCTTCATCCACACCCTTCTGAATCAGGCTTTCAACACGCTTCTTGGCGTTGGGCGACACCAGCGGGCCCAGGTCGGCTTCGCGGTCGGTGCCGGAATTGACCTTGAGCTTCTTGGAGCGCTCGACAAAGTCGGCCAGCCAGTTACGCGCATCGCCCACCAGAACAGCCACGGACGAGGCCATGCAACGCTGACCGGCCGCGCCGAACGCAGCGCCAACCAGCTGATTCAGCGCGACTTCCGGATCGGCGTCCGGCAGGATGACGCAGTGGTTCTTTGCACCCATCATGGACTGGCAGCGTTTGCCCGCCTTGGATGCGCGGTTGTAGATCTCGGTGCCTACACGGGTCGAACCAATGAACGACACCGCCTTGATGTCGGGGTGCTCGCACAAGCCATTGGCGGTGTCGGGACCGCCATGCACCACGTTCAGCACGCCCGGAGGCAGGCCGGCTTCCAAAGCCAATTCGGCCAGGAACAGCGACGCGGTCGGGTCCTGTTCAGAAGGCTTCAGAATGAAGCTGTTGCCGCAGGCCACGGCAATCGGAAACATGAAGCACGGCAGCATCACCGGGAAGTTGAACGCGGTAATGCCCGCGCACACACCCAGCGGCTGAATCAGCGTGTAGACGTCAATGCCGGAAGCGGCATTCTCGGCGTACTCGCCCAATTGCAGATTGGCGATCGAGCACGCGTGTTCGACCACTTCCAGGCCACGGCCAATCTCACCCTCGGCGTCCGGCAAGGTCTTGCCGTGCTCACGGGTAATCATCTCGGCGAGCTTGCCGGTGTTGGCGCGCAGCAGTTCCTGGAACTTCAGCATGACGCGCATGCGCGTGCCCTGCCCGCTATTGCGCCAGGTCTTGAAGGCTTCCTTGGCGTTGGAGACGGCCAGGTCCAATTCTTCGCGTGTCGCGAAGGGCACCTGGGCAACGACCTCCTGGGTGGCGGGGTTGATCACGTCTCGCCATTCGGTGGTTTTGGACTGCACGAGCTTGCCGCCGATCAATAGCGGAACGCGGGGGACTTCACTCATTTGATGCTCCTCACACTGCGTAGTCGATGCGGATGAAAATCCGCGTTCATGATTTTTTTCAGCGCCCCACCGGACAAGGGTCCGGCCGGAGCGCCAGTCTTGGTCAACCTGTCTTGGCTAGCCTTACTTCTTCACCAGCGGGCAGCTTGAATCGGCCAAGGGCTGGAAGGCTTCGGCGGCCGGGATGGTCGCCACCAGCGTGGAATAGTCCCAGCCGCCCTTGGATTCCGCGGGCTTCTTTACTTCGTACAGGTACATGTCGTGGATCACACGGCCGTCCGGACGGATCGACGCATTGCGCATGATCGAATCCTTAATCGGCAGTTCACGCATCTTGTCCGCCACCACCTTGCCGTCGGTGCTGCTGGATGCGGCAACAGAACGCAGGTAATGCAGCACGCTGGAGTACACGCCTGCCTGCGTCATCGTGGGTTTTAAGCCACGGAAGGCCTTTTCGAAGCGCCCGGACCATTGCCGCGACGCATCGTCATAGTCCCAGTAGAAACCGTCCACGTACGACAGGCCTTGGGCATTTTCCAGCCCCAACGCACGCAGGTCCGACAGGAAGATCAGCAGCGACACCAGACGCTGGCCGCCAGCTACAATGCCAAACTCGCGCGCTTGCTTGACCGCATTGACGGTGTCTTGGCCGCCGTTGGCCAACGCCACCACCTGTGCCTTGGAGCTCTGCGCCTGCAACAGATAAGACGCAAAATCCGGCGCGTTCAAAGGATGGCGCACGCTGCCTGTGACCGTGCCGCCCAGCGCCTTAACGGCTTTGACCGTATCCGCTTCCAGCGAATGGCCAAACGCGTAGTCCACGGTAATGAAGAACCACGATTTGCCGCCAGAACGCACCGTGGCCTTGGCGCCACCCGCAGACTGCGAATAGGTATCGAACATCCAGTGGAAGCCGACGGGCGAGCATTCTTTGTTCGTCAGCGCCGTCGTGGCAGGCCCAGAGAACATCACGACTTTGTTCTTTTCCCGTGCAATGCCCTGCACGGCAAGCGCCACGGCCGAATTGGTCAAGTCAGCAATGGCCGTCACGCCGTCGCGGTCAAACCATTCGCGTGCCTTTGCGGCGCCAACGTCTGCCTTGTTCTGGTTGTCGGCCGACACCAGTTCGATCTTCATGCCCTTGCATTCCGCCGCCAGGCAATCATCGATCGCCAATTGCGCCGCAGCCACCGACCCCGCGCCCCCCATGGCCGCATAGGTGCCGGACATGTCCGTCAAAATGCCGATCTTCACTGGTGGTTTGTCGGCCGCAAAGGCCTGGCTGACCAATGCTGCGCCCAGACACAAGCCTGCGGCGAGCCCGCGTGCATGCAATTTCATGGATTTGTCTCCTGAGTTTTATTCGCTGTCGAACTAGCGTTACTGCGCCGTCTTTGCGGCCTGCGACACCCAGGGCATTGCCCTGAGGCCTGCCGACCCAGTGTAGATGTGTGAAAATTAACAAGCAACACTAGAAATGCACATTCCTTGTGCATTAATGCACATTGAAATTTGGCCTTCTCGCGGCCCGCCGCAGAGGGCCAGGAGAGCCGAATCGTGCTTGATTGGGACAGCCTGCGATATTTTCTGGAAGTGGCCCGCACTCAGCGGGTCAGCGCGGCAGCGCGCAAACTCGGGGTCGAACACACCACCGTATCGCGCCGGATTCGCGCACTGGAAACCGAGCTGGACACCTTGCTGTTCGAGAAGTCGCGCAGCGCGGGTTTTGTTCTGACCGACGACGGCCAGCGCCTGTTCGTACACGCAGAGCAAATGGAAAGCACGGTGCACACCGCCCGCGAAAACCTGTCGGGTATTGGTCAGGCCCTATCGGGCCATCTGCGCATTGGCGCGACCGAAGGCTTCGGCAGCTATGTTCTGACGCCGCTTGCCGCCGACTTCCAGCGGCGCTATCCGCACATCACGCTGGATATCCTGCCGGTGCCTCGATTTGTCAGTCTGTCCAAGCGCGAGGCCGATCTGGCCATCACCATAGAACGCCCTCAGCGCGGCCCCTATGTGTGCAGCAAACTGTGCGACTACACCTTGCGGCTATATGGCACACCGGGTTATCTGGCGCGTCATGCGCCGATCGTGTCCCGTGCGGACCTGAGCAGCCACACCTTCATTGGCTATGTCGACGAATTATTGTTCAGCGAGCGCCTGCGCTATCTGGAAGACCTGCTGCCCGCGAGCAACGTGGTGTTGCGCAGCACCAGCGTGGTCGCGCAGTACCACGCCGCCTTGCAGGGGCAATCGCTGGCCATCCTGCCCTGCTTCATTGCAGCGCAAGACCCAAGGCTGAAACCGGTGCTGGAGAACGAAATCGAAATCACCCGTTCATTCTGGATGTACTGCCACGAAGACCTGCGCAAACTTAAGCGCGTGACGGTTCTGTGGGAGTTCATCCGCAAGTCAGTGTTGAAGAACGCCGACTTGCTGGCCGGCAAACGCGGCACGATGAAATACCTGCCATAGCTTGAAGCGCTACACAGGAAGGCAGGCCCGGCCGGTAGACATGGCCGGGCTGCGCATCGCGCTTTAAGCGTTGTTCTTGGGGGCCTTCACGCGCAAGCGCCGCATCAGCAGGAAGACAGTCAATATTGCCACCGCCCCGTGGATTGCCCATACGCCCACGCCAAAACTGAGCTTGCCGCTGGAAATCCAGGCACGCGACAGATTGATCATATTCATATAGAGCAAGCCGACCAGGCCCGCGATCAACAGATCGCCCGAACGGCCCAAACGCGGATTCACGGCGCCAAGAGGTATTGCCAGCAGCGCCAGATTCAAGGCCGCCAGCGGCAACGACACCCGCCACATCACTTGCGACCAGCTGCTGTCGGTGTTGTCATCCATCAGCTGCGTCGTCGTACGCGCCTTGGCCGAACGCTCCGCCGCGGCGCGGGCTTCTGCGACCGGATCTTCGCCTGCCTTGCTTTCCAGACGCAGTCCGTACTTGTCAAAGTGCACCAGCCGGATCTCGGGCGTGCCCGGTTTCAGGTCATAGCGATGGCCCGCGCCAAGCACCAGGAAACGATCGCCGTTGGGCAAGGTTTCGCTATGGGCGCTGCTGGCGCTTAAGACGCTCAACCATTCAGGACCCACCTCGCGCGCGAACACGTTGCCGAGCTCGTCGGTGGGCGTGACGGGGTCTTCTGAGAAGAACACGCGGTTACCGCCCGCAGATTCGGCAAACTGCCCTGCCGTCACCTTGGACAGGTCGGACCGCTGTTCGAAGCGTTCGTGGTATTCGCCGATCTGGCGGTACGCCCAAGGCGCGGCAACCAGCGTCAAACCCGCCACCGCAGCAGCAACGGGAACCGCCACGCGCAGCACGGGTTTCAGCCAGTCGGCCAGCGACAGGCCGCTGGCGAACCACACGACCATTTCGGATTCACGGTAATTGCGCGTAACGGTCGTCAGCACCGCGATGAAGATGGAGACGGCCAGAATGGTGGGCAATGCGGTGATGGTCGACAAGGCGGCCAGCACCAACACGACGTCGGCTCCGATGTTGCCGCCCGCGGCTTCACCGAGGAGGCGCACAAGAAGCACGCTGAGCCACACGACGAGCAACGTGGAAAAGACAACGCCAGCGTGACTGGTGATCTCGCTGACGACAGAGCGTTTAAATAGAGACATGGGAGAATATGCGGGATAATCGACCGCATCATACACAGACGCACACGGGAAACCCTCATGGAATTTAGCACACAGACCACTGCTTCCCTGCACCAAGTTAAAACCGCCGCCCTGGCTGTCGGCGTGTACGCGGATGGCGTGTTGAGCCCCGCCGCCGATCTTATCGACCGCGCCTCCAATGGCGTCGTCCGCTCCGTGGTCAAGGCCGAGTTCCGCGGCCGCGCCGGTTCCACCCTGACCCTGCGCACGTTGCCCGGGGTCGCCGCCCAGCGCGTAGTGCTGGTTGGGCTGGGCAAACAAGACGAATATTCCGCCCGCACCCACGCGTCCGCCGAACAGGCTTTCGCCTCGGTCTGCGTTGCCGCGCAGCTCACCGAAGGCGTGTCCACGCTTGCCGCCAACCCGATCGCAGACGTGCCGGTCATCGCCCGCGCCCGCTGCGCCGCGATCTCGGCCGGCAATGCCACCTATCATTACGACGCCAGCTTCGGCAAACCCGACCGCGACGCTCGCCCCAAGCTGAAGAAAATTACCCAGGTCGTCGAACGCGCAGACGCCAGCCAGGCCCAAAAGGGCTTGCGCGAGGGCGCCGCAATCGCCAACGGCATGGAATTGACTCGCACGCTGGGCAACCTGCCAGGCAATATCTGCACGCCCACCTACCTGGGCGACACCGCCAAACGTCTGGCCCGCGAATTCAAGTCGCTGAAAGTCGAAGTGCTGGACAGAAAGCAGGTCGAAGCGCTGGGCATGGGTTCGTTCCTCTCAGTTGCCCGCGGCTCCGAAGAAGCGCTGCGCTTCATCGTGCTGCGCCATGCGGGCGCCAAGGCCGTCAAGAAAGGCGCCAAGGCGGCCCAGGGCCCCATCGTGCTGGTCGGCAAGGGCATTACCTTTGACGCAGGCGGCATCTCGCTCAAGCCCGCCGCCACCATGGACGAAATGAAGTACGACATGTGCGGCGCCGCCAGCGTGCTGGGTTCCTTCCGCGCTTTGGCGGAACTGGAACTGCCGCTGGACGTCGTAGGCTTGATCCCGGCTTGCGAAAACCTGCCGAGCGGCACGGCCAACAAGCCGGGCGACGTCGTCACCAGCATGGCCGGCCTGACCATCGAAATTCTGAACACCGACGCCGAAGGCCGCCTGGTCCTGTGCGACGCGCTGACCTACGCTGAACGCTTCAAGCCTTCGGCCGTCATCGACATCGCCACTCTGACCGGCGCTTGCGTCGTGGCTTTGGGCAACGTCAACAGCGGCCTGTTCTCCAAGGACGACGCCCTGGCCGACGCGCTGTCGGCCGCCGGACGCCAGTCGCTGGACACCGCATGGCGCATGCCGATGGACGACGCTTACCAGGAACAGCTCAAGTCCAACTTCGCTGACCTGGCCAACATCGGCGGCCCCCCGGCCGGCGCGGTCACCGCAGCGTGCTTCCTGTCGCGCTTCACCAAGGCCTACCCCTGGGCTCACCTGGACATCGCAGGCACCGCCTGGCGCGGCGGCAAGGACAAGGGCGCCACCGGCCGTCCCGTGCCTATGCTGATGCAATACCTGCTGGATCAGGTTTGAAGCGCTTGCAACGGAACCGGGCATGACGCGGATCGACTTCGCCTTCGGCGCGCCCGACCGCTTGCGCATGGCCTGCCAGGTCGTGCGCAAGCGCGTTCTGGCGGGGCAGCGGCTGGTGGTGTACTGTAAAGACGGCTCCCGCCTGGCCGCGTTTGACCGCATGCTCTGGGCATTCGACGACACGTCGTTTGTGCCGCACGTGCTGGCAAATGACCCGCTGGCGCCTGAAACGCCAGTGGTGTTGACCGCAGGCAACCCGCAACAAGCGGCGCAGGCAGCGCAGGCGCAAGCCGGTCAGCCCGCGCTGTGGCTGCTGAATCTGGACAGCGACTGCCCGCCGAGCTTTGACACCTTCGAGCGCGTGCTGGAAATCGTGTCAGACGACCCGGATGACAAGCAGGCCGCGCGCCAGCGTTGGCGGGTCTACCAGACCGCCGGCCATACGCCCCTGAGCCACGACCTCAGCCGCCAGCCCTCTGGGGACTGACCGCCATACCCGACCTTGGCGGGCGCATTGCCCGCCACGCCCTTCGATATACGGGAGCCCCCATGCCCTCTCGCCCCAACGATCCTGGCATCCCCACGCTGACGCAGCGAGCCGAGCCGTCTCTGTATCCGCTGCCTGCTGACGAGGCGCCCGCGCCTTTGCTGACGGAATTGGCCAGCGACCCCGAACCGGCGTACGCTGATGACGCATTCCCGCTGTTGACGGACGTGGCCGACAGTGATGATGAGTCCGACACGGAATCGGATGCCGCTCCTATACAGGCGGCGCCCTCTGCCTTGCCGGATGCGGCGGTGCTGACCGCCCGCCTACAGGCCGAGGTTGAACAGCTCATGCGGGACGCCCTGGCCGACGCCATCGACCAGATACAAACTCGCATGGATGCCGAATTACCGGGTATCGTTGCCCGAGTGCTGCGGGATGTGCGCCAAGGTTGACGCGCCCGCCTTCCGCATCGAGCCTAAAGCTTCTAAAAAGTGGATTCTTCAGGGAACTGTAAGGTATCCTTCACATCTAAGCCTTCTAGGCAATCAATATTTTTGCCGTACACAGGAGTTCTCTATGAACGAATATCGTCCGTCCCCTTTTAACCGTTCCGGCGCTGCTGCCGGCGCGCCGGGCGAGGTCGCTCGCAACCAGGTCCTGCGCAACACCTATTGGCTCTTGGCGCTGTCGCTGATCCCCACGGTCCTGGGCGCCGCAGTCGGCCTCTACACCGGCATCAACCGCGTCATGGGCGCAAGCCCCGGCCTGTCTGCCATCGTGTTCCTGGTGGGCGCGTTCGGCATGATGTTCGCGATCGAAAAGAACAAGAACAACTCGATGGGCGTGGTTCTGCTGCTGGCCTTCACGTTCTTCATGGGCATCATGCTGTCGCGCCTGCTCGGCTTCGTGATGGGCATGAGCAACGGTTCGCAGTTGGTCATGATGGCCTTCGGCGGCACGGCAGTCGTGTTCGGCACGATGGCCACGCTGGCCACGACCATCAAGCGCGATCTGTCCGGGATGCAGAAATTCCTGTTCATCGGCGCCGTCGTGATTTTGGTGGCGGCCCTGGCCAACATCTTCCTGCAACTGCCCGCCCTGATGCTGACCATCTCGGTCATGGCTATCGTGGTGTTCTCGGCTTTTATGCTGGTTGACCTGCAACGCGTCGTCAACGGCGGCGAGACCAACTACGTGTCCGCCACCCTGGCCATCTACCTGGACGTCTACAACGTCTTCTCGAACCTGCTGATGCTGCTGGGCATCTTCGGCGGCAACCGCGAGTAATCGCTGGTCGCTAGACCTGTTCAAAAGGCCTACATTCACCTGTAGGCCTTTTTTCTTTGGAGCGCCCTGCGCCATGTCTGATCGCCGCCGCTTTCTCCAGACCGCCACCTGCGCCGCGCTGCTGGGTTCCGTGGGCACGGCACGCGCGTTAAGCATCAAACAGTCCATGTTGAGCCGCGCCATTCCTGCGTCGGGCGAACAGATTCCCGTCATCGGCCTGGGTACAGCAGATACGTTCAATGTTTCACCGGGCGACGCCCCAGCGATGGAGCCGCTGGCCCAAGTGCTGGACATCTTCACAAAAGAAGGCGGGTATCTGATCGACACCGCGCCCAGCTATGGTCAGGCCGAGGCGGTCGTTGGATCGCTGCTGGCCCGCAATGGCGGCATGCGCGATCAATACTTTCTGGCGACCAAGATCGGCACGCAAGGCCGCGAATCCGCCATGGATCAAGTGCGGCAATCACAGAAGCGGTTGGGTAGCGACAAGCTTGATCTGATCCAGATCCACAACCTGATCGACACCCGCAACCAACTGGCACTGTTGCGGGAACTGAAGCAGCAAGGTATCACCCGTTACATCGGCATCACGCACTACACCGATTATGCGCATGACGAGCTTACCGAACTGGTCGAGCGCGAGAAACCCGACTTTCTCCAGGTCAATCTTTCGGTGGGCGCTCGCAGCGCCGAAAAGCGCTTGCTGCCTGCGTGCCAGGCTAACGGCGTCGCGGTGCTGATCAACCGCCCGTTTCAAGACGGCGCCCTGTTCCGCCAGGTAAAGGGCAAGCCCCTGCCCGCCTTGGCGGCTGAAATCGGCTGCACCTCATGGGCGCAGCTCTTTCTGAAATTCATCATCGGACACCCGGCCGTCACCGCGGTGATTCCCGCCACATCCAAACCCGCCAATATGACCGACAACGTACTGGCGGGATTTGGGCGACAGCCTGACGCTGCGCTACGCGAACGCATCGCCTCGTTGCTGGCCTGAACCGTGGCCGACACCGCCCAGCCCCCTCTGCGCATGCGCGCGGCACAGGCGCTGGGCATCCGCGCCGAAGAACTCGCGCCAGCCGCCTGTGGCTTCGCATTCTTCTTCTTTTTGTTCTGCGGTTATTTCATGCTGCGGCCCATCCGCGAGACGATGGGCATACAGGCAGGCGTAAACCAGCTGCAATGGCTGTTCACGGCCACATTCGTCGCGACGCTGGCTGTCGTGCCGCTATTTGGCTGGTTGTCCGCCAGAGTGCCGCGCGACACGCTGGTCACCTGGGTCTACGCGATCTTTGCGCTGACCATGGCGGGTTTTGCCGCCCTGCTCTATCTGCGCCCCGGCAGCGTCTGGGCCGCCCGCAGCTTCTATGTATGGCTCTCGGTATTCAATCTGTTCGTCGTGTCCATCGCCTGGAGCCTGATGGCCGACGTGTTCCGAATGGAGTCCGCCAAACGCCTGTTTGCCTTGATCGCAGCGGGCGCCAGCACGGGCGGACTGTGCGGACCTTTGCTGGGCGGCCTTCTGGCCAGCACTTTGGGACCTGCCGGACTGCTATTGCTGTCAGCGCTGATGCTGGCGGCCACGCTGCCGCTCAAGCAGTGGCTGCTGCGCTGGCGGGCCAGCCATCGCGACGATACCCAGGCGGACGACATGCGGCAACCCATCCAGGGTTCAGTCCTGGCGGGCATCTCCCGAGTATTCCAATCGCCGTATCTGCTGGGCATCTCGCTTCTGGTGGTTTTGCTGGCCACGCTCAACACCTTTCTGTACATGGAACAGGCACGGCTGGTGGCCAGCACCTTCCCCGACACGGCGCAGCGCCTGCGGGTCTTCAGCACGCTGGATTTCACGGTGCAGGCGCTGGCCTTGCTGTCGCAGATTTTCATTACTGGCCGGGTTGCCGCCAAGCTGGGCCTGCGCTTTCTGTTGACGGCGGTTCCGCTGGCGGTCGCAGTAGCGTTCCTTGCCCTGGCCGCCTTCCCGGTATTCAGCGTGCTGGCGGCCGCCATGATCCTGCGCCGGGCCGGTGAATACGCGCTGATCCGCCCGGGCCGTGAAATGCTCTTCACCGCCGTCCCGCCGGAAGACAAATACAAAACCAAGAATGTGATCGACACCGTGGTCTACCGTGGCGGAGATGCGGCCAGCGGCTGGGTCAAGACAGGGGTGGATATGCTGGGCTATGGCGCAGCGCTGATCGCGTTGCTGGGCGCGCTGTGTGCGCTAGGTGCAGCCGCGTTGGGCTATGGCCTGGGTCGCCGCGCGGATCAGCGCAAGACGAAAATAGACCAGATACCGTGATGGCACACCTGCCGGTCTAAATGCGTTGCAGGTCCAGCAACACGCGCCGGGTCGACAAGGGCCGGCCAGCCAGGTTTTCCGCCAGGCGTTCACGCAGGTCACGACGCAAAGCGGGTTCGATCACCGGATCATTGAAATCCGGTTCGTCTTCATCAATGCCATAACCAGTTTCGCGCAGCAGCGTCCACTCAAAGCGGCGCAGCGCGCCGGCAGCGCGAGTGCCGCCCGACAGCTGTTGCAACGCCATATCGTAAGCGTCGAACAGCAAAGGATGGGCGTCTTCCCGGGGCAGCAAACGCAACAGCAGCTCGTTCATGTACCAGGCGGACATCAGGGCGGTGCCCGTCAGCGGGCGTATGCCCGCGATCTCGGCGCGGGTCAGCGTTTTGACCTCACCATTGCCCGTCCAGGACAACAGCAAAGGCTGAAACGCCGACAACACGGGACGCAGGACGGAATACGGGCGCTTCGCGCCCTTCGCAACCATGGCGACACAGCCATGATCGCGCGAGAAAGTCTGAACAATAAGGGAAGTTTCACGCCACGCGGTGGCGTGCAACATAAATCCCGGGCGATCCTGGACGCGAGGCGCCCGTCTACTCATAACCCAAATCGCGGAGCGCACCTTCGCGGTCGGACCAGCCCTTGCGCACCTTGATGTAAACCTCCAGGTGCACGGGTTTGTCCAGCAGCTTGGCGATGTCCTGCCGCGCCTCCGAGGCGATGCGCTTCATATGCATGCCGCCCGTGCCCAACAGAATGGGCTTGTGGCTGTCACGCTCGATCACAACGCAGGCGTTGATATGCGCGCCCTTGTTCGTCTCTTCCCATTGCTCGATAACGACGGTGCAGCTGTACGGCAGCTCGTCGCCGACCAGACGGAAGATCTTCTCTCGCACCAGTTCGGCAGCGATGAAGCGCATCGGGCGGTCGGTCAGCGTGTCCTCTTCGAACATCGCTTCGCCTTCCGGCAGACGCACCGCGATCTCTTCCAGCAATTGATCCAGCTGATGGTTCTTTGTCGCGCTGACAGGCACAACGGCGCCGTACGGATGCAGGGCCATTAGCTTGGCCACGAAGGCGAACAGCTCGTCGCGATTCTTCAGCGCGTCAATCTTGGAGACAACCAGAATCGTGCGTTCCGGGTTGGGCAATAGCGGCAGCAGCTTGGCGTCGCCTTCCGACCATTTGCCGGCTTCCACCACGTGCACAACCACGTCCACATCGGCCAAGGCCTGCGTGACAACGCGGTTCATCATGCGGTTCATCGCGCCGCCGTGGCGCGTCTGGAATCCGGGGGTATCAACAAACACGAACTGCTCGTGCTCGCGCGTCAACACGCCGTGAATACGGTGGCGCGTGGTCTGCGCCTTGCGCGACACGATGGAGATCTTGGAACCAATCAGGGCGTTGGTCAGCGTGGACTTGCCCACATTGGGGCGGCCAACGATGGCAACAAAGCCAGTACGAAAAGGGGTATCGCTCATTTAGTCTCTTGAGCCACTGCCACAGGCAGCGACAATTGCGCGGTTTTGCGCGCCTTGCCCGACTTGCGGGCTGCTTTGGTTGCCGGGCTGACGGCCAACGCGGCCTCCAACGCCAGCTTGGCCGCCGATTGCTCGGCGGCGCGGCGGCTGGCGCCGGGCGCCGTAACCTTGATCTCAAGCGCCGGGATGGCGCATTCAACTTCGAACTGCTGGCTGTGAGCCGCGCCATGTGTGGCCACCACCGTATACAACGGCAGCGCCAGCTTGCGGCCTTGCAGAAACTCCTGCAACAAGGTCTTGGCGTCCTTGCCCAGCGTCTTGGGGTCTACCGACGCCAGCACCGGCAGGTACTGACGCACGATCACGCGGCGCGCAGCCTCAAAGCCCGCGTCCAGGAATACAGCGCCAAACAGCGCTTCAACCGTGTCCGCCAGGATCGATGGCCGGCGGAATCCGCCACTTTTCAATTCGCCTTCGCCCAGCCGCAGGTATTGCGACAGTTCCAGGCGCTGGGCGATATCTGCCAGCGAGGCCTGCTTGACCAGATTGGCCCGCAGCCGCGACAGATCGCCTTCGTCAATTTTGGGATAACGCTCGAACAGCATGGCCGCAACGACGAAGTTCAGCACGGAATCCCCAAGGAATTCCAAACGCTCGTTGTGGCGCGCACCATGACTGCGATGCGTCAGTGCCTGTTCAAGCAAGGCTGGATCACCGTAGTGGTGATCCAGTCGGTTTTCTAGCGTGGCTAGCGACATAATCAGTTGAACCGGCCAATGCGGCTGAGATCGCTGAAATTCATCCAGATGAAGAACGCGCGGCCGACGATATTGGATTCAGGAACGAAACCCCAGTACCGGCTGTCAGCGCTGTTATCCCGATTATCGCCCATGGCGAAATAACTGCCTTCGGGTACTTTGCAGCGTACCCCATTGCGGCTGTATTGGCAGTTTTCCCTGTTAGGAAATTGCCACATCGGCGAATAATCTTGCGGCTTGTTCTCATCGAGCAGGATTTTGTGCTCAACGTCGCCCAACTTCTCTTTATATTGTGCGATATAGGAGACACGATCCGGCTCAAAGTAGTCGCCGTCGCGCACATGCGGCACCAATTCGCCGTTTATGTACAGTTTTTTGTCCAGATAGGCGACTTCATCACCCGGCAGACCAACCACGCGCTTGATGTAATCCACATCCGGGTCTACCGGATAGCGGAACACAAACACGTCGCCGCGTGCGGGCTTGCCGATATCAACGACCTTCTTGTCAATGACGGGCAAGCGCAAGCCATAGCTGAACTTGTTCACCAGGATCAGATCGCCGGACTGCAACGTCGGCAGCATCGAACCCGACGGGATACGGAACGGTTCAACTACGAATGAGCGCAGCATGAACACGAACAGGATCACGGGGAAAAAGCTCACCGCGTATTCGATCCACCAGGGTACGCGGCGCGCAGCATCACCTGCTTCACGACGCAGACGCTCGGCTTCCTGAGCGTCTCCGATCAGGGCCGCATCGTACTGCTGCATTGCCGCTTGCGCCCGGCGCTCGCGGCCACGCCGCAGCACCGCAAGATCAAGCACCCAGATAATGCCGGTCAGAACCAGCAAAACAAACAGAATCAGGGCAAAGTTCCAACTCATCTGCTAACCGCCTTCTTTTGGTTCTACTTGTCTTCCACTTGCAGAATGGCCAAGAATGCCTCCTGCGGAATTTCAACGCTACCCACCTGCTTCATGCGCTTCTTGCCGGCCTTCTGCTTTTCAAGCAGCTTCTTCTTACGCGAGATGTCGCCGCCATAACACTTGGCCAACACGTTCTTGCGCAACGCCTTCACATTTTCACGCGCGATGATTTCAGCACCGATGGCAGCCTGAATAACCACGTCGAACATCTGACGCGGAATCAATGCACGCATGCGCGTAACGACGTCGCGAGCGCGGTGACGCGCATTGCTGCGGTGGACAATCACTGCCAGCGCGTCCACGCGATCGTTGTTGATCAGCAGGTCTACGCGCACCACATCAGCAGAGCGGTATTCCAGGAATTCATAATCCATCGACGCGTAGCCGCGCGACACGGACTTCAGCTTATCGAAGAAGTCCAACACGATTTCCGCCAGCGGAATCTCGTACACCAGGTGAACCTGACGGCCGTGATAGCTCATGTTGATCTGCGAGCCGCGCTTGTTATTGCACAGCGTCATGACCGGACCCACATAGTCCTGCGGCATGAACAGCGTGACCTTCACGATGGGCTCGCGTATGTCTTCGATCTTGCCCACTTCCGGCATGCGCGACGGACTTTCCACGGTAACCACGGAACCATCGCGCTGCAGAACCTCGTACACCACCGACGGCGCGGTGGTGATGATGTCCATGTCGAACTCGCGTTCCAGGCGTTCTTGCACAATTTCCATGTGCAAGAGGCCCAAAAAGCCGCAACGGAAACCGAAGCCCAGGGCTTGCGAGACTTCCGGTTCGAACATCAGCGCAGAGTCGTTCAGCTTGAGCTTGTCGAGCGAATCGCGCAGTTGGTCATATTCAGAACTTTCCACCGGATACAGACCGGCAAACACCTGCGGCTTGACTTCCTTGAAGCCAGGCAGCGCGGACGCAGCCGGTTTGTTGGCCAGCGTGATGGTGTCGCCCACCTTGGCGTCATCCAGCTGCTTGATGCCGGCAATGATAAAGCCCACCTCGCCCGCTGACAGATGCGGACGTTGCTGCGACTTCGGCGTAAACACACCCGTCTGCTCGCACAGGTGAGTGGCGCCAGATGCCATCAGCAGAATCTTGTCCTTGGGCTTTAACACGCCATTGATGATGCGCACCAGCATCACGACGCCCACGTAGTTGTCGAACCACGAGTCAATGACCAGCGCTTGCAACGGCGCGTCGGGGTCACCCTTGGGCTGCGGCACACGGGCCACGATGGATTCCAGGATCTCGTCAATGCCCATGCCCGTCTTGGCGCTGGCCAGCACGGCTTGTGAAGCATCAATGCCGATCACGTCTTCGACTTCCTGGCGCGCGCCTTCCGGATCAGCTTGCGGCAGATCCATCTTGTTCAGCACAGGCAGCACTTCCACACCCAGCTCAATAGCGGTGTAGCAGTTGGCGACCGTCTGCGCTTCCACGCCCTGCGAAGCATCCACGACCAGCAGCGCGCCTTCGCACGCCGACAGGGACCGGCTGACTTCGTAAGAGAAGTCCACGTGCCCCGGGGTATCGATCAGGTTCAGGTTGTAGATCTTGCCATCCTGCGCCTTGTAATGCAGCGCCGCAGTCTGGGCCTTGATGGTAATACCGCGCTCACGCTCGATCTCCATGGAGTCGAGCACTTGAGCCGACATTTCGCGATCCGCCAATCCGCCGCAGCGCTGGATCAGGCGATCGGCCAGGGTCGATTTGCCATGATCGATGTGGGCAATGATGGAGAAGTTGCGAATATGCTGCATGCTTGAAATTATAAGGGACGGAACACTCGGCACACTGCCGGAAGACACCGCCGCCGGAGTACGCACGGCTGACGAGAGGAGCACTGGCGGGCAAAGCCCGGGCAAAAACGAAGGGGCGCCCAGCGCCCCCTCTTGCGGCAACCAACCATTTTAGCTGGTCTTGGGCATTTTTTTTTGCCGCATGGCCGCCCTGAGCAAAAAGCGCCCCTTTACAGGGGCGCGAGACTACTTAGAGGCCGGCACCGCGACCCATTGTGTCTGCTCGCCACGACGGACCAGCAGACCGGCGGAACGGCCCTTGTCCAGCTTGCCCACCAGCTCGGCGAACTGCTTGGAGCCGGTGACATCAGTGTCGTTCAGAGCCAACACAATATCCCCTTCCTGCAGTCCTGCCTTGGCGGCTGCGCCCTCGGCAACCTTGACCTGCACGCCACCCTTGATGCGCAGCTTCTTTTGCGTGTCCGCCGGCACGTCTACGACGCCCAGGCCCAATGCGTTGGTCACTTCAGGAACCGGCGCCGCTTTCTTGCCTGCGGCGGCGGTCTTCTCGGTCGGGATTTCGCCAACCTTGACCGACAGCGTCATGCTCTTGCCCTTGCGCCAGACTTCCATGTCGGCCTTGGTGCCCGGCTTGGTTTCGCCCACGATGCGCGGCAGATCCGACCAGCGCTTGATCGGCTCGTTATTGAACTTCAGGATCACGTCGCCAGGCTGTACGCCAGCTTGTTCAGCGGGGCCATCGGCTTCCACGCTGCTGACCAGCGCGCCTTCGGCCTTGGGCAAGCCGATGGCTTCGGCCACGTCCTTGCCCACTTCTCCGATCTGCACGCCGACACGCCCGCGCGTCACCTTGCCCGTGGCACGCAACTGATCGACCACGCGCATGGCCTCGTCGATGGGAATCGCCAACGAAATACCCATGAAGCCGCCGCTACGCGAAATAATCTGCGAGTTGATGCCAACCACTTCACCTGCCAGGTTGATCAGCGGGCCGCCGGAGTTACCCGGATTGACCGCTACGTCCGTCTGGATGAACGGCAAGTATTCGCCGGTGTCACGGCCAATGGCGCTGACGATGCCCGAGGTAACCGTGGAATCCAGGCCAAACGGCGAACCGATAGCCAGCACCCACTGCCCTTTCTTCAATTTCTTGGGGTCGCCAATGACCAGCGGGATCATGTCCTTGGCTTCAATCTTGATCAGCGCCACATCGGTGCGCTCATCCGTGCCTATGACCTTGGCCTTGAATTCGCGGCCGTCGGTCAACGTGACATAAATGTCCGTCGCGTCGACCACCACGTGGTTGTTGGTCAGGATGAAACCGTCTGCCGACACAAAGAAACCGGAGCCCACACCACGCGGAACCGTACGTTCTTCCGGCTGCGAAGGCTGCGGACGCTGGCGCGGAGTCGGAGCCTGCGGGCCACCGCCACCCGGCGGCTGGGCATCAGGGCCGAAGAACCAGCGGAACAGCTCGTAAGGGTCGCCGCCGCCACCCGGGCTGGGGCCACGCACCGGCACAGTCGCCGTGGTGCGGATATTGACGACCGCAGGATCGGCCTTTTCAACAATGCTCGTGAAATCAGGCAGCGTCACAGTCGTTTCCGTTTGCGCAAGCGCAACGGGAGCAAAGGCTGTGGACATCAGAGCCCCGGCCGCGATGGCCGCCAGAAAGCGCCGGAAAGAAGCGTTCGACACCGTCATTGCTTTCATAAATTACTCCGAAATTGCTGCTTGCCTGTCCGGGCGCGGGTCACTTGGACCCAGCCGCTCCGGCAGCCGGTGCTGCCGCAGGTGCGGCGGGCACATACTCTGTCGCTTCTGCCAGTTGTTCCAGCGTTGCCACGGGCACTTCGCCCACAGCTGTCAGCCAGAAATCCGCAATACGTGTGCCATAGACTGTAATCGAGCCGCGCTGCGCCGCGCCATGAGGCGGACGATGATCGCGCTGACTATCATAAGGTTCGATGAAAACGGAGATCGCCGCCAAGCCATCAGACAGCACCATCTGGTTGACCGTAGCGCCGTGCCCCATGGAGCGCGCAACCTGCATGACCACCTTGAAGCCCTTGGGCGCTGGAATGCGCCATCCCTGAACCGCAAGGTCCACCGGCTTCATCGCGGGTTCAAGCACCTTCCAATCGCGCGTGTTCCAGCGGGAAGTCAGCAATTGGGGATCAACTTCCGAACCGAGCCGCAACGACGTAAACGACACTTGCTCGACCACACCACGCGCGGCGTTCAGCGTCTGGGCCTTCAGCAGCAAATTGGTTTCAACGTCGGCGCACAAACGATAGCCGTAGCGCAGCTTGTCCCGGGGTTCAATCGTAATCAGCCGGCACTCGCGGCCAGCCACGCGATGCAACGCGGATTCAGTGCGAATTTGATAGTGTTCGGTCAGATTAGCCGGATCACCCAACAGCAGACCCGGGAACCGGTCGCCGCGGCGGCGTTCGATCAGCACGGTCTTGCGCTCGGGGATCAGGCACTGCACGTCTTCGTTGTGGCGCAGATATTCGCGCGGCTGACCGTCCAGAATTTCCAGGCGCTCGCGTTCGCCAGTGCCATCCATGACGTGCACAAGGCGCGAAGACTGAATCGTCTCGCCTTGCTGATACATGAAGACGCCCGCGTAGTCGTTCTTGCGCGCTGCCTGCTGAATTCGCGATAGCAACTGGACCACATCGTCCGCCTGCGCAGCGGGCGCGGCCTCTGCGGCGCGCGCGGGTTCGTGCGCGGCCAGAAATGCAGTCAGGAGTGTTGCGGCGAACCAGCCGGCGCGGTGTGCATGCCAAGAAGCTGCACGTCCCAGCACCGGCCAACGTGTCGGAAGCACCAAAGCCATCAACGCCCCGCCCCAACGTCGAACGACACCTGACGCACTGCGCTTGGGCCCGCCATCTGGCGATGGGCTTCAAGGTAGTCGCGCAATCCCGAGTCATCGGCGGCAGAGGAGGAAGTACCGCTGGCGTCAGCCAGCACGCGGACTTCTGTGGATGGCGCGCCCGTCAGATACGGTTGTGCGACCCAAGCGACAGTCGCCACGGCTGCCGCTACCGCCAGGCCGGACAGGCCAAAGCGCAACGGCGAGCGGCGCCGGGGCGCCGCCACAATGGGTAACTCCGCGTCCAGCGCCCGCGCCAGGCGCGACTGGAAGGCCGCGCTGGGCGTCAATGCCAGATCGGCATTGCGAAGAGAATCACCGATCAGGTGATAGGTGTCCCAGGTCTGACGTCCTTCTCGGGACAACAGACTAGAAAGAATATCGTCGGAATCCTCTCCGTCCATCCAGGCGGAAACCGATTCCTCCCAGGAGGATTCGGGGATTACAACGGACTTGGCTGCTGTTTGCATGACTGCCACTCCTTACCAGCGACGCTCGGCATCGGTGCCGAGCAATGGACGCAATTTGGTTGCAATGGCCTCACGCGCACGAAAAATGCGGGAGCGCACCGTACCAATCGGGCAATCCATGCTCTGGGCGATGTCTTCGTAACTCATACCTTCGATTTCACGCAGGACAATTGCGGTGCGCAACTCTTCGGGCAATTCCTCGATAGCCGCGTTCACCGTCTCGGCGATTTCGCGGCTGGCAACCATGGATTCCGGCGTGCTTATATCGGTTAGGTTGTCGGTTTCGTTAAAAGTTTCACCGTCTTCCGTTTCTATCGCATTTGGCGCGCTGGGACGCCGGCCTTGCGAGGCCAGCCAATTGCGTGCCGTATTGATGGCGATACGATACAACCAGGTGTAGAACGCGCTATCACCCCGGAACTGAGGCAAAGCCCGGTAAGCCTTGATGAATGCTTCCTGGGCCACGTCTTCGATTTCCGAGGGGTCGCGGATCATCCGGGCCAGCAGACGGAGAATCTTGCGCTGGTACTTCAATACCAGCAGATCAAATGCCTTTTTGTCGCCGCGCTGAACGCGGGCGACCAATTCAGCGTCGACTTCGCGTTCGCTCATGACGCCTCCCGCAGGGGGGCCGCCGGGCGCGCGTGCTGCGCCGGGCCCGTCAGCAGGCAAAGGCGCCGCCAGGACTCGGGGCGCAACGTCCGTTGCCAGACGGTGAGAGTGATTTTGCTATTGGTAAAGGCCGTACTCCCGGTGGGCAAGGGCTGCAGAGTCAGCGTCAGCCAGTGGGCGCCACGCTGCTGGTTTAGCAGCGCTGCGTCTTGCCAGCCTTGCGGCTGGCGAACCTGCCAACGGCCAGCCCCGGTTGCCGTACGTAATGCCGATACAGGGGACAGGCTGCTCCGTGCCGAGTGTAACAGCCCGGCAGGCACAAGCAGCAGTGCGATCGCCGCACCCGCTGCCCATGCCATGCCGATCCAGAGCGCTGCCGTCAGCGCGCAGGCCCCCGAAAAGGCCCACGCCAGACCGGCAAGCGCGCGTACACGCCACGGCCGCCGGACAGGCACGCGAAACGACCAGCGCCCTGCGACCGTGCCTTCCAAATCAGACCCGGCGAACGGCCATGGAGCCGTTAGTGCCGCCGAAACCGAACGAGTTGGACAGGCCGACCTCGATCTTCATGGGCCGCGCCTCGTTGGCGCAGTAATCCAGATCACATTCCGGATCTTGATTGAAGATGTTGATCGTGGGTGGCGACACCTGGTTGTACACCGCCAAGGTGGTGAACACGGCCTCGATACCGCCAGCCGCGCCGAGCAAGTGCCCGGTCATGGACTTGGTCGAGTTGACCACCAGTTTCTTCGCGTGATCGCCGAAAGCCAGCTTCAGCGCTTCGGTTTCGTTCTTGTCGCCCAAAGGCGTAGACGTACCGTGCGCGTTGACATACTGGATTTCGTCCGCATTCAGGCCACCGTTACGCAGGGCGTTGATAACGCCGCGGCGCGGACCATCCTTATCGGGGGCCGTAATGTGGTGGGCGTCCGAGCTCATGCCGTAGCCTGCAAGCTCGCCATAAATGCGCGCGCCGCGCTTCTTGGCATGCTCGTACTCTTCCAGCACCAGAACGCCGGCGCCTTCACCCAGCACGAAACCATCGCGGTCGCGATCCCAGGGACGCGAGGCCGTCTGAGGATCATCGTTGCGGGTCGACAGGGCTCGCATGGCAGCAAAACCACCAATGCCCAGCGGCGATACGGTCGACTCAGCGCCGCCCGCCACCATGACATCCGCATCGCCGTATTCGATCAGACGCGCAGCGTCGCCGATGCAATGCAGGCCGGTGGTGCACGCGGAAACGACAGCGTAGCTGGGGCCCTTCAGGCCGTAGGCAATGGACAAATGACCGGAGATCAGGTTGATCAGCGAACCCGGCACGAAGAACGGAGAAATCCGTCGCGGACCCTTGGCCATGTACTCGACCTGGGTTTCTTCGATGCGGGGCAAACCGCCGATACCGGAACCCACGATGACACCAATGCGCTCCGCATTGGCTTCAGTGACTTCCAGGCCGCAATCGCGCCAAGCCTGCATTCCGGCAGCCAGGCCGTAATGGATAAACGTATCCATCTGGCGGGCTTCCTTAGCCGAAATATAGGTGCTGATGTCGAAGTCTTTGACTTCGCCAGCAATGTGCGTAGTGATAGCCGAGGGATCGAAACGGGTGATACGGCTGATGCCAGAACGTCCGTTGACGATATTGTCCCAAGCGGTGGTCAGGTCGTTCCCAACGGGAGAAACAATACCTAGGCCGGTGATGACGACACGTCGCTTCACGGATGACTCCTCAAACAGACAAAAGAAAGGCGGCTTTCGGGATGCGCTGCACGTGCAGCCCACGATAAAGCGGGTCGGGCTTTACGACGCCCTTCCCGCACGCGGACCACACGGCAAATTCCTGAAACCGCCCCGTTTCCCGGTTAACCCCGAAATTCATCTCGGGCAACCAGAAGGTATAGGCTGAGCTTACTGCTTACCGTTCGAATTGATGTAGTCAATCGCTTGTTGAACGGTCGTGATCTTTTCGGCCTCTTCGTCGGGGATCTCGGTCTCGAATTCGTCTTCGAGCGCCATGACCAGTTCGACCATGTCGAGCGAATCGGCACCGAGGTCGTCAAGGAAGGAGGATTCGTTCTTGATCTCGGCTTCGTTGACGCCAAGTTGTTCAGCGACGATCTTCTTGACGCGCTGTTCGATGCTTTCCATGCAGATCTCCAATTGGGAAAAATCCCGCGAATTATAGCCAAGCGCAGAGGAAAGCAACGCCTGACCGTGACAAAAATAACACCGCGCACTGGTTCTGTCGCCCATAAGGGGGCAGGAATACCGGTATGCAGCGTTTCCGGTGAACTGCGCGCTGCCCCGCTGGTCTCCCGGCGATGGCGCGGCGGCCTGGGCCGCCTTCGCGCAATTCGTGATTTATTGCATGTACATCCCGCCGTTGACGTGCAGGGTGGTGCCGGTAATGTAACCCGCTTGCGGCCCGGACAAGAAGGCCACCGCATGGGCGATGTCTTCGGGCGAGCCCAAACGGCCCAGCGGAATCTGTTGCAGCAAGGCGGTCGTCTGGCTTTCAGCCAACGCACGCGTCATATCGGTATCGATGAAGCCGGGAGCAACACAGTTCACCGTGATGTTGCGGCTACCCAATTCACGGGCCAGCGCACGGGACATGCCAGACACACCGGCCTTGGCCGCAGCGTAGTTGGCTTGACCGGCGTTACCGCTGGAACCCACGACCGAAGTGACGTTGATGATGCGTCCCCAACGAGCCTTCATCATGCTGCGCAACACGGCGCGCGACAAACGAAACACGGAAGTCAGGTTGGTATCCAAGACGGCCGACCAATCGTCGTCCTTCATGCGCATCGCCAGCGTATCACGCGTGATACCGGCGTTATTGACGAGGATATGCGGACCGCCGCCTTCCTTGCCCAGTGCGTCGATCAGTGCGTCGCAGGCTTCGGCGTCGGTCACATTGAGCACCACTCCGCGGCCGCCAAACGGCGCCAGCGCTTCAGTGATGGCCGCAGCGCCCGATTCGGACGTCGCAGTACCGACAACGGTTGCGCCGCGCGCAGCCAGCTCTTGGGCAATGGCGCGGCCAATGCCACGCGTGGCGCCGGTCACCAGCGCGATCTTGCCCTGCAATTCGATCGAGGTGTTGTCCATATCTTTAATTTCCGTTCACGGCGGCCAACGCGGCTTCCAGCGAAGCCGGATCTGTAATAGCCAGACCAGTAAGTTCGGGGTCGATGCGCTTGGTCAGCCCGGCCAGCACTTTGCCAGGGCCGCATTCGATGACGTGCGTGACACCTTGCGCCTTCATGGCGCGCAGGGTTTCGACCCAGCGCACAGGATGCCATGCCTGCCGCACCAGCGCATCCCGGATTGCCCCGGGCTCCGTGGGCGAGGCCACATCGACGTTATTGATGACTTGAATTTGAGGCGCGGCCACCGGCACAGCAGCCAGCGCGCCAGCCAGCACGTCGGCCGCGGGCTTGAGCAAACTGGAATGGAACGGCGCGGACACCGGCAGCAGCAAGGCGCGCTTGGCGCCTGCAGCCTTGGCCAGTTCGCAAGCACGCTCAACAGCGGCCTTGTGGCCAGCGATGACAACCTGCGCCGGCGCATTGAAATTGACGGCTTCAACGATTTCGCCTTGGGCGGCGGCGGCGCAAGCTGCGCGCACGGCATCGTCGTCCAGACCCAGAATGGCAGCCATGCCGCCAGTGCCCACCGGCACAGCGGCCTGCATGGCATCGGCGCGCACACGCACCAGGCGCACGGCGTCGTCAAGCTTGAGCGACCCTGCGGCAGTCAGTGCAGCGTATTCGCCCAGGCTATGTCCGGCCACCACGTCGGGCTTGCGGCCACCCGCAGCACACCAGGCGGCATACACCGCAACACCGGCCGTCAGCATGGCGGGCTGGGTATTGGTGGTCAGATTGAGCTGTTCCACCGGACCCTGAGCAATCAGCGCGCCCAGATCCTGGCCCAAGGCCTGCGTCGCTTGCGCCACGGTATCGGTGACGGCGGAAACGCCAGACCAGGCATCCAGCATGCCAACAGCTTGCGAACCTTGGCCGGGAAAGACAAAAGCGATTTTCATGAGTGACGTGTGAGTGATTCAGTGTCTGTGTGGGATGTCAGGCGCGCTCTTCACGGAATGGGCCGGCGCATGCGCCGCCCTCCGGCGCGCACCCTTACATGCGGGCGAGTACCGAACCCCAGGTGAATCCGCCGCCTACGCCTTGCATCAGGATGAGTTGGCCCGGTTTGACGCGGCCATCGCGGCGTGCGGCATCCAGGGCCAGCGGCACACTGGCTGCCGACGTATTGGCGTGGCTATCAACGGTAATGACGACTTTTTCGACCGGCACCGCAAGCTTGCGCGCCAGGAAATTCAGGATGCGTACGTTGGCCTGATGAGGGATCAGCCAATCGATGTCACTGAGTTCGATGCCGGCTTCTGCGCACGTGTCGCGTGCGGAGCGATCCAGCACGGTAACGGCTTGCTTGAAGACGGCCTGTCCATCCATGCGCAAGAACGGATCGCCGGTCACGTCGCCATAGGCGACATTACCTGCTGCGCTCAGGATCTTCATCTGGCTGCCGTCGGCATGCAATTGCGCGGCGATGATGCCGGGCTTGTCGGATGCCTTGAGCACCACGGCGCCCGCGCCATCACCAAACAGCACGCAAGTGCCTCGGTCATTCCAGTCGAGGATGCGCGAGAACACTTCAGCGCCAATGACCAATGCGCAACGAGCGCGGCCGGCGCGAATGAAGCTGTCGGCAGTGGTCAGCGCGTAGACAAAACCGCTGCACACAGCCTGCACATCGAATGCCGCCGAACCCTTGGCGCCCAAATTGGCCTGCACCAGGCAAGCCGTGCTGGGAAATACGAAATCCGGGGTGGACGTCGCCACCACGATGAGATCGATTTCAGAAGCATCAACGCCAGCATCCGCCAACGCGCGGCGCGAAGCCTCGGTCGCGAGATGGCTAGTCGTAACGCCACGGTCGGCCAGGTGGCGCTGACGGATGCCCGTGCGCTCAACGATCCATTCATCGGAAGTAGCGATATCGCGCGTCGCCAGTTCCGCTGCCAGTTCGTCATTCGAAACCACGCGTTCCGGCAAGAAGCTGCCGGTGCCCGCGATCACGGAATATTTCATTGCGGTATCCATCAAGCGGTGTCCCCAGCCACGTTCGGCGCGGGCGTGTTATTGCCCTCGCCAGATTGAACGCGCTTGGTAATCTGAGCGACCGTTTGAGCGGTGCGCTCCAGCAGTTTACTCACGACGGCTTCGCGGGCACGTTGCAACGCAAAACCGTAGGCGTAGACATCCGCGGAGCCATGGCTCTTGATGACCACGCCACGCAGGCCCAGCAACGCGGCCCCGTTATAGCGCCGGTTGTCGACACGGTTGCGCAGTCGGTTCAGAACCGGCTTGGCCAACGCGCCGGCCAACAGCGTGATCAGATTGCGTTTGAACTCTTCGCGGATGACGCTGGACAGCATCTTCGCCAACCCTTCAACCGACTTGAGCACGACGTTGCCAACGAATCCGTCGCAAACGACGACGTCGACCGTGCCCTTGAAGATGTCATTGCCTTCCACGTTGCCGTAGAAATTCAAGGGGCTGTTGCGCAGAAGCTCGGCGGCTTCTTTGACAACCTCATTGCCCTTGATGACTTCTTCGCCGATGTTGAGCAAGCCCACGGTGGGATTCTCGCGATGGTCTACCGCCTGCGACAGCGCGGCGCCCATGATGGCGAATTGCAAAAGGTGCTCGGCCGTGCAGTCCACATTCGCACCAAGGTCCAGCACCGTCGTAGCGCGGCCCGTTTGGTTCGGAATGGACGTGGCGATCGCCGGGCGGTCTATGCCATCCAGCGTTTTGAGCACGTAGCGGGAAATGGCCATCCAGGCGCCGGTGTTGCCCGCAGAAACGCAGGCGTCGGCGCGCCCGTCCTTGACGGACTGGGCGGCCAGGCGCATGGAGGAGTCTTTTTTGCGGCGCAGGGCGACCTCGACAGGGTCGTCCATGGTGACGACTTCAGAAGCCGCCACGATTTCCATACGGTCGCGCGCAACCCCGCGGTGCTCAGAGAGCGCCGCTTCGATCGCGTCGGGAAGCCCGACCAGCAATAGCCGGGTATCCGGAAATTGCCGGGCGAACTCGATCGCAGCCGGAATCGTGACGGGCAGACCGAAGTCTCCGCCCATACAGTCTATGGCGATGCGTATCACGGGTGCCAGGTATCAGCGTGCAGCCGAATTGGTCCGAGTACGAGTTCGGCCCGGGGGCCTTATTCGTCGGCCTTGGTCTTCAGGACCTTGCGGCCACGATAAAAGCCGTTGGGGCTGATGTGGTGACGCAGATGCGTTTCGCCGGTGTTCGGCTCGATCGCCGTCGACGGGCTGACCAGAAAATCATGCGAACGGTGCATACCGCGCTTGGAGGGGGACTTCTTGTTTTGTTGAACGGCCATGATGACTCCTAGAAACGGGGCGCATTGTACGCCATGCGGCCCGATGTTGATCTCAATCTTTGTGCTTCAGTTGTTCCAGCACCGCAAACGGCGACGGACGCTTGACAGCGGGTTCCTCAGGAACTTCGCTGACGTTGGCCTGCGCGCCCGGGCATACTTCATGCTTGGGCACATACGGAACGCTCAGAATGAGCTCATCTTCAACCTGGGCCAGCAGGTCAAAATGATGTGAACCCACCACCTTTTCAGGCTGGTTGGACACAAAACCATTTCCTTCTTCGTCTTCTTCGTCCTCGCCGGCAAAACCATTGGTGTGTTCACCGTTGGTAAAACCATCATCGAGATCGGCTTCGGACTTGACCAGCTGCAAGAGGACTTCGCTATCAATCGGATGCACAAACGGCGTATTGCACCGCTGGCAGACCAGCACCGGATTCGCCTGCACGTGAACGTGCAAGAGGGGTCGGCCAAGCAACAGGCCAGACTTACCTATTTCACCACGCACAGACCATGTCACAAGCCCGGCATCGCCCAGCGGTTGTTCGGGTAACCCTTCAACCGCGCGCGAAAACCGCACAAGAGGTATGGTGCCATGCGCTTCCTTGCCCGAATGGGCAAATGCGAATGCATCGATGCGCTTAATGTTGAGTCCTTTGCATTTACGGGTGTTTGCGCTTACTCAAGAAAAGCTCAAAGCTTGGAGCCTGCAAATCTTATTGGTCCAAATCTTATTGGTCCAAAACCTGTGGTCCAAAATCTTGGGTCCAACCTGCGGCCCATAGAGTTCGCTGCAAAAATCCCGCAAAACGTTAGATAATACTGCGATCCATGCACCAACGTCAAATAACGTATGCCTTTAAAGCCTAGCCTGATCCTCGCGTCCAGCTCGCGTTACCGCAAAGAACTGCTGTCTCGCCTGCGCCTGCCCTTCACGGCCATTTCACCGGATGTGGACGAAACGCCACACCCGGGCGAAACGCCTGAAGCGCTGGCCCTGCGCCTGTCGGTCGCCAAGGCCATGGCGGTAGCCGCCCACCACCCTGGCAGCATCATTATTGGCTCGGATCAGGTGGCCACTATCGACGGCCAACCTATCGGCAAACCCGGGGACTTTGTGCGAGCCCAGGCCCAGTTGCGGACGCTTTCCGGGCAAATGGTGGAATTCCACAGCGCTCTGGCGGTCACGGACGGCCTGCGAGTGGAAAAAGCCGACATCATCACGCGCTGCCGCTTCCGCTCGCTGTCGGAACACGCCATCGAAACGTATCTGCGCGCCGAAGAACCGTACGATACCGCAGGCAGCGCCAAGGCGGAAAGCCTGGGCATCGCGCTGATGGAAAGCATTCAGAGCGACGACCCGACCGCTATTATCGGCCTGCCGCTGATCGAACTGACGCGGATGCTGGTTCTGTTTGGGCTAGACCCGCTAGATGCACCGGGAGCCCCCCAATGAGCGGCGCCCTGCATTTGATCCCAGTCAGCCTGGGAGACTCTCCGCCCGAACGCTGGCTACCTGCCGACGTTCGCGCTCTGGCTGGCCGGCTCGACACCTACATCGCTGAAAACGCAAAGACGGCGCGCGCCTTTCTCAAATTGATCGGCACCACCCGCCCGTTGCAGGAAATCACCATCCACACCCTGACCGACAAGGCCGATGCCAACCAGATCAAGGCCTGGCTGGAACCGGTTAAGAAAGGCGCGGAAATCGGCCTGGTTTCCGAAGCGGGCTGCCCGGCCGTGGCCGATCCTGGCGCAAAGGTGGTGGACGCTGCGCACCGTTTGGGCATTGCGGTCAAACCATGGGTGGGGCCATCCTCCATCCTGTTGGGCCTGATGGCAAGCGGCCTGGACGGCCAGCGCTTCGCCTTCCACGGCTACGCGCCCGTCGACCCCGCCGAGCGCGCCAAGCAATTGAAAGCCTGGGAACAACTCTCCGCGAAGCAGAACCAGACCCAGTTGCTGATCGAAACGCCCTACCGCAACGCAGCGATGTTCACCACGCTGCTGGCCAGCCTGAAAGGCGATACCAAACTGTGTGTCGCCCGCTCGGTCACCACTGACGACGAATGGGTCGTCACCCACACCGTGGCAGACTGGAAAAAGCTGCCCGCGCCCCAGCTCGACAAATTGCCCACGCTGTTCCTTTTCCTGGCCCGCTGAACCCCATGTTTCGTCTTATCACCACACTGCTGGCCACAGCAGTCCTGGCAGGGTGCGCCGCGCGCGGCCCCGCCGGTTTGAATCTCGACACATCTGTCACCGCAGTCAGCCAGGCCAGCCGCGTGCGCAGCATTGTTCTGCACTACACCAGCGTTGACGACGCCAAGTCGATGCAGCTCCTGTCGCAGGGTAAAGTCAGTTCGCACTACCTGATCAACGAGTCTGGCCGCGCCTACCGGCTGGTCGATGAAAGCCGCGCCGCCTGGCATGCCGGCGCCAGTTCCTGGTATGGCAACATCGCGATGAACAGCACGTCCATCGGGATCGAGATCGTGAATGCGGGCTGGACCGAAGGCACCGATGGCAAGCCTGTCTGGCACGCCTATGACGACCGTCAGGTGCGCGCACTGACCATATTGCTTCGGGACATCATCCAGCGCCATGGCATCGCCCCTGAGAACGTCGTGGGCCATAGTGACATTGCGCCGCAGCGGAAGGTGGACCCGGGCCCGCTGTTTCCATGGAAGGCGCTGGCGCAGGCTGGCATCGGCCGCTGGTATGACGAAAGCGGCGCTGCTTCCCACCTGGCGCGCTTACAAGTACAGGGCACACCAGATGTGACCTGGTTCCAGAAGCAGTTGGCGCGGCTAGGTTATGCGTGCCCCCAGGACGGCACGCTGGACCGCGCCACGATCAACACGCTGGCAGCCTTCCAAATGCACTACCGGCCCGCGCTACACGATGGCCAGCCCGACGCCGAAACCGCTGCGATCATGTTGGCCATTCTGTAGTTCCTGATGGAAGCGGCGGCCGCAGCGGCTATCACGACCGCCGCCGCCACCACACGACCAGGCGCCAGCCCAGCAGCAACGCCAGCACGGCGGCATACAGCGCGGGCTGGGTCAGGTCGTTCTTGCCTGCCTTGTGCCACCAAAAATGCAGAACAGCCAGCAGGCCGATGACATAAATGGCGCGATGCAACTGCTGCCAGCGCTTACCCAGCTTGCGCATCGCCCATTGCGTGGACGTTGCCGCCAATGCCGTCATCAGCACGAAGGCGGAAAAACCCACCATGATGAAGGGGCGCTCCCCGATGTCCTGCAACATTGCCGACGGATCGAATCCGCGATCCCACCACACCCAGGCCATGAAGTGCATGGCCCCGTAGAAAAAAGCGAAGAGACCGCACATGCGCCGCACCCTCACCAGCGCCGGCTGGCCGGTCAAACGGCGCAAGGGGGTAATCGCCAAGGTAACGAGCAGACAGACGAGCGTCCACGTGCCCGATGACCGGGTCAGAAATTCGACGGGATTGGCCGTCAGGCCATTATTCACGCCCAGCCATACCCATCTCGCGAAAGGTGTCAGCCCAAGCAGGAACAACAAGGGCTTGAAGCGCCCGATCGTCCGGGCCGACAGCTGCGGCTTGCGCGGCGGCGCGGCCGGGACCGCTTGCGATGTGCCCTCAGCCATAGACGCCTCAGTAATTCGCTTTCAGGTCCATGCCCTGGTAGAGCGAGGCAACCTGTTCGCCATAACCGTTGAACATCAACGTCTTGCGCTTGGGGCTGAACAGGCCGTCCTCGCCGATACGGCGCTCGGTTGCCTGGCTCCAGCGCGGATGCGCCACGTTCGGGTTCACGTTGGCATAGAAGCCGTATTCCTGCGGCGCCGCCTTGATCCAGGATGAAACAGGCAACTTTTCAACCAGCCTGATCTTCACCAGGGACTTGGCCGATTTGAAACCGTATTTCCAGGGCACCGCCAGACGCAGAGGCGCCCCATTCTGATTCGGCAGCACTTTCCCGTACACGCCAAAGACCAGCATGGCCAGCGGATTCATGGCCTCGTCGATCCGCAGGCCCTCAACATATGGCCAATCCAGAATGCCGGTACGCACGCCCGGCATGTTCTCGCGCTGCACGGCAGTGACAAATTCGACGTATTTGGCGTTACCAGTGGGCTCGACCTGCTTGAGCAATTCGGATACCGAATAGCCCACCCAGGGAATCACCATGGACCAGCCCTCGACACAGCGCAGGCGGTAGACGCGCTCCTGCATTGGCGCCAGCTTCAGCAGCTCTTCGATGGTGAACGTACGCGGCCGGGCAACCTCGCCTTCGACACTGACCGCCCACGGGCGGGTCTGCAACTTGCCGGCGTTGGCGGCTGGGTCAGCTTTATCAACCCCGAATTCGTAGTAGTTGTTGTAGGACGTGACGTCGGCCAGCGGGGTCTGTTTATCCATGACACTGAATGCAGCATCGGGCTTGCCCGTCAATACGCCTGCATCTTGCGCGGAGGCGCCCTGCGCAAAGGCGCTGCGCGCGGTCCAGCCGGGCAATCCCACCGCTGCCGCGGTCAGCCCGGCGCGCAGCATCAGCTCGCGCCGCGAGCGCCAGACCGCCTCGTCAGTAATTTCGGACGGAAGAATATCGTCGGGCTTGCGTATCAACATCGTGGTCTCCGGTGTGGCGGCAGCCTGGATGGCGGCCACCCCCTGCGCAATCCATAGACGCCGCGCCGCCTCATGATATTCCGCGAGGGCGCCCTGTGGATGCGAACTTTCCGATAGACATGCCCAGCCGCCCAACGTTCCTCGCCAGCGCCCACGGGCGCCGGTTTAGGGGCTTAGGCGGCAGCCGAAACCCGCGACAGGAGCCAATCGCGCACGCGGGGCACGCTATCGAGCACTGCCTGGGGCGCACAACCCTCAAGTTCCTTCAGGGTATGAGCGCCATAGGTCACACCCAGGCCATGAACGCCTGCATTGGCGGCCATTTGCAGATCGTGAGAGGTATCACCCACCATCACCACTCGGGCCGGATCTACATCCAGCTCTTGCATCAGTTCATGCAGCATCGCCGGATGCGGCTTGCTGAATGTTTCGTCCGCCGTGCGGGTGGCTGCGAACAAGGGACCCAGGCCGGTCGCGGCCAGGGCGCGCGTAAGACCGACACGGCTCTTGCCCGTTGCGACAGCCAGGCGGACGTTCTGCCCTGCGAGCTCGTCCAACAGCTCCGGCACGCCTTCGAACAAACGCAATTCCGGGTCGCGCAACAGATAGTGCGTGCGATAGCGCTCCAGAAAGCGCGGCATCATGGCCGGCGTCAGCTCGGGCACGGCGCGACGCAGAGCACTTTCCAGGGACAGACCAATCACCCAACTTGCCTCGGATGCCGACGGCACCGCCAGTTCCAGGTCGCGGCAGGCGCCCTGAATGGCGGCCACGATACTGTGCGTGGAATCCATCAACGTGCCATCCCAGTCAAAGACGACCAGCGAATACGACGACATCATCAATCAGACTCCAGTTGTTTCAGTATTTTCCGGCACGCGGGGGGCAGCTCGGCGGTAAGGGTCATGGACTCGCCCGTCACCGGGTGAGCAAGCGTCAATTGGTGGGCATGCAGAAACATCCGGCCAAACCCCATGCGAGCGAACTGCGCACGCACGTCATCGTGACCGTATTTGTCATCGCCGACAATGGGAAAGCCGCTGGCGGCCAGGTGCACCCGGATCTGATGGGTGCGCCCCGTCCTCAATTCAGCATCGACCAGACTGTACCCGCCAAAACGCTGTTTGAGCGTGATGATGGTGTGTGCGGTCTGGCCGTCCGGGTCAACCTTGACACGGCGCTCGCCGGACTGGGTCGTCCACTTGGACAACCCCAGCTTGATGTGCTGGCGGTCATTGACCCAATCACCTTCGACCAGGGCCAGGTAGTGTTTATCGCCCTTGCCTTCGCGCAGCATGGTGTGCAGCACCAGCAGCGCGCTGCGCTTCTTGGCCACCATGAGCAGGCCCGAGGTTTCACGGTCCAGGCGATGCACCAGTTCCAGGAATTTGGCGTCGGGCCGCGCGGCGCGCAATTGCTCGATCACGCCAAACGAGACGCCACTGCCTCCGTGCACGGCCACACCGGCGGGTTTGTCCACGACCAGCAGCGCATCGTCTTCGAACACCACCGGAAATTCCGCGCCAGGCACGGGGCGAGGTTTACCGGGGTCAGGCAGACGCAGGGGCGGAATCCGCACGATGTCGCCCTCGGCGATGCGGTAGTCGACCGAGATGCGTCCCTTGTTTACGCGCACTTCGCCGCCACGAATGGCTTTGTAGATATGCGTTTTGGGGACGCCCTTACACAACCGCATCAGGAAGTTATCCAAACGCTGGCCGGCTTGCTCGGCATCGACCTCCACCATGCGGACGGCGGGGGGGGCTTTAGAGGGGGATATGGGGGAGGAAGTTTCTTTGCGCATTGCGGAAAGCGACATATAATCGGGACAGCCTTAAGGGGCTGAACTAGCCGCCTGGCGTAGAGATGCAAACAAGTACGCAACTCCGTCGAGCGCGTGGGCCGCTATTGTACTGCCTGCTATTCAACCCCTGGGTCTCTTGGTCGCCGGCGCAACCGCGCCCTGCCGGATAGTGGTGTGGCATTCACTTTGCCCGCTGTCCCAGCAGGTCCGTTGCATGCCGCAAGCGGCTCTGAAGCACTGCAAGAATCGTCGCATATTTAAAGCACCAGCTGCGTGTAGGCAACCAATCCGACCGCAACTGCCGTTCACAGCAATTTTTTCCGTCAAACCACACTCAGTGAAGCTGACCCTCCTGCTGACAGAACCCCGTGCCCCACGGCACGACGTGCCCGCCTGACCCGCGGCGGATACGCCTGGGCGCCGCCCAGGTACGGTCCGCATTTCTTGCCCGCTTCAGCCGCTGCCCGAGTGACCCGAGGTCACGCGCCGATATCGGCGCGTCATGACAACGGAGAAACCCTCTCATGAAGCGCATGCTGTTCAATGCGACGCATCAGGAAGAATTACGCGTCGCTATCGTCGATGGGCAAAAACTCATCGATCTCGACATCGAGACTGCCGGCCGCGAACAACGCAAAGGCAACATCTACAAAGGTGTCATTACCCGGATCGAACCCGGCCTAGAAGCGTGCTTCGTCAATTACGGCGAAGACCGCCACGGCTTTCTGCCCTTTAAGGAAGTTGCCCGCAGCTTCTTCAAAGAAGGCGTGGATGTCCGTAGCGCCCGCATCCAAGATGCGCTGCGCGAAGGTCAGGAACTGATTGTTCAGGTCGAAAAAGAAGAACGCGGCAACAAGGGCGCAGCCCTGACCACGTTCATCTCACTGGCCGGCCGCTATCTGGTCCTGATGCCCAACAACCCCCGTGGCGGTGGCGTTTCGCGCCGTGTCGAGGGTGAAGACCGCCAGGAATTGCGCGACACCATGGAGCAGCTCGATCTGCCCCAAGGTATGAGCATCATCGCGCGCACCGCAGGCATTGGCCGTAACGTCGAAGAGCTCCAGTGGGACTTGTCCTACCTGTTGCAGCTGTGGACCGCCGTTGATGGCGCAGCCCGCGACAACTCCGCGCCCATCCTGATCTACCTGGAATCCAGCCTGGTCATCCGGGCGATTCGCGATTACTTCTCGCCCGAAATCGGTGAAATCCTCATCGACACCGATGAGATCGCTGATCAGGCCACGGCCTTCATGAGCGTCGTGATGCCGGACAACGTCCAGCGCGTCAAACGTTACCGTGACGATATCCCGCTGTTCTCGCGTTTCCAGATCGAACACCAGATCGAAACGGCGTATTCGCGCACCGTGCAGCTGCCCTCCGGCGGCGCCATCGTGATCGACCACACCGAAGCACTGGTTTCCGTCGACGTGAACTCCGCCCGCTCCACGCGCGGCGCAGACATCGAAGAAACCGCGCTGCGCACCAACTCTGAAGCCGCCGACGAAGTGGCCCGCCAATTGCGCTTGCGCGATTTGGGCGGCCTGATCGTCATCGACTTCATCGACATGGAAGACAGCAAGAACCAGCGCGCCGTTGAACAGCGCCTGCGTGATGCGCTCCATTTCGACCGTGCTCGCGTTCAGATGGGCAAGATCTCGCGTTTTGGCCTGATGGAACTGTCGCGTCAGCGCCTGCGTCCGGCCCTGAACGAAGGCTCGCACATCACCTGCCCGCGTTGCAACGGCACCGGCGTGATCCGCGATGCCGAATCCAGCGCCCTGCACGTGTTGCGTCTGCTGCAAGAAGAAGCGATGAAGGAAAACACCGCGGCGGTCCACGCCCAGGTGCCGGTCGATGTGGCCACTTACCTTCTGAACGAAAAGCGTGCCGACATCACCAAGATGGAAGCCCGCCTGAAGGTCAACCTGATGCTGATCCCCAACAAGCATCTGGAAACGCCGCATCACCACATCGAGCGCCTGCGCCACGATGATCCGCGCCTGGAAGAACTGAAGACCAGCTTCGAGCTGGTTGAAGCTCCGGCCACGGACTCGCCCTGGCAGCCGCGCGAAAACGAAATCAAGGCTCGTCCGGAAGCGCTGGTCAAGGGCATCACGCCTTCGCAGCCCGCTCCCGTTTCGACGCCTGCAGCTCCGGCTGCCGCGCCCGCCGCTACCGCGTCGGCGGGTGGCCTGGGTGGTTTGTTCAAGCGTCTGGTTGGCTGGCTGACCGGCAATGCCAGCACCCCCGCCAAGCCTGCCACTGCTCAAGAAGACAGCGCCAAGCGCGCTGCCTCCGGACGTGGCAAGGGCCGCAATGGCCATGACGGCCAGGAACGCCGTGGCGAACGCCACGGTTCGGACCGCAACCGCAACCGTCGCGGCGAAGCGCGCACGGAAGGCGCCGAGGGCACTGAAGGCGGCCGTCACCACGTCCGTGGCAACCGCCGTCCTGAAGGCGAGCGCGGCGAACGCCAGGAACGCGGCGATCGCAATAATCGCAACGAAGCGCGTGGCGATCGCGACAACCAGGCCACACAAGCGGCCCTGGCGTCCAACCGTCCTGACAACGCTGGCGAAGCCAATGGCGACGACACGGGCGCCGGCCGCAACCGCCGCCGTGGCCGTGGTCGCAACCGCCGCGAAGAAGGTCAGTCCGACGCACCGATGAGCGAGCAAGAAAGCATGGTGGCTGCACTGGCGCAATCCGTTGCAAGCGCCCTGCCCGACACCAAGCCCGTTGCTGAGGCCGATCAAGACGCCGCCGATGCCGCCGACCAATCCGCAGATGGCTTCCCCAACGCTGAAGGCGCTGAAGGCGCCGCCGATCCGGAACGCAAGCGCCGCCGCCGCCGTAGCCGCCGTGGCCGCCGCAGCCAGGAAGAAGCAGGTCTGGCAGGCAGCGACGATCAGCTGGACGATGGCTCGGACGACGACTCCGCAGACCAGGCTGAAGGTGTAGCTGCCCCGGCCGCTCCGGTTCAAGCTGCCCCGGTTCAAGCTGCCCCGCAGGACGCTCCGAAGGTTGAAGCTGCTCCGGTCCAAGCCGTGCAGGTTGAAGCGCCTAAGGTTGAAGCCGCTCCGGTTCAAGCCGCTCCGGTTCAGCTTCAAGCTGTCGAAACCAAGGTGACTGAAGCCCAAGTGGTGGAAGCCCAGCCGGTTCAGGTCCAGCCCGTTGCCGTCGAAGCCGCCAAGGCCGAGCCGGTTCAAGCTGCCGCCGAACCTGTCGTGGCCCAGCCCGTGCAAACGGCTGCTCCCGCCGTGACGCCGCCTGTTGCCGTGGAACCCGCAACCCAGGTGCCGGCTCAAGCCGCCGCCCCGGTGGAAACCGCCGCAGCCGAACCCGTCGTGACGACCGCCGCCGTGGCCGCTCCGGCCGCTCCGGCTCCGGCCGCTGCGCAACAACCGATCGTGGTGCCGGCAACGACTCCGTCAGCCAAGGCACAAGCCCTGCATCAAGTGGTGAACGACGCTGGCCTGCAATGGGTTGAAACCGACCCCGAGCGCCACGCTCAAACGCAGGTGCGCATCGCCTCCGCACACACCCCGACCCGTTTGGGCCGTGAGCGCAAGGCAGTTGCTGCCGTATCGAATGAACCGCTGGTTCAAGTCGAAACGCATCACTAAGCTGCCCGATGCGAAAAAGCCCTCGTTCGAAAGAACGGGGGCTTTTTTTTTGCTCGGCGCACTGAGCGCTGTGCTTATTCGGCGGCGCTAGGGTTCTTTTGCCACTTCCGTGCAAAGCAGATGTTGAAGGTCTAAGCGCTGTGGCAATGGGGTTCTTGCGGTGGCGGTTGCCGATTCGCGGTTCGTGCCGCACCCAACCGACGAGTACTCGGCTGCGCGAGAAACCTCCATGCAAAAAAAAGCCCTCGGCGTTGTGCGAGGGCTTTTCCAGATCAGGCCGCTTGAGCGGTCAGAATTGGTAGGTATAGGTCAGCTGGAGAACGTCCAGGCCCGGGTTCGGGCGCTTGATGCTGGCATTGGAGAAGTGCGAGTAGCGCACTCCGATACGGTTGTTGGGCGTCACCAGGAAACCCAGACCGACGTGGTCTCCGAACTGGAAGGCCGTGCTGATGTTTTCGTTGGCGAAACGCGTGCTGGAGAACACGGTGGCGCCAATACCTGCTTCTACGTAGAAACGTTCGCCAGCCCACCAGCGGAACATCGGGATTGCGTTCAGTTGCCAGACATGGCCCGGCGAACGCGAACCATCAGCCTGCCAATAGGAAGCGCCCAATTCGGGCGTCAGATCCAAGCGGCCCCAGTTGCCGCCGAATTGATACGTCCACACCGAAGGGGTTTCATAGTTCAGCGTCAGACGCTGATAGTGATCACCAATGCCGTAATGCAGGCTCACGCCGCCTTGAGTACCCGTAGACGACTGAGCGGTTGCCACGGTGGCGGCGCCAAACAGGGCCAAACCGATCAGGCGGGTAAGCATTTTTTTCTTGGTCGACTGCATTGGGAAAACTCCGTGATTTTCTAAGCTAGTTGGCAACATAGCAAAATACGGGCCGGATGGCTTGATATGTGTCGCAATAAGGCAACAAATTAGGCTGGAAAACTGAATTCCGAAAAGCGTGGTCACATTCGATACACGATCGAGACCTTCTCCACACATTCAAACTCTGCGCACGAACGAAAATGCCGCCGCACCCAAGGGCTGACGGCGGCATTTTTCCCGGACCGAGGCACGCCCTTGAGGCGTGCCGACTGTCCGGAGACGATCAGGCCGTGACTACGTCAGCAGGCTGGTTGTTCAGCAAGGCCAACAAGCGAGCGATTTCCTCGCGCAGCTGGCGGCGGTCGATCACCATGTCGATGGCGCCCTTTTGCAGCAGGAATTCGGCACGCTGGAAACCTTCAGGCAGCTTCTCGCGCACGGTCTGCTCAATCACGCGCGGACCGGCAAAGCCGATCAGTGCCTTGGGTTCAGCAATGACCACGTCGCCCATGAAGGCAAAGCTGGCCGACACACCGCCCATGGTCGGATCGGTCAGCACGCTGATGAACGGCAGGCCGGCTGCCGACAAGCGGGTCAGCATGGCGTTCGTCTTGGCCATTTGCATCAGGGACAGCAGGCTTTCCTGCATCCGTGCACCGCCCGAAGCGGCCACGCAGATAAAGGGAGTCTTGTTGTCCAGCGCAGCTTGGGCGCCGCGCGCAAAGCGCTCGCCCACCACCGAACCCATGGAACCGCCCATGAATTCGAATTCAAAGCAGGCCAAGGTAGCCGGCACGCCGCGGATGGAACCGCTCATGACGACCAGCGCGTCGGACTCGCCTGTCTGCTTGACCGCTTCTTGCAGGCGCTCGGGGTATTTACGCGTGTCTTTGAACTTCAGCGTATCCACCGAACGGGTGTTCTGGCCGATTTCAACGCGGCCTTCCATGTCGAGCAGCGAATCGATACGGGCGCGAGCCCCGATACGCATGTGGTGGTCGCACTTGGGGCAAACGTGAAGGTTGGCCGCCAAGTCTTCGCTATACAGCACCGATTCGCACGACGGGCATTTCACCCAAAGGCCTTCGGGGACGCGGCGAGCGCCGCTGTCGCTGGTTTTATTGATGCGAGGAGGCAGGAGTTTTTCGATCCAGCTCATTGATTATTCATCCCGTGTGAGGTCGCGCCCGGCCGCTCAGGCCGGCGCGCCGTCTCGTTTTACTTGATCCAGCGCTTGCCGGATGGTGCGCAGCCAGCCGCTGGCGGCGGTGACTGCAGCGTCGGTTTTCTGGGCCGCGGGGGCGTTAGCCACCGCCTGCTCCATGGTTTCAATCAGTTTGCTGCCAATGACGACAGCATCCGCCACACGCGCCACACGCTGGGCGCTTTCCGCATCGCGAATGCCGAAGCCCACGCCAACCGGAATATTGCGCACATGGCGGCGAATGATGGCCACGCGTTCGGCGACGTCATCGGTATTCAGTGAGCCTGAACCCGTGACGCCCTTGAGCGACACGTAATACACGTAGCCGCGGGCCACCTCGGCCACTGCCTTGATACGGTCTTCCGTGGACGTGGGGGCCAGCAGGAAGATCGGAGCAATGCCGTGTTCGCCCAGCGTAGCGGCGAATTCAATGACTTCTTCGGGCGGATAGTCCACGACCAATACGCCGTCCACGCCAGATTTTTCGGCGTTACGCGCAAATTCGGCCTGCCCCATGCGTTCGATAGGGTTGGCATACCCCATCAGCACCACCGGGGTGGAGGTATCCTGCTTGCGGAATTCAGCAACCAGTTCCAGTACGCGGGTCAGGCCCACGCCCTGCGCAATGGCGCGGTCTGCGGCGCGTTGGATCACAGGGCCGTCGGCCATGGGATCGGAAAACGGCACGCCCAGCTCGAGCACATCCGCGCCGGCTTCAACCAGCGCGTGCATCAGGGGAACGGTGGCAGCGGGCGAAGGATCGCCAGCCGCAATGTAGGGAATCAGCGCCGCAGCGCGGCCGGACTCAGCGGTGCGCGCAAAAGCGGCCGCGATGCGATCAGTGCGAGTTGTCATGGTTGTTAGAGCTCGATACCGGCGCGTTCCGCGACGGTATGCATGTCTTTGTCGCCACGGCCCGACAAGTTGACCAGAATGACGGCGTCGCGCGGCAGCGTCGCCGCCATCTTCACGGCTTGGGCGATGGCGTGCGAGGACTCCAGCGCAGGCATGATGCCCTCGATACGGCAGCAGTCATGGAACGCCTTCAGGGCCTCTTCGTCGGTGATCCCCACGTATTCCGCGCGGCCGGTGTCTTTCAGCCAGGCGTGTTCGGGGCCGACGCCGGGGTAATCCAGTCCGGCGGAAACGGAGTGGGTTTCCTGCACTTGGCCATCGGCATCCTGCATGACGTAGGTGCGATTGCCGTGCAATACGCCCACTCGGCCTGCGGCCAGCGATGCAGCGTGCTTGCCGCTATCCATGCCCTCGCCCGCCGCTTCGACGCCAATAAGGCGCACGTTTTCGTAGGGGATATAGGGGTGGAAAATGCCCATGGCATTGGAACCGCCGCCCACCGCCGCCACGACATAGTCGGGCTGACGGCCGATGCATTCCGGCATCTGAGTCAGGCATTCATTGCCAATGACGGTCTGGAAATCGCGCACCATGCGGGGATAGGGGTCGGGACCCGCTACCGTGCCGATGATGTAGAACGTGTTTTCAATGTTGGTGACCCAGTCGCGCATGGCTTCATTCAGCGCGTCTTTCAGAGTGCGCGAGCCGGAAGTCACCGGCACCACCGTGGCGCCCAGCAACTTCATGCGGTAGACGTTCGACGCCTGACGGCGGATGTCTTCGCTGCCCATGTACACCACGCATTCCATGCCGTAGCGGGCCGCCACAGTGGCTGTTGCCACGCCGTGCTGGCCAGCGCCTGTTTCGGCGATGACGCGCGGCTTGCCCATGCGCTTGGCCAACAGTGCCTGGCCAATGCAGTTATTGACCTTGTGCGCGCCGGTGTGATTCAAGTCTTCACGCTTGAACCAGATCTGGGCGCCGCCTACGAGGTCCGACCAGCGGCGGGCGTGGTAGACCGGGCTGGGCCGGCCTACAAAATGCTTGAGTTCGTAGTTGAACTCTTCAAGGAAAGCGGGATCGACACGGTAATGGTCATAGGCGGCACGCAGCTCGTCGAGCGCGTGCATCAGCGTTTCCGCCACGAAAACACCGCCATAGGGACCAAAATGGCCCTTGGCATCCGGAAAGTCGTAAGGTTTCACCAAGCTTCTCCCCCGGTATCGCGGCAGACCACTGCCGGCCGCAAATCCGGTTTGCAACCCGTCATTTTACCTGACCCGGGCGGAGCCGGGGCAAGAGGGCCCCGGCCGCCATGGCACTTAGAGCGACTGGCCCAGGCGCCGCAGGAAGGTCTCGCACGAGGCCATCTGGTCCAAGGCGACAAATTCGTTGGGCTTGTGGGCTTGTTCGATGTGGCCGGGACCGCAGACCACCGTGGGAATGCCGATGCCCTGGAACAGGCCGGCTTCGGTGCCATAGGCAACCTTGCGAGTGGTGCGGTCTTCGGTCAGGGCGCGCACCAGCTGAGTGATGGCAGCCTCTTCCGAGGCTTCCAGCGCCGGGGCGGCGGCGCCGGTCTCGATATCGATGCGGGCGCCTTCGAATTCGGCCTGCATGCGCGGCAAGAGTTCTTCGCGCACGTATTTTTCGACTTCTGCCTGGATTTCGTCCGGCTGCATGCCCGGCAAGTTGCGGAATTCGTACGTGAACTCGCACAACTCAGGAATGGTATTGACCGCAATGCCGCCGCGAATCTGATTGGTGGTCATGGTGGAGAACGGCACGTCGTAGAACTGATCGTACGGCCCCTTGGCCTTGAAACTGTCGGCCAGATCGCGAATGCGGCAGATCAGACGGGCGGCGTATTCAATGGCGTTGCAACCGCGCGGGGTCAAGGACGAATGCGCCGCCTTGCCATGCACCTTGCAACGGAAGAGATTGATGCCCTTGTGAGCCACCACCACCTGCATGCCGGTGGGTTCGCCCACGACGCAGCCCTCGGGGCGGATGCCGCGTTCCAGCAGATCGGCCAGCATGTAGGGCGCACCTGCGCAACCGACTTCCTCGTCATAAGAGAACGCCAGATGAATCGGCTTCTTGCGCGGCATAGCCAGAAATTCTGGCACCAGCGCCAGTGATCCGGCGATGAAACCCTTCATGTCGCAACTGCCGCGCCCAAAGAGCAGCCCGTCTTTTTCGACGAGTTTGAACGGGTCCGTAGCCCAGTCCTGACCATCCACGGGCACCACATCGGTGTGGCCCGACAGGACGATACCGCCCTGCTGGTTGCCATCCGCTGCGGGCAACGTGGCAAACAGATTGGCCTTGGTGCGCTCGGGATTGTGCGCCAGCCACGCATCGACGCCCTGGCCTTTGAGCCAATCGCGGACGGTTTCGATCAGTGCAAGATTGGAATTGCGGCTGGTGGTATCAAAACCGACCAGCGTTTCCAGCCAGGTGCGCGCGTTCATGTCACTACTCTCTTGGGGAAAAGCAGAAGTGTAAGGCCAGGAAGCGCCCGCGTCTTGGACAGCGGTGCGCACTGTTCACCAGTTAAGCGCCTAGAATGGCGCCCGGATTGGAAAACACCCCCAAGGAGAAACCGTGCAGCACAAAGCAGTCCCCACACGCAACATCGTGGCCGCAGTGATAGGCAACGCCCTCGAATGGTATGACTTCCTGGTGTTCGCGTTCATGACGCCGATCATCGCGAAGCTGTTCTTTCCCACCGACCCCAGCATTCCCGGCAGTGAACTGAACGCAATTCTGATGACGACCGCGATCTTCGGCGTCGGCTTCTTCATGCGTCCAGTTGGCGGCATCATTCTGGGCATGTACGGCGACAAGAAGGGCCGCAAGGCCGCCATGGTGATGGTCACATCGCTGATGGCTGTGTCCATTGCGCTGATCACGGTCGCCCCGACCTATCACGCAGCCGGCATTCTGGCGCCTATCTTCATCTTGATCGCGCGCTTGCTGCAAGGCTTCTCCGCCGGTGGTGAATTCGGCACATCGACCGCGCTGCTGATCGAAATGGCGCCCAACGGCAAACGCGGCTTTTACGGCTCGTGGCAGATGGCAGGCCAGATGCTGGCCCTGTTGATCGGCGCAGCCTGCGGCACACTGATCACCGAGTTCTTTACGCAGCAGCAAATTGCCGACTGGGCATGGCGCCTGCCGTTTGCCTTCGGTCTGGTGATTGTTCCCATCGCCATCTATATCCGCAAGAACATCGACGAAACCGAAGTGTTCAAGCAGATGAAGGAAGAGGACCGTCAGGCGGCCGCGCGCGGTGAACTGAAGAGCCTGAGCCTGGGCCAGATGATCAAGACCCACACGCGTGAAACGCTGATCGGCGTGGGCCTGGTCGTGACGGCCACGGTATCCATCTACATCACCTTCACTTATCTGATCACCTATTCCACGCAGATCCTGAAGCTGCCGATGAAGGATTCCTTCATGGTGCAGATGGCTGGCGCTGCGCTGATGGTCGTGCTGACGCCGTTGATGGGCGCCTGGTCGGATCGCGTCGGCCGCCGCCCCCTTATCATCGGTTCGCTGATCGGCTACCTGCTGGTGCTGTACCCGCTGTATTTCTGGCTGTCGGACGCCCCATCGATCAGCCGCCTGCTGACGGTGCAGATCGTCGTGTGCTTCTTCGTGTCGGCCTTCTTCGGCGTATTCAGCACCGTGATGGCAGAGCTGTTCCCGGCGCGCGTGCGCTCGGTAGGGTTGTCGCTGGCCTATAACGTGGCGGTGATGATCTTCGGCGGTTTTGCGCAGTTCATCGTGACGTGGCTGATCAAGACCACGGGTTCGCCCATGGCGCCTGCGTACTACGTGATGTTCGGCGTGGCGCTCGGCCTGATCGCAGCCTTCTTCATGCGCGACCGCGCGCATGAACAGCTGGACTAAAGCATGATCCCCCCGGGCCGCCTGGCCCGGGGTACTGTCCTAGCGGCGAGTTGCCGAGGACACGCCCGCCACTTCGGCCAGGGCATCCAGCGCCCGGGCAAGCGACTCGCCCCCGCGCACTTCCACCGTAAACACCATGTGGGCCAGCGACTGCTTGCTCTGGGTATTCACGCCCACCACATTCAGGCGCAGGCGCGCAAACACTTCAGACAGGTCCCGCAACAGGCCGGGCCTGTCATGGGCTCGCACACTGACATCTACCGGATAGAAGGTGTCTGCGGTCTCGCCCCAGGCCACTTCGATGATGCGTTCGGGTTCGCGCTCGGCCAACGCCAGATAGCTGTGGCAATCGCGGCGATGTATGGACACGCCGCGGCCGCGCGTAACGAAACCGGCAATCGCGTCCGGCGGCGCCGGCCGGCAGCAGCGCGCCAACTGCGTCAGCAGCGACCCGACCCCCACCACCAGCACGCCGCTCTTGCCGCTTTTCTCGGCACTGCCCGCGCTGGCATTGCGCAATGCGGCGGGCTGCGGTTCGGTCGCAGGCGCCGGCTGCTGGAATACGTTGTCAATCTGACGCAGGCTGAACTCTTCTTTGGCGGCCGCCACGTAAAGATCGTCGGCGCGCGCAAAACCCAGGGTCTGGGCCAGTTGTTCCAGATTGACCGCCGTCTTGCCCAGACGCTGCAATTCCTTTTCCACCAGCGCCTGGCCCTGGGTAATGCGCTGCTGGAGTTCAATCGCGTTGAACCACATGCGCACCTTGGCTCGCGCGCGAGGGCTGGCCAGGAATCCCAATTGGGGATTCAACCAGTCGCGCGACGGGCCGCCAGATTTGGCGGAGATGATTTCAATGGTCTGCCCGGTGGACAGGCGCGTCTGCAATGGCACCATCTGGCCATCGACACGAGCGCCGCGGCAGCGGTGGCCCAGATCCGTGTGCAGGTGATACGCAAAATCCACCGGCGTGGCGCCGGCGGGCAGTTCGATCACACGCGCTTGCGGCGTCAGCACATAGATGCGTTCGTCCGTATGCGCAGGCGCTGTGACCACATTGCGATTCTTGCCCGATGGTTTGCCTGCGGCGGATTTTCCGGTCTCGGGCTTGGCCGGTTCAGGAGCGGATTCGCCGCTGCCTTCGACATCGGTGTTCCAGGCCAGCAGTTGGCGCATCCAGGCCAATTGACGATCGTATTCGCTAGATGCCGCCACCTGCCCGCCCTTGGCGCCCGCTTCCTTGTAGCGCCAGTGCGCGGCCATGCCGTATTCGGCGAACTGGTGCATTTCACGCGTACGGATCTGCACCTCGAATGGCCGACCATCGTCATCGGCCACCACAGTGTGCAGCGAGCGGTAGCCGTTCGGCTTGGGACGCGAGATGTAGTCATCGAACTCGTCAGACAGCGGGGTCCACATTTCGTGGACCATGCCCAGCGCCGTGTAGCAGGCGCGCACGTCGTCGACGATGATGCGCAAGGCGCGCAAATCGTACATGTGGGCGAAGTCCAGGCGCTTCACGCGCATCTTGTTCCAGATGCTGTAGATGTGCTTGGGGCGGCCGCTGACTTCAGCCTCGATGCCGGCCTTGGCCAGCGCCGTCTGCAAGCGATCAATGGCGCCTGCGATAAAGGCTTCGCGTTCGACCCGCTTTTCTTCGAGCAGGCGAGCAATTTGCTTATATTTTTCGGGTTCCAGGAAACGAAAAGACAGGTCTTCCATTTCCCATTTGATCTGCCAGATGCCCAGGCGGTTGGCCAACGGCGCGTACAGATCCAGCGTTTCCCGGGCAAACTCGACTGAACACGGCGCCTTGCTTTCCGCATGCCAGCGCAAGGTGCGCAGGCGGGACGCCAGCCGCATCAGGACGATGCGCAGGTCGGCCGCCATGGCCAGCAGCATCTTGCGCTGCATTTCCTTTTGGGAGCCGCTTTCGGCTTCGGCGTCGCTGGCTTGGCGGGCGACCACGCCCAGACGCAGCAGCGCACGCGTGCCTTGCACCAGACGGGCGATTTCCGCGCCGAATTCGGTGGCGACCGGATCATTGCGCAAGGCCGGGGCGGGCGCCATCAAGTCGGTGGGCAAGGCGGCCAACAGCGCCGCAGCGCGCGTGGCAGCGTCGGTATGCAGAGCTGCCAGGATGCGGACAACACCCGCGCCATGTCCCGCCAGCGGCTCGCCTGTCAGGGCTTGCTGCCCTTCAAAACGCGGCACGGCCCAGGCGACGGCCTGGTCGATCAGCGCCAGGCCATCGGCATCCAGGCTCGCACCTACCTCCTGCCGCCAGGCAGCGTCAAAAGGCGAAGGCGCGTCGGGAACAGGCTGGGCGGACATAACGGGTGTCGAGCGGGATCGGGTTGAGATTCCCGACACTCTACACTAGGGTCTGCTCACCCAGAATCCCCTGCCGTTCTTCGGTATATAGAAGGAACTCAAGCTTATGTTGCGCTGGCTCAAGGGCCGGGGCGCCCGTCCGTCAGCAGTCGCCGAGATGCAAGCGCGCATCTCGCCTGATCTGTGGCGGCAGGTGCTGGATGCCCACCCTTTCCTGGCGGTATTGAACGCCGACGAAACCGCTCAGTTGCTGGCGCGTTCCGCATGGCTGCTGGCCAGCAAGAACATCAACGGCGCACAGGGGCTGGAGGTCTCGGACTTCATGCGCTTGTCCATCGCGGCCCAGGCCAGCCTGCCCATCCTGAATCTTGCACCCGAACTCTATGAGGGCTGGGACGAGATCATCGTGTATCCCGCCAGCTTCCGTATCCCGCGGTCCAGCCAGGATGACGACGGCGTGGTCCACGAATACATCGAGGACGCGGCGGGAGAAGCCTGGGAAGGCGGGCCGCTGGTGCTGTCATGGGAAGACACGCAGTTGTCCGAGGGCGGCTTCAATGTGGTCATCCACGAATTTGCCCACAAACTCGATCTGCGCTCCGGGTTTGCCGACGGCATGCCCGCGCTTGCCGCGCACCCCGATCTGAAGCCACAGGCCTGGCGCCGCATTCTGGACGACAGCCTGAACCGCTTTATTGCGGCGCTGGACGCCGTCGAAGCCGCCATCCCCCCGGACGTTGACCCAGAAAGCGATGAGGCTGACGAGTGGTATGGCCAGTTGCCGATGGACCCCTATGCCGCCACGGACGAAGCCGAATTCTTTGCCGTCAGCTCGGAACATTTCTTCGTAGATCCCGCCCCCATGCAGCAGGCGCTGCCTGAATGGTATGGGTTGCTGCGCACCTACTACCGGCAGGACACCTTAAACAGGTACCTATGAAGCAATTGCTGATCGTCTGGCATTCCCGCACTGGTGCCGCACGGCAGATGGCCGAAGCCGCCGCCCGTGGCGCTGCTGCGGCCGCAACGCAGCTGGAACAGACTGAAGAGCTGCGCATTGTGCTTCGGCGCGCGGCAGCCGTCGAAGCAGACGCGTTGCTCGCCAGTCAGGCGTTTCTGTTTTGCGCGCCGGAAAACCTGGCCAGCCTGAGCGGCGAGATGAAAGAGTTTTTTGATCGCAACTATTACGCGGTGCTGGACCAGCTCTCGGGACGGCCATATGCCTTGGCGATCAGTGCCGGCAGCGATGGCGCGGGCGCCGTCCGGCAGACCGAGCGCATCTGCACCGGCTGGCGGCTGAAGGCGGTGGCGCCTGCGCTGATCGTGAATTTGGGTGCGCAAACGGCGGACCAGATCCTGGCGCCCAAGACGGTTCCGGCAGCGGATCTGATCCGATGCGAGGAATTAGGCGGTTTGCTAGCTGGTGTGACGCTGATGGCCGGATGAGCAGCACGCGTCTTCTGCGATTCAACGAAAAAGCCCTTCGGCACAGCCGAAGGGCTTTCTAACTTGCAAGCAGAGATCGCTCAGACGGCAGCCGTCACGATGATCTCGACCTTGAAGTCCGGGTTGGCCAGGCGGGCTTCAACCGTGGCGCGCGGAGGCGAATTGCCGTCAGCGACCCAGGCGTCCCATGCCTTGTTCATGCCATCGAATTCCTTGATGTTGGCCACATAGATCTGGGCCATCAGGATCTTGGTCTTGTCGGTGCCGGCTTCAGCCAACAGACGATCGATCGTCGCGAGCACTTGCTCGGTCTGGCCGGTGATGTCCAGCTTGGCATCGTCCGGCACTTGGCCTGCCAGGTACGCAACGCCGTTGTACACGGCCATGTCCGACAGGCGCTTGGCGACGTGGAAGCGCTTGATGCTGCTCATGAATATTTCCCCTAGAGTCGAGTTGGTTGGGTGGATCAATACGAAAGAACCAGCAATTTACCCCGAGCCAGCGTCAGGCGGGAGGCAGCTGGAATACCTGGCGCAGATACGCCAGGTAGGCAGGATCGTCGCACATGGTCTTTTCTGGCGCATCCGATACCTTGGCCACCGGCTGTCCGTTGCAGCGAACCATCTTCATGACGATTTGCAGCGGCTCATGACCCAGGTCGTTGGTCAGGTTGGTGCCGATGCCGAAGGACACCTTGCAGCGGCCAGAGAACTGGCGCGCGAGTTCGATAGCGCGCGGAAAAGTCAGCGAATCCGAGAACACCAGCGTCTTGGCGCGCGGGTCCACGCGATTCTTCCGATAGTGCTCCAGCACGCGCTCGCCCCAGATAAAGGGGTCGCCAGAATCGTGGCGCGCGCCGTCAAAGAGTTTGCAGAAATACATGTCGAAGTCACGCAGGAAAGCGTCCATGCCATAGACGTCCGACAAAGCGATGCCCAGATCGCCCCGGTATTCCTTGGCCCAGACTTCCAGTGCGAATACCTGCGAGTCACGCAAGCGCGGACCCAGAGCCTGGCAGGCCTGCAAATATTCGTGGCCCATCGTGCCCAGGGGCAGCACTTCATGCTGCTTGGCCAACAGCACATTGCTGGTGCCAGCGAAATGCTTGCCCATCTGCGCCTTCATGGTCGACACGACTTCTTGGTGCCAAATCTTGGAAAAGCGGCGGCGTGTGCCGTATTCGGCCACGCGGAAATCGGCCAGCGCGGGATCATCCAGCACCAGGTGCATCTTGGATTGCAGGCGTTGGCGGCCTTCTTCCCAGTCGGGATTCTTGCGCGTATTGCGGAAATAGACCTCGTTGACGATGGCCAACACCGGGATCTCGAACAGAATCGTGTGCAGCCAGGGGCCTTTGACCTCGATCGAGATTTCACCTGGGGCGTCGCCTTCGGTGATGTGGATGCAACGCTCGGGCATGTGGAACAGGCCCAGAAAATCCACGAAGTCGCTCTTGATGAATCGCAAGCTACCCAGATAATCCAGCTCTTCCTGCGTGAAGCGCAGCTGGCAAAGCTGATGCACTTCTTCGCGGATTTCGTCCAGATAGGGACGCAGATCGGCCCCGGCGGTACGGCATTTGTAACGGTACTCGACCTGAGCAGCCGGGAATTGATGCAGCACCACCTGCATCATGCTGAATTTATACAGATCGGTGTCGAGCAGCGAGGTGATTATCATGGTTGCGCGTTGGGTTTCGCGACACCATAGCATGAAGAACACCGGGTTCAGGGCCATGGGCCACGATGTCAATACGGGTATTACCGGCACATCTGCGCCGCATTGGGTAAAATCCGCCCAACAAGACACAAAAGCCGCCGATCCCGGAGTTCCTGAATGACCCACGTTGTCACCGAAAACTGTATTAAGTGCAAGTACACCGATTGCGTAGACGTATGTCCGGTGGACTGTTTTCGTGAGGGTCCGAACTTCCTCGTGATCGATCCTGACGAGTGCATCGACTGCGCGGTTTGCATCCCGGAATGCCCGGCCAATGCCATCTACGCCGAAGAAGACGTGCCGCAGGATCAAATGAATTTCATCGCGTTGAACGCCGAGCTCTCACCCGAGTTCGCCAGCATCAGCCGCGCCAAGAAGCCCCTGCCGGACGCCGACGACTGGAACGGCAAGCAGGACAAGCTGCAATACCTGGAAAAATAATCCGCGAGCGCTGGCCGCCGCTAGGGCGGCTGGCATCGTGCGATGCCCCGATGACCGACGATTCCAAATACACGCGCCAGACCGTAACCCATGTTCACACGTGGGTTCCCGATAAGCTGTTCTCTCTGCGCGTGACGCGCGACGACGCGTATACGTTTCTGCCGGGTCAGTTTGCCCGCGTCGGTTTGCCCGGCGCCGATGATCCCGACGGTCCGCCCACGATCTGGCGCGCCTATTCCATGGTCTCTGCTCCGCAGGAATCGTGGCTGGAGTTCTACTCCATCGTGGTGCCCGAAGGGCTGTTCAGCCCGCGCATGGCCCAACTGCGCCCGGGCGACTCGCTGTATGTCGAAAAAACTCCCTACGGTTTCCTGACGCTGGAGCGCTTTGCGCCCGGCGGCGACCTGTGGCTGCTGGCATCCGGCACCGGCATTTCTGCCTACCTTTCCATCTTGCGCGATCCCGCTACTTGGCGCGCCTACCGCCGCATCATTCTGGTGCATGGCGTACGCACCGCCGAAGAGCTGGCCTATCGCCAAGAGATCCAATCCTGGGGCGCGCAGCCCGAATTGGCAGAGCTTTTTGCTGCGGACCCGCAAAAGCTTGTTTACCTGCCGATTGCTACCCGCGAAGCCCTGCCCGGCATGCCGCAAGAGCGCCTGACCACACTGATCGCCGATGGCCGGCTAGAGCAGTTGGCTGGGCAGCCGCTGAACCCCGAGCAGGCCAAGATCATGCTTTGCGGCAACCCCGACATGCTGGCGGACGCCCGCAAGCTACTGGGTGAACGCGGCTTTAGACCGGGCCGCCGCGGCATCCCGGGTAACCTGGCAGTCGAAAACTACTGGTGATCCGGCACGTCACGGCTTAGTGCATAAATCGTCCCTTTGGTAACTTTTCAAGGGTAAAAAACGCCCTAAACTGGTGCCAAAGGACAGGGCCGGTCTCTTTTTAGCAACACAATCCTGGCCTTTGCATCTGTTTCTTTAGGCTAGTTGGGTATATCCATAGTCCTCGGCGCAATAATCGGGGCACACGCACGACCCCAGAAGGACTTCCCCAAATGCTGTACCAATTGCACGAAATGCAGCGCGCCTTCCTGACTCCGTTCGCTGCATTCACGGATGCCGGTTCCCAGCTGTTCTCCAGCCCCTATAGTCCCCTCGCATACACCCCGATTTCCCGCCAGATGGCCGCCGGGTACGAGCTGATGACTCGCATCGGCAAGGAATACCAGAAGCCGGCCTGGAATCTGCCCGCTACCAAAATCAACGGTAAGTCCGTCCGGGTCACCGAAGCAGTCTCGCTGGATAAGCCCTTCTGCCGGCTGGTGCATTTTCACCGCGACGTCCGCCACACCAACGCCGCCGATCCCAAGGTCTTGCTGGTTGCGCCGCTGTCCGGCCACCACGCCACCCTGCTGCGCGATACCGTGCGCGCCCTGCTGCCCTCCCATGATGTCTACGTGACGGACTGGGTGGACGCCCGCATGGTGCCGCTGTCGGCAGGTCCGTTCCATTTGAACGACTACGTGCGCTACGTGCAGGACTTTATCCGCCATCTGGGTCCGGACGTACACGTCATTTCCGTCTGCCAGCCCACCGTTCCGGTGTTGGCGGCCGTGTCGTTGATGGCGACGGCCAACGATCCCTGCCAGCCGCGCAGCATGGTCATGATGGGTGGCCCTATCGATCCCCGCCAGTCGCCGACCCAGGTGAACCGCCTGGCCACGACCAAGCCGTATTCGTGGTTTGAAAGCCAGGTCATTCACCCGGTGCCGCCGCGCTACCCGGCCGCGGGCCGCAAGGTCTACCCGGGTTTCCTGCAGCACGCGGGCTTCATGGCAATGAATCCCGACCGCCACATGAAGTCGCATTACGAGTTCTATCTGGACCTGCTCCGCGGAGACGACAGCGACGCCGAAATGCACCGCCGCTTCTACGACGAGTACAACGCCGTACTGGACATGCCGGCCGAGTTCTATCTGGATACGATCCGCATGGTGTTCCAGGAATTTGCGCTGCCCAACGGCACCTGGGAAGTGGACGGCCAGCTCGTGCGTCCGGCCGATATCAAGAAGGTCGCGCTGTTCACCGTTGAAGGCGAGCTGGACGATATCTCCGGCCAAGGCCAAACCCGCGCGGCCATCAAGCTGTGCAAGAACATCCCGGCTGAACGCAAGGCGCACTACACCGCGCCCGACTGCGGCCACTATGGGATTTTCTCGGGCCGCCGCTGGCGCGAAATGATCTGTCCTAAAATTGCCGAATTCATCCGGCAATCGGCTTGATGGCGGCATAGCGCTGCCAGACAGGTGACGCGGGGTCTCACACCCGCGCCACCTCAAGCCTGATCCGTATTCCACGGGGCCCCAGTGGCCCTTTTTTCTTTATTGGCCTTACATGTCCTGTCGCACCCTTGCCGACCGCATAGACGCCTTGCTGCCTCAAACGCAATGCACCAAGTGCGGTTACGACGGTTGCCGGCCCTACGCCGATGCCATCGCCAACGGCGCCGCTCCGATCAATCGCTGCCCGCCGGGCGGCGACGAAGGCATCGCCGCCCTGTCGGCCTTGCTGGATACGCCTATCCTGCCGCTGGACCTGGAACGTGGCGAACCCGGCCCGTTGCTCATCGCCCGCATCGACGAATCGCATTGCATCGGCTGTACGTTGTGCATCCAGGCCTGTCCGGTGGATGCCATCGTAGGCGCCAACAAACACATGCACACCGTATTGGCAGACTGGTGCACGGGCTGCGATCTGTGCGTGGCGCCCTGCCCGGTCGATTGCATCCAGATGGTGCCAGCAGGACGCGCCTGGGGCCCCCAGGACGCGGCCATCAGCCGTCAGCGCCATCGTAGCCACCTTGCCCGCGCAGAACGCCTGGCGGCCGACAACGCACGGCTGATGGCTCCCGAAGCGCCTGATGCTCCCGCCGCGCCGCCTGCGGCCGAAGATACCCAAAACGCCGACCGCAAGCGGTCCGCCATCGAATCCGCGCTGGCCCGCGCCCGGGCCCGCCGCAACCCTACGCAGTCATGAACGCCGCCAAACGCCGAGAGATCTTCGCCCGCTTGCAAGCGGCCAACCCGCACCCGACCACCGAACTGGAATACGACAGCCCGTTTCAGTTGCTGATCGCCGTATTGCTGTCGGCGCAAGCTACCGACAAATCCGTCAACATCGCCACCCGGAAGTTTTTCCCCCAATACGGCACGCCTCAAGCCCTGCTGGCCTTGGGGGAAGAAGGATTGACTGAATACATCAAGACGATCGGTCTGTTCCGCACCAAGGCGAAAAACACGATTGCCACGTGCAATATCCTGATCGAACACCATGGCGGCGAAGTGCCGCAAACCCGAGAGGCGCTGGAATCGCTGCCCGGCGTGGGCCGCAAGACAGCCAACGTCGTGCTCAACACGGCGTTCGGGCAGCCGACGATGGCGGTGGACACGCACATCTTCCGCGTATCCAACCGCACCGGCATCGCACCGGGCAAGAACGTGCTGGAAGTCGAGGACAAGCTGGTGAAGTTTGTGCCCCGCGAATACATGCAAGATGCGCATCACTGGCTGATTTTGCTCGGCCGGTATATCTGTGTGGCGCGCAAACCCAAATGTCCGCAATGCGGCATTTCGGACCTCTGCGAATTCAAGCCAAAAACGGCAGCGTGATGCCTATATTTTGATCGTTGCGTTCTAGCTGCGATCTCATGACAGCTTGATAACAATCAAAGCGCATTTGCTGCAATGCATCGGTTGATGGAAAGGGTTTCTACCCCTTGCAGGGCGCGCATTGTCGGCATGCCGACAATTCAGCTTGCCGCACTGCAAAACCTATGTAAAACCCTCATGGAATTTTAATAAAGAGGTCCGCATACTCGCCGGCAACTCATAAGAAAACTACGAGTAATTGATAGTTTTCTCAACCCTGCGGGGGCTTGGCGCAATGATGCCGAGTGGAGACCATATAAATACAACGCTGGTGCAGCGGACATGGATGACACAATCCTGGAGACAAAAGGCCTCACCAAGGAGTTCCGCGGATTCGTCGCGGTCAATGGGGTCGATTTGCGTATTAAGCGAGGCGAGATTCATGCCTTGATCGGGCCTAATGGCGCGGGCAAGACCACATGTTTTAACTTGCTGACCAAGTTTTTATCTCCCACGTCGGGAACCATCAAGTTCAACGGAATCGACATCACCCGCGATCGCCCTGCGCAAATCGCGCGGCGAGGCGTGATCCGTTCATTCCAGATTTCGGCGGTGTTTCCCCACCTGACCGTGCTGGAGAACGTGCGGATCGGCTTGCAGCGCAAGACGGGGCTGTCGTTTCACTTCTGGCAAAGCGACAAGCGCCTGGCGACGTTAAACGAGCCCGCGCGTGCCTTGCTGGAGCAAGTGGATCTGGGCGCATTTGCGAACGAAACCACCGTGAACCTGCCGTATGGCCGCAAACGCGCGCTGGAAATCGCCACCACGCTGGCGATGGAACCCGAGCTGATGCTGCTGGACGAACCCACGCAGGGCATGGGCCATGAAGACGTAGACCGCGTGACGCAGCTGATCAAGCGCGTCAGTGCAGGCCGCACGATTCTGATGGTGGAACACAACATGAACGTTGTGTCTTCCATCGCCAACACCATCACCGTGCTGGCGCGCGGCTCGGTGCTGGCTGAAGGAACATACGCTGAAGTGTCGCGTCATCCGGCCGTGATGCAAGCCTACATGGGCACCACCGACGGCGAACTTCAAGGAGCGCATGCATGAGCACCCCGGCACTGGAAATTTCAGGCCTGCAAGCCTGGTACGGGGAATCGCATATCCTGCACGGCGTGGATATGCGCGTGGGTCAAGGCGAAGTTGTCACGCTGCTGGGCCGTAATGGCGCCGGGCGCACAACCACCTTGCGCGCCATTCTGGGTTTGACCGGTTCGCGCAAGGGTTCGGTACGTATCCACGGCACCGAAGCCATTGATCTGCCCACCTACAAGATCGCCCATCTGGGCGTGGGTTATTGCCCCGAAGAACGCGGCATCTTCGCCAGCCTGTCTTGCGAAGAGAATCTGCTGCTGCCCCCCGTTGTGGGCTCGCTAGGCGGCGGTATGTCGCTGGCCGAAATCTACGACATGTTCCCCAACCTGCAAGAGCGCCGGAACTCGCCCGGCACGCGATTGTCTGGCGGCGAACAACAGATGCTGGCCGTGGCGCGCATTCTGCGCACCGGCGCCAATCTGCTGCTGCTTGATGAAATCTCCGAAGGCTTGGCCCCTGTCATCGTGCAAGCGCTTGCCCGCATGATCACAACGCTGAAGCAGCGTGGTTACACCATCGTCATGGTGGAACAGAACTTCCGCTTTGCCGCGCCTCTCGCCGACCGCTTCTATGTCATGGAGCACGGCCAGATCGTCGAGCATTTCGAAGCCGCAGAACTTTCAGAAAAACAGGACACGCTCAACGAATTGCTGGGCGTCTAAAACAACCTGTCATCCGCCGGAACCCCGGCAACACTACACCGTAGGGAAGAGGAGTCATCCCATGAAGCTGCACACCATCACTGCTGCACTGGCCATGGCGGGCCTGGGATTTGCGGGGGCAACCGCCCACGCGCAAGGTATCTCCGACGATGTCATCCGCATCGGCTTCATTACCGACATGTCGGGTGTGTATTCCGACATCGACGGCAAGGCTGGTCTGGACGCCATCCGCATGGCGATCGAAGACGCGGGCGGTTCGATCAACGGCAAGAAGATCGAAGTCGTCTCGGCCGATCACCAGAACAAGGCGGACGTCGCATCTGCCCGCGCGCGCGAATGGTTCGACCAGCAGAAGGTCGATGTCATCGTTGCGGGCACCAATTCGGCCACCAGCCTGGCCATGGCGGCCGTAGCCGCTGAAAAGAAAAAGCCGTTCATCGCCGTCGGCGCAGGCGCATCCGACCTGACCAACGCGCAATGTTCGCCCTACACCGTGCACTATGCCTACGACACCGTAGCGCTGGCGCGCGGCACGGGTTCGGCCGTGGTGAAAGATGGCGGTAAAAGCTGGTTCTTCCTGACCGCCGACTACGCCTTCGGCCACGCGCTGGAACGCGACACCGTGGCCGTGGTGAAAGCCGCTGGCGGCGAGATCAAGGGCCAGGTGCGCGCACCGCTGGGCGCATCGGACTTCTCTTCCTTCCTGCTGCAAGCGCAAGCATCCAAGGCGCAGATCCTGGGCATGGCTAATGCGGGTGGCGACACCATCAACACGATCAAGGCCGCCAACGAATTCGGCGTGACCAAGACGATGAAGATGGCAGGCCTGCTGGTCTTCATCAACGACGTGCACTCGCTCGGCCTGCAAGCCACGCAAGGCATGTATTTGACGGACGGCTGGTACTGGGATCAATCCGACGCGTCACGCGCCTGGGCCAAGAAGTTTGAAGCCAAGGTCGGCCGCAAGCCGTCCATGCTGCAAGCCGGCGACTATTCGTCGACGATGTTCTACCTGAACGCCGTCAAGGCAACGGGCACGGACGACGCCGACACCGTCATGAAGTGGATGAAGTCGAACAAGATCAACGACTTCTTCACGCAAGGCGGTTATGTGCGCGAAGACGGCCGCATGGTTCACGACATGTACCTGATGCAAGTCAAGACCCCGGCCGAATCCAAGGCTCCGTGGGACTACTACAAGGTCGTGGCAACGCTGCCCGGCGACGAGGTCTACACCAAGTTGTCCGAGTCCACCTGCAAACTGGTTAAGAAGTAATTCCAACCTGTGACCCAAGATGCGGCGTGGCGCCAATAGCCGCAGCCGCATCTTGAATTTGCTCGCTTCCCTTCGCACGCGCAGGATTTTCACAAGATGACTGACCTTTTCGGCATCCCTATACAGGCCTTGTTTGGCCAGCTATTACTGGGCCTGGTCAACGGTTCCTTCTATGCCATGCTGTCGCTCGGGCTGGCCGTTATCTTCGGGCTGCTGAACGTCATTAACTTCGCGCATGGCGCGCTCTATATGCTGGGCGCCTTTGTCGCCTGGATGGGGCTGTCGTACCTGGGGTTGAATTACTGGATCATGCTGATCCTGGCGCCGTTGGTCGTCGGGCTATTTGGCATATTGATCGAGAAACTTCTGCTCAAACACCTGTACAAGCTTGACCACTTGTACGGGCTGCTGCTGACCTTCGGCCTGACGCTATTGATCGAAGGCCTGTTCCGCAGTTTTTATGGGGTATCGGGCCAGCCCTACCCCACGCCTGAAGCCTTGCGGGGCGCAACCAATCTGGGCTTCATGATTCTGCCGAATTACCGCGGCTGGGTCGTGGCGGCATCGGTCGTGGTCTGTCTGGCGACCTGGTTTGTGATTGAACGCACCCGTCTGGGCGCCTTGCTGCGCGCCGGCACCGAGAACCCGCGCCTGGTCGAAGCCTTTGGTGTGAACGTGCCTCGCATGATCACGCTGACCTACGGTTTCGGCGTTGCGTTGGCAGGCTTTGCCGGCGTGCTGGCGGCTCCCGTGCTGCAAATTTCTCCGCTGATGGGATCAAACCTCATCATCGTCGTGTTCGCCGTGGTCGTGATCGGGGGCATGGGGTCCATCATGGGCGCCATCGTCACCGGATTGGGGCTGGGCGTGATTGAAGGACTGACCAAGGTGTTCTGGCCGGAAGCCTCCAGCACCGTCGTGTTCATCATCATGGCCATCGTTCTGTTGATCCGCCCGGCCGGGCTGTTCGGAAAAGAAAAATGAATCGTCAATTTCTGGGCTATGCGGTACTGGCCGTCGTGGTGGCCATACTTCCCTTTGTCGGGGTGTATCCGATCTTCGCCATGAAGATCATGTGCTACGCGCTTTTCGCCTGCGCATTCAACCTGCTGCTGGGCTTTACCGGGCTGCTCTCGTTCGGGCATGCCGCCTTTCTGGGCAGTGCGGCGTATGCGGCCGGTCATGCCATGAAGGTCTGGGGTTTTCCGACCGAAATCGGCCTGCTGTTCGGCGTGGGCGTTGCTGCGCTGCTGGGTCTGGCAATGGGCGCCATCGCCATCCGGCGCAGCGGCATTTACTTCGCCATGATCACGCTGGCGCTGGCGCAGATGGTGTTCTTCTTCTTCCTGCAGGCCAAGTTCACCGGCGGCGAAGACGGCCTGCAAAGCGTACCGCGCGGCACCTTGCTGGGGCTGGTGGATCTGTCCAAGGACATCAACCTGTACTACGTGGTGATGGGCATTTTCATCATCGGCTACTTCATCATCTGGCGCACCGTGAACTCGCCCTTCGGGCAAGTCCTGCAAGCGCTGCGTGAGAACGAGCCGCGTGCGGTTTCGCTGGGCTACGATGTGGACCGATTCAAGCTGCTGGCCTTTGTGCTGTCGGCAGCGCTGGCTGGGTTGGCAGGCGCCACGAAGACGCTGGTGTTCGTGTCCGCCACCTTGTCCGACGCGACCTGGCAGATGTCCGGCCTGGTGATCCTGATGACGCTGATCGGCGGACTGGGCACCCTGACAGGTCCTATTCTTGGCGCGTTCATCGTGGTTCTGCTGGAAAACAAGGTGGGCGATTTTGGCCAGATGATGGCCAACCTGACCGGCGTGGACTGGTTCCTGCGCCTGGGCGAATCCGTCACGATCGTGATCGGCCTGATCTTCGTGATCTGCGTGCTGGCCTTCCGCCGCGGCATTGTGGGCGAGCTTGGCGCGTTCATTGATCGAAGACGCGCTGCCCGCGCCTGAGTCCGCAGGATGTAGGCGAAGTACAAATCGGGGCCGCTCACTGCGGCCCCGATTGCATTCAAGGGCTCAGATCCGCCACCGTACAATAATCAGCACCCAATCAAACAGGTGCCCGACCATGCGCAACCCGCATCCGCTCGCTCCCGTCTTAGGCGCCGTGGCGCTGGCCGCCGCCCTGCTTGCGCCCGCCGCCCAAGCCGCCCCCAGCGCCACCCCCACTTGCGAAATCAATCGTCCCGTCCGCTTCAGCGGCCTGAACTGGGAGTCCAATCTGGTCTTGGCCGGTATTGAACGGTATGTGCTGGAACACGGTTACGGCTGCAAGACCACGGTCGAAATTGGCGAAACCTTGCCCATGCTGGCGGCCCTGCAACGCGGCGATGTGGATGTGACCCCCGAAGTCTGGCCCGGCCAGATCGAGGGCGCCTGGAAGAAGGCGTTGGCCAGCGGCAAGGTCATCGGCGTGGGCCACGTGTATGACGCGGGCGAAGGCTGGTATGTGCCGCGATACACCGCCGAGCGCCACCCTGAATTGAAGGCCGCGTCCGACCTGAAGCGCTTTAAGGAAGTCTTTGCCGATCCCGAAGATCCCGGGCGCGGCCGTATCTATGGCTGCCCCGCCGGCTGGGCTTGCGGCACGCTGAACGACAACCTGCTGCGCGCGCTGGACTTGGATAAGGACTATTCGCTGTTCGCGCCCGGCTCCGGCGCCGCGCAAAAGGCGGCCATCGTGTCGGCCTATAAACGCAAGCGGGACATCGTCTTCTACTACTGGACGCCCACGTCGCTCGTCGGCGCGCTGGACCTGGTGAAGCTGGAACTGCCAGCCTTCGATCAGACCGCCTACACCTGCTTGACCGACCCCAAGTGTGCGCAACCTTCCGCCACCGAATTCAAACCGAATCCTGTCGTGACCGGCGTGAACGCGGCGTTCGCCAAGGATGCGCCCAAGCTGACCGAATTCCTTAGCAAACTCACGGTGCCCGATGACGCCATCAACGCCACTTTGGGATGGCTGGAAAATGAGGGCAAAGAACCCGAGGACGCCGCCCGCTATTTCCTGAAGCAATATGGGTCCGTATGGCGGCAGTGGATGCCAGCCGATGTGGCTGACCGGGTACAGGCGGCGCTTGCGCGCGAGTGATGCCTGAGCACTGCTTGTTGAGATAGAGAAAACGGGGCAGGCGCCCCTGACCGCGCCCGCTCCTCATGTATCCTGACGTTTCGGCGCCAACGATGCGCCACCCCAATTCGAGTGAAGGAAGAAAATCAATGGACGCCCTGTTTTGGCATGAAGGTCACTGGACCACCGAAAACCCCAAGTTGCTCGGCCCGGCCGACCATGCCTTCTGGATGGCCAGCATGGTCTTTGACGGCGCGCGCGCTTTCCGCGGCCTGACGCCTGACCTGGATCTGCACTGCCAGCGCGTTGTGCGCTCGGCTGAAAAAATGCTGATGAAGCCCCAGATCAGCTGGGAAGCCATCCAGAAGCTGTGCCTGGAAGCCGTAGCCAAGTTCCCGGCAGGCACCGAGCTCTACATCAAGCCCATGTTCTTCTGCGCCGACGGTTTCCTGCTGCCCGACGCCGACAAGACCCTGTTCGTGCTGCACGTGTTCAAGGTTCCAATGCCGGGCGAACAAGGCTTCTCCGCCTGCTTCTCCAGCTTCGCCCGCTCGTGGCCGAACATGGCGCCGACCGACGCCAAGGCGTCCTGCCTGTATCCCAACGGCCAGCGCGCCATCCGCGAAGCCGCTGAAAAGGGTTTCGACAACGCCATCATGCTGGACGGCGCGGGCAACATCGCAGAGTTCGCCACCAGCAACTTGTGGATCGCCAAAAACGGCGTCGTCTCCACACCGGTCGACAACGGCACCTTCCTGAACGGCATCACACGCCGCCGCGTGCTGGCCTTGTTGAAGGCTGATGGCGTGGAAGTGCAAGAACGCAGCCTGACGCGCGCTGACATCGAAGATGCCGACGAGGTGTTCTCGTCCGGCAACTACGGCAAGGTGGTCCACGTGAACCGCGTGGAAGACCGCGCCCTGGAATACGGCCCCATCGCCCGCCGCGCGCACAAGCTGTACATGGACTACGCGGAAAGCACCGGCCGCAAGTAAGCCGCGCCACGTACACCGCCTATACGGACTGATCCGCAACGCGGAATACCTCCTCAACACTGCCCGCTCCTTGCGGGCAGTGTCGTATCCCAGGTGCCCCATGCACACAAGACGCGATTTCCTGCGCAACAGCGCAACCCTGGCAGGCGCCGGCAGCGCGCTGGCGCTGCTGCCAGCGTCCATCCGCCGCGCGTTGGCCATCCCGGCCAACAACCGAACGGGCACGATCCGCGATGTTGAGCACATTGTCATTTTCATGCAGGAAAATCGCGCGTTCGATCACTACTTCGGCGGACTGGCTGGCGTGCGTGGATTTGGCGATCGCTTCCCTATCCCCGTTCCTGATAGCCCAGACGCGCGTCACCGCACTGTCTGGGCGCAGTACAACGACAGGCCGGACGAAGGCGGCCCGCGCACGGTATTGCCCTATCACCTGGACACGCGCCAGGCCTACGAAACGATGCGGGTCGCAAGTACGCCGCACACCTGGTCCAACGCCCAGGACGCGTGGGATGCTGGCCGCATGGGCCGCTGGCCGGCCGCCAAGAAAAACCATTCGATGTCGTACTTCACCGACGCCGACATGCCTTTCCAGTACGCCATGGCGCGCGCCTTTACGATCTGCGACGCCTACCACTGTTCATTCACTGGCGGCACCAACACGAACCGCCTGTTCCTGTGGACTGGCACCAACGACGGGGCAGGAACCGGCAACGGCCCAGCGCTGGGCAACGTCTACAACAAGCTGAAAGGCGGGGACCCGGCAGGCGCCTACACCTGGACCACCTATCCCGAACGGCTGGAGCAAGCTGGCATCAGCTGGCGCATTTATCAGAACATGGCGGACAACTATTCGCTGAACCCCACCGCCGGGTTCAAGGCGTACCGCGATGCTTTCCACGCTGTGCCTGGTTCCATGACTGCGCTAAAGGAAAAGGCGCTCACGACGCGCGACCTGGATCTGCTGCGCCAAGATGTACTGGACGGCACGCTGCCGCAGGTGTCCTGGATCTGCGCCACCAAGGCTGGCTCGGAACACCCCAGTCCGTCCAGCCCGGCACAGGGCGCCGACTACACGGCCCGCGTACTGGACGCGTTGACGGCCAACCCTGATGTCTGGAGCAAAACCGTCCTGCTGCTGATGTTTGATGAGAACGACGGATTCTTTGACCACATGCCGCCGCCCGCACCGCCTTCGCGAGATGCGTCCGGCGACCTGGCCGGCGCGTCCACGGTCGACACGCGGGGCGAATATCACGAGATCATCACAGGGGTGGAAAAAGACGACACGCCTGCGCATCTGCATGGCGTCTATGGTCTGGGTCCACGCGTGCCCATGTATGTCCTGTCGCCCTGGACCAAGGGCGGCTGGGTGAACTCGCAAGTGTTTGACCACACCTCGGTGCTGCGTTTTGTGGAACAACGCTTCGGGGTGACTGAACCCAATATTTCGCCTTGGCGCCGGGCAGTCTGCGGCGATCTGATGTCGATATTCGATTTCGCCACGCCGAACAACGACGATCTCTTGCGCGGCCTGCCTGCTACCGCAGCACGGGCTGCACAGGCGGCTGCGCTGCCTGGCACCGTCACACCGCCCGCGCCCGCCAAGCCTGCTCTTGCCCGCCAACAACGCGGCATACGGCCTTCGCGTGCGCTGCCCTATGCACTGCAAGCCCATGCGCACGAGAACGAAGCCAGCGTCACGCTGCGCTTCGAGAACACAGGCGCGGCGGCGGCCGTGCTGCATGTGTATGACCGCCTGCATCTGGAACACGGGCCGCGGCGTTATACCGTTACCCCTGGCAGTCATCTTGAAGGGGTGTGGCAAACGCAGGACGTCGATGGGCGGTATGACTTATGGGTGCTGGGTCCGAACGGCTTTCACCGCCACTGCGCGGGCCGCATTCGGCAGGCATCGCGGTCTGCCCTTGACCTGACTGCAACCTACGCATCGGCCGGCGCGCGATTGCTTGTGGCGGTGCGTAATCCCAGCGAGCAAACCCGCCGTTACCGCATTACCGCCAACGCTTACGACTACCCGCGCGCAGCCGACGCCCTGTTGGCGCCAGGCGAGACCGCCAATCTATCCTGGAACATGTCGGGCAGCGCGGGCTGGTACGATATTTCACTGCGCGATCAGGATGATCCCGCGTTCCTGCGACGGTTGGCGGGACGCATTGAAACCGGTGCGCCTTCAACATCCGACCCCGCGATGGGGCAAGCGCTGATACTCCAATGGATACCCCAACCGTGAAGCCCCCCGCCCCCTACGAAGACGCCGTGACATTCCAGTTCGGAGACTCGCCCGAACTGGCCGACGCCTTGCTGGCGCTGGTTTTGGCCGGCACGAAGACAGCCACCTGCGGCGCCTTGCACCACTTCAATGATCAAGAACCCGTGCCTGCCGTGGGCCGCCGCGACGTCGTGCTGGACGGACAGGGCCGGCCTGCCTGCGTCATCGAAACCACCAGCGTGCTGATCCAGCGTTTTGATCAGGTGGATGAGGCCTTTGCACTGGCGGAAGGCGAAGGCCCCTACGACGTCTGGCGAGCCGAACACATTGCGTATTTTGATCGCAACGGCGGCTATACCCCCGACATGATGCTGGTGTGCGAACGCTTCCGCGTCGCCGAAGTCTTTGATCGAAACTCGTAATGAAAAACGCCGGGCACTTTGCAGTGCCCGGCGTTCTTGAAAGCAAAGCGCAGCCGGTCAGGCCTGCTCCGCGCCCTTGCCCAAACCCAGATAGCTTTCGATGACCTTGGGGTCGCCAGCCAGCTCGCGTGCCGGACCGTGCAAAATGACTTCGCCGGTTTCCAGCACATAACCGTAGTCGGCCACTTGCAGCGCCGCGCGGGCATTTTGTTCGACCAGCAAGATCGCCACGCCGGTCTCGCGCAGACGCGCGATGATGTGGAAGATCTCGCGCACAATCCGCGGCGCCAGGCCCAGGCTGGGCTCATCCAGCATCAGCAAGGTAGGCTTGGCCATCAGCGCGCGGCCGACGGCAAGCATTTGCCGTTCACCGCCGGACAAGGTGCCAGCGTGTTGCGCACGCCGCTCACGCAGACGCGGGAACAGATCGAACACTTCGTTCAGGGTATCGCGCCAGCCGCTTTCACGGGCACGATAGCGGCGAAAGCCTCCCAGCAGCAGGTTATCTTCCACGGACATCGTGCCGAAGAGTTCGCGTCGTTCCGGCACCAGCGACATGCCGGCCGCCACGCGGCGCTCGACCTGCCAGCTGGACACATCGGTGCCCGCATATTGCACATTGCCGGCCGCATGGCCGGTTTGCGGCAGCGAACCCATCACGGCGTTCAGCATGGTGGACTTGCCCGCGCCATTCGCGCCGATCACGGTCACGATACTGCCAGCGGGGACGGTCAGCGTGGCACCCACCAATGCGCCGACCTTGCCATAGCGGGCCGACAGATTGGTGACTTCAAGTACGGGGGGTTGCGTCGCGCTCATCACACACCTCCTGCCGACACGGGCTTGGCCTGATCCGCTTCGGGCAGGTCGTCGTCGATGCCGCCCAGATAGGCTTCCAGCACCGCCGGGTTCTTTTGCACGTCGGCCGGCACACCTTCGGCCAGCTTGGTGCCGAAATCCATCACCACGAGGTGGTTGGTCAGGCGCATCACAAAATCCATATCGTGTTCGACAAGCAGAATGCTCATGCCTTCCGCGCGCAGTTGTTCCAGCACGCGTGCCAGATCCTGCTTTTCCTTGTAGCGCAGGCCAGCGGCCGGCTCATCCAGCAGCAGCAACACAGGATCGGCGGCAAGCGCCCGCGCGATTTCCAGAATACGTTGCTGGCCCAGCGCCAGGTTGCCCGCCTGTTCATACAGGTATTCGCCCAGGCCCACACGTTTGACCTGCTCGGCGGCCTCGTGCAGCAACTGCGCTTCACGCGCGCGGTCAGCGTGCAACGCCCCCGCCCAAACGCCCACATCAGAGCGCAAGTGCGCACCCAAAGCCACGTTTTCCAGCACGGACATTCCAGGCAGCAATTGCACGTGCTGGAAGGTACGGCCCACACCCAGCTTGGCGATTTCACGCGCCGAACGGTTGTCGATGCGCTGGTCCATGAACGTGACCTTGCCACGCGTGACCGGCAGCACGCCGCTGATCAGGTTGAAGGTCGTGCTTTTGCCCGCGCCGTTCGGGCCGATCAGGCCCATGATTTCGCCCGAGCGCACTTTGAAGGTGATGTCATTCACGGCCACCAGACCGCCGAATTCCTTGCGGATCGCATCCACTTCCAACACCACCTGACCCGGCTGCGGACGCTGGCGCGTTGGCAAGGCCGGCGCCGGTGCGGGAGGCGCCAGATTGCGGCGCGAACCATCAGCGCCCGTGATGCTGCCCCACCAGCCCGACAGGATCGGCCACAGGCCGTTGCGGGCATATTGCAGCATCAGGATCAACAGCACGCCGAAGACGATCATCTCGAAGTTGGCGTTCGTGTCCAGCAGCTTGGGCAACAGGTTTTGCAGTTGATCCTTCAGCACCAGGATCACGCTGGAGCCCAGCAAGGCGCCCCACACGTAACCCGCGCCGCCGACCACCGCCATGAACAGGTATTCAATACCGTAGTTCAAGCCGAAGGGGCTGGGGCTGACGGCGCGCTGCATGTGGGCGTACAACCAGCCCGAAATGCAAGCCAGCAACGCGGCCCAGACAAAGATCACGACCTTGTATGCAGCGGTGTTCACGCCCATGGATTCAGCCATGCCGGCGCCGCTTTTCAGCGCGCGGATAGCGCGGCCAGGACGCGAGTTCAGCAGGTTTCGGGTCGCCCACAGCGCCAACAATACGAATACCCAGATCAGGTAATAGATGTGGCGGCCGCTGGCCAGCGAGATGCCGAAGATGCTGAGGGGTTCGATGCCGGCAATGCCGTCATGCTTGCCCAGCATGTCGATATTGCCGAACAGGAAATACAGCGACAGGCTCCAGGCAATCGTGCCCAAGGGCAAATAGTGGCCCGACAGGCGCAACGTGATCGCGCCAAGCAGATAAGCCACAACGGCGGTGATGATCAGGCCGACAGGCAACGCCAGCCAGGGCGATACGTCGTACTGCGTGGTCAGAAAAGCGGTGGTATATGCGCCCAGGCCGACGAACGCCGCCTGGCCGAATGACGTCAAGCCACCCACGCCAGTCAGCAGCACCAGCCCCAGCACAACCAAGCTGGCCAGACCGATGTAATTGAGTTGCGTCACCCAGAATTCCGGCGTGACCGGCACTAATGGCAGGCCCGCCAGGACGACGATGAATACGGCAAGCAAAATGCGGTTCATGACGTTTATTCCTCTTCGTCCACGTGATGGGTGCTGAACGAACGCCAGACCAGAACCGGGATAATCAGGGTAAAGACAATCACTTCCTTATAGGCGCTGGCCCAGAAGGACGAGAAGGATTCCAGCACGCCAACCAGCAGCGAACCCGCCGCGGCGATGGGGTAGCTGGCCAGGCCGCCGATAATGGCGCCCACAAAGCCCTTCAAGCCGATCAGGAAACCCGTGTCGTAGTAGACGGTGGTGATGGGCGCAATCAGCATGCCGGACATGGCGCCGATACCCACGGCCAGCGTGAACGTCAAGCTGCCCGACATGGTCGTGCTGATGCCCACCAGACGCGCGCCGCGGCGGTTGACGGCGGTGGCGCGCAATGCGCGGCCATACAGCGTCTTGCCGAAGAACAACCACAAGGCCACGATCAGCAGCGCGCAGGTCGCCACCACAAACAGGCTTTGCGCGGACCAGACCATGAAGCCCAGATCCACCTGGCCGCTGACGAACGCCGGCGTGCGCCAGCCTTCCGCGCCAAAAAACACCAGTGCCAGCCCCATCAGCGCAAAGTGCACGGCCACGGAAACGATCAGCAGGACCAGCACGGTGGCTTCGGCCAGCGGCTGATAGACGATGCGATAGACCATCGGACCCATCGGAATCACCAGCAACAACGTCAGCAGCATGTTCAGCCACAGCGAGTTGTCGGGTGCGGTGTAGCTCTTGGTCAGCCAGAACAGCGCCAGCGGCAACACAACACAGGTGACTAGCGTCTTGGGAAGGCCGGCGGCGCTGCGATTGCGCACGGCGCGCAACAGCTCAAGCACCAGGCATACGGCGCCCAAGAGCGGCAGCAGATAGGCAGTGCCAGGCACCTTGCCATCCACCAGCATGGCCAAGGTCAGGGCGCCAAACGCCACGAACTCACCTTGGGGAATGAAAATGACGCGCGTAACGGCGAAAACCAGCACCAGAGCCATACCCAGAAGGGCATAGATAGCACCGTTGACGACACCGTCTTGCAGCAGGATCAGCGCAATTGAGGAATCCATCTAACAACTACCTTGTGATTTCTTGCTGATACGACACACCGGCCGGCTAGGCCGGTGCGAAGCATTGCTCGGGTGCCGCAAGGCGGTCGCCAGAAACTGGCGCCGCCCCGCGCGGTGCACCCGTGGATCGGGCAATCCGGGGGGAATTACAGACCGGGCTGATAAACCCACTTGCCGCCTTCGACCTTGACGATGACGCGCGAACGCTCGTCAAAGCCAGCGTGGTCGGTAGGCGACATGTTGAACACGCCTTGCGACGCGGCCAGATCCTTCACGCCTTCCAGCGCATCGCGCATGGCGGCGCGGAATTCCGGCGTGCCGGGCTTGGCGCCCGTCTTCAGCGCCACGGGCAAAGCTGCAACCACCAATTGACCGGCATCCCACATGTGGCCGCCGAACGTGTTGGTGGAACCCGCGCCGTTGGCTTTTTCGTACGTTTCCACGTAGGCCAGCGCCGACTTCTTGACCGGGTTGCTGTCAGGCAGTTGCGCCGCGACCAGCAGAGGACCGGCCGGCAGGTACATGCCGTCGCAATCCTTGCCGCACACACGCAGCACGTCGTTGTTGGCGGCGCCGTGGGTTTGGTAGATGGTGCCGCCGTAGTTGCGGGCCTTCAGTTCCTTTTGCGGCAGTGCCGACGGGGTGCCCGCGCCAGCGATCAAGATGGCGTCCGGCTTTGCGCCGACCAGCTTCAAGACCTGGCCCGTCACGCTGGTGTCGGTGCGGCTGTATTTTTCGATAGCGACGATTTCAATGCCCTTGGCCTTGGCGGCCTTTTGCATCACGTCCAGCCAACCGTCGCCGTAGGCGTCGGCAAAGCCGATGAAGCCCAGGGTCTTGACCTTGGACTTGGCCATGGCGTCAGCCAGGGCGCCGGCCATCAGCGCGTCGTTCTGCGGGGTCTTGAAAACCCAGCGGCGCTTGTCGTCCACGGGTTCCACGATCTTGGCGCTTGCCGCCACGCTGATCATCGGCACCTTGGCTTCGGCAGCCACGTCCACCATGGCCAGCGAACCCGGCGTCACGGACGTGCCGATCAGCACATCGACCTTGTCGTCAGAGGCCAGCTTGCGCGAGTTCTTGACGGCTTGCGTCGTGTCGGTGGCGTCATCCAGAACGATCCATTCGATCTTCTGGCCGGCCACTTCTTTAGGGAGCAACGCCACGGTATTACGCTCGGGGATACCCAGCGATGCGGCGGGGCCGGTGCTGGACACCGTCACGCCCACCTTGACCTGTGCGCTCGCCAGGAGCGGCAGAGTCAGGGCTACGGCGGCAGCGGCCGCGGACAAGCCGAAGTGCTTGCGCATATTTTTTGTCTCCTGTGGTGGCTCTTATGTGCCTCGAGCGAGGCGAAGCGAGCCTAGTTAAAGTTATACAGAAAAAAATATTATATGGTTAAAACAGTATCAAATGACGTCGCGCAAATACGGTAAATCCCTGATGTGCTACGGAAACCCTGGTTTAGCAAACGCATTCGTTAATGGCGAACTTGTACTAGAAAAACTTTCGGTACGTCAGTAGGGGGATTCCCTCGGACCAGGGCGGCAATTACCGTCCCAGCATCGGCCAAACGCGCTCCACACGCGACGCGACCCAGGCGGCCAGCACCGCCTTGACCAAGTCGCCGGGCAAAAACACCGCTACTGCCATCGCCGCTTTGGAAAACCCCATCTTGGTCACCGTGGCCAGCCAAGGCACGCCAAAGGCATACACGACGACAATACCGCCCACGATGCACGCGGCCAGATACCCCGCCACCCGGGTCCAGGCGCCGGTCGCGCGGCCCGCCAACAGCCGTGCCAGCCAACCCGTGACAAAGGCTCCCACCACCAGTCCCACCAGGAATCCGCCCGTCGGACCGACGAACGCGCCCAGCCCGCCACGGCCGCCCGGCAATACCGGCAGTCCAATTGCTGCCAGAGCCAGATACAGCAGGCAGGCAAGCGCGCCCCGCACTGGCCCCAACATCGCGCCGGCCAGCATGGCGCCCAGCGTCTGCAACGTGATCGGCACAGGGATGCCCGGCAATGGAATCGGCGGCATCAGGCTCAGGACGACAATCAACGCCGCGAAGAGCGCAATCAATACGGTATTGTTGGATTTCACGGTTTTCCCCTACACGGATTAAGACTGGGCGCGCCGCCGTCAGGGGCTGCGCGCGTCGATGGCTTCGGCGACTTCCTGCGCCCGCTTCAAGGTCAGCACGATCAGGGGCACGATCAAAGCGATGGGATTGGCGCCCAATCCGCGCGCCGCCTGCGCTTCACGGATTTCCTGAAAATTGCGCCAGATCTCAGGCACGAAGCGCAAGGCCAATGCCAACGCCAGCGCCACCTTGCCCGCATCCACCAGGCCGAGCCGTTCAAACGGCATCAGTGCGCGCTCGCAGACATCGATCAGGTCTGACGTGCGGGTCGCCAGCGTGACGGCCAGCGCCAGCCCTACCATCGCCCCAATACGCAGCAATACCGCCAGCGCCTCGATCCAACCCTGAAACCAGCCCGTGAACAGCCCCACCGCCAGCAGCACCCAGAAGAGTCCCCGCAGTTGGCGCCAGACGGCACCCGCGGCGACGCCCGTCGACCAGACCAGCAGCGCCGCCACGGCAAACGCCAGGGCCAGCAAGCTCGGATCATGCAACAGGAACAGCCCCGCACCCGCCGCCATCAAAGCCAGCAGCTTCAGCCAGGCGGGCACCCGGTGCAACGGGGTATGTCCCGCGACGTAGAGCGGCTCAATCATGCGCAATGCTCCCGATACCAGCGCAGCGCGGCTGCCGGGTTGTCGTCGGCCGCAATCATGCCGTCGCGCACGACCAATACACGGTCGAAATCTTCCAGCAGCTCCAGGTCGTGGCTGACCACGATGGCGTCATGGGCCAGCCCGGCAATCGACGCACGCACGCGGTTGCGGTTGCGTAAATCCAGCTGGGTCGTCGGTTCGTCAAAGACGATCAAGGCAGGCTCCATGACCAGCACGGCAGCCAGCGCCACTAATTGCCGTTCACCGCCCGACAGCGTGTGGCTCGTCCGGTCGGCCAGGTGGCCCACGCCCAAACTGCCCAGTTGAGCCTCAATGCGGGTTTCGCGCTGCGCTTTATTCGGTTCCAGATGCTTCAGCCCAAACGCCAGGTCTTCGCGCACGATGGGAAAGACAATCTGGTTTTCGGGGTTCTGGAACACGAAGCCAACACGCCGACGCACGGCCTTCAGATCCTGCCGGGTATCCAGCCCGTCCACCCGCACACTCCCCGACGAGGGCAGCACCAATCCGTTGATCAAGCGCGCCAGCGTGCTCTTGCCGGCGCCATTGGGGCCGACGATGCCGATGCGGCGTTCGGCCAGGGTTACGCTCACCCCGCGCAACACTTCCGCCTGGGGCGTGGACACTACCGCCTGGTCAAACTCGATTAACATGGGGCGGGATTATGCCCGAACCATTTCGGGCATCGGGACTCCAAGAGCTCATATGGAAAAAGTACGTAAAACCGACGCCGAATGGCGCGCCCAGCTTTCCCCGGAAGAATACGTGGTCACCCGTGAAAAGGGTACCGAACGCGCGTTCACCGGGCGTTATTGGAATACGACTACGCCCGGCATCTACCGCTGCGTGGGCTGTGGCACCGCTTTGTTCGCATCCGACACCAAATTCGACGCCGGCTGCGGCTGGCCCAGCTACTTCCAGGCGCTGGACCCGGAATTGGTGCGCGAAGAGCGCGACGTGACCCACGGCATGGTGCGCACCGAAGTGCTGTGCAATGTCTGTGACTCGCACCTGGGCCACGTCTTCCCGGACGGCCCCGAACCCACAGGCCTGCGCTACTGCATCAATTCCCTGTCGATGACGTTTGAACCCATAGAAGACTGAATGAAGAAGTTTCTGTTCGACCTGTTTCCGCTGTTCCTGTTCTTCATTGCCTACCGGTACACGGACATCTACATTGCCACGGGCGTCGCGATGGCGGCGGCTGTGCTGCAAATTGTGTGGCTGAAAGCGACGGGACGCGCCACCGAGGCCATGCACTGGATCAACCTGACGGTCATCCTGGTGTTCGGCGGCGCCACCATCTGGCTGCACAGCGATGTCTTCATCAAGTGGAAGCCCACCGTGCTGTACTGGATGTTCGGCGGCGCGCTGGTGTTTGCCCGCCTGCTGTTCGGCCGCAACCTGATCCGCCGCCTGATGGAAAAGCAGGTTCAGCTGCCGGATACGGCTTGGGACAAGCTGAATATGGTGTGGGCGGCATTCTTCCTGATTGCTGGCGCGCTGAATCTGTATGTGGCGTTTTCCGGGCATTTCACCGAGTCGCAGTGGGTCAGCTTCAAGGCATTTGGCCTGATGGGCCTGATGGTGGTTTTTGTGATCGGTCAGTCTTTTTGGCTGGGCAAACACATCCAGACCGAAGAAAATAGCAGCTCTGGCACCCCGCCTGGGCAGCCCTGATCCGCCAGATGGCGTTTATCGGCGCGCTTGCCTTCCCCGCGGGCGCGCTGGAACTTTTACTTTGCCGCCATGTCAGACACCACCGATCGCATTACCCTGATCCGGGAGCGGCTAGCCGCCCTGGAACCCGTCAAACTGGACATTCTGGACGACTCGCATTTGCATGCCGGCCACGAAGGCAGTAAAAACGGCGCCGGCCATTATCGCGTGCACATTGTGGCGCCCTGTTTCGCAGGGCTCTCCGCCGTGGCGCGACATAGGCTGGTGTATCATCATTTGCAAGATTTGATCCCCTATCCGATTCATGCGCTTGCGCTAGATGCCCAGGCACCCAAATAGAAAGTAAAAGGATATTCATGAAACGCATCGTCATGCTGGCTGCGGCCTGCGTCATCGCTGTGCCTGCTTTTGCGCAGAATGTGGCTACCGTTAACGGCAAGGCCATCCCGCAAAAGAATCTGGATCAATTCGTCAAGCTGCTGGTCAGCCAAGGCGCGACCGATTCGCCGCAACTGCGCGAACAGGTCAAGCAAGAAATGATCAACCGCCAGATCTTTGTTCAAGCCGCTGAATCCACCGGCATCGCCAAGCAGGCCGACGTTCAAACTGAAGTTGAACTGGCCCGCCAAGGCATCCTGGTCCGCGCCCTGATGGCCGATTACCTGGCCAAGCACCCGGTTTCGGATGCCAAGGTCACGGCGGAATACGACAAGATCAAGAAGGAACAAGCCGGCAAGATGGAATACAAGGTCCGTCACATCCTCGTCGAAGACGAGAAGACGGCCAATGACCTGCTGGCCCAGATCAAGAGCAACAAGAACAAGTTCGACGATCTGGCCAAGAAGAACTCGAAGGACCCCGGCAGCGCCGAAAAGGGTGGCGATCTGGGTTGGGCTCCTCCGACCAACTACGTACAGCCGTTCGCGCAAGCCGTGACGCAGTTGAAGAAGGGGCAACTGGTCGACAAGCCGGTCCAGACTCAATTCGGCTGGCACATCATCCAGGTTGACGACACCCGCCCGGTGGAATTCCCGCCGCTGGATCAAGTGCGTCCGCAACTGGAAGAAATGCTGCGCCAGCAAACCCTGGCCGACTACCAGAAAGAACTGCGCGAAAAGGCCAAGATTCAGTAAGCCTGCGCCAGACCAGAAACTGCCCGCCAATCGCGGGCAGTTTTTTTTCGTCTGTGCGCGGCGTTCTTACTGCTCGGCCTGCGATAGCGCGAAAAAAAAGGTTGCGCGCCTAAGGCGTGCAACCTTTTATCTTGCGGGCCGCAGCAGGCTCAGGACATGCCCAGCAATGCCTTCAGCGCGTCCTCATCCAGCACGGTCACGCCCAGCTCCTGCGCCTTGGTCAGCTTGCTGCCGGCCTCTTCGCCTGCGACCAGATAAGCGGTCTTCTTGGACACAGAGCCGCTGACCTTGCCGCCTGCCGCCTGGATGTGCATGGAAGCCTCTTCCCGCGTCCAGTTGGGCAAGGTGCCGGTCAGCACGAAGGTCTTGCCGGCCAGCGTGGTGCCTTGCGGGACGGCTTCAGCCACCGGATTGACGCCTTGCGCCTTGAGCTGCTCGATCACATCGCGATTGTGCTGTTCGGCAAAAAAACGGCGTATCGATGCCGCAACCACCGGGCCCACATCGGGCACCGACGACAAGGCATCCTCGTCTGCGTCCATGATCGCGTCAATGCTGCCGAAGTGGCGAGCAACGTCGCGCGCGGTCGTCTCGCCCACGTGACGGATGCCCAATGCAAACAGCAATCGACCCAAGCCCGGAGACCGCGCCTTTTCAATCGCAGCCACCAGATTATCGGCAGACTTCTGGCCCATGCGGTCCAAACCCACCAATTCCAGCGGACGCAGGCTATACAGGTCGGCCAACGACTTGACGCGGCCGCTGTCGACCAACTGGTCCACCAGCTTTTCGCCCAGGCCTTCAATATCAAGCGCCTTGCGGCTGGCGGCGTGCCATAAGGTCTGCTTGCGCTGTGCGCCGCAGAACAAGCCGCCTGTGCAACGCGCGATGGTTTCGTCTTCCAGGCGTTCGATGGCGGAGCCGCAGACCGGGCAGGCAGTCGGCATCACGAACTCACGAGCATCGTCCGGGCGTTTTTCCAGCACCGGGGCCAGCACTTCCGGAATCACGTCGCCAGCGCGCCGCACAATGACCGTATCGCCGACGCGCACATCCTTGCGGCGAATCTCGTCTTCGTTGTGCAGCGTGGCGTTGGTAACGGTGACGCCGCCCACAAATACCGGTTTCAGGCGCGCCACCGGCGTGATGGCGCCGGTGCGGCCCACCTGCACCTCGATATCCAGCAAAGTCGTGGTGGCTTCTTCGGCGGCAAATTTATGCGCCAGCGCAAAACGCGGCGCCCGCGCCACAAATCCCAGCACCTTTTGGGCCGGCAGCGAATCTACCTTGTAGACCACACCGTCGATGTCGTAGGGCAGTGTTGCGCGCAAAGCGCCAACCTTGGCGTAAAACGCCATCAGGCCCTCGGCGCCGGTTGCCCGATGGTTGTGCATCAGATTCACCGGCAGGCCCAATTCGTGCAGCCAGGCCAACATGGCGCCATGCGATTTCTGCGGCAGCTCAGACGCCTCGGCGGCGCCCGCCGACGCTTCGTCAAACAAACCGCTTTGCGTGCCAGGCAGGCCCTGCACCTCGCCCCAGCCATAGGCAAAGAAGCGCAACGGCCGCTTGGCGGTGATGCGCGGGTCCAGCTGGCGCAGGCTGCCGGCAGCGGCATTGCGCGGATTGACGAACACCTTCTCGTCCCGCTTGGCCTGAGCCACGTTCAGCTTTTCGAAGTCGGCGCGATTCATCAGCACCTCTCCGCGCACTTCCAGCACCTTGGGCGCAGCGCCCTTGAGCTGCAACGGAATGGCCTTGATGGTGCGAATATTGGACGTGACGTCCTCGCCAGTCTGGCCATCGCCCCGGGTGGCCGCCTGCACCAGACGGCCGTCCTCGTAGCGCAAGCTGATCGCCAGGCCGTCGAGCTTCAATTCACAGAAATAATCGGCTTGCTGCGCCGGACCCAGCAGGCCCGCGCCGCGCAGCGTGTCAGTGACGCGGCGGTCAAATGCCACCACTTCTTCTTCGTCGAATGCATTATTCAACGACAGCATGGGCACCACATGACGCACGCTGCCAAAAGCGGACACGGGAGCGGCACCCACGCGTTGCGTGGGCGACTCCGGGGTCACGAGTTCGGGATGCTCGGCCTCCAGGGCTTCGAGCTCGCGCATCAGCCCGTCGTACTCGGCGTCCGAGACAGACGGTTCGTCGTAGACGTAGTAGCGGACGTTGTGCTGTTCAAGTTCGGCGCGCAAGCGCGCTGCGGCCTGGGCCGCATTTTCACCCGCAGACGCGCTGCTCATTAAGCAAACACCCTTTGAGCGCGCTCGCTACCGGCGGGCAGACCCGCTTGTTCAAGCTGGCCGAACAGCACTTGCAGGCGTTCGTCGATGACCGATTCCGAACCATCAGCAAGCGGCTTGCCCTGATCGTCAACCAATTCGGCGCGCAGACGAGCAGCCAAGTCACGGCCCACATCCACCATGCGGCCAAAAGCGCGGCTGTCAGCCGGGCTGCAAGGCACATCCAACAACAGGTACAGGCGTTCGATCCCGCCCATGCCAGCGTCAAAGGCAGCGCCATCAGCGCGTGCCAGCGTGAAACGCGCCACGCCGTTCTCGGCAGGCCAGGCCAGACGATTGCCGTCGGCCACAAAACCCGTATCCCGGGCCACGGACAGAACCTCGGCGGCGGGTTGGGCTGCGCCCAGCATCAGGGTCAGGCCAACTTGGGTATCCAAGGCCGCGCAGGTGTCATCCAGGCGCGCGCCCTGCTCCAGCACGGCTTGCTGATCCGGCCCTTCAATGGTGGCGTCAAAACGTTCAGCCATATCCTGGGCGCGGGCCCAGGCTTGCGACCATTCGATCGCGGTCAGCGGACCGCTGCGATTGGCCAGCAACACGGCCAATTGCATGGAAGCATAGGTTTCGCCGGCATGGACGCGCGCACGATGACGACGCTTGTCGGTCTCGGCAAACACGCGCATGGGCTTGCGGCCGACGTGACGCAGGCTTTGCATGTAAGGCAGCAAATCCGAGCCGCGCACCGGTTCGGCAAAGTTGATTTCGATGACGACTTCGCAGGCGGGATCGGGCTCTTCGGCGTCGTCGGCGTCACTGCCCGCATCCACCGGAGCCGGCTGGCCAGACTGCGCAAGCGGCGCGTCGCCACCCATACCGGGCTCGCGCCGGGACACCGCTGCAGCGGCGGCCGGGACGCTGGCAGACGCCCCCGCTCCCAGCAGCGGGTCCTGCTCGGAGGCCGGGAAATGGCTTTGCATCTTGCGCCGGACACGCCGGTCCTGCCACCAGTTGAATCCCAACACCAGCAGTATCAGCAAGACGCCCAGGGCTATCAGCCCGATCTGCAAATCACTCATGTGTAAATCCCGCGCCAGGAGGGCGGCGCCTTTCTAAATATGGGGTTTATGCCGCTTCGGAGGCCATCATTTGCACGGCCGAATCAATATCTACCGCAACGATACGCGAAACCCCTTGCTCTTGCATGGTTACACCGATCAGCTGCTTGGCCATCTGCATAGCGATCTTGTTATGCGAGATGAACAAGAACTGCGTCTGCTCGCTCATGCTGGCAACAAGATTCGCGTAACGCTCCGTATTGGCGTCGTCCAGCGGCGCATCCACTTCGTCCAGCAAGCAGAACGGCGCGGGGTTCAATTTGAATAGCGCGAACACCAGCGCGGTTGCCGTCAGCGCTTTTTCTCCGCCCGACAGCAGGTGGATGGTGCTGTTGCGTTTGCCGGGCGGCTGCGCCATCACCTGCACGCCAGCATCCAGGATTTCTTCGCCGGTCATGCTGAGTTTGGCCTCGCCCCCGCCAAACAATTTGGGGAAGAGTTCGCCAAAGTGACCATTCACGACGTTGAACGTCTCTTGCAACAGTTCGCGAGTTTCGCGATCGATTTTGCGAATGGCGTCTTCCAGGGTCTCGATGGCGGTCATCAAGTCCTGGTTTTGCGCATCCAGAAAGCCTTTGCGTTCGCGCGAGGTGTTCAGTTCATCCAGCGCCGCCAGGTTGACCGAACCCAAGGATTCGATCTGACGCGAAATGCGGCCCACTTCTTGCTGCAGCCAGCTGGCGCGACGCCATTCTTCTGGCTGGTTCGACAGGAATTGGGCTAGCGCCTCGCGGTCGACTTCGCGCGCGTTCAGTTGTTCCGTGAATTGCTCTTCGGCCAGACGCGCCGCCTGTTCCTGCAACTGCAATTCCATGATGCGGGCACGGCGCGGTTCCAGCGTCTGCTCTTGGGTCTGCCGGTCTTCGTCGGCGCCGCGCAGCAAAGCGGACAGGTTTTCCATTTCCTGGCGCGCGCGAGACAGCGCTTCTTCGCGTTCAGCGCGCGTTTCCAGCGCATCCTGCAGGCCAGCCTGCGACGCCGAAGCGTCCAGCTCGACCAGATCGCCCATCAATTGCTCGAGTTCAACCGCACCCCGTTGGCTCTGGTCAGCGGCCAATTGCTGGTTGCGCTGCAGATCGGTAATGCGGACCTGAATAGCGCGTTCGGCAAACTCGGCCTCTTGGGCGGCGCGCTCCAACTCACGCAAGCGGGTGCGGGCGGCCTCCGCCTGGGCGGCCAGTGTTTCGCCATCGATCTCGGCGTCGGCGAACTTGGATTGATGTTCGGCCAGCTCCTCGTCCAGGGTCTCGAAGCGGGCTTCGGCCTCTTCGCGAGTCGCGCGCAAGTCTTCTTCGTGAACCTTGATTTCTTCCAGGTCCTGGCGCAGACGGGACGCCCGTTCGCCGGACTGCTCGGCCTGCTGTTGCAGCTTTGAATGTTCCAGCTGGATGTCGTGCACCCGGCGGGTAACCTCGGCCACACGGGTACGGGCCGGGGTGATCGCTTGCGAAACCTGCTGCCAGGCAGCCTCGGCGCGGGCAACGGCGGCGCGCGCCTGATCAGCGATCAGTTGCTGGGCCTTGATCTCGCGTTGCAGGTTTTCGATTTCCTGCTGACGGGCCAACAGGCCGGCCTGTTCCGAGTCGGGCGCGTAGAAACGGACACTATGCGCGTCGATCAGATGCCCGGCCTTGACCACGCAGGCGCTGCCCGCGGGCAAGGTGGCACGCATGGCCAGCGCCTGGGTCACGTCGGTGGAGGTGTAAACACCCGCCAGCCATTCGTTCAACAACGTGCGCAGATCGGGGTCAGTAATGCGCAGCAGGCTGGTCAGCGGCGTCAGCCCGGCAGGTGCGGGCGGCGTCGGCGCCGCCACTGGCAACTGATAGAACGCCAAGCGGGCGGGCGGCGCGTCCTCGGCAAAGGCGCGGGCCCAGTCCAGGTTGCGCACCTCCATCGAGGCCATGCGTTCGCGCAGCGCGGATTCCAGCGCGGTTTCCCAGCCCGGTTCAACATGCAGCTTTTGCCACAGGCGCGACAGCCCGGTCAGCTCATGCTTGGCCAGCCAGGGTTCCAGCGCGCCCTGCTTTTGCACGTCTTCCTGCAACTTCACCAGCGCGGAAAGACGGGCTTCCAGGCGCGCCAGATTCTGGGCATCGGTCTGGGCGGCGGCCTGGGCGCGGCTGCGCTCGGCATCGGCTTCCGGCACCCGGCCTTCCAGCGCGGCCAGTTCTTCCTGGGCGGCTTCCAACTGATCTTCGCCCGCCACGCGGTCGCCAGCCAACTGCTCCAGGCGCACCGGGTCGGGGCTATGCAATTCGCGCAGTTCCTGCTGCAAGCGCTCGCGGCGCTGCTCCAGGGTCTGCATTTGGCGGTCGGCGTCACGCTGCGTCTGGGCAACCAGCGCCAGATTCTGCTCGACGCGAGCCAGGGCTGCGCGCATTTCGTCACGGCCAGACGCGGCTTCGCGTACTCGCTGCTCGACTGAAGGCAGGCCCGCCTGCGCATCTTCCGCCGTGGCGCGCGCTTCTTCAGTGCGGGCGGCGGCAGTGGCCAGATCGTCTTCGGCCTGGGCAATTTGTTCGGTGCAGTGCTCGCGCTGGCTGGTCCACTCGGCGATCTGCTGCTGGAGCTGGTCGCGGCGGGACTGCAGGCGGTTGCGGGAGTCCACCACGTGGCGGATTTCGGCTTCCAGGCGGCTGACCTGGGCATTGGCTTCGTACAGCGCGCCCTGGGCGGTGTGCACCGCATCGCTTGCGGCGTAATGGGCCTGACGGCGGGATTCCAGCGCGGCTTCTCCGGCCCGCAGGCCGGCAATGGCGGCTTCCAGCTCGTTCTGAGCCACGGCCATTTCCTGGGTCTTCTTGGCGCGCTCTTCGCGGGCGCCAGTTTCCTTCAGGAACCACAGCGCATGCTGCTTCTTTTCGCCGTCGGCCTGCAACTCGCGGTAGCGCGTCGCCACTTCGGCCTGCGCTTCCAGTTTTTCCAGCTGGCTGTTCAATTCACGCAGAATGTCTTCAACGCGGGTCAGGTTCTCGCGCGTGTCGGACAAGCGGTTTTCGGTTTCGCGGCGGCGCTCTTTGTAGCGCGACACGCCAGCGGCTTCTTCCAGGAACACCCGCAATTCTTCGGGGCGCGCCTCGATCAGGCGGTTGATCATGCCCTGCCCGATGATGGCGTACCCACGCGCGCCCAGGCCGGTGCCCAGGAAAATGTCGTGGATGTCGCGGCGGCGAACCTGCTGGTTATTGACGAAATAACTGCTGGTGCCGTCCCGGGTCAGAACCCGGCGCACCGCGATTTCGGCGTAGGTGCTCCATTGGCCGGCCGCACGCCCTTCGCTGTTGTCGAACACCATTTCCACCGAAGCCCGCGCGGCGGGCTTACGGTTGCCGGAGCCATTGAAAATGACGTCCTGCATGGATTCGCCGCGCAATTCGGAGGCTTTGGCCTCGCCCAGCACCCAGCGCACCGCATCGATGATGTTCGATTTGCCGCAGCCATTGGGACCCACCACGCCGACCAGCTGGCTGGGCACGGGGATCACGGTGGGGTCAACGAAGGACTTGAAGCCGGCGAGTTTTAGCTGAGTGAGACGCACAGTACGATGACGACGGGGTGGGTTGAACGAAAGGCGTTAACGGACCTGCCGCACAGATTGCAAACCGGCCCATCAAGGGCCGGCTCACATATGGGTCGTATGATACCGCAGGCAGTCTGTCCCTAAACGTGAACATAGGTCAAGCCGCGGGCAAACGCTCAATGGCTGTCGCCGGAGCACCGGCTATACTCCCTGACACTTTTTGGCACGACACATAATTTTCACGCGGACCGGCCGGCCTCCGGCCAAAGAACGGGGACATTCTTGAAACGTGGTTTCTATCTGGTCATGGCCGCGCAGGCCTTCTCATCATTGGCGGACAATGCGCTCTTCATCGCTGCGATCGCCTTGATTCAGGAGTTGCACGGGCCTGATTGGCTGGCGCCCATGATGAAATGGTCCTTTGCTCTGGCCTATGTGGTGCTGGCTGCCTTCGTCGGCGCCCTGGCGGACTCCTTCCCCAAGGGCCGGGTAATGTTCTCCACCAACGCCTTGAAAGTGGCGGGCTGTCTGCTGATGTTCTCTTACGCCAGCATTGGCGTTGCTCCGGAATATCAAACCTATCTGGTGTGCGCGGCCTACGCTGTCGTCGGCATCGGCGCCGCCGCCTACTCGCCCGCCAAATACGGCATCGTCACCGAAATGCTGCCGCCCCACATGCTGGTCAAGGGCAATAGCTGGATCGAAGGACTGACGGTCTTCTCCATCATCCTGGGCACAGTGCTGGGCGGGCTGCTCATCTCTTCCACCGTATCGTCGGCCCTGCTGAACCACTCCTTCATTGGCAGCCTGGTGCACACCCCGGCCGAAGCGGCAATTCTCGTCATCGCCTTCGTGTATCTGCTGGCGGCGCTGTGCAATCTGCTGATTCCGCGCACCCACGTGCGCTATCCGCCGCAGCAAAAGAACCCCATCCGGCTCGTCACGACGTTCTGGGGTTATGTCTGCGTGCTCTGGAAAGACAAGCTGGGCCAGATCACATTGGCGGTCACCACGCTCTTCTGGGGCGCAGGCGCGACCTTGCAACTGATTGTGATCGAGTGGGGCCGCAGCCACCTGGGGTACCAGCTGGACAAAGCCTCGATGCTGATGGGCGTTGCTGCGTTGGGCACCGTGGTGGGGTCGATCCTGGCGGGGCGTATTCCGCTGCGGCGCGCGCTGTCCGTGCTGCCCATGGGCGCCGCGATGGGCTTGATCGTGCTGATGATGCCGCTGGTCTACCAGCCGTGGAGCGTCTATCTGCTGCTTTTGCTGACAGGCGCCTCGGCGGGATTCTTCGTCGTGCCCATGAACGCGCTGCTGCAACATCGCGGCCACGTGCTGCTGTCGGCGGGCCATTCCATCGCCGTGCAGAACTTCAACGAGCAGCTCAATATTCTGCTCATGGTGGCGATGTACACCCTGCTGCTGTGGCTGCAATTGCCCATCAACGTCATCATCGTGATTTTCGGCACGGTCGTGGCTGTTTTGATGCTGGTGTTCATCCGCTGGAGCAAGCGCAACCTGCGGGCCAATCCCGAACTGCTCGACCAGATTGGCCAGGAAGGCCACGGCCGCGCGCTGGACTCCTCGCACTGAATCAATTCAAGCGCTTGATTCCCAACGAAAAACCGGGCTATCGCCCGGTTTTTTATTGCTGCGCCGCCAGTTTCAGATCCTGCCAGGCGCGCGCCTTCTCGGATGGACTGCGCAGCAGATAGGCCGGGTGATAGCTCACGACCACCGGAATCTCTGTGCCCTCTTCCGTCTTCAAAGAATGGAGCCGGCCGCGCAGGTTGCCGATCGTGGCATCCGTGCCCAACAGCGTCTGCGCCGCAAAACGGCCCAACACCAAAATGCGCTCGGGCTTGAGCAGCGCGATCTGCCGCATCAGGTACGGGCTGCACGCGGCGATTTCCTCGGGCTTGGGGTTGCGATTGCCCGGGGGACGGCACTTGATCACGTTCGTGATGAACACGTCTTTCTCGCGGCTCATGCCCACCGCCGCCAGCATGGAATCCAGCAACTGCCCTGAACGCCCCACAAACGGATGACCCTGGCGGTCCTCTTGCTCGCCTGGGGCCTCGCCCACGACCAGCCAGCGGGTAGGCGTCGCGCCCTGCCCGAAAACCGCGTGGCGGCGGCCCTGGCACAGTCCGCAGGCCGTGCACGCCACCACCTGTTCGCGCAATTCGTCCAGATTGGCGTTCTTGACCGCTTCGGCCACAGGAATACGCGGCGCGGAAGCCGTATCGTCCGCGACCACCTTAGGTTCGGGACGCGGCGGCGGACCGGTGCGCGTCAAGATTGAGGCGGGTATTGCCTGCCGCCCCGAGGCAGGGGCTGCCGGAGCCTCGGACCTGGATTCTGCCCGGACCTCGGCCACGGCGGCCGTTGCCACGGGCGGCGGTGAGGCTTCTGCGACCGGTGCCGCTTGAACCGATGTAGCAACCGGCAAAACTGTTTTGGAAACAACGGCTTGCGCATCCACGGCAACACGAGCGGCAACGGGCGCAGGCCGCAGCCACAGCCGCTCCATGCCTAGCTCCCGCAGCCAGATGCGCTGCAGGGGATTGACGCGCGGCGCGGCGGGCGCCGGAGCTGTTGAGGGCAGACTCATGCACCCTCCCCTGCTACCGCATCGGAGCCGGCCGCTTCAAACCGCTTCTGCATGACCAGCGCATCTTCCCGGCCGCCCTTCTCTGCCGGGTAATACCCCCGGCGCACGCCAATCTGCAAATATCCATGCCGCTTGTAGAAGCTGACCGCGGACGTGTTGGACGGGCGCACTTCCAGCAGCACGCCTTCCAGGCCGCGTTGACGCGCCTGTTGTTCGCACCAGTCGAGCAGCACGCCGCCCAGCCCTTGGCGATGCAGGCTCTTGGCAACGGCGATCACCAGCAGATGCGCCACGTCAGGCGCAAACATCACAACGCAGAACCCGGCCAGCTTGCCTTCGCGCCGCAAGACCCAAGCGCCATAACCCGAGGTCATCGCATCGGTGAAATTGCCGCGCGTCCAGGGAAACGCCTGCACGTGCGCTTCCAGCGCCACAACATCATCCAGATCAGCTTCGGTCAGCGGCTGCGGAACGGCAGGCGCCAGCGACGGCTGCGCCTTGGGATTGCCACCTTCGCCACGCATACGCTCGGCGGTCGTGAAGGCCACTTTGTCGCGCACGTAAAGGGGAGCAGCCTGCTCAGGCGGCAGCGCTTCACCGCGCAACCAGCCTTGACGCGCCAGGAGCGCCACACTGGCGGCTTCGGGGCGCTGCGCATTGGGAGACCGGCGCCACTGGGCGGGGTGCTCCATATCGGAGCCGTAGGCATCCCAGGCGTCGCCTGCCAGCACCACCCCTAGCGGTTGACCGGCTTCTGCCGACCACAAGGGCAGATGATGCGCGGTCCAGGGCACCACTTCGGCCGCCGCAATCAGCAACGGCGCCTGCAAGATTTCCCAAACGGATTCACCGTCCGCCATGCCTGCCCGGCGATAAACCGCCAGATAGACTTCATTCATTCGCGCATCCAGCGCCACCACAATGGCGTCAGACGGCCCCACAGTTTCGGGTGCGTCCTGCGTGCCGCTCATACTTGCGGCCACGTGGGCAGCAACGGCAAGATGCGAGACAATGGGTAGTACCGGAATTCCCAACCCCAGGCCCATGCCCTGGGCGACACCGCAGGCCACACGCAGGCCCGTGAAGCCGCCCGGGCCCTGGCCAAACGCCACGGCATGCAGCGCGGCGGGGGTCAACCCAGAAGCAGCCAGCAGCTCATTGGCCATTGGCAACAGCCGTTCCGCATGCTCTTGAGACCCCTCGTGCTCCCGGGTGCTGACCTCCAGACGGCCATCAACCGACCGCAAAAGGGCCACGCCGCAACGGGACGAAGAAGTTTCCAAAGCCAGCAGGTTTAGTTCCATAGATGCAGATTGTACGAAATACTGCGGTTCCGCCCCCGGTTGTAAGGGGGATTTCAACCATCGTTCGCAATGTGTAATATCTTGTGAACGCCCACTAGCCGCTGGTTCTCGTCACTGTTACATTTCCGGCCATGAATACGCAAAACACCACCCCCACCCGAAAAATCCTCGTCGTCGACGATGATCCGCGCTTGCGCGATTTGCTGCGTCGGTATTTATCCGAACAGGGATTCAACGTTTTCGTTGCAGAAGACGCCAAAGAGATGGGCAAACTCTGGCAACGCGAGCATTTTGACCTGCTCGTGCTGGATCTGATGCTGCCCGGAGAAGATGGCCTGTCCATTTGCCGCCGGCTGCGCGGTGGGCACGACAACACTCCCATCATCATGCTGACGGCCAAAGCGGAAGAAATTGACCGCATCGTCGGCCTGGAAATGGGCGCGGACGATTACCTGTCCAAACCGTTCAACCCCCGGGAACTGCTGGCACGGATCAACGCGATCCTGCGCCGTCGCGGTACCGAGGAACATCCTGGCGCTCCCAGCCAGGAAAACGAATCCATCGCCTTCGGCCCCTATGTGCTGAACTTGTCCACCCGCACGCTCACGCGCAACGGCGAACAGGTCCCCATCACGACGGGTGAATTCTCGGTGCTCAAGGTATTTGCGCGCCATCCGAAGATCCCTCTGTCGCGCGACAAGCTCATGGAGCTGGCCCGCGGCCGCGAATACGAAGCCTTCGATCGCAGCCTCGACGTCCAGATCTCGCGCCTGCGCAAACTGATCGAACCCAATCCGTCCAAGCCCGTGTTCATCCAGACCGTTTGGGGTCTTGGATACGTGTTTGTGCCGGACGGTGGTAGCTGATCGGCTCGCCCGCCCCGGGCAGGAGCGCAGCCTCGTGCCGCGCTTGCGCAGAACATTCAGGAACCTGACATCACGATTGCGGCTCGGCTTGTTCGGCCGCACGTTCCTGTTGCTCGCCGCGCTGATGCTCGTCAGCCTGGGTGCGTGGCTACAAGTATTTTTCAGCATGGAGCTGGGACCGCGCGCCAATCAAATGGCGCAGCGGGTGATTACGGCCGTCAATATCACGCGCACGGCCCTGATCTACTCGCATAACGGTGAACGCAGCAAGCTCCTGCTGGACCTGGCCACCAACGAAGGCATCCAGGTCTACCCGCGCGAAGTCACCGACTTCGCCGAAGCCCTCCCCGACGACGACTACTGGCAACGCGTTGCCCAGCATATCCGCACGCGCTTTGGCCCGGAAACGCAGATTGCCTGGGGCGTGAACCAGGTGCCCGGCTTCTGGGTCAGCTTTCAGATTGAAAAAGATCTGTACTGGCTGGTGTTCGAGCGAGAGCAGATCGGACTGACTGGCGGGATCGAGTGGCTGGGATGGGGCGCCACGGCGTTGCTGCTTTCCCTTGTCGGGGCGGCGGTCAGCGTGGGCTTTGTGAACCGGCCCTTATCGCGGCTTGCGCGCGCGGCTCAGGTGCTGTCTCGGGGTGAAACGCCCGCGCCTCTGCCTGAACAGGGGCCGCTTGAAATCCGCGACCTGAACGCCTCTTTCAACCGCATGGCCAAAGATCTCAGACAGGCCGAAGCCGATCGCGAGCTGATGCTGGCCGGGATTTCGCACGATTTACGTACGCCGCTTGCCCGCATGCGGCTGGAAATCGAACTGAGCGGCGTGTCGGAAGATGCCCGTCAGGCCATCGATGAAGACTTGGGCCAAATCGACCACAGTATCGGCCAGTTGATGGAGTACGCCCGCCCAGCAGGCACCCTGCCCCAATTGGCAACCGATATCTCGGCGGTACTGGCCGAGCTCTACGAACGCGAACGCAGCCACACCTCATCACTGGGCGGCGAGCTGGAAGCGACGCTGGAACAAGGATTGCGCGCCCGGATCACGGCGCTGGACTTGAAGCGCGTCGTCAGCAACCTGATCGAGAACGCCCGCCGTTATGGCCGTTCCAGCGATGGCATGGCCCATTTGGTCATGACACTGCAAGCTGAAGGCGGCATGATCGTGATCGAAGTCTCGGACCGTGGCCCAGGCATAGCGCCTGAAGACGTGGACCGCCTGCTGCGGCCCTTCTCGCGTGGCGAGGCAGCCCGTACTGGCGTCAGCGGCGCGGGCTTGGGATTGGCCATCGTCGAACGCCTGCTCAAACACGTTGGCGGAGCGCTGCGGATGCTGCCCCGAGAAGGCGGCGGATTGACCGCACGCATAGAGTTGCCCAAAGCCAGATTTAGGAATTATCAATTAGACAACGATAATCCATAGCGTAGAATTTATGGTTTGAGGCACTGCCTTATCTCCACCCAACAACTACTGGGAGTAAACATGAAAACTGTTGGCGACAAACTCGAGCCCTTCAAGGTCACCGGCGTAAAGCCCGGCTTCAACCAGCACGAAGAAAATGGCGTGTCGGCGTTTGAAGACATCACCGAAAGCTCGTTCCCCGGCAAGTGGAAGGTGATCTACTTCTACCCGAAAGACTTCACGTTTGTGTGCCCGACCGAAATCGTCGGCTTCAACAAGCTGGCCAAGGATTTCGAAGACCGCGACGCCGTCCTGCTGGGCGGCTCGACCGACAACGAATTCGTCAAGCTGGCATGGCGCCGTGAGCATCCGGACCTGAACAAGCTGGGCCACTACCAATTCGGCGACACCACCGGTGCCCTGATCGACCAACTGGGCGTCCGCGAAAAGGGTGCTGGCGTTGCTCTGCGCGCCACCTTCATCGTTGACCCGGACAACACGATCCAGCACGTTTCGGTGAACAACCTGAACGTCGGCCGTAACCCGGAAGAAGTTCTGCGTCTGCTCGACGGTCTGCAAACCGACGAACTGTGCCCGTGCAACCGTACGGTTGGCGGCGCTACGCTGTAATTTCCAGCCCGGCCAGGGGCCTGTTCGCAGGCCCCGCGCTGGGCTTTAATTGCTCTAGATTATAGGTAAAAACTATGGAATTTCTTACGACCATTAAGGAACAGCTCCCGGATTGGGCCAAGGACATCCGCCTGAATCTGGACGCCGTGATTGCCCGCTCGACCCTGGCTCCTGAAGATGCCGTGGGCGCCGCCCTGTCCGCCGCCTATGCCGCGCGCAGCCCGGTGCTGGTCGAAGCCTTCAAGAGCGGTCTGTCCGAAGGTGACGCCAATGCCGCGCTGACCGCTTCCGCGCTGATGGGCATGAACAACACCTGGTACCCCTACGTCGAAATGACCGGCGACGCCAATCTGAAGAGCCTGCCCGCCCAGTTGCGCATGAATGCCTACGCCACCCATGGCGGCGTGGAAAAGAAGCGCTTTGAGCTGTTCGCGCTGGTGGCCTCCATCATCGGCAAATGCCATTTCTGCGTGGCTTCGCACTACGAAAACCTGAAGAACGACGGCGTGTCGACCGAACAGTTGCGCGACGCCGGCCGTATCGCTGCTGTCGTCAACGCCGCCGCGCTGGCGTTGGCTGCCCAGGGCAAGTAAGCACGCCTGACAGCCGATAAAAAACCCCCGCCTGCACACGCAGGCGGGGGTTTTGCATTGAACGCGAGCCGGACAGCAAAGCAAGCGCCGCCCGATCGTTGCAGGACTTATTCCTTGGCCGATTTGACCGGAGCGGTCGGCAGGCCGTTTGCGACCCATGCTTCGATACCACCGCGATACCAATAGGTCGACCAGCCCAGACTGCCTGCGCGCAAAGCGGCGTTGTAGGACGAACGATCATTCATGCCGCCCCCCATGAACACAATGGGCACCTTTCGGTCGCCGCCAGTTTTCTTCTGAAGCCACGAATCCAGCGCAGTTTGCAACTGATCTGCAACGCTGCCATCGGAGCCTGCATCGCTCAACGGATACGCGATCGGCAAGGTCTCATTCAGTCCGCTGGTATCGATGATCAGAATGCTCTTGTCATTCGTAATCAGCCTGACCAATTCCGGCGTCGTGATCAGCTTTGACCGGGTGTGCGAGATAGGCGTCGGCCCTTTATACGGCGCCGAAAACAGCATGCTCGTGGGCGGCACGCCAAAGTCTTTCAACTCGTCAAAGGCGCCGGCCGGCTGGGACGGCATGCCTTGCCCGGGCGAAGCCGTTTGCTGGCGGGGCTGCGTGGCGGGCGCGCCCCCCTTGGAGACAACCTCCCCGTTCACCGTGCCCATTTCGATGTCGGAAATCATCACCGCGATATTTTCGATCAGCTCATAACACATGGTGATCGAGCCTTCACGCGGGCTGTACCAGGCGTTGAGCTGCCCGCAGTCCTTGAACACCACCTTCAACGGTCGGGGCAGGACATAGGTTTTCTCAAGCAGCTTGATGCTGCCGGTGATGGCTTCAGACAGATTGACGGCAAAAAGATTACCGATCTTGCGCTTGGACGGTTCAAACACCACATTGATCGGCGCGCCGGGCGCAGTAGCCGATTGTTGGCCATCTGGCGTCCAGGTGCCGACACGGGTGTGGGGTGCCAAGATCCGGCGCCATGCCCGGTTCTGTTTTTGAAATTCGTCCGAGCAGCGCGCCTTGGTCCGGTCTTCAAAACCCACATGCTGGGCCACCGATTCAAACACGCTAGGGTTGCCGCCATACATGATGCACAGCATGTTGCGGAAACGCTTGAGATCGCCCGTGTGCTCGTCCTGCCAGGCAGACGTTGCCGACGCGCCCTTCTTTTCAGCCACCTTGCCGCTGTAATACCACTGCAAGGCCGCGTAGGTCGCGGCGTCGCGCACCATCGTGTTCAGGTTCTTGTCGTCCGAGGGATACATCGTCGGCTCAACAATCTGCAACGCCGAATAGATGTCGACCGCGTCTTCCTCGGCGCCGGTCGAAGGCAACTCCAATTCCCCGATCAGCGCGTGGCCGAACTCATGCAGGAAAATGCTGCGCATGATCCCGACATACACGCCCACAATGCGCAGGGTGTCGCCGCCAAATCTGGGGTACGGGCCGGACCCAGCCAACCCGGTATTGTCGCCGCCTGATGCCGGAGCCGAGGTTTGCGGTTGATTTTGCGGTGACGTTTGCGGTTGAGTCTTTGGCTGCGGGCTGGTCCCGCCCGCGCCACCGCGGGCCGGCAAACCGCTGCCCTGCTGTTGGGGCGCAGTCTGATTCGCGCCTGGCTTTAATGCCAGGATGTCGAACTCAGCAACGCCAAAGACGCCTTCGTCATACGCCATGATGCCGATTTCGGAACCCAGCGCAGGCTCGTCCTCGACGTCGCCGATTCTCTGATCATTCACCAGAAACCGCGCAGCGCCGGGCACTTCAATTATTTTGATCCGATCAGAGCCATCCAGCTTTGCGACATTAGCCACGGTCGCGATATCGCGCCGGTTCTGCCCTTGAAGACAGAAGAGCTTCGTGTCCTTAGCTGCGGTGATTTCAATCAGGCACAGGCCTTTGCGTGCGGTGTTGTTTAACGCAACGCCGATGGACGCCTTGGGGCTCTTAGAACTGACGACCACATTGACTGTGGTAATCCGGCCCGTTTCTGGAGCTTGGCCAGCGTTGATGTAGAACGTCTGCTCGCCTCCGGGCACTTCGCTGTTGCGCAATGTGAACCAGCCGTCTTGCACGGCGGCCGTCCATCCCTGCAACAGTTGCTGTTTGACGGTGCCCGCCAGCGGCCCAAGCAGTTTTTCATACTGAGCATGGGCCGGCGAACCAAACGCACCAAGGGCAATAAGCAAGGCGACACTGCGTAATCGCATCCGAATATCTCTGTCTAGTCAGATTTAAGTTGCGCAGAATATGCCAGATCAATTCCACCTGCTTATTTATTTGTTAAATATGTATTCCAAAGTAAAAGCGGTGGAGTCTGCACGCGGCAACGCGCCCACTTTTCCGCTGCTGTATTAACCGCGCGCAGCCCGGATTTTTAATATGAAATCAAGAGCCTGTGCGGGCCAGCAGGGCCACGACGGTAGCCGCGATGCCTTCTTTTCGGCCCAGGTATCCCAGGCCTTCGTTGGTTTTGGCTTTGATGTTGACCTCGGTCTCGGCCAGTCCGGTATCGGCGGCAATGTTCTTCACCATGGCGGGCGCATGCGGGCCAATCTTGGGGGCTTGCGCATGCAGCGTGGCGTCGATATTGACCGGCGTCCAGCCCGCCTGGCGCACTCGCGCCATGGCTTCACGCAGCAGCACGCGGCTGTCTGCGCCCTTGAACGCAGGATCGGTATCTGGAAAGTGCCGGCCGATATCGCCCAAGCCGGCAGCGCCCAGCAACGCGTCGGTGATGGCGTGCAGCAACACATCGGCATCGGAATGCCCCAGCAGCCCGTGGGTGTGGGGAATCGTGACGCCGCCGATGATCAGCGGCCGGCCTTCGACCAGGGCGTGTACGTCAAAGCCCTGGCCAACGCGAAAAGGAATGCTCATAGCCATTTTTCCATCAGTTCGAAATCATCCGGCCACGTCACCTTGAAGTTGCGCAAGGCGCCGGGAACCAGCAATGGCGCATAACCGGCTGCCTCGATGGCCGAAGCCTCGTCAGTGACCGTCACGCCATTCACGGAGGCCGCCGTCAGCGCATCGCGCAGCACGCCGGCCCGAAACATTTGCGGCGTTTGCGCCAGCCACAGCCCATTGCGATCCAGCGTGCGCTCGACCCGATCATGGCCGCCCTTGACCGTATCGGCCACGGGCAAGGCCAACAGGCCGCCCACGGGATCATTCAGGCAGGCGTCTATCAGGCGCGCCAGCGCCGCGGCGGGCAGACCTGGGCGCGCCGCATCATGCACAAGCACCCATGTGTCGTCCGCCACGCCACTATCGGCCAGCGCCCCGGCTACGGTGTCCGCGCGGGTAGCGCCGCCGCAAGCTCGCCAGACCGTGCGCGGCAAACCGGCCAAGGCCGAATCGACCCAGCCGTCGCCCGGCGTCACGGCTACGCGCACCTGCGACACCCGGACATCAGCCAATAAAGCCATGACAGCATGGCGGAGCATGGGCTGTCCGGCTAGTGGACGATATTGTTTAGGCACGGGCTCTGCCCCGGGCTGACTGGCACGGGCGCCGACGCCCGCGGCAGGAACGATCGCTATGATTGAGTCATTCATGGTGCGGTGATTTTATAATCTTCCGCTTGATGCCTGCTTCCACCCTGATGCCCGCCCCCCTATCCTCCACCATCGCTGCGCCGCCCGTCCCCGCGACCGCCCCTACCTTGTCCGCGCTGAAACCCGGCGCGCGCTATGCGCAACCCCGGCCTCCGGGCTCGGGTGATGCCTGGTTGCTGGCCGATCTGGCCCGGCAGGCGGCGGCTCCTCTCGTCATCCTGACGGCCGAGCCGCTGGAAGCCCAGCGCCTGGCCGAAGAAATCCAGCTGTTCGCGCCGGATCTCCGGGTCAGTCAGTTGCCCGACTGGGAAACGCTGCCCTACGACGCGTTCTCGCCGCACCAGGACTTGATTTCTCAGCGTCTGCATACCCTGCACTCGCTGATGATGAAGACGGTAGACGTGCTGACCGTGCCGATCACGACCGCGCTGTACCGGCTGGCGCCGCCCTCTTTCCTGGCCGCCTACACGTTTTCGTTCAAGCAGAAAGACAAGCTGAACGAAGCGGCGCTGCGCGCCCAACTGACGCTGGCCAACTACAACCACGTGACTCAGGTCACTGCGCCCGGCGAGTTCTGCCTGCGCGGCGGGCTGATCGATCTGTTCCCCATGGGCTCGGTGGTGCCCTACCGGCTGGATCTGTTCGACGACGAGATCGAAACCATCCGCAGTTTCGACGTGGACACGCAACGCAGCCTGTACCCGGTGCGCGAGGTGCAACTGCTGCCCGGCCGCGAATTCCCCATGGACGAGGAATCTCGCAACCGCTTCCGGGCGCGCTTTCGAGAAGTTTTCGAAGGTGATCCCTCACGCGCCCTGCCCTATAAAGACATCGGCAACGGCATTCCGTTTGCCGGCGTTGAATACTACTTGCCGCTCTTCTTTGAAGAGACGGCCACACTGTTCGACTATCTGACGGCGGGCACGCTCACCGTCACCGTCGGGGATATCGACGACGCGATTCAGCGTTTCAATCAAGACACCTCCAGCCGCTATAGCTTTTTAAAGAGCGACCGCGAACGTCCCGTACTGCCGCCGTCCGCCCTGTTCCTGGACAGTGAAACGCTCTACACCCGGCTAAAGGATTTCCGCCGCCTATCGCTTGCCGCCGGAGACCCGCACCCGGATTTCCGTCCAGCTCCCGACGTCAGCGTTGCCCGCCGCACCGACGATCCGATCGCCAAGCTGCGTACCCTGGTGCAAGCTGGCGGCACTCGCGTGCTGCTGTGCGCGGACTCTGCCGGCCGGCGCGAGACGCTCGTGCAAATGCTGAACGAGTTCGGCGTCACGCCGGATGCCCAACCCGAGAGCATCGAGGCTTTCCTCAGCTCGGACGCCCACTTCGGTATCGTCGCCGCACCGCTGTCTACCGGCTTTCTGTTGCCCCAGGCCAATCTGGCCTTCCTGACCGAAAACGACCTGTATCCCGGACTGGCCACGACCGGCCGGCGTGGCAAACGCTCGCAAGAACGCGCCAGCAATGTCGAAGCCATGGTGCGCGATCTGTCCGAACTGCGCGCCGGCGACCCTGTCGTACATGCGCAGCACGGTATCGGCCGCTATCACGGCCTGGTCAACATGGACATGGGCGAAGGCGAGATGGAATTTCTCCATCTTCAATACGCCAACGGCAGCACCTTGTATGTACCGGTTTCGCAGTTGCACGTGATCGCCCGCTACAGCGGCGCCGATCCGGAAGCCGCACCGCTGCATCAGCTCGGTTCCGGCCAATGGGACAAGGCCCGCCGCAAGGCGGCCAAACAAGTGCGCGACACTGCCGCCGAATTGCTGGCCCTGTACGCGCAGCGCGCGGCACGCGAAGGTTTCGCCTTCAACCTGCCGTTAAATGACTACGAGGCGTTCGCCGAAGGCTTCGGATTCGAGGAAACGCCAGACCAGGCCGCCGCCATCGAGGCGGTCATAGGCGACATGACATCCGGCCGCCCCATGGATCGCCTGGTGTGCGGCGACGTCGGCTTCGGTAAGACCGAAGTGGCGCTGCGCGCGGCCTTTCTTGCGGTGGCCAATGGCAAGCAGGTTGCGTTGCTGTGCCCCACGACGCTGCTGGCCGAACAACACGCCCAGACCTTCTCTGACCGCTTCGCCGACTGGCCCGTGCGCGTCGTTGAACTGTCGCGCTTCCGATCGCCCAAGGAGGTCGCCGCCGCGATTGAAGGTATCAACGACGGCCGCGTGGACATCGTGATCGGCACCCACAAGATCCTGTCCAAAGATGTGAAATTCAAACGTCTGGGACTGGTCATCATCGATGAGGAACATCGTTTCGGCGTGCGCCAGAAGGAAGCCCTGAAGGCGCTACGCGCAGAAGTTGACGTCCTGACGCTGACCGCCACGCCCATTCCCCGCACGCTGGGCATGTCGCTGGAAGGCATCCGCGACTTCTCCGTCATCGCCACCGCGCCGCAAAAGCGGCTGGCAATCAAGACCTTCGTTCGACGCGAAGATGGCAGCACGCTGCGCGAAGCCCTGCTGCGCGAACTCAAGCGCGGCGGCCAGTGCTACTTCCTGCACAACGAAGTCGAAACCATCCATAACCGCCGCGCCCGTCTGGAAGAGCTGGTGCCCGAGGCCCGTATCGCGGTCGCCCACGGCCAGATGCCCGAGCGCGAGCTGGAACAGGTGATGAAGGGCTTCTACCAGCAGCGCTACAACGTGCTGTTGTGCACGACCATTATCGAAACGGGCATCGACGTGCCCAGCGCCAACACCATCGTTATCCACCGTGCCGACCGCTTTGGGCTGGCCCAGTTGCACCAGTTGCGCGGCCGCGTCGGGCGTTCGCACCATCAGGCTTACGCCTACCTGCTGACGCCGGGCGAAGACGCCATCACCAATAACGCCAAAAAGCGGCTGGAAGCAATTCAGGCGATGGAAGAGCTGGGCTCAGGCTTCTATCTGGCCATGCATGATCTGGAAATCCGCGGCACCGGCGAGGTGCTGGGAGATTCACAGTCGGGCAACATCCAGGAAGTGGGCTTCTCGATGTACAACGAGATGCTGAACGAAGCGGTGCGCGCGCTGCGGGCGGGCGAAGAACCCGATCTGGACGCTCCCTTCAATCTGGCGTGCGAAGTCAACCTGCATTCGCCTGCGCTACTGCCCTCGGATTACTGCGCCGACGTGCATGCCCGCCTGGGCGTCTACAAACGCCTGGCCCATGCCGCCGATGAAGATGACCTGATCCATATCCAGGAAGAATTGATCGACCGCTTTGGCAAGCTGCCCGACGCCGCGCAGACCTTGCTGACCACTCATCGCCTGCGCCTGGCCGCGCAGCCCCTGGGCATTGTCAAGATCGATGCCAGTGAAACCCAGGCGCTGCTGCAATTCGGTCCCAAGACGTCGGTGGACCCGGCCAAGATCATCGAGCTTGTGCAGCGCCAACGCCACATCAAACTGGCCGGACAGGATAAATTGCGGGTTGAGATCAAAGCAGCGCAGATTCCCGCCCGCGCCGATGCCGTGCGCGCCGTGTTGCGTGCCCTGAAGTAAATCCCAATACCAGCCTCTATCCGTTATGACTACCCATCACCTTGTCGTCCAATCTCCCGGCCTTACCGTCGAACATGCCGAGCAACTCGCCGCCTTGGCCCAGGCTCAAGGGGTTGCGCGCATCAGCAACACGGCGGCCCGCCTGCTGGACGTGCAACATGACGCGCTGACCCAAGCTGAAGTCGTGGCCTGGGCTGATCGCAAGGGCGTGGATGTGGCCTTTGTGCCGGCAGGTCTAAAGCTGTCGAACTGCAAAGTGCTGGCCATGGATATGGACTCCACGCTGATCAACATCGAGTGCATCGACGAGATCGCAGGCGTCGTAGGCGTGAAGGACAAGGTGTCTGAAATCACCGAGGCCGCCATGCGCGGCGAGATCAAAGACTTCGCTGAAAGCCTGCGCCGCCGTGTCGCCCTGCTTAAAGGCGTGCCTGCCGAAGCCCTGGAACAGGTTTATGTGGAAAAGCTGCGTCTGAACCCGGGCGCTGAAAGGCTGATCACCACGGCCCAGGCAGCTGGAATCAAGGTGTTGCTGGTGTCTGGCGGATTCACCTTCTTCACGGACCGCCTGCGCGAACGCCTGAAACTCGACAGCGCCCATGCGAATACGCTGGAGATCGACAATGGTCTGCTGACCGGCCAAGTTGTGGGCGACATCCTGGACGCCGACGCCAAGGCGGTCTACCTGCGTGAGTTCGCCCGCACTCACGGCGCGACCAAAGAGCAGATCATCGCGATGGGCGACGGCGCCAATGACCTGAAAATGCTGGGCGCGGCGGGCTTCCCCGTGGCCTATCACGCCAAACCATTGGTGCGCGAGCAAACGCGTTTCGCCTTGAACGTCACCGGTTTGGACGGTGTGCTGAACTGGTTCGAAAGCTGAAAAAAAAGCCACCTGGCAAGGTGGCTTTTCCGTCTTCCGTGAAGAATCAGTACCGCATCTTCAAGGACAGCAATGCTGCGCGGCCGGAGCCCAGCGCCGCATAGTGCGCGGCATAAGCCTTGGTGTAGTACGTTTCATCAAACAGGTTCAGCACGTTCAACTGCGCCGAAAAGTGTTCGTTGAACTCGTACGCTGCCATGGCATCGAAGCGCCAGTACGAAGGGACCCAGCGAGCCTTGGGCGTGCCGTCGGCGTTGCTCGACGCATCCGCGTTGCCGTACTGCTTGTCCACGTAATAAGCTCCCCCGCCCACGGTCAGCTTGGGCAGCACCTTATAGGTGGTCCACAGGCTGAACGCGTTGCGAGGCGTATTGGGCAAGTCCTGACCCACGGCGCCACTGTTGTAGGCGCCCTTCGTCACTTCGCTGTGCATGAAGGTGTAGCCGCCGAACACGTTCCACTTGGGCGTGATATTGCCCGAGAAACCCAGCTCAATACCGCGCACCTTGGCTTCACCCACTTGGGCAACTTCCGTCGCCGACACCGCCACGCTCGTGTTCTTGCGAATATCCTGGAACAGCGCGCCCGACAAGGTCAGCCGATCGTCAAAGACCTGCCACTTGGTGCCCAACTCCACCGTGCGGCTCTTTTCCGGCTCAAGCGAAGCGCTGGTGAGCGAAGCGGCGTCGCTGATCGCGCCCGCAGCCACGGCCGACGGCGTGGACGACGTGCCATACGTGGCGTAGATCGTACCGTTAGGCATCGGCTTGTAGGCCAGGCCCAATTGGTAGTTGAACAGGTTGTCTTCGCGGCTGGTGCTATAGAAAGCTGGCGTCGAGGCCGGATCGTTGCGGCCCTTGGCGATGTTGCTGCCGCTGGTGCGATAGTTGTCCCAACGAGCGCCCAGGCTGGCTTGCCACTGCTCGTTGAACTTGATCGTGTCAAAGCCGTAGAACGCCACCGTGTCCGTGTTGTAGCGCGCCGGGTTGTCGGCACGGCTCAGGTGGCCCGTGTAATCGGTGCCCGGATCGGGGTTCCACAACGACGCGCACAGGGCCGGATTGGACAGGTCGGTGGCGCTGACCTTGCACGCCATCGGACCCTTGGCGATGGTCTGGTTGTAGGTGTCCTTGTCCTGCTTGATGTTGCTGTACTCAAAGCCCAGATCGAACGAATGCTTCAGGCTGCCCGTATCGAATTCACCGGTCAGGTCAGTCTGATTGGCGAAACTCTTGGTGACGTAGTAGCCCGACTTCAACGCGCGATAGACCAGCCCGTTGGGCACGTTGCCCTTGCTGTCATCGGGGTTAGTTGCTGCGAAATCATTAGTGCCGCGGCCATAACGAACCACGTTGCGCAGTTGCAGCTTGTCTGAAAAGTCGTGCTGGAAGTCCACGGTCGCCACATCGTCGCGCGTGCTCATGAAGTCCCGGCCCTTCAGACCGTAGAAAGTCTTGCGGCTGACGCCCATCGTTTCCGTTACCGGCTGCCCCGTCTTCGGGTCATACGGAATGGAGTAGTCGGGCATGCTGTCGTCTTGATAGTGGTAGTAGCTCAACGTAATGCGCGTCGGCGTACCAACCCCCAGCATCAGCGAAGGGGCCACGCCCCAGCGCTCGAAGTTCACGGCATCGTCGCGGCCGGGCACGTCGCCCTTGTTGCCCATGACGTTCAGGCGGAAGGCCGCCTTGTCGGCCAAGCGCCAATTGCTGTCGATCGTTGCGCGGTAATTGTTGTCCGTGCCGATCTGGGCGGTCGCTTCAGTGAAGTCCGTCGCCTTGGGCGCTTTGCTGACCATATTGATGCTGCCGCCCGCGCCGCCGCGGCCGGAATAGACCGAGTCCGGTCCCTTTATGATTTCCACCTGCTCCAGATTGAACGTGTCGCGCACCTGGGTGCTCGAATCACGGATGCCATCCAAGAACAGGCTACCCGCTGCGTTCTGCCCGCGAATGATCGGCAGATCACCGCCCGGGCGCCCGCCCTCACCCGCGCCAAACGTGATGCCCGGGGAGTTGCGCAGCACATCCTGCAACGTAGAGGCCGCTTGATCCTGAATCACCTGCTTGGGCACGACCTGCACCGTGCGAGGCGTATCGAGCAAGGGCGCGGTCATCTTCGGCGACGGCACCGTCGAGGTCTGGTAGGAAGAGCCTTCCCCCTCAACTCGCACTGGCGATAGTTGCGTCACGCCCGAGTCCGCCGATTGGGCAGCAGCGTACGGGCTGATGAAAAGTGCGGGAGCCGCGATTGCTGCGGCCAGGGAGGTCGTGAGCGTACTCAGCGAATACGAATCTTGAGGCTTCAAACCAGCTTCTCCAGAATATAAATAGCAACGATTCTTATTTTTTTACAGGTTGCGATTGTGATCCTGGATGCTGAAAGAAACCTGAAAGAATGAACTCCACTCATGTAAAAGATCAAAAAACAACAATCATCGTGACATGTTCGCCATAAATAGAGGTTTATAACGACATTTAACGGTGCCGCATCAATGGACCTCGAGCGCACCATTGCTGAATGAACGCTGAATAGGGGACCGAATTCATACACGCGCTAGAACGGTCGTCATGGCGTCGGCTAGCAAGCTCAACACTTTTCACGTACCAGCAAAAAAAACGCCCCTGACGGGGCGTTTATGGCTTTGGCGGGTCTTCAGACGCGCAAGCGAGGGTGCCGTTTGAACAAATACCGGTACACGAAACCCGGATAGGCCAGCACCAGAAACAAGCTCAGGGTGATCGCGTAGAACTCCCAAGTCTGGGAAAAGCGGTTGCCCAGCGTGGACTCAAAAGCGAATCCCAAGGCGCCCACGATCGCGTAGAACACCAACACTTCGATCAACCGCATCCAGAACGGTTTGACTGCTGCCGCCCCGCCCTGCTTCCAGGGCAAGACGGCAAACACGCGCTCCGTCAGGAACGGCAGGTTCGCGCTGACCAGGGCCAGCGCGATCAACAGCCATACCGCCAATGTCTGGTTCATGGCTGTTATCCGTCCCTTAGAGGCTCAGCGACGAGCGGATGGCCTGCACGCACAAGGCCATCAAGCCGCCCGGCAACAGACCCAGCACCAGCATCATCGCGCCGTTGATCGACAGCAGGCCGCGTTGGCCGGCGGTCGCGACGATCGGGGCCGCATTGGCTTCCGGCTCGTCGAAGTACACGACCTTGACGACACGCAGGTAGTAGAACGCGCCGATCAGCGAGAACAGCACTGCGATCACGGCCAGCGTCACGTGGCCCGCGCTGATCAGCGCTTGCAACACGGCCAGCTTGGCGTAGAAGCCCACCAGCGGCGGAATGCCGGCCAGCGAGAACATCAGCAGCAAGACGATGGCGGCATGCCACGGGCTGCGGCGGTTCAGGCCCTTCAGATCGTTGATCTGCTCGCACTCAAAACCTTGGCGCGACAGCAACAGCACGATGCCGAAGCTCGCCAGCGTGGTCAGCACATAGGTCAGCATGTAGAACAGCGACGCGCCGTAAGCGGCGGACGAGAGTTCCGGTTTGCCCGCGACCGAACCCGACATCAAGCCCAGCAGCACGAAGCCCATGTGCGAGATCGTCGAGTAAGCCAGCATGCGCTTGAAGTTGGTCTGCGCAATGGCGGTCAGGTTACCGATGGCCAGCGACAGAACCGCCAGGATCATCAGCATCGGCTGCCAATCGGCGGCCAGACCATGCAAGCCGTCCACCAGCAGGCGCAGCGTGATGGCGAAAGCCGCCAGCTTGGGCGCGCCGCCCAGGATCAACGTGACAGCGGTCGGCGAACCTTGGTAGACGTCAGGCACCCACATATGGAACGGAACGGCGCCCAGCTTGAACGCCAGACCCGAGACCAGGAACACGATGCCAAACACCAGCGCCATCTTCTCGGCCTTGCCAGCGGCAATAACCTTGGACACTTCGGCCAGGTCCAGGTGACCCGTCGCGCCGTAGACCATCGACATGCCGTACAGCAGGAAACCCGATGCCAGCGCGCCCAGTACGAAGTACTTCATGGCGGCTTCGGTGGCCACGACGTCGTCGCGGCGCAGAGCGATCAGCGCGTACAGCGCCAAGGACATCAGTTCCAGGCCCAGGTAGATGGAGATCAGGTTCCCGGAGGAAATCATGACCATCTGGCCCAGCAAGGCAAACAGCGTCAGAACATAGAGCTCGCCGCCCTTGAGCATGTCGCGGACCTGCGCATAGACGCGGCCGTAGACCAAGGTCGCGCCAACAGCGATGTAAGACGCGATCTTCAGCAGATGCGACAGCTCGTCGGTAACGTACAAGCCGTTGAAGGTCGAGCCGGCAACGCCATTCTTCCATTGCACGGCCGACACGACGGTCAGCACGCCCAAGGCAAGCATGGTCAGCAGAAACGTCGGCTTGCGCTCGGGGTGATTGCTGACCGCGTCGACGAGCAGGATAGCCAGGCCGAAAACCAGCAGAAGGATTTCCGGTGTCGCCAGGGCGAAATCGATTTGGGATTGCATCATTGTCTTGTCTTACAGTTTCGAGACGGCAACGTGTTGCAGCAGGGCCTCGACCGACACGTGCATAACGTCGGTAAAGGGCTTGGGATAGATCCCCATGTACAACACGGCGATCGCCATCACGCCAAGAATCACAAACTCGCGGCGGTTGATATCGGTCAGGCTGCGCACGTGGTCATTGGCGATGTCGCCCAGAACCACACGCTTGACCATCCACAGCGAATACGAAGCCCCCAGGATCAGGGCGGTTGCCGCCAGCAGGCCAATCCAGAAGTTGTGCTCGACCGCGCCCATGATCACCATGAATTCGCCGACGAAACCGCTGGTGGCCGGCAGGCCGCTGTTGGCCATCGAGAACAGGATGAAGAACGTGGCAAAACGCGGCATCACATTGACCACACCACCGTAGTCGGCGATGTTGCGCGAGTGCATGCGGTCATAGAGCACACCGATACACATGAACATGGCGCCCGACACGAAGCCGTGGGAGATCATCTGCACGATGGCGCCTTCGACGCCAGCCGTGTTGAAGATGAAGAAACCCAAGGTCACGAAACCCATGTGGGCCACGGACGAGTAGGCCACCAGCTTCTTCATGTCTTCCTGGATGATCGCGACCAGGCCGATGTAGATAACGGCAATCAGCGACAGCGTGATCATCAGGCCGGCCAGGCTATGCGAGGCATCCGGCGTGATCGGCAGCGAGAAGCGCAGGAAACCATAGGCGCCCAGCTTCAACATGATCGCAGCCAGCACGATGGAGCCGCCCGTGGGCGCTTCAACGTGAACGTCCGGCAACCACGTGTGTACCGGCCACATCGGCACCTTCACCGCAAAAGCCGCCAGCAGCGCCACGAAGATCAGGATCTGCTCGGTCTGGCCCAGCTTGACCTTGTGCCAGGTCAGGATGTCGAACGAACCACCCGATGCGTGCCACAGGTAGATGAAGGCGATCAGGGTCAGCAAAGAACCCATCAGCGTGTACAGGAAGAACTTGAATGCTGCGTAGATACGGTTATCGCCGCCCCAGGCGCCGATGATGATGTACATCGGAATCAGCGTGGCTTCGAAGAACACGTAGAACAGCATGCCGTCCAGCGCGGCGAACACGCCCACCATCAGACCCGACAGGATCAGGAAGGCGGCCATGTATTGCGCCACGCGGCTGGTGATGACTTCCCAACCCGCCAGCACCACGATGATGGTGATGAACGCGGTCAGGAGGACGAACCACAGCGAAATGCCGTCGATACCAAGGTGGTAGTTGACGTTAAAGGCTTCGATCCAGGATGTCTTTTCCACAAACTGCATGGCAGCCGTGGTGGAGTCAAAACCGGTGTAAAGCGGAATCGTGACGACGAAACCGGCCAAAGCGCCGGCCAGCGACAGGCCGCGCGTCAGACCGGGACGGTCGTCACGGCCCACCGCCAGCACCAGCAAGCCGAATACGATCGGAACAAAGATCGCAAGCGTAAGCCAGGGGAAAGTGTTGGATGCCATTTCGCTTGCCATCATTGGGGAATCAGCACAAAGAAAGTCACCAGCGCCATGATGCCGATGATCATCGCGAACGCGTAGTGATAGATGAAGCCGGACTGCAGGTGACGGCTAACCGCTGCCACCCAGCCCACCACGCGGGCGCTACCGTTGACGAGGAAGCCGTCAATGATGCCGCGGTCGCCGGTCTGCCACAGGCCACGGCCCAGGGCACGCAGGCCACGCGCGATGATCTGCTCGTTGACCCAGTCCACGTAGTACTTGTTCTCAAGCACCTTGTTCACGCCAGACAGGCTGGACTTGATCGCGGCCGGAACCTTGGGGTTGATCAGGTAGCAGTACCAGGCAATGACGCCGCCAGCCACAACCAGCCAGAACGGCAGAGTCTGGAAGGCATGCAGGCCGTAGGCGACCCAGCCGTGCCACTCTTCCTTCAACTCGTGCATCGCCGGATGCTGCGGCAGCACCGTGATAACGCCGTTGAAGAACTTGCCGAACAGCATCGGGTCCACCGCCCAGGCGCCAACCAGCACCGACGGGATCGCCAGCAGGATCAGCGGCAGAGTGACAACCCAAGGCGACTCATGCGGCTTGCCGCCGTGATGGCCGTGATCATCATGACCATGATCGTCATGGGCGTGATCGTCGTGGCCATGGCCGTGACCGTGGTCGCTGGTGTCGAAGCGTTCCTTGCCATGGAAGACCAGGAAGTAAACGCGGAACGAGTACAGCGACGTCACGAACACACCGATCAGCACGGCGTAGTAAGCAAAGCTAGCGCCCCAGACGGTGGCGTGGCCAGCCGCTTCAATGATGTTTTCTTTCGAGTAGAAACCCGAGAAGAACGGCGTGCCGACAAGAGCCAGCGTGCCCAGCAGGAAGGTGATCCAGGTGATGGGCATGTACTTGCGCAGGCCGCCCATGTTGCGGATGTCCTGATCGTGGTGCATGCCAATGATGACCGAACCCGCGCCCAGGAACAGCAGCGCCTTGAAGAACGCGTGGGTCATCAGGTGGAAAATTGCCACCGAGTAGGCCGACGAACCCAGTGCAACGGTCATGTAGCCCAGCTGCGACAGCGTGGAGTACGCAACCACGCGCTTGATGTCCGTCTGGATGATGCCCAGGATGCCCAGGAACAGTGCGCCGATCGCGCCGATCACGATGATGAACGACAGCGCCACGTCCGACAGCTCGAACAGCGGCGAGAAACGCGCAACCATGAAGATACCGGCCGTCACCATGGTGGCGGCGTGGATCAGTGCGGAGATCGGGGTCGGGCCTTCCATCGAGTCAGGCAGCCAGGCGTGCAGGGGAACCTGCGCCGACTTGCCCATCGCGCCGATGAACAGGCAGATACACGCCACGGTCAGCAACATCCAGTCCGAACCCGGCAGGGTCATCGCGGCCAGCTTGTCGGCTTGGGCGAAGACTTCACCGTAGTGCATCGTGCCGGCGTAGGCGAACAACAGGCCGATGCCCAGCACGAAGCCGAAGTCACCAACGCGGTTGATCAGGAATGCCTTCATGTTGGCGAAGATGGCCGTCGGGCGGGTGTACCAGAAGCCGATCAGCAGGTACGACACCAGGCCCACTGCTTCCCAGCCGAAGAACAGCTGCACCATGTTGTTCGACATCACCAGCATCAGCATGGAGAACGTGAACAGCGAGATGTACGAGAAGAAGCGTTGATAGCCGGGATCATCCGCCATGTAGCCGATGGTGTAGATGTGCACCATCAGCGACACGGAGGTCACCACGACCATCATCATGGCCGACAGCGGATCGATCAGGAAGCCGATTTCCAGCTTGGTCTGGCCGATCAGGCTCCAGGTGTAGACCGCGCCGTCAAAGCGCAAGCCGTTCAGCACGTCGCCCAACACCACCACCGAACCGATGGCAGAGATGAGCACGCCAAGAATGGTGATGACGTGGGACGCGCGGCGGCCGATGGGCCGGCCCAGGAAGCCGGTGCCAAAAAGGCCCGCAAGAATTGCTCCGGCCAGCGGTGCCAGCGCGATGAGCAAGTAGAGATTGGGTGAGCTAGACATTTTCTTCCAATACCCCGTCAGCCCTTCAGGCGATCGAGTTCGTCAACGTTGATCGTGTTCAGGTTGCGGAACAGCAGCACCAGGATGGCCAGGCCGATCGCCGCTTCAGCGGCGGCCACGGTCAGGATGAAGAACACGAACACCTGGCCGGCGGTGTCGCCGAACCAGCTGGAAAACGCCACGAAGTTCATGTTGACGGCCAGGAGCACGAGCTCGATGGACATCAAGAGAATGATCAGGTTGCGGCGGTTAAGGAAGATGCCGAAGATTCCGATGGCGAAAAGAATCGCCCCCAGAATCAGATAGTGGGCCAGCGTCAGCGTCATTCTTTTTCTCCTTGGGGCGCAGCGGCAACACCGTTCGCAGCATCGCGCTTGGCCTGGGCACGCTCGCTCTGAGCGGGCATGTCCACCATGCGGAAACGATCCTTGGCGCGAACGCGCACAGCGGCCACCGGGTCGTTGTACTTCACGTCGCGGCGGCGGCGCAGGGTCAGCGCAATCGCGGCGACCATACCCACCAGCAGCAGCGCAGCGCCGACTTCAATGGCGTAGACGTACTGGGTATACATGACTTCGCCCAGCGCGCGGGCGTTGTTGTAGTCGCCAGCGACCGGAGCTTGCGGACCCGAACCGTACCAGGTGGAACCCAGCACGAAGGACATTTCCAGCACCAGCACCAGACCGATCACCAGGCCCAAAGGCAGGTAGGTCTTCATGCCCTGGCGCATGGTGTCCATACGGATATCCAGCATCATCACGACGAAGAGGAAGAGCACCATCACGGCGCCCACGTATACCAGCACCAGCAGCAGCGCCAGGAACTCGGCGCCCAACAGCATCCACAACATCGCAGCGTTGGAGAACGCCAGGATCAGGTGCAGAACCGCGGTAACCGGGCTGCGCGCGGTGATCACGCGGAACGCCGCGATCACCAGCACGGTGGCCAGTATGTAGAAAAGGACAGTGGTAAAAGTCATGGATCAGACCCTGGGCTTCAACGGTAAGGAGCGTCGTCGGCCCGGCGGCGGGCGATGTCAGCTTCGTAGCGGTCGCCCACGGCGAGCAGCATGTCTTTGGTGAAATACAGGTCGCCGCGCTTTTCACCGTGATATTCGTGGATATGGGTTTCCACGATCGAGTCCACGGGGCAGCTTTCCTCACAGAAGCCGCAGAAAATGCACTTGGTCAGATCGATGTCGTAACGCGTGGTGCGGCGCGAGCCGTCATCACGCTGTTCCGATTCGATGGTGATCGCCAAGGCCGGGCAAACCGCTTCACACAGCTTGCACGCAATGCAACGCTCTTCCCCGTTGGGGTAGCGGCGCAAGGCGTGCAGGCCGCGGAAACGCGCCGACGTGGGCGTCTTTTCCTGCGGATAACGCAAGGTGACCTTGCGCTTGAAAAAATACTTGCCCGTCAGGCGCATGCCCTTGAGCAATTCGGCCAGCATCAAACTGCCGAAGAAATCTTTGATCGCTTCCATATCCTGCCTCTGCCTGGCGGCTTAGCGCCAAATGTTCCAGGGCGTCTGCATCCAGATCGCCACCACGACCAGCCAAACGCCGGTCAGCGGGATGAAGATTTTCCAACCCAAACGCATGATCTGGTCATAGCGGTAGCGCGGGAACGAAGCCCGGAACCACACAAACAACGAGACCACGAAGAACGTCTTCAGACCCAGCCAGATCCAGCCCGGAATCCAGGTCAGCGGCACGATGTCGATCGGGGAAGCCCAGCCGCCCAGGAACATGATCGATGCCATGCAGGACAGCAGAATCATGTTGGCGTACTCACCCAGGAAGAACAGGGCGAAAGCCATACCCGAGTACTCGACCATGTGGCCGGCCACGATTTCCGATTCGCCTTCCACCACGTCAAACGGGTGACGGTTGGTTTCGGCCACGATAGCGACAACGTAGATCACGAACAGCGGCAGCAGCGGCAGCCAGTTCCAGGACATGAACGTCAGGCCCTTATCGGCAAACCAGCCGCGGTTCTGAACGTTGACGATCTCGGACATGTTCAGGCTGCCAGACACCAGCAGAACCGTCACCAGCACGAAGCCGATGGCCAGTTCATACGACAGCATCTGCGCCGATGCGCGCAAGGCGCCCAGGAACGCGTACTTGGAGTTCGACGCCCAGCCCGCCACGATCACGCCGTACACGCCGATGGACGTGATGGCCATGATGTACAGCAAGCCGGCATTGACGTTGGCCAACACGATGTCAGGACCAAACGGCACCACGGCCCAAGCCGCCAGCGCAGGCATCAGCGTGACCACGGGGGCCACGACAAACAGCACCTTGTTGGCTTGGCTGGGGACGATGACTTCCTTCGTCAGCAGCTTGAACACGTCGGCAAAAGGTTGCAGCAACCCCTTGAAACCCACGCGGTTCGGGCCCACGCGAACGTGCATGGCGCCGATCATCTTACGTTCCCAGTACGTCAGGTACGCGACGCACAGAATGATCGGCACGGCGATGATCACAATCTTGATGAGGGTCCAGACAACCAGCCAGGCCGTCGGGCCCAGCAGAGCCTGCCCGTGGCCCTCAAGAACATTAAGCCATTCCATCAGGCACGCTCCACGCTGATTTGACCGAATGCGCCACCCAGGGCTGCGGTGTTTTCAAAGGCTGCGGAAATGCGCACGGCGCGATCGGCCACGGCATCATCCTGCACGGTTTCAAGCTCAACAGCGCCCTGCGAACCCGTCACGCGGACCTTGACCCCGGCCGTCAGGCCCAGGCTGGTAAGCGTGCGGCCATTCATGGCAGCGGCCGGCTTCTTCGAGGCCGGAGACGCTTGCAGCGGCTCCGAACGGCGAACCATGGCATCAGTGCGGTAGATCGGCACGTCGGCAACGCGTTCCAGACCGGTTGCGGCCTGACCCAGGCCCAGCGGGGCCTTGATGTCGTTGGACAGGCGGCCGTCGATGCCGCCAGCCAGCGCGGCGTCGCGCACGGATTCCGACGTTTCGTCGTCAAAACCAGCCAGGTGCAGGACGTTGCCCAGCACGCGCAGGACCTTCCAGCCCGGACGCGTCTGACCCAACGGCGTGACCGTGCCCTTGAAGCTCTGGGCCAGACCTTGCGCGTTGACGTAGGTGCCCGACGTTTCAGTGAACGGCGACACAGGCAGCATGACGTCGGCCCATTCGGCCGCGGCCGAGCGGTAAGGCGTCAAGGCAACTGCGAATTGCGCGCCACGCAGCGCGGCGATCGCTTGCTGGCCGTTATCGGCATCCAGCAGCGGTTCGGCGTGCAACACCACATAAGCCTTCAGCGGTTCGGCGAGCATGGCAGCGGCGGACTTGCCGCCCTTGCCCGGGACAGCACCGGCCAGGTAACCGCCGACGGTGTTGCCGCCAGAGGTCAGGAAGCCGAACTTGCCACCGGCCAGATTCGCCACGGCACGGCCGTTGGCGGCCAGGGTCGAGGCCTGGCTGCTTGCCACGGCCAGGTTGCCCAGCAGCACAGCAGTGTTGGCGCCGGAAGCCAGGCTGGCGGCGATGATCTTGGCATTTTCGCCCGGGGTGACCGAAGCGAATTCGGCCGGCACAGCCTGATCCTTGGCTTGCGCCAGGGCAACGGCCACTTCAGCCAGCGCGCGCGCCAGTTCGGACGGCGCCACCGTGATGCGGGCAGTCACGGGCATCAGAGGATCGTCAGCGGCGCTGTCGACCATCAGGATTTGCGTGCCGCGCTTGGCAGCTTGGCGCAGACGTTGCGCCATCAGCGGGTGATCCTTGCGCAAGAACGAGCCAACGACCAGGACGCGGTCCAGGTTGTCGAGTTCAGCGATCGGCATGCCCAGCCACGGTGCGCCCGTCAACGCGGCGTCAAAAGCCGGGTCGGTCTGGCGCAGGCGGAAGTCGATGTTCTCGGAGCCCAGCGCGCGGACCAGACGGCCCAGCAGCGCGTACTCTTCGGTCGTGGCGTATTCGGATGCCAGCGCGCCAATCTGGCCAGCGCCAAAGCTATCACGAACGCGCGACAGACCTTGAGCTACGGCTTGCAGCGCGTCGGCCCAGGAGGCCTCTTGCCACTTGCCGTCGGTGCCCTTGATCATCGGGGCGGACAGACGGTCTTCGCTATTCAGACCTTCGTACGAGAAACGATCGCGGTCGCTGATCCAGCATTCGTTGACGGCTTCGTCTTCGAACGGGACCACACGCATCACGCGGTCGCCCTTGACCTGGACCACCAAGTTGGCGCCCAGGCTATCGTGCGGGCTGACCGAACGGCGGCGAGCCAGTTCCCAGGTGCGCGCGCTGTAGCGGAAGGGCTTGGAGGTCAGCGCGCCCACCGGACAGATGTCGATCATGTTGCCCGACAGTTCGGACTCGATCGAACGGCCGACAAACGTCGTGATCTCGGAGTGTTCGCCACGGCCCAGCATGCCGAGTTCCATGACGCCGGCGATTTCCTGGCCAAAGCGCACGCAGCGGGTGCAGTGAATGCACCGGCTCATTTCCTCGGCGGAAACCAGCGGACCCAGGTCCTTGTGGAACACGACACGCTTTTCCTCTTGGTAACGCGAGGAAGAGCCGCCGTAGCCCACAGCCAGATCTTGCAGCTGGCATTCGCCGCCCTGATCGCAGATCGGGCAGTCAAGGGGGTGATTGATGAGCAAGAATTCCATCACCGACTTCTGAGCGGCGCGAGCCTTCTCAGAGCAGGTGTGGACGACCATGCCGTTAGTCACGGGCGTGGCGCAGGCGGGCAGCGCCTTGGGCGCTTTTTCCACTTCAACCAGGCACATCCGGCAGTTGGCCGCGATGGACAGTTTCTTGTGGTAGCAGAAATGCGGCACGTAAAGCCCGACTTTCTGAGCGGCATGCATCACCATGCTGCCTTCGGGCACTTCGACCTGATTGCCGTCGACGGTTAGTTCAACCATTGCTGTTCCTGAGACCTACAGATATTGCGGGACCACACAAGACTTATGCTCGATGTGGTGCGCGAATTCGTCGCGAAAATGCTTGAGGAAGCCACGGACGGGCATGGCGGCGGCGTCACCCAGGGCGCAGATGGTGCGGCCCATGATGTTGCCTGCCACGTTGTCCAGCAAGTCCAGATCTTCCGGACGGCCGTGACCGTTTTCGATGCGGTGCACCATGCGGTAGAGCCAGCCGGTGCCTTCACGGCACGGCGTGCACTGGCCGCAGCTTTCCTCGAAGTAGAAGTAAGACAGGCGCAACAGCGACTTCACCATGCAGCGCGTCTCGTCCATGACGATCACAGCGCCAGAACCCAGCATCGAGCCGGCCTTGGCGATGGAGTCATAGTCCATCGTGCATTCCATGATGATGTCGGCAGGCAGCACCGGGGCGCTGGACCCGCCAGGGATCACGGCCTTCAGTTTCTTGCCGCCGCGCATGCCGCCAGCCAGTTCCAACAGCTTCGAGAACGGGGTGCCCAGCGGAATCTCGTAATTGCCGGGACGTTCGACGTCGCCAGTGATCGAGAACAGCTTGGTGCCGCCGTTGTTCGGCTTGCCGACTTCCAGGTAAGCCTGGCCGCCGTTACGGATAATCCACGGCACTGCCGCGAACGTTTCCGTGTTGTTGATCGTGGTGGGCTTGCCGTACAGGCCAAAGCTGGCCGGGAACGGCGGCTTGAAGCGCGGTTGGCCCTTCTTGCCTTCCAGCGATTCCAACAGCGCGGTTTCTTCGCCGCAGATGTAGGCGCCGTAGCCGTGGAACGCGTGCAGCTGGAAGCTGTAGTCCGAACCCAGGATCTTGTCGCCCAGGAAGCCGGCGGCGCGCGCCTCTTCCAGCGCTTCTTCGAAGCGCTCGTAGACTTCGAAGATTTCGCCGTGGATGTAGTTGTAGCCGACGCTGATGCCCATGGCGTAGGCCGCGATCGCCATGCCTTCAATCACGATGTGCGGATTGAAACGCAGGATGTCGCGGTCCTTGAACGTGCCCGGCTCGCCTTCGTCCGAGTTGCAGACCAGGTACTTTTGGCCCGGGAACGCGCGAGGCATGAAGCTCCACTTCAGGCCGGTCGGGAAACCAGCGCCGCCACGGCCGCGCAGACCCGATGCCTTGACCTCAGCAATCACGTCTTCCGGCTTCAGGCCGGTAGTCAGGATCTTCTTCAGGGCTTCGTAGCCGCCGCGCTTGACGTAGTCTTCCAGGCGCCAGTTGGCGCCGTCGACGTCAGCCATGATCTGCGGCGTGATGTGCCGGCCATGCAGGCACATGGAGTTGGACGGGTCGTTCAGCGGGTCGGGCTCCAGCCCTTGCGCGAACTGTTTGTACAGATCCGGCGCGTTCATGCCGACTCTCCTTGCACCTTGAGGGCCGCGACCAGCGCGTCCAGCTTCTCGTCGGTCATGCGCACGCACATATGCTTGTTGTTCACGATCAGCACGGGGGAATCGCCGCAAGCGCCCATGCATTCGCCTTCAACCAGCGTGAACTGGCCGTCGGCGGTGGTTTGGCGATAGTCAACGCCCAGCTTGCGCTTGAGGTATTCACCGGCACGGTCGCCATCGCGCAAGGCACAGGGCAGGTTCGTGCAGACGGCGATCTTGTTCTTGCCGACGGGCTTGACGTCGAACATGTTGTAGAAGGTGGCAACTTCTTGGACCGCGATAGGCGGAACCCCAATGTAGTTGGCGACATCTTCAATGGTTTCGGTAGCCAACCAGCCCTTCTCTTCTTGCGCGATGGCAAGCGAGGCCATGATGGCGGACTGCCGCTGGTCGCCCGGGAACTTCGCGAGTTCTCGGTCGATTTTCTGGTAGGCCTGTTCGGAAAGCAGCATAGTTTGAATCCGGGTTATGCGGGCGTGCTCGTGACTGTCTGGGCGGATCAGCGATCGATTTCGCCGAAAACGATGTCCTGCGTACCAATGATGGTGACGGCGTCGGCGATCATGTGACCGCGCGACATTTCATCCAGCGCTTGCAGGTGGACAAAGCCGGGGGCCCGAATCTTCAGGCGGTACGGCTTGTTGGCGCCGTCGGACACCATATAGATGCCGAATTCGCCCTTCGGGTGTTCCACCGAGGCATAGGCTTCGCCGGGAGGAACGTGGAAACCTTCCGTGAAGAGCTTGAAGTGGTGAATCAGCTCTTCCATGTTGGTCTTCATGGCGGTGCGCTTGGGCGGTGCGATCTTGTGGTTCTCGATCATGACCGGGCCCGGGTTGTTACGCAGCCATTCCACGCACTGGCGGATGATGCGGTTGCTCTCGCGCATTTCGGCGATACGGACCAGATAGCGGTCGTAGCAATCGCCGTTCACACCCACGGGGATGTTGAAATCAAGCAGGTCGTAGACTTCGTAGGGTTGCGTCTTGCGCAAGTCCCAGGCCACGCCCGAGCCACGCAGCATCGGGCCGGTAAAGCCCAGCGCCTTGGCGCGATCGGGATCAACCACACCGATGCCCACCAGACGTTGCTTCCAGATGCGGTTGTCGGTCAGCAGCGTTTCGTATTCGTCCACGCAAGCCGGGAAACGGTTGGTGAAGTCTTCGATGAAGTCCAGCAGCGAACCCGAACGCGCGTCATTCATGATGCGCATTTCTTTGTCGCCGCGGTACTTGCTGGTGTCGCCGTACTGGGGCATCGTGTCCGGCAGGTCGCGGTAGACACCGCCCGGACGGTAGTAGGCCGCGTGCATGCGCGCGCCCGAGACCGCTTCGTAGCAGTCCATCAGGTCTTCGCGTTCACGGAAGGCATACAGGAACACCGCCATCGCGCCCACGTCCAGCGCGTGCGAGCCCAGCGACATCAGGTGATTCAGCAGACGCGTGATTTCATCGAACATCACGCGGATGTACTGCGCGCGCAGCGGAGCTTCAACGCCCAGCAGCTTTTCGATGGCCATGACGTAAGCGTGCTCATTGCACATCATGGACACGTAGTCCAGGCGGTCCATGTAGGGCAACGCCTGGATGTAGGTCTTGTGTTCGGCCAGCTTTTCGGTGGCGCGATGCAACAGGCCGATGTGCGGATCGGCGCGTTGGATCACTTCGCCGTCCAGCTCCAGCACCAGACGCAGCACACCGTGCGCGGCCGGGTGTTGGGGACCGAAGTTGAGCGTGTAGTTCTTGATTTCTGCCATGATTTAACGCCCCAAGCCGTAGGAGTCTTCGCGGACCACGCGCGGGGTGATCTCGCGCGGATCGATCGTGACCGGCTGGTAAATGACGCGCCGTTGTTCGGGGTCGTAACGCATTTCGACGGTGCCCGACAGCGGGAAGTCCTTGCGGAACGGATGGCCGATGAAGCCATAGTCGGTCAGGATGCGGCGCAGGTCCGGGTGGCCTTCGAAGACGATGCCATACAGATCGAAGGCTTCGCGCTCGAACCAGCCCACGGTCGGCCAGCAATCCATCAGCGATGCCACGATCGGGAATTCGTCGTCGGTGGCCCACGTGCGGACACGCAAACGCCAGTTGTTTTCGATCGACAGCAGATGAATCACCACAGCGAAACGCGCGCGGTGAATCTTGGTGCTGGTTTCCTCGGGCAGTTGGCGCGTGCCGTTGCCCCACGTCAGGTAGTCGACGCCACAGAGGTCGATACAGGTTTCAAACTGCAGACCGGCTTCGGTGCGCAGCTTATTGCAGACGGAGAACCACTGTTGCGCGGGCACTTCGAGCGTCAGCTCGCCCAACGCCTCGGTCAGCGCGATATCCGCGCCGAGGGTGGTCTGCAAATTGTTTTTCAGGGTTTCGAGCCTGGTCATCATCTTGTACGCTTAGGTGAACCGATACGCTGGTTTCGCAAGGCCTGCGGCAACGACTGCCGCGGGGCGAGGCAAAGCATCAGCGCGCAATCGTGTTGGTCAGACGAATCTTGTTCTGCATCTGCAGCAAGCCGTAGACCAGCGCCTCGGCCGTGGGCGGGCAGCCCGGCACGTAGACGTCTACCGGTACGATGCGATCGCAGCCACGGACCACTGAATACGAGTAGTGGTAGTAACCGCCGCCATTGGCACAGGAGCCCATCGAAACCACCCAACGCGGTTCGGGCATCTGGTCATAAACCTTACGCAGCGCCGGCGCCATCTTGTTGCACAGCGTGCCAGCAACGATCATCAGATCGGACTGACGCGGACTGGGCCGGAAGATGATGCCGAACTGATCCAGGTCATAACGGGCCGCGCCCGCGTGCATCATCTCAACCGCGCAACAGGCCAGACCGAAGGTCATGGGCCACATGGAGCCGGTCTTCGCCCAATTAAGGAACTTGTCGGCGCTGGTTGTGATGAACCCTTGCTTGAGAATGCCGTCTATAGCCATATTCGTCTCTGATAGCGTGCTGTGAAAAAAACCCGGCGGGTTATTCCCAGTCCAGCGCGCCCTTTTTCCATTCGTAGATGAAGCCGACGGTCAACACGGCTAGGAAAACCATGACCGTCCAGAAACCGACGAGCCCGACTGTGCCTTGGGCGATAGCCCACGGGAACAGGAACGCGATTTCCAGGTCAAAAAGAATGAACAAAATCGCCACCAAGTAGTAGCGCACGTCAAACTTCATGCGAGCGTCTTCAAACGCTTCGAAGCCGCACTCATAGGGCGACAGCTTCTCAGCGTATGGACGCCGCGGGCCAAGGAGGGAGCCGGCCGTTAGAAGCGCGAACCCGATAAGGGTGGCCACTACGATAAACAGCAGGACGGGAAAATACTGTTGCAGGTTCATTCAGGCGTCCGTCAAATGCGCAAACCTTAGGATTGTAGCATTCGCGTGGTTACTTCTGGCTGAACTCTGTAGCTTGAATAGCGGGTGAAAGACTGCATTCCTCAAATGGAACAATCGCAGTTTTCGAGACAGAACCCGAAGCTTACAGGACTCGCCCGGCACGCGCTCACAACAAGCGGACAATCCGTCCAGACAATGAGAAAAAGCCACCCCGAAGGGTGGCTTTTTTTACGAACGAGCCGAAGCCCGTTCGTTCGCTTTCGCACTAAATCCAGACAGGGCTTGCGCCCTGCGTTGGATTAGAAGCGGTGACGGATGCCGACGCCGACAGCGGTCGACTTCAGGCCGTCCACGAAGGCGTAGTTCTTAGCATACGAACCGTACGTGTACAGGTTGGTGCGCTTCGACAGGTCGTACGTGTAGCCCAAGGAGAACACGTTGGTGGTCTTGTCGCCGCCAGTCAACTTGTCGTTGCTGGGGTCAACCATTTGCCACGAACCGAACAGGCTGCTTGCGCCGCCGATCGGGGCGGACAGGCCGACCATGTACGAGTTGGCCTTGAAGCCGTCAGCGAAGGCGTTCGAACCGAAGTTCACGCCGCCGATGTTGGTGTCAACCGATTGACCAGCGAACCAGCCGTCGGTCGTGCGAGCGTAGGCCAGAGCCAGCTTGACGACTTCAAAGTCGTACGAACCGCCGATGGCGTACTGACGCGGGGTTGCTTCGGTAGCAGCGTAAGACAGCTTGTTCGAAGCATTCAGTTGGTCATACGTCAGAGCGACGTTCACGGGACCATTGACGTAACGCAGGCCGGTCGTGATGGCGCGGGTGTTGTCGGCGGTCTTGAAGCCGGTTTGACCAGCGGTGTTGTCGTTCACGTTGAACGAGTAGCCAATACCGAACTGGAAGCCGCTGAACGACGGGGTCTGATACATGACCATGTTGTCGTAGCGGTTGGTGTTGGCGGCGCTCAGAGCCACGCCGATGTTAGCTTGACCGAAGCCAGCGCCAAACGGATCGATCGAGCCGAAGTACTTCGACGCGATGTTGGTTTGACGACCGAAGTCCAGTTGGCCCCAGCTGTCGCTGGCCAGACCGACGGTGGCTTGACGACCGAACAGGCGGCCGCCTTGAGCGGAATTGCCGTTACCGGAGTTGAAACCCGATTCCAGTTGGAAAACAGCGCGCAAGCCGTCACCCAGGTCTTCCGAACCACGCAGACCCCAGCGCGAACCGTTCTGGACGCCGTTGATCATGCCAAAACGGCTGCCATTGGCGGACTCAACGGCCGAGCCGCTGATCTTGTTGTAGCCGAGGCCCGTGTCGATGATGCCGTACAGGGTGACAGACGTTTCTGCCTGGGCGACACCGGCAAAACCGGCGAGCAGGGCGGCAGCGAGCAGAGTCTTTTTCATTTAAGAAATCTCCGTTGATTTGAGTGACAAGAGCAGCAATCCAGCAAACCAGCCTGCCGCCCCCCTAACTCCGCGAAGGGAAGTTGACGCTATTGCATCAAAAATCGAGGGGGCTGGCTATGGTCAGCGTCAGAAAAGTGCTGGTTTACCGTGCCCGTGTTGGGATCTTGCAACATCGGGCAGGTGCACCGGCAAAGCTGCTAGGGCTAACCCGAAGCAAAACACACAAGCAAGTATCCATGCGTCTTTCAGCCCTGCCCCCAATTATCCACCACGAAATTGCGACCGGCTTTCAGGCTGCTTTCTGCGTGTTGTCGATCCGCTTTGAAGCCTTTCTGGCATCGCTCCCAACCGTGAACTCGGGATGGGCTCGTAAGACTTCAATCAGCAGATAACGTTGTTATTAATAAAAATCATCGATATGATCGACGCCATCCGATGCTCCTGAATTTTGGACCTTCATGCCCACCTCTTCCGCCCGCGCCGACCGCAATGAACGCCTAAGCGCATTACGCCGGCAATTGATCCTGGATGCCGCCCAACGGGTGTTCGAACGCGACGGACTGGAAAAAACCACGATCCGGGCGATTGCCAAAGAGGCGGGCTGCACCACGGGCGCCATTTATCCGTGGTTCGCCGGCAAGGAAACCATTTACGGGGCATTGCTGGACGAATCGCTTCAACGATTGCACTCACATCTGGCCGACATTGCCCGCGCGGGTAGTGCACGAATGTCCGCCCGCAACACGATTCATGCGTTTTTTGGCTACTACGCCGAACGGCGGACCGATTTCTCGCTAGGTATGTACCTGTTTCAGGGACTGGGGCCGCGCGGCCTGGGGCGCGATATGGACGAAAAACTCAACGCCCGCCTGCGTCAATGCGTCGACCTGCTGGGTTTTGCGCTGGCCCGGACCAAAGCCTGGCCGCCCGAGGCCGTGGCCGTTGAACAGATGAACTGCTTCACCTATCTGATGGGGCTGTTGCTGTTGCTGCACACCCATCGCTTGAAGTCTCTGGACCAGCAAGCCGACGCCCTGCTGGACAACTATTGCCTCGCCCTGGAACAACGATGACCGCAACCGCCGTAGCCGCCAAGACAGATGCCCCACTGATCAGCCTGGCTGACTTCCACATTTTGCTGGCCGATCAGCATCCCTTTTCATTGCTGCTGGGCATTGACGTCGTGCACATCGGGCGCGGCACTGCGCGAGCCGTGCTGCCCGCCCGAGACGCCCATCAGCGGTTGGGAGGAATCGTGGCAGGACCGATGCTGATGGGTTTGGCAGACCTGGCGATGTACGCTGCCGTCGTGGGCGCTACCGGTCAGGCCCACGCGGTCACGGCCAGCCTGACCATCAATTTTTTGCGCAAGAGCCCGGCGGGCGCCATTTACGCAGATGCGCGGTTGCTGAAAGTGGGCCGGCTGTCTGCCGGCGAAGTGCTGCTGACTGGCGAGGGCTCGGACGAACCGCTGGCCCATATCGTGAGCACGTGGTCTGTGCCCAAGTCATGAGCTTGCGCATCAGCGTCGTCGGCATGGGCCGAACCGGCACCTGGGCCGCCCAGCGTTTGCTGGAAGCCGAACCGGATATTGCATTGACCGTTTATGACATCGAACCGGACCGGTGCGAAGATTTTCGCGGAACCGCCACGCTGGCTACCTCTGCCCGCGAGGCTCTGGCTGAGTCGGACACCATCGTGCTGGCCCTGCCCCGGGAACGGGAAATTGACCGCACCCTGGAACGGTTTAGCGACGGCGAAGTGACCGCTTCCGTGGCCGGCAAGCTGATCGTGGACCTGGAACCGCCCCCCGCCGAGCGCGCGAGCCAGCTGGACCAGGCGATCGTCAGCGCGGGCGGGCGCTACACCAGCGCATCGCGGTTGTTGGCGCAGAATGCCACCGCTCTGGAGTCACGACTGCTGAAAGCCTTGCTCCGGCCCGTTTGACGCCCGGCCGTGTTCAACCACGGCCACGCAAAGCGCCAGCCATGCCAGGCTGATGGCAAAACCCGCCGCCACGTCACTGGCGAAATGCACTTGCAGCAGGATGCGGCTGAGTCCTATCGCCATGATCAAGGCGGCGCTGATTGCCACGCAGGGCCAGCGCCAGGTCTGCGGCGCAAGCCGCCACGCCAGGTAGCAGGCTGTGCCATAGACCGCCATCGCGGCCGAGGCGTGCCCGCTGGGAAAACTCCAGCCAAGCGCGTTGGCGAAGCCGTGGTCGTGGTCTGGCCGGACGCGCTCAAAAGTATGTTTGAACAGCCAATTCAGCGCGCCGCCAACCCCTGTCGCTATCGCGCAAAACGCTGCCAGCCGCCACAGACGATGCCACAGCAGATAAAGCGTCATCGCGACAGCGAGCACCGTCAGCAAGTTGCGATCCCCCAGGTAGGTGAACCACGACAGCAGCCACAATAGCGAGCTATCCATAGATAGGCTCAACGCGCCGGCCAGCGCACTATCAAAAGCCACGACAGCGCCCTGCTGCCCCACCGCTGCCGCCAACGCCAGAAACATCAGCAGAGCAACACCGAATCCGGCGCCGAAGATAACGGCACGGCCGCGCCGGGACGCGCGGACATAGCCTTGCAATATCAACAACGCCGCCCCGCCGGACAACAGGGGTAGCGCGACCAGCAATTGAAGGGCATGGGCCGCAGCCCATGCCGCGTAGACATCGGTCATGAATTACCGTCGATAAAGAGTAAGCCCCGCCCCTGGACGCACGCTACAGCGTGACCAGTGTCTTGTCGACTGGCGCAAAAGCATGGGTTCCTGCGGCGTAGTCCCAACGCTCGACATGGCATACAGGGCCGTCGCCCTCGTCTTCACGCGTGATCACGTTGACCGAATTGGGCACGCTGCCCCGCACCCGGTGCGAGCAGGCGGTGCCCGCCTGAACAATCCAGCCCGCTGGCTGGCCTGCCGCAGTCAGCGGCAGCACATAGGGCAAATGGATATGGCCGCCCAGGATCAGGTCCACGCCCGCCTGTGCCCATGCCGCCAGCGCGCGCTCACGGCCGATCAGCAAATTGGACAGATCGGATTCAACCTTGGCGCGCACAGGATGGTGGGCGACCACGATTCTTAACTGGCCCGGCCGCGCCTGGCGCAGACGTTGCGCCACTCTGGCGATTTGACCATCGGAGATCTCGCCGTCCTTGCGGCGGCGCGGCCGGGTGGTATTGACGCCGATAGCTAACAGACCGGCATTCTCGAATACGGGTTCCAGCACCGCGCCCAACGCCCGCTTGTAGTTGCCGTAAGGATTGAGTGCCCGGGCAAACAGGTTAAAGAGGGGAATGTCGTGATTGCCCGGCACCGTCAGAACCGGTAGCGACAGGCGTTCGATGAACTTGCGCGCCGCCGCGAACTGCCCGCGCCGCGCCCGCTGCGTAATATCGCCACTAAGCACGACCAGATCCGGATTCAACGAACGGGCCAGATCCAGCGCGGCCTCGACCACGGGTTTACGTTCGGTGCCGAAGTGCGTATCGGACAACTGCAAGATACGCGTCATGAGCGATCCAGGTATTGCGAATCCGCCGGCACAACCAACGGCAGCCGGTCTTCAGCCACTTTGAATTCCAACGGGGTGTTCATCCAGGATATCTCTCCGTCCATCGCCACTTTGACGCGTTGACGCCCTCGAATGTGTACCGTCAGGCGATCGAAGGCGAAATTGATGACGTGCTCGGCATCCCCCAGGCGGCTAAGCAGACCGCGCAGCAGCAGACCATATAGCGCCAGCGTACCCACCGGCCGGGCGGCCATGGCCACCAAGCGGTTGTGTTCCAGTTCCTGGGACTCGATGCCGATGTGTTCAAGCTGCAATTTGTTGTTGCCGACCACCAGCGTCAACGAGCGCAGATCGCGGGCGCGCCCTTCGTATTCCAGTTGCAGCCTTAGTTGACGCGGCGCCCTCAGCAAGGTGACCAGCCCCGACCAAAGCGCCACGAGGCGGCTGCGGCCATACTTCTGTTTATAGGCCTCACGGTCTTCCAGCAGCTTCGGATACAGGCCCAGGCTGGCGTTGACCAGAAACAGGCGGCCGTTGAGCAGGCCGACCTGCACAGGCTGCACATGGCCTTGCAGGAAACCGCGCAGCGCGACTTCGGTGTCCTGCGAGATGCCGTAGCTGCGGCCGAAATAATTAAAGGTGCCCTGAGGCAGGATGCCGAAGGGCACGCCCTTGCCCAGCACGGTGCTGGCCACGGCATTGAGCGTGCCGTCGCCACCCGCCGCAATCACCACGCCATGCTCGTCCTGCGCGCTTTTGACGGCGCGTTCAGAGGTTTCGATCAGATGAGAGGGATCATCCACCGGCACCAGCGTATAGCGCCGGCCCGCCTCATCAAGAATGCGGCGTATGGTGTCCTGCAGGATCTGCGCGTCGCCGCGCCCCGATCCGGTATTGAGGACGATGAAGAGTGGTTCTTGTCCCGTCAGGGAAGGCGCCCCGCTTGCCGGGTGCTGCTGAGATGACGTCATGGGAGAAAGATAGCCCATGCGGGTAAAGCGCTGCAAGGCGGTTTCTTTCGCGCGGGCGTGACGCCCGCGCGAAAGAAACCTCGCCCGTGGCCCGGTCAGCGGCCGATGGCGTATGCCTGCATCAGACGCGGCGTGGCCGCCGCGTGCAAAAGCCCGTCTTCGTCACGCGAGGCCGCGGTCAGACGGCCCACGGACCATTCAGCCACTTCTTCGATCTGATGCCCGCGCTGGCGCAGGGCTTCGATGACCTCGGGGCCGAAGCTGGCTTCCACCGCCAGATGACCCGGCTTGCGGTCCCTGGGATAGAACGACGTGGGGAAATGCATGGTGTGCGACATGGGCAGGTCGATGGATTCCTGCAGATTCAAGCCGTGATGCACGTGGCGCAGGAAGAACATCAATTGCCATTGCTCTTGCTGGTCGCCCCCAGGCGTGCCGAAAGCCAGGTAAGGCTTGCCATCGCGCAGCGCCAGGGACGGCGTCAGCGTGGTGCGCGGGCGCTTGCCCGGGGCCAGCGTACCCGGCAAACCTTCTTCCAGCCAGAACATCTGGGCACGGGTATTCAAACCGAAACCCAGCTCCGGGATCACCGGCGAAGATTGGAACCAGCCGCCCGACGGCGTGGCCGAAATCATGTTGCCCCAACGGTCGATGACGTCCACGTGGGTCGTGTCGCCACGTTTTGCGGACGCGCGCATATCGGCCAGCGTGGGTTCATTGGTGGCGCTGCCCGGGGCCGAGACTTTGGACAAGCGTTCCAGCGTATCCATGACGCGGGCCACTTGCGCCTCAAACCCGGGCACCTGGCCGGGCAACAGGTCGTGCGACGCGGTCTCGCCGATCAGCACGCGGCGTTCGTCGTTGTATTCGTCTGACAGCAAATGCGCCAGCGGCACATCAATGAATGCGGGATCGCCGTAATAGGCTTCGCGGTCGGCGAAGGCCAGCTTCATGGCTTCCGTGACGCGGTGGACGAATTCGGCGCTATTGGGGCCGACGCCCGCCAGATCCATGTTCTTCAACAAGGCCAGCGTTTGCAGGAAGACCGGACCCTGGCTCCATGCGCCAGCCTTGGCCACGGTGTACCCGTGATAGTCATACGTCAGCGGCTTGTCGTAGCTGGCGGACCAGCCTGCCAGATCGTCCGCGGTGATGACACCGCGATGCGTCGTACCGCTTTCATCCATGACGTCGGTGTTGCGGGCGAACTTGTCGATTTCTTCAGCGATGAAGCCGCGATAGAACGCATCACGGGCCGCTTCGATCTGGCGCTCACGATCCGCGCCCACGCTTTCGGCTTCTTTCAGGACGCGGGTCCAGGTGCGCGCCAGGGCCGGGTTGCGAAACAGTTTGCGGGCCTGCGGCACCTGGCCGCCCGGCACGTAGACCTGAGCGGTCGTGGGCCAGTGAGTCTCGAAGAAGTCCTTCAAGCCGGCAATGGTGTTGGAGATGCGGGGCATCAGCGCATGACCGTGCTCCGCGTAATAGATCGCGGGTTCAAGCACGTCGCGCACGCGCATCGTGCCATGGTCGCGCAGCAGCAGCATCCAGGCGTCAAACGCGCCTGGAATCACCGTTGCCAGCAGGCCATTGCCGGGAATCAGCTTCAGTCCTTCGGCGCGGTAACGCTCCAGCGTGGCGGCAGCGGGCGTAGTGCCCTGGCCGCACAGCACTTCAACCTTGCCGGTGCGCGCCGAATAGAACACAGCGGGCACTTCGCCGGCCGGGCCGACAAGATGGGGCTCCACGACTTGCAGCACGAAGGCCGAGGCCGCACAAGCATCGAACGCATTGCCGCCGCGTTCCAGCAGCGACATGCCGGCCGCGCTGGCCAGCCAATGGGTGGAGGTCACGACACCAAAGGTGCCGAGAATTTCCGGGCGAGTCGTAAACATAAGGAATCCTGTGTAGCGGATGTCAGACACGCAGTGCCGGGGCACATGCAATAAGGCCCGCCCTTTTGGGCGGGCCTTGCTTTACTTCTTGGCGACAGTGACGCCCTTCAGGCGGATCAGGCCGTCAGGGTAAGGCACGAAGCCTTCCAGCTTTTTCTGCACGCCAAACGTCCACGGCAGATAGAACAGGTAGACGATCGGGCGCTGGTCTTGCATGGCCGTCAGCACCTGGTCGTACATCGCGCGGCGCTTGGCCGTATCGGCTTCTGCGCGAGCGTCGTTCAACAGCTTGTCGACACCGGCATCGCAGAACTTGCCGTCATTCAGGTTGCCCTTGCAGCTCAAGTACTGATGGATGTTGCCGCTGGGATCGACCCGGCCGGACCAGCCGCTTTGACCCACTTCGAAGTCGCCACGGGCCAGGGACGATTGCAGGGAAGCAAACTCCACCGGACGCAAGGTGATGTCAAAACCGGCTTCGGCGCCCATGGCCTGAACCAGCTCAAACACCTGTTGCATCGTCGTGTTGTTGCCAAAGGTGATCTCGAACTTCACGCGGTCAAAACCGGCTTCCTTCAAGAGCGCTTGCGCCTTCTTGGGATCGCGGCCTTTGTGTTCAAAGGCGGTGTTGTACGCAAAGCTTGCGGGCGGGAACGGCTGGTAGGCGGGCTGGAACATGCCTTCGCCGATCACCTGGTTCAGCACGTCGCGGTCAATGGCCAGATCCAGCGCCTGACGCACGCGCTTGTCTTTGGCCAGCGGGTTGTTGGCGCGCGCGCCATTGGCCAGGTTGACCGAAATCGACTGGAAGCCCAGGCCGGTCACGGGCGCGAGACGCAGATTGGCGTCGTCCTTCACAGCCTTGGCGTCACTGGGCGCCACGCGCTCAATGATATCCAGATCGCCCGCTCGCAGATTGTTCAAACGTACGGTGTTGTCGGGAATCGGCGTGTAGACCAGGCGGTCAAAGTGGTAATTGGCCGCATCCCAATATTTAGGAAATTTCTCAAGCACGATGCGGTCGTTCTGCACGCGCTCTTTGAATTGGTACGGGCCGGAGCAAACCGGCTTGCTGCCAGGATCTTTGTCGAAGGTGGCGGGCGACATCATCATGCCGGCGCGGTCCGACAACTGCGACAGCAGCGAGGCGTCGGGTTCGGACAGGTTCAGCACGACAGTGGTGGCGTCCGGCGCGTCAACGCTGGCGACGGTCACGAGTTCACTCTTGCGGTTGCTGTCAGGCAGGGTGCGGGCGCGGTCCAGGTTGGCCTTGACGGCCGCGGCGTTGACCGGCGTGCCGTCATGGAAGACCGCGTCGGTGCGCAGCTTGAACGTCAGCGTCTTGTTGTCCGGACCAACGGTCCAGGATTGCGCCAGCTGCGGCACGATCTTCAGATCGGGGGTGATATCGACCAGCTTGTCGCACAGCGACGCGAAGACGATACGGCCCACAAAGGTGCGGGCGCGCACCGGGTCCAGCACGTCCGGGTCGTCCTGCAAACCGATACGCAAGGTGGACTGGGCTTGCGCCAGTCCGCTAGCCAGCATTCCCGCCATGGCCATGGCGAGGCAAAGTTTACGCATGAATGATCTCCGTCGATTCAGGTCGGCCTGCTTCCCCGCACGCCGTGGGCGCACCGCCTGGCGAGGGGGAACAGACCCCGAGCCGTGCTGCATCGCCGGGCCCATCCCCCCGTTGCGCACGTTCTTGTTGGATTCTGCGCCAGGCGCGCGGCGATTGTATAGAGAGCCGGCTGTCGGAACGCTAAATTCCTGCAAGTGACGACCGCCTTGCGGACACGAGGCTCAGGGAAGACGGCAAGGCGCCGAGAAATCCACGGCGGCAGCGACCGCGTCGCCCATCCGCGCGACCAGCGGGCGGGAATCGTCCCGGCGGTAGTGGAAGGCGTAGGGCAAGACGGCCAGCTCCGGTTCCCCTGTCAGGACACGCAGGCTGCCTTCGGCCGCAAGCGCGTCGGCCCAATGGCTGGGCAGCAGCCCCACCCCTGTGCCTTCAATCAACAGCCCGGCAATGGCCCCCCAATTGTTGCAGCAGAGCCGTTCACCGATCGCAAAGCCGCCAGATAGCCAGTCGTCGATGATGCGGGTCGTGCCGGCCCCTGCCGGCAAGGTGACGAGCGGCAAACGGGCCAGCAAGGCAGGGGTCATGCGGGTTTCGCCGTCCAGCACCGCGGGTGACGCGGCCCAGGCAAACCGCGCATGGCCTATGGTCGTGGAGGCAATGTTCACGCGTGAAGAGCGGCCGGCGATCACGGCGAAATCGAGCTCTCCATCGGCTACGCGCTGCTCCAGAACCTGGCCTATGTCCACATAAGGTTCCAGCACCAGATCGGGATAGGCGGCGCGCACGCCACCAATCAGGCGAGGCAGCCAGGTCAGTGCCGTCAGTTCGCCGACGCCGAAACGGCAACGCCCGCGCAAGCCGGGAGATTCGGTCATGGAAGCCCGGACCTGATCGGCGGCGGCCAGCAGTTCGCGGGCCTGTGGCACCAGCCGCTGCCCCGCGCTGGTCAGCGCGGCCTTGTGACCGCTGCGATCGAACAACTGCTGGCCCAGTGTTTCCTCAAGCTCGGTGATGCGCTTGGACAAGGATGACAGCGACAGATGCAGCCGTTCGGCGGCCACGGCGAAGCTGGCGCAGGTGGCGGCCCAATAGAAGGCTTCGAGTTGCTTGAGGGTCATGCGCGGATTGTAGGGGCGCAGCGCCGCACTAGGCCAGGCGCGGCATCAGCAGGTGTGGCGACAAGCGCAACGTATCAATGCCGGCGCGCAACATGCGCTCGACCCGAGGCCAGATGTCGTCCTTCAGGCGATCAGACCAGCAGATGCTGTCGAACACGCCGTCCACAAGCGAGTGCAGATAAATATTGGACAGGGGCACGTCGAGCGCAGCGGGCAGATCTTCGCGCTGGACGGCCGCGCGCAGCAGCTTCTCGGACGTGCGCAACGCGTACCGCTCCCAGAGATCACGGCGGCGCAATAGCGGCGCGTTCTCGTCGTTGCGCTCGCACTTCAGGTACAGAATTTCCAGCACGCGCTGCGTCGATCCCGCTTCTGAATAAACCTGGATGAACTGGCGCATGGACACGTAGAGCGACTCCAGCGATTCGCCTTCCACGGGCACCTGAGTCAGCGTTGCGGCCTCGCCCAACGCGCGGTCGCACATGGCAATACAGACGTCGATCTTGTTTTTGTAATGGCCGTAGACGGCGCCCCGGGAGACACCCGCGTGATCAGCAATGTCGCTCATGGTGGTGCTGGCCACCCCTTTGGACAGGAACACGTGTTCCGCGCTATCCAGGATGCGATCGCGGGTGCGTTGGGACTCTTCTTTCGTCTTGCGGGCCATGCGGGAGACCTCCATTGAAAAAGGTTAGAAAAAAAGGCGGCCCACTGATGCTGGAGCCGCCTTTTCACACTGTTAAGAAGTGTGCAGCGCAAAGAATACTTTCGAACAAAGTAATCAATCAAGCGTGACGGATTAAATGATAGACTCGCCTCCCCACCGGGAAAATCCGCGCATTCCCGGGTCCGGAACCCCTGGTCCATCCCCTGGACCCACCACAACACAATAAAAAATGAAGCATCGAGCCATTCTCCGAACGCTCTCCCTATTTCCTGTATTGGTTCTTATTACCGCTTGCTCAAAGCCAGCGCCGGAAGACGAAGCCAAGGCGCCCGCCGAGATCGGCGTCATCGTGGCCGCAGCCACGCCTACCGCAGTCGTCACCGACCTGCCAGGCCGGCTGGAGCCCTATCGCGAAGCCGAAGTCCGCGCCCGAGTGGCCGGCATCGTGACTGAACGCCTGTACGAAGAAGGCCAGGACGTGGCGCGTGGCGCTGCGCTGTTCCAGATCGACCCTGCGCCTTTGCAGGCGGCCTATGACTCCGAGGCCGCGAACCTGGCGCGCGCTCAAGCCAGCTTGTCGGCCGCCGCAGACAAGCTGCGCCGCTACGCGGACCTGGTCAGCGACCGCGCCATCAGTGAACGCGATCATGCCGAGAGCGTGGCCGACGAACGGCAGGCCCGCGCCCAGGTGGCGCTGGCCCGGGCCAATCTGCAAAGCGCAAAACTGCGGCTGGGCTATGCCCGCGTCACCTCGCCCATCGACGGCCGGGCGCGCCGCGCCCTGGTAACCGAAGGCGCGCTGGTCGGCGAAGGCCAGGCCACGCCGCTGACGGTGGTGCAACAGATCGATCCCATTTACGTGAACTTCGCGCAACCCGCAGGCGAAGTCATGCAGCTGCAAAAACAGATCCGCGCAGGCGCGCTGCAAGGCGTGGCGCCGGATCAGGTGCAGGTCCGGCTGATACTGCCCGACGGTTCCGAATACGCGCGCGGCGGCACGTTGTCTTTTGCGGATCTGGCGGTAGACCCGGGCACGGACAACGTGACGATGCGCGCCCTGTTCGCGAACCCTGGCCGTGAGTTGCTGCCGGGCATGTATGTGCGCGTGCAGCTGGAACAGGCCATCAACCGCGACACCTATCTGGTGCCCCGCGATGCGCTGCTGCGCAATGCCGACGGCGCGCATCTTTTGGCCGCTGACGCGGCAGGCGAGTTGCGCAAGATTGCGGTGGTGGCGCACCGGCTGCAAGGCCCGAACTGGGTCATCACGCAAGGCTTGTCAGGCGGCGAACGCATCGTCGTGGAAAACGCCGCGCAACTTGCCGCAGGCCAAAAGATCAAGCCGGTCGAAAAAGCGGCGCCAGGCGAGCTGGCTGCCGTTGACGGCAAGAAGGGATAAACCATGGCGCGTTTCTTCATTGATCGCCCCGTCTTTGCCTGGGTGATCTCACTCTTGATCGTGCTGGTCGGCATTTTGTCGATCCGGTCTTTGCCGGTCGCCCAGTATCCGGACATTGCTCCGCCCGTCGTCAACATTGGCGCCAGCTACCCCGGCGCCTCTGCCAAGGTGGTCGAAGAAGCCGTCACCGCCATCATCGAACGGGAAATGAACGGCGCGCCCGGCCTGATGTATACGTCGTCGTCCAGCGATTCCACCGGCTGGGCCAGCATCAACCTGACCTTCAAGCAAGGCACGAACCCGGACATCGCGGCCGTGGAAGTGCAGAACCGCTTGAAAGCGGTTGAACCGCGCCTGCCCGAATCCGTGCGCCGGGACGGCGTGCGCGTGGAAAAAGCGGCGGACAACATTCAGCTGGTCGTGTCCTTGAAGTCGGACGGCAGCATGGACGACATCCAGCTGGGCGAGTTGGCGGCATCCAATGTGCTGCAAGCCCTGCGCCGCGTGGAAGGCGTTGGCAAGGTGCAATCCTTTGGCGCGGAAGCCGCCATGCGCATCTGGCCAGATCCGGCCAAGCTGACCGCCATGTCACTGACCCCTGGCGATATCGTGACCGCGCTGCGCAGCCACAACGCGCGCGTCACCATCGGCGAGCTGGGCAACCAGGCAGTGCCCAAAGATGCGCCGTTGAACGCCAGCATCGTGGCGGGCGAGTCCCTGCAAACACCCGAGCAATTCGCCAACATCCCTCTGCGTACGCAGCCGGGCGGCGCCACCCTGCGCTTGAAAGACGTGGCGCGCGTGGAATTGGGCGGCACGGACTATATGTACCTGTCGCGCGTGAACGGCATGACCGGCACCGGCCTGGGTATCAAGCTGGCGCCGGGTTCGAACGCCGTGGAAACCACGCGCCGCATCCGCGCCACCATGGACGAGCTGGCACAGTACTTCCCGCCGGGCGTCACCTATGACCTGCCCTACGAAACGTCCACCTTCGTCGAGATCTCGATCCAGAAGGTGCTGATGACGCTCTTGGAAGCCGTTGCCCTGGTTTTCTGCGTGATGTATCTGTTCATGCAGAATCTTCGGGCTACCCTGATCCCCACGCTGGTGGTGCCGGTTGCGCTGCTGGGCACCTTGGGCGTGATGTTGTGGCTGGGTTTTTCCATCAATGTGCTGACCATGTTCGGCATGGTGCTTGCCATCGGCATCTTGGTTGACGATGCCATCGTGGTCGTGGAAAACGTGGAACGCATCATGGCCGAGGAAGGCCTGTCGGCTCACGACGCCACGGTACGCGCCATGCGGCAGATCAGCGGCGCCATCATGGGCATCACGGTAGTGCTGGTGTCGGTGTTCGTGCCGATGGCCTTCTTTGACGGCGCGGTCGGCAATATTTATCGCCAATTTGCGGTGACGTTGGCCGTGTCGATTGCGTTTTCGGCCTTCCTGGCGCTGTCGCTCACGCCCGCGCTGTGCGCCACGCTGCTCAAGCCCATACCCGCCGGCCATCACGAAAAGCGCGGATTCTTCGGCTGGTTCAACCGCGCCTTTGCCCGGATGACAGACCGCTACACCGCACGCGTCGCCGGCCTGCTGGCCCGGCCGGTGCGCTTCGGCCTGGCCTACATCGCCGTTATCGCCGCCGTGGTCTTCCTGTTTATGCGCCTGCCCTCTTCGTTTCTGCCAGACGAAGATCAAGGCAGCTTCATGGCCATGGTCATCTTGCCGCAAGGCACGCCCCAAAGCGACACGATGGCGCTGGTGAAAGAGGTTGAGCGCTACATGCTGGCCAACGAGCCCGTCGAATACGTCTATTCGGTCAATGGCTTCAGCCTGTACGGCAGCGGGCCGAACTCCGCCATGTTCTTTGTGACGTTGAAAGACTGGAAAGAACGCCGCGATAGCAGCAAGCACGTGGACGCCGTGGTCAAACGCATCAACAAGGCGTTTTCCGAACGTAAGAACGCCACGGTGTTCGCCCTTAATTCGCCTCCCCTGCCAGACCTGGGGTCCGCATCGGGCTTTGACTTCCGCTTGCAGGATCGCGCCGGGCTGGGTTATCAGGCGCTGACGCAGGCACGCCAGCAATTGCTCGCGGCCGCGGCCAAGCATCCTGCGCTGACCGAAGTGGTATTTGCCGGCCAGGAAGAAGCGCCCCAGTTGCAGTTGAACGTCGATCGCGACAAGGCGCAGGCCATGGGTGTCACGGTGGAAGAGATCAACACCGCGCTCGCTGTGATGTATGGCTCGGACTACATCGGTGACTTCATGCACAACGGCCAAGTGCGGCGCGTGACGGTTCAGGCGGACGGCAAAAGCCGAGTCGACGTGGACGACGTTTCCCGTCTGCATGTGCGCAATCTGCAGGGACAGATGGTGCCGCTGTCGGCTTTCACCACCTTGAAGTGGACGATGGGCCCGCCTCAGCTGAATCGCTACAACGGTTTTCCCGCATTCACGATCAACGGATCGGCAGCCAAGGGCCACAGCACGGGTGAGGCCATGCGCGCCATGGAAGAGCTTGCCGCCAACCTGCCGCGCGGCATCGGCTTTGACTGGTCGGGACAATCGTACGAGGAGAGGCTGTCCGGCAATCAGGCGGGCGCTTTGTTCGCGCTGTCTGTGCTGATTGTGTTCCTGGCATTGGCCGCGTTGTACGAAAGCTGGTCCATCCCGCTGGCGGTGATTCTGGTGGTGCCTTTGGGCGTAATTGGCGCGGTGCTGGGCGTGACCCTGCGCGGCATGCCCAACGACATCTACTTCAAGGTGGGGTTGATCGCCACCATCGGGCTGTCCGCCAAGAATGCCATTCTGATTGTTGAAGTGGCGAAAGATCTGGTGCGCGACGGTCAGGGCATTGTGTCCGCCACGCTGGAAGCCGCGCGCCTGCGGCTGCGCCCGATTGTGATGACATCGTTGGCCTTCGGAGTGGGCGTATTGCCGCTGGCTCTGGCCACCGGCGCGGCTTCCGGCGCACAGGCCGCAATCGGCACCGGCGTGCTGGGCGGCATCATCACCGCTACCGTGCTGGCAATCTTCCTGGTGCCGTTGTTTTTCTTGATAGTGGGCCGTCTGTTTGGCGGCCGCGCCCGCCCCGCTCGCCAAACCGGCGGCGACACGCTGGAGTCTCACCAATGAAAACGGCAGCCATAAGCTTGCTGACGCTGGCGCTGGCCGGGTGCTCCTTGGCGCCCGCCTACGAGCGCCCGGCGGCGCCTATCCCCACGGCTTACGACACACCGGCGGAGGATGGGCAGGCAGCCATGCCGCAAGACTGGCGCGCCTACTTCGGCGACCCCGTATTGCAGGCCTGGATTGCGGCCGCGCTGGCAAACAATCGCGATCTGCGCGTGACGGCGCTGCGCATTCAGGAAGCGCGTGCGCTGTATGGCGTGCAGCAGGCCGACCGGCTGCCTGCAATAGACGGCAGTGGCGAATTCAGCCGCGGCCGTAGCGTTGAACCCGGCCAGGCGGGTCTGCCCGTGGCCAACCGGTACCGCGCGGCAGTTGGCATTACCGCTTTCGAGTTGGATTTTTTCGGCCGCGTAAAGAGTCTGAGCGACGCGGCGCTGTCGCGCTACCTGGCCAGCGAGGAAGCGCACCGCGCAGCCTCGCTATCGCTGGTGGCGGAAACCGCCACGGCGGTGTTCAACCAGCGCTCGATTGCCGAACAATTGCGCCTTACCGAGAGCACGATAGCGCTTCGCGAAGCCTCGTTGACACTGACGCAGCGGCGCTACGACGCCGGACTGGAAACCGCCATCGGTTTACGCACCGCGCAGATGCTGGTGGAGACCTCGCGTGCGACCCACGCCGAACTCAGCCGCGAATACCGGCAGGCTGTCCACGCGTTGGGTCTGCTGGCGGGCGATTTTTCACTGCCTGCGGGCACGGACGGGGTTCTGCTGGAGAATCAGACGTTGACACCGCTGGCGGCGGGCTTGCCATCGGCGTTACTGTCGCGCCGTCCCGATCTGCGGCAAGCAGAGAATACGCTGCTCGCCGCCAACGCCGACATCGGCGCCGCCCGCGCCGCTTTCTTTCCGTCCGTGCAACTGACAACCGATATCGGCACAACGGCCGGCAGCTTTTCTGACCTGTTCGGGTCCGGCACCGGCAATTGGGTATTCGCGCCGAAGCTGACGCTGCCCATCTTCAACGCTGGCCGCAACAACGCCAACCTTTCCTTGGCCGAAACCCGCAAGCATATTGCGGTGGCGCAGTATGAGGGCAGCATCCAACGGGCCTTCCGTGAAGTGGCGGATGCGTTAAGCGCCCGCGATACATTGCGCATCCAAATCGATGCGCAACGCAAAGTGCGCGACGCCGACCGCGATCGGCAGCGGCTGGCCGAAAGGCGTTATGACCGTGGCGTCGCCAACTATCTGGAGATGCTGGAAGCACAGCGAAGCCTGTTCGACTCCGAGCAGGAATACATCCGCCTGCAACAGCGCCGTTTGGTCAATGCAGTGGAGTTGTACAAGGCGCTGGGCGGCTGGGAGACGCAGCCGGAAGCAGATACAGGTTCGTAGATAGGTGCGGCGCGATAGGTCTTGAACCAGAACCCGGCCGCTATCAGGCGCCGGGCGTGCGCTTATGGTTGCGAACGCGGTACGCGCAGCGTCTTGCTCCAGACAAAATGTGTTCTTCGCGATCGACTTGCACGTTTTCGCCCAACACGTTGCGGAACAGTTCCAGCTCGCTTCGGCAAAAGCCCATACAGGCTTTCGCCGCCGAACAGATCGGGCAATGATTTTCAATAAAAAGAAAATCATCGCCGTCCTTGCGCAGTTCGGCCATATAACCTTCGGCTGAACGGACCTGCGCCAACCGTTCAAGCCGGCTGCCCAGGTCTGTCGCCCCCAACATCGCCTGATGGTAGCTGTTGAGCATGCCGGCCTCGCGAACCTGGATCAGCTTTTCGACCCCCTCGTCGCCAAACACCTGACGCACGGCGCCTATCATCTGCACCGTCATTTCTGCATGGGTATCCGGGAACCGGCCATGGCCGGCTTCCGTCAGAAACCAGATTTGCGTGGGCCGCCCCCGCCCCGCGCTGTGGCTTTCGGAATCGACCAATCCATCCGCGTGCAGGCGCGTCATTTGCTGGCGCACCGCCTCGGCGGTCAGGTCCATGGCGCGGGCGATGACGGCGACGGATTGCGGGCCGCGCGTCTTCAAGGCCATCAGCACACGATCCGCCGGTTGGTGGGGCATCCAGGTGACGGGTTGGGACAGGCTGTCAGACATGAGGTGAACGAAACTCCAAGTGTTTTCCTATGTTGCCACGAACGCGGGGTAGCAGTCAGCCGGCCGCAGGTTTTGCGGACGCGGCCGAAGACCCAGGCGCCGCCAATGGCGCTTCCCAGCCGCCTCCCAGCGCCTTGTAGAGCGCAATCAGGCGGGTATAGGACTCGGTTTCGGCGACCGCGACGGCATCCTGGGCGCGCAAAAGCGTACGCTGCGCATCCAGCACCGTCAAATAAGGGGCGCTGCCTTCGCGGTAGCGCAGTTGCGCCAATTCCGCTGCCCGCCCGCTATGCGCCGCTGCCTGCGCCAGATTGCCCAACCGCTGTTGCGTCTGGCCGAATTCGGTCAACGCCGATTCCAGTTCCTCTACCGCCCGCAGCACGGTCTGCTCGTATCGCGCTACCTCGCCCTCGGAACGCGCCTGCGCACCGCGCTTGCGCGCCAGCGCCGTGGGCAAGTGGAACGCGGGCCAATTGACCCCGGATGCCACGCTGAACGCCCGGCTGGACGCCGTGCCGAAATCAGCGCCCCGCAAGGCCACAAAACCCAGGAATCCCCCCAGATCGATACGCGGGTACAACTCGGCGGTAGCCACCCCCACATCCGCATTGGCCGCCGCCATATTGCGCTCCGCGGCCAGAATGTCCGGACGGCGCGACAACAACGCCCCCACGTCGCCAATAGGCAACCGGGCCGTCAACGGCGTGAGCGGTTTTCCAGCATCCAGTTCGCCTAGTTCCACCGGACGCAGCCCGGCCAGCACGGCGATCCGGTACAGCGCCAGCCGCCGTGCCGTTACCTGAACCGGCACGCTGGCCTGCACCGTTTCCCATTCGGCGCGCGCACTGGCCAGATCGCCCTCGTCTCCGCGCCCGGCCGACACCATGGCCTGGATCACGCGCAGGCTATCGCCTTGGCTCTCCAGATTGGCGCGCGCCACTTGCAAGCGTTGCTCAGCGCCGCGCAGTTCAAAGTAATTGCGCGCCACCTCGGCCGCCACCACGATGCGGGTTTGGGCCAAGTCCGCGGCTTGTGCTTCGCTGCGCGCCGCCGCCCCCTCGGCTGCTCGGCGCAAGCGGCCGAACAGGTCCAGCTCCCAAGTGGCGTCAAACCCCGCCCGGTAACTTTGTGCCAGATTGCGTTGCCCGGTTGTCCCGGCGTTGGCTTGCGACAAGCTGCGCTCATAGCGGCCGTCCAGCGTCACGGCGGGCAATTGGTCCAGTTCCTTTTCATCGAGCACGGCGCGAGATTCAGCCAGCCGCGCCTGTGCGATGCGAATGTCGTGGTTGCGGTCCAGCGCCAGACTCACCAGCCGGTCCAACTGCGCGTCCTGCAATTGCCGCCACCAGTCGCGTTGCAGTTGGCCGTTGGAAAACAGCGCCTGCTCGGGGCTGGCCAGCGTCACCGTCGCCGCCAAAGGTTTCTGATAATCGGGCCCGACGGCGCATCCGGCCATGGCCAGTGCAGCCAACAATACCGTGGCGCCGCGGCGCAAGCGGATAGGCAGATAACGTTGATTCATGATTGATTCCTTAAGACTACGCGGACGCCTGGGCGTCTTCAGCCTGCGCCCGCGCCAGCTCGCGTGCGCGCGGCGTGTCGTGGGCTGCCCGGTGATCGCGGGCGAACACGGTATAGACCGTGGGCAGCACAAACAGCGTGAACAGCGTTCCCACCAGCAACCCCACCACAATGACGAGGCCCAGGCTATAGCGGCTGTGCGCGCCCGCGCCGCTGGCAAACAACAGCGGAATCAGGCCCATGACCATGGCGGCGGTTGTCATCAAAATCGGGCGCAGGCGGATACGGGCCGCCTGTTCCATGGCGGCGCGCCTGTCCAGACCGTGGCTGACCTGCATCTCATTGGCGAACTCCACCATCAGGATGCCGTGTTTGCTGATCAATCCGATCAGCGTCACCAAACCGATCTGGGTGTAGATATTGATCGTTGCCATGCCCAGCGCCAGCGGTATCAAAGCGCCGCAGATCGACATCGGCACGCTGACCAGAATGATGAAGGGATCTCGCAGGCTTTCGTACTGCGCAGCCAGCACCAGATAGATCACGATAATGGCGAAGGCAAACGTGACCATCAGCGCCGAACCTTCCTGGCTGAACTGGCGAGCATCGGATTGCCAGTCGTAGCTAAAGCCTGCCGGCAGCGTTTGCGCCTGCTTGGACAGGAACTGCACCGCGTCGCCCATCGTGACGCCCGGCATCGGAATCGCCTGGAAGGTGGCGGCGTTCAATTGGTTGAACTGGGTCAGTTGATTCGGTTCCACGCCCATGGACACCGTCACAATGTTGGACATCGGCACCTGCGCGCCGCTCGCGCTCTTGACGTGGAACTGAGCCAGGGATTCGGGCGAGATGCGCTGCTCACGCAGGCTTTGCGGAATAACGTCATAGGACCGCCCATCCATGCCGAAGCGGTTGACATAGTTTTCGCCAACCAGCACGGCCAGCGTCTCGCCGACATCCTTCATGGTGACGCCCAGGCTGTTGGCCTTGGCGCGATCCACCTTCAGTTGCACGACGGGGTTGTTGTAGTCCAGGTCGCTATCCACGACCATGAACAGGCCGCTTTCGCGCGCGGCTTGCTTCAGGGTCTCCATGGTCTCGTAGACCACGGGATAGTCGGCCGCGCTCATCAGCACCATCTGCACGGGCAGCCCGCCTGTAGAACCTGGCAAGGACGGCAGTTGAAAGGCGAAGATGTTGCTGCCTTCGACTTGGTTCATACGCGTTTGCACGTCGGCCTGAAGCTGTTCGGCGGAACGCTCCCGCTGGTCCCAAGACACCAGGCTCACGCCGCCAATGCTATTGGATACGCCGTCCGAACCGTTGATCAGCCAGCGGCCGTTCTGTTCGGGCAGCGTCTTCATCACGTCGTCCCACTTCTTGCCGAACTTTTCAACGTAGTCGATATTGGCTTGCTGAGGCGACTTGATTGCCGTCAGCACCATGGACTGATCCTCGACCGGCGCCAGTTCGCGCTGCGCCGAGTTGTACAGGAACGGCAGACTGATCAGAACGGCAACCGCGATCAGACCGGTCACCCAGCGGTGATGCAGCGACACATCAAGCACCCGGCCATAGGCCGCGCCCAAGCGTGTAAAGAAATGCTCGGCCCGGCGCGCCATCCATCCTTCAGAGACGCGACTGTTCAGCAGGAACGAACTCATGACGGGCGACAGCGTCAATGCGATCACGCCTGACACCACAACGGCGCCGGCCAGCGTAAACGCGAACTCCTTGAAGAGCGACCCTGTCAGTCCGCCCATCAACCCGATGGGCGCGTACACGGCAGCCAGCGTGATCGTCATGGCGATGACCGGCCCAGCCACTTCGCGCGCGCCGATCAGCGCCGCGCGCACCGGGGACTTACCCTCTTCGATATGGCGGTGCACGTTTTCGACCACCACGATGGCGTCGTCCACCACCAACCCGATAGCCAGCACCATGGCCAGCAAGGTCAGCAGATTCACGCTGAAGCCGAACAACGCCATGATTGCCGCGCCGCCCAGCATGGACAGCGGTATCGTGATGACGGGAATCAGCACGGCGCGCAGCGATCCCAGGCACAAGAAGATCACCACCACAACGATCGCAACGGCTTCCAACAGCGTGTCTCTGACTCCATCAATGGATGCGCTGATGAAGCGGGCCAGTTCAAACGGCAACTGCACCTCGGTGCCCGGCGGCAGATTCTGCTTGATGCTGGGCAAAAGTTCTTGCAGGCGCTTGACGATGACCAGCGGATTACCCACCGGTGTGGCGTTCAAGCCGAAATAAACCGCAGGTTCTCCATCCATCAGGCCGCTGGAATCCGTAGATGCCGCGCCCAGTTCCACCGTGGCCACATCGCCCAGCCGCACGATGGCATCGCCTTCGCGCTTGACCACCAGGTCGCGGAATTCCGCCACGTTGATCAGATCCGTATTGACCTGAATGTTGGACACCACATACAGCCCCTTGGCCTGGCCGGGAGCCGCCTGCACGTTGTTGTCGCGCAGGGCCTGGGCGAGTTCGCCCGCCGAAATGCCGCGAGCAGCCATCCGGTTGGGGTCCAGCCAGACCCGCATGGCCAGCTTTTGTCCGCCGGAGAGTTCCACGCTGGCCACGCCGTCAATCGAAGACAGCTGCGGCTGCACCACGCGCGACAGGTAATCGGTCAACTCCGCCAAAGACAACGTGTTGCTGGAAAAGCCCACGTAAGCCACAGCCGTTGCCTCGCCGGCGGACTTGACCAGCACCGGGTCGTACACGTCTTGCGGCAGGCGGTACTTGACCTCGTTGACCTTGGCCATCACCTCGGTCATGGCCTTGTTGGAGTCGGCGTTCAATTTCATCCGCACCGTGATGACGCTGCGGCCCTGGGTGGAAGACGACGACAGATAATCAATGCCTTCAACCGTCGCGACCGATTGCGCGATGGGTTGCGTGACAAAGCCTTGCATCAGATCGGGCGATGCGCCCGGATACTGGGTGGTGACGGTGATGGTGGTGCTTTCGGTCAGCGGATACTGCCGCACGGGCAGTCCGCTTAACGCCTTGATGCCCAAGAGCAGGATCAGGGTGCTGACCACCAGGGCCAGCACCGGGCGGCGCACAAAAAGATCGGTGAATTTCATGGGAGCCTCCTGCGCATTACCGGGCTTGCGCCACGGTTTGCTGGGGACTGCCCAGCGCCACGGTGTCCTGGGCAGTGACTTCAACAGCCGCGCCGTTGTGCAGACGCAATTGGCCTGACGTCACGACCTGATCGCCTGCCTCCAACCCTTCTATCACCACGACCCGCCCGCGCACGCGCTCGGCCGTCTTGACATAGGCCTGGCGCACCGTGGGGCCTGCGCCCTGCTGATCCGTTTTGGGCGCCGTCAGCACATAAACGGAATCGCCGTAGGCGCTGTAGCTGACTGCGGTTTCCGGAACGGTAATCACGTTGGGGCGGTCAGGCAGGCCAATGCGGCCATGCGCGAACATACCTGCGGCCAACGCGCCGTCGGCATTGGCCAATGTGGCCTGCACGCGCACGGTGCGGGTACCGGGGTCCACCTGCGGCTCTATCGTGGTGACCTTGCCTTCAAATTGACGCCCGGCGTGAGCGTCCACGGTCAAGGTCACAGGCTGGCCCGCTCGCAATGCGCCCAGCGCCTGTTCGGGCAACGTGATGTTGGCGTAGATGCTGGATGCGTCGGTCAGGGACACCAGCGGGTCGCCGGCCCGGGCGAATTGGCCCAGGTTCACGCGGCGCACGCCCAACACGCCATCAAACGGCGCCTTGACGCGCTTTTGCTCAATCAGTGCCTGTACCCGCTTCATGTCTGCCGCTGCCTGCTCGTAGTCCGACTGGGCTTGATCCAGTTGTTCCCGCGTGGCGGCCTGTTGCGGCAAAAGGCGGCGGGTGCGATCAAGCAAGGTCCGCGCATTGCGCGTCTGCGCCTGCAAACGCGCCAATTCACCCTGTTCGGGGGCATCGTTCATCAGCACCAGCAACTGGCCGGCCTTCACGTGCTCGCCCGGCGTGAACAAAATCTGCGCGATGCGGCCGTCGGCTTCGGCGGGCACCTGCACCTGGCGCACCGCTTCCAGGGAGCCGATACCGCTCAATGCCATCGGAAAGTCAGCCAGTACGGCAGGCGCTACCGCAACTTTGGCGGGCGCCATGGCCCAACCGCCCTTTTGCGCCGCGCCGCCAAATTTCCAGTACAGCCCTCCGCCCGCCAGCGCCACGGCCAGCGTCACGGCCCCCGCCATCAACGCCCCTGTTCTTACCTTCATGATTCGCTCTCTTTATTTATCCAAGAATATACTTGGATAATCCACGAATCGGACCCCGCCGTCAAAGAGACTTCGCCAATGCACCGCATAGCCGGAGGCTATCGGCCAAAAAAAAGCCGCCGGACAATGCCGGCGGCCTGGTGCTAAGGAATCAGAACACTAGGGTCGAACCATGTGCAGGTAATGCCGATGGCGTTCGTATTGATCCAGGATGTCGCCAATGACCGCATCGCGGCTCCAGCCCATGATGTCGTAGTCTTGCCCGCCCTCACGCAGATGGACTTCGGCGCGGAAGTATTTGCGCTCTTCTTCGTCTGCCGCCTCTTCCGGCGTCAGGCTGGGGCGGACAAAGGCTTCTGGCCGCACGGTATACCAAAAGTCCAGGTGGTCGCCATGCGAGACCTCCAGGGTGACGCTGCCTTCGGTTTCGTCCTCGCGCACGGCCACCGCGTAACCCTGCCGGCGCAGCTCGTCGGCCACATCATCCAATGCCGGACGCACCACATCACTGATAAAGCGCAGCACATGAGAGCGGCGCGGCATCATCACCATGTTGCGCAGGCGGCGCTCCCAGGATTGGCCGCCGCGCGCCGGCCGTGACAGGGTCAGCGATTGATAACGGATGCCGCGTTTGGTCGCGTCCAGTCTCAGTGCCTTGAACAGCCCCCACAACGACAGCAGCAAGATGATCGAGAACGGCAATGCGCTGGCAATCGTGGCTGTCTGCAACGCGGTCAAGCCGTCGGCCAGCAGCAGCGCAATGGCCACCGCGCCCATGGACAGCGACCAGAAAATGCGCTGCCACACCGGCGTGCGGTCAGCGCCGCCCGAGGCCAGTAGATCCACGACCAATGCGCCCGAGTCTGCCGATGTCACGAAGAACACGGCCACCATCGCAATGGCGAAGACCGACACCACGTTGCTCCAGGGCAGCAGTTCAAGAAACGCGAAGAGCGCCAGCGAACTGTCTGCCTCCACCGTTTCCGAAAAGCCCTTTACCCCATCAACCAGAATGAAGTGAATCGCCGTATCGCCAAATACCGTCATCCAGAACAAGGTAAAACCCGCCGGCACGAGCAGCACGCCGCAGACGAATTCCCGGATGGTACGCCCGCGTGAGATGCGGGCAATGAACAGCCCGACAAACGGCGACCAGGCGATCCACCAGCCCCAATAAAACAGTGTCCAGCCGCCGATCCAGTCGCTCGGCTCGTAGGCATACAGATTGAAGGTCTTGTTGACGATGTCCGACAGGTAGGCCCCAGTATTCTGGACAAAGGTCTGGAACAAAAACACGGTCGGGCCTGCGATCAGCACGAACAACAGCAGGATCACCGCCAGCACCATGTTGGCTTCGGACAAAATGCGAATGCCCTTGTCCAGGCCGCTTGCGACCGACAGCGTGGCCAGGCCGCAGGTAATGATGATCAGGATGATCTGCGTGGTCACGCCCACGGGGATGCCGAACAGATGATTCAATCCGCTGTTCATCTGCGCCACGCCCAGGCCCAGCGAGGTCGCCACGCCCAACACGGTGCCGATAATGGCAAAGATGTCGACGGCGTGGCCGATGGGGCCGTGAATGCGATTGCCGATCAGCGGATACAGCGCCGAGCGCAGCGTCAATGGCAGACCATGGCGAAAGCTGAAGAACGCCAGCGTCAACGCCACCGCCGCGTAGATCGCCCACGCGTGCAGCCCCCAATGGAAGAACGTGATTTTCATGGACTCGCGGGCCGCTGCCGCCGTGCCGCCTTCACCCACCGGCGGCGACATGAAGTGCATGACGGGTTCGGCCACGCCGAAGAACATCAGGCCGATACCCATGCCTGCCGAGAACAGCATGGCGAACCACGTAAAGTTGCGGTAATCGGGTTCGCTGTGATCGGGGCCTAGCTTGATGTCGCCGTAACGGCTGATCGCCAGGAACGCCACGGACAGCAAAATGATGGCCACAACCAGAATGTAGAACCAGCTGACATTGCCGAGTATCCAGCCTTGCAACGATTCGAAAAAATTCTGGGCGGTCTTGGGCGCGATGATCGCAAAACCCACGAGCAGCAGCGTGAATAATGCCGCCGAGAAAAATACCGGGCGATTGATCGTAGTAGGTGGTCGGGGTTCTGAAGACATGCAGCCGCTCCTTTCGCCCAAGGGATGCAAGGTTCGACGCCAGCCCCCTCAGCCCAGCCGGTGCGCCGCAGGTATTACTATCACGGCAGCCCCTGAGATGACAATCTGAAATCGGAGATGCCCTTGATCGACCACCTTGATCACCTGGTTCTGACCTGCACCAATCCCGCAGCCACCGTGGACTTCTACACCCGCATTCTGGGCATGCGTCTGGAAACCTTTGGCGCGGGCAGGCAGGCGCTGCGCTTTGGCAATCAGAAGATCAACCTGCACGTGCGCGGCCAGGAGTTCGAACCCAAGGCGCATCTGCCCGTGCCTGGCGCGCTGGACCTGTGTTTCATTGCGGACCGGCCGCTGGACGACGTGATCGTCCATCTCAAGCAGGCGGGCGCAGAAATTATTGAAGGCCCCGTGCCGCGCACAGGCGCCACGGGCAAGATCCGCTCGGTGTACCTGCGGGACCCCGATCTGAACCTGATCGAAATATCGGAGTTGCTGGACTGACGCCCGAACGCCCTACTCCGGCTTGGGATCGCCGAACACCACGCGGCGAAAAAATCCGGCCAGGACGGCTTCGGTCATTTCAGACGTGACGGCCTGCGGATCAAAGGCATAACTGAACTGCATGCCGTCCGACAAAGCCAGCAAGCCCATGGCCAGTTGTTCCGCCGGCAGATGCAAGGGCGTGCCGACGTGGGCGGAAAACTGGCGGATGTATTCCGTAGTGGCCTCGCGCAACTCGCGCTGGCAAGACGTGAATCCCACCCGGAAATCCGGGTCTCGGGCAGCTTGCAGCTTGGCTTCCATCCACAGCAAAAAACAGTCGTTTTCGCGGTAGTGCGTGCTGTAGTACTGCAACACGCGCGCTTCCATCTGCTCGCGTGATGCACCGTCTTCGAAAATGGCGCGCATATCGGCCATCACGCTTTCGTGATCGCGCCGCAGCAATTGCAGGAAGAGCTCGGACTTGCTGCCGAAGTTCGAATAGAACGCCCCGCGCGTGTACCCCGCCAGTTCGGCGATGTCCTCGACGCTGGCGGATACAAATCCCTTGCTGAGAAAAATCGATTGCGCGGCGTCGAGCAGGCGCTGACGCGTCTGATCACGGCTTTGCTCTCGGGTAAGGCGGATTTTTGACATGGCGCGATTTTAGCACTGGCTCACATTTCAGATTCATAATTGAATCCGAATACAAAGTTGTATTAGAATCCAGGCCGTATCGGGCTTTAGTGCGTCAAGCCCCGCCCCTATTGCAGTCCTTTGCCGCTCATGCGCCGCGAGGTGTTTCGTGAATAGTCCTGACCCTTGCGCGCACCGAGCCGCGCACGGTTCCGCTGCTGACGCAGCGCTGCCTTCCGTAACCGCCCAACGCTGGACGCGCCGCTTGGCGTTGCCCGCAGCGTTGGTATTGGCGCTGGCCGTTTCCGCCTGCGGCCGAAAAGAGGCCCCTGCGCCTGCGCCCCGGCCTGTTGTCGCCATGCCAGCCCAGGCTGACGAACGCCTGCCCGCCTGGACGCTGCCGGGTGAAGTGCAAGCACGCTACAACACCCCTCTGTCGTTCCGCGTGGGCGGCAAGATCATCGAACGTCAGGTCAGGCTGGGCGACAACGTCACACCCGGTCAGATTGTGGCAAAGCTGGACCCCGCCGACGCCACCAAAAATGCTGCGGCCGCCCGCGCGGCTTTGTCCGCCGCCCAGCATCAGCTGGACTATGCGCGCCAGCAACTGGACCGGGACCGCGCTCAAGCGCGCGAGAACCTGATCGCCGCCACTCAGCTGGAACAGACCCGCAATTCCTATGCCTCGGCGCTGGCGCAACGCGACCAGGCAGCCCAGCAAGCCGCGCTGTCCGCCGACCAATTGAAATACACCACGCTACAAGCCGACCACGCTGGCGTCATCACTGCCGAACAGGCCGACACCGGGCAGAACGTCGCGGCAGGCACGCCTGTCTACCAACTGGCCTGGGCCGGTGATATTGACGCCATCTGCGACGTGCCCGAAAGCGTGCTGGCCGGACTGGCTGTCGGCCAACGCGCCAGCGTCACGCTGGGCCCGCTGCCCGGGCAGACGTTCACCGCCATCTTGCGCGAAATTGCGCCTGCTGCCGATCCGCAAAGCCGCACCTACCGCGCCAAGCTGACGCTGGAATCGCCGTCGCCAGAAGTTCGGCTGGGCATGACCGCCAACATCAGCTTCGACAACCGCTCGGCCAATGGGCTGACCACCTATACCGTGCCGGCCACTGCGCTATTCCATGACGGCAAGGACCCCGCCGTCTGGGTGGTGAAGCCGCAAGAAGACACCCTTGAGCTGCGCCGCGTGCAAGTGCTGCGCTACGACGCCCGCACGGTAACGTTGTCGCAAGGCTTGAACGCTGGTGAACGCGTGGTGTGGCAAGGCGTGCATACCGTGGCCGCCGGTGAAAAGGTTCGCGCCGTGGCCCCGCTGCATCCCGAGGACTTTGCGTCATGAGCGCCCCCAATCAGGGCGCGGACCAAGACCCGCACCGCCACGAGGAAGGCAGATTCAACCTGTCGGCCTGGGCATTGCGCCACCAGCCGCTCGTGATTTTCCTGATTGCGATGGTCACGCTGTTTGGCGTGCTGTCGTATTCCAAGCTGGCGCAATCCGAAGACCCGCCTTTCACCTTCCGCGTCATGGTGGTCAAGACGCTGTGGCCGGGCGCAACCGCGCAGCAGGTGCAGGAACAAGTCACCGACCGCATTGGCAAGAAACTGCAAGAGACCCCCAACACGGACTTCCTGCGCAGCTATTCCCGGCCGGGTGAATCCCTGATCTTCTACACCATGAAGGATTCGGCGCCCGCCAGCACGGTGGCTGAACAGTGGTACCAGGTGCGCAAGAAAGTCGGTGACATTCAGGCCACATTGCCCCAAGGCGTGCAAGGCCCGTTTTTCAATGACGAGTTTGGCGACGTCTACACCAACATCTACACCCTGCAAGGCGATGGCTTTTCGCCGGCCCAGTTGCGTGATTACGCCGACAAGTTGCGCACCGTATTGCTGCGCGTGCCAGGAGTTGCCAAGGTTGATTACTTTGGCGATCAGGCCGAACACATCTATATCGAGATCTCGAATACGCAGCTGACCCGCCTGGGCGTGTCGCCGCAGCAGATCGCGCAGGCGATCAACAGTCAGAACGCGGTGGCCAGTGCCGGAACGCTGACGACGGCTGATGACCGGATTTTTGTGCGGCCCACCGGACAATTTCCCAACAGCCGCGCCCTGGCCGACACGCTGATCCGCGTGAACGACAAGTCCGTGCGTCTGGGCGATATTGCCACCATTCATCGCGGCTACGACGATCCTCCAACAGAACAGATGCGCGTGGAAAGCGGTCCAGTGCTGGGTATTGGCATCAGCATGCAGCCCGGCCAGGACGTAGTGCGCCTGGGCCAGTCGCTGGACAAGACGTTTGGCGAATTGAAGAAGCAATTGCCCGCGGGCCTGACGTTGACCGAAGTGTCCAGCATGCCGCAGGCGGTGTCGCGTTCCGTGGATGATTTCCTGCGTTCAGTCGCCGAAGCGGTTGCCATCGTGCTGATTGTGAGCCTGGTGTCGCTGGGGTTGCGCACCGGCATGGTGGTGGTGATTTCAATACCGGTGGTGCTGGCCATTACGGCGCTGTTCATGGATGTGTTTGGCATTGGCCTGCACAAAGTGTCTTTAGGCACGCTGGTGCTGGCGCTGGGCCTGCTGGTCGACGATGCCATCATTGCCGTGGAGATGATGTCGGTCAAATTGGAACAGGGCTGGAGCCGCGCACGCGCGGCGGCCTATGCCTACACCAGCACCGCCTTTCCGATGCTCACGGGCACGCTGGTCACGGTGGCCGGCTTTCTGCCCATCGCGCTGGCCAAGTCCAGCACCGGGGAATACACCCGGTCTATCTTCCAGGTCTCTGCCATCGCGCTCATCACTTCGTGGTTTGCCGCTGTGGTGCTGATTCCGCTGTTGGGCTACCGCTTGCTGCCCGAGCGCAAGCGAGAAGCCCATCTGCCCGACGATCACGAACACGATATCTACAACACCCGCTTTTATCTGCGGTTGCGCGGTTGGGTGGCGTGGTGCGTGGACCGCCGCTATGTGGTGCTGGCAGCTACGGTGCTGATCTTTGTGGTGTCGATGGCAGGATTCAAGTTCGTGCCGCAGCAGTTCTTCCCCAGTTCTGATCGCACCGAATTGCTGGTGGATGTGCGCCTGCAAGAAGGGGCGTCGTTCGCGGCCACGCTGCGTCAGGTGGAACGGTTGGAAAAGGCGCTGGAAGGCCGGCCCGAGATCGATCATTCGGTCAGCTTTGTAGGCACCGGCGCGCCGCGTTTCTACCTGCCGCTGGATCAGCAGCTGGCCACCCCCAATTTCGGCCAATTGGTCATTACCGCGCATTCCGTTGAAGACCGCGAGAAGCTGGCCCAATGGCTGGAACCGATGCTGCGCAGCGAGTTTCCGGCCATCCGCACTCGCTTGTCGCGCCTGGAAAACGGGCCGCCCGTCGGCTATCAGATCCAGTTCCGCGTCAGTGGCGACAAGATCTCTGATGTGCGCGCCGTTGCCGAAAAGGTCGCGGCCGACGTTCGCGCTGACAAACGCGCGGTGAACGTGCAGTTTGACTGGGATGAACCGTCCGAGCGTTCGGTGCGTTTCGAAATCGACCAGCAAAAGGCCCGGGAACTGGGCATCAGCTCTAGCGATATCTCGGATTTTCTGGCGATGAGCCTGTCGGGCTACACGGTGACGCAATACCGCGAACGCGACAAACTCATCAACGTCAGCTTGCGCGCACCGAACGAAGAACGGGTTGATCCCGCCCGCGTCGCGACGCTGGCGATGCCCACGCCCAATGGTCCGGTACCGCTGGCCAGCTTGGGGCATGTGCGATACGGCCTGGAATATGGCGTCATCTGGGAGCGTGACCGCCAGCCCACCATCACCGTTCAGGCCGACGTCACCAGCGGTTCGCAAGGCATAGACGTCACCCATGCCATCGACAAAAAACTTGATGCCATCCGCGCCGAATTGCCCGTCGGCTACCGCATTGAAGTCGGCGGTCCGGTTGAAGAAAGCGACAAGGGCCAGTCGTCCATCAACGCGCAAATGCCTCTCATGGCCATTGCCGTACTGACCCTGCTGATGGTGCAGCTACAGAGTTTTGCGCGGGTGCTGATGGTGGTGCTGACGGCGCCGCTGGGGCTGATCGGCGTGGTGGCCGCATTGCTGCTGTTTGGCAAACCGTTCGGCTTTGTAGCGATGTTGGGCGTGATTGCCATGTTCGGCATCATCATGCGCAACTCCGTCATTCTGGTGGACCAGATCGAGCAGGACATTCTTGCCGGCCACAAGCGGGTAGACGCCATTGTGGGCGCTACCGTGCGGCGTTTCCGCCCCATCACACTGACCGCAGCCGCGGCGGTGCTGGCGCTGATTCCACTGTTGCGCAGCAACTTTTTCGGACCGATGGCGACTGCCCTGATGGGCGGCATCACCAGCGCCACGGTGCTGACGCTGTTCTTCCTGCCTGCGCTGTATGCCACGTGGTTCCGTGTGCGCCATGACGAACGCGACGAACCGGAAGGCGTGCCGCCCGGCGCCCATGCGGGCGAGACGCTGGAACGAGGAGTCTGATGATGCGTACCCCTTCCACTCGTGCCTATTTCCGCCTGTCTGCCGTGCCGCTGGCCCTGGCGTTAAGCGCTTGCGCCTTCGCTCCTGACAGCAAACCGCCAGCTGTGGCCCAGCCCGCGCAATACGGCGTGGAAGCCACGCCCGCCGCAGGCGCTTCCGCCCAAGGCGTGGCGCAACGCTTTGAACGCGGCGCGCAGCCGGTGCCTGAATGGTGGAAACGTTATGGCTCGAATGAACTGAACGCGCTGGTTGAAGAAGGCTTGGCCAACAGCCCGGATCTGGGCGCCGCCGAGCGCAATCTGGCAGGCGCGCGCGAGCAACTGCGCGCCCAGGTCAATTCGTCTTTGCTGCCGTCGGTAGACGCGGGCGCGAACGCCAAGCGCAATCGCGCACTGACCATGCCCAACCTGCCCGAACCCACGGCGCTCTACAACATCTACACCGGCCAGATCCAGGCCACGTACGACCTGGACCTGTTTGGCGCAGCGCGCTTTGCCAACGCCTCGCTGGCCGCCAAGGTGGAACAACAGGCGTTCCAGCTGGAATCCGCGCGGCGTTCTCTGGCAGGCAACATCGTCACGGGCGCGATCACGTCCGCGTCGCTGGCGGAGCGCGTGGCGCTGACTGAAAAGCAGGTCGTGCTGCTGCGCCAGGTAGCGCGTGATACCCAACGCCGGTACGAATTGGGATCGGCTTCGCAGAACGATGCCCTGGACGCCGATCAGGATGCGGCCACACAGGAAGCGTCGCTGCCGGGTTTGCGCGCCCAATGGCAGGCCACGCGTCACGCGCTGGCAGTCCTGCTGGGCCGCAACCCGGATCAGGCGCCGCCTGATCTGGCGTTCAGCATGCTGGCCGTGCCAGAACAAGTGCCAGTGGTGGTGCCGTCTGAACTGCTGGCGGCGCGCCCGGATATCCAGGTGGCCGAAGCGGTCGTGCAAGCGGCGGCGGCGGATGTGGGTGTCGCCACCGCGCAGTTGTTCCCCAGCTTGTCGCTGTCGGCCTCCATGGGCAAGGGCGGCTTCAATTGGCCTGCTGCGCTGTCAGGCGCAGGAAGCATCTGGGCCATCGGCGCATCGCTTACGCAGCCCATCTTTCATGGCGGCGCGCTGCTTGCCGAACGCCGGGCAGCCAAGGAACGGTATGAAGGCTCGGTGCTGCAATACAAACAAACCGTACTGGTCGCGTTCCGTGATGTAGCCGACACGCTGTCGCGGCTGGATGCGGACGGACAGGCGCTGGCGTCCGCCGAGGCGTCCCGGCGTGCAGCGGAACAGTCCTACCGCAATACCGCGAGCCGCGTGCGTTTGGGCGCCCTGGCGCCTTACACGGAATATGCCGCCGAACAGCACTACGTTGCGGCGCGGTTGCGCGAGCTGGAATATGCCAATACGCGCCTGACGGAAACAGCAGCGCTGTTCCAGGCGATGGGGTCGCCGGTTCGCGCGCCGCAGGTGGCGCAACAGCAGTAACTTACCCGCCAGATTGTCTTCTACAACAAGCCCCCGCGTTTACGGCGCCGGGGCTTGTTCTTTGATGCGCGTCGCCAGCGCCAGCGATTCAATGCGTCGGGCGGCAGATTGCAGCAATGCCGTGGTCTTGTCCTGCGCGATGGTGTTCAGCCGGGTCGCCAGAAAGGTGACTGTCAAGGCGCCGAAAATGCGGCGGTCTTCCTGAAACACCGGTACGGCGATGCCCGCGCGCTCGGAAGATATCTCGCCCACACCCAGATAAAAACCCTGCACGCGGATAGCGTCCAGACTCGCCGTGAACGCTGCCAAGGTGTCGCCCAGACCGGAAGCGTGGACCTCTTCTACATGGTCGTCGTACAGACGGCGCTGGTCCTTGCGAGGCAGGAACGCAATGATGGTCTTGGCGGTGGCGCCGCGAAACAAGGGATGCGCGCGGCCACGGCCGTGCGGGATGCCCAGCGCATCAGGTCCACGTTCGTGATGGATGTTCAAGATGCGCAGACCATGAATGACGCTGAGCAGAACATCCCCGCCCACCTGATCAACGACCTCGCGCATGATCGGACGCGCCACGCCCAACACGGGATCGCCATCGATGATCAGGTGATCCAGCTCGATGATGCGCGGACCCAGTTTGTAGCCACCGCCCGTCATGCGCAGCAGATAACCCAGATCCGACAAATCGCGAATATAGCGATAGCCCGTGGGCGCGGAATACGCCAAGCGGGAAATGATGTCTTCGGCCGTGAGCACCGGGGTGTCTAGGCTGAAGAGGTCAAGAATCGCCAGGGCTCGCTTCAGGGTGGACATGGGTCTGGGGAAATAGGAACAACGCGGGACCGGCGCAGCGTATCACAGCGTCGGCGGCGCTCAGGCGGGTTGATGCAAGGTAGCTATCGCCTATGCCTGAACCCAAAGATCACGGCTATTAACTTTCCAGTTTTTATCATTTATAGATAAATACTAATTGGTAAACATAAATATTTATCGAATAATGATATTTATGCGACACCAATGAACGCCGATGGCGTTGCCGGGCGCATCGGCTGCCATGGCAGCGGCCGCTACCGCTGCCAGCCGGATAAAACCAAGGGGAAAGCAATGAAGCAGTCTTTGAACGGCGCCTCGCCGCAAGGCGGCATGAACCGCCGCCAATTCCTGACGGCCACCGCCGCCGCGACAGCCGCCGCGGCCCTGGCCAGGCCGGGACACGCATGGGCAGCGGGTTATCCGTCTGAACATCCTATCCAGTTCATCGTGCCTTTCCCGGCTGGCGGCGGCACCGATCTGGTGGCCCGCCCGCTGGCCCAGGGCATAGGGGAAGCGCTCAAGCAAAGCGTTGTCGTCATCAACAAAGGCGGCGCGGCCGGCATCATCGGCACGCAACAAGCGGCGCGCTCGGCGCCTGACGGCTACACCGTTGCGCTGGGTTCCACGGGCACCCACACCGTGAACCAGAGCCTGTACGAGAACATCGCCTACGACCCGGTCAAAGACTTCGAACCGGTGTCGATGGTCTGCTACTACAACAATGTGCTGGTGGTGCATCCGTCGTTTCCGGCGCGCACGCTGCAAGAGCTGGTGACCATCATCAAGGCCAATCCCGGCAAATACTTCTACGGCATTACGCAGAACGGCAGTTCCGCGCATCTGGCCATGGAATTGCTCAAGGCAACGGCGGGTCTGGACCTGCCCGGCGTGCCATACAAAGGCGCGGCAGCCGCCGTCAATGACTTCCTGGGCGGGCAGTTTCCCATCCTGATGGACGTGGTGATCAACCAGCAGCAATTCATCCAGAGCGGTAAGTCACGCCCGCTGGCGGTCACTTCGGCGCAGCGCGCCCAGGCGCTGCCCGAAGTGCCCACAGTGGCTGAGTCCGGTTTCCCCGGCTACCAGGCCATCGGCTGGAACGGCGTGTTCGTACCCGCAGGCACGCCGGCAAACATCATCAACACCCTGAACGGCGCCGTGCAAAGCGCGCTTAAACAACCCGCGCTGGCGCAATTGACGCAGAACGGGTTGGAACTGCATGGCGGCACCCCTGAAGAACTGCGCCGCTTTGTCGTGTCCGAAAGCGAGAAGTGGCGCGCGCTGATCAAAAACGCGAACATCAAGGCCACCTGATGCAAAGCATTCCTTATGGCGCGCCCGCAGGCGTAGCTATCAACCCCTGGTTGCCCCTGGACCGCGAACTACGCGCGCAAGGTTTGCGGCAAGCGAACGCGGCGCCCGTACGCGCCGTGGTCTGCGTCACCGTGCATGTGGACGGACCCGCCGTGGAAGTCGGCCGCAAACAATTCCCCGCAGGTCTCTATACGGCCGGGCGGTACGCCATCCGGCGCGGCGTGCCCCGGCATCTGGAGATTCTGGCGCGTCACGGCATGCCCGCCACGTTCTTCGCCTGCGGCTACGACGTGGAGCACTACCCGGCCGTCTTTCACGACATCCTGAAGGCGGGTCATGAAATCGCCGCACACGGGTATCTGCACGAAGCCTGGGACCTGGGCGACGAGGAGCCGGCCCTGCTTGAGAAAACCCACCGCATCATCGAGCAGGAATTGGGCGTGACGCCCGTGGGCTGGTGCTCGCCGTCGGGCCGCAAGAGCCATCGCACGCTGCCCACACTGCGCGCGCTGGGATATTGCTATGACGCCAGCGAAAAAGACCAGGACCGCCCCTACCTGCCGGACGACACGGGCGCCACAAGCGATGCGGCTACCTTCATCATGCTGCCCAACAACACCGTATCGCTGGACGACTACCCCTTTTATTTCAGCGGCCACAGCCTGGCGGCCGAGGCCTACGACAACTGGGTGCAGGAATTTGAAGCGCTGCGCCAGGCCGAAGGGTATGTGCATCTGACCGTGCATCCCAAAGCGGCGGGCGGCTCCGGCACCCCGGCACGCGCCGCCGCCCTGGACCGGTTTTTGGGCTATCTGGCCGCGCAGCCTGATGTGCACGTCATGACGCTGGAAGCGCTGGCCCGCCACTGCCTTGCCCACCCCGACAACTGGAGACGCGCATGACCGCCGTCAAGACCGTGCTGGTCACTTTGAATGTGCATGGCATCGGCCCCGAAGCCGCAACCCAGTCCGAAACCGCGCTGCACGGACGCGATGCGCATGGCCGCTACACCTATGGCGGCGGCTTGGCGCGCGTCTTGGACATGCTGCGCAGGCAGGAAATCCGCGCAACGCTGTTCTGGCCCGTCTTCGAGGCCGAGCGCTGCCGCGGCTTGCTGGAACAAAGCCTGCGCGACGGCCATGAAGCCGCTTCCCAAGGCAACGCATTTGAAGACTTGAGCGCGCTGGGCGACCGCGAAGGCGAACTGCTGGAACGCGCCCGCGACCGCCTGGCGCAATTGACGGGTTCTGTCCCGCAAGGGTTTCGCTACACCAGCAGCGCTTTCTCGCCGCGCACGGTGCCCTTGCTGCATCAGCTGGGTTACCGCTACGACAGCAGCGCGATTGATGATGACGCCCCGTACGCGCTGGATGCTGACGGCGGCCCCGGCATGGTGGAGCTGCCCTGGAGCGAAGGTTTGTGCGACGCCACGCATTTCAGCCGCCGGGTCACGCAAGACCGTGCCTACGCGCATTGGGTCGAACAAGGCGACGCGCTGCTTGCGGCCGAGGGTTATGCCTGCCTGACCCTGCATCCGCGTGCGGACAACGGCGTGGGCCGCGCCGCACGGCTGCAAAAAGTTGAACAACTGCTGGCACGTTTTCGCGACGCGGGCGCTGTCTTTGCATCCTGCAAGGAACGGGCAGCGGCCCCTCCGTCCTGAATCGGGCCGGGCGCCAAGCGTCAGGTTTCACCACGGAACTTGACTCGACCTTGCCTTGGGTAAACCCTGAGCAATATTGGCGCCAAAATAAGCTAACATTTTTGCAAATCGGTTTCCCATTTCTGACCTCACGGCGCTTGGCGCCGCTATCCGTCCATGACTCAAACCACTCAATTCCCCTTCGTATCGGTTTCCGGCACGCCCGAAGCCCGTGGCCGTTCATATGGCCAGCAAGCCGCCGACCGCGTGCGCAAAAGTGCCGCGATGTACGGCCAGACTCTGGTTGAGCTGGGTTACGACGCCATGGCGCGCACCGAGCTCATCGCGCACTTTGCGCGTGAAATCGAGAACTTCGCGCCGCACTACCTGGAAGAAATGCGCGGCATCGCCGCCGGCGCCGATGTGCCGTTCGAAGACATCGTCATGATCAATGCCCGCACCGAGGTCGTAGCCAAGGCGCGCGCAGAAAAGAAAAAAGCGGCGGAGCTGGAACCGGGCGACGGATGTACCGGCGCACTGATCCTGCCGACGCGCTCGGCCAATGGCAACCTGATTCACGGCCAGAACTGGGACTGGCGCGCCGAATGCGCCGAGACCGCCATCGTGCTGCGCGTGCGCAACGACAACGGCCCTGACATCCTGACTTTTGTCGAAGCTGGCGGCCTGGCCCGCAGCGGCCTGAACAGCGCCGGCGTGTCCATCACCGCCAACTACCTGGAATCCGATCGCGACTTCCGCCAGTTGGGCGTGCCGCTGTCGCTGATCCGCCGCAAAGTGCTGGAGCAGCAACATTTCGCACTGGCTATCAAGGCTGTCGCCACCACCCCGAAGTCGTGCTCGAACAACATCATGATCGGCATGGCCGCAGGCTTTGGCCTCGACTATGAATGCACTACCGATGAAGCCTTCCCGATCTACCCGGGCGCCGATGATCTGATCGTGCACGCCAACCACTGGGTCAGCGAAGTGGCCTTGGGCAAGCTGCGCGACACCGGCCGCGCCAGCACCCCGGAAAGCGCCTACCGCGACTGGCGCGTGCGCCGCTTGCTGAACGAGAAAACACAACTGACTCGCGAAGACCTGAAGCGCGCCCTGTTCGACGACTTTGGCTCGCCCTATTCCGTCTGCCGCCCGCCGCGCCCAGGCAGCCATGACAACCTGTCCGCCACGGTTGCCATGGTCGTCATGGAACCGGCCGCCGGCCTGATGGAAGTCGCCCCCCTGCCTGCCTTGAACCGTACGTTCACGCGCTACAGCCTGACCGCCGAACCCGAACTGCTGGCCGCCGCCTGATTGGCAACGCGCCTGCGCAACCCTAGGAAATATCAATGAAGAACCATTGTGTGAGCGCCGCGGTTGCGCTGGCCGTTGCCGGCATGGCTGGCATTGCCAGCACGGCAGGCGCGCAGACCGCGCCGCCTCTGCGCATTTCGCTGACGGCAGACATCCGTTCCACCGAGCCGGGCGTGAACCGCGACAGCAACAGCGACGCAGTCGTGCTGCATATCGTTGAAGGCCTGGTCGCCTACGGTGAAGACGCCGAAGTCCGGCCGCTGCTGGCCAAATCCGTCGACATCAGCGCCGACGGCAAAACCTACACCTTTACGCTGCGCGACGGCGTCAAGTTTCACAACGGCAAGCCCCTGACATCCGCGGACGTGCTGTGGACCTGGCAACACTACACCGCTGCTAACTCGGGCTGGCGCTGCGCCAGTGAATTCGATGGCCGCGGCGCCGTCAAAGTCACCGGCGTGGAAGCCCCCAACGCGCAAACAGTGGTCTATCACATCGAAAAACCCAGCAGCCTGTTCCTGGCCACGCTGGCCCGCGCCGACTGCGGCGGCACCGGCATTCTGTCCAAGGATTCGGTGCGCGCGGATGGCACTTGGGACAAGCCGATCGGCACAGGCCCGTTTGAACTGGCTGAATGGAAACGCGGTGAATACATACGCCTGACCAAGTTTGCCAGCTACTCGAATCTGGACGGCAAGCGCGACGGCTACACCGGCTCCAAGCGCCCGCTCGTCGACGAAGTGCGTTTCATGATCGTGCCCGACGACTCCACCGCCAAGGCGGCGTTACAGCGCGGCAATATCGACATCATTGAAGACGTCTCCAACAACGACGTGCCGGTGCTGCAAGGCACGCCAAACATCAAGGTCGCCTACGCGCCCGTGATGAGCATGACCGCGCTGCTGATGCAGACCAAGGACCCGGTGCTGTCCAACCCCAAGATGCGTCAGGCCCTGGCCCACGCCATCGATTACAAACAGTTGGCCGCTGCGGTCACGGAAGGCCTGGCGCAACCCAATAACTCCATCGTGCCACTGGTGTCGCCCTATCATGACGCCACGCAAAAGCAGGGTTGGAGTTTCGACCCGGCCGAAGCGCAGAAACTATTGAAGGAAGCGGGCTACAAGAACCAGGAGCTGGTGATTCTGACCACCAAGCGCTACCCGCAGTCGTACAACTCCGCCGTGATCATCCAGGCGATGCTGCAATCCGTGGGCATCAATGCGCAGTTGTCGGTGGTGGAGTGGGCCACGCAGCTGGATCGCTACAACGCCGGGACCTACCAGATGATGACCTTCCCGTATTCGGCGCGCCTGGATGCGGCGCTGAACTACGAGATGGTGACGGGCGACAAGACCAAGCAACCGCGCAAGATCTGGGACAACCCGGAAGCGCAGAAGCTGATCGAAGCCGCATCGGTGGACACGGACCACGCGAAACGGCAGGCGTCATTTGATCAGTTGCACAAGTTGTTCCTGGCGGATGTGCCTAGCATTCCTTTGTATAACGGGCTGGACATCGGGGCGTTCCGCGCAGACGTCAAAGGTTATCAGCCTTGGGCCGTGAAGAAGCCCCGGGCTTGGGAAGTGGAGCGAGTGGCTCCATGACCACAGCCATTGCCGTACTGAGAACGATTTGCAATAATGCACACCCTCTCATCGTCCGGCAACTACTCTTTCCGTGTCTGTCCACCGCCCGCCCCCGCAAGGATGGCTCGCCCACTATGCCGATTTGATCGGCTCGTGGGCCAGGCGTAAACACGACACGGACGAGGGGCAAGACGCCGCTCAGAACGCCGCGCTCAGTCTGTTGCAGGCTCAAGACGCTCCGCTGCTCCGCGACCCCGCGGCGTACTTGCGGCGCAGCGTCCGCAACGGCATGACCGCACGCCATCGCGACAAGCTCGCGGCTCAGAGCATCGCCTGGCAAGAACTGCCCGAACACGAACACCCCACTACCGCCGACGTCGAATCCCACACCCGCGCAGCGCAGCTTTCTGATGCCCTGCAACTAGCGCTGGAAGAACTCCCCCTGCCTTGCCAGCAGGTCTTTGCGTGGCACCGGCTGGAAGGCCGCACCATGGCCGACATCGCCCAGCGCATGGATCTGTCTGTCAGCATGGTAGAAAAGCACATGGCCCGCTGCATGCATCATCTGCATGCCCGCTTGAAGCATCATGCGCCCTGAGCCGCTGTATAGTCTGCGGCTTCGCAAGACGGCAAACCGCTAATTCTCATGACGGAATCCTCTCAACCCGATCCCAGCGAAACAGCCGCGCAAGCCGCTGCCGGCTGGTTCGCGCGCATGCGCTCGGGCGAGGCAAGCGCGCAGGTTCACGCGGAGTTTCAGCAGTGGCGCAATGCCGACCCGGCGCACGCCCAGGCCTACGCCGAAATGGAAACCGTGTGGAACGCCACGACGCAGTTCGATGCGCAGCGTCTGCGGCAGACACTGCGCCCCCAACGCGCGCCAGCCATGGCGCGCAGGCGGCTGGCATTCGGTCTGGCCTTGAGTGCCGCCGCAATCGCGGGCGTGACCTGGAATTTCTGGCCAGCCGAGCCGATTCTGCAAGAACAGACGATTGCCACCCGCGCTGGCGAAAGGCGTCAGATCCAACTGTCCGACGGCTCCATTCTTGACGTCAACACCGCCACCCGTGCACGCGTGCGGCTGTATGCGAGCCGCCGCGAGGTCGAACTGAATGCGGGCGAAATCATGTTCTCGGTCACCCCGGATTCACAGCGCCCCTTCCTGGTCGACGCAGGCAACACGCAAGTCCGCGTGACAGGCACCCGCTTTGACGTGCGCCGCGATGGCGAGACCGCAGCAGTTGCCGTCGACTCCGGTTCCGTGACGGTCACAGCCGGCGGATGGTGGCAGCGGCGCGAAGCGCATCTGACCGCGGGCCAAGGCGTACGCACACTGCCGGGATCGGGGCTCGCAGCCGTCGAACCCGTTGATGCGCAAGCGGTCACGGCCTGGCGCCAAGGCAAGATCGTCTTCGCCAACGCGACGCTGGCAGACGTGGCCGCTGAAATGAACCGCTACCTGACCCAACCCATCCTGCTTTCCGATGCCCGGCTGGCGCGCTTGCGCATAGCGGGTGTCTTCAGCGTTGATGACCCCAGCGCGTTTCTGACCTCCCTGCCCGCCATGGCGCCCGTTGAGGTCTTGCGCGGCGCGGACGGCGCAATTCTTATCCGGCCGCGCTGACTCAAGGGTCTTGCGGCCAGCGCCTATGCCGCTTCAGGCACGGGTGGGTCATGGCCTGGCCACCCCACTGCTCACATTTAGTTTCAAATTAGCAATCATTTTCATTACGGACTTTGGCGCGCTTTCCACTCTGGACAGTAGTGAGCGCGCGTCGAGATTTCCGCCGCGCCCTCAAAACACCTTTGGCCAAAGGGGAACCGGCGCACGGCGCCTGCACGTCTCGACATGGAAAGAAGGATCGTGAGCATCATCACCGCGCGCACGCGCAAAGCTGGACAGCCCCACCCCGCCCATTGGCGCGCTTGGATCGGCGCCCTTAGCCTGGCCGCCAGTCTTGGCTCGCTGCCTGGCCCTGCCGCGGCGCAGAATCCAGCGGCCGCCATCAGAATCAACATTCCGGCGCAGACCTTGAACCAGGCGCTGTTGCAGCTTGGCCAGCAGGCTCCCGTACAGATTTATTTCGTACCCGACCTGGTCGCAGGGATGAACGCCCGCCAAGTCAGCGGTGTCATGACGCCCGAGCAGGCGCTGGATCAGTTGCTCCAGGGAACCGGCATTCAATACACGCGCAATGGCGACAGCATCACGCTGCTATCCGGCCCTGGCGCAGTGCAACTCGCCCCCGTTACCGTGACTGGCGCCTACGACGCCACGTCCGAAAATACGAACTCCTATGCCGCGCAGGCCGTGACCTTGGGCAAGACCGCGGAATCGCTGCGGGAGACCCCGCAGTCGGTCACGGTGATCACGTCGCGCCAGATCGAAGACCGTGGCATGACCACGCTGGCAGACGCCATGACTGCGGCTACCGGCATCACGGTAGTGCCGGATGAATACGTGACCGGCGGCAAATACTTTTCGCGAGGATTCCAGATCACGGACATACGCGTGGATGGCGGCGCCGTTGCCGCGCTGGGCAAGAATGACTTCATCGCGGACCCGGATCTGGTCAAGTACGACCGTATCGAAGTTCTGCGCGGCGCGGATGGCCTGTATTCCGGGGCCGGCGAACCGGGCGGCACGATCAACCTGGTTCGCAAGCGTCCACTGGACCGCTTCCAGGCCAAAGGCAGTGTCTCGGCCGGCAGTTGGGACAACTACCGGGCGGTTGCCGATCTGAGCTCGCCATTGGTGGAAAACGGCAAGTTGCGCGGCCGCATTGTGGCCGCCGCCGACACCAAACACTACTTCTACGACACCGCCAAATCCGCGGGCCAAACCTTCTATGGCGTACTGGAAGCGGATGTCGCCCCCCGCACCACCGTCATGCTGGGCGCAAGCTACGACAAGCGCCGCGAAACGCCTTGGTACTACGGCCTGCCCCGCTACAACAACGGTGACGACATCGGCTTTACGCGCAGCACCAGCCTGGCGGCGGACTGGAGCGCCAAGCACCACGAAGCCTGGGACGTATTCGGCGATTTGAAGCACACGTTTTCCAACGGCTGGAAGTTCTCGGTTTCAGCCACTCACTCGCAGCAGCGCTACAACGACAAGTACGGCTATCTGAGCGGCGCGGTGGACCCGGCGACCGGCGACGGCATGGCGTACAGCGGCTCGTACTTCCGGTCCGCTGGCTACCAGAACCAGCTGGACACCAATGTGGCCGGCAGCTTCGATTTGTTTGGCCGTTCGCACGATTTCATCATCGGCGCCGACTACAGCAAGCACAAAGCGAATGCCAAACGCGCTGACCTGACGGGCGGCGGCGCCGTCAACCTGGCCGATCTGTCCAACGCGTCTTGGGCGGAACCCGAAACACCGCGGTTTGGCGCAGGCACCCCGTATATCGACTTCCCGTATTACGGCGAAGAGCGCTCGGGCGCCTATGCCCGCTTGCGCCTGTCTCTGGCGGACCCGCTGCATGTCATTGGCGGCCTGCGCTACAGCAACTACAAACAGTTCCTGGAACGCTCCGGCATGGCCGACGACGGCACGGCGAATTGGACTGAGCGCTACAACTTCAAGGACAACGACGTGATCACGCCCTTCGGCGCGATTACCTATGACCTGAACGACACCTGGACCACCTACCTGAGCTACGCTGAAATCTACAAGCCGCAAGCGGGATATCTGTCTGGCCCGCAACCCGGCAAGCCTCTGGACCCCATCACGGGGCGCACCTATGAATGGGGCGTCAAGGGTTCGCATATGGGCGGCAAGCTCAACACGTCGGCCGCGCTCTATTACACGGAACGCAACGGCGAAGCCGCGCCAGACGGCCGTTATCCCAGCGACTCCAACCCCGATGACGGCAGCGCATGCTGCTACATCGCGCAGGGCAAGGTGGTCAGCCGCGGCATAGACCTGGAAGCCAGCGGCGAACTCGCGGCAGGCTGGCAGGTGTACGCAGGCTATACCTTCAATCACAACAAGGATCGCCAGGGCAACCAGCGTTATGCGAAGAACACGCCGGCGCATCTGTTCAAACTGTGGTCGACCTACCGGCTGCCCGGCCAGTTCAACAAGTGGATGGTGGGCGGCGGCGTCACCATGCAGAGCAAGAGCTCGGTCAGCGGCCAGGAATGGGTGCAATCCGGAGGCGATTGGAATCAGGTGGGCTACACCACCAATCAGGGCGGCTACACCTTGGCCAACGCGCTGGTGCAGTACGACATCAACAAGTCGATGAGCGCCACCTTGAACATCAACAATCTGTTCGACAAGCGCTATTACTCGGGCCTGGGTTCCAACAGCAAGAACAACTACTACGGAACGCCGCGCAACGTCATGCTGACAATGCGCGCCACGTTCTAAGCGCAAACCGGACCCGCCGGCGATAACGCCCGTGGGTCCGGCTGCACAAGGTAGCGCCGCGCTTTAATTCGCGATTTTGGTTTCCCACGCCCGCGGCTTGCCTTCCCATACCGAGAAGCCCTGCACACGCTTGTTGCTGGCCCACGCGTCCGCGCCGTTGTACAGCATCAGCATCGGCGTTTGCTCCAGCATCAGCGCATGCAGTTGGTCGAACAGCGCCTGGCGCTTGACCGGATCGGATTCCAGGAAACTTTCGTCGATCAGTTTCTGCGCAACAGGATCATCCCAGACCTTGCGCGGCTGCTTTTCCTTGTCGCCAGCGAATTGTTCAAAGCTCAACGACGGGTCCAGACGCGACGAGAACGAGAACGAGCTGATCTGGTATTTGCCTGTGTTGTAGCGATCCAGCTGCGTCGCCCATTCCAGCACTTCGATCTTGGCGTTGATGCCCACCGACTGCATCATGGCCTGCGCAATGACCGCGACCTGATAGCTGGGCACGTGCGCCCGCTTGTTCGCGTAGATCACGACGGGTTCGCCTTTGTAGCCGGCTTCTTTCAGCAGTTGCTGCGCGCGCGCCGGGTCGTACTTGTAGCTGCGTTTTTCGGCGTCTTTGTAATAGGCCGATTGGGCGTACACCGCCGAATTATTCAGCTGGCCCAAGCCCTCGGATGCCGCGGCCACCACTTGCGGGATATCCAGCGATGCCGCGATGGCCTGGCGGATCTTTACGTTCTTCAGCACCGGATCATTGGTCTGGAACAGCAGCACGTGCTTGACGGCGTCATGCGGGCTGAACACCGACAGGGTTTTCACGCTTTTGAGTTCACCGACATCCGTGTTGGTGATCTGGCTGGCGTCGATGGCGCCCGACATCAGGCCGGCTTTCGACGTGGACGGATCGGGCACCACCAGAAACTTCACCTCTTCCACCAACGGGCGCTTGGACCCTACGTAGCCGTCGGCCTTGTCGCCTTCGGGCGAGACGTAGTCTTTAAACGCCGACATCAGGGTGTATTCGCCGCGCTTCCATTCCTTGAACATATAGGGGCCGGTGCCCACAGGCTTGATCCACGAACCATCCGCCGCAACCGAATCCTTGGCAATGATGGCGGTCATGCCGCAATCGGTACGCGCCAGCGAATCCAGGAACACCGCCGACTTGCGATCCACCTTCATCACTACCGTTTTCGCGTCTGGCGCGGATACGTCCGTCACCTTCAGGCCATTGCGGCCATCGAAATCACTGCGGCAGCGCCAGTCCGTCTTCGCGTCCATGTACCGCTGCCAGTTCCAGATCACATCGGCAGAGGTGAGCGTGGCGCCGTTGTGAAACTTGACGCCCTCGCGCAGTGTGAAGGTGTAGGTCAGGCCATCCGCCGATGTATCCACCGATTTAGCCAACAACGGGCCGACGGTGCCATCTTCACGGTAGCCGACCAGCCCTTCAACCATGTTCAGCACGACGCCGTCGGTGGTGTTGTCGCGGTTGACGCCAGGATTGGTGGAGCGGATGTCAGCCGGCTGCGCAATGGTCAGTACCGCGGCGTGGGCCGGACCAACGGCGGCAAGCGCCAGGGAGAGCGCAAGCGCTCTGGGAACGAAATGGTGGTGCATGCAAAAACTCCCCGGCGTGCGGCGCAGATTTCACGCATTTAAATTGGCGCCAAAATAATGCGCTAATTATGGCGACTATGGCACGGACCGCCATCGGGGGTATCCCTGAAGCGGACGCCCAAATGCAACGCGGCGGCTCTTGTGCAAGAACCGCCGCGAGGGCAATGCGCAAACCGGCCGGACGTCAGGAAATATCTTGCCCTACATGTTGGGCAATGATTTTTTGCAGGCGCTTCACGTCGCGCGCTTCCAGGGCCTCGACCATATCAAAGTGCTCACGCGCCGAAATCTCGATGCGCGATCGTGTGACCCATTCCTTGGCTGGCGCCGCCGGGCCGCGGGCTCGGGTTTCCTGGATCAATGCGGTCAATTCACGATTGCGGCACATGTCGTACATGCCTGCGTGAAAGGCCAGGTTCACCTCGTACTGTTCCAGCAAGGTGCCGTCTTGCAGGAGCTTGTCGAAGCGCTCGGCCAGAGTGCGCAACGCGCGGACCTTGGCGGCCGTGACATTAGGCATCAAATCCGCTGCCGCGCCTGTTTCCAACAGGATGCGGATGTCCCGGATCTGCAGATGCTGATCGGGGTCCATGGCGTACACGTGATAACCCCGGTTGGGGATGTGCGCAATCAGCCGCTTGGCGGCCAATTGGTCAAGCGCCCGCCGGACGTCCAGACGCTTGGCGTCATAACGCTCTTGCAGGTCGATCTGTTTCAACCAGGCGCCGGGACCATACATACCCGCCTGAATATCATGGGCAATACGGTCAACCAGGCCGGGCTGAGTCGCCGCCGCTTTGGGCATGGGCCACTCCCCGTCAATCAAAACCAAAGCGCGTATTTTAGGCATAACTTGTTGCCCGGATAGCGCGGGGGTCCCCTTGGGAACCCCATGAGCTTATGCGCGCGCCCGCAAGGGCTCCTGTCCGTCCAGCCGCCAGCGCAAGCGCACGCCGCCCGTTTCGGTCGATTCCAGGGCCGGAATCGCCTGCAACAGGCTACGCGTGTAGTCCTCTTGCGGCTGGTCAAACACCGCATCCCGAGATCCTTGTTCAACAATGCCGCCGTCGCGCATGACCACCACCCGGTCGGCCACCTGCTCCACCACGCCCAGGTCGTGGCTGATAAACAGGCAGGAAAACCCGTGGCGTTCCTGCAAGTCGGCAAACAGATCAAGCACTTGCGCCCGCACGGTCACATCCAGCGCGGACACCGGTTCGTCCGCAATCACAAACGAAGGCCGGCGCACGATGGCCCGGGCAATCGCCACCCGTTGACGCTGGCCGCCCGACATCTCGTGCGGATAGCGCTTGGCGTATTCGGAGCCCAGGCCCACTTCGGCCAGCACCTCGTCAACGCGGCGCCGCTTGTCGGCCGCAGGCATGTCGCCCAGCATGCGCAGACCTTCGCCTACCAGCTCGCCGATGGTCATACGCGGGTCCAGTGACGAATATGGGTCCTGAAACACCATCTGGCAATTCAGCCGGTAGTCACGCCAGGCGGCCGAGCGGCGGTTCACGGGCTGATTGCGGAACAGGATCTGCCCGGACGTGGGCGCCAGCAAGCCCGCGATGGCCCGGCCCAATGTCGTCTTGCCCGACCCCGAACCGCCCACCACGGCAACCACTTCACGCGGTTTGACGTGCAGATCGATGCCATTCAAGGCGCGCTTGGCGCCCGTCTTGGAAAACAGACGCTGATGGCCGGCGTAGTCGACCACCAGATTCTTGACCTCGACAATCGGAGCCTCGTTCGTCAGCTTGCGGGCCGGCAGCCGGCGCGGCATGGCGTCCAACAGCTTGCGCGTGTAGGGATGCTGGGGCCGCTCCAGAATGCCGGCGGTGGTACCCGTTTCCAGTACCTTGCCATGCTGCATCACGACCATACGCTCGGTGTAACGCGCCACCATGGGCAGGTCGTGGCTGATCATCAACACGGCCGTGTGATGTTCACGCGTCAAATCCACCATCAATTCCAGCACGTCGCGCTGCACCACGGCGTCCAGCGCCGTGGTGGGTTCGTCTGCAATCAGCAGCGCGGGTTCCAGCAGCATGACGGAGGCCAGCATCATGCGCTGGCGCATGCCGCCAGAAAACTCATGCGGCCAGGCTTCCATGGCCGCCTTGGGATCACGGATGCCCACCCGGCGCAGCATTTCCAGGATGCGTTCACGGCGCTGGGCGGTGGACAGATCCCGGCGATGCAGCTTCAGGCCTTCGTCCAGCTGGCGTCCGATGGGCATGGACGGGTTCAGGGACGTCATCGGTTCCTGGAACACCATGCCGATGCGCGCGCCGCGCAGCTTGCGCAGCACGGGCGGGGCGGCCCGGGTCACGTCCACGCCTTCAAACAGGATGGCGCCGCCCGCCACCACCAGCGGCGGCGGAGTCAGGCCCATGATGGCGCGCGCGGCCTGAGTCTTGCCGCTGCCGGACTCTCCTACGATGCCGACCATCTCGCCCGGCGCTACCTCGAAAGACACACCGCTCACGATCTCGCGGCCGCCAGCGCCCACCGTCAGGGACAGGTTTGATACGGATACCAGTGCGCTCATTGCACGCCCCTCATGCGGGGATCGAAACGGTCTCGCACCGCATCGCCCAGCAGGTTGATTCCCAGCAGCGCGAGCGCAATGGCCAGGCCGGGAAGAATGGAAAGATAGGACGCCTGCGCCATGAACGGGCGCGCCGCGGCCAGCATATTGCCCCAGGTCGGCGCCGGCGGCGGCACGCCAAGGCCAAGGAAGGACAGCGCGCTTTCCGCCAGGATCACCCAGCCGAACATAGAGGTGGCCAGCACGGTCAGGGGCGCCACGCAGTTGGGCAGCACGTGCCGGAACATCGTGTAGAGCTCTGAATTGCCCAGCACTCGGGACGATTCGATGAACTCCTTCTCGCGCAGCGACAACACCGTACCGCGCACAATGCGCGTCACCGATGGCGTATAGGCCAGGCCCAGCGCCAGGATGATGCCGTACTTGTTCGCGCCCACCACGGCCAGCAGGCCAAGCGCCAGCAGCAAGCCGGGAAAGGCCAGCAGCGCGTTGTTGAAGGCCATGATGATGCGGTCGGTCCAACCCCGCACAAACCCCGTCAGCGTGCCGATGGCCGTGCCGACGACGATGGCAAACGTCACCGTCAGCAGGCTGATCCACACGCTGCTGGATGCGCCGGCCAGAAGGCGCGACAGCTCGTCGCGGCCAAACTCGTCGGTGCCCAGCAGGAAGGCTCCGCCTGGCGGTTTGAGGCGCGAGACAAAGTTGATCTTGAGCGGATCATGCGGCGTCCAGACCGCGCCCATGATGGCCGCGATCAGCACCACGGCGACAAGAATGCCGCCAAGAAGCGCGTTGGCTGGAATTCGCTTTTTCATTCGGCGGTCACTCTCGGGTCGAAGATGGGATAACACAGATCGATCAGCAGATTCACGATCACATAGACCACGCCCACAAACAGCAGGCAGCCCTGAATCACCGGGTAGTCGCGGGCAAAGATCGAGTCCACCAGCAGACGGCCCAGGCCGGGAATGGTGAACACCGTTTCCACCACGGCAATGCCGCCAAGCAGGTTGCCCAGCACCAGACCGATCAGCGTCCATGTCGGGCCGAAGGCATTGCGGAAGGCGTGGCGCATCAGCACGGCCGATTCCGACAGGCCTTTGGCGCGCGCGTGAGTGATGTAGTCCAGCCGCAGCACTTCCAGCGTGCTGGCGCGCGCCATGCGCATCAGCACCCCGATCTCATGCAGGAACAGCGTCAGGATAGGCATGGCCAGATACAGCAGGCCGGCCTTCCAGTCTTCGCCGATGGACACATATCCCACTACGGGCAGCCATTGCAGCTTCAAGCCAAAGAAGATCAGCAGCAGCAGGCCCAGCCAGAAGGTCGGGATCGACACCAGCAGCGTCGCCGTGCCCACCAGGAACAGATCGGGCGCCTTGTTCTGTTTCCACGCCGCGATCATGCCGGCAGGCACCGCCACCAGCGCGGCGAACAACACCGCTACGAGCACGACGCGGCCGCTGATCAGGAAGCGGTCCCACACCAGTGGCAGCACGGGCTGGCCGGTGTTGATGGACGAGCCCAGATCGCCATGCAGCATGTTGCCGAACCAGATGCCGAACTGAGCAGCCCACGTCTGGTCCAGGCCCAGCCGCGCGCGCAGATCCGCCAGGGCGGCCGGCGTCGCCAGATCGCCCAGCAGCAACTGGGCGGGGTCGCCCGGAATGAGCCGGATCATCACAAACACCGCCACAGCCACAATCAGCAGCGTGGGGATGGCCATGACAATACGGGATAGCGCGAAACGCAGCATGGCCCTCTCCTATTGCGCGGCGCGCACGCAGATGCGTGCGAGCGGTGCGCCCTTCTCGGTTTCAGTGTTATGCATTGCGCAGGCGGACCAACGCGTCGGCCAGGAAGTCCTGCACCTGGCCCACGCACTTCAGACCGTCGTGCGGCACGTTATCCACCACGTCCAGCACCACGTTCACACCAGCCGCTTCGAACGAACGGCGCAGCGATTCCAGACGCTCCGGGCGATTCCGCCCTGCCTCATTGGCGCCCGGCATGAAGAACTTGCCCCCTTCGCGGTGGGTGATTTCCCAAGTTTCCAAATCGGCCTTGCCCACGATCATGTGGACGGCGACCTGCTTCAAGGCATCCACGTCAACGCCCTTGCCGAAGCGGGTTTCTGCATCGCGCACGCCCACCCACCAGTCCTGGCTGGGGTCCAGCAGCGTCACCGAACCCGGGGCGCCGATCGACACGGCCCACAGGCTTTCCGGGTGCAGCAGCGCAAAGCGGTTCACGAACTGGCCGCCGCCGGAATAACCGAACAGGCCGAACTTCTTGAAGTCGCGGCCGAACTTTTCACCGACTTCCGCCACCATATCCAGCAGGATTTGGTCATAGCGGATGTCGCCTTCACGCAATTGCTTGAAGCCGTCGCGGTTGCCATCGCCCAAGGGGCTGACGGGAAATAGCGGGCACAGCACGATGCAATCGTTCCACCGCGCAAACTCGGCGAAGGCATCGCGGTATTCCACGAACGCGCGGCCGGTGCCGTGCATGATCACAACCAGTTCCATCGGATGCTTGGCCGTGTCGATGTGCGGGGGCACATACATGCAATAGGAAAAACGCGGGTCCGTGCGCGCCGCAAAGATGGTGCTGTGGCCCAGGTCGTAGATAGCCCGGGCGCGGGCGGCGTCGGGAGAAATGGCGAGTGCTGCGTTGGACTGCATGATTACCTCGTTTCCATGGCCGCATCGGCGGGCGCATGGTCTATGCCGGTGGTCGAAACAATAATTACCTAAATTGGCGCCAATTTTAGGCGCATGCGTTTCCAGTGAACAAGGCAGGGGATTCCCTAGGCGGACCCGCACGGCCGTTGTTCTGACGCCACCTTCGCGCCAGCATTGCTCATATACAATTGGGAATCATTATCAATATAGATGCGTGCGGGCAGGCCCCGGCGTGTAAGGGGTCCCCGCCATGGATGTCGTCCAGACACTCTATGCAGGCCATCATGGATGGCTGCGAAACTGGCTGAACAAACGCTTGGGCAATACGGCCGATGCCGCCGACCTGGCCCAGGACACGTTCACGCGCATTCTTGAAGCTCGCCGCAGGTCTGGCGCGCTGGAACTCAAGCTGCTGGAACCCCGCGCCTATCTGACCACCGTGGCCAAGCACGTCTTGTGCAACTTCCACCGCCGCCAATCACTGGAGCGCGCCTGGCAGGAAGCCCTGGCGCTGATGCCCGAAGCCACCACGCCATCTCCCGAACAACGGCTGCTGATCCTGGAAACCCTGAATCAGATCGACGCCATGCTGGACGGGTTGCCCGCGAAGGCGCGCACAGCCTTCCTGATGGCTCAACTGGATGGACTGACCTATCGGCAAATTGCGGAAGCCATGGGCATTACAGACCGCACCGTGCGACGCTATATGGCGCAGGCGTTTGAACAATGCCTGTTGTTGGCAGCGTGATGGCTCGCGCTCAGGAAGCCCCGCTGGACCGCTCCACGCTGCGCGAGGCGGCGCAATGGCTGATGCGGCTGCATGCGGCGGCCGAACCTGCGCCCGAAGCCTTTCGGCAGTGGGAACAGTGGCGAGCCCTGCACCCGGACAACGAACGCGCCTGGCAGCGTGCGCAGCAGTTCAACACGCAATTTGGCACAGAGCTTGGCGCCTTGCCGCCCGGTCTTGCACACTCCACCCTGAACCGCAAAATGCCCCGGCGCAAGGCGCTGGCCGCCATCGGCGGCTTGGCCGTGGGCCTGCCAGCCGCCTGGACCGCGTGGCGGATGGCGCCCATCGCTGCCTGGGCCGCCGAATACCGCACAGCGACGGGCGGCCGCCGCGACATCCGCCTGGCCGACGGCAGCACCGTGCAAATGAACACGTCCAGCGCGCTGGATGTGGCCTTTGACGCCACCGTGCGCCGTATCATCCTGCGGTCTGGCGAAATCCTGGTTCGCACGGCTGGCGATACCGCCCATCCGGCCGTGGCGCGCCCCTTCCTGGTGTCCACCGACGCAGGCGTCATCCGCACGCTGGACGCGCGCTTTACCGTGCGGCAAACAGACGGCGATTGCCGCGTGTCCGTCCTGGACGGCTCGGTTGACGTCACGCCGGCTGGCAACCCAGGCCAGCGCTTGCGCGTCGGGGCGGGCCTGTGCGTGCGCTTTACCCGCGCTAGCGCCGGTCCCGTGCAGCCTGTGCTTGGCGGTACAGGCGAATGGGCTCGCGGCGTACTGGTGGCCGACAACATGCGCTTGGCGGATTTCCTGGACGAATTGGCCCGTTATCGTCCCGGCATCGTGCGTTGCGACCCAGCAGTGGCGGATCTGCGCCTGTCCGGCGGCTTCCAGTTGCAGGACACTGACCGGGTGCTGTCCCTGCTGCCCGCCACCCTGCCCGTGCAGGTTGTGACCCGCACCCGATATTGGGTCATGGTCCAGCCGCGCACCGGCACGGTCTGAGCACTGGCCTTAACGCGCTCTGCGCCGTTACAAATAAGTGCGTTGCCGCATGTCCGCTTTTCTCCGTTCGCGTGTCAACAACCCCAGCAACACCACAACACGCATCCCAACGGAGAATCCCATGGCGCATCGCCGTCCTGGCCGCAAGCCAGCCCTGCCCCGCACGTCCCCCCTGTTGCACGTTCAGCGTCTGCCCCGCGCCATTCACGGCGCCTTGCTGGCTTTGGCTCTGACTGGCGCCGCGGGCGCTGTCCAGGCGCAAGCCGCACCCGCGGCGCAAGGCGTGCGCAGCTATGCAATACCGGCGGGTCCGCTGGGCCCGGCCTTGTCGCGCTACGCCGGCGAATCTGGGATCAACCTGGCAATCGACCCGGCGCTGGTGGCAGGCCGATCCACGCAAGGCCTGTCCGGCGACTTCGGCGCGCGCGCGGGTCTGGAACGCCTGCTGCAGGGCTCTGGCCTGGCGGGTCAGCCTGCGGGCGCAGATGGGTATGTGCTGCGCCCGGCCAACGCCCCCGACGCCACCACGCTGTCTGAAGTGAAGGTCAGCGGCGACGCGCTGCGCGATGGCAAAACGGAAGACACCCATTCCTATACCGGCTCCACCAGCGCCACCAAACTGAATCTGTCGCTGCGCGAAACGCCGCAATCGGTCAGCGTGATCACGCGCCAGCAAATGGACGACCAAGGCCTGAACACCGTACAGGACGTGCTGGCCCAGACACCGGGTATCTCTGTCGACAAGAGCACCGCCACGCAGGAATACACGCAGGTCTATTCACGCGGATTCACGGTCGACACCTATATGTTCGACGGCATCCCGACGTCGAGCCAGCTGGAAGGCATCACGTTCGACACGGCGATTTATGACCGCGTGGAAGTGGTGCGCGGCGCGACCGGTCTGGTCAGCGGCACGGGCAGCCCGGCCGCTGCGGTCAACCTGGTGCGCAAGCGCCCTACGCGCGATTTTTCGGGTTCCGTGTCAGCCAGCGCGGGCTCGTGGGACCGCTATCGCGCAGAAGCGGACCTGTCCGGATCACTGGTCGACAACGGCCGCATCCGCGGGCGCATCGTGGCGGCGCATCAGGACTATGGCTCGTACATCAGCCGCGTCAAACAGCAAAAAGACCTGTTCTACGGCGTGCTGGAGGCAGACCTGACCGATTCCACGCTGCTGACGGCAGGCATCGCCTACCAGGACGATCGCACTGACAACGCCAGCCGCGGTTTCCCCACGTTCTTCAGCGACGGCAGCGTCACGAACTTTTCACGCCGCATGAATGGCGCAGCGGATTGGAGCTACTACAACCGCAAGCAGACCGCCGTCTTCGGCAGCCTGGAACACACTTTTGCCAATGAGTGGATGGCGAAGGCCGTCGTCAACTACACGCAAAACGACTACGACGCCTTGCAAGGGTATGCGCAGAACGGCTACCCCGACCGTGACACCGGCGCGGGCGCTGGCCTGTGGCTGGCTAACTGGCATGGCAGGCCCAAGCAGACAGCGGTGGACTTGTACGCCACCGGGCCGTTCAAACTGTTTGGCCGCAAGCACGAGCTGGTCTTCGGCGTCAGCGCGTCTCGCTTTGAGGAAGGCGGCGCCACCTATCCCAGCTGGCGGCTGCCGGGGTTTGATGCGTCGATCCCCGACATCTTCAACTGGAACGGCCATTCGCCCAAGCCGCAATATGCCGGCACGCAGACCGGCAACACCAAGACCCGCGAAGAAGAACTGGGCATCTACGCCACTGCCCGCCTGCGGCCCACGGACCGGTTTTCCGTCATCCTGGGCGGCCGCTACACCGACTGGAAACGAGACATCGACAGCCAGTATTTCGACGGCACCAACATCAGCGACCGCTTGCGCGAAAAAGGCAAGGTCACCCCGTTCGCCGGCGTGGTCTACGATCTGAACGACAACTGGTCCGTCTACGCCAGCTACACCAGCATCTTCAAGCCACAGGCGTACCGCGACCGCAACAACGGCTTCCTGCCGCCGCTGGAAGGCGACAACTACGAGCTGGGCGTCAAGGGCGAGTTCTTCAATGGCGCGCTGAACGCTAGCGCGGCAGTCTTTGAACTGAAGCAGGACAATCTGGCCGAAATGGACCCGGACAACATCTGGGTCGCGGGCGGCGGCGGCGGTTCATACGCCTACCGCACCGTGCAGGGCGTAACGTCGCGCGGCTTTGAAATGGAAATTTCCGGTGAGTTGCAGCCTGGCTGGCAGATGATTGCCGGCTACAGCTACCGGCAGTTGAAAGACGGCGACGGGCGCAGCGTTGACACCTGGCAACCCAACAGCCTGTTCCGGCTCTGGACCACCTATCGCCTGCCCGGCGCCTGGCACCCGCTGACGGTGGGCGGCGGCGTCACCTGGCAGAGCAAGATCAAGCAGGCCGACTACGGTCCCAACAACGAGACCTTCAAGCAGGACGCCTACGCGCTGGTCGGATTGATGGCGCGCTACGACATCAACCGCAACCTGTCCGCCACGCTGAACGTCAACAACCTGCTGGACAAGAAGTACTACTCAACGGGTTTTGGCGGCTTCTATGGCGACCCGCGCAACGCCATGCTGACGATGAAATACCGCTTCTAGCAAGCGGCTGCCTCAGCTTTTCTTGAACAGGCGCTTGACCCCGCTGACCACGCCCAGCACCACGGCGCCCGCAACGATGCCGAACAGGGCGTTCAGCAAGGTCGACACCAGCGCCTGGACCACGCCGCCGCCGCCCACAGCGGCAGCGGCGTGTTCAATCGCGGCATACACCGGCGCAATGCCGTGAGTCAGGATGGCGCCGCCCACCATGAACATGGCGGCGGTGCCCACGACCGACAGCGTCTTCATCAGATAGGGTGCAGCCCCGACGATCCGTTTACCCAGCCAAGCCACCGCCTGCGTGCGCTTCTGGCTCAGATACAGACCCAGATCATCCAGCTTGACGATGCCCGCCACCAGGCCATAGACGCCAACCGTCATGGCGATGGCGATGATCGACAACACGCTGACCTGCCGCGTGAAATCAGCGCCTGCCACCGCCCCGAGACTGATGACGATGATTTCCGCCGACAAGATGAAGTCCGTCCGGATCGCGCCTTTGATTTTGTCGCGCTCGAACGCCACCATGTCTATTGAGGGATCTTGCAGGGCTTCGGCGCGCGCGGCGTGATTGCCTGCGTCCGAGTCGCCGTGCGGCAGGAACTTGTGGGCCAGTTTTTCCACGCCTTCGTAGCACAGGAACGCACCGCCCAGCATCAGCAGCGGTGTCACGGCCCATGGCGCGAATGCGCTGATCAGCAAGGCCGCAGGCACGAGGATCAGCTTGTTGATGAACGAGCCTTTCGCCACCGCCCACACCACAGGCAGTTCGCGATTGACGGGCACGCCCGAGACCTGCTGCGCGTTCAGCGCAAGATCGTCGCCCAGCACGCCGGCGGTCTTCTTGGCGGCAACCTTGGTCATGACGGACACGTCATCCAGGATGGTCGCGATATCGTCGAACAATGCGAAGAAGCTGCTTCCGGCCATCAAGAATCCCCTGCGCCAAATAAGGTGATCCGAGTGTACAGGCGGCAGCCCGCGGATTCATGAATCCAGATTGGCCGTTTTCATTCCTTTTGTGTCCGTATCGGGCGTAGCATGACACCCGCTTGGCCGCCTACGCTGGCGATAAATCGCCCCCGCCTTCAGGAGAATTCATGCTTGCGCTACGCCCCACTTGCGAACATTGCGACACCGCCCTTCCTCCGGCTGCGGGCAACGCCCGGATATGCAGCTTTGAGTGCACCTTTTGCGCGGACTGCGTGGATACGCTGCTGGGCAATGTCTGCCCGAATTGCGGCGGCGGCTTCGCTCCGCGCCCTATCCGGCCAGCCAGCGACCGCAAGAGCGGCAACTATCTGGGCAACTACCCTGCCAGCGCCGAACGCAAACATCGGCCCGTGGACCTGACGGCGCATGAGGCGTTTTGCCGGACGCTTGGCGCTATCCCGCCGCAAGAGCGCTAGGCAACAAACCCGGCGGGGCCAGCAGCCCCGCCGGCGTCACACCCCTTAGTTCCGCGGATGAACCGCCGCGGCCGCAGCGTCTTCGAACAGAATATTGTTCTCCAGATGGATGTGCGCCATCAGGTCTTCCTTGAACGTGCGGATGCCCAGATATAGCGCGCGCCACGTATTGCAGGCGGCGCGCGGCAGGGTGAGATCGTTGGTCAGTGCCAGCAGGCGCTCAAGCGCCACGCCGTGGTCGTCGTGCTCCATGCGCATTACCGTGATCGGCATGGCCGCCATGGCGCCGTGCCCCCGCGCCAATATCGGGAACAGCACCTGCTCTTCCTTTTGCATATGGCTTTCCAGCTCCTGCTGCATCGTGCGCAGATGATCGGCCACGCCCGTCGGGCAATCCGGACTGTCCGCGTGCACCTGCTCAACCTTTAACGCCAGCCGGATCAGTTCAGGCAGTTGCTGGCGATGCACCTCGTGATAACGCGCCAGAATGTGGTCGATCAATTCCGCGGGTGATGCCTGGCCCCAATCGATTTCCTGCGGCGCGTGTTGCGCCAGCGCGATCAAACGCGCTTCGATCTGCCCGGCGTCCAGCGAACGCTGTGCCGCCGCTTCGCCCAAGCTCTTCTTGCCGCCACAGCAGAAATCCAGGTCGAACTCATGAAATACCTGGGTCGCGCCAGGAATGCTGCGGGCCAGTTGGCCCAGAGATTGCTGAATCATGCTCATTGCGTCTCTCCATTGATCAGGACGGTTGGTGCAGGAATAAAAGCGAAAACCGTGCCAGAAAAAACTTGCGCAATATCAATAACTTGAAAAATAAAGGGTAGATATCACCCATCGAATCGAGGGTTTAAATGACCTTCGAAAGGTAAAATCCACCTCATGCAAAACCTCTTGCTTGCCGACTTGGTGGCAGACCTGCCCCCCGCTATCCGCCTGCAACGGCTGGTCTCCAGCCTGTGCGCGCACTTTCGCTGCGGCGCGGTCGCGCTGCTTCAACTGGAAGGGGATCACCTGCGTCCGGTCGCGGTCGACGGGCTGACGCAGGACGCGTTGGGACGCCGCTTCGCCGTACAGCAGCATCCCCGTCTGGCCGCTATCCTGGGCCGCCGCGGCGTTACCTGCTTTCACCATGACAGCAACCTGCCCGATCCCTACGACGGGCTGATCAACGGCATGGCGGGCGAACCGCTGCCCGTGCATGACTGCATGGGCACCAGTCTGCATGTGGAAGGCAATATCTGGGGCGTGCTGACGCTGGATGCGCTGGAAGTCGGCACCTTTGACATGCAGGCCCAATCCGACCTGCGCGACGTCATCGTGCTGGTCGAGGCGGCAGTGCGGACGACGCGGCTGGAATCCGAGATACGCGCGCTGCGCGTGGCCAGGGGGCAGGCACCGGCCGATAGCGCGGTGCCCGATAACAACGAAATCCTGGGTCAAAGCGAATCCATCGGCCGCCTGCTGCACGAGATTGAAGTCGTGGCCGATTCAGAATTGCCTATCTTGCTGCTCGGCGAAACTGGCGTTGGCAAAGAATTGTTCGCGCATCGCGTGCATCGCCAATCACGCCGCCGCAATCAGCCACTGGTACATGTGAACTGCGCCGCGCTGCCAGAATCCCTGGCCGAAAGCGAATTATTCGGTCACGCCAAAGGTGCGTTTTCCGGCGCCATCACCGACCGCCCCGGTCGCTTTGAAGCCGCCAATGGCGGCACCCTGTTTCTGGATGAAGTGGGCGAACTGCCGCTGCTGGTGCAGGCCAAGCTGTTGCGCACCTTGCAAAATGGCGAGATCCAGCGTCTGGGCGATGACCGGCCGCGCACGGTAGACGTGCGCATCCTGGCCGCCACCAACCGCAGTCTGCGCGACCTGGTGCGCGCGGGCGACTTCCGGGCCGATCTTTACCACCGGCTGTCGGTCTATCCGATTCCAATTCCGCCGCTGCGCGAACGCGGCAACGACATCCTGCTGCTGGCTGGCCGCTACCTGGAGCTGAACCGGGCTCGGCTGGGCTTGCGCAGTCTGCGCCTGTCGGCGGATGCCGAAGAAATGCTGCGGCGCTACTCGTGGCCCGGCAATGTGCGCGAGCTGGAACACGTCATCAGCCGCGCCGCCATCAAGGCAGTGAGCCACGGCGCCAATCGCAACGACATCGTCACGCTCGGTGTGAACCTGCTGGACTTGTCAGACCGCGATTTGCCGCAAGCCGCCTTGGATGATCCGGCGCCGGATACAGACGAGGCCCCTCCCCCGCAGTCGTTGCGCGACGCCGTAGATGCCTGCCAGCGCCAAGCCATACGCCGGGCGCTGGACACCCATCAAGGCAACTGGGCCCATGCCGCGCGCGCTTTGGATGTGGATGCAAGCAACCTCCACAAGCTGGCGCGCCGCATCGGGCTCAAGCCTTGATGCGCCCGGCGCTTCACATGGTGTAGCGCACGTTCAGCATCACGCTGCGCGGCTCGCCGTAGTAGTTCGAGCCATAGGCCGCCCACACGCGCTGGTAGTACACCTTGTCGAACAGGTTGTTCACGGTCAGCGTGGTTTCCACGTGCTTGTTAAAGCGGTAACCGGCTTGCGCAGACACGGTGGTGTAGGGGCGCTGTTCGAACTTCACCGGACCATTCAGCCGGTACATGCTGCTGACGCTGCGCACGCCTGCACCCAACGAAAGCCCTTCCAGCGCGCCCGTGGCAAACGAATACTTGGTCCACAGATTGAAGGTATGGCGCGGCGTGATGAAGACGTACTGCTGCGACTTCTGATCTTCGGTGCCTTTCAGCGTTTTTGTCGTGGTGTAGGCATAACCTGCGGTGATGTCCCAGCCCGGTGCCGGGCTGCCGCTGACTTCCGCTTCAAAACCCTGGCTGCGCATCTTGCCTGCCGCCATCGAAAACAGCGGATTGTCCGGGTCGGTCATCGCGCGGTTTTCGTCTTCCATGCGGAACAAGGCCGCGTGGCCGATCAGGCGCTTGTCCATGAATTCGCCCTTCAGCCCGATCTCGACCTGCTTGCCCGTGCGCGCATCCAGCGGCTGGCCATTTACGTCGGTCGTGGTCTGCGGCGAGAAGATGCTGGTGTAGCTGGCATAAGCCGACAGTTGTTCATTCAGGTCCACCACCAAACCCAGGTACGGCGTGAATTTGCCGTTGATACTGGTCTTGGTGTTAGTGAACTGATTGAAGTAGGCGTTCCGGTTCGCGGTCTTGTTGTCCCACCACGTCAGGCGGCTGCCAGCGATAAAGGTCGCCGCATCCGTCACACGCAGGTTGGCGCGCGCATACAAGCCGTATTGCTGGGTCTTGCCATCGTTGCCGTTGGTGTATTCGTAGTCGGGTTTCGGAACGTTGTTATCCGGGTGGTAGAGATTGATGTTGGCGTTGTCGCCGCCCCCGTACTGAAAGTTCTTGTGCACGTTGCGGTAGTCGGCGCCGACGGTCAGCTCATGCTTGCGGCCAAAGGCCTCGAACGGCGTGGCGACAAAGGCGTCCAGGCCGTAGGTTTTCCAATGACTGCGGTACTTCCAGCTGACCAGGCAGGTATCGCCCGTGACCGGGTCCACCGCGCAATCCGACCAGCCGAATTCGCGGCTGGGCTCGTCTTGTTCGCGGTAGATGCCGCTGACTTTGATGCGGCCGCCATTGGACAGCCGGTGCTCGACGTCGGCAAAGTACTCCGTGACTTCTTCGGTAATGTGGTTCCAGCTGGGGTCCAGATTGGTGGACCGGCGCACGTCCAGTAATTTCCCGTCGGTATAACCGGGCAGGCCAAAGAACGGACGGCCTTTGTATTGCTGATAGGTGGCCCCGGCGGTCAGCGTGGTGTCCGGCGTCAAGTCGAATCCCAGGGTGCCGTAGAACAACGGTTTCTTGGTATAGACGCCATCCACGAACGAGCGGCGATCGTCGTAGGACGCGACCAGACGCCCGCGCAACCGGCCATCTTTGTCGAGCGGACCGGTGATATCGGCTTCGGTGTAATAGCGGTCCCAAGACCCGACCATTGCCTGCCCGCTGAACGCAAACTCCTTTTGCGCCCGCTTGCGCACCAGGTTCACCGTGCCGCCCGGGTCGCCCGCGCCCTGATACAGCCCGGATGGGCCGCGCAGCACTTCGATGCGGTCGTAAATGGCCAGGCCAAATCCCGCGGACAGATCGTTGCCCGTGCTGGCAGGCGTATTGACGCCATCTACTTGAATCGTGTCCAGCGCATAGCCGCGCGAATAGAAGTTGCCATGGTTGCCGCCTATGCTGCCGGCTTCGACGGTAACGCCCGTCACCGTGCGCATGGCGTCGTCCAGGTTCACCAGATTCTGATCGTCCAGCAGTTGGCGCGTCACCACAGAAATGGACTGCGGGATCTCGCGCACGCTTTGCGCGTTCTTGCCGATGGTGACGGCTGCTGGCGCGTATGACCCGGTGCCTTCAGTGGTGGCCAGATCGCGGCCGGTGACCGTCACCGGCGCCAACGTAGCCGCATCCGTGGCGGACTGGGCCGCCGGGGAGCGCACAACGAAACCAGAGCCGCTAGGCACTGCCACCAGCCCGCTTTGGGCCAGCAGCCGGCTCAACGCTGCTTGCGGCGTCAGGCGCCCCGACACGGCGGGGGCATTCAAACCGGCCACAGACCCCGGACTGAACAGAATCTGCACTTGCGCCTGGCGGCCCAAAGCCGTCAGCGAATCCGCCAGACTCGCGGCAGGCAGCTCGATGGCAATCACGGCTGCGCTTTGCGCATGAACCGCACGCGGCGCGATAACACCCGCCCCCAGAAGCGGGACCGACAGCGCGCACAGAAACACATAACGGCCGGCAGTCAGCCGGCGGTGAGAATGGCATGACGCCATGGACTTTCCCCAGTAAAGAAAACGGATCTTTCACAGGGGAAGACGCGCGAGCGGCCAGAACCCGAACGTGTCCGGAAAAATAATTATTCGCACTACGGAATCGCAGGCACGCAGTGGTTGGACCCTAGCGGCTGGACAGTACCGCCGCCCCGTCAGGTTGACGCGTCAAGGCCACCGGCAACAGGCTAGGCAGCATTTCCAGGAAGACATCCGGTTGCCGCAGATCCAGCGTGCCCGACAGCCGCAGATTGCGCGCGCGGGCATCGGCAAAGCGCAATGGGGCGTCGCGGTACAGCCCCAGATACCCGGCCAACTGCTGCAAGGTGACGTCATGGACCACAACCACGCCCTCCTGCCACGCGCCGACTTCGGTCACCGGCACCTTCAAGCGCCGCGATATCCGGCCGTCCGCACGCGTCATCAACACGGTATCGCCGGCCTGTAGCGTCTGCCTGGCCGACGTGTCCGCCCCGCCCGCGTCCAGCAGCACCTGGCCGCTGCGCACACCCACTTGCAGCGTGTCCGGCAGCAACAGAACGTTGAATTGGGTGCCGATGTCGCGCAGTTGCGCTTCACCGGCGCTGACGATCAGCGGCCGGCGGTCCGGGGCGGCATCGATGTAGACCTCGCCCCCGTCGATGCTGATGTGGCGTTCCGCCAAGGTGTAGCGCACGCTGACGCGCGTGCCCACATTGGCATGAATGCGAGTGCCATCCGGCAGATCCAGATTGCGCGTTTGCGTGTACGCATTGGCCACGGATTCATAGCTGACTGGCAGATATTGATAGGCCGCAGCCAACGTCAGCAATAGCGCGGCAAATACGCCCCCCCATTTCAGAAAGACCGGACGCCGGGCGCGGCTTGCAGAGCGTTGCCGCACAGCGTCGGCACGCATCGCCGGACGCGGCAACGCCGCCATGTCGTCCCACACCCCGGCCAGACGCTCATATTCCTGCTTATGCAGTGGGGACTGCGCAAGCCAGGTCTGAAACGCATTTTCAGCGTCTGCATCGGACGCGCGCGCACGGCGCCGCATGAACCATGCAGCCGCGGCCTCTTCAACAGCGGATAAAGGGTGGGATTGAGTCATGACGCTTCGCCGTGGACCCGGCGTTTACAGTGCGCCAGAGCCAGTTGCAGATGCTTTTCCACCGCGCGCACTGAAATACCCATGCGGGCGGCGATCTCTTCGCAACGCAGCTCATCATACCGATAAAGCAAAAAGGCTTCGCGCTGGCGCGGCGGCATCTCATCGATGGCAGCTTGCAGCAGTTGCAGGCGTTGATTCACATCGGCACGCGCTTCAGGTTGAAGCCCGGCGTGCGCCGTCAGGCTCCCGGCCGGCGGCTCGAACCCCTGGTCGTCCAGGCTGGCCACCACATGTTCACCACGCACATTCTCGCGGCGCCAATGGTCGCGCAGCAGATTACGCGCGATTTCGTACAGATAGGCGCGGGGCTTCTCTGGCGGATTGGCGCTGTTGCTGGCCGCCAGCCATTTGGCGAAGGTCTCCTGCGCCAGATCCCGAGCGGTGTCTGGCGAACGCTTTAGCTGCCGGTTGAGAAACCCCACCAGCTCCGTGTTCCAGGATTTGTACGCCTCGGCGATTACGCCGAAGAACCGCTCCCCCATGATGCCCCTAAGTGCAGTACCGTCGCGCGGTTACGGCAACCTGGCGCGTGTTCAGGGCGAGATATTAGATGTTAATGATTCTTATTGCATCATTTTCTTGAAGCACCGCCCAAGTGCTGCTAAATCGCAACGGGCGTTGCTGTGCAAAGCGTGCTTTACGCCTTGATATACACCCAGGCATGAACGCCGGACTTGAGCAGCACCGACACCCGCTTGTAGTCAGCCACTTCATAGGCGTCCGCCGCGTGCAGTTCGTTCTGGCTGACCTCGAATACGGTGCCAAGTACTTCGTCTTTGGGGTCGTAGCTGGCGTACACGATGGGATGCTGGGCCTTGCCGCTGGTCTTGAGGACCTCGGGGTCGGTGATGTCTACCCAGTTCTGCACATAACCCGTCATGGCGTCAGGCCGGCCAGTGAGTTCGCGGCCGAAATTGGCGAGCTGCACGGCCTTGTCTTGCAGGGTCCCGTAGGAAAAAAGCAGGATCGACGTTTCTTGAGATTCAGGCACCATCGTGTCCTTTAGGAAAAATAAGCGCGATCGATGACTTTACACCAGCGTGTACGGCCCGCCGTCTAACGGTCATGGTTGCGCAACAAAAGTTTAATCTTCGCGCCTTACGATGGCCGTCTCTGGCTGCCTGACGGTGGTCTGCGTTGGACTTTCTCTGCGCGTATGCCTTGCTTCGCTGATTCCCCTGCCCTGCGTTGCCCGCCGCCGATGTGCGCACCGGGCTGAGGCGTTTGCGCAATATGCTTGCCACTCTGGCCGTCGGCGTCGCCGTTGCCTCGTCGGCCCCAACGGCTGCCGCAACGGCTGATCCCGCCCCCGTCTATGCATTCGACTGGCCGCGCCAGCCGCTGCACAACGCATTGCAGCAATACAGCCAGCTGACGGGCGACTCTGTCCTTTATGACTCTGGCCAGACTTCGGGCAAAACCGCACCCGCGCTGTCTGGACGTTACACAGCCCGCGAAGCGCTGGCCCGGCTGCTGGCCGGGACGGATCTGCAAGCACGCTACACCGCCCCCCAAGCGCTGATGCTGATGCCGCGGGTCTTGACCCCGCCGGCCCCGGCTGCCGCGCCTTCTTCAGCCGACCGCCAGCAATATTACGGCCGCCTTCAGTCCAAAGTGCTGGCCGCGCTCTGTGCGCAGCCGGACTTGCACTTGGGCGAATACCGCATCGCGTTACGGGTGAACCTGAACCGCGCCTACGCGCTGTCCGACGTGCAGGCCCACGCAACGGGCCGCCCCGACATGGAACCCGCCCTGCGCGGCACGCTGGACGGCCTGCCTATCGGTGCACCGCCGCCCGGCTTCGGCCTGCCCGCCACCCTGTTGATCACCCCAGAAGCCGCACGCCGTTACGGAGGCTGCAAACCATGAGCGGCGCCGGCCTGGCAGCGTTGCGCCGTTTGATCTCCGACCGGTACGAGGCCATCAAGCACCAGGTCGCGCGACGGCTGGGCGGTGCGTCCGACATGGCCGGCGACGCGCTGCACGATGCTTATATGCGCCTGTCTGTAAGAGACGACCTGGACGCCGTGCGCCACCCGCAATCCTATCTGGTCAACACGGCGGTGCATGTGGCCATTGACCGCATCCGGCAAGACGTGCGGCTGCTGAGTGAAAGCGAAGTCAGTGAATTCTTTGACGTGGCGGACACGAGTCCAGGGCCGGAAGCGGTGACGCAGTCGCGCTCTGACCTGGCCCAGATGTTCGACGCGCTGGACGGGCTGACTCCGCGTCAGCGCGACATTCTGCTGGCTGCCCGGGTTGAGGGCTTATCGCGCCCCGACCTGGCCAAACGCTGGGGCATATCGGTGCGTCTGGTGGGACGCGAGCTGCAAACCGCCCACGAGCATTGCGTGCGGGCAATGGCGCGTACGGAGAGTTAATTGCAAGAAAGTGTTTTTTTTCGCCCGTTCCCGTTCCGTTCCGGCCGTCTGGAAACGTCTAGGTATCAAGACGGCAGACAGCGCCGCGATTAAGAACGACCCCCATGACTTCCGACCTTACCCCCGGCCCCCTCTCTGATTCCGCTATCGAGCGCGAGGCCCATGCCTGGGCGCGCGCCTTGGCGACCGGGGCGCCCACCACGCAAGATGGCGACGCTTTCAAAGCCTGGCGCGCCCAAAGCCCTGCGCATGAACGGGCTTGGGTCCAGGCGGCGCGCGCCTGGCGCGAGCTGGGACAGATTGCCCAAGCCTATGCGGCACGTCACCCGGCCTCGCCCCCACGCCGCGCTCCTGTCAGCGCCAGTAGAAGATGGTTCCTGGCTGGCGGAGCTGGCGCCTTTGCCAGCATGGCGGTAGCGGGCGTGTTGCGCCCGCCCTTCGGTCTGTGGCCGTCCTGGGCCCAAGCCAGCGCCGACTATCGCACCGTCACGGGCGAACAGCGCAACGTCACGTTCGGCGATCAGCAGTTGAAACTGGCGCTGAACACACAGACCAGCATCAATGTGTCGATCAGCGGCACGCAGCCCAGGATTGAACTGGTGTCAGGCGAAGCCGCCATCCAGGCCAACCGCCAGCAACCCTGCGCGGTACTGGCGGGCGCGGCGCGCATGGAATTGGCGACGGGAGACATCGAGGTCCGCCATCTGAACGACGACCGGGTCCACGTGCGCTGCATCGGCGGACAGGTAGCGGTGGTGCACCCGCGCGCGACAAGATTGCTGCTTGCTGGGCAACAACTCGGCTACGACACAGAGAGCTTGGATACGCCGGCCGCATTGGCCGACATGGACTCGGACTGGCGCTCGGGCATTGTCAGTTTTCACGACCTGCCGCTCAACCAGGCGGTTGAAGAAATCAACCGCTACCGGCCCGGCCGTGTGGTGCTGATGAACGACGCATTGGCCCGGCACCGGCTGAGTGCCCGGTACGAGGTCAAGAACCTGGACCAGGCCATCACGCAGATACAGCAGTTGTATGGCGCATCGGTACGTCGCGTGGGCGATATGGTGTTTCTAAGCTGAAGCGCAGCGCATGAATCCGCAGCTGTCATAAAAAATTCACGCGGAAATCCATGCCGAGTTCAGTCGCGTCGTTCGACTAGATGAGTAAGCGGGCACGGTGGCTTTGTCACTGCCGCCCTTCATCGACATCCTTGAATCACGCCATGTCCTCGTCTACGTCCGCTACGTCCCCCGCTCTGCCTTCATCGCGCCAACGCGCAGCCCCGCTCCGATTCAGCCGCCGCGGCCATCGTCCCGCCTGGCGCCTGAGTCCGCTTTCACAAGCGGTAGCAGCGCTGGCCATTGCGGGTAGCGCCAGCGGCCCGGCGCAAGCCCAGGCGCGGGCGTTCAGCCCGGGGTGGTTCTCGGACAAGAACGCCGTGCAGTCCACGGCGCAGCGCACCGGCCGCATGCCGGATGGCAGCCTGGCAGGTATCGGACAAAGCGCCCGGCAACAGGCGCAGTCGCGCCAGCAATTGCAAAAGTCGCTGGACAACCTGAACCGCACTGCTGCGGCGGTGGCTGCTCAGCAGGCCGCGCAAGCGGCCGCCCGTGCAGCCGCTGCCGCCGGCGGCAACGATGTACCGGACGGCCGGGTAGAAGGCGGTTTGTGGGAAGCGCAAGGCGCCTTGGCCAAATGGGAAGGCGCCAGCGCTGCCGTCGCCGCATCGCAGAACGGCAAGCACACCGTCACGATCGAACAAACGCAATCGCGGGCCATCCTGAACTGGGACACGTTCAACGTGGGCCGCAACACCACGGTGCAATTCAAACAAGCCGCCAGCGACGCCGTGCTCAACCGCGTCGTGGGCGCCAGCGCCAAACCCAGTCAGATCCAGGGCGCAATCAAAGCCGACGGCACCGTGCTGGTCGTGAACCAGAACGGCGTGATTTTCACCGGCAGCAGTCAGGTCAACACGCGCAATCTGGTCGTGGCTGCGGCCACGATCACCGACGCGCAATTCCGCGACAAGGGTTTGTTCGTGGACACCGATGGCACGCAAGCCACCTTCAAAGATGCGCTGGGCCAAGTGCAGGTGCAGGCAGGCGCGCGCATCGATACAGCGGTGCCCGCCACCGCCACCAAGGGCGGGGGTTATGTGCTGCTGCTGGGCAGCGAGGCCCATAACGCGGGCGCGATCACCACGCCGCGCGGCCAGACGGTACTTGCCGCCGGAGACGACTTCGTCATCCGCCGCGGTTACGGCACCGATGGCAATCCTAAATCCACCACCACCGGCAACGAAGTCAGTGCCCTACGCAAGTCCGGCAGTCAGGCTGGCCTGGTACGCAATACCGGCTTGATCAGCGCGCCCACCGGCGACATCACTCTGACCGGACACGACGTGCGGCAGGACGGCGTGCTGGTCGCCACCACCGACATCGGCACACGCGGCGCCATCCATCTGCTGAACCGGGCAAGCGACGCCACGGGCAGCGTGACCCTGGGCGCGGGCAGTGTCACCGCCGTCGTGCTGGAGGCGTCGGCCGTCACGGGATTGGACAGCCAGCGCGACGCCGCCATCAAAGCGTTGGATGGCACCGCCACCAACAAGGCAAGCGGCAATTTCGATCACCTGAGCACCGTTGCTGACCGCCAGGACCTGTCGCGAATCGAGGTCGTGACAGGCAATCTGGCGACGTTCCAAGGCGGTTCGACCACAGTCGCCACGGGCGGCCAGATCGTGGTGTCAGCCAAGAAGCAGACCGTGCTGGAAAGCGGAGCGGAACTGGACGTAGCCGGCGCAATCGGCGTGCGGGTGTCGATGGAATCGAACAACCTGCAGATCAACGTGCAGGGCAACGAGCAGCGCGACGCCCCCATCAATCGCGACAGCAAGCTGTTGAACAACAGCGATGTCTGGGTAGACCGCCGCACTCTGGTCAAAGTGGCCAGCGGCACCAACGGCTACAGAGGCGACCGCTGGTACACCAGCGGCGGCCTGCTGGAAGTGGGCGGCTATCTGGTCAACGATGGACGCGGCGCGGGCCAATGGCTGGCTCAAGGCGGCAGCGCCACGTTTACGGGCGGTGAACTTGTCACCCGCGCGGGATCGGGCATCAACCTGTCGGGCGGCACGCTGGACGTGCAGGACGGCATCATCCGCCAAAGCTGGCTGCGCGGCGCGGACGGCCGTCTGTACGAGGTCTCCCGCGCGCCCGGCGACTTGCTTTACACGGGCCTGTACAAGGGCTACGAACAGACTCACGAGCGTTGGGGCGAAAAGGCCACGCGCACGTTCTACAACCCGCTGATCGCCCCCCGCGAACGCTTTGAAAGCGGCTACACCGTCGGCCGCGATGCAGGCCAGCTGATTGTGTCGACCGCCGCCGCCCAACTCGCGGGCACGCTGACTGGTGAGGTCTATCAGGGCGGCCGCCAAGTCGACGCGCCGCAGTGGGACGCAGACGGCTACTACCAGAGCCAGACCGCCGTCGCGCGCCGCGCGCAATTGGTCGTCGGCCGGTACACGCCGATCTTCGACGCCACAACCAACATGTTGGCCTGGACGCTGACCGGTGTTGCCGGGCAGGTTACGGCCGGCACAGGCGAGGCAGGCGCAGGCGAAATTCGCCTGGACGCGGCATGGCTGAATGCGGCCGGGTTGGGCGGTATCCGGCTGGCTGGCACTGAACACGTCGCGATCAACGAGGCTCTGAGCCTTACATCCGGCGCGGGCGTCGTGTTGTATGCGCCGCAGGTCGACATCAACGCGGGCATCAGCGCGGCCGGCGGAAAGATACTGGCCGGCAACATACTCAAGCAATGGAACGCGAATGGCCGCAACGAAGACACAGCCGTATCCGCTCCCACCGGTAAACCAACAGGCGTCACGCTGGGTGCGGGCGCAGTGCTGGACGCAAGCGGACTGTGGACGAACCTGAGCACCGAACCGCAATCGTCCGCCGGGTTGGCTTACCGCAATGGCGGCAGCGTGGCGCTGCGCAGCACCAATACTGTGGCAATGGCCGCGGACAGCACCGTCGACGTCAGCGGCGGCGCGGCCATGCTGGCTACAGGCAAGACTCGCAATGGCAAGGGTGGAGACGTCACGCTGGCTGCCGGCGTCAATGCGGAGGGCGGCGTGCTGACCCTGGACGGCGCGATAGCAGGCCAGGGCGTGGACGGCGGCGGCAAACTCACGCTGCAAGCGGCCAATGTGCGCATCGTGGCCGCGGACCAAACCGCTGCGATCGCCGCTGCGGCACGCGCCGGCGGACAAGACGTTTCGATTCTGTCGGACGGCGCCTTCGGACTGGGGTTTTCTCAATACGAAGTCATCGGTTTTCACGGACTGGAAGTTGCCGACGGTGCGCAAATGCGCGTCACGATGCCGGTGCAGCGCTATGCTCCCAGCGCACGTGCGGCGCAGGACAAAGCCCAGGCTTTGCAGATCTGGATGCCACCGCTGTATCAGGAAGACCCGGTCAAAAGCGCCCTGACCCAACGCAAAGGCGCCAGTCTGGCCTTGCAGGCAGGTACGGCGCTGGCAAACGTAGCCGCGCTGGACACGACCCCGTTGCGCATCGGCGTAGGGGCGTTGATCGAAGTGGACCCGGGCCAGAAAATTGATCTGACCGGCATTGGCCAGATCACGGTGAACGGCACACTGAATGCGTGGGGCGGAGCCATCGCGGTGCGTGCGCTACGCACAGGTCTGTCGGACGACGCAATCGCCGCCGGCCACGGACGGTCCATCTGGCTGGGCGAGCGCGCGGTGCTGGACGTTGCCGGGCGCGCAACCACGGCGATCAATCATCAAGGCCAAACCTATGGCCGCGTGCAGGATGGCGGCGCCATCATGTTGGGCAGCCAGCTTGACGATGCGCTGGGTGTTGTCGTGGCGCCGGATCTCTTTGTGGTGTTGCGTCCGGGCAGCCGCCTGGATGCCTCTGGCAGCGCGGCCACCGTGCTCTCCAACGGCGCGCCCGCCTACCTGGCTGGCGCGGGCGGCAATATCGCCATCAGCTCGGGCAACGGCCTGTATCTGGACGGCCAGATGAATGCCCGCGCCGGTGGCGCAGGCGCAGCTGGCGGCACGCTATCCATCGCCTTGGACGCTCCGGCCTACCGCATTGCAGCGCTGGGCGCCCGCGCAAACAGAAGCCGGGATCTGTTCATCTCGCAACAGACCCTGGCCGACGCACTGGCCAGCTTTACTGGCGCCGACGGCGCAGCAGACGCGCTGGTGTACGGCCATGGCGCATTAAGCGTTGAACAAGTCGAATCGGGCGGCTTTGGCAGCTTGAGCCTGCTGAGCAACGGCGCGATCAGTTTCGCGGGCGATGTCAGTCTGCGCATGAACCAAAGCCTGCGGCTCTTCAGTGGCTCGATCAACATGATGGAAACGGCGGCATCCAATTCCCGCGTGTTGCTTGCCGCGCCATATGTGATGCTGGCGGGCGCCACCGACAATGGCGCAAAGGACGGCTACACGCGACCGTCGCACGCCCGGCCCCCTTCCACTCGCGTGAGCGAATCCGTGCTGACCACGGAAGCGGGTTTCATAGACCTGCGCGACTCGGTCCTGCTGGGCGAGCTGACCGTCAAACACGCGCCAGACGGCGCCGTCAGCTATATCGGCATGGGATTCGCGCAAACTGACCTGCGCAGCCAGGGCGACATCCGCCTTCTGGGCGGCCGGGGCACGCAAGTCTCGTTGTCCAATCAGCCCTTCACCACGCAACTCTCCGTACCCGGCAACCTGAGCCTGACCGCCGCGCAGATCTATCCCGACACGGGCGCCGTCACGCGCATCGTGGCCGGTCTGGGCGGCAAACGCGACGGCATTTTGGGTTACGAGGAAGGCAGCACCATCACCATCCGCCGCAGCACGGATACGCTGCCGCCCATGCCGTACACCGCGTTCGGCAGCCTGCGGCTGGGCGCCGACATCATCGAACAAGGCGGCGTGCTGCGCGCGCCGCTGGGTCTGCTGGAAGTGGGTGTGTCGGACACAACCGGCACCACATCCCGCGCCACCCTGCTGCCCGGCAGCGTCACATCGGTAAGCGGCCGCGGGCTGGTGATGCCTTATGGCGGCACCGTCGACGGCGTGAGCTACCAGTATGCCGGGGAGAACGCCGCGCTGACCGGCATGGGCGCGGCCACGATAACGGGTGAACTGCGGGCGGGTCTTCAACTGGCCGGAGAAGAAGTTCGTGTGAGCCAGGACGCGACACTGGATCTGTCAGGGGGAGGCCAATTGCTGGGTGCAGGGTTTGTGACGGGCCGTGGCGGCTCGACCGACGCCCGCTTCAGCCCGCTGGTGCAGATCAACGCCAAGGGCCAGGGATTCACCCTTCCCGGCCTGTCCACCAATCCCGTCTACGCGCTGGTCCCTGGCGTACAAACAACCGTCGCGCCCATTGCGGCGGACGCACGCCAGAACTCACCGCAAATCGGTCAACAGGTCACGATAGGCAGCGGCGTGCCCGGCCTGCCCGTCGGCACCTACACGCTGATGCCGTCGACCTACGCCTTGATGCCCGGCGCCTTCCGCGTGGAAATCAACGGCGCTGCAACGGGCGCCGCGGCCAACGGCGCGATGCAATTGCGCAATGGCTCGTGGGCATTGGCAGGGCGCATGGGCGTGGCCGGCACGGGCATCGGCAGCGCCGTACCCAAGCAACTATTGATTACCCCGGCGGCGGTGCTGCGGCAGATGTCGCAGTACAACGAAATGGACTATGCCGCCTTCGTGCAAGCCGACGCCGCACGACGCGGCCTGCCACGCGCCATGCTGCCAGCGGATGCGCGCACGCTCAGGCTCAAATTGAATCCGGGCCCTGAAGGCCAGGCGTTCGCGTACGCGGGGCGCGCCGACTTCTCCGCTGCGGCGGGCGGCTATGGCGGCACGTTCGCCGTGACCAGCACCAATTCCGGAACTGGCCATACGGAAATCACGGCGCCTGGCGCGGGGCGGAGCGCGGGATTTGATGGGTTATCCCTGGATTCCGCCCAGATGAGCGCGGTGGGCGCCCCGCGTCTCGTACTGGGCGCGCTGCCGAACGTGGACTACTACTCCAACGCCAATACGGTTGACTTCGGGTACGCCGGCACGCACTTCAACTCCCTGGTCTTGCGCGACGGCGCTACGCTGTCCGCCGCCGAAGTGTTCATGGTCACCAGCGGTCTGACGACCGGCATCACCATCGAAAGCGGCGCTGTCATCAACACCATCGGCCGTGGAAAATCGCCGTTCGACTCCACTGCCGGTTTCAACTATGGCGCGAGCGCCAGCAGTTTTCTGGCCCTGTCCAACGGCTGGATCAACATGCTCCCGCCCACGGCAGACCAGGAACCCAATGGCGCCGGCCCCATCCGTATCGGCGTCTGCGCCACGGCTTGCTCGGGAGAGTCGCTGCTCTACACCGAAGGCACGCTGGCCGCGGTGACCAACAAAGTCTTCGATCTGGGTACGAACGTCAGCTACGGTGCGCGTTATCTGAACCTGTCGGTGGGCACCGTCAACGCGGGCGGCGAACAGGCGCTGGCCGAGGCGGCAGCCCGCGGCGCGCTTGCTGACGGCCTGGCGCTGAACCAGACCTTGTTGAACCGTTTGATGGCGGGCGACCGGCGGTTTGGCGCGCCAGCGCTGGAGATGCTGACGCTGGCCGTCAGCGACTCATTCAATTTCTTCGGCAACGTGACGCTGGACACTATCGACGCGGCCACGGGAAAATCACGCCTGCAAACCCTCGCGCTGACGGCTCCCGCCATCTATGGTTATGGGCAAGCCGGTGACGTGGCCACGCTACGCGCAGGGAACCTGATCTGGAACGGATCGATAACGCCGCCCGCAGGCGTCATCGACCATGGCGCGGGCACTGGCAGCGGAACGCTGGATATCCAGGCCGAACGCATCGAATTCGGCTACGGACCCTACACACAACCTTTGGGCCAGAACGACAACGGCCGCCTGGCTTTGGGATTTTCCGAGGTCAACCTGACGGCCAGCGACCGCATCACCGCCAATCATCGCGGCGCGCTGGAGGTCTATCAATCACGCGGCGCGTTCGACGCCGTAAAGGGGTGGCAATATTCCGGCGGCACGCTCAATCTCAATACGCCGCTACTGACGGGCGAAGCCGGGTCCGTCAACCGCCTCAAGGCGGGCGCAGCCATCAACATCAACGGGCCCGCGGCGGCGCCAGTCAACGCCAACGCAAACGGCTTGGGCGCCGAGCTCTCGCTTGATGCCGGCACGCTGAACATCAACGGCCGCATTGCCGTGCCCACTGGCAAACTCAGCTTAAGCGCCGACAACGCGTTGATCCTGGGCGCCAATGCGCAATTGGACGTGGCCGGGCGCCCCGTCCCATTCCATGACATCACCAAGTACAGCTGGGGCGGCGATATCAATCTGGAAAGCCGTCACGGCGACATCACTCAGGCTGCGGGCAGCACCATTGATCTGTCGGCACAGAACAACCGGGCCGGCCGTTTGACGGCCGTAGCGCTGGACGACAACGCTGGCCGCGTGGATCTGCAAGGCCGTATCCTGGGCGCGGCTTCTGGCACCTACGACGCGGGCGGCACGCAAGTGCCTTATGCCTTCGGCGAGGTGGACATCCGTGCACAGCTGGTGGACTTTGCCGGGCTGAACCAGCGCTTGAATGATGGCCAGGTCTTTGGCGGCCGCAGCTTTCAGATCAAACGCGGCAGTCTGGTCGTCGGTGACGAGGTGCGTGCGCGCTTTGTGAACCTTTCGGTGGATGCCGGAAGCCTGACCGTGGCGGGCCGTATAGACGCCAGCGGAGCAGGCGTGGGCAGCATTCGTCTGGCCGCTCGCGACGGGTTGCGTCTGGCCTCCAGCGCCGTGCTGGATACCCACGGCACAACGCTGCGCGTGGACAGCTACGGCAAGATCATTGACGCGCCCAACCGCGCCATAGTCGAGTTGAATTCCGGCCAGGGTTTGCTGCAACTGGATGCTGGCGCAATCATTGATCTGCGCGCGGGCACCGCAGCCCTGAACCACGATGGCCTGCCGCGAGGCACGCTGGATCTGAACGCGCCGCGTCTGGGCGGCATCAGCGGCGGCGACATCAACATCGACGCGCGCGGCCCGCTGGACATCCGCGGCGCGCGCAGTATTGCAGTCAATGGCGTATGGATCTACACCGACGCCACGGCCGGTACTGAAACCACAGCAGACGGCAAGCCCTATCAAGTCATCGATCAGGCCTATCTGAAGCGGCTGCATGATGAAAGCACTGACTTCATCGACAATGCGCGGGCCAACGGCAATCTGATCAACACCAAGCTGGCTGGCTTGCGCGCCTATGGCGACGCGCTGCATTTGCGCCCGGGCGTTGAGATTCGCAGCGCCACGCCTGACGGCAATCTGGTGGTGCAAGGCGACCTGGATCTGTCCGGCTTCCGCTACGCCAGCATCAACCCCCATACGCCGCTGCGGCCGGGCGTCCTGGGCTCGGGCGAAGTCGGCAATCTGGTCATACGCGCAGGCGGCGACCTGCAAATTCATGGCAGCATCAATGACGGCTTCGCCCCTCCGCCTGTCGTCACACAGGATCTGAACGGCTGGCGTCTGCTGCCGGGCCTGGACTTTACCGGCGCCGACCTGATCACGCCGCATGCCGGTGTGGTGCTGACCGCAGGTACCGCATTCCCGGGCGGCGTCGCCTTGAACTACGACGTTGCCTTGCAGGGCGGCACGCTGTCCGAGAATGTGGTGTTGCCGGTCACGGCGCCGTTGGCTCGCGAATTGGTACTGCCTGCCGGCACAGTGCTATCGGCCCCTATCCTCAACCCCGATGGCAGTGTCGCCCACGCCGCTGGCACGGTGCTGCGGCAAGCGCTGACCTTGCCCGCAGGCATGCAACTGGGCGCTGGCACGCGCCTGTTGACCAAGACCTTTATCGGCGCCGTCACTTGGCCTGCGGGCATTCCGCTACCCAATAACGCGAACCCGGAAAACGGCAATGTATTCAACGAGGTCAAACTGGCCAGTGAAGTCACCCTGCCGCGCGGCGCGCTGATCCCTGCGGGCACCAAGGTGCAATTGCGGGCAGGTGTGGAATACATCGACTTGCGCCCGGTCGTCGACGGCGCTCAAGGTCAGGTGTGGGCGGTAGCCCCCATGTTGCCCGAAGGTTCGCAATCGTGGTCGATGCGGCTGGCGGGCGGCGCCGACCTGAACGCGGCCGATACCCGGGCCACGCAATTCACCACGAAGGACGGTGTCAAACGCGGCGATGTCGTGCTGGCCGACAATCACTACGGCATGTACGGCTTTGATGGCCCTCGCCCCTTCATCTGGACCCAGATGGTCGGTGACGTGATCGGTATGCCGGAACTGATAGGCCAACCGGTAGACGATGATTTCGTTCGCGACAATTTCGGCTATGCGGATGCCGTCGCGCTTTGCAACGACAACCCCGAATTCTGCACGCCCACTGGGGACAGAACTTTCGTCGCCCGCCCGGGCACCGCGCGATTCAGCGTACTGCGCACCGGCACCGGCGATCTGGACCTGCTGGCCGCTGGCGATCTGCGCATGCAATCGCTCTATGGCGTCTATACGGCGGGTACGTCCTCGGCGGGCACCTACGCTGGCGATCCGTACAATCAGCCGCGGCTGATCAACGCCGACGGCACGGTGCTGCGCGACCCCAGCAAAGGCTTCGAGGCCTTTGTGGACGGCAGCGCGCAAAGCGTCTACCGCGCCTGGTACCCGGACGGCGGCGGCAACGTGACGCTGCGCGCAGGCGTCAGTCTGACCGGTGATCTGTTGAAAGCATCGCAGGGATCTGTCGGCCGGCCGCAGGTCCGTTCCACGGGCTACAACTCCGATCAAGTGGGCAACTGGTTGTGGCGCCAGGGCACTGGCGACGCGGCTATCGGCCAGGCCCAGCCCACTGCATGGTGGCTCAACTTCGGTACCTATACCTCGTCTGCTGCCAGTCTGGCTGACGAGCTTGTCGGTTTCACGGGTTTTGGCGCCTTGGGCGGCGGCAACCTGGACATCGATGTGCGCGGCGACGCGGGCATCATCACGGCGCGCCCTATCAGCTACATGGAGCGCTACATCAACCCGCACAGCCAGGGTCTGGTGCTGGCCGTGGGCAGCACGGGACGGGTCATGGCTGACGGCACGCTGGCGCTGACAGGCGGTGGTGACATTTCTCTGCGCGTGGGCGGTAGCTTGAATCCCACGCTGCCCAGTCCCTTCGAATCGACAGGCGCCATTACCAACTTGCGCGGCCAGACCCTGCTGCAAGCCGCATCGGTTGGCCGGCTGGACCCTCTGTACAACGTTCTGGCCGCGCGCGACACCCGTGCGCTGGACCGGTTCCAGCCGTCCAGCTTCGACGCCACCGGAGGCCTCACGCTGACGCCGGGCGACAGCGCTTTCCAGCTGCAAAGTCTGGGCGATCTGGTCGCGCTGAACGCCAGAGATCCAGGCCGCGTGTTCTTGCCGGCAGCCATGCCTTATACGCAGGCAGACGGCACATTGGGCGTGCACGGATCAAGCAGCTGGTTCTCGCTGTGGACGCCGCATACCGCCATCGATCTGTTCAGCGCAGGCGGAAATCTGTCGCCTGCCGGCGCCGCATCCATCGACAGCGACGGGGTCAACATTTACCCCTCGCAATTCTCAGCGGTCGCTGCCCACGGCAGCATTCAGTACATCAGGGATGTCGCGCTGGCGCCCGGCGCACTGGCCCGGCTGGACCTGCTGGCAGGAGATTCCATCTTCGGCAGCGACTCCACGTTCGGACGCACCAGCGCCAGCACAAGCGCTTTGGCGTCGATCTTCCGGCCAGCGTTTGTCGGAATGGTGCAAGCGCCCACCAGCAACGCCATCATCTGGGGCCCGAACACGCTGTCGCCCGATGGTACGTATCAAAGCCTCGCTTTATTCACGTTTGAATCCATGTCGGCAAGCACGTCCGGCGTCGTTGCGCCCTCTCGCATCTACGCCAGAGACGGCGATCTGGTCGGCGTCAGCAGCGGCCGGTTGATACAACCCACCAGCAATGGTGGAACCCCCACCGGCACGAACTGGTATGTGGCCGGCGGCCCGGTGCGCATGATGGCCGGCCGCGACATCGTCGGCAGTGGGAGCCCGCTGGGCATCAAAAACGGTCTCTCCGGCCCCTATCCGCACGACTACAGCAATAACTACTTCGTCCATGGCGATGCGACCGATGTGTCCGTCGTGCAAGCTGGCCGCGACATTCTGTATAGCAACTTCACCGTGGCAGGCCCTGGCACGCTGGAAGTCAGCGCGGGCCGCAATATCCTGATGGAAGACAAGGCTGCCGTGGTCAGCCTGGGCCCTGTCGTGCCGGGCGACACACGCCCTGGCGCCAGCATTGTGCTGCAGGCGGGCCTGGGCGCGGCAGGCGCCGACTATGCAGGTTTCCTGCGCCGCTATCTGGATGCCGGGAACCTCGCGGACCCCAGCCTGCCGCTGACCGACCAGGGCAAGCCGTTCAAGACCTATGAAACTGAACTGCTGCTGTGGCTGACACAACGGTATGCCTTTGCCGGCAACACCGACGATGCACGCGCCTTCTTCAACGCCCTGGCGCCTGAGCAGCAACGCGTCTTTGCGCGCCAGATCTACTTCGCCGAACTGCGCGCGGGCGGCCGGGAATACAACGACAAGACCAGCCCCCGGGACGGCAGCTATCTGCGCGGCCGGCAAGCCATTGCGGCGCTGTTTCCCATCAATAATATTGAAGGCCAGGCACAGACCTACAAGGGCAGCGTCACGATGTATGGCGGCGCAGGCCTGCAAACCCGAAGCGGCGGCGACGTCCAGGTGCTGACGCCGGGCGGCGCGCAAGTCTATGGCGTCGAAGGCGCCGCGCCTCCGGGTTCGGCGGGCGTGCTGACCCAAGGCCAAGGCAACATCCAGTTGTATGCGCAGGACAGCATCCTGCTGGGTCAGAGCCGCGTCATGACGACATTTGGCGGCGACATCCTGGCGTGGTCGGCGCAAGGCGATATCAACGCAGGCCGCGGTTCCAAAACTACGGTGGTCTACACCCCGCCGCGCCGGGTCTATGACAGCGTAGGCAACATCACCTTGTCGCCCGCCGCGCCGTCCAGCGGGGCCGGCATCGCCACCTTGGCGCCGTTGGCCGAAGTGCCCGCTGGCGACGTCGATCTGTACGCGCCTCTGGGCACGATTGATGCAGGTGAGGCCGGCATCCGCGTATCAGGCAATGTGTACATAGGCGCACAGACCGTATTGAACGCGGCCAACATCAAGTCTGAAGGCGATAGCATCGGTGTCCCGGTGGCGGCCAGCGTCAACACTGGCGCGCTGACCTCCGCCAGCGCCGCAGCAAGCTCTGCCGTGAATGCCGCCCAGGATTCGGCACAGCGCGCGCAAAACCAAGCCCGCCAAAATCAGCCATCCATCATCAATGTGCAGATCCTGGGATTTGGCGCAGAACCCGTATCGGGAACGCCAAGCCCGCAAGGCAAGGACGGTCAAGCAAACAATGGGGCGGCCTACCGGCCTAACAACATGGTGCAAGTCGTGGGCGATGGTGCGTTAACGCCTGCGCAACTGGCCAAACTGAGCAGCGAGGAAAAACAAGCTTTCGGCCTGTAGAAAAAGCCTGCCGGCGCGCAACGCCGGCAGGCTTTCACCCCCAAGGTCATACCCAGAAGGTCATACCCAAGATATCGGCCAACGCGCCAGCCGCGTCACCAAACCTTCCACATCCTCGTAAACCGCCAACACCCCGCGCTTGTTTCTCAGCACGACAACGCGCTTGCCCTCGAATTCGTTGATATGGCTGTAGTGCGCGGGTTCGCCCGCGCCGCCATCCTGCTTGTACGCGGTTTTAGCGCGATCAACAAAATCTTCATCATCGCGCCCCACTCGGGTAATGCCCGGACGCATAGGAATAGGACGTTTGTCTTTGCGCGGTTCGTTGCCATCGCTGGCAAGCAACTGAGCAATGCGCGCCTTGACCATCGATTCATCAAATATGCCCTGCACAGCATCGCCATTCAAGATACGTTGCCGCGTATCCAGTGGAATTTCATTCCAACGGCTTAATACAGACGAGCCAAGATAAGCCAATATTCGCTGCTCGGAAGCGTCGAATTGCTCAATCGCGAAAGACGTGGCCAACGCTGCAATTTTCACATCGCCTTCGCTGTCCACGCGCTCGTTGCCTGCCCCACTGTTTGAGTTCGTCATGCGAATCTCCCGGGCGTTTTGATTCAGTCAGTGTAGGCCTGCTGACAGACTATTGTTTGTTGCAATTGAGGCTTAGGGAAACCCATATCCGGAGGCTACCGTGGGGTAGCGGCTTATCGCTGCAATAACCCAAGAGGTGCTCATCATGGCTTTCCCCACCCGCTTCGGCGCATCGTCCAATCAAGCCGATCAGAATCAGGCTTCCAATCAGCAGCAAGAACAGCAGGGCGAACAAACGCAGCAGCAAAAGGAAGACGCCGCGCGCAAGCAAGCTCAGACGGCAGGAAACAAGCCCGGCGCCGCAGAAACCCAGCCCGAGTGAACACTGATTTGCTTCACCGTGCGTTATCAACGTCAACCGCCCCTACGCGGGCCGGTGTAATCCAACGCGGTTAGCTTCGCCGCTGAAATAAAAAGGCCGCCCACATAGGGCGGCCCGGTCTGGCAGAAGTGCAGCGTCAGGCTGCGAAGAATCAAGCAGGCCTGGCATGTGCATCAACCACAAGGCGACCATGATTGATAGCGGCATCTACCGCCATTCCCGGACTGGACACAAATCCGCCGGATGCAAATAAAGGCACAGCGTGATGTTCGTTAAGTTTGTCTAAATCTGCCGCAAGCTCTACTGCCACGGTTGCGGTGAAGGCGGGCCGGCCGCTGCCCCCGACTGAAATGCGGGAAACACTTGCGGTAAGCCGATAGCCCTTGTAGACCATATTGTTGTGAAACATGAACCCCCCAAATTTGATCAAAAGGCCCTAGGGCCTTTATTCACAAAGTGCGGATTTGCGTGGCGTGCGGGCCTTTGGCGCCCTGCGCAGTCACGTAACTGACGCGTTGGTTTTCAAGCAAGACCTTGTGGCCATCGCTCATGATTTCAGAGAAGTGGGCAAACAAATCCTTGCCGCCGTTCTCGGGCATGATGAAACCAAAACCCTTTGCATCGTTGAACCACTTAACAATTCCGGTTTCCATAATCTCATTCCTTTTAATGCGAGCACCGCCCGCGAAGATGAGCCTGTCAAGGAAAGGACTGCGAACAATTAAGCGCCCCAGAGGGTGCAAGACCGGACGAAAATCACGATGCTCGAAAAGCTTCTAACCCACTATGGGCGCAGGGTCGCTTAAAGTCAATTGGCGTTTCCAATTACCACGTAACGGGGATTTTCTTGCAGATTCCCTGCTGGTTAACGACAAAAGCGGCCATTTAGGGCCATGCTCGATAGGTCGCGCACGATATATTGAGTAACCATCACTGCTTTTGAGTAAAGCAGCAACATAAAGCGCGTATCCTCAAGTGATGGTGCTTGAACGTGCGTCGCCTCGCCGTATCGCCATACAGGAGTATGGCAATGGACAAACACCGCAAGCCAATGGCGCAAGACCGCGCTGGCGCACACATCTCGATAAAAGCGCACGCGCTGATTGCAGACGCTGCGTGAGCGCGATCAGAAGGTCTATCGCCCGATTCGCCAACGCCTGCGTCAAACTCCTTCCATCGGCATCCCTGCCCCCCAGCGGCGGAGAACCCAAACGCGAGACTCGGCGTGAACATGCCGCGATCTCGTCGCCATGGCGCATTTATCGCATCTATGCACGGCCCGGCCACCTGTTGCTGCGCAACGAACAAGGTCGAATCCTGGACCTGGGCGTGATGAAAGGCGTTGAACCCAACCTGACCTACCGGCTTTTTGCCCGCGATTTGCAAGGCAAAGGCTTTGCCACACGCACACTGCTGCTTGATGACATCGCGCGCCGCATTGAAGCGGGCGAGGTCAGCAAAGAGCTGGCCAACCTGCCTGAATGGACAGAACCCCTGGGTGCGGACCTTGACCGCGGGACACACACGGATGTGTCGATGAAGTTGTCAGGCCGCTAGCGCGTAAGTTCGTATCGGATATGCTCTCGGCTGCATATCTTCAGGGCTTGCTCATGCAAAACGCCGCCGGGATTCTGGACACGTACGAACGCCTTGGGTGGAAGAACAACGACCCCATGGCGCAGATGCTGCAACTTCGCCGTGAAAACCCCAAGGCATTGGGTGAGCTAGTCATACTAGCGCTCGGCCGGCCGCTGAAACACACAACATTCATCGACGCCGCGCTGGACCTGATGGATGACGACACCTACATCGCAACGGTCGGCGCAGCCTGGGAACGGGTTCAGCAAGGCGCAAGTTCGGACCTGCTGTCGTCAATCCTCGATTCCGCCTGCCTGCAATATCCACTGGTATACGCTTCGGATTGGGAACAACTGCTGAGCATTCTGCATACGGGCGATTCAGGCCCAGCCTATCAGGACGATCTGGCCTGGCGCGCACTGGATGCCCGCACGGTGAACGATTGGCTCACGCGGCTGGAGCACGACACCGGCGCTGGCACACTGGGCCGTAAGCGCGCCATCGCGTTGCTGCGGTCGCGGCGGCCTGACGCCGTGCAGCGCGCCCTGTCCCGCTTGTTCCCGGACCCGGCTGATGCGCAAGCCGCATCCTGGTTGCAACTGGCCGGCTATTGTGCACACGCGGACGGATTGCGCATGCTGCATGGCGCTCAGCCGCTGCATATCAGGTTTAGCGCCGAGCAGCGTATAACCATGCAAGCGGACCAACCATCCTGGCGGCGCGCCGTGCACCAAGCGCATCCTACCTGGCAGTCCGACGCGCCCCCTCTCGCGCTAGCTCACATGGGCGGCAGCATCACCAGTACCTGCGGCTTGTGCCATCAGCCGCTACACCGCTTGCTGTCCTTGGCCCAGCCCGCATTGGCAGGTATCGCCAGCGAAACCGCGCTGGAGTTTGCAACCTGCCTGTCGTGCCAAGGGTGGGAAAGCGATGGTCCGATGTTCTACCGCCACGACGCCACAGGCATGCCCACGGCGCACCCGGGTCAGCAGCGTAGCGACGCATTGACGCCCGACTATGCCGCAGAAGCGCTGCTGGAAGCCGACGTGCAGTTGTTCACCGCGCCCGCACGCTGGACCTGGCAAGACTGGGGCGAATCAAATGGCCGCCAAAACCTGAGCCGCGTGGGTGGCCCGCCGAGCTGGGTGCAATCTGCCGACTATCCGGCCTGCCCCGATTGCCAGGAAGACATGGTCTTTACCATGCAACTGGACTCGAACCTGCCACAAGATGGCGGCGCTGAATGGCTATGGGGCAGCGGCGGCTGCAACTACACGTTCTGGTGCGCGGATTGCCGGGTCAGCGGACAACTCTGGCAATGCACATAGTGGTCCAGGCGGAACGCAGTACGTCGCGCAACATTTGACAGCTAACATTGCCGCTTCATAGACCGTGTGATACAAGACGGCCCTCTCCGCCTTGTACTGTCAGCGCATGCTTTCCGCTTCGGCCACTGGCTTATTCATCATCGGTATCACTGTTGTTCTGGCCATGCCCGGCCCCACCAATACCTTATTGGCGGCCGCCGGTTTGCGGCAGGGATTCAAACCATCAGCGCGCCTGACTGGCGCGGAACTGGCGGGCTACGTGCTGTCGATCTCGATCTGGGGCCGCTTCCTGGGTCAAGCGGCACAGGTTCTGCCCTGGCTGCCCACCGTGGTGCGTGTTGCCAGCAGTCTATACATTGCCTATCTCGCCTGGCGCATGTGGCACGCAGCCAATGCCGTGCCGTCGGCCGCCCAGCAGTTGATCGGCATGCGTACGCTGTTTGTCGCGACGCTGCTGAATCCCAAAGGCATCCTGTTCGCCAGCGCCATCTTCCCAACTGCCGCTTTCCAGGACCTTGCCCAATATCTCCTGTCCATGGCGATCTTCGCGCTGCTGTTGGTTCCCATCGGCCTGATGTGGGTCTTGTTCGGCGCGACCCTGGGCGGCGACCGGCTCAAATGGCTCGACCCCGCAAAGATGCAGCGCGGCGCGTCAATTGTTCTTGGCCTTTTTTCTGTGACGTTGGCATGGTCTGTGTTTCGCTAGATAACGGGAAGCGTCCTATAAACAAGCGGAATGCTTGATACGGTGGTCGCTCGGGGGCTAGAACACGACGGGAGCCCCCGTCCCGTTGAACCCAGAATAGAGGCAGTAAGCGATGGCGGGCTTGTAAAGCTATATAGCTTAGGCTATAAAAATACGGATGCCGCCACGCATGTTTTCGATCAACTGGGCCAAAAGGGCGGTCAGACAATGGCTCAAGATTCCTAAAACAGACCGGAATCGCATTACAGCCGAGGTCGCAAAGTTGAAGTCGTTTCCCCATACGCCCAACATCAGGGCTTTGGTGAACCACGAGTTTGGCTATCGGCTACGAGTCGGCCAGTACCGGATTATTTTCGATGTCCACTCTGTGATCCGCATCATCGAAATCCAAGAGGTGAAAAAGCGCGATGACAGCACCTATCGAACTTAAGCGCAGAACAAACATAAGTCTGCATCCGACCATCATCGAAAGCCATGGCAAGCCCGCCTTCGTCGTACTTCCGTACGCGGAATACCTTGCGCTGGCTGGCGGGAAGCCTCCTTCCCCGTCCCCTTCCCGCATCCCCTTGGACGGCACCATTCCCCATGAAGTGGTGGCGTTGATGTCCCAAAATGACTGGGGCATCATCCGCGCCTGGCGAGAGTACCTGGGCCTGACTCAAATTGAGATGGCCTCGCGCTTGGGCATACGCCAGCCTAGCTATGCCGCGATGGAGGCTCCGGGCGCGAAACCCAAGAAAAACACCCGCGAACGAATCGCTGCCGCGCTGGGCGTACAGTTTGATCAAATTGATGTCTGATTTGCATCCGCGTCGGACCCCGTATGCCGAATTACAATCCAGCCCCATCAGTATCCCGCAACCATTCTCATGACCACTGAACATACGTCCGCCCACCCCATCGCCATCGACCCCGAACAAGTCGGGGAATATCCTGCTCTGACCAAATCAGGCGGCGGCTATTTTTACGATGATGTGCTGGAATACCGTGTGTGGGTCCATCCCCATGCTGGTGGCGAAGACTTGCACGAAGGCGACGATTATTACTACGCATTCGCCACATTTGAAGAAGCCGCGGAATGTTCGGATGAAACACTTGGCGCCGAAAAGCCGCTGGTGCTGGTCCGGCAGTTTGAATCCATCAACGAGGCCGTGCCCGGCCAGTTTGAACACGTGATCGCCGAACGGATCACGGAATGGCGCGTGGAGTGGCTGGCGGACAGCAAGCGCACCGCCACGTCCATTCCCGACTTTTTGAAAAGCCGCGCGCACTGACTGCGCGTGATGCGTCATGGGGCAGGCATCAGCGCCGCCCCAAGACGCAAAAGCATCAGCTCATGTAGACGCCGCCGTTGATGGCGTAGTTGGCACCCGTCACAAAGGCCGCGTCGTCCGACGCCAGCCAGGCGCATAGCCCCGCCAGATCTTTGGCTGTACCCAGCCTGCCCACCGGCACGCTCTCAATAATGCGATCCAGCAGCGCGGGCGGAAACGCCTTGACCGTGTCGTCAGCAATAAAGCCCGGCGACACCAGATTCACTGTCACGCCGCGCGCCGCCACTTCCTGCGCCAGCGACCGGGTAAAACCGATTACTGCGCCCTTGGCCGTGGCGTAGTTGATCTGGCCGATCTGGCCTTTCTCGGCGGCCACCGAGCCAATGTTGATAATGCGGCCCCAGCCCCGGTCGGCCATGCTGTCCACCACCTGCTTGGTGCTGTTGAATAGCGTATCCAGATTACTGCGCAATACCGCCGACCAATCGGCATAAGCCATCTGGCGAAAGCGCATGTCCAGCATGGAACCGGCATTATTGACCAGTACATCGATCTCGCCGACTTCACGGCGGACCTTGGCGAAAGCCGCTTCGGTGGATACCCAATCCGTCGCGTCGCCTTCTGACGCCACAAAGTCATAACCCAAAGACTTTTGTTCTTTTAACCAGGCATCACGGCGCGACGAGCGCGGTCCGCATCCTGCCACCACGCGATGCCCGGTATGGTGCAGGGCCTGGCAAATCGCGGTGCCCGTATGGCCCATTCCGCTGGTAACGTAAGCAATGCGCAAAGCCATGAACATTCCTTTATCTATAGTGCGGTGTGCGCCGCGAATCAGGTGACCGCCCCAACCAGCGGGAACAGGCCAAACGCCAAGGCAGCCGCCAGCATCACCATGCAGACCATCGTGGCCCACTTCAGCGCATAGCGCTGGTGATCCCCGAATTCCACGCCTGCCAGACCCACCAGCAGATACGTCGACGGAACCAAGGGGCTAAGCAAGTGCACGGGCTGGCCAATCAACGACGCGCGCGCCATCTCAACGGGGGAAATGCCATACCCCGCAGCGGCTTCGCTCAGAATGGGCAGCACGCCAAAGTAGAAGGCGTCGTTCGACATGAAGAACGTGAACGGCAGGCTGACCAACGCCGTAATGCCGGCCAGATACGGGCCCATTGCGTCTGGAATCACGGCCAGCAGGCTGCGCGACATCGCTTCGACCATGCCTGTGCCGGACAAGATGCCGGTGAAGATGCCCGCCGCAAAAATCAGCGACACCACCGACAGCACATTGCCCGCATGCTGCGCCACGCGGCGGCGCTGTTCGGCCAGATTGGGATAGTTGATGATCAGCGCAATAGCGAACGCAATCATGAACAACACGGGCAGCGGCAACACGCCCAGCACCAGGCTGACCATCAGCGCCAAGGTCAGGCCCGCATTCACCCACAACAGCTTGGGGCGGCGCAGGTCGTGATCGACCTCGATTTCGGGCAGGTTCTTGGGGCCGTCTTCGTCATAGCCGGCATGCAGCGACGCGCCATCCGGCAGCGACAGCACGCCCAGACGGCGGCGTTCACGCAGGCCCAAAAAGAACGCCAGCACCAGAATCGACACAATTGCCACGCCCATTACCGGGACCAGCGGCACGAAGATATCGCCCGCATCCACGTGCAGAGCGCTGGCTGCGCGCGCCGTCGGTCCACCCCAGGGGGTCAGGTTCATGACGCCGCTGGCCAGCATCGCCAGGCAAGTCATCGACAACGCATTCATCTTCAGGCGGCGGTATAGCGGCAGCATCGACGCCACTACGATCATGTAGGTGGTCGAACCGTCGCCGTCCAGCGAAATAACCAGCGCGAGCACGGTGGTGCCCACCACGATTTTCAGCGGATCACCCTTCACGGCGCGCAGGATGCGGCCCACGACCGGGTCAAACAGGCCCGCGTCGATCATTACCCCGAAATACAGGATGGCGAACATCAGCATCACGCCCGTGGGGGCAATCTTGCGAATGCCGTCCAGCATCATCTTGTCGATGCCAGAGCCGAAGCCGCCCAACAAGGCAAAAATAATGGGGACAAGGATGAGCGCAACGAGTGGCGACAGGCGCTTGGTCATGATCAGCGTCATGAACGTGATCACCATGCCGAAGCCAAGCAAGGTCAAAAGCATGAGGGGTTATCTCCGACAAGTCGTTGTTATGGGTGTGAACCTGCCGCCGGCGGGGGAAGCAGGAACCGAAGACTAGGAACAAAAGCTGTCTGGAACCTGTCGTTTTTGTGAAAGGCAGAGCCATCTGGCCGCGCACTACAATTGCCGGATGCGCATATTGGTGATCGAAGACGATGAAGACCTGGGCGACGCACTCGTGCGCCGGCTGCGCCGTCTCGGCCATGCGGTTGACCTGCAATCCGACGGCCTGAGCGCCGACGGCGTGCTGCAGTACGAAACCTTCGACCTGGTCATCCTGGACATCGGCCTGCCCCGGATGTCTGGCTTTGACATCCTGCACCGCCTGCGCGACCGGGGAAGCAAGACCCCCGTACTGGCGCTGACCGCCCGCATCGACATCGAAGACCGTGTCCATGCCCTGGATACGGGCGCTGACGACTATCTGGCCAAACCCTTTGATTTCCGCGAACTGGAAGCCCGCTGCCGCGCCCTGCTGCGCCGGCCCACTGCCCAGTCGGCAGGCGTCCAGCGCTTTGGCGAACTGATCATCGACAGCGCCGCCCGGCAGGTCACCCTGGCCGGCCAGCGCATCGACCTGCCCAAACGCGAATACAGCCTGCTGGAAATCCTGCTGGCCGGCATGAACCGCGCCGTCAGCAAATCTGAAATCGCCAACAAGCTGTTCGCCTTCGATGACGACGCCGCCCCCAACGCGATCGAGGTCTACATCGCCCGGCTTCGCCGCAAGCTGGAAGGGTCGCCACTGCGCATCGAAACGCAACGCGGCACCGGCTACCTGCTGACCTCTACCGATGACCCGGCTTCCGGCTCCGAACGCGAATAGCGGCACCCTGCGGCTCCACCAGCCGCGCCGCATCTCAATACGCCGCCGCCTGCTGGCCATGCTGCTGGCGTTGTTTGTGATTGGTTTGGGCGCGCTGTATCTGCTGGTGCGCGGCTACGCCCAACAAACTGCCGACACCACCTACGACCAGCTGCTGCGCGCATCCGTGCTGTCCATGGCTGACAGCCTGCAACTGGTTCAGAACGAATGGCAGATGGATATGCCATATGCCGCGCTGGCGCTTTTGGAACAGGCGCCGCGAGACCGCGTCTTCTACCGCGTAGCGACAGGCGACGCCAGCCTGATCTCGGGCTACGCGGATCTGCCTGCCCCGCCTGAACGCGGCGCAGCCGCAAGCCCGCAGTTGTACGACGCCGCGTACCTGGGCCAACCCGTGCGCGTGGCCTGGATGGAACGCAAGATTGCCGGCCCGCAGAACACCCAGACCGCGACCATTCAAGTGGCGCAGACCCGCGAAGCGCGCAACGCCCTGTCCGCCGATATCCTCTGGCGCGGCACCTTGACGCTGATGGCGTTTACCGCCGCCGCGCTGGCGCTGGCGTACTGGGGCCTGCGCCGTTCGCTATCGCCTATTCAGCGCATTGAACGTGAACTGGCGGCGCGCAGCGCATCCGATCTGCACCCCATCAACGCCCCCGTGCCAGAAGAGCTGGACACGCTGGTGCATTCGCTGGACGGTTTCATGGGGCGTCTGTCGGACAACCTGGACACCTTGCGTCTGTTCATCGCCGAAGCCGCGCACCAGCTGCGTACCCCGCTCGCCGCGCTGCACGCGCAAATGGAAGTGGCGCTGGACGAAGAAGATCCCGCAGAACAGCGCCGCAGTCTGCTGGCCGTACTGCGCAACGCCGAGAAATTGTCGCGCCTGGTCAATCAGCTGTTAAGCGACGCCAGTGTCATTCACCGCAGCAACCTCAAGCATTTCCAAGCCGTAAATCTGGCCGAACTACTGAGCCAGGCGGTCTACGACACGGTGCCTCAAGCCGATCCCCAGCCCGACGTGCGGCTGCACCTGCCTGCCACGGCTGCGAAAGATCCTCCAGAAGTCATCGGCGACAGCCTGATGCTGCGTGAAGCCTTCAAGAACCTGATCGACAATGCCCTGCGCCACGGCGCGTCGGATGACGGCCACATCAGCATCCGGTTGGACCGCCACGACGGCGACTGGCGCATCACGGTATCCGACCACGGGCCAGGCATTCCCCCGGCGCTGGCCCAAGCCGCCTTCGAACGCTTTGTGCGCGGCCCCAACCCGCGCGCGCCCGGCGCTGGCCTGGGCATGTCCATCATCAAGCGCGTCGTCGATATCCATCAAGGCAGGCTCAGCCTGAGCAATCGCGTTGGCGGCGGCCTGGATGCCGTCGTCACCTTACCTGCCCACCGCCATGATGCGTAACGCCCTGTCTACCCTGCGATGGTTTGCCGCAACGGCCGCGTTGCTGCTGGCCACGACCGGCCACGCTCAGGAAGTCAGTAGCAGCGGACTCACGCTGGGTCCAGCGGACGCCAGGAACGTGCTGGTCTTGCATGCGTCAAACAGCGTGCAGGTGTTTAAAGGCGTGCTGGAGGACTTCAGCAAACTGAATCCCGCGATACGCCTGGAGTACACCGAGCTGACCACGCAGGAGCTCTATAGCGAAACCATAACCCGCGCACGAACGGAGCCAGCGGCGAAATCCGGCCCGGACCTGATCATCAGCAGTGCCATGGATCTGCAAATGAAGCTGGTCAATGATGGCCACGCGCAAGTCCATATCTCGGCCGAAACGCGGGCGCTGCCCGCCTGGGCCAACTGGCGGGATGAGGTCTTCAGCATCGGCACCGACCCGATCGTCATGGTCTACAACACGCAAAAGCTTGACCCCGCCCGCGTGCCTCACACCCGCCGTGAACTGCTGTCTTTGCTGCAAGCGCCCGACCAGCCTCTGGCCGGCAAGATATCGACCTATGACGTGCAGGGCAGCGGCATCGGATACTTGGCCGCCACGCAAGACACGCGGTTGGACAGCATGGCAGGCGCCCTTCTGGCCGCATTCGGCCGCAACGGCGTCACCGTGCATGCGTCAACCGAAGACGCGCTGGACAAGCTGCAACGCGGCGACGTCACGCTGGCCTACAACCTGCTGGAGTCTTATACCCAGCACCGCATCGACCAGGGTGCGCCGCTAGCCATCATTTATCCGCAGGACTACACGCTGATGCTGTCGCGCTCGGCGATCATTCCGAAACAGGCGCCGCGCGGGGATCTGGGCGCGCTGCTGCTGGATTACCTGCTGTCCCCAAGAGGCCAGGACATGTTGGCCAAACAGTCGGGCATGCGGCCTGTCGGCGCGTCCGATGTACCCGCCGCAGGCATACGTCCGATGAGTCTGGGCGTGGGCCTGTTGGTGTATCTGGACCCGTTGAAGAAACGTCACTTCCTGGATTTATGGCGTGCGGCCGTGCTTCCCGCCGTTCCTCTGTCCAGCCCGGCCAGTGTCCCGCACTGAAGTGGTTCTGGCCCGAGGCTGCGTGTTTCGCTTCGGGTAGCATACGGCCCACTCTTACCCACAAGCGCTCAGCGGCTGGCAGCCGCAGCGCTCTAAAGCACCATGACCTCTGATACTTCCGGCGCGATCGGCCTGCATCACAAGACGGCCCAGCAGATGCGCGACGAAACACTGGCCGCCATACACGGTTGGTTCGAACAGCTGGAAAACCGCCAGGACGCGGACGGCACGGTGCGCCGGACGACGCTGCAAGCGGGCATCTACAAAGAGGTTCTGCTGGAATACGACCCGTCTCGCATCGTATTTGACGTGATGCCAGACTGGCACCCGAATAGCCAGGATGGGCTGCGCTCCCAAGGCCGCAATGGGCCGGTCAGCCCCGAACAGGTGCAGGAAGAGTTTGTGCCCGTACTGGCCGAGGCCGTGCGTGAACGTGTAGCCCGGCTGGCGGGCAAGCCGCAACTCGACTACCGCTTCCGCTTTCGCGCGCAGTTTCCCACTACCGGCGGAAGGCTGAGGCTGACGCTGCTCGATCACACTGACGACGCCAAACAGCAATCGCTACGCCAGCGTGTGCAAACGTATGTGGATCAGACGTTGCTGCAAGGCAGCGCTCCCACCGCGCGCCTGGACATTACCTTTCTGTGCCGCCACCTGTTGGACCCGCAACTTTTTCCCGAACCGGACGCCGCGTGGCTGATCCATATTTTCCAACGCGTGCTGGAACTGAATGCTGGCCAGCCGTCTCTGGCCGAGCAGCGCGGCGCCATCATTTACGCGCTGCGCGTCTGGAGCGAGCAGCACTACCTGCCGCGTTATTTCAATATTGACCGCAACGCCTTCCGCAAGAACACCTATGAGCCAAAGCCCGGCGCCGCCCTGGCGCCGGACGACAGCGATATCGGCCTGCTGCTCTATACCGCCACACTGATCCTGCGGCACGAGCCAGGTTACGCGCGTCCTACAGGCCTGGGCTTCCTGGAGCTGGCAAAAGAACTGGGCAGTGAACGCGCCGCCGGCATGCTGACCGAAGGCAGCGGCGCGCACCCGGTTGAACATACGCGCCTGTCCAACACCGAAGTGGACTGCGCCGCCAACGATGTCCTGTCCACGATCACGCTACACATCCGTCAAGAAACTGCCACGGCCTATATCCAGGCCTTGAACTTCGTCACGCGATTGCTGCAAGAAGGTTTTCCGCCCGGCTACCAGTTTCGAGTCAAGAGCAAGGTCAAACACTACCTGTCCGTAAAGGGCCTGGCCAAGTCCGACACGCATCGGTTCTTTGCCAACGCCGCACAGCACCCGGCTGCGCTCGACGCGTTGGAAGCTTACGCTCGTGCCGCCATCAAGCCCTTTGAGTGGTACACCGATGCCGAAGCCGAAAAGAACTGCCTGACTGGCAGTTACGCCACCTTTGCGCTGGGCTTGGCCGATGCCCGCTATTTCCCGCTGGTGCGGCACTACATGGAATTGGTCGACGACGAACACCAATCCGCGCAAGACCGGTTCACTGCCCTGTTCATTGAACACCATGGCTTGACGCCAGCAACCGTAGACACGATCGTCGCCTGCCTGTGCTGCTGCACAGACAACTTCAGACTGCCCAAGAAACCCGCTCTGGACGACAGCGCCACCCTGGAAGCGCTGATTCAAGCGATGGCCACGCTGCAGGAGCATGACGTACCGCTGGTACGCGAACGCCTCTGCGGCCCGGACAAGAAACTGGCGATCGAGGCCCGCAAAGCGGAAGGTGAGCGCAAGACGCTGCTGCTGCGATTGCTGGGTCTGAACGGCCAATAGGCCCACCGTCGCCTCCCCTGCCTGGCTCTGGCGCCGCAGCCAAAACCGATTTAACTATCCCGGTATTTCCGTATCAGCCCCTAATTAGCGCACCATTTCTCTCATCATCCGACAGTAAGGATTTTGTCCTTCATCCCGATTTTGCGAGGATAATTTCCGCTTGAGCCCGCGGCGGCCGATCTCCATGCGCCCTCTACCGCCCGCTCATCCGCTCTGATTTGCAGCAGCCGAGCACCGCTTTTGGCTCCCAGAGGCCGAAGCGACCACCACCTGAGACACGTAGCAGCGATTACGTTTGAACCAGCGCTGGAGGCACACCATGGCCGAGCATCAGATTGTTTTGCGGCGCGCAATTGACGCCGTGCATCACCTGACCGATCCCGAACCGCCCTGGCAAGACATCTTGCGCACTGCGCGGGATCTGGTTGGCGCCGACAGCGGCACGCTGATCGTCTTTGATGCCCGCAACGAGCTGCTGAATCTGTCTGCCATTGGTTTTTCGGATGCGTGTTTTTCCGACTACCAGGGCCACTATCACCGTTGCGACATTCTGGAACGGGACTCGCGGCAGGCCTTGGCCGGCACTTGGCTGGATACCGCGCGCATGTATAGCCCCGCGCAATTGCAGCGCACGGAGTTTTACACGGACTTCATGGTCAAACACCGCATGGCGCAGATTCTGTGCCTGATCGTTGAATCCAACTCAGTGATGCATGCATCGATCGGGTTCCAGCGCGCCAGTGTCGATCTCAACGCCAGCCAGCGCATGCAGAGCGGCGATTTCGCCCAATACTTCCGCACGCTGCAAAGCCAGTTGGCGCAACGCGAAAAAACATTAGCCATCGGGTGGAAATCCATCGAAAGCGCATTCTCGGAAGTCGGCGAAGCCGTCGTGCTGCTGCACAAAGATGGCAGGGTTGAAAAAATGTCTGCGCTCGCGGTGGGGCATCTGGACGATGCCGACGGCTGGACGGTGCGTGGCGGACGATTGCGGCATGCTGATAGCAAGGTGCAGCGGCTGTTCGACACCCATTGCGCGGCCGCCATCCGGGACGGAAAAACGCGGTCAGTCGCCACCGCATCTGGCTGGGGGGAATTCTGCTGGATCGACATCAGCGTCGCGCCCGACACGTTGAGCCTGATCGGCGGCCCCTTGCTGCTGATTCGCCTGCGGCGTAAGAGTGCCTTCGCCATGCCCGACGTCATCAAACTGGAATCGGTGTTTTCCATCACGCACGCCGAAGCCGCCGTTCTTGCAGGTCTGGCGGCAGGGCACAGCGTGGAAGAAGTGGCGACCTTGCGCCGGGCTTCCGTACTGACCGTGCGCAAACAAGTGGCATCGTTGTTGAGCAAAATGGAATGTAACCGCCAGTCGGAACTGGTACGGCTGGCTTCGTTGCTATAAGCCGGACGGCGCCTGGCGTACGACTGGCGCCATCCCATGCGGCGCCACCGGCGTACTCAATTTTGAGTATGCCGCACCCACCCATGCGGCCCTACGATAAGCCGGAAGCCATCAGAGAGGGGGCATCCCAGTCCCGCAGCGGTCCTTGTCCAATCGGCCACATCGCATGGAGCACGGACTCAGGATAACGCTGCGGTCACGCTTATCCTCAAGGAGTACTTCATGAAGCCCATTCTGACCCTCCGCGCCATCATCCCTGCCACGCTGGCGGCCCTTGCGCTGCTGTCTGGAACCGCTGCCGCCCAAATGGGAGCCGCCCCAACCACCGCCGCGCCCGAACCTAATGTCGTCCTAAGCCGCGATGACGTTATGCGCGATCTGGCCGCCTGGAAGCAATCCGGCGTTGAAAAAAATTGGAACAGCGACAACACACCGGATATCAACAGCCCGGAATACGTCAACAGCTATAAAAAGTATGTGGACACAGTAAGGCCCGGCACCGCCGCGCCGCAGATGCAATCGCAGAACCCCGGCAAGTGGTGACGCGCTTGCCGCGTGCATGACATGCGTAACTCGGGGCGTAAAGAGATGAGCCCAGGCGCTTTCTTGCGCCCCGATGTCCGTCGTAAGAAATTCAGCAAAATATTCGTATTTTGAAACCGCGCCCGGGCATTCCCCCTTTATCCTTCAGCGCTAGCCTATTTGGAGCGCGAAGCGATGACCAACACCCACTCTCCCCAAGACGTGGAAGAACGCCTGGCCCAATCCCATCCCAGTGAACTCTACGTCCACGCCCTGCAATTATTCGAACAGGGCCGCAAGGACGAAGCCGTCAAATGGTTCTTTGCCGGGCAGCTGCGATTTCGCTACCTGCTGATCGCCAACCCTGGCCTGCCGGAAGATGACGAGCCAGCCGCCATGGATGCGCTGAACGCCACCGTCGGCTCCAGCATCAACGAGTGGGCAGCCGGTGAACCGAACGACTGGGCCGACGCCATGCAGGCCGCGCTGGACTGGGATGCCCGCTATCCCAACCCCACCACCCCCAAAGACAAATACGCCCACGCGCTGGAAGAAACGCGCGCAGGTCTGGCATCGCTGATCCAGCAGATCCGCGACAACGTGGATATGATCCGCGAACAGCGCACAGAAGCCGGACTGGAAAACCGATAATTCTCAAATGACCGACACCCGCTTTCTAGATGAATTGCGCCGCCGCTACAACACCGGCGCCAAGCTCAAATACGTATATTTCTGGGGCCACCAGGCCAGCAAGCACGGCGTCACAGCCTCGTGCTTCAGCCAGTGGTATGGCGCGCCATTTGAAGTCGACAGCCAGCGCTACCCCAGCGCAGAGCACTACATGATGGCCGAAAAGGCGCGGCTGTTCGGTGACGAAACCACGCGCGCCCTGGTGTTCAAAGCGCCAAACCCAGGCGCCGCCAAAGCGCTGGGCCGCCAGGTGCTGGGATTCAAGGAAAACGTCTGGCTGGCTGAACGCTACAACATCGTTGTACGCGCCAATCAGGCCAAATTCGGCCAAAACCCGGAACTGCGCGATTTTCTGGCCCAGACAGGCAAACGCGTCATCGTCGAAGCCAGCCCGGTGGACCGCATTTGGGGCATCGGCATGGCGCAAGATGACGAACATATCGCCAACCCTAATCTGTGGCGCGGCCTGAACCTGCTTGGCTTCGCACTGATGCAGGTGCGCGACGAACTGGACGCCGCCAAATGACCGCCATCAGCCATGCACAGGCGCTGAAGAAACTGGCCGCCGGCACCTTGGTGCAGACGCTGGACGAAGACCTGTCCCGGCTGCTGACCCGCACGATGGCAAGAGCCCGGCACGATCCTGCCATTGCCGCCAATCCGGGTGCAGCGGCGTTGCCGCAATTGCTGCGGCGCTGGAACTGCGTGCTGCAAGCGGGTGACGATGCCGTCTCTGAGCTATACCGCCAAAAGACCGTCGTAGCGCTCGTGATCCTGCTGCACAAATACGGTATCGCCGACAGCGCCCTGACGGCGAGCGCCGATACGGCCATTGATGCAATCAACGATGCCGTCGCGCTCAGCGACGACTTTCACCGCAAGACCAACGACATCAAGAAGGCGTTCTTACGCACGCCGCCCGCCGCCCTGAAACGCGCGCCGGGCCTGCCCGACAGCCTGACCTTCTACCGGGCGGGCGATGTGGTTTCCTACCAGTTGGACGGCCGCTATTACGCCGCGTACGTGCATCGCTGCGCCGGGATCAATGAAAGCCCCATCATCGAGTTCTACGATGCGGTTTTCGATCACGTCCCGGCGATCGAAGAGCTACAGGGTAAAGCCGCCCGGGGCCGCCGCTACAACGACGGCAGCATACATATCGAGCTGATGTCGGTCGCGGGCATGAAGTTCATGCCCGATCCCGCCGGACAGATCGTGCTGGTGAAGGCTTGCGTGGAAACACCGCCCGGCAACAGCCATCTGGGCGAGCGCATCGGACTGTACGTGGTGTCGGATGTTTTTGAGATTCAAGAAAGCGTGGACAGGATGTTTGAAGCCTGACGCCCGTCAACTGACGCTGCGGCGCCCCGCCAGCACCGCTTCGCTTGCGCTGCGGGCCTCCACTTGCCGAACGAGTCTGTAGCCAGCGCGACGGTACCGTTCGCGAATCAGATCATTGCCGTGCGAACCTAAAAAAACGGCGGCCACGGCCCCCATCAAGCACAGCCAAACATGCAGCATGTGCGCGAGCGGCGCGCTTTGGTTGGCCGACAGCACGAAAACCATCAGCCCGAGCGCATATGCGCCAGCAATCTTCCAATGCTGCTGACGAACCGCCCAGAACCCGCCATACAGAAAGGCAGGCCAATTCCAGCCCGCTGCAACCGCCAACAGCCGGCCTTTCCTGTCGCAGTAGATGTAGTAACTGTGCATGCTGCACGGCGCCGCGATGCGTGCTGCGCGTGGCGCGGCAAGCGGGCTTGTCATAGGCTGATCCGGCAGTTGAGACCGGCTTACTGCCGGATCAGTCAGATCATTGGAATGCGATGTCGTAAAGCCCCCGAGTCAATATGCCGGACCAAGCGGCAGGGAAAATTCTCGTGGGCATGCTACGCGCCAGCCCGGGCCAAGGGCATAGTAGAAATTTGAATTCCGGCAATTCAATGTTTATTGCGCTTGCCTCACGTCAGATAAGACGTCACTTCTTCCGGCGTCAGATAGCGCCTGAACGTCATGGCCGGTTGCTGCGCCGCGTGAATGATGCCGTTAAAGCCCGACCAATTGCGCTTCGTGCCCTCGTCCGTCTCCAGCGCAATCAATACCCGCTTGCCGTGCTTGGACATATTGTGGCGAAGCGCAGCTTCCCCCCATGCCCACAGCATCGCATTGACCAGTTCGCCATTGGCATAGGCGCCAATCTGCAACCATTGAAAATCCGCAGTGTCGCCATCCATATCTGGCTCGCGCTGGGCAATCTCCCGCTTGACGCCCAACGCCTGCGCGTGCTCGCCGATCATGATCTGCAACAACGTGAACGCGTGGAAGGTATTGTTGATCGCATGCGCGTCGGCCACAAAACCCGTTTTGGATGTGGGCAGCACCACCACCAATTCGTGCTCGTAACTGACCTGCGCCGCCATCCACAAATAATGCAGCTGCTCAAACGGCAAGCTATCGTTATTGGTCGCCATGGGGTGCAGCAGCGCCATTAGCTCCTGATCCGAAACAAAGCCTTGGTGATTGCCTTGATCACGCATCAGCATCGTCATCATGGGCAACACCAGAACATCCACGGCCTCTTGCAAGGCTTCGATTTCCCAACGCTTATCTTGTGGGAGCGCAGCCATTTTTCCCTGAGCATCGATCCAGACCTGGCGGTCGGCCTCTTCGACTTCTTCGTCGTCTTCTTCAACCTCTTGCGCGCAATACGGGCGCAGCGTGTGCAACCAAACTCGCAACAGCGTTTGCAGCGTGGGAAAAAGAATAGCGGGATCGGCGTCGTCTTCCACCAGCGAGCCGCACATCAACGCCAAGGCGCTGGCGCGGTTTGGATGCAGAGCAGGCAGCAACTCGGCACAAAACACGAGACTGGGATTGTCCTGGCCCGGCTCCTGGGCATGGGCGTAAAACGCGCTGACTTCCGGCCGTTGGAAGAATTGCTCCAAGGGGTCCAGGTCGTCCGGCTTGGTAACCGGGGAACGGAGCGTATCGGCAAGATCGGCGTGGCAGGTGGTCATGGAGGCAAAGGCAAGATAGCTGAGGACTGACGCCCAACCAGGCAAGAAAATCCAGGCGGCGACTACTGATCGAGGAGTTTACTGAAACGCAGCGTGCGGGACTTGGGTAAACAAGGCTGCTGGTCTCTGTGGGCGGCGCTAAATACGACCAGTTCCGTCTATCGACTAAGTTGCGCCGATCGATAAAAGCGCCCAAGTTCCGCCGTTGTAGCCAATCTCAGTTTGGGCAGGCGTATGTCTTCGTACATCTCTGCATAGCGCCGCCGATTGGCGGGAGTCACAACAGCGATGTGATGAATCATCCGCCATTTCACAGAATCTCTACCCCCTTCCAACCCGCCGCGCCGGTCGCGTTCAAACCAACTGCGGCGAATGTAGCGGAATAGGCTGGCAGCGGTAGACAAGTCCAGCAGGATGAATCCGGTTGCTCGCTCCAATCGTTGAGCAAGCGTGAGCGTGTAGTTGCCCTCCATGACCCATTGATCTTGCTGTATCGCAAGATCATGCAAGCGAACAAATTCCGCTTCAGGCCGGGGCCGCCAATCCGTATTGGGCGCGTGAAACAGCTGATCAAGATGAATCGCCGGAATGCCACGCTTGCGCGCTATAGCCTCTGCCAGCGTGGATTACCACTGTTGGAAGGCCCCAGCAGGCAGATTCGCGGGCCGAGCTCGTCAAGCATGTTCATAGGTGAGTTCGGACTCATGCCGGATGCGGCAACGTTGGCGAGTAAGACCTGACGCTAGTTGGCTGCGGCGATGTGGGCTTGGGTGACCTCGGGCACCAGTTACGCAAGGGCTTGCGGCGCTCGAATATCGCAGCGACGACATAGCGTTCTTCGTTAAAAGAATCGGTCAACTCCCGCCCGATCGTTTCAGAGCCGCTTTATACCGCCGGGACTGGAATGCACGCCGAGCCGATTCCAATTGGGCTCAGAAGGCCATCCAACTTGGTCCGATGGTGCAACTGCCGCGCCGGAGCGGGCGTCAAGCGGCGGACGGTTTCCAGCACATCCAGCGGCTCGGCAGGTTTACGCATGTAGGCCGCATACCCTTCGCAGACCTCGCCAATTTCGTATTCCGGACGGCCGCTCAACACGAGCACAGGCGTTTCATTCAGATAGGCGTTGTCGCGCATGGCGGTGAGCAATGCTCCGCCATTCATGCCCGGCATGGAAAAGTCCGTGATCACGAGGTCCGGACGCAAGGCAATCATCTGCTGCAACGCGGTGAGTCCATCCGTGTGCGCCGTGACGTCATACCCCTCGCCAATCAGGAACTCGCTCAACATTTCGATCAACATCGGCTGATCGTCGACCAAAAGAATTTTTGTCATGGTGATTCAGTGCCACGTACTGCACATGGGTGTGGTTCTGGTTGCCGTAGCGGAAAGCCGCATGCTAGGGCATGCACGCGGTTCCAGTGTGTAGTAATTGTATCGGGACGAAACCCGACACAAACAACGGGCCGTCAGCCAAGCATTTCTGATGCTCTGCCGCACACGCAACGATGAGAAGAGCTGTTGGCTATCACGTCGTGCGCGCCCCGGGGTAAAGATGGGAGGGCGATGTCGCCACCAACGCAACCTGTCATAAATGTTGTTTTAGTGGCCATAAAAGTACTTCTATGAAGGTACCCCGCGTCGCACGCCCCCCGCGTTACCTACTTCCGCCCAGCGTCCTGCTCCACCACCATATCCAGCACATACACCTTGGACGGCGCATCTGCGGGCGGGTTCTTCCAGTCGTACCGCTTCACGCGCAGTACAGTCCGCACGCCATCCTTGTGCTCAAACCCCTCAATCGACTGATACAGCGGATGCCACTTGTCCTGCGTAGGCTGTTGAATGCCAGCCTCGTTATAGCGGCGTTCACGCACCATCAGGCACTGGTAGTTGGGAATCATCGGGTGGCTGCATTCTGCTTTTTTTGCCGCCACTTCCAAGAACATGATTTCGCCCGTGCTGCCGTACAGGGTTTCCGGCGTCGGTTCTCCAACAAACTTCAGAACGCTGCCGTCCTTGGCAATCAGCTCCAGGCCGGGTTCGGCCGTATCGCCGGATAAAGTCGCGCGCAAATCGCCTTTGAGGCGTTGGCCTATCTCGGCGTCCAGCTGCATCAGACTCTGGTCGCAAGCCTTCATCGTCGATGCCAGGTTCTCCACATGCAGCACGCCGTTCTTGAAGCTATAGCCGCCAAACTGCGCATTGCAGCCGCCGCGAATGTTCAAGGCGTCTTTCGAGAAGGTCAGGCGCAGTTGATGTTCGATACCGGTCTGCAAAGCCGGAATGGACTTACCCGACGCATCGGCCGCGGACGTCAGGCGCCAGTAGTAGGCGGGCAGCGTCAATTGGCTGGCAGGCGCGGTGGTGGTGGTCGGCATGGAGGACGATCCTTCGCTAGGAGAGGAAACGGGCGCGCAGGCCTGAAGCAGCGCGGCGCAAGCGGACGCAAGGAGGATTATTTTTTTCATGGTTCGTTCCTGTAAGCCGGATGGCGCTGATGAAAAGCGGCATTCTACGTCCGTAGCGTGGACGATTTTAGCGAACAGGCATCCATACAGTTTCAAAATCTTGCGGCAGCGTCGCCAAAATCCAAGGCATGGCGCCGGCTGACAAGCAGCCGGTTTCATACGGAATGCGCCGGCGTTATCCAGGCGCCCACCCTGCCGCCAGCCTGAAGTTCGTTATTACAGACTGACACTCAACACGCCTCATTCCTGCACCCGCACGGCGCAACCCGCAGCACGGGCAATGCCTTACACGACCCGCAACATTCCCATCTCTTCACGCAGCACACCACGGGCAGTCAGTTCAGAGACCGCGAGTCCGACCCGGGTTTCCGCATCCGCCAAAGTCCGCGCCATTCCCAGCATCCGGCATACGGACTTGATGACGTCGGACGTGGGTGCATTGCCCGTCGTGGCCATGACGTGCAGCACGCCGTTGGCCAGTTCACGCACGCTGACATCGTCGACCCGGCGCCGCGTGGCGTCATCGTCGCCCGCAGGCCGGAAATCGCTCCATTCTTCGGGCCTCACATTCGCGGGCCAATAAAACGTGGCATTGCCTTCCTCGGTCTGCCCCACGTCTGCCGGGGTCAAGGTACGCAATCTTTCCACGATCCGGACGCCCGTCCGCTCCAGGCCCCAGGCCCGTGCCACTTTGCGATGGAGCACCGTTTCGGCAATCGGCCCCTCTGTTTCTATCACTACGCGCAGTTGTTCAGCCAACTGATCATTGTTGCTGCGGCTGTAGAACGCCTCTGAGTCACCGCCGCTCAGGTCCGCCAACTGATACGCCGTCAAGCCGCCAGTGGTTCCGGTGGATGCCCAAGCGCCCTCTTCGGTCGTGATCGAAAACTCCACGGCCCCGCTGACGTCCGAAGCATCCCCGTCCTGCGCCGTCGCATCGGCCTCTGGCTCGGCTTCGATCTCGCGTTCCAGTTCGGCATTCAAGCGCGTCAGCAACTTCTCGACTTCCCGCTCCGGATTGATCCACCAGTCGGTGGACCACACACGATGCAGCTTCCATCCCAAGCCTTCCAGCACCACCTGCCGCAAGCGGTCTCGATCGCGCGCCGTGGCGCCAGAGTGATACGCCCTGCCATCGCACTCCACCCCCAGCAAATACCGGCCCGGCGCGCGCGGATCGACCACGCCCATATCCAGGCGATAACCCGAGCAACCCACTTGCGGATGCACGACCCAACCGCGCTCGCGCAGCACCTTGATGACCTGCGTCTCGAACGGGCTGTCCGGTTCGCGGCCGGTGGGCAACGACTGTTCGACCAAGGCGCGCGGCCCTTTCAGCGCAAATTCCAGGTAGTGCTTCAAGTCCCGCACGCCTGCCGCGCGCACGCGCGACAGATCAATCTGTTCCGGCATGAGGGTGCTGTAGATCACGACGCCTTCACGCGCGCGGGAGATCGCGACGTTCAAGCGGCGGTGTCCGCCCTCGCCGTTCAACGGCCCGAAGTTCATCGTCATCTTGCCGGCCGCATCGGGGCCGAAGGTGATCGAAAAATAGATCACGTCGCGCTCGTCGCCCTGCACGTTTTCCAGGTTCTTGATGAACAAGGGTTCGCGCGACTGCGCAGATATCGCCTTGTCCAATTCCGCGTTGGCGCGGCGGCGCGCGTCCAGCAGCGTTTCAATCAACGACTGCTGGGGCTGGTTGAAGGTAACGACCCCCAGCGTTTGACGGCGGCGGTTCTTATCCAGATAGTGCTGCTCGATGCCCTGCACAATGGCTTCGGCTTCACGGCGGTTGGTTCGGCTGCCGCCGCGGTCGTATATACCCGCGACCTTCTCCAGCCGCACAGCCACATCGTCCGTCACGGGCGACGGGAAGGTGATCAATTGCGAGTCATAGTAGGTGACGTTGCTGAAGGTGATCAGGCTTTCGTGTTTGCTGCGATAGTGCCATTGCAAGCGCAGACGGTTCATGTCGGCGCCCAGGCACTCGTCCAGAATGCTTTCCAGGTCTTCAACCTGGCCATCGTCGCCCGCGCCATCTTCTTCGACGGTAGATTTGCTGAAGAAGCTGGTTGGCGGCAGTTGCTTGGTGTCGCCCACCACCACCAGTTGCTGGCCACGGGCAATGGCGCCCACGGAATCCCACACGGGTATTTGCGAAGCTTCGTCGAAGACAACCACGTCGAACTGAGTATGCCCCGCATCCAGGTACTGGGCCACGGACAGCGGCGACATCAGCAGGCACGGTTTCAGTTTGGGCAACAGCGACGGCAGCCGCTGCATTAACTGGCGCACCGGAACGTGACGCGTCTTCTTTTGCAATTCGCGGCGCAGCAGGCCCAGTTCACTATCGGGGCTGACCAGGATGCCATTGCCAGCGGGCACCTTGCCTGCCAGCACCGCAGCAATATAGGCGGACGTCAGTTGCTGGAAGCGGTCATCGGCCTGGCGGAATTCACGAATCTTACGTTCGTGATCGGCGCTGGAAAAAGAGCGCAGCACAGGCGAGTGGTCAATGATCTTCTTCACCCACCAATTGCGGTAGCTGAACTCAAAATGGGCCTCGATCTGCGCCAACGGCACGCTGCCTTGCTCCAGCGACGTGACCACACCTTGCAATTGCAGCTGCATCGCCTGTTCACGGGCCTGACGCCAGACGCACCACGGCATCAGGAACTGCTTGTTGTGGCGCCACCCTGCGATGACGCCCTGGATACGTTCCAGCGCGCCATTGACGTCCAAACCTCCAGAAAGCGGCTGCGTGGGTTTGGCCAACATGTCCACTTCAGCCTGCTTATCTTGCAGCACACGCCAGGCGTTACGAGTTTCCAGCAGGCTCTTGCCCAGTGCTGCGCCGGGCATCAAGAAGGCGCGGTTCTCGCCCACTAGCGGTTGCAGGCGCGTGCGCAGGTCCGCCGCCGTTGCTGGGTCGCCCGCCATCAACGTGACGGCATCAGCAAAACGCTGCGCCCATTGCTCATGACGCTGCACTTGTTCCCAATCCGTCGTCAGGCCCGTATAGGAATCTTGCAGCAGCCGTTGGGCGTCAGTCTTCAGAACCGCCAATTCACGGTCTTCAATATTGACCAAGGCCAACGGGGTCAGCACCGCGCTGATCGCGGCATCGTCCGGGCGTTGCGCATCTGCGCGATAGGCCGCCAGGCGTTTACGGATGCCGCCTTTGGCGAACACAGACTTGGGCCACCACGACGAGCAGGCGGACAGCCACTCGGCCTTTAGCGTGTTGGCATCCAGTTCCGCCAGTTGCGCATTCCACTGCGCGCCCACCTGCGCCCAGTGCGCATTACGCGCCAGGCCGTGCCTGGCCATGGCCTGCACCTGGAATCGGGTTGCGGAATCGTGCGCTTGCGCCGCCAGGCCCGCAGGCACTTGAGGGGCAGCCAGCAGCACATCGATCAACGCGTCCAGCTTCGCGTAGGCCGCCATGCTCAGACCCGCGCCCGGCAATCCCAACCCCTCGCCGGCGGTAGCGGCCAGCGCCTTGAATGCGGCAATCGCCTGATCCAGCCCCTGAGCGGCAACCAGCAGAGCATCCTGCCAACTTGGGCTCCATTCGGCCATGCCGATGTGCGCCAGCGGGTGGCCATGCAGCTTGCCCAGCTCACCAGACAAGGTAGACATGCGCCTTGCGGTCTCGCGCAGTTGGGCCAGATCCTTGCGGGCGTGCGCCTGCGCATCGGGCCACGTCATCGGCGACGGTTCCAGGCCGGCATACTCGATGCAAGTGCCAATGGCGTCGTAAACGGTCAGGCCGTTAGGATGCTCGTGATGCAGGGCATCAACCAATCCATTCAATTCCTGGCGCAACACGCTCAGATGTTCGGCTTCGCGGGCCCAATCGTCGCTGGTGCGCTGACCGCTGTGATCCAGCGCCTTGCCCAACTGCTGCAAGACTTCAGATTTGCGCGCTTTGGATGAGTGCAGTTCCAAACAGAATGGACCCAGGCCGATGTTGGCCAGACGCCGATGCACGACTTCCAGCGCAGCCATTTTCTCGGACACGAACAACACCGTCTTGCCACGCGCCAGCAGGTGCGCGATCAGATTGGTGATGGTCTGGCTTTTGCCCGTTCCGGGCGGCCCTTCCAGCACCAGATCCCGTCCTGCGTCCACGGCGCAGATCGCTTTGAGCTGCGACGAATCGGACAACAGAGGTGTCAACAGGTCTTCGGGTTTGTAGCTGTCATCCAGCCGATCAAAACGTTCGTCAAAGGGTTCTTTGGCAAAAGCCTGTCCGGGGTGATCGATCAGATGCTGGACGACGCGATTGGCTTTGAGCTGCTCGGTGCGGTCCTGCAAGTCTTTCCACATCAGGTACTTGGTGAACGAGAAGATGCCCAGATGCACCTGTTCCAGCACCTCCCACCCAGCAATTTCCCGCACGGCAAGCCGAAACGCTTGCAGCACGCGGGCCACGTCCACGCCTTTGTCGTCGGCAGGCAAAATATCCAGGCCCGGAATGCGCAGTTCGTAGTTGTTGCGCAGCATTTGCAGCAACGTGGGGTTGATGATGGTCTCGTCATCGTGACGCACCAGCCGGAAGCCGCTGCGCACCGATTGACGCTGCAAGGACACAGGCACCAAAATCAGCGGCGCCATATGCGCGCTTTCCGCGCCAGGGCTTTCGGTCCAGCGCAACATGCCCATCGCCAGGTAAAGCGTATTCGCGCCGCCTTCTTCCAGGCCCGTACGCGCCGCGCTAAATATCGTCAGCAGGTTGGCGTCCAACGCTTCTTGCGTCACACGGGCAATCAGCTCCTTGTTGCCTAACGCTTCCAGCGCCATATCGTCCAGCGGCGGCCGCCCGCCCCGGCTCACATGCACTTCGGACATACGCGGATCATTGCCTTCCATCAAGGCAGCGGGCAAGGGGCGAATGCGGAACTCGCTGCCGTCCACGATCGCGTCTTCCAACCGCGCCAGATCGGGCGCGACCAGTGGCAACGTCGACTTGGTCAGTTTGAAGTTAAGCAAGCGATTACGCAGCGTCAGGTCGAGCAGGCGCGACTTCCATTTGGCCAGACGGCCCTCCGGCGTGTCGTCGACAGGTTCCAGGCTGATGACGAACTCTGGATCCAGCGGCGGCAGGTCGGGCGTGGGCTCGATGGCGGCCGGCCGTTCGGTGGATTCCGTATCGCCTGGGCTCACCGATACCACGCGGGACGGCAGCGGCTTGATCTGCAGTTCGCGTGCGCGGTGTATGTCGATGGCGTAGCGGAAAGTATTTTCTTCGCGCAGATGAGCCGCGCCCTGCTCCAGCGCCAGCCGCAAAGACGCGCGGTGGTTGGGATGCTGCGCAATACCCGTGGTCTCGAAGACCAGGAATTCACCGCTATCGACCCGTTTGCGCACGGCCTGTACATCGTCGGTCAGCGGGTCCGCAAAGCAGGCCTGATGCAGCCACACGCCCACCCAGGCATGACCGTCCTTCATCAGGATCACGGGGCGCAGTCCCGCCTGCTCCAAGCAAGACGAAAACAGCATGGCCAGATCCAGGCACGTGGCAACGCGGGCTTCGACGATGCGGTCTGGCGTGCGGATCTTCTGCCCGTCCACGCCAAAGGACGCGGGCGGTTCGGCGTAGTGCAGCGTCTCGGCAGCCAGCGTGCTGTAAATGGCGGATACCTGTTTCCAAACCACATCGCGGCTCTTGGACTGGTAGCCGTTCATGGTCAGTTCATTGTGCTGACTGCGCAGCAACGTGGCTGCGCGGCCGATCAGCACGTCTACCGCCGGATTGTTCGGCATGGAAAACGCGGCCAGCAGTTCAGGCAAGGCGCGCGTGCCCGCCCATTGGTCGTAGGCCAGTACTGCAATCGGCTGTGACGCCCGGCCCACTTCTTGCAGGCCATTCGCCCACGGCGCCTGCGCCACTACGTTGATGCTGGCTCGTACCGCTTCTTGCAAGTCGGCCGCATAAGCGTGGTCAGGCGTCAGATCCAGCGGCGAGATGCGGCGGATCTCGCCGGGGACCAGCGAGTCAAAGCGCAGTTTGACGCTTTGCGCAAAGGCCGGATTGCAGCTGACATGAACTTCAACATTGTCGAAGCTGTGCTGCGAACGGTTCGTCAGGCGCAGCGAACGGATGATGGGCACCGCGTTCTGGACAGACGCATAACCGACGGTGGGATCGGCTTCGATGTCGATCGCGATAGCCGCGTACCAGTCCGCAGGCGGCGCTTTGGCTTCAATGGCCTGTTGCGCATGCTGTGCTTCATGAGGGATGGCATCGGGCGCGTTGGCCCCCGCGGCTTGCGCCGCACCCTCCTGGATCGCCGGCTGTTCCAGGTCTTGTCGCTTATCCATCCATCTCTCTCGGTTCGGTTCACTGCCGGCCAGTGCCGGTGGCGCTTCCCGGACACCCGGGACAGGCCAAGACAGGGCGTCAACCCCGTTATGCTTCATCAAGGTTGAATTCTAAGACGCGATGAGGGTCGTACTGTTAATAAACACAGGTTTTTGGGCAAGGAATTGTGCCTATTAAAGAAAAACCCGCGTTCCCCAATTGAGGAATGCGGGTTGCAACTCAAATCCATCGGCCTGGCAGGTGCTGGGCGCTTGGCCAACTGCGTTACTTGGCTGGCGGATACACAGGGTCAGCCAGGCAAGTCTTCACCCATGCGAAATCGTCTGAATCGAAAACCTCTCCGTCGATCTTCGACAACGGCTCAGACGTATAAACGTGCTTTGGCTGTTCAGGAGACATGTTCCATTTCGTCTTGCCCTCAGCATCCGAGCATGCTTCATCTTCGCTGTTGAACGAACACGAAGCGATGGCTTCGGGTTTGCCGTTCACTACCTTGGCAACGTAGCGCTTGGTGTAGACGGCGCCCGACGCCCAGGACTCATCAACCGAGCACACCCGGTCGTTGTTCTGATAGTGGCGGATTGCAAAGCAGCCGTAGTTCACGTAATCACGCGGCAGCACGTCACACGACGTTGAATATCCGGCAAAGGCGCCGCCGGTAAATTGCGCTTGAAACTGCTTTTGGGCAATAGCGCGGCTGATGATGGCGGGCGTGGCCGATTTCTTTTGGGTCTCTTTGAACTCTGCCGTGCGATTCTGGATCAGCTCGCGTGCGATATCGCTCGCGGATTGGTCATCGGACAGCGCATCGGGCGTGTTGATCAGCGTGTCCAGCGCCCGGTCTCTTGCTGCAACCCAGCGCTTCTGGCTTTCCACCAGCATCGTGCGGACCTCGCTGTCCGGCGCCTGTTTCAGTATCGCGGCGTAAGCCCGGTTCAGCTCTGCATCTGCTGCCACGGTCTTTTTGTCCGAGCAAATCAGCTTTTCGGCGGCACTGCTGGCCTTCTTGCAATCGATTGCCAACGCAGGCGCCGACAACGCGAACAATCCAGCCAGACACAACAACCGTACCGCCGGAAATCCAAGTTTCATCTGATTCTTCTTTGTTCTAAAGCCCTTTCGGGCAGACCCATGGTGCAAGGTGTGAAGCGCGGGCAAAGCCGCGCCTGAACACTTAACGGCTGATCACTTCGCTGTCTTCCATCACGATGCGGTAACGGTCGCGCAAATCCAGCACATAGGTGAAATTCGAAGTGCCGGTCGCACTCTTGCCGCGTTCCGGACTAGACACCTTGTAGTCGTAGATGCCGACCACCATGCACATCTGATCCTTGCACTTCGCCTTAAGCGAGCTTTGGTCCACCACGAAGCGGCGCACCGGCCAGCGGGCAAAGTACGCTTGCTTGTCTGCCAGAATTTCCGATTTCGGGCGCTTCTTCTTGAAGTAATCGACATTCGCCGCGTAAAACTCACGCGTGAAATTCATGGCTTCTTCGTTGGTGCCGCTGCCTGCCTGAATCATCAGCGCCGCGGCATTGATCGCCTTTTGCTCATCGGAAATGGCGGCCGGCGCGGTTTCCTTCTTCATGTAGGGGTTGGCGGCAGGCGCCGAGCCGCTGGGCCCTCCTTGCGGCGGCAATCCGGAAGGTTGCGGCTGCGCGGGAGCCTGAGTGGGAGCGGGCGCGGGCGAGCTGGGAGGCGCTTTGGCGGCGCCTTGCTGAGGATTGTTCTGCGCCGTCTGTGTATTGCCCGTGCGGTTGATGCCGTACTTGGCTATTTCCTGCGGCGTGAAGAAATACATTTCCTTCGAAGGCGTGCTGAACATGATACCCAGCACATCGGCGGACACGCCGTACTTCGGTAGCGTGGCGACAATATCCGACACCCCGAACTGCGCCTGTTCTCCCGTCAGTTCCGGCGCGGAAATCTGATGCACGCCCAACCGCCCTTCAGCCAGGCGTTGCCGCCCCGCGAAGAACACGAACGAGCAGGCGGATGCGCAGTAGCTGTCCTTCGGAATATAGGTATTCAAGCCGCGTTCATAGACCTCTTCCGCAACCACGAGGCCAATGTGCACCAACCCGCCGCCATTGTTCTGCAGAATGATGGTGGCGATGGTCGGGTGTTCGCGCAGCGCCTTTTTCAAATTCAGCATATCGTTCGCGCCCACGGCGCCCACATACACCAGCAGGCTGGGCTGACTGGGCAAGTAGAAGAACGGGCCGTAGCGCTCGGGCTCTTCGGCAGACTTCTGCGTTTGAGGCTGCGCCGGAGTCTGGGCCACAACGGCGGACATACCCGCCAAAGACAGGGCAAGGCCCGTTCCAAAAGCCGCTAGTTTTGTTTTCAGCATTGGTTTTGTTCTATCGCAAAATAATCAATCCTGATCCACGGAACGCATGTCGCAGGTCGTTTCTTCGTTTGAACACATGCCCCGGAACCAGGCTCGTCCCGCCTTGTGATCTTTCTCGGGGATCTCAACAAGCGCATCGTTCGGCATCACCGCGAGCTGACTGAATGCCGAGCCTTACGTCGTCGGATTTTATCCAACCTGCGCCCCGATACAAATCGCGGGCTGGCGCGCCATTTTGCATGAAATCTCTTGTCAGCATGGAAACATGGCCAAACGCTCTGAAACACTTGAGCGCACTCTGTCCGCCCGACTACTCGTACTGTGCCTCCCTCGGCAAGGCACGGTTGCACGGCATCCCTGTTCGGGCATTGCCCTTGCCATTGACACTCTTTCGCCATGCGTACGCAACTTGCCTCTTTGCTGGTCTCTCCCCTGTTGGCCCTGACTGTTGCCGCGCTGCAAGCGCCTGCGGCCATGGCATCTACCACCGTGCAGTCCTTGGACCAAACCCGAGACGCGATCAAGACCCAGGATGCGCGCAAGATGTACGACAGCGAAATGAGCGGCGCGCCGCAGCCCGACGGCCTGGGCATAGCGCTGCCACCGGGTTTTAGCGCCGAGTTTCTCATGCAGCAACTGGCGCCTGGCCAGAATCCAAAGCGTTTGCTGGTCGCGGGCGCCAAGCCCTGGCCGCAGCGCGCCGGCACATTTGTCGCGATGGTGTGTTTGGCAGCCACTGCTGAACGCGCCGAACGGCTCATCAAGTTTGGCGGTGGCGGCTGTAGCGATCTGTCCCGCGATGAAGACAAGAACGAAGTCTGGGTCGGCGTGTTTGAATCGACGGCGGGATCAACGCCCAAGTTGCTGGCACGCACCGATGGACCGGTCGACACACCCACCGACTGGAGCGACACCGACATAGATTTACCGCTGGATTTGGCCACCCAAGATACCGATGCGCCGATGCAGGCCAAACCTGCCGAATGGCAGCGGTTCGATCTGGCGCCTTATCAGATCCGGCCCGGCGAAATGGCTTTCGGCATGCGGGCAGGCTGGAGCGAAGGATATGCAGGCGGCGGTGCGAGCTTTAACGCCTTGTACCTGTTCCGCATCGACGGCCCGCACCTGCGCGTTGTGTTCGCGCAGCCTATGTCGTTCGTCAAATCCATTGCGGGCGATTGGAATCCAGACGGCACGAGAGAACACGATATGTCCGATGCCAGCAATACGCTGGTGATCCTGCCGGGTAAGACAGATGGATTCTTCAATATCCAGCTGCGCCAGCAAGGGGAAAAATGGCGGCGCACCTTGAAGTGGTCCGGCGCCAAACAACGCTACGAGTAATCCGTCATGAAACGGATACTGCTGGTTTCGCTGTTGCTTCTGGCAGGCTGCAAGCCGACGCCCGAAAAAAAACGGGACAGCGTTAGTGAATCGTACGCGCGCCCTTGCGAGCCCGTTTGATTTCATACATGCGCGCATCGGCCAGCCGCACAAGCGCTTCGGCATCCTGGCCACGCGGGTCTACTGCCACCACGCCGACGCTGGCGCCCTCGTAGGGCACAGCCATATCGCCCAGCTGATACTTTCCGATGGTAGCGGCCGTGGCTCGGTCTTCCAGCGTCCGGGCCGCTTCTTCCGCCGTTCCGCGCACAGCTTCGCCGTTTGGCCCGGCGTCGCCCCGCTCTAATGCGGGGCCCGGCCCAATCAATACGAACTCATCGCCGCCGATCCGGCCCAGCATGTCGGAGGTGCGTAGCGTAATGGCCAGCCGGCGCGAAATCTCTTGCAGGAACTGGTCCCCCTGCTGATGCCCATAGGTATCGTTAATGCCTTTGAAGCCGTCCAGGTCGATCACGCCGACCAACACGCTGCCGCCTTCACGCAAGGCGCGCTTTTGCAGGCGATCAAGCTCTTCATAGAGCGCGCGCCGGTTCGGCAGCCCCGTCAGCGGATCGGTCAGCGCATACGACATGAGTTGCACATTGGCGGCGTGCAGTTGTTCCATCAACAGCTCGCGCTCAAGAAAATTGGCGATCACGTTGGAGAACAGCTTCAACACGGCCTCTGCTTGCGGGGCGATCTGGTGCTTGCCAGCGCTGGCTGCGCACAAGGTGCCCAGCAACATCCCTGTATCCGTACGTACGGGCGTGCTGACATAGGTCTGTATACCCAGAGCCCGCGCGGCCTCGGAATCCGGCCAGCAGCTGGAAACATCGCTCGTGCACATACGGCCTTCATCCAGCGCACGCTTGCACAAGGTGTCGCCCCACGGCACAGAAAGACCTTCGGGAATCTGCAAGTCACCTACATTGCGCGCGTAGCGCACATGTTGCAGGTCGGCCTTCAAGTCAATTGATGTGAGATACGTGGATTCCAACCCAGTGACTGAACCAAGCATTTCCAGAAGCGGTCGGGTTAATTGTTCTACCGACTTGGCTTGTGGAAGTGAAGTCGACAGGCCAGCGAGTATCGGGTCCAACGAAAATCTCCTTGAAGCGCGCGCTTGCTGCTGCGCGATTATCCAACCGCGGCCCCACTTTGGACCGGTCCGTTCAGCCGCCATTATGCACTGCTGGTTTATGCCCGATACCGATTAATAAGCAATGAAAAACCCGCATCCCCCTTTCGGAGAATGCGGGTTTGAATACCGCGCTATCGTTTCAGGCGTCAAATAATGCCCAAAGGCAATCAGCCCACCACGCGGAAGCGCTCGGCGTCGTCCATGAACGCCTTTTCGCCAAAACCGGCTTCGTTCGAACCGAACGGCATTTGCGCGCGCAGCTTCCAGTACGCAGGAATATTCCATTGCTGCGCGACCACGCCGTCGATCAGCGGGTTGTAGTGCTGCAGGCTGGCGCCCACGCCAGCGCTGGCCAGCGCCGACCATACGGACAGTTGAGCCATGCCGCCTGACTGTTCCGACCACACCGGGAAGTTGTCGGCATACAGCGCAAACTTTTCTTGCAGACCTTGCACCACGCCCTGGTCTTCAAAGAACAGCACGGTGCCAACGCCAGCAGCAAAGCTCTTCAGCTTGGCTTCGGTCTTGTCGAAACCTTCGGCGGGCGCAACCTTGCGCACTTCTTCGATGGCCAGATCCCAGAGCTTCACGCTTTCAGCGCCAAACAAAATCACGGCGCGCGAGCTTTGCGAGTTGAACGACGAAGGGCTGTGCTTGATCGCGTCTTGGATCAGCGTTGCCAGCTCTTCTTTGGAGGCCGACAGGTTGCGGCCCAGCGAGTACTGCGTGCGGCGCTGTTTCAGTGCGTCGATATAAGCGTTGCTCATAAGAATATGACCTTTCGACTAGTAGATAGGGGTGATATGCGTACGGATTCTACTGGCTGGTCCGTGACACGAACACCCGTGCAGGCGCATATCCCGCAATTTTGGACGGAACAAACTGTTCTACGCATGAACCCAATGCGGTGAATCAGGCGCTCCGCGCGATCATTCAACGGGACATCTGCCGCACGCCGGCAAGCATCCACTCCCGAAACACGCCTATCCGGGAATCCGTGTCTGCCGCCGCCGGATACACCAGGTGATATGCGTATTCCGGCGCCACACGCAGCCCTACGTCAAACAACTTGACCAGCCTGCCCGCCTGGACCTCGCGTTCCACCAGTTCCCATTCCACCAAGCCCACCGCGCCCCCATCCACCACCGCCTGCACCACATGGCTGGATTCGGTGAATGCCACGCTGCGGCTGTCATCGAAGTCAGTGATGCCGGCGGCGGCCATCCACATTGGCCAGTTCGGCCAGACAATTCCATCGGGCTTGCAGTCCACATAGCAAAGCGTATGAGCCAACAGATCTCGCGGCGTTTTCAATTTCGGGCTGGCGCGCAACAGTGCAGGACTGCACACCGGCACGACCACGGTATCGAACAGGCGATGCGATATCGCGCCCGTGTATTTGCCAGCGCCAAATCGGATCGCCATATCAACATCGTCGCCTGCAAAATCACGAACGTCGTCGCTGATATCAAAGGTCAGTTCCACCCCGGGATGCGCCGCGCGAAACTGCAGCAAGCGCGGCAGGAGCCAGTTTGTAGCGAAACGAGCCCCTACGGACAGTCGCAAATGCGCCGCCCCGCGGCTGACCCGCCGCGCTCGAACGGCGGCGCGATGCAGGGTGTCCAGCGATTCGGCCACCGCTTCGAATAGCACCGCGCCGGCGGGGGTCAGCTGAATGCTGCGGCTGGTGCGCGTGAACAGCACGATGCCAAGCTGGTCTTCGATCTCTTTGATCTGGTAGCTGACGGCCGCGGGCGTCAGCCCGACCTCTTTTGCCGCATGAGTGAAATTCAGATGGCGCGCGGCGGCGTCAAACGTTCTAAGCGCACGGGTGCCGGGCAGCATTCGATTCATGATCTACAAGCCAAACTTGATGATGGATTGAAAACTACTAGTTTCCTGCTGGAGATGCAATCAGCGATATTTGCAGAACTTGATAATCAGGATGATCAGCGCCCTCGCACGGCGACGGATCATCCGCCTGCCCCCCCGGAGTCCATCGATGCCTGCCCATCCCGCTTCTTTCGTGGTTCAACGTAATGGCGTGCCGGCAAACGCCAGCGATCTCACGCCGTTGGCATTCGCGGGGTACGCCCACTTCACTGCGATGCAGGTACGCGACGGACAGGTCCGCGGCCTGGACCTGCATCTGGCCCGGTTGCGGTCAGCGTCGATAGACATGTTTGGCGTGGCACTGCCGGACGAGCAGATTCAGGCGTATCTGCGAACAGCCATCCAGGCGGGGCCGCCCGATATGTCGCTGGTGGCAACCGTGTTTTCACCTGCAGGAGAGTTCACGGTGGCGAGCGCCAATGTGCTGCCACAGGTGTTGGTACGCACCAGTCCGCCCTCGTCCGGCCCATCGGGCCCTCTCGCACTGGCAGCGATTGAGCATGAACGCATGCTGCCCGCCGTAAAACATGTGGGAGAAGTGGCCAAGACCTATCTATTGCGCCAGGCGGCCGCGCAAGGCTTTGATGACGCGGCGTTTGTTGACCGGCAAGGGCGGCTGAGCGAAGCATCGATCTGGAATCTGGCTTTCTGGGATGGCGAAGCCGTGGTGTGGCCCAACGCCCGGATGCTGACCGGCACCACGATGGGCATTGTCCAGCGGCAACTGGCACGAATGGGCGTGCCGCAGCGCACGCGCGCCATCGGACTGCCTGACGTCGCGGCATTGACAGGGGCCGTGGTCATGAATTCTTGGACGCCCGGCGTGGCCATCAACCGAATTGGCGATACCGCCCTGCCCGATGCACCGGAATTTCTGACGCTGCTGCATGCCGCCTATCTTGCAGAAACCCCTTCGCCTCTATAAATACAATCGAATTAATACACGAAGAATGCACTGCCATCAGGCTGCGCGGTTTCCACGCGCCAACACTTTAGTTTTGCCCAAAGCTCACGTTAATCCTGTAGCACAGGAGAAATCGTCTATGAGCAAGTGGCGTGCGGGACTGGTTGCATTGGTATTCCTAGGCACACTTGATTTGATGGTGGGATCACTACAAAGCGCACGTTATCTTGAGGCGTTCTCGACCGGTCTTGCGGGCATTGCCATCGCCGCCTGGGCAGCAGGCCGATGGTCGCCTTTCTATATCGAGTGGGGTCCGTACCAGGTGCTGGTGGCGTTGGCACTGGGGCTGGGCTTGATATCAGTGGTCAAGCACACACCGATCATTGATGCGGACAATCAAGCCATGCGCGGGGAACAGATCGCGGCGATATCGGCTAACTATAATCACGCCTCCTGGCGCGAACCATCACCGCGTTAGCGTCCCGGCGCCGCCCGGCGCGTCTGTTTCGGCCCCACATGCCCTCCCTGCCCGATAAATCTCAAGCCGCCCGCATTACCGCCTTCATCGCCATCCTGCTTACCGTTGTCGGTTGCGGAATCAGCATTTACCTTCTGCTGTCCCCCTCAGGCATGACGCAGGCGCTAGGCATTCTGGCCTTATGCGCGACGAATCTGATCTGTTATCCCTTCGTGATCGCCTACTGGTATGCCTGCGGCAAACCCAAGCCTGTCAGCGTGATTCTGGCCGTGCAGACCGCATTTGTGATTGCGTTGCTGGTGTGGCTTGCAAAATTGGCCTGACCAAGAAGGGCTTCGCGCAATGGCGTGGGGTGACGTAAAGTCGACGCCCTAAGCCCCTAGGATCGAACCCATGCTAAGAGACCGCGGATTTCAGATAGGACTGGCTTTGTTTGCGTTGGCAGCTGTCCCGCTGATTGTTTTGCTGTTGCCAAAAACCGCCAGTCACCCGTCTATCGGCGGCGGTGGCTACGACCTTTCAAACTTCGTCTATACGCTTGCATTGCTGGCGTTCACGGGATTGTGGTCCCTGGTCACCCTGCTGGGTGGCATGACCCGCAGTAGCGCCGTTGCCGCAAAACGCATGTATGGCCTGGCGGCCATCGGCGCGGCCACTTTCGTGGCGGCGATCATCGCGTTTGGCCATCACTTGCACTAGGCACGGGAATCGCTCCGTCCCGCGTTGATGGGACGACGGGCGTCTGGTGCCCTTGATTTTCATGCGTACGTGTTGATCCAGGCATCGCTGGAAACAAAAGCAAAAAGCCCGCTGAAACTTGGAAGTTTCAGCGGGCTTTTTACGAGGAATTCTTGGTGCCGACGGCGAGACTCGAACTCGCACAGCTTTCGCCACTACCCCCTCAAGATAGCGTGTCTACCAATTTCACCACGTCGGCATTCACCAGTTTTCACAAGCTGCGCCATAGGCATAGCTGGAAAGTCGAGCATTCTAGCACGAAATCGGGCAGGGACGTAAACCCGGCAGAAAAGGGCCGCGTCCCGCCCTCTTCCCCAAGCTTTTACGCCAGCTCCCTTAGAACGCGTATTTGGCGCTCAGCATGACGTTGCGAGGCGCGCCGTAGACGCCGCCATAGGCGCTCAGACCGCTGTAGTAGGACTTATCAAACAAATTATTGACGTTCAAGGTGGCGCTGAATTGCTTGCTGAACTCGTAGCGGGCCATGGCGTTGACGACGGTGTAGCTGGATTGCTGGGCTTCACCCACGTAGCCGGACATACTTTGCCAGTTGATACCGCCGCCGACCGTCAGTTTGTTGAGCGCGTCGGGCAGACGGTAGGTGGTAAAGAGCTTGACGCTGTGGCGCGGGATTTGGGTGATGGCGCGCTGGCCCTTGGCGTCTTCGCTCAGGGAATAGGTGTAACCCGCCGCAATGTTCCAACCGCGGCGGAGCTCTCCTGTCAATTCCAGTTCGGCGCCTTTGGTCTTGATGCCTTGAAGCGCGACGTAGGACGAGGTGGCGGCGTCGTAGTTGGCCAGATTGCTCTGGTTGGTGCGGAACAGCGCCAGACCTGCGTTCAGGCGATCTTCCATGAAACTGGACTTGATGCCCAATTCATAGCTGGTGCCGCGCTCGGGGTCCAGGACGTTGTTGTTGACGTCGCGGGTTGCGGCGGTTTGCGGGCTGAAGATCCGGGTATAGCTGCCGTAGACGGTCCAATTTGCATCCAGGTCATGCACCAGACCAGCGTAGGGGACGATCACGCCGGTTTCACGAGTGTCGGTTCGTGTGTTGCCTGAGACACCGACCACGGATGTGTCGGCCTTGCGCTCCCAGTTGGTGACCCGCGCACCGGCGATCAGGCTGGTTGCGTCGGCCAGTTTGAAGCGCGAGGTCAGGTAAGCGCTGTACTGCGTTTCCTTGGTGTTGGTTTCACCGGCCTTGACGAAATTGGGTTCATTGGAGGCGCCGTTCCAGCTCCGGAAATCGGGGATTGTGCCGTCGTAGCCGGTCCAGGGACCGAGCCAACCGCCATAGCTGGGCGTATCCGAGCGCAACTGCGACAAGGAGATGCCGGCCACGATTTCATGCTGCCGGCCCAACAGGTCGAAAGGACCGCTGACCTGGGCGTCCAACGTGGTCTGCCGGTCGTTGCTCTTCCAGCGCACCGGCCAAAGCGATGCGCCTTGCCCTGTGGCCTGATCGATGGAGCCAGTCAGAAAATACAGGGCGCTGTCGTAGTTGTATATCGTGTGCGTCACTTCGACCTTGCCCGCCCAGCCTTTGCCGAAATCATGTTTGACGGAGGCAAACAGATTGGTCAGCTCGCTGTCGTAAAAGCTCCAGTCGGGCGCTGCATTGGTCGAACGTTTGAAGTTCGTGGGTGCGCCATTGCTGTAGGTGAAAGGCAGGCCGGTGCGCAGCGGCGAGTCGTTTTTATTGGTCTCGTAGCTGAAGCCGGCCGTCAGCAAGGTCGAGCTGCTCAGATCCAGTTCGGTGATGCCGTACACCATGCGGTCCTGCTTTTCGTAGCGGTCGATCCAAGAATGCTGGTTCTTCTCATCGACGACGATGCGGCCGCGCAGTTTGCCGTTGTCGGACAGCGGGCCGGACAGGTCCGCGCCCAGGCCGTAGCGGTCCCAGCTGCCTGCTTCCGCCGTGATGCTTGCCTGCCCTTCGGCGGTGGGGCGTTTGCGCACCAGATTGATGCTGGCTGCGGGCGTGCCCATGCCGCTCATAAGGCCGGTGGCGCCGCGCACGACTTCAATCCGGTCGTACATGGCCGTGTTGCGCCAATAGCTGGACGATCCCAGCGAACTGGGAATGCCGTCGACCAGAAAGTTCGAGATCGTAAAACCGCGTGACCAAAGGCCGCTCAGGTCGGTGCCCATGCCCTGACGAAAAGCCGTGACGCCCGTCGTGTTTTCCAGTGCGTCGATGACGCTCTCCAGCTTCTGGTCATCCAGGCGCTGGCGCGTGATGACGGTGACAGACTGCGGCGTTTCCTTCCAGCTAAGTGCAAGCGGCGTGCCCGTGGCGCTGGGACCAGTGGACGTATACGAACCGGTGTTCTCAGTCACTGCCGGGTCGCGCTCGCCCGTGACCTGCACGGCGCCTAGCGTCACAACACCGCTTGCGGCTTGCGGCTGCCGGCGCAAGGCCCAACTGCCGCTGCCGGTGCGCAGCAGTTCCAGCCCGCTGCCGGCGATTGCCGCATGAGCGGCCTGCTCGGCGGTGTAGCGGCCACGCACTTCAGGCGCCTGTAGTCCGCGCACCAGCTCGGCATTTACCGATATGGCTTCGCCGCTTTCGCTAGCGATGCGGGCGAGACTGCTGCCCAGCGCTTGCGCGGGGATATCGTAGGCGCGCAGCGCTGCGCCCGCGTCGGCGGCAACAGGGTTGTTGCCCGCCACGGGTTGCGCCTGCGCGTTGGCCGACGAAAACAAAGCGACCAGAGCAGCGGCCAGCAGCGACAGCCGCAGATCAGTAACGGTAGACATGACGAGATTTCCCTCAAGAACGTCGTGAATCGAACTAGCTTCTAGAGGGATGTGGCGCGGCGAAGCAAAAGTGACAGTGGAATATGAATTTTTTTCTGGCCGGACCCAAGTTCCGGGCCGCTTACCGCCTGCGCTACCGGACTTAATCGTCGGCGGGGGTGTCGATCATGACCATCAAGCCGCCGGCATATCGGCGTACTCGCACGGGCAGTGTTTCGGCCACGATGTTCAAGGTGCGATCAGTGTCGTCCAGCGGATAGGTGCCGTAGACACGTTGCCGGGCGGCGGCCGGACTGATGCGGACATAACCTTTACGGTACGGCCGCAGCGCGTTGATCAGCTCTCCCAACGGCTGATCGTGCAGCTGGACCTCGCCCTGCTCCCAAGCGCCAGCAGTCTGCGCCGAAATCGGCAGCAGCTCCACGCCTTGCTCGGTCATGTTTGCGATCTGCCCTTCCGCCAGCATGGCGGGGCGGCCATCCAACGGCAGAAGGCTGACGCGGTGTTCCAGCATGGCAACGCGCGTGCTGTGCGCATCTTGCCGCACCGCAATCCGGGTGCCTAGCGCGCGGATCGACCCTTGCGCGGTGCGCACCACAAAAGGCGGCCGAGGCGCGGCGCCACCCGCAGCGGGCGCCACATCAACGATCAGTTCACCTTCTCGCAGAATCACGAGCCGCAACCCGTCCGAATACACCACGTCCACAGCGGTGCGCGCGTTGAGTTGCAACAAGCTGCCGTCGGGCAAGGTGACAGCGCGGCGCTCCGCCGTGCCGGTGACATGGTCAGCCAACAACTGAGTCAAGGGCACACTACGCTCGGCCAGCGTCAATGCCATCAGCGAACCCAGACCCGCCACGCTTAACGCGCCCTTGAGCAATTGGCGCCGCCCGCGTCCTGCCGCTTCAGCGCGTATCAGCGTTTGCGACAAGAGTTCAGCGTGACCGCTCGCGGACGAGGACGGACGTTGGCTGCGCACAGCGCTTATCGGGCGATCTACGGCGGCAGTGAGCGTGTTCCAGGCTTGAGCATGCGAGGTATGCGCTTCTATCCATGCCTGGTGTTCCAGCTTGTCTTGCGGCGTAGCCTCGCCAGAGCGCAGGATGACAAGCCATCCCAGCGCGGCTTCGCTGGCGTCTGAATCCGTGGCTATGGGCGCATTCATGAATGCGTGACGACAGGCAAAGATTCAGCGCACATCGTTCAAGCCCGCCATGCGCCGGAATGCCTGGGCCATGTATTGGCGCACCATGCTGGCAGACACACCTAGCTTGTCGGCGATTTCACCGTAGGTCAGTCCGTCCAGCTGGCTATACAGAAACGCCTGCTGCGCTTTGGCGGACAGGCCTTGCAGCGCCAAGGCCACGCACTCCAGCGCTTCGATGAACATCTGCCGCTCTTCCGCGGACGGCGCCATGACTTCACTTTGCAACGCCAGAGTTTCCAGATACGCCTGCTCCAGATCGCGCCTGCGCCACAGCTGGAACATCTGGCGCTTGGCAATGGTGGTCAGGAACGCGCGCGGTTCGCGCACATCGTTCAAGCCTTGGTGACTGGCTTGGGCGGCGGCTTGAGAGAACGTCTCAGCAGCCACGTCTTCGGCCTCAGCCCAGTTGCGTAAGTGCCGCTGCACGCGATCCAGCAGCCAGCTGTGGTGCCCGCGGAACCACGCCTCAAGCACCGCCATCGCGCGGGCGGTAGCGGCCTGCGGGCCAGCGGCCTGAGCGTCGTCGGTGATCGGGGACATGGAATTCAAGCGCCGTGTTGGACAAGGGAGGGCGTTGGAAGGAGCCGGCGGATTATATCAATCATGAGAACTATTCTCAATATCATGATACGGACAAAAAAACCCGCGTCTCTGCAATAGAGACGCGGGTTTGCGGTATTCGCTTCGACCAGAAAAAAGCCGGCATCGCTGCCGGCCTTTTTACCTTGCGGTGACTTACTTAGCGGGCGTTTCGGCCGGCTTTTCACCCGTAGCGGGAGCAGCAGGCGCGACGGGCACCGATGCATCCGGCTGGGCGGCGGGAGCCGGGGCAGCCGGAACCGAGGACGCGGCGCCAGGAACCGACGACGAGCCAGCAGCGGGCGCGGCGCCCGGCACTTGCGGCACCGAACGGTCGGACGGGAAGCTTTGCATCACGCCGGAATCAACCGCCGGGCCGCTGGTGCCCTTGTGGCTGACATAAGCCAAACCTGCTGTGGACGCGAAGAAGACCACGGCGGCCCATTTGGTCGCGCGCGACAGGAAGTTGGCGGCGCCGGTGGCACCGAACAGGCTGCCGGAGGAACCACTACCGAAAGCGGACCCCATGTCGGCGCCCTTGCCCTGCTGCAGCAGGACCAGAACGATGATAGCCAGCGCCGAGAGAACTTGGACGGCTAGCAGAACTTTAAGCATCAAGGGCATTACGGACTCCGGAACGGAAACTTAGATGGCGGCAATACGCAAAAATTCTTCAGCCACAAGCGACGCGCCGCCGACCAGGGCTCCGTCGATATCAGTCATGGCGAACAAACTGGCGGCGTTGGCAGCTTTAACGCTACCGCCGTACAAAACTTGCACCTGCGCTGCGCCCAGCGCACGCAAGGCGGCGCGGATGGCGCCGTGGACTTCTTGCGCCTGCTCGGGGCTGGCAGTGCGGCCGGTGCCGATGGCCCATACGGGTTCATAGGCAAGAACCATGCGCGACACGGCTTCAGCGCCCAGCGCCAGCACGGGCTTCAACTGGCGTTCGATCACGGCCAGCGTGTTGCCGGCTTCACGATCCGCCAGCGACTCGCCAACGCAGACAACGGGGGTCAGGCCAGCGGCCAGCGCGGCTTGCGCCTTGGCCGCCACCTGGTCGTCGGTCTCGCCGTGCAGCACGCGGCGCTCGGAGTGACCGGCCAATGCCCAGCGGCAGCCGAATTCTTTCAACATCAGACCGGACACTTCACCGGTGTAGGCACCCTTTTCGTGTGCGCTGACGTCTTGCGCGCCCCAAGACACGCTGCTTCCGGTCAGGGCCGAGCCGGCTTGCGCCAGATACGGAAACGGAACACAGATGCCGATTTCGCAGTGGCTCGCAGCATCCGCAGCGCGCAACTCCGTCAGCAACGCGGCGTTTTCGGCCAGGTTGCCGTGCATCTTCCAGTTGCCCAGCACAAGGCGGGCGCGGTTTTCGACTGAAGTCATGGCGAAATGTCAGAGTGGGTGAACCCAGGGGGGATGATGCAACCGCCCACGGGCCGGCCTGGAAAAAATTCCAGGCGAAACCCGAGATTGTATCCTGTTGCGCGGCGATACGCCGAACGCCGCGCTTTTCTTACGTTGTCAGGATGATTTTGCCGATATTTTCCCCGCCTTCCATCATGGCGTGGGCCTTGGAAGCCTCGGCCAGCGGGAAAGTGGCGTGCACGATGGGCTTGATGGCCCCTTTTTCCAACAAGGGCCACGCCTGTTCACGCAGCGCTCGCGCGATGGCGCCCTTGAAATCGATCGATCGGGGACGCAATGTGGAACCCGTGATGGTCAGGCGGCGGCGCATGACCTGCGCCGTATCCACATTGGCCATCGAACCGCCCAACTGGGCAATGATGACGATACGGCCGTCGTCGGCCAAGCATTGCATGTCGCGCGCGATGTAGTCGCCCGCCACCATGTCCAGAATGACATCGACGCCACGGCCGCCGGTGGCGTCCTTGATTTCTTTCACGAAATCCTGGGTCTTGTAATTGATGCCCTTCTCGGCGCCCAATGCTTCGACTGCGCGGGCGCGGTCATCGCTGCCGACGGTGGCAAACACCCGAATGCCCATGGCACGGGCCAGCTGGATTGCCGTGGTGCCGATGCCACTGGCGCCGCCGTGGACCAGCAGGATCTCGCCTTCGGACAGGCGGCCGCGGTCAAACACATTGCTCCAGACGGTGAAGTAGGTTTCCGGCAAGCCGGCCGCTTCGATGTCGGACAGGCCCTTCGGAATGGGCAGGCATTGGGCCACAGGCGCGACACAGTACTCGGCGTACCCGCCGCCCGCGACCAGCGCGCAAACCTTGTCGCCCACGGCAAACCCGCTGCCGGCCAGGTCGCCGCTAACGATTTCGCCAGCCACTTCCAGGCCCGGCAAATCAGACGCTCCCGGCGGCGGCGCGTAGTTGCCCTTACGCTGAAACACGTCGGGGCGGTTGATGCCCGCAGCGCTGACTTTGATCAAAACTTCACCCGGACCAGCCTCGGGCATGGGGCGTTCTACGGGGACCAAAACCTCGGGACCACCGGGGCGAGAGATTTCTACAGCGTGCATCGTGCCTCCTTTGCAGCAAATCGATTATTATTGCGCCCTTTACGGCATATCGCGTTTCCGTTCGGGCAGAATGTTTGCCTGACGGCCGGATTGCCGGAAAGACCCCAGGAAACGGTTGGCCAGCGTGAAAATCGCAAGCGCCCGGCCTGGAAGATGTAGCAGGAGGTGTGGCAGAGTGGTCGATTGCACCGGTCTTGAAAACCGGCAACGGGTAACCGTTCGTGAGTTCGAATCTCACCGCCTCCGCCAATATATATGTGCGTTTCCATTTTTTATGATGCATACCGCAACGCTGGCGAGTCTCAGCATATTGGATCTTGATCGCAACAGGCAGCCTAGCCATAGGCAAGGACACGTCGCGAGCTGAGGGCGGTCGCCGATCAGCAATTGCACATGTCATGCCCGCCCCGCCGGGCCCAAAAATCTGCCCTGCCGGCTATCACGTCAAATCCGTCTTGCCTCACTAACAGAATCCGAGTCTCTTATGCCCTCAGTGCCCGCCTGCCCCCTGTGCGAAACCAGCGCCGCGTTCGAATTGGCATACCGCAAAGAAGGCATCCCGATCTATCGCTGCCGCGGTTGTGGCGCGGGCAAAGCAGAACCTGAAGAATTTGACGCTGCAGCCTATTACGACGCGTCCTACTTCAATGGCGGAAAGTCCGATGGCTATTCAGATTACGTCCAGGCCAGCAATGTCCTGCACGCCCAATTTCGCCAAGACATTACCCTGCTGAAAAAGCTGGGTGCGGGCAGCGGCCACTTGGTGGAGCTGGGTTGCGCCTACGGATATTTTCTTGATGAAGCCAAGGCCTCGTCGTACCAGGTCAGCGGAGTAGAGCTGTGCGAAGACGCTGTTGTCAGCTGCAATGCACGCGGGCATGACGACGTGCACCACGGGGAAGTCTCCAAGGAAGCCTTGTCGCGTTTTTCCGATGCCGATGTGGTCGTCCTGCTGGATGTGATCGAGCACTTGCCCGACCCGGTTGCGTCGCTTGAAGCTGCCGCCGGCACCCTCAAGCCGGGCGGTTTGCTGTTGATGACGACGGGCGATTTCTCTTCTATCGTGGCCAAGACCACCGGCAGCAACTGGCGTCTGATGACCCCGCCGCAACATCTGTGGTTTTTCACGCCTAAATCGCTGGAAGCGCTTTGCAATCGTTTGGGACTGGATCTGGTCCATCTGGATCATCCCTGGAAAAAAGTGCCATTCGGCCTGATCGCCTATCAATTGCTGCGGTATTTGTCGCTGCGCCCGTCGCTGCCTGCCTGGATGCACCGTGTTGGCATGCCGGTCAATTTGTTTGACGCGATGCGCCTGGTCTTCCGCAAACGGGAAGCTGCGTGAAAGCGCTTCATATCCTGCTGGTCACCCTGTTTGCGGTGGGAATGGGTGTGGGCCAGCTGTTGCTCAAGTACTCCGCGCAGCGTCAGGCCGTTCACGAACAGCAAAGCCTTTTGTCGCGCCTGCTGTCGCTGGCGCTTGATTGGCCATTCCTGCTTGGCGCGGCCAGCTACGGCCTTTTGCTCATATTCTGGGTTTGGCTGCTGACCTTTATTCCTCTTTCGCGCGCCTATCCTTTCACCATCATGAGCCTGGCTGTCGCGTCGCTGGGTGGTTGGTACTTTTTCGGCGAAACGCTCAGCTTGCGGTTCATTGCTGGCCTCGCGATCATTGGCATTGGCCTCGTTCTGTTGGGTACGGAATAAAAACATGTCTTTCAATGACCTAGACCGCGTTTGGGTGGTCATAGCCGCCTTTAACGAGGGCACCGTAATCGCCAATACCGTTGCTGGCGTGCTGGAGCACATGAAGAACGTTGTGGTCTGCGACGATTGCTCAAGCGATGCCACCGCCGTGGCAGCACGCGGCGCCGGCGCGCACGTGTTGTCGCACCCGATCAATCTGGGCCAGGGCGCTGCGCTGCAAACCGGTATTGCCTACGCACTTCAACAAAACGCGGAGTACATCGTCACTTTTGACGCCGATGGCCAGCACGACGCCCGCGAGATCGCCCCCATGCTTGCCGCGCTTAAGGCGAGCGGCGCCGACGCCGCGCTGGGTAGCCGTTTTCTGGGCACGAAAACCAACATCGCCCGTTCGCGCAAGCTGGTGCTCAGCGCTGCCCTGCTATTCACACGGATTACCTCACGCATCCGGCTGACCGACGTACACAACGGATTTCGTGTGCTGACACGCAAGTTCTGCCAGGAATTCGAATTCAAGCAGAACCGCATGGCGCACGCTTCGGAAATTCTGGATCACATTGCGTCTCACCATGTGCGCTTCATTGAGCATCCGGTGACCATCGTCTACACGGAATACTCAATCAGAAAGGGGCAACGAAGCTCGAATGCCATTCGTATTCTGATGGAGTTGTTGATGGGGAGAGTATCCAAATGATTTTCAGCATCTTGCTAACGGCCGTGTTTCTTTTCATGGCCGTTTACAGCTTTGCCTTCATCCGCCCGAATGCAATTCGTTTCCTGTTGTGCCTGGCGTATTTCGTCGGCATCTTTTTCGTCTGGAACCCAGACATCACGTCGACGATCGCTCACTTCTTCGGCATTGGCCGCGGCCTGGATTTCTTCCTGATTCTGCTGCTCGTAGCGATCATCAACGCCTTGGTCTTGCTGGCGCGCCACATTAATTCGCAGCACCGCGCCGTCACCAATCTTGCACGCTACATTGCGCTTCAGAACGCCCGCCCAGGCGACAACAAAACAGAATAAATGAGCTCCCCGGCAATCCCCACCCAGCAACGTATCACTGCGGGCCGCTGGTTGGCCCTGCTTGCCACCGCAATCATCATTTTTCTGTCGCTTGATCTTGGCGGCGTGCAACCGGAATTCCGGGTAAAAATAGCGCCAGCATCGGCTAAGGAAGGTAGCGTTCACGTCGTTTTCTACGGACGGGATTTCGACGCCTACCGTTCGGCCGGCTCCCTGACTGTGCCGGCCACCGGCTGGCAGATCATCCGCGGAGCAGACTCCACAGTGCTGGTGGGCCAGCCGCCCGCCGAAGCCCTTGAGATCAAAGCTCGCGATGTCCCGGTAAAACTGGCATTGGTGCACCATGCGGGAGGCGGTACGCTTTCCATGGACAACGGTGCAGGCTATACGCACTCCATAGCATTGCAGTCGCCGAACGAGACGGTGTCGTCGCTGGTCATTGGCGGGCCGGATTCCGCCGCCCCCCCAAGCGGCGAAGTCGCGCGCTTCAGCCTGCCTGTCCAGATTGCCGCGGCAGCGGCTGTTTTGGCGCTATTGATCGCCATTACATGGCAGATGTCGCGCCGCCCCCAGGCTGGCGCGATTCGATTGCCCTCGCCGAAACGCATCGAGATCGCATTCTTCGCGCTACCATTTTTGTTGACGACCTGCGCGACGTTGATCGCGTTCGTGCCGGGCAACGTGAGCTATGACGGCTCGTTGCAGTGGGTCCAGGCTGCGGGGCGAGGCGAGCTGTTCGAACCTCTGGGCTACCCCGCGACGTATCTCATGCGTATGTTCACGCGTGCGACCACGTCGCCGCTTCCGTTGTTGATACTACAAAGCGTATTGGCCGCATTCGGCATGGCGCTGGTGCTGCGTGAGCTGCGTTACCGCGGCGTGCCTTTTTTGATCACGCTCGCGATGGCTACAGCCATCGCCATCACGCCCCAATATTTTTCGTTTTTCACCAACCTGGGCAAAGATCCGCTTAGTTTGATGGGGACGTTGTTTTTTGCCTGGGCATTGCTCCATCTGTTTCGCCAGCCCAAGAACAGTCGCCCGTCCTGGAAAATCTTGAGCGCCCTGATCGCTGCGGGCCTGTTTTCCGGCCTGATGCGCAACAACGTCATGCCGATCATCTTGCTCGTATTGGCATGCGCTCTGGTTCTGCTCTTCTGGCGCCGCCGGAATTACGCCCTGATTGGGGCGGGCGCTGTTTTCCTGATCGCCGCGATGGTCATCCCCAAAGTGCTTGTCAATCAAGCAACCCAAGAAGTCGATAAGTACCAGCGTCCGGCAGAACGCGTACGCATTCTGCCAAACGCCGATCTGCCGTTGGGCGTGTTCACGAATCTGTATATCTATCACTTGTTCAGCGCTGCAATGGCAAATGGCGTCGCTGTCCCGGAGGAAGAAGCGAAACCGTTTTTTGCAATCATGCCGCAGGACCAATGGAAGAAATATTCCTGCTACATGACTGACACGACGATGGCGAGCCTGGGCCGCAATATCCGCTTTACGCAGCAGGAATACAACGCGCACTTGCAGCAGCACCAGACCGCCATGGCAAAAACCGTGGTGGGCATCGTGCAGGACCACCCCGGTCTGCTCTTTGACCGGCAAGCCTGCATCACCAAGGTGTTATGGCAGATCGGCGTAGGCCAGCACCCGTTTCAGGCAACCACAATGCTGGGATACGACATCGTCGACAAGCGTTTCCTTCCGCTAGCCGGAGAAAGCCGGACACTGTGGCCCTCGTTGCGCCATCAAATTCAGCGCTATGAGCAATGGACTGAGAACTCCAGCCGATTCTGGCTGTTCTGGAAGCCTGCGCTGCCACTCATGCTTGGGTTTTTCATCGTTGCCCTTTACCTGGCTCGCAACCGCGACGTCGGAGTAATTCTTGTAGCGCTGCTACCCGTGATATCCATCGCGCAGCTCTTGCTTGTCATTCCGTTCCCCGCTTATCGCTATGCCTACCCTTCGGTACTGATCATGTTGCTGCTGAGCACGCTTGTCTTCTCTCGCCCTGGCCTGGCCGCACAAACCGCAAAGGCGAGCGACTAGGTCATGCCAAAGGTCCAAGCACAGTTTCCCGGCTCAGCATTGTTTGGGCGGATGCCGATTTGGGGTTGGCTAGCAGCGTTGCTGACAGCGGTCCTTTTAATGCTGTCGCTGAACCTGGGACGCGAACGGCCTGTCTACCAACTGGATATTGCGCCTGCTGCCGGGTACACGGGTTCGCTCCGGGTGGTGCTTTACGGAGACGGCTACGACAAGCTGCGCAAATCCGGCGCCCTCAGCGTTCCCGCATCGGGCTGGCAGGTCATTCCGGCAGCCGATTCGGTAACCCTTGTGGCAAGCACTGACGCCGCGCCTATCGTCATCAAGACCGCGGACAAGCCATTGCAGCTTGGGCTCATTCGCTACGCACAACCGAACGCTGCCGTACTGAGTAACGGAGCAGGTTATACCGATCGTATCGATCTACAGGCGCCAACCGAATCCATTGTGCCGATCATTGTGGGCGGTGCCGAATCAACAGTGCCGTCTATCGGAATGGGCGCGCGCTTCGGCCTTGCTACGCATATCTTCATATTCATTCTGCTTTTTGCTGTATTGGCGGCAATCGCTCTTCGGCTGACCGGCACTCAAGCAAGAAGCACCCATCCAATACGCCCGCCAAGCCGTCAAGAATCGATTTGGCTTGCACTTCCGCTACTTCTGGCCACGGCCATAACGCACCTTAGCTTCTACCCCGGCAATGTCAGTTATGACGCTTCCATGCAATGGGTACAGGCGGCATTGCGGGGCGACCTGTCCGAGCCTCTGGGATACGCCACTACGTACCTGATGCGGTTTTTCGCGTTGATCGATAGCTCGCCCGCGCTGCTGTTGGCCGCGCAGGAAATTCTTGCCGCGATGGGAGTTGTGCTTGTGCTGCGCGAACTGCGCGTGCGCGGCGTTCCACTTTGGGGCGCCGCCTTTGTCGTGATGACCCTGGCGCTGACGCCGCAGTACCCCACCTTTTTCAGCAATCTGGGCAAAGATGCACTGAGTTCCGTTGCGATTCTGTTTTTCACTTGGGTCTTGCTGTGGGCGTTTCGCAAACCCCGTGGAGAGCGGCTGCCGGCGCTGTTGCTGATTGTGCTGGTTGGGTCGGGATTTGCTGCCGGCATCATCCGCAGCAACGCCATGCCCAGCATCATCGTGACCTTGCTCGCCGCCCTGATCGTTCTGCAACGCCGCCACGGCGGACGCGCCATCGCAATCGCCGCATTGAGTTTCCTGATTTTGGTGTTCACCGTCCCGAAAGGCCTGTCCAACCTGGCCAGGATGGAAATTGGCCAACATCAGGTAAGAACGACCGACGACCTGCCCAAGCAAAAAAGGACTCCTCGCTTTCTGGCACTGGGACTCTTCGCCAACGTATACATCTACCATCTGTTCAGTGCTTCAGTCGCCAGCGGCGTGCCCCTGGACCCCGAAGACACGGCATTTTTCTACAAAGTTGCGCCGCGCGAGAATTGGGCGAAGTACGACTGCTTGATGACGGACACGACCCAGACTTCGGTAACGCAAGGCGTGCTGCTCAACACCAAAGACTATTGGGCTTTTCTTCTGGACCACCAGCTCGACATGGCAAAGGCCGTGACGAACATTTTGTGGAAGCACCCTTCCATACTCTTGGACAGGCAAATCTGCATCACAAAAATGCTCTGGGATACTGGCGTGGGCCACCGCCCGTTCCAGGCCACCACCGTGCTGGGATACGACAACCCGGCACTGCATTTCGTGGAACTGGCCGGGCAGAATCGGAGCTTACTGCCGACGCTGCCTGGACTGATCCAGAAGTACAAGCAATGGACTGAAGAGCCAAGCTGGTTCTGGCTGTTCTGGAAGCCTGCTTTGCCCATGATCCTGGGGCTGTTCATTGTCGGCATGTACGTAGCCCGCACCCGGGACACGGGCATGTTATTGGCTGCATTGGTGCCTTTGACGTCCTTTGCGTTGCTGCTTGTTGTGATTCCCTTTCCAGCCTATCGCTACGTGTATCCGGCCACGCTTATGCTGATGCTATTTAGCACGCTGGCATTCGCCCGACCTCGAACGGATGCCGCCAGTCAGCCGCAATTCGCGCGCGTCGCAACGGCCTGACCGCTTTCTTTTTTCCCGTACCGCCCCACAGCCTGGTCCGCTGCGGGTCTACCCTTGTTGTTCGCGGCAATCTTCGAATTGCGCCGCAAAAGCTACATCACCTACGACAGCCAGTTTCTCCCGCGTCAAACTGGCGAAGCACGGGATCGAATCACGGCGACGGCGAAGTGGCGCCAGCCAAGGTGCCGTCTTTCTTGCTGTTCGACGCGATGATCAGTTACCAGATCCACAACGGGACCCTGGCGCTGAACGCTCGCAACCTGACCAACAAGACCTACATCGCCAACTGCGGTTATGGGAATTGCTACTACGGTGATCAGCGTACCGTGGTGGGCACGGCTACCTATCGCTGGTAGGCGCCTGCCGGCCCCGCTTCGGGGCCGGTGCTTGATCGGCGTCAGGCGCGTCTTGCAACGCGCCTTCCGGGCGGCGTGGCGCAGGCGTAGTATGGACATTGTTGCCACACTCCACAGAGTCGCGGTCATGGCCCGCGCCGCTCTTCCCACCCGCAGAGGTTTTTATGTACAAGCACATTCTTATCCCCATTGATGGATCCAGCCTTGCCAATACCGGTCTGGAACAAGGGCTGGGTCTGGCCCGCGCGCTTGGCGCCAGCGTCACCGTGGTGACGGCTTATGGCACCTTCCACATGCCTTCGATGGAAACCGTGCAACTGGAAGGCGTGCGCAAGACGTACGAACACCAGGCCAAGGAACTGGCGGGTTCCCTCCTCGCCGAAGCCGCGGCCCGCGCTCAGGCTCTGGGTGTGCCCTGCACTACCGAAATGCGGGAAAGCGACACGCCCTATCAGGTCATCATCGACATCGCGCTGACTCAAGGCTGCGACCTGATCACGATGAGCTCGCATGGACGTGGTGGCGTGGCCGCGCTGCTGTTGGGCAGCCAGACACAAAAAGTGCTGGCGCATTCCACGGTGCCGGTTCTGGTGTACCGCTGATTCCGTAGCCACACCCACGCGGCATCAAGCAACGGCGTTGGCGCCCGCGTAAAAAGTCTTGGGTATGCCAGCGGCAGCCACGCCGCTGCGCAAAGTCTCTTCTGGCAGCGCATCCGCCAGCAGGCCTCGCGCGGCCAGCAGCCGCGGCAGATCAACGCCCGTCCGGTAGCCCATGCTTTCCAGCATGAACACCAGATCTTCGGTGACGATATTGCCTGATGCGCCCGGCGCGAAGGGGCACCCGCCCAGGCCGCCCAGACACGAATCAAAGCTGCGGATGCCTTCGTTCAGGCCCGCCAGCGCATTCGCCAGACCCAGCCCCATGGTGTCGTGCAGATGCAGCTTGGTCAGCTGGCTTCCCACCGCGTCCTGCGTCGCCCGCACCACGTCGCGCACCTGCGCGGGATGCGCATATCCCACGGTGTCGGCCAGTGCAATTTCGTCAACGCCGGTACGCGCCACAGCAGCAGCCACCAGCGCCACTCGCCGAACCGGCACGCCGCCTTCCATTGAACAGCCGAACGCGGTAGCCACCGCCGCATCAATGCGCATGGGACGCGGCTGCGACCGGACCCAATCCACAATCGACGCCATCATCTCCACCTGCGCGTCTGTGCCCTTGCCTACGTTGGCATGGCTATGCGTATCGCTGACCGATATCGGAAACGACAACACGTGCGCGCCCGCCTCATAAGCAGCGATTGCGCCCTTCAGGTTGCAAGCCAGAGCGCAGACGGTCAGGCCGTCTATCTTCAAGACTTCCGGCAGGATGACGCCAGTGTCCGCCATCTGCGGCACCAGACGCGGCGATACGAAGCTGCCGACTTCGATCTCGCGCAGCCCTGCGCTGGCCAGCTGCCGTATCCAGCGAAGCTTGTCAGCGGCGGGCATCATGCCCTTGGCCATTTGCAGCCCGTCACGCGGACCCACTTCGCAAAGTCTGACGTCCTGATTCATGTGCTGTCCTGTCGTGTATGCGGATGTGGCCCGGCCTATTGCTGAACCACGATGCCCGCGCTCTTGATTGTCTGCTGTGCCTTGCCGATATCCGACTGGATCAGCGCGGCAAACTGTTCGCTGGATATAGGGTCCGTCTCCAGCCCCTGGAATGCCAGCGCCTCCTGCACATCCTTGCGAGCCAGCAGCTTGTTGAAATCTGCATTCAGGCGCGCCACGATGGCGGCGGGTGTCTTGGCCGGTGCCAGCACGCCGTAGTAGGTCACCACGCTGAAATCCTTGTAGCCCAGCTCTGCCACGGTGGGCACATCCGGCAGGGCCGCATTGCGCTTGGGCGACGTTACCGCCAGCGCGCGCACCTTGCCGGACTTGATCAGCGACGCTGCGGACGAAATCGACGATCCCGCAAATTGCAGATGCCCGCCCATCAGATCCGCCAGAGCCGGCGCCGAACCCTTGTATGGCACGTGCTGCATTTTGAAGCCGGCCTCGTGTTGCAGCATTTCCATCGCGATGTGCACGCCCCCGCCTGTGCCCGATGTCCCGTACGACATCTTGTTCGGATCTTTCCGCGCTGCCTCGATCACCTCGGGCAAGGTTTTATAGGGCGAACTGTCCGATACGAGCAGCACCATCGGCGTGGTGGCTACCAGCGCCACAGGCGCCAGGTCTTTGATGGGGTCGTAGGCTACTTTCATCAGCAGCGGTATCAAGGTGACGTTGTCGGACTGGCCGATCACCAGGTCATAACCTTGCGCCGGCGCGCGCGCCGCTTCCGCCAGTCCCAACGCGGTGCCTGCGCCAGGCTTGTTTTCGGGCACCACGGCCCAGCCATTCAGCTCGTGCAGCTTGTTGCTCATCAGCCTGCCGATATAGTCGGTGCCTCCGCCCGGCGTGGACGGGATGATGATGCGGATGGGTTTGTTGGGATAGTCTTGCGCGTGTGCCGTGCAAGCGACAGCCAAAGCGGCCAGCGCGACGAGTTTTCGAATCATGTTGTCTCCTCTTTGATGGATGTCTTAGCGGTCTGACGCCGCCTCGACAGGGCTCAGGCACTAAGGCCTGGTCATGCAATGACTCCCGCAACGCGCAACGCGTCGATGCGCGCAGCATCCAGGCCCAGCCCCTGCAAGATGGCGTGGGTCTGGCCGCCTTGCACCGGCGGATCGCAACGCTTGCCGGCCTTGCGCCCATCGAATTCGATCGGCAGCGCCGCCGTGGATATTTCACTGCCGTCGGGCAGCAGGGTTTTCAGCAAAGCGCCCCCGGCGTTCAGGTGCGCATCGTCCAGCAGATCGTGCGGCTGGCGGATCGGTCCATACGATAGATTCGCGGCTTCCAGCGCCTGACACAACGCATCGGTTTTCCAGTTCTTCAGGATCTCCGCCACGCCAGGCACCAGCCACGAGCGGGCAGCCTCGCGGTCAACGGCAGTGGCCAGCCGAGGGTCTGCTGCCCATTCAGGCGGCAGGAACTTCTGGGCAAAGTTGCGCCATTGCGCATCGCCCACCACCGCCACGAACACCCGGCCGTCCGCCGTTTCGAACACGTCGTAAACACCCCATGGCGGCTTGCGCTCCGCCCCCATGGGTTTGGGCGCCGTGCCGGTCAACTGATACTGAGCGATGAACTGCGCCACCAGCAGCAGGTTGTTTTCAAACAAGCCCGAACGCACATGGCGGCCGCGTCCCGTGGCATGGCGGTCATGCAACGCCGCCAGCGCGCCCACCACGCCGAAGGTGCCGCCCAGAATGTCGTTGACCGATGCTGCCACGCGTTGCGGCGTATCTGCCCCGCCATTGATATACGCCAGCCCGCCCATCATCTGCACGACCTCATCCAGCGCCGTGCGATGCTTGTATGGACCGGACAAAAAACCCTTTAATGACACATAGATCAGCCCGGGGTTTTCAGCCGACAGGGACTCATAGTCCAACCCGTATTGCGCCAGACTGCCATCACGAAAATTCTCCACCACCATGTCCGTCTGCAAGGCCAGCTGGCGCACCACATCCTGCCCTTCGGGCGATTTCAGATCGATCGCCAGGCTTTGCTTATTGCGATTGAACACAGGGAAATAACCGCTGCCCGACCCCTTGAGCCTGCGCGTGCGATCTCCATCGATGGGTTCGACCTTGATCACATCGGCGCCCAGATCCGCCAGCGACAGACCGGCGGCCGGCCCCATGATCATGTGGGACAGTTCCAAAACCTTGATGCCGCGCAAGGGCAACTCTGAACTATCCATGAAGGGTGAAGCCGGTGCTGCGCTCATCAACATTACCTCTTGCCTGCCGCGTGGTCGGATGCGTGGCGGCCGGTGTACCGCCACGGGAATGCGCCATGATCGCGGGCCGGCCGGCATTGCGGGTAGCGGTCTTTCAGCACGGGGGCATTCTCTTTTCGGAACGTCCGGGTTTGCCCGTAGCGCTATGCCCCTGGCAACACCTTCAAATGGGCCAGCAACGCCCGCGCGGCTGGCGGCAAGGCCTCTGGATCTCGCACTGCAATACAGATAGGCGTGCTGGACCAAGGACCGGTCAAGGGCACGAAGCGGATGTCCAGGTGCGGCAAGCGCGCTTTCAGATACTGCGGCACAACCGCCACGCCCATACCGCGCGCCACCAGCATGCAGATGGTTTCGTGGGAGCTCACGCGCGCACTGATGCGCCGCATCACGCCCGCCTCTTTTGCCGCCTGTTCAAACACGCTGCTGATGCCGTTGTCGCGGTTCAATTCAATCTGCTCGAAGGGCAGCAGTTGTGCGTAGTCCAGTGTTTCCCGATCGGCCAAAAGGTGCTGGCCCGGCACCACTGCCGCCAGCTCACAGTGACCGCAGGGAAATACCTGCAAACCATCATGGCCAAAATCCGATCCGGCGGCCACGTCTGCGTGCCCTTCCAGCACGGATCGAAACGCCGCCTGGGTCGTGTCCTCTTCCAGCGAGATATCGATCTGCGGATAGGCCCGGCGAAACGATTGAATCTGGGCTGGCAGTTCGCCGGACAAGGCGGCCACGCTGACGGCCAGCCGGATATGCCCGCGCACACCTGTAGCAAAACCCGCCATTTCGCGATGCATGCGGTCCATGTCTTGCAACAGCCTGCGCGCATGGGTCGCCAGCGCATTGCCCGCAGGGGTTGGCTGCACGCCTTTGACGCCTCGCTCCAATAGCGGCACGCCGAAAACATCTTCCATTTCAGACATGCGCTTGCTGACCGCTGACGGCACGATGTTCTCGCGAGCGGCGGCGCGCGCCAGACTGCCCTCTTCAAGCGCAGACAGAAATAATCGGAGCGATACGGGGTCAATATCGCGAGAGACGGGCAAGGCAGGCAGGGCAGGCTTCATGGCAGGAAGTGTCCCGCTTTGGTCTGTCTTGCAGGGATCGGGGTTTTCCCGCACTCAGGACGTCGGTATGATCCGCAGTCCGGCCGCTCCGCTCGGCCTTCGTCTCGCAGATACCCTTCCATGCAATGCCCTAGCTGTAACTGGCAGAATCCGGCCTCCAATACCCTGTGCTTCAGCTGCCGCAAGCCGTTGCCGGTCAAAACCGTAGCGCCGGCTGCCGCAGTTGCGAAGTCCGCCGCCCCTGCTCAGAACGCTCCGGTCTTTCCCAGCATCTGGCCCCGCCTGGGCGCCACCGCGGTCGACGGGCTGTTCATGGTGGTGGCGATCATCGCCCTGATCTGGGCAACCTCACTCACCTACCAGGGCCTGACGGGCGAATCATGCCCGGTGTGGCTACAGCTATTGGCGGGGCTGATCGGTTGGCTGCTTCCGGCCTTCATGGACGCCTGGACTGACGGCTCCCCCGGCAAACGTCTGTTGAAAATGCGGGTACTCAATAGCAAGGCGAAGGCGCCCGGCCTCACGCGGTCGATATGGCGCCATACGTTGAAGTACACGCTCAACCTGGCGGTGCCCGGCCTGTTCCATCACATTCAACAGGCCATTTTTGGTGAACGCGCCATGCACAACGCTCTGGCAGGCACCCACGTGGTATCCAGCCAGGCGAACCCGCGCGCAGTGCAATCTGCCCTTGCCAAGGCGCGCGCCGTCACTGGCACAGGCAAGTTCCTGTTCTTCGTCTTCGGCGTGTTGGCGCTGATTCTGGGCGGCGTGGTCATTGGCGTTGGCATCATGAGCAAAGACAGCAACGACAATCCACTGCACGCTGACGTCGTCCGCTTCGATCTCGTGTCAGACCCCATCCGCATGCTGGTGGAAAATCACTACCGCAGCACGAAGGCATATCCCGCCACCATGGCGGACATCGGCCTGACTCAGGAGTCGCTACAGAACAGCGGCTTTAGCAAACTGGAAATGAATCCCGTGAACGGCGTGCTGCGGCTGACCATTGCCGGCGCTCCCCGTGATGACGGGTTTCCCACGCTGGCAGGCAAGCATCTGATGTACCTGCCGGAGTTGCGCTCGGAAAAGAAAGGCGGCGGCATCCGCCGCTGGCAGTGCGGCAGCGACGACATCCCGCGCGATGACCGTCCCTATAGCTGCCGCCACGACACCAGCGCCTTTGCGCGCTAGCCAGACCTCTTCTATACGGAACACCCCGCATGTCCAGTTTGATCGAAGCCATCCACCGCGCCGACGACGGCCACGAGCACGCGCAAATGCTCTCCTTGTGCGAACAAGGCGTCCGCGAGCAACCCGGATCAGCAGTCATGTGGGCGTTACGTGCCCGCTATCACGACAAGCGCAGCGCTCACGCGCAGCGCGACGCCGACCTGGCGCGGTCTTTGACGCTGGACCCGCAGTGCAGCGATGCCCTGCGCGTGCGCGCCACGGCGCTCTACGATGCAGGCGAACAGCAGGAGGCCTGGAGCCTCTTGCGTGAAGCCCGGCAGCGGGCGCCTTCGCACTACGGCTTGATGATGTCCGAGGCGTACCTGCTGATCAACGATCGCCGATTAGAGGACGCTATCGACTGCTGGACCCGCGCATCGAACCTGCGCCCGTCCGCTGCCGCGCCGCACTGCTATATCGGCTCAAACCTGCATAACGCAGGCCGCTACCAGGACGCGTTGCCCTACCACCAGCGCGCCGTTGCGCTGGCGCCCAACAATGGCGGCTTCCTGTACGACGCCGGCAACAATTACCGGCGCCTGGGCGATCTGAAAAACGCCATCGCCATGTTCGACCGCGCCCGCGTCATTCTTGGCGAAGAAAACGCCATCCAGCACAACCGTGCCTCGTGTCTGCAAGCGCTGGAACGGCATGAGGATGCCGTGGAAGAATGGACGAGCCTGCTGCGCCGCGAACCCGATTGGGATTGGCCATTGGAAGGCAAGGCGCGGTCCCTGCACCGCTTGGGCCGCGCGGACGAAGCCGCGCCGCTGTGGCGCCATCTGGACGCCTTGTCGGATTCGGGTTGGGAAGGCCGCAAGGAACAAGCCCGCGAATATGTCCGCAGCCGCGACCCCGAATTGGCCGAACAGGCCTTGCTGGGCCTGGACCCCATGGAATGCGGCGATGCGCAATTGCTGTTCGTGGCGGGGAACGCGCAGCGCGACCAAAGCAACTGGGAAGGGGCGCTTGCCTATTATCTTTGCGGTTATGAACTCGCCCCCGACAGTGATTTTCTGCCGGGCAACGCTGCCGACATGCTGACCCGCCTGGATCGTTACGACGAAGCCCTGCCGCTGTCGGAAGTCGCGATTTCTCTGGACCCCGACTGGCTGAAGTGGCGCCGCGTGCGCATCGATGCGCTGACCCATCTGGGCCGTGCCGCAGAGGCAGTAAGCGACGCCGACCGAGCGTTGGAAACTTGGCCGGACAGCGGCCCCTTGCATGCCGAGCGCATCAACGCCCTGATCGGCGCCAAGCGCCTGGAAGAAGCGCTTGCCGCGTGCGACCGACTGATCGGGCTTGACCCGGACTACCGCAGCTGGGCCCTGTTTTCACGCGGCGAGATCTACGGACAAATGAAGCGACACGCAGAGTCGGCCATGGCTTTCCGCCAAGCGGCCGCTTCTTATCAGCAGAACGGCCGCGCCAACTATCAAGACCTGTCCTTACGCAACGCTCAAGCGGCAGAAGAAGCCGCCGCCGCGCCGCGCGGATTTCTTGGCCGCTTGTTCGGCCGCAAATAGACGCTCGGAATGGTATAGTCTCGCCCGCTGCCGGCCCAACGGGCCGCGCACGCCCGAGTGGTGAAATTGGTAGACACAAGGGACTTAAACTAATTTGAGCCCTTTGGGGGAAACTCCAAAGGTGTAGCCCGTCAAACTCGGCGAACGCCCTGGACTTGTTCCGAGCCAACGCCGAGCCAAGCCCCAACTGAAAAGCGGGGGAAGGTGTAGAGAGCAGACGGCGGGCACCTAAGGCCACAAGGCTATGGTGAAGGCGTGCTCCAGACCACGAACAGCGCAACGCGCTGGCGGCGAAAGCCGAAGTGGTAAGAAAATCCCTCGGCCTCACGGTCGTACCGGTTCGATTCCGGTCTCGGGCACCATTCCGCATAGCGCTTTCGCGCCCCTGCACGCGCTGACTACAGCGATTGCTTTCCACCCTAAGCACTCATACGCGCTGCGGCAGTTTTGTCTGCCGCCATGTCGCTCCCCCTATCCGATTAAGGGTATATCCCAGCAGCCACACAAGCGGCTTCGGTTTACCGTACTCACGTTTTGTATACAACTTAAGCATGCAGCACACATCCAAATAACAGGCCTGCCCGGCCATGCAGCACGCGCCCGGCGCGGGCCCTTTGCCGCTACAGGCACCGAGGGGACAAGCTTATGCGCCGCTTTGCTAAATCGTTATTTGGCCAGGTCGTTTTCGCCCTGGCATTGGGAGTGATACTGGGATTGGCGGTGCCAGACATGGCGGCCAAGCTCAAACCGTTGGGCGATGGCTTCATCAAGCTGATTAAGATGATCATCCCCGTGCTGGTGTTCTGCGTCGTGGTCCACGGTATTGCGGGCGCTGGTGACCTCAAACGGGTCGGCAAAGTTGGCGTCAAAGCGCTGATCTACTTCGAAGTCTTGACCACGCTGGCGCTTGCGCTTGGCCTGCTGGTGGCGATGGTGTTCAAACCCGGCGCCGGCATGAACATCGACATCAGCACCCTGGACGCGTCCGCGATGAGCGCCTACGTGTCCAACGCCGACAAGCTCACCAGCGGCGGTACGGTTGAGTTTCTGATGAAGCTGATCCCAACCACCGTCGTCAATCCCTTTGCCACCGGCGATATCTTGCAGGTGCTGCTATTTGCGGTGCTGTTCGGTTGCGCGCTGTCGCAGTTGGGAGACCACGGCAAACCGGTAGTACGCCTGATCGACGCCACATCCCAAGTCATGTTCAAGATCATGGGCCTGATTATTCGTCTGGCTCCGTTGGGCGTGCTGGGCGCGGTGGCGTTCACGGTGGGACAGTACGGCATCAGCTCGCTGAAACAACTGGGCATGCTGGTGCTCGTGTTTTACGGCTCGGTCGCGGTATTCGTATTTGGCGTGCTGGCAGTAGTGATGCGGATGTGCGGCTTCAGCCTGTTCAAACTGCTGCGCTACCTGCGCGAAGAATTGGCAGTCGTCTTTGCCACCACATCGTCCGACAGCGTGCTGCCGCAGATCATCGCCAAGCTGCGCCACCTGGGTATCCGTGACTCCACTGTCGGTCTGGTGATCCCGACGGGTTACTCCTTCAACCTGGACGCCTTTTCCATCTACATCACGCTGGCAGCTGTCTTCATCGCACAGGCGACCAACACGCCGATATCCACGGTGGACTTGCTCAGCATTCTGGCTGTGGCGCTGATCACGTCCAAGGGCGCGCATGGCGTGCCCGGTTCCGCCATCGTGATCCTGGCCGCCACGTTACAAGCGATTCCCGCCATCCCGGCCATAGGCCTGGTGCTGGTGCTGTCGGTGGACTGGTTCATGGGCATTGCCCGCGCGCTGGGCAATCTAGTCGGAAACTGCGTCGCTACCGTGGCCGTGGGCGCGTGGAACGGCGATATCGACCGCGAACAGGCGCACGCCGTCTTGAATGGCGACAGACCAGCCAACCTGGTGCCGCCTGCCCCCGAACCCGAGGCCGACGAGGTCATGGCCACCCCGGGCTATCAAGGCCGCGCCTGACCCTCCTTTATGCCGCCGGTTATCGCCCATCGGGCGTAAACCGGCGGCGGCTTCCTAGGGCGAACGGGCACGCGCCAAATATCCCGAACGGATTTACTCTAGTCCGTGCCTTCAGGGAGCCCCGCCATGATCACGCTCTATTCCTACCCCGGGTTATTCGGCCTGGAAGACAACAACCCATACGGTCTGAAAATCTACGCCTTCCTGAAGCTGTGCCGGCTGCCATTCGATCATCGGCACACGATTGACGTGCAATCCGCGCCACGCGGCCAACTGCCCTATGTGCAGGATGCAGACCAGGCAATCGGCGACAGCGACGCCATCATTGCCTACCTGAAACAACGGTACGAACTGACCATCGACAGCACGCTGACTCCGCAGCAGCAGAGCCTGGACCTGCTGATCCGGCGCACTCTGGACGACCTGTACTGGGTAATGTCTTACTCACGCTGGCGCGATGACCGCTACTGGCCGCTCTTTCGCAAGGCGCTGCTGGATACCCATCCCGAGGTCACGCCCCAACAGCTGGAAGCGGCCCGGCAATACAATTTTCAGCGCTATCACTACCAGGGGATTGGCCGCTATGCGCCAGAAGATGCCTACGCGCGCGGGGTGGCAGACTTGGAAGTCATCTCTCGGCTGATCGGTGACGGGGGCTTTCTGTTTGGTCCCAACCCCGGCAGCGTCGATGCGGGTATTTACGGTTTCCTGGCCAATATCTATCACTACGCGATCGACACGCCGCTCAAACAATTCCTGGTGTCGCAACCGGGTTTGGTGCGCCACTGCAACGCGGTGCGCGCCGAGCTGGGCTGACCCGCGCCCCCGTCCAGGGGAAAAAACCATTATTCTTGCGCCTCGCCTACCACTTTCCCTGCCCCGGGACTGCCTGGCCGGACACGCGCGCTGCTGCGCCGCGCCCCTCCCGCCCTGGCTCCCGACCGTATCTTGCTGACTGCCACCCCCGCCTCCCCGCCCTTCATCGTCATTGACGCCTGTGTGCTGATGTCCGGTATTCTCCGCCGGCTGTTTCTGCGGCTTGCCGAAGCGGGCGTGTTCGTCCCGGTCTGGACCGACCGCATCGGAGAGGAATGGCGCCGCAACGCATCGCGCATCTGGGATATCCCGCCAGAAGTCATGGCCGAATTCTGGGCCGACATGAATGCGCGTTTTCCGCAGGCGAACGAGGCCGACACGCAGGTCTACGAAGCGTCGCTGCGCTACAGCGACCCAAAGGACTTCCATGTGATTGCGGCAGGTTTGGCGCGCCGGGCGCGTTGCGGCCTTCAGTTGCCGCCCGTGGTGCAGATCGCGACGTGGAATCTCAAGGATTTCAACCGCTCGGAATTGCGGCGTCAGGGGCTGGACGTCTACAACCCCGACCGCATGCTGGTGCAATGGTGGCAAACCAACGCCGATCGCATGCGCGAGGCCATTGCACAGATACCGGCAGACTATGTGGCGCTGGGCCGCGAGCCCGAACCGCTATCCACGACCTTGCATCGGGAACGCCTGTACGGCCTGAAAAGCCTGCTGGCCCGCGACGCCGCGCAACGCGACGCCGCCTGACACGCTGTTTGACGGCCGCCGCCAGACGGCCGTTTTAGTAGGTGTTGTTGACCTTAGTGATCATGATTGCTGGCGGCAAACCCAGCGGCATTCAGCACGTCGATCACTTCCAGGATGTGCTCGTGTCCTCGTGTTTGCAGCACGAAGTCCACCTCGACATTGCGGACCGGCAATGACGTGAACGCGCGCTGGTGATGCACTTCCGTGATGTTGGCCTGGGCATCGGCGATCAGTTTGGTAGCGTGAGCCAGCGCACCCGGCAGGTCGCGCAAATCCACGCGGATACGCGCCAGACGTCCGGCGCGCACCATGCCGCGCTCGATCAATTCACCCAGCATCAGGGGGTCGATATTGCCGCCCGTCAGCACCAGGCCAATGCGCTTGCCCTTGAAGCGATCACTGCCCTCTTCCTTGGCCCGCAGCAACGCAGCCAGACCGGCTGCCCCGGCGCCTTCCACCACGGTTTTTTCAATTTCCAGCAGCACCACAATCGCGTGCTCGATATCGCTTTCACTGACCAGTTCAATATGGTCGACCAATTGGGTGACGATGGGCTGAGTCAGCGCGCCGGGCGACTTCACGGCAATGCCCTCGGCAATGGTGTATTGCCCCTGCGGCATTTCCACGCCCTTGACCGCGGCATACATGGACGGGAAACGCTCGGTCTGCACACCCACGATTTCAATGCTGGGTTTCAGCGCCTTGGCCGCCGTGGAAATCCCCGAGATCAGCCCGCCGCCGCCTATCGCGATGACAAGCATGTCGAGCTGCGGCTGGTCTTCCAGCATTTCCAGCGCGACGGTGCCCTGTCCCGAAATAACGGCTTCGTCGTCATAGGGGTGGATCATGATCAGGCCGCGCTGTTGCGCCAGCTCGTAGCCGTGCGCCTTGGCGTCATCAAACGTATCCCCCGCCAGCACCACCTCAGCGCCAAACCGGCGCGTGTTGGCGACCTTGACGGTGGGGGTGAAGCGCGGCATGACGATCACCGCCGGCACGCCCATGCGCTGCGCGTGGTAGGCCACGCCTTGCGCATGGTTGCCTGCCGACACCGCAATCACGCCCTTGGCGCGTTCGGTATCGGACAGGGTCAGCATGCGGTTCAGCGCCCCGCGTTCCTTGAACGATGCGGTGAATTGCAGGTTTTCGAACTTCAGCCAGATCTCGGCGCCGAAAATATCCGACAACGTGCGGGACAAAGTGAATGGGGTCTTCAGCACCTGGCCACGCAAATTTTCGCGGGCGGTCTGGATAGAGGCAATATCGATCACGGTAGGTAAATCCTGTTAGCGCACAGGTAGGAAATTGAAGAGCAGCAGGCCTTGCGCGTAGTTGATCCCGATACGCCGCGAGTTCTCGCCGAGCAGATTGGCGATCAAGTCCAGCCGGCCGATGATGGCGCCAAACTCTCGCTCAAAGCTTAGATTCGTGGCGTTCTGGGACATTTCATTGGCCAGCAACAGCAGCTCGCCCTGATTGTTGCGGCGCGACGCCAGCAGCCAGGCGGCGGCCTCGACGTTCCGTGCGGCATTGTAGACCCGCTGTCCATCCAACGCGTCCGTGGCGTACAGCCGGGTCTTGCCATTGTGGGCCGCAATAATGGTGTCGGCCATGCCGTAGATAAAGGCGCCGACCCGGTCGCCGGAATAGTTGGGGTCCAACGACACGGCAAGAATTTGAATATCGCGCAGGCCAGCCAGATCGCTGGGCGGGATACGGACTTCGATGGCGTGTTTGACGCGATTTACGGCGGTTGCCTGATCAGGCACGCCAGTCTTGCGCCATTCTCGGGGATTACGGCGATAGAGCTTGTCCAGCAGCACGTAAAGACTAGCCAGATTGTCGCGGACCTCAAGGGTGACGGTGCGGTTGAAATCGGTCTGACCGAACTGGTCCGCAGACATGCTTTCGCTATTCGGGCCGCGTTGCCCCGGGCCCGGGCTGCTCATACAGCCAGCCAGTAGCGCGGTGAGCAGCGCGGCGGCGCTCGCGGGTCCGAACCATCCCGTCATGCCAGATCCATCCTTTTTTACCTCGTCTCGCGCAAGACTTTACAGGAAAGCCCGCGCATACGACGTCTAAAGTGCGAAAGATCCGCCTTCTACCCCTTTTGTATCCCCCAATAGAAAACGGCGCCTTGCGGCGCCGTTTTTCATCCAATCATTTCACAAGCTTATTCAGCTTGCGGTTCCGACTGGGGGGCTGCTTCGGGAGCGGCAGCGGGTTGCTGCGCTTCGATGCCGCCGATTGCCTTGATGGACAGGCGCAGACGGCCCTTGTCGTCGGCCTCGATGACCTTGACGCGGACTTGCTGGCCGACCTTCAGCACATCGTTGATGTTCGCGATGCGGTAGTTGGCGATTTCCGAGATGTGCAGCAGACCGTCACGGCCCGGCAGCACTTGCACGATGGCGCCGAAGTCCAGCAGACGCAGGACCGAGCCTTCGTAGATCTGGCCCACTTCGACGTCGGCGGTCAGTTCGACGATGCGGCGCTGGGCTTCTTTGGCCTGCGCTTCGTCGACGCTGGCGATCACGATCGTGCCGTCGTCAGAGATATCGATCTGCGTGCCGGTTTCTTCGGTCAGCGCGCGGATGGTGGCGCCGCCCTTACCGATCACGTCGCGGATCTTCTCGGGGTTGATCTTGATGGTCAGCATGCGCGGAGCGAAAGCCGACAGCTCGCCACGCGAACCGTCCAGGGCTTCCTTCATCTTCGTCAGGATGTGCAGGCGGCCTTCGCGGGCTTGCGCCAGCGCCACTTGCATGATTTCCTTCGTGATGCCCTGGATCTTGATGTCCATCTGCAGTGCGGTGACGCCGTTTTCGGTGCCCGCAACCTTGAAGTCCATATCGCCCAGGTGATCTTCGTCGCCCAGAATGTCCGTCAGCACAGCGAACTTGCCGCCGTCCAGAATCAGACCCATGGCCACACCCGCCACGTGATCCTTGACCGGCACGCCGGCGTCCATCATTGCCAGCGAGCCGCCGCAGACCGAAGCCATCGACGACGAGCCGTTCGACTCAGTGATTTCCGACACGATACGGATCGTGTACTGGAAATCTTCAGGAGCCGGCAGCAGCGGGATCAGAGAGCGCTTGGCCAGACGGCCGTGGCCGATTTCGCGGCGCTTGGGCACACCAATGCGGCCCGTTTCGCCGGTGGCGAACGGAGGCATGTTGTAGTGCATCATGAAGCGGTCACGGTACTCGCCCATGAGCGCATCAATGATTTGTTCGTCTTGCTTGGTGCCCAGCGTAGCGATAACCAGTGCTTGCGTTTCACCACGGGTGAACAGTGCGCTGCCGTGCGCGCGGGGCAACACGCCCAGACGGACACTGATGGGGCGCACGGTGCGCGTGTCGCGACCGTCGATACGCGGTTCGCCGTTCAGGATCTGACCGCGGACAATGGCCGATTCCAGCGAGAACATGATGTTGTCGACGGTAACGGCGTCAGGCAGCGCTTCGCCCTTTTCAGCAGCGGCGGCAGCCAGCTTGGCCGACACGTCGGACGACACTTCGCGCAGCTTGGCGGTACGGGCTTGCTTTTCGCGAATCTGGTAGGCGGCGTTCAGGCCTTCCTGGGCAGCCGAGGTCACGGCGGCGATCAGGGCTTCGTTCTTGGCCGGAGCTTGCCAGTCCCAATCGGGCTTGCCAGCGTCCTTCACGAGTTCGTGAATGGCGTTGATGACAGCCTGCATTTGCTGGTGACCGAAAACCACACCACCCAGCATGATTTCTTCGGACAGCTGTTGGGCTTCCGATTCCACCATCAGGACGGCGTTTTCCGTACCGGCCACAACCAGGTCCAGCTTGGACGACTTCAGTTGCGAGGCGGTCGGGTTCAGCGCGTATTGGCCATCGATGTAGCCCACACGAGCGGCGCCGATGGGGCCATTGAACGGGATGCCCGAGATAGCCAGAGCGGCCGAGGCGCCGATCATGGCGGCGATGTCGGGATCAATCTCAGGATTGACCGACAGCGTGTGGATGACCACTTGGACTTCGTTGTAGAAGTCTTCGGGGAACAGCGGACGCAGCGGACGATCGATCAGGCGCGAGGTCAGCGTTTCCTTTTCGGACGGCTTGCCTTCACGCTTGAAGAACCCGCCCGGAATACGGCCGGCGGCGTAGGTCTTCTCGATGTAGTCGACGGTCAGCGGGAAAAACGTTTGACCCGGCTTGGCCTTCTTGGAAGCCACAACGGTGGCCAGGACGACGGTGTCCTCAATCGACACCACAACGGCGCCGGAGGCCTGACGAGCGATCTCGCCAGTTTCCAGAACGACCGTGTGCTGGCCGTATTGGAACGATTTTGTCACTTTGTTGAACATGACGATTATTCCTTACAAATGAAAAACCGTGGCCGTTACGACAAATGTCGCACCGACCACGGTTATTGCGTCATGGGGAGCCAGCCCCGTCGATCACTTACGCAGACCGAGTTTTTCGATCAGTGCGCGGTACGAATCGGGATTGCGGCCCTTGAGATAGTCGAGCAGCTTGCGGCGACGGCTGACCATACGCAGCAGACCGCGGCGCGAGTGATGGTCCTTCATGTGTTCTTTGAAGTGACCGGTCAGTTCGTTGATACGGGCGGTGAGCAGAGCCACCTGAACTTCGGGGGAGCCGGTATCGCCTTGAGCGCGTTGGAACTGCGCAACGATATCGGATTTCTTGATGTCAGCTACAGACATTGATGACCTCTTCGGACATGCGACAGGGCCGAGGTGCCCTGACGTGGTTTGGAAAAAATTTGCGGTTTTCCGGCGATAAGCATTTTTGCTTTCTCACTGCTGCTTCAATAGCTGCGTAGGAGTTCCCCAGTGGATTGCCATCAAGGGTCCAAACACAGCCGGACTGCCGGCGCAAAGCATCTTGCAAAATCAATTCACTTGATAAAGCTCGATGATTATAGCTGATTCGCTAAAATTACCCCAGGGACGGTTTCGGCTGGCCGGCAAATGCCGGCAGGCGCCCAACCGGCGCCCCAGAGGAGCAAAACCATGTCTAAATATTACAAGCCTGTCCGTATCGCCTTGGCCACGCTGGCGCTGACAGGCCTTACCGCCTGCGCGAATCTGGCCCAGGTTCAGCCCGGTACGCCTTACGCCGACGTCCTGACCCAGTTCGGGAAGCCCAACTTTGAGTGCCCGCAAGCAGGCGGCGGACGCCGCGTCATCTGGACACAGCAACCGATGGGCCAGTACGCCTGGGGTACCAATGTCGGCACCGATGGCCGTGTGGGCCAAGTCGTGCCGCTGCTGACCGACGCCCACTTCAGGGTGCTGGAGACCGGCGACTGGGGTCCGGACCGCGTGCGCTGCGAATTCGGCCCCCCTGCCCGTATCGAGGAAGCGGGCTTGGGTGAAAAGCGCGAGGTCATCTGGTCGTACCGCTACAAAGAAAATGGCGTGTGGAACTCGCTGATGTACGTCTACATGAGCCGCGACGGCAGCAAGCTGACGCATTTCCATCCCGGCCCCGACCCCATGTATGACGACGAAAAGTTCATGTGGCGCTGACATTACCGGCCGCTTCAATGAAAAAACCCGCCTAGGCGGGTTTTTATTTGGCACAGGCCAGCTCAGGACGTGTGGCCGCGCCGCTCTTGCGTCAGGCGGCGCGCCTTGTTCCAGCGCCAGGCCCACATGATCCAGCCCGACAAGCCATACAGCACGAACAGGCCAAACAGCACGACTGGAGGATCGCTGGAGACAAACACAAACACCGCGACCACCAGCAAAATGCCCCAGAACGGCACGCTGCGGCCCAAGGCAAAGCTCTTACCGCTGAAGAACGGCGCATTCGACACCATGGTGATGCCCGCGTACATGGTCAGCGTGAACGCCACCCACGCCATCAGGCTGTCATGGATGGGCAGCTTGTTATCCACCGCCAGCCAGACAAATCCGGCGACCAGTGCTGCGGCAGCCGGGCTGGGCAAGCCCTGGAAGTAACGTTTGTCGACGACAGCGATATTGGTATTGAAGCGCGCCAGGCGCAACGCGGCGCCAGCCACATAGACAAAAGCGGCAAGCCAGCCCCAGCGGCCCAAGTCATTCAAGATCCACTCGTACATGACCAGCGCAGGCGCAACGCCGAACGAGGTCATGTCAGACAGCGAGTCATATTGCTCGCCGAAAGCGGACTGCGTATTGGTCAGCCGGGCCACTCGCCCGTCCATGCCGTCCAGCACCATGGCCACAAAAATGGCGATGGCGGCGACTTCGAAGCGGTCGTTCATGGCTTGCACAACGGCATAGAACCCCGCGAATAACGCTGCGGTGGTGAATGCGTTGGGAAGCAGGTAGATGCTTCGGTGGCGGTTCTCGGAATCGCGCATGGAAAAATTGGGCATAGTCTCAATAACTTACAACGGACTGTGAAAGGTTAACTCATATGACCCTGCTTGCGGGCCGGAGCAAGGCTCATGCCTGGAGAAATCGGCAATAAAAAACGGCATGCCCTTGCAGGCATGCCGTTTTGACCGGCTTGGCGCGAGACCCGTCTCGCGCCTCGGCATCGATCAGTTCTTCGACTTGTCCACCAGCTTGTTGGCGGCGATCCAAGGCATCATGGCGCGCAGCTTGCCGCCCACTTGCTCGATCTGCGATTCCGCATTGATGCGGCGGCGCGAGGTCAGGGTCGGAGCGCCGGCGGTGTTTTCCAGGATGAACTTCTTGGCGTATTCGCCGGTCTGGATGTCCGTCAGGCACTGGCGCATGGCCTTGCGGGTTTCTTCGGTAACGATCTTCGGGCCCGTTTCGTACTCGCCGAACTCAGCGTTGTTCGAGATCGAGTAGTTCATGTTGGCGATGCCGCCTTCATAGATCAGGTCGACGATCAGCTTCAGTTCGTGCAGGCATTCGAAGTACGCCATTTCGGGCGCGTAGCCGGCGTCAACCAGCGTGTCGAAACCAGCCTTGATCAGTTCAACGGTACCGCCGCACAGCACGGCTTGTTCGCCGAACAGGTCGGTTTCCGTTTCTTCGCGGAAGTTGGTTTCGATGATGCCGGCACGGCCGCCGCCGTTGGCGCTGGCGTACGACAGAGCCACGTCACGCGCGGCGCCCGACTTGTCTTGGTACACGGCCACCAGGTGGGGCACGCCGCCACCTTGCTTGTACGTGTTGCGCACCGTGTGGCCCGGGGCCTTCGGGGCGATCATGATGACGTCGATGTCTTCACGCGGCACGACCTGGCCGTAGTGGACGTTGAAGCCGTGGGCGAAAGCCAAAGCAGCGCCGGCCTTGATGTTGCCGTGCACTTCGTTGTTGTAGACCGAAGCGATGTTTTCGTCGGGCAGCAACATCATGACGATGTCGGCGGACTTGACGGCATCAGCCACTTCCTTGACTTCCAGGCCGGCGTTGGCGGCCTTGTTCCACGATGCGCCATTCTTGCGCAGGCCAACGATGACCTTCACACCCGACTCATGCAGGTTCAGCGCGTGGGCGTGACCTTGCGAACCGTAGCCGATGATGGCAACGGTCTTGCCTTTGATGAGGGACAGATCGCAGTCTTTGTCGTAGAAAACTTTCATGGTTGTGCTCCAGATTCCAGTATTTTGGATATTCGATTAATTCAGATGTAGGGTGCGGCTTGGCCTGCAAGGCCGGTCAAATCTTCAAAATCCGTTCACCGCGTCCGATGCCGGACACGCCGGTGCGTACGGTTTCAAGGATGGCACTGCGGTCCAGGGCCTCCAGGAAGGCCTGTACTTTTTCCTGCACCCCAGTCAATTCGATGGTGTAGGACTTGTCGGTCACGTCGATGATGCGGCCGCGGAAAATATCGGCCATGCGCTTCATCTCTTCGCGTTCCTTGCCAACGGCGCGCACCTTCACGAGCATCAGCTCGCGCTCGATGTGGGCGCCTTCGGTCAGGTCCACCACTTTAACGACATCCACCAGGCGGTTCAGATGCTTGGTGATCTGTTCGATGACGTCATCGGAACCGGTCGTCACGATAGTCATGCGCGACAGCGTGGAGTCCTCGGTGGGCGCCACGGTCAGGGTTTCGATGTTGTAGCCCCGCGCGGAAAACAGCCCCACCACGCGCGACAGCGCGCCGGGTTCGTTTTCGAGGAGGACGGAAATCACGTGCTTCATGGGTGGCCTCCTTACAGGTCTTCAGAGCCAAGCAGCATTTCGGTCAGCCCGCGGCCGGCCTTGACCATCGGCCACACGTTTTCAGTGCGATCGGTGATGAAGTCCATAAAGACCAGGCGTTCCTTGTGCTTGCCAAAGGCTTCGCGCAGCGCGGGCTCGACATCCGCCGGGCGCTCGATGCGCAGACCCACGTGGCCGTAGGCCTCGGCCACCTTGACGAAGTCGGGCAACGAATCCATATAGGACTCGGAATAGCGCGAGCCGTAATCAATCTGCTGCCATTGCCGGACCATGCCCAGGAAACGGTTGTTCAGGCAGACGATCTTGGGCGTCAGGCGGTACTGGTGGCAGGTCGACAGTTCCTGGATGTTCATCTGGATGGATGCTTCGCCGGTGATAACGGCCACATCATGTCCAGGGTTGGCCATCTGCACGCCCATCGCGTACGGCAGCCCCACACCCATGGTGCCCAGGCCGCCGGAGTTGATCCAGCGGCGCGGCTTGTCGAACTTGTAATACTGTGCCGCCCACATCTGGTGCTGGCCCACGTCGGACGTCACGAAAGCGTCGCCGCCCGTCACTTCCCAGAGCTTTTCCACCACGTACTGCGGCTTGATGACTTCGTCCGAATTGGCGAACTTCAGGCATTCCTTGCCGCGCCAGGTCTCAACCTGCTCCCACCACTTGGTGATGGAAGCCGGCTTGTGTTCGGCGGCGGCAATGTCGTATTGCGCGCTAAGGTCGGTCAGGACGTCCTTGACGTTACCGACAATCGGGACGTCCACGCGCACGCGCTTGGAGATCGACGACGGATCGATATCGATATGGATGATCTTGCGGGCATTCTGCGCAAAGTGCTTGGGGTTGCCGATCACGCGGTCATCGAAACGAGCGCCAATGGCCAGCAGCACGTCGCAATGCTGCATTGCCATATTGGCTTCGTACGTACCGTGCATACCCGGCATGCCGACGAACTGGCCGCTGCTGGCGGGGTAGCCGCCCAGGCCCATCAGGGTGCTGGTGCAAGGCGCGCCCAGTTGCGACACAAGCTTGTTCAGCTCGGGCGCGGCGTTCGACAGAATGACCCCGCCGCCCGTGTAGATCATCGGCCGCTCGGCGGCCAGCAGCATCTGCACGGCTTTCTTGATTTGTCCCTGGTGGCCCTTGTTGACGGGCGCGTAGGAACGCATCGTGATCTCGCCCTTGGGCGGCGTGTACTTGCACTGCGCAAAGGTGATGTCTTTGGGGATATCGACCAGCACCGGGCCGGGACGGCCCGTGCGCGCAATGTAGAACGCGCGGCGCATGGTTTCGGCCAGGTCTTTGACGTCACGCACCAAAAAGTTGTGCTTGACGCAGGGACGCGTGATGCCGACGGTGTCGCATTCCTGGAAGGCGTCTTCGCCAATGGCCGCAGAGGGCACCTGCCCGCTGATGATGACCATCGGGATGGAGTCCATATAGGCAGTGGCAATGCCGGTGATGGCATTGGTCACGCCCGGGCCGCTGGTTACCAGGCAGACGCCAACCTTTTGCGACGAGCGCGAATAGGCATCGGCGGCGTGCACGGCAGCTTGCTCGTGACGAACCAGAATATGCTGAAATTTGTCTTGCTTGAAGATCGCGTCGTAGATGTAAAGCACTGCGCCGCCGGGATAGCCGAAAACGTGTTCCACGCCTTCATCGGCCAAGCAGCGCACGACGATATCGGCGCCATTCATTTCCATGTTGTATTTCCTTTCAGTACCGGCCCTGCAACCCTGACTGCTGCTCGCCCGGATACGGCGGCAACGGAACCCATACCGGCTACGACAACATGATCCGGCGCTTAGCGGCTCACGGAGCCACGCCACCCGGACACCCTGCCGACCCGGCACACGCTCGACAGAACGCAGTGCAAACGCCCCTTGGGGACGCTGGAGGTCGAAATGGAAGCCTTGGCAACACACGCTTTTGGCGCGGCCAACGGCAGGTATCTCTGCGGCAGGATGGCTGGGAGGTGACCCTGACCATCCGCCTCAACGCGCCGGAATCGGATAGGCAGACCGACGCAAGAGATGGAATTTACCGCGTTGCGTCAAAGGTAGCAAATCGGCGTTTCCGGACCGTTGCAAGCAAGACGCAGCGAAATCGGCAGGGAAACTCCGTAACCATCTGACCCCTAAAAATCCGTCAGCCTCTCTATACTTGTTCAGTCATTCAGAATCGAGCCGCCGCCGTATGGATTTGCGCATTGCCAGCATTCGCCGTTTCCTCTACAGCCACTACTTCTTCGGAGGGGTGCGCCAGGGGGTAGGCATGCTGTTGCCCGTGCTGGTGCTGGGCGGCATTTTCGGCAACTACACCACGGGGCTGGTGGCGACCTTCGGCGCGCAGTGCCTGGCGATCATCGACCAGCCCGGCGGGCCGCAGCGCCATCGCACCAACGAGATGCTGGGCGGCGCTGCGCTGGGCACATTGACCGTCATCATTACGGGCCTAGCGTCCACGCACCCGGTGCTGATCTGGCTGGTGGTTATCGCGCAGTGCTTTGTCTATTCCATGTTCACGGTGTTCGGCAAACGCGGCGGACTGATCGGCTTTGCTGGCCTGCTGCTGATGACCTTGACCATGCACTCGCCGCTGGAACCTCACGAAGTGCTGGCCCACGCCGCGGCCACCCTCGGCGGCGCCCTCTTCTACGTCGTGTTCAGTTTGGGGTTTTCGCGCCTGTTCTGGCTGCGCGAAGAACAGCAGGCCATGTCGGTGGCCCTGTTCGCCACCGGTGACTATGTGGCTGCTCGCGCCGCGTTCTATGACGAAACCGCCGATCTGGACGAGGCCTATCGCACGCTGATCCAGCGTCAATCCGTCATGACGGAAAAGCACCAGGCCGCGCGCGACATGGTGCTGCGCGCCCTGCCCCGCGGCAAAGGCATGGGCGACCGCCAGCGCGTGATGATCTGGAACATGTTCGTCGACATGCTCCAGCTGTTGGACACGCTGGTTGCCACGCACACTGACTACGCCGCGCTGCGCCGCACGCTGGCTGGCAACGATTGCCTGATGTTCATGCGCGATGCACTGGTGAAGATGTCGCTGGAACTGAACCGCATTGCGCTTGACGTGTCGCGTGGGCGCCAGGTTCAGTACCGCAGCAGCGCCAAGGCCGAACTGCGCGCCATCGAATACGAAATCGAACAACTCAAGCAACAGGGCCTGGGCGAACGCGAGCCTGAGATGCTGGCCTTGATCATCCAGGTGCTGCGCCGGTTGCGCAATTCCGCCCGCATCGTGGACCGGCTGGCGGATCACACTGCGGCATCGCCCGACGCCAAACCCACGGACGTATTGCGTATCAACAAGTCGCTGACCCGATTCATCTCGCGCCAGGAATTCCGGTTCGGTTTGCTGACCAGCAATCTGCGTATGGACTCGCCGCACTTCCGCTACGCGTTGCGCGTGACGGCTGCTGCCGCCATCGCCATGACCCTGGCCAGCCGCTGGCTGTCGCCCGCTTTTTCTGCGCACAACTACTGGATCATGCTGACCATCGTCATCATCATGAAACCGGGCTTTGCGCTGACGCGGCAACGCAACGGCTGGCGGCTGATGGGCACACTGATCGGCTGCATCTGCGCATTGCTTCTGTTCAACGTGACCGACAGGCCCGGCGTGCTGTTCGCGGTGCTGCTGGGCGCCTGCATCATGGGCAACAGTCTGGTCCAGCTGAACTACATGGCCAGCGCCATCTTCAACACCTTGTTCGTGGTGCTGGTCTTTCACTTCGTGTCGCCGGGCACAGTGTCTATGGCGGTGATCGGCGAACGGGCGCTGGACACCCTGCTGGGCTGCTCGCTGGCGCTGGTGTGCAGCTATATCCTGCCATGGTGGGAGGCGCGCTATCTGAAGCCCTTGGCAGCTGCCGCCACGCGCGCCAACCGGGAATACCTGTTGGCGGGCCTGCGTTACGCCGAAGCCATGCAAGCCCATGGCGCGCCGGTAGGCAACGCTGCCGCCGAGACCCCGGCCGTGACGGATGCGGACCTGGCGTGGCGCCTGGCGCGCAAGAACGTGCACATTTCGTTCAGCAACTTTGCGGAAGCCTTCTACCGGATGATGAGCGAACCGAAGTCGCATCAGGTCAGCGTGCCTGAGCTGAACAATCTGCTGATCCAGAACCACGTGCTGGCGTCCCAGATCACGGCAGCCATTCCCATTCTTGCTGCCTTGCCCAAAACGCCAGAGCCGGTACAACTGGCGCTCAACGGCATGGTAGACCTGCTGGACGAAAACCGGCCGCAAGCGCCTACTGATCTGCCTACGCAATTCGATACCGAAGGCGAGCAAGCCGCACTGGCCTACCCCGTCAAACAGATGCTGAAGGCATCCCACATGATCCGGCAGGAATTACAGGCGCTGGCTGACCCGACCCACTCGCCGCCGGTGGCGGCGGTGGCGTCGTGATTCAGACCTTGCGCCGAAACACCAGCTTGTCTTCCGAGGACGCCGACGCGTCGTAGGCGTAGCCTTCCACATCAAAGCCTTGCAAGCCTTCAGGCTTGGCGACTTTGTGCTCAATGGCATAACGGGCCATCAGGCCGCGCGCGCGCTTGGCGTGAAAGCTGATGATTTTCCAGGCGTCGTTCTTCCAGTCCTGGAACACGCATTGCACTACGCGCGCCTTCAGGGTTTTAAGGTCAACCGACTTGAAATACTCTTCAGACGCCAGATTGACGATCACCGGCGCTTTCTTGCCTTCCTGGCGCTCATTCAAATAGCCGGCAATCGTCGAACCCCAGTACTCATACAGGTTCTTGCCCTTGGGCGTGACCAGACGCGTACCCATCTCCAGGCGGTATGGCTGCATCAGGTCCAACGGACGCAACACGCCATACAAGCCGCTCAGAATGGCCACATGCTCTTGCGCCCAATCGAGCTGCTTGGCGGACAGGGTGGCGGCGTCCAGTCCTTCGTACACATCACCATTGAAAGCCAGCACGGCTTGCCGTGCATTGGCCTGCGTGAAGGTGCGTTTCCAGTGGGCATAACGCTGCACATTCAGCTCGGACAGGGCCGGGCTGAGGCTCATCAGTTCGGAAATATCTTCCGCGGACTTGGTCTTCAAGACCTTGATCAGGCCGGCAGCCTGGTCCACGAACAGCGGCTGGGTATGGGTCTCGATGTGCAACGGCGAGTCATAGTCCAGCTTCTTGGCGGGAGAAAGCAACAACAACATTCCAGAATTCCTTTATTAACGCGCCGTCCAGCCGCCATCGACGGAGACAGACGTTCCAGTGATTTGCGCCGCAGCGTCAGAGGCCAGGAACACGGCGGTGCCGCCCAATTGTTCCGGGGTCACGAATTGCAGCGACGGCTGCTTCTCGCTAAGCAATTCGCGTGCAGCCGTTTCCTGATCCACGCCGTTCTTTTCGGCCAGCGCAGTGATTTGTTTTTCCACCAGCGGGGTACGGACCCAGCCCGGGCAAATGGAGTTGGCGGTGATGCCCTGGCCAGCCGTTTCCAGCGCCGTGACCTTGGTAAAACCTACCACACCGTGCTTGGCAGCCACATAGGCCGATTTGTTTGCGGACGCCACCAGACCATGCGCCGACGCAATGTTGATGATGCGGCCAAAACCCTGCTTCTTCATGTGCGGCAAGGCGGCAGCGGTGCCGTGAAAGACCGCCGACAGATTCAACGCCAGGATGGCGTCCCATTTGTCGACCGGAAAGTCTTCGATCAGCGCGGTGTGCTGAATGCCGGCATTGTTGACCAGGATGTCGATGCGGCCCATCTGGCGCACCGCATTGTCGATCAGGCCGCGCACGGCCGCGCCCTTGGACAGGTCGGCGCCGTCGTAAATCACCTTGACGCCGTGCTTGTCAGCCAGGCCCGCACGCACCTTTTCAATCTCGGCGGCGTCGCCAAAACCATTCAGAACAATGTCCGCGCCTTGTTGCGCGAAGGCGGTGGCAATACCCAGGCCGATGCCACTGGTGGAACCGGTGACAAGGGCGACTTTTCCTTTGAGCATGAACATTCTCCTGTGGTCTGGCACGTGGGCGGAAATCAAAAGCGGGGTCAAGTGTAGCTGCCCGGCAAGGCGCCAATCATGCCATGTCCCCACACGCAGCGGGGTCAAGCGGCGGGCGGTTTGTCCTGGGTAGAGGATGGCGGCGGAGCGTCGTCCGTCACGGCAACGGCCACTGGCAATTCCGCCATGCCGCCCCGGTTCTCCGGCACAAGCTCCAGCAGCTTGATCAAGACGGGCACCACGCCCATCGACACCGCCACGACTACGGACAACAAATCGCGCTGCTCGCCATTGACCAGGTGGTTGTCCCACGCTTCGTTGAAGATGGCGAAGCTGAATTCCCCGCCCTGCGCCAGCACGACGGCAAACAGCAAGCGGTGGTAGCGAGGCAAGCCCAGAAAACGCGCAAAGCCATATAGCACCAGCGCCTTCACCAGCAATAGCGCCGTCACGCCCGCGATGATGAACATCCAGTGGTTCGCCACCACCGTCAAATTGATGGACATGCCGATTGCCACAAAGAACAGCCCAAGCAGCAAGCCCTTGAACGGCTCGATCGCCTTTTCCAGATCGTTCCGATAGCGGGACTCGGCCATCTGCACCCCAACCAGAAAACCGCCCAAACCCGCGGACAGCCCCGCGTAGTCAAACAACTGAGCCGCGCCCACCACCATCAGCAGCGCCGCAGCCGTGAACAGTTCGTTGAGTTTCGCCTTGGCGGCCCAGCCCAGCAAACGCAGCCGGTAAGCCACCAACACCACGGCCACCGCCACCACGGCTTCTTTGAAGGACGGCGCCGAGGTGCCGTCAGAACCCAGCAGGCCAGCAGCCACCAGCATGGGAATCGCCGCCATGTCCTGGAACAGCAACACCCCCAGCGCAGACCGCCCCAATGGCGTGCGGGTCAGCGTGCGTTCATCCAGCAGCCTCAATGCGACCGCCGTAGACGACAACGCCAGCGATAGGCCGCACAGCACCGCCGCCTGCCATTCCATGCCAGCCAGATGCCGCAACGCCGCGCCAAACACCAGCCCCAGCAACAGGCCGCAAGCCAACATCTGCAAGGTGCCCAGCAAAAAGACTTCATTGCGCATGGCCCACAGGCGCTTGGGCGACAGTTCCAGGCCGATGATGAACAACATCATGACGACGCCCCATTGCGACACGTCCACCATCGTTTCTACGTTGGTCACCAGCTTCAGGCAGGACGGCCCGACCAGCACGCCCGCGATGAGATAACCCGGAATCGCGCCCAAGCCCAGCCGTTGAGTGATCGGCACGCACAGCACGGCGGCAAGCAAGAGGATAAGAATCAGATTCATGATGCGGGGTGACGTCTAGGGTAGAGTCCAAGTCATGCGAGGCAACCGGCGCCGGCATAGGTGGATTCTGAGCAAAGAAAGCGGCCACAGAAAGTCAGTTGAAACCCGCTGTTGAAATCTTTTTATCGCCCCCTTTACACAAACAAAAAAAATCCTGTAGAATTGCGGGCTTCGCTGCTCCGACAACGAAGATCCTTCCGACCAGGGATCTAGTGTGAAGAAACACAAGTGGGGAAACACAAGGTGAGAAATCACCGGGTGCACATTCACTGAGTGCGACATCACCGTTACGGAATCCAGCCACGGAGAGGTGGCAGAGTGGTCGAATGTACCTGACTCGAAATCAGGCGTACGGTATCCCCGTACCGTGGGTTCGAATCCCACCCTCTCCGCCAGTATTCAAGAACGAAGCCCCTGAGAAATCAGGGGCTTTTTTCTTTGTGGCGTGGCGTAAAATGACGACTTCTGTGAATTAACTCTCTTAGCAGGGAGCCGGTGCAGAGGGCAATTTCGCTACACGCCCATTGACCATAGGACTAATCATGATTGCAGATCGAGAGGCGCTTGCCCGCCGTGCAGCTGTGAATAGCGCACTGGCCAGCCAGCGCATGGAAGGACTAGAGCCTGATGCGCAGGTCATCAAAGATGCCCAACTATGGGCTTCTGGCGAAAAATCGCTTGATGAAGCCATAGCCGAATATAAGGCCCGCCTGGACTCGGCCGCCCGCAAGGGATGAAATACACCGGAAATGACGGCGACCCATACCTGGACAATCGCACCGGAATACTCCGCAATCGGCTTGGTATTGAAGACCAGACAGCACTAGACAAGGCCGAATCCAGTCTGTCTTTTTTGCAGTCAGCCAAACTGCGCGAACAGCCCGTTGCAGGCAAGTTCGATCTGATACACCTGCAAGAAATCCATCGCCGCCTGTTCGGTGACATCTACGACTGGGCGGGAGAAATACGCCAAGGCGAGATCCAAAAGGGCGACACCATGTTCGCCCGCCATCTAATGATCGGTAGCGCAGCAAAAAAATTATTTGAGCAACTTGCTCGAGAGCGTCACTTGCAGGACCTAGACGCAGACGAATTCAGTCAGCGCGCAGCTCACTATCTGGGCGAAATCAACGTTTTGCATCCGTTTCGCGAAGGCAATGGCAGAACTCAAAGGGAGTTCATCGGTCAACTTGCTCGAGAGGCTGGCCACGACATTGATTGGACGGGCATCAGTCAATCCGAAATGATTAAGGCGTCAATTGACGCCTACAACGGTGATTCCCGAACCTTGGCCAGCCTCATTCGACGCGCAATCAGTCACTGATCAGACGTCAAACGCGAATCGTGGCGTAAAAAAACAGCGCCCAAGAATGGGCGCTGCCAGAACATACCCTACCCAACCCTCAATACGCCGCGATCTGCCGCGCGGGCGACACCAGCCGTGCCGTGGGTGACTGACTCGCCTGCCCCGAACCCGGCAACTTGAACGCGCTGACAGCGCGCGTCAGATCTGCCGCCTGATCCTGCATCGAACCAGCGGCAGCCGCAGCTTCTTCGACCAGCGCCGCGTTCTGTTGCGTCACTTCGTCCATCTGCGACACAGCGCGGTTGACCTGTTCGATACCGTCGGCTTGCTCGGCGGATGCTGCGGCGATCTCGCCCATGATGTCCGTCACGCGCTGCACAGAACTCACGATTTCCTGCATGGTCGAGCCGGCGCGTTCGGCGCTGATCGAACCCTGGCGGATCTTCTGCACCGTGTCTTCGATCAAGGTCTTGATTTCTTTGGCGGCTTGCGCGCTGCGTTGCGCCAGCGTGCGAACCTCGGCTGCGACCACCGCAAAGCCCTTGCCCTGCTCACCTGCTCGCGCAGCTTCCACGGCGGCGTTCAGCGCCAGGATGTTGGTCTGGAAAGCAATGCCATCAATCACCGAAACGATATCCGCAATCTTGACGGAGCTGGACGAAATCGCGCTCATCGTGCCCACCACTTCCGACACGGTGGCGCCCCCTCGGGACGCCGTGTCGGATGCCGCCGCAGCAAGCTGATTTGCCTGTTTGGCGCTATCGGCGTTTTGCTTCACAGTAGAAGACAGCTGCTCCATGGACGCCGCCGTTTCTTCCAGCGATGCCGCCTGCTGCTCGGTGCGCGAAGACAGATCGGTGTTGCCTGCCGCGATCTCGCCCGAAGCGGACGCAATGCTGTCAACGCCCGTCCGGATGCGGGCGACGGTGCCGACCAGGTTGGCATTCATGGATTCCAGCGCTTGCATCAGTTGGCCGATCTCGTCTTTCGACGTCACCGTGATGTTGCTGGTCAGGTCATTGGCGGCCACCGTGCGCGCTACGCGCACCGCGTCGGACAGCGGACGGGTGATGCCGCGCGTCAGCAGAATGGCCAGCAGCAAACCTGCCACGACCGCAATCGAACCTATCGCGATCATCCAGAAGTTTGCCGTGCGATAAGCGCTTTGGATGTCTGCCGCGCTGGCATCGATTTCGGCCCGCTGCAAATTGGACAGCTTCGTGATCTGGTCGATGAACTGGCGCGTAGCTGGCAGAAATTCCTGTGTGAAGATCTTGTTGGCAGCCTCGACGTCGGCGTCCTGCTTGGCCTTGAAAATACCGTCACGCGTGCGCAGATACTCGGCGCGAGATTTTCGGATGCCTTCCCACAACAGCTTTTCCTCGTCGCTTTGAATCAGCGGTTCAATCTGCTGCTGCAAAGCCGACGAGTTGCGCGTGGACGTGGCAGCTTCTTCCGTGAAGAAACCCGCCAGACTGGCGTCGGCGCTCTTGGCGATTGCCGTGGTGCGGGTCACCCCGGTTTGAATGTTGCGGGCCCAATCGCTGATCAAGCGTTCCTTGATCAGGGATCGTTGCGTAACGGTCTCGACCGATTCGTTGATGTTGGCCAGGCTGACCAAACCGACGACGCACATGACAATGATCATGGCCAACAAGACGGCAAATCCACCCGCAAGGCGGGTTCCAAGCTTCATGTTATTCATACTGCCTCCGGCTACTTCCAGGGCAAGTTTGAATGCGTGCTCAGGGGATGATCTGGCGCCGGAAAACTGCCGCCGCCAAAACAAGCCAGATGCCCGCAAGCCCCTGGATATCCGCCCCCAATTATGGTGTTCGTTGTGTCGAAAATTGCCGCCGGAGCGCTCGTATTCGAGCGTGCTCGCGACGGTCAATGGGATGCTAGCAGTCCGGATTTGGCTGGCATCGGGGGAAGTGAAGCGCTTATTGACGGCATCTCCTCCCTTTGCGTAACCGGCCCTGGACCGCTGGCGTCAATCTCGCACTTTTCAAGACGTGCCCGCTTTGACGCCGCGCAAAAAGAGACATGCAGCAGGGGACCGGTAGGGATGTGTTGCCCCAAAAAAAAGGCGGCCCTGCCGGCCGCCTTGGAGTCATTCAGGCGCGGTCGGCCGCGCCAGCTGAAACAAGTCCGTGCTGCGCGCATACCACCCGCTGCCGTGCATACGGGCCACCAAACCCATCTCGGCAGTGTTCACATACCCCCGTTCCGCGTCCTGCACATACGCATCATCCACGTGCGCGCCCAACACGCGCCCGATAACGACGATCTGATGCGGACCGGTCACCACCGTGGACAGGCTGACGCACTCCAGCGACACCGGGCTGCCTTGTATCAGCGGCGGGCGCACGTGTGCGGCTGGCAAGGCGGTCAGGCCCGCCTTGGTCAATTCGTCCACCCCTGGCGGGTAGTCCACGCAGGTGACATTCATTTGCTGCATCAGCGATTCCGGCACCAGGTTCACCACGAACTCGCCGTTCTGGATGATGTTGGCGCCGGTGTCTTTCAGTTCACCATTGGCGCGGCGCATCAGGCCGATTGCGACGGTCGGAGGCTGATGCCCCATGACGTTGAAAAAGCTGAACGGCGCCGCATTCACGCAGCCTTCGTCCGACATTGTGGTGACCCACGCGATCGGACGGGGCGTGACGGTCGAGGTCAGCAGTTTGTAGACCGTCTGTGAAGGCAAGGCGCTGAAATCAAAATGCATGGCTCAGGTCTCCTGCTGGCCAGTCGCGGTAATGGCTGACACCGCGCGTTTTTCACGGGTATCGACATGCAGCTGGAAGACGTCGGGCCGCGCATAGTGGCCGGACACATCAAAGTCGTATTTGCCACGCAGGATCTGATTGGGGTTGATGTCCGCGTACAGAATGGTTTCTTCGGAAAAGTCCGGACCCGCCAGCACCTCTCCCAAGGGGTCGATGATGGCGCTGCCGCCGCGCATCAGCACCGTATCGGGCGCGTCACCCATCGCGCATTCAAAGTCTTCAGGATAGGCATCACGGCGCAGATGCTGGCAGGCGGTCAGCACATAGCAGCGGCCTTCCAGCGCGATGTGGCGCATGCTGGGAATCCAGCTGTCGCGGTCATCCGCAGTGGGCGCGCAATACAACGCGACACCTTGGCTATACATATACATGCGCAGCATGGGCATGTAGTTTTCCCAGCAGATCACCGCGCCGATCTTGCCATACGGCGTATCGAAGACAGGCATGGTCGAGCCATCGCCAAAGCCCCAGATCAAGCGTTCGCCCGCGGTCGGCATCAGCTTGCGGTGCTTGCCCGCCAAACCCTGCTGGCCGTTGAAATACAGCACGGTGCAGTACAGAGTGCCGCCGTCGGCCTCGATGCAACCCATGACCACGAAGCTATCGGTGTCGGCAGCCGCCTCGGCCACCAGCGCGACTTCCTCGCCGTCCAGCCGGATGGCTTGCTGGTGATAGCTCGCGAACGCATCGCGGCCTTCCGGCCGGCGCATGCCGATCGGCGCGCCGAACGAATTGCCCTTGGGGTAGCCGCCCAGAAATGCCTCGGGAAATACCTGCACCCGGGCGCCCTGCTCCGCCGCCTGGCGGATCAGGGATGCCGCCTTCCGGGCGCAAGCCACGCTGTCGGTCGGGATGGATGCCGCTTGAATGACGGCAGCCTTGAAACTCTGTTGTACGGACATGTCTCTCCTCTCTTTCTTAGTGGATAGGGTCTTCGTCAATGGCTTGGGCGCGGGTGTTCGGCAGGAACAGACTGCCGATAATGCCTACGATCACCATGACGACCACCGGATACATCAAACCGCCAAAGATATTGCCGCTGGCCTGTGCCAGGTATGTCGCGGTAAACGGCACGATACCGCCAAAGATGCCCGCGCCGATGTGATACGGGAAGGATAGCGCCGTGTAGCGGATACGGGCGGGAAACAGTTCCACCAGATAAGACGCGACGGGTCCATAGACCATCGCCACGACCGTGGTCATCAGCACCAGAATCAAGATAATGGTGGCGCGATCGACGCGGTTAGGGTCCGCGCGGTCCGGATAACCCGCGGCCGTGAGCGCTTTGGCATAGCCTGCGCGGTCAAACCCATTGACGGTGACGCCGCCTACGCTCATGGCAATTTCCTGCCCGGGCAACGGCGCCGCATATTCGAAGTTGATGCCCTTGCCGACCAGGAACTTCTTGGCCTGTACGCACACCTTTTTATGATCGGCGTGGCTGCCGATCATGGCCGCCTGCAAGCCGAAATCGCAAGCGCCGCCGCTCGTGTCAGCATGGACACGCACCGGCGTGCTCTGCATGGCCTGCGCCAGCGCCGGGTTGCCCGCCTTGAGCAGCACTTCAAACATCGAGTGATAACCGATGGCCGCAATGAACAAGCCCGCCATCATGATCCACTTGCGGCCGATGCGGTCGGAGAGCCAGCCGAACAGCACGAAGGTCGGCGCGCCAATGATGAACCCGATCAGTATCAGCGTGTAGACGCTGGTCTGGTCGATCTGGACTGCCTGTTGCAGAAAGATCATCACATAGAACTGACCCGTGAAATACGTGGCGCCCTGGCCGGCGGTTACACCGATCAGCGCCAGCAACACCAGTCTCAGGCTGGACCATTGGCCAAACGTTTCTTTGACGGGATTCTTGGACAAACGGTTCTGCTGCTTCATCCGCGTAAAAACGGGAGATTCATGCAGCTTGGCGCGCACATAGATCGAAATAGCCAGCATCACGATCGACAGAATGAACGGCAGGCGCCAGCCCCATTGGCGGAAGTCTTCGGCGCTCATGGCAGCCTGGGTGCACAGGATCACCACCAGCGACAGGATCAGGCCAGCAGACGAGGTGATCTGAATCCAGCCCGTCAGCAGCCCGCGCCGCTTCGGTTCGCAATGTTCGGCCACGTAAATCACCGCGCCGCCGTATTCTCCGCCCACAGCCAAACCCTGAACGACGCGCAGGGTCAGCAACAGAATCCACGACAGATGGCCTGCCGACTCATAGGTGGGCAGGCAGCCAATCAGCACGGTGGCGCCGCCCATCATCACCACGGTGATCAGGAACGTGTACTTGCGGCCCAGCTTGTCGCCCAGGTAGCCAAACATCACTGCGCCCAGCGGCCGGATGATGAAACCCACCGCCAATGCCCCCAATGCCGCCAACAACGCAACCGTGGGGTTGTCCTGCGGAAACAGGACTTGGCTCATGAAGACGGCCAGCGTCCCGTAGATGAAGAAGTCATACCACTCGAACAAGGTGCCCAAGGTCGAGGCCACGACCACCTGACGTTCTTCTTTTCTGCTGAGTGCCGCGCTGGCACCCCCCTGCTGCATTGCAATATTCGCTTCCATGCTTGGTTTTCCCCTGCTGTTTTTAGTTGATACTGCTGTACGCATTAACTATTATCAAACTTAAAGGCGTGCCGCAAAAAGCTGGGGGAAACCCGAAAACCGGCGCAGGCGCCCGCCGGACCCCGCACGAGCCGCTGCTACACTGCCGCCAAACACACAGTGGAGGCAGTGATGGCAAGGCCCGCCGGCAAGGTTGAAAAGAACACGGAAAAGACGCCAGCCGCTGCGCGCAGAGGCATCCAGTCGATCGAAGTCGGGTTTCGGATTCTGGACGTGATCCGCAAGACCGGCCGTCCGATGCCCTTGAAGGAAATCGCGGACGCCTGTGAACTGACCGTCCCCAACGTGCATTACTACCTGGTGAGTTTTCAGAAGGTCGGCGTCGTGCAACAGCATGCCGACACGGGCCACTATGGTCTGGGGCCCTACGCGCTGCGGCTCGGCCTGGCGGCTCTGGAACAGTTCGACGTCTTCACGACGGCGCGGCCCATCATGGCCGAGGTGGCCGCGATTACCGGGCACACGGTTTTTTTGGGCGTGTGGGGCAACAAGGGGCCCACGATTGTCTATCGCGTGGAAGGCAGCCGCAGCCGCCCCCTGCTGGAATTGCGCGTGGGCAGTGTGATGCCCCTGCTGTCGTCCGCGCTGGGCCGCAACTTTCTGGCGCATCTGCCAGAAACCAGCACGCGTGACCTGCTGGAACAGGAGCTGGCGTCATCGGTGCCGGAAAGCCATGGCGGCTCGCCGGGCAATTCCTACACGATGAAAGACGTACAGGCGATACGCGCCGAGGTGCAAAAGCATCACATCAGCCGCTGCCGCCACGCGCTGCTGCCGCATTTCACGTCGCTGTCGGCGCCTATCTTCGACATGCTGGGCGAAATGACGGCCGCCATCACCTTGATGGGACCCGTGGGCGCCATTGACGACGATCTGGAATCCGGCACGGCCCGGCTGCTTCGCGAAAAAGCCCGCTCGATCTCGGCGATGGCGGGCTGGGTGGACCCGGACGCGCGTTAAGCCTCGCGCCGCGGGATACCTGGTAAATCAGCTCTCGGCGACGATCTTGGCATCTTTGATCGTCTTGGCGTACTTCTGCTGTTCTTGTGTCATGAAGTCGGCAAAGCGCTGCACGCTGCCGCCGCCGTCTTCCGCTCCCACCTGCGCCAGCTTCTCTTGCACGTCCGGCATCGCCAGAACGCGGTCGATGTCGCGATTCATGCGCTGGACGATCGCGTCCGGCATCTTTCCCGGTCCCACCATGCCAAACCAGATGCTGGCCTCGAACCCGGGGTAGCCTTGCTCGGCAACCGTCGGCACATCCGGTTGGCTCTTGGAACGCTTTTGCAGCGTCTGGGCCAGTGCGATGACCTTGCCCGATTGCAATAGCGGCGTCGCGGTGGTCATGCCTTCAAAGCAGTACTGCACATGGCCGCCCATCAGGTCGTTCATCAGCGGCGCCGATCCCTTGTAAGGCACGTGCAGCACATCAATGTTGGCACGGGCCTTGAAGATTTCCAGCGCCAGATGCTGAGCAGAGCCGCTGCCAGCGGATCCAAACACGATCTTGCCCGGTTGCGCGCGGCACAGCGCGACCAGCTCAGGCAAAGTCTTGGCTGACTGGGATGCGCCGCCGATCAGAATCGTGGGCGTCTTGCCCACCAGCGCGATCGGCGTGAAATCGCGATCTACCGAATACGTCAGCTTGGGTTGCAAGCCTGGCGCAATACCATGGCTGTTCACATGCGCCATCAGCAAGGTGTTGCCATCGTTGGGCTGGCGTGCGACCTGCTCGGCGGCGATGATGCCCGCTGCGCCAGCGCGGTTTTCCACGATGACGGGGATGTTCCACATCACGCCCAGCTTCTGCCCCAGCAAGCGCGCCAGCACATCGGTGCCGCCGCCCGCCGGAAAACCGACCACGATTTTTACGGGACCCGGCGGCAGATCTTGCGCGCGCGCCGGCATAGGCAGGACGAGCGCCGCCCCCAGCGCTGCGGCGCCGGTCATGAATTCCCTACGTTGCATTCTTGTCTCCTTGCGCGGGTCCCGAAGGCCGGCGACTGGTTATGGAAGCACTGCCTGCCTCTGCCGCACCCGGCCGTCTGGCGCGGCCTGGGTGCTGCACTCCTGCACTACAACTGCATCGACGCCAACCAACCCGCCTTACAACGCAGGCGGCACTGCCAGGCGTTGCGCCAACTGCGCGGCCTGCACGTCATTCAACTCCACAAGCGGCGGCCTGACGGTCGCCCACACCGGATCTTGCCGGCGCTGCGCAATCGCCGCCTTCATCGCTGGAATCATGGGATAGGACTGGAAAATAGCGCGGGTGTCGTTCAACGCCCGCTGACGGTCGTCGGCGCCGTCATCTTGCCAATGGCGATAGAGTTCGACGATAGGGCCTGCGTTGACGTTGCCAGTGGCGGTGATGCAGCCCGCGCCGCCTGCGCGCATGGTCTCAAGCAACACGGTTTCGGTGCCTGCGAACACATCGAAGCCCCGCGGCTGAAAGTCGCGCAACATCGCCGCTGTGTTGGCCCAATCCCCGGAACTGTCCTTGATGCCCGCGATGATGCCCGGAAATTCACCCAGCAAACGGTCAATCAGACCCAGGCTGATGGGCACGCCCGACACCGGCGGGATGTGATAAAGGTAGACGCGCAAGCGCTCATCGGCAACCTGCTCAATGACATGGGCAAACGCGCGGAACAGGCCTTCGTCGCTGACGCCTTTGTAGTAGAACGGCGGCAGCATGAGCACCCCGCCGCAGCCTGCTGCAACCGCATGCCGCGTCAGTTCGACCGCGTCGGGCAAAGCGCAAGCGCCCGTGCCGGGCATCATGCGGGCAGCGGGCAAGCCTGCTTCAAGCAAGGCGTCCAGCAGTTGCCGCTTTTCCGCCACGCTAAGCGAATTGGCCTCGGAGTTGGTTCCGAAAATCGCCAATCCCGCACCCTGCTCAAGCAAGGCGCGGCAATGTTCGATAAAGCGCGGCGCGCTGGGCGACAAGTCCGCGTTGAATGGCGTCAGGACTGGTGAATAAACGCCCTGCGGACGATCGGCGGCAACTGTGCTCATCAAGAATCTCCTGGGTTCAACGGCCGACGCGGGTCCACTTGCCGTACCGCTCGACCATGCGTTCGTCAAAACCGAACCCAAGCCCAGGCTCCTGATGCAAGACCACGCGACCCTGCTTGTGGGTCAACTGGCGATCGACCAGCTTGCGGAAATTGAGGACCTGGTCGTCCCAGAAGAACTCAACATACCGCGCATTCGGCGTTGCTGCCACCAGTGGCGCGTGGACATCGTGGAACCAGTGCGGGCAGACCACAACACCGTAGCTGGCAGCGGTGGCAGCAATGCGCTTCCACTCGGTGATGCCGCCGCAAACCGCCGCATCCGTCTGCAAGATGCCGGCCGCACCCTTATCCAGCAATTCCTTGTGATACCAGCGGCCATATCCGATCTCGGCGGTGGCAATCGGCAGGTGAGTCAGACGCGCCAGCTTGGCGTGGCTGTCGATGTCATCCGGCCCGAACGGTTCTTCGATGAAATAGGGTTCGTACTGTTCGAAGCGGCGGATGTACTGCATGGCCTGGGTCACGTCCTGCCAGGCGTTATTGCAGTCCATCATCAGCTCGACGTCGGGGCCCACGGCTTCACGCGCCGCCTTCAACCGCGCTTCCTCTTCACGCGGCGACAGGCGGCCAGTCTTCATCTTGACGGCGCGAAAGCCCTTGTCCACGTAGCTGGCCATTTCTTCGCCCAGGTGCTGCGGCGTCTTGCCATCCAGGTAGTAGCCGCCACTGGCGTAAGCCGGCACGGTTTCCAATTCCATCGCGCCCAAAAACTTGTGCAACGGCAGACCGGCAGTTTTGGCATTCAGGTCCCACAACGCAATGTCCAGCGCGCTCAGGGCGCGCATCACCGTGCCCTGGCGGCCTTGCAGCAGGGCTTCCTGATACATGGCTTGCCACAACCCTTCCACGGCATGCGAATCCTTGCCCAGCAGCACCGGACCCAGCAGGCTATTGACCGCAGCTTCGAAAATGGCGCCACCGGCGCTTCCTACGTAGCAAAAGCCGATGCCTTCCACGCCATCGGTGGAGCGGACCTTGACCAGCCCATAGTGCCGCGTGGAAACGCTGCGGTTCGAAAACGATGTGACTTTATCCAGAGGCACCGCGGCGGCGCATACGTCTATGGATTCAATGATGGGCACGGCAGACTCCTTGATTGCTGAGAAATTCTGAAGGGCGGTATCAACACGGCTTGGATGATTCAACGCCCTGGAACGTATTCTTGTCCGCGCCAAAGAAAACAACAATTATCTTCACCCATCTTTAGAATATGGAAAAAACATCTTCTTAAGAGGCAAGCCGCCGTGGACTCCCGTTTTCTACAGACGTATGTGCATGTCGTGGAGCTGGGCTCTATCGCCCAGGCTGCGCGGCACCAAGGGCTGACGCCCGCCACTGTCCAACAACGCTTGCGGGCGTTGGAAGCCGACATGGGCAGCGCGTTGATTGCGCGTTCCGGCCGCACCGTCAAACCCACGCCGGCCGGCCTGCGCATTCTGGAGCGCGCCCGCCACATCTTGCGCGACGTGCGGGATCTGCGCTCGGCCGCGTCCGATACCGAACTGCCCGCCGGCCCCTTGCGGCTGGGCGCTACGCCTACCGCGTTGACCGGCATCATGCCGCCCGTGCTGCGCACCTGGGTGGCGCGCCATCCGCATATCGAGATCTATATCGAGCCCGCTCCCACCACCCTGCTCTACAGCAAAGTGCTGTCCGGGGAGCTGGACGGGGCGTTGCTGGTGCACCCGCTATTTTCCATTCCCAAGACCTGCGTCTGGCGAGATCTCAGGCACGAACCGCTGGTGCTGGTCACTCCATCGAGCATGAAGGTTGAAGATCCGCTGGCGGTGCTCACGCGTGAACCCTACATCTGCTACGACCGCAGCGTAGTGGGCGGCAAGATGGCGGACGACTACCTGCGAGCGCGTAATTTGCGGCCGCAAGTGCGGTTTGAACTCGATGGAATCGATTCCATCGCCAAACTCGTGTCAGAAGGACTGGGGGTGGCGCTGCTGCCTGATTGGGCCACAACGGGCACGCCGCTTGCCCACGTCAAACGCTGGCCGCTGCCGGCGCCCTGCCCGGTTCGCACCGTCGGCGCGATCTGGCCGCGCGCGGGCGTGCGGTCGGAATTGATGCGGGCATTCGTGGAACTGACCGAGGCGCAACTCGGCCTGGGCTGATCCCCTTGCGGGAAGGACGTTAGGCGATCGCGTCCTGTCCGTTGCGCGCAACGATGGCGCCGCCCGAAACCACCAGGCGGCGCGGCTTGCGGGTGACCACGGCTTCTGCGACACAGCATGCGTCCACCAGCACCAAGTCAGCGCGCGCACCCGGCGTCAGGCCATAATCCGCAAAGCCACAGGCGCGCGCGGCGGCGCTGGATACGCAATCAAAGGCCCACTCCACTTCGTCATCGCGGCGCAGATCATTGCGCAGCCCGATCATCATGGCGCGCGCCAGCATGTCGGGGCTTCCATAAGGCGTCCAGGTGTCACGAATGCCGTCATTGCCGCCAAAGATGATCACACCGGCTTCGCGGCAAGCGCGTACCGGCGGCACGGGCCGCGACGGCGGCGCCGTAGTCAGCACGGCCACGTCCAACGCGGCCAGTCGCTTGAGCAGGCCATCCAGCCGCTTGGCGTCCACGCCGCCCAGACAGAAAGCATGGCTCACGACGACCTGCCCTTTCATGGCAAGCGCCTGCGTGCGGTCCAAGATCAGGTCCAGCGTGAATGCACCCAGTTCTCCGGGTTCGTGCAGATGAATGTCCACCGGCTTGCCGTGCTTGCTGGCCAGGCCAAACAGCACATCCAGTGATCGCGCCGGATCACGATCGATGGCAGACGGGTCCAGCCCGCCCAGCACATCCGCGCCCATCAGAAGCGCGTCGTCCAGCAACTCGGCCGTGCCGGGTCTTATCAACAGCCCGGACTGCGGAAAGGCCACCGTTTGAATATCGATGCGGCCGGCAAGGTCGTCACGGGCGGCAAGCACACCTTCAAGATGGCGTAGACCGGCGTCGGTATCGACGTCAACGTGCGTGCGGATGCGGGTCGTGCCCTCGCGCAGGAACGCCAGAGCCAGCGCGCGCGCATGGCTGGCGGCGTCGTGCCCGGTGCGAGCGCGCCATTCGCGTTCGTTGTTGATGCGGTCTGTCAGCGCCGAACCCACCTCGTTCACGTACCAAGGCGAATCCCAAGTCGTTTTGTCCAGGTGGGTATGGCCTTCCACCAACCCCGGCAGCAACAAAGCGCCGCCGCCGTCTTCGACGATGGCGGCGGCCGCGTTGATCTGAGCATCGATTTGCCGGATGCGGCCCTCTTGCACCAGCACGTCCACCATTCCGGTTTGCGGCAGGCGGACGTTCTTCAACAACAGATCAGTCATAGGATTTCCTGGACGAACGCAAACGGCCGGCAGCGCCGGCCGCGGGAAGCCATCAGGCTTCAGAGTTGGGGCGGTTCAATCCAGAAAAAGCGCTCACCCTGGCGAACCATATCGGCAACGCCTTCCGCGCCAATGCGATAGTCAGTGCCCATCAGCGTGGCGCCGCCGTCTTCATGGATGTGGATGACGGCCAGCGGGTCATTGGCCATGGTGTACCAGTAGTAACCGGGCTTGAGATCATGCAGGTCTGTATTCATGGCTTGAGTATACAAACAACCAAGGCGGTACAAAAAGACAACACATCATGAAGCCGCGCCTGACATCATGAACGCGACAGGTCATACTTCTTGCTCCTAAGCTGAAACAGCTAGTGCAGTTGTCACACAACGACTCCAACACGGCGGCACCCACGCCAGCGTGTTGATCGCGAGGGGGCTAGCGTACGCATGAAAAGGCAGTCACTTCAATTCAGCGAACCGCTTAAACAAGCCGTTTTAAACGGCTCTAAAGTGCAAAGCCGTCGTATCTTGAAACCGCAGCCTACCAAGCCCACCACGGCCTGGTATGCCGATGCTGCGGATTCCGGCAGATGGGTGGCCATGGGTCCATCGCGGGATAATCCCGCCGAGCAGCGTAAAACGTCCACGTGGGTCCGGTGCCCTTACGGAAAATCCGGCGAGTCCATTATCTTGATCGATGAAGCGGGGACGCCATTTGCAACGGCCGTCGTGGTCGGCGTGCGCATACAGCGTTTGCAAAGTCTGACTGAAGCCGACGCGCGGGCTGAAGGCACCCAAGCGTTGTATGAGGCGTCGGCATTGCTGCCTGGCGTACCACTTCAAACAGCGTTTGCGTTGATGTGGTGCGAACGGTATGGGGCCCACGCATGGGCGGCAAATCCTTGGGTATGGGTGGTTGAATACCGCCGCCATCAGCCCAGCGAGGAGCCGGAACGTTAGTCCACGCGTATCGATGGTGACGGCGTGTAACGCACCTGCAAGACTTCAGCGCATTCCACCTCATTTCAATCGATTTCAAGTGCGGTTTTACCAGAGCGGCAGCACCACACCGCACTGCAACACGACTGGTGATTCACACAAGGGGACAGTTGCGGATTGTCGCTATTGAGGGCGCGCTGCTTACGAAAAGCGGCGGGAAAAGCCCGAAAATAGGGGCATCGAATACTTAACTTTGCTGTGTGATGCAGCGGGCAGGTGCAACATGAAAAAATGGCTGATTGCTAGTGTGGGAGCCGCAGGTCTGCTGATCTCCAGCGTGGCTTTGGCACGTGTGGACGTAGGTATTTCCATCGGCGTGCCCGGAGTGGTTTATCCGGCGCCTGTCTACGTCGCTCCTGCTCCGGTTTATGTCGCGCCTCCCCCTCCGGTCTACTACCGCCCGGCACCTGTGTATGTCGTGCCGCCCCCAGTGGTCTACCCTGCCCCCGTGTACTACCGTGGCGGCGGCGGCCGTTATTGGCACGGCGGCCCTCCGCCCCCGCGCTACTACGGCCCGGGTCCCGGCTACTATCGCGGGCACGGCCACGGTGATGGTCGAGGCCATGGCGGCGACTGGCGCCGTTGATCGTATGACCAGCAACCGTTGCTCCGGTATGCGCGGCACCTGAAATACAAAGGCCACTCTGACGAGTGGCCTTTTTTCCGCCGGGACAATGTCCGGTGCCCCGCTGGAAAGAGTCAGACTGCGGGAGTCTGTACAGGCTTGCCCGCCATGACGGCAGGTTTTTCCAAAACCGGAGTGGCCTTATTGGCTTCCTGCGGCAACTCTTGAACAAGATCAATCCATCTGCGGGGCGCACTGGACGCCCGCCACCAACCATTATGCGGACGCATGAGCAAACTCCGGTTCACCGTTAAAACGCACACCATTGATTTCTTGGAACAATTGACGGCTTTCCTGTTCTGCTTCATGCAAGTCTGAAAACGGCGCCTGTCCTGGCACTGTCCAGCATTTTTCCGGTGCGGTTCCGCCAACTCTGCGGGTCCATATCTGCACGCGGTAACCCTGTTCGTCCTCACGAGCGACAGAGCATCTCACACGAAAATCTCCAATCATTCTTGAAGTCATGGACAACTCCTTGTTATATAAGCGAATGAAGCGTGTAGAACGCGGGTGTATTGTGCCGCAACTATCCGGCCCTTATATTGGAATACACAATTTCTAACATCATATTCAAGCACTCATGTCGTCAGCATAATCAGCAAACACGACAGGAATATGTCGACATCATAAAAAAAAACGGAGCCCGAAGGCTCCGTCTTTTAATCGGCCGTAAGACCGATGGACACCGATTTCATTAAGCTTTCAGAACCGTTACGCCGCCCATATAAGGCTGCAACACCTCGGGCACCAGCACGCTGCCATCGGCTTGCTGATGGTTTTCCAGTACTGCAACCAACGCTCGGCCAACCGCCAAACCGGAACCATTCAGCGTGTGCACATATTCCGGCTTGCCCTGCGCATTGCGGAAACGCGCTTGCATGCGGCGGGCCTGGAAAGTTTCGCAGTTGGACACCGACGAAATTTCGCGCCAGGTGTTTTGCGCCGGCAGCCACACTTCCAGATCGTAGGTCTTGGCCGAACCGAAGCCCATGTCGCCGGTGCACAGCAACATGACGCGGTAAGGCAGACCCAGCAGCTGCAACACGCGTTCTGCGTGACCGACCATATCTTCCAGCGCCTCGTAGGACTGGTCAGGCTGCGTCACCTGCACCATTTCAACCTTGTCGAACTGGTGCTGGCGGATCATGCCGCGCGTGTCGCGGCCGCCGCTGCCGGCTTCGGAACGGAAGCAAGGCGTGTGCGCGGTCAGCTTGAGCGGCAGATCGGCAGCAGCCTGGATAGTGTCGCGGGCGACACTGGTCAGGGTGATTTCCGACGTGGAGATCAGGTACTGGTCTTCGCGCACATAGGGATTGCCGTTCGCGTCCACCTTGGGATCGTCGTCGCCGCCCTTGGACACGGCAAACATGTCGTCCTTGAACTTGGGCAACTGGCCCGTACCGTACAGCGTCGAAGCATTGACGATATAGGGCGTGTAGCACTCGGTGTAGCCGTGCGTGCCCGTTTGCAGGTCCAGCATGAACTGGGCCAGCGCGCGGTGCAGGCGGGCAATGGAACCACGCATGAACGAGAAGCGCGCGCCCGACAGCTTGGCGGCCATATCGAAATCCAGGCCCAGCGGTTCGCCAATGGCGACATGGTCGCGAGCCTCGAACGCCAGGGCGGGCGGATTGCCGTCAGCGCCCGCAGCGCCGGGCAGCCAGCGGCGGACTTCGACGTTGTCGTCAGCGGATTCGCCCAGCGGCACGCTGGCGTGCGGCAGGTTCGGCACCGACATCAGCAGCTCGTTCAGCGGCTGCTGCAAGGCAGAGAGTTCTTCTTCCAGCTGCTTCAAGCGGACAGGCACAGCCTGCGATTCCGCCATGACGGCGCTGGCGTCTTCGCCCTTGGCCTTCAACTGACCGATCTGCTTGGCCAGCGCATTGCGGCGGGCTTGCAGGGACTCGGTCTCGGTCTGGACGGCCTTGCGGCGAGATTCCAGGTCGTTAAACCGTTCCGTATCGAAGGACACGCCACGGCTCTTGAGGCGGTCTACGACGGTTTGCAGGTCTTTGCGCAGCAGTATCGGGTCTAGCATGGTGATGTCAGTGAGGTTGCAAGAAAAGCAACGGACGCGGTCCGTTACCGGTTTTTAGCGCGTTCCTGCGCATCCAACTCGCGCAGAAATGCCAACTTTTGCTGGATTTTAGCCTCCAGGCCGCGATCAGTCGGCCGATAGAAGGAAGGCTTGAGTCCGTCAGGAAAATATTGCTCCCCCGCAGCATAGCCGTGGGGTTCATCGTGAGCATAGCGGTAGGCCTTGCCGTGGCCCAACTGCTTCATCAATTTGGTAGGTGCATTTCGCAGATGGATAGGCACCGGCGCGCTGCCATGTTCCGACGCAAATTTACGCGCCTGGTTGTAGGCCTCGTAGACCGCGTTCGACTTGGCGGCGCAGGCCATGTAGACCACTGCCTGCGCCAGCGCGAGTTCGCCTTCGGGCGAGCCCAGCCGTTCGTAAATGTCGGCGCCATTGACAGCCAGATCCGTCGCGCGCGGATCGGCCAGGCCGATATCTTCGATGGCCATGCGCACCAGCCGGCGGGACAGGTATTTGGGATCGGCCCCGCCATCGATCATGCGGCAAAACCAGTACAGCGCGGCATCCGGGTTGGAGCCGCGCACGGACTTATGCAGCGCGCTGATCTGGTCGTAGAAGGCGTCGCCGCCCTTATCGAAGCGCCGCAGGTTCTGCGACAGGGAAATTTCCAGCCACTCCGCGTCCACCGTATCGCGGCCCGCCGATTGCGCGGATTCGGAGACGACCTCCACCGCGCTGATCAGGCGGCGCGCGTCGCCATCGGCCCAAGCAGCGAGCTGTTCTCGCGCATCGTCGGCGACGTGTATGGTCTGGCCGTCTTCCAGGCCGTCATTTAGCGCAACGACGGCGCGATCGACCAGATGCTGGAGTTCTTCGGATGTCAGCGATTGCAGCACATACACGCGCGCCCGCGACAGCAAAGCCGAGTTGACCTCGAATGACGGGTTTTCGGTGGTGGCGCCAATGAAGGTGAACAGCCCGCTTTCCACATAGGGCAGGAAAGCATCCTGCTGCGCCTTGTTGAAGCGATGCACTTCGTCCACAAACAGAATGGTGCGCCGGCCCTGGCCCTGCGCCACCTGAGCCACCGTCACGGCTTCGCGGATGTCCTTGACCCCGCCCAGCACCGCCGAAATGGCAATGAACTGGGCATCGAAACCATCGGCCATCAGACGCGCCAGCGTCGTCTTGCCCACGCCGGGCGGCCCCCAGAAGATCATGGAATGCGGACGGCCGGATTCAAATGCGACGCGCAGGGGCTTGTCCGGCCCCAACAGGTGCGATTGGCCGACCACGTCGGACAGGGTGCGCGGGCGCAGGCGCTCGGCCAGGGGCACGTAGGGCCGATGCGCAGGATCGCCCGAGAAGAGATCGTTGCTCATTGGCAGCAGATGAGGGAAGACAGCAAGAAGTTCAAGTCAGCATTACACCATGGCCGCCGCCCCGATCAGCCGCCAGGGCTGTCGGGACGCCTCCGCCAGCCAGTCAGCCCAATTCAGGCGGAGCAAAGCGGCGGTTGGCCAACACCGGCAAGACATTGCGGGCGTGGGCCAGGCGTTCCGGGTCGATGTCGGCAAACACCAGTGCCGGCGCTTCGCCAGCGCGCGCGGTAACAACGCCCAGCGGGTCCACCACCATGCTGCAACCGATGTTGCGTTCGCCGCACTCGCCTGTTGCTGCAACATAGCAGGTGTTTTCCAGCGCGCGCGCCGTCACCAGAACTTCCCAGTGCATTTCCTTTAACGGACCGCGCACCCAGGCGGCCGGCAGCACCAGCAGGTCGGCGCCATCCAACGCCAGACGGCGCGCCAATTCCGGAAAACGCACGTCATAGCAGGTCATCAAACCAACGCGCAGCCCGGCGATTTCCAGCAGCGGCGGAATTTCCGTGCCGGGGGTGACATTGGTGGATTCCTTCATCGTGAAGGCATCGTACAGATGCAGCTTGCGGTATTGCGTCAGGATCTTGCCGTCTTGCAGGGTGACCAATGTGTTCCAGACCCGGCCTTCTCCCGTGGGAATGTGCACGCACATCATGGTCGCCAGAGACGATCCGCGGCTGGCTTCCAGCAGACGCGTCATGAAAGGGCCGTCCAGCGGCTGCGCGGCCTTCAGCACAATCTGCGGATCGGTGATGTCGCGGGCCAGAATGCCTTCGGGCAGCACCAGCAGATCCGCGCCGCCCGCACTGGCCCGTTCCATGAGATCAACGCAAACCTGCGCGTTCTCTTCCCAGACGCGGCTCACGGCGAACTGACCCAAAGCAACTTTCAGCATGACTCTTCCTCGGTAGGACGTTTTTCCTATTGTCGCGCCAACTGTCCGCTTGCGCCGACTACGGGTAACTCCCAGCTCCCGCTTGTAAATTTCTTTCACGATAATGAAAAAAAGAAGATTTGACGTAAATATTTTCCATAACAGACACCGCCCCATGACGAATTCCTCCACCCCCGCAGCTCCGTTGGACGTAAACGGCAAAGGCCTGGGTGCCTTCCCGGAATCCTGTACCACCGCCGACGTGGCGGCGCTGAACTGGAATCTGCTGAACGAGGACGTGAGTCTGCCCGTTGCGGTGCTTTACGAAGCGCGCGTGCGCCATAACCTGCAGTGGATGCAGCGTTTCATGGAGGCCTACCACGTCAAGCTGGCGCCGCATGGCAAGACGACCATGAGTCCGGCGCTGTTCAAGCGCCAGATCGACAGTGGAGCCTGGGGCATCACCTTGGCGACCGCGCCGCAAGTGCTGGCCGCCTATCAGCACGGCATCCGGCGCGTGCTGATGGCCAACCAGCTGGTTGGCCGCGCCAACATGGCCATCATCGCGCGTCTGCTGCAAGACCCCGCCTTTACCTATTTCTGCATCGTGGATTCCGCTGCAAACGCCGCCCAGTTGGGCAAGTTCTTCGGCGAGCAAGGGCAGACCTTGCCCGTGCTGATAGAACTGGGCCCCGCTGGCGGCCGCACCGGCGTGCGCGATGACGCGCAATTGCAAGCCGTAGCCGATGAAATTGCCCGCTGGCCCAATCTGGCGCTGGCCGGTATCGAAGTCTATGAAGGCGTGCTGCAAGACGAAAACGCCATCCGCGCGTTCTTGCGCCGCGCGACCGACGCCTTGCGTGGCCTGGCCACTGCCGGCCGCCTGCGCAAGAACGGCCCCGCCTTGATCTCCGGCGCCGGTTCGGCCTGGTTCGACGTTGTGGCCGAGGAGTTCTCGCAACTGGATATTGGCGCGCCCCTGGAAGTGGTGCTGCGTCCCGGCTGCTATTTGTCTCATGACGTGGGCGTTTACCGCTCTGCCGCCGAGCGCATCAATGCCCACAACCCCGTGGCGCAAAAGATGGAACCGGGCTTGCAGCCCGCCTTGCAGGTCTGGGCGTATGTGCAATCGCTGCCGGAGTCCGGCCGCGCCATCATCGCGATGGGCAAGCGCGACGCGGCGTTCGACGCCGGCCTGCCCACCCCCGCACTGCACTTCCGGTCGGGCCAGGATGCGCCCGCTGCGGCTCCTGGCGCCTGGAAGCTGACCGCCATGATGGATCAACACGCCTTCATGCAAATCAGCGACGGCGACGACATCCAGGTCGGCGACATGATCGCTTTCGATATTTCCCACCCCTGCCTGACGTTCGACAAGTGGCGCCAGGTATTGCTGGTGGATGAGCAGTTCCGCGTCACCGACGTGGCCGAAACCTTCTTTTAAGCGCCCCCCCGGCGTTCGCTGCACCGCGCCAGACCCGAGGGGGCTTCAAGACCTGGTTCCCGGCGCTTATCTGATCACTCGCGACAACCTGTTTTTGACCCTCTGGAGAGAGAATCATGAACTTCCGTACCTCCCGGCGAGGCGTCGGGCTGAAAAGCCTGCTCGCAGCCGGCGCAATTGGCTTGACCGCATTGTCGACCCCCGCCCTCTGTGCCACGCCGGTCAAGGGAGGCACGATTTCCGTCGCCACCATCGGTGAACCGCCGACGCTGGACCCGATGAGCAGTACCGCCGATCTGGTGGGCATCCTGACGCAGCATTTCTTTGAAACGCTGTACACCTTCGACGCCAAGTGGAATCTGACCCCGCTGCTGGCCGACAAGATGCCTGACGTCACGCCCGACGGCCTGATCTATACGATTCCCCTGCGCCAGGGCATCACCTTCCATGACGGTTCCAAGATGGATTCGTCGGACGTGCTGGCCTCGCTCAAGCGCTGGACCGAAACCGCCACGCGCGGCAAGGGCGCAGCCAAGGTGATCAGCAGCATCGAAGCGCCGGATGCCAACACCATCCGCATCACGCTCAAACAACCGTACGCACCGCTGACCGCGCTGCTGGCGATGAACAATGCCGCGGCCGTCATCATGCCCAAGGGCAAAATCGCGCCGGTCCTGACCGAAATCGTCGGCACGGGTCCGTACCAACTGAAGGCCCGCGTGCCGGACCAATACATTCAGCTGGTGCGTTTTGAAGGCTACAAACAACGCGAAGGCGAGCCCGATGGTTACGGCGGCGCGCGCAAGCAATATCTGGACGAAATCCGCTTCGTGCCGGTCAGCAATGCCAACACGCGTTCGGAAGCCGCCGCCGCGGGCCAGTTCGACTACGTTGACTCGCTGCCTGTGGAAGCGCTGGAAAAGCTTAAGGGCGGCCGATCCGACCCGGTGATGCTCAAGCCCTTCGGCTGGCCGCGTCTGGTGCTCAACACCAAGCAAGGCATCATGTCCAACCTGGCCGTGCGCCAGGCAGTGCAGTTGGCGCTGAACGAAGAAGACATGCTGTACGCCGCCTTTGGCAACAAGGACTTCTACAAACTCAACGGCGATCTGTATCCGGAAGGCTATCCGTGGGCCACGTCGCTGGGCGGCAAGGTCTACAACAAGGCCGATTCCGCTGCTGCAAAGAAGCTGCTGGATAGCGCCAACGTCGCCGACAAGAAGATCCGCATCCTGACCAGCCAGCAGTACGAGTTCCATTACAAGATGGCTCTGGTCGCTGCTGAATACCTGAAGGCCGCGGGTTTCACGGTGGACATGCAGGTCGTGGACTGGGCCACGCTGACGCAACGCCGCCAGGACCCGGCCGTGTGGGACATCTTCATCACGCACAGCGTGTTCCTGCCCGAACCCGCGCTGATCGACTTCCCGTCCAAGGACGCGCCCGGCTGGTGGGACACGCCGCGCCGCGCTCAGGTCATGGATGCCTTTAACCAGGCGCGTACGCAGGAAGAACGCATCAAGCGCTGGGCCGACGTGCAGCAGGCGGTCTATGACGAGATCCCCTTCGTGAAGGTCGGCGACTTCAATGCCCAAGCCGCGCGTTCGCCGTCGCTGCAAGGCACGAAACCTGCCCCGTGGCCGTTCTTCTGGAACGCATGGAAGGCGGGGAAATAAGCCAGAAGAAGGCACGTAGGATGGGCGCAGCGCGGCACAGGCAAGGCAAGAACCTGATTGCCTGCCGCGCGTAACCCATCACAGGAAAGAGGCGCTGTGGCGGAATCCTCCACAGCCCATCCCGCGCACCGTCCCGGCTGACGCTTTTTTAGGACTTTCACCGTGTTGCGTTATCTCTTAAACCGGCTGGTCGGACTCGTGGTCGTGATGTTCATCGTCGCAACCATCGTGTTCGTGATCATCCGCGTCACGCCCGGTGACCCGGCCGCAGTGATGCTGGGTCCGCAGGCCAGCCAGCAGGACATCGCCGCGCTGCGCGCTCAGTTGGGGCTGGACCAGCCCATGGCGCTGCAATACGTGTCGTGGCTGGGCAAGCTGGTGCAGGGCGACCTGGGCCAATCCATCTTCATGAACAAGCCCGTGCTGTCAGCGCTGGCCGACCGCGCCGAACCCACGATCCTGCTGACTCTGATGTCGCTACTGATCGCAAGCGCTATTGCGCTGCCAGTGGGCATACTTTCGGCAGTCAAACGCGGCACGACACTGGACCAGTCGGTGCTGTCGTTCTCGATGTTCACCTCCAGCGTGCCCAGCTTCTGGCTGGGGCTGCTGCTGATGCAGATATTTTCGGTCAAGCTGGGCTGGCTGCCGGTGTCCGGCTATGGCGGCCCCGACGCATCGCTGGCCACGCGCCTGTCGCACCTGATCTTGCCCGCCGTCGTGCTGGGCCTGGTGAACTCCGCGCTGATCACCCGCTTTATCCGCGCCAGCATGCTGGACGTGCTGCGCGATGACTACGTGCGTACCGCACGCGCCAAGGGCTTGCCGGAGAGCAAGGTCATTCTGAAACACGCTGTGCGCAATGCGCTGATCCCCATCCTGACGGTGCTGGGCCTGACGACCGCTCTGCTGATCAGCGGCGCCGTCGTGACGGAAACCGTGTTCGGCCTGCCCGGCGTGGGCAGTCTGGTGGTGTCGGCAGTGTTGCGCCGCGACTATCCCGTCATCCAGGGCGCGCTGCTGATCATCGCGGCCATTTACGTCCTGATCAATCTACTTATCGACCTGCTGTATCTGGTGGTCGATCCCCGGGTGCGCTACTGACATGGCTATCGCAATTTCCGACAATTCCGGCGCCGACCGCTGGCAGGTTTTACGCCTGCTGGTGTCCCGCAAGACGGTCCTGATCAGTCTGATCGTGATCATCGTACTGGTGGCCGCCGCGCTGCTTGCGCCGTGGGTCAGCCCTTATGATCCCTTCAAGCTGTCCATCATGAACCGGTTGAAGGCCCCCGGCGCCGCGCATTGGTTTGGCACCGACGACTTCGGCCGCGACGTGTTCAGCCGGGTCATCTATGGCGGCCGGCTGTCCTTAATGGTGGGTTTTTCAGTGGTGATTCTGTCCAGCGTGCTGGGCATTGCTCTGGGTCTGGTGGCGGGCTTTTTCCGCTCGGCAGACAAGTTCGTGTCGCGCCTGATCGACGCCATGATGGCGTTTCCCGATATTCTGCTGGCGATCTCGCTGGTTGCGGCGCTGGGCCCGTCACTGATCAACGTGGTGATTGCGCTGGGCATTGTTTACACGCCGCGTCTGGCGCGTATTGTCCGGGCATCGACCTTGGTGATCCGCGAACTGCCCTTTGTTGAAGCGGCCCGCGCGCTCGGCGTGCCCACCTGGCGCATCATCACTGTTCACGTGCTGCGCAACCTGGTGTCGCCCATTCTGGTGCAGGGCACGTTCATCTTCGCCTACGCGATCCTGGCCGAAGCAGGCCTGTCGTTCCTGGGCGTGGGCGTTTCGCCCGACATTCCCACCTGGGGCACCATGATCAACGCCGGCCAGCAATACATGGGTTCGGCTGACTGGATCATGATCTTCCCCGGCATCGCTATCGTGCTGTCCGTCCTGTCGCTGCAATTGGTGGGCGACGGACTGCGCGACGTACTCGACCCGCGCCTGCGCAAGGAGCTGTAATCATGACGGCAAGCACCCGAGACGTCGTGCTGTCCGTGGAAGGACTCAAGACGTGGTTTCATAGCCGAGACGGCATTGCCAAATCCGTGGACGGCGTCACCTTCGACCTGGCTCGCGGCGAAACGCTGGCCATCGTGGGCGAGTCCGGCTCCGGCAAGTCCGTGACCAGCCTGTCCATCATGGGCCTGCTGCCCAAGCCGGCGGGCCGTATCGAAGCCGGCAAGATCCTGTACCGCGACCGCCAGGGCACGCAGCATGACCTGGCCCAGGCCAAGCCCGCCACGTTGCAGAAGATTCGCGGCGCCGAGATCGCGATGATCTTCCAAGAGCCGATGACCAGCCTGAACCCGCTGTACACGGTGGGCGACCAGATCGCCGAAGCCGTGCTTCAGCACGAAGGCGGTTCCAACGCAGCGGCCATGAAACGCGCCCGCGAGATGCTGGAACGCGTGGAGATTCCCGCAGCCGATCGCCGCGTCAATGAATATCCGCACCAGATGTCGGGCGGCATGCGCCAACGCGTGATGATCGCGCTGGCATTGGCCTGCAACCCGGCGGTGCTGATTGCCGATGAACCTACCACCGCGCTGGACGTCACCGTGCAGGCGCAGATTCTGGATCTGCTGCGCCGGTTGCAGGCCGAAATGAACATGAGCATCCTGTTCATCACGCACAACCTGGGTGTGGTGGCCGAGATCGCGCATCGCGTGGCCGTCATGTATGCCGGACGGGTAGTGGAAGACGCGGGCGTCTACGACCTGTTCGAAAAGCCCACGCATCCCTATACCCGGGGCTTGCTGTCCTGTCTGCCCACCGCCGCGCTGCTGGCCTCGGGCGAACGCTTGCGCGCCATTCCCGGCAACGTGCCCAGCGTTCTGTCGCTACCCCCCGGATGCACGTTCGCGCCGCGCTGCGAATTGGCCGCCGACGACTGCCGCGCCGGCGTGCCCGAGCTGATCACGGTGCAGACGGCACACCGCGCACGCTGCATCAAGGTGAATCCCGTATGACGAGCACACTCACCCCGATCCGCGCTGAAGAGCCGCTGGTCCGTATCGAAGACCTGAAGGTCCATTTTCCGACTTCACAGGCGCGTAACGCGCCCGTCGTGCGGGCGGTGGACGGCGTCAGTTTTGATGTGCCAAGAAACACCATTGTGGGTCTGGTCGGCGAATCCGGTTCCGGCAAGACCACGACGGGCCGTGCGTTACTGCGCCTGTTCGCGCCAACGGCCGGACGCATCCTGTTTGACGGACAAGACATCACCAAGCTGAACGAAAAGCAGATGCTGCCCTGGCGGCGGCGCATGCAGATCGTGTTTCAGGACCCGTATGCCAGTTTGAACCCGCGCATGACGGTGGCGGACATCCTGGGCGAAGCGCTGGACACGCACAAGCTGGCGCAGCATCGCCGCTCGGCCCGCATTGGCGAACTGCTGGAACGCGTGGGGCTGAACGCCGACCACAGCCGGCGGTATCCGCACGAGTTCTCTGGCGGCCAGCGCCAGCGCATCGGCATCGCCCGGGCGCTGGCGGTGGAACCCGACTTCATCGTGGCGGATGAACCCGTCTCGGCGCTGGACGTATCGGTGCAGGCGCAGGTGCTGAATCTGTTGCAGGACCTGCAACGCGACCTGGGTCTGACCATGCTGTTCGTGGCCCACGATCTGGCCGTGGTGGACTACCTGTGCGACGAAGTCATCGTGATGTATCTGGGACGCGTCATGGAACGCGGCCCCACCAGCGAGGTATACGCCCGGCCGCGCCATCCCTATACTCGCGCACTGCTGTCGGCCGCACCCGTGCCAGATCCGCGCGCCCCGCGTTCGCGTATTCTGCTTAAAGGGGATATCCCCAGCCCGGTCAATCCCCCCTCTGGCTGCGTGTTCCGCACGCGCTGCCCGCATGCCATCGACGCCTGCGCGGCAACCGAGGCTAAGCCCGTCAGCGTGGGTCCGGGTCACTTTGTGGCCTGTACGCGCATCGACGACCCCGCGCTGGCGGTTTAAGGCCTGTTGCCCCGCCCGACTAGACCCAGGAACACCACATGAATATGATCCGCGACATCGTCTTCCAGATACGCAGTCGGCGGGACGCATTGAGCGTCACGGAGCGCAAAGTCGCCGATGCCATTCTGGACGACATCATCTGGGGCGCCAGCGCCACGGTGGACCAGCTGGCCACGAAGGCCGGCGTCAGCATCGCGACCATTTCACGCTTTGCGCGCACAGTCGGCTGCGAAGACACGCGGGACCTGAAAATGAAGCTGGCGCAAGCCAGCACGGTGGGCAGCCGCTTTCTGGACCCCAATGCAGCGCCCGAAGAAAGCACTTTTTACGCCCGGATTTACGCCGACATCGAAAGCACGCTGCGCGCTCACCTGCCCACCTTTACCGAGCAGTTGTTTGAAGCGGCCACGTCCATCGTCGACGGCGCCCGCATGATCTACGTCTTCGGTATGGGCGGAGCCTCCGCCGTGCTGGCGCAGGAAGTGCAGTCGCGCCTGGTGCGGCTGGGTTATCCCATAGCCGTTTACAGCGATGCCGTGCTGCTGCGCATGGTCGCCGCCACGCTGGATGAGCGCGACGCCGTGCTGATCCTGTCTGCCTCCGGCCTGACGCCTGAAATCGTGGGCGCGGCCCGCATCGTCAAGCAATACCGCGCACGCATCGTTGCGATCACCGACGCAACCTCAGAGCTGGCAAAACTGGCCGACGTGGTGCTGCCTATCCGCACGGACGAAACCGACTTTATCTACAAACCCTCGGCGTCGCGCTACGCGATGATGCTGGCCATTGACCTGCTGTCGACTGAACTGGCCATGCTGAACCAAGAGGAAAACCGCGAACGTCTGCGCCGCATCAAGCTGGCGCTGGACGAACACCGCGGCGGCCCGAACCGTTTGCCGTTGGGCGATTGACCCAGGAACTCAAGATGTACGACACCCTGATAGCCAACGTCCGTGTCCTGGACGGCACTGGCGGTCCTGAATACCGCGCCAGCGTGGCATTGGCCGATGGCCGCATTGCCGCCATCGGCGCCCTGCCCGGCTCCGCCGCCCGCCGCGTCATCGATGGAGCCAACCTTGCCTTGGCTCCCGGCTTCATCGACGTCCATACTCACGACGACACCAACGTCATCCGCACGCCGGGCATGCTGCCCAAGCTGTCGCAAGGCGTGACGACCGTGGTGGTGGGCAACTGCGGCATCAGCGCATCTCCCGTATCGCTGCGCGGCGAGCCGCCAGATCCGATGAACCTGCTGGGCAAGCGCGAAGACTTCAATTACCCGACCTTCGCCGACTACACACGGGCCATCCAGACCGCAGGCCCCGCTGTGAATGTCGCCGCGCTGGTGGGCCATACCGCCTTGCGCAGCAATCACATGGACCGGCTGGATCGCGCCGCCACCAAAGACGAAGTGCTGGCCATGCGCGCCCAATTGCGTGATGCGCTGGCTCATGGTGCGATTGGCCTGAGCAGCGGCCTGGCTTATGCGTCCGCGATTGAAGCCGACACCGCCGAGGTCAAATTGCTGGCCGAAGCGCTGGACGAATTTGGCGCGCTGTACACGACGCACCTGCGCTCGGAATTCGCGGCCATTCTGCAAGCCATGCAGGAAGCCTTCGATATCGCCCAGCACGCGCACGTGCCGGTGGTGGTGTCACATCTGAAATGTGCGGGCGCGGGCAACTGGGGCCGCACAAAAGAAGTGCTGTTCAATCTGGAGAATGCTGGGCGCATGCAACACGTAGGGTGCGACTGCTACCCCTATTCGGCCAGTTCTTCCACGTTGGACTTGAAGCAAGTCACCGACGAATTCGACATCGTGATCACGTGGTCAGTGCCGCATCCGGAGCAGGCCCGCCGCAAGCTGGCCGACATTGCCGCCGATTGGGGAATCAGCCTGATGGACGCCGCGCGCCGTCTGCAACCAGCGGGCGCGGTGTATCACAACATGCACGAAGACGACGTACGGCGCGTGCTGTCGCACAGGCTCACCATGGTGGGCTCCGACGGTCTGCCCAACGATCCGATGCCGCACCCGCGCCTGTGGGGCGCCTTCCCCCGCGTCCTGGGCCACTACAGCCGCGACGAAGGCCTGTTCCCGCTGACCCAGGCCGTGCACAAGATGACGGGCCTGTCCGCCGCCCGATTCGGTCTGGCCGAGAGGGGCCTGATCCGCGAGGGCTATCACGCCGATCTGGTGCTGTTCAACCCGGACACAGTTATCGACCGCGCGACCTTCGACGCGCCGGTCCAGACCGCAGCCGGTATTGAAGCGGTCTGGGTCAATGGCGCCCTGTCCTATCACCAGGGGCAACCCACCGGCGATCGCGCCGGCCGCTGGCTGCCCCGCAACGGAGACCTGCGCGCAAGTTTCGCGGCAGCGTCCGCCCCCACACTTTAGGAGCGTATCCATGAGCAATGCCCCCACCCCCGACAACAATGGCATCACCCGCTACGGCGTTGCCGGCGGCACCGGTCAAGGCGGTTCACACATGCCGTTCGCCCGCGCCGTCGCCGCAGACGGCTGGTTGTACGTGTCAGGCCAGGTGCCGATGGACAACGGCGAAGTGATCGAAGGCGGCACGGTGGCGCAATGCCACAAGGCCATCCAGCAAGTGCTGGCCATCCTGAAAGAAGCAGGCTACGGCCCGGAACACGTCGTGCGTTGCGGCGTCTGGCTGGACGACGCCCGCGACTTTCCGTCGTTCAACAAAGTGTTCAAGGAATACTTCGGCGCCAATCCCCCGGCCCGCGCCTGCGTGCAATCCAGCCTGATGGTGGACGCCAAGGTCGAGATTGACTGCGTGGCGTACAAGCGCCCCTGATCCATCGCCAGACGAGAAAAAGCCCAGCAATGCTGGGCTTTTTGCTTGGGTCAAGACATCAAGATCGAATTCAACTCTCGCGCTTCAATTCTCTTGCGAGCACCTTACATTTTCACCACATCCACACCCTTGGGCGCGGTGAATTGAAATTCCTTGTCTGCCAGTTTGGGATTCGCCGCGATGGCCGACAGATCAACCCGTGTGGTCTGTCCAAAAGAATCCAGCAATTCCACGCGCACCGGCAAGTTGTCTTTCATGCCGATATCCACGCGTGAGAAACCCGCATCGGCAGTACGCGGTTTGGCGCGCAGCCATTCCACGCCGTCCTTGGACGGCAGCGGCGAGACGTCGAACGACTGCTCAAGCGAACCCGAGCCAAACAGAATAGCGGCGGGCGATGTGCCGATGGCGGCATCGACTTTGCGCTCGGTCACTTGCGCCAGGTCCGGGTCGAACTGAAACAGGACGCGGCCGTCGGATACCACCAGTTGTTCGTAGGGCTTTTGCACGGCCCACTTGAATTTTCCCGGACGCTGGAACGAAAACACGCCGGTTTGGGCGGGCTGCGTGCGGCCTTGGTTGTTCACCGTGTATTGCGAGAAAGACCCGGTGGCAGAGGTAACCGTGGCAACGAAGGCCTTCAATTGCTCTTGGGCGCTGGCGGCAAAGGCCAGCACGGGAGCCAGGCTCAGGGCCGCGGCAAGGGTCAGGCGGCGTAACGACTTCATCATGCTTCCTCTCGGGCGGCGGCGGCAGCCGGGACCAGAATTTCCCGGTTGCCATTGGATTGCATCGCCGACACCATACCTGATTGCTCCATTTGCTCGAGTAACCGGGCCGCACGGTTGTAACCAATGCGCAGATGGCGCTGCACCAGCGAGATCGACGCGCGGCGGTGCTTGAGCACCACTTCGCATGCCTGGTCGTACATCGGGTCGGATTCGGCATCGCCACCGATACCGGTAACGCTGCTGGCGCCTTCGCCGTTGTCGCCCTCGACCCCGCCTTCCAGCAGGCCCTCGATATAGTTGGGTTCGCCCTGAGCCTTCAGGCTTTCCACGACTCGGTGCACTTCATCGTCGCTGCAGAACGCGCCGTGTACGCGCACCGGCAAGCCGGTGCCCGGCGGCATGTAGAGCATGTCGCCCTGACCCAGCAAGGTCTCGGCGCCCATCTGATCAAGAATGGTGCGGGAATCGATCTTGGACGACACCTGGAACGCGATGCGCGTCGGAATGTTCGCTTTGATCAGGCCCGTGATGACGTCCACGCTGGGGCGCTGCGTGGCCAGGATCAAGTGAATGCCAGCCGCGCGCGCTTTCTGCGCCAGGCGGGCAATGAGTTCTTCGATCTTCTTACCCACCACCATCATCAAATCGGCCAATTCGTCGATGACCACCACGATGGTAGGCAGGGTCGACAAGGGCTCGGGCTGATCCGGCGTCAGCGAGAATGGGTTAGGAATCGGCTCTTCGCGTTTGATCGCATCGCGAATCTTGGTGTTGTAGCCAGCCAGGTTGCGCACGCCCATCTTGCTCATCAGGCGGTAACGCTTTTCCATTTCTCCGACGCACCAGTTCAGCGCGTTGGCAGCATGACGCATATCGGTGACGACTGGCGCCAGCAGATGCGGGATACCTTCGTAGACGCTCATTTCAAGCATCTTCGGGTCGATCAGGATCAGGCGGGTATGGGACGCGTCGGCCTTATACAGCAAGGACAGGATCATCGCGTTGATCCCCACGGATTTGCCCGAACCGGTTGTACCTGCCACCAGCAGGTGAGGCATCTTGGCCAGGTCGGCCACTACCGGATTGCCGGCGATGTCCTTGCCCAGCGCCATCGTCACCACGGAATGGCTGGCGTGATAGGTCTGCGAACCCAGAATCTCCGACAGACGCACCATCTGGCGGCGCGGGTTGGGCAATTCCAGGCCCATCAGATTCTTGCCGGGTATGGTTTCCACCACCCGGATGCTGACCAGACTGAGCGCCCGGGCCAGATCCTTGGCCAGGTTGACGATCTGGCTGCCCTTCACGCCAGTGGCCGGTTCGATTTCGTAGCGCGTAATGACCGGCCCGGCCTGTGCTGCCACCACCGTGACGGATACGCCAAAGTCGGCCAGCTTCTTTTCAATCAGGCGCGACGTGAATTCGATGGTTTCGGCCGACACCGTTTCCTGGTTGGACAACGGCGGATCAAGCAAGCTGATGGCAGGCAGGTCGCCTTCGGCCCCGCCGGACGGCGCGAAGAACAGCGACTGCTGCTTTTCCTTTTCGACGCGTTCGGATTTGGGCACGACGGTAATGGCCGGTTCAATACGGACCGGTTGTTCGTGCACCAGCTTTTCCTGCTTGGCTTCCACCTGCTCGGTACGCACCGCCTTGGCCACCTGACCAACCTTGCGGTCTTCGCGTGCGGCATAGGAATTGCGGATGCGGCGGATGATGCCTTCCATCCACGAGCCCACGCGCTCGGCCACGGCCAGCCACGAAAACGAGAAAAACAGGCTCAGGCCAATCGCCAGCATGACCAAAAAGGCCAGCGTGCTTCCGGTAAATCCGATACTGCGGCCGATCAGGTCGGCCAAGGTGTGGCCGATGACCCCGCCGGCGCCGCTGGCGGTTTCCGAGGCGCCGGGCAAATGTGTGCCCCGGCTGGTCAAACGCAGGGCTTCCATGCCCAGCGATCCGACCAGCAGCAGGACAAAGCCTATGCCCTCTTCCCAGTGGACACGTGGCAACACTTCCGGTTGCTTACTATTAGTTACCTTGAGCTGCGCAGCCAGGCGCCGATAACCGGCGCGGACACGATGCAGCAGCAGGATGACCCACCACCAGGCGGAAAATCCGAACAAATATAGGAGGATGTCGGCCAGATAGGCCCCCAACCGGCCCCCGTGGTTACGGACCACGTCTCCTGGAACAGAGTGCGACCAGCCAGGGTCAGACGCACTCCAAGTGGCCAGCACGAGGGTGAGCCAGGCCGCCAGGGCGGCAAACAGAATCCAGCGGGCTTCGCGCAGCAACGCGGAAATACGCGTTTGTAGCGGCGAAGGCCCGTTGCGGGTGTTGCGCGAGGCGCGCGGAGAAGCAGTCGAGATACGCGGCATGCGGCTCATTATAATTGGGCGTTAACCTAAAGATACCCGCCCATGTCCACGCCCACGCACGCTAAAGTTTTGATACTCGGTTCCGGCCCTGCCGGTTACACGGCGGCCGTCTATGCGGCACGCGCCAATCTGAGCCCTGTTCTTGTTACAGGTCTGGCCCAAGGCGGCCAGCTCATGACCACCACGGACGTCGACAACTGGCCGGCCGACGCAGATGGCGTTCAGGGTCCGGACCTGATGCAGCGTTTCCAGAAGCACGCCGAGCGCTTCAACACCGAAATGCTGTTTGACCACATTGCCAAGGTCGATCTGTCCAAGCGCCCGTTCACCCTCACGGGCGATACCGGCAAGATCTACACCTGCGACGCCCTCATCATCGCCACGGGCGCATCGGCCAAATACCTGGGTCTGCCCTCTGAACAGGCCTTCATGGGCCGCGGCGTTTCCGGCTGCGCCACCTGCGACGGTTTCTTCTACCGTAACCAGGATGTCGTCGTGGTCGGCGGCGGCAACACGGCCGTCGAAGAAGCGCTGTATTTGTCCAATATTTGCCGCAAGGTCACCCTGATCCACCGCCGCGACAAGTTCCGCGCCGAGCCCATCCTGATCGACAAGATGATGAGCAAGGTCGAGAACGGCAACATGGAACTCAAGCTGTTCCATACGCTGGAAGAAGTGCTGGGCGACGACAGCGGTGTTACAGGCGTGCGTGTACGCCACGTGGACACTGGCGCCACCGAAGACATGACCGTGACCGGCGCGTTCATCGCCATCGGCCACCAGCCCAACACGGAAATCTTCCAGGGCCAGCTCGAAATGAAGGACGGCTACATCGTCACCAAGAGCGGTCTGTCGGGCATGGCCACGATGACCTCGGTGCCGGGCGTGTTCGCCGCGGGCGATGTGCAAGACCACGTCTACCGCCAGGCCATCACCAGCGCCGGCACGGGCTGCATGGCCGCACTGGACGCCCAACGGTGGCTGGAGAATGCGGGGCAGTAAGGTCGGCCTGGCCGACCTGAAACGTCTGAAGAAGGACCTGCAAGCCGAGCGCGAACGCGAAGCGCTCGCCAAGCGGGTCGCCGTTCTGAAGAAGCCGGAGACTGCCCCGGTGGACGACATGGCGGCATTCAAGCGCACCATGAAGTCCGTCACGCCGATCAAGCAGACCGCGCGGGCGGAACACAAGCCCGTGGCGGAACCTGCCCCGGCGCTGCGCCGCGCCAACGCGCTGGGAGAAACCCCGTCGCGCGCGGATGCCGGTGTTTCCGACGGTGGCGAAATCACGCACTTGCTGTCCGAGGGCGGCACCGCCTTCGTGCGCAGCGACGCCGCGCCCGATACCGCCCGCAACCTGCGGCGCGGCCAGTGGCGAGCGGGTGCGGAACTGGATCTGCACGGTTTGCGTGTGGAACAGGCCCGCCACGCCATGCTGTCGTTCCTGGATGAATGCCAGGAACACGGCATCCGCTGTGTGCGCATCGTGCACGGCAAGGGTTATGGCTCGCAAGGGCTGGAACCCGTGCTTAAAGACATGGCGCGCACGTGGCTGGTGCAGAAAGCGGAAGTGCTGGCGTTTTCCGAAGCGCCCGAACGCGAAGGCGGCGCGGGCGCGTTGCTGGTGCTGTTGCGGCAATCTGAAGGAATGCGCAAATGAAATGGCTCTATCTGGGCGTGGCGATCATCGCCGAGATCTTCGCCACCAGCGCCCTGAAAAGCTCTGAGGGCTTTTCCCGCCTGACGCCGTCCATCATTACGGTTTTCGGCTACATGATCTCGTTCTATTTCCTGTCGCTGACCCTGCGTGAACTGCCCGTGGGCATCGCCTACGCGGTCTGGTCCGGCGTGGGCATTGTGCTGATCTCGATAGTGGGGGCCGTGTTCTTCAAGCAGCACCTGGACACGCCTGCGCTGATCGGCATCGGGCTCATCATCGCCGGCGTTGTGGTGATGAACGTGTTTTCGAAATCCGTCTCGCATTGACGCGCGCCGCAGCGGGTCACGCGCGGATGGTGCTGCTGCGCTGGATGGCGGCCTGGCTGTGCCTGGGCTGCCTGTTCGCTGGCAGTGCAATGGCGCAAGAATTCAATCGCGCTACCGAACTCAAGCGCTACCGGGTCTGGCTGCAAGACTTCAAAGAAGACATGGATCGGCTATCTGCCGTCCGCACGCCCCTGACTGACGCGCAGTTGGACACCATGTTCGAACGCACGGTGGTGCCCGGTTCGCGCGGCGCAGGATTCATTCGCAAGTCGTTCACCCAGCGCGGCAGCGATGGCGCCTACCTGCCGGTGCACGGACCCCGTAGCGTGTTCATTGGCGTGTTGGAAACCGGCATTCCGGCAGGCCAGGGCGGCATCTACCCGGAGACGGAAGCCAGCCTTAAAGGCACGGATCTGACTGTCTGGTACATGCACGTCGATGTGGGCGACATGACCAATACCTATCTGCTGTCGCCCGAGCATTTCCAGCCCTATCGCTTGCCAGCCGCCGGCACGCTGGAGCGCAACGCCTACCCCTTTCTGCTGATGGATACCCAACACGGCGCGCTGCGCCTGGGCGGCGTCAGCAATGAGCTGTGGGGATTGATCGTGTATTTGAGCAATGCCGCGCGCTAACGCCACCCTGCAAGGGCTGGCCTTTATGGCTCTGGCCCTGAGCCCCGCATGGGCACACGCCCTTTGCCAGCCTATGGCCGCAGCTGGCCAACGGGAAACCGTGGTGGCCGGCGTCTCGCTGGATGACACCAATACCCTGCTGGCGCTGGATGGTTCGCGCATCAAGACCTGGGAACCTCATGTGGGCGTGGAAATCGGACGGCGCGCCGCACCTGTCATCTGGGCGGAACGCGTGGACTGGTCTGTCTATGCCGCAGCGCCGGACGCCCGCATCGGCCCCACGCTGCTGCGCTTTGAACGTGGCGCTGACGGTGTCCGGCATCTTTGCGGCATCGCGCAGTACAACCCAAATATCGTCGACCAAACACAGGCCTCCGGTCAGGCCTCGCTGCCCAAACCGGAAGCCGAGACGCGTTTTCTCTATGAAAACAACGGCCGCCTGTACGGCTATGAACTGCGGTCGTACGCCCACGATGGCACGCCAAATACGCCATTGCGCTACTGCTTCCGCTATGACGGCAACGGCTGGCTGGCTGAACGTAGCGCCAACGCTTGCAACGAGCCGCCCCAGCCCCTGGCGCGCTATGTCCATGACGCGGCCGGCCGGCTGCTGCGCACGATTTCCTACGTAGAAAATCAAGGCGATGCGATCGAGGTTGTGGTGTACGACAGCGACGGCAACCCCGCGCAACGCTACCGCCGCCAAAGACTGGACTGGAAGAATGAAAAGCTGATGCTGGGCCTGCCGTTCCGCGAGCGCCCGTCGGAATATGCGGTCCTGGTGCTGCCCGGCCCGAACTGGAAGGCGCCCGCCATGGAATCCAGCCACTATGACTGGGCCATCGTGCAGCCCAAGGGCAAGGGCAGCGGGCAGGACATCTACGAAGCCCGCCGCGACCCGGCGTCGGTGCTGGCTAGCGGCAATAGCGGTGCAAACGGCCAGTTCGACGTCACGCCAGCACAACGCCAGCGCATTTGGGACGCCGCAGGCCAGACGCCGGGCGGTGTGCAATGGCTATGGGCGCCTGGCCAGACGTACACACTGCTGCAATCCCTACCTGAAGCCGTCTGGGCGGCTTGCACCGATCCTGAAAACCGCCAGCCCGAGGCCTGCGGCGCGCGTTAAGCGTTCTCGCTGGGCGGCCGCGGCGCGCCCGGGTGCCGCAAATAATCCACCAGCGCCAATGTCGCGCTATCCGGCGGCGGCGTCAGCAAAGACACCACGATGATGGTCAGGAAGGCTACTGGCGCACCGAACACGCCCGCCGCAATCGGCTGAATTCCCCACCACAGATCCACGGGCTGCGTACGCGATATGCCCAGCACCCATTCCCGCAGCCACGGATGCGTGTGCGTCATATAGGCAAAGGTCGCCGCCAGCCCCGCCACCATTCCCAACGTGGCGCCCCACTTGTTGGCGCGCCGCCAGAACACGCCCATGACCAGCGCCGGAAAGAAGGACGAGGCCGCGAACGAGAACGCAGCCGACACCATGAACAGAATATCCGCAGGTTTGCGCGCCGCAACCCAAGCCGCGCCAAAGGCCACCACCAGCAGCAGGATTTTCGACACCATGACACGGCGCGCTGCCGACATGCGCGGCGACACCATCCGGTACCACATGTCGTGCGAGAGCGAATTGGACAAGGTCAGCAGCAAACCATCCGCGGTCGACAGGGCTGCCGCCAGCCCGCCGGCCGCAACCAGTCCGGAAATCACATAGGGCAGCCCGCCGATCTCGGGCATGGCCAGCACTACGACGTCCGCCCCCATGCTTATCTCACTCAGTTGCACCACACCGTCGCGGTTGATGTCGGTGACATCCAGCAGATTGCTATCGACCGCACTCCACGCATGCACCCAGTTGGGCAGACTCAGGAAGTTGGACCCCACCACCTGGGTATACACCTCGTACTTGACCAGTAGCGCCAGCGCTGGCGCCATGAAGTACAGCAACAGAATGAACAGCAACGACCAGCACACCGATTTGCGCGCCTCGATGACCGATGGCGTGGTGTATGACCGCATCAAGATGTGCGGCATCCCTGCCGTTCCCAGCATCAGGCACAACACCAGCGCCAGGAAGTTGATGCGCATATTGCGCCGTTCCTCGGGGTCCTTGGCGGGAAACGGTTCCGCGTGCGGCGTAAGCGGCGCGGCTCGGGCCTCGTAGGTGGCTTTGGATTGGGACCAGGCAATGCGCGCCTCTTCGACGCTGGCAGGGTATGCGGCCAGTTCCCGTTCGACGGAACGCAGCTCGACCATCGGCGCGTCACCGGCATTCAACTGCGCCAGACGGCTGCGCAGCTTGTCTTTTTCCAGCGCCCAGGATTCAGGCAGCGCCTGCACCCGCTGCGCCATTTCATCGGCATGCTTCTGCCACAGCCGGCGCACCTCGATCTCGGACGGATCGTTCTGCAAATAGACTTCTTTCTCTGTCACCTGCTGCAGCACCACGCCCGCCGACAATTGCGGCACTGGCATATTGGTGTGCTTGATCGACAGCCATACCACCGGCACCAGATAGGCGATGACCAAAATAATGTATTGGCCTACCTGCGTCCATGTGACGGCGCGCATGCCGCCCAGGAATGAACAGACCAGCATGCCGCCCAGCGCAACAAAGATGCCGAGCTCGAACGAAATGCCGGTCATGCGCGTGGTGATGATGCCCACGCCATAAATCTGGGCAACCAGATAGGTGAACGAACACAGAATGGCGCACGCCACGCCCGCCATGCGCGGCATGTTGCCGCCGTAGCGGGCGCCCATGAAATCGGGAATGGTGTATTGGCCGAAACGGCGCAGGTAGGGCGCCAGCAGCATGGCCACCAGCACGTATCCCCCCGTCCATCCCATGATGTACGCCAAGCCGCCATACCCGGTCAGGTACAGCGTGCCCGCAACCCCGATGAACGAGGCCACGGACATCCAGTCCGCGGCGGTCGCCATGCCGTTATAGATGGCCGGCACCCGGCGGCCGGCCACATAGTATTCAACCTGGTCTGAAGTGCGGCAGACGATGCCGATGCCCGCGTACAAGCTGACCGTGACCAGCAGGAACACATAGCCGATCCAATTGCGCGGCATGCCCAGAATTTCGGCCAGCGCCATCAGCAGAATCATCAGCGCGAAGCCTGCCGTGTACAGCACGTAGATGCGGCGCAACCGGATACTGAACTCTTGGGGAGTGTCTCCGCTGAAAAACGGCATCAGCGATCTCCCCCGGTTTCTTCGGCGCGCTCATCGGCGCGATTCATGACCCGGGCGTAGACAGCAATGATGATCAGGTAAGCCAGCGGCGCGCCGTAAGCCGCCATCCAGAACGAGAACGGCCAGCCTATGAAATCAAAATTCAGGCTGCGCGCGAAGAATGAGGGGATGAATGTCAGTGCCGCCCAGACGACAAGCAGCAACAAGATCAGCCGCAAGTTGCGGCGCCAATAGGGGGTGGACACAGAAGAGGTCGGTGACGAAGCGCGGGATTCCGGCATAGCTAGGATGTTCAGACCCTACCTGAATAGCGCGAAACGCTGCGTCTGAAAAGCCTTTGCTGAAGAAATCCAGGCTTTTTATGCGACAACGGCTGGCACTGCCTGGTGCCAGCCGTTGTGCGTTTTGCTTTTTTTGAGTACTGCTTTACTTTTTTTATGTACCGGTGCCGCCGGTATTTGCCCATGCAGGGCTTTGTCTCCTCACCTGCATGGGAAGAGATTCTGCACCAAGTGCGGGATTGTCACACTAGGGGAATGCCCTAAGACGGAGCATTCATTTGCATATTCTATGCACCACAGCGGTGCATTTTGACCGCAAAGTACTAAATATTGGGATTTTTTGTCCGAAACCCACGAATTGAGCCCAATTCAGGAATCGCGACAATCCCGAAATATGACGCCCGCCACCGCGTTGTGCCCGGAAACGGGCGCGAGCCTTGGGCCCTCGGCGGGCATCTTTATATCCCGTTTACACCCCCTGCCCAAACCTATATCCCGTTTTTACCCCCTGCTCCGTAACCTGCCGGTGTCCTGATTGGTCACCTGGCCTGCCCGGCGCGCATCCGCTATTGCCGCGCAGGCCCGTCGTTCGAAGGGAGCGCTGCTCCCGGGAGGAAAAAACGTGGATGCCATCTATATCGCCGTCTTCGCCGTCATGGCCGGGCTGACTGTTGCCCTGCTCTGGTTCTGCGAAGCCCTGTCTACCGGAGAGCCGTCATGAACTGGCTCTATTGGGTCAGCGGCCTGACGGCCGCCCTGCTGTTTGTATACCTGCTGGTCGCCCTGTTCAAACCGGAGAAATTCTGATGACCGCCGAATTCGTCGGATTGCTGGTCGTGTACCTGGCAGTCCTGCTTGCGATAGCGCCCCTGCTCGGGCGCTACATCCGCATCACAATGGAAAACGGGCAATCCCGGCTGACCGCCTGGGGCCGCCCGCTGGAGCGCGGCATCTACCGGCTTGCGGGCATCGACCCGCAGGCCGAGATGGGCTGGAAGCGCTATGCGTTGGCCGTGCTGGCCTTCAACATTCTTGGCATCGTCGTGGTCTACGCCCTGCAACGGCTCCAGGGCATGCTGCCGCTGAACCCGGCAGGCATGGGCGCCGTGACGCCGGACTCCGCGCTGAACACCGCCATCAGCTTTGTCGCCAATACCAATTGGCAAGGCTACGCCGGCGAATCCACGATGAGTTACCTGACGCAGATGCTGGCGTTGACGGTGCAGAACTTCGTGTCGGCTGCCACCGGTATCGCCGTACTGTTCGCGCTGATCCGCGGCCTGGCGCGCCACTGTTCCGCTACCGTAGGCAACTTCTGGGCTGACATGGTCCGCTGCACGCTGTACGTGCTGCTGCCCCTGTCTTTCATTCTGGCCCTGGCCCTGGTCAGCCAAGGCGTGATCCAGAACTTCAGCCCCTATCAAGACGTGCAGACGGTTGAAGCCGTGCATTACGACCAGCCGCGCGTGGATGCGCAGGGCCAGCCCGTGCTGGACGCCAAGGGCCAGGGAGTGACCGACCCCGCCGTCGCCACCACGCAAACGCTGGCCATGGGTCCAGTGGCGTCGCAAGAGGCCATCAAGCTGCTGGGTACCAACGGCGGCGGTTTCTTCAATGCCAACTCGGCGCATCCCTTCGAGAATCCCACGCCGCTGGCAAACTTCCTGCAAATGCTGGCCATCCTGGCGATACCCGCGGCGCTGTGCTTCACCTTCGGCGAAATGGTGGGTAGCCGGCGCCAGGGCATCGCGATCCTGGCCGCAATGACACTGCTGTTTGCGGTCTTTGCGCTCACGACCGCGTACTTTGAACAGCAGCCCAATCCCATGGCCGCGCAAGCAGGCGCCGACAGCACGCTCAGCGCGTTCTCGCCGGGCGGCAATATGGAAGGCAAGGAAACGCGCTTCGGTATCGCCGCCACATCGCTGTTTGCCACCGTCACCACGGCCGCGTCCTGCGGCGCGGTCAATGGCATGCACGACTCGCTGACCGCAATGGGAGGATTGTCGCCGATGCTTCTGATGCAGCTGGGCGAAGTGGTCTACGGCGGCGTGGGCTCCGGCCTGTACGGGATGCTGGCCTTTGCGATTCTGGGTGTCTTTATTGCCGGCCTGATGATCGGCCGCACCCCTGAATACCTGGGCAAGAAGATCGAAGCCTATGACATGAAGATGGTGTCCATCGTCATCCTGGCCACGCCTTTGCTGGTGCTGGGCGGGACGGCGCTGGCCGTGTCCGTGTCTGCGGGCCAGGCGGGAGTGCTGAATCCCGGCATCCATGGGTTCTCGGAAATCCTGTATGCGCTTTCTTCGGCCGCCAACAACAACGGCAGCGCGTTTGCTGGCTTGTCCGCGAATACGCCCTTCTACAACGTGCTGCTGGGCATCGCGATGTGGTTCGGACGCTTCGCCGTGATCATTGCCGTGCTTGCCATGGCCGGGTCCCTGGCGGCCAAACGCCGGCTGCCTGCCGGACCCGGCAGCATGCCCACCACCGGCCCCCTCTTCGTGGTGCTGCTTATCGGCGCCGTGCTGCTGGTGGGCGCCCTGACATATGTGCCCGCGCTGGCCTTGGGCCCGGTCGCGGAACACCTGCAACCCTGAATGCAACAGGCTAGGAAAGAAAATGGCCAAGATTGAAATGCCAACCCCCGGCGCAGGCGGCGGAGCCGCCCGTACGCCGGCGGCAACACCGCAAGAACGTTCTTTCGGCATGTGGTCGAGCTCGCTGGTCGGGCCTGCCGTGCTGGACAGCCTGCGCAAGTTGTCGCCTGCTGCGCAGTTGAAGAATCCCGTGATGTTTGTGGTCTATGTGGGCAGCATCCTGACGACGCTGCTGTGGATCATGGCCCTGCGCGGCGAGGCCGAAGCTCCTGCGGGTTTCATCCTCGCCATCAGCGTATGGCTGTGGTTCACGGTGCTGTTCGCCAACTTTGCCGAGGCGCTGGCCGAAGGCCGCGGCAAGCAGCAAGCGGCCGCCTTGCGTGGCTTGCGCACCACCATCAACGCACGGCTGCTGAAAGGATTTCGCGAGGCCGACGCCCGCCAGGCCCACCCGGAGCAGTGGCGCGACAAGGCCGTCAGCCAAGCCTCGGGTTTGCTCCGCCGCGATGACATCGTGCTGGTCGAAGCGGGTGAGACCATTCCTGGCGACGGCCAGGTCGTCGCCGGTGTCGCCTCGGTGGATGAAAGCGCCATCACAGGGGAATCCGCGCCCGTCATCCGGGAATCCGGCGGTGATTTTTCGTCCGTCACCGGCGGCACGCGCGTGCTGTCCGACTGGATCTTCGTGCGTATAGCAGCCGATCCCGGCGAGAGCTTTCTGGATCGCATGATCGCCATGGTCGAAGGCGCCAAACGCCAGAAGACACCGAATGAATTGGCGCTGACCATTCTGCTGGTGGGCCTTACTGTCGTGTTCCTGCTGGTGGTCGTAACGCTGATGCCGTTCTCGATCTATGCCGTCAGCGCGGCCGGTGGCGGCGCGGCGGTTACGGTGACGGTATTGGTCGCGTTGCTGGTCTGCCTGATCCCCACCACCATCGGCGGCCTGCTGTCGGCCATCGGGGTCGCGGGCATGAGCCGCATGATGAGCGCCAACGTCATCGCGACCTCGGGCCGAGCAGTGGAAGCCGCAGGCGACGTTGATGTGCTGCTGCTGGATAAGACGGGCACCATCACCTTCGGCAACCGCCAGGCATCGACCTTCCTGCCCGCCCCCGGCGTGTCGCCGCGCGAGCTGGCCGATGCGGCCCGTCTGGCCTCGTTGGCCGACGAAACGCCGGAAGGCCGCAGCATCGTGGCGCTGGCCGATAAGGCCATCCACGCGCCCGCCGCCAACATGCTCAATGTCGAATTCGTGCCCTTCACGGCGCAGTCGCGCATGAGCGGCGTGAACCTTGGCGACCGCCTGATCCGCAAAGGCGCGGTGGATGCGATCCAGTCCTGGCTGGCCGCGCAGGATACCGTGGTCCCCGAGCAAGTGCTGCGCCTGGCTGAAGATGTGGCGCGCCGTGGCAGCACGCCGCTGATGGTCAGCGATGGCAACCGGGCGCTGGGCGTTGTCGAGCTGAAAGACATCGTCAAGCCTGACATCCAGTCGCGCTTCGCGGAACTGCGGCGCATGGGCATCAAGACGGTGATGATCACGGGCGACAATAAGCTGACCGCGGCGTCCATCGCCGCCGAAGCGGGCGTGGATGATTTTCTGGCCGAAGCCACGCCCGAAGCCAAGCTCAAACTGATCCGCGCCTACCAGGCCGAAGGCCGGTTGGTTGCGATGACAGGCGACGGCACCAACGACGCGCCCGCCTTGGCGCAGGCCGACGTAGCCGTGGCAATGAACTCGGGCACCCAGGCCGCGAAAGAGGCCGGCAACATGGTGGACCTGGACTCCAATCCCACCAAGCTCATTGAAATCGTCGAAATCGGCAAACAGATGCTGATGACGCGCGGCGCGCTGACGACGTTCAGCGTGGCAAACGACGTGGCGAAGTATTTCGCCATCATTCCCGCCGCCTTCGCCACCGTCTACCCGCAGTTGAATGTGCTGAACATCATGGACCTGACGACGCCGGCCTCGGCCATCTTGTCGGCCGTGATCTTCAATGCCTTGATCATCGTTGTGCTGATCCCGCTGGCGCTCAAAGGCGTGCGCTATCGGCCGCTGGGCGCCTCGGTGCTGCTGCGCCGCAACCTGCTCATCTATGGCCTGGGCGGCCTGCTGGTGCCTTTCGTCGGCATCAAGCTCGTCGACATGGTGCTGGCCGCCCTGGGCTGGGTCTGACCCCCGCCCGACACAAGCAAGGAATCCATCATGAAACACACTATGCAATCCGCCCCATCCCTGCCCCGTCAAGGCGGCATCCTGCGCCCCGCGCTGGTCGTTTTCGCGGCCCTGTCGCTGGTGACAGGGCTGGCCTACCCGTTCCTGACGCGCGGCGTGGCGGCTGTCGTGTTCCCGCACGAAGCGGCAGGCTCGTTGATCACGCAAGGCGACAAGATTGTGGGCTCTGAGTTGATCGGCCAAACCTTCACATCGCCGCAGTATTTCTGGAGCCGTCCGTCGGCCACCGCGCCCATGCCATATAACGGCGCGGCGTCCGGCGGGTCCAATCTGGGCCCTCGCAACCCCGCGCTGGCGGAAGCCATCCAGGCGCGTATTGCGGCCCTGAAGGCGGCAGACCCTGACAACCCCACGCCCGTGCCGGTAGATCTGATCACGGCTTCGGGCAGCGGGCTCGATCCGCACATCAGTCCGGCAGCCGCCGCCTACCAGGCGGCGCGCGTGGCGCGGGTCCGGCATTTGACGCGCGCGCAGATCGATGCGCTGATTCAGGCCCACACCGAAAAGCCATGGCTGGGCGTCCTGGGAGACCCGGCCGTCAACGTGCTGACGCTGAATCTGGCGTTGGATCAATTGAGTCCGGCGCGCTGATGGCGCAGCGTATAGTATTGCCAGCCGTCCCCCTCCTACTCTTGCGCGTTCATGGCTGATATTGCTGGCGAGCGTCCCGATCCGGACGCGCTCTTGAAGACCCTGGACGACGCCGCCCGGCAAGCGGTGCGCGGCAAGCTGCGCGTGTACTTCGGATCGTCGGCCGGCGTGGGCAAGACCTACGCCATGCTGGTCGCGGCCCGCGCGCAGGCAGCCCAGGGCGCCAGCGTGCTGGCCGGCATCGTCGAAACCCATGGCCGCCGCGAAACCGCGACCTTGCTGGACGGTCTGACGATACTGCCGCTGAAAGAAGTGGCGTACCGTGGCCACGTGCTGAAGGAGTTCGATCTGGACGGCGCGCTGGCTGCGCGCCCGGGACTGGTGCTGGTTGACGAGCTGGCGCACTCCAACGCGCCAGGTTCACGCCACGCCAAGCGCTGGCAAGACATCGAAGAACTGTTGGCCGCCGGCATCGATGTCTGGACCACGCTGAACGTGCAGCACCTGGACAGCCTGAACGAAGCCGTAGGCAGCATCACGGGCGTGCGGGTCTGGGAGACCGTGCCCGACGAAGTCTTTGACGCCGCCGATGAAGTCATCCTGGTAGATCTTTCAGCAGACGAACTTCTGCGCCGGCTAAAAGAAGGCAAGGTCTACCTGCCCGAACAAGCCCGCCACGCCACCCGCAATTTCTTTCGCAAAGGCAATCTGATTGCCTTGCGCGAATTGGCGTTGCGCCGCACGGCAGACCATGTGGACGACGACGTCCAGGCCTACCGCCGCGACCGTGCCATTGAACCGGTGTGGCGCACGCGCGAGGCAGTCGTCGCCTGCATCGGACCCGATGCCGACGCCGAATATGTCATCCGCAGCGCTCATCGCCTCAGCCAGCAGCTGGAATGCGATCTGCACGTTGTCACCATCGACACCCCGCGCGCGGCGCCAACGCCGCAGGCGGAACAGGACCGCATGCAACGCAGCCTGGCGCTGGCCGACTCGCTGGGCGCGCGCACGGAAACGCTGGCGGGCGGCGACATGGTCGATGCCGTTGTCCGCTATGTGCGCCGCCACAATATCACCAAGGCCATCGTGGGCCGCACCCGCGCCACGGGCCTGCAACGCTTGCGCCTGTCCGTGTCCGCCCTGCTTACCGCCGCCATTACGCCCGGCTGGCTTTGGCGCCGTCACAGCTTTGCCGACATGCTGGCCGCTGGCTGCCCCGAAATCGACATCATCCGCCTGGGCGCGCCGCCCTTGCCTGCCAGCGCCGCCCCCGGCCGCGATCCGCTCACGCTTGGACGCCGGGCCCGCTCGGCCACCGACGATCGCAACGGCTCTCCATGGGCCGGATATGCCTGGGCGCTGTGCTATTGCGCTGCGGCCACCGGGCTGTCGATGCTGGCGTTTCCGGTGCTGCACCAGACCAATATCGTCATGCTCTTCCTGCTGGCGGTCGTGGGCGTGGCGCTGCGCCATGGCAGAGGGCCGGCCGCGCTGGCTTCGGTCGTCAGCGTGGCGCTTTTCGACTTTTTCTTTGTGCAGCCTCTGGCCTCGTTCGCAGTATCAGATGTGCAATATCTTCTGACCTTCGGGGTGTTGCTGTCCGTGGGACTGCTCATCGGGCAACTGACCGCCGGCCTGCGCTTGCAGGCTCTGGCGTCCGTCAAACGCGAGGCCGACGCGCGCAGCCTGTATGAGTTTGCACGCGAGCTGTCATCCGCATTGCTGCCCGAGCAAATCGTGGCGTCGGCTGGCGCCTTCGTCCACGCCACCTTTGGCTCGCGCTGCGCGCTCTATATCTTGGGTCTGGACGACAGGCTGAAGCTGGCCTCGCCCGCCGCCGACGACATGCCGCCGCTGGAATCCGCGCTGGCCCAATGGGTCTACGATCACGGCCAGCCTGCGGGCGCGGGTACGGCCACCTTGTCCAACAGCGACCTGCTGTACCTGCCGCTGAAGGCGCCCATGCGCACGCGTGGCGTATTGGCGCTGGCAGCGCCGCGCCGCAGCCTTTTTTCCCATCCGGATTCCCGCCGTCAGATCGAGGCCTACGCTACCCTGATCGCCATTGCGCTGGAACGCCTGCACTATGTGGAAGTGGCCCAGCAAGCGCTGGTCAGCATGGAATCCGAACGGCTGCGCAACTCCTTGCTGGCCGCGGTATCGCATGACCTGCGCACGCCGCTGACCAGTCTGGTCGGCATGACCGATACGCTGATGCGTCAGCAATCAACGCTGCCGCCCGATATTCAAGACACCATCCGCGCCATGCGCGATCAAGCCCAGCGCATGCACGCGCTGGTGGTCAATCTGCTGGACATGGCGCGTCTGCAAAGCCGCGACACGCCGCTGCGGCTGGAATGGCAATCCATTGAAGAATTGGTGGGTGCGTCTCTGGCCGCCATGCGCGAATCGCTGGCTGCTCACCGCGTCACGGTGGCCAGCCTGTCGTACCTGCCCCTGGTGGAATGCGATGGCGTGCTGATCGAGCGCGTGCTGTGCAATTTGCTGGAAAACGCCGCCAAGTACACGCCTGCTGGCAGCACTCTGCATCTGCATGCGGCAGTTCATGAAAACGAACTGCGCGTGGCCGTCAGCGACAACGGACCCGGCGTCGCGCCTGGCGCCGAACGCCGCATATTTGAAAAATTCACGCGCGGCGAACGCGAATCCGCGACCCCGGGCGTCGGCCTGGGCCTGGCGGTGTGCGAAGCCATCATCACGGCTCATCACGGCCGCATCTGGGTCGAGCACACGCCTGGGCTGGCGTCTGGCGCGCAATTCGTATTCAGCCTGCCGCTGGGCACCCCGCCCCCCATGCACCCCGAAACCCTTTGAAAGCCAAGCCGTATGTTTGACTACCAGCCTACCGTCCTGATCATCGAAGATGACGCCAACATCCGGCGTTTCGTCCGCCAGGCCCTGGAAAGCGAGGGCTGCACGGTTCATGAGGCCGACACCGTCAAGCGCGGGCTGATCGAAGCCGGTACCCGTCAACCCGACGCCATCGTGCTGGACCTGGGATTACCCGACGAAGACGGCATGACGTTGATTCGTGAACTTCGCGGCTGGACCGAGGTGCCGGTGCTGGTGCTGTCCGCCCGCAGCGCCGAGGCCGACAAGGTGGCGGCGCTGGATGCGGGGGCTGATGACTATCTGACCAAGCCCTTCGGCGTCAGCGAGCTGCTGGCCAGGCTGCGGGTGCTATTGCGCCGTCATGCCAAGGGTGGCGCGGGCAATGCGGCGGAGATTTCTTTTGGCGACGTGCGCGTGGACTTCTCCAAGCGGGTGGTGGAACGCGCGGGCCAGCACGTGCACCTGACTGCGATGGAGTACCGCCTGCTTGCAGCATTGCTGGCGCATCGCGGCAAGGTGATGACGCATCGTGAACTGCTGCGCGATGTGTGGGGGCCGTCGCATGTTGAAAGCAATCACTACTTGCGCATCTACATGGGCCATTTGCGCCAGAAGCTGGAAGCGGACCCCGCCCAGCCCGTATTCCTGCTGACTGAAATCGGCGTCGGCTACCGCTTCGCAGGATAAGACGCCGCATCTGCCCAGCCCCGTCGCAATGAATTGATGCCGCGTTTACGCGGGACGCGCGACTCTTATCTCGCCCTTTATGCCGATGCTCCTATTGTTGCGATCCCGTTCAACATCAGGAGCATCCCATGTCCCGCAACACCCTGGCCGCGCTTGCGCTGCTGACTCTGACCTGCACCGCCAACGCCAATGACGCGCCAGCCGCAACCGACGCAACGTCCGACTACACGCTGACGGCCAACGTCACGCTGGCCAGCCAGTACCGCTACCGCGGCTTGATGCAAACCAATAACAAACCCGCCATTCAAGGCGGCTTTGACCTTGCCCACGCCAGCGGTTTTTACCTGGGCAACTGGAACTCCAGCATCAGCTGGCTTGGCGACAGCAACAGCCGCGTGTCCGCACCCGTGGAAATGGATTTTTATGGCGGCTACAAGGGCAACCTTGCCGACGGACTGCCGGTAGATCTGGGCGTCTTGCAGTACTACTACCCCGGCGACTACCCGTCGGGCTACACCAGCCCCGACACGACAGAACTCTACGCCGGCATAGGCTACGGCCCGGTGATGTTCAAGTATTCCATCGCCATGACCAATCTGTTCGGATTCGCCGACAGCAAGTACAGCCAATATTTCGACCTGTCGGGCAACTTTGACACGGGGGTCTGGGGCCTGACGGTCAACGCCCACATCGGCCGTCAACTGGTGCGCAACGTGAATAACGGCTCCTACACCGACTGGAAACTCGGCCTGACCAAAGACTTCGGGCAAGGTCTGTCCGTGTCGCTGGCCTACCTGGACACCAATGCCGACCGTGCCGTTTACACCAACACGCATGGCCGCGACATGGGCCGTGCGACCGGTTTGTTGTCCCTCACCAAGACCTTCTGAACCGTCAGGGCGTTGACGCGATTTTTACGCGGCGCGCCCGCATTTATCGGCAGGATTTACGGCACGATTTCTATAGTGGAATCGTCATCAACCAACCGGATACGCAGACCGCCGCACACGGCGCCTGTACCCCGACCCGCCATGATCCCCAGACTGGACCGCCGTCCGCCCCATTCCCCCGATCGTTTTTCCGCTGCGCCCGAAGCGCAACCGGCCCCACGCGAGATGGTCGCGCTGACCGTCAGAATAGACACCCTGGATGCGTTGAACGTGCGCCTGGCGCTGCACCGCGAATTGGGAGCGCGCATCGGCATTTATGTCCTGTCCGTGGACCACGCCCATGCGCAAAGCACGCTGCAACTCCAGTGCGCCCGCAGCGAGTTGGATGCCTTGATGCACGCCGTCATGTGCGGCCTGCCCCAAGCCGAGTTCGGCCCGGTTCGCCCGGCCCCTGCCATCACGGTGCAATAAGCCATGGACATGCCTATCAAACCGGTTTTTGAGGGCATTTGGCTGCCCATGGTCACGCCAATGCGGGGCGGTTATGTGGATCTGGACGCCGCCCAGGCGTTGGCCCGCTACTATCGCAACGCAGGCATCGCGGGCTTGGTCCTGTTCGGTTCCACGGGGGAAGGCAATCTGCTCAGTCTGTCGGAAAAGTGCGACATGATCGACGCCATTCTTAGCGATCCGCACGCCTTGCCACTGGTGTTTGGCGCAGGCGGCGTGGATACTCGCGGCGTCGCGACCGCCATCCGGCGCCTGGACAAATATGCACCCGCTGCTTATCTGGTGCCGCCCCCTTACTACTTGGGGCCATCCCAAGCGGGCATCCTGTGGCACTACCGGCAGATCGCATGGGCCACCGAACGCCCCATCATTCTGTACAACATACCGAAACGCACCGGCGTGACGATGACCGTGGAAACCATGGAAACGCTGGCCGCGCTACCCAACTTTCCTGCCGTCAAAGAGTGCAATCCGCCGGTGCTCGCCACCCTGAACGCGCGCGGCAAGCTGGCGGCGTTATGCGGTGAAGATCTGGCCTTTCTTGATCATTTTCTTGCGGGCGGCCGCGGCGCCATTCCTGCCGCCGCGCATCTGTATCCCGAACGCTATGTCGAAGTCATGCAACTGGCCCGCGACGGCCACATCGAAGCCGCGCGCGAACTATTCGAGCCGCTGCGGGGACTGATCCGCCTGTTGTTCTCCGAACCCAACCCCGCACCCATCAAGCGCGCACTGGCCATGCAGGGGCTTATCGCCGACGAACTGCGCATGCCCATGATGCCCGCAAGCCGCGAGCTGGGCTCGCGCTTGCAGCGCGCAATGAGCGTGGTTCAGGGTTCGTCTAGCCGGCTACAGACAGCTTGAACACAGACACCGCACGCGCCAGGTCGTCGGCCTGTTCGTGCAAGGTCGCGGCCGATGCCGCAAATTCCTCGACCAGCGCGGCGTTTTGCTGCGTCACACTGTCCAGGTGGGTCACGGCCTGATTGATCTGTTCAATGCCCACGCTCTGCTCGGTCGACGCGGTGGCAATCTCGCCCATCAGCGGCGCGCTGGTGGTGGCCGATTCCAGCACGCTGCTCATCGTGGCGCTGGCTTGCTCAACGCGCTGACTGCCCCGCGCCACGGAATCCGAGGACGCCTCGATCAACCCCTTGATCTCCTTGGCGGCAGTGGCCGAGCGCTGGGCCAAAGCGCGCACCTCGCCTGCCACGACGGCAAACCCCCGCCCCTGCTCGCCGGCCCGCGCCGCTTCCACGGCCGCGTTCAATGCCAGGATGTTGGTCTGGAAGGCAATGCCATCAATCACGCTGATGATCTCGTCAATGCGTTGCGAGCTGTGCGAGATCTCGCCCATCGCATCAATGGCATGCTGGGTCTCTTCGCTACCCTGGCGCGCCAACTGCGCTGACTGGCTTGCCAACGAACTGACTTCACGCACATGGTCGGCGCTTTGCTTGGCCGTGGCGGTTATCTGTTCCACGCTAGCTGCCGTCTGTTCCAGCGCGGCAGCTTGCTTTTCGGTACGGTCCGACAAGTCCATGCTCCCTGCGGCGATCTGACGCGAAGCGGCTGCGATCGAACCTGTCGAGTGCACAATGCTGCGAACCGCCACATCCAGGCGCTGCTGCATGCGGGCCATCCCGTCAAACAAGCGGCCGATTTCACCGCGGTGATGGCGCGAAATGACGCTGGACAGGTCGCCATTGGCCACCCTTTCACACAGCGCCACGGCCTCATCCAGCGGGCTGATGACATGCGTGCGGAAGAAGCGCAATGCAGCCAACAGCACCAGCGCCAGCAAACCCAGCGTCACGCTGCCTTGCCGCCACAAGGTGCCGTAGAACGCCGCATCAACATCATCCACGTACAGACCCGTAAACAGCAGCCAGCCCCATTCGTTGTCATACGTGGCATAGCTGATCTTCGGCAAGGCTTCTTCCTCGCCCGGACGGGGGAATCGGTACTGCACATAACCGCCGCCTCCCTTGCCTTGCGCATACAGATCTTCAAAGATCGGCAGGCCATCAACGTCCTTGATGGCGCGCACGTTTGTGCCCACAAGCTTGGCATCAGGGTGGACGAGCAGGTTGTAGTCGTCGCCAAACGCGCCTACATAACCGTCAGCGCCATAACGCAGTTGCGCCAGCCGGCGCGCCACATTGCGTTTCGCGTCAGCCAAGGGCATGCCCTCGGCCGCGCTTTGCTTGCCATTGCGCAGAATGCCTGCCGCCAGATCCAGCACATGACGCAATTCGGTCTTGCGCTCGGCAACCATATCGGCGCGGCGCTCCCAAGCGTCCCATGCGCCCAGGGCCAGCACGGCAGCGCCGATCGCAAAGACGAACCACAACAACTCTCGGCGCAAACTCGAATTCTTCACAGGCTCTCCTCTTGATGCCCATTCTTGCGCGTGAAACTGTTAGCGGCAGAATGTGACGGTTTATGTATTGCGTTTCATCAGGATACGGGGAGCCAGCAGGGTTTTCACTTAGATCAAACGGCAATATTGATATAACGCAAAGGCATCAGGAAAAGGCCATAAAAAAACGCAAGGCGTCCGGATAGGGAGGACGCCTTGCGTTCTGAATTCCATATGTGGCGGGCCTTGCCGCCGTGTTCCTACACTAGCTGCCAGGCCGGTGCGCGCTACCGGCGCGCGGCGTGGTCAACGCGATCAACGTCACGACGATCAGCGCATAGGTGGGCACGCTGCGCATATTGCGGAACATCATCTCGGTCAGGCTGAACGCGCAATAGCCCAGGCAGAACAGCAGACCCAACTGCGCGCCGACCCGGATTACGCGGTCATCACTGGCGAGCCGGCGGAAGAACACCCAGGCCGGCACCAGGTACAAAGAGAGAAATGCCAATAGACCCAGCAATCCATATCCAGACAAAGCAGCCAGGAAATCGTTGTGCGGCTCGCCAAAGCCCTCAACCACCTCTGCCGACACCACGCCCTTGGTCTGGAGTTCCAGCAACTCGTGCCTGAACTGACTCGGTCCCACACCTACGATTGGGCTCTTCTCGAACATCATCATTGCCGCATGCCACAGCTGCAGCCGAATCCCAAACGACGTATCACGATTGGTTGACGTGGCAAAACCCTGCACGTCGCCGGAAATTTCCTGCATACGGCTGCTGAACGTCCAAATCGTGGCTGCACTGATGATCAGCGCCACTGTCAGCCCCACTGCGCAATAGGCTTTCTGACGACCCGTCCACCGGCGCAGGCCCAACAAAAAAACCAGCGCCAAGATGGGCAATAGCATCCAGCTGCTGCGCGTTTCTGATATCCAAGTGGCGTACACGGTCAAAAAAACAGCCAGCCACTTCACACCGGCCTCAACGCGAGGCCAGCGGGTGCTGGCGCCCCAACCCAGCGTCAACAGCGTCATAGCGCCGAACAGCAAAGTCATATCCGCAAAAGCAACCGCGTTATAGCGGCCACCGACCTCGACCACCGCAGCGCGCCCCATCCACAGCATGGTCACGATCAACAGCACCGCGCCACCTAGCGCGCCAGCAAGAATGCTCCATTGCACATGTTTTAGCCACCGCTGCGGGGCGCGCAACAACAGCCACAGCACCGGTAACGCCAGCGCAAACCGCAGCAGTTTCTCCAGTTCCGAATTGCTCCATACGCCTCGCACTGCGGACGTAATGAACATACAGGCCAGCGGCAATAGCAACGCCAGCCACATCGGCCACAACGCCTGGAAATCCACGGGTTCGTAGCGCTTGATCAAGTTGACTGCAATAGCTGTCAGCGCGACCAAGGCGCTTAGATAGAGAACGGCAGGGCCACCCACGGGGCTGGTCAACGCCAGCGCCGGTACCAGCAATACAAGCCAGGTGGCCAGAGAAACATAAATTCGGGGCACAGCACTCAACCTGATCAGAACAGACAGACTCCGCGCAATGGCGGTAGCCTTCAGACAAAACCCGCCCGCCATGACGGCGGGCGGGTTCTTCGAAAAAACGCAGTGATAAACGGCGATTTACATATTTTCGATCATGACCTGGCCAAAGCCCGAGCACGACACCTGCGTCGCGCCTTCCAGCAGACGGGCGAAGTCATAAGTGACCTTCTTGGACAGGATGGATTTCTCCATGCTGGAGATGATCAGATCGGCTGCTTCAGTCCAGCCCATATGGCGCAGCATCATTTCAGCGGACAGGATTTCCGAGCCCGGATTCACGTAATCCTTACCCGCGTACTTGGGCGCCGTGCCGTGGGTGGCTTCAAACATGGCAACGGAATCCGACAGGTTTGCGCCCGGCGCAATGCCAATGCCGCCCACTTGCGCGGCCAGCGCGTCCGAGATGTAGTCGCCGTTCAGGTTCAGCGTGGCAATCACGTCGTATTCGGCCGGACGCAACAGAATCTGTTGCAGGAAGGCGTCGGCGATCACGTCTTTGACGATGATCTCGCGGCCAGTCCTGGGATTCTTGAATTTGCACCACGGACCGCCATCGATCAGTTGAGCGCCAAATTCTTTCTGCAGCAGTTCATAACCCCAGTCCCGGAAGCCGCCTTCCGTGAACTTCATGATATTGCCCTTGTGCACCAGGGTCAGCGACGTGCGGTCGTTGTCGATCACGTACTGCGCCGCCTTGCGCACCAAACGCTCGGTGCCTTCACGCGACACAGGCTTGATGCCGATCGAGGACGTGTTCGGGAAGCGGATCTTCTTCACGCCAAGCTTGGTTTGCAGGAACTGGATCAGTTCCTTGGCTTGCTCGCTTTCCGCCATGTATTCGATACCGGCGTAGATGTCTTCCGAGTTCTCGCGGAAGATCACCATATTGGTCTTCTCGGGTTCACGCACGGGGGACGGCACGCCCTTGAAGTACGCCACGGGGCGCAGGCAGACGTACAGGTCCAGCTGCTGACGCAGCGCGACGTTCAGCGAACGGATGCCGCCGCCCACGGGCGTGGTCAGCGGACCCTTGATGGAAACCACGTAGTCTTTGACGACTTCCAGGGTTTCGTCAGGCAACCAGACATCCGGACCATAGACCTTGGTCGCTTTCTCACCGGCATAGACTTCCATCCAGTGAATCTTGCGCTTGCCGGCATAGGCTTTTTGCACCGCCGCGTCTACGACTTTGATCATCACCGGGGTGATGTCGGCGCCTGTGCCATCGCCTTCAATGAAGGGAACGATGGGCTGTTCAGGCACATTCAGCGAGAAATCAGCGTTGACCGTGATTTTCTGGCCGCCAGCGGGAACCTTGATATGTTGGTAGGACATGAATGCTCCATTTGCTCCGGGTGATTTTCTGCACGCGCCGCATCGGAAAGCGTCCGATTCCGCGGGAAATATCACCCTCGCGGACCGCACACCGGATGGCGGATAGCAACCAATTCTATATCGCAAAGCGCCCAGCAGACCTGACAGTACTCGCAGGGCGGGAAAAAAAGGCGTCACGCCGCACTCACGAAAATGAGTTTGCCGCTCCAAAAAGAGCGTTTTTTTCCTCGGGGGCGGCCCAGCGGGAAAAGAGCCCCCACGCCGCACTCACTTCGTGAGTTTGCTGCCCCCCAAGGGGGCGCTTTTTACCTCGGGAGCGGCTCAGCGGTAAAATACTTGGTCCATAGCCCGCATTCCGTACCCCGCCGATGTTCAATCCCTCCCGCGACCAAGTCCGCGAATTCTTTATCGATACCTGGCGCAAGCACCGCGCCAACGAAGTCCTGACCCCGCTTGAGGCTATAGCGCTGGACTGGATCATCGAACATCCTGAATACCATGGCGACCTGGAAAGCCCCGACGCCATGACGACCGAGTACGACGTGGAAAAGGGGCGCACTAATCCTTTTCTGCACCTGTCGATGCATCTGGCCATCGCGGAACAATTGTCCATCGACCATCCGCCCGGCATCCGCCGCGCCTATCAGCAACTGACGGCGCGCTCCGACGCCCATCATGCGGCGCATGAAATCATGGAATGCCTGGGCCAGGTCGTCTGGGAAGCCCAACGCCTGGGTACGCCGCTGGACAGCGACACCTACATTGACCTGATCCGCCGCCGCGCGAGCCTTTAAGCAAACCTGCCGGTCAAAAAAAACCCTCGGACTCGCATCCGAGGGTTTTTGTTGCCGGCGTGGATTACTTGCGCACGCCCAGATCGCTGGGCAATGACGACAGCCATCCAGACACGTTGCTGATGTCCTGGTCAGACAGCTGTGTAGCAAAAGCGCCCATGATCGGGTTCTTGCGCACATTGGCCGTAGCGGCGCTGCCGGACGCGCCGCGCTTATAGGCTTTCAGCGCATGCGCCAGGTAATCGGCATGTTGCCCCGCCAGGGTCGGATAGGCCGGGTCCACCGCCGTCTTGGCGTCGGCGCCGTGGCAGGATGCGCAATTGAATTTATCGAAGACGGCCTTGCCGGCCGCCAGGTCCTGCGCTTGGGCGGTAACGCCCGAAAAGGCCAAGGTCGCGCCCGCAAGGGCAAGCATGGTCCGGTTCATCTATTTGCCCCTTTATTTGAGATTCGAGTAGTACGCGGCCAAGTCGGCGATGTCCTGGTCGGACAAGCTGCCGGCAATGGCGTCCATCGTGGGATGGCTGCGCGCGCCTTTCTTGTACTCGTTAAGGGCCGTTTCGATGTATTTGGCGTTCTGGCCAGCAATCATCGGCACGTGATAGAGCTCGGGAAATGTTGCCTTGTAGCCTTCGATGCCGTGGCAACCGATGCACATGGAAACCTTGTCGCGGGCATTTTGAATATTACCGACAGGCGCTGCATCCGCAGCAACAGCCTGGCCGGCGATCGCACAGGATGCCATCGCGGCCAACACGGAAACCGTGCACTTCAGAGAGGTTCGCAACTTCATTGGAATGGCTCTTCTTGGTATGGCTTAAGGACTAGGGCCTGCTCACACGAAAAGGCCCCCGGCAAACACGTTGCGGGTCGAACCCAACTGCAAAACCGCCTGATTGTACGATAATTGCTCAGGATTAATACCTTACGATGGTATTGATCACCGTCAATCACCTGAAGCCATCCGACCATGTCCGCAGCCCAGTCCGCCACGTCCCGCTCGCCTGTCCGCTTCGACGGCACCGACACTTATGTCGCTACCGATGACCTGAAACTCGCCGTCAACGCCGCATTGACCTTGCAGCGCCCACTGCTGATTAAGGGAGAACCCGGTACTGGCAAAACCATGCTGGCTGAAGAAGTGGCGCGTGCGCTCGGCAGGCCTTTGCTGCAATGGCACATCAAGTCCACGACCAAAGCGCATCAGGGCTTATACGAATACGATGCCGTATCGCGCCTGCGCGATTCGCAACTCGGCGACGAAAAAGTCCGCGACATCCGCAACTACATCGTGCAAGGCACCTTGTGGCAGGCCTTTCAGGCGGACGAGCCGGTCGTGCTGCTGATCGACGAAATCGACAAAGCCGACATCGAATTCCCCAACGACCTGCTGCGCGAACTGGACCGCATGGAATTCCATGTGTATGAAACGCGCGAGACCATCTCCGCGCGCCACCGTCCGCTCGTCATCATCACGTCCAACAACGAAAAAGATCTGCCTGACGCTTTCCTGCGCCGCTGCTTCTTCCACTACATCCGCTTCCCCGATCGCGACACCATGCGCGACATCGTGGCCGTGCACTATCCGCACCTGAAGCAGGACGTGCTGCGCGCAGCGCTGGACACCTTCTTTGGCCTGCGCGATGCGCCGGGTCTAAAGAAAAAGCCGTCCACCTCTGAACTGCTGGATTGGTTGCGCCTGCTGCTGGCTGAAGACGCCACCGCTGCCCAGATCGATGCGCACACGGCAACCGCCGTGCCGCTGATGGCTGGCGCGCTCTTGAAGAACGAACAAGACGTGCACCTGCTGGAACGCCTCGCGGCCATGACGCGCGGCGGCCAGCGCCGCTGATCTTGCAGCCAACGGCGCCCCGCATATGCTGATCGACTTTTTCTACCACCTTCGGGCGCACAAGCTGCCCGTCTCGGTCAAGGAATACCTGACCCTGGTCGACGCCTTGCGCCAGGACCTGATGGCGCCCACGTTAGACGAGTTCTACTTCCTGGCGCGCGCTACGCTGGTCAAGGACGAATCGCTCTACGACCGGTACGACAAGGCCTTCGGCGCCTACTACAAAGGCATCGAAGCCGCCCTGCCCGCCGGCAAGGAAATTCCGCTGGACTGGTTGATCAAGCAGTTCGAAAAAAGCCTGTCGCCGGAAGAACGCGCGGCCATCGAAAAGCATGGCTGGGACAAGTTGATGGAGCTCTTCAAAGAGCGCATGGACGAACAGAAAGAACGCCACGCAGGCGGCAGCAAATGGATAGGCACCGGCGGCACATCGCCGTTTGGCAATGGCGGCTATCACCCTGAAGGCATCCGCGTGGGCGGCGCATCGGCCGGCAACCGCACGGCGGTCAAAGTGTGGGACATGCGCCAGTTCAAAGACTACGACGATCAGGTCGAACTAGGCACACGCAACTTCAAAGTAGCCTTGCGCCGCCTGCGCCGCTTTGCGCGTCAAGGCGCAGAGATGGAACTGGACCTGGACGACACCATTGCCAGCACCGCACGCAACGCGGGCCATCTGGACCTGCGCATGGTGCCCGAACGCCACAACACCGTAAAAGTGCTGATGCTGCTGGATGTTGGCGGCAGCATGGACGACCACATCGGCCGTGTCGAAGAACTGTTTTCGGCAGCCCGCAGCGAATTCCGCAATCTGGAAGTCTATTACTTCCACAACTGCCCGTACGAAAGCCTGTGGCAAAGCAATCGGCGGCGCCAGAACGAACGCTTTGACACCTGGGATGTGCTGCGCAAGTTCAACCCGGACTGGCGTCTGATCATCGTCGGCGACGCCACGATGAGCCCCTACGAAATCCTGCAACCGGGCGGCTCCGTCGAGCACTACAACAAAGAGCCCGGCGCCGAATGGATGCGGCGTCTGCTGGACGCCTGGCCTAAATCGGTCTGGCTGAACCCCGAGCCCACCGCCTCGTGGCAATACCGCCAATCCATCGCACTGATGCGCGACATCATGCAAGACCGCATGTACCCCGTAACCGTCGCCGGCCTGGAACAAGCCATGCGCATCCTATCCAAGTAGGGCGGCAATAGCGCGGGCATTCTCCTGCAAGAACGTCACTGCCGAACGCGCGCGCCTCATCGCGCGTATCAGCCGTCCACCGGCTCTTCAGGCGTATCCAGGGTCAGCTGATAAAACGCCAGATCCAGCCAGCGCCCGAACTTGAAGCCCGCTTGCTGGATCGTGCCGGAGTGCTTGAACCCCAGCTTTTCGTGCAGGTGGATACTGCCTGCGTTCGACGCATCAATGCCGCCAACCAGCACGTGCACTTGATTGGCGCGCGCCCGCTCGATCAACACGCGCATCATCGCTTCTCCCAGACCCAGGCCTCGGAAACGCCCATCCACATAGACGGAATGCTCAACCGAATATTTGAACGCTGGCCAGGCGCGAAACGTGCCGTAGCTGGCAAACGCCATCAGCTCGCCGGCTTCGTTCTCAAAGCCCACCACCGGAAACCCGCCCTGCTGCTTGGTCTGGAACCAGGTCTGCATCGCCTCGCGCGGGCGCGGCTTGTAGTCGTACAAGGCCGTAGAGTTAGCGATGGCATCGTTGAAGATGGCAAGTATCTGGTCCGCATGGCGCTCATGGGTGCAATCGACCAGGGTGGCGCCGTCCGGGGCGCGGCTATCAGCAGGCGTAGTCATGGGCGGAAATTGTACCGGGCAGCCCAATCGGACTGCGCACGCCTTCCATAAAAAAAACCGGCGAATCCGCCGGTTCAGTGAGGTGTTGCCGCTTCTGGCCACTCTTAGGCGGCGCGGCTCTCCACAGATCGGTTGGCAGCCGCCGCGCGCCGCAGGCCCGGGCACTGGCGCCACGACAGCTCATCCGCGTCCATATCCAGATCGAACAAATCATTGGCGGCAGGCCAGGGATGGACGCGCGCTGCGGCGCCCTCCATTTCCAGCACATGTCCGGCAAACCCGCGAGGCGAACCGCCACACTCCGCAAAATATCGTTCTGTGCTCAAGTCCACCACATAGGTGGTCATATCGTGGGTCAGTATGGCCACGAATTGGCCGTCATCACTGGCATAGGCGTACTGAAACTGTCCTTTGATTCCGTCGCCGCTCAGGGCGCTACCGGTCAACTGGGACAAAGCACGCGTGACGATTTCGGTCAGCATGGGTCGTTCCTCCGAAAAATGCGCCGGCAGGATGCCGGCAGCGAAGGCGCGAACGACAAGCACCGGCGCCGCGCATCGAGCGGCGTCTGGTGTTGGACGGGAAGCCGGTAGACGGCTGTCGCGCATCCCGTCGGCAACAGCTACTACGTCTTCAAAAGCTTACACCCGCAAGGCGGCAGACCTCAAATTTGCCTTGCGCGCTAAGGGTGTTGCACTGCAGCACCCTATGAGACTGCGGCTTTCCGGCCCTTATGCTGCGGCGACCGGCGCCCCGCCTGCGTCTGCGTCACCATTTGTTTGCCGCTGCCATTGCTCCCTGCCCAGCCGGTACAGCACGTGTTCGCGCAGCGCATGCCCCTCGGGTACGGCGGGATGATCGAACGGGTTTGCGTCAGCAATCATGCCCAAGCGGTCCATCACCGCACGCGAACGCTGGTTGCCCGTGGCAGTAAACGCCACGATCTCGCGCAGCCCGATTTGCTCAAATCCCACGCGCAAAGCCGCCTCGGCGGCCTCGCTCGCATAACCGCGCCCCCAGAACGGCAGCGCCAGCCGCCAGCCGATCTCGACCCCTGGCGCGAAGGGCAGCAGCGGCGTCAGCGGCTTGATGCCCACGAAACCCACGAACGGCGCCACCCCGGGCGCCTCGACAGCCCAGAAACCCCACCCGTGTTCATCGATGCCCGCCGCCAGCCGTCCGGCCAGCGCGTCGCTGTCTGGCCCGGTCAACGGCAGCATGTATTCCATGACGCGCGTATCCGCATTCAGCACCGCGAAAGGTTTGCGGTCATCGGCCCGCCATTGCCGCAACACCAGGCGCGGCGTCTCAACTTCCAGCGATAAAGACATGACGATATTCCTTGCTTAGCGGCCAAAGGAGCCGCTCTTGCATTGCACCTGCCCCTGAACCAATGCCAACGTATACACTCCAACGGATTCTGCCATGCCAAAGGAATTGTCTGCCATGCGCCTGTCCCTGTCGAAGCTGCCACGCCCCCTGGGTGTGCTGCTGTTTTCCTCCTTCCTGGCCTTCCAGGCCGGCGCCGCCAGTCTGCCGGCCGGCGTTTCGGAGGCCGCCTCGATTGAAGGCATCACCGAATACCGCTTGGCCAATGGCCTGAGAGTGCTGCTGGTTCCCGATGAATCCAAGCCCTCGACCACGGTCAACATGACCTACCTGGTCGGCTCACGCAACGAAAACTACGGCCAGACCGGTATGGCTCACCTGCTTGAGCACATGCTGTTCAAGGGTACGTCCACCACCCGCAACGCCATGGGCGAGTTCTCGCGCCGCGGCCTGCAAGCCAACGGTTCAACGTCCAGCGACCGCACAAATTATTTCGCCAGTTTCGCCGCCAACCCGGACACCCTCAAGTGGTATCTGGGCTGGCAGGCCGATGCCATGGTCAATTCCCTGATCGCCAAGGAAGACCTGGATTCGGAAATGACGGTGGTGCGCAACGAGATGGAAAGCGGTGAAAACAGCCCTTCCCGGATCTTGATGCAGAAGATGCAGGCAGCTGCGTATCAGTGGCACAGCTACGGCAAGAACACCATCGGCGCGCGGGCCGACGTGGAAAACGTCGATATTGCCCAGTTGCGCGCCTTCTATCACGAGTACTACCAGCCGGATAACGCCGTGCTGATCGTGGCTGGCAAATTCGACCCGCAAGCAACGCTCGCCGACATCGAAGCCACGCTGGGCAAATTGCCCAAGCCGGACCGCAAGCTGCCACCCGAATACACCGTGGAACCCACGCAAGACGGCGAGCGCTCGGTGACCTTGCGCCGCACCGGCGGCACGCCGCTGGTCGCTGCCATGTATCACATCCCTGCCGCTGGCAGCGCGGATTTCGTGCCGCTGGACCTGGCGACGGTCATTCTGTCCGACACGCCGTCAGGCCGTCTGTACCATGCGCTGGTTCCCACCAAGCTGGCCTCGGGCGTCTTCGGTTTCACGATGGAAAACCTGGACCCAGGTCTGGCGATGTTCGGCGCGCAACTGACGCCCGGCAAGAGCCTGGACACGGCCATGACGACGCTGACCAGCACGCTGGAATCCCTGAAGAAAAAACCCTTCACCCAGCAGGAACTGGATCGGGCGCGCAGCAAGTGGCTGACCTCATGGGAGCAGACTTATAGCGATCCCGAACAAGTCGGCGTGGCGCTGTCCGAGGCCATCGCCGCTGGCGACTGGCGCCTGTTCTTCTTGCAGCGCGACCGCGCCCGCAAGGCCTCGCTCACTGAGGTCCAACAAGCCGCAACGACCTATCTGGTTCAAAGCAATCGCATTGAAGGCCGTTATATCCCCACGGAAAAACCGCTGCGCGCGCCGCAAACGCAGCGCGTAGACCTGACTGCCGTCTTCAAGGACTACAAGGGTGACCCGGACTTCAAGGCCGCATCGGCCTTTGACCCCACGCCCGAAAACATCGACAAGCTGACGCAACGCAAGAAACTGGACCTGCCTAACGGCCCGGTTCAACTGGCATTGCTGCCCAAGGCTACGCGCGGCAATCGCGTGCAAGCTCAAATGTTGATCCAATTCGGCAACGAAAAGGATCTGCTTGGCCAACGCGTGAATTCCAGCGCCGTGGCAGATCTGCTAACCCGCGGCACGGCCAAGCTGTCGCGCCAGGACATCCAGGACCGCCTGGACAAGTTGCAGGCAGAACTGGGGTTCAGTGGCGGTGGCACCACGCTGAAAATCGCCATGTCGACCAAAGGCGAGAATCTGCCCGAGCTGACCGCGCTGGCGCTGGACATTGTGCGCAACGCCAACTTCCCGAAGGACCAGCTCGAGGAATATCAGCGTCAGCTTGAAACGTCGATCCAGAACGCCATGACCGAACCCTCGGCCCTGGCCGGACGCGCGCTGGCCCGTCAGGACAATCCGTGGCCTGCCGATGACCTGCGTTATGTGCCCACATTCGAGGAATCCCTGGCCAACGTTCGCGCTCTGAACCGTGATGCCCTGGCCAAGTTCCATGCCAAGTTCTACGGCACGGGCAAGATCGAATACTCGGCAGTCGGCGACTTTGAACCGGAAGCCGTGGAAAAAGCCATCAAGGCGGGTCTTGCCGGCTGGAAAAAGGCTCCTGCCTATACCCGCGTCGCCAATCCGTACCGCGACATTCCCGCCAAGCAATTCGACATCGACACACCCGACAAGGCGAACGCGTTCTATCTGTCCCGCATGCCCCTGAAGCTGCAGGACACGGATGCCGACTACGCCGCGCTGTATCTGGGCAACTACCTGTTCGGCGCATCGGAAACGTCGCGCCTGTGGAACCGCGTACGTGAAACGGAGGGGCTGTCCTATACCGTTCGCAGCTCCTTGTCGGTCTCGTCGTTTGAACCCAGCGCCAGCTGGACCATGTACGCCATCTACGCCCCGCAAAACCGCGAGCGCCTGGAAAAGGCCATGAACGAAGAACTGGCCCGCGTGCTGAAAGACGGCTTCACGGACAAGGAAATCTCAGACGGCATCAACGCCCTGCTGAACTTCCGCAACCTGGCCCGCGCACAGGACGACATCCTGGCCAGCACCTGGCTGGACTATCTGCAACGCGGCCGCACCTTTGAATGGTCAGCCGAGATGGACAAAAAGATCTCGGCGCTGACCCCTGATGCGGTGAATGCAGCTCTGCGCAAATACCTGCGTGCGGACGGATTCAGCACGGCAGTTGCCGGCGACTTCAAAAAGAAAACAGCACCCTGAGTCTGCTGCAAGCATGACGAGCCCCCGCCACACGCGGGGGCTTTTTTTTGCATCGTGAAATTCGGGCATGCGCACCCCCTCCTGCTAGCCGTCCATGACCATGCCAATAACGGGGAGATTTTCAACATATCCGCTCATTACTCGGTTATTTGGAAAAATGTTTTCAAGGAATAAGGGTTTATCCCAGGTGGGATGACGCGCACAATTCAGTCATCGGGAACAAACAACGAACCACGACGGAGGGCCGCCGGATTCGGTCCCACGTAAAGACGAATTGGAGGTCTGACCATGAAAACCCTTACCACTACCCTGCTTCTGTCCCTAGCCCTGGTTGGCTTTGGCGCGCAAGCCGCCGGTGTTGAACAAGCCAAGAGCAGCGCCCAAGTCGCGACCGAGTTGCAACAAGCCAAGGCCAGCGGCCAATACACCTTCGGTGAACTGGACTATCCGCCCGCCCTGCCCCAAGCCGCCAGCCTGAGCGCGCAGGAAGTGCAAGCGCAGCTGCAACAGGCCAAGATCAGCGGTCAATACACGTTTGGCGAACTGCAATATCCGCCCGTTGCCACCGCTGCCAGCAGCGTGAAGACACGCGCTGAAGTTCAGGCAGAGTTGGCGCAAGCCAAGGCCAGCGGCCAATACACGTTCGGCGAGCTTGAATACCCGCCGATCTCCCGGTGAGCTGCTTGCTGTAGCCCGGCCGGCCTCAGGCGGCATCATGGTTTGAGGCCGGTTTTTTCCGGTACAGCGGCGGTTGCTGTTGAAGTTGAAGTTGAAGTTGCTGGTTGAGTTGCAATGGAAGTTGAAGTTGCCGTTGAAGTCGAAGTTGAAGTCGAAACTGAAGTCGATGTAGATGTAGATGTAAATGCAGCACGTGTAGCAACAGCAGTACGGCCGCGGCGAAAGCCGCGGCTTTTTTCATGATGCAACACCCAAATGTGGACGGCTCGCGAGGCTGGCCATGCCCGGCGAGTTGTCAGCGCACGCAAAGCGAAAAAGAAAAAAACCCCGCTACAGGCGACGCCTGTTTGCGGGGTTTTGATTGAATGCCGCCGCGGACGAATCCGCGTCAGACGATTCAGCTGAAGAATTCCTTCACGCGATCCGTCCACGACTTGCTCTGCGGCGAATGGCGATCACCACCGTCGTTAAGGGATGCCTCGAACTGGCGCAGGATGTTCTTCTGGTCTTCGCTCAGGCGCACCGGCGTTTCGACCACTACGTGGCAATACAGATCGCCCGGATAGCTGCCGCGCACGCCGCGGATGCCCTTGCCGCGCAAGCGGAAGGTCTTACCCGACTGGGTACCCTCGGGAATCGAGATCTCGGCCTTGCCGCCCAGCGTAGGCACCTGCAATTCGCCGCCCAATGCCGCCGAGGTGAACGGAATGGTCAGCTCGCAGTGCAAGTCATCGCCATCACGCTGGAAGATCTTGTGCTGCTTGATGTGAATTTCCACATACAAGTCGCCCGGAGGACCACCGTTGATGCCTGGCTCGCCATTGCCGCTGGAGCGGATGCGCATGCCGTCATCAATGCCAGCCGGAATCTTGACCTGCAAGGTCTTGTTGCGGCGAATACGGCCCACGCCATCGCAAGACGGGCAAGGGTCAGTGATTTCCTTGCCGTTACCGTGGCAGGTCGGGCAGGTTTGCTGCACGCTGAAGAAACCTTGCTGCATGCGCACGGCGCCCGAACCGCCGCAGGTGCGGCAGGTCTTGGGCGATGTGCCCGCCTTGGCGCCAGAGCCGTGGCAGGTGTCGCAGTGTTCCCAGCTGGGTACGCGAATCTCGGTATCAAAACCGGCCGCGGCCTGCTCAAGCGTGATTTCCAGCGCGTACTTCAGGTCAGCGCCGCGATAGACCTGCGGGCCGCCGCCACGACGGCCGCCGCCACCGCCTGCGCCACCAAATATCTCGCCAAAGATATCCCCAAAAGCGTCGGCAAAACCGCCGCCCATACCCGCTCCGCCCATGCCGGCGGAGTTGGGATCAACACCCGCATGGCCATAGCGGTCATAGGCGGCGCGCTTCTGTTCGTCACCCAGGACCTCGTAGGCTTCCTTGGCTTCCTTGAACTTCTCTTCGGCTTCTTTGCTGTCCGGATTGCGATCCGGGTGGTACTTCATGGCCAGCTTTCGATAGGCCTTCTTGAGTTCGTCGTCCGCGGCGTTTTTCGCTACGCCCAGGACTTCGTAATAGTCGCGTTTTGCCATGATCCGTGGGCTCAAAATCGAGCCGTCTTTTCAGTGCTACAGAATGAGTTCGCCCGGTAGGCGGATTTCTCCGGCTACCGGGCGGCAGAGGCTGGTCAGCGCCCGGCCATTATTGGTCGCGCTTGACTTCCTTGAAGTCGGCGTCGACGACGTTGTCGTCCACCGGCTTCGCGTTATCGGCCGCCTGTTGCTGGCCGGCGGCTTGTTGTGCCTGCATGTCGGCGTACATCTTTTCGCCCAGCTTTTGCGAAGCTGTCGACAAGACTTCCACCTTGGCGTCGATCGCGGCCTTGTCGCCGTCCTTCAACGTGTCTTCCAGGTCCTTGATGGCGGCTTCGATGCTGGTCTTTTCAGCAGCGTCGAGCTTGTCGCCATACTCGGTCAACGACTTGCGGGTGGCATGCACCAGCGCGTCGGCCTGGTTGCGCGCCAGAGCCAGCTCGGCAACGCGGTGATCTTCCTCGGCGTTAGCCTCGGCATCCTTGACCATGCGTTGGATCTCGTCTTCCGACAGACCCGAGTTGGCCTTGATGGTGATCTTGTTTTCCTTGCCGGTGCCCTTGTCCTTGGCGGACACGTGCAGAATGCCGTTGGCGTCGATGTCGAACGTGACTTCGATCTGCGGCATGCCACGCGGCGACGGCGGAATCCCCTCAAGGTTGAACTCGCCCAGCGCCTTGTTGCCTGCGGCAATTTCGCGCTCGCCCTGGAACACCTTGATCGTCACGGCCGGCTGATTGTCGTCAGCGGTCGAGAAGGTCTGCGAGAACCGGGTCGGGATCGTCGTGTTCTTCTGGATCATCTTCGTCATCACGCCGCCCAGGGTTTCAATACCCAGCGACAGAGGCGTCACGTCCAGCAGCAGCACGTCCTTGCGGTCGCCCGACAGCACGGAACCTTGAATGGCTGCGCCAGCGGCGACGGCTTCATCCGGGTTCACGTCCTTACGCGGTTCCTTGCCAAAGAATTCCTTCACCTTTTCCTGAACCTTGGGCATGCGGGTCATACCGCCGACCAGGATCACGTCATCGATGTCGGAAACCTTAACGCCCGCGTCCTTGATGGCAACGCGGCAAGGTTCGATCGTGCGTTCGACCAGCTCTTCAACCAGCGCTTCCAGCTTGGCGCGCGTGATCTTCAGGTTCAAGTGCTTCGGACCCGAGGCATCCGCCGTGATGTACGGCAGGTTGATTTCGGTCTGCTGTGTCGAGGACAGTTCGATCTTGGCCTTTTCCGCGGCTTCCTTCAGGCGTTGCAGCGCCAGCACGTCCTTGGACAGATCAACGCCTTGTTCTTTCTTGAACTCGCCGATGATGTAGTCAATGATGCGCTGGTCGAAGTCTTCGCCGCCCAGGAAGGTGTCGCCGTTGGTCGACAACACTTCAAACTGCTTTTCACCGTCAACGTCGGCGATTTCAATAATGGACACGTCGAACGTGCCGCCGCCCAAGTCATAGACGGCGATCTTGCGGTCGCCCTTTTCGGTCTTGTCCAGCCCGAACGCCAGCGCAGCAGCAGTGGGTTCGTTGATGATGCGCTTGACTTCCAGACCGGCGATGCGGCCGGCGTCCTTGGTTGCCTGACGCTGGCTGTCGTTGAAGTAGGCGGGCACGGTAATGACGGCCTCGGTCACTTCTTCGCCCAGATAGTCTTCGGCGGTTTTCTTCATCTTGCGCAGCACGTCAGCCGACACTTGAGGAGGCGCAATCTTCTTGCCGCGCACTTCGACCCAGGCATCGCCGTTGTCGGCGCGGGCGATGGTATAGGGCATCAGGTTGATGTCCTTTTGCACCGCTTTTTCTTCGAACTTACGGCCGATCAGGCGCTTCACCGCATACAGGGTGTTGCGCGGATTGGTCACGGCCTGACGCTTGGCGGGGGCGCCGACCAGGGTCTCGCCGTCATCCATGTAGGCGACGATCGAGGGGGTGGTGCGAGTGCCTTCCGCGTTTTCAATGATTTTGACCTGCCCGCCGTCCATGACAGCTACGCAGCTGTTGGTCGTGCCCAGGTCAATGCCAATAATCTTGCTCATGGTGGGTTACCTTGAATTAAATCTATGAAAATAGAGAAAAACTTCTTGTCCCCACATAACTGGGGCTACTCGCAGGGTTTTTCAAGACGCCTGGCCGGAATTTTCCGCAGCCTGGTCCTGCAACCGCTGGATTGCCGCCGTAAATTGGGGCAATCCGGGCCAACCCGTTATACGTCCAAGCCGTTTTCCGGCTCGGTACAACACAAAAGTGGGGACACCGTGCAGCGAAAACCGGCGCCCCAGGGGCTCGTCCGCATAGACATCGGCCTGGAACCAAGTCAGGCCCAGACCCAGCAGCGCCTCTTGATGCAATAGCGCCGCCTGCTTGAAAAGATTGCAGTTATAGCAATCCTGGCCCCACAGAAACACACAGCGCAGATCCGATCCCGGCGCCTGGACCACGGCTGCATCAAATCCCCCGGTGTCGACATGTTGCATGCCGAACACCTGAAAGACCTGAGCCGGATCAAAACGGGGATCGGTCATGTCGCCAGGGTGCGATTCAGCCCTGACCGGCAGACACCACCACCAGCGCCGGACGCAGCGTCCGGTCGGTAATGGCGTAGCCCTTTTGCAGCAGCTGAACCACGGTATTGGCGGGCTGCTCGTTGGGGATGGACGAAATTGCTTGATGCAGGTGCGGGTCGAACTTGTCACCCTGCGCCGGCGCGATTTCCTTCAGCAAATTGCGCTCAAAGGCAGCGGTCAGTTGCTTGAGGGTTACTTCGACGCCTTCGCGCAGCGTTTGGACGGTCTGGTCAGGCTGGGCCAAAGCGGCTTCCAGGCTGTCCTTGACCGGCACCAGGCTTTCGGCGAACGATTCAATGCCGAACTTGCGCGCTTTGGACACTTCTTCCTGGGCGCGGCGGCGCACGTTCTCGGCTTCGGCCTGAATACGCAGAAGCTGGTCGTGCTGCTCATTGACGGTAGCCTGGGCGGCGTCCAACTGGGCGCGCAACTCGTTCAGCTCGGCCTGTGCGGCGTCCTGCTCGGCGGGTGCCGCGTCGGCCTTATGGCCGGCTTCGGGCGTCTGATCTACAGGCTCGTGGGGTGCCGTCATGGGGAATCCTCCAAAAAGAATGGCTTTCGCAGACATGAATGGGGGCCAATACCCCTATTTCAAGCCCGGGATAACGAATATTCCCTGACAGCGCCCCCGCGGGCCCGGCCGATTACTTTTTATGGGGCTGCGCGGGCGCAACCGGATCACTGGCCGGAAAGCTCTCTTTCAAGGCGCGGTCCACGCGGGAATCGTCTTCGTCCGGCTCAGACCGGATGGCGATCGGGTCGCTGGCCGGGAAGGTTTCCGCCAGCGCCTCGTCCAAGTCATGCTCGACCTGGTCCTCATCAACCGGGGTGCTTACCGTCCCCTTTTTTGCTGTCTTGCCCGTCTTGGGATCATGGTGCATGCGCCTTCTCCTTCAAGTCCGTTAACTGGGGGGCGTCCTGGCGGTCTACCTGGGGAGCAGCCCGGGACCACCCCTGCAAGTGCCGTTCCACCAGCCTGGCCAATCCTGCGATCCAGACGGGATCGTCGTTGATCGCCGGAATGTATCGGAACTGCTTGCCGCCTGATGCAATAAAGGCATCGCGACATTCCAGACTGATTTCTTCCAAGGTTTCAAGACAGTCTGCCACAAATCCCGGACACACCACGTCGACCTCGGTGGTGCCGGACGCGGCAAGCGCCTTCAGGGTGGGTTCGGTGTAGGGCTCCAACCAGCGGGCAGTGCCAAAGCGGCTTTGGAAAGTTACTTCAATGTGCTCGCGCGGCAGCGATAGCCGCTCGGACAGCAGGCGCGCCGTTTCCATGCAATCGCGGTAATACGGATCACCCAATTCAATCGAGTAGCGCGGCAGGCCGTGGAAACTCATCACCAGTTTTTGCGGTTTGCCGTGATCTTGCCAGTAGGCCTCGATCCGGCCAGCCAGCGCGTCCAGATAGGCGGGTTCATCGTAGAACCGCTTGATGAAGCGCAGCTCAGGCTGGTCCCGAAGGCGGCCTGCATGCCGGGTCACGGCATCCACTACCGTGGCGGTGGTGCTGGCCGCATATTGCGGATAGAGCGGCACCGTAAGAATGCGCTCGCACCCCTGTGCCCGCAGCCGCGTAATCGCGTCGGGGATGGACGGGTTGCCGTAGCGCATCCCCAATTCCACAACGGCATCGAGACCGGCGGCATCAAGGGCGGCGCGCACGCCGTCAGCCTGGCGCCGGCTGTAGACCATCAGCGGTGAGCCTTCCTTCATCCACACGCCGGCATAGCGCGGTTCCAGCTTCTTGGGACGCAGGGTCAGTACCAGGCCGTGCAAGATAGGCTTCCACAGATAGCGCGGAATCTCGATCACCCGGGGATCGGACAGGAACTCGCCCAAGTATTTGCGTATGTCCTTCTTGCCCGGCGTATCCGGGGTGCCCAAGTTCACCAGCAGCACACCGACCTTGCCCACCCCGCGCGGCGGAGGGTCTTCGTTGAAAGGGTCGTCCTGCTCGGTTTCCGGCAGATAGCGTTCAGGCCACAGGTACTTGAACAAGCGAAGAAACACAAAAACTCCCCTTCCTCCGCAAGGAGGATGTAGCTTTGAATGGAACTACTGGTTGTGGCTAAGTGCGTTGGACAACAGGCGCGCCGTGATATCCACGATGGGGATGACGCGCTCGTAAGCCATGCGGGTGGGGCCGATCACGCCTAGCGTGCCCACCACTTTGCCATCCACGCCATAAGGCGCGGTGATGACCGACACGTCTTCCATCGGCACCAGCTGCGAATCGCCGCCAATGTAGATCTGTACCCCCTGCGCGCGGCTGGACACATCCAACAATTGCAGCAGGTCAGTCTTCTTTTCGAACAGCGAGAACATCTTGCGCAAACGGTCCATGTCGGACGCGATGTCGGTAACGTCCAGCAGCTTGCGCTCACCGGAAATGACCATGGCATCGCCATCTTCAGCCGCTTCCGCGCTGGCCTCAACGGCGGCCTGCATCAAACGCGAAATGTCTTCGCGCAGTTGGGCCAGCTCTGTAGACAGGGTCTGGCGCACCGCGTTGAACGATTTGCCCGCAAAGTGCATGTTGAAGAAATTGCCCGCTTCCAGCAATTCGGCTTCGACGTAATCGCGCTGCACAAACAGGATGCGGTTCTGGACATCGCCCTCTGGGGTGACGATGATCAGCAGTACGCGTTTGTCAGACAAGCGGATGAATTCGACCTGCCGGAATATCTGAGCCCGCTTGGGCGTCAATACCACCCCTGCGAATTGCGTCAGATTCGACAACAGCGCGGCAGCGGCATTCACGGCGCGCGAGGGTTCGGCGGCCGACAGCATCTCGCTCATGTTGTGGGGTTGCAGCTGGTACGACTGCACAGCCAGCAGGGAATCGACGAACATGCGGTAGCCCCGCGGCGTGGGAACACGGCCGGCGGAGGTATGCGGGCTATGGATCAGTCCCAACTCTTCCAGGTCAGCCATCACATTGCGGATAGTGGCCGGAGATAAGTCAAAAACTTTCGATAGCGTCCGCGAGCCGACAGGCTGCCCGTCGGCGATGTAGCGTTCTATCAACGCTTTCAGTAGTGCGCGTGCGCGGTCATCCATAACAGGCATTTTAGGGAATCTTTTCCAATTAAGGCGATTTTTGTCCCGCAAGCCGATATGCGGCCCCATATAATCGGCAAATCAGCCCATCCCGGGCAGATTTTCGGCATTTTGGTTTTTGCCTTTTGATTTGCACGCATCCATGCACTTTCCTACTGTCGCCCTAATCGGCAGATACCAGGACACCGGCCTGGACACTCCGCTAAGAGCACTTGCGCACGCGCTGACGCAGGCGGGCCGGCACGTGCTCATCGACGCGGACACCGCGCGCAATACCGGGCTGACTGAATATCCTGTCGCCACCCTCGAAGAGATCGGACAGACGGCATCGCTGGCCGTTGTGATGGGCGGCGATGGCACCGTGCTGGGCGCGGGGCGCCACCTGGCGCCATTTGGCGTGCCGCTTGTTGGCATCAACCATGGCCGGCTGGGATTCATTACCGACATCGCGCTGCAAGATGCGCACGGTGCACTGGCGCGCGTGCTGGAAGGCAGCTTCCAGATCGAAGAGCGCATGCTGCTGGAAGGCAGCGTGTGGCGCGGCGACCAAAAAATGTATTCCGCATCGGCCTTGAACGACGTCGTGCTGAACCGCGCCGGCCGCGGCGGCATGATCGAAGTTCGCGTCGAACTGGACGGCGCCTTCATGTACACGCAGCGTGCCGACGGCCTGATCATCGCCACGCCGACCGGCTCGACCGCCTACGCCTTGTCTGCCAACGGTCCTATTCTGCATCCCGGCATGAATGCCATGGTGCTGGTGCCCGTTGCGCCGCAAACGTTGTCAAACCGCCCTATCGTGATTCCTGACACGGGCGTTCTGAACATGACCCTGACGGCCATGGGCCGCGTCGAAGTTGGCGCCAGCGTGCATTTCGACATGCAGACCTGGTCAGACCTGCAACCCGGCGACCGCATCGTCGTGCAACGCGCGCCGTACACCATCCGCTTTGTGCATCCCGAAGGCTACAGCTTCTTTTCCACCCTGCGCCGCAAGCTGCATTGGAATCTGATGCCCCAGGCCACCGACAACGTAGAGTAGTAAGCGCCCCAGCCATGCTGCGCACCCTGCATATCCGCGACTTCGTCATCGTCGAACACACCGAGATCCATTTTGGCCCCGGCTTCACCGTCTTCTCCGGCGAGACCGGCGCAGGCAAATCCATTCTTGTGGATGCGCTGGCGCTGACGCTGGGGGAACGCGGCGACGCCAGCATGTTGCGCGAAGGTGCGGCGCGCGCCGACATCACGGCGGTATTCGACACTCCCAAATCGCTGCACGCCTGGCTGATTGAACGCGAAATAGACGCCGACGACGATCTGTCGCTGCGCCGCGTGATCGATGCCCAGGGCCGCAGCCGCGCCTACATCAACGGCACACCCGCCACCGTGGCGCAACTGCGCGAATTGGGCGACAGCCTGGTCGATATCCATGGCCAGCACGCGCACCAGAGCCTGATGCGCCCCGATGCCCAGCGCGACTTGCTGGACGCCCACGGCGGCCACAGCGACTTGCGGCAGACCGTCAATCAAGCCTGGAAGCAATGGCGCGCGCTGGCACGGCAACTGGAAGCCGCCGAGAAAGACGCGCAAAGCCTGGCTACCGAGCGTGATCGCCTGCAATGGCAGGTTGAAGAGCTGGATCAGTTGAACCTGGGCCCGGACGAATGGGAATCGCTACAGTCTGAACACACGCGGCTGTCGCATTCGCAGTCGCTGTTGGACGGCGCATCTCAAATCATGGAGACGCTGGATGGCGACGGTGATTCCGCGCACCACCGCATTACGGCGGCCAATCACCACATCCAACAACTGCTGCGCCATGATCCCGGCTTGCAAGGGGTGTATGACGAACTGGAATCAGCCCGCATCGCGATCAGCGAGGCAGTGTCCGACCTGAACAATTACGTCAGCCGCGTCGATCTGGACCCCAAACGCCTGGCCGATGTCGAAGCGCGCTTGAGCCTGGTATTCGAAACGGCACGCAAATTCCGCACCGAACCCGACGCGCTATGTGAACTGCGCGAATCGCTGCACGCCGAGCTGGCCGCGCTGCAAGCTGCGGGCGACATCGACGCGCTGCGCGCCCAAGCCACGGCCGCGCAAACACAATACGACTCGGTGGCTGCCAAGCTCACGAACGCCCGCCGCAAGATCGCGAAAGACCTGGGCAAACAAGTCACGCTGGCCATGCAAACGCTTGCGATGCAGGGCGGCAAATTCGAGCCCACGCTTGCCGTTTGCGCGCCATCCGCCCAAGGCAATGAACAAGTTGAATTTCTGGTGGCCGGGCATGCTGGCACCACGCCACGTCCGCTCGCAAAGGTGGCCTCTGGCGGCGAACTGTCCCGTATCTCGCTTGCCTTGTCCGTCATCGCCAGCCGGGCTGCACGCGTGCCCACGCTGATCTTCGATGAGGTCGACAGCGGCGTCGGCGGCGCCGTGGCCGAAGCCGTCGGCAAGCTGCTGCGCGAGCTCGGCGAACGTCATCAGGTGCTGTGCGTCACCCACTTGCCGCAGGTTGCCGCCTGCGCCAACAACCAGTTCCTGGTCAGCAAAGCGGAATCACGCGGTACGACGCGCTCCAGCATTGAAGAATTGGATGCGCCGGCCCGCGTCGAAGAAATCGCGCGGATGCTGGGCGGCATCAAGCTGACCGCCACCACGCGCGAACACGCGCGCGAGATGCTGGAAGGTTTCGGCCAAACCACCGCCTGAACACAAACCGCCCAACCATAAAAAAATCCCCTTCTAATAGAAGGGGATTTAGATCTCACTGGCCCGCAGCGAGCGCGGCCACAGACCGTGGGGCGGACGCTAGCGGATTAGCGGCCTTTCAGGCAGCTGCCGCAGATGCCGTAAAGCACCATCGCATGGCTTTCCAGCGCAAAGCCATTGTCTTTGGCGATCTTTTGCTGGCGCTTTTCGATGTCCGGGTCCGAAAACTCGACCACTCGGCCGCAATTCGTGCAGATCAGGTGATCGTGGTGATCGCCGTCGTTCAGCTCAAATACCGCCTTGCCGCTGTCGAACTGGCTGCGGGCAAGAATGCCTGCTTGCTCGAACTGCGTCAGCACGCGATAGACCGTTGCCAGGCCAATTTCGACGTTTTCGCCGATCAGCGCACGGTAGACGTCTTCGGCGCTCAGGTGCCGTTGGTCGGATTTACGGAAAATATCAAGAATTTTCAGGCGGGGAAATGTCGCCTTCAAACCCATGTTCTTCAGTTCGCTTTGGTCGCTCATGGTGTAATCGCTCTCCGTCCGCGTGGGCATGGGCAAGGATATCGGGTGCGCCGCGAGCCGGCTCCCCTGAATTCGTGCCGCCCCGCAGAACTATCCTTATGAAACCTTTATGATAACGGTTTTGTCTGCTTCCAAATAATAGGGGCGCGTAGTGTCCATGATTGCACGAATTCCCTCCCGCTCGCTGAAGACCGGATTGGCCGTCGCCGCCCTGGCCATCGCCCTTGCCGGTTGCTCGGGAGACAAGTGGGGCTTCCCCTACAAGGCCGGCGTCCAGCAAGGAAACTGGATCACGCAAGAGCAGGTCTCCCTGCTGCAGCCAGGCATGACGCGCGAGCAAGTGCGCTTCGCGCTGGGCAGCCCGACGTTGACCAGCGTCCTGCACGCCAACCGCTGGGATTACCCTTACTACTACAAGCCCGGCTATGGCGAAGCCCGAGAGCGCAAGTTCACGGTCTGGTTCGAAAACGACCGGCTGGTCCGCTGGGAAGGCGACAAGCAGCCTGACCTGCAACCCTACCAGTTGAATACGCCCAGCCCGACTGCCGACGAGAACGCCGACAAGCGTCTGGACCGCGACGAAGCTCGCATCAAAGAAGAACAGGACTTGCTCAAGCGCGATTCGGCCGCTCCGGTCAGCCCGCTGAACCAATACCCCGGCCAACCCGGCAACGCGCCCGAACCGCTCCGGTAACTCCCAAGGATTTTTTTCATGCGTATTGCAATTGCCGGCGCCAGCGGCCGTATGGGCCAGATGCTGATCGACGCCATCCTGAAGTCCACGGACCTGAAATTGGCCGTTGCGCTGGATCGCAAGGGCTCTGCGGCCCTGGGACAGGATGCAGGCGCCCCGCTCGGTCAGCAGACCGGCGTCATCATCACCGACGACGTGAACGCGCTGGCTCAGGCCGACTGCCTGATCGACTTCACCCGCCCGGAAGGCACGCTGGAACACCTGCAGGCGTGCGTGAAACACGGTGTCAAGGCTGTCATCGGCACGACCGGTTTTGACGACAACGGCCGCGCCGCAATTGAAGTCGCCGCCCAGAAGACCGGCATCGTGTTCGCCCCCAACATGAGCATCGGCGTCAATGCCACGCTCAAGCTGCTGGACATGGCGGCACGCATCCTGAACTCCGGCTATGACGTCGAAGTGTTCGAAGCGCACCACCGCAACAAGGTTGACGCCCCTTCGGGCACAGCCCTCAAGATGGGCGAAACGGTTGCCTCAGCCTGGGACGTGGCCCTGCCTGACGTGGCCACCTGGAGCCGCCATGGCGACACCGGCGTGCGCAAACCCGGCACGATCGGTTTCTCGGTGCTGCGCGGCGGCGATATCGTCGGCGAACACACTGTGTCGTTCTGCGGCATTGGCGAACGGATTGAAATCACACACCGCTCTGCCAGCCGCGCCACTTACGCAGAAGGCGCGCTGCGCGCGGCACGCTTCCTGAATGACAAGCACAACGGCTTGTATGACATGCAATCCGTGCTGGGGCTCTAAACCGCCCGGACATGAAAAAAGGAACCCTTGGGCTCCTTTTTTTTCGTCCGTACGAGGCGGCCGTTCACACCACCACGGGTTCCGGTTCCAGCCGCACGCCATAACGCTGCGCCACCGCATCCTGGATCGCGGCGGCCAATCCCATGATGTCCGCTGCGGTGGCCCCGCCCCGGTTGACCAGCACCAGCGCCTGGCGGTCGTGCACGCCAGCGGCGCCCAGCGTCCGGCCCTTCCAGCCGCACTGATCGATCAGCCAGCCCGCTGCCAGTTTGTAGCGGCCGTCTGGCTGCGCATACGACACTAGGCCCGGATACCGCTCGGCCAGAGCATCGCGCACCGCCGCGGTCACGATGGGATTCTTGAAAAAACTGCCTGCGTTTCCCGTCACCGCCGGGTCGGGCAATTTGGCGCGCCGGATCTCGCAGACGGCTTCGAAGATGTCACGCGCCGCAGGGGCGCCGTCGGCCAATCGAGGGTGGCGCTGCAAATCGGGATAGGCCAGCACGGGGCGCCAGGGACGTGGCAGCGCAAACCGCACGCTGACGATGACCCAGCGGCCAGGGGCGTCGTGCTTGAACGCGCTGTCGCGGTAGGCGTAGCGGCAATCGGCCGCAGTCATTTCCACAAAACGGCCTGCTGACACGTCCCAGGCGGTCAAACTGTGGAAGCGTTCCTCAAATTCCACCCCGTAGGCGCCAATATTCTGGACCGGGGCGGCGCCCACCGTGCCCGGTATCAGTGCCAAGTTCTCCAGGCCGTCCCAGCCGTTATTCACACAGGTTTCGACAAACCTGTGCCAAATTTCACCGCCCGCCGCTTCGATCAGCCAAGCGTCGGGCTGGGCCTCAAGCAGCCTCACACCATGGAACGCCACCCGCGCCACCAATCCCGGCACCCTCTCGGGCAGCACCAGATTGCTGCCGCCGCCCAGCACCAGCAACGACTCCGCCTGCTGCGCCAACGCCGACAAGGCCGGCAACTGCGCGATGTCGTCCAAGGTGACGAAAGCCCCCGCGTGGGCCGCCAGGCCCAGCGTGTTCAGGTGACTCAGGTCTTGGGGCGTAGGTTTCAGCGTGGCGTGCGCGCTATCTGTTGCGGAAAGATTTGACATGGATGCTACTAGTTATGCTATAGTTTCTGGCTTCACTCATATTACTTGATTGAGTGAATGGTACGAATTAGTCTGGTTCGGATTGGTCGACACGGCTTTATTGCCGTATCAAAAAATCCATACCCAAAATTCTACGTTGCATGACCTCTCATCGATAACCAAGTTGATCAGAGTGAATAAGAAAAGCGGTTCTGTTGCGGTATTGAAGCAGGACCCATGCGGGAGTAGCTCAGTTGGTAGAGCGCAACCTTGCCAAGGTTGAGGTCGCGAGTTCGAGACTCGTCTCCCGCTCCAAATTTTGAATTGCAGCGCGTTCTGTTCTGCAATTCCTTGAGAAAGGGCCTTCGGGCCCTTTTTTCATTTCTGCTCATCATCAATTGAATTGCCTGAGTGATCAGTGACCGCCTGCGTATCGCCGCAGGCGGCGACACATCATGACCGCTGGCCGAGCCATTAACGCTACTGGCCTACCTGCGTGCCAAGCCCAACAAGCCGAAAAAAAATCCCCCGCACAACCGTGCGAGGGATCAGGAACTTCATAGCGCCGCCTTATGACCCGCGGCTTTTACGCGATATTGAACTACCGCTATTGAACAGGATCACCGGTATTACTTGATCTTGTCCCAGGCTTGAGCCCAGTTCAGGCCCTTGCCGGGTGCGTAGTGCGTTGCCGCCATGCCGCACCATGCGGTGTAAGGCCAGGCCTTGCACGCGTAGTTGCCGCCAGCATTGGACACCTTGTCGCCTGCCTTGTAGGCCGTGCCTTCCTTGTAGGCCGGGTAGTCGCCGGGCTCACCGCCGCCCTGCTCAACCTTCGAGACCAGAACCGAGTGCGATGCGCTGGACGAACCCTTTTCATTCGTCACCTTGACGGAGAACGTGAACGACTGGTCCTGCGTCAGGCTCGGAGCCGTGAAGCGCAGGTCAGCCTGGTTCAGCGCCGAAGCGGTGATGCCGGCCGGAACGGTCCACTGATATTGCAGCTTGCCGCCGCCATCGTTGGAACCCTTGGCAGACAAGGCAACCGATTCACCAGCCTTGGCAGTTGCGGGACCCGTCAGGTCCGCCTTGGGCGGGTTCACTTCAACGGGCGGGGGATCGACCGGATCGGTAGGCTTGTTATCAATCGCAAAACCAACCTTCTTGTTCAGGCCGTAGACCTGGTTGTCGGTGTCGCTTTGCTGGGGCACGACTTGGCCGTTGGGCTGCATCTTGCCGACCTTGATAACGGACGACTTGTTGTTGGCTTCCTTGGCCAGTGCAAACATCCACTGAGCTGCCTTTTCCTCGCCGGCCTTGACCGTGATCGAGTGGCTTTCCAGATCGCCGGTCCGGGTCAGATCGAACACGCGCAGGGTGATCTTCGAACCGGTGTCCACCTGGCCGCCTTGCAGCGCGCCGCTGGCTTGCCATTGCACGTTGGCGGGCATCACTTCCACGTTCGAGCAAGCGTAGAAACCTTCGGCGTTGTCGGCCGGGTCACGTTGCCACACGCTGTAAATCACGCGCTTTCCCGTGAAATGGGCGGGAATCTTGACGTCCAGCGGAGTAATGGAGTTGTTTTCCGGACGCGGCAGCTTGCCGGTGTCGCCGATCAGTTCCAGGTCATCCCAACGCAGGCCGCGCTTCGGGTCGTAGCTGTCCTTGCTGATATAGGTCTTGAAGTACGAGCTCAGGTGGCCAGCAGTCTGCATGTACTTGAAGCGGGCGTTGCCATTGGCGTCCGGCGTCACAACGGTGGTGGGCCACTCGTGGTCGCCATCAAGCTCCTTCCAGCTTTCCTTGCCGCCTGCGCACAGCAGGCCATCACGAATGAATTCTTTGTGGTTGCTTTTCACGCCCAGGATGGCGTTGGACTGCCAGCTGCCCGCCAGGTCACGGATTTTGCCGCAGCCGCTGAACTTGGGGTTGTTCCAAGGCGTATCCAGCGTGTTGCAACCGTACTCGCGGCTGGGGGGATCGATCGTCGAGCCGTGGGCCGACACCGACGTCGGCGCCATGGCCATCAAGACAGCCTGGGTCAAGGCTGCAACGGGCAAAGCCAGCTTGCCGGCTACGCCGCGTAGGGAAATGCTAGTCATCAAACTTCCTTTTTTGGGGATTTACCAATGCACGCTCCAAGCACCATCAAAAGACAGAAGCCGTGAAGCGCCGCCATTATTCCAACGGCCTTTAATCCCAAAAACCTTTCTCAACACAGTCTAAAAAAAAGCGCCTAAAAGGCGCTTTTTTAAATAATGGCATTCAGACTTTCTTTATATTTAGTGCGCCTATCGACGCGTTCACTTTCGTGGCATTCGACAGAAATCAGGGGGAAAGATAATGAAAAAATGCTGCCGGCATCGGGACGGGATTCCACACCGACCACACCGCCGTGCGACTCGGATACCGCCTTGACCAGGGCAAGCCCCATGCCTACGCCTTCACTGCTACGCAGTGCGTCCTGCCCCACCTGATAAAACGCCTCGCATAACTTGGGGATCGCTTCATCCGGAATGCCTATGCCCTGGTCCGCCACGCTGATGCGACCCAGGTCTCCTTTGCGCTGCACCGTCAATGTGATCTGCGTCGAGGGATTGGAATATTTAAGCGCGTTATCCAGCAGATTGATCAACGCCCGCAGCAACATGCAATAGTCGCCAGCAATCCACGCCGAGCCAACCCGGCCCCGGATGCGTATGTTGATATTTTTGCGCTGGGCCAGTGGCAGCATCTGATCCACAGCTTCCCTGCTCAGGTCCAGTAGGGACACTGGCAAAAATGCCGCTTTGTTCAAACGCTCCACGCGCGACAGAAACATGAAATCCTGCGCCACCGAAAGGCTGTGCTGAACCAAACCGCGCACGGAATCCACAAACTCCTCATGCCGAGGTTCCGCCGTTTCCTGATTTTGTTTTTCGATCATGGCCAAAATACTCGACAGCGGACTACGCAGGTCGTGCATCATTTGCAGCATGACTTCACGGTCGCTGCCGGCAATTGAATCCTGAGGTGGCACAGCAGGCACGTCCGCTGCTTCAGCCGGACTGGCGTTTGCCTCCGTCCAGTTTGTGATGGCGCCCAGCCGAGCCGCCTGGGCCGCCGCCGTACGCCACTTGACCACGCAGGCGTACGCCAACGCACAACCCAGGACCGGAGCAACAAGCGGGGCCCAACGACGCGCGGTAAGCACGAGCGTCGCGGCCAGCAGCCAAAATCCGATCAGTCCCGCAAGAGCACGGATACGCATTTGGGACTGTCCGGACATCACACAGATCAGCGCCAGGCAAATCAAAATGCCGAAGTCTGCCAACACGCCAGGCGCCGCCGTGGTTAATGGGCGGTCGCCGCCGGGCATGGCGAAACACAGCAAAATAATGCCCAGATTGCAAAACAGCAGGGCATCGTTCCTTCTGGCGCCCAGGCGAGCGCAAGGCTGAAGTAGTCGTTTCATGATCTCTTGGAATGAAAACCGCACCCATGGCACCAGGGCGCGCAATGCCGCCAGCAAAGCGGCGCAAATCCGGGATGCGCCCGGACCGCAGGACTCAGGACAGGCGTTCCAGCCGGTAGCCGTAGTTGTAGACGGTGGCGATCACATAACCACTGTGCGCACGCAAACCCAGCGCAGAACGCAGATTGCTCACATAGGTGGCCAGACTCGCGTCGTACTTCCGGTCTGACGCGCCCCAGATATGCTGACTGAGCACGTCCTTGGTCATGATGCGGCCGGTATTGCGGAACAACAGCACGGCCAGATTGAACTCCCGCGTCGACAGACTCACCGCGCGCCCATCCACGTTCAGCGTTTGGGCTTCAGGATTGAAGAGAAAACGCCCAACCTGAAACGACTGGGTGCTGGCGTCGCCGCGCTGCGACTTCCTGAGCTGGGCGCCCACGCGCGCCAGCAGTTCGCCTTCACGCACGGGCTTTTGCAGATAGTCATCCGCGCCCTGATTCAGCGCCAGGACGATGCTTTCTTCGTCGTCGCGCTGCGTCACCATCAAGATGGGCAGGGAGGGCGCCAGGTTGCTGCGCGCCCACTTAAGCACGGCCAGTCCGGATGCGCCGGGGACTTCCCAATCCAGCAACACCACATCAACCTTTTGTTGCTGCAACAGCGCAATGAAGCTGTTGCCGTCGGCGCGGGAAAATGGCTGGTGGCCACGACTGAGCAATAGCTTGGTAATCCACTCTACGTGAGCAGGCGAGTCTTCGAGAATTGCGACATTCATTCCTGTTTACTTCTTTTCAAAGCGCAATTTCCGACTGGAATTTATTATTTCCGGCAATCGCTTTACTACCCCAGGCGCAGGATTTCACGAAGCAATAGCCGCAACAATAAGAACTTTCTTAAAGAAATATCAGATGTTTCGATCTTCGAATATTAGAAATCCGTCTTGACAATTGAAAACCACGCATTAATGGCCGTCAGAGCCCCGACCATCAAGGCCTATCCATGAACACAAACTTCCAATCCTGATAGCTGCCTTTCCCTGCCATGTCTCCCACGCCCCCTGGAAAACCATCCTGCTTGACCGGCGCTTTTTCCGACAGGCTGTACACCCCCATGATTCCGCCGTCCGGCGATTTGACGATGCCCCACTCCCGGGTCCCGGTGATCGGGTCCACATAGATGCGGCGAAGATGCCGGCGAGTGAACGACACGCGGTCATCCTTCAGCAAGGCCTCCAGCGTCTTGGGGTAGGCGGGCGCCGTGCCGGACCGGTAATAAGACGCCAGCGCCCGCTGGAATTGCTGCCCGGCAAACAGCAGCTCTGATTCCTGTTGGCGCTGCATCTGCAAGGCCCATGGTCTGGCCATTGCCGATAGCCCGGTTGCCACCGCCAGCACCAGCATCAGCACCGTCAGATAGGCGACGCCCGTCTGACGGGCTCTGGGCCTGCCGCTACCAGCTTGCATAGTCCTGACCATCCAGGCCCTTGCCCTTGGCCCCGCTGATAACGTCATTGACGCCACCGGCCTCACCCGCCATCGCCTTCCAGCTATCGCGCCGTCCCGTCACCGGGTCCAGCGGCATCTCGCGCAGGTAGCGCGCGGACACCAGGATTTCCAGCGTGTCCGGGTTGCCGCCGTGGTCCGCGCGGTAGTCGTCGATGGCGTGGCGGATCGCCACCAGGTTGTGGCGCAGCACCGTTTCGCGCGCCCGGTCGTTGCTTTTAAAGAACGACGGCGCAACCAGCGACATCAGCGCACCCACAATAGCCATGACAGCCATCAGTTCAATCAAGGTAAAGCCGGCGCAACCGCGCTTACCATTCCTTGTATCGCGTGCCATTGATGCCCTCTCGAAGACTTTTTGAACGCACGTCAAACACGTCCCGGCCAGAAGAAAACGAATCCGCCGAACTGTCATAGCTGCGCGTGTCCCAGGTATCCGCTGCGGCGCGCCCTTCACAACGTTCGCACATCGGATCGGCCGGCAGCCTGCGCAGGAAATACAACTTGCCGCCGTTTGGATTGGTCTTGTCCTGAGCGCCCTTGACCAGGCTGTCCAGATCGGGCGGATATCCGCTGCGGTCCAGCGACTTGTCGATCCGGCCTTCGATGCTGGCCTGGTAATACGCATCGATCGCGTGGCGGATCAATTGCAGGCTGTGCCGCAATTCCTGCTCTTGCGCTCGCCGCTTGACCAAGCCGGAAAACGGCAGCGCCACACTCAGCAGCAAGGCCAACAGCGTCAGAGCAGCCATCATCTCGATCAGCGTGAAACCCGATTGCTTGCGCATGACGGGCCTCAGTACGGCGGTTTGGCCAGCGCGGCATCCAGCGCGGGCGCGGGCGCGGCGGCAGGCGTCTGCATCGTCATGGGCATTACCGTGACGCGCGATTCAGTACCTGACGAAAAATAGCTATCGGCGGCCGATGGCAAGGCCATGGAGCGCTCGATATGCGGCGTCAGCAGCAAAACGATCTCGGTGTTCTGATCGGTCTTCTTCTGCCCGCCAAACAGACTGCCCAGCCATCCCATCACGCTCAGGCCCGGCAGGCCGCTGCTGCTGCGCGTCTGCTGCTGATTGACCAGTCCGGCCAGCACCTGTGTTTCACCGTCGCGTGCGGTCATCACGGTTTCGGCATTGCGCGTGCTCATCGGATAGACGATACCGCCGCCCGCCGTCTTGACCTCGCCCTTGATGTTGCTGACTTCCATGCTGACCTTGACGCTCACTTCGTTGTTCAGGCTGACACGGGGCTCCACCTGCAAGATCAGGCCAACATCCTGATAGTTGACGGATTCCGTCACCACGCCATTGGCATTGGTCGTCGTCACCACGGGCACTTTTTCGCCGATCTTGATGCTGGCCTTTTCCAGGTTCCGCACGCGGATCTTCGGATTGGCCAGCACCTTGGTCTTGCCACGCTTTTGCAACAGGTTTAAAGCTGCCGACAGATCGTTGCGGCTGCCCACGCCAATTTTTCCTTGATTGAGATTCAGAAGGTCGCCCACGGTGACCCGGCCGCTCTCGCCCTGCGGCAGGATCGAAAACCGCAGATCGCTGGGATAGTCCACTCCCACTTCCAGTTCATCACTGGCGTTGACTTCCAGCACCTGCACATCCATGGTGACTTCCGATTGGGCGATGTCCAGCGCGGTCACCACCCGTTCGGCCACGGCCAGCACCTCCGGCGTGTCGCGCACCAGCACCGCGTTGGTCCGCTCGTCCAGATGCACATTCTTGGGCGCGCTGATCTGCCGCAGCGCAGCCAGCACGGTGCTGGCGTTGGCTTGATTCAGATAAAACACGCGCACCATCAGTTCGCGATATTCCTTTTCCTTGTCGGCGCGCGCCGGATAAATCAGCAGGCTGTGTTGATCCAGCACTTTCTTTTCCAGCTGATGCGTGCGCAACAGCACATTGATCGCGTCTTCGGCTGTGGTCTGCCGCGCCATGATGCTGGCTGGCAGCGTGGTCTGCACCTCGGGGTCCAGCACAAAATCCACCCCCGCCGCTTGCGAAATCGCGTCAAGAATCTGCACGATGGGTTGTGACTTGAAATTCAGCGTGACGGGTTTGCGCATGGCGTCCGCCAGACGCGGCCGCGCCGCGCTCCGGCCCGCGGCACGGCGCTGCAAGGCGCTGCGCAGCGTTTCGGCCTGCGTGAATCCCGGCTGCTCTTGCAGAATGCGGTTGACCTTGTACAAGGCCTCGGCCGGATGATCGTCCTGAAGGCTCTCCGCCAGCGCAAGCTCGTGCTTCAGGTGCACCCGCTGTTCCAGCTGCGCCTTGAGCTGCTGGGCTCGCATGTTTCCCGGCTGGATGGCCAACAAGGCCTGCAAGTCGTCTAGCGCCGCCTGTTCCTCGCCGCTATCCATCTTCACGCGCACGCGTTGCAGGACCTCCCGCGCCACCGCCACACCGTCGTTGACCACGCTTTTATTAATCTCGATATCGTCTGGCGCCAGCGCCTGGCGCGCCTTGTTCGCGTCCAGACGCTCGGCGGCCGTTGGCGGCGGCTTGCCGCCCAAGGCTCTCTTGAGTGCATCGGGCGCCGCGCAGCCGCCCAGCAGCAGGCTCATAGTCACCGCCAACATGGCAGGTTTGTAGTACATGATTCACCATCCTTAATTGAATCGGCAGCCGGCCGCGCCCGCCAGGGCACGCGCCTACTGCGCTGGCAGCGCCAGATCGATGTTCAGTTTCCGACCCTGGGGGTCGAGCAGCACAGCGCTCTTTGGCGCCAGCTCCTTGAATTGGTAGCCGTCCATCAGCGGAGCCCCGGGCCGCAACGCGGTCCCAATGCGGCAACGCTGGCACAGCAGAAAGGTTTGGCCCTGGCGTTCCAGCACGGCCACGCGCTGACCCGCCTCGACCCATACGCCCACCGCCTGAAACGGCAACGGCAACGCGGTTTCCGCCTTCGTCTCTGTCGCCACCGTGGTCGGCAGGTCTGCCGAATCCGGTTGCGCCGGCAGCCCGCCGTCTTGCGCCGTGAGCATCATTCGCAGCGAATTCCAGCTTTGGGACGGAAACAGGTCCACGCGGGGTTCAGTGGACGACGCTGCGGCTGTAGCGGCCAACGCCCATGACGCCAGAAAGATCAAGATGCGAAACGTCATCACACAACTCCCAGCATGCTTAGCCGCATCTTGATGTTGACCAGCATGTTCTCGGGCTGCTGTCTGTCCAGCGCCAATGCCTCCAGGCGCAACAAGGGTTCTTCCGTCAGTTCGCGCAAAGCCGCGGTCAGATCCTGATAGGACCCCACGGCAGAAATATCCACAGCCGTGCGCCGCAATCGGCCCTGCACGGCTTCCTCTCCCAGATACTGGATGTCGACCAGCAACAGGCCGGAAAGCTGCAACTGCTCCATCACCGCCAGCTTGCGCTGATCCGGGTCCACACGCATTTGCGCCCGCAGCGTGTCCATGTCGGCGCCCGGTGAGCCCAAAGATGGGCTGCAAGCATGCAGTTCGGCGATCAGTTCCACACGCCGGCGCAGCAGCTCATCCTTTTCCGGCCATAGCGCAAGCGCGCAATGCACCAACACGATCAGGGACGCCGCCAGCGCCAACACGCCGCCACGGCCCAGCAATTCCACGTAGTGCTGAACATGCCAACGCAAGCGCGTCCGCCAGGACGCCTGGTCCTCAGCGCGCAAGCGGCGCAGGGCCGCCATCCAGGGCCGTGTCATCGCTTCTCCACCTTGACATTGGCCAGCGTGGCCAGGTTGGGGTCCCCCGATCTGATGCTGTGCCTCAGCACCATCGCGCGCACGCCGCTATCTTCAATGTTTAGCCGCGCCACGAACGCAAAGACCTCTTTCAGATCGGCGGTCAACATCTCCAGATTCGCGGCCTGCCCCGCGCCTTCCAGCTTCAGACTCATGATGGCAAGCCGGGGCGACCAAGCCTGCTCAATAGCGTGCAACAGCTCCGGACGCAAACGGTCCTGTGTGTTCTGCGCCAATACCAGCGCTTGCACCTTGCGTTCTTCGGGCGATTGCGCCTGCACGCGCCGCAATGCGCGCTCCTGCATCATGCGCTGTTCGGCCAGACGATCCTCCAACGCATTCACCTGCGCCCTCAAGTCCAGCAGCCCCCATTGCCGCCAGGCGCTCAACAGGCAGGCGGCGAGCAGCAGGCCGACGGCGAGCATGGCCCACACGCTTACCCCCTGGCGCTTGGCGAAATCCGGTGTGTGGAAATTCAAACGGCGCACGATCTGACCGCCAACATCGGATGTGGAAAACCCAGCCACTGCGCTTGCGGCGGCGGCGGTAACTGTTGCTGGCTGCACGCCGAAGCCCAGCCATAGGCGAGCGTTGCAGGTCTGCCGCAGAGCGCCTCGGCGGCGGCTATTGCCGCGTCGGCCGATTGACACGGCGGAGTTTCCAGCGTTACCAGGTCATCCCAGCCCTGTGCGGAATGCCACAGGCAGGTCATTGCCGTAGGCTCGGCCAACACCAGCCCGCCAGCCGGACCACGCACGCGCCGGCCATAGCGCAGCAGGGTGGCGGACAACAGATCGCGGCATGCGCCCAGACGCCATCCTTGTTCGCGCAATTGGCGCTCCAGCGTGTCCAGCAGCGTAGCGTCGGCGGCAAACGCCAGCCTGGCGCGGCCGTGGCGCGCGGGACTCAGACGCATCCGAAGTTCCGCGGTGATGCCACGTTCGCGCAACAGGGCCTGCGCATAGGCGCGCCAATGGTCGGCGCCTACGGGCAGGTTCGCCTGCCACGGCAAGAACTGCGCATGCGCCCACGGATAACCCAGCCAGACGTGCAGACGGTTGCGCCACTGCGGCCTGCGCAGGCTAAGGGTTCCCAGCAGGGCCGTCACCGCTGCAGCAGGGTTCCCCTCATGCCGGCACGACAGGCGTGCGGCAGCCGCGCGTTCAGGCGACAGCAATGTCACGTTATCCGCGTCGATCAATACCGCTTGCTCATTCCATAGCGACTGCACGGCAGACCTCCTGATGTGTGGTCAAGCCGCTACCCACGGCGTCGTGCGCGGCATCGCGCAGGGATTGATAGTCGGCGCAATGCGCCAGCGCCTCCTGGCGGCGCTCGGGCGACCTGTCCAGCAGGGCCGTCTTCATGCGGCTGTCCAGGCGCAACACTTCCGCCAGCGCGATGCGGCCCAGAAAACCGGTGTGGCGGCAGGCCTCGCATCCGGGTCCAGCCTGCGTCACGCGATCCCGCGCAGGCGAGCAATGCGGGCACAGGCGCCGAACCAGCCGCTGCGACACCACGCCGTTGAGCGACTCAAGAAAAGTGGCGGCTTCGACGCTCATGTACAGAAAACGGTCAATCACGCTGAACGCGTCGTTGGCATGCACCGACGACAACACGCGGTGCCCCGTCAACGCCGACTGCACCGCGATGGCGGCGGTTTCAGCGTCTCGGATTTCGCCCACCAGTATCGTGTCGGGGTCATGGCGCAGGATCGACCGCAGGCCCCGCGCGAAGGTCAGCCCTTTCTTGTCGTTGACCGGAATCTGCAGGATGCCGGCCATTTCATACTCCACCGGGTCCTCGATGGTGATCAGTTTTTCTTCGCCAGTATTCAATTCGGCCAAGGCGCCGTACAGCGTGGTGGACTTGCCGCTGCCTGTCGGACCCGTGATCAGCGTCAGCCCATACGGCAATTGCGTCAGCGCGCGTATGCGGCGTGCGGTGTCGGCGGGAAATCCCAGCGTATCCAGACTGAGCGTGCCGCCGCGCTGCGACCGGTCCAGTAAGCGCAGCACCGCGTTCTCGCCGTAGTTTCCCGGCATGATCGACACGCGAAAATCGACCTCCCTGCCCTGAAGCACCACCTTGAACCGGCCGTCCTGCGGCACGCGCTTTTCGGCTATGTCCAGGCTGGACAGCACTTTCAAGCGCGACATCACCTGGTTGGCAGTCACCTGTCCCGGCACTTGCCGGATGCGCAACATCACCCCGTCGATGCGGTAGCGGATCAACAGGCCTTTCTCGTCGGACTCCAGGTGTATGTCGCTGGCGCGGCTTTGAAGACCGTCATAGAGCGTCATGTTGACCAGCCGGATGACGGGGCTTTCGTCCTTGGCCAGCGAGGCCAGCGAAATCGACTCGACCGCCTTGGCCAAGGTGTCGTCCGCCATGTCCACGGCCACGCCGTCCAGCACGCGCTCATTGGCCTCGGCCTGTTTCAACCATTCATCCACCACGCCCGCCGGGCACAGGGCAAAACGCACCCGGCGGCCTGCCAGCATTGCCTGCAACTTCAGGCGCGCGGTGCGCGAGAACGGGTCAGACATGGCCAGCAACAACTCGCCGTCCACATCCAGGGGCGCCGCGCGGCAATTCATGGCCTCGGTCAGCGGCAACGCGTCAAAGCGCGGGACGGCGCGGCGGACCTGATCCCCGTCCAAGGCCGTCATACCCATCGCCTGCGACAACACGGGCAACAGCTGCGGCTGGCGCGTCAGGCTTTCGTTCAAATAGTCGGCCAGCGACAGGCTTTGCTCGGTCGCCTGCTCGCGCCACTGCCACCAGGCCTCGCCCGCGACCGTCATGTTTTCCACCGCTGAATCCTCTTGATGAATGATGTTTGCGCGCATTGCGCTTACCCCAGGCTGCCAGCCATTTCAAAGATGGGCATGTAAAGCAAGATCACGATGGCGCCTACCAGGCCGCCTACCACCAGCATCAGCAAAGGCTCGAATACCTTTCCGAAGACCTCGATCGCGTGATCCAGCGTGCCGTCATGAAACATCGCGATGCGTTCACACATGCCGCCAAGGTCTCCGCTCTGTTCGCCCACCCGCAGCAAGCGCTCGGCGACCGCCGTGGTCAGACCATGGCGCGCCAGCGTCTCCGCCACCGAGCGTCCCGCGCGCAACTCCTGCAGCGCCAGATCCAGCCGCCTTGCATAAGCTGGCGGCAAGATGCGCTCGGACAGCTCCAACGCCTGCAAAGCGGGCGTCCCGCCTTCAATCAGCAAGCCAACCGTGCGATAGAAGCGGGCGAGCACGAACAGGTTGCCCACATCCCGCAATTTCGGCAGCCGCCAGAACAGCCGCATCAACGCGCTTTTTGCCTGCCGCGTACGCAACAGCAAAGCCACCAGAACGAACACAGCGCCGATGCCCGCACCCAATAGATCACCGTCCGACTGCACCAGCCGCGCCCACCACAACATCGCCTCGGCGGTAGCCGGCAATTCGCGCATGCTTTCGAACACCACGGCAAAACGCGGCACCACAAAAAACAGCATGAAAAGCAGGATGGCAAACCCCACGGCAATGACGACCAGCGGGTATACCAGCGCGCCCACTACCTTCTTGCGAATGCTCTCGATGCGCAGCTCGTAGTACTGATAGCGCTTGAGGACTGCCGGCAATTGCCCACTGCCTTCTGCCGAGGCAACGGTGGCCACCAGCAGCGCGGGGAATACCGCAGGCTGCGCCTGCATCGCCTTGGACAAGGGCTGGCCTTGATAGAGCGCGCGCAACAGTCCCGCCAATGCCGACTGAAGGGCTTTGTTGCCCTGACCCGCCTTCTCACTCAATGCCTCAAGCGCTTCGATCAAGGCCAATCCGGCCTCCAGCAGCGTGGATAGTTCCTGCAATAGCAGGCCCAGCGAGAACCCGCGCTTGCCCGCCGCTTTCAACTGGCGGCTTTCCGCCAGCGGCTTCACATCCAGCACCATCCCCTGCGCATCGCCGATCTGCGCGCGCGCCGCACTTTCGCTGGATGCACGCACCGTCTGCACCCGCAGCTCGCCCTGGCTGAGCACACTCACCCGATACGCGTTCATGTCACTGCCGGACCAACTGCGCCTGGCGGCGCGTCGCTTCACGCACCTGCGCCAACTTCAGGTAGTGCTGCCAAACTCGGCCGACATATCGCTTGCGCAGGTCTTCGCGATTGTCCGCGCCGCCCGCGTTATAGGCGCCCACGGCGCGCCACGTATAGCCAAAGCGTTTGATGAAACCCGCCAGGATCTCTGCGCCCGCCTCAATCGATAAACAAGGGTCGTCCAGCAACTGTTGCCGCGTGATGCCGCGCTGCGCCAGCCCTGGCAGGTGAATGCTGTTGATCTGCATGAGGCCGATGTCCTGGGTGCCGTTGCGGTTGTGATTGACCGCTTTGGGATTCAGTGATGACTCGACCTTGGCAATCGAATAAAGCAGCAACGGATCAACGCCATGGCGGCCGCCGGCTTCTCGCCAGCAGTTGCCATGGGCAGCGGCGCAAGCCAGGCAGGCCCAGGCCGCCAGCACGGCCTTACAGGCCGTAGACCAGCTCACCGCTGCCTCCCGCACGGCCTTCTTCACCAAAAGACACCACTTCGGCTTCGGCGCTGCGGCCAGGCACATTCAGCAGATAGGGGCGTCCCCATGCGTCGGCGGGCACGTCCTTGGCCAGGTAAGGACCGTACCAATTGCTCACGCCTTGCGGCTGCTTGACCAAGGCCTGCAAGCCCTGCTCAGTGCTGGGGTAGCTGCCCACATCCAGCCTGTATTGCGTCAATGCGTCGCCCAGCGTTTTCATCTGCGCCTGCGTCGCCTTCACCTTGGCGCGGTCAACTTGGGAGAACAGCTTGGGGCCGACATAACCCGCCAGCAAGGCAATGATCAGCAGAACGACCAGCAATTCCAGCAGGGTGAACCCCCGCTGCAAGCCAGGACGGCGTTGGAAGGTAAGAGTCTTCATGATTTCGGTTTTCGGTAGGTGGGATCACCGGCCTGCGGCAATCCGTTGTCAAGCGTGTAGAGAGACCTGCACCGTGTGCCACAGCGGGACTTCAGGGCAGGCTGCGCCGCGCCCTTCAAACGCAGAAAGACTCTACGCAGGGCTGCATGCTTTCACGCGCTCCGGGCCTCCTCAATCTTTCTAAAGAGATCATCAACAGCGCCGGGACACGTTTTAAAGATGTGTTGAGGAAGCTGGCGAGAGACGGTGCACGGCGATTGAATCTCGCCTCTTTGTCTTTGCGTCACGCCCTATCGGCGCGGCCAAGCCACGCTAGAAGGAATCCCATGAATCCAGCCTCCGCCGCCCCGGCCAGCCCGGCCTATACCCGCAGCCAGATCGCGCTGCACTGGCTGAGCGCCAGCCTGATGATCGCCCTGATACTGGCGGGCGAATTGCGCCATCTGATCACGGCCTATACCGCCCTGAGCATGCGTGCGGTGATGATTGCGCACATTGCTTGCGGCATGGCGTTACTGGCGGTCACCCTGATCCGTGCGGGTGTACGGATAGCGCAGCGCCGCGCCCCAGGCGCCACACGCTGCGTGCAAGACACCTGTGCTCACGCCGTACACCTGGCAATCTATGGTTTCGTCCTGGCGGAATGCCTGATCGGATGGATCATCGTTAACGCCAAGGGTCTCGCGGTGCCGGTGCCGTTCACGACGCTAGAGTTTCCGCGCCTGGTAAGCGAGAACTCCGGCACTGTCGCAGCGTCGGTGCTTGCCCACGATGTGCTGGGTTGGCTGCTGTATGGTCTGCTGGCCTTGCATGTGGCCGCCGCGCTCTGGCATCACCTCGTCGTCCGCGATGGCACCCTGGCGCGCATGGGCTGGCGCAGGCGGCCGGAGCAGACGCGAACGACCCATCCGGCAAGCGTGGACCAGCCCTCACGAGGGCTGGCGTCTTGAGCATCAACGTGGCAAAAAGCAGGGGTCTTCAAGCTCCCGCGTGCATTTTTCTAAAAATTGGGTATACTTCTGCCTCGCTTGCAAAAATCCAAGCCAAGATCAGTCAGATCCAGGCGCTGGATTCGCAACGAAATGCGGGAGTAGCTCAGTTGGTAGAGCGCAACCTTGCCAAGGTTGAGGTCGCGAGTTCGAGACTCGTCTCCCGCTCCAAATTTTGATGTGGAGCACTATTGGGTGCTGCACATCGTTGAATCAAGGGCCTTTAGGCCCTTTTTTCATTTCAGCGCCAGCGCAGATGCTCGTTTGGGCCAATCGGCTCGTTTGGGCCAATCGGACTTCTTGCAAAGTCATCTTGCCGCACCATGGCCACCCCCTGCCCCCGGCATCTCAAATCGCGGGGCTTCCCGGGCTCGCTGTGCCGAATTCCAGGCGGACCCGATAGGCCCGCGGGGTTCCGTCATCACTCACGTACTGATAGCTCGCCCCACTCATCTTCTTGCCACAGTCCGCAGCCGTGACGGCTGCCTCTGAAAACGGCGCCACCATGACATGGTCGATCATGGTCCCGCACGCCTGACCCGCTTGATCAGTCAGCGCTATGTCACTCAACGTGATGTAGTAAGGCGACGGATTCGAGATCAACAGCGCGGCGGAATCCTGTGACGGCAAAGTCCAGGTCAGCTTGGCGATCGCTTCGCCAGTGGTCATATTGAGCGCTGGCCGAAAAAAAAGCTTGAAGTGATGTTGAATGGCAATTTGCACAAGATTGGCCTCCTGGGGCCGCTTGGGCACGTCCAGAACACTCAGCATCAAATAGCTTTCCCGGTCGTCAGGAAATCCCCGCCCTTCGTAAAAGATTTCCATATCTCCCTTCTGCCCAGGCCGCACAACCTGCAGGGGCTTTGACAACGCAAGCGGCAGATCTGCCGTCTGCCCATCCCCCCACACCAATGTCGATTGCAGTAGCGTCGGATCTTGCCCGCGGTTCGTAATGAACACCGGTAACCGCTGCACGTCAGAAGGAAAGATGAATCGATTCATCCCTTCAAAATCCAGATGCGCGAAAGCAGGTTGAGGCAGCCCTGCGGCTCCCAGCAGCAACAGCAGCGCCCGAAGTCCCGCAAACGCGCAGAACTGGCCAGCGGTGCGAAAGGCAATCCTGGCAAAGCGCACAGCGTGAGACCAGGCCGGGGCGCGCGTACCGGGCAAGTGAAAAAACATCGTGATCATTGGGTGGTTCAAAGTGATGCCATCGGCATCATGGCGTTCGCGAAATCGGGAATATCGTTGAAAAACAACGTAGTCAGACACTCTATCTGCACGCGCATCGACAAGAAATAAGAAAAATTTGATGTTGATTGAATTGGCTACCCGATATCTTCACTCAGCCGGACCTGACGCTGTTTCGCTTGATCAACAGCTTGAATACACACCGCTCCGGTGCCGTCCGCCAACTCTGCTATTGCGCTAACCACTATTCATAATGCGGCCGTCCAATACAGACGCACGCGGCGGAGCTCTACGGTATTAAATCAACTAGTGAGAATCATCATGACCCATCGTATATCCGCAATCGCAGGCTTGACATTGGCCTTGGCTGCGGCGAACGCCAATGCGGCAACCATAGGCGCCGGCAACGTCGAATTCACAGGCACCGTCATTGCACAAACGTGTTACGTCAGCAGCCCGACCGGCGATGCAACCACCGTGAAGATCGACATGGGAACGGTGACTGTAAGCACCGTAAAAACCAGCACGACTGCCGCGCCTATTTTTTCGGGCTCCGCATCGGAGGGTGCCACGTTCACCGTGCACTGCGAGAACAAGGACGCGACCGAGGTGAACCTGCAGTTCCAAGCACCCGGAAGTCAACTGACCGACAGCAATAAGGTACTGCGTGTCAACAATGGCAACCCTAGCGGCGGCTACGCGCAAAACGTTGGCATTGCTGTCTACCCCATGGGTTCCTTAACCGCTTACGACTTGGCTACCGGCAAGCTCCTGACGGCCGCCCAAAGCGTAGGGGCTGGCGGCGGCACTTTCGAACTCAGCTTCCGGGCAGCGTATGTAAAGGGCGCGGGCGATCCAACCGCTGGTATCGCTAACGCAACGCTGCCTTTCATTTTGACAACTGATTAAGTCAAGCAGATTTTATTTCCCTAGGCGGGCCACGCGGCCCGCCTACCGTTTTAAGGCTAGGAAACTATGGTTCGCATCGTATTGTGGTGCGTGGCAACGATGCTGTCCTTAGGGGCACAATCCGCCCTCGCTAGCATTGCACTGAAAACCACCCGCGTGATCATCGAAGACGGCAAAAATGAAGCTTCCTTCGGCGTGCAGAACATGGGTGCCGACATACTCGTTCAGTCCTGGCTGGAGGCGCACGATGAAGAAGAAGCCGCAAAGCACTTCACATTGACACCACAGCTGGTTCGGGTCATGGCGGCCAGTGAGCAACGGGTGCGTATCTTGTACGAAGGCGTGGGCGCCCCGTCCAACAAAGAGTTGATGCTTTGGTTAAACGTGCAAGAGATTCCTCAAAAGGCACAGCAAAGCGGCATCTTGCAGCTTGCGGTCCGACACCGCATCAAGGTGTTCTACCGGCCTTCAGGTCTTCCAGGCAAGGCACTTGATGCCGCCCGGAATATTGCCTGGAGCTACTCCAACGGCCAGCTTCACATCTCAAATCCAACGGCTTTCCACGTGACGATTGCTTCTCTCACTAGCCAAGGAAAATCCCTCTCGGATTCGTTTGTACTCGGTCCCGGCCAAACCCAAACGGTCGCGCCCAAAGGCGACGCCGCATCCGGCCTGACTGCAAAAAGCACGATCTCATTTACTTCGGTAAACGACTTCGGGGCGCATGAGCAGTACCGCGTCGAACTATCCAGCGACAAGCCTGCTCAAGGCAAAGTCCTCCCTCGTTGAGGGAACGAAAAGCGCCCCGGGCCTGCAAGCTCTAGCCATCATTGTGGTGTTTTCATGGTTCGTACCATCTCTGGTCTACGAGGGTTGATTCTGCATGTCAGTTGCGTGCTGATCATGCTGATGGCTGACGCCCGTGCGGCCAAACAGCTTGCAACCGATGCGGACTCATTTTCCCAAATGTTCGACGCCAGCCTGCTTCGCGGCGGCACCAGTGTGGAATTGAGCAATCTGCTTTCGGATACGGGAGGGGGCCTGCCTCCGGGCACCTATCCCTTCGACATTCTCATCAACAGGGATGCCATTGGGAAGCAGGATGTTCAACTGATCAAGGCCGACGGCTCCATGCCCAAACCATGCCTTACGTCTGACCTCATTCTTCGTCTGGGTATTGTCAAGACCTATACGGATGCCATGGAAAAGCAAGGCGCTGGGCCTTGCTTTGACCTGAACCTGCTCGATGAACATGCCCGCGTTTTCTATGATGCTGCGCAGATGCAAATGCATTTCGACATACCGCAAGCGCTCTTGGAACGCGGGCGCCGAGGTTTTGTTGACGAGAGCCTGTGGGACCACGGCGTCAATGCGGGCTTTGTCAATTATCGAGCGAACAGCTTCGCTTCATCGTCACTCGGGAGGACCAGCCGTTCTTCATATCTGGGACTGATAAATGGACTGAATCTGGGCGGATGGCGGCTGCGCAACGAATCGAACCTGACCCAGTCAAACGGCGCGAGTACAAAGTTCATGAGCAATCGCACGTTTGCCCAGCATGACGTGACGCGCTTGAAAAGCCAGTTCTCGGCCGGGGAGTTGTATAGCGGCTCCGACGTCTTCAACAGCCTGCGATTCCGCGGTATCCAACTGGCTTCTGACGAAGCCATGCTGGCTGATAGTGAACGCGGTTTTGCGCCTGTCATCCGCGGCGTGGCGGATACCAACGCCACTGTTGAGGTCAGACAGAACGGTTATCTGCTGACTACCGTAAGCGTGCCCCCTGGCCCGTTCGCCATATCGGATATTTATCCGAACGGCTCGAATGGCGACATGGACGTCACGGTTATTGAAGCCGATGGCAGACGGCAGATTTTTCGGCAGGCATTTTCCATCTTGCCGTTGATGGTACAGCGCGGCCGGCTGCGGTATAGCGCCGATCTCGGGCAGTACAAGTCGACGGCGAGCGAACAGCCAACGCCGACTTTCGGCGCGGTCTCGGGCGTGTATGGCTTGACGGAAAACCTGTCCTTGGTGGGCGGCGTTCAGGCGTCCAGCGGTTACCAGGCAATCAACATGGGCTTCGGGGGCAACACCCCGATCGGTGCGCTGTCATTTGACCTGACGCATTCACGTAGCAAGGCGGCCAAGAAAACGCTGAAGGGCCAGAGCCTGCGTGCGCTTTACTCTAAAACGCTATCAGCAACCAGCACGACATTCACGCTGGCCGCCTACCGCTATTCGACAGAAAAGTTTCGCACCTTCGAGAACCACATCCATGACGTGCAAGCGCGAAAAGACGGGTGGAATCTGCAACAGAGCGACCACCGTTCGCGGTCGCGCCTGGACCTTACGATCAACCAAACCTTGGGCAAGGATGCCCGGTATGGCAGCGTGTTTCTTAACTCCACGCATGAGAACTACTGGAACTCGCAGAACTCCACCAGCATCAGCGCAGGTTATGGCAACAACTGGGGCCGCGTTGCGTACAACATCAACTTTCAGCAATCTAAGGTACGCAACACGAATGGCAAATCCGAAAGCCAAAATCGCGTCATGCTGTCGTTATCCATACCGCTGGGCCGTGATCGCTACGCGCCAACGCTGTATATGAATGGCGCCAGAAGCAGCCGCGGAACGGCCAGCACCACGGGCTTGAGCGGATATGTGCCCGGGATGGAGCATACCAACTACTCACTGCAAGCCAGCCGCGGAGAAAACGGCGACAACTCAGGTTCGATCGGACTGAGCAGTGCGCTGCCGTTGGCCCGAGTGGGCGGATCATTTAGCACCGGACGCGACTTCCATTCGTACAACGTGAGCGCGGCCGGCGCCATCGTTGCACACGCCGGAGGCGTCAACCTGACCCGAGAGGTTGGCGACAGCTTTGCGCTTGTGCATGTCGATGGCGTGAAAGACGTCAGTGTCGGCGAGGGGTTGCCCACCGTTGGATATAACTCGTATGTCGTCTATCCCAATGCGCAGCCTTACCGTATGAACACCATCGCATTGAACGTCAGCGGCATGGGCGCCGACACCGAGCTTGACTCCATTACTCAAACGGTTGTGCCCAGGCGTGGAGCGATAGTCGCGGCAACGTTTAAAGGCACGTCAGGACGGCGGGTGCAAATGCGATTTCATTGGCCGGGCGGAAAGCTGCCCATCGGCGCTGCCGTGGAAGATGAAGCCGCCCGGCAGGTCGGTTTGATCGATCAGAGCGGCCAAGCATTGCTGCTGCTGGCTCAGGATGCAGGCAAGTTGAGCGTGCGGTGGCAAGAAGGCTTGTGCCAGGTGAATTACAGCCTGCCAGAACGATTGCCGGACCGCTACTACGACAGACTTTCCGTAGCTTGCGAGTAGGCAAGCGGCGCCATGCCTATCCGCGTGCGGTGGCGTTCATCAACCAAGCAGCCAGGTAGTCAGAGCTGACCTTTCAAGAAATCGTAATGAACAAGTTTGCAAACCTTATTATTCTGGCGATGCTGCTGCTGTTTTCTGGACGGAGCTTTGCAATAACGTGCCTGAAAGCCGGAGACATCTTCGAGCATCACCTGCAAGTCAATCAAACCGTCGCCGTACCTAGCGATCTTCCCTACGGATCGATGATATGGAGGTCGGACGAGTTCGCCGTCTCATTTTCGTGCTGGCAATCTGAAGTCGCGGAACGTGAAACGGTGTATCTCTACCTCACCCCCTTCGATCCGACCGGACCGCTCCTTGGGCCGCATATCGAATTGGGAATAAGCATCAACGGAAAAGACACGCGCTGCTCACAGATGAACGAGTGCAAAGTGAAGCTGGACGTTCCTGATTTTGCAGGTTGCAACGATCCTATGGGTTGCAAAGATAAACAGCGGCGCGTCACCCTCCGATTTAATTTATTTCTATCCAAAAAAAGCCCGCCAAGCACGGAACCAGGTGGACCAATCACCTTCCCCCCCGAGTACTTTATCGCCCAGATCGATGGCGAAAATTGGCTGAATCCGATATATGACAAGAACCTCAGGCTGTATTTGACCGGACTGAAGATACGCCACGTAGGCTGCTCTTCAACCATCAATATCAATCCCAGAGTTCTGAACTTTGGACAAATCCCTGCCGCAGCCATGAAGCCCGACAAACCGATCAAAGAGCTGCCGTTGACGGTTACCGCTACGCGCACCTGCGGTGCTGGCTATGGCCTTGACGCTACATTCAAACCGACGGCCGGCACCGTTTTTCAGTCAACGGTCCTGGTCCCTCCCAACAACAAATCCGTCGGCATCAAATTATTCCGGGGACCAAACAAAATCCCAACCGGCTTCAATTCCATCTTCGAACTGGTAAAAGCGCCTGGCGCTCATTCAACCGTTGTGCCATTCACGGCGCAACTGGTGTGGATGAGCAATACCGCCGAGCTAGGTGATTTCAGCGCCGCAACCACGTTGGAGATCTATTACAAGTGAGCCTGGCAATGTCTGGCGCCGTCTTGCAATGGACCGGCTCAAAATGCGATCTGCAGCGTGACCTGCCCATTCAGGCTGGTCACGCCCGGACCGTTTAGCCCGCGCTCCACGCCCACACGCGCATTGAGCGACACGTTCCTACGTATCTGGCCTTCTACTCCGGCTTGCAGGCGCACGGACGTTCCTTGCAGATCATTGCTCAGTTGTTCGTCGCCCTGGGTCAAGGTGCTGAAACGCGTTCGCGTGCGGCTGCCCGCCCGATATAGCACATCTATGCCGCTCCATGCCGTACCGGGCTCCCGCCCCCCGCCTTGCAGGTCTTTGGACAGGCGTGCGCCCACGCGCAGTGTTGCGGTATCGACGCTGGGGAATTTCACGCGGCTGGCGGCATCCGAGGCGCTGCGCAGGTTCACATGTTGGTATGTCACTTGGGCCTGCGGTTGCAGATGCACGCCGGGCGCGAGCGTGTAGCGGCGCCCGGCCTCAAGCGAGGCCGAGGCCCCGTAGCCGCTGGTGGACAACGCCATGCCCGTATCCGAACGGCTCTTCACGTTGTAGTAGGTGCCTTGGACCACCGCATCCACGTAGCTCCCCTGGCCGTTCAGCCAGGTCCGGTACAGCCCCAGGCTGTAGCCGGTGAAGTTATTGGTACCGGCGCGTGAGCGCCCCCCCCAAGCATCAACGTGATCGGCTGTGCCGCGGCTTTGGCCTATTGCGCCGTACATACCCACCCGGGTCTGCATCGTTTCGGATGGCGCCAGATAGAGGTCGCCGCCCAATTGCCAGGCGGCAATGTTGGCTTCGTCGCGCACCCGGCGGCCCAGCACGCCATTGCTGGCGCCGCGATTGCGGTCATTCTGGCCCATGACCCGCGTCCATACGTGCCGGGCTTGGCCCAGCCCCAGGTCAGCGCCGGCGCCACGGCGCTCATGGAAGCTGCCCATTACCGCATCGCCGTACCGCAAGGCCTGCGTGGGCAGCGCGCTGTACAAGGAGGTTTCGGCGCGATAGTCGATTGCCCCGCCGCTTGCGCCCGTGACCAGGAACCAGTCTTCCGGCGCTTCGCTGCTGCCGCGCAGCAGGCTGTAGCGATAGGGGCCGGCCACGACCGGAGCGCTCAGCTCAAAGGCCGCGGCGGTGGTTGTGCCGCCGTTGGCCGTGACAACCACCGGAATACCGCCGCCTGTGGTCCGGTCGCCCAGACCACCCGCGTTCTGAATCTGCAACCGCGACACCCCGCTTGCCTGGCCGCCATCAATCACGACATGATCAGCCGACATGCCGTCCTTGCCCATTCCCGCATACAGACTAATGATGCCGCCCTGTCCGGTCAGATCGTTGACGGTCAACGTGCGGACCGCAGAGATCGGCGACGGCGGCTGCGCAAACCCGATTGCGCCAGCGTTGCGCAGCTGCCGGACCGCCGGGTTCGACGTCATGTTCCAGGCGCTGGCCGCATCCACGCTGACATCCAGCACATTGACGGTGCCGGTCAGCACCGCGCCATTTCTCAGCGCAAGTTCGCTGCCGGGCTGGCCGGTGACGCCGCTTTGCAGGCGCGCGCCACCTTGCACGCCGTCCAACACCAGTTGACCGCCTTGCACATGAGTTTCGCCACGGTATGCCGTGTCTCCGCTTAACGTCAGCGTCCCCGCGCCTGTCTTGGTCAGGCTGCCGGGGCCGGTGATGCGGCCGCTGAACGTCGAGTTGTCTTCGGCTGCGGCATTGCGGGCCGTCAGCCGGGCGTCACCCAGAGCGATCTCGCCAGCGCCCGCAAGCCGGTTGACGGTTTGGTCATGGCCATTGAGATCGAATGTTCCGCCTGAATTGATCATCACATCGCTGCTGCGCGCAATGACGTTGTCCGTGCCTGCCTGGAGCGTGCCGCCGTTGACGGACGTGCTGCCGCTATAGGTGTTCTCTGAACTGGAAAGCACCAGCAGGCCGTCTCCTCCCTTAACCAGACTCCTGCCGTCCCAATCGCTGGCGAACGGGCCCGACTGATCGCCCAGTTCAAGGTCCACATCAAACGCCGTGTTCTTTGCCAGGGTGAAGGTGCCTGTGCCCAGGGCTTGCCCGCCCTCGGTCCAGGCCAGACGAAAGCCCAGGTTGTAGTCCTTGCCGTCAGCGGAAATGGCGCCCGTGGCGGGCAAGTAATCCGGACCCAGGTCAGGCAGGGAATTGCTGGTGAAGTCGCCGCTGATCCCGCCGCTAGTGCTAAGCATCGTGTAGGTCTGGCCCAGGACGCCGCTTGCGCGCGCAGGCTGGTTGCCGGCGTCAAACCCCGTCACGGTAAGGTGACCATCCAGAGTTGCAGTCTGCGCGGTAATTTCAGGGGATGCGCCAAGCGTGACGGTCAGGCTGGCGCCGCTGTCTTGGACAAAGCTGCCTCCGACCGAAAGCGTGGTCGCTTTTTCGCCGATCACCGTGTTGGCGCCCGCCCGCGTGACGTAATTGCCCGTGATCGAAAACGCCCCGCCATGCTCGAACCGCAACGTGCCTTGCTGCACATTGACAGCCCCCACTTGCGATTCGCTGCCCGCCAGCGTCAGCATGCCGGCGCCAGTCTTGACCAAGCTCCCCGCGCCTCTGAAAACACCCTGGAAATCACTGCTATGGGCAGAGCTCGCGTTGTCAGCGGTCAGGGTGGCGCCGTCAAGAAGGACCAATCCGCTGCCAGACAATTGCCGGGCGGTCTGGTCATGACCGTTGAGGTCCAAGGTGCCCTCGCGGTGGATGGCCACATCGTGGCTCTGTGCAAAAACGTCCGCCGCCCCGGCTTGCAAGACGCCGCCCGCAATGATCGTGCTGCCGGTGTAGGCGTTGGCGCCTTCCAGCACCAGCGTCCCCAGGTCGGATTTTTCGATACCGCCTGCCCCATCCAGCGGGGCGGCAATTGTGGCGCGGAACTGTGCGCCAGCGGCCGAGCCATCACCCACTCGAAGTATGTTGTTGCTCAAGGACAAACTGATCGGATCGCCTTGCACCCGATAGCCGTCAGTGGCGAACTGCATGCCCGAGGACACGATGCCGCCGCCGCTGTTGTCTACCTCAACGACACCCGGGACGCCCGCAAAGGTCGCAAAACTGCCGTTGTCGTAAGCAGCGTTTACGGCACCGCTGACGCTCGTCCAATTGTCATTACTCGCCGCGCCGTGCCAACGCCCATCACCGCCATCGACCGCGCCGTTGTGCTTCGGACCGCTGTCGCCGTCCCAAAACGTCAGACGCAGCCCTGCGCGATTGACCAGGTTGACCTGGCCTGGAATTGTCGTCAGCAAGGTATTGTCGCTGCCCTCAGGCATGCGGCCCAGCTCCAGACCATTGTTGGTCAAAGCCCCGTCGTAATTGAGCAGCCGGTACAGGCCGGGTCCGTATGTGCCGCCCGGCGCGACCGACACATTCAGCGTGCCGTCCAGCGTCAGGTTGCCGCCGACATTGATCAGATCATTCAATGCGCCACCTGCCCTCTCGGCTTGGCCCAGTTGATACTCCAGGACGGCACCTTGGGCCAACGTAAGGTCGCCGGTGATCGTCAGCGTACCGATCGGATTGCCTGAGCCGCCCGGAGCCAGCGTGCCAGCGTTCACGACATCGCCGGCGATCGTGCCACTGCCTGCCAGCTCCGCGCCCGGCTGAACAGTAGTGATTGGCGTCGTCAATTTGCCATCGATTCGCAGCGTGCCCCGGGTAACCGTTGCGCGAGCCGCAAAGCCGCCATCGCCGGTCAGAGTCCAGTCCTCGCCCTGCATCGACAGGGTCTGCATCTGGAGAAACCTGGAGAGGTCTTCGCTGTTGATACCCAGCAGGATCAGATCGTTGGTGCCGGCGCCGCCCTGCACATTGCCGTTAAGCACCGAACCGGTGGCAAGCGTCAATGAATTGGCGTATGGCGCGTTCTGATCGAACTCGATAGCGGCGCCGCCGCTGCCCGTGATGATGCCGTGGTTGATCACCGTGCCATTGGCGCCGTTTAACGAAATGCCCGTGTGTCCCTGGATGGTGCCCATGTTGCTCACGGTGACCGGGCCGGCATCGACGGCAAACCGTGCAGCGCCGCTGTAGATACCGTACACGCTGCCTTGGACAACACCGCCTGCCAGGTTTTTTACGATTGCGCCTGGCTGGCTTGCGCCGCCGACGTACACGCCCGTGCCGTTGCCCGCGTCCCAACCACTGCCCGCGACAAAGCGATCGTAGGTGCCGGCAATATTGCCACCGTTGATAAGCACATCGGTCACGCTATACAAACTGCGCACATAGGCCACTCCGCCGGAACCCGTAATGCTCCCGCCGGCAAGGTTTGAAATGGGTCCTCCGCCAAAGGACCTGACCCCGGCGCCTGTGCCGCCAACGACAGCGCCAGAATTGATGACGCTGACTCGAGTATTGAGATCGGTACCCGAAATACCGACGCGGGAACCCTCAATGGTTCCGCCCGCATCGTTTGTGATGGAGTTGCCGCCAGCCAGCATTGATATGCCATCGCCTGCAGGTCCCGCGGCGAAAATTCGCCCGCCATTCAGGTTCCGAATATTGCCTCCGCCCCCGATCAGATAGATGCCTGCGCCCGTGCCCAATATGGCGCCGCTGTTGACGATATTTGCGAAGATTTCGTCACCATATATTGAGAAATTGACACCGTTGTAGATGCCCTCGATCGTGCCCGCGTTGTTCAGCGCCAGGGACCCTGAACCCGCAAGGCCCGTATATCCAAAGATGGACGCTACAGGCCCGTTGATCACCGTCCCGCCGTTAGGCGCCTGAATACCGTGATTGCCACCGCTGATGACATGCAGGTTGGTAACACGGTTATCCTTCCCTCCTAAAAAGATCCCATTGCCTCTTGCCGGCTGAATCGTTCCGCGGTTGGTGATCTCCCAGTAGTCACCAAATCTGACTACCACCCCATCTCCTGAAGCCGGCGCGATCTTGACGCCCGTATCAATCAACGCGGTGGTGCCCGGTTTGGACAGAAACACCGTCGAGCTCTGATCCGTGTCTATCGTCTGGTCGTAGGATTGAGCCGCCACCGCACTGGGCAATAACAACCAGGCAAGAGCAAGACGAATTGCTGCCGTAAGGGAACGCAAGCGTGCCTTCGGCATCAGGAGTGACTCAGGGCAAAGAAACTGCACGTTGCAGGTCCACACAATGGGTGGACAGGGACGACAGACGCCACGACGCAAGACTTCTGTCTGCGCACCATTTCGAGTGATCAATGTCTTTACCGCTGTTTAAGCAAAGACCCGTTGCGGGGTCTTGAGAAGGGCAGAGGCGCCAAGATCCTCGTTCCCGGGAGCCATGCATTTCGCACGACGGCGTTCGGCGTAAGAGGCGGCGGCATCAGCCCCCCTTTTTTTTCCACACGCTACCTTCCCCGGGACGGTGAACAAATAATAAAAATCTGATTCACACAGCCCTCAACTCCAGGTTGCGCAGAAGCGGCAAGCGCGAAGCGGGCCACAGGCGCGCGGGCAGACAGCAGGAAAACGCGCGTGTCGGCCGCGCTTGCGTGCAATTTTCAAAAAATTGGGTATACTTCCGCCTCGCTTGCCAAATTCAACCCGCGATCAAGCTGATCCGGGAGGTGCAAAACTCAGATGACCAGAATCAAATGAGGCATTGCTGGAAAATGGCCACAAAGCGAAATGCGGGAGTAGCTCAGTTGGTAGAGCGCAACCTTGCCAAGGTTGAGGTCGCGAGTTCGAGACTCGTCTCCCGCTCCAAATATAGATTTGCAGAGTTCAATCGACTTCTGCAGGTCATTGAAATAAGGGGCGAAAGCCCCTTTTTCATTTCTGCAAGCCCCACCGTAATCCAGCAGCAGCCAGCACTTTTTAGTCCATCGATACGGATGCGGGCTGAAGTGTCTTGTCGCTGGGCGGCAGCGGGCGACATACCGACCATCTGTTCGTGATCCCAGGGAAACTGCGTTCCGCACCGGCTCGTGCGTCAACCGAGGTGTACCTGTACACCTGGCCATCCGTATCTGCTTGCAGGGCTAACTCAGTACCGGGCACATAGTTGCTGCATTCGACATCACCCTGCGTCGGGGTACTGAAGCGCATCCGGCCGCGATCGCCCAGGCGTTACAACAGATTGGCCATCAGGCGCAGAGACTTCATTCAGGAGCGACGAGATAGCGCCCCTAACGAGCGCTACTTCAATGCAGCGATGTAGTCGGCCAGAGCCGAAATCTCTTCATCCGTAAGCGTTCTGGTGGCGGCAGCCATCATTGAGGCGTATGTGCCTTGCCGTTTGCCGTCTCGATAGGCCTTGAGAGCATTGCTGAGATAGGCTCTGTTCTGACCTGCGATAACCGGGTATTGCGGCACCGTTGTCGCTCGGCCATTTTCACCGTGACATGAACTGCATACGGCATAGATTTCGCGTGCTTTGGCCAGATCCTGCGTGGCAGCAGGCAAGGCGATAAATAGCATTACTACCCCAACGAGGAACGTTCTGGTCATGTCTCTATCCTGAAATGGAATTGGCGGATCTAGACCTCGACAACCGCCATCATTCCTTGGTCGGCATGTTCGACGATGTGACAGTGGAAGAGGGACTTTCCGCGGTTCACATCGAACCGAATCGCAAGTTCGGCGCTATCTCCCGGACGCAGGTTGTAGGTGTCGAGTCGAGCACGCCGATTTGTGGCAACCCCGTTCAGGCTGATGACTTCGAATCGCCAGGTGTGTAGATGCATCGGATGGTCCATCAGGTCGACATTGCGGACAGTCCAGATCTCGGTCGTACCCGCCTGCGCCTGAATGTCGATCCTGGCACTGTTGTAGGGCTGACCACAAATGTTCATCAACGCAATGGGTATGTCGCGTCGCCGGCTGATTGCCGAGGGATCGAGTGGCGGCCAGTCGGAGAGGCGTGCCGGCAACGCGGCAACACGCGATTCGGTCACACTGGAACAAATCTGAATCAGGGGAAGGTTGCCTGTATGAACAACCCCCATTCGGGCATACGGGCGATACATCAGATAGAAGTCAGGCCTACCCCCGACGGGGATCATGACTTCGGCTCGCGCGCCTGGCGGAAGGAATATTTCGCTGGCTTCCTCCGGTCCGGTCAGAAGGGAACCGTCCTGAGCAATAAGGAACATGGGGCCGCCATCGGACGGCGCGAGGCGCCAGTAGCGTGCATTGGATGCATTGACCAGCCGCAATCGCAACCATGTTTTGCGAGCGGTGATTTTCGGCCGCTCGACACCGTTGACCAACAATCTGGCGCCCTCCAAGCCAACGATCCAATCACCCGCGCTTGGGGCGCGTACCAGGTTGTCTCGAATCGCCATGTCGTGAAGAACGACGACACGATCGTCTGAAGGAGGTAAGGCGTCGGGTTCGGTTGACTCAATCAGGACTGCACCGACCAATCCCCGCATTTGCATGTGGGCGCTGACGCCGACCTGCCCATGCAAGTGGGGGTGGTACCAGTGCAACCCGGCGTTACCAGCCGGTATATCGAACTCATAATGAAATCGTTCACCCTGAGGTACGACGATCCACGGGTTGTCCCCCGTTCCTCCGGGAGTAACGGACAGGCCGTGAAAGTGCAGGTTGCTGGCTGAGGTTGTCTGGTTGTGGAACTTGATCCGCACGCGCTCGTGTTCACGCAATCGCAGCAGCGGCCCGGGATAGGAGCCTGAATAGCCGAGGATATTCCCTGCGATTGCGCTTTGAAGCGGCGCCGCACTTAATTGGACAGTCGCCAGACCTTGCTGGCATCGAACGATGGGAGCTTCAACCAGGGCCGGTAACTCCGGACGCCGCCCGGACTCCGTCAAGCCGCTCCACGAGAATCCTGCCAACCCGAGCACGCCAATACCCGAGCATCCTGCCAACAGCGCCCGGCGGTGGCGGTTCAGCGTCATCGTTCAGTAGTTTCGGAAAGGGCTGAGGGCGAGGGTTTCTGGCGCGTCAAGATGGTCGCGCTCGATTAGTAAAACGATGATCCTTTCTCTCTCCGCAACGGGGTCGATCCGGCTGATGCGAAGGCGGTCTACTTCAGCCGCAGTGTAGGGTTCAAAGCTGCGGGGAAGTTGTGCAGCGCTATACATCTGCAGCATCCAGTTCATCAGCTCGGCCAGGCGAGCGCTGCTCAGCTGCGAGAGCGCCACGTTGGGAACTTGGATCAAATAGTCGCGCCCTTCCGGAATACGCGGAAAATAGCCTATTCGGTTTGCCAGCGCCGGGAACTCGGCTACAGAAACACCCTTTGCACCATGGCAACCCTGGCAATTGTTGGCATAGTCCTGTGCAGGCCCAAGGATACGAGCCAAGGGTGCCGAGCTGTTTTGAAGCAATGAATCAGGTACGTCGCGCGCTGCCGCCGCATTTTCAATGACAGCTGGGACTGGCTCGGCACGCGCCGACAAAGCAGGCGCGGCTAGCAGACACGCTAGCGAAAATGCAGTAGCGCTGAGCATGGCAGGACTCGAATGCAGCATGGAACTACTCCGCCAAGCCGACCAACAGTGCGCTTGAGCAGTGGTAGACCATACTCGACGAACCAAAGCACCAGATGATGTTGTTATTGAGCTGTGGCCGATACGTCGGCATCTCTCCTTCCTGCCCCAGGCAAGCGCATCGCCCGCATGCATCTTGACCGCAGCAATCCTGGTAGGAGATGAGGTAGGTCTTTCCATCGCTTGGATTGATGCAGCTTCCAATCCATGAGGTCAGAGACGGAGTCGTTCCTGGAGGGCAGCTCGACGCGGTGCCTCCACAACACGAGCAAAGGTAGCCATCGGTCGAGCAGTAGCGCCAGTAATTGCACGCGGTTGGATCCTCCGTCTGCGCTGTCTTGGAAAAATCAGATGCATGGGCAGCATGATCGGGTGCCGCTTGGGCCGCTCGACTCACCGGCAACAGTGGCACACTTGCGGCTCCCGCCAGCAGCCCGCCTATTTTTGCAAGCGCGCCGCGCCTTGATGTTCGTTGCGCGGTGCGACGAAACAAGCGCTCAAGGTTGCCATCCAGAGATTTCATGATGCGTTTCATTTGAGTTCCTCAGTGTTGCACGGCCTTGTGGCCTTTCGGTGGGGCAACCCCACCCTCGCCTATGAGGTAGTCCTGGATCGTTCCGTAGCCCGATTCCTTGGCAATCACCAAACTCTCCAGGTGTTCCCGGCTATTGACCAAACCCTTGGATCGAATGATGCCGCTCTCGTCAATCAAGACTGCATAAGGCAGCTTGCTGACTCGGAACGTCTGGCCAATCTCGACCGAGTTCGCGTAGGGAATGCCTTCGATCGCGAATGCCTTTCTCATCTTGGCTTGCTCGGCCGGGTCGCCGTCGCCAATAAGCAGGACGTTTAGCTGCTCACTTGCGCCAAAGGATTCGAGCAAGGGCAGGAGTTTTTTGCAGATGGGGCAGCTCGGAGAAACAAACAGCACCAGTTGGGCTTTGTCTTCCGGTTGAGGACCGCCCGTTTGCACGGTGTGGCCATCTATGGTGGTGACAGTTATGACTGGCGCCAATTCGCCAATTGCAGGGCCACGATCATTGACCATGGCGCCCATCGGCGCGATGCGTTCATGCAAGATGCCAATCTGACGAGCCAGGCCGAACACCATGACAGTCAACAAAAGTGTGATGACACCGAGCAGCGCTACGGTAGCGGTAAGTGCGGTCGTGTTCATAGTGCGTTTACCTGGCGCGTAGAACAGTCTCAAATGCATGAGACTTTTTCCTATCGCGGTCCGGACGACCTGGCGCAATGAGGCTGAAGGCGAGCGAGAGCACAAATAGAGCCATCGCTATCACCGCAGCGGCTGCTATATCTCCCAGCGCTACCGCCCTCTCGTTGGAGCTGACCAAGGGGAGCGTTGCTGCGATCATGAAGAACGCGTTGCGTGCCACCACTCCCCAGGAGATCGGCTGCCGCAATGTAGAGCTGAAACAGCCGCAATCGACCCAGGTCCGGCCACGAATAAGATTGACGCCGATTGCGATAGTGAAAATTCCGATCAGGACGAGTGCTGCGGCCGCGGCGACATGCCGGGACATGGGAAACAGCAAGGCGAGGCAAATCGCACATTCCACAATCGGCAAAACATATGCGGTTGGGCGGACCAAGATCGAGGGCAGTACCCGATAGTTGGCAATCACTCCTTCAAGGATGTCCCGTTGGCCGGCTTTCGACGCAGCCGCAGACCCGGTCACCAGTGCCAACAAGAAGGCGGAGGCGTACTGAAAAATAGGATCAATCATTCAATGCTCCCCGGAAACATAGAGCACAAGTGGTGACAGCCCCAGCTTTTCCTGGCGCGCTACGACTTGCCCAATGGTGTTGTAGATGACGATGTCGTTGGATTCAGCGATGGTGTAGAGCAACGGTTCGGCGTCAAGAGAGATGGCAACGGACAGCGTCTTGTCCTGAAGCCTGAGGCGTTGCTCGACCTTTCGCGTGGTGACATCCACGACCCAGAGTTCTGTTGCCGGGTCCTTGTGGGTCCATGCATTCCCCTGATGCATAAGAACGTAGAGCCGCTGCGTGACGGGATTGAAACTCGCTATCTGCCATCCTCCAGGCCGCCAGTGCGCCGCCTTCTCGGCGTCTCCTTGCAACGACCACGACGGTTCGGGCTTCGGAGCACTACCCGAGAGATCAATGGGGACAACTCTGCCTCCGTAGGAAATCAGATAGATCTTGCTGTTGCGCCGATCCAGGCCGGCGTGCTCAAACACCGGGTCTTGCTCGGCGTCGAAGACTGGCGCCTCGGTTCGTTCTGTCGTACTGCTGATCGCCTCGCCGCGAATATCAAAGGTGACCGTTTGCAGCGTTCCATCGGAGCAGACGCTCGTGAATTTGCTTGGTGCCGAGGCGAAGATGAGGCCGCAACCAGGGATGGGAATTTCACCGAGATAGGCCTTCTTGTTCAGGTCGATGACGCTCACAGTGGTTGCCGGCGCGAGATTGAACGAAAGCCCAAATCTCCCATCCGGAGTAACGTCAAAATTAGGTTTATTGGTGACGATCAGCGCACGGCCTTTGGGCAATTCAACTTCGCTCGTAACCTCAAGCGTTCGGATATTGCGGGTAGTCAGATAGTCGTGCCTGGCGCCGCGTGTGTGCTTTTCCCAAAAACTGTCGACGGAATAGACTTCCAACTTATCAGGCGAGAGCCCAAGATTTGGCCAATACCCCATGTTGAACATGCCCTCGACTTGGCCACTGTTACCGTCGAGGATCCAAACCTTGGCTGCTTGTGGCGCGGGAAACGACGTATCAAGAACCCACAATCTGCGAGGGTTGTCGGTCAGCGTGCTGACGTTGTGGGTCTCCGCCAAGGGGATGCCTGACGGAAGATCCTGGGCATTCACTGAACTGCATGCCAAAGCAAGGCAAGCGGCATAGAAGGGGCGTCTCATCTCTTCGTCCAATCCCCGTCGTGGGGCTTGAGTCATTCCCCCGAAGGGCGACTATTTTTGATTTGTAGCGCGGCTTGCGCAGGGGGGGCATGGCCATGAATTGCTGAAGCGGCGACCGGATCAGGCTCTGCGCTTTTGTAGCCAATCAGAAATACACCAGCCACGCACAATGCAATTCCGAGCATGTTCAGCAGAGATAGATCTTCACGGAGTATGAGAACGCCTACAACGATCAAGGCAATATTCACGATGGCCCCCGTGACCACGTTTCCTGTGCTCAGATCCCAACCGCTCCTGTACATCAGCAGAAATCCTATCTCCATCAATATGATGCAAACGGCAATGCCGGCCTGTACTCCGGTCATTTGACGCAAGCTCTCGCCCAGAGTGCCATTGCCCATGACGAACGGGAGAAACAACGCTGAAATCGCAATAATCGCGACATATATTCCCAGCAAGGAAACTATTGGATTGATGGCACTGGGCACCTTCTTCATCAGCATGTGATAGCCAACAGTTCCGACAATTGCCGCCGCAGCTGATAAATAGAATGCAACCGAGCCTTTTTCCAGCATGTCCAATACCTCTTATCTGTTGTTTTGGCTTTCGCGGAATGTGGTGGTTTCAAGAAACCGGCGGTCCATATACTCGCCGGCAATGGTGGGGGGATATCGTGCAGGCCGCTCTGGTGACACGCAACTCGATAGGCATTCCACAGATGCGTAATAGTCTGGGTCCATGAAGAATGCAGCGGAGTACCGCTCTCTGTTGCTGGTATTCACCACGCGATGAAAAGTTGCCGGGTAGTGGTCGTTTGTCCACCGGGACATAAGGTCGCCAATATTGACCACAAAGCCCGATTTGATTGGGGGCACCGGTATCCACTCGTGTTCCGCGTTCCTGACCTCAAGGCCCCCAACGGAATCCTGTGCAATCATTGTGATCCACCCGAAATCAGTATGTTCTCCTGCACCAATCGGCTGCCCTTCCGCATATTCGATCGGCGGATAGCGCAGCACGCGCAACTGAGCCATGGGTTTGACGAACTTGTCGTCGAAGTGGTGAGCAGGCATACCGAGACCCAGAGCAAACACTCGCAGCAGGCGCCGCCCCAGATCGAGGGCCTGCGCGTGGTAACCCAGCATCACCGATCTGAAGTGCGGCATTGACGCTGGCCAGGCGTTTGGTCCGTAGAACGGCAGGTTGGCCTTGACGTACGCATCCTCGAGGGCAATCTCGGATGCCATGTCGAACCCCTCCTTGATGTCACCGAGCACTCCGTCTGATTTATCTGCGCCTTCGCTGAAGTACCCGCGCATGTACGGAGATTTGTGGATCTCGATTTCCTCCTTCAAGTGCTTCGGCTGATTGAAGAAGATCTTCGCTTGGGCCAGCACGGAGTCGATGGTGGACGCGTCGATGCCATGATTGACGACGGAAAAGAAACCGATCTCTCGGCAAGCGCGGTCAACCTGACTTACCAGGTCTGATGAAATGCCCTGATTAACCCTGAGCCCTTGAACATCAATGACCGGGATTGAGCGTACTGCTTTCCTATTCTCATTCATCTCGTTCTCGTACTGTTCGGTTATGCCAATGCTTCTGTACTGGCTCCTATCCCAACAAGTTGTCGGTGAAAGCGCCGCCAAAATGTGCAATAGAGAAATCCTTGCCATTTGAAATTGGTTCGCCAGCCGAACCCTCTGTGATACGCCTGACGCGCCCTCGGTGGTATGCCAGGGCCAGTTCAACGACGCTCACCGTTCCCATCACGTTCCATTTTTCTCGCAGGGCGTCCTGGGCTGCGTCATGCTCGAAGAGAATTCTGTTTAGTTCAGGAAGGTGGTACCACGGACAGGCAGGAGCTGCGTGATGAGCGTTGTGGTAGCCGAAGTTCAAAATAAGCCAGTTCAGGAACTTGAATTTTCGGGCTACGGGAAACGAAAACGTATTGGCCTGCTCGAATGCCACCCCAGACGCGGCATGCCGGGACAAAGGTGAAAGCTGGGGATAGCTATGTTGAAAGGCATCCACAAACCTCACGCAATGAATCTTGGCGCAACGAGCAAGTAAATAAGGAATCAGCGAAAACCAAGAGACAACGGCCAGTAGCGCAATGAACACCACATCGAAAGCAAAAGACAATACGATCCGCAACCTCGCTTTACCGTTGCCCCTTACCGCATCTACAACGGCATCCAGCCTTATAAGGTCATGGCAAATAGGGATGTAAAAGTATTCCAGGCGCAGGGCAATGCGGCGAAACAAGGAGCGCTTGTCCCCTAGCAGTACGTTCATGTCCACGCCTAGCAGATCGACATTTTCCGCATGGTGGCGGAGATGATCGGTTCGATAGTCCTTGAATGGGAAATAGAAGCCGCCGTTTATCAGCGAAAGGCTTTCGCCCACCGCGTTATTCAGCCTTTTCCCGCGCAGCACCAGTTGGTGCGCAGCTTCATGGCTCAGATACCATGCCGCAATCATGGACATGCTGAGGGGAATGACCCCGAGCGTGGCGATGAACATCTCACTTACGGTGATTATGAGGATGCCCGTCGTATATCCGCCAAATACCAGAACAATGGTCAATGCGGTCAAGAATGGGCGTCTCTTCTGCGCGCAACTTAGGATAGCGGCTCTTTCCTCGTCGCCCCACCGCTGAAATGAACTGTGGGAGTTATCATGGCTGCGCATTGGCTGCCACCTTTTGCTTTTGGGCATCCAAGGAGCTTCGGCTCATCGCCAATGCCATGAAGTGCATTCCGCGCCGCAGAAAGTTGACTTCAATTTCTTTCAGAGAAAAGTGCTCTCTGAAAAAATCGACGATTTCTCTCTGAGCCATGCCATTTCGGCAGGTATAGACATCTGCGGTGACAAAACCGATGGCAGGAAACGTGTGAATACTGATGTGGCTTTCTTCGATAGCAAGAATGCCGGTCCATCCACCAGGGTCTTTTTTGTCATTGCCCTTGGCGTAGTAGATGACGGGTTCGGCGAGGGGCTTCATGCCGAGCCGATCCACAAGAAGGGAAAGTCCTTGCAGGATATGGGACGAATGATCCAGTTTGGCCTGGCTTCCCCCATAGCCGTCAATTGTCATGTGCTCCCCGAAGTGTTCCCTCTGTTCATGGTTTGCTATAAGCGGCGTGTTCTCCACGCCAAGAAGCACCGGTTGATTGATATTTGTTCCGATAGGCATCCCAATCTCCCTTTGCCAATGCCTGGCTGCCAGATACAACACACGCATCACCACGGTATTTGATGGGCGATGCAAAAAAACACTGTTGAGAAATATCTGAAAATAGGTAACACAGGCTGCGAACTTGTTCTAAAGGGCAGCTAGGCGACTGGACGATGTGTAATATCAATTAAGGTGCCGTGAATACTACGGCGGGTAAGACGCTTGGCCTTAGGCGTCCGCACTGATCTTGAGGCCGAGCACCCCGATGACAATGACCGTGAGGCTGAGCAGTTTTGTAAGAGTCATCGACTCTCCAAACAAAACCAAGCCGAAAACTACCGTCCCAACCGCACCGATACCCATCCAGGCGATGTAGCCGACGCTCAGCGGAATTGCTTTGAGCGCCATTGTCAGCAAGGCCACGCTACCAATCGCGGCGATCAGTGTTATGGCGGACGCTACCGGCTTGGAAAAACCATCGGCGTATTTCATACTGGTAGCAAACACGACTTCTAGCGCCCCAGCTGCAATTAAATAAATCCACGGACTCATAAACTACCTCCACTTATTTTCCATGAGGCCAATTTAGCAACGCGGCGTTAAACAGAGAACTCCCAATTTTGTTAATGCACTAATAAGGATTATTTATGGCGCCGGTCTTAGATGAGATTTTGCTTAGAACCTTCATAGAGGCGACCCGGCGCGGTAGCTTCGGCCAGGCCGCTGCTGCGATGAAACGAACCCAGGCCGCTGTCACGTTGCAAATCCGGCGTCTTGAAGAAATTCTGGATCAGCCGCTGTTCAACCGAACCACGCGTGGCGTGACACTGACTACCGGTGGCCTGGAGTTTTTGCCATACGCCGAACGTATCCTGGCGCTGGGTATCGAAGCGCACGAGTTCATGGCGCGACACAAGATGCCGATCGACAAGCGTCCAAGGCGGATTAGGATGATTGAGGACCTGTCATCGATCGCTGCACTCGATCATGGGCTCGCACGCATCAGACGACTCTTCGACCCCATCAAGATCGATTTGAACTTCGACTCCGGCCCTCAGGCTGAGGAGGCCTTCAGGGCCGGCAAGGTGGATATGCTCATCGGCGACAGATTGCGCGCCCCACTTGGGGATATAGAGCCAATCTCTGTCGCTTCAGTCCCACTCGTCTGGGCGGCGTCGCCAGATTTTGATGCGCGTCAGCGCCCTCTTCCTCTGGCAGTCTATGGAGCGCCCTGCATCTGGAGAGAACAAGTCGTAGCAACGCTCGATGGGGCAGCGATTGCTTCGAGAATTGCCGTGGAAAGCCATGGCACGCCCGCGCTGCTTTCGGCGGTCAGATCAGGCTCGGCAATCGCGGCACTGTTGCCCTCTTCCGTTGGAGCCGGGCTTGTTGCCTTGGATCCTGCGGCAGCAGGATTTCCACCTCCTCCGAAAGTGGAAATCGTCCTTTATCAGTCTCAGCACGCGCTCAGAGATCCCGTGATCAAAGAGCTATCTAGCGCCCTATGGCAAGGTGTGGAGGGGCTTGCCGCCTGACTGGCCATGGGAACGGAGACGGAAGCGCGTTCTCCGGTTCAATACCGGCCCCGTGCTGCCTTAAGGATGCGTGCGTCATCTTGGCGGCTGCCGACCGTATACACGCCGGATAGCGCACGGGCAGCCTGCAAGTCACGAGCACGCGTTTCGCGCGGGGCGCAGCCGTTCTTGATGCACAGCGCCAGACGCGCGCTACCGAAGATTGCGGGTGACCGTGAGACTGAGGGATTCGCCCGCATCGCGATCAAAACCAACGCTTTATCCATTGCCAAAACCCGGCAGGCCGAGCCGCCGCCCCGTTCTGCTGCTGCGCCATCGCCTGACTGACTTGCTCGGTCGCCGCTGAGACGTACAGCGACACGCCTTGCATATCGCAATTGTCTGGATTGGACCGGAAGCCGCTGTTCTCCAGGGAAAAGGGATCAGGCTCCACGATTTCAGACGCTTCGATCAAGCCCGTTTTGTTTTCGGCGGCGTAGTCCAATGCCTGCATGAAGATCGGCAAACGGCCGTGCGAGAAAAGCTCGTGCAGAAGGGTCCGCACTTCTTTGTTGGTCTTCGCATCCGCGCGCAAGGCTAATACACCCGCCTCGCTCAGATAGCAGCCCACCATGTAGTTGGCCTGCAAATGCGGCCTGCGATCCGGGAATTTTCCTTTCGGAAGCAAAAGGTCCCAGCTGCGGCAGTACCTTGCAAATTCAGGATATTCCTCCAGGATGAAGCTGAATGCGCCGCCCCGTATGTACCAGTACTTCCGGTAGAAACCTGCTGCCGATGCCAGCGCCATGCCAACGCCGCTATTGAACGGTTCAGCGGTAAAGTCTGTGTCCAGCCGGCAATTGACGAGTTCTCGATCATCTTGCGTCAGATTGAACCGGTCGTAGACGTTCTGCCGAAGCGAAGGGTCGGCAATGAGGTCGAAGTAGCAAGTGAGGATTTCACTTTCGGTGATCGGATGGTACGTGATGTCGAAACCCATGGTACGGGCCGTCTCCCATTCAATTGGCATTCCGAAACAAAGCAAAGGCGCATTCCTCTTACCGCGCCGCAGGCCAAGTGCACGCAATGGAGTCCAAAAAAAGCGGTTCAGCTTGACGCTGTTGCGGGAATAACCGCATAAGAAAAATATTAAAATCCTGGCTCTCTGGGGTTTCCCCTAGCGACCAGCCCCTGCATCCTGATAACCCAATACCGATGGCGAAAACGTTCGAGCTGGAAACGTTGAAGATGCGGCTGAACGATGCCGACTTCCGATTCCTGGATCTACACCAGCGCATCCAGCGCGCGCTGCGCGTGTTGATACTCGACGGTGCGCTTGGGCCTGGCATCAAACTGCCCGCCAGCCGCACCTTGGCGGCATCGCTGGGCATGGCACGTGACACGGTGGAGAACGCCTACGTGCAATTGCAGCGCGACGGCTACATCGTCCGGCGGGGCGGGTCCGGCAGCTATGTGTCTGGAACCGTGGGCGCTGAACTGCGAGGCGCAGCGGGCAGACGGGTCCAGGCTCATGACGAGGGGCGCGGCCAGACGGCGGCTGGCGAAGGCTTGAGCCGGCGCGGCCGCATGATCTTCGAATCCCGCGGGGTCTCGGATCAACAGGTGGTTCGGGCATTTGCCACAGGTTTGCCGGAAACTCGCACCTTCCCGGCCAGCACCTGGGAACGGCTGCAACGCCAGGCGGCAAAGGACTACCGCGGCCAGGTGCTGTTGCACGGCGACCCGCTGGGGTCCGAACCATTGCGGCAAGCCATCGCCGCATACTTGAATCTGGAACGTGGGGCCAAGGCAAGCCCTGAGCAAATCCTGATATTGAGCAGTACCCGGCAAGCCTTGTTTCTGTGCGCGCAATTGCTGGCCGATGCCGGCAAGCCAATCTTGATGGAAAACCCCGGATATTTCGGCGCCAGAAAGGCTTTTGAATCGGCCGAAGCCAGAGTCGTGCCCATTGATGTGGATGCGCAGGGTCTGCGCACCGATTTATTGCGAGCCGACCGCAGCGGTGCGCACTGCGTGTATGTGACGCCGTCGCATCAGTACCCCACCGGCGTCACGCTGTCGCTTGAACGCCGGCTGGAACTGATACGCTGGGCCGCGGAAAACGGCAAGTGGATCATCGAGGACGACTACGACAGCGAATTCCATTACGACGGCCTGCCCACGGCTTGTGTGCAGGGCTTGGACAAACATCAACGAACCATCTACGTCGGCACCTTTAGCAAAACGCTCTACCCCGGTCTCAGGATGGGGTACATGGTTTTGCCGCCTTCGCTGGTCAGCGCATTCACGTATGCGCGCAGCATCATGGACGGACACACGCCGCAAATCCTTCAACTGACTCTGGCCAGTTTCATGGAAGGTGGCCACTACAACTCGCATGTCCGTGCAATGCGAAAGCTGTACGCCAGCCGCCGGGACGCCATGATGGCGTCGGTCAGTAAACATCTGAACGGTGTCGTCACGGCGTACCGGCCAGAAGGCGGCCTGCAGATACCGTGCCTGCTGGCACCCGGATGGTCAGAGGAAAATACCATCCGCCAAGCGGCGGCCGCAGGCGTGCAATTGGCCGGACTCAGCAGACTGTACGCCGGCCCGGTCAAGCAAAGCGGCTGGCTGTTGGGTTATGCCGCATTGACCGACTTTGAAATCGATACGGCCATGCAGCGCTTGTCGCGTGCGTTAAGCCAGTAGGCGCCAAGACACGCGTGTGCAAGATGCGGCCTCTTATGTCTTGGCCGCACTGCCAATCAGCGTGCGATGACCCGCGTGGATCAGGACGTGCGCGGTAAGCCCGGCGACCAGCCCCCAGAAGGCGCCGCCTACGCCTAGCATTGTGACGTTGGCAGCTGTGGCCAGGAAAGTGATCAGCGCGGTCTCCCGGGTTCGGGCATCGGCCATGGCATTGGCCAAGCTGCCGCCGATTGCGCCAAGCAAGGCAATGCCCGCTAGCGTGGTGATGAACGCTTTGGGCAACACCATGAACAGCGTTGCCAATGTCACGCCAAACGTCCCCACCAACACGTAGAACAGCCCGCAAGCCAGACCAGCGATGTATCGCTTACGCGGATCTTCATGCGCGTCCTTACCCGTGCAAATAGCTGCGGTGATCGCCGCCACGTTGAAAGCGTGCGAACCAAACGGCGCCATGATCAGGGACCCCAAACCCGTCACCGTAAGGATAGGATTTGCGCTGGTGGTGTAGCCATCATTCCGGAGCACCAGCATGCCAGGCATGTATTGCCCCGTCAGCGTAATGATGAATAGCGGCAACGCTACCCCCAGCAGGCCTTGCAACGAGAACCGGGGCATTTCGAAAACCGGCGTTGCCACGCTTAGATGAATGGCCGAAAAGTCGATTCGACCTTGCACGACAAGCAATGTCAGCCCGATCAACAAAATTCCCACGACAGCGAAGCGCGAGGTGAAGCGCTTGAGCAGCGCGTACGAAACCACCATCACGATCACCAGCAACGGATCGACGCTCGCGCCGCCAAAGGCGTTGATTCCAAATTGAAGCAGGATGCCTGCCAACAAGCCGGCCGCAATGCCGCCCGGGATCATGCGAACCAATTTTTCAAACGCGCCGGACAATCCCAGCAAAATGAATCCCAGCGCGGAAATCATGTATGCACCAATCACTTCACCGTAAGGGGTGAACGGCATGACCGTCACCAGAAAGGCAGCGCCGGGAGTAGACCAGGCGGTAATGATCGGCGCTTTGTAGCGAAAACTGAGCCAAGCCCCCGTGATGCCAACGCCAACCGATACTGCCCACACCCATGACGTCGTCTGCGCGGGCGACAGATGGCCAAGTTCAGCGGCTTGAAATACCAGAACGAACGTGCCCCCATAGTTGACCAGCACCGAAATCAGTGCGGCAACGGTTGGCAGGAAGAAGTCGGCGGGCCGAAGCCTGGACGTGAAATGGGTCATGAATCACTTCCTATCTAGAATGCATACGCCGGCTGCGGGCCAGCGGTAAGGCGTTGATTCTAGGCAGACAATGGACTGCTTATTCATGCCACATTTACGTTCTTAAGCAGACCACTTTTCCTCAAACGGCGTCAGGACGTCGACTGGACTGCGTGACTCTCCAGTCAAATTGTGACTATTTCACTCACCTCTGCCCACGCAGCGCTACACAAGCCCAGATTTCTGTGTATAATCGCTGTCTTTGGTGGACACGGCCTCTTATAGAGATCCCGCCAAAACAGCAGTAACTCAAAAGTATTTCAGCAGTACCCCCGCGGGAGTAGCTCAGTTGGTAGAGCGCAACCTTGCCAAGGTTGAGGTCGCGAGTTCGAGACTCGTCTCCCGCTCCAAATACAAAAAGGAAGCAACGGCCAACACCGCGCTTCCTTTTTTCATGCAAGTGCTGGCGCAATGGCAGAGTGGTCATGCAGCGGATTGCAAATCCGTGTACGTCGGTTCGATTCCGGCTTGCGCCTCCAGCAGCTTTCCCCCTGCATCTGGTTACCCATCCCTACGCCCGGTCAATCGAATGATTGCTATGGTGACGCCGTTTTCTACTAACGCCGATCCTATGCACTCCATTCTGAAATCCCGCGCCTGTTCCCCTTTAGTGACTCTGTCAGCCGCTGCGCTATTGTCGCTGGCGCCGCTCGCCGCTGAGGCGGACTCCGACCGGCATCAGCATCGCCATGGGCGGGAGTACAAAGAGAAGTACTGGGACGGCGCTTGCAAGGTCGAGCGCAAATGGAAGCGCAACGGCGAATATCAGGAAAAGCGCAAGTGCCGGGATGACTACCGCCAAGGCTATGGCATGCCCCAGCAAGTGCTTGTTCCCATGCCTGCGCCCGCCATTGTCATCACCCCGCCCACGATCATCATCCGGCCCTGACCATGGATCAATCGGTGAAGGACGCAATCGCCCGCTGGCCCGACGTGCCAGCGGTGTACGGCTGGCTGTCGCTGGATGGCCGAGGCCGCTGGCGCCTGCATCCGCAAGGCCAGGCCACGGCCGGCGGCGCGGGCGAGTCCATCACCAACACCCAGATTCTGGACTTCATCAACCGCAACTACGAACACGATGACGCGGGCCGCTGGTACTTCCAGAACGGCCCCCAGCGCGTGTTCCTGCGATTGGACGCTGCGCCCTATGTGCTGCGCTTAAGCGACGACAGCCATGGATTGCTGACCCATACAGAGAAGGCTGTGACGTCGGTCAGCGCTTGGTGGCTGGATGACGCCGGGCAGTTGTATGCAATGACGCCGTTGGGCCCAGGCATTGTGCTGGATCGCGATCTATCCGCCTTGCTGGAAAATCTGACCACCCGCAATGGCGCGAGCTTGCTGGACAGCCTGGGTCCGTTGCCGGCAGACGAAACGTTGCAGGTGACGTGGCCGGATATCTACCCGGCCGCGCCCCTGCAAACCATCACACGGAAAGACATCGCGCAGCGGCTGGGCTTCGATCCGAATCCCGGCCCGCCGCAGTAATCAGTCGCGTGTGCGCCGTGCTCAGGCGCGGCCGCTCTTGACCAGCGCGAACTTGCCGTCGCCCAGCAAAGCCAGCACTGCGGCCGCCACGGTCAGGAAGATGGGATATTCCCAGCCGCCGCCGGTGTTGCCAAAGCCCCAGCCGTTGCCGAAGTGAACGGTCGACGCCACGAACAGTTGCACGACCGCAATGGCGGCAACCCAACGCGGCACAATGCCCAGGATCAGCAGCACGCCTGCGCCGACTTCGAAAAACGTCACGGGATATGCCAGCCAACCCGCAAAACCAATCTTGGCAAAGAACTGCGCGGTGCCCGGCAGCGTGAACACAAGCAGCTTGGTCAAGCCGTGGGCCAGGAACATGACGCCAAGGGCCACGCGGAGCAACAGCGCAGCATAAGGCGCGGTACGGTTATCAATCATTGCACTCTCCTAGAGCGGTACGGGAATCGCCCAGGACGGGAAGATTCTGCATGGACGCTATTCTTGCGATTCCAAAAACAAAGATAAACATGCAGAATTGCAAATTATTGTTCCTCGATAGGAAACAATCTTGGACACCCATACCGCTATGCAGACCTACGCCAAGGTCGTGGAACTGGGCTCATTCGCGGCGGCGGCCGACAAAATGGGCCAGGCCCGTTCCGTGGTGACACGGCAAATCGCGTATCTGGAGCAGAAGTACGGCGTACGGCTGCTGAACCGCACCACGCGCAAACTCAGCATGACGGACGCGGGACGCGCCTTTTATGAGCGCGTTCGCCCAATTCTGGCCGAAGTGGCCGATCTGGAATTGTCGCTACAAGCAGAAGGCCAGCGCCCCAGCGGCCGGCTACGCGTCAGTGCGCCGGTATCGTTTGGCATCTTGCATCTGGGTCCCGCCATTGCCGAATACCTGCAACGTTATCCCGATGTCGTCATAGACCTGGATTTGAATGACCGGGTGGTGGATTTGGTGGAAGACGGCTACGACGTCGCGGTTCGCATCGGGCCGCTGCTGGACTCGTCACTGGTGGCCCGGCCGCTAGCGCCCCAGCAGTTGCTGGTCTGCGCGGCCCCCGCCTATTTGAAGCAGCACGGCACGCCGCTCACGCCTGATGACCTGAAGCAGCACCGCTGCCTGCACTATGCCTATGCAAGCACCGGCAACGAATGGCACTTCGAAAAAGACGGCGTGACACACCTGGTACGTGTGAACGCGGCATTGCGGGCCAACAATGGCGACGTGCTGCGCACCGCCTCGCTGGCCGGGCACGGCATTATCTTGCAACCCGAATTTTTAGTAGGCGACGACATCCGCGCCGGCCGGCTGATCACGCTGCTGGCCGACTATGCCCATACCCCCATCTCCATGTATGCGATCTATCCGCACCGGCGCTTCCTGTCGCCCAAAGTGCGATCTTTCGTCGAACACCTGGAGGATCGTTTCGGCAGCCCTGCCCCGGCCCAACCCGGCCGGCAAGCCAGTCCCCGCCGCAGCCGTTAGAATCGTACCCATGACCGCCAAACCGTCCATCGAATACTTCCCCGCGCCCCGCCGATCGCTTTTCTGCAGCCAATGCGGCACACCCGTCAATCGGCGCGTACCGGAAGGCGACAACCGTGAGCGCGATATCTGTGATCACTGCGGCGCTATCCACTATCAGAATCCGCGATTGGTAGTGGGCACGGTACCGGTCTGGGAAAACCGCGTACTGCTCTGCTTGCGCGCGATCGAACCCCGTTACAACACCTGGACGCTGCCGGCGGGCTTCATGGAGCTGGGTGAAAGCACCGCGCAAGGCGCGGCGCGCGAAACGCTGGAGGAATCCGGCGCCCGCATCCAGTTGGGCGAGCTCTACACCATCATTGATCTGCCCCAGATCGACCAGGTGCACGTGTTCTATCTGGCGCAGGCCACCGGCCCGGAGCTGGACCCCGGCCCCGAAAGCCTGGAGGCCCGCTGGTACGACGAAGCCGATATCCCCTGGGACAACCTGGCGTTTCGCACCGTGGCAACGACCTTGCGCCATTACTTCGAAGACCGCAAACAAGGCGTCTTCGGTCCCCATCACTACACCCTAGAATCCCACCGTTGAAGCTGCCCTGGCTTGCCGTCGACACCCCGTTTCCGCCCGCGGAATTTGCGCTGACGGAACCCGATGGCCTGCTTGCGGCGGGCGCTGATCTGTCCCCGGAACGCCTGATTCAGGCCTATTCCAGCGGCATCTTCCCTTGGTATTCCGAGGGCGAGCCGGTGTTGTGGTGGAGCCCCGACCCCCGCATGGTGCTGGCCATCAAGGATTTTGCACCGTCTCATTCCCTGCGTAAATTGTTGCGTCAGATCGCAAGCCAGGAGATCGATGCGACCCCACGCGTACAGGTCCGGGTCGATACCGTTTTCTCGCAGGTAATGGCTCATTGCGCGGCGCCCCGTGACGGGCAACCTGGCACCTGGATTACGACCGCGATGCAGCAGGCCTATGCCGCTTGGCATCAGGCGGGTTATGTCCACAGCATAGAAACCTGGATCGACGGCGAACTGGCTGGCGGGCTGTACGGCATCAGCCTGGGACGCATGTTTTTTGGCGAATCGATGTTCACACGAGTGCCAAACGCGTCCAAGATCGCGCTGGCCTATCTGGTGCGCTACTTGGCCGCCCAAGGCGTAGAACGCATCGATTGCCAGCAGCAGACCCATCATTTGGCCAGCCTGGGCGCGCGTCCGATTTCCAGGGCGCGCTTCTTGCAGCATGTGCGCCAGACGACGGCACAGCCCGGTATTCCATGGGCGCGCGGCAGACTCGATAGCGCGGGCCGCCTGTTACCCGATGCCGCATTTGACGCCAACTTCGGCGTTAATATGTAGACACCCCGTCACGGCCCGACCGTCATGACGCGCGACTTCAGATGAGCAAGCTCAAAGAACTTCCCTTCTCCACGCTGCAGTTCTATGCCACCGCGCCCTACCCGTGCAGCTACCTGCCGGGCCGCCAAGCCCGGTCGCAGGTCGCTGCGCCTGGACACCTGATCAACGCGGGGACGTATTCCCAGTTGGTCGAGCAGGGTTTTCGGCGTAGCGGGCTATTCACATACCGTCCCCACTGCGATTCCTGCCAGGCCTGCGTTCCCGTACGAGTAGGCACACAAGAGTTCGCGCCCAACCGCAGCCAACGCCGGGCGTGGCGGGATCACCGCAATTTGCAGTCCTTTGTGGCGGAGTTGGCTTGGTCGCCCGAACATTACCGTCTCTACACGCGCTATCAGCAAGGCCGGCACCCTGGCGGCGGCATGGACGAAGACAGCCGCACGCAATATGCGCAATTTCTGCTGACCAGCCGTGTCAACACGCGCCTGGTTGAATTCCGCGACGCCGACGGGGCGCTGATGATGGTGTCTATCATCGACGTGCTGGACGATGGCCTGTCGTCCGTCTATACCTTCTATGATCCCGACATCGAAGGCAGCCTGGGCACCTACAGCATCCTGTGGCAGATCGAACAGTGCCGCACGCTGAACCTGCCGTGGCTGTACCTGGGCTATTGGATCGCTGACAGCCGCAAGATGGCCTATAAGTCCAGCTTTCACCCGGCCCAGTTCCTGTTTGATGGCGAATGGCGCGATCAGGCAGACCTTCCGTCCCCCTGATTTCCATCGCCGCAAGCGTCAGCGGCGCGCCAAGGCGGCGCAGAGCGGACAGAATTCGCTCTACAATTCTGCCCCATGTCTATCCTCTTCCACGCCTATCCCCTGGCCCGCCCGGCGTTGTTCGCCATGGATGCGGAAACCGCCCACGAAGTTACGCTGTCGGGCTTGCAACGCGCCTATGAATGCGGGGCTACGCGCAAGCTCATGCACGCGCAGCCCAAGGCGCCCTGCACCCTGATGGGCATGCAGATGGCCAACCCGATCGGGCTGGCGGCGGGCCTGGACAAAAATGGCGCGTATATCGACGCGCTGGGTAATCTGGGATTTGGTTTCATTGAAGTGGGTACCGTCACGCCACGCGCGCAACCCGGGAATCCCAAGCCGCGCATGTTCCGCCTGCCACGCGCCAATGCGCTGATCAACCGGCTGGGTTTCAACAATCAAGGCCTGGAGGCTTTCCTGGCCAATGTGCAGCGCAGCCAGTGGCGCAAGCAAGGCGGCATCCTGGGCCTGAACATCGGCAAGAACGCGGATACGCCCATTGAGCGCGCAGCCGACGACTACCTGATCGGCCTGGAAGGCGTGTATCCCCATGCGGACTACGTGACGGTCAATATCTCGTCGCCCAACACCAAGAATCTGCGAGCGCTGCAAAGCGGCGACGAATTGTCGGCTCTGCTGGCGCAACTGGCCGACAAGCGCCGGGCGCTGGAAGACCAGTATCAGCGCCGTGTGCCCATGGCGGTAAAGATTGCTCCCGACTTGACGCAGGACCAGATCGACGCCATTGCGGACACCTTGCCGCGCCATGGCATCGACGGCGTTATTGCCACGAACACCACGCTGTCACGCGATGCAGTCGCGGGCCAGGCCCATGCGGAAGAAGCCGGCGGCCTGTCTGGCGCACCCGTGCATGAGTTGTCGCTGGCGGTGATTCGCCGCCTGAAGGAACAGTTGGGCAATAGCCTGGCCATCATCGGCGTGGGCGGCGTGCTGTCGGGTCAGCAGGCCCGGGAAAAAATGGCCGCGGGCGCTGATGCCGTTCAGTTATACACAGGCCTGATCTATCGCGGCCCCGCCCTGGTTGGCGAGTGCGTGCGCGCCGTGGCGCAACGCTAGGCGACTGCCTCTGAATACAGGCAAAAAAAGGGGCCACCCGATGGGTGGCCCTAATTCCAGCTCTGCTCTGTCTCTCAACAGTACTACATTACTGCGATTTGCGCAGCATCGCGCGCCAAATACTTAGGCGGTGCGACGGCTGCGGCTAGCAACCTTGGTAGCGGCATCGGCGGCATCCGTTGCAGCCTTGAAGGTCGCGTTGGCGGCGGCATTCAGGTTCGACTCGGCGACTTCAGCAGCCTGCTTGGCAGCCTTGCTGACCGAATCGTAGGCGCTGGTCGCGGTGGCCAGCGAGGACTTGATCAGGGCAACGGCGCTTTCGGAGCCGGCCGGAGCATTCTTCGAGAAATGATCGACGGCTTCGCTCAGCTGTTGCTGGCTTTCGGCGATCTGTTCTTCGGTCAGCTTGACCAGGCTGCCTTGCACGCCAGCAACGATGTCATACACGTGCTTGGTATAAGCCATGGCCTTTTCGGCGCCCGGTTGCAGCAAGCCAGAGGCAAACGCTGCAGCTTCTTGCGGGTCTTTCACTTCGGAGGCCAGTTGCGACTTCTGGGCGACTTCGTCCAGAGTGGCGCGCACGACCTTCAGATTCAGTTCAACCAGCTTTTCGAAGCCAGCGAAGACAGCGGATTGGGCTGCCACGAAAGTATTGATGCTGGCCTTCTGACGGTCCAGGACTTGTTGCGGAATTGCGCTCATAGAATTGCTCCTTTATGGGTAGCCGGTATATCCGGCAAGTAAGGATGGTTGTCTGCGACGAACTATAGAAACGTGCGCGGAAACTGGTACTACAAGCTACCGCCGGCCCGTTTGATGCACTGCACAATTCACATTCTAGACCGGGGAAAATCCTTGTCAAGCAGTTTTTGTGCAACGCAACAACTATTTGCACTTTATCGGTGCATGACGTTCCCAGGCTTTGATCTTGCACAAGAATTTGCACTGCTTCGGGAAATACCGGACATGACGGCGTATCAATTCTTTTCTAAACTGCTTTCAGGCTGATGACAGACAACGACTAACGACAAGTCATCCGTTAATAAAAAATCGCAGCAAGCAAAACCCTGCAATTGGAGACTTTATGACCCTTATTCCCCGCACGCTTTCGGTCCTGCTCGCCGCCAGCGCCATGCTGGCAGCAGGCGCTGCTCAAGCGGACTATCCGGAACGCCCCATCAATATGGTGGTCCCGTTCGCCGCTGGCGGCCCGACGGACAACGTCGCCCGCTCTCTAGCGGAAGCCATGCGGCAAACTCTGGGCCAGACGGTCGTGGTCGAAAACAAGGGCGGCGCCGGTGGCACCATCGGTACCACCCAGGTAGCTCGCGCCCAGCCGGACGGCTATTCCGTCCTGCTGATGCACGCTGGCTTCTCCACCGCTCCGTCGCTGTATAAGAATCCCGGATACGACCCGTACAAGAGCTTTGAGCCCATCGGCCTGGTGGTCGACGTGCCCATGACCATCATTGCGCGCTCGGACTTCCCGCCCAACAACATCAAGGAGTTGGCGGAGTACGTCAAACAGAATAAGGACAAGGTGTCGCTGGCCAACGCCGGAATCGGCGCCGCCAGCCATCTGTGCGGCACCATGCTGGTGGAAGCGCTGGGCGTGCAGCTGTTGACGATTCCCTACAAGGGAACGGCGCCCGCCATGAATGACCTGCTGGGCAAGCAGGTGGATCTGATGTGCGACCAGACCACCAATACCACCCAGCAGATCGAAAGCGGCAAGGTCAAGGCCTATGCCGTTACCAGCCTGCAGCGCGTGCCCACGCTGCCCAAGCTGCCCACCATGGATGAATCCGGCTACAAGGGTTTTGAAGTGGGTATCTGGCACGGCATGTGGGTGCCGAAGGGCACGCCCAAGCCCGTTGTAGACAAACTCGTCAAGAGCTTGCAGGCTGGCCTGGCTGACCCGAAGTTCCAGGAACGCATGAAGCAACTGGGCGCCACCGTCCTGACTGCCGAAGCCAACCCGCAAGGGCTGGAAGCCAAGGTCAAGCAGCAAGTGCCGCAGTGGGCCGAGCTGTTCAAGAAGGCTGGCGTCGAACAGCAGTAATGAGAAAGCGCCCCCGAGGGGGCGCTGTTGTCAGGGGCGGCTACCGCCCGCCCTGCTTCCAAAAGCCCCGTCGGGGGCTTTTTTTGCGCCTGCCGTTCAGCTACGCAAAGCTTCCGCCGCCATCCCTAACCCATTGAAACCTGGCGAGACCGATGGTTCGTAACCTAAAGCTTCCGAAATACTGGCGGCCGTATCGACCAATGCTTTGATCCAGTCGTCTTGCAAGCGTTCAGCCGGGGCCGAGATCGACAGGCCGGCGACCAACTTGCCGGTATCGTCGAAAATGCCAGCTGCAATGCAGCGCACACCCAGCTCCAGCTCTTCATTGTCGCGCGCATAACCGTGGCGGCGCACCAGCGCCAATTCACGTTCCAGGCGATCCAGATCCGTCAGGCTGTTGCGCGTGTGGCCAGCAAGGCCGGTGCGCAAGGCATAGGCGCGGACCTGACGCGTATCGCCGGTGGACAGGAAGAGCTTGCCCGTGGAGGTCAGATGCAAAGGCGCGCGGCCGCCGATCGCGCGCACCACCTGCATACCTGAGCGCTCGCTCCAGGCGCGGTCGATATAGACGATCTCGTCGCCTTGCTGGACCGACAGATTGATGGTTTGACCCGTGAGCTTATGCAGCGATCGCATCGCCGAAATGGCGGCCTCACGTACATTCAGACGCCCCTTGACGAGCGAACCCAGTTCCAGCAAACGCATGCCCAACTGGTAAAGACCGTTATCGACACGCTCGACATAACGGCCTACCACCAGATCATTCAAGATGCGATGCGCGGTAGAAGCATGCAGGCCGGTGGTCGCGGACAGTTCTTTGAGCGTTACCGGCTCTTGTTGCGCAGCCAAGGCGTCAAGCAGCCGCATTGCGCGGTCGATGACCTGAATGGCGATGGGATGGGGTAACGCGCCTTCTGTTTCAGCGTCCAAAGGATTGCGGGGGGGCGTAAGACGGGGCATAGGGGGATTGGGCTCGCGCCGCAACGCCGAAAGAAACCGGCCTTGCGGCAACGCAGCAAACAGTTCTTTCCCGTATTGTGAAATTTACCGGGCCGTTTGGCAATCGGTATTTCCTCAATAAACGGGGTCGGGACCCGTTTATTGAGGTCGGCGGTCAGGTTGCGGCAGGCGGCGCCAGTTTTCCGCCCAAGCGCAGCACCTCGGCGCGCAAAAACTCCAGCGCCTCTGCGGCTGCGGCCGGTTCACCCTTGACGCCCAGCTCGATATGCGGGGTGCCGCCGGCTTCGCCCACGCTAGGCAAACTGAAGGCGCGCACGTCGGGCCAACGCGTTTCCACGCTGACCATGGCCGGTGTGATGCGCGATTCCGGCATGCTGAAAACCAGGAAGGAATGCTCCACATGCGCGCGCACATGTTGCAGCGCACGATAGCGAGTATCCAGGGTCCATTCCAACATCGGCCACGCCATTACCGGAAAGCCGGGCACGAAAGTGTGGTCGCGGATGAAGAAACCAGGAATGCGGTTATAGGGGTTCGGAACAATCTCGCAACCCTCTGGAAACACGCCCATCTGCAAACGTTGCTGGTTCTCGGGGGCGCTCATGTCGGCTGTGCCCTGCCCCTTGGCAGCCATCTCGGCGGTGCGCAGAGCAATGGCGGTTTCGGCCTCGGGGTGCAAAGCCAGCGGCAAACCCAAGGCGGCAGCGGCAGCCTGACGCGTGTGGTCGTCCGGCGTGCCGCCGATGCCGCCACAAGAAAACACCACATCGCCGGTGGCGAAGCTGCGCTGATAAGCCGCCGCCAGCCTGTCGCGGTCATCAGGCAGAAATTCGGCCCAACTCAGTTGCATGCCGCGCGCGCTCAAGAGCTCGACGACTTTGGAGAAATGTTTGTCCTGACGGCGCCCCGACAGGATTTCATCACCAACGATGATGAGGCCGATGCGGCGGGCGGCGGATTCTGCGGCCATGTCCAATTCCAGAGGGTAAGAGAGAAGACGCCGGTCAGACGTCAATGACGCGTTCCTGGCGCAAGCGCTTTAGCGCTTCCAGTCCGTAATGCGCATAGACCAGCGCCGAGAACACCGGCAGGATAATCCAGGCGGGCGGCAACAGGTTCAATAGCGAACAGATCAAACCAATCGTCCAGAAACCACCGTTGTTGCGCTCCAGAATCAGTTTGCGCTCGGCGGGACTGGCGTGTTCAACGATGGCGTCCACGCGCATCATGCGCGAGAAAGCAAAGGCCCACCAGAAGATCGACAGCACGATAGCCATGGGCGGCACCAGCCATAACGGCAGGGTCAACAGCCAGCCCACCGCAAACGCGGCGGACACCCACACGGCATTCCATACACTGACGGCGGTGGAAAACTTGCCCCGGCGGCCCACGCTGGCATATTCGCGCTGGCCAACATGGCGCAGCACCAGCGGCATCACGAAGACGGCTGCGATCGCCAATCCCAGAATGCCTGAAACGGGCAGCAGGATGGCCGCGGCGATGACGGGGATCAGGTAGATTTTGAGTGAGAACAATCCCACCGCAACCAGCCATTCATCCATGCGGTTCACGAAATCCCAGTGCGAGACCTCTGCACGCAACCAGTCAGTCAACGGCGTCCAGAACAACCACAGCAACAGGAAGGCACCGACCAAGGCGATCAGAAATGGCAGCAGCACCGCGAACAGCATGGTCGGATGGCATTGGGACACCAGGGCGCGTTTGAACGCCTGGCCCACGCTGACCGCGCCGGCTCCAGCGCCAGAGGCATGTCCGTTGGGCGGCGTGGCGGAATCAGTGCGCAAAGCGTTCATTGGGGCAGAAATAAGGGGTGGGCATCCCGGGTATGATAGTCAAACACGCCCTGATCTGCTCACATGTCTCTACTGGTACCCGGACCCGACCTTGCCGCCCTGCGGGCGCGGCTGAGTTCATCGCCCAGCCCTTGGCTGGTAGCCTGTTTCTGCGCGGCATGGTGCGACACCTGCGAGCAATACAAGCCTAAGCTGGAAGCGCTGGCAGCGGCCCTGCCCCAGCACGTGTTCGCCTGGATCGACATCGAGGACCACGCAGAGTTGCTGGGTGACGAAGACGTCGAGAATTTCCCCACGCTCCTGGTTCAGATTGGTTCACGCGTCGTGTTCTACGGGCCTATGTTGCCGCACATCGGCCACCTGGAACGGCTGCTGGAAAGCGTGGATGAAACCAGCGCTGCGGTCGCGACCCCCTTACCCGATCTGCCGCGCTTGCTAGCCGCCTGACACTCTCCGCTTCCAAACAAAAACCCGCACGGCCAGCTTGGCATTGCGGGTTTTTCAATTTACTGCATGGGCAGAAAGCGCTCGAATCGCGCTACCTGCGGACCCGCTGCTTTTCAGGGCTTGCGGCTGCCGCCCAGCAACACAGCGACCTGACGCTTCGGCGTCGATGACGCATTACCGGTCGAGACGGGCGCCTGCTCTTCGGCTGCCAAGGCAGACGCCGAAGGCTCGTAAGGCTTCAGGAAGAAATCATCGACGGGCTGGCGCGGGCCGCTGGACGTGTAGCCCGAGCGGCGATCCGACGAGCGGCCGCGGTCACCACGGGAGTCGCGCCCTTCGCGGCTGCTGTCACGGCCCTCACGGCTTTCACGCGGCGACGAACTGCTGCCACTGCGTTCTTCGCTGCGGCGATGCGTGCTGCGCGCGACCAGGTCAGCGGGCAAATCGAGCGTGCCACGCGGCACTTCGCACTTGATCAGTTTTTCGATGTCGAGCAGGAAGCGCTCTTCATCAGGCGTGAACAGGGCAATGGCCTCGCCCGATGCGCCCGCGCGGCCGGTACGGCCAATGCGGTGCACGTAGTCTTCGGCGTTGTACGGCAGGTCGTAGTTGATAACGCAAGGCACGCCAGCCACATCCAGACCGCGCGCGGCCACATCGGTGGCCACCAGCACTTCCAGTTCACCGGCCTTGAAGGCTTCCAGCGCCTTCATGCGGTCAGCCTGGGTTTTGTCGCCGTGGATCGATTCGGCCTTGACGCCATCGCGTTCCAGCTCACGAGCCAGACGAGCCGTGCCGATCTTGGTGTTCGAGAACACGATGACCTGCTTCAAGCCGCGCGACTTCACCAGATGCACAACGGCAGCGCGCTTGGCGTCGCTCGGCATTTTGTAGGCGATCTGCGTAATCGTGGTGGCGGTGGCATTGCGTGCCGCAACTTCGATTTCAACTGGCTGGTTCAGGTACGAGCGGCCGAGCTTGCGGATCTCGTTGCTGAACGTGGCCGAGAACAACAGACCCTGGCGTTGCGCGGGCAACAGACGAATGATGCGTTCCAGATCGGGTAGAAAGCCCATATCCAGCATGCGGTCCGCTTCGTCCAGCACCAGAATGCCGACCTGGCTCAGATTCACATTCTTTTGTTCAACGTGATCCAGCAAGCGGCCAGGGGTTGCGACCAAGATTTCACAACCGCGGCGCAGCGCTTCTTTCTGAGGGCCGATATCCACACCGCCAAACACCACGGCGGAACGCAGCGGCGTCTGCTTGCTGTAGCGCTTGACGCTCTCAAACACCTGATCTGCGAGTTCACGCGTGGGCGTCAGGATCAATGCGCGCACCGGATGCCGGGCAGGCGATGCGCTGGTGTTGGCCAGCGCCATCAGGCGGTGCAAGATCGGCAACGTGAATGCCGCCGTCTTGCCCGTGCCGGTCTGAGCCGCGCCCATGACGTCGCGCCCCGCCACCACGACAGGGATGGCTTGCGCCTGAATGGGCGTCGGAACGGTGTAGCCGGTTTCGGCGATAGACTGCAACAGCAGGGGGTGCAGTCCAAAATCGGTGAACGTCGGCGCGGGCGCGTCGGCGGCGGGTGCTACGGATTGATTGGATTCAGTCATCAGGGTTTGGCAGATACCGGGACCAGTGAAAAAGAACAAAACGAGAGTGCTACATGCACTGCACTACATACGCATCGAGGCAATCTGAATACGCGTGATCGCATCGCGACGGCACGCAAACTGCCGCGAATCGCTAAGGATTTCGCGGCCAATCCGCACCCTGCCTTGCAGGCCAGTCGGCGCATTCTGGATTCGATACTTATGAGGGCAGTACCAGGCCCGGATTGCTGTGGATAACCTAATTTTAGCTCAGCCGCCATACCACACGGTCAATCGATGTGTACTTAGGGGGTACGAGAGTCCCCGGAGGTAGCGCACATGCGCCCCCCACGCCTACTCAGAGCGTCCACCTGGCGGACTATTTATGATCGAGAGACGGACGATCAGCCCGCCAACCAGCGCAAACCCCACAACATGATCATGCCGGCAACGATCACCAGCACCGCGCTGCGGGTTCGAAGAAACACCAGAATGGCGACTACCCCGGCAACCAGTTTGTAGTCGAACACAGGACCCAATCCCGCCTTCCAGGGCAGCAGGTCCGGCACGACAATGGCGGTAAGCGCCGCCGCGGGCGCATAGCGCAAGGCGCGCCTGACGCCTTCCGGCAGAGGAATGTAATCGCCAAACAGCATGAAGCCGGCGCGCGTCAGCACGCTGCACAGCGCCAGCAGCAAAATGGCGGAATAGACGTAGATTTCGGACGGCCAGAGCGTCATGCGCGCGCCTTGAAGAAGCGTTCAGCCCACATGCCAGCCACCACGCCAGCGATGACCGCCGCCGCCAAGCCAAGCCGCAAGGGCAGAACCTGACCGGTCCAAGCGACGACGCCTGCGGCCAGCATGGACACCAGCATCGGCTTGGAGCTGGCCAGCGGCACCGTGATCGCCAGCAACGCCAGCACCGCAGCAAAATCCAGCGACCAGGCTGCCGGGACAATCGTGCCCAGGTAGATGCCGACAATGGATGATGTCTGCCACACGAACCAGCCCGGTCCGATGGCGCCCAAGAAGAACCAGAGCTGCTCACGCGTGCCGCGTTCGGCGGAATCGCCAAAGCGCGGCATGAACAACACGAAACCCATGTCAGTCGTGAAGTAGCCCAGGCCCAGGCGTTTGGGCCACGACAGATGCCGGAAATAGGGGTGCAAGGCCGCGCCAAAAATAATGAAGCGCAGATTCACCACGCAGCCGGCGGCAAAGATCAGCCACAGGGGCGCCCCGGTTGCGATCAAGGGCAGCGAGGTCAATTGCGCCGAGCCGGCGTACAGCAGCAGGGTCATGGCCAGCGCCATGGACTCGGTCAGCCCCGACTTGACCATTGCCACGCCGGTGACAAGGCCCCAGGTCGCCGTGGCAATCAAGGCCGGCACAATGGCGTGCACCCCCGCACGGAACGCAGTCAGGCGTTCCTGACGGACGACGCCAGGGTCTTCGGATTCAGGAAGCGCAGATTCAGAGGACAACGGCAGGCCTCTGGCGATTCGAACAGGACGACATGAATACTCTATGGGGAAGAAAACACACGACCACCCGCACGATGGGCCATTCGGTCACCGGAATCACGATGCGCGGATCGGAACGCACCACGCCAGTGCGCGCGAATAGGCGCATATTGTAACCTCGCCGCTTGATACAATATGCCCCTCAAGATTCTTGGCCAACGCGAAAGATCTGACGCGCCGCGGCAGGTTGACGCGTTCTGTGTGGAGAAGACCATGTCGATGGCTGACCGCGACGGTTTCATCTGGTATGACGGCAAGCTCGTCCCATGGCGAGATGCGACGACGCACGTCCTGACGCACTCCCTGCACTATGGCCTGTCTGTCTTTGAAGGCCTGCGCGCCTACGAAACCGACATCGGCACCGCCATCTTCCGCCTTGAAGACCACACGAACCGCCTGTTCAATTCGGCGCATATTTACCAGATCCCCATGCCTTTTGATCGCGATACGATCAATGAGGCCCAACGTATGGTCGTGCGCGAAAACAAGTTGTTGTCCGGCTACCTGCGTCCCCTGGTGTTCTACGGCCCCGAAAAAATGGGCGTATCACCTAAGGGCGCCCGTGTGCATGTGGCCATCGCGGCCTGGCCCTGGGGCGCCTATCTGGGCGAAGAAGCGCTATCCCGTGGTATCCGGGTCAAGGTGTCGTCATATGCGCGCCAGCACGTGAATGTCACGATGCCGCGCGCCAAGGTAGCCACCACCTACGCCAATTCCATCCTGGCCAATACCGAAGCCTTGCAAGACGGCTACGACGAGGCCTTGCTGCTGGACACCGAAGGCTTTGTGGCCGAAGGCGCCGGCGAAAATCTTTTCATCGTCAAAGACGGCGTGCTCTGCGAACCCGAAATCGCGTCCGCCCTGTCTGGCATCACCCGCAGCACCATCCATGCGCTGGCCGCCGACTTCGGCTTGCGCGTTGTTACCAAACGTCTGACGCGCGACGACGTCTACATTGCAGACGAGGCCTTTTTCACCGGCACCGCTGCGGAAGTCACGCCCATCCGTGAGGTCGACAACCGCCAGATTGGCACTGGTGAGCGCGGCCCTGTCACCGAGAAGTTGCAGAAAGCGTTTTTTGACATGGTGAATGGCCGCAACCCGAAGTACCATCACTGGCTAAGTAAAGTTTGATTCGCGCGGACTCGTTCATAACGCGATCGCGCATTGCCCCAACCTGCCGTTTATCGGTTCTTTTTTCAGGAATATCCATGACCGCTGCTGCCCCGGCCGCCGTCCCCCACGCTCACGAAGTTATCGAGGTCGGCGCCGAAGACCTGCCCGTGTTCTGTCCCGGCCCCAAGGCGCCGCTCTGGAGCATGCATCCCCGCGTCTTCCTGGACGTGGCCCGCTCCGGCTCCGCCAGTTGCGCTTATTGTGGCGCTGAATACCGCCTGAAGGCCGGCACCGTGCTGCACGGCCACGGGCACTAAGCTTCTCGCCGCATAACGTCTACCGTATTCCAGCAGCCATGTTTGCCACACCCGAAGAAGCCGAGCACGCATTCTACGAAGCCCTTGAACAGGCGGACACCGTGCGCCTGATGCAGGTGTGGGCCGACGACGAAGAGGTCGTCTGCATCCACCCGGGAGGCCTGCGCATCGTCGGTCACTCGGCGGTGCACGAGTCCTGGCAACAGGTGCTGATCAACGGCCCGCTCCATGTTCGCCCGCTGCGCCCGCTGGTCATGCTCAGCATGATGTGCGCAGTGCACGTGCTGGTGGAACAGGTGGCCGTGCGGACACGGGAAGGCACGCAGTTCGCAAACTGCTACGCAACCAACATCTACCACAAGGGCCCTACCGGCTGGCGCATGGTCATGCACCATTCGTCACCGGCGCCCACGGAAGCGGGCGTGCTCGACTTGCACGACGTACCCGACATGCTGCATTGAATCGGGTGGATCTTTAGTTGGCCGCTGCTCGTCTTGATACATCGCCCTGCCCCGTTCCCTCCTGGTTGCCCGGAGGCGATAGCCAGACGGTTTACGCGTCCCTGTTCGCGCAGTACCACCGGATCGCGTTCGTACGCGACCGGGTGGAAACGCCGGATACGGATTTCGTGGATTTCGACTGGACGGGCCCGGGACTTTTCCCGCACAAGGCTGCTGATGGCGGGTCCATCAGCGGACAAGGACCGGTTGCCAACGGCAAAACAGCCGCTGCGCGGTGGATGACCGATGCGGACTGGAAGTCGTTGCCGCATACGCCTGACACGCCCGCGCTGATCCTGTTCCATGGCCTGGAAGGCGGCAGCAACAGCCGGTATGCACAGTCTGTTGCGCACTATTTCCGCGCCCGCGGCTGGATAGTCGTGATTGCGCACTTCCGGGGCTGCTCGGGCGTGCCCAACCGGCTGGCACGCGCCTATTACTCTGGCGACTCGGCCGAAGTCGGCTTCCTGCTCGAGACCGTACGCAGCCGCATCCCCCACGCCCGCTGGCACGCCGTAGGCGTTTCGCTGGGCGGCAACGCGCTGCTCAAATATCTGGGTGAACACCAGGAAGACACTGGCTGGCTGACCGCCTGCGCTGGGGTTTCTGTTCCGCTGGATCTGGTCGCTTGCGGCAAAACCTTATCCACCGGCATCTTCAACCGGCGCGTGTACTCGGCCCATTTTCTGAAGACGCTCAAGCACAAAGTGCTGGAAAAGGCGCATCGCTTTCCCGGCTCCATCGACGTGATGCGCATTGCGCACGCGCATGATTTGCGCGAATTCGACGACACCTACACCGCGCCCATGCACGGTTTCCGCAATGCACTGGATTACTGGACGCGTGCGTCCAGCAAGCCTTGGCTGCCGAAAATCTCGGTGCCGACGCTGGTGCTCAACGCGCGCAACGACCCGTTCATCCCGGCAAGCTCGTTGCCCAAACCCCAAGATTGCGCACCTGGCATCCTGTTGCATCAGCCCAGTGATGGGGGGCATGCCGGTTTTCCCACGGGCGCTTTCCCGGCGCACCTGAACTGGCTGCCGCAGCGGCTGGGACGCTTCTTCGAAACAGGCTTGTAGGTTGCTGGGGGCGATGCGCCCCCAGACCCGCCGCTTCAGGGCGTCAGCCCGACTTGAAGCGCTCGAGCAGTTGACGTTCTTCCGCCAGCTTGTCCTTCACTTCCTTGATCTGCACATCGATCTGCGATTGCTCGTAGAAATCGGTAGACAAGCCGCGCGCCTGCTGCAACTGCGATTCCGCTGCCGCGAATGCGCCGGTCATGACGTAGTAGCGCGCCAGATCCCGCCGGGCCTGCACCGGCTTGCCGTTGCGCTCTTCGCTTTGCGCCAGCATCTGGTACAGGCTGGGCTCGTCACCGCCCCACTGCTTGATCTTGGCGCGAAGATAGTCTTGCGCCTCGGCATGACGGCCAATGGCTTGCAACGCCTGCGCATAGGCTATGCCCAGCGCCCGCTGCTCCGGCCAGCGTTTGGTCGCAGCCTGGGCCAGTTCCAGCGCGCGGGGATAGTCCTTGCGGGCCAACGCGATGTCCACGCTCAGCTTGGCCAACTGGGCAGAGCTGCGGCCGTTGGCAGAGGCCAGATTCCACAGGCGGTCTGCCTCGGTCAGATTGTTGCGCTGGAATGCCTGCAATGCCAGGCCGTAATAGGCAGCGGACTGACGCACACCCGATAGGGCCTGGGCCTCGTCCTGCAATTGCTGCCCTGCCGACCGCAGGCTGACGGCGTCGCGCCCCTGCACCACCCGCATCTTGGCGCGCACGTACCAAAAGTCATCGCTATCCACGTGGCGGGACGGCGGCAAGGACCGCACGCGGTTCTGCACATCTGACATCCGCTCGATCGACAACGGGTGGGTGCTGGCCCAGGAGCCGCCCCCTGCCCCTTCGTTCAAGCGCGACGCATTCATCAGCCGAGAAAACATCTGCGACATGCCTTCGGCGTCGTATCCCGCTTTGGTCAGCATCTGAAAACCGGCGCGGTCGGCCTCACGTTCCGCATCGCGGGAAAATCCCAGCTGGCGGTTGATGGCTGCGGCCTGTCCGAATGCCGCAACACCCATCGCCAGGTTGCCGCCACCGCCAGCCAACGCCGCGAGCAGCGCGCCAGCCAGGCTGGCCAGCATCAACATGCCATTTTGGCTTTGCTGGGTCATGCCACGCGCGATGTGACGCTGCACCACGTGGCCGATTTCGTGCGCCAGCACGGCGGCCAGCTCGGATTCGCTGCCGGACGACACGATCAGGCCGGTATTGACGCCGATAAACCCGCCGGGCATGGCAAAAGCGTTGATTTCAGGATCACGCACGCCGAACATTTCCACCTCAGGCACGGCGCCGGGCGCAAAGGCCGCCAGCTTGCGGCCCATGGTGGTCAGGTATTGACTGAGTTCAGGGTCGTCGACATAGGTCGGATCGCGCCGGCCCTGCGACATGATGGCTTGGCCCAAGCTGCGTTCCAGCATGGGCGACAGCTCGGCGGCAGAGGTTGCGCCCATCGAAGGCAACCCGACGGGTTGCGCCCACGCAGCTGCGGGAATAGTAGGGGCGATCAGCGTGGCGCAAAGGCCGAAGATCGTGCTCTGTTTCGCAATCGAGCAAATGGATGGCATTTTCCAGCGGTTCATAAGCCTATGATAGCGATGAGCTTAAAATGTTTCATCGATACTCCCAAAGAGGTCTCAATGCGTCCCGTCCGTAAAGCTGTTTTTCCCGTCGCAGGCATGGGGACTCGCTTCCTGCCCGCCACCAAGGCGATGCCCAAGGAAATGCTGCCGGTGGTCGACAAGCCATTGATTCAGTACGCCGTGGAAGAAGCGGTTGCCGCCGGCATCACCGACCTTATTTTTGTGACCGGACGCAACAAGCGCGCAATCGAAGACCACTTCGATTCCGCGCCCGAGCTGGAATCCGACCTGGAAAGCAAAGGTAAGCACGAGCTGCTGGCAATGGTGCGAGGCATTCTACCTGCGCATGTGAATTGCCTCTACATCCGTCAGTCGGCCCCGCTGGGCCTGGGCCACGCCGTGTTGTCGGCCGCCCCAGCCGTAGGCGATGAGCCTTTCGCCGTGCTGCTTGCCGATGACCTGATCGACGCCGACACACCCTGCCTCAAGCAACTGGTGGATATTGCCGTTGCCCAGAACGCAAGCGTACTGGGCGTGCAGGACGTGCCGCGCGCAGACACCCGCAAATACGGGATAGTCGCTACCCGCCAGGGTGAAGCCCGCGCGGATGGCCGCACGGAACGCGTCACGCATATTGTTGAAAAACCTGAACCGGATGCCGCACCCTCGACCCTGGCGGTCGTGGGCCGGTACGTGCTTGAGGCTGCTATTTTTGACCACCTGCGATCCACCAAGATGGGCGCGGGCAATGAAATCCAGCTGACCGACGGCATCGCATCATTGATGCGCGAACGCGCCGTGTTTGCGCATCGCTTTGACGGCGTGCGCTACGACTGCGGCAATAAGGCGGGCATGTTCCAGGCCACGGTGGCCCTGGGCAAGAAATATCACGGCCTGCTGCCTGAATAAGGCCGGCCTGGCCGCGCTGCCACCGGCAGGCGCGGCCGCAAGCATTTAGGCGGATAGCGCCGCGCGGGCCTTGGCTCGCGCGCGAGCATCGCGGTCCGCCTTGCGCAAGCGCCCCTTACCCGACAGGCGCATCAGCGTTCCCAGCGCCACCATCAAACCAATCACTTCAACCAGCGCAGCCGGTATCCACATGGTCAGCCCGCCAATCGTCTGATCCGTCTGGGCCGACATGGCAATCGCACGGCCGCACAGTTCGAACAAGGGATAGATATCGCTTTCAGTAAAAGCGATGACCGCGCCCGCCACCATCTGCGGCAGCATCGTCAGTACAGGGGAAATGACCCGGCCACCCGGCGTCATCGCTGCGGGAGGCGCGGGGCGGCGGTCCAGGATCAGGTTCCAGTACATGAAACCGCTGATCACCACCGACCAGTTCATCAGCCGGTACAGCCGCCAATCCAACATGGAATAGAACTGCACCGACGGAATCAGCCAGACAAGCACCAGGAAGACGAACAGCGTCGGTACGAATATTTTGTTCGTCAACACAGCGACCGTAGCGCGGCCCGAGCCGGTGCGCAGAAAATCACGCAGCCGCACGCGCCACGACATAGGCAGACCGGCGCGCATGACTTGCCCCGGGAAAGCGGCCATGACCAGCAGCGGCCCCAGATGATGCAAGACCAAGTGCTGGATGCGGTGGATGAAGAACATGCGCTCGGCGTAGTAATCCAGCCGCGTGTGCATCGATAAATACAGCAGCACCAGCCCTGTCCAGAACAGAATGCGGCGCGCGATAGTCACATGGTGTACTCGCTGGCCGCGCACGAACAGCACGATCGCCACCACAAAGGAAGCAACCAGCGTGGGAGAGAACTCCCAGGGTACGAGCCATTCAAGACTATCCATACGGTCCATCCGATAAACGCCGGGGGTAGACGAGGACCGGCGCTATGCGCCGATACCCGCCGATTGTAGTAGACCCCGGCTTCCGGTGGCCCCGCAGCCGCTACAACCCTTAGAAGCGGTGCGAGATGCCCATCCCGACACGCGTGGTGTGGGAATTGGCAGGGTCAAACTGGTTGTCCAGCGTGTAATTCGACGCGTAGCCGGCAAAGCCATAGAGCGTCGTGCGCGGGGACAGACCATAGGTATAACCCAAGGTCACAACCTGCGCATTGCGCGCCGTCATACCGTTGTCCCACTGCCAGTCCGGACGCGCCAGCGACCATTGCAGCATCACGGTTCCCGGCCCCATGGGAGCGCTGACGCCCACCAGCCAGGCATTGACCGTGCCGCCACGGGCGAAGGCCGATGGCCCCAGACCCAGGCCCAGATCATCAGGGTCGCCCCCGTCCAGCCCGGCGTAGCCGTTGCTTTGACGCGACCAGGCCAGCGATAGCTTGAGCACCTCGAAGTCATAGGAAGCGCCCAGCTGAATCGCTTTGGGACGGCCTTGGACACCATCAGGCGCATCGGCCAGCCGCAGCTGATCCCAGGTCGCCACCGCCAGCAAGGGGCCGCTTTCATATTTCAGCCCCAAGCTCACCGCCCGGTTGTTCTGGTTGGTGCGGAACTGGTTGCGGTCATCAGCATCGAAGGAATAACCCGCCGCCGCCTGAAATCCATTCCACGTCGGCGAGTAGTAGTTGACGGTGTTGCTGAACTGATAGTTGTCGGACGCCTTGAAGGTGGCGCCCATGCCCATGTCCTTCCAGGACGCGATTTCCAGTTCGTTGCCGTAGGTCTTGCCCACGGTGTATTGGCGGCCCAAGCGCAGGTCGCCATAATTACCGTGGCTCAGGCCGACCCAGGCGCCGTAATTGAACAGACGATTATCTTCAGCGGTCTTGCCGCTGGAAGCATCAAACCCGCTTTCCAACTGAAAGCGCGTACGCCAGCCGCCGCCCAGATCCTCGGCGCCTTGCAGCCCCCAAAGAGAATCCGTCAGGCCCCCGTCAAGCAAACCGCTATGGCTGCCCTGTCCGGACACGTTTGTCACGGCGACACCCACATCCACCACGCCGTACAGCTGTACACCGAAGCCGTCATCAGCCGCCAATACCGCGCCCGGCAGGCCCAACGCGCTGCCCAACAGACCGGCACAAAATGCAAATCTCATATTGTTCTCCCACAATGGCGGCGGGCTGATCGCCCGCCGCTCAGTGCATAGACCTATTGCCAGCCGTAGCGGCGTACCCAGATACCCTTGAGCAGCTGCGTCAGGACGCAGTAGCTCAACAAAATACCTACCAGCCAGGGGAAGTAGCTCCACGGCAAGGCTTGCAGGTGGAAGTACTCAGCGAGAGGCGAGAACGGCAGAACCAGACCCGCCACCACAACCATCAGGGTCATGACCATCAACGGCCATGCCGCGCGGCTTTGCAAGAAAGGAATACGGCGCGTGCGGATCATATGCACGATCAAGGTCTGCGACAACAAGCCCTCGACGAACCAGCCGGACTGGAACAACGTCTGGTGTTCGGGAGCGTTAGCCTGGAAGACGTACCACATGAGCGCGTACGTCGCGATGTCGAATATAGAACTGATCGGACCAAAGAAAACCATGAATCGGCCCAGACCTTCCGGGTCCCATTGCTGCGGCTTTTTCAGGAGGTCTTCGTCAACATTGTCAAACGGAATTGCCGTTTGCGAAATGTCGTACATCAAATTCTGCAGCAGCAGATGGATAGGCAACATCGGCAGGAAGGGCAGGAAAGCGCTGGCAACCAACACCGAGAAGACGTTGCCGAAGTTCGAGCTGGCCGTCATCTTCAAGTACTTAAGCATATTGCAGAAGGTCTTGCGGCCTTCGATTACGCCTTCTTCCAGCACCATCAGGCTCTTTTCCAGCAGGATGATATCGGCAGCCTCCTTCGAAATGTCCACTGCGGAATCCACCGAAATTCCCACATCGGCAGCCCGCAAGGCGGGGGCGTCGTTGATGCCGTCCCCCATGAATCCCACCGTATTACCTTGTGCACGCAAGCTGCGCACAATGCGCTCCTTGTGAGCCGGGGTCAGCCGCGCGAATACGTTGGCTTCGCGCACGGCAATGGCCAATTGGGCATCGTCCATCGCTTCGATCTCGGCGCCCAGGTAAACCTTGCGCACGTCGAAGTCCACTTCGCGGCAGACCTTTTGCGTCACCAATTCCACGTCGCCCGTCAACACCTTGACTTCGATACCCGACGCTTTCAGGGCCGCCAGCGCAGGGCCGGTGGATTCCTTCGGAGGATCCAGGAACGCGATGTAACCCACCAACACCAGGTCGGATTCATCCGCTACGCCATAGGTCTCTTGCGTGGGCGGCATTTCCTTGACACCCACTGCGATGACACGCAAGCCATCCCGGTTCAATTCCGCCGTGACTCGGCGAATGTCGGCCCGCCGTGCATCGGTCAACAAATGCACCTCGCTGCCCACACGCAAACGCGTGCATGCAGACAACATTTCTTCGAGCGCGCCCTTGCAAATCAGTTCATGGTGATCGCGGCCATTCTCGGTTTCATTCACCACCACCGACATACGGCGACGCGAAAAATCGAAAGGAATCTCGTCGACCTTGCGGTACTTCGAGGCCAGGTCAAGACTGCGCTCGATTTCGGCGTGTTGCAACACCGCGACGTCCAGCAGGTTCTTCAACCCTGTCTGGTAATAGCTATTCAGGTAAGCATAGGCCAGCACATCATCGCTGCTTGTGCCGTAGACGTCAGTGTGACGCTCCAGCACGATTCGATCCTGCGTCAGCGTGCCCGTTTTATCCGTGCAGAGCACATTCATGGCGCCCAGGTTCTGGATGGCATCCAGACGCTTGACGACCACTTTTCGCTGCGACATGCGCAAAGCACCCTTGGCAAGCGTCGCTGTGACGATCATGGGCAGCATTTCGGGGGTCAGGCCAACAGCGACGGCGAGCGCGAACAGCAACGCCTCCAGCCAATCGCCTTTGGTGAGACCGTTGATCAGCATGACGACCGGTGCCATGACCAGCATAAAGCGGATCAGAATCCAGCTCACGCGATTAATGCCGGTCTGGAATTGCGTAGGAGCGCGCGTGCTTTGCGTGACACGGCCCGCCAATTGCCCGAAATACGTGTTTGCGCCGGTCGCCACCACCAGGGCGCTGCCGGAACCGCTGACCACGTTGGTTCCCATGAACGCCATGTTCTCCAATTCCAGTGCGTTCTCGGTTTCGACGTGTTGGATGGCGAACTTTTCAACCGGCAAGGATTCGCCAGTCAGCGCAGCTTGCGCGACGAACAGATCCTTGGCATTCAAAATGCGGCAGTCGGCGGGAATCATGTCGCCGGCGGACAGCAGGACGACGTCCCCAGGCACCAGTTTCGCCAAAGGCACTTCCAGCTGATGCGACCCCGAATCATGCAGGGGTTTGCCCAAGACTCGCCGGCCATCGCCCGCAACAGGCGCCTGCGCATCGCTGCGCAACACGGTGGCCGTGTTTTGCACCATGGCCTTCAGCGCCTCGGCGGCCCGGTTTGAACGCAGCTCTTGCACAAAGCGCAGCACGGTGGAAATCACGACCATGGACCCGATGATCACAACCGCCGTCCAGGACTGCTCGTCCGGCTCGGCCATATGCACATCGGTCAGCCATGACAGGGACGCCAGAACCGTGAGCAACAGGTTGAAGGGATTGCGGTACGACATCCACAGGTGCAAATACCAGGACAGCGGCTTTTCGTGATCCACCTCGTTGGCGCCGTGGCGCTCACGGGAAGCTTCGGCCTGGGATTGGGACAACCCGCCCCGGCCGCTGCCGAAGCGTGCGAACAAGGCATCCAGCCCCATACGCGACGTGTCCAGCATGCGGCGGTTGGCGCGGCGCGATGCATCAGTAGCGGCGGCCGAAGATGCGGCAGCGCCGTCGCCTTGTTCCAGAATGGGGGAGCGGCGGAAGTGGCGTCCCGAACGCCGCAGTCCCGCCGCGGACGAGAAGAATGATTTCAGAAAGGTAAACATCGGAGTGCTCCGGTTTTTTTTGTGTTGTTGTTGGAGACACGGACGACCCGCCCTAGGGCTGCGCGCGGGCAGCAGAGGGCCGCGACTTTCGCGGGAAAGCCGTCAGTCCGCCACGTACAGGCGTGCGCAAGCACCGGGGCAATGTTGCCGGTGTCCAGGCGGTGTCCAGGTCGCGTCGATGGCGCGCCGGGTGCGGAAAACGGAAGGGGAGCTAGCGGAGAAATCAGAACCGGCGGGAGAGGCGCACAGAGGGTGGGCCGGGCCGGTGATTCAATGCTGCGGAGTCCGTCAAGGCCGGAATGACTGTCCGGCCTGTCGACTCGCAGGGAGCAAACAGGTCAGGCAGGCATACCGGCGCCGCACACGGGGCGCGATCGAGGCTCGGGGTCTAAGGCACTAGGCATGATCTCTCCTGGGAGGGATGGCTGGATTCAGGCCATCGCGGCGGTTTGCGCGCCGAAATGTACGTGACGCACAGCGGGGTTGGCGCTCAGGCGGCGCGCTTGCGACATCAATTCGGCCCGCAGTTCCGGGGGGCAATTGACGGTGATGCAAGCCGACGCCATGCTCGGGTCTTGACCTTGGTCGATCTGTACTTGCGAGACATCCAGGCCAGCGGCGCCGAAGTCCAGACAGATCTGCTTGCGCAAGGCTCCCAATTCGTCGCGCGGGCAAATGACCGTCAAACGCGAGGTGCCGCGGCGGCGGCCCATAGCGGTGGCGCGGTCCACGCCGGCGCGGCGTAGGAACAAGTCGAAGAAACGCATAACGACCTCCATTGCAAGAATGGGGAGCGTAATCACGAGTACGCGCGCACGCCGGCGCGGCGCATGGCGGGCGGACACAAAACGTGCACGAACGCTGACGCTGCGGCTAGCGGCGGTTCTGGCGGATTATGTTGGGGGATGTCCCGGCAGGCCGAAGGCCTGCGCTATTGCCTGGAGGTAAGTCCGGGGCTTGGGATATGCCGCAACCTGTATGACAGGATGCGGCAGATGGAGCTCTGCGTGTTCCTGTCAGACAGCGATGTCGATGCAAGATCGACTACTTTCGCCGGAATCGGTATTCACGAAGACTGCTCCTGGGATGGATAACGGGCGAAGTGTACGCGGGTTTCTACTGATGAACAAGGTGCCTTTCGATTTAAATCGGCAAACACCACACAATATGTAGGTAAAAAGCCGCAAGACCCTCGGGTCTTGCGGCATCACGCTACGACTGCCTGGACATCAGGCGTAGAAATGCCAGCCCAGGTACGCCGCGAACAAGGCATACAGTCCACCGACCGCCGACAAGGCGGGCACGCTCATGACCGACTGGCGGAAACGCAACCACAACAGGCCGATCGACAACATCGTGATCAGACCGGCCGCCAGCAGGGGCGCATCCAGCAGCCAGGGCGTCATGAAGATTCCCAGAGCACTGGGGATGGTGGCCTGGATCATCATCGCGCCAGAAATATTGGCCAGCGCCAAGCGCTCTTTGCCCTGGCGCACCCAAATCAGCGCATTCATGATTTCGGGCAGCTCAGTCGCCACCGGCGCCAACAACAGCGCGGCAACGTGGGGCGAGGCTCCCATGGCTACGCCCAGCACTTCGATCTGATTCACGAACACGTGCGAGGCGCCCGCGATCACAACCAGCGCCAGAATCGTCTGCGTGGCCGCCCAGAACATGGATGGATTGCCGTCCCGCGGGCGCAGTTTGAGCGGCTCCAGATCTTCGCTGTCCGTCGCTTCCTCGTCATTGCTCAGTTCGCGCTTGACGTACAGGCCATAGGTGGCCAGGAACAGAATGCCCAGCCAGGGTTTCCAGGCAAAGGCCAGCAGCCCTAGACCCACCTTGAAGACGAAGATGCCCATGAACCAGGCTTGGTCGCGGGCCAGCCGGCGCTGGTCCGCGTTAATACAGTTGGCTGAAGTGGTTTGACCGCGGCGAGCGCGCCAGAGCGCCAGGCCCACTACCGCGTAAGCCAGCGTCGCCAATACCAAGGGGCCGCCCATGGCCGCCCCCACGCCAATGTCTTTCTGTTCAGGGGTCTCGCCAAAGAAGACCGCCATGAAGGTCACTGCGCTTTCTGGCAATGCCGTGCCAAACGCGGCGAGCACGGTGCCGGTGGCGGTGGCGCCCAAATGGAAGCGATGCCCGACCCATTCAACGCCGTTGACGAAGAATTCGCAGGCGAAGTAAATCACTGCCGCGGACAGGAAAAACAGAAACAGGGTGAGAAACATATAGACGCAGCCGGACGAGCAGAAACCAATTGGCGCGACATCACGGCTCGCCCGGCTAGGGTGAACGCAATGCGGCCAAAGGTCTCGCCTGGCTGATCCATGCGGCGGGCGGGCCGCTTGCATGGAAACCGTTAGCGCCATGGAGTTCTGAAAACCGCTACGCGGCCCCGAACCACCAAGTCTGTTGACGCTAACTCCTTTGGGGGCAAAGGATGGCTACTCCCCAATGACAGAGCCGCGATTGTAGCAGCGCTTCCATTACCGTCCAATGAATCCCGCAGGCTGTTGTTTCCGGGAAGTAGCAGGGTAAAGTAGCCAGCATCCCTATCTTTCGCGGGGTTATGCCCCCAGCCCGCCATGAGCCTGCCTCCCGCCGACATTGCCCCCTTTGCCGCACGCCGGCAACGCCTGATGGATCGCATGCGCGCCGATGGCGGCGGCATTGCCATCCTGCCCACCGCTCAGGAAGCCATCCGCAATCGCGATGCGGAATATCCGTACCGGCACGACAGCGATTTCTTCTACTTGACTGGATTTACCGAGCCCGGGGCATGGCTGGTGCTGATCGCCGGCGCCACCGACCGCGCGCTGCTTTTCTGCCGGCCACGCCATATCGAACACGAAATCTGGGAAGGCAAGCGCTTCGGCCCGGAGGCGGCTGCCGAATATTTCGGCTTTGACGACGCCCACCCGATCGATGCGCTGGATGAATTGATGCCCGCGCTGATGATGGACCACCCTACGCTTTACGCCCCCTTGGCCGGCGACAAGCGCACCGACGGCCGGCTGCACCGCTGGCTGGCAGCAGCGCGGGACGCCAGCCGTGCAGGCCATGCGCCGCCTACGCGCCAACAGGACATACGCCCGCTGCTGGCGGATATGCGGCTTATCAAAGACGCGGCGGAGATTGCCGCGATGCGCCGCGCAGCGAAGATTTCCGCCGGCGCCCATGCGCGCGCCATGCGAGTGGCCCGCGCGGGCATGCACGAGTACGAGCTTGAGGCCGAGCTGCTGTACGAATTCCGCCGCCACGGCGCGCAAGCGGTCGCCTACAACAGCATTGTGGCCGCAGGCGCCAATGCCTGTGTGTTGCACTACCCGGCAGGCGAGGCCGTGCTGCGCGATGGCGATCTGGTCCTGATTGACGCAGGTTGCGAAGTCGACAGCTACGCCAGCGACATCACGCGGACCTTTCCCGTCAACGGCCGCTACAGCGGGCCGCAGCGTGCGCTGTACGACCTGACCGTCGCGGCGCAAGAAGCGGCGGCGCAAGCCACCGCGCCCGGCCGCGGATTCAACGACGGCCACGAAGCCGCGCTGCGCGTGCTGGCGCAAGGCATGCTGGACTTGAAATTATTGAAGGGTTCGTTGGACGGCGTACTGGAATCCGGTGACTACAGCCGCTTCTACATGCACCGCACCGGTCATTGGCTGGGGTTGGACGTGCACGATGTGGGCGACTATCGCCAGCCCGGCCCTGCCAACGGCGTCGACCGGCCGTGGCGCAAATTGGAACGGGGAATGATGCTGACCATCGAACCCGGCATTTATGTGCGGCCCGCGGACGACGTGCCTGAGGCTTACTGGAACATAGGCATCCGGACCGAGGACGACGCGCTGGTCACGGATGAAGGCTGCGAGCTGATCACGCGGGGCGTTCCGGTACAGGCCAGCGAAATCGAGGCCCTGATGCGCGAGTAAGCCGCGCGGCTTACAACACCAGGCCGTCCAGCCAGCCCATGGCCACCCAGACGTAGACCACCACCATCGCAATGGCGAACATGGAAACAATGGCCCCGACCAGGCAGGCCAAAATGGCCACCAGGACCGGGCCCCAGCCCGTGTCGGACGGGCGGCCCAGACCGGGGTTGTATAGGCGGTCGAATTTTTCGTCCGGCATGAGCGAGAACACCGCGCTTTCGATGAACCCGTCAATCATCGGAATGAAGATCAGGAAAAAAGCAGGGTTGTCGTACCAGATGGGGTAAAAGCGGAACGCGCAGAACAGGCAGACCAGCGCCAGGGCGGTAATCAGCCAGGCATGGCGGCGGCCCAAATACCACCAGTGCGCGCCCACCGCGCCGAACAAACAGGCCAGCAGCCCCACCGCAACCTTGGTGCGCGGGCTGCGGGCGGATACGGCGGGCAGCGATGGTGAGGCCTGAACCTGCGTCATATCAATCAACCGGAAAAGGGAGCTGGGCGCCAAGCCGCGGCGGATGCCCCGAATTGTAGTGGACGGTTAAAATCCCGGCATGACTGCATCCGCTTACGACATTGCGATTCTTGGCGCCGGCCCTGTGGGCCGCGTGCTGGCCTTGATGTTGGCGCGCGTGGCGCCGGACCCGGCCCGCATTGCGCTGCTGGCGGGCAGCGCCCCCGCTCCGGTCACGCCAGCGGCCGCCGTGCCTGCCGCCGATCCGCGCGTGCTGGCCATGAACCACGGCAGCCGGGTGCTGCTGGAATCATTGCATGCCTGGCCGGAGCGTTCGGCCGACATCCGCAACATCCATGTGTCGCAGCGCGGCCGCCTGGGCCGCACCATCATTCAACACACCGACTTTGGCGTGCCGCAACTGGGCAGCGTGGTCGGCTATTCGGGGCTGCATGCCCGGCTTGATGAATGCGTGGCCGCCTGTGGGGTCACCGTCCTGTCCGGCCCGCCAGCCCGGGTGGAGCGTCAGGACGCGGACGGCGTGCGCATTCAGCAAGGCGACGCGACTCTGCTGTGCCAGGTCGCCGTGCAATCGGACGGCGCGGGCGGCACCGATGTGCGCCGCGACTACGACCAGCACGCCGTGCTGACCACCGCCCATGCCACTTTGCCTCGCCGCGGCTGGGCCTGGGAGCGCTTTACCGCCGAAGGTCCGTTGGCATTGCTGCCGCACCCGCAGACACCGGACGCTTATTCAGTCGTCTGGTGCAGCGCCCCGGACCGGGCAGCCGAACTGGCCGCGCTGGACAACGCGGCGTTCTCGAAGGCGCTGTCCGACGCTTTTGGCGATCGTCTGGGCAGACTGTCCAGTCATGCGCCGCGCCATGTCTTTCCGTTGGCGCTGTCCGCGCGCCGGGCACAGGTCCAAGGCCGCGTCGCCGCCATCGGCAACGCCGCCCAGACGCTGCATCCCGTGGCTGGCCAGGGCTTGAACCTGGGCCTGCGCGACGCGGCCCGGCTGTCCCAGGCGCTGGCCGGCTGGCTGACCCGGCCAGAAACCAGTCCGGCGCCGTTGCTGGCGGACTTCGCGCAAGCACGATACATCGACCGGATCATCACGGCCGGACTGACCGACCTGATGCCCCGCGTATTTTCAACGGGACTGGCGCCCGTGGAACATGCTTGCGGACTGGCGTTATTGGGGATGGATCTGGCATCGCCCCTGCGCGCCCCGCTTGCGCAACATCTGCTGCAAGGCTTTCGGGCCTGATTCTGGTGTGTTCCGGCCCCAGAAACGGGCCGCTATCGACGGTTTTCGTCCCCACTTGTTACCAAGCTGTTTCCAGCTGAAAACGGGGGTTCGATCGAGCCGGTTAAAATGTGACCATGCACATAGGCCAGTGGACCCTTCCCAACAATGTTCTTGTCGCGCCCATGGCGGGCGTGACGGACCGACCTTTCCGCCAACTTTGCAAAAAGTTGGGGGCGGGTTATGCCGTGTCGGAAATGGCCGCCAGCAATCCAAAACTGTGGGATAGCGTCAAGACCTCGCGCCGTTTGAACCACGACGGCGAGATTGCCCCCATTTCGGTGCAAATTGCGGGCGCTGACCCCGCCATGATGGCCGAGGCGGCTGTGTTCAACGCCAACAAAGGCGCCCGGATTATCGACATCAATATGGGCTGCCCGGTCAAAAAAGTGTGCAACGTGGCCTCCGGGTCGGCGTTGCTGCGCCATGAAGACCTGATCGTGCGCATTCTGGATGCCGTCGTTTCTGCCTGCGCCCCATTGAATGTGCCGGTCACGCTGAAGACCCGCACCGGGTGGGACCGCGAGAGCCGCAACGCGCTGCGCGTGGCAAAACTGGCGGAAAACGCCGGCATCGCCGCCCTGACTTTGCATGGCCGTACTCGCGCTGACCTCTATACGGGCGAGGCGGAATATGACACTATCCGCGCCGTCAAGGCCGAGCTGACCATTCCCGTGATTGCCAACGGGGATATCGACTCGCCTGAAAAAGCCCGGCGCGTCCTGGATTACACTGGCGCCGACGCGGTCATGATCGGCCGGGCAGCCCAAGGCCGCCCCTGGATTTTCCGCGAAGTCGACCACTACCTGCGCACGGGCGAAACACTGGCCCCTCCCTCTTACAGGGAAATGCGCGAGCTGCTGCTTGAACATCTGGACGACCACTATCAGTTTTATGGCGAGCACACCGGCGTACGCACGGCGCGCAAGCATATAGGCTGGTATCTAGACAGCCTGCCGGGCGCGGATTTGTTCTGCGCCCGCATGAACCTGATCGACAACACCCGCGACCAGTGGCGGGCGGTGTCGGAATGGTTCGACATCATCTCGCGCGACGGCGAGCCCAACCCGGCGCCGGTCGCAGAAGCCCTGCTGGCGGCATAACCGCCTCAACACCAACATAAAAATATCTGTACTCAAAATGAGCAAGAAAGATGTCCTGGAAGAATGCGTGCGCGCCAGCCTGGAGCGCTATTTCGACGACTTGGGTGAATCCGAGCCCCACGATATGTGGGACATGGTGATGCGCTGTGTAGAGCGCCCCGTGCTCGAAGTAGCGCTGGAACGGTCGGGCGGCAACCAGTCGCGGGCATCGGAAATGCTGGGCATCACTCGCAACACCTTGCGCAAGAAGTTGCTCGCGCACAATATCCAGGTATAGCTTTTGTCGCGTGGGCGGCCCGGATTCGGCGCCGCCCGCCCCTATTTCAGATTTCCCATCCTGACCTGAACGAGAAAGGCTTCGCGCCTGACTCCCGTCCCCCACCATGAAAATCGAAACCGCCCTGCTTTCGGTGTCCGACAAGACCGGCATCGTTGAATTTGCCCGCGCGCTGGCCGCGCGTGGCGTGCGTCTGCTGTCGACTGGCGGCACCGCCAAGTTGCTGGCCGACTCCGGCCTGACCGTCACCGAAGTGGCTGCCCACACCGGTTCGCCGGAAATTCTGGATGGCCGCGTCAAGACGCTGCACCCGAAAATTCACGGCGGCCTGCTGGCCCGCCGTGACAGCGCCGAACACATGGACACGATCAAGGCGGCCGGTATCGATCGTATCGACATGCTGGTGGTCAACCTGTATCCGTTCCGTGAAACTGTCGCCAAGCCGGACTGCACGTTCGCTGACGCCGTGGAAAACATCGACATCGGCGGCCCGGCCATGCTGCGCGCCGCTGCCAAGAACCACGGCACCGAAGCTGGCGGCGTGACGGTTGTGATCGACCCGGTCGATTATTCCCGCGTGCTGACGGAAATGGACAAGGGCGGCAGCACCTCGTACGGCCTGCGCCTGGCGCTGGCCTCCAAGGTCTATGCGCACACGGCTGCCTATGATGGCGCCATCGCTGCCTATCTGACCAGCCTGACCGAAGCCGAGCCCGCGCAGGAAGCCGTGCCGGCCCGCACCGAATGGCCGGGCACCCTGACCGTGCAGGTCAAGCAGCAACAGGCGCTGCGCTACGGCGAAAACCCGCACCAGACCGCCGCCTTCTACGTCGACTCGCAACGTTCGGCCGGCCTGTTGGGCAACTATCGCCAGTTGCAGGGCAAGGAACTGTCCTACAACAACATCGCCGACGCCGACGCCGCATGGGAATGCGCGCGCAGCTTCGACGTGCCGGCGTGTGTCATCGTCAAGCATGCCAACCCCTGCGGCGTTGCCGTAGCGGCCGACACGCTGGGCGCGTATCAGCAAGCCTTCAAGACCGATCCCACGTCGGCGTTTGGCGGCATCATCGCCTTCAACCGTCCGGTGGACGCCGCTACGGCCGAAGCCGTGAGCTCGCAGTTCCTGGAAGTGCTGCTGGCCCCGGCCTATGACGGCGCCGCGCTGGCCATCCTGGCAGCCAAGAAGAACGTGCGCGTGCTGGAAGTGCCGCAGGGCACGGGCCAGAACGCCTTTGACATCAAGCGCGTGGGCGGCGGCTGGCTGGTGCAAAGCCCGGACGCCTACAACGTGCCGCGTGATGCGCTCAAGGTGGTCAGCAAGCGCCAGCCGACCGAGCAGGAAATGAACGACCTGACGTTCGCCTGGAAGGTCGCCAAGTACGTCAAGTCCAACGCCATCGTGTTCGTGGGCGGCGGCATGACTCTCGGTGTGGGCGCCGGCCAGATGAGCCGTATCGACTCGGCCCGCATTGCGTCCATCAAGGCGGAAAACGCTGGACTGACGCTCAAGGGTTCGGCAGTGGCGTCGGATGCGTTCTTCCCGTTCCGCGACGGTCTGGACGTGGTGGTGGCTGCGGGCGCGACCTGCGTCATCCAGCCGGGCGGCAGCATGCGCGACGATGAAGTCATTGCAGCGGCCGACGAGCATGGCATCGCCATGGTGCTGACCGGCACCCGTCACTTCCGTCACTGATGCGCGTCCTCGGCATTGATCCTGGTTTGCGCCGCACCGGCTTTGGTGTGATCGATGTCGACGGCCCGCGGCTGCGGTATGTGGCCAGCGGGACCATTGTGGTCCCGCCGGCCCTTACCCTGGCCGAACGCTTGAAGGTCATTCTGGACAATCTGCGCCAGGTGGCCCGCGACACGCAACCCGACGTGGCCGCGCTGGAAATCATCTTTTTGAATACCAATCCCGCGTCCACCCTGCTCTTGGGTCAGGCGCGCGGCGCGGCGTTGTGCGCACTGGCCGACAGTTCTCTGGCGGTGCACGAGTACACCGCCTTGCAGATCAAAAAGGCCGTGGTGGGCACCGGACGCGCTGCCAAGGAGCAGGTGCAGATGATGGTGCAGCACCTGCTGGCACTGGACGGAAAACCTGCCGCCGACTCGGCCGATGCGCTGGCTTGCGCCATCTGCCATGCCCATGTCGGCCCGATGCAGGAAAAACTGGAACGCCTGGGCACCTCGCTGCGCATGAGCGGCAAGACGCGGATACGCAACGGCCGCCTGATCGGCTGATCGCTTTCTTCGCGCATTCCGAGCGGCATCGCGCCGCATTGCCGTCCCACGCCCCGATGCTGCCCCTGCCCGTATAGAATCCCCGGATTCGCCGCGCAATCAGCGGCTTCACCATTACCAGGCCTTCATCACCATGATCGGACGCATTACCGGAACCCTGATCGAAAAACTGCCGCCCACCATCTGTGTGGACGTGGGCGGTCTGGGCTATGACATCGACGTGCCCATGAGCACGCTGTATTCGCTGCCGGAAACGGGCGCCCGCGTCACGTTGTATACGCACCTGACGGTGCGCGAGGACGCTCACATTCTGTATGGCTTTGCGTCTGCCAGCGAACGCAGCACGTTTCGCGCGCTGATCAAGGTCAGCGGCATCGGCGCCCGCACCGCCTTGTCGGTGCTGTCGGGTCTGTCGGTGGCGGATCTGGCCCAGGCCATTACCTTGCAAGAATCCGGCCGCCTGACGCGCGTTCCGGGCATCGGCAAGAAAACCGCCGAACGCCTGCTGCTGGAAATGCGCGGCAAGCTGGGCGCGGATATTGGCGCGTCCTCACACGCCACGCCCGATAACCAGTCCGACATTCTGAACGCGCTGCTGGCGCTGGGATACTCCGACAAGGAATCGTTGTCGGCGCTGAAGACCTTGCCGGAAGGCGTAGGCGTGTCCGACGGCATCAAGCAGGCGCTGAAGGCGCTGGTGCGCTAGTCCATTCGCCCCAGGCATGGAACCCCACCGTTGCTTGAGGGGTTTTGCGCGATGACATCCTGCGCCAAACCCATCACAAGTAGCGGGGGGCGACGGCTTCCAAGCCCGTTGGAACCACGTGAAGCTCCGGCGCGATAGGCCCCGTGCAGATGTTGTCGCGGCGCAGGGAATCCAGATTGTCGCGCGACATCAGGGGTTCGCCGGGCATGCATTCGAACAGCCGGGCCTGCATGCGCCCGACGCCCATCGGCATGTTGATTACCGGACGAGGGTGGCCGCTCCATGCGGCGCAGAGCCGCGCAATTTCGCCCAGCGTGTAGATCTGCGGTCCGCCCAGCTCATACGTCTTGCCGCAAGTGTGTGAGTTGCCCAATGCGGACACCATGGCGGACACCACGTCGCCCACATAGACCGGCTGCATGCGCACGTGCGCGCCCGCCAGCGGCAGCACGGGCAGCCAGCGTGCCAGAGTGGCGAACATATTGGTGAATTTGTCGTCAGGTCCGAAGATGACGGAGGGCCGGAAGATGGTCCACCCGCCTTCGTTGCCGGCATGAAATTCGTTCTGGATGGCGGCCTCGCCATCACCCTTGGAGCGCTGGTACATGCTGTCGCCCTTGGAGTCTGCGCCCAAGGCGCTCACGTGCAACAGACGGCGGACGCCATGCCGCCGGCACGCCTGCGCGATACGCTGCGGCAGGTGCACGTGGGCACGCGCAAAATCTGAACCATACGGCTGACCGGAGTTGCCGTGCAGGATGCCCACCAGATTGACGACCACGTCGCACCCCTGCACCAGGCGGTCCAGCGCGGCGTCATCGTGGATGTCGGTCTGGATCAGGGTGACCGTGGGAAAAACTTGCAGTTCACTGCCCCGCGCCAAGAGGCGGGTAGGTACGATGAACTGGTGCAGATCGCCGGACAACCGGGCGATAAGATGACGGCCGATAAAGCCAGTGCCGCCGATGACAAGGATACGCATGTAGCAGCCCCTGTTCGTCAGGATTCAATCCCGATAATGCCTTGCGCTGACAACTACCGCAAGCGCGCATCTGCGGTCCGCTGTCTTATGCGACTTGCGGACCGCAGATTGAAGATCAAGACGCCAGCAGCTTGCCGTAGGCCGGAAGATCGACATTACCGCCGCTGATAATGACGCCAACCCGCGCGCCACGCACCGGCACCACGTTCTGCATGACTGCCGCGGCTCCCAGGCAACCCGTGGGTTCGACCACCATCTTCATGCGTTCGGCGAAGAACTTCATGGTGGTGATCAATTGCGCGTCAGTCACGGTGACGATGTCGCGCACATACTTCTGGATGAGCGGAAAGGTCAGGTTGCCCAGATGGGTCGTGGCAGCGCCATCGGCCAACGTTTTGGGGGCTGGAATTCGGACGATTTCACCCTTACGCAACGATTGCTGGCCATCATTGCCGGCTTCCGGCTCGACGCCGTAGACCAGACAACGCGGACTGAGCGCAAATGCCGACAAGGCGGAGCCGGACAACAGCCCCCCGCCGCCCAAGCAGACGAACAGGTAGTCCAGTTCGCCAACTTCCTCAAACAACTCTTTGGCCGCCGTGCCTTGGCCTGTGATCACGTCTTCGTGATCGTAGGGTGGAATCAGCGTAGCGCCGGTTTCCGCGTGAATACGCTGGGCAATGACTTCGCGGTCTTCGGTATAGCGGTCATAGGTGACGATCTTGCCGCCGTAACCTTCTGTGGCGGCGCGTTTGGCCGCAGGCGCGTCCAGCGGCATGATGATGGTGGCCTGCACGCCTTGCAGCTTGGACGCCAGCGCAATGGCTTGCGCGTGATTGCCCGATGAAAAAGTCACCACACCGGCAGCGCGCTGTTCGGGCGTCAGACGCGCAATGGCGTTGTAGCCGCCCCGGAATTTGAACGCGCCCATGCGCTGAAAATTCTCGCACTTGAAGAAAACCGATGCGCCGCTGATGGCATCGGCCGTCGTAGAGGTCAAGACGGGCGTGCGATGGGCGTTGCCGGCCAAGCGCTCGCTGGCGCGGACGACATCATCATAAGTAGGCAAGTCAGGCAGCATGGGAATCCGGTCCTTTGATCGCGGGGAGGTCGAAACCCTGGGATCATAAACCCGCCGCGCAGTTTGCGCGCCCCCGCTGATGGCGGACTTGCCTGATTACTTGCAGAAGAGATCGGCGCTTGCGCCCGTTGTGCCGGCAGGCGGGGTCAGGCCGAGATGACGCCAAGTGGTCTGCGTAGCGGTCCGGCCGCGCGGCGTGCGTTGCAGGTAGCCGTGCTGAATCAGGTAGGGTTCGATCACGTCTTCGATGGTGTCGCGCTCTTCGCCAATAGCAGCGGCCAAGCTGTCCACGCCTACGGGTCCGCCATCGAATTTGTGGATGATGGCCTCGAGCAGCTTGCGGTCCATCAGGTCCAGCCCTTGCGGGTCGACTTCCAGCATGGCCAGCGCACGGCCAGCAACGTCTGCATCAATAGTGCCGCTGGCCTTGACTTCGGCATAGTCACGCACGCGGCGCAGCAGGCGGTTGGCGATACGCGGCGTGCCACGGGCGCGGCGCGCGATTTCGCCCGCGCCGTCCGGTGTGATGGCGGCGTGGAGCAGGCCGGCGCTACGCGTCACGATGTGGCCCAGGTCGGTGGCGTTGTAGAACTCCAGCCGCGACACGATGCCAAAACGATCACGCAGCGGATTGGTCAGCATGCCTGCACGTGTGGTGGCGCCCACCAAAGTGAAGGGTTGCAGGTCCAGCTTTACGCTGCGCGCGGCCGGGCCTTCACCGATCAGGATGTCGATCTGAAAATCTTCCAGCGCCGGGTACAGAATTTCCTCGACCACGGGCGACAGGCGATGGATTTCGTCAATGAACAGGACGTCGTTCTTTTCCAGGTTGGTCAGCAAGGCGGCCAGATCGCCCGGGCGTTCCAGCACGGGACCCGACGTCTGACGCAGTTGCACCCCCATCTCGTGCGCAATGATGTGCGCCAGTGTGGTCTTGCCCAGGCCGGGGGGGCCAAACAACAGAACGTGATCCAGAGACTCACCCCGGTTTCTGGCGGCGGCAATGAAGATTTCCAGCTGTTCACGGGCACGCTGCTGGCCGACGTATTCGCCCAGCGCCTTGGGCCGCAGGGCGCGTTCAATCGATTCTTCATTGGGCGATACCGGCTGCGGCGCCACAATGCGCGGGGCGTCGGGACGGGAAGACAGGGAATCGGACTGAATGGCCATGGTGCGGATACGACAAAAGACGAAGCAGGATGCATCGTACCGTAAGGGGGGCCCGCCGAGGGGCGCCCGGCTAGGGGGGCCCGCCGAGGGGGACCTATCCAGGCGACCCCGCCCAACAAGCCTTGCCCAATACAGCCCCTGCCCCTAAGCCGTCTCAGACAGCGGAAGCTTTACTCGCACCCGCAAGCCGCCAGACTCCGCTTGAAGCAGCTCCAGCGATCCGCCATGGGCGCGGGCAATGGCTTCCGCCAGGGCCAGCCCCAGCCCCACGCTGCCCGTGCGCGTGCGTGCATCGTCCAGCCGGCTGAAGGGCCGCAGGGCCTCCTGACGGCGTTCGGGCACGATGCCGGGGCCGTGATCCGCCACATCCAGAACGGCGTAGCGGTCTTCCCGGCGCAAATTTACCTCCACCGGGGGCGCCCCATGATTCAGGGCGTTTCCAATCAGGTTGTCCAGCAAACGGCCCAGCGCCACGGCATCCGCCTGCACCACCATCGTGGTGTCGTCTTCGGCCGCGGTCAGGTGGATATCGGTGCCCGCGCCCTGCCAAGCGCCGACCCGCTCGGTCAGCCAGTCGGACAACAACATGGGGGCATATCGGTAGGCTGCAGGGTCCGTGCCGCGCACAAAGCCGATGAACTGGTCCACCATGTGCTGCATGTCCTGCAGATCGGTACGCAGCCCTTCCTTCAGCTTGGAATCGTCAGCCATCTCGATACGCAGCCACATGCGCGACAACGGCCCTTTCAGATCGTGCGGCAGTCCCGACAGCAACGTGCGGCGCACCGAATCCGATTCCGCCAAAGCATCCAGCATGGCGTTGAAGCGCTCGCCCAGAGCCCGGGTTTCGTGCGGGCCAGAGGGTTCGACACGTTGTGGTTGTCCGGCGGCCAGGCGGTCGGCCGCGTCGGCCAACCGGGTAATGGGACGCGTGATATGCCAGGAAAACCCAACTGCCAACAACAGCAAGAGCCCCAACCCGCCGAGCCAGGCGGCGATGAACGGCGTCGCCACGGGCGGATCAAGGCGGTCCAGCGGAATCACCAGCCACTCACGCAGACGCGGCGCGTCTTCGCTGGCGGAATTGGGCGCCAGCGAGATGAATATTTCTGGCGCGGGGCCACGCGACAGCGCCACCCGGGTGCCGTCGTTCAAGCGCTCATTCAGCTGCTGCACCAGCACCCGCAGGTCGCGGCGGATGTCATCCGGCTCAGGCTTATAGCGGCGTATGTGCTCTTCGCGCGCCCGATCGGTATCGCGTTCTTCGGCGGTACGCTGATCGTCACGCATTCCGTCGGCGCCATGGTCGTCGCCTCGCACTTCTGGCGGTGGCGGCGGCGGGCCGGGGAGATCGCCCGGCCGGGCATCCGATGGCGGGGGAGGAGGCGGGCGTTGTGCCGCGCGTGGCGGAGGCGGAGGACGGCGGCCATTGAACCGCTGCAACTTCGCTTCAGCCGGCAGCACGCGCGACCATAGGCGCCATTGGTTCTGCGAGGCAGAGCGCACGAAATCGGCGCGATCTTCGGCAGGTATCTGGGACACCGCGGCGCGCAGGGTGCGGATGGTGGTGACGATATAACCGATCCCCACATCTTCCATGAATTTGTGCCGGAAATACGAGACCGTGACCAAAGTAGCCGCCTGGGTCAGCAGAACGGAACCCAAGATCAGCAGGATCAGTCGCGCCCGTAACGACCGCGGCACCAGAAAACCAGCGGAAAAACGCATCAGGGGGAAAACCGGTAACCGATGCCCCAGACGGTCTGTATCCAGCGCGGCTGTTTGGGATCGTCTTCAATGACGCGGCGCAGGCGCAGAATGGCGATGTCGATGGCGCGATCGTTGCGTTCGCCGGCGTCGTCATCGCGCGCCAGCGCCAGCAGGCGTTCGCGGGACAGCGGCTTGCCGGCGTTGCGCACCAACGCTTCCAGCAGATTGATTTCGCCGCCTGTCAGTTTGACGACAGTGCCTTCGCGAGACAGCTGGCGCGTGGAGGGATCAAACAGGAAGGGCCCGAACGTGACCGGGGCATCTTTGGTCAGCGCGGAGGGGCCGCGCTTGCGGCGCAGCACGGCCTCGATGCGGGCCAGCAGCTCGCGCGGGTCGAAGGGCTTGCCCACGTAATCGTCCGCGCCGGCTTCCAAACCGATGATGCGGTCTACGGCTTCATCGCGGGCGGTCAGCAAGATAACGGGAATGTCTTCGCCCTGTTCTCGCAGGCGGCGGCAGGCATCGGCGCCATCGCCGCCCGGCAGCATGCGGTCAAGCACGAGCAGATCCGGGGCGTAACGAGTGATGCGGGACGACAAATCGGTGGCGTCCGGCGCCAGCAAGGTGTCGTAGCCATGCCGATTCAGGTAGTCGGCCAGCAGTTGGCGCAGGGCAGGATCGTCGTCTACGACCAGCAGCTTGGTGTGGGAATTGTCCATGGCTGTCATAGTGCGGCGCGGCGCGTCCCGCCGCAAGAGGCAAGAAATCAACTGAAATACACCTGTTGCACGATGATGCCTGTCATTTCCTACGGTTTTGGTACCCGCTGTCTGCGGAGTGGGGACAGGCCCTAAAATATCAACCGATTTTGCCGCTCGTCCGGTTTACTAAAAATCGTTTACAGCTACGTCGGCGTCCCCTATATACACTGGTTTCTATGGTCGCCCCCGCTAACTGGCGCAAACGGCTGTTGCATACGGCGCTCGTGGCAGGCATAAGCAGCCCGCTTGCCCCCGCTCTTGCCGACACACCGATTTCGCCCCTAAATTCTGCCTCTCCGCCTTCGGGCGGAGCGGTACGCATGGCGCGCGGTATCGGTGTGCTTTCCCCGGTGCAACCGCTACCGGTGCGCCCTGCCCCCTCTATCGAATCCCGCGCCGTGCCGCTGGACCCCGCCCCCTGCGATCTGCAAGCGGCGGAACCGGCTATCGATACCAGCTTGCAGGGCACAGAGAACAGCGCGGCGGATTTGATCCCGGGCACAGGCGTAGCCTTGTCCGGGTCTGCGGATTCTGCGCCTTTGGGCTGCGAGCAGGCGGCAAGCCAGGCTGAAGAGCCCGCGCCTGACTACGATTTTGCACTGGAAAACGGTGACCTGCCCCGCGTTCCCGTCGTGGTGATATCCGGCGTGTCCCGCCCAACCCGGCCCTGGTTTGCTTCCGTCAGTGGCCAGGACGGCTTGCGCTACGGCGGCAGCCGCAACTGGGTCTATCGCAATACCGCTGGCCCGTCTGTGTCCATCGGCAATATCACGGCCAACGCCCCAACCTGGGGCAGCAGCGCGCCCGTGGGCGGATTGCAGATATCAAACTGGGCAGGTTCCGGCGCGACCGTGCCAGAAGGCAGCTTTGGCTATTCGTCGTCGCTGGGCAAGCTCAACAATATGGACCCCGCGGCCAACTCGGGCGCCGTGGACTATGGCGCGTCAGTGGGCAGCGGGGCCGTGCGTTATGGCCTGACACCGGCCCTGACGCTGGAAGGGCAGATGCAGAGCGCGCCGTCCCTCACCACGCGGGGCATGGGTACCACCTATGCAGCCGGCGACTACGGCACCTTCCAGGCTGGCGCCACACAAAGCTCGTTTGATGCGGCCAATGCCTGGCGTTATCGCATTGGCTATAACGTCGATGTGGCCGACACCGTGAACCTGGGCTACACCAATGAGCAGATTGGGGCGGGCTTTGGAGATTTATCGACCTATTCGGGCGGCGTCGCGTCCGTGCCGCAAACTCGCAACACACTGACTGCCGGCGTGCCCATCACGGGCTGGGGCACCCTTAGCGGCACCTATTCCGGGCTGCATGAGGGTTCGACCCTGGCCGAGCAGCGGGTCGGCCTGACGCACAGCATGTTTGTGGCGCCCAAGGTGAAACTGGCGGTGGGTGCGGACCGGGACATCATCTCGGGCAATTACGAGTGGCGCGCCAACCTGAGCATGCCGGTCGATACGTTCATGCGGGGCACCTGGTTCAGCTGGTAGCGGGACCGTCATACGGACAGAAATATCCCGCCAAAAGGGGACCTGGGGATTTGCGGCTTAAAATCCCCGCCATGATGCTTCCGGCCTACCCCCATGTCTGACGCGCGCGCCCTCGGCGTATTGCAGCGCGTTTTCGGTTACGAATCCTTCCGCGGCGACCAGCAAGCCATTGTCGAACAGGTGATCGACGGCGGCGACGCGCTGGTCCTCATGCCCACTGGCGGCGGCAAATCGCTGTGCTATCAGATTCCGTCACTGGTCCGGGAAGGCACCGGCATCGTCGTGTCGCCGCTGATTGCGCTGATGCAGGACCAGGTAGACGCGCTGACCGAACTTGGCGTACGCGCGGCATTCCTGAACTCCACGCAAGACTGGCGCGTGGCCCGCGACGTCGAACAGGCGTTCCTGGCGGGCGAGCTGGACTTGCTGTATGTCGCCCCCGAACGCCTGCTGACCGACCGCTGCCTGCAACTGCTGGAGCGCGGCCGCATTGCCCTGTTCGCCATTGATGAAGCGCATTGCGTATCCCAATGGGGTCACGACTTCCGCCCGGAGTATCTGGGCCTGTCCATGTTGCACGAGCGCTGGCCGGATGTGCCGCGCATTGCGCTGACGGCCACAGCCACGGCTGACACACGCACCGAAATCGCCCAGCGGCTGTCGCTGGACGACGCGCGTCACTTCGTGTCCAGCTTCGACCGCCCCAACATCCGCTACCGCATCATCGAAAAGAACGAAGTGCGCAAGCAGTTGCTGGAGATGATCCGCACTGAACACGATGGCGAATCCGGCGTGGTGTACGGCCTGTCGCGCGCCCGTGTCGAAGAAACCGCTGAATTCCTGTGCAATCAAGGCATCGACGCCATGCCGTACCACGCGGGACTCAGCCCGCAGGTGCGTGCCGCCAACCAGTCCCGCTTCTTGCGGGAAGATGGCGTGGTCATGGTGGCCACCATTGCCTTTGGCATGGGCATCGACAAGCCCGATGTGCGCTTTGTCGCCCACATCGACCTGCCCAAGTCCGTTGAAGGTTATTACCAGGAAACCGGCCGCGCCGGCCGCGACGGGCAGCCCGCCACGGCCTGGCTGGCCTATGGCCTGCAAGACGTGGTGCAGCAACGCCGCATGATCGACGAGTCTCCCGGAGACGAATCCTACCGCCGCCGCCTTGGCCAGCAGTTGGACGCCATGCTGGGGCTGTGTGAAACCGTGGAATGCCGCCGCGTGCGCCTGCTGGCTTATTTCGGCCAGCAGATCACGGCTTGCGGCAACTGCGATGTCTGTCTGGAACCGCCGCAAGCCTGGGACGGCACCGTGGCCGCGCAAAAAGTGCTGTCGGCCGTCTACCGCTTGTGGAAAGAACGCGGCCAGCGTTACGGCGCGGGCCACATCATCGACATTCTGCGCGGCAAGGTCACAGACCGCACCAAACAGCATGGCCATGAAACGCTGAGCGTGTTTGGCGTGGGTGAAGATCTGAGCGATACCGCCTGGCGCGGCGTGTTGCGCCAATTGCTGGCGCAGGGCCTGCTGACGGTGGACAACGAAGGGTTCGGCACCCTGGCGTTAACCGAAGGCAGCCGGGCCGTGCTCAAGGGCGAACGGCAATTGATGCTGCGCAGGGAATCCGAAAAGAAAACACGCGCGGGCAAGACCAGCAGCGGCCGCCCCAAACCGGCCGCCATCGACCTGCCCTCCGAATTGCAGCCTGTGTTCGAAGCGCTGCGCGCGTGGCGCGGCGAAGTCGCCAAGAGCCATGGGGTGCCGGCCTACGTCATCTTCCATGACGCGACGCTGCGCGAAATCGCGCTGGCCCAGCCAGATTCGATGGATGCGTTAAGCCACATCAGCGGCGTGGGCGCACGCAAGCTGGAAGCCTACGGCGAAGAAATCCTGCAACGCGTCGCCAGACCGGTACTGTAGGTACACCATCCCACGGCCGCCGCGCCGTCAAGGCATTACGCCGAAGGCGGCGGCAGTAGCGGCACGGGGGCGCGTTCTTTTCCGAAGACGGACCGGTATGCCAGGATGTTGAACACCAGCACCACGGGGATACCCACGACGGCTCCGGCCAGCACCAGGCGCATCGAACTCAGCGCGCCTGCGCCATCCCACAAGGTCATGTCGTCCAGAATCAAGTAGGGGAACAGGCTGTAGGCCAGTCCGCTCAACATCAGCAGAAACAAGGCCACACACAGCACGAACGGCAGCCAGCTGAAGCGGTCCGCCTTGCCCGGCAAGCGGGCAAGCACCATTTCAGCGGCAACAAAACCCGCCAGCATCAAGACCCAGACCGTAGCGGCCAGGCTCAGGTGCGCGATGTTGCTCCATTTGTAGAAGATACCGGCATTGGCCAGCCCCAGCGTCACGGCAATCGCCACCATGCCCACGGCCGTCCAGCGGATGGCGTGGCGGGCCCAGTTGGCGGCGCGGCGTTGCAGATCGCCATCGACCCGCATCACCAGCCACGATGCGCCCAGCAGCACGTAGGCGGCCACCGCGCACAAGCCCACGAACATAGCGAACCAGCCATAGCCCGCGTCGGATTGGTAGCCGGTTGCAATCCGCCCCAGCAACATGCCTTGGCCGAAGGCGGTGATGATTGATCCGGCCCAGAACGCGAATATCCAGCGCGGCTTCATTTCGTTGCGCGCGCGAATGCGGAATTCAAACGACACGCTGCGCAGCACGACGCCCAGCACCATGAAGGTCAGCGGGCCGTAAAGCTTGCCCAGCACCGCTCCCCAGGCAAACGGAAAGGCCGCCGCAAACAAGCCCATGCCCAAGAGCAGCCAGAATTCGTTCGCGTCGCGCCAGGGACTTAAGAGCGACATCATGCGGCCGCGTTCGTGCTCAGGCGCCAGCTGCAACAGAATACCCACGCCCAAGTCAAAGCCATCCAGCACCATGCCCGCGGCGATCACCACGAACAGCAGGCCCATGAACGCCAGCGGCATCCAGAAGGAAGGATCATCGGGACTCAGCCCTTGCGAGGCCGCCAACATGGCGATCATGGCGTACCCCCGCCCAGTTTGCGCACGGGCACGACACCGTACCGGGCCGCGTGAAACAGCATGCCGGCAAACGCGGCCAGCAACAACGCATACAACACGCCGTAGCCGAGCAGCCCGTACAGCAAAGTGCTGGAAGCCGTGGGACCCAGCACCTCGGATTGCGTGATGGTGCCGTTCACCGCAAACGGCTGCAGGCCAATGATGGACACCCACCAGCTCGCCACCACGGCGATACCGCCCGAGAACATCATGCTGCACAGCATGCGATGCCACCATTTCGGCAGCGTCGACAAATCCAGCCCGCGCCGGAAGGTGCGCAGGAATGTGATGCACGCCACCACCAGCATCAACAGGCCCAGCCCCACCGCCACACGCAGCGACCAGAAGGTCAGCGCTACCGGCGGCAGCATGCCCGAGTACTTGTCCAGGCCTTGATAGGTGCCGTCCGGATTGCGATGCAGCCACATGCCCCCGGCGTTGCGGAAGGTCAGATCATTCACGTTGGTATGGGCGCGAGCGTCTGGCCAGCCGAAAAGCACCAACTGCGGTTCAGCGCCGCTTTCCCAAAAGCCCGCCGCAGCGGCGGCCTTGGCCGGTTGCAGCTTGGCCATCATCTGGCCAGCGCCAGTTGCGACAGGCACCTGCAGAAAAGCCGCCACCACGGCAATCACCAGCGCGGTCTTGAAGGAATTGCGTTCGCCATCGCCCAGCGGGCGGCGCAGCGCCTGCAAGGCGGTGACGCCCATCATCAGAAACGAAGCGGCCAGAGCCGCGCCAACGGCCACCACGGCCATCCGCCAGCCCACTGACGGGTTCAGCACCACGGCCACCCAGTCATAGACCTGATAGCGCCCATCGACCAGCACGGCGCCGTCCGGGGTCTGCATCCAGGACTGCAAAGCCAGCACCCAGAACACCGCCACCAACTGGCCCACGGCTACCATCAGCACCGCCAGCGTATGCGCGCCGTCGGACACCCGGCGCTGGCCGAACAGCATGACGCCCAGAAAACACGATTTCAGGATGAAGACCGACAGGATGCCGTAGCCCAGCAACGGGCCGGCCACATTGCCGATCTTGTCCATCAGCCCGGACCACAGGCTGCCCAACTGGATCAGGACCGGCACGCTGGCTGCCAGGGTCAGCACGAAAGCCAGCGCAAAGATGCGCACCCAGAAGCGGTAAGCCGCCGTCCAGCCGCTGCGGCCCGACCAGCGCGCGCGTATCTTGAAAAACAGCAGAATCCAGGCAAGCGCCAGGGAAACGGCCAGAAAAAGCGCCAGAAAGCTCAGGCTGGCCACGAACTGCGCACGGGCCAGAGATAGAGTGGAGATATCCATAATGGCCCGTAGTGTAGAGCCAGTTACAAGGCTGTGGGGGCAGTTTGAAACCGGTTGCAGGGGCTCGGAAAAGGCCTCGCCTGCGGAACGTGGCAAAATTGACGCTTTGTCGCCGCTTTTTCCTATTCTTTCAAGAATGACCACCGCCACGACGCCGACCCCAGCCGCATCCAATTTCCTGCTAAACATCGTCCAGGACGACCTTGAAGCCAACCGCTTCCAGGGCAAACGTTGGGCGGGCAAGCCTGGCCCGGCCGCCGTGCAACAGCAGGGGGAGCCGGACCCGGCCCGTATCCGCACCCGCTTCCCGCCGGAACCCAACGGTTACCTGCACATTGGTCACGCCAAGAGCATTTGCGTGAACTTTGGCCTGGCGCGCGATTTCGGCGGTGTCTGTCACCTGCGCTTTGACGACACCAACCCCGAGAAAGAAGACCAGGAATACGTCGACGCCATCATCGAGGCCGTACGCTGGCTGGGTTTTGACTGGAAAGCCGCCAATGGCCAGGAAAACCTGTATTTCGCCAGTGATTACTTTGGCTACATGTACGAGTTCGCCGAGGCGCTGGTGGAAGCTGGCCACGCCTACGTTGACGAGCAAAGCCCTGACGAGATCCGCGCCAACCGCGGCACCTTGACCGAACCCGGCAACGACTCGCCCTGGCGCAACCGCCCGGCGGCTGAGTCGATCACGCTGCTGCGCGAAATGCGCGACGGCAAGCACCCGGACGGCAGCCTGGTGCTGCGAGCGAAGATCAACATGGCTTCGCCCAACATCAATTTGCGCGACCCGGTCATGTACCGCGTTCGCCATGCCACTCACCACCGCACGGGCAACCAATGGTGCATCTACCCGATGTACAGCTGGGCGCACCCCGTGGAAGACGCGCTGGAAGGCATCACGCACAGCGTCTGCACGCTTGAATTCGAAGACCAGCGCCCGTTCTACGATTGGATACTGACGCGCCTGGCCGAACTGGGCAAGCTGGCTCAACCGTTGCCCCATCAGTATGAATTCGCCCGCCTGAACCTGAGCTATATCGTGACCAGCAAGCGCAAGCTGCTGCAACTGGTGCGCGAAGGCCACGTCGACGGCTGGGACGATCCCCGCATGCCGACGATCTTCGGTCTGCGCCGCCGCGGCTACACGCCGGCCTCGATCCGCCTGTTCTGCGACCGCACCGCCGTGTCCAAGTCCGATTCGCGCATCGACTACAGCCTGCTGGAACAAGCCGTGCGCGACGATCTGGACCCGATCGCCGACCGCTCGGTTGCTGTGCTGGACCCGATCAAGCTGGTGATCACCAATTACCCGGAAGGCCAGACCGAAGCCTGCACCGCGCCGCGTAATCCGCACAACCCGGAAGCCGGCGTGCGCGAATTCCCGCTGTCGCGCGAGCTCTGGATTGAGCGCGACGACTTCCGCGAGGAAGCGCCCAAGAAATATTTCCGCCTGTTCCCCGGCAACACCGTGCGCCTGAAGTACGGTTATGTCGTGCGCTGCACAGGGTTCACCAAGAACGACGCAGGCGAAGTGGTTGAAGTGCAGGCCGAGTACCTGCCGGATACCAAGAGCGGCACGCCGGGCGCCGACAGCGTCAAGGTGAAGGGCAATATCACCTGGGTCAGCGCCGCCCACGCGATACCCGCCCAGATCCACCTGTACGACCGCCTGTTCGCTGATGCGCGGCCGGATGGCGGCGACAAGGACTTCCTGACCTGCCTGAACCCGAACTCCAAGCAGACCGTCACGGCCTGGCTGGAACCGGGCACTGTCGCCACGCCGGGCGCCGCATGGCAGTTCGAACGCCTGGGTTATTTCACGGCTGACCTGAAAGAATCCACCGCAGACGCCCCAGTGCTGAACCGCACCGTGACCCTGCGCGATTCGTGGACACAGGGCTGACCGGCTCTGGCTACGCGAGAAAAGCGCCCTTGGGCGCTTTTTTTGTGCCCGTACGGTGAACAGCGCGCCATCCGCTGCGAAGACGGGGCGGACACACCTGGTGATCAAGGTCTTGCAACCGGGCTGGGCGGGTTATCATCCCCGACAATCCGCAGCCGGTTGAACGCGCGTCCTCCAGACCCGCGAGCCGCCAGCCTATATCAAGATGAATACTGAATCCCTAGCCCTGGACTTCAAAAGCGCCACCCTGTATGCCATCCGGGTGGTTCTGCACAGCGCCGACCCTGAACGCCTGAACGCCGCGCTCGCCAAGCGCATGGCGGACGCCGGCAGCTTCTTCGAGAACGAGCCCGTCGTCATCGACGCCAGCCGTGTGGACGAGAAGATCGATTGGGCGGCGCTGGTCGCCGCCTTGCGCGAACACAATCTGCCCCCCATCGGCGTCGTGGCCGAAGGCGCCAACCTGGAGGCCGCACGCGCGGCAGGCTTGACGCCGGTTGAGCTGTCCACGCCCGCCGCACGGCCCGTCCCCGTGGTCGACACGGCCCCGCCGAATGATGTGTCGACACCCGTGCCCTCGGTGCCTGCAGCGGCGGTTGAAACCGCGTTGGCCCCGACCGACACATCGGCAGCCGATGCGGAAACCGAAAAGCCAGTTACGGCCAAGGCCGGCGCGGCCGCAAGCAAGACCGAGCCGATGCCAGCGCGCGAAGCCAGCAGCACCACGTCGGCGCCCAGCCCGACGCAAGCTGCTCCGCACTCCTCTTCAGCGCTGGTCATTACCAAGCCGTTGCGTTCGGGCCAGCGCGTCTACGCGCGCCACACGGATCTGGTCGTGATCGGCATGGTCAGCCAAGGGGCGGAAGTCATCGCCGACGGCAACATCCATATTTACGGCCCCTTGCGCGGCAAGGCCATGGCCGGTGCGCGCGGCGATACGTCCGCACGCATTTTCACCACGCATCTGGACGCCGAATTGCTGGCGGTTGCCGGGGTGTACCGGGTGGTGGAAGACAAGCTGGACCGCAGCTTGCAGAATCAGGCCGCATTGGTCCGCCTGGATGGCGACACTTTGCGGATCGAGGCCCTGAAGGCCTGAAAAACCTGGGCGGCGTCTACTAGCGCCGCGCACGTCTCAACACATTATGTAAGAAGCCTTACAAGGGCTTTTTGCTTTACGATAACGCGATTTATTCGAACATAAGGGTTTGATCGTCATGACACGCATTGTTGTGGTGACTTCCGGCAAAGGCGGCGTGGGTAAAACCACGACGAGCGCCAGTTTTTCCGCGGGCCTCGCGATGCGGGGCCACAAGACCGCTGTCATCGACTTCGATGTCGGCCTGCGCAATCTCGACCTCATCATGGGCTGCGAGCGTCGCGTGGTGTACGACTTCGTCAATGTGATCCAGGGCGAAGCCACCCTCAACCAGGCGCTGATCAAGGACAAGCAGCTTGAAAACCTGTTCATCCTGCCCGCCTCGCAAACGCGCGATAAAGACGCGCTGACGCAGGAAGGCGTGGAGAAGGTCATCAATGACCTGAAGGAAATGGGTTTCGAATACATCATCTGCGACTCGCCCGCCGGTATCGAAACGGGCGCGCTGATGGCAGCCTACTTCGCCGACGACGCGTTGGTCGTGACCAACCCGGAAGTGTCCTCCGTGCGCGACTCGGACCGCATCCTGGGCATCCTGGCCGCCAAGTCCAAGCGTGCCGTGGACGGCGCCGAGCCGGTCAAGGAATTCCTGCTGCTCACGCGCTACAACCCCAAGCGCGTGGTCGAAGGCGAAATGCTGTCGCTGGGCGATATCGAAGACATCCTGCGCATCAAGCTGATCGGCGTCATCCCCGAGTCGGAAGCTGTGCTGCAAGCGTCCAACCAAGGCCTGCCGGCCATTCACCTGAAAGAGACCGACGTTTCCGAGGCCTACAAGGACGTCGTGGCCCGTTACCTTGGCGAAGACAAGGCCCTGCGCTTTACCGATTACGAAAAGCCCGGTTTCCTGAAACGCCTGTTCGGAGGCAAGTAAGCAATGTCCTTCCTGTCGTTTCTGCTTGGTCAAAAGAAATCTTCCGCCTCCGTTGCCAAAGAACGGTTGCAGATCATCCTGGCCCACGAGCGGGGCCGCGGCGACTCGCCCGACTACCTGCCGCAGTTGCAGCAGGAACTTATCGCCGTCATTTCAAAGTACGTGAAGATCAACCCCGAAGACATCAAGGTGCACCTGGAACGTCAGGACACGCTGGAAGTGTTGGAAGTGAAGATCGAAATGCCGCAAAACGAAGCGCCCTGATCTCGTCAATCGCGCTGGCGCGCCAGCGCGATTGACTTGCGCTTGACGATAAAAAAACGCCTGGCGATGCCAGGCGTTTGCTTTTGACGATGCGGCTCAGCGTTTGCCGACCTGATCGCCGATCACCCCACCGATCGCTGCTCCGCCCACCGTACCCAGAATCCCGCCGTTAGTGATCACGGCGCCAGCGACACCGCCCAACGCGGCGCCACCCACGGTGCTCTTTTGGCGATGGCTCATGCCGTCCCAGGAAGAGCAGCCGGCCATGGCGGCGGTCATTACAAGTGCAATACAGATTTTGGAAAGCGATGCGATTTTCATGGTGAGACTCCTATTCTTGTACCCGGGGCCGCACCAATGGACTTGATGCGAGCGAGCGGTCCCCATATGGGTTTAGAGCTTTCAGGATCTCAAAATATTCATGCTGGGGGTGTTAGGTTTACCCAGGAATTGTGTCAAACGGAGAGTGAATCTTTTCATCTCCCCGGGACAATGTTGCAGGCGGCCGCCGCTATTTGACCAGACGTAACACGTCGCGGAATCGCTGGTGCTCGCAAGTCTCCATCCATTCAAATATTGCCATCTCGGACGTCACGATCTCTGCACCATGCGCACGCGCGCGACGCAATGCCGCGTGATGATCAGACGGTTTGCGTGAACCTGCCGCATCCGACACCAGCACCGCGTTGTAGCCCATGTCCGCCAGGCCAATAACGGTTTGCAGCACGCAGATGTGGGCCTCGCAGCCCGCCACCAGAATGGTTTTGCGCGCGGCCGGCAGCCACGCTTCAAAACCGGGTTCGCGAGCGGACGAGAAATGCATCTTCTGGAACGTGGACTGCACGATCTCGCGCAGCGGCTCCACGGTAACGCCAAGCATCTTGCTGTGATGTTCGGTGGCGATGACGGGCACATCCAGCAGGCGGGCCGCCTGCGCGAGTTTGTGGGCGGTATTCAACACGGCTTCGCCATCGTGAATGACGGGCATCAACCTGCCCTGCATATCGACGATGAGAAAGGTGGAATCGGAGGCGTGCAGCAGCATGAGGAAATCTCCGGCAATCCTGCGGATGGAAATAGTCGAGAGCGAGGGGCGCAAACCCTTCGCTGCAAACTTAATGATATAGCGGCGGCTCAACGTAAATGCAGCGCCTCGTCATGGCGAACCCTGGCTATTTGCGGCAGCTGCTTCAGCGTACCCGGTGATCAATCCAGATCGACGTATCAACCAGGATCATTGGCGGTCTCCGTTTGCCGCCTGGGAGTCAGCGTCAATGGAAACGAACTGCCGCCCTGCTTCGCCAGCCGCTTGGCGGCCTCTTTTCGCACCAGAGTGATCAGCGCTTGCTGCACCAGTGTCGATACCTCTTGGATACCGGTGTAGGCGCGCGCCTTTTCAAGCAAGTCATCGTCCAGCGTCACAGTCGTCCGCATGTTTGCCTCGCAACAGAAGATGAATCAAAAAACACCTCTTTTCATACATCTGCTGATTCTCACAGCCCAAAAAAAATCCCGGCGCATTGGCCGGGATTTCTCAGACTCTTTACTGGCTGACGCTTACTTCAACGCCTTGTAGCGCAGGCGCTTGGGCTTGGCGCCCTCTTCGCCCAGACGGCGCTTCTTGTCGGCTTCGTACTCTTGGTAGTTGCCGTCAAAGAACACCGCTTGCGAATCGCCTTCAAAGGCCAGGATGTGCGTAGCGATACGGTCCAGGAACCAGCGATCGTGGCTGATGACCATGACGCTGCCGGGGAACTCCAGCAACGCATCTTCCAGCGCGCGCAGCGTTTCCACGTCCAAGTCGTTTGACGGTTCATCCAGCAGCAACACGTTGCCGCCGGCGATCAGCGTCTTGGCCATGTGCAGGCGGCCACGTTCACCGCCCGACAACTGACCCACGACCTTGTTCTGATCGCCGCCCTTGAAGTTGAAGCGGCCCAGATAGGCGCGCGACGACATTTCAAACTTGCCAACGGTCAGGATGTCGGCGCCGTCTGCCACCGCATCAAACACCGTCTTCTTGTCTTCCAGCGCATCGCGCGACTGGTCCACATATGCCAGCTTGACGGTCTGGCCAATGATGACCTCGCCCGAATCCGGCTGCTCGCGGCCCGCAATCATGCGGAACAGCGTCGACTTACCGGCGCCGTTAGGGCCGATGATGCCAACGATGGCGCCCGGCGGCACCTTGAAGGACAGGTTGTCGATCAGCAGGCGATCGCCATAGGCCTTGCTGACGTTATTGAATTCAATGGCTTCGTTGCCCAGGCGCTCGCCCACAGGAATGAAGATTTCCTGGGTTTCGTTGCGCTTCTGGTATTCGTAGGACGACAGTTCTTCGAAGCGGGCCAGACGCGCCTTGGCCTTGGCCTGACGGCCCTTCGGGTTCTGACGCACCCACTCCAGTTCCTTCTTGATGGTCTTCTGGCGGGCAGATTCCGAGGACTCTTCCTGCTTCAGGCGGTCTTCTTTTTGTTCCAGCCACGAGCTGTAGTTGCCCTTCCAGGGAATGCCATAACCACGGTCCAGTTCCAGAATCCACTCGGCCGCGTTGTCCAGGAAGTAACGATCGTGGGTGACGGCAACCACGGTGCCGGGGAACTTGTGCAGGAACTGTTCCAGCCATTCCACGCTTTCGGCGTCCAAGTGGTTGGTCGGTTCGTCCAGCAGCAGCATGTCGGGCTTGGACAGCAACAGGCGGCACAATGCCACGCGGCGCTTTTCACCACCGGACAGGTTGCCGACGGTGGCCTCCCAAGGCGGCAGGCGCAGCGCATCGGCGGCGATTTCCATCTGGTGTTCGATATCGTCCGAACCGCTGGAAGCGGCGGCGGAGATGATCGCTTCCAGTTCGGCTTGTTCGGCAGCCAGCGCGTCAAAGTCGGCGTCCGGCTCGGCGTAGGCCGCATAGACCTCGTCCAGGCGCTTCTTGGCGGTGACGACGGCGCCCAGGCCCTCTTCAACCGACTGGCGCACCGTGTGCTCGGGGTTCAGCTGCGGTTCCTGCGGCAGGTAACCGATGTTCAGCCCCGGCATGGGGATGGCTTCGCCTTCGATCTCTTTGTCGACGCCAGCCATGATTTTCAGCAGCGTGGACTTGCCCGAGCCGTTCAGGCCCAGCACGCCGATCTTGGCGCCAGGAAAAAACGAAAGCGAGATGTCACGCAGGATCTGCCGCTTGGGCGGCACGATCTTGCCGACGCGGTTCATGGTGTAGACGTATTGGGCCATGGGCTCACAGGGTAAGAAAGCTGATAAACCATTGATTGTAGGCCGGAACTCTGACAGGCGCGCGGCAAAGGCGGTTGCCCGCCGTCCCGATGGATCTGACAGCCGTCTTGGCGCCCTTATCCAGCAGTTTTAGCGCGGCCGAAACGCGGGGTGCGCATCTGCGCCAGCATCACGCCGGCCAACGCCAGCGCGCCGCCCACGATGTGGAAAACATGGGGCTTTTCGTCCAGGAACACCGACGCAATCGCCACCGTGCCCACGGGCATCAGATTCAGGAAAATGCTCGCGCGGTTGGGTCCCAGGTGTTTTACCCCCTGCATCCAGAGAAAGGGCGCAAACAGGGACGGAAACACGGCGGCATACAGGACGAGCGGCACATTCTCTGCGTTCAACGGCGACGGCGCCGCCATCAGAAAGGCCGGCAGCTGGAAAAGCACGCCAAAGCCCACTTGCACATAAAGCGACTGCCACGGCCCCACCGGCAGCCCCCAGCGGCGCAGCAGCACGCCATATAGCGCGTAAGCCAGCGCGGCCAGGCCCATCAGCAGGTCGCCGGGATTCGCTCCCACCGACAGCAGGCGCGACGGGTCGCCTTCACCGATCAACAATGCCAGACCCGCCAGCGACAACAGGCCGCCCAGCATCGCCATCAGCGTGGGCCGCTGGCGCAGGACGACCGTGCCCACTGCGATGGTCAACAGCGGAATCATGGCCGTGATGATGCCCATATTGGTCGCTGTGGTGGTGGATGCCGCCACGTAGGCCAGCCCCTGATACAGCGCCATGCCCAGACCGCCCAACACCGCGAACTTCGGCAAATAAGGCACGATCAGGCGGCGCTGCGCCCACACGCCCGGCAGCGCGAACGGCGTGAGCAGCGCGCCAGCCAGCGCCCAGCGGTAAAAGCCGATGACTGCGGGCGAGATCACGCCTGCGGCCATTTTGGTCACGATCATGTTGACCGACCAGATCAGCGCAGCCAGCAGCGGAAACAGCAGATAGCGGGCAGGAGAATGCGGAGTGTCAGCGCGCGTCATGAGCGAAAGTGCCAGAAAGAATCAGGCGGCAAGTGTAGGTTGTGTCTGACACGCTGTATATAATGAAAAACAGACACATTCGCACGGACTTCCGACATGGAATTTGCCGACTCGGCGCCGATCCTGGCCGGCCACCTGCCCTACCCGCTAGCCTGCCGCATCCTGCACTTCACGCCTAAATCGGTCATGGACCGGCACAGCTCGCCATGGGCAGAGCTGAATTTTGCGTTGTCCGGCATGATGGAAATTGGTATCGGCGGCGTGACCTATTTGTCGCCGCCGCAGTACGCCATCTGGATACCGCCGCATGTCGAGCACTGCTGCCAGAACGAGGGCGATGTGCACTATGCCTGCATCGGCGTGCCTGCGGCGGCCTGCGACGGCATGCCGGATAAGCCTTGCACGCTGGAGATCAGCCCAGTCATGCGTACGATTCTGGCCGACTTCGAACGGCGCGGCATCCGCTATCCGGCTACCCCGGAAGACCGGCGCATGGCCCAAGTCGTCATCGACCAGATCCGCCAGGCGCGCGCCTACGCAAGCTATCTGCCATCAACCTCCGACACGGTGCTGGCTCCCGTTCTATCGGCGCTGCAACGCAACCCCGGCGACAAACGGGGCGCCACGCACTGGGCCGCTACGGCCGGCATTACCGAGCGCACCTTGCTGCGCTACTGCCAGCAGCACCTGGGCATGTCGTTCAACGAATGGCGTCAACGCCTGCGTGTCGTCTCGGCGCTAGGCCTGCTGGATGCTGGCCATTCCGTGCAAACCGTGGCTCGCGACCTGGGCTACAGCACGCCATCCGCTTTCATTGCCATGTTCCAGCGCCTGACCGGCGAATCGCCTGACAGCGCGCGCAAACGCGGCATGCAGCCGGTGTCTTGATCCTCTGGTAATCGCGTCATCCAAGCGTCCGATGCGTTGCAACGCCGATCGGGCGACAATAGCGTCTGACTTTATGTATTTGCCGTGCCGTCGCGGCTTTATCGCGCCCTGGAACCCTCATGTCCGCCTCTGCTACACCCCCCGCCTCCGTGACCCACTTCAGCGCTTCCGAGCTGGACATGCTGGCCAAGACCGCCGACGCGCTTAGCGCCTATCTGGGCAAGCCCGTACTGGCCGAAGTGATTTTGGGCGACGAAGGGACCGAATGGGTCACCTACGGCGTCCCCATCGACGAAAACGCCACGGCCGACGAAGAACAAACTCACGTCCAGCTCGGCGGCCCCGGCGCCCGCATCCTGGGCAACCGCGGCGGTTTGCCTCACGCCGACGACGACACCTATGACTGCCTTTATCTTTGGGCCGTTCAAATCTCGCTGAACGAAGGTGAACGCTTCATCAAGCTAGACCACGACGGAGAAGAATCCGCCTGGTCCGACAGCTTGGAAGACGTCCTGCCCTTCGCCCTGACTGAAGAACCGCAAGCGGACCCGCGCGAAGAAGAGGCGGAAGACGAAGAAGAAGATGACGAAGACGACGACACGCCTTACGACTCGGTGGACGAGCCGCGTCATTGATGCAGGACGTACGATGGGTGCAGCGCGCAACCCATCAAACCGAGATTCGCCCCTCCTGCACGGCATGGCATGCCACCACCGACACTCCCGCCAGCATCGCCACTGGCGCCTCAGCCCGGCAACGATCATCCGCATGCGGGCAGCGCGGGTGAAACGTACATCCTGACGGCGGATTCAGGGGGTTGGGCACTTCTCCCGCCACGGCTGTGCGCGGCTTGCCTGCCCCGTTGATATCCGGAATGGCCTCCAACAGCATCCGCGTATACGGATGCCGCGGCCGCGCAAACAACTCGTCTCGCGGCGCCACTTCCACCATGCGCCCCAGGTACATCACCCCCACCCGATCGGCCACGTGATGCACGACTGCCAGGTTGTGGGAGATGAACAGATACGTCAGCCCCAGCTCGCGTTGCAGATCCTTCATCAGATTCAGCACCTGCGCCTGCACCGATACATCCAGCGCCGACGTCGGTTCATCGCAAACCAGGAATTCCGGATTCACCGCCAATGCCCGCGCAATCGAAATACGCTGGCGCTGACCGCCGGAAAACTGATGGGGATAACGGCCCTGGTCCGCCGGGTCCAGACCTACCTGTTTAAGAAGTTCGCTGACCCGAGCCACGCGCTCGTCCGCCGTCATTTTCGTATGCGTCAGCATTGGCTCCGCAATGATGCGGCCCACGCGCCAGCGCGGATTCAAGCTGGCGTAGGGATCTTGAAAAATCATCTGCAAGCGTTTGCGCAGGGCGCGGCCGCCGGGTTCCGACATGCGCGACAGCGGTTGACCGTCAAAGCGGATATCGCCGCGCGTCAGGCCGTACAAACCCACCAGCATCCGCGCCACCGTGGATTTTCCACAGCCCGACTCGCCCACCAGTGCAAGGGTTTCGCCCCGTGCAATCTCAAACGACACGCCGTCCACTGCCCGCAGCATCACCTTCGGCTTGCCGGCCAGCTTGCGTTCCAACCACGGCGGCGACACGTCAAACCAGCGCGCCGCGTCCTTCACTTCAACTAAGGGCGTGCTCATACGGCCTCCTCTGATCTTTTGCCGCCGGGCAGTCCCGAACCGAACGCTTCCCCTTGAGGCGAAGTTGACCCGCCTGCCGGGAGTGGCATGGGAGAATTTCCGTTGTCATGCAGCCAACAGGCCGCGCGGGACGTGCCCGCGGACAACAGCTCAGGGCGCTCCGTCGCGCAACGCGGCAGGCGCTGGGCGCAGCGCGGATTGAAGGCACAGCCCGGTGGAATGGCATTGAGCCGCGGCATGCTGCCGTCGATCTGCACCAGCCGTTCCGTATGGCCATCCAGCGATGGAATCGAACCCATCAACCCCGACGTATACGGATGACGCGGCTTGTGAATCACATCCGCCACCGGACCGATCTCGGCGACCCGGCCCGCATACATCACGGCCACACGATCGGCAGTTTCAGCAATCACGCCCATATCGTGCGTGATCAGCATCACCGCAGTGCCGTGTTCGCGGCACAGGCGCTTGAGCAATTCGATGATCTGCGCCTGGATGGAAACATCCAGCGCAGTCGTCGGCTCATCCGCCACGACCAGCTTGGGTTCGGCAGCCAGAGCCAGTGCGATCACCACGCGTTGCCGCATGCCGCCCGAGAACTGGTGCGGATAGTGGTCGATGCGCTCGCGCGCCGCTGGAATACCGGTGGACGCCAGCAACTCCACGGCGCGGTTGCGCGCCTGCGACCACGTCATGTCCAGGTGCGTCACGATGGTTTCCGCCAACTGCCGGCCCACCGTGTACAAGGGGTTCAAGGATGTCAGCGGGTCCTGGAACACCGCGCCGATCTCGCGGCCGCGCACGCGGCGCATCTGCTCGTCGGGCAGATTGTCGATGCGGCGGCCAGCCAGCAGGATCTCGCCCGCAGCGATGCGCCCGGGCGGCTCCAGCAAGCCGATGATGGAAGCGCCGGTCAGCGATTTTCCGGCGCCCGATTCCCCCACAACGCCCAGGACTTCACCAGCCTGAATCGAAAAGGACACATCGTCCAGGGCGCGTAGCGTGCCGCGGCGGGTGGGAAACTCCACGCGCAGATTGCGGACTTCTAGAAGTGCGCTCATGGTTACCTCAATTCAGCCGCGGGTTGAGCGCATCGCGCAGCCAGTCACCCAGAAGGTTGACGGACAGCACCAGCAGCACCAGCGCCGCGCCGGGGAAAATGGTGATCCACCATTCTCCGGAAAACAGGAAGTCATTGCCGATGCGGATCAGCGTCCCCAGCGACGGCGCCGTCGGCGGCACCCCCACACCCAGGAACGACAAGGTCGCTTCGGTGATGATGGCGGTAGCCAGGTGCACCGTGGCCAACACCAGCACCGGCCCCAGCACGTTCGGCAGCACATGGCGGAACATGATGACGGGCGAGGACACGCCGATCACGCGCGCGGCCTGCACGTACTCACGGTTCTTTTCCACCAGGGTGGAACCGCGCACTGTGCGAGCGTATTGCGGCCAGCCCGCCAGCGCGATCGCGCCGATCAGAACAGGAAACGCGATCAGCTCGTGCATTTCCCGCGGCACGGCGGCACGCGCGACCCCATCGATCAAGAGCGCGATCAGGATGGCCGGAAATGACAGTTGCACGTCCGCGACGCGCATGATGAACGCATCCACCCGCCCCCCTGCGTACCCCGAGATCAAGCCCAGCACGATGCCGATCAACATCGACAGCACGACAGACGCCAGACCAATCAGCAACGACACCCGGGTGCCATACAGAATGGCCGAATACAAGTCGCGGCCCTGGCTGTCTGTGCCTAACAGATAGGTCTGCTGGCCATTGGCCTCCCAGGCGGGCGGCAGCAAGGCATCCAGCAGTTCCACCGTCGTCAGGTCGAACGGATTGTGCGGCGCCACCCAACCGGCCCCGAAGGAGCCGATCAGCAAGGTGGCCAGAAGCAGGGTCGCCACAATGGCCACCGGCGCACGGCGCCAGGCCCAGGCAATGTCGCTGTCCCACCAGCGTTTCAGTACGGCGCGCATCAGTGAGCCCCCCCGCCGCGAGTCATCCCCGAACGCAAGCGCGGGTCCACGACAAAATACAGAAGATCGACGATCAGGTTGATCACCACGAACACCAGCGCGATCAGGCACAGGTACGCGGCCATGACCGGCACGTCGGCGAATTGCACCGCCTGGATGAACAGCAGGCCCATGCCCGGCCACTGGAATACGGTTTCAGTGACGATGGCAAAAGCAATGATGCCGCCCAGTTGCAGCCCGGTAATGGTGATGACCGGCACCATCGTGTTCTTCAGCGCGTGCCCAAAGTGGATGGCGCGGCGCTTCAAACCGCGAGCGCGCGCAAATTTGATGTAGTCGGAACGCAGCACTTCCAGCATCTCGGAACGCACCAGCCGCAGCACCAGCGTCATCTGGAACAAGGACAGCGTGATGGAAGGCAGGATCAGGTGTTTCCAGCCAGTGGCGGTGAATAAGCCCGACGACCACCACCCCACGCTGACCGTTTCTCCCCGCCCATAACTGGGCAGCCAGCCCAGTTGCACGGAGAACACCAGAATCAGCAGAATGCCGATCAGGAACGTGGGCAGGGACACCCCCAGCAACGAACCCGCCAGCAACAGCTGGGACACCAGACTATTGCGCTTGAGCGCGGTATACACGCCCAACGGCACGCCGACCACCAGCGCCAGCAAGGCCGCCACCATGGACAGCTCCAGCGTGGCGGGCAAACGCGACTTCAGCAGGGTGGATACCGGTTCGCTCTGGCGCAGGGAGATGCCGAAATTACCCTGCGCGGCATTGGCCACGAAATGGCCGAATTGAACAATGGCGGGCTCGTTCAGCCCCAACCGTTCACGCAACTCGATGCGTTCGGCATCGGTGGCGTCCTGTCCCAGCATGATGGTGACAGGATCGCCGACGTATTGAAAAAGCACAAAGGCCAGTAGCGCGACGGTGAGCATCACCGCTACGGCCTGCAACAGGCGGCGCAGTATATAAGCAAACATAGATGGAAATACCCCACGCCGCGCACGCACAGCGCGCTTGCTGCCACCCCAGAGCCTTTTTTGCTTAGGGACGGCGCGGCGGAAAAAAAGCTAAACGGCGGAGGCCGGATAGGCCCCACGCCGTTTGGTTAGCCAGGATCAGTCAACCTTGACCCAATCGGCAACGAGGCGATTGTCCGCACGGTGGATAACCGTGACGTTCTTGCGCATCGCCCAGGGGATGACCTGGTCATGCAGCGGGATGTGGCCGAAATCCTTGGCGTGCCCTTGCAGCACGGTGATGATGTCGGCGTCGCGCTTGGCGGGGTCCGTTTCGGTCTTGATGCGATCGATGATCACATCCAGTTCCTTGTTGCTGTAGCCGCCCAGGTTGTACATACCGTCGGCGCCTTCACCCTTGGTACGGATCAGGTTTTGCAGGCTGTACATGGCGTCGAACGTGGGCACGCCCCAGCCGAACAGGTAGGCGCTGGTGTCAAACGACTGCACCTTCGGGAAGTACGTGGAACGCGGCATGGCGTTCATCGTGGCCTTCACGCCAACCTTGGCCCACATGCCAACCACGGCCTGACAGATGGCTTCGTCGTTGATGTAGCGGTTGTTCGGGCAGTCCAGCGTGAAGTTCAGCGTGCCGTCGTAGCCAGCTTCTTTCAGCAGGGCGCGCGACTTCTCGGGATCGTAGGGCACGCGCTTGTGCACGGACTCCGCCCAGCCATGCACCTGCGGCGCGATCATCGTGCCGGTGGGCGCGGACAGGCCGCGCATTACGGCGCGCTTGATGGCGTCTACGTCGATGGCGCGATACAGCGCTTCACGCACGCGGATGTCCTGGAACGGGTTCTTGCCCTTGATGTTGGAGTACTGCAGTTCCGGACGCTTTTGATCCAGACCCAGGTAGATGGTGCGGTATTCGTTGCCTTCCACCACCTTTTGCGACTGGCGCAGGCGCTCCAGATCCTGGGCGGCGGGGTCCAGCACAAAATCGATCTCGCCCGACAGCAAGGCCGCCGTACGCGTGGCGTTCTGCTTGATCGGCGTGAACACCACTTCGGTCACGTTGCCGACCTTGCCGGCCTTGTTCCACCAGTCTTTGTTTTCTTCAAAGACCGTGCGTACGTCCACTTCGCGCGTCTTCAGCTTGTAGGGACCGGTGCCGTTGGTATTGCGGGCGCCGTAGGTCTCTTCTTTGTTGACGTAGTCCTGTGGCTTGGCAATGTTGTTCTTTTCCGACCAGGCCTTGTTCATGATGAACACGTTGGTCAGTTGGCGCAGCAGCACGGGATTGGGCGCCGAGGTCTCGACTTCAACCGTCAGGTCGTCAATCTTGCGGGCTTCTTTGATGCCGGTGGTGTAAGCCTTGTAGTTCGACGTAGGAGCCATGGCGCGGTGAATCGAGAACACCACGTCATCCGCCGTGAAAGCGGCGCCATCATGGAACTTCACACCCGGGCGCAGCTTGAAGCGGTACAGCGTGGGCGACAGCTGTTCCCATTCCGTCGCCAGACGCGGCACCACCTTGAACGACTTGTCGTAGTCGACCAGCGGTTCATAGATGTAGCTGTTGGCGGCAATCGTCATGCCTTCGTTCTGCGAATGCGGATCAAAGGTAAGGATGTCGCCCTGGGCAGCCCAGCGGAAGGACTTGGCTTGCCCGATCGAGGGCACGGCCACGGCGGCGGCGATCGCGATAGCAATCAAAGTGCGGCGCATAAGGGTTAACTCCTGACATTAGTCTGAATACCGGCGCGATATTGCCTACCCGCCAGACCCGCGTCAATTCAGGGTTTATGCGTACCGGAGGGAGTTTTCACAGAGGGAAAACAAAAAGGGACGCATATGCTTGTAACAAAATAATTGAACCGAACAATGTTCGAGTGCGTCCCTGCAACGGCCTAGTCGTCAGTGTCGATGGGCAGTTCGAGCGGCACGTGCTCTGTCATCAGCACATCCAGCATCTGAATCAGCAGCGCGGCCTTTTCTTCGCCGAACGGTGCCAGCACCGCTTTCTGATGCTGCAAAGCCTGTTCGCACAAAGCCGCAATCAGGTGCGTGCCTTTGGCGGTGATGCACACCCGCGTCTGACGGCGGTCCGCCCGCACGCCGGTGCGCGCCACCAGGCCGTCGGCTTCCATGCGTTGCACCACCTTGCTAAGGGTGGGCTGCTTGGTGATGGCCAGCACGGCAAGCGTGCCGATGGTCTCACCCGGACTGCCTTCAAGACTGGCCAGCACTCGCCATTCCGTGACGGACAGACCCGCCGCCTTGACCTGCAAATGGAATTCGGCCGAGATGCGCTGGCTGGCCTGCGCCAGCAGGTAAGCCAGATAGCCGTCAACAAAGCGCGGCCCCGCCGTGCCCCGCCCGGTAAGAAGAGTGTCCCGCTGCTTGTCCAACCGCATGTTGCTTTGCTCCCACGCACCGGAATTCTAGAAGGGCCCATGGCCCGAAAGCGCATTGCACCACGACGGCGCAAACGTGCGCCATGACGTGCCGCAATGCTGTTGCGCAGCACAGGGTATACCCCGAATCGCAACCCGTTTTTGCACCATAACAGCGCCGCAATTACGGCGCGACCCTACAGGACAACCAGTATATACACCCTTGTTTTTAAGTGATATTTTTTGATTTCCATGAAATTTCATCTTTTTTGTTGACAGCTAAAACGTTGACTCCTAAAGTATTTTTAAGACGGAATTTTCATGACGTGATGATGCTGCTACGCAGCAACGCTTGAGGCGCCGAATACCGGCCCGACCAGGAGTTCGAGATGGCTGAAAGGTCTTTCAAGAAAGAAGTCCAGCAGTTGCGGATCGGCGCGGGCGAAGAGTTCCGTGGCGAGGGCATTCTTGCCGTCACGAAAGCGCTGCTGCAATCGGGCGTGGGATATGTCGCGGGTTATCAGGGCTCGCCGATTTCGCACCTGATGGACGTGCTGGCCGACGCCAACGAGATCCTGCAAGAGCTGGGCGTGCACTTCGAGGCCAGCGCATCCGAAGCCACCGCAGCTGCCACCCTGGCGGCTTCCGTCATGTACCCCATTCGAGGCGCCGTCACCTGGAAGTCCACCGTGGGCACCAACGTCGCCTCCGACGCGCTGGCCAATCTGGCGTCGGGCGGCGTCACCGGCGGCGCGCTTGTCATCGTGGGCGAAGACTATGGCGAAGGCTCGTCCATCATGCAGGAACGCTCGCATGCGTTCGCGATGAAGTCGCAGATCTGGCTGCTGGACCCGCGCCCCAATCTGGAAAGCATGGTCAAGGCAGTGGAAGACGGCTTTGAACTGTCCGAAGCCAGCAAGACGCCGGTGATGCTGCAACTGCGCATTCGCGGCTGTCATGTGCATGGCCGCTTCATCGCCAAAGAAAATAAACGGCCTGCGTTCTCGCTGGCCGAAGCGCTGGAAAATCCGGCGCGCGACACCAGCCGCATTGTGCTTCCGCCCGCGTCGTTCCTGCACGAACAGGAAAAGATCAAGGAACGCTGGCCCGCCGCCATCCGCTATATCAAGGAACATAAGCTCAACGAACACTTCGACGGCGACCAGACCGACATCGGGCTGATCCTGCAAGGCGGCCTGTACAACGGCGTCATCCGCGCGTTGCAGTTGCTGGGGCTGGCCGATAACTTCGGCAACAGCCGCATTCCGTTGTACGTCATGAACGTGACCTACCCCGTCATTGAAGACGAGGTCATCAGCTTCTGCCGCGACAAACGCGCCGTGCTGCTGCTGGAAGAAGGCCAGCCCGATTACATCGAACAAAACCTGCACGCGGTGTTGCGCAAGGCGGGCGTCACGACGCACCTGTCTGGCAAAGATGTGCTGCCGATGGCGGGCGAATACACCACGCAAGTCATGCGCGACGGCCTGCGCGAATTCCTGAAGCAGCAACGCCCCGAGTCCCTGCAAACGCATCCCGCCGTGGCCGTAGACGCGCAAGCCGCGACATCTACGCCTGCCAAACAGCTGGAGATCACGGAAGTCTCGCGGCCCAAGCCTGCCGCGCCCGTACGCGCCACCGAACAGCCCATCACGTTTCACAAGCAGGTCGAAGGGCTGGCGGCGGTTGTGCCGCCCCGTCCCGCCGGCTTCTGTACGGGCTGTCCGGAACGGCCCATTTTTTCCGCGCTGACGCTGGCGCAGGAAACGCTGGGCCAGCACCATATTTCCTGTGACATCGGCTGTCACCTTTTCTCAATCCTGCCGCCCTTCAATCTGGGCGCGACCACCATGGGGTATGGCCTGGGCGCATCCAGCGCCGCGGCCTTCAACGTGCCCGCTGCCAAACGGCCGATTTCCATCATGGGCGACGGCGGCTTCTGGCATAACGGTTTGTCGTCCGGCATAGGCAATGCGGTGTTCAACAAATACGACGGCGTCATCGTCATCGTGGACAACTTCTACGCGTCCGCGACTGGCGGGCAAGACATCCTGTCATCCCGGGCCGACAACCCGGACCGCTCCACCAACAATCCCATCGACCAGGCCGTGCGCGGCGTGGGTGTGAAATGGGTGCGCACCTTGGACCGCACCTATGACGTCGCCAAAGTTCGCGCCACCATCGAAGAGGCGCTGACCACCGACATCAAGGGTCCGAAGGTCATCATCGCGCAATCCGAATGTATGTTGAACAAGCAGCGCCGCATCAAGCCGCTGTTCAACAAAGCCGTCAAAGAAGGCCGCCGTATGGTGAAGGAACGCTTCGGTGTCGACCCCGACGTCTGCACGGGCGACCACGCTTGCATCCGCTTGTCCGGCTGTCCGTCCCTGACCGTCAAGGACAGCGGCGACCCCTTGAAAGAAGACCCCGTGGCGCATGTGGAAAGCAGCTGCGTGGGCTGCGGCAATTGCGGCGAAGTCGCGCACGCGGCCGTGTTGTGCCCATCGTTCTACCGCGCCGACATCGTGCACAACCCGACCGGCAGCGACCGCTTCCTGGCGAGAGTGCGCGGGGCCGTGATCGGTTATCTGCAACGCCGCCGCGCGGCGCGCCTGACTCAATACGCGCTGTAAAGGACAACGTTCATGCACCCGGTGGCAATGCAACACGGCAACCCGATAAAAATCGCCATTCTGGCCATGGGCGGCCAAGGCGGCGGCGTCTTGGCCGACTGGATCGTCGACATGGCTGAACATGCCGGATGGTGGGCGCAAACCACATCCGTGCCCGGCGTCGCGCAGCGCACCGGCGCCACCATCTACTACCTGGAACTGCTGCCCGAAGCGGATGTACAGCGTGCAGGCCGTCCGCCCGCGCTGGCGCTGATGCCCACGCCCGGCGACGTAGACCTTGTGGTGGCAGCCGAACTGATGGAAGGGGGCCGCGCCATCCAGCGCGGACTCGTCACGCCCGAACGCACCGTGTTGTTGACGTCGTCTCACCGCAGCTACGCCGTCAGCGAAAAATCCGCGCCGGGCAATGGCATCGCGGACCCGAACAAAGTGCTGGAAGCGGGCCGCGCCGCCGCCAAGCGCTTTCTGTGTTTCGACCTGCAAGATTTGGCAGATCGTGCGGGCAGCGTCATCAGTGCCAGCCTGTTCGGTGCAGTGGCCGGCAGCGGCGCGCTGCCCTTTACCCGCGAAGACTTCGAAGCCACGGTGCGGCGCGCGGGTCTGGGCGTAGACGCCAGCCTGCGCGCTTTCGCGCTGGGTTTCGACGCCGCCGATCAGGCGCCTGCGCAACCTGAAGACATCGACCTGACCCGGCCGGTGCCAGCGACGCCCGACCGCGCCGCATCCCCACATACGCAGGCCTTGCTGGATACGATCAAACGCGACTTTCCCGCCTGTGCGCAGCCCATGCTGACCGCAGGCGTGCGCCGCCAGCTTGAGTTCCAGGATGCGGCCTATGCCCAAGACTATTTGCGCCGCATGAAGACGCTGCGCGACCTGGACGCGCAACACGGTGGCGACGCGCAGCAATGGGCGCTGACCTGTGCCGCCGCGCGCTACGTAGCCACGGCCATGGCCTATGACGATGTAATCCGCGTGGCCGATCTGAAAACACGCGGCACTCGTTTTGACCGGGTGCGCCAGGAAGTCGGCGCGCGTCCGGACCAGCTGGTGTACCTGACCGAATTCATGCACCCGCGGCTGGAAGAGATCTGCGGCACCTTGCCCTCCGGGCTGGGCCGTTGGCTGGAAAGCTCCAAAACATTCAGCGGCTTTGTTGAACGCCGGCTGGGCAAGGGGCGCCGTATGCAAAGCGGCACGCTGGGCGGTTTTCTGATGCTGTACACGCTGGCGGGCATGCGGCGGTTTCGCCGCAGCACGCTGCGCCACAAGATTGAAATGGACGGGCTGGAACACTGGCTGGACCTGATCGCCCGCCTGACGCCGCAGGACTACGCGCTGGCAGTCGAAACCGTCAATTGCCGCCGCCTGGTCAAGGGTTATAGCGACACGCATGTGCGCGGTGGCGGCAAATACCGCCAGTTGATCGCCGCAGCCGCTCAGTTGGCAGGCCGGCCGGATGCCGCCGCCACGCTGCGCGAACTGCGCAACACCGCGCTGGCCAACGAAAAATGCGGACCGATGGAGCGCCAGCTGGCTGACAAGCTGGCCGCCTGATCCGATTACCGACAGAGACAAACGCCGTGCAGACACTGAAACTGATCGTCCGGGAAGTCCGGCAAGAATCCCCCCTGATCCGCTCGTTGCGCCTGGCGCGCGAAGATGGCGGCCCCTTGCCCGCCTTTGGCCCCGGTGCGCACGTAAAGGTTACGGTGCCGGGCTTGCACGATCCGCGCTGCTATTCCCTGGTGCAACTCGCGCCCGAGGCCGGGCTGTTCGCCCAACCCACGGAATATCGGCTGGGCGTGCGGCTGGAGGAAAACAGCCAAGGCGGATCACGCCACATGCACGCGCTGGCAGTGGGCGACTCGCTGACTGTCGAAGGCCCAAAGAACGATTTTCCCTTGCATGAGTCGCCAGCTGGCGACGAGCCTGTCGTGCTCATCGCGGGTGGCATCGGCATCACGCCCGTGGCATCCATGGCTGCCGCCCTTGCAGCGGCCGGACGCGCATTCCACCTGCACTACTGCGGCCGCAGCAAAGATCAACTGGCCTTCGTGCCCGAATTGGAAGCCCTGGCGGGCGGCAATCTGACCCTGCATGCCGACGATGATCCGTCCTGCCGTTTTGACCTGCAAGCGCTGCTGAAATCGGCGTCGCCCCGGCAGCACCTGTACGTGTGCGGACCCAAGGGCCTGATTGACGCCGTCATACAAAACGCCAAGGCCGCGCATTGGCCTGATGCACACGTGCATTTCGAGCTCTTCGTCACAGCTGCTCCGCAAGCCGGCGACCAGCCGTTTGAAGTCGAACTGCGCCAATCCGGCCGCACGCTCACCATCCCGGCTGACAAGACCATCGTTGACGTCATGGAAGAAGAAGGTTGCGATCCGATGTTTGACTGCAAGCGCGGCGAATGCGGCGTCTGTCAGGCCACGGTATTGGAAGGCGAACCCGACCATCGCGACTACTACCTTTCGGACACCGAAAAGGCCAGCGGCAAGATCATTCAGATTTGCATCTCGCGCGCGAAGTCGGCGCGCCTGGTGCTGGACCTGTAAGGCCGGCGGCCCACACGACAAGGAAGCGACCATGGCCAAATACCGCGACAACCCCGACGCCATCCGCGCCCTGCTGCGCGATACCGAGGTGCACAAGGATCTGTTCATAGACCAGGAACTGTTCGACCTGGAAATGGAACGGCTCTACGCCAATACCTGGGTATTTGTCGGCCACGACAGCCAGGTGCCGAATTCGGGCGATTACATCACCACCACCGTCGGCAACCAGCCCGTGGTGATGGTGCGCCACAGCGATAAAAGCGTGCGCGTGCTGCACAACCGCTGCCCGCACAAAGGCACGATGGTAGCGGGCGAAGCCTGCGGCAACACAGGCAAGTTCTTCCGTTGCCCGTATCACGCCTGGACGTTCAAGACCGATGGCAGCCTGCTGTCGATACCGCTGAAGAAAGGCTACGAAAACACCGGCCTGGAAAACTGCGAAGCCAGCCAGGGCATGGCTGCCGTCAAAGACGTGAAGAACCATCGGGGTTTCGTGTTCTGCCGTCTGAACCCGGAAGGCCAGTCGTTCGAGGACTTCTTTGGCGAATCCCTGTCCACGCTGGACAACATGGTGGACCGCTCGCCAGAAGGCCGGCTGGAAGTGGCGGGCGGCGTATTGCGCTACATGCACCGCTGCAACTGGAAGATGCTGGTCGACAACCAGACCGACACCTGTCATCCGATGGTGGCGCACGAATCATCGGCAGGCACCGCCGTGAAGGTCTGGGAACAAGCGCCGGACGGCACGCCAAAACCGATGGCCGTCGAACTGTTTGCGCCCTTTATCTCGCCCTATGAGTTCTTCGAAAACATGGGCATCCGCGTGTGGGAAAACGGCCACGGGCATACCGGCGTGTCGGACTCCATACACGCGTCGTACTCCGGCGTGCCGGGTTATTGGGAATCGATGGTGTCGGCCTATGGCGAAGAACGCGCCAAGCAGATTCTGGGCGATGTGCGCCACAACACGGTGTACTTCCCCAACATCATGGTCAAGGGTCCGATTCAAACGCTGCGTATCTTCAAACCCATCGCTGCTGACCGCACCTTGGTCGAGTCGTGGACCTTCCGCCTGGTGGGTGCGCCCGACCTGCTGCTGGAACGCACGCTGATGTACAACCGGCTGATCAACGCCCCGACCTCGGTGGTTGGCCATGACGATCTGGAAATGTACGAGCGCGCGCAAGACGGGCTGAACTCCCGCGCGCGGGATTGGGTGAACGTGGGCCGGCTGTATTCGCCTGACGAAATCGGCCAGAAGAACGTCACCACCAATGGCACCAATGAATGGCAGATGCGCAACCAGTACCGCGCATGGGGCCGCTACATGACCGGATCGGAGTCGGTATGAGCGCAAGCGACCGCGAGTTGATCGATTTTGTCTACGCCGAAGCGCGCTTGCTGGACGAGCTGCGCTTTGAAGACTGGCTGAATCTGTACACCGAAGACGGGTACTACTGGATGCCGCTGGCTCATGGCCAGACAGACGCCAAGCTGCATGCGTCGCTGATGTACGAAGACAAGCTCCTGCTGCGCGTACGCGTGGAACGGCTGGCTGGCCAGCGCACGTTTTCGCAGCAGCCGAAAAGCCGCTGCCATCATCTGCTGCAAGCGCCCACGGTGGAACGCGATCACCCTGAATCGGCGCCTGCCGAGGGCCGCCACGTGGTGCGCACCGCCTTCCATTACGTTGAAACCCGGCAGGACGCGCAGACGTTGTTCGCCGGCTGGACCACGCACCACCTGGTCGAACAGGACGGCGCATTGCGCATCCGTTTGAAGCGCGTTGACCTGGTCAACTGCGACGCCGCCTTCGGCAACATTCAATTGTTCATGTAGGAGCGGCTTGTGAGCACCACCGTCCATCAGGCTTTTCTCGACACCGCGTCCCGTCACGGCGCCCAGCCCTTTCTGTGCATCCTGCCCGAAACCGCCAACGTCTATGGCATAGCGGCGGGCGAGACATCCTACGCCCAGGCGGCTGACGCCATCGAGACACTGCGCGCCGCTTATGCCAGCGCGGGTTACGGCCACGGCCACCGCGCCGGGCTGCTGCTGGAAAACCGCCCGGCCTTTTTTCTGCACTGGTTTGCACTGAACGCGTTGGGCGTATCTGTCGTGCCGATCAATCCCGACCTGCGTGCCGCGGAACTGGAATACCTGACCGGCCACTCGGAGATTGCGCTGGCCGTGGCGTTGCCCGAACGCCATGCGGACCTGCTGGCCGCCGCTGCACGCGCAGGCCGCAGCTTGCGCGTCATGGGGCCGGACGATGCGCCGCCTGCTGCGCCGTCGCCCGCACCGCTGGCCGGCGTCCTGCCTGATGAGCTGACCGAATGCGCCCTGCTCTATACGTCCGGCACCACCGGACGACCCAAGGGCTGCATCTTGCCCAATCGCTATTTTTTGCACGCAGGCGGCTGGTACGCCCGTATTGGCGGCCTGGCAGCACTGCGACCCGGCCAGGAGCGGATGCTGACGCCGCTGCCGCTGGTGCATATGAATGCCATGGCGTATTCGGCCATGGCGATGATGCTGACAGGCGGCTGCCTGATCCCGCTGGACCGCTTCCACCCCAAAACCTGGTGGAACAGCGTGCGGGAGTCCGGCGCCACTGTGCTGCATTATCTGGGCGTAATGCCCGCCATTTTGATGAAAACGCCTGCATCCGATGGCGACCGGCAACCCGCCATCCGCTTTGGTTTTGGCGCAGGTGTGGACCGCAAGCTGCATGCGCCATTTGAAGAACGTTTCGGCTTCCCCTTGCTGGAAGCCTGGGCCATGACAGAGACCGGCGCGGGCGCCGTCATCATCGCCAATCAGGAACCCCGCTACATTGGCACCAGCAGCTTCGGCCGCGAAGAAGACGATGTGGACGTGCGTATCGTGACGGACGCAGGCGCGCCCGCCGCCGCCGGCGAACACGGCGAACTGCTCGTGCGCCATGCGGGGGACGATCCGCGCTACGGCTTCTTTGCCGGTTACCTGAAAGATGAAGCCGCCACCAACGAAGCCTGGCAGGACGGCTGGTTCCATACGGGCGACATCGTGCGCCGCGAAGCCGATGGCGCCCTGCGCTTTGTCGACCGTAAAAAGAACGTGATCCGCCGCAGCGGCGAGAACATTTCGGCCGTGGAAGTGGAAAGCGTGCTGATGCAGCATCCGCTCGTGAAAGCCGTGGCCGTGGCCGCCGTGCCCGATCCCGTGCGCGGGGACGAGGTCCTGGCCTGCGTGGTGGCGGAAACCCTGCCCGCTGATGACGCTGGCCTGGCCGAGGCCGCGCGCAGCATCGTCCAATGGAGCCTGGAACAGCTGGCCTATTACAAGGCGCCAGGTTATGTCGCCTTCGTGGATAGCCTGCCGCTGACCACCACCAACAAGATTCAGCGCGGCGAGATGAAGACGCTGGCACCAACCCTGCCCGGCACGGCTCGCTGCGTGGATACCAATTCCATGAAGAAACGCCAGGAGCCAGCGCGATGACGCGAAAAGCTTACGACGGCGTTGTGGCGGCCTTGCCCGTCACCATTCCCTACGAGCGCTATTCGACACACGCCGCCCACTGGTGGCTGGGCCGCGCGCTGGGCGCGCTGATCCGGCAGTCGGGCGTGGCGAAGACGGACGTAGACGGCCTGTGCGTGTCCAGCTTCACCCTGGCGCCGGATACCGCCGTGGGACTGGTCCAGCACCTGGGCATGAGCCCGCGCTGGCTGGACCACATTCCCATGGGCGGCGCCAGCGGCGTTGCCGCGCTACGCCGTGCCGCCCGCGCCGTGCAGGCAGGCGATGCGAATATCGTGGCCTGCATTGCAGGCGACACCAACCACGTGGACTCGTTCCGCAACACGGTCAGCCAGTTTTCGCGTTTTGCGCAGGACGCTGTCTACCCCTATGGCGCGGGCGGCCCCAACGCCAGTTTCGCGCTGTTGACCGCGAACTACATGCGAACCACCGGCGCCACGCGGGAAGACTTCGGAAAACTGTGCGTAGCGCAGCGCGACAACGCCCTGCGCTATCCCCATGCGCTCATGAAAAAGCCGCTGACACTCGCCCAGTACCTGGATGCCCGCGTCATCACCGACCCGATCCATTTGTTCGACTGCGTGATGCCTTGCGCGGGCGCCGACGGGTTCCTGGTCATGAGCGAAGACCGGGCGCGGGCGCTGAAGCTGCCCTACGCCCGCATTCTGTCCACCATCGAACGCCACAACGCCTGGATCGACGACCCCATCCAGACACGCGGCGGCTGGACCATGGATGTGGACGAACTGTATGGCCAAGCCAACGCCGCCCCCGCTGACATGGACTTCCTGCAGGCCTATGACGATTACCCCGTCATCAACCTGATGCAGATCGAAGACTTGGGTTTCTGCGAAAAAGGCAGCGCGCCGGACTTCGTGCGGAACAACACCTTCACGGTGGACGGCAGCTTTCCCTTCAACACCAACGGTGGCCAGTTGTCGGTAGGCCAAGCTGGCGCCGCAGGCGGCTATCTGGGCCTGATCGAAGCGTTGCGCCAACTGAGCGGCACCGCCGGCGGCACGCAGGTCGCGGATGCTCGCGTAGGCATGGTCAGCGGTTTTGGCATGATCAATTACGACCGGGGGCTGTGCACCGCCGCCGCCATTCTGGCAAGGAGCGACGCATGACCGAGCCGCTAGCCAAACCGCCCCGCAAGAACCCGGTTGCGCGTACCCGGCAGCCTACGCTGCCGCCCGGCTGGCGCAGCCGCAGCGCCTTGGGGCTGACTGCCGCTGCCGCCGAAGGCCGCTTCGACTTGCAAACCTGCGCCGATTGCGGCGCCGTGCAGTATCCCCCCCGCGAAGTCTGCGGCCACTGCCTGTCCGAACACTTGCCCTGGCGCGCCGCCGATCCTTGCGGCGTGCTGCTGGTCAGCACCACCTTGCATCACAGCAACGATCTGTACTTCCGCGAACGCCTGCCCTGGCGAGTGGGCACGGTACGCATGGATGCTGGCCCCTCTGTCGTGGCGCACATCCACCAGGACTGCACGGATCGCGCACGCGTACGTCTGACACTGAAACTGGACCGTAGCGGCCAAGCCGTCATGATCGCCCTGCCTGAAAGGAATACGCCGAATATGGAAGACGACAAGACGCTGCGCGAGACCTCGTGCGATCCAAAGTTTCGCCGTGCGCTGGTCACGGACGGTAAGTCGGCCGTGGGCCTCGCGGTTGCGCGCGCCCTGTTGGATGCCGGTTGCCCCACGGTATTCCTGGGTGATCCGCAAGCCTGGAAGCGCGATGCGGCCTTTGATGCGCTGGCGGCCGATCCGCGTGTGCAAACGGTGACGCTGAACGTGACCGACACTGATTCCGTCGAACGCGTGGCGGCATCCATTGGCGGCATGGTCGAGATCCTGGTGAACACGGCGGACCTTGAACGCGAAGGCGGTCTGCTGAACCGCAAGGACGTAAACACCGCCCGCGACGCCATGGACGTGAACGTGCTGGGGCTGATGCGTCTGGCCCAGAGCTTCGGTCCGGCGCTGTGCGGCCGCGCTGCGGACGGCGTGAACAGCGCTACCGCCTGGGTCAACGTGCTGTCGATTTACGCGCACATGAACCTGCCGTCGCGCGGCATGTGGTCGGCATCCAAGGCCGCCGCCCTGTCGCTGGCCCAATGCCTGCGCGCCGAGATGCGCAGCGCGGGCGTGCGGGTGGTGAACGTGTTCCCCGGCCCGGTCGACCATGAATGGGAACAGCTCACCCCGCCCCCACGGGTCGCGCCTGCGGCGATTGCCGCCGCCATCGTGCGCGCGCTGAAAGACGGGATCGAAGACGTCTACGTGGGCGACGCCGCGCAGGAGTTCCGCGCCAGATTGGCGGAAAACCCCAAGGGACTGGAACGGGAACTGGGCGCCTGACGGCCCGATTCCGCATACATACGAACCAAGAGGAGCAACAGCATGAGCCAGAACATTCTTGCCCAATTCATGTCGGAACTCGTGTCCGGACGCATCGGTCTGGTAGACCTGACCGAAACGCTGACACCGGAATTTCCCACTATCGTGCTGCCTCCCGAGTTCGGCCAAGCCTGGCCGTTCCGCATCGAGGAAATCTCGCGCTATGACGAGCGCGGCCCGGCTTGGTATTGGAACAACTTCTCGTGCTCGGAACACACGGGCACGCACTTCGATGCGCCCGCCCACTGGGTGACGGGCAAGGACCTGCCCGACAACACGGTGGACACCATTCCCATCGATGCCTTCATTGCCAGCGCCTGCGTTATCGACTGTTCGGCCGAAGCCCGCGACAACCCCGACTTCCTGCTGACCATCGATTTCGTAAAGAAGTGGGAAGAGCAGCACGGCCGCATCCCTGCCCGTTCCTGGGTGCTGATGCGCACCGACTGGTCCAAGCGCGCCAAGCCCGCCGAATACCTGAACATGCAGGACGACGGCGCGCACTCGCCCGGACCCGACGCCGATGTAGTGCCGTGGCTGATCAAGGAACGCGACGTGCATGGCTTTGGAACCGAATCCGTCGGCACCGATGCCGGCCAGGCCCACCACCTGAACCCGCCCTACCCCTGCCACTACTACATGCACGGCAACAACCGCTACGGCTTGCAGTGCCTGACCAATCTGGATCAGTTGCCACCCACCGGCGCGGTAATTTTTTCGGCGCCGCTGAAGATCCGCAGCGGTTCGGGCAGCCCCTTGCGCGTGCTGGCGCTGGCGCCCAAGGCCTGAGCGGCCCCACGATAACCACGAACAGGGGAAACCATGACGCATACGAATGTTGCGCTTGTCACCGGCGGCAGCGCCGGCATCGGCGCAGAAATCTGCCGCAGCATGCTGGAAGCGGGGTACGAGGTGATTTCGATGGCGCGGCGCGCAGCCGACTTCAGCCACCCGCGCCTGCACAATATGCAGGTCGACCTGCTGGATGCGAACGCCACCGCCCAGGCTGGCGCGGAGGCCGCAGCGCGGTTTCCGATCAGCCACGTTATCCACAACGCGGGAGTCATCTGGCCCAACCTGCTGCCGCAAGTCACGCAGGAAGAACTGCATGGCCTGACGCAAATCCACCTGGGCGCGGCGATCAGTCTGGTCCAGGCAGCGTTGCCCGGCATGCAGGAACGCCAGTTTGGCCGCATCGTCATGATGTCGTCCCGGGGCGCGCTGGGGCTGCCCACGCGCACCGCCTATTCGGCCACCAAGGCCGGCATGGTCGGCATGGCCCGTACGTGGTCTCTGGAACTTGCACCCTACGGCATCACGGTCAACGTGGTGGCCCCCGGGCCGATCCAGACGGATATGTTCTACGAAGTCATTGAACCGGGCAGCGAACGCGAAAAGCAATTGGCCAACGGCATCCCGGTCAAGCGCCTGGGCCGTTCGGACGATGTGGCGCGCGCTGTCATGTTCTTCTCCGATCCTGCCAACAGCTTCGTCACCGGGCAGACCCTGTTTGTCTGTGGCGGCGCCAGCGTCAGCTCCATCACCATCTGACCGGGATTGATCCGCCCGCTTCGGGTTTTGACGGATAGGTAAGCACAGGGGACCGGGTCTACAGTGCTGATCCTTGCCTTATATAAATTTTAAGCAACAAGTAATTCCCGCTGTTCCCTGCGCAGTTCCCTGTTTTCTCCGCTTTCCAGCCGCACTCCCACTCTGCCCCCTATCCGGAGGTTTTGCCATGCTGTCGAAGAAACTCCCCCTGGCCGCGGCCGCCGCCGTCGCCGCTCTGTTCGCTCTGCCCGCCCTGGCCCAGGTCAAGGTTGGTGTCGTGACCTCGTCCACCGGCCCCACCGCGCTGGTCGGGATTCCGCAAAAGAACACCGTGCCGCTTCTGCCCAAGAAGATCGGCGACCTGACGGTGGAATACATTTCGCTGGATGACGCCAGCGATTCCACCAACTCGGTCACGGCGTTCAAGAAGCTGATCTCGGAACAAAACGTGGACGCGCTGATCGGCCCGTCGGGTTCGCCCAACGCCATGGGCGTGATTCAGTTTGCCGCCGAAGCCGGTGTGCCGATGCTGGCGCCCGTAGGCACGGCAGCGGTCGTGCTGCCCATGAACGAACAGAAAAAGTGGGTGTTCAAGACCACGCAGAACGACGACATCATTGCTCGCGCTCTGGTGGATCACATGGTCAAGACCGGCATCAAGACGGTGGGATTCATCGGCCTGAATGATCCGTACGGCGAAAACTGGTCCAAGGTGTTCACGGCGCTGGCTACCGAAAAGGGCATCAAGGTCACTGCCAATGAACGCTATCTGCGCTTTGACAGCTCGGTCACGGGCCAGGCGCTGAAGATTCTGGCCGCCAAGCCGGACGCCGTGCTCGTCGCCGCCCCTGGCGCTGCGAGCGTGTTGCCGCAAACCACGTTGTTCGATCAGGGCTACAAGGGCAAGTTCTATCAGACCCACGGCGCAGCCCTGCCCGACTTCCTGAAGCTGGGCGGCAAGAAGGTCGAAGGCACCGTGCTGGCAGCCAGCCTGATGCTGGTGCTGCCGGAAATGCCGGACAGCAATCCGTCCAAGAAGGTCGCGACCGACTACATCGCCGCCTACGAAAAGCTCAACGGTTCCAAGCCCGCCACCTTCGGCGCCAACGTCTATGACGCGGGCCTGCTGCTGGAAAAGGCCGTGCCGCTGGCCGAGAAGGCCGGCAAACCGGGCACCAAGGAGTTCCGCAGCGCCTTGCGCGATGCGCTGGAACAAACCAAGGAGCTGGTCGGCACCCAAGGCGTCTACAACATGAGCGCAGCCGACCATAGCGGGTTCGACGACCGCGGCCGTGAACTCATCACCGTCAAGGACGGCAACTGGACGCTGGTCAAGTAAAGCCGTGAACGTCACGCGGGCGGCATCAGCCGTTCGCGTGACGTGGACCGGCGCTTTGCCGGTCCAGCGTTTCCCGTCTCTGTCGGAATTTCGCATGAATGCTCAGATCGCCCTGATTCTTGGACAGGACGGCATCACCAACGGCGCCATTTACGCGCTCTTGGCGTTGTCGATCCTGCTGGTCTTTACCGTTACCCGTGTGCTGTTCATCCCCCAGGGTGAATTCGTCGCCTTTGGCGCGCTGACCATGGCCGCCATCCAGGCTGGACGTCCGGTGCTGCTGGTCTGGCTGCTGCTGGCCTTTGCACTGGCCGAAGCCGCCGCCGACCTGATTGCGCGCGCCAAACGACCCGGCCGCGCGCGCGGTCTGTGGCGTATCGCGGCCAAGGTCATCTACCCGCTGGTAATTGCCGCCCTGCTCTACAAACTGCCGCTGGCGCAATTGCCGATGGCCGTGCAGGCGCTGTTGACCTTGTTGCTGGTGGTGCCCATGGGCCCGCAGCTGTATCGATTGTTCTACCAGCCCATCGCGTCGGCATCGACGCTGGTGCTGCTGATCGTTTCCATCGCCGTACACCTGGCGCTGGTAGGGTTGGGTCTGCTGGCATTCGGCGCCGAGGGCGCCCGCACTGCGCCGTTCAGCGACGCCAGCTTGGCGCTCGGCCCCATCAACATCAACAGCCAGGCGCTGTGGGTGGTGGCCGTGTCAGCCGTGCTGATCGTGGTGCTTTATCAGTTCTTTGAACGCTCCATGTACGGCAAGGCCTTGCGCGCTGCCGCTTTCAACCGGCTGGGCGCGCGGTTGATGGGCATTTCCCCCATTTTCGCCGGCCGAGCCACGTTCTTTCTAGCGGCGCTGATCGGCACGGTATCTGGAATTTTGATCGCGCCCATTACCACCATGTATTTTGATTCGGGATTCATGGTCAGCCTGAAAGGGTTTGTGGGCGCCATCATCGGCGGTCTGGTCAGTTATCCGCTGGCAGCCGCGGGTGCCATTCTGGTCGGCCTGATCGAAGCTTTTTCGTCATTCTGGGCCAGCGCCTACAAAGAAATCATTGTGTTTACGCTGATCATCCCCGTGCTGCTCTGGCGCTCGCTGAAAAGCCATCACGTCGAGGAAGAAGACGAATGAACCCGCGCTATATCCTCTTCGCATTCCTGGCGCTGCTGGCGCTGGGTCCATTGGCCCTGCCGCCTTTCTACGTCACGCTGCTGAACTACATCGGTCTTTATGCACTGGTAGCGCTCGGTCTGGTTCTGCTGACGGGCGTGGGCGGGCTGACGAGCTTTGGGCAAGCCGCCTTTGTAGGCGTGGGCGCCTACACCACCGCGATCCTGACCACACGCGCCGACACGCTGCCGTCGTGGCTGGCGTGGCTGGGCACATCGCCGTGGCTGACTTTACTGGCTGGCCTGGCGCTGACGCTTGTGATTGCGTACCTGCTGGGCGCGATCACCTTGAAACTATCAGGCCATTTTCTGCCGCTGGGCACCATTGCCTGGGGCCTGTCGCTCTACTTCGCGTTCGGCTCCATGGAAGGCCTGGGCGGCCACACGGGCATCCCGGATATTCCAGCCATCAGTCTGTTCGGCTGGTCGCTGAACCAGGGCGGCCACATTTATTACCTGATCTGGGCGTTTCTGCTGATCGCGGTATGGTCCACGCAGAACCTGCTGGACTCCCGTGAAGGCCGCGCCATCAGGGCGCTCAAGGGCGGCCGCGTCATGGCCGAATCCATGGGCGTGAACACTGCGCGTTCGCGGATGGTGATCTTCGTCATCGCCGCGTTGCAGGCATGCGCGTCGGGCTGGCTGTACGCGCACATGCAGCGGTTTGTGAACCCCAATCCGTTCGGCCTGCAAATGGGCATCGAATACCTGTTCATGACCGTCATCGGCGGCGCGGGTCAGGTCTGGGGCGCGCTCGTCGGCGCGGGCGTATTCACCGTGCTCAAGCAATGGCTGCAAGACTGGCTGCCCAAGGTGCTGGGCCAAACCGGCAACTTCGAAGTCATTGTGTTTGGCTTCGGCATGGTGCTGCTGCTGCATCGCGCCCGCAGCGGCTTGTGGCCGGTGCTGACCCGCTGGATTCCAGTCAAGAAGCAAGCGCGCAAACTGGACATGGACGCCGAGCCTCTGCCCAAAAAACCCATGCCGCCGCGCGGCGAGGTAGTGCTGAAGGCTGTGGACGTGACACGCAAGTTCGGCGGGCTGGTGGCCAACAACGCCATGAACCTGGAAATCCGTGCCGGCGAAATCCTGGCGCTGATCGGCCCCAATGGCGCCGGCAAGAGCACGATGTTCAACCAGATCTCCGGCGTAGACACACCCACGTCGGGGACCGTGACACTGCTGGGACAACCCGTGGCAGGTTCCGGCGCGCGCAATATTGCGCGGCTGGGCCTGTCGCGCACCTTCCAGCACGTGCGCCTGCTGGGCCGCATGAGCGTGCTGGAAAACGTGGCCATCGGCGCGCACTTGCGAGGGCACCGGGGAGTCATGCCCGCAGCTTGGCGCCTGGACCGCCCCGAAGAAGCGCGTCTCTTGGCCGAAGCGGCCCGTCAGGTTGAACGCGTTGGCCTGGGCAAACATCTGCATGATGAAGCCGGTTCGCTGGCCTTGGGCCAGCAGCGCATTCTGGAGATTGCGCGCGCACTGGCGTCCGATCCCTGCATCCTGCTGCTGGACGAACCGGCGGCCGGGTTGCGATATCAGGAAAAATGCGAGCTGGCCGAGCTGCTGAAGAAGCTGCGTGCAGAAGGCATGGCAATTCTGCTGGTTGAGCACGACATGGACTTCGTGATGGGGCTGGTGGATCGCGTTGTGGTGATGGACTTCGGCGAGAAAATCGCTGAAGGCCTACCCGCAGAGATTCAACACAACCCCGCAGTGCTGGAAGCCTATCTGGGCGGAGTGGACGAATGATGAGCGCGACACTGCTGGAAGTACGCGACCTGCGCGTGGCCTACGACAAGGTCGAGGCCATCTCGGGCGTCAGCCTGAAAGTGGGCGAAGGCCAGATCGTGACCGTGATCGGCCCGAATGGCGCCGGCAAAACCACCCTGCTGTCCGCCATCATGGGCGTGCTGCCGTCAAGCGGCCAGATCGTGTTTGGCGGCAAGCAGCAGGAACATGCCGAGATCGAAGAAATGGTCGCCGCGGGTATGAATCTTGTGCCCGAAAAGCGCGAGCTCTTTGCCGAAATGACGGTACAAGACAACTTGATGCTGGGCGCATTTCATCGCTTTCGTACCGGCGTGCGCGACCAGGACAAAACCTTGGCCGAGGTCTACGAACTCTTTCCGCGTCTGAAAGAACGCCACGCCCAACTGGCCGGCACCTTATCCGGCGGTGAACGCCAGATGCTGGCTGTGGGCCGCGCGCTGATGGCCAAACCCCGGCTGCTGATGCTGGATGAACCCAGCCTGGGGCTGGCCCCGCGCATTGTGCGCGAGGTGTTCCGCATCGTGGCGCGCCTGCGCGATATGGGCGTGTCCATCCTGCTCATCGAACAAAACGCACGGGCGGCGCTGCAAGTGGCCGACTACGCCTATGTGCTGGAGACGGGCGCCGTAACGCTGGAAGGCCCCGCGCCCGAAGTGGCGGTGGACCCGCGTGTGGTCGAGGTGTATTTGGGACTGGGGCACGGAGCGCCGGCAGCGGCGCCCGTGTAAACCGCAGATTCAGACCTGGCCTGCCGCGCAGCGCGCGTCAGGCCACGCCGCGCCGCCTGTCGCGGCGATACAGCGCATACCCCAACGGCCACATGGCCGCGACCATGAAGGTCGCCATAGGGTTGGTCAGCTTGTAGGCCTGCACAGCGGTTGGCACGCCGGAATGCTTCAGGTGCAACCGGAAGCGCGTGTAGCGGGCCGCAGCCATGATGAATTCACGCGGCCGGTAGCGGAAGAATTCCAGGTGGTGTTGCAGCATGTCCCAAGCCAGCAGATAAAGGCCTTGAGCATTGCTGGCCACGGACACTGCGCCCTGGCTCAAACCGCCCGGCGTGTCGTGATAGGTACGCACCACGCGATTGATGAAACGGCTCAGGTAGCCTGCGCGCGCTATCGCCCACCAGACCAGGCTTTCCGGCACAAAACCCGCCACATCTTCCGGGAAGGGATACTTCCGAAGGATGTCAGTGCGCATACAGCCGAATTTCTCGCCTTTGATGCGGTAGCGGAAATAGACGTCGACGGCCGTGCTGTCGAACACGTCTTGCGGATAGCGGTCGCCCACGATGCTGCCGTCAGGCCGCGCGCACAGACCGGTTATCGCAACATAGGAGTCACGCCGGCCCGGCGGAATGCTGTCCCAGGCGTCTTTGAACGTGGCCAACGCATCCGGCGGCATTTCGTCGTCGCTGTCCAGCCCGACAATCATCTGGCCTTGCGCTTCGCGCACGCCGCGATTGAAGGCCGTCTTCTTGTGCTGGTTGTTCTGCCAGACATAGCGGATCGGAAAATCGGCGCGAGTCTGCCAATCCAGTATGGATTCGTGGGTATTGTCGGTGGAACCATCGTCCACCACCACCCATTCAAAATCTCTGAATGTTTGCTGGGAAAGAGATTCGTACACCCGGTGCAACGTGCCCGCCCGGTTATAGGTGGGCGTCAGAACGGTGAAAAAGACTGGTGTATCGGTCATGCCTGCTTTGCCCCTTTGCGATCTTCATGCAACCGCTGCGGTCTTGGTCTTTATGTTTTCGCCTGAAGTGTAGGGGATATGCCTGTGCTAACCGATGGCATGGCATTCAAATTTGCAATCAAATCTGACAAGACGTGCTTTTTTTGCCTCGCGGCAGCGATTTCCGGGCATGGACCGCCAGCGGTAGTGGCGTAAACTCGGGCGGCCAAATTCGGAATGTATATGGAAGCCTCGACTGTTCAGCTCAATGACATTGCCTTGTTCGTAGAGGTTGCCAAGCGCAAGAGCTTCAGCCTGGCGGCGCGCGCCCTGGACATGCCCACGTCTACGCTGTCGCGCCGCATCAACGAATTGGAGCGCGCCATTGGTTTGCGGCTGATCAACCGCAATACGCGGCGGCTGGACCTGACCGAAGCTGGCGCGGCCTATATGCGCCGCTGTCAGGGCCTGATTGACGAAGCGCGGCTGGCGCACGAACAATTGCAGTCGCTATCGGGCGGCCCGTCCGGCAACCTGCGGGTATCCATGCCCTACAGCCTGGCCATCTGGCTGCTGCCGGAAACCATCAATGACTTCACCGACCGTTACCCGGAAGTCGAGTGCGAATTTGACCTGAGCATGATGACCGCGTCCGACGCGCAAGGCACGCCGTTCGATGTGGTGCTGCGCTTTGGACGTAATACCGACTATCCGCTGTCCGACATCGATACCGGCAACGGCAATGCCGCCGGCACGGCCCTTACGCGCAGCAATGGCACGGTGGTGCAGGAACTGGTGTCTCTGGACAACTATCTGTATGCGTCCGACCGCTACCTTGAGCGCCACGGCGAACCCAAGACACCGTCTGATTTAACGCAGCATCAATGCCTGCGCACCACGATCGACGACGCGCATTCGCACTGGACCCTGCACAAAGGCGCTCACAGCGAACGCGTGCCGGTCAGCGGCCATCTGGCGGCCAACAACATGAGCATTGCGGGCACCCTGGCCGGTCTGGATCTGGCCATCACACGCATGCCGCACTGTCAGGCGCTGGACCCCATCATCAAGCGCAATTCGCTCAAGCGCGTGCTGCCGGGCTGGTCGGTGGACCCGATCTCGATCTACGTGGTGTATCCGTCGAGCATCCAACCGGCAAAAACGCGGGCTTTCATGGATTTCATCCTGCCTAAGCTCGGGCCGGCGCAGCCTGCCTGATGGGTTCCACGCAAAACCCGTAAGCCATTGCCCGCCCACTAAAGAAAAATCCCCGCCAAAGAAAAATCCCCGCTTAAAGGCTTGCGCCTTGCGGGGATTTTTCAGATCAGGCCTGGGCGAACCCCGGCCACACGTCAATTAGACGCGCTTGATCTTTTCCAGCATCTTGAAAACACCCTTGGGCGACTTGACGAACAAGCGCTTGAAAGCCTTGCCCAAGCAACGGCGTTCCAGGGTGTTACGACGCACGCGTTTGCGTTCAGCCATGTTGATTCTCCTGTTGAATTTGCGGAAAAAAGGTGACCGCACAACCGGAATTCGGGCTGGCGGAAAAATTCGGATAACTTGGCATTTTAGCCTGAAATCCAAAGACCGCGCCAAAGGCAGGGAAAAGAGACCTGCTCTACCCAACAGCCGACGCGAGGCAATAATGCGGGACAGATTGACCCATCATAGTCCCCAGCGCGCCTGCGTGCCGCGCCAGACCCGCTTTATTCCACGCCTATGTGCCAGCAGCCGTGTTTTTCAAGCGTTCCTGCACCTGTTCGGCACGCGGCAGCGGATCTACCGCGCCGTAACCCAGCGTGGACAACGCTGCCGCCACATTGGCGTAGCGCACGGCATCCTCCCAGGAGTCGCCCAGGCAGCGGCGCGCCAACAGGCTGCCCGCGAAGCAATCCCCAGCGCCCGTGGCATCTACCGCGTCTACACGCAGCGCGCCGACGGCGACACGGGTCCGGCCATCGTCAATGATTGAACCGTCTTTGCCCAGCTTCAGCACCACCACGCCCCCCGCGCCGCTATCCCGTATCCAGTCCAGTGTGCGTTCCGGATCATCATTGCCCGTCAAATGCTGCATGTCATCCATGCTGGGCAGAAACAGGTCGGCAGCGCGCATGGTCTCGCGCAAAATGGCGCGGGCGCGGTCTACCGGCCACAAGCGCAGCCGCAGGTTGGAATCCAGGCTGATCTGGGTTCCCGCAGCCCGGGCGCGGTCGATGGCAGCAAATACCGTGTCGCAAGCGCTGGTGCTGATCGCCATGCTGATGCCTGACACATGCAGGAATTTCGCGCGTTCAATCAGACCGCTGTGCAACGTGGCGGGCGTCATCAGACTGGCGGCCGAGCCTCGGCGCAGATAGCTGAACGCGTGGCCGTCGGGGCCGTGCTGCACAAAATACAGCCCCGTGTGAGCATCGTCGTCCACCTGCACGCCCGAGGTGTCCACGCCCTCAGACTTCCATAAGTCCAGAAATTGGGCGCCGAACGCATCATTGCCCACCCGGGTCAGATAGGCGCAGCGCGCGCCCTGGCGAGCCGCGGCGATGACCGCGTTGGACGTATCGCCCCCAAAGCCTTGCAAGTATTGCTGCTGGTCTTTGCTGGTCTGATTCAGCTCCACCAGGGGCTCACCCAGCGCGACGATGTCGAAATCAGCCATGGGCGGCCTCGCGGGTGCGGGTGATCTGCGCGACCAGCGCGGCGGTATCACGCGCGGCAAATGCCGCCTTGTCATAGAGATTGCTGCCGATGCCGACCAGCCCCGCGCCCGCCGCGAAATACGTGCCCATGTTTTCCTGGGTAATGCCGCCTGTGGGGCAGAAGATGGTGTCGGGGTAAACGGACTTCAGCGCGGCCAGATGCTTGGGGCCGCCCGTATCAGCGGGGAATACCTTCACCACGTCGACGCCGGCGCGCCGGGCCGCCAGCACTTCGGTGGGCGTGAACGCGCCCAGCAGGCACAAGGCCCCAGCGGCATGCGCCATATCGACGATATCCGTGGCTAGCGCCGGGGACACCAGGAAATCGGCGCCAGCCACCAGCGCTTCACGCGCCTGGCTTTCGTCCAGCACCGTGCCCACGCCCAGCAGCAGACTGGCGCCGTGCTTGTCGCGCAGGGCACGCACCAAGTCTGTAACGCCGGGAATCGTCCAGGTCAGTTCCAGCGTGGTGCAACCGGCCGCCACGGCGACTTCGGCGGCATAGGCGGCAGTGGCCGCGTCGGTGTAGCGCAACACGGGAACGACCCGGGCCGCCAGCAGGGCGGAAAGCTTGGAGGCGATGGGAGCAGCGGATGCGGTCATGGAATTCCTCTGAGGCTGACGGTCAGACGCCGCCGGACGATACCGGCAGGACGGCAAGTTTGGCTGCGGCGGCATCACGCAGCCGCAGCAAAGGTTCGATATAGGCGGTTTGGGGATCGTCGCGCCGCCGGAACAGCAGCGTGCTGACGCTGACGCCCGCCACGGGCCGGCCAGCCGCGTCGCACAACGCCACGCCGTAGCAGACGATGCCGGCTTCATTTTCTTCGTTGTCCATGGCGTAACCCCGCGCCACGGCTTCAGCCAGCACCGCGCGCAAGGCGGGCAGGCTGGTCACCGTGCCCGGCATACGGGCGTCCAGCGGCAAACCGCGCAACAGGCGTTCGCGGGCGGGCTCGTCCAAAGCGGCCAGATAGGCTTTGCCCACCGCGCTGGAATGCAGCGCTACCGAAGAACCCACCCGCGACACCATACGGACGGGGCCGGGGCTTTCGAGTTTGTCGATGTAGATCATTTCAGTGCCGGCCGGTACCGCCAGATGCACGGTTTCACCGGTAGCGTCGCGCAGCGTTTGAAGTTCAGGCGCCAGGGCCGCGCGCAGGTCGAATTGCGACCACGCCCGGCTGGCCAGCGACATCAGGCGCGTACCCAGGCGGTAAACACCGCCGCTTTCCGCCACCATGCCTTGCTCGGCCAGCGCCGCCACAATGCGGTACACGGTAGGACGGGGGTAACCGCAGCTACGCGCAAGCAGCGCCGCCGTAGGCGGTTCCGGAGCGTCGGCCACCGCCTGCAACACCGTCATGAATTTGGCAAACGCCGCAGCGCCCGCGACCTTGGTTTCCAGCAAGAACGTCCCCAACTAACGGCAATCAGCCTTGAACAATGAACCCGTAGCAATGAACTCGCAGAATGCGCAAGACGGCTAGCGCGAAAATCAGACGAATCTGCGATACTGTTTATTTGTACAGCTAGTCAGCCTATGTTTGTCCATATTATGGACAGGCGACTCACAATATAGGCAATTATTCCATATCGCCGCGCTCGGAACCAGCGATCGGTTGTCGCTCGGGCAGGCCTCTATCCTCAGGCTACGATACCGTCCATGAGCTCCCAAATTCGCATCGTTGGCGCACGCCAGAACAATCTCAAGAACCTGGATCTGACCATCGCCACTGGCGAGTTGGTCGTCGTGACCGGCGTATCAGGGTCCGGCAAAAGTTCGCTGGCCTTTGACACGCTGTACGCCGAGGGCCAGCGGCGGTACGTGGAAACCTTCTCGCCTTATGCGCGCCAGTTCCTGGACCGCATGGACAAGCCGCAGGTGGACCGCATTGAAGGCATCCTGCCGGCCATCGCCATCGACCAGACCAATCCGGTGCGCAGCTCGCGCAGCACGGTCGGCACGATGACCGAGCTGAACGATCACCTGAAATTATTGTTCGCGCGCGGCGCACGGCTGTATTGCCGTGGCTGCGGCAAGGTGGTGCGGCGCGACACGCCCGATTCCATCTATCAATCGCTGGCCGAACGCGCCGCCTTCGCAGGCGACCCGCGTCTTGTTGTGACGTTTCCCATCGCCGTGCCCGCCAACTTCACCGAAGACGAAGTGCGCGGCTTTCTCGAGCAGCAGGGTTACACCCGCGTGCACGCCGAAGAAACCGCCGTCCCGCGCGCGACCGCAGCCAAAGGCGCCAAGGGCGCCAAGAAAGGCAAAGCAGCCAAGGACGCCGCCGAAGAGCGCCGCATTCTGCACGTCATTCAAGACCGCTTCCGTTTTGCCGGCACCGAACGCGAACGCGTAATGGAAGCGCTGGACACCGCGCTGCGCATGGGCGCCGGGCACCTGGCCGTCTACGTAATGAACGACGAAGGTGAAAATTCGCGCATCTGGAAATACAGCGACCGCCTGCACTGCGCCGACTGCAATATCGAATACACCGACCCGCTGCCCAGCAGCTTTTCGTTCAACTCACCGCTGGGCGCCTGCGAAGCCTGCCGCGGCTTCGGCCGCGTGATCGGTATCGACTTCGGTCTGGTCATCCCGGACGAAAACAAGACCTTGCTTGAAGGGGCCATCAAGCCCTGGACCACGCCGTCTTATAAGGAATGCCAGGACGAGCTGCAAAAGTACGCCCCGCGCGCGGGTGTGCCGCTGGGCGTGCCCTGGAAGGCGATGAGCGAAGAGCACAAGCGCTGGGTGCTGTACGGCACGCCCGACTGGAAGGGCGGAAACGACGCCTGGAAACACCAGTGGTACGGCGTGCAGCGCTTTTTCGACTGGCTGGAAACCAAGGCCTACAAGATGCACGTGCGCGTGCTGCTGTCGAAATACCGCAGCTATACGCCCTGCCCCACCTGCAACGGCGCGCGCCTGAAACCGGATGCGTTGCTGTGGCGCCTGGGCACCAAAGAAGAAGCCGACACCGTATTGCCGCCCGAAGATGGCCGCTACAAGCGCTTCATGCCCGTCGGCGCCAACTGGTCGCGTGATCAGCTGAACACGTTGGGCGGACTCTCTATCCATGATGTGATGTTGCTGCCCATTGAACGGGTGCGGCGCTTCTTCGACGAGCTGTCATTCACGGGCGCGTTGGACGCGGCCACTGATCTGCTGATGACGGAAGTCCGCGCGCGGCTCAAGTTTCTGTGCGACGTGGGCTTGGGTTATCTGACGCTGGACCGCCAGAGTCGCACGCTGTCCGGCGGCGAAGTGCAACGGATCAACCTGACCACGGCCCTGGGCACCTCTCTGGTGAACACCTTGTTCGTGCTCGACGAACCTTCGATTGGCCTGCACCCTCGCGACATGCATCGCGTGGTGGAAGTCATGCACCGGCTGCGCAACGCCGGCAACACGCTGGTCGTGGTGGAGCACGATCCGCAGGTCATGGTGGCCGCCGACCGCATCATCGATATCGGCCCCGGCCCTGGCGAACGCGGCGGCTATATCGTCTTTGACGGCACGCCTGCGCAACTGCGCGCGGCCAACACCTTGACGGGCGACTATCTTGGCGGCCGTCAGCGCGTGGAAGCCCCTCGCCCCATGCCGGTGGCCGCCAACACGCCGCGCCTGCTGCTGGAAGGCGTGAATGCGCACAATTTGAAGAACGTGTCTGTTGAACTGCCGTTGGGCAGGCTGGTCTGCGTGACCGGCGTGTCCGGCTCGGGCAAATCCACGTTGGTGCAAGACGTGCTGTATCCCGCGCTGCTCAAGCAAAAGGGCAAGCCGTCGGAAACGCCGGGCGCGTTCGACCGCCTGCTGGGCGCCGAGCAGATCGCCGACGTCGTCATGGTGGACCAGACGCCTATCGGCAAGACGGCGCGGTCCAACCCTGCCAGCTATGTGGGCGCTTTTGACGCCATCCGCAAGCTGTTCGCTCAGGCCCCGCTTGCGCGCGAACGCGCCTACACGGCCGGCACGTTCAGTTTTAACGGTGGCGACGGCCGCTGCCCGACTTGCGGCGGCACCGGTTTTGAACACGTGGAAATGCAGTTCTTGTCCGACGTGTACCTGCGCTGCCCGGACTGCGACGGCAAGCGTTTCCGCCCCGAAGTGCTGGAAGTGCGTGTCGAACATCTGGGCAAGAGCGCATCCATCGACGAAGTGCTGGCCATGACGGTGAGCGAAGCGCTGGACTTCTTCAAGGGCCTGCGCGATGTACAAACGGGCCTCGCCCCGTTGGCCGATGTGGGCCTGGAATATGTGCGGCTGGGCCAGCCCGTGCCGACGCTGTCGGGCGGCGAGGCGCAGCGCCTGAAACTGGCCGGGCATCTGGCCGAAGCGGCGCGCAGCGGCATTTCCACCGCCAAGGTTGCCAAAAAGGGCAGCCTGTTCCTGTTCGACGAACCCACCACGGGTCTGCACTTCGACGACGTGGCGCGGCTGATGCGCGCGTTCCGCAAGCTGCTGGCCGCCGGCCACACGCTGCTGGTCATCGAACACAATCTGGACGTCATCCGCGCAGCCGACTGGCTGATCGATCTGGGCCCGGACGGCGGAGATGCCGGCGGTCTGGTGCTGGGCGTGGGTACGCCGCAAGATTTGATGGACAACCCCAAGTCTCACACGGGCGCGGCGCTGCGCGACTACGAAGTCAGCATTCTGCCCGCCGATGTGGTGGTCACGAGCGACATCGACGCGCAAGAAGTTGAACAGGCCGGCCTGACGGCGCGCATCGCCGAACCGGACGCCACGTACAACGGCACCACCGCAGACACGGACGCCGGTACCCCGCTGCAATCGCTGATGCGTGCGCGCCGCCAAGGCAATAAGGCGATCGAAATCCGCAATGCGCGCGAACACAACCTGAAGAACATCAGTGTGGAAATTCCGCACGACAAGTTCACGGTGATCACGGGCGTATCAGGTTCGGGCAAGTCCACGCTGGCCTTCGATATTCTGTTCAACGAAGGGCAGCGCCGCTATCTGGAATCGCTGAACGCGTACGCGCGCGCCATCGTGCAGCCGGCGGGCAAGCCGGATGTGGACGCCATCTTCGGCATCCCGCCGACGGTCGCCATTGAACAGCGCACCAGCCGCGGAGGCCGCAAGTCCACCGTGGCCACCATGACCGAAATCCATCATTTCCTGCGTTTGCTCTACGTGAAGCTGGGCACGCAATACTGCCCGGACTGCAACGTGGCAGTAGAACCGCAGAACACGGATCAGATCGTGGCGCGCCTGCTGCGCGATCACAAGGGCGTACACATCGGCCTGCTGGCCCCGCTGGTCACGGCCCGCAAGGGTTATTACACGGATCTGGCCAAGTGGGCCGGTTCCAAAGGCCACTCGCATCTGCGCGTGGATGGCGAGTTCATTCCTGTGGCGCCGTGGCCGCGCCTGGACCGCTACAAAGAACACACCATCGAACTGCCGGTGGCGGATGTGGTCGTTGACCCCGCCAACGAGGCCGGTCTGCGCGCCGCAGTCAAGAGCGCGCTGGAAAATGGCCAGGGCGTGATGTCTGTCGTGTGGCCGGTGAACAAACTGCACGAAGCGCTGAACAGCGAATTGCAGCAACAGCACTTTTCGGTCAAGCGCGCCTGCCCGTCTTGCGGCACCAGCTTTCCGGAACCTGACCCCCGCCTGTTCTCGTACAACTCCAAGCATGGCTGGTGCACGGGCTGCTTCGGCACGGGCCTGCAATTGCAAGGCTTTGACGAAGAGCAGACCGGCGAAGAAACCGCTTGGAACGCCTGGTATGAAGGCGAGGCCAAGGCATGCACGCAGTGCGATGGCCAACGGCTGAACCGCGTCGCGCGCGCCGTGCGGTGGCGCGACAAATCCATTGCCGAACTGGCGTCCCTGCCGGTGTCTGACGCGCACACCTTCTTTACTGGCCTGGTGGCGCGCGGCCGCGAAGGCGAGATTGCCCGCGACATCCTGACGGAGATTCGAGGCCGCCTGAATTTCATGCAGGAAGTGGGGCTGAATTATCTGGCCCTGGACCGCGCCGCGCCCACGTTGTCGGGCGGCGAAGCGCAGCGCATCCGTCTGGCCGCGCAGCTGGGTTCCAACCTGCAGGGCGTGTGCTACGTGCTGGACGAACCCACCATCGGCCTGCACCCGCGCGACAACCGCATTCTGCTGAATGCGCTGGCCCGCCTGGAAGAAAACGGCAACACGCTGGTGGTGGTGGAACATGACGAAGACACGATCCGCCGCGCCTCGCACGTGATCGACATCGGACCCGGCGCGGGCATCCGAGGCGGCCGCGTTGTGGCTGAAGGCACCGTGCAAGACCTGATGGACGCCCCCGAATCCATCACCGGCCGCTACCTGAAAACGCCGCTGCAACATCCGCTGCAAGGACGCCGTGCGGTCGAAGCCGACACCCCCATGATCGAGATCCGTGGCGCCCGTCTGCACAATCTGCGCAGCGTGGACGCCAAGTTCCCGGTTGGGCGCTTGAGTGTGGTGACGGGCGTGTCCGGGTCCGGAAAATCCACCCTGGCGCGTGAAGTGCTGCTGGATAATCTGTCGCAGGCCGTCTCGCAAGGCAAGGCGCCGGGCTGGGCAGGTTGCGAAAGCATCAAGGGCTGGGAAGCCATCGACCGCGTGCTGGAAGTGGACCAGACCCCCATCGGCAAAACGCCGCGTTCGTGCCCCGCCACCTATGTGGGCTTCTGGGATGACGTGCGCAAGCAATTTGCCGACACCCGGGAATCCCGCATGCGCGGCTGGACGGCAGCGCGCTTCTCATTTAACACCGGCGACGGACGCTGCCCGATCTGCGAAGGCCAGGGCATGCGCACCATCGAAATGAACTTCCTGCCGGATGTGAAGGTGCCGTGCGATGCCTGCAATGGCGCGCGCTTTAACAACGACACCCTCAGCATCCAGATGCGCGGCAAGAATGCCGGCGAGCTGCTGTCCATGGAAGTGGACGACGCCATTGGCTACTTCGCGGCGCACCCGAAGATTCACCGACCCTTGCAGCTGATGCAGGATGTGGGCCTGGGTTATCTGACGCTGGGCCAGCCGTCACCCACGCTGTCGGGCGGCGAGGCCCAGCGCATCAAGCTGGTAACCGAGCTGTCCAAGGCCCGCCTGACCGACGGATTGATCAAGACCGGCCGCGCGTCGCGCATCCCGCACACGCTGTACGTGCTGGATGAACCGACCGTGGGTTTGTCGATGGCTGACGTCGAAAAACTGATCCATGTGCTGCACCGTCTGGTGGAAGCCGGCAACACCGTCGTTGTGATCGAGCATAATCTGGACGTCATCGCCGAAGCCGACTGGCTGCTGGACCTGGGCCCCGAAGGCGGCACGGGCGGCGGCCAGCTGGTTGCCGAAGGCTCGCCGGAACATGTGATGACCCTGGCTGACCACTCCCACACGGGGCGCGTCCTGACGGAATTCCTGGCACATCAACCGCAGCAATAAGCATGGAATGTCGTTTTGAAGACCGGCTGGCGGGCCGCGCGCTGCGATTCGAGGGGTTCTGCTCCCGGATCGAAGCGCGCGCCGCCTCGGAAGTTGCGCCCGCGTTGGCCGCAATTGAGGCCGCGCGGCAACAGGGGCGTTGGGTCGCCCTGTTGCTGGATTACGAACTGGGCGAGTGGTTGTTGCCCGAAGCTACGCAGCCTGCCCCCGCCGGACCCTGGGCACCGCCGCGCGATGACGGCAAAGCCCGCCTGACCGCGCTGGTGTTCGAGCGCAAAGTCGACGAAGCCCCTTGGGACGCGCCGGACGCCGGCTGCGCGCCCGCCGCCATCAGCCTCCCAGCCCCGCGCATGACCGAGGCGGACTATGTGCGCCAGATCGACGCCATTCGCGGGTTGATCGGTGACGGTGAGCTGTATCAAGTCAATTTCACCCAACCGCTGGATCTGCAATACCAGGGCGATGCCGCCACGCTCTATCGCCGCATTGCCGCCCGCAATCCTGTGGCCCACGGCGCATTCATCCAGGATGGCGCGCGGACGGTGCTGTCTTTTTCACCCGAGCTTTTTGTCAGGCGCGAGGGTCCGCGTCTGACGACGCGCCCCATGAAAGGCACCGCGCCGCGGCATCCGGACCCGATCGAAGACGAGCGTCTGGGCCAGGAATTGCTGGCCAGCGAAAAAAACCGCGCTGAAAACCTGATGATCGTGGATCTGCTGCGCAACGACCTGGGCCGGCTGGCCCAGCCAGGCTCGGTCCAGGTCGATGCGCTGTTCTCGCTGGAACGCTACCCCACCGTCTGGACCATGACATCCACGGTGTCGGCCCGGGCAGAGGACGCCAGCCTGGAAGACGTACTGCGTGCGCTGTTTCCCTGCGGTTCCATTACCGGCGCGCCCAAAGTGGCCGCCATGCGCCGCATCCGCCAAATGGAAACCGCGCCTCGCGGCCTGTACTGCGGCAGCGTAGGCTGGCTGGCGCCGGACGGCGACTTCTCATTGAACGTCGCGATCCGCACGCTGGTGCTAGACCAATCCGGCCACGGCGTCTACAGCGTCGGCGGCGGCATCGTGCATGATTCAAACCCCGCCGAAGAATGGCAGGAATGCCACTGGAAGGCTCGAATCCTGCGCGCCTGACCCAAGCCCTTCGCCATCCCCGGCCGGCGGTAGTAGCATAGAACGCGGTCCCGCAGCATCAACCCCAGGAGAGTCCCATGCAACCCGAATTGATCGAGACCATCCTGGTCGATGCCGAAGGCAATGTGCCGCTGCTGGCGCGCCATCTCAAGCGCCTGGAGGCGTCTTGCAAAGCGCTCGGTTATGTCTGGGGCGGCCGTGACGTGCAGGGCGACATCCTGATTGCCGCGATGGGGCTGACCACGCCTGGCCCGCACCGGCTGCGCCTGCTGGTTGCGCGAGATGGCAGCCGGCATATCCAGACCGCGATGTTGCCGCCCTTGCCCGCGCACCAGGAAGTCATGCTCGCCCCCGAGGCCCTGCGCTCATCCGAACCCCTCTTGCGCTTCAAAACCACGCATCGGCCCTGGTACACCAAGACGATCGAATGGCTGCCCGCTCACCCGCATATCTTTGATCTGCTCTACCTGAACGAGCGCGGCGAACTGTGCGAAGGCAGCCGCAGCAATGTCTATCTGCGCCTGGACGGCGACTGGTACACCCCGCCCGTGGACAGCGGCTGCCTGCCTGGCGTGCAACGCAGCGAGCTGCTGGACCTGGATCACGTCACTGAACGGGTGCTGACGTTAGCCGACTTGCACGCTGCGGACGAGATTCGCCTGTCCAACGCGCTGCGCGGCTGGTTCCCGGTCAACCTGCGGGAAACCTGACCCGCGGTTACTGGTCCGCGAACTCGTCCACCACGACCTGCCGCAACCATTGATTGGCGGGTTCGCGGTGGTTGCGGGCATGCCAGAACACATTGATGACCGATTCCGGAATCTTCACCGGACACGGAGCGGTCGCCAGCCCAAAGGGCTTACAGGCGCAGTCCGCAAAACGCTGTGGCACCACCGCGATCATGTCGGTGGCTTGCAGCACCGGCCCCACCGCCATGAAGTGCGGCACCGTCAGCCGCAAGCGGCGGCGGATGCCGGCCCGTTCTATTACCTCGTCTACTACGCCATGGCCCGTGCCTTCCGACACGATCGCCACATGTTCGGCCACGCGGAACTGTTTGGCAGACACGCCTGACTGCGCCAGCGGGTGGTCCTTTCTGAAAATGCACACATACGGCTGGCGGAACAGCCGGCGCTGAAAAAAGCCGCTTTTCAAACCCGGTAGAAATCCCATGGCCAGGTCCATGCGGCCGCGCTCCATCTCGTCCCGCACATCGATGGACGTGGTGCGCACCGTGCGAATGGTGACGCCGGGCGCGGCGTCATCCAGCGCCCGCATCAGGCGCGGCAGAAAGTAGGTTTCGCCCACGTCGTTCACGCCAATCACAAACGCACGCGCGCTGTGCGCCGGATCGAATGAGCTCCGGGCGTTCAATGTGCTGTGCAACGCGCCCAGCGCATCGGCGATAGGTTGCGCCAGCGCCTCGGCGTAAGGCGTGGGCACCATCCCGCGCGACGTGCGCAGAAACAACTCATCGCCCAGCAGCTTGCGCAACCGGCCCAGCGCATTGCTGACCCCGGGTTGCGAAATGCCCAGGCTCTGCGCTACGGCCGACACCCGGCCATGCTTTTGCAACTCATTGAAGACGACCAGCAGATTCAGGTCTACGTCTTTCAGGTTCATGCGTTTGTCTCCACCAATATTGATTTTGGTGATTTATGTCATCAAGCAGATTCTATTTATTTATTCCACAGCCTGCCTGATGATGCAACAAACGCCCGCGCCCATGTCGCGCTGGCTCTGCCCGGCCGTGACGCGGCCAGATGGAACAAGGAGACCCGTCATGCGCCATTGCATGCATCGTATTGCCACGCCCTGTAGTCAGGGTGGCCGCCCATGAACGGTCCGGACCATCCCATCCACTTCGTTCCGCGCTGGCCGGAAGAAGGCTCACACCGCATTCCTTTCGGGGTCTACACGGATGCCGCCTTGCATCAGCGCGAGCTGGAACGCTTTTTCTACCAGGCGCACTGGAGTTATGTGGGTCTGGAGGCCGAGATCCCCAACCCGGGGGACTTCAAGCGCACGACAGTGGGCGAACGGTCCGTCATTGTGGTGCGCGACAGCGACGGGCAGGTGCGCGTGGTGGAAAACGTGTGTGCGCATCGCGGCGTGCAATTCTGCCGCGAGCGCTCGGGCAATCGCAGCGAATTCGTCTGCCCGTATCACCAGTGGAACTACGACCTGCAAGGCAACCTGATCGGCGTGCCTTTTCGGCGCGGCGTGAAGCAGGACGGCAAGGTCAATGGCGGCATGCCGCCAGACTTCAAGACTGAAGACCATGGCCTGACCAAGCTGGCCGTTGCCTGTAGAAACGGCGTGGTCTTCGCGTCTTTCGACCACGATGTCGAGCCGCTGGAAGACTACCTGGGCCCGGACATCCTGCATTATTTCGACCGCGTGTTCGACGGCCGCCAGCTGGTGATCCACGGCTATAGCCGTCAGCGCATTCCGGGCAACTGGAAACTGATGCAAGAGAACATCAAAGATCCTTACCACCCCGGACTGCTGCACACCTGGTTTGTCACCTTTGGATTGTGGCGCGCAGACAATCGGTCCGAGTTGAAGATGGATCGCCATTTCCGTCACGCCGCCATGATTTCCACTCGCGGCCAGGGCGGCAAGGCATCGGTCACCAGCGGCGTTTCCAGCTTCAAGGAACAGATGTCGCTGAACGACGACCGCTTTCTGGATATCGTGCAAGAGCCTTGGTGGAACGGCCCCACCGCAGTGCTGATGACGCTGTTTCCCAGCGTCATCATCCAACAGCAGGTGAATTCGCTATCCACCCGCCATATCCAACCCGTAGGCCATGACGCCTTTGACTTCGTCTGGACGCACTTCGGCTTTGCCGACGACAGCCCGGAAATGACGCGACGCCGCCTGCGCCAGGCCAACTTGTTTGGTCCCGCCGGTTTTGTCTCGGCTGACGACGGCGAGGTGATCGAGTTTTCGCAATCGGGTTTTGAGCAAAAACCCTGGCATCGCAGTGTTGCGGAACTGGGCGGCAAGACGGCCGAGCAAACGGATCACATGGTGACCGAAACGCTGATCCGCGGCATGTACGCGTATTGGCGCCAAGTGATGGAGGCCTGACATGGTGGACTTTCCGCTCTACTACCAGCTGACCCGCCTGTATAGCGACTACGCCGCCGCGCTGGACGCCGAGGAATGGGAAAAATGGCCTGACTTCTTCGTGGAAGACTGCGTATACAAGGTGCTTCCGCGAGAAAACCACGAGCGTGGTTATCCGCTGGCAACCATGGCCTTTGAAAGCCGCGGCATGTTGAAAGACCGCATTTATGGCGCTACCGACACGATCTTCCACGACCCCTACTACCAGCGCCATGTCGTAGGCGCGCCGCGTGTTCTGGCCGCCGACGGCGACCGCATTGAATCCGAAGCCAATTACGCGGTGTTCCGCACCAAGCCCAGCCAGCTGACCACGGTCTACAACGTGGGCCGCTATTTGGATGTCGTGCGGCGCACGCCGGACGGTCTTAAGTTCGAATCGCGTCTGTGCATCTTCGACAGCGAGCTGATTCCGAATTCGCTCATCTATCCCATCTGACCAGGCAGCCACCCCGATGACGACAACTACACAATGGATCAAGACCATCGCCCGGACGGACGTGCCGGAAGACGATGTGATTGCGGTGCAAGCAGGCGACCGCGAGATTGCGCTATACGGAGTCGAAGGCCAGGTTTACGCCACCGATAATCTCTGTACGCATGGCAATGCCCGGCTGTGCGATGGATTTTTAACGGGACACGAGATCGAATGCCCGCTGCATCAGGGCCGCTTCGACGTGCGCGACGGCCGCGCACTCTGCTCCCCCTTGCGCGACAACGTGGCGGTCTATCCCGTCAGCATCAAGGACGGAATGGTGTACGTGGAGGTCTAGGCGCCACGCCGCTTGCGCTTCAAACCGCCAGCTTCAACGCCTCGTTCGCAGCGGCCATGCCCATGGCCGCTGTCACCGTCACAACCGAGCCATAACCCGCGCAAGACAACCCCTGCGGCGCGATGGCCAGGCCCGACGCGCCCAGGTCGTCTTCGCCTTCAGTCGGCCGGGTCCAGGCATCGGGCAGGATGGCGGGCTGATCGAACCACAACGCATGAATGCCCATCTTCGGCACGCGCTTGAGCGCACGGCCATTCTGATCGGACGCCCGCGGAAAACCATGCTCCTTGCGCAATTTGTTGCGCAACTTGGCCAACAAGGCATCGTTGACCGCCGCCGACAGATCGCCTGCGCGCAATGCCAACGGATCTGTCTTGCCCCCTGCGCCGCCGCACAACATCATTGGCACGCCCATCGCCCGCGCATGCAAGATCATCGCAATCTTGGCCGCCGCCTGGTCGGTGCAATCGATGATCACGGTGTACGGCCCCGGCAGCACCTCGGCCACATTTTCGGGCGAAACAAAATCGTCAACCCGGGTCAGCCTGCATGCTGGATTGATTGCCAATACCCGCTCCGCCATGGCATCCACCTTGGACTGACCCAAGGTGGAGGTCAGCGCATGAAGTTGCCGGTTGACGTTGGATTCTGCAATGTGATCCAGGTCGATCAGCGTCAGCGCCCCCACGCCACAACGCGCCAAGGCTTCAACCGTCCATGACCCCACGCCGCCCAGGCCGGCCACGGCCACATGGGCGTTTCGAAGGCGAGCGGGCGCTTCCGGGCCATACAAACGGGACAAACCGCCAAAGCGGCGGTCCAGGTCAGCGGATTCAGGGGGGTGTTCGGGGGAGTTCATAGGTGCATTTTATGGCAGCGTGGACCGGCAGTGTTCTGGCGGTTTTTCAAGCGCCGCCCGCCACCTGATCATCGCCCCCCAACGCCCGGTAGACCGTCACCTGATTCACCAAGCGATTCAGACCATTTTCGTCCCGGGCGATTTCCGCCGTGCGGCGCTTCTCCTGCGCGTCCAGCCAATCTTTCAACGACACGGCTCCCGCTCGATACCGGACCTCGTACAAACGCTCGGCCTCTCGCGCCGCGCGCAAAGACAGATCCAATTGCTCTGCCTGTAGCGTCAACTGCGTCCGGTTCGACAATGCGTTCTCAACATCCGCCATTGCCTGATACAAAGCCTGCCGGAAGTTGACTACGCGCTCTTCGTAGTCAGCCTTGGAAATCTTGATGTTCAGCTGCATCTGCGTCCATTGCAGGAACGGCAGCGTCAATCCCACGCCCAAAGACGCGATCGGGTTTTGCAGAACATTCGACAACGTCGGGCTGGAACTGCCAAGCGCGCCCGTCAACGTCACGGGCGGATAAAAACTGGCGCGGGTGGCGTCGACCGTAGCCAGTGACTCGCGCAAGCGCAGCTCCGCCGCTCGCAGATCCGGGCGGCGGCCCAGTAGTTCGGCAGGCACGCCGGCGCGGGCCTCGGGCATCGGATAAGACGGCAGCCTTGCGGGGTCCGCCATGCTGCGGTCGGGCGGACCATCAAACAGTATCGTCAGCGCGTTCGTATATTCCACGCGCTGTTGCACCAGCAGCGTGTGCGCCGCCTGCTGACTGGCCACCGTCTGCTCGGCTTCGGCCAGTTCCAGCGCAGAGGCGCCCCCGGCTGCGTATTGTGCGCGCACCAGATCCTGCGTCTTGCGCGCATAGGCAATGCTTTCTTCGCTGCTGGCGATTCGCTGATTGATGAAGGCCGTTTGCCAATACAGAGTGGCAGTCGTGCCTACAAGCGACAGCGCGGCGCTCTGGCGGTCTTGCTCGGTCGCCAGAGCCTCCCATTGTGCGGCATCGCGCTGGCGCGACAGCTTGCCCCATAGGTCCACTTCATAGCTGACGGTCAGCTCGGCCGCATTGGTTCTGGCGATGGCGCGATCACCGTATAGGCTACGGTTGCGCGTCACGTTGGCATCGCCGCCCAATTGCGGAATCAGCTTGTCTTCTGACAAGCCTGCTTGATACTGCGCGCGGCGTACCCGGATCGCGGCAGCTGCAAGATCGTTGTTGCGCGCCAGCACCGCGTCAATCAAACCGTCCAGCACAGGATCATTGAAGTTGCGCCACCAGGCGCCGCCGTCAGCCAACGGGGCCATGGCATTGCCCGGCGCCGCATATTTCCATGCGGCTGGCGCTTCGGTCAGGGGCGGCTCGTAGTCGGAGCGCAGCAGACTGCCGCAACCGCCCAGCGCCAGCAGCAGTGCCAGGGCGGCAGGTTTGCAGATAAAGGAAACCGCTTTCATCGTCTTCATTCCCGGGCCAACGCCTCGACGGGATCTAGGCGCGCCGCATTGCGCGCCGGCAAATAGCCAAAAAGCACACCGATCAGGGTCGAGCACGTAAATGCCGCCACCATCGATGCCGTGGAGTAAATCATCTGGAACGAACCGCCCGTAGCCTTGGACACCAGCACACCCAAGGCCAACGACAGGATGATGCCCAGCGCCCCGCCGATCAGGCACACCAGAACGGCTTCGATCAGGAACTGCTGCATGATGTCGCTGCGCCGGGCGCCCACCGCCATGCGTACGCCGATCTCGCGGGTGCGTTCGGTCACGGACACCAGCATGATGTTCATGACGCCAATGCCGCCCACCATCAGCGAGATCAGCGCAATCAAGGACACCAGCAGGGTCATCGTCGCCGTGGTGCGTTCGATGGTCTTGCGAATCGCGTCCGTGTTGAAGACAAAGAAATCCTTCACCACGTGCCGGCGCGTCAGTACACGCACGATGGCTTGCTCGGCCGCGGCCGGCGGCGTCGCATCGTTGACGCGCACCGTGATGCTCTTTAAATGCTGCTGGCCCAGCACGCGCGACAGTGCCGTCGTGTACGGAATCCAGACATTCAGGGAGTCGTTGTTGCCAAATACCGTGTCCTTTTTTTCTGTCACGCCGATCACGCGCGCCGGCATTGATCCCAGAAACACCACCTGTCCGATCGCGTCGGTATGCGTGCCGAACAAGGCACGCCGGGTGCCGTCGTCAATCACGACCTCCTGCGCCCGGCGCACTACGCTGGTTTCGTCAAAGAATTTGCCCTGCGCCAGCTTGATGGCGCGCACGCGGAAATACTGTTCGCCCACGCCCTGGATCGAACCATTCACGGACACGTTGCGATAGCGCAGCGTATTGCTGGTGGAAACTTCCGGCGTGACGCTGTCCACGTAGGATTCGCGGGCCAGCGCGTCAGCGTCGGCCGCGACCAGCGTACGTATGTTGACGGCCTTCTCGTCGCCAAAGTCCTTGCCAGGAAATACCTCTACGGTATTGGTGCCGATGGCGCTGATGTCTTCCAGAATCTTGCGCCGCGAACCCTCACCCAGCGCCACCACCGACACCACGGCCGCAATGCCGATGATGATGCCCAGCATGGTCAGCGACGTGCGCAGCCGGTGCGCGTTCATGGCCAGCAGCGCCATGCGCAAGGCTTCGCCGCAACGATCCAGATACGATTGCCAGGCTGGCCGCTTCGGTAAAGCAGGCGGCTCATCACGCGTGATCTCCAGCCGCGGCGCATCGGGATTGCGCTTGTCGGCGACGATCTCGCCATCGCTGATCTCGATGATGCGCTGCGCGTGGCGCGCCACATTCATATCGTGGGTCACGATGATGATGGTGTGGCCCGCCGCATTCAGCTCTTCCAGAATGCGCAGCACTTCCTGACCGGTATGCGTGTCAAGCGCTCCCGTCGGTTCGTCCGCCAGAATGATGTCGCCGCCGTTCATCAGTGCGCGCGCAATACTAACGCGCTGCTGCTGGCCGCCGGACAACTGGCCCGGGCGGTGCCCGGAGCGGTCGGCCAGCCCCAGGCGCTTGAGCAGATCCTGGGCGCGTTCAAGGCGTTCCTCGCGGCGCTTACCCGCGTACACGGCCGGCACCTCGACGTTGCCCTGCGCCGTCAAATCGGACAGCAGGTGGTAACGCTGGAAGATAAATCCGAAATGCTCGCGGCGCAGCTCGGCCAGCTCGTCGGGATTCAGCTCGCCCGTGCTGCGGCCGCTGACCCGGTAATCGCCGCGCGTGGGGCGGTCCAGGCAGCCCAGGATGTTCATCAGGGTGGACTTGCCCGACCCCGATGCCCCCACGATGGCGACCATTTCGCCCGCCTCGATAGTGAGGTTGACGTCCTTCAACACGGCGATAGTTTGCTCACCCGCGGGAAACTCGCGGCGCACCCCGGCAAGCGAGATAAGAGGCCCGCTCATGTCAGGCCCCCGGCGCCGCGAAGGCCGCCGGCGCGGAATCCGCCGACACGACCCGCTCGCCCACCTCCAGCCCTTCCAGCACCTGTGCCTGGACGTTGTTGTTCATGCCAATCTTGACGTGCCGCACCTCGGTCTTATTGTCCTTTTGCACTACCCGCACCGCATAACGTCCGTCTTCGCCGCGCTTGCCCAGCGCCGATGCCGGGACCACCACCGCGTCCTTGGCTTCGCCCAGCACAATAAAGACCTGGGCGGTCATGGAGATGCGCAGCTTTTCGTCGGGATTGGGCACGTCGAACAAGCCGTTGTAGTAAACCGCGGCTGTCGTCGACGTACTGCCAGAGGAAGTCAGCGACGACGTGGCGTCGTCCTTCTGGATGGAATCCGGCGCCGGTTCCACCGCACGCAATGTGGCGTGATAGCGTTGATCCGGTTCGCCCAGAATCGTGAAGTACACGGGCAGGCCCGTCGTGACGCGAGTCACATCCGCCTCGGATATCTGGGCCTTGATCGTCATCGTATCCACCTGGGCCACTTTGATGATCGTGGGCGCGCTTTGAATCGCGTTGACCGTCTGGCCTTCCTTGGTCACCACCGCCACGACCATACCGTCGATGGGTGAAACGATGCGCGTGTAGCCAAGATTGACGCGGGCGGTATCGACCTGGATCTCGGCCTGGGCGATCTGCGCGTCCAGCGAGGCAATTTCCGCACGGGTCACGCCTAACGTGGCCTCGGCGCTTTCGTACGATTCACGCGAGCTGGCATCGGCCGCCAACATCTGACGCTGACGCTTGAAGGCCAGCTCGGCTTGCTTCAGCATGGCGACCTTGGCAGCCCGTTCGGCGCGCCGGGTTTGCAAGGCCGCCTCGGCATTGCGCAGTTCGTTCTGCTGGGTCAGGTCGTCGATCTCGGCCACCAGTTGCCCTTTCTTGACCCGGTCGCCCAGCGCCACTTTCAGAGACTTCAACTGCCCGGTTGCCTGTGCGCCCACGCTGACGCGCTCAATGGCGTCTATCGTGCCGCTGGCCAAAACGCTGTCTTCAAGATTCGCCCGGGTGACCTCGGCCACCGCAAAGGTTGGCGGCGGCGGCGCGGAGAAAAAGGCGGCGCGCACACCAAATACGGCTATCAGGAAAACGACGGCGATAAGCGCATTGCGCTTGAACTTACTGCGGGACTTTTTCATTGAACCTGATCTTAGGGGAACGCGGGCAGTGCCCGCGGCCAGTATTGCGAAGTAGCTGCCCATCCTAATCGGGCCGCTTGGCCAATCGATGGCCAATGTGTCGCTAAACGGTGAAAAACAGTAAAGCAGCGAATGACAGTCAAGCACTATGGAATTGTTCCGTTGCGAGAACGATACAACGCTTATGGCGCACCGGTAGAACCCCTATATGCCGACCTTCGGCGAACGTGCCGCCATCTTGCGCCGTAAGCACACGACTTGGCCGGTAGATGGCGCCTATCTTGTCACCACAGACTGAAACAATTTGCGGCACTGCAAAATAACCTCGCCTCGACATAGGGCGACGATACGCACAGAATGAATGCAGTTAAGCCGTGTCTACCTCCAACAGATCCCCCTCCTCGCCTTCCAGTTCCCCGGAATTTTCCGGGGCGGTGCTTTTGTGCCTGCTGGCAATGATGAATCATGTGGCGCTGACGGGGGGACGGATCACCGTTTCTCTGACAGCGCTGCAAATGGGCCTGTCCACGTTCAAAGTAGGCACGCTGGTCGCGGTGTTCGCCGTGTTGCCGATGCTGTTCTCGGTACGTGCGGGCCGCTGGGTGGATCGAGTCGGCATTGTGCGTCCTCTCGTTATCGGGACGACATTGGTCGCTATCGGCACGGCTTTGCCCTTTATCTTCCAGACACAGACCGCCTTGTTGATTGCGTCTTGCTGCATCGGCATCGGTTTCATGCTGCATCAGGTAGCGACTCAGGACTTGCTGGGTCACGCGGAGCCAGTCCAGCGTTTGCGCAACTTCTCGTTCATGTCGCTGGCGCTGGCGGGCTCTGGATTTTCTGGGCCGCTGATTGCCGGTCTGGCGATTGACCACCTGGGCACGCGCACCGCTTTCGGGCTGCTCGCGCTGGGACCCCTGCTGTCAGGCATCGGCTTGTATGCCATGCGGCACCAATTGAAGGCCGTGGATTCGCAGTTGTCGGGGGCCAAGGAGGCCGAGCGCCGGCGCGTGACGGAGCTGTTGGCCGTGCCGGCCTTACGCCGGATTCTGATGGTCAACACCATTCTGTCCGGCGCCTGGGACACGCATTTGTTCGTCGTACCCATTTTTGGCGTAGCCATTGGCCTGTCGGCAACCACGATCGGCATCATTCTTGCGTCCTTCGCGGCGGCAACTTTCGTCATCCGCCTGGTATTGCCGCTGATCATGCGCCGGGTTCGATCCTGGACTTTGGTGCGAGTGGCCATGGCCACGGCCGCCATCGATTTCATGCTTTACCCGCTGTTCACCGACGTTACCATCCTGATCGTGCTGTCTTTCATTCTGGGACTTGCGTTGGGGTGCTGCCAACCAAGTATGCTATCCCTGCTGCACCAGCATTCACCACCGGGCCGCGCCGCCGAGGCCGTGGGTTTGCGGATGGCGCTGATCAATGGCTCGCAAGTGTCTCTGCCGTTGACCTTCGGCGCGCTCGGTGCGGTAATTGGTGTTGCCCCATTGTTCTGGGCCTACTCCCTGGCGCTGATGGCCGGTGGTTGGGCCAACCGTAACCCCCCGCTCGATACAGACCGGAAACCGTAGTCGTGAATATGCAGTCCTCTCCTCCCGCTGCTGGCATTGCCGGCGCCAGCCTGCCTTTTCGCCTCTGGACGCAAGAGGAAAGACAAGCTTCGCTGAACGAGGCCCTGCAACACTGGCAATCGGGTGAAGACGTATGGGTATTTGGCTACGGCTCGCTGATCTGGCGCCCCGATTTCGACTTCATGGAGCGTCGGCTGGCAACCCTGCGCGGCCACCACCGGGCGCTGTGCCTGTGGTCTCGCGTCAACCGCGGCACGCCGGAATGCCCGGGCCTGGTATTTGGCCTGGACCGCGGCGGCTCGTGCCGGGGCGTGGTCTACCGTCTGGCCGGCAGCCAGGTCCCCAATTATTTCCCTGCGCTCTGGGAACGCGAGATGTCCACGGGCGCGTACCTGCCCCGCTGGGTCAACTGCACGACTGATGCCGGCACCGTCCGCGCGCTGGTCTTCATCATGAACCGCGACAACCCGGCCTATATCCGCGCGCTGCCCGAACCCGAACTGCTGGAAATCGTGCGCCGAGCCGCCGGCCGCTATGGCCCCTGCACGGATTACGTGGTGCAAACCGCCCAAGCGCTGCGCGCCGCCGGCATCCATGACGCCCGGCTGGACGCCATTGCGCGCCTGCTGGAACAGGACGAGCGGCCCCTGCCGGAAAGCGCGTAACACCCGCCGCCCGCCTCAATGCGGAAAACTTGCTTGAGACCTGAGCGGGGTCAATAAGGGAGCAATAGCCCAAGCGGTATAAACTCCCTGTTATCAACGCTGACCCCCACGCCCCATGTCCGTCTCTGATCTGCGTCAAAGCTACGAAAAGAACGTCCTGCTGGAAACCCAGGCTGCGGCCTCGCCGTTCCAGCAATTCACGCGCTGGTTTGATGAAGCCTTGGCCGCCAAGGTGCCCGAACCCAACGCCATGACCCTGGCCACGGTGGACGAAAACGGCCAGCCCAGCGCCCGCATTGTCCTGATCAAGGGCTTTGACGAGCAAGGCTTCACGTTCTTCACCAATTACGAATCCCGTAAGGGCCATGACCTCGTGGCCGAGCCCCGTGCCTGCCTGTTGTTCTTCTGGCAGCCGCTGGAGCGTCAGGTCCGGATCGAAGGCGTGGTCGAAAAAGTCGCGGCTGAAGAGTCTGACGCCTATTACCACAGCCGGCCCGCCGGCTCGCGTATCGGCGCCTGGGCTTCGCCCCAAAGCCAGCCCATCACCCGTGAAGCGCTGGAAGCCCGTGAGCAGGAATTCCGCGAACGTTTCGGCGAACAGCCGCCGCGTCCGCCGCACTGGGGCGGTTACCGCCTGAAGCCCACGGCCATCGAATTCTGGCAAGGCAGGCCATCACGCCTGCATGACCGCCTGCGTTATGTCGCGGACGGCCCAGCCTGGAAAATTGAACGGCTGTCGCCGTGATGCCGGGCGCCCTGCGCGCCCGCTCGAATTAAGCTACTGCATGCCCGCCTCCTCCCCTGATTTTGACGCCGCTTTTTTCCGCACCGCGCTGGGCCGTTACGCCACAGGCGTAACGGTCGTGACGACCGCCGGCCTTGATGGCGCGCCCATCGGGCTGACGGTCAGCTCCTTTAATTCAGTCTCGCTCAATCCGCCGCTGGTGCTGTGGAGCCTGGCGCGGACGTCGTCCTCGCTTGAGGCTTTCGAGCAGTGCGAACGCTACGTCGTCAACGTACTGGGCGCCGACCAGATCGCGCTGGCGCGCCGTTTCGCCACGGGCAAGACGCCCGACCGCTACGCCGGCCTGACCGTACACCACGCGCCGGGCGGCACGCCGATGCTGGATGGCCACTGCGCCGCGTGGTTTGAATGCCGCAACCGCAGCCGTTACGTGGAAGGCGATCACATCATCATGGTGGGCGAAGTGGAACGCTGCGGCCATAGCAACGTACCGCCGCTGGTTTTCCACGCGGGCGGTTTCGACCTGACCCCGGCGGGCGCCCCCTCCGAAAGGAAAGCCTCATGAGCGTGGACGTTGATTGCGTCGTCATCGGCGCGGGCGTCGTCGGCCTGGCGATTGCGCGCGCCCTGGCGCAATCCGGCCGCGAGGTCCTGGTAGCGGAAGCCACCGAGGCCATCGGCACGGGCACCAGCTCACGCAACTCTGAAGTCATACACGCTGGCATCTATTACCCCGCGGGCAGCCTCAAGGCCCGCCTGTGCGTGCGTGGCAAGCATCTGCTGTATTCGTACTGCGCCGAGCGCGCCGTGCCGCACAAACGGCTGGGCAAGCTGATCGTAGCCACCGACCGCGAGCAAGCCACTCAGCTGGAAGGCATCGCCCAGCGTGCCCGCGCCAATGGCGTGGATGACCTGCAATACATTTCCGGCGAAGAAGCCATGCGCCTGGAGCCCGCGCTGCAATGCACGGCAGCGCTGGTATCGCCGTCCACCGGCATCGTAGACAGCCACGCGCTGATGCTGTCGTTTCAGGGCGACGCCGAAAACGCGGGCGCCCAATGCGTATTCCATACGCCGCTGGTGTCCGGCCGCGTGCGCCCCGAAGGCGGCTTTGAGCTGCAATTCGGCGGCGACGAAGCAATGCAACTGACTTGCAATGTGTTGATCAATTCGGCAGGACTGCAGGCGCCGGCCTTGGCCCGCCGCATTGACGGCGTGCCGCCTGCAAGCATCCCCACCGATTATTTGTGCAAAGGCAGCTATTTCACGCTGTCTGGCCGCGCACCGTTTTCCCGCCTGATCTACCCCGTGCCGCAACATGCTGGCCTGGGCGTGCATCTGACGCTGGACCTGGGCGGACAAGCCAAGTTCGGTCCCGACACCGAATGGGTCGGCACCGAGGACTACACGCTGGACCCGGCCCGCGCCGACGTGTTCTACGCAGCGGTCCGCAGCTACTGGCCTGCCTTGCCCGACGATGCGCTGGCGCCCGGCTACACTGGCATCCGCCCCAAGATCTCCGGCCCGCACGAACCTGCCGCCGACTTCGTCATCGCCGGCCCCGGCGTTCACGGCGTGGCCGGCCTGGTCAATCTGTTTGGCATCGAATCGCCCGGGCTGACCTCCAGCCTGGCGTTGGCCGAAGAGACCCTGGCGCGGCTGGCAGCCTGATCCCGCCTCTAATTTTTCTTAATTCAGCCCATTCCCGCACCATGCAGCACAACGACTACATCTTGACCCTGTCCTGCCCCGACCGCACGGGCATCGTCTACCGCGTCAGCGGCCTGTTGTTTGAATTGGGTTGCAACATCCTGGATTCCCAGCAGTTCGGCGACGAAGAGACGGGCCGCTTCTTCCTGCGTGTTCACTTTGACCTACCCGTCAGCGTGGCTGCCGATGACCTGCGCGCCCGCCTGGACGCGATGTCCGGGGAATACGGCATGGAGCTCAAGCTGCATGATGCGCGCCGCAAGGAACGCCTTTTGATCATGGTCAGCAAGCAAGGCCATTGCTTGAACGACCTGCTGTTCCGCGTCCATAGCGGGCATTTGCACGCCGAAGTCGCCGCCATCGTGTCCAACCATAACGACTACGCCAGCCTGGCGGCGTCCTATGGCATCCCGTTTCACTACCTGCCCGTCACGGCGGAAACCAAGGCGGAACAAGAACAACAGGTGCTGGCCATCGTCGAGCAGTCCAACACTGACCTGGTGGTGCTGGCCCGCTACATGCAGATCCTGTCGGCGGATATGTGCCGCGCGCTCAATGGCCGCGCCATCAACATCCACCACAGCTTCCTGCCCAGCTTCAAGGGCGCGCGCCCCTATCACCAGGCGCATGCGCGCGGCGTGAAGATCATTGGCGCCACTGCTCACTACGTCACGTCGGATCTGGACGAAGGCCCGATCATTGACCAGGACATCGAACGCGTGGACCACACGATGACCGCGCAAGATCTGACCCAGGTCGGCAGCGACATCGAATCGCTGGTGCTCTCGCGCGCCGTTCGCAGCCATGTCGAACACCGCATTCTGCTGAACCGCAACAAGACGGTTGTGTTCCGCTGATGCTCAACCCGCCCCGCCAGACATGCTCACCGGCGGGGCGCTGGACGGAAATTGCCGCGCCACCAGCGCCACCGCCTTGTCCTGCAGGGGCGATCGCGCCAACGTGGGCCAGATCGCCTGGCTGACCGAACGGGCCTCATGTTCGAAGGCGATAAAACGGGTGCCCGCCAAGCCGCTGCGCGACAGGCACGCCGGTACGATAGACACCCCCAAGCCTTGCGACACCAGGGACGCCACGCTCAGCCAATGCCGCACTTCGTGCCGGATGACGGGCATGAACCCTGCCGACACGCACATCGATAACACCGTTTCGTAATAGCTGGGCGACGCCGCGCGCGCAAAAAACACAAAATCATCCTCGGCCAGATCCGTCAGGCTCAGTGATTCCTGCCCCGCCAGCGGATGCGATTCGGGCAGGCAGACCACGAACGGTTCGGCCATCAGATCGCGCGCCAGCACGCCTTCCGGAACGGGATTCGCGTGGATAAAACCCAGGTCCAGTTCGCCACGGCGAACCGACTCAATCTGATCGTGGGAATTCAATTCGGTCAGTACGTGTTCAACGTCGGGCAGCGTGGTCCGCATGGCCGTGAGCAGCGCCGGCAAACCCCGATACAGCATCGACCCCACAAATCCTATGCGCAACCTGCCGTGCAGCCCGGAATCCACCCGTTGCACCAGGGTGCGGACCTCTTCAGCCTGACGCAGCAGGGTCAGCGCCTCCCGGTAGAGCACATGACCAGCGTCGGTCAGCTCTACATGCCGGCTGGTACGGGCCAACAACCGGGCTCCCACATTGTCCTCAAGCTGCCGGATGGCATAGCTGAGCGGCGGTTGCGATATGTGCAGGCGTATCGCGGCCCGGCTGAAGTGGCGTTCTTCGGCCACGGCGATGAAATAACGCAGCAAGCGCGGGTCCAAGTCCAAGGTTCCCTCCCACGATCTATATTTTTTATGGATAGTTCTACACGGAAACGGTATTTGTATAGATTAATCGACTCTAGCACCATCGGCCCATCTTCCCCGTTTTGTGCAGGATGCCGCCATGGATACCCCCGTCAAGACTATTGCCCCCGCCGTCACAACGGTTCCAGACTCCCGCGGGCTGAATTTGTTCAACGCCGATCCGTACGCGGCGGCCCTGAGCCAGCGCTATCTGCCCCCCGCACTGCACGCTCACCTGTTGCCGCATCTGGAACGGCTGGGCGGACTTGCTGGCGGCGCGATGGACGCACTTGCTGCGACGGCGGACAAGCATCCGCCCACGTTGTCGGTGCGCAGCCGGGCCGGTACGGACGAGTCCCGCGTCGACAAACACCCGGCCTACGTTGAACTGGAACGCCTGGCGTACAGCGAATTCGGCCTTGCAGCGCTATCCCATCGCGGCGGAGTATTGGGCTGGCCCGAGCCCATGCCCGCAGCAGCGAAATACGCGCTCAGCCACCTTTTCGTGCAGGCGGAATTTGGCCTGTGCTGCCCGGTCAGCATGACTGATTCGCTGGCACGCACCCTGCGCAAGTTCGGTGACCCGGCGCTGGTCGAACGCGTTTTGCCGCAAGTCACGTCCCAGGATTTCGATACGCTGCGCCAAGGCGCCATGTTCATGACGGAACAAGGCGCGGGTTCGGACGTCAGCGCCACCGAAGTCACCGCCGAAGCCCAAAGCGACGGCACCTGGCTTATCCACGGCGACAAATGGTTCTGCTCGAACCCGGACGCGGGTTTTGCCATGGTGCTGGCTCGCAGTGAACCGCAAGCGGGCCTGAAAGGCGTATCGCTCTTTCTGCTGCCGCGCGACCTGGCCGATGGCACACACAACCACTACCGCATCCTGCGTCTTAAAGACAAGCTGGGCACGCGGTCGATGGCAAGCGGTGAAATCCGGCTGGAAGGCGCCGTGGCTTGGCTGGTTGGCGAACGCGGCCGCGGCTTCAAGCATATGGCCGACATGATCAACAACTCGCGCCTGTCCAACGGCATGCGTGCCGCCGGCCTGATGCGCCGTGCGGTCACGGAAGCCATCTACGTGTCGCAACACCGCCGCGCCTTCGGCAAACGCCTGATCGATATGCCGCTGATGCGGCGCCAACTGGTCAAGATGACCGTCTGGGCAGAGCAGGCTCGCAGCGTCATGTTCCAAACGGCGCGCGCCTTGGCCGATGCCGACCACGGCGCGGCCGATCCCGCGCTGGCCCGCATCCTGACCCCGCTGATCAAATTCCGCGCCTGCCGCGACGCCCGCAAGGTAACGGGCGACGCCATGGAAGTACGCGGCGGCTGCGGCTACATCGAAGAATGGACCGAACCCCGTCTGGTGCGCGACGCGCATCTGGGTTCTATCTGGGAAGGCACCAGCAACATTGTGGCGCTGGACGTGCTGCGCGCCATCAAGAAAGAAAACTCGCTGCCAGCGCTACGGGCGCACATCGAACGCCTGCTGACGGAAGGCGCGCCTTGCGCCCCGGCATTGGCCGCGCTACAGGCAGAGGCGCTGGACAAGACCTTTGCGCTGGCCGACCATGCGGCCCAAAACGATCACGCCGAACTGGCGCGGCAGGCGGCCTCGCTGCTGTACCACGCGGTGTCCATGGCCGCGCTGCGATGGGAAGCCACAGGCGCCGGGCTGGAAAGCCGGGCTGTGCTGGCCGATCAGGTGCTGATCCACCGCCTTGCGCCACGCGACCCCTTCGCCATCCCCGAAGACGAAAGCGCGGCCTGCCAGACCATCTTGCAGTACGCGCTGTAAGAAGCGCCGCTAAACACGCTGACTGCCTCTGACGAAGACGTTTTTATCAGAGCGCAGCGCAGCGATAAAGAACGCCGGCGGCACAGCCGGCGCATCCCTACAGGAGACAAACATGAAGCCCTTTTTTGCCCCCCTGCTGCTCGCAGCCGCCGTCATTGCAGCCCCCGCGTCGTCCGCCATGGCCGCCGATGCCTATCCCACGGCGCGTCCCATCACGCTGGTCGTGCCCTTCCCGCCCGGCGGTCCCACCGACGCGTTGGCGCGGCGGCTGGCCGAAAAACTGCGTGAGCCCTTGAAGCAGAACGTCATTGTTGAAAATCGCAGCGGCGCAGGCGGCAATATCGGATCGGAATACGTGGCGTCGGCCAAGCCCGACGGCTACACCATGTTGTTCGGCACGTCGGGCCCGCTGGCGATCAATGTCAGTCTGTACAAGAAGCAGAACTACAACCCCGAAACCAGCTTCGCGCCGATCATCCGCATCGGCCATCTGCCCAATATCCTGGTCGTGAACCCGTCGGTACCAGCGAACAATGCGCAGGAACTGATCGCCTACGCAAAGAAGAACCCCGACAGGCTCAGCTACGCCTCGTCCGGCAACGGCGCCTCGTCCCATCTGGCGGGCATTCTGTTCAACCGCATGGCCGACACCAAGATCATGCACATTCCGTACAAGGGCACGGGGCCGGCGTTGAACGACTTGTTGGGCGGACAGGTATCGATGTCCTTCACCGACATCCTGACCGCGCTGCCTTACATCAAGGCGGGCAAGCTGCGCGCCATCGGCCTGGCCAGCGCCCAGCGCTCCGACGCCCTGCCCGACCTGCCGACCTTGTCGGAGCAGGGACTGAAGGGTTATGACGTTAGCGTCTTCTTCGGCATCGTCGCGCCCAAAGGCACTCCGGACGATATCGTGAACACCTTGAATCAGGCCTTCAAGACTGCGCTTTCCGACCCTACCGTCGAGCAGACCTTGCGCATGCAGGGCATTGTCGAAGCCCAAGACCAAACCCCGCAGGGCTTGGCCACTTTCATCACCGCTGAAGTGCCCAAATGGCGCGACCTCATCACCAGCGCCAACGTTTCCATTGACTGAAGCTGAATCCCACATGGCCCCAACCCTACCGAATGCCGGCGCCCTGGCCGGATGCAAAGTGATCGATCTGTCCCGCGTTCTGGGCGGTCCTTATTGCACGCAGATTCTGGCCGATCACGGCGCCGACGTACTGAAGATCGAGCCGCCCGGCGGCGACGAAACCCGGGGCTGGGGCCCGCCCTTTCTGGGCGACACGGCGTCCTACTTCATTGGCGTCAATCGCAACAAAGAAGGCATGACCCTAGACCTGTCGCAGCCATCGGGCCAAGAGTTGCTGCGCCACTTGTTGGCGGATGCCGACGTGCTGGTCGAGAACTTCAAGCCAGGCACGCTGGAAAAATGGGGCTTGGGTTATGACGCCTTGAACGAGGCCTTTCCCAAGCTGATCCACTGCCGCGTCAGCGGCTTTGGATCAGACGGTCCGCTAGGGGGACTGCCCGGTTATGACGCCTGCGCGCAAGCCATGTGCGGATTGATGAGTGTGAACGGCGACGCCGACGGCGATGCCACACGTGTGGGACTGCCGGTGGTAGACATGGTGACGGGCTTGAACGCAGCTGTTGCCATTCTGCTGGCATTGAACGAACGCGGCCGCAGCGGTTTGGGGCAATTCCTGGATATCACGCTATACGACTGCGCGCTGTCGTTGTTGCATCCGCATGCCGCCAACTATTTCTACAGCGGCAACGTGCCCAAGCGCAGCGGCAACGCGCATCCGAACATCGCCCCTTACGAAACGCTGCCGACTGCCAGCGGCCCGATCTTTCTGGCCGTCGGCAACAACCGGCAATTCGCGCTGCTGGCGCAAACGCTCAACGCGCCAGCCATGGCGACGGACACGCGTTACGCCTCCAACGCGGACCGCCTGCAACACCGCCAAGCATTACGTGATGATCTGTCTGCACTGTTGGCAGATCAGGATGCCGCCGCGCTGTCCGACCGTTTGCTGCGCGCAGGCGTTCCGGCAGCTGCGGTGCAGACCGTGGATCAGGCCTTGGCGCATCCGCACACCAAGCATCGCGGCATGGTGCTTGAACACGGCGAATACCGAGGCGTGGGTTCCCCGATCAAGCTGTCTCGAACCCCGGCATCGTTGCGCAAATTACCTCCTGCGCTGGCGCCGCTATCCCATCAAGAATGACGCTACGCGTAGTCTCTCGCCCGGCTCACGCCGGGCTTTTTTTGACGGTTCGCCAAAGGGCCCGCCGCAAGAGTAAAACCCGTTGGAAAAGGTGTTATCAGCCGCCCTTGGCCAGACCTTCGCGGCGCGGGTCCACGCCGCCTTGCAGGCCCTGATCATCGATGACGATGCCGTGAATGCCGCTGGGAAACTCGGTGATGTGCACCGGGTGCCCCATGCGTTCAAGCGCGGGCGCCAAGGCTTCCAGCGCTGTGCCTTTCTCAAGCTCGGTGTCTTTATTGCGACTGCCCATGTTGGGCAGCGAAATCGCCGTCTGAATATCCAGCCCCCAGTCCAGAACACCCACAAGCGTCTTGGCGACGTAGTTGATGATGGCGCTTCCGCCGGGCGAGCCCACCAGCATGTAGGGCTTGCCATCGCGCAGCACGATCATTGGCGCCATGGCGCTGCGCGGCCGCTTGCCCGGTTCAATGCGATTGGCGACAAGCCGGCCTTCGGGATCTTTGAACGATGATGAAAAGTCCGTCATTTCGTTATTCAGCAGAAATCCGCGCACGAAGATCTTGCTGCCGAATTCGCTTTCAATCGTGGTCGTCATGGTCAACGCATTACCCTGATCATCCACCGCCACCAGATGACTCGTGGACGGCAATTCCAGCGCATTGTCACGGCCCAGCGACAGCAGCTTGCCTTCCGGGTCTCCGGGCAGTGCTACCTTCATGCTGCGGTCGGCCTGGATCAAGGCGCCCCGCTTGCGCAGGTAGGCCGGGTCCAACATGGCGCGCACAGGCACCTGCACGAAATCCGGGTCCGCTACGTAAAAGTCTCGATCCGCAAAAGCCAGCCGGCCCGCTTCGGAAAAGTAGTGCACGGCTTGCAGCGAACCGGGCGCATATGAAGCCATGGGGAACTGCTCGAGCTCGCCCAAGATCTGCAACACGGCGATAGGCCCGCTGCTGGGCGGCGCCATGCCGCACAACTGATAACCCCGATAGGCGCCACAGACGGGCTCGCGCGTCTTCGCGCGGTAACCCGCCAGATCAGCCAGGCTCAGGTCGCCAGGCGTGGCGTGTCCATGCACGGCGGCGACAATATCGCGTGCGATGCCGCCTTGGTAGAACGCGTCAGCGCCCTCTTCGGCCACGGCGCGCAAGGTGCGTGCGAATTCCGGATTCTTCAGTACATGCCCCACTGGCCACGGCGCGCCATCCGGCGCGTAGAAATAAGCGGCGGCGGCAGGCTGCTTGGGCAGCGCCTTGTTGCCGGCCAGCAGCGTGTGCAAACGCGGCGAGACGGCAAAACCTTGTTCAGCCAAGCGTATCGCCGGCTGGAACAGATCGGCCCAAGGCAGCACGCCCCCGTCCTTGTGCGCTAGTTCCAGACCCCGCAACAGGCCCGGCACGCCCACAGACATCCCGTTATTGACTGCCTGCGCAAATGGCACCGGTTTGCCGTGCGCATCCAGAAAGCGATCAGGACGGGCGGCGGCGGGCGCGGTCTCGCGGCTGTCGTAGGTTTGGATGCGTCCGGTCTTGGCCGAATACATCACCATGAACGCGCCACCGCCGATTCCAGAGGATTGGGGTTCGACCAGATTCAGTACCAGTTGAGTCGCAATTGCGGCGTCGACCACGCTGCCGCCCCGGCTTAGCATCTCGTCGCCTGCCTGCGTCGCCAGCGGGTTGGCAGACACCATCATGTAATGCTGAGCTCGGACCACTTCACGCGCGCGGACACCGCTGGCAGCCTCGGGGTTCTGGTCTTCGGCCGCGCGGAAAGACCGCGGCCATGCGGCGGGCGCCGTAGCCATCAAGACAGCAAGCAGGAAGGCGGCAACGGGCCGGCAGGCGCGCATGGTCAGCTCCAAAGTAGCGCCGGCATGCCGGCAGACGTCCATGATAGTCAAGCGGCCTGCCACTGTCTTGCCGCCGCTGGCTCGTGCCCCGGCGCCCATCCGACATAGAATCGCGGTTTAGACCTAGCCATCCGACGAGTCATGCGCCTGCGCCATATCGAGATCTTCGAAGCGATCCGCCGTACCGGTTCATTGACCGAGGCGGCCGCCGCGCTGCATATCTCGCAGCCCGCCGCCAGCAAACTGCTCGCGCATGCCGAAACCCAATTGGGCTTTAAGCTATTTGAACGTGTCAAAGGCCGGCTGGTCGCGACGCACGAGGCCGAGATCCTGACGCCCGAAGTCGCGCGCCTGAATCAGGACTTGAACAGTGTGCGCAGGTTGGCCGCCAGCCTGCGAGACCGGCCCAACGCGCATCTGCGCCTGGGCTGCGCCCCTGCCCTCGGGCTGGGGCTGTTGCCAGGCGTCATCCGAGACAGCCGTGATGCGCAACCTGGCATCACATTCGATATCCACACCCATCACAGCGCGGAACTGGTGCAGGGGCTGCTTACGCGCGAACTGGACCTGGCCGTCACTTTCGACACGAACGACTATCCCGGCCTGACCCGCATCGGCCTGGGCCATACGGAGCTGGTCTATCTCAGCCGCAAGCCTGCATCCGGCGCCATGCGCTTGTCGGAACTGCAAACACTGTCTGGCAATACGCTGATCGTGCTGGACGCCGGCGATGCGTCCGGGGCGCTATTGCAGCTGGCGCTGGATGCGCAAGGGCTGACGCCGGACGTCGCCATTCAGGTGCAGACCCACTATGTAGCCTGCGCGCTGGTGGATGCCGGTTGCGGCGACGCCATCGTCGACGCCATTACTGCGCAGGCCATGCTGCGGCCAGGCATGGTCTTGCGCCGTCTGGAACCCGCGTTGCGCGTGCCACTCAGCATCATGGTCCGCAATCAAGATCCGTTGTCCGCCTTGCATCGTGACCTGATCGACCGGCTGCGCGCCGCTTGCGACACACGCCTGGCGGCGCTGGCAGACATGACCTGAGCGCGCCAGACGCGCCAAACGATAAGGGGCGCCCGAAGGCGCCCCTGAATACTTAGCAGCAGAAGCAGGCGTGAGGGCCTGCCCCGCGCAGCATCAATCCAGCTTGATGTTCTGCTTCTTCACGACGTCTTGCGCCCAATCAAACTGCTCTTTGATTTCCTTGGCGAACTCTTCCGGCGTGTTGCCCGACGGAGCCGAGCCCTGGTCGTCCAGCGCCTTGATGACCTTCGGGTCCTTCAAGGCCACGACAGCAGCGTCACGCAGCTTGTTCACGACTTCCATCGGCGTGCCCTTGGGGGCCAGCAGACCGTACCAGACGGGCTGGTTCAGCACCGGGAAACCAGCTTCCTTGAACGTCGGAACGCCCTTGACTGCCGCAATTTCGTCAGGCCATGCAATGGCCATGGCGCGCAGCTTGCCCGCCTGGATTTGCGGCATCGACGACGGCAGGTTGTCGAACAGGATTTCGATCTGGCCGCCGACGGCATCCGCCACGGCCGGGCCAGAGCCCTTGTAGGGCACGTGCACAATATCCGTGCCCGTGGCCATCTTGAACGATTCGCCCATCAAGTGCAGCACGCCGCAAGTGCCCGAGCTGCCATACGAGTACTTGCCGGGATTCTTCTTCAGTTCTTCGATGAAGCCCTTGAAGTCCTTGGCCGGAAACTTCGGATTCACTGCCACCACGTTGGCGGTGTTGGCGAAGTTGGTGACCGGCTGGAAGTCCTTGATCGGATCGTACGGCAGATCCTTCGGACGGCAAGCCGGGTTCACAGCCATCGTCGACACGGTAGCGATGGACAGCGTGTAGCCGTCGGCATCCGCGCGCGCGGCTTCGGATGCGCCAATCGCGCCACCCGCACCGCCCTTGTTTTCCACAACCATCGGCTGGCCAAGTTCCTGGCTCATGCGCTGCGTCACCAGACGCGCGATGATGTCGGTGGAACCGCCGGGCGCGAACGGAACGATCACGCGGATGGGTTTGCTGGGGTACTTGTCGGCAGCATGCGCGACCGAGGCGCCAAGCGTGCCGGCGGCGCCGGTTGCCACGGCGATAGCCACGGCCAGGGAGCGAACTTTATTCATAGGTGTGTTTCCTCCAAGATTGCGAGCCCGTATGTAAACGGACCGTTTTGAGATGGTCGCGTCTGTAGACGGGCCAGCAGATAACGGTGGGGGCGCATTGCATCTGTACAGTGTGAATCGCACTGCGTTTATAGGTTGCTTGTGGCAGACGCGCCCGCCGGAATGACGGAGAATAGCAGCAAATGCTTACACCCGCATAGGCGCGCCGATCCCCGGCCAACGCTCTACAAAAACACTCCTGAGACATGTCGGTTGCCCTTCTGGTTTTCCCTGATTTCATGCTGGTTGCGCTGGGTTGGGCGCTGCGTCACAAGCTGGGTTTCACGCGTGAATTTTTTGCGGGCACCGAGCGCCTTGTGTACTTCGTGCTGTTCCCTGCGTTGCTGTTTCAATCCATTCTGCGTACGCCGATCACGGCAGGCAATGCGGCCATGTTGTTGCAGGCAACGGCGGCCGTTGTGGCGGCAGGCGTAGCGATGGCCTGGCTTGCCGGACTGGTGCTGCGGCCGTCCTCGCTGGGCCTGGCGTCTTCTGCCCAATGCGGCTTCCGCTTCAACACTTATATCGGGCTGGCGCTATCAGCCAGTCTGGCGGGCGCACAAGGCCAGACGGTGATGGCGCTGATTATCGGCTTCGCGGTACCCATGGCCAATGTGGCCGCGGTCTATGGCCTGGCGCGGCACAGCGGCGGCAATCTGTTGCGCGAACTGGCGCGCAACCCGCTGGTGATCTCCACGCTGGCCGGTCTGGCCTGCAATCTGGCTGGCCTGCATTTGCCCGGCCCCGTCGACACCGTGCTGGTCCGGCTGGGCGCGGCCGCCATCGCGCTGGGCATTCTTTGCGTGGGGGCCAGTTTGGCGTGGGAAGGCGGCAAGGGCTATGGGTCGCTGATCGCGTGGATGCTGGCAGTCAAGCTCATTGCGCTGCCCGCCGTGGCATTGCTGGTGGCGCATTTGCTGAACCTGCCGCCGCTGGAAGCGCAGATGCTGCTGCTGTTCGCGGCGCTGCCCACCGCGTCCGCCGCCTACGTGCTGGCGATGCGCATGGGCGGCGACGGCCGCATGGTGGCCGTTCTGATTTCTTTGGGCACGTTGTTTTCAGCGGTCACGATTCCGATGTGGCTGCTGTTCACCGGCCACGTCTGACAGCCAAAGAAAAATGGCCACCCACAGGGGCGGCCATTTCACCGTCAGCGCCGTAAATTACGACGGCTTATGGGCGTTGGTCATTGATCCCGGCACGACCCACTCGGCGAATTGCGCGTCGGTCACATAACCCAGCGCCAGCGCCGATTCCTTCAGCGACAACCCTTCCTTGTGCGCCTTCTTGGCAATCTGCGCGGCCTTGTCGTAGCCGATATGCGGATTCAACGCTGTCACCAGCATCAGCGAACGGTCCACCAGTTCAGCGATGCGCTCGTGATTCGGTTCGATGCCCGCGGCGCAATGCTCGTTGAAGCTGGCCATGCCATCCGTCAGCAAACGCACCGATTGCAGGAAGTTGTGGATCACCAGCGGCTTGAACACGTTCAATTCAAAGTTGCCGCTGGCGCCGCCGATATTGATTGCCACGTCATTGCCCAGCACTTGCGCGGCCAGCATCGTGATGGCTTCGCACTGGGTCGGATTCACCTTGCCCGGCATGATCGAGCTGCCCGGTTCGTTCTCGGGAATGCTGATTTCGCCCAGACCCGAACGCGGACCGCTGGACAGCCAGCGCACGTCGTTGGCGATCTTCATCAGGCCGGCTGCCAGAGACTTCAGTGCGCCGTGCGCAAACAGCAGCGCTTCGTGCGAGGCCAGGGCCTGGAATTTGTTCGGCGCCGACACGAAGGCCGTGCCGGTGGCGTGCGCCAGATCAGCCGATACCTTGACGCTGAATTGCGGGTGCGCGTTTAGACCCGTGCCCACCGCCGTACCGCCAATGGCCAGTTGATGCAGGCCGGGCAAGGTCGCGCGGATTTGCTGCTCCGCCAGATCCAGCTGGGCGACATAACCGGACAGTTCCTGGCCCAGGGTCAGCGGCGTCGCGTCTTGCAAGTGCGTGCGGCCGATCTTCACGATGTCGTAGAACTCGGCGCTCTTGGCTGCAAAGGTTGCGCGCAGCGCCTTGAGCGACGGCAGCAGGTGGTGCTCGACCTCGACCGCGGCAGCCACGTGCATGGCAGTCGGGAAGGTGTCATTGGACGACTGGCCGCGGTTGACGTGGTCATTCGGGTGCACCTTGCGCTCTTCGCCGCGCACACCGCCCAAAATCTCCGAAGCGCGATTGGCCAGCACCTCGTTCATGTTCATATTGCTTTGCGTGCCCGAACCCGTCTGCCACACGGACAGCGGGAACTCATTGGGCCATTTGCCGTCGATGACTTCGTCGGCCGCGCGGATGATGCCGTCGGCGATTTTGGGATCAAGTTCGCCCAGATCGGCATTGACCTTGGCCGCTGCGCGCTTCAGACGCGCCATGGCGTTGACCAGGGGTACAGGCATCTTCTCGGTGGAAATCGCGAAAAAATGCAGCGAACGTTGCGTTTGGGCGCCCCAGAGGTGATCCTCGGGGACTTCGATCGGCCCAAACGTGTCTTTTTCGATGCGGGTCTTCATGGCGCGTACAACTCCGTGGCGGCGTCAGTCGCGGCCGGCGGCGTCCGCCGTCACGACATATTGAGAATAGCAATCACTTATAAGGTTAGCAGAAACCCGCATTCCTATAATTGCAGAAATCCGTATTCCCTCCACCGTTTTTTACCACTCGCCCAGCGCCATGTCCGCCCCTCTTTGCAGCCTGACCTTGCACCTGCCCGACGAAGCCGCCACGGAAAGCTTGGCGCGGCAGCTTGCCCCGCTGGTTTCCACGGGCCAAACCGGCCCGACAGGCGCTTGTATCCACCTTCAAGGGGACCTCGGCGCAGGAAAGACGGCCTTCACCAGGGCATTGTTGCGGGAATGCGGCATCACAGGCCGAATCAAAAGCCCTAGCTACGCACTGCTTGAATCCTATAAAGTTTCTAACTTATACTTCTATCATCTTGATTTTTATAGATTTAGTGACGCGCGCGAATGGTTGGACGCAGGATTTCGAGATTTACTGCGCGAAGATGCGGTCGTATTGATCGAATGGCCGGAGCGAGCCGAGGGCCTTTTGCCCCCTCCCGACCTGCTGGTTTCCCTGGCCTATGAAGGCGAGGGACGCAACGCCACCCTGACCGCGCATACCGCTCGAGGACAAACATGGTTGAACGCGATTGTCCCCCCCCCGCCCAAGACGGCGCCCTTCCCTCGGCAGGCGCCACCCGGCGCCGCCTGATCAGCGTTGCTGCCACCCTGCTCGTCCTGCCGGTACTGCCGCGCCTGGCGCAGGCGGCAACGATTCTGGCCGTTCGTACCTGGCCGGCCGACGAATACACCCGGGTCACGCTTGAGCTCGATAGCGAGCTGAAGGCTGAACAGTTCACGCTTGAAAACCCCCACCGGCTGGTGGTGGATATCGAAGGGCTGACGATCAGCGCGGCCTTGAACGATCTGGTGTCCAAGGTCCGCCCGGACGATCCCTACATCCAAAGCCTGCGCGTGGCGCAAAACCGCCCGAATGTGGTGCGGCTGGTGTTCGACCTGAAGCAGCCCGTGGCGCCCCAGGTGTTCACGCTCAAGCCCGTGGCCGACTATCAGTACCGGCTGGTGCTGGACTTGTATCCCAAGATCGCCCAGGACCCGCTGATTGCCATCCTGAACAAAAGCGGTCCCGACGCGGATGATCCGCTGGCGCGCATTCTGGAAGACATCCAGCGCAACCCGGCAACCCGCGCCGACCCTCCGGAGCCCCCGCGGGTACGCGGCCAGCAACCCGCGCCCCCGCTGCCCACCGCGCCCAAACAACCGCCAGCCACGGCTGGCCGCGGCAAACAGCGCATGCTGACCATCGCGCTTGACCCCGGCCACGGCGGTGAAGATCCGGGCGCCATCGGCAGCAGCGGCTTGCGTGAAAAAGACGTGGTGCTGCGCATTGCCCGGCGTCTTAAGGCGCTGATCGATAGCCAGCCGTTCATGCGCGCCTACCTGACCCGCGACGACGACTACTTCGTGCCGCTACATGTGCGCGTGCAGAAAGCCCGCCGCGTGCATGCGGACCTGTTTATTTCCATTCACGCCGACGCCTGGGTCAAACCTTCGGCCAACGGCTCATCGGTGTTCGCGCTGTCTCAACGCGGCGCCACCAGCGCCCAGGCGCGCTGGATGGCCGATAAGGAAAACGCGGCCGACTTGATCGGCGGCGTCAACCTGGGCAGCCACGACCGCCAGGTGGCCAAGGTGCTGTTGGACCTGTCCACTACCGCGCAGATCAATGATTCTCTGAAGGTGGGCAACGCCTTCCTGGACGAAATCAGAAAGATCAACCGGCTGCATAAAAACAGTGTCGAACAAGCCGGCTTTGCCGTGCTGAAAGCGCCGGACATCCCGTCGGTGCTGGTCGAAACCGCCTTCATCAGCAACCCCCAGGAAGAGGCGCTGTTGAAAAGCCAGGCTCACCAGGACAAGCTGGCCCAGGCCATGATGACCGGCATCCAGCGTTATTTCACCGCCAACCCGCCGCTCGCCCGCCTCGACGTCAGCTGATTGGTAAAACGAATGAGCGCTACACCCGCAGAACGGATGTAGCGCTCATCGTTTACACGCGTGGGAAGGGCGGGTTCCTTTAGGAACCCTCGCGCCTCACCTGTCTACGCACGCCGCGATTTGATCAGCTTGAACACTGCTGCCCCCACCACGGGGACGACGGCTGCGGCCAGGCCCAGCAGCACGATGGTGTTCAGGTGTTCGCGCACCAGCGGAATATTGCCAAAGAAATAACCGGCGCCCACCAGGCTGATCACCCAGAACAGCGCGCCCAGGATGTTGAACATCTGGAATCGCGCCACCGACATATCGGCAACGCCCGCGACAAACGGCGCAAACGTGCGGACAACAGGAATAAAACGCGACATGACGATCGTCTTGCCGCCATGCTTTTCATAGAAAGCATGGGTACGCATCAGCGCGCCTCTGTCCAGAAAGCGCAGATTCATCGAGAACACACGTGGCCCGATATAGCGGCCTATCATGTAGTTCAGCGAGTTCCCCGTGATGGCAGCAACAATCAGCAGCACGGCCATCAGAATAGGATCGATATGGCCCGTGGCACCGAACGCGCCGGCGATGAACAGCAGCGAATCCCCCGGCAGAAAGGGCAGCACCACCAGGCCGGTTTCTGCGAACACGATCAGAAACAGCACCAGGTACACCCACACGCCATACTGCTCGACCCAGACGCCCAGCGTCTTGTCGATGTGCAGCACCATATCGAAAAATTCAAGCATTGAAGCAATCCTGGTTCTGAAGGGTACGAATCGCCCCAGACTATAGCCCACCGGGTCATGACGCTAAAATCATCCACACAGCTACATCAGACTCGAGCCTAATGACCGAACGCCGTTCCATTCTTGCGCTTCCAGACCTGCTCATCAGCCAGATCGCCGCTGGCGAAGTGATCGAGCGGCCCGCCTCCGTGCTCAAGGAAATCCTTGAAAACGCGATCGACGCGGGCGGCCGTGCCATCGAGGTACGGCTGGAAGGCGGCGGTATCCGGCGCATTGCCGTCACCGACGACGGCGGCGGCATTCCGCCTGAGGAACTGCCACTGGCGCTGGCCCGCCACGCCACCAGCAAGATCCGGTCATTGAATGAGCTGGAGTCGGTAGCGTCCATGGGATTTCGTGGCGAAGCGCTGGCGTCGATTTCGTCCGTGGCCCAGGTCACGATCATTTCCCGCACCCGGGACGGTGAGCACGCCTGGCAGATCGACGCGGGCAGCATGCAGGTCAGCCCCGCATCCGGCCCCCCCGGCACCACCGTGGACGTGCGCCAACTGTTCGACGCCGTGCCCGCCCGCCGCAAGTTCCTGCGTTCCGAAGCCACGGAATTCGGTCACTGCGTCGACGCCATGGAACGCATTGCCCTGGCGCATCCGCAAATCGCCTTCCGCCTGTTCCATCATGACCGGGCGCAACGCCAATGGCTGCCCGCCGAACCGCCCCAACGCATCCGCGATGTGCTGGGCGCGGAATTCGCCGAACACGGCCTGCTGCTTTCGCATTCGGTGGGCGCCGTCAGTCTGGCCGGCATGATTACCCGCCCGACCGCCGCGCGCGCACGGGCCGACCGCCAGTACCTGTACGTCAATGGCCGCTACGTGCGCGACCGCACGGTCAGCCATGCGCTGCGCGCCGCCTACGCCGATGTGCTGCATGGTGACCGCCAGCCCGCCTATGTGCTGTTCCTGGATATTGACCCGGCTGCCGTGGACGTGAACGTGCATCCGGCCAAACATGAAGTCCGGTTCCGCGACAGCGGCGCCGTGCACCGCTTTGTGTCGCACGCCGTCGGCCAGACGCTGGCACAGACAGGCGGTTCGTCCGCAGTCACGCCCGCGGGCCAAGACGATGCCGAAGACGGCGGATTTGAAACGGTGGCGCGCGCCACCGCCTCGGATGCCGCCGCAGGGCAAGAGTCTGGCACGGCCCAGACGGACGCTTCGCAACACGCGCCCGCCTACCCCACGCAGAGCGTGGGCGCAGCTCCGTCAGCCGCTGCTCCACGCCCAGGTTATACCGGTAGCGCGGCGCCTTACGGCCTGCGTCCGTCGCCGGCCCCGCAGCGCACGCATACCCAGGTGCCGTTCCGCTTGCACGCCGAGCCCGCCGGCATCCCCGCCGCGGACTGGCAATCGCTTTATCGCCCGTTAAGCGACGATGCGGCGGCCAAGACCACGCCGCTGCGCGAACCCTCGCCGGCCGCCAGCCTGCCCGCCGATGAAGAACACCCCTTGGGCATGGCGCTGGCGCAACTGCACGGCATCTACATCCTGGCGCAAAACCGCCGCGGCATGGTGCTGGTAGACATGCACGCGGCTCATGAACGCGTTGTCTACGAACAGTTGAAGCAGGCGCTGGACGCCCGCAGCCTGCCGCGCCAGGACCTGCTGGTGCCTGTGGTGTTCCACGCGCAGGAAAAGGACGTGGCCATCGTTGAAGAATTCGAAGAGCAACTCAGCGACCTGGGTTTTGAGATGCGCCCGTCCGGGCCCACCTCGGTAGCCGTGCGTTCCGTGCCCGCCATCCTGGCGCGTGGCGACATCGAAACCCTGGCCCGCGCCGTATTGCGCGACCTTGGCGCCGTGGGTGTGTCGCGCCTGTTGACCGAACAACGCAACGAACTGCTGTCCACCATGGCCTGCCATGGTTCCGTACGCGCCAACCGCAAGCTCACTCTCGAAGAGATGAATGGCTTGCTGCGCCAAATGGAGGCCACCGAGCGCGCCGATCAATGCAACCACGGCCGCCCGACCTGGGTGCAGTGGTCCGTGTCGGATATCGACAAGCTCTTTCTACGCGGGCAATAAGTTTGTCGTCTTCCCTGCCCCCTGTTTCGCCGCCGGTCATCTGTCTGGCCGGCCCCACCGCCGCTGGCAAAAGCGCATCCACACTGGCGCTGGCCGAGCGCTGGCCGATGGAAATCATCAACGTCGATTCCGCCACGATTTATCGCGGCATGGACATCGGCACCGCCAAGCCTTCGCTAAAAGAGCAGGCGCAAGTGCCCCAGCATCTGCTGGATATTCGTGATCCCGCGCAGTCGTATTCGGCGGCAGAATTTCGCGCCGATACGCTCCGTCTGATCGACGACATCCGCTCGCGCGGGCGCATTCCCCTGCTGGCAGGCGGCACCATGATGTACTACAAGGCGCTGCGTGATGGCCTGGACGACCTGCCCCAGGCCGATCCGGCCTTGCGAGCCGAGTTGGAAGCGCGTGCCGCCATCCAAGGCTGGCCAGCGCTGCATGCCGAGCTGGCGCTGCTGGACCCGGCGACCGCCGCCAGGCTGGCGCCCAACGACAGCCAGCGCATCCAGCGCGCGCTTGAAATATGCCAGTTGACGGGTCAGCCCATGTCGGCGCTTTTGCAACGTGACCAGCGCAAGCCCGACGACAACGACAATCAGTACCTGACCATCAGCCTGGAACCCTCTGACCGCGCAGCGCTGCATGCGCGCATCGAACAACGCTTTGATGCCATGCTAGCCCGCGGCCTGATAGACGAGGTGCGTGGCCTGCGCGCACGGCCTGATCTGCACCCAGGGCTGCCATCCGTTCGTTGCGTGGGGTATCGCCAGATGTGGGCGCACCTGGATGGCGAGGTCGATCTGGATACCGCCCGCGAACAGGGTATCGCCGCGACGCGCCAACTCGCCAAGCGCCAGATCACTTGGCTACGCGCCCAGCCAGACCGGGTCATTGTGGACTGCCTGGCCGCCGATGCCGTGGCGCAAACCATAGATGCCGTCGCGGTGGCGTTAGCGGGCCGGTCTTAGCGCGGCCCGCGCCGCAGCATGCCGTTTCAGGAAAACGGGCGGTTGAAAATCGGGCTTGCCTCGTTGCCAAGCACGAGATTCACGCCCAGCACCCGCTCTTTGGCCGAGTATTCCTTCATGACGCTGCTTAACGCATCATCCAGGCCGCCATTCCAGGCCAAATACCCAATCAAATAAGACGCCGCCAATTCACGCCATGAACTGAACTGCTGCTGGATGAGCATGCCGGTCGTGGCCAGATAACCCTGGGCCTCGTTCTCGGTCAGATGGCCGCAGGAAAACGAGGCGCGCGCCAGCCAGGATGCCCGGATAAGGTCAAAGGCCGTAACGACTTCATTGCCTTGCGGCAGCGCCGCTGATTGATGGCTGGCCAGATAGTCGCGAAAGCGTTGCAACGTTTCATTGTCATGCACATCGCCAAGCGTCAGGTGCGCGCCCTCGGTTGCGGACGTCAGCAGGTGGTCGATTTGCAGCATGGCCGTGGCGCCGCTGGTGATATCCCACGAAGACTCCATGCTGTAACCCAGGATTTTCTTGGCTTCCTTATCGTCAAAGTTCAGGATTTCGAGCGAATTGACGTAGCAGTCTCCAGTCGCGCCCGTGGTTTCCGTCACCATGTAGAGCGATTCAGCCGCGGCCGAGAAGCGCTCTGACGCTGCGCGAAGCGCGAATTTCGGAGCAGGATTTTTCAACTTGCTCAGATCGAATTCAGGGATGGTGCGCTTGAGTTTCCACTTCAGGAAGATCTTGCCCATTTCCCACAACGCGCCCACCGACAGCACAACAAGAAAAATATAGAAGGCGATCTTGTCGTCGACCAGTCCGAACTGAAAATGAGCGATCAGAAAAACGACGAGAGCAAGGGTCAGCCGTACAGATTTAGGATTCATTTGATGGATTGTGTAGCAGGCGCGACTCGCGGCTCGGACATCGAGCGGGGGTCGGCAATCAGGATGGCGGCGACCGTATTACGAACGCCGAGGGTGCCATTGATTTCACCAAAGCCACCCTGCCCTCACAATAGGACGCATCCTAATTTTCCGCAGCGTCCACAAGACAGAAGCTCAATCGCAATGAAAAATGCCCGCCAATCAATGGCGGGCATTTTGCTTCCAGCAAACCGGGTGGATTTACACCACGAAGGTCTGCGCCATGCCTTCTGTCTGCTCGACGATTTCGCCGATCTTGTTGACGGTTTCGCCTTGCTCGCGCAGCGTCGCAGCGATGGCATCGGCCTGCCCCGCGTCCACCACCAGCACCATGCCGATGCCGCAGTTGAAGACGCGGTGCATTTCAGTGTCTTCCACGCCGCCCTGCTCTTGCAGCCACTGGAACAGCTTGGGCATTTCCCAGCCGTCGCGGTTCAGCTTGGCCGACAGGCCGGCTTGCAGGATGCGCGGCACGTTGTCCAGCAGACCGCCGCCGGTGATGTGGGCCAGGCCCTTGATGCTGGTGCCATGCTTGGCCAGCGCGGCCAGCACTTGCTTCACGTAGATGCGGGTCGGCGCCATCACGACATCAACCAGCGGCTGGCCGTGGAAGTCGTCGGTGGGCTTGGCGCCCGCGCGTTCCAGAATCTTGCGCACGAGCGAGTAGCCGTTTGAATGCGCGCCGCTGGACGCCAGGCCCAACACCACGTCGCCCGGTTTGATCGACTTGCCATCGATGATCGCGGCCTTTTCCACCGCGCCCACTGCAAAGCCGGCCAGATCGTATTCGCCCTCCGGGTACATGCCGGGCATTTCGGCGGTTTCGCCGCCGATCAGCGCGCAGCCCGACAGTTCGCAGCCCTTGGCAATGCCGCCCACCACCGACGCCGCTGTATCCACCGACAACTTGCCGCAGGCAAAGTAGTCCAGGAAGAACAGGGGTTCGGCGCCCTGCACCAGGATGTCGTTCACGCTCATGGCGACCAGATCGATACCCACGGTGTCGTGGCGGTTCCAATCAAAAGCCAGGCGCAGCTTGGTGCCCACGCCGTCGGTGCCCGACACCAGCACGGGTTCGTTGTACTTCTTCGGCACTTCGAACAAAGCGCCAAAACCGCCGATACCGGCCAGCACCCCGGGGCGCATGGTGCGCGCAGCGAGGGGTTTGATACGGTCGACCAGGGCGTCGCCTGCGTCGATGTCGACACCGGCATCGCGGTAGGTCAAGGGAGCTTTAGGTTGATTCGTCATGAGAAATGCCGTGGGGTATGTAACAATTGCTGGGAATTGGGGTGGAATGCCCTGCATTTTACGTTGTTGCGGGCCTGAGCAGGGTTGGGCACGGCCCGGCGCTGCGAAAGCGGCTGGGACCAGCAGCGCCATCCGAGGGGTAAATAGGGCGCAAACCCAAGCCAGGCAAAGCGCTCGGACGCGACACTATCCCCCCAGGTGGTTTAAAGTGTTGGGTTGGCCGGTATTGATTTTGCCAGTTTCTGGCAACTAAAGCCGTAACCTGCCCTGTTTTTTGGCTTTTCCGGCACCTCTACACCCGTTTTGCGTGCCGCTGCGAGAACCCGCGCGGGCCTGTCCGCGCGAGGGTTTTTGGAAGTTCCGAACAAGCCTGATTGATAACCTCTCATGAACCGCCAGCTGCTGCTCGACGTTCTTCCCGCGCCAGCGCCATCGCTGAACAACTATATCGCCGGCCCCAACGGGGAAGCGCTGGCAGCCGTGCGCGCGCTCAACCCGGGCCGCGCCTTGTACATCTGGGGCGCGGCGGGCTGCGGGCGCACCCATCTGCTGCGCGCCCTGACCGCGCGGCCCGACGCCGTCTTCATTGACAACGCCAACGGCGAAACGATGCTGCGCCGCCTGGCTGAAGCCGATTCAAAGTCGCCCATGCCCAAGTTCGTGGCCGTGGACGACGTGCACCGCATGGACGACAGCCGTCAGGCTGCCTTATTTGCCCTGTATAACCGCTGGCGTGAGTCTGCCGCCACGGGCCGCGCCTTTGCGCTGGCGCTGTCGGGCGACCGGGCCCCGCTGTCGATGCCGCTGCGTGAAGATCTGCGCACCCGGCTGGGCTGGGACCTGGTCTTCCGCCTGGACCCGCTGTCGGACGCCGACAAGCTGGCCGCGCTGTCCGCCCAGGCCTCCGAGCGCGGCATGCACCTGGCGCCTGAAATCATTAATTGGATGCTGACTCACCACGAGCGCGACATCCGAAAACTGGCCGCGCTGCTTGACGCGCTGGACCGCTATTCCCTGGCCACCGGCCGTCCTATCACCCTGCCATTGCTGCGGGCCATGCTCGCAGATCCTGATTCACAACGCTCATGACTTCCCGACGTCTCGCCCTGTTCGACCTGGATCACACCCTGCTGCCGCTGGATAGCGACTATCAATGGGCCGACTATCTGGCACGCACAGGCCGTGCAGGCGACCCCGCCGAAGCCCGCCGCCAGAACGACGACCTGATGGACCGCTACAACCGTGGCGAACTCACCGCCGAACAAGCTGCCGAGTTCATGCTCGGTCTGCTGGCCGCCCATACGCCTCACGATCTGGCGGATTGGCACGAAGCGTTCATGCGTGAAGTGATCCGTCCGTCCATCACCCCCGCCGCGCGCGAGCTGGTGGAGTCCCACCTTGATGCCGGCGACCTGTGCGCCATCGTCACGGCCACCAACAGCTTTGTCACCGCCCCCATTGCCCGCGCCTTCGGCGTGCCGCATCTGGTGGCCACGGACGCCGAATACCTGCGCGGCCGCTATACCGGCCGCATTCTGGGCACGCCCAGTTTCAAGGAGGGCAAGGTCGTGCGGGTGAACGATTGGCTGGCCGGCATGGGTTTGGGGCTTGCGGATTTCCCCGAATCGTTTTTCTATAGCGATTCGGTCAATGATGTACCGCTGCTCGAGAAGGTGACCCGCCCGATCGCCGCCAACCCCAGTCCTACCCTGCGCAATATTGCCCAGGAACGCGGCTGGCAAGTGATCGACTTGTTCGACCACATGGAAGATTCGAAGTCCTAAATGATCACTGACACCATAAAAAAATTCGTTGGCCGACTGTTCGCGCCGACACCCAAGGGGCCGTTGCGCATAGGGCGCGACAAGCACGGCATTGATCGCCGTAACGTTTCGCGCCACGCCATCAAGGTCTGCGAAGTTCTGCGCCAACATGGCTACGAAGGCTATATCGTCGGCGGCGCGGTGCGTGACCTGATCGTGGGGCTGGAACCCAAGGACTTTGACGTGGCCACCAACGCCACGCCCGAGCAGATCCGCCCGCTGTTTCGCCGCGCCCGCATCATCGGCCGCCGCTTCCAGCTGGTGCACGTGGTGTTCGGCCAGGAAATCATCGAAACCTCGACCTTCCGCGCTCCGGCCTCGGAAGACCAGGAAACCGACGAGCACGGCCGCATTCTGCGCGACAACGTATTCGGTTCACAGGAAGAAGACGCCAAACGCCGCGACTTCACCATGAATGCGCTGTATTACGACCCGCACAACGAGGAAGTCATTGACTACCACAATGGCGTGGCCGATCTGAAAAAGCGCCAGGTCCGCATCATTGGCGACCCGGTCAAGCGTTACCGCGAAGACCCGGTGCGGATGCTGCGCGCCGTGCGTTTCGCCGCCAAGCTCAATGGCACGATCGACCCGGCCACGCGCCAGCCGATCAGCACGATGGCCGAGCTGATTGAAAACGTGCCGGCCTCGCGCCTGTTCGACGAAATGCTCAAGCTGCTGACCTGCGGCCATGCCATGGATTGCCTGCGGCAGTTGCGCGCAGATGGCCTGCATAACGGCCTGCTGCCCTTGCTGGACGTGGTGCTGGAGCAGCCAGGCGGAGAGCATTTCGTGGAATTGGCGCTGGAACGCACCGATGCCCGCGTGCGTGCCGGCAAGACCATCAGCCCCAGCTTCCTGTTTGCCGCACTGCTGTGGCAGCAAGTTGATGTGCGCTGGAAACAGTTGCGCGCCCAAGGCGAGCACACCATTCCCGCGCTATCGCAGGCTGCCGATTCCGTCCTGGACGAGCAAACCGAAAAACTCGCGATCCAACGGCGCTTCTCGTCCGACATGCGCGAAATCTGGTTCATGCAGCCGCGTTTTGAGCGCCGCATGGGCAAAACCATTTTCCGCATGATCGAACAGCCGCGTTTCCGCGCCGCCTGCGACTTCCTGCAACTGCGTGCCGCCGCCGGCGAGTTCGACAGCGTGCTGGCGCAATGGTGGATGGATCTGGCCAATGCCGACGACGTCACCCGCGCCGACATGATCGAAGAAGTATCCCGTCTGCCGCGCGAAGCCGGCGACTCGGCTCCCGCAGCATCGGCCCCGCGCAAGCGCCGCCGCCCGCGCCGCTCGTCGCCTCGCGGCGCCGCGCCCAGCGCCGAGTAATCCATGTCGCCCACGCCAGTCCGCGCCTATATCGGCTTGGGCGCCAACCTGGGCGACAGCGCGGCCACCTTGCGCCGCGTGCTGGACGAACTGCAAGGCACTGCGGGCGTCATGGCGGTCACTGCGTCGCCGTTCTACCGCAGCGCGCCAGTTGACGCGACCGGCCCGGATTTCGTGAATGCCGTGGCCGCGTTAGACACCACGCTTGCACCGCTGGCCTTGCTGGACGTGCTGCAAGCGCTGGAAAACCAGCATGGCCGCCAGCGTCCGTTCAAGAATGCCCCGCGTACGCTGGACCTGGATTTGCTGTTGTACGGCGATACGCAGCTGGACCACGAACGTCTGATCCTGCCCCACCCCCGCATGCACCTGCGCGCCTTCGTGCTGCTGCCGTTGCAGGATCTGGAATCCGGCATGGTCTTGCAGGGTAAGCGGCTGCATGACTGGATCACCGGGATTCACGATCAGCCGATAGAGCGGATTGTTTCGTAGCAACGCTTTCAGGATGTGTGGCTAAGCGCGATGTGTTTTCTCCATCAGCCTCTATGCCACAGCCCCATCACCCGCCCTTCACCCCGAACGTCATCATTGCGCGTTCCACGTCTTCCACCTGCGGCAAACCCGCTTCGTTACCCAGATGCTGGATCTTGTGGGCGGACGCCGCCCGCGCAAAGGTGAAGTGTTCCACCCAGGGTTGTTCCGGCCGATTCAGGTAGGACCACACATAGGCGCCGTGGAAGACGTCGCCCGCGCCTGAAGTATCCACAATCCGGCTGCCCGGCACGTCCAGCGACGGCAAGATATCGACCCGCCCGGTTTCGTCATACCAAAGCATGCCGCGCTCGCCCATCGTGACCGCGCCGATACGGCAGCCTCGCGCTTTCAACAGATCCAACAAACCTTCAGGCGTCAGTTCCAGCTGTTCGCACATGCGCTCCGCGCACACGGCCACATCGATATAACGCAGCAGTTCATCGGTGTTTTCACGCACGCCGCCGCCGTCCAAGGACGTCAGTACGCCCGCCTGACGGCAGGCCCGCGCGTAGTGCAAAGCGGCGTCGGGCTGATGGCCGTCCAGATGCAACGCGCGATAGCCGGTGACATCCAGGCGCGGAAAATCATTCAGGTAGTCCACATCACGCGCCCGCACGATGGCGCGTTTGCCATGGTTGGGCATGATGAAGGACAAGGATGAACGGCGCACGTGGCGCGCATGCAGCGTCACACCGTGCGCTGCCGCCATGTCCGTGTACATATGGCCCAGCCAATCGGGGGCGAGCGAACAGATCAGATCGGGCGGCGTGCCCAACTTCCCGCACGCAAATGCCGCCGTGACAGCGTTGCCGCCGAACGAGACGGCGTAGTCCCGCGCCACGCTCTTCTCGTCGCCCGTAGGCCATTCGTCAGCCAATATGGTGACGTCGATGTAGGTATGTCCGATGAAGAGCGCGTCGCTCATGTGAGTGCCTGTCTGGGTGAGTCGCAATAGCGAGAGGATAGGCGAACGGGAGGGGACTGGGGCGACGGCCGAAGGGGAAGGTTGCGGGCCGTCAGCGCTGGCGGAATTTTTTGGGAAAGCCTGATGCTGCGGGCGTTGCCTGATGGGTCAGGCGCGATTTGGGGTGGCGCCCTTGGCGGCGGCTCGCGCCGCACCCATCTTACGAGTTCACCGGCTTTCCGGGTGTTTTGACCAAGGCATCGGGTGTGTTTGCCGATTCGCCGGCTTGCGCCAATACCAGCCGGGCACGCGCAATGACGGGCGCGTCCACCATTTTGCCTTCCAGCATGAAGGTGCCTGCCGCGGTTTCACGATGGGCGGCAATGACCCGCCTAGCCCATTCCAGCTCTTGCCGCGCCGGAACGAACGCCGCATGAATCACGGCGACCTGGGTCGGATGTATGCAGAGCATGCCGCCAAATCCCATCTGCTGCGCCCGGCCAGCGGCCGCAGCCAGTCCAGCTTGATCGTGCACACCGGGAAAAACACCGTCCAGCGCGGGCGCCAGACCTGCCGCCCGCGTATGCAGCAACACTTGCACGCGAGCATGATCCAGCACGGTTTCCGCGCCCGGGGTATCGGGTGTCAGCCCCATGTCCAGCCCATAATCCAGACTGCCAAAGGCCAGACGCGAAACGCCCGGGGTCGAGGCAATCTCGGCAGCATTGAGCAGCCCGGCAGCAGTTTCCAAAATGGGGATGACAGGCAGGCCGGTCTGCGCCACGTGCCGAACCTGCGCCAGGCTTTCAGCCTTGGGCAGCAGAATGCCGGTGACGCCGCGCTTGCCCCGGCAGGCTTTCAGATCATCGTCGTGCCACGACGTAGACGCATCGTTGATACGCACCCACAGACGAGCCTCGCCATGCGTTCCCAGAAAGTCGCATAGCGATTCACGGGCCGACGCCTTGGCCAGATGCTCCACCGCGTCCTCCAGATCGACGATGACGGTGTCCGCCCCCGCAGCCAGGGCCTTGGGGATACGCTCGGCCCTGGAGGCCGGCACGAACAGGGCGCTACGAACGACGGGATGCGTCACACGACCTCCGAAACATGGAATTGCGCCACCTGATCCGGCGCGTATCCCAATGATGCTAGCACCGCGTCAGTATTCTGGCCTACGGCAGGCACGGCGGCCATGCGTGGCGAAAAAGCGTTACTGCTGGCGGGGGGCAACAAGGCGGGGATCTGGCCTGCGGGGCTGTCCACCTGGCTCCAACGGCCGCGCGCCTGCAACTGCGGATGCGCCCATACGCCCGCCATATCGTTCACGCGGGCGTTGGCGATCTGCGCGTCTTCCAGCCGCTCTGTGACCTGCGCAATGGACAGGCCGGCAAACGCCGCCACGATCAAATCGCGCAGCGCATCGCGATTGGCCGTGCGCTGCGAGTTTGAAATAAAGCGGGGGTCTTCCGCCAAATCGGCCTGACGCAGCACCTGAGCGCAAAACACGCGCCATTCGCGTTCGTTTTGCAGGCCCAGCATGATGGTTGAACCGTCCCCCACGGGAAACGGGCCATAGGGATAGATGGACGCATGGGCGGCGCCCGCGCGCACAGGAGGCGCGGCGCCTTCAAACGCGTAGTACATCGGGAAACCCATCCACTCGACCATGCTTTCCAGCATGGACACGTCCAGCCGGCTGCCCAGCCCGGTACGCTGGCGCAGCAGCAAGGCGTTCAGGATCGCGGAATAGGCATACATGCCCGCCGCAATATCCGCGATCGAACACCCGGCTTTGACCGGGTCATCCTTAGTGCCGGAGACAGACAGAAAACCGCTTTCGCTCTGAATCAGCAGGTCGTAGGCTTTCTTGTCCTGGTAGGGGCCGCCTTCGCCATAACCCGAGATATCGCAGACGATCAGACGGGGATATTTTTCGTGCAGGGCATCAAACGACAGGCCCAAGCGTGCCGCGGCGCCTGGCGCCAGGTTCTGCACCAGCACGTCGGCGGACTCCAGCAGGCGTTCCATGATGTCGCCGGCTTCATCGCGCTTCAGGTCCAGGGTCAGGCTTTCCTTGGAACGGTTGGTCCAGACGAAGTGCGAAGACAGGCCGCGCACGCGCTCGTCGTAGCCCCGCGCAAAGTCGCCCGTGCCCGGGCGTTCAATCTTGATGACGCGCGCGCCCATGTCCGCCAACTGGCGAGTGCAAAAAGGGGCGGCGATAGCGTGTTCCAGGCTGACGACGGTAATGCCGTCCAGCGGGCGGGATGCCTGCGTGCTCATTGGGTAAACCTCAATTCAGCTTGATGGGCCAGCGTGCCGTCCTGCTCGGCCCAGAGCTGGGCGACGCCCGGCTCGGTCAAGCGGCCGGCCACCTGGAAAGGCGTGGGCGAGACCAGCGGACGCAGTCCGCGATAAGACAGGTGCGTCAGGCGCGCCTTGGGATGGGCGCGCGTGAATGCGGCAACCATTTCCGTGGCGATCAGCGGGCCATGAACCACCAGACCGGGATAACCTTCGGTGCCCGTCACGTAGGGGTGGTCGTAATGAATGCGGTGGCCATTGAAGGTCACGGCGGAATAGCGGAACAGCAGCACAGGGGACGGTTCGACGGTGTCTCGCCACTCGGCCTGCGGTGCAGGTTCGCTGCCCGTGAGCTTGGGAGGCGAGGGCTGGCGGTAGACGATGTCCTGTTCTTCGTGGATGACGATCTCGCCCGCTTGGCGGTATTCATGCTGTACGGTCACGAACAGCAACGCCCCCGTACGCCCCGTTTTCTCCTTGACGTCGATCACGGAGGACACGCGTTCGGCGGGCACGCCTACCTTGAGCGGCTGGCGGAATTCCACCCGCCCGCCCGCCCACATGCGGTTGCGGTCCTGAGCGGGCGGCAAAAAACCGCCTCGCGAGGGGTGGCCATCCGTCCCCAACCCGTCCATCCCCACCGTGCTGATGAAGAACGCCCACTGCCATAAGGGCGGCAAGGCATCGCCCTGAGCAGGCGCGGCGCCCCCCAGCGTGGCCGCGATGCGGGCGGCATGGCCGGGGTCCATGGCGTCCGCCTTGCGTTCGCCGCTGCCGATCCATGCTGCCGGATCTGTAGAAGTCATGCCGATATCCTTTGGTGGGGTTTTCTCAGTTGCAAGGATGCCCGCAAGCTGTCCCCGTTGTGAATTCGTTTTTGCTCAAGGCGGGGTTTGCTGTGCCTGAATCAACTGCTCACGCCCACCCCCGGCGCTGCGCGCCGTACTATAGGGGCCATGCACTTCGACCTTGCCGACCTACGCCTGTTCATCCATATCGCTGAATCCCCCAGCCTGACGCAGGCGGCCAAACGGGCCCACCTGTCCCTGGCTGCCGTCAGCGTGCGGATCAAGGCGCTTGAAAACCAGCTCAACTCCCGGCTGCTCTACCGCGACAGCCGGGGCGTAGAAATCACGCCCGCCGGCCAACGGCTGCTGCAGCACGCCCGGGTCATCATGCGGCAGGTAGATCACCTGAAGCATGATTTCCAAGAGCAAGCCGACGGCGACGCGGGCCACATCCGGATCTTTGCCAACACCACGGCAGTCACCGAATTCATGCCGGACATCCTGGCGCAGTTCCTGTCGGGGCACCCCGGCGTCACGGTGGACCTGCAAGAACGCCTGACGCGCGATATCGTGCGCGGCGTCCTGGACGGCACCACCGACCTGGGCATCGTGGCCGGCCCGGTCGACGCGCCCGACCTGCAGACCATCCACTTCAGCACCGACCGGCTGGTGCTGGTGGTGCCGAACGGCCATCCCCTGCAAGACCAGGACAAGGTCAAGCTGGTGGACGCCGTGCGCTATCCGTTCATCACCATGCATGAAGGATCGACACTGGTCGCTTTCTTGCGCGACCAGCTGGAACGCGGGGGCCAACGCTTGCCCCAGCGTATCCAGCTGTACAGCTTCGACTCCATCTGCCGCATGGTGCAGGCGGGCGTCGGCATCGGCGTCATTCCCGACTCCGCCGCCCGCCGGTATGGCTCGGACGCCAACAAGCTGCGCGTGGTCGAACTGGACGAGCCCTGGGTGGTGCGCGAACGCAAACTGCTGGTGCGCGATATCGACGCCCTGCCAGGTTGCGCCCGTGAACTCATCGAACAGATCCAGGTGCCTCGGGCGCCTTGATACCCATCCGTCATGTGCCGGTAAATGCGGGCGGGCGTTTTTCCGCAAACGCCCGCATGCCTTCCAGGTAATCGTCGGTGTAGCCCAGCTCTCGCTGTAACTGGCATTCCAGATCGAATTGCTGCGCCAGCGTATTGCCGCTGGACGCATGCAGCGCCGCCTTGGTCGCGGCATAAGCCCGCGTGGGGCCTGCCGCCAGGGTGGCCTGGACCGACGCCAGCGTATCCGCCAGGGCGGCGTCCGGCACCGCGCGCCAGATCAGTCCCCAGGCTTCCGCCTGCGCGGCGCTGAGAGGTTCTCCGAACAACGCAGCCCCCATTGCCCGGGCCGATCCGACCAGCCTGGGCAAAAACCACGTCCCGCCCGCGTCCGGCAACAGGCCGATCTTGCTGAAGGCCTGCAAGAATTTTGCGGACTCCACCGCAAACACCACATCGCAGGCCAGCACCAGACTGGCGCCCGCGCCTGCCGCCACGCCATTCATCACACACACGACTGGCACGGGCAAGGCCCGTAGACGATTGATCAAGGGCCGATAGCATTTCTCTAGAATCAAGCTCAGGTCGCGGCGCGATCCATCCGTGGCGGGTTTGCGTTCGCTTAAGTCCTGCCCTGCGCAAAAACCGCGCCCGGCGCCAGTGATGACCAAGCCTCGCAGCCCCGCATCTGCCTCCATGGCATCCAGCGCGCGCGCCAGCTCGGCGTGCATCACCTCGGTAAAACTGTTCAGTCGTTCAGGCCGGTTCAGCGTGATGACGCCTACGCCGTTTTCCAGCGTGAAACGGATCTGCGTGTAATCAGCGCTGCTGGCAACGCCGTTGGCAGAGGGAGTCAGCGTGGCATTCATGACAGCTCCTGCAATACGGCCAGTTGCTCGGCCGTGTCGCCCAGCAACTGATCCACGATGGTCAAGCGCTTGAAGTAATCCCCCACGTCCAATTCATCCGTCATGCCCATGCCGCCGTGCAGTTGCACAGCCAACTGCGCTACCTGGCGGCCGGCGCGTGCAGCTTCCAGCTTGGCGGACGCGATCATGCGGCGGGCCTGCACGGCATCCGTTTCCGTCAAGGCCGCCACCGCCACATACGCCATCGACAGCGCCAATTCCTTTGCCACCAGCATCTCGGCCAGACGATGCTGCAAAGCCTGGAACGACGCCAACGGCTGGCCGAACTGTTTACGGGTTTTCAGGTATTCAACCGTGATTTCCAGCAGCCGTTCCATCGCGCCTGCCGCATGCGAGCACAGCGCTGCCGTCCCCCAGCGCAAGGCTTGTTCCAGTGCATGGTCTGCCACGCCGCCTTCCGCCAGCAAGGCATCGGCAGGCAGCGTGACGCCATCCAGATCCAGCCGGGCGCAACGCGCGCCATCCAGCGTGGGGGTGTCGGTGACGTCGACGCCCGCCGTTCCCGCTGGTACGGCCAGCAACAACGTCTGCCCGTCCGGACCACGTGCGCTGACCAGCCACGTCGTAGCGGCAGCGCCGTGCCAGACCAGATGTTTCGCCCCATTCAGCCGCCAGCCTTCGGCGGTCTTGGCGGCTCTGCAATCCTGGGGGGCCGTGTCGTAGCGGCGGCCAGGTTCTTGGTAGGCCACGCTGACGATGGATTCACCGGATGCAATGTCTGGCAACCAACGTCCGCGCGCCGCGTCGTCACAAGCATCAATCAACGCTGCGCCCATGACCGCGCTAGGGATCACCGGCTCGGAGACCAAGCCGCGCCCCAGCTCAACATGCACGGGCAACAAGCTGGCGGGCACTTCGCCAAATCCGCCGAAATCCTGTGAGATGGTCAGGCCCAGCACCCCCAGCTCGGCCAATGCGCCCCAAGCCTTGGCGTCCAGCTTGCCGGTGGCCTGACGGGCACGCCGCTGGGCATACGTCCAAGACTGGTCGACCAGACGCCGCAGGCTGTCGGCCAGCATGCGCTGTTCTTCGGTATAGATGAAATCCATGCGTATTCCTTACAGATTGCGCGTGAAGCCTGCCTACAGACCCAACACCAGGCGGGCGATGATGCCCTTCTGCACTTCGGTCGTGCCGCCGTAGATCGAGGTCTTGCGCATGTCGGCATAGCCTGCGCCAGACGCCGCCGCCATCTCGGGCCCCGGCCCGTGAAAACCGGCGTCCGCCTCCAGCCAATCCGGGTCGTAGGGCCAGGCATCCGGACCTGCAATCTCCATTTGCAGCATGGCCAGATCTTGCTGGATCTCGGACCCGCGAATCTTCAGCACCGAGGCCTCGGGACCAGGTGTGCCGTCGTTGCTGGACGCCACGCGCAACAGCAGCATTTCAAGCGCCATGATGTCGACTTCGATCCGCGAGATGCGGTCGCAAAAACGGCTATCCGACAGCAAGGGTTTGCCATGCGACACCGCACGCGACGCCATGTCTTTCAAGATGCCCAGTTCGCGGTGGCAATGGCCCAGCCCGGCGATACCGGTGCGTTCATGGCCCAGCAGATACTTTGCGTAGGTCCAGCCCTGATTCTCTTCGCCCACCAGATTGGCCGCCGGCACGCGCACGTTTTCCAGCCAGACCTCGTTCACGTCATGGCCGCCGTCCAGCGTACGGATGGGGCGTACCGTGACGCCCGGCGAGCGCATATCCAGCAGCAGCATCGAGATGCCGCGCTGCGCGCGCGCATCGGGGTCCGTGCGCACCAGGCAGAACATCCAGTCGGCGTACTGCGCCAGCGTGGTCCAGGTCTTCTGGCCATTGACGACGTAGTCATCGCCATCGCGTTCCGCGCGAGTCTTGAGCGACGCCAGATCCGATCCGGAGCCGGGTTCGGAGTAGCCCTGGCACCACCAGTCTTCCACTCGTGGAATGCGGGGCAGCAGCCGCGCCTGTTGTTCGGCGCTGGCGTACTTCATCAGCACCGGTCCGATCATCGACAGACCAAAAGGAAGCAGACGCGGCGCGCCCGCCTTGAAGCACTCGACCTCGAAGATCAGCCGCTGCAACGCGTTCCAGCCGGTTCCGCCATGTTCCACCGGCCAGTTGGGCGCGCCCCAGCCTTGATCAGCCAGGATGTTGTGCCAGCGCACGTAGTCGTCCCGTTCCAAGCGCTGATGCTGCAATACCTTATTGCGGATATCGGCCGGCAGCTTGGCGGTGGCGAATGCGCGCACCTCGTCGCGGAATTGGCGCTCTTCTGGCGTCCAGGTCAGGTTCATGGTCTACCTCCTTTGACCGGTATCTAGCCACGGCGCCGATCGCCGGACAATCTGCCTATTCCGAAGACTGGCTTCGCGCAGGATGTAGGGCGAAGAAGACCACTACGGGTCCGCAAAAGGCCAGCTTCAGCAATGAAGAATGGCCGAAGCCAGCGCCAGTGCCGACACTAGCATCCGTCATCCACTGGAATCCCATCGCACCATGACTGTTTCCGATCACAAGGAAAGCGTGCCGCAGGGCGTCGAGGCGCAATACCGCCAGGCGCTCGACGAGGGCCGCTTTCTTATCCAGCACTGCACAGGCTGTGACCGCGCCGTGTTCTATCCCCGCATGATCTGCCCGCATTGCGGCGCTGACAAACTCGGCTGGACGACACCCGACGGGCGCGGCACCGTCTATTCCACCACCGTCGTGCGCCGCAAGCCCGAGGCAGGCGGCGACTACAACGTGGCACTGATCGACCTGCAAGAAGGCGTCAGGCTCATGAGCCGCGTGGAAGGCATTGCGGCCGCCGATGTACGCATCGGCATGGCCGTGCGCGCCCAAGTAACACAACAAAATGGCCAAGGCCTCGTGGTCTTCGTTCCCAACAAGGAGGCGCCATGACGCTGAATGATTTGCGCGGCGCGGTCGCGGTGGCGGGCGTGGGGCATGCCGGTTTGGGACAGGCCGCGGGCTTTACGGAAATGGAAATACTGGTGCAGGCGGCGCAGCGCGCCGTGGCCGATGCCGGTCTCACCATGCGCGACATCGACGGCATCTGCACGGCCAGCGTCGCCGCGCCCATGTGGGCGATGCCGGTGATCGAACATCTGGGCATTCGCCCCACCTTCATCGACAGCACGATGCTGGGCGGCTCAAGCTTCGTGGCGCACTTGATGCCCGCGCTGCACGCCTTGGCATCGGGTCAGTGCAATGCCGTGCTGGTTTGCTATGGCAGCACGCAGCGCACGTCCACGTTAAGCCGCGCAGAAGTCGGCCGGGTGCGCAAGCAGTTCGATCCTCAACCGTATGAAACGCCTTACGACCCGTTAAGCCCTTTGTCGTCTTATGCGTTAGCGGCGGCCCGGCACATGCATCAGTACGGCACGCGCCGCGAACATCTGGCGCAAGTTGCGCTGGCCGCCAACCAATGGGCTCAGTTGAACCCCGAGGCTCAACTGCGCGACCCCGCCACGCTGGACCAGATTTTGTCGGCCCGCATGGTGTCTGACCCTTTAAGCGTGCGCGACTGCTGCCTGGTCACTGACGGCGCGGGCGCCTATGTGCTGGTGCGCGCCGATCGTGCGCGCGATCTGCCGCGTCCGCCCGTTTACGTGCTGGGCAACGCCACTGCGGTATGGAACCGGCAAATATCGTCCATGGAAGACCTGACCGTGACGGCAGCCGCCGAATCCGGCAAGCGCGCCTTTGAAATGGCGGGTCTGAAGCCAGAGGACATTGACGTGGTCGAGCTCTACGACGCCTTCACGATCAATACCCTGCTGTTCCTGGAAGACCTGGGCTTTTGCGGCAAAGGCGAAAGCAAGGACTTCATCGCGAACGGCGGCATCGCCCCTGGCGGCAGGCTGCCGGTCAACACCAATGGCGGCGGTCTGTGCTGTGTGCATCCCGGCATGTATGGCGTCTTCATCATGATCGAAGCTGTCCGGCAATTGCGCGGCGAATGCGAAGCACGGCAGGTCTCCGGCGCGCAATTGGCATTGGTGCATGGCAACGGCGGAACGCTGTCCAGCCAATCGACCGCAATCCTGGGAACCCAGGCCACTCTTTGAACCGCATGGCAACACCGATGTCGCACGCAGCCCCCATCACCCGCATCCACGAAGTTCTGGCGTTGCAAGCGCAGCGCCAACCTAACGCTATCTGTCTGTACGAAGAAGGCGGAGGCATCCTGACCTACGCGCAACTGTGGCAGCGCGTGCAGGCCGTGGCGGGCTGGCTGGGTGACCAGGGCATACAGCCTGGCCACCGCGTCATGATGGCGGGTGAAAACTGTGCGGCGATGATCGCGGCCTTGTTCGGATGCAGCATGGCGGGCGCATGGCTGGTCGGCGTCAACGCGCGCCTGTCGGAGCGCGAGGTAGACAACATCCGCCAGCACGCGCAGCCTGAACTGCTGCTGTACACCACAGGCATCTCGCCGGCGGCGGCCACGCATGCTGACGCAGCTGGCGCCCTGGACGCGGACCCCGCCGTCTGGGGCCCTGGCGTGCAAGCAGCGCGGGCAGAGCGCCCCACGCAAGCCGACACCGGCAGCCACGCCGCTGAAGTCGCTACGGTGATCTACACATCCGGCACGACGGGCGCGCCCAAGGGCGTGCTGGTGCCGCACCGGGGGCTGCTGCATTTTGCGCGAGTCTCTGCCGCGTCCCGGCGCCTGACGCCGCACGATATCGGCTACGCCGCCTTGCCCATGTCCCACATCTTCGGCATCGCTACGGTGTTGATGGCAACGGTGTATGCGGGCGCCAGTCTCGTGCTGCGCAGCCGGTTTGACGCAGAGGACGCCTTCAAGGCCCTGGCGCATCCCGGCGTCAGCATCTTGCAGGGCGTGCCCACCATGTTCAGCCGCATGATGGCCGTGGCGCCGCCGCGCGCAAGCCTCGCCGCGCCCGCGCTGCGCTACGTGTACACGGGCGGGGCGGCACTGGACCCCACACTCAAGCGCGATGCCGAGCGCTACTTTGGCGTGCCGATGCACCATGGCTATGGCATCACGGAATATGCGGGGTCCATGTTCATCACGGATATCGACGCGCCCCGCGACGATTGTTCCGCTGGGTATGCGGTGGACGGCGTGGAGTTTCGCATCGGCAGTCCTGACAACGGCGCACCCACGCCAGGCGAACGCGGAGACATCCTGATCCGCGGCCCTGGCGTCATGCTGGGTTACTACCGCAGTCCTGAACAGACCGCTCAAGCAATCCTGCCTGGGGGCTGGCTCAATACTGGCGATATCGGCTTTGTAGATCAAAGCGGCGCGCTGTTCATCGCGGGCCGGTCCAAAGATCTGATCATTCGTTCAGGCTTCAACGTCTATCCGATTGAAGTCGAATCTGTCATCAATGCCTTTCCCGGCGTGCGCCTGTCTGCCGTGGTCGGGCGCAACACCCCGGACCAGAACGAAGAGGTCATCGCCTTCGTCGAGCCGCTGCCCGGGGCCACGATTGATACCCACCTGCTGATGCTGCATTTGCGGGCGCAACTGGCGCCCTACAAGCGGCCAGCCCAGATCATTCCCATTGAGACGATTCCCACCACCGTCAGCGGAAAAATCCTGAAGCAACCGCTGAAAGAAAGGCTGGCGTAGGCGCGGGCCTTCGGTTCCGCTCCACGACCCGCCTCTTATACACAAGGAGACTTGAGCGTGAACATCAAAAATCTGTTCGCCGCGGCATCCGCCGTGGCAGCAATAGCCACTGCGCAAAGCGCCTGGGCGGAAGCCTACCCTGAACGCCCCATTCGTCTGCTGGTGGGTTACGCCCCAGGCGGCCCTGTGGACACGACGGCCCGCGTATTCGCCAAGTATCTGGGCGACAAACTGGGCCAGACCGTTGTTGTCGAAAATCGCGCTGGCGCCAGCGGCATGATCGCCTCCGACGCCACCGTCAAGGCCGCGCCCGATGGCTACGTTCTTGGTTTTGCCGCCAGCCCCACACTGACCATGTCGCCGCTGGTTCAACGCAGCACGCTGTTCGACCCGCGCAAGGACTTCTCGCTGATCGGTCTGGTCGTGGACTATGCCAACGTGCTGGTGATCGGCCCGCAGATCCCCGCCAAAAACGTTGGCGAACTCGTCAGTTATGCGCGCGCGCGGCCCGACGCGGTGTCGTTCGGGTCCGCCGGCATTGGCGCATCCAACCACTTGTCGGCCGAATTGCTGAAGAAGCAGGCTGACGCATCAATGCTGCACGTTCCCTACCGCGGCAACTCACCCGCCATGATGGACGTCATCAGCGGCAAAGTGACATTCATGTTCGACATCACCAGCACCGCCATCCCGTTCATCAAGAGCGGCAAGGCGCGCGCGCTGGCGGTGACATCCAAGACACGAAACCCGGAACTGCCGGATGTGCCGACCATGATGGAAGCCGGCATGAAGGACTACGAAGTTGTCGGCTGGTACGCGCTGGTGGGGCCAAAGAAGCTGCCTGATGCTGTCTCCAGCCGTTTGACCCGAGCCCTGGGCGAGGTCACCAAAGACCCCGCCTTCCGCCAAGCCATGGCGGATGGCGGCTACACCATTAATACGGGCGACTCCACCGCCCTGCAATCCCGTATCGACCGCGAATACGCTTTGTGGTCGGACGTCATTCAAAGCGCCAATATCCAGGCCAACTGAAAACTACCGGAGTTACACGATGAATCCCCCGCTAGCGCTGCATGCTCAAACCCGCCTTCCCATCATCGGTGCACCGATGTTCCTGGTCTCTGGCCCGGAACTGGTGGTTGCGCAATGCGCAGCGGGGATCATCGGAACATTCCCTTCATTGAATGCACGCCCGCAAGAACAGTTGAACGACTGGATCACCCGCATTGAAGAAGGCCTGGCAGCGAAACGCCAGGCCGACCCCAAAGCGACAGTGGCGCCCTACGGCGTCAACCTGATCATTCATCCCAGCAATCCCCGCTGGGAAGGCGACCTGGCCATCTGCGCCGAGCGCCGCGTGCCGCTGATCATCACGTCGCTGCACGCGCCCGAAGCCGTCGTGAAAGCCGTACATCCCTATGGCGGCCAGGTCTATCACGACGTGACAAACGTGCGGCATGCCAAGCGCGCCCTGGAAGCCGGCGTAGATGGTTTGATTCTGGTTGCAGCAGGCGCAGGCGGCCATGCCGGCCAGATCAACCCGATCGCACTGGTCAACGAAATCCGCGCGTTCTATGACGGCCCGCTAGCGCTGTCGGGCTGTATCAGCCACGGCAAAGACATTCTGGCCGCCCAGGTTCTTGGCTGCGACTTCGCCTACATGGGCACCCGCTTCATTGCTACCCAGGAGTCGCTGGCAGGCGACGCATACCGCGAGATGGTGTTGCAGGCACAGGCCGCGGATGTGGTCTACACGCCGTATTTCTCGGGCGTACCTGCAAACTATCTGTCTGCAAGCGTGGTCTCGGCCGGCCTGGACCCGGTGGCGCTTGCGAAGAACGGCGAGGCGCCAGCGCCGAATATGGATAAGAATTCCAGGCCGAAGGCGTGGAAAGATGTCTGGAGCGCGGGCCAAGGCGTTGGCGCGACGCAAGAGATACTGGATATAGAGACCTTGGTAGCGCAGCTGGAATCCGAATATTTCCGCGCTCGGGAAAGCGTGCTGCGATAAGGAGCGGGATACGTTGATTGCGGCGGCGGGCAGGCTGCGCGGGTTGACCCGCGCAGACCTCCCATCGACGCTTTCGCCGTCACTCCAATTTGATATCCGCCTTCTTGATCACACCGCGCCACTTCTCGATTTCCGCCTGCACGAATGCGCCGAATTCTTCTGCGGTCCCTGGCTTGGGTTCCGCGCCCGCCGCAAGCAAACCCTTGGCCGTCGCCGGATCTGACAGCACCTTCACCAGGTCCGCATTCATGCGGCTGACGATCGCCGCTGGCGTGCCCTTCGGAGCCATCAAGCCGCTCCACGAATACGCCTCGTAACCCGGCACGCCGGACTCCGCAATGGTTGGAACATCAGGCAGCATGCCGGATCTTGCCGGGTTGCCCACGCCCAGCGCGCGCACCTTGCCGGACTTCAGGTGCGGCACGGCAGACGGGCCATCTGCAAACATGACTTGAACCTGCCCGCCCAGCAAATCCTGCATCGCAGGCGCACTGCCTCGATAAGGAATGTGCTGGATCTTTACGCCGGCCATCGCGTTGAAAAGCTCGCCAGCCAGATGCGTGCCGCCACCGGTGCCTGACGAACCAAACGACAGCTTGCCCGGGTTTGCCTTCGCGTACGCGATGAGTTCGCCGACCGAGTTCACGGGTAGCGATGGATTGACCACCAGCACGATAGGGAACACTGCCGCCATGCCCACCGGCACGAAATCGCGGCTGATGTCGTAGGTCAGGTTGTCGCGCAGGCTGGGCAGCACTGCGTGATGGATGGAGGCAAAGAAGAAGTTGTAGCCATCGGGCTCGGCTTTCGCGGCGAACTGCGCGCCCACGATGCCGCCTGCGCCCGACCGGTTGTCCACGACGGTGGGCACCGACCATAGATGGCCCAAAGGTTGTGTCGTGAATCGCGCAGTGGTATCTACCGGCCCGCCAGCCGGAAACGGCACGATGAAGGTTACGGCGTGGCCGGGCCATGTGGCGGCCCGGGCAACGGAAGGCAACAACGAGGGCAATACGGCAGTGGCGCAGGCAGCGCCCAGCCCCGCAATAACGCGGCGGCGTTGAGGATCAATCACGGCAGTCTCCTGAATCTTGGTGTTATTCGCGGTCAAGCTTTCAGAACTTCTACCTGCCGCTTTTTTTTATTATTTGCCGTGCCGCCGGATTCGCCGCTACACATTTTCAAAAGCCCCTCTTCGTGCCCGCGCCAAGTTCGCTGACCGGACAGTTTTTTCCTGCCGCTGCGTCACTGTCCGCGCGCTGCGCGCTGCACGTGTTCGATGAAGCACTCGGCAAAACTGGGCAAATCGCGGCCCCGCTGACGGCAAAGCAAACGATCGCGCAGCGCCCACGAGTCTTCCAGTTTCAGCACATGCAGCGCATTGGGCCGGCTATAGCGCGCCGCGCAAGCGCGTGGCACGACAGCAATGCCCGCGCCCGCTTCCACCATGCGGCACACGGCTTCAAAGCTGCCTACGTGGACTCGCTGGCAGATACGCTTACCCAAACCGCTGGCAATGTCTTCAAGAAAAGTCTGAATTGCGCTATTGGGATGAATGCCAACGAACTGATAGGCATCCACCAAATCCACGAAATGCGCGGATGCAGATGCTGCCAAGGGATGATCCAGTGCGGTCACCACGGTGAGTTCATCGCGAAACAGCGGCGTGACGTCCAATCCTTCGACATCGATATTGCCCGCCACCAGGCCGAGATCTCCGGCGCCTGCGCGAATCGCGATCACGATATCGCCCGAGATTTTCTCTTCGAGTTCCACGTCCACATCAGGGTTTTCCGCCAGGAACGTGGACAGCGCATCGGCCAGGAACGAGTTGGTGGCCGTTGTGTTGGCCAGCAATCTCAAGCGCCCCTTCAAACCACTGGCATAGGGCTGAAGATCAGCATTCAAGCACTCCAGCTGCCGGAAAACTGCATTGGCATGTTTCAGCAGAACCTCGCCCGCCGGAGTCAGCGCAACACCTGTCGCCAGCCGTATCAGCAAGCGCGCCTTGAAGGCTTCTTCCATGTTCTTCACCCGGGCGCTGGCCGCAGGCAAGGACAAGAAAGTGCGCTCGGCAGCACGGGTCAAATTGAGGGTTTCACCCACGTTTACGAATAAACGCAGGTCAGTCAAATCATGTCTCATGTTCCACCACGCAGAAGGGGGGCATTTCTAATTTTGAATTCTTCGAATGCCGAGTCGAATCTACCATGGTGCATCCCCGCAAACCATACTGGTTGATGCGGAACTGTTTTTCATACGCGGCGCGCGCGCCTCGGCACAGGAGTCAAAGCAATGAGCGGCATCGTTTCCGGAAAGGTAGTGATCGTCACGGGCGCGGGCGGCGGTATCGGCCGCAGCATTGCGCTGGCCATGGCGCAGGCTGGCGCCAAGGTGGTCGTGAACGATATCGGCGTATCGCTGACCGGCGAAGGCGGTGCTGAAGGCCCGGCGCAAGCTGTCGTGCAAGAAATCGTTTCCGCTGGCGGATTGGCCGTTGCCAACACGGACAGCGTGGCGGCCTACGACAGCGCCAGCCGCGTGGTGGAAACGGCGATTGCTGCGTTTGGCCGCATTGATGCCGTCATCAACAACGCCGGCAATTTGCGTGATCGCGTCTTTCACAAAATGAGCGAAGAAGAATGGCGTCAGGTGATCGACGTGCATCTGAACGGTTCGTTCTTCATGAGCCGCGCCGCAGCGCCCTATTTCCGCGAGCAGGAGTCCGGCGCCTTCGTGCACATGACATCAACCTCGGGTCTCATCGGCAACTTCGGGCAGGCCAACTACGCAGCGGCCAAGCTTGGCATCGTGGCCCTGTCCAAGTCCATTGCGCTGGACATGGCGCGTTATAACGTGCGGTCCAACTGCATCGCGCCGTTTGCCTGGAGCCGCATGACCAGTTCCATCCCGGCAGAAACAGACGAAGAGCGCGCCCGCGTAGAAAAGCTGAAGAAGATGGAAGCCGGCAAGGTCGCGCCGATGGCGGTCTATCTGGCCAGCGATGCCGCCAGCGAAATCACCGCGCAGATCTTCGCGGTGCGCGCCAACGAGATCATGCTGATGAGCCAGCCGCGCCCGCTGCGCACCGTGCATCACAGCGAAGGCTGGACGCCCGAACGCATCGCCGAGATTGCCGTGCCCGCCATGCGCAAGCACTTCTATGCGCTGGAACGCTCGCCCGACGTGATCGACTGGGACCCCATCTGAGACCGCCATGCCATTGGACTACGCCACTGTGAAGAACTGGCGCTTTGACGATGTGCGTCAGCGCTACGACCAAAAAGACACCATGCTGTACGCACTGGGCATAGGCTTGGGACAAGACCCCGAAGACGCCGGCCAATTGCGCTATGTGTTTGAAAAGGACCTTCAATCGTTTCCCACCATGAGCGTCGTGCTTGGCTATCCCGGCTTCTGGGTGCGGGAACCGGCGGCAGGCATTGATTGGGTGAAGGTTGTGCATGGCGAGCAACGCCTGACCGTGCACGCCCCGTTGCCAACAGCGGGTGTCGTCACCGGAAAAATCCGCAATACGCACGTCGTGGACAAGGGTGCGGACAAAGGGGCCATCATCGTCACCGAACGCACATTGCATGATGAAGACGGAGCCTGCCTGGCGACGTTGCAGCAAAGCACGTTTTGCCGGGGCGACGGCGGTTTCGGACAAGGCGATGCCAGCCCCGAAGCGCTGCCTGCCGCACCTAACGGCGAGCCGCAACTGCGCTGCGAACTGCGCGTGCCGGCCAGCGCCGCGCTGTTGTACCGATTAAGCGCGGATCGCAACCCGCTGCACGCCGACCCCGACGTCGCGCACAAGGCGGGTTATCCGCGCCCTATTCTGCACGGGCTGTGCTCGTATGGCGTGGCGGCGCATGCCATCGTGAAGAGTTTCTGCGGCTACGACGCGTCGCGCCTGACCAGCTTGAACACACGATTCTCTGCGCCGGTGTATCCCGGCGAGACGTTGCAATGCGACATGTGGCGTATGCCCGATGGCCAAATCCGCTTTATTGCACGGGCCAAAGAACGCAACATCGTGGTCATGAGCCACGGCACCGCCACGGTGCAATCATGACGCGGCCGCCTCCTCTTGAGGGCATCCGCGTGCTGGATCTGTCGCGCATTCTGGCTGGCCCCTGGTGCACGCAGAACCTGGCCGACCTGGGCGCCGATGTCATCAAGATCGAACGGCCGCGCGTGGGCGACGACACGCGTGCCTGGGGTCCGCCGTTTCTCAAGGATGGAAACGGCCAGGACACCAACGAGTCCGCCTACTATCTCAGCGCCAATCGCAACAAGCGTTCGGTCGAAGCCGATATGGCCTCGACGGAAGGCGCGGCGCTGATTCGTGAACTCGCGGCCGTGAGCGACATTCTGGTTGAGAACTTCAAAGTTGGCGGACTGGCCCAATACGGGCTGGACTACGACAGCCTGCGAGCCATCAATCCTCGGCTGATTTATTGTTCGGTTACCGGCTTCGGGCAGGATGGTCCGTTCGCGAAACACCCCGGCTATGACTTCATGATTCAAGGCATGGGCGGCCTGATGAGCATCACCGGCGAACGCGACGATCTGCCTGGCGGCGGCCCTCAAAAAGCGGGCGTGGCGGTTACCGATATCGTCACGGGCATGTACGCCACGGTTGCCGTGCTGGCGGCGCTGCAAGAGCGCCATCGCAGCGGCCTGGGGCAACATCTGGATATCGCCCTGCTGGATAGCCACGTGGCGCTGCTGGCCAACCAGAACTCCAATTATTTCAACTCGGGCGTGGCGCCCACGCGTGCCGGCAATGCGCATCAAAACGTGGTGCCCTACCAAGTGTTCGCCGCCAGCGACGGCCATCTGATCGTCGCCACCGGCAATGAATCCCAGTACCGCGCTTACTGCCGCGCCATCGGCGTGCCGGAGCTGGGCGATGACCCGCGCTTTGCCACCAACCGCTTGCGCGTCACGAACCGTGAATTGCTGATCGGCATCCTGACCGAAATCATGCAAGCCGGCAAACGCGATGACTGGATCGCCAAGCTTGAAGCCGTGGGCGTGCCTTGCGGCCCCATCAACAACATTGCTCAGGCGTTCGCGCATCCGCAGTCACAAGCCAGGCAGCTGCGGCGCGACTTGCCGCACCCATCAGGCGGTCTGGCGCCCGTGACAGCCAGTCCGCTGCGCTTCTCGGCGTCGCCCGTGGTCTACCGGCGTGCGCCGCCCCTATTGGGCGAGCACACTGAAGAGGTGCTGCGCGATGTGCTTGGAAAATCCGCGGAAGCCATTGCGGCTTTCAAAGCGTAGGGTGCCATTGCGTCCGCATGGGCGCATGGCGCTGCGCGCCGCCGCTTAGCGCATACGACAACTGGCTGGCTTTCTGGTTGACGAGTTTGGCATAGGCCCGCAGCTTGGCTTGCGATAGCCGGCCAGCGGGTCCGGACACGCTCAACACGCCCAAAAGGCGCCAGTTCGTGCCAAAGACGGGCGCCGACACACTGGCGATCTCGGGCTCGCGCTCGCCAATCGAAATATAAAAACCATCGCGGCGAATGGTCTCGTAGGGTTCGCCCGCTTCGCCTGAAAACGCCAGCAGAACGCGCCCGGGAGACCCCTTTTCCAGCGGCAGCACTTCGCCCACCCGGATGTGATGACGGATGGCCTTTGGGCCTTCCACCCGCGCCAGACAGGTTCGGACGTCACCTTCGCGGACAAAGAATGATGTGCTCTCGCCGGTCTCTCGCGTCAGCGCAAGCAAGGTCGGTTCGATTTCATTGTTGATGTCGAACGAGGCCTGATAACGCGCGCCGAGCCACCCCGTGGCCGGGCCCAGACGCCAAGCGCCATCCTCAAACCTTTGCACCAGATAGCGGGCTTCGGCCAAGGTGCGCGCGATGCGCAGCGTTGTCGTCTTGTGCATGCCCGCGCGCCGGCTCAGTTCCGCCAGCGACACAAACGCATCGTCCACCTGAAACGCCTCCAGTAAACGCATTGCCCGCGCGACGGCAATCACGCCGCCGGACTCCCGGGTTTCAGTCGATTCGGACGTGGATTCAGTCTGCTTTTTCATGGGCTGCCCCCGTTTCATTAGCCGGTCTGCATTTCATCAGACGAAACGACATTGTATGCAGTGAAACGGCTTCCTATAGTGGACCCCGCCACCAAGATCCGCACCAGCCGGACCGGCAAATCAAGAACACCCATAAGATTGGAGACAAGAATGAAACTGCTTGCACGCGCCGCATTCCTTGCGGCTGGCCTGATAGTTGGCGCCAGCGCACTGGCACAGACCTTTCCCGACCGCCCCATTCGCCTGATCGTTCCGTTCCCGCCCGGAGGCGGCACCGACATCATTGCCCGCGAGCTGGGCGTGGCGTTGAACAAGACGTCCGGTTGGAACCTGGTAGCCGAAAACCGGCCGGGCGCAGGCGGCAACCTGGGGGTGGAGACCGCCGTGAAATCCGCGCCGGACGGCTACACGCTGGTGTTGGGTCAGACCAGCAACCTGGCGATCAATCCTTCGCTGTACTCCAAGCTTTCGTACAACCCATCCAAGGATCTCGCGCCTGTTGCGCTCGTCGCGACCGCTCCGCTAGTGCTGGTCGTGGCATCAAACTCGCCTTACCAATCGCTCGATGACGTCGTCAAACAAGCCAAGGCGCACCCCGGCGAGCTGAACTTTGCATCCCCCGGCAACGGCACCGTTGCGCACCTGACGGCCGAACTGCTGCAACAGGCTGCCGGCATCAAGCTGCAACATATTCCCTACAAGGGCTCCAATCAGGCGTTCAACGATTTGTTCGGCGGGCAGGTGCACTTGTTCATGGCATCGATTCCCACTGCATTGGGCCAGATCCGCACCGGCAAGCTGCGCGCGCTGGCCGTGACCTCCGGCAAACGGGTCGCCGAATTGCCCGAAGTGCCCACCGTCAGCGAAGCGGGTTATGCGGGCTTTGACGCCAATACCTGGTTTGGATTGATGGCGCCCGCAGGCACGCCGCCTGCCATCATCCAGGCCTTGAATGTCGCGGCCAACAAAGCTATGGCCAGCCCCGAATATCAGGAAAAAATCCGCACTGAAGGTGGCGAGGTTCTGGGTGGCACACCGCAGGAATTCACCGAACGCCTGACCAAAGACCACGCGTTGTGGGCCGGCATCGTGAAGCAGTCGGGCGCAAAGATCGACTGAACTCAGCCCCCTTTTCTTACCTATCTTCCGGAACGTCACCATGAGTGAAAAATCCTTGCCCGCCATCCGCCGCGACATTCAACGCGTCAGCCCCGAACAGGTCAAAGCGGCCAGTCAGTTTCAGGCCGCTATCCTGGCCGACGTCGGCGGCCGCCGCGGCGCGCTGGGCGGCCGTATTGCCCCGCTGTCACCCGGCATGAAAGTGGCCGGCCCCGCCTTTACGGTGGAACTGCGCCCTGGCGACAACCTGATGTTTCATGCCGCCTTGGCGTTGGCCCAACCGGGCGACGTCATCGTCGTCGAAGGCAAAGGCGACCGCACGGCAGCGCTCTGCGGCACCATCATGACGACGCAGGCGCAAGCGAGCGGATTGGCTGGCTTTGTCGTCGACGCCGCCGTGCGCGACTCGCTGGAAATCATCGAAAGCGGCTTTCCCGTTTTCTCGGTAGGCACCAATCCCAATGGGCCGACCAAGGGCTTGCCCGGCCGCGTCAACTGGCCGGTATCGCTGGCGGGCGTCACGGTGAACCCGGGCGATCTGGTGGTGGGCGACGCCGACGGAGTCGTGGTGGTGCCACGTGAAAATGTTGAAGAGGTCCTTGCGCTGGCCCAGCAAAAAGTGGATGCCGAAGCCCGCCGCATCGCAGAAATCAAAGCGGGCAAACTGGGCGCGCCCTGGCTGGCCGATGCGCTGCGTGCGGCAGGCGTGCTGCAAGCAGGAGAAGCGCTATGAATCTTGCAGCCAAACCCGTTGTACTCGTGACCGGCGCCGACCTCGCAGACGAAGCCGTACGCATGTTGCAGCACTATCACCTGGTCTTTGCAGGCGCCAGGCCAACCGAGGATGACCTGCTGGCCCTGGTGCGCGTACATGATCCCGTGGCGTTGATCGTGCGGTACGGCAGGGTCAGCGCTGCTGTCATCAACGCAGCCCGGTCGCTGCGGGTGATTTCCAAACACGGCAGCGGCATCGACACCATCGATAGCGATGCCGCGCAGACTCGCGGCATCGCAGTGAAAGCCGCTAGCGGCGCCAATGCGGCGGCGGTGGCAGAACATGCGATTGCACTGCTATTGGCCTGCGCCAAGTCTGTCGTGCCGTTGGATGCGCGCATGCACGCCGGCCATTGGGACAAGGCCACGCACAAAAGCATCGAACTCGCGGGACGTTGCCTGGGCCTCATCGGGCTGGGCGCCATCGGCCTGCGGGTGGCAACCATTGCGCACGCCATGGACATGCGAGTGATCGGCCATGACCCCTACGCCAACAATGTTCCGCCGTGGATAGAATCTGTTGAGCTGCCTCGCCTTTGGGCCGAAGCGGATGCGGTGTCGTTGCACTGCCCGCTGACGGACACCAACAAGGAATTGATCAACGCCGCCACGTTGGCGCAATGCCGCAACGGCGTGTTGCTGGTCAACACCGCGCGCGGCGGTTTGATCAACGAAGCCGATCTGCTGGCCGCCGTACGCAGCGGCAAAGTGGCCTGCGCGGGCCTGGATAGCTTCCAGCAGGAACCGCCGCCATCCCAGCATGTGTTCCAGGGCCAGCCAGGAGTGATCCTGAGTCCGCATGTAGGCGGAGTCACGCAGGACGCTTATGTGAAGATGGGCGTGGGCGCGGCTCGTAATGTGCTGCAAGTACTGGAAGCGCGGATGCCGGAGCCGGTCTTCGCAGCAAGCTGACCTTGCAACGCCACACGCCACGGCCAGGACGGATAGCCTTGCGCCATCCGTCCATTCAACGCGAGACTGGCGGCATCAGCCAATGCGGGATCGCTGCCTATCCACGGAAAATGCGCGCGCACCGGCACGCATATCAGGCCCGTGCTAAAAGAAATCGGCCGCTGAATTCAGCGGCCGATTTATCTTCAACGCAGAGACTGCGTTCGCGCTTTACGCCACAGCGACCGGAATCTTGCCGATCTTGGCCTGCCATTCCTTCGGACCGGTCGTATGGACCGAGATGCCCTGGGCATCCACCGCCACGGTCACCGGCATGTCTTTCACATCGAACTCATAGATGGCTTCCATGCCCAGATCTGCAAAACCCAGCACCTTGGCGCCGCGAATGGCCTTGGACACCAGATAGGCTGCGCCGCCGACTGCCATCAGATAGGCCGAGCCGTGCTTCTTGATGGATTCGATGGCGACCGGGCCGCGCTCGGACTTGCCGATCATCGAAATCAGGCCGGTTTGCTCCAGCATCATGTCGGTGAACTTGTCCATGCGGGTGGCGGTGGTGGGGCCTGCGGGGCCGACCACTTCGTCGCCCACCGGGTCCACCGGGCCCACGTAATAGATCACGCGGTTGGTGAAGTCCACCGGCAACGGCTCGCCCTTGGCCAACATGTCCTGGATGCGCTTGTGCGCGGCATCGCGGCCCGTCAACATCTTGCCCGACAGCAACAGGGTCTGGCCCGGCTTCCAGCTGGCGACTTCTTCCTTTGTCAGCGTGTTCAGGTCGACTTGCTTGGACTTGTTGTAGTCCGGGGCCCAATGCACTTCCGGCCACTCGGACAAGGACGGCGGGTCCAGGCGAGCGGGGCCCGAGCCGTCGAGCTCGAAGTGCGCGTGGCGCGTGGCGGCACAGTTCGGGATCATCGCAACGGGCTTGGAAGCGGCGTGCGTCGGGAAGGTGCTGATCTTGATATCCAGCACGGTGGTCAGGCCGCCCAGGCCCTGCGCGCCAATACCCAGCGCGTTGACCTTTTCGTACAGTTCGATACGCAGCTCTTCCAGCTTGTTTTGCGGGCCACGGGCCAGCAGTTCGTACATATCGATGTCTTCCATCAACGACTGCTTGGCCATCAGCATGGCTTTTTCAGCGGTGCCGCCGACGCCTATGCCCAGCATGCCCGGGGGGCACCAGCCAGCGCCCATCGTCGGGACGGTCTTGAGCACCCAGTCCACCAGCGAATCGCTGGGGTTGAGCATGGCGAACTTGGTTTTGTTTTCCGAACCGCCGCCCTTGGAAGCGATTTGCACGTCGACCTTGTCACCTTGGACAAGCTCGACGTGCAGGATACAGGGCGTGTTGTCGCGCGTGTTCTTGCGCGCAAACAGCGGATCATCCAGCACGGAAGCGCGCAGGGGATTGTCCGGGTTCAGGTAACCACGGCGCACGCCTTCGTCACAGAGTTCTTGCAGGGTGCGCTTGGTGTCAAAGCGCACGCTCATGCCGATCTTCAAGAAGACGTTGACGATGCCGGTGTCTTGGCACAAAGGACGCTTGCCTTCGGCGCACATGCGCGAATTCGTCAGAATCTGCGCCATCGCATCACGCGCGGCGGGGCTTTCCTCACGCTCATAGGCGCGCGCCAAGTGGCGGATGTAGTCAACGGGATGGTAATAGCTGATGAACTGAATGCCATCGGCTATCGACTGGATCAGGTCTTCTTCTTTAATGATGACGGACATGGCGATTTACGGTCTGGATGGAAAATGTGAACTGCGGCTGGCCGTCACGGCCAGCCGCGGGAAAAAGACTCTTTTGCCGCGGGAACGCAGCACGCTTGCGCAGCAAGTGCGGCAAGCGGATAACCATTATTTGCCTTGCCAGACAGGCTTGCGCTTCTCGGCAAAGGCGGTCGCGCCTTCCTTGGCATCGGCCGACGTAAAGATATGGGCAATCAGCGGGCGCTGGCGGTCGAACATGCCTTCCTGGTCCCAATCGCCAGCCTGCGCCACGATGCTCTTGGCCGTTTGCACGGCCATGGGGCCATTTTCGACGATAGCGCGCGCCAGCTCCAGCGCGCCAGCCAGCGCGCCGCCCGGCTCGGTCAGGCGGTTGACCAGACCGAAGGAATAGGCGCGCTCGGCAGTGAGCATTTCGCCCGTCAGAATCACTTCCATGGCGATGTGGTACGGCAGGCGGCGCGGCAATCGCAGCAAACCGCCCGCACCGGCGACCAGGCCGCGCTTGACTTCAGGCAGACCGAACTTGGCATTGCTGGCGGCCACGATCAGGTCGGAAGCCAGGGCCATTTCGCACCCGCCAGCCAGGGCGTAGCCTTCGACGGCTGCGATCAGCGGCTTCTTGGGCGGTTTTTCGTTCAAGCCGGCAAAACCACGGCCTTCCACGTAAGGACGCTGTCCCGATTTAGCGAAAGCCTTCAGATCCATGCCCGACGAAAACGTGCCGCCACCGCCCGTCAGGATGCCGATGCGAACGTCGTCGCGGCTATCCAGCTGGTCCAGCGCGGCAGCCATGGCCACTGCGGTTTCCAGGTTGATGGCGTTCTTGGCCTCGGGACGGTTGATCGTGATGATCTGGATGCCGTCGGTGACTTCTACCGTAATCAGGTCAGACATGGGGACTGCTCCTTCCGGGATTTCTCGGAATCATGTTCCGGGTTTTATATAAGACTTGGGGCTCAACCCAAGATCATACGATCATTGGTTTACAGGTGCAGCCCCGGGGCTGCGCGGGCGTCCACCTGGGGCACACTGGCAGCCCCAGAGCGCTACCTTGAAAACATAGATGTAACCGCCAACCGGCCCTTCGGAAACAGGACAGGCGCGGGCCAGTTAAAATGCTGGGTTTCCCACGCTCAGGGCAAGCCTTGCCCGGCGGCCGAATTCCAAGAATCCTATGCTCACCTTTCAGCAAATCATCCTTACGCTCCAGGAATACTGGGACAAGCAGGGTTGCGCCCTGCTGCAACCCTACGACATGGAAGTCGGCGCCGGCACCTCGCACACCGCGACGTTCCTGCGGGCGATCGGCCCGGAGCCGTGGCGCGCCGCCTATGTGCAGCCCTCGCGCCGGCCCAAGGATGGCCGCTACGGCGAAAACCCCAACCGCATGCAGCACTACTACCAGTACCAAGTGGTGCTGAAGCCCGCGCCCCCGGAAATCCTGGACCTGTACATCGGATCTCTGAAAGCGCTGGGCATCGACCCCACGCAGCACGACATCCGCTTTGTCGAAGACGACTGGGAAAACCCCACGCTGGGCGCCTGGGGCCTGGGCTGGGAAGTCTGGTTGAACGGCATGGAAGTCACGCAGTTCACTTACTTCCAGCAAGTAGGCGGGCTGGACTGCACGCCCACCACCGGCGAAATCACCTATGGCCTGGAACGCCTGGCCATGTACCTGCAAGACGTCGAAAGCGTCTATGACCTGGTCTGGACCGAAGGCGCCAACGGCAACCGCGTGCTGTATCGCGACGTGTTCCACCAGAACGAGGTGGAACAATCCACCTATAACTTCGAGCACTCGTCGGCGGAAATGCTGTTTTCGCACTTCAATGACTACGAAGCCGAGGCCAAGCGCCTGATGGATGTGCCGCTGGCGCTGCCGGCCTACGAGGCCGCGCTGAAAGCCGCGCACACCTTCAACATGCTGGACGCCCGGGGCGCCATCAGCGTCACCGAACGCGCTGCCTATATTGGCCGCATCCGCAACCTGTCGCGCACTGTCGCCCAGGCCTATTACGATTCCCGCGAACGACTGGGCTTTCCCATGCTGGGCCGCGCCAAGGCCGCCGGGGAGGCTGCATAAATGACGACGAACATCCGCCCGCTGCTGGTCGAACTGCTGACCGAAGAACTCCCGCCCAAGGCGCTGCAAAAGCTGGGACAGGCCTACGCTGAAGGCGTGCGCTCAACCCTGGAACGCCACGGCCTGCTGGCCGAGGGCTGCGCCGTGACGGCGTATTCCACGCCGCGCCGCCTGGCCGTGCACCTGTCCGCCGTGCTGGCGCAGGCGCCCGACCAGCCCTATGCCGAAAAGCTGATGCCGGTAAAGATCGGCCTGACCGAAGACGGCAAGGCCACGCCCGCGCTCCAGAAGAAACTGGCGGCCAAGGGCCTGGAAAACATCGACCTGTCCACCCTGGACCGCGAATCCGATGGCAAGCAGGACTACCTGGTTGCCCGCGGCACTGCCGCCGGCGCGCAACTGGCCACGGGTCTGCAAGAAGGCATCGACACGGCGATCAACAGCCTGCCGATTCCCAAGGTCATGCGTTACCAATTGGCCGACGGCGTCACCACCGTCAAGTTTGTGCGCCCGGCCCACGGTCTGGTCGCCCTGTTTGGCGCCGATGTAGTGCCCGTGTCTGCGCTGGGCCTTACCGCCGGCCGCGATACGCTGGGCCACCGCTTCATGAGCACGGGCACGGTGTCGTTTGCCGACGCTGACTCCTACGTCGCGACCCTGGCTGACAAGGGCCGTGTCATGGCGTCTTTCGAAGGCCGCCGTGACGAGATCCAGCGCCAGTTGCTGGACCATGCTGGCCGCCTGTCTGCCACGCTGGGCGATGACCCGGAAGTCACCGCGCTGCTGGACGAAGTGACCGCGCTGGTCGAACACCCCACCGTGTACTTGGGCCAGTTCGAAGAGCAGTTCCTGCAAGTGCCGCAGGAATGCCTGATTCTGACCATGCGTCTGAACCAGAAGTACTTCCCGCTGTTCGATCCGGCCACCGGCCGCCTGACGCACCGATTCCTGATCGTGAGCAATATGCACACGGACAATCCGGTGCATATCGTGGAAGGCAATCAGCGCGTCGTGCGCCCGCGCCTGGCCGATGCTCAATTCTTCTTCGAAACCGACCGCAAGACGCCGCTTGCCGCGCGTGTCGAGCAATTGGGTTCCATCGTTTATCACAACAAGCTGGGCACCCAGCTTGAGCGCGTGGAGCGCGTGCGCGCCATTGCGCGCGGCGTAGCAGAACAATTGGGCGGCGACGCCTCCGCTGCTGACCGGGCCGCCATGCTGGCCAAGGCCGACCTGGGTTCGAACATGGTCGGCGAATTCCCCGAGCTGCAAGGCATCATGGGCGCGTACTACGCGGCCGGTGACGGCGAACCCGACAGTGTCGTGCAAGCGCTGCGCAGCCAGTACCGCAACCGCTACGACACTCCGGTTACGAAAGACACGCTCACCGCCGCCATCCTGTTCATCGCTGAACGCGTGGAAACGCTGGTCGGCATCTGGGCCATTGGTCAGGCGCCCACGGGCGAACGCGACCCCTTCGGTCTGCGCCGTGCGGCGTTGGGTCTGATCAGCGCCTTTGAACAGCTCGCCGCAGGCGGCTGGCTGAAGATCAGCCAGGACGGCCCCCTGTCCTTGAACGGATTGCTGGACTTGACCGCGGGCACCTTCCCCGCCGGCAAGATCCCCGGTGACACCCTGTCTGAAGTGCGCACCTTCATTTATGAGCGCTATCGCAATCAGCTCATCAACGAATTCGACCGCAACGCGGTAGAAGCCGTCATTGCGCTGACGCCGCCCCTGCATCAAGTCGCGGAACGCGTGCGCGCCGCCGCCGCCTTCGCCCAACTGCCCGAAGCCGCCAGCCTGGCTGCCGCCAACAAGCGTATCGGCAACCTGCTGAAAAAAGCCGAAGGCGAGATCGGCGCGGTGAACGACGCCGCGCTGGTGGAACCCGCCGAAAAGGCGCTGGCCGCCGCAGTGGCCGCGCTGCGTCCGCAGGCCGAGGCCCAGCTTGCTGCTGGCGACTTCGCCGGCAGCCTTACCACGCTGGCGCAGGCACGCGAACCGGTGGACGCCTTCTTTGCCGACATCATGGTCATGGCCGAAGACCCGGCCGTGCGCGCCAACCGTCTGGCCCTGCTGGGCCAGTTGCATGGCCTGATGAACCAAGTGGCTGACATCTCCAGGCTAGCCCAGTGAAACTGATCATCCTAGACCGTGACGGCGTCATCAATCAGGACAGCGATGCGTTCGTCAAGAATCCCGACGAATGGATTGCGCTGCCCGGCAGCCTGCAAGCCATCGCACGGCTGACGCAGGCAGGCTGGAAGGTGGTGGTTGCCACCAACCAGTCTGGCCTGGCCCGCGGCCTGTTCGATATGGACACGCTGACCGCCATCCACACCAAGATGCGGCGCGAGCTGGCCGCCGTGGGCGGCAATATCGACGCCGTGTTCCTGTGCCCGCACGGTCCGGATGACAACTGCAGCTGCCGCAAGCCCCGGCCCGGCATGTTTGAACAGATCGGCCATCGCTACGACATCGACCTGACGGGCGTGCCCGCTGTCGGCGATTCACTGCGCGATTTGCAAGCGTCGTCCTCCGTTGGCTGCTCGCCCTGGCTGGTGGAAACCGGCAACGGCAAGAAAACACTGGCCAAGGGCGGCTTGCCCGACAACACGCGTGTGTGCGAAAACCTGTCGGCCGTGGCCGACGCCCTGCTTCAGGACAATTGATTCGATGGCCCGGCTACGCTCGCTGCTGTACTTTCTGTTTCTGGCCATCACGGTCATCCCTTACGCCTTTGCCTGCATCCTGTGGGCGCCGCTGCCGCTGCACTGGCGCTACAAACTGACGGTGGGCTGGCCACGGCTGGCCGTCTGGGGCGCCAAGGTTTTCTGCGGTATCCGCTGGCAGGTCAAGGGCTGGGAAAACCTGCCCGACGGCCCCGCGGTAGTGTTGTCCAAGCACCAATCCGCCTGGGAAACGCTGTTCTTCCCGGCCTACATGCCGCGCGAAGTTTGTTTTGTCTACAAGAAAGAGCTGCACATGGTGCCGTTCTTCGGTTGGGGCCTGGCGCTGCTGCGCATGATCGCCATCGACCGCGCTAAGGGGCGCGACGCCTTTGAGCAAGTGGTCAAGCAAGGCCAGACGCGTCTTGATGAGGGCCGCTGGCCGCTGCTGTTTCCCGAAGGCACCCGCGTGCCGCCGGGCAAGACGGCGCGCTTCAAGATGGGCGGCGCGCTGCTGGCCTCGCGCACGGGCGCGGCTGTCATTCCTGTGGCGCATAACGCCGGCGAATGCTGGCGGCGCAATGCTTTTGTGAAATATCCCGGCATGGTCACCCTGTCGATCGGTCCCGCGATAGAATCCAAGGGTCTCTCCCCCGAAGAACTGAATCAAAAGGTTCAGGACTGGATCGAAGGGGAAATGCGGCGTCTCAACCCTGAAAGGTATGTCCAGCACTGATCAGCTCGAACTGTTGTTCGGCGTGCAAGAAGACGACGCGCCCAAGGGCGCGTCGCCGCTAGTCGTCTCGCCGAAAGCGCCCGCCCCGACCCGGCCGGCGCCCAAGCCCCCCGCTGCCCAGACGGACGCCCCGCAGCCGGTCGAACCGGCCAATCTCTTTCCCGACACCTCACCAGACGCCGCCTCAGTGCGCGATCCGCTGCTGACGCTGTCCCCCAACGCATCATCGCTGGTTCCAACGCCGTGTCCCGACCCCCTGCCGGAAGGCGCGCGCTGGCGCGAGGTCGCGACCGAGCAGCAGCCTATCGGCTTCGTCCTGCTGCGGTCGCGCCGGCGCAGCATCGGCTTTGTGATCACGGACGACGGCTTGCGCGTTACCGCGCCCAACTGGGTCACGCTGACGCAAATTGACGATGCCGTACGCGAAAAGTCCCGTTGGATTCTGGCCAAACTGCGTGAGTGGTACGCCCGCAAACAGCAGCTGGCCATGGCCCATACTCGCTGGCAGGCGGGCGGCGAATTGCCGTATCTGGGCAAACGTATTCTTATCGGCGTAGGCGGCGACAGCCGTCAAACCTACCTGTCAGGCGATGCCGATGCGCCGGAAGACGGCGACACCTTATGGCTGGCGCTACCCTCTTCAGCAGACCAAAGCCGCATCCGCGACTCGGCGCAAGCCTGGTTGCAGCAACGTGCAGGCGCCTGGTTTGGCGCCCGGCTGGCGCACTTTTTGCAGATCAGCGGCTTAAAGATCCGCCGCTGGCGCTTGTCGTCGGCCGCCACCCGCTGGGGATCGTGCACCAGCGACGGCAACATCATGCTGAACTGGCGTCTGGTTCATTTCGCGCCCGGCATTATTGATTACGTCATCGCGCACGAGCTTGCTCATCTGCGCGAGATGAACCACAGTCAGGACTTCTGGCGCGAAGTGGGCCAGATCCTGCCTGACTTCGAAGACGCCAAAAATATCCTGCGGCGTCACGACCCTGCTTCCCTGCCTCAGTTCTGAGGCGCATCGGAGACAAAAAATGTTGCTGCTGATTCCGGGCCCGGTCACGACCGATGCGCGGGTGAAGGCCGCCATGGCGCAAGACTATGCGCCATGGGACAACGATTTCCGCGAGACCTACCGGCAGGTCTGCGATAGCGTGCTGCGCGTGGCGCAAGGAGTGGCGGGCGAACACACTGCACTGGCGCTGCCCGGTTGCGGCCACTTCGCGGTGGAAGCCGCCATCCGCACGTTTGTGCCTCCGGGCGGCCGCTTGTTGGCGCCGTCCACGGGCGCCTATGCCGCCCGCTTGCAAAAGCTGGCAGGGGACGCGGGCCGCGTTGCCGTGCCGCTGTTTGTGGGCGCCACCGAACGCGTGGATCCACAAGCCGTCGCCGCCGCGCTGGAACAAGACCCCACGCTGACGCACCTGGCGCTGGTCTACAGCGAAACGGGTAGCGGCATCTGCCACGACGTGCCTGAGTTGGCACGCATTGCCCACGCGCTGGGCCGGCGCGTGATTGTCGACGCGGTTTCCGCATTCGGCGCGCTGCCGCTGGATTTGAGTACGCTGCCCGCGGTTGACGCCGTGGTGCTGACCGCCAACAAATGTCTGGAAGGCTTGCCGGGCGCGGCCTTCGTCGTGGCCAGGGTAGACAGCCTTGAGGCCAATCGCGGCAACGCCGGCAGCTGGTCGCTGGACCTGTCCGATATCTATCAGCACACGCTGGTCCCGAACGCGGGACCGCGATTCACGCCCCCTGCGCCCACCCTGGCCGCGCTGGCCGTGGCGCTGGACCTGTTCTGGCAAGAAGGCCGGCAAGCGCGCCTGGCCCGTTACACCGCCAACATGCGCACGCTTTATGATGGCGTCAGTGAACTGGGCTTGACCCCGTACCTGCCACCCGCGCTGCAAGGCCCCATCGTCGTCAATGTCCATGCGCCGGATGCGCCGACCTGGAACCTGCAACTATTCGTAGACGCGCTCAAGCGCCGCGGCTATGTACTCAGCAACTTCTACAACACCGAACCTCCCACGTTCCGAGTCGGCTGTATCGGCGCCTTTGGCGCTGAACAGATGCAGCTAGCGGTCGACGCCATGGGCGGCGCGCTGCGAGACATCGGCATCACCCGGGAACGCACCGGCGCCCCTCGGTTCTTTCCCCAACCTCTTATCGCTTAAGGAAAACATCCATGCGTATGCTCCACACCATGCTGCGAGTCGGCAACCTCGACAAGTCCATCGACTTCTACACGAACGTGCTCGGCATGCGCGTCCTGCGCCGCAACGACTACCCCGACGGCAAATTCACGCTGGCTTTCGTGGGTTACCACGATGAGTCCGAAGGCGCCGTCATCGAGCTGACCCACAACTGGGACACCGACAAATACGACTTGGGCACCGGCTACGGCCACATCGCCCTGGAAGTCGACAACGCCTACGAAGCCTGTGACAAGGTCAAGGAACGCGGCGGCAAAGTGACCCGCGAAGCCGGCCCGATGAAGCACGGCAAGACGGTGATTGCGTTCGTCGAAGATCCCGACGGTTACAAGATCGAATTCATCCAGAAGAAAGATCGCCAAGACTGATTCTTTGAAATCATGATCCACACCATCTTGAAAATGGGCGACCCGCGCTTACTGCGCGTGGCGCCGCCGGTTGCGCAGTTCGACACTCCCGAGCTGCACGCCTTGATCGAAGACATGTTTGAAACCATGGCGGCGGCGCAAGGCGTGGGGCTCGCCGCCCCGCAGATCGGCGTGGACCTGCAACTGGTGATCTTCGGCTTCGACCGCAACGAGCGCTATCCCGACGCGCCCGCCGTGCCGCAAACGATACTTTGCAATCCGGTCATCACGCCGCTGTCGGACGAGATGGAAGACGGCTGGGAAGGCTGCCTGTCGGTGCCGGGCCTGCGAGGCCAGGTGCCGCGCTACCGTCACATCCGCTATAGCGGCCGCGATCCCTACGGCAAGCTCGTCGAGCGTGAAGCGGAAGGGTTTCACGCCCGCGTCGTGCAGCATGAGTGCGACCACCTCATCGGACGCCTTTATCCGTCGCGCATCCAGGATTTCACGAAATTCGGTTTCACGGAAATCCTGTTCCCCGGCATGGACCCGAACCAGGACGACTAAGCGTCCTGATCCGCCGCCGCCCTTGCATAGGCCGCTTGCGCGGCTTGTGGCGACAACGTTTCCGGCGCGAAATCATCCACTTGCAAGACCCGCGACACGATGGCCTCGGCAGCTTGCAGCTGCTCGGCCTGCGTGTCCGTGATTGCGCCGCGCTGGTGGGCTTCACGCCAGTCGCGCACGCCTGATTGCCGCAACCGGTCGCGGATAGGTTGCACGGCATCCACCAGCGCAAACGCGCGCGTCAGCAGTGCGAGCGGATCGCGCGCCAATGGATCGTCCCTGACAGGTTGATCACCCGGCACAACGCCGGCCAGCGGTTCACTGGCCGGCTCACGATGCAAGTCGGCCGCAAGCCGCACATGGGTCGGTGACGGTTTCAGCAACAGTTCGGCGCATTCCCTCGTCAAGGCGTCGCCCGGACCTTTGGCCAGACGCAGCGGCAAGATAGCGGCCCGCAAGCCCCAGGCCAGCACACGCCCGGGCAGATTGCGCAGCACTTGATCGATGCGGTTCTCGATCGTGGCGTAACCCTTGGCCATGCACCAATGCACCAACGGCAGATCGTCGTGCTTGCGACCTTCGTCTTCCCAGCGCTTCAACACCGCCGACAGCAGATACAGCTCGGACAGAATGTCACCCAGCCGCGCCGAAATCATCTCGCGCCGCTTCAGGCCGCCTCCCAGCTGCGCCAGCGTGGCATCGGCCAGCAGCGCAAACGCAGACGAATAACGGCCCAGACGCCGGTAGTGGCCCGCCGTGGGCCCGGAAGATGGCGCGGGCGCCAACATGCCGCCCGTCCAGGCGCGGCCGATCGCACGCAACGTGTTCTTGCCTGCATGGCGCAAATGGCGCCAGAACACATCGTGGAAGACCTCCATGCCCCGCTCTTCATCCGGATTGGCCAGCGCCATCATTTCCGGCATCAGATAAGGATGGGCGCGGATCGCGCCCTGTCCGAAGATGATCAGGTTGCGCGTCAGGATATTGGCGCCTTCAACCGTGATGGCGATGGGCACCGCGCGATACAGCGCGCCCAGATAATTGCTGGGCCCGTCGATCACGCCGCGCCCGGCATGCACGTCCATCGCCTCGTTGACCGAGGTACGCATACGCTCCGTGGCGTGATATTTCATGATGCCGGACACCACCGCCGGCTTCACGTCCTGATTCAGTGCAGCGCACGTCAACCTGCGCGCCGCTTCCACCAGGTACGCATTGCCGGCCAGGCTGGCCAGTTGTTCCTGCACCCCTTCGAATTTTCCGATGGGAATGCCGAATTGCTCACGCACGCGGGCGTACATGCCTGTCGTATGCGCGCACATCACGGCCGCAGCTGCCGACAACGAGGGCAGCGAAATCCCGCGGCCCGCGGCCAGCGCGCTCATCAGCATCTGCCAGCCCTGACCTGCGCGGTCGGCGCCGCCGATCAGCGCATCCAGCGGCACGAAGACATCCTGGCCGCGGTTGGGACCGTTCTGAAAAGCCTGCATGGCAGGAAGATGGCGGCGCCCGATTTCCACGCCCGGCGCCTCGGTCGGCACCAGAGCCACCGAAATACCGATATCTTTAGCACCGCCCAAAATACCGTCGGGGTCAGACATCTTGAACGCCAGCCCCAGCACCGTCGCTACCGGGCCCAGCGTGATGTATCGCTTGTGCCAATTCAGCCGAATACCGATCAATTCCCGGCCATCAACCACTTGGCGGCACACGACGCCGGTATCCACCATGGACGCGGCATCGGAACCGGCCTCTGGGCTGGTGAGGCCAAAGCACGGAATCTCGCGCCCATCGGCCAGCCGCGGCAGCCAGTAGTCACGTTGCGCGGGCGTGCCGAACTGCATCAGCAATTCACCCGGCCCCAATGAATTGGGCACCATCACGGTCACGCCAGCGGTGACGGAATACGCAGAAATCCGGCGCACGACTTCCGAGTGCGCATAGGGTGAAAACCCGAGGCCGCCGTAGCGGCGCGGAATGATCATGCCGAAAAACCGCTGCGACTTCAGAAACGACCAGACCTCGGGCGGCAAGTCGCGCCGGTTCCAGGTGATATCCCATTCATCCAGCATGGCGCACAAGCGCGCCACGGGGCCATCGATAAAGGCCTGCTCTTCCCGGGTAAGCGTGGCGGCCGGAACATCCAGCAGCTTTCTCCAGTCGGGATTTCCGGTGAAAAGATCGGCATCCCACCAGGTGTCTCCGGCCTCGATGGCATCGCGCTCCGTGGCCGACATGGCGGGCAAGGCGTTGCGTGCCCAGCGGTATGCGGGTTCCGAGATGCGGCGCCGGCGCCAGGCATTGAAATCCATGAGTTCCCCTCACTGTTATGGCCACAGGGCGTATCGGATCAAAGTACCAGAATTGACCCCTGCGGGCCAAACCGGAGAGTGCCGACTCTGCGACAATGAGCGTCGCCGCGCTGGTGCGCAATCAACCGCTATCCGGGCACTTTTCGCATGCTGAACAAACTCTGGCTGGGCTTTTTCCTTACCGCTGCCGTGGCCGCGCTGACCCGCTGGCTGGCCCTGGGTGAGCCCGACGTTTTCCGCCTGATGGTCGCCAGCCTGTTCGACATGGCGCGGGTGTCCGTGGAAGTGATGGTGCTGCTGTTTGGTACCCTGACCCTGTGGCTGGGCTTTCTACGCATTGCGGAACGCGCAGGGCTTGTCGAAAAATTGGCCTACGTGCTGGGGCCGCTGTTTGCACGGCTGATGCCTGAGGTGCCGCGCAATCACCCTGCCATCGGCCTGATCACCCTGAATTTTGCGGCCAATGGCTTGGGGCTGGATAACGCCGCCACGCCTATCGGCTTGCGCGCCATGCGCGAGTTGCAATCGCTGAACCCCACTCCCGATACCGCCAGCAACGCGCAGATTCTGTTTCTGGTGCTGAATGCGTCGTCGCTGACGCTGCTGCCCGTCACGCTGTTCATGTTTCGCGCGCAACAGGGCGCGGCCGATCCCACCCTGGTGTTCCTGCCTATCCTGCTGGCCACCAGCGCGTCGACGCTGGCAGGCTTTCTTGCGGTCGCTGCTTGCCAGCGGCTGCGGCTGGCAGACCCGGTCATCATGCTGTGGCTGGGCGGCGTGGCGCTGATCATGGGCGGGTTCATGGCGCTGCTGGCCAGCATGTCGGCAGCGGCCATCGCGACCCTGTCGTCGCTCATGGGCAACCTGACTTTGTTCGGCATACTGCTGGCGTTTTTGATCGCAGGCGCCTGGAAAAAAGTGCCGGTGTACGAAGCCTTCATCGAAGGCGCCAAGGAAGGCTTCGACATCGCCAAGAGCCTGCTGCCGTATCTGGTGGCCATGCTGTGCGCCGTGGGCGTCTTGCGAGCATCAGGCGCGCTGGATTTCTTGCTGGACGGCATCCGCTGGGCCGCGAATCACGCAGGCTGGGACACGCGCTTTGTGGATGCTTTGCCTACCGCTCTGGTCAAACCATTCTCGGGCAGCGCGGCGCGCGCACTGATGCTGGAAACCATGACGCACTTTGGCGTGGACAGCTTCCCCGCGCTGCTGGCGGCGGTTGTGCAAGGCAGCACCGAAACCACCTTCTATGTGCTGGCGGTGTACTTCGGATCGGTGGGAATACTGCGGGCGCGCCACGCGGTGGGCTGCGCGCTGATCGCCGATCTGGCCGGCGTGCTGGCCGCGATCGCCGTGTGCTACTGGTTCTTTGGCTGAACACTTATGGCAGTCATGCGGGGCAAGCGCCCCGCATGACCCGCCGGATCAATCCACCAACAATACTTTCATGCCGTTGGTGCCGCCGCTGTCGCGATAGAAGTCGCCCTTGGTCAGAATCACCCAATCGCCAGCCTGCACCAGATTGCGCTTGCGCAGTTCATCAATAGCGGCATTGCTCAGGTCCGCAGGCTCATAGTCCGACGGCGCAAACGGAATCGTGTAGACGCCGCGGAACATCGCCACTCGATTCTGCGTCAGGCTGTGGGGGCTGTAGCAGTAGATCGGCACACCGGAACGGATACGCGACATGATCAACGGCGTATGGCCGCTTTCGGTCAGCGCGATGATGGCCTTTACCCCCGGGAAGTGATTGGCGGCGTACATGGCCGCCAAGGCGATCGTCTCGTCGCACCGCGTAAAGGTTTCGCCCATGCGGTGATGCGACACCGTCGACGTCGGGTGCTTTTCAGCGCCCAGGCAAACGCGTGCCATCGCTTGCACGGTTTCGACCGGATACTGGCCCGACGCGCTTTCCGCGGACAGCATGACGGCGTCGGTGTAGTCCAGCACGGCATTCGCCACGTCCGATACTTCGGCGCGCGTCGGCATCGGGCTGGAGATCATGGACTCCATCATCTGCGTTGCGGTGATCACCACTTTATTCAGCGTGCGGGCGTGCTGGATGATGCGCTTCTGGATACCCACCAGCTCCGCATCGCCCACTTCCACGCCCAGGTCGCCGCGCGCCACCATGACGCCGTCACTAGCGCGGATCAGCGAATCCAGCGCCTCGTCATCGGCCACCGCTTCCGCACGTTCGATCTTGGCGATGATCCATGCCTGGCTGCCGGCTGCGGCCAGCAACGTGCGGGCCTCGTCGATATCGCTGCCATAACGCGGGAACGACACCGCAACAAAATCCAATTCCATTTCCGCGGCCAGCTTGATGTCGACACGATCCTTGTCAGTCAAGCTGGGTGCGGACAAACCGCCGCCACGGCGATTGATGCCCTTGTTGTTCGACAGCGGCCCGCCGACCGTCACCGTGGTGTGGACTTCATCGCCTTCAACGCGATCCACGACCAGCACCACGCGGCCATCATCGAGCAGCAGCTCGTCGCCCACGCGGCAATCCGTCACAAGCTCGGGGTAATCGATACCAACAATGCTGGCGGTGCCAGCATCTTTCGGATGCACGCGCGACAGCGTGAACGGCTGGCCGACCTGCAACTGCACCAGCTTGTCGGTGAAACGGGCGATACGAATCTTGGGGCCTTGCAAGTCGCCCATGATGGCGACGAAGCGGCCTTGGCGCGCTGCAATTTCGCGCACCAGACGGGCGCGCTCGCGGTGATCGTCCGCGCTGCCATGCGAGAAGTTCAGCCGGGCAACATCCAGCCCGGCGCGGATCAGGGCTTCGATGCGTTCAGGCGTCGAAGTCGAAGGGCCCAGGGTGGCGACAATTTTGGTGCGGCGCAATACAGGCATGACGGTCCACTCTCGCAAAAACAACGAAAGCGTTATGGTACGCCGCCTGCGTCCACGCGGGTATTATGAGCAACACAACGACCCGCAACGAGCCCATCAGAACCCGTGAAAATCGTCATCGCTCCCGACTCTTTCAAAGAAAGCGTGTCCGCGCCCGATGCGGCGGCGGCTATTGCGCGCGGCGTCAAGGCTGCCTGCCCCGGCGCCCACACCGTGTGCGTTCCCATGGCCGATGGCGGCGAAGGCACGGTTGAAGCTGTGTTGGCCGCAACCGGCGGCAAGGAACGGCAGTTGACCGTGAACGACGCGCTAGGCCACAAGGTGGATGCCATCTGGGGCTTATTGGAAGACGGCACGGCCGTCATCGAAATGGCTGCGGCGGCGGGTCTGGAACTGATCTCGCCATCCAAGCGCGATCCGATGCGCGCCAGCAGCCACGGTGTCGGGGAATTGATATTGGCCGCAGTCAACTCAGGGGCCACGCGCATTATTTTGGGCTTGGGCGGATCGGCCACCAACGACGGCGGCGCCGGCATGCTGACGGCACTTGGCGTGCGGCTGCTTGATGCAGACGGCCGCAGCTTGCCGCCCGGCGGTGGCGCGTTGGATGCGCTTGCCAGTATCGACACGCGCGGACTCGATCCGCGCCTGGCCAACATCCGCATCGACATTGCTTCAGATGTGGACAACCCTTTGTGTGGTCCTGAAGGCGCATCGCACGTGTTTGGCCCGCAAAAAGGGGCATCACCGGAACAAGTGTTGGCGCTGGATCAGATGCTGGGGCATTTTGCGGATATCTGCGCGCAGCATCTGGGCGCCGACCACCGCAATGAACCCGGTGCGGGTGCTGCGGGAGGCCTGGGCTTTGCCGCCAAGGCATTTCTGCAAGCGCATTTCCGGCCGGGTGTAGACATCGTGGCGGAATTGGGCGGCCTCGCAGCGGCTATCGAAGGCGCCACCTTGGTATTCACTGGCGAAGGCCGCATAGACGCGCAGACATTGCGGGGCAAGACGCCAGCAGGCGTGGCCCGCATCGCGCAACGCGCGGGCGTTCCTGTCGTTGCACTGGCGGGTTCACTGGGCCCCGGCTACGAAGCCCTGCACGCGTGCGGCATCAGCGCCGCGTTCAGTCTGGCGCCTGGACCGATTACGCTGCAACAGGCGCTGACGGACGCAGAACGGCTCTTGTCCGATCGCGCGCGCGATGTGATGCAACTCTGGATGAGCGCACAAAAACGCATGTTGTAAGGGGGGCTCTGCTGGCAGAGAGCCCGTGCGCTCGTCAGGCGGTGGTCTGCAAGACACCCGCTTCGACCAGCGCATCCGACAAGTGGATATAGCGGTCTACCGAGATATCTTCCGCACGCGCGGTCGGTGCGATGTCCAGAGCTTCCCAGGGCACTTGTGCGGCCCAGTCGGCAAGCACACGGCGCAACATCTTGCGGCGTTGTGAAAATGCGCGTGCGACCACCGTTTCAAATGCTCGGTCGCTCTTCGGACGCAGGCGGTCAGCCGGCAACGGCACCATGCGCACAATCGCGGACACGACCTTGGGCGGCGGATCAAAAGCTTCCGGCGGCACGTCGAACAGCTTCTGCATGCGATAACGCGATTGCAGCATCACCGACAAGCGGCTGAAGTCACCGGAACCCGGCTTCGCCACCATGCGGTCGATCACTTCGCGTTGCAGCATGAAATGCTGGTCGCGTACATGATCCGCCCACGCAGTCAGGTGGAACAGCAACGGGCTGGAGATGTTGTAGGGCAGGTTGCCCACCACACGCAACGCACTGCCAAACTGAGAAAAATCGACCGTCAACGCGTCGGCTTCGATCACAGTCAGGCGGCTGGCGTCGAACTGCTTGCGCAGACGTGCTGCCAGATCGCGATCGATTTCAACGGCGGTCAGGTGATCCAGACGCTCGAGCAGCGGCCGGGTAAGCGCAGACAAACCCGGGCCAATCTCGACCACGGCATCGTCACGGGCGGGGGCAATCGCCCGGACGATGGACTCGACGACGCCGTCGTCGGTCAGGAAGTTCTGGCCAAAGCGCTTGCGCGCCTGGTGTTGAGACATGAAAAGCCTGTAATGCGTTTAGCGGTTGTTCTGCTGGATTTTCTGCTGTTTTTCAAGACGGTTGTCGACGTACGCTTGAGCGCGCAACTGATCGAGCCAATCTTCAAAAGCAGGCTGGGCACGGCGTTCGAACAGAATCTGACGCGCCTTCATGCGGGCCAGATCGTCCGTGGCGTCATGCTGACGGCGCTCTTCAACTTCAATCAAGTGCCAACCAAAGGGCGACTGCACCGGCTGGCTGATTTCGCCCGGCTTCAACGCGTTCATGGCCGCTTCGAAAGGCGGCACGGTTTCACCTGGGTTCAACCATCCCAATTCGCCGCCTTGCGGCGCGGTCGAGTCCTGCGAATATTGACGCGCCATATCTTCAAACTTGGCGCCGCCGCTGACCAGACGCTGGCGCACCTGCTCCAGGCGTTGACGCGCCGTTTCATCGCTCATGACCGTCGATGTCTTGATCAGGATGTGACGCGCACGCGTCTGCATCACTTCGACAGGTCCTTGCTGCGCTTGCGCCGGTTGCGGACGAGCGGCGGGCTGCGGCGCGGGGGCCGGGGCAGGAGCACGCGCGGTCCGGTTGGGGGCCGGCTGCGCCGTGCCTTTATCCATCACCTTGATGATGTGGAAACCATTGCCGCTCTGAATCAGGTTGGTGACCTGACCCTTTTCCAAATTGCTGATGGACTTGACGAACAGATCGGGCCAGCCTTCCAACGGACGCACGCCCATCATGCCGCCTTGCAACGCTTCCGGGCCGTCCGAAGATGCCGCCGCCAGGCTGGCGAAATCAGCGCCGCTCTTCGCGCGGGCCAAAATACCTTCCGCCTTCTTGCGCAATGCGGCCAGCTGTTCCGGCGATGAGCCTTCCGGCACACGCACCAGGATCTGAGCCAACGCGTACAGCGTCGGACCCGAGGGGGCCTGAGCTTGCTCGGGGACTGGCTCAGGTTGCGCCTGCGGCTGCTGCCCGGCTTGCGGGGACGCAGCGAACGCCGGATTGCGGCGCTGGTCTTTCAGGAACGCATCGACTTCGGCATCGGAAATGACAATCGTGGAATCCACCGCGCGCTGACGCAAACGATCCGAACGGATCTCATCGCGCAACGACTTGCGGTAGGCATCCCATTGGGTGCCCGATTTTTCAATTTCCTGGCGCAATTGCGCCACGCTGATCTTGTTGCGGCCGGCAATGGTCTGAATCGCCTGATCAACCTGCGCATCATCAACCCGGATGCCCAGACGATCCGCTTCGTGACGCTGCACGCGTTCCATGATCAAGCGCTGCAATACCTGATGCTGCAACGTCTGATCATCAGGCACCTGAATGCCACGCGACTTCAGTTCCGCAGCAATCCGGTTGGACGCGTCGCGCAGCTCGCGCAGCGTGATCACGTCTTTATCCACAACGGCCGCAATACCATCGACAAACTGCTCGCCCTTTGCTGCGGGCGGCGCTTTCTGCTGCGCGGCGGGAGCGGCCTTGGCGCCGTTGTTCGCGCCACGGGTGCTCTGCTCTGCCGCATGCGCGGCGGGCAAGGCGGCGCAAAGAGCCAGCAACAGCGCACTGCCAGAGAGGCGGCGCAAAGAGTGCAACCTACGCATCATTCATACCTTTCAAATGTGGTCCCGGTCGGAACAGGCGGGGTGATGTTCGAGTAACCGGGGATACTTCTGTTCAGCAGATTCATCGGATCGGTTCCCAGGGAACCCAGGCCCGTCAGCTCAAGCTGGAAGAACACTGCGGAGTTCGTGTCCGCCGCCGATACGGCATAGCGCTGGTAGACCACACGGCCAACCCAGCAGCAATCACCCTTGTACTCCAGGCCGGCAATGGCCTGCGTGACGCGGGGGGAATCTATCGTATTGGCAACCGTACTGGACGGCCCATTGCGCAAGGAATAGTCCACGCGGCCAACGCCGTACCAACGTTTGGTAAACGGCCATTGCACCGCCAGGCTAACCTGGTTCTGGCCTTGCGGCTGATAGGCAACCCCTGCCGGGGGGTCACGCTGATAACGATAAGACACAGCCACGGTCGTCAGGCGCTGAGGCGACCAGCGCGCGCTGACCAATCCGCGCGCCCAGTTGTTGTCATATGGGTTGTACTGAGCCGCCACATCGGTGCTCAGCGTGTCCGTCAACGCTGCACTAGCGCCCACCAGAAAGTCGGAACGCACGTTTTCACGCGGCGTTTCGCCGGGCAGCGTGACTTGCTGGTCGGCAAAGTACAAGCGCTGGGCGACGGCCAGAGACATACGCTCGAAACCGGTATTGGCGTCCAGCCAACGCGTCGTCAACGCGGCCGTCAGCTGATTCGCATTCGAGATGCGATCCCAGCCCCCGGTGTAAATGTTCTCTTCAAATGCCTGAGAAAAGCTGAAATCCGACAAAGAGGTGTCGTAGATAGGCAGCTTGGACTGATCACGGTACGGCACGCGCAGGTAGTACAGGCGCGGTTCCAGAGTCTGCGTGGACGCCTTGCCGAACAAGGACGTATCACGCTCAAAGACCATCCCGGCATCCAACGACATGATGGGGACCGTACGCGACTGCGAACCCGGCAGGCCATCTGCCGAGCCGCCGTTCAGACCTAATGCATCCACCCCATACCATTTCGTCTGGTATTGGGTGTAATTAACGCCCGCCTTGGGGATGATGAACCAGCCCGGCCGGACGATCGGATAAGACACCGTCGGATAACTCTGCAGACGATCGCCGTCCGGATAGCGCGTGGCGCCAAAGATAGGGCGGCGGAACCGCACTGCGGTCGACGTCCAGTCCGCATCGAAACCATTCCAGTCGTAGCGCGCGCCGCGCAGGTAGAGTTCGGGTTCCTTGTCATAGGGCGGCACCAACGGCGCATCCGGATCCTGCAAGGTCTGGTACTTGTAGACCTGTGCGTACGTGCTCCAGTAAGTGGAGCCCCAACCCACGCGGCCGCGCTGCGGCAGATAGGTGGTTGACGCCTGATTCAGGCCCAGCTGGGAAATATCGCGGAAGTAGTTGTCGTCCGAGACCTTGGCCAGATCCCAGTCCGCGTAGAAACCATTGGAAAATGTCTGCTGGTGACGCCACCAGTACATCCAGCGGTCTTCTCCGGTGACGTTGTCATGCGGCAGGAAAGTGGCATCCATGATGCCGCCGTAGCCCTGGCCGATATAGCGGAACTCCCCGCCCAACTGCGTGCCACGCTTGGAAAAGTAGCGCGGCTGAACCGTCAAATCGTAGTTAGGCGCCAGATTCAGGTAGTACGGCAACGAAAAGTCGAATCCGCCCTGGCTGGTCGTGCCGTACGTCGGCATCAGAAAGCCCGACTTGCGCTCTTTCTTGACCGGAAACGTCATATAGGGCGATGCCAGGATCGGCACATCCTTGAAGTACAGCACGCCATTGCGCGCCACGCCTTCGTTCTCGTCGAAGTCGATATCGACGGTATTGGCCTTGATGTACCAGGACGGTTTCTCGCACGCGCAACCGCTGTACGTCACCGTATGCAGCCGCATTTGCGACTTGCTGAATATGTCGGCATGGTCGGCCACGGCAAACCCGCCTGTGGCGCCCATCCAGAAATTTGGCTTTTCGATCTCGCCCGAATACTTGTCGACGTTGAACTTGGCAGTCGGACCGGTCACCAAGGTGCCGTCGCGCATCATGCGGGCACTGCCCTCTACGTCGACGGCGCCGGTGTCCTTGCGGTAGTTGATGCGATCGCCCTTGATCACGCCATCGATGCGGCGCACTTGCGCGCTGCCTGTCAGGGTCAGGTCGGATTCCGGGTCGCCCTCAATGCTGTCCGCTTCCATATAGGCAGGGATGCTGCCATCGGGCAACCGGTGCAGCCGCAAACCAGGCGACGTACGCAGCACAGGCGCCGCGGTAACCGACGACGAAGACGCAGCGGGAGTCGAACCCTGGCTGCCTTGAGCCTGAACGGCTCCGGCGGCGACGCTGACAGCAGAGAGGATCAACCACCGAACCTTGCGCACGAGTGAAAACTGCCCTTTATGACGATGGGGGAAACCAGACATCGGCGCCCAAGAAGGGCCAATGCTAACTGAAACGAGCCGGTATTATAGAGAAGCCGCGCCAGACGCCCAGCCTTATGTGCGCCGAGCGTAAATTTCAGCAATATTGCCCTTCCGACACGGATCTTCCTTGAAAAACGATCACGACCCCCGCCTGGAGCAGATTCGCAACTGGCTGGAAAGCCTGCCAGCCTCGCTGAACCTGTCCGTCGACACCTTGCGCCCGGCTTCCGCCGACGCCAGTTTCCGCCGGTATTTCAGACTGGACGCCGGTGAGCGCACCCTGATTGTCATGGACGCGCCCCCCGCCCACGAAGACTGCCGTCCCTTCCTGCACGTGGGCCAGTTGCTGGCTGACGCCGGTCTCAACGTCCCGGAAGTGCTCGAGCAGGATCTGGGTCTGGGCCTGCTGCTGCTGTCCGACCTGGGCGAGCAGACCTACTACCAGCGCATTCAGACTGGCCTGGAAGACAGCCAGCTGCAAACCTTGTACCGCGAAGCGCTGGCCGCGCTGGTCCGCTTGCAACAGGCATCCACCGCTGGCTTGGCGTCCTACGATACGGGCCGGCTGGCCGATGAGCTCAAGCTGTTCCCCGAGTGGTACGTGCAAAAGCACCATGGCGTGACACTCGATGACAAAACCGCCAACGCGCTGGAAAAGATCTTCGCGCTGCTGTCGGCCAGCAATGGGGGCCAGGCGCAGGTGCTGGTGCACCGCGACTTCCACTCGCCCAATCTGATGGTTTGCGACCAGCCGCGATTCGGTCCCAATCCGGGCATCATCGACTTTCAGGATGCGCTGGCCGGCCCCATTACCTATGACTTGGCGTCATTGGTTACCGACGCGCGCACCACTTGGGAAGAGCCCCAGCAACTGGACTGGGCCATCCGTTACTGGGACATGGCGCGCACTGCCGGCCTGCCCGTCGACGCCGATTTTGCCGACTTCCACCGAGCCTATGAGTGGATGGGCCTGCAACGCAACCTGCGCATCCTGGGCGTCTTTGCCCGGCTGAACCATCGTGACGGCAAAGCGCACTACCTGGCCCACATGCCGCGGGTGAACGGTTACGTGCGCCAGGTGGCCCAGCGCTACAGCGTCTTCACGCCCCTGCTGCGCTTGCTGGACAAGCTGGACGACCGCCAGGTCAGCGTCGGATACACGTTCTGATGCAAGCCATGATTCTTGCCGCTGGCCGCGGCGAACGGATGCGGCCGCTGACAGACCGGTGTCCCAAGCCATTGCTGGAGGTCGGCGGCAAGCCGCTGATCGTCTGGCATCTGGAACGCCTGGCGTCCGCCGGCATCCGCGACGTGGTCATCAATCACGCCTGGCTGGGTCAAGAGATTGAACGCGTGCTTGGCGACGGCAGCGCCTACGGCGTGCGGATACGCTATTCGGCTGAATCCACCGCGCTGGAAACAGCCGGTGGTATCGCCCAGGCCCTGCCCCTCTTGGGCGACGCGCCCTTTCTCGTCATCAATGGCGATATCTGGTGCGACTGGAATCCCGAGGACGCCTTTGCCATAGCCGAAGGGCTGTCCGCAGGCGGCGCCTGGCTTGTGCTGGTGGACAATCCCGCCCATCACCCCGGCGGAGATTTCCGGCTGGACTCGGATGGCAGCGTGCACGCCCAGGGCGAACCTCGTTTGACCTTTGCGGGTATCGGCGTCTACCATCCTTCGTTGTTCGCGGATGTTCAGCGCGGCACGGCGGCACCGCTTGCGCCCTTGCTTCGGCAAGCAATGACCCAAAATCAGGCGCAGGGCACGCGTCATGCCGGCCGTTGGACGGATGTCGGCACCCCGCAACGGCTTGCCGACCTGGACTCTGAGCTGCGCGCCACGGCGCGCTGATGCTCACATATTTCACAATATCAAGGTGCGCAACCAGGATTGTCCGCGCACCCACGCCCCCAGATAACGGGGTATTCTTTGACGCTTTGGCACGCGCGGGCAGCGTGCGGACAAGCAACACACAGGAAGTTTTCTAGGAATGGGGATGTTTGGAAGATCGCAACGGGCCGTATTCAAGCCCTCCGTATACCAACCCGGTCTACGCACGCGCCGTCTGCCGCGCTGGCTTGTTCTGCTGCTGGTGGGCATTGGCCTTGGTGCGGGCGGCGTTCTCTTCCTGCAAACCAACTATGGCCCGCAACGCCTGACCGTTGAACAGTCGGAAAGCCTGCATAGCGAACTGAGCGCCTCCAATCTCGAACGCCAGCGGCTCCAGACCCAGTTGGAAGAAGCCACGCAGCAGCGTGACGCCAACAAGTCGGGCCACGAAAAGCTGACGACAGATCTGGGCGATGCCCGCGCCAAAATCGACACGCTGAATAAAGAATTGGTCCTGTTCCAGGACGCCATGCCCGCTGACCCGCGTGGCGGCAACCTGGGCATCCGGTCGGCCACGTTCAAGCGCGCCCCCGGCCAACTGGACTTCCAGGTCCTGGTCATGCGCGAAGAACGTACTGGCGCCCCCTTTAAGGGCACGCTCACGTTTTCTATCGACGGCAGCTACCCCAACGGACGCGTCGCCACGATTACGCCTGAAGGCCCCACGCTGAATGTAGACCGTTACGACTACGCTCTGGGCCAACTCAAGCTGCCCGACGGCTTCACCCCCAAGGTGGTCGTGCTGCGCGTCATGGACAGCGGCCAAAAACAGCAGGCCATGCGCATCTATTACGTGCGCAACTAAGCGCGCCTCTCCCGAAAACCCGCCCGTCCGGCGGGTTTTTTTGCGCCCGGCGCAAGTAGTTGCGCGCGCAACCTTTCAAGCATATAGTTGCGCAAACAACCAAATATCGGAGACAAAATGCCACTCCCCTCGCACGTTCCCGTCCTGATTGCAGGCGGGGGCCCGGTCGGTCTGACTTTGGCCGCCCTCCTGGCCGAATACGGCATCGCCTCGCTTACCGTGGAAGCCGACGATGACTATTGCAGCGGCAGCCGGGCCATCTGCATCTCGCGCCGCTCGCAGGAAATTCTGGGGTGGGTGGGCGCCGACAAGCCGGTCATGTCCACCGGTCTGGCCTGGACGGGAGGGCGCAGCTATTTTGGCGACCGCGAAGTCCTGCACTTTGAAATGCCGCACGATCCGCTGCAGCGCTATGCCCCAATGGTCAACATCCAGCAATACTCGGTAGAGGAATACGCCCATCTGGCCATGCAGCGCCACCCGGAATTGGCCAAGCTGCAATGGTCGGCCCGCGTCGCAGGACTGCAAGCGGATGACAAAGGCGTCACCGTTGAAGTCGATGCGGACGGCCAGCGCCAGACGGTGCGCGCAGACTGGCTGATCGCCTGCGACGGTGGCCGCAGCACGGTGCGCGAGTCCATGGGCCTGAAGCTTGAGGGCATGCAGTACGAAGGGCGTTACGTCATTGTCGACATCGAACAAGAATCCAATCGCGCGGTCGAACGCCTGGCCTGGTTCGACCCTCCGTCCAACCCCGGCTCCACGTTGTTGATGCACCGCCAGCCCGGCAATGTGTGGCGGGTGGATTACCAGATTGCAGACGACGAAGATGCGGACGCTGCGGTCAAACCCGAGAACGTGCTGCCGCGCGTTCAAAGCCATCTGGACATGATCGGCGAGACAGCGCCGTGGAAACCGCTCTGGATTTCGCTGTACAACGCCAAGTGCCTGACCTTGGATCAGTACCGTCACGGACGGGTGTTGTTCGCCGGAGATGCAGGCCATCTGGTGCCGATCTTTGGCGTGCGCGGACTGAACTCCGGTCTGGACGATGCAGGCAACCTGGCCTGGAAACTGGCCTGGGTGTTGAACGGCCAAGCCTCCGACAGTCTGCTGGACAGCTATAGCGTCGAACGCGTCCATGCCACTCGCCAGAACCTGGCCTATGGCGCCAAGAGCACCGAATTCATGGCCCCGCCAGACTTCGGCTTCCGGTTGCTGCGCGAGGCCGCATTGCGCCTGGCGCTGGTGGACGAGACGGTGCGGCCCCTGATCAACCCCCGCCAATCCGCGCCCATTTCCTATGACACGTCACCGTTGAACCTGGGTGACGGCGCGCCCGGCGCCCATCCGGCCGCGGCACCGGGCCAGCCTGCGCCCGATGTACTGCTGCATGACGGCGACACGCCGCATCATCTTAGCGAGCACTTCGGCCAAGGGTTCGTGGCGCTGGCGATCTCGCCCGCCCCCGGACTTGCCGCCGAGCTGCACGCGTTGGCCGCCGCCACGCAAACGTCCCCCAAGCCGCTACAGGTGCTATGCGTCAACAAAAACGCTCTGCGCGATACACACGGCCAACTCGGCCCGCGCTACGGTTGCGAGGCAGGTTCTGTCATTTTGATGCGCCCGGACGGTTATGTGCTGGGCCGGTGGACCCAACCCGGGGCGACCGGTCTGCGGGCGGCGCTGGCCCCCTACTACCCCAGCCTTGAATCCAATACTCAGAAAAAAGGCCAAGCATGAACAACGATGAACTGGACCAGGTCTACACCGCCATGGCGCAAGCGCTCACGCGGGTGGGTGAATCGCAAGCCCAACTGTTTCTATCCATACTCGGTCTGTCGTTGCTGAGCCGGCAACCCGATGCCAAGGCCGCGCTGGCGCTGTTGGTGCAAGCGGAAGACGCCTGCCTTGATGCAGGCCCTGTGGCAAACTATCCCGCCGCCACTCCTGCCCGCCCGACGTGAAAACGCCCCCACTGGAACGATTCCTGACTTACCGCCTGCACGTGGTCAACAAGATCACCGACCGGGACACGAATCGCGCCTATCTGAGCGACTGCGACATTCCGCTGGGCGAGGCGCGTTGCCTGGCAGCTATCGGCCGCTACGCGCCGCTTTCCGTCAACGATCTGGCGCGGACGGCCAACTTGAACAAGGGCCAGGCCAGCCGTTCGGCGCAGGCCCTGGTCGACCGCGGCCTGGTTGAAAAAACCTTGTCCGCATCAGATGGACGCGGCGTGGTGCTGACGCCAACCGCGTCGGGGCTGACGCAATACCAACGCATCATTGACCTGATCGCCCGGCGCAACGACGAAATCTTCGCCTGTCTCAGCGCCGACGAACAGCGCCTGTTCGGCAACATGCTGGACCGCCTGATCGAACACGTCCAGTCGCCCGCTGAAGGCGCCGAAGATTAGGCCTGCGCCTTTGGCGCGGTGGCGCCTAGCTGCGCAGCCGCGTCGTCCATGAACTGCGCCATGCGCACATCCAGCTCGGTCACACCGCCCGCATCATGCGTGGTCAAGGTCACGTCCACCCGGTTGTAGACGTTGGTCCATTCGGGATGATGATTCAGTTTTTCCGCGAACATGGCCACGCGGGCCATAAAGCCAAACGCCGCATTGAAATTGGGAAAGCGAAACCGCTTTTCGATGGCGTCGCGCGTGTCCACCGCCTGCCAGCCGGTCAAGGCGGCGACGGCGATATCAGTGCCGATACGGGCGGGGGGAAACATAGTCATGGCAGGCTCCAGAAAACAAAAGGCGGCGACGCAATGCGCCGGCCGCCTTGAACACAAACACGCACAGCGTTGCGCAGGGGAGTCCCCCGGCTTACTGCTTCACCGCGTACAAATAGATTTCCACCCGGCGGTTCAGCGCGCGTCCTTCGGCGGTCGCATTGTCGCCTATCGGATCGTTGGGGCCGCGGCCCTCGACGGCCAGACGGCCTGTTGCCACGCCCTGCTTGGCCAGATAATCCGTCACGCTCTTGGCGCGGTTGACCGACAGCGTCTGGTTATGTGCCAAAGCGCCCGTGCTGTCCGTGTGGCCGACAACCTTGGCGCGCAGCTCGGGATGCTGATTCAGTGAGCGCGCCACGCTGTCCAGCACGGGCAACAGGGCGGGCTTGAGCTGCGTCTTGTCCGTATCGAACGACACGCCGCTTGGGATATTGACCTTGAGGCTGCCGTCCGGCATTTCGACTACGTCGATACCAAGCGAAGATGCCCCAGATTTCTGCACATCGTCCTTGACGACCTTCCAGTTGTAGCCAACCACCCCGCCAGCCACAGCGCCAATACCGGCGCCAATTGCTGCGCCCTTGCCGTGCCCGATCAACGCGCCGATGCCGGCGCCTACCGCCGCCCCAGCGCCCGTGCCTATCGCGGTGTTGGTGCCCTGTTGCGTGGCGCACCCTGCCAGCAGCGCGCCCGCCGCTGCCAACACGGCGATCCGGTTGAATATTGTTCTTGAGTTCATGGCAACCTCCACAGTTCCGTCGCGGTGCCGGGTCATTCCGGCCAACCCAATGCTAGCAAGCACAAGAGCGCTGACGCGCAACATTTTGTACTGCCAAAAACGGGAGAAAGCGAGCAACATCCAGTGAAAAGACTGCCTCACTGCCGTATGACCATGCCTTCAGCGCGCGTGAAACTTCGCCAGCCAAGGCAACGCATCTTCCAAGCGCGGCGATTCCAGCTCCGGGCGCGGCGCCCCTTCCGGCAAGGCCAGCGCCACGCGGTTGTGCCAATAGGTGCGCAACCCCACCTTGCTGGTGCCGAACATGTCATACCCCGAACCCGCGACGAATGCCGTGTCTGACGGCGTTACTTGCATGCGGTCCAACGCCAGCGCATAAGGGCGCGGGTCGGGCTTATAAAAGCCCGCATCTTCGGACGTCACCACCACATCCCAGTTGACACCCAACAAGTTCGCCGCGCGCTGGCCCAGGCGGTCAGAACAGTTCGTAACCACGCCCAACCGGCAATGCGGACGCAGCGCCAGCAACAGTTCGCGAGCGCCATCCCAAACGGGCAGCTCATCCCAGTGGGCCTCCAGGGCAGCGGGCGCGCTGGATGGCAGGCCCACGGAGACGGCAGCTTCCTGGACCAATTGTTCATAGGGCTGATAGGCGCCGCAACCGTACGTGCGGCGCAGATATTCCGCGCGCCATGCCCGGCCCAGCGCTTCAGAGCCTGCTGCACGATTCCAGACAGTCCACGAATCCAGCAGCGCGGTCAGAAGGTCGAACAGCACCGCGCGGGGATAGGCGGACGAAACTAAAGCATCAGACATGCGGCGCTCCTGAAAGGACAGATCGGTCACTATAGAGACCCGCACGCCCGCTGTGGTTTAGCGGAGATTTACTGTTCGTTAAGCTGAATCTTAATGGCGCCCTACCAGCGGTAAGTCGCCGTTGCCATCACCGTGCGTAAATCCCCGTAGCGGCATACGCCCTGGCTGCAATTGCTCAGGTATTCCTTATTGGTCAGGTTGCGTACGTTCAGCGCCAGATTCCAACGCTGGATCTGATAGCCAATCATGGCGTCAAACAACGTGTAGGACGGCAATTTCGCCGATGCCGATTCCGCATAACCCCAGTTCGATCCGGTATAGCGGGCGCCCACGCCAACTTTGATACCCGACGCAAAGCGATAGTCGGTCCACAGCGCAAACTGGTTGCGCGATACGGCCTGCATCTGTTTGCCCACTTCGCTTGCGGTACTGCTGGCCGTCACGTCAGCTTTTGGGGTGTAGGTATATGCCGCCACCACGTTCGCCTGCGGCACAGGACGAAATGCCGCTTCGAACTCCAAGCCGCGCACCTGCACCTCGCCCGTTTGCTTGGGTAGGAAGTCCGCCGTGTAGGTGATGTAGTTGCGGCGCCGCAAATCAAAGGCGGCAACACTGTACCGGCTGGTGCCGCCCGGCGGCTCATAGCGCAGGCCCACTTCATATTGGCGGCCCGTTTCCGGCTTCATCGGGCTGTTGGTCACCGGGTCGATCGTGGCGGTAGGCGAGAACGATTCCGCATAGCTGAAGTACGGCGCCACGCCGCTCGGATGCAGATAGACAACCCCGCCCCGGCCACTGAAATTGTGCTCGGAAATCTTGGTTGTCGATCCATCGATATTGCTGCTGACGTCCGCCGACGCCCGGTCGTAGCGTCCGCCCAAGGTTGCCACCCAATTGCCCCACTTGATCTGGTCTTGCAGGTAGAAACCCGCCTGAGCCAGCTTGGTAGTGCCATCGAACCAGGGGTCCGCCGTCGTTATTGCGCCGCCATGCACCGGTGAATAGGCATCGATCGGGCTGACCGTGCCGTCGTTGTAAGTGGCCTGGTAGTTGCGCGAATGCTGATAATCAAAACCTGCCAACAGTGTGTGCTGCCAGTCACCCAAACGGACTTTGGCCTGCGCCTGGTTATCGATGGTGAACAGCCGCGCGTTTTCATTGCTGCCAAACGGATAGCGGCTCAACAAACGAAAATTGGCCGGGTCATCCGGGTTGTTTTCATTGACCGTCACAAAATCGCCGCGCACGTACACCTGCCGGTAATCCACGCTGGTATAGCCATAACGCGCGTTCTGGCGGACGGTCCAGGTGTCATTGAAGCGATGCTCCAACATGTACCCCACCATCCATTGCTCTTGATTGAAGCGATCAAAATCCGATTCGCCCACATAGGTTTTCGGGGAGATTTTTCCGTTCGGGTTGGACAACAGCGAACCCATTTCCGGATAGCTTCCATACGAACTGCCATCGCGCACCCGTAAATAATGCGACAGCAAGGTCAGCGTGGTGTCGCTGGACGGCTTGATGGTCAGCGCCGGTGCGATGTAGAAGCGATCGTTGGGTAGCCCGCTGGACGGCAATTCCGCATCACGCGCCAGGCCCGTCACGCGGTATAGCACTTTGCCGGCATCGTCCACCGGCCCCGAAAAATCCGCCGCAACCTGACGCCGCGAATCGTTGCCGATCTGCACTTCCATTTCGTGCAATGGCTCTTCGGTGGGACGCTTGCTCACCACATTGATCATGCCTCCCGCGCCGTTCTGGCCATACAGCACCGACGTGGGCCCGCGCAGCACTTCAATCCGCTCTGCGCCGTAGACCTCGGTCTGCCAAACCGCCCAGCTATTGTTGTTGCGCAATTGCAGCCCGTCCAGGTAGTAGCCAGGGGTCTGCGCATCAAAACCGCGAATGATCGTCCAGTCGAACCGCGAGTCCGACCCCCAGGGCGACGTATTGATACCCGGGGTGTAGGACAGGCTTTCCTTTAGCCGGGACGCGCCAATCTCTTTGATGAAGTCCGCCGACACAACCGAGATCGATTGCGGCGTCTCCATGATCGAACTGTCGGTTTTGGTGCCCGTCGCGCTACGCTTGGCCAAAAAGCCGTCCACCGGACCAGTCGCCGATTCGGCATTGCCAGTCACAGTCACGGCGGGCAATGTGGTGGCGCCGCGCGCATCCAAGCCTGAGTCCGAAGATGGCGCCGGCCGCACGGAATACGCGCCGCTTGCGCCCCGCACAATTCGCAGGCCCTGCCCTCGCAGCAATTCGGCAAAACCGTCCTGCACGCCAAAGCGGCCCGTCAAACCTGCCGAGGTCTTGCCCTGGATCAGGGCCGCGTCCACCGACAGTTCCACGCCCGCTTCACTGGCATAGCGGTTCAGCGTTCGATCCAACGGACCTGCCGGAATGTTGTAGGTGCGCAGCGTGTCGCCGGCCGGTGACGTGGCGGGCTGCGCGTGAGCCGTCGAAACCGCCATCAAAGGCGCCCCCAGCGTCAACAAGGCTAGAACGGCCGCGCGTACGACAAAGGCAGGAGCTACGGTGAAGGCCAAACCGGAGCGCGAAGCTTGAGCGCAAAGGGGCGGGAAGGTCGAGTCAGATGAAGGGCGGAATGCCATCGGTCGTGTCCTGGTCGTGCGGAAAATGAGAAGGGCTTATGACGTCTTCCGAACGAACCGGCCAAATCCTCAATCTTTGGCAAAAAAATTATGCAACCGCGCGCGCAGCGGCAGCTAAGCCGATGGCTTGGCGTGCACTGTGACCCAGTAAGGAGTGCGATACGTCACTGCCAACGGCAACCCCAACATCAGGTTGCGCAAGGCGCGGTCGGTATCCAATACCGAGAACACCCCTGTCACGCGTAGATCCGCCACGGCAGGGTCACATCGGACGAATCCCGTCCGGTAGCGGTTCAGCTCCACCAAGAAATCCGCCACCCGCATGTTCTCTGCGACCAGCGTGCCACGGACCCAGGCAGCAGCGCTTTCACGGGCAGCCACGGGCGCCTCGGCCCGCTCGCCCGAGAACACCGTCCGCTCTCCACTGTGCACCCGAACCACCCCATTGCCCGAGCCTGCCGCATTGGCGGGGTACACATCCACCGCGCCCTCAAATACCGCCACATGAGATAGACGGTCACCCTGGCGCAACGTGAAGCGCGTGCCCAGCGCCTGCACCATGCCCTCGCGGCTTTGCACACGGAACGGACGATGCGCGGCCGGATGATCAGGAGCAGTCGTCACCAGGATTTCGCCGCGCTTGACCACCACACGGCGCTCGCTGGCATCAAAGTTCACATCGATTGCAGTGCGCGTATTCAGGACGACCCGGGTCCCATCCGGCAAGGAAATCTCGCGGATTTCACCGGTGCCGGTGCTGTAATCGGCCGTCACCGCCAGCCATTGATCGGTCTCGCGCAGCGCGAGTGCAGAGCCCCCCGCCGCGATAGCCAGCCCCAATGCCTGCAACGCCCGGCGCCGTCCGGAGGAAGGCGCTTCGAGCAAGGCCCGGCTGACCGCCGGGCCCGCAACCTGCTCCAGCTTGATGTCCATAACCTGCAAGCGCAGCCAGGCGCGCTCATGATCCGGATGCGCCGCGCGCCATTGCGCACAGGCGGCCACATCCGCCTCGGATGGGCTGTCAGACCACAGCCGCGCCATCCACTCCGATGCCCGCCTGACTATGGCAGGATCGATCGGCCCGCCGCCCGCCGCGCCAGCCATGTTCGCACTTGCCGCATCAGCCCGGAGCATCGTAGAGCGCCTGGTAGCAGGCCAGCAACGCGGCGGCCACGTACTTTTCCACTGACGACACCGACACGTGCAGCCGCTCTGCAATCTCGATATAGCTCAGTCCGTCCAACTTGCGCAGCAGCAGCGCCATGCGCGCCTTGGCTGGCAACTTATGCAAGATCGTATCGATCTCGATCAGCGCCTCCATGACCAGCGCCCTTGCCTCTTCCGAAGGCGCCTGCGCTTCCGGCAGCAAGGCAATGCCTTCCAGATAAGCGGCTTCGATCTGACGGCGGCGATACAGGTCGATAAGCAAACCGTTGGCCACCTGAGTCAGATGGCGACGCGATTGCTCCGCGTTGGGCGTTTTGCCCGACGCAAGAATGCGCACATAGGTGTCATGCGCCAAATCGGCAGCATCAAATGCGTTGCCAAGCTTCTTGCGCAACCACCCCCGCAGCCAGCCATGGTGGTCACCGTAAAGCGTTTCGATAGCTTGTTGGGCGGGAACGCTGGGCGCAGACATGTGGGATGGCGACGTGACGGGATGGCGGTGCAGCCAGGGCGATGCGGTCAGCGCAATGCAGCCTGTTCGACTGAATATGCACGACGACCGCGCCGAAAATGGAATGCGAACTATTCTTAATAGTAATTTATTCGCGATTCTTTCCGCAAGGATCTTGGCCTGGCGCGATGTTTACTATGCAGGCTATGCCTTCGCCGCAAATGCAAAAAGGCCCCGTGCGTACACGGGGCCTTTCATAATTCTGGTGGGCTGTGAGTGGCTCGAACACTCGACCTACGGATTAAGAGTCCGCTGCTCTACCAACTGAGCTAACAGCCCTGCAATGCACGCATTTCGATTCGTTTTAAGCGTTGCTTTTTGGTATTACTACCAGCGCCGCCGCTTGCGTTTCGTTATGTGTGTAGTGCGAAGAAGCAAGATTATATGTAGGTTTTTTGGTTTGTGCAAGTCGGGTGGGAAAAAACTTTTCAGCCGCCGGCAATCATGCGGCATAACCCCCATCAACAGACAGGCTCGCACCCGTGACATAACGCCCTTCCGGTCCTGCCAGGAACGCCACCATGCCCGCAATGTCACGCGGTTCGCCGTAGTGCGGCAAGGACAGCACCGACACCATCGCCCCCGCTGCTGCGCCATCGGCCGGATTCATATCGGTGTTGATTGGACCGGGATGGACAACGTTGGCGGTGATGCCGCGCGCGCCCAGGTCTCGCGCCAGGCCTTGAGTCAGCCCCACCAACGCGGACTTGCTGGCGGAATACAAGGCCACGCCTGCACGGCCAGCGCGGCCGGCCAGACAACTGCCGATATTGATGATGCGTCCACCGTCCGGCATCGATGGCTGCGCGGCTTGGATGGCGACGAAGGGCGCGCGGACGTTGATGTCCATGGTGCGCTCGTACTCATCCAAGCTCGCGTCGCCAATGACGCCAGTCACGAAAATGCCTGCGTTGTTCACCAGCACGTCCACAGGCCCCAATGCGGCAATGGCGTGTTCCACCGCTTGCTTGACGGCGGCCGCGTCTGCGGAGTCCGCCTGGATCGCGATGACGCGGCGTCCGTCCACAGCGAGTTCCCGGGCTAGCGCGGTCGCCGTCGCGGCGGATGACGCGCTGACGTAGGTAAACGCCACATCCGCGCCGTCGGCGGCAAGACGCCGCACGATGGCGGCGCCGATGCCCCGGCTGCCGCCCGTTACGAACGCCACTTTTCCATTCAGATTAGCCATGACAAAACCTTATTTTGTATTGATCGACACAAATATCATCACCGGGTTGGATCTCATCCGTCAATGATTTTTTTATCGATCAACACAAAATAAATCTCCGGAGTAAAATCAGCGCCATGGCAGAACGTGGACGCCCCCGGAACTTCGACCGGGCTCAGGCCTTGCAAAAGGCCATGGAGGTTTTCTGGTCGAAGGGATATGAAGGAGCATCGCTGGCCGATCTGACGGTAGCGATGGGCATCAACTCGCCCAGCCTCTACGGAGCATTCGGCTCAAAAGAAGAACTGTTCCGCGAGGCCGTCGGCCTCTACCGGGATACCGAAGGCGGATCGGCACGGCGCGCGTTGCAAGCGGCAGCCACCGCTCGCGAGGGTGTTCAGGCCATGTTGCTGACGTCGGCTGAACGCTTCACCGTATCTGGCCGGCCGCCTGGCTGCATGATTGTGCTGGGCGCGCCTTCAGGCTGCACCAACCACGCCAGCGTGGGCGACTTCCTGGGCGACACCCGCCGCGACATGCAAAGCTGCATCCTGGCTCGCATGAACGCAGGCGCCGCCCAAGGCGAACTGCCCGCAAGCGCAGACCTGAAAGGTCTGGCCGCCTTCTACACCACCGTGCTGCATGGCATGTCCATTCAGGCGCGCGACGGCGCCACCCGCAAGACACTGCAAGCCGTGGCGCGGCAAGCGATGTGCGCCTGGGATGCCTTGACCGGACACCACGTGCCACCGTCTGGCGTTCCTCCGGGCCGCGCCCGCTCCTGACGGATACAGCCATGATCCGCATTGACCTTCGGCGCCTCATCCTGTGGATCAGCCTGCTGTCGGTCATTCTGGTGCTGGCCGGCGGGCTGCACGCCAGCTATCTCGTTCAGCGCGATCTCTTGCTGCACAACGCGCTGGAAGACAACCGTGTCTACGCCTCCAAACTCGCCATCACAACCGACACATTTCTGAATGATGTGCGCCGCTACCTGGCTTACAGCGCCGATGTGCTGGCTGACATGGAAACCCGTCCGCAGTTGATGGCGGACGAAACACGGCGGCAGGAACAACAGCTGGGCCACTTCAATTCCAGCATCGTCGTGTCAGCCGAAGGCAAGGTCATTGCGGTGTCGCCGTCGTACCCGCAGCTGCTGGGCCAGCAACTGACCAGCGAGGCGTCAAAGGACGCACTCAAGAGCAAACAACCCGCCATCAGTGAGCCCTTTCGCGCCAGCAACGGCCGGTGGCTCATCCTGTATTCATATCCCATCTTTTCTCGCGACTATCGCTATCTTGGCTACATCGCGGGCACGCTTTACCTGCACGAAGACAATGTGCTGGACCGTTTGCTGGCGCAACACTTCTATCGAGATGATTCCTTTCTATACGTGGTGGACCGCAACGGCACGCTGATCTTTCACCCCGACCGCAGCAGGCTGGGCCAGACTGCGTCTCCCAACGCAACGATCGCCGCCGCGCGACGCGGAGAAACCGGCGAGATGCGATTTGTGGACGATCAAGGACGGGAAATGCTTGCGGGCTACGCACCCGTTCCCAGCACAGGCTGGAGCATCATCGCGCAACGTCCCGTTGACAGCACTCTGCGGCCCTTGAGCGATCTGTTGATGGCAACCGCCCGCAACACATTGCCATTGCTGCTGTTGTCCATCGCATCCATCTGGCTGCTGTCGCGCTGGATTGCCCGGCCGCTGGGCGAACTTGCCAGTCTTGCCCGCCACATGCAAAACCCTGACTCTGCCGACCGCATCCGCGAGGTGCGCTCTTGGTACTTCGAGGCGGCGCAGCTCAAACGCGCGTTATTGATGGGGCTGGCATCCATGCATCACAAGATCCGCAACCTGCACCGGGAGACCACCACCGACACATTGACCGGCCTGCTCAACCGTCGCGGCCTGGATGAAGCCCTGGCACTGCTGCAAGCCGATGAAGCGCCCGTTGCCATCGTGCTGATCGACATCGACCACTTCAAGAGCATTAATGACCGATTCGGCCATGCAGAGGGCGACCGCGCGCTGCGGGCGCTGGCGGACATGATGAATGAAGGATCGCGCAGCGGAGACACGCTGGCCAGGGCTGGCGGCGAAGAATTTGTCATGCTGATGCCCGGCGCCCCGCTATCCGCTGCCATTGCCGCATCGGAGCGTCTGCGCCAGCGTCTGGCCACGCAGCAAGCGCCGGTAAGCGTCTCGTCGTCCATCACCATTTCGGTGGGGGTCGCGCGTTATCCGGACCATGGCGCCACCGTAGACACCGTTTTCCAGCGTGCCGACCAGGCGCTCTACTACGCCAAGAACCACGGCCGCAACGCCGTAAGCGTTGCCGACGACTCGGCCCCGGATCGTTGCCGGATGGTGTCGTCGGCCTGAGCCGCCTACTTGCCTTTGGAGGCGGCGGGCGCCGGAGCCTTGGGTGGCTTACGCATCTGTTCGAGCAGCGGGCCGCACGCATTCTCATCAGTCGTGCTGGGTGCAATCAGCGCCAGCAGGCCAGCGGCCGGCGTCAGCAATACACCCAAAGCCACCATGCCTGCGCCCCGTGCCGCCAATGGCAGCACATGCACGCCCACGTCGGGAGAAGCGAAGGTGCCTTGCACGTACAGCGGCGAACGCAGCGAGAAAATGCGGAAACCCTTGCTGTCAGGCGTGATATCCATATCCAGCTTTTCGTTCTTGAAGTCGGCGGTGCCCGTGATGGTGATCAGTGCGTTCTCGGTATCGAACACAAATACCCGGGGCGTCATCACGCCGTTCTTCATGGCGAGATCGGCAGCGCCGCAATTGATTTTGACTTCGTCGTCTCCGAACAATTTGGACATCACGTAGTTGCCGACATTCAACCCCGCGATTTCCATCAAGCTGCGGCTGATGACGCCGTCGTTGACCAGCATTTTGACGTCGCCCGTAGCCGATCCCAACAGCGCGGCCACGGAGTTGCCCGAGCCGCTGATAGCCAGGTCGCCATTCAGTTCACCCAAGGTTTTCTGCATCGCTTCCGTGGCCGGAAAGAGCTGCTTCAAGCGCAGGCGGCGCGCGCGCATGTCCACCCGCCCGGTCAACGCCTCGTTGGCGCCGTCCAGTTTGATCGTGCCTGCGATATTGCCTCCCGCGATGCCAAAGCGGAACGGGTCCAGCGTCAGCTTGCCGTCTTGCAGCACCACATGAACGGCCAGGTCCGACAAAGGCAACTTGCTGTCGTGCACGATGCGTCCGGCGTCTAACGATACGTCAGCATCCATGTCGCGCCAGCGGTCCGTGCGGAACGCCTGCGTGGGCAGCACTTTGCCGCCTTTGGGTTTGGCGGGCGCGTCCTTGGCTTTGTCGGCCGCCGCAGGCGCCGTCCCGCCGGACGGGACGCCCACTAAAGGCCCCAAATCCACCATACGCAAGAGTTTGGAAGAAAGCTTGCCTGTCAGCTTGGGCCTGGGCGCGCCCAGCGCAAACGTAATATCGCCATGCAGGTCGCTATTGCCAACCTTGCCATTGAAGTCCTTGTAATCGAACACCGCTCCGCCAGGATTCTGCAACTTGGCCACCAGGTGCCCATCCGTGGAGTACGGCGGCGTATCCGGCAAAGTCACACCCGTCAACGGATACAGTTGCGCCATCGAGGCGCCTGACAGTTTCAATCGCAGGTCCAGCGAACCCAGGTTGACCGGATCGGTCACCGTGCCGGCAATCGACGCTTTGGTGCCGCCTATGGCGACATCGGCCTGTACGGGAAAGGGCTGCTTGGCATCCTGCAAAGCAAGCATGCCGCCCACCTTGCCCTCGCCTTTGGTAACCAGGCCCTTGTACTTTCCATCCACCTTCCAGCCGAATACGTAATCGCGCGGCGCGGACGCCGCCCCGTCCTGCGCCGCGAAGGCGGCTCCCGCCACATCCGCGAACGGCACCGGCTTGCCTAACGGGTCCACCAGCACTGTCAGGTCGGCTTTCAGGATTTCGTCCACATACCCGGCCCGGCCTTTATCAAAGCCGATCTCATTGATGTCTAACACCCACGGAGAAGGTTCACCGGTTTCCGGTAGCGTAAAGACCCAATTGGCACGGCCATCGGCCAGCCGTTCCAGATCGGCGGCAGGCTCCGTCAGTTGGATGCGCCGGATCACGACGCGTTGACCCAGCAAAGGCAAAAGAGCCAGACTGAATTCACCGCGTTTGAGCGTGGCAAATTGAGGCGCTTTGGCCCACGGCGCATTGCCAACCGAGATATCGTTGGCAATGACGTGCGGCCATGGCACCCATGACCGCCAACCGTTTTCAGCAGGCTCGCGTTCCCATTTGACGCTCAGGTCACCGTTGATAGCAAAAGGCCGGCCAATCGCCGCGCTTGCGCGCTCGTTGATCATGGGCTTGGCCCGGTTCCAGTCAAAAGTGGCGATGAACACCCCAATCACCAGCACGACGAGGGCCAAGCCCCCTACAATCCCGATCGTTATTTTTTTTGTTCGCGTCATTGCAATTATCCTTGGCGTTGGGGCGGCAAATGTCCGCCAACCCTTATTTATTGCAAGGGTAGCGTGGCCCAGCGCCGGGTTTCAGCGGGCCAGCCGCATAATGTGTACGGATCTTTCCGTGCACAGGCACCCCTGACGTTGTCGCCATCCATACGTACCCGGGGTAGGCGCAGCACGAAGCGTGCCCGGCTGGAGACACGGCAGTTACAAAACGAAATCAATCCAGCCAGCCAAAAATCGTCGGCACGCGGATATAAACCGAATTTTTGACGCAGTGACTGTTCCAATGCGTGCGCGATAACTTTCCCCATCTGGGCGGATACAAGAACAACCTGGAGGCCCGATGCGGCATTCAACCTTGATTTTCGTAGTGGCGGCTTTTGCGCTACTGACGCTGAGCCGCCTGGCGCTGGCCGCCTGGCAGTGGAAGCGCGTGCGCAATGCCGGAGGCCTGTTGCCGCTGTTGCTGGGCGGGCTGCGGATCGACGCGCACCAGATCGCTGTGTTGGCCGCTCTACCCGCCTTTCTATCGCCGCTGCTGGGTCACTTTCCCATCGCCGCCACCATTGCGGGCTACTGGTATCTGATTGCCTTCATCCTGCTGGCTTTTCTGGAAGTGGCCACCCCGCCCTTCATTCTGGAATACGACACCCGCCCAAACCGCTTGTTCGTGGAATATCTGAAGCACCCGCGTGAAGTCTCCGGCATGCTCTGGCGCGGCTATAAGGCGGCGCTAGTGGGCGGCTTCGGGGGCTTGGCGCTGATCGGCTGGGGCGCCTTCGCCCTGTTTGGCCACGCGCAACCTGATCCGCAACTCAGTTGGTGGCAGATGCCGCTGGCCAGCCTGGTCATTCTGGCGGTCGTAATTCTGATGATCCGCGGCACGCTGGGTCATCGCCCCATCAATCCGTCGTCGGTGGCCTACAGCTCGGACGGCATGCTCAACACATTGGCGCTGAACTCGCTCTACAACGTGTTCTATGCCATCTACAGCATGAAGAACGAGAAGTCCGCATCGGCCCTATATGGCGGCATGGACGAAACCAAAATGCACGACCTGGTGCTGGCGCAGTCGGGCCTGCCCAACCCGCCCGCCAACGCGGAGTACCCCAGCCTGCACAGCCAGCCCGCCACGCGCAAGACGCCGCGCCCGCTCAACCTGGTGATCATTCTGGAAGAAAGCCTGGGCGCGCAATACAGTGCCGGCCTGGGCGGCGAAAACCTGACACCGGAGCTGGATGCGCTGGCAAGCGAGGCGTGGACCTTTACTCGCGCCTACGCCACCGGCACCCGTTCAGTACGGGGATTGGAAGCGGTTGTCACCGGGTTTCTGCCCACGCCCGCGCAGGCAGTCCTGAAGCTGCCCCGCTCGCAACGCGGATTTTTCTCGCTAGCCGATCTGCTTGGCCGTCATGGTTACCACTCGCGCTTCATCTACGGCGGGGAATCGCACTTTGACAATATGAAAGGCTTCTTCCTGGGCAACGGCTTCAAGCAGATCGTTGACCGCGCCGACTTCGTGGACCCCGCCTTTGTCGGCACCTGGGGCGCCTCGGACGAAGACATGTTCAACCAATTGGACAGGCTGCTACGCGAAGACGGCGATAAGCCCACCTTCACGCTGGCCTTCAGCGTATCCAACCATTCGCCCTGGGAATATCCCGCCGGCCGTATCCAGACCGACGGCAACCCGGCTACCGTGGAAAACACGGTGCGCTACGCAGACTGGGCCTTGGGCCGTTTCTTCGAACGCGCCAAGGCATCGCCCTATTGGGAAAACACCGTCTTCCTGGTGGCTGCGGACCACGATTCCCGCGTGTTCGGCGCCAGCCTGGTTCCCGTCCGCCACTTCCATATCCCCGCCGTGATTCTGGGCGCCGGGATCGAAGCGCGACGCGACGACAGGCTGATCAGCCAGATTGACCTGCCGCCCACCCTGCTATCGCTGATTGGCGTGGACACCGAACATCCAATGATCGGCCACGACCTGACGCGCAGCACTCCTGGGCGCGCCATCATGCAATACGACAACACCTACGGGTATCTGAAGGAAAATGACCTGCTGGTGCTGGCGCCCAACAAGACACCAGTGCAGTACCGCTACACCGCGCCGGAAGACTACGCCCCCGTGCCGCTCAACCCTGAACTGGCTACCGAAGCGCTGGCCCATGCGCTGTGGCCCAGTTGGGCTTACCGCGAAGGCCGCTACGCCCTGCCGGGACTGGTACCCGAACAGACCCCCTCCCCGTCCCAAGCGCCAGCCGGCTGATACACGCGGCTGCCATCGGCTGCCCCGCTACAGGGCAACAGGGATACAGGGATACAGGGATACAGGCACATGACAAAGAAGCGCTGGCCGGCGGAAACTCCGGCTGGTCAGCGCGCTCCCGGCCTGACAAATGCGGTACGCGCCTTTTCACTGACTGCGTGGCAATGACACCCCGGGCTGTGATCGTTCACCATGCCCACGGACTGCATAAACGCATACACCGTGGTGGGGCCCACAAACTTCCAGCCCAGCTTCTTCAATGCCTTGGACAAGGCTTCGGATTGCTGTGACGTCGAGGCGCCCAGGGTGGAGGGAGCGCCGGCGGGCGGCTCGTAGCGCCAGAAGTACGCCGCCAGAGAACCCTCTTTCTGGATCATTTCCAGCGCGCGCGCGGCGTTGTTGATCATGGCTTCGATCTTGCCGCGGTGTCGCACGATGCCTGCGTCGGCCAATAGCGCCAGCACCTGCTTTTCACCAAACTGCGCGACCTTGGCCGGTTCAAAATCCGCAAAACCGCGCCGGAAGGCGTCCCGTTTGTTCAGGATGGTGCGCCAGCTAAGGCCAGACTGGAAACCTTCCAGGCAGAGCTGTTCGAAGAGCGCGCGGTCATCACCCTGCGGACGCCCCCATTCTGTGTCGTGATAGGCCATGTATTCGGTGGACGTATCCACCCAGCCGCAGCGGGCCAGGCCGTCGGGAAAGTCGGTTTTTGCGTTCAAGGGGCAAGCTCCAGGCGGCAGTCAGGCTACCGATGCTACCGCAGCAACGTCCCCGAAAAAAGTCGTAGCGGCCGCAGTTGAAATCCAGCTAATATTCGCGACCCTGATCCCGCGCCGGGCCTCCCCGAACATGTCCCTGCTAGAGACATCTGTCCTGACTTTTGTCTCGCCCGCCGTCCTGGCTGGCGACAACCCGGCTGCCAATCCCTGTCTGGATTGCGGCGCTTGCTGCGCCCATTTCCGCGTGTCGTTCTATTGCGGCGAACTGGCCGGTGAAAATGGCGGCCGCGTGCCCGTGGAACTGGTGACCCAGATGAGTCCATTGCGCGCCTGTATGAAGGGCACGGAAATGGGGGGAGGCCGTTGCGTCTCGCTGCGCGGCGAACTCGGCCAACCCGGCATCCACTGCGCAATCTACGAAGATCGCCCGACGCCTTGCCGGGAATTCGATATCTGGATGCCTGACGGTTCACCCAATCCCGATTGTCAGCGGCTGCGCTTGAATCTGGGCTTGCCCGCAGTGGCGCCGCGGCCCGACGCCGAAAACGACCCGCAAGGGCCGCTGCATCCCGACCAGCCCGCCGCCGCCTGAATCGCTGGCCAGCTCAAGACAAGCACGACTGGCCTAGCGCCGGCAGGATGGCTGGTGCAGGCAAAGGGTGGTTCTCGCGCAACGCCTGCTCCGCCGCCGGCCGTTTGCGCGTCCGCGCAAATGCGGGGTCCTTGCCCAGAAACGCCAGCACACTGCGCATCACGCGATCACGCTCGTGATCGACACAGATCATGTGATAGCTGTCTTGCAGCATCACTACCGTCGCCCCGGGAATGCGCGCCCCTAGAAAGCGGGCGGAGCGGGGGCTGGTCAGTTCATCTTCTTCGGCGTGCATGATCAAGGTCGGACAACGTATGCGGTCCAGGCCGCGCTGAACCACGCCGCGCAGCCGGTCCACCTGCCGCACGCACGCCAGCGGCACCCATTGATAATGAAAGCCGTCACCGCGCGCAAACCCCGCCTTGATGAAAGCGCGCACCAGTTCGCTCTTCACACCATAGGGATCTTCTTCTTGCACGCGGATGCGGCGCGGCACGCCCGGTACGCAATACAGCAGATATCGCAACCCGCGATACCACGGCGTGCTCCAGCCATCCAGAAAGACGGGCGCGGCCAAAGACACCAGCGCCCCTCGCGTATGCGATTCACGCTTGCATAGCTCCACGGCCAGCAAGGCGCCCAGGCACATGCCGATTACATGCAAGACGTCATACTGCTCACATAATTCGCGGTAGCGCCGCGTGACGACTTCCATCCAGTCTTCGACCCCCACATTCAGCAGATCTTCTGGCTGGCCCGCATGGCCAGGCAAGGTCACGCCATGGGTCTCGACCCCGGCGCGCGCCAGCACCTTGTGCAGGCTGCCCATATCGAATTCCGTGCCCCCCAGTCCATGGATGAGCAGCGCGCCTGTGCGTTGCGGATTCGTGGCGCGCCCCCCGGCGTGGAGCGCACCGGCATGGGCGTCCCGCTGGAAACGAAGGTCAATCATGTCACTCCCCTGATACGTCGAGGGCTAACGGCAAGTCCGTTTACCCTGGCGCCATACTAGGCAAGGGACGCGAATGAAGATCCGCAAAACTGTCTGGGAAAAGTGAAGATGCGTAAAGACGCGGCGGGCCGGCCTGCGCCAGCCTATTCGCGATCGGCTATATAGCGAGTCGGCGTGACCCCGAAGGCGCCGCGAAAGCTGCCAATAAAAGCGCTGGTGCTCTCGTACCCTACGGATAGCGCGGCCTCAGTGACCGAGCCGCCGCGGCAAAGCATTTCCAGGGCGCGAAGCAGTCGCGCCTGCTGGCGCCACTGCCCCAGCGTCACACCCGTTTCCTGGCGGAACCGGCGCATCAGCGTCCGCGACGACATATTCAAGCGCTGCGCCCATTCCTCAATGCCTGCGGTGTCGTCGGGAGTGCCCAGCAAGGCATTGGCCAGATCCTGCAGACGTGGATCGGCGGGCATGGGCAACAGCAGCGGCACATGTTCGCGTTGCTTGATCTCTTCCAGCAGCACGTCGAATAACTGCTCTAGATAGGCCGCCGACAGCTCGCCCGGCGGACTGTTCGTGAAGCGATCCATCAGGGCTTCGATAAGTTTGGATGACGGCCACGACCGGTATTGCGCCGGCAGGCGTTCGCACGCATCGCGCCGCACATACAGGAAGGAACCGCGGGCATCGCCAAACCAGCGCGCGCCATGCGGCATGCCGGGCGGAATCCAACCCAGGCTGCCCGGCATCACCGTCCAGACTTCTGACCCCGCCTGCACCACCACCAGCCCTTCGTGCACAAGCACCAGCATGCCCTCGTCATGGACATGGGAGGGCACGGCAATACCTTTGGATTCGCGGCGCCCCTGCACGCTGAATGGAGTCAGCAGCACGCCGGGAGATGCGGGCGCAATGGCCACGTGAAGCATGATTGGCAGGTTTGAGCTACAGGTTGACGGGTTCCCGTTAGCGGGCACAGTTGAAAATGTACATCATTCTCATCATCCGGGCATCAGCCCCCCGAATGGAGAAATTGCATGGACCACACGCTGCTGCGCGACGCCGGCATTAAAGCCACCTTCCCCCGGATGAAGATTCTGGACATCTTCTACCAGCACGCCAACCAGCACATGAGTGCGGCGGACATCTATCGCAGCCTTATCTCGGACCGGAGCAGCATCGGTCTGGCCACTGTTTATCGCGTCATTACGCAACTTGAAGACGCCGGACTACTCAAACGTACTCAGCTCGACGCGCACACCACCGTGTTCGAGCTCAATGACAAAGGGCACCACGATCATCTGGTCTGCACGCAATGCGGGCAGATCCTGGAATCCAGTGATCCCGCCATGGCGCAATTGGTCAGAAAGATCGCCAAGCGCAGCGGCTTCGCGCTGGACTCCTACAGCTTGGTGCTCTACGGCGGTTGCGGCTGCAAACCAAGCCCGGCCACTATCCCTCACGGAGAATTTGAATGAACCGCGATCAATTTTTCTTCCACGATCTATCCCAGTTCCCCATCGTCACCGCCAAGCATGGCGGCGCGCCCAACGGCTATTCGGCCAGCTGGATTCGTGAAATGGAGATGCTGGTGAACAACCCGCAGACCTTCGTCATGGTGGTGCCCGACATGCGCCAGGAAGCTGGCCACGAAGACCGCAAAGCCATGATCGAATGGCAGACCACCAACATGCCACGCCTGAAAGCACGGTGCCGTGCATTTATCGCCGTGGAACGCGACACCGACGCGCTGGACAAGATTCGCAAGCGTGGTGACAAAATGGCGCGCGCGTTCGGCATGCCGTTCCTGGCGGTTGCAACGCCGAACGAGGCCATCCAATGCGCTCGCGAGCTTTTGGGCCATAGCGGCCCCGGCGGATTCGTCGTGGACTGAGCGTTCTGCCCCGACCCATTCTGGCGCGCCTTAGGGCGCGCTTTTCATTTGTGGCAGCCCGCCCTGCCCAGCCAGCACGCCAAGGCAGCGCCATGATTGCCGAAATTAGAATGCAATATTGATAAATTTGCGATTGTGGCAAAAGGTGGAGCTGGAATAAATTCCACCTTTGGCACATCCGGCCCGTCCCGCAAGACTGGGACAGGTGTTCTGGCGCGCCGGGTTCCCCGGATGGCGCCACCGGCCTATCCCTGGCGCAACCCGCCATCGCTTCCGCGGTCCATACCTGTTGGCCTTGCGCGTTCACAAGACGGCGCCTCGGGCGGCTAGCCCGTACGCCACCTACCTAGCGCGATTTTTTGCGGTTGCCAGCCGCCTGGATTCGACATTGAGATTTACGGCATCCACATCAATGAAGCGATTCCAATTCGATAGCACCGCGCTTCGTTACTTTCTAACGGTCGTCGACACCGGCTCCGTCAATGGCGCGGCGGCGCGCCTGAATGTTGTCAGCTCCGCCGTCAGCCGGCAGATCGCCGGACTGGAACAGCGCCTGCAAAACCAATTGTTCGAACGGCACCCCAAGGGCATGCGAGTCACGGAGGTTGGCCGCATCCTGGCGGATCACGCGCGACGGGTCGAAGCCGATGCCGCGCGCACGTATGCCGAGATCGACGGCCAGAACGGACGCTACACACAGACCGTAAAAGTCGCGGGCGCCCACGGCTTTGCCGCGCAGGCTTTGCCACGCCAATTTGCCGCGTTTCAGGCCGAACACCCATCCGTGCGTTTCAGTCTGACCATCCTGGACGCGGGCTTGGTCACCGAACGGGTGCGTTCAGCCCAGGCAGATATCGGCCTGACGTTCAGCCACTCGGCGGAAAAGGACATTGCCGTCACCTACGCGCGGCCGGCCGAAATTGTCGCGGTAATGCGGCCAGGGCACCCGTTGTCCGCCTATGGCGCTTTGCATCTCACTCAGTTGCCCGCCTACCCCTTGGCCCTACCCGAAGGTGGCAGCGCGCTGCGTCAGGTGCTGGACATGGCATGCAGCTTGTACAACACCTCACTCTCGCCCGCCTTTACGTCAAACTATCCCGACGCGCTCTACCAATACGTGCTGACTGGCAATGGCATCACGCTATGCGCGCGGCTCACCGCCGCCGACCACCTGAAAGCGGGCAGACTGATCTGCCGCCCCATCGACGACGCCCTGCTCAACGCCGGGCAGATCCAGTTTCAGACCCACGTCTCGCGGCCGCTACCCGATGCCGCCCATCGTTTCCTGCGCTTCATCCGAAGCGAGACGCCTCCCCTGTTCTGAGCGCCATCGCCAAAGCGTTGCCAAAACCAGAATGGCCCCCTGAAAAATGATCAATTGTTAAAAATGTAATTCAAATTTACATTCAGCCCGGGTTTACCACTAGATCATGACAGCCGGCCCAAATCCGGCTGCGCTATGCAGGAGCTCGCGCATGCTTAAAAACCTGAAAATCCGAACCGGACTGCTCGCCGTCCTGACACTTTTTGTACTGGCCCTGGCCGGCGCTACTGGCATGGGATGGTTATTTGCCAAAGCCGCGGACGACGCCGTCGATGACCTGAACCGGGTCTCCACCGAACAAACCCGCCCGCTATATGAAACACAGGTACTGCTGCTTCGCACTCGCATCACGTTGGTAGCCGCCTATCTGGATGTGCAGGCCGGACGCGCGACCCAGGCGCAAACCAGCGTCGATCAGGCCGCCAAATTCCTGACCGACGCCCGCCAGCGCTATGCGATCTACCAGCAGGTTCCCAAAGTCACCGAGGCCGCAAAAAAGCTGACCGCCGATATGGATGGCGTCTTCGCGGCCTATGTGCGCAGCATCGACGCGTTGGGTGAAGCCCTGAAACAACAATCTGCCGAGGGCTACGTCACAGCGGTGGCCAACGCCCGCGCCGCCGACGCCCGCTTCGAAGAGCGCGTCGTGGCCTTCCTGAATCACACCGAGCGGCGCGCCGCAGACATCAACACCGCGTCGGACTTGCGCTATGTCCAGGCGGAAATCTCAGCCATCGTCATGCTTGTCCTCGCCCTGATTCTGGCGATCGGGTGCTGGCGTTTCATCAGCCGCCAAGTGTTGACGCCATTGAAAGATGCCGCCGTACACTTCGACCGCATCGCCTCTGGGGATCTGACGCAACGCGTGGCGGTGGGCGCCGACAACGAGATCGGCGTGCTGTTCGCCGCACTCAAGCGCATGCAGGACAGCCTGACCCGCACCGTGGCTGAAGTACGCCGCAGCGTGAATGAAATCAACACCGGCGCCGCCGAAATCTCTTCAGGCAACACCAACTTGTCGTCACGCACGGAAGAACAGGCAGCGTCCTTGGAAGAAACTGCCGCCAGCATGGAAGAGCTGGCCACCGCCGTTAAACAGAATACTGAGCACGCCCATCAAGCCAACGCTCTGGCCGCGGAAAGCCGTGGCGTGGCGATGCGTGGCGGCCAGGCCGTGGAACAGGTCGTGGAAACCATGTCGCGCATTTCCGGCAGTTCGCGCCGCATCGCCGAAATTGTCTCGGTAATCGACGGCATCGCCTTCCAGACCAACATCCTGGCCTTGAACGCAGCCGTGGAAGCCGCCAGAGCCGGTGAACAGGGCAAGGGTTTCGCGGTAGTGGCGGGTGAAGTCCGCTCCCTGGCGCAACGCAGCGCGCAAGCCGCGCGTGAGGTCAAGGACCTGATCGAGCAATCCACCACCAACGTGGACAGCGGCGCCGAGCAGGTCCGCCAAGCCGGCGAAACCATGCAGGAAATCGTGAGTTCGGTGCAGCGCGTGACGCAGATCATGGCTGAAATCACCGAAGCGTCCACCGAACAGTCCATCGGCATCGACCAGATCAACCGCGCCGTCACGCAGATGGACGACGTGACCCAGCAGAACGCCGCGCTGGTGGAACAGGCAGCGGCGGCTGCCTCGTCGTTGGAAGATCAGGCCAAGCGGCTCGCGGCCACTGCGGCCTTCTTCAAGGTGCCGGCCGAAACCATCATCGATGTCACAGCACAGCCCGCGCCGGTCATTTTGCGCCCTGCCTACGCCAGCTGAGCACGGCGCTGCGGACGCGCTGCGCCGTGGATTCGGCCCGGTTTTGCGTCATCCTTTTGTACGAGCACTTTCGTCCTAGGGCTTTTCGATGACTTAAGAGTTGGCCCGCCAGGCCGTTGTCTAAGGGCAAGGCGCCAAGTTCCGCACGGCGCCGTCCGCCCTCCCGACGATGAGCCTCCGCATGAACCGCGCACTCGCCTGTATGTTTTGCCAATCCACGCTGGCCCAAGGCGCGCCGTTGCTGGAAAAGAACGGCGCCGCCATCTGCAAGCCCTGCGTGGACCAGTTCTCGGATCGCTTCGCCGAACGCGCCTGGGCCATGGCGACAACACTTCAAGAGCAGCTCGACGTGCTCCTTGACGAAAGCAGGCGAGCCCTGGAGCAAAGCGAAACTCTGGCCGAACGCGCTCGATCCTGCGGCTTTAGCCTGCACGATCTGTCGGCCTCGCTGCCGGATCGCCCCCTATCCTGACTCGGATTCAGCCATTCCGATGGCGCGGTTGTTTGCCTATTGATAATCAAACGTAAAAACCATGGCGCCATTCACAACACCGGGGCTTGGCGTAGCAGTAAGGCCATAGTAGCGAATGGCATATTGATAGGTCGACTGCAAATTGGCTGCAATCGAACCCAATGCTGTACGCGTTTGCAGTGGGACAGGAGCATGGGTGACTGCGTTGACGAGCTGAACGCCAACGCCGCTGGCCACACCCGGGGCTCCTTCATTCAGAATGCCAAACACTCCCGCCGCAGCTGCGTTGATTGGCGTTCCTACGGCGCCGTCGAACGTAATCCCTACTACCGCAGCGCCATCGCAAGTCAGGCCGATCGAAAAGGGCGTTGGTAAAGCCGTGCTTCCGACCCCGGATATGCTTTTTGCGGCGACAGCAGCCAAGGACACAGTCGGCGGATAAGTTACGTTGCACGCGATCTGCCGCGTCACGATGTTGCCGCTGAATCCCATGTAGTTAATTCCCCCGCCACCCAAAGTCGAGGCAGCGCCACCATTGTAGACACCGAAGCCAAACCAGGTCTGGGATTGGTCCAGATTCCCGCCAAGTATTGCACCCGTCTTCACAAACTCGATCGATATCGTGATGGAGTAAGTGAGGTCCGCGTTCAGAGTTCCCAAGCGGGCCGCCCTTGTGTCGCAATTCACTCCCGAAGCGTTCGTCATCGGTTGTCCGGCAGCGTTGCGCAAACGAATACCGACACCCCCAACACCGGTGGAATAGATGCCCGGCATCACTTCCGTACCGCTGCCGTAGTAGCACGAGACAACCGGTGCTCCGGAGTAGTTGGCTCCCGAAGCGGTACATTGCCCCGAAAGTGTGTAGTGCCGCATCGAGCCCGGGATGGTCTCACCGACGGCCAGATTGGAAGCCACCGCCATATTGTTCATCGTCTGCAGGTACGGCATCGCGGGCGAGGCCGAGCAACTTGCGTGGGCCAGGTGCGGCAGAAACAGCAAAGCCAGCACACATAGCAAATTCTTGAACGTTCCAAAGATCTCATACCGTCTCATGATTTACCGCCAATACCAATAGTTGAAGAGAACGCAACGCTGGCAATCTGGCCGGCTTGCAAGTCAATGTTCGTGTGCGTCTTGTGGCAATAGCCGTTCGGAGCTTCATATCGACGCGCCCTATTACCCAATACCTTTCTTCGCGGTTTCACTGGCACGTTGCCTCGATCAAAGGCAGATCCACTGCGTTACCGGATTTCAACTCCGGCAGTTGATATTCGATCTTGCATTGCTGCGCCTTTTCACTGCTCAACGACACTGTGAGTGCGCCGCTGCCGCTGTTGAGGCCACGCGCAAGGATGCGCCCGCCTTGCCCGACCGTGCCTACCGGCTGGCCTTCACCATTGAACACTTCGGCCCCAAACGGCAGCGGCTTGCCATCAACCGTCTTCGCCTGGATGATGGCCACACGGCCAGCGTTCTCGGTATCGAACTTCATCTTCACCACCGCACCCGAGGTCGGCGCAACCTGCTGCAACGTCGACTTCAGCTCCACGCTGAGCGGCAGCCCCTTGGGATCGATTTCGATCTGGTTGCGCGCAAACGGCGTCAGGTTCGATACCACCGCGTGGCCCCAAGGGTCGACCCGCAGGCCGCTACTGTTCGTCAGGCGCGCGCCCGCGGCGTCCTTGGCTTCCACAATCGCCACGGTGTCGCTCATGGACGGGGCGAAAGCGACACCACCGTTGTACGCAACCACACCTCCGGAGATTCCGGCGCTGGCCTGCGTATATTTGTTGGCCTTGCTGGCGCTTGCGCTCAACGTTGCCACGGGTGACACATACGCGGCATTGGCGCCCAGACTCGTGTTGCTGCCAGCGTTTCCGCCGACGGAGCGCCCGGCGTTCATGCCATAGCTGACAGCATTGTCGGTACCCAGCGATCCCGTGACCGCCTCGTTGACCGTGGCGCCCCCCGAAGAACTGCTTTGCAAGCTGGTCATCGAGTACGGCGCCTGCGGGCTTTTGCCCAGCGGAATGCCGATGTTCAACATGACCCGGTTTTCCCAGCTGGAGGTGCCGACATTGAACTGGCGAGCCGCCGAAACGCCGTAGTTCACTCGCTTGTACGAATTGTTGTAGCCAACCTGGTATTGCGTGTCGCGGCCACCGCGGTTCCAGTAGTCTTGCGTGGAACCCGATAGATAGACGCTGCCGTAACCGGCCGGCAAGCCCTGGTTGACTGTCATTTGCAAACGGCCACGCTGAATGCTTCTGACTGACGACGCGCCATTGCGCTGCTCCGCATCGCGCAGCGCCACGGCATCCGACTGGCTCAGAAAGCCGCTGGTGGAGTAACGGTAAGCCGCCAGCGTAAGGTTGGTATTGGTGGGCGCCACCAGCTTGCTATAGCTCAATCGAACGCTCTGCCCGCTGCGGTCTGGCTCTGTACTCAACTTCGTTGTGGCGTGCGTGACGTCCAAACCGAATGCGCCGAAGTCCGTGTTCAATGCCGCGCCGGCCACGGCAGCCGCATAGCCCTGCGCCGCCGTCACCCCGCCGTAACCCGTTACCAGATTGGTGAAGCCATGCTGCACGGTGGCCTGAAGCATCTCAGGCGTACTGCGAACCGTGGCATTGCGATACTTGCCAGCAGTGACGGTGTAACGCGTCACGCCAGGGCGCAGCGCATTGACTGCCGCGGCATAAGGCATCTTCGACACGTGAACGCTGCCATCGGCCTCGGTGACCACCACTTCAAGGTCGCCGCCGTACCCGGTCGGATAGAGGTCGTTAATTTCGAAGGCGCCAGCCGCCACCGTCGTCTCATAGATGACGTTGCCGTTCTGGCGGACTTGCACGCGCGCGTTGCTGTTGGCGATACCGCGGATGGTCGGCGCGTATCCGCGCTGCGACTCGGGAAACATGCGGTCGTCGCTGGCCAGTTGCACACCGCGAAATCCCACGCTATCAAACATCGTGCCGTCGGTAAACGCGTCACCAATCACCAACTGACTCTTGATTGGGGCGATCGAGCGCTGCAGATTGGTCTGCATGCTCTGGTAGCGGCTACCGGTCTGGTCGTTGTGGGTCAGGCTGCCGCTATGGCGAAAACGCCACGAACCGATGTTGACACCTGCATTCAGCCCGACATAAGCCTGCGTCGAGGAAAAACCCTGGCCTTCGTTGCGATAGGCATTGGCGTTGTACTGCAGGCGCGCGGCAGTAATGCCGTCGTCCCAGTATTTTGGATCGACATAGTCGCGAGCCTGCCGGCTCATGACGATCTGCGGCAAGCTCACATCCAGCCGCTGCTCGCCATTGTCGAAGCTTGCGGTGGCGTCGGGGATCAGTTCCGAAAGGACCATACAGGCGGCGCCTTGATCCTGCAGACGCTCGCTGGCTTGCGGCGTCAGCTTGGAAAGGTCCACGCCAATACGTTCCAACAAGCTACGGTCAAAGCACGGCTGCACATTTCGGGGGTCATTGCCCGCCGCACGTAACATCACGTCAGCACGGCCCAGCCATGCATCATTGACGTAGATTTCTGACCGGTAGTTGCCCGCCGATGCACCGTTGCCCTTGCTGAACCGGCTGATGTCGATGGGCGAGCCCCCCGACTTCTGCAGAAAGGTATCGTCGAATTCGACGTCGGCTACCGTGACGGCGGCCGGCGTAGCCGCCCACGTCGCTGCGCCTGAAAACAACAGCATGACGATGGCACTGGCAGGGCGTAAAGGAAACGGGAACGGCCGTATTGACTTAAGCATGATGGAGGTGACAGTAAATTCTGGACAGCCCCATCCCTGCCATGCAATCGCATTGGCAAATGTGCAACTCAGGATCAGGCTTGGGGATGTGATCGATATGACGCGAAGGTGCGTCACATCGACAGGCAGGGTCTATCGAACCGGAACCGCTTCGCCGACAGTGGCGCCGCCTTGGTCATTGATGGCTTGGTAGTGGATCTTGATATCCGAAGTCAGATTCAGCTCGCCCGCAAGCGGAAATGTTTTGGTCTCTCCCGGGCGAACCATGCCACCGTCGTCAAACTTGGCTGTCTTGCCAGCGCTGGTGACTTCCATTCGGGCAAACGAAACATGGTAGGGCGTGGGATTGCGGGCTTCGACACTCAGGGACTTGCCACTTTGAACAATGCGCCACGTAATCTGCGCCGGAGCCTCTTGCGGGCTGCCCTTTAGGGCGGCCGGGCGGAAGAAAAGTTTGATGCGCGAGCGAAACGCCAGTTGCAGCTTATTCGCGTCCGCCTCATTGGCGCTCTGTTTGGGCGGGATCTCCAGCACATTGAGCCAGAACACGGATTCCACGTCCTGCGGCAGCGCCTCGCCGGTATAGAGAATGCGCAGGGTCTGCCCCTTGGCCGGATCGATACGCGTAACGGGCGGAGTCACTGTGAAAGGGACATTGATGCTGGCCGGAGCAGCTGCCGGATCACCCTTGTCGATCCAAACCTGCGTCAATGCGGGAGCCTTCCCTTCATTGGTCAACTTGATCGTGATCTCGCGCTCCTGCGCGTTGTAGATCACACGGGTGCCAGCGATCACGACCGAGGCGTGCGCGTTCAGCGCTCCCGCAAGGCCCATGACAAGCAAGCCTGCGGCTAGCACGGAGTGGAACTTTCGCCTGGTATTCATGATCGTCATTAAAAAAAGAAGTTGTTCTGGGGAGATAAGAGTGGAGCCGCAAGAGCTCCACCCAACTGCTTATTACTGGTAGGCGATCGTGTACATCACGCTCGAATTGGCGGCGCCGGCAGTAGCGGCACCGGTCGCCACGTATTGGGCGTAGTAGGGCAAGGTCGCCGAGCCAGCGGAAATGGCGACTGACTTGGAGTTCTGCGCGGCATCAGCGAAACCGGCCTTGATATCGGTTTGGTCTGCGCCGTTTTGCAGGCCGATCTGCACATTCATGGCGCCGCCTTGCGCCACAATCAGGTGGCCCGTCGTCAAGTCAGTGGTCGGGCCAGACTCAAAAAAGGTGTGCACGTTGCCGCTGGTCGGCGAGCAGTTGGTCAGCTCGATGCTGAACGGCGTGCGGCCTGCGGTTTGGCCGGCGGCAGCCAGCGAGCTTGTCGAAACCGTGGGCAGCGTCACAGCGAAGTTCGAGGCGGCGCCACCACCGTTGATGGTGCAGGATTGGGCGGTAACGTTGCCATTGAACGTGATGGTGCCATCCGCAGCGGATGCCATTTGCGAAGCCATCGCGGTACCAGCGATGATCAGGGCGGTAAGAAGCTTGTGTTTCATGTCGGTTCTAACTAAGTAGGAGAATAAAAAATCGGAAGTTGTATGCGCCAAGGCGCCTGGGAGGTATCCGCAACAGTCTTCATCACTGCCGAGAGTGGGAAGCAGAGCTGAACGGCTGCTACGAATCCTTGAGCAGTAGATTAGGAGTTACGACGCGCGGGCGACATAGAACTACCTCTATTTTTGGGTGCAGCCGCGAGCAATACGCCGGACACGGCCAAGCCGTGGCTTGCCGCTTTTATCGACATCGTTCTATGTCGCCCTCTCCGCGCAGAATCTAATCTGGCGTAGAGGGCATGCGCTACGCGTCGACCCAAATGCCGCATTCTTTGGGAGTGACCTAGTGACCGCCACAAGCTCGACGCCGCGCATGCGATGCGCGCCTACCGAAGCCGTTGCCGGTGATGCGCAGCTGGAAAGAACGCTGCAAGACGCCATTACCCGAAACGAAATGTTCGTCGAATATCAACCGGTGTTCCGGCTTCAAACTGGGGACATGATCGGCGTCGAAACCCTTTTGCGATGGCGTCACCCGGAACGTGGCGTCCTATCACCCAGCGCATTCATTCCACTTGCCGAAACTAGCGGCCTCATCGTGCCGATTGGGGAGTTTGTGCTGGAAGATGCATGCCGGGTGCTGCGCGAATGGCGATCGGCCGCCATGCGTGGCCTATCAGTGTCGGTAAACGTCTCTGCGGCACAGCTCGCGTACGGAGATTTTGTGCGCGTGGTGCGTGAATGCGTCGACGAATATGGCGTCGATGTACGGCGCCTGCAGCTTGAGATTACCGAGACAGTGCCGTTCAAAGATAGACAGCTTGTCCTCAAGCGGCTTATCGAGCTGCGGCGGCTTGGCCTGCGCATCGTGCTCGACGATTTTGGGTGCGGCTACATGACGCTGCAGCACCTGACCACCCTGCCCGTCGACGGCATTAAAATTGACCAGTGCTTCACCACCGCACTGCCGGACGAGCCGCGCGCGGTGGCGGTCGTCTCATCGATGGTAGAGTTGGCCACGCGCCTCAAGCTGTCCATCGTGATCGAAGGTGTCGAAACACCCCGCCAAGCGTCGTGGCTGAGTGCTTACGACAACGTCTGCGTGCAAGGCTGCCTGTACGCGAGGCCGCAGCCTATCCTTCGCGAACCACTCAGAATCCGCCCATAGAACAATGAATCCGATGCCTGATTCTGACGCTCCAAGCGCTCGGTGACGGCGCTCTCTTTCCCCCTACTTCTCGCCGGGGGATTCTGCTAGTTCCAGCATCTGTTCAAACTCCTGGCCCAATGCGCGCGCCAGCGCTTCTATGTCGCTGTTCCACTGTTTGCTATCTGCGATCAGCGCACGGAGTTCCTCGCACCCTTCGTGCAGCATCGACGGCCCCAGCACGCACAGCGCGCCCGAGACACAGTGCGCCCACCGGTCAAGCTCTTCGATGTCACAAGATTTGATTGCACTGTCAAGCGTGTCGATGTCGCGATGAGCCTGTTCGACAAAGATGCTGGTGTAAGCCGCAGGCAGCAACGGGAAACGCGGCAGACCGGTATCCTCGACCGCGTCTGCCATTGGTGAGTTCGCAACCGGCCCCGTCGCACCGGCATTATCCGGATCATCTCGCAGGGCTTGATCCGGGTTTGCCGCATCATCAAGAACGCGGGCGAGCGCTGCCAGCGCCACCGGCTTGCTCAAATAGTCTGTGAAGCCATGTTCCCGGCCCTGCGTGACGTCCTCGGGGCGCACATTCGCGCTTACCGCGTAGATCCGTAGCGAGGGGTCGCGCTGCCGAGCCGCCGCCAGCAGCTCGTAGCCGCTCATCCCGGGCATGTTGATATCCGTAAGCACGATATCAACGTGCATAGCGTCAAGTTTCGCAAGCGCCTGATTACCATCCGCAGCTTCAACCACCTTCGCGCCCAAGGTACTCAATTGGTCGCGCAATAAGCCGCGGTTGAGAAGATTGTCTTCTGCGATCAGCACGGTCAGGCTGCCGTAATTGCGCCCGCCAGACGGCCGGTCTTTGGGTGAAGGCGCGGCCGCCCCGCCTGCAGTGGTGGTTCCGGGCAAAGCGCGCAGCAGCTGCGTGGCAGCGCGTATACCGGCAAGGCTGTAAATACTGACTTCGACGCTGCCGGTTTCGCGCAGCACGGGCACAAGCGGTCCGTCCTGGCGCAACCACACGACGTTGTGCCATGGCCCCCACAGCGTCAGCACCTCTTGCGCCGTATATTCGTCCGTGACAAGCAGGAAGTCCGCACCCGCCTGCGGCTGCGCCTTCGAATCCGCGGCGAGCAACGCCGGAGGATTTTTCTGGGCATCGAACAAATTTGCGAGCCACTCCTGGTTCTCAATGGCTCGGCATAGAATCGCCACACGTGAGTCGGGCAACGTCCATCCATCACTCGCCAGACCGGCATCGCTGCCTTGCAGCGGCAGCGTGACCGTGATCCGCGTACCGACGCCCGGCGTGGATTCGAGATCTATCCGGCCATGCATCAGAGTACATAGCCGCGCACATATCGACAGCCCCAGCCCGGTGCCGCTGGAGCGCGTCAGACGTTGGTCATCCCCTTGCGTGAAAGGACGAAACAGCCGCCGTTGCAGATCTTCATCGATCCCGACTCCGGAATCGGCAACACTGATCTTGAGCTCGCTATTGACCCATAGCGCGCGCACAACGATCTTGCCGGATGCCGTGAATTTGAACGCATTGGAGAGCAGATTTTCAACGATCTGCGCCAGACGCACGGCGTCGAACTTCAACTGTGCGGGAATCCCGCGGTCCATGACAAAGTAGAAACTCAAGCGCTGCCGCACGGCCAGCGGCGCGTGGGCAAGCACAATGCGGTTGAGCAAGTCCGTCACCGATGACCATTCCTCGCTCAGCCGCATTTGGCTGACGTCCATTTTGGAAAAATCGAGCACGTCATTGACGATCTGCAGCAGACTGGTGGCGGACGCCCGCATCGCTTGCACGCGAGCCTCCTGCTCGGGCACAAGCGGACCCAGCGCAACCAACTCCAGATTGCCCACCAGCGACGAGAGTGGCGTGCGAATCTCGTGGCTCATCGATGCGAAGAAGCGCACCTTTTCGCGCGCGGCCTCGTCGCTGGTGCGCTTTGCCTCACGCAACAGTTGCGCGGCTTCGTAGTGCTCAGATATGTCATTGATCGCGCAAAAGAGCACGCTCTCACCATATATCTGCGCCGGAGCATACGTAATCTCAAGGTGCATGTTGTCGCCGCCGACACATGCAAGGGTGAACACGAACTGGTGGATGGGCGGCTCGTCGGCGCCCGTAACCGTATCCGCAGGCGACAAGCGCGGCGCGAGCGCCTCGCAAAGCGTATCGGGCAACTTCGTCGCCAGGTCGCCCAGGCCGAACATGCGGCGGGCGATCTGGTTGGCGACGACCATTTCGAAGTCGCGCTGGCGCACCACGCACAGGCCGACCGGCGTGGCATGAACAAGAAGATGATTGATCAATTCACCTTCGAGCGCACGCTGCGCTTGTGCGTAGGTGCGTGTCAGGAAACGGTAATTCCAGTAACGCGCCATCGCGAACAGCAGCGAAATCAGCGCAAATGTCGTGAAGAGGATGATCAGCAGCGGGACACGGATCAGGGCAAGGAATTGATGCCACGGAATGGCAATCATGTAGCGGCCGAAGTCAAAAGCGAGTGGATTTTGCGTCGACACCCAGCCAAAGCCCGAGACCTGATGAAACACCTCCTCTTCCCTGCTTGTGAGGTTTCTCTCGATATTCTGCACGGCTTCGGCCGACAACGGACCCGCTAGCCGCTGCCCATCCGGACCGAGCAGCGTCGGCACCGGCGCGTCGGTTGCCATCGCGGCCGGAGGCAAAAGTTCGCCAGCGTCGACCGCAGTAATGATCAGGGTGTCAGGCTCCTCATTGAATTGGACAAGCTGTGCACCGAGTACCAGCGTCGGCGCGAATCCAAGTGCCACGGGCGCTCTGAACCAATGGACGGCACGCAGATCATTGTCGATGGGCGGGGGGAGATTCGCCTTGTCCGCGGCAATCTTCTTGAGCGCGGCATTGGTCAGCTCTCGCAGAGCCGAGGCCGGCTCCACAGGCGCGTTGCCCGGTTGCGCAACTGGGGCGATCTGGTAGCTGTAGGCCGCCTTGCCGTCCAGGCGCACGAACATCATCGGCACCCGGGCCGAAAATGGCGTGAAAAGTTGCACAGCCCGGTCGCATAGCCTGCGCAGATCAGGAGACTCGGGAACTCCCTCAAATGTCGGGCTGCACGCTTCCGATAATGGCGTCGCGCCATGCACCAGCAGACCTCGTTCCTGAAGGCCGAACAACATCCGCGCGCCCATCAGCAGGCTAAAGCGGCGCAGCAACAGCTCATTGCTCTTACTTTCCGTGCGGTGCACCTGATGCATCTGCAGCAACAACGCGTTCGTGCCAACGCTGACTATCGTGAAGCCCGCCGCACACAGCGCCGCAAACACGAGCAGCACGATCACCATCGAAAACACCCGGCGCTCGCGCTTGAGACTTGCTTCGAGCGCATGCAGTGTCTTGAGCGGCGACGAAGGCGACGACCGAAGCAGGCGTTCCATCAGCAGAATCCGTGATCGGCCGCATAGCGAATCAGATCCGCGTTGGTTTCGACATGAAGCTTGCGCATAGCTATGCGCTTTTGCGTTGCAATGGTCGTCACCGCGCGCTTCAGACGCTTCGAAATATCGGTGACCGACAATCCCATCGCAAATAGACGTACCACTTCAAGCTCGCTCGGCGATAGCGGCGTCATAGCACTGAAGTCTTTAGTGGTGCTTCCTTCTTCTGCCAGACGTGCCTCGATCTTTGGAGAGAGCACAACATGGTTCGCGCCAAGCGCGCGCTGGCAGACCTGCGCAAGGGTGTTGCGCGGTTCTTCCTTGCTGACGATCGCAGCCACGCCAAGGCTGCAGAGCCGGTTCAAGATAGCGCCGTTTGTGAGCATCGTGAAAATGACGATGGGCGTATCGGGATAGAGGCGCTGCAGGCGGCCAATCAGACGCAAGCCATCGACTTCGTCATCTTTGCCTTTCATCGTGAAATCAGTGACGATCAGCCCAAAGGGCCCATTGCGGGCCAGCTCATCAAGCAGCTCAGCGCCTGAACGCACTGTGGCTCGCACGACAAAGCCGAGCTCACCAAGCGCATGCGCGACCGCCGATAAGATGATGGGATGGTCGTCCGCAACGACGACTTCCAGCTTATGAAGAACGTTCGTCATATTTGCCCCGATCGCCGTCGGACACAACGATGCCGGACACACCCGCCACAGGCATCCCACATTTGCTCGGTGGTTGCCTCCGCCGACAGGAGCACCACATTGGAATTCATTCTAGATGAGTCAATGCCAAAGTGGAATTCGGCAAAACATGGCAATTGCGCAACGCAGCAAATCAATGGGCGCTTACGACTTCCGGCGCGCTGCCGGCATCGATCGCGGCCGCCGTATCCGGCACGCCAGCGCAGTGCGGATGAAAGCAATCGACCGAAAATTGGCTCCCGCCACAGCATGATCCCCGGCAAGTGCGTGTCGGCATTTGCTTAAAGCGGATCGGCGCCGCGGCAAAGGGGGCAGGCGCCACGGAGGCGGACTCCGGAGTGGAAAGCCATGCGTTGATTTCAGGCGTGCGGCAAGCAAGGCTGGCGACCATAAACGCGATCGTAGCGGCCGCCATGATGAATATGACAATGGGAGCAAGCCAGAGGCCCAGGGTTGCTTGCTGCCAGATGAGAAAGAGCACTGCGAAGGACAACAGGAAGCAGATTGGCAAAATCCAGAGTGCGAAATGACAGATTCGCTCGCACAGACGCACGAAGGACAGCCCGATAGGGAGGTGTTGGTAAGCGGTCACGCAGTGTGGCTTGGCGAATATTGTCTCGGAGGCATGTTGATGCATGCCAGCAATTTATTGGCTAAGCGAAGTGGCCTATATAGAAGGACTTCTATATTCCGGGAAATGGGTTGCCAACGGGAATCGCTGGCCAACTCTCGGAGCCCAAACGAAAAACGCCGCTAGTAATAGCGGCGTTAATTTCGATACTGCGGTATTAGGTGGTGGGCTGAGCGAGACTCGAACTCGCGACCAACGGATTAAAAGTCCGCTGCTCTACCGACTGAGCTATCAACCCGACCGAAGCCAGAAATTATGGCGGATTTAGAAAGTTTTGTCAAAAAAAATACGCATAAGGGGGACATGCCGCCCCGACTGCGCAAAAAAACGGCCGCTTGCGGCGGCCGTTGCTGGTGTCGGATGACCCTGGATTTACCAGGCGGCCACCACGGCGCCCTTGTACTTGGTCTCGATGAACTGCTTGACTGCCGGGCTGTGATAAATGCTGATCAGCTTGGCGTACTCAGGACGGTCCTTATCCTTTTCGCGCACAACCAGCACGTTGGCGTACGGCGAATCCGGCGATTCCTGGGCGATGGCATCCTTGGTGGGATTCAAGCCTGCTTCCAGTGCGAAGTTGGTGTTGATAGCCGAAGCGTCGGTGTCATCCAGCGAACGCGGCAGTTGGGCGGCGTCCAATTCGATGAAGCGCAGCTTCTTCTTGTTCTCGACGACGTCGATCGGCGTGGCCTTCAGGCCGGCTTCCGGACGCAGCTTGATCAAGCCGTTGGCTTGCAACAACAACAGGGCGCGGCCGCCGTTGGTCGGGTCATTCGGCAAGGCGATACGCGCGCCGTCCTTCAGGTCGGCCAGCGACTTGATCTTCTTGCTGTAGATGCCGATCGGGAAGATCACCGTCTTGGCGATGCTGACCAGCTTGTAGCCGCGATCGGCGTTGGCGTTGTCCAGGTAGGGCTGGTGCTGGTAGCTGTTCACGTCCAGGTCGCCAGCGGCCAAGGCCACGTTGGGCTGCACATAGTCGGTGAACTCGATGATCTGAATGTTCAGGCCTTGCTTGGCGGCTTCAGCCTTCACCACATCAAAGATCTGGGCGTGCGGGCCGGCGGTAACGCCAACCTTCAACGGCTTGTCTTGTGCCAGCGCGGGCTGGGCCAGAACGGAGGCGCCCAGGGCGAACGCGGCCAAGGACTTCAAAAGCTTGATGCTCATGTTGCGATATCCCGAATAACGGATGTAGAGAGAAGAATGAAAAAGCGCCGGAGCGATCAACGATGCGACAGGCGGCGCACAAAGCGGTCGCCAAGGCTTTGAATCGCCTGGACCAATACGATCAGCACAATCACGACCGCGGCCATAACGTCTGACTGGAAACGCTGGTAGCCGTAGCGGATGGCCAGGTCGCCCAGACCGCCGCCGCCAATGGCGCCGGCCATGGCCGAATAACCGATCAGGCTGACAACCGTGACGATGGTCGCGGCGATGAGACCGGGCAAGGCCTCGGGCAGCAGCACCTTCAAGATGATCTGCATCGGCGATGCGCCCATGGCGCGCGCCGCGGTGATCAACCCTGGGTCCACTTCACGCATGGCGTTCTCGGCGATACGGGCCATGAACGGGATCGCGGCCACCGACAACGGCACCATGGCGGCAGTGGTGCCAATCGACGTCTGCGCCACCAGGCGCGTGAACGGAATGATGGCAACCATCAAAATCACGAACGGCACCGAGCGGGTCGCATTGATGACCGCGCCCAGCACGTGATTGACCGGTTGGTTTTCCAGCATATTGCCGCGAGCGGTCACGGTAAGCGTAACGCCCAAAGGAATGCCGATGAGCACCGCAATCGCGCTGGCCACACCCACCATCAACAGGGTGTCAAGCAGCGACGTAATAAGGAGATCGATCAGTTGCGGACTCATGAGCTATTTCTTCAACGGTAATGTCACGGGCGGTCAACGCGGCAATCGCGTCCTTGACCGCAGCGGGCGCGCCTTGGGCCAGCACGAACAGCGTGCCCACGGCCACGCCTTGGATATCTTCAACGCGGGCCTGCACCAGGCCCACATCCAGCGAAAACTGCTTTGACAGATCAGACAGGAACGAACCCGACGCATCGGTGCCCGTCAGCGACAAGCGCAACAGGCGAACAGCCTGGCCCGGCTTGGCGGCAGCCAGCGTTTCTATGCGCTGCTTGACGGCGGCCAGCGTGGCGTCGGTCAAGTCAGAAGCCGTAGCCGCCGACACCATGCCGCGCGTCACATCGTGACGCGGCTGCGCGAACACTTCACGCGTGCTGCCCACTTCAACCACTTCGCCTTGCGACAGCACGGCAACACGGTCGCAGACTTCGCGCACGACTTCCATCTGGTGCGTGATCATGACAACCGTCACACCCGTCTTGCGATTGATATCGCGCAGCAACGCCAGAATGGTGTGGGTGGTTTCCGGGTCCAGCGCGGATGTGGCTTCATCGCTGAGCAACACGTCCGGGTTGTTGGCCAGGGCGCGGGCGATGCCCACGCGCTGCTTCTGGCCGCCACTGATCTGGCTCGGGTAGCGGTCGCGCAGATGCTCCAGGCCCACCAGCGCCAGCAAGCGCTCGACGCGTGCCGGAATCTCGGCCTTGGCCACGCCAGCAATCTCAAGCGGCAACGCGACGTTGCCGTAGACGGTGCGGCGCGACAGCAGGTTAAAGCCTTGGAACACCATGCCGATACGGCGGCGTTGGGCGCGCAGTTGCGCCTCGTTCAGGCCGGTCAGCTGTTGGCCGCCGATGGCGATAGAGCCTTCGTTCGGGCGTTCGAGCAAGTTGATGCACTGGACCAGCGTGCTTTTACCGGCCCCGCTGGGGCCGATGATGCCAAAGACCTCGCCCTGCTCGATATGCAGGTTGATGCCTCGCAGCGCCTGGAATTGTCCATGCGGCGTGGCATAGGTCTTGGATAGGTTCTCGATGTGAATCATGGCAAGCGATTTTGTATCTTTTCTCTTCTAAAGAGAACGACCGTTTTTTCCATTTTTAATAGCTAGAAGTAATATAGAGCGCCATCATCGCCTTACGGCGTCCCCGATGGGGCCTACAGCATTCCCTGCAATCTGGTGTCAGGCAGAAGGCGGAAAGGGCAGTCAGGAAGGAAAGCCTTCCTGACTGCCCTTTTTAACGGTGGCCGGCTAAGCGGCCACGCAGGCGTCAACGAGCGCGAGAAATACGAACTTCCGCGCCCCGGCGCTTGACCTCAAGACCTTCGGACGGCGAAATACGCAGCCCTTCCAGTCCCTTGATATAGCTGGAGCCCTGCATCTGCATCACGCGGATCTTGTTGCGCATGACGACCGGGTTATGCACCGGCATGCCGAACATCCAGACTTCGTCCAGGATACGAGCCGAGTTGAACTCACCCGTGTGCTGCGCGGCGGGTCCCAGACAGAGCATATGCCCTTCACGGCCGAAAACCGGGAACTGGCCCAGTTCGCAGTCGATCGTCCAGGTGGTGCCGCCTTCGTAACGGTGGCCTGTATTCAGATCCCACCACGCTTCGCCCTTGGGCAGGTACACACGCACCTGCTTGCCAGGTTCCGTCACCGGCGCCACCAGCAGGGCCGGGCCCAACAGGTATTGCAGGTCCCATTCGTGCGCATGCGCATCGTTGGGGAAGGACAGCGCCATGGAGCGCTGCACCGGCAAACCAGTACGCGCAGAATCTTCGATGGCGCCCAACACGTAGGGCACCAGGCGATAACGCCACTGCATCCAGGTCTTGGACTGGGCCAACGTGTCTTCGTCGAAATCCCACGGCATCAGACCTTCGACGCCCTGGAACGAGAAGTTCGCCGAGAACACGCCTATCGTCAGCCAGCGCAGGTACAGCTCGGACGTCATGCCGGACCGATCGCGGGAAGCCGAACCGATGCCGTGGACCTGAACGGGCAAGCCGCTCGCGCCAATCGACAAAGCGGTACGCAAGGTGTGGCGCAAACCGTCCCAGGTGTTTTCCGCTTGCGGCCCCACCTGCCACGGCAGACGTTGCGCGGCGGGGAACAGATCGGAACTGGGCACAACACCTTCGGGCGGCACCTTCAGGCCGGCAACCGCGTCAAACAACGCGCGGCGCACCAGCAACGGATACATGCTGCGCAGCGCCGGGCCGGTTTCGCCATTGCGTGCCGTCACGCCATCAGGGATGGCGATCTGGGCGTCGCAGGCAGGCGCATCCAGGCCGTCGTCAACGAGTTGGCGATGACGCTCTACCCACAGGTTATAGATGTCGCGGTAAGTCAGATCCAGCAGGCCGTAAGGCTGCCCCGAGGTGGCGGCGTTGCCGTCGAACACCTGGGCCGAGCCATCGTCCTTGGCCAGCAGCCAGCCGCGGTCTTCCAGTTCCTCGAACAGCGGGCTGGTCTTCAGCACGCCGGGGAAACCGGAGGCTGCGACATGCACGTTGTGCTTGTGAAAGAGCGCCAACATCTGCTTGGCATCCGGGAAGCGCTGGGCATCCCATTCAAAAACCGTCTTGTCCGCCTGAAAACCCCACGCCGCCGGCTGCGCCAGCGTCACGGCGTCCACCGGAATCTGGTTTTCGCGCATGCGGGCAACCAGGGCCACCGTCTGCGTGGGCATTTCGCCCGCCGCCTGTTGCAGCCACGCGCCCATCGCCCACAACACGGGCTGGCCCGCGCGGCCGGTCAGTGCCGTGTATTGGTTCAGGATTTCGGCAGGCTCGCCCGCGAACAGGAACACATCCAGCACCACGTCGTCCACAGTCAGCACATAGGCTGAATCTGCGGGGGCTACGCCCACGGAGTGTTCGATGCGGCGCATGGTGTTGACGTAGACGCCCCAGCCTCGCGGGCTCCAAGCCAATGGCAAGGCGCGGTGCTCGGGGTCATCGGAAACAACCGATTCCTCGCGGCGATTCAGGTCGCCCGGGGTCTCGCCCAGGCCGAAGACACGTTCGCCGGCCAGCAAGGTGAACCCTGCCGTCCAGACCGCGTCGTCATCCTGATCCAGCGCGTTATGCCCAAAGGCAGGCGTATGCGCAGAGACCTCGGACTCGAACACCCGTTCGTCGTTGCGATAGATCGCCACGCGCACGGGGTTGGATTGAATCTCCAGGGCGGTGTCGCCCTGAGTGATTCGCCAGCCGTCCCCTCCTTCGCGAGGGGCAATGGAAGCTTCGCCCACGGCCTCTTGGCGCGCGAGCAGCATCTCGGCCACGGCGCGCGCACGCGTGCCGGGCTTATCGTCGGTAAAGTGGTTCGCCGCGCCGCAGCGCAAACGAAAAACACCAGGCGCATGCGCCTCGATTACCAGGTGCAACCCATCGCCCGCGTCGAAATCGAAGCGACTGGGGCGGGACGTCAGCAGCTCAATATTATCGAGCTGGGTAGTATGGGCAAAGTCGAACTTGGGCGGCACAGAGCATCCCCCGGCTTAAGCCAAAAACCATCAAAAGACGCTATTTTGACGGATTTGAGCTTTGAAATAAACTCGGTCCCTCTTTTGGACGCCAATCTCATCCAAAAAAGGGGTCATAAAGCCCTCGGCAAGCGCTCAAAAGCCTAGATGCCAGTGAGCTGCCGAAACGCCAGTTTGAGGCCAATGCGGCCTATTTGGCGCCAAATCCTGGCAATTACCGCAATTCTACGCCACCTGGCCGTAGGGCCAGACACCCGCCCTAATTTTTTTCATCGCGGTGAAATAAGTTTGGACAGATCGGTTTCAAGCGGAGCGGGTTCGCCGCACAGCCGCGCGCCGATCAAATCCCCCATCAGGGCGGACCAGGAAAGCCCGCGCGACGCATAACCGATGGCCAGCCACAGGCCTTTCGCCTGCGGCAATTCGCCCACAGCGGGCAAGCGGCCCGGCAACACCGCCCGCCAGCCCGCCCATCCTGGCAGGCTGCCCGGCTCCAGAGCATCGAATGCAGGGAAGTGACCACTCATTAACAGCCCGGCCGCCTTGTCCAGGGTCACGCGCTGCCCTTCAGCGCCAATGCTCGCTACGGTGGCGCCGTGCACATAGGTGCTGCCAACCACGCAGCCCTCGCCCACATCTGGCAGCAGGTATCCCTCTCCGCCAACAATGCAGCGCGGGCCGCCCGCCAGCGCCTTTGCCGGAACCAACGTCACTTCGCCCGCCAATGCATGCATCTGCGCCACACGCGGCAAGGCATCCAGCAGACCACTTGCGGCCAGCAAGCCATGCGCGCCGGCCGCATTGGCCAGCACGACGGTATCGGCTTGCACCAGTTCGGCGTCATGCTCATCCAGTACCCGCCAGCCCTGACCCGCCTGCTCTACCCGGGCAACCTTTGCCGGCAGCGCAGTCACGCCGGCAGTCCGCAGCAAAGCGTCAATCAGACGGTTCGGCCGCACCAGCATGCCTTGAGCAAAAAACACCCCGCCGCGCGCCAAAGGCAAACCCGCCAAGGCGCTGGCTTCGTCCCGGTCTACCTGGCGAACCCATTCAGCCGGAAACGCCAACGTTTCCAACGTAACCGCCAAGGCGGCCGATTTGCCCGCATCGCGCTCCACCTGAACGGTGCCGCACACACGCGGCGCCGCCCCGTCCGACAAACCTTGCCAACGGGCCAATGCGCGCTGGCTGCCCGCTCGCGACAACCGTGCCCGCGCATTGTCGTCCCGGGCCACAACCGGGGTCAGCGCCGCAGCCAGATGGCCCGCATGCGCCGGCGCGCCCGCCGCACGGCCTGCGTCGACCACTGTGACGCGCCAACCGCGCATGGCCAGCGCCTGCGCAATTCCCGCCCCCGCCAGACCCGCGCCCACCACGACAGCATGCCCGGCGCGGGCGCGAGGCGGAGCCGCCGCGCTGCCCGCCTCCCTGGCTGTACCCACCGTCATATGCCACTTGCCGCCGTATCCCGGCGCACGGCGCACCTCGAATCCCGCATCCTGTAAAGCTTGGCGCAACGCGCCTGAGCATGCCCACGTGGCAAGCGTTGCGCCCGGCGCCGCAAGTTTCGCAAGATCGCGCAGCAGGGGAACGGTCCACATTGCCGGATTGCGCTCTGGAGCAAATCCATCCAGGAAAAAGGCATCGGCCCTTACGCTCAACCGCGGCGCCAGGACTTGGGCATCGCCAAACCCGAGCGTGAGCGTGACAGCGCCACCTTCAAATTCCAAGCGATGCAAGCCGGGCAGCAACAGCGGCCATTGGGCTAGCAATTGCCGCGTCTGACCTGCCCACGATTCCGGCGCCAGGCGCTCCAGCAAGGCCGCCAGATCGTCGCGCTCGAACGGATGCGCCTCTACCGACACCATATGCAGCGAGGCAGGCCGCTGCGGGTCATCCAGCCAGGCCTTCCAAAGCGCCAGAAAATTGAGTCCAAGACCAAAGCCCGTCTCGCAAACCGTGAATACGTCATGTCCGCGCCACCGCTCGGGCAGGCCGTTACCCCGTAGAAAGACATGTTCAATTTGTCCCAATGCCCCCGCCGGCGAGTGATAAACATCGCTATATACGGGGCTATAAAGCCTGCCGTCAGCGTCGAAACCGGCCACGGCAGGGGTCAAAGGGGAGTAAGACACGGACATGAAATCCTGGGGAACAATCAGCGTTGAGACGAGCGTGAATTATCAGGCGTTCAGCACGAAGGCGTTGGATGCGCGCCACGCGCAGCAGGCGTTTGCCCCGCCATGCCACCGGATTGACGCATACATAGGCTTACACTGGTTTTATGGACACCTACGATCGGCCTCGCCCGCTGGCACCGCCCATTGACCTGTGCGCCGCGTTAGATGCGGCAGTCACCGCAGCTCATGGTGGCGCAGCCATCCTGCAATCCTACGCGCATCACCGCGCGGATCTCGTGATCGATCGCAAAGCGCGCAATGATCTCGTATCCCAGGCGGATCGCGAAGCCGAAGCGGTGATTATCCAGGAGCTGCAGACGCGCACGCCAAAGTTCGGCATCGTCGCAGAAGAAACTGGCGGCAAGGCCCAAGGCAGCGCCACCTGGTATATCGATCCGCTGGACGGCACCACCAACTTTCTTCACGACATTCCGCATTACGCGGTGTCGATCGCCTTGATCGCCCATGCGGGCACCGCCGTATCGGCCACCGAAACACTGACTGTCGATACCCCAGTGGTCGGCGTGGTCTACGACCCCAACCGCGAAGAACTGTTTACGGCGGTATATGGAATCGGCGCGTTTCTCAACGGCCGGCGCATCAAGTGCTCACGCACTCAAACGATTGAAGACTCTGTGCTGGCCACTGGTTTTCCATTCCGCGATTTTTCGTTTGCCGGGCAATACATGCCCATGTTGAATGACGCCATCCAACGCGCACGCGGTGTACGGCGTATGGGCGCGGCCGCGCTGGATCTGGCATGGACTGCCTGCGGCCGCTACGACGGTTACTGGGAAATGGGCCTGGCGCCCTGGGATGTTGCTGCCGGTACGGTAATCCTGCGGGAAGCAGGCGGCACATGTTCAGACATGCACCTGCAAGACCCTTGGCCGATCGGCGGACGCGTCGTGGCGGGCAACCCCGCAATCGAACGCGCCCTGCATGACATGATCGCGCCGCACCTCAACAAACCGGGCTGAGGCCGCCCTATTCCTGACGTCGGCTACCCATTTGCCGCAGCAGCAGGCGCCGCAGCGGGTGCGTCGGGACGCAATTCACGGCGCAGAATCTTGCCCACATTGCTCTTGGGCAGTTCTTCACGGAATTCCACAAAGCGCGGGCGCTTATAGCCCGTCAGCTTTTCCCGGCACCAATCCTGCACCTGGGCCTCGGTCAGCGACGGATCGCTTTTCACAACGAACACTTTGACCGCTTCTCCGGAGTGTTCATCCGGCACGCCAATTGCCGCGCATTCCAGCACGCCGGGCAACTGCGCCACAACGGCCTCGACCTCGTTCGGATAAACCTTGAAGCCCGACACCGCAATCATGTCCTTTTTGCGGTCCACGATGCGTGTGTAGCCCTTGTCGTCCATGATGCCGATGTCGCCCGTGCGGAAGTATCCGTCTTCCGTCATGGACTGCCGTGTTTCCTCGGGCTTTTGCCAGTATCCCAACATAACCTGCGGCCCCCGGATGCCCACTTCGCCGCGCTCACCCAGCGGCACCTCGTGCCCCGCGTCATCCAAGATAGCCACATCGGTAGACGGCAGCGGCAGACCAATAGACCCGGAATATGCCGTGGCGTCGGTGGGGTTCACCGTTGCCACGGGCGAGGTCTCGGACAAGCCATAACCTTCAATCAGCGGCCTGCCGGTGATCTTCAGCCAACGTTCGGCCACAGACTGCTGCACGGCCATGCCGCCGCCCAAGGTCAAGCGCAAGGCGGAAAAATCCAACCGGGCAAAATCCGCGTTATGCGCCAGGGCGTTAAACAGCGTATTGACGCCAGGGAACAAATTAATGGGCACCTTGCGCCACGCATTGATCAAGGAAGGCTGATCACGCGGATTGATGATGAGCACATTGCGCATGCCCGCATGCAGGCCATACAGACCGCAGACCGTCATCGCAAACACGTGATACAGCGGCAATGCGCTGATGATGGTGAGCTGGGTTTGCGCCAGATCGTGCACCACGGGTTGCGCCACCGCTTCCGTCTGCAACACGTTGGCCGCCAGGTTGCGGTGCGACAGCATCGCGCCCTTGGGCACGCCGGTGGTGCCGCCGGTGTATTGCAGCACCGCCAGATCGTCCATCGTCAATGACGGCGGATTGAATGGCAGGCGCGCGCCCTCACGCAGCACGGCGGGCAACGTGTGCGCGCCGTCGATCTGCCAGGCAGGCACAATTTTCTTGATGTAGCGGGCGGCAAAGTTGACCACCGGCGCTTTCAGGCCACCCAGCAGATCGCCAGGCCCTGTCACCACGATGTGTTTGAGCTGCCCGCGATTCTTCACGTTCTGCAACGTATGCGCGAAGTTTTCCAGGATCAAAATGACGGATGCGCCGCTGTCCTGCAATTGGCGCTCAAGCTCGTCTGCGGTGTAGAGCGGGTTCACGTTCACCACGACCAGTCCCGTGCGCAACGTGGCCAACATGCCGACCAAATAGGCCGGCACGTTCGGCATCATCAGCGCCACGCGCGAGCCTTTGGGCAGGCCCAGGCTTTGCAGCCAGCCTGAAAATGCGCGCGCATGCTGATCCAATTGCGCATAGGTGATGTCGCTGCCCATGGCCGTGCAGGCGATGCGCGATGCGTACTGCTTGCAGGCCCGGTCCAGCAAGTCGGCCAGCGAGGAATAACCCTCGGTGGAGATCTCGGCTGGAACCCCCTGCGGGTAATGGGCAAGCCACGGACGCGTCATGGTAGTTGTCTCCATTAAATAGATTTTTGATTGATGATAACCTTGTTGCGTTCCCTAATTCCGCCTGACCTTCCCATGAAACTTCTCGAACCCATCGTCGCCTGGCATCACGATATTTCCCAGATCCGGCGCGACATCCACGCGCACCCTGAATTGGCTTTCGAAGAATTCCGCACCGCCGATGTCGTGGCGGCCAAGCTTGAAGAATGGGGCATTGAAGTTGACCGCGGCCTTGGCGGCACGGGCGTGGTCGGCATCATCCGCGGCAATCAGCCGGGCGACCGCGCCGTGGGCCTGCGCGCCGATATGGACGCGCTGCCCATGCAAGAGGTCAACACCTTTGCGCATGCCAGCCAGAACCAAGGCAAGATGCATGCTTGCGGCCACGACGGCCACACCGCCATGCTGCTGGCCGCGGCGCAATACCTGTCGCAGCATCGCGACTACGCGGGCACGGTCTACGTGATTTTCCAGCCCGCCGAAGAAGGCGGCGGCGGCGCCAAGCGCATGATCGACGACGGCCTGTTCAAGCGTTTCCCCATGGAAGCCGTGTTCGGCATGCACAATTGGCCCGGCATGAAGCCCGGCCAATTCGGCCTGACGCCGGGACCCATCATGGCGTCGAGCAACGAGTTCTCGATTGTCGTGAAGGGCAAGGGCACGCACGCCGGCATGCCCAACCTGGGCATCGATCCGGTCATGGCGGCAGTCCAACTGGCGCAATCGCTGCAAACCATCATCACGCGCAACCGCAATCCGCTGGATGCGGCAGTACTCAGCATTACGCAGATTCACGCTGGCAGCGCCGACAACGTGGTGCCTAACCATGCAGAATTGCGCGGCACCGTGCGCACCTTTACGCTGGATGTGCTGGACCTGATCGAACGCCGTATGGAAGAGATCACCCGCCACACCTGCGCAGCCATGGATTGCGAGGTGGAATTCACGTTCCAGCGCAACTACCCGCCCACCATCAATCACGCTGAAGAAGCCGCGTTCTGTGCCGATGTGCTGCGCGATATCGTGGGCGAAGCCAACGTCAACGACAACGTGCAACCCACCATGGGCGCCGAAGACTTCGCCTTCATGCTGCAAGAGCTGCCGGGCTGCTACGTCTGGATCGGCAACGGCACGGGCGACCACCGCGACAGCGGCCATGGTCTGGGCCCCTGCATGCTGCACAACGGCAGCTACGACTTCAATGATGAACTGCTGCCGCTCGGCGGCACCTATTGGGTCCAACTGGCGCTCAAGCGTCTGGCCAAAGCCTGATAGCCGGGCGTCTTCCCCAGACGCCTAGTCCCCGCCGTCCGCCTCGCCGATTGCCAGGCACATTGCCAGGAATCGGCCGGCGGCGCGGGCCGCCGCATCAGCATGGGGCACCAGAATGCTCAAGGTGCGCGTCAACGGCCTGGGCAACAGGCGCAACGCCGCCAAGGCCCCGTCCTCGTGCCGCATCGACATGACGGACACAAAACCCACCCCCAGCCCAGCGCGCACGGCCTGCTTCACCCCCTCTACCCCTGCAAGTTCCAGCCCGACCGACGGCGCCAAGCCCGCATCCGAGAATGCGCGCTCTACCAGCCGGCGCACACCGGAACCGGGTTCGCGCATGACCAGCGGCGATCCCGCCAGATCGCGCAGCGTCACCGCCCCCTTACCTGCCAAGGCGTGATCCGCGCGCACAATCGCCACCACCTCATCTTGCCGCCACGCATGAACTGCCGTATCGGCAGGCAGACCAGATGGAACATCGCCTTCAATGAACGCCAGATCCAACGCAGGCAGGCGTTCCACGATTTCGCGCGTGTTGCCGTCCGACAAATGCAGGCTGACCGCAGGAAATGCGTGGCGAAAATCAGCAACCAGGCCGGGCAGTAAGTAGCTGGCTGGCGTGGTGCTGGCGCCCAGGCGCAACGCACCGGTTTCCAGCCCCCGCCAGGATTCGCGCACGGCCTGCGCCTGCCGGTATACCTGCCGCAACTGACGGGCCTGTTCGGCCAGCCGCTCGCCAGCGTCGGTCAGCGCAATGCCGTGGCCGCTGCGGCGGTACAAGGGTTCGCCAAACCAGTCCTGCAGCATGCGTAGCTGGCCCGACACGGCTGGCTGAGACAAGTGCAGCACTTCTGCAGCCCGGCTGATGTTGCCGGTATCGGCTACGCAGGCAAAGGTAAGCAACTGATCGGGCGTCATTGGCGGGTAACTATCAGAATTTCTGATATTACATATCCAAATTAAAGATTTTTCAAATAACGAGCCCAGAACTAATATTTCGTCTAGTTATTTAGATATGCCCAAAGGGCCAGTCATGAGCACCTCCACCAGCACCACCGCGCCCCTCTCCGCTGCACCGGCAGCCGCTCACTCGGCAACGGCCGCGACCTCCGCCGCAGCCACGCCCTGGCGCGACAAGCTGAACGGCGTGCTGTTCGTCGGCTTGATGGCAGCAGCAGTGATGCAACTGGCCGACCTGCCGGCCATCCGTCAAATGGGCTTCTCCCCGCTGGTGGTCGGCATTGTGTGCGGCATGCTCTATGGCAACTTTCTTCGCGGCACCATGCCGGCCGACTGGGGCGTGGGCGTCAACTTCACCGCGCGGCGTCTGCTGCGCATTGCCGTGGCCTTCTACGGCCTGAACATCAGCATCCAGCAGATTGCAGCCGTCGGCTTGCCCGGGCTTGCCGTATCGGTAGCGGTGGTGCTGGGCACGTTGCTGATTGGCACCGTGGTGGGCCAGCGCATGCTGGGCCTGGACCGCGACACCGCCATGCTGACGGCGGCAGGCAGCGCCATCTGCGGCGCCGCCGCCGTGCTGGCCTTCGAACCCACCTTGCGGGCCGCTCCGCACAAAAGCGCGGTGGCCGTAGCAACGGTGGTGCTGTTCGGCACCCTGTCCATGTTCCTGTACCCCATCCTGTATCACGCCGGCTGGCTGAACTTGGACACGCAGGCGCTGGGCATTTATATCGGGGGCACCATCCATGAAGTCGCGCAGGTCGTGGGCGCCGCGAGCAACATCGACCCCGCCACTACGGAAGTCGCCACCATCGTCAAAATGACCCGTGTCGCCCTGCTGGTGCCGGTTCTGCTGGTGCTGGGCATGTATCTGCGCAGCGCCGCCAAGCAGGCTGGCGGCGAGGCCAAGGGCGCCAAGCTGCCCATTCCCTGGTTCGCGGTGGGCTTTCTTGTCCTGGCCATCATCAACTCGTTGAACATCATCCCCGCCGACGCCATTGCCGCCATCCGCCGCCTGGACGTCTTTGCGCTGACCATGGCCATGACCGCGCTCGGTATCGAAACCCGCTTCGCTCAGATCAAGAAAGCCGGCCCCCGCGTCATGGCCCTGGGCCTGATCCTGTACGCCTGGCTGTTGGTTGGCGGCTACGCCATCGTCAAGTTGGCGACCTGATCACCGGCCCGCCGCGAGAAAGCTTCGCGGCGGGCCTTTGCCGCGTACGCCGCGGCCGCATTTTTCCTGCATAATCGGCTGGTTCCCTTGCATTGGAGTCGGCCGCATGACCTCCAGCACCAAAACCCCGTTTACCTCTTTGCCCGCCAATCGCGACGTGGTGTTGCGCGTCATGCCGATGCCGGCGGATGCGAATATCCACGGGGACGTTTTTGGCGGCTGGATCATGGCTCAGGTAGATATCGCCGGTTCCATTCCCGCCGCGCGCCGAGCCGCTGGCCGCGTGGCCACCATCGCGGTCAACGCCTTCCAGTTCAAAGAGCCCGTATTCGTGGGCGACCTTCTCAGCTTTTACGCATCCATCGTCAAAACCGGCAAGACGTCGATCACCGTCTCGGTCGAGGTCTACGCCGAACGCCAACGCTTGGACGCCGAAGTCGTCAAGGTTACCGAGGCCACGCTTACCTACGTCGCGACAGACGAAGCGCGGCGCAGCCGCCCTCTCCCCATTCTTTGAGCCGTAACGCATGACGCAGTCCGCCGCCGCGCAGAAACCGCCCGCGACGCCCCGCCGCCTCGACCCGGAAGATGCCCAGACCGCCCTGGCTGAAGTGCAGGAGCGCCTGCGCCGTCAGCAATTGGTAGCCGACCTGGTGCATCGCCAAGAAGAAGGCGACGCCAAGGCCACGCTGGTTGAAGATCTGGTGCACCGCCAGCACGAGGCTGAACTCAAGACCTTGCTGGATGGCCTGCACCCGGCAGATATCGCCTTCATCCTGGAATCGCTGCCCAAGGATGAACGCCAGACGATCTGGAAGCTGGTCAGCCCCGAGCACGACGCGGACGTCCTGCTGGAAGTTGAAGATTGGGTCCGCGAATCGCTGATCGAAGCGATGGACCGTCAGGACCTGGTTGCCGCCACCGGCAGCATGGACGCCGACGAGCTGGCCGACCTGGCGCCCGACCTGCCGCCCGACGTGGTGGCGGAAGTGCAGAAAGGCCTGACCGAAGAAGAACGCGCACAACTGCTGGAAGCCATGGGCTATCCGGAAGACAGCGTGGGCGCGATCATGGACTTCGAAATGGTCCGGGTGCGCGAAGACGTAACCCTGGAAGTGGTGCTGCGCTATTTGCGCCGCCTGCACGAACTGCCCGACCATACCGACCAGATTTTCGTCGTTGACCGCCAAGACAAGCTGCAAGGCATTCTGCCGCTGTCGCGTCTGCTGGTCAGCGAGCCCGAAACCGAAGTGCGTGCCGTCATGAACTCGGACTTTCTGGCGCTGAACCCGCTGGATTCCGATGCCGATGCCGCAGGCGCTTTCGAACGCTACGACTTGGTGTCCGCCCCCGTCATGGACGATCAGGGCCGCCTGATTGGCCGCGTCACGATTGCCGAAGTGGTGGACGTGATGCGCGAAGACTCGCAGGAACAGGCGCTGTCGCGAGCCGGTCTGCAAGAAGAAGACATCTTCGCTCCTGTCTCTACCGCCTTGCGCAACCGCGCCCCCTGGCTGCTCCTGAACCTCTGTACCGCCGCCACGGCTTCCTTCGTGGCGTCGCAATTTGAAGGCACGGTCAGTCACATCGTGATCCTGGCCTTCCTGATGTCGATCGTGGCCGGCATCGGCGGCAACTCGGGCAATCAGACGATGACGCTGATCATCCGGGCGCTGGCCATGGGCCGGATCACGGGGCGCAACCTGTGGCAGCTGGTCAAGCGCGAACTGCTCGTAACGTTGCTGGTGGGCTTGTGCGGCAGCCTGGTCGCCGCACTGTTCGCCTGGGTAATTTCGCACTCGCTGTCGATCGCGCTGGTCATGATGGCCGCCATGATCTGCAATATGCTGGTCGGCGCAAGCGTCGGCGTGCTGGTGCCGATGGTGCGCGCCCGCTTCGGCAAGGACCCAGCGATGGGGTCTTCGGTGCTGCTGACATTCGCCACGGACTCCCTGGGTTTCTTCATCTTCCTGGGTTTGGCGACGTTTTTCCTGCTGTAGCCCCGCCGCAACAGCCTGAAATCGTTTTTCACCGGCGCGTCCCTGGGGACGCGCGCGGTTGACAGCAAGCCGACAGGGAAAGCAGTGATCGTTCCATTACAGTAATGGAATTGTCATCTTCTTTCCTTTAGTTCCTGCAATGACCGCCAAACTCCGGGCAGCGCTGCTCTGCCTGCTGCTCTCGACGTTCACCGTCACCGCGCAAGCCTGTGACAACATGCCCTCTTGGGCGCAGTCGGCCTGCAATCGCCTGGACCAGATCTGGACCGAAGGCGGCCACGACCTCTACATGACGGGTTATGCCTGGCACAACCGCGCCATGTACAGCAAAGAAAAGATCGACAGCTTTAACGAGCTGGCGTGGGGAGCAGGCTATGGCCGCAGTATCTATGACGAAGATGGCGACTGGCAGGGCCTGTACGCCATGGCGTTCCTGGACTCGCACAGCAAGGTGCAACCCATCGCCGGATACGGCTTCCTGAAAATGGGTAAGGTCAGCGACAACTTTCGCTTGGGCGCGGGTTACACGGCCTTTTTGACAGCGCGGCACGACATCATGAGCTACGTCCCTTTTCCCGGCATCCTGCCGCTGGTAGGCGCGGGCTATAAGAATTCCATGCTTTACGCGACCTACATTCCCGGCTCAAGCGGCGCGGGCAACGTGCTCTTCGTATTTGGCCGCTGGCAGTTCTGACCCGCCGCGCAGGCGCTAAAACGCCTGCGCCAACTTACGGACCAGATCGCCCAGACGGCAGTCGTCGATGCCGTGCGCACGCAGCGCGCGCTCAGTTTCCACCACGTAGTCCAGGCAAGGGCCCGAATGCCCCACGGCATTGCGCACGGACGCCAGCAGGCGATCGTCGCTGATATCCGCCGCATATTCGTTGCAGGCCCGGTTCAGCAAAAACACCAGTCCACGTACGGGCGATGCCTCGGTATGGCAGGTCAGCCAACGGGGGGTATAGGCGCCGGTGACCATTTCGCGGCGCCACAGCGCCTGAAACACGCCCGGCACATCGCTGGCCGCGATTTGAAACGCGACGCCGCGGCAGCAGCCGCCGCGGTCCAGCCCAAACACCAGGCCGGGATTATCGGGAGAACCACGGTGGTCATGCGACCACAGGCACAAGGAGCGGTGATAACCGCGTACCGTCGCCAGACGGCGCTCGCGCCACGCGAAACCGGGATGCCAGATCAGGGAACCGTAGGCGAACACCCACAAATCGTCGACGCCGTTCCATCCGGCCAGAAGATCGTCCACCGACAGCGCGTGCCGCTTATTTGCCATACCGGCGCAGCCGGCGGGTACTGCCAACGACATAGGGTCCTCTGATATCCCGTCATTCCATAGCAGGAATGAGCGATATCCTACGCCCTCGGCCGCGCAAAAGATTTGCGAGATTGGGCTCTTGCAACGCATAGAAAGAAATTTGCATCCGCAGCGGCCCCAGTACCAGGAAAAAATTTGCGCGCTGGTGGCTACACAGCGTCCAGCGGCAGTTCCGTCGTGCTTTTAATGACTTCCATCGAGAAGCTGGCGCTGACGTCCAGCAGATCCACCGCAGCGATCAGGCGACGGTAGAAGCGGTCATAGGCTGCCATGTCTTCGACCACGACCTTCAACAGGTAGTCGATATCGCCCGCCATGCGGTGAAACTCCACCACATTGGGCAGCGCCATCACCGCATTGATCAGGCTCTGCGTCCACTTTTCGTTGTGCTGGCTGGTCTTGATAGACACAAAGACGGTCAGATTCAGCCCCAGCGCACGCGGGTCCAGCAGGATGGCATTGCGCGCGATGACGCCGTCGTCTTTCAACTTCTGGATGCGGCGCCAGCACGGCGTGACAGACAGGTTGACCTGTTCCGCGATTTCGGCGACCGAACAGGTGGCATCCTTTTGCAGCAACGCCAGTATCTTGATGTCCGTCTGGTCCATGGATTTCCTCAAGTCGGTCGGCCTCAGTCTTGTCCGTTCGTTCCGCCCGCGCCCAGCCAAGGCCGGTGCAGGCATCCCGCTTAATACGTGCCGGGGTATCCACCGCCGTCGATCAGAATATTCTGCGCGGTCATATAGCCAGAATGTGCCGAGCAGATATAGGCGCACAAGGCCCCCATCTCTTCGGGCTGGCCATACCGTCCCGCCGGATTGGCTCGGCCGCGCTCGTCCCACAGTTGCTCAAAGCTCTTGCCGCTGGTTTCCAGCATGCCTTGAATGTGACGCACCTGCGCATCGGTCGCGAACGCCCCCGGCAGCAGATTGTTGATGGTGACGTTGTGACGCACGGTCTGGCGCGCCAGACCGCCCACAAACCCGATCAGCCCGGAACGCGCGCCGTTGGACAGCCCCAGCTCCGCGTGCGGCGCTTTCACGCTGCGCGACACAATATTCACGATGCGGCCAAAGCGCCGCTCGATCATGCCGTCCACCACCCGGCGGATCATATCGATCGGACCCAGCATCATGGAGTCCAGCGACGCAATCCAGTCCTCGCGCGACCAATCCCTGAAGTCGCCCGGCATGGGGCCATCGGCATTATTGATCAGGATATCGGGATGCGGGCAGGCGGCAATTGCCGCGTCACGGCCAGCCTCCTGCGTCAAATCTGCGGATACCCAACCCACCCCGACGCCGGTTTCACGGGAGATCTCGGCCGCGGCCTGCTCCAGTGTCTGCGGATTGCGGGCGGCGATAGTCACGGCCACCCCTTCACGCGCCAATTGCAGGGCGCACGCCCGGCCCATGCCGCGGCTGCCGCCAAACACCAATGCCTTCTTGCCGCTGATCCCCAAATCCATGTCTGAATCTCCCGTTGGGTGCTGCGCACGGCAGCGTCTTCTAGCCGCCTGCCATGCCAAAGCGAGTCAGTATAGGAGCGCAGACAGCCGAAGGGCATGGATTTTTTCTAATCCATGCCCCCTTTCATTCCCAGCGCTTCAGCAGATCAGCCCATCCACTGGCTGACCGGCGCCGCAGCGTCCTGCAAGGGTTGGGACACCACATCGATCAACGCCGGGCCGTCGTGTTCCATGGCGGCCTTGATGGCGGCATCCAGCTTGGACGGGTCTTCCACTCGCCACGCCTTCACGCCATACGCTTCAGCAATGCGGGCATGGTCGGTGCGGTTGAAGTCCACGCTGTAATAGCGCTGGTCGTAACCGGCCTTCTGGCTGGCCTTGATCCAGCCGTAGACCGAATTGGAAAACACAATCAACAGGAGCGGCGCTTTGTGCCGCACGATGGTTTCCAGCTCGCCCACGGTAAAGCCAAAGCTGCCGTCGCCCATCACCGACACGCACTTGGACTGCGGGCGGCCGACCCAGGCGCCCAACGCGGCCGACATCGAAAAGCCCAGCGCGCCATGAGCACGGTTGGTAATGAAGTGGCGGCCCGGACGCGACACGTCGTAGTAAGCCGAGAAGTACGGGCACGGCGTGCCCGGATCGGCGCACACGATCGCATCATCGGGCAACAGGCGGTTCAGGGACTGCACGACACGCTCGGGGCGAATCGGGGAGTCCAGACTGTTGGCCAGCGGCTCCAGCTGTGCCAGGCGCGCGGCCTTGGCGCGGCTGGCCAGGATTGCCCCGTCCACCGCATCGCTGTTCCGGTGAGCCAAACGCGCCTGCACTTCGGCGCCCAGCGCCTCAAGCGCAAGCTTGGCATCGCCCGCCATGCCCACTTCGGTCAGGTAGTTGGCGCCGATCACCATGGGGTCGATGTCAATGTGCAGGATCGGCACATCGCGGTTCGGGAAACGCCAGTGTTCGGTCGACGTAGAACCCGCGCGGCAACCCACGAACAGCACCACGTCGGCCGCAGCGACCACATCCCGCGTTGCCATCACGCCGCCGTTGGAACCCACGACACCCGCGTTCAACGGATGCGTGTCGGCAAGACTGCCCTGCCCGCTGACCGTCACGCACACCGCCGCCTTCAGCGATTCGGCCAATTCTTGCAAGGCGCCGCTGGCGCCCGCGATAACTACGCCGCCGCCGCAAATAATCACGGGCGAACGCGCGCCAATCAAACGTTGCGCGGCACGTGCCACGTCAGCGGGATCAGGCGCAAAACGCATCGCCGGAAAACGGCCATGTTCCGGCTGCGCCCAGATGTCGGACGCATCCACTTGCTGCTTCATCACGTCATACGGAAAGCACAGATGCGCCGAACCGGGCTTGCCGGTTGTCATGGCGCGGAATGCTGCCCGCACCATGCCGGGAATCTGATCCGCGCGGTCAATCGTGCGGTTCCATTTCGTCAACGGGCGGTACAGCGCTTCTTGGTCGAGTTCAGTCAGCGGGTACTTTCCGCGTGAACCGACCGCCACATCCGACGTGATGCCCAGTACGGGAATCGAGGACTCATTGGCCTCAACCAGGCCAGGCAGCAGATACGTTGCGCCACCGCCGCTGGGGCCTTCGCACACGCCCACCTTGCCCGTCACGCGAGCATAGGCATCCGCCATATATCCCGCGCTGCGTTCATCGCGGGTCAGCACGTGCTGCATGCCGTGATCCAAGCGGTACAGCGCGTCGTAAAACGGCAAGCTGGTATCGCCGCACAAACCAAAAATATGTTTGACGCCGTTGTGTTGCAGCATCCGCACCATCGCTTCGGCGCCGTTCAGGTTTTCCATGTCATCTCCACGCGTTTCGTGTGCAGAGCCGGGCGGCGCGCCGCCCGGCTATCCGCCACTCAGTTATCCAGATTGATATTGCTGCTCTTGATGAAGGCGCTCCAGCGGTCGTACTCCGACTTCACGTACGCATCCAGCGCAGGGCCGTCAGACGCCACGATTTCGAAGCCCGCTTCCGTCACCTTCTTCTTGATTTCCGGGTCGGCCAGCACCGCCTTGAAGTCTGCCGTCAACTTCTTGACGGTCGCCTCCGGCGTGCCCTTCGGGGCGAACATGCCGCTCCACGAATACGCCACAAAACCCGGGAATCCAGACTCGGCCACGGTGGGCACATTGGGCAATTCCGGCAGGCGCTTCTCGCCAGCCACCGCCAGTGGCTTGATCTTGCCCCCCTGAATCTGACCGCGCAGCGCGGCGAAACTCAGCCACGTCATGTTGGCCTGTCCGCCCACCACCGCCTGAATGGCCGGTCCGCCGCCGCCATAGGGAACGTGCAGCAGTTCCACCTTCGACAAGCGCTTGAGTTCTTCAGGCGCCAAATGGTTCAGCGATCCGACACCGGTGGACGCGTAGTTGAATTTGTTCGGCGGCTGCTTGGCGGCAGCGGCCAGGAACTCTTTCAGGTTGTCCCCAGGCACGCTCGGGTTTGCGCCGATCACCAAAGGAAAGCGCACCGTCTGCGAAATCGCGACAAAGTCCTTGAACGTGTCGTAGGGCAACTTGGGCTTCACGGCGGGATTGATGCCGTGGTTATCAAAGCTGACCAGCAAGGTGTTGCCATCCGGTTCCGCACGCGCCACGAAAGCCGTTGCGATCTGGCTGGCGGCGCCGGGGCGGTTTTCCACCACCACTGCGCGCCCGCCCAGTTGCTGCGACAGACGCGGCTGCAAAATGCGCGCCAGAATGTCGGTGCTGCCGCCCGGCGGATAGGGCACGACCAGGATCAACGGCCGTTCCTCGGCGATGGCGGGCGCGGCGATAACTGCGCCCCCTGCTGCGGCCAGCGTGCATAACCCCGCCAGTACCCGCTTCATTGTGTGATTCATTTATTTTCCCCTGCTGTTGTGGTGTTGGCCGGCGCTGCCGTGGCGGGTTCGGCCTGGTCCCGCATGTAAATCGTTGAAAAACCGGTGCGTATCACGTCGGTAATCTGATCCAGGCGCCGGCCGATATGCGCGGCCATCAGGCCGGGCAACGCGTCAATATCGCGCCGCTCCAGCGCCTGCACGATGCGCAGGTGTTCGCCCTGGGTATGACTGCGCCTGCCCTGCTGCATGTCGATCCAGCGCACGAAATGAATGCGGGCATTGACGCTTTCCAATGCGCGCACGAATTCCTCGTTGCGTGAATAACGGGCAAGTGTCAGATGAAAGGCTTCGTCCAATTCCAGCAAGCGCGTGGCATCGCTGTCTTCGGGCACATCGCGGGACCGCTCGACGAAATCGCGCAGACTGGCTAATTCTTCGTCGGTGGCGCGCTCGCACGCGGCGCGCACAATGCCAGCCTCCAACACGGCGCGGTATTCGTACAGGCTGTGGATCTGCTTGGCGTCCAACAGACGGGTAATGAATCCGCGATTCACGGATCGGGTAAGAAACCCTTCCACCATCAGTTGGTTCAGCACTTCGCGCAATGGCGTGCGGCTGACGTTCAAGCGGCGGGCAAGTTCGACCTCGTTGATGCGCTCGCCCGGCTTGAACTCAAAGCGCACCGCCATGGCCTTGACCGCGCCATAGAGCTCGGCTTGCCCGGCAGACGTGCGAGCAGCGGGACGGATAGCAGAAGGTGATTGCGTCATACCGGATCGAAAACGGGAGAATTCGCTGTGGAATGAAGTGCATACTAAAGTGCATACACTTTGTCAGGCAAGCAGGGTTTGCCCGGAATTGATGCGAGGATCGCCCAGCACCCGTCCGTGAAATTCCAACGCCAAACGCACGAAACCCATCAAGTAACGGTGAAAGGTGTGACTGATCGAGCCACAGCATCACCACCGCTTGATGGGTTTCGCGCGTTTTAATGGGTGTTCAGGCGTCCATGCACAAGGACTCGCGCACCGAGTCCAGCCTACAGACCAGTATCCAGCGTGTAGTGGGCGCCGTCGCGGTTTTCCAGCGTGAGCGTGGACAGCACAGGCGTATCGGCCTCGGCATCCTGCTGCACATGAATGCGCAGATTCGCCAGGGGCACATCCCAGCCGCCGTTGGCAGCCTCGGCGGTCACGCCGGCCACGAGCGCCAGGCGTTCGGCAACACCACGGGCATCCGCTGCACGAGCGTCGATGCGCAACAGATTGCGCGCGCCATTAGGGTGAGCCATCAATTCTGGCGACCAGACGCACTCGGGCGTCAGGTGCCGGCAAAAATACATGCGGATGCCGGGCAAAGGCTGCTCGGCAAAACGCACGGTATGAAAACGGGCTTGGACTTCCTGCCCATCCAACATGGCGGGGCGGGTCAGTTCCTGCACCGGATTCACGGCGAAACCCGCCGCGAGCAGACGTTGATACGTTGCGTCCGCGTCATAGGTCCGGAAGACCAGCGCTTCCAGCCCAAATGGAGAATCAGCAATTTCCTTACGGGCGGGCGGCGCGCCGGGCGGCCAGCCCAGCAGCTCGACATACGTGCCTTCCAGCACGATAAGACGGTTGCACGAACCCAGGTTGTGCACCGCTTTGTCGCTCAAGTGAAAACCTTGGCGCTCGAAATGGGGCGCCAGCGCATCCAGCCGGTCGCGCACCATCACGACAGCGTGGTCGAATTCGGTGCGGCCGACAGCATGCAGCATGGCGTTATTTCCTGATCAGACGAGCTTGCCGTGGCACTGCTTGAACTTCTTGCCGCTGCCGCATGGGCACGGGTCATTACGGCCGACCTTGGGCAGCACATTGCGCACGGGCTGCGCGCCATCTTCCGATTCCGTCTGGGCCAAGGCTTCGTCGTAGTCGGAGTGGTGATACTGCACGTTCTGCACGTGCGGTTGCGCAGCCTCGGCTTCGGCCTGCTCGACCTGTTCCGGCGACTGCACACGCACCGTCATCAGCACACGCACCACGTCGTCGCGAATGCGATCCAGCATGCCCGAGAACAATTCGAAAGCTTCGCGTTTGTACTCTTGCTTGGGATTCTTCTGCGCATAACCGCGCAGATGGATGCCCTGACGCAAGTAATCCAACGCCGACAGATGCTCGCGCCAGTGCGTATCGATGGCTTGCAACATGATCGAACGTTCGAATTGCGACCACGATTCCGTGCCCACCTGATCGACCTTCGCCTGGTAGGCGTCGCGAGCGGCAGCCACCACGCGTTCGCGCAGTTCTTCGTCCGTCAGGTTGGGTTCTTTTTCCAGCATCTCGGTCAACGGCAGATGCAGGTGCCAGTCACCTTCCAGCGCATTTTGCAGACCAGGAATGTCCCACTGCTCTTCGACCGATTCCGGCGGCACATAGGTGTTGAACAAGTCCGTCACGGCAGCGTCGCGCAGGTTTTGCACGGTTTCGCCCACGCTTGCGGCTTCCAACACGTCATTGCGCTGCGAGTACAGCACCTTGCGCTGGTCGTTGGCCACATCATCGTATTCCAGCAATTGCTTGCGGATATCGAAGTTACGGCCTTCCACCTTGCGCTGCGCGGTCTCGATCGAACGCGACACCATGCCCGCCTCGATCGGCTCGCCTTCCGGCAGCTTCAGGCGTTCCATGATGGCGCGCACGCGGTCGCCCGCGAAAATGCGCATCAGCGAATCTTCCAGCGACAGGTAGAAACGGGACGAACCCGGATCGCCCTGGCGGCCGGCACGGCCACGCAGCTGGTTGTCGATACGACGCGACTCGTGGCGCTCGGTGCCGATGATGCGCAGGCCGCCTGCGGCCTTTACCTGCTCGTTCAGCGGCTTCCAGTCGGCGCGCACCTTGTCGATACGCGCGGTCTTTTCGGCTTCGGATAGCGATTCGTCGGCGCGGATCAGATCGACTTGCTTGTCAACGCTGCCGCCCAGCACGATGTCGGTACCACGGCCGGCCATGTTGGTGGCGATGGTGATGTGACCCGGCTTGCCCGCTTCAGCAACGATCTCGGCTTCGCGAGCGTGTTGCTTGGCGTTCAGCACTTCGTGCGGCAGCTTGGCCTTTTTCAGCAGGCCCGACAGCAGCTCCGAATTCTCGATGCTGGTCGTACCCACCAGCACGGGCTGGCCGCGTTCGTGGCAGTCGCGAATGTCTTCCAGAATCGCGTTGTACTTTTCCGCATCGGTCTTGAAGACCTGATCGTTCTGATCCTTGCGGATCATGGGCTTGTTGGTCGGAATGATGACCGTTTCAAGCCCGTAGATTTCCTGGAATTCGTACGCTTCCGTATCCGCCGTACCGGTCATGCCGGACAGCTTTTCATACATGCGGAAGTAGTTCTGGAACGTGATCGATGCCAGCGTCTGGTTCTCGTGCTGGATCTTCACGCCTTCCTTGGCTTCGACAGCCTGGTGCAGGCCATCGGACCAACGGCGGCCCACCATCAGGCGGCCCGTGAATTCGTCAACAATCACGACCTCGCCGTCTTGCACGACGTACTGCTGGTCGCGGAAGAACAGGTTGTTAGCGCGCAGAGCCACCATCAAATGGTGCATCAGCGCGATATGGCGGGGGTCGTACAGCGATTCGCCGTCCGGCAAGATGCCCAGGCGCGCCAGAATGCCTTCGGCGTTCTCGTGCCCGGCTTCGGACAGATACACCTGCTGGCTCTTCTCGTCGACCCAATAGTCGCCTTCGGGTTCCGGCTCCTGCGGCTTGGGTTCGCTCGCCATGCGCTTGAGCAACGGCGGCACCGCATTCATGCGGATGTAGAGTTCGGTGTGATCTTCGGCCTGGCCGGAAATGATCAGCGGCGTGCGGGCTTCGTCGATCAGGATCGAGTCCACTTCGTCGACGATGGCATAGAACAGCACGCGTTGGCGGCGGTCCTCAACACGGAATTCCATGTTGTCGCGCAGGTAGTCGAAACCGAATTCGTTGTTGGTGCCGTAAGTGATATCAGCGGCATAAGCCGCCTTTTTCTCTTCGTTAGGCTGCTGCGGCACGACCACGCCCGTGCTCATGCCCAGGAAGTGATAAAGACGACCCATCCATTCCGCGTCGCGGCGGGCCAGATAGTCGTTCACTGTGACGACGTGTACACCCTTGCCAGCGATGGCATTGAGGTAGACGGGCAGTGTCGCCATCAGCGTTTTGCCTTCCCCCGTGCGCATTTCAGCGATCTTGCCGCTGTGCAGGGCGATACCGCCCAGCATCTGAGCGTCGAAGTGGCGCATGCCAAACACCCGCTTGCCCGCTTCGCGCACGACGGCGAAAGCCTCGGGAAGCAAGTCGTCCAGGGAGGTGCCCTGAGCGTGACGGGATCTGAATTCGTCGGTTTTGGCCGCCAGCTCCGCATCAGAAAGCGCGGAAATCTTGGGCTCTTGCCCATTGATCTGGGTTACCAGCTTGCGATACTGCTTAAGCAGCCGGTCATTGCGGCTACCTATGAGTTTTTTGAGCAGAGAAACCATGCGTATGTCGGCCGCACGTACCACGCCGCGCCTGCATAAGGCCTGGGCAGCGTCGCCCGTGACTTTTGATGTTATTGGTTGAGCGGGGGTCCGCTGGGAAACGAACCAGTTTAACGCACCTGGAGCGTAATAGCCTGGACCTATAGCCAGGGTAGCACTGTTGGCCAGTTTGACCGGTCAGCGCGGCGCAGGTTCACTGACTGCGGCTTGCGCCATTGCGGGCGGCGCATGTTGCTGGGCGCCCAGAAACAAGCGGGGGTCCAGCGGCTGTCCGGCAAGGCGGACTTCAAAGTGCAGATGCGGGCCGGTAGAACGGCCAGAACTGCCCACGCGGGCCACTTGCTGGCCGCGCTCTACCAACTGCCCCTGCTTGACCATCAAGGACGAAGCATGGGCGTAGCGGGTGATCAGGCCGTCGCCATGATCGATTTCCACCATATTGCCGTAGCCCGGTTGAAACTTGGATTCCAGCACCACTCCGCCGGACGCCGCCAGAATTGGCGTGCCCGGAGGCGCGGCAAAATCCAGCCCTTCGTGCATGGCGGTGCGCCCGGTGACCGGATTGCGGCGCCAGCCATATGAAGAACTCAAATAGGGGTAGTCCGTAATCGGCATGGCCGTCGGCATGCGAGCCTGATCCGCCGACCGCTTGGTCAGCGCGGCATCGAGCAGCTTCAGGTTGTCGGTCTGCTGCGAAAGCCTGGCCTGGATTTCGTCCAGTTGTCGGCCCAGAGCTTCGGCCGACGCCGCGCTGGGAGGCGGATGATCCGTGAACAAATCGTCCATGACCTGAGTGGCTTCTGGTTGCGTCATGGCTTCAGGCTGCGCCATCGCCAGTTGCTTGGCTAGTTCCGGGTCGGTGTATGCCACGCCAGCGACCTTGGCCACGCGCTGGCCCAAGCCGTCGATACTGACCAGCTTCGCCTGCAACGTGCCCACCTTGGCCGCCAGCAAGTTCATGTTTCCACGCAGGAAATCGGCGTCCCGTCCCGGCTGATCGGCCAAGGGCCAGCCCACAGTGTGAACCGCCGGCAAGATCGGAGTAATGTATCGTTGTAGCGCGGCGCCAAAGATGGCCGCCGTCATCAGGGCGCCCCCCAGAAACAACGCCAACCTCGCGCCGCCCAGGGTGAGATGCCCGTCCCGCCCATCGCGGGCGTGCATAATCACGATTTTCAAGATTCTTTCCTAATACTTTTAGAGCCGGGATGAATAGACCCACTTCATACCGTCAACGTTCCAGTTCCAGCCGGCGGAAAGAAAATACCGCCCTGGGATGGCTGGGTCATGACATGCAGGGCGCCGGTGTGTTGGCGACTGCCCGCAAGCACTTGCAAATTCAGTACGCGGTGGCGGCGGTTCTGCCCGCCCCGCTAGGTGCTGTCTGCCAGGTAGGCAAACTGGAAAACCAGTGCCTGCATCTGGTGGTGCCTAGTGCCGCGCATGCGGCCAAGATGCGTCAATTGGCGCCGCGCATCGCGCGCTCTCTGGCAGACCAGGGCTGGAACCTTAACGAAATTGCCATCAAGGTACAAGCGGGTTTGCCCAAGCCCGGCGCCCGCCAGCCGCGTCCTCCCAAAGAGGCGCAGCCACTAGGCGATACCGCCCTGGGCGCGTTTGAGTCGCTACACGATAGTCTGCGCCCCGGCCCATTGGCCGACGCGGTTGCCAAGCTCTTGAGGCACCACAAGAGTAGCTGAAGCGATCCGGCTTTGTCCGGCGCCAAGGGCGCCCGGAAACGAAGCGAAACCAAGTCATGGGGCGGATGGCCCGATGGTTTGCGACCGGATTGCGGCTATTGCGCTATCGGATGGCGGCCAGCGTCATCCAAAAGCAGGAATCCGATACGAATTCGGGGACAGCCCCCGATAATCAGATCCCAATGGGCAGAAAGGCGTTATGCCAACTGCCACTCATGACGAAACGCTTGCGGAGCTTCCGCCTGCGATTCATAGGTGATCAGTTCCCAGGCGTCTTGCTGTGCAAGCAACGCGCGGGCCAGCTGGTTGTTCAAACCATGCCCGGACTTGCACGCCACATAGCGCGCCACCAGGGGTTTGCCCAACAGATACAGGTCGCCAATGGCGTCCAGAATCTTGTGTTTTACGAACTCGTCGTCATAGCGCAGCCCGTCGCTGTTCAGCACGCGGTACTCGTCCATGACGATGGCATTGTCCAGGCTGCCGCCGCGGGCCAGGCCCATCGAGCGCAGCGCTTCAACTTCGTTCACGAAACCAAAGGTGCGCGCCCGAGCAATTTCGCTGACATACGAGTGCTTCGCAAAATCGATCTCGGCGAAGTTAGCGGTGGAGTCAATGGCGGGATGGCGGAAGTCAATCGAGAACGCCAGCGCATAACCCTCATGGGGTTCAAGCCGGGCCCATTTCTCGTTGCGGCCTTCACCTTCGCGCACTTCCACAGGCTTCAAAACGCGAATGAACTGCTTGGGTGCGTTCTGCTCAACGATGCCCGCCGAGCGCAACAAATAAACAAACGTCGCCGCACTGCCGTCCATGATCGGGACTTCTTCGGCAGTAAGGTCTACATGCAGGTTGTCGATACCCAGGCCGGCCAATGCCGACATCAGGTGTTCCACTGTCGATACGCGGACATTTCCTTGCTGCAACACCGACGCCATGCGCGTGTCGCCCACGCCAGTAGCTTGAGCCGGCAAATCCACGACCTGCGGCAAATCAACGCGATGAAAAACAATACCCGTGTTGGGTTGTGCCGGGCGCAAGGTAAGTTCTACCCGCCGTCCGGAGTGGACGCCGACGCCTGTCGTGCGGACTAGATTCTGAATGCTGCGCTGTCGGAACATGAGACTTGGGTGTTAGAGCCAGGAAGCCGGCAAGAAGCGAACAAATTGCCGGCGTAACTGACGTATTGTAACTCTGTCCGATGCCGGGCGCCATCTGGCGTCTGGATCGACCGATACCACCGTCCCTTTTTAATACCGTGCAAGGGAAACACGGACCGCTCCGCCTCCGGCTTGTCCGCGGGGACAAACAAGCCGGAGATGAGGGAGTGCATTTAGAGCCTGTAATCGGCTCTTTCGTTCAATCCGCTTGCTTACGCAGGAATGCCGGGATGTCGAAATGATCCATACCCGAGCTTTCCAGAGCGCGCACCTGGGCCGACGCCTGGCTGCGCGGATTGCGCATGACAGACGGCATGTCCAGATTGCGGTAATCGCCGCCATGACCAGCAGGCATCGTGCCCATCGGGATGTTGTCGGTACCGGTGCGCAGCACTTCAGCGGTGGTTTGAACCAGTTGCGGACGCGCTTGCGCACGGCCCAGGCCGGTTGCAACCACGGTCACGCGCAGGTTTTCACCCATGGTTTCGTCGTAAGCCGTACCGAAGATCACGGTCGCGTCGTCCGAAGCATAGCTGCGGATCGTTTCCATGATTTCGCGCGTTTCGCGCATCTTCAGCGTGCGGCTGGCGGTGATGTTGACCAGAACGCCGCGAGCGCCGTTCAAGTCCACACCTTCCAGCAGCGGGCAAGCGATGGCGTGCTCGGCGGCCACACGTGCGCGGTCCGCGCCCGATGCCGACGCCGTGCCCATCATGGCCTGGCCTTGCTCGCCCATGATCGTCTTGACGTCTTCGAAGTCGACGTTGACGTTGCCTTCGACGTTGATGATTTCGGCGATACCCGCGCACGCGTTGTGCAGGATGTCGTCGGCGGAACGGAAGCAGTCTTCCTGCGTCGCGTCTTCGTCCATCAGCTCATACAGGTTCTCATTGAGCACCACGATGAGCGAATGCACGTGCTTGGCCAATTCCGAGATACCGTCCTCGGCCATCTTCAGGCGCTTATTGCCTTCAAAGGTAAAGGGCTTGGTGACCACGCCTACAGTCAGAATGCCCAGCTCCTTGGCCACTTCGGCAACGACCGGACCAGCGCCGGTGCCGGTGCCACCGCCCATGCCGGCGGTGATGAAGACCATATGAGCGCCGTTCAGCGCAGCACGGATCTCCTCGCGCGCGGTTTCAGCCGACGCACGTCCCTGCTCGGGCTTGGCGCCCGCGCCCAGACCAGTACGGCCCAGACGAATCTGCACCGGGGCATTGGTTGCCGCCAGCGCTTGCGCATCCGTGTTGGCGCAGATGAAATCCACGCCATGCACGCCGTTGCGAATCATGTGCGCCACAGCATTGCCGCCCGCACCGCCCACACCAACGACCTTGATTACGGTCCCTTTGGTGTTGTTCTCAAGCATCTCAAAGTTCATCATGATGACTCCCTCACAAGTCCGATTTTGCAAATCACAAAAATTCCCAACTGCCCTTCTTTTGTGAATCGCCTCAAAGCCGATGCCGACTACGTAGGTCCGCCACGGGTTTGAGACGCCTCCTCTTTTTGATACGCCCCGCAGAGCAGCCGCGGATCGCATCAAGGAACAGGCCCCAACCTGCACCCTTTAATTCATAAACCATTCCTTCATGCGCGCCAGCAGGCTCTTGAAGTTGCCCGTCTGGGCAGCCACCTTGCGGCCGCGCACGCGTTGCATACGAGCTTCCTGCAACAGACCCATCACCGTCGAAAAGCGCGGATTGCGCATCACGTCGGCCAGGCTGCCTTCATATTCAGGCACGGCAACGCGCACCGGCTTGAGGAACACGTCCTCGGCCAGTTCAATCATGCCGGGCAACTGCGCAGAACCCCCGGTCAGGACTACGCCTGAGGCCAACAGATCCTCGTAACCCGAGTCGCGCACAACTTGCTGCACCAGCGTAAACAGCTCTTCCACGCGCGGTTCGATGACGGCGCCCAGCGCCTGGCGCTTCACCTGACGCGGGCCGCGGTCGCCCAGGCCCGGCACTTCCACGGACTCGTCCGGGCTGGCCAACACCTGCTTGGCCACGCCGTAGCGCAGCTTGATTTCTTCCGCGTCCGGCGTCGGCGTGCGCAGCATGGCCGCGATATCGTTGGTGATCTGGTCGCCAGCGATCGGCAGCACGGCGGTGTGGCGGATCGCGCCACCGGTGAAGATCGCCACATCCGTGGTGCCCCCGCCGATGTCAACCAGCACAACGCCCAGTTCTTTCTCGTCGGCGGTCAGCACGGCAAGGCTGGAGGCCAGCGGTTGCAGGATAAGATCCTGCACCTCCAGGCCGCAGCGGCGCACACACTTGACGATGTTCTGCGCAGCACTGACCGCGCCCGTCACAATGTGAACGCGCACTTCCAGGCGCAGGCCGCTCATGCCGATCGGCTCACGGATGTCTTCCTGGCCGTCAACGATGAATTCCTGGGTCAGCACGTGCAGCACTTGCTGATCCGTCGGAATATTGACGGCCTTGGCGGTCTCGATGACGCGGGCAACGTCGGTGGCGGTGACTTCTTTGTCCTTCACAGCGACCATGCCGCTGGAATTGAAGCTGCGGATATGGCTGCCGGCAATGCCGGTATAGACGTCGCGAATCTTGCAATCTGCCATCAGCTCGGCTTCTTCAAGCGCGCGCTGAATGGAATTCACAGTGGTCTCTATATTGACGACCACGCCCTTGCGCATGCCGCGCGATTCGTGCTGGCCAAGGCCAAGCACTTCGAATCGCCCTTCGGGCAAAATTTCAGCCACCACAGCCACCACCTTGCTGGTGCCGATATCGAGGGCGACGATAAGGTCCTTGATGTCACGGGTCATGGCGTTAGCGTTTCTTGGGAGGTTTCGGTGTGGATTTGGATTTGGCTTCTGACGCGGGCAACGGGGCCAGCGCCAGGGCGAAACCATTGGGATAGCGCAGGTCGGCCTGCGTGATGGTGCGCCCTTCCAGGCGCCCCGCCACGGCGGGCCACGCCTGCACAAAGCGTTGAATACGAGCCCCGAACGGCAAAGCGCCGGGCAAGCCGTGCGGGTCCGGCGCATCGGCGCCCGGATCGCGGCCCAGGTCCAGCAACATGCCGTTGGACAGCACCACGCGCCAGGCGTAGCGCGGACTCAGTTCCAACTGTTTGACATGCATGTCCAGCGGCGCGAACCAGCGCGCCAGCTCGGCATAGCGCTGCACGACCAGCGACTCGGTGCCCTCGGGCCCCGAGAACTGCGGCAGCACGGTTTCGTCGTCCACCTCGCCCGTGTTCGCCGTGAACGCTTCGCCCCAGGTATTGATCATCTGGTTCTCGTTCCACAGCGCCAAGGGCTGCTGTTCCTCGATGCGCACGCGCAGCACATTGGGCCAGATCCGGCGCACGGTCGCATGGCGAACCCACGGCACCGATTCGAAAATCTCGCGCGCGTCGTCCAGGTCCACCGTAAAGAAATTGCCCTTGAAGCGGCCCGCGATCGCCGATCGCACCGCCGCCGTGGACACGTAGTGCAGCTCGGTGTCCGGCACCGATTCCAGCTCGATGGCCGACAACGTGAAGAACGGACGTTGCGCTACCCACACCACGCCCGCAATCAGCATGGCGCAGACCGCCAGCACGGCTAGCGTGTTGGCAATCAGGTTGGTAGTGCGAGCGTCGTTCCACACGGAATATCCAGGTCAAGCGTTACGAGCCGGGCTGCGCACTTTGCACGCCGCTTCGGACAGAATTGCCACGCACAACTCGGCGTAGCTGATGCCAACCGCTCGCGCGGCCATGGGCACCAGGGAATGGCTGGTCATGCCAGGCGAGGTATTCATTTCAAGCAGCCACGGACGGTTGTCGCGATCCAGGATAAAGTCGGCGCGGCCCCAGCCTTCGCAGCCCAATACCTGGTATGCCTTGACGGCAATATCGGAAACCTCGTCAGCCACTTCAGGCGGCAACGTGGCCGGGCAAAAATACTGAGTGTCGTCCGAGAAGTACTTATGTTCGTAGTCGTAGTTGCCGCCAGGCGCGGCGATCTCGATCACGGGCAAGGCGCGCGCTGACTTGCCTGCGCCAAGCACCGCTACGGTCAACTCGCGGCCAGTAATGAACTGCTCGGCCAGCACGTCGCTGTCAAAGCGCGCCGCAGCCGCGTAGGCTTCCTTCATGTCGGAATAGCCCATCACCTTGGTGATGCCCATGGTCGAGCCTTCATGCGGCGGCTTGATGATCAAGGGCAGACTCAGGCGATCCGGCACCAGACGCAATTCCGTGTCGGCATCCAGCACTTCAAAATCAGGCGTCGGCAGTCCATGCTGCAACCACACGCGCTTGGTCATGGTCTTGTCCATGGCCAGCGCAGACGCCAGCGGGCCGCTACCGGTATAGGGAATGCCCAGCAGTTCCAGGGCGCCCTGGATCGTGCCGTCTTCGCCATAGCGGCCGTGCAAGGCGATGAACACGCGGTCAAAACCTTCACCCGCCAGTTCAGACAGGCTGCGTTCACCGGTGTCGAACAGGTGTGCATCCACGCCAGCGCTCAACAGTGCCTGCTGCACGCCCGTGCCCGACATCAGGGACACTTCGCGTTCTGCGGAACGGCCGCCGTACAACACACCCACTTTGCCGAATTGCGTGCTCATGCCAGCTCTCCTACTTGGCCAGGGACTTTGCTGATCGACCCAGCGCCCATCACAATCACGACGTCGCCGTCACGCACAAAATCCACCATCGTTTGCGCCAGGTCCGCCACGTCTTCGACGAACACGGGTTCGACCTTACCGGCCACCCGCAGCGCGCGCGACAAGGCACGGCCATCAGCGGCAACCAGCGGCGGCTCGCCCGCGGCATAGACCTCGGTCAGCAGCACGGCATCGGCCGTGCCCAGCACACGAACAAAATCTTCAAAGCAATCACGCGTCCGCGTGTAGCGGTGCGGCTGGAATGCCAGCACGATGCGGCGGTCGGGCCAAGCCCCACGCGCGGCGGCCAACGTGGCGGCCATTTCCACCGGATGATGGCCGTAGTCGTCGATCACGGTAAACGTGCCGCCGCCATGATTGGCCGGAACGGCGAATTCACCCGTCTGCGTGAAACGCCGGCCCACGCCCTTGAACGAGGACAACGCCTCGCAAATGGCGGCATCCGGCACACCCAGCTCGGTCGCCACGGCAATCGCGGCCAGCGCGTTGCGCACGTTATGCAGGCCCGGCAAATTCAGTTCGACCTGCAGCGGCGGCAACAGCGTATCGCGGTGCGTGCGCTGCACGTTAAAGCGCATGCGCGTGCCTTCCGGCTGCACTTCATAGGCGCGCACTTGAGCGTCTTCGTTCAGGCCGTAGGTCGTGATCGGCCGCGACACGAACGGCATGATCTCGCGCACATTGGCGTCGTCCGAGCACAGCACTGCGCTGCCATAGAACGGCAGGCGCTGCGTAAACTCGATAAACGCGCTTTTCAAGCGCGCCACATCATGGCCGTAGGTATCCATGTGATCGGCATCGATGTTCGTCACGATGGCCATCACCGGCAGCAGATTCAGGAACGACGCGTCGGACTCATCGGCCTCGACCACGATGTAGTCGCCCTGCCCCAGGCGCGCGTTGGCGCCTGCGGAATTCAAGCGGCCGCCAATCACGAAAGTCGGATCGAGGTCACCGGCAGCCAATACGCTGGCCACCAAGCTCGTGGTCGTCGTCTTGCCGTGCGTGCCGGCCACGGCGATGCCGCGCTTCAGACGCATCAGCTCAGCCAGCATGATGGCGCGCGGCACCACCGGAATGCGCGCGGCGCGAGCCGCAATCACTTCCGGGTTGTCGCCTGCCACTGCGGTAGACGTCACGATGGCGCCCGCGCCCGTCACATTGCTGCCGTGGTGGCCAATCGCGATCTTCACGCCCAGGCTCGCCAAACGGCGCGTCACGGCCGACTCGCTCAAGTCGGAGCCGCTGATCGTGTAGCCCAGATTGAGCAGCACTTCGGCAATGCCGCTCATGCCAGAGCCGCCTATGCCTACGAAATGGATATGTTGAATTCTGTGTTTCATGATGAACGCCCCGCTGCTTGTTCACAGACGTCGGCGATATGAGCCGCGGCTTCGGGACGCGCATGCGCGCGGGCCCGAACGGCCACGGCTTCCAGTTCTTGTCGGGAGCGCTGGGCAAGCCAGTCCGCCAGCCACTCGGGCGTCATGGCGTTCTGCGGCTGCAACCAAGCGGCCTGCGCGTCGCTCAAAAAGCGCGCGTTGGCGGTCTGATGATCATCGATGGCATGCGGGAACGGCACGAACAGCGCTGCAACCCCTGCAGCCGCCACTTCGGACACCGTCATGGCTCCGGCGCGGCAGATCAGCAGATCGGCGTCACCCATGGCGCCCGCCATGTCATCAATGAATGCGCGGCAGTCGGCCTGCACGCCCGCTTGAGCGTAGGCCTGCTGCAACGCGGGCAAATGTTGTTCGCCGGCCTGATGGATGACCATCGGACGGCTTTCTTGCGGCAGGCGGGCCAGCGCCTGCGGCACGGTCGTGTTCAATGCCTGGGCGCCCAGGCTGCCGCCCACGATCAGCACGCGCAATGCGCCGGTGCGCCCGGCATAACGGGCCGCCGGATCGGGCAACGCGCACAGGTCGGCCCGCACCGGGTTACCCATCGCTTCGCCCTTGGGCAACACGCCGGGAAAACCGCTCAAGACGCGGCGCGACATCTTGGCCAGGCACTTGTTCGCGGTGCCGGCCACGGCGTTCTGTTCGTGCACGATCAGCGGAGTGCCCCGCAGCGCGGCAATCACACCGCCCGGGAAGGCAACATATCCACCCATGCCCAGCACCACGTCGGGGCGGACTTCGGACAAACGCGACCAGGCTTGTGCAAAAGCACGCAGCAACAGGAACGGCAGCTTGAGCAACGCCGAAGCGCCCTTGCCGCGCACGCCCTGAAAGCGCAACGGTACAAGCGTGATACCGCGCGGCGGCACAAGCTTGCCTTCCATCTTGTCGGGGTTGCCCAGCCACAGCACACGCCAGCCGCGTTCGCGCAGCACATCGGCCACAGCCAAGCCAGGCATGATGTGGCCGCCGGTGCCGCCGGCCATGATCAAGATGGTGCGGGTCGCGGTCATACCCGCCCCCCACGCATCATGACGCGGTTTTCCACGTCAACCCGAATCAGCATCGCCAGGGCGCACAGGTTCATCACCACCCCCGATCCGCCATAGCTCATCAGCGGCAGGGTCAAACCCTTGGTCGGCAACAAACCCAGGCAAACGCCCATATTGATGAAGGACTGAACGCCAAACCACATTGCCACGCCATGCGCCACCAGTCCCGCAAAGGTGCGTTCCATGGCGATGGCTTGGCGGCCGATATCAAAACCGCGATAGACGATGATGGCGAACAAGGTGATCACCAGCATCACGCCGGCAAAGCCCAGCTCTTCTCCCACCACGGCCATCAGGAAGTCCGTATGCGCTTCGGGCAGGTAGTGCAACTTTTCGACACTTGCGCCCAAGCCCACGCCCAGCCATTCGCCGCGCCCCAGCGCAATCAGCGAGTGCGACAACTGATAGGCGCTGCCGTATGCGTTGTCTTCGTTCCAGGGGTCCAGATAGGCGAACAGGCGCGCACGGCGCCATGGCGACAGCCAGATCAGCATCAGGAACGTACCCACCAGCACCGCCAACAGGCTGCTGAAGTATTTACCGTTGATGCCGCCCAGAAACAAGATGCCGATCGCAATGGCCACGATCACCATGAAGGCGCCCAGGTCAGGCTCCAGCAACAGCAGCATGCCCACGCCCGCCAGCGCAAAAGCCATCGGCAAAAAGCCGCGCGCAAACGCCTGCATATGTTCCTGCTTGCGCACCGTGTAATCGGCGGCATAGAGCAGCGCGGCAAGCTTCATCAATTCAGACGGCTGGAAGTTCAGCGGTCCCAGGGGAATCCAGCGGTGCGCGCCATTGACTTCGCGGCCGATGCCAGGAATCAGCACGGCAACCAGCAATGCGATGGCGACCACAAACATAGGCACCGCCAGGCGCTGCCAGACACGGATCGGAATCGCCAGCACGATAGCGGCAGCAAGCAGCCCCGCACTGACGAACAGGCCGTGACGAATCACAAAGTAATAGCGTCCGTAAGACGCATAGCGCGGGCCATCGGCCAGCGCGATCGATGCCGAATACACCATCAGCAGGCCAAGCAGCAGCAACGTCGATGCCGCGATAACCAGCGGCAGGTCGAAATTGCGCATGCGCGTACGGCCGGGCCGTACGGCGTTGACGCTGGCGGTGAGGTCGGCGATCAGGCTCATGCCACCTCTCCACGGTCGCGCGCCAGATCCTCGACCTCTTCCACGAACACTTGCCCGCGATGCGGGTAATTGCGGAACATATCGAAACTGGCGCAAGCGGGCGACAGCAACACGGCATCGCCGGGCTGCGCCAGCTCGGCCGCGCCTCGCACAGCGGCATGCAGGGAATCGGCGGCAACGCAATTGACGCCTGTAGACGCCAGCACGCGGCCAATCTCAGGGCCGTCCACCCCAATCAGCATCACGGCGCGCGCATGGCGCGACACCACAGGAATCAGCGGGGAAAAGTCCTGGCCCTTGCCTTCACCGCCCGCGATCAACACCACCGGCTGACCCAGGCCTTCCAGGGCAGCCACGGTGGCGCCCACGTTCGTGCCTTTGCTGTCGTTGATGTAGTCCACGCCGCCAATCTGGCGCACAAACGCCGCGCGATGCGGTTCGCCGGCGTAATCGCGCAAGGCGCGCAACATGGCGCCCCAGCCCAAGTCCAGGCAACGGGCCAGTTGCAAGGCAGCCAGCGCATTCAAGGCATTGTGTATGCCGCGAATGCGTAAAGCATCCACCGGCATCAGGCGGCTCATGCGTCCATTGGCGCGAACGGGTTCCGGCGCATCCTTCTTGCGGCGCACAGGGGCCGGCGGTTCATAAAAATCGCTAGGTTCGGATGCGACCAGCCAGGCCACGCCCTGCCCCAATTCCAGGCCCATGTCGCCAACCAATTCGGGCATGTCGCGGCCAAAGGTGCGCACATTCAGCGCGTTCACCGCCGGCACCATGTCCAGCGTGTACGCATCGTCGCGATTCACGATCGCGATGCGCGCCATCTTCAGCAGTCGCGCCTTGGCCTGCACATAGGCATCCATGCTGCCATGCCAGTCCAGATGGTCTTGCGAAACATTCAGCACTACGGCCGCGTCCGCCATCAGCGAATGCGTCGTTTCCAACTGGAAGCTGGACAGTTCCAACACCCAAACCTGCGGCAACGCGTCGCCGTCCAGAGCATCCATCAGCGCGGTCAACGCGGCGGGGCTGATATTTCCGGCCGCCACAACCGACAAGCCGCTTGCGTCAATCAGCTCGCGCGTCAGAGCCGTCACGGTGGTCTTGCCGTTGGTTCCGGTCACGGCAAGCAGGCGCGGACGGTACTCGCGCGTTTCAGCCAGATCGGCCAGCGCGCGTGCAAACAATTCGATTTCGCCCACAACCTCAATGCCGCGGGCTTCAGCCTCGCGCAGCAGGTCGGCAGCAGGCGCCTGAGTCGGAATCAGGCCAGGACTCAGCACCACCTGATTCACGCCATCCAGCAGCGCCACGTCAAAAGACGCGTCGCAACCCAAGCGGTATTCCACTTCGTTTTGCGCCAACGCACTGCGCAACGCTTCTAGCCCTCCCGGCGCCACGCGCGTATCGGCCACACGCAAGCGGGCGCCCAGGCGGGCGCTCCAGCGAGCGGCGGCGACACCCGTCTCGCCCAATCCAAGGATCAGGACAAGCGGCGCGTCAGCGTGAGAGGTTTCCATCGTGTTCATCGCAACTTCAGAGTAGAGAGGCCGATCAGCACCAGCATCATGCTGATAATCCAGAAACGCACGACCACTTGGGTTTCTTTCCAGCCACCCACTTCAAAGTGATGATGCAACGGCGCCATGCGGAATATGCGTCTACCTGTTCCATAACGTCGCTTCGTGTACTTGAACCAGGTCACCTGAATCATCACGGACAGCGTTTCAACCACGAACACGCCGCCCATGATGAACAGCACGATTTCCTGGCGCACGATGACGGCAATGGTGCCCAGCGCGCCACCAAGAGCCAGGGCTCCGACGTCGCCCATGAACACTTGCGCCGGATACGCGTTGAACCATAAAAACGCCAGCCCCGCGCCCCCGATCGCCGCGCATAACACCATCAGCTCGGATGCACCGGGGATATACGGGAACAGCAAGTACTTTGAATAGTCGACTCGGCCCACCACGTAGGCAAAGATGCCCAGCGCGCTGCCCACCATTACCGTAGGCATGATGGCCAGGCCATCCAGGCCATCTGTCAGGTTCACCGCATTGCTGGTGCCCACGATCACGGCCCACGTCAACGCCACGAAACCCAGCACGCCCAAGGGATAACTCACCGTCTTGAAGAACGGCACGATCAAGTCGGCACGCGTCGGCAATGGCATCGTGAAGCCGCTACCGACCCACGCCTTGAACAAGGGCCACAATTCGGTGTTGGCGGGCGCGGAAACCGCGAATGCCAGATACACCGCAGCCACGATGCCGATCGTGGCTTGCCAGAAGAATTTTTGGCGGGCGGGCATGCCTTCGGGGTCGCGGTGAACAACTTTGCGGTAGTCGTCCATCCAGCCGATCCAGCCGAAGCCAAAGGTCACCAGCAGCACCACCCACACAAAGCGGTTGGTCCAATCCGCCCACAGCAAAGTGCTGATGGCGATCGAAATCAGGATCAGCACGCCGCCCATGGTCGGGGTGCCGTTCTTGACCAGATGCGTTTCCGGACCATAGGCGCGCACGGCCTGGCCGATCTTCATCTCGGTCAATTTACGAATCACACGCGGACCGGCAACCAGGCCGATCAGCAACGCCGTCGCGCACGCCAGCACGGCGCGCAAAGTGATGTACTCGAACACGCCCAACGCGCGCACGTCATCGGAAAGCAGACGGGCGATTTCAAGCAGCATGGTGCTCTCCCTGCCCTGTGGCTGCCGACCCTTCATTCGAAGTAAAAACCTTCACTACCCGCTCCATGCGCATAAAGCGCGATCCCTTTATCAATACGCAGGACGGGCGCAAGCCGCGCAAGGCGGCAACCACTTCGTCTACCGATGCGCAGGCGTGCGCGCCATCGCCGTATGCGGCCGCGGCCGCCCGGCTGGCTTCGCCTAGCGTGATGAGCGCGTCGAGCCCTTGCTCACGCGCGTAATTGCCCGCCTCGGCATGCAAGGCAGGACCGTTGTCCCCAATTTCACCCATGTCGCCCAACACCAGGACACGCTTGCCGGCAATGCGCGCAAGCACGTCAATGGCCACACGAACCGAATCGGGATTGGCATTGTAGGTGTCATCAATGAGCAACGTTCCGTCACTCAATTGTTTGTGCTGCATGCGGCCCGCAACGGGCACAAAGCCCGCCAACGCCCGCACCGCGCTATCCAGCGGCGCGCCTGCGGCGATGGCGCTGGCAATGGCTGCCAATGCGTTGCGCAGGTTATGCAAGCCAGGCACTGGGAGCGCCAGATCGGCGGAGCCAACAGGCGTGACCACACGGCAGCGCGTTGCGTCCACGCCAGCGTGAATCTGTTCCGCATACACATCCAGACCCGGCTGCAAACCAAAACGCAGGACGCGGCGCGGTTCAGCCAACGAATCCCAGATGGCCGAATACGGTTCGTCGCCCGGATAGACGGCAATACCGTCGTCGGGCAAGGCGCTGATCGCGGCACCGTTCTCGTAAGCCACCGCTTCCACGGTGTGCATGAATTCCTGATGTTCGCGTTGCGCGTTGGTCACCAACGTGACCGTCGGCGCAGACATCGCCGCCAACTGCGCGATTTCGCCGGGGTGGTTCATCCCCAGTTCAAACACCGCAGCGCGATGATCCGGGCGCAAACGCAGCAGCGTCAGCGGCACGCCGATATCGTTATTCAAATTTCCGGCAGTAGCCAGACGGGCCGCCTCGCCCTTCCAGTCGGCCAGCATGGCCGAGATCATTTCTTTGGTCGTCGTCTTGCCGTTGCTGCCCGTCACCGCCACCACGGGCAGTGTGAACCGGGCTCGCCAGGCGGCGCCGATACGCATCAGCGCAACGCGGGTATCACCCAGCACCAACTGCGGCAAGCGCGAATCGGATACAGCATGTGCGACGATCGCCGCGCAAGCGCCGCGCCCTTCAGCCTGATCCAAATAGTTGTGCGCATCGAAGTTTTCTCCGACCAGCGCCACAAACAGTTCACCAGCTTCAATACGGCGGGTATCGGTCGACACGCCTTTGACTTGCGGAAGCAGCAGCGCCAGCCGTGCCCACTCCCGGTCGTCAAAGGGCAGCTTTTCGCCCCCGATATCCTGATAGGTCTCGTGCCCCTTACCGGCCAGCAGCACCACGTCTTCAGGCAAGGCGGACCAGATGGTCTGCATGATGGCGCGTGCGCGATCAACCTGAACATCGGCATGCGCCGATTGCGGAATGCCGGTCAGAATCTGTTCAACAATGGACTCAGGCGATTCGGTGCGCGGATTGTCGCTGGACACCACCACATGATCAGCCAGTTCTGCGGCAATGCGGCCCATTTCCGGGCGTTTGCCCGGATCGCGCTCACCGCCACAACCAAACAGGCAAATCAGCCGGCCCGAACGCGCAACCGCCACCGCACGCAGCGCGGCCAGTGCTCGAGACAGCGCATCCGGCGTGTGCGCGTAATCCACCACGACCAAGGGGCCGCGCCCGGAACTGGCCTGCGTGGTAACCGCCACCGATTCCACGGTTTGCAGACGGCCATCCACCGGATCGGTCGCGGCCAGTTCACGTGCTATCTGCGCAAACGGCAGACCCAGCTTGTACAACACGCCCGCAACCAGCAGCAGGTTCGATACATTGTGCGCGCCCAGAAGGCGCGTCACGATCTGGGCCTCGCCATGCGGCGAAACCAAGGTGAAGATCTGGCCTTGCGACGTAGCCTGCAAATCCCGCGCACGCATGGCGGCAGGGATTTCAGGCGAGGCGCTCAGGCTGTAGCCCATCGCGCTCATGTTTGCAGGCATGGAAGCGATCAGACGGCGTCCGGCTTCATCATCGGCATTGACGACCGCTGCCGTCAGACCCGGCCAGCGGAACAAGCGCGCCTTGGCAGCTTCGTAGCGTTCCATCGTGCCGTGGTAATCAAGATGGTCACGCGTCAGGTTGGTGAACGCAGCCAATGCAATGCGTACACCGTCCATGCGGCCTTGCTCGATACCAATCGACGACGCTTCCATGGCGACAGCACGCGCCCCGGCGTCACGCATCGCGGCCAGCGTGCGATGCACGGTCAGCACATCCGGCGTCGTCAGGTCGCCGCCCAGCGTCTGCCCATCGGGCAACACGGCGCCCAAGGTGCCGATGGTTCCGCAAGGCTTGTCATTGCGGCTCAGTGCGTGGGCAATCCACTGCACCGAGGAGGTCTTGCCGTTCGTGCCCGTCACTGCCACCACTGCCAGCGCGGCGGACGGCTTGCCGTACCACGTGTCGGCCAGCTCGCCCAACAGAGCGCGCAAACCGGTTACCGGCAACATCGGCGTATCGCCCGCTGCGGCCACAAGGGCCTCATCGGCGGGGGCTTCAAACAGCACCGCGCTGGCGCCCAGCGCCAACGCCTTATCTATATAGAGACGTCCATCGCTGGATAGACCCGGGCACGCGACGAACACATCGCCCGGCTCGATATCGCGAGAGTCCAGCTTGAGGTGCGCCGTCAACGAGACGCGCGCATGCAACCACGCCACGGTGTCTTCAACCGTGGCGGCGGGAGGAGAGAGGAAGCCTTTGGCGCTCATCTGCCTGGCTCCTTGAGACCAGCAACAATCGTGGATTCAAAAGGCGCGTCCGGACGCACCCCCATCAGCCTCAAGCTCCCTCCCACGATATGAGAGAACACGGGCGCGGCGATCGCGCCGCCGTAATAACCGCCAACTGTCGGTTCGTCGATGGACACAGCCACGACGATCTTCGGGTCCGACACCGGCGCGAAGCCCACGTATGAGCTCCGGTAACGCTGCATGCTGTACTTGCCGTCAACGATCTTGCGCGCCGTACCGCTCTTGCCCGCCACGCGGTAGCCCTGCACCTGAGCAGCCTTCGTGCCTTCGGGGCCCGCGGCGGCTTCAAGCATTGCGCGCACCATGGCGGTCGTCTTGGGCGTGTAGATCTTGACGCTCGTCGGGTCGCTGTCGCGCTTCACCAGCGTCAGCGAAACCATGTCGCCATTGCGGGCGAACACCGTGTAGGCGCGCGCCACTTGCAGCAGTGACACCGACAGGCCATAGCCGTAAGCCATGGTCGCCTTTTCGATCAGGCGCCAGCGATCCCATGGACGCAACCGCCCCGGAGCCGCACCGGGAAATCCCACCTGCGGCGCTTGACCCAACCCCAATTCCGTAAAGCGATCCCACATTTCGCGGGAATCCAGCTTCTCCGAAATCATGGTCATGCCGATATTGCTTGATTTGCGCAGCACGCCAGCCACGTCCAGCGTGCCGTTGCGGCTCACATCGCTGATCGTGCTGCCTTGATAGTTGAAGCGGCCATTGCCCGTTTCGAACAGAGTCGTTGTGGTGATGCGGCCCAGATCCAGCGCCAGCGCGGCGGTAAAGGGCTTCATGATCGAGCCGGGCTCGAACGTATCGGTGATCGCCTGATTGCGCAGCTTTGATCCGTGAAAGCTCTCGCGCTTGTTCGGGTCAAAGGTGGGCACATTTGCCAGCGCCAGGATTTCGCCAGTCTGCACGTCCACGACTACGGCGGTTGCGCCCTTGGCCTGATGCTTGTCCATGGCGTCCTTCAATTCCTTGAACACCAGGTACTGCAAACGAGTGTCGATGGACAGGCGCAGATCGCGGCCATCGACTGGCAGGGTCACGGCCTGCACGTCTTCAATCACGCGGCCCAGCCGGTCCTTGATGACACGGCGGCTGCCCGGACGGCCTTGCAACTGTTGATTGAAGGTCAGCTCAACGCCTTCCTGGCCCTGATCTTCTACGCTGTTAAAGCCCACCACGTGAGCCATCACATCGCCGTCAGGGTAATAGCGCCGCGTCTCAGGCTGCTGATGCACGCCGGGCAGGCCCAACAGCTTGATCTTGTCGGCCACATCCATCGAGACCTGGCGCTTCAGGTACACAAAATTCTTGTCTTCATCGACCAGGCGATGACGCAGGTCGGCAATCGGCGTTTCCAGCAGTTTGGCCAACGCATCCAACTGCGCAGGCGTCGATTGCTTGGCATCTTCGGGAATCGCCCAGATCGCGCGCGCCGGCACACTCGATGCCAGCACAGCGCCGTTACGGTCCGTGATCTTGCCTCGTGTGGCAGCTAGCGTCAGCGTGCGTTCGTAGCGTCGCTCGCCCTGCTGCTGCAGGAACTCCGTCGACAACCCTTGCAGGAACAGCGCGCGGCCGGCCAGCACGGTGAATCCGCCAAACAGCAGAATCAACACAAGGCGCGCGCGCCAGTTGGGCAACTGTCCGCGCAACACGGGATTGTCGAAGAAGGGAACGCGTTTCATTGCGCGCCTCCGGTAGCGGAGACAGGCGCCTGATTCAGATACAGCGTGCGATCCGGGACGATCGAAATCATCTTCAGACCATCACGAGCAATGGCGTCCACCCGCGCATTGCGGGCGAGTTCGGCGCGGTCAAGCTGCAACCGCCGCCAATTGGTTTCCAGGTCGCGCGCCTGGGCCTGATCGCGTCCCAACTCTACAAAGAGCTGGCGCGACTGATACCGGCTGGTGACCAGAGAAATGGCCGACAGCATCAGTAAAGCCGCAACGATCAGGTTGACGCGACCCATTACCGGCGCCCCCCCTTGCCACCGCGGCGAGGCGGCGGTGCCAGGTCGCTGCCGGGCAGCGAGCCGATCTTCACAAACGCAAAGCCGCCCTCGGCGGGCAGCGGCGTTTCAGTGCGTTCGGCAACGCGCAAGACGGCGGATCGGGCGCGGGCATTGGCCGAGACTTCTTCGTCTTCGGCCAGAATGCGTCCCAGGGAACGCAGGATGGGTTGGGGCATTTCGCTTTCGCGCAGCGGCAAGCGTGCATGCGCAGCAGCCGGCCGAGCCGCCGCCACGATGCACTGCTTGACCATGCGGTCTTCAAGCGAATGAAAGCTGATCACCGCCAACCTCCCTCCCGGGGCAAGCAGATCTAGAGCTGCCGCGAGGGTGCGCGCGAGCTCTTCGAGCTCCCGATTGATGTAAATCCGTAGAGCTTGAAAGGTGCGTGTGGCCGGATGTTGCCCCTTTTCGCGCGTGCGGACGGCGCTGGCGACGCACTCGGCAAGCTCGAGCGTGGTGCACAGCGGCCGTGTTGCGCGGCGAGCAGCAATCGCCTTTGCAACCTGAAAAGCAAACCGTTCTTCGCCATAATCCGCTATGACCTCCCGCATCTCATCCACACTGGCTTGCGCCAGCCATTCCGCCACCGTGGGACCACGTGTGGTGTCCATCCGCATATCGAGCGGGCCGTCTCTCATGAACGAGAAGCCGCGCTCTGCGTCATCAATCTGAGGCGACGAAACGCCCAGATCCAGCATCACGCCATCGACCTTGCCGATGCCGAGCTGCTCTAATTCTTCTGCCATGGTGGCAAAGCCCCCATGGACTACGGTGACCCTGGGGTCCGCTGCCGCCAACTCGCGGGCTACGGCGATCGCCTCGGGGTCTTTGTCGAACACCACCAGCCGGGCGTTTTTACCCAGGCGTCCAAGCAGTTCGCGACTGTGCCCGCCACGCCCAAAGGTGCCGTCGACGAAGACGCCGCTTTCTGACCGCGTAGCCGCAGCCGGCTCGGTCTGCATATGCGACCGTGTTGCACCCTTGCCGCCGAAGTCGGCCAGCAATAGCGCATCCACTGTCGGCTCCAGCAGAACGGGCCGATGTTCGAATTCCATAAATTTTTCAGAACGAAAACTGATTCAACACATCCGGCATACCCTTGGCCAAGTCCTCAGCCTCGCGGCTGGCCAGAGTAGCGGCGTCCCACAGCTCGAAGTGCGCGCCCAGACCGAGCAGCATCACATCGCGCGTCATACCGGAAGCGTTGCGCAGTTCAGGAGCGATCAGAACCCGGCCTGAGCCATCCAGTTCCACATCCTGAGCGTTACCCAGCAACAGCCGCTGCAATGCACGAGCCGTCATGGGAAAAGCCGCGATCTGCTCGCGCTTCTTTTCCCACTCCGGCCGCGGATACACCAGCAAGCAGCCGTCGGGGTGGCGGGTCAGGGTCAGCCGGCCATCGGCCTGCGACACCAGCGCGTCACGATGCCGGGTCGGAATCGAGATCCGTCCCTTGGCATCCAGCGTGAGCGCACTGCTTCCCTGAAACACCACTTTTACCCCACTTAATTGCACAATTTCCTACTATTTCCCACTCTACGGTATGGCACAGGGGCGGTCAAGCGCGTGGTTGCAATTTTTTCAATCACAACAAGGACTTAGATCAACATGTAAATTCGCAAAAAGAAAAACCCCCTAATAAATCAGGAGGTTGCAGCAGTATCTAAATGTCCTTCTTCAGAAGTCGCGGCTAACAATGGCTTTGCATTGTTTTACGAAGGGCCTTCTTGCGCCGGCTGGCAAGGCTTCGCGGCCCAACGCAGGCAAAAATGCTGCGGCCGATGCCCTGAAGGCCAGGCTTTCAGCCTGGCCAGCGATTTCGTGGGGAATTCAATGCAAGACGGGTCTATAGGCCGGATTCTGTACACCAGGTTTCCCTGGCGGACGATCATTCCTCTGCGCGGATCATTGCTGAGCCGCTCTAGCCATCTACCCGCATGCTTGGACGGAGCCGCCCTTCGCGACCCGAGGGCCGCACGCATGCCTATTTGATGTTGCTCCGGATAGAGGTTGCCGCGTTTCACCCTGCGATGCCGACGTTCGTTGCCGAACCCCGCGATACGGAGATAGCCGTATCTGTGCGTGCATGCACGCCCACCCCGCAGTCTCGTCTCTGTGGCCCTATTCCTCAGCCGCGCCCGAAGACGCAACCGGACGGCCGTTAGCCGTTATCCTGCCCTGTGGAGTCCGGACCTTCCTCGATGAATTTGCATTCACCGCGATCGCCCGACCCGCCTTGCGGTTCGTATTCTATTACAGGTCGCGGCTCCGTCCCCAGAAGCCCCCGAATCTGAGGTCCAAAAACGGGCTTCCGATGTTCCTGCGACAATACGACTTGATCCGCTTAGAAGCCGCAGACACTACCTACTACATGGCCATCGCAACTCTCATCACCCTGACCGACATCCAGCTGGCCTATGGCCACCACCCGCTGCTGGATCACGCCGACTTCGCCATTCAGGCTGGCGAGCGCATCGGCCTTATCGGCCGCAACGGCGCCGGCAAGTCCTCGTTGCTGCGACTGCTCGACGGCAGAACCCAACCCGACGATGGCGACATCGCCCGCACTTCAGGGCTGCGCGTCGCAACGGTCGAACAAGAACCCGAGCTGGACGAAAATGCCACCGTGTTCGATGTGGTCTGCAACATCGACGGCGACCACGAAGATTGGCAGCGCCCATCGCGAGTGCGCGCCGTCCTGGAAAAACTGGGTCTGCCCGCGGATGTGCAAATTGCCGGCTTGTCGGGCGGAACGCGCAAGCGCGTCGCGCTGGCGCGCGCGCTGGTCGAAGAACCGGACCTGTTGCTGCTGGATGAACCCACCAACCACCTGGACTTCGAAGGCATCGCCTGGCTGGAAGAGATGCTTCTCAGCTGGCGAGGCGCCGCGGTCATCATCACCCACGATCGCCGCTTTCTGGATGCCGTCACCACCCGCATCGTTGAACTCGACCGCGGCCGCTTGCTGAGCTTTCCCGGCAATTTCTCACAATGGCAAGAACGCAAAGCCCAATGGCTAGAGTCCGAGCGCTTGGAGCAGGCCCGCTTCGACAAGCTGCTGGCACAGGAAGAAGTCTGGATTCGCAAGGGCGTTGAAGCCCGCCGCACTCGCAACGAAGGCCGCGTCCGCCGCCTTGAAAGTTTGCGTGTGCAGCGTGCGGAACGCCGCGAACGCGTTGGCGACGTATCGCTGGCGCTGGCTGAAGGCCAACGCTCCGGCAAGCTCGTGGCCGAACTTGAGCACGTCGGCAAAACCTTCGGCGACAAGATTGTTGTGGACGATTACTCCACAACCATCTTGCGTGGCGACCGCATCGGCATCGTCGGCCCGAACGGCGCGGGCAAGACCACGCTGCTCAAACTGATCTTGGGCGAAATGCAGCCCGACACGGGCACTACGCGCCTTGGCACCAACGTCGCCGTCGCCTATTTCGACCAGATGCGCGCGCAGCTGGATGAAAACGCCACGCTCGTCGACATCATCAGCCCGGGCAGCGAATGGGTGGAAATCGGCGGCACGCGCAAACACGTCATGACCTATCTGGGCGACTTCCTGTTTTCCCCCGCCCGCGCCGGCTCCCCCGTACGCAGCCTATCCGGCGGCGAACGCGCCCGTCTGCTGCTGGCCCGCTTGTTCGCCCGCCCTGCCAACGTGCTCGTGCTGGACGAGCCCACCAACGACCTGGATATCGAAACGCTGGAGCTGCTTGAAGAGCTGCTGCAAGAGTATTCCGGCACCGTACTGCTCGTCAGCCACGACCGCGCCTTCCTGAACAACGTTGTCACGCAGACCATCGCCTATGAAGGCGATGGCCGCTGGCGCGATTACGTGGGCGGTTACGACGAATGGGTTGCCCAGCGCCCGGCGCGCTCCGCTCCTGCCGACGACACCGACAGCGCCCTCAAACCGGTCGACGAAAGCGCCGCGCGCGCCAAGGTTGCGAAGCCCAAGCCCGCCAAAGCCACCAAGATGCACGCGTGGGACTTGCGCGAACTTGAAGGGTTGCCAGACGCCATCGCCGCACTCGAAGCGCAACAGGCCGAACTTGCCGGCAAACTCGCGGACGGCAGCCTGTATCGCGATGCGCCTGCAGAAGTGGAACGCATCAACGCCGAATTAGCCAAGCTGGAAAGCGAGCTCGAAGAACGTTTTGCGCGCTGGGAATTGCTGGAAGCGCGCCGCGAAGGCACGCTGTGATGAGCCCTCTATATATATAGAGGGAGAGGGCATCAATCAAAACGGGGTGGATGGCAATAGCCGTCCACCCCGTTTTGTTTTATACGAACGGACCACAGCAGGTCCGCATAGGTATCAAGTGTGGGCGCGCCAGCCCAATGTTTCGCCTGCGGCCAACGGCACGAGCGTCGTATTGCCGAATTCCAGTTCTTCAGGCACCACGTACGTCTCGCGCGTCAGCGTCAACGTGCCTGTGTTGCGAGGCAGACCATAGAAATCCGGACCATGGAAGCTGGCGAATCCTTCCAGCTTGTCGAGCTTGCCAACCGCTTCGAACGCAGTGGCGTACAACTCCATGGCATGTAAGCCGGTGTAGCAACCTGCACAGCCGCAAGCGTGCTCTTTCAGGCCACGTGCGTGCGGGGCGCTGTCGGTGCCCAGGAAGAAACGCGGACTGCCGCTGGTGGCCGCCTCGACCAGCGCCAGGCGATGCACCTCACGCTTCAGAATCGGCAGGCAATACAAGTGCGGCCGCACGCCACCTTGGAAAATCGCGTTGCGGTTGTACAGCATGTGCTGCGGCGTGATCGTCGCTGCGATCGGCCCTTCGGCGTCGCGCACATACTCAGCGCCCTCTTTCGTCGTGATGTGTTCAAACACCACTTTCAAGTCTGGAAATGCACGACGCAACGGCTTCATCACGCGATCAACGAAAATGGCTTCCCGATCAAATACGTCAATCGCCGGGTCGGTCACTTCACCATGCACCAGCAGCGGCATGCCGCAGCGCTGCAGCGCCTCTAGCGCTGGCGAACATTTGCCCAGCAAATCCGTCACGCCCGCGTCGGAGTTCGTCGTCGCGCCTGCGGGATACAACTTCACGGCATGAACCTGACCCGACTCATGCGCACGGTAGATTTCTTCCGCAGGCGTGTTGTCCGTCAGATAGAGCGTCATCAATGGAGTGAAAGCAGCCGGGTTGCCGCCCGACTTGCGCAGCGCCTCCATGATCCGGCCGCGATAGGCCAGCGCTTGCTCGGTCGTGGTCACCGGCGGCTTCAAGTTGGGCATGATGATCGCGCGCGCAAACTGGCGGGCCGTATCACCGACCACGGCCTCTAGTGCCGCGCCATCGCGCAAGTGCAGGTGCCAGTCGTCGGGCCGGGTAATCGTAAGCTGAGTGGTATTTTGAGTAGACATGGTTTCTTAATCTGCCAGCGGCATACCGCGTTCGGCCAGCGCAGAGAACATCGCGCTGCCCAGCGGAATGACCGCATCGTTGAAATCAAAATGCGAGTTGTGCAGTACGCAGCCCGACTCGGCGCCGCCCTGCCCCAGACGGAAATACGCGCCGGGCTTGTTCTGCAACATGAATGAAAAATCTTCGGAACCCATGGACGGCACCAGATCGCGCACGACGTTTTCCTTGCCGATCATCTCCGTCGCAATATCGGCCACCAGGTTAGCGTGCTGCGGCGTGTTCAGGGTCGCGGGATAAATGCGCTCATAGATCAGTTCCGCAGTGCCGCCAAACGCGCTGGCAATCGCCGTGACCAATTCACGCATCCGGGTCTCGACCATCTCTTGAACTGACTTGCGGAACGTACGCACCGTGCCAACCATCTTGGCTTCCCGCGGAATCACGCTCATTGCACCAGGATGCCCGGCCTGCAACGACCCAATCGACACCACAGCCGAATCCAACGGATTCACGTTGCGCGACACGATGGTCTGCAACGCAGTGATGATCTGGCCGGCGATCATCACCGGATCAATCGTCTGATAAGGATGGGCGCCATGGCCGCCGCGGCCAGTGATCTGGATCTCGAAGCGGTCCGCCGCCGCCATCATCGGACCGGGATTGATGCCGATCGTACCTGGCCTCAAACCCGGCCAATTGTGCAACGCGTAGATGGCATCGCACGGAAACGTGTCGAAAAGGCCATCCTCAAGCATGGCACGCGCGCCGCCTCGGCCCTCTTCGGCCGGCTGGAAGATCAGCACAGCCGTACCGTCAAAGTTTCGCGTTTGCGCCAGGTACTTCGCGGCGCCGATCAAGACAGCAGTGTGACCGTCATGACCGCAGCCATGCATCAAACCCGGCTTGGTGGACTTATGGCCAAACTCGTTGTCTTCCGTCATAGGCAGCGCGTCCATGTCGGCACGCAGACCGATCATGCGGCCGCTGTCGCAGCGCTTGCCGCGGATGACACCAACCACGCCGGTCTTGCCGATGCCCCGGTGCACCTCGATCCCCAGCGCCTCCAAGGCGCCCGCGACGATTCCCGATGTTCGGACCTCCTCGAAGCCCAATTCAGGGTGTGCATGCAAATCGCGCCGCAGCGCGGTCAATTCGTCATGAAACAGTCGAATTGATTCCAAAGCAGATCGTGCGTACATAGGAGGTTACAGAATCGCGTGATAGAGGGATCAGTGTGTGCATTTTAGTTGCTACAGAGGATAAATGCCTTTGTCTTTACCAGAGAGACACGTTATGCTCCGGCCGCAGGACAATTTTTCCAACAGCCAGAGAAGGAGCGCCGCATTATGGCCACAACCTCCAAACCCGCGACCGCGCGCAAGCCGAACGCTGCATTCATGAAGCCCCTGACCCCCAGCGCCGACTTGGCCGCTGTCATCGGCTCGGAAGCCGTGCCGCGTACCGAGGTCACCAAGAAGATCTGGGAATACATCAAGAAGCACGACCTGCAAGATGCCAGCAACAGGCGCAATATCAACGCCGACGCCAAGCTGCGTCCGATCTTTGGCAAGGATCAAGTCACGATGTTCGAACTGACCAAACTGGTCAACGCACATCTGAAGTAAGCAGGCAAAGGGCGTACCCGGTACGTCCCTGTTGCTTAGATTGTCGCGACGCCCTGGCTCACAACCGGGCGAGCTAGCCTTACGTGCAAGCCCTATTCTCGGCGCGACAGCCGCCTCCACCTCCGGAGGACTTCGGCAAAATTCTCCACACCTGTACTACCTGATCGCTAAGCCTGGCGCGGCTTTCCGAGCATCCTGTCATGAAATTCGATGGCCTCTGAACGGTTATGCAACCCCACGGCTATCCGCGCTCGACCGCTGCACACGTTCTGCAATGCTTGAGTGAAAGCCGCAATTGGCAATCTCGCTTGCTGATCATCGAGCACCCTCAACGCGCATCAACGCGCCGCACTGTGCCTATTGATGGTGGATAGCAATACAGCCCCAAACCGTTGAACACAACACCGCTTAATCAGCCCAAATACACGTCGGTGCGCAGCGGTATTGCCCGTTGCCCCCACCCTAGCCTATGCCTCAAAAAGCGCCTGCCGATGCTTTCCAAGAACCTCATCTAGGTTCCTAATGAGGCGCTCGGTCTCTTGCGTCATGTAGGCCTAGCACTGCGCCATCCAGATCAAGCACTTACTGGCGGCAACTTCAGCAAGCCTGCGGACGTGCGCACAAGGTACAACCCAAGCGATCGGCAAGTCAGAGCCCAACTCCGACCTCGATCGTAGCCAACGCCGCGCCACAACGTTGCTCGCGGCTTTTGTGTCACACAAGGTGAGCTGGCCGGGCGCAACTAAGTCTTAGATTCCGCACACTCGACATCAGCTTCCGCACTGAATTTGCGCATGAAAAAGCCGGCATCGCTGCCGGCTTTTTCGTGCCTGGTGAAGACTCAGTCAGGTCAGGCGTAGGTGGTCGGTGCGCTGCCTTCCAGCAACGCCAGCCAACCCTTGATCAGGCGGTAAAGCACCCACACGACGGTGGCGATCAAACCCAGCCAACCAATGAAGATGTACAAGCCAATGCCGCTGATAGCCAGCCACAGCATGGCCCACCAGAATGTGCGCAGCATCCAATCAAAATGAGCCGCGTAAACCGTGCCGGCAGCATCCGAGCGCTTCAAATACATCAGCACCACTGCCGCCAAGGTCGCAATGCCCAGAATTCCACTCGTCAAAAAGCCCAAGGCAAACAAGCCGTAAGCCACGTGGGTCAACGTGCGCAGGTCTAATGTCGTACCGGGCACGGGGGTCTGGGGATCACTCACGATAACGCTCCAACGAATTGACTCGGTCAATCTTACCGCACAAAACCACGCTGCCCACGCTCGTTGTTATTTGTGCACATTCAACATTGGCGCGGCTTGCAGCCTGATTGGCGATGCTTCATGTTCGCAGCACACAGGCACTCTAGCCTTGCCCCAAAGACAAAGCCCCACCGGATACCGGAGGGGCTTTGAGGGATAAGAGCTTGACGATGACCTACTTTCACAGACGTCCGTCCACTATCATCGGCGCGAAGGCGTTTCACTGTCCTGTTCGGGATGGGAAGGAGTGGTACCACCTTGCTATGGTCGTCAAGCGTAACTGCTTGAGCTGCTGACTAAAGCGTCAACCGCTCGAATCTTGGGTATTGCAATCGTTGTACTGCATCGGGAACACGCCACGCCTGTAAACGCACACTAGCTGCAATCACAATCGTAGGGTTCTCACTCTACAAAGACAAAACCCCACAGGATTACCTGTGGGGTTTTGCGGAATAAAAGCCTGACGATGACCTACTTTCACAGACGTCCGTCCACTATCATCGGCGCGAAGGCGTTTCACTGTCCTGTTCGGGATGGGAAGGAGTGGTACCACCTTGCTATGGTCGTCAGGCGTAACTGGTTGAGCGGTTGCGGTTTAGGCAACTGCTCCAATCTTGGAAGAAACACAACGTGTGGATGATCAGAGGCTAGCTCGATGATCATGCACAGGGGGGGGTGTAATTGTTGGCTGACTGCCGACGGTGCAGTCAGATTTTGTATTGAACGACACTTGGAACGCTATATCACCAGGTCAATAACCATCAGTGTTATAGGATCAAGCCTCACGAGCAATTAGTATCAGTTAGCTTAACGCATTACTGCGCTTCCACACCTGACCTATCAACGTCCTGGTCTCGAACGACTCTTTAGGGGGATCAAGTCCCCGGGATACCTAATCTTCAGACGAGTTTCCCGCTTAGATGCCTTCAGCGGTTATCTCTTCCGTACTTAGCTACCCGGCAATGCCATTGGCATGACAACCGGTACACCAGAGGTACGTCCACTCCGGTCCTCTCGTACTAGGAGCAGGCTCCGTCAAGTATCCAACGCCCACGGCAGATAGGGACCAAACTGTCTCACGACGTTTTAAACCCAGCTCACGTACCTCTTTAAATGGCGAACAGCCATACCCTTGGGACCGGCTACAGCCCCAGGATGAGATGAGCCGACATCGAGGTGCCAAACACCGCCGTCGATATGAACTCTTGGGCGGTATCAGCCTGTTATCCCCAGAGTACCTTTTATCCGTTGAGCGATGGCCCTTCCATTCAGAACCACCGGATCACTATGTCCTGCTTTCGCACCTGTTCGACTTGTCAGTCTCACAGTCAAGCACGCTTATGCCATTGCACTATCAGCACGATTTCCGACCGTACCTAGCGTACCTTCGAACTCCTCCGTTACACTTTGGGAGGAGACCGCCCCAGTCAAACTGCCCACCATGCACTGTCCCCGATCCGGATAACGGACCAAGGTTAGAACCGCAAACAAACCAGGGTGGTATTTCAAGGTTGGCTCCACGTAATCTAGCGACTACGCTTCAAAGCCTCCCACCTATCCTACACAGGCCGGTTCACAGATCAATGCAAAGCTACAGTAAAGGTTCATGGGGTCTTTCCGTCTAGCCGCGGGTAGATTGCATCATCACAAACACTTCAACTTCGCTGAGTCTCAGGAGGAGACAGTGTGGCCATCGTTACGCCATTCGTGCAGGTCGGAACTTACCCGACAAGGAATTTCGCTACCTTAGGACCGTTATAGTTACGGCCGCCGTTTACCGGGGCTTCGATCAAGAGCTTGCACCCCATCACTTAACCTTCCGGCACCGGGCAGGCGTCACACCCTATACGTCGACTTTCGTCTTTGCAGAGTGCTGTGTTTTTAATAAACAGTCGCAGCCACCGATTCTCTGCGACCCCATCATGCTAAGCGCGCAGGCGCTTCACACTACCGGGGTATACCTTCTCCCGAAGTTACGGTATCAATTTGCCGAGTTCCTTCTCCTGAGTTCTCTCAAGCGCCTTGGAATATTCATCCCGTCCACCTGTGTCGGTTTGCGGTACGGTCTCGTACAGCTGAAGCTTAGAGGCTTTTCTTGGAACCACTTCCAATCACTTCGCAAGCAATGCTCGCTCGTGTCACACCCTTGATTTACGCGCCCGGATTTGCCTAAGCGCCATCTTCGATGCAGCAACAGGGACATCCAACACCCTGATGATCTTCCGCGATCCGTCCCCCCATCGCACTGTACGACGGTACTGGAATATTAACCAGTTTCCCATCAGCTACGCATCTCTGCCTCGCCTTAGGGGCCGACTCACCCTGCGCCGATGAACGTTGCGCAGGAAACCTTGGACTTACGGCGAGGGGGCTTTTCACCCCCTTTATCGCTACTCATGTCAGCATTCGCACTTCTGATACCTCCAGCAGCCTTTACAAGCCACCTTCACAGGCTTACAGAACGCTCTCCTACCGCGTGCACTAAAAGTGCACACCCGCAGCTTCGGTTTATCGCTTAGCCCCGTTACATCTTCCGCGCAGGACGACTCGATCAGTGAGCTATTACGCTTTCTTTAAAGGATGGCTGCTTCTAAGCCAACCTCCTGACTGTCTATGCCTTCCCACTTCGTTTCCCACTTAGCGATAATTCGGGACCTTAGCTGGCGGTCTGGGTTGTTTCCCTCTTGAGTCCGGACGTTAGCACCCGGTGCTCTGTCTCCCAAGCTGTACTTGCGGGTATTCGGAGTTTGCCATAGTTTGGTAAGTCGCCATGACCCCCTAGCTATAACAGTGCTCTACCCCCCGCAGTAATACTTGAGGCACTACCTAAATAGTTTTCGGAGAGAACCAGCTATTTCCAGATTTGTTTAGCCTTTCACCCCTATCCACAGCTCATCCCCTAATTTTTCAACATTAGTGGGTTCGGTCCTCCAGCACGTGTTACCGTGCCTTCAACCTGGCCATGGATAGATCATCTGGTTTCGGGTCTACACCCAGCGACTGAATCGCCCTATTCGGACTCGCTTTCGCTACGGCTTCCCTATTCGGTTAACCTTGCCACTGAATGTAAGTCGCTGACCCATTATACAAAAGGTACGCAGTCACCCCACAAGGAGGCTCCTACTGTTTGTATGCATACGGTTTCAGGATCTATTTCACTCCCCTTCCGGGGTTCTTTTCGCCTTTCCCTCACGGTACTGGTTCACTATCGGTCGATCACGAGTATTTAGCCTTGGAGGATGGTCCCCCCATCTTCAAACAGGATTTCACGTGTCCCGCCCTACTTATCTTACGCTTAGTTCCACACACAAAATTTCATCTACAGGGCTATCACCTGCTACGGCGGGGCTTTCCATCCCCTTCGATTATCTTGCATGCTAAAACGTAAAGGCTCTTCCGATTTCGCTCGCCACTACTTTCGGAATCTCGGTTGATTTCTTTTCCTCGAGCTACTGAGATGTTTCAGTTCACCCGGTTCGCCTCCACTAGCCTATGTATTCAGCTAGGGATACCGCATTGCTGCGGTGGGTTTCCCCATTCGGATATCTACGGATCAAAGCTTGTTTGCCAGCTCCCCGTAGCTTTTCGCAGGCTACTACGTCCTTCATCGCCTGTGATCGCCAAGGCATCCACCATATGCACTTAGTCGCTTGATCCTATAACGCTGTAGGCTATAGGACCTGAGTATTAGCGTTTGTGCCGTTCATAAGTTTCAAAGCAGTCTGAGGTTATTCACCCCAGTCTTGAGAACTTGGAACAAAAATAATGCAATCACAACCCGTACTTATTTTCTTCAGCTTGCGCTGAGTACTTAATAAGTACATTTCGTTGTGCTTCTTCCAGATTGTTAAAGAACGAATATAGCTGTTAGGTAAAACCTAACTCATAGAATCGTAAACAACGATGCTATGAGTTAGCCTCTACATCACCACCAGGTGACTTATTTGAGAATCAATGGTGGAGGTGAACGGGATCGAACCGATGACATCCTGCTTGCAAAGCAGGCGCTCTCCCAGCTGAGCTACACCCCCATATCCCACACAGTGATAACACCACGCGAAATACTTTGGTGGGTCTGGTTGGATTCGAACCAACGACCCCCGCCTTATCAAGACGGTGCTCTAACCAACTGAGCTACAGACCCAAAACCTTCTCGGATCAGTAGTCAGGTAGCTGAAGACTTGGGGAAGAACCCCTCGACCCATGCCTACAACTGATCCCAGCTATATTAAACAACCGATAAGAGTGGACACTTAATACGAGCACTTAAGCTCTGAAAGGAGGTGATCCAGCCGCACCTTCCGATACGGCTACCTTGTTACGACTTCACCCCAGTCATGAATCCTACCGTGGTAATCGCCCCCCTTACGGTTAGGCTAACTACTTCTGGTAAAACCCACTCCCATGGTGTGACGGGCGGTGTGTACAAGACCCGGGAACGTATTCACCGCGACATGCTGATCCGCGATTACTAGCGATTCCGACTTCACGCAGTCGAGTTGCAGACTGCGATCCGGACTACGATCGGGTTTCTGGGATTGGCTCCCCCTCGCGGGTTGGCGACCCTCTGTCCCGACCATTGTATGACGTGTGAAGCCCTACCCATAAGGGCCATGAGGACTTGACGTCATCCCCACCTTCCTCCGGTTTGTCACCGGCAGTCTCATTAGAGTGCCCTTTCGTAGCAACTAATGACAAGGGTTGCGCTCGTTGCGGGACTTAACCCAACATCTCACGACACGAGCTGACGACAGCCATGCAGCACCTGTGTTCCAGTTCTCTTGCGAGCACTTCCAAATCTCTTCGGAATTCCAGACATGTCAAGGGTAGGTAAGGTTTTTCGCGTTGCATCGAATTAATCCACATCATCCACCGCTTGTGCGGGTCCCCGTCAATTCCTTTGAGTTTTAATCTTGCGACCGTACTCCCCAGGCGGTCAACTTCACGCGTTAGCTGCGCTACTAAGGCCCGAAGGCCCCAACAGCTAGTTGACATCGTTTAGGGCGTGGACTACCAGGGTATCTAATCCTGTTTGCTCCCCACGCTTTCGTGCATGAGCGTCAGTGTTATCCCAGGAGGCTGCCTTCGCCATCGGTGTTCCTCCGCATATCTACGCATTTCACTGCTACACGCGGAATTCCACCTCCCTCTGACACACTCTAGCCCGGTAGTTAAAAATGCAGTTCCAAAGTTAAGCTCTGGGATTTCACATCTTTCTTTCCGAACCGCCTGCGCACGCTTTACGCCCAGTAATTCCGATTAACGCTTGCACCCTACGTATTACCGCGGCTGCTGGCACGTAGTTAGCCGGTGCTTATTCTGCAGGTACCGTCAGTTTCATAGGGTATTAACCCATGACGTTTCTTTCCTGCCAAAAGTGCTTTACAACCCGAAGGCCTTCATCGCACACGCGGGATGGCTGGATCAGGGTTTCCCCCATTGTCCAAAATTCCCCACTGCTGCCTCCCGTAGGAGTCTGGGCCGTGTCTCAGTCCCAGTGTGGCTGGTCGTCCTCTCAAACCAGCTACGGATCGTCGCCTTGGTGAGCCATTACCCCACCAACTAGCTAATCCGATATCGGCCGCTCTAATAGTGCAAGGTCTTGCGATCCCCTGCTTTCCCCCGTAGGGCGTATGCGGTATTAGCCACGCTTTCGCGTAGTTATCCCCCGCTACTAGGCACGTTCCGATACATTACTCACCCGTTCGCCACTCGCCACCAGACCGAAGTCCGTGCTGCCGTTCGACTTGCATGTGTAAGGCATCCCGCTAGCGTTCAATCTGAGCCAGGATCAAACTCTTCAGTTTAATCTCTGTATTTGTTCGTATTCTTGGTCCGAATAAATCCGAACCAGGTCATACGTCGCTACTCAAAGGAAGTGAGGTATGTTCTTAAACTTGACGTCTAAGGTACTTCACTTCTAGTGAGCACTTGATTTCTTGTGCTTGTGAGTAAGCTCGGGTTTAACCCCTTACCTAATCACAGTGCATCGCATCAAGCGCCCACACTTATCGGTTGTTTAATTGTTAAAGAGCGGTACTGCTAAATTCTGTACTACACACTTCTTACTGCATCTTGCCGCTAACTTCGGTCAATTCGCTTTGCTTTCGCATCGCTGGTTGCTGTGTCAGCAGCAGAGAAACGAGATTATGAAGGAGTTTTTATCGTTTGTCAAATCAGTGTAGCTTTTGTTTTTTAACCTTCGCTTTCCAGCGATTGCCTCAAACGCCTGCCGCACTGCTAACTAACAACTTCTTCAAGCCTCGCTAGCGTTTTCACACTAGCTTCTCTTTTAGCAGCTATCGAAATGTCGGGGTAAACCCCTGATCTTTCGGTAGCAGCCAAGCCTGAAACTATAACATCATTTTTGCAGATCTTGCAACTGGCTTTTGCCTAACTTGCATCACATCTTGCAAATCCGCTGTTTTGCTGAATTTCTTCAGTTTTACAGCAGTAAGAATTATAGGTTCTCACACTATATAAAGACAAAACCCCGCAGGATTACCTGCGGGGTTTCGCGGAATAAAAGCCTGACGATGACCTACTTTCACAGACGTCCGTCCACTATCATCGGCGCGAAGGCGTTTCACTGTCCTGTTCGGGATGGGAAGGAGTGGTACCACCTTGCTATGGTCGTCAGGCGTAACTGGTTGAGCGGCTGCGGTTAGGCAACTGCTCCAATCTTGGAAGAAACACAACGTGTGGATGATCAGAGACTAGCTCGATGATCATGCACAGGGGGGTGTAATTGTTGGCTGACTGCCGACGGTGCAGTCAGATTTTGTATTGAACGACACTTGGAACGCTATATCACCAGGTCAATAACCATCAGTGTTATAGGATCAAGCCTCACGAGCAATTAGTATCAGTTAGCTTAACGCATTACTGCGCTTCCACACCTGACCTATCAACGTCCTGGTCTCGAACGACTCTTTAGGGGGATCAAGTCCCCGGGATACCTAATCTTCAGACGAGTTTCCCGCTTAGATGCCTTCAGCGGTTATCTCTTCCGTACTTAGCTACCCGGCAATGCCATTGGCATGACAACCGGTACACCAGAGGTACGTCCACTCCGGTCCTCTCGTACTAGGAGCAGGCTCCGTCAAGTATCCAACGCCCACGGCAGATAGGGACCAAACTGTCTCACGACGTTTTAAACCCAGCTCACGTACCTCTTTAAATGGCGAACAGCCATACCCTTGGGACCGGCTACAGCCCCAGGATGAGATGAGCCGACATCGAGGTGCCAAACACCGCCGTCGATATGAACTCTTGGGCGGTATCAGCCTGTTATCCCCAGAGTACCTTTTATCCGTTGAGCGATGGCCCTTCCATTCAGAACCACCGGATCACTATGTCCTGCTTTCGCACCTGTTCGACTTGTCAGTCTCACAGTCAAGCACGCTTATGCCATTGCACTATCAGCACGATTTCCGACCGTACCTAGCGTACCTTCGAACTCCTCCGTTACACTTTGGGAGGAGACCGCCCCAGTCAAACTGCCCACCATGCACTGTCCCCGATCCGGATAACGGACCAAGGTTAGAACCGCAAACAAACCAGGGTGGTATTTCAAGGTTGGCTCCACGTAATCTAGCGACTACGCTTCAAAGCCTCCCACCTATCCTACACAGGCCGGTTCACAGATCAATGCAAAGCTACAGTAAAGGTTCATGGGGTCTTTCCGTCTAGCCGCGGGTAGATTGCATCATCACAAACACTTCAACTTCGCTGAGTCTCAGGAGGAGACAGTGTGGCCATCGTTACGCCATTCGTGCAGGTCGGAACTTACCCGACAAGGAATTTCGCTACCTTAGGACCGTTATAGTTACGGCCGCCGTTTACCGGGGCTTCGATCAAGAGCTTGCACCCCATCACTTAACCTTCCGGCACCGGGCAGGCGTCACACCCTATACGTCGACTTTCGTCTTTGCAGAGTGCTGTGTTTTTAATAAACAGTCGCAGCCACCGATTCTCTGCGACCCCATCATGCTAAGCGCGCAGGCGCTTCACACTACCGGGGTATACCTTCTCCCGAAGTTACGGTATCAATTTGCCGAGTTCCTTCTCCTGAGTTCTCTCAAGCGCCTTGGAATATTCATCCCGTCCACCTGTGTCGGTTTGCGGTACGGTCTCGTACAGCTGAAGCTTAGAGGCTTTTCTTGGAACCACTTCCAATCACTTCGCAAGCAATGCTCGCTCGTGTCACACCCTTGATTTACGCGCCCGGATTTGCCTAAGCGCCATCTTCGATGCAGCAACAGGGACATCCAACACCCTGATGATCTTCCGCGATCCGTCCCCCCATCGCACTGTACGACGGTACTGGAATATTAACCAGTTTCCCATCAGCTACGCATCTCTGCCTCGCCTTAGGGGCCGACTCACCCTGCGCCGATGAACGTTGCGCAGGAAACCTTGGACTTACGGCGAGGGGGCTTTTCACCCCCTTTATCGCTACTCATGTCAGCATTCGCACTTCTGATACCTCCAGCAGCCTTTACAAGCCACCTTCGCAGGCTTACAGAACGCTCTCCTACCGCGTGCACTAAAAGTGCACACCCGCAGCTTCGGTTTATCGCTTAGCCCCGTTACATCTTCCGCGCAGGACGACTCGATCAGTGAGCTATTACGCTTTCTTTAAAGGATGGCTGCTTCTAAGCCAACCTCCTGACTGTCTATGCCTTCCCACTTCGTTTCCCACTTAGCGATAATTCGGGACCTTAGCTGGCGGTCTGGGTTGTTTCCCTCTTGAGTCCGGACGTTAGCACCCGGTGCTCTGTCTCCCAAGCTGTACTTGCGGGTATTCGGAGTTTGCCATAGTTTGGTAAGTCGCCATGACCCCCTAGCTATAACAGTGCTCTACCCCCCGCAGTAATACTTGAGGCACTACCTAAATAGTTTTCGGAGAGAACCAGCTATTTCCAGATTTGTTTAGCCTTTCACCCCTATCCACAGCTCATCCCCTAATTTTTCAACATTAGTGGGTTCGGTCCTCCAGCACGTGTTACCGTGCCTTCAACCTGGCCATGGATAGATCATCTGGTTTCGGGTCTACACCCAGCGACTGAATCGCCCTATTCGGACTCGCTTTCGCTACGGCTTCCCTATTCGGTTAACCTTGCCACTGAATGTAAGTCGCTGACCCATTATACAAAAGGTACGCAGTCACCCCACAAGGAGGCTCCTACTGTTTGTATGCATACGGTTTCAGGATCTATTTCACTCCCCTTCCGGGGTTCTTTTCGCCTTTCCCTCACGGTACTGGTTCACTATCGGTCGATCACGAGTATTTAGCCTTGGAGGATGGTCCCCCCATCTTCAAACAGGATTTCACGTGTCCCGCCCTACTTATCTTACGCTTAGTTCCACACACAAAATTTCATCTACAGGGCTATCACCTGCTACGGCGGGGCTTTCCATCCCCTTCGATTATCTTGCATGCTAAAACGTAAAGGCTCTTCCGATTTCGCTCGCCACTACTTTCGGAATCTCGGTTGATTTCTTTTCCTCGAGCTACTGAGATGTTTCAGTTCACCCGGTTCGCTTCCACTAGCCTATGTATTCAGCTAGGGATACCGCATTGCTGCGGTGGGTTTCCCCATTCGGATATCTACGGATCAAAGCTTGTTTGCCAGCTCCCCGTAGCTTTTCGCAGGCTACTACGTCCTTCATCGCCTGTGATCGCCAAGGCATCCACCATATGCACTTAGTCGCTTGATCCTATAACGCTGTAGGCTATAGGACCTGAGTATTAGCGTTTGTGCCGTTCATAAGTTTCAAAGCAGTCTGAGGTTATTCACCCCAGTCTTGAGAACTTGGAACAAAAATAATGCAATCACAACCCGTACTTATTTTCTTCAGCTTGCGCTGAGTACTTAATAAGTACATTTCGTTGTGCTTCTTCCAGATTGTTAAAGAACGATATAGCTGTTGAGTAAAACCCAACTCATAACACTGCAAGCAGCGCTATGAGTTAGCTTCTACGCGGAATCAAGCATTCTTGATTCCAGCTACAAAAAACAACCGATAAGAGTGGACGCTTAACACGAGCACTTAAGCTCTGAAAGGAGGTGATCCAGCCGCACCTTCCGATACGGCTACCTTGTTACGACTTCACCCCAGTCATGAATCCTACCGTGGTAATCGCCCCCCTTACGGTTAGGCTAACTACTTCTGGTAAAACCCACTCCCATGGTGTGACGGGCGGTGTGTACAAGACCCGGGAACGTATTCACCGCGACATGCTGATCCGCGATTACTAGCGATTCCGACTTCACGCAGTCGAGTTGCAGACTGCGATCCGGACTACGATCGGGTTTCTGGGATTGGCTCCCCCTCGCGGGTTGGCGACCCTCTGTCCCGACCATTGTATGACGTGTGAAGCCCTACCCATAAGGGCCATGAGGACTTGACGTCATCCCCACCTTCCTCCGGTTTGTCACCGGCAGTCTCATTAGAGTGCCCTTTCGTAGCAACTAATGACAAGGGTTGCGCTCGTTGCGGGACTTAACCCAACATCTCACGACACGAGCTGACGACAGCCATGCAGCACCTGTGTTCCGGTTCTCTTGCGAGCACTTCCAAATCTCTTCGGAATTCCAGACATGTCAAGGGTAGGTAAGGTTTTTCGCGTTGCATCGAATTAATCCACATCATCCACCGCTTGTGCGGGTCCCCGTCAATTCCTTTGAGTTTTAATCTTGCGACCGTACTCCCCAGGCGGTCAACTTCACGCGTTAGCTGCGCTACTAAGGCCCGAAGGCCCCAACAGCTAGTTGACATCGTTTAGGGCGTGGACTACCAGGGTATCTAATCCTGTTTGCTCCCCACGCTTTCGTGCATGAGCGTCAGTGTTATCCCAGGAGGCTGCCTTCGCCATCGGTGTTCCTCCGCATATCTACGCATTTCACTGCTACACGCGGAATTCCACCTCCCTCTGACACACTCTAGCCCGGTAGTTAAAAATGCAGTTCCAAAGTTAAGCTCTGGGATTTCACATCTTTCTTTCCGAACCGCCTGCGCACGCTTTACGCCCAGTAATTCCGATTAACGCTTGCACCCTACGTATTACCGCGGCTGCTGGCACGTAGTTAGCCGGTGCTTATTCTGCAGGTACCGTCAGTTTCATAGGGTATTAACCCATGACGTTTCTTTCCTGCCAAAAGTGCTTTACAACCCGAAGGCCTTCATCGCACACGCGGGATGGCTGGATCAGGGTTTCCCCCATTGTCCAAAATTCCCCACTGCTGCCTCCCGTAGGAGTCTGGGCCGTGTCTCAGTCCCAGTGTGGCTGGTCGTCCTCTCAAACCAGCTACGGATCGTCGCCTTGGTGAGCCATTACCCCACCAACTAGCTAATCCGATATCGGCCGCTCTAATAGTGCAAGGTCTTGCGATCCCCTGCTTTCCCCCGTAGGGCGTATGCGGTATTAGCCACGCTTTCGCGTAGTTATCCCCCGCTACTAGGCACGTTCCGATACATTACTCACCCGTTCGCCACTCGCCACCAGACCGAAGTCCGTGCTGCCGTTCGACTTGCATGTGTAAGGCATCCCGCTAGCGTTCAATCTGAGCCAGGATCAAACTCTTCAGTTTAATCTCTGTATTTGTTCGTATTCTTGGTCCGAATAAATCCGAACCAGGTCATACGTCGCTACTCAAAGGAAGTGAGGTATGTTCTTAAACTTGACGTCTAAGGTACTTCACTTCTAGTGAGCACTTGATTTCTTGTGCTTGTGAATAAGCTCGGGTTTAACCCCTTACCTAATCACAGCGCATCGCATCAAGCGCCCACACTTATCGGTTGTTTAATTGTTAAAGAGCGGTGCTGCTAAATTCTGTACTACTTACTGCTACTGCTTCAATCCGGCTCGCTTCGGGCTGCTTTCGCTACCGCGTCGCTTGCTGTTTTCAGCAGCAGAGAGGCGAGATTATGAAGGAGTTTTTATCGTTTGTCAAGTTGGCTTCGTTTCTGCTTTCGCTTCACTCTACCGCTTGACTCACAACCCCTTCAGGTCTGCTTCTCTTTAGCAGCTATCGAAATATCAGGGTAAACCCTAAGTTTTCGGCAACTGCCAAGCCTGAAACTATAACACAACTTTTGCAGATTATGCAACCGGCTTCTGCCTGATTTGCATCCTATCTTGCAACCCCGCCACCTTGGCTTCGCCTCGGTTTTGGCTCTGGAATCCAGAGGTTGGTTACCGCTCAGGTGGCTAGCAACTCGTTTTAGGGTAAACCCTTAAAACTAATCACCAGCCAAGCCCAAGACTATAGCACGATTTTTGCAGATAGTGCAACTGGCTTTTGCCTGATTTGCATCCATCCTTGCAACAACCGCGGCGTGCTCATTGCTGAGTACTGTGCGGCAGATTCGCTGGTGAGCCCGTATCGGGCAACGCCTTCAAATCCGTTGTGCCTTGCTTGGCTTCGCGGTTCAGAACTGCTTGAACTGCGAAGGAGCGAGACTATAGCACGGAATTTTTCCGTGTGCGGCCAGCATGACACCCATTTTGCAGAAAGATGAAATTTTTAGGGGACGCACCCCATCTGAAAAGCGCTTTGCACACATCCCCTCTATATATAGAGGGGCGGATCACCCGCGAATGCTGCCCCTGGCCGCAGCACTGCTCTATATATAGAGAGGCCGCCTATATATATAGAGGCAGCGTTCCGCATGTGCCTTTGCTTTCCGCACTTGCCTATATATAGAGAGAGCGACGCCCAGGCTCATTCGACTAGAGGCGAAGCTCGGTCGTTTCTTTGATCTGCTGAAGCGCAAAGAAGGAACGCATGTCGATGACCGCCGGATGGCGCATCAGCGTATCCATCGCGAAGCGGGAGAAGTGCGCCAGATCGGCGACCTGTATGCGAAGCAGGTAGTCCATGTCGCCGGACATCGCATAGCACTCAACCACCTCCGGCCATAGCTGGACGTCCCGCGCGAAGTCGCTCATAGGCGCGTGACTGGACCCGCTGTGCTTGTTCAAACGGATGTTCACGTACGCGAGCAGCCCCAACCCCACCTTTTCGGCATCGATCAGCGCCACATACTTCTTGATGAAACCCTTCTCTTCCAGCCGCCGCACCCGGCGCAGGCAAGGACTGGGGGACAGAGAGACTCGATCAGCCAGCTCCTGGTTGCTGAGGCGCCCGTCCCGCTGGAGTTCGGCCAGAATCTTGATATCTGTCCTATCAAGCTCAATGTCAGACATTTTCAACCCTAATTTTTCTTAGAACAGCAATATTATTGCTCAAGCTGGCTGCTTTCGCGCCATCTTTGCAATTGTCTGCCTGGCGTTCCTACCTACAATTTGGGTCTAGACTTGAAGACCAAGTCGTCCTGAATAACGATGCAAGGGAATAGACATATGAGCAGCGCTTTCCAACCCTGGGACAACCCGATGGGCACCGCCGGGTTCGAGTTCATTGAATACGCAGCACCGGACCCTGCAGCGTTGCGCAAGGTGTTTGAGTTGCTGGGATTCAAGGCTATTGCCAAGCACCGCCACAAGGACGTGACTTTGTACCGCCAGGGCGGCGTCAATTTCCTGATCAATGCCGAACCCGATTCTTTCGCTCAACGCTTCGCCCGCCTGCACGGCCCTTCCATCTGTGCAATCGGCTTTCGGGTGCAAGATGCCAATGCAGCGTACAAGCGCGCACTGGAATTGGGCGCTTGGGGCTTTGACTCGCACAGCGGGCCGATGGAATTGAACATTCCGGCCATCAAGGGGATCGGCGATTCGCTGATTTATCTGGTGGACCGCTGGACGGGCAAAGAAGGGCACGGCGGTATTGGCGATATCAGCATCTACGACGTGGACTTCGTGCCGGTGGACCCGGATAACGCCCAGGCCGACTTGAATCATCGTGGCGCCGGCCTGACTTTGGTCGATCACTTGACGCACAACGTGCACAAGGGCCGCATGGCGGAGTGGTCGGAGTTCTACGAGCGCCTGTTCAACTTCCGCGAAGTCCGGTATTTCGACATTGAAGGCAAGGTCACTGGCGTGAAGTCCAAGGCCATGACGTCGCCTTGCGGCAATATCCGGATTCCGATCAACGAGGAAGGCACCGAAGAGAAAGGTCAGATTCAAGAGTATCTGGATCTGTACCGCGGTGAAGGCATTCAGCACATCGCAATGGCGACGGATGATATTTACGGCACCATTGAAGCGCTGCGCAACATGGGCGTCGTGTTCCTGGATACGCCGGAAACGTACTATGAACTGCTGGATCGCCGTCTGCCGAATCATGGCGAGGACGTTGCGCGCCTGCAGAAGAATCGCATCTTGCTGGATGGCGCCCCCGGCGGCGGTCTGCTGCTGCAGATTTTCACCGAGAATCAGATCGGCCCGATCTTCTTCGAGATTATCCAGCGCAAGGGCAATGATGGATTCGGTGAAGGCAACTTCAAGGCATTGTTCGAATCGATCGAGTTGGACCAGATGCGCCGCGGCGTGGTGAAGACCGTCGACTAACTGCTTCCCCCTCCAGTGCCAGGCGCTCAAAGCGCCGGCGCTGGCTTTGAAACCTCACCGCCTGGTGAGGTTTTTTTTGCCTGCGGCCGAGCTATCAGTTGACCGTAGCAGTTAGCGCTGAAGCCTGTCCTGGAATTGCTTGCGGAACTTGGAGACCTTGGGCGCGATCACGAACTGGCAATAACCTTGCTCGGGATGCAAGGCGAAATAGTTGCTGTGGTAGTCCTCGGCTTGCCAGAACTTGACGGGAGCCAACAGCTTGGTGACGATAGGCGCGTCGTATACCTGTTGCGCTTCGACCTCTGCAATGACCGCTTCGGCCTGTTCGCGCTGGGATTCGTTCTGCCAAAAGATGGCCGATTCATATTGCGGGCCGATGTCATTGCCCTGACGGCCCGGTGTGGTGGGGTCATGGGTTGCGAAAAATACGCGGAGCAAGTCGCTGTAGGACAGCTCAGCCGGATCGAATTCGACTCGAGCCACCTCAATGTGGCCCGTATCCTTGCCGCATACCTGCTCGTAGCTGGGATTGTCTACATGACCGCCGCTGTAGCCAGGTAGGACACTTTTGACACCCCGCAATTCGGTAAATACGGCCTCTACGCACCAAAAGCAGCCGCCGCCTAGAACGGCGACTTCATTGCCCGGGGATGGTTGTTCTGCCATGACGATTCCTTTCTATTAGCGGCCCCGGCTTTGCGGGGCATAGAGAATAAGACTACTGCTTGGGCGGCGCCAGCGACAAGATCCATTCGGCCAGCAAGCGGGCATCTTCCGGACTGACTTGCGTTTGCGCGGGCATAGGCACCGCCCCCCAGGCGCCACGGCCGCCGCCTCGGATCTTGCCAGCAAGATAGTCAACCATGGCGTCGCCCTGCCCCGCATAGCGTTCGGCCACACTCTTTAGTGGCGGGCCGACACGCTTGGCTTCAACTTGGTGGCACGCCATACAGGCTTTGTTCTTGGCTAGATCCAGACCCGTGGTTTGGGCCTGCACCGCGCCAGCGCCCAAGACGCTGGCCACGGCCATCCATAGACTAATCTTCAAATGCATCAGTTACTGCCCCACGGCTCGCGGTGCTGGCGAGCTTGCCGAATTTGGCGAGCACACCGCGTGTATAACGCGGCTTGGGTTGTACCCAGGCCTTACGACGAGCCGCCATGTCTTCGTCGCTGATGTTGAGCTGCAATAGCAGCTTGTGGGCATCGATGGTAACCGAATCGCCCTCTTGAATCAGCGCGATTGGGCCGCCTACGAAGGCCTCGGGCGCAACGTGGCCGACGACCATGCCCCACGTTCCTCCTGAAAAACGCCCGTCGGTAATCAGGCCCACCGTTTCGCCCAGGCCTTGGCCCACCAAGGCGGAGGTCGGCGCCAGCATTTCGCGCATCCCGGGACCACCCTTGGGTCCCTCATAGCGAATGACGACAATATCGCCATCTTTGATCTGCTGAGCCATGATGGCCGTCATGGCGTCGTCTTCCGAATCGAATACACGCGCGGGGCCAGTGATGACGGGATTCTTCAAGCCGGTGATCTTGGCAACACAACCTTCAGGCGACAGGTTGCCTTTAAGGATCGCCAAATGCCCTTGTGGATAAAGCGCACGATCCATCGGCATGATGACGTCTTGATCCGCTCGCGGCGCATCGGGTATGCCGGCCAGGGTCTCGGCGATGGTCTTGCCGCTGATGGTGATGCAGTCGCCATGCAGCAAGCCGGCATTCAGCAGCAATTTCATGACTTGCGGAATGCCGCCTGCACGATGCAGATCGGTGGCGACATATTTACCAGAAGGCTTCAAGTCGCACAGCACCGGAACGCGCTTGCGGATGCGCTCAAAATCATCAATGGTCCAGGGCACTTCGGCGGCATGCGCGATAGCCAGGAAGTGCAGCACAGCGTTGGTAGAACCGCCAGTGGCCATGATGACGGACACCGCATTTTCAATGGATTCCCGCGTGATGATGTCGCGCGGGCGCAGGTTGAGGCGGACCGCAGCAACGAGCACACGCGCCGACTCGGCCGCGGACACGACCTTTTCTTCGTCCTCGTTGGCCATCGTGCTGGAATACGGCAGGCTCATACCCATGGCTTCGAATGCGGAACTCATGGTGTTGGCGGTATACATACCGCCACAGGAACCCGAGCCGGGAATTGCGCATTTTTCAATCTGCTTGAAGTCCGCTTCGGGCATGCGGCCCATGGTGTATTCACCCACGGCCTCGAACACCGAGACAATGGTCAGGTCCTTACCTTTGTAGTGGCCGGGCTTGATGGTGCCGCCATAGACGTAGATGCCCGGCACATTGGTGCGGGCCAAGGCGATCATGCCGCCAGGCATATTTTTGTCGCAGCCACCGATCACCACTACGCCGTCCATCCACTGCCCTTGTGCGGCGGTCTCGATACAGTCTGCGATGACTTCGCGGGATACCAACGAGTACTTCATGCCTTCGGTGCCCATCGACATACCATCCGATATGGTGGGCGTGCCGAAAACCTGGGGATTGGCGCGGGACTCGCGGATGGCATCGATAGCCGCGTCGGCCAGCCGCTGCAGGCCGCTATTGCACGGCGTGATCGTCGAGTGGCCGTTGGCCACGCCGATCATGGGGTTTTCGAAGTCGGCTTCCGTGTAGCCCAGCGCGTAGTACATCGCGCGGTTCGGCGCACGCGCGACACCGTGGGTGATGTGGCGGGAACGTTCGTTGTTCGGCATGGTCTGTCTCTCCTGTCGGCCGTCGGGGCGCGGACAAGGCAGTCGCACCCGGGAAGCTGGCTCGCTTGACGCGAATCTTCAGTGCTCGCCGGTTATTATCATTCAACTTTATTGTGTCGGGCAGAACATGCTGCAATATCCGAAGTTTGACCCCATTGCCCTGCAGATCGGGCCCCTGGCCATTCATTGGTACGGACTGATGTACCTGGCGGGATTTGCCCTTGTCTATGTGCTGGGACGCCGGCGCATCACCAGCGGACACACCACGTCGTTGAATGTGCGTGATCTGGAAGACCTGATTTTCTACAGCGTGCTGGGCGTAGTGCTCGGCGGCCGTCTGGGCTACGTGCTGTTCTACAAGCCCGCCTACTACCTGGCGCATCCGCTAGAGGTGGCCTACCTGTGGCAAGGCGGCATGTCCTTTCACGGTGGCCTGATCGGCGTGATTCTGGTCATGCTGCTGTTTGCGCGAAAGAAAAAGCTGCCGTTTTTCGCGGTAAGCGATTTCATCGCGCCACTGATTCCGCTGGGCCTGGGCTTTGGCCGCCTGGGCAACTTCATCAACGGCGAACTCTGGGGCCGGCCAACCGACGTGCCGTGGGCAATGGTGTTCCCGGACAGCGGTGACGGACTGGCTCGCCACCCGTCTCAGCTGTATGAGCTGGGCCTGGAAGGCATCGTGCTGTTTGCACTGCTGTGGTGGTTTTCCAGCAAGCCGCGCCCGCTTGGGCAGGTGAGCGGGCTATTCCTGATCGGTTACGGGACCTTCCGCTTCCTGGTGGAATTCACCCGCGAGCCGGACAATTTCCTGGGTCTGCTCGCGGGCGGACTGAGCATGGGACAGTGGCTGTCCCTGCCGATGGTCGCCTTGGGCGCCATCATGTTCAGTCTTACTGCAAAACGATCGTCCCGTTAACCGCGACGCTGACCGTGACCTCTCCCGCTTCCAGCGGGACGTCCGGGCTATAGCCGCCACCCGATGAGTCCTTGGCCATTGCCGCGCCCAACATGCGCGGCATCGGCACCGGACCGCCCGCGCCGCCCAACTCAAGCTTGGACAAACGGTAGCCTGAGAAGCCAAAGGCATTCGCGGCGGCCAGCGCACGATCTTTGAAAGCCTGCGCGGCTTCTTTCAGCAATTTGCGCTCTTCGACATCGCGAGCTTCGCGGGACAGCGAGAAGCCGATATTGGAAATGGCGGTCTTGTCGGACAGCTTGGAAGCCAGGGCCGCAGCGGCCTCGAAATCTTTGGATTCCAGAATGATCTCGCCCTGGCCGCGCCAGGTGCCGATCTTGCCCTTGCTATTGGTGTTGGGCCAGACGTTAAAACCGCCTGTACGAACTTCCACGCCTTTGGTATCGCGTGCGCGCTTGACCACGTCATCCAGGACGGCGGTCAGCTTCTTGCCCGCGGCCGGCTGATCGGGCGCCTCGACTTCAGCGGAGAGCGAAATGCGGACGGTGTCCTGCTTGACCTCGGAAGATGCCATCGCTTGCAACGTCATTTCGGGCGACCGGTTAACGGCCGATTCCGTTGCTGCGGGCGCTTGCGCCTGTGCGTAAACCGGTTGCACAGCGGCCAAAGCGGCCACGGCTGCGCACGCTGCGCCGAGTTTCGTCAGCGTAAGTACAGGGTGTTTGAACATGGACTAGTCCTAGGAGGGAGGACGAAGAGGGAGGGATGATGCGCCCGACGCGGACCTGCGCTTATGGCAGGCCCGCTGGGATAGATGCCCCGCCTGTGCCGTCAAGGCCGGCATCTCGAACCCTAAGGTAAGAGGTGGTCGCGTTCCGCAGAGCATCGGGTTCGTCTACGAGAGACGATCACTCCAGCTCTACACTCCCGCAACCATATGCCGAAAGCATAGGTTCAGAGAATGTATGGCCTAGTCACGGACACGGCAGGGACAAACTGAAAATTCTTGAAAACAGCTTATGAACGGTTAGAGCAGTTTTTCCTGACCCGACAAGGCGTCATCGAGTACTGCGTTCATGTCCTCAATTCTACGCTTGAAGTCGCCGACTGCCAAACCGCCCAGCGGACCGTCGGGTGCTTTCATGGCAAGCAGCTCGCCCGCGACCTGCAATGCAGCCATTACAGCGATACGTTCGTTGCTGGAAACCTTGCCGGTGCCCTGAATGCGGAGCATCAATTGATCCACATGGCGCACGGCGGCCAGCAAGGTGGGCTTTTCTTCGGCGGAGCACGCCAGAGAGTACTCGCGCCCCAATATGCTTACGTCAACGCGTTCCATCAGTGTTGCTCTCCAGCCGGCGCGCCCGGCAGGCGGGCCAGCACGGCGTCAATGCGCTCACGGGCCGCTGCTGCGGCCACACGCAAGCGCTGTAGTTCAGTGTCGCGCGATTGCAGATTGCCCTGCAATTCGGTTTCGCGGGCGGCGAAACGCGATTCGAGGGACTGGCGTTCTGCGGTCTCGCGCGCGAGCTGTTCCCGCAAGGCGACTTCGGCCTGCTGGGCTTGCTCGAGCATCGAGGTGACGGCGCCGTCGTGATCCTGAAGCTTGCTTTGCAGCGTGACGATGTCAGCCTCGCGCTCGGCGGCGCGCTGCTTCAGCGAACGCTGTTCAGCTTCAAATTCGTTCAGGCGAAGGCGCAACGCGTCACGCTCAGCGTGGAGTTGGCGGGTGCGATGCACCAGTTGCCCGATTCGGGCAGCGAGTTGGTCTAGATCTTGCAGCATGGGCGCTATCGTAAACCATCCTGGGGTCAATCGGGCCTCTTCACGCAAGGTGAGAAACACGGCAATATTCAGTAGGAATTACGGTCGTGACGCCGCTCGTGCAACGCTAGCCGGTTTTGACCTCGAAAAAAATGCGCGACCTCCTCCAAATGCCCCGCATCCGGCCGATTCGGCTTTCGCATTTCTTTCTATAAACTTTCACTTAGCTTTCAAAAAGCCCTCAATCTGTCGATGAGGTTACATCTGGGGGTCGGGAGTACCCGAATTCTAGGGAAAACCCCAGGCTTTCACCGAGCTTACAGGGTTTGCAGCGTGGCGGGCGTCAATTACCATTCGCCCTTTCAAGAATCCACATCGTCGCTTTCAAAAGAACTAATGGCACCCCGAAGTGCCTTTTTTGTGCCTGTCACTTGCCTTTCGGCAAGCCAAATCCGGCTACAAACCTTTTTTATCTACATGCTGTAAACAGGAGCCAACCAATCATGCAGCTACGCAATCGACAGGACTTCTGGTCTGGGGTGATGTTCATCGCCCTTGGACTGGGATTCGCCTGGCAGGCCAGCAGCTACCAAATGGGTACTGCCGCCCGCATGGGCCCAGGGTATTTTCCTTTCTGGCTAGGCATTGTTCTGGCTTTGCTGGGCGCCATCGTGCTGCTCGGCTCGCTGTCCAAGAAAGCCGACGAAACGCACATCGACAAGTTCGACTGGCGCATCGTCTTCCTGGTGGTTGGATCCGTAGTCATCTACGGTCTGGTCCTCAAGTTGCTGGGCATCTACATCTCGGTGTTCCTCTTGGTAATCATCAGCAGCCTGGCCAGCCACGAGTTCAGCCTGAAGGTCGCCGTTGCCAACGGCATCTTCCTGGTGGTGTTCTCGTATCTGGCGTTCGTTAAGGGGCTGGGGCTGATTTTCCCGCTGTGGCCGTCGTTTCTAGGCATGAACTGAGGAGCAACCGGTCATGGAATTGTTTGACAACCTGATGTTGGGTTTCCAGGTCGCATTTACGCCTGAAAACCTGTTGTACGCCCTGCTGGGCTGCGTCCTGGGTACGCTGATTGGCGTGCTGCCGGGCATTGGCCCCGTCCCGACCATCGCAATGCTGTTGCCGATCACGTACGTGCTGCCCCCGGTGGCCGGCCTGATCATGCTTGCAGGTATCTACTACGGCGCCCAATACGGCGGTTCCACGACAGCAATTCTTGTCGCGCTGCCAGGGGAAACATCCGCAGTGGTGACCGTGCTGGACGGCCACCAGATGGCCCGCAACGGCCGTGCTGGCGCCGCTCTGGCAATCGCCGCTCTGGGTTCGTTCTTCGCGGGTTGCGTGGCCACGTTGCTGCTGGCTGCCTTCGCTCCCCCGCTGGCTGAAGTCGCGTTCAAGTTCGGCCCCGCCGAGTACTTCTCGCTGATGTGCTTGGGCCTGGTTGGCGCTGTTGTGCTGGCCTCGGGCTCGCTGCCCAAGGCAATCGCGATGATCATCCTGGGCCTGTTGCTGGGCATGGTTGGCACCGACGTGAACTCGGGCGTTGCCCGCTTTGACTTCGGCGTGCCGGAACTGCAAGACGGTATCGACTTCGCCATCGTGGCCATGGGCGTGTTCGGCTTTGCCGAAATCATGACCAACCTCGAGCAGAAGGAAAACCGCGTCGACATCACCGACAAGATCGGCTCGCTGTACCCGAACAAGCAGGAATTCAAGGAATCGTACCCGGCAGTGCTGCGCGGTACCGCCCTGGGTTCGGCCTTGGGTATCTTGCCGGGCGGTGGCGCCGTGTTGTCGTCGTTTGCGTCCTACACGCTGGAAAAGAAGATCTCGAAGAATCCGGAACGCTTCGGCAAGGGCCACCCGGCCGGCCTGGCTGGTCCGGAATCGGCGAACAACGCCGCTGCCCAGACCTCTTTCATCCCGCTGCTGACGCTCGGCATCCCGGGTAACGCCGTGATGGCGCTGATGGTTGGCGCAATGACGATTCACAACATTCAGCCCGGCCCGCAAGTCATGACGAGCCACCCGGAGCTGTTCTGGGGCCTGATCGCCTCTATGTGGATCGGCAACCTGATGCTGGTGGTTCTGAACCTGCCGCTGATCGGTTTGTGGGTCAAGCTGCTGAAGGTGCCTTACCGCATCTTGTTCCCGGCGATTCTGGTGTTCTGCACGATCGGTGTGTACTCGCTGAACTACAACGCATTCGACATCTTCACTACCGCCATGTTCGGTATCGTCGGCTACGTGTGGTCCAAGCTCAAGTGCGAAGGCGCGCCGCTGCTGCTGGGCCTGGTTCTGGGCCCCATGATGGAAGAGAACTTCCGCCGTGCCCTGCTGCTGTCGCGTGGCGACTTCACGACCTTCGTGACGCGTCCGCTGTCCGCATCGCTGCTGGCTGTGGCCGCCCTGCTTGTGATCCTGGTGGCACTGCCCGCCATTCGCAAGAAGCGCGAACAGACCTTCGTCGAAGAAGAGTAAAGCGCCGTCCACCGCCTTCGGGCGGTGACATCGCCTTCCGAAAACCCCCGGGCCTTTGCCCGGGGGTTTTTCTTTGCGGCATACTCGCCGCCGGCTATTGATTGCGTTAAGGTTGATGTCCTCAGACTGACCTTATCTAAATAAGCGGAGTTCCCTGCATGGCAACGATCGGTACCAAGAGCTACGACGCGGTCGTAGCCCAGAAAGTCGCTTTCCTCGGTTTGGGCGTGATGGGTCTGCCCATGGCCGGCCATTTGGCTCGCGCCGGACATGATGTGACTGTCTACAACCGCACCCCCGCCAAGGCACAAGCCTGGGCTGCCGAGTTCGGCGGCCATCATGCCGCTACGCCGCGTGAGGCCGTTGCAGGCGCACAGATCGTATTCGCCTGCGTGGGCAATGACGACGACCTGCGCAGTATTGTGCTGGGGCCCGACGGCGCGTTCTCAGGCATGGCGCCGGGCGCCGTGTTCGTGGACCACACAACGGCATCCGCTGACGTCGCACGCGAACTCTATGCGCAGGCCAAAGGCCTGGGCTTGAATTTCATTGACGCCCCCGTCTCGGGCGGACAGGCGGGCGCTGTCAACGGCGCTCTTACCATCATGTGCGGTGGTGAAGAAGCGGTGTTCGACGCCATCAAGCCGGTGGCCCAGTGCTTTGGCCGCGCAGTGACCCTGGTGGGCGCCCCCGGCGCCGGACAATTGGCCAAAATGGTGAACCAGATCTGCATCGCCGGCATCGTGCAAGGCTTGTCCGAAGCAGTAGCCTTTGGTCAGGCGGCTGACTTGGACATGAAGCTGGTGCTGGACGTGATCAGCAAGGGCGCGGCCCAAAGCTGGCAGATGGAAAATCGCGGCGGCACCATGGTCGACGACAAGTTCGAGTTCGGCTTTGCCGTGGATTGGATGCGCAAGGACTTGGGACTGGTGCTGGCTGAAGCCCGCGCGAACGGCGCCCGTGTCCCGCTGACCGCCCTGGTGGACCAGTTCTACGGCGATGTCCAGAAGATGGGCGGCGGCCGTTGGGATACATCCAGCTTGATCAAGCGTTTGCGCGACTAGGCTGCACCGCGCGATTGCGCGGTAACAAACGCGGTAATGCAAAAGGCGAGCCTTCCGGCTCGCCTTTTTGCTGCCCTGCTCTTGCGTTTACGCTGCCAAACCGGTTTGCAACGAGTGCGGCACCAGCGCGTCGATACGTTGCTTGGCCAGCGCCACGCCTTCCAGCGCAGCCACCTCCCCCATCGCCATGCCTTCGGCCGCGATGAAGGTAACGTCCGACATACCCAGGAAGCCGAGCATTTGGCGCAGGTACGGCGTCATCGTGTCTGAAGGCGTACCTTCGGCCTTGCCGCCACGCGCCGTGAGCACCACCACCTGCTTACCCTTAACGAGCCCCTCGGCCACACCTTCGGGCGTATAACGGAACGTGACGCCAGCGCGGGCCAGATGGTCCAGATAGCTCTTGAACTGCGCCGGCAGGTTGAAGTTGTAGACCGGGACTGCGAACACAATGCGATCGGCTTCCATCAGTTCGGCGACCAGCGTGTCGCTAAGTTCAACGATGCGTTGCTGTTCGACGCTGCGGGCGTCCGCCGGGGTAAACAAGGCGCCGGCGGTATTGCCGTCGAAGTAAGGAATGGGCTGTGCGCCGATGTCGCGGACCTTCACGGCCGCAGCGGGATTCGCTTTTTTCACACGCGCAATCAGGTGATCGGCCAATTGCTTGCTATTGGAACGGTCGCCGAGAATAGAGGAAAGGATAACCAGGGTCTTCATTGCAAATTCTCCATTGATGGCCCGCGGTACGCGGGCGGCCGGAATCTGTCAGCGCCACATCCGGCCCCGAAAGGGTTGCCAGTAGGCGCTTGCCGCCGGGTTGGCGTGGACAGATCCCGAGTGCATGGATGCAATGTAGACGGGTTAATTGTTCGCATAAACTAGGCTATGATGAACTGTTCGTTCCAAATACAGAACAATCATGCAAGATCTCAATGACCTCTACTATTTCTCTCAGGTGGTCGAGCAAGGCGGCTTCAGTGCTGCGGCAAGGGCGCTGGACATACCGAAATCGCGTCTGTCGCGACGGATCTCACACCTGGAAGAGAGCCTAGGCGTCAGGCTGCTGCAACGCACGACACGACGGTTGCGGCTCACCACGGCGGGCGAACGCTACCTGCACTACTGCCGGGAAATGGCCGCCTCGGCCCGTGCCGCAGATGACGCCATGCGGCAATTGCAGTCCGAACCCTCCGGCCCAGTGATTGTGAGTTGCCCGGTCTCCATCGCGCAGGATGTGCTGGCGCCGCTGCTGCCTGAATTTCTGGATGCGTGGCCAGCCATATCCGTGCAGTTGCTGGTGACCAATCGCCGGGTGGACTTGATACGCGAAGGCGTGGATCTGGCATTGCGCGTACGCACCAAGCTGGACACGGATGCCGAACTGGTGGTGCGCCATTTGGGCACGGCGCGCGGCACGCTGGTAGCCAGCCCCGGTTATCTGCAACGGCACGGCACGCCCGACACACCGCAGGATCTGGCGTCTCATACGACGTTGAGCTTTAGCGATCCGCAGAACGAAGTGCGTTGGCCCTTGCGTAATGACAAGGGCGAAGAGGTACAGATCGACCTGAAACCACAACTGTCCTGCAATGACTTCATCGTGCTGACCGAAGCCGCCGTGCGCGGGCGCGGCATTGCCCTGCTGCCCTCTATTGCCACGCAGGATGAACTGCGGCGAGGCCAACTGGTGCCGGTGCTGCCGCAATGGCAATCGCCGGAAGGCATTGTCCACTGCATCTATCCGTCGCGGCGGGGCATGATGCCCGCCGTTCGAACATTGCTGGATTTCCTGTCGCAGCGATTGCCGGCCATGTATCAGCGGCTAGAAAAATCCGCTGTGCCAGCGGCTCAATAGCCGCGGGTACGTTCCACCACGCCAGTAATGGCTTCGCCGCGCATCAACTGGGCGACCTTGGCGGCGATCTGCTCAATGCTCTCGTCGCGCAGCGTGCGCGCGGCGATATGCGGCGTGACGTGCACGCGTGGGTCGCGCCAGAACGGGTGGTCCTTGGGCAGCGGTTCGGTGTGGAAGACGTCCAGCGTTGCGCCAGCAATTTCGCCCTCTTCAAGCATCTGCACCAGATCATCTTCGACCAGATGCTCGCCGCGCCCCACATTGACCAGATGCGCTTCAGGCAACAGCTGCGACAGCGTTTCGCGGTTAAGAATTCCGTGCGTGTCGGGTGTGAGCGGCAACACATTCACCAGGAAACGCGTGCGCGCCAGAAAGGCCGGCAAAGCGGCTTCGCCAGCGAAGGACTCCACACCAGGAATGTCTCGCGGCGAGCGCGACCAGCCGGCGACGGGATAGCCAAAATCAGCCAAGGTCTGCGCCACGCGCGCACCCACCTGCCCCAGACCCAGCACACCGACCGGCCAGTCAGCCTGCCGCGTGCCTTCGCGGGTGTCCCAATGCTGACGCGACTGCGCCTCGTCGAACGCTTCAAAATCGCGCGACACGCGCAATAGCGCGTACAAGGCGTACTCCGCCATCTGTACCGACATGCCCGCGTCTTCCAGGCGCACGATGCGCACGTGCGCGGGGATCTCCGGCATCTTCAACAAAGCATCCACGCCTGCACCCAGATTGAACAGCGTTGCCAGTTGGGTTTCGTGCTTGAAGAGTTCTACCGGCGGACGCCAGACCAGAGCCACTTCCGCGCCCGAAGGCGGACCGTCGGGATTCCACACGGAAATGCGGCAGCCGGGCATGGCGGCTTCTAAACGCGGCACCCAGACGTCGGGATCGTGATGGGGACAAGCAAAGAGGATGTGCATGGCGCGATCGTTGCAAGGCGTTGGAAACCTCAAGCATGAGGGATGCCGCCCTACAAATCAAACGGCCCGGCATGAAGCCGGGCCATTGATCTATCTGAGCAGGAACCGCTTAGACCGTTTGCGGGACTTCCGGCTTGTTCTTGCCCTTGCCTTTGCCGCGGCGCAGGAACGCCCACACTTGCAGCCCGATCAGCAGTGCGCTTGCGCCAATGAACCAGGCGCTGATCGGACGTTGGACGAACACCGCCAGATCACCACGCGACAGCAATAATGCGCGGCGGAAGTTTTCTTCCACCATTGGACCCAGCACGAAGCCAAGCAGGATGGGCGCCACCGAGAACTCCAGCGTCATCAGAATTGCACCGATCACGCCAAAAGCCAGCACTTCCCAAATCTGGAACAAGCTGTTTTGCGTGCTGAACACACCCACTGCGATAAAGAACAACGCGGACGGGAACAAATAGCGATAAGGCACTTGCAACAGCTTGACCCACACGCCGATCAGCGGCACGTTCAGCACCATCAACAGCACGTTGCCCACCCAGAAGCTGGCAATAAGGCCCCAGAAGATGTCCGGATGCTCCGTGATCAATTGCGGGCCGGGCTGGATGCCCTGGATCAGCAGCGCGCCCAGAATCAGCGCCATCACGGCGTCGCCAGGAATGCCCAGGCTCATCGTCGGGATGAAATCGACCTGTGTCTTGGAGTGCGACGACGCTTCCGGCGACGCCACCCCGGCGATCATGCCGGTGCCGAACTTCTCTGGCGTCTTGGAAATCTTGCGCTCCAGCGCATACGCCACAAAAGTCGTGATGGTGGGACCCGTGCCGGGCATCGCGCCAAACAGCGTGCCGACCGCCGTGCCGCGCACCATCGGCCAAAAAGCCGTTTTCAGCTCTTGCTTGCTGGGCCGCATATCGCGCAAGCGCAGCTTCGCGCCGCTGCCGATGATGGTCATGCGGTTCACGCTCATCAGGAAGTCGGCCACGCCGAACAAACCCATCGAGATCGCCACCAGTTCCAGACCATCGGAAAGATCCAGCAAGCCGAACGAAAATCGGATGGTGCCGGTGTTCACGTCGGTGCCGACCACGCCGCACATCAGCCCGAACAAGGTCATGGCCACGCCTTTGAGCGGCGATCCGCGCGACATCGTGGCGCCTGCCAAGAGGCCCAGCAGCATGATCGAGAAGATTTCCGTCGGACCGAACTTGAACGCCACTTCCACCAGCAAGGGCGACGCGAAGATCATGACGATGATGCCCACGGACGCCGCGAAGAAGGAACAGATCATCGTGATGCCCAACGCTGTCCCTCCCTTGCCTTGTTTGGTTAATGGATAACCATCAAGACAAGTGACCGCATGCGGCGGATGTGAAGGCAGGTTCAGCAAGATCGCGCCGATGGCGCCGCCATATTGCGAGCCATAGAAAATACCGGCCAGCATCAGGATGGCGGGCACCGGCTGCATCACGTAGGTCAGCGGCAACAGGATCGAGATTGCCGACAACGCACCCATGCCCGGCAGCACGCCGATCAGGTTGCCCACCAGCACACCGAAGAACGACCACATCAGGTTGTGCCACTGGAACGCGACGCCGAAGCCGTACCAAAGGTCCATCAAAGATTGAGAGATCATGGCGCTTCAACCCCAACGAAACAGCGGCAGCTGCAATTGCAGCGCCCACCAGAAGACAATCACGGCGATCGCGGACATGCCGATCGACAAAAGCAGGGCCTGCTTGATCGTGTTTTTGCGATCACCCAAGGCCGAGATGAAGACGATGGCAAATGTGGCGGGCAACAGGCCGCCATAGTGGCCCAGCAAGAGGAACGCCAGCGTGCCCAGCAGGATGCATGCGCTGCCACGGAAATCTGGCAGACCGTGCGCGTGGCCGTCGCCGGGAGCCGGCGGGGTGGAGTCACCCGAGCGCGCGGAAATTGCAATCAGCACACCCGTCAATGCGAGCAGGCCGCCCAGCGCTGCGGGAAAGAATCCGGGGCCCATGTGGCTGAGCGAACCGATGTGATAGTCGGTGCCGCCGTAGATTGCCCCCAACCCGATCAGGACCATCAGCGCGCCGCCGTAGTAGTCCTTTCTGTTGATATTTTTTTGCACTTCCATCCTCCTTCCTGATGCAGGGCCGTGCAGGCCCCTGACATGGCGCTCGAAACGAGCGGCACCCGGCCCTTTACAGCAGACCGGAGCGCAGATTACGGAAGGAAGCTGCTAATCCGCTTTCTATGCGCTGTCGCGCTCCTGAATCCAGGGGTTATCCCTGAGCAGAAGCGGCGCAAGATGGAAGTGAAGCCGTAAAAAAAGTGAAAGCAGAGCGTCTTACTGCTCGCCTTTGAGCTCTACGTCGAGCGGTCGCGGATATTGCGAGAGGGTCGCAGCCAAGGGCAGCCACAGTACCGAAGCCAGGCCGACGCCGCCTTGGGCATTGGGTTCGCCATCACGCAGTTCGATATCCCCATCGTTACGGCGCGCATAGGCCCGTGCGATGGCCAGGCCAAGGCCCGATCCTGTCGATGTCACAGGCTTGTCCGTGCCAACACGTTCAAACCGGGCAAACGCGCGCCCGCGCAAGTCGGGCTCCAGGCCCGGCCCGTTGTCGGATACGGCGACTTCGGCTCGATTTTCCAGGCGGCAAACGGAGACGGTAATGCGCGCGCCTATGGGCGCATAGTTAATGGCGTTGTGGACCAGGTTCGACAACGCTTCGTGCAGTTCAGCTTCATTGCCGGAAACGGGCACGGGAGTTTCAAGGCCTTCTTCAGAACCCGCCTGCACCCACCCCAGGTCCTGCTGCTTTTCATGCGCCAAAGGCAGGTATTGCAGCACCACTTCCCGCGACACTGCATTCATGTCCAGCAACTGCCTGGGCAAGTGATTGGCCTGATTGGCGTGCGCCAAAGACAGCAGCTGTTCAGTCAGGCGGCGCGTGCGGCCCAACTGATCGACAATGGCGCGCAGCCCTTCCTGCGCACGCTCCGGATCGCGCTCGCGCAGCGCGTATTGCGCTTGGGTCAGCATGATGGCCAGCGGCGTGCGCAGCTGATGCGACGCATCAGCCAGAAAGTGCGATTGCTCATCCAAGACCAGACGGTAGCGGGCGATGTGGTGATTCACCGCGTCGACCAGCGGCGCGACCTCGCTCGGGACGCGTGAGGCATCCAGCGGCGTCAGATCGTCGGGACGGCGGTTGCGGATATCGGCGCGCAGGCGGCGCAGCGGTTTGAGCGCCCACGACACGCCCCACCATACCAACAGCACCACCAGCGCCAGCATGCGCGCATCCCGCAGGATTTCCTGGCGCCGTGCATTGTTTTCCGCCTCGATCCGTTTGCCCGTGCTTTCCGCCACCACGACCAGCACCTGGCGATGCTGCCCCTGGTAATACAGATCACGCACCACGGCTACTACCCGGACCGGGTCATTGCGATAAACGCCATCGTAGAAAATCGGCTGACCGTTAGAGCGCGGCCAGACGGGCGGGCGCGGCATCTCCGGCATGCCCAGCAAGGTCTTGCCCTGGTCTGTCGGGACCGGAGCATCTTCGGGCAGGGGCGGATCGATCTGTTCAATACGGAAGTACTTGCGCAGGCCGGCGCGAGATTCCAGCATGACCTGCGCGTACAGGGGGGTAGCGACCTGGAGATTGCCGTCCGGGGTGAATTCCAGGCTGCTTTCCAGTACGCGGGCGGGCTCCACCAACGCGCTGTCATACGCTTCGTTGGTGATCTCCGACAAGGTGCGATAGTCGTTAAGACTATCGATGACCAACAGCGCCACCACGCCGGGCAGCAGCAAAATGATCAGCAGCGCGCGAATCCCGACACGCGGCAGTCCGGGAATCCGCAAGCTCACTTAGGTTTCCGTTGACTCGCTGGCGACGCTCTCGAGCATATAGCCGAGCCCACGCACCGTGACGATGCGCACATCGCTGCCGGCCAGTTTCTTGCGCAGACGGTGGAGCACGACCTCGATGGCATCGGGATTGGCTTCGCTGTCATGCGTGAACACCTTGCCGAACAATTGCGACTTATCCACCGGATACCCGCTACGGGTCAGCAGCGCCGCCAGGGCGGCATGTTCGCGCGGGGTCAGGAACAGCAGCGAGCCGTCCAGCGTGAACGCACGACTTTCGCTGTCGTAGGACAACGAGCCGCACTGCAAGCGGGGATGCTGGCGGCCGCGGCTGCGGCGCACCAGCGCGGTCAAGCGCGCTTCCAGCTCTTCAAGCGCGAAGGGCTTGGTCAGGAAATCGTCCGCGCCCAAGTTCAGACCGCGCACCCGGTCTTGCAGCGCGCCCTGGGCGGTCAGCAGCAAGACTGGCGTACGGTCGTCGCGATTACGCATTTCGCGCAACACCACCAGCCCGTGCTTATCCGGCAGGCGCAGATCCATGACGATAGCGTCATATTCCGTGCCTGCCATGAATGCCTCGGCCGTACGGGCGTCTGCCGCGTGGTCCGGCACAAACCCGCTCTGAGCGAGCGCGCGCATCAACCAGGACGCCATGTCCCGTTCGTCTTCAACCAACAATATGCGCATGACCGTCCGTTCCTTCGGGCAAATTCTCTGCTCCCCGCTGTCCATGCACGCGCTGGCGCAGGTAGCGGGTTTCGTGATGACGCCGAAAGAGGATCGCCGACAACTCGTTCAACGCCTGGGTATAGACGTCGCGCTTGAACTCAATAACAGCGTCCAGGGGAACCCAATACTGGCTCCAGCGCCAGGCGTCGAATTCCGGATGCTGCGTCGCTCGCAAGCAAACATCACTGTCACGTCCTACCAGGCGCAACAAGAACCAAATCTGTTTTTGTCCTTTATAGTGGCCACGCCACTCACGCCGGACGAAGTGATCGGGCACGTTATAACGTAACCAATCTCGTGTACGCCCCAAAATACGGACATGCTCGGGCTTTAGGCCCACCTCTTCATGGAGTTCGCGATACATGGCCTGCACCGGGCTTTCGCCATACTTGATGCCGCCCTGGGGGAACTGCCATGCATGTTCCCTGATACGCTTACCCCAAAAGACCTCGTTTCGACTGTTGACGAGAATGATGCCGACATTGGGGCGGTAGCCTTCGCGGTCAAGCATGGGCCACCCCCACCGAATTCAATACAATTACAGTCGATTATACGTATCTGCTGCCACCTTTAAACATGCGCGCATCCAACTACCACATCAACACCCTCAAAGAAGCCCCTTCCGAAGCCGAAGTCGCCAGCCATCAGCTGATGACCCGGGCCGGGATGATCCGCAAACTCGCGGGCGGCATCTACACCTACATGCCTCTGGGCCTGAAGATCATCCGCAAGGTCGAGGCGATCGTCCGGGAGGAAATGAACTCCTCTGGCGCCATCGAACTGCTGATGCCAGTGGTTCAGCCCGCCGAGCTCTGGCAGGAATCGGGCCGCTGGGAGCAATATGGCGCCGAGCTGCTGCGCATCAAGGACCGCCACCAGCGCGATTTCGTGTTGCAGCCGACGTCCGAAGAAGTCATCACCGACATCGCGCGCAACGAAATTCACAGCTATCGCCAGTTGCCGCTGAATTTCTATCACATTCAGACCAAGTTCCGGGATGAACGCCGCCCGCGCTTTGGCCTGATGCGCGGTCGCGAATTCACGATGAAGGACGCGTACTCCTTCGACCGCGACGAAGCCGGCGCGCTGCGCAGCTACGACAATATGTTCGCCGCCTACATGCGCATTTTCGGGCGTCTGGGCCTGCAATTCCGCGCCGTTTCGGCCGATACCGGCTCGATTGGCGGCACCCGCAGCCATGAATTCCAGGTGATTGCGGACACGGGCGAAGACCTGCTGGTCTACAACGCCGAGACCGACTACGCCGCCAACATCGAACTGGCGGAAGCCGTTTCGCTGTACCCGGCCCGTGGCGAAGCCACCCAGGCCATGGCCGATGTGGCCACCCCCGGCGCCGCCAAGTGCGAAGACGTGGCCAAGCTGCTGGGCCTGCCGTTGGAAAAAACGATCAAGTCCATCGTCCTGGCCACCGACGGCGACAAGGGCAAAGTCGATATCTGGCTGCTGCTCTTGCGCGGCGACCATGAATTGAACGAAATCAAGGCCGGCAAACTGCCCGGTCTGGCAGGCTTCCGTTTTGCCTCCGAAAGCGAGATCGTCGAGTATTTCGGCTGCAAACCCGGCTATCTTGGCCCGGTCAAGACCGTCAAGCCCGTGCACGTCATCGCTGACCGCACGGTGGCCAACATGGCCGATTTCGTCTGCGGCGCCAACAAGGAAGATTTCCACACCCAGGGAGTAAACTGGGGCCGCGACCTGCCCGAGCCCGAGCTGGTGGCCGATTTGCGCAACGTGGTTGCAGGTGATCCCTCTCCGGATGGCAAGGGCACGCTCTCCATCCAACGCGGCATCGAAGTGGGACACGTTTTCTATCTGGGCAAGAAGTACTCCGAAGCCCTGAAGGCCACCTTCCTGGACGAAACCGGCAAGCCGGCCGTGCTGGAAATGGGCTGCTACGGCATAGGCGTGACTCGCATTGTGGGCGCTGCCATTGAGCAGAACCACGACGCCCGCGGCATTATCTGGCCGCGCGCGATTGCTCCCTTTGAAGTGGTGATCTGCCCGGTCGGCTGGGGCAAAAGTGAAACCGTGCGTGACACCGCTTTGAAGCTCTATGAATCGCTGCTGGCACGAGGCGTGGACGTCATTCTTGACGACCGCGATGCACGCCCGGGCGTCATGTTTGCCGAGTGGGAATTGATCGGTGCGCCGCTGCGTGTAACAGTTGGAGAACGCGGCTTGAACGATGGTGTGGTGGAATTGCAAGCGCGTCGGGAAACCGAAGCGGCCAAGATTCCGGTAGAGTCCGCGCTTGAAGCCGTGCTGACGAAACTCGACACCCTTTAAACCCTAAAGCAGCTACGGACTTCCCGCGTCCCGACCCGTACCATCCCTATCCGTATCGTGACCGACCCGAAGTCCTCTGAATCCACCCTGCAAGTCCGCGTCTACTACGAAGACACGGATGCAGGCGGAGTGGTTTTCTACGCTAACTACTTGAAATTCCTGGAACGCGCGCGCACCGAGTGGCTGCGCGATCTGGGAGTCAACCAATCTGGCCTGGCAGCCAGCGAACAACGCCTGTTTGTTGTCCGCTCCTTGGACATGTCCTATCGGAAACCCGCCAGACTGGACGATTTGCTTACCATACGCAGCCAAGTCACCAAACTGGGCCGCGCTTCGATACACTTCGCGCAGCGCGCGGAGCGGGATGGGGAACTGCTTGCCGAAGGCAACATCCAAGTCTGTTGCGTCGATGCCGTCAATATGCGGCCGACGGAACTGCCAACCGAACTCCGCGCCAAACTGGAATCAATTCAGGAATAACCATGCAAGCCACCAGCGACATGTCGTTGCTTTCATTGATTTCGCACGCCAGCGTGCCCGTCCAGCTGATCATGCTGATGCTGTTGGGCATCTCGATCATGTCTTGGACGTATATTTTCGGCAAGCGCATGGCGATCAAGCGCGCCCATACCCAAACCCGCCGTTTTGAAGACGACTTCTGGTCGGGCGGCGATCTGTCCATGCTGCAACAGGCCGTGGCTTCGCGCCGCGACGAACAAGGCGCACTTGCCCGCATCTTCGATGCCGGCATGACTGAATTCCTGAAGGCCCGCCGTGGCAATGCGTCGGGCGATGCCACCGCACTGCTGGACGGCCCGCGCCGCGCCATGCGCGCCGCCTACCAGCGTGAAATGGATTCGCTGGAATCGCACCTGAACTTCCTGGCGTCCGCCGGTTCGGTGTCTCCTTATATCGGCCTGTTGGGTACGGTTTGGGGGATCATGCACGCCTTTATCGGCCTGTCGAACATGCAGCAGGCCACGCTGGCTTCGGTGGCCCCCGGTATTGCAGAAGCGCTGATCGCGACCGCCATCGGCCTGTTCGCTGCTATTCCGGCCGTGGTTGCCTACAACCGTTTCACGAACGACATCGACCGCATCTCGATCCGTTTCGACAGCTTCGTCGATGAATTCCTGAACATTCTGCAACGGCAGGTGCGCTAATGCCATCGGTAAGCTCACGCGGCAGGTCCGGCCGCCGCATGAAGGCCGACATCAACGTGGTGCCGTACATCGACGTGATGCTGGTGCTGCTGGTCATCTTCATGGTGACCGCGCCCCTGATCACGCCCGGCCTGATTCAGCTGCCCTCGGTCGGCGCGGCTTCGGACGTGCCAGTCAAACCGCTGGAAGTCCAGATTTCGGAAGACGGCAAGATCGCCCTGCGCATGCGGGAACCCGGCGCCACTCTGCAAGACATCGCGCGCCCTGAACTCATTGCGCAAGTGCGGTCACGCATTACCGCGGAAACGCCGGTGGTTATCGCCGCCGACGGCAAGGTGCCCTACGAGACAGTTGTGAAGGTAATGGATGAACTGCGCACCAACGGCATCACCCGCCTGGGCCTGCTGGTGGATCAGTCCGCCGGCACATCCCAGCCCGCCCCTGCGAAAAAACGCTAACGCGACGCCTTCCACCGGCTTTGCCGGCATGCAACGCTCATGACGCCACCCATTATTCGACACCGCAGCGGCCCCCCGGGCACTCCGCCCAATAACGACAACCGGAATTCGCTCATTCTGGCGGTGGCGGTGCATTTGCTGCTGTTGGTCGCCTTGATCTTCGGCGTGAGCTGGCACACCGAGGCCCCTGGCCCCGTCCAGGTTCAGCTTTGGGCGGACGGCAATTCGCCCGTCTCACCGCCGCCCACGCCTCAGCCCGAGCAGCCCAAGCCGCCACCCAAGCCCGAACCCAAGCCGGAGCCCGAAAAGGCGCCGGAACCCCCTCCTCCGCCACCGCCGCCTCCGCCCGAGCCTGAACCGCAGGTTCAGCCCAAGACCGAGGAAGTGGACCCTGAGATTGCTATTCAGGAAGCCAAGAAAAAGCGTGAGCAGGAAGAAAAGGCCCGCCAGGCCGCTGAAGCGGCCAAGGAAAAGGCACGCCTGGAAGATGAACGCAAGCAGGCCGAACTGAAAGAAAAGAAACGCCTGGAGCAAGAACGCCAGGCCGCTGACAAGGCGGCCGCCGAGAAAGCCGCTGCCGACAAGGCTGCTGCAGACAAGGCCGCCGCCGAGAAGAAAGCCAAGGACGACGCCGCCAAGAAGGCTGCTGCCGAAAAGGCTGCCACCGAGAAGGCTGCGGCGGATAAAGCTGCTGCTGACAAGGCGGCTACCGAGAAAGCCGCGGCTGACAAGGCCGCCGCAGAAAAAGCGGCTGCTGAGAAGGCTGCTGCCGCCAAAAAGGCTGCCGCCGACAAGGCGCTGAAGGATGCCTTCCGCAATGACGCCCTGGGTGCCGCAGGCATCCCAGGCGGTACGGCGGACCGCAACCAGGCGGGCGGCGGACGCGATAACGGCTATGGCGCCAAGGTGCGCGCTTGCGTGCAACCAGGTGTGGCATATCCGGCTCAGGCCCGTAGCGGCTCGGGAAATCCCACTGCGGAATACCGGGTACAGTTAGGATCTGACGGGAAGGTTAACGGCGTCACGCTGACCAGTTCTTCTGGCATCACGGGCTTTGACCGCGCTGTCGAGACTGGCATCCGCCGTTGCAACCCATTCCCGAAGCCTTCGACCGGGCGCTACGAACCCATCATCGATGTTGTGTACAAAATGTATGAATGACAGGAGATTGCTGACTATGACTCCCGCCTATAGCCGACGAGTACCCCCCCTCGCCCTCTGGCGAACTTATGGGCTCGGCTTGCTGCTGCTTGCGCTGGCCTGCCTGATGGCCATGAAACCCGCCCAAGCTCAGCTACGCGTCGATATTTCCGGCACCGGTGCTACCCAGTACCCGGTCGCTATCGCAGATTTTGCCGTTGATGACACGCACGGCCGCGCATTGGCTGAAGTGATCCGCGCCGACCTGACCCGCACGGGCCAGTTCCGCCTGATCAATGCCGCCGGCTCCGGCCTGAATGTCGATTCCCCCATCGCCCACGACGACTGGCGCGGCAAGGGTGCCGACTTCATCGCCTATGGCAGCATCACCCGTGGCGCCGATGGCCGCTACGACGTGCGCTACCGTCTGGCCGATACGGTCAAGAAGGGTCAATTGGACGGCGTGGCATTCTCCGGCACCGAGCAGGAACTGCGCCGCGTGGCCCACCAGATCGCTGACCGCATCTACGAAAAGATCACCGGCGTTCGCGGCGTGTTCTCGACCCGCATCGCTTATGTGCTGAAAAAGGGCGCCACCTACGAACTGCAAGTTGCCGACGCTGACGGGCAAAACCCGCAAGTCGCGCTGCGTTCGCGTGAGCCGATCATTTCGCCGTCCTGGTCGCCCGATGGCGCCAAGCTGGCCTATGTGAGCTTTGAATCCGGAAAGCCCGTTGTTTACGTGCACACCCTGGCCACCAGCGCCCGCGTGCCCGTTGCAAACTTCAAGGGCAACAACAGCGCACCCGCCTGGTCGCCCGACGGTTCCAAGCTTGCTGTGGCGCTGACTCGTGACGGTTTGTCGCAAATTTACATCGTTGGCGCGTCCGACGGCTCAAATCCGACCCGAGTTACGCGTTCTCCCGGGATTGACACCGAGCCGACCTTTACGCCAGACGGTGCTTCCATTATCTTTACGAGTGACCGCAGCGGCGGGCCGCAAATCTATCAGACCGGCTCGACAGGTGGCGAAGCACGCCGCCTCACGTTTAATGGTGGTTACAACATATCACCCCGAATTTCCCCCGATGGATCGACGCTACTGTACGTTGCAAGACGCGACGGTGCGTTTCGAATCGCGTCGTTGAACCTGTCCTCAGGCTCCGAAGCTTTGCTCACTGATGGTCGTGACGATCAGTCGCCGAGCTTTGCGCCGAATGGCATGCAAGTCCTTTACGCTGCTATCCAAAATGGCCGTAGCGTACTTGCGGGTGTTTCGAGCGATGGCCGTGTACGGCAGACGCTTTCGGTACTGAACGGGGAAATACGTGAACCGACTTGGGGCCCATTTACCCGATAACACGTGTGACTCTCTTTGCAAAGGAACTATCATGAAGTCGCGCATTGCCAAAAGCCTAACCATCGCCGCTCTGGCCGCCACCCTGGCAGCTTGCAGCTCCGTCCCTCTCGACGATAAAGCGGGTCAGGGCGGAGGCGCTGGCCAAGGATCGGCCTCTGGCCAGATCCTTGATCCGTTTAACCCCCAAAGCATCCTGGCGCAACAGCGCTCGGTGTACTTTGATTTCGACAGCTACACCGTGTCGGACCAATACCGCGGCCTGGTCGAAACCCACGCCCGTTACCTGGCCTCGCACCAACAGCAGAAGGTCAAGATTGAAGGCAACACCGACGAACGCGGCGGTGCTGAGTACAACCTGGCCCTGGGCCAGCGTCGTGCAGACGCCGTGCGTCGCATGATGACCTTGCTGGGTGTTAGCGACAACCAGATCGAAACCATCAGCTTCGGCAAAGAAAAGCCGAAGTCGACGGGTACGTCTGAAGCCGACTTTGCCGAAAACCGCCGCGCCGATATCAACTATCTGCGTTAAGCTTTTCGTCTAGTCAAGAGCCCTACCACGCGTCGGGACGGTCAGCCGGCCGTCCCGACGTTTGTTTTTATACCCCGGGAAATTTCATGCGCGATAACGTTCTGTCCCTGCGTCCTCTGATTGTGGCCACTGGTCTGGTGCTTGCGGCCCTGACGGCGCCCGCTCACGCTTTTTCCGATGATGAAGCCCGTAAGGCCATTCTGGATTTGCGCCAGCAGGTGCAGCAGCAGAACGAGCAAAGCCAACGCGCCAAGCTTCAATTGGCCGATCAGATTCAATCTCTGCAACAAGAAGTCGCGCAGCTGCGTGACCAGCTTGAACTGGTGTCCCGCCAGCAGCCCAGCGCCAAGCCGGGCGGTGCGGGCGGCGCGAACCCGCCGGGCGCCGCCGCTGGCGACCCTCAAGAACAAGCAGCCTATGACGGCGCCATGGAATTGTTCCGCAAGGGCCAATACAAAGACGCCGCGGAATCGCTGGCTGGCTTTATTGCGCTCTACCCCAACAGCCAGCTCGCCCCGAGCGCACAGTTCTATCTGGGCAGCAGCCGCTACGGCATGAAGGACTTCAAGGGCTCGATCGAGCAATTGACCACCATGGTCCAAAAGTCGCCTGACAATGCGCGGGCCCCGGACGCACTGCTGATCATCGCAGGCAGCCAGATCGAAATGAACAACCGCGCAGGCGCCAAGACGACGTTGCAGCGCATTGTTCGCGACTATCCCACGACTCCGGCGGCCGCCACGGCCAAGAGCCGGCTGCAACTGTTGCAGTAATGCCGCAAGCCGCAAGCGCGGTCAGCGCCTATCGGCACATCCTGCGCCGCCGCGCAGGGCTACTCGCCCTGCTGCTGGCGGCCATTTTCTTTGCACTGCTCATCGACTTCACGGTGGGGCCGTCTGGCCTGCCGTGGCGGGAGCTCTGGCACACGCTGACCTCTCCCGCTTCTGCTGACCCCACATCCCGCGTGATTGTGTGGGATATCCGGCTGCCATCCGCCCTGACGGCCGCCTTGGTCGGGATGGCGCTGGGTTTGGCAGGTGCCGAGATGCAGACCATTTTGAACAATCCGCTGGCCAGCCCATTCACGCTGGGCGTGTCGTCCGCCGCCGCTTTCGGCGCCTCTCTGGCGATTGTTCTGCAATTTGGATTGCCGGGCGTGCCCAGCGGCTGGCTGATCGCCGGCAATGCATTTCTGTTTGCGCTGCTGGCGGCCTTGCTGCTGGACGGCGTTGCCCGCTGGAGCGGGATGAACACGTCAGGCGTTGTGCTGTTTGGCATTGCCATGGTGTTTACATTCAACGCGCTGGTGTCGTTGGTGCAGTTCGTAGCGAGCGCCGAAGCGCTGCAGAATCTGGTGTTCTGGACCATGGGCAGCCTGTCGCGATCCAGCTGGACGACAGCCGGCGTGCTGGCGCTGGCCTTTGCGCTGGCCTTGCCGCTGGCCATGCGGCAATCCTGGAAACTGACCGCGTTGCGATTGGGCGAAGACCGTGCTGCCAGCTTTGGCGTGGATGTGCGGCGCGTACGTGTGGCGGCGCTGGCAAGAGTCAGCTTGCTGTCGGCGCTGGCGGTGGCCTTTGTGGGCACGATAGGTTTCATAGGCTTGGTTGCACCGCATATCGCGCGCCGGCTGTTCGGCGAAGACCATCGTTATTACCTGCCGGGCAGCGCGTTGGTGGGCGCGCTGATCCTGTCTCTGGCCTCCGTGGTCTCCAAGAACCTATTGCCCGGCGTCGTGGTGCCGGTAGGCATCGTCACGGCACTGGTCGGCATACCCTTTTTCGTGTCGGTGGTGTTGCGCCGGCAAATGCCATGACGCGCACTGCTGCCGCATCGCTGGATATCCATGGGCTGACTGCCGGTTACGGCAGCGGTGACGTCTTGCATGGCTTGTCCGTTCCAGCACTGGCGGCAGGCCAAGTCACGGCCCTGTTGGGTCCCAACGGCAGCGGAAAATCGACCCTGCTAAAAGCGCTGGCGGGTTTGGTGCGTGTACGCGCCGGGAGCGCATCGCTGGACGGCCAGGATCTGACCCGCCTGGGGTTTGGCGAACGAGCCCGTCATGTGGTGTACCTGCCCCAGAGCCTGCCCGCCGCGGTACACCTACGGGTTTTTGAATCGGTACTCGTGGCGGCCAAGGCGGGCGAAGCGTTGAGCACGCCCGTAGATATGGCGGCGATTGACCGCCTGCTGGACCGGTTGGGCATCGGCCATTTGGCGCTGCATTATCTGGATGCACTGTCTGGCGGCCAAAAGCAGCTTGTCGGACTGGCGCAGGCGTTGATTCGCCACCCCCGCGTCCTGTTGCTGGACGAGCCGCTGTCCGCGCTGGATCTGAACTATCAGTTCCACGTGATGCAGCTGCTGAAACAGGAAACACGGGAACACGGGCTGATCAGCATCATCGTTCTGCATGATCTGAACGTGGCATTGCAACACGCGGATCGCGCGGTGATGATCCAGGGCGGCCGACTGCACGCGGAAGGACCGCCTGCTGATGTCATTACGCCCGCCTCGCTGGCCACGGTCTATGGCGTGCAAGCGCGCGTGGAAGCGTGTTCACGCGGGGTTCGACAGGTGCTGGTTGACGCGCTGGACGAGCACCCGCGCTGACGCGGCCGCGCCTGGACGGTCAGGCGCGTTGCGCCACGTCCACGACAGGCGCGCCGGTCATATCGGCCAGTTGCTGCGGTGTCAGATTGAATACGGCATGCGGATGGCCAGCAGCCGCCCAAAGACTGTCGTAATTGAACAAATCGGCGTCCAGCAACATCACCGGTTTGACGGCATGACCGATGGGGCACACGCCGCCAATCGCATAACCCGTCATGTCGCGCACGAATTTGGCGTCGGCCTTGGCCAGCGCCCCTACCTGCCCGGCCACTTTGACCTCATCCACGCGATTCGCGCCGCTGGCGATCACCAGCACAGGCGCATTGTCCGACGCGCGCCGAAAAATAATCGACTTGGCAATCTGAGCCACCTGACACCCCAGGCCCGCAGCCGCTTCCGCCGAGGTCTTGCCCGATTGCGGCAGGACCACTACAGGCTTGTCATGGCCGATATCCAGCAGCAGACGGGCGACGCGTTGGGCGGATTCGGGCAAGGCGGCAAGAGATTCGGGGGACATCGGGGCAGGCTCTGTGGAAGGAAGCGCCAGCGGGCGTGCCGCGCGCAAATGGGTCGATAAACGAGTTTATCAGCGCCAGCGGGCTAGAATGCCGACCTGGCTTTCCCATCCCGACACCCATGCGTTCCGAACCCGTCCTGCCCCTGCAAACCGCGTTGATCGGCGGTTATGCCATGTCCTACACCGAATACGGCAGCGGCGCGCCTCTGGTCCTGGTGCATGGGTCGTTGTCCGACTGCCGCTACTGGAAGTCGCAGATGGCGCCGCTGGGTAAGTCGTTCCGCGTGCTGGCCGTCTGCCTGCGCCGCTACTGGCCCGAGACCTGGGACGGCGAAGGCGGCGGATTCTCGATCGCACAGCACGCCAGCGACGTATTGGAATTCATCGAAACGGTAGCCGGCGAAGCCGCCCATCTGGTGGGGCATTCCCGCGGCGGCCGTGTAGCGCTGGAAGCCGCGCTGCGCCGACCTGATGCGTTGCGTAGCCTGACCCTGGCCGATCCCGGCCTGCCGCTGCCCGGCGAAGACGATTTGCGTGGCGGCTTTCGCCAACGCGCGCTGGCGCTCATTCGCCAGGGCGAGATCGAAGAAGGGCTGGCGCTGTTTGTGGATACCGTGACAGGGCCCGACACCTGGCAACGGATGGTTCCTTGGTTCAAAGAGATGGTGCGCGACAACGTCGGCACGCTCTTCGGTCAAGCCGAGGAAAAGCCTGAAACCCTGACTGCGCAACAAATCGGCAGCCTGACAATGCCCGCTTTGCTGATTGGCGGCGCACTGAGCCCCGCGCCCTACCCTGCGGTGCTCGACGCACTGGCGTCCTGGTTGCCAGAAGCGCAGCGCGTAACGATTGCCGGTTCTTCCCATGGCATGAACCTGGGCAATCCGCGCGCCTTCAATGGCGCGTTGGACGCCTTCATCAACGGCTGATACCGGCCCCGCACGCTGCTCAAGGCTCAACCGATGGCGTGTGTTTCAACCGCCGCAGCACAAACGTGGAACGGCTGTGGCGCACGCCGCGCAGCTTGTACAGGCGCTTGCGCAGGAATTCTTCATAGCCTTCGGTGCCCGCCACGGCAACCTTGATCAGGTAGTCGTATTCCCCCGAGACAAGAAAGGCTTCGACGACTTCTGGCAGCCGGGTGATCTCTTCGCCAAAGCGCGCCAGCGTCTCGTCATCATGGTGCTCAAGGGTTACCTCGATCATGACGGTATCCGGCAAACCCAGCGCCTTTTGATTCAACAAGGCCGCGTAACCCTCGATCACACCCGCCTCTTCCAGCGCCTTGACGCGATTCCAACACGGCGTGGGCGACAGGCCCACCAGCTCGGCAAGTTTCAGATTGGTCAACCGCCCGTCCAGGCGCAATGCACGCAGGATTTTGCGATCGGTTTCGTCGATTTTTGGAGGTACGGACATAGGGGGAGCGAATTAAAGGATATTTTCTCTACGAAATTCTATTTTATAGGGAAGATATTTTTCACAACACGCCAAATTGGCGTGAATCAAGAAACCTATTTTGTTCACCCGGCCGTAGACTTTCCAGCAAGACAGGCGCCTATCCCGCCTGTCGTATTTCGGCGCTTTCGCTGCGGCACAACCCGGCGCAAGCGCCGGTAGCTACCACGCAGCAACCCGCGCGCCGATCCGCGCGGCTGGAAATCATGTCGCACGCATCCGCGCTACCCGCAAGATCTGGTCTGGGCCTGTCCGGCACCGCCATGCTACTGACCGCCCCCGCGTTATTCGCTTCGAATATGGTTGCGGCCCGCTGGGCCCATGACGCCAGCCTGCCCCCCGTCTTTCTCGCTTTTGGCCGATGGCTGATTGCCTTGCTGATTCTGCTTCCCATCGCCTTGCCTGCCTTGCGTACGCACCGCCGCGCGCTATGGCGTGGATTGCCCGCCTTGTTGCCGCTTGCGGTCCTGGGTATGGGCGTGGCCGTGGCGCCGCAGTACATCGGCGCGCAAACCACCAGCGCCACGAATATTGCGCTGATTTTTTCCTGCAGCCCTATTTTGGTCGCGTTGCTGGAAGCTCTTATCTGGCGCAAGGCGCTGTCCGCGGTGCGCGCAACAGGTCTGGCGCTGGCCTTGGGCGGCGTTCTGATCGTGCTGTCGCGAGGGGATGCCTATGCGCTGGCCCGCCTGGCTTTCGGGCAAGGGGATCTGTGGGTGCTGCTGGCGGCTACGGGGTGGGCGTTTTATACCGTGCTGCAAAAGCGCCTGACGCTGCCCGCCGTGCCGGACAGCGCGCGGTTGGCAACGATGATGCTGGGTGGCGTGCTGGCGTTGGCGCCCTTTGCCGGTATCGAAGCAGCGACTGGCGCAACGCCGCCCTGGACCGATCCACGGCTGGCAGCCGTGCTGCTGTTCCTGGCTATTGTGCCCAGCCTGGGCGCGTACTACGTGTACGGCCGGCTGATCAGCCAGGCCGGCCCCGCAACGGCTGGCTTATCGATGTTCCTGGTGCCGGTGTACGCCGCACTGCTGGCTTGGCCGTTGCTGGGCGAGACCCCGCAACTATTTCATGCCTATGGCTTCGTGATGATTCTGATGGGCGTGAAACTGGCCTCGTCGCGGATACGGGCAAGGGCGGCCGCAGAAACCGCCCCCGCCTGACATTGCCATAGCGAAATCAGCGGCCCGAGCCTTGGGCCGCAATGACATCCTGCGCTACCTGACGCGGCGCTTCGGCGTAGTGCTTGAACTCCATGGTGTACGTCGCGCGGCCTTGTGTCAGTGAACGCAAAGACGTGGAATAGCCGAACATCTCGGCCAGCGGCACTTCGGCACGCACTACCTTGCCGCCGCCGCCCGCGATGTCTTCCATGCCTTGCACCATGCCGCGCCGCGATGACAGGTCGCCCATGACGTTGCCGGTAAAGTCTTCGGGCGTTTCCACTTCCACCTTCATCATTGGTTCCAGCAGCACGGGATCGGCGCGGCGCATGCCTTCCTTGAACGCCATCGAACCCGCCATCTTGAAGGCGTTTTCGTTTGAGTCAACGTCATGGTAAGACCCAAAGAACAGCGTCACCTTGATGTCTACGACGGGGTATCCCGCCAACACGCCAGCGTTCAATGACTCGCGTATGCCCTTGTCCACGGCGGGGATGTATTCGCGCGGCACCACCCCGCCCTTGATCGCATCCACAAATTCGTAGCCCTTGCCTGGTTCCTGCGGCTCCAGCTTCAGCACCACGTGGCCATACTGGCCGCGTCCGCCAGATTGTTTGACGAACTTGCCTTCGACTTCGTTGCAAGGCTTGCGGATCGTTTCGCGGTAGGCCACTTGCGGCTTGCCCACCGTGGCCTCGACGTGGAACTCGCGCTTCATGCGGTCGACCAGAATCTCCAGGTGCAACTCACCCATGCCCGAAATAATGGTCTGGCCCGATTCCTCGTCCGTGCGCACGCGAAACGAAGGATCTTCTTGTGCCAGCCGGTTCAGCGCGATGCCCATCTTTTCCTGGTCGGCCTTGGTCTTGGGCTCTACCGCTTGTGAAATCACGGGTTCGGGGAAGACCATGCGCTCAAGAATGATGACGTGCGCGGGATCGGACAAGGTATCGCCGGTGGTGACATCCTTGATGCCCACGGCGGCCGCGATGTCGCCTGCATACACCTCGGTGATTTCGCGCCGTTCATTGGCGTGCATCTGCAAGATGCGCCCTAGCCGCTCTTTCTTTTCCTTGATCGGATTGAAGATTGAATCGCCGGATTTCACCACGCCCGAATAAACGCGGAAGAACACGAGTTGGCCTACGAACGGGTCCGTCATGATCTTGAAGGCCAGCGCGGAGAACGGCTCGTTGTCGGCGGGATGACGTTCGATTTCGCGGTCGCGTTCGTCATGGCCCTTAATGGCAGGCACATCCAGCGGCGACGGCATGTAGTCGATGACAGCGTCCAGCATGGCCTGCACGCCCTTGTTTTTAAAGGCGCTGCCGCACAACATGGGCACGATCTCATTGGCCACGGTGCGTATGCGCAGCCCCTGCTTGATTTCCGCTTCGGTCAGCGTTTCACCCGACAGGTATTTTTCAAGCAAGGTCTCGTTGGCCTCTGCGGCCTTTTCCACCATTTTGTCGTGCCATTCCTGAGCCTGCGCCTGCATGGACTCGGGGATGTCCCGGTATTCGAATTTCACGCCTTGGCTGGCGTCGTCCCAGATGATGGCCTTCATCTTGACCAGGTCAATCACGCCTTCGAAATGGTCTTCGGCGCCCACGGGCAATTGGATGGGCACGGCATCGCCTTTCAGGCGCTCGGCAATCTGGCGCTGCACGCGCAGGAAGTCGGCGCCAACCCGGTCCATCTTGTTGACGAAAGCCAGGCGCGGCACTTTGTATTTGTTGGCCTGACGCCAGACAGTTTCGGATTGCGGCTGCACGCCGCCCACCGCGTCATAGACCATGACCGCGCCGTCCAGCACGCGCATCGAGCGTTCGACTTCAATCGTGAAGTCCACGTGCCCGGGGGTGTCGATGATGTTGATGCGATGTTCCGGGTAGTTGCCGGCCATGCCTTTCCAGAAGGCGGTAGTGGCGGCAGACGTGATCGTGATGCCGCGCTCCTGCTCTTGCTCCATCCAGTCCATCACGGCAGCGCCGTCATGCACTTCACCGATTTTGTGGGTGATGCCGGTATAAAAGAGGATGCGCTCGGTTGTCGTCGTTTTGCCCGCGTCGATATGGGCGCTGATGCCGATATTGCGGTAAAGCTCGATACGCGTCTTGCGAGTCATGGCCTCTTTCCTTGCAGTGAACCACCTGGCAAATACGGCAAGCCCGACCGGGCGCTGCCGCGGCGGGCGCCATGCCGCGTGTCTTGCAGGGGTCTAGCGAAATCGCGCCCGCACTGATGCGTAAATATTACGCGCCGCGCGGCAAGATACAAGCCAAAAAAAGCCCCTCGATAAAGAGGGGCTTTGTCGCAACGGCGGTGCCGTGCTTACTTCTTATCTTCTTTGACGCGATACACCAGCACGGCGGTGCTGGCCAGCGACAGCACCTTGGCGGTGACGCTGCCCAACAGCAAGCGCGACAGGCCGCTGCGGCCGTGGCTGCCGATGAAGATCAGGTCGCAACCAGCATCGGTTGCGGCTTGCACGATGCCGTCGGCCACATTGAAGTTGGACACGGCGCGAGATTCGGCTTTGACCCCGGCGGTATCGGCGCGGTCAATAATTTGCTTCAGGTACTTGTCGGCTTGTTCGGCCGATGCCTTTTCGTAGTCTTCGTCGGTAATGGCATAGGCTGCGGCCATGCCGTCGAAACCGATCGTGGCAGCGAAGGGCTGCGTCACGTACAGGCCGACAACCTCAGCCCCCACGGAACGTGCAAAGGTAATGCCCGCATTGGCGGCTTGAGCCGACAGCGGCGAGCCGTCGGTGGGAATCAGGATCTTCTTGAACATCTTGCCTGCTCCTGTTTGAGAGGAATCTTTATGCTACCGGAAAGCTGCCGGGTTCACATCAATTGAACCCGGCGCACTTGATACGCGTCAATGCTGGATTCAGCGCAGCTGTTGAGCTGCGGCGAACAAATTGGTGCAACGGGTGCCGGTGCGGCAATAGGCCAGCACGGGCGCGGGCAGAGTCCGCAGCAGCTCGTCGAAACGCACGACATCAGAGACCGTCATCGCACTGCCCACGACGGGTTGATATTCAACCTTCAAGCCAGCGGCTTCCGCAGCCTTGGACACATCCGCCGCAGTGGGCTGGTCCGGGCCGCCTTCAAAGTCGGGGCGATTGATGATCACGCTTTTGTAGCCGGCTGCGGCAACATCAGCCATATCGTCGGGACCCAGTTGAGGCGCGACGGCAAAGTTTTCGGTCAGGGGTTTGATCGGTGCGGACATGACGGTTCCTTCAGATAGACAGCTGCATATTATTGATTGTAGGGGCCGTTTTGCGCGAAGAGTTTTTCAAGTTCCGTCCAGATCCCGCGATCGTCCACGATGGGGACGGAAAAGCGCAGCATGGTCGACGGCGCCTGGGACGGTGAAAACAGGGTGCCAGGCGCCAGCAGCATGCCACGATCGGCAGCCTCGCGCGCCAGAACCTCGGTATCGCGGCCGCAATCCGCCCACACAAACATCCCGGCGTTCGGTTCGTGGTGCACGGTCAAGCCCAATTTCATCAACCCTTTCAGGCATCGCTGCCGGGCGTCGTCCACCCGCGCCCGCACGCGCTCGATATGGCGCCGGTACTGCCCTTCCATCAGCACCCGATGGATCACGCGCTCGCCCAGCTCGGGCGAGGTCAAACCGGCCAGCATCTTCAGGTCGGCCAGTTTTTGCAGAATGTCAGGATTGGCCGCCACATAACCCACACGCAGGCTGGCAGCCAGCATCTTGGAGTAGCCGCCCACCAGGATGACGCGGTTCAGGCGGTCTAGCACTGCCAGCTTCATGGCGCCGCCGGGATGCAGCTCGCCATAGGTGTCGTCTTCGACCACCATGAAGTCGTGACGCTCGGCAATGCGCAGAATGTCATAGGCCACGCCAGCCGACAACGAATGGCCGGTCGGGTTATGCACAGCGCTGTTGATCAGAAAAAGCTTCGGTTTGTGCTGGGCGGCTAGTTGTTCCAGCATCGCGCAGTCTGGGCCATCCGGCCGGCGCGGCACGCCGATCAGCCGCGCGCCAAACGCCGCAAGGCGGCCAAAGATGACGAACCAGGCGGGATCTTCGACCAGTACGGTGTCGCCCGGCTTAACCATGTAACGCGCGATCAGATCCAACGCGTGCGTGACGCCATTGGTCGTCAGCAGATTGAGATCCGGGTGCGCCGGCACGCCATCGCTTTGCAGCGTAGCGGCGATTTGCTGGCGCAAGGGCGCAAAACCTTGGGGATGGCCGTAGCTGACCAGATTGGCGCGTACCGACCGCCCTACCGCGCGCACCGCGCCCGCCACCATGTCGGGATCGAGCCAGTCGGCCGGCAGCAAGCCGGCGCCCCCGGGCATGCCCTGCGTTCCAGTTTCGCGGAACATGCTGCGCAGCAGCCAGGCGATGTCGATGCGGGCGGGTGGCGCCAGCGAACTGGAAGGCGCGGAAACCGCTGTCAACGGACCGCTGCGCGCCCGCACAAAAAATCCCGCGCCCCGGCGTGACTGCACCAGACCGCGCGCCACCAGCCGGTCATAGGCCTCCACCACCGTGAAGCGGCTGACACCGGATTGTTCGGCCATCTTGCGGATGGACGGCAAGCGGGTGCCGGGCCGCAAGCCTTGCTCGTCAATGCGGCGGGCCAGGCCATCGGCCAGTTGGGCCACCAAAGTGGCATCGGCCTGGCGCACGGGCTGCCAGGGCAAAGATGAGGCGGGAGCAACTGTCATGGGGATTTGACCAGGCCAGTGATTAAAGTGACATGCCAATGTGTACCGGTACTGTACCGCTAACTATGCGTAGAGTGACAGCAATACGGTAAGCCCGCAACCAGGACTCTTCTGCTTGCCCGCCGTGCCCCCTCGCATTTCTCTTCTGGCTGTTGTCATGACTCTTTTCCCGACCAATTGGGCTGATGTGCCCCTTGCCTCCGCATCGTTATTAGGTCCGCTGGCGCTGTTTGCCCTGGTCAGCTCCATTACCCCGGGACCCAACAATGTGATGCTGGCGTCGTCCGGGCTGAATTTTGGCTTCCGGCGCAGCATGCCCCACCTGCTGGGCGTGAACCTGGGTTTTACCTTGATGATTTTCCTGGTCGGCGTGGGCCTGGGATCGGTGTTTCAACAGGTGCCCGTGCTGTACACCATCCTGAAATACGCGGGTGCGGCGTATCTGCTGTACCTGGCTTGGAAAATCGCGAACTCAGGCGCAATGGACGACGGGGAAGCACGCGGCAAGCCATTCACCTTTCTGCAGGCTGCCGCGTTCCAATGGGTCAACCCTAAAGCCTGGGTGATGGCCGTTGGCGTCGTGGCGACCTATACGCCGCAGAACGGCTTTTTTGCCAACCTGGTCATTGCCACGATTGTGTGCGGTGTCGTCAACCTGCCCAGCATTGGCGTCTGGGTAACGTTTGGCACCGCCCTGCGCCGCGTGCTGCACAAGCCTTGGGCGATCCGCGCCTTCAATGTCGGCATGGCCCTGCTGCTGGTGGCGTCCTTGTACCCGGTGGTGCTGGAACTGGCCCACTGATAAGCTGCGTCAGGCCAGCAGGCCGGCGACGACTGCGGGGGTGATCAACACGTTGAACAAACCCGCCATCACCATGACCAAGCCCGCGACGGCGCCTTCATCGGCTGCCAGCTCGCGGGCTTTTGCTGTTCCGGCGCCGTGCGCGCCCATGCCAAACAACGCCCCCCTAGCCAAAGCGGAACGTAGCGGCAGCCATTGACGCATCAGTTGACCGATCGCCGCGCCAAATACGCCCGTCACGATGACGAATACGGCAGTCAGATCGGGCACACCGCCCACATGAGACGACACGGCAATAGCAAAGGGAGTGGCGACCGAGCGCGGCAGCAGGCTCAAGCGCAGGTCGGGCGGCAGATCCAGCAGGCTGCCCAGCACCCAGGCGCTGACTCCCGCGATCAGGCTGCCTACCGCAACGCCCGCGGCCAGCACCGGCCAGTAGCGGCGGATCAATGCGCGCTGCTCAAACAGCGGCAGGGCAAAGGCCACGATGACCGGCCCCAGCATCGCCATCAGCCAGTGCGAGCCGGACATATAGTCCCGGTAGCCGGTGTGCAAAGCGATGGCCAGAGCCAATAGCAGTGCCGGTGCGATCACCAGAGTGGACGTCCACCAATAGGCATAGCGCCGGTAGATCAGGCGTGCACAGACGTATGCCAGCACCGTCGCCACAGGCCAGAAAAACAGGTTGAACTCAAGCGGCATGGCGGTTCATCCAGCGGTAGCAAAGGTCGATGGTCAGCGCGGTGCCGGCCATGACGAGCATGGTCCCGAGTGCAATGACGGTCAGCAACTTTATCCCCAGCAACCCCAGGAATTCGCGGTGATCCAGCAGCGACATGACAGCCGGCACAAAGAACAGCAGCATCTCGCCCAGCAATAAGCTCGCGCCGCGCTGCACGTTGCGCACCCGCAGGCGCCGGGTTGCCAGCAGGATCAGCATCAGCGCCATGCCGATCACGCCGCCGGGCACGGGCAAGTCCAAGAATGTCACCATGGCTTGGCCAGCCAGAGAAAACAGAACGATGATGGCGATTTGCAGCGCGCGGCTGCGGCGCAGCGCGTTGCGCAAAACAATGACGGTACGAAGGCGAGGCATGAGAGGAATTCCAGCGGCAAGTCCCTGTTTTACGCCCGCGCGCACCATAGATAAAATGAATTCTAAGAATCCAATCTATTCCAAACAGGCATAACCATGGAACTGCGCCCATTACGTGCCTTGGTAGAAGTGATCCGCCAAGGCGGTTTCTCACAGGCGGCCAAGATCATCCATGCCACCCAGCCCACGATCAGCAAGGCGGTGCGTCAGTTGGAGGACGAGCTGGGCACGCCGCTACTGGACCGCCACGCGCAGCCCATACGGCTGACGGAGGCGGGCGAAATCGTCTATCGGCGAGCGCTCAGAATGTTGGCGGAACGCGACGATCTCTACGCCGAGCTGGACGATCTGAAGGGATTGAAACGCGGCGTGCTGCGTCTGGGGCTGCCTCCGCTGGGCAGCAGCTCGCTATTTGCACCGATGTTCGCGCGCTTTCGCAGCCGCTATCCAGACATTGAAATCAGCTTGGTCGAACACGGCAGCAGACGCCTTGAAGAAATGGTGATGGCGGGCGAGATTGAACTCGCTGCTTCGCTTAAACCCTTGCCGGACAACGTGGAATGGCAAGCGGTGGCGCGCGAACCGCTGGTGGCCTTATTGCCCGCAGACCACCCGCAGGCACAGGCCGAATCGACCCGTCTTGCGGATTTGCGCGATTCCCCTTTCATTCTGTTCGAGACGGGCTTTGCCTTGAACCGCATCATCCATGACGCGTGCCAGCGTGCTGGCTTTGCGCCCGTCATCGCGGCGCGTAGCGGTCAGATCGATTTCATCGTGGCGCTGGTCGCCGCCGGATTGGGCGTGGCATTTCTGCCGCGCCTGACAGTACGTGAAGCTGTGCACGCTGGAGTCAGCCGCGTACCGCTTCAAGATGCGGGCACCGATTGGGAAATGGCGCTGGTGTGGCGTCGCGGCGGCTACCTCTCCCATGCGGCGCAGGCGTGGCTGGCCTTGACCCGCGAGGTGTATCCCAACGCCGGATAGCAAGCGAGGGCCGGGTCGCACAGGCGGGAGTATGCTGGTGCCGGAACCCACACGGCCGGACACGGTCATATCTTTCATGCCCGCCCTGACCCGCCTTCTGCCCCGATTTTCCGGCCGCCGCCTGTTTGCGGCCGGTGTACTTGCAGCCGCCAGCGTCGTCGGCTGCTCGCAGCTGGATTCTTGGCAACGCCAGACCATTTTTTCACCCCAGGCCGAACCTCAGACCTGGTGGCGAGATCCCGCCGACGGTACGCAAGTCTATGACCTGGCGCTGGCCAATGGCGACAAAGTGCGCGCCTGGTATTGGCAAAGTCCCAAAGCCAATGCGCCCACCGTGCTGTACCTGCACGGGGCGCGCTGGAATCTGAACGGCAGCGCCTTCCGCATCGACGGATGGACACGCATGGGCTATTCCGTGCTGGCGATCGACTATCGCGGCTTTGGCGCATCCACACCCCGTTTGCCATCGGAAGCCAGCGCGTTGGAAGACGCCATGGCGGGCTTGAAGGAGCTGGCGCGGCTGCAACCCGACGCCAGCCGGCGTTTTGTCTACGGGCACAGTCTGGGCGGCGCCATTGCCATTGACCTTGCAGCACGTCCGGAACAGCCTGATTTTGCCGGGCTCATCGTGGAATCCAGCTTCACCAGCATCGGTGCGATGCTTGCCACGTTGCGCTGGGGCAAGTTGCCCGGCGCCAGTCTGCTGGTGACGCAGCCCTTTGACTCGGTGGATAAGCTGGCGCAAATGCACACGCCCATGCTGTTCATGCACGGCACCGCAGACCGCGTGGTGCCGCACACGATGAGCGATGAATTGTTTGCCGCTGCTCGCAATGTGGCGCCCGATCTGAAGCGGCTTGTGAAGATCGAAGGCGCTTCGCATTCGGGCGCTTTCCGCAGTGGCGCGCAATACGAAGCCGCCGTTAAAACTTTCATGCAGGACGCCACGCGGGCATACAAGCGCAAGCAAGGCTGATTTCTCTCCTGCGGTGGCATTCGCGCGCCGCGCACCCCACACATAGCAGTGCTCGCCCGCCGGGAAAACCCGCTCTCGGGAAACTCCCATATAAAAATATCTACTAAATATATTTATCGAATATTAGACTTTGGTTCTGCTCGCCGCTCCACCATTGAAGCGACGCAATCCTGAGGAGAACCCAGTTGAGTAACGTCCGTTGGCAGGGTGTATTTCCTGCCGTAACCAGTAAATTCCATGCCGACGAAACCCTCGACTTTGAAGCCATGCGCAAGCACTTCGGCTTCCTGATCGACAACGGCGTTCACGGCCTGGTCACCTGCGGCTCGCTAGGCGAAGCCAGCACCCTTACGCTTGAAGAAAAGTTGGAGGTCACGCGCTGCGCAGTGGAAGTCAGCGCCGGCCGCATCCCGGTACTGGCAAACGTGTCGGAAACCAGCACCCGCGAAGCGCTGCGCTTCATCAAGGCCGCGGTGGACCTGGGCGTAGACGGCTTCATGCTGATGCCCTCGCTGATCTACGTGGCAGACGCGCGTGAAGCCATGCAGAGCATTCGCACCATGGCGGAAGCGGCGCAAAAGCCCTGCATGATCTACAACAATCCGGTCGCCTACCGCGTCGACTTGAAGACCGAACACATGGTCGAACTGGCCGACTGCAAGTGGCTCGTCGCCATCAAGGAAAGCAGCGACGACGTGCGCCGCCTGACAGACCTGCGCAACGCGCTGGGCACGCGCTATCAGTTGTTTATTGGTGTGGACGATCTGTCGTTTGAAGCGTTGGCACTAGGCGCCGACGGCCTGCTGGCTGGACTTGTCACCGCCTTCCCCCGCGAAACGGTTGCGCTGTACGACCTGATGAAGGCCGGCAAGTGGCAAGAAGCGCTGGCGCTGTATCAATGGTTCACGCCGCTCTTGCACCTGGATGTGTCCACCAAACTGGTGCAAAACATCAAGCTGGCCGAAACACTGGCTGGCGTCGGCAATGAACATGTGCGCCGTCCGCGCTTGCCGCTGACAGGCGCCGAACGCGAACGCTGCACAGCCATCATCCAGGCCGCCCTGGCCAAGCGTCCGAAACAGTACCAATCGGCCTGAGCGGCGCAGCCCCGGACGAAGAACAACCTCTCTGGCGTGCGGCAACGCCGCCGCACGCCAGAGCCTGTCTCACTGCACGCCTATCGAACACCATGCAAAGCGACATCATCCTTCAGACCCGGGGCCTGACCAAGGAATTCCGCGGTTTCGTGGCGGTCAACAACGTCAACTTGAGCGTGCGGCGCGGCGCCATTCATGCGTTGATTGGCCCCAACGGCGCAGGAAAGACAACGTTCTTCAATCTGCTGACCAAGTTCCATATACCGACTCGCGGCGAGATCCTTTACGACGGCGTAGATATCACGCAGGAACGCCCCGCGCAGACCGCGCGCCGCGGCATCGTGCGTTCATTTCAGATATCCGCCGTGTTTCCGCAGTTGTCGGTGCGCGAGAACGTGCGCGTGGCTCTGCAACGCAAGTTGGGGGTGGACTATTGCTTCTGGCGTTCGGAAAGCACGCTGGAAAGCCTGCACCACCGCGTCGAAGAACTGCTGGACCAAGTGGGACTGCGCACGCATCTGGACGTGGCAGCGGGCGACCTGCCTTATGGCCGCAAGCGCACGCTGGAGATCGCGACCACGCTGGCGCTGGAACCCGAATTGCTGCTGCTGGACGAACCCACGCAGGGCATGGGCCACGAAGACGTCGACCGCATCAAACACTTGATCAAGCAAGTGTCGGCCGGGCGCACCATCCTGATGGTCGAACACAACATGAAAGTGGTGGCGGACATCTCCGACACCATCACCGTATTGCAACGGGGCGAGATTCTGGCCGAAGGCCCCTACGCCACCGTGTCGGAAAACCCGGCGGTGCGCGAGGCCTACATGGGAGCCGAAGATGAGTGAAGCCGTGGCCGGCGCATCCGCCAGCATGCTGGAGATCCGCAACCTGCACGCCTGGTACGGCGAATCGCACATCCTGCATGGGATCGACCTGGACGTGAAGCCGGGTGAGTGCATCACGCTGTTAGGCCGCAACGGCGCAGGCCGCAGCTCGACATTGAAATCCATATTGGGATTGGTGGGCCGCCGCAGCGGCTCCATCAAGATCGAAGGGCAGGAAACCGTAGGCCTGCCCACCCACAAGATCGCGCGCCGAGGCATTGGTTATTGCCCCGAAGAGCGCGGCATCTATGCGTCGTTGACCGCCGAAGAAAACCTCATGCTGCTGCCCTCGGTGGGGCCGGACGGCATGTCGGTGGAGGAGATCTACAAGATGTTCCCCAACCTGAAAGAGCGTGCGCACAGCCCCGGCACGCGCTTGTCGGGTGGCGAGCAGCAGATGCTGGCAATGGCGCGCATCTTGCGCACCGGCGCCCGCTTGCTGTTGCTGGATGAAATCACGGAAGGCCTGGCCCCTGTCATCGTGCAGTCGCTGGGCCGTGTGATCCGGCAATTGAAAGAGCGCGGCTACACCACCGTGCTGGTCGAACAGAACTTCCGTTTCGCCCAGCACCTGGCAGACCGTCATTACGTCATCGAACACGGTCAAGTGGTTGCCGTGATCGACCGCGCCGAGGTCCAGCAATCGCAGGAAAGGCTGAACGCTTTGCTCGGCATTTGATATCCCCGCCGTATTCCTTCCGACCGCAGTCCCCCCTTCCTACACGGAGCGTAGTCAGATGAAATTGAATCAAATCGCAGTAGCGTTGCTGGCCTTGAGCACAGCTGGCGCGGTTCACGCCCAAGCCAAGATCAGCGACGATGTCGTCAAGATTGGCGTGCTGACCGACTTGTCCGGTGTGTATTCCGATCTGGCGGGCAACGGCTCCGTGATCGCTGCCCGCCTGGCGGCCGAAGAGATGGGCAACAAGGTGTTGGGCAAGCCGGTGGAAGTGGTGGCTGCCGATCACCAGAACAAGCCCGACGTGGCGGCCAACCTGGCGCGCGAATGGTTCGACCAGGGCAAGGTGGACATGATCACCGACTTCCCCACCGCATCCACCGCGCTGGCCGTGATGGAAATCGCAAAGCAGAAGAATCGCGTGACCATGCCGTCCGCCGGCCTGTCCACGGCGATCCTGGGCGAAAAGTGCTCGCCGCTCAACGCGCAATGGACGACCAACACCTACGCGCTGGCCGCCGGCACCGCGCGCGCACTGGTCAAGGAAGGCAAGAAGACCTGGTACTTCATCACGGCCGACTACACCTTTGGCCACTCGCTCGAAAAAGATGCGACCGAAGTGATCAAGGAGAACGGAGGCACGGTGGTGGGAGTGTCGCGCCACCCCTTCCCCGGCAATGATTTCTCGTCGTTCCTATTGAAGGCCCAGGCATCCAAGGCGGACGTGATTGCGCTGGCCAACGCCGGCAATGACACCGTCAACGCCGTCAAGCAGGCCAACGAATTCGGCATCAACAAGAAGCAGATCGTCGCGCCGCTGCTGACCTATATTTCGGACGTGCACAGCATGGGCCTGCCCAAGGCGCAGGGCATGTACCTGACCGAAGCCTTTTATTGGGACTATGACGACGCTTCGCGCGCCTGGGCCAAGAAGTTCTTCGAGAAGGCCAAGAAAATGCCGACGGCCTCTCAAGCCGGCGTCTATTCGGCCACCTTGTCCTATCTGAAAGCGATCGAAGCCGCAGGCACGGATGACGCGCCCACCGTCATGGCCAAGCTGCGCGAAATGACGATCAATGACGCAGTGATCCGCAACGGCAAGCTGCGTGCGGACGGCGCGCTGGTGCATGACATGCTGCTTCTGCAAGTGAAGACGCCGGCTGAATCCAAGGCGCCTTGGGACTACTACAACGTGAAGTCCGTGTTGAAGGGCGAAGAGGTCTTCCCCAAGCCCCAAGCCGCGTGCGCGTTGAATAAGACGTAAAGCCCAAGCCGCGCGCCGGGCGCCCAGCCCGGCGCGTCCGCCCTGTGCGCGGCTTGTCTTGCCGCCGCGCACGTCCCGGAACCCGACGCGCTCAACCGCCTGCCGCCCACTATGTTCGACATCTCACTTCCCGCCCTGCTCGCCCAACTGCTCGTGGGGCTGATCAATGGCTGCTTCTACGCCATCCTGAGCATGGGGCTGGCCATCATTTTTGGCCTGCTCAATATCGTCAACTTCACGCATGGCGCCCAGTTCATGATGGCGGCGTTTCTGGCGTGGATCGGCTTCACGCAGTTGCCACAGCTGTTGGGACCCGGCGTACAGATCAACTTCTGGGCGGCGCTGATCATAGCTCCCCTGCTTGTAGGCGCAGTAGGCGTCCTGATCGAAAAGACGTTGCTCAAGCGTCTGTATCACCTGGATCACTTGTACGGACTGCTGCTGACGTTCGGGATCGCGCTGATGATGGAAGGCGGCTTCCGCTATTTCTACGGCATCTCGGGCGTGGGCTACGAACCGCCGGAAATCCTGCAAGGCGGGTTTGACCTGGGCTTCATGTTTCTGCCTGCCTATCGCGGTTTTGTCGTGGTGGCATCGCTGACGCTGTGTTTCGCCACTTGGTATCTGTTCGAACGCACCCGTCTGGGCGCCATGCTGCGCGCCGGCACCGAGAATCCGAAGCTGCTGCAAGCCTTCGGAGTGAACGTGCCGGTGATGATTACCCTGACCTACGGCTTTGGTGTGGCGCTGGCTGGGGTGGCGGGTGTATTGGCCGCTCCCGTCATGCAAATCAATCCGCTGATGGGCTCGAACCTGTTGAACATCGTTTTCGCCGTGGTGGTGATCGGGGGCCTGGGCTCCATCATGGGTGCCATCGTCACCGGCCTGGCGCTGGGCCTGCTGGAAGGGTTGACCAAAGTGTTCTATCCCGAAGCATCCACCGTGGTCGTATTTATCGTGATGGCCATCGTTTTGCTGATGCGCCCCGCTGGCCTTTTCGGCAAGGAGAAATAAGGTGCCGCGCATCCCTCTTTCGATCCGCATTCTTGCGCTGCTGGTGGTGCCTGCGCTGCTAGTGCCGTTCTTTCCGCAAGTGGTCTACCCCGTATTTGTCATGAAGGTGCTCTGCTTTGCGCTGTTTGCACTGGCCTTCAATCTGCTGACGGGTTTTACCGGTCTGGTTTCTTTCGGCCATGCCGCCTTCTTCGGATGGGCTGGCTACGCGGCTGGCGAAATGATGATTCTGTTCGGCGCTCGCGGCCTGCCTCCTGAAATTGCCATTCTCTGCGGCGTGGCGATGGCCGCTGCCATCGGCTATGCGATCGGCTGGCTTGCGATCCGGCGCACCGGGATCTATTTCGCGATGATCACGCTGGCCTTGTCGCAAGTGGCGTACTTCATGGCGGTGCAGGTGGGCTGGACGCGGGGCGAAGACGGCATGCAAGGCATTCCGCGCGGCAAGTTTCTGGGCCTGGTGGACCTGAGCGTGGACACCAATATGTATTACTTCTCACTGGCCGTGTTTGTTCTGGGCTTTCTGTTCGTCTACCGGGTGATCCATTCGCCATTCGGCCAAGTGCTAAAGACCATTCGGGACAACGCGCCGCGCGCTATTTCGCTAGGTTACGATACGGATCGGTGCAAGCTGCTGGCCTTTGTGCTGTCCGCCTCGGTTGCCGGTCTGGCCGGCTCGCTCAAGGCGCTGGTGCTTCAGTTGGTGGCGCTGAACGACGTGTCGCTCGCAACCTCTACCGAAGTGTTGCTGATGACGCTGTTGGGCGGCATCGGCACGGTGTGGGGCCCCGTGGTGGGCGCGACGCTGGTCGTCAGTCTGCAAAACTATCTTGCCACCCTGGGCGATGTCGTCACCATCGTCATCGGGCTGATTTTCGTGTTGTGCGTGTCGTTCTTCCGGCGCGGGTTCGTCGGCGAATGGCTGGCCTACACGCAGTGGCGCAAAACGAAGGAAAATAATAATTGATGGCAGGAGCAGAACCCAAACGGCGCGCCGCGGATGTCGCCTACGACCAGATCGAAAGCATGATCGCCACGCTGCAATTGCAGCCCGGCAGTGCGGTGGTAGAAGCGGATCTGGTGGAAAAAACCGGGCTGGGGCGCACGCCCTTGCGCGAGGCGCTGCTGCGCATGGTGGCCGCGGGCCTCATTCGCCAAGAGCCCCGGCGGGGCTTGCGCGTGTCCGTGATCCAACTGGCGGATCACATGGACCTTATCCAGACCCGTCGCGCCCTGGAGCAATTGATCGCGGCCAGCGCGGCGCGGCGTGCCACACCCGTGCAACGCACCCAAATTGTGGATTGCGCGGCGCAGATGATCCGCGCCGCCGAAGGCGGCAATCTGGACGACTATATGCACGCCGATCAGTTGCTGGATCACGTCTGCCACGCCGCCAGCCGCAACGTGTCAGCCGTGAATGCGGTAGAGCCGCTGATCATTCAGTGCCGGCGCTTCTGGTACGCCTATCAGCACGAGGGCGATGTCGCCGAAGGCGCCCGCCGCCACATGCTGATGGCCGAAGGCATCGCCACCGGCAATGAATCCGCGGCCATCAAAGGCGCGGATTCATTGATGGATTACCTGGAAATGTTCACGCGCAAGGTGATTGATGCGTGACCGTAGCGGTGGCCGTAACGGCCGCTGCCTCTACCTTGCCCCGGCCCAGCCATTGCATGACGCGCGGACGTGAGCGGTCATAGGCCAGGTTGTAGAAAAAGGCGTATGGCAGGTAGAACAGTACCAGGGCGATGTCGAGCACGAAGGCTTCCCAGAGGCTGATACTGAGCCACCAGGCCGCCAGCGGGATCACAATCAGGATCAGGCCCAGCTCAAAGCCAAACGCGTGCACCACGCGCAAGCGCAGATTGCGGGTCCAGCCCATGCGGTTCTCGATGCGGTCAAAGCCCGCGTTGTAAATCATGTTCCAGACCAGCGCGATCCAGGCGATGACTGCGGTCAGCACCCCCATCTCAAACAGGGATTTGCCCATGGCCCAAGCGGCTGCTGGCGCGCAGATGCCGATGGCGAGAATCTCGAATAAAAAGGCGTGGAAAAAGCGTTCTTTAAGGGTTTTCTTGGCTTGCGTCATGACCCACCTGCGGTCGGTTTCTACAAAGTGGAAGCGATTTTCGACGATATTTCCGGTACGATAAAGATAATATCCATCGGAAAAACCGATACTCCGCCACCCGCCATCAGGTTGCCCCCCAATGCGCCACTCCCTGGAATCGCTAGCCGCTTTTGCGCAGGTCGCCTCCGAAGGCACGTTTTCAGCAGCGGCGCGCAAGCTGGGCAAGAGCCAATCCACCATCAGCGAAACCATCGCCAACCTGGAGGTGGACCTGAACGTCACGCTGTTTGACCGCAGCCAGCGTCAGCCAGCGTTGACCCCGGCAGGCCAGATCCTGCTGGGACAGGCTTTGCAAGTCTTGGCCGCCAATGACCGCCTAAACCGCAGTGCCAGCCAGTTGTCCGAAGGGCTGGAACCCCGTCTTACCGTGGTGCTGTCCGACACCTTCCAGTCGCAGACCTTCGAAACGATGCTTAGTCAGATCGACCGGCGCTACCCGGCGCTGCGCTTTGAATGTTTGATCGCGGAATACGAGGACGTGGTGGCGTTGGTGCAGCAGGGGCGCGCGCATCTGGGGCTGATGGCCGCGCAGGACAGTTATCCGCCCGATGTCGCGCACGCGACCTTGGCGGACCTGTCTGAGATTGTGCTGTGCGTGGGCCGCAGCCATCCACTGGCAGGCAAAACCCGCGTTACGGACGATGAGCTGAAGGCCGAACGAGAACTGCGCTTGAGCACCTATGAGCTTGACGACAAGGATGCAGCGCCTTCACATTCGACCTGGTCGGCGCCCGGATATCTGATGCTGCTTGAAATGGCCAGTCTGGGATTTGGCTGGGCCGAACTGCCACGCTGGATGATCCAGCGCTTTGGCCGCGACCAACTGGTGGAACTGACCGTGCCCGGCTGGCCGCGGCATATCCGAGTCGATGCGGTGTGGTCCACCCGCCGCGCGCTAGGCCCCGCTGGCGCGTGGCTGCTGCAAAGCCTGACGCAAGATTCAATCAATGCGCCAGCAGAACCATCAATGGGCGACGGCGCTTAGCCGCGCAATGCGCACGCCATTGGCGCTTAACCAGTCGCCCAGCTTGGGCGAGGTCAGCACGTCGAACTCGGCCCGGCGCTGCCGCGACATCGCACTGCCTTCCTTGCTATCCGCCGCAGGGTGGCACATCAGCAGATCACCATCCCGCGCATTGAACAGCCAGTTCTGCAACAGATCGGCGTAGCGGCGTTTGCCGCCTTCAAAACCATACACACCCAGCAGACGGCGATTGGTCCGCACACCTTCCTTGCTTGCTTGGCGCGCCAATGCCCCCGCCCCCAAAGCACCGATGATGCGAGCTTTGATCGACTCTTTAAGGGGGATACCGCAAAGCATGCCCGGCGTTGTTTGACGCAGCCAGGGCCGGGCATCGCCGTAGCGCTGCTTTAACTGCAACAGCACACGTTCCCTGATGCCGGGCAATTGATGTACGTGCTGATGGCCATCGACGTAATCCGGGGCTCGACCCAATACGGCTTCCACCGCATCGAATTGAAGATTCAGTTGTGCATCGATCCAGTCAGGATCGAGCCGGCCGGTGTAAGCGCGCAGGATCAATCCGCGCAAAGACGGCATGGGGGCAGCATCCGCAGTGAGCTGTTCAGAGAAATTCAGGTGCAAGCCGATGTCCACATTCATCTGCGCCAATTGGCGCGCATTCGAAGAGAATGTTGGCCCCAGAGACAAGCAGCTGACCGCACTGATACGGCCCATGCTGGCCAGCGTAAGCATCCCTTCATCGATGTCGGCATTCATGCCAAAATCGTCACCGCAAACCACGATACGCTTGCTCATTGACCCACCTAGAGTTTTCATTCCACCACACCCTACATGCGCGCCCTGCTGCAACAAATCAGCCTGTTCATCGCCGTCGGATGCGCCGCTGCCGCAACCCACTGGGCGGTGGCGGTTGGCTGTGTCGAAGCCTTCGGCATCGCTCCGCTCGCCGCCAACCTGGTGGGCTGGCTGGTCGCTTTTGTGGTTTCGTTCTACGGTCACTACCGGCTCACTTTCAGACTTTCCAAAACGCCTTGGACCATAGCAGTCCGTCGTTTCTTTCTCATTTCAGCGGCCGGATTCATCATCAATGAATCCGCCTATGCGCTGTTGCTGCATACCACTGCCATCCCCTATGACCTCTTGCTGGCCCTGATTTTGATCGGACTGGCGTTTGTGACCTTTATCGCTAGCCGGCTTTGGGCGTTCCGCCACAAACCCGCTGCCTGAAAGCCTCGTCCACATCCACTCGCCACATCACGTATTTCACGCTGCTGGCCGCGGGCGCCAAGCCTTGCAGCGGCGCATAGCGGGCGCCATCCGCACGCGAACCCCAGATCCAGTAGCGTGAGCCTTCGGGCGCTGCGCACAACCGCGTATTGAAGTCCGCTACGCTGACCAGGATCTCTTTGCCCGTTATCGGGTCGAACTTCGCAGCGTCGTACAGTTCTTTACGCCAGTTGTCCCGCACGGGCACATCCGCGCTGAGCCAGTCATCCACTACCCAGGACGGCCTGGCCGCTCGGGCATACAGCGCCAGATCGAAGGGGTAGGTATGCAGCGACACGAAGGTATCGTCTGGACGCGCCTGCGCCCGGACGACCTGCGCCAACGGCTCGGCGCTGCCACGTGCGCTATTGGTAGCCACTCCCACTGCAATCACACATATTCCTGCCGCAACTGCCGCGCTGATACGAACCAGGCGCGAGGTAAGCCCATCGCTGCCGGCCCGCCACGCGGCCAGAATGACCTCGGCGAGTAAGAACGCCAGTGGCACCAGCGCCGGCATCACATACCCAACCAGCTTGGATTGGGGAATTGAAAAGAATGTGATCACTACTACGAACCAGATCGCGGCCAGAAGCCGCAAATCACGCGCCGGGCCTTCCGACCAGAACGCCTTGCGCATCATGCCCCCGCCCCACAGCGACCATGGCAAGCTCAGGCCCACGACAACTGGCAGATAGAACCAAAAAGGCTGGGCATTGTTGAAGCCGCTGGCCGCAAACCGCTGAAAATGCTGGTAGACGAAGAAGTAGTCGTAAAAGCCCGGAAACCGCAGTTGCATCAACACAAACCACGGCGCGGCAACGGCCACAAATACCAGCATCGCCGGCCACCACAGCAATGCGGCCAACCCTTGCCAGCGGCGGGTCCAAATCAGCCAGATCAGCAGGATTGCGCCAGGCAGCGCCAGCCCGATCAAGCCCTTTGCCAGCACCGCCAGGGCGGCCAACACCGCGGCGGCCAACGACATCCAGCGGTAAGGCTGCGCACGCTCGGCGCGCAACACGGTGTCCACGGCCGCCAACACACTCAGCGTGATCATGCCGGCAACCAGCATATCCAGGTTTGCGAATTGCGCGCCGCCGTAGAAAAACGGAAGCGTCGCAAGAATCAGCACGGTCAATGTCGCGGCAGCGTGATCGCGATACCGCCGCACAAAGCAGTACAGCGCAACGCAAGCGCCCCATGCAGCCAGCCATGAGGGCGTGCGCGCTGCCCAGGGGTGTACGCCAAACACCGAATAAGACAGCTCTGTCAGCCAGTAGTAAAGCGGCGGCTTGTGGAAATACGGCATGCCGTCCAGCAGCGGCACCGCATGCGAGCCACTGCGCAGCATGTCCCACGCCACACCGGCGTAACGACCCTCGTCGGGTAATGTCAGCGGCCGCATCCAGGCCAGCCACGCCAGCCATACGCCAACGGCAAGCAAAAACCGACCCGCCGGCGGGGTCCAATCAGAACTCGCCGGGGATAAGGCCTTGGCCATATCAGCCGGAAGCCTTGTCCGCGCCGGAGGTCCGGCCTTGACGCCTGCGCACCACGTACAGGGGACGGCCTTTCACTTCATCGAAGATCCGGGCAACGTATTCGCCCACCACTCCCAAGGAAATCAGATTGACGCCGGCAAAGAACAGCACGGCCGTGACAATCGTCGTCCACCCGGATACCTGGTTGCCTGACAATAAATACTCGCCGACAAGGTAAGCGGCGTAACCCATCGCCAATACAGCAAAGGCCACGCCCACCAAGCTAACCAGACGCAGCGGCCAGGTCGTAAATGCGGTCAAACCATCCAGTGCCAAACGGACAAGCCTCAGGCCGCTGAAGCGGCTGTCGCCATGCATGCGTTCATCAGGGGTATAGGACAGCGCTTCGCCCTTGAAGCCGACCCAGGCGTACAGGCCCTTCATAAAGCGAGTGCGCTCGGGCAAGGCAATCAGCGCGTCCACCACGCAGCGATCCATCAGGCGGAAGTCGCCTGCGTGCGCGGGCACGTCCACCCCGCGGGAGCTGCTAAGAAGTTTGTAGAACCAGCTGGCGCCGGAGCGCTTGAGCCAGGATTCATCGGCGCGGGTTTCGCGCACGGCGTAGACCATTTCGGCACCTGCCGCCCAGCGCGCCAGCATTTGCTCGATAAGCGCGGGGGGATGCTGCAGATCGGCATCCAGACAGATCACCGCATTGCCTGCGGCGGCTTCCAGGCCTGCGCTGAGTGCCGCTTCCTTGCCAAAATTGCGGGACAGTTGCACATAGCGAAAACCTTCGTGCTGCGTCCATTCCGCCATGAGCGCCTCTGTGCCGTCCGTGCTGCCGTCGTCGGACACGATGATTTCCCAACTAGTGCACAACGCCGCCAGGCGGCTACGCAGCAACGGCAGCAGAACACGCAGGTTTTCAGCTTCGTTCAGGCAAGGGATGACGCAAGTCACGCAAGTGTCATATGGCACAGGCGCAGCCCTTGAAGACCACAACGACTCCAACGGATACGTTTTGGTCAGCACTTGCTGCGGAATCGGATGGGACCGGAATTGGGTGTGCATAGGACTTTGGCTTCGGAATACAGGACTCTATGGCATGCAGTATGCGGATGGCCTCGTCGAATTTTCATGAAATACAACGCGCGGCTGCTGATGCCAGTAAGTCCACCGAATTCTAGATTTCAGGACCGGAAAATTTATGAAGTGCAGTGCAGCGCCCGTGAATCTCTGTCCCTGATTTGTGAAGCCTCGTAAAGCGGCCTGCGCCCGCCCCCGTTAAACTTCCCCTAGTTTTTGTTTACGCAGGTTGCTATGCAATACCGTGTCCGCCCTATGCTGGCCAGCGACGTGGACGGCATCTTGGATGCCCAAACCCTGGCTTATCCCGACTTTCTTCTGGAAAGCGCAGAGTTCTTCCTAAACCGGCTGGCGCTGGCACCCGCCCATTGCTGGATCGCGAGCGCTTCCGGGCACGAGGGCGTGCTGGGTTATTTGATTTCCTACCCCTGGGACGCTGGATTGCCGCCCGCCCTGGGCGTATCCCTGGCCGTGCTGCCCGACCATGCCGATCATTGGTTTCTGCACGACTGCGCGGTTGTGCCTGCGGCCCAAGGATTGGGCGTGGGCCAGGCGCTGCTGCGGACCGCCGCCACACAAGCCATGGATCAGGGCTTGCACCGGGCGAGCCTGGTCTCGCTGGAATCGGCCGTAGGCTATTGGCTGCGCCATGGCTACGTCCCCATTACCGGCCAGGACGACGCACTGACTGAAAAGCTGGCGGGCTATGGGCCAGAGGCCCGCTACATGTCGCGCAGCTTTCCGCTGTAGCCCTCTTTCCCAAGGCGCCCAGGTCTCCTGTCGCTAACGCCCGGCGCGGCCTGACCGTGCCGCTGCACGATGGCGCCGAAGAGGGATTGGCGGCATTGGAACTTGCCAAACCGCGATGATCCCGGATGCGCTTATGATTGCGATCCTAATCAGGAATTCTCATGAATAAATTCGATCTTCAAAAAACCCAGGCCCTGAAGCTGGCTGGCCAGCTCAAGCAGTCCGCCACGCCGGACCGCTTCGGCACCGCCTCGCAGACGCCGGACCGCCGCGAACAACGCAAGCTGGATCAAGCCGCAGGCCTGGTGCCGTTTCCGCTGAAGCTGTCGCAAGAGCACGCCGACAAGCTGCGCGCCCTGGCTGCCGAACGCGGCGTGTCCACCAATGACATCGTGGCTGAAGTGCTGCAAAAAGCGCTGAGCGCCTGAGCATGCATATCTGGGTCGATGCGGACGCTTGTCCCGTGGTGATCAAGGACATCTTGTTTCGCGCCTCGCAACGCTGGCAGGTGCCGCTGACCCTGGTGGCCAATCAGCCGCTTCATACGCCCCCGTCGCCGCTGATCCGCGCAGTGCAAGTGCCGCGCGGGTTTGATGTGGCCGATGCGCACATTGTTGAACGGGCTGAAGTTGGCGACCTGGTCATTACGGCAGACATTCCGCTGGCCGCTGAAGTACTGGAGAAAGGCGCCATGGCGCTGAATCCGCGCGGTGAGCGCTACTCGCCCGAAACGATCCGGGAACGGCTGGCTGTGCGGGACATGATGGAAGAACTGCGTGCAAGCGGCGTGGACACAGGCGGCCCGCCCTCGTTCAGCCAGGCGGATCGCAAGGCGTTCGCCAATCAGCTGGATACGCTGCTGTCTCGGGTGGCGCGCCAGGCGCCCCCAAAGAATCAATAAAAGGTGATGTAAGCCTTGTATATGATGGTGCCGATGGCCGTGATTAAGCCCACGCCCATCAATCCCATCCCGATATTGCGGTCGCGCAGCCCGAAACCGACCAGCATCAGCGCCACGCCCGTGACAATGATGATCAACATGGTATTCGTGTGGGGGCCCATAGACTCCTCCTGTTTGCGTCAGCAATGCCGTACTGGGGACTGCCATACACAATGATAAACAGGCGCAGACGCGATGAAACGCAATCGCCAAGAGCGCGCTTGAGTCAAATCAAGCTAAGAGTAAAGAATGTGGCCGGTGGCGGCAACGAGATTGCCCCAACAAACTCAAGCAGGCGCGAAAACAAAAAAGCCAACCGTTAAGGTTGGCTTGGTTGTGTTGAACCGGTGTTATCCGATTCTTAGACTTGCTTTCACTCTTGCTTTCTTACCCAATTTCCACTTGTAGTAGACATACATTCAAGCTTTGTTGCTGTACTGCCGAGCGGTCACTTTATCTACCGTACCGCTGTGCATCTTGGCTTTAGCGCTGCCTCTCAAGGGTCTTTGGTGGGTGGTACAAGTTTCGAACTTGTGACCCCTGCCGTGTGAAGGCAGTGCTCTACCACTGAGCTAACCACCCTGAAAGAGGCGAAATAATAGCATGTTTTTTAAAACGTGCGCAAGTCGCTTCGCAGAAAACAATCAGCCGGCTGCAACCGGCGCATCCAGCTTGCGCCACACGCATTCGCCGCCCACCGATTTATCCAGCGCGACCAGGTAGGTCTCGTGTTCAGCAAGCTCGTCCGCGCTTGCCGTCAGCACCGGCAAGCCCGAGGCGTCGAACTTTGCCAGCACGATGCCGTTGCTGCCCGCGCCGTCGTTATCGTCTACATCGATCAACAGCGCGTCCTGCCCGCGTGTCATGGCCAGCCAGACTTCCGCAAGCAATTGCGAGTCAAGCAAGGCGCCGTGCAAGGTCCGATGGGCGTTGGAAATGCCGAAGCGGTCGCACAGCGCATCCAGCGAGTTGCGCTTGCCTGGGAACAGCGAACGCGCGTGCAAGAGCGAATCGGTGACCGTCTCGCAATACTCGGTGATCGGGCCGCGGCCCGTCTTCGCAAGTTCGGCGTTGAAGAACTTCACGTCGAACGCGGCGTTGTGCGCGATCAGTTCGGCGCCCTGGATGAACTTGACGAATTCATCGGCCACCTCGGCAAAGCGCGGCTTGTCGGACAGAAATTCCGTCGTCAGGCCGTGCACCGCCAACGCCTCGGGGTCGCTGTCGCGGTCCGGGTTCAGGTAGATGTGCAGGTTGTTGCCCGTGGACATCCGGTTGACCATTTCCACGCAGCCGATCTCGACGATGCGGTGGCCCTGGGCAGGGTCCAGTCCGGTGGTTTCCGTGTCAAAGATGATCTGGCGCATAAATACTATTCCGACGCTTGAGCTGGCGAGGCCGGCGGCGTGTGCGGAGGATGCGCTTCGCTGCCGGCATGGCCGGGTTTCTTGCGTGCAGTGGCAATCAGCGTGTAGGCCACCGGCACGACGAACAAGGTCAGTAGTGTACCCAGCATCAGGCCGCCGACCAGAACCCAGCCGATCTGCTGGCGGGATTCCGCACCCGCGCCCGTCGACAGCGCCAGCGGCACGGTGCCCAGCACCATGGCCCCGGTTGTCATGAGAATCGGGCGCAGCCGCAGCACACTGGCCTCGGTGACTGCGGCGAACAGTTCCTTGCCCTCGTCGCGCAGCTGGTTCGTGAATTCCACGATCAGGATGCCGTGTTTGGTGATCAGTCCCACCAGTGTGATCAGGCCGATCTGGCTGTAGATGGACAGCGTGCCGCCCGTGAGCCACAAGGCCAGCAGCGCTCCGGTCATGGACAACGGCACGGACAGCATGATGATGAACGGGTTGCGCCAGCTTTCGAATTGCGCAGCCAGCACCAAGTAGATAAACGCCAGCGCCATGCCGAAGACCAGGTAAATGCTGCCCGACGAATCGCGGAATTCTCGCGACTGGCCGTCCAGGTCCGTCACGATCGTGTTGGGCAGCACGTCGCGCGCCACCTGGTGCATGTGGGCCAGCACTTCGCCCAAGGCATAACCCGGCGCTACCGCAGCGTCGATCTTTACGGCGCGCAGACGGTTGAAGTGGTTCAGCGATTGCGGCGACACGCCTTCGTGTACGCCCAGCAAATTGTCCAGCTGCACCATGCTGCCGTCGCGAGCCCGCACGTAGATGCCAGAGATATCCGTAGGATTGGCACGGTCGCGCGGCGTGACCTGCACGATCACGTCGTACTGTTCACCCTCGTCTTTATAGCGGGTCACCTGACGCCCGCCCAGCATGGACTCCAAGGTGCGGCCCACGGTGTCGACATTGGCGCCCACGTCGGCCATCTTGTCGCGGTCTACCCGCACGCGCAGTTCGGGCGTGTTCAGGCGCAAATCGGTGTCCAGGTTGAGCAGGCCGGGATACTTGCGCAACTCGGCCAGGAACAACTCCGTCAGCCGCGACAGCTCTCCGTACGACGCCTGGCTCATGATGATGAACTCCACCGGCTTGGAGCGCGCAGACTGGCCGAGCGACGGCGGATTGGTCGGAAACGCCCGCACGCCGGGCAACGATGCAAACTGCGGCTGCAACTGCTGCGTGATGGCCTGCTGCTTGCGGTCGCGTTCTTCCCAGGGTTTCAAGCGCAGAATGGCAGTGCCGTCCGTCACCGTGGGAAAACCCACCGTGACCTGGTTGCCACTGGCCTCGGGGATCTCGGAGTAGAACTTCTCGATGCCCAGCATGCTGTCCAGCGTGTAGTTCAGCGTCGCGCCTTCCGGCGAGCTGACAATGCCAAACACCACGCCACGGTCTTCGATGGGCGCCAGTTCGCTTTTGACCACTTGGAACAGCACGCCGCTGCCTGCCGCCACCGCCACGCCTATCGCTACAACCAGCCAACGATGGCGCAAGGACGCGCCCAGCAGGCGGCGGTAGCCATTGCTCATGGCGTTGAGCCAGCCTTCAATCAGGTTGTACCAGCGGCTATGGCTGCTCTCGTGGCGCAGCAGCACCGAGCACATCATGGGCGTCAGCGTCAGCGCGACAAAACCCGACACCAGCACCGCGCCGGCCAGCGCCAGCGCGAACTCAATGAACAGCCGCCCGGTGCGCCCCGTGGCAAACGCCAGCGGCGCATACACCGTGACCAAGGTCATGGTCATGGCAACCACCGCAAAGCCGATTTCCTTCGAGCCGCGCAAGGCCGCTTCCTTGCGCGGCATGCCCTCTTCGATGTGCCGGTAAATGTTCTCCAGCACCACGATGGCGTCGTCCACCACCAGGCCAATCGCCAGCACCATGGCCAGGAGCGTCAGCGTATTGATCGAAAAACCAAAGAAGTACATCAGCGCGCATGCGCCCACCAGCGACACGGGAATCGTGACGATGGGAATGATGCTGGCGCGCAGGTTGCGCAAAAAGAAGAAGATCACCAGCACCACCAAAACGATGGCTTCGCCGATGGTGTGGAACACGGAATCAATGGAACGCTCGATAAACACCGACGAGTCATACGCGATGTTCAGCTTCATGCCCGCAGGCAGGTTCTCGTTCAGGCGGTCCACTTCCTGACGCGCTGCCTTGGACAGTTCCAGCGGGTTGGCGGTGGATTGGCGCGTCACGCCGATGTTGATGGCCGGCTTGCCGTTGAACCGGGATAGCACGCGGTCGCTGGCGGCGGCGATTTCCACCTTGGACACATCGCGCAGACGCACGGGGTAGCCCTTTACGTTCGCCACGATCACGTCTTCGAATTGCGCGGGCGTTTGCAGATCGGTGGACGACACCACCGAGAACTCACGGGCGCGCGATTCGATCCGGCCTGCCGGGATCTCGACGTTCTGGCTGCGCAGCGCGGCCTCTACGTCCTGAACGGTCAGACCGTAGGCAGCGAGTTTGTCGCGATCTACATAGATACGCATCGACGGCAAACGTTCGCCGAACACACGGACTTCGGCCGCGCCAGGCAACACCGACAAACGCGTCTTGATATAGCGGTTGATGTAGTCAGACGTCTGAATCGCCGAGAACGTGCCCGACTCTACCGCGATGTAAATGATCGGCTGGGAATCCGCCTCGACCTTGCCGATGATGGGTTCGTCGATTTCATCCGGCAGGAAGCGGCGCGCGCGCGATACCTTGTCGCGCACTTCTGCCGCGGCGGCATCCGGATTGCGCGACAGATTGAACTTGATGTTGATCAGGCTGCGTTCCGATCGGCTGCGAGACGTCATGACGTCCACGCCCTCGATGCCCGCCAACTGATCTTCCAGCGGCTTGGTCACCTGCGATTCGATCACCTCGGGCGATGCGCCCTTGTAGGTGGTGTCCACGGACACAATGGGCTCATCGATCTTGGGATACTCGCGCACGGTCAGCCGCGAGTAGGAGATCAGGCCGATCAGCACGATGATCAGCGACAAAACCGACGCAAACACCGGCCGCTTGATGCAGGTTTCCGAAATACGCATGGTGCGCCGCCGCTAAAGAAGATGAAAAGCCGGCGTCACACGCCGTTCAAGACGGTCACGGCGCCGCCGTCCGTCACGCGTTGCATGCCCGCGACCACAAGTTGATCGCCCTCGCCCACGCCAGTCAGGATTTCGACGAGGCCTTCGCGGCGCTCGCCTATCGTGACTTCACGCCGCTCTGCGCGGCCGTCCTTGACTCGATATACATACTGAACCTGGCCAGAGGGCGACAACGCGGCTTCTGGCACGACCAATGCGCGGTCCAAATTGAACTGCAACTGCACCCGCGCAAACATGCCGGGGCGCAGCACCGCGTCTTTATTGTCGACCGTGGCCCGCAGCAAGATGGACCGCCCGCCCGCATCAATCAGCGGGCTGACCGCGTAGACCATGCCTTGCCGTTCCTGCCCGGGCAGCGCATCCAGGCGCAAGGTCAGCTGTTGCCCCACGCCCACCTTGCTCAAGTACATTTCCGGCACCCGGAAGTCCACTTTCAGCGGGTCGATCGCTTCCAGCGGCGCCAGGTCCTGCCCTTGATTGACGTAGTCGCCCACCGACACGCTGCGCAGCCCCACAATGCCGCCAAACGGGGCAGAGATGGTCAGTTTGTCCAGCCGCGCCTGTGCCAGCGCGACGGCAGCTTCCTGGACTTTCAGCGTGCTGGCGGATTCGTCGCGAGCCTGTTGACTGACAAAACCCTTGCCCTGCAACTCCACTGCGCGCCGGTAGTGGCTTTGCGCCAATGTCAGATTGGCGCGAGCCTGCGCCAGTTCTGCGCGCGGCACGGAATCGTCCAGCCGAATCAAGACCTGCCCACGCGCAACCGGCTGCCCTTCTTTGAATTCAATGGACTGAATGCGGCCCGCCACTTCCGGCCGCAACACAACGGATTCATCCGAACGCAGACTGCCCACAGCGGACAAGCCTCGCGCAAAAGGGATTTCCTTCACGATCGCCACGGCAACCCGACTTGGGCCAGCGGGTGTGACAAGCGGCTTATCGGAGGTCTGAGTGGGGGAGGCGCCGGGCGCGAGCCAACGCGGCACAAATACACCGAGTGCGGCCCCCGCGGCCAACCCGGCCGCGACGGCGGCCAGCAGTACAGCTTTTTTCATGCGCGAATGTGGCGGTATTGCGGCGCGGGCCGAGCATGCCCCACTCGGACGACGCCACAGGAACAGGTATGAGGGAAGGCACTTTAGCACCCGAATTTACATACTGGAACAATCCAGAAGCCGGATGAAAGAACTAAATCAGCCCCTAGGGCTGATTTGAGGGTTTATCCCGATGTCTTCAGCCCCGCCGGGCCGACTCCACGCCCATATTGGCCAATTGATCGGCCCGTTCGTTGCCCGGATCGCCCGCATGCCCGCGCACCCAGCGCCAGGACACCTGGTGGCGTTGCACTTGCTCATCCAGCGCCTGCCAGAGTTCAACGTTTTTTACCGGCTTCTTGTCCGCCGTCATCCAGCCGCGCCGCTTCCAGTTGGTCAGCCACTCGGTCATGCCTTTCATCACGTACTGCGAGTCAGTGTGTATCGTGACGACGCACGCACGCTTCAACGCGCGCAGGCCTTCGATGACCGCCAGCAGCTCCATACGGTTGTTGGTGGTTTGAAGTTCGCCGCCGTGCATGGTTTTTTCATGGCCGCCCGCGCGCATCAGCACGCCCCAGCCGCCCGGACCGGGGTTGCCTTTGCAGGCTCCATCCGTCCACATCTCTACTTTCTGGTCGTTCGCTTTGTTGTCCTGCATGGTGCTGCTTGGATTTCCTTGTTCGTGCAAAGTGATTCCGGCCGGCCGCTCAAGAGGGGTCAAAGCCGTCGTCCGCCTGGCGGTTGACCACCACGGACGCTGCGCGCGCGCGCTTCGGCTTGGTCTTCCAGGCAGGGCCGATGATACGCATGCCGGCCACGCGCTTGACGGCCGACACCATGTAGACCGCCCCGCCCAGGCTCCACCAGCGGGCGCCGGCCGATTCCAGAAAGCCCCAGCGTTGCAGCCATTTTTCGCTACGGCAGGCGGGTGCATAGCAGCCAAAATGGCTTTCTTTGACTTCCAGCGACAGCAGCTTGAACCAATCTTTCAGCCGCTGCGACGACACCTGGGACGACGGCGGCTGGGGCAGCCAGGGTTCCATGCCGGGCATGCGCGTGCGCGCGCCCCACATGCTCCAGGGGTTGAACCCCGAAATCACGACGCGCCCTTCCGGCACCAGCACTCGCTCGACTTCGCGGAGCACGTTGTGCGGTTCCAGCGTGCATTCAAAGGCATGCGGCAGGACTAGCAAGTCCACGCTCTGGGACTCAAACGGCAGGGCCTCGGGCTGCGCAATCACAACGCGGGACTGCCAGCCGGTAGTATTTTCGGGCGTTGGCGTTTCGGTGCCGACATAACCTTTGAAAGGCATGCGGTTGGCGCGCAGCAGATTCATGTCGGCCAAGCCGACCTGCCAGGCGTAATATCCAAACACATCCGCGACAGCCGCGTCGAACTGGGCCCGCTCCCAGGCCAGGGCGTATTGCCCCGGTGGCGTCTGGAACCATTCGGCCAGTTCTACAATCGGCGGAGTATCTTCTGCCACGTTCTATTCCTTCAGATCTCATGCAAGCCTTGACCGCCCCCGCAGGCGGCCGCGAGCGCCAAGCCGCGGTTTTGCCTCTACCCGCTTTCTCCGACAACTACATCTGGGCCATCGTGCACGGCGAAAATGCCGCCGTGGTGGACCCGGGCGAAGCCGGTCCGGTACTGAAATGGCTGGAGCAAGAAGGCTTGAAGCTGCGCGCCATTCTACTCACGCACCATCACGGCGACCATGTGGGCGGTGTGCTTGAATTGTCACGCATCGGGGACATTACCGTATATGGTCCGGCGCGGGAACGCCTGCCGCGTTGTGACGTGGCGCTCAAGGAAGGCGACCGCGTCGCCCTGCCCGATCTGGACCTGGACCTGCGGGTGCTGGACGTGCCCGGCCACACCGCCGGACACATCGCCTACACCGGCCGCGCGGCCGGAATAGAACCCGTCCTATTCTGTGGGGACACCCTGTTTGCGGGCGGCTGCGGCCGGCTTTTCGAGGGAACTCCCGCGCAAATGCTTGATTCTTTGGAAAAATTTTCCGTTTTACCGCCAGATACACAGGTTTTTTGCGCGCACGAGTACACTCTAGCGAACTTGCGCTGGGCACTGGCTGTGGAACCCGCCAATCGCACCCTGCAACAGTGGTATCAGCGAGCCCAGCAATTACGAACGGAAGGAATTCCCACGCTTCCATCGACCATCGGTCAGGAACGCGAGACGAATCCGTTTTTGCGTACGCAGCAAGTCGACGTCGTTCGTGCCGCAGCCAGCTGGGCCGGACGCACCCACCCTACGCCGGTAGAGGTTTTTGCCTCCCTTCGTGAATGGAAGAACGATTTCAAGTGACCGCCCGATGAATCTATCCCGACTCCTTCTGCCAGTGCTGCTGGCAGTCCTCGCCGGTTGCGCAGGAACCAAAGCCCCCGATAGCAAGAACCTCACTACCAATTCCCAAGGGCGTTACATCGCCCGGGACACGTCAAGAACGGTTGATCTGACCAACCCGCCTGCCGACGCCTGGGACCGCATCCGCCGCGGTTTCGCCATTCCCAACCTGAACACCGACCTCTCCCGGCAGTGGACCGACTATTACGCGTCCCACCCCGAGGCCGTTCAGCGCATGGCGGAACGCGCAGGGAAATACCTGTATTTCATCGTGGACGAGATCAATCGCCGCGGCCTGCCGACAGAACTGGCCCTGCTGCCGTTTGTCGAAAGCGCCTACAACCCGACCGCGCTGTCGCGCGCTCAAGCCTCGGGCCTGTGGCAATTTGTGCCGGCAACCGGCCAGCACTTCAACCTGAAGCAAGACTGGTGGCGCGACGAACGCCGCGACCCCATCGCCTCGACCAACGCGGCGCTGGACTATCTGGAAAAGCTGTTTGAAATGCAGGGCGACTGGTATCTGGCGCTGGCGTCCTACAACTGGGGCGAAGGCTCCGTCCAGCGCGCCATGGCCAAGAACGAGAACGCCGGTCAGCCGACCGACTATCTGTCCCTGAACATGCCGGACGAAACCCGCAACTACGTACCCAAGTTGCAGGCCATCAAGAACATCATTGCCGACCCGCAGCGCTACGCGGTGGCGCTGCCCCCCGTGGGCAACACGCCGTACTTCGTCACGGTGCAAAAGAATGGCGATATTGATCAGGAAATCGCCGCCAAGCTGGCCGAAATGCCGCTGGACGAATTCAAAGCGCTGAACCCGTCGTTCAACCGCCCGGTCATTCGCGCCGATCATGGCCCCACCCTGTTGCTGCCGGCTGACCGCGTTGAGATCTTCAACGCCAATCTGACGAACTTCAAGGGCGACCTGAGCGCCTGGAAGGTTTATCACACGCGCCGCGGGGAATCTTTTGCGTCGATCGCCAAGCGTTTTGGCGTGACGGAATCCAAGCTGCGTGAAACCAACGACATCGGCTCGCGCCAGAAGTCGGCTTCCGGCCAATCGCTGCTGGTGCCCGGAGACCCAGGCACAGGCGGCGTGCAGTTGGCATCGCTGGCGCCCCCGGTTGGCGCATTGGAATCTGCACCGTCCGACAACAAGGCTGCCGCCCCGCGCAGCCGCGCCACGCCAGCCCCCGCGGCTCGTGTGTCGGGCGCCCGTCCCAATGTTCGTACCCACAAGGTCCGCCAGGGCGACACGCTGTTTTCGCTGGCCAAGCAATACGGCACCTCGATCGACGCGCTGCGCGCCCTGAACAACCTGAAGGGCAATGCCCTGAAGGTCGGCGCGCAACTGCGAGTCCCGGGTACCAACGCCCGCGGCTGATCACAATATCGACGACAGAACGGCGCCCCTGCGGGCGCCGTTCTTCTAAGTCCCCCGGCGCCGCCAAATTCCTTAAAATGGGCGGTCTCCAGCAGGGCAAAATCAAAGGAAAAATATATGGGCTTTCTCGCCGGCAAGCGCATCCTGGTCACCGGGGTGCTTTCGAATCGATCCATCGCCTACGGCATCGCTCGCGCCTGTCACCAGCAAGGCGCCGAACTGGCGTTCACGTATGTGGGCGACCGGTTCAAAGAACGCGTGAGCGAATTCGCCGCCGAATTCGGCAGCAAGATCGTGCTGCCTTGTGATGTGGCCGAAGACAGCCAGATCGAAGGCGCCTTCACGGAATTAGCGCAGCATTGGGACGGTTTGGACGGCTTGGTGCACTCGATCGGTTTTGCCCCGCGCGAAGCCATCGCCGGCAATTTCCTGGACGGCTTGTCGCGTGAAGGTTTCCGCATCGCCCACGACATTTCCGCCTACAGCTTTGCCGCCATGGCCAAGGCTGCGCTGCCGTTGATGGAAGGCCGCAACGGTTCCGTGCTGACGCTGACCTACCTGGGTGCGGAACGCGTAGTGCCCAACTACAACACGATGGGCCTGGCCAAGGCATCGCTGGAAGCCAGCGTGCGTTATCTGGCCACGGCGCTGGGTCCCCGCGGCATCCGCGCCAACGGCATTTCGGCCGGCCCCATCAAGACGCTGGCCGCAAGCGGCATCAAAGACTTTTCGGCCATCCTGAAGTTCGTGGAAGCCCAGGCCCCGCTGCGCCGCAACGTCACCATCGAAGACGTGGGCAACGTCGCGGCTTTCATGCTGTCGGATCTGGCTGCCGGCGTCACGGGTGAAATCACCCACGTGGACGGCGGGTTCTCTACCGTTGTTCCGGGCATGGAAGACTGATCTTTCTTGCAGGCGGGGCATCGCGCCCCGCCCGGCCGGCACCTCAGTCCGGCCGCACAATCAGAGTGGACACCTGCACGTCCACCGCAGTCATCAGCTTGTGGATCGGACATTTCTCGGCCACCGCCAGCAGCTCGTCAATCTGGGCATCCGACAGCTCGCCATGCAAGGTGAGCTTGGCCGTCAAGCGGTAGACGCCTTTGCGCTCTTCGCTGGCATCCCGCACCACCTCCACCCCTACTGATTCCAGCGGCAGCGCCTTGCGCTGCGCGTAGACCATCAGCGTCATGGCCTTGCAGCCGCCCAGCGCGGTATCGAAATAATCGTGGGGATCGGGGCCTTCTCCCACAGGCTGGGGCATGGCCAGCGGCAGGTCGTGCCCTTCGGCAGTCGCGGTGAATTGCAGGGCGTTGGGCGCATTCTGGCGGACGCGGATGCTCATGAATCGTATCTCCGGGAGATGGGCGTCCGGCGCGGGCGCCCCATTCGACGTTGTAGCACCCGCGGCCCCTTCCTAATGCTGACTGTAAGCTGAACTTTTTTCGGCTCTGTCAGTCAGATATCCCAATCCGTAATTCACGCACAGACATAGGGGGCCACATGAGCGCCAGACAACTTCTTGATCAACTATTGCAGTCCGGCCAAGGCCTGCTGTCCGACGCCACCAGCCGCGTCCAGAACGCCACCGGCGGGTCTTCGGGCGGCGGCAAGGGTTCGTCCTTTCTTTCCGGCCTGGGCGGCGGCGCATTGGGCGCCGGGGCGCTGGGCTTGCTGATGGGCAGCAAGAAAGCCCGCAATATCGGCGGCAAGGTTGCCATGTACGGCGGCATGGCCGCGTTGGGCGCGTTGGCCTATCGCGCCTATGGCGACTGGCAGCGCAACCAGGCTGGCGCACCCGCCGCGCCGCCGCAGACGCTGGACCGCCTGCCCGCCCCCGAAGCCGAATTGCACAGCTCCGCCGTGCTGACCGCCATGATCGGCGCGGCCAAGGCCGATGGCCATATTGGCCCCGAAGAGCGCGCACTGCTGGAAACCGAACTGGCCAAACTATCCACAGACGCCCAAGACCGCCGCTGGCTTGAAACCGAGCTGTCGCGCCCGCTGGACCCCAGCGCCGTAGCGCAGTCGGCAAAAACACCGGAAATGGCAGCCGAAATGTATTTGGCCAGCCTGCTTGTCGTCGACGAAGAAAGCTATATGGAACGCGCTTATCTGGACGAACTGGCCCGTCAGCTCAAGCTTGCGCCCGGCCTGAAAGAACAGCTGGAACAGCACGCCAAAGCCGCCGTCGCCTGATCAGGTAAAGGCGGGGGCCAAACGGTCCCTGCCTCCCGTACAGCCACACTTAGTCCGCACGCAGCCCGATCGATTCGGTCAGGGCGGTGTAGCGGTCGATGTCGGCGTTAATCATGGTCTGAAATTCACGGGGCGTGCTGCTGGCAGGCGTGAAGCCCTGTTCGCGCAACGAGGCCTGTACCTCCTGACGCGCCATGATCTTCGCCACTGCGGCATTCAGCTTATCGACCACGGCCGGTGGCGTGGCCGCTGGCGTCAACAAGCCATGCCACTGATCCAGCGCGTAACCGCGCACGCCTAGCTCTGCCACCGTGGGTACGGCAGGCAACAGCGGCGAGCGAGCAGGTGAAGTCACGGCCAACGCCCGCAGTTTGCCCGCCGCGATCAGCGGTCCAGCGCTGGACGCCGTCACAACCCCCATCGCCACCTGCCCCGCCATCACATCGGTCAGCGCGGGGCCGCAGCCCTTGTACGGCACATGCTGCAATATCGCGCCCGTCGAGCGGGCCAACATCTCGCCCGCCAAGTGCTGCGGCGTGCCATTGCCGCAAGACGCAAAGGCCAGTGGCTTGCCCGCCTGCGCCGCCGCCAGCGCATCATCCAGCTTTTGCAGCGGCGATGCGGCCGGCACAACGAATACGGACGGTACAAAGGCTACGTTGATAACGGCCGCGAAATCCCGCTTGGGGCTGAATCCCAAGTTGCGGTAGACGCCCGGATTGATCGCAAACGAACTGTTCACCATGAGCAGCGTGTAGCCATCGGGCGGCGCTTCCGCAACGATGCGCGCGCCAATATTGCCGCTGGCGCCGGGCCGGTTTTCCACCACTACCGGCTGGCCCAGTTGTTCTTGCAGGCTGGCGCCTATGCGCCGCGCCAGCAGGTCGGTGCCACCACCAGGCGGAAACGTGACGACGATGGTGATGGGATGGGACGGATAGGCCGCGTCGCCAGACGCTTCGCCTGATGGCGAATTGCCGCAAGCCGCCAAAGACAGCGCCAGCAGGGAAAGGGACGATCGAAGCAAACGTTTCATGATGCGGACTTGTATGCGCCGTTGCCGCGCTCAAAGCGCGTGCGATGGCAGAAGCCGGGCGGACCGGCGTAGGGACTCAGGCGTCCAGGCCAATATCCAGCACCTTGGCGCTATGCGTCAGCCAACCCACTGCGATCTGATCGACGCCAGTAGCGGCGACCTCTGCCGCCGTCTCGGGCGTGATCCGGCCCGACGCTTCCGTAATTGCCCGGCCGCGCGCCATACCGACCGCGCGGCGCAGATCGTCCAGGCTCATGTTGTCCAGCAACACCACATCCACACCCAGGGACAGCGCCACTTCCAGCTGCTCCAAGGTATCCACTTCCAATTCGATCTTGACCATATGGCCAATGCCCGCCCGGGCGCGCTGCACCGCCGTCGCGACGTCACCAGCCAAAGCGATATGGTTGTCCTTGATCAGCACAGCGTCATCCAGGCCGAAGCGATGATTGCTGCCGCCGCCGACGCGCACCGCATATTTCTGCACGGCGCGCAGCCCCGGCATGGTCTTGCGCGTGCAGGTAACGCGAGCGCCATAGGCCGAAATAGCCCGTGCGATTGACGCCGTGGCGCTTGCCACGCCGCTCAAATGGCACAGGAAGTTCAGCGCCACGCGCTCGGCCGTGAGCATCGCCCGTGCATTGCCGCGAATTCGCGCAATCTCGGTGCCCGGCAGCAGATCGCTGCCATCGCGCTGCGACACCGCGAATTCAATGGCCGGGTCCATCACCCGAAATGCCAGGCGCGCCATATCCAAACCGGCCAGCACCCCTGCTTGACGCGCAACCAGCCGAGTCTCTGCAACCGCGTCGGCGGGCACGATGGCATCCGTCGTCAGATCGCCGGCGCGGCCCAGATCTTCCAGCAAGGCCGCGCGCACCAGCGGCTCCAGCATGACGTCCGGCAAAGGGGGAACAGCCAGGCGAGAGGCGGTCGAGGGCGCTTCGGCAATAATGCTCATTTTGAGTATTTGTGAGTTAAAAAAAGGCGCGCAAGCATTGCGCACCACTTATGCTAGAGACGAGCATAATCATTGTCAAGCATCAAAGCGCGCGAGACAGCGGCAACTTGCTGCCGGCGATGGCGCGTTCCAGCAGCACGTCACGTCGAAACCGGAATAGTTTTGCAGGCCGGCCAGCTGTGCCCGTTGCCATTTCCCCCGTCTCTTCGACCAACGCCTGCTGTTCAATCAGCCGGCGGAAATTCTGCTTGTGCAGCCCGCGGCCAGCCAGGGCTTCCACGGCCAGTTGCAGTTGCAGCAACGTGAACTGCGCCGGCATCAACTCAAACACCACGGCCCGGTACTTGATCTTGGCTCGCAAGCGCGCCATGCCCGTGGCCAGGATGCGGCGATGGTCGTGACGCATCGGCTCCCCAGGCAACACGGCCTTGCCACCGCCGCGCCGAGCGGCTTCGGGCACCAGACCGGCCTCAAACAGCAGCTCATAACGCTGCAGCACCATGTCCTCGTTCCACGCGGCCCCTTCCAAACCGAACGTGATGGCGGCGCGCTGATGGCGGCGCGTGCGCACTGCGGCGTCAGCGCTGTCTTCACACCAGGCGGCCAGTTGCGGCACGATCTGTTCTTCGACCAGCGCCGGGGTGCCCGCGCGGCGGTCTTCCCACGGAAAGTAGCGATACCAGTCTTGCCAGCCCACTTGGGCCACGCCGGTCTCGCCCGCCTCTCGCGTCAGCCCCAGATAGCTGACCGACATAACCCGTGCACCTGACTCGTCGGAGCGGTCGCCATCAGCAAAGGTGTACAGCTGTTCGACATAACCCAGCGGATGATGCGTCTGCGTTTCCACCCAGGCCCGCAAACCGGCCTGCAGGGACCGGTGCGACAGCTCGAACGGCCCTGCCGGCAAGGCGCGTGCGTCATCCGTCGTCAGCACGCGTGGCTCGCCGTTGGTAACGGCGACAAGGACGGCGACGAGTTCGGTATGGACGGAGCGTTCGACAGAATCAGTCAAGTTAGGCGTATGAAAACAAAGAAAAAGCTGAAAAACTGCGTGCCGGCTGGCTGCATGCGCAGGACGAACCGGATTATAAGGTTCTGTCCCTGCAACAGCCCCTTGCAAACGTGACATCCGGGTCGCCCTCGCGTCCGCGCGAAGCGCCTAAGATAAAAGCTGAATCCAGGCGCGTCGCCATCCTGGGACGCCCGCAAGCGGAGCAGCCAACATGTTGAAAACCGCCCCAGACACCCCCACCACGAAACCCGCCAGCGAAGAAAAACCCCAGGCCGTCGATCCCCGCAAGGGCACCGGCATCATGCCCATGCCAGACCAGAGCAAGATGGTCGCTGGCATGCCCAGGCGCGGCCGCGCCATAGAAGAACCAGGCGACCCCGGCGTCATCACCCCCGAAGACGATGTGCTGGACACGTCGTACGAGAACCGCAAGGGCTAAACCCTAGCCGCTGGCGGCAGATCAACTTTGCACAGGCGTTGCGGCGATGCGCTCTGCTGGCTCGCCCGCGCCGAAGGCCTCAAAGCACCGGGCCAGAATATCGGCGAACGCCTCTGTCACCACGGAAGGCGCGATCTGCGCCGGATACGCCATATTGACCTTCACCGGCAATTGCGGGGTGAAAGGCCGGATGGCAAGCTGCCCCGCGAACACGCGTGCGATGTACGCGTTGACCACCCCCACCCCGTTACCCGCTGCGGCAAGCGCACAAATGGTCGACGAATAGGTCGTCTCGATTTCGCCCTGCGGCTGCACCGCCTGGGCGAGCATCGCGCCGCGCAATTGCTGATGCACGTCGTCATCAGCGTTCAGCACCAGCAGCCGGCGCGCATTCAAGTCGCCGACATCAACGGCTTCCTGTTGCGCCAGCGCGTGGTCGGGCCGCATGACGCACACCGCTGAACTCGCGTGCAGCGTACGCAGCGACAGGTTCGCGTCGTCCAGCGCGGCTGTGGTGATCACAACATCGTAGGTGCCATGCAGCAGCCCTTCGCGCAGGTATTGGCTGCCGACGGTCTGCATATTGATGTGTACATCGGGGTAGCGCTGCAGGAATTCTTCCAACGCCGCAGGCATGACGCCGAGTCCCAGCGCCGGGGTGCAGGCCAGCCTCAGCACGCCGCTACCGCTGCGCCGCATTGCCGCCACGCGGTCCTCAATACGCTCCAGGCCTGCGAAATGGCGCTTGACGGTGTCGAACAGATCCTTCGCCTCACGCGTGGGACGCAAACGCCCCCGATCCAGATCGAACAGTTTCACGCCGCAGGCCTGCTGGGCCTGCGCCAGCAGCCGGCTCACGGACGGTTGGGTTGTGCGCAGCATTTGGGCGGCGCCCGTGGTGGTACCGGCCAGCATGACCGCGCGAAAGGCTTCTATCTGGCGAAAGTTCAGTGGCCGGCTCATAAGGTCTCAAGGTATAGCAATCTTGCATAGGCTATGACTAAAAAAGAATTTTTTCAAATACCAGACCTTTCCTACACTCGGTTTTCCAAGGACGCCATCAGACGCGGCCGCGACGACATCCTTTCGATTGGGGAAATACCATCATGACTGCACATTCCTGGCGCCGCGCCCTGCGCTCGCTGTTCCTGGCGCTCACATCCGCGGCGCTGCCGCTCGCCGCTCATGCACAAGCCAACTACCCCGACCGGCCGCTGCGTATCGTGGTGCCTTTCACGGCTGGGGGCAGTTCGGACATCCAAGGCCGCTTGTTGGCGGAACACCTGGGCAAGCTGTACGGGCAATCCGTGGTCGTGGAAAACCGCCCGGGCGCCGGAGGGCATATCGGCGGCAAATTCGTCGCGGACTCGGGTCCTGACGGCTACACCTTGCTCCTGGGTTCCATCGGTCTACATGCCACTTACGGCGTGTACAAATCGCTGAACTATCGGCCCGCCCAGGACCTGAAACTGATCACCATCGTGGCGGAAATGCCGCACGTCGTCGTCGCGACGCCCGGGTTGAGCGCCAACACGCTTGCCGAGCTGACCGCACTGGCCAAGGCCAAACCCGAGACCGTGCACTTTGGCTCCGCCGGAGTCGGCTCGTCCGTGCATATGGTGGGCGAGCTCTACAAGATGGCCGCACAAGCGCCGATCGTTCACATTCCTTATCGCGGCAGCTCCGCCGCCACCAACGATCTGCTCGGCGGGCAGATTGAACTGCTCTTTGAAAACGTACCCACCACCATTGGCTATATCCAGACCAACAAACTCAAAGCCCTGGCCATCACCGGCGCCACCCGCTCACCCGCATTGCCCGATGTGCCCACCGCTGCGGAAGCGGGATTGCCAGGCTTGACGGTCACGTCCTGGACGACACTTGCGGCCAGCAAAGATGTGCCCGATGCGCTGATCGAGAAGATCAGCGCCGATCTGCGGCGCGTCTATGCCGATCCGTCGTTCCGCGCAGGGCTGGAAAAGCTGGGGATGACGCCTGTGGGCAATAGCCCGGCAGAAGCCCGCGAGTTCGTCGAGCGCGAGCGCGCCCGCTGGAACAAGGTCATCGAAACCGAGCGCATCACCGCCGGCTGATGCCGCCGCCGCCCGCATTTCTATCCTGAACACCGCCTCACCCAAGAATGCCATCCATGAATCGTTTGATCGCCACGCCCGTTCCGTGCCGCCGTTTGGGCGCGCGCCCGCACCATCATTTCTTCGGCTACTACAACAAGACCGTCTGGCATCGTGATGGCCGATACATTTTGGGTAACCGCACGCCCATGATGGACGCGGTACTGACGCCTGAATTGCGGGCCGAGGTGGGATATTTCGACAGCCAGGACGGCGACCGCTATTACGCAGTGGGCAGCACTACCGCATGGAACTGGCAGATGGGCTGTCAACTACAGTGGTTGGACGGCGCGGCGTCGCCGCAGATGATCTACAACTGCCGCAACGACGACGACAGCGGTTTTTACCCCGGCCTGCGCTCGGCGATTCACGACATCGCCACAGGCCAAACACGCTATCTCCCGCTGCCCATCTACGTCGCCGCGCCCAACGGCCGATACGCGCTATGCGTGGACTACCGCCGGCTATACATCACGCACCAGACGATCGGCTACAGCGACACGGTCGCCCCCACTGTCACCAACGCACCCGCCGACGACGGCATCCATTCGCTGGATCTGGATACCGGCGCGCACCGCATGCTGGTCAGCTATGCAGACCTGCGCAACTTCCATCCTCGCGCCTCGATGGAACGCGCCATCCACTGGGTCAGCCACATAGAAGTGAACCCGTCTTCGTCCCGCATCCTGTTCCTGCACCGCTGGACCGAGCGAGTCAAAGACGAGACATGTTTTCTGCATCGCCTGATCACCATGAATGCCGATGGCAGCGACATGCGGCTGCTGGAATGCTCTGACCATCCCCTGCCGCAGCTGGCCGACGACTTCGACCCCAACGCCGTCGGTACCTTCGACTACGAAAAATCGGAATACCAGATTTCGCACCCGCTCTGGCGCGACGACCACTCCATCATCGTCTGGGGGCCGCACGCTGGCAGCATTCACTACCACCTGTATGAAGATGCGCCGGACGGACAGGTGCAGGTCGTGGGCGATGGCATCCTGACCGAAAACGGGCATATGAGCTTCTCACCCGCCGACTCGCGATGGCTGTTAAGTGACACCTACCCTGACGACGTCACCCATGAACGTATTTTGTTCATCTACGACATGCAGACCGGCCAGCGCCACGATCTGGGCAGCTTCTACGCCGACCCTGGCCTGTCCAAAGAAAACCGTTGTGACCTGCATCCGCGCTGGAGCCGCGACGGCATGCAGGTATGTATCGATTCCGTACACGAAGACGAGCGGCAGATGTACGTGCTGGACGTCGCCGCGATCGTGCGCGGATAACGCGGCAGCGCCGGTCGCGCTAGCTTTCCTGCGCGACCTGGCGCAACGCCTGCTCGAAAGCTTCGGGCGGCTGGCCGCCTGACACCAGATACTGGCCGTTAAGAATGACTGACGGCACCGACGTAATTCCCCGGTTGCGCCAGGCGTCTTCTTCGGCGCGTACGTCATCGGCGTAGCGGTTGGACGCCAGCACTTCGCGCGCGGCAGACTCGTCCAGGCCAGCGTCGCGCGCCGCCTGCGCCAATACCTCTGCATCGCTGGTGTCGCGATTCTGATGGTGATACATATCCAACAGACTTTTCTTCATTGCGATCTGCTGCGTCTGGCCCTGCAGGCCAGCCCAATGAATCAGCCGATGCGCATCAAACGTATTGAATGAACGATTGTCCTCGGCCATGCGCATGGGCATACCGACCGCGGCGGCGCGCTCGCTGATCACCTTGCGATTCGCCTGCACCTGTTCCCGGTCGTAGCCGTACTTGGCCATCAAACGCTCGATGGTGTTCTGCCCGCCACCAGGCATGTCGGGGTTCAGTTCGAACGGCCGGAAATGCAGCTCGACGTCGACTTCGCTATCAAGCCGGCGCATGGCTTCCAGCAAACCGCCCAGTCCCACTGCGCACCACGGGCACGCAACATCGGACACGAAATCGATATGGATCTTGGCCATGGGGTCTCTCCGGAATGATCTGCTGACGCCGCCGTCCGTGGCCGCATCAGCAGAGAAAAATGATAGTCAGCAATCCAGAGAGTAAATCAAACCCACTAGCCAGACGCGAGGCCCTGGCTGCCCTGCCGATTCGCGAGTTCATTCAGCTCGCGCAGAATTTCTTCGGTGTGCTGTCCCAGACGAGGGGCCATGCTCCCTGCCTGTAGCGGCGTGGCGGACCAGCGCGCCGTGGGAACCATGCCGCGATACCAGTTGCCGTTGTCGTCCTGATAGCGCTGAACCACGCCATGGGCCGGCGCTTCCAAACGATCGATCAACGTCTCCAAATCCTGAGCTTGGGCCGCAGGAATATCGGCGCCATTGAGCAATTGCAGCCAGGTCGCGGTCGTCTGCCGGGCCATCTGTTCGTCGACAAAGGCATATACCTCGTCGATATGGCGTGTGCGGCTTGCCATGCTGCGAAAGCGCGGATCTTCATCCCACAAGTGCCCGGCTCCCGCCAAACGCAGAAAGTCTTCCCAATGCCGGTCGGTATAAACAATGGTGCTGATCCAGCCATCCAATGTCTTGTACGGGCGGCGATAGCGCGACAGCAGACGCGGGTTACCGGGCGCTGCCAGCGCAGGTTCAAACGTAGCCGCGCCCAGGTGGTCAGCCAACACAAACGACGCCATCGTCTCGTACATCGGCAGCTCGATGTATTGCCCGGCGCCGTCGCGGCCCCGCTGCAATAGCGCTGCCAACACCGTTTGCGCCGCAAACAGACCCATCGTTTTGTCCGCAAGATTCAAAGGCAGGTAGTGGGGTTCGCCCCCACCGGCACGCGCCACAAGATCGGGCAGCGCCACCATGCCTTGGATCAGATCATCGTAGGCAGGGCGTCCCGCATCCGGCCCATCTTCGGCAAAGCCCGACAAAAACACGTATAGAAGCCTCGGGTTGTAAGCACGTAACGTGGCCCAATCCAGGCCGAGCTTTTGTAAAGCCCTGCCTCGCATATTGGTAATGAATACATCTGCGGATTCCACGGCGCTGCGAAGAATGCCGAAGGACGCATTCACCTTCAGGTCCAGGCACAGACTGCGTTTGCCGCGATTCAGGTTCAAAAATACCGGACCCATGCCAGCTTCGCGCGCAGGTCCCATCTCGCGCATGATGTCGCCTTCGGGTGATTCCAGCTTGATCACATCGGCGCCATACTCCGCCAGCATCTGCGTGGCGTAGGGGCCCATGATGACGCTCGTCAGGTCCAGTACCCGCACGCCGCTCAAGGGAAGTTGGCTCATATCACCCTCTCCTTGTCACTGCACCACGATGTGCGCGTCACGCACGATATCGCCCCACTTGCGAATCTCGGCGCTCACATACTCCCGAAAGCGGGGCGCATCCAGCTCGCCCGGTGTCGTGCCCTGTTCGGCAAGCAGTTTGACAAAGACCGGCTCGTGCATCGATGTTCGCGCAAGCGAGTTCAACCGGTCGATCAGCGCAGGCGGCGTGCCGGCAGGCGCATAAAAGCCGATCCAGATTTCTGTTTCGTAGCCGTCCACGCCTTGCTCGGCCACCGTGGGCACAGCGGGCAGCATGGGATTGCGGTCGCGCGTGGACACAGCGATGGCGCGCAGCTTGCCGCTCTGCACATACTTGATGGCGGTCAACGCATCCACGAACGACGCCTGAATCTGTCCACCCAACAGATCGTTCAACGCCAGCGCCGTGCCCTTGTAGGGCACATGCAATAGCGGGGCGCCGCTACGGCTGGCCAGCAGTTCGCCCGACAGATGAGTCGTGCCGCCCACGCCGGATGAGCCATAGCTCAGGCTGCCCGAACGCCGGGCGTAGGCCAGCAGCTCCTGGAGATTCGCCGCCGGTACCGTGGGGTTCACGACCAACACGTTAGGCGTACGCGCCAACATCGCAATTGGGGTGAAATCCTTTTCGGTATCGTAGGGCAGCTGCTTGGTGACGGCAGGATTCACGACATGCGCGGTTGTCGTGACCAGCAGCGTGTATCCATCACCCGTTGCGCGCGCCACCTTCTCAGCGCCAATAACGCCACCCGCGCCCGTGCGGTTGTCGACGACCACTGGCTGCTTGAATTCACCTTGCAGCGTCTTGGCCAATTGCCGCGCCAGCACATCCGTCATGCCGCCCGCGGCGAACGGCACAACCAGGGTGATGGGCTGGGAAGGATAGTCCGCAGCGTGCGTCATTGCGGTAATGAACACGGCGCATGCGCCTGCCACCCAATTTTTAATGCGTAATTTCTGATTCATTTTTTTGTCTCCTCTTTGGCGGCTGGGCGTCAGGCGCGCTTGCGGTGCAGCAGAAAGGCTTCCATGTACCGTTTGGGTTCGTCGGTCTCGTACGCCGACACCAAGGCGTCTATGCCGATCGATATTGCTTCCGCCAGCGGCAAGCGTTCCCAATCGCGAATCAGCTTTTTCTGAATACGCATCGCGTGCGGGCCGCCTTCCAGCAGCTCTTTCTGCCAGGCCGCTGCGCATTGCGCGAGCCCGCCCTCGCCCGCCACGTCCGAAATCAATCCCCAGTCGCACGCCTGCTGCGCGCCTATCATGCGGCCGCTCAGTAGCAGGTCTCGGGTGCGAGTCCAGCCGATCATGCCTGGCAGCATGGCGCCATGGATCACCGACGGCACACCCAGCTTCACTTCCGGCATCCCAAACTTCGCATCCCCGCTTGCGACCTTGATGTCGCAAACAGCGGCCACTTCCATGCCAGCTCCCAGGCAGTAGCCAGAGATGATCGACATGGTTGGAAATGGCAGATCGCGCAGTTGCTCGCACAGCGCGTAGACGCCGCGTATGTAGGCATCAATGTCAGCCTTGCCAGCATCCTTCAAGAACTTGATGTCAGCGCCGCCCAGGAACGCAGCGGCGCCGCCCTGCACGATCAACAGCCGGATGCTGTCATCACGAGCAAGATCGCGCAGCGTTGCCGTGTAGATCGCTGCGGCCTCTGAGGTCAGCAAGTTCAAGCGGCCGTTGTCAAAGGTGATAGCGACTACGCCTTCGGCGCGTCGTTCAATATGGCATTGCGGAGTCTGGGTCTGCATGGAAGCCTCGCTGGATAGATGCGAGGGATCATAGGTTTGGCCCTATTGATGAGACAATGGAATTCTTAGACTTCACTCAGTCCATAGTGGAATGAATATCTCTTTCCGGCAACTGCGCATATTCCTCGAACTGTTTGAAACCGGCAGCTTTACAGCGGCCGCCGCGAGACTTCATGTGACGCAGTCGGCGGCCAGCAAAATGATCGCCGAGCTGGAATCGCAACTGAACCTGGTGCTGTTTGACCGAACCACGCGCCGCGTCACTCCCAACGACGCCGCGCGTGAATTCCATGCCTTCGCCGTAGACGTGGTTGCCACCATGCAAACGGCGACACGCAGCGTCGAGGAACTGATCTCGCTAGACCGTGGCAAGGTCAGCATCGCAGCGTCACCCCTGATGATTTACGGCCTGCTCGCCCAGGTCATCGCGGACTATCGGACGCGGCACCCTGGCATTCAATTCGAGCTGCACGAGTTATCCACTGATGACACCGTGGAAAGTGTTCGGGCAGGCACGGTTGATTTTGGTTTGGGCGCAATCGATATGCGCATTCCCGGCATTCAGAGCGAAGTGGTGCTGGAAGATGGCATGTATGTGGTGGTCAACCCCGGCCACCCGCTGATCCGCCGCGCCTCGGTCGCGCTGGACGAACTGGCCGCGTGGAACCACATTTCGCTGCGCAACTTCTACAGTGTCCGACGCAGCTTGGACCTGATTCTGGCTCATCGCGGCGTGACCTTGCCCAGCGCCATCGAGGCCGGAACGCTAACGGCTGCTCTCGGCTTGGTGCGCTGCGGCGCTGGCTTGTTGATCGTGCCAGGCTACGCGGCGGCCATCGCCGAACAATGGGGCATGCACACAATCGCAATCGCTGGGGTATCGCCCACCGTGCACCAGATCTCGCTGATACAGCGCAGCCGCGCCCGGCCATCGGTGTCGACTCGGCATTTTCTGGAAGTGCTACGGCCAACGCTGGACGCACGCCGCGCCACGCAGCTCGATGGTGTGCAAATCAAACGCAAGTCGCGCAATAAAGGCCATTCACGGGATTAAATCCAAATACGGCTCAGTGCAGATATCTGTTGAAATATATCAATATATTTCAGAGCGGAGAAACATATCCAATCGTTTCACATTTCATACTGAACCGATAACTTTCGATAGCTTTAGCGGCTAAGAATTACTAAACAATATCGGCCGTCTGAGAATTATTCTTCCTAAGATTAGACATCCTCACTTACATGCCGAACAGGACTGATCCAAATGTCCTACTTCCTTCGGCTTGCGAACGACGGCAGCCTACAAGCGAGCTGACCGATACATCTCCTACTTTTGAATGTTGAGCTGCGGCGCATCGCCAGCAGGTCAGTGTGTTTTGTGTAATTCGTTGACTTTCCGTTTGACAGGCTTAGTGCCTACCTAATTACGGTGATCCATGTCTGATACGCACACTCGCAACACGCCACCCCTGGCAACGTCAAAAAAGCTTGGCATCGGTACTGTGGCGATTATGAATATCGTCGCGGTGGTCAGCCTCAGAGGCCTTCCCGCTGAAGCCGAATACGGTCTGAGTTCCGTTTTCTACTATCTGTTTGCTGCGGTATTTTTCCTCATCCCTGTATCCCTGGTCGCCGCCGAACTGGCTACAGGCTGGTCGGAAAAGGGCGGAATTTTCCGGTGGGTGGGAGAAGCCTTCGGGCCAAAACTCGCATTTTTGGCCATGTTCATGCTCTGGATAGAAGTGACGGTGTGGTTTCCCACGGCGCTCACGTTTGCCGCAGTGTCACTGGCTTTTATTGGACCGGATCAACGCTGGGACGAGGCGCTTTCAGCCAACAAATTCTTTATCCTGGCCATCGTCCTTGCGGTCTACTGGTTAGCGACCTTCATTGCGTTCCGCGGCGTGGAGACCTTTGCAAAGGTTTCCAAATGGGGTGGAATCATCGGCACCATTATTCCGGCCACGATTCTGATTGTTCTGGGCTTTTCCTATCTGTTCGCGGGCAACACGCCGCAGATTCAATTGTCCTGGGATCAGGTCGTGCCCGACTTCACCAATTTTGACAACGTGGTGTTGGCCGCAAGCATCTTCCTGTTCTACGCGGGGATGGAGATGAACGCCATCCACGTCACCGAAGTCGACAACCCGAAGCGCAATTACCCCATCGCCATCATGCTGTCGGCGTTAGGCACAGTGCTGATATTTGTACTTGGCACGCTGGCCATTGCATTTGTGATCCCGCAGGCCGACATCAACCTGACCCAAAGTCTGCTGGTTGCCTACGACGATATGTTCAAGTGGGCAGGACTTGAATGGCTGGGTCCGGTCACCGCAGTCGCGTTGGCCATCGGCGTATTGGCAGGCGTCGTAACGTGGGTTGCTGGCCCCTCATCGGGGTTGCTCGTTGTCGCCAAAGCGGGCTACCTGCCCCGTTGGTGGCAACACACGAATGCGCATGGCATGGCCACGCACATCCTGTTGCTACAGGCCACGCTGGTCAGTCTGCTTGCCGTACTTTTCGTGGTGCTGCCGTCCGTGCAAGCGGTCTACCAGATGCTTAGCCAACTGACCGTGATTCTGTACCTGGTCATGTATTTGCTGATGTTCGCCGCGGCTCTCTACCTGCGGCACAGCCAGCCGACGCGCGCCCGCCCCTACCGTATTCCTGGCGGCAACTTTGGGATGTGGATTATTGGAGGCGCGGGCTTCATAGGATCGCTACTGGCCTTTGTGTTCAGTTTCATCCCCCCCAGCCAGATTTCAGTGGGCAGCCCGACGATGTATGTCGGCATACTCGTGGCGCTGACGCTGTTCTTTTGCATCCTGCCATTTTTGATCTACATGGTCAGAAAACCTTCGTGGCGGGCGGAGAACAGCGACTTTGCGCCATTCACTTGGCAAACCGGTGTAGGGGACCCGGCCTTGAGCGCGCAACCTGCGGGCCTGTCATCAGGACTGGGTAAAACGAGCCTGCCTCCCATTTCTAAATCCTGATGCATGCCACGGGGGATTCAACACATCGAATCCCCTCGTTTCTGGAGCTTCCCATGGCAATAGATCTCGCGATGCTCAGGCACGCCGTGCAAACTGCGTACGACCAGCACCACACCGCGGCGGGCGGCGAAAACGCCAGCTATATCCCCTATCTGGCCAACGTCCCGTCGACCTTGTCCGCAGTAGCAGCGGTGACGGTAAATGGCGACATCATCGCCGCCGGCGATTCGGATTTTCAGTTTGCCATCGAATCGATATCCAAAGCGTGCACGCTGGCTTTGGCACTGGATGATGTCGGCGCCGATGCTGTACAGGAAAAGGTCGGCGCCGACCCGACCGGTCTGCCTTTCAATTCCGTCATCGCGCTGGAATTGCACAACGGCAAACCTCTATCCCCCTTGGTCAACGCTGGCGCAATGTCCACAGTCAGTCTGGTGCAGGCAAATTCAGTCGAAGAACGTTGGCAGCGGATTCTGGCTATGCAATCCGCGCTGGCGGGCGCGAAAATTGAGCTATCCAACGACGTCAATCAATCAGAACAGACAACCAACGCACACAACCGCGCGATCGCCTGGTTGCTGTATTCCGCCGACGCCATGTATTGCGATCCGATGGAGGCCTGCGATGTTTATACGCGGCAATGTTCCACCCTGATTACCACCACACAGCTGGCAACCATGGGGGCCACGCTTGCCGGCAAGGGCATCAACCCCATTACGAAAGACAAAGTCCTGCATGAAGGGCATACGCGGTATGTGCTGGCTGAGATGACCATGGAAGGCATGTATGGCAGCTCCGGCGACTGGGCTTACACGGTGGGGCTGCCAGCAAAAAGTGGTGTGGGCGGCGGCATTTTGTGCGTGGTTCCTGGCGTGATGGGCATTGCTGCGTTTTCGCCGCCCCTTGATCCGGTTGGCAATAGCGTGCGCGGCCAACTGATGGTGGCCGCAGTGGCGAAAGCCATGGACTACAACCTTTACGCCGCTTGAGCATGTGAGATTGTGCCGTTTGGCCTGACACGCGAACAGCTCCATCCGTGTCAGTGCTTTCTGTCCTGGAGCGTAGCTGATTCAACAGATCGGAGAAATGCAAATGAAGAGAGCACTTTGCGCACTTGGCATCGTGGGTTTGGCCGCCGTTTCCGGACTGGCCCACGCCGACACGAAAAAGCCCGTGGCCTTGTGGCTTTGCAGCGACTATCTGGAGGTTGATGAAACGACCCAGCCCACCGCGCTGGGTTTCGCTGAAGCCATCAACCGTCAGGGCAAGCCCGAAGAGGCCGTGCTGGATGTCGAAGGCATCACCAAGATCAAGCCGGCAGTACTGACTTACTGCAAGGAAAATCCCAAGATTGCGTTGCGCGACGCGCTGGTGCAAACCTGGGCCAAGGCCAAGAAGTAAGGCGCGTCCCCGCTCCTTGCCGGACTGGACGGCACTGGCCAAGGAACAGCCGTTCCCATGCCAGTGCCTCCCGCCCCTCTAAGCTGGACAGCAGCTCGTGTTTGTCCGACGGATCATGAAGGATAGTTATGCCACTGCACGCCAAAAACGCTGTACGTCATCATCTCTTTGATGATGTCTACGCATCCACCGATCTTTCGGTGGCCATGCCCAAGTACAAGTTTCCGACGCAAGAGCACGCCCCTCGTCACGCGTATCAGGTCGTCCATGATGAGCTCATGCTGGACGGCAACTCGCGGCAGAATCTGGCCACCTTCTGCCAGACCTGGGTGGACGAAGAAGTGCATAAGTTGATGGACGAGTCGATCGATAAAAATATGATCGACAAGGACGAGTATCCCCAGACCGCAGAAATCGAGGCGCGCTGCGTCCACATGCTGGCAGACCTGTGGCATTCGCCGGATGCCGCGAACACCTTGGGTTGCTCGACCACCGGTTCTTCGGAAGCCGCCATGCTGGGTGGACTGGCGCTGAAATGGGCATGGCGCAAAAAGCGCCAGGCAGCTGGCTTGCCCACCGACAAACCCAACATGATCTGCGGTCCCGTCCAGATTTGCTGGCACAAGTTCGCGCGTTATTTCGATGTGGAACTGCGCGAGATTCCCATGGAGAATGGGCGTCTCATCATGGACCCTGCCGAGGTCATCAAGCGGGTCGATGAAAACACCATAGGCGTCGTGCCGACGCTGGGCGTAACCTTCACCTGCGAATATGAACCCGTCAAGGCGGTGCATGACGCGCTGGACAAGCTAGCGAAAGACACCGGACTGGACGTGCCAATTCACGTGGATGGCGCAAGCGGCGGCTTCCTTGCCCCCTTCTGCGCACCCGACTTGCAATGGGACTTCCGTCTGCCGCGCGTGGTGTCCATCAATACATCAGGCCATAAGTTCGGCCTGGCGCCATTGGGCGTGGGTTGGATCATTTGGCGCGATGCCGCGCACCTGCCAGAAGAACTGATTTTCAACGTCAATTACCTGGGCGGCAACATGCCCACATTTGCGTTGAATTTTTCGCGTCCTGGCGGCCAGATCGTGGCGCAGTACTACAACTTTTTGCGCCTCGGCAAGGAGGGCTATCGCCAGGTCCAAACCGCTTGCTACGACACGGCTCGTTATTTGGCTCAAGAAATTGAAAAACTCGGACCCTTCGAAATCCTCTTCGACGGAGACCCCAACAAAGGCATTCCCGCACTGTGCTGGAAGTTGAAAGAGGGCCAAAAGAACCCAGGCTTCAACCTCTATGACCTGGCTGACCGCCTGCGTTCGCGTGGCTGGCAAGTGCCGGCGTACTCAATGCCCGCAAACCGCCAGGATCTTGTCATCCAGCGCATTCTGGTTCGACATGGCGTAAGCCGCGACATGGGGGCCTTGTTGATCGAGGACTTCCGCCGCAGCCTGGATTATTTTGCGTCGCATCCGGTGTCGGTGCAGGGTCAACAAGACGAGTCAGGCGGGTTCCACCACTAAAGCGTGATATGAAAAATGGCGGGCGCATTGCATGCGCCCGCCATTCAAGATGCCTGGAACATCAATCGGATACAGGCACTGTCGAACATCAAGCAGCTAGACCATTCTGAAGACCGTAGCTGAGTAGATCCATATCATTGCGCACATTCAACTTGCGCATGGCCGCACGCTTTTGAGCGCTAATGGCCTTCTTGCTGCGCCTGAATTTTTCAGCAATCTCACCCAGCGAATATCCCGACGCAAACAGGCGAACGACTTCCACTTCGCGTCCGGTCAGCGCAACGGGCGGTGTGGCGCAAGCGGAACCGGCGCCGCCACCTAACGCTTCCCTGATCCGGGGAGACCGGTAAGCGCCTCCCCGAGATGCGGCGCGCAAAGCCTGACGCAAGTGTTCGGGCAAGTCGCGCTTGCTGACGATTGCGCGAACGCCCCGCAACTCCAACGCCCGCAATGCCATGGGATTGTCGATTGACGTCAACACCACCAGCCCTAGAGCAGGATAGCGCTGCTGTATGTGTTCGAACATGCTCAGACCATCACCGAAGTCAGTGCCTGGTAGCGCGTAGTCGCTCACAAGCACATCACACTCGTGATGCTCCAACACATCGAACAGCTGCGTCGAGTCAAAGGCGCTGCCCACGACTCTCGCCACGCCGTCCATCGATAGCTCAACTTGCACCCCTTTGACGCAGACCGGGTGTGCGTCTGCCAGTACTACTCGAATGAAACCAACCACGTCATCTCCACATTATTTTGTCAGCGAGCAGTGAACCGGTCCCACAGCGCGCACACCCTGATATCGCACGCTGTGAACATCGACGGGTTCCAATTTCGGCCCCCAACGAAGGGTTACGGCAACGCCTCAACTACCCACTGACACAGTTTTATAAGAATTTAGGTAAGCCTATCCGTGACAGCACGCCAGCTCAACGAGACCCGACCGAAGATCTGATGGAAATTGATAGGATTCGTCTCATTTTTGGTGAAATCCATGTTTGGCGGGCTTAAATCGAGCATCGATATTCGACAGAATTGGATAGATTCCGTGCTTATGCAGCCTCGCCGAGGACGCTTTCGGGATCTAACTCGACCTCTTTGTGACGCGGCGGCAAAGGCGAAAAATAGCCGACCAACAGCAGCAGAACGCCCACCCCAATAAACGAAATGATCCTCTCCAGGCTGCCGCTATTGCCCAGTTCGATGAAGAACAGTTTTACGACCACCACTGCGACCAGTCCCGCGCCCGCCATCCACAGGTCTCGGCGTCTTAGCCTGCTTCCCAGAATTGTCAGGACCAACGCGCAAAGCGTCCAAAGCAGCGACAGGCCCGCCTGCACCAGCAGTGAGCGGTATAACGCGTGGACCTCGAAAAACACGCCGAAGAAATGATGAGCCACGCGGCAAACCATCAATGTCAGCATTGCGAACAGAGACGCGCCCAGCACAGCTAGGCGTAGCAAACGCAGCGCTTCGGCATGGTTGAACGAGGATGGCAGCATCCGATCGCTCCAGCGATACAGAACGAACAGCGCGGTCAACAGGCCCAGCTCCAGCGGATTGAACAGGGGCACATAAGGCAATGGATTCGCTGCGCCGCTACTTAATAAATTGGCCAGCCAAAACCACGCCAACAGCGCCAATGCGACTGGCAGCGCGGCGACAACCCTGTATTCCCGCGAAAAGGCATCAAGTGGCCAGGGAATGCGCCTTCCCCAACTCATCAGCAGCAAGAACGCGCACGGCACTACCGCCCACCCCAGCCACTGCCACACGGTGTGCTGTTCCCCCAGCAGCATCACCAGGTAGCGCGCCTCTAGCGCCAACACCGCGAGCAGCAGCCAACAACCCAGAATATGCGAGGCACCCAGCGCCCGCACCGGCGCCAGATGGGCCAAACCCCGCAATGTCAGCAGATGCGTGCCCAGCCACATCAGCCAAGCCAGCCAGCCCAGATTCGCCAATGGCTGATAGTCAGAACGCCATAGGTTCAATGGCGCCAGCGCCGCCACAGGCGTCAGCAACAGGCAGAACAGCGTCATGTCGCACCATTGCTCGCGGCGCGCCAGCCAAGCGCACCACAGTACGCTAAGCGAGGCCAATCCGATCAGCGCATGTTCCCGCAGACCGTAGGGCAAGAACTGGTTCGCCTCGCACCACGCCGTCAGCGCCCACCAGCCAGCGCCCCAAACCAGCAATACCCGCGACATCGATTGCAACCCTATGCTGCCATTCGTCATTTGCTGTTGTTTCTTGCTGCCACGATGCAGACACCAAGCCCCAGCCAATCCTGCGAGCGCCAACATCGCGGGGGTCCAAAAGCCGCTATGAGCCAGCGGACGCAAAGCGTCGCTCGACATCAACCCAATAGGTGACGTGGCAAACAGGGTGCCGCCCAGCAATTGGATGACAAATGCGCAACCGAGGAAACTGCGCTCGCCCAATCGCAAACCTGCGTGTAGCGTGGCCAATCCGGCAAAAGCCCAGATGATCGCGGTGGCATTCACGCCAAAGCACAGCGGCGCGATCAAATAGAGAAAAAACAATGCCGCGCAGCCGAACATCGGCTGCAAGGATGTCTCCCAGGCCCACAACTGTTTTGTATCGGCGCGCCGCAGTTGAGCCAGACTGAACATAAGCGCAGCCCCCAACATCAGCGCTCCCAGCGGCGACCCATCCAGCAAGCGTTCCTGCGCGAGCTGGATATCCACCAGAAACGCCGCAGCAGCGCCACCTTGCAGCAACAAGGCGAACATACGCGCCAATCTCCGCCCTTGCTTGAGCGCGAGCCAATAGAATGCAGCGCCTTCCACCGCCCACGCGGCCGAGGTCCAGCGAGCATCAAGCGCCAACGGAATCGACAGCGTGCTGAAAACGACGCCCAGTGCCAAACAAATTTCCACCAGCAGGCAAGTGCGATCGGCTGTTGCACGCCGCCGCAGCACCCATCCCAGCGCAAGATAAAACAGACCCAGCGCCAAGGCACTGAAGGCCATGCCAAATTCAAGATGCCCCACCACCGCGCATTGCAAGCCAAAGCCTGCCAGCGGCGGACCGAACAACACACTGGCGTCGACGTAATCAGCCTGTTGCACCGACCATCGCAACTGGACCCCGCGCTCTTGCGGCGCCTTGGCCGCATCGCGCAATTTGCGGCGGGCAAAGAGCAAGCCGATGCCCACATACATAAGAAAAAACAACAGCAGGAAAGGCTCTGTGCTGATGAACAACTCTGGCGTATACGACCTAAGGCCCCAGGCGAGACCGATGCCGAATGTTCCAATAAAACCAACCAGATTGAGCTGCCGCCAGGCCTGAAACCAGGCAATCGCAAAGATGCAGGCGTTGAGCAAGGCGAAATAACTGAACAGCGCCACGTGGTTGCCACTGCCGCTGGAGGTCAGGATGGGCGCGGCAAAACCGCCGAGCACGGCGACCACGGCCAAACTCATCGCGTTCTGCACAATGGCAAGAGCCGCCAGACAAAGCGTTACCGCGATCAGCAACGCGAACGCGGCAGCGGGCGAAATCAAGGGATGCAGGCGCATTGCAGCGAATGCCGTCAGATACAGCACCGCGATGCCAGCGCCCTGCAAGATCAAACCATAAGCGGCTTTTCGCAGCCGCGCCCGCCAACCAATTCCCAACAGTACGATACCGGCCAACGCTACCCCGGCATATCGCAGCTCGATAGCCACCACGACTTGCTCGGAGGCGTAGCGCAACAGAAAAGCCAGGCCGATGAACAGCAGCACCACCCCTGTCCGCAGCACCGTATTGCCGCCTAGCAGCCACGACTTGGCTATCTCAAAACCCTGATCCAGCAAAGAAGGCCCTGGCGTCTCAGACTGCTCCGCCACCTGCCGCGGAGACGGCGTGAGGGGCGAAGCCACCACAGTGGCCGGCATCGCGTCTGCGTCTGCCATCGCCGGCGCAGCTAGAACTGGCGACTGAATATTCCGCTCTAGGATTGCCACGGATGGTTTGATCGCCGGCTTCTGAGTGGCCTTGATCGAACTCTCATCCCCCCCTGCTGGCGCCGTAGCACGGACGGCATGCGTGGACCGCGCTTTTGCAAGCGCTATCTCGGACTCTGTATGTCGTGGTGATGGATGCGTTGTTACCGCGCCGGGTCCCAGGCGCTGGGCAAAATCCGAGAACTCGTTCTGCAACCGTTCATACTGCTGCGTCAGGCCCTTCAACGCGATCGTTTGCCAGACTATCAGGCCTAACAAGGCTCCGAGCAAAGCGGCGGCTGGCGACTGATCGAGGATCAAACCCAAGACCGATCCAACCAGCATGAAAAACCATTGCATGCGCATGCGTCCTTGAAGAACATCAACGCGCACCTGTCTCGGGAAGCGCGCAGTATTTGTCGGTTGATAGGCGGGCGGGGTACGCGAGGGTGAACGGCGACGAAATTCGGGCGTGGCCCGCAGAATTCCGGATTTATCCTAGGAGAGCCAATGCCCAATAACAATAAGAACAATCCGAATCTTCGACTCGGAAGCACGACGGATTCAGGCGCGGAACACGACGCCACGGGCCGAACGAGCACATCGCGCGCGCAAGACATCAGCTCATAGCGCCGAATTTCCCCCCGCGCAGGTAGACAATCAACAATGCCCGGCTGGCCAGCATCGCCATGGCTAGATCAGACGTCGACATAGAGCGCACGATCTTCCCTCTCGACATACGCGGCCATGATGCTCCTTTCGCCTTGCAGGCATTCAGCAAGAATGTCCCGCCGGCGGGTCCGGCATTTCAGACGACGCCTAATGCCAAAGGGAAGCTATATCTGTACCCTTTCCGTCGGCAATCATGCTCAAACGCAAGGCAACAAAACCTAAGGAAGAGGCATGGCACGGCCTACCTTCGCCCAAGCATGGATAGCATCCCAGCGCATCTATGACCCCGCCAATTCTGCCGCCAAGGTGGGTCAAGTAATTGGTGGAAAAGTCGCGACCAATATCAACAGCGCCGATCCCAAGGTGCGCTGGAAAAATACATGTGCGATGCGGTTGAGCTACATTTTGAACCAGGCGGGGATGTCAATACCTCACATGCCGGGACAAACCGTATCCGGCTCCGATAAGAAGTCATACTTCTACCGCGTCAAGAATCTGATTTCTTTTCTGGAAAGCCGGTGGGGTAAGGCGGAAATCGTGAAGTATCAGCCGTCTGGTGGGGCACTCTCGCAGGAAAGAAGGGGCTGATCTTGTTTGAGGTGTCCGGTTGGTCAGATGCCGAAGGACACGCGACGCTGTTCAATGGCAGTGCGTGCTACGACCAATGCTATTTCAATGAGCCCGGCGCGAACTATCGTACTGAGCGCGCTTACTTCTGGAGCCTGCCTTGAAGATCACGCTGGTTCGCAGCCTGTCACTGATCCTTGTGCTTTTTGCATCCTACAGCCATGCAAATGATGCTGGACGTACTTCGCCGCAGGCAGGGGCACGTACTTACGCCCAGAACTACAAGGACATGGTGCTGGCCCAATGCATTGCCACAGCATACAAAGACGATAGACAAGCCTCTACGGATGCGGGAAGTAGCGTCACCGCCCTTCGAGACTGGACCAACTACGATTGGGACAAGCACGCGTATGACGAGGTCGTTTCGCCGTTGGTGGAAAAGTACTTGGCCCGCGACTATCACAATCCCCTGGCCGAAGCAGAGATCAAGGGGATCCAATTTAGTTTGCTGAAATGCCTGGATCTGTATCACAGCGAGGAGCTGGCCACCGTGGTCAAGCACGTGGTTATCAATCCCATGCGCACTTACCGGCAAGACAATCAACCGTCGGCAGAGCCAAGATAAGGATAAGAACACAAGCTTCGAGTTTCAACTCGGGCCTGAAATGTACGCTCCAAACTTAGCCCCGAAACGGAGATTCCGATCGGGGCTATTGCATTGCAGCTAGAAACCCCACCAGAGATCGGATCGGTGACCAACGTTTAGGGGCCGGCTCATTCTGCACGGGCGACATGCTCCGGATCTTCTCCGCAACGCAGGGTATTTCATGTACAGAACAGGCATCTGGATTCGTCTATGACGGTAGACCACCGTTGATTCCCTCAGACGACAAAAAACCCGCACAGCCTTAGCTCGTGCGGGTTTCATGTACTACCTGAGGCTACCTCAGGGGGAAACTTGGCGGACAGAGGGGGATTCGAACCCCCGATACGTTGTTCACGTATACACGCTTTCCAGGCGTGCGCCTTCAACCGCTCGGCCACCTGTCCTAATTCTGCATTTTCGTGAGCAGTGATGAAGGTTCAATGGGGTCATTACTTGCCACCCCCTATTGCTTTCTACCAACGCCGACCAATACTACTAGCGTTTTCACTGATACGAATTTTGCGAATCCGCGATTCTAGCAGAATTAAATGCAGCAGAGCAAGCCCGCAAAGAAAAGGGGACGCACTGGACGTCCCCACTTCTTGCCAGGCCTCAAGCGTTGGCAGGCGGGTCTTGTTCCCGGTATGCGCTGACGGTGCCGTCCGGCTCAGTCTCTTCCAGACGCACCTTGAACCCCCACAGCCGGCCCAGATGTTTCATGACCTGCTCGGCATCGTCGCCGGCTAGCGGACGGCCTCGGCTCTTCAGATGGCGCAAGACCAGCGACCGGTCGGAGTCACGGTTAAAGCGCACCACCTGGATATCCGGCACCTGATTGTCGCGGTTGTGCTGCGCGGCCAGCAGGCGGCGGATGTCCCGGTAACCCTCGTCATCGTGGATGGCAGCGACTTCCAGCTTCGGATTGGCTTGATGGTCCGAGATCGCGAAGAAGCGGAATTCACGGATCAGACGCGGCGACAGGTATTGCGAGATAAAAGACTCATCCTTGAAGTTGCGCATCGCGAAGTCCAGCGTCTTCAACCAGTCACTGCCCGCGATATCCGGAAACCAGCGGCGGTCCTCGGGCGTCGGCGACTGACAGATGCGGCGGATGTCCGTCATCATGGCAAAGCCCAGCGCATACGGGTTGATGCCGCCATAACCGCGCTCATCAAAGCCGCGCTGACTGACCACGTTCGTATGGCTTTGCAAGAACTCCATCATGAAGCCGTCGTTCACCAGCCCCTTTTCGTGAAGGCGATTCAGGATGGTGTAGTGCCAGAACGTGGCCCAGCCTTCGTTCATGACCTTGGTCTGCGTCTGGGGATAGAAATACTGCGCAATCTTGCGCACGATGCGCACCAGTTCTTTCTGCCAGGGTTGCAGCTTGGGCGAGTACTTCTCGATGAAGTACAGCAGGTTCTCTTCGGGTTCAGGCGGGAATACCGCGGCTTGGGCGCGAGTGTCCTTGTCTGCTTCCAGACGCGGCAAGGTGCGCCACAAATCGTTGTATTGCAGCCGCGCGTGTTCCTTGCGTTCCGCTTGGCGCGCGGCCTCTTCTTTGTATGACACCGGTGTCGGCCGCTTGTAGCGGTCTACGCCATGGTGGGACAGCGCGTGGCAAGAATCCAGCAAGGCCTCGACCGCTTCGATGCCGTAGCGGTCTTCGCAGGACATCACGTACTTGCGGGCAAACACCAGATAGTCCAGCACGCCATCGGCGTCCGTCCACTGGCGGAACAGATAGTTGCCTTTGAAAAACGAGTTGTGGCCGTAGCACGCATGAGCAATCACCAGCGCCTGCATCGTCATGGAGTTTTCTTCCATGAGATACGAGATACAAGGATTGGAGTTGATGACGATTTCGTACGCCAAGCCCTGCATGCCGCGCCGGTAGCCCTGCTCGTTACGAATGAACTCCTTGCCGTACGACCAATGCGGATACCCGATAGGCAACCCGGCCGACGCATAAGCGTCCAGCATCTGTTCCGAGGTGATTACCTCGATCTGGTTCGGATAGGTGTCCAAGCCGTATTCCGCCGCAACCTTTGAGATCGCGTCGTCATAGGTCTGGATCAGTTCGAACGTCCATTCGGAACCTTGGGAAATCGGCCGAGTCCCGCCGGCCGATTCCGGCTCCACGAGAGCACCTACGATGGCATTCATGCGGTTTCCTTCTTGAACAGGTCATGGAACACGGGAAAGATCTCCCCGCGATCGCAGATGCGCCGCATCGCGAAATGCGGCTCCAGCTTCTGTTCATACTCCGCCCACAGGCTGCTCTTGCGGGCTTCCTGCGAATCCGGAATCTCGATATAGGCAAAGTAACGCGTCGATGGCAACAGATGCTCGGCCAGGAACCGCGCGCTCTTGCCCGCGTCGGCGCCGAACGAATCGCCGTCGCTGGCCTGGGCCGCATACACGTTCCAAGCCGAGGGCGGATAGCGCTTTTCCAGAATCTCGCGCATCAGCTCCAGCGCGGACAACACTATGGTGCCCCCGCTCTTGGGATCATAGAAGAAGGTCTTCTCGTCCACTTCCTCGGCGTTGTCCGTGTGACGGATAAAGACCAGATCCACGTGCTCGTACTTGCGCGACAAGAACAGGTACAACAACGTAAAGAAGCGCTTGGCCAGATCCTTCTTGCCTTCGTCCATGGACCCGGACACATCCATCAGGCAGAACATGACCGCGCGCGCCATGGGAATCGAGACCGACACGCGGTTGCGGTAACGCAAGTCCAGATCGTCCAGGAACGGCACGCGAGCCACGCGTTCGCGGCACTCTTCGACGGTTTGCTCCAAGGTGCGAATCTCGGCAGCGGGCGCACCCGCCGCCAACGCTTTGGCCAACGCCTCTTCGGCATCTTCCAGATCGGCGCGCGCCTTTACATTCAGCGCTACGCGGCGCGCCAATGACGATTTGAGCGTGCGGCTGATGCTCAACATGCTGGGCGAGCCGGTCGTCGTATAGCCCGCGCGTTGCCACTTCTTTTGGCTGACTTCGCCCAATTGGTTGCGCGCCAGGTGCGGCAGTTCAAGATCCTCGAAGAACAGGTTCAGGAACTCCGCCCGGGACAGGCTGAAGGTGAACTGATCAACCGCTTCACCCTCGCCCGGGTCGGAGCCGCCCTCGCCCTGCCCGCCTTGCGGCCGGTCGAAAGAGTCACCCTTGGCAAACTCACGATTGCCCGGGTGCACCATCTCGCGGTCGCCGCCCTGTCCGTGCCGGAAACTAGGCTCGGAAATATCGCGGGCGGGCAGGTTGATCTCTCCGCCTTGATCCATATCCTGAATGGAGCGGTCACGGATCATCCCGTGAACCGCCTTACGGATCTGATCCTTATAGCGCCGCAAAAAGCGCTCACGGTTGACAGCGCTTTTATTGCGCCCATTCAGACGGCGATCGATCAGTGAATTCATGATTCACCTCGCTCAGGAAGATTTCCTCACACGGAGGTACCACTCGCACAGCAGCCTGACCTGCTTTTCCGTGTAGCCCTTATCCACCATGCGATCCACGAAGCTCTGATGTTTGGACTTGTCCTCGGCCGATGCCTTGGCGTTGAACGAAATCACCGGCAACAGATCTTCCGTATTCGAGAACATCTTCTTCTCGATCACTTCGCGCAGCTTTTCATAGCTGGTCCAGGTGGGATTGCGGCCATTGTTGTTGGCACGCGCCCGCAGCACGAAGTTCACGATCTCGTTTCGGAAGTCCTTCGGGTTCGCGATGCCCGCTGGTTTCTCGATTTTCTCCAGCTCGTCATTCAACGCGCCGCGATCAAAGCTTTCACCGGTTTCAGGGTCGCGGAATTCCTCGTCCTGAATCCAGCAATCGGCAAAGGTTACGTAGCGGTCAAAGATGTTCTGGCCATATTCGGAATACGACTCCAGATAAGCCGTTTGGATTTCCTTGCCGATGAACTCCGCATAACGCGGGGCCAGGAATCCCTTGATGAATTCCAGGTAGCGGCGACGGATTTCGTCCGGGTAGTCTTCGCGGCCAATACGTTGCTCAAGCACGTACATCAGATGCACGGGGTTGGCGGCCACTTCCGTTTGGTCGTAGTTGAAGACGCTGGACAGGATTTTGTACGCGAAGCGCGTCGACACCCCGTTCATGCCTTCGTCCGTGCCGGCGTAGTCCTTGTATTCCTGCAAGGCCTTGGCCTTCGGGTCTACGTCCTTCAGGCTTTCGCCGTCGTACACGCGCAGCTTCGAGTAGATGCTGGAGTTTTCAGGTTCCTTCAGGCGGGTCAACACCGAGAATTGCGCCATCATGTCCAGCGTTCCGGGCGCGCACGGCGCGGCGGACAGCGAGCTGTGATGCAGCAGCTTTTCGTAGATGCGGACTTCTTCAGCCACCTGCAAGCAGTAAGGCACCTTGACGATATAGATACGGTCAAGGAACGCTTCGTTGTGCTTGTTGTTGCGGAAGGTCTGCCACTCTGATTCGTTCGAGTGAGCAAGGATCGTGCCGTTGAACGGAATCGCAGAGAATCCTTCCGTGCCCTTGAAGTTGCCTTCCTGAGTTGCGGTCAACAAAGGATGCAGCATCTTGATCGGGGCCTTGAACATTTCCACGAACTCAAGCAGCCCTTGGTTGGCCAGGCACAACCCGCCCGAGTAGCTGTACGCGTCAGGGTCATCCTGCGAGTGACGGTCCAGCTTGCGGATATCGACCTTACCCACCAAAGACGAGATGTCCTGGTTGTTCTCATCGCCCGGCTCGGTCTTCGCAATCGCGATCTGGCGCAGCACCGAAGGGTTCAGGCGCACAACGCGGAATTGCGAAATATCGCCGTCGAATTCCTTCAAGCGCTTTATCGCCCAAGGCGACATGATGCCGCTCAGGTAGCGCCGAGGAATGCCGTATTCCTTTTCCAGGGTGTCGCCAAAACGCTCTGGATGGAACAAGCCCAGCGGCGACTCATTCACCGGTGATCCCTTCAAGGCATAGATGGGATAGCTCTCCATCAGCACCTTGAGGCGTTCGGCAATGGACGACTTGCCGCCGCCAACGGGGCCCAGCAAATAAAGGATTTGCTTGCGCTCTTCCAATCCTTGAGCGGCATGCTTGAAGAACGCAACGATCTGCCCGATCACATCTTCCATGCCGTAGAACTCCTGAAACGCTGGGTAGCGCCGGATCGTACGGTTGGAAAACAAACGGGACAGCCGCTGGTCGTTGCGCGTATCCACGATTTCGGGATCGCCGATCGCTGCCAACATGCGCTCAGCGGGGCTGGCGTATGCCATGGGGTCGCGTTTGGCAAGGGCCAGATATTCCTCAAGGGAAAGCTCTGACTCTTGCTCTCTTGCATACTGCGACTTGAAGCCTTCGACGATGTTATGCACGGAAACCTCCTACAACACGCGAAAAATTCAGTACGTCCCTACGTGTCCCCATTGTGCCTCAGTGCTAGCGCTTTACTAGACAAACTAGCGATAAGCATTGTCGGCCAGATGTAATGTTGCTTTCGCCACACATCATCCATGTAGCACGTTGGGACCCTTTCCATTTAGGCTGCACCCTTCGGACACAAGTTCCGTCAGCGAATGCAACTTACGTGAATAAGTACGCTAAACGCCTTCAGCTTATCGCTGTAGCACGCACGGTTGATGCAGCCGCTTGTGAAATGGTCAGCAATGTTTTGAAGGGATGAGCGATATCCCGATGGATTCTTATGATTCGGGCGTAAACCCGATGCGCCCGCTATGCGATGGCAGCGAACGGTCTGAACGGCGCTATGCGTCTGCGTTCAGCAACGTGCCGGTCCGGTTATGAAAAGCACCGAAATCGCGGCACGGGAATCCGTGGTGACGAGGGCGCGTGGTTCTGCACGGTGAAGTCCGTAAGCACTTAGCGCCAAGTCATAGACCTATGCTAAAGCCAATTGACGTTTTTGTGGCAATTCATTTGCAGCTTTGCCCAAAAAAGTGATAACGATTTCGACATAACTTTTACGCGCTGGAATCGCTCGCAAACTTGGTGTCATCACTGCGGCTTCAATTGTTGGAAGTCTTCAAGCAAGCCTTATTTCCAGGTGCTTTCGCGCGATTGGCAGCCAAGCGTGCAGAGTGCTAGTACCCCTTGCCGCAGCACGGGTACCTGCAAGAAAAGACCAGAAGCCTGTCCAGCATCACATCGGGTTCAACGATAGAATCACGCATCTGAAAAAACGCCTTAACCTGCATGGCGTCATTCAAACTTCGCAACCCCCTCTTTCTTGCGTCATGTTGCTTCGCTTGCAGCACGCCATCAGGTCGATCAAAACCCTTGCCGTTCCGGCGAGAAAGCGCGGGGCCGCGGTGTGTGCTGCCGCTTTGCTGCTGACCTTGATGGCATGCGGCAAGCCCGCGCAAGACTTGTCCAACGATGCTTATGTCTGGCAACGAAGCTGGCAGCCAGCGGTCGCGCAAGCCTTGGCCGAAGGCGCCAGCGCCGTGCGGGCCTGGCGCGTACTGGCCGCCGAAAAGACTGCGGGCGGCCGATGGTTTGACGCGGCGCCCAACCTGGAAGCGCTAAAAGCCGCTAAACGCCCGGTCATCATGGTGTTCCGGTTGGATGGCCGGATCGATACGCTGGACGTAGACGACACGTTTGCGCGCATTGCCGCCGCCCGCGACGCATGGCGCAACGCCGGTGTTAGCGTGACCGGCGTCGAAATCGACTATGACTGCGCCACGTCGAAACTTGCCGCTTATGCCGCGTTCCTGACCGCATTGAAGGGTCGCCTGAATGCAGATCTGGACCTGTCGATCACTGCCTTACCCACCTGGCTGACCAGTTCTGAGCTAGACGCTTTGCTAAAGATTCCTGACGAAGCGGTATTGCAAGTGCATGCGGTCCTGAATCCCACGCAAGGATTGTTCGACGCCAAACGCGCCCAAACGTGGCTGAGCGCTTTTGCCAAACACACCAGCCGGCCCTGGCGCGTGGCGCTGCCGACTTACGGCAGCCGAGTCACTTGGGACGAAGACGGCAATATTGCTGCGATTGAAAGTGAGCGGCCTGCGCTGCAATCTGGGAATCGGGCGAGTGAACTCGTAGCGACGCCCGCCGCCATGGCGGCATTTTCCGATCTCATTCATCGCACACGCCCGGATGGACTGGCCGGTATTGTCTGGTTCCGCTTGCCCACCATGCAAGATGAACGCGCCTGGAGCCTGGCCACCTGGCGCGCCGTGCTGCTGCGCCAACCGCTACAGCCGGCGTTGGATGTCAGCATGCGGCCCCTTACTGGCGGCCGTACGCAGGACCTGATGCTGTCGAACACCGGCAACGCTGACTCCGCATTGCCCTTCACGATCCGTTGGAACGGCGTTTGCCGAGCGGCGGACGGCATTAACGGCTATACCCTTGAACGCGATGCTGAAGGACTGTATTTGCGCCGCGGGCAAGACGGCTTGCTGCGCGCCGGCAGTCAACGCAATATCGGCTGGATACGCTGTGAAACCCCACCTACCGCCTTTCATGTACAACCGTAAATCGCTTGCCAAATTTGTCTTGCTGACGGGTGCTATTGCCGCCGGTATCGTTGTCGCCTGCGGGCCGGATTTTCCCGCTCAACTGCTGGATGACCGCAGCGGCACGCTCTACAGCACGCCCGCCAACTCCTTCCGTTTTGAAGCCTCGCATCTGGTTGTGCCCTCGGACAAGCTGCAAGCGCGCGAATCAGGATTACTCCCTGACGGCAGCTACCGCTCAGACGCCATACCGGAAGATTTCGACGGCGCACTTACCCCGGAACAGTGCGCCATCGCGCGCGCCATGCGCGCATTACCCGATGGCGATCAGGCCTATGCGGCAGGCGCGGCTCTGCCCGAAGCTGCCCGTCTATACACCGCTGCGGCCGTAGACATTCGTGCGACAGCGCTCCCGGACCGCGATGCTGCGATCTCGCGGGCACGCGCTCGCTTGCAAGCCATTCTTGATTTGCCAACTGCCGAAGGGTCAGCACGTAGCGCATGGGCTGCCTATATGCTTGCCGAAATAGGGGACGGGCTAACAGAGGACACCGGTGCGAAGCCGCTTGATATTTCATCGCAAGCCTATGCCCGCATTCGGCAACTGGTCCGGGACGGCGCGCAAGATCCTCTGGGGCTGGCGCTTGCCAGTTACGGCCAACAAGCCCGCCAATATCTGGCGGGACCCGAAGGGATGTGTACGTACCTAGATCTCGTCAACGGCGCGCCGTGTACCGATGACCTATCCGCATCGGCATTGAAAGAAGCTATCCGGCTATATGCAGAACAAGCCGCTCGCGGCTCCTCCGACGGACAGGCGTCGCTGCGGCTTGTTGCGGATTGGGCCCTGAGCGCGCCGGCGCGCGCCAGCAGGCTGATCGATGATCCAATATCGCAACGCCTGCTGGTGGCCTACGCGCTCTCGCGGGTTGGCGATATTGTCGACGGCAAGCCGGACAGCGCCTTCGACACCTTTGCGACCTTCGACACTACCGGCCAGCGGGGGTATGCAGACGCCGCAACAGGCACTCCGAACGTCACCCCAAATCCTGTCTTGCAGGCGTTGGTCAAGGCACTGGACACCCAGGATGTGCGCCGCATTCAAGACGCTGACCGCGTCGCGGCTTTGGCTTACCGCGTTGGCCGCTACGACCTGGCGCAAGCGTTGGCGAGCAGACTCGACACGGCTCTGGCATGGTGGATTCGCGCCAAGCTGGCAATCCGCCAAGGCGATATGCAGCAAGCTGCGCAAGCCTATGCCCGAGCGGCGGCCGCATTTCCGCGTAACGACGATAGCATTGAGGCATCGGGCATGGTGCGGCTCAAGGCCGAGCAAGGCGTGCTGGCTCTATCGCGCGGCCAGTACGTGGAAGCTCTGGATCAACTCCTGCATGCCGCAAGCCAGAGTGACGCCAACTCCCTGCTGGACGATGGCTGGCAACTGGCTCCCTATTGGAACGATGCCGCGTACGTGGCCGAACGGGTGCTGACTGCCGATGAACTCAAAACCTATGTGGACCAGCAGGCGCCCGCTTCGGCCATGCCGCCGGTTCCCGCCGGTTTCCTGCACTTCGACTACGAGCATTTTTATGCGTGGCAGGTGAAAAACCCCATCCCGGTCGCCGACCGGCTACGGGAATTGCTGGCACGGCGGCTGATGCGCGAAGGCCGCATGGATTTGGCCTTGCCTTACTTTCCCGCCGACGCCGATGCACGTTTTGCCACGCTGACGTCTGACGGTGAAAAGTGGCGGGTTGTGCCATCCACCAGCCGCCAACATGCCGCGCAGTACACCGCCACCTTGAAAAAGGCGGACAACGCTTGGGGCAGAACAGCACGGGCACAAGCGTGGTTCGAGGCCGGACGGCTGGCGCGGCGCAATGGCTTGGAGATCATGGGCTACGAACAATCTCCCGATTTCGCGGTCTACGACGGCAACTACACCTACGGTGCGGGGCGCAGCCCGGAACCTTGGCGGCAAAGCGATGATGGCAATGGCTCGCAGCCGCTCCTGGACACGCCGGCAAAGCGCGCTGAAGCCGCGCTGCCCGGCCCGTTGGTGACGACAGATGAGCGCCTGCGCTTTGCCGCCAGTGAAGCCAAGCCCTACTCGCGCTTTCACTATCGCCAGATCGCAACCGATCACGCGCTGAAAGCATCCGAAATGCTGCCTAACCGGTCGCAGGCCTTCGCCGCCGTACTGTGCCATGGCGCCCGGTACATCATCGACGACTCGCCGGAGCGCGCATCCAAGGTGTATCTGCAATATATAGAACTGGGTGCGCAAGTGCCCTTTGCAGGGGGATTCGGGCGTGAATGCCCGGAACCCGACTTTCAAGCGGCGGCGTGGTTCCATTACACGCAGGCCTGGAAAGCCTGGGAACGCCTGCGGCGCGACCATAGCGGGTTGTTGTGGTCTGCGGGGCTGCTGATTCTGGCGGCGAGCGCTGCTTGCGTGTTCGCGTGGCGTAACAACGTCAGCGCGTCCCGCCGCCTCAAGTCTGACGGGCAGGCTTAGGAAAGCGCGGGCAACGCCACGCGCTGCATCAACTGCCGCCAGTTTTCGGCCACTCTGGCGCGCAGCCGCAGGTCTTGTCCCACCGCGCTGGTGTCGATGAATTCGTAGCGTTGGGCGCCGTCCAGATGAGTCAGCATCGGTAGCCGCACCATGCCAGCGGCGTCCCCCAGCAACACGGGCGCCAGATACAGCAGCAACTCGTCTACGCATCCCGCGGACACCAGCGCGCCGCTCAAACCCGCGCCGGCCTCGACATGGACTTCGTTGAACTGTTCCTGCGCGAACCAGCGCATCATCGCGGGCAGATCCACCCGATCCGGCGCGTTGCCCGGCAGATAGACGGCCCGCGCGTTTTGCTGCGCCAGCCGTTCGCTCTTGGCCGCGTCCTCGCGGGCGGTGAAGACAATGACCTCAGCGCCGTCGAACAGACGGGCGTCTTCGGGTATTTCGAAACGGCCGTCCACCACCGCCTTACGCGGCTGACGCGGTGTCTCCACACTGCGCACATTCAGTTGAGGATCGTCTTTCAATATCGTGCCCATACCCGTCAGCACAACGCAGCTGCGGGCACGCCAGCGATGCCCGTCCGCGCGAGCCTCCGGGCCGGTAATCCACTGCGACAGGCCGTTATGCAGCGCGCTGCGGCCGTCCAGGGATGCCGCCATCTTCATCCATACCCAAGGCAAGCCCCGGCTCATACGCGAAATGAAGCCGGCGTTGAGGGCCAGCGCCTCTGGGGCGCATACGCCCGTCGTAACCTCGATGCCGGCGGCACGCAGGCGCGCCAGCCCCTGCCCATTGACCAGCGGATTGGGGTCGCCAATCGCCACGACCACTCGCGCCGGCCGGGCGGCCAGCACAGCGTCCACGCAAGGCGGCGTGCGGCCGAAATGGCTGCACGGTTCCAGCGTGACATAGAGCGTCGCGCCCTCAACCGATTCCTGACGGCCCTCTGCATCGCGCAAGGCGCAAACTTCGGCATGGGGGCCGCCCGGAGGCTGCGTCGCCCCCTCGCCCAGCACACGGCCGTCGCGCACAATGACGCACCCGACCCGAGGGTTGGGCGCCGTTGTGTACAGCACGCTCTCGGCCAGCGCCAGAGCGCGCTGCATCCAGTAGATATCGTCGGATTCGCTTGCTTTCGTCATGGCAGGAATTGTATGTCTGGCGTGGCGCAACCGGGCAAGGCGCCATGTTGGTACGATGGGTATCGTTATTAAATGTCCGTTTTTGACTGATCAAGGTCTCTGGGCGGACTCGCACCAGGCTCATGTCTGCGTGAAAATGATGTCCGTACCCTTTGAAAACCTTGGCCTGGAGCCCGGAACATGAAACAAGCACTGATCGTCATCGACGTACAAGACTCATTCCGGCAACGTCCGTTTTGGGATGAAACCGAATATCCGGCATTCGTCGCGCAGATCCAGGGGCTGATCGATTCGGCCACCGCGCAGGGCATTCCGGTACTGCAAGTGTTCCATACCAGCCCCTCTGACGATCCCGCCAACCCTTTTTCTTTGGCCTCCGGCCACGTCAAGACGCTCAAGGAACTGCGCATTGCCCCGGCAGCCGTGTTCCACAAAACGGTGCATTCGTCGCTATACGCCAAGGGCGCCGACGGCGCCACGCTGCATGACTGGCTTCGGGACAACGGCATTGAAGGCATTATCGTCAGCGGCATCCGCACCGAGCAATGCTGCGAAACCACGTCGCGCCATGCCAGCGATGCGGGGTTTAAAGTCGTGTTTCCGACCGACGCCACCCTGACGTTCGCCATGCAAAGCCCGTCCGGCAAGCATTACTCACCCGCCGAAATTCGCGACCATACCGAGCTGGTGCTGCAAGGCCGCTTCGCCCGTATTGTCCGCGCCGCTGACGCGCTGACCGCCTGACCCACCCCGGCGGCAGCATGATTCCCGTTTACTTCGTGCTGCCGCGAGGCATCGTGCTGCTGGACCTTGCCGGTCCTGCCGAGGCCTTCCGGGTCGCCAACAAGCTGTGCCCCGGCACGTTCGAACAGCACTTCTGCGGCCCGTCCTCCGACGTGGAAAGCGGCATTGCCGGACTGCATCTGGCGCATATCCAGCCCCTGCCCGCCGCGCTGCCGGCCCATGCCCTGGTCATCATTTCAGGGGTAGTGGGCAAGCACACCGAGCTGCAAGATCCGGATGCGCACGCCATTATTGACTGGCTGGCTGTCCGCCACCCCGCAGACGGCTTCACGCTGATGACGGTCTGCGCGGGCGCCTTGTTTGCCGCCGCTGCCGGGCTGACCCGTCAGCGCGAATGCACCACGCACCACTCTTGTCTGGATCAACTTGCGGGCCTTGACCCCAGCGCCCGCGTACAGGACAACCGCATTTTTGTGGAAGATGGCAACCTGGTCAGCAGCGCTGGCATCACGGCGGGTATTGATCTGGCGTTGCACATGGTGTCTCGCCATTGCGGGCCGCGAGTGGCGGGCGAAGTGGCCCGCGACATGGTGGTCTACCAACGCCGGGCCGGAACGGATTCCACCTTGTCACCGTGGCTGGAACATCGCAGCCACATGCACCCCGGCGTACATCGGGTGCAGGACGCCGTCGTGCGCAACCCCGCCGCGCCCTGGTCCGCGCAATCGTTGGCGGACCACGCACACACCAGCGCGCGTCACCTGACGCGGCTGTTCCATGAACACGCGGGCTGCACGCCCATGGACTATCTCTATCAGATACGTGTTGCGCTGGCTCGTGACCTGCTGCGTGAAACCCGGCTGGACCTGGAACGGGTGGCGGAAAAAACAGGGTTCAGCTCGGCCCAGCACATGCGCCGCGTATGGCGCAAATTCCAACCGCTGACACCAAGCCTGGCACGGGCGGCGCCCATGCCATAACGGCGCCGAAGCGCCGTTATGGTCCAGCTTGGCCGATGCCGCTTATTCCTTGCGCAGCTTGCCAGGCAGCAACGGGCCTTGCATTTCGCGGATGGCCTCGACGAATTCGCCGATGTCCTCAAAGCTTTTATAGACCGAGGCAAACCGCACATACGCCACCTTGTCCAGCTTGCGCAGTTCGTTCATGACGAGCTCGCCAATGTGCTCTGTCGGCACCTCACGCAGGCCTGTGGCCAACAGTTGTTCTTCAATGCGTGCCACGGCGGCATCCACGTCTTCTGTGCTGACGGGACGCTTGCGCAGCGCCAGACTCAGGCTGGCGCGCAATTTGGTTGGATCATATTCGCTGCGGCTGCCATTGCGCTTCACGACCGAAGGCAGGGCGAGTTCTACCCGTTCGTAGGTCGTGAACCGCTTGTCACAGGACTGGCAGCGGCGGCGACGGCGAATGGCGTCCCCTTCTTCCGAGACGCGGCTATCAACGACCTGCGTGTCGGCATTGCCGCAAAATGGACACCGCATGTGTGTTCCCTAAAGACGTGAATAGCAATAATTAAGCATATTGTAACGATCCGACCCTTGGATAGCGCCAATATGACTAATTCGTCCCTTTTATTATGGGCGAGTCCGCTCGAGCATAGCGCCCGCTGGTCGTAAAGCAAAGGGACGGCGCCTGACGGGGCCGTCCCTTTGGATCAGTACTTTTCGGCGTAGCTACGCTCCGCCGAGCAAGCCTGCTTACTTCGTGCCGTAAACCGGCAGACGCGAAGTCAATTCGTTGACGCGAGCGCGTACGGCGGCAATGTTGGCTTCATCACGCGGATTGTCCAGCACGTCGGCGATCAGGTTGGCGGTCAGTTCGGCGTCGGCTTCCGTGAAACCACGGGTCGTCATTGCCGGCGTGCCCAGACGGATGCCGCTGGTCACGAAGGGCTTTTCCGGATCATTCGGGATCGCGTTCTTGTTGACCGTGATGTGGGCCTGGCCCAGAACGGCTTCCGCTTCCTTGCCCGTGATGCCCTTGGAACGCAGGTCCACCAGCATGACGTGGCTTTCAGTACGGCCAGACACAATGCGCAGGCCGCGCTTGACCAGCGTGTCAGCCAGCACCTTGGCGTTCTTGACCACTTGCTGCGCGTAGTCCTTGAAGCTGGGTTCCAGCGCTTCCTTGAACGCCACGGCCTTGCCAGCGATGACGTGCATCAGCGGACCGCCTTGGATGCCGGGGAAGATTGCCGAGTTGATGATCTTCTCGTGCTCGGCCTTCATCATGATGACGCCGCCGCGCGGACCGCGCAGCGACTTGTGCGTCGTCGAGGTGACGAAGTCAGCGTGCGGAACCGGGTTGGGGTAGGCGCCGCCGGCGACCAGACCGGCGTAGTGAGCGATGTCGACCATGAACAGCGCGCCGTTTTCACGGGCAATGCGGGCCATGCGTTCGAAGTCGATATGCAGGGCGTAAGCCGAAGCGCCAGCCACGATCAGCTTGGGCTTGTGTTCTTTGGCCAGTTGTTCGACTTGGTCGTAGTTCAGGACTTCATCGGCGTCCAGACCGTACGAGATGAAGTTGTACAGCTTGCCCGAAGCGTTGACCGACGCGCCGTGCGTCAGGTGGCCGCCTTCAGCCAGGCTCATGCCCAGCACGGTGTCGCCCGGCTTGAGCACAGCCATGTACACGCCTTGGTTGGCCTGCGAACCGGAGTTCGGCTGCACGTTGGCAGCTTCGGCGCCGAAGATTTCCTTCAGGCGGTCGATGGCCAGTTGTTCAACCACGTCCACGTATTCGCAACCGCCGTAGTAGCGCTTGCCCGGATAGCCTTCGGCGTACTTGTTCGTAAGCTGCGTGCCTTGGGCTTCCATGACGGCCGGGCTGGCGTAGTTCTCCGAAGCGATCAGCTCAATGTGCTGCTCTTGGCGAACGTCTTCCTTCTGGATGGCGGCCCAAACGTCCGGGTCAGCCTTGGACAGGGTGAGGTTGCGGTCAAACATGACGGGGGTTTCCTGAGGCGGTAAGAGAGGGGAAAACTGCGTCGGGTGGGTAAACCCGGAGAATGCTGGATAGTTTACCGCGTCACACGGAATGAATTGCCGCCAAAATGCGCTGAACCTGGGCAAAATAACGCCGATGGGCACGAAAACCACGCTATCGCCGCGCGCCCGGAAACCCCTCTCAATCCGACTTGAGAAACTTTCATGCAAACCGCCACTCTCATAACCTACTCGCTAGTAGCCGCAGCAAGCGTCATCAGTCCCGGTCCCGCCACCATGCTGGCGATTCGCAATGGCGCGGCGGGTGGCGTGCGCGCGGTGGTGCCGTCCACACTGGGAAATGTCACCGGTCTGTTCCTGCTGTCAGCGGCGGCCATGTTGGGCCTGGGCGTGGTGCTGCAATCGTCGGCCATGTTATTCACAATCTTGAAAGTGGCAGGCGCCGCCTATCTGATCTATGTAGGCCTGCGCCACCTGCTCGGGCGCGCCCATATTGCGCCGCCGGACGACTTGGCGACCGCCACGATGCAGCGCCGCCCCGGCCGTCTGTACCTGGAAGCCACGTTCGTGGCCGCCATGAATCCCAAGCCCATCCTGTTTTTTACCGCGTTGTTTCCACAATTTCTGAACGCGCACGAACCCTTGCTGCCGCAGTTCTTCATCCTGACCGGCATCTTCATGGCCATGTCGCTGGTATCCCTGCTGACCTACGGTGCGCTGGCCCGCCGCGCCCGCGGCCTGCTGCGCCAGCCCCGGATTGTGGTGTGGCTAAATCGCCTGGTCGGATCTATTTTTGTCGCGTTTGGCTTGGCGCTGCTGCGGTTGAAGCGGTCTGCCGGTTAACGACCTGAACTGCGGCACGAATCAGCCCACGAAAAAAAAGGCCGCAATTTGCGGCCCTTGATCATGGCGTAGCCGTTGTCACGTTGAGCTGAATCGCTTTGCCGGCACGCCCAAGCATCTCCACCAAAGCGTCCATGGTGAACTTGGCGGTTTTCTTGTTCACGACATCGGACACGCGCGGCCGAGAGATCATCAGAATTTGAGCGGCCTCAGCCTGCTTCAAATGATGTTGTTCAATCCAAGACGCCAGCTCAGCCATTAGTTGCTCTTTCAAGGCTTTCGCGTCGTTGATCTGCTTGTTGGACGCGGCAAGCAGGCGGTCGGCCTCGACAGGCGGAAATCCTAATTCCAGGAAAATATTGGCTCCCGCCGGGGTCACACGGCGAATTTCAGTATCGATGTCCTTCATTTCCCGCCTCTCCGTGCATTGAGCACTGCCCGATAGCGCGCGCTCACGATGTCCTTGTCGCGATGACTGGTGGCACGGGACGTCTTATGAAAGCAATGCAAGACGTAGAGTGCCTCTTCAAACTTGGCGACTATCATGATGCGAAATTCGCCAGCGAGCTCTCGAATTCGTATTTCTCGCAAGCCGCTTCCGGCGTTATCAAACGCCTTCCAATCATCAGGTTCCAACCCCCATTGGATCTTGCTCAATTGAAAACCCGCTTGGCGCCGGACATCGCCCGGAAATTTCAGCAGATCCGAGTATGAAGAGCCGATCCAAATAATTGCCTTTTCCGATGCCATGCGAAACCATAATGTATAAAATTTTATACCGAAATGGAAATGGCGTCAGCTACCTTCAAGGCTGTAACGGGACTATCCATACCGGGCTAGTCCTATTCCAGCAAATCCAACCCGCATCCGGTCAATTTGGACCTGAATGGAAGACCAACGGCAATACGGTCGACCGCAGCTTCGCGCCCTCAGCTGTGGCGAACTGAGCAGACGAAAAAAAGGCCGCAATTTGCGGCCCTTGATCACGGCGTAGCAGTTGTCAGGTGGACGTAGCTCCGATTTGCTTCGGCGCCAGCCTGGGATTCAAGGTGTAGGTACCCGTAATCGATGCCTGCGCCAGCACGTGTTTTTGCATGGCCCGCAGCGCGTCGTCGCCCGTGAACGCGCCATTCAGATTCAGGCTGGGCACATCCAGCGCGTACAGCGTGAACACGTAGCGATGCACGATTGCATCGTTCCAGGGCGGGCATGGGCCGTCGTAACCGAAGTAGTCGCCGCTCATGTCGTGGTCATTGGCGAACCATGAGGAATACGAATTGATGCCTTGGCGCGCATCCAGCGGCGCCAAGGGGCCGCCCTTTCCGCGTGGCGTAATGCCATTGGAAAAGGCGCCTTCCTCGATGTCTCGCATGTCGGCCGCCAGGTCCACCAGCACCCAATGGAAGAAATCCACGCGTGGCAGATCGGCCGGCACTTCACGGCCGTCCTGGTTGACGTCATCGGGCCGGGAAGGCACGTCGGGGTCGTGACAGATCAGCGCAAACGACTGCGTTCCCGCCGGAACATCGTCCCAGGAAAACTGCGGGTTGTAGTTGTCTGCCAGCGCGACGTGCGATTGCGCATCAATCCTGCCGAAAGCGTAGCGTTCGGGAATTGACTCGTGATCGGAAAAAGACAAACTCGAGAGTTTCATGTCGTGCTCCTTGAAGTGCCGAGAAAGGCGTCCTTGCCCCTGTCTGTACCCTCAGCGTATCAAACTTCGCACTTACGAGTTCAAGTTAACACGGGCGAACTTGCGCTTGCCCACCTGAACAACGTAAGTCCCCGCCGGCAATTGCAACGATTTGTCTTCCACGCGATCGCCATTCACGCGCACGCCGCCCTGCTCCACGTTGCGCTGCGCTTCTGACCCAGACGCGACCAGCCCCGCTTCGCGCAACAATTTCAAAATTCCCACCGGCGCGCCGCCGATATTCACTTCGGGCATATCTTCCGGAATGGCGCCATCGCGGAAACGGGCTTCGAACGAGGCCAGCGCATCCTCCGCTGCCTTCGCGGAATGGAAGCGGGTGATGATTTCCTGAGCCAGCATCACTTTCGCATCCCGCGGGTTGCGGCCGCCATCGATCTCTTGCTTGAGACCCGCGATGTCTTCCAGGGTGCGGAAGGACAGCAATTCGAAATAGCGCCACATCAGCGTGTCGGAAATCGACATGAGCTTGCCGAACATCGAATCGGGCGACTCCGAAATACCGATGTAGTTGCCCTTGGACTTGGACATTTTCTCTACGCCGTCGGTGCCAACCAGCAGCGGCATCGTCAAGATGCACTGCGGCTCCTGGCCATACTCTTTTTGCAGCTCGCGTCCAACCAGCAGGTTGAACTTCTGATCGGTGCCCCCCAGCTCCAGATCGGACTTAAGCGCCACCGAGTCGTAACCCTGCATCAGCGGATACAAAAATTCATGTACCGAGATCGGGATGCCGCCCTTGAACCGCTTGGTGAAGTCTTCGCGTTCCATCATGCGGGCCACCGTGTAACGGGAGGCCAGCTGAATCATGCCGCGTGCGCCCAGCGGATCGCACCACTCAGAGTTGTAACGGATCTCGGTGCGCGCCGGGTCCAGCACCAAACTAGCCTGCGCATAGTAGGTCTTGGCATTGGATTCGATCTGTTCGCGCGTGAGCGGCGGACGCGTGCTGTTGCGGCCGCTGGGGTCTCCAATGGTGGAGGTGAAATCGCCAATCAAGAAAATGACGTTGTGACCCAGATCCTGCAGCTGGCGCATCTTGTTCAGCACCACGGTGTGACCCAGGTGGATGTCCGGCGCGGTGGGATCCAGCCCCAGTTTGATGCGCAGAGGCACGCCGGTGGCGCGGCTCTTGGCCAGCTTGCGGGCAAATTCCGCTTCAACCAGCAGCTCATCGCATCCGCGCTTGGCTATACGCAGATCAGCTTCAACTTCGGGAGTAATAGGGGCTTCTGAGGGTGACATGGCAGGGGGACCAAAGCGGCTTCAGCCGACAAAAAGGTGTAAAAAGTGACGAAAACTATCGAAAATTCTAGCCTAATCGGCTAGGATAACGCCCTAATCATACGCAACTGTCATATATACGCAGTTGCTTCGGCCTACCACCCGTTGTTCACAAGTTGCGCCCCGCGCCAGCCCTTGCCCCGGAAAACGTGGCGCGCGGGGGCCGTTCGTGTCACGCACCCTGCGAGCTCAAGCCACCTGAGAGGGTATCTTCACGATGAATCGTGGCCTCCACGAACTGGCGAGTAGCATCAAACGCAAAGTTGCTGCCCTGTTTGCGCCCGTTGAGCCCAAGCCCCATCGCTCGGGACTTTTCCGCCGCACGCTTCTCGTCAGCGCAATCGGTCTGTTTGCAGGCGCCGCCGCTCTAGGCATGGTGCAGCAACCTGACCGCACTGAACTTCCCCAGACCCGCATCATCCAAAGCGTCTTGCCACTGACCGCCGACCAAGTCGAAGTCAGCAGCCCGAGCGCCGCGCCGTACATCAGCGAGACCCGCATTCGTGCCGGCGACACGCTGGCTGCGGTGCTGCAACGCCTGGAGCTGGACGCCCCCAACCTTCAGACCTTCCTGACGCACGACGCCAGCGCCCGCAGCATCTACAAGCTGTACCCGGGCCGCTCGGTGCAAGCCGCGACGGACGAGCAAGGCAATCTGATCTGGCTGCGTTACATCCACACGCCCGGCAACGAGACGGATGGCCAGGTCGTGACGCGCATGCTGCACGTTGCGCCTGCGGGCGACAGCTACAAGGCTGAAGAAGTCACTGAAAGCACTGATCGCCAGACCCGCGTCGCCGTGGGCACGATCAAGTCTTCACTGTTTGGCGCAACGGACGCCGCTGGCATCCCCGATTCGGTCACCATGCAGATGGCCGACATCCTCAGCGCCAAGATCGACTTCCTGCGCGATCTGCGCCAAGGCGATCAGTTCCGCGTGGTCTACGAAGTGCGTTCGCACGACGGCCGCTACGCCGGCGCTGGCCGCGTGCTGGCCCTGGAATTCATCAACGGCGGCAAGACCTACAGCGCTGTCTGGTTCAGCCCCGACGAGAAAAGCGGTTCGTACTACGACTTCGACGGCACCAGCCTGCGCGGCGCGTTCCTGCGTACCGCCCTGAAGTTCAGCCGGATCAGCTCGACGTTCGGCATGCGGATGCACCCCATCCACAAGACCTGGACGGGCCACAAGGGCGTGGATTACGCCGCGCCGACTGGCACGCCGATCCACTCCACCGCCGATGGCACGGTCGAATTCTCGGGATGGCAGAACGGCTACGGCAACGTGGTCATCGTGAAGCATCACGGCAAGTACTCGACGCTGTACGCTCACCAGAGCCGCATTGCCGAAGGCATCACCAAGGGCTCGAAGATCTCGCAAGGCCAGTTGCTGGGTTATGTCGGTTCCACCGGCTGGGCTACCGGCCCGCACCTGCATTATGAGTTCCGCGTGGATAATCAGCCGATCGACCCGCTGGCTGTGGACCTGCCCGTCGCTCGCGCTCTGGAACCCGCGGAAGTTCGCGCGTTCAATCAGGCCGTGGCTCCGTACAAGCAGCAGATTCAGCTGCTGACCGAGTTCCAGCAGACCCTTCCCGACTCGCTGACCAACGTGGCCAGCCGCTAGACAGCCCCGTCGGCATGACGCACCAAGAAGGCGGTCCGCGCACATCGATGCCGGACCGCCTTTTTCTTTAGGCGGACCCTCATGGCAGACCCTCTACACACCGCAGCCCCATCTACCGCGCGCGGCCCCCAGCCTGCGCAAGGCGCGGGGCTCTACATCGGCTTGATGTCCGGCACTAGCGTTGATGGCGTCGATGGCGTGCTGGTGCGCCTGGCAGACCATCAGGCGCCGCACATGCTGGCAAGCGCGAGCTTGCCCATGCCCGAGAACTTGCGGCGCGAATTGCTGGCCTTGAATCAGGCGGGCGATGACGAACTGGCGCGCGCCGCGCTGGCGTCAAACGCCTTGGTCCGCGTGTATGCCCAGGCCGTCGCCACCCTGCTCCAAGATGCTGGTGTCCCAGCCCACGACGTAATCGCCATTGGCGCGCACGGCCAGACCGTGCGGCACCGGCCTGACAACGGCTACACCGTGCAATTGAATGCGCCCGCCCTGCTCGCAGAACTGACCGGGATCGATGTGGTGGCGGACTTCCGCAGCCGCGACGTCGCCGCGGGCGGCCAAGGCGCACCGCTGGTGCCGCCGTTTCATGCCGCGATTTTTGGGACCGGCCACGGACGTGCCGTACTCAATCTAGGCGGCATCGCTAACGTGACACTGCTACAGCCCGGACAGCCCGTGCGTGGCTTTGACACTGGCCCCGCGAACGTTCTGATGGATGGCTGGTGTCAGCGGCATCTGGGCAAACCTTATGATGCCGACGGCCGCTGGGCCGCCACAGGCCAGGTGCTTGCTTCCTTGCTGGAACAGTTGATTGCCAGCGAACCCTGGTTCGCCCTGACTCCGCCCAAATCCACCGGACGGGACCTTTTCAGCATGCGGTGGCTGGATGAACGCCTGGCGATGTTCGACGGACCGAAGCCCGCCCCGCAGGACGTGCAGGCCACTCTGCAACGTTTAACTGCCCGAACCGTAGCCAACGCCATCGAGGCCGCAGCAGCGGCGGTTCAAGAGGTCTACGTATGCGGCGGCGGTGCCCGTAATGCGGGTCTCATGCGCGAATTGGCGTACTGCTTGCAGCGCCCTGTCCATCCGACCGACGCGCTGGGCGTGCCGGCGCAAGAGGTCGAAGCATTAGCCTTTGCGTGGCTGGCGCATGCGTTCACGCATCGTATTGCTGCCGGACTGCCCGAAGTGACAGGCGCACGCGGCGCTCGAATCCTGGGCGCCCTCTACCCGTCGTAGGGTGGATGCACCACGCGCAAAGCCCAAAGAAATATGCGGTGTTTCGACGCGAGAAACCCATCCTGCGATCGAAGGATGGGGTGATCAAACCGTTGATCAATAGGCCAACAAAAAGCCCTTCGGATTGCCGAAGGGCTTTTTACTTCGCGTTCGGTTGAGTCTTAGACCGAGAACGAGGAACCGCAGCCGCAGGTGGTGCTGGCGTTGGGGTTGCGGATGACGAACTGCGCGCCTTCCAGGTCTTCCTTGTAGTCGATCTCAGCGCCGACCAGGTACTGGAAGCTCATCGGATCGACGAGCAGTTGCACGCCAGCCTTGTCCAGCACGGTGTCGTCTTCGTTCACGACTTCGTCGAACGTAAAACCGTACTGAAAGCCCGAACAGCCGCCGCCCTGCACAAATACACGGAGCTTCAGCTCAGGGTTGCCTTCTTCGAGCAACAGGTCTTTCACTTTGGCGGCAGCCGAGTCAGTAAATACCAGGGGGGCAGGCGGCGCAGCCTGCAGGTCGACGGTTTCGGTCACTGCATTCATGGTTAACTCCTGGCCGGTCAGGCCATATTTCAGTGAGCGGCGTCGCCGCTCGTATAGTGTCACTATAGCGCAGGCCTTGACCAGACTCAAAGTTCCAGCTTGACACTACGGGTAGCCCGGACGGTTTCACCTTCCAGGACGCTGACAGTCACGTTTTCGGGGACAAATCCCTCGGGCACAGCCAGCATGCCCTGACTGCGTTGATACTGATCGAATTGCAGGGCCAGAGACGCCGCCGACGTGCTTTCGCCGGTAACGGTGACCGGGCCAGTCTCGGCCTTGACCTGCATCGGCGCCAAGTCCACCGTTACGGTTTCGCCCTTTAATACGCCCGTTGCCTGGAACCGCAAGGCGCCAGCGAATGGCGTTCCACCATTGCGGCCGCTGCGCATCAGCAGCACCTTGTAGCGCAAACCCCCGCCATCGCGCTCGATCTGCACGCTGCGAATGTCCACCGAACCTTCCGGCCCGGGCGGCAGCAATTGCTCGTAGAAGGCGAGCTGATCGCGCACTCGGCCCAATTCCGCTTGAGCGGTAAGCAGCTGGGCTTCAAGCTCTTCACGTGCGGCACGCTCGATGACGAGTTCGCCATCAGCAGTATCCAATTGGCCGCGCGTATAACGCAGTTGCGTGGTCTGTTGACGCATCGCCTCTTCTTGATCCGAGGCCTGCTGGCTCGTGATCACCACCGCATCTTGCGGCCGGTACAGTTGCCGCGCATAAAAGTACCCTGCCGAACTGCCCAGCAACACGCCAATCAGCAAGCCAGCAAACAGGCGCAGCCACCCGCGAGGGGAGCCGGAGGAAAGCGGAGCGGACGAGTCAGCGGACATAAAGAGCGGCAGCCGGGTGGCCGATGGCCACCCGCAAGGGCATCATCAGGGCAGGATCGCAACCTGATCCAGACCCACCGACTCGGGAATACCGAACATCAGATTCATGTTCTGAACGGCTTGACCCGCAGCACCCTTGACCAGATTGTCCTGCACAACCATCACGATCAGTTGATCGCCATTGCCAGGACGGCTCAGTGCGATGCGCAGGTTGTTCGATGCGCGCACCGAACGCGTTTCGGGCAGGCTGCCGGCAGGCATGACGTCCACGAACGGTTCATCTGCATAACGCGCTTCAAACAGGGCCTGGAAATCCGTATCACGGGCTTCCGGCAGGATGCGCGCGTAGATCGTGGAAAACATGCCGCGAATCATGGGCACCAAGTGCGGCACGAAGGTCAGGCCGACTTTGCCGCCAGAGATCTTTTCCAGCTGGGCAACAATTTCCGGGTGATGGCGGTGACCCGACACGCCGTAGGCCTTGAAGTTGTCAGAGGCTTCCGAGAACAGCGAACCCACTTCTGCCTTGCGGCCAGCGCCCGACACGCCCGACTTGCAGTCGGCGATCAGGGTTTGCGCATCCACCAGCGCCTTGCCGCCTTCGAGCAGCGGGGCCAGGCCCAGCAGCACGGTGGTGGGGTAGCAGCCCGGGTTACCGATCACGCGAGCCTTGGAAATGGCTTCGCGGTTCAGTTCCACCAGGCCATATTGGGATTCAGCCAGAATGTCCGGGCAGGTATGGGGAATTTTGTACCAACGCTCGAAGGTGGGGATGTCTTGCAAGCGGAAGTCAGCAGCCAGGTCGATGACGCGGGTGCCGGCTGCGATCAGTTCCTGGGCTTGCGCCATGGCCACGCCATGGGGCGTTGCGAAGAACACCACATCGCAATCCGTCAAGGATGCCTTTTCCGGCGCGGAGAAGGCCAGCTTCACGTGGCCGCGCAGGTTCGGATACATATCAGCGACCGGCAGCCCGTCTTCCTTGCGGGACGTGATGGCGGTCAATTCCACATTGGGATGCTGCGATAGCAAGCGCAGCAACTCGACGCCGGTATAACCGGTGCCGCCGACGATACCAACCTTGATACGGGTGTTCGATGCTTGGGCCATGATGGTGTGCTCTTCGTAGAACGAGGCTAGATTGTATCGCTCGGAAAACGGGTCTTGCCGTACCGTGCCTAAATTGGCGCGCTGAGCCCTTATTTCCGACCGGACCAGATGCGTGGAGTTCCACACTGAGCGGCTCTGAAGTCTCTGCCCAGTATCCCGCCGCAAAAAAACAAAAAACCCGCCGAGGCGGGTTTTTTGCAGCAACATTAACGCTTGCTGAACTGCTTCCGGCGACGTGCCTTGCGGAAGCCGACCTTCTTACGTTCGACTTCGCGGGCGTCGCGAGTAACAAAGCCAGCTTGCGACAGCGAGGGCTTCAGCGTGGCGTCGTAATCGATCAGAGCACGCGTGATGCCGTGACGGATTGCGCCGGCTTGGCCGGTTTCGCCGCCGCCATGGACGTTGACTTTGATGTCAAACGATTCCAGGTGGCCGGTCAGTTCCAGCGGTTGGCGCACAATCATGCGGCCAGTTTCGCGGGCGAAGAAATCATCAACGGGCTTGCCGTTGACAACGATCTTACCCGTGCCCTTCTTGATGAAAACGCGAGCCACCGAAGTTTTGCGACGGCCGGTTCCGTAATTCCAGTTACCGATCATGGCGTTTCCTTAGAGATCCAGCGTCTTGGGCTGTTGGGCGGTGTGCGGGTGCTCGGCACCAGCATAGACCTTCAGCTTCTTGATCATGGCGTAGCCCAGAGGACCCTTGGGCAGCATGCCCTTGACGGCCTTCTGAATGGCGCGACCGGGAAAACGCTCTTGCATTTTCTCGAAGTTCGTTTCGCGGATACCGCCCGGGTACGTGGTGTGGCGGAAGTACTTCTTGTCCTTCGCCTTGGTACCGGTAACGACGATATCGGAAGCGTTGATGATGACGATGTAATCGCCAGTATCAACGTGCGGCGTGAATTCAGGTTTGTGCTTGCCACGCAGACGACGTGCGACTTCGCTGGCCACACGACCGAGGACTTTGCCCTTGGCGTCGATCACAAACCAGTCACGTTGGACTTCATGCGGCTTGGCCACAAAGGTCTTCATGATGGTTCCTAAGAATTAAAATTTCTTCTGGCTAGAACATCTAACCAGTGTTCTTTCCCCAACTAGACCCAAAACCGGCAGAAGTAAAATGACAAATCTGCTGAAATTTCAAGCCCTTATCGACATCCCGCCTAAGCGTTATTACCCGCCCGTGCAATAGTCAAAATGAGGGAAAGCCTGAAATTCTAACACGGTTGCTCAAAAAATGGGCAAGCGTGAAGAATCCAGAAAGCAGCCGGCCGCATCAATAAGCTGCGGCCGGTGCATATGCGATCAGGGGACGCATCCCCCGCCCGTGAGCATCAGGCGCCCAGGTAGGCTTCCAGCACGCGAGGATGGCCCAGCAATTCACGGCCCGTGCCGGTCAGCGCCATGGCGCCGTTTTCCAGCACATAACCTTGCTGCGCAATCTTCAATGCTTGACGAACGTTCTGCTCCACCAGGAACAGCGTCAGGCCATCGGCGTTGATAGCACGCAATGAACGGAAGATTTCTTGCACGACGATCGGGGCCAGGCCCATCGACGGCTCGTCCAGCAGCAACAGACGGGGCTTGGCCATCAAGGCCCGGCCGATGGCCAGCATCTGCTGTTCGCCGCCCGACAGATTGCCCGCCGTGCCGGTGATCCGTTCCTTCAGGCGCGGGAACAGGTTGAACACATATTCCAGATCCGAACTGACGTTCTTCAGACCGCGGCGGTAAGCGCCCAGCTCCAGGTTTTCCAGCACCGTCATGGTGGTCAGAATGGCCCGGCCTTCCGGCACCTGCACAATGCCGCGCGCCACCAATTGGTGAGGCGCCAGATTGGTAATGTCTTCGCCTTCGAACAGGATGCGGCCGCGTGCCTTGGGCAACAGGCCCGACAGCGCCAGCAGCGTGGTCGATTTGCCGGCGCCGTTGGCGCCGACCAGGGCAGTGATTTCGTTGGCGTTCAGGTCCAGATCAATGCCGCGCACGGCTTCAATATGGCCATAGTTGACTTCGAGTCCGCGGACTTCCAGCATCACGCTCATTGTGCGGCCTCCGCTTGTTCAGTGTCTTCGTCGTCTTCGCGGCCCAGATAGGCTTCGATGACTTGCTCGTTATTGCGGATCTCTTCGGGGCCGCCGCAAGCGATGATCTTGCCGAAGTTCAACACCGCGATGCGCTCGCACAGACCCATGACGAAGCGCATATCGTGCTCAATCATCAGGATGGTGTAGCCGCGATCGCGAATCGCCAGAATCTCACGCATGAGTTCTGCGCGTTCGCCGGTGTTCATGCCGGCCACCGGCTCATCCAGCAACAACAGCTTGGGCTCGGTGGCCAGCGCGCGCGCCAGCTCCAGGCGGCGCTGCTCGCCGTAAGACAGGTTGTCGGCCAGATCATTGGCCTTGTGGTCCAGGCGCATCCACGTCAACAGCTCGTGCGCACGCTCACGGGCGCGCTTTTCGTGCTCGCGGTACGCAGGCAAGCCCAGCAGCAAGCTGGGGAAACCGTAGTTCATGTGACGGTATGCGCCCACCACCACGTTTTCCAGCAGCGTCATCTCTTTGAAGAGACGGATGTTCTGGAAGGTGCGGGCAATGCCCATCCGCGTGATGCTGTGCGGTTTTTTGCCCAGCACGCTTTCGCCGTTGAACGTAATGGAGCCGCCGCTGGGCGGCAGCAGCCCGGTGATCAGGTTGAACACCGTGGTCTTGCCAGCGCCGTTCGGGCCGATCAGGCCAAAGATGGCGCCTTCGGGGACCGACAGGCTGACGTCATGCAACACGTGCAGGCCGCCAAAACTCTTGGAGACGGAGGACAGTTCAAGCATGGCGCTTGCCTCCTTGACGACCTTGACGCATCCAGCGCTTGAAGCGCGCCGGGTCCCAGATGCCTTGCGGCAGGAACAACACAATCAACACCAGGATCACTCCGTTCGCGATCAGACGCAAATCCGCAAATCCGCGCAGCAGTTCAGGCAGAACCGTAATGATGAAGCTGCCAATCACGGGGCCAGCCAGGCCGCCGATGCCACCCAGAATTGCCATGGTCAGGATTTCAACGCCCCGGTCGAAACCGTATTCGTTGGGACCAATAAAGAAGGTCAGGTGTGCGTTCAATGCGCCGGCCAGGCCAGCGATCATCGCGCCGGCCACAAACGCCAGCATCTTGTTGGCGCGCACATCGATGCCCATCAGGCCAGCCGCCGTTTCGTCGCCGCGTATGGCGTCAAACGAGCGGCCGATCTTGGAGGCGCGAACACGCCACAGCACGAACAACACAATGACGACCGCCAGCACCACGTGCCACCACTGCGTCAGCTGCGGAATGCCGTTAAGGCCCAACGCGCCGCCCGTGACCGATTCCGTATTCAGCACGGTCACGCGCACGACTTCGCCAAAACCCAGCGTTGCCATGGCAAGGTAGACGCCTGATAACCGTATGGTTGGTATGCCGATAAGCGCCGCAACCAGGGCTGGCGCCGCCATGCCGCCAGCAATGGCAACCGAGAACGGCGCGTCGTAGTTCATGGTGAGCAGCGCGGCGGCATACGCCCCGATGCCCATGAAGGCCGCATTCGCCATGGCCAGCATGCCGCAAGCCAGGGTCAGCCAGATAGAGAGGGCCAGCAATGCGTTGGTGCCCAAGGTGAGCACCAGGTTGCCATAGATGGCCCAGAAGTTTTCGAATCCGCTCATTCTTTAAGCCTTGCGTTGAACCACTTTGCCGAACAGTCCTTGCGGGCGCACCAGCAGGATCAGGAACAGCAGGCCGAAAGCCACCGCGTCGCGCATGGTGGAGCCGATGTAAGCCACCGACAACACCTCGGCGAAGCCCAGGAAGAGACCGCCCAGCATGGCGCCGCGAATGTCGCCCATGCCGCCCAGGATGATGACCGCGATGCCTTTGTGCAGCATCGGCTGGCCCATCAGCGGGAACAGCGCATTCGAGTACAGACCGATCAGCACGCCAGCCACGCCACCCAGGGCGGCGGCCGCGAACGAGGTCGTGACGAACAGCTTTTCAACGTTGATGCCCAACAGCCATGCGGCCTTGGGCGATTCGGCAATGGCGCGCAAGGCGCGGCCGAACTGCGTGCGGCGCATGACATACATCAGCACGGCCATCAGCGCGAACGACAGGAAAATAATGCCGAGTTCGATGACGGTCAGGTGCAGGCCAGCGACCTCGATCACTTCCTCGGGCACAGTGCCATGCGGGAAGCGCAGGTTGCTGGCGCCGAAGATGCTTTGCGCGCCGTTATTCAGGATGATGCCCACGCCAATCGTGGCGATCATGGGAATCAAGTGGGGAGCGTTGCGTTTGCGCAGCGGCTTGAGCACCAGGTAGTCAATGATGACTCCGGTAAAGCCAGCGACGAAAAAGGCAACCATCAGCGCGCCCCACAGGGGCAGGCCGAATTGCTGAACGACGAACAGTGCCGCGTAGGCGCCAACCATGAATACGGCGCCATGCGCCAGGTTGATCACCCCGAGCACGCCGAAAATCAGCGTGAAGCCCAGCGCGAACAGTGCATACACACAGCCCAGCGACAAGGCGTTGACGAATTGTTGTTCGAACATGATGGGACTTTCCAAATCAAAAGCGCCTTGCGAACGGCGGCGGCGCCGTCCGCAAGGCGCATCCCCCCGCGCGGGGATGCGTACTGCTTACTTCTCGATGACGTACTTGCCGTCCTTGGTCACGCTGACGATCGGCGCCTGGTCGGCGTCGTAGCCGGCGGGCTTGCCGGCGCGATCGTTGGCTTGGCGGAACTTGAACGGGCCGGTGGCGCCAGTCCAGGTCACAGCCGGCAGAGCGTCGCGCAGTGCGGCGCGGTCCTTGGGCAGTTCGCCAGTGCGCTTGGTGTTCTTCAGCGCCTGAGCCACGATGTACATGGCGTCATACGACTGGGCTGCGAACTGGTCGGGCGAACCGTTGAACTTCGCCTTGTAAGCGTCGATGAACTTGGTGTTCTCGGGCGCCTTGTTTTCGATCGACCACGGGCTGCCGATCCACAGATTGTTCGACGCGCCGCCAGGGGCCAGGTCGAAAATCTTGACCGAGTTCATGCCGTTGCCGCCGATAACCGGCACGTTCAGACCCAATTGACGGGCTTGAACCATGATCGGAGCGCCTTCAGCCAACAGTGCGGACAGCACGATGGCGTCAGGGTTGGTGCCCTTGATCTTGGTCAGCTGGGCCTTGAAGTCCACATCGCCCTTGGCGAAGGTTTCGGTCGTCGTGACCGGGATCTTCTGGTCTTCCAGCGCCTTCTTGAAGTTGTCGTAGCCGCTCTTGGTGAAGACGTCGTCGTTACCGTAGAGCACCGCCACGTTCTTCAGGCCGGTCTTGGCCTTGACGGTGGAGATGGTGGCCGGCAGCACGTCGGCTTCGGTAACCGAGTTGCGGAACACGTAGTTGCCGATGGACGTGATGCCGTCAGCGGTGTTGGACGTGCCGAAGGCGACCGTCTTGGCAGCCTGTGCGACCGGGTCGGCAGCTTGGGCCGAATTCGACAGCGTGGGGCCGAAGACCATCAGGACGTTGTCCTTGAAGATCAGTTTCTTGAAGACGTTGATGGCTTCTTCTTTCTTGCCTTGTTCGTCTTCGATCACCAGCACAATCTTGTCGCCGTTGATACCGCCCGCAGCGTTGATTTCATCAGCGGCAAGCTGGAAACCATTGCGGATCGATACGCCGTATTGGGCGGCGCCGCCGGACAGGGCTTCTGCCACACCCAGCTTGATGTCAGCCGCGTGCGCAGCCGGGAGGACACCGGCGGCGATGAGCGCGGCCAGCAGCTTCTTGGTCTTGGATTGCATGGTTGATACCACCCTAAAGTCTGTCTCGGAATATTGGTAATCCGGGCTGGTGTAATCCCGCCGGATTGACGTCTTATGCCGCCTAAAGGCGCCATGTTTGCGCGTCAAGACCCGGGATATTACTCCTTTGTATCAGGCCGATACTCGAATGTGGTTCGACAAAAGCCTGAAAACCGCCCATTTTTTTGTAAAAAACGACGTGTTACTAGCAAAAACCCTACTCTCCGCCGAATGCCATTCGGCTGACGGAGCCTCCTTTACGCCCGGGCCGAAAGCGCCACGCCCAAGTATTGGCCGTAAGCGCTTTCAGTCAGGCGGAACCACGGCATCTCGCTATCGCGAAAGCCCATATAACTGTCGTGTATTGCCTTGAACTTCGGGTCTTTGGCGCCCAAGTCTTTGTAGACCTGCTGCGTGGTCTCGAACGCGACGTCCATGATCGATCGGGGAAACGTGCGGACTTGCGCGCCATTTGCCGTCAATTGCGCCAAAGCCACCGGGTTGCGGGCGTCATAGCGCGCGGTCGTAGACACATGCGCGGCCAGCGCCGCAGCCTCAAGCACTGACTGGTAGTTCTTCGGCAGCTTGCTCCAGGCCTCGTCATTGATATAGAGCGACAACTGTTCGCCGCCCGCCCACCAGCCGGGTGCGTAGTAATACTTAGCTACCTTATTGATGCCCAGCTTGTCGTCATCGTAGGCGCCGGCGCCCGCCACTGCCTGCAAGCCGTCTTTCTGGAAAGCTTCTGCCAACTTGGCCAGATCTGCCGGTTGCGGCGATACGCCCATACGCGTCAGAACGTCCGCTGCCAGTCCGCTGACGCGCATTTTCAGGTCTTTCAGATCAGCCAAACGCTTGATTTCCTTCGCGTACCAGCCGCCCATCTGGGCGCCGGTATTACCGAGCGGGAAATTGATGATTTTTTCGGGTTTGAAGAGCTCGCGGGTCAGACGCAGGCCGTCGCCTTCGCTCATCCAGGCGTTCATCTGGCGCGCATTCAGCCCGAAGGGCACGGCGGCGTCGAAGCAAAAGGCGGGATTCTTGGCGTACAGCATGCGGGAAGAGGCGTGGCCGCAGTCCACCTTATGGGTAGACACCGCTTCCAGCAGGTCTTCCGCAGCAACGATTTCGCCAGCAGGAAAATGGCGGATGTTGAATTTTCCGCCCGTGGCTTCCGAGACGTACTTGCAGAAGCTTTCGCCTGCGCCGATGCGCAGGTCCAGCGTGCTGGGAAAGCCAGAGGACAGGCGCCAGCTGATCGACGGCATGTCCTGCGCGAACGCAGGCGTGCTGACGGCGGCTCCCGTTGCGACGGCGCCGAGTCCGGCGTGCTTCAAGAATGAACGTCGTTGCATCTCTTTGCTCCTACACAGCAACACCCGCGACTTCGAGCGATACCCGCCGGATATTACACGTTGAGCGGGGGTGGTATGGCTAGAGGAATTCCCGCAAGAGGGGCAACGTGCAAAGAGCGGACGGATCGGGTCTGGAACACCAGCGTCGGCCGCGCGCGCCTGATCTGCGCGCCGGCCAAACGCCACGCCTGGGATCAGGTCCCGGCGATTGCCATTTGTTCGATCAGGATCGAACCCGTGGTCTTGGTGCCGCGAGAAATGGTGTCCGCGCCCACGGCGACGATCTGCTGGAACATGTCGGCCAGGTTGCCGGCAATGGTGATTTCCTGCACCGCGTGCTGGATCTTGCCGTTTTCGACCCAGTAACCGAACGCGCCGCGCGAGTAGTCGCCCGTAACGTAGTTGACGCCCTGGCCGATCAGTTCGGTGACCAGGAAGCCGGTGCCCAGTTTCTTGAGCATGGCTTCAAAGTCGTCGCCGCGCTGGGTGAGCGTGGAGCTGAACACCAGGTTGTGCGAGCCGCCGGCGTTACCGGTCGTGGTCATCCCCAGCTTGCGAGCGGTGTAAGACGACAGGAAATAGCCTTCCAACACACCGTCCGACACGACGTTGCGGCGGCGTGTGCGCACGCCTTCGTCGTCAAAGGGCGAGCTGCCCATGGCGCCGGGGATATGCGGGTCTTCGGTCAGGTTGATGTGCTTGGCAAAGATAGGCTTACCCAAGGAATCCAGCAGGAAGCTGGCCTTGCGATAGAGCGCGCCGCCATTGACGGCTTGCGTCAAGGCGCCGACCAAACCGAGCGCCAACGGCGCTTCGAACAGGACAGGAAACTTGCCCGTGCGGATACGGCGGGCCGACAGGCGCGACAGCGTGCGCTCGGCGGCGTAACGGCCGATGGCCTCGGGCGATGCCATTTTGGCCGGGTCGCGCTCGGAGGTGTACCAGTAGTCTCGCTGCATGCCATTGCCGCGGCCCGCGATGGGCGCGACGGACAGGCTGTGGCGCGAATACGGATACCCGCCCAAAAAGCCGCGTGTGTTGCCCATCACGAATTGGCCTTCGTAGGTGCCTACGGTGGCGCCATCGGTATTGGTGATGCGCGGGTCCACGTCGCGCGCGGCGCGTTCGGCGCGCAGCGCGAGTTCGGCGGCTTCCTCGGTGGTCACGGTCCAGGCGCGATGCAGGTCCAGATCGGGGAATTCGGTGGCCAATTGATCGGCGTCGGGCAGACCGGCGGCCGGATCGGCGGCGGTATGCCGGGCGATGTGCCAGGCGGCTTCGACCGTCTGGCGCAGGGCGGCTTCGGAAAAGTCGGAGGTCGAGGCGGAACCGCGGCTTTGGCCGGCGTAGACCGTCAGGTCGAGCGACCGGTCGCGTGTCTGCTCAACGGTTTCAATGTCGTTTTTGCGTACCGAGACCGACAGACCCAGGCTTTCCGAGACTTCCGCCGCGGCGTCAGAGGCGCCAATCTGGCGCGCGTAGGCGAGGGTTTGTTCGACGAGTTCGGAAAAACGCGCGTGATTCGCCGCCAGCGGCAAGGATGAGGAGGATTTAACCATTGCTGTCCAATTTGCAGAGACGGTTATCATAGCCAAGTCTGTCATTGCGCAGTTTTCCATGAATTCCCATACTGAAGAAGAATCCGTCGACGACGGTTACGACGAGAACGGCTACGACCGTCCCAGCAAGTCCCAGATCAAGCGTGATATGCACGCCTTACTGGACCTGGGCAAACAGTTGATCGATCTGTCCCCCGAACGTCTCAAACAGCTGCCGCTGGCCGAACGCCTCTATGAGGCCATCCGCACAGCGCAGCGCACCACTGGCCGGGAAGGCCTGCGCCGTCAGGTCCATTTTGTGGGCAAGCTGATGCGCGACGCGCCTGCGGATGAAATCCGCGCCCAGCTCGATGTCTGGGAAAACGGCTCGCGCGAAGAAACCGCCGCCATGCATCGCCTGGAGACGCTGCGCGACCGCCTGCTGGACGATGACGACGCGCTGACCAAATTGCTGGCGAACAATCCGCAAGCGGATGTGCAGCAGTTGCGTGCGCTGATTCGTGCCGCCCGCAAGGAAAAGCAGGGCAATGCCGGGCTGCTGCAAGGCCAGGAACCGCAAAAGAAGCATTACCGTGCGTTGTTCCAGGCGTTGAAGACCCTTACGCTCTGATCCCCTCCCCTTGAATCTACCTGTCCGCCGTTCATGACTGCTCCGACCGACCTGCTCGATTGCATTGAAATCGAAACCGCCCCTCATCCCACGCATGCCGTGATCTGGTTGCATGGCCTGGGCGCCGACGGCAATGACTTCGCGCCCATCGTGCCGGAGCTCGACTTGCCGGCCGGGCTGGCCGTGCGCTTTGTGTTCCCGAACGCGCCTGTGCAGCGCGTGACGATCAACAACGGCATGGCCATGCGTTCCTGGTACGACATCCTGGTGATGGACCTGGTTCGCGTAGAAGACAGCAAGGGCATCCGGGTATCCGAAGCCGCCATTCACAAGCTGATTGCCCGTGAAAATGCGAGGGGCATCCCGACATCGAACATCGTGCTGGCCGGCTTTTCGCAGGGTAGCGCCATGACGTTGCACACGGGCTTGCGCCTGCCGGAAAAGCTGGCGGGCATGATGGCCTTGTCGGGTTATCTGCCGTTGGTGGATACCGCCGAGGCCGAGCGCCACAGCGCCAATAATGCGACGCCGATCTTCATGGCTCACGGCCAGTACGATCCGGTGGTGTCGCTGACGCGCGCCGAGGCTTCGCTGGCTGAACTGCAACGCTTGGGTTATGACGTGCGCTGGCACACCTACCCGATGCCGCATTCGGTCTGCGCCGAAGAAGTGCGAGATATTTCGGCGTTCTTGAACGAAGTGCTGGTCTGAGCGCTTGGGGTGCAGGACCGATGACGCCTTGCGCGCGTTTGGCGTCGAGATTCATTTGACCTGCATCCCGCGCAGCACACATCCCTCATAGCCAGAAGCGCAGCGCTCGAAACCTATCCGTTCGCTGTCGCTTTCCTGCGCCTTAAAAACCTATTTGGTATACCAACTGGTATTCAAGCTCCGAATTGTCCGGGGTCTAACGGCGCTCGTCCATAGAGAAAAACGCCAATCCCAAAATGCTTGTCGCTCATTTGTATTGAATATAGTATTCGATCCATGCCTTGCCGGCCCGGGCAGCATGCGTTCGGGCTTCCCTGTTGTTGCTGTCGATTCCATCCCATTGGCCGTGTTGCGCCGGGTTTCGGCGTGTCATACAAGACGCAGGAGAAAGTCCCGTGAAATTTTTGCCATTGCCCCGCCTGGCGGGCGCAGCGCTGCTTGCGCTGATTGCACCTTTGGCCGCTCAGGCCGAAGCCCTGAATCCACCCGTGAAGGTCCGCTACGAAGAGGTCGTGCGCTCCATCCTGTACGTGCCGAAATACGTTGCCCTGTCTCAGGGTTACTTCAAGGACGCCGGATTGGACGTGTCCATGAAAACGTCCCAAGGCACCGACAAGGGCATGACCGCCCTGCTGTCGGGCAGCGCCGACATTGTGCTGATCGGCCCAGAAGCGTCCATCTATGTGCAGAACAGCGAATCGCCCGTCAAACCGAAGATTTTCGCCGGGCTGACGGCCACTGACGGCTTCTTCCTGCTTGCGCGCAAACCGATCGAAAAATTTGACTGGTCGATGCTCAAGGGCAAAGACATCATCGGCTTTCGCCCCGGCTCAAATCCCATCGTCTTCCTGGAGACCGCGCTGCGCAAGCACGGGATCGATCCGCAAAAAGACGTCAAGCTCTTGAACAATATCGGCATTCCAGCGCGTGCTGGCGCATGGATGGCCGGCCAGGGGGAATACGGCATATTCCTGGAGCCCGAAGCGGGTGAACTGGTGCGCAACGGCAAGGGTTATATCGTGGCATCGGTAGGCCATGAAGTCGGCCAGGTGGACTACACGGTTTTCACCGCCACGGATAAGTACATCCGCGACAATCCCAAGGTCATTCAGGCCTGGACCGACGTGGTGGCGCGCGCCGAAAAGTACGTGAAAGATACGCCCGCCGCTACGCTGGCCCCCCAGATCATGACGTTCTTTCCCGGCATGGATCAGGGCGCAATAACGGAAGCCATCGACCGCTACAAGCAATATCAAATCTGGAAGACATCACCGCTGGTCACGGCCGAGGCCATGACGAAGCTGCAAGACATGCTGATCGCCAGCGCTGTCATGAAGGACGCCGCGCGCGTGAAGTATGAAGACGTGGTGGTGACCGACTTTGCCAAGAAGGTGCAATGATGAGCGCCGTCGTTCATAACCTGAAACCCGAGACGGCTACGGCCAAGATCGAACTGCGCGAAGTGTGCCTGTCGTACTTCACGACCGAAGGCGAAACCGAGGCGCTGTCGAACGTGTCGTTTTCGTTGGCGCCGGGGGAATTCGTCAGCCTGATCGGGCAAAGCGGCTGTGGCAAGAGCACGTTGCTGTCGCTGATCGCTGGCCTGATTCCGCCAACCGCGGGCGCGGTGATGATCGACGGCCATGCCGTCACCAAACCCAACCCCCGCATCGGCTACATGCTCCAGCAGGACTACCTGTTTGAGTGGCGCACCATTCTGGACAACGTGATGCTGGGCGCCGAAATTCAAGGCCGGCGCGATGCTCGCAGTGAAGCGCGCGCAGTCCACCTGCTTGAAAAATGCGGGCTGGGCGCATTTCTGTCGCATACGCCGCGCCAGTTATCGGGCGGGATGCGCCAGCGCGCCGCATTGGCGCGCACCCTGGTGACCGAACCCGACGTGATTTTGCTGGACGAGCCCTTCTCGGCACTGGACTCACAAACCCGGCTGGCGATCTCTGACGAAGTCGTGGACATCCTGCGCCGCGAAGGCAAGACGGTAGTGCTGGTGACACACGATATTGGCGAGGCCATCGCCATGACCGATCGCGTCATTGTGCTGTCGCGCCGGCCTGGACGGCTAAAGAGCCAGTACCGCATCCACTATGGCGATGGCGCCCGGCCCACGCCGTTTCAGGCGCGCTCGCGGCCGGAATTCAATACCTACTTCAAACAGCTTTGGGACGAGTTGGACGTCCACGTGGAGGGTTGACCCATGAACGCGCCCATTGCCAATACCGTTCCCCTGCGCGCCGTTCGCGCGCCCAGCGACAAATATCTGGATTATCTGCGCCGGGATCGCGCACGCAAGCGCAATATCCGGCTGGCGCAAGCCTTGCTGCTGGTGGTGTTTCTGTGTGCCTGGGAGATCTTGCCGCGCATGCACATTCTGAATCCGCTGCTGACCAGCTACCCCAGCGCGCTATGGCCCACATTCATAGACTTGTGGAACAACGGCAACCTGGCCAAGCACATCATGACTACGCTGTGGGCCACGCTGGTCGGCTTTACCTTAAGCATGGTGATCGGCATCATCGTGGCCGCTGCGCTGTGGTGGTCGGACTTTTTATACAAGGTGCTGGACCCCTTTCTGGTCGTGGCCAACGCCATGCCCAAGATCGCCTTCGTGCCGATTTTCTACCTGTGGCTGGGCTCGGATTACGCGGTGTACGGCATGGCCGTTGCCATCGCCGTGTTCGTGACCATCATGGTGGTGTACGCGGGTTTTCGGGGCATTGATCTGAACAAAGTGAAGCTGGCCCACACCTTTGGCGCCAGCCGCTGGCAAGTGCTGACCAAGGTCGTGCTGCCGGGCAGCGTGCCCACGCTGATCGCCGCCGTGAAAATGAACATCGGCTTGGCGCTGGTGGGCGTCATCGTCGGGGAATTCCAGTCTGCGGATTCCGGTCTGGGCTTTCTGATCATGAACGGCAGCCAAGTGTTCAAGCTGAACATCGTCATGACCGCCATTGCCATGCTGGCCGTTATTTCCAGCCTGATGTATCTGGTCGTCTATCGCATCGAAGCCGCCGTGGCGCGGCGCTACGGATAAGGAAGCACCATGGAATTTCCGCAATGGGTACAGGACCGGGTGATAGCCCGCCAGGGCTGTCTGCATCCCTATGACGAGCTGCCTGCGGGCCGCCTGGCGGTGGTCGTCGTGGACATGCAGCAATACTTCACGATGCCCGGCTACCAGGGCGAATGCGCCCCGGCTCGCGAGATCATCGATCCCATCAACCGGCTGTGTGATGCGGTGCGCGAGGCGGGCGGCGTCATCGTCTGGGTGCAGACTGCGTCCGACAATGCCGACGCGTTCTGGTCGCACCATCACAGCGTGATGTTGACGCCGGAACGCAGCGCCAGGCGCTTGCAGACCTTGCGGAGCGATGCCCCAGGTTATGCCTTGCATCCCGACCTGCATGCGCACGACACAGATCTGCGCGTGACCAAACGCTTCTATAGCGCCATGGCGCCCGGCTCGTCAGAGCTGGAACCATTGCTGCGCGGCTTGGGAATCGACACGTTGCTCATCACTGGCACGGTCACCAATGTGTGCTGCGAATCCACCGCGCGTGACGCCATGATGCGCAACTTCCGCACCATCATGGTGGACGACGCGCTGGCGGCGGTCACACCGGCCGAGCACGAGCATGCACTGCACGGCTGGCTACTGTTCTTTGGCGACGTGTTGACGGTGGACGAAGTGACGGCGCGGCTAAAGCCCGCGCACGCCACTCGAAAAATCGCCTGATCCTTTACCGCAGGCGTCAGGCCAGCCCCAGCCACACCCGGCGCATGGTCGGGTCTTCGGGATCTGCGTCGTTGGTGAAGCCCAGGCTGGTCATCAGGGCCAGCATGGGCCGGTTGGTCGACAGCACCAGGCCGTCGATGTATTCCAGGCCCTGCTCGCGCGCGGCATCGATCAGCGCCGTCATCAGTTGACGGCCCAGGCCGCGCCGCTGCCAGTCGTCGCCAATCACCAGCGCGTACTCGGCGCCGCGCCCATCCGGGTTGCGCAGATAGTGCGCGAACCCGACCAGCACTTCACGCGGATGTCCGCGATTGGCGGGGTTGGGCACTTGCGTTGCTGCCACCAGCGCCAGTTCACGGTGGTAGTCCACCTGGGTGTAGCGCGACACCATACGCGGCGTCAGCTCGCGCATCATGGACACAAACCGCATGTAGCGCGACCGCTCCGACAAACCGCGAATGAACTCTTGCAAGGCTTCGCCGTCTTCGGGGCGAATGGGCCGCAATACCCACGGAATGCCATCGTCAAACCGGCGCACCTGCACCAGGCGCGCCGGATACGGATGAATCGCCATATGCGGATAACCCGCCGTTTGCGGCGATTCACAACCCGGGGTTTCGGTCAGGGTCATGCGCAGACCGCCCGCGCGCAGATGCGTTTCACCCGCATAGAGCGGGTCGATATCCAGGGATTCGATATCCGGCAGCTCCGACACCAGTTCAGACACGAGCACCACGGTCTGTTGCAGCGATTCAGCCGCCATGTGCCCAATGCGCGGGGCCAGCACGCGGCGCCACAAACGGCTGCGTTCGATCAGTTGCCGGGCCAGGAAACCGTTGAGCGGCGGCAGATCCATGCCGCGATCCGCCAGCGACAGCACTGCGTCCGGGCCGCCCGCGCCAAAGCGGATGACCGGGCCGAATTGCGGGTCGCGCCGCACGCGGATCGCCATGGGGCGTGACTCGGGTTCTGCGGCCGCCACGTCCACTGGCGTATCGCGCAGCGGCACGTAGAACAGGCTTAACAGGGTACGGATTTCAGACGTATTCAATTCGCGCCGGCAATCGGCGCGGGCGCGCGCCACGATCTCGCGGGCGGCAGCCAGATCAGGCACGTGGCCGGCAGGGTCCTGCGGCTGCGTCTGCAACAGCAACTGCTGGTTGTAATGGTGCGACGCCAGCACGCCGAACGCATCCGCGGCGGATTCCGGCGTGCGGAAAGCGGATGTGCCGGCGTCGTCCAGCATGCGCCGCAAGGGCCGCATGCCCGCGTCGCCCATGAAGCACGTCACCACCGGCTTTTTCGCGTTGGGCGCGATCTGTGCAAGTTCGCGCGCGACCGCAGGCATATCGGCCAGCGCATCAGGCGCCAACAACACCAGCACCCCATCCACCCCGGCATCGTCCAGCACAGCATCCAGCATGGCGCGGATGCGCTCAGGGGTCAGCGGCATATAGGTAATGACGGGATTGGCGCAAGCTGCGTCCGGTTCCAGCATGGCTTCCAGCGTGCGGCGGGTGGCGGGCGCGAGGTCGGCGCGCAGCACCGCTGCATCGGGGCCGATCAGGTCCATGGCCAACTGGGGTGGCCCGCTGCCGTTGGAGATTAGCGCCACGCGCCGCCCCTTGGGCCGCCGCGTGTACCCCAGCACTTTCACGGCCGAGAACAATTGCACGAAGTACCGCACGCGGACCGCGCCAGCCCGGCGCAGCGCGGCGTCAAAGATCGCGTCCGAGCTATCGGCATCGGAACGGCCCGCCTTCAGCACGATCACCGGTTTGACGCTGGCGGCCGCGCGCAGCGTGCTCATGAATTCACGAGCGGGGCCCACGTCTTCCAGATAGAGCACGATGCTGTCGGTGCGCGGATCGCTGGCCAGGTAGTCCAGCACCTTGGCCAAGCCCACGACCGCCTCGTCGCCCAGCGACACGGCGGTGGAAAAACCGATGTGCACGTCTTCGGCCCAGTCCATGACCGCAGCCATGATGGAGCGGGACTGCGCCAACAGGGCGACCCGCCCGGCCCGCGCCAGCACCGGGTGCTGGCTGAAATTCAGGCCGGCATGAGGCCGCTGGGCGCCGAACGAACGGGGTCCGAGCAGTTCGCAGCGGTTTTCCTCGGCCCAGGCCCGGCACAGGGCCAGCGTGCCCCGAGGATAGGGGTCCGGGAGCTCATGCGGTAGAAGAATGACCGAACGGGGCGATAACGGCGACAGGCGACGCAGCGTTTCCGGCAGCACGGCGGGCGAGACACAAACCAGGGCCAGATCAGGCCGCTCGCCGGGCGCCAACCCTTGCAGGGCGGCGGGCATCTCGGGCGCGCTACCGACGACACAGTCGACGACCGTGGTTTTCGCCTTGAGCGCGGGCGACAGGGAACCCGCCGCCGGCAGCGGCCGGTCGGCAACGAGCACCAGCGAACTGGGTTCGAACATGGGGGCAAGAGCGTGTCGCAGCATAGGAGTGGCGGGCGCTAATCTAAAATATCGTTCATCGTAACAAGACAACCTTGCGGTCCGCTTGATGTGGACCCTGCCTGACGCCACTTTGTGGCGCCGCAGCCGCTATCATTGCCACCTATGACTTCCAACGCCTCCTCCCCCATTCGTACCCGCTTCGCACCTTCGCCGACGGGTTTCCTGCATTTGGGCGGCGCGCGCACCGCGCTGTTCTCGTGGGCCTTCGCCCGCCATCACCAAGGCACCTTTGTGTTGCGCATCGAAGACACTGATGTCGAGCGCTCCACGCCGGAAGCCGTCCAGGCCATTCTCGACAGCATGGAATGGCTGGGCATGCAGCCCGATGAAGGTCCCTTCTATCAGATGCAGCGCATGGACCGCTACCGCGAAGTGGTCGCGCAGATGCTGGCTGCTGGTACCGCTTACCACTGCTACAGCTCGCCCGAGGAAGTGGAGGCCATGCGCGAAGCCGCCCGCGCACGCGGCGACAAACCGCGTTATGACGGCACCTGGCGCCCGGAAACCGGCAAGACCCTGCCCGCCATCCCGGCAGACCGCAAGCCTGTCGTCCGCTTCAAGAATCCCCAGGAAGGCGCGACCGCCTGGAACGACATGGTCAAGGGCACGATCAGCTTCGACAACACCGAGCTCGACGACCTGATCATTGCTCGCCCGGACGGCACGCCGACCTACAACTTCTGCGTTGTGGTCGATGACTGGGACATGGGCATCACGCACGTTCTGCGCGGCGATGACCACGTCAACAACACTCCGCGCCAGATCAACATCCTGCGCGCGCTGGGCGCGGCTCTGCCTGAATACGGCCATGTGCCGATGATCTTGGGCCCGGACGGCGAAAAGCTGTCCAAACGCCACGGCGCGGTCAACGTCATGGAATATGACAACGAAGGCTACCTGCCCGAGGCCATGATCAACTACCTGGCGCGTCTGGGCTGGAGCCACGGCGACGATGAGCTGTTCTCGCGCGAGCAGCTGGTGTCGTGGTTTGACACCAAGCACCTGTCGAAGTCGGCCTCGCAATGGGACCCCAAGAAGCTGAACTGGGTCAACGCCCACTACATCAAGCAGATGGACAATGCGGAACTGGCCGAACGCGTCGCCCCGCGCGTGGCGAACCGTGGCGGTCATCCGGAAAAAATCGATCTGCCGGGCGTAGTCGGCCTGCTGAAAGACCGCGCCGAAACGCTGGAACAACTGGCGGATGGCGCCATGCTGTTCTGCGCGGAATTCAAACCCGCTGCCCCCGAACTGATCGAGCAGCACCTGACCGCCCCCGCGCGCGAAGCGCTGGCTGACTTTGCCCAGCGCGCCCAGGACACCGACTGGACTCGCGAGGCCCTGTCCGCCCTGATCAAAGCGGTGCTGGCCGACCGAGGCCTGAAAATGCCGCAACTGGCAATTCCGCTGCGCGTGGCCGTAACGGGCCAAACGCAAACGCCCGCGGTGGATGCCGTGCTGGCCCTGCTGGGCAAGCAAACGGTGTTGAAGCGTCTGGCTTCAATCTGAAGAAGCCGGGTTGAGGATGGGGCGTGACCACGCCCCGCCTCGCCGCCTACTCGCGCATCAAACCGTCACCGTGCGCCGTTTCAGCGCTAGGGCAAAGAACGCGCCCAGTAACGGCAGCAAGACAGCCGATCCGCCGAACAAGGCGGCCGCTCCGATCTGATCCACCACGGCTCCCGCCAGCGCCACGCCCGCCGCCTGCCCCATGAACAGGCAGGATGCGAACCAGGCGACGGCGGTCCCGCGTGCGGACGGCACCATCTGGGTCGCATTCGTTTGCAGGGTCGCGTGCAGCAGGTAATAACCAAAGCCCGCCAACACGCTGGCCAAGAGGCTCCACATCCAGACCGGACCCAGCAGATACGAAAGGAATGCCACGCTCAGGACGAGGCCGCCTGCAACTGCCAGCCCGCGTTCTCCCAAGCGCTTGAGGATGCGGCCTGCCACAACGGTATAGATCAGCCCGCCCACCGCATACACGGCCACCAGCGCGCCCGCGGCGGTCAGGGAAATATCGAAGCGCTCATGCAGGTAGGATGGCGCGAAAGCCAGTGCGCCGAACACAAGCAGGCCCTCGGCAAACACCGTCGCCAGCACCACGCGCGCCCATGGCGTGCCCAGCACCAGCCGGGCCTGCGCCATGAATCCTTTTTGCACGGTTCCCGGGTCGACCCGGCCAAAGCCTGACACCTGCTGCCGCCGCACTTCCAGATGCAGCAGCACGCCCACGATCAAATAACCGACGACCAGCGCCGCAAACGCCCAGCGCCAGCCCACGGTGTCCGCGAACAGGCCCCCAGCCAATTGGCCCGCCGACATGCCCAGAATGGTGCCAGTCAGAAAACGCGCCAGCGTCGCCTGCCGGCGCTCATACGGCACGTTGTCGCCGATCCACGCCATGGAAAGCGGCACGATGCCCGCCCCCGCCGCCCCCGACAAGGCCCGGCAGAACACGAGCATATCCAGGGATTCGGCCATGACGGCTCCCGCGCTGCCCAGCGCGCACGCCACGGTCGCCACACTGACGACACGGTATTTGCCATATCGGTCACCTACTGGACCGAAGAACATCTGCAACACGCCGTAGGCCACCGCAAACGCCGTCACGGCGCGCGCGGCCTGTCCGGTGGTGGTACCGAACTCCGCCGCCAATTGCGGCAGCATGGGATCACAGATACGGAAAGCACTGGCGCTGACAAAGGCGGCCAGGGCAAGCAGCGCGATCGCGCGTGCTTCAGAAGACATGGCGGGCATGAGGAACCGGCGTCGAGGCAAAAGTCGAAGCTCGCACCTTACAGCAGCCCGGCCCGCTTGGCGAAGGCGCCGGACGGAGTGTCCGCCCGGCGCAACGGCGCCCGGCGCAACGGCGCCCGACGCACTAATCAATAAGGCAGGCGGTAGCCGGCAGGCATGCGGCGGGCGGTCAAGACCTGGCCGCTGCTTTTCAATTCGCGCAGCGTCAGTTTGGTCTGCTCGACCTTTTCGACGCGATAGCGGTTCAGGTAGATCGGGTCGTTGATGTCCACGAGCTCACCGGCCGATTTGGTGGTCTGCATCGAATAGATGCCGTCCGCCACAGACCAGCAACCGGTTTCGCGCAACGCGGGACGCGACTTGCGGCCGATCTTCAGCAAAGTTTCGTAGGCCATCGTGCCATCGGCAGACAACACGATCAGCGAATGCAGATCGCCGCTGACATCGCGTGGCCGCGAATTCGACAACCAGGTGCCGATCATGGGGTCCCCGGCTTTGGCGGGCACGCATGCCATGGCCTTGGGCGGTTCCGCAGGCTGGGCCTCGGTGATGGTGGCGGGCTTGCGGGTAATGCAACCGGCCAGAACAAGAACGGCGCAGGCAATGCCGGCCGAACGCAAATACACACTGCTCATGACATCCTCAACACGTCTGTCGACGCGCCGCACCGATCACACCGGCACGTCCTCCGCGCAGCAAACATGACGCACTCTAAAGAGCCGCATCTGAAGAATCAATGACGATCCGCGCCGTGTGCAATTGCGCAACAGTCCACCCTGGAAAGTGCCTGCTTTACCGCTGAAAACCGCAAAAATGCGTTGGTTTCAAGCGACAGTGCGTCCGCCTCGAACCGCCTTTGCGCGCAGCATTTCTTCCATGCGCAAAGCAGCCGGCGACAGACTGCGACCGGCCAGCCTCATGATGCCCAGTTCCCGCTCGATCCGCGGCCGGGACAACGGCACAAACGCGAGTCCCGGGGAATCCGGCGGCACGCCCAGACGCGCCAGCACCGTCACCCCCACGCCCCGCTCCAGCATGGCCAAGAGCGACATCATGTTGGACACAAACACCTGCCGGTCCAGCATGAACGCCGCTTGCGGATAACCGGCAAGCTGACGGTGCGCCATCGTGCCAACAAGCGGCAGATCCGCGATCTCGCGCCAGGTGACCGACTTGCGCCCGGCCAGCGGATGGCCGCGATGGCAAACCAGGCCAAACGCATCTCGCAGCAAAGGTTCGAACGTCAAGCGGCGATCCTGCGACACGGGGCTGCATACGCCCAATTCCACCTCGCCCGCCAGCACCATGCGTTCAACGCCTTCGGAGTTGTCATCGAACAGACGCAACGACACGGCGGGAAAGTGTTCGCGGTACGACGCCACCAGCTCTGGCAGCCAGTGCGTGGCGACGGTCGCCACCGATGCCATCGTCAAGGTACCCGCGCCATTGTTGGCCAGCCCGGACAGCGCACCGGCCACCCGGTCGTGGTGCTCAACGAGTTCTCGCGCCAGCGGCAGGCAATCTTGCCCGAACCGCGTGAGCGTGTTGCGGTTGTTTTGCTCAAACAAGGGCTGCCCCAGTCGCTGCTCCATTTCTCGAATAGACAAGGACAGCGCGGGTTGCGACCGGAACGCGCGGGCGGCAGCCGCACGAAAGCTCTTGAGTTCCGCCACCAGCAGAAAATGCCGATAGTGGGCGATGGATAGATCCGGTAGGGAACGCATGGCTATAGGTGATTTGAAAAACTTATTGAATCATAGGAAAAATAAAGTTTTCTGATCATAGAGCGACACTTAACATGGCTGCAACATGATCGCCGCCTCTTCCCCCTCTACTACCTCGCCTGGCCGCCCGGACCCGCTGGATTTCAGCCTGGCCGACCGCCTGCCTGCTCTCGATGCCGGCCACGGCCGCTTGCTGATCGGCGCGCCCCCGCAACCCGGCAAACCCAGCCTGCTGTTCGTGCCCGGCGCGTATCACGGCGCCTGGTGTTACGCGCATTATTTGGATTATTTCGCGCAAGCGGGCTTGGGCTGCGCGGCACTGGACCTGCGCGGCCATGGCGGCTTGGCCCCCGATGCTGATTTCCCCAGCGTCACGATCGCCGACCTGGGCCAGGACGTCGTCAATGCACTGGACGTATTGAAAGGCCCGACCGTGGTCGTGGGTCATAGCATGGGAGCCTTGCCGGCCTTGCTCGCCGCCAGCCAGCGGCCGGTGGCTGGCGTTGTGCTGATGGCGCCCTCGCCTCCGGGCGACCTGCCCGGCGCGCTGGCGCTGCCTCCCGTACCTGCCGCCGCGCCTCGTCCTGCGCCCGCCGACACGGAAATCCGCGCGCGCTTTCTGGCAACGTCGCCCGATCGGGACGTCAGCGCCGTATCGCGCCGCCTGAACGCCGAAAGCCCGCAGGTGCTGAATGACCGCTATCTGCTGCGCGTGGCGATCAGCGCAGCATCCATCACCGCGCCTGGCTTGTGCCTGGAGGCCGGGTTGGATACGCACGACCGGCACCCGCCCGGCCAAGACCTTGCAATAGCGCGGCGCTTCGGATTTACCCACGCCGTGCTTGCCGGACAACCGCACTGCATGATGTATGCAGACCATTGGCAAATCAGCGCGGCCGCCATTCTGGCTTGGCACCGGACGCAATTCGGCTGACCCGGCCAACGAATACCGACAAAACAACGATAACGACGCGCAACCGCGCAATCTGGAGACAAGCATGTCCTTTCACCACTTGATACGCCCGGCCATCATCGGCGCAGGCCTGCTGTTTGCTGGCGCGCTGCACACCTCCGGGGCGATGGCCGCCGGCTGGCCCGAAAAACCCGTGACCCTCATCGTGCCGTCTGCGTCGGGCGGGGCCGCAGACCTGACGGCTCGGACGTTTGCTCAATATCTGGGCGCGCAGACTGGCCAGACTGTCATCGTCGAAGACCGCCCAGGCGCTGGGGGTATCGTGGGTACCAACGCCGCCAAGAACGCGGCGGCAGATGGCTACACATTCCTGTTGTCCACAAACTCCACCCATTCCGCCAATCAATTCCTGTACAAGTCCCTGCCCTATGACGCGCAAAAGGACTTTCAGCAGGTCGGCATGCTGGGCACCTTCGGCACCGTAGGCGTGGTCGCACCCGACAGCCCCTATCGGACAGTGCCCGAGCTGGTGGCCTACGCCAAGCAGCATCCCGGCGACGTCTTCTTCGGCTACTACAGCTCGTCTTCGCAGGTGCCATCCGAACTGCTCAAGCAGCGTGCAGGCATCAACATCACCGGCGCGGCCTACAAGAACATCACGCAGATCATCACGGACCTGCGCGGTAAACAGATTGGATTTGCGTTCGTGGACTACCTGACCGCGATGGGCCAGATCGATGGCAAGGGCCTGGTCCCTATTGCCGTCACCGGCGCTCAACCCAACGCGGCGTGGCCCAGCGTGCCCGCCATGGCGACTTACTATCCGGACTTTGTCGTTGCGGGTTGGCTGGGACTTTCCGCCCCTGCGCGCACACCGCCAGAAATCGTCGCCAAGATGAACGCCTACATGCAGGCAGCCGTGAAAGATGTGGCCACCGCCAACAAGCTGCGCGCGCTCGGTCTGACCCCGGAATCGATGGACGTGCCGCGCTTTGACGCTTTCGTGAAAGAAGATACGGAGCGATGGAAGGAATGGATTCGTATCTCGGGCATCCAGCCCCAATAAACGGGATCGATGCTGGAAAATCGCGCCCCCTCTATATATAGAGGCGGGCGCGTACGTCTATTTTAAAGCGGCAGACGCTGTTCGTGCTTGATCTCGCGCAGCGCGACGATGGTGCGCGTCTGGCGGATACCGGGCATGTTGAACAGAAAGCGATGCAGGAAGCGGTCGTAGGCTTCCGGGCTTTCCACCAGGATTTTCAGCAGGAAATCTGAATCGCCCGTGACGGCATAACACTCCAGGATTTCCGGCGCATCACGCACCGACCGCTCAAAGTTCTCTACCGTGTTGGCGGAATGGCGCTCCAGGCTGATCTGCGCAAACATGCAGCCCAGCCCGACCTTGCTGCGATCCACTTGGGCGCTGTAGCCCTGAATAACCCCGCTGGCTTCCAACGCCTTCACCCGCCGCCATACCGGTGCGGCCGACAGGCCGACCTTCTCCGAAAGCTGCTGCGCCGAGGCCCGGCCGTCCTCTTGCAAGGCCTTGAGGATGCCGATATCGGTCTTGTCCATCGCTTTGTCTCCTGGTTTTTGTTCAATACGAAATGTTCATTGCGAATTATAGGGATAGCACGATCCGAAAACGCAATAAACCTGATGCCTCGCGAACCTATCATGGTGCGAAATACCAGGAGCATTCATTATGGACGGTACCCCCGCCGCCGAACCCCAGCTGGACCTTGACTACCAGCTTGCCGACAACCTGACCCGAGAGTCTGGCCGCATCTTTCTGACGGGCACGCAGTCCCTGGTCCGCATCATGCTTACGCAGCGCCGGATCGACCGCGAACGCGGCCTGAATACGGCTGGTTTTGTGTCGGGCTACCGCGGATCGCCGCTGGGCGGCGTCGACATGGCCATGTGGAAAGCGCAAAAGGCGCTGGATGCCAACCAGATCACCTTCCTGCCTGGCATCAACGAAGACATGGCCGCCACTGCCGTCATGGGGACGCAGCAAGCCGGCGTGCGCAGCGACCGCAATGTCGATGGCGTATTTGCCATGTGGTACGGCAAGGGGCCGGGCGTAGACCGCGCGGGCGACGCGCTGCATCACGGCAACGCCGCGGGCGCATCCCGCAACGGCGGCGTGCTGGTGGTGGTGGGCGACGATCACACCGCCGTGTCCTCGTCGATTCCGCATGCCAGCGAGGCATCGCTGATAGGCTGGCAGATGCCCATCGTGCATCCCACGTCTATCGACGAGTATGAGACCTTTGCGTTGTGGGGCTGGGCGCTGTCGCGCTACTCGGGTACCTGGGTCGCCTTCAAGGCCGTGTCGGAAACCATCGAAAGCGGCCATTCGTTCACGCCCGCGCCGGTGCAGTCCTACGACATGCCCGCAGATCCCGAGACCCCGCCCGAAGCGCTGGAATATTCCGCGCGCGACTTTCTGTCGCTGGCGGTAGAGACGCGCATGAACCTGCGCATGAAAGCCGTGGCCGCGTTTGCGCGCCGCCACAGCATCGACAAACTGACCTGTCCGGCACCCAAGGCCACCGTGGGCATCGTCACGGTCGGCAAAGCGCACCTGGACACCATGGAAGCGCTGTCGCGGCTGGGCGTGGACACCGTCACCGCCAACGCGCCCGTGCGCATCTACAAGCCGGGCCTGACGTGGCCGATGGACACCGAGCGCCTGCTGGAATTCGCGCGCGGCTTGTCGCACATTCTGGTGATCGAAGAAAAAGGCGCGGTCGTTGAAAGCCAGATCAAGGATCTGCTTTTCAATATGCCGGAACGCGCATCGGTCACTGGCAAGAAGGGATTCGACGGCGAACCGATGGTGCCGTCCGCCGGCCAACTGCGCCCGTCACTGCTGGCCCAGCCGCTGGCCCGATGGCTCACCCGCACAGCGGGACTGCCGCTGAGCACGGACCTGTCGTCCTTTGAATGCCAGGCCGCGCTGTCCAACGACGCCGACGGCATGCGCCGCCGCCCGTATTTCTGTTCGGGCTGTCCGCACAGCACGTCGACCAAAGTGCCCGAAGGCAGCCAGGCCTTGTCCGGCGTGGGCTGCCACTATATGGCCGCCTGGATGGACCGCGATACCGGCGGTCTGACGCAGATGGGTGGCGAAGGCGTGGACTGGATTGGCCTGTCGCGCTATACGACGATGCCGCACATCTTCCAGAACATGGGAGAAGGCACGTACTACCACTCGGGTTATCTGGCGATCCGCCAAGCCGTTGCCGCGCGCGCCAACATCACCTACAAAATCCTTTTCAACGACGCCGTTGCGATGACAGGCGGGCAGCCTGTGGACGGTCCGATCTCGGTGCCGCAGATCTGCCAGCAACTGCGCGGTGAAAACGTGACGCGCATCGTCGTCACCAGCGACGAGCCGGAAAAATACCAGGGCGTGGACCTGGGCCCGAACATCTCGGTGCACCATCGCCGCGAGCTGGACGCGCTGCAACGCGAGCTGCGCGAGATCAAGGGCGTGACGGTTCTGATTCACGATCAGACCTGCGCGGCCGAAAAGCGCCGCCGCCGGAAGAAGAACCAGTTTCCGGACCCGGCACGCCGCATGCTGATCAATAGCGCAGTGTGTGAAGGCTGCGGCGACTGCGGCGTGCAGTCGAACTGTCTGTCCGTCGTGCCGCTGGAAACGCCGTACGGCCGCAAGCGCGCGATCGATCAGTCCAGCTGCAACAAGGACTATTCCTGCGCGGAAGGATTCTGCCCCAGCTTTGTGTCCGTCATGGGCGGAAAGCCGAAGAAAAGCGCAGCGCCCAAGACCGATCAGGAACGCCTGCAACGTCTGATCGAACAGTTGCCGTTGCCAGCAACGCCTCAGCTTGACCGTCCCTATCGCCTGCTGGTCGCGGGCATGGGCGGCACCGGTGTCATCACCATCGGCGCCATTGTGTCGATGGCGGCCCATCTGGAAGGTCTGTCGGCGGCCGTGCTGGACCTGACCGGTCTGGCACAGAAAGGCGGTACGGTGGTCAGCCACATCCGTTTGGCGCCCGCTGGCGCTGGCGCGGGTCCGGTGCGTTTGGACTGGCAGCAAGCGGACGCAGCCATTCTGTGCGACCCCGTTGCGTCGGTCGCGCCCGACTCGCTGGGCGCGCTGCGCCGCGGACACACTCAGGTGATGGTGAACACATATGTGGCGCCAGTGTCCGACTTCACGCGCAATCCCGACGCGGCCATGCGCCCCGAAGCGCTGCTGGCCAAGATCCGCTATGCAGCGGGCGAGGCCAACACGCATGCCATCGATGCCCACGAAGCGGCCTTGGCGCTGTTTGGCGACAGCATTCTGTCCAATATGTTCATGCTGGGATATGCGTGGCAACGCGGCGGCGTGCCGCTGTCGCAGGCGTCCATCAACCGCGCTATCGAACTCAACGGCGTAGCCGTCGCCGCGAATCGCGCCGCGTTCGAGAGCGGCAGGCTGGCTGCGCATCAGCCCGACGCATTGGAAAGCGCGCTGCGTCCGCGCGCCCAGGTCGTGCAGTTGCACGTGCCCGAGACCTTCGAGCGCGCTGTCGCCCGCCGGGTCGCCGACCTCACTGCCTATCAAAACGACGCTTACGCGCGTGAGTACCAGGACGTGGTGGAATCCATCGCGGCCCGCGAACGCGAATTGGCGCCCGACGCCAAGACCCCGCGCCTAGCCATGGCGGTTGCACGCGGCCTCTTCAAGCTCATGGCGTACAAAGACGAATATGAAGTGGCGCGTCTTTATACGGGCGAATCGTTCCAGGCGCAGTTGAAGGGCCAATTCGAAGGCGATTATTCACTGCGCTTCCATATGGCGCCGCCGATATTCGCCCGCAAGGACCCGCGCACGGGCATCCCCCGCAAGATGACACTTGGTCCGCGCACGCTCTCCGCGCTGAAAGTCCTGACCCGTCTGAAGGGTTTGCGCGGCACGTGGTTCGATCCCTTTGGCCACACCGCCGAACGCAAGATGGAACGGGCGCTCATCAGCGAGTACCGGCACACCATAGACCAGCTGCTTGTAGGGTTGACCCGGGACAAGCTCGCACAAGCGGCTACAATCGCCGCCCTTGCTGAAACCATCCGCGGCTATGGCCATGTGAAGGCGGCAAGTGTCGAGAAGTATCGGACGGAATTGGGTCGATTGATGCAGAGCTATACAGCACCGGCCCCGCGCGACATGCCCCTGCGGAAAACCGCATAAACATTCGCTCTGAGCGGTCCTGTCCTGGGCGCGCCTTACTGGGCGCGCCTAGTGCATTTCGTAACAAACTTTTGTGAGCGTTGTCATATCTTCTTCTTGTCCCTACCGTTCTCGATCACTAGAATTAGTGTCCAACGAGGGGTGCTACACTACATGTTGTGGTTACCTAAGCGCTGATTCTTGTCGGCCACGCCATTTGGACTAGACCCGTCCAAGCGTTCCGACCCCCTCAAAAGATCCAAATTTCGTTCCTGACATGACGTCGTCATGTCGCTATCTACGCGTTTTCGCACAGGAGCTTCCATGCAGACTTCGATCGCCTCTGTGACCCGGCCTTCGGCCGTGCCGCCCTCGCAAACTGATTCCCAAGCCGACGCCAATGGCGGGCAATGGGCCAGCTACAACATCATTCGCCGCAATGGCTCGGTGGTCGGGTTTGAACCCAGCAAGATCGCCATCGCCATGACCAAGGCATTCCTGGCCGTGAATGGCGGCCAGGGCGCCGCGTCCGCGCGCGTGCGTGAACTGGTCGAGACGCTGACCGAGCAAGCCGTCAGCGCCCTGGTTCGCAACCGCCCCAATGGCGGCACCTTCCATATTGAAGACATTCAAGACCAGGTTGAACTGGCGCTGATGCGTTCGGGCCAGCATGATGTTGCCCGCGCCTATGTGCTGTACCGCGAAAAGCGCACGCAAGAGCGCGCCGCCGCCGCTGCCGCTGAAGGCCAGCTAAACCCCGCCGCCGCGACGCAGGAACACGTGCTGAACGTGACCGACGCAGGTGTGCGCCGTCCGCTGGATCTGGCGGAACTGCGCGCAACGATCATCGCCGCTGGCGAAGGTCTGGCCGAATTCATCGATAGCGAATCCATCCTGAAGGAAACGGTCAAGAACCTGTACGACGGCATCCCCGTCGACGAAGTGTTCAAGTCCGCCATCCTGTCGGCGCGTGCCCTCGTCGAAAAAGACCCGGCCTACAGCCAGGTCACCGCCCGTCTGCTGCTGCACACGATCCGCAAGGAAGTGCTGGGCGAAGAAGTGTCGCAAGACGGCATGATCACGCGTTACGCCGAATACTTCCCCACCTTCATCGCTCGCGGTATCGAAGCCGGCCTGCTGTCGCCCGAATTGGGCAACTATGACCTGACCAGGTTGGGCAAAGCGCTGAACGCCAAGCGCGATCTGCAATTCGGCTACCTCGGCCTGCAGACCTTGTACGACCGTTACTTCCTGCACATCCGCAACACCCGCATCGAATTGCCGCAGGTGTTCTTCATGCGCGTGGCCATGGGCCTGGCGCTGCGTGAAGCCGACCGCGAAACGCGCGCCGTTGAGTTCTACGAGATCCTGTCCTCGTTCGACTTCATGAGCTCGACGCCGACGCTGTTCAACTCGGGCACGCTGCATTCGCAACTGTCGTCGTGCTACCTGACGACCGTCTCCGACGATCTGGAAGGCATCTACGACGCCATCAAGGAAAACGCGCTGCTGGCCAAGTACGCCGGCGGCCTGGGCAACGACTGGACCCCGGTTCGCGCGCTGCGCAGCCATATCAAGGGCACCAACGGCGAAAGCCAAGGCGTTGTTCCGTTCCTGAAGGTCGTGAACGACACCGCCGTGGCCGTGAACCAGGGCGGCAAGCGCAAGGGCGCGGTTTGCACGTATCTGGAATCGTGGCACCTGGACATCGAAGAATTCCTGGAACTGCGCAAGAACACGGGCGACGAACGCCGCCGCACGCACGACATGAACACGGCGAACTGGATTCCCGACCTGTTCATGAAGCGCGTGATGGAAGCCGGTGAATGGACGCTGTTCTCGCCGTCCGACTGCCCGGACCTGCACGACAAGGTTGGCCGCGCCTTCGAAGAAGCCTATCTGGGCTACGAGCGCCGTGTCGCCAATGGTGAACTGACGCTCTACAAGAAGATGCCGGCGCTGACGCTGTGGCGCAAGATGCTGTCGATGCTGTTCGAAACCGGCCACCCGTGGATCACGTTCAAAGATCCTTGCAACATCCGTTCGCCGCAACAGCACGTGGGTGTGGTTCACAGCTCGAACCTGTGCACCGAGATCACGCTGAACACGAACGAATCCGAAATCGCCGTGTGCAATCTGGGTTCCGTGAACCTGGTTGCTCACATGAAGCCGGCTGCCGGCGGCGGTTTCGAACTCGACCACGACAAGATCAAGCGCACCGTCAGCATCGCAATGCGCATGCTCGACAACGTGATCGACATCAACTACTACGCCGTCGAAAAGGCCCGCACGTCCAACTCGCGCCACCGTCCGGTGGGCATGGGCATCATGGGTTTCCAAGACTGCCTGCAGATGATGCGCGTGCCGTACGCGTCGCAAGCTGCTGTTGAATTCGCAGATCGTTCGATGGAAGCGGTGTGCTATCACGCCTACTTCGCATCGAGCACGCTTGCTGAAGAACGCGGCCGCTATCAATCGTATGAAGGCTCGTTGTGGTCGCGTGGCATCTTGCCGCAAGACACATTGAAGATGCTGCGTGATGAACGCGGTGGTCACGTTGAGGTTGATGAATCGAGCACGCTCGATTGGGATACGTTGCGCGCGCGCATCAAACAACATGGCATGCGCAACTCCAATTGCGTTGCAATCGCCCCAACCGCGACTATTTCCAATATCATTGGCGTATCTGCGTGCATCGAACCTACTTTCCAGAACTTGTACGTCAAATCGAATCTCTCCGGCGAGTTCACGGTCGTTAACGATTACCTCGTGCGTGACCTGAAGAAACTCGGTCTCTGGGACGAAGTCATGGTCGCCGACCTTAAGTACTTCGACGGCAGCCTGTCCCGCATCGATCGCGTACCTTCCGAACTCCGCGAACTCTACGCCACGGCGTTCGAAGTCGAACCGAGCTGGCTGGTTGAATGCGCGTCGCGCCGTCAGAAGTGGATCGATCAAGCACAGTCGCTGAACATCTACATGGCAGGCGCATCGGGCAAGAAGCTGGATGACACCTACAAGCTGGCTTGGCTGCGTGGTCTGAAGACGACGTACTACCTGCGTACCCTGGGCGCCACCAGCGCCGAGAAATCCACAGGCCGCGGCGGCGAATTGAACGCCGTCACTGCCGGTGGCCAATCCACGGCTTCGGCTGTGGGCACCGCACCTGTTTTGCCGGAACCCGAAGTTCTCGGAGCGGTTTGCACGATGAGGCCTGGCGACGCCGGCTTCGAAGAGTGCGAAGCCTGCCAATAACCGCCTCCGGAGAATGAATCATGATTAATTGGGAAGACGACACCATCGCAACGCAACCTGCACAAGCTCCCGCACCTGCGGTTGGCGGGCAGGCTGCGCCCGAAGTCCGGGCAGCGACTGGCGTATTCGGCGACACCGCCTTGCCCACGCCAGCTGCGCCTGAACACGCAGCGGGTCTGGCCGCAAGCGGCTCCGCCACCTCGCAACGTGTAAAGGTTGCTGACAAGCGCATCATCAACGGCGAAACCGACGTCAATCAACTTGTACCGTTCAAGTACAAGTGGGCGTGGGAAAAGTATTTGGCCACTTGCGCCAATCACTGGATGCCGCAAGAGATCAACATGTCGCGCGACATCGCCCTCTGGAAGAACCCGAACGGGCTCACCGAGGACGAACGCCGCATCGTCAAGCGCAACCTCGGTTTCTTCGTCACGGCCGACTCACTGGCCGCGAACAACATCGTGTTGGGCACCTACCGCCACATCACGGCTCCTGAGTGCCGCCAGTTCCTGCTGCGCCAGGCGTTCGAAGAAGCGATCCACACGCACGCCTATCAATACATCGTCGAAAGCCTGGACCTGGACGAAGCGGAGATCTTCAACGCTTACAACGAAGTTCCGTCCATCCGCGCTAAAGACGAGTTCCTGATCCCGTTCATCGACGCGATCGCGGACCCCCACTTCAAGACGGGCACGCCCGAAGCCGACCAGACGCTGCTGAAGTCTTTGATCGTCTTTGCTTGCCTGATGGAAGGCCTGTTCTTCTACGTGGGCTTCACGCAGATCCTGGCGCTGGGCCGCCAGAACAAGATGACCGGCGCGGCCGAGCAGTACATGTACATCCTTCGCGATGAATCCATGCACTGCAACTTCGGCATCGACCTGATCAACACCGTCAAACTGGAAAATCCGCATCTGTGGACGCCGGAATTCCGCGAAGAAATTCGAGAACTTTTCCGCAAAGCGGTCGAACTCGAATACGCTTACGCCGAAGACACGATGCCGCGCGGCGTGTTGGGCTTGAACGCACCTATGTTCAAATCCTATTTGCGCTTCATCGCAAACCGTCGTTGCCAGCAAATCGGTATCGAACCGCTGTACCCGCAGGAAGAAAATCCCTTCCCTTGGATGGCGGAAATGATCGATCTTAAAAAGGAACGCAACTTTTTTGAAACTCGCGTGATCGAATACCAAACTGGTGGCACGCTGAGCTGGGAGTAAAGCAGTTCGTCATCAGGCCCGGCGCGGGCACGCTCAATTGAATAGAGCGTTGCGTTCGCGACAGGCTTGATGACGGTCTTCCAGGTCAGGGTGTTTTCGAACACGTAGAACAAGCGGTTGGCGGCCTGTGATCAGGCTGCCTACCGGCGCCATTTGAAATGGCTCGCGCCAAAGGAGCGGGGGCCATATCAAATGGCTGTGCCGAATTCATTAGCGCAAACCGTAGTAGCTGTTGCTCGCACAGAACAGCGGCATGCGCCGATGAATAGCCCGGGCACGGTCCGCCTTGTTGGCGGAGCGGGGCACGGGTTTAAGTTCTGGGACCCCTGAACCTAAGGAGCATGACCATGGCAACAGCCAAAAAAGCCGTAAAGAAAGCAGCGGTGAAGAAGCCCGCCGCCGCCAAGAAGGCAGTCGCGAAGAAGGCCGCACCGGCCAAGAAAGCCGCTGTCAAGAAGGTAGCAGTGAAGAAAGTCGCCGCCGCTAAAAAGCCGGCAGTGAAGAAGGTTGCCGCCAAGAAGCCGGCAGCCGCCAAGAAGGTCGTCGCCAAAAAAGCGGTAGCCAAGAAGGTTGTCGCTAAGAAGGCCGTGGCCAAGAAAGCGGTAGCCAAGAAGGTTGTCGCCAAGAAGGCCGTGGCCAAGAAAGCAGTAGCCAAGAAGGTTGTCGCCAAGAAGGCGGTTGCCAAGAAGGCTGTTGCTAAGAAGGCTGTCGCCAAAAAGGCGCCTGCCGCCAAGAAAGCGGTAGCCAAGAAGGCCGTTGCCAAGAAGGCGCCCGCCGCCAAAAAGGCTGTAGCCAAGAAGGCCGTTGCCAAGAAGGCGCCCGCCGCCAAAAAGGCAGTTGCCAAGAAAGCCGTAGCCAAGAAGGCGCCTGCCGCCAAAAAGGCTCCTGCTGCCAAGAAGGCTCCTGCCGCCAAGCCGGCTGCTGCTGCAAAGCCTGCCGCTGCCGCCAAGAAGCCTGCTGCTGCCAAGAAGCCCGCTGCGAAGAAAGCCGCTCCGAAGAAGCCCGCCACGCCGCCGTCCGCGGCTGCTGCCCCGGGCGCGAAGACCGCGCTGAACCCCGCCGCGTCGTGGCCGTTCCCGACGGGTGGCCGTCCCTAATCAGGACGGTACGAAGCGTTAGCTTCACCAGAGCCGCCTGGCCTTGGCCAGGCGGCTTTTTGCGCTCCTATTGCCCCAAAGCAGAAAACCTCTTTCAAGAGTCCGAAAACGCTCACTATGTGTACAGCGTAAGTAGAGGTAATTTCCGGACTTTGTCATGCGACAATTGATTCCTTATTCTTAGGGTGATCGCGTCCATGCTCGGTGAAATCTTTCGCTTCCTTCTCGAAATCGTCTTCACGCTGTTCGGCGCGGCTTTGATTGCACGCGCCTGGATGCACGCGATTCGTCTGCACCCTTTCAACCCGCTCTCGCGTGCGATCTATCAGGCCACGAACTGGCTCGTGATGCCGCTGCGCAAGATCATTCCCGCCGGCAACAAGATTGATTGGACGAGCCTAGTCTGCGTCTGGCTCGCCGCGCTGGTCTATATCGTGCTGATCTGGCTGGTGTCGATCGGCGCGCTTATTCCGGCCGAGATGCTGCCGAAAGCCATGGGCTCGGCACTGCTGATGGCCATCAAGTGGGCGCTGAATCTGGTGGTCTGGCTGACGTTGATACAGGCGGTGCTGTCGTGGGTCAACCCGATGGCGCCCATGATGCCGCTGCTGCAATCGCTGACGGCGCCGATGCTGGACCCCATCCGCCGTATCCTGCCCCGCACCTCAATCGACTTTTCGCCGCTGGTGCTTCTGGTCTTGGCGCAGGTGCTGCTGATGGTGCTCAATAATCTCAGCCAGCGCATGATGGGTCTGTAGCGCGCGGCGATAGCCGCACGCCCGACTACGCCGCAATCGCGGCGTAGTTGTCTTTACCCGCTACGCCGGAATACCCGAGTAGATCTCGACCAGCTTCTTGCGGTCGATTTTGTGATTATTGGACATGGGCAGCGCCGGGCATGCCACGAGCTCGGACGGCACCATATAGGGTGGCAGACGTTGGGCTAGCCGCTCTTTCCAACCCGCCAGCGCCGCAGGCGCCAGCAAGCTGGCCGACTGATCTTCGGCCGCCACACCCGCCACAAAACCAATCAGGCGCACCGCCGTGCCATCTGGCCGGCGCAAGACTGCGCACGCCCCGCCTTCGACGCCGGGCAGCGCATGCAGCGCCTCGTCGATCTCAGCCAATTCGATGCGATATCCGTTCAGCTTGATCTGGTCGTCCATGCGGCCGCGGCAGAACAGTAATCCGCCCTCTTCCATCTGGCCCAGATCGCCCGTGCGGAACGCCCGGCGGCCATCGGCGTAGGTGTAGAGCTTGGCCTCGTTCAAGTCAGGGCGGTTCAGGTAACCCCGCATGACGTGGTCGCCCACGATACAGATCTCGCCTTCATCCACGATCAACACGCTTTCCGGCTTGGCATGCCCCACCGGCAGCGGATCATGCGCAGCCAAGACCGCATCGGTGACTTCGATCCACGTGGTCGCCACGGTGGCTTCAGTGGGGCCGTACGTGTTCAGAATGACCGCATCTGGAAAGCGTTGACGCAGCTTTTTGGCCAACGCCGACGGTAAGGGTTCACCACAGAACAGGAAGGTGCGAAGCGCAGGCAAGGTTGCGGGCGAAAAATCGCGGTTGGCCAGTTGCTGATGCGCAAACGATGGCGTCGATACCCAAACCGTCACTGCATGTTCAGCCAGGCGAGGCATCCAGGTGCCTGCCGCCGCGATCTGTTCGCGCGCGTTCAACACGCATGCGCCGCCCGATGCCAGAGTCGCAAACACCTCGTACATGGACAGGTCGAAACTGAAAGGCGCCTGGTTCATGAACACGGGCGCATCACCCAGCCCAAAGCTGCCCAGCATCCAATCACCCAGCAAGCCGACGCTTTCGCGGCCGATCTGCACGCCCTTGGGGTCTCCCGTGCTTCCGGACGTAAACATGACATAGGCCAGGCCGCGTTCGGCCAGCACCGCGCCTTCGCCGGGGGTAAAGGTGCCGCTAGCCGCGTCATAGACGGCGGCAGCGCGGACGATCTCGACGATTCGGCGCAGACGCTCGGCCGGGTAGATGGTGTCCACTGGCACGAAGGGCGCGCCGATCAACAAGGCGCCCACCATCGCGACAAAGAATGACGCTTCCTTGTGGCCGTAGATGGCTACGGGGATGTCCTGCGCCACGCCATGTTTGCGGGCCTCGTCCGCCCACGCGCTGGCCTCGGTGCGCAATTGCGCCCAGGTCAGGCTGCGGTCGGCAGCGGCAATAGCCAGCGCATTGGGAGCATGTTCGGAATCAACGAACTGGAAACTCTTCAGATCGAAACGCATGCCGCAACTCCCTGCGTCAGATGGGGCTGCGGCCGCTGAACACGTAAAGCGCCAACGCAGCCAAAATCAAGGTAAGCACGCGGCCCAGGAAACGCATGACAGGGTGCGCCAGCGCAGCCTGCAACCCGGGGCGTGTGCGTGAGGCATTGATCAGCAGGTTGTGACCCACCGAGTAAGCGCCAAACATCAACCCGCTAACGATGTAGTGCAAAGATAGCCCGTTCCAGACCCCCATTGCCAACAAGGTCGCAAAGATGCCGATGTTCTGCGCCGCCATGCGGTGGCGGCCGAAAAACTTGGTCTTGCTCAACGCCTTGTAGATCGGCATGAAGACCACATCGCGCAACCATTCCGACAAGCTGATGTGCCAGCGGCGCCAGAAGTCCTGCGGATTCAAAGTGGCCAGCGGATTGCGGAAGTTGATCGGCAAGGTAAAGCCGAACAGCATCCCGATACCGATCGCCATCGTCGAGTAGCCGGCAAAGTCGAAGAACAGATAGGCGCTGTAGAGCGACGCGTTCAACGCCACGCCGGTAAACGAGTAGTCATGCGCGTCGAGCGTGGCCAGGCCGTAACGCCAGATCAGCTCGGCCAGGCCGAACTTCTGGATCACGCCCAGCATGATCAACTCCAAGCCGATCAGCCAGGTGTTCAGATTCACGCCTTCATAGCCGCGCTTCAAGTCCGCCTGGAAATTGCGCCAGCGGTACATGGGACCGGCCAGCAAAGTCAGCGGAAAGAACAGGTAGATGAAGTAGTCCAGCGGGGACACACGCTCATTACGCTGCGCGAACAACAGCACATCAATCGCGCGGAAAGTCGCGAACGACAGACCCAACATCGCCCCGAGATGCGACACGCCGGTTTTCACCAGCAGCAACGGCGTCATCGTGATGATCACGGCCAGCCAGGTCGGTATGTAGTTGCGCCGGACGGCCCACAGCGCGCTGCCCGAAATGGCCAGCAGCGCAATCGGCTGATAGGGACGCGCCCAGAACACCGCCATCCAGACACCCAGGCAGATAACGCCGATGATGTGCCGGTAGCCGATACGGAAGGGCATACCAAAAGAGCGGTACGCCAACAGGCCAAGCCCCCCGAACAGGGCGCCGCCAAAAAAGCTCAAGCTTGCGAACAATTCCATGCTGCGGTCAGAACTGTTGGTATTGGAATTCGACCTTGATCGGTCCGCCGCTGCCCGTCGTGGGCTGTGCCTGAAGCACAAACACCAGGATCACCCCGATGTACAGGCATAGATGCCAAAAGAAGCGGCGCGCAGCGCCCTCTTTACGAAAGAATTTCATCGGGAAAAGTACTCCGCAATGCCTTGGTCCGCCATCGCCCAACCGAGCTCGGCCAGATGCATGTCGTCGCGCACCATGCCGGGTTCAAACGGGATGCTGTAGAGATCCAGGCAACCCATCTGATATCGCGTGCACATGCCCGTAATGGCAGCCACCACCGGGTCGAAACGTTCGACATCCAGGATGAGCTTGGGATTGAACGGCTGGATAACGAAGTAGGCTTTGACCTTGCGCTTTTGCAGCAAGGCCATCACGCGCGACAGATCGCCCAGCTCAGTGCGGGTGATCGGGTCGACGTCGGCGAACTCGTTACGGGCTGGCGAATACAGGGGCGCCAGGTACTGCTTGTAGTAGTCATCGCGCACATCGTAGGGGTTGTTGCTCCCTAATTGGCGTTCGACTTCACGGGCTTCATGCGTCAGCCGGCCCCATTGCCCTTCATTCAGACGGGCGGCGGACGGCCACGATACGAACCGGTGCGCCGGCACTGACAATTTGCTGCGAGGCCGATCAAGCGCTGGCTCCTTGCGGGCGTGCCACCACAGCGACAGCTTGTCTTTCAGCTCGGCCACCTGGCCATTGGCGATCAGCCAGAGCAGCCCCCAATTGGCGTTGTCGCTGATCCACGTCTGCATTTGTTCGCGGGTGCTGGGCTGATCCCACAGGCGATCCCAGACCGGGCCGGTCACGTGTTCGGCAAATGCGCTGCGCGGCAACTGGCCGCCCGAGGCGAACCATGCGGGCGACACCATGATCACCAGGCGCGTGTTGGGCGTCAGCGAATCCGCGACCGATTCCAGCACGCTCACGATGCCGTAGGACTGGAACATGGCATGGCCATATGCCAGCGTCGGCACTTTCAGCTCTTCGGGGAAAAAGCGATAGGGCACAAAGCGCAGGTCGTGGCTGGACAGCTCGGAAGAACCGAGCACGACCAGCGTCCCGTCGCTCAGGGCGTTGCCCAGGCGATTCAGGTTGACGTGCTGAGTGCCCCAGTCAGGACCCAGGTTGGGCAGGTAATTGTTCTTGTCGGTGGTCTGCGTCGACGCGGTCGACACGGGCGTGACGATACGGCTGAGCACATCGTCTGCTCCGCAATACGTGCCGATCGCCAGGGCCACCGCTGTCGCGGCAGCCGCGACGTGGGACAACAACCGGGTATTACGAAGTATGGGTAGCGACATAGCCGGCAAGCGTGCGGACCGACTGGAGGTGTTCCGCGATCTCGGGAGCCGGGATGCTGCAACCGTACTCCGACTCGACCGCCAGCGTGATATCCACGGCGGCGAGCGAATCAACCAGGCCGGTGGCAATCAATTGCGTGTCGGGAGTGACTTTCTTCATGACGATCGACTCGACGATCTCGCCGATCTTGGTGTGGAGTTCTTGCTCGGTATGCATAGATAGTGCGGCGTTACGTTGCCTGGTCGGCAAACATTCCCCGCCCTGAGTTCCAGGACGACGAGAATACAGAAAAAAAGCTGAATGCCAACTGACGTTTCAGCAGTCCAGATCAGCGAGGGGATGCACTTGGTTACATGAAAGTCGCACCGCCACGTCGATCGCAGACGCAATCATTGCACTTCGGCCGTTGAATCGCCATGAAACTTATGGGCTAAATCGCGAGAAAACGCTGGCAAACGTAACCTCTGCGGGTAATTCCCGGGTGCTGCGTTGCAGCGGAGCGACAGATTCTTACGTATGAGCGCCCCGCCCCCGTTTTAAGACTGGCTGCCCAGGGTGAAAAAAAGCCCGCTTGCGCGGGCTTTTTGTTTTACATCGGGGTGACGCGAGTGGGACCTGCTCCACTGATCACCTGGACGCGCTGGCCCACACTGATGGGCACATCCGCTTCCTGGGCGACAACACGGGTTTCGCCGTTATCAAGGCGCACGGTAATTTCATAGCCGGAGTTCTTGCCAACCCGGTTCTCTACGGCATTGCCTGCCAATGCACCCAGGATGGCGCCGCCAACCGTAGCAATGGTGCGGCCGGTGCCGCCACCCACTGCGTTGCCTGCCACGCCGCCCAACGCGCCACCGGCCAACATGCCGACGCCGCTGGATTTGTCGTTCTGGATCACGATCGGACGCACACCAGTGACCGTGCCGGTGCGGACAATTTGCTCACGCTGGGCTTGGTCATAGCTGTACACGCCGCTGGAAGCGCTGGGATTGGCGCAGCCACCCAGCACTGCCATCGAGGTCACGACGGCTGCGATGGCCAACAACCGGCCAGTACGCGGCGTCACCAGGGATAAAGATTTGCTTTGATTCATTTGGACTCCTCGATCGGGACTGCCGACGACTGTTGATCATACTCCGCACTACCCGGGCGCAAAGCCCGGCCGCAACACACTGAAACCCACAGCAAGAAGCGGTAAACAGCGTCTTTGCGCGGCGGCCCCACGGCCGCCGTCAGGAGAAACCAGTTCGTCATTCGACCGCGCAGTCGCGCGGGGGTTCCCGCAGCGCAGTCGCGATTACGCAGGCAAATGGATACCGTAAGTGGCATGCAGTACGGCGTCGATATCGGCGCGCGACGGCGTGTGGTTCTGCGGACCGCGCGAGGCGATCTTGATGGAACCCATCACGTTGCCCAAACGGCAGCTGTCTTCCCAGCTCATGCCGCTGGTCAGGCCATAAAGCAGACCGCCGCGCTGCGCATCGCCGCAGCCCGTGGGGTCCACCACCTGCGTTGCGCGCACCGGCGCGATCTGAATGGTTTTTCCGCCGGTCAGCAAGGTTGCGCCTTCAGCGCCACGCGTCACCACGACCGCCTGCAAAGTGCTGGCGATGTCAGCCACGCTGCGGCCAGTGCGCTGTTCCACCACGCCGGCTTCGTAGTCATTGACCGTCAAGGCCTGAGCCATCTTGATCATGCGCTCCAGGTCAGCGCCGTCGAACAACGGCATGGCCTGGCCCAGATCAAAGATGAACGGGATGCCGCGCTTTTGCAGGCGTTCGGCGTGCGCGAACATGCCTTCCTTGGCGTCAGGAGCCACGATGGCCCAAGCCGCATCGGCGTCGCTCAAATCATTTTCGGCTGCAAACGACATGGCGCCCGGGTGGAAGGCCGTGATCTGGTTGTCGTCCAGGTCAGTGGTAATGAAGCACTGCGCGGTGAACGTGTTGGGGATGACCTTGACGCGGCTGACATCGATGCCCAGACCCGACAGGCGTTCCATGTATTCACCCGCGTCTTCGCCCACGGTGGCCACCGGCACCGGCTTGCCGCCCAGCAGATTCATGTTGTAGGCGATGTTGCCAGAGCAACCGCCGTATTCCTTGCGCATGGTGGGCACCAGGAATGACACGCTCAACGATTGGATGCGGTCAGCAAGAATGTGCTCTTTGAAACGCCCTTCAAACACTGCAATCGTGTCGAACGCCATCGAACCGCAAACCAGAACGGGGGTTGCCATGCTTGTCATCCTTTAAGGGAAAAACTTATCGAGTTGGTAGCCATTGACCTGAACACCGGTCACTTCAATGGGTACAGAAATTTTCAATTCACCGGCAGGACCGAATGGTCCTTTCAACTGATCGGGAGTCAGGTAATTTTCGGGCATCAGTACTTTGCGTACGACTACCGTGTCTGACAGGTCGGTCAGGTCCAGCACCAGGGCGGGCCAATGTTGCGGCTTGTCGAAACGATTGCGCAGGACCAGATTCAACACCAGGCGGGTTCGGCCATCATCAATCGCAGCGGCTCCCGTCGGGGGCTGCAGCGATGAGGAAGAAATCGCGATGCGCTCTAGACGCCTTGCATATCCCACCGTGCATCCCAGCGGCTTGCACGCGGTTTCCAGCACCGGCCGCAAAACCGGCACGGAATTAGCGACGTCGGTACGGTACGCATACAACAGCTGCAAACCCAGGGCGATCAAACCCAACAGGCAGGCATAACCCCAAAGTTTGCGCCACAAGCCGTGGCGCTCCTGACGATCCTGATCCAGAAACTCCGGCGGCGCACGGCCAACATCGGTAGCGCTGGAATAGCGTGTACGCGCATCGCCCAGCACCGGCTCACGCGAGTCGCCGTGTTCATAATCTTCGTCGTCTTGGTCGTAGCGGTTGCCGCGGCCTGTCCGATCACCGTGATCGCGGCTGTCGTCTTCGTCCTCGTTCAGGCGCTCCCGCTCGTGGACGTCGTCGTCAGTATCAGCGTCTTCATTGTGGCGCTCGCTACGGTCAGCATTCCACGACGGTTCGGCATGTGTATCGTCGCGACGGGCGCCCCAATCGATGACGGGTTCGGCGCCGCGCACCGCAATGATGGGTTCCTCGCGCGGCACCGGCCGGCGGGATGCGGGTGCATCCCAGCGGGCAGCGGGTTCATGCGAAGGCGCCGGGTATTGAGCATAGCGAGGCGCGCTATCGCTGCCGTCATCGCCCTCTTCGTCCGGGTCGTCTTCCGGCAAGTCGGCATCCGGGTCCGTGCGGCGGCGGATATCGTCACGGCCGCGCAAGACAGCAGGCGGCATAGCGGGCGCAGCAGGCGCCGGTGCGACGGGCTCGTCCTCCCAAGGCGCAATCAGGCGGGGCTCGGCTGACGGCCGGGAAAGTGGCGGCGGAGATGCCGCAGGCGGTGCTATGTAAGGCTGCGCAGGTCCCGCCGGCAAAGGTGCAGCTTGAACAGGCGCCACAGGCGTTTGCAGCACAGGCGCTGCCGCCACGGCGGCCGGCGGCATAACTGATGCTGTTTGCCGAGCAGCGGCGGGAGGCAGCGCCGACCCGCCGGATTCGGGCAGCAGACAAGCCCGCCCGTCAAAAACGGTAGCGCACGCGCCGCAACGCACCAGGCCATTACGGACCCGTAGCTGATCAGGCACCACCTTGAACGAGGTGCCACATTGCGGGCAACGGGTCGTCAGAGCCATGATGCTTTTTCCTGCTGCTCGAAGGCTCAGGCTTTTTGGCCGTGCAGGCACACCCAGCCGTCACGCGCACGCCAGACCGACATCGCGATCCAGGGCGCGTAGGCCGCGGCCACTTCTTCAGCCTGGCGCTCCAGCACACCGGACAGCACCAAATGGCCACCTGCGGCAACGCGGCCGGCCAGCATGGGAGCCAGTACTTTCAGCGGGTTGGACAGAATGTTGGCCACAACCACCTGGAACGTGCCGTCCGCCAGGGCGTCGGGCAACATGGCTTGCAGCTCGACCCGGTTGACCTCGGCATTGAAGACCGTGCTTTGCACGGCTTGCGCGTCGATATCCACGGCCAGGGTCGGACCCGCGCCCAGCTTGCGCGCAGCGATCGCCAGAATGCCCGAGCCGCAACCGTAATCCAGCACCGTGGCGCCTGCCGGCAGCTCGGCTTCCAGCCAGGCCAGGCAAAGATGGGTCGTGGGATGGCTGCCGGTGCCGAAAGCCAAGCCAGGGTCCAGCTCGATATGGATTGCGCCATCTTCGGTTGCCGCCAGGTCCAGGCCGGGAACCTCAGGACTATCGCGATGCCAGCTAGGCACGATCCACAGGCGCTCGGCGATGTGGATGGGGCCGAACTGCGATTGCGTCAGGCGAACCCAGTCCGCATCGGGCACATCGCGCAAGCTCCAACCAGCGAACAGCGATGGATCCAATTCAGCCGCCGCAGCAGCCTCTTCCATGATTTGCGTGGGGTCGGCCCCATCAGGCAGCAACGCAACCACAAGGTTGCGATCCCAGGCCTGCACGTCGGGCTCGGTGCCCGGCTCGCCGAACAGAGGACGTTCGACGTCAGTGCCCAGGTCGGCATCTTCGACAGACACCGACAGCACGCCAGCTTCCAGCAACGCATCCGACAAGGCTTCGGCCTGCGCCTCTAGGCAATGGAGCACGAGTTCACGCATGATTATTCTTCCATCTGGCCATCGGGCCGCGGCGCATGCCGCGGCCCGATTGACCGTAAAAACGTAGAAACGTAAAAAAAGGGGCCGTGAGGCCCCCATGGCTGGTCAGGGACGCTGGGCCAGCTTGTTTTCCAGATAGTGGATGCTGGTGCCGCCTTCGATGAAGCGGGCGTCCGTCAGCAACTCGCGGTGCAGCGGGATGTTGGTGGAAATGCCTTCCACAACCATTTCCGACAGCGCCGTGCGCATACGAGCCAGCGCCTGATCGCGCGTATCGCCATACGTGATGACCTTGGCGATCATCGAGTCATAGTTAGGCGGCACGAAGTAACCGTTGAACGCATGCGAATCGATACGCACGCCAGGACCGCCCGGCGTGTGCCAGTTGGTGATGCGGCCGGGGCTGGGCACAAAGCGGAACGGATCTTCAGCGTTGATGCGGCACTCCAGAGCATGGCCCTTGAACGTGATGTCGCGTTGGCGCAGCGTGAACTTCTCGCCAGCGGCGATCAGGATCTGCTGCTGAACCAGATCAATGCCGGTAATCAGTTCGGTGACCGGGTGTTCGACCTGGATGCGGGTGTTCATTTCGATGAAATAGAACTCGCCGTTCTCAAACAGGAATTCGAACGTGCCGGCGCCGCGATAGCCCATCTTGCGGCAGGCGTCGGCGCAACGGTCGCCAATGCGCTCGATCGCGCGGCGAGCGATACCCGGCGCGGGCGCTTCTTCGATCACTTTCTGGTGACGGCGCTGCATGGAGCAGTCGCGTTCGCCCAGCCAGACAGCGTTGCGCCCGCCATCGGCCAGCACCTGGATTTCCACATGGCGAGGGTTCTCAAGGAACTTCTCCATATAGACTTCCGGGTTGTTGAACGCGGCGCCCGCTTCCGAACGTGTCATGGTGATGGCGTTCAGCAGCGCGGCCTCGGTGTACACCACGCGCATGCCGCGGCCACCGCCGCCGCCTGCTGCCTTGATGATGACCGGGTAACCCACTTCGCGCGCAATGCGGATGCATTCCTGCGGATCTTCGGGCAACGCGCCCTCAGAACCCGGCACCACCGGCACGCCGGCTTCGATCATGGCACGCTTGGCGCTGACCTTATCGCCCATCAGGCGAATGGTGTCAGGACGCGGACCGATGAAGACGAAGCCGCTTTTTTCGACGCGATCAGCGAAGTCGGCATTCTCGGACAAGAACCCGTAACCCGGGTGGATGGCCTCGGAATCCGTAACTTCAGCGGCCGAAATAATGGCCGGCATGTTCAGGTAGCTGTCACGCGACGGCGCGGGCCCGATGCACACGGATTCATCGGCCAGGCGCACGTACTTGGCGTCGCGGTCAGCCTCGGAGTGCACGACCACGGTTTTAATGCCCAGCTCACGACAAGCGCGCTGAATGCGCAGGGCGATTTCGCCCCGATTGGCGATCAGGATTTTTTCGAACATTTTTCAGCTATCAGCCAATGACGAAGAGGGGTTGACCGTACTCGACGGGCTCACCATTTTCGACCAGGATTTCTTTGATGACGCCGGACTTGTCGGCCTCGATTTCATTGAGCAGCTTCATGGCTTCAATGATGCACAGCGGATCGCCTTCCTTGACGGTGGAGCCCACTTCAATAAAGGGAGATGCGCCCGGGTTCGGCGAACGATAGAACGTGCCAACCATCGGCGCCTTCACGACGTGGCCGGAAATGACCGGAGCCGCTTCTGCGGCCGGTGCTGCGGCAGCGGCGGCTTGAGCCACCGGAGCGGCCGCGCCAGCTTCGGGCTGGTGGTAGGCCACGGGCTGCAAGGTCTGCGAGAACTTGACGATGCGTACCTTGCCTTCGCCTTCCGTGATTTCCAGCTCAGCGATACCCGATTCAGCCACCAGGTCGATCAGGGTTTTGAGTTTTCGAAGGTCCATAGAAGCTGCTTCCCGAGATAGTGTCGACGGCGTCCCAGCGTGGGGTCCGCGCCGTATAAGATGTAAAAGCGATGAGTTTTTGCGAGATCAGTGCCGCGCTGCGTAACGCAGAGCCGCCTCGTAGCCGTCCGCGCCCAGGCCGCTGATAAGGCCTACTGCCAAGTCGGACAGATAAGAGTGATGCCTGAAGGGCTCTCGCTTATACAGATTGGACAAATGTACTTCAATAAAAGGGATCGCGACCCCAGCCAGCGCATCGCGAATTGCGACGCTGGTGTGCGTATATGCCGCCGCGTTGATGATGATGAAGTCTGTGCCGTCTTGCCGGGCCGCCTGAATGCGGTCAACCAGCGCGCCTTCGTGATTGCCTTGCCACGCTGTCAGCGTTGCGCCCAATTCACCTGCAAGCAGCTCAAGACGCTCATTGATCTGGGGCAGCGTCAAACTGCCGTAGATATGAGGTTCCCGGGTGCCGAGCAGATTCAGATTCGGGCCATGCAATACCAGTATGTTTTGCGCCATGCGCTTGCCAGTGAGTGGTTTGCCATTTGTTGGCAAAACAGCCGATAAACCAGCTTTTTACGCCAATTCCTACTATTTGTCCAACAGACTTACGCCTTCAAACCCGATAAAGTTTGATCCAGATCGCCGGGCTGAATTTCACCCAGTATCTTCCGGTTAATTCCGCCATCTGCATTGAAAACAATAGTAAAAGGCAGCCCGCCACTGGGATTACCCAGCTTGCGCAGGGTGTCAATCGCACCGGCGCCTATGACCCACAAGGGGTAGGAAACCTGTACTTTCTCGACAAATTTTTGCATATTCGCAGCGGAATCGACGCCGATGCCGACAAATCGAATATTCGGATATTTTTTCTGCAAGGCGTCGAGTTCAGGCATTTCCTTCACGCACGGCGCGCACCAGGTTGCCCAGAAATTGACCACCATGGGCTGACCTTTCCAGCCAGCCAGCGAGTGCGTCGCTCCGTTCAGATCCGGCAATTGCAATTGCATCAGCGCGGCGACCGGATCTCCGGCATCGGCAGGCGCTGCGGGCGTTTGCGTCTTGCGGCCCAGCAAGGTGTAGCCGCCAGCAACCGTGGCAGCAACAGCCACGCCGGCGGATAGAAGTAGGCGTCGATTCATGGCGCGATCATAACCGCTGCCGCCGATTTGCGCCGCAACGAGTGGCCTCGGCCGTCAAGCCCGCTATATATACAATGCAGGACAGGAGAGTTTTCAATGCACCTGCATATTCTTGGCATCTGCGGTACGTTCATGGGTGGTCTGGCGCTGATCGCGCGGGCCGCCGGCCACAAAGTCACCGGTTGCGATGCGGGCGTTTATCCGCCCATGAGCACGCAATTATCCGAACAGGGTATCGAGCTGATCGAAGGCTTTGGCGCGGAACAGTTAGCGCTTAAACCTGACCTGTACGTGATCGGCAATGTGGTCAGCCGTGGCAATCCGTTGATGGAAGCCATTATGGAATCGGGCGCGCGCTATGTATCCGGTCCGCAATGGCTGGGCGACAACATTCTGCCGGGCGCGCATGTGCTGGCGGTGGCGGGCACGCACGGCAAGACCACTACCAGCTCGATGCTGGCCTGGGTGCTTGAGGCTGCGGGCATGGCGCCCAACTTTCTGATCGGCGGCGTAGCCCAAGACTTGCATGTCTCTGCCCGATACGACCCGGCGCGCCGCCCCTTTGTGATCGAAGCGGATGAGTACGACACGGCGTTCTTCGACAAACGCTCCAAGTTTGTCCACTACCGCCCGCGCACCGCCATTCTGAACAACCTGGAATACGATCACGCCGACATCTTTGCCGATCTGGCCGCCATCGAAACGCAATTCCACCACCTGGTACGCACCATCCCGGGTTCCGGCCGCATCGTGCGGCCGGCGCGCTCAGACGCACTGGATCGGGTGATTGCGCGCGGATGCTGGTCGGAAACCGTCACGTTCGGTCCCGATGGCGCCTGGCAGGCCACGGCCCCGGATGCGGACGGAGCGTTCAGCGTGCTGCGCAATGGCGTCACCGCCGGCACCGTCCGCTGGAACTTGAGCGGCGAACACAACCGCATGAACGCGCTGGCGGCGCTGGCCGCGGCCGAGCATGTGGGCGTGCCCGTCGCGCAAGGCATCGATGCGCTGACGCGTTTCGGCGGCGTCAAACGCCGCATGGAACTGCGCGGCACCGTCAACGGCGTGAAGGTCTACGACGACTTTGCCCATCACCCCACTGCTATCGCCACCACGCTGGAAGGCCTGCGCCGGCAGGTTGGCAGCGCGCGCATCCTGGCGGTGCTGGAACCGCGCTCAAACACGATGAAGCTGGGCACCATGGCTGCCCGCCTGCCCGAAGCGCTGGCTGACGCCGATCTGGTGTTCTGCTTCGGCGCTCACAGCGGCAAGCACGCGCTGGGCTGGAACCCGGCAGAAGTATTGGCGCCCTTGGGCGGCCGGGCTTCCAGTTACGATGATATCGGCGCATTGGTTGCCGCCGTGGCGGGCGCCGCCCGTCCGGGCGATCAGGTGCTGGTCATGAGCAACGGCGGGTTTGGCGGCGTGCACGGCAAATTGCTCGACGCCTTGGCGGCGCGCGCCTGATTCCGAACACGACGCACACGAAAGGAACGAAATGATTCTCTATCTTCACGGTTTTCGTTCCTCGCCCGCATCAATGAAGGCGCGCATGATGGCCGACGCCATGGCAGAACGGGGGTTGTCGGCCGACTGGGCCTGCCCGCAACTGCCCGCCAGCCCCCGGGCGGCGATTGAACTGGCCATGGACATTGCCCGCGGCCAATTGGCCGCCGCGCAATCCCCCCGCGAGCTGACCGTGATCGGCTCGTCGCTAGGCGGCTTCTACGCCACCTGGCTCGCCGAACAACTGGGCTGCAAGGCCGTCTTGCTGAACCCGGCTGTCGAGGCCGCCCGGGACCTCGCCACCCAGGTTGGCGAGCACCACCTGTATCATTCCGACGCGCCGTTTGTCTTTCTGCCTGAATATGTAGACGAACTGACGGCTATCCACGCTCCCCGCATCACGCAGCCCGACCGGTATTTCCTGTTGGCGGCGACAGGCGATGAGGTGCTGGATTGGCGTGAAATGCGCGATCGCTACGCGGGTTGCCGACAGCGTATCGTGGAAGGCAGCGACCACGGTTTATCCGATTTTGACCAATGGATGCCCGAAGTGCTTGAATTCGCCCTTGGCGGCAAGCCGGTACTCCCTCAATAATCAGTACCAAACCTCAACACTCTATATAGCTGCGCAAGGCGGCGCCTAAGCGCCGCCCAGGACGATCCCCACCATGTATGTGTTTTACGAAGACGACGGCAGCTTCAAGGCCGGCAATATCCTGTCCGAGACCGACGCCAGCCTTCAGGTGGAATCGGAGTCGGGCAAGCGCAGCAAAATCAAGCGCGCCAACACGCTGTTCAATTTCGCGGCGCCCGAACCCGCTGCGCTGATGAGTCAGGCGGCAGCCGCTGCCGACGCGCTGGACCTGCAATTTTTGTGGGAATGCGCGCCGCAAGAAGATTTCGATACGCCAGCCCTGGCTGCCGACTACTTCGGCCATGCCCCCACGCCCGTGGAACAAGCTGCGTTGCTGATGCGCCTGCACAGCGCGCCGGCCTACTTCCACCGCCGTGGCAAAGGCCGCTACCGCCCTGCCCCGCCCGACATTCTGGCCGCCGCACTGGGCGCGCTGGAAAAAAAGCAGCGCCAGGCCGAGCAGCAGCAAGAATGGGTGGACGAGATGGCCGCAGGCCGCTTGCCCGAACCTATTGCCCAGGTCGCCGAATCCCTGGTGATTCGCCCGGACAAGAACTCGCAACAATGGAAAGCGCTGGACGCTGCCTGCGCAAAGCTGGGCAAGAGTCCGGACCGTCTGCTGCTTGAGCTGGGCGCCTGGCCGCACGCGCTCGCGCTGCACAAGCGCCGCTTCCTGGCGGTGAATTTCCCGCGCGGGCTGGAATTCCCGGAGCTGGAACTTCCGCCGATCGACCGCGAACTGCCGCTGTCGGACGCTGAAATCTATTCCGTGGACGACGTCACCACCACCGAAATCGACGACGCGCTGTCTGTCACCACGCTGCCCGATGGCCGCCTGCGTGTCGGCGTGCACGTAGCTGCCCCCGGCCTGACCGTGACGCGCGACAGTGAGTTCGACAAGCTGGCCCGCGCCCGCCTGTCCACCGTCTACATGCCGGGCGACAAGATTCCGATGCAGCCGGACAACGTCATCAAGGCGTTCTCGCTGGATGCCGGCCGTGAGGTCCCGGTGTTGTCGCTGTATGTGGTGGCCGACCCCGAAACGGGTGAAGTCATCGAATCCGAAACGCGTTTGGAACGTGTTGTGGTGCGCGAAAACCTGCGTCACAACATGCTGGACGCCCAGGTCACGGAAGCCAGTCTGGCCGATCCGTCGGCCGAGCTGCCCTATGGCCATTGGCTGCGTCCGCTGTGGAAGCTGGCGCAAGCCCTGTCCGCGCAGCGTGAGAACGTGCGTGGCAAGCCCGAGAACAATTCGCGGGTGGAATACAGCTTCTACCTGGACGGCAACCCGGACGACCCCGACACCCCCGTGCGGCTGGTGCCGCGCCAGCGCAATGCGCCGCTGGACCGGATGGTGGCCGAGTACATGATTCTGGCGAACAACCTGTGGGGCGGTCTGCTGAACCAGCACGGCGTGCCCGGCATTTATCGTTCGCAGCAGGCTGGCCGTGTGCGCATGAGCACGCAAGCCCTGCCGCACGAAGCCATCGGCGTGCCGCAATACGCCTGGAGCACGTCGCCGCTGCGCCGCTATGTTGATCTGGTCAACCAGTGGCAGCTGATTGCCGCCGTGGAGCACGGCGTATCAGCGCGTCTGGTGGCGCCGTTCAAACCGCGTGATCCGGATCTGTTCGCGATCATCGGCGCGTTCGATGCGCAGTACGCCGCCTGGGCGGAGTTCCAGAGTGCGATGGAGCGCTACTGGTGCCTGCGCTGGTTGAAGCAGCACAACATCACCCGGACGGTGGCCCACGTCTTGCGCGACGATCTGGTGCGGCTCGCGAATGCGCCGCTGGTGACTCGGGTTGGCGGGATGCCGGAGTTGGAGCGGGGGACGGCTGTGGAGATTGATATTTTGGGGATGGATGAGTTGGGGTTGGAGTTGGATTGCCGGTATGGGGGGGAGGTTGCTGCTGCTGTGGGTGGGCAGGAGTAGCGTCTTTTTTCGTCGGCGGGGCGTCTTCGTAGGCGGGGCTTCGTAGGCGGGGCTTCGTAGGCGGGGCTTCGTAGGCGGGGCTTCGTAGGCCGCCCCTCGCCGCAGGCGCCGTGACTGCTCGCGCCCGCGATTGCGGTCCGGAGCCTTCGCTCCGGACTGCCCCTTCGTCATCTTCGTCCAGGCCTGCGGCCTTCCCTTCAGATTCCCTCGGGCGCATCGAGGTTGCTCGCAGCCACGTCGCCCGCGTCAAGGGGCTCTCGCTGTCTTAAGCCGTTGCGCTGCTAGGTTCGCGTTTACTGACGAGTTTTGCGTTGCCCGCCTCTGCGGCCGCCCGGGCGGCGCGCTATCGGCCTACGCGTTGGGGTGCGTCGGGGCGGTGGGCGCTTCGCGCTTGCGCGGAGCGGTTTGCGATTGTCCTGCCGGTACGGTGGTGGTGAAAAGCGATGGGTGGCGCGCGTTGGGATGGTGTTTGCGCATGCTGATCTGATCGCGCGCCGCCCATCGGTTCTGATGGCGATCATCTTGCATCTTAGATTTTGATTGTCCTTGATGGGGCTGTGGATTTGCGCGGCTTTCTCTTGTGCAATCTGCATTGCCGTCGCGGGCAATTGCCCGCTGCGTGCATAGTGCCCTTACACTCCCGGAAAAAACCAACAACATCCGGAGGAACAAGATGCGCATTTTGCTGGTCGAGGACAATCTCGATCTGGGCGATGCCGTGGAAAGCAAGTTGCGGCTGGCTGGACACAGTGTGCAGTGGGTGCATGACGGGCTGGCGGCGTTGCGGTGGGGGCTGGACGAGACCTGGGACGCGCTGGTGCTGGATATCAATTTGCCTGGCAAGGATGGGTTTTCGGTCATACGTGAATTGCGTGCCGCCGGGCTGGAAGCGCCTGTGCTGGTGATGACTGCACGCGCTGAAATCGAAGACAAGATCGATATGCTGGATCTGGGCGCGGATGACTATCTGGTCAAGCCGTTTGATTTGCGTGAACTGGAAGCGCGGTTGCGGGCGCTGATGCGCCGACCCGCCGGGCAGACCAGCAGCACCACGACTTATGGCAATCTCAGCCTGGATCTGGCGGGGCGCAGCGTCATGTTGTCGGGCGCGCCTTTGGAGCTGGGGCGGCGGGAGTTTCGGTTGCTTGAGATTCTGTTGGGCCGGATCGGGCAGACGGTTGCCAAGGAACGGCTGATGAATCAGCTGTTTGATCTGGACGATGGCTCGCTGAACGCGCTGGAGCTTTTGATATCGCGATTGCGCAAGAAGCTGGCAGGCGCGTCGATTGATATCGTTACCGTGCGCGGCGTTGGTTATCAGGCCCGCAGCCATGAGCATCCCTGAAAGCGCCTCGATCCGCCGCCGCGTCTTCACGTTGGGCGTGGTGTTGCTGGCGTGCGCGCTGATCGGCCTGGTGTTTTTTTTGCGCGGTTATGCGCAACGCGCGGCCGAGCAGGCATTTGACCGGCTGCTGGCGGCGTCGGCGCTGACGATCGCAGGGTCCGTGCAGATCGAAGATGACGGCGTGACCGTCGAGCCGCCCGTTTCGTCGCTGGCGATGCTGTCGGGCAGTGAGCGTGTGTTTTATGAGGCGCGCGCGTCCAATGGGCGGCTGATCACTGGTTACGCCGATCTGGCTCCCAACCTGCCGCTGGCGCAGGCAGCGACGCCGGTGTTCGCGTATGTGACCTATCACGACGAAGCGGTGCGCGTAGCGACTGTGGGGCGGCTTGTGTCCGCCAGCCAGCATGCGGGCTGGGTGACGGTGCGCGTGGCTGAAACGCTGGGCTCGCGTGAAGAACTGGCCAACGAAATTTTGGGGCGTGGCGTTCTGCCCTTGTTGATTGTGTCGCTGGTCGCCTTGGGTCTGCTGTGGTTCGGTGTGCAGCGTGCATTTGCGCCATTGGCCGTGCTGGAGCGCGACCTGCGCACTCGCGCGCCCGAAGACCTGACGCCGCTGACCACGCCCGTGCCGCGGGAGGTGCACAGTCTGGTGCAGGCGTTGAACGCCTTCATGCAGCGCCTTTCCATCATCATGGATACCTTGAACACGCTGGTGGCCGACGCCACGCACCAGGTCCGCACACCGCTTGCCTCTTTGCGCGCGCAGGCCGAGGTGGCGCTTGAGGAAACCGATCCGGCGCGCCTGCGCGAACGCATCGGCCGCATACATCTGAATGCCACGCATGCCAGCCAGTTGATCAATCAGTTGCTGATGGACGCCACCATTACGCACCGCCTGGGCAAAGGGCCGCGGGAGCCGGTGGGGGTGGCGGAGACCATCAACGAAACGCGGCGCCGCATCGGCCCCGTGGAAGCTGGTCGGCTACGCATCGAGATCGCTCCGGAAGTCCGCCGCGCGCGTATTGCCGGTGACCGCGTGGCATTGCGTGAAATGCTGCGCAATCTGGTGGATAACGCGCTGCGCTACGCGCCGGATGGCACCGTGGATATACAAGCGACGCCGGTCGCGGGGTTTCGCGTGGCGCTGACAGTGTCTGATCGCGGGCCGGGGATTTCTGACGATGAGAAAGAAGCCGTGCAGCAGCGCTTTACCCGAGGGCGGGCCGGTCAATCTCAGTCCGGGTCTGGCTTGGGGCTGGCTATCGTGCGATCTGTAGCAATGGCCCATGGCGGGTCGTTGTGGCTGCACGACCGGCCGGGCGGCGGGCTGTCCGCACGCGTCATTCTGCCTCTGGCCCCGCAGCAAGCGGCTCGCCATCTTTCGGTGTGGCTGGGCGCGGCTTGCACGGCGCTGATGTTGTGGGCGGCGCCGCCCAATACCGCGCAGGCGGCGGATCTTGAAGAGATCGTCACGCACTACCCCGCGCCGCAGCCCACATCGCGCACGCTGGTTATCGCGGGGCCCACCGATACGCCTGTCGTCGCGCCGCTGATCCAGGGCTTTCAGTCATTGCGGCCGGATGTCTCTGTAACCTACCGCGAGATCGGCAGCCGGGAGCTGTACGAAGCCACGATCGACGGGCGGCTGGCCAATGTGGACGTGCTGATGAGCTCGGCCTCGGATCTGCAAATCCGGCTGGCCAATGACGGCTACGCGCTGAGTTATGCGTCGCCTTACGCTCCCAAGCTGCCATCGTGGGCGGTATGGCGTAACGAGGTTTACGGCTTTACGTTCGAACCGGCGGTGATCGTCTACAACCCCAAGCGTTTTACGGAAGCCACTGTGCCCAGATCGCGTCAAGATCTGCTGCGCCTGCTGGAACGCGAACAGGCCAGTCTGCACGGCCGGGTCGGCACCTACGACATCGCAGCGAGCAGTGTCGGTTATCTGCTGGCAGAGCAAGACGAGTTGGTGTCCTCGAATTTCTGGGGGCTGGCCAACGCGATGGGGCAAGTGGGCGTGCGTCTGTCGCCAACCACCGCTCAGATCCTGGACGCCATTGAGAACGACGAGATGGACCTGGGCTACAACATCCTGGGGTCTTATGCGCTGTCGCGCCAAGCTGCCGGCAGCAAAATCGGCGTGGTCTTTCCGCAGGACTATGTCCTGGTGCTGGCGCGTTCCGTGCTGATTTCACGGCGTGCGCCCAGCCCCGATCTGGCGCGGGCGCTGGTGGACTGGCTTTTGTCGCCTGCGGGCCAGCAAGTAGCATCCAGCCATGCGGCGCTGGGTTCCATCATGGAAGACACGCCAGGGCGCTGGACGTCCGAAGCCGTGCTGGCGCGCTCGCGCGGCATCGTGCAGCCGGTGGTGCTGAGCCCTGCTTTGCTGGTCGGGTTGGATCAACGGCGTCATTCGCGCTTTGTACAAAACTGGGTCCGGCTGGTGACGGATACGCCCAAGCGGCCGTAGTGCATTGCGGGCGGCAGCGCTGCTGCTGCGCCGCATCAAACCGCCGTGGTTTGCCACGGCCTGCCCGCACGGCGATCACATACGCCCGGGATTACCCCTAGCTGACTAAGGTCTCCATGACAGGACGACGACAGACGCTGCCTCCTAAGATGGGCGCACGCTGGACCCAGATCCTGCTCACACAAATTCCAATCGGAGACAACACCCATGCTTGCCAAGTCCCAACTGGCGGCCGCTTGCGCCGCTGCATTCGCCATCGCCACCGGTAGCGCCTTTGCTCAAGCCGTGCCCACGGGTTACCCGGCTGATTATCAGAAGATCCTGGACGGCGCCAAGAAAGAAGGCAAGGTCGTGATCTATTCGACCACCGACACCAAGGCCGCCGGCCCCATCATCAAGGGCTTCGAAGCGTTGTACCCGGGCATCAAGGTCGAATACAACGACATGAACAGCACCGAGCTGTACAACCGCTACATCAGCGAACAGGCGGCGGGCGGCAGCAGCGGCGACATCGTCTGGAGCTCGTCGATGGATTCGGCGCTGAAGCTGGCCACCGACTACGCGATGCAGTACAAGTCGCCCGAAGCCGGCAAGCTGCCGGCCTGGGCCGTGTGGAAGGATTCGGCCTACGGCACCACGTATGAGCCCGCCGTATTCATCTACAACAAGCGCCTGATTCCCGCCGCTGAAGTGCCCACCACGCACGGCGCGCTGGCCAAGCTGATCGCCAGCCAACCGGACAAGTTCAAGAACAAGGTCACGACCTACGACATCGAAAAGTCGGCCGTGGGCTTCATGCTGGCGGTGCAGGACAAGGCGAACGATCCCAAGTACTTCGATACGCTCAAGGACATCGCCAAAGGCGGCCTGATCGTGCAGTCGTCCACGGGCACCATGATGGAACGCGTGTCGTCTGGCGAAAACCTGATCGGCTACAACATCCTGGGTTCGTACGCTGAAACGCGCGCCAAGACCGACCCGTCGCTGGGCGTGGCGTACCCGACCGACTACGCGCTGGTTCTGTCCCGCGTGGCGTTCATCAGCAAGAAGGCCAAGAACAAGAACGCCGCCAAGCTGTGGATGGACTACCTGCTCTCGCAGAAGGGCCAGACCATCATGGCGAATCAGGCTGACCTGGCATCGGTGCGCGACGACATCGAAGGCGACAACGATGTGGACGGCATGACCAAGAAGCTGGGCGCCTCGCTCAAGCCGATTCCGGTCAACGAAACGCTGCTGGACTACCTGGAGCAAAACAAGCGCTTGCAGTTCATCAAGGACTGGCGCGCTGCGGCAGGCAAGTAATGCCGCGCAGGTGCAGAGCAATGGGTTTGCTCTGCACCTGGCACACGCGTTGCGGGCGGCCATCGCCGCCCGTCGACCGCCCCCGGGGCGGATACGTCCTACCCGGCGGCGCGACCGTCGCGTCATTTGAGACAACAGGATTTCCCCATGCAGTCATTGCGCAGAAAATGGCAGTCCCTGCCGCGCGGCGTGGTGGTGTTGATCACGGCACTGGCCATCTATGTGCCGCTGTCGTTCATCATCATTCAGAGCTTTCTCTCGGCGCCCTTCTTTTCCCCGTCCAAGGTCTTCAGCCTGGATGCATTCCGCTTCATTTTTGCGGACCCCGATTTTTATAAGGCGCTGAAAAGCGGCTTCATTCTTGCCTTTGGCCTGGCCATCATTGCCATTCCATTAGGCGGCATGCTGGCATTCCTGATGATCCGCACGGACCTGCCCGGCCGCCGCTGGATCGAGCCGATGATCCTGGTGCCGGTGTTCGTGTCGCCTATGGTGCTGGGCTTTGGCTACGTGGTGGCTGCCGGTCCCGTCGGCTTTTTTTCGATCTGGGCGCAGAACATCCTGGGTTTTGTGCCCTGGAACGTTTATTCGCTGACCAGCATCGTCATCATCGCCGGCCTGACGCACGTGCCGCACGCCTATCTGTACATCTCGTCGGCGCTGCGCAGCATGGGTTCGGACGTTGAAGAAGCCGCCCGCGTCACCGGCGCGTCGCCGTTGCGCGTGATGGTGTCGGTCAGCCTGCCGATGGTTCGTCCGGCCATGCTGTACGCCACCGTGCTGCTGTTCTTCCTGGGACTGGAAGTGTTCGGTCTGGTGCTGGTGCTGGGTGATCCGGAAGGCAACCTCGTGCTGGCGACTTACTTGTACAAGTTGACCAACAAGCTGGGTATCCCGTCGTATCACCTGATGGCCGCGGTTGCGGTGGTGTTGATCTGCATGACGATTCCGCTGGTCATGCTGCAGCGCCGCCTGATGCGCACCGCCAACCGCTTTGTGACCGTGAAGGGCAAGGCATCGCGCGCCCGTCCGCTGCCGCTGGGCAAGTGGCGCTGGGTGGCGGGCGCCGTGGTGGCGTTCTGGCTGCTGGTCACCATCGTCGTGCCGCTGCTGGGTGTGTTGCTGCGCGCGTTCGTGTCCAACTGGGGCATGGGCGTGTCGCTCTTCGACGTGTTGTCGCTAGATGCCTTCCGCACCGTGTTCGCTCAACCGAACCTGATGCGCGCCATTGTGAACTCGGTGGCGATCGGCGTGTTTGGCGGTGCGCTGGCGGTGATGTGCTACATGTTCGTGGGCTTGGCCATGCACCGCAAGCCGGACAACGTCACGCGCTTCATGGACTACAGCGTGCTGGTTCCCCGCGCCGTGCCGGGCCTGCTGGCAGGCTTGGCATTCTTGTGGGTGTTCCTGTTCGTGCCGATGTGGCTGGACAACTCACTGGAAGATGGCTGGCTGTCTGCACTGCCTTTTGCCGAATGGCTGCGGGAAAACTTCATTGAATGGCTGCGCGCCATGCGCAGCACCATCTTCAGCGTGTGGCTGGCCTACACGGTTGTGTGGATGGCCTATGGCCTGCGCCTGATCTCGTCGACGTTGCTGCAAGTGGGGCCGGAACTGGAAGAGGCTGCCCGCAGCGCTGGCGCGCGCCGCGGTCAGGTCACCCGCCACGTCACCGTGCCGCTGGCCAAGTACGGCCTGATTGGTTCGTGGCTGCTGATGTTCCTGATTTTCGAGCGCGAATACTCCACCGGCGTCTACTTGTTGTCGCCCGGCACGGAAACCATCGGTTCCATGCTGGTGTCGTTGTGGGCCTCGGGCGCCATCGACATCGTGGCTGCGCTTTCCTTCATCAATATCGTTCTGGTCGTGATCGGCCTGGGCATCGCCCTGCGATTCGGAGTCAAACTTCATGATTGAGCTTTCTGTAGAAGACCTGCACCTGGACTACGGCGACAACCCGGTGCTCAAGGGCGTGTCGATGCAACTGCGCCAGGGCGAAGTGGTATCGCTGCTGGGCCCGTCAGGCAGTGGCAAGACGACATTGCTGCGTGCCGTGGCTGGCCTGGAAGGCCCCAAGCGCGGCCGCATCACGATTGGCGAGCGTATTGTTTACGATGGCGGCGCCAGAAAAGAGATTCCGGCCGAAGAGCGCAATCTGGGCCTGGTGTTCCAGTCATATGCGCTGTGGCCGCACAAGACCGTTTACGAAAACGTGGCCTACCCGCTCAAGCTGCGCAAGGTGCCGTCCGCCGAAGTGCGTGAGCGCGTGCAGGCCGTGCTGGACCAATTGGGCCTGGGCAAACTGGGCCATCGCCATCCGCACGCGTTGTCCGGCGGCCAGCAGCAGCGCGTGGCCATCGGCCGGGCGCTGGTGTATAGCCCGCCTGTCATCTTGCTGGACGAACCCCTGTCCAACCTGGACGCCAAGCTGCGCGAAGAGGCCCGCGCCTTTTTGCGCGAACTGATCATCCGCCTGGGGCTGTCGGCCCTGATGGTGACCCATGATCAGAGCGAAGCCATGGCGATTTCCGATCGCATCCTGCTGCTGAACAACGGCAAGATCGAACAACAGGGTACGCCGCAGGAAATGTACGGATCGCCGTCCACGCTGTTCACGGCGGAATTCATGGGCAGCAACAACCGCCTGGACGGCAAGGTGACTGAAGTCCGTGACGGCAAGGCCCGCATCGAAGGCCGCGGCTGGGCGCTATGGGGCAAGGCCGGCGAAGGCGTGACCCAGGGCCAGGACGCCACCGCCGTGATCCGTGTCGAACAGGTGCGCCTTGCGGACGACCCCGACGGCAACCATCTGGACATGCCGCTTCTGACCAGCATGTATCTGGGCGACCGCTGGGAATACCTGTTCCGCACCCCGGACGCGGACCCCGCCAATACGCTGGCTCTGCGCGCCTATGGCCCGGAAGGCCGTGAAGCCGGACCGTGCCGCCTGGCATTGCCGGCCAGCAAAGTCTGGGTCTTCCCGCGCAAACCGGCCTGACCCTGCGCCGGGGCCAGCCCCGGCGCGGTGACCACCAGCCATGATCCCGCCCTTGCCCCAGCAAGCCGTCCAATAGCTGTTACAAGCCGTTGGAAGGCATGCCCGGGCGGCGTGGACTCGTCTTACAATGCGACGGTGCAAAGCCTTGCAGAATCTCCCTCGACGCTGAGCCGTTACCTGCGGTGGCTGGGCGCTCCCGCCCAGCACTACCTGCGCATCGGCATCGCAATATCGCTGCTGCTTCACGCCGGCGCCCTGGCGTGGCGTTTTGGCGCGCCTGCGTTGATGCGTCCGCCCGTGACCAGCCTTGAAGTGGTGCTGCTGAATGCGCGCAGCGAGACCCCGCCAGAAGCGCCCCGCGCGCAGGCCCAGAATCAAATGACAGGCGGCGGCAACGCCGAGCGCGGCATGACCACCACGCCGCTGCCGCAAACGGGCGCAGCCGCCGAGACCATCGTGCTGGAAGCCATGCGGCGCCGTCAGGTGCAGCTAGAAGCCGAACAGACCCGCTTGATGACCCAGTTGCGCTCGGCCGACAAAGCCGGTGCCGAGCGCCAGGCCGTCAACCCCTGGCCGGATGGCGTCGAACCCGGACAAGACGCTGAAGATCAGGCCAGCCTTATTCAGAATGCGCAGGTCGCCGCCCTGGCCGCCCGCGTGCAGCAGTACAGCGCCGAACCCCGCAAACAGTTCGTGGCGCCGTCCGCCGACGCTTCCCGCTATGCGGCTTATCTGGACGCCTGGCGCACCCGGATCGAGGCCGTCGGTACCCAGCACTATCCCGATGAAGCGCGCGGGCGCATCTATGGAACGCTGCGCATCACCGTGTCGGTACGCGCAGACGGCAGCATCGCCAATGTTGAAATCGATCAGCCCTCGCCGCACGCTGTGCTGAACCAGGCGGCCCGCCGCATCGTCCAGCTGTCCGCCCCCTTCCCCCCATTCCCTCCCGATATCGCCCGCGATACGGATGTGCTGGTCATTACCCGCACCTGGCATTTCGTCAACGACACCCTGGAAACACAAGCCCCATGACCGAGGCGTCCCCTCTTGCCCTTTACGCCGTCATCGGCAATCCCATTGCGCACAGCCGCTCGCCTCAGATCCACACCCTGTTTTCCCAACAAACCGGCAAACCGCTGCGCTACGAGCGTCTGCTGGCGCCGGTGGATGGCTTTGCCGGTGCGGTAGAGGCGTTTGTGGCCGAGGGCGGGCTGGGCCTGAATGTCACGGTGCCGTTCAAACTGGACGCCTATGCGCTGGCATCTGGCCGCCTGTCCAACCGGGCCCGGCTGGCGGGCGCGGTGAACACGCTGTCGTGGCGTGACGGTGCGTGGCATGGCTGCAATACCGATGGCGTGGGCCTGGTGTCTGATCTGCAACGCCTGGGCGTGCGCCTGGCCGATGCGTCCGTGCTGCTGGTGGGCGCGGGCGGTGCTGCCCGGGGCGTGCTGCAACCCCTGGCGGAAGCCGGCTGCTCGCGCATCCATATCGTCAACCGCACGGCAGCAAAGGCAATCGAGCTGGCTGCTGCGTGGCGCGACGGCGGCGTGTCGCCGCAGACCCAGGTTACGGCAGGTGGTCTGACAGACGCCGCCACGCCGGGCGGCTGGTCCCTGGTCATCAATGCCACGGCCAGCGGTCTGCAAGATGCCGCCCCAGATCTGCCCGCTGGCCTGTATGCAGCAGGCGCCGTGGCGTACGACATGATGTACGGCGCCCAACCCACCGCGTTCATGAAACAGGCCGAGGCCGATGGCGCCGCACTGACGGCGGACGGCCTGGGTATGCTGGTCGGCCAGGCAGCCGAAAGTTTCTTCATCTGGCATGGCGTGCGGCCCGACCCGGCGCCGGTGCTGGCAGCGCTGCGCGAGGCGCTTGTGGCCGGGACCTGACCCGCATGGCAACGCGCAAGGGCCGCTCCTGGTTCCGGATGATCACCGGCGGGTTGATGGCGCTGGTATGCCTGGTTTTGCTCTACCAGTTCTGGCTGTTCAGCCAAGTCGTCTGGTACAACTACCGCAATCCTGGCAGCAGCGCGATCATGCGCGAAGAACTGTCCCGCCTGAGTGAAGGCAACCCGGACTTCGCGCTGCAATACGAATGGGCGCCCTACGACAAAATCAACCGCAACCTCAAGCGCGCGGTGGTGGCGTCAGAAGACTCCAACTTTACCGAGCACGACGGCATAGAGTGGGACGCCATCCGCAAGGCCTGGGAATACAACCAGCGCCAGGAAGAAGCCGGGCGCTCCAAGATGCGCGGCGGCTCAACCATTACCCAGCAATTGGCGAAGAACCTGTTTTTGTCCAGTTCACGCAGCTACATCCGTAAGGGCCAGGAACTGGTTCTGACCTATATGATCGAACACGTGATGTCCAAGGAACGCATTCTTGAACTGTATTTGAATGTGGCCGAGTGGGGAGTGGGCGTCTTCGGCGCTCAAGCCGCAGCCCGCCATTATTTCAATACATCCGCTGCCAATCTGAACGCCAGCCAATCTGCCCGGCTGGCGGCCATGCTGCCCAACCCGCGCTTCTACGACAGCCACCGCAACTCCAACTATCTGAACTCCCGGGTAGGCGTCCTGACGCGCCGGATGCAGATGGTTGATATCCCCTGATCCCGAATCGAGACAAATCCGTCAGCCCGGCACACTCTAAGCGGCCGGATTTGTTAAGCTTTCACGTTTAGCGCCCCACATCCTTTTCATGCGTACCGCACGTCGCTACCTGGCCCGCGAGATCTATCGCTCTTGCGCAGTGGTCCTTATGGCCCTGCTGGGTCTTTTCACGTTCTTCGCGCTGGTGGACGACCTGGACAACGTGGGCGACAAGTTCTCCATGATGGCCCTGTTGTACATGCAGGCGTTGGCCATCCCCACCCGCTTGTATGACCTGCTGCCCATCGGCCTGTTGATCGGCGCCATTCTTGCGCTGGCTGGCCTGGCCCAACGTAACGAACTTGTCATCTTGCGTGTATCTGGCGTCAGCGGCATGCGATTGCTGCGGATGCTGTGGGTGGTCACGATTCCGCTGATGATCGGCGCAGCCCTGTTGTCTGAATACGTCACCCCGTGGGCCGAAATGAAGTCCGGCGAGGCCAACCTGATGTTCCGCGGCAAGGCAGGCGGGGACCGGCTCAAAAGCGGGTACTGGTTCAAGGAACCCACCGCCAACGGCGGCACCCGCATCATCAATATCACTGAACTCAAGGGCGATGGCCAGGTTGCCGGCGTGACCTTGTACGAGTTCAAGAAAGATCTGACGCTGACTGTTTTGTCCACGGCCCCCACCGGCCTGTTCGCCCACGGCGACCTGGTGCTTAAAGACGTTTCTGAAACCCGTCTGGACCCCGAAGCCTCCGAAGCCCTGGCCAATGCCCGTCAGCCCAAGAACCCGCCTGCCAGCGTGGTCAAGGTGCCGGAGCGCACAGTAGACACCACCCTCAGCGCCGAACGCCTGCTGGCCCGCATCCTGACGCCGGAACGCATGTCCATCGTCACGCTGCTGGATTATGTGGATTATTTGCGCAACAACCAGCTGCAATATGGCAGGCAGATTGTGGCGCTATGGCGCAAACTGGCGTATCCGTTCACGTTGCTGGTCATGATCACCATCGCCGCCCCCATCGGGCTGATGCAGACGCGCCGCGGTGGCGTGGGCGCCAAGGTATTCCTGGGTATTTTGCTGGGCGTGGGCTTCTTCATGCTGAATCAGTTGGCATTGAACGTGGGCATGCTGGGTAAATGGCCAGCCTGGCTGACCGCACTGGGACCGAACATCGGCGCCATGACACTGGCACTGGGCGCCATGACCTACATGGAATACCGTCACACCATTACCCGGATCGTCCAACAACGTTGGCCTTGGAGCAAAACCCCCGCATGAACGGCAGTATCTGGATGATCGGCGACGTGCAGGGATGCTGCTCGCCGCTGGATCGCTTGCTGACCCACCCCGATCTGGTCGGCGACCCCCAGTCGCGCTTCTGGTTCGCAGGAGACTTGGTTAATCGCGGCCCGCAATCGCTGGAGACCCTGCGTCGCATCATCGACCTGGGCGACCGTGCGACATCGGTACTGGGCAACCATGACCTGCACCTGCTGGCCGCCGCCGCCGGGGTACGCAAGCCGTCCAAATCAGACACGCTCGAAGACATTCTTCGCGCGCCGGACGCGGCCGACCTGATCAATTGGCTGCGTTTCCGCCCGCTGGCCCATTTCGAGCAAAACCATCTGATGGTGCATGCCGGCACGCTGGCCAAATGGGATGTCGCCAAAACGCTGGCCCTGGCTGGCGAAGTCCAGGACGCGCTGCGCGGCCCGAACTGGCAGAAAGCGCTGCAAAAAATGTATGGCAACGAACCCGCCACGTGGAAAGAAGACCACAAGGGCGGCAAACGCATGCGGGTGATCATCAATGCATTGACCCGCATTCGCCTGTGCACGCCAAACGGCCATATGGAGTTCGCCACCAAGGTGGCCCCAGGCGCCTGGCCCCCAGGCCTGGTCCCATGGTTCGACGTCCCCAATCGCGCAACGCGCGATGTCACGACGGTGTTCGGACATTGGTCAACGTTGGGGCTGCTGCAACGCCCGGATGTGATCTGCCTGGACACCGGGTGCGTGTGGGGGGGAGCGTTGACGGCGTTACGGTTGCAGGATCGGAAACTTGTGCAGGTTAAGTGCTCACAGTTTCAAGATCCGATGTCGGAGTGATGGGCTTCTTGGGTGCTTGGTCTTCGTAGGTGCCTTTGGGGGGCTTCGTAGGGTAGGCTGGGGGTCTTCGTAGGATAGGCTGGGGGTCTTCGTAGGCCGCCCCTCGCCGCGGGCGCCATGTCTGCTCGCGCCCACGATTGCGGTCCGGAGCCTTCGCTCCGGACGTCCCCTTCGTCCCCTTCGTCATCTTCGTCCGCCTTCGGCTCCCTTCAGATTCCCTCGGGCGCATCGAGGTTGCTCGCAGCCACGGCGCCCGCGTCGAGTGGCTGTCGCTGTCTTAAGCCGTTGCGCTGCTAGGGCGCTTGTTACTGACGAGACTTGCGTTGCCCGCCTCTGCGGCCGCCCGGGCGGCGCGCGATCGGCTTACGCGTTGGGGTGCGTCGGGGCGATGGCGCTTCGCGAATGCGGTGGGCGGTTTGCTAGTGAAGAGGCCGACAACGTTGGGGGAGGGAAAAAGCGATGGGCGGCGCGCGTTGAGTTTTTGCTTGCGCATGCTGACCTGCGCGCGCGCCGCCCATCGGTTCTGCTGGAGGTCGGCTGGGATTGGAGCGGGGTCAAGGGAGCTGCGTTTGCGGGGATCGGCGTGGATATGCGTGATCAAGGGCTGCGCGTTTTGCGGTGAGATTTTGCGGTGAGCTGTTGCGGTGAGCTGTTGCGGTGAGTCTTTGCCATCAGCTGTTGCCCTGAGCCCGTGCCCTAAGCCGTTGCCCTGAGTCCTCGCCCTGAGCCGTTGCCCTGAGCCGTTGCCCTGAGTCCTTGCCCTGAGTCCTTGCCCTGAATCCTTGCCCTGAATCCTTGCCCTGAGTCCTTGCCCTGAATCCTTGCCCTGAATCCTTGCCCTGAATCCTTGCCCTGAGTCCTTGCCCTAAGCCGTTGCCCTATCCTTGCCTTACGCAACGGCCCTGAGCTGGTGCTCTGAGATGTTGCACTGAGCATGTGCATCAACCATCTCAAGCCTCATATCCCACAAGTTACTGTTGTTCCGCCATCCAGCGGCATCACAACCCAACGACTATCGTCACTAGAATCGATGGGCGGCGCGCGGACGGGTCGGCATTCGAGCGGCGATATCCAACGCGCGCCGCCCATCGCTTTTCCCCTCCCCTCCGACGGCGGCGCCACTAGCAAACCACCCTACGCAAGCGCGAAGCGTCCACCTCCCGACGCACCCCAGCGCGTAAGCCGATAGCGCGCCGCCCGGGCGGCCGCAGAGGCGGGCAACGCAAGTCTCGTCAGTAAACCCAGCTCTAGCAGCGCAACGGCTTAAGACAGCGACAGCCCCTCGACGCGGGCGACGTGGCTGCGAGCAACCTCGATGCGCCCGAGGGAATCTGAAGGTAGCCGAAGGCGGACGAAGATGACGAAGGGGCAGTCCGGAGCGAAGGCTCCGGACCGCAATCGCGGGCGCGAGCAGTCACGGCGCCTGCGGCGAGGGGCGGCCTACGAAGACACCCTGCCTATCCTACGAAGACACCCTGCCTATCCCACGAAGACCCCCGGCCTACCCCTACGAAGACACCCTGCCTACCCGACGAAGCCCCCCAGCCTACCCCACGACTAAGACAACGCCCCCTGAATAGCCTCCCGAGCCTGATGCGACAACTCCAACCGCGTCGGCAAACTCCCATCTGCATGTTTTGTTGCCAGCACCGGCAAAAACACCACCTCGACTGATAGCCCCGTCGCCCCCATCACCCTCCACAGGTTTGCGACCAGGCTTTCTTCTCCCACGAACGCGGCGAAGCCGTTGCGTTTGCCGTGTTGCAGGAATCGAAGGGCTACCGGTTGGATTTCCACGCCTGTGGTGCGGGCCGGTTCGAACAGGCTTGCATGGAAAGGCAGCAGTTCGAAGCCTTCCGTCGTGGTGCCTTCCGGGAACAATCCCACTGCATCGCCCAGCTTGAAGCGGGCCTGCATGGCTTCGCCCATGGCGTGCACCGCGTGGCGCTGGCCGCGTTCGATGAAGAGTGTGCCGGCGCCAGCCACCAGCCAGCCGATCACTGGCCAGCTGCGGATTTCGCTTTTGGCCACGAAAGACGTGGCGCGAGCGGAATTCAGGACGAAGATATCGATCCACGAAACATGGTTTGCCACCAGCAACACAGGGCCGGTCATTCGCGGTTCGCCCTTGAAGACGACCCGCAGCCCGCAGACTGCCATCAGGCAGCGGGACCACGTGCGATTCAACCAGGCGCGCGTTTTGGGCCCGATGAAGGGATAGACCAGGCCCACGCAAAGCAGGCCAAACAGGATCAGGGGTAGAACAAGGGTCAGTCTTAGGACAAAGCGCAGCAGCTTCAAACTGAAGTCTCCCAGGCCAGCCGGCCACCTACCACGGTGGCGCGTACCCGACCGGGCAGCATCATACCCGCGAACGGGGTGTGGGCGCTGCGGCTTTGCAGCGCCGCAGGCGTCACCAGCCATTCCGCGTCCAGGTCCACCAGGCACAAATCGGCTGGCGCGCCGACGCCCAACTGCCCGGCGCCGGCTGCGGCAGAAGTGATACGGGCGAGGACGGCTGCGGGGCCGGACGTGATGCGGGCCAGTGCGTCAGGCAGCGGCTGGCGGCGGTCGCGCACCCACTTCAGGGTCAGCGACAGCAGCAATTCCAGCCCGGTCGCGCCTGGCGTGGACAACGGGAAGGGCATCGCCTTGCCGTGGCTATCGACGGCCGTGTGATCGGAACACAGGGCGTCGACCAGGCCTTCGGCCAGCGCCGCATGAATGGCGTCGCGGTCGCGCTGACCTCGGAGCGGCGGTTGCAGATGGAAATTCGTGTCAAAGAAACCGATATCCACGTCCGTCAGGTGCAGATTGTGGGCGGAGACATCCGCCGTAACGGGCAGCCCCTCGCGCTTGGCGGCGCGCAGCAATTCCAGTCCGGCCGCCGAGGACAAGCGCGTCAGGTGCACCCGCGCGCCCGTGGCGCGTTGCAGCTCAAAAATGGTGTGCAGCGCCACGGTTTCCGCTGCCACGGGCAGTCCTTCCAGACCCAGCCGCTCGGCATAGGGGCCGCTGGCTGCGGACGCGCCGCGCGCCAGCCATGGATCTTGCGGGCGCAGCCACAGCGTTTGGCCCTGAGCGCTGGCGTAGCGCATCGCGCCCAACAGCACCCGCGTGTCGGCGATGCCCTGCTCGCCCTGCGCATAGGCGATGCAACCGGCCTGGGCCAACAGGCCGAATTCTGTCAGGGTCTCACCCGCCAGCCCCACCGTCATCGCGCCCAGCGGCAACACCCGGGGTTGAGCGTCTTCGCTTTGGTGCAGCAATCCGCCCACCTTGCCCGGCTCATCCAGTGCAGCGGCGGCGTCCGGGGGCATTACCAGGCGGGTTACGCCGCCTGCCAACGCCGCCCGCAGCTCGGCTGGCGCGAATGCCGAAACGCCGGGCTGCGAGACGCGGGCCGACAGGTCGATCAAGCCCGGCAACACGGCCAGGCCGCCCGCATCCAGATGCCGATCGGCCTGGAACCCATCGGGCGCCGCGCCCACAGCCACTACGCGGCCATCGGCCAGATAAAGATCGTGCGATCCGTCCACGCCGTTGGCGGGATCGATCAGCCGGCCGTTGGCAATGTGCAGCCTCATGACGCGCCTCCGGCCAGAATGCTAATGGCTGCCACGCGCAAGTGCCCCTCAAAATCAGCCAACTGCCCTTCGATAGCAGACAAGCTTGCGGCCACATCACCGTCAATTTCCACGCCGGGACTCAGTGCTCCGGCGGGCAGCAGCAGCGCATCAGGCTTGGCAAAGGCCAAGGATGCGGGCGTCAGGCCGTGCGTGTAGGCGTACTCACGCGCGGACGGCAGCCATGCGCCACTGATCTGTTCAACATGCAGGGGCAGCGCAATGATCACATCGGCGTCGAGCAGGCCTTCCTGCAAGGTCGCGCAAGCGCGCACGCCGAGTTGCGGCAAACCTTCGGGCAAGAGCGTGCGGGGCGCGGCCACGCGCAGCTCTGGTACGCCCAGCGTCGTCATGACATGGATAACGGAACGCGCAACGCGTGAATGGCGGATATCGCCCACAATCGTCACGGTCAGATTGGTCAGGTCTTGTTTGATTTCCTGCATGGCCCGTATCAGCGCCAACGCAGGCAGGGGATCGGCATGCTGCCCGTCGCCCGCATTGATGACCCGCAAGCCGGGCGCCGCATGGGCGGCCGCGCAATGGGCCGCCCCGCTTGCGGCATGCCGCAAGATCAGGATTCCCGGCGCAAGGCCAGCCACGGTCTGGGCCAGCGCAGCGCCACTATGCAGCGTATCGGCTTGCGCGTTCAGCGGCACGGGCAACAACGACAGACGCGCGGCCGCGTCGGCAAAGGCGTCGCGATCCGGGGCGTCATCAGGCAGGAAAAGAAACACTGGCAGTTCGGACGGCGCGGCAGGCGGCATGACATCCGCCGCGGCATAAGCGCTTGCGGTATCGAGCAACCGCTCGACGTGACGCCGGGGCAGCCCTTCCGTTGTCAGCAGATGAATGAGTTCGCCGCGGCGATCAAGTTGCGGATTGAGCATAGGCAGGCCGGGCCGCGTACGTCAGGACGCAGGCAGGGTGTCCAAGTATCGTTGCAGGATAACAGCCGCGGCCATCGCATCGTCGGCGGCGTGCGTGCCCAGCAGGCGCTGCGCCTCCATGCTGGAACCGCGTTCGTCCACCAGCTCCACAGCGATGCCAAACCGGCCGTGCAATTGATTGGCGAAGCGCCGGCAGCGCGCAGTGGCAGGCTGTTCGCCCCCGTCCGCGTCAAACGCCAGCCCCACCACCACGCGGTGAGGCTGCCATTCCTGCAAGAGCGCCGCGATGCGGTTAAAGCGCGCGTCGCGGATCTCGCTGAAAATGATTTCCAGGGGCCGCGCCTGACGCGTCAGGGTGTTGCCGATGGCGATGCCGATTTTCTTCTCGCCGAAATCAAAGCCGAGCAGAGTCTCTTCAGGCATGGCCGGCATCGCCCGCCAGCATCACCGGATCAATGCCCAGCAGCTTCAAGGCAGCGGGGTAGCGATCTTCGGGGGGAACGTCAAAAATGATGTGGTCATCGGCGCTGACGCTAAGCCAGGCGTTCTGGCCCATCTCGCTTTCCAACTGGCCAGCGCCCCAGCCTGCGTAACCCAGCGTGACCAGCATGCGGGCAGGCCCGTTGCCGTCGGCCACGGCTTGCAGCACATCGCGCGAGGTGGTCAGCGCCATCGCGCCCATCCGGATGCTGGAGCTGTAATCGCCGGCGGGCGCGTGCAGCACGAAACCGCGGTCGGTCTGCACCGGACCGCCAAAGAAAACCAGCGTGTCTTTCACGGGGCCGATTTCAAGCGTCAGGTCGATGCGCTCGAACAAGGTGCCTAGCGTCAAGTCGGTGGGCCGGTTGATGACCAGGCCCAGCGCGCCACGTTCGGAGTGTTCGCACACATAGATGACCGAACCCGCCAGACTGCCTTCGACCATGCTCGGCATGGCGATCAGGAAATGATTGGCGAAATTGATGGGCTGTGTCGAGCCGTCTTCGTGGTGTGTTTCCGTCATGGCAACCCCTTCATGGGTAGTCTGAATGAACCGCGGACGGGGCGCACGCGTACGTGGCCCATCATGCCTGTCGGCAGACCGTCCTGCGGTTACGTGGGATGGGGTATGCCCCCATCTTACGAGCCCTGGCGGAATAGGTCAGCGGTAAGGGTTCAGATTTCCATCAATTCAAAGTCCTCTTTGCGGGCGCCGCATTCAGGACAGACCCAGTTCGGCGGTACGTCTTCCCAGCGGGTGCCGGGAGCAATACCTTCGTCGGGCAGGCCAGACTCTTCGTCATAGACCCAGCCACAAATCAGACACATCCAAGTACGCATAGTTCTCTCTTACATCAAATCCCGGCCCGGGTCCCGGCGACGGGGCAAAGGTGGGGGGCTTCCATTAGAATGGGGACAATCTTACCGAAACCCAATAGGGGTTCCCCTGATTCACCTCAAATGAGTCCGGGTACCCTCACTCAAGCGCTGTCTAAGTGGCCCCCGTTACTCCCCCTCTCGTTTTGGTCTTCGGCCCGTTCGATCCTTCGGGTTCCGACGGCCTGCCCGCGGACGCCGTTACCTGCGCCCGCCTGGGCTGTCATGCCTTGTCGGCCGTGACCGCGCTGACCGTGCAGGACACGGCAAGCATCGAAGAAATCCATCCCGTTTCGCCTGACCTGCTGGACGATCAGTCCCGCTGCCTGCTCGAAGATATGCCCGTGCAGGCCATCAAGGTGGGCGGACTATACACCGCGGAAACGGCAAGCGTGGCCGCCCAGGTGGCCGCCGACTACAGCCAGGTGCCGCTTGTGCTGCATCTGGGCCAGCGCGCCCCGCTGCCGGCCGATGCCGCCGACGAGGACGAGGCCGACGACCTGCTCGCCGCCACGCTGGAACTCGTACTGCCGCAAACGGATTTGCTGGTCATCGAACACCTGCGTCTGGCGCAATGGCACGCCGACGGCGACATTGATATCGGGGACGCACCGTCGCCCATGCACGCGCTCGTCGCCGCTGGCGCAGAGTGGGTCCTGGTACTGGGCAGCCCTCAGCGCCCTGGCCACTATGCCAACGTGCTGCTGGGCCCCAATGGGCAAACGCATACGTGGCCCTGGCAGGCGCCCCCGGATCGCAATGGCGACGCCGGCGGACTGGCGGCGACAGCCATCACTGCCATGCTTGCCCGTGGGCTGGAAATGCCGGAAGCCGTGCGCCAGGGCTTGGCGCATGCTGAAGCCTCGGTCGCCGCAAGCTTTTTGCCGGGCATGGGCCGGCGTATTCCCAATCGGATCCAACCGCAATGAAACCGCTGCGCTTTCCCTCTGGCCTGTATGGCGTCACCCCGGAATGGGACGATACCGAGCGCCTGATGCTGGCGGTCCGTCATGCTGCCGAGGGCGGCATGCGGTCGCTGCAGTTGCGGCGCAAAAACGTGCCGGATGCCGTGCGCGCCGAACAGGCCCGCGCTCTGGCGCCGCTGTGCCGCGAACTGGGCGTGGTGTTCCTGATCAATGACGATTGGCGTCTGGCGCTGGAAGTGGGCGCCGATGGCGCGCACGTTGGCCGTGAAGATGAAAGCCTGGCGCGCATCCGGGCGGAAGCCGGTCCCGACCTGATCCTGGGCGGCTCCAGCTACGACGACCTGACCCGCGCCCGCGAATTGCTGGACGCAGGCGCCGATTACATTGCTTTCGGCGCCATGTTCGCGTCCACCGTCAAACCGGATACCGTCCGCGCCCCGCTGTCGGTGCTGACCGAAGCCCGCCGTCTGGTCGAAGAGCGCGATGCGCCCCGGCCAGCGGTCGTCGCCATCGGCGGCATTACGCCCGCCAACGCCCCCCTGGTGGCCCAGGCCGGCGCCGACTCCATCGCCGTTATTACTGCACTTTTCGAAGCGCCCAGCATCCGAGCCGCCGCGGTGGCCTGCTCTGCGCCCTATTCCGCCAACCCTAACCGCAAGCCTTGAACGCCATGTCTCGTAACGAACAGCTTTTCGAACGCGCCTGCCGCAGCATCCCCGGCGGCGTCAACTCGCCCGTGCGCGCCTTCCGCTCCGTCGGCGGCACGCCGCGCTTCATCAAGCGCGCGCAAGGCCCATACGTGTGGGATGCGGACGACAAGCAGTACATCGATTACGTGGGTTCCTGGGGCCCGGCGATCCTGGGCCATTCGCACCCTGAAGTGGTGCGCGCAGTGCAAGATGCGGCCGTGAACGGCCTGTCGTTCGGCGCCCCCACCGAAGCCGAAATTGAACTGGCTGAAGTGCTGATTTCGCGACTGCCTTCGCTGGAACAAGTGCGTCTGGTCAGCTCCGGCACGGAAGCCACCATGACGGCCATCCGTCTGGCGCGCGGCGCCACGGGCCGCGCCAAGATCGTCAAGTTCGAAGGCTGCTACCACGGCCACTCGGACAGCCTGCTGGTCAAGGCGGGCTCCGGCCTGATGACATTCGGCAATCCGAGTTCGGCAGGCGTGCCGCCCGAATTCGTGTCGCACACGCTCACCCTGGAATACAACAACCTGGACGCCGTGCGCGAGGCCTTCGCCAAGCACGGCGCCGACATCGCCTGCATCATCGTGGAGCCGGTCGCCGGCAACATGAATCTGATCAAACCGGCGCCAGGCTTTCTGGAAGGCCTGCGCGAAGTCTGCACACAGCACGGCGCGCTGCTGATTTTTGATGAAGTCATGACGGGTTTCCGCGTGGGTCCGCAAGGCGTGCAAGGACTGACCGGCGTCAAGCCGGACATCACCACGCTGGCCAAGGTGATCGGCGGCGGCATGCCGGTGGGCGCCTTTGGCGGCAGCGCTGAAATCATGAAGCACATCGCCCCGTTGGGCGGCGTCTACCAAGCGGGCACGCTGTCCGGCAACCCGGTAGCCGTGGCTGCTGGTCTGGCCACGCTGCGCCTGATCGCCGCGCCCGGTTTCTACGACAAGCTGTCCGCCCAAACCGCCAAACTGGCCCAGGGCCTGCAAGAGCGCGCGCGCGCTGCTGGCCTGGCCTTCTCGGCTGATTCGGTGGGCGGCATGTTCGGCATCTACTTCAGCGACAAGGTCCCGGCCTCGTTCGCCGAAGTCTCGGCCTGCGACACCAAGGCGTTCAACCGCTTCTTCCATGCCATGCTGGACCACGGCGTGCACTTTGCGCCGTCCGCGTTTGAAGCGGGTTTTGTGTCGGCCACGCATGACGACGCCGTCATCAAGTCCACGCTGGATATCGCCGAGAAGGTCTTCGCGGCGATCTAAATCGTGACCGGGAGCTGGCCTGCGGCCGCTCCCGCTTTCAGTCAAAGCGCCTGAATCAAGGCGTTTTGTAGCGCTGATAGAGCGCTGTCACATCCCGAACGTAGGCCTGAGTCTCGGCATAGGGCGGCACCGCATCGTATTTGCGTACGGCGCCCTCACCCGCGTTGTAGGCGGCAAGCGCCAGATCCAGCCGGCCGGGATACTGATCAATCAAGCGGCGTAAATGGCGTGATCCCGCCCGCACATTCGTTGCCGGGTCCACCAGCGCACGCTCGATATCGTTGACTGACAGGACCGAGGCTGCCGTCGCCGGCATCAGTTGCATCAGCCCCAGCGCACCCTTGGGCGAACGCGCATCGCTGCGAAAGCCCGATTCGATCGCAATCACCGCGGTCAGCAACGCCTGATCCACCCCCGAATCCTGCGCGGCCTGGGCGATAAGCCCGTCATGCGCGGTGGGCGTTTTCGCGTCTCCCCAGCGCAGTGCGCGCGAGGTGGGTCCAAGCGAGGCCAGCCGCGCCCCGTCGCCAGCCCCCGGTTCGCAGTCCAGGCAGACCTTGATCCCATTGCCCCGCAACACGGTCCGCACCTGGGCCCGCTTGTAATACTTGGCATACCCCGTGGGCACTTTCATCGCCCGCCAGACACCGTAAGGATCTTTGTAACGGTAGATCTCGGCGGCATGAGCACTGCTTACCGGCGCCAGCGCCAGAGCGCCTGCCGCAATAGCAGCCAGTACCGCCACGCCGCCGGCACGCGCCAGAAGGGCGCGGAAGGCCGTTGGGATGGTTCGGAAATGTCTGTTCATGGACAGGGCTCCGGCGGCGTCCAAAGACGCGTTGGCGAGGTCCTATGCTGCGTCGATCTTTCCGCTTTGTCGCTCGTGCCTTCGTCCTAGTTCTGCGCGGCCGCCCTGCGCACTGGAGAAAATCAGGGGCTGAACTACGCCATGCGGCGTGCGAGTGCGTTAGAATATGACGCAATATTTCGTTTAATTACTAAATGAATGAACCTGGCCGTCTCGTGCCAGGCAGGAGGCGTAGATGGGCGCAGAAAACACGCTCCAGCTGGTGCTGGATGCCAATACCAACGTCCTGACGGCCATTTACACGCCGCCTCCACGTCCCGATACCGATGATCCGGCACCCGTTGCGGGCACGGCTGACGCGCAAGCGGCCAGCGATGACGCCTCCGCAACCGACGCAGCCGCCCCCTCCCAGAGCGCAGCGCCCGTCACCGAACACGACTCCGAGCAAGACGGCGACACCGCCGTCGCTGTGGACAGCGCAGAAGCTGCCGCTGCCGCGCCTTACATCAACCCCGACCTGCCCAGCTGGGACGCGCTGACCGCTTCCGCCGTGGCGCAGGGTTGGAGCGCCGAGGCTCTGGACAGCCATGCCATCCTGGGCTTTATCGACCGTTGCCGCACGGCTCGCGAACCTGTGATGGCCGCCGTCGGCCAAGTGGTGGATGGCTCATTCGAGCTGGACCTGGACCCTTCCCGCATGGCCGCGCTGCTGGTCTTGCATCCGCCCAAAGGCGGCAAGCCAGTCACCCTGGACGAGTTGCGCCAAGCATTGACGGACCGCGGCATCGTGCATGGCGTGCTGGAAAAGGAACTGGCCGATACCGTGGAACAGGGCCGCCGCGAAGCCGTGCTGATCGCCCAGGGCACCCCGCCCACGCGCGGCACCCCCACCCGCTTTGAAAGCCTGCTGGACCGGCTCAAGCCCCGCGCCCAGGAAATCGACGAACTGGCGCAAGTGGACTACCGCGACCTGGGCAGCCTGTTGCTGGTCACGCCCGGCACGCCGCTGATGCGCCGCATTCCGCCGCTACCCGGGGTGGACGGCGCCAACGTGCTGGGCGAAGCCATCCTGCCGGACGAGTTGCCGGACGTGCCCTTCGCCATGGATTTGTCGGGGGTGGCGGTAGACCCCGAAGATCCATTGCTGCTGCGCGCAGCGATCTCAGGTACGCCCACCCTGATCAACCAGGGAGTGCAGGTCAATCCGGTGGTCGAAGTTGACGCCGTGAATCTGTCCACCGGCAACATCACCTTTGAAGGGTCGTTGCAGGTTCGTGGCGACATCGCCGCCACGATGGAAGTCCGCGTGACTGGCGACGTTGTCGTCAACGGCACCATCGAAGCCGCGCTGGTGGAAGCCGGCGGCAGTGTGACGGTCAAGGGCGGCATCATCGGCATGGCCGACGCGCTGCAAGACTCCGCCGCTACCGCGCGCACTGCCCATATCGTCTGTGGCGGCGCGCTGAAAGCCAAGTTCATTGAAAACGCGATCATCAGCGCCGGCCTGGATATTGATGTCGAACGCGAAATCCGCCAAAGCAGCATCGCAGCCGGCGGCAGCATCAATGTGGGTCCGCCCAACACCCAGCAAAGCGCCATTACGGGCGGCCAGACGCGCGCCTTGAACGCCGTGCGCGCGGGCACCATCGGATCGCCGTCGGGCATACCCACGCTGGTCCAGGCTGGCCTGGACCCGCATGCGGACATCAAGCGTTCGGCTCTGACGCGCAAACGTTTGAAAATGAACGAGGAAAAGTCCAAGCTGGAACAACTGCTGATGTTCCTGCAGGCCAACCCGCAACGGGCGCCTGGCGACGTGGTGGAGCGCGCCCGCAACACCCACACCAAGCTCGTTGCCGAACTGCTGGCGCTGGAAACAGAAGAAGCCCAGCTGATCCGGGACCTGCAACCCCTGCACACCGCCACCATCGCCGCGACTCGGCGCTTTTGCAGCGGCGTGAAGATTCAGCTGGGCAACAAGATGCAGGAATTCCTGGAAGATCAGGTGGGCGGTAAAGCCGGTCTGGAAGAAGGCGAGATCGTCATCCGCTGACGCGGGCCGCTGGCGCTATCAAGGCGCCAGCTCTTTAAACCAGACTCGCGGTGAAATCCCGCGGTCTGGCCCCAAGATGGAAAATCCGCCGTCCACCGGGATATCCACGCCGGTCATCCACGACGCGGCATCCGAACACGCAAAGCACACGGCAGCAGCGATTTCATCGCCCGACCCGACCCGGCCCAGCGGGTGGAAGTGCGCGCCCACGGCGTCTGCCGCCTGACGCGATCCGCCTGATAGCTGCTCAACCGACGGCGACCAGGTCCAGGCAGGCGACACCGCCAATACCCGAACGCCCGCTGGCGCCAACTCCACCGCGAAATTCTTGGTGATCTGCAACATCGCCGCTTTGGACGCGGGATACAGCGCCCGCCCGGCCGCGCCGAACTTGCCGCCCGTGCTGCCCATGTTCACGACTACCCCGCCCCGCTGCAAATGCCCCGCCGCCAGCTGCGTGAAAATGGCGGCCGACACCAGATTGGTGTCCAGGGTGCTGTGCCACTCCTCACGTGAAGACGCCAGCCCGCGATCGGTGTACTGGCAGGCGTTATTAACCAGGATGTCCAGGCGGCCAAACCGCGCCAGAGCAGCGTCGATGCAGCGCTGTATCTGGCTGTCCTGGCCGATGTCGGTTTCGCAATACAGCGCGTTGCCACCCAGTTCCTGCTCCAACGACTGACCCGCCTGCGCGTTGCGGCCCACCAGCACCACATTGGCGCCGGCCGCAGCCAAACCGCGCGCAATGTCCGCGCCCAATCCCTGCGTACTGCCCGTGACGATGGCGGTCTTGCCGGCCAAGCCGGGAAAGCCTGAAAAATCCATGGAACATCCTTGATCAATGCGGCGCGGCGGCCCAGCGCACAGCTTCCGCCACCGTGCCGGTTTGTGCAATCAATCGCATGCTGGCCAAGGACGCCTCGTGCACCGCCAAATCGGCGGAAGCACAGGCGTCGGCAGCCACCATGACATCAAAACCAATATCGGCGGCGTGACGCACCGTTCCCTCAACGACGGAATGCGTCGCCACCCCCGCGACGATCAGCCGGCGGGCGCCGATAACCCGCAGCGTCTCTTCCAGCGGCGTGCCGTAAAAGGCGCTGATGCGGGTGTGCTTGACCACGAACTCCCGCGAACTGCCGGCCAGCGGTTGCAGGCCTTCGTAGAAGGCGCTGCCCCACTGTCCTTCGGGTACCGCGCCTATCGTGGCCACATTGCGAAAAATCGCGCAGTTGGCCAGAAGATCCGCGTAGTCCGGGCGGAAAGCGATGCGCACATGCACGATGGGCAACGCCTGCGCCCGCGCGCCGTCCAACAGCGCCGCGGCATTGTCCAGCAACCGTTGGCGCGCCCCGCTGTCGGCGTCCAGCCCGACACGGATCTTGCCATCTGGATGCAGCACATCATTTTGATAGTGCAGCGCCAGCACCGCGACGTCCGGCATGATCAAACGAACACCTCGAACACGTCATGCGCATCGTCGCAATTCACGAGGTCTACGCGTTTCATACGGATGCGCCAGCTGTCACCCTCAGCGGCCAGTTTATGTGTGTAGCGGCCAGCCAGCTGACGCGGCTGACGCTTGCGCCACTCCGTCATCTGAAACACGGAATGCACCACCAGGTTGCCGCCCGCGTCCACGCCTTCGACCTGGACGCCCCCCACCAGACGCACGCTGCGCGTCGGCGGCTGCTGCGACCAGTTGCGGGGATGCTCCAGACGCCGGATGCGTACGTCGCGCAACATCCGGTCTTCCCAGAACAGAGAGATATGATCGAAAGGGCTCTGCTGCCCCACGACCCTCGGCATCCAATACATACCGTCAGAGGTCCACAACGACTGCCAATCATCGTAGCGGCGCTCGTCCAGCAGACACGCCTCGCGGTACAGAAACTGGGCGATGCGGTGGTAGGTATCGGCCGGCACATCTGCCGGAGACAGGCCAGTCGTGCTTACGTCAAAATCCAGGTCTAGCAACATGTGCTGTCTCCCGTTGCGGCTCCGGCGGCAGTCGCGCCAGCTTCCATATAGGTTTTCCAGGCGCGGAATTGATTGCGCATGGGAAGTTCACTGGTGCCGTTGACGGACACCATGCCATCCGCATCACTGCGGTCGCTGCCGTGGTAGCGGTGCATGCTGACCCATTCTCCGCCGCGGGTGGCGTTGCCTTCCTGGCAGCGGTTATAGAGCTCGATATCGTCCGGCATGACGTTAGACGACGGCGAGTTGATCACGTTGGCATACATCATGGCGCGCTTGAACACGCCATCCGGCGCGCCCTTGCAGCGGAAGGTCTGAATTTCGATCAGCGTACGGTCCACCGCGATCGGGCGGATCACGCGGAACTGCTGAAACACGGTATGCGGCGACCCGCTGCCGTAGATGACCGTGTTGTGGCGGTTCATGCCCAGGATTTCGCGGGCACGCTCTTCGCCATAGGCTGTGGTCAGCGTATCGAAATGCGCCCGCGACACCGGATCGCGCTCGGCAGCGCCTGGGTTGAAGATGCCTTCCATGTAGCCGTGGCCGTTGTCATAGGCGCGCAGTTCCAGCTTTTCCCAGAACTCATAGGGCTCGCCGTTGCCGTCCATGATGTGCAGCTCCAGCGGCATTTCGCCCATCTCTTTGGCTTCGTCGCGCGCGGCGGCGTAAGAGGACTCGTGCGTGACTCGGGCGTGCATGGTGTCGTGCAGGTTCTCGTAGAAAACCTTCCAGTTTGACCGCTGCATGACGCGGAAAATGCCGCCGGCGACTTCGACCTCGCCGACTGGCGAGCGGTCGCACAGATTGTCGATGGACGAGCGCACCCCGCCCAGAAAGTCCACAAGCGCAGGACCCTCCTTGGACTGGCTGGCAAACACAAAGCCGCGATAGGCATCCACCCGGGCCAGACGCCGCATTGAAAATGACGGATCAGCGGGATCGTAGGACGTGCCTTCCAAGCCCTGCTTGAGCGGCACGCCAAGATGGCTGCCGTCCAGCTTGAATGTCCAGGCGTGATACGGGCAACGGAAGAACTTGCCCACACAGCCCTCGCCATCGGCGACCAATTTCGCGCCCTTGTGCGGGCAGCGGTTGTACAGCACGTGCACGTTGCCATCGGCGGCGCGCACCATCAGCACGTCCTGGTCGCCCACGCGGGTGGTGTGATAGTCGCCTGTCTTGGGCACCTGGCTTTCATGCCCGACATAGACCCAGGCGCGCCCGTAGATACGCTGCATCTCCAGGTCGAAAATGGCAGGATCGGTGTAGACGCCACGATGCACGCTGTCGCCGCGCACCATCGCGGCCAGTTGCTCTTCGGTGTACGACATATCGGCCTCTTACTTGTTCGCGCTGGTTTGCCAACGCGCCATCAGCGTGTTGGACGGCAGGGTTTCATCCAGCAGCTTGGCCGCGGTTTCGCGGCCAGCCACGGGCAGCCCCTTGGGGTCCAGCAGACCCACCTGCACCAGCACGCTGGCCTGATCCCAATAGATGTGCTCGTGGTAGAGCTTGTCGCCGCGGAACTTCACGATGGCGACCAGCGGAATTTCCACGGTACGTCCGGTGGGCGCCACCCCTGGCAGCAGCCAGTCGATCTCGGTGGTGTGGGTAAAGCAGAACAGCAGTTCGTCCACGATCTGCGTGGCGCCGACCGTGCGCGACAGCGGAATCAGGCGCGTGTCCGGCGGATTGCTGTTGACGAAATGATGCTGGTAGAAGCGGGACAGTTCCTTGTGGCCCACGCCGCCCGTCATGGTGGGGATGTGATTGACATAGGGCTCGGCCACCATCGTGGCCATCGTCGCGGCTACGTCGCGCGTGCCGAATTCGTATTCGCAGTGCTTGTCCCACAAATAGGAATAGTCGAACTCCGGACCAATCGCGCGCTGCAAGGCAGCCATGCTGCGCTGGTGCGCCATCAACGCAGCAGGCTTGTCGTAGTGATCGCCGCCGGTGCGCGCAAACGCATGTTCCATACCCGGATAGACATAGAGCTCAACGCCCGGCTTGCCACCCAGCGTTTCCAGAATGCGCTGACGCGCCGCTGGCGGACAGAAGCCATCCTGCTCGGCAATGTGCAGCACCAGACGGCCGCGCAGCTTGGATGCTTCTTCCAGGCTGTCTTCGATGCCCACGCCGTAGTAACCCACGGCCACGTCCACATCGGTACGGCAAGCAGCCAGATACGCCAGCTTGCCGCCCAGGCAGTAACCCACAACGCCCACCCCGCCCTGCTGCTCGGGCAATTCGCGCAGGGCGGCAATCGTGGAGGCAATGTCGCGCATGCCCAGTTCCAGATCAAACCCCTGGTACAACGCGAAGGCGCGCGGCATGTCTGCGGGGCCGTCCGTCAGTTGAATGCCGGGTTCCTGGCGCCAGAACAGATCGGGCACCAGCACCACATACCCTTCTTCTGCCAACAATTGCGCCGCACGGCGCATTACGTCGTTGACGCCAAAGATCTCCTGGCACAGCACCAGCCCGGGGCCGTGGCCGCTGGCGGGCACTGCCAGATAAGCGCCAAAAGACTTGCCATCGTGCGAGGCCACCTGAACCTGGCGCGTCGAAATGTTCTGAGTCATGCGTCTCTCCTTGATGCGTACAGCGTGATGCTGGCTGCGGGCCGCCTTACTTCATCTGGCAGGCGGCAGCGAACGGGTCCTGGTACTGCGTCAGCACCGTGCCCGACAGCTTGTTGACGAGCTTTCCGCCTGCGCCCGCTTCGATAATGCGCAGGTAGTAGTTCTGGACCGGGTATTGATTGCGGTTGAATTTGAAGTCACCACGCACCGACTTGAAGTCCGCCTGCCGCAAGGCCGGACGCAAGGCGTCGGCTTCCAGCTTGCCGCCTGTTTTGCGCACCGCGCTATCCAGCAGCATGGCGGCGTCATATCCTTGCGAGGCATACAAGGTCGGGCTGCGGTTGTAGGTTTTCTTGAAGTCTTCGACAAACTTGCGATTGGCCGGGTTGTCCAGATCGGCCGCCCATTGCGACGTATTGCGCAAGCCCGCGATCGGCGCGCCCACCGCCGCGATCGTGTCTTCGTCGCCAGAGAAACCCGGCGCCAGCAACGCGATGTCTTTGGAAAGACCCGCGCCGTTGAACTGCTTGATGAAGTTCACGCCCATACCGCCGGGCAGAAAGAAGAACACGGCATCGGGTTTGCTGGCCCGCAGCCGCGTGATCTCGACGCCATAGTCCAATTGGCCCAGCTGGGTGTAGATCTCTTCAGAGAGCCCGCCTTTGTACAGACGCTTGAAACCATTGAGCGACTCGCGTCCGCCCGGATAGTCCGGCGCAATCAGGGCGACGCTCTTGTAACCCTGGTCGGCGGCATACTTGCCCATGGCGGCGGGAATATCTTCGTTCTGCCAGGCCACCGCAAAAAAGTTGGGATTACAGCCCGCGCCGGCGTAGTTTTCCGGGCCCGTATTGGTGCTGAGATAGATCGTGCCCGATTGCAAAATGGCCGGCATCACAGGCAGCAGCACATTTGAAAATACGATGCCCGTCATCACGTCGACCTTGTCGCGCTTGAGCAGGCGTTCAACCGCCTGACGGCCTGTGTCCGCTTTTTGCTGGTCATCGGCCACGACCACTTCCGCCGTCAGTCCGCCCAGCTTGCCGCCGGTATGTTGCAGCGCAAGATTGAAGCCATCGCGAATCTCATTACCCAACGCCGAACCCGGTCCGGATAGCGTCGTCAGCAAGCCCACCTTGATCTTGTCAGCTGCCGTGGCGCTTGCCGCGGCTGTCATGCAAACCAGCGCTGCCAGCGCGCGCCGGCTCCAAAGATGTCGATTCATGAGCCACCCCGTTTTGTCCGTCAGCGATGCTGGCGGAAGCTGACAGAAACCGTCTGCCGTCGGTTTACGCATGCTGCCGGTCAAAGCCGCCAAGCTTACGCGCCGCGGCGCTGCCCTCCAATAGACTTGGAAAATCCTGCAGGGCCTGCTCGGCTAGAGTAGGCCGCCGCGTGCTGGGGCTCTATCCGAATACGGTCACTCTTATCCGGGATTCACTTAATTCCAAACCCTTGATGATTAAATTACTCTGGCCACAGATACGGGAGCGTTCCCGTCCCGGAGGCATCCATGCAAGACTGGTCCCGACTCACCCTTGCGCCCTTGTTCAAGCGGCGCGTGTTCAGCTCCACCCAACAGGATGAGACCCTCACCCGTGTTTCTGAGGCGCTGAAGGACCACCGCCTCACCTGGAAAAGCGGCCGCGTGGACGCCGAGCTGAACCGGGGCCGCTTCGGCTCACTGACAGTCTGTACGCTGCGCTACGGCGCCGAAGTCCACATTGAGCCCGACCGTTTGCAAGACTTCATGCTGGTGCAGGTGCCGCTGCGCGGACGCGCCTGTATTGAATGCGGCGATGACCGCGTCGATGCCACGCCGGACTGCGCAGCCGTCATCGCCCCCAACCGGCCCCTGCGGCTGCACTGGGAAGCGGGCTGTGAACAACTGCTGTTGAAGATTCCCCGGGGCAAGCTGGAAGCCATAGGCCGCCGCGCCTTTGGCGACGCCGCTGACCGCCCGCTGGATTTCAGCCCCGCGCTACGCCTGGACAACCCCATCGGCGCCGCCTGGCGCAGCATGGTGACCGGCATGATCCATTTGCTGCCCACCCTGGATGACGGCGCGCCCAGGCCTCCGGCCGCATGGCTCGAACACATCGAGGACACGCTGATCCTGCATCTGCTCTACAACCAGCCCAACACCTGGCAGCACCATGCGGGCACGGCCCCGTCCGAGCCGCGCCGCCTGACCTTGGCCGAGTCCTACATGCGTGCACATTTATCCGCGCCGCTGACGCTGCCCGACATCGCCCGCCACGCCGGCGCCAGCGCCACGGTTCTGACCCGCCTGTTTCAGGAACACCGCGATACCACGCCGATGAACGCCCTGCGGGCGCTACGGCTGGACACTGCCAGACAACAGCTGAAGTCAGACGCCGCCGTCAGCGTCACGGAAGTGGCGCTAGGCGTGGGATTTGGGCATCTGGGAAGGTTCTCGGAGTATTACCGCGAACGATTTGGAGAATTGCCGCGAGAGACGCGGCGATCGGGCGGTTGAGAGCATCGGATGGCGCTCTGCGCAAGACTCATGATGAAGAATCCGCGCGCCCAGGCAGAACAATGACACCAAGCACCAAAGGCCGCCACACCAACTTCAAGTGCCGGCTGAAAAGCCAATGCAGCGACCTCAAGTGCTCAGTACAACCCAGCGATCAAGCCGCTGGCACCACTGCGGTGACTTCGATCTCGACCTTGGCGCGATCTTCTACCAGATCCGCCACCTCGACCGCCGTCATCGCCGGAAAGTGTTTTCCGATGAACTCGCGGTAGTGCTTGCCGATGGCGGGATACGCCGCCACATATTCTTCCTTGTCCGTCACATACCAAGTCATGCGGACTATGTGTTCAGGCTTGGCGCCGCCTTCAGCCAAGATGGCAACAATGTTCGACAAGGTCTGGCGCACCTGCTCTGCCAGATCATCCGTTTCGAACTGCTGCTGACCATTCCACCCCACCTGCCCGCCCACGAACACGAGCTTGCTGCCCACCTGCATTTCGGTAAGCACACCATTCGAATAGCCCCGGGGCGCCATCCAATCCGGCGGTTGCAGAATCTTCATAACGTCTCATCCTATTTATAAGAAAACAAACTACAGGGTGACTCTTGCGGCAGAAGCCGCAGGAATCAGATAAGCCTGCATGCGTTCCCGCAGGTCCGCAGGCAGCGGCATGGACTTCATCGTCCGCAAATCCACCGTCACGATCGTCAGCATGGCTGACAATCGCAACTGACCATCCGGCCCTTCAAAGCGCACCAGCGCCTTGAACGATGCGCCGCCGATGCGCTGCACTTCCAGCGTCTGGTGCAAGCGTTCGTGCCAACGGCTGGGCGCGCTGAAATCGCAGGTGACCGACGCCATGGGCGTACCGATGTGCCGGTCCACATGCAGCGTATGGAACGGCAACCCCATGCCTTTGTCGAACCACTCCTCGACAAAGTCATTGATCATCTCGAAATAGCGCGGGTAGAAAACAATGCCCGCCGGATCACAATGACGGAACCGGACTTCGACCTGGCTTGAGAAAGGGTTGGCCATGATGATTTCCTGTTGCCTTGTTCAAGCCATCTTGCGCAGCGCAAAGCGCTGCAACTTGCCGGTTTCGGTACGGGGCAACGCCGCCACGAATTCGATCGCGCGCGGGTACTTGTACGGCGCGATGCTGGCCTTCACAAAGTTCTGCATTGCAGTGACGAGTTCATCGCTAGCTTCAAAGCCGGGTTTCAGCACGACAAAGGCTTTCACCACCTGACCGCGTTCATCGTCAGTCGCGCCCACCACGCCGCACTCGGCCACGGCCTCATGGCGCAGCAAGGCGTCTTCCACTTCCGGGCCGGCGATGTTGTAGCCCGCCGATACGATCATGTCGTCGTTGCGCGCCTGGTAATACAGATAGCCGTCATCGTCCTGCATGAAGGTATCGCCCGGCAGGTTCCAGCCCTTTTGCACAAAGCGGCGCTGGCGCTCGTCGGCCAGATAGCGGCAGCCGGTCGGGCCCTTGATGGCAAGGCGGCCCACCGTGCCGTTAGGCAAGGGATTCATATCATCGTCCACGACCTGCGCCACATAACCCGGCACCACACGGCCGATCGCGCCGCGCTTGACCGACTCGGGCGGGCTGGACACAAACACGTGGATCATTTCCGTGCCGCCAATGCCGTCGATCATTTCAAGGCCGCTGGCCTGCTTCCACAATTGACGCGTGGCGTCTGGCAAGGCTTCGCCTGCCGATACGCTTTTCTTCAATGAAGACAGGTCAAACTTGCCAACCAGCGCCGCCATCTGGCGATAGAACGTCGGGGCCGTGAAGACGATGGTGGCGCGGAAATCCTGGATCAGTTCCAAGAGGCTTTCCGGCGTCAGCCTTTCGGCCAGCACCGTGCTGGCGCCCACGCGCAGCGGGAAGCACAGCAGGCCGCCCAATCCGAACGTGAATGCCAATGGCGGCGTGCCGCAGAAGATATCGTCGGGGCCGGGCTTGATGACGTGCTTGGGAAACAGATCGCACATCGCCAGCACGTCGCGGTGAAAATGCATGCAGCCCTTGGGCGAACCCGTCGTGCCGCTGGTGAAAGCGATCAGGCAGACGTCGTCGCCGGACGTATCGCAGGCAGTATAGGTATCCGGCTTGGCTGCCGCCAAGGCATCCAGCGCGTCTGGAGCGGCATCATTGAAGTACATGACTTGAGACAGGCCGGCGCAATGATGCTCGTGCTCGGGCTGGGTGCAGAACTGCGCTTCTTCTTTCAGGCGTGCATCGCACAGCACGGCCTGGATCTGCGCTTTTTCGATGATCTGCTTGAGTTCTTTCGCGCGCAGCAGCGGCATGGTCGGCACGGTGACCAGACCCGCTTTGATCGCGGCCAGCCAAGACGCCGCCATCATCGGATTATTCGGCCCGCGCAACAGCAGGCGGTTGCCGGGAACGAGCTTCATGTCCTCGGTCAGCACGCGTGCAATGCGGTTGGTCAGTTGGGCCAGCTCGCGATAGGTCATCGACGCAGGCTTGCCGTTTTCCAGCCAGCGCAACGCCGGGCGGTCGCCAAAGCCGCGATCGGCCATGGCGTCCACCAATTCAACGGCGCAATTAAAGCGCTTGGGGTAAGCCACGTCGGGGCCGTCCAAGAGGAATTCGGGCCATTGATCGCCCGGGGGCAGGTTGTCCCGGGCAAACGTGTCGATGTGGGCAGATACTTCCATGTGGTTCCCCTTGCCTTGTGCTGTGTGGTTTGCGTCGCTGAAGACGAGAGCTCGATGGCTCTCTACGCCTTCAGCAGTTCACGGGCGATGATCAACTTCTGGACTTCGGTGGCGCCTTCGTAGATACGTAGCGCTCTGATTTCCCTGTAAAGCTTCTCCACCGGCATCCCCGACACCACGCCCGCACCGCCAAACATCTGCAATGCGCGGTCGATCACGGTCTGCGCCGATTCAGTGGCCATCATCTTGGCCATCGCTGCTTCACGCGTGGTGCGCAGCTTTTGCACGTCGCGCATCCACGCGGCGCGGTACGTCAACAGCGCCGAAGCGTCGATGGCAGTTGCCATGTCGCCCAACGCGGCTTGCGTCAGTTGCAGGTCGGCCAGCGCCTGCCCGAACATGCGGCGCGACTTGGCGCGGGCAAGGCCCTCGTCCAACGCGCGGCGCGCAAAACCCAGCGCGGCCGCGGCCACCGATGCGCGGAAAATATCCAGCGTCATCATGGCCAGCTTGAACCCCTGGCCGGCATCGCCCAGACGATGCGATACCGGAATGCGGCAGTTATCGAATGTGATCGTGGCCAACGGATGCGGCGCAATCAGCTCGATGCGTTCGCTGACTTCAAATCCTGGAGTGTCGGCATCCACCACAAAAGCGCTGATACCGCGTGCGCCCGGCGCTTCACCCGTACGAGCGAACACGCAGTAGAAGTCGGCGATGCCGCCATTGGAAATCCAGGTTTTGGCGCCGTTCAGCACATAATGGTTGCCATCCAGCGTGGCTTCGCACGACAACGCAGCCACGTCCGAGCCCGCATCGGGTTCAGACAGTGCGAAAGCGGCGATGGCCTCGCCGCGCGACACGCGTGGCAGGTAGCGCTCACGCAGTTCGTCGGAACCCATCAGCGAAATTGCGCCGCTGCCCAGGCCCTGCATGGCAAACGCGAAGTCTGCCAACCCTTCGTGGCGCGCCAGGGTTTCGCGCAGAATGCAAACCGAACGGGAATCCACGTCGGGCAGCGCGCCGCCCCAGGCGCCGCCAGGGCCGCCCGCAACCGCGTAGCGCAGCCAGCCAGCTTCGCCCATCGCTTTCACCAGCTTTTTGCAGGCGGCGTCGGCGTCGTGATGGTCAACATTGCCCAGAGACTTCTCGCACCAGGCGTCAACGTCGTGAGCCAGTTTGCGGTGCGTTTCGTCAAAAAAGGGCCAGTCCAGCCAGCTTGCGTCACGCATCATCAGTTCCCCTCGAACACGGGCTTCTGTTTGGCCACAAAGGCCTCGTACGCGCGATGGAAGTCGCGCGTCTGCATGCAAATGGCCTGGGCCTCGGCTTCGGCCTCAATGGCTTCGTCCACACCCATGTTCCATTCCTGATGCAGCAGCTTCTTGGTGACGCCGTGTGCAAACGTCGGGCCAGCGGCCAATTGCGCGGCCAGCGTCTGGGCGGCATCGCCCAGCTTGGCGGAGTCATGCAGCGCATTGAAGAAACCCCAGCTGGCGCCCTCTTCGGCAGTCATGGCGCGGCCGGTGTACAGCAATTCAGAGGCGCGGCCCTGGCCGATCATGCGCGGCAACAAGGTGCAGGCGCCCATATCGGCGCCCGCCAGCCCGACCCGCGTAAACAGGAAGGCTGTACGCGCGGCGGGCGTGCCCAGACGCATGTCCGAGGCCAGCGCCACCATGGCGCCTGCGCCAGCGCACACACCGTCCACGGCGGCCACGATAGGCTGCGGGCATGCGCGCATGGCTTTGACCAGATCGCCCGTCATACGGGTGAAGTCCAGGAGTTCAGGCATGGTCATCTTGGTCAGCGGACCGATGATCTCGTGCACGTCGCCACCCGAGCAGAAGTTTCCTCCCGCGCCCGTCACCACCACTACCTTGACGTCGGTGGCATACACCAGCGAGCGGAACAGGTCGCGCAGCTCGGCGTAGGAATCAAACGTCAGCGGGTTCTTGCGTTCGGGGCGATTCAGGGTGACGGTGCCGATCTTGCCGTCGGCCGACACCTGCCACAGAAACGTCTTGGCCTGATAACCGGCCATCGGACGTTTGTGGTGCTTCATGGTGTGCTCTTCGGACTGGGTGGTCATGGTGTCTCCTGTTCGTGAATTCTGGAATGGGGGGCAGGCGCGGCGCCGGTATCAGCCGGTCATCACTTCGCCGCCATCTACCGCTATCGCCTGGCCGTTGATGGACGCCGACGCTGGCAGCGCCAGCCAAGCCACCGTTTCGGCCACTTCCTCGGGCTGCACAAGGCGGCCCTGCGGGTTGCGTTCGGCCAGCTTGGCGCGGGCGGCTTCCGGCGTCATGCCGGTTTTTTCCACAATGTTCGTCACCGCGCCGCGCACGATGTCGGTCTCGGTGTAGCCCGGGCACACCGCATTGACGGTCACGCCTTTCTGGGCAGTTTCAAGCGCGAGCGATCGAGTCAGGCCTATAACTCCGTGCTTTGCAGCGCAGTAAGCACTAACGTACCCATAGCCGATCAGGCCGGCTGTGCTGGCCACGTTGATCACGCGGCCCCACTGCGCTTGCAGCATGCCCGGCAAAGCGGCCTGGATGCAGTGGAAGGTGCCGGTCAAGTTGACGGCGATCATTTGCTGCCACAGCGCGGAATCGGTACGGTCAAAGCGCTGGCTGACGGCCTGACCCGCGTTGTTCACCAATACCAGCACCGGCCCGAACTCAGATTCGGCCTGGGCGAAGGCCGCTCGCACCGACGCTTCATCTGCAATGTCTGCGCTGACGGCCTGCACTTGACCCAGACTGGCCAGGCTGTCGGCCGCAGCATCCAGCGCCGCGCCATCGCGGCCCAGGAGCGTGACGCGGGCGCCGCGCTGCAAGAGCGCGCGGGCGCTGGCCAGCCCGATGCCGCGCGCGCCGCCCGTTACCAGAGCATGACGCCCGGCAAGCGGTTGCGGGGTTGTATTCATTTAACGTCCAGTTGCGCCATGGCGGCGGCGCGTTCAAAGTTGGTTTCCAGTTGGCGCTTGCCGGCGAAGTATTGATTCGGCCACGCCACATCACGGTAGCCCACCCGAGCCGCTTCGCGTAGTGTCCAAGAGGCGTCAGCCAAATGGGGACGCGCCAGCGCGCACAGGTCGGCGCGGCCCGAGGCGATGATGCCGTTGGCGTGGTCGGCTTCAAAGATGGCGCCGACCGCAATGGTCGGAATACCGGCTTCGTTGCGCACGCGGTCGGCAAACGGGGTCTGGAACATGCGGCCGTAGACGGGCTTTTCTTCCTTGCTGACCTGTCCCGACGAGCAATCGATCATGTCGGCGCCTGCTTCCTTGAAGTGGCGCGCGATTTCTACCGCGTCATCGGCCGTGATGCCGCCTTCAACCCAGTCGCTGGCGGAAATACGCACCGACATGGGTTTATCTTCGGGCCAGACGGCGCGCACGGCGTGGAAGACTTCCAGCGGGAAACGCAGGCGGTTTTCCAGGCTGCCGCCGTATTCGTCTTCGCGGTGGTTGGTCAGCGGCGAGATGAAGCTGGACAGCAGATAGCCGTGGGCGCAGTGCAGTTCCAACCAGTCGAAACCGGCTTCGGCAGCGCGTCGCGCTGCGGCGACGAAGTTGTCACGCACCTGATCCATATCGGCGCGCGTCATGGCGCGCGGCATCTGCGACACACCCTCGATGTAAGGCAAGGCCGAAGCCGACACCAGCGGCCAATTGCCTTCGGCCAACGGATGATCGATTTTTTGCCAGCCCAGTTGCGTGGAGCCCTTGCGGCCGGCATGGCCCAGTTGGACGCCGATGCGGGCGTCGCTATTGCCGTGCACAAAATTCACGATGCGGGCAAACGCCTCTTGCTGCCCGTCGTTCCACAACCCCGGGCAGCCCGGCGTGATGCGGCCGTCAGGCGACACGCAAGTCATTTCCACCATCACCAGCCCGGCGCCACCCATGGCGCGCGCGCCCAAGTGCACCAGGTGAAAGTCGCCCGGCACGCCATCGGTGCAGGAATACATGGCCATCGGCGACACAACGATGCGGTTCTTCAACTGCACGCCGCGCGCCTGATATGGCGTCAGCATCGGCATGGCGGGACGCTGGTCCGCGGAAGCGGCGGCGCCCGAGCGCTCGGCGATCCAGCGCTCAAAGCCTTCGAGCCACGCCGGGTCGCGCAGGCGCAGGTTTTCGTGCGAAATGCGTTGTGAACGGGTCAGCAGCGAATAGGCGAACTGTTCCGGTTCCAGGTCGGCATAACGTTCGACGTTTTCAAACCATTCGGTGGAGTTGCGGGCGGCGTTCTGGATCTTCAGCACTTCCACGCTGCGCACTTCTTCGTAGTGCTTCAGGCCGGCTTCCACGCTGCCTTCGGCGCCGCTCAGGCAGCGCGCCAGCTCAATGGAGTCCTCAAGCGCCAATTTGGTGCCGGACCCAATGGAGAAGTGGGCGGTGTGGGCGGCGTCACCCATCAGAACAACCGGCACGCGGCGTTGGCCACGTGCGGTTTCCAGCGTGTTCCAGTGCACCCAGGTGTTGCAGATGACACGCGGGAACCGAATCCAGATGGCGGAGCCGCGCAGATGCGAAGCATTGCTGATCAAGGCATTGCCATCCAGCCAGGGCGCGAACAACTTTTCGCAATAGGCGATGCCCTCTTCCTGGCTCATCTGCTCGATGCCGGCAGCCTGCCAGGTTTCTTCGGGCGTTTCCACGATGAAGGTGGACATGCCGTCTTCGTAGCGGTAGGCGTGAGCCTGGAACCAGCCATGCTCGGTCTGCACGAAGGCAAACGTGAAGGCGTCAAAGACTTTCTTCGTGCCCAGCCACACAAAGCGGCAACGGCGCTGGTCGATGTCGGGGTGGAAGGTGGTTTCGTAGCGCGTGCGGATCTGGCTGTTGATGCCGTCGGACGCAATCACGAGATCGGCGTCGTATTCACGGGCGATTGCCTGATCGTCCTGAACGAAGTTTTCAAACACCAGCTTTACGCCGACGTCTTCGCAACGTGCCTGCAAAATGTTCAGGAGCTTCTTGCGGCCAATGCCGATGAAGCCGTGGCCGCTGCTGCGGATGCTGCGGCCTTTGAAGTTGATGTCGATGTCGTCCCAATGGTTGAACGCATCGCCGATGGTCTGAGCAGACACGGGGTCCGCTTCGCGCAGGTTCTGCATGGTGGCGTCCGAGAACACCACGCCCCAGCCAAAGGTGTCGTAGGGGCGGTTGCGTTCCACCACGGTGACTTCGTTGGCGGGATTCTGCAATTTCATGAGCAGACCGAAATACAGGCCGGCGGGACCGCCGCCGATGCAGACTATTTTCATTGCCGTATACGCTCCGTGGTACGCGACAGTCGCTCGGGGTACTGGAGCGGGGCGCCGCAGATATTTAGGTCTGGATAGTTTAGGCTTGAAATATATACCTGAAGTTGAGGGATCGCAAATGAGGGAAAGCTAGTAGATGGGGGGGGTAATGGGGGACGGGGTTGTTGGTTTTCGTGGGTGGGGTTCGTGGCTGGTGTGGGGTGGCTTCGTGGCTGGTGTGGGGTGGCTTCGTAGGCCGCCCCTCGCCGCAGGCGCCGTGACTGCTCGCGCCCGCGTCGAGGGGCTCTCGCTGTCTTAAGCCGTCGCGCTGCTAGGTTCGCGTTTACTGACGAGATTTGCGGTGCCCGCCTCTGCGGCCGCCCGGGCGGCGCGCTATCGGCTTACGCGTTTTTGTGCGTCGGGGGGGTGTCGCTTCGCGCTTGCGTGGGGCGCGGTGCTAGTGTCGCCGCCGTTGTGGGGGGGGAAGCGATGGGCGGCGCGCGTTGGGCATCTACGTTTGAATGTAGATCCTTCCGCGCGCCGCCCATCGGTTTTGGTGACGGTCGTCTTGGGGTGGGTGATGCAGTTGGAGGAGTGCTTTCGATGAGGCGGGAAAATGAAGATGGTCTTTGCCATCTTCATTTGCCTCTGTCCATTACGGTCTTGCGCGTAACCACTCTTCCAGATCTTTCGCGGGCAACGGCGGCGAGAACAGGAAGCCCTGGCCTGCCGCGCATCCTTGCTCGATCAGGAATCGGCGTTGCTCTTCGTTCTCTACGCCTTCGGCGACTACTGGCAGGCTCAAGCTTTCGCCGATGCGGATCACGGCGCTGGTCAAGGCGCGGGCGGCGTCGTCGCTTTCCAGGCCTTGCACGAAGCTGCGGTCTAGTTTCAGTTCGTCGACGATCAGACGGCGTAGGTGGCCCAGGCTGGAGTAGCCCGTGCCGAAGTCATCCATCGACAACCTGACGCCCAGGCGGTGCAGTTCGGCGATGGTGCGCAAGGTGCCGGCGGTGGCGTCTAGGACTACGCCTTCGGTGATTTCCAGCATCAGGTCGGCGGGCGCCAGGCCGAATTCGGCCAGGGTGGCGGCGATCATCCGGGGCAGGTTCAGGTTGTGGAAGTTGGTGGCGGACAGGTTTACGGATACCGACGGTACGCGCAGACCGTTGTGGCGCCAGATTGCCAGTTGTGAACATGCCTCGCGTAGCGCCCAGTCGCCCAGGTCGCCGATCAGGCCGCACTCTTCGGCGAGCGGTACAAAGCGTACCGGAGAGATGTCGCCCAAGGTGGGGTGGCGCCAGCGGGCCAGGGCTTCTACGCCGTACAGACTGCCGTTTTTCAGGCCAACCTGCGGCTGATAGTGCAGGCGTAGCGCTTTGGCTTCCAGTGCATCGCGCAAGGCGGCTTCGAGGGCCAGGCGTTCTTGCGCCTGGCGGTTCATCTCGGCGCTGAAGAAAGAGATACGGTTGCGGCCCGCTGTCTTGGCCTGGTACATGGCCATGTCGGCGTGGCGCAGCAGCGTGTCCATGTCGCGCCCGTTTTCGGGGAAGACGCTGATGCCGATGCTGACCGACGGGTTCAGGGTAATGCCGCCGACACTGAACGGCTGGGCCAGTGCGACCAGGATGTGCTCGGCGGCTGCGGTCAGGCGGCCATGTTCGAAGTCCGGCATCATCATCACGAATTCGTCGCCGGACAAGCGGCCCACGATATCGGTGGGCCGCGCCAGCCGGCGCAGGCGCTGCGCCACGTCGCGCAGCAACGCGTCACCGATGGGGTGGCCGAGCGTGTCGTTGACCTGTTTGAAGCGGTCCAGGTCCAGGAACAGCACGGCTACGCGCTTGCGTTCCGGCTCGGCGCGCGCGATGGCCTGCTCGGCTTGAGCCAGCAACAGGTTGCGGTTGGGCAGGCCGGTAAGCTCGTCATAAAAGGCCAACTGGCGGATGCGGGCGCGGGCTTCCTCGCGTTCCAGCGCCAGGGCGCACAGATAGACGCATACATCCACCAGCCGATGATGAAAATCGTCTGGCAGACGGCGTTCGCGGAAATAGAAACCGAAGGTGCCTATCACCCGGCCGTCGCTGGATTTGATGGGTGACGACCAGCACGCCTTGACGTCTTCAGGCAGCGGCAGGTGGCGGTAGTCGTCCCACAAGGGGTCCGTGGCGATATCCGGCACGATGACGGGCCGGCCCAGGAATGCGGCCGTGCCGCAGGCGCCCGCCTGCGGACCGATCGGCAAGCCGTCCAGCGCATCACTGAACGCGCTGGGCACGCTGGGCGCGGCCAGGGGCCGTAAATGGCCCGTGTCATCGACGCGCATCACAGTTGCTGCGACTTCGGGCGCCAGGCGTTCGACCTCGCGGCACACCATGTTCATGACCTCGACCACCGAGGCCTCGTTGACCATGGCTTGCAACACGCGGCGTTGCAGCACCTCGTGCACCTTGGTCGGCGTGATGTCGGTCAGCACATCCACAATATTGACGAGCGTGCCCCGGTCATCGAACACCGAGTTCGCCATGACCGATACCCACAGCGGTTTGCCGCCCCGGTCATAGACCAGCACATCTTTGTGATAACCCTCGCGGCAGGCAATGCGGCGGCCTAGCTCTTCGCGGGTGCCGCCATCCGGCCGGCCGCCGGCCAGCAATTCGCCCAGTTCTTGGTGCAGGGCATCGCCCCGCGAGAAACCCAGCATGCGATGAAAGCCGTCGTTCACATACAGAATGCGGCCATCGCAGCCTGACACGGCAACCGCGTTGCCGGTTTCATTGATGCCTAGCAGCAGCAGGCGGATTTCTTCCTGCCGTTCGGCGTCCGCGATTGATTTGCGGGAAATGACCGAAATGCGCGCGACTTCTCCGTCGTCGCCCAACATGGGCATATAGGTCGCTTCGATCCACAAGGTCCTGCCATCTTTCTTGCGATAGCGGCAGGTGCCCGAGAAGTGTTCGGCCCGGAGCAAGCGGGTCCAGATCCGTTCTCCGCTGGCGATGCCCTTGCCTTCGTCCATGCTGTCGCACAGCATGTCGTGGCTTAGTGCCTGAGCCTCTTCGCGGGTATAACCCACGGCGGCCAGAAAATTGGGGTTGGCGTTCAACAGCGAGCCATTCGGGTCGAAATCGAACAGCAGCAGCGCCCGATCCATCGACGCCAGATAATTGCCCGCATGCCACGCGGCGCCCTCGGGGGCCGCACTCGAAACGCTTACATGAGAATCAAGCATAAGGGGCTCCATACCGGAAAACAGCGATTCCGGTTTCATTCAGCGCTTTGGAAAGCCAAGCGCGACGCGGTCGCGTCCATCTTGCTTGGCCAGATACAGCGCCTGGTCCGCCCGACTGAGCGTTTCGGAGAAGGTTTCTCCCAACTGGTGATGCGCCATGCCAATACTGACTGTCAGCCGTAATACGTCGTCACTTGCCTGCACCGCCAGCCCGCGCACCGCGCCAACCAGGCGGTCCATCACGTGTTGAGCAGCATCGGGTTGCGTGTTGGGTAGCAGCACCAGGAATTCCTCGCCGCCCCAGCGGCCGCACAGATCGTATTCACGCAGACTTTGCACCAACGCGCCGGCCAGCTCGACCAGTGCGCGGTCACCCGTTTCATGACCGTGCTGGTCATTGACCGCCTTGAAGTGATCCACGTCCAACATCGCGACGACAAAGCTCTCGCCGCTGCGAGAAGCCCGCTGGACTTCCTGCTTGATCATTTCCATCAGGGCGCGGCGGTTCAGCAAGCTGGTCAGCGGGTCCCGGCTAGACGTCTCTTCCAGTGCGGCATTCAGATCTCGCATCATGTTTTGATAGTGATCCGATATCCGCGCAATCCGGCTCAGGCGGCGCAATTGCCGGTCGAACTGATCGCACAGACCCAGTTCGCGCTCGTGCGCCATGCTTTGATAGGCGTCCGACAACTGGGTCACGCGCTCAATGCGCGACATCTGCTCGGCTGTGTACTGCCAAAGCGCATCCAGCGCTTCGCGCAGGGGGTGACCGGCGTAGGCCGGGTCCGCCAGCAGCTCAGTGATGCGTCGATCCAGTTCGGCGGCGCCGGGTTTCATTCGCGGCCAACCACCGAGAACGGAAAGGAGCAGTCTTCCTTGAATTCCTCGGCCAGTTCCCCAACGCGCTCGTTGCGCTTGTCGTAGAACCAGGTGACGCTGACGGAGCGTCCGTTGCGATGGGCGGCCTCAAGCACGTCAAAGATGTCCATGACGGACTTGATACTGCTGGTATTCAGATACAGCAGTTCCAGTTCCAGGCTCAACGGGGCGGCTTGGCCCTGCAAGTAGGATTCGACCCATTCAATCACGGGGCCGAACAGTTCGAAGGAATTCTCGGGATAGGAGTCGCCGCGCATTACCAGCACGCCGGCTGCGGCGTCCGTGGTAATGGCAGGCGTGGACTGCGTCCCGGGAATGTTCAGATCTTTCATCAATTACTCCGAAAATAATCCTTGAATGCGTACCTTCAGACCACGACGCTCAGGCTGAAGAATGCCCGACCCTCCTCCGCGGCTGGGGTCAGGCTGGCTTCCAGCGGAGCGCCGGCGCGGCGCGCGATATCGATCAGCCCCAGGCCGGCGCCCGACGCCACGCCCTGAGTACGGGGCTTGTGCAGCTGGGCCTTGTACTCGGCCTTCAGGGCTGCCTTGTCCAGCGCAGCCAGCTCCTGAATTCGGGCGACCAACGCATGGCCGTCATCGGACTTGACCAGATTTCCCGCTGACACCACATAGCGGCTTTCGTCGCGGCGGCCGATCACGACCGTGGCGCTTGCTTCGGCGTCGCCGCTCGCGGCGGCGTACTGGCGAATGTTCTGGATCATCTCGATGTAGACCGAGAACACATCCATGGCTTCCGCCGGACGCACGTGTTCGGCGCTCAGGTAATTCTTGAGCGCGTTGCCAATTTCCTCGATCAGGCTGCGAGATATCGGCCCGTTAAAGCACAGCAGGGTGCGGTTTTGGTTGAACCGTTCACCTAACGCGTAGAGATCGGAGGCATTCATGGGAGTTACCGCCCTGATAACGTTTATTCGAATCGGAAAGACAGCAAAGTGATGTCGTCGCGCTGCGGACGCCCACCTTGGTATTCGGCCAGCGCTTGCGTAAAGGCGACAGCCTGCTCTGTTAACGGCTGCTGCGCGTGTCTCTTGAGCATTTCCGCAAAACGCGTGTTGCCGAACCCAAATCCGTGCTCGCCGCCCGCCTGATCCAGGAACCCGTCGGTCGCCAGGTAATAGGTCCAGCCGGGTTCCATCTGCAGCTCTATGTTTTCGTAAAGCCCGGCGCGCTTGTCGCCCAGAGCGCGCTTGCCTCCGGGCACTTCGCGCAGGGTCTTGCCGTCACTTGCATACAGGCTGATCTTTGCACCCGCATACAGCAGGCGGCCCGATTGGCGGTCAATATATACCAGGCCTGCATCGGTATTCGTGGCCAGAGCCCGGGGCAGTTGCGCATCCGCAAGCATTGCGCGGATGGCATTATCCGTGCGGGTCAGGATGCCTGCGGGGTCTCCCGGGCCGACCTCGGTAATGGCCAGGTCAATGGCGGCGCGGGCCAGCATGGTCATCAGCGCGCCGGGCACGCCGTGGCCCGCGCAATCCATGATGCCCAGCAGGCAGTTGCCGCCGTCTGAACGGAATACGTAGAAGTCGCCGCCGACCACATCGCGCGGTTTCCACAGCACAAAGTGGTGCGCGCCCAGGGACTGCGTCAGTTGGCGATCCGGCAGGATGGCACGCTGGATCAGGCTGGCGTAGTCAATCGAATCGCCGATTTTCTTGTGCGCGGCGGCCATGGCCCGGTTGGCGTCCTCCAACTCGGACGTGCGTTCGCGCACTTTAGACTCCAGCTCGGCGGTGTGCTGGCGCACTTTGTCAGCCATCACGCCAAAGGCGCGGCTCAAGTCGCCGATCTCATCCTGGCCGCCCGGGGGCAGGCGCACGTCGTAGCTGCCGTCGGCGATGGCGCGGGCAGACTGTTGCAAGCGGCGCAAAGGGCGCAGCATCAGCCGTTCAATGGCATAACCAAAACACAGCAGCATGGCGGCAAACAGCAGCACCAGACCGATGCCCGCCGGCCACAGCCAGCCGGTATCCAGCACCCGAGCGGCGCCCAGATCCACGACCGTCAGCACATGCCAGTGCAATTCGGGCATATAGGCCACGGCCACTAGCTGGCGCGTGCCGTCCAGCTTGACCCAGGCGGTTTGGACCGATTGCGGATCAGCCTGGGCCGCGTGCATGGCCGAGCGCAGTTCGTCCCGGCCCTGCGCGTCTTCCAGCAGATTGAATACCTTGCCGCGGCTGTCTGCGGCTCCGCCTGCGCCCGAGTTATAGGCAATCAGCGACGCATCCATGTGGGCCTGGATGGCGCCTTCCTCGTCGATGATGATCGGCGTCACGCCCGGCTGCCCGCTGTTGACGAATTCGCGCAAGAATCCGCCCACATCCAAACCCGCGCCAGTCAGGCCGATGACCTTGTCGCCGTCGCGCACCTGGGCATTGATCCAGACGCGCGTGGTCTTGAGCTTTAAGTCAGGATTGACGTTGATGTTGTATTTAGCGGGCGCTTTCAACGTGGCATAGAACCAGCCGTCGTCAGGCGCGCTTGGGCTGAGCGTATACCGGGGCGCCTCGGACAACGGCTTTTCGTCGTTGAAGTAGTAATGACCGCTGGCGGCGCTGGCGATGAAATAGGCGCGTCCCAACAAATCCCGGCGATAGCCGTCGGCTTCACGGAAGAACAATTCGCGAGCAGCCGGATCACTTTCATTGCGCAGCCAGCGGCGGGTGACTTCGCTGTCGGCCAGCCGTAACGACAGGGCCAGTTCGCGCGACACCGGGGCCAAAATGCGCTGCCGGTTCAACTGCGTGAAGTTATCGGCAAATGCCCGTCCGAAGTGGTCTCTTACCCCGTCCAGCACCAGCCAGCCAATGATCGCGGCGGGCGCCAAGGCGACCACGCACGCCAGCAACAGCGCCATTAATGATTTTTTGCGCAAACCCCATTTCGCCATGCGAAGTCTTCCTGACAGCTTGATAAGACGTAACGAACGTAAAACGGGGAATGCGTGGGCTGGCGCCTGAACCGTAAAAACGGCGGGTCGCCGCGCTTTCGCCCCGCCTGATGAGCCAATGAGCTTGTTGTGGGGCGCAGGCGCCTGATAGGCGCGCAGCAGGCCCAGCTCAACAAGTGTAGAGAACAGTGGGGCCAATTGAAACAGGTGCAAACGTCTGGATGCTCTCCAGACACCTTAAGTTTCAACCTAGCAATATAAATGCTGATTTATTGCGTTTTATTTCTTGATTTTTGCACGCTGTCGGCTTTGGTTGCGGCTTTCTTGCTACACGCCCAGATAGCGTTCCCATAGACCCCGGTCGGCGTCCAGGGCCTTGGAGTCCCCGGTCCACACGACTTTCCCGCGTTCCAGGATGACGTGTTGATCCGCCAGAGTGAGCAACCTTTCGACATATTTATCGATGACCAGGATGGTCTGCCCTGCCTGCCGCAGCCGCGCCAGGCAATTCCAGATTTCTTCGCGGATCTTGGGCGCCAGGCCTTCGGTGGCTTCGTCCAGGATCAGCAAGCGGGGGTTCGTGACCAGCGCGCGGCCGATGGCCAGCATTTGTTGTTCGCCGCCGGACAACTGATTACCCATGTTGCGGGCGCGTTCAGCCAGACGGGGAAAGAGTTCAAACACGCGTTCCGGGGTCCAGGGTTCGCCGATGTCGGGGTTGCGGGCAGCGACGAAAGCGGTCAGATGCTCGCGCACGGTCAGGTTGGGAAAGCACTGGCGCCCTTCCGGGACGATGGCCACGCCAACGCGCGCAATGCGGTCGGAGCTCCAGCCGCTGATGTCCTGCCCTGCAAAATGGATCTTGCCGCCGCGCAGCGGCAACTGGCCAAACAAGGTGCGCAAGAGCGTGGTCTTGCCCATGCCATTGCGTCCCAGCAGGGTCACGACCTGTCCGGCGCCAATTTGAAGGTCCACGCCAAACAGCACCTGGCTGGCGCCATATCCGCTTTTGACCGATTCAATGGTGAGCATCACGCGGTCTCCTCGTCGCCCAGATAGGCTTGCCGCACTTCCGGGTTGGCCCGGATTTCGTCGGGGGTGCCGGTCGCAATGACGCGGCCATACACCAGCACCGACAAACGGTCCGCCAAACGAAATACCGCCTGCATATCGTGTTCCACCAGCAACATGGCGGCCCGCCCGCGCATGGATTCAATCAGTTCGGTCAGGCGGACGGTTTCGTCCGGCCCCATACCGGCCATGGGCTCGTCCAGCAGCAGCACGCTGGGCCGAGCGGCCAGCGCCAGCGCGAATTCCACCTTGCGCTGCTCGCCATGCGGCAAGGTCCCGGCGGGACGTTCCAGCAGACTGGCGTCGATCGCGCATTCCTGGGCCAGTTCACGGGCCTGCTCATACAGCGCAGACTCGGCCGCGCGCGGCTTCCAGAAGCGGAAGCTGCTGCCCGCGTGCGCCTGCACCGCCAGCACCAGGTTGTCCAGCACCGACGACTGCTTAAAGATATTGGTGATCTGATACGACCGCGACAAGCCCGCCGCCACACGCTGGTGGGCATTCATGCCCGTCACATCGCGGCCGCCGACGGTCAGCGTGCCCGAATCGGCGGCAAGCGTGCCGGACAGCAGATGAATCAAGGTGGACTTGCCCGCGCCGTTGGGGCCGATCAGCGCGTGGATTTCGCCCGGGTTCAAAGACAAGGACACGTTATCCGTCGCCACCAGCGCGCCAAAGCGGCGCACCAGCCCGGATGCCTGCAAGGCGGGCGCGGACGCCGCCTGGGCCTGTGTATTGGCGCTTATCGTTGAACTCATGATCCCACCTTGCCGGCTTGCGCCGCAGCGCGTCCGCCAAACAGCGGCCCGAACAGGCCGACCAGACCGCGGGGCGCGCCAAACACCACGCACAACAGCAGCACACCCAAGGGCAGATGCCAATATTCCGTCCACAGGCGCAGCACTTCTTCCAGCGTCAACATCACCACCGCACCCGCAACGCCGCCCCAGCGCAGCCCAATACCGCCGACCAGCACCATGATCAGCAGATTGGCCGACTGCGTCCAATGCATCAGGCTGGGCGATATGAACAAGTTGTGATTGGCCAGCAGCGCACCGGCCAGACCGGCTGCCGCGCCACTGAGCGTGAAGGCCACGAGCTTGATGCGGTAGACCGGGTAGCCCATGGATTCCATGCGCGACTCGTTTTCACGGATGCCCTGCAAGGCCATGCCGAAGCGCGAGGACACCACGCGGCTGAATACCCACATCAGCAGCGCAAACAGCGCCAGCACTAAATAGTAGAAGCTGACGTCATGGGACAAGTCGATACCCGGCAGCGTGGAATAGCCGGGCAGGTTCAGTCCGTCTTCTCCGCCGTACTGACGCAGCGAGATGAAGATATAGAACAGCATCTGCGCGAAAGCCAGCGTGATCATGATGAAGTACACGCCGCGCGTACGCAGCGAGATCGCCCCCGTGATGCAGGCCAGCACACCGGCCAGCGCCATTGCCACGGGCCAGACGATCAACGCCGACGTAACGCCGGACATCGCCAGGATACCCACGGCGTAAGCGCCCGCGCCGAAGAACGCAGCGTGGCCCAACGCCACCATGCCGCCATAACCCAGGATCAGGTTCAGGCTGGTCGCCGCCAGCGCATAAATCAGCACGCGGCGCACAAAGGAAATGTAGAAGTCCAGGCCCAAGGCTGGCGCTACCAGCGGAAAGGCCACCAGCGCAGCCAAGAGCGCCACTGTCCAGATTGTGGATCTCATGATCAACCCCGCGCCGGAAACAAGCCGGAGGGCCGGAACACCAGCACCGCCGCCATCAATACGTAAATAGCGATGGCGGCCAGCGTCGGACCGACACTGGAAGCCACAGCCGGCGAAAAGACCTGGCGCAACAACATGGGCAGAAAGGCCCGCCCCGCCGTGTCCACCATGCCCACCAGCAAGGCGCCGACAAAGGCGCCGCGGATCGAACCGATGCCGCCGATGACAATGCACACCAGCACCAGGATCAGGATTTCTTCGCCCATGCCCACCTGCACGGACGTGATCGGGCCCAGCAGCGCGCCAGCCAATGCGGCCAGCATCGCGCCCAGCACGAAAACACCCAGGAACAGCATCGGCACGCGCACGCCCATCAGCGTGGCCATCTGGCGGTTGGAAGCCCCGGCCCGGACCAGCACGCCCGCGCGAGTGCGCGTCACGAACCAGTACAGCCCGGCCGCAGCAGCCACGCCAAAGACGATAATCATCAGGCGATAGGCGGGATACAGAAGATCAGGCAAGAGACGAACGGGACCCGACAGCACGGCGGGCATGTTCAGCATGACCGGAGCGGGGCCCCAGATCATCTTGACCAGATCATTGGCGATCAGAATGACAGCGTAGGTGCCCAGCACCTGGGCCAAGTGATCGCGCAGCGCCAGACGGCGGATCAGGGTCAATTCCAACGCCACGCCGACCGCGCCGGTCGCGACGGCCGCCACCAGGACGGCAGCGGTAAATGAACCTGTGCGCTGCATGGTTTCGGCGGCGACATAGGCGCCGGCCATGTAGAGCGAGCCGTGAGCCAGATTCATGATGTCCATGATGCCGAACACCAGGGTCAGCCCGGCAGCGATCAAAAACAACATCAACCCAAACTGCAGACCGTTCAGCAATTGCTCGACGATCAGCGTAAACGTCATGAAAACTTCCCCCTGCCGCGAACCTTAGAGGCGGCCCGCGTGCGATCGATACAACGATGGCCGGTGGCGGTTCACAGCCGGGGCCGGCATTGCCGGACCCCGTGGCCGCGAGCCGCTCAGGCGTCCTACATCAGAGCTTGCAGTCGCCGACGTAGACGTCCTGGTACTTGTCGAACACCTTGCCCACCAGTTTGTTGGTGATGCGGCCGCTGCCGTCCTTGTCGACGACGCGCAGGTAGTAGGCCTGGATCGGATAGTGGTTTTTGCCGTAGGTGAAGTTGCCGCGCACCGAGGGGTAATCGGCTTTTTCCAGCGCCTTGATGATGGCTTCGCGGTCGGTCGCCTTGCCGCCCGCCTGCTTGACGGCAGCATCCATGGCCATGATCACGTCGTACGCCTGGGCGGCATACACGGACGGGTAGCGGCCGTTGTATTCCTTGCGGAAGGCATCAACGAACACCTTGTTCTGCGGCACGTCCAGGTCATGCGCCCACTGCGCCGTGTTGTACATGCCCAGCATCGGCTCACCCACAGCCTGGATCACGTCTTCATCGGCCGAGAAGCCCGGGCCGATCAGCTTGACGCTTTGCGACAGGCCGGCGGACACGAACTGCTTGACGAAGTTGATGCCCATGCCGCCCGGCAGGAAGATGTAGACGGCGTCCGGCTTGGCCGCGCGGATCTGCGCGATTTCGGCAGCGTAGTCGATCTGGCCGAGCTTGGTGTAGACCTCGTCACCTGGGGCCGTCTTGTAGCCGCGCTTGAAACCCGTCAGCGCATCTTTGCCCGCCGGATAGTCCGGGGCCATGATGAACATCTTCTTGAAACCGCGGTCGGCGGCAACCTTGCCGGCGGCTTCGTGGAAAGCGTCGTTCTGGTAGGACGTGCCGAACCAGTAGTTATTGCATTGGGCGCCAGCGAACTGGCTGGGGCCGGGGTTGTTCGATAGATAGGGCACCTTGGCGGCGAACAGTGCGGGGCCTACGGCCAGCGCCACGTTCGAACCGATGGGGCCGGTGAAGAAGTCGACCTTGTCGCGCTGGATGTAGCGCGTGACCAGTTGGCGGGCCTGGTCGGGATTGCCGCCCATGTCCGTCTGCACGAATTCGGCGGGCTGTCCGCCCAGTTTGCTGCCCAATTGCTTGATGGCCAGATTGAAGCCGTCGCGGGCTTCGGCGCCCAGCGCCGAGAAGGGACCCGAAATATCGTTGGCGATGCCGACCTTGACGGTATCGGCCAACGCCACGGCCGGAACCAGCGCGGCGGCGGCGATAAGGGAAGTGATCAAACGCATGGTGGTGTGCTCCGTGCGCGAGCCCGCGCAGAGGGTGTTCTTTTTGAGGGTGCGATTCGAATGACTTCTATGCCCGGCCTGCCGGCGCCATTGCGCCGCCGTCAAACAGGTACTTGCAAAAAATATTGCTTGCAACACCAGGACCCCGTTGTGCAGCATAGCGAGTACTGGCGTGGTTCATAGTTTAGGTTTAAAGTATTCGTCAAAACAAGACTAGGGTTTTTACCGAAGGGTAATTACTAACCCATAGCAAGCTGATAACCATCAATGGTTTTCGCGCCGATAGCCCTAATATCGTCAGTCTGAAAACGCCGGGCATTACGGATAAGCGCTTACCCGACCAAATACCAAAAATACCAGAGCTTTACCAATCAGCTGCCGCCATGGTTACTCTCTACCGAAACTACGATCGCGCCGGATTAGACGTCCAGTACAACGCTCGCGCGACAGTACCCGACATCCTGCCGATACTCAAGAAATACGCCGATGACAGCGCCACGGCGCGGCAGTCATTGGACTGCGCGCTGGATGTGCCGTTCGGCGATCATCCCGACGAGTTGCTGGACATCTTTCCGGCAGCCTGCGCCACGCCAGCGGCCAGCGGAACGGCGAATGCACCGGTATTTGTGTTTATCCACGGCGGCTACTGGCGCCTGCTGTCCAAAAGCGATTCCAGCGGCATGGCGCCCGCGTTCACGCAAGCCGGCGCCGTGGTCGTGTCGGTGAATTATTCGTTGGCGCCTGCCGTCACGCTGGACCGCATCGTGGACCAGAACCGCCGGGCGCTGGCCTGGATTCACCGCCACATCGCCGAATACGGCGGCGATCCCAAGCGCATTCATATTTGCGGCAGTTCCGCAGGCGGCCATCTGGTCGGCGCGCTCCTGTCCAGCGGCTGGCATGCCAGCTACGAAGTGCCGCACGACGTGATCCGGGGCGCCGCGCCGCTGTCGGGCCTGTTTGACCTGCGCCCGCTGGTTCACACGCATATCAATGAATGGATGCGCCTGAACGAAGCCAGCGCCATCCGCAACAGTCCTGCGCTGCAACTGCCGCAGACCGGTTGCCCGCTGGTGGTCAGTTATGGCGAATCCGAAACCGCCGAGTTCAAACGCCAAAGCGACGACTATCTTGCCGCCTGGCGCGAACGCGGATTTCCTGGCCAATACGTTCCGATGCCCGGCACCAATCATTACGACATCGTTCTGACGCTGAACGATCCCGACAGCCCGCTGACCCGCGCCATCTTCGAGCAGATGGGTCTGGCGCCCGCCTCTTCACGCATTCCCGGTATCCTCCCTAGCCATGACTGACGCCCCCGACCTGGAATCCCGCGCCGCGCCCGACGATCACCATGCGTTGCGCTTGTGGCTGCGCATGCTGACTTGCGCCAATCTCATCGAAGGCGAAATCCGCAGCCGCCTGCGCAATGAATTCGACACGACGCTGCCCCGCTTCGACCTGATGGCGCAACTGCAACGCGCGCCCAAGGGCATGAAGATGGGGGATCTGTCGCGCCACATGATGGTCACCAACGGCAATATCACCGGCATCACCGACCAGCTCGAAAAAGAAGGCCTGGTGGTGCGCACCAAAGTCGAATCCGACCGGCGCAGCTCGCTCATCAAGCTCACGCCGCAGGGCAAGAAGACCTTTGCCCGCATGGCCCGCGCGCATGAGTCCTGGGTCAAGTCCATGTTCGGCGAGCTGCCGGAAGCCAGCCGCAATGCCTTGTTCCAGGCCTTGGGCGAACTCAAGCTGCAAGTCGTGGCCACCCGGCTGGAATCCGCCAAGTCCTGAACGGCCTCCGGCCCTGAAATCCGCGCCCGGTTTGGCGCATAATTGCCGCCATGATTCCGGTTTCTCTTCCTGGCGGTAATTTCTATGTGCTGATGGTGGTCTCGCTGGCCTGCCTGAGCACCTTGCTGACTTGGCTGGCCGTTCTGGCCACCACTCGAAATGCCCGGCTGTGGCTGGGCGAGCACCGCCGCGCCGGCACCATCCTGATGACCATTCTGGCGCTGATCGGCGCCATCTTCCCCTATCAGCAGTTCAGCCTGTGGTTTTCGGCGCATCGCGATGCCCAGGCGGAAGCCGGACGCAAGACGGTGCTGGCCCACAGTGCCAGGCTGGCGGGCGTGGACATGCCGGCAGGCACCGTCCTCAGTCTGACGACGCCGGGCGATTTGAATTCTTTTGACCGCGCCGTCTTTCCAGAGACCCAGCCCGCCCCGATACAAGGCGTCGTGGCCTCGCGCCTGTTCCGCTATCCCGCCAGCGGCAAGCAACCCGAAACCTTGTCGGCTGAAATCACGCGCGACCAAGCCCAGGAAGGCTGGCTCTGCGCGCACGGCCACAGGATTGAATTTGTCATGCAAGGCGGCGAGCCCCGCTTTGCCAGTTGCCACCTGGCCATCGGCAATACGCTGAACCAGCAACCTGTCCCGCCCGGCACCTGGCTGAAAGTGGATGAGCCCGCACGTGGCACCACGCTGGACGCGGCCAGCGCCACGCCGCGCTGGCTGCTGCGCACCGAAGGCAGCGAAGCCCTGACCGTTGCGCAAATGCCGTTACTGAAAGTGGACATGCGGCTGGATGGGCAGCGCCATGCCAGCCAGTTTGAAGGGCTGCTGGCCCGCGAAACCGCTTTAGGCGTCATGACCTACCCCGCCGGCACCCGCGTGCTGTCAGCCAACCCGCGTTTGCCGGGCGTCCAGCCAGGCGACCTGTTGTTTTCGCCGGCCCGGGGCCGCTCGGCCCGACGCAACGGCGGAGCAGAAGTCGCGGCGGGCAAATCCGTCTTGCAGGCCCCCGATGGCACCGTGCGCAGCGTGCTCAGCAACCACGACGCTGGCGTGCTGGACGTGGCCGACATGCGGATCGGCCCCTGACCGCCCGCTGACAAACCCCTGCCGCAAAGCGGTGGGATAATACGAAGCTTTCCCCCACGCGCCGCCTAGCCTGGCGGCGATTCCGTCCTGCTCACTGAAGAGACGAAGTCATGGCCGTTAATTTGCAGATCCCCTCCGAGTCCGAAATTTTTCCTGTTGCCGGCGTTGAAATCGGCGTCACCGAGGCCGGCATCCGCAAAGCCAACCGGCGCGATCTGACGGTATTCCGATTGGCCGAAGGCACGAGCGTTGCCGGCGTGTTCACGCGCAATCGCTTTTGCGCCGCTCCCGTGCAGGTCTGCCAGGCCCATCTGGCCGCAGGCGGCCCGATCAGCGCGCTGGTCATCAACACCGGCAATGCCAACGCCGGCACCGGTGAAGAAGGCCTGAAAAAAGCCAAAGACACCTGCGACGCGCTGGGCGCGCTGCTGGGCGTTCCCGCCACGCAGATCCTGCCGTTCTCCACGGGCGTGATCCTGGAACCGCTGCCTCTGGACCGCCTGGTCGCCGGCCTGCCTGCCGCTATCGCCAACCTGGCATCTGACCACTGGTCCAGCGCTGCCCACGGCATCATGACGACCGACACGCTGCCGAAGATCTCGTCAGCCAAGGTGCAGATTGACGGCAAGACCGTGACGTTCACCGGCATCAGCAAGGGCGCAGGCATGATCCGCCCCAACATGGCCACCATGTTGAGCTTCCTGGCCACCGACGCGGGCATTGCCCAGCCGCTGCTGCGCAAGCTGGCCGTGGAAATCGCCGACGCCTCGTTCAACCGCATCACGGTTGACGGCGACACGTCCACCAACGACTCGTTCATCATCGCCGCCACCGGCAAGTCCGGCGTTAACGTGAACAGCGAATCCGACGCCGCCTACGCTGCCGTGCGCGACGCGCTGACCGCCGCCGCGCTGGAACTGGCCACGAAGATCGTGCGTGACGCCGAAGGCGCCACCAAGTTCATGACCATCCGCGTCGAAGAAGCCGGCAACACCGAAGAAGCGCTGAAGGTCGCGTACGCCGTGGCCCATTCGCCGCTGGTCAAGACCGCCTTCTTCGCATCGGACCCCAACCTGGGCCGCATCCTGGCCGCCGTCGGCTACGCCGGTATCGACGATCTGGACGTGTCCAACATCCGCCTGTGGCTCGATGACGTGCTGGTGGCCAAGAACGGCGGCCGCAATCCCGACTACCAGGAAGCCGACGGCCAGCGCGTGATGAAGCAGGCCGAGATCTCGGTGCGCATCGCGCTGGGCCGCGGACAGGTCAGCGACACCGTCTACACCTGCGACTTCTCGCACGAGTACGTGTCGATCAACGCCGACTACCGTTCGTAAGGCAGGATGCAGACGTGACCGCAACCGAGTTTTCCACCCTGATCCAGCGCGCCGAGCGCGTGCTGGCGCAGCTTGAGGCCTTTCTGCCCCCGGCCACGCCAGAGATCGACTGGACGGCGCACGCCTTCCGCTGGCGCAAACGCGGCGCTCGCGGCTGGCTGGATGCCGTGCGCCACGTGGCGCGCATCGATCGCGAAGACCTGCAACACATCGAGCGCCAGAAGGCAACGATTGACCGCAACACCGTCCAGTTCCTGGAACACAAGCCCGCCAACAACGTGCTGATGACCGGCGCCCGCGGCACGGGCAAGAGTTCGCTGGTCAAGGCCATGCTGGCGGCTTACGGTGAACGCGGCTTGCGCCTGATCGAAGTCGACAAGTCTGACTTAGGTGACTTGGCCGATATCGTTGAACTGGTCGCGCCGCGCCCCGAACGCTTCATCGTCTTCTGCGACGACCTGTCGTTTGAAGAAGGCGAGCCCGGCTACAAAGCGCTCAAGTCCGTGCTTGACGGTTCCGTGTCGGCCTCGGGCGATAACGTGCTGATCTACGCCACGTCCAACCGGCGTCACTTGATGCCGGAATACATGAGCGAGAACTTGCAGGCCAAGCATCAGCCCGATGGCGAAATCCATCCGGGCGAAACGGTCGAAGAGAAGATTTCGCTGTCCGAACGCTTTGGCTTGTGGCTGTCTTTCTACCCGTTCAAGCAGGACGACTACCTGGACATCGTCTACCACTGGCTGCGCGAACTGGGCTGCCCGGAGGAACACATTGCGCCGTCACGCACCGAAGCGCTGCAATGGACGATTGAGCGCGGCTCGCGGTCCGGCCGCGTCGCCTATCAATTTGCTCGTGATTGGGCGGCCCGCCATGTCTGAGAAGATCGTTGACGTCGCCGCCGGCATGATCATGCGCGAAGACGGCATGCTGCTGTTGGGGCAGCGCCCCGAAGGCAAACCCTGGGCGGGCTGGTGGGAATTGCCCGGCGGCAAGTTGGAACCCGGCGAAACCGTGCTGGAGGCGTTGGCGCGTGAGTTGCACGAAGAAATCGGCATCCGCGTCACGCAGTCTCGCCCATGGGTGACGTATGTGCACGTTTATCCGCACACCACGGTCCGGCTGGCGTTCTGCTTTGTCACCGGCTGGGAAGGCGCGCCGCAGGGCCTGGAAAACCAGCGCCTGGAATGGGTCTGGCCCGCCGACGCAGCGGCTGTCGGCAACCTGTTGCCAGCGGCCCTTCCGCCTTTGCGCTGGTTGCAATTGCCCACCACCTACGGCATCAGCTCCATCGGTTCGCGTGCAGGCGTCGCGGCGTTTCTGGGCCGGCTGGATGCCGCATTGGCGCGCGGCGTGAAACTGGTGCAATTCCGTGAACCGCAATGGCCCGACGGCGCTGGCGCATCGTCGTTGCATGAAGTGCTGCAACAGGTGCTGAAGCGCTGCCGCGCAGCCGGCGCCCGCGTGCTGGTCAACAGCGCGCACCCTGCTGCCTGGTGGAAAGAAGCGGACGGCGTGCATCTGCGCACGGCTGACGCGGCGCGTCTTTCCGCCCGCCCGGCCTTGCCTGAGGGCGCGCTGGTCGGTGTGTCGGCCCATGACAACGCACAAATTGTCCACGCCCGGGAATTGGGCGCCGACTTCGCGGTGCTGGGTCCCGTGCTGGACACGCCCAGCCACCCCGGCGCGCAAACGCTGGGATGGGAAGGCTTTGTGGAAGGCAACCGCGACGCTGGCATTCCGGTGTTTGCCTTGGGCGGGCAATCCACTCAGACCGTGTCGCACGCGCTGCGCCATGCGGCGCATGGCATCGCGGGAATCCGCGGCGTCATCTGATCTACGGGTAACGCGGCAATACGGAAACGCGCGGACGTGCCAGCAAGGCAGTCCGCGCGCCGCTCAGTCGATCTTGTAGTCCATCCAGGACGCCACCATCTCGCGCAAGCCGCCCCCGTCTTCGAACGCCTCGCGCGAACCTTCCGCCTTGTTGCGTCCGAGTTCCAGGATGTACATATAGTCGGAGATCTCGGCGCAACGGCGCACATTCTGGTCTACCAGCACCACGGTCATGCCTTCGTCGGCAAAACCGCGGATGAGCGTATAGATTTCCTTGGATATCTTGGGCGCCAGCATTGCAGTGGGTTCATCCAGCAAGATGACCGACGGCTCGATCAACAAGGCCCGGCCGAACTCCACAAAGCGCTGTTGACCGCCGCTCATACTGGATACGGGATCATTGCGCTTTTGCGCCAGAATGGGAAAGCGGTCATAGACCGAATCAATGCGTGCGCGCACCCGCGTCTTGTCGCGGCGAAACGGCCAGCAGCCCAACAGCAGGTTGTCGTGCACGGACAGCTCGCCAAACAGGCTGCGATGCTGCGGCACGAAGGCCACGCCGTTGGCTGCGCGCTCGTGTGACGGCTGCGCACTGATATCCTGCCCCCGCAACGTGATGCGGCCTGTGCGAGGCGGCAGAAAACCAAACAAGGTCTTGAGCACGGTGGACTTCCCGGCGCCGTTGGGGCCAATCACCCCAGTGACTTTGCCGGCGCGCGCCTGGACATTGATGTGATTCAGGATCGTGATGTCGCCGTGATAGGCCACGGTCACGTCTTCCAGCGCAAGGATCGCGGTGCTCATGTCAAGCTCCCAGATAGGCTTCGACCACCCGGGGGTCGGCGCGCACGTGATCGGCATTGCCCTGGGTCAGGATGGCGCCTTCGTTCATGACAATGATGTGGTGAGACAGCTGGTAGATCGAAGTCAGGTCGTGCGAGACCAGCACTACCGAGCAATCATGCCCGGTCGGCAACTCGCGGATCACCGAGATCAGCAACTGCGCCAGCGCTGGATTGACGCCCGCGAACGGCTCGTCCAGCAGCACGACCTTGGGCTTGGCCACCATGATGCGCGCAAGCTCCACCAGTTTTTGCTGGCCGCCAGACAGTTCTTCGGCATAGTTGTGCCGCAACCGGTGCAGCTCCACCTTGTGCAGCCAATACTCGGATTGCGCGTAGCGCTCGTCGGCATTGCGGCCCGTATGCTGCTGGGCTACATCCAGATTGTCCAGCAGGCTCAACTGGCGGAAGATGCGCGGAACTTGAAAAGTGCGCCCCACGCCCAGCCGCGCCACCTCGTGAATCTGGCGGCCGGCGATCTCCTTGCCATCCAGTTCTATGCTGCCTTCGTCGGGCGTGTAGATCCCATTGATGCAATTGAGCATCGTGGTCTTGCCCGATCCATTCATGCCGATGACGCCCAGAATGGAGCCTCGCGGCACATCCAGATCGACACCCTGCAACGCCACCAGGCCGCCAAAGCGCTTCTTGAGATTCGTGACTTTCAACATAACCCGGCTCCCGGTCAGCGCAAGGCCTGGCGGCCGAACAGGCCGCTAGGCCGGATGAAGATCATGCCGACCATCAATGCGAAACCGCAGATGGTTGCGATGGACGGATTGAAGAACACGACCGACACCTGCTCGGTAATGCCGAAGAGCAGCGCGCCGACCAGGGCGCCCACGGGATGGCCCAGTCCGCCCAGGACGATGACGATGAAGCCGATCAGCGTGTAGTCGTTGCCCATGAACGGCGAGAATGCCGGGAACACCATGGCCACCAGCACGCCGCTGGCGGCTGCCAGGCCCACGCCCAAACCGAACGCCACCGCGGACAGCCGTTCGGCATTGATGCCCACAATCCGGACGGCATCACGGTTCATGATGATGGCGCGCAGCGCCTTGCCCAGCTGCGTGCGATACAGGAAGACGGTCAGCGCGGCAATGATGGCCAGCGCAATCACGAGCGCCAGCAGGCGTACCGTAGGAATCAGCACCGGGCCGAACTTCAGAAAGACCGGCTCGATTTCATACGGCAGGGAACGCGCATCGGCGTCAAACGCCAGCAGCATCAACGCGCCCAGCATGATAGACACGCCAAACATCAGCAGCAAAGAGCTGATTTCAGGGTCGTCCGCCTTGGACAGGCGCGGAATCAGCACGAAGTACAACAGGTAACCCGCAAGGAAGAAGGCGGCAAAAGCCAGCGGCAATGCCACCAGCGGATTGATGCCCGCATACTCCATCAGGTAGAACGCGAAGTACGCGCCCAGCACCAGGAACTCGCCGTGCGCAAAGTTCACCACGCGCAGCACGCCGAAGACGACGTTGAGCCCCACGCCAATCAGGCCGTAGATAGCGCCCAGAATCAGGCCATTGATCAGGCCTTGGATAAGCAGTCCGGTCATGACGGAATTCCCTCAGGCAATGTAGCGGCGCAATTGCGGCTTGCGTTTGATCAGGCTGCCGACGATGCCCCGCGGCAGAAACAGCATCAGCAGCACAATGATGAGGCCCAGCAGCAGCAGGTTCACCACTGGAAATTTCTGCCAGATCACGTGATCGATGCCCAGCAGCGCCAACGTTCCGACAACCGGTCCAAGAATGGTGCCGAAGCCGCCTGCCATTGCGTAAATAATGCTTTTTGCCGTGATCAACACGTGGAATGCGTATTCCGGGTCCACCACGTTCGTGTACCAGGCCTCGATGCCGCCTGCCAGCGCCGGAAACAACGCCGCCAGCAACCATGCCTTCAACCGGGTGTTGGGCACATGGATGCCCACGCAAGCAGCTGCGCCGTCGTCGTCGCGTATGGCTTTGAGCGCGCGGCCCAGCCTCGACACAGACAGCCAGGTGACGGTAGCCAGCGTGGCGCCCATCACGATCAGCATGGCGTAATAACTGTGCGTGGGATTGTTGGCGCTGGACAAGATGATGCCCATGCTGCCGCCCGTGAACGACTGCGGCAGATTGGAAATGACCAGTTTGACGATGGTGGCCAGAGCCAGGCTCACGATGCCGAAGTAGACCCCGCGCAGCCGTAGTGTGGGCGCCAGCAGCAGCGCGATCGCCACGCCTACGCCGCCAGCCGCCAGCAAGGCGGGCAGGATGGGCCAGCCCAGGATTTTGTAGCAGATGCCGGTGGCGTACGAGCCCACGCCGTAGAACACCACGTAGCCAAACGGCAGATAGCCGGTAAAGCCCACGCAGATGTTCATGGCGCTGGCCATGGTGATCCACAGCATCAGGTAGAACGCGAACGAAATGTTCGACGTCGCCATCGGGATAACTGCCAGGCCGGCGGCCAGCGCGGCAAAGAGGGTCACTGCAATGCGGGTGCGCAATCGCACGGCGCGCTGATCCTGCGCGCGATGCGAAGCCGCGCCCGCCGCCAAGGCGGGACTGCTGCTCATGATGTCTTCCTCCGGGGCCGTCTCGGTATGGACGGCCGCTCATTAGTGGAGGCGATTATGAACAGTTCAAACCATAACTGCAAGTTAAGGACTAACCCTAATTTAACCTTGGAAACGCCTCGTCCAACACCACGCGCAGCTCCTTGATGAACTGCAACGCAATCTGCGAAGGCTCGCGCGCACTGGCGTATACCGCCGAAATATTCAAGGGAATGCACTCCGCCAGCGGCACGATCACCACATCCGGCATGGTGTTCTGCATGACCGTAAATTCATCCACGATGGCAATTCCCACACCCGCATTGACCAGCGCGCAGGCCAACTGGCTCCAGGGCACGTCCGCGCACATGCGGCAAGGCAAGCCGGCCTGCTCGAAAGCCCCCAGCACGAGCATGCCGAAGGGCATGCGCGTCCCCACCACGATATGGGGATGCGGAGACAAATCAGCCAGACTGACCAGGTCGCGCGACGCCAAGGGGTGAGCCTTGGGTATGGCCGCCACCATGCGCCCCACATGCAAGGACTGCGACGTCAAAAAGGGGTGCTCGGCCTGCATCACCACCAGACCCAGCTCTGCCTCACCCTGCAAAACGTCGGTAATGAGGCTGGGCAGAACCGAGGTATTCATCCTCAGCAACACCTCGGGATGCCTCTGCTGAAAGCGCGCCACCGCCCGGGGCACCAGGAACTGCGCCAGGCTGGGGATGGACGCCAGACGCAGCACGCCCGTGCCGTGCTCCGACAAGGCATCCGCCAAATCGTTGACACGCTGCATCATGCGCTGGGTTTTTTCAATTTCCTCAAACAGGCTATGCACTTGCGGCGTGGGACGAAGCCGCCCCCGCACCCGCTCGAACAAGGTCACCCCCATGCCTTTCTCGGTCTGAGCCAACATCCGGCTGACTGCTGGCTGGGAAATATTCAGTAAGCGGGCCGCGCCACTGATGGACCCGGCCATGACGATGGCCCAGAGCATTTCGGTCTGCCGGTAATTCAATTTATTCAAGGCGTGCGCTCCATGCCTATTTGTTATACGCTTTCTCGCGTATTGGGTAATTATTGCCCAATACCGGGGTTTAGCCACCGGCTACACGGCAAGGCGAGGCCCCCAAAATCTATAACGATAGGAGACATTCCATGTTCGCAAAATCTTGGTTGTTCCGCTTACCCGCCCTGGCTCTCGCCATGGCCGCAGTCACCCCCGCCATCGTCGCCGCCCAGACTTCGGACAAGTTCCGGGTCGGGATGACAGTGTCGTCTACTGGCAGCTTCGCCCTGGCTTCTCAATCAGGAGTCCGCGGTGTAGAACTGTGGGTGGACGACGTCAACCGCCGGGGCGGCATTGAAATCAAGGGCAAGAAATATCCCGTCGAGCTGGTCAAACTGGACGACCGCAGCGACAAGCAAATGGTGACTCGTGTTTACGAACGCCTGATTGTCGATGAAAAAGTAGATCTGGTGTTTGCGCCTTTCGGCTCAACGCTGACGGCTGCCGCCGCCACCGTCACGGAACGGCTGGGCAAATACATGATGGTCTGGTCGGCCGCCAGCGACGATCTGTACAAGCAAGGGTTCAAGAACATGGTGTCGGGCACGCAAATGCCCGTATCCGCCATGCTGCGCGCCAATATGGAATTGGCCGCGAACCAGGGCGTGAAGAAAGTGGCGCTGCTGTATTCGGACGAACCATTTCCTGCGGGCCTGGCGGAAGGCGGTCGAGAACAGGCCACCAAGAATGGCATGCAAGTCGTGCTGTTCGAAAAGTATCCCAAGGGCCAGAAGGACTTCAGCACCATCTTGCAGAAAGCACGCGCCGCCGGAGCGGAAGCGCTGGTGCCGACCTCGTACGAGGGCGATCTGATCAGCATGACGCGGCAGATGAAGCAGCTGGACATCAACTTCCCGTATGTCTTCATGGTGTATGCATCGACGCCGCAATTCCAGGCCATCGGCGCTGACGCCAACTACATCTACAGCCACACCAACTACCACCCCGCGATCAATTGGAAGGTCAACGCCGGCCTGACGCGGGAGCAGTTTGCCGCGGCCTATGACCGCCAGTTCCCCAAGGCCGAGTTCCCGCCCGATTTTCAGACGGCGCTGGCTTATGGCGCGGGCGCGGTAACCGAAGAAATCGTGAAGAAGGCAGGCACCGCTGACGCCGCGGCGCTCAAGCAGGCGTCCCTGGATCTGTCGGGCAAGCTGACGGTGATGGCTGGCCCCTACGCCATCGATGACACCGGCAAGCAATTGCTGATGCCGTTCCCGATCGTGCAACTGCTGCCGGGCAAGGGCATGGTGCCCGTGTGGCCGGCAGATGTTGCCGTGCAGAAACCCGTTTATCCCACCCCTGACTGGACCAAGCGCTAAACGCGCATGAGCAACCGGCCGTCGCCCGCAGGCGCGGCCGGTACTTCAACCTGAGGAAAACATGTCTGAAATCGCATTTGCCACGCTGGACGAATTGGCGAGCGGCCTGGCCGAAGGCCGCTACAGCTCGGTGGAATTGACGCAGCACTTCCTGGACCGCATCACCCAGGCCAATCCAAAGCTGGGCGCATACGTCAGCGTGGACAATGAAGCGGCCCTGCGCCTGGCCGAAGCCTCCGACGCCCGCCGCCGTGCGGGCTACGGGTTGCTTAGCCGGCTGGACGGCGTGCCGGTAGCCGTCAAGGATTTGTGCGACATCCAAGGCCAGATCACCACCGCTGGTTCGCAAGCGTGGCGCGACCGCCGCAGCACCGTCACCTCCACGGCGGTCACCCGCCTTTTGGATGCGGGCATGGTGCTGCTGGGCAAGACACACATGGTTGAGTTCGCGTTCGGGGGTTGGGGTACGAACCCGGTCATGGGCACGCCGCACAATCCCTGGGATCTTCAACACGCGCGCATTCCCGGCGGCTCATCCAGCGGTTCCGGCGTGGCCGTTGCCGCAGGCCTGGCGCCCGCCGCCCTGGGTTCGGATACCGGCGGTTCGGTGCGGATTCCCGCTGCGCTGAATGGCGTCACGGGGTTGAAGACCACGCGCGGTTTGATCAGCCTGTATGGCGCCGTGGCCCTGTCGACAACGCTGGATTCCATCGGCCCGCTCACGCGTGACACCCGCGACGCCATGCTGCTGACCGCGCTGATGGCAGGCCCGGACGCGCAAGATCCAATCACGCAGGGCATACCCGCCTTTCAATTTCGCGAACCCGAAGCAGGCGCGCAGCCGCTGCGTGGCATGCGCATCGCGATGATGCCCGCGTCCCAGTATCCCATCGGTGTCGATGCCGACGCGCTCAATGCCTTGGACGATGCCCGCCGTGCGCTCGCCGATTTGGGTGCGGAGGTGGCCGAGACGCCCTTCCCCTTCGACTTCCGCGACATGATGCTGCGCAATGGGCAGATCATTGCCGCCGAAGCCTATGCGATGCACCGGGACTATATCGAGGACGCCGCCCTGCCCTTCGGCCAATACGTGCGCGGCCGCGTGCTGTCGGGCAAGGGCCTGTCCGCCGCGGACTACATCGCGGCTCTGCAAGCGCACGCGCAGGCACGGCAAGCATGGCTTGAGTGGATGCGCGATATCGACGCGGTGCTGACACCTTGCGCGCCCTTTGGCGCCCGCCGCCTGGATGAAGTGGACGAAGCCGCCACGCCCCTGGCCGCCTTTACCCGCGCAGGCAACTACGTCAATGCCTCCGGCCTTGCCCTGCCGGCGGGCTTTACGGCTGGCGGCCTGCCGCTGGGCGTGCAACTGCTAGGCAAACCCAATGCTGAAGGCGCGTTGGGCAAGATCGGCATGGCATTCCAGACCGTGACCGACTGGCACCGCCGCCAGCCCGATCTGTCTTCCCTGGGTCTGTAAAACGCATGTCGATGCGCCGGCGCGTAGTGTCGCCGGCGCAATCGTGATGTTGAATCCCGCTTAGGGAAACTCCCCCCTTGCTGCCCATCCCCCTGAAGCCATATCTTGAACGCCTGATGTGACCATATGGTCACAACGTTTCAATCGTCTTCTTTGACCGGTGCAGCCTCGCCCTATCGCGCCCCTGCTTTGCGGCCTATCGCCCTCAACGCCTTCGCGCACCATCATGCCGATGAGCGTGGGCCGATCCTGGGTAGCGAAGTCTGGCAAGATGGAAGGCATATCGGCCATTCCGTCTGCGAACCCAACGCCGACACGGCCGACGGCCGGGCGTTCGGCATGCCGGACCCCGCCCGCTCCCTCATCTTCATGAAGGAATAGGCCTATGTCCCGACGCGAAAACACCGAGCGGCAGATACTGCAGGCGCTGCAAGCCCAGATCCTGGAAACAGGCATGGGCGGCGTAGGCATCAATGCCATCGCCAAGCGAGCCGGTGTCAGCAAGGAACTCATCTACCGCTACTTTGACGGCATGCCCGGCCTGATGCTGGCCTGGATGCAAGAGCAAGATTTCTGGACCCGCAACCCAGACCTGCTGGCCGCGGACGAATCCAGCCAGCGCACACCAGGCGAACTGGTGCTGGCAATGCTGCGCGCGCAGATCGACGCGCTTGCCGGCAACGAAACACTGCGTGAAGTGCGCCGCTGGGAATTGATCGAACGCAATGAAGTGTCCGCGCCCTTGGCCGAACGCCGTGAACGCGCCGCGCGCGGTTTCATCGACCGCGTTGACGGCCTGACTCCCGACGCAGACATGCCCGCCATGGTCAGCGTAATGCTGGCGGGGGTCCTGTACCTGATGTTGCGCGCCAAGACTGAATCCCATTTTCTGGGTGTGCCGCTGCGCACGCCTGAAGGCTGGGATCGCATCAATGGCGCCCTGGAACATCTGGTGGCCCACGGTTTCCCCGCCCCCTTGAATACCGAATCGCTAGCCAACCTGGAGGCGCGCCGCGGCAAACCCCGGCCGCCCCCTGATCCCGAAACCTGAGCCTCTTCCACTCATGACCGCCCATACCGATCCGCAGGAATACGACCTCATCATCACCGGTGGCCACGTCGCCGACGGCCTGGGCGGCCCCGCCCGCAGAGCCGATGTCGCCATTCACGGCGAGCGCATCGCCGCTGTTGGCGATGGCGCCCAATGGCGGGCAAAGCGCCGTATCGATGCGACGGACAAGGTGGTGTCTCCGGGTTTCATCGACTGCCACACCCACGATGACCGCGCCCTGTTGAACACCCCCCTGATGCGGCCCAAGGTCAGCCAGGGGATCACTACGGTTGTCACCGGTAACTGCGGTATCAGCCTGGCGCCGGTGCGCACGCCGGGCGACATCGTCCCGCCGCCGCTGAACCTGCTGGCCAAACACACGGGTGAGCTATACGCCCGCATGCAGGACTATGCCGATGCGCTGGACGCGGCGCCTGCCGCCGTCAACAGCCTGGCACTGGTGGGCCACTCCAGTCTGCGCGTGTCCGCCATGGACCGCCTGGACAGACCAGCCGACAAGAACGAGGTCGCCACGATGCGCCGCGCGCTTGACCAGGCCATGGCGGCCGGCGCAGCCGGGCTGTCCACCGGCCTGTACTACCCCACCGCCATGCATGCCAGCACGGAAGAAGTCATCGGCGTGGCCGAGCCGCTGGCCGCATGGCGCGGTCTGTACACGACCCATCTGCGCGACGAGGCCGACCACGTCTGCGATTCCATGGAAGAAGCCTTCCTGATCGGGCGCGCCGCCGATGTACCCGCCATTCTTTCGCACCACAAAGTCACCGGCAAACACAACCACGGGCGCACCGCCGAAACGCTGGCGCTCTATGACCGCGCGCGAGCCAATCAGCCGCTGGGCATGGACGTGTATCCCTACGCGGCGTCCTCCACTATTTTGGAGCCGCGCCGTGTGTCGGCCGGCGAAAAAATCATCGTGACGTGGTCGCAAACGCGCCCGGAAATCCAGGGCGTGGATCTGCGCGAACTGGCCGCGCGCGAAGGCCGCGATCCCACCGCTCTGGCTGAAGAGCTGTCGCCGGGCGGCGCCATTTACTTCTCGATGGACGAAGAGGACGTCAAGCGCGTCATCAGCCACGGCAGCGTCATGATCGGCTCCGATGGCCTTCCGCATGACCAGCGGCCGCACCCGCGCTTGTGGGGCGCATTCTCACGCGTACTGGCGCGTTATGTGCGCGAGATGCGCGTGCTGGGCATGGAAGTAGCGATACGCCGCATGACCAGCCTGACGGCCGCCCAGTTCGGCCTGAAAGACCGTGGCGTCCTGCGCGCCGGCTGTTATGCCGACGTTGTGATCTTCGACCCGCGCACCGTTACTGACCTGGCCAGCTTTGCCGAACCCACGCTGCCGTCCACGGGCATCCAGGCAGTCATTGTCAACGGCCTGCTGGTCGAGGAAAACGGCGCGCCCACCGGCGCCCGCCCGGGCCGGCTGCTGCGCGGCGACGACCGCGCCGCGCCCGGCTTCGAGACTCCGGCCTGGGCGGCTTGACGCCATCTTTCGCCGCGTACCGCCCGGCATGCGCGGGCGCCCTCCCCATTCGTCGCGCTCCGGTGCGGCGCCGCTCTGGAGCATCATGCACATAGTCGTCATCGGCGCGGGGGTGGTCGGTATGACCACCGCCTATTTCCTGCATCGCGAGGGACATCGCGTCACGGTCGTGGACGCCGGGACCGGCCCCGGGCAGGCCACCAGCATGGCCAACGGCGCTCAACTCAGCTATAGCTTTGTGGCGCCGCTGGCCGATCCAGCGGTGCTGCCCAAGCTGCCTTCGTGGCTGCTGGGCCAGGACACGCCGCTGCGCTTTCGGCCCCGGCTGGACCCTGATCAGTGGCGCTGGAGCCTCGCCTTCCTGCGGGCCTGCACCCGTTCCAAAAGCCGCTCCACCACTCGAGAACTGCTGGCGCTGGGCCTGTATAGCCGTTTATGCGTTCACGACATGATCCGGCAGGTCAACCCGGACTTCGATTTTTCGTCATCGGGAAAGTTGCTGGTCTACCAGGACGCCGCCGCCTACGCGCATGCGCTTTCGCAACGCGACTACCAGGCCACGCTGGGGTGCGAGCAGCGCGTGATGGATCGTCAGGCTTGCCTGGATCTGGAGCCCGCGCTGGCCGATATCGGACCCAGCATCAAGGGCGCGATCTACACCCCAACGGAAGACGCAGGCGACTGTCTGCGGTTATGTACCGAGCTGGAACGCATTCTGCGCGCAGCGCCCGACCCGGCGCGCTTCCATTTCAATACTGCGGTCCGCTCCTTGCGCACCGAACGCGGCCGCGTGGTGGCTGCCACGACACAAGCCGGTGAGCTGGACGCGGATCAGTTTGTATTGGCCAGCGGCATGGGCGCGCAATCACTGGCGCAAGGCATCGGCCTGAACCTGCAGATTCATCCGCTCAAGGGCTACAGCCTGACCTACGCACTGGCCCCGGACAGCATTGCGCCGCAGGCCAGCATCAGCGATATCCGCCGCAAAGTGGTTTATGCGCGTTTGGGTAGCCGGTTGCGCGTAGCTGGCATGGTGGATATCGGCACGCGCAACCACGGCATTGATCCTGCCCGTGTGCGCAGCCTGGAACGTGACGTGGCGCAGTTTTTTCCGCGCCTGAATCCCGCAGAGGCGCCGCAAGCCTGGGCCGGTCTGCGGCCTGCGCGCCCCGATGGCAAACCGCTGATCGGCGCCACGCCCTATCGCAATCTGTGGTTAAACACTGGCCATGGCGGCCTGGGTTTCACGTTGGCCGCTGGCAGCGCAAAGATGCTGGCGGATCTGATGCGGGGCCGCAGCCCCGCCGTAGACGCCACGCCCTTCGCCCTGGCGTAGCTGGCGCAGGCGGCGCCCTGGCCTCTACAGGGCGCCGTTGCTTAATCGGCCTTGATACCGCGGCTCTGAATCAGCTTGCCCCACTTGTCGCGTTCCTTCACTTCAAAAGCGGCCAGATCGGCGCCGAAGACATTCCCCGCGGTAGCCCCGCCCTGACCCAGCGACTTCTGCAACTCCGGCGACTTCAACGCCTGCTTCATGGCGGCGATCAGCTTTTCCACCACTGGCGCGGGTGTGCCGCGTGGCGCATACAGTCCCGACCAGGCGGTGACTTCGAAGCCCGGCAGACCGGCCTCGGCCATCGTGGGCAAATCAGGCGCGGCAGGACTGCGCTCGGCCGACGTCACGGCAATGCCGCGCAATCGATCGCCCGCTTTCAACGAGGCCATGGAACTGGGCAGGTTATCCATCAGAATATCGACCTGCCCGCCAATGACGGCAGGAATGGCGGCCGACGATCCTTTGAATGGCACGTGCAGCATCTGCAAGCCCGCCATGGATTCGAAGTAGGCGCCCGTCAGATGCACCGACGAACCGATGCCGGGCGAGGCATAGGAATACTTGCCCGGATCTTTCTTCACCGCCTTCATCACGTCTTCCAGATTGCGCCACGGCGAACCGGCAGCCACCGCCATGACGTTAGGCGTGGAAGCGATCATGCCCAGCGGCACCAGATCGGTCGCGGGGTTGAAGCCGATATTGCTATAGAGATACTGGTTGACCGTTTGCGTGCCGACGGAGCCCAGCACGATGGTGTAGCCGTCAGGCTGCGCGCGGGCAGCTGCTGCCACGCCCAGATTGCCGGCCGCGCCCGGCTTGTTCTCAACCACGATGGCTTGCCCCAAGGCGGGCCGCATGTGTTCAGCGATGGTGCGCGCAAAGATATCGGTGGTGCCGCCTGGCGGGAATGGCACGATCAGGGTGATCGGCCGCGCGGGCCACTCCGCTGCCGCCGCCGCCCCGCTCAGTCCCAATGTTGCCGCCATGGCGACGCCAGCCCAGCGTCCAAGCCCGGCGGATACCCGCCCACGAGATAACCAGCCCATCCTCTTTCCCCTTCGTATGAAGTGTGTTCGATTGATCAAACGGAATTCGGTGCATCGGTACTGCGCGCTAAGGTGACCATATGGTCACTTTTAGCGCATTAGGAACCTGGGCCGAATGCTTGTCAATAAAAGCGGGCGGGTTTAGGCGTTATCCCTAGGCGTTACTGGGTCGTAGCCGTGTCCGTGGCGGCCGCATTGGCGGCGGGCGTTTCGGTAGCCGGCAAGCCGTCCCAGCCGCCGCCCAAGGCCACGATGAGATTCACGCTGGCAACCAGCCGCGTGCCCATCAGGCTGAGCGCATTGCGTTCGCTGTTGAGCGCCGTGGCATCCACCACGGCGACGCTCAAGTAATCCACCAACCCAGCCTTGTATTGGTTCTGGATCAGGCGCAGCGATTCCCGGGCAGACTCCAACGCGCGGCGTTGAACCACCTGTTCGTTTTCCATCACGTGCAACTGGATCAGATAGTCTTCAACCTCGCGCAAGCCGACCAGCGCCGCCTGACGATACGCCGCTGCTTGCGCGTCATAGGATGCACGCGCCTGTTCCACTTGGGCCGCACGGGCGCCGCCATCAAAGATCGTCATCGCCAGCGCTGGCCCCAGGGACCAGAAGCGCGCAGGCGCGGTAAGCAGTTCAGCGAACTGGCCGTTGCGGAAACCCCCGTCGGCAGACAAGGTCAGCGAAGGGAACCACGCCGCTTGCGCCACGCCAATCTGGGCGTTGGCGGCCGCCGCACGGCGTTCAGCGGCAGCGATATCTGGGCGGCGTTCCAGCAACTCAGAGGGCAAGCCCACTGGAATCTGCGGCAGCTGCAAGGTAAACACGGCGGGCGGCAAACTGAACTTGGACGGCGCCTGCCCCATCAACACCGCAATCGCGTGTTCGTACTGGCCGCGCTGCCAATCCAGATCGATCGAATTGGCACGCGTGCTTTCGACCTGCGTGCGGGCCACGGCCACGTCAGACTGCCCGGCCACGCCAACCTCGTAGCGGTTCTGCGTCAGCTGCAACGACTTTTCGTAGGCCGCCACCGTCGCGTCCAGCAAGCGCTTCTGCTCGTCCAGCACGCGCAGTTGCAAATAGGTCTGCACCAGAGCCGCTTGCGCGCTCAAGCGCGTCGCCGCCAGATCCGCCAGGCTGGCTGCCGCGCTGGCTTCAGAGGATTCGGCGCTGCGGCGCACGCGGCCCCACACATCCAATTCCCAGCTGACGTTGCCGGTCAGTGAATACTGGTTCGACACATTGCTGCCATTGGACGACGATGACGACGAGCCACTGCCGCTGCCGCCGCGCGTCATGCCGGCGCCCGCGCCCACGGTGGGGTAGAAGCCAGCGCGCGTAGCGCGTACCAGGCCCAACGCCTGCCGGTAGTTGGCCTCGGCCTGCGCAATCGTCTGGTTCGACGTATTCAACTGCGCGATCAACCCATCCAGCGTGGGGTCGTTGTAGACCCGCCACCAGGCGCCACGGTCTGCATCGTCGCGCGGCTCTGCGGGCTTCCAGCCCTCGACCTGTTCTTGCCCCAGGCTTTCCTTGTAGTTCGCGCCCACATCCAGTTCAGGACGTTGATAATCCGGTCCGACCGCGCACGCGCCAAGCAGCGCGCACAGCGCCAACGTGACCGCGCTGCGGGGAAGAAAGGCATTCGAGAACTGCTTGGCGTTACGGATCATGTGTGTTCTATGGAATCAGGGGTTTCGCCGCGTGGGGTGCGCCCGCGCGCAGCCCACAGACGAAAACGGTCCAGGTAAAGATAGACCACGGGCGTGGTGTACAGCGTCAGAATCTGGCTCAGGATCAAGCCGCCTACGATGGTAATGCCTAAGGGCTGGCGCATCTCGACGCCCGCGCCGGTAGCCAGCACCAGCGGCAGCGCGCCAAAAATTGCGGCCATCGTGGTCATCATGATGGGGCGAAAGCGCGTGATGCAGGCCTGGAAGATCGCGTCGCGCGGCGACATGCCCTGCACGCGCTCGGCCTCCAGCGCAAAGTCCACCATCATGATGGCGTTCTTTTTCACGATGCCGATCAAGAGGAACACCCCGATCAATGCGATCAGCGTGAAGTCGTATCGCACCAGCAGCAAAGCCAGCAGCGCGCCCAGGCCCGCAGACGGCAAGGTGGAGAGAATCGTGAGCGGATGCACGAAACTCTCGTACAGAATGCCCAGCACGATATACATGGTGACCAGCGCCGCCAGAATCAGCCACGGCTGCTGCGCCAAGGTTTGCTGCAAGGCTGCCGCCGTACCTTGGAAACCCGCCTGGATCTGATCCGATGGCAGACCAATGCGTGCCACGGCCGCGTCGATAGCCGCAGTGGCCTGCCCCAGCGACACGCCGGGCGCCAGACTGAACGACACCGTGTCCGCCACGAACAACCCTTGATGCTGCACGCTCAGGGGCGCGTTGGCGTTTTCCAGCCGCGCAAACGCCAACAGCGGCACGCGCGCGCCTGTGGACGTGATCACCTCAACATCCTTGAGCGATTCAATATCCTGCGCGAACTTGGGCTCTACGCCCAGCACCACGTGGTACTGATTCAGCGGGCCATACATGACCGACACCTGACGCTGGCTGAACGAGTTGTTCAGCACCGTCGAAATGGTGGCCATGCTGACGCCCAGCCGTGTTGCGGCCTCGCGGTCGATCACCAGATTGATCTGGCGGCCCTTGTCTTCCACATCGGTATCCACGTCCGTGATCTCGGGAATCTTAGCCATGGCCTGCTGCACCTTCGGCATCCAGCTCCGCAGCAATTCCAGATCGCCCGACATCAGCGTGTAGTCATACGAACCCTGGCTTTGGCGTCCGCCAATGCGGATGTCTTGTTGCGACACCAGGAACATGCGGGCGCCAGGCATGTTTTGCAGTTTCCCGCGCAACCGGTTGATCACCACGTCTGCCGATACCTTGCGCTCTTCCAGGGGTTTCAGCTGGATCTGCATGAAGCTGCTGTTGCTGCCGCCGCGCCCGCCGGCGTAACCCGTCATGCTCTGCACGGCCGGATCGGCCAGCACGACTTTGCGCAAGGCTTCGATCTTGGGCAAGGTGGCCTGGAACGACGTGCCCTGGTCTACCCGAAAGAATCCCAGCAGTTGACCCGTATCCTGCTGCGGGAAAAAGCCCTTGGGCACCACCATATACAGATAGACGTTCAGCCCCACTGCAACGGCCAGCACCAGCATCATCAGCCGGCCATGCAGCAGCGCCCAGCGTAATGACCGGCGGTAACCATCCAGCATCCACTCGAACGCGCCTTCGGACCAGCGCGCCAGACGCCCCGGAGGCTTGGTTTCCTTGGGCTCGTTACGCAGCAGGCGCGCGCACATCATCGGCGTCAAGGTCAACGACACGACGAGCGACACCAGAATCGCCGCCGACAAGGTCACGGCAAACTCGCGGAACAGGCGGCCAACCACACCGCCCATCAGCAAAATGGGAATGAAGACCGCCACCAGCGACAGGCTCATCGACAAGACCGTGAAACCCACCTCGCGCGATCCGCGCAACGCGGCGCGCATGGGCGTCATGCCGTTTTCCACGTGGCGCATGATGTTCTCAAGCACCACAATCGCGTCATCCACCACAAATCCCGTCGCCACGATCAGCGCCATCAGCGAAATGGTGTTCAGCGTGAATCCGCACAAATACATGATGCAGAAGGTGCCGATCAGGGACACGGGCACGGCAACGCTGGGAATGATGGCCGCACGCCAGCGCCGCAAGAACAGCAGCACAACCAGAACCACCAGACCCACGGCGATGATCAGCGTCAGTTCGGCCTCGTGCAACGACGCCCGGATGCTGGGCGTGCGGTCTTGCGCGACCGTCATGTTCACATCCGCCGGCATCAATGCCTGCAAGACGGGCAGTTGCGCGCGCACGGCATCGACAGCTTCGATGATATTGGCGTCTGCCTGACGCCGGACAATCATCAGAATGGCATTGCGGTTGTTGAAGAAGCCGGTCTGATACAGATCTTCGACCGAGTCCTCAACCTTGGCCACGTCCGAGACCCGAACCGGCGCGCCATCGCGCCAGGCCACGATCAGCGGCCGGTATTGTTCGGCCCGGCTGAGCTGGTCGCTGACCATGATCTGCCAGTGATAGCGGTCATTTTCCAGCACGCCCTTGGGCCGGTTGGCATTGGCGTTGGCCAGCGTTGCGCGCAGTTCATCCAGCGACACCCCGCGGTTGGCAAGCGCGCCCGGCAGCACCGTGACGCGCACTGCGGGCAGCGAGCTGCCGCCCACCGTGACTTCTCCCACGCCATCAACCTGCGCCAGCTTTTGCGCCACGATGGTCGAGGCAATGTCGTACAGCTGGCCTTGGCTGAGCGTATCGGACGTCAGCGCCAAGGTCATGATGGGCGCGTCGGATGGATTGGACTTGTGATACGTGGGGTTGCTGCGCAAGCCGGTGGGCAACAACGACCGTGCGGCGTTGATCGCGGCCTGTACATCGCGGGCCGCGCCATTGATGTCGCGGGACAGATCGAATTGCAGCGTGATGCGGGTAGAACCCTGCGAGCTGCTGGACGTCATTTCCGTCACGCCTGCGATGCTGCCCAATGACCGCTCAAGCGGCGTGGCCACGCTGGACGCCATGGTCTCGGGGCTGGCGCCCGGCAGGCTTGCAGATACGGATATGGTCGGAATATCCACCTGCGGCAAGGGCGCCACGGGCAACAGGAAAAATGACAGCAGGCCCGCCAGCACAACCGCCAGGCTCAGCAGCGTCGTCGCCACCGGCCGGGCGATGAAGGGCGCCGACAAAATCATGACACGTCCCCGGCAGCCGGCTCGCGCACGCCGCGCCAACGGCGCGACATGCGGTCAAACATCAAATAAATCACGGGGGTCGTAAACAGCGTCAACACCTGCGACAGCAGCAAACCGCCCACCATCACCAGACCCAGAGGCTGACGCAATTCAGCGCCCGTGCCGGTCGACAGCATCAGCGGCAAGGCGCCGAACAAGGCTGCCAGCGTCGTCATCAGAATGGGACGAAAGCGCAGCAACGCGGCCTCGTGGATGGCGGCGCGCGGGCTCAGGCCGCGCTTGCGTTCGGCGTCCAACGCAAAGTCGATCATCATGATCGCGTTCTTCTTCACGATGCCGATCAGCAAAATAATGCCGATGATGCCGATCATGTCCAGCTCTGTGCCGCTGATCAGCAAGGCCAGCAAGGCCCCCACGCCCGCCGACGGCAGCGTGGAAAGAATGGTGATGGGATGGATATAGCTTTCGTACAGAATGCCCAGCACGATATACATCGTGACAATGGCCGCCAGAATCAGCCACAAGGTGCTGGTCAGCGAATTCTGGAATGCCAGCGCCGCCCCCTGGAAGCGCGTTTCCACGCTGGCAGGCAAATTGATGTCGGCCTCCGCCGCCGTGATCGCCTCGACAGCACTGGACAATGACGCGCCCGGCGCCAGATTGAACGACACCGTGACCATGGGGAACTGGTCCAGGCGGTTCACGGCCAGCACCGTTCTGCCTTCCGTAATGTGCGCCACCGACGACAAGGGCACCTGAGCTCCCGCCGACGTCGGCACATGAATCTGCCCGAGCGACGCCGGATTCATTTGGAACTGCGGCTGCACCTCCAGCACCACACGGTACTGGTTGGACTGCGTGAAGATCGTGGAAATCAGCCGTTGGCCAAATGCGTCGTACAAGGCTTCGTCGATCACCGCAGCGGTAATGCCCAGGCGCGATGCCGCATCGCGGTCAATCTCGACCCAGGTCTGCAAACCGTCGTCCTGCAAATCATCGGTCACGTCTTTCAGACCCGGCACCTGCCGCAAGCGGTCCACCAGCTTGGGCGTCCATTCGCTGAGTACTTTCAGATCAGGATTGGACAGCGTCATCTGATACTGGGTGCGGCTGACCCGGTCTTCGATGGTCAGGTCCTGCACAGGCTGCATGTAGACGGTCAGCCCATCCTGCTTGCTCAAGGTGTCTTGCAGACGCGCCATCACCGTGCGCAGATCGCCGTTGCGTTCGGCCTGAGGCTTCAGCGCAATCTGCATGCGCCCTGCGCTTAACGTGGCATTGCTGCCGTCCACGCCAATGAACGATGACACGGACTGCACATCAGGGTCTTCCAGCACCAAGCGCGCCGCGGCCTGCTGGCGCTCGGCCATGGCCGGGAAGGAAATGGATTGCGGCGCTTGCGTAATGGCCTGGATCAGCCCGGTGTCTTGCTGCGGGAAGAAGCCCTTGGGAATCACCATGTACAGCACGACGGTCAGCGCAAATGTACCCAGCGCCACCATCAACGTCAGCGGCTGATGCCGCAGCACCACTTGCAGCATCCGGTCGTAAGCCGCGATGACCCGGTCAATGAAGGCGCCGGTAGTTTGATGGAAACGGCCGTGCTTCTGCTCGGACTCGGCACGCAGCAAGCGCGCGCACATCATCGGCGTCAAGGTCAGCGACACCACCAGCGAGATCAGGATGGACACGGCAAGCGTGATCGCAAATTCGCGGAACAGCCGCCCCACGACTTCCGTCATGAAGAGCAACGGGATCAGCACGGCAATCAGCGAAAAGGTCAGCGAGATCAGCGTGAAGCCAATCTGCGATGCGCCCTTTAACGCCGCCTGCATGGGCGATTCGCCCTCTTCGATATGGCGGGCAATGTTCTCGATCATGACGATGGCGTCATCCACCACAAAACCCGTGGCGATGGTCAGCGCCATCAAGGTCAGGTTGTTGATCGAAAAACCGGCCAGATACATGATGCCGAACGTGCCAACCAAAGACAGCGGCACCACCACGCTGGGAATCAGCGTGGCCGTCAGGCTGCGCAGGAAGACAAAGGTCACCATCACCACCAGCGCTACCGCCAGCAGCATTTCAAACTGCACATCGGCTACCGAGTCGCGGATGGTCTGCGTGCGGTCGGACACCACGGTCACATCCAGCGTCGCGGGCAAAGAGGCCCGTAACTGCGGCAGCAGCTTTTGAATCCGGTTCACCACGTCGATCACGTTGGCGCCGGGCTGACGCTGAATGTTCAGCAGAATGGCCGGTTTATCGCCCGCCCAGGCGGCTTGGCGCGTGTCCTCGGCGCCTTCCACCGCGCGCGCCACGTCCTTCAGACGCAGCGGCGCATTGTTCTTGTACGCAATGATCAGGTCGTTGTAGTCGGTAGGCGTCTTCAACTGATCATTGGCATTGATCGTGGTGGACCGTTGCGGTCCGTCCAGATTGCCCTTGGGCTGATTGACGTTGGCGCCCACCACCGCTGCGCGCAGATCCGACAGGGCCAGGCCGTTGGCCGCCAGCGCCTGCGGATTGACCTGCACCCGCACCGCCGGCCGCTGGCCGCCCGCCACGCTGACCAGGCCCACGCCGGGAATCTGCGACAGCTTTTGCGCAATTCGCGTGTCGACCAGATCTCGCACCTGCGGCAGCGGCATGGTGGGCGACGTAATGGCCAGCGTCACCACCGCCGCATCCGCCGGGTTGACCTTGTTGTAGGTCGGCGGCACCGGCAGATCGTTGGGCAGCAGGTTCGACGCGGCATTGATCGCCGCCTGCACCTGCTGCTCGGCCACATCCAGCGGCAGCGTCAGGTTGAACTGCATGGTGATGACCGATGCGCCACCCGAACTGGTGGACGACATCTGGTTCAAGCCCGGCATCTGCCCAAACTGCCGTTCCAGCGGAGACGTGACCAAAGAGGTCATCACATCCGGACTGGCGCCGGGGTATAGCGTCACGACCTGGATCGTCGGGTAGTCCACTTCGGGCAGCGCCGAAACAGGCAACAGGCGATAGGCAATGAACCCGGCAATCAGGATCGCCACCATCGCCAAGGTGGTGGCGACGGGGCGCAGGATGAACAGACGCGACGGACTCACGGCGTTCTCGGTCTATTTGGATGCGGGTGTGGTGCCGGCCGGGGCGCCCGCCCCTAGCGTCTTGCCGCTGGCTGCGGGAATCACATCCGCGCCGCCCACCACTTCCACCTTGGCGCCTGCGCGCAAACGGTCGGTGCCTTCCGTGACGACCTTGTCGCCGGGTTTCAGCCCGTCGTTCACGGCGACCATGCCGTTATTGATGGCGCCCAGCTTCACCGGACGCACCGCGATCGTGTTGTCTTCCTGCACCAGGAAGACAAAGGCGCCCGCCGAACCCTGCTGAATCGCCGCGGTGGGAATCGCCGTGACATCCTTGCGCGTCAGCACATGCAGACGCACGTTGACGAACTGATTCGGAAACAGCGCGTCGTCCGCATTGTCGAACTTGGCCTTTAACTTCAGAGTGCCCGTCGTGACGTCGATCTGGTTGTCCAGCGTTTCCAGCACGCCCGATGCAATGCGGCGCGTGTCGGCGCGGTCATAAGCGTCCACGGTCAGCGTCTTGCCAGCAGCGATCTCGCCGCGCACTTCCGGCAACTGCGTCTCGGGCAGCGTGAACACGACGGCAATCGGCTGCGTCTGGGTAATCACCACCAAACCATTGGTGTCCGAGCTGGACACGAGGTTGCCGCGGTCAACCTGCCGCAAGCCCAGCCGGCCGCTGATCGGCGCGGTAATGCGGGCGTAGTCCAGTTGCAGCTTGGCGTTGTCGACGTTGGCTTGATCGCTTTTAACGGTGCCTTCATATTGGCGCACCAGCGCGGCCTGCGTGTCGACCTGCTGCTTGGCGATGGAGTCCTGCTTGAACAAGGCCTGATAGCGCTGCAAGTCGCGGCGCGCATTTTCCAGTTGCGCCAGATTTTGCATCTGCGTGCCGCGCGCCTGATCAAGCGCCACCTGGAACGCCCGCGGGTCCACTTGCGCCAACAAATCGCCAGCCTTGACTTGCTGGCCTTCCTGAAAAGCCACCTCCACCAATTCGCCGCTGACCCGGCTGCGGACCGTAACCGTGTTGTAGGCGGTGACCGTGCCCAGCGACTTCAGATAGATGTCGATGTCTTGCTGAACGGCCGTAGCCACTCGCACCGGCACAGCCAGATTGGCCATCGCAGCCATAGGCGGCCGCCCGCCCCCCGGCCGTCCGCCAGGGGCACCCGCGCCGCCTTGCTTGGCAGAGGGCCGCAACACCAGCCAGGCAGCGCCCGCCACAATAATCAACAGCACCGCCAGACCGGCAACGCGGCGGCGGGTCCAACGGGAGGGCGGGGAAACAGGACGGCTATCGGGCATGGAAACGGTTCCGGCACAGACGGAGGAAAGCGGTATTGTCTACTAGACGGTCCCCGTTTCGGGCTTGATGACCAAAAGTTGAAACTGCCAGCAACAAGAATCGGGCTCGCGGGACATTTCAGCCAGCAAGCGCCCAGAAAAATACCCTCGGGACCCGTAGGGTCAGCCTAGCGCAAAAAAATCGAAACAAAAATGCAAAGATTCAGCGCCCGTGACCCATCGGACGAAGGCAGCGATATGGCCGAAGTTGGGTTGTGCCGGAAGGTGCAGCAGTGCTGCGCCGCCTCAAAGGCACCGAGTTGTTGCCCCCCGCACCCGCATGAGTTGCGCGGAGCAACCGATTGTCTGTGCGGCTACGAGCTACAGAGCGTCATCTGGAAGGGCACGTCGCGAGCCACCTGCTGGGGCTTGAACTCGCCGTCCTGAGTGGAAAAACGTATCCAGATCATGTACTTATTGGCGCTGATTTCGGGGAAGGCCCCTTGCGCCGGGTCCACCCAGACCCGCAGCAACTGGAATTGCTTGCCACCCATCATCTGCTGATATGCGCCCTGCTCGGCCACGATATCCGCCTTGCGGCCGGATTCTCGCAGCAAGCGCAAAGCCAGGGTCAGGCCGTCGTACAGGGGAATGAAGGGCGACACCCAGGCCTGCAGATCCGCACAGCGGGAGGCCTCGGATTTGTTCTGCCAGGCGAAATACGAAGGCATGTCCACCTGAGTGGCGCTACCCGGCATGGACAGGCGGCCACGAAGACTGGTCAGCCATTCGTTTTCGCGCAGGGATTGTCCGGTTTTGCCAGGTGCCGCCAGCGTGCTGGCTACTTTTTCCAGTTCGCGCAGCATGGCTTCGAGCGCATCCTGAGCAACGCCGGGATGGTCGCGCAGACCCACCAGCGCCATACGCTGACGCTCAAGGTCTTGCAATACGGCGCCTTTGACGTCGGTGCGATCGCAAGCTTCGAGCAGATCAAAGAGAGAAGTGACCGCCACCTGATGCAGGCGTGAATCTCCCTCGCGAGCAAAGAAGAACAACCTGTCGAACAGGTATTCCAATCGCAGATAAGCGCGGATGCGCTCATTGAAGGGGTATTCGTAAACAATCACGCTTTTCGACAGGCCCATCAAAGGTCGGCCCACAGGCCGAGATGATTCTAAAGGGCCGGCCAAGCTTGCGGCTTACCGGCACGTAGTGGTCGCCAGCGTCAGCCAGCGGTCATGCAGTGTTTTTGCCTGCGCACGCAATTGTTCGGGCGTTGTTGATCCGTCATTCGTGATGACGTCGTCAGCAACCTCCAACCGGCTTGCCCGCGCAGCCTGTGCCGCCATAATACGCCGGATGGCTGGCTCCGTCAGCCCGCTGCGTGACTGCACACGAGCCACCTGCGTATCGGGGTCGCAATCCACTACGCAAATGCGATCCACGCGCGAGCGCCACTTGGGCAAGGACTCCACCAGCAGCGGCACCACGAACACCAGATACCGTCCAGTTGCAGCGGCCGCCTGCCGCCCGGTTTCCTGGGTGATGACGGGATGCAGCACGGCTTCCAGCCGCAGGCGCACCTGCGGATCGGCAAAAGCGCGTTCGCGCATCCACTCACGATTCAGCGCGCCATCGGGTGCGAGCGCCTGCGGGCCGAACTCGCGTTCAATCGCGGGCATGGCAGCGCCGTGCGCGGCCGTAAGAGTACGCGCGATCTCGTCAGTGTCGACCAGCGTCGCGCCCCACTCGCCCAACATGTCCGCCACTCTGGACTTGCCCGAACCGATACCGCCTGTCAGACCGATCTTGAACATTCCGCCTTTCCTCTTGCCTGTCGCTTCCATGCTGCCTAGCGCATGAAATGCCATAAACCCTGTTCGCCGCCCAACAACAGCATCACGATACCGGCAAGCGCCAGGTAGGGGCCGAAGGGCAGCGGTTGCCCGCGGCTGGCGCGTCCGCTCAATGTCAGGCCCCCGCCAATCAGCACGCCCACCAGCGACGCGGCAAGCAGCAACATGGGCAAGGACTCCACGCCAAACCACGCGCCCAGGGCGGCCAGCAGTTTGAAATCGCCATAACCCATGCCTTCGCGCCCGGTGATCAGACGGAACACATGAAAGATAACCCACAGGAAAACATAGCCGGCCACTGCGCCCGCCACCGCCAGTTGCAAGGTCGTGAACGCAGCAAACAAGTTGACCAGCAGGCCCGCCCACACCAGCGGCTGCGTCAGCACGTCAGGCAGCAGCGTCGATTCAAAATCAATCCACGCCAGCGCGACCAGCATGGCTGCCAGGCCCATGGCGAACAGCGCAATGGGGGTCGCTCCGTAGCGCCAGGCACAGGCGGCGAATAACACGCAAGTCAGCAGCTCAATCGCGGGGTACCGCCAACTGATTGCGCCGCTACAAGCCGCGCAACGGCCGCGCAACAGCAGCCAACCCAGCAGCGGGAGCTTGCGCCAACTGGCCACAGGCGTACTGCAAGAGGGGCAATGGGGCGCTGGCCGCAACAGGCCATAGCCGCTGGACGGACGCGCCTTGCCCACCGCATCCAGGCATTGGGCCTGCCATTCGCGCTCCATCATGCGAGGCAGGCGATAGGTCAGTACCGTTAGCCAATTGCCAATGAACAAACCCAATAGCGCCGCCAGAGCGATAAAAACGCCCAATGGAATATCAAAGACCTGCCGCACGCTGGTCATAAACCGGTTTGACGCGCAAAAATGCCCGCGTCCCCCATCTGGCTGATGGCAAAAAGGCGGACTTCGCGGCCATGGCCGTGTCGTAAATTGTGCATAAAGTGCTGGCTTCGCCCTAGAGCGGCTAAGGTTACGTATCGAATCTTCGCATAAGTGCGTAAAATCGGAGACAGACTCAATTCACGGACAAGCTGACATGACCGCCCGCGTCGATATCGTTACCCGATCCCGCAAAATCAGCGTCATGGGGCTGCTGATAGCCGGTACTGCGCTAGGCGCTGCAGGCTGCGCCCAACAGAAAACCGAAGGCTATTACGACCTGCCTACCGAAAGCACCGTCACTGACGCCCAATATCAGGGCGCTGGTGCGGGCTACCGCAGCGTCATTCGAGCACCGTCGCAAGTGCAAATTGCACTGAAGCCCGACGCCCGCAAGCCGCAAAGCCAGAATGCACAGGCAGCCGCAGGTGGGCAAACCACCGAAGACGGCCAAGCCGTACCCGAAGGCGCCGACCACTCGGCCGCAGCATCTTCCACGGCGCCGGCTGCTCCGCCAAAGGCCGCGGTGCAAAGCCTGGTGCCACAGCCGCAAACCTATATGGGCACCTTGCCGTGTTTCTCGCCCGCCATGCAATGCACGGCGCAGCGCGTGACGCTGACCTTGGCACCCAATGGCCGCTGGCGTGGGCGCACGGCCTATTTGGATAATGATCCCCAAAAAGGCCCCGCTGTCACCGAGCAAGGCTGCTGGGACGCCACCGACGAGCGCCCGCCGCGCGTCATCCTGATGGACGGCAAGGGCAACGCCCGCGCGGAATTCCTGGTGGCTGCCAACAACGTGCTGCGCGTGCGTTCCATTGCAGGCCAAACGCCCAACCTGAACTACAACCTGACCCGCCAGCCGGATCTGGACCCGATCGACGAGTTGGCCAAGGCCCAAGCGCCGCAGTGCCCGTGACACAGGTCCCCCTGGCGGTAGAGCGGCACAACGCATAAAGGCGTAGCCCGCTGCCAGAGACACCTGCTGATCAGCTCGATACCATGCCCCCGGGCCTGACGAACTTTCCGTTCGCCAGGCCCGATTCTTTTGTGGCGGCAGGCTTAGGTGTCGTGATCGGGCTTGCCAGCGCCAGACGGTTCGGGCCCATATTCCGGCTGTGGACAATGCAGTACGCGGAACGGCGCTGCGTTCACAACTGCGAAGATAATGGCGGGCCGCTCCGCCGCGATCAGGCCTGCCATCGTCAGATCTGACCCGGCCAGGTCGGCCCTGGTCAGATCAACCTCGGTCGGGTCTGCCCTGGGCAGTTCAGCCGTAGCCTGATCTGGCGCCATGAGATCAGCCTCCACTGGCGCTTCTAGCGCACCCAGAATGGGCGATGCGCCGGAACGGCCATGGGCGCACAACCGGCACGCCAGTTGCATGGCGTTGCGGACATCAAGTTTGACGAAAATGCGGGCGCGGTGGGCTTCTGCCGTGCGCAGCGAGATACCCAGATCAATGGCGATGACTTTGTTGGGCCGGCCAGCGGCAACATAGCCGACGATCTGGCGTTCGCGGGGTGTAAGAGCGGAGAGCACCGCTTCAAGGTCGGGACGGGGCGCTTGCATGGGCGACTCATTCTGCAATGTAGGATTGCATTCAGTCTGCCCGCCCCGTAGACGCGCCGTAAGCTAGCAATTCTGCCAGGGGTAGACAAATTCGCCGCCCCTGGCTCCCGCAACAATCAGGCCGTGTAGACCAGTTCCAGGTTGTCGATCAGGCGAGTCGCGCCCAGCTTGGCGGCCGCCAGCACCACCACGGGTTCACCGGCTTGCAGGTCGGCGGCTTCCGGGCGCTTCAGGTCGCGCTGGCGGCGCAAGGCGATGTAGTCCACCTTCCAGCCACGCCGGGTCAGTTCGTCGGAGGCTGCGCGTTCCAGAGCAAGTGCATCGCGCTGGCCCTGGGCCAGTTGCTGGCCAATGTTTTGCAGTGCCGCATACAGCGCGGGCGCCTCGGCGCGCTCGCCTTCGGTCAGATAGCGATTGCGCGAAGACAGCGCCAAGCCGTCATCGGCGCGCACCGTCTCGTGGGCCAGCACTTCCACCGGCAGCTGAAACTGGCGGCACATGTTTCGCACCACCATCAGTTGCTGATAGTCCTTCTTGCCAAAGACAGCCACGCGCGGCTGCACGCAGGAAAACAGCTTCAGCACCACCGTGCTGACGCCTTCAAAGAAACCGGGCCGGAACTCGCCTTCCAGGATGTCGCCCAAGTCGTCCGGCGGCTGCACCCGGTAGCTTTGCGGCTCGGGATACATCTCGCGCTCGTTCGGCGCAAACAGCACATAGACGTCGCGGGCCTGCTCCAGTTTTTCGATATCCGCCGCCAAGGTGCGCGGATACTGGTCGAAGTCCTCGTTGGGACCGAATTGCAGGCGGTTCACAAAAATGCTGGCCACCACGGGGTCGCCATGCTGACGCGCCAGCTTCATCAGGGACAAGTGTCCTTCGTGCAGGTTGCCCATCGTGGGCACGAACGACACGCGATTCTGTCCGCGCAGGTGATCGCGCAATTCCTGGATGGTGTGTACGACTTTCAAGGGGAGTCTCCGGGGTTGGGGGCAGCCCGGTCAGGATCAGGCCGCGGCCGCCGCTACGCTGGTATAGGCCAGGCGCACATAAATGGGCGCATAAGGCTCCGCCTGCGTGATCTCCAGCAGCGATTCGCGGGCCAGTTCCAGCATAGCGATGAAATGCACGACAACCACGGCCGCAGGCGCGCCTTCTCGGACGCGCTCCATGAACAGGTCGCCGAATTCGATGAAACGCACATCGTTCAGACGCCGCAGAATATGCGTCATGTGATCGCGCACAGACAGCTGTTCGCGCGTGATGTGGTGGTGTTGATTAAGCTTGGCCCGCTTCATGATGTCTGCCCACGCCAGGCGCAGATCATCCACGTTGACTTCGGGCATCGCGCGCTCGACGCTCAGCTCGGCGACCGCCTGGCTACTGACGAAGTCACGGCCCAGTTGCGGCATCTTGTCCAGCTTCTGGGCGGCCAGCTTCATCTGCTCGTACTCAAGCAGACGGCGGACCAGTTCAGCGCGGGGATCTTCGGCCTCTTCGCCGGTGTCGGTCTTCTTGACCGGCAGCAACATGCGCGACTTGATCTCGATCAGCATGGCCGCCATCAGCAGATATTCGGCGGCCAGTTCCAGATTGACGATGCGTATCTGGTCCACGTAGGACAGATACTGCCGCGTGACATCCGCCATGGGGATGTCCAGCACGTTGAAGTTTTGCTTGCGGATCAGGTACAGCAGCAGATCCAGCGGCCCTTCAAACGCTTCCAGGAAAATTTCGAGCGCGTCCGGCGGAATGTACAGATCCGTCGGCATCTGGAACAGCGGCTCGCCATAAAGGCGCGCGAACGCCACGGTATCGACCGTGTCGGGCGTGCTGTCCACAGACGGTTCCACTAGCTTGGCCAGAGCCTCGCCAGGAACTGAAGGTTTTTGGGCCATATCTGCCGCAATGCGATCAGTCTGCCGAATACACGTAGGGTTTTTGCGGCACGCGGGCCGCGCGGAAGCCTTCCAGCAGTTCCGAGTCTTGCGGTTTGTCCCAAAGACGAGCACGGCCTTCGCGCTGGCGTTCTTCAGTGCCAGGGTGCGATTGCTTGAAGTCTTTCAAGAAAAGGGTGATCTCGGATTCGTAGTTGGTTGCCATGGCACCAATTTCAATAGGTTGCGGATCTCGGGAGTTTACTTCACGCTGGCCCACACCCCGGCGTTACAATCGTCCGGCACCCAACGCCCCCCTCCGCCATGTCAGCCGAATCCGCAATAGCAGCCAATCCCGCTCCGCCCCAAAATCCGGACGCGCTGCGAGCGGCGCGCATGATCCCCTTCATTGTGGGGTGTGCTCTATTCATGCAGATGCTGGACGCCACCGTCGTGGCCACCGCCCTGCCCGCCATGGCCCGGGCCCTGGGTTCCACTCCCGTCCGCCTGAACGTTGCCATTACGTCCTATCTGCTGTCCGTGGCCGTCTTCGTGCCCGTTAGCGGCTGGGCAGCCGACCGCTACGGCGCCCGGCGCGTGTTTGTCGCCGCCATCGGCCTGTTCACGCTCAGTTCCATCGCTTGCGCCCTTTCGCAGGACCTTCCCCAGCTGGTTGCCGCCCGGATCATCCAGGGGATGGCCGGGGCCATGATGGTGCCCGTCGGGCGGATCATCCTGCTGCGCACGGTGCCCAAGCAGGATTTGCTGAAAGCCATGTCTTTTCTGTCCATCCCGGCGCTGCTGGGGCCGGTGATCGGTCCGCCGCTGGGCGGCTTCATGGTCACCTATATGTCATGGCACTGGATCTTTCTGATCAACATTCCCATCGGCATCCTGGGAATCGCGCTGGTGCTGCGCTACGTGGCCGAGATCCGCGAAGAATCCGCCCCGCGCCTGGACTGGCTGGGTTTTCTGCTGAGTGCCGTCTGTCTGGCGGCGCTGGTAAGCGGCTTTGAGGCCATTGGCCGGGACATCATGCCGCTGCCCATGCTGCTCGGCCTGATCGCCTTGGGCGCCGGCTGCGGATTTCTGTACGCCTGGCACGCGCGCCGCGTTGAGCACCCCATCATCGACCTGTCGCTGATGCGCATCCCCACCTTCGCTATTTCAACGCTGGGCGGCAACCTGTGCCGCTTTGCCGTGGGCGCCACGCCGTTCCTGCTGGCCATGCTGCTGCAAGTGGGTTTTGGGTTGTCGCCGTTTTCCGCCGGGCTGATCACCTTTGCCAGCGCCGCGGGCGCGCTGCTGATGAAATTCGTGGCCACGCCCATCGTCCGGCATTTCGGCTTTCGCCGCGTGCTGACCGTGAATGCGCTCTTGACCGGCATCTTCATCATGGTGTGCGCCACCTTTACCCCGACGACGCCGGTGTGGTTGCTGATCGCCATTCTGCTGGTCGGCGGGTTCTTCCGCTCGTTGCAGTTCACCGGGGTAAATACGCTAACCTATGCCGACATTCCCCCCGGCAAGATGAGCCGCGCCAGCAGTTTCGCCGCGATGGCGCAACAGCTGGGCATCAGCCTTGGCGTGGGAGTGGCCGCGGTTACGCTGAACGTCAGCATGACACTGCGCGGCGCCGAGACGCTGGCCATCCGCGACGTCGTCGCCGGCTTCATCGTCGTCGGCCTGCTGTGCATGGCCTCGACCTTCTCCTTTAGACGCCTTGAGCCACAAGCCGGGGCACACCTGAACGGCGCCAAACAAAGTGACGACGAATGAATTTGTCCTAGCCCTGGACCAGGGCACGACCAGCTCCCGAGCCATCGTATTTGATCGTGCGGGCGTAGTGCGCGGCGTTGGTCAACGAGAATTCCGCCAGCACTATCCGCGCCCGGGCTGGGTGGAGCACGATGCCAGCGAAATCTGGCACAGCCAATTGGACGTGGCGCGTGAAGCCCTGCGCAACGCCGCGGCTACCGCCGCCGACGTAGCAGCTATCGGCATCACCAATCAGCGCGAGACCACGCTGATCTGGGAACGCGCCACTGGCCGCCCGCTGGCGCGCGCCATCGTCTGGCAAGACCGCCGTACCGCCCCTATGTGCGATCAGCTGCGGCAAGACGGTCACGCCGACTTTCTGCAATCGCGAACCGGCCTGGTGCTGGACGCCTATTTTTCAGGCACAAAGCTGGCCTGGCTGCTGGATCACGTACCCGGCGCGCGCCAGATGGCCGATCGCGGCGAACTGGCTTTCGGCACCGTAGATACCTGGCTGATCTGGCAACTGACTGGCGGCGCCGTACACAGCACGGACCCCAGCAATGCGTCACGCACGATGCTGTTTGACCTGCACACTCAGGGCTGGAACGACGAGATCCTGGATCTGCTGAAGATTCCCCGCAGCGTGTTGCCGCAGATCGCCCCCAGCAGCGCGGTGGTGGGCACCGCACTGCCCGAATGGCTGGGCGGCTCCATCCCGATCGCAGGCGTGGCGGGCGACCAGCAGGCAGCCACGTTCGGCCAGGCGTGTTTCACGCCCGGCATGGCAAAGAACACCTACGGCACCGGCTGCTTCATGCTGATGAACGTGGGCGACAAGCCTGTGCAATCGCAGAATCATCTGCTGTCCACCGTTGGCTGGGGCCTGCCCCAAACCAGCGGCGGCAGCTGGCAGCCCACGTATATGCTGGAAGGCGGCGTCTTCGTGGCCGGCGCGGCCGTCCAATGGCTGCGTGACGGCCTGGGCATCATCCAGCGCTCAGAAGAGATCGAATCCCTGGCTGCCAGCGTTTCCGACACGGACGACGTCTTCATGGTCCCCGCTTTTGCGGGCCTGGGCGCGCCGCACTGGGACCCCTATGCTCGCGGCACACTGGTGGGCCTGACGCGCGGCACCACCCGCGCCCACATCGCGCGCGCCACCCTGGAAGCCATTGCCCTGCAAAGCGCCGAACTGCTGACGTGCATGAACGGCGACAGCGGCATCGCTTTGACCGAGCTGCGTGTCGATGGCGGCGCGGCCCGCAATGACCTGCTGATGCAAATGCAGGCCGACCTGCTCGGCGTGCCGGTGGTACGCCCCCGCGTGTCTGAATCGACGGCGCTGGGCGCCGCGGGTCTGGCCGGGCTGGCCGTCGGGTTCTGGTCAGGCCTGGACGAGTTTGCGTCCAAATGGCAGGCGGAACGCACATTTGAGCCGACCTGGCCGGAATCCGTGCGAACCGCCCGGATGAAACGGTGGCGGCAGGCAGTGGAATTGTCGAAGGGCTGGGCGGCAGGCGCGCCGAAGTAGATTTCTGCGTGAAGCGGTGCGTGCCTGGTAAGGAACGCACCGCCCCTCATCAATACACCGAAGCCGCGAACCTCACGCCGCCCTGACTCCAATCGCCACGACCCGGGCCGTGAACTCCTTCAACAGCTCTTCGCGCCGTACAGCCGCACGTTCCATCGCCGCTGCCTTCACGTGTCCATAACCCCGGATCTCCTCCGGCACACTCGCCAGCGCCACGGCACGATCCAGATTGCCACGGTTCAGCTTTGACAGAATTGCGGTCAGCGTTTCCCGGTACTCCTGTATCAACGCGCGTTCCGCACGGCGCTCTGCGGTGTATCCAAACAGATCCAGCCTGGTCCCGCGCACCCGGCGGCATTTCGCCAGCAGACGGAACACCCTCAGCATCCCTTGCCCGTAGCTGCGCTTGATCAAATGCCCGTCTTTGTCTCGCCGCGCGAACAGCGGCGGCGCCAGATGAAATTGCAGTTTCCAGTCGCCTTCGAACTGAGCGCCGACGCGCTTGACGAACTCGCCATCCGAATACAAGCGCGCAACTTCGTATTCATCTTTGTAGGCCATCAGCTTGAAGTAATAGCGCGCCACGGCTATCGCCAACCGATGGGTGCCCGTCGTCTCGTGTTCGGCATGGGCCACCTTATCCACCAGATCGGTGTACTGCTTGGCGTAGGCCGCGTCTTGGTACTGCGCAAGGAATGCCTTGCGCACCGCGACGATCTGCGCCAATTCACCTGCGGGCTTTTTCAATTCCGTCACGGGGCTGGCCGTACGCGGGCGTTTGATCTCGATGATGTCTTCACGCGGCGCCAGCGGCACGCCGCCATTCGCAAGCAAACGCGCCACATCGGCCATATCGTGCGCGGCGCGCCGGCCCCAGGCAAAAGCCGCCAGATTGTTTGGCACTTGCTGGCCATTCAACTCGATGGCGCGCAACAGCGCGTCTTGCGACAAAGGAATCCAGCCTTTCTGGTAGGCATAACCCATCATCAGCGGATTGGAATAGATGGCGTCGCCCAGCAAGCCGACAGCGATCGCTGACGCATCGACCGTATTCAGATTATCTTTGCCGCATGCAGCTTGCAGGTCCGCCGTCAGATTGGCGCCCGGCAGTGTCCAATCAGGATTGCTGACGAAGGCTGCGGTGGGTGCGGTGTCGGTATTCAACAGCGCGCGCGTGCGCCCTGGGCGCAAGCGAGCCATGGCGTCGGCGCTGGTCGCCACAACCAAATCGCCTGCCAGCAGCAGATCGGCCTCGCCCATGGCGACCCGCGTATTCATCAGGTGGTCTGGCGTGGCCGCAAGCACCACGTGCGAATACACGGCGCCGCCCTTTTGGGCCAGACCCGCCATGTCCAGCACCGAACAGCCCTTGCCCTCCAGGTGCGCTGCCATCCCCAACAACTGGCCGATGGTGACGACACCGGTTCCGCCCACACCCGCGATGAAAACTCCGTAGGACTGATCCAGGCCCGGCACACGCGGATGCGGCACGCCTTCGTCGATGACACCCGTATGCGACAACGCTTGCGGCTTTCTCAGCTTGCCGCCTTCCACCGTCACAAAGCTGGGGCAAAAGCCCTTCAGACAGGAAAAATCCTTGTTGCAGCTGGATTGGTTGATCGTGCGTTTGCGGCCGAGTTCCGTCTCCAAGGGTTCCACCGACAGGCAATGCGATTTCTGCGAACAATCACCGCAGCCTTCGCACACGCGCTCATTGATGATGACGCGGCGCGCGGGATCGGGATACGCATTGCGCTTGCGGCGGCGGCGCTTCTCGGTAGCGCAGGTCTGATCGTAGATCAGCACCGACGCGGCCGGATACTCGCGCAATTCGCGCATCACGGCATCCAGCTCGTCGCGATGCTTGACCGGCACGCCCGGCGCAAGGTCGGTGACGAACTTGTACTTATCGGGGTCGTCAGTGACCACAACAATTTTCTCGATGCCTTCGGCAGCCATCTGCCGGCTGATCATTGGCACGCTGATGGGACCGTCCACCGGTTGTCCGCCCGTCATCGCGACGGCGTCATTGAACAGGATCTTGTAAGTGATTGGCACCTTGGCCGCGACTGCGGCGCGGATTGCCAGCAGACCCGAATGGAAATAGGTGCCGTCCCCCAGATTGGCGAAAACGTGTTTCTCTTCCGTGAACGGCGCCTGGCCCACCCACGGCACGCCTTCGCCGCCCATCTGCGTGTAGACCTGCGTATTGCGGCCCATCCACGTCACCATATAGTGGCAGCCGATGCCCGCCATGCCGCGCGAGCCTTCAGGCAAACGCGTAGAGGTATTGTGCGGACAACCCGAACAGAACCAGGGCTTGCGGTCTTCGACGATGCGCGGACGCGCCAGCGCCTGTTCGCGCTCGCGTATGAACGCCAGATGGGATTCGATGCCGGCGCGCACATCTTCGGGCAGTTCAAATCGCAGCAGCCGCGCCGCGATTGCTCGCGCCACGATCGCGGGCGAAAACTCGTAATGCGCCGGCAGCAGCCAATTGCCTTGCGGCACCGACCATTCACCGCCGTCCTTGTCGTCGAACTTTCCGGCCACGCGCGGAATCTTCTTGCCGCTGCCGATCCAGCTGAACAGCTCTTCCTTTAGCTGGTATTCCAGTACCTGGCGCTTTTCCTCGACCACCAGAATTTCGTCCAGCCCTTCGGCAAAGTGCTGCATGCCGGTGGACTCAAGCGGCCAGACCATGCCCACTTTGAACAAGCGCAGCCCGATGCGCTGGCAGACGGCTTCGGACAGGCCCAGGTCTGACAGCGCCTGGCGCGTATCCAGATAGGCCTTGCCGGACGTCATGATGCCGAAGCGCGCATCGCGCTGCGGCACATGCCACAGCTCACGATTCAGCTTGTTGGCGCGCACATAGGCCAACGCGGCGTAAAGCTTGTAGTCCAACAGGCGCGCCTCTTGTTGCAGCGGCGTGTCCGGCAAGCGGATGTTCAGGCCATCGGCGGGCAGCACGAAGTCTTCGGGCAACAGGATCTGCACGCGGTGCGGGTCCACGTCCACCGACGCCGAGACCTCGACGATATCGGTAATACATTTCATGCCGACCCACACGCCGGCATAGCGGCTCATCGCCCAGCCATGCAGGCCGAAGTCCAGCACTTCCTGGACGCTGGACGGAAACAGCGCCGGGATCATACAGGCCTTCAGAATATGGTCGCTCTGATGCGGCAACGTCGACGATTTGGCCGGGTGATCATCACCCGCCACGACCAGCACGCCGCCATGGCGCGCCGTGCCCGCCGCATTGGCATGCTTGAACACGTCGCCGCAACGGTCTACGCCGGGGCCTTTGCCGTACCACATGCCAAAGACGCCGTCGTACTTGGCCCCCGGAAACAGATTGACCTGCTGCGAACCCCACACCGCCGTGGCCGCCAGATCTTCGTTGATACCCGGCTGGAACTCAACGTGATGGGCCTTCAGGTGCTTGGCCGCTTTCCACATGTTCTGGTCCACGCCGCCCAACGGCGAACCGCGATAGCCGGACACAAATCCCGCCGTATTCAGCCCTGCCCGCGCATCCCGCACACGCTGCATCATGGGCAGGCGGACCAGGGCGTGGATACCGCTCATCCAGGCGCGGCCAGAATCCAAGGTGTATTTGTCGTCCAGCTGGACGGATTCAAGCGCCGCGCGAATGGCGGGCGAGAGGGGGGCATTCATGTCTACTCCAAGATCCTGGATGCCCCCACCAGCGTCGCGTATCGCTCATCAAACGTACACGCGGGCCAACAAGGGCCGTGAAAGTGAAGTTCTGGCGCGTTTGCGCTTCTGATTCTTCCGGTTGTAACCGGTCGCCCCACCCCCGGCAATAGGGCGATGCGATAATTGCCGTCATGGACTTCGCCCCTCGTATCGTCGCCTGGCAGCGCCAGCATGGCCGCCACGATCTCCCCTGGCAAAACACGCGCGACCCGTATCGGATCTGGTTGTCCGAGATCATGTTGCAGCAAACCCAAGTCGCCACCGTGATCCCGTATTACGAGCGCTTTCTTCAACGCTTTCCAGACGTGGCGGCGCTTGGCGCAGCTGACCAGGAAGACGTGATGCCGTATTGGGCCGGACTGGGTTATTACGCCCGCGCCCGCAACCTGCATCGTTGCGCAGTGGAAATCATGCGCGACTGGAACGGCCGCTTCCCGCCAACCGCCGAAGCCATCACCACCCTGCCCGGCATCGGCCGGTCGACCGCCGCCGCCATTGCGGCGTTCGCCTATGGCGAGCGCTCACCCATTCTGGACGGCAACGTCAAACGCGTATTCACGCGGCACTTTGGCATTGCTGGCGATCCGTCCAAACGCGAAGTCGAGCAGCGTTTGTGGGCGTTGGCGGAAGCGCAGGTCGAGGCCGCGCCCGGTCTGGACATGGCGTCCTACACGCAAGGGTTGATGGACCTGGGCGCCACGCTGTGCACACGCGGAAAACCCGCCTGCGACAGGTGTCCCATGGCTGACAGTTGTATCGCCCGCCGTGACGGCCGTCAGGCAGAACTGCCGACGCGCAAAGTGCGCAAGGCCATTCCGGAACGCGAAACCTGTATGTTGGTGCTGCAACACGAAGGATCTTTTCTGTTGCAGCAACGGCCTGAACCCGGCATCTGGGGCGGGCTGTGGAGCCTGCCGGAATTTGACGTGGCGGATGATCCTGACAGCGCGTCGCGCGCGTTGGGCCTGGAGCCCGAGCAGCGTTATGAACTGGCTGCCTTCGCCCATACCTTCACGCACTACCGGCTGCATATCCGCCCATGGCTTGTACCCGTGCGCGCAGTCAGCCTGCGTGAATCGGCGCTGCCTGAACGTTGGGTGCCAGCGGACAAGCTGGAATCGATGGCGCTGCCCGCGCCCGTCAAGAAGCTGCTGCAAGGGCTGGTGGACGCCGGCATGCAGAACAGTCTGTTCACCACGAGCAAAACCTGACGCGCCAGGGCCTTCGCCCTAGACCGGCGTCTGCTGGCCGCCGCTCAACAGCATCACAAGCTTCAAGTCCGGGTGCGTTGCCAACCGGAACGTGATCTGCTGAAAGGCCAGCTTGCCGTCACGGGGGTGCTGGAATTCCCGCAGCCCCCCTTCGCGCTCCACCACGGCGTGGCGCGTCCACCAATGCGCAAACACCGGGCTTTGCCGGCTCAAGCTATCCAGCAATGCCAGCACCCCGGACTCGTCCAGATGCGCGCCTGCGTCGGCGCGAAACTCCGCCACCACGCGGCGCGCGCGCTGGTCCCAATCCACCACCAGCTCGCGGGCGGCATCGTCCAGGAAGATGTAGCGCAGCAAATTCGGTTCCGGATCACGCGTGGGCCAGTCATCAAAGAGATCGCGCAGCGGCTCGTTGTACGCCAGCACGTTCCACGCGCGGTCCAGCACGTAAGCTGGCGCATTGATCGCATTGACGCATTCCTGCAAAGGCCCCGGCGTGCCGCCGCCGTCGTCCCGGGCGTGCTGGGGATCGGCGCAGTCGGCCAGGTCAAACAGATAGGCGCGCTCGGCGCGCGCCAGTTGCAACACCCCCGCAATGCGCGACCAGACCGATGGCGATACCGAGACCTCGCGCCCCTGCTCGATCCAGGTGTACCAAGTAACGCTGATGCCGCAAAGCTGCGCGACTTCTTCACGCCGCAAGCCGGGCGTGCGACGCCTCATGCCTTCGGGCAGACCCGCCATTTGAGGCGTGATGCGGGAACGGGCGCTGCGCACGAATTCGCCCAAGGCCTGACGACGCAAGGGCGAACCGTCTTGGCTGGTGGCGGCACTAAGGGGGGAAGTAGTCATACCAGGATAAGCAATGGACTTGTACGTGTATACGGACGCGCCTATCTTAGCGCCTGCGCCCTTACTTTCCGCTTTCCCCTTCAAAGGATTTTCATGACCGCCAGCACCCATGACGCCGCTGTGGACCGCCAGTTCAGCCCTCGCGCCACCGCCTACCTGACCAGCGCCGTTCACGCCCAAGGCGAAGACCTGCTGCAAATGGCCGGCATCGCCCGCCAGCATCCTGACGCACGCGTACTGGACCTGGGCTGTGGCGGCGGTCACGTGAGCTTTCACGTGGCGCCCGAGGTCAAGCACGTCACCGCCTACGATCTGTCGCAACAGATGCTGGACGTGGTGGCAGGCGAAGCCGCCAAGCGCGGCTTGGCGAACCTGGCGACCTGTCAGGGCAAGGCTGAATACCTGCCCTTCGCTGACGGCGAGTTTGATCTGGTGATGTCGCGTTATTCCACGCACCACTGGCAGGACGCCGGACGCGGCCTGCGCGAAGCCTTCCGCGTGCTCAAGCCGGGCGGCATTGCGGTATTCGCCGATGTGGTGTCGCCGGGCGAACCGTTGCTGGACACCTGGTTGCAAACCATTGAAGTGCTGCGCGACACCTCGCACGTGCGCGACTATTCCGTGGCCGAGTGGACTCGCATGCTGACCGAAGCCGGTTTCACGCTGCAAGGCCTGGTCCCGCGCCGCCTGCCGCTGGAATTCCAGACCTGGGTCACTCGCATGCGCACGCCCGACACGCTGGTGGCCGGGCTGCGCCACATGTTCGGCATCGCGCCGGACGTGGTGCGCGCGCATTTCGACGTACAAGAAGACAGCTCCTTCACCAGCGACACGGCAACGATCGTGGTGAAGAAGCCCGGCTGATTCAGCCCACTTTCGACGGGGCCAGCGCGGCCAATGCGCCGGCCACTCCCTGGCTGCGCAGAGATTGCGCCGCCTGCGCCACGGCCCGCACAAAACGCGGGTCCTGGCCCAGATCGCCGAAGACGGAAGCCAGCCCGGTCAGCGATGTGGCCCAGGCCAGCATGGCCGCCGGTCCCTTGCCCGCCTGTTCTCCTGCCTGTTCTCCTGCCTGCTCTTTGGCTTGCTCGTCCGCCTGCGCCGCTGCCTGCTCTGCCAAGAGGTACTGGCGCGCCAGCGTATCGGCCATCGGGTCCTGGATGTCGTAGCGGCGGCCGGCTTGATCCACACCACGCAAGAAATGCAGCCAGCCCGCAACAGCCAACGCCAATCCAGGAATCGGCTGATCCGCGGCCAAACGCGCCCGCACCGTATCCAACAGTCGTTGCGGCATCTTCTGCGAACCATCCATCGCGATCTGCCGGGTCTGGTGCTTTAGCGCCGGATTGGCATAACGCTGCAACAGCCGCGCTTGGTATTGCGCAAGGTCCAACCCAGGCAAAGCGGGCAAGGTCGGCACAATCTCGTCGCGCATCAACTCGGCCAGATAGCGTCTTAACGCAGGCTGCGACACCGCCTGATCCACGGTGCTCCAGCCCGCCATGACCGACAAATAGGCCAGCGCGGAATGCGCGCCATTGACCATGCGCAGCTTCAGCGTTTCAAAGGGTGCGGCCTGGTCCACGAATCGGGCGCCCCCCACCGTCCAGTCAGGGCGGCCGGCGGCGAACTGATCTTCAATCACCCATTCCAGATAGGGTTCTGCCAACACGGGCCAAGCGTCTCGCAAACCGATGGCCGCTTCAACACAACTCCGGTCTTCGTCTGTTGTGCGCGGAACGATCCGGTCCACCATCGAACAAGGAAAGGCGCATGACGAGGCGATCCACGCCGCCAGCCCCCCATCGACTTGCCCAGCGAAGGCCAACACCATGCCCCGCAGCAGATGACCATTGCTGGGCAGATTGTCGAGCGACAACAGCGTGACGGGACCCAGCCCCGCCGCCCGCCGCCGTTGCAGCCCCCACACCAGAAAACCGATGGTGCTGCGGGGTGCGGCCGGTTGCGACAGGTCATGCACGATATCTGGATGCCCCAGGTTCAACTGCCCGGTGGCCGGATCATGGCAATAACCTTTCTCTGTGACGGTAACGCTGACGATGCGCGTATCCGCATTTGCGATGCGGTCAAGCACGGCCTGCGGGTCCTCGGGCGCGACCAGCGTTTCCAGCAGGCAGCCAATCACCGCCGCCTGCTGTTCCGCTTGACCGGCTGCGTTGGCGCTTCTCAGCGCCAAGGTATACAAGCCGTCTTGCGGCGCCAACGCGTCACGCGTATCGGTCTGGCGCAGCGACACACCGCAGATGCCCCAGCCCCGATCCGCGCCCGCATGCAGCGCGGCTTCATTCACTGCCGCCAGATGAGCGCGTGCAAACGCGCCCAAGCCCAGATGCACAATGCCCGCGCGCAGTGCGCCGCGCACGTATGCGGGACGTGCAACGCCCTGCGCCAGCGCGTCCAGGCGGGCGGGGTGCAGCCGTGCGGCGGGATGCGGCGGCGGCGCGGCTACCAATTCCATAACGTGCCGTCCTGTTGCAAGCGGTTCACCGGCAAATAGGCGCGCTTGTACGGATACTTGGCCGCCAGCTTTTCGTCGATATCCACCCCGTGACCGGGCACATCGCCCGGATACAGCATGCCCTGATCAAACGTGTACGAATGCGGGAAGACGGCATCGGTCTCATCCGTGTGGCGCATGTATTCCTGAATGCCAAAATTGGGCACCCACAAGTCAAAATGCAGCGCGGCCCCCATGCAGACCGGTGACAGATCGGTCGCGCCATGGCATCCGGTACGCACCTGATACAACGAGGCCAGATCGGCGATGCGGCGCAAATGCGTGATGCCGCCTGCGTGGACGACGGTTGTGCGGATGTAATCAATCAGCTGGTTCTGGACCAGGTCCTTGCAATCCCAAATGGAATTGAAGATTTCACCTACGGCCAAAGGCGTGGTGGTGTGCTGACGGATCAAACGGAAGGCGTCCTGGTTTTCAGCAGGCGTGGCGTCTTCCATCCAGAACAGGTTGTAGGGCTCCAGCGACTTGCCCAGCCGGCCGGCCTCGATGGGCGTCAATCGATGGTGTACGTCATGCAGCAGATGGTGATCAAAACCCAGCTTTTCACGGATGCGCTCAAACAGTTTGGGCGCATGGCGCAAGTACTTCTCGGTGGACCAGTCGTGCTCGCTGGGCAGATCGGCATCCGCGGGTTCATAGAACAAATTGCCCCGGCCCACGCCATAGACCTTGTCCAGTCCGGGCACGCCGCTTTGCGCACGAATGGCGCGATAGCCCATGTCTGCATAGCGCAGCACTTCGTCCACCGTGTGCTCGATGTCCGATCCATTGGCGTGACCATAGACCATCACGCCGCTACGGCTCTTGCCGCCCAGCAGCTGGTACAGCGGCAGCCCGGCCGCCTTGGCCTTCAAATCCCACAGCGCTGTATCCACCGCGGCGATCGCGGTCATGGTGACCGGCCCGCGCCGCCAGTAGGCGCCTTTGTACAGGTACTGCCAGATGTCTTCGATCTGATGCGCGTCGCGCCCGATCAGGCAGGGAATGACATGTTCGGTCAGATAGGCCGCCACGGCCAGTTCGCGCCCGTTCAACGTGGCGTCGCCAATACCGGTCAGGCCCTGGTCGGTTTCGATCTTCAGGGTCACAAAGTTGCGGCCCGGCGAACAAACAATCACGCGTGCGTTCGTAATTTTCATCATAGGTTCCGAGGAAACGGGAAAGGCTCTGGGCCTGTTCACACAATAAGAAGACTCGCGCCGCCCTAGCCTTCCCAGCCCAAATGGCTAAGGAAGTCTCTGGTACGGGCGACCTGCGGGTTGTCGAAAATCTGCGTGGGCGGACCTTGCTCCAGGATGGCGCCGTTTTCAAACACCACCACCCAATTGGCCACCCGCCGCGCAAAGCTCATTTCGTGCGTTACGACAATCATCGTCATGCCTTCTTGCGCCAGCTTCTTCATGACGTTCAGCACTTCGCCCACGGTTTCAGGGTCCAGCGCCGACGTCGGTTCATCGAACAACATCACTTCGGGTTCCATGGCCAAGGCACGCGCAATCGCCACGCGCTGCTGCTGCCCTCCGGACAGATTGGCCGGAAAGTTTGCCGCCTTCGTGGCCAGGCCTACCTTTTCAAGCAGCGCCATCGCCCGGGCGCGCGCTGCCTCTTGCGTCATGCCCAGCACGGTGATCGGTCCCATCGCCACGTTGTCCAGCGCGGACTTGTGCGGAAACAGTTCAAAGCTCTGGAACACCATGCCCATGCGCTGGCGTACCTTGCGCACTTCCGACTCAGCCTCCGGCAGCGCCACGCCGTCCAGCGAGACTTTGCCGCCATCCAGCTTTTCCAGCGCGTTGGTGCAACGCAAGAGCGTGGACTTGCCCGAGCCGGACGGCCCGATCAGACACATCACCTCGCCCTTGTTCACTTGCAAAGACACGTCGTTTAACGCCACAAAATCGCCATAGACCTTGCGTACGTGTTCATAGACCAGCACGGGCGGCTGATCCGCCCCCTTGCGCTGGACCGATGCTGCCGCAGCATCGGCTGCCGCAACGGCTTCTTGTTCCAGGATCATGTCGTTCATTCTTTGACTCCGTATTTGCGATGGATCCAATCGACCAGCTTGGCTTGGGGATAACCCATCAACCAATAGATCACCGCCATCGCGGTCAGCATTTCCAGCACGCGGAAGGTCTGCGCGCGCACCTGCATGGATGCATAGGCCAGTTCACTGACCGCAATCACCGATACCAGTGACGTGTCTTTGAACAGCGAAATCCAGGTACTGGCCAGCACCGGCAGAATGCGGCGCGCGGCTTGCGGAATCAGCACCTTGAACATGGCTTGGCGACGCGACATGCCCATTGCCAGCGCGGCCTCCATCTGCCCCTTGCGAATCGAATTGATGCCGGCGCGAAAGGTCTCTGAGTTGTAGGCCGACACATTCAGCACGAGTGCCACCAGCGCTGTCGTCACCGCCGAAAACTGCACATCCAGCGCCATGGGCATCACATAGAACGCCCAATAGATCACCAGAATCAGCGGCAAGTTGCGGAAGAACTCCACGATGGCAACAGCAATGCCATTGGCCAGCCGGTTCGATGACAGACGCATCAGCGCCAGCACGATCCCACCAGGCACCGCCAAAGCCATGGTCACGACTGTCAGCATGATGGTCATGGCTGCGCCTTGCAGCAGGACCTGGCGCGAGTCCCAGATAATTCCCCAGTCCAGATTCATGAGCGCCCCAGATGTGCGTAGCGTTGATACAGCCGGTCCACGCCGCGCGTGACCGGGAACAGAATCACGAAGTACGCAACGATCACCGCGGTAAAGACTTCAATGGGCCGGTAGCTTTGGCCAGCGATGGTCTCGGCTTTGTGCATCAGCTCCGGCACCGCAATCACCGTGGCGATAGCGGTGTCCTTGATCGCTACCGTCAACACTGACCCAAACGCCGGCAACATGCGGATGGTGGCTTGCGGCAGAATGATCTTGCGCAACGCCTGGGCGCGCGACATGCCCAGCGCCAGGCCAGCACGCATCTGACCCGGGCGCACCGATTCAATACCGGCGCGTATCACCTCGGCCGAATAGGCTGCTATGTGCAAGGTCAGCGCTACCAGAGCGGCCCAGAACGGCGCAAAAGTCACGCCCGCCATCAGCGGGAAGGCGAAATAGATCCAGACCAGCACGACCAGAACGGGAATTGCGCGCATGCTGTCGATGTAGAACACCAGCAACACGCGCAGCCAACGCGGTCCATACAGGCGCAATAACGCGATCACCAAGCCCAGCACAATGCTGGACAGCGCGGTCACAGCGCTGAGTGCCACGGTGATGCCCAGGCCACCGGCGAAGAATCGCCAGTTCTCGACAATCGGGGAAAAATCGAAATCCATAGGATCTCCGTGAAACTAGCGCGCGGACAACGGCCGGCGGTTCAGAACGTCACCATGACTTTCATGGCCTGATGGCGATCCGCCGCCAGTGCAAACGCGTCATGCACGTTCTGCACCGGCACCGCCGCGGTCAGCAGCGGCGATACATCGAGCAGGCCGCGGCTCAGGTAGTCCACGGCCCAGGCGTATTCGTCCACAAAGCGGAAGCTGCCAATCACGGACAAGCTCTTGACCATGATCTGGTTAAAGGGGCATTGCTCGCTGCTGCCGTTCAGCGTGCCCACCGTGACGACGACACCGCGCGGACGCGCCGCCCGGATGCAGTTGGCCAGCCCAGCGTAATTGCCAGACGCCTCAAAGCACACATCGACTGTGCCCTTGCCCGCCGCCAACGCATCGATGGCGCCGGGGTCGGTGGCGGCATTGATGGTGCGCGTTGCCCCCACTCGGGCGCACGTGGCCAGCGTCTGGTCCACGATGTCCACCACAATCACCTGACTGGCGCCGGCCAGCCGCGCGGCCATCAGAATCAGCGCGCCTATCGGACCCGCCCCCACCACCATGACGGTCTTGCCCAGCAACGAACCCGCGCTGCGCACTGCGTGCAAGGCGACCGCCAGCGGTTCGCCAAAGGCTGCCAGTTCAAACGACAGGCTGTCCGGCACCGGCAGGCATTGCTTTTCTTGCACCACCACCTGTTCGCGCATCGCGCCCTGCATGTGCGGATAGCGGCTGGCGCTGCCGAAAAAATGCACCGCTTCGCAGTGATTGGAATCACCTTGTCGGCAATAGCGGCAGATGCCGCAGGTGCGCGCCGGGTCGAGTGCCACGCGGTCGCCCGGCTTGACGGCGGTAACAGCCGCGCCCACTTCAAGCACCTGACCCGAGGCCTCATGGCCCGGCGTCAGCGGCTCGCGAATGACAAAGTCGCCCACTCTGCCGTGACGGTAATAATGCAGATCCGACCCGCAGATGCCCACAGCCTTGACACCGACGCGCACCTGCGTCGGCCCCAGCGGCTCGGGCGCTTGTTCGTCCAGGCGCAGGTCCTGGGCCCCATGAATGGCGCAGTTCAACATGATGCGTGCCTCACTTCAGCGTTTGGGTCATGCGCACTTCTTCGGCGGCCAGCTGTGGATGCATGCGCGCTTCCACCTTGCGCAGCCAGTCCAGATAGACCGCTTGGTCCTTGGCGACGCCCATGCCCGCGTCGATCGCAAAGATCTTGCTGTCCTGGCAGTCGTTTTCTTTGGGGAACACCGCCAGCCCTTTGACCTTCTTGCTGATGTTGGGCCACAGCATGCGGTTCAGCGGCGCCACGTCGGACCGGCCAGCCAGCACTTCTTCAATCGGCGCGACCGAGCCGGAATTCGTCACCCCGCGCAGCTTGGCGTTGGGAAAGTTCTGCAGTACCAGCGGCTCTTCACCCGCACCGGAGAAGTAGGCCATCGTGATGCCCGGCTGGTTGAAGTCTTCAACCTTGGTGGCGTTGGTGAACTTGGGGTTGGACGCCAGCCCGAACATGCAGACGCTGGTGTTGGAGAAGGTGACGAAGTCGATGATCTTGGCGCGCTCGGCGTTCTGGTTCAGCGGACCGATCATGATGTCCATCTGGTTGGCAATCAGCGCAGGCACCTTGGTTTCATGGCTGACCTGCACGGGCACGATCTTCACATCCAGCAGACGCGCGAACTCCTTGCCCAGCAACCACGACGACCCCATCCACGGCTCCCCGGAACCGCTGGTGTTCTGCACCAGCCAAGGCGGGTTGTTGACCACGCCGACTCGCAGCACGCCGGCTTTGCGGATCGCATCGATGCGGGGGCTTTCGCCCGGCGCGGGCGGCGTCTGCGCGTGCGCGGTTGCTGCGCCCGCCAACATGACGGCGGACAGAAAGAAGCGCACGGTGGTCAGGCGCGAGGGTGAACGTTGTTGCATGACATGCTTCCTTGTTGTGATCCCGGCCGGCCATTGCCCTGGGGCGGCGCGTCCGGTACCGGCGTGTTTAAGCGCCGGCGGTATCGCCAGATCCGCACGCGCCACGCGCGTACTTGAGTAATTCGGATGGAAAGCGGCCGGACGGCCTACTTGCTCTGTTCGATGATGCGCATTTCGTCTGCCATCAGCGTGGGCTTCATCGCCTCCGCCACCTGCCGCAGCCAGGCCAGATAGCCGGGTTGATTCTTGTCGATCGCCAGTCCAACGGGCGATGCCTTCTCGGTGCTCTGCTGGCAGTTCGCCTCGGCCGGAAACACCACCAAGCCGCGCACCTTGTGGTTCAGCCCTACCCAGGGCACGCGATTGATCGGTGCGGCGTCGGCGCGCTTGGCCATGATTTCCTCGATGGGCGCGGTCGCGCCGGAGTTCGCCACGGCACGCAGACGGGCTTTGGGAAAGCGCTCTTTCACCCAAGCCTCTTCGGCCCCGCCCGTGAAATAGGCGATGGTGATGTCAGGCTGGTTCAGTTGATCGACCGAGGTGATCTTGGCCAGCTTGTCGTTTCCCGCCCGGCCAAACATGCAGACGCTGGTTGCGGAATACAGCACGAAGTCCACGACTTTCAGCCGTTCGGCTGTTTCTGCCAGCGGGCTGACGGTCATGTCTACCTGATTGGCCGCCAGCACCGGCACCTTGGTCTCATGCGATACCGGCACTGCGGTGACTTTGACGCCCAGCTGCCGCGCATACTCCTTGGCCAGCAACCAGGCGGGGCCGCTCCATGCTTCGCCGCTTTTGCCGGAGATGTCCTGAATCAGCCAGGGCGCGTTTTGCAGCACGCCCACTCGCAACTCGCCAGCCTTGCGGATCGCGTCAATACGCGCGCTTTGCGCGGGCAGCGCAACGTCCTGCGCCAACGCCGGCATCGCCGCCGCCAGCATTGCAGCCGCCGCCCAGCGGGCAAACGCGCTGCTCCCCTTGTTCTGTTGCTGCATCCTTTGTCTCCTGAACTTGAAAAGCCCGGGTCCGGGGCGCGGTATCTTCCACGCTCTGCCGGGGGCTGCCTGCGGTACGGTTAGCGCCACCCCTGCGCGAATTCGCCGATCACGCGCTCAAGATGGCCGCGCATCGCCTGTCTTGCGGCCTGCGCATCGCCGGCAACCAGCGCGCTGAATATGCGCTGATGGTCTTCCTGCGATGCCTGCCGCAAGTCCTGAGTATGAAAATGCTGTTCAATCTTTTCCCAGATCGGCCCTTGGGCCTGATCCCACATGGACGTCACGGTTGCCAGCAGCACGCTGTTGCCCGTGGACTGCGCAATGTGCAGATGGAAACGGCGGTCGGCCTCTTCATTGGCCGCCTTGTTCATCATCTGTTCGCGCATGGCCGTCAGCGCTTCAAAGATGCGATCCAGATCAGCGTCATTGCGAGTGGTCGCGGCCAGCGCCGCAATTTCGGATTCAATCAGGCAGCGGGCGCGCAGCAATTCGAACGGTCCGGCGCCGGCCTCTTGAGCGGCGGGCAGCCGGGCAATGCCGGGCTTGGGTTCACAGACGTAAATTCCCGAACCGCCTCGCACTTCCACCACCCCTTGCAGCTCCAGCGCAATGATGGCTTCGCGCAGCGACGTGCGGCTGACATCAAAGCGTTCCGCCAGCGCGCGTTCGGCGGGCAAGCGCTTGCCGGCTTCGAATTCGCCCTGTGCGACCAGGGCCTGAATTTGAGCAGCAAGCCGGACATAGGCGCGGTCCGCAGCCGGCTTGCTGGCCGGCTCTTCGGGTTTGGGGATCAGTTGCAATGTCATGGCGATCAAAAGTGGTTGGACCAAATAGTAAATGGTTCACCACTTTTGAGCATCATGGTTTACCACTATCAAGGTGGTAAACCGTAGAGTCGCCGCACGCCAGAGGAGCTGCCGTCAACGCGGCGTCATTAGCGAACTTATGCCCCCAAATTTCTGAATCATCCTATGGACGGTGCGCGGGCAAATTCCCAAGATGACCGGCTTGGCTTCTTGCATTCCGCAAGGGGAGCATTGGCATGCCCTATTCATCCGAGCTGCGCTTCACGTTTGAACCCGTTTGCGGTGCAGCGTTCGACGTCATTGAGTTCACGCTGGACGAAGCCTTGTCCGAGCCTTTCCGGCTGTGCGTGGAACTATCCAGCTTCGATCCATCGCTGGACTTCGGCAGCATGCTGGATCAGCCCGCCTTGTTGACGCTATGGCGCGGTACAGACCCCGTGCGCCACGTTCACGGCATCGTGACCGAGTTCGAACAAGGCGATACCGGCTTTCGCCGCACCCGATACCGCGCGATTGTTGAACCATCCCTAGCGCGGATGGCATTGTGCTCCGACTGGCGCATCTATCAGCAACTGTCCGTGCCCGAGATCCTGGCCGACGTGATCAAGCGTCACGGCATCACTAACTACGAGCAGGTCACGACCCACGAACACCTGCCACGGGAATACTGCGTGCAGGCGGGGGACACAGACTTGCAGTTCCTGTACAGACTTGCCGCCGAAGAAGGCTATTTCTATCGCTACGCCCATACCCGCAACAGTCACCGTTTGATTCACGGAGATCGCATCTACGTCCACGGCGAGATCGCGGGCGGCCCGGTCGTCTACCAACCCGCGCCGGGCGGTGATCCGGCCGAGCCGGCATTGCGCCGGTTTACCTACGCCGAGCGCGTGCGCACCGCTGTCCAAACCCAGCGCGACTACACCTACACGCACCCGCAATACGGGCAGGAACATACGCCCGTGGCGGCGAACCTGAACCATCAGGACACCCGCTACGAACGCTACGACTACCCAGGCCGCTACAAACGCGACGAAGTCGGCAAGCCCTTCACGCTCAACCGCCTGCTGGGCCGGCGCCGTGATGCGCGGGTCGCCCAGGTGGAAGGCAACGATGCGCGTTTGATCCCAGGCGTGGCGTTCGACCTGACGGATCATCCCCGCGAGGACTGGAATCACGGCTGGCGTCCCGTACGCATGCGGCATCACGGCGTACAGCACACGAGCCAGGAGGAAGATAGCGCGGGCGCCCAGCAAGGCACGCAGTACCGCTACAGCGCCGACATCGTGCCCGACAAAGTCGATTGGAAACCGGAACCCGCCCCTAAACCCCGCATCGACGGGCCGCAGATCGCCACCATCACCGGTCCGCCAAACGAAGAGATTTACTGCGACGACTTCGGCCGAGTCAAAGTGCAATTCCCGTGGGACCGCCTGGGCAATCAGGACGAACACAGCTCATGCTGGATCCGCGTGTCACAGAACTGGGCGGGCGCAATCTGGGGCCACATGGCCATTCCCCGCATCGGTCAGGAAGTCATCGTGGACTTCCTTGATGGCGATTGCGACCAGCCCATCATCACCGGACGCACCTATCGCGCCACCAACCTGCCGCCTTACGAACTGCCTCGGCACAACATTCTGAATACCGTAAAGAGCAAGGAACACAAAGGCAACCGCGCCAACGAATTGCGGCTGGACGACACGTCCGCTGAAATCAGCGCGGCGTTGATGAGCGAACACGGCGCCACTGAATTACACCTGGGATATCTGACGCACCCCCGGCCAGCAGGCGGCGCGCCACGCGGCGAAGGCTTCGAGCTACGCACCGATGAGCACGGGGCGCTACGCGCAGCCAAGGGTTTGCTGCTGACCACCGAGGCCCAGATGAAAGCGCGCGCGGGCCATCTGGAGCGCTCGGAAGTGGTCAGCGTGTTGGAAGCCGCACTGGAATTGGCGCGAAACCTGGGCGGCTACGCGGGCGAGCATGAAGGGGTAACCCACGACGCCAAGCCACAGCAATCGCTTACCGAAGCTGTCCGCGACTTGGGCCACGGCGCCAACGACCAAGCAGACGGCGCGGGTCGCGGCGGCCAAGCCGCCATCGCCATCAGCGCGCCCGCCGGCATCGCAGCGGCAACGCCCGCAACCATTGCGCTAAGCGCCGGCAAGCACATCGACGCCATCGCGCAACAGCATCTGCAAATGACGGCCGGTGAAAAAGTGGTGATCAATGCCGGCGGAGACATGGGCCTGTTCAGCCAGGGCGGCAACCTGCGCCACATTGCGCACCAAGGCGAATTACTGCTACAGGCGCAGCACAACCATATCCGCATTCAGGCGGACCAAAGCGCGGAGATCACATCCAGCAAACAGCACGTGCTGATTGCTGCGGAGAAGCACATCACGCTGTTGTGCGGCGGCGCCTACATCAAGATGGCCGATGGGAATATCGAGTTGGGCATGCCGGGGACGCTGACGGTGAAGGCGGCCAAGCATGAGTTTGTGGGGCCAGGATATGCGTCGATTGAGGCGAACAGTTGGCCCCAGTCTACGTTTGATGAACGAGTACGAATTGTCCGAAACGGCACCCCCGTACCGAATTACCGATACGCCATTATTCGCAAAGATGGGGCGCAAATGGAAGGCATTACGGACGCCGATGGCTGGGCTGATCTGCAAAGAGGTCTCACCATGGAACCGTATGATTTTGTTTTATTGGGGCCCGCTGAATGATAAGAACGCTTTCTTTCCAAGGGGCAGATCGAGGGCATCTGTTCGGAAGCAACTTGCGCATTCGCCGTTCCAATGCGACGGGAGATCTATGAATGGCACAGCCGACACATCAAATCGCAACAACACTCTCGCCGGAAGGCACGGAAACTGCGCATGTGTTAATGAGCTCCGAATCCAATACGCGCCGGTGTCACATCGAGGTGCCTCCGGACAGAGCGATTCCCGTAATTTTCGTTCCGGGAATTATGGGAAGTCCTTTGTTATCCCTGTCATCCGCAAGCGAGCTCATCAAACAGAAAACGAAATGGGCGTGGTATCCGGACAAGCCCTTATGGATGGCGAATCTCCGCGGCAGCTACACCAACCTCAGCCCCGCAGAAAGAAAACGCCTGTTGAACCCTGCTACGACAAGAGCGCTATCAGAGGCAAGCACCCGCGGGATTATGGAACCCGAAAATAGCGCAGAGGGCCGCGAGTTACGGGCCTTGTTAAAGAGTCATGTGAAAACGCTTTGGCCTGACGAAGCCATACGCCGCGGCTGGGCATCAGTCATGGTCAGCTCCTATGGGCCGATACTTGATTTCTTAGAAGCACAGTTGCGATTCATTGCCACCCCTGAATGCAAGCCATATCCAGGCATTCTTCGCAGCATGCCCCACGACCCTTCCGAGTGGGGGCAGCTAACAGGCTACGCCCCGCTAAATCAAGCAGCACTGAGCAAGGCAAGTAAGTTTCAATATCCTGTGTACGCGGTTGGCTATAACTGGCTTGAATCAAACGATCAAGCGGCCGATCACCTTGCCAACTGCATACGCGCAATCATGGCCCGATGCGAGGCGACCTTGCCCGTGAAGTGCAGGCACGGCGCCATATTAGTGACTCATTCCATGGGTGGGCTGGTGGCCCGCATGTGCGCAAAACGGAATCCTGATCTTATTCAAGGAGTGGTACACGGCGTGCAACCTGCCCTAGGCGCCGCTACCGCATATCGCCGGGTACGCGCCGGGTGGGACTGGAAAGCAAGCTGGAATCCTAAAGACACCGTCGTCTCCATGCTAGGGGCCAATGCATTGGCGGAAAGAGGGCATGAACTAATGCCTGTTTTCGGGAATGCGGCAGGACCATTGGAACTGCTGCCCAACAAGCAATACGGCCAAGGATGGTTAAAAGTGATATGTGAGGGAAAAGAAATTTTCAGTGCCCCCTCCATCAACTTCGAAGGCATCGCAAACCCCTATTCGGATATATATCTGAACTCCACGGCGTGGTGGCGTCTGATGTTGCCTGGATGGCTGGACCCGCCCGAAGACAGCGACTCGAAAACCGACCGAACCCACTCCGTTCATGCTGCATGGAAAAACTACTCAGAACAGATTCGCGCCGCGGAAGCGTTTCATAATCTTCTGGCTGATTACTACCATCCGAACACCTATTCGCACTATGGCGCAGACGAACAGTACAAGGCATTTCACCGCATCACTTGGAAGCTGACTGTGGGAAACGTTCCCTCGCAGACGCATGGTCTTCCCAGCACCCGTCTTCCAGTGCCGACAGCCGAGCAAGCGATGAACTTGCGGCTGGTCACGGACAACATGGCCGGCAGAGTAACAATGATCAACGACCAAAGCGAAGCGCAGTGGCTGGAACAACACGGCTGGGGAATCACGCATGACACTCGCGGCGATAGGTACATGGCAGACCTCCAGGGTCAGGACGAAGCGGGAGACGAGACGGTACCTGCGCATTCAGCCGCGGCGTCGGGTCACAAAGCAAAGTTTGTCGCCCGCATGACGGGCTTTGGGCATCAAGACTCGTACAAAGACGCCAAAGTACAAGCGGTCACTTTGTATTCAATTCTTCGTATTGGCGCAACGGCAATCGAACTCCCTCGGGCATGAACCGCAAATACCTCATACACATTCTGCTAACCGCCTGCCTGATCGCCGCTACAGCCGTTGGCATTGATCAATGGCGACTGGCCCATCCACAAAGGGTTCATGCGATGACAACGCTGACAGAGAACATGCGCACGCACTGTATTGGTCGACTACAGATTGACCTTCCTGATGGCACGACCACACCTGCCAATGCCAGTGGCGCCATTGTCCGCGGACTGGATGTGAGCGTAACCACCGGCGTCAGTCGTCAGCGCTATGAGGAAATACTGGAAGCTCGCTGGCAAGCGCTTCAGGGGTTAACGCACGACAACTACGGAAAGCAATACATCCGTCCTTCCGAAAAAATCGGTTCCAACGAACTTGGATTCATCTTCGCGTACCAATATAAATCGTTGCATGTTCCCGACCTCTACGGGGTCTGGGCCAACCGTATATTTCACAACGCTGAAGGATATGTCTGGCTGGATGGCGCATTGGTGAAGATCCGATCAGACGTTGACGGGAAAGATCTGATTTCGCAGTTGCTGCCGGCTATTTCGGCGCGGTCGCCGGAACAGTTTCCGACGCAAGCCGGTCTCTGCCTGGATGGCATTTTCATCGCTGAACCGTACAACATGGAAAGGGATGAATCCGTCACCTGGAAATTCAATCTTCCTCGGAACATGACCGCCGTGATACGTCACACGAAGGTCTGGGGACCCGCGCGATCTATCACAAAGAGAGCCAGCGCTTCGGCTGCGTTCAGGGCGGCCTACCTGGCATCCCGATCATCTGACCAAGTATTCAAAGAGCACATGTTCCGAATCGCCAATCGCACGGTTGGTGAATTGGTTGGAGAAGAGGTCGTGGTGGGAAGCCTGGAAGGGGCATCGGACGCCCCCTACCAAACGCAGATCGGAGGGACATGGGAATTTCCCGGCAGAGGAGCAGATTCGCCCGCGCCACAAATCGTGGTGGATTTGTCGGTATTCGGCATAGAAACGAACGACATGCCCTCCCCCGCCGGCGGTTTCCCTAAAATTGAAGATATGCCCAACGGCCCGACAGAAGAAGAGTTCTTTGAAGTTTGGGATGCCATGGTCGCCAGCACCCGAATCCGTAGCGGTGCGTTGACACCTCCTCGACCCGTTGAAAGTCCACCGTCCCCGGTGTCAAGCGCGCAGGCCGAGGCAAACCAGAAACTCATGGATGATTTTCTAAGCACCGATGAACACGGAATGCTTTGGAAACCTGTGGACGACTAAAGCTGCTGACAGCGCGTCCGCATTGACGGCGCATTGCGCCCGGCATGCCGGGCGCAATGCGCATCAGCCCAGATTCGGCGACAGCGTACGCTTCAGGTCTTCAATCGTGCGGCCGCTGCGCTTGGCATAATCTTCCACCTGATCTTCCCCGATCACGCCCACGTTGAAGTATTGAGAATCCGGGTGGCTGAAGTAGAAGCCAGAGACGCTGGACGCCGGGAACATGGCGTAGCTGTCGGTCAGCATCATGCCGATGTCAGCACCGTCCAGCACGCGGAACATATCGGTCTTGACCACGTGTTCCGGGCAAGCCGGATAACCCGGCGCGGGGCGGATGCCGACGTATTTCTCGGCGATCATGTCTTCGTTGGAAAGCGCTTCATCGGGCGCATAACCCCACAAGTCCTGGCGCACGCGGGCGTGCAGGCATTCAGCGAAACCTTCGGCCAGGCGGTCGGCCAGGGACTTCAGCATGATGCTGGAATAGTCGTCCAGCGCCTTTTCGAACTCGGCTTCTTTCTTCTCGATACCCAGGCCGGCCGTAACGGCGAACATGCCGATGTAGTCGATCTTGCCGGAGGACTTGGGCGCGATGAAGTCGGACAAGGACTTGTTGCTGACGCCCTCGCGTTTGGCGCCTTGCTGGCGCAGGTTGCGATACGTAAACAGCACTTCGCTGCGCGTCTCGTCCTTGTAGATTTCGATGTCTTCGTCGTTGACGCTGTTGGCCGGATAGAAGCCGACCACGCCGTTGGCGGTCAGCCAGCGGCCTTCGACGATGCGCTTCATCATGGCCAGACCGTCGGCGTAGACCTTGCGGGCCTGCTCGCCCACGACCTTGTCGTCCAGGATGGCGGGGAACGGGCCGAACAGGCTCCAGGTCTGGAAGAACGGACCCCAGTCCACGTACTTCACGATTTCGGCCAGGTCATAGCTCTTGAACGTGCGGCGGCCGATAAACTTGGGGCGCGGCGGGGTGTAGTTGTCCCAGTCGATCACGGGACGCGAGGCGCGCGCATCTGCCAGCGGCAGGATCGGCGTGGCCTTGCGATTGGCGTGACGGCGGCGCACTTCTTCGTACTCCTGGGCCAGATCCGCCAGCCAGGTTTCCGATTGATCCGACATCAGGTTGGTAGCCACGCCCACCGAACGGCTGGCGTCCGGCACATAGATAACCGGGCCGTCGTAATGCGGCGCGATCTTCACGGCGGTGTGCACGCGGCTGGTGGTGGCGCCGCCGATCATCAGCGGCACCTTGCGGCTGCGGAAGTATTCGTCGCGCTGCATCTCGGATGCCACGTACGCCATTTCTTCCAGGCTGGGCGTGATAAGCCCGGACAAGCCGACGATGTCGGCCTGTTCTTCCTTGGCCTTTTCCAGGATCTGCGCGCAGGGCACCATCACGCCCATGTTCACGACTTCGAAGTTATTGCACTGCAAGACGACCGACACAATGTTCTTGCCGATGTCGTGCACATCACCCTTGACGGTGGCGATGACGATCTTGCCCTTGGCGCGCACATCGCCGCCGGCAGCTGCGATCTGACGCTTTTCTTCTTCAATGAAGGGAATCAGGTGGGCCACGGCCTGCTTCATGACGCGCGCGGATTTAACCACCTGCGGCAGGAACATCTTGCCTTCGCCGAACAGGTCGCCGACGACGTTCATGCCGTCCATCAGCGGGCCTTCAATGACTTCGATCGGGCGGCCGCCGCGGTCGAAGATCTTCTGGCGCACTTCTTCGGTGTCTTCGACGATAAAGGCGGTGATGCCATGCACCAGCGCGTGCGACAGGCGCTTTTCGACTTCGGCGTTACGCCAGGTCAGATCTTCTTCGCGTTTGGCGCCCGAGCCTTTTACCGTGTCGGCGAACTGCACCAGACGTTCGGTCGGCGTGCGTTCGTCATCGGCTTCGGTCTTGCCGACGGGTTCGGGCCGGTCCAGCACCACGTCTTCCACCAGATCGCGCAACTTGGGATCGAGATCGGCGTACACGCCCAACTGGCCGGCGTTGACGATGCCCATCGTCATGCCTTCCTTGACCGCGTAGTACAGGAAGACGGTGTGGATGGCTTCGCGCATGGCCTCATTGCCGCGGAACGAGAAGCTGACGTTGGACACGCCGCCCGAAATGCGGGCATGCGGCAGGTTGTCGCGTATCCAGCGGGTGCCTTCAATGAAGTCCACCGCGTAGTGGTTATGCTCGTCGATACCGGTTGCCACGGCAAAGACGTTGGGATCGAAAATGATGTCTTCCGGCGGGAAGCCTTCTTCTTCGACCAGAATCTTGTAGGCGCGGCCGCAGATTTCCTTGCGGCGCTCAAGCGTGTCGGCCTGACCCAGTTCGTCGAATGCCATGACCACCACGGCGGCGCCGTAGCGGCGGCACAGGCGCGCCTGGCGGCGGAAGGGCTCAAGCCCTTCCTTCATGGAAATCGAGTTCACAACCGGCTTGCCCTGCACGCACTTCAGGCCGGTCTCGATCACGTCCCACTTGGAACTGTCGATCATGACGGGCACGCGAGCGATGTCGGGTTCGGACGCAATCAGGTTCAGGAAGCGGTGCATGCACGCCACCGAATCCAGCATGGCCTCGTCCATGTTGATGTCGATGATCTGCGCGCCGTTCTCGACCTGCTGGCGGGCAACGGCCAGCGCCTCGTCGTATTTTTCTTCGCGGATCAGGCGGGCAAACATCTTGCTGCCCGTCACGTTGGTGCGTTCGCCCACGTTGACGTACAGCGTGTCTTCGTCGATGTTGAGCGGTTCCAGGCCGGACAGGCGCGTCTTCACCGGAATGTCCGGCACGGCGCGCGGCGTCAGCGCGGTGACCTTGTCGGCAATCGCGCGGATGTGGTCGGGCGTGGTGCCGCAACAGCCGCCCGACATGTTCACCAGTCCGGCGCGGGCGAATTCCTCCAGCAGCGCGGACGTATCGGCGGGCGTTTCGTCAAAGCCCGTTTCGGCCATGGGGTTGGGCAGGCCGGCGTTGGGATACACGCAAACGTAGGTGTCGCTGATTTTGGACAGCTCGGCCACATACGGGCGCATCAATGCGGCGCCCAGCGCGCAGTTCAGACCCACGGTGATGGGGCGCGCGTGGCGTATTGAATTCCAGAAGGCTTCGACGGTCTGGCCTGACAGAATGCGGCCGGATGCGTCGGTGACGGTGCCCGAGATCATCACGGGCAGGCGGACGCCCCGCGCTTCGAAGACTTCTTCGGTGGCGAAGATCGCGGCTTTGGCGTTCAGGGTGTCAAAAATGGTTTCGATCAGGACGATGTCGATGCCGCCGTCCAGCAAACCATTGAGCTGCTCTATATAGGCAACACGCAGTTCGTTGAACGTCACGTTGCGGGCGCCCGGGTCGTTCACGTCAGGCGAGATCGATGCCGTCTTGGGTTGCGGGCCCAGGGCTCCGGCCACAAAACGCGGCTTGTCCGGGGTGCTGAACAGGTCACAGGCCTCGCGCGCCAGCTGCGCGGACACCAGGTTCAATTCGTAGGCCAGTTCCGGCAGGTCGTAGTCGCCCTGCGCAATGGTGGTGGCGCCGAAGGTGTTGGTCTCAATAACGTCAGCGCCGGCTTCCAGGTACTGCCGATGGATCTCGGAGATCACGTCGGGCCGCACCAGCGACAGCAGTTCGTTATTGCCTTTGACGTCCTTGCCGTGATCGGCAAAACGCTGGCCGCGGAAGTCGGCCTCGCCCAATTTGTAGCGCTGGATCATGGTGCCCATCGCGCCGTCCAGGATCAGGATGCGCTTGCCCAATAGACGGGCGAATTCGCTGCCCTGGGTATAGGCTTCGGGCGGGTAAGGCAGACGGGGATACGACACGGGGCAGATCCAGCAATGGGTTGGCTTCGGTATTGAAGTTGTGGCTAAAAAGCAAAAACCACTGGAAAAACAAGACCCGATCGTAACAAAACGGGCTCTGTTACGCCCTGTAGTGATACAGTTTCGGCCCCGAACCGGTGCTTTCGGCGCAACAGGCTTGCAAGAACGCAACACTTGCCAGCCGCGCGCGAAAGATAAACGGGAAACAGGAAGACGCCCGCCAGGGCTGCCGCAGCGCCCACAAGGCGGCGCGAAGTCCCGGCGTCCAGCCTGTGCTGCCCCCGCAACGGTCCCCATGAGCGCATACCGCCCATGGCAGCCCGATACCGGCCTGTTCGATCGTCAGGATGTCCATTCAACGCCGCCAGGCTTCATAGCCCGCCGCGACGCATGGGCGTCCTCCCCATCGTGAAAGACCTGCGGGGTCGCGGGTCGCATCGAGGTTTACATAGATGAAAGCCCGCTCCATCCGCCGCTACGCCGGCGCGCTGCTCTGTTCCGCTCCGGCCATCGCTGCCGCCCAGCAAGCCGCTTCCACCACCCCCGAACTCGACTCCATCACCGTCACCGCGCAGCGCGTGCCGACGGACGGCCGTACGCTGCCCGTGTCCATTTCGGTCATCACGGCCGAAGACATCGCCGCCAGCAGCGCCCGCACCATGCAGGACCTGCTGTCGACCCAGGCCGGCATCCATCTGGTCAACACCAGCAGCTCCAGCGACAACGCCATCGTTGACCTGCGCGGCTTCGGCATCACCGGCGCCAGCAACACGCTGATCATGATCGACGGCGTAAAGCAAAACACCAACGACCTGTCGGCCCCCAGCCTGGGCGTGGTGCCGCTGGATCAAGTGGAACGCATTGAAATCGTGCGCGGCAGCGGCTCGGTGCAATACGGCGGCGGCACGACCGGCGGCGTGATCAACATCATCACGCGCAAAGAATTCTCCAAGGAACCGGTGTCCGCCACGGCCACCGCCACCTTCGGCAGCTACGGCCTGCGCCAATACGACGCCGCCGTTGCCATGAACAACGAAAAGGTGGGCGTCGACGCTTACATGCAGTCGCTGCACAGCGACGGCTACCGCGACCACAGCGGCGAACGCCGTGAAGGCGGCGGCGGCGGCATCACCTTGCGCCACGACAACGGCTCGATCCGTCTGTACGGCCGCACCACCACGCAAAAGCTGGAATTGCCCGGCCCGCGTTTGATCAGCCCGTCGACCGGCGTGAACCAGTTCGAAAACGACCCGCGCGGCTCCAAGAACGACGTCGATTTCGTCAAGACCACGACGACCACCTTCGGCCTGCAACTTGAACAGGCGATTGGCACCGGCATGCTGTATGCCGACCTGTCCACGCGTGAGAAGAAGCTCAACGGTCTGTCGTATGACGGGTTCGGCGACACGCTGCGCGATCAGAAGCTGGAAGAGAACATTGCCAGCGTCCGCTATCGCCTGCCAATCAACGGCGGCCACAGCATCGTCTTTGGCGCCGACGCGCAAGAATCCAAGACCACCGCCGACCAGAACGCCTACTACGACTTCGAGCCGTCCAAGTGGCAATCGCGCCAGCACCAATACGGCCTGTTTGCTGAAGGCCAGATCCGCGCAACCGACACGACCTACGTGACGGCCGGCGTGCGCCGCCAGTACGCGTCTGATGACCTGGACGTGATTTCCGGCTCGGGCACCGCCTCTGACCGCAGCAACCACCTGACCGCCTGGCAGTTGGGCGTGCGCCAGGATCTGCCCTCAGGCTTCGGCGTGTACGGCAAGGTCGGCCGCAGCTTCCGCTTGCCCAACGCCGACGAACTGCTGTCGGTGCAAAAGCCGCTGGCTGCGCAAACGTCCACTGACAAGGAAATCGGCGTGACGTGGCAATCGGCCGCAAGCAGCGCCCGCCTGTCGTACTTCCGCTATGACCTGACCAACGAAATCCAGTACAACCCGTTGGCTGACGGCATGTGGGGCCCGGGCACGGGCGCCAATACCAACCTGGACCCGACCCGCCGCCAAGGCATTGAACTGGAAGGCCGCACCGCCATTTCCAGCAGCATCACGCTGGATGCCAACGTGACCTGGATGGAAGCGCAATTCCGCTCGGGCACCTACGCAGGTGTGGATCTGGCCGGCAAGACCGTGCCGCTGGCCCCCAAGTGGCTGGCCAACGCCGGTGTGACGTGGCGCCCCACCGACGCGTTCCTGTGGAACGTGGCGGCGCAATATGTGGGCAAGTCGCGCATGGATAACGACCAGGCCAACCAGTTCGGCAAAGAACTCGACGCCTACGTGTTGTTCAACACCAAGGTTGCGTACAAGTTCACCCGCAACATCGAAGGCGCCATCGGCGTGAACAACATTTTCGACCGTCAGTACGCCACCTACGGTATCCGTGGCGGCAATGCGTCGTTCGAAATGTTGGGCCCTGTCGCCAACTACAACCTGTACCCCGCCCCGGGCCGCAACTTCTACGCGTCGCTCACGCTGCGCTACTGATCGCGGCATTCCGATATAGTCGGCGTTGTTCGCTGACTATATCGGCACCCCTGGCATGACCTTCCCAAGCGCATTCCTACGTATCGTTCCGGGGCTGATTCTGGCCCTGGGCGGAACGCTTGCCCGGGCAGAGACGCCGATCAGCGCAGGCATTCAGGTTCAGGACGACAAAGGCCGCACGGTCTTGCTGGCCGCGCCCGCCCGGCGCGCCGTCACCCTGGCGCCGCACGCCACCGAGCTCGTCTATGCCGCTGGCGCAGGCGACCGGCTGATCGCCACCATCCGTGGCAGCGACTATCCCCCTGCCGCCCGCCAATTGCCCGTCATCGGCGACGGCACGCAACCCGATGCCGAACGCGTGGCGGCGGTCAGGCCCGATCTGCTGATTGCCTGGCAGCCTGCCGCGGCCGAACCGCTGGTCCGCGTCATGGACAAGTTGCAGGTTCCCGTTTTCTTTAGCGACCCCCTGACGCTCGACGCCATCCCTGGCGCCGTGGAGCGCATGGGCGAGCTGTTTGGCACCCAAGCCCAGGCCCGCCCCGCAGCCCAGGCTCTGCGCGCCCGCCTGGACGCGCTAGCCTCCCGTTATGCCGGCCGCCGGCCCGTACGGGTCTTCATCCAGGCCGGTCTGGACCCCATTTACACCCTGAACGACACCAGCATCGTCAGCGACGCGCTACGCCTGTGCGGCGGGGTCAATGTCTTTGGGCAAGCGCCCGTCGTGGCGCCCCAGGTCACACTGGAAAGCGTGCTGGCCGCCCGTCCCGAAGCGGTGCTGGCGGGCGTAGCCAGGCCAGAAGACACGCGCCAGAATCTGGCTGCGTGGCAGGTGCTTGGGTTGCCCGCCGCCCGCCAGGGCCATGTTTATGGGGTCGATGCCGACGCCTTGTACCGCCCCGGCCCCCGCCTGATCGACGCTGCCGAATCCATCTGCGCCGACCTGGACCGGCTGCGCTGAGTACGGGATTGCGGTCCGCAGCCAGTCCGGTGCTTTATCATTCGCCTGAACATCAGCCAGCCTTTGCGGGCCCTCGCATCGTGCGTTCCCCGCCCTTTGAAACACCGCCATGACCACACAAGACACTCTCACCATCGCCGGCCGCGCTTATTCGTCGCGCCTGCTCGTCGGCACCGGCAAGTACAAGGACTTCGAACAGACCCGCGCGGCGCTGGACGCCAGCGGCACCGAGATCGTGACGGTTGCTATCCGCCGCACCAATATCGGGCAAAACGCGGGCGAGCCGAATCTGCTGGACTACGTTCCGATGTCCAAGTTCACCCTGCTGCCCAACACGGCCGGCTGCTACAGCGCCGACGATGCCGTGCGCACCCTGCGTCTGGCGCGCGAGCTGCTGGACGGCCATGATCTGGTGAAACTGGAAGTGCTGGGCGACCCGCACACGCTGTTCCCCAACATGCCCGAAACGCTCAAGGCCACCAAGACGCTGGTCGATGAAGGCTTCAAGGTCATGGTCTATTGCACCGACGATCCCATCCAGTGCCGCATGCTGGAAGACATGGGCGCCGTGGCCATCATGCCGCTGGCGTCTCTGATCGGCTCGGGCATGGGCATTCTGAACCCCTGGAATCTGCGCCTGATCATCGACCAAGCCCGGGTGCCAGTCGTCGTGGATGCGGGCGTGGGTACCGCATCCGACGCCGCCATCGCGATGGAACTGGGCTGCGACGCCGTCCTGATGAACACCGCCATCGCCGCCGCGCGCGATCCGATCCTGATGGCCAGCGCCATGAAAAAGGGCGTGGAGTCCGGCCGCGAGGCCTTCCTGGCCGGCCGCATGCCCAAGAAGCTGTACAGCGGCGCGCCCAGCTCGCCCACTGAAGGCCTGATCACCGGCGGACCCGCCAAATGAGCTCCCGCGAAGCGGCCAAAAGCCGTCCCATCCCCCACGCGCTGACCATCGCTGGCGTCGACCCCTCCGGCGGCGCCGGAACCCTGGCCGACATCAAAGCGATGAGCGCCCTGGGCGCCTATGGTTGCGCCGTTATCGCGGCGCTGACTGCCCAGAACACCCAGGGCGTCACCGGTATCTCGCCCGTGCCGCCCGCCTTCGTGGCCCTGCAAATCGACACGCTGTTCACCGACGTGCGCATCGACGCCGTCAAGGTCGGCATGCTGGGCCAGCGGCCCGTGATCGAGGTCGTGGCTGAAAAACTGGCCAAATGGGCCCCCGCCCATGTCGTGCTGGACCCGGTCATGGTGGCAAAAAGCGGCGATTTGCTGCTTGAGAAAGAGGCCGTCGGCGCTATGCGCGAAGCCATGCTGCCCCAGGCCACACTGCTGACGCCGAACCTGCCCGAAGCTGGCGTGCTGCTCGAGGAGCGGCCGGTGGAAACCGTGAAGGAAATGCGCCGCGTGGCCGAACGCCTGCGCAACAAGATGGCGCATTCGGGCGCGCGCTGGGTGCTGGTCAAAGGCGGCCATCTGCCCGGCAATGAAACCATCGACCTGCTGCACGACGGCGACCGCATGATTGAACTGCCTGGGCATCGTATTGAAACGGTCAACACCCATGGCACGGGTTGCACGTTGTCGGCAGCGCTGGCCGCGCTGCTGCCGCAAATCGACGACGTGCCCGAAGCCGCCAAACGGGCCAAGGCTTACCTGACCGAGGCTATCCGCCACGCGGAACGCCTGTCGGTGGGTTCGGGCCACGGCCCGGTCCACCACTTCCACGCTTGGTGGTAGGGGCGCGGCGGGATAAGCCGCCTGCGGCCGAAAGCGGCGCCCCATGGGGCGCCGCCGTCATTTCAGCCTGCCCGATCCCAGGCTGAAACATCTGCCGGCCGGGCACGCCGTCACAGGACGCTACGAATCGGTACAATGGTCGGCTGATTCCACTGTTTTTTTCCTCACCGTCATGAACGCTTCGACCCTGCCCGACGTAGAACAAGTCCGCTTCAACATGGTGGAACAGCAGATCCGCCCGTGGGACGTCCTGGACGCCAACGTGCTGCAAGCGCTGTTCGATGTGCGCCGCGAACAATTCGTTCCGCCGGCACTGCGCGCCCTGGCGTTTTCCGATCTGGAACTGCCTCTGGAAATCAACGCGGTCAATACGCGTCAGACCATGCTCGCGCCCAAGGTGGAAGCCCGCCTGGCGCAAGAACTGCAACTGACGAAGGCTGACTGTGTGCTGGAAATCGGCACCGGCTCGGGCTATCAGGCCGCGCTGCTGGGTTATCTGGCCCAACAGGTTACGTCGGTGGAAATCGACAGCCGTCTGGTGACGTTCGCGCAGCAAAACCTGCAAATGAACAACGTCACCAACGTCAAGGTTGAAACCGGCGACGCCCGCAACGGCTGGGGCTCGACCGAATATGACGCCATTCTGGTGACGGGTTCCGTGCCGGTCGTGCCGGACGCCCTGAAGTACCAACTGCGCGTGGGCGGCCGCTTGGTCGTGGTCGTGGGCCAAGCCCCCGTCATGACGGCCTGTCGCATCACCCGCACCACGGCGGCCAGCTTTGAAACGGTCAACCTGTTCGAAACAGTCATCAAACCGCTGCGTGGCACCACGGTGTCCCAGTTCAAGTTCTAAACCCCCACCTTGCCGCCCCGCGCTTGCGCCCCGACGGGGCCAGCGCATAACGGGGCGGCCCGGCGTATCGTTGAAAATCATGCGCGTCCGATTGCTTACGGCTTTACTGGTTTTTACCTCTGCCGCAAGCGTCGGCCCGTCGCCCGCTGTTGCGCAGAACCTGATCCAGGTCTGGCAATCGGCCCTGGGCAATGACCCGACCTACGCCGCCGCCCGCGCCAACTACCGCGCCGGCCTGGAAAAAGAGCCGCAGGCGCGGTCCCTGCTGCTGCCGCTGATAACCGCGGAAGCCGGCGGCGCCTACCAGGAAACCCGCAGCACCCGTGGCGCCGGCATAGCCTACAGCGGCGGGCGTGGCGTCTGGGATCTGGCACTGACCCAGCCTCTGTTCGATTGGGGCCGCTGGCAGAATTACGAGCAATCCAAGCTGATCGTCGCTGACGTCGAAGTGCAGTTGCAACAGGCCCTGCAAGACTTGCTGCTGCGCGTGGCCGATGCCTACTTCAACGTGCTTTATGCGCAAGACACGCTGACCGCCACGGAAGCCGAGAAGGCCGCCGTCGCCGGGCAACTGGAGTCCGCCAAGCGCAATTTTGAACTGGGCAACGCCACCGTCACCGACACCTATGAAGCGCAGGCGCGCTATGACCTGGTTCTGGCGCAGGAACTGCGTCTGCAAAACGATCTGGATGTGCGCCGCGACGAACTGGCCAAGATCATCGGCACGCAGCCCGGCGCCCTGGCCGAATTGCCCTACGGCGTGCAATTGCCCGCGCCCCAGCCCGCCCGCGTCAATGACTGGAGCACCCAGGCAGAATCGTCCAGCCTGGACGTATTGCGCGCGCAGCTCTTGACCCGCATTGCCGGCCGCGAAATCCAGATCGCCAAGAGCGGCCACTACCCCAGCCTGAACCTGCGGGCCACCAGCGGCAGCGCCAGCGACGCCGTCATGCGCAACGCGGCGCCCGGCAAACCGATCGACAACACGATCGGCGTGGTCCTTTCCATTCCGCTCTATTCTGGCGGCGGCGTATCGTCGCAAGTCACGGAAAAGGTGCAACTGGAACAAAAAGCGCGCCACGATTTTGAAACGGCGCGCCGCCAGGCCATCCAGGCCGCCCGCCAGTACTACAGCGGCGTCACGAGCGGCCTGGCCCGTATCCAGGCGCTAGAGGCCGGCGAGAAATCCAGCCGCGCGGCGGTGGAAGCCAACCGTACAGGGTACGAAGTAGGTGTGCGTATCAATCTGGACGTGCTTAACGCCCAGCAGCAGCTCTACGCCACCCAGCGCGACCTGGCACTGGCGCGCTACAGCACGGTGCTGTCAGGCCTGCGCCTGAAGGCCACCAGCGGCATTCTGGCCGAGTCGGATCTGGAAGCGATCAACCGCTTGCTGCGCGAACCGCGCTGAAGTGTTGCGCGTTGGGTCGCGTTGCTGAACGGCATAGGGACTGCGGCGCCGCTTGATGCGGCCCAACTCAGGCGCCCTGAATCTTCTTCACCAGCGCCGTCGTCGAACGCTCGAATTCAAACGGAATCGCCACCGCCCGGCCACCCCAGGTTTTGACCAGCGCGGTCTCGGGCAGTTTTTCCATGTCGTAGTCGCCGCCCTTGACGATCAGGTCGGGCTTGAGCTCGCCAATCAAAGCTTCGGGCGTATCTTCGTGGAAAGACGTGACCACGGTCACGAAACCCAGCGCGGCCAACAGCGCGGCGCGGTCTTCCATGCGGTTTAACGGGCGCTCATCGCCCTTGCCCAAACGGCGTACCGACTCATCGGTATTCACTGCCACGACAAGGGTGGCGCCCAGCTGGGCCGCCTGATCCAGATAGGTGGCGTGCCCCCGATGCAAGATATCGAAGACGCCATTGGTAAACACCAGCGGACGCGGAAAGCGGCCGCTGGCAATAGCGGCGACGCATTCGTCGCGGGATAAGACCTTGGATTCGAAACGGGCGGCAGACATGCGGCGATTATATCCGCGCGTCTGCCGCCCTGAATGCAATGTGCAGGCACTAAGGCCGGCGATCAGCCGGCCCCAGCGCGGCTGAGATCAGGCATCACCCAAGATGATCTTCTTTTCCTTGGGTACAACCAGCGCCGTCATTTCCTTGCGGTAACGGTTCAGGTCCTTCACGGTTTCAAAGCTGCGATCCATCAGCTTGGACAGGATGTGCAGGATGCGGGTAGCGACCTTCTGTTCCCACAAGCCGTCAAAGCGGATCTGCGTATCCAGCCAATGTTCCAGCCAGCCCGGCTCGGGCAGGCGCGACTGCACCGTGTCGTTGGGGAACAAGTCCTTGTTCACGTGCAGGTTGGTCGGATGCAACGCCTGCTGGGTGCGGCCAGCCGAGGCCATCAACACGCCGATCTTCGAGAACGCTACGCGAGCCTGCTCGCTGGTGTCCTGGCCGCGGTCATGCAGCGCGCGACGCATGTATTGCAAGTAAGCGCCGGCATGGCGGGCTTCGTCTTGGGCAACTGTCTTGTAGATGGCCTTGATCACCGGTTCGGTATGCCATTCAGCCGCACGGCGATACCAGTGATTCAAGCGGATTTCGCCGCAGAAATGCAGCATCAGCGTTTCCAGTTCTGGCGCAACATCGAATTCAAAGCGCACGTTGTGCAGCTCTTCTTCGGTGGGCACCAGGTCGGGACGGAAGCGGCGCAAATATTCAATCAGCACCAGGGAATGCTTCTGTTCTTCAAAGAACCACACCGACATAAACGCACAAAAATCGCTGTCTCCACGATTGTCGCGCAGGAACATCTCGGTGGCCGGCAGTGCCGCCCACTCGGTAATGGCGTTCATTTTGATCGTCTGAGCTTGCTCGTCCGAGAGCTTGCTGCGATCAAAATCCCCCCAGGGGATGTCATGCGCCATATTCCAGCGCACGGCTTCCATGGTCTTGAATAGTTCAGGATAAAGCATGGTCTGCCCTTGTATTCGTCCCGCTAGTGGGGCTATAGAAATTAATGAATGCGCGCGTCACGCCAGCGTAGGCGCTGCATTTATCCACCGCAGCGCTATTTTTCGCCGTCTCCCGCGTAGCTATGATGACTGTTTCATGAATGAAACATGACAGAGTTCGTCTAGACCATCGCGCCGCCTATCGGGTCAGGGCCCATATTGCGACCCCGATCGCAAGCGCCACCACCCCAACCAGCGCTGCAACCAGCCGGTTGTTCTGCTCTTGAGCACGCCGCAGGTGAATCATCTCGGACAACAGCGCGGGCGAGACATTCGGGCGGCTCAGGTGGTCATGGACCAGCCTGGGCAAAGCGGGCAGCATTTGAGACCACTGCACGGCTTCTTTTTCCAGGCTTTGACGCAAGCCCTTGAATCCGACACGCTGACGCATCCAGCGTTCCAGATAGGGCTTCGCAGTTTTCCAGAGATCCAGGTTGGGATCAAGCTGGCGGCCCAATCCTTCAACGTTCAGCAAGGTTTTTTGTAACAACACCAGCTGCGGCTGGATCTCAACATTAAACCGGCGCGAGGTCTGGAACAGGCGCAGCAGCACCTGCCCCAGCGAAATCTCAGACAAAGGCCGGTCAAAGTACGGTTCGCAAACGGCGCGTACGGCGCCCTCCAGCTCTTCTTCGCGCGTGTCGGCGGGCACCCAGCCCGACTCAATATGCAACTGCGCCACGCGGCGGTAGTCGCGGTGGAAGAAGGCCAGGAAATTCTGCGCCAGATAGTTCTTATCAAACTCGGACAGCGACCCGACGATGCCGAAGTCCAGGGCGATGTAGCTGCCCAGCGTGCCAGGGCGGTCCGACACGTAGATGTTGCCCGGGTGCATATCGGCGTGGAAGAAGCCGTCGGTGAACACTTGCGTGAAGAAAATCTCGACCCCCGTGCGCGCCAGCGTCGGGATATCGATGCCGGCCTCGCGCATACGCTCGATCTGGCCCACCGGCATGCCGTACATGCGCTGCATGGTGAACACGGTGGACGCCGTGTATTCCCAGATCACCTCGGGCACGATCAGCATGTCGCCGCGGCCGGACTCGGGGCCGAAGTTGCGGCGCAACTGGCTGCAATTGGAGGCTTCGCGCACCAGATCCAGTTCGTCATGCAAGTACTTGTCGAACTCGGCCACGACTTCGCGCGGCTTCAAGCGGCGGCCATCGGCGCCCAGGCGCTCGATGATGCGGGCCACGATCTTCAAGAGCGACAAGTCTTTTTCGATGATGTTCAGCATGCCCGGACGCAGCACCTTCACTGCGACTTCCCGGCCATCGTGCAGCACCGCAAAGTGAACCTGGGCGATCGAGGCCGATGCAACCGGGTCGACATCGAATTGCGCGAACAGCTTGGCCGGCGGCGCGCCCAGTGCCGCTTCGATGCAAGCGGCAGCCTGCGCGGACGGGAACGGCGGCACGCGGTCTTGCAACAACGCCAGCTCGTTGGCGATGTCAGCGGGAATCAGGTCGCGCCGGGTGGACAGTACCTGCCCGAACTTCACAAAAATGGGGCCTAGCGATTCCAGAGCCAGCCGCAGGCGCTGACCGCGCGGCTGGCGCGGCCGCGTACCCAGCCGGATAACGCGCAGCAGGCAGGTGGCCAGCGGATGATTCAGGCTGGACAACACCAGCTCGTCCAAGCCATAGCGCAGCGAAACCAGGATGATGCGTAAGAGGCGCAGCAAAGGAAACATGGATCAGGCGCCCCGCTTTGCGCTGGCAGTTGCCAGACGAGATTGCAGGGCGGCGGCTGAACGGGCCAGCGCGTCGGCGCGCTCATTCAGCTCGGCCAGATCCAGACGCCATTGTTCCAACGCCGGACGTCCGGCCAGCACACCGCTTTCTTCGGCCAGATATTCAGACACGTTCCCGGCCAGGCGTTTGCTGACGGTTCGCGCGCCGTCCGCTGCCGCACGGGCCCCGCCCACAATGCGCAGCGCGGCGATATCGCCTACGACTCGCGCCAGGGCGTCCTCGGGGTCCCAGCGCAACTGCTTGGATAGATCCGCCACCACCTGAGCCAGAGCGGCATCGCCAGAGATATGCGTGGCTTCAGCAAAGTCAGGCTTGTCGCGGCCCGCATCAGGACCAAGGCGAGGCAATGGCAGCTTTTCAGGGGATACCGTCAGAGTCACATCGGGCACCACGGCCGGGTCAGCCTGAGACGCCAGCCCTTCACTGTCGATCGTCAGGCCCAGCGTGAATCCCCCCAGGGCAAAACGCACGGTCTTGCCGGCATGCCGGACCAGACGCTCGCGCGCCCAGTCCTCGCGCCGCAACAAAGCGTTGAGCGCACTGACAGCGAATCGCGAGGGAGTGGGCAGAAACGAAAAAGGCAGCATGGGGGTCTGCAACAGCCCGATCGCCGGGGTTGCCGAAGTTGATGGGTAAATCGGGAGTGTAACGGGTTAGATCGGAGGGCGTTTACGTGCGGGCACATGGAAAAACCGGCCCATCTAGGGCCGGTTCATACGGAAGCCTTGCGGCGTCCGCGGCAGAAGGCGGGAATTGTCCCGGCCAGCCGATTTTATTAGCTGGCGAGATCCACCGGGATCTGCTGGATGCCGGCGAGCAACCAGCCGCCGTTGGCAGGCTTGAACAGATTCCAGACTTCTTCGAAGCGGAAAGCCTCGGCGCCCGGGGTCTCACGCAACATGCCGGAGAAGCGCACGCTGGCCAGGTGGCCGTCGGACACGGTCTCGATGCCCAGCATTTCGGCGTTCAGCAAGACGACTTCGGTCTTGTTAGGGGCCGCGCCACGCTCGGCCAATTGCGGCTTGAGTTCAGTGATCAGGTCGTCGGTCAGGAAATCGCGCAGACCGTCGGTGCTGCCGCTGTCCCACACGGCCTGGATGCGGACGAACTGATCCTTGGCCTGCTTCAGGAAGTTAGGCGTATCAAAGTCGCCCGGCACGAACCAGTTGTTGTCTTCACCAGCCTTGGGCAGCACGGCGGGCGGAGCGACGGGCGCTGCGGCGACCGGTGCAGCGGCTGCGGCAGGCGCGGCGGCTGCCGGATTCAGCGTCTCACGCCACATGGGCTGCTGTTGCTGGCCCGGCGCATTGTTTGCGCCACCGAACGCGCCTTGCGTGGCGGTACGGGGGGCAGAAGCGCCGCGCAGACGGCGGACGATGAACAAGACGGCAAAGATGACCAGGCCGATCAACAGGGCGGAACCCAGCATTTCAGCAAATGCGCCCGACAGGCCCATGCTGGAGAGCAAGGCAGCGATACCCAGGCCAGCGGCAATGCCGGCGATGGGGCCGAGCCAGCGCGAAGCACCGCTCTTGGCGGCGGCGCCTGCGGCACCCGCCGTTGCAGCGCCGGCAGCTGCCGGAGCGGCGGTGGCGCCAGCGGTATTGTTAGCGGCGGCGGGAGGCGTAGTAGCCTGACGCTGCTGGGTCACGTTGGAAGATTGACGGCCGGCGCTGGAACCGCCACCTGCACGACGGGCTTCAGCGTCAAACGACGCCGTTACCAACGCCGCGCCGGAAACGGCGATAAGCGCCGCGGCGACAAACCGCGAAAGACAGAATTTGGTCATATGTTTGCTCCCTCGTACTCGCGCCCCCGCTGCCCCGAGCAACAGGGAGTCCCACGGACCGCGGGACCTTCGGCGCGACTTTTCTTACAATAATCTGAATGACGTAAGAATAACGGACAAGACGCCGCCCCACAAGTTCCCCGTGGGCTTATGAAATATCCAGTGGACAGCCGGGCCGTCAGCCCAGGCGCACACCCTCGTGCAGGGCGGCGATACCGGCAGTCAGGTTGAAATACTGCACCCGGTCCAGGCCAGCGGTACGCAGCATGTCAGCCAGGGTTTCCTGGTCGGGATGCATGCGAATGGATTCCGCCAGATAGCGGTAGCTGGCTTCGTCGTTGGCAATCTTTTTGCCCAGCCATGGCAGCACATTGAACGAATACCAGTCGTACGCGGGCGACAAAGGCTTGGCAACCCGGGAAAATTCCAGCACCAGCAGCTTGCCGCCGGGTTTGAGCACCCGGGTCATTTCAGCCAGGGCGCGGTCCTTGTGGGTCATGTTGCGCAGACCGAAGGCCACGCTGACACGGTCGAAATACCCGTTGGGGAACGGCAGGCGCTCGGCGTCGCACACGGCGGTGGGCAGCAACAGGCCCGCGTCGGTCAGGCGATCGCGCCCAACGCGCAGCATGGAATCATTGATGTCAGTCAGCCAGACCTCGCCCGTGGGACCCGCGCGCTTGGCGAAGGCTTTGGCCAGGTCGCCAGTGCCGCCGGCAATATCCAGCACTTTCATGCCCGGACGAATGGCGGCGCGGCCAATGGTGAAGGCTTTCCAGATGCGGTGCAGGCCGGCCGACATGAAATCATTCATGACGTCGTAGCGCTGGGCCACTGAATGGAAGACTTCAGCGACTTTGCGCGCTTTTTCGCCTTCTGGCACCGTTTGGAAACCAAAATGAGTGGACTGCGAAGCGGAATCTGCGGAATGTTGCGATTCGGAGGGGTTTTGCATGGTGAATTCCCGATATATCGGGCAATGGTAGCCTATCGGGAACCCGGCGGCGGCCGCTAAACCTGTCACAGCAGCAGCCAGCGGTCACATACCTGAAATATTGCGGCCATACTATCGCAATGTTCGCGCCGCGCCGGCGCTCCGAAGTGTGCCAAATTCGCCATGTCCAGCACTATCCTCGTCGTCGAAGACGAACCCGCAATCCAGGAACTGATCGCCGTCAACCTGTCCTTCGCGGGGCACAAAGTGTTGCGCGCCTTCGACGCGGACCAGGCCCAAACCCTGATCCGCGCCGAACTCCCCGATCTGATCCTGCTGGATTGGATGTTGCCCGGCACGTCGGGCCTGGCCATGGCGCGCAAGCTGCGCAACGACGAACGCACCCGCGCCGTCCCGGTCATCATGCTGACCGCCAAGGGTTCCGAGCAAGACAAGGTAGATGGCCTGGAAGCCGGCGCCGACGACTACATCACCAAGCCGTTCTCGCCGAAAGAGCTGATGGCCCGCATCAAGGCCGTGCTGCGCCGCCGCGCGCCCCAGCTGACTGACGACGTGATCGACGTGGGCGGCCTGAAGCTGGACCCCGTCACGCATCGCCTGTCGGGCAATGCCCAGTCGCTGCAAATCGGCCCCACTGAATTCCGCCTGCTGCATTTCTTCATGACCCACCCCGAGCGCGTGTTCTCACGTTCGCAACTGCTGGATCAGGTCTGGGGCGACCACGTGTTCGTCGAAGAGCGTACCGTAGACGTCCATATCCGCCGCCTGCGCAAAGCCCTGGAACCCAGCGGCCATGATGCGCATGTGGAAACGGTTCGCGGCAGCGGTTACCGGTTTACGGCACAGCTTCCGACGCGGTAACTTCTGCACCACGATGATCTGGTTGCGCACACTTTTCCTGGTCGCCCTTTGGGCGGTGGTTGCCTTATTGGCGCAATGGCTTCTTGGAGACCCGGCAGGCTGGATAGTGTTTTCCGCCGCGCTGGCCGCCACGCTGTTATGGCGCAGTTGGCGGCTCACGCTGGTCTCCCATTGGGCCCAACACCCGGACACCTCTCCCCCGGCGTCTGTCGGCCCCTGGGACGATATCCTCGCCCCGCTCTACCGTTACACACGTGCCCGCGCCCGTGAACTGACCGAAACTCAAGAGACCATGCAAGGCATGCTGGCCGCCGCTCAGGCGCTGCCGGACGGCGCGGTCACCTTGAATGAAGACTTTCAGATTGACTGGTGCAACCGCATGGCGCGCCAGCATCTGGGCTTGCGCCTGCCCGCCGATCGCGGCCACAACCTGCTGAATCTGCTGCGCGCACCCGAATTCGTGGAATATGCGCACCGGCCGTCATGGCCCGAGCCAATTCTGGTGCGTCTGGGCCAGCAGGGCCAGGAACGCCTGATGATGATGCAGCTGACGTCTTACGCCAGCAATCAGCGCCTGCTCATCACGCGTGACGTCACCCAGATCGAACGCCTGGAAACCACGCGCCGCGACTTTGTGGCCAACGTCTCGCACGAGCTGCGCACGCCGCTGACCGTGCTGGCGGGCTTTCTGGAAACGCTGCGCGATATGCCCACCGATGCCTTGCCCCCAGAACAACGGGCGCAATACATCGACATGATGCACGAGCAGGCCCAGCGCATGCAGGCGATTGTCGAAGACCTGTTGACGCTATCCACGCTGGAGTCCTCTCCGGGCAGCGACCCGCGCGCCATCAACATGAGCGCGCTGCTGCAAAAGGCGCGCCAGCAGATCGAGGCGCTGTCGGGCGGCCGCCATATTCTGGAATGGCATATTGACGACACGCTGGACGTGCTGGGCGCGGAAACCGAGTTGACGTCGGCCCTGTCCAACCTGCTGACCAACGCTGTGCGCTACACGCCGGACGGCGGCACGATCACCGTGCGCTGGGCTCGCGAGCCCGACGGCGGCGCGCGCTACAGCGTGCAGGACACGGGCATCGGCATTCCCGCCCGCCACCTGCCGCGCCTGACCGAACGCTTCTACCGTGTCGACCGTGGCCGCTCGCGCGCCGTGGGCGGCACCGGTCTGGGGCTGGCAATCACCAAACACATTGCCATGCGTCACGACGCCGAACTGCTCATCACCAGCGAATCCGGCAAAGGCAGCGTCTTTGCGCTGCGCTTTCCGTACGAACGCATCGCCTGATCTTGCCATTCGCGCCGCGACCGCGGCGCGAATGGTAAATTTTCGGCCATGCGCATCCTGGTCATTGAAGACGAACCCAAACTTGCCGACTACCTTAAGAAGGGTCTGTCGGAACAAAGCCATATCGTGGATCTGGCCCGCGACGGCGTCGACGGCCTGCATCTGGCGCTGGAAGGCGCTTACGACCTGATCGTGCTGGACGTGATGCTGCCGGGCGTGGACGGTTTCGGCATCCTGGCGTCTGTCCGCGCGCAGAAAGACACTCCCATCCTGATGCTGACCGCCCGCGATGCCGTGGAAGACCGCGTGCGCGGCCTGGAAGGCGGCGCGGACGACTATCTGGTCAAGCCTTTCGCGTTTTCGGAACTGCTGGCGCGCGTGCAAGCGTTGCTGCGCCGCGGACGGTCTCAGGAACCCACGCTGCTACGCCTGGCAGACCTGGAATTGGACCTGGCGCGCCGCCGGGCCCAACGCGGCGGACGGCGGCTGGATCTGACCGCCAAAGAATTCAATCTGCTGGCGCTGTTGATGCGGCGCCAAGGCCAGGTGCTCTCGCGCACCACTCTGGCCGAGCAGGTCTGGGACATGAATTTCGACAGCGACACCAACGTCATCGACGTCGCCGTGCGGCGGCTGCGCGGCAAACTGGATGATCCCTACGACACCAAGCTGCTGCACACCGTGCGCGGCATGGGGTATGTGCTGGAATCGCGTCCCGCATGAAATCGCTGCGCGTGCGCTCCATGCAGGCGCGGCTGACGCTGCTGTTGGGCGCCATCGCGCTGCTGGTATCCAGCCTGGCTGGCGCCACGCTGTTCTGGGCGCTCAAGCGCGAGGTGGAACGCCAGGAAATCACTGAAGTCAGCGGCAAGCTGGAACTGATCGACCACCTGATCGACATGCAGAACAGCGCCAGCGGCCTGCACGATTTGGCGGCCACCTTTGATGAAATGCGGGCGGGCCAAGGCCAACTGGGCATCTGGATCGTGGATGCGCAGGGCCACGCCGTCTATGGCGGCGCGCCCCCGGAATTGCTGGAGACCGTGGACGGCAAGCAAGTCGTGCTGCAAGCCGCCGATGGCGGCCGTATGCGCGGCCTGCGCGTCGCCATGAACGACCGCATCCTGCCCGGCGCGCAACTGACCGTGGCGGTCAGCACGCGCACCAGCTCGCAATTCCTCTATGCCTACGGCACCGCCCTGGTCCTGATCTGCGCGCTATGGGTCGGGGCGACCGTGGTGCTGGCGGCCTGGGCTGTCCGGCGCAGCATGGCGCCTGCGCGCCGGCTGTCGGAGCAGGCCGCGCGTATACAACCCGACAATCTGGCGCGGCGCCTGCCATTGGAAGACACCGACCGCGAGCTGCACGAGCTGGTCCGCTCCTTTAACCGCACCCTGGAACGGTTGCAGGCGGCCTACCAGCAGATGGAAGGCTTCAACGCCGATGTCGCGCACGAACTGCGCACGCCGCTTGCCACCCTGATCAACGGCACCCAAGTCATGCTGTCGTCGCCACGCGATGCCGCGGAACTGCGCGACGCGCTGGAATCCAACCTGGAAGAGCTGGAAGACTTAAAGACGCTGGTCAACGACATGCTGTTTCTGGCCCGGGCGGATCGCGGCGAACGCGCCGCCGACCTGACGCCCGTGTCGCTGGCCGCCGAGGCCCGGCGTGTGGCGGAATACTACGAAGCCACGCTGGAAGCCAAAGGTGTTCATCTGCGCTGCGAGGGCGACGCCACCGTCGCCGCCAACCCGGGTCTGGTGCGCCGCGCCATGGCCAACCTGATCTCCAACGCCATCAAGGCGACGCCCGCAGGACGCGAAATCGTGTTGAGTTGCTCGGCGTCGCCGCGCGGCGCTCGCGTTGAAGTCCGCAACCCCGGACCACCGATCCCAGCCGCCGATCTTCCCCGCATCTTCGACCGCTTTTTCCGGTCGGGGCAAACGCGTGCTCCGCGCAGCGAAGGCCATGGGTTGGGATTGGCCATCGTGCGCGCCATTGCGCGCATGCACGGCGGCGAAGTGGATGCGGTATCGGACGCCGGCGGCACGGTCGTCGGTATTACGCTGCGCGGGCCAGCGAGCCCGGTTGAACCGCTTGCGGCTCCTCACATTACAGAAACGTAATCCAGCCGACAGAATCGGGTCACCCCGGTTTTCCTACAGTGTCATCACGGTTACTCCTTTAAGGATTCACGTGAAAGACACGCTGCTACGCATGACCCAGGCCGCATTGCTGGCCCTGACGCTTACCGCCGCTGCCGCGCAAGCCGCCGGCGGCCATGACGGCCACGGCGGGCACGCCATGTCCATGCCGGCTGCCACGGCGCCAATCGGCAAACCGGGCGATGCCGCCCGCGTCAGCCGCGTCATTGATGTCGACATGACCGACGCCATGCGCTTTACCCCCGACCGTATCCAGGTCAAGGCCGGCGAGACCGTACGTATTAACGTGCGCAACTCGGGCAAGATCCGGCACGAGCTGGTGCTGGGAACCGACGCCGATCTGAAAGCGCACTACGACATGATGATGAAAGACCCGGGCATGCGGCACGAGGAACCGAACTCGGTATCGTTGGACGCCGGCAAAAGCGGCCAGATCATTTGGCGCTTTGATCAGGCGGGCACGGTGTCCTTTGGATGCCTGGAGCCGGGCCACTATTCGGCAGGTATGAAGGGATCGGTGTCGGTGCTTTGATGCATCGCGCCCGCGTCCAATGACCACGTCCCTCTTCCCTTCCCGCCGGCGCTTCGTGCAAGGGCTGGCCGCAGGCGGTGCCCTGGCTGCTCTGGGCAACTGGCGCGCCGCACTGGCCCAAACCCCGGCCCAGCCCGCTACCGAACTGCGCGGCACCGAATTCCATCTGGAGATCGGCGAGACCCCGGTGAATTTCACGGGCGCCGCCCGCATCGGAACCACCGTCAACGGGCAATTGCCCGCGCCAATCCTGCGCTGGCGCGAGGGCGACACCGTGACCCTGCACGTCACGAACCGCCTGCGCGAGCAAACCTCTATCCACTGGCACGGCATTCTCTTGCCCACCGAAATGGATGGCGTGCCGGGCTTGAGCTTTCCCGGCATCGATCCGGGCCAGACCTTCACCTATCGCTTCGCCCTGCGTCAAAGCGGCACCTATTGGTATCACAGCCATTCCGGTTTTCAGGAACAGACCGGCTTATATGGGGCGATTGTCATCGACCCGCGCCGTCGCGACCCGATCACGTCTGACCGCGACTACACGGTGCTGTTGTCTGACTGGACGGACGAAGACCCCATGCGGCTCTTCGACAAACTGAAGGTCATGCCGGACTACTACAACCGCATCCAGCCCAGCGTCCAAAGCCTGGCCGCCGACGCCGGCGATAAGGGTTGGCGCGCCGCGCTGTCGGAACGTCTTATGTGGGAACAGATGCGCATGAATCCGTCAGATCTGGCGGACGTGTCGGGCGCCACCTATACCTATCTGACAAACGGCGCGACACCTGCGGGCAACTGGACGGGGCTGTTCAAACCGGGCGAACGGGTACGCCTGCGCTTCATCAACGGCTCGGCCATGACGTACTTTGATGTGCGCATCCCCGGGCTGAAGATGACCGTGGTGGCCGCCGACGGACAGGACGTGCGGCCAGTGGATATCGAAGAATTCCGCATCGGTGTCGCGGAAACCTATGACGTCATCGTTGAACCGCAGGAAGATCGCGCCTACACCATCTACTCGCAAGCGATGGATCGATCGGGTTATGCCCGCGCCACGCTGGCGCCGCGCGCCGGCATGCAGGCCGAGGTGCCAGCCCTGGATCGCGTGCAGCTGCTGGGCATGATGGATATGGGCATGGCGCACGACATGGCCGCGATGAGTACAGGCGGATCTGCCGGCGCGATGGATCACGGGTCCATGCCTGGCATGAACCACGGCAGCAGCCATGACGCAGCCGCAGGACAGGGCGGCATGGTTGAGGTGAAACACCCCTATGCCACCGAACGCGGCGTGGGCAACTCCATGTTGCCCGATGTCGTGTCGACCCGGCTGGATGATCCCGGCGTCGGCCTGCGCAACAACGGCCGCCGTGTGCTGACTTACGCGGATCTGCATTCCATCCGCGAACCCGAGGACAACCGCGCGCCCTCACGCGAGATCGAGCTCCATCTGACCGGCAATATGGAACGCTATATGTGGTCGTTTAACGGCGTGAAGTTCTCGGATGCCAAGCCTATCGTGCTGCGTTTCGGGGAGCGCGTGCGTTTCGTGCTGGTCAACGACACGATGATGACCCATCCGATCCATCTGCATGGTCTATGGAGCGACCTGGAATCGCCCGACGGCGCGTTCCAGGTGCGCAAGCACACGATTACGCTCAACCCGGCGCAACGCCTGAGCTACCGCGTCAGTGCCGACGCGCGCGGGCACTGGGCGTACCACTGCCATCTGCTGTATCACATGGAGGCCGGCATGTTCAGAGCGGTCGTGGTGGAGTAAGCAATGCCGATCAAGAGTTCCCAAACAAAATTTCTGGGCGTGAGCGCGCTCATGATGGCACTGGTTGCAACCGGCGCCAGCGCGCAGTCCGCACCAATGGATCACAGCGCAATGGACCATGGCGCAACGCCGCAGCCCGCTGCGATGGATCATTCCAGCATGCCGGGCATGGACCACGGTTCCATGAACCATGATGCCGGGTCCAACACGGCCAACCCGCCCGTGGGCAGCCTGCCCGCCAGCGACGGCGCGGGCGAGCGCGGCTACGACAGCTACGGCATCCATCCTCACATGATGGACAACGCGCCAGCGTGGCAGGTGCTGTTCGACAAGTTCGGCATCGAGCGCAACCGCGACGGGCAGAACGCATTGAATTGGGATGGCCGCTTCTGGTTCGGCACCGCGACCGACCGCTTGCTGATCAAGAGTGAAGGCGAGCGTGAAAACGGCGGCGGATCGGACGCCAAAGTCGAAGCGTTCTGGAGCCATGCGGTATCGCCATTCTGGGATCTGCAAGTGGGCGCCCGCCGTGACGTTGGCAGCAGCCCCAAGCGCAACTGGGCCGCCGTTGGCATCGAAGGCGTGCTGCCCTACAACATAGAGCTGCAAGCCACCGCCTACGCGGGCGCGTCCGGCCGCACGGCGCTGGCGCTGAAGGCCGAGTACGACCTGCTGTTGACGCAACGCCTTATCTTCACGCCAGAGCTCGAAGCCAGCCTCTACGGCAAAAATGACGCGGAGCGCGGCGTGGGGTCGGGCCTGTCCACGGGCTCGCTGTCGCTGCGGCTGCGGTACGAGGTCACGCGCGAATTCGCGCCGTATATCGGCGTATCCTTTGAACGTAAGTTCGGCCAGACCGCCAGCTATGCGTCCGACGCCGGGGCCAGCCGTTCCCAGACGGCCGTCATGGCTGGCGTGCGATTCTGGTTCTGAACCCGGTATTACCCCTTTTCCCTTTCTTGCCCGGAGCATCATGAACGTTCCCCGCCTTACGCGCCGCCTGGTTCTTGCCGCGGCTCTGTGCGCCCCCGCCTTCGCCATCGCGCAAACGCCCGCCAAGGTCGAAGTCTGGAAAACGCCCACCTGCGGCTGCTGTGAAGACTGGGTCAAACACATGCGCGACAACGGTTTCGCCGTTACCACGCATGACGTGCAGGACACAGGCCCGATCCGCCGCAACGCCGGCATGGCGGACTACGGCTCTTGCCATACCGCCGTCGTGGACGGCTACGCGGTGGAAGGCCATGTGCCCGCCAGCGACATCCGCCGCCTGCTGCTGGAAAAACCTGACGCTGCCGGACTGGCCGCCCCCGGAATGCCGCTGGGTTCCCCCGGCATGGACGGCCCGGAATACGGCGGCCGCAAAACCCCGCACGACGTGCTGCTGATCGACAAGAAGGGCGGCGCCAAGGTATTCCAAGCCTATCGGTAGATAAATAAAGGGCGAGATACCGGCATACGGCACCCGGCCATTGAAACAATTCATCCACACCGTCTCAATGGCTACTCCTTGCACTGCAGCAAAAATGCGCCACAATAAATAAAACGCATTTCTCACCACACCCCCTGGCAGTCATGGCAAAAATCGTCCTGTTCGAGAACATCCACCCGAGCGCCCGCGCGGTCTTCGAAGCCGCCGGCTACACCGACATCGTCACGCATGGCGCGGCTCTGCCGCCGGCCCAAATGCAGGAAGCTCTGCGTGGCGCGCATGTGGCGGGCATCCGTTCTCGTACGCATCTGGACGCCAACCTGCTGGCAAGCCCCGATCTGCGCGTCGTCGGCTGCTTCTGCATTGGCACCAACCAGGTGGACCTGGATTCGGCCATGCAGCGGGGCGTCCCGGTGTTCAACGCACCGTTCTCCAATACCCGTTCGGTCGCCGAACTGGTGCTGGGCGAGGCCATCCTGCTCTTGCGCCGCATCCCGGAAAAGAACGCCCGGGTGCATCTGGGCCATTGGGACAAGAGCGCCTCGGGCGCCTTTGAAACCCGCGGCAAGACGCTGGGCATCGTGGGCTACGGCAATATCGGATCGCAGATCAGTACCCTGGCCGAAAGCCTGGGCATGCGCGTCATCTATCACGACGTCGAAGCCAAGCTGCCGCTGGGCAATGCCCGGCCCGCCGGGACGCTGAACGACCTGCTGGAGCAGGCCGATGTGGTGACGCTGCATGTGCCGGGCGGCAAGTCGACCGAGAACATCATGAATGCGGAGACCATTGCGCGCATGCGCCGCGGCTCCATCCTGATCAATGCGTCGCGCGGCACGGTCGTGGATATCGATGCGCTGCACGCCGCGCTGAAATCCGGCCATCTGGCAGGCGCGGCCCTGGACGTGTTCCCGACCGAACCCAAGGGCGCGGATGAGCCGCTGGCCAGCCCGCTGATCGGCCTGCCCAACGTGATCCTGACCCCGCACATTGGCGGCAGCACGCAGGAATCGCAAGAGAACATCGGCCGTGAAGTGGCCGAGAAACTGGTGCGCTTTTTGCAAGCCGGCACGACCAAGGGCGCGGTCAACTTCCCGGAATTGCCGTATCTGGAACCGGCCGGCGCCACCCGCATCCTGCACGTGCACCGCAACGCCCCGGGCGCGCTGGGTACGCTGGACAATCTGATGGCGCAACACGGCCTGAACATTGTCAGCCAGACCTTGCAGACCAAAGGCCAGATCGGCTACGTGATCACCGACGTAGAAGGCCAGGTGGACGACATCGTCATGACGACCTTGCGCAACCACCCGATCACGGTCCGCTGCGACCGGCTGTAAATCGGGAGCCAGGGGGTACGGCGGTATCTGTCGCCCCCCTTCTACGATTCCCCATCCGTGGCGGCGGCCAGCAGGCATTCCGCCATTTTTTCGCGCACGCTGCCCGGATCAAAGGGCAGCCGGCCGATAATGCCGATATCCCGGTGAAACGCCAATTCGCCTAACGGCACCAGGCGCAGCCCGGTCATATCCAGCCGCCGCAGTTGCGGCAGCAATGCCACGCCCAGGCCGTGCCGCACCATGTTGGCGATGGCCTCGATTTCGTCCAGTTCCACCGCCTCGTGCACATTGATGCGGTGCTTCTTCAAGAAGATATCCACCACCCGCCCTCCGAAGGAGGCCCGGTCGTACCGGATGAAGGGCTGCGTCGCCAGCAGGTCGCGCCACGGCGCCAGAGGCATGGATTCAGGCATGGCCAGCACCACCGGTTCGCTCATCAAGCGTTGCCAGCCCAGCTCCGGAGGCAAGGTGAAGGGCGGGCGGATCAGCACGGCCATATCAACTTCGCCTGCGTCCACCTGCCCCAGCAGCGACAGCGACACACCTGGCACGATGCGCACGCGCACATCGGGATACACCGCGCGAAACCGGCTCAAAGCGCGAACCAGCAAGTCTTGCTGCACCGATGCGATCGCCCCGATGCGCAAGGAGCCACTGACGTGGCCCGCCCCCGCCGTGGTCACCATGCGTTCCGCCATGGCGACCAGCTCTTCGGCCTGCGCCAGCATCTCCCGCCCGTTGGCATTGAGCACGGCGGCGCGCGCGCTGCGGTCAAACAGCTCCACGCCCAAGTATTCCTCCAGGCGCTTGATTTGGGCGCTGACGGCAGACTGGGTCAAGCCCAGGTGCGCACCCGCCCCCGTGAAGGTTCCATCCCGCGCCACGGCGATGAAGGTTTTGAATTCTTTGATCACGATCAATATTTTTGATGCTAAGACACAAAAAATATCGTTTTTCAATCAAAAAAACAATACCTAAACTACGGACTGGTGCTACAGACCCGCCCGCGCTTGCGATGGGCCTGTCAGCCGCCCCACCCCTTTTGTCATACCCCGGAGCTTTTCATGACCGCCCAAACCAACCTGCCGCCGTTCCATCTGGCCTTCCCGGTCCGCGACCTGGCCGAAGCCCGCGCCTTCTACGGCGAAAAGCTGGGCTGTCCGGAGGGCCGCAGCTCGCCCGATTGGATCGACTTCAACTTCTACGGCCACCAGATCGTCGCCCACCTGGCGCCCAGCGAATGCGGCCATAAGGCCACCAGCGCCGTAGATTCGCATAATGTGCCCGTCCGCCATTTCGGCGCCGTGCTTTCCATGGAACAATGGGAAGCCATGTCCAAGCGCCTGATCGACGCAGGCACCGAATTCGTCATCGAACCCTACATCCGTTTCAAGGGCGAAGTGGGCGAACAGGCCACGATGTTCTTCCTCGATCCGTCGGGCAACGCGCTGGAATTCAAGGCATTCAAGAACATGGACTCTTTGTTCGCCAAGTAATCCGTCCCTACAGGTTTCGCGCCGTTGAACGTAATTTCAGACCCCCCTTCTTCGGCCGAAACCTCTTGGCGCATCCTGCCCCAGGGTGATCGCTGCCTGATCATTTCTTTTGGCGATCAGATCGACGCGTCGGTCGGCAAAACCTGCCTGGCCGCCGCGCGCAAGCTGCGCGATGCGCAGTTGCCCGGCGTCACTGACGTTGTGCCGTCCTTTGTGGCGGTGGCGGTGCATTACCGGCCCGATGGGCTGGGCAATGGACCCACCTATGCCGGACTGGCCGAGCGCATCGAAGCGCTGCTGGCGGACGGTATCCCCGCCGACGCCTCGGGCGGACGCGAAGTCGACATCCCGGTCTGTTACGGCGGTGAACACGGCCCCGACCTGGCCGATGTGGCCCAAGCCGCCGGCCTGACGCCCGAAGACGTCATCCAATTGCACAGCCAGCCCCGCAGCATGGTGTTCATGCTGGGTTTCGCTCCCGGCCATGCGTATCTGGGCGTGCACGACGAAAAACTGAATATCCCGCGCCGCCCCTCGCCGCGCACTGCGGTGCCCATCGGCGCCGTTGCGGTTGCCAATCGCCAGACCGTGATCTATCCGAACCGGTTGCCGGGCGGCTGGAACATCATCGGCGCCACGCCGTTAACCATGTTCGACCCGGCTCGTGAGCCCGCCGCGCTGCTCCAGCCCGGTGACTCCGTCCGATTCGTGCCCATCAGTCCCGAAGAGTTCGACCGCATCAAGGGAGGCCAGCTGTGAGCGTGACCGTGATCAAGCCCGGCATGCTGTCCAGCTTTCAGGATCGCGGCCGCGAAGGTTATCAACATCAGGGCATTCCGGCGGCCGGTGCCATGGACGAACGCGCGCACCGGCTGGCCAATGCGCTGGCGGGCAATGCGGGCGACCCGGCCACGCTGGAAATGACCCTGACCGGCCCCACCCTGCGCTTTGACGCGCCAGCTTGTTTTGCGCTGGCCGGGGCCGATCTGGGCGCAACGTTAAACGGTCAAGACATTCCCTTGCACCGCCCGCTGGTGGCCCGCGCAGGCGATACGCTGGCCTTCGGCGCCAAACCCGCCGTGGGCGTGCGCGGCTATTTGGCGGTGCATGGCGGCTTTGCGCTGCCTGCTGTCATGGAAAGCGAAACCACCTATTTGCGCAGCGGCTTCGGCGGCTTTCAGGGCCGCGCGCTGGTCAAGGGCGACCAAGTGCCACTACGCGCTGCGCTAGCCGCTGACCGCGATCTGGACGCGCTGCAAAAAGACCTGTGGAATCTGCGCGTGTATCTGCCGGGTTCGCTAGGCAACAAGCGCCGCGAGTTCATTCGATTCCTGCCGGGGATGCACTGGCAAGAGTTCTCAGAAGCCACGCGCCACGCCTTCGGCGGCGCTGAATTCCGCATCAGTCCGCAATCCGACCGCATGGGCTACCGCTTGTTGGGGCCGGCGCTATCCATGAGCCAGCCGCGCCAGATGCTGTCCGAAGCCGCGTGCTTTGGCACCGTGCAGGTGCCCTCGGGCGGCGAGGCCATCATCCTGATGGCAGACCGGCAGACGACTGGCGGTTATCCCAAGATTGCGCAAATTGCCACGGTGGACCTGCCCGTGCTGGCGCAGTACGCGCCCGGCCAGACCCTGCGCTTCCAGCTGATCGAGCTGGACGAGGCGCAGCGGCTGGACGGCGAACGCGAGCGCGCTTTCAACCAATTGCATCAAGCGCTGGAGCCGCTGCGCGGCCTTCTGGCCCAGAACTAAAGGAAACCGCGATGACCACCCGCATCGATATGAATTGCGACATGGGCGAAAGCTATGGCGCCTGGACCATGGGCAACGACGCCGCCGTGCTGCAGTACGTCAGCTCGGCCAACATCGCCTGTGGTTTTCATGGCGGCGACCCGGCCACCATGCGCAAGACCGTCGCGGCAGCGTTAAAGCAGGGCGTGGCGCTGGGCGTCCACCCCAGCTTGCAGGATCTGGCGGGGTTCGGCCGCCGCGTCATCCAGATCACGCCCGACGAAGCCTATGACATCGTGGTGTATCAGATCGGCGCGCTGGCAGGCGTGGCGGCCTCGCAAGGCGCGCGCCTGCATCACGTGAAGGCCCATGGCGCGCTGTACAACATGGCCGCCAAAGACGAAGGGTTGTCGCGCGCCATTTGCCAGGCCGTCAAGGATGTGGACGCGTCGCTGATTCTGTATGGTCTTGCAGGCAGCAAACTGATCGACGCCGCGCGCGCCATCGGCCTGACAGCCGCCAACGAGGTCTTTGCCGACCGCTCTTACCAAGATGACGGCTCGTTGACGCCGCGCACGCGCGCAGGCGCCATGATCGAAGATCTGGATCAGGCGGTAGCGCAGGTTGTGCGCATGGTGCGAGACGGCAAGGTGCGTTCAGTGGACGGCAATGACGTGCCGGTGCAAGCGGACACCCTGTGTATCCATGGCGATCAGCCCAACGCGCTGCTGTTTGCCCACGGTATCCGTCAGGCGCTTGAGCAGGCGGGCATTGAAGTCCGCACGCCCGCGCGCGCCTGATCAGGCGCGCCCGTAACGGGGCGCCAGGTCTTCCGCGTCCTGCAACGCGGCATCATGGTATGCCTGCAGAATGCCCGGCAACACTTCCACCACATAACCACGGCTCAGTTCGGCCGCGCGATCAAAATTGCGTTCGCTCAACGCTTGCGTAATGCCCTGCGTGTAAGACTGGATATTGTTCGTTTCCATCGACCGCTTGGCCAGCAGGTAGCGCAGCGGCTCGACTTGCTCGTAGAGCTTGCTGAGCATGCTGACCAGCGGCGTGTTGCCCGTGTACCGGGCAGCCGCCAGATAGAACTCGCGTGATGCGGCAATGCTGGCGCGGATGTCGCGCTTGGCCATCGACGCCGCAATGGCGTCGTCGTAGCTGCGTAATTCGGCCACGAGCGGCGACAGGTCCGCCGTCTCGGCGACCTGCCGGAAACAATAGGCTTCGAGTTCCGCGCGCAACTGGTACAGATGCCGAATCTGCGCTTCGGTGTAGAGCGTGACCCTGAAGCCCTTGCGTTGGATATGCGAAACCAGGCCGCCTAACTCCAGCAAACGCAGCGCTTCCCGGATGGGACTGCGGCTGGTGCCAAAACGCTGCTCTAGTTCTTGTTCCCGCAAGGGCTGCCCGGGCCGAATAGTGCCATCCACTATCAACTCACGAATCTGTTCCTGAAGGAAATACGGAATCGTGGCGGGCGCTTTGATGTCCAATCGGCTCCCCTTGTACTGCGCGATGCATGGTATGAGACATCGAGAAGATACTAGAAAACTCTTGAAACACAAATAAGAATATTGTTGCAGAGCACAGGACAGGTCTGATTTTTGGGCCCGATCAGTCCCAATCGTCGCGGTAAACGAACTTTGGCATCTGCCAGTTAAAGCGCAGGGCCAGCAACCGCAGGGTCAGCCCCACGGCCAGCGCTATGGGCACGGCCGCGTTGGCCGACAAACCCACAGATTGGGCCCCCAGATACAAGGCGCCCGTTACTACCGACACACTGGCGTACAGCTCTTTGCGGAACAGCAGCGGCACTTCGTTGCACAGCACGTCGCGCAGCACACCCCCCGCGCAACCGGTGATCATGCCGCTGATCAACACCACGGTGATCGGCAATTGCATCAATTGGGCTACTTGGCAGCCGATGACCGTAAACGCGACCAGACCCAGGGCATCGGCCAGCAGGAACAGGCTGCGCAGGCGCCGCATGACAGGCGCGATCAGCGCAGTCAAGATCGCGGCGCCGCCCGTCATCCACAGGTATTCGGGATGAATGACCCAGGTCAGCGGGTAATGCCCCAACAACACATCGCGCAGCGAACCGCCGCCCAACGCCGTCACGCACGCAATGATGCAAACGCCCATCCAATCCATATCCCGGCGGCCCGCCGACAGCGCCGCAGTCATGGCCTCAGCCACGATGGCGACGAGATACAGCGTATGCAGCAAAACCGGGGAAATATCGGAAAACATGGGGCGGGCGATGGGTTGGCACGGATTGATCAGGCCTCATTGTATTGAGCCTGCGCAGAAACAAGCTGCCATTGCCCGGCTGCCCCCCCATCCCGTACCCTGGACCTGGCGTTGATTTGCGTCAAACCGCCTCCCGCGTCGCGGCGGGAGAATGGATATATGCCCGCACGGGCGGACAATGCCAGGTTGCACGGACGCGGGAGTCGTCATCCTGGCTACACCGGGAGAAAACGTATGACACAGCAAACCGGCCCCATCCTCTTGGCCACCGACCTGAGCGCACGAGGCGACCGCGCCCTGGATCGCGCGTTGCAGCTGACCAAGGAACTCAACAGCAAGCTGATCGTCCTGCATGTCATGGAATCCCATGCCACGCCCGCACGCCTGACCACACCGGTCTGGCGCCGCCTGTCCACGGATCACAAGATGCTGGCAGAGCGTGAACTGGCCGAAGACCTGGCCGCCGCCGACGTGCCGACGGAAGTCGTGGTGGTCTCGGGGGACCCCCTCAGCCGCATCATGGAAACCGCTGACAGTTATGGCTGCTCGCTGATTGTCACCGGCATCGCGCGCGACGAAACGCTGGGCCGCTTGCTGCTGGGCACGACCGTTGAAAAACTGGCCCGCCAGGCGCGCCAACCGGTGCTGGTGGTCAAGACCCGCCCACGCAAGCCCTATCGCGACGTGCTGATCGCCACCGACTTTTCCGCCGGATCACGCCAGGCCTTGCGCGCCGCGTTGCAACTGGTGCCCAACGCCGACCTGACGCTGTTCCACGCCTACGATATTCCGTTCCAGGGCAAGAACGTGCCCGACGACGCCATCACGCGCAGCTTCTATAAAGCCGCCGAACAAAGCGCCCGGGAGTTCACCGCCGAAACGCCTGAACTGGCAAACGTGGCGGCGCCCAAGATTGTGCTGGAGCCCGGACAACCGGAAACGGTGCTGTCGGAATATTCGTTCAACCATCGCTCGGATCTGGTCGTAACAGGCACCCACGGCCGCACGGGCCTCTTGCGCACCGCCATCGGCAGCGTGGCTGAACGCCTGTTGGAATCGCTGCCCAGTGACGTGCTGATTGTCAGATTGACCGACGACCAATAGGGCCAAGAGCGGTTTCGGCCGGGCCGCAGGATGGACGCAGCGCGAGACCGCCGTCAAAGAACACGGCGGCGGATCACGCGTAACCCGCCCTACGAATCGCCCTGCTTTTCCATGGTTTCTATCGTGCCGCGCAGCATCTTCAACAGCACCAGCCCGGGCACGGCGATGAGCACCGTCACCAGAAAGAAACCCGGCCACCCCAGATAGTCCACCAGGGGCGGCGTCAGCGGACCCGCCAGATACGTACGGCCTACCGCTGACAACGCCGACAGCAAGGCGAACTGCGTCGCCGAAAACCGTTGCTGGCACAAGGCCATCAACAGGCCTACAAAGGATGCCGTGCCCAAACCGCCGCACAGGTTCTCGATGCCTACGCCCGTGGCCATCAGCCACAGGTTTTTCGGACTGATCGCGATCAGCCAGTACGCCAGGTTGGACACGGCTTGAAGCAGGCCAAAGGCCATCAACGACCGGTACAGGCCCCAGCGGGACATCAAGGACCCGCCAGCCAGGGCGCCGATAATGGTAGCCGCCAGACCCAGCACCTTGTTCACAGTACCGACTTCGGTTGGCGTGAACCCGGCCCCGCGGATGAGAAAGGTCGTGGACAGAGCGCCCGCAAAAGCGTCGCCCAGCTTGTACAGCACGATCAACAGCAACACGGCCAGCGCGCCGCGCCGGGTGAAGAATTCGTACAGAGGTTCGCCCACCGCCTCGGCCAGCGTGCGCGGCGCCCGGGCTACGTTTTCGGGTTCGGGCGCCATCAATGTGGCCACCGTACACAGCAGCATCAGGCCGCCCATCACCATATAAGTGTGGCCCCAGCCCAGCCATTGATCCGCCATGATCAACGCCAGGCCGCCCGACGCAATCATGGCCAGCCGGTACCCCATGACCTTGATGGCCGCGCCAGCACCGCGTTCCTCCTTGCGCAGCACATCCGTGCAATACGCGTCGAACGCGATGTCCTGCGTGGCGGACAAGAAGGCCACCACCACTGCCACAAGCGCCAGCGCCTGTAGCGACGATGAAGGCGACAGGGTGCCCATGACCATGATCGCCAGGGCCAGCAACACCTGGGTCACCAGCATCCAGCCGCGGCGCCGCCCCAAAAGCGGCGGCACATAGCGGTCTACAAAGGGCGCCCAAAGGAATTTAAGGGTGTAGGCGGTGCCAACCAGCGTCAGGAAGCCGATCTCCTGAAGCGGCACGCCTTCCACCGTGGCCCAGGCCTGCAAGGTTCCGCTGGTCAGCGCCAAGGGCAGTCCGCTGGCAAAGCCCAGGACCAGCAAAGGGGCCACGCGGGGACTGGTGTAGACGTTGGATACAGCGGAAATGACGGTCTCCTGAAACGCGGCGGCGCGGCGCAACAGGTGTTGCGCCGCAGGGCTTGCGGCATTTTAGGGCTTGTTCGCCCGCGCCGTCAGGGGCAGGCGTTTCGGAATGTCAGGGCGATTCGAAACGGTACACGGCAAGCGTGCTGCGCCAGCTTGGGAACAGCTTGACCTCGTGCCCTTCATTGAACGTGGCGCGCTCAAGAATGCGCACATCCACCTCGTCGGCCAACTGCTCAAAGTCGCGCAGGGTGCACAGGTGAATATTCGGCGTGTTGTACCACTGGTAAGGCATCTGGCCGGTCACCGGCATGCGCCCGCGCAAAATGGCCCAGCCGTGCGGCCAGTAGCCAAAGTTGGGAAACGACACGATGCCATAGCGCGCCACGCGCGCCATTTCACGCAGAATGTGTTCGGTGCGGTGCATCGACTGCAACGTCTGAGACAGCACAACGGTATCGAACTGCTTGTCGTCAAACAGCGCCAGCCCGTCTTCCAGGTTTTGTTGAATGACTTCCACGCCGCGCCGCACGCACGCGATCACGCAGGTATCGTCCAACTCAACACCTGCACCCCGCACCTGGCGGTGGTCGCGCAGGTGCGCCAACAAGGCGCCGTCGCCACAGCCCAAGTCCAGGACGCGGCTGCCAGGCTCGATCCAGCCGGCGATACGCGCCAGGTCGGGCCGCAGCGCGCTGTGGGCATAGCGGGGGGTCACGGGAGTCATTCAGAGCGTCCTTCGATCTGAGCGGCTGGGGCTAACCCAAGCTCGCGCGCGATGCGTTCGTAATAACCGCGCACCACGGCATGGTAACGCGCGTCTTCCAGCAGGAAGGCGTCATGCCCATGGGGCGCATCGATTTCAGCGTACGTTACCGGGCTGGCGTTCTTTAGCAGCGCACGCACGATCTCGCGCGAGCGTTCGGGCGGGAAACGCCAATCCGTGGAAAACGACACCAGCAGGAAGTCAGACTTGGCGGGCGCCAACGCACGCGCCAGATCGCCGCCGGTCATACGCGCGGGGTCAAAATAATCCAGAGCCCGCGTGATCAGCAGATAGGTGTTGGCATCGAAGTAGCGGGTGAATTTCTCGCCCTGATACCGCAGGTACGATTCCACTTCAAACTCGACGTCGTAGCCGTAGTGATAGGCGCCATTTTCAGCCGGCGCACGCTGCGCGCGGCCGAACTTTTCAGCCATGTCGTCATCGGACAGATAGGTGATGTGGCCAATCATGCGCGCCACCGACAGGCCGCGGCGCGGCACGGTGTCTTGCGCGTAATAGTCGCCGCCGTGGAAATCCGGGTCCGTGATGATGGCGCGGCGCGCCACCTCATTGAAACCGATGTTCTGCGCCGACAGGCGCGGCGTGCTGGCGATCACCACGCAGTTGGCCACGCGGTCAGGCAAGGTAATGGCCCAGCTGAGCGCTTGCATGCCGCCCAGCGATCCGCCCATCACCGCAGCAAAGCGTTCGATGCCGAAATGATCCGCCACGCGCGCCTGCGCCCGCACCCAGTCTTCCACTGTCAAAACAGGGAATGCCGCGCCCCAGGGCTTGCCCGTGGCGGGGTTGATACTGGCCGGGCCGGTCGACCCGAAACAAGAACCCAGGTTGTTGACGCCGATGACAAAGAAGATGTTGGTGTCTACCGGCTTGCCTGGGCCAACCATGTTGTCCCACCAGCCCACGTCGCTGGGGTTGTCTGCCGCCTGCCCCGCCACATGGTGCGAGGCATTGAGCGCGTGGCAGATCAGAACCGCGTTGTTGCGCTGCGCGTTCAACGTGCCGTAGGTTTCCACGGCAAGTTCATAGGCGGCAAGAGACTGGCCGCTGAGCAATGGCAGCGGCTCATCGAAACGGATGAACGTGGGTGCGACCAGACCGACAGAACCGGGATCAGCGGAGTCGGAAGTCGTGACGGTTGCGGGTACGAACCCGCTGGCCGAATCACCGGCCAAATTTTGGGCAGGAGTGGTCATACGGACCTCTTTAGCTGGATTTATTGGAAGGCGCCCGCAAGCGGATCAGGCAAATCGGCGCCGAAAATTTTGTACTGCGACAAGAATTCTAGCACCGCTTGAAGGCGGCGCAGAAGGGGCTGCCGACAGGCAGGCAGTTCAGGCGCCGGTCTCCCAGGGTTCCTGGCCCAGATATTCGTAGCGCTCGGTGTTCACGCGTGACACCCGCCACTCCACCGGCTGACGGTTGTACGAAAAAGCCACGCGGCGGATCTCCAGCAGCGCACTGCCTTCTGGCACGCCCAGGCACCGCGCATGGGCGCTCTCGGCCAGGCAGGTCCGCAGGCGCTCATCGGTAGCGATGACATTCACGCCAAAGACGTCCTGGTAGAGCGCATACAAGGTGCTGGCGCGTTCGCGCAGATGCGCGTCTGTCAGGCCCGGAAACCGGGATTCCGGCAGGCAGACGTCATCGGCCATGACGACGTCGCCGTTAAGCGACAAGACGTTCTGGAATTCATACACGTAGGCGCCGGCGGGCAAGGCGAGCTTCTCGCGCACCAACGCGGATGCTTTGACGCGGCGAAACCGCAGCAGCTCGGTGGTGGGGTATGACTTGTTGCCGTCCTGCCTGATGATCCGGAAGAACTTGAAGAAGTGATGATTGCGCGTATGCACCGCAACATAGGTGCCACGGCCCTGATGGCGGACCAGTATGTTTTCCGCGGCCAATTCGTCGATGGCCTTGCGCAACGTGCCAATCGACACGCCGAAGCGTTCGGCCAGATTCTTTTCGGGCGGGATTGCCTCGCCCTGCTTCCACTCGCCTTGCGCCAGCGCGGCAAGCACTGCCTGCTTGACCTGCTCGTACAAGGGGCTGCCCAAAGGCACCGTCGATGACAGGCTGTTGTTCATGGGTGCATCGCAATATTCAGAGGGCTCCAGTGTAGCGGCGCTGGCGCGCCTCATTCAAGTCATACAATTCATATATATGATTTAGTTGACATGAAAAAAAGCCGGCCATAAGATTTGCAAACGTTGTGATCCGCGCCGCGCGCAGCACCCCAAGGCGCCCCCCAGCCAAAGAGAGGAAGACAATGATTCACGCCGTATTGCACGATTCGAAAGACACGGTGGCGGTCGCCGTGGTGGAAGGCCTGACCGCCGGAACAGAGCTCAACGCCTGGATCATGGACGAGGACAAGATCATCCATGTGCGGGCGTCGCAAGACATCCCCATCGGCCACAAGGTAGCGATGAAAGACATGGCGGAAGGCGACACGGTTTTCAAGTACGGCGTGGACATTGGCCGCGTGGTGGCGCCTATCAAGGCCGGCCAGCACGCCCATGTGCACAACATCAAGACCAAGCGCTGGTAAGCCTTCACAGACCGCACAGGAAACCACCATGTCCATCATTACTGCTCAGACCACCTTCCAAGGCTATCGCCGCGACAATGGCCGCGTCGGCGTGCGCAATCACGTCATCGTCTTGCCGGTGGATGACATCTCCAACGCTGCGGCCGAAGCCGTTGCCAATAACATCAAGGGCACTCTGGCGCTGCCCCACCCCTACGGCCGGCTGCAATTCGGCGAAGATCTGGAACTGCACTTCCGCACGCTGATCGGCACGGGCTGCAATCCCAACGTCGCCGCCGTGGTGGTGATAGGCATCGAAGAAGGCTGGACCAAACGCGTCGTGGATGGCATTGCCGCCACGGGCAAACCGGTCATGGGCTTCAGCATCGAATTGCACGGCGACCACGACACCATCATGCGCGCGTCCCGGTGCGCCAAGGAATACGTGCATTACGCCACTGCGCTCACGCGCAGCGAATGCCCGATTTCAGACCTGTGGGTCTCGACGAAATGCGGCGAATCCGACACCACATCAGGCTGTGGCGCCAACCCCACCGTGGGCAACGCCTTCGACAAGCTCTATGCGCTGGGTTCCGCGCTGGTGTTTGGGGAAACCTCCGAGCTGACGGGCGGCGAACATATCGTGGCCGAACGCTGCGCCAATGACGCGGTGCGCGAACGCTTCATGTTCATGTTCAACCGCTATCAAGCCATGATCGACCGCTGGAAGACCAGCGATCTGTCGGAGTCCCAACCCACCAAAGGCAACATCGCTGGCGGCCTGACCACCATCGAGGAAAAGGCGCTGGGCAACATCCAGAAGATAGGCAAGCAGTGCCGCGTGGACGGCGTCATCGACAAGGCCGAAATACCCGACGGCCCGGGCCTGTGGTTCATGGACTCTTCCTCGGCGGCGGCGGAAATGGTGACCTTGTGCGCGGCATCGGGTTATGCGGTGCACTTTTTCCCGACCGGCCAGGGCAACGTCATTGGCAATCCAATTTTGCCGGTGATCAAGATCTGCGCCAATCCGCGCACCGTGCGCACCATGTCCGAACACATTGATGTGGACACCAGCGGCCTGTTGCAGCGCGATATCGATCTGAACCAGGCGGGAGACAAACTGCTGGAGTGCATGCTGGCCACCGCCAACGGCAGATGGACCGCGGCCGAAGCACTGGGCCACCGCGAATTTGTACTGACGCGAATATTCGAAAGCGCGTAAATCTACGCCGCCGGCGCGTCTTACAACGCGCCGGCCCCTCGCAGCACCATCGCAGCACCACGCATAAAAACCAGCAGACCCGGGCGCAGACCGCGGCAGCAAAGGCGTATGCATTCCTACCCGGGCGCCACCCCCAAGGAGGAACAATGATGAGTAGCGATCCGCAACACCCACCGCAGAACAAGCAGCGCCGGCGTTTGCTTGGCGCACTGGGCGCCGCAGGCCTCTGTACGCTTGGCCCCTGGCAGCAGGCGCTGGCACAGAAGGACAGCTGGCCCGCGCGCCCCATCAATTATGTGGTGCCCTTCCCGCCCGGCGGCCTGACTGATGTTGCGGCCCGGCAGGTTGGACGCGCGCTCAGTGAGTCGGAACGCTGGAACGTCGTGGTGGAAAACAAGCCGGGCGGAAGCGCGAACATCGGCGCGGCGCACGTCTCGCACGCGGCGCCCGACGGCTATACCTGGCTTGCCATTACCTTGTCGCACGCCGCCAATGCCACCCTGTTCGCGGGTAAGGCAGGCTACGACCTGACACGTGACCTGACGCCGCTTGCGGGGCTGGCGTCTTCGCCCATCATGGTTGTCGTCAACGCCAAGAGCCCGATCAAATCCATGGCGGATCTGGCGCGCGCCGCTAACTCCAAAGCGCTGGCGGCAGGCTCCAGCGGCAATGGCACTCCGCCCCACCTGACCTTGGCGCTCTATCAAAAGCTCACGGGGGTGCCGCTAATGCACGTGCCATACAAGGGCGGCGCCCCGTCGCTCACGGACCTGATCGGCGGGCATCTGGACGTGGTGTTTTCCAATTACCCCGAGTCCCTGTCGCATGTGAAGAACGGCTCACTACGCGCGTTGGCCATCACCACGCGCGAACGCACGCCCGATCTGCCGGACGTGCCCACCGTGGCACAAGCGGGCCTGCCGGATCTGATTGTCGAAAACTTTACCGGCGTGCTTGCGCCCGCGGGCACGCCGCCCGAACTGGTGCAACGCATAGGCGGAGCCATCGTTAAACAGATGTCGCAACCCGCCATGAAGCAGGCGCTGTTGCAGCTGGGCTTTGTGCCGCAGCCTCGCGGACCCGAGGCGTTCGGCGCCTACCTCCAGTCCGAGGTGGAACGCTGGGCCAAGATCATCCGCGACGCCAACATTCAAGTGGCCTGAGCCCGAAAGACCTGAATATCCTGCCCACCGACAAAAGGAGCCCGGCAGATGCGAGTGCTGATTTCAGAGTTCATGGATACCCCGGCCGTCGAGACCTTGCGGCAACAGTTTGATGTGCACTACGCGCCGGACATGGTCGAGCAGCGCGGCGCGTTGCTGGAAGCCGTAGGCGCTGCCGACGCGCTGATCGTGCGCAACCGCAGCCAGGTGAATGCCGAGTTGCTGGCGGCCGCCCCGCGCCTGCTTGCGGTGGGCCGGTTGGGCGTGGGGCTGGACAACATCGACCTGCCCGGGTGCGCCGCGCGCGGCATCCAGGTGGTGCCGGCAACGGGCGCCAACGCCCGCGCCGTGGCCGAATACGTCATCGGCACCCTGCTGTCGCTGCTGCGGGGCGCGTACCACGCCACCCCCGACGTCGCCTCGGGCCGGTGGCCACGCGCCGCCCTTTCCCAAGGGCTGGAAGCGCAAGGCCGCACGCTGGGCGTGGTGGGTTTTGGCGGTATCGGCCAGTTGACCGCCCAACTGGCTCGCGGTTTGGGGCTGCGCGTGGTGGCTTGCGACGCAGCCTTGCCGCCCGGCCATCCCGTCTGGGCGGAATCCGGAGCGGCGCCGCTGGCGCTGGACGCGCTTTTGGCGGAGGCCGACGCGGTCACATTGCATCTGCCGCTTACCCCCGGCACCCGCCACCTGCTCAACGCCGAGCGCATCGGCCGCATGCGTCCGGGCGCAATATTGATCAACACTTCGCGCGGCGGCATCGTCGACGAAGCGGCTCTGGCTGCGGCGTTGCGCTCCGGCCGCCTGCGGGGCGCGGCACTGGATGTCTTCGAACAGGAACCGCTACCCGCTGGCAGCGCTTTGGCCGATGCGCCCAACCTGATCCTGACGCCGCACATCGCCGGCTTGACGCAAGAGGCGAACGTAAGGGTTTCCAACATGGTGGCCGCCGGTGTGACAATAGCGCTTGGCGGCCGCGCCCGATAATGCGTGGCACGCGCCCCTGACAGGAAGGATATGGCTCACATCTATCTGGACGAACTTCAACACCTGGCGGCGGCCGGTCTGGCCTCAGCCGGCGCCAACCCGGCCATGGCGGACAGCACTGCCCGCGCCCTGGTCTTTGCCGAAAGCCAGGGTCTCAGCTCGCACGGCCTGTCACGCGTGCCGTTTTACGCGGGTCACCTGCGCGCCGGCCGCGCCATCGGTTCAGCCGTGCCGCGCCTGGTACACGAGCGTGGCGGCGCGGCGCTGATCGATGCCGGCTCTGGCCTGGCGTTCCCCGCCTGCGCCATGGCCGTCGAAGAGGCGGCCACCCGCGCGCGGGAACACGGCATCGCTTTCATCGGCGTGGCCAATAGCCATCATTTTGGCGAAGCCGGATATCACCTGGAGGCCCTGGCTGACGCCGGTCTGGTGGCGCTGGCGTTGAGCAATTCGCCGGCCGCAATGCCGGCATGGGGCGGCAAACGTCCTCTGTTCGGCACCAATCCCATCGCAGCCGTCTTTCCGCGGCGCGGCGGCGCCCGTCTGGTGATCGATCTGTCGCTGTCGCAAGTCGCGCGCGGCAAGCTGATGATCGCCGCCCGCGATAACCAGCCCATACCGCTGGGCTGGGCGCTGGATGCCGATGGCCAACCGACGACGGACCCCAAGGCCGGCCTGGCCGGCAGCATGTTGCCGGCAGGCGGGGTCAAAGGCGCAATGCTGGCAATGATCGTCGAACTGCTGGCTTGCGCGCTGACGGGCGCGCATTTTGGCTTTGAGACCGAATCTTTCTTTGTCGACGAAGGCGGCCCAGCGCGTCTGGGCCAGGCGTTCATGGCCATTGATCCGGGTGCGCTGGCCGGCAACAACACCTATCTAGAGCGTGTCGAAACGCTGGTGGATGCCATGCTGGAAGACGAGGGCGTACGCTTGCCCGGAGACCGCCGCCGCAAACTGCGCGACGAAGCCCAGAAGCACGGCGTGGACATTCCAGATGCGTTGATGGCGCAGTTGCGCGCCATGGCAGGCGCTGACTGACCTGAGCTGACGCCCCCTTGATCCAGGATTGCGCTGGCCCCTAGGCGCCGTGGGAAAACCACAGCATCAAGGGTGCCAGCAGCAGGAACACCACGGTGGACACCAGCACGGCGCCCGCCGCGGTATCACCCAGCTGCGTGTAGCGCTTGGCGTACATATAGCTGACCACCGCGCACGGCATGGCCATTTGCAAGGTCAATGCGCCCGCCAGCACGGGCTCCAGGTCCAGCGCCCACACGACCGCCAGCCCCGACCCCACCCCCACGACCAGCCTGATGGCTCCCACCTTGGCGCCATCGCGCATGCCGTTGGAGGGAATCAGCGCCAGCGCATGGCCCAGGCTCAATAACATCAGCGGCACCGTGACGGCGCCCAGCATCCTGGCCGTCTCGATCAGCCATTCGGGCACGGGAATGTGCAACATGCGCATCGCCACCGCGACAACGGACGCCAACAAAATAGGACTCTTCCAACTGCCTTTGGTATTCACGCCCGGCAGCAGACGTACGGCAAACGTGTGCATGACAAAAGAATTGACGGCAAAAAATGCCACCGCGACCGATAGGCCCGCATCGCCAAATGCCAGCTGAGAAATCGGCAGGCCCAGATTGCCCGCGTTAGGCAGGAACGCGGTGGGCAGCAAGGTGCGCACCGGCAGTTTCCACACTTTCAGCAGCAAAGCGCTGACCAGGGCGCACAGCAACAGCGCCAGCAAGGTGGCCGCAGCCACGTCAGCCAGCGCGCGGTCGTCCAGATGCGTGGTGACAAAGGTGTGGAATACCAGGGCGGGCGTCGTCACCGAGGTCACCAGCGTCGTGATGAATGCGCCCCCGAAGGGAACATCGCGCTTGCCCCAGAACACCCCGATGCCCACGCAAAACAACAACGGCAGCATCAGCACAAGGGTTGTGAGGTAGAACTGCGCGATGGCCAACATACAACTATTCCGTCAGAGATAAGGAGATTGATGCGTCGGGGCATCAATGCTTGCCTGCCGCCGCCGCGACCAGCAGCATAAGGCAACCTGTTAATGAAAGAGCGCCCAGCACCCACCCGCCATGTCCGCTACCGACCGTACAGCCAGCCACCGTTCCGCCGCCGCCGGCCCATCCATCAGCCGCGCCGCGGTGCTGCGTTCATCGCTGCCGCTATCCACCCAGCATCCGCCCATTCCCTCGCTTGCGTCGCTAGCGGGGCAACCCCGCAAAACCCTGTCTGAACGTCAGGCCGCTTGCCTGCACTGGTCCGCCGCAGGCAAGACCAGCTGGGAAACCGCCCGTATCCTGGGCGTCAGCGAAAGCACGGTTAATTTTCATCTGCGCAACGCCTGCAACAAGCTTGGCGTGCGCGGCAGGCGCGCCGCCGTGGTGGCGGCACTGCGGCTGGGCTTACTGGATTCCGTCACGGTTTAAGCACGACCGACCGCAGGAATTCCCGCGCGCGTTCGGCGGGCAGGCTCTCCTGGGTGCCAGCGGCCACGGCTTCGATCAGCATCGTGTCGGTCACCCAAACCTTGGCTTGCAGCCAACCCGGCTTGCCCATCGCCTGGCCCTGAACCTCAATTTCCTGCCCGTAAGCTGGCCACTCCATTGGGGGAGTCGCCTGCATATTTGTATACAGCGAGCGCATCAATGCCATGCCCAGCGCCCGCCGGGCGCCCGGGTCTGCCGCAACTTCCGGCGGCAAGGGCGCCGACCCTATGGCAAAAACGGCTTCGCCCACGGTGGCAGAAGCCAGAGTAAAACGCAGAGTATGGGTATCCAGCCGCAAGTCTCGGGTATCCGTCATGACCCGGTCGGGAAAGGCGGCCCGCACGTGACCGTCGGCTACGTCGACTTCCCGCCAGTTGTAACGGGGCGAGCACGCAGCCACCAGTACCGCCAACCCCACAATCAGGCCGGCTTTCTTGAACATGAAACGAAACAGCGATGAAATCGTCATTACCCGTGGACCAGGACAGTCTTTCAATTCAAGGAATCACGAAATTGTCGCCGATTTCAATGACCCCCGCGCCCGACGGCACGCCACTGGCCAACTATGTATGGCCCGCCGCCCCCAATGTCGCCCCGCCTATCGTCGGCCCGGGCACGCCCAGTATCTACCTGCTGCACGGTCTTAGCGAGCACGCCGGCCGGTACGACCGCCTGGCCCGCTGGCTGACCGCCCGCGGCTGGACCGTCGGGGCGCACGACCACCGCGGCCACGGCCGCTCTGGCGGTCCGGCCGCCACGCTGAGCCACCAGGAAGACCTGGTGACCGACGCCGTAGACCGGCTGCGCGCCTGGACGCTGGCCCACGGCCGTCCGCCCATCCTGCTGGCGCATAGCCTGGGCGCCCTGGTTGCGGTACGGATCGCCCTGCGGCGGATGGCCGAACTGGACGCCTTGGTGCTCAGTTCCCCGCCTTTTGTGGTCAATGTGCCACTGTGGGTACGCCGCACCCTGACCTGGATGTCCCTGCACGCGCCCGACCTGCGCGTGCCCCATGGCTTGGCGCCCGCCCGGATTTCCCACGACCGGGCGGTGGTCAAGGCCTACCGGGCCGACCCCTTGGTGCGCCGCCGCATGACGGGCCGACTGGCGCGTTTTGTGGACGAAGGCGGCCAGGAATCCCTGCGCGAAGCCGCGCTTTTACCCTGCCGCACCCTGCTGATGGTGGCGGGTGATGACTCTATCGTGGCAGCCGAGGGCAGCCGCCAGTTTGCCCAGCGGGCGCCAGCTGAATTGCTGACCCTGCGCTGGTACGACACCGCCTGGCACGAAATTTTCAATGAAACGGCCCCTATTTCCGACCCGGTCTACGCAGACCTGGACGAGTGGCTGGCACGCACCGCGCAGGCATTGTCCCTGCGCCCTGTATTGGCTCCCTCGGCACAGGAGGCCGGCACCCCGTAAAATCTGGCGACAGACCCCAACGAGAATAATCCGTGACCGATACCGCCGCCAACCGTCTCTCCCGCCTAGAGGCCAACCGCTCGCTACTGACTCAAACCCTGCGGGGCATTGAGAAAGAGGGCCTGCGCGTGGACGAGCAGGGCATCCTGTCCCGCTTGCCGCACCCCGCAGCCTTGGGCTCGGCGCTGACCAACGAACACGTCACCACCGATTACTCCGAATCGCTGCTGGAACTCATCACGGGCACGCACACGAATGTGGACGCGTTGCTGGCCGAACTGACGAACACCCACCGCCATGTCTACAGCGTGCTGGACCATGAACTGATCTGGAATCAGTCCATGCCCGCCACGCTGCCCCCCGAAGCGGACATTCCCATCGCCTGGTACGGCAAGTCCAATACCGGCATGCTCAAGCATGTGTACCGCCGTGGCCTGGCCGAGCGCTATGGCAAAACGATGCAATGTATCGCCGGGGTTCACTACAACTTTTCTCTGGCCGAAGACCTGTGGTCGGTGCTGGATACGCAGCCGGGCTCAGTGCAAGACCGCCGCTCGCGCGGCTATATCGGACTGATCCGCAACTTCACGCGCTATTCCTGGCTGCTGATGTACTTGTTTGGCGCCGCTCCTGCGCTGGCCAGCGACTTTTTACGCGGCCAAGAACACCCGTTGCAAAAACTGGGTGATCACACGCTGTACCTGCCGCACGCCACCAGTCTGCGCATGAGCGATCTGGGCTATCAGAACAAAGCCCAGTCGCAGCTCAAGCTTTGCTACAACGATCTGGATACTTTCCTTGGCCGTCTGTATGACGCCGTGACGCAACCATGGCCTGAATATCAAAAGATCGGCACGCAGCGCGACGGTGAATGGATCCAGCTCAACACCAACGTGCTGCAGATCGAAAACGAGTACTACTCCAGCATCCGGCCCAAGCGCGCCACCGGCCGTTGCGAACGCCCGATCACGGCATTGACGGAACGCGGCGTGCAGTATGTGGAAGTCCGCTGCCTGGATATCGACCCGACATCCCCCGTTGGCATCGACGCCAGCACCAGCCGTTTCGTAGACGCATTCCTGCTGTTTTGCACCGCCTCGGACAGCCCCTTCTTCCCCGCCAGCGGTTACTGTCAGCGCAGCGCGGACAACTTCTCGCTCGTCGTCAAGGAAGGCCGCAAGCCTGGCCTGATGCTTGACCGTGAAGGCCAAGCCATTGGTCTGGCGCAGTGGGGCCACGAATTACTGGACCAGATTGCACCGTACGCCGCCCTGTTTGACTCGGCGCTTGGCGGCAGCGCCTATGCCGAAGCGCTGGCCGCGCAACGCGTCAAGCTGGACCAGCCCGATGCCACGCCGTCGGCCCGACTGCTGTCTTCGTTGATCGACAGCGGCCTGTCGTTCCATGACTATTCGCTGGACCTGAGCCGCAAGCACGCCGAGGCGCTGCGCGCTGAGCCGCTGCCTTCGGATCTGGCGCGAGCCTATGAAGAGGCCGCTGCGCAATCCACCGCGGAACAGCTGCGTATTGAGCAATCGGACACGGATGATTTCGGGACCTATGTCGCCCAGTATCACGCAGCGCTGAAAGCCCCGCGCAAATAAAGCGTATCGTTAGGGTTTTGGTTCACGCCGCCTGCATGTCAGGCAGCGTGAACCGCGTTTGTCACCAAGGAGGTTTTCCCCATGCGTCGCACCGCAACATTCCTGCTGGCCCTGGCCGCCAGCATGACGGGGATCGCTCATGCCGCGCCGCCGCCCATGCAGACTGTGCAATCGGTGGATCTGAAGCGTTACGCCGGCATGTGGTACGAGATCGCGAATTTCCCCATGTTCTTCCAACGCAACTGCGTCGGAGACACCACCGCTGAATACACGGCGCATGCCGATGGCACCATCGGCGTGAACAATCGCTGCCGCACCAAAGATGGCGATGTCGATTCCGCCTCGGGCACCGCCACCGTGGTGGAAGGCAGCAACAACGCCAAGCTGGAAGTCTCGTTCGCCAAGCCCTTCAAGGGCGATTACTGGGTGATTGGACTGGACCCGGAATACCGCTGGTCCGTCGTCGGCACGCCAGACCGTAAGTACCTGTGGATACTGTCTCGTTCGCCGAAGCTGCCCAAGGAAGAACTGGACAAAGCGCTGGCCGCCGCCACCGCGCAGGGCTACCAGCTGGACGAGCTGCGCTACACGCCGCAAAAGTAGGATAAAAAAAGCGCGGCGGCCAAGGCACGTCGCGCTTTTCACCAGCCGGGCCGGTCAACAACCGGCCCGCCATTCGCTTTGATCAGCCCGCGTAATTACGCGCCAGTCTGACCACCGTTACGCCGGGCTTGAGCTGGCGCAGCGACGGCATGATCAATGTGCATTGATCATAGGGCGTCACGATTGGCTGGCCATCGGCCCAACCAATCACCGAGCCCGCCTGTTCAAACGTCTCCAACCCCGTCCACGCCTCGGCAAATCGCACGTCCATAGACGGCGCGACCACGGCGTTGGTGACTTCCAGCACGCGCTGGTTTGCGGGGTCCGGCAGCAACCAGCCCGAAGGCAGATCCGCTGCGTCCAGCACTCCCGATTCCACCAGCATGCGCGCCACCATATCGCGGGCCACGTCGCGCGACGACAGGTCGCCGTGGAATCCGCACTCGATCAGCAACGCGCACGCATCTTCTCGCGCCGGGTCGCCGAATTGTGCAAAGTCACGCATACGCACGCCATCTTTGTGCCCCGCGTCCACGATGACGTGTTGCGGCGCTTTCAAGCGGCGGGCCAGGTCGATGTTGCGGGGCAAGACGCCGGTCAATAACAAGGGCGCGCCCGCCTCGTGCATGGAATGCAGATCCAGCAGCCAGTCGGCGCGCAGCACCCACGGGCGCAATGCCGCGCCGCGCTGACGGTCTGGCGTCGTGGGGTTGTCCAGACGTTCGGCGCTCCAGACCCGGTTCATGTCTTCGACGACAAAACGCGATGCGTCGTGATTGGAATGATCAAAACGGTCAAAGGCGTCCAGATTGCAAAACGCCAGCGTCAGGCTGCCGCGGCGAGGTTTGACGCCTGCCGCGAGTAGATCCTTCAACGCCCAAGCGCCGCACAACTCGTTGCCATGCACCAGTGCGGACACCATGAGCGCCCGTCCCGGCACGCCCGAATCAAAATGCCATACGCCCGGCGTATCGGTATTTCCGGCGCGCTCGGCGCTCAGGTCGGGAACGGGAAGCTTGAATTCCATGGTGTGATCCGCTTGTCTGCCTGGTATTGCAATGAGAGGAATGCCGCGCCTGAAACTTATTGCGCTTCGATTTTGGCGGCCTTCACCAGCGCGCCGTACTTCTTCGTTTCTTCAGCCTGATAGGCCACGGGGTCGATGCCCGGCTTGGCCACTTCGCCGCCCGCTTCCTGCATCTTGGCGCGGAACGCTTCGGACTTCAGCGTTTCATCCAGCACGGCGCGCAGCTTTGCCGCCACCGGCTCCGGCAAACCTGCCGGACCATACAGCGCGAACCACAGATTGATATCCACGGATTCAAAGCCCGGAGTCGCAGCCAGAGGCGCAATCTCGGGCGCAGCCGGCGAACGCTTGTTCTCGGTCAGGCCCAGCGCCACGATGTTGCCGCTGCGCACTTGCGGCAGGCCGGAAGACAGCACCAGCATGCCGTAGTCCAGCTGACCGCTCATCAGGTCGGTGACCAGCGGCGACACGCCACGGTACGGCACATGTTCGGCGCGCGTACTGGTGGCTTGATTGATCATCTCGCCAGCCAGGTGCAGCGTCGTGCCCACGCCAGAAGAGCCATAGTTGAACGTGCCCGGCTCTGCGCCACGCAGTTTTTGCAGATAATCAGCCGCCGTCTTCACGCCCGAATTCTTGCTGGCAGCCAGCAGCATCGGCTGCGACGCCACGATGCCCAACGCCGTGAAATCCTTGGCGCTGTCGTACTTCACGGCGGTGTTGATCATGCGGGCAATCACCATTTCATTGGTGGAACCCAGAAAAATCGTATAGCCGTCCGGCGCGGCGCGTGCCACGCGTTGCGCGCCGATCGTGCCGCCAGCGCCGCCCACGTTTTCCACTACAACCGTCTGGCCCAGGCGTTTGCCCAGTTCTTCGCCCAACAGGCGAGCCGTCAGGTCCAGGCTACCGCCTGCGGGATAACCCACAATCAGCGAGACGCTGCGGGCGGGGTAATCAGCGGCAAAGGCCGCGGGTGCGGCAATCAGCGCCGAGCTTGCACAGAACGCAGCAATTGCGCCGCGCAACGGATGTAGAACGGACTTCATATTTTCTTCCCTGGGGTGCTGTGGTGGACGGCGGAGCCGTCTCATTTGAGGTTTCGGGAAGTATTTTCGCGGGCGGCCTGTATGCCATCCGTGCCAAAACGGCACATTGCCGTGCTGATCTGGTTCTACGCCTTGGCCTATTGCCAACTGCCATTTGTCACCTGCCGTTCAGGCTGGCGCGTCAAGCCTTGCGATTGGCGGTGGCTTCCCAGGCGGCTTCTGCCAGATCCGTCAGCCGGGCACGCGGACGGTACAGGCGGACCTCAAAGGCGATCTCTTCGCTGCGCCCGCCCAGCGCGGCCAGCACGCCCCGGCGGCAATCGGCGGCCACCATGGACCAAGGCAGCCATGCCACCCCTACCCCTTTAGCCACGGCGCCATGCGCGGCATCCAGCGAATCGCTGCGCACGAATGGGGTCAGCGCGTAGGGGGTCGTTTCCAGGCGGTCGCCAACAATGCGCTCCATGGCCAGACCGCCTGTATACGTAATCAATGGCACGGGCGGACCGCCGTCTTGCAGCATGTACCGGGCGCGGCCGCGAGCATCTGCCTGGCTGACAGGCACCAGTTTGTCGGTGGCCAAGGTCATATAACGGTAGCGTGCAGGGCTGAGCGGAACAGACAGGGCCGGATGCTCGTAACAGCAAAGCAGGTCCACATTCCCCTGCTCCAACTTCACCACCAGGTCCTGCGCCTTGCCGGTAGACAGTTCCACCTGAGTGCCTTCGGTCAGCACTTTGGGCGTGCGGTGGCGCAGGCGCGCGATCCAATCCGCGACCAGCGTGCGAGCCAGACTGCGGCCGGTGGCAATGCGCAGCACGGCCTCGCCGCCTGCGCCGGAACTGCGTATGCGGTGCCGCACCAGGCCCATTTGTTCGACCACCTGCGTGGCGGTCTTCAAGAGCGCCTCGCCCTCTGGCGTCAGCGTGACCGGCAGGTGCTGCCTGTCGACCAAAGGCGCGCCCGCCCACGCCTCCAGCGCACGGATACGCCGCCCGAAAGCAGGATGCGTCACGTGACGCAGCTCGGCGGCGCGCACAAAGCTGCCCGTGCGCGCCAGCGCGATCAGGTCTTCAAGGAGTTTCAGGTCGGCCATGAGACGCAAGCTTACGCCATCAGCGGCGCCAGTCTGAGCATCAGCCGGCGGACAGCCCCATCATCGCCAAGGTGGCGCGAGTCAGCGGGCTGGCCGGGTCTTCAAGCTCGTTGACCAGATCAAAGTGATTGCAATGGGGCGTGGGGATGCGGGTGGATGCCAGGCCGGCGCCGTTCCAGGCCGCTTCAAAAGCGCTCGTCTGATTCTTGAAACCCTGGGTTTCCAAGCCCCCGACTGCCAGCAGCATCGGACCGGCTTGTTCGGGCAGATGGAAGATCGGGCTTTGATGCGCGGCCTGCTCCGGCGTCAGCCGCAGCCAGGTATTGGGCAAGATGTCGCACAGCGGCCGCAAGTCGAACAGGCCACTGAGCGCCAGCGTGCCCTTGATCACGTCGTCTGGCACGCCATAGCGGGCAGGCCAGCCGGGCGCGGCCAACATGCCGGCCAGATGACCGCCTGCGGAACTGCCGCCCACGTAAATCCGCTCAGGGTCCACGCCATAGGCGGCCACGTTCCGATGCAGCCAGGCCACCGCAGAGCGCACTTCCCGCACAACTTCGGCCAAGGTCGCCTCAGGCACCAAGGTGTATTCCAACGTGGCCACGGCAGCGCCTGCGGCGTTGAACGCTTCGGCCATCACCGGGGCGTCTTCCTTGCGCTGCGCCCGCCAGTAGCCGCCGTGGATGAACACAAAAAGCGGAGCTGGCGCGCGAGACGCGGCGGGTAGAAACAGGTCAAGCCGCTCGTCGTGGCCCATGCCATAGCGCAGATCCAGCACGCCGGGGCGACGCGATTTCACGCGGGCGGACGACTCCGCATAGCGCCGCACGCAGGCATCAAAATCCGCAACGGATTCCCGCGCGTTGTACTGCACCTCGCGCTCTGCGATGGAGGAAAAGAAGAGGTCGATATCGTCGTTATGCATGGCGGGCCTGAGCGTCGGGCTGCGAAATGATCTGTTCGATGAACTGTGCGGTCTTGCGGTAATGCGCGGCCAGCATGGCGACCGAGCCTTCAACATCGCGCGAGATCGCGGCATCCAGCAACTGCCGGTGTTCGTCGTCGACATTGCGTTGCGGCCCGTAGGCCGTGGCGCCGGCGCGCGCCGGACGGCGGTAGCGCTCAGTTTGCGCATAGAGCTGGGTGGACAGATCCAGCAGCCAATGCGAACGGCACGCGCCAATCAACGCATGATGGAAATCCAGGTGGCGGGCTTCAAGCAGTTCTTCCAGTTCCTGGGTCGGCGCGGGCGCATCGCCCGCGCGCTGCGCGGCCAGCGTCAACGCGTGATACGCGCCCACCAGACGGGCTTCCCAGGCATCGTCGGCATTGGCCAATGAACGGCGCAGGGCATCGCAATCAATCAGAATCCGGGTCTCACAGGCGTCCCACATTTCCTCGACGGACAGGGGCGCGATGCTGAATCCGCGCGACGTGGTGTTGATCACCATGCGTTCGCTGCGCAGCCGGTTGAGCGCCTCGCGGATGGGCGAAAAGCTGCTGCCGTAGCGTTGCTTGAGCAATTCGAGCCGCAAAGACTGGCCCGGCGAAAAGACGCCGCTCATGATGTCACGCCGAAGCAAGCGGTAGACCTGCTCGGACAGCGTGATTTCCTCTACTTCCGCATTCCCGTCCGATCCTGGATCGTCCTGGCGGGAAGCTTTGATTCTTGGCTTCAACTTGCTCTCCAGATGTCAGCGGCTTGCCCGCCGGCCCGCGCACAGGCGGCTCATTCTACTCGCGCCTACTGCTCGCCGCGTCTGACGCCACAAGCCAGACAACCGTTCAAATACCCAGATACCGCTGTGCCAATTCAGGCTGGCCGGACAGTTCGGCAGGTTTGCCTGCCCAAGCCACGCGGCCTTTATCCACGATGTAGTGGCGATCGACCAGCGTCGCCATCTCCGGCAGGTTCTTGTCGATCACCAGAATGGTCTGGCCTTCGGCCTTCAACGCTCGCAGGCAGCGCCAGATTTCCTGGCGGATCAACGGGGCCAGGCCTTCGGTGGCTTCATCCAGAATCAGCAACTTGGGATTGGTCATCAGCGCGCGCCCGACCACCAGCATCTGTTGCTCCCCGCCCGACAGGGTGCGCGACGACTGCCCGCGGCGTTCCTTCAAACGCGGAAACAGCGCATAGACGCGTTCCAGATCCCATCCCCCCGGCGCGGCACGCGCCGTCGCCACCAGGTTTTCCTGCACCGTCAGCGACCCAAACACGCGCCGCCCTTCCGGCACCAGCCCCACGCCCAGACGCGCCACGGTGCTGGGCGCGGACCGCGCCAGCGTCTGGCCGCGAAACTGCACGGCGCCGCCTGTGGCCGGCAACATACCCATCAGCGTCTTGATCGTGGTGGTCTTGCCCATGCCGTTGCGGCCGATCAGCGAGATCACCTCGCCCTCGCTGGCCTCAAACGACATGCCGAACAGCACTTTGCTGGACCCGTAGCCGCCTGTCAGGCCGTCAACCTTCAACATGTTCTTCTCCCAGATAGGCCGCGCGCACTTCGGGATTGCGCCGCACTTCGTCAGGCGCCCCGCTGAACACCACGCGGCCATAGACCAGCACGCTGATGCGGTCGGCCAGCGCAAAGACGGCGTCCATATCGTGTTCGACCAGCAAAATTCCGTAGTCGCCCTTCATACCTTGCAGCAGCCGCGTCATACGCGCCGATTCCTCTGGCCCCATCCCCGCCATCGGTTCATCCAGCAGCAACAGCCGAGGCGACCGCGCCAGCGCCACCGCCAACTCCAGCTGCCGTTTTTCGCCGTGCGCCAGGTCGGCCGTGCGCATGTGACGCCGGTCTTCCAGACCCACATGTGTGAGCCATTGCATGGCCTCGGCCTTCAAGCCTACGTCATGACGCGGATTGGACCAGGCGCCAAACGCGCGGCCGTTCTTCAGCATGCGCGACAGAATCACGTTTTCCAACGCGGTGTACTCGTGGCACAGCTCGGTGATCTGAAACGACCGGCCCAGGCCCAGCCGCGCACGCTCGAAAGCACGCAGCGCAGTCACGTCCCGGCCGTCCAGATGAATGGTGCCCGAGTCCGGCCGGATCTCGCCGCAGATCTGCGCGATCAGCGTGGACTTGCCCGCGCCGTTGGGGCCGATGATGGCGTGGATTTCGCCTGCCCGCACATCGAGATCCACGCCGTTGGTGGCGACCACCGCGTCAAAGGCTTTGCGCAACTGCGTCAAGCGCAGCAGGCTTACGCCGGCATCAGTCTGCATGGCGCGTCTCCAGCAACTTGCCGAACAGGCCCTTCTGCCCCCACAACACCACCAGCACCAGGATCGGCCCCATGTAAAGCAGCCAGTGCTCGGTCAGCGACGACAGCAGTTGCTCCAATCCCAGAAACACCGCAGCGCCTGCGATCGGCCCCAGCAACGTGCCCACACCGCCAAGTATCACGATGGCCATCAGCTCGCCGGACTTGGTCCACGCCGCCATGTCGGGCGTGACCAGCCCCGCATAGTTCGCCCACAAAACGCCTGCCAACCCGGTGCCCACCGCCGACAGCACAAAGGCGCTCAAGCGGTATGGGGTAGGCGCCACGCCCAGATTCAGGGCACGCCGTTCACTTTGACGCAGCGCTTGCAGCACCATGCCGAAACGCGAGTTGGTGACGCGGATGCACAGCAGCGTCCACAGCACCAGCAGCGTCAGGCATACGTAGTAGAAAACCATCGGGCTTTCCAGATTGATGCCCGGCAGCACGTTGCGTTGCGGAATCATCAACCCATCGTCGCCGCCGTAGAACTGCAAGGACACCAGAATGAAATACACCATCTGGCCAAACGCCAACGTAATCATGATGAACTGCACGCCACGCGTGCGCAGCGCCAGATAGCCGAAAACCCAGCCAGCCAACGCGCACACCACCAGAGCAATCGGCCACACCACCAGCGCGGCATTGCTGCCCGCCCAACCGAAGATCGGGCCGGCCTCGGCAGTATGAAAGGCAATGATGCCCACTGCGTAGCCGCCTAGTCCAAAGAACATGGCGTGCCCAAAACTAACCATGGCGCCATAGCCGATCACAAGATCCAGGCTGACTGCGGCCAGGCCATAGATCAGAAAACGCGTGACCACGCCGATCAAAAATGGCGAGCCCGACAACAACGCTCCTGCTGGCAGCAGGATCAGCACGGCCAGGCCGCCCAAGCCCCAGCGGGCGCGATTCGAAAGTGTCTTTCCCATCATCATCCTCGCGCCGGAAACAATCCGCCCGGCTTGGCAATCAGCACAATCGCCATCAAGACATAGATACTGGCCGAGGCCATGCCGGCAGCCAGCGGGTCTGCCGTGGCGGGCGAGAACATCGTGGACAACACCTGCGGCAGAAACGCGCGCCCCATGCTGTCGACCATGCCCACCAGCAACGCACCCGCCAAAGCGCCACGCACGGACCCGACGCCACCGATCACAATCACCACGAACGTTGTGATCAGAATCCGTTCACCCATGCCGATCTCAACCGCCAGCAGCGGCGCTGCCATCACGCCTGCCAGACCGCACAGCAGCGCGCCCAGGCCGAACACCAGCGTGTAGAGCTTCTTGATGTCCACACCCAGCGCATCCACCATTTCACGGTCATCGGCGCCTGCGCGGATCAGCATGCCGATGCGCGTGCGATTCACCAGCCACCACAGCCCCACTGCCACCAGCGCGCCAATGGCAATGAATGACAAACGGATCAGGGGATATTGAAAACCGGGTGCCAGCGTCACCGCGCCTTCCAGAAACGTCGGAATGCCCACCAGCGGCGGGCGACGGCCAAAGATCAGGCTGACCGCTTCATTGGAGAACAGCAGCAGGCCAAAGGTGGCCAGCACCTGATACAGGTGATCGCGCTTGTACAGCTTGCGTATCACCAGCACTTCGACCGACACGCCATACAGACCCGCGCCCAGCAATGCCGCCAGCACGCCAGCCAGAAAGGAACCGGTCGTGCCGATGGCATAGGCCGCGCAGTACGCGCCCACCATGTAGAAGGACCCGTGCGTCAGATTGACCACGCCCATGATCCCGAAGATCAGTGTCAGTCCGGCAGCCAGCATGAAAAGCATGGCGCCGAACTGCAAGCCGTTGAGCAGCTGTTCAAACAGGAGCGTCATGATGGCATCTTGCAAAATTGCGCGTAGGCATCTTTATCGTCGGACACCAGCTTGCGCACGAGGTGCGGCGACAAGACGCCGTCGCTGCCTTTCTCGATACGCATCAGGTAAAGATCCTGGATCGGATGCTGGTTGGTGTTCATGCTGAATTTGCCGCGCAAGGACGTGAATTCCGGCTTGCGCAACGCGGCGCGAAACTCTGCTGCCTTGGACAGATCGCCGCCCGTCGCTTTCAGCCCCGCGCCGATCAGCTGCGCCGTGTCATACGCTTGCATGGCGTAGTCCGTTGGCACCCGGCCATAAGCGTCCTTGAACGCTTTCACAAAGGCTTTGGACTGCGGGTTGTCGAAATCCTGCGACCAGATGCCGGTGGTGTAAGAACCCGCCGACGCGTCGCCCGTGGCCTGGATCATGCGCGCATCCATCGAGAAGCTGGGCATCAGCATAGGGATGGTTTTGTTCAGGCCCGCCGCGGCGTATTGTTTGACGAAGTTGATCCCGGTGCCGCCAGGATGAAACTGGTAGATGGCTTCCGGCGCCAATGAGCGTACCCGCGCCAACTCCACCGAGAAGTCGGACTGATCCAGCTTGGTGTAGATCTCGGCGGCGACTTCGCCCTTGTAGGTGCGCTTGAAACCTTCGATCGCGTCACGGCCCGCCTGGTAATTCGGCGCCAGCAACACCACACGCTTGTAGCCCAATTCGTTGGCTGCCACGCCGCCTGCGGTGTGGAAAGCGTCGTTCTGATAGGACGCCACGAAATAATTGGGATCGCATTTTTCGCCCGCAAAATTCGACGGACCCGGATTCAGGCTGACATAAAACGCGCCCGACTTCACCACGCTTGGCACCACCGCTGCCAGCACGTTCGAAAAGTTCACGCCGGTGTAGAGCTTCACGCCCGATTGCAGCAGCCGGTCGGCTGCCTGCTTGGCATTGGCGGGTTTCAGGCCATCGTCTTCGATGACCAGTTGCACCGGCACGCCGCCCAGCTTGCCGTCACCTTGTTTGATGGCCAGATTGAAGGCATCGCGCTCGTCTTCACCGATGTAGCCGGCCGGTGTGGACAAGGTGGCGATAAAGCCGATTTTCACGGGCTCTGCCGCATAGGCCGCGCCCATCGAAGCCGCAGCGCCCAGGGCTGCGGCCAGCCAGGCAGCCATGCCGCCGGATACGTGTTTTTTAGTCATGTTTTCCCCTTGAAGACGGCGCTGCCCGCCGCCAGGCGGCCGGGCGTATGCCAGACAATTCCTGCTAGACCGCAACCACCGGATGCCGCAACGTGCCGATGCCTTCCACGCACGCCACGATCACGTCGCCCGGCCACAACCACTCCTGCGGCTTCCTGCCCGCGCCCACGCCTTCGGGCGTGCCGGTGGCGATGATGTCGCCCGGCTCCAGCGTGATGCCAGCGCTGATGTCCGAGATCAGGAACGGCACTTTGAACAGCATGTGGCGCGTGTTGGAACCCTGTTTTTTCTCGCCATTGACGGTCAGCCACAGATCCAGCACTTGCGGGTCCGGGATCTCATCGGCGGTCACGATGCAGGGTCCAAACGGCGCGTAGGTGTCCTGTCCTTTCGAGTAAATCCACTGGCCCGCACGGCGGCAATCACGCGCGCTCATATCCAGCATGACGCTATAGCCGAAGACGTAAGACAGCGCGTCCTCTTCCGCCACGCGTGTTGCGCGCCGGCCCATGATCACGGCCAGTTCCACTTCCCAGTCCAGCTGCTGCGTGATCTTCGCGTTGTGCTCGATTGCATCGCCCGGGCCGATGACGGTAGTGGGCGGCTTGGAGAAGATGACCGGCTGCTTGGGCAAATCCGCCGAGGTATCCAGCGTGCGGCTCGATTCCGCCACGTGTTCAACGTAGTTCAACCCGATGCCAAAGATGTTCTTGCGCGGCCGCGGAATGGGCGCCAGCAGTTTCACATTCTCTTGCGGCAAGGCCGTGCCCACAGGCCAATCGCCGCGATATGCGTCCAACAGCCGGCTGGCTTGTTGCACGGCAACGGGCCCCAGATCGATGAACGCCAGCATGTCGGCGGGCAGGTTCACGCCGCCGGCCTGCCCCAGCAGGGCCAGGTCAATCACATAACCTTCAGCCAGCGCGCCAAGCCGTGCGGCGGCGGTGGGATGAGCGCGAAAAGTCACCAAGCGCATAGGATCTCCAGAAATTCAGAACGAGTTGGGTCAGGCGCGCGGGGCAGGCCCCGGCGGCGGATAAAAAATCGAATAGGGATTGGCGGCGCTAGATCAGGATTTGATGGCCGTCGTTTTCCTTGAGCGCTTCTTCGCGGTACAGCCCCAGCGACCGCATCACGGGCAGGTCGTTGAAGCAGAACAGGCAGGCGTCGTCGTTAGAAGAAAGATTGGCGTGTTCGTGAATGGACCATGACGGCACACAGAAGATGTCGCGCTCAGTCCAGTCATAGCGCTTGCCGTCGATGATGGAAAAGCCGCTGCCCTTGGCCACCTGATAGATGAAGCTGCCGGTGTGGCGGTGGGCCTTGGTGTGTTCTCCGGCCCGCAGCATCTGCATGCTGGCGCCGATGGTAGGCATCACGGGCCCGCCCGTCGCCGGGTTGACGTAGTCCAGCAAAATTCCGTCGAAAGGGCTGCCTGCGGTGGTGCGCGCGTAGCGGCGCAGCGCCTCGTAAGTGGGTTCCCATTCGTACTTGAATAGCGGCGAATAGGGTTTGGTCCAGCCTGATACCTGCGGCCGCAATGCCACGCCGCCCCAGGCGGCGCTGGTGTCATCCACCGGATACGTCACCGCCTGATTCAGATCAGGGTGCACCGCGTAAAACCCGGCTTCCAGCGCGTTGACCAGCGGGATATCCAGACCGTCCTGCCAGATGCAGGTGGTGCCGTCTTCGGCTACGCCATGCTCGTGCCACGTGCCGTTGGGCGTCAGCACGAAATCATTCGCGCCCAAGGTCATCTTGTGTCCGTCCACCACGGTGTAGGCGCCACGGCCTTCCATGATGAAGCGCAGTGCGGAATGCGAATGCTTGTGGGCGGAGGCCAGTTCACCGGGCTGCATCACCTGCAAGCCCGAATAGAGCCAGCCCACAGCGGCCGCCACGTCACGCCGGCCGGGGTTGTTCAGATAGATGACGCGCCGGCCCGCCTCTTCAGGCGATACCAATTCCGCCGAACGCAGTACGTGCCCGCGTAATTCCTGATAGCGCCACACCACCGGCACCGAGACCGACCGCGGCGCCCAGGGCTCGATCTTGTTCGCTACCGTCCACAGGGCGCCTGTTTCCAGGCGCGCCAGCTCCTTGTAATACGCGATGCGCTCGGGCGAGTCGGCCACATTGGCTCGGCCTGCGGTGTCCTCGCGGTAGGCGTCGTACCGGTTCGCTTCCATCCCTTGACCTCTTTTTATAAAAATCATCAGATTTTCGAAAATATTAGAGGCGAGCAGAGAATTGAGCAATCATTGCCCGCTAGGGGTTTTCCTTTAGAAATATCTGCGCACACGAATTAGTTGGCTTCACAGCAAAAAATACTGTACAAAAACACAGTGCGTCGTGATACATTTCGATCGCCCGAAAAACAGCCGTCCAGGAGAATCCTGTGTCCGAAGCAGCCGAAGTCGCTAACCATGTCCTGCAGTACATCGTCGTTCCCTATCGCACAGTCGCCAACGGTGTGTCGCCAGGTGAAATCCGCTCGGCCAGCAGTGAGTTCGGAGCCATCCGTATCGCCAATTCAATGGCCTCAAAATTTGCGGGGGTTGCCGCCTACGAAGTCATGATCGACAAGGAAACCGGCGATATGGAATCGCCGCGCATCCTGGCGCAAATAGGCACCGTGCCATCGCTGGACGATTGAACGCGGAAAACCGCCCCGCTTGATCTGAAGGATTGAGCGGGCGCGCGCATCACGCGGCGCCACCTGGCCGTGGCCGCAATTGCATGGCGGTCCTCGATTTTCCGCCCCGCTTACTTCGGCGGTATCGCCCCACATCCGGCTTTGCTTGCAGCGTCGGCTGTCATGTCTTTCAGCGTGGATGCTTTCAGCAAAGCCTGTAGCTCATCCAGTTCCAGCCCTGTCGCGACGATTCTTGTTTGCGCCTGAAGACTCGGCCTTTGCTGATAGGCAACCGCCACACGACTGGCTGCGCCGTTGTAGATTTTGGTTTCGACGAAAGAAGCCGATTCGCCTGCCCACACGCCTTGTGTCTCCCGGGCAGCAACCATAGGCTCTCCGGGTCGCGGGGGGAACGGATTCCACCACGAGAACATCACGGTTTCACCCTGATCGTTCTTCCAGACGCACTCCGTCTCAATGGTTGACCCTATGCCGCCAGGGCCAGGGACTTGCTCAATGCGCTGGGATTCAAGTTGATAACTTGAAGGCAAGGCCAGGATAAAAGCCGCCGCAACCCACGAAATCAAACCCATCAAGTTTCCTTTTTCCGTCGTTCGCATCTGGCCGAACTTTCTGTTGGCCATTATCTACGTCCAGCGCCCCGCCCCTGGCCCACGTGCAACTGATGCTCCGTGGCGCGATGCGCAAAGATCCGTATCGGGATTTGCTCGAAGTGAACCGGCGAGACCGAAAATCAGCTGAAAAAAACAGGATGCGCCAGCGTGTTGCGCTGGCGTCGCCCAAAAAGCAGCCTGTTTGAGCTTCTTGTCTTTCTGACAGTGTCTTTCAAATCGAAGGGATTGGAGCAGGTGCTTTTTTCGGGACCATTGCGGGCCCAACCTGCAAGTCTTGAATCCAAGACTTTGATTTTTTGATGCTTAAGTGGTGCGCCCGACAGGAATCGAACCTGTATCAAGAGCTTCGGAAACTCTCATTCTATCCATTGAACTACGGGCGCAGCGCAAGGAGGCGACATTGTACCTAGTTTTCTGAGACCTGCATGAAGTGGATCAAATCTTCTGTCAATCTCATTGAAAACCCGGTCTGTTGCATTGGACTACCGTCTATGACACCGTTATATAATCCGTCGTTTGCTTGCAGGCGGACTCTCTCTTGGCCCGCCACTTGTGCAGTACTGATTTTCTGTTGCCGCCGTCAGGCGCCCCACCCGTTAGCAGGATTTGGTCATGAGCAACGAGCAGGAACACATAGAAGAGCACTCCTCCCCCATCAAGACTCCGAAGCAATTGGTCGTCACGATCATTCTGTCTTTCGTGATCCCGATCGCCATCATCATCCTATTGGTGAATATGGTGGTTTCAGGCACCAAGGTTGGCGCCGGCTCGGACACCCTCTCTAACGAAGCGGTCACCAAACGCATCGCCCCTGTCGCGGGTTTCGCGCTGGTCGATGCAAATGCGCCGAAGGTCTTCAAGACGGGCGAGCAGGTCTTCGCCGCGGTCTGTACGGCCTGTCATACCGCCGGCATCGCTGGCGCGCCCAAGATGGGTGACAACGCCGCCTGGGCGCCTTTCATCCAGGCAGGCTACGACACCATGCTGAATGTGGCCCTGCACGGCAAGGGCGGCATGCCCGCCAAGGGCGGCAACCCCACGCTGTCCGACTTTGAAGTCGCGCGCGCCGTGGTCTACATGGCGAACAAGTCCGGCGCATCGTTGGCCGAACCCGCAGAACCCGCTGCCGACGGCGCAAAGAAGGAAGCCGCCGCCCCGGCAGCAGCTCCTGCCCCGGCTGCCGCTGCGGCTCCCGCAACGGTAGCAGCAGCACCGGCTGCACCGGCACCGGCAGCCGCCGCTCCTGTCGCGCAAGCCCCCGCCCCCGCGCAGACCGCCGCCGTCAACCCGGCCGGTGAAAAGCTCTACAAGAGCGTCTGCTTCGCTTGTCACGCCACCGGCATCGCCAACGCGCCCAAGTTTGGCGACAAGGCCGCATGGGACCCGTATATCAAGACCGGCATGGACGCGATGGTGAAGGTCGCCATGCAAGGCAAGCCGCCGATGCCCCCGAAGGGCGGCGCTGCCAACGCCTCGGAAGACGACATCCGCGCCGCTGTGCAATACATGGTTGACGCTGCCAAGTAAGCAACACGCGTAACCCATCACGCAGCCTCGGAAAGAAAAAAGCGCCTTGAGTATTCAAGGCGCTTTTCTTTTGGACCGCTGCATGCTGGATGACCCGCGAGGGGCATAGGAATTCTTGCCTATGCCCCTCGCGCGGGTCTGTCACCCGCCGTGCGTTATTTCAACAGGGACATGCCCAGTTGAACGCGGCGTTGCAGCCACAGGCTGGGGCGATAACGGGGGTCGCCCGTCACGCGCTGCATGCTCTTCAGAATTTCCAGGATGCGCTCGGCACCCAGCTTGTCGCCAAGCGACAGCGGGCCCACCGGATAACCCAGGCCCAAGGTCACGGCCTGATCGATGTCTTCCGGCGTGGCGATCTGCTGCTGCGCGATGTCGCTGGCGATGTTGACGATCATGGCTACGATGCGCTGGGCGATGAAACCCGGCGAATCCTCGATCACGGTCACTGCCACACCGTCGGCGGCCAGCAACGCATGCGCGGCGTCACGCCATTTCTCTTCAGTGGCCGGCGACACCATGATCGTGCGGCGCTTGGCTGCGTCGAACGCATAGAGCGTATCCAGACCCACCGTGCGAGCTGCGTTCAGGCCCTGAGCGGAAACCGACGTAGACACGTCATCGCCAAAAGGCGTGACGATGATGAGCGCGTCAGCGTCCGGCGTAGAACCGGTGACCAAGGTGGCGCCCAGCTTTTCGATCAAGGCGGAAGCGCGCGCATAACCTTCGGGATGCTTGGGGCTGACCCAGACCTTCAGGCCTTCCGGCAGCGCGGGCACGGGCGCTTCGGGCGGCACTTGCTTCTGGCCGTCGGCATAGACGTAAAAGCCTTCACCCGCCTTGCGGCCGATCAGGCCACCAGCCAGGCGCACCGTGGTGATGGGCGACGGGCGGAAACGCGGCTCGTCGAAGAATTGGCGGTAGATGGATTCCATCACCGGATGCGACACGTCCAGCGCGGTCAGGTCCAGCAGTTCGAACGGGCCCATGCGAAAACCCGCCTGCTCACGCATCACGGCATCCACCTGCGCGAAGGTCGCGACTGCTTCCTGCGCCACGCGCAGCCCTTCGGTATTCATGCCGCGGCCAGCGTGATTGACGATAAAGCCAGGCATGTCTTTGGCACGCACGGGGGTGTGCCCCATGCGGCGCGCCAGCACGGCCAGCGCATCGCCGACTTCCGGCGCGCTGCGCAGGCCGTCGATCACCTCAACCACTTTCATCAACGCGACCGGGTTGAAGAAGTGATAACCGACTACGCGGCGCGGATGCTTGCAGGCGGCCGCGATGGCGGTAATGGACAAAGACGACGTGTTCGACGCCAGAATGCAGTCCTCGGACACCACGCCTTCCAGCGCGGCGAAGAGGTCACGCTTGACGTCCAGACGTTCGACGATGGCTTCCACCACCAACTGGCACACCGACATATCGGTCAGGGCGGTCGCGGATTCCACACGTTCCAGCGCGGCTTGCGCGTCGGCGGTGGTCAGCTTGCCCTTCTGGGCCAGTTTTTCCCAGGTTTGGCGCAGGGACTCGCGCGCGGCGGCAACCGCATCAGCACTGGTGTCGTACAAGCGCACGCGCAAACCGGCTTGCGCCGCGATCTGCGCAATGCCGCGCCCCATGGCACCGGCGCCCACGACGCCGATGGTTTGAATCTCCGTCATCACCTATCTCCTGCCTGTATTGGAATGGATTGTGCGCGCCCCGGCATGGCGTGGCGCAATGGAAAACGGAGCGTCCGCCAGACCGCTCCGTTTCCGTTCAAGACTGGCTCTGCGCCAGCGCCTGGATTTCTTCAGCCGACAGGCCCAGCTTTTCAGACAGGACCTGCGCCGTGTGCTCACCCAGCATGGGCGGCGGACGGCGGTACTCGACCGGGCTGTCCGAGAATTTCAGCGGGCTGGACGCCATCGGCACCTTGCCTGCCGCCGGGTGCGGCAGCTCGCGCTTCATGCCGCGCGCCAGCACATGCGGGTCTTCGTAGACCTGGTCCAGCGTATTGATGGGGCCAGCCGGCACGCCAACGCTTTCCAGCGCGGCAAGCCAGTGATCACGCGCGCCGGTGGCCATGCGTTCGGTCAGCAGCGGGACCAATTCCGCACGGTTCTTCACGCGTTGCGGATTGGTGGAAAAGCGCGGATCGGCCGACAACTCGGGCAGGCCGATAGCGCCGCAGTAATTGCGGAACTGGCTGTCGTTGCCGACCGCCACAATCAGGTGGCCGTCACTGGCCGCAAACACCTGGTAGGGCACCAGGTTCTGATGCGCGTTGCCGGCGCGTTTGGGCGCGACGCCAGAGGTCATGAAATTCAGATTCTGGTTTGCCAGCATCGTGACCTGGCAGTCCAGCAGCGCCATATCAATGTGCTGCCCCAGGCCGCTCTTGGCTCGTTCCAGCAGCGCCGCCAGGATTCCGACGGTGGAATACATACCGGTCATCAGGTCCGCCACGGCCACGCCAGCCTTCTGCGGGCCGCCACCAGCCAGGTCATCGCGTTCGCCGGTGATGCTCATCAGGCCGCCCATGCCCTGGATCATGAAGTCATAACCCGGACGGCTGGCATACGGGCCGGTCTGGCCAAAGCCCGTGATCGAGCAATAGATCAGGCGCGGGTTGATGGCCTTCAGGCTTTCGTAGTCCAGGCCGTATTTCGACAGGCCGCCAACCTTGAAGTTTTCCACCAGGATGTCGCTTTGCAACGCCAGTTCGCGCACCAGTTCAGCGCCGCGCGGCGACGCGATATCCAGCGCCACCGACATCTTGTTGCGGTTGGCCGACAGGTAGTAAGCGGCTTCCGTCGTGTCGTTGCCCGCTTCGTCCTTCAGGTAAGGAGGACCCCAGGCGCGCGTATCGTCGCCCGCGCCCGGCCGTTCAATCTTGATCACCTCGGCGCCAAGGTCGGCCAGGTTCTGGGTACACCATGGGCCCGCCAGCACGCGGGTCAGGTCCAGCACGCGTATGCCGGTAAGGGGAGCGGGACGTTGCGACATCTGTAATCTTTTCGCTAGAAGAGAGATGAAAACGTCTGGCTTGCGGCACGGCGCAAGCCAGTCTGGAGTTCTGTCATGCCAGCGGCCTGGGCCGGTAGCGCGTCACCTGCGATATTAGCCGCTCAAACCCCGGGCCGGTCGCTGCGATGTACGAGCGGCCGACGCGCGGACGATGGAAATAGCGCAGCCGTCAACACCCGATCAGGAGTGCGCCTTGATCGTTTCGCGCGCAATCACCAACTGCTGGATCTGCGAAGTGCCTTCAAAGATACGGAAAAGGCGCACATCGCGGTAGAAGCGTTCCACCGCATACTCAGACATATAACCCGCCCCGCCATGAATCTGCACCGCCCGGTCAGCAACCCGGCCAACCATTTCAGTCGAGAACAGCTTGCAGCAGGCGGCTTGCATCGTGGTGTTTTCGCCGCGGTCGCGCATGCGGGCGGCGTCCAGCACCATGCAGCGCGCGGCATACAGTTCAGCCTGACTATCGGCAATCATTGCCTGAATGAGCTGGAACTCGGCAATCGGCTGGCCAAACTGCTTGCGGTCCATGGCGTATTTGACGGCGTCGCTCAACAAACGGTCGGCGATGCCGACGCACAGCGCGGAGATGTGCAGACGGCCCTTGTCCAGCACACGCATAGACGTCTTGAAGCCGTTGCCTTCTTCGCCGCCCAGCAAGGCGCTGGCGGGTACACGGCAGTTGTCGAACACGACGTCACTGGTCAGCGCGCCGGCTTGGCCCATCTTTTTGTCCGGTTTGCCGATGATCAGGCCCGGCGTGCCGGCTTCCACCAGGAAACACGAGATCGAATTCGCGCGGCGTTCGGGCGCGGTGCGGGCCATGACCGAGAACAAGCCAGCGATGGGCGCGTTGGTGATGTAGCGCTTCGTGCCGTTCAGCACATAGCTGTCGCCGTCGCGTTCAGCGGACAGGCGCAGCGCCATGGCGTCCGAACCGGCATCCGGCTCGGTCAGCGCGAATGAACCGATCAGCTCGCCGCTGGCCAGCTTGGGCAAATAGCGGTTGCGCTGCTCGTCGGTGCCGGCCAGCACGATGGCTTGCGAGCCGATGCCGATGTTGGTGCCAGCCAGCGAACGGAATGCGGGCGAGGTCTGGCCCAGCTCAAAGACCACGCGTACCTCCTCCTCCATGGTCAGGCCCAATCCGCCAAAATCGGGCGAAATAGACAGACCGAACAGGCCAAGTTCGCGCATCTCGTTCACGATCGCCGGCGGCACCTGGCCGCTCGTGGCCAGTTCGTCTTCGGCGGGGATCAGGCGCTCGTGCACAAAGCGGCGCACGGCATCCAACAGCAGGTTCAGGGTTTCGGTATCAAGGGCCATGATGGAAGTCTCACGATATGCGGCATGAATTCAGAGCGGCGGCGCGTTCAGGCGCGCATGCCGCCAACCAATAAATCGAAGTACCCGGCAGCGATGGCTTCTGCGCTGTCGCCCTGCCCCGGCTTGTACCAACGCACCATCCAATTCAGCATGGACAGCACCGCGCGGCCAGTGGCGGCCACGTCCAACGGGCGAAACACGCCGTCGGCCACGCCTTGAGCAATCAGCTCGCGCAGGCGCTTCTCGTAGCCGTCGCGCAGCCTCGCCGCGTCTTCTCGCTCGGGCAATGCCATGCCGGAATAGCCGATCAGCATGGTGACGAATTCGGCGTGATGTTGTTCGAAGTAGCGCGCGTGGCCAATCATGAACGCGCGCAATCGGGCGGCTGCCCCGTCGGCGCCTGCAACGTGCTGGCCCACGGTCTGCGTCAGGCCGTTCAGCACGCCCAGAATGATCGCGTCGTAGATGTCTTGCTTGGTGGTGTAGTAGTGATAGATGGCCGCTTTGGACACCCCGATGGCGGCGGCCAGATCCGATACGGAACTGCCGTCGTAGCCGCTGCGGGCAAACAGCTTGGCAGCTTCTTCCAGAATGCGTTCTCGCGGGGCCGCCAGCGTGGGCGGCCGGCCGGCGCGTGCGCGCTTCTGGGCGGGTGGGGCGGAGGTCGCCATGACAGCCTTTCAAGGGTGGCGCCCAACGCTGCCGAAGGTTTGAACTTCCCTCCATTGACAGCAGTTCGGCCCATGCCGTTAAATAAAGATTAATTAATTACCGGACGGTCGGTAGGTAATTATAGGCACAACTGCCAAGGATGCTCAAGCGTGCTTGCAGCCAGGCGGTGGAGCCTCTTCTGGACTGACCCTGAACACTACGCGACGACGCTATGCCCCACTCTCTCGTGACAGATTTGTATGGCCAGATGTCCCTGCCGGTCATCAGCGCCCCCATGTTCATCGTCTCAAACCCAAAGCTGGTGATTGCTCAGTGCACAAGCGGCGTCGTGGGCTCGTTCCCCGCCCTGAATGCACGGCCGCAAAGCCTGCTGACCGATTGGCTGGATGAAGTCCAGGCCGGGCTGGCCTCGCACCGCGAAGCCCACCCCGGCGCCGTCGTGGCGCCCTATGCCGTCAACCAGATCATTCACCAATCCAATGACCGGCTGGAACAAGACTTGGCCGTATGCGCCAGCCACCGCGTCCCGCTGATCATCACCAGCCTGCGCGCCCCCGGCGACCTGGTCAAAGGCGTGCACGACTGGGGCGGCAAGGTGTTCCACGACGTGACCACGATTCGCCACGCTGAAAAGGCGCTGGAAGCCGGGGTAGACGGCCTGATCCTGGTTTGCGCGGGCGCGGGCGGCCACGCCGGCACGCTGAGTCCGTTCGCCCTGCTGTCTGAAGTGCGCCGCTTCTACGACGGCCCGCTGATTCTGTCGGGCGCCATCACCTCTGGCGCGCACGTGCTGGCAGCATTGGCCATGGGCGCAGACTTCGCCTATATGGGTACGCGCTTTATTGCCAGCGAAGAGGCCAATGCCAGCGAAGGCTACAAATCCGCCATCGTCGAGGCCAGCGCGGCGGACATTCTGTACACCCCGTTTTTCACCGGCATCCCGGGCAACTACCTGAAAGCCAGCATCTCGGCCTCGGGCCTGGACCCGGCCAACCTGCCGCAGCCCGACAGCGGCGCGTCCAACTTTGGATCGTCCCGCGTCAAACCGTGGAAGGACATCTGGGGCGCGGGCCAGGGCGTGGGCAGCATTGCGAGCGTGGAACCCACGCGAAAAATCGTCGAAACCTTGCGCCACGAGTATGACGCAGCCAAAGCCCAACTGGCTGCCAGGACTTTCGCATGAGCGCGGGCCTGACCATCACCCGCGACGGGGCTGTGCTGACGCTGGTCATTGATCGTCAGGACCGCCGTAACGCGCTGGACCGGGCCACCTACGCGGCCTTGACCGAGCAAATCTCCCTGGCTTCTGCCGATCAATCGGTATCGGCCGTGATCCTGACCGGGGCGGGCGAGCACTTCACGGCGGGCAATGATTTGCGGGATTTCCAGGAAGCGCGCGGCGCGGGCGACAGCGCTGGCCTCACGTTTCTGCGGGCGCTGACCACCGCCGCCGTGCCCGTCATTGCGGCGGTCGAGGGGTACGCCATCGGCATAGGCGTGACCTTATTGCAGCACTGCGATTTTGTTCACGTAGGCGAAGGCGCCACCTTGCGGATGCCCTTCGTAGCGCTGGGTCTGTGCCCGGAAGGCGCGTCCAGCCTGCTGCTGCCCCGCTTGGCGGGACGCCGGGCGGCTGAATGGCTGCTGCAAGGCAAAGCCTTTTCCGCGCAGGATGCGCTTGAAGGCGGCTTGGCGACATCCGTGACGCCCAAAGGGCAGGCACTGGCGGCGGCCGAGGCCACCGCCGCCGATCTTGCCCGTCAACCGCCCGCAGCCCTGCGCCTGACAAAAGCCATGATGAAGCGGGCGGACCGCCAGGCCATTGCAGACACGCTGGACTACGAAGCCGAACAATTCCGCGCCCGCCTGCAAACAGAAGAAGCGCAGACCGCGTTCGCGAAGTTTTTCAAGAAATAGGGGCGGCGCGCGCCCCTTGCCCCCTTAAAACGGCGAATCCGGGCGGAAATTCGGCGCCCGGCGTTCGCGCAAGGATTGGATGCCTTCCTTCACGTCCGGCCCGCCAAAACCCATGAATTCCAGCGCCAGCGACGTATCAAAGCTGGGTCCGGCCATGCGCAGCCAATTATTCAGCGAATACTTGGTCCACCGGATGGCCGTTTGCGACCCGGCGGCCAACTTGTTGGCGACTTCAAAGGCGCGGGGAATCAGGTCCGCCTCGTCGACGCACAAGGACACGAGCCCGATACGCTCGGCTTCCTCGCCCGTGACGGTCTCACACAGCATCAGGTAGTACTTGGCTTTGGCCATGCCGCACAGAAGCGGCCAGACGATGGCGGCGTGGTCGCCAGCCGTCACGCCCAAACGGGTGTGGCCGTCGATGATCCGCGCATCGCGCGCCGCGATCGAGATATCAGCCAGCAGGCCGGCCACCAGCCCCGCCCCCACTGCCGCGCCATGCATGGCGGACACGATGGGCTTGTTGCAATTGATGATGTTGTAGACCAGATCGCGGGCCTCGCGCCAGACACGCGTGCGCACGTCGAAGTCGTCCGCCATCTGCTGCACCAGATCCAGGTCGCCGCCGCCCGAGAATCCCTTGCCTTCGCCTCGAATGACCACCACCCGGGTATCGGGGTCGGTGTCGATGTCACGCCAGATGTCGGCCAGTTCGCGGTGCATGCGGTCATCCGCCGTGGACAGCTTGCCCGGCAGCCCGCCCTTGGCGCCCATGATCAGCTCCAGCACCCCGCCGGGATGCCTGCGCAACTTCAGCGATTCATAGGCTGAGTAATGTTCCAGCGTGATATCAGTCATTGTCTACTCCGCGTTGTCTATTCAATGGAGCAAGCCGAAGGCCAGCGTGTTTTTGCGCACTATAGTGGATACACCTCTATCCACCGCGCCGATTCCCCGAGGAGACTCAGCCCATGAACACCCCTGCCGCCGCCATCGACCGCGCCAGCCTGCCAGCCCTGTTCACTCCCCGCGGGTTGGACACGCACAAAGGCAGTTTTGGCACTGTCGGAGTAGTGGGCGGCGGCCCGGGCATGACCGGCGCGGCGCTGCTGGCTGCCCGGGCCGCCCTGAAAGTTGGCGCCGGCAAGGTGCTTGTGGGTTTTGCCCAGGAAAGCGCCCCCTTGCCCTGCGACGTCCTGCAACCCGAATTGATGCTGCGCGACTTCCGCTCCCTGCTGGACGAGGACTGGGGTGTTACCGCCTGGGTGGCGGGTTGCGGACTCGGCACAGGCGCGCTGGCCGCCAATGCGCTGTCCGAATTGTTTGTCCTGCGGCGCGAAGCGCCCTTGGTGCTGGATGCCGATGGCCTGAACCTGCTGGCCTGGGGCGACATTCAACCCAACTGGTCTTCCGGCCCGGTGGTACTGACCCCGCACCCGGCCGAAGCCGGCCGTCTGCTGGGGATCGGCACGGCTGACGTGCAGGCCGACCGCCTGGGCGCCGCCCGCCAGTTGGCGCAGCGCTACAAAGCGTGGATCGTGCTGAAGGGCGCGGGAACCGTGGTCTGCGACCCGGCCGGTGGATGCAGGGTCAATACCAGCGGCAATCCCGGATTGGCCACAGCCGGAACCGGGGATGTGCTGGCAGGCATGCTGGGCTCTCTGATTGCCCAAAAGCTGCCGCTGGAGCAAGCCGTGGCGGGGGCAGTCTGGCTGCATGGCGCCGCTGCTGACGCGCTGGTCGCCCGGGGAGTCGGCCCCATCGGGCTAACTGCCGGCGAGCTCGCCGACGCGGCCCGCACCCTGCGAAATCAGGGCTAAGTCCCCGGAACTAAACATTTTTACAACATACTAGGGTTTTCCCTAAAAAGGTCGTTGCTTTTAATTTAGGGTTATCCCTATAATGGTTTACCCCAAGACGAAACGGACTGGAGAACACCATGAGCGAACTGACCTTGAACCACACTATCCGCCTGACCGATGCGCTGGAGCGCGACCTGCTCCGCGGCGCTCTCGAGAACCAACCCAATTCCCATCCGCTGACCAACCTGAAGAAGGCTGGCCAAGCTGTAGTCGCCGCTGTTGCTGGTGTCTTTGCCTTCATCGACGAAGTGAACGAATCGATGAACAAGGCCCGCGCCGCCAGCTCGCGCTTCTCCGGCTCGCAGTGGTAAGACCAGCCGCGCTGGACTGAATCGCGACCGATCTCCCGCGATTTCATCCGGCGCGCTGCCGTTGCAACGCCCGCTTAGCTGAATAAGCGCCCGTTGCTGCGGACCTTCGGCGCCTGCCCTCCCTGGCGCCATCGCGCCGCGCCGGCCCCACTAAGCAGTGGGGTCCCCGCGACGCCCTCCCTGCTCTCCCCCCGCATTTTCTGCCTCTCGGCGTTTTCCCTAGCGCCCGATTTCTTCATTGACAGCGCGCGAACCGCCTACCGATAATCGGCCCCTTGCCGTCGTGCCTGACGCCAAGACCCCGAGCAGTCCCCGGCTGGCAGCAGCCTGCCCGCTGGCCCAGGTGGTTCTTACCCAAGCACGATCCGGTTCGTTTTCCATCCGGAGTTGTCATCATGAAGTTGCGCACCACCCTGGCCCTTGTGGCCGCCGCCATCCCCTTGGCTGCCGCCCACGCCCAGACGCTGAAGATCGGCCTGTCGGCTGAACCCACTTCGGCAGACCCCCACTATCACAAGATGACGCAGAACGATGCGTTCTCGGCGCACGTCTACAGCTCCCTGGTTGGCCGCAACGCCGACATGAAACTGACGCCCCAACTGGCTACGTCCTGGAAGACCCTGGACGACCTGACCTGGGAATTCAAGCTGCGTGACGACGTCAAGTTCTCGAACGGCAAGCCCTTCACGTCCGAAGACGTGCTGTTCACGATCTGCCGCACCCTGAACAACGAAACCAACGTGTCGCAGTCCTATATGGACATGACCAAGCGTTTCGTCGATGTGCAGACGCCGGATGCGCACACCGTGATCATCAAGACCAACGAACCGTTCCCGCTGATGCCCGCGGAACTGGCGCGTTCGCTGCCGATCGTCTGGAACGGCATTGTTGAACACGGCAAGCTGACGTTCGATCCGAAGAAGGGTTGCGGCGTCACGGGCGCATGGCCCACCGTGGTTGACTTCAACAACGGCAAGGATGCCATCGGCACCGGCCCGTACACCCTGAAGTCCTACGTTAAGGGCACCGGCATCGAGCTGGTTCGCAACGAAAACTACTGGGGCGAGAAGCCATACTGGAAGGAAGTGAAGTTCGTGCCCGTGCCGTCCGCCGGCCCGCGCCTGACTGGCCTGCTGTCGGGTGACTTCGACATGATCGAAAACCCCGCCGCCCGCGACCTGCCGCGCCTGAAGGACAACCCCAAGTACGGCTTCGTTGCCACGCCTTCCACCCGCCTGGTGTTCTTCCAGCCGGACGTGGGCCGCAACCCGAGCCCGTTCGTCAAGACCACCGACGGCAAGAACCCGCTGCAGGATCTGCGCGTGCGCAAGGCTATTTCGATGGCCATTGACCGCAAGACGATCACCGCCCGCATCATGGACGGCATGGCCACCCCGGCCTACCAGTTCATGCCCGACGGCATGTTCGGCGCGCTGCCCAAGGCTCCGGAAATCAAGTACGACCCGGAAGGCGCCAAGAAGCTGCTGGCCGAAGCTGGCTACCCGAACGGTTTTGAAATGACGCTGTCGTCCACCAACGACCGTTATGTCAACGACGGCCAGATCGCCCAAGCCGTGGCCCAGTACCTGGCCCGCGTTGGCATCAAGACCAATGTGGACGCCATGACGGCTTCCATCTACTTCCCCAAGCGCGCCAAGCGCGAGTTCAGCTTCTCGATGGGCGGCTGGCCGGCGGAAACGGGTGAAGCCTCGGCGCTGTTCCAACTGTGGGTGGCATCCCTGGATTCCCCCAACAGCCTGGGTACCAGCAACTACGGCGGCTTTTCCAATGCAGACTTCGACAAGATCTACAAGGAAGCCATCGTGACGGTGGACGTGCCCAAGCGCGAGAAGCTGTTGCAACAATCCACCCAGATCGCACTGGACAACGTGCCGCTGATCCCGTTGCACTTTGAAAGCAGCATCTGGGCCTTCCGCAAGGGCATCACCTACGAAGGCCGCCGCGACCAGTACACGCTGGCCACTTCGGTCACGCCCGATAAGAAGTAATCAGGTCCGCCTGAACCAAAACGGCTGCCAATGGCAGCCGTTTTTTATGGGCTTTTCAGTCCGCCTCCCGTCATTCACCCCGCCGGCCCCGCCTCCAGCGCGCGGTCCAGCTCGCGGGACAACAGCTCGATGAAGGCTTCCGCCTTGGGCGGCAGGACACGCCCGGGCATCACCTGGATCTGCAGGGTCCGCGATTGCAGTTCCGCGTTGGAAATCGGCACGGCGACCAGTTCGTCGCGCCGCAGACTCCACGCCACCGAGATGTAGCCGCTGAGCATGATGGCGTCCGAGCCGAACACAAAACCGTGCAGTGGCGAGGAATCGTTGCAGGTCAGCACCGGTTCCAACTGCACCGATTCCAGCGCGCAGCCCATTTCGAAGAGTTGCCGCGTGGTAGTGCCTGGCCCCGTCAACGCCAGGGGATAGTGGCTCAAGTCCTGCAAACTGACGCTGCGCCGGCCAGCCAGAGGATGGTTGGCCGCCATCACCGCGTGAACCGGCGCGCGGCGCGAATAACGGACGCTGACCCCGCTGACGCGCTCGGCAATGAATGTCATGGCCAGCTCGACGCTGCCTTCCGCGACCCGGCGGCTGACATCGGCGGGCGAACCCACGTGCAGGTCGAAGCGAATATTCGGCCGCTCCTGGCGGAAGCGCGCCATCACCGACGGCACAAAAATGCGGGCCACGCCTTCGACGGCCGCGACCCGGATTTCATTGCGCGCCTCGCCTTTGGTCGCCGCTATCTCCTGAAGGACCGATTCAGCCTCAAGCATCGTGCGCCTGGCATGCGCCAGCATCAGTTGACCCGCCTGGCTCAACACCATGCCCCGGGCGGCGCGCTCAAATAGCGGGGCCCCCGCTTCTTCCTCCAGCTTGGCAATCTGCCTGCTGATGGCCGACACCGCCACATGCAGGCGTTCGGACGCGCCGCTCAGGCTACCCGCCTGGGCAACCTCCAGAAAGTACTTTAAGGCGATGCCGTGCACGCTGAACCCTCGTCGACAGAACGGGCTATTGAACAGACCTTTGCCTTTTAAGCAAAGCTTGCGATAAATATTCTAATTGTAGAGAAAGCTGCCAAGCTCCTAGAATTCGCTCAATATGCCAAGCAGGCGCGCGCATGACGCGCCCGGATAAAAGGGAAAAACAGTGTCAGCAGCCATCTCCAGCGCCTGTCGCGCCAATTTTTTCTATTGCGCTCGCGCGCGCGTCAAATAGGCGCCCAGCCGCCGCCCCCGAAGCTCCAACCCCTATACAATCCCTTCGCTTCATCGGAGTTCCCATGCCCACGACCATCCCCGCGCCCTTGCCGCGTCCCTTTCTTCTTGCTTGTCCGGATCTGTCGGCGGAACGCTTGGGCAATACGGATACGCCCGGCGTCTGGCATTTTGACTCCGGCGTGCAGGGCAAACATGTGATGTTGAGCGCGCTGGTCCACGGCAACGAGCTGTGCGGCGCGTGGGCATTGAAAGAAGCATTGGCGGCGAAGCTGCTGCCGCGCCGCGGTTCACTGACCCTGGCCTTCTGTAATCTGGCCGCCTTCGACCGCTTTGACTCCGCCAATTACGCCCCCGCGCGCTTTGTCGATGAAGACATGAACCGCGTCTGGAGCGACGACAAGCTGGCGCTGCCGATCAGCCAGGAGCGCCGCCGTGCGGCCGAGATCCTGCCGTGGTTGCAGCAAGCCGATTGGCTGCTGGACTTCCATTCAATGAGCAATTCCGACGTGCCCTTGCAATTGACGGGCATGGAACAACGCAATATCGACCTGGCGCTGGCGCTGGGCAACCCCGCCACCATCATTGCCGACGCCGGCCACGCCGCAGGCGTGCGCATGCGCGACTACGGCCGGTTCGGCGAATCGGGCGACAACGGCACCCGCTCCCTGCTGATTGAATGCGGTTTCCACGGCGCGCCCGAAGCGCGCGGCGTGGCCGTTGATCAGATGGCCCGCTTCCTGGTAGAAGCCGGCACGGTCGATCGCAACGACATCCCGGCGGACTGGTTCACCCCGGGCGCACCGATTCAACGCGCGCTGCGCGTGACGCATGCCGTCGCCGCCAAAAGCGCCGACTTCCGTTTTGCAGAGCCGTGGAAGGGACTGGAAACGCTGCCCGCTGCCGGCACCATCATCGGCTGGTCCGAAGGCGAACCCGTCACCACCCCCTACGACAACTGCGTGCTGATCATGCCGTCGACCGCGAATCTGCGGGCTGGCGTAACCGTCGTCCGGCTGGCGCAACCCATCGTTTAAGCAAGAAACGCGTGGCGCCCATCAAGAGGCGCCGCCGGCAACACCCATAACAACCAGGGAAAAATATGTCAGCCAAGGTTTTCACTCGCAGCGCATTGCTGGCCTGTGCGCTTACCGCCTGTGCGCCCGCCGCGCTGGCACAGGCCCAGCCGGCTACCTTGAAGATCGGCCTGTCTTCCGAGCCGACCTCGATGGACCCGCACTACCACCAAGCCACCCCGAATGATGCGATGACCTCGCATATGTTCGAGACGCTGGTGGGGCAGGACGCCAAGATGAACCTGATTCCGCGCCTGGCCACGGCCTGGACGCCGGTTGACGACAACACCTGGGAATTCAAGCTGCGCGACGGCGTCAAGTTTTCCAACGGACAGCCGTTCACGGCGCAGGACGTGATCTTTACGTTCTGCCGCGTCATGAACAACGAACAATCGATCGGCGGCTCCTATGCCGGCATCGTCCAGAAATTTGCCGACGTGCAGGCCCGTGACGCCACCACGCTGGTCATCAAGACGCACAAGCCCTACCCGCTGCTGCCCAACGATCTGACGCGCACGGCCATGCTGTGGAGCGGCATTGTTGAACACGGCCCCATTACGTTCGACCTGAAGAACAAATGCGGCGTGACGGGCGCCTGGCCCACCGTGGCCGACTTCAATGGCGGCCGCGACGTGGTCGGCACCGGCCCCTACACCTTGAAGTCCTACGTAAAAGGCACGGCCATTGAATTGGCCCGCAATGACGGCTACTGGGGCGACAAACCGGCCTGGCAGAACGTCAAGCTGGTCCCTGTGCCCGCAGCTGGCCCGCGCCTGACGGGGCTGCTGGCTGGCGATTTTGATCTGATCGAAAACCCCGCCGCCCGCGATGTGAAGCGCATTTCGGAAACTCCGGGTTTCGGACACGTGATCACGCCGTCGGTACGCGTGGTGTATTTCCAGTTTGACGTGGCGCGCAATCCCAGCCCCACGGTCAAGGCGGCAGACGGCAAGAATCCCTTGCAAGACGTGCGGGTGCGCCGCGCGATCTCGATGGCGATAGACCGCAAGACCATCGCGGCGCGCATCATGGACGGGGCGGCCACGCCCGCCAACCAATTCTTGCCCGACGGCATGTTCGGCACCCTGCCCCATCCGCCCGAGCTGAAATACGACCCAGACGGCGCCAAGAAACTCTTGGCTGACGCGGGTTACCCGAATGGCTTTGAGCTGACGATTTCTTCCACCAACGACCGCTACATCAACGACGCCCAGATCTCGCAAGCCGTGGCGCAATACCTGTCGCGCGTGGGCATCAAGACAACCGTCGACGCCATGACGCGTTCGGTGTACTTCCCCAAACGCGCCAAGCGCGAATTCAGCTTTGCCATGGGCGGCTGGTCGTCGGAAACCGGGGAAGCCTCGTCTTTCCTACAATACTGGGTCAGCAAGTTCGACAAAGAGCAGGGCCTGGGCACCAGCAACTACGGCGGTTACGACAGCCCCGAGTTCGACGGCGTATTCAAACGCGCCCTGGTGACCGTGGACCCGGTTGAGCGGGAAAAGCTGCTGCAAGCGTCTCTGACCCTTGCGCTGGCCGACCTGCCCAGCATTCCCCTGCATTTTGAAAGCAGCATCTGGGCGTTCAAGAAGGGACTGGTCTACGAAGGCCGGGCCGATCAATACACCCTGGCCATGTCGGCCAAACCCGCCAAGTAAACACGCGGCGCCAAGAAACCCTGAGCCCACCAAGGAAATCATCAAGTGGCCTTGTTCATCCTACGCAGACTGATACAGAGTCTGTTCGTGCTGCTGGCCGTTTCGGTCGTGGTCTTCTTCGCGGTGTATGCCGTGGGGGACCCGATCGAACTGCTGGTCAGCCCTGAAGCCAGTCAGGCCGCTCGCGAGGCAATGATTGCCCGCCTGGGCCTGGATCTGCCCGTGTGGCAGCAATACATAGGTTTCCTGTGGCGCGCGCTGCATGGCGACCTGGGCACCTCTTTTGTCCACGGCATTCCCGCCATAGAACTGATCGTGCAGCGCATTCCGGCCACGTTCGAGCTGGTGCTGGTCGCCATCATGCTGACCTGTGTGGTCGGGATTCCGCTGGGTCTGGTGGCGGGCCTGTACCGCGACGAATACCTGGGCCGCGGCATCATGGCGTCGTCGGTACTGGGTTTTTCGCTGCCGAACTTCTGGCAGGGCATGATGCTGATCCTGCTGTTCGCGGTATGGCTGGGCTGGCTGCCCGCCACCGGACGCGGCGACACCGTCACCGTGCTGGGTGTGCGCCTGTCCATTCTGACGGCCGACGGCTGGTCACATCTGATCATGCCGGCCATCAACCTGGCGCTGGCCAACATCGCGCTGGTGCTACGCCTGACCGCCTCCGGCGTGGTTGAAGCGCGCAGCCAGGACTACGTGAAGTTCGCGCGGGCCAAGGGCGTCAAGCCCGGCCGCATCGTGCGCCGCCACATTCTGCGCAACATTCTGATCCCCGTCGTCACGGTGATCGGCATGGAATTCGGCAGCCTGATCGCCTACTCCACCATCACGGAAACCGTGTTTGCGTGGCCGGGCATGGGCAAGCTGCTGATCGATAGCGTCTACCAGCTGGACCGCCCTGTCGTCGTGGCCTACGTGATGCTGGTCACCCTGATCTTCGTGGTCATCAACCTGGTTGTGGACATTCTGTACGCCGCGCTTGACCCGCGCGTGCAGCTCGTGACCCCCGCACAATAATCCGCCATGGCTAACTCTCCGAATCCCGGCCGCACCCGCACCGTCCAGCCTCTGGCTGAGACGCCCAAGCGCGCCTCTATCCTGAAAAAACTGCATGCGCGCCCCACGGTGCGCGGCTCCGTGATCGCCCTGGCCATCCTGGTGATCCTGGTGATCTTCGCGCCCTACTTCGCGCCGCAGAACCCGTACGACCTGGCCAACCTGTCACTGATGGACGGCCGTCTGGCGCCGCGCCAAGCCTTGATGGACGGCAGCATCGCATGGCTGGGCACTGACGATCAGGGCCGTGACATGCTCAGCGCCATTCTGTATGGCCTGCGCATCAGCCTGATGGTGGGCCTGTCTGCCGTCGTGCTGGCAACAGCCATAGGCGGCGCAATTGGCCTCGTCGCTGCCTATGTCGGCGGCGTGGTCGACACCATCCTGATGCGCATCGTCGACTTCATCCTGGGTTTCCCGACCATTCTGGTGGCGCTGGTGCTGCTGGTGGTGCTGGGGCGCGGGGTCGACAAGGTGATCCTGGCGCTGGTGCTGGTGCAGTGGGGCCATTACGCCCGCATCATGCGCAGCCGCGCGCTGCAAGAGCGCCGCAAGGAATACGTCGAAGCTGCTGCCAATCTGGGTTATCCGGCCTGGCGCATCATGCTCTATCACCTGCTGCCCAACTGCCTGGGCCCGGTCATGGTGTTTGCCACCATTCAGATCGCCACCGCGATTGCGCTGGAAGCGACGCTGTCGTTCCTGGGCGTCGGCGTGCCGATCACCGAGCCGTCGCTGGGCCTGTTGATCTCCAACGGATTCCAATACCTGCTGTCGGGTGACTACTGGATCAGCCTGTTCCCGGGCATTGCACTGCTGGTGCTGATTCTTTCCATCAACATCGTGGGCGACCGCCTGCGTGAAAGCCTGGACCCGCGACGAGCATGAGCGACATTCTTCTTGATGTGCGCGGCCTGCGCACTGCATTTCATACCGAAGCCGGCGCATGGCTGGCGGTCGACGGCGTGGACCTTACCGTCCGGCGCGGCGAGATCGTCGGTCTGGTCGGCGAATCGGGTTCCGGAAAATCCGTGACGGGCTTCTCCTTGCTGGGTCTCATCGACCCGCCCGGAGAAGTCGTGGACGGCGAAGTGAAGTTCAAGGGCACCGACCTGCGCTCGCTGTCCGAAGAGCAGATGCGCCAGTTGCGCGGCAACCGCATCGCCATGATCTTCCAGGACCCGTTGATGACGCTGAACCCGGTGCTGCGCATCGGCGAGCAGATGATGGAAGCCATCCTGACGCACGAAAACGTGTCGCGCGCCGAGGCCCAGGAACGCTGCCGCGAGGCGCTGGCCATGGTGGGCATCCCGTCGCCGGAATCGCGCTTGAAGAGCTATCCGCACGAGTTTTCGGGCGGTATGCGTCAACGCGTGGCCATCGCCATCGCCATGCTGAACAAGCCCGACCTGATCATTTGCGACGAGCCGACCACTGCCCTGGACGTCACCATCCAGGGGCAGATTCTGTACCGCATGCAAGAGATCTGCCGCGAGCACAACACGGCGCTGATCTGGATCACCCACGATCTGGGCGTGGTCGCCGAACTGGCCGACCGCGTGGCCGTCATGTATGCCGGCCGCATCGTTGAAAGCGGCCCGGTCGAACAAGTGCTGGAATCGCCGCGCCATCCCTATACCAAGGGACTGCTGGATTCGATGCCCGGCGCCACCCAGCCCGGCGCGCGCCTGCACCAGATCAACGGCATGGCGCCCAGTCTGGCGGGCCGTCCGTCCGGCTGTGCGTTCCGCCCGCGCTGCCCCAAAGCGGTCACGCGTTGCACCGAACAAGCCCCCTCCGTTACCACCGAAGGTCCGCGCAGCTTCCGCTGTTACGTGCCGATAGCCCGCGAGGCACAGCAAGCATGAGCCCAGCCGATACTCCCGTCATCGAGCTCAAGAACGTCCACAAGCGATTCGAACAGCGCCCTGACCTGGCCCAACGCATCCTGTCCCTGACTGGCCGCCCCATTGATCGCCGCACCGTGTACGCCGTCAATGGCGTAGACCTGTCGATCAAGCGTGGCGAAGTGGTGGGACTGGTGGGCGAGTCCGGCTGCGGCAAGTCCACCTTGGGCCGCGTCGTGGCCGGCCTGCATCGCCAGACCGAAGGCGAGCTGCTGTATCAAGGCCAGGACGCCATCCGTCTGCGCGGCGCTGAAAAGCTGGCCTACACGCTGGGCGTGCAGATGATCTTCCAGGACCCGCAGGCCTCGCTGAACCCACGCCAGCGTCTGCGCCAGATCCTGGGCGAATCGCTGAAGGTTCACAAGCTGGCGCCCCCTGCCGATATCCCTGGCCGCATTGACCAGGCATTGAAGGAAGTGGGCCTGGACCCGGAATACCGCGACCGCTTTCCGCACCAGATCTCCGGCGGCCAGCGCCAGCGCATCGGCATTGCCCGCGCGCTGATGGTGGCGCCCAAGTTCCTGGTCTGCGACGAACCCGTGGCCGCGCTGGACGTGTCCATTCAGGCGCAGGTGATCAACCTGTTCATGGATCTGCGCGAACAGCACGGATTCACGTACCTGTTCATCAGCCATGACCTGGGCGTGGTCAAGCACATCTCGGATCGCGTTGCGATCATGTACCTGGGCAAGATCGTGGAGATTTCCACGTCGGCCGAGATTTTCGCGCGGGCCAATCACCCCTACACTCAAGCCTTGATGGCTGAAGTGCCGGACGTCGCGCGCCGTGGCCGCAAGTTCACGCCGATCAAGGGCGAGATCCCGTCGCCGCTGAATCCGCCCCCGGGCTGCACCTTCAATCCCCGTTGCCCCCACGCCATGCCGCGATGCCGCGAGCAGGCGCCGGCCCTGAAAGAAATCTCCGCAGGCCACTGGTCGGCCTGTCATCTGAATGAAGCGAGCGCCTGATGAAACCCTCTGATATGTCCAACGTGGACCGCATCGCCATTGAAATGGGCCATGCGGGACGCAACACCATTGCCTACATCGACGAAGATCGCAACTCCGATCGCCCGTTCAAGCTGCAGACCTACCGCCCTTACGGCTACACGCCGGACCGCCCGGTTGTCATCGTGCAGCACGGCGTGCTGCGCAACGGTGACGAATACCGCGATTTCTGGGTGCCGGCCGCCGACAAGCACAAGCTGCTGATCGTGGCGCTGACGTTCTCCAACGAGATCTGGCCCGGCGTCGAAAGCTACAACAACGGCCGGGTGTTCTCCGCTGGCGGCAATCCGCGCCATATCGACGGCTGGACCTACGCGCTGGTCGGCAACGTCCTTCAGGACATGATCGACGGGGAAATCATCGACGGCCAGAACACCTATCTGTTCGGCCACTCCGCAGGCGGGCAATTCGTGCACCGCTTGATGAGCAGCCAGTCGCACGCGCCGTTCAAGGCAGTCACCGCCGGCAACCCGGGCTGGTACACCTTGCCGACCTTCGACCACCCCTTCCCCGAAGGCATGGATGGCGTCGGCATGACCGAAGACCATCTGGTGAAGCTGCTGGCCTACCCGATGACCATCCTGGCCGGTGACCAGGACATCGCCACCGACGATCCCAACCTGCCGTCCGAGCCCGCCGCCATGCGCCAGGGCCCGCATCGCTTCGCGCGCGCTCAGAACTACTACGAGTTCGGCCGCAAAGAAGCCGAGCGCCGCGGCGTGCCGTTTGGCTGGAAGCTGCAAGTGGTGCCCGGCATCGGCCACGATGGCCGCGCCATGTCGGCCGTCTGCGCCAGCCTGTGGTTTGACGGCCAGATGCCTGACGACGCCGAACTGGCCCGCCTGGCTGGCCAGCAGGTCGCCTGACCGACCGCCCTTTTTCCATTGCTGAATTCCGATACCGCCATGTCCAATACTCAGAGCACTGAACAGATCGTCGCTGGCATTCAAAGCTGGCTGCAATGCGAATCGCCGTCGAACTTCCCCGACGGCATCGCCGCGATGGCCCGCATCATCGCCGACTACGCAGCCGCCGCCGGCCTGACCGTGGAACTGTCGTCGCTGGGCCCCACCACGGGTCCTCTGCTGTACGCGACCAACCGCGCCCCCGGCGACACCCGCCCCGGCATCCTGATCCTGGCGCACATGGACACCGTGCACCCGGTCGGCACGCTGCTGGAGAACCCGGTGCGCATCGACGGCGACCGCCTCTACGGCCCCGGCAGCTATGACATGAAGGCCGGCATCTACCTGGCATTGACGGCCCTGGCAGGCGTTGCCCGCCCCGGCGCCACGCAACTGCCGGTGGATTTCCTGGTGGTGCCCGACGAAGAAACCGGCAGCCACGCATCGCGCGTACACATCGAACGCTTTGCCGCCAACGCCAAGTACGCGCTCGTCTGCGAACCCGCCCGTCCCAACGGCGGCAAGTGCGTCACTGCCCGCAAAGGCACCGGCATGCTGAACCTGAACGTCAAGGGCCGCCCCGCCCACGCCGGCATGCAACACGAGAAAGGCCGCAGCGCCATCCGTGAAATGGCGCACCAGGTCCTGGCGCTGGAAGCCATGACCGACTACGACCGCGGCATCACCGTCAGCGTCGGCACCATCGCCGGCGGCACCGTCACCAACACCGTGCCCGCGCTGTGCCGTTGCGTCGTCGACTTCCGCGTACCCGACATGGGCGCCGCCGAAGACGTGCTGCGCCGCATGCGCGAATTGTGCGCAGTGGGTCCGGACGTTGAGCTCGACATCAACGTAGAACTGAACCGCCCGCCGATGGTAAAAACCGAAGCCGCCGCAAACCTGCTAGCCCTGGTTCAAGGCTACGCAGACCGCGCCGGTTTCCTGCTGGAAGATGCTCCGATGACCGGCGGCGGCAGCGACGCAAACTTCACGTCCGCAATGGGCATCCCGACGCTCGACGGCCTGGGCGCAGACGGCGACGGCGCGCACACATTGAATGAATACATCCTGGTGTCCACGCTGGAACAGCGCCTGAAGTTCTGGGAATTGCTGCTGAAAGAACTGGCATAACGATGCCCACGGCGGGCAATAAAACGCCCGCAAGCTCAAACCAAGAAATCCGTCACCAAAACCGATGGGCGGCGCGCGGAAGGATCTACATTCAAACGTAGATACCCACCGCGCGCCGCCCATCGCTTTTCCCACCCCCAACGGCGGCACCAATAGCAATCCGCTCAACGCATGCGCGAAGCGACCACCGCTACGACGCACGACAACGCGTAAGCCGATAGCGCGCCGCCCGGGCGGCCGCAGAGGCGGGCAACGCAAGCCTCGTCAGTAACAAGCGCCCTAGCAGCGCACCGGCTTAAGACAGCGAGAGCCCCTCGACGCGGGCGACGTGGCTGCGAGCAACCTCGATGCGCCCGAGGGAATCTGAAGGTAGCCGAAGGCGGACGAAGATGACGAAGGGGGGGGCCGCCTAGGCAAGTCCGGAGCGAAGGCTCCGGACCGCAATCGCGGGCGCGAGCAGCCACGGCGCCCGCGGCGAGGGGCGGCCTACGAAGCACTAGCACCGCCACCTACGCCCCCCCCACATTCGCCTAGAATATTCCCCACGAGCCACCCTACAAAAACACACCCGCCATGTCGCCCCCCACCCCCAGCGCCATCGCCTACGGCCTAGCCACGCTAACCGCAGACGGCACCATCCTAGACACCTGGTACCCCCGCCCCTCGCTAGCCGACAACTCCCCCGCGACTGGCACCAGGCATCTCACTCCCGAAGAAGCCCGCGCCGCGCTAGGCGAACATGTGCCCACGGCGCTGATCCGCGACACGCGCCGCAAAGTCGACATCGTCGCGGTACGAACCGCGATTGCCTCGCTGGACGAACCGCCCGTCGACGCGCACGATGCCTACCTGCGCCTGCATCTGCTCAGCCATCGCCTCATCCGCCCGCACCAAGCCAATCTGGATGGCCTGTTCAACGTGCTGGCCAACGTTGCATGGACCTCTGCCGGCCCTTGCGCCGTGGATCAGGTAGACGCCCTGCGCTGGCAACTACGCGCATCGGGCCAGATTCTGGAAATTCGCGGCGTGGACAAGATCCCCCGCATGACCGACTACGTCGTGCCCGCGGGCGTGCGCATCGCCGACACCGCTCGCGTGCGATTAGGCGCGCACCTATCCCCCGGCACCACCGTGCTGCACGAAGGCTTCTGCAATTTCAATGCCGGCACACTGGGCGCATCGATGGTCGAAGGCCGCATCAGCGCAGGCGTGATCGTCGATGACGGCACCGATATCGGCGGCGGCGCATCCATCATGGGCACCATGTCGGGCGGCGGCAAGCAAGTCGTTTCCATCGGCAAGCGTTGCCTGCTGGGCGCCAACTCCGGCCTGGGCATTTCGCTTGGGGATGACTGCGTGGTGGAAGCAGGTTGCTACGTCACCGCCGGGACGCGCGTGCTCACGCCGGAAGGCGCAGTCGTGAAAGCGGTGTCGCTGGCGGGCCAGCATGGCCTGCTGTTTCGCCGCAACTCACAGACCGGGGCGGTAGAGTGCCTGGTGCGCACTGCGGCCTGGGGAGCCTTGAATCCCGCGTTGCACGCGGGGCACTAGAGCGCGGCGGGCCGTCTTGCATGGCCCGCCTGTTTGACCGCGCATCAAGCCGGCTGGGGCGCCTGGCCGATCTGATCGTAGATCATGTTGACGAACACGTCAGAGCTCAGAATGCCCGTGCTCATGCACGAAAACACCGTCTTGCCTGCCTTGTCCTTGATGGCCACTTTCTCGGTCCAATCGTTCAAGTCCACGCTTTGCAGGTCTTCACGCCGGAACGTCACGCCGTCCACATGCAGGCCCTCGGCCGACACGGTCAGCTCTTGCGTCTTGATCTTCAGGAAGCCGCCAAAGAAGCGCTTCTTGTAGACCTGTCCGCTGTTGAGATAGCGGAAAGTGACCTTGCCGCCATCAGCCAGCTTCTGCTCGACGACAGGCATGCGGTATTCCACGCAACGCGCGCGGAACTCGTCCATGAAGTCGAAAAAGCCCTTGATTCCGCCGGTTGCGAGCACCCATTCTTTGTCGGGGCTGGTGCGGTACGCAAAGTTGTTGACCAGGCCGCCCAATGCGGTCTGCCCGCCGGCGAACAGATACAGATCCTGGATGTCAGCAAAACGGGTGTAGCTGCGCTTGCCAGCAGCGTTGTGAACCACGCCGTCTTCATGCAGTTCAAAGCGGTTCTTGCGTAGATTGATCGTGATCACGCACATCACCAACACGACCAACCCGATCACCGCGACGAACGCAGCCGCGCCGTAGAGATAGTGCAAATTGCTGTAGGTGCCCAGCTTGATACCGTTGCCCAACGTCACGGCAGTGGACTCTTTCAGCGTCTTCTCGGGAAAAATGGTGGTCAGATACAGCACAAACCCGGCCACGCCAAACAGCACGGCGGCGAATATACCCAGAAAAATCGGCAACTTCCGGCCGTGGGTAAACACCGCGAGCGCTTTAGAGACGGGCGGAGTTTTTACATCAGTCATGCAACTTCCTTATTCAGTTAGGGTGCTTTCGCGGCCCAGGACGTCGCAAGTACATGCGACCGGCATTGTCCCCTATCTGACGATTACGTGCTTGATGCCCCCATTAGGCCGCATTCCGTCCAAATCCGACGGTCACGATGCTCTAAACACCGCCCGCACTGCCCGAATGCCCGGCCCTGCTTTGAACAAAGCCTTCAGGCGCCGGGCGGAATCGGCACAAACGGGTAGTGCCGCACGTCTCCGCGCCCCGCGATAATCGCCGTGGCCTCGGGCACCTCTTCCCAGACGCCGGGCATTTCGGTCAAGGGTTCGGACAGCAGCAGGAAGGCGTCCTCGTCCAACGCGGCAATCTGCGGATCTTCGGGATAGAGTTCGCGCAGATGGCGCACGCAGGTGTTGTGAAACAAGGTACGCGAATCGGTTTCGCTGGAGTAACGCACCGCGATCAGACGTTCTCCGTCCAGCGCGCAGACCGTCATATTGATGGGGTGGGTCACGCCATGCCGGCGCCCCGTCTCTTCCACTGCGCCAACCATGCGGGCCAATGCGGGAATGGGATCTTCTTCCAGCCCGAAGGTCAGCGCCAGCAGAAACATCACCTCGGAATCCGTCGAGCCTTCAAGCGATCCGAAATACGCCGGCGCGATCATCAGCATCAGGTCACGGCGTAGCAATGGATAGTCGCGAATGACGCCGTTATGCACGAACAGCCATTGCCCATGACGGAACGGATGGCAGTTGGTTTCCTGAGCGGGCGTATCGGTGGCGGCTCGGATATGCGCGACGAACAAAGGCGCGTGGATGGCGCGCGCGGCTTCGCGCAGATTGCGGTCGTTCCACGCGGGATGCACGCTACGGTATCGGAATGGCGCCTCAAGGGGCCGGCCTGCCGCGGGCCGGCCGTACCAGCCCAGGCCGAATCCGTCCCCATTCGTGGTGGTGGCGCCCAGGCGCGCATGCAGGCTCTGGTCAATCAGGGAGTGCTTGGCCTTAAACAGCACACTCTCCATCTGCAAGGGACTACCGGTATAAGCCAGCCAGCGGCACATGATGCGCTCCTTCGTTCCAGACTTGCCCAGTGTAGGAGCGACGGGACTGGCAATCAAACTACTTCTTCAGCAGCGCCTTCAGCATGGCCATGCGTTCTTTGGGATTCATGGCGGCAGTGGCTTCGTCTTCTTGCACACGCACATCGCCCAGCCCCATTTCTTCGATGAAGCGAGACGGTTCCCGCACCAGATCTTCGCGCGCACGGCGGCGGCGCTTGCACCAGCTTAAATTCAGGCTGCGTTGCGCACGTGTAATGCCCACGTACATCAGGCGGCGCTCCTCCTGGATACGCGTAGCCAGGTTCTCGGCCGCACGCGCAGGGTCGCCATCTTCGTCGTCTTTACCCAGGTGAGGCAGCAGCCCCTCTTCCACACCCGCCAGATACACGTGCGGATACTCCAGCCCCTTGGACGCGTGCAGCGTAGACATCTTCACCGCGTCGGGCTCGTCTTCCTCGCCGCGCTCGAGCATGGTGACCAGCGCTACGTGCTGCACCAGGTCAAAGAGCGTCATGTTGTCTTCTTCGGCTTTGCGCTTGAGCCAGCCCGTCAGTTCCAGCACGTTCTGCCAACGCGTCTGCGCGGGACGTTCTTCGAACAGCTCGAACAGATGGCGCTCGTACTGAATGGCTTCGACCAGATCATCCAGAATGACACCAGCGGGTTCGGCTGGCGCGGCGTCCTTGCCCGATGCGGCGCCACGTCCCGCACGCCACTGCATACGGCGGATGAACTCGGCAAACGTGCGCAAGGGGTCCAGCTGGCGCGGCGCCAACTGGCTTTCCAGGCCCGTCTCGGCCACCGCAGCCAGCAAGGATATTTCACGGCTGGCCGCGTATTGCCCCAAAGCCTGCAACGTGGTCTGGCCGATGCCACGCTTGGGCGTGGTGGCCGCGCGAATAAACGCAGGGTCATCGTCGTCATTGGCCAAGAGCCGCAGATAGGCCAGCACATCACGCACTTCGGCCTTGTCGAAAAAGCTCTGCCCGCCCGAGATCGTGTACGGAATCTTCAGGTTGCGCAGCGCTTGTTCCAGAATGCGCGACTGATGGTTGCTGCGGTACAGGATGGCGAAATCCTTCCACTGCGCCTGACGCTCAAAGCGCGACGCAGACACTTTCATAGCAATGGATTCCGCCTCTTGCTCTTCGCCGTCCATGGCCGACACCAGTATCGGTTCGCCCACGCCCAGATCCGACCACAGCTTCTTTTCGAACAGCTTGGGGTTTTTTTCGATTACCTGGTTCGCCGCGGCCAGAATGCGCTGCACGGACCGGTAATTCTGTTCCAGCTTGATCAGCTTGATGCTGGGGTAGTCCGTTGTCAGCTTGGCCAGGTTTTCGATAGTGGCGCCGCGCCAGGCGTAGATGGCCTGATCGTCGTCGCCCACTGCGGTGAACATGGCGCGCGACCCTGTCAGCAGTTGCACCAAACGGTACTGGCACACGTTGGTGTCCTGGTATTCATCCACCAGCAGGTAGCGCACGCGATTTTGCCAGCGCGTGCGTACTTCTTCGTTGCTGGACAACAGCAACGCGGGAATGCGGATCAGGTCGTCGAAATCCACCGCCTGATAGGCGGCCAGCGTCGCGGCGTAACTGCGGTAGATGTTGGCGGCCTCTACGTCGCCCGGCGTGATGGCTTCGCGCGCGGCATCATCCGGCTCCATCAGCGCGTTTTTCCATAACGAGATGATGCCTTGCACGTGACGCAGCCGGCCCTTATCTGTAGTGGCCAGCAGCTCCTGAATGATGCTCATGGCGTCATCCGCGTCCAGAATGGAGAACGTGGGCTTCAATCCCGCGTTGCGCGCTTCTTCACGCAGCATCTTGACGCCCAGCGAGTGAAACGTGCTGATGATCAAGCCCTTGGACAGCTTGCGATCCACCAACGTCTTCACGCGTTCGTCCATCTCGCGCGCGGCTTTGTTGGTGAATGTCAGCGCCACCACGTTGCGGCCCATGTAGCCGCATTCGCGCAGCAAATACGCGATTTTTTGCGTAATCACGCGCGTCTTGCCGCTGCCGGCGCCAGCCAGCACCAAACAGGGGCCGTCCAGGTAGAGCACCGCCTCACGTTGGGCGGGGTTCATACCTTGAGCTATAGATTCGCTTGCGGACATGTGAGTTGAGATAGTCAGGCAGCGAGAGAGAGGAAAAAGATCATAGAACAATCGGATCGCCGGCGCATCGGTAGCAGCCGCGCGTCAGATTTCCAGCGGATCGACTTCCAGTTGCCAGCGCACGCGCGCTTCGTTGGCCAGATACGGCAGGTGGTGCGACCACGATGCCAGGAACGCTTGCAACGCCGGCCGGCTGCTGCTTTCGACCAGCAACTGCGCACGTTCAATATTGGCCACGCGCACCACACGCAGCGGTACGGGGTCATACATCTCGATCGCGTCCAGGCCCGGAAAGTCCGCTGCCCACTCGCCTTTGGGCAGCACCCGAGCGCGTTCCAGAAACGCCTGCGCCACTTTCAACTCACGCGCTTCGGCCGTCAACAGCGCCTGATACACAAAGGGCGGCAGACCTGTGCTTTCGCGTTCGTGCAGCGCATGGCGCGCAAAGCCCGCGTAATCGTGACGCAACAGCGCCTGATAAACGGGCTGATCGGGATAACCGGTTTGAATCAGCACCTCGCCATTGCCCTGGTGACGGCCTGCTCGGCCCGCCACCTGCATCAGCTGCGCGAATAAGCGCTCAGGCGCGCGGAAATCATGCGCAAACAACATGGAATCGGAGTTCAGCACGCCCACCAGACCCAGCCGGGCAAAGTCGTGGCCCTTGGCCACCATCTGCGTGCCCACCAGAATGTCCACCTCGCCCGCGTGAACGGAAGCAAACAGCGCCTCGGCACTGCCTTTTTTGCGCGTGCTGTCGGCATCGATGCGCAAGATGCGCGCCTCGGGAAACAATTCCGCCAGATGTTCTTCCACGCGCTGCGTGCCCCGCCCCATGGGCGCCAGATCCTGGTCGCCGCATTCCGGGCAAGCATGCGGCACCGGCGCTTGGTAGCCGCAATGGTGACACTGCAAGCGATGACCGCGGCCGTCCGTGCGATGCAGGACGGTAAAGGCCGTGCAGCGCGGGCAGTTGCTGACCCAGGCGCAAGACTGGCAATGCAACACCGGCGAATAGCCGCGCCGGTTCAGAAAAATAAGCGACTGTTCTTTACGCTCCAATCGTTGGCCGATTGCCTCTACCAACTGAGGAGACATGCCCTGCTTCATCTGAAGGCGCCGGGTATCCACCAGACGCATGGAAGGCAGGCTGCTGGAACGCGCACGGCCGGGCAGCGTCAAGCGCAGGTAGCGGCCGCGCTCGGCGTGTTGCCAGGTTTCCAGGGACGGGGTAGCCGAACCCAGCACGACCGGGATGTTCAGATCATGGGCGCGCCACACTGCAAGATCCCGGGCGGAATAGCGCAGACCATCCTGCTGCTTGTAGGACGCGTCGTGTTCTTCGTCCACCACTATCAGACCCAACTTGCTCAAGGGCGCGAAGATCGACATGCGCGTACCCAGCACCATGCGTGCTTCGCCGCGCTGGGCGCGGGCCCACGCTTGCAGGCGTTCGCCGTCGGACAAACCGCTATGCATGACGGCCAGACCGTCCTGGCCCACCACCGCTTCCAAGCGTGCGCGCAGCGACCCTTCCAGTTGTGGCGTCAGGTTGATTTCGGGCACCATCAACAACACCTGGCGCCCCTGACCCAGCACTTTTTCAGCGGCGCGCAGATACACCTCGGTCTTGCCGCTACCCGTCACCCCGTGCAGCAGCACAGGTTTGAACCCGGTGAGCGCGCCAATCGTGTCGACGGCCGTCTGCTGCGCATCGTTCAACTGCGGCGGCTGGTCCGCCTTGGCCGGCTCACGCGCGGTTTTGCGCTTGCGTCCATCCAGCCGCGCGACGGGTCCGCCCGCCGATCTCTTGCCCTGATAAGCGGTGGGCTTGCGCAACGGCGGCGGCAAGGTGGGCAACATCACTTCGCCCAACGGCCGCTGGTAGTAATCCGCCGCGAAACGAGCCATACGCAGCCAGTCTTCGTCAAAGGGGGGCAGATCATCCAGCACGGCTTCAATCGGGCGGATCTTCTTGGGGTCGAACGAGGGTTCGGCCGGGTTCTCCACCACCACGCCGATCATCTTGCGCCGGCCAAACGGCACGATGACCCGCAAGCCCACGGTGACGGGTGCGTCGTGGCAGAAGTCGAAGGGACCGGGCAGGGGCACGTCCAGCGCCACGCGCACCCAGCAGACGGCTGCAGGGGTCGTAATTGGCTGCTGATCAGACATGGGTGCTGGGACGGTGCATAGAGCGGAAAGGGCCAAAAGGACGGGTGTGGACTTAGGAATGGCCGACAGGCGATTGTCGCGCCTACGCGCCAATTTGCTCTGGCCCCGCCTGTGGATAACTTTGGGGAAAAGGCTGGAGCAACATTGGAAATTGGCATAAGCCAAGATCGCATGTGGTCATGCAATCCTTTGAAAAATTTGCTTTTCTCTCTATAAATCAGAGACTTAAGTAAACTTTCAAGATTGTAAACTAGCTTCTAGAGGGTTTTCCCCGAGCGAAATCTTGCTGTGCACAAGTCCGCGTCGGGGCCCTCAAACCTCGGCCCTTAGAACCGAAGCGTTCACTCACTTACCCCCTCAGCAAGCGGCTGTGTTGGTGGACTTCGTCGACCAATTCAGCTACCGCTTCGGGTGGGGTGAAACGTGAAATACCGTGGCCCAGGTTGAACACGTGACCGCCCTTGCCCACCGGCCCAAACGCGTCCAGCACGCGGCGCGCTTCACTGCGGATAGCCGATGCGCCACCAAACAACGCCATCGGGTCCAGGTTGCCCTGGAAGGCCACCGAGTCGCCCGTGCGGCGGCGGGCTGCCGCCAGATCCACCGTCCAGTCCAGGCCCACCGCATCGCAACCGCAGGCTGCGATCTGCTCGATCCACTGGCCTCCGCCCTTGGTGAACACAATAACCGGCACGCGCCGGCCTTCGTGCTCACGGGTCAGGCCGGCGACAACCTTCTTCGTGTACGCCAGCGAGAATTCTTGGAACAAGCCATCGGCCAGCACACCGCCCCAGCTGTCGAACAGCATGACGGCTTGGGCGCCCGCGGCGATCTGCGCATTCAGGTATTGCAGCGTGGCTTCGGCGTTGATTTCAAGAATGCGATGCAGCAGGTCGGGACGCGAATACAGCATCGTCTTGATCAGACGGTAGTCGTCGCTGCCCTTGCCTTCGACCATATAACAGGCAATGGTGAAGGGGCTGCCGGCAAAACCAATAAGCGGAACCTTGCCGTCCAGCTCGCGCCGGATGACGCTGACCGCGTCGAACACGTAGCGCAGCGAGTCCATGTCGGGCACCGCCAGACGCGCCACATCTTCCTCGGTGCGAACGGGACGGGCAAAGCGCGGGCCTTCGCCTTCAGCGAAGTCCAGCCCCAGGCCCATGGCGTGCGGTACGGTCAGGATGTCCGAGAACAGGATGGCCGCGTCCAGGTCGAAACGCTCCAGCGGCTGCAATGTGACTTCCATTGCATAGTCCGGATTCTGAGCCAGGCCCATGAAAGATCCTGCCCGGGCGCGCGTGGCGCGGTATTCGGGCAGATAACGACCGGCCTGGCGCATCAGCCAGATCGGGGTATAAGGCACGGGCTCACGCAATAGCGAGCGCAAGAACACATCGTTCTTCAAGCTGGAAGCAGACACGACTATCCTCGATGATCGGAAGCCGTGATTTTACTTCCCCCAGCTGACAGGGTGTGGGAAGCCCGGTATCAGCCCTTGTTTGCGCGCAAATCAGGTGCTTTGAGCTGTGCTTTCCAGGCTCAAAGCTGGCCAGCTGTCCGGATCTCTCAGCAGTGCTGACCATCGCCCGGGTTTCTCAGCGGCTTAATCGTCGCTAGCGGCAGCTGCCTGCGCCGCCAGCCGATAAGGCGTCGCGTCAATGCCATGCTTGCGCATCAGCGCCCAAAAAGCCCGCCGGTGCTTGGCGCACGCGCGCGCCGCCTGGGCCACGTTGCCGCCGTGGCGCGAGAGCGCATGACGGATGTAGTCGCGCTCAAAGCCATCGACGACCCGCGCCTTGGCCAGCCTGAAGGATTCGGCCTTGGGTTGGCGCCGATGATGGCGCAAGCCCGCCAGCGCCTGCTCCATGATCTCTGCCGGCACACGGGGCCGCGAGATTCCAACTGGCGCGCCGCCAATCAAAGGCGGACCATAGTTGGAGTCGGGTTCTTGAATATCCAGGCTTGCAGCGGCGCGCCACAACGCCCGCCGCTTCAATCGGCTCAAGCGGACCCGCATGCTTTCCAGGCAGGCAGGTTGCGCCAGAAAGTCTGCAGCACCCAGATTCAGCAAGTCTTCAATGGCGGGCGCCGTCATGCCGTGAATCAGCAGCAGGATAGGAGTGGTGAGCGACGCGCCGGCCTCTTGCAAGGCCATACGAGCCCACGCAACCGAAGACGGCGCTACCGGCAGGATGCAACTGTCGTAGCGCTTGAGCGATACCGCCAAGCGCGCCAGTACCTGCACATCTTGGAAATGACTGCCGCCAGCGGGCAATGCCGCAGCCGCCAACGGCCCGCTCTTGTCCAACGCCACCAGATGCAGACGGATGCGCGTCAATCGGCTTTGATGCAGCGCCACCCAGTCGCGCATGGCTTCTTCGTGGTCCGGCACCAGCAGAACGCCGCAATCCAGAACATCTCGCACGCTCTCCCCCTTTGGCTTGATAGGCAAAGTTGAAGGCTACTGTTGCAAAACCTGTGTAGCTATTCGTAGTGAACGCATTGCGGGCGCTACCCGCCGAAGGATAGGCCACGCTGGACACCCGGAGCGCAGACGTGAAAAAAGCGGCCAAAGGCCGCTTTTTTCAGTCCGGGGCGAACCCCGGCGTACTGCTGTGCCGCTTAGTGCGACCGACCGCCTTGACGCAGCTTGCGCGCCGCGATGGCTTGTGCAGCCAGCATGGCGAGTTCCGCTTCGACGACAGCGATGTCAGCCTTGTCCTTGGCGTTCGCCAGGGCCTCTTCGGCCTTCTTGCGAGCTTCCAGGGCACGAGCTTCGTCCAGATCGGCGGCACGGATAGCCGTGTCGGCCAGAACCGTCACGCTGCCCGGCTGCACTTCCAGAATGCCACCGGCGACGAAGATGTTTTCCTCGCCTTGGTCGGCACGAACGATCTTGACCGTGCCGGGGCGTATGCGCGAAATCAGCGGGGTGTGGCCGGGCAAAATGCCCAGTTCACCCGCTTCGCCAGGCAGCACCACGAACTTCGCCTCACCGGAGAAGATCGCTTCCTCTGCGCTGACGACATCCACATGCAGGGTAGCCATATCGGTTCCTTATTGCAGTTTCTTGGCCTTCTCGAAGGCCTCGTCGATCGAACCGACCATGTAGAAGGCCTGTTCCGGCAGGGAGTCGCACTCGCCGTCAACAATCATCTTGAAACCACGGATGGTTTCGGCCAGCGGAACGTACTTGCCGGGCGAGCCGGTAAACACTTCAGCAACGTGGAACGGCTGCGACAGGAAACGCTGGATCTTACGAGCGCGGGCCACGGCCTGCTTGTCGTCGGGCGACAGTTCGTCCATACCCAGAATCGCGATAATGTCGCGCAGTTCCTTGTAGCGTTGCAGCGTTTGCTGCACGCCACGCGCCACGGCGTAGTGTTCTTCGCCGACGACTTGCGGGTCGAGCTGGCGGCTGGACGAATCCAGCGGGTCCACGGCCGGGTAGATACCCAGGGAAGCGATGTCACGCGACAGCACGACGGTCGAGTCCAAATGCTGGAAGGTCGTGGCAGGCGACGGGTCGGTCAAGTCATCCGCAGGGACGTACACGGCCTGGATCGAGGTGATCGAGCCCGTCTTGGTCGACGTGATGCGCTCTTGCAGCTTGCCCATTTCTTCAGCCAGCGTGGGCTGATAGCCCACTGCCGACGGCATACGGCCCAGCAGTGCGGACACTTCCGTACCGGCCAACGTGTAGCGGTAGATGTTGTCCACGAAGAACAGGATGTCACGGCCTTCGTCACGGAACTTCTCGGCCATCGTCAGGCCGGTCAGTGCCACGCGCAGACGGTTGCCCGGGGGTTCGTTCATCTGACCGAACACCATCGCAACCTTGTCCAGAACGTTCGACTCTTCCATTTCGTGGTAGAAGTCGTTGCCTTCGCGGGTACGCTCACCCACGCCGGCAAACACCGACAAACCGCTGTGCTGCTTGGCGATGTTGTTGATGAGTTCCATCATGTTCACGGTCTTGCCCACACCGGCGCCGCCGAACAGGCCGACCTTGCCGCCCTTGGCAAACGGGCACACCAAGTCAATAACCTTGATGCCGGTTTCCAGCAGTTCCACCGACGGCGACAGTTCGTCGAAGCGGGGAGCGCTTTGGTGGATGCCACGCTTTTCTTCGTGTTGGATCGGGCCGGCTTCGTCGATGGGACGACCCAGCACGTCCATGATGCGGCCCAGCGTGCCGGTGCCGACCGGCACCGAGATCGGGGCGCCCGTGCCATTCACCTTCATGCCGCGGCGCAGACCGTCGCTGGAGCCCAGCGCAATGGTACGCACCACGCCGTCGCCCAACTGTTGCTGCACTTCCAGCGTCAGACCCTTTTCGGCGAACGAGGAGGCCTCGTCGTCAGCCAGAGTAAGCGCTTCATAGATCTTGGGCATGTGATCGCGGGGGAACTGAATATCCACCACGGCGCCGATGCACTGAACGATGGTTCCGTTGCTCATGTCGATTCCTTGCTTGATAGCTTTAGACGGGAGCTGCCTGCCTTAAACGGCGGCAGCGCCCCCTACGATTTCCGAAATTTCTTTAGTGATCGCGGCCTGACGGGTCTTGTTGTAGACCAGTTGCAGCTCTCCGATGACCTTCTTGGCGTTGTCCGACGCCGCCTTCATGGCGACCATCCGGGCCGACTGCTCCGAAGCCATGTTCTCGGCCACGGCTTGATACAGCAGACCTTCAACGTAACGCTGCAGCAGGTCGTCGATCACGCTACGGGCGTCGGGTTCGTAGATGTAATCCCAGCTGTAGTCCGACTTCACTTCCGACGTCTTGGCCAGGCTATCAGCACCCGTTTGGTACGGATCTTCCAAACCACTGGCCAACGGCAGCAGACGCAGGAACAACGGCTCCTGCTTCATCGTGTTGACGAAGCGGGTCGAAGCCACGTACAGCGCGTCGATACGGCCATCCAGGTAGGCGTCCAGCTGCACCTTGATCGCGCCCAGCAGGCGGTCGAGTTGCGGCTTGTCGCCCAGTTGCACTTCCTGGGAAACCAGATTGGCGCCGATACGGGTCAGTACACCCACGCCCTTATTGCCGAAAGCGGTCGCTTGCACGGCAACGCCGTTTTTCTCGAACTCTTTCAGCTTGCCCAACGTCACGCGAGTGATGTTGGTGTTCAAGCCGCCGCACAAACCCTTGTCAGTCGTCACCATCACCACGCCGACCGCTTTGATTTCGCGTTCGACCAGGTACGGGTGGCTGTACTCGGGGTTGGCCTGCATCAGGTGCGCAGCAATCTCGCGCACCTTGGTGGCGTACGGACGACCAGCACGCATCCGTTCCTGCGCCTTGCGCATTTTGGATGCGGCGACCATTTCCATCGCCTTGGTGATCTTGCGCGTGTTTTGCACGCTCTTGATCTTGGTTCGGATTTCCTTAATTCCGGGCATTGCGCTTTCCTGTGAAGACTGGCCGATGGGTTCCGCTCACGCCTCAACCATCCGGTAGGGATGGGTGAGGCGTTGCAGACGCCTAACCCATCACTTTCTTAAAAAGCACCGTGCTTCTTGAATTCCTGAACGGCGGTGGCCAATTCGGCCTCGTCGTCCTTGGACAGTTCCTTGGTGTCTTCGATGCGTTGGATCATGGCCGCATGCTTGGCCTTCAACTGATCCTTCAGCGACTTCTCGAACGACAGCACTTGGGCCACGTCCACGTCATCCAGGTAGCCGTTGTTGACCGTGTACAGCGTGACGGCCAATTCCCACACTTGCAGCGGCTGGTATTGCGGCTGCTTGAGCAGTTCGACCACGCGCTTGCCGCGTTCCAGCTGGCGACGGGTTGCGTCGTCCAGGTCGGAAGCGAATTGCGCGAAGGCGGCCAATTCACGGTACTGCGCCAAGTCGGTACGGATACCGCCGGACAGCTTCTTCACGACCTTGGTCTGAGCAGCGCCACCCACACGCGACACCGAGATACCGGCGTTGATAGCGGGGCGGACACCGGCGTTGAACAGGTCGGTTTCCAGGAAGATCTGGCCGTCGGTGATCGAGATCACGTTGGTCGGAACGAAGGCGGACACGTCGCCTGCCTGGGTTTCGATGATCGGCAGTGCGGTCAGCGAACCGGTCTTGCCCTTGACGGCGCCATTGGTGAACTTTTCGACGTAGTCTTCGTTCACGCGGGCAGCGCGTTCCAGCAAGCGCGAGTGCAGGTAGAACACGTCGCCCGGGTAGGCTTCACGGCCCGGCGGACGGCGCAGCAGCAGCGACACTTGGCGATAGGCCCAAGCTTGCTTGGTCAGATCGTCATAAACGATCAGGGCGTCTTCGCCACGATCGCGGAAGTATTCGCCCATCGTGCAACCGGCGTAAGCAGCCAGGTATTGCATGGCGGCCGAGTCAGAAGCGGTAGCGGCCACGACGATGGTGTATTCCATCGCGCCGTGTTCTTCCAGCTTGCGAACCACGTTGTTGATCGTGGAAGCCTTCTGGCCGATAGCGACGTACACGCAAGTGACGCCCTTGCCCTTCTGGCTGATGATCGTGTCGACAGCGACGGCAGTCTTGCCGGTCTGGCGGTCGCCAATGATCAGTTCGCGCTGGCCGCGGCCGATCGGGACCATCGAGTCGATAGCCTTGACGCCGGTTTGCAGCGGCTGCGACACCGAGCGGCGGGCAATAACGCCAGGCGCCACTTTTTCGATGATGTCGGTAGCCTTGGCATTGATCGGGCCCTTGCCGTCGATCGGCTCGCCCAGCGTGTTGACCACGCGGCCTTTCAGTTCAGGACCAACCGGAACTTCCAGAATGCGGCCGGTCGTCTTGACCTGGTCGCCTTCGGAGATGCCGGTGTAGTCACCGAGAATAACGGCGCCGACGGAATCACGCTCAAGGTTGAGCGCCAGACCGAAAACGTTGTTGGGAAATTCGAGCATTTCGCCCTGCATCACATCGGACAAGCCGTGGATGCGGGTAATACCGTCGGTCACGGACACGACGGTGCCCTGAGTACGGACATCAGCCGAAGCGCCCAGGCCCTCGATGCGGCTCTTGAGCAGTTCGCTGATCTCGGAGGGATTGAGTTGCATATTGACTCCTGGAATCCTGTTAGTTGCCTTAAGCGGCGAGCTGATCGCGCATGCGGACCAATTGGGCTTGTACGGAAGTATCGAGCACCTGGTCGCCGACAGCCACGCGCACGCCGCCAATCAACGACTGGTCGACGGTGACGTTGGGCTTGAGCTTGAGGCCGAATTTGTGTTCGAGAGCTGTGACCAGGTCTTTGACCTGCTCAGCGCTCAATTCGAACGCGCTGGTGATTTCCGCCTGCGCCGTGCCCTCGTGACGGTTCCGCAGCGCCACGAATTGCGTGGCGATGTCGGGCAGCAGCAGCAGCCGGTCATTTTCGACCAGCAGCTCGATGAAATTGCGGGCGGCTTGGGGCAGTTCGGCCTTGATCAGGCCGGTGAACAGCTCGACGCGCTGCTTGTCACCCAGACGCGGGTCGGCCATGGCCTCGCGCACGTCGGGGTTGGAGGCGACCTGCGACAATTCGCTGACCAGGTCGGCCCAAGCCGGCAAGCCGGCTTTGTCGTCGCGCGCTGCGCTGAAGAGAGCTTCAGCGTAGGGCCGGGCAACAGTGGAAAGTTCAGCCATGACGGTCCCGGATTAAAGCTGCGCGCGAAGCTGGTTCAACAGCTCGGCGTGGGCGCGGGCGTCAACCTCGCGCTTGAGGATCTGTTCAGCACCCTTGACAGCCAGCGCGGCAACATCGTCGCGCAGCGAGTCACGAGCGCGCTGGACTTCCTGCGCGGCATCCTGAGCTGCTTGAGCCACGATACGGGCGCGTTCAGCTTCCGCTTCACGGCGGGCTTGCTCGATCAGGGAGGCGGCTTGCTTCTCGGCCTCAATGATACGGGCGTGGTTTTCGGACTTGGCAGAAGCCTCGATAAGACTGACACGCGCCTGGGCTTGAGCCAAGTCGGCTTTGCCCTTCTCCGCGGCGGCAAGGCCGTCGGCGATTTTTTGGCGGCGCTCGTCCATCGCCTTCGTCAGAGGAGGCCACACGAATTTCATCGTGAACCAGCCCAGAACGAAGAACACGAGCATCTGGAAAATGATCGTCGCGTTCAGATTCACGGTCGTTCCTTTAACACCATGCGGCTCCGACCGCACCCGGAAAGGGGCGTCACGGAGCACTCGATACTTTGCTGACCGGCGATGGGGCTATTGCCCGCATCGCCGCCAGCGTCATGACCCGCCTATTCGCCGGCGGGCGTTGCCTTAGCCGACGAACGGGTTGGCGAAAGCGAACAGCATGGCAATACCCACGCCGATCAGGAATGCCGCGTCGATCAGGCCAGCCAGCAGGAACATCTTCGTTTGCAGAGCGTTCATCAGCTCAGGCTGACGAGCCGAAGCTTCCAGATACTTGCCGCCCATCAGTGCGATGCCGATGCAAGCGCCGATAGCACCCAAACCGATGATGAGACCGCAAGCGAGGGCAACGAAAGCGACGTTGGTCATGACAACTCCTTGGTTAGAAATCTGAAGTCAAAAATTGAAAAATGAGAGGTACAGCTCAATGCAAGATAATCTTGCTATCCCACGCTGGCCGGGTGGCCAGCGCAAGAAATTCGGGGGATCAGTGACCTTCGTGTGCCTGGCCGAGATAAACCAGCGTCAGCATCATGAAGATAAAGGCTTGCAGCAGAACGATCAGGATGTGGAAGATCGCCCAGATGGAGCCGGCCAGCACGTGGCCAATGCCCAAGCCAATGCTTGCACCGTTGAAACCGGTCCAAGCCCCGCCCAGGAGGGCGATCAGCATGAAAATCAGTTCGCCGGCGAACATGTTGCCAAACAACCGCATGCCCAGCGAAACGGACTTAGCAGCGTATTCAATCAGGTTCAGCAGCAGGTTGAACGGCGCCAGGACAACGGCAGCAAAACCATGCGCGTGGAACGGCGCGGTGAACAGTTCTTTGACGAAACCGCCCGGGTGCTTGATCTTGATGCCGTAATAGAACATCAGCAGCAGCACGCCCAGCGACATGCCCATCGGCACGTTCAGGTCGGCCGTCGGCAGAACACGGTGGTAATAGAGGGGATCGCCATGCTCTGCACCCAGGCCCGTCAGGCGCCAGATGGAGGGCAGCAGATCAACCGGCAGCAAGTCCAGCGCGTTCATCAGGATGATCCAGAGGAACACGGTGAGCGCCAGCGGGGCGATGAAAAGACGGCTTTTGGCGTTGTGGATGATGCCCTTGGCCTGATCGTCGACCATGTCGACAACCATTTCCACGAATGCCTGGAAGCGGGTCGGCACGCCACTGGTGGCGCGGCGAGCAGCGCGCCACAGGAAGAAAATGACGATCAGACCCATCAGGCCGGACCAGAACAACGAGTCGTAATTGATGATGTCGAACTGAGCAATTGCGCTCTGTTTCTCACCGGTATTGTTCAGATGCACCAAGTGATGCTGAATATACGCGGACTGAGGCGACACGTCGCTGGCAGCAGCCATTTGAATCCTACCCTATTTGCTGTATGCCCGAACCCTTGCGAGCCGGACGATTCCACGATCACGTTTGCCGCTACTAACTACTCGGCGCTAAGACAACTTGCGGAACATCAAGAGCAGGAGATAGCCCTTCAATGTGAGGATCAGACCGAGCAGCGCGGCAGGCCAAACCAAACTATCCTGCGCCACACGCGAAAGCAGCCCCAACAGCAATGCTGTTGCGAACAACTTGACCAACTCACCAGAGAGAAAGGTAAAGGGATTGGCTTTACCGGCCCGAACGCTGACAACCAGGCGCAATGCGAACAACGCATTGGGTATGAAATACGCTCCTGCCCCTGCCAACGCCGACCAACCCGCAGCCGCCCCTCCGACAACCCCCGCAATTACTGCTGCTGCGAGCCCCATGGCGCCTTGCGCCGCCAATGCCAACAGGAGCCCACGGCTTGCTTGAGCATTCAGCGCCGCGCGATCCGCGTCACTGAGAACCAGAACCTTAACCATTTCATTTTGGTCACCATCCTGGTCCAACAAACCCTGCTGCACACTTTGCATCGAGTTCTGCTGCATCAAACATCCCCGCGTTACTTCTTGCTCCTATCAGAACCGGCGTGCCCGTACTTGAAATCTGCGGCTTCGACCCAATCATTGGATCAATGCCTGCTTTTCTGTACGCGCTAGTGTCCGGAAAACAGGCCAAAGGTGTTTGGAATGTGCACGCGCTTGGGGCTTATCACCCCACAGCTTGCATTCGCATTTGCACTCACCACACCTTCAACAAGCATCCTTCCACTGCTTACCAGCCGCCACGTGTTCTTATCCCGCAAGCGTCAAACCCGCAGAGTATAGCGTGATTCTTTTTTCTCAAGCAAATGAACTTTCGGCGGTTTGTAAGGTGTAAACAACGGCAGGCCGTGAGCAAAATTGGGGACGCGCATCGGCCCTTCCCGCTGCCTGCTCACACCTTGCGCAGACCAGCAGCCAAGAAGTGAAACAGCGGCCCCTGTGCAGGGGCCGCTGTTCATCAAGCAATGACGGATTTTAGTCTTTCTTGACCGGAGGCGGCGCCCACAGCCCGTCCAGCGCCGTATCTTGCGGCCAGTACAAACGCATACTGAGCAGGAACTGACCATCGGAAGCCGGCGAGCTGATCCAGTTGGAGCGCTTGCGTTCGCCCGGGTCACGGCGTTGGATGTAGATGTCCAGCGAACCATCGGAGTTGTACTTCAGTCCGTCAGTGCTGCGAATCGCATAGCGATTGGCCGGATTGTCGGCAAAACCATGCTTGTCGTTATAGACATGCAGCGACCAGAACGCATTGGCAGGCGGCAGTTGGCCTTTGTCAAAGTGCAGCACGTAGTCCTCATTGGAATTGAGGATGCGGCCCTTGGAGTCCGACACGGTCACCGGGTACAACACGTCTTCCGGCGTCGGCGCACCGAGACCCGCATAGGCGACGGCGGCGCGGCGCGCGTAGTCCGTCCCGTACGTGCCGATGCCGGACAGTACCGTGTTCCAGCCGTTGATGGGCGTGGCCAGACGGCCCACGGTATCAGCAATGCGGCGGCCCGCCAGTGGCTGCGCGTCGGCCAGCGCCTGTTGCACGGCTGGGCTCAAGCGGCCAAACGAGAACGGTTGCCTGCCGTCCAGCCCGATGCGGCGCATGCGGTCCAGAATGGGCGTGTCATTGGCATGTGGCGGGTTATTGCGCAGCACGTCAAAGAACAGCGTGAAGAACGACGCGGCGTCCATGGTCGCGACTTGCTCGGCCGGGGTGCCATCCGGCACGGTGACTGGCATGGGCATCGGCAATCCCGCGCCAATGGGCGCCGAGCCAACACCAGGACCGGTGAGCGGATACGCATTGCCCGCGTTGCGGCCGCGAGCCGTCGAGCTGGATGCCACGGGCGTCACGAGCGGCGTAGCCGTCATGCCCGCCTGAATCTGATTGACCGCCGCGTAGTCTTGCGGGCCGCCCGCCTGAATCCAACCGATCAGCCAGCCCGTCGACGTAGGACTATGAATAACGTCCATACCGGCAGGCACGGTGCCTTGCCAGTTGGGGCCGACGATGACGAAAGACTGCGCGCCTGGACCATTGGTGCGCGTGCCGCGTGACGCAAATACATCGCTCCACATATCCAGCGCGGACAGCACCGAGTAACGGCCGCCCGTGTCAGGCAGGTTCACAATCAACGGAGCCTGCGACACGTCAAACCACAAGCTGGAATAGAGCGCATCGGCGCTGGGCCAAGGCGTGTCGCCCGCGCGAGGATCAGGAAACGCGGCCTTGTGGCCGAACTGATTCACCGGGGCCTTGCCGTCCAACGGGCTTTGCACAGCCGTCGCCTTGCGGCGGGCCAGCTCCATCAGCACCATGGGATAAGCGTAGACATAGGCATCAATGGCCGTATCGCGCAGTTCCTGTTCGCTCATTTGCGGGGCGGGCGCAGATGCCCCGGGGTACGGGGTTTCGGACACCAACCGAAGCGAGGGGCGCGGCGATTGAGCCTGGGCGGCGCCCACGAAGCAGACGCTCAACGCGCCGGCAAGTACAGCAGTGGACCACCGGCGTGTAGCGATAGATGTACGCATGCAAGGCTCCTTCTTGGTTTTTGTTTGCAAGCGAGCCGCCGCGCGAAGACTGTCCAGTTCAGGCTAGCCTCTCTGGCGCGGCACCTCTGATGACGCTTACCCAGGATAGGGAAGAACCCTGAAACAAGGTGCTGCCTAAACGTTTCAACGCACTACAAGGCCACCGCCTTTGTAAGGCCCGAAAAAAACGCGCCCTGAGAGGGCGCGCCGGGTGAAATCAGGGTCGTCCGGGCGTAATCCGGGGACGTAACAAACCTTAACGGTGTTTAAAGTCCGGTTTGCGCTTTTCGGTGAACGCGGCCATGCCTTCTTTCTGGTCTTCGGTTGCGAACAGCGAATGGAACACGCGGCGTTCGAACAACAAGCCTTCGTTCAACGAGCCTTCGAAAGCCCGGTTCACGCATTCTTTGGCCATCATGACCGACGGCAGCGACATCGACGCGATGACGGTGGCTGCGTCCAGCGCCTCTTCCATCAGCTTGTCGGCCGCGACCACACGCGAGACCAGTCCCGCACGTTCGGCTTCTTCGGCGCCCATCATGCGGGCGGTCAGCGCCAGATCCATCGCCTTGGCTTTACCTACCGCGCGCGGCAAACGTTGCGTGCCGCCTGCGCCCGGGATCACGCCCAGCTTGATTTCAGGCTGACCGAACTTCGCGGTGTCGGCAGCAATGATGATGTCGCACATCATGGCCAGTTCGCAGCCGCCGCCCAGCGCGTATCCGGCTACCGCAGCAATCACAGGTTTCTTGATGCGCTTGAGTGTTTCCCAATTCCGGGTGATGTATTCGCTGTTGTACACATCCATGTACGACCAGTCTTTCATCGCGCCAATGTCGGCGCCAGCGGCGAAGGCTTTCTCGCTGCCCGTGATGACCACGCAGCCGATGTCTGCATTCGACTCGAAAGCCAGCAAGGCCGCGCCGAGCTCATCCATCAGTTGATCGTTCAGCGCGTTGAGCGCCTTGGGACGGTTCAGCGTCAGTAGGCCAACGCGGCCCCGGGTTTCGACCAGTACAAACGACTCGCTCATTGAATGTCTCCAGAATAAGATATGCGCATGAAAAAAATAGATGCCGCTTTTCCGATACTTTACCGCCTTGCGCCCCACGACCCGGCCGGTCACCGCTACCGGATAACCCTAAGCATAGACACGCCGTCCCCCGAGGGCCAACGCCTGTCGCTGCCAGCCTGGATTCCCGGCAGCTACCTGATCCGCGATTTCTCGCGCCAGATCGAATCGGTGACAGCATATTCGGGCACGCGACGGTTGAATGTCGACAAAACCGACAACCACACCTGGCAGGCCGCGCCTTGCGATGGACCATTACGCGTCGAGTATGTGGTGTACGCCTGGGACTTGTCGGTGCGTGGCGCGCATCTGGACGAAACCCATGGCTTCTTCAATGGCACCAGCGTGTTTCTGCGCGTGCACGGCCAGGATCATCTGCCCTGCCTGGTGGATCTGGCGCCGCCGCGTGGCGTTGAGGGCTGGAAGGTCTATACCAGCCTGCCCGAAGCCCGCGGCCACAAGGGCGCCGCGCGCCGGCATGGTTTCGGCTTGTATGTGGCTCCGGACTACGACGCGCTGATCGACCATCCGGTCGAGATGGGCACGCCGCAAGTCGCGCGCTTTGTTGCGCACGGCGCCGAACATGAATTGGTATTCACGGGCGTGGCGCCCAATCTGGATCTTGCCCGCATCACGGATGACGTAAAGAAAATCTGTGAAACGCAGATCGCCTTCTTCGAGCCGCGCAGCAAACGCGCGCCGTTCCTGGACAGTTCCGACCGCTATGTCTTCATGACCATGGTGACGGGCGACGGCTACGGCGGCCTGGAGCATCGCGCCAGCACCGCGCTGATGACCGCGCGCAAAGACTTGCCGGTGCTGGGCCAGCAAGGCCAGGGCGAAGGGTATCGCGGCTTTCTGGGTCTGGTCAGCCACGAGTATTTCCATACGTGGAACGTCAAGCGCATCAAGCCGGATGCGTTTGCCCCCTACCATCTGGAACAGCCGGACCTGACGCGCCTTTTGTGGGTGTTCGAAGGGTTCACCTCCTACTACGACGACCTGCTGTTGCTGCGCTCCGGTGCGATCACACAATCCGATTACCTGCGCCTGCTGGCTAAAACCATTACCAGCGTGGCCCGCACGCCGGGCCGCCACAAGCAATCGGTTGCCGAAAGCTCGTTTGACGCATGGACGCGCTATTACAAGCAGGACGAGAACTCGCCCAATGCTCTCGTCAGCTACTACACCAAGGGCGCGCTGGTTGCGTTGGGTCTGGACCTGCTCATCCGCCGCGACAGCAACGGCAAGCACTCGCTGGACGACGTGATGCGCTTGCTGTGGGAGCGCTATGGCCGTGACTTCTATCTAGGCAAACCGCAAGGCCTGCCCGAAGATGCTCTGCCCGCACTGATACGCGAAGCCACCGGTGTCGATACCCGCCGCTTCATTGCCCGCCACGCCTACGGCACGGCCGATGTGCCGCTGGCCGAGCTGCTGGCAACACAAGGCGTGACGCTGCAATGGAAATCATCCGTCAATATCCCGACGCTCGACGTACGCACGCGCAAGCAAGGTGATGCGCTGACGCTGGCCACCGTGCTTGAAGGCGGCGCCGGACACAAGGGCGGCCTGTCTGCCGGAGATGTACTGGTGGCCGTGGATGGGCTGCGCGTGGACGCGCCGGCAGGATTGGATTTGCTGTTGGCGCAATATCAGATCGGCGACCGGGTGTCGGTCCACGTTTTCCGGCGTGACGAGTTACGGGAATTCCGCGTGAAGCTTGCCGCGCCAGAGGCACTGGATTGCGTGCTGGTGATTTGACGGCAATGTGATCGTGGCGGGGCGGGCCAGGCGCGGCTTATGCAGACACAAACGCCGCCGCTCCTGCCCGATACGCTGCCCCGGCATGTTCCGCCGGCAGCTCCCCCCGGCCCGCGCCGAACAGCTTTTGCCGTAATCCCCCTTCTGCATAGGCCGTCTTGTAAACGCCTCGGGATTGCAGTTCGGGAATTACCAGATCGATAAAGTCGCCATAGCATTCCGGCGTAACCGTGCGCGCCAGGTTGAAGCCGTCGATATCCGTTTCGTCCACCCATGCCGCGAGTTCATCCGCCACTTGGCTCGCGCTGCCCACCAGGGCCGGGTACCGCCCGCCCAGCGCCATGTCTGCAAGCAGATCCCGCACCGTCCGATCGGTACGAGCAACGGTCAGACTCTGTACCGCTGATTCGATGGCATTGTTCTTCACATAGCGGATGGGCTCGTCTTGCGCGTAGCGTGAAAAATCGATGCCCGTCGAGCTGGCGTAGTGCGCCAGGCCGGCTTCAGGATTTGCGTAGCGCAAATACTCGGCATGTTTTTCACGCGCCTGGGCTTCGGTCTGTCCGACCACCGCCGTCACACCCATGAAGAATTTAATGTCACGCGGATTCCGGCCTTCGCGCGCCACCGACTCTCTTACGCTTGCGACCAATTTGCGCAAGCCTTCCTTGGTCTGGCTCGACACGAACACACATTCGGCATGACGGGCGGCGAACGCCTGACCGCGGCCGGATGATCCGGCCTGATAGAGCACCGGCGTGCGCTGAGGCGACGGCTCAGACAAGTGATAACCCTGCACCTGGTAATACTTGCCGGCGTGGTCCACGCGCCGCACGGCTTCGGGGTCGGCGTATACGCGAGCCAGCTTATCCGCCCGGACCGCATCGCGATCCCAGCTGCCTTCCCACAATTTATAGGCGACCTCCAGAAACTCATCGGCGCGGTCGTAGCGCTCATCATGCGCGATCTGGCCGGAAAGCCCCATCGCACGCGCCGCGCTTTCCAGATAACCGGTCACGATATTCCAGCCGATACGGCCGTTGGTCAGATGGTCCAGCGTGGAAAATCGGCGGGCCAGCAGATAGGGCGCTTCGTAGGTCAGATTCACCGTAACGCCAAAGCCCAGGTGCTTGGTCACCGCGGCCATCGCGGACACCGTCAGCAGCGGGTCATTCACCGGCAGCTGGATCGATTCGCGCAACGTCAGGTTGGCGGAATCCTGATAAACATCGTAGACGCCCACAATGTCAGCCAGGAACAAGCCATCGAACAGCCCGCGCTCCAGCAAGCGCGCCAGATCGGTCCAGTACTCCAATGTCTTGTACTGCGTCGAGGTGTCTCGCGGATGGGTCCACAGCCCGTGGTTGATATGCCCGACGCAATTCATATTGAACGCGTTCAAAAGGATTTGCTTCTTCGCCATGATGTGCCGTTCCGTCAGGATCAGGTTGTGCCCACGCGACCGGGCGCGATGTCATTCAGGTAGTAATTTCCCACCGCATGCCGCTTCCAGCGCACCGGGTCGTGCAGCGTATGCGTACGTGCATTGCGCCAATGGCGATCCAGATTCAGGTGGTCCAGCGTGGATTGCGTGCCCGCCAGTTCGAACAGCTTGGTGCCGGCCGCAAGCGATGCCTCAGTAGTCAGGACGCGCGCTTCTGCCACCGCGATAGCGGCAGCAGCCACATGGGCTGGCGTGCCATCAGCGGTTGCCACATCCAGAATGCGGCCAGCCCGCGCAACCAGCGCGCGCGCCGCTTCAAGACGGATCGACAGCCGGCCGAACTCGCTGATGGTCAGTGGATCGTCGGCTGCGCGCTCCACGCCGGCATCAATCCACGGGCGTGAGCGTTCACGCACGAAGACCAGCGCATCTTGCAGCGCGGCCTGACCGATGCCCAGGTCAATGGCCGCATGAATAATCTGCGCCAGCGGTTTGATGGTGTTGGGCGCGGCCGCTGGGTCTGCCAGCACCATCACGTCTTCATCAGGCACCGCCACGTCCTTGAAGTGCACGGTGCCGCTACCCGTGACCCGTTGGCCAAAGCCCGACCAATCATCGATGACTTCAACTCCCGGACTATCCCGGCGGACAATCGCCAGCCGTTGAATGCCGTCCGGGCCCACGGTAGCGGTGGGTATCCATTGCGCATAGAGCGCGCCCGTGCAATAGAACTTGCTGCCGTTGATACGCCATCCGCCCTGTCGGTCGGCGGTCAGGCTGGTGCGGCGCTCGGATGCCGTGCGCGTGCCGGTCTCTGCCAAGGCGTTGCCAAAGCGTTCCCCTGCCAGCGCCCGCGCATAAAAACGGCGCTGCTGGTCAGCCGTGCCATTTACCCGCAGCACTTCCAAGGCGTAATAATGGTTCTGCGGAATTTGCCCCAACGAGCCGTCTGCACGCGAGATGATCGCGGTGACTTCGGCCAGCGTCACGCGCGACACCCCTGCCCCGCCGTGTTCGCGTGGCACGGTAATGCCCCATAAGCCCGATTGCGAATAGCGTTCCAGCTCCGGCAGCGGCAGCCGCCGCTCCCGGTCGCGCTGTGAAGCTTCCTGCGCAAAATCCTCGGCCAGCGCGCGCGCCACTTCCAACGCCTGCGCGTCGGAATCAATGATGGCGGCGCGACGCGACGCCAAGGTCGAAATCTTCTCGTATGGCATGGCGTCAGATCCAGGAGTGACGGTTGGGCCGCTGGTCATTCAGCACGTAATTCCCTACCGCGTGGTATTTCCAGCGCACGGGATCATGCAAGGTATGTGTACGTGCATTTCGCCAATGCCGGTCCAGGTTGAACTCGGCCAGCGATGCCCGCGCGCCAGATACCTCGAACAGTTTTTCGCTCGCGGCCAATGCAATGTCAGTCGATAGCGCCTTGGCACGCGCAACCGCGATTGACGCTGCCGCAACATCGTCTGCATTCAACACGCGGCCCCTCAAGTCATCCAGGATTTGCGCGGCCTCTGTCAGCAGGGCTTGAGCCGCGTGCAGCTCGATGTACAACTGGCCCACATCCGCAATCACATAAGGGTCCTGCGTGGCACGTTCGACATTCGCTTCCACCCAGGGGCGCGCCCGCTCGCGTAGAAATTTGACGGTGTCCTGCAAGGCGCCCTCTGCAATCCCGGCATCAATCGCTGCCTGCAACAGTTGCGCGAAGGGGCCTTGCACGACGGCCGCTTGCTGAATCTGCCAGGCGGGCAGAATGCTGTCGGCCTCGACGCGCACCTGATCCAGCAACACCGTCCCGCTGGCCGTGGTGCGTTGGCCGAAGCTGGACCAGTCGTCCACCACAGACAGTCCGGGCGCGCCGCGCTCCAGAATCACCGTGACCAACCGCCCTTCGGTATCCAGCACCTTGGACGGAATCCAATGTGCAAACAGCGCACCCGTTGAATAGAACTTGCGCCCGCTGACCCGATAGCCGTCGCCATCGGCTACCAGCCGCGCTTCGATATCGCGTGTGTGCTTCGTGTGCCGCTCGGGTCCAGCGTTGCCCAGCCGGCGTCCGGCCAGCACGCCTTCGTAGTAGCGTCGCTGTTGAGCGGGCGTACCCGTCAATCGCAACAGGTTCAAGAATCCGAAGTGATTCTGCGGGATCTGCCCCAAGGACGGATCTGCCGCGCTGATGATGCGGAACACATCAGCCAGCGTCACGTGCGACACCTCGGCGCCGCCGAACTCCCGTGGCACGGTAATGCCGCCCAAGCCGCTTGCGGAATAGCGTTCGATTTCACGCCATGGCAAACCGCGCGCCCGGTCCCGCTCGGCCGCGCCCACAGCAAAATCCGCGGCCAACGTATGGGCGATTTCGATGGCTTGCTCATCGTCCTGAATGCGTGCGGCGGGAACAATACGCGGCGCCTCCTCGCTCTGCGAACTTGGATACGTGCTTGAAGCTTGCGTCATGTTGCACCCCGGCGTTGGGAAAAGATGCAGCCTATCGGCGCCAGGGCGGGCACGGAAGGACGGATTTCTTATGCAGTTATTTGGAATCGGTATATGCGTACACGGCGCCCCGTCGCACCTGTTAGCGGCCTGCTTGCACACATATCGAAATCACCAAAGAATGTTTGGTGGCAGAGGCGGCGCTTGCTTAGAGTCGAGACTTTTCCGCGTCGATGACTCCGCCATGCCCGAATTGGATCTGCCCCGCCTGCCCCTGACGCTGGACTATGACGGCGCGCTGGAAGCGCAATTGTTCGACGACATCCGGCTGGCCGTTGCGCCGCATCTGCCCGCCGCTCGTATCGAGGCGCCACGAGATCTGGCCAGCGACAGCGAACGCCGCGCCGCAGGCGACTACGCCATCTGGAATACCGTGCACGACCTGTTCATCACCCAGGTCGCGGCCCACGCCATCGCGGGAATTTTCAAGGACGACACCGCTTTCCAGTTCGCCCTGGCCCGTCAACTGGGTGACGACGCCGCACACGCGGAGTTCTCGCTGGGACGCGCCGCCGTGTTGCTGGGATCAGACCCCTTGCCCGAGGTTGAGCGCGGCGTCCAGGAAGCCTGGGACCTGATCGGCGGCTTTGCGCTGCGCAATTGGCAGAACTTTCTGGCTTGGCAATTCCATTACGAACACTACATCCTGGCCAGGCTGTTCGTGAACCGGCGCACAGCAAAGGTGCTGGACTTTGGCCACCGCGAGTTCGGCGAAAACCGCATCCTGCCCGATGAAGAGGCGCATCGCATCCGCATTACGCAATGGTGGTTAAGGAAGCTTGAGCATGCCGATCCTGCCGAACGCGAGGACTGGACAGATGGGTTGATACAGGCGGACGAAGATGCTCAACGCATTCTTGGCCCCTATCTGCGTGACTCGTGGCAATTGAACTATCGCGCAACCGGCCTGGACACACGCAACCACATCGAGCTCTACGACACATGGCGCCGCGAATTGCTGGCCACGCTGCTGCGCCGCGACCCCCACGATCTTCCCGCCCTGACCAGCCTGGCCGCCTGAAACCACCGGCCGGCATCCTAACGACAGCACGATAGAAGGACACCTTCATGACGCAGCAATTGCCTCCCTCCGTAGAACCCGGCGCGGACGACGAACCCGCGAATCCCCTGCGACGCTGGCTGATGAGCGCCGGCGCGTTAATGGGGGTGGGCGCGCTGTTTCCCAACGTCATTTTCGCGCCCGCCTATGCCGATACCCAGAGCCTGCCCAACACGCAAGATGGCGCGGTGCGCGGCGGCGTGCTCAACGCCGTGGTGCATCCCGAGCCGCCCACATTGGCTTTTTACCTGAACTCGTCCACGCCCACGGGCGCGGTGGTCAGCAAGATTTTTGACGGCTTGGTCGAGTACGGCCCTGACTTGAAGCCAAGGCCGGTCTTGGCGGAAAGCTGGACCGTATCGGAAGACGGCAAGACGATTACGTTCAAGCTGCGCCAAGGCGTGTTGTGGCACGACGGCAAACCTTTCACGGCGGCTGACGTGAAGTGGTCCGCCGAAGAAGTCTGGCTAAAACACGCGCCCAGCGCGCGCCGGGTTTTCCAACACCTGAAAAAAGTCGAGACCCCAGACGACCACACCGTTGTGCTGCACTTGTCCCAGCCCACGCCTGTCGCGCTTAACGCCATCGATTCGCTGGGCGCACCGATTCTGCCGCGCCACCTGTTTGAAGGCACGGACATTCAGAACAATCCGTATAACAACAAGCCGATCGGCACAGGCCCCTTTGTATTCAAAGAGTGGAACCGGGGCAACTACATCGTGCTGGAAAAGAACGAGAAATACTGGCAGCCCGAACGCCCGTATCTGGACCGGATCGTATGGAAGATCATTCCCGACGTTTCCGGCCGCGCCACCGCGCTGGAGACGGGCGCCGTGTCATATGGCGAACGCAACCCGGTAGCGTTTACCGACGCAACACGCTTGTCCAAGCTGCCCAAGCTGTCTGTCGACACCTCGGGCTACAACGGGTTTTCCGCCTGGCTCTGGCTGGAAGCGAATCTGCGCGACCCGATTCTGTCGCAACTGAAAGTGCGTCAGGCCATCGCCCACGCGGTCAACAAGCAGGTGCTGGTAAAGACCGTGTGGAATGGCTATGCCGAGCCCTTTGTCAGCCCGGTGCCGTCCTTGGTCAAGCCCTATCACAACCCCGATGTGCAGCAGTATCCGTATGACCCGGCGCTGGCCGAAAAGCTGCTGGACGAGGCCGGTTTTCCGCGCAAGGCTGACGGCTGGCGCTTCGCATTGACGCACGATTACATTCCCTTTGGCGACGACTACCGCCGCACGGGCGAATTCGTCCGCCAGGCCCTGCGCAAGATCGGCATTGACGTGACGCTGCGCGGACTGGATCTGGCGACCTGGACGCGCAACGTCTTCACTGACTACAACTTCCAGCTGATCAGCTCTTGGGGCACGGTGTTGATTGACCCGCAACTGGGAGTCGAGACACGCTACTGGAGCAAGGCCGAAGCCAAGGGCACCCCCTGGTATAACGCGTCGGGTTACAGCAACCCGGACATGGACCGCGCGATTGAAGCCGCGCAGGTGGAGACAGATCCCAAGAAGCGCATCGAGCAATACAACGAGGTGCAGCGCCTGGCGCAACGTGACCTGCCCTTGATCGGCCTGTTCGAGTTCCGCTGGTTTGGCGTGTGGGATAAGCAGGTGCGCAATGTGACGGACGCATCCTCACACTCGCGCAACAACTTCGCCAACGTCTGGCTGGGCAAGGCCTGACGGCCGACGGGAACCCGCCATGTCCTTGCGCCTGCCCCGTCCGCTGCGGTATCTGCTGCAAATTCTGTTTGTGGTGGGCGCGACCGCCATCGCCAACTTCTTTCTGCTCAAGCTGGTGCCGGGCGATCTGGTCGATGTGATTGCATCCGAGAACAGCGGCATCACACCCGAGCACGTGGCCCAGCTACGCGTGGCCTACGGCTTGGACCAAAGCGTGCTGGCGCAGCTGGGTTACTACGTAAAGAGCCTGCTGTCGCTGGATCTGGGTTACTCCTTCCGCTACGGGGAACCGGTAGCGGATCTGATCTTTGGCCGGCTTCCGGCCACGCTCGCGCTGATTGGCACCGGGCTGGCGTTATCAGTCGCGGTTGGCGTGCTGCTGGGCGTGCTGGCCGCCCGCCGGCCGCATGGGATGCTGGACACGCTGTTGTCGGGGCTGGCCACGGCAGGGTATTCCGCGCCCATGTTCTGGACGGCGCTGATGCTGATCGTGGGCTTCGGCGTTCATCTGAACTGGCTGCCCGTGGGCGGCATACGCGATGTCGGCGCGGGTTATCAAGGCTGGGCGTTGTGGCTGGACTATGCGCGCCACCTGGCGCTGCCGGTTGCGACGGTGGCCATCTACTACGTTGCCATCTACGCCCGGCTCTCGCGCGCATCCATGATCGAAACGCTACAGGAAGACTACATCCGCACCGCGCGCGCCCGCGGCAACGGTGAAGCGCGGGTGATCTGGCGGCATGCCTTGAAGAATGCCATTCTGCCCGTCATCACCATGCTGGGGCTGCAAAGCAGCGCGCTGCTGGGCGGCAGCATTGTGGTGGAAACCGTGTTCGCCTGGCCCGGGCTGGGCCAGTTGTCGTTCGAGGCCATCGCCAGCCGCGACGTCAACCTGTTGCTGGGCATCCTGTTGATGAGCGCGGCGTTGGTGGCCTTGATGAACATTGCCGTAGACGCCTGCTACGGCCTGCTTGATCCCCGCGTGAGAAAAACATGAAACGGATATTGCTTGCCGCATGGCATCTGCTGCGCGCGCCATCCGCCGCCGTGGGCGCGACGATACTTTTGCTGGTGCTGGGCGCGGCCGCCACCGCTTCTTGGCTGTTCCCCGATGATCCGCTGGAGATGGTGGGCGCCCCGTTCACCTGGCCGGGCGAGGATGCGAGCTTTCCCGCAGGCACGGATTTGATGGGCCGCAACATCCTGGCCGGCCTGTTTCATGGCGCGCGCGTGTCGCTGCTGGTGGGCGGCGCCTCTGCCGCCATTGCATTGGTCATCGGACTGCTGGTGGGGGCTTTTGCCGGCTACGCCGGACCCCGCACGGACGCCGTGCTGATGCGCATCACTGAGTTGTTCCAGACCGTGCCTTCGTTCCTGTTGGCCATCGTGCTGGTCGCAATTCTGGGGCCTTCGCTGTCGACGATTATTTTCGCGTTGGGCGTGACGTCCTGGACCGGCATTGCACGGCTGACGCGGGGCGAGTTCATTTCCCTGCGCGAACGTGAATTCGTACGCGCGGCGCAAACGCTGGGCGCAGGCCATGCCCGTATTATTTTTCGTGAAATTCTGCCCAACGCCCTGCCGCCCATCATCGTGACCACCGCCGTGCTGGTGGCGCAAGCCATTCTGTCCGAAGCCGGTCTGTCATTCCTGGGCCTGGGTGATCCCAATGTAGTCAGTTGGGGCAGCATGGTCGGCGCAGGCCGCGAGGCCTTGCGCACTGCCTGGTACATGACGGCGCTGCCTGGCCTGACCATCATGGCGACAGTCCTGGCGCTGAACCTGCTCAGCGACGCCATCAACGACGCGCTCAACCCCAAGCTGCGGCGCCATCGTGTGCGCGCCGCTACCGCCCCCGCGCAGTAATCCACACAAGCACCCATGAGCACGCTGATCGATATCCAAGGGCTGAACGTCGCCTTCCCCGGCCATCAGGCCGTACGCGGACTGGACCTGCAAATCCGTAGCGGCGAAACACTGGCGCTGGTGGGTGAATCCGGCTGCGGAAAATCCACTACCGCCCTCGCCTTGCTTGGCTTGCTGCCCCGTCACGCGCGAGTTCAAGGCCGCATTCTGTTCGAAGGCCAGGACCTGCTGACACTGCCTGAACGCCAGCGTTGCGCCTTGCGTGGGGATCGCATCGCAATGATCTTCCAAGAGCCGATGACCAGCCTGAATCCGGTACTGACGCTGGGCGATCAGATTGGTGAAGCGCTGCGCCTGCATCGCGGCGCGACTGCCCGCGCGGCTCGCGCCCGTGCCATCGAACTGCTGGATCTGGTGCGTGTGCCGGAACCGCAGCGCCGCGTGGATGACTACCCTCATCACCTGTCGGGCGGCCAGCGCCAGCGCGCCATGATTGCTGCTGCGATCGCCTGCCAGCCTGCCTTGCTGGTGGCCGATGAACCCACCACGGCGCTGGACGTCACGGTGCAAGCGCAGATCCTGCGATTGCTGGACGATCTGCGCGCTGAACTGGGCATGGGCCTGCTGCTGATCACGCACGATCTGGCGGTTGTGGGCGAATGGGCGGATCGCGTTGCAGTGATGGTGGGCGGCGAAAAAGTTGAGGAGGGGGCCGCGTCTACCTTGCTTGCGCAGCCGCGCCACCCTTACACCCAAGGTTTGCTGGGCGCATCACTGCGCTTGGACGACGCGACCCACTACCGCACGCTGCGGCTGCCAGAAATTCGTACCCGGCTGGACCCTGCCTCGGGAAAACCGGTCTTCGGCCTGGTGACGCCCCCGCCTGCGCCGCCATCCGCCAACGATCCAGGACCCGCCGACGGTCCGCCGTTGCTGCAAGTACAGGATCTGCGTGTGCAATACCAAACGCGGCATGGCATTAGTACGGCAGTGGACGGCGTTTCTTTCCAGCTTGCTCCCGGGGAAACCCTGGGATTGGTCGGGGAATCCGGCTGCGGAAAGTCGACGCTATCGCGTACCTTGGTGCGCCTGCTGTCCCCCGCGTCTGGCCGGATTCTGCTGCGCGGCCAAGACACTACCCAGCTCGACCGGCGCCAACTGGCCGCTTACCGGCAAAGCGTGCAGATGATCTTCCAGGACCCCTACGCCTCGCTCAACCCCCGGCATACCGTGCAGGACATTCTGGAGGCCGCGCTGCGCATCCATCATGTGCCGGACCGCCAGGAACGCCGCCGCCGCATCGCCCACATGCTGGATGCCGTCGGCCTGCCACGCGAGGCGCTGGCGCGATATCCCAGCGAATTTTCCGGCGGCCAGCGCCAGCGCATCGGCATTGCCCGCGCCCTGGTGCTGCGCCCTGCACTGGTGATTTGCGACGAACCCGTATCCGCCCTGGACGTGTCCGTGCAGGCGCAGATTCTGAATCTGCTGGTCGACCTGAAATCAGAGTTTCAGCTGTCCTACCTGTTCATTTCGCACGACTTGTCGGTCGTTCACTATCTGGCCGACCGAGTGCTGGTCATGAATGCGGGCCGCATCGTCGAAGAAGGCCCAAACGCTACACTCTGGCGGGACGCCCGCCACCCTTACACGCGCAGCCTGATCGACGCCCTGCCCCAGGGTCTGGCAGCCCGCGGGGAGCCGTTGCGCAAAACCGCCTGACGCTGCCTAGTCCTTATGCGGGACTGGATTGCGCGCAGCAGCAAGCCTATACTGGTTTCGCCGTTGCTCGACATTCCTTTTCCTAAAGGAGAGGCAACATGTACAGGCATTTGCTCATCGCCGTGGATGGCTCGTTGTTGTCCGAATCGGCTTTCAAGCGCGCGCTCGTTTTCGCCAAGGAAATGGGCGCCACCATCACCCTTATCCGCGCCATTCCGGAGGACCATCTGCTGGTCTACCAGGCCGAGATGCTGGGCACCACGCAGGGGCATCACACCGACCAGGCGCGCAAGAACGCGCAAAGTTATCTGGACGGGCTGGAAATGGAAGCGCGCCACGCGCTGGTGCCTTGCAACATCGTTGTCGTGGTGAATGATCATCCGCACGAAGCCATCGTGGAGACCGCGCAAAGCCAACACTGCGACCTGATCATCATGGGCTCACACGGCCGCCACGGCATGACGGGCTTTTTGCTGGGCAGCGAGACGCAGCGCGTCTTGGCAAAAACCCGGCTGCCCGTGCTGGTGTTCCGCTAACGCGCAACAGCTGGACCGCAGTCAGGCCGCAGCCAACGCATGCTGAAAGGTAAAGCTGTCGGCATACATGTGCGCAAGACTGGCGCCGCGCTGGGCGAGCACGTGCTTGGCGTCTTGAATCATGGCCGGAGCGCCACACAGATAGATGGCGTGTTCCGATAGATCCGCGTGGTCTTCCAGGACAGCGTCCTGCACGTGGCCGCGTCTGCCCTGCCATTGCCCGCCAGCACGCGACAACACGGGCACAAAGTTGAACTCATACAAGCGGCCCGCCCAGCTGTCGATCACATCACGCAGGTACAGATCCGCCTCGGTGCGCACGCCCCAGTACAGGCTGACTGGCGGACAGTCCTCTTTGTCCAGCAAGGATTCCAGAATCGCCTTGATTGGCGCAATGCCCGTGCCGGTGGCCATCATGATGAGCGGACGCCAGTCTTCTTCGTGATAGCTGAACACGCCCAGCGGCGCTTCAATCATGACTTCTGCGCCGGGCTGTGCCTGGCCAAGCCATTGATCGGTATAACGTCCCCCCGGTATACGGCGCACATGGAAATCCACCAGACTGCCGCCCGGCGCGGAAGCCATCGAAAAGCTGCGGGTTTCGCCGTCGGGCAAGAGCACATTCATGTATTGGCCGGGCACGTAGTCCAGCCCCGTTTCGGGCAGCGCCAAGGTCAGATGAATCACGTCGGCGCTAAAGGCGTCGATACGATCAATGGTTGCTGGCAGATTGCGCGGTTCGGGAAAGGTCTGGCGGCTGCTGGCTACGCTGATGCAAAGATCGCTTTCCGGTTTGGCCTGACACGCCAGCGCATAACCTTCGGCAGCTTCTTCCGGCGTGAGCGCCATGGGGAATTCGTCATAGCGCACGGCGCCGGATTCCAGCTTGATGCGGCAGGTGCCGCAACCGCCAAAGGTGCATTCATGCGGCAGCTTGACGGCCGCGCGCTCCGCGGCATCCAGCACGGACTCGCCCGTTTCGACGCTGAATGACGCGTCCGTTTCCAGAACATGCACGCGGTATGCCATGACCGACCTCGCCTATTTCTTGATGTCCGCCTGGACCAGGACTTTCATGCCACGCGGCTCCAGCAGTTCAGCCAACGCCGTCAGCGCGGCCAAGCCTGCCTGCGTGTCTTGTTCGCCGTTGCCGCCGCTCAAGCCCACGCCGCCAATGACTTCGTCGTTCACCACAATGGGAAAGCCACCCACGAACACCGCAAACTTGCCATCAAAGCTCCACTGAATACCGAAGGCTTCGTTGCCCGGCAATGCCGGCCCGTTGGGCGGGGTGTTGAACAGATGCGTCGAGCGCTTGTGCCCAGCCGCGGTGAACGCCTTGTTCCACGCAATCTGGGGACCGGTGATACGGGCGCCATCCATGCGTTCAAGCGCGATGGGATAACCGCCGTCATCCACAATGCAAATGGATTCCAGCACTCCGATTGCTTCGGATTTGGCAATGGCGGCGCGCACCATCACACGCGCTTCTTCCAGTTCCAGGCGGTAGATCTGCTTCATGGGAATTAACCTTTTTTCGTGTGGGGAGCGCGCTTAACCCGCGCGGTAGACAGTCTTGATCTGGGTGTAGAACTCCAACCCCACCCGTCCGGATTCGCGGAAGGTGGACGTGCTTGAGTGCTTCAACCCGCCGAACGGGGCATTGATCAGATTGCCGGTGGTAGTGCGGTTGATCTTCACCGTTCCCGCCTGGATATCGCGGGCAAAGCGATGCGCATAACGCGCGTCAGTGGTGGCGATAGCGGCGGACAGGCCGTATTCGGTGTCGTTGGCTTTGGCAATGGCGTCTTCGTAGCCATCGACTTCAATGATGGCTATGACGGGGCCGAAGATTTCTTCGCGAGCGATACGCATTTGCTGCGTGACGTCAGTGAAAAGCGCGGGGGTCACGTAATAACCCCGGTCAAAGCCTGCGCCTTTCAACTGTTCGCCACCGCACAGATGGGTTGCCTCTTGCTTGCCCACCGCGACGTAACTCAATACGTTGTCCAGCTGTTTGCGGGTGGCGAGCGGCCCCAGATCGAAGTTGCCTTCCAGCCCGTTGCCGATCGTGAGCGTCTTGATCTTGGCCAGTAGCTTGTCCGTGTAAGCCTGACGCACGCGGGCGTCGACCAACACGCGGCTGGTGCCAGTGCAGGCTTGGCCACTGAGTGAAAAACCGCCCTTCACGGTCAGGTCGACGGCGCGGTCCAGATCGGCGTCCGCCAGGACGATCAAGGGATTCTTGCCACCCAGCTCCATCTGCGTCCGGGTGGTGAGCCCCGCGCTGCGGTGGATCTGTTCACCGGCCGCGGTCGATCCCGTAAACGAAATGGCGCGCACGGCGGGCGCAGCAGTGATTGCCGGGCCGACGGCGCCTGCGGGACCGATCAACAAGTTCAACACCCCTGCCGGCAAACCGGCATGCACGAAGGCCTCGGTCAGCCGGTAGCCGGATAGGGGCGCGTCAGACGATGGCTTGAACACCACCGTGTTGCCCGTGATCAGCGCGGGCGCGATCTTGCGAGCGGGAATCGAGATGGGGAAATTCCATGGAGAAATCACCGTCACAACACCCAGCGGCTCGCGCTGGCTGTAAACGATCATGTCCGGATCATCATTGGCAAAGGTTTCACCCGTGAAACTCTGCCCCTCGACCGCGTAGAAGCGGATGGTTTGCGCCGAACGCAGGACTTCGTCCTTGGCCAGATTCAGGCCTTTGCCCTCTTCCCGGGTTAATTCGCGGGCGTAGGCATCGGCGTGATCTTCCAGGTACTGCGCCGCACGGAAAAGAATGGCGGCCCGTTTTGAGATCGGCGTATCGCGCCAGCCTGCGAATGCTGCCTGCGCGGCCTCGACCGCCCGAGCGGCATCCCCGGCATCCGACACGGGAAACTGGCCCACGATGTCTGACGTGTCCGCCGGGTTGATGTTGGGAGCCGTACGGCCGGTGGCGCTAGGCACCCAGGCGCCGCCGACGTAGTTCATGAAGGATTGCTGCGAAAGATCGTCCACGGGAGCGCTTCCTTTATTGAGGCGGGAATGGCCGGGAATAGGGCGTCTGAGGTAACTTATGAACATTGTATACTTTAATCACTTTAGGGCGATACGTGGAAACCCCAGGCCGAGGGGCCAGATAAAAGGGCCCCGGCGGGCCCTTTTATCGTCCACGCAGGATTGGTTCTCAGCTCCAGATCAGCACGGCGCAGATCGTTGACACGAAGAGCGCAAGCAAGACAGGCAATAGCAGGGCGCGTACCAGTTCCAGCACGTTGACCCGCGCGAAACCCGCCACCGCGATCAGCGATGACCAGGCGATCAAGGTGCCGCCGCCCGTCCAGACCGCGCCCATCTGCCCCACGGCGGCCAGCGTTGCGGGGTCTACGCCCACCACCGGGCCCAGCGCGCCAGACAACGTTCCGGTCAGCGGCAAGCCGGCAAAACCGGAACCGTCGATGCCGGTGATCATGCCTACCAGCAGCACGCCGAACGCCACCAGGAAGTGGTTTTCAGGGATCAGGTGCTGGGCGGCGGAGATGGCTTCGAACAGCAGTCCTGGCGCCTGCGCTTGCGGCACGCCCAAGATCTGTGCAGCGGTTTCATTGGCGCCCACGAAAAAGAAGCCGGCAATCGGCAGCACCGAGCCCATGGCCTTGAAGGCGAATACAAAGCCATCGGTCACGTGCTCCGGACATACATCCAGCATCTTGCGGGGGCCTTCAGCCGCCAGCGTCACCAGCATCATCACGACAAAGGCAACGCCGCCCACCAGCGCCGCCGCGTCGCCGCCGCGCAAGGCGGGCAGGGACGGGAACAGGCGGGGCAGCACCATGACGGCGATCACGCCTAGAAAGGCCAGGGGCGTCACCACGGCAAAGGTTTTGGACCAGCGCACGCGCCGCCGCTCTTCTTCGTCCAGACCGGCGGTTTGGGGCAGCGACGGATTCGCGCCCATGGTGCCGCGGGCAAGTTCCGCCTTATCGAACGAACCGGAGTGCTCGATGCTGGCCAGGCTGCCGTCCTGCGCGCGCGCCTGCCATGCGTCCAGCAAAGCCGGATTGGCGGGCACGATGTGCTTGCGGATCAACAGATAGGCGGCCACCAGTGCCACCGCCCCCGTAATCAGCGACAGCACCAGCGCCCGGTCCGCCACCACGGCGGCGCTGACTGCGGCGCCTGCCGCCTTGGCGCTGATGCTCGGTGCAACGCCGATCACATAGTCAGACGACAGAGCCATTCCCTGGCCGGCAATGGCGATGGCCATGGCGCCGGCCAAAGGCGGCAGTCCGGCAGCAATGGCCGCGGGCAGCAGAATGGCCGACACCAGAGGCACGGCGGGCGTCGGCCAGAAAAACAGTGAAATCACATACGTACAGAGGGCGATGATCACAAACGATGAATGCCCGCCCCGCATGACGCGGCGAAACGGCTGCACCATGCGCACGTCCGCCTGCAACGTCTTTAACGCATTGAGCAGCGCGGTCATGAAGGTGATGACCAGAAAAATGTTGAAGAGCTCTTTGGCGGCGACAAAGCTTGCCGAGAAGATGCCGATCAGCGCGCTGATCGGGTTGCCTGTGATGGCCAGCACCACCAGGAATGTGCCAATTACCGATGGCACCACCACATTGGCCCGAAACACCATCGTCAAGATGATGGCGGCCACGCTGATCAGGTACATCCAATGAGCAGCATTGAGCACGACGTCCGATTGCATGCGCGATTCCCCTTGTGACGTGGCTGTTAGGTCGCCACAATCGGTATACTATATTTCGTTATGAGGCATACCAACCGAAATATGCAGAGCCTAGGGAAACCGATAATTCTGAAAATTGCTTGAATATCGGCGTTAAATCAAGGGATTACCCTAGATTTTCAATTGATTGATCAGTCTGGGCATTTATTCGTTCAGACTATCGTATACATACATTACGGATCTTCCCCTGCATGCCCGCTGCACTGTCATTCCCCGATGTTTGGCACTACGCCGCCATGGCGCTGGTTGTCTTTGGCGCCGCCGTGGCGCAAGGGGTGGGGGGCATTGGTTTCGCAATGTTTGCCGCGCCTGTTGCGGCCATGTTTTTTCCCCAGCTGGCGCCCGGCCCTTTGCTGACATTGGGCGGTTTCATTTCGCTGCTGACTGCGCTGCGCGAACGTTCGGCAATCGACTGGTCCGCAGTGTCGTATGCGCTGGCGGGCCGCGCCGTCGGCACCTTGATTGCCATCTACGCCATGGCGCGTTTTGCGCCGCAGGCGCTGGGCGTGCTGTTCGCCTGCCTGATTCTGGCTGCTGTCGCACTTAGCGTGGCGGGCCTGCGCTTTGCCGCTACGCCGGGAAGAGTATCGGGCGCGGGGGTCGCGTCCGGCATCATGGGCACGATGACGTCCGTAGGCGCGCCCCCGATCGCCATTGTGTTGCAGCACGCTGCGCCGCCACGGTTGCGCGCTACGCTGGGCATTGTGCTGTTTCTGGGATCGATCTTTTCTCTGGCCATGCTGGCGGCGACCGGCCGGTATACCGGCTACCACGCCGGTTTGGCGCTTAGCCTGGCGCCCTTTCTGCTGGCTGGTTTTGCGGTCTCCAACCGGCTGCGCACCCTATTGCCGCCGCATGCCGTGCGCAACGTGCTGCTAGCCGTCTGCGCACTTGGCGCTGTGGGGGTGCTGGTCAAAGCCTGGGCCAGCTGATGCGGCGCATGGCTACACCCGGTAATACAATGGAGACTGTATCCATTAATCCAACTCTGCTCGCCATGACAACTTCGCCCGTCAGCCCGCAAGCCGTCGCAACGCATTCTTCCGCTCCGCTGAAGATTGGCGAGCAGCATCCGCAGTTGTTCGCCGTCATTCGCGACAAGCTGCGCGAACGCATCTTGAGCGGCGAATTCACGCCGGGCGATCGCCTGGTGGAAGGGCGGCTGTCCGAGGAAATGGGCGTATCGCGCATTCCGGTGCGCGAGGCGCTGCGCGCGCTGGCCGCTGAAGGCTTGGTCACGATCGAACCCCGGCGGGGCGCTTCTGTATCGGTACTGTCCGATGCAGTGGCCTATGACATGGTGGAAGTGCGCGCCACGCTGGAAGGGCTGAACGCCAAGCTGGCGGCGCAACGCCGTGACGCGAAAACAGTCGAACGGTTGCAGGCGTTCCTGCGCGAGGGCACGGAAGCCGCCCGCAGCGAGCAGCTGGACAAATTCCTGGCCTTGAATTCGCAGTTTCATGAAATGCTGGCGACCATCGGCGGCAACATGGTCCTGACCGATCTGATGCGCTCTTTGCGCGACCGCACGGCCCTGTTGTTCGCGCCCAGCAATATGCACCGTGCCAAAGCCAACTGGGACGAGCACTCTCAGATTCTGAATGCGGTCATCGCCGGCAATGGGGATCTGGCGGCGTTGCTGGCCAGCCAGCATGTGCATAACGCGGCTAAGGCCTACACCGAAGCGCAACAGCAGCACGCCGCGAACGGCTAGGCGGCGCGCTGGGCCCGGGCTGCCACTTCAGGTTGACGCCTCAACCCGGTCTGCGGACGTGCCCGCCACCACCCCTTTGCCGTTCTGAACAACCCACGAAACCTTGACGTCGCCAGTCACAAACGTCTGGCACGCCATGCGATAGCCAGCCTCGAAGTCTTCGGGGCGCAGGTGCTTGCGCTCTTTCGGCTTGATCGCGTCGGTATGTTCCAACCCTTCTTCGATGCGGCATTTACATGTGCCGCACAGGCCGCCTCCGCATTTGAACGGGATGCCGCCTTTTTCCTTCAGCGATACACGTAGCAGATTGCTGTTTTCAGGCGCCGTGGCTATCAGACCGCCGTTGGACAGAAAGGTAATCTGGACCATAGCGTTCAGTGCTCCATGAACACGGTTTCGGAGCCAGAACCTGGGGCGGCTCCGGCCGCATCGTTTGTCCGCAGCGTTAACGTTGATTCCATGCTGCCAAAGCGCGTCAGATGACCAAGCTCCTTGCGGGCGGCCTCTATCGATGCGAATTTTTCCAGGAACTTGGACGGCACGCGATTCACCACATACGGCGGCGTTTCCTCCGTCACGATCAGGCGAATGTCGCCCTGCAACCGGGCGATGCTGAACACCGCCAGCGCGCGTCCGTAAAACACGTAGTCATACGTCTCGATAATGTCGACCTCTGCACCGACCTCGGTGCGAAACACGCCTGGTTTGCTCGTCAGAATCACGTATACGGGGTCCATCGCCGCTATGCCTCCACGTCCTGAAGCAGCTCAATGTCATTGTTGAGCCAAAGCTGGCAGGCCAGCCGGTAGCCTTCGCCGACGCGTTCGCCCAACTGCTTTTTTTCTTTCCAATTCACCGGCGGCAGATGCTCGGCGCCAGCCAGCACGCGGCAAGCGCATTTGGCGCATTTGCCCATGCCGCATTCATAACGCAGGTGGGGAAACGGGAACTGCTTGATGCCGGCCCGCACCACCAGGTTGGTGTTGTCCTTCACCTCGCCGGTGTAGGTCTGGCCGCCTTTATGAAATACAACGGTAGGCATAAGTCTGTCGTCCAGGATCTGGGACCGGCCAGGCCGCGCGGCACGCAGGCCGGCGCGGCGCAAGCCAGAGAAAGTCAGGCGGCCAGGCCCAGTTCGGGCAGCTTGATTTCCTGCTGCACGTAGTCGGTGTAGAGCGCCGTGGTGTAGAGCAAGCGCATCTGCGCACCGATCTCGCAGATCTTCAGGCAGCGTTGTTGCAGCTCTACCGTATTGGCATGCTCCAGCACAATCTGATAACCGCGTTCGCCATGGATTTCGTCTGACACGATGTGCAGGTCAAAAAATTCGACCTCTTCGTCGGTAAATCCATACTTTTCACGCAAGGTCGGCGTCTGCTTGCGGTAAATGGACGGCACCTGCGATTCCAGGCCCACCACCAGACCGGCCACGGCCACGATGGGGTCCTCGCGCATGGCCACGGCATAACACCAGCTTTGCAAGGCACGCGTGGTGGGCGACATATTGTCGGGATTCGTGACCCGTTCGCGAGTGGTGCCGCAGGCTTCGGCAAATCGGATCAGCAGGTCGGTATGGCGATCGCCGCCGATTTCCTCTTCGTACATGTTGGCCAGCAGGAAATCCTTGGCCTCGGTGTACGTGTCGGGCGTGCGGGCGTACAGATAACCCAGGTAGTCCGCAAACGGACCGACATAGTGATAGTGGTTTTCTGCCCAACGCTGCAAATGCTGGCGGCTGAGCTTGCCTTCGGCCCAGGCAATGGAAAAGGGCGACGCGTTAGCGCTTTTGCCCTTGATCGCGTTTTCCAACGCGGTACGGAATTCATCTCGGTTCATCAGTTCTGCCATGACGCGCTCCAGTCCAGTGGGAGAGATTCCAGGCTGAAGCCAGCCCGGCCATGATGAACATTGTATACCGTCTACTGTTTTGAACCGCTAGGGCAATCCCGAAGAAAACGGCTGGGGATAGGGACAGAGTGTTTGATTTCAATCACTTGGGCGCGGATGAGTAGGGGTAGACCCTAAGTCATCTTGGAAGTACAATGAATACACTTTCAATGCAATACGGAAATACCATGAACACTCGCCACCCTCTCGGAGACACCCCGATCGGCCAGCAACTGCTGACGCATTACGCCCGCCGCGACGCCGTGCGCCACGCGACTCCCTTGTTTCCGTCGTCCTGGACCGAACTGTTTGCCCCGTTCCGCAACGCCCGTCTGCAACCCCTGCGCGCAGCCGCGCCCGCAGCGCGCCGCAACAGCGACGAGCCGGTCTGCCAAGCAGGCTGAGTCTTGATGGAAGCCGGGGCGGATGCCCCGTCCGAAACGCCCCGCGCGGTTTAGCGGCGGGCGCGCAAACTGGCCCGTTGCCGCGCGTCCGCCAAGGCGGCGGTTTGCTGGCGGCGCTCATTGCCTAACGCTAGTACCAACACCAATGCGAAGCCGACGGTGTAGGCCAGCACATCCCACCAGTCAGGCACGCTGCCCAAGATGATGCGCAGTACCGGCTGCTCGATGCGCCACCCAAAGTGCTGCGCCAGGTACTGGGCAAACTCCACGGCGTAGCCGGTCAGCAACGCTGCCACCGCGAGCGGCAGGACGTTCGCGCGAATCACGGTCCGGTAAACCAGATACACCCAGCCCACCGCCACCACATCGCCCACGAATCCGCGCAAGAAAGGATACGGCGCGCCATACATGGCAATCAGCGCCAGCAGCGCGGTCACGGCGAGCAGGGCGGCAAACGCGCGCCCATTGAAAGTCAGGGTCATGGCTACCAAAAGAGACAGTATTGAGACGGCCGGAACGGACCGCGTGCAGGGATCGGCGCACGGGGTTCACGACGTGGCCCAGACGACCTGAGCCACCGGGGAGGGTACTAGAAAAATCCGGGAAAACCCGACAATCAGAGCCGGCTCGGTGTCACCAAAAGTTATCCCAGGTTATCCACCGGGTATCCACTGGCTATTCACCGGCTTACCCACAGAGTTATCCACGGGACGGGCTCGGAGCGCGCGTTGGTAAAGAGATTGCGCGCAGTTGGCGTTTCCCATTGAAGCGCACCCGCCCCCAATTAAGGCGTACCATTAACCGACTCAAACCCCACCCGATTTCAGGGTAAAAAAGACGCCCCCGAGCCACTATGCTCCAGCCCGTCTCCCCCTCTGCCGATTTGCCCGCTGACGCTCCTGCCGCGCCGGCGCCGGCCCTGACGGTCAGCACGCTTTCCCCTTTGGCTTTTCCCGCGTTCCGCATCATCTGGATCGCCAACCTGTTTGCCAATCTGGGCACCTGGGCGCAATCCGTCGCCGCCGCGTGGATCATCACCACCGAACAAAGCAGCCCCCTGATGGTCGCCATGATCCAGGTGGCCGCGGCATTCCCGCTGGTTGCCCTGTCGATCCTGACCGGCGTGCTGGCCGACAATTACGATCGCCGCAAAGTGATGCTGATCGGCATGCTGCTGGAACTGGCAGGCGGCGTCTTCATCACCGTGCTGGCTTTTGCCGGCTTGTTGCACCCCATTACGCTGATCGCCTCTGTCTTCTGCATCGCCATCGGCAGCGCGGTCGTCACGCCCGCGTGGCAGGCTGCGGTGGGTGAACAGGTGCCGCGCGCCCATGTGGGCAGCGCCGTGCTGCTCAACAGCGTCAACTACAACGTAGCCCGCGCGGTCGGCCCAGCCATTGGCGGTCTGCTCCTGGGCGCCATGGGCGCGCCCTGGGTCTTCTTGCTGAATTGCTTCTGCTACGGCGGCCTGATCTGGGCGATCTGGCGCTGGAAGCGCGACCTGCCCGTTCGCCGTCTGCCGCCAGAAGGCATATTCGAAGGCGTGATCGCGGCGCTGCGCTACACGCAGCACTCGACGGTCACCCGCGTCGTGATGTTGCGCTCCTTCGCCTTTGGCCTGTCGGCTAGCGCCTTGTGGGCGCTGCTGCCGCTGCTGGCGCACGATCACGAAGCTGGCAGCGCCTTGCTGTACGGCTACATGCTGGGCGCCTTGGGCGTCGGCGCTATCCTGGGCAGCGCCGTTGTGCGTCGCGTGCAAGCGGCGTGGGGCGCAAGCGGCCTGGTCACCGTGACCGCCGCCTTACTGGCCGCCTGCCTGCTGGCGTTGGGGCTGACCAGCACCCTGTGGGTGGTGTTTCCCGCCCTGCTGCTGTCAGGCAGTTGCTGGATCGGCGTGCTGGCGACCTACAACACCACCGTCCAGATGCTGGTGCCCGACTGGGTCAAGGCGCGAGCGCTGGCGCTGTATCAGACGTCGATCTTCGGCGGCCTGGCGGCGGGTTCGTTCATGTGGGGGCACTTTGCCGGCACCATGGGGGTATCCGGGGCGTTGGCGACAGCGGGCGTCATGCTGGGCATCACCGTGGCCCTGCTGTATCGCTCGCGGCTGCCCGAACAGGTCAACACACAATCACTTGCACGCGTGGACAGCACTGAACCGGCGATGGCGGCGGCGGGTTTCAATACGCAGCACGGCTCGGTGCTGGTGGCCGTGGAATACCTGATTCCCAAAGAAAAGTTATCCGCCTTGATTGGCGCCGCCCATCCGCTGCGCCTGCTGCGCTTACGCAATGGCGCGCAGCAATGGCAGCTGTTTCGAGACCTGGAGCGCGAGGGCGTATGGCGCGAAGTGTTCCTGGTTGAAAGCTGGATGCAATACCTGCGCATGATTGACCGCCTGACGCTCGCGGACAAGATGGTGCTGGACGAAGTGCGGGCACTGCACAGCGGTGACAAACCGCCCGTGGTGTCGCGCAATGTCAGTTATCTGGCCATGAACGAAGCGCAAGGATTCTCTTTGCGCCGCGATCCCGAATCCCTATGACCCTTGAGGCCCGCCCATGTTCACCTCTCTTTGGCGCAAATGGCGGGCCGCCCGTTTCGGGGGGCCGCAGCTGGACACCATCCTGTCCAGCGCCAATCCCGATGCCCCGCTAGCGGAACGCAATCTGTGGATGGTGGATCTGTGCCGATGGCTGGACCGCCCCGGCAGCCCGTCTAAAGCCGCCAGCCAGAGCCCGGCGCCGCCCGATCCGGCCGACGCCGTGCGCCATCCGCAGCATGCGCGGTTGCGCTATCTGTTGCAGGTGCTGGAACACAACCCCGAGCGCGCCGCCCCGGTCGCCGCCACACTGCGTTCCCTGGTGACCGATAACGACCCCACCTCGCTGCTGTGCGACACCGGCGTGGCCTCGCATCCTGGCTTCTGGGGAGAATTCTGGGAACGCGCGCAATCACGGCTGCTGCCACCGCCCCCGAACCGGAGCGATATGTTCGGCCTGTTCTCGCTGATCTTCCGGCGCGCTGGCGATGCGCAATGGATAGAAGCGCTGGACGAAGACACGCTTGCCCGCATGCGGGCGCTGTTTTGGCTTGGCGACGGCACCGAACGCATCAACAGCGACGGACACGAAACGCCCGCCCCACGACTGGAACAAGCGCTGACAAGCAGCATCCAGGTACTGGTCAGTCAGGTGCGCGCCACTGGGCTTAGTCAAGACATACGGTCGCGCCTGCCGGGGCGCGTGCAGGACACGCCATTTTTCGCGCTGGCCGCAGCGGCAGCCGAGCTGTGCGACAGCCCGCCCGACACGCCCCGCGAGGTCTTCGGCCGCAGGCTGAATGTATTCCGGGCGCTGCTGGACAGCTGCCGCACCGCGTCTCAAGGCGTCTACGACGAGCTGGAAAAAAACGGGGTATCGGTTGAGGTCGTGTTCCAGATAGAGCGCATGAAACTGCGTCTGGCGCGCATCGAACTGCTGTTGAGCGTGTGGGTGGACCCGACGCAGCGGCACAAATATGTACACCTGATCGCCGAACTGATCCGGTCGACGCAGGCGCGCAGCAGCATCCGTCACCTGGCGGCCTCGTCCTTTGCGCAACTGGCGCGACGGGTCATGGAACGCACCGCACAAACCGGCGAGCACTACATCGCGCGCGACACCGTGGAATATCTGACCATGCTCAAAGCGTCGCTGGGCGGCGGCTTCGTCATGGTATTCACGGTGTACCTGAAATTCTTCATTGTCTCGATGCACCTGGACAAGTTCATCGAAGGGCTGCTGGCATCGCTGAACTATGCGGGCGGATTTCTGGTGATTCACTTTGCGCACTTCACCCTGGCCACCAAACAGCCCGCCATGACCGGGCCCGCGCTGGCTCACAGGCTGGATGACGCGTACACGCCTGAAGGACGCGAGGCCTTCCTGGATGACACCATGGCCATGATCCGTTCCAACGCCGCAGCCATCCTGGGCAATCTGGCCGTGGTCTTTCCGCTGGCGTGGGCGGTGCAATGGGTGGCCGTGAACGGCCTGGACATGCCGTTGATCAACGCGGACAAGGCGCACGAAACGCTGGCCTCGTTTTCGATCTGGGGCGCAACACCCATCTATGCCGCCGCCACCGGCGTGCTGCTGTGGCTATCCAGCCTGATTGCCGGCTGGGCCGACAATTGGTTTGCGCTGCATCGCGTACACGATGTCATGGCGTACGACCGCCGCACGCGGCATCTTTTTGGTGAGCGCGGCGCGGTGCGCTGGGCAGGCTTCTGGCAGCGCAACATCTCGGGTATTGCGGGCAACGTGTCGCTGGGCCTGATGCTGGGACTGGGCCCGGCCATCGTCAGCTTCTTCGGCCCTCATGTCGAGGTACGCCATGTGACGCTCAGCGCAGGTCAGATAGGCACGGCGATCGGCACCTTGGGTTGGCAAGTCGTACACACAAATGCATTCTGGATGGCGGTGGCCGGTACCGCAGTGACCGGTCTGCTGAATGTGGGCGTCAGCTTTGCGCTGGCCTTTAACGTGGCGTTGCGTTCACGCAATCTGCGCCGCGGCGACCGCGATTCTTTGTCGGCCAGCGTGCGTCAACGCATCTGGCAACGGCCCGCCACGCTGTTCTGGCCGATCAAGCCCCGGCCCGCACCCGACCAGCAATAAACAGCGCCGGGGCAAAGACCAGCCACCCGCCAGCCCGATCAGAACGTAATCGTGGCCGTGATGACATCTTTGTAATTGCCCGGACGCGGGGTCGATTGCACCGGCACGCGCCCGTACACCGTAAAGACCTGATTGGCGCCCGAGCCCAGACCCACCAGGGGCAAGCCGCCGGTCGCGTCGCCCCAAATGGTGGCGTAAGCGCTGTCTTGGTAGAGCTGGTAGTTGACCGTGTCAGCGGCCGTCTCATGCTTCATCTTGCGCGCCAGTACGTTGTTGGCCACGGAACCGCCATTCAACGACACCGAATACGCATTGTTGTTGGTGCATTTGACGGTGATCTGGCTACTGGCCGCCGCCGTAGACGTAAGCAGTCCCTTGGGCGGAAACGCCAGGTCCGTGGCGTTGATCGTGCAGTTCTTCTGTACCAGCGCCGTCACCGTCAGCGGAATGGGAATTCGTTGCGTGTAGGTAGACAAGGGGCAGGCCGACAGGGCGCCCAGCAAGCCGAACGCGACGTCCACCGTATTGGTGGTGGAGTACGTTTCCGTGTACTGCGTGTTGGCATTGCCCACCGTCTTGACCAGGGGCTGGTTGCCCGGCAATTTTGCGTAGAACTTGAAGGTGGTGGTCACCGGGCTGCCCAGGCCAAGAATGGGGCCGGTTATCAGGACGGAAGTCGGCGCGGCGTTCGTAGACGTACCCCATATCTGCGTATGCGAGGCGTCCGTGTACAGGTTGTAGTTCATCCGGTTCGTCCCCGCCCCCAAGGTGCGCGGATTGGTGGACGTGCTGGTGTTGCCCAGCCCCGCGTTAAAGCACACCCGCGCCAGCAGTCCCAACGCGGTGAACGTGCACGTCACGACCACTTGCCCGCCATCACTGAACGTGTCGGTCGCCAGCAGGGGATTGACGGGGCCGAAGTCCGTCGTGGCGGTCGTCCCGGCAGCCAGTACGCAGCTGTTGGCCCTGGCCGCCCCGGAAACGCCCAGGCACACGAACACCACCAAGCAGCTGGCGGGCAGGAGCTTCATTGGCTGGCCCTCTTCAACGGCTCGCAAACAAAGGGCCCTAGCGTGGGCAGCGGCCGATGGGCCCCATGCTCGTAATCAAACTCAACCAGGCACGAGACGCCTGCGCCTTTCACACGCAGATGATTTCGCTCCACCAGATCCTCCACAAATGCCAGGCCGTCATAACCCACGACCGAACGCTTGCCGCTTTCAACATGCGCCACTTCGGCCCCCACCGGCACGAATGCGCCGTCAGCAAACTTCAGAATGACTGACGCCGCCGCGTACTTCCCGATCTGGAACTTTGCCAGCACGCCGGAGCCCGCTTGCGGCACCAGCACGGCCTTGGTGGTGTCCAGCTTCATATCGACGGGCAGGTCTTCGGGGTCAATCGAGAGCCGGTTCGTTTGATACGAACTCAGATCGGGCACGAGCAAATGTCCGCCACTGTTGGTGGTGCCCAATTTCCGATTTTCGTGCAGCACCGACACGTCTGGCACGCCATCCGTCGAGACCAGCGCAAAGCTGTCGTTGATGCGGCGTGTGGGAAGCAGGGCGCCATCCATCAACACCAGCGACCCCGACGCCTGCGCGGCGGCTTGCGTTCTGCCGCCGTAGTCCTGAACCAGGCCCGTCAATTGTCCATAGCTGCCGAGGAACTGCGCCTGCCCTTGGTTGTATTGCATGCCGCCCATGCGCCCGTTTTGCACGCCCCAGCCCCAGCCTCCTTCGTAGGGCACGCTGCTTTGCGCGCCCACACTGTACGAGTCCTGCCCCCCTTGCCGGCCCGCCGACACGGTCGCTTGCGTGCGATCACCCAGCATCAGGGTCAGGCCCAGATAGACACCGCGCGAATTCGACTGATTGAAGTCGTTGTAGGCGCTTAGGCTCATAACGACCCGGCTATGCAGATTGGCCGTGTAAGACGCCGAGCCCAGCCTGGCGGCTGGCACCTGCGGCATGCGATAGCCGATATAGCTGAACGCCACGCTTTGCGACGCAGCCAGGGGCAATGACAACGTGATCCGCTCAGTCTGGCGGGGCACGGGCGCGTCTTCTCGCGACCCCAGGTCGCCGTAGTCGCCCAGGGCACGCGTGGCTTGCGTGTCCACGCTGAACTCCGGCCGCACATATTGGTAACCCAGACTGACCTGGCCACCGCCGTAATTTCCTGCGCTGCCCGACACAGAGCCGCTGACCACACCCGCCTGACCCAGTTTCACCAAGGCGCCGGCGCCTGCGTTATAGATGCCCGCGCTGGCTTCAGAGTGGGCCTCCAGAGTCAGATCGTCGCTGTATCCGTACCGGCCGGACGCCGTCACCACCGGCTTATTGTCGTAATCAAACGAGCGGACGCTGAACTGGCGCCTTACAAAACCCGCTTCGACGGAATAGCTGGACAGCCCGCGGGCAAGCATGCGCGTATCGATATACAACGGCACCGACGTGCTGACCGTCCGGCCCAGCGCGTCGCGCGTCACGAGAGTCGCCTGGCCCGCGCCGGTAATACCCGGAATCTGGTTCACCACGAACGGTCCGGGCGGCACATTGCCGGTGTATTGCTGCACCCCGTTGATATAGAGCGCGACGGATGACGGCACGACGGACGACGCACTTAACGAAGACATGGGAAACGTCACCAAGTCAGGACGCAGCGCAAGATTCCGGCCCCATTGAATACCCGCCACGCGCACGGAACGCGACCAGTTCAAAGACGACGTAATGGTGTCGCCCAAACGCAGCGTGCGCAGGGTGTCCTGGTCCGAACGTGTCCAATAGGTGTCGTAGCGCACATAACGATCGCCAGCGCCCCCTAGATACGCCGTGCCGGTATTGCTGAACAGTCCGCTGGGATCGAAATAGCGCTGCTCGGTAAAGAGCGAAACCCGATACTGCGCATCCGTCTGCGTGTAGGCGTCGTAGTTCAGCACGAGGCCGCGCCCGGACGTCGCCCGGGGCGTCTTCGCCAAGCCCTGCGTATCTAACTGAAAAGGCATCCGCAGCTCGTCGGGCAACATGATGTCCACGGTCTGCGTCCCCGGGTTATAGGCGTATCGCAGCCCCGCAATAAGATCCAGCTGCACTTCGCGGTCTCCAGACACGCCCATGCCCGACAGGTCCACGCCCACCGAACGCAACGCGTCCGCGCTGGCCGACAAACGGCCCTGCGCATCCCGGAATCGCAACAGCTGGGACGTGCCGTGGCCATTGATACTTACCTCCAGAAACACGTCGCGCTCGGCGATATTGCCGAAGCTGATCAGTTGATCGGGCGTATCCACCGCCTGTGCTGGCGCACCCAGCAAGAAGAGTGCGAGGCACCAGGCGCGTCGCCCGCAAAACCGGGGAGCGCATACCGCCATGGACTATCTTCCTGTTGACCGCCGGCATGCGCCTAGACGCGCCAGCACGCGACCGATCACTCAACGCGGGGGGACACGGTGACAGCATCACCATTGATCAGGGCTTTGATCCGCACCGGGCCCGAGGCGTCATTCTTTGCTGGGAACCGCCATTCGCGCGCGCGCTGCGCCAATGCATATCCCACTAAACCATCGATATTCGCCAACGGCTTTCCGGCACTATTCAGAATCTGCAAGGCCGCGACCTGCGCATAGCGGGTTCCGGCATTGGTCAGCCGCAATACCCAGGCATTGCCTTCCCGCGCCAAATTCCAAATCAGTTCAGGCGCGGGCGACGGCGCGGCCCCTTGCACAAACACGGGCACGGAATACCGCAAGCGCAGCACCACACCGTTAATACCGGGCGTGGCAGGGTCTGGAATTTCATCAATGATCAGACGGTAGCCGCGTTCGATTGCGCCCATTTCCCTGGACGCGCGCACCAGCCGCACAAGTTGTTCTCCACCAGGCGGCACCTGGATAATCGGCGGACTGGCCTGGATTTCCTCGGTAGGCAACAACACATCATCGCCGCTGGTCTGGTCCCAGTGGTATATCCGCACCTGACCGTATACGGGAGTTGTGCCTGGATTACGCAGCATGATGCCGCTAGCCGCTTGCTGGGGCGCAATATCAACCAATACCGGTGATATTTGCAAAGCCGCCGCAAACACCAAGCTGCTGCCAGTTCCCATGCACAACGCAAATATGGTCCGCAGAAGCGTCCGCACTGGCGTTGCCACTAGAAATAGACCGTTGCAGTAACCGTGGAAGAGTAATTATCGGGCGCGGGCGTGGCCTGTGCTGGTACTGAGCCATTGACCACCAACGCTTGCGCTGACCCGTTGCCCGTGCCGCTGACCCGGTCAGCCACCTGCGCATCACCCCATACGACAGATGTGCCAGTGGGCTTATAGAGCTGATAGGAAATCGTGCTGACGTTTGCTCCGGTGCCGCTAAGAAAACGGGTCGTTTGCGTCGAGCCGGTACCCGATCCCGCGCTGAGGCCAACCGAATAGGGCGTGGTATTGCTGCACGTCACGTTAACCGTCGTACTACCCGTAAACGCAGTGTTCAACACACCATGGCTGCCAAATGCCAGATTGTTTGCCGCAATGATGCAGTTCGCGGCAATGGTCAGGGTGACGTTAAACGTAGCGGTGGACGTAGATTGCGCCGCCGCCATGCAAGGTAACGAACTAGCACCGATCAAAGACAAGGTTGCTGCGCACAAAGATAAGCGTTTCATGATGAAAATCTCCACGAAATACAGTTGCACCATCAAACCTGCGGGATTAATCGTACGTCTAATAAACCGATCCGGCACGAAATGGTTTCATTTTTAACCCCCGGCCAATACGATTTCGAATTTTTATGAGATTGTTTGGCCTGCTCAATAGTCGATTTTCTCTATGAAAACCCAGGCCCTTCGTCGTGGAATATCTTGTTGTAAATCGGCGATCTAGGGAGTTTCAAACAGTGACAATGGCCGGGATAGTTTTGATTCTGCACCCATAGTCGGATTAAATTTTCGATTAATCGATGTGACCGCCTGGTCGCATTATTAATGGATCGATCCAGCTTTTGCGCTGCCCGGCCTGCCCCAGATCGCCCCGCTGACGAAGCGTTGAATCCCCATGCCGCATTAGAATCGTTGCTCACGATTCCGGACGCTCCGCCCGGACGACTCGATCGCCGCATCCACATGCTTTCGTTCTCCCGCAATACCGTCTACCCGGCTGGCGCCGGCTTGCCTGCATCGGAACGGCTGGGCGCGTTGCTGGCCGTCATGCTGGCGGTCTGCATGGCCAGTCTGGATACCGCCATCGCCAATACGGCGCTACCCACCATCGCGCGTGATCTACAGGCCAGCGACGCGGGTTCCATCTGGGTCATCAGCGGTTATCAACTGGCCATGGTGGCCGGCTTGCTGCCTGCGGCCGCCCTTGGCGAAATCCTGGGCCACCGGCGCGTGTACATCGTGGGGTTGGTGGTATTTACGCTCTCGTCATTGGCTTGCGGCTTGGCGCCATCGCTGCCATCGCTGGTGGTCGCGCGTATTCTGCAAGGCCTGGGCGCGGCCGGCGTCATGAGCGTAAACGGCGCACTGCTACGCTTTATCTACCCCTCTCACATGCTGGGCCGTGGCTTGGGGTTGAACGCCATGGTGGTGGGCCTGTCTTTTGCGGCGGGTCCGACGGCGGCTTCGGCCATCCTGGTCTTCGGATCATGGCATTGGCTGTTTTTGATCAACGTGCCCATCGGCATCGTGGCGGCGGTACTGGGTCTGCGCGGCCTGCCCGAGACGGCGCGGGCGCCGCATGGCTTTGACGGTTTGGCGGCCTTGCTGTGTGCGTTGACCTTGGGCCTGTTCGTACTGGGTTCAAACGAACTGGCACACAGCGCGCCCTGGCCGCGTGTGGCGCTTGAATGGGGCGGCGCGATCGCCAGCCTGTGGCTGCTGATGCGCAGGCAAGCAGGACACCCCGCGCCGATTCTGGCGGTGGACCTGTTGCGGCGGCCCTTGTTCGCTCTGTCCGCTGCCACAGCCGTGTGCGCCTTCGCGGCACAGGCGCTGGCCTTCGTGTCGTTGCCCTTTCTGTTCCAAACCGTCTTGGGATACAGCCAAATCCACACCGGCTTTCTGATTACGCCCTGGCCTGTGGTGGTCGCCATCATGGCGCCCATCGCTGGCCGGCTGTCCGACCATTATCCTGCTGGCATTCTTGGCGGCGTCGGGCTTGCGCTATTAGCGTTGGGCATGGTGCTGCTTGCGCTGATGCCCCCCACGCCGTCGGTCCTGGACATCTGCTGGCGCATGGCCATCTGCGGCGCGGGATTCGGCTTTTTTCAATCACCCAATCTGCGCGCCATCATGACGTCCGCCCCTGCCTCGCGGGCAGGCGGCGCCAGCGGCATGATCGGTACCGTGCGCCTGCTGGGACAGGCCACGGGTGCGGCGCTGGTTGCCGCCTGCTTCAACGTATCCACGACGCATGGCGCGATCGCCGCGTTATGGCTGGGCGGTTTGTGCGCCGCGCTCGCCTGCGTTGCCAGTTTTTCGCGGCTGCGCTTCGACGCGTCAGAGCCGGCGCAGGCTACGACAACGCGCCAACCCTGAAAACGCAACACTGTTGCGCTGTCTGTCGATATATTCCATGGCCCGTGGATATATTCGTAAGTTATGAAACAGTCGCTAAATATCGCTGAAATTGGGCCGTTGTTCCCACTGCAGCACCCGCTGTTTTTTGGAACGACGCGTATGACTCAGTTTTTGAAAGACATTACGATTCGCCGCATGATTCTGTGCACTTTGCTCATGATCAGCGCCCTGCTAACCGGCCTGTCGGCCATCAGCGTTAATGGCTTGCAAAGCTCTGGCGACGCCCTCGCAGCCAGTAGCGAACTCCTACACGAAGTGTCCGCCCTGTCCCGGGTCAACGATCAAATCATGCGCGCCCGGCTGCGTCTGTCGCGCCAGCTGGAATACGCGGGCGAAGGCAAAACCGAGCAGGCGGCTGAAGAAGGGCGCGGCATCGACGCCGCGTTGGCTGAAGCCAAGAAACAGCAAGCGATCTTTGTGGGGCTTGCCAAGACAGATGCCCCCGCAGCGATTCTGGACCCGATGCAAACCAGCTTCGAGGCGCTGGTCAACGGCGGCATCACCGTGCAGCGCCAGCACCTGGAAGCCGGGAATATCGCCCAGGCGCGCGCACATGCCGCCAGCGCTGTCGTCACGGCCAGCCGGAGCTTTGGCAAGAGCATCGAAAACTACGAAGCCTACGCCAAGGATCGCGAAATCCTGCTGTGGGACGATGCCGCCGCCAAGCGCCAGCGTGCTTACATCGGCATGGGCGTCGTGCTGGGCATCTGCTTGCTGCTGCTGGTGCTGGGCGACCGCTATGTGGTGTCGTTCGTCAAGCGGCCTCTGGATTCCATCCAGGCGCATTTCCGGCGCATTGCCGATGGTGATCTGACGGCCGCCATCCCGCTTTTTGGCACCAACTGCGTTGGCCAGATCATTCCTTATCTGCAGGAAATGCAGGCCAGTCTGGTCCGTACGGTGCATGCCGTGCGAGACGGCGTGGTGGAGATCCATACCGGTTCCAGCGAAATTGCCGCAGGCAACCAGGACCTGTCCAGCCGCACGGAGCAGCAGGCAGCCTCGCTTGAGGAAACCGCGGCCAGCATGGAACAGTTGCTGTCCACCGTCACCAGCAACGCCGAAAACGCGCGTCAAGCCAACCAGATGGCCGCTACCGCCACCGAAGTTGTCCAGCGCGGCGGTCAGGCGGTGAAGGACGCCGTCAGCACCATGCGCGAAATCGCCCATGATTCCGGCCGTATTGAAGACATCGTCAGCGTCATTGATGGCATCGCATTCCAAACCAATATTCTGGCGCTGAATGCGGCGGTGGAGGCTGCCCGGGCAGGCGAAGAAGGCAAGGGCTTCGCGGTAGTGGCCGCCGAGGTCCGGTCTTTGGCACAGCGCAGCGCGGGCGCAGCCAAGGAAATCAAGCAACTGCTCAGCACGTCAGGCGCGACGGTGCAGGCGGGTTCAGCTCAGGTCGAAGCTGCCGGCCGCACGATGGAAGAAATTCTGTCCACCATTGAACGGCTGACCCTGCTGGTCAACGACATCGCATCGGCCTCGCACGAGCAGGTGACCGGTATTGATCAGGTGAACACCGCAGTGAACCAGATGGATCAGGTCACGCAGCAGAACGCGGCCCTGGTCGAAGAAGCAGCCGCTGCCGCATCCTCGCTTGAAATTCAGGCGCAACGCCTGCAAGGCGCGGTCAGCGCATTCCGGCTGCCTGCCCTGATCCAGGACCAGCGCCACGTCGCGCTCGCCGCCTGAACGGGCTGCAACGGTCCTATTCCCGCACGTAGCACGGGTACAGCGCCTGCTGTGCCCGTGACCTTGCGGGGTCTATTTCAATCAGCACTATCGATTCCGTATCGGTGGATTGCGCCAACGGTTCGCCGTCAGGCTGAAACGCAAACGCCATGCCGCCAAACACCTGCCCTTCGGCCGTGCGTCCCGCGCGGTTGGAACTGACGACGTAGCAGCCGGACACCAAGGCCGCCATGGCGCCAGCAGTCAACCAGCGGCCCGTGGATGCGCCGCTGGCGCGCGGCACCACGATCAACTCCGCCCCTGCGCGTCCATAGCGGCGCGAGCGCTCGTTGAACATCAATTCGGTACATAGCAGGACCCCAAGACGCACGCCACCCAAGTCGAACACCTCGAAGCCGTCCTGCGCCGAGTGAAACCAGGTCGCTTCAAAAAAACCGGGCTCTTCCGGAAAGTACTGTTTGTGATGCAGCGGCGTATAGCGTCCGTTTTGCAGAGCAAACGCTTCGTTGGCCAGACGCTCTCCCGCTGGCACCGGCCGGGAGGAAACGATGGCAGGCACATTCAGCGCGGCCAGCGCAACCAAGCCCGCCTCGTGGATGCGCACCGATTCCGCCGCACGCTCCGGGTCATACACAGACGACGAGGCCAACCAAGGCCCGAAAGGCATTTCGTTGGTCACCAGCAGGTCGGGCGAGAGCTCGCCAATACGCTCTGCAAGACCTTCCCAGGTTGCGCCATCCGGCATCAGATCCACCGGCCCTTCCATCATGCAAATCCGCATACGCCCGCCTCGTCGATGTGTTGCGTTGCGCGCCCGGTAGCGGGCGGCATCCGGCCACATCGTAGAACGGCAGACGCGAGAATAGGGCGCCCGCAGACCAGCGGGTCCGAATCAGATGCGTATTGGTCTGAATCCGGCGGACTCAGGCCAGCCCTTCCATGTCCACCAACGCGCCATGCCGTATCACGCGCTTGGGCAAGTCGCCACCGATCCAGTAGGCCAGTTCGGCCGGATGTTCCACATCCCACGCTACAAAGTCTGCCACCATATCGGCCGCCAGAACCCCATGCGTCGCTTGAAGCCCCAAGGCCCGCGCAGCGTGCACCGTGGCGCCGGCCAACGCCTCTTCGGGCGTCATTCTGAACAGGGTGCATGCCATGCTCAACATCAGCCGTAGCGACAAGGCCGGTGAAGTCCCCGGATTCAGATCACTGGCAATGGCGATCGGCACGCCGTGATGACGCAACAGGCCAACAGGCGGCAGTTGAGTTTCGCGCAGCGCATAAAAGGCACCCGGCAACAATACCGCCACGGTGCCAGCCAAGGCCATCGCCAGCACATCGCGTTCGGTCAGATATTCCAGATGGTCCGCCGACCAGGCCCCATAGCGCGCTGCCAAACTTGCGCCATGTAAAGACGACAATTGCTCGGCATGCAGTTTGACGGGCAGCCCCAATTGCACAGCGACCTTGAAGACGCGCTCGACCTGCTCAGGCGAGAACGCCAGATGCTCACAGAAAGCATCCACCGCGTCGACCAATCCTTCGGCCGCCAGCACTGGCAACATGCGGCGAGCCACCTCATCGATGTAGTCGTCGGCGCGCCCAGCAAATTCCGGAGGCAGCGCGTGCGCTGCCAGACACGTGGCGCTGACGGTTAACGGCAGGGTCTGCCCCAGACGCCGCGCCACGCGCAGCATCTTGCGCTCATTGGGCAGATCCAACCCGTATCCCGACTTCACTTCCAGCGTTGTCACGCCATCCCGCAACAGATGCAAGGCGCGGCGGCGCGCGCTGACGTACAGAGCATCCTCTGAAGCCGCCCGCGTAGCGCGCACCGTACTGGCAATACCGCCGCCCTTTGCCGCGATGTCGGCGTAATCCACGCCTTGCAACCGTTGCTCGAACTCCTGGCTGCGGTTGCCGCCGAAAACCAAGTGCGTGTGACAGTCGATCAGTCCTGGTGTCACCCAGGCCCCGCCCAGGTCGTGAACCTGAGCGTCCGGCGTATTCGGCCGCGCGCTATCCGGGCCTATCCATTCGATGCGAATGCCGCGCGTCACGATGGCGGCATGCTGTATCACCGAATACCCGCCACGCGCCATTGTGGCCGCGTGGCAGTTACGCCAAACCTGTCTCATGCCTGCTCTCCTGATTTACGGCGGCGCCCGCCGCCTAGTCCGCCCCGTGCGCTACCGGCACCAGCTTGCCTCCGCCGGGTGTGCGCGGACGCACCCACAGCCAATAGGCCACGCACAGCAACGCAATCCATACACTGCCCACGACCAAGGCCATCTGGGTCTTGGGGAAATACCCCAGAACGCCAATCACGAACACCATGAACACGATTGCAGCGATCGGGCCTACCGGCCAGAAGGGCACCCGGAATTGCAATCCGGCCACCTCTTCTTGGCTCATCTTGCGCCGCATGGCAACCTGGGACAACAGAATCATCAGCCAGACCCACACAGTGGCAAAGGTGGCGATCGACGCGATCAGCACGAACACGTCTTCGGGAATCAGGTAGTTCAGCACCACGCCGAACAACAGCGAGCCCGTCATCACCAGTACCGTCATCCATGGCACGCCGTTATTGGACACATCAGCAAAACCCGCCGGCGCCTGGCCCTGCCTGGCCATCCCGTAGAGCATGCGGCCAGCGCCGAAGATATCGCTATTGATCGCCGACACCGCCGCCGAAATCACCACGATATTCAGGATGGTCGCCGCCGACGCAATGCCCAGGCTATCGAAGATCTGCACAAAGGGGCTGCCTTTGCTGCCGATCTGCGTCCAGGGAAAAATCGACATCAGCACAAACAGCGTCAGCACATAGAACAACAGAATTCGCAGCGGTACGGCATTGATGGCGCGCGGAATGGTGCGGCTGGGGTCCTTGGCTTCACCGGCGGTAATGCCGATGATCTCGATGCCGCCAAAGGCGAACACAACCACCGCCAACGACGCCACCAGCCCGCCGACTCCGTTCGGCATGAAACCGCCGTGCTCCCACAGGTTTTGCACACCCGTGGCGGCGCTGTCCACATTCAAGCCGAATCCGAACAGCATGATGCCCAGTCCGCCCACGATCATCGCCACAATGGCACCGACCTTCAAGAGGGACAACCAGAATTCCAGTTCACCAAACACCTTGACGGAACACAGGTTGATGGCGCCGATGAAAAACACGATCGACAGCACCCAAATCCATCGCGGCACATCGGGGAACCAGAATCCCATATACAAGCCGAACGCCGTGATGTCGGTCAGACACACGATGATCATCTCAAAGGCGTAAGTCCAACCCGTCAGGAATCCCGCTACGGGCCCCAGGTAGCTGGTCGCGTATTGCCCGAACGAGCCTGACACGGGGTTGTGAACCGCCATCTCTCCCAGTGCGCGCATGACCATGTACACGGCCGCGCCGGCGACCAGGTAGGCGATCAACACAGACGGGCCGGCCTCTTGAATGGCCTTGGCCGAACCATAAAACAGCCCCGTTCCAATGGCTGACCCCAAAGCCATGAAACGAATGTGCCGCGCGTTAAGTCCTCTTTTCAGATCCTGCGTACTTGTTGGCATCACTATGTCTCCGCACCAATTTATGTTCAAGCAGCAATAATCCCCGTGCGCGCGCCCTCTGCGAGACGCTCACGCACGGAGTCGAAGAGGGAAAGTGTTCAGTGCAGCATCAACACATTCCCAGTTAATCAAAGGCTGGGAAGCAGCCCCGGCGGCACCAGGTCCGTCAGCCCACGCAAAGCGAGCAATTGGCTGGCCGCGACGATGTCCGGTGAAAAGAATCGGTCGCGTTCGTAGTGAGCGACTTTTTCGCGCAGCAACGCGCGCGCGCGCTCCAACTTGGGCGAGGTCTTCAGGCCTTTGCGGAAATCCAGACCCTGGCAGGCGCCCAGCCATTCAATCGCCAGGATGTCGCGCACGTTCTCGGCCATGGGCCAAAGCCGCTTGCCGGCGTTGGGCGCCATCGATACGTGGTCTTCCTGGTTGGCCGACGTAGGCAGGCTGTCGACACTGGCAGGATGCGACAGGGCCTTGTTGTCGCTGGCCAAAGCGGCTGCCGTCACCTGAGCAATCATGAATCCCGAGTTCACACCGCCATTGCTGACCAGAAACGGCGGCAATTGCGACATGTGTTTATCCATCATCAGCGAGATGCGGCGTTCCGACAGCGCGCCGATCTCGGCGATGGCCAGCGCCAGGTTGTCGGCCACCAGCGCCACGGGCTCTGCATGGAAGTTCCCGCCCGAGATCACGTCGCCCGCGTCCGCGAACACCAGCGGGTTATCCGACACCGCGTTGGACTCGACTTCAAGCACCTGCGCCACATGGCGGATCTGCGTCAGGCAGGCGCCCATCACCTGGGGCTGGCAACGCAAAGAATAGGGATCTTGCACCTTGTCGCAGTCCGCGTGTGAATGGCCGACCTCGCTGTCATCGGTCAGCAGTCCGCGGTAGACGGCGGCCACGTCGATCTGGCCCTGCTGGCCTCGCGCCGCATGGATGCGCGCGTCGAACGGCGCGCGTGATCCCAGCATGGCTTCCACGCTAAGGCTGCCGCACACCAGCGCCGCGGCCATCAGGTCCTCGGCTTCAAACAAGCCGCGCAACGCATACGCTGTGGACACCTGCGTTCCGTTCAACAAGGCCAGACCTTCTTTGGCGGCAAGCGTCAGCGGTTGCAGTCCAGCCTTGGCCAGCGCCTCTTTGGCGGGCAGCCATTCACCCTGATAGCGGGCCTTGCTTTCGCCCAGCAACAACAAAGACATGTGTGCCAACGGCGCCAAGTCGCCCGAGGCGCCCACCGACCCCTTCAGCGGGATGTGCGGATAGACCTCGGCATTGACCAACGTAATCAGCGCGTCGATCACGCGGCGCCGGATGCCCGAGTAACCGCGAGCCAGACTATTGATTTTCAACACCATGATCAGCCGCACCATGGTATCGTCCAGCGGTTCGCCCACGCCTGCTGCATGGGACAGCACCAGCGAACTTTGCAACGCTTCCAGGTCTTCGCGGGCAATCTTGGTCGATGCCAGCAGGCCAAATCCGGTATTGATGCCGTAGGCGGTGCGGCCTTCGGCGATGATGCGTTCCACGCAAGCGACGCTGGCCTCGATCGGGCCCGCCGCGGCCGGGTCCAGTGTCAACCGCAAGGGCTGCTGGTAAACGCGCCGCAGGTCGGCGAGCGTCATGTGACCAGGTTTCAGATGCAATTCCATTCTTGATCTCCAGGGCCGGATACCGGCCTCATGCTGTGACGCGCTCAGGCAGTTGAACGTAGCGCCGTGCGGGATTCAGGGAAGTGATCCCGCCGCGCAAATAGGTAATAGAGAATGCTGGGCACCACCAGGCCGATGATCCAGGAGATATCGACCCCGCCCAGACGTTCAACCATCGGGCCGGTGTAGAGCTTGGTGGAAATGAATGGCATCTGTACCAGAACGCCAAAGCTGTACACGAGGATGCCCGGCATATTCCACCGGCCATAACGCCCATCAGGGTCGCTCAACGCGGCCACGTCATAACGCTCGCGGTTGATGAAGTAGTAGTCCACCAGATTCACGGCGCTCCAGGGTGTGAAGAACGCCAGCAGGAATAGGATGAAGGACTTGAACGCATTCAGGAAGGAATGCTGGCCCACCAGCGCCACGCAAGTGGCTGCGCCCACGATCAGCAGCACGAAGACGGTACGTTGGCGGCGCGTAATCTCGACACTGCCGCGAAAGCCGCTGACGATGGTCGCGATGCACATGAAACTGCCGTAGGAATTCAACGTAGAGATCGTGACTTTGCCGAACGCGATGCTGAAATACAGCAGCGCCGCCATGGTCCCCGTGCCGCCCAGACCGACGATGTAGGCCACTTCGCGGCCGGCGAACTGGCCCGCGGCCATGGCGGCCGCCAGCACGCCCAGCACCATCGCAATCTGTGCGCCCAGCACCGATCCCAGCCCTACCGCCAGAAAGGTCTTCACGGATGAGGTGGACGAGGGCAGGTAGCGCGAGTAGTCCGCGACATAGGGCCCATAGGCGATCTGCCAGGATGCGGCCAGCGACACGGCCAACAGGAACGAGCTCCAGCTGAAATGCCGGATCTGCAACAGTTGGCCGACGTCGCCCACGGCGATAACGCGGCTGAACAGATACACAAAAGCAAGCAGGCCAAACACCGTTGCAACACGGCCGATCACGTGGATGACACGATAGCCAAACAGGGTCGCCACGACGATCGCCGCAGCAAAGATCAAGATGCCCACGGTATTGCTCACGCCAAGCAATTGGCCAATGGCCTGCCCCGACAGCACGGTACCGGTTGCCGTGAAGCCCAGATACATCAGGCACACCAGCACGATGGGAATCGCCGCGCCGTACACGCCAAACTGCACCCGGCTTGAAATCATCTGCGGCAGACCCAGCTTGGGGCCTTGGGCCGCATGAAGAGCCATGACCGCGCCGCCTAGCACTTGTCCAATAAACAATCCGATCAAAGACCAGAACACGTCTCCGCCCAGCACAACGGCCAAGGCCCCCGTGACGATGGCGGTGATCTGAAGATTGGCGCCCATCCACAACGTGAATTGGCTGTATAGCTTTCCGTGCCGTTCCGACTCCGGAATGTGGTCGATGGAACGGCGCTCAATAAGCGGCGCCGCATGTGTCTCGCTGGCCTGGGTCATCGCATTGCCTCGATCTTGGGGGTCCGTACTGCGGCCGTCGCGGCCGCAGTCCCCCGCAGGTGGTGAAAGAACGCGCTGCTTTAGCGATTTCCGGTAACCATGGGCAGATTCAGCCCCTGTTCCCGGGCGCAATCGATGGCAATGTCGTAACCCGCGTCTGCATGACGCATGACGCCCGTGCCCGGGTCATTCGTCAGCACGCGGGCGATGCGTTCGGCGGCCTCGTCAGTGCCGTCGCACACGATCACCATGCCCGAGTGTTGCGAGAAACCCATGCCCACGCCGCCCCCATGATGCAGCGACACCCATGTCGCGCCGCCTGCGGTATTCAACAGCGCGTTAAGCAATGGCCAATCCGACACGGCATCCGAACCGTCCCGCATGGACTCGGTCTCGCGGTTGGGGCTGGCGACCGAGCCAGAATCGAGGTGGTCGCGGCCAATGACGACAGGCGCCGACAACTCACCCGTGCGTACCATTTCATTGAAGGCCAGGCCAAGCTTGGCGCGCTGGCCCAGGCCGACCCAGCAAATACGCGCGGGCAAGCCCTGGAAGCTGATGCGCTCGCGCGCCATGTTCAGCCACTGATGCAGGTGCGCATCGTCGGGAATCAGTTCTTTGACCTTGGCGTCTGTCTTGTAAATATCTTGCGGGTCGCCTGACAGCGCCACCCAGCGGAAAGGCCCCACGCCGCGGCAGAACAACGGCCGGATATATGCCGGCACGAATCCCGGAAAATCAAAAGCGTTCTCCACGCCTTCATCTTTGGCCATCTGGCGGATGTTGTTGCCGTAGTCGAACGTGGGCACGCCTTGCTGTTGCAGCGCCAGCATCGCCTGCACGTGTATGGCCATCGACAGCTTGGCAGCTTTGATGACGGCCGCGGGCTCACGCGCGGCGCGCTCGCGGTATTCCGGCCAGGTCCAGCCGGAAGGCAGATAGCCGTTCAGCGGGTCGTGCGCGCTGGTCTGGTCCGTCACCATGTCTGGGCGCACGCCACGGCGTACCAATTCAGGCAGCACATCGGCGGCGTTGGCGCACAGCGCGATGGACACGGCGCGGCCGCTCTTTGTGTATTTTTCAATGCGGGCCAACGCATCGTCGAGATCCGTGGCCTGCTCGTCGACATAACGCGTGCGCAGGCGGAAGTCGATGCTGGTCTGCTGGCACTCGATATTGAGCGAGCACGCGCCGGCCAGGGTAGCTGCCAGCGGTTGGGCGCCGCCCATGCCGCCCAGCCCTGCGGTCAGCACCCAGCGGCCCGTCAGATCGCCGCCGTAATGTTGCCGGCCGGCTTCGACAAAGGTCTCGTAAGTGCCTTGCACGATGCCTTGACTGCCAATGTAGATCCAGCTGCCGGCGGTCATCTGGCCGTACATCGCCAGGCCCTTGGCATCCAGTTCATTGAAGTGTTCCCACGTGGCCCAATGCGGCACCAGATTGGAGTTTGCAATCAGCACACGGGGCGCGTTGGCGTGGGTCTTGAATACGCCTACCGGCTTGCCCGATTGCACCAATAGCGTTTCATCATCATTCAGGTTCGTGAGCGACTCTACGATCTTGTCGTAGCACTCCCAATCGCGCGCGGCGCGGCCGATACCGCCATACACCACCAATTCCTTGGGGTTTTCGGCCACGTCCGGATCAAGGTTATTCATCAGCATGCGCAAGGGGGCTTCGGTCAGCCAGCTCTTGGCAGTCAGCGTGTTGCCGCGCGGCGCGCGGATGACGACGTCGCGGTATCGGTGGGTTTGGTCCAAGAGGCTCTCCTTGATGAGTTCCGCCGCGCCTTTCTTGTGCGCGGCTGTTGAACGGATCATAGGATGCCTATGCTTGTATATACAAGTACATAAAACCGAAATTTTCTCAGGGATTTCCCGTACCGATATGGCGGCACCAGGGGCATCCCGGCGGGAAGCAATAACCGATAAGAATTAGAAGCCCGCGGCCAGCCCGGCCACGGTATGACGCTCAGGTCGAGCGCGGCAGCAATTCGATAATGCAGGCGTCCAGCATGCCCGCGCCCTCCAGGCGATATTCCACCAGCGCATCCAGGCCTTCGATATGCAGGCAGTCGTATTGCGTAGGCACGGCGTGGGCTACGCCGTTGACGTACAGCGTCACTGCGCTGCCCGCGTTCATCAGCAGCACAGTACGGGCGCTGCTGTGAAACAAGCAGGGACCTGCGCCCGAAACCCATTGCAGGCGGGCGTGGTATAGCGCTGGCGTGTAGATCAAATTGAAGTCGCGGATCGGCCCGTCCAGCAGACGGCATGCCACTTTGGCATCACCTGAAAAAGCATAAGCCTGCCTGGGAGCCAGTGGCGCCTGAAGGCATCCGTCGACCGTCAGTTCGATGCCCGGGCCTTCCAGCACGGTGAGGATGCGTTGGTAGCCGCTAAAGGCCGAGAACCCGCCGTCCTGCCCGACATCTGCTATAGACAGCCGCCAGTCGAAGCGTGCCGTGCTTCCGCCGGGATTGCAGGCGACCTCTTGCGTGGTTCCCCCACCATTGCGCCATGGCATGCGCGGGTAGTCCTCGGCGCGATAGAGCTGAATGCGGGGATGTGCGTCGGACGATGTCATGTGGAAAACTTGCCTTCCAGGCGATGGCGTGAACCCGGATGAATCAAACGAGCCAGCGTAACGGCGCGTTCTCCGGACCAGGTGCGCCGGCGGATCAACAAGCAGGGTTCATCGCGATTGATCTGCAACAGCTGGCATTCGCGCGGTTTGGCCAGAATGGCCTCGACCACGTGTTCGCCTTCGCTCAAAGGCGCGACACGAGTCAGATATTCGTACGGTGTTCCCTGTGTGAAGTCTTGCTTGAGGTAGTCCGGGGCCAGCTTCACGTTGACGTAGCGGTCTTCCAGTTGAATTGGCACGTCATCTTCAAAGTGGACGATGACGGAGTGGAAAACCGGTTGTCCCGTCCGGATGTCCAGCGCCAGCGCCTGTTCCGCGCCTGCAGGCTCCTCTGCCAGACGCACCACGCGGCTGTGATGGCGGTGGTTGCGCGCTGCAATTTCGTCAGCAATGTTGTTGACGGAGAAAAGCGCTGACCGGGTCTTGGGCTGCGCCACGAACGTGCCCACGCCCTGCATGCGAACCAACAGCCCCTCAGCGGTCAGCTCGCGCAACGCGCGATTGATGGTCATGCGGCTAAAGCCCAGTTCGTCGACCAGCTCGCTTTCCGATGGCACGCGGTAATGAGCAGGCCACGCACCGCTACGGATCTGCTGCGCAATCATCTGCTTGACCTGCGCATACAGCGGGGCAGGCAAGGCGTTGGTCTGCGGGGGAAGCCTGGGAGGGGATGGGGCCACGAGAAGTCCTGTTGTGTTCGACGGATGCAATACGGCGACAAGAGCCAGTATAGACAGGTATAGACATCCTATCCACGCGCGCCTGTTCCAGATCCGCCCGGGTACTGGCTACGCGCCACCCGGAAAACTGCCAGGTGCGGCCAAGAGTCCGTCCGAAATCCTGCGGAAAAGCATGTCTTTGCCGGGAATATTGATTGGAATGGATCAGCCCGCCTTGCGCGGGCGCGACGCGCATCCGCTGCCGTTTCAAGAATATAACCAGGAGACTCCACCATGAACACCCCGCAGGATGCCGCGCTAGCGCGCGTCACCGCCAAGACCATCAAACGCTTGATCCCCTTTTTGCTGCTGATGTATGTGCTGGCCTTCCTGGACCGCGCCAATATCGGCTTTGCCAAAAAGACATTCCAACTGGACACCGGTCTTTCCGACACGATGTTCGCGTTCGGCGCGGGAATATTCTTTCTGGGTTATGCCATGTTTGAAGTGCCCAGCAACATGATCATGCATCGCGTTGGCGCGCGCGCCTGGATGTCCCGGATCATGGTCACATGGGGGCTGATATCCGCCGCCTTGATGTTCGCCACCACGGAAACTGCGTTCTATACGCTGCGTTTCCTGCTGGGTGTGGCCGAGGCCGGTTTTTTCCCTGGCGTCATCTATTACCTGACGAAGTGGTTCCCCGCAGCCGCCCGCACGCGTGTGCTGGGCATGTTCTATTTTGGCCCGCCGCTTGCTTTCATCTTTGGCAGCCCGCTCTCGGGTCTGCTGCTGGACATGGACGGTTTGCTGGGGCTGCGCGGCTGGGAATGGCTGTTCCTGGTGGAAGGCCTGATGGCGACCGCAGTCGGCGTGTGGTCCTGGTGGTATCTGGACAACGAACCGAGCGACGCCAAGTGGCTGACTCCGCAAGAGCGCGCGCTGCTGACCGCCGCGATTGCGAGTGAAGACGCGCAAAAGACCGCACATGGACCCAGCTCGGGCTGGCGCGCGCTGGCGGACAGGCGCGTACTGTTTCTATCCCTGATCTATTTCCTGATCCAGGTGAGCGTCTACGGCGTCATTTTTTATCTGCCGACTCAAGTTGCCAATCTGCTGGGAAAAAGCGTCGGCATCGAGGTCGGACTTGTTACGGCCATTCCCTGGGTGTGCGCGCTGGCCGCCGCCTATGTCATCCCGCGCCATGCCGAACGCCACGGCCGGCACGCAACACTAGCCATGTTCACCTTGCTGATCAGCGCCATGGGCATCGCGGTGTCGGTCAATACCGGTTCGGCGCTGATCGCAATGCTTGCGCTGTGCCTTGCGGCTGCGGGCTTCATTTCCGTGCAGCCGCTGTTCTGGACATTCCCCACCAATTACCTGAGCGGCGCGGCCGCCGCCAGCGGCATCGCGCTGATCAACTCGCTGGGCGCGCTCGGCGGGTTTGTTGCGCCCAACCTGAAGACGGCAGCAGAACAGGTATTTGCGTCGTCCAGCGCCGGGTTGAATCTGCTGGCGGGCATCACTGTCGTGGGCGCGCTGCTGTTTCTTGCCCTGCGGACAGGTAGACGCGAATAGTCAGATTTTGTATACTCCCCCCCTGTATCGTTTCAAGGCTTTGCCGTGCCGCACTCGCCGGAAGAGAAAAAACGCGTGGTCACACGCCTGCGCCGTATTCAGGGGCAGGCGCTAGCATTGGAACGCGCGGTCAATGAAGGCACGGAGTGCGGTGCGCTGCTGCAGCAATTGGCCGCTTTGCGCGGCGCCGCCACCGGTTTGATGGCCGAAGTGCTTGAAAGCCATCTCCGGGAAACCTTCCTACAAACCGCCCAAGGCGGACCTGAAGTCTCCAGGATCGATCCCCAAGCCGAGGTCGACCAGCTGATGCGCATCGTCCGTTCCTATTTGAAATAAGCCACCTGACATTCGTGGAGTAACGCTATGAAATCACGCGCAGCAGTCGCATTCGGACCCGGCAAGCCGCTGGAAATCGTTGAAATTGACGTCGCGCCCCCGCAGCGCGGCGAGGTGCTGGTGCAAATCACCCACACGGGTGTCTGCCACACCGACGCCTTCACGTTGAGCGGCGATGATCCCGAAGGTCTTTTCCCTGCCGTGCTGGGCCATGAAGGCGCAGGCATCGTGGTCGAAGTCGGCGAAGGCGTGACCTCGCTGAAACCGGGCGATCACGTCATTCCGCTCTACACCGCCGAATGCCGCGAGTGCAAGTTCTGCCTGTCCGGCAAAACCAATCTGTGCCAGAAAGTCCGTGCAACCCAGGGCAAAGGCGTGATGCCCGACGGCACCTCGCGTTTCAGCTACGAAGGCAAGCCGCTGTACCACTACATGGGTTGCTCGACGTTCAGCGAATACTCGGTCGTGAACGAAATCTCGCTGGCAAAGATCAACCCGGCCGCCCCGCACGAAAAGGTCTGCCTGCTGGGTTGCGGCGTGACGACCGGCTTGGGTGCTGTGCATAACACGGCCAAGGTCAAGGAAGGCGACACCGTGGCCGTGTTCGGCCTGGGCGGTATCGGCCTGGCCGTGATCCAGGGTGCGGTGCAGGCCAAGGCTGGCCGCATCATCGCGGTGGACACGAACCCGAACAAGTTCGTCTTGGCCAGCGCCATGGGCGCGACCGATTGCGTCAACCCCAAGGATTACGACAAGCCCATTCAGGACGTCATTGTTGAACTGACCGACGGCGGCGTGGACTTCTCGTTCGAGTGCATCGGCAACGTGCATGTCATGCGCGCCGCGCTGGAATGCTGCCACAAGGGCTGGGGCGAGAGCATCATCATTGGTGTGGCTGGCGCAGGCCAGGAAATCAGCACCCGCCCGTTCCAGCTGGTCACGGGACGTGTGTGGCGCGGTTCCGCCTTTGGCGGCGTCAAGGGCCGCACGCAGCTGCCGGGCATGGTGGAAGACGCCATGAGCGGAAAGATTGATCTGGACCCGTTCGTGACGCACACCTTGCCGCTGGAACGCATCAACGAAGCGTTCGACCTGATGCATGAAGGCAAGTCGATCCGCACTGTGATCCACTTCTAAAGCAGCTGATCGACAAAAAGCCCCCGGCAATGCACGGGGGCTTTTTGCATGGCGACGACGGCGCGGGGCGTGCTGCTGATTGAATCCGCGTTAATAAAGCGCGGACTCACGGCTCACGAAGTCAAACGCATCCGCGCATCAGGTTGCCCATTGCCTTCCATATAGACGCTTTCTGTCTGCCCCACGAATGTTGCCAGCGAAAACTCGCGCATTGCCGTACTACGCGCATCCGCACCCATCCATTTGAGAATGGCGCGGTCGTGCAAGATGGTGGACACCGTTTCCAGCACCCCGGCGACGGATGCCGGCGGCACGACCCAGCCATTGCGGCCGTGGGTGACGTTTTCGGTCAAGCCCCCCACCTTGCTGACAATGACAGGCTTGCCCGCGGCCATCATTTCGCGGCAAGCAAACGAGATCGTTTCCAGGCGGGACGACAGGACAAAGCCCACATCCAGCGTCGCCAGGAATGGGCCTACATCGTCCAACAGGCCGGTAAATACCACCTGATCCGACATGCCCAGTTCGTAGACGCGCTGACGCTGTTCATCGTCTGGCAGTTTGCCCGCGATCAGAATCACAACCTGTCCGCGTTCGTGGTCGGGCAACAAGGACACAGCGCTGACCATGTCCATCCAATTCTTATAGCTGGCCGTCCCAGCGTTGCTACCGATGACAAACCGGTTGCGCATGGCGGCGGGCAACAGCGCAGCACGTGCCCGCACCACGTCTTCGCGGCTGGCGGGCTGGTACTGGTCGGTGTCTACACCGTTATGCACCACGCGCAGGTCTTCATCGCGAAATACCGACTGCTTCATGCGCCGGAACGTGTGCCCGCAAACGCAGATAACGCGGTTGGTGCCCCACTTGGCGCGCATACGCACACCAAGACTGTTGGCGGTCCGATCCGTATGCTGGGTGTAGACAATGAAAGGGCGCTTGGCGCCCATGCCCGCCGTGGCCAGCATGCACAGGCGGTGGTCGGCAGAGCCGTTGACGTGGATAACGTCGAACCGCTCCTTGCGCAGCAAGGCGCGCAGCTGGCGCAGGGCATTCCATTGCTGCAATGGCCGCCCCTTGAATTCCAGAGCGATCGACTCAACGCCCGGCAGCGCTTCCGCCTCGGCAAGCAGCCGGCTGCTACGCGGAGCGGCAACCGTAATCTGGGATTTCTGACGCAACATGCGCACCAGAGACATCACGTAGGTGGTATGCCCGCCGCCATCGCCTTGATGGAAATTGGTGTAGAGAATTTTCATGATGTGGCACTCGCGAGCAGGTGAGGGGGGGACGCCCCCTGATGAAGCAAACAGCTCCAATGGCGCTTTTCGAACACATCGCCGCCCAGGCGGCTGTCGGGTGACAAGTTGTAGACCTTGATACCCCGGGCGCTGAGAAGCCGGCCGGCTTCTCTGAACGCAGGTTCGATGTGTCCTGAGAACTGCTTGTCCAACGCGGTGGCCAGTTGCGCGCCCGCGCTTTCATAGAATCGCGGGCCCGCAGCAGCGGTCAGATCCAGGCCGTGCAAATACAAGGTGCGCGCCCCCATCCAGGCCAATAACTGCAACGCGGTGTAGGCCACCGTTCCACCACCGAACAGGCCGCGTGCGGCATTCAGACTAAAACCATGCGCGTGCTGTGCATGATGCGCATCGAACAGCACCAGTTCCGGGTCGGCAGCCAACTGGGCCTCGAGTTCATCCGGCCGGGCACGCGGCTGCAAAGCGCGCTGGTGTACTTCTTCAAACAGGGCAATGCGGCAGCGGATGACCTGCGCATCGAACAGCAATGCAATCCACCGGTAAACCTCGGGCGTGACGAACAGCAGCAGATCTTGCGACAGCACCTCGGCCACCAGATCGCGCCGGCGCTTGACGAAGCCGGCGTCCAACATCGCGTAGTAGTCAAAACGCAGCGACGCGTGTTGGCGGCGCAATGCGATGGAACCGTTCACCCCCATGACCGTGCCAAGACGGCACTGGGCATAGTCGATTTTCGCCACTGACGGGCCGCTTAGAATCAGGTGAGCATCCCCCGCGAGCCCGCGCGAGACTTGCGACAGCGGCAGCGTCGCCGGGCCGCGCACGCCGAGCACATCACAACCCACCAACTGATCGCTGCCATCCCTGCGCACTTTGACCAACGGCCATAGCGTCTCGTTGTGCCGATACGCGCCACCTCGTGTGTAGCGGTAGAAATATCGAAAACTCTTGGTCAACGGGCGCGAGCAAAGCAAGCGGCGAACAATGGCAAAACGGGGCATGAAGGGGGTGCGCGAAAATCACGGCCTGACCTGATGAGCGGCTGATTCTACGCAGGCAATACTGTTGAAAAAGCGATAGAAACATTTGAGATGTAACAGCTTTCAAGCTGCTTTCGCGCGTCCCTATTTCAATCGACGGGCAGCAAAATTCACTGCGGTTTCACATCGCGAAAATTTCACCCGCAGAAGTTGCGAAGGCGCACTGATTTAGTGCAGATGGACCCTGCTTTTCGGACCGGCTGGTGGAACACGGCGCCGACCGCATAAACACTTTCAATTACCTTTTACGCCAAAGCGATCGGGCGATTTCCAGACTTCCAGAGCCAAACCAGAAGACGGAGACGGGCAAGCGCGGGAGATCGCGGCGCGATCTGATATTGTTCCCGCATCCCTCCCTGTTTTTCTTGGCCACTCGATGACCGCTCTTCGCCCCGACTCCCCCGACTTGCAGGACGCCATTGCGGACGCCATCAGCACCGCGACGCGGGGCGCTGGCCGCGTGAATATTCTGATCGCCGGCAAGACCGGCGTGGGCAAAAGCACGCTGATCAACGCGGTCTTTCGCGGCGAACTGGCCAAGACTGGCTCAGGCAAGCCTGTCACGCAATCCACTCAGGAATTCACCAAACCCGGCCATCCGCTTACCATCATCGACACGCGCGGCCTGGAAGTCAGCGACTATGCGCGCTCGCGCCAGCAGTTGGCCGACCTGATTCTGGAACGCTCCACGGCCGACGATCAGGACAAGCACCTGCACGTGGCCTGGCTCTGCATCCAGGACAGCAGTCATCGCGTTGAAGATGCCGAGATCGAACTGTGCGACATACTGGCCAACGCAGGCATCCCTGTCATCGCCGTGCTGACCAAGGCGCGCAAGAACAGCCCCTTCGTGGATGAAGCACGCAAGCTGCTGCCACGCGCCAAGCAGGTTGTGGCGGTGCGCGCATTGGCGGAATGGATTGAAGAACTGGACGCCGAACTCCCACCGATGGGGCTGGACAACCTGATCGAAGTCACCGCCGAATACATTCCAGAGGGGCAGCAGCGCGCCTATGCCAACGCGCTGTCCACCCGGAATAAGAAAGCCCTGGAAGTAAAAAAAAAGCGGGCCGAGATTGAGGTGAATGTGGCGGCGGGGCTGGCCGCATCGGCTGCCGCCGCGCCCATTCCGTTTTCGGATGCCTTTGCGCTGGTGCCGATTCAGGTAGGCATGATCGCCAAGATCGGCATCACGTTCGGCATGGAGCTGGACACCACCGCCATTACGACCTTGGTGACGTCCACCTTGGGCGCATCCGCCGCCACGCTGATTGGCCGCTCGGTCGTGTCGGGCCTGCTGAAGTTCATTCCCGGAGCGGGCAGCGCAGTGGGCGGAACCATCGCGGCCACCACCGCTGGCGCCATTACCAAGATGATGGGCAACGCCTATGTGGCCGTTCTGTACGATTTCTGCCAGAAGAATCCCGGCCGCGACATCGACATCGCCATGATCGCGCAGTCGCTGAAAGAGCGGGTCAAGTTCTGATCCGTCCCGCTGGTCAGAACGCTTTGGCCAAGGCAGCGAAAAACGCGTCGTCGTTGATTTCCACGCGCTTTTTGTAGCTGGGTTTTCCGCGCGCGCTCAACACCACGGCCACAAGATTGTGTGCCGGATTGATGTGGATGAACTGGCCATAGATGCCTTCCGCCTGGAACGCGCCTTGCAAGGCAGGGTCTTTCAGCTCCGGCACCCACCACATGTAGCCATAAGGAATTTCGGTCTCGCCGATGCGGTAGGGCGAGCCCGCCTGCGCCACCCAGTCATCCGGCAACAAGCGCTCGCCGTCCAACTGGCCGCCGTCCAGTACAAACTGCCCGAACCGCGCGTAGTCACGCAGCGTTGCGTTCATGCCGCTGCCCGAGATCGTCATGCCGCCAGGAGACTCCGCCCACCACGTGGCGTCGGACTCCATGCCTATGCGCGACCACAGCCGGGATTGCAGGTAGTCGGCCAGCCGCTGTCCCGTCGCGCCTTCCATGACGGCGCTCAACAGATACGACTCGCCCGTGTTGTAGGCCCAAGCCTGGCCAGCGGGCTGCCGCGCCGGCAGACTTTTCATGAAGTCACGGATGCCGCCTGGCTGCCAGCGCGTCTGAATGTCCAGAAGCTGACGCCGCTCGGACGCCGGGTCGCCGTAATCCTCGTTCCAGCGCACGCCGGAGCACATGCGCAGCATCTGGCGCAACGACACCTCACGGTACACGCCACCCAGGTCCGCGTATTTCGTCACGGGATCATCCAGCGAATCGATGGCGCCTTCCTTTAATGCAATGCCTACCAGCGTGGCCGCCACCGACTTGGCCAGCGAACACGAGTTCCAGCGGGTAAGCGGCGTGATGCCGCGCTGATAGGTCTCGAACGCCACCTGCCCATGCTTCATGACGAGCAGACCGGCCACGCCGTTGACCGCCAGATAGTCGTACAGATCGAAGACCCGGCCCTGGTCTTCGATGCGCAGGGCCGGCAATCCGCCCGGCCGCAATGGCAGGTCGCGCACGCGGTCGCCACGCGCCACAGTGTCCGATGCGAACCAGCCCGGATCGCGAGACAGGGCCAGAGTGAGCTCGTCGGGTAGCAAAGTGCCGTCGTAGAAACGCATCAGGTGCGCTTTCAGGGCGGGGGTCATGTTCATGGATGGTTCCGGTTCATAGTCATAGGGCGGAAGAGGGGCGCGCGGCCTTACTCGTCCAGCATCACAAAGTGTCCAGGAGCGACTTCCTGGTAACGCCGCATGGGCGGCGTATAGCCGGGCGGGCGCAGCGTATGCCGAATCTCGTGCAGGTCCAGGCCGCGCGGCTGCGCCAGCCGCGCCCGGGGATCTGCCACGGGCACAGCATCCAACAGACGACGGGTGTAGGGATGCCGAGGGTCGTACATGACCGCTGCACGGGAGCCGATTTCAACGATTTCACCCATGTACATCACGGCCACGCGATGGCTGACGCGTTCGACCACCGCCATGTCGTGCGAGATGAACAAATACGCCAGCCCCATCTCCTGTTGCAGCCTCAGCATCAGATTGATGACCTGCGCCTTGATCGACACGTCCAGCGCGGAGACGGCCTCGTCCGCCACCAGCAACGACGGCCGCAACGCCAGACTGCGCGCAATGCAAATACGCTGACGTTGCCCGCCAGAAAATTCCTGCGGATACCGGCTGCCCGCGGCGCTGTCCAACCCCACGCACTCCAGCAGTTCGGCAACGCGGGCGCGCAGCGCCTCACCCTTGCAGATCTTGTTGACGATTAGCGGGCTGGCCACAGCCGCCGCCACGGTCTTGCGCGGGTTCAAACTGGAAAACGGGTCCTGGAACACCATCTGCACATGGCGCGACATGGCGCCGCGATCACCGCGCGCTGCATGAATGTCGTGCCCGTTGACCCGAATCTGACCGGACGTGGGCGTCAGCAGATTCATGATGCTGCGGCCGATGGTCGACTTTCCGCAACCCGATTCGCCGACCAGTGCCAGGGTTTCGCCAGGCTGCACGCTGAAAGACACGTTCTCGACCGCATGCACCAGCCCGCGTTCACGCGACAACAGTCCGGCATTCATGCGGTAGCGCATCGTCAGGCCGGAGACTTCCAGCGCTGGCGGAGCGTCCGCACGTACCGTGTCGGCGGCGTCCGGCGCCTGCGTCTTGATGCCGGTCTGCCGGTCTATGGCGGGAAAGGGCAGTGGATGCGCGACGGTTTGCATCGCGCCCAGGCGCGGCACAGCGGCCAGCAAGGCCCGCGTGTAGGGCCTTGCGGGCGCATCGAAAATATCGGCGGTGCTGCCGCATTCAATCTGCTCACCGCCGCACATCACCACCGTCCGGTCTGCGATTTCGGCCACCACCCCCATGTCGTGAGTAATAAACAGCACCGACATACTGTCTTCCTGCTGTAGTTCGCGAATCAACGCCAGAATCTGCGCCTGAATCGTGACGTCCAGCGCGGTGGTGGGCTCATCCGCAATCAGCAGCCGGGGCCGACAGGCCAGCGCCATGGCAATCATCACGCGTTGCCGCATGCCGCCCGACAGGTGGTGCGGATAGTCTTTCAAGCGGGTCGCCGCCGCCGGAATGCGCACCTTTTCCAGCAGGCGCAGCGCCTCGGCCTGCGCGGCCGCCCAGTCCAGCCCCCGATGCAGCATCAGCGATTCAGCTACCTGAAACCCGATCGTGCGCACCGGGTTCAGGCTGGTCATGGGTTCCTGAAAGATCATCGCGATATCCGCGCCGCGGATCTTGCGCATCTCGCGCTCGGGCAAGGACAGCAGGTCACGTTCGCCCAGCATGATGCTGCCCGATATCTGCGTGTCGCGCGGATTCAAGAGGCGCATGATGGACATGGCGGTGACGCTCTTGCCCGAACCCGACTCCCCCACAACGGCCAGCGTCTCACGCGCAGCCACTTCGAAGTTCAAGCCGTTGACGACCGTCTTCCACCCGCCTTGCACCCGGAATCGGGTGCTCAGACCGGCGACGCGAAGCACGGGCGCGTTCACGCGTTCAATCCCATTGCAGACAGCTTCAGCCAGATCGTCTTGATCTGCTGGTACTGCGCCATCGCTTCCAGCCCTTTGTCGCGAGCCAGCGACCCCGAACGCCTGTAGCCGCCAAAAGGCGTTTTGATGTCGCCTTCGGTAAATCCATTGACCGCGACCGTGCCGCATTCAAGACGCCGCGCGAAGTACATGGCGCGGTCCAGGTCGCGGGTGTAGACCGTGGCATGCAAGCCATAATCGGTGCCGTTGGCGATTTGCAGCGCCTGGTCCATGCTGTCCACGGGAAGCACACCAAGGACGGGGCCGAAGATTTCTTCACGCGCGATCGTCATCTCGGGGCGCAGATCCGCGAACACCGTGGGTCCCAGATAGTGCCCGCGCGCGCCCGCTAGTCCGCCGCCTGCCTCCAGGACGCGGCGCGCGCCTTCATCGATGCCTTTGGCCACGTAAGACAGCACGCGATTGCGCTGCCCGGCGGAAATCAGCGGCCCCATGTCAGTGGCCGGATCAAGCGGGTCGCCAATCACGATTTGCTTGGTGCGGGCGATGATCTTCTCCACGTAGGCGTCCTGCCGTGACCGCGCGACCAGTTGGCGCATATTGGCCGAACAATTCTGACCGCCATTCCAGAACGCGGCCGTCACGGCATTGTCGATCAGATCTTCGGTCAGGTCCGCATCGTCGAGCACGATAAAGGGGCTTTTGCCGCCCATCTCCAACCCGACTGTCTTCAGATTGCTGCTGCCCGCATATTGCAGGAACAGCCGCCCCACGTCCGTGGAACCGGTGAACGACACGGAGTCGATATCGCCATGCTGACCGATCAGCCGGCCCGTGGTTTCGCCCGGCCCCGTCAACACGTTCAGCACGCCAGCCGGAATGCCGGCTTCGATGGCCAGCGCGGCAAGCGACAAGGCCGTGAGCGATGTTTCCTCGGCCGGTTTGACGATGACGGAGCAGCCGCTGGCGAGTGCCGGCGCCAGCTTCCATGTTGCCATCAGCAGCGGGAAATTCCAGGGCAATACGGCCGCCACCACGCCGATGGGCTCACGCACAACCAGGGCGCAATCTTCCTGCCCGGTGGGCGCCACATGGCCATAACTCTTGTCGACCAATTCGCCGTACCACTGAAAGATGGCTGGCACTTCCTGCGTGATCTCGCGCAGGCAGTCACGGATGGGCTTGCCGCTTTCCAGGCTTTCCATGACGGCGAGTTTGACCCCGTCGCGCCGGATCAGCGACGCCAGTTTCAGCAAGGCTTCCTTGCGCACTTCTGGCGCGCAGCGTGACCATGCGCCCCCGCGGAACGCCAGCCGCGCCGACGACACCGCGCGGTCCACATCCTTCTGGCCGCAATGCGCCAGCGTGCTCAGTACCGCGTTGGTCGCCGGGTTGCTGGTTTCGATCAGTGCGCCATTGTCGGACGCCGACCAGTCGCCGTCGATGAATGCGCGGTCGGGCAGCCGCAGGCCGGTGGCAACGCGCAACAACTCTGCATGGCTGAGAGTGGGCAGGGCGGTATCGGACATCATTGCTCCATGAATCAGATGGCCGCGTAGGGACGCGAGTACGCCCCCCGCAGAAAACGGTCGGCCGAAAATGGTTTCAGATCGGTACTGGGTTGGGCGCCGCGGGCCAGCGCGGAAAGCGTGCTGCCCACAGCAGGCCCCAGCCCAAAACCATGACCGGAGAAGCCCGTGGCGATGATCAGACCTGACGCGGGCCACGAAGCATCAATAACCGGCAGCGCATCCGGCATGACGTCGATATTCCCGGCCCAGGACTTCACGATTTCCACCGGCGGCATCTCCGCAAACAGCGACGTGAAACGTTTGAGGTTCTCTTGCACGCGACGCGCATTAGGCGCGATATCGGGGTCGCGGGGCTTGATGGCCCAATCGGACTTCGGCACCGACAAGCGGGTGTACAGGTCGCTGACAAAGGGTTTTCCCAGCCGGAACGAAAAGCCCTTGTGATTACGCACCACTTCGCGCAGGAAGTAGCGCGATGCGCGCAGGGAGTCCAGCGTCAGGTCGATGTCTGTGCCCGCGTCGGTAGCGATGATGCAGGAACCGTCGGGACGCTGGCGCAAGCCCAACCCATACCCGACAAAGCAAGGCAGATCCATGGCCGGCAAGGGTTGGGTCAGCGACACCGTGCTCCGCACGACCTTCTGCGGCAACTGCACGTCCAGCCCTTGCAACAGGCGATACGTTTGCTCGCCAGCTGCGCAGATAACAATAGGCGCGCGCACCGGGCCGTGCTCGGTCTGCACGCCGCACACGCTGCCGCCCGCCGTTTCCAGCGCACTGACGCCGCAGTCTTCCAGCACGATCGCACCAGCGTTGATCGCCGCCCGGGCGAACGCCAAAGTCGCCAGCGTGGGTTCAGCCTGTCCGTCCGCTTCGGCGATGATGGCGCCTTCGGTGCGCAGAGATATCCGGGGAAACCGCGCCGCCACGTCATCCGGGCTCAACATTCGCGTCTGGCTCACCATGCCGCCGGCGGCGTTCAGCCAGGCTTGATAGGAGCGGCGCTCGTCCTCGTCCGCGCATAGGAACAGGCAGCCGCTGCGGGTCCAGCCAGTCTCGTGGCCCAACTCTGCGCGCAAGTCCGGCCACAACGACAACGCCTGGGCGGCCAAAGGAAGTTCAGCCGGGTCTCGGTACAGCGAGCGGACAAACCCCCAATTCCGTCCAGACTGCTGCGACGCGATCCGGTTCTTTTCCAACAGCACCACTTTCAGATTGGCACGCGCCAGATACCAGGCTGCGCTGCATCCCATGATGCCGCCGCCAATGATGATGACGTCGGCCGTGGCGGGCAGCGGCTCGGTCCGATCCATCAGACGCGACACCGCATCCGATGGCGCGTGACGCAACAGACTAATCGGCGGCATCGACTATTGCGTCCATATCGATCTCGACCCGGATGGCGGGATCGAACAGGCCGGCCTGCACGGTGGTGCACGCAGGGTCCACGCCGCGAAACACCTCGGCATACACATCCATGACGGCGTCATAGTCTTCGGGGCGGGCAATGTAGATGCGCACGCGCACCACGTCACGCAACGACGCGCCCGCTTGTGCAAACGCCGTGGCGGCATTGCGGAAGATCTGCTCGGTCTGCGCCTGGGCGCCATCGGCCAGGATGTCCGCCACATAGTCGTAGCCAGTCGTGCCAGACAGACGAACATGGCCGTTTAACGCGACGGCGCGCGCATAGCTGTAAGTACGTTCATACTCGCTGCCCGAGTAGATGGCTTGCCGGCCGGAGCGCTGACGTGTGATGTCGTTCATGTCGGTTTTGATCCTGGAGAGCTTCGTTGGCAAGCAGGATCGCGCAACTGGGCCGCGCCGTCGATTTCAAAAAATCGAGGGCTGAGTGCAATTAATAGAACGACGGGTGCGGCAGGCGATGCCGGCGGGTCATGGTTTTCCCGTAGCGCTGCCCCCTTCAGCCAGGGGGAGCCGGACCCGGTGCAGATTATTGCGGTTTCGATTCGATTTATTCGACTCGACAGTGCCAGAGGCGTTGGGATTCAATCGGTTCATTCCGGGAGCACCCCGGCGCCGCGGCAACAGACCGGCGGCTTTCCAGATGACAGGGGAACCATAGAATGCAGGTGGATTTTGCAATTGTCGGCGGCGGGATTTCAGGCGCGGCGGCCGCTTACTTTCTTTCTCAAGCCGGAAAGGTCGTGTTGATCGAACAGGAACCGCACTTTGGATTCCATAGTTCGGGACGCACGGCCGGCCAGTTCACGGTGGGTATTTCTGCCGACCAGATGCGAGCAATGGCGGCGGCCAGCCGTGAGTTCTTCCAGGCGCCCCCGGAAGGATTTTCCGAACTGCCACTGATCGAACAGCGCGGCAGCCTTACGCTGGGCCGCCATAGCCAGAAGGGCGTGCTGGACAAGCTGCATGAACGCATCGGACAAGCCGGCGGCACCGCAGAATGGGTGGACCGCGCGCAAGCCATGGCGTTGTTTCCCGCGCTGCTCGCCGACAAGTTCGATCTGGGCGTCCATGAGACGGATGCTCAGGACATTGACGTAAACACCTTGCTGCAAGCCTATTTGAAAGGCGCCAAGCGCAACGGCGCCGTCCTGGCGGTAAATACGCAGGTGCAAGACATTGAGCGGCATGAAGGCGCGTGGCGCATCCGCACGCGGGATGAAGACTACACGGCCCGCGTGCTGATCAACGCTTCCGGCGGCTGGGCCGACACCGTTGCGCGCATGGCGGGCGTGCCGCCCATTGGCATCACGCCGTACAAGCGCACCGCCTTTACCTTCCCCTTGCTGCCCGGCTCGGAAGGCGCGCGCTGGCCACACGTGTGCAATGCAGACTACCAATGGTATGTGAAGCCGGAGCACGGCTGCTTCATGGGATCTCCCGCCGACGCGCAGCCTGTTACGCCCGGCGAAGTCTATCCCGATGAGCTGGACGTAGCGCAAGGCATCTACAACATCGAACAGGAAACGACGCTGCGCGTGCCGCGCCCGATCAGCACCTGGGCGGGCGTGCGCAGCTACGTGCGCGACCGCAACCCGGTCTGCGGCGCGGGCGCAGGCCATCCCGGTTTCATCTGGTATGCAGCGCTGGGCGGCTGCGGCGTGCTGACCTCGCCCGCCATGGGTCAGGCCGTGGCAGCGCTGGCGCAGGGCCTGCCGCTACCCGATGCGTTGCAAGCACGCGGCTTGACGCCCGCCGCGCTGGCACCCGATCGCGACACGCTCAAATCCGCCTGACTCCAGCATCAACCACCAAGCATACAAACCACAAAACGGGGAAACGGAAGCCATGATCCACCATAAGCTTTCCAAACGCGATTTCCTGAAATTGTCGGCCAGCGCCGGCACGCTGTTGGCGGCGCCTGCCTGGGCGCAACAGGGGGCATCGGCGCCACCCGCCGCGCCGCGCGGTCAGGTCGTTGCCGGCATCTCGCAGGAACCCACGGTATTCAATCCGCTGATGCCGGGCAGCGAAGTCGACCAGGGGGTCTGGTGGCAACTGTTCAGCACCCTGTGGTTCATCGATGCCCAAGGCAATACCGTGGCCGACCTGGCGCGCGAGGTGCCGTCAGTGGCCAATGGCGGACTGTCGGCCGATGGGCTGGTCTGGAAGGTAAAGCTGAAACCCGGCGTCACCTGGCACGACGGCAAGCCGTTCACCGCCCGCGACGTCAAATACACGCTGGATCTGATCAACAACCCGGCATTCCGCGCACGCAACCGCGTTGGACACTCGCTGGTGCGCGACATCACCGTCGTGGCCGATGACGAGATCCACTGGCGCATGGAAAGCAGCTTCACGCCCTACATGTCGGTGCTGTCGCAGACCTTCATGGTGCCCGAGCACATTCTGGGCGCGGCGGCCGACCCCAATACCGCGCCCTATAACCAGGCCCCGGTTGGAACCGGCCCCTTCCGTTGGGGCGCCCGCCGCGCAGGCGACCACATCCAGCTGGATCGCAACCCGGCATACCACGGCCAGGGCCCCTACCTGCTGCGCGTCATCTTCAAGTACATCCCTGATCAGACGATGCTGTACACGCAGTTCCGCAGCGGCCAGATCGACTACCTGGGGCTGTCAGGCATCCAGCCCAGCTTTGAGCAAGAAGCTGCCAAACTGCGTGGCGTGCGCATCATGCCGGTGCCCACTCCATTTATCGAACACGTGGCGCTGAATCTGGGTTTTGGCCCCTTTGCGGACAAGTCAGTGCGCGAAGCCCTGTATCTGGGCATGAACAAAGAGGCCCGCATCCAGGCCATTTATCAAGGCCGGCCTTTGCCGACGGAATCGTATGTTCCCAAGGGTCACTGGGCGTACAACGACGCCTTGCCCGCGCATCGCCACGACCCCAAAGCGGCGCGCGCCCTGCTGGATGCGGCCGGTTGGGTTCCGGGCAGCGATGGCATCCGCGTGAAGAACGGCCAGCGTTTGGCATTCAGCAATTCCACGACGGCGGGCGCTCAGGCGCGCGAACAGTCCCAGCAATTGCTGATGCAGGACTGGCGTCAGATCGGCGTGGAAATGACGATTGAAAACATGCCTGCCGCCGTGATCTGGGGCAACTTCTGGCAAAAATCGCAATACCAGTCGGTCATGGTGGCGTCCAACTTTCTTCAAGGCAGCGACCCCGATGTGACGGCGCGTTTCTCTAGCGCATCCATACCTGCAAAAGGCGGCAGCGGGCTCAATACCTACCAGTACCAAAACCCTGAGATGGACCAGCTGCTGGCGCAGGGCACGCGTGAATTCAACTTGGACGAACGCAAACGCATCTATCACCGTATCCAGGAAATCGTCCGCGGCGACCTGGTGCTCTTGCCGGTGTCTCAGACCGTCATCATTGAAGCCGTCAAGGAAAAGCTTGTCGGTTATGAGAACAACATCAACAGCTCGTCCAACTGCTGGAACATGCGCAGTTGGTACTGGGCAGGATGACGGGGCGGAGCAATCAGATGACCCAGTATCTGCTCAAGCGCGGCGGCCAGTCTCTGGTGCTGTTGCTGCTGGTTTCGCTAATTGGATTCGGCATCCTCTATCTGTCGCCGGGCGGTCCGCTGTCTCAGCTGGCGCAGTCGTCGAACATGGCGCAAGAGGATATCGACCGCCTGACCCGCAGCATGGGCCTGGACCGGCCCTTTCTGATCCAGTACGCGGATTGGCTGCTGCGTATGGTGCGCGGCGACTGGGGCGCGTCGTACCGCGACGGGATCGGCGTGCTGGCCACGATTGGATCGCACATAGGCGCGACGCTTTCGCTGATGGCGGTATCCACCGTGATCGCCGCGCTGTTGGGCGGCGTGATCGGCATCTGGGGCGCCGTGCGCCGCCATTCGCTGATGGATGCGCTGTCGTCGGTGGGCGCCATGATTGCGCTGTCCATTCCGACATTCTGGTTCGGGCTGATGGCGATCTACCTGTTCTCGATCAAACTGGGCTGGCTGCCGGCGGGAAATCAGCAGACCTTTGGCGATGGCTCGTTTCTGGATCTGGCGCATCACATGATCGCGCCGGTCATGGTGCTGGCGCTTGTCGAGACTGCCGTGTGGGCCCGCTTCATGCGGTCATCCATGATCGAGACTCTGGAGCAGGACTACATCCGCACCGCGCGCGCCAAAGGCGTGGGCGGCCGGGCGATCATCGTGTCGCACGCGCTGCGCAATGCGCTGCTGCCGATGATCACACTCGTGGGTTTGCAGTTTCCCACCTTGCTGGGCGGCGCGCTGATCACCGAAACTGTTTTCAGCTGGCCTGGCATGGGGCGGCTGTTCTTCGATTCACTGGAATACCGTGACTACCCCGTAGTGATGGGCATTCTGATGCTGTCCGCCATCATGGTGATGCTGGGCTCTCTGCTGGCTGATGTGCTGTATGCCATCGCCGACCCTCGTATTCGGATGGACTGAGCATGATGAAAGCCTCTGGAATCTCAGACCCGGCCGCAGCTTCGCTCCCGCTCTACCCGCCCGGTCCGATACGTGCCGGCTGGCAGCGCATGACGCGCAACAGGCTCGCGCTGGCGGGCGTCCTCACCATCGCGTTTATGGTGGTCATGTGCTTTGCTGGCCCGTTGGTCTTGCGCGTGGACGCCAGCTATATCGACGTGCTGAACCGCTTTGCCCCGCCGCTATCTGCCGGGCATGTGCTGGGCACCGACGAACTGGGCCGCGACGTGCTGGCACGCCTGATGGCGGGCGGACGGATCTCGCTCACGATCGGATTCGCAGCGATGCTGATCTCGGTGCTGATCGGCACCATCGTGGGGATGATCGCCGGTTACCGGCGCGGATTCGTGGGCGCACTGCTGATGCGCTTCGTTGATGCGATGCTGGCATTTCCCACCATCTTCCTGATCCTGGCCCTGGCCTTGCTGGTCAAGCCAGGCATTGTGTCCACGACCATCCTGATTTCGGCCACGTGCTGGATGGAAGTGGCGCGTCTGGTGGAAGGCCAGTACCGGTCGCTGCGCAACACCGAGTACGCCGCCGCCGCGCGTACGGCTGGCGCGTCGGGACTGCGCATCATGATCGTGGAATTGCTGCCCAATGCCATGGGCCCCATCATCATCGTGGCCACCCTGAACGTGGCGCGCGCGATCCTGCTGGAGTCCTACGTCAGCTACCTGGGCTATGGCATACAGCCGCCGGTTGCCAGCCTGGGCAACATGCTGAACAACGCGCAGATCTATCTGACGTCCGCGCCGTGGCTGGCCATCGTGCCGGGTGTGGCGATCGCGCTAACCGTTACCAGCGTGAACTTCATCGGCGAGGGCCTGCGCAATATACTCGAGCCGCGCAGCCAGTGAATCGACCCGCCGGCGCGTCAGCCGGTCCCCTTGATCCGAGCCGAGTCTAATCACCCAAGCCCTGGAGAACGGGATGCAACGACGCCTGCCCTCGCTGAACGCGCTACGCTGCTTTGAAGTCGTGGCGGCCCACACCAGCGTCAAAAAGGCCGCCCAGATTCTGAACGTCAGCGAAAGCGCGGTTAGCCGTCAGGTCCGCATCCTGGAAGAGCAACTGGGCCTGACCTTGTTCCTGCGGACGCACAGCGGTCTGGAAATCACCGAAGCCGGGCGCAAGCTGGCCACGACAGTCAAGGAAGCGTTCGACCACATCGCCAACGCCCTGGACCCCACCCACACCGACCAGGACATCGTCACGCTGCGCGTGATCCCGACGTTTGCACTGCGCTGGCTGTTTCCCCGGTTGCGGCGTTTCCACGAGCAGTACCCGATGATCAAGGTCGTGGTCCGCACGCGGTTAAACGACATGACGGCCGACGAGACCGACTCCGACCTGGGCATCCGCTACGCGCTGGGCAATTTTTCACACGAAGACGCGACCGAACTCTACGCCGAATGGATCGTACCGGTCTGCGCGCCTGGCCACATTGACGTGACCGACCCCGAACGCGCCCTGCGCCAGGCCACGCTGCTGCACCCGCTGCCTGACCACCAGGACTGGATCACATGGTCCGAAAAAACCGGCATCGAACTCTACACCCGCGGGGGACTGGATTTTGATGCGCTGGACATGGCGTTGAGCGCTGCCGAGGCAGGGCTGGGCGTGGCCATCGCCGACGTCGTGTTGGCCGACCAGGCCATTCAGGATGGCCGGGTAATAGTGCCCTTGCGCAAGGCCGTGCCGACCGGGGTGTCGTACTACCTGGTGCGGCGGCCAGCGCTGCGCCACCGCCGGCAAGTGAAACTGGTGGAAGACTGGATAGTCAGTGAACTGGTGGAATCCAAGGCCATCATCGCGTCCTACGCTTGACGCCGCCGGCCCGCAAAAGCGGCCGAAGAATGCGCTGCACATGCAAAAACATGTATTGATGCGACAACATTCGCAAGAATCATGATTTTTATGCTAACGCGTTAAATATTGGGGCAGGTGAGACGTAAAGCCGTATATCCCTCTGTCTTTTTGCGGGCTGACCCACGCTGCGCGACTCGCGCATGTTGCGTTTGGCGCCAAGCCCCGCCACATCCAATGATCCTCGACAATTCCGACGTCATGTACCGGCACCTTGTGCAGGGCGTCGTCGACTACGCCATCTATATGCTGCGTCCAGACGGTATCGTCGCCAACTGGAATGCGGGCGCACAGCGCGCCAAGGGCTACACGCAAGAAGAAATTGTAGGGCGGCACTTTTCGTGCTTCTACAGCGCAGAAGACCAAGCTGCGGGCCTGCCCCAGCATGGCTTGGATACCGCCCGGGACAAGGGCCGCTTCGAGGCCGAAGGATGGCGCCTGCGCAAAGACGGCTCGACCTTCTGGGCGCATGTTGTGATTGACGCGATCTGCGACGACAACGGCGTCCTGATCGGCTATGCCAAGGTCACGCGCGACAACACTGAGCGCCGCGAACGCGAGCTGCAATTGCTGAAAGCCAAGGAACTGGCCGAACACTACAACGCAGAGCTGACTTCGACGTCCAGTTTCCTGGAAGCCGTGGTGTCGCACATCCCTTCGTGCGTGCTCGTGTTGGATGGCGTATCCCGCAGCATCCTGCTCGCCAACCGGCAGGCCGAAGCGACCTTTGGCGGCAGCCGCGCCGACATGCAGGGCAAGACCGCGCAGCAATGCCTGCCTGCGCCCGTCTGCGAATTCTTCGAGCGGCTCACCAACGAGGCCTTGCGTTCTGATGGCGGCATGCGTGAAGAGGAAGAGGAATTGGCCACGGCGCGCGGAACGCGCACTCTGCGCACCAAAACACTGGTCTTCCACAGCAACGACCCGCGGTCCCGGTATGTGCTGCTGATCTCCGACGACGTCACGGACGAGAACGCCGCCCACGCGCAGGTGCGCTACATGGCGCACCACGACACCTTGACGGGTATGCCGAATCGCCGGCTGTTCCGCGAACAGTTGCTCAAGGCCTTGAATAGCCGTGGCGGTGATCGCACGACAGCGGTGCTGTGCCTGGATCTGGACAATTTCAAGAGCGTCAACGACACGCTGGGCCATCCCTACGGCGACGAACTGCTGCGCCTGTTGGCCAAGCGCTTGCCCAAGTCCCTGCGTGAGCAGGACACGCTGGCGCGGCTGGGTGGCGATGAGTTCGCCGTCGTCCTGCCCAACATCGGCAAGAAAGACGATGTGCGTCAAATGGCCGAACGCTTGATCGACGCGGTGCGCCAGCCCTTCGAGATTGACGGCCATACCGTACCCATCAGCGTCAGCATCGGTATCGCGCTGGCCGAATCCCAGGACACTTCGGCCGATCACTTGCTGCGCTACGCCGACATGGCCTTGTACGAGGCCAAACGCAATGGCCGCAACTGCCTGGCCTTCTTCAAGCCCGAGATGGAAACCGCCGCGCTCAAGCGCCACGAAGTCGAGATGGACTTGCGCCAGGCCATCATGTTCCAGCAGCTGCAATTGCACTACCAGCCGATCATGGACGTGAGCCACGTACGCATCGTGGGCCGCGAAGCGCTGATGCGCTGGCAGCACCCCGTCAAGGGTCTCATCATGCCCATCGACTTCATTCCCATTGCGGAAGAAACCGGGCTGATTCATGAGCTGGGCGCCTTCACCTTGCACGAAGCCTGCGTAGAAGCCATGCGCTGGGACGATCACGAAACCGTGGCGGTCAACCTGTCGGCCAGCCAGTTCACCAATGGCGCGCTGGTGTCGCTGGTGGAATCGGCGCTGACTCAATCCGGCCTGCCGGCGCGCCGTTTGGAATTGGAGATTACGGAATCCGTGCTGCTGGCTAATTCGGCCGCCAATCTGAATACGCTTAACCGGCTGAAAGCGCTGGGAGTGAAGGTTGCGCTGGATGACTTCGGTACTGGCTATTCATCGCTGGGCTATTTGCGCAGCTTTGAATTCGACAAGATCAAGATCGACAAATCATTTACGCAGGATGTGGAATCCAGCAAGGAAGCGCTGGCCATTATCCGTGCGATCAATGGCATTGGACGCAGCTTGGACATACCCACCACGGCCGAAGGCGTAGAAACGACGGAGCAGCTGGACCGGCTGACGCAAGAAGGCTGCTCGCACTTTCAGGGGTATTTGCTGGGGCGGCCGGTATCTCACGATACGCCCTCAGACGAGTCCGTTTAGCACGCGGCAAACAGGGGCTGTCCCCGCTAAAGACAACCCCCATCTTGCGGCGCCAGACCTATACTTTCTAAATCACCGGGTGCGCTGCGACGCGCCATCGAACCCGGTGCTGGGCGCCGCGCGTCGGATGTTCCATCACGCACCCCGCCATGGCGGGCGCTGCGCAGGGAGAGCTGTATGACACGCAAATACATAGACTGCCGCGAGTATCCGAGCGAGTTGAATTGTTCGGTTTCCTTGGCCGCGGATTCCGATGGCGAACTGCTGGAAGCCGCCGTGCAGCATGCCACCACCGTGCACAAACACTCAGACACGCCCGAGTTGCGCACGCAGCTCAAGTCGATGTTCCGCGAGGGCACGCCCCCGGCTGACGCGCCCAAAAGCGCGTGACACCGATACCGGTTCAAGCGGCTGATCAGCCGCCAAGCTGACCGATGCGCGGACGCCGGACCACGGGTCTTGCGCCCGCGCTTTCTTATTATTTTCCAGGTTCAACCAGCGCGGCAGGGGTCCAGCTTCCTGCGGCGTACCAAGGGCTATAACGGACGCTGCGTTCCAACGAGGCCTGCCGGACCACACGCGTCAGCAAGGGCGACAGATTGTGCAGCGCGGCGACCACCCACGGCCGGTCCAGGCCATTGAACAAGCGCACATCGCAACCTTGACCTTCCGCCGACATTCCCAGCGGCACCAGTTGCAAGCGCACGTAGATCTGTGTGCGGTCTTCAGGCAGCTCCTTCACCAGACGCCCGCGCGCGCCCGGCACGGCGGCCAACGCGCGTATCTCGAATTCCCGCGCGGGCGCGCCCGCGGCGGCCGGCACCTTCAGCCGTGCCGACCGGCTAACGCCCGCAACTCCCGAACGGAACACCGCATTGAAGTAGTCGGTCGACACGAGCCCCTGGATCTCCAGACGGCAAGTCATCGGCATGCCAGATTGCGCAAACATGGATTTCGGCTCCGCTACGGTAAGCGCCACCGACCCGGGCAGCAGGCCAACGGCTATCGGTTCCCCATCCCGCAACACCATTTCCGCATCCAGGCGGGCCGGCAGCCGCTGGGTATCGGGCGCCATCGCCGCCCGTTCCAGAATCTGCATGTACATCGGCGTGTTCTGGTGTGATTCAAGAGCACGGCCAGTCGCGATCTCCAAGCTGTCTTCGGACACTCGGTAGTACGTCGGCAGGGTTGCCTTGACCCAATAACTGCGATGCCGGGACGCCACCCGATAGCGCACTTCCAGCGCCTGCTCCTGCATCATGGGCGTCAAGAGCTGAATCAGGTCCTGACGCTCTTGTTCGCTCGCATCGTTCAAGTCAATGCGGATGCGGCTGGACTCGTAGGTGACGGCCTTGGATAGCAACACGCGGAGCTCGGCCTCGTCCGGCAAGCGGACAACCGTCGTAATCAACAGCGTCACGAACGACAGCAAGGCGACCACAACCACCGCTCCCGTGGCACGCGAGACCCAGCGTTCTGCGCGCGCCTTCGGCAACAGACGATTGCACGCCGTCTCAATGATGTGCATAGCCAGCGCGCACAACGCGATGAAACCCGCCACCATTCCCACGAACACCACCGCGATCAAGATGAAATGCGCAAAGCCCATCGTGCTCCTAGCTTAGGTGAATAGGGTGGTACGCCACAGTTACCAGGCCAGCATTTCCGCAAAGTTTCCCGCGCCGCTCTTCCCGGCATTTGCGGGCAATGGCGCGCGCAGAATTGAGCGGCTGCTGCCCCGGTCCACCACCCAGAACACCATCTGATCGGGCGGCACTCTCCCATTCGCCCAGCCGCCCACTGACAGCGGCAGGCTCATATCCGCCAGAACATAGTCCAAACGGCGCGCGGCGCCATCGCGGTTCCATTGCCCGGGGTAGGCATTGCCTTGCGCGTAGACCCGTTCCTGCAAACGGGACACCTCGGCAGACTCGCCGGCGGCCGCGCCTTCTCGGATCGCCATCGTGAGCAATTGCGAAATAGCGTCCTGGCTGGCGCCACGTTTGTCGAAAATCGCGATTTGCGCTTCTGCGGATGCCGGCGCGTCAGCCGCCAAAGAAGATGCTGTGTCCGCTGCTGTGTCCGCTGCTGTGTCCGCTTGAGCAACTGCAACGTCCGCCGCCACACCCGCGCCAGTCCAGAGCGCCGCACACGCAGACACCAACGCGGCGGTCATCAGGCCGCGCGTCATCGTGCTCGCACGTTACGTTGGATATCACCGGCGGTGTGCGTCATCAGGGCAGGTCCTTGGGGCGACTAAAAGGGGCCAGTATACGAGGCCCGAAAATGCCGCTAAACCAGCGGAATCTCGTCCGCTGCCACCGCCCGCCCCAGCAACCAGCCCTGGCCTATCGTCGCGGGTTGGCGCGCCGACAGATACTGCGCCTGCGCTTCTGTTTCTATTCCTTCCACGATCAGCCCGATACCCAGCTCGCGCGAGATATCGATGACGTGATCGATGATTAACGTGCCCGCCTGTTCGGCTCCGATCGCTTGTGTGAACCGGCGGTCCAGCTTGATCGCATCGGCCTGCATTTCGGCCAGATAATTCAGGTTGGAATTGCCAGTGCCGAAGTCGTCGATGAAGATCATGAAGCCCTGCCGGCGCAGCGTTCTGATCATGGCCAGAACATGGCTATCGGACAGCGGCGACCCCTCGGTGATTTCCAACGCGACACGTTGCGGCGCTATGCCTTGTTCGTTCACTGAGCGCAACAGAAAATCGGCGTACGCATCATCTTGCAAGTCGGCTGCCGACACGTTGATGCTGACGTAAAACGCGGAAGCGGCGCGCAAGCGGGCACTCAGGTCGCGCAAGGCTTGCGTGGTCACCAGGCGTGACAGGCTGCGGCCCAGGCCCATCTCTTCCGCCAAGGGCACAAACACCGTCGGCGGCACGGCTTCGCCGTCGCGCGCGCGCCAGCGCGCCAACGCCTCGACGCCGGCCAGGCGGCGCGTCGCCAGGTCCCGCAGGGGCTGATAGCGGACCTGAATATCGCCAGAGCGGATGGCCTTGCGCAACGCGGCACGTTCGCTTTTTGATTGCTGGCGCCACAGCACGCACAAACCGGCGAGCAAGCCACCGGCCAGCGCGCCGGTCAACGCAAGAGTCAATGCCGGCAACAGAAACCAGTCTTGAGACTGGACCCGGGACACGGCGCACATGTCGAATGTGCCGGGCGCGGCGCATTCGCTGATGACACGTTCGGCTCGCAGGCTATGCGCCGAGGGGCTTTCGCCCAAGAACAGCTCCAGACCATCCGTCCGGCCAAAACGCCGGAAGACGTGCGCGCCATCGCTAGTCAACACCTTGGCATCAATGCCAGAACCGGCCTCTGGAAAGCCATCGAATGCGCCGGGCGCCGTGAACACCACCACATCGCCACGTGCGGCCATGTCTCCGATGATCCGGCGGTCAATGATATTGGCCGCCCCCACCCAGAGTTTCACGCCGCTACGCGTAGTGAAAGTTTCAGGCGGCATGTCATGCGGCCAGGACAGTACCCCCCAAGCCGCCGAGCACACCAGCATGCCGTCACGGAGCCGGCCGATATCGCGCAGAAAGGTGGCGTTGAACAACAGCACCCGCAGGGTCGCAATGTCGGACTCTGAACACTGGTCAGCGCTGTGCGTGGCGGCAGCGATCAGGCGTTGGCTCTCTTGGGCCACACGAATGGAATGGGCCAAGAGACGCGAGTTATGCCGGGCCAGCCGGTCGTCGGCCTGGTGCAGTTCAATCAGGCGTCCTGCTGCCAACCCCGCCAGGAAACCTAGCGCCGACATCATCAAGACTACAGCCGAAATTCGGATACGTGACATCGGGAAGGAGGTGGACACTGACGGCGCTTCGGACGGAGAACCGAGGATTCACCCCAAGCGCGTAAGGCAATGTAACAGCAACACGTCTTTCTTCGAAACGAAAACGCCCATCCGGCGGGATGGGCGTCTCTTTTTGGCGAATTTCGCCGGCCTCTTAACTCTGCACCAGAGCGGATTGGCCGTTACGGGCCATGCGCACCACATTGAACAGGTTCTTGGGGTCTTGCAACTGCGGCGCGACTTCAATGCGGATGCCGATGTCATGCTTGACAGCACTATCGCGCAGCCACCGCAACGCCGAGAAATCTTCCAACGCAAATCCAACCGAATCGAAAATCGTGACCTCATCAGGCCGTTGGCGTCCGGCGCTTTGGCCGGTCAGGACGCGCCACAACTCCGTCACCGCGAAGTCCGCCGGCATTTGCTGCAAATCGCCTTCGATCCGCGTCTGCGGTTCGTATTCCACAAACACCGGGCCCGCGCGCAGCACGTCTGCATGCAGTTCCGTCTTGCCCGGGCAATCGCCGCCCAGCGCATTGATGTGCATGCCGGGTTCAATCATGTCGCCGGTAAGAATGGTGGCGTAAGCCTTGTCCGCCGTGACCGTGGTCACGATATCCACACCCTTGACCGCCTGCGCCGTGCTGGCAAAGCGCACGATGCGCAAGCCGGGCACGACAGATGCCAGGTTGCTTTCCAGCTTGCTCGTGGCGTCGGGATCAACGTCGTAGACGTGCAAGGTGTCGATACCCAGGATGTAGTGGAAGGCCAGCGCCTGGAATTCCGCCTGTGCGCCATTGCCAATCAAGGCCATGGAACGCGAGTCCGGCCGGGCCAATGCGCGGGCGGCCAGCGCTGAAGTGACGGCGGTGCGCAAGGCGGTGGTCAGCGTCAGTTCGCTGATCAGCAACGGTTCGCCCGTGCTGACATGCGCCAGGGCGCCGAAAGCCATCACGGTGGACAAACCTGCCTGGGGATTGTCGGGGTGGCCGTTTACGAACTTGAAGCTGTAGAGCTCGTTGTCGGCGGTGGGCATCAATTCAATGACGCCGGTGGCGGAATGGCTGGCTACACGGGCGCATTTATCGAATTCCTGCCATCGCAGAAAGTCCGCCAGCACATAGTCCAGCAGGTCGGTAAAAACCTTGCGGGGGCCTTGCAAGGCCACAATTTTTGCTACGTCCGAAGTCGTCAGCAGAGTCGTCATATTTTTCCCCAGTTGTTATGGAACAGAAATTCTGGGGGATGGCCAAACCAATTCATAGTGACAACAATCCACACGAAACGCTAAGATTCTGGCATTGTGACAGCCAAAAATAGCACTTTTCACAATGGACACCTTAGATCAGAACCTGCTTGGCCTCTTACGCGCCAATGCCCGACTCTCTGTCGCGACCCTAGCCAAAAAGCTTGATGTCTCGCGCGGCACCATCGACAACCGCATTCAAAAATTGGAAGACCGCGGCATCATCGTGGGCTACACCGTGCGGCTGCGTCCGGAAGTCGAAACCGAAGATATCGTCGCGTGGATGAGCATCGCCGTTGAAGGCCACGAAACCCGCAAGATCGTGAATCTGCTGATGGGCGAGCCCAGCGTGGCAGGGCTGCACGACACCAACGGCCGATGGGACCTGCTGGCCGAATTGCGCGTGCCCACGATCGAACAACTCTCTGACGTACTGGACCGGCTGCGCACGCTCAAGGGCATCTCTGCCACGGAAACCAGCATCCATCTAAAGACGTTCAAGGCGTTCTAGTTGCGGGCTTTTGCGCCGTTTGCGCGGGGAAACCCGATATAAAACTTTGCATAGCGTCCATGATCCAGCGTTATGCGTGCCACCGGGTCACATACCCGGCCGCCATTAAATAGTCCTTGTAATCAGTGTCTTAGCGCTCAATCCCGGGCGCCTTGCGGGCCGCCCCGCCGCGCCATCGCGCCGTATCGGATTTCGTCTGACGCATGCATGCTTGCATCTTCAGCCGCGCACGCTTTTTGCGTCATGCGGCAAGCAACCCTTGCGTCCAGACCCCTCATGACCGACTTCGATCTGACTCTGCACAACGGCCGCATCGTCACGGCGGATGCCGATTTCATTGGCGACATCGGCATCGCAGGCGGCGTCATTGCCGCCGTCGCGGCCAAACTTCCTGCTGGCAGACGCGCAATCGACGCAACCGGCCGGCTGGTCATGCCTGGCGGCATCGACAGCCACTGTCACGTTGAGCAGTTGTCCAGCATGGGCGTGCTGTGCGCCGACGATTGGTACAGCGCGTCCGTGTCCGCGGCCCACGGCGGCAACACCACCATCGTGCCCTTCGCGGCGCAGCATCGCGGGCAGTCGCTGCGCCAGGTCGCGGATGAATACGCCGCATCGGCGGCCGCGAAATCGGTGATCGACTTCAGCTACCACCTGATCATTTCCGACCCCACGCCGCAAACGCTGAATCACGATCTGCCCGAGCTCATCCGCGCGGGCATCACGTCGTTCAAGGTCTTCATGACCTACGACAAGCTCAAGCTGGACGACAAACAGCTGCTGGACGTGTTCGCGATTGCCGCGCGTGAAGGCGCGCTGCCCATGGTGCATGCCGAAAACAATGACGTCATCAGCTGGATTGCGCGGCATCTGCTGGCGGCCGGCCTTACCGCGCCGAAGTATCACGCGGTCAGCCACGATCCCATCGCCGAGAACGAAGCAACGCAACGCGCCATCAGCCTGGCGGCCGTGCTGGAAGTGCCTGTGCTGATCGTGCACGTCTCCACGCAAGGCGGCGCGCAGGCCATTCATGCCGCGCAGACCCTGGGCGCGCCCGTGTACGGCGAAACCTGCCCGCACTACCTGCTGCTGACGGCGGAAGACATCGATATCCCTGGCGTCGAAGGCGCCAAGTTCTGCTGCAGCCCGCCGCCGCGTGACCCGGTGTCGCAACAGGCGTTGTGGCAAAGCCTGGACAGCGGCACGCTGGCGCTGCTGTCGTCCGACCACGCGCCGTACCGCTACGACGAATCCGGCAAGCTGCCTGCGGGCGACGCCACCACGTTCAAGCAGATCGCCAACGGCCTGCCCGGCCTGGAAGTGCGCATGCCGCTGCTGTTCTCGGAAGGCGTGCGCACAGGCCGCCTGACCTTGCAGCAGTTCGTGGCACTCACGTCCACCAACCATGCCCGCATGTATGGCCTGTACCCGAAGAAGGGCACGATTTCCGTCGGCGCGGATGCCGACATCGCCATCTGGGACCCCGAGCGCGTCGTCACGCTGTCCGCAGACCGCCTGCACGACAACGTGGGCTACACGCCGTACGAAGGCCGCCAGGTAACAGGCTGGCCCACCACCGTGATCAGCCGCGGCGAGGTCATCGTGGACGACGGCGCGTTGCACGCCGAACGCGGCCGCGGCCGATTCATTGCGCGCGGCCTGCCGGCCCCGCTGCAGAAAACGCGCGAGATCTCGCCGCGCGCCGCCTTGCTGCGCAAGATTTTTCCGAACGTGATCGAGCCGTAATCCGGCGCCAAGCACTTAATCCACAGCGATAAGAACATCTGGAGATTGACATCGTGAGTAACGCATCCCCCTCCCGCAAAATGGGCCTGGCGGTCGCCCAGATGGGCGCCGTGAACCTGGCCGACACCCGCGCGGTTGTCGTCCGCCGCCTGGTCGACATGATGCGCGAGGCCGCCGCCCGCAAGGCGGAATTCGTCGTGTTCCCCGAGCTGGCGCTGACCACCTTCTTTCCGCGCTACTGGATGGAAGACGCGGAGGCCGTGGACCGCTATTTTGAAAAGACCATGCCGAACGCCGACGTGCAGCCGCTGTTCGACACGGCGCGCGAACTGGGCATCGGCTTCTATCTGGGCTATGCCGAACTGACGCCCGAAGGCCGCCAGTTCAACACCGCCATCCTGGTCGATCGCAGCGCAAAGATCATCGGCAAGTATCGCAAGATTCATCTGCCGGGACACTCCGACCACAAGATCGACGCACCGTTCCAGCACTTGGAAAAGAAGTTCTTTGAAGTGGGCGACCTGGGCTTTGGCGTGTGGGAAACCAATGACGTGAAGATCGGCATGTGCCTGTGCAATGATCGCCGCTGGCCTGAGACCTATCGCGTCATGTCGCTGCAAAGCGCCGAACTGATCGTACTGGGCTACAACACGCCGTCCTTGAACATCCATTGGGACGAACCCGCGCACTGGCGCACCACCACTCACGAGATCGTCCTGCAGGCCAGCGCCTACCAGAACGCGGTATGGGTTGGCGCCGCCGCCAAGTGCGGCCATGAAGACGGCCACCACATGATTGGCAGCTCGATGATCGTGGCGCCGTCAGGTGAGATCGTGGCGCGCGCAAGCGGCGAAGAAGACGAAGTGATCACGGCGCGCATTGATCTGGGCATGGGCCAGACCTTCCGCGACCACGTCTTTAACTTCGCCAAGCACCGCAGCCCGCATCACTACAAGCTGATCACCGAACGCACAGGCGCCGGCGAACCGCTGCCCGTGCCGGAAGTGGTCTAAGCCCGGTTGATAATTGCCTGCGTCATCGCAGGCAATTCTTTTTTGACGATCTGGGAAAACTGGTTCAGGAACGCCTTGGCAATGGATGGCGGAGGTTCAATCCGGGAATGAGAGACGTGCACCGACAGCGCAATCGCTGGCTCGATACGGCGCACCACGATGCCGTGCATCAGCGCGTCCGTGAGGCCATAAGAATCCACCAGGGCCACACCCACGCCTTGGCGCACGAACGAGCACGCCGTCTGGGACGAGCGCACCTCGATGGCCGGGTCGAACTCTTGCCCCAGCTTCGCCCAATAGGCAAACAGGGTTTCGCCCAAGGGCGTATCGCGGCCATAACCCACCAGCATCTCGCCCGCCAGCATGGCCGGTTCGATCACACTTTCCCGGGCCAGCCGGTGGCCCGCCGGCAACACGCAAACAATCTCGCCCTGCGCCAATTCGCTGGTGATCAGATTGGGGTGCTCGGGCTTGAAGGTGGAGATAGCGATATCCGCGTGCCCCAACAGCAATTGGGGCAGCAGCGCGTCCATGCCCAGCGGCCGGTAGCGAATACGCACGCCCGGATTGCGGGCGCAGAATTTCGCGGTCGCAGCTGGAATCAGCCATTCGCCAAAACTGGGGCTGGACACCACGCTGACCAGTCCCCCGCCATGCCCCGCCAGACCCGCGGCCATGTCATTCAGGCGGTTGACGCCCGCCTGAATGGATTCCACTTCCTGGAAAAGTTTGCGCGCTTCTTTGGTGGGATGCAGGCGGCCTTTGAACCGCTCAAACAGCGCATAACCCAAGCGCAGCTCGATCGACGCCAGCACGCGGCTGATGGCGGGCTGCGTCACGTGCAGCAACCGGCCTGCGGCACTGAGCGATCCCGTGATCATGATGGAGTGAAACACCTCGATCTGCCGCAGGTTCAACGGCCCAGACCGGACCTTTCCGGGTAATTCCGACATGCTGCTTTCTTTCCTGTTGACCTGAGCGATGTGCGCCTGGCGCCTGTCCACCACTACTTATCAAGGGATTCTACTCAATCGTGTCCAACGCCCGCATCACTCTCGTAAACCCGAATTCACTGATCAAGGTCACCGAAGCGATTGAGCGCGCCGTCGCTCCTTTCCAGCGCCTTCCCTTGGAATTCCGCTTTCTGACGTCCGCCGATGGCCCCGCCGGCATTCAGACGCAGGCTGAAGCTGACGCCAGCATCGCGCCCATGGCGCAACTATTTTTGCGCGAAGCTGCCACGACCGATGCTTTCGTGGTGGCCTGCTTTAGCGATCCGGGCCTGCACGGACTGCGTGATCTGGTGTCAGCGCCCGTCCTGGGCATCGGCGAGTGCTCGGTATTGACGGCCATGAGCATGGCCACCCGCATCGGTGTGATCGCCATCGCCGGCGCATCCATCCCGCGTCACTTGCGCTACTTCCGCGCAATGGGCGTGGCAGAACGTATCTGCGGTGAATTGGCCCTGGATATGAAAGTGAGCGACCTGGCCGACGCCGAACTGGCGTTCCAGCGTATGGTGACGGTCGGCAAGACGCTGCGCGACGTGCACGGCGCCGATGTGCTGATCATGGGCTGCGCCGGCATGGCGGACTTGCGCAAGCGGTTGGAAGACGAATGCCGCCTGCCGGTAGTGGAACCGACGCAGGCGGCGGTGGCGATGGCAGCGGGCCGGCTGTTTGGGCGGGGCGGCTAGGGGCGCCCGCTACCCCCAGCCCGTCAGGTTCCTTGCTGCACAAAATGTCCTGCAGCAACCTGGACCAATTGCGCCACCTGCGGGTTGTCTCCCACTTTGCGAATCGGGCTGGGAATATCCCGCGCAGCGCGCACAGTGCGCTGCTGACGGCGGGCCGGATCAGGAATCGGCACCGCCGACAGCAGCCGTTGCGTGTACGGATGGCGCGGGCGGTGCAGCACCTCCTGCGTGGGACCCATCTCGACAATCTGCCCCATGTACATCACGGCGACACGGTGGCTGACCTTTTCCACGACGGCCATGTCGTGCGAGATAAACAGGTATGACAGGCCCATTTCGGCCTGCAATTCCTTCATCAGCTCGATCACGCGCGCCTGCACGGATACATCCAGCGCGGACACGGGCTCGTCCGCCACAATGATCTTCGGATTCACCGACAGCGCGCGGGCGATGCACAGGCGTTGACGCTGGCCTCCAGAGAACTGGTGCGCGTACCGGTCCAGAAACTCACGCGGCAGGTTGACGCGTTCCAGCAACTGCGCCGCCCGTTCGCGGCGTTGCTCTCGCGTGTAGCCGCCGTGCACCTTCAGCGGTTCACTGACCAGATCCCAGGCATGCAGACGCGGATTCAACGACGCATACGGGTCCTGAAAAATCATCTGGATGTGACGCCGCATGTCTCGCATCTTGTCAGGCGACATATGCGTCACATCCTGCCCCACCAGGCGGATCGATCCTTCCGTAGGCTGCACCAGCTTCATCAGCAAGCGGCCCGTGGTCGACTTGCCTGACCCGGACTCGCCCACCAGCGCCAGCGTCTCGCCCGCGCGCAAATTGAACGACACGCCTTCAACCGCATGCACATTGGCCACCACCTTGCCAAACGCCCCCGCCTTCACGGGAAAGCGCTTGGCCAGGCCGCTGACTTCCAGCACTGTCGGCCTGTCAAACACGGCCGCTTCGTCGGGAGACCCGTCGCCCAGCTTGGGCACAGCGGCCAGCAAGTCACGCGTGTAAGTCTGTTGCGGCGCGTCGAACAACGCCACCGTGGCGTTCTCTTCGATCTTGTCGCCATGGCGCATCACCACGACGCGATCGGCAATCTCGGCCACCACGCCCATATCGTGCGTGATGAACAAGACGGCCATGCCGACTTCGCGTTGCAGGTCTCGGATCAGGTCGATGATTTCTGCCTGCACCGTGACATCCAGCGCGGTGGTCGGTTCATCCGCGATGAGCAATTGCGGACGGCAGGCCAGTGCCATGGCGATCATCACGCGCTGACGCATGCCGCCTGACAGGTCGCCAGGGTATTGCGTCATACGCCGGGCGGGCTCAGACATCTTCACCGCCACCAGCATGGCTTCGGCTTTGGCCCAGGCCTGTTCGCGCGAGATATCCTGATGCAGCAAATAGACTTCGGCCAATTGGTCGCCCACGGTCATGACCGGGTTCAGCGACGTCATGGGCTCCTGGAAAATCATCGAGATCTCGTTGCCGCGGATGCGGCGCAACGCCGATTCTTCCAGGGCGAACAGATCCACTTCCTTGCCGTCGCGCGGCACGAAGCGGGCGGCGCCCGCTGCAATACGGCCGCCTGCGCGTTCGATCAGGCGCAGCAGAGACAGCGCCGTCACCGATTTTCCGGAGCCCGACTCGCCCACCAGCGCCACCGTTTCGCCGCGCCCGATGGTGAAGTCCAGCGACTTTACGGCGCGATAGGGTTTGGCGCGCGCGCCAAACTCCACGCACAACCCTTGAACCGCCAGCAGTGTCTCGCTCATCAAAGCTCTCCGTTACGCGCGGCTGGGAAATACGCGCGGCGACATGGCGTCGATGCTGCGGCCGGCATAGTCGCGCTGCGACACCGTGGCGATCGTCTGCGCCTGGGCGCGCTCCACTTCCTGCATGCAGCGCTCGATATCGATGGTCAGCAGCTTGCCGTTCTGCACGACTTGCGCGCCATCCACATACACATCCTTGATAGCGCGGTCGCCAGCGGAATAGATCAGGCTGCGCAGCGGCTCGCGGCCGGGGCGCATATAGGGGTGCGACAGGTCCACCAGCGAGAAGTCGGCTTTGCCGCCCACCGTGATGCGCCCGATGTCTTCGCGGCCCAGCATCCTGGCGCCGTTGACGGTTGCGGCATTGAAGACTTCTTCAGTGGAAGCTGCGCGGAAGTGCCCGGCCTGCAAACGGGCCACATAACAAGCCAGCCGCATTTCATCCAGCATGTTGTGCGGGAAGGTATCCGTGCCCAGACCTACGTTGATGCCGGCGCGCAGATAGCGGCCCAGAAAACTCAGCGCAATGCCCCGCCGCACGAACACGGTGGGACAGTGCGCCACGTGCGCGCCAGAGCGTTGCAGCAGACCAAAGTCGTCGGCATGCGGCCAGTACAGCGTGCGGTGATCATTCAGGAAAATGCCATGGCCAATGATCAGGTCGGGGTCCAGCAGGCCTTGATCGTCCAGCCATTCAATCGGCGTGCGGCCGTGGCGGCGCGTCATCTCGGAGAACTCCACCACGCTTTGGGCCGCATGGATCTGCATCGGAATGCCCAGGCGGCGCGCGGCAGCTTGCGCTTCTTTCAACAGTTCTGGCGAGCAGGTGTCCACTTGCGACGGGCACAGCATGGCGCTGAGGCGTCCGCTGGGATGGTTGATGGCGCTGTCCACCACGTCCAGCGCAGCTTCGAACGATTTTGTGGCGGCGGCCTCGTCCCAGGTGTATTCCACGGAATGGCCGTCCGTTGTGCGCCATGCTGCTGAACGGAACATGGGACCCAACACGCCGCGGATGCCGGTGCCAGCCACCACATCGGCCCAACCCGGACGCGGCAAGGACATATCCACAAAGGTGGTCACGCCGCTCAACAACATCTCGGATACGGCGACCTGATTGGCGTACTGCGCGGTTTCGATGCCCATGCGGAACACCGGCATGTATTCGTACAGCGAACTCTGGCCCAGCTTATCGCTGCCCAATTCTTCCAACAGGCCGCGGTTGCCGGGTTCAGATGAGGGGTGGGTATGCACGTTGACCAGCCCGGGCATCGCCATCAGGCCGCTGCCGTCAACGACGCTATCGGCCGAACCCGTGTAGCCCGTGCCAGCGTGGATAACGGTGTTGCCGCGCATCACCAGGTCAGCGTTTGCTATATAGACGTGCGAACCCAGTTCCGCGTCCCATGCCACGAGCGTGGACAGGTTCTTGAAATGGGTGATGCGGGTTTGATTGGTATCGCTCACGGAAGGCTCTCTGTGCTGCATAAAAAAGGTGTAGCGGCGGCGCGGCAAGGGCCGCGCCGCCGTGTCGTCGCTTACTTCAATTCGATGTCCAGGCCCTTGTAGGCCGCCGCGCCAAAGATGCCGTGCGCGCGCATGGGTTTCATGCGCTGGCCGCCCACCAGGTACAGCGAGTCGTGGTACAGCGGAATCCATGCGGCGCCGTCGGAAATCTTGGTCAGCGCCTTGGACAGGATCACGTCGCCTTCTTTGGGGTCCAGCGCCTCGCCGCCTTCGGCCAGCCACTTGTCGGTGTCGGCATCCTTCCAGTTCATGCGGTTTGGCGTGGGGATGCTGCTGGACAGGAAGTAGCTGTTCAGCGCTTCACCCGTGCTCATGTAGCCAAAGCTCATGCTGAATTCATCGAACTCTTGCGTGGCAAGCTTGCCCCAGGCCGACGTGGAATCAAACAGCTGCACGCGCAGGTCCACACCCACCTTCTTCATGTCGCCTTGCACGGCTTCCATGATGTCTTTCCAGTAGCCGGTGATGCCGTAGTGCAGCAGCGACAGCTTCTGGCCGTCTTTGTAGCGGAAGCCGTCCGACTGCTTCTTCCAGCCCGCTTCGTCCAACAGCTTGTTGGCAGCGGCAGGATCGTAGCGGTAGGCGTCATTGCTGCCTGCGGGCGTGCTGGTAGCCAGCATGCCGGTAGCCGGCGTGGCTTCACCAAACGTAATCGCTTCCGTCAATGCCTTGCGATTGATGGCCAGATTGATGGCGCGGCGCACGTTCACGTCGGTCAGCATGGGCTTATCGATCTTGAAGCCCAAAAAGAACGTCCAGTAGAACGGGTCCGCCTTGCTGACGAACAAGCGCTTGTCCGCCTTCAGATCCTTGATGGACCACTGCGGCAAATAGCGCGACAGGTCCGCTTGCCCGCTTTGCAGCGCGGTCAGACGGGTGCTTTCTTCCGGCACGATCTTCCAGATGATCTTATCGACCTTGGGCGTGGAGTCCTTGTAGATCGACGGGCCCCAGTTGTAGCCCGCGTGCTTGGTCAGCACGACTTCGTTGCGCGGCGTCCAGCTTTGGAAGCAGTACGGGCCGGTGCCGTCAAACGCCTTCACGCCATAATCCTGGCCCAGCGCTTTGACCTGGTCGATATTGATGACCGAGTGCATGTAATGCGCCATCTGTTGCAGCAGCTCGTTGTAGGGCTTCTTCAGCTTGTAGACCACGGTTACGTCATCAGGCGCCGTGATGCTGTCCACAGGCCCTGCGCGCCAGCGCTCCAGGCCCTTGGTCTCGGGGTTCAACCAACGCTCGTAGCTGGCCACGACATCTTTGGCCGTCATCTTCTTGCCGCTGCAGAACGTGACGTTGTCGCGCAATGCAAAGGTGTAGGTCAGCCCGTCCGGCGACACCGTCCAGCTCTTGGCCAGCGCGGGCACTGGCGTCTTCATGTCGTAGTCCAGGCCGACCATGGTGTCGGCCGCCATGAACAGCACTTCCGCCGCGCCACGCGCGGTGGTGCGATGCGGATCGTATTTGTCGGTGTCCAGTTCGCGCAGAATCAGCACGGTCTTGTCAGACTGCGCAACGGCATGCGTCGGCGCGGCCAGCAGGCAGGTCAGCGCCAAGGGCGCAACGGCCAGGCCTTTGATGAGCTTCATGATGGTGGTTTCCCCGTTGTGGTGTGTTGTGTGGTCAGGCGCGATTCAGAAACGCAGCTTGGGGTCCAGCGCATCGCGCAGGCTGTCGCCCAGCAAATTGAAGGCCAGCACGATGAAGAAAATCGTCATCGTAGGAATGGTGGATATGTGCGGGAAGATCTGCAGGAACTTGCGGCCATCGGCGGCCATGCTGCCCAATTCCGCGAACGGCGGCTGCGGGCCCAAACCCAGGAACGACAGCACCGAACCCAGCAAAATCGTGTGACCCAGCTGCAAGGTGGCGTAGATCATCAGCATCGATGAGCAGTTCGGCAGCAGGTAGCGCGTGATCAGATAAAAGTTGCCAAAACCCATGGCGTGGCCGGCTTCCATGTATTCCTGCTTCATCACCACCATGGCCGAGCCGCGGGCGATGCGCGCCATGCCGGGAATGGCAGAGACACCCAAGGCCAGCACCATCGCCAAGGTGCCGGGGCCAAGCAGGGCCGACAGGCTCAAGCCGAAAAGAATCGCCGGAAACGACAGCAGCACGTCCACGACGCGCATGATCACGCCTTCCAGCGGACGGTAGTACGCCGCCAGAATGCCCAGGATGGCGCCGATACCCGAACCGCCGATCACAGCCAGCACACTCAGCATCAAGGTGGCGCGGATGCCGTAAATGATGCGTGACAGGATGTCGCGGCCTTGCACGTCCGTGCCCAGCAGGTAGGTGATGCCGTCCGACGACATCCAGCCCGGCAGCTTGCGCGCAATGGACATATTGGTGGAATAGGGATCGTGCGGCGCCAGCCACGGCGCAAACACCGCCGTCAGCACAATCACGATCACTGCCAGCAGAGACAGCAGCAGGATAGGGTCGCGGCGCAGCCGCGATGCGATGCGCGCCAGCGGCGTCGCCATGGCTTGGGGCGGCAGGCCGCCCATGGATGAAGTCGACCCTGCGCTCATGATTTGTGTCCTCGCGGGTCCAGATAGCCGTAGAGCAGATCCACGATCAGGTTGATGATGATGAACCCCAGCGCAGTGACGAGGATCGCGCCTTGGGCCAGCGGGAAGTCGCCCGCAAAGATGGCGCCGACCGCCATGCGGCCGACACCGGGCCAGGAGTAGATCTGTTCGGTGACCACCGCGCCGCCCAGCAGGTTGCCCACTTGCAGGCCCACCAGCGTCACGATGGGCAGCAAGGCATTGCGCAGCGCATGGCGCAATACGACCCGGCTTTCGCCCGCGCCCTTGGCACGCGCCGTGCGCACGTAGTCACCGCTCAGTGTTTCGATCACGGCAGTGCGCGTAATGCGCGCAACCGGGCCGATCAAGACAGACCCCAGCGTCAACGCGGGCAGGGCCACGGATTCCAGGCCGGCCAGCGTCCACAAGGGGCCGTTGCGGCCGATGTAAGGCAGGATGCCCGCGCCCCCGACGTGTTGCACCAGCAGCAAGCCCACCCAAAACACCGGCAATGACACGCCGACCACGGACAAGGTCATGACAAAGCGGTCAATCAGCTTGCCGCGGCGGTAGGCAGCCAGCGTGCCCAGCAGAATCGCCAGCGGTATCGACCAGATCACACTGGCCAGCATCAGTTCCACGGTGGCGCCGATCGTGCTGCCGATCTCGTCGATCACGGGCACGTTGGAAATCATCGAGCGGCCCAGATCCAGATGAGCCAGACGCCACATATAGCCCGTCAGCTGAACCAACAGCGGCTTATCCAGGCCCAGCTCCTGACGGACCTGCGCCAGTTCATCAGCCGTTGCGGTGGGGCCCGCGATGACCGCGGCGGGGTCGGCTGGGGCCACTTGCAGCAGCACAAAGCACACCACCACTACGCCCAGCAGGACGGGCAAAGAGATGTACAAGCGGTTGAGTAGTTGCCGGATCATGCGCGACGGGCTCCGTCCGCGGGATTCGGCCCGCCAACGCAGCAGGCTGAACCGGCCTGTGTTTGGGCGGGGTGAACGGAACTCGGCATAAAACAACCTCTCTTGGTGCGCCCGAGGGCTTACGGTGGTCGAAGAATGCCAGTGCGCCCGAGCCGCGTGGACCCAGGGAAATCCACTATGCAGGCATTTCACAGGCGCGCATCGATCACTACGCAAGGCATTGATATGCAATGGATTTATTGGTTTTCCAGAGGCGGCTGATTGCCTATCCGATAACGGGGCGTTATGACGCCTGCGCAAAGATTGATAGACCGCGCGGGCCCGTCTGTAACGGGCGCGGGGCGGTGTGGGACCCGCGCTGCTAGACTGCCCCAAGCCCTTTGATTGACAGACCCTACGCAGGTACGCATCCGATGCGCTTTATCGACACAGAACAAACCCGGGACGCGCTGTCCTTTGACGCCGTCATTCCCGCGTTGCGGGAAGCTTTTCAAGCCGGCGCAACGGTGCCGCCCCGGCATGTCCACGCCATCCAGTCAGGCTCGTCGCATGGCACCACGCTGATCATGCCGGCCTGGAGCGACCGCGGGTACTTCGGCGTGAAGATCATCAACATCTTTCCCGAGAACACGCATCAGGGCCTGCCCGGGCTGCATGCGACCTACAACCTGTATAGCGCCACCACCGGCGTACCCATTGCGCAGGTCGATGGCGACATCGTCACCGTCTACCGCACGGCAGGCGCCGCCGCGCTGGGCGCGGACTACCTGGCTCGCGCCGACGCCAGCACGTTGCTGATCGTCGGTTCCGGCCGCATCGCGGGGCTGGTCGCGCAAGCCATGCGCACCGTGCGCCCCATCGAGCGCGTGCTGGTCTGGAACGTGCGTCCGGCAGGAGCCGAAGCATTGGCGGAGCAGCTACGCGCGCAAGGCTTTGACGCCCAGGCCGTGACGGATTTGGAAAGCGCTGCGCGTCAGGCGGACATCATAAGCTGCGCCACCTTGTCCACTGTGCCGCTGATCCAAGGCGCCTGGCTGCGCCCCGGCGTGCACCTGGACCTGATCGGCAGCTTCAAACCCGAGATGCGCGAAACCGATACGGCCTGCTTTGACGGCACTACCGTTTACGTGGATACCGACGAGGCGCCCACCAAATCCGGCGATCTGCTGTCGGCCTTCGATGCAGGCGTGCTGACCCTGGATGACATCCAAGGCACCTTGCAGCAGCTGACTACCGGCGCCCGTCCCGGCCGGCGCAATGACCAGGAAATCACCGTATTCAAAGCGGTAGGCAGCGCGCTGGAAGACCTGACGCTGGCGACGCTGGTGTACGAGTCAGCGGCGAAGTAAACCCGCGTCAGCCGGCCCGCCCAATTCCACCGGCAAATATTCGCGCATGATCTCGATAAACCGCCGCAAACGCGCCGGTTGAAAACGAGACGGCGCGTACACCAGGGATACCGGCAGCGGGTCGGCGCGCCATTGCGGCGCAACGTGCACCAGCCGGCCTGCGGCCAGATCGTCCTGCATGGCCCACTCAGAGCCCAGCGCCACGCCCAGACCCAATACCGCCGCCTTGCGCAACGCATGCAGACCATCAGTGGACAAGCGCGGCTGGATGCCAAAGCGCGCAGTCTCGCCCGTTTCGCAATGGGTCAGGCTGACTTCGGTGCGATAAAAGGTGCGCAGCGCCAGCCACGGCAGCCGGGCCAGTTCGGACGGATGTTGCGGCGCGGGTTCTCCGCGCAGCAGATCCGGTGAAGCAATGACAATGCGCGGCACTACGCCCAGCTTTACGGCGATCACGGAAGGGTCCGTCACGGCGCCCACGCGTATGGCGCAGTCCACATTCTCGGCGATCAGGTCCGGCATCCGGTCATGCAACAGCCACTCCACGCGCATGTTCGGATACTGCTGCAAGTACCTGGCCAGCGGGTCGACAAACTGATCCTGTCCAAAGGCATGCGGCGCGACCACCCGCAGCGTGCCATACGGCTCGTCGTCCGCCCCCCGCACTTCGCTTTCAAACGATTGCCAGGTGGCGATCAGTTCCTTGGCGCGCTCATAGCAGCGTTGTCCGTCTTCCGTCAGCCGGATGGCATGGGTGGAACGTTGCAGCAAGCGCACGCCCATGGTGCGTTCCAGCAGTTGCAGACGGCGGCTCACGGTAGGTTGCGTGCCGCCCATTTGCGCGGCGGCGGCAGACAAGCTGCCGGCCTCGACGATGCGGACGAACGTCTCGATCAGCAGCATGCGGTCGGTGCCGGCTGCGGCGGTCTGGGCAGGGGTGGTCATACGCCTATCGTATAACGGATGTACCCCTGGGCCGGCTACCAAAGCGGACGTCGCAGGAACAGAATCTGCCCCGTACCTGATCCACCGGATAGCCATCATGTCCCCGACTTCCTCTACGACACTTTCACGCAGCCTGGTCTTTCTTCTTGCCATCGGCGCTGGCCTGGGCGTTGCGTCCCTTTATTACAGCCAACCTATGCTGGGCGTGCTGGGCGCAGATCTCCACGCCAGCGGCGAAACGCTGGGCTGGATTCCTACCCTGACTCAACTGGGTTATGCGTTCGGCATTCTGATGCTGGCGCCGCTGGGCGATCGTTATGACCGCAAGCACATCATTCTGATCAAGGCGGCCGTGCTGAGTCTGGCGCTGTTGCTGGCCAGCGTATCTTCCACCGTGGGCCTGCTGCTGGCGGCAAGCTTTGCCATCGGCTTGTCGGCCACCCTGGCGCAGGACATCGTGCCGGCCGCCGCCCACCTGGCGCCCGCCGAACAACGCGGCAAAATCGTCGGCACCGTCATGACCGGCCTGTTGCTGGGCATCCTGCTGTCGCGAGTGGTCAGCGGGTTCGTGGCCGAACAATTCGGCTGGCGCATGATGTTTGTTGCGGCCGCCGTCAGCATCGTGGCGCTCGGCGCAGCGCTGTGGCGCGGCCTGCCGCGTTTTGTTCCGTCAACGCAGATGGCGTACCGCGACTTGCTGGGTTCGCTGCTGACCCTGTGGCGTCAGCACCCCAGCCTGCGCCGCGCCGCCACGGCGCAAGGGCTGCTGTCGCTGGGCTTTAGCGCGTTCTGGTCCACGCTTGCAGTGATGTTGCACGGCGAACCGTTCCATCTGGGCGCGGGCGCTGCCGGCGCCTTCGGCCTGGCTGGCGCAGCAGGCGCGTTGGCCGCGCCGCTGGCAGGCCGAGTGGCTGACACCCGAGGTCCGCTGGCCGTCGCCAGCCTGGGGGCAGGGCTGACCATGGTGTCTTTTGCCGCCATGATCTTCCTGCCCTTCCTGTCTGCGCATGCCGCGCTTTGGCTGATCGCCGGCAGCGCTATTGGTTTCGACCTGGGCATCCAGACGTCTCTGATTGCGCATCAGAGCATCGTCTACGGCATCGATCCCGCCGCCCGCAGCCGGCTCAACGCCATCCTGATGACAGGCGTGTTCATCGGCATGGCAGCGGGCGGCGCCTTGGGCAGCCTGGCGCTGGCCCACTGGGGCTGGACCGGCGTGACGGTCGTGGCGACAGGCGCGGCAGCCGCCGCACTGGCAATGCGCCTGTGGCCAGCAACAAGCCGGGCATCTACTCCGGCGTATTGATCTCGTCGGACGTAATGATCTCGGCCACCAGCACCGCCCCCGGCCCATCCAGGTAGTACTCTTCCTGGGCCGGGTCGCGCAGCTTCATGAACGCGTTCTCGCCAATCTGCATGGTGTGCCCGGCGGCCAGCTCTGCGCCGCTCTCCAGCATATAACCCATGATGTTGTTGAAGATATTGGAGTAGTACTCACCTTCATCATGGCCGCTGGCCAGCGCCGCGAAGTCAGGCAGCGAGAACTTGTCGGCGCCATACGTGCGCATCCATACGCCCTGCACGCCTTCCACTTCGTATTTCACAAAGCCGCAATACAGCATGTTCAGCGGCAAGGTGCGCAGCAGGTCCAGGCTTTCTTCACCCAGCGATTCCGCGTCGAACACGCCTGCCGGCAGCGAGGTATGCGCATGTTCGTTCAGCACCGCCATGGCTTGAAAACCCGTCAGTGCGCCCGCCACTGCGGCCATCGCCACGTACTGCTCAAGCGGATCTTCCTCGAAGCCCGCGTAATACAGAATGATGTGACTGGCGTGCCCGCGGACTTCATCCTTGACCGCCTGGGCATAGTGGGCCGGCGCCACGCAGGCTTCCAGCGCATCCTTGGGGTAGGGCGCGTTGAAGCCCACCAGCCGCACAACATGCTTGTCCCAACCCGCCAGGCCCAGAATCTCGGGCATGTCCGGCGCAATCTCGACGCGCGCGCGGTCCATGGACGGATGATAGGCGCGCAGGGCGGCAGCCAGCGTGTCTTCGGCAATCGAGAGCGGCGCGGCAAACAGCACCTGCAAACTCAACGGATTCTCGATAGCCGGATTGGCCGACAGCGCCGCCGCGTCGGTGGGTTCTTCTTTGCGGCCAAAGAAACGGGAGAAGATGCTCATAGGTGTCCAGGGCAATGAAAATAAACGGGGGCAGTATACGTTTTCGCGCTATTCCGTGAAGCCCTGCGGCCCGACCGTCTCCACGACGTAATCAATAAACGATTTGATGCGCGACGAGATCGCGGTGTTTCGGTAGTACACCGCGTGAATCGGCTGCCGGACGTCTTGCGTCTGCTTGACCAGCAGTTGCTGCAAGGCGCCCGACTTACGGTCGCCGCGTGTCATGAAGTCAGACAGGCAAACGATGCCCCCATCGTTCAACGCCAGCTGGCGCAACGTTTCGCCGCTTGCCGCGCGCACATCCGGTTTGATGTGCAGGGCTTGCCCGTCTGCTTCCAGCAGCGGCCATTCATTCAACGATTCCAGCTGACTAAAGCCCAACAGCGTGTGTGAGACCAGATCCGCTACGCGCTTGGGCGTACCGTGCGCCGACAGATAAGCAGGGCTGGCAAGCACGCGCACGCGGCTGTGACCCAGCGGCACCGCGTGCAAAGACGAATCCTTCAGCCGTCCGATGCGTATGGCCAGATCGGTACGCCGTTCCAGCAGATCGATGTTGCCTTCGTTGCTATTGAGTTCAAGCTCCACCTGCGGATAACGCTTGCGGTAACCGGGCACTAGCGGCGCAATCACATGCAGCATGAACGGAGACGCGGCGTCCACGCGCAATAGTCCGGCGGGCTGGTTGCGCCGCACGTTCATCAGCTCTTCGGTTTCTTCCACCGACGCGATGATCCGCCGCACTTGCTCCAGGTAAGTCTTGCCTTCTTCGGTCAGCTCCAGCCGGCGCGTGGTCCGGCGCATCAGCGTGGTTTGCAGCTTCTCTTCCAGCCGGCTCATGCTGCGGCTGGTGGCGGAAATGGTCTGTCCCAGCACGTCGGCGGCAGCGGTAATGGAGCCGCTGTCGACGATGGCGATAAAGACCTGCATCTCGTCGAGTGTGGTTTTCATATTTGACGTTATATCAAAAGTATTTCGCTGATACTGGGCTTTTTCCGCAAGTATCCGGCAGGCACACTACATCCATTCCCAGACTTTACCTGTCTGTATCAACGAATCCCCCAGGAGTTTCACATGAGCATTCCCGCATTTGGCGTTGGCACGTTCCGCCTGCAAGGCCAGGTCGTCATTGATTCCGTGCGCAATGCGCTGGACGTCGGCTACCGCGCTATCGACACCGCCCAGATCTACGAGAACGAAGCCGAGGTCGGCCAGGCCATCGCTGAATCGGGCGTCGCGCGTGAAGACCTGTTTTTGACCACCAAGATCTGGGTGCCCAACTACGCTCAAGACAAGCTCGTGCCCAGCCTGAAGGCCAGCCTGGCCAAGCTGCGCACGGACTACGTAGATCTGACACTGATCCACTGGCCGGCGCCCGGCAACGGCGTATCGGTTGCGGAATTCATGACGGCCCTGGCCGATGCCCGCGCCCAAGGCCTGACGCGTCAGATCGGCATTTCCAATTTCCCCATCGCCGAAACCCGCGCAGCCATTGCCGCCGTCGGCCGTGAGCAAATCGCCACCAACCAGATTGAACTCAGCCCGTATCTGCAAAACGCTGCACTGACGTCGTTCTTGAAGGAACAGGGCATCCACGTCACGTCTTACATGACCTTGGCCTACGGCAAGGTGCTGAAGGACCCGGTCATCGGCCAGATTGCCGAACGCCACAACGCCACGCCCGCGCAAGTCGCGTTGGCCTGGGCGCTGCAACTGGGTTATTCCGTCATCCCTTCGTCAACCAAACGCGAGAATCTAGCCAGCAACCTGCTCGCCCAGCAGCTGCGCTTAAGCGACGCAGACATGGCGCAGATCGCCACGCTGGAACGCAATGGCCGTGAGGTCAGCCCGGACGGCTTGGCCGCCGCCTGGGACTAAAGGGTAAAGGCCATGATCACGGCGCGTTACGTTGCGCAAGAGCGACTAACGCGCGCCCCCACTGAATCCCGCGTAGAGCATCCCCATGAAGACACACGATCCCTTGTTTGAGCCGCTTGCGCTAGGCCCCCTGACGCTGCCCAACCGCATCGTCATGCCCCCCATGACGCGCTCGCGCGCGACGCAGCCTGGCGACGAGGCCAATGCGTTGATGGCGCACTACTACGCGCAACGCGCCAGCGCCGGCTTGATCGTCAGCGAAGGCACCTACATTTCACCCTTGGGCAAGGGCTACGCCGGCACGCCGGGCCTGTGCACGCCTCGGCAAGTGGCAGGCTGGCGCTGCGTGACTGACGCCGTTCACGCAGCCGGAGGCCGTATCTATGCCCAACTGTGGCATGTGGGGCGTTTGAGCCACACCAGTCTGCTGGGCGGCCGCCAGCCCGTGTCTTCCTCTGCCATACAGGCCGACGGCGTCAACGTCTTCATCGAAAACGAAGACGGCAGCCCGAACTTCGTGCAGGCGTCGGCGCCGCGCGCGCTGTCCATCAACGAGATCAAGGGCATCGTCGAGGAATACCGAGAGGCAGCGCGCAACGCCATGGCGGCCGGCTTTGACGGCGTGGAACTGCACGCGGCCAATGGCTACCTGGTCAATCAATTTCTGGACTCGCAGGCCAATGCGCGCACCGATGAATACGGCGGCTCGCTGAACAATCGCATTCGCTTTCTGGACGAGGTGGCGCGGGCGTTGATCGACGCGGTCGGCGACGCAGGCCGCGTCGGTATCCGTCTGGCGCCGCTGACCACGTTGAACGGCTGCGTGGACGCGGACCCGGTGCAAACCTATACCGCCGCCGCCCAGCGCCTGGGCGAGATCGGCGTCGGGTATATCCACATTGCCGAAGCCGACTGGGACGACGCGCCGGACATGCCCTTGTCTTTCAAGCAAACCCTGCGCCGCGTCTATCCCGGCGTGCTCATCTACGCCGGCAAGTACACCGCAGAGCGCGCACGCGAAGCGCTGGAAAGCGGCTGGGCCGATCTGGTTGCCTTTGGCCGTCCGTTCGTCGCCAACCCCGACCTGCCGCATCGTCTGCGTAACGACGAGCCGCTGGCCGAGCATGACCGCGCGACGCTGTTCGGCGGCGGCGCCCGGGGTTTGACCGACTACCCGTCTTATCCGTCGCGCCAGGAGCGTGTTGTATGAAGATAGTTGTCACCGGAGCCAGCGGCTTTACTGCCAGCCCACTGCAGCGTGCTGGATTGGATCGCATGCGAGCTGCGGTTGTAAGGTGACATGGCAGGGGGCTCGCCCGCCCAACTCAGGCAGTCTGCTGCTTGATCTCACGCATGATGCTCAGAAGGGCATCGATCGCCGGATTGGGATCATCTGGATGGCGCGCGGCGGCCAGCTCCGCGCGGAAAGCGCCCGGTCCGCGGATACCCACATACGCAAGAATGTCCATGCGCATCCGCGCGAGCGAGGCCGGCACAACCGCAGCGCCAAAACCTGCCTCGACGAGCGTCAGGATGGTCGGAATCATGCTCTCTTGCACGATGTTGGCGGGCTTGCCCGCGGCTTCGATCATCTGGCGCAGCACCTGACTGAAATAGCGCGAGCGTTCACGCGCATAGCCCACCAGCGGCAAATCCAGCACCTGCGCCATCGTCACCCAACGCTTGGCAGCCAGCGGATGGTCGCGCCGTAGCGCCAGCACCATCGGCTCGGAATAGATCGGCACTGGCGACAGGTCTGCATCTGCGAATGGAGGCCGCAACAACGCCAAGTCCAACCGCCGCTGATGCAGCGCTTCAGGCATGTCGCTTGAGTTCATTTCTTGCAGGTCCAGCATCACGCCCGGATAGCGCTTCCGGAACACGAACAATGCCTGGGGCACGTTTGAATAGGCCGCGCTGGGCGTCAGTCCGATGGTCAATTGGCCCGCATCGCCTTTGGCCGCCTGCCGCACATAGCGGACCGCGGCTTCGTGCTCCACGGCCATCAGCCGAATGCGGCGCTGCAGCTCGGCGCCGGCCGACGTCAACCTGACCGTACGGGTAGTTCGTTCCAGCAGCTGCACACCCAATGTTTCTTCCAGCTTGCGCACGCTCTGGCTCAAGGGCGGCTGGCTCAAATGCAGCCGCTGCGCCGCACGGCCGAAGTGCAGCTCTTCGGCGACCACCGCAAACACCTGAAGCAAACGGCTGTCGATCAGCATTTATTTTTCCTACGAATCAATACTCAGAGAATAAGGTATTAGACAACCTAATCACGCCTTTCCTACTATGCGCTGACAATCAATGGTGGGAGATATCCCCACCTTCCAACTCAGGGGAAAGTTATGCGCGCGACATCCGGAACGATCAGACTGCTGGCTAGCGCTTTCGCCACCAGCCTGTGCCTGGCTTCTGCCAATGCCTGGGCGCAAGCTGCCTATCCGAGCCAGGCGATCAAGTTCATCGTGCCCTATGCAGCTGGCGGCAGCTCGGATACGCGTTCGCGCCAACTCGCCCAGAAACTCAGTGATTCGCTGGGCGTGCCGGTCGTGGTGGACAACAAGCCGGGCGCCAGCGGCAACATTGGCACCGGCCAGATTGCCACGGCCAAACCCGATGGCTACACCATCGGTTTGGGCAATTTTGCACCGCTGGCCGTCAACAAGGCGCTGTACGAGATGCCCTTCGATCCGGCACGGGATCTGGCTCCCGTGGCGCTTATCGAACTGGGGCCTATGGCGTTGGGCGTGAACGACAAGTCGCCATACGCAAATCCGGCAGCGCTGATTCAAGATGCAAAGGCGAACCCCGAAAAACTGAATTACGCCTCGACGGGTGCGGGCAGCGCATCACACTTGACCACCGAACTGCTCAAGGAGCAGGCCGGCATCAATGCCACCCACGTACCGTATCGGGGCGGCGCGCCTGCCGTCAACGATTTGATTGCAGGCAATGTGGACTTCTATATCGAATTGCCCAGCCTGTTCCTGCCCCACGCTACCGGCGCCACGCCGCGCATCAAGATCCTGGCGCTTGCATCCGCCAAGCGCGTCCCCGGCCTGCCCAACGTGCCGACCTTCAAAGAGCTTGGCTTGCCCGATATGGTGGTGTCCAACTGGTTCGGCGTCGTCGCGCCCGCCGGCACCCCGCCCGAAGTCATCAAGACCTTGAATGAACACATCAACCGCGCCCTGCAAGACAAGCAGTACCGCGGCGTGGTTGAGTCACAAGGCGGAGAGGTCGCAGGCGGCACGCCCGAACAGTTCCAGGCCTTCATAGCCAGCGAAAGCGAGCGTTGGACGCAATTGATCCGTCAAAAGCAGATCAAGGTTCAGTAATGCTCAACGCGCAAGAAGCATGGGCCAGAAGCAGGGCTCAGGACGCCGGGACCCGCGCCTGGGCTTACTTGGCCGAAACCGCCGGCCCGTTGCCACAAAGCTCCGGACAGACCCTGCACGCCCTGGCTGGCGTGGGGTTTGGAGTCAAAGATGTGATCGACGTCGCCGGTATGCCGACACGGTCCGGCTCGCCCGCCACGTCATCCGCGCCCGCTAGATGGGACGCCAGTTGTGTAGCCCAATTAAGGGCCGCAGGCGCTGTGCCAATAGGCAAAACCGTGACCGCGGAATTCGCCTACGCGTCTCCCGGCCCCACCCGCAATCCACACAATTTTGCTCATACTCCAGGCGGGTCTTCCAGCGGCTCTGCCGCTGCGGTGGCGGCAGGCATGGTGGATATTGCATTGGGCACACAGACTGGCGGTTCGATGATCCGGCCGGCGGCGTTCTGCGGCGTGGTCGGATTCAAACCCACTTTCGGCCGGGTCCACCGGCACGGCATGAACGTACTGTGCGATTCCCTGGACACCATCGGCTGGTTCAGCCGCACGGTCGCTCAGTCGCAATCCGTGGCATCCGTGCTGTTGGCGGAAGATGGCACGAATCAGGAAAGCGCGGAGACGCGCGCGCCTCGCGTCGCGCTCTTGCCCTGCGATGACATAGGCGCAATCAGCGCCGCAGCACGGCAGGCGCTAAACGACTGCGCTGCGCGATTGCGCGATAAAGGCGCAACGGTTCTCGTCCCGCCTGAGGACCTGGACGTAAATACCGTGTTGCACTTGCACGCGCAAATCATGCATGCCGAACTGGCGCGTGCCCTGCTGCCAATTTTGCGTAGTTCACAGGCCGCCTTGCTGTCACCCGTGCTGCTAGATGCCATCGCGCACGGTCTGTCGATTTCGCATGCCGAATATGTGTCGCTTCAACAAGCGCGTCTGTGCCTGTCGCAAGACTGGCTGGATCGCTTCAAAGATGTCGACTTCATCATTACGCCCAGCGCTCCTGGCGAGGCGCCTAGGGGTTTGCAATCCACCGGTTCGTCGCTGTTCAACCGAGTCTGGTCGTTGCTGGGCTGGCCTGCACTGCATTTGCCCGCTGGCCGCACCGAAAGCGGTTTGCCCGTAGGAGTGCAGTGGGTTGCACGGCCGGACCAGGATCATGCCTTGCTGTCCTGGGCCCGGCAATGGCATACACCGGACGACGCGGCGCGGTGACACTGAGCCACCGCGCCATCGCGCCTAGCGCGTGGTGACCGCTTGCTGCGACTCGTAGTGCGGCGAGCGCGGGCCGTACAAAATGGCTCCCGAACCGCCAGCGCTGAGCAGCATGTTGTTGGTCATGCCAGCCACGCCGTAGCTGCGATCCGACAGCGTGTTGACGATCTGGTCGACCATGGCTTGCACCAGCATGCCGAGCAAACCGCCGCCGCTATTGTTGTTGCCCTGGACTACCTTCTTCGACCCGCTCCACAGCTTCGCGCCGTTGCGCAAGTCCAGCAGCTCGGCATCGACCTCGACCGTGACCGAACTGGCCAAGACCGCATAGCTTGAGCCGTATTGCTTGACCGTCATGTAAAGCGCGGCGTCAGCGCCGAAGATCTCGCGCAGCTTGACGGCGGGCAGCTCGTGGATCTCGTCGGGCGTGGTCATGCCGTTCTGCTTGAACGTCTCGTCCATGACGCCCACCGGAATCACGTAGTAGCCCGACTCGGCCAGCGGCCGCGTGGCTTGCGACAACACGGCTGCTGCCGCGCTGGCATCCACCGACGAGTTCAGCGGCGGCAGGACCAGAATGGACGCCGGATTGCTTTCGCGGAACGCGGTGTAATCCAGGTTGCTCTTTTGCGGAGCGACGCAACCTGCCAGCAAGGCAACAACGGCCAACAAACCTGCTCGGAAAATGCTGGTCATCATCATGATCCCTTCTTCGAAACGGCGGCGTTTGCCGACTCCGGCTTGGTGGCGCTGGCCGATTCATCGGCAGGCGCGCTGGCGCTTGGCTGCGCAGGGGCCTTGCCCACGTTGCGCATCAGGAAATCCATAAACTGCGTGGACTCGGGAAACGCCACCTTCTCGCCCTGCAATTGCTCGACGGCCTTATCGCCGTCGCCCATCTTCAGGTAGAGCATGCCCAGGTGCGCACGGAATCCCGGGGGCAGCTCAACGTTCGCCGACCGCGCGGTTTCAATGTTCTTTTCCAGTGCCTGGGCTTGTACCGCGCTGTCCGCGCCATCGTCCTGGAGGTAGGCGTAGACCGACGGTTGGTAAGCCTGCCAGCTGTACAAGGGCTTGGCGCGCGGCTGTGCGCATGCGCTCAACAACACGGCGACGGCAACGATGGCCAAGCCGCGGCCAGCTCGCGCAAACGAGTTCGATTGATGGTTCAAGGCCAGCCCCTTTAGTTAGCGGTCGGCTGCCAGGCGCCTTGCTCGATGCCATCGACCAGGCGGTCTACGGCTTCGCGGATCGCCAGGTCCAGCACCTTGCCGTTCAGCGTGGAGTCGTAGCCTGCCGTGCCGCCAAAGCCGATCACTTCGCGATTCGACAGGGCGTATTCGCCTGCGCCTGACGCGGAATACACGACTTCAGACGTGGTGACGTCCACGACATTGAGGTCCACCTTGGCATAGGCAACCTGCTCTTTGCTGCGGCCCAGAATGCCAAACAATTGCTGGTCGCCCGTTACCTTGCGGCCAAACGCGGTGACGTCGCCCGTGACGACGTAGCGCGCGCCCTTGATCTGGTTGGCTTTCTTATTGAATGCGGCTTCCTGCTTGATCTCCGAGATGTTCTCGCGATCCATCACTTGGAAACGGCCGCTGCGTTGCAGGTGGCTGACAAGAATCGTTTTGGACTGGCCGCCCAGGCGATCCACGCCATCGGAAAACACGCCGCGCAGATAGTTCGTACGGTTATCGAATTTGCCCACCGAGATCGGGCTGCGCACGCCGGCGTACGGCTTGCTTGCGGCGGCGGTTGCGGGTACGGCCACGGCTTGCGAACGCTCGGTAGCGCAGCCTGCAATTACCGCCGACAGAACTGCCAGCGCGCCAATTTTTACGACCTTGTTCAGCATTGTTTCTCTCCGGCCGCCCCTGTCACCCACAGGCGAAAGACGGCAATACAGCGTGAATTCGAGCAGGGAGTATATACAAATTAATACAATAGATACCAATTGAATTAAGTGCCAAATACCCCGTATTTTTGTCCTATCCCCATTAATCGATGCGTAACCCTGCGCTAACGCAGCAGAAATTCCTGCACTGCGAGTACGCAAGAAGCCGTTGATTAACTGGCTAGAACTATATGAGCGAAGCGGGTGCGAAAACTCTAAGAACATTCAGAAATTGGACAGGGTTGTTTGCGACTTAGTCCTGTTCTACCGAAGGTAACGGGGGGCTTTCCTTAACCAAATATTGACGTTGCCGGGCTTAAACTGCCTGATCGCAATACGCTTCCGGCCCCGGTCCGCACCGCACGGAAAAAGGTTGATCTGGCATGAATAAATCATCGGATGACGATCAGCCATTACGGCGCCCCATCCTGTTCGCGGCGGTCATCCTGACCGGGGTCTGCGCTGGCCTGGGCGGCATGTTGCTAGGGATGCTGTTGCACGCCGTCCAGCACCTGGCGTATGGCTACAGCCAGGGCCACGTAATCAGCGAAGAGACCTTCCTGCAAGGCGTCCAAGCCGCAAGCGGATCGCGGCGTTTGCTGGTGCTGACCCTGTGCGGTCTGGTGGCCGGTGGCGGCTGGTGGCTGATCTACCGCTATGGCCGGCCCCTGCTCAGCGTGGCGCAGACCGTGAAAGACCCCACGCTGAAAATGCCGCCTGCGACCACACTGGCGCACGCCATCCTGCAAATCATCACCGTTGCGTTAGGTTCGCCCTTGGGGCGTGAGGTTGCCCCGCGCGAAGTCGGTGCGCTCGCGGGCGGCTGGCTGTCGGACCGGGCACGGTTGCCACCCGAGCAGCGGCGCCTGTTGATCGCCTGCGGCGCCGGCGCCGGATTGGCAGCCGTTTATAACGTGCCCTTGGGCGCGGCCGTGTTTGTGCTGGAAGTGCTGCTGGTCACCTTCGCCTGGCCCGCCGCCGCCATGGCGCTTGCGACCTGCTGCATCGGCGCCGTGGTCGCGTGGATCGGCCTGGGCAACGAAACCCAGTACATCGTGCCCGCCATGTCGGTCAGCGCCAGCCTGATTGTCTGGGCGGCGCTCACTGGCCCCTTGTTTGGCGCCGCTGCGTATGGCTTCGTCAGGCTGACCACTGCCGCGCGGCGTCACCCGGCCCGGGGCTGGCAACTGCCCGTCGCGTCTTTGCTGAACTTCACCTTCATCGGTTGCCTGGCTATTTACCTGCCAGCGCTGCTGGGCAACGGCAAGGGCCCCGCGCAACTGGGATTCAGCAGCGAACTGACGCTGGGACTCGCCCTGCTGTTGCTTGTTTTCAAGGTGACGATCTGCGCCACCACGTTGCGCGCGGGCGCCTCCGGCGGTTTGCTCACGCCGGGCATCGCGATTGGCGCGTTGCTGGCAACGGTGCTGGGCACGGCATGGAGTCTGCTGTGGCCCGACGCGCCACCCGGCGCCTACGCCGTCGTGGGCGCCGCAGCATTTCTGGCGTCATCCATGAGCATGCCGCTGACCGCCATCGTACTGATCACGGAATTCACACGTGTCGACCAGAGTTTTCTGGTGCCTATCATTCTGGCCGTGGCGGGCTCCACATTGACTCACCAACTTTGCACCGCACGCGCGGCCAGAATCCCGGCAGCGGCAAACGAGCCGGTACGCAGCACCTCTTGAGCGAAGCACATTCATGACCGAACGCAACCTGAAAGGCATCCATCCATACGACGCGCCAGCCGGCGGCTGGGGCGCCCTCAAGGCGACTGCCCAAGCCGTCGCCGACCAGATGCGCGTAGCAGAAGCCCCGCTGCTGCTCTTGCGCACCAACAAGCCGGATGGCTTTGACTGTCCGGGGTGCGCGTGGCCGGACAAGGCGCACACGTCCACTTTCCAGTTCTGCGAAAACGGCGCCAAAGCCGTCACATGGGAAGCCACCAAAAAACGCGTCACACCAGAATTTTTCGCGGCCCACACCGTCACCGAATTGCGGACCTGGACGGATCATGATCTGGAAGACGCCGGCCGCCTGACGCACCCATTGGTGTATGACGCCGCCAGCGACACCTATCAGGCCATCGAATGGGATGCGGCTTTTGCCCGCATAGGCAGCACGCTGGCCGCGCTGCCGGACCCGCATGCGGCCGAGTTCTACACCTCTGGCCGCGCCTCCAACGAAGCCGCCTTTCTGTTCAGCCTCTACGCACGGGAGTATGGAACCAATAATTTCCCCGATTGCTCGAACATGTGTCACGAAGCCACGAGCGTCGGCTTGCCGCAAGCGATCGGCATCGGCAAGGGCACCGTGTCGCTGGACGATTTCGACACCTGTGACCTGATCATTTCGATGGGCCACAACCCGGGAACGAATCACCCCCGCATGATGGGCACGCTGCACGAATGCGCGCGCCGCGGCGTTCCCATCATTGTGTTCAACCCACTGCGCGAACGCGCCCTGGAACGCTTTGCCGATCCGCAGAACGCCGTCGAAATGGGAACTCTGGGGTCCACCCGCATTGCCTCCACCTACTACCAGGTGAAGGTGGGCGGCGACGCAGCGGCCCTCAAAGGCATCATGAAAGCCCTGCTGGCAGCGGACAGAATCAATCCAGGCGTGCTGGACCACGCCTTCATTGCCGAACACACGCATGGCTTTGACGACTTTGCACAGGACCTAGACAACACACATTGGGACGGCATCGAGCAGGCGAGCGGTCTGGCGCGGGCTGAATTGGAATCAGTCGCCGCAGCCTACGCCAAATCCAACGCCACCATCGTCACGTACGGCATGGGCATCACGCAGCACGCGAAGGGCACGCGCAATGTGCAGCAGATTGCGGCGTTGCTGCTGATGCGCGGCAACTTCGGTAAGCCGGGCGCTGGCATCTGCCCGTTGCGCGGACACTCCAACGTGCAAGGCAACCGTACCGTCGGCATCACTGAAAAGATTGATCCGGTCATGTTCGACAACATCGAAAAGACTTTTGGATTCAGGCCGCCCGAGCGGCACGGGCATGATGCCGTCGACGCCATGAAAGCCATGATCAGCGGCGACGCGCGCGTTTTGATCTGCTTGGGCGGTAACTTTGCCGTTGCGCTGTCTGACACCGAACAATGCGCCGCAGGCATGCAGCGACTGGATCTTGCCGTTCATCTGAATACCAAGCTGAACCGGTCGCACTTGCTGCTAGGCCGCGATTCGATCATCCTGCCGGTTCTGGGACGAACCGAGAGCGATGTCCAGGCAAGCGGCGCGCAATCCATTACCGTCGAAGACTCTATGTCCATGGTGCATGCATCGCGCGGCAAGCTTGCGCCCGCATCGGAACACCTGCGTTCTGAACCCGCCATCATTGCCGCCATGGCCATAGCGACGCTGCCCAACAGCAAGGTGCCGTGGCAGCATCTGGTCGACGACTACAGCCGTATCCGCGACCAGATCGAAAAGGTCTACCCGGACTTCCAGGGCTACAACGAACGCATCCTGAAACCAGGTGGATTCCGCCTGCCGCTGCCGCCCACCGAACGCATCTGGAAGACGCCGTCAGGCAAGGCCGAGTTCCTGCCGTTCGATGGTCTGCAAGAAGATGCCGCAGCGGCAGGCACGTTCAAACTGACCACGCTGCGCAGCCACGATCAGTACAACACCACGATCTACGGGCTGGATGACCGCTATCGCGGCGTGTTCGGCCGGCGCGACGTGCTGTTCATGAACGCGGCGGATCTGAAGGAGCAGGGCATCGAACATGGCGAAGCGGTCGACATCTGCACCGGCTTGCCCGGCGAGTCGCATCGGCAGCTAAGGCTGACCGCGATTGCCTACGATATCGCGCCGGGTTCGGTAGGCGCGTACTACCCCGAAGCCAACAATCTTTGCCCGCTGGACTACCAGGACAAGCAAAGCGGCACGCCCAGTTATAAGTCGATTCCGGTGTTGATCAAGAAGGCGGCGTAACGCACGGGCGCAACCCTCACTTCAATTCCAACGTCGCGCCGATCACGCGCAACGTCGGCATCAGTTGACGCCAGGCATCTTTGGGGATGGCTGCGGGACGCTTGAGTTCCGCAGCCGCCGGGTCATCCAGCAGATTGCCTTTGCAGGCAAACACGATGCTGTTGGTCATGTCGTCATCGACGACTTCAAACATGGAAGACCCGAACGACTCGCGCACACGATCCAGATACTCGTGATGCAGCGGATGATTCACGTGAAAGTTGATCACCAGAATGCCATCATCGCGTAACGCGCGATAGCAATCGGCGTAGAACGCCGTGGAGCACAGCGCATCGGGTATGCCGCCCACGCCAAAGCCATCCAGAAAGATCACGTCGGCCTGATCCGGCGCATCATGCAGATAATCGGCGGCATCCGCCTGAATCACGCGAAACCGCGCGTTGTCCTGCGGCACCATGAAAGCGTCGCGCAAACCGATGACCGCAGGATCAATCTCAACCACCGAGATGTCCGCGCCCGCCAGATAGCGATAGCAAAACTTGGGCAACGACCCGCCCCCCAGACCTACCATCAGCATATGAGCGGGCTCGGGCTTGAACAGCACAAAACCCATCATCATTCGCGTGTATTCAAGCTCAAGCGCATCCGGATTCAGCGTAGACATGCTGCTCTGGATTTCTTTCTGCGTGAAATGCAGCGTGCGCCGGGTTCCGGCATTCTGAATAAAGGGTCTGTGTATGGCCGCCGGTTCGTCGGGCAGGGATGAATCGGCAGGGGCAGTAACGTCGGACATGGATAGAAGGGGATGGCGGGAGATGTGCAGAAGATAACACTGCGCGGCTGGTTCCTTGCCAGCTGGGGTGTAACCCGTCATGTGTAGCGGCATTCAGGCCGGCATCGGTTGCCTGATGGGTGCGCGTGGCACCCATCAGGCAGAGGTTGAGCTGGCGCTCAATACCTCCAGGTCATATTGATCGAACCGGCATTTTCACGGTTTCCTTCGCCGAATTGGCCGCTGTAGTTCAGACCAATCGATGCGTTCCGGGTGATCGCCATTTCCACGCCAAGCTCGGCCAGCGCAGCATTACGGGCAATCGGGGCGCCCGCCACGCTGAAGGCTTGTCCGCCATCAAAGGACATCGTCGACTGCGGCAGCACATCGCCAAAAGCGTGCCGCCATCCCAACGTGGCCAGCACACGCGCTTCCGTGCGGCCAATCGTAAAGTCCGTCCGCGTGCGCAAGCCCAGCGTGCTGCTGGTTTGCTTATCGCTGCCGCTATGCCCGCGCAAGGCTGCGTATCCGCCAGATTCCGAGAAACCCCGGGTGCGCGTGTCCGCCCACGACAGGCCAACGAAGGGCTCAATACCGACGCGCTCAGACAAGGGCACCAAGTAGCCAAGCTCAGAGAAAAGCTGCGTCGTGCTGGCGCCGTAGTCGGCGGTCAGCTTTTGCGCTCCACCGGAAACGCTCGCGTAGCGTTCGGTATTCATGTCGTGCCAGGTGTAGGACGCGCCCACCATCAGATTCAGTTTGCCCGCTCCGATGTCGAACGTCTTGCCGCCATACAACGCTGCGCTATAGCTGGCGACATCGGCTTTGGACGAACGGTCGTCCACGCGGATATTGCCGTCGGTGAAGCCCACCGCTCCGCCCAGACGCCAGCCACCGCCAACGGCGTGGTCGACACCAGCGAAGACACCACCCGTCTGCTGGCGCACTTGTGCCGAGTTGGCGCCGCCTTTCCAGGTCTGCCAGTTGCCAATGACTTCGGCCCATGCGGGCTGCGCATTAGACGACGGCAGCGCCGCTGCGGACAAGGTGCCTCCGGCTTGCGCCGTCGGGGAACCCGCCCGCAACCCTGCGCCCAGGTTGGTGCGCAGATAAGACAGGGGCACGGTGCGTATCGTATTGTTGAAACCCGTCAGACTAGACGTGGCGCTAGCGTGTGCTTCACCAGACAGGCTGTTGAAGACCGCGGTCGTTGCGCCCTCGGGCAGCGTCAGGATGTAGTTGTGCAACGCATTGCCTGCGGGCAGGCTCTCCAGGGCGCTAGCCACAGCGCGCTGGTTAGTGCTTTGCGCCACATCGGCAAACGTAATGGGGCGGGTCGCGCCATCGCTTCCCGTTACCTGCTTGCGGTTCAGTTGCAGCGTGACGTTCTGCGCGCCGTAACTCAACGCCGGGTTCAGATAGGCGTAGTTGGACGACACCGAGTCGAACTTGCCATTGATCGCGCCTGCGGTCAGGATGGTGTATTGACGCCCGCTGTCATAACCGGTGTCCGGCGCAATGCGCACGACGGAGCCAGCCAGATTGGCCGTGCCGCTCACGTCCACGCGGGTGCTGGTTTGCGATTGCCGATCCGCGGCAACCTGGTAGACCGAGCCTGGCAACAACGTCAGGTTGCCCGACACTCCCAGGGTTTCGTTGCGGTTGCCCGGCGCCAAGACGGCGCCACTTTGCAGCGTGGTCGGTCCAACCCGGCCCGCGCCTTGCAGCCATGCGCCGCTGGCGATGGCCAAGGTGCCACCCAACTGCCCGGTGGAAGCAATGTTCAACACGCCGGACTGCACCTGCGTGTGGCCGGTGTAGGCGCTGCCATCGCCCGCGACGGTAAGCGTACCTGCGCCCGTCTTGGTCAGACCTTGGCTGCCGGCAATGGCGCCAGTCAGGCCGAATGCCGTGCCTGCCGCAACATCGATGCCGCTGGATTGCGCCACCAAGATGCTGCGGGCGGTATCGAAACTGCCCGTGGCGGCCAACACGCCTCCGTCCAGAGTCACGCCGCCAGTTGCTGCGCCCAGATTCGTGTCCTTGGATACCGAGAGCGTGCCCGAACGGATATCCGTGCCGCCGGTATAGGTGTTGTCGCCCGCCAGCACCAGCGTGCCGTAGTCCGTCTTGGCCAGTTTGCTGTTGCCTGTCAGGCTGGAAGCGATGGTGCCGGTCATACCAGCGCTTGCGGCTGAACCCGTACCCACGCGAATGATGGTCTCGCCGCCCGCGCCTTGTAGCGCAATCGCGTCGCCTTGGACGCGGTAGCCGTCAGCCGCAAACTGCATGCCGGTCACGCCGATGGCACCCGCGGACGCGTCCACCGTGACCGTTCCGGCCGGCGCCTGGAATACGGCAAACGTCGGGTTCGGCTGGTAGACGCCACGCACCGTGCCGTCCGCGTTGGTCCAGTTGCTGCCAGCCGCGCTCCAGGTGCCGTTGCCGCCGTTCCAAAAGCCCAGTCCGGTAGCGGCTGTAGACACCAGGTTGACCTGACCCGGCACTACCGTCTGCACGGTCAAGGCGCCCGCGCTGACGCCTGCTGGCATTGCGCCAACCGTCAGTCCGCTGCCCGTCAACACGCCGCCATAGTCGAACAAACGGTAGACACCCGCGCCGAAGGCGCCTTGGTCGCTCACATTCAGTTTGCCGGCCAGCGCCAGATTGCCGCCCACATCAAAAAGAAGCTGGGAAGACGCCGCACCCAGCGCCACGTTCACTTGGCTCGCGCTATCCAGCGTCAGATTGCCGCCGATCTTCAAGGTTTGCCCTTGCGTGCCTTGCAGCACGCCGCCGGTCAGGACGACATTTTGCGCAACGGTTCCCGAGCCATTCAGCGTGGCATTGGGGCCTACCGCGACCTGGCCTCCCAAGATGCCATTCACCGACAAGGCGCCGCCGTGCACATTGGTAGTGCCACTGAATCCGCTTGAATCGCCGGAAAGAACCGTCGTGCCGGCAAGCACATCAATAACCCCTGCTTGCGCAACCAGCGAGTTGATACCCGCATCAAAAACATAGTTGTTGCTGGTATGGTTGAACACCAGTTTGCCGGTGCCGTTGCCAAAACGAACCCCTAGCGCGGCTTGCACCAAGCCTGGTGCGACGGCAGCGTCGCCAGCCGCAGAGCCGATGTTCAGCGTACCGGTCGAGCCGACCTGATCAGCGATACGTACACGATTGACGGTGCTTATCGTGGCGCCGTTGGACATAGTGGCCGTGCCGGCGCCTTGGTAACCAACAATAAAAGCCCCTGTGCTCATCAGGCGGGTGGCCGCGCCGTCAGCGGTGATAGCACCCCGGCTAGCCGACTCCAGCCCAGCGATGATCTGATAGGCATCGACGCCGCCACCGGCGTTCACTTGCAGTTGCCCTTGCGATCCTGCCCGGGCGCCAACGTTAAAAGCATCAACCAGCGACGACAACATACTGCCCGCGCCGGAAATATTCACCGTACCCACGCTGCCGTTTTGCAGGCCTGCGTACGTGCGGCCTCCTGACGTGACTTTGCCGCCGTTGGTGATATTGAGCGTTGCCGTGCCACCGGAACCTACGGTGACGTTGCCGGTGGTCTGCAAGGAACTGCCTGCGCCAGTGATATCGGCAGTGCCCGTCGAATTTGCCGCGAAGCTCATCAGCAAGCTCGCGCTGTTCACTTGCGCCTTATTGGAAACCGTCAGGAAACCCGTGCCAGCACTGCCGACAGTAAGCTGCCCCGATTGCCAGGAACTGTTTAAGCCGGTCACCGTCAGCGAACCTGTGGCATCAGCGCTGGCCCCTAGCGTGGTCGTGGTGGCCGTCACTCCTTTCCCGCCCAACTCCACGGTCATTGTCCCCGTACCAAACAGGCCGAGCGTGAAGGAGTCAGCCGTCCATTGCGAACCGACGCCGGTGATCTTCGCGCTACCCGACTCCAGCTCAGACGTACCGGGGATGCTGCCGTTGTTGGAATTGCCAATGAGTGCAGCACCGCTGGTCAACTGGCCGCCATCTTTCACGGTAAGGCTGGGCCGCACGCCGCTACCGCCACCGCCCACAAACAGAATTCCCGCTTGAGCGGCGCCATTGGAAACGACGGGCATATTCGCCGACACGTCGGTAACGAAGGTATAGCCAGCTCCTGTGGGAACCGTATTAGTCGACCAGTTTTGCTGATCCGCCCAATCCGCGCCTGACGCGCCCGTCCACGTTATGTTCTGGGCAACTGCCGAGCCCGACAACAAGCTCAGAGCGTAAGCCCCTGTCCACCCAGCGACCCGCAGGCCGAAAAGTGTCGATTGTGGTTTCCGTACAAAAATTGGCATTTTCGCTTTCCAACAATTTAGGAGAGCGACGGTGTATTTATGCCGGTCTCACAGAGGGTTGCCACATGAAGATGGGCAAGGTCGTGGAGAAGAACGGCATCTTGCGGAGAAACTAAATAGGTAAAGCATCAATAAATCCGAACGCCTAGGGTTATTCCCAGCTCTCGAACGCCTCAAATCATTTAGATGTCGAAATAAATCAGTTATGTGTCTTATTTATTTATCTTCTTTACGCAAACCGTGACCAGCAACTCCGGATTCCATGCACCTTGCATTGCAATACATCCGATACATCTGGCGGCGTAAAGATGAGCTCCAACATTCGAGCATTCTAAAAAACGGTCAAAGCCGGCCAAAATAAAGGCCAGCGCACAGCCGCTGGCCTCTTTCGGGTAATGGTGATCTTTATTGAAGGCGGAAAACCCGGACTATGGGTCTTGATACTCAAAAACCGCTCACCGCTCCGTTATGCCGTCATCGTCAGAATAATTTTTCCTACGTTCTCGGACGATTCCATCCGCCGATGCGCGCCGGCCGCCTGTTCCAATGTAAAAACACTGTCAACCACAGGAGCCAGACCCGCTCCATGTGCGAAGCGATCCAACCAATGCTCGCGAAAGCGGCGCACCATTGCGTGCTTATCGGCCTGCGGACGCGACTTCATTACAGTGCCGAAAATCTGCAGGTGCCGATACAGAATGTGCTCCAACGCAATGCTGACCTCGCCGCCGCCACCCAAGATGCCAACCTGCACCAGCCGTCCGCCGTGGGCCAAGGACGCAATATTGCGGGCGAAGTAGGGCGCGCCGATAAAGTCCACCACGACGTCCACTCCACGTTGCGAGGTCTGTTCTGCCACAACCTGCGCAAAATCCTGCGTGCGGTAGTCGATGACGCAATCCGCGCCAAGCCGCCTGACTTGATCCAGCTTCGTGGCATCGGCCGTCGCGTAAACGGTGGCGCCCGTCGCCCTGGCGAGTTGAACCGCAGCAGAGCCCACGCCGCCGGCAGCCGCATGAATAAGCACGGAATCACCGGCCCCCAGACGGCCCAAGTGCAACATGGCCTCGTGCGCTGTGACGAACACTTCGGGAATGGCTGCGGCATGGACGTAATCCAGAGCTTGTGGAATAGGCATCGCCATCCGCCAATCCAGCCTGGCGATCTCCGCGTAAGCACCGCCGCCGACCACACCCATTACCCGGTCGCCAACCTTGTAGCCGCGCACGGCGCTACCTGCTTGCAGCACCTCCCCGGCAATCTCCAGGCCCATGATGGTTGAGTCGCCGAAATTTGGCCGGCCGTAACCTCCACGGCGATGAGTCAAGTCTGCACGATTCACTCCTGCCGCGTATACGCGGACCAGCAGATCGTCGGGCCTGACTTCCGGTTGGGGCACCTCGGCCACCTGAAGCACATCGGCCTCGCCAAACGTGTCGAAAATAATCGCTTTCATTGCTTGTCCTTGGTGCCGTTGCCGGTTGTTGCCGCAGCCAATGCCGCTTGCGCGATGGCCGATGCCGTAATTGCCGCAGGAAATCCCACGTAGAACGCAAGATGCGTGATGGCGGCGGCCAGTTCCTCACGCTTTACCCCGTTGCCGATGGCGCGCCGCAGATGCGCTGGCAATTCATCGGCGTGGCCCGCTGCTATCAGCGCAGCCACGGTGATCAGGCTTCGGTCTCGCGGCGCCAGCGCAGGGTCGCCCCAGATGACGGGATAAAGCGTGTTGTCGACAAATGCTGAGAGCTCGGGAGTGAAGGCGCGTGCAGCCTCGCGCGGATGGCTGAAATCAATATTGGACATCGTGTTCTCCCTTTCAAGCCTGGCTGATGAATTTGTGCGTCAGGTAGTACTCGATACCCTCAACACCGCCTTCCGACCCGTGACCGCTTTCCTTCATACCTCCGAAGGGCAGCTCCGTTGCCACGATTCGATACTGGTTGATGCCGATCATTCCGGCTTCCAAGCCGTCAGCCACGTCAATCGCCGTGCGTGCATTGGTGGTAAAGGCATAGGCCGACAGGCCATAGGGCAATCGGTTGGCTTCCTGGAGACCGTCGGCAAGCTCATCGAATGGCATCACCACGGCAATCGGTCCGAAGGGTTCTTCGTGCATGATCCGGGCTTGCATCGGCACATTGGCCAACACCGTCGGTTCAAAGAAATAACCTTCGCCTTCGATGGGTTTTCCGCCCGCCAATACGGTGGCGCCGCAGTCCACGGCGTCGGCGACCAGCGCTTGCATCTTCTCTAATTGACGCGGGTTGGCCAGCGGCCCGACTTGAGTAGCCGGGTCAAGCCCATTGCCCACCTTCAATGCCTTGGCCGCCTTTACAAAGTGTTCAAGAAACGCGTCATAGACGCCACGTTGAACAAGAAAGCGTGTGGACGATATGCAGACCTGACCCGTGCCGCGATAGCGGTTGGCTGCGCCTTCGACTGCGGCGCGCTGAACATCAGCGTCGTTAAACACCAGCACTGGCCCATGCCCGCCCAGTTCCAGAGTGATGGGTTTGACGCCTTCGGCCGCACGCGCCGACAGCAGCCGGCCAATGGGCACCGACCCCGTGAACGTCACTTTGCGAATAATGGGGGAGGCGATCAAATGCCGGGAAACTTCATCCGGCACACCGAACACCACCTGCAACACTCCCTTGGGCAAACCCGCATCATCCAGGGCGCGGGCCAGAGCGAGCGCGGTCGCCGGGCTTTCCTCGCCAGGTTTGATGATGACGCTGCAACCGGCGGCCAGCGCCGCCGCAAGCTTGCGCGCTGGCGTAATCGCCGGGAAATTCCACGGTGTGAAAGCGGCCACCGGGCCGATGGGCTGACGCTTTACCAGCTGCTGTACACCGGGACGATTTGCCGGCACGACTCGTCCCTCTATGCGCCTCGCTTCTTCTGCAAACCACTCGAAGTACTCTGCGGCACGGGACACTTCATCGCGGCTTTCGGCCAAGGGCTTGCCCTCTTCAAGCGTCATCAAGGTGGCGATGTGCTCGGCGCGTTCGCGCATCAGGTCCGCTGCGCGTTTCAGAATCCGGGCCCGCTCGATGGGAAATGCAGCGCGCCAGACGTTGAAGGCCTGCTGTGTGGCTTGCAGCGCGCGATCCAGATCCGCGGCCGTCGCCAACGGCACCCGGCCCAATTCTTTGCGGGTGGCGGGATCGACCACGCTTGCCGTGCCGCGTTCGCTCGCGCCTATCCATTCACCGTTAATAAATAGATAAAGCGGATCATAGTTGCCATTCATCACTGCACACTCCGACTAGGGTGACCGGCACATGCCGGGGTCAATTCTGCTTGGCGGAACTGCCGGCGACTGACCATGGACCAAAGTCTAGGCGCGAGCCGCGCGGGGATTTAGCCCTATACGAAGGAATGACTTTTCTTTCAGGAGGAAAAGTCGTCTGATGCAGGGGTGTGCTGGACTGCGCCACAGGGCGGCCAGCCGCGCAGGAGATGGGATCTCCATAATCGGCATGCCCATGTAGCGGGCAAGCGCCGCAGAATGACCACCATGGACTCAGGCGATGGACAAGCTATACAACATGTCAGTGTTTACGAAAGTCGTGGAAATGGGCAGCTTCACCGCCGTCGCCAACCACCTCAGCACCACGGTCGGCAACATCTCCCGCGCGGTCACTGTGCTTGAAGAAGGGGTCAATGCCCGCCTGCTTCAGCGTTCCACGCGGCGCTTGGCCGTCACGGACGCCGGCCGCCGCTTCTATGAGCGTTGCGTCGCCATCCTGGGCGACGTCGAGCGCGCCGAAGCCGAAGCGGGCGACGCACTGATCGCACCCCGGGGCGTCTTGCGCGTCCATGCGGTGCCTGGTTTGGGGAGGCAGCTTGTCGCACGCGCAGCGATGGCGTACCGGCAAATCTATCCCGACGTATCAGTAGACCTGCTGCTCTCTCAACGCATGCCGAATCTGCTTGAAGAACAATTGGATGTCGGCATCGTGATTGCCCGCTCGCTGCCAGACTCAAATTACGTTACGCAGAAAATCGGTGTCAGCCACTGCATTCTGGCGGCGTCCCCTGCCTATCTTGAACAACACTCCGCCCCACGCTCGCCCCAGGATCTTGCCCGCCACAGTTGCGTGTTACTCAGCACGGTGGACTACGCCCCGGATGCGTGGCATCTGGAAGGACCCGAAGGCGCTTTCACCCACTGCCCAACAGGGGCTCATCTGGGCGTCAATGATATGGATGCCATGGCAACAGCGTTGCGAGATGGAGCAGGCCTGGGCCTGATCGCTGGATTCTCGGCCATCGAAGACTTGCGCAAGGGCACATTGGTGCGCGTGCTGCCCGGGTACTACACCAACGCGCGCAACGTGTACGCGCTTTACCCCTCACGTCAATTCGTCGATGCGAAGACCAAACTATTCGTCGATGCGCTCAAACTGCACGTGGGCGACCAGCTCGCAAGCTATGCCGCCGAGCTGGGGATTGCTTGGGATGAAAAGGCCTGACCACACGGTGTCAACGCGTGCAACCCGACCCCGTCTGTGACCCTGGCAACGGCGTATCGCCAGCGGTATTCCCGGCGAACTTACGAATTTTCTCCGCCAGGTCGGGCGTCGGACGTTCGTAGCCGTAGCAATACGGCGGCGTCGGAGCCGATTCAGGGCGGTAGTCTTGCAGCACCGGTTTCGCGTCGCCCAGATACAGATTGTCTTTCAGCCGCAGGAAGGCCTTGTAGTCGCGCGTGTAGCCATGCTGCGTCTTCAACTTTTCATAGGCGCCGCGATCTGATTCGCCATTGTCCAGCGCACTGCGTTGGGCGGCGATGGGGATATAACGGCAGTAGTTCACGTTGATTCCTTCCACTGTCGGGAAGAATTCGGGCTCCACGCATTTGCGCTGCGTGGTGTTGTTGAATATGTTCCCTTCGACCAGCGCGCGGGCCTCCAGGCTGAAACTCATGCCGTAGAAATCCCAGTTCTCCAGCAGGTTGTTGAACAAATGGAACGTGCCGAATTGCCCTCTTGGATTGCGCTGCACGGTATTGAAGAAATAGTTGTGGTGCAGCGTTACCCGCGCGATCGAATCGCGGTCGTAGTTTTCGAACAGATTCTTCGAGGTTATGTTGTTGAGCAACATGACCTTGTTCGAGTTATGGAATTTCGTCCATGAAATCGTGACGTCGGTCGAGCCGTTCTTCACGTTCAGCAGCCTGTCCGACATCCGCGAAAGATCCATATGATCCACCCACACGTCGCGGCTGCCATTGGCCACATTCACCGCTTGCGTCAGCCGGTTCAAGCGCCCGTCTATCGTGAGATGGGTCAGGATGACGTTTTTGCTGCCATACACGCCCAGCCCATCGTCAATCAAGGTGACCTGCTTGCCGCGTCCATCGATTGTTATGTTCGACGGCACACGCAGCTGTGAATCCAGGACGATCGTCATGTCGGAAGCGAAGCGGACCCATGTGGGTCCTTTCTTGGCTTGCGCCAGCGCGTCCCGCAACGTACCCGGCCCCGCGTCCTTGTCGGACGTAACCTCGATAAACTTTCCGCCCAAGCCGCCGGTAGCCTTCGCGCCATAGCCTTCGCGTTGAGCAAGCAGCGCGGAGACAAACGGGCAGTGTTCATCCGGGCTTTTGCACGACTCGCTCGCGGCCGCCGCGCCGCCATACAAGGTGGCCAAGGCAAGCAGCCAACGTATCGCAGTGGTTCCTGACTTCATCGATCACTCCCCAACGCCGACCGGTCAGCCGATGTCACGTGCCGCCAGATGCCGCCGCTCAGGCGCAGGTTCTCCGGGGGGCCTGCCACATGGTCGCGCAGCCTGTCGAAATAAGCCTTCTGCCAACGCAATGAATACGCTTCGGCATCCTCGCCGGGATTGACTGCTGGCAGCATCTCCAGCGTATACGCCATATGGCCGTTTTCCCAGCGAGGCGCGTAGAACACCGATGGCACGCCAAGACGATGTGCCAAATGGGACGCAAAGCTGGAGTAGGTCACTTCCTGCCCTTCGAAAGTCGTGCGCGGCGCGGCCGGGTTCGCCGCGCCGTCGATGGCCAGGCACAGCACGTTGCCCGCTCCAAGCGCACGCAGGCAGGACTTGGCAACCTGCGCCTCGGTCTGATCCGCAGTGGAAATCAAGGCCGCAGAATAGCTGCTTTTGGCGATGCTGGGCGCGGTTGCAAGCCAGCGCGAAGGTATGCCCAGCAATTCCAACGCCATCAGCCCGGCGTACATAGGACCGACGTGAGCAGTAGCCACCACAACGCCCCGGCCGGATGCCAACAGCGGCGCAAAGAAACGTTCGCCGGTATCCAGCTCACCCAGCACCTGCATGGCCTCTTCGACGTTGTCTTCGCGGCACTCAAGCCAATCGAACAAAAGATGATCCACCAGGTGACCCCAACGCGCCCGCCGTTCCCACTGCACGCGATCGGCGCCGGCATCACCGCGCAACGACCACGCCCAGTCCAGCCGGGCCTGCGGTATGGGAGCCGTATCCAGCCGTTCGTCCAACTGGCTCAGGGCCTCCTGGAAAGTCTTGGGAAGATGGCTGCTGCGCTTTGCGACGTATTGATCGTACAGCGCTTCGGCCTCTTGCTTGCGGCCCGCTTGAGACAGCGCGCCGATAGCCGAGCGCTGCCAAAGCATTTTCTCCGGTGATTTTTCGACCAGTTTCATCATTTGATCGGCGGCCTGGTCATACTGCAACGTGTATCGCAAGGCACGCGCATACAGGGCCCGGGTCTGCTCCAAATCCGGCGCCAGTTCAGTGGCCTGCGTCAGCGGCGCCACGGCTTCCTTGTAGCGCCCGGCGCGCAACAACGTTTCGCCATACAGCGAAAGCAGTCTTACGTCCGCGGGCGCCGCACTCAAGCCGGCCTTGAAGTGTTCCAACGCATGTACCTTGCGGTCGTCTTCGTTGCCGCGACGAAGGTGCGATATGCCGAGCGATGAGCGCAGCGCAGCGCTATCGTGGCCAGCGCTCAACGCCGCCGCGCCAAACCGGATCGCCGCTTCCACCCTGCCATCTTCGGTCAAGGCACGAATAGCCATCGTCGCCAAGCGTTCGTTTTGCAGCTTTTCCGGCTCCAGAACCGCCGCAATGCTTGCCGCTTCGGCCACATCGCCATTGCGCGCAAAGGCCAACATCCAGAAGTACGCTTCGCCGGGTTCCCCCTTCGCAACAGCTATGGTTGCGCGGGCCACCTCAGCCGCATCGGCGACCCGTCCGGCCTGCACCCGCAATTGAATTCTCGCCCCATGCAGCGCCGCAGAATCCGGCTCAATGCGGGCGGCGGCATCCGCCTGGGCGATGGCCTGCTCCCATTGCTCCGTACGCCCCAGCAGGCTCGCGAGCAGCCGGCGATCGTCGGCGCGCGCCGGATATGCGGCGGCAAGACTCTCAAGCGCGGCGATCGCAGGCGCGAATTTGCTCTCTCGCACGTACGGCGAAACCAGCAATCGGCGTACGTCCCGCCAGCCTTCGTCAACCTGCACCAGCGCCGGTGCAAGCATGGCCATGGCGCGTACGGGGTCCTGCGCGCCATGGATTTCTTGGATGACATCGCGTAGCCGGGTGGCAGCGCCGGCATCAGCGCGACGCGTTTCAATCACCGTATCAACCATGACGCAACCCCCTCAACAATGCCATCGCCACACGAGAAATAAACATCAAAACAAAGCCCAGCGCCAGTGCCTGGAGCAGCAGAATTCCGGTGCGCGGGCTGCTCGGGCGGTCCGTGGGAACTGGCTGCGCGATGATGGACAAGTACCGCTGCAATCGCAGGGTATCCGTCACGGCCTGCTGATACGACTGCTGCGCCAAAGTCAGATTCGAATCCGCGAACGCCTGGGTATTCCTCAGCGCCTCATAGGACTTGAGCTGTGTCGCTTCGGTATTACCTTCGCCACTCAAGCGGCGGCGCACGGCGCTGATCCGCTTGTTCAGGGCCGCGACCTGAAGCTCGGCAGGTTTCAGCATGAAGTGATCCTTATTGCCCAGCGCTCGAATCTTGTCGAGATTGATTTGCGCGCTGCTGAGTTCTCCCTCAAGTTGGCTGGACAGGTTCAACAGCATGGCCACCGTCGCCGTCGGATCGATGTTGCCGTGGGTGGTCCGCCACGCCGTCAACGCATCCCGGGCCGCAAGCGCCTTTTTTTCTGCCCGCTTGACCGACTCCTCGCTCACCTTCAATTTGTCGGCCACGCCTTTTTCGTTCATCGTGCTGACAAACTCTTCCGCCAAGCCGATAAGCGCCTTCGACAATATCGCGGCGTGCTCCGAGGAAAATGCGCTCACGCGCAGTACATCGATCTGCTCCAAGGCGTTGAACGACACTTGAACCGACGCTTTGTACGCGCGATACAGATCGTCTTCGCTCGAATCTTCGGAAAGATGGTTGAGCGGGTCCATGCCGGTATGGATCAGGTACTGGCGCAGGCCCACTTTCTGATCAAGCTGCTGCATGGCGTCGCGCGATTGGAGGAAATCCCTGACCGCCCAGCCGTCCACAAAGCCGCCCAGCATGCCGCCCATGTTCCCGGTGGTAAGCAGGCTGGCTGCGCCGCCACCGCCGCCTTGCTGCCCCGAGCCCGACTGCACGAAAAACCGCGACTCCGCTTCGTAGCGTGGCGTCGCGATGCAAAGCACATAGACCAGCGCAAACGCGACCGGTGCGATCACGATAAGCGCATTGATCCAGCGATGGCGGCGGCGCTCGCGCATCAACGACTGCCGCTCGCGGCGGCGGCGTTCGATCTCGGACCCGCCGTCAGAGCCCGACGCCGTCCTCGAAGCCGCCTCCGAAGCCGTCGTCGCCTGTGCCGGATTCGCTCCTAGATCGTCTCGGGGGGAATTTGCTGATGCACTGGTCGAGGTCGTCTTCGATGCTGAGAGCACTTCGTTCATAGATCAAGCCTTTGAGGCAGTAGTCCGCCATCTGATTCTGGCGGTAACTGGAAAGAATAAGTGTCCGGCCAATCAGCCGCTCTTCAAACAGAGCCAGCCAGAGGCGGGTGAAACGGCAAGGTTCGAAAGGAATCGCCCCTTCGATGACGTAGACATCGAACGCGGGAGCCAGCGCCAGCGCAAACGAAAACTCTTGCCGTGCGTAGAGCGGCCAATGCTCCATGGGCTTGGCCAGGCATTTGGGATCACTGACCAGGTCCGCGACCAATTCGTACGTCTCGTCCGCATCGATCTCATACATCTCGCACACGAAATCGATGATGCTCAGGCCATCTGCCTTGCCACGGATGAAGCCTTGCCGGCCGATGGCCCACGAAACATTGCCATCGTGTTTGACGAAACCCTGGCGCGGCGGACGCAGGCAGCACAACACGTCGACAATCTGACGATGCAGTTCCGGCGACTGCGAGAGCAAGGCATAGCGCCCGACCGGAATTTCAAGCGTGGCGTTGAGCAACAGCGGTTGCCTGCTACCAAATGCGTAAGGTTCGTCAGTGACGCCATTGAGATGAATCATCGTCTTTCCTCACATGGGCTGGACATTGGGGCGGGCAAGACGCTCTGCCGCCAAGGCGACCACCATCATGAACACCAACGACGTCAGGAAATAGCCCAGGCTCGCATCCTGCGAATCGTAGGCCTCGAAGTAGGCGGAGCGCAGAAGCTGCATGCCGTGCGCGAATGGAGACCAGAGTATCCAAGGCCGCAAATGCTCCGGTAACTGCTCCGACACAAAGAAGACGCTTGAGAAAATCTGAAGAAATCGCTCGATAACCGGCGCGAGCCTTAGAAAGAAGTGCCAGAAGGTGGCAATAGAACCGAACAGCACACCCATCGCAGCGCCGCAGCATCCCATCAGCACCACATACAGAATGAATCCTGCCCAGCTTTGCGGCAGCGTGATGAGCCCGAGCGCGTGACCGGCGCTGATCAGTACCGCGAACACCACCAGATACACCGATACATAGATGAACGCCTGTACCAACGCACACATCAATGGCGTGACGCCCTGGAAATTCAGCATGCCACGGGCCGATATATAGGCCGTGCTGCTTCTGAAGACGATCTGCCGGAACATGATCCACGTCGTTGCCCCCAGCAGCGAGAACGTCTGCACATCCATGCCCAGGATGAAATGCGTTCCCATCAGGATGTACAGCGACGAAATCAGCGTCAACAGCACCACGGGGCCAACCAGAGCCCACAGCAATGCAATCCGGCTCTCGCCGTGTATCACGCGCAACTGATAGACGAACAACGCCAACAACGTGCGCCCGACCGGCCGGCCTTTGCCTGCGTTGAGCGGGTGATGGCCTTCATGCAGCGCGTGCAAACGCTCCCGCAGAATCGTGAGATCGCCTGCCTCGCCCTGCGGCAGCTCAATTTCAAACGCAATGTCGTTGCGGGAGGCATGACGGCGCGCTTCGCGCGCCTCGTCCTGCTTACGGCGATCAACCCGCCGTGCATGCGCCGCGGCCAGGCGTTCGTCTTCCGCCACCAGTTTGACCGGCATGTAGCCCGGCGCAAACACCTGTGCGCCCGCGCGGATGTCCTGTTCAAGCAGGCGAACGATGAGACGCAGCCGCCGCCGGGAAAAATCGGCAAGCGTCTCGTCGATCTCGCTGCGCGTAATCTCCGCATCCAACTCCGCCTGCACGGCTTCGTACACCGCTCGCCGGGCGGCCACAGAGTCGTGCGGTTCGCCTTGCAGGCGCGCGAGCAAGGGCTTGAGCAAGACGGCTGGAGTCGCCTTTGCTTCAAACAGCGCGGCCGGGTCCAGACGCCAATCGGCGACGCCTGTTCCCACCGCGTAGTTACTGTCCTTGCGGCGCGAGCGCCAGCCCTTTATCCGGTCCTCGTTGCTCATCGACACGCTATTGAGACACGCCCGAGCTGGAGCCCGAATCGCTGTCGATCGCTCGCGTGGCGCTGAAACCGGCGCTCATCGTGACGCGGAATGCCGAAAGAACCTTCTGCACCTGCGTAAATGGCGCGTCCGAAATATAGATGGCCTGACCTTCATGCACGGTGAATTCACGAGCCAACGCCACCTGTTCCGGGCGAGTCAGGTCAAATTGGTAAACCACCGGCAGCATGTCCGGCTTTCCTTCGACGCCAGCCTTTGCGGGCGTGAACAGGAACACGGAACGCGGGTCCGCCGTCTTGTCATCAAGACCCTTGGAATCAGCCAGCGCATCCAGCACCGTGTAGTTGCGCTTGCTGATGGCCACGCGGCCTTGATTCCCTGCCGCGCCCAATACGGTCAGATACTCTCGCGAGTCATAGGCGGTAATGACGTCGCCCGGGCGCAGCAGGATGTCATTGTTCTGATTGCGGTAAACATCCGACAGCCGCACCGACGCCACCTGATTATCGCGGCGCAGGCTGATGACGAGCTGCTCGGGATTCGTCTGCACCGGCGCTGCCTGCGCCAACGCGCTGCTCAGGCGTTGAGCTGTCTGCGTGATGGGAAACATGCCGGGCTTGGTCAAATTGCCCTGAACCGTCACCATCTGCCCGCGTGCATCGGCCGCGCGCGTCACACTCACGTCAGCACCCACGACAAGCTTGGCCAAGCGCGCAACGATGGCGTCATGCAGCTTGCCCAGCGTCAGGCCTTCGGCCCTGAATTTTCCCAGGATGGGGAAATTAACGTTCCCCGCCCGGTCTATCTCCTGATTTCCCAGGTCGCTCACGCCAGAAGGGTCTGCTGCAAAAACGCCCAGCCCGCCACGCTCCCACACCTTTACATTGATGCCGTCGCCGGGAACCAGACTGTCGAATCCCGCTTGCGTGAGATCACGATAGCGCACGGGAAAATCGGCAACTTCGGGAACCCTGCTTGCCTGCGCGAGTTGGCGCGAGACGGGCATCACGATGACATCCTTGTCATCGTGTGCGCCCGTCATCTCGCTCAACATCGGGCCGGAGCGCGGCAGTTGGCATCCAGAGAGTGAAAGCGCAGCAAGCAGCACCGTGGCCAAGCCTGCTTTGCGCCACGGGCCCGAAGCTGGGACATTCATTTGCATAAGAACCTTTATTTTTGAACCTCGGAAAGACAAGCCAGAAGTGGGGCTTGACGATCAGGCGGTCATCCTGCGCATGGCCGGGACATCGATGCGTTCATCGTTCTCGGACATGGACATGACGGGCATGCACAAACCCAGGAACTTGGTCAGCATTGCGTCGAGCGAAAACAGCTTCTGAGCGCGATGACGGCTTTGCTCTCGCAATTGCTCATTGCTGCGGACCTGATCCACCATTGACGCGACTTTCTCGCATGCCTCGTGCAGATCGGGGTGATCGACGCTGGTAAGCAAGTGACCGGTCTCGTTTTCCACAAAGCACTCGCCCGCGCCGCCCGCAGGTGTGGAGATCACTGGAACGCCCAGCAACTGAGCCTCGATCAGCACGTTCGGCAGGCCCTCGTACCGGGACAGCAGCACACTGGCATCCATCTGCGAATACCAGTAGCCAACGTGGTTGGACAGCCCGACCAACAACAACCTGTCAGTCACACTCAGCTCTTCTGCCAACGCCTCAATGATCTCGCGCAAGCGGCCGTCGCCCACGATGACAAAGCGCGCTAGCGGACGATCTTTCAGATACAGGGCGGCAAGCTTGATCCACAGTTGCGGCCGCTTGTCCGGTTCCAGCCGGAATACCCCGCCGATTGTTTCGGTGGCGTCCGTCGTGCTTTCTTGGAAAGCCTTCCACTTTTCCTCGTCGGCGGCCGACGCGTCAGTCGCCAGGTCCGGCACGCCGTTGTACAGAATGTGAAAGCGCATGATGGGAATGTCCAGCCACTCCGAATAGGCCTCTGCGGCCTTGCGGCTGTTGCTCACGAAGACCACCCCTGGCACTTGAGCCAAGGCCTGGTACAGCTCGGGGTACTCTTCGCGGAAACGGTCTTTGCGGATATTCGGCGGAAGTCCGCGAAACACCAGATGTATGGTCGGAGCGCCTGCCAGTAGCGCAGCCAGCGCGCCAAACAGGCAAGTGCCGTCTTGCCACAGACTCACCACGTCAAACGGATCGGCTCGCAAGACTGGCGCCAGCCGCGTCACGCCGTAGTGAACGGGCGGCGGCAATTGTTCCAGCAGGCGGCCCAAGCTTCCCTCGGGCACGGTTTGATGCGATACGGAAATAGCGGGCAGTCGGTTGATTTCCGTCACCGGGATCTGCGCCTTGATCAGCACAGGCAGGAAAAAATCCTCCTGCTTCTTTGGCGCGCCCGAAGGCTCGGTGTGCTGTTTAACCAGCACTTCGACCTTCTTGGGTCGCATGAGCACATCGGCCAACTGCTGATCGGGAGACTCCGCCAGGCGAGTCAGTTCGCCAGCAAGCCGCGTCAGCTGACGCTCGGCGCCGCCAGGCCCCAAGCTGCCGGTCACAAGCGCCACCGATACCGGCTTATCCGGTGAGTTCTCGGCAACCTGCCGATCGCGAAAGTGCAGGATCGCGTGTTTCATCGACACGATCCTGATGTCTTTTCCCGCCAGCCCTTCTTCGGACTCGAAACGCTGGTAGAACGCATAGTCGCTTGCCAACCCCTCGGCAAGCTCCGCCGCCTTGCTGCCCGGCGCCAGATGTTTCGCAACGGGCGCAATCGCCTCGAACGCATCCGCCAGCAAGCCGCGCTTACGCAGGCGCTTGGCGAATTCGACACGCATGTTCCGATCCGTGTATTGCGAGATCAGCCGGCGAAAAAGCTCGTCCGACTGCTTGTGTGCACGGATGTCACTAAGCAGTTTGGCCCTGGCAAACAAACGGTCGGGGCTCTCGGCGGACTCGGGCAGGTGGCGGTCGACCAAGGACAACGCCTCGTCGACATGCCGTTCCTTCACCAGGCGAGTCGCGCAATAGCGCACGATCTGAAGATCATCCGGGCACTCCTGCAACAGCGTTGCCCACTGTTCAGACAAGCCCTCGTTCAGGCCCGCCGACTCCTGCAACCGGAGCAGAAGAAAGCGGACCTTTGAATCTGCCACATGATTGCGAGCCAGCACTTTCGCGCGAGTCAGGTTTTCGAGTGCAACTTGTACCCGTCCCGATGCCGCGACTATCTCCTCCAATTGAGCTTGCACCCATTGAAGATCGGACTTGGCGTCCGCCTGCTCGGAAATCAGCGGCGGATTCATGCTGCCTTCCTCCGGTTCATCTTCTCGATCCACACCTGGCACCGTTCGATGTAGTGATCGAACTGCGCCGGGTTCTCGGAACGTTCCTGTAGTTTTTTCCAGTACGGCAAGGCTTGCTCAAAGCGATGCAGACGCATGGCGCCGACAGCAGCCAGACGCAGGCCGATGGCATCGTCGGGCACGAGTTGCACGATCCGCTCGCCAAGCGCCAGACGTTCCGTAGTGCTCGACGGTTCCAGCGCACGGGCTTCGGCATACAAGACGGCGATGATGCGGCGCTTTTCGTGGTCGACTTCGGTCATCTCCGGCCACGACTGCGCGACACGATCCAACAAGGTCCATGCCTTCAACGGATCGCCAGCGGACAAGATTTCGCGAGCGCCGCGAATCGCACGAGGTCCGAGTCTGCCCAGCTGACGCTCGGCTTCTTCTTTTGCGCTCTGGTCAGCCGCCGCATTAGCCAGCACCATCTTGTAGGCGTCGATGGCTTCACCGAACCAGCCGCCGTTGAATGCCACCCGCGCAAAGTACAGCTGCGTGCTGAATGGGGCGGACTCATTCGCGGCCGCCTGCTCAAGGTGCCGCATGGCGGTTTGCTTGTCTCCCAACGCATCGGCAGCCCGGCCGCGCATGGCGTCAAGCTCAGGAAAGTCGACCTGGGTATCCAGTGCGATATCCGTCAGGTCCATCACTTCCTTGTGGTTGCCGGCCAGAAGCGCGGCGCGCACGCCAAGACGCATCGCTCGCTCGAATGCGCGCTGGGCGCGTATGCCAGCCAGTGCGTCGGGGTTGAGCAGACGGTGCGCGCAGATTCTTTCAGCCGCGTCACGCAAGCGTCCTTCTTCCAGTGCGCGATTGCCTTCTTCGGCCCACGCCGACGACTGCGCAAGCAGCCACGCACGAATATCTTCTTGCTCACTATTTGCCAGGTCGCAAGACACGGCCAGCGCGGCGCCTGCCATGATGCAACCGCGCCACGACGCTTCTTTGACGAGTTCAAGCGCATCAGCGTCTTCAAGGGCAGGAGACTCAGAGGCCAAGGCGCGCAGGCCCGCGCGATCGCCGGCTAACAGGCGATCACGCCACAGCACCGCGAATCCGCGGCCATATGCAGGGTTGGCGGCACGAACCTCATGCACCCAACGGATGGCGGCTTCCATGTCGCCGCTTGCCTGCAACAGCGAGAGCACCGTGTCTGCTGCTTCCACTGCCCCGGCATCAGCGGGGGACGAGATGCGGAACAGCTGCTTCCAGTTGCCCAGAGCCTCGTCCGCGTGACCCAATTGCCCTGCGGAAACGGCGGCGATCCGTACGATTTCAGGCGTCTCGATCTCATCGCCCAGCAGACCGGCGGCAAGCGAGTACGCCACATCATGGCGCCCCAGCTTGAACTGATTGCGCATCAGGATCTGCTCGGCCTTGCTGCCGGAAGCCAGCGCGCCATCCGCGCTTTCCAGCAGCGCGAGCGAACCTTCGTAATCGCCCAGCTCTTCCTGGATTTTCGCGAACAGCAACATGTGCTCGGGCAGGCCGGGGTAACGGCGCAGCACATCGCGCACGCGGCGCGAGGCCTCGCGCAACTGACCCGAATCCCAAACCTTTTCAATGCGTTCGGCGCTTTCGTCGGAGCCCAGCTTGGGCACGGCGGGCTGCACCGTGGTGGCGCTCATCCGCGGACGCATGAAGTTCTTGAACCAATCTGCGCACAGGCGCTCGGCAAAGCTCTGCGTATAGTGGGTCAGGTCGAGCCCGCCGTCTTCCATCGCATCGCTCTGCCCCAACTTGTTCATGAGCGGCGTCGGATCGTAGCAAGGCGCGCCGATGCGCTGCGCCGCCGCAGCTACTGCGGCAATCAACTGCTCTCGCTGTTCAATCGGAACGTTGTCCGGCGTCAAGGCATTGACGTGCGTAACGAACACCACTTTGTCCCGGCCGAGCAGATCGACGATCTGGCGCATTTCGCCCTCGATCTCGTCGTCTGCCAGATCGCGCTTGACGATACGTGCAAGCAGCTCCCGGTCATCCGAAGACAGACTCTTGAAGAGCGGGTCTTGATCCAACAAGGTGCGGCGCTCGGCTAGCCGGTCAGCGCTGGCCAGGGACCAGAACATCCGGGTTCGCGTACGATCCGCGAAGAACTCGCTGAAGTAGCGCACCAGATAGTTGGACTGGATGGGATAACCGTCGATGGTCAGCAGCTTGCGCGAAGACAGTTCGACCATGTACAGGTCTGCCGGCTTATGCGCCGCAAGGCGAGCCTGCTCGCCATTGGACGGCCGGAAAATCAGGCGTTGCACGTCGGCGGGAATGTCTCCCTGCCCGTACATGAAACGCGCCTGTTGCAGCGCCTCTGCGCTGGTATGCACGAAACCGTAGTTGCGGCCGAGTTGCAGCTTGATCGGGTAGCGTCCCACGGCATCACGCAGCGGCGTATGGATGCGGCAGGTTCCAATCGGAGCGATAGTAAAAGCAGTCATTCAGGGCCTCTCCTGGATTGTTGGATGACGCGACCGGACTCAGAGAGTCCAGTACACGAGGTCGGGCGCAAGCCGTTTGCTGTCAAGCACTGACTTCAGGTCGCACACCAAGCCGCCGCTCTTGACCAGACTGGGCATGTCGTCCCAGATCGAGTCCATGGTTTCACGGTGCGGCACGGCCAGAATCAGCACATCCATGTCACGGAACTGGTCGCGCTCCACGAGCTGGATGCCGTACTCGTGCACCATCTGGTCTGGATCGACCATGGGGTCGCACGCAACCGGGGTAATGCCGTAGTTGCCGAGGGCTTTGTACAGATCGACAACCTTCGAATTGCGGATGTCGGGCACGTTCTCTTTGAACGTCATACCCAGGATGCCGACGCGAGTCGACGCATTGAGGCGGCCGTTGCGGGCCAGGGTTTGAACGATGCGCGACGCAACGTGATTGGCCATGCCGTCGTTGATCCGGCGGCCCGACAGGATGACTTCCGGGTGATAACCGAGTTCCTGCGCTTTGGAGGTCAGGTAGTAGGGATCGACGCCGATGCAGTGGCCGCCCACAAGACCCGGCGTGAACTTGAGGAAGTTCCACTTGGTGCCCGCGGCCGCCAAAACTTCCGAGGTGCGGATGCCAACCAGATCGCAGATCTTGGACATCTCGTTCATCAGTGCGATATTGATATCGCGCTGCGTGTTTTCCAGCACCTTCGCGGCTTCAGCAACCTTGATCGACGAGGCGCGATGCACCCCCGCATCAATGATTTTTTCGTAGACGCCTGCAATGATTTCCAGTGACGCCTCGTCCTGTCCGGACACGATCTTGACGATCTTCTCCAGCGGGTGTTCACGGTCGCCCGGATTGATCCGCTCGGGGCTGTAGCCCAGCTTGAAGTCGATCCCGCAGCGCAGGCCAGACACCTTTTCCAGTTCCGGCCCGCAGATTTCTTCGGTGGCGCCTGGGTGGACGGTGGACTCGAAGACGACAATGCAGCCCGGGCGCAGCACGGGGCCTATCGAGCGGCAAGCCCGCACCAGCAGGGAAAAATCGGGATTATTTCTCTCGTCCACGGGAGTCGGGACGGCAATAACGAAAAAGTCGCAACCCTCCAGTTCCGTCACCTGATCGGTGAACTGCATGGGCGAGGCAAGCAACGCATCGCGTTCGATCTCGCCAGTCCAGTCATCCCCTTCTTTCAGCCGTGCGATTCTCCGCTTATCTACATCAAAGCCGATGACATCAAAACGCTTGGAAAATGCGACGGCTACGGGCAGGCCGACATATCCAAGGCCACACACTGCGATTCTCTTTACCACTGGGGACCTCACTGTTTTCGTCGTGTTGCGAACACTAGAAATTGACGCCCAGAGACAAGAAATCGACGCGAAATCGAAATACGATTGTGCTATTTGGGCGGGCGTATTACTAAAGAATTATTACCACTAGATACTCAATCAAACGTGTGAGTTGATGAGCCAACGAATGGTAGAGGGCGTACACAGCAAACTTTTTTTCTAAAAATGTTTATTGCTGTGGAAATAAATCAGAGCCGCCCCGTAATAAACCCGGGAAATCCCTCAAATAATTACATTCATTACACAAACCGCAACACAGCACCGCTGTCCGGTTGTTAATAAATATTAATAAACGTATATCTTATTTTTGTTTAACCAAACTGAAAAAATATAATAGCAAGCCAGAGGTTATTAATTAATGCTGTAGCGGAATTTACGCATCCATGCGTAACGCTTTGCGTGAAAATTGCAGCGCAAAAAAAACAGCTGCCATGAATGGCAGCTGTTTTTGGTCAGTTGGAATGCCGGACATCCAGATTCGGCCACTCCGCTCATGCGCCTAATAGGAACTCCGCGAAGAACATCAAGATCGCGGCGCGTTGCTGAATCCGGCTACGGCAGGCGTTGCAAGGTCCCGCCCGTCTGCCGGTTCGGGACGCCGCCACAACCACGCCAGCACTACTGCCATACAGGCGCATGCGGGCCACACGACCCACGCATGCGGAATCGTATACACCATCACTACCGCGCAGACCGTCATCGACACCGTCGCCATGTACTTGGATCGGCGTGCAATGCGGCGCCCGTTGTTCCAGTTGTGCAGCATAGGGCCGAACCACTTGTGCTCGTGTAGCCAGCGATGCAGGCGCGGCGAACTACGCGCCGCCGCCCACGAGGCCAGCAACACGAATTCGGTGCTGGGCAGGCCCGGCAGAAATACGCCGGCGATTGCGACCCCGATACTAACAATCGCCAGCACCAGGTACAGCGCGCGTACCCAGGATTTGCGTGGCGTCATGCGCCGAGATCGAAGTGCCGTTCAAGCAATTCGCCAAACCGGTCATAAGCAGCGTTGGCGCCAGCGATGACCGCATCGTGGGTCTCGGGGCTGAGGGCGTCGCTGTCCAAAGACGCCACAAAGCGGCGCCACACGACAGCGCGGCCATCCGGATAGGCAGCCAGGTTGCGGGCGCCAAACTCGGCCGACAAGCCCAGGTCCGATTGCGCCTGCTTGAACAGGAAGGCGGCGCCCAGGGTCGACCCTTCGGACACATACAGCCAGCCCAGCGCTTCAGGCATGCCCACACCCACGCTCGCAATGCCATCTTCAGGCGCGCTGGCGCCCAGATCGCGCAAGTCGGCCAACGACGCGTCTTCCCGGCCGCGCGCTTCCAGGTCCGGTACCGCTTGTTTAATAGCGTCGTTCTGGAACAGGTGTTCGACATCGCGCTGGAACAAGTACTGCGCGGCGACGAAGCGGGCATAGGACTCCCGGCTTGAGAACGGGGCGCCACGTTCCATCAAGCGATGCATGCGCTCGTGCTGGTCCGCGGTTTCGTGCTTTAGGCGCTGCGACAGCGACGGGCGTTCGAGAATTTCGGTGGTCATTGTGGATGTGTGTTCTTGGATGATGATGCGTCTTATTATTTCTTAGCGGGTCGCAATTGACACGTTAAAGTTGCTTAAGAAATCCGCCTCACCACGCTGCTAAAAGCCCAGTTCACGCACGGCAATCGCCGCTCCGCGCCGCCACACTCGCAACAACAAGCTTTCGGCTTGTCCATCCACCACCGTGATACCGCGCATCGCCTGCAAGCGGGGCAATGCAGCGTTACCGGAATCGGCGGGACGCAGAGTCAGGCGATACACGGCCCGTTCCGGCACCAGACCCTGCGACTCGGGGTCCGGCCGCGCGCTGTTATTCGGCGCCTGCATTGCGGGCACGGCCCCGCCGTGCGTGGAGCTCAATTCGGGAGCAGCGCTCAAGCGCCGGGTCGCCGTGGCGGCAATGTCCGATATCACCAGCGCTATCGATTCCTGGCCTGGGTCTTCCGGCAGGAAACGAGCATGGCCGCCCGCCTGCAAACGATGCAGATCCTCTTCCGACACATAGGCTTCCACAACGGCCTGCGAGGGGTCTGCCAGCGATGCCAGCCACTCCCCTTCGCCGACCCATTCCCCCGTCGCCAACGGTTCAGCCAGTTCGGCAATCACACCGCCAAACGGCGCCCGAACTGTCAGTTGATCGTACTGACGCATCAACACCTCATGGCGTTCACGCGCCGCGTGCAGTTCGCCCACGGCAACGGGCACGGCCCCCGCAGTGACGCGATTCATGGCCTGGAAGGATTGCTGCCATTGCAACAGCCGGATGCGACGCGCCAGCGTCTCGATCTCGTGCGTCATGTCTGGCGCGCTCAGCACGAACAACGGCGCACCTGCACGGACCGCCTGGCCCGGCGCCACCGCGATCTGCTGAATCTGCGCACCCACGGGCGCCACGATGCGCGCTTGATTCGCCGCCCGCAGCAGAGCGGGCGCTTCAACGCGGGTGCGCCAGGGCACAACGGCGGCAATAGCGAACAACAGTGCGACGCAGGCCGTAAGCCGGCTGCGGCGGTTCCAGCCCGCGCCGGGCTTGCCCAAAAGGCGCTCGCGCCAGGCGCGCAGTTCGGTATAGATCGGGCGCAGCACGAACGCCACGATCTCGATGGCGAACAAGACAATGCCCAGCAGTTTGAAAGCCATGTGATACACCAGCAGGGCAATGCCAAGAAACAGGAAGAAGCGGTAAATCCAGACGCTGAACGCGTAGATGATCAGCGCCCGCTCGCGCCACGGCGCGAAGACCTCTGGCTTGTCTTCGCCCAGTCCAAACAGCCATTCGCGCAGCCGCCACCGGGCCAACGCAAACGACCGGTTTTGCAGATTGGGCACATTCAGCACATCGGTCAGCAGGAAGTAGCCGTCAAAGCGCATCAGCGGATTCAGGTTCACGGCCAGCGTCAACAACCACGTCGTAGTGGCCAACGTAAACGCCGCGCTGCGCAGCATGCCGTCGGGCAGGAAGCTCCACGCCAACGTCGCCCAGGCGGCCAACGCCGTTTCAGCCAGCATTCCTGCCGCGCCGATAGACATGCGCTTACGGCGGCTGGAAAGACGCCAGGCGCCGGACGAGTCGGTGTACAGCACGGGCCACATCACCATGAAAGCCACACCCATCGTCGCCACGCGGCAACCATGGTGCTTGGCCGCATAGGCATGCCCCAATTCGTGCAGCACCTTGGCCGCGCCCAGCGTGACGCCGGCAGCCAGCGCGCCTTCCAACGTGAAGAAGTGCAGAAACGTGTGCACGAACTGGTCCCACTGGCGTGCTGCCAGGTACAGCCCCAGCAAGCCCGCCGCCAACGTCAATCGCGCGAACGTGCGCGTCAGGAACAACCGCCGCACCATCGGCAAGGTGCGGGCCAGAAAGGCGTCGGGCCGCACCAGCGGAATGCGAAAAAACAAATATTGGTGCACCAGGCTTTTCAGCCAATGGCTGCTGCGGCGCGCATCGGCCTCTTTGCCATAACGCGCGATGGCGTCGGGGCCACGCATCTGCACGAGGCTATTGGCCTGTAGAAATTGCGCAAAGTCTTTGACGTCCTCCGCGCCGATCGGCAGCGTGGTCGCTTTGCCCGCAGCGCTGGCGATGGCTTCGGCGCTGCCCAGCCGCCAGCGGGCGAGCATCTCCGCTTCGGCCCAGCCAATCTGAAAGAACAGACCGCGCCCCGGGTCTTCCAGCGTCCATGCAGGCGAGCCGTCGTGATTGGGCGGTGCGCGATGCAACAGCAGCTCTTCGCGCAGCGCAGGCAGGTCCGCCGCCGGGCGCTCGCCGGCAGCCAACGCGCCAGGCAATGCGGCAGGGCTGACCGCCTGTGACGGCACGCCGCTCACATTCCCAGCCATACGCGCAATGTTGCCAGGGGTTTGCGCAACAGATAACCCACGAGCGGCGTGCGTTCACCGTAGAGTTTGGCTGTACCCTTCAACCCCACGCGCGGCTGCACTTCCTGCGCGCCGGCCTCGTCAAACCGGGCACGCACGCGATAGGCCATGGCGCCGTCGGCCGTTGGCGCGGCGCGATAACCCACGCGCAGCAAGGTGGCGGACAAAGGCGCGACGGGCGCAGTGTTCAAGAACAACTGCACCGGCGCCTGGGCGGGAAGTTCGATGGCATCGCCAACCGGCAAGTGGATCTCTAGCTCGACATCCGCAGGGTCAGCCACCATCATGATGCGTTCACCCAACGCGACCGGCTTGCCGATCCAATCTGCCGGGTCATCGAACAAGGCAATGCCAGCGCGTTCAGCGCGCAACTGCGCGCGCGCCACCGCCTTGGCGTAGAAATCCATGTCGCTCGCGGCTTGTTCGCGCTTACCTTGCGCCAAAGCCAGCGTCGCTTTGCTGCGGTCATCCACCAGCGCTTGCTGCTGGTTTTGCCGCAGCTCTGTTTCGGCCACCGCCAGCGCCTGACGCGCGCTTTCCAACCGTCCTTCCAGGTCGCGCACATCCAGCGCTGCCAGCAACTGGCCTTTCTCCACCGCTTGATTCGGCGTGACAGCAATGCGGTCGACCACGCCTTGCAGCGGCGCACGCACCGCCATGGGCGCGCGCGCCACGACTTCAGCAGGCGCCAGAACGGATTGACGCACGGGCACGCACATCAACACCGCCACGGCCGCGCCCAGGCCCAGCCACCAGCGCGTACGACGCTCACCGTGGCGCAGCCGGCCCCACCAGGCGGACGCACGCCTGCGTCGCGCCACGGGCGTCAATGCACGCCATGCGTGAGCGTAGGCATCGGCCAGCAGTCCCAGCATTGTTGATTCCGAGCCTGGCCAGGGCGTGTCGCGCCACAAGGCCAACAGCGCGTCACCAGGCTTCTTGCTATCTTGCGCGGTCAACGGCAGGCGCAACAACAGACCATGGGCCGGCAGATGCTCTGCCCACATGGCCTGCTCGTCCGGCTGCGGCAGCAGGACGCCGCTTGCGCCATCCCGCGCACGGTCTGCCAGCACGCTGGCCAGCCACACGGTGTAAGGCGCGTTCTTATCCGGCACGGCCAGCCCCGACAGCGCGGCAATCTCGCCATCACCGCCCGTGCCCGGCATCCACAGCGCCGCCTGCCGATACGGCGCCAGCGCGTGGGTGTCGTTGACCATCAAGAAGGCCAGCTCTTGCGTATTGGCGCAGGCGCGTGCGCGCTTTTCCAGCTGCAACAACGTGGCCAGCAGCTTGTCTCGCGATACGGCTTCTGTCACGGCGCGCCTGAGCCGGGAAGATCCACGCGGACGCTGCCGCTCATGCCAGGCAGAAGATCCACCGACGCGCTCTGCTTGTCCTCGAGACGGCCGATGATCTTGACCGACTGGCTGACTGGATCCACTGCGCCCGCAATGTGCGACACGGCAGCCTCGTAAGTACGGCCCGTCTCATCAACGGTAATGCGCAGCGGCGAACCGGGCGTGAGCCACGCCAGCCAGCGTGAGGGCACAATCGCTTCCAGCTCGAAGGCGGAGTCGTCGTAGATGCTGACGAGTTTTTCACCTTCGGCCACGCTTTCTGCCGCGCGCGCATAGGTTTCCCCGACCCGGCCCGCGAACGGCGCGGTAATAGTGCAGCGGTCCACCAGCACGCGTTCAGCACTGCTTTCGGCGCGAGCGACGGCCACCGTCGCCCGCGCCTGTTCGACATCGGACCTGCTGATGGATTTCAAAACCTCCAACTGCTCGGCCACTGCCTGCTTTTTGCGGGCGGCGGACTCCGCCAGCACGGCACGTTCCAGGCGAGCGCGATTCAGCGCGCAGTCGTAGGCCACCAGCACATCGCCCTTCTTGAAGCGGTCGCCTTCGCGAAACGGCAACGTGTCGATCTTGCCGGACAGTCCGCTTGAAATAACCGCGCGGCGCGCCGCCACCAATTGCGCCCGGGCGCTGTCCACGGCGGGCGTCGCCGACAGCGCCTGCCCAGGCGGGATTGGCGCTTCTGCATACGCTATCGTCGATACACCCATCCACGCGGCCAGCATCAAGCCGGCGCGCGGACGCAAAGCAGGAAAAATCAACGAAGCCATATCAGCGCACAACTACAGGCAAGGATTCCACTGGGGCGGTCGCCGCGACCTGGCTGGAGCCTGCCACCGATCCCAGGTGGCTCCACATACTGCCCGAGACGGTACGCAACGCAGGCAGCGGGGCCGGAGCGGGCTCGCTTGCAACCGCCTGCGCCACCGATTCGGCCACGGCTTGCCCGGCCGCAGCGACCGCCGCCGGTTCCGCCACAGCCAGCCGCGGCACTTCCACATGGCCACTTTCGATCTTCCGGTTGGTCTCGGCGATATCGCGCGCCAGGCTCATCAGGGTTTCGTCGGCAATACGCTCGGGCAGCGGATCGATGCCCGCAGCTTGGTAGATCGTGTTCTGCGCGTTGACGAGTTCCGCATAACTCAGGTCCCGGGCACGTGTGGCCAGCAGTGTTTCGACCTTGGCGCGCACCACTTCCAGATGCGTTTCGGCGCTGCTGCGCGCGGCGTTTTCAGTCTGCACCTGAATCGCATCCTGCAAGCGGCTCAATTCATTGGCGCGACGGAAAGCGATCTCGGCGCGCTGGCGTTCCAGCCACGCAATATGCACCTGACTAAGCACGGTCATACGCAGCGCCTGACGCCGCAACTCGGCCACCTGCTCGCGCGATTCGCCCGCGCGGCTGATCGCAGGCCACGACAGCACGTTCAACAGGTTCCAGCTGACCTGCACGCCCGCATCCGCCCAGTTGTTGTTAGCCAGATATTTGTTGCTGTCGTAGCTCAGGCCGCCAAAGAGCGACGCATTGGGAAACAGGCGCAGCAGGGACATGCGCGTCTCCAGCACTGCATTGCGCGCCAGATAGCTTTCTTCTCGCAGCTCGGGGCGGCGAACCATGGCCAGCGCTTCCAGATCCGCCAGCTCATAGGCCAGATTGGGCGACGTCAGCGTAGAAGCGTCCGGCGCGGCCAGCGTGAAGTCTGTCGTCAGCGGCAGATTCATCAATGTGGCCAGACGGGCCTTGGCTTGCGCCAGCTCGTTGTCCAGCGCTTCGGTCTGACGCACCATGTTCAGCAAGTCCCGCTGATAGCGCAGCGCCAGGATGGGCGCTACCAGGCGCTTCTGTTCGGTCTGACGCGCGTATTCCAGCGTTTGGCGGGCTTCGGCCAAAGTCGACGTCACTCGGTCTTTCAGGCGTTCGGCCGTGACCGCGTTCCAGTATGCAGTGCGCGTCTGGCGGATGATGTCGGCCACCACGCGGCGGCGGCGCTCTTCGGCCGCCAACGCCTTGTTGCCCTGCGCCTTGGCGCCGAAATAGCTCAAGCCAAAGTCCAGCACGTTCCACGTCATCTGCAAGTCGGCGGTGTGGGTGTCGCGTTCCTGGCTTGTCGACGGCACCAAAGACTGCACGCCCGTGGCCAGCGATTCGCTTGACGAACCATAGTCATTGTTGCGGGCACGCATGCCAGCGCGCGCCGTCAGCTTGGGCAGCATGCCCTGTTTCTGCACATCCACCAGATCGTCTTCCAGCGCACGCTCCATCAAGGCCAGGCGCTGCTGAAGGTTGTACTTGACCGCGCGTGCAATGGCCTCGTCCAGCGTAATCGGACCCGTCACCGGCTCTTGCTGCGCAAACATGACGCTGCGGTCGGTCTGGTCAAGCTTGAGCAGATCTTGCGTGCTCAACGTCTCGGGCGGGGCGACTGCGCAACCCGCAAGGACGGCAGTGGCAAGCGCCGTCAGCGCAAAACGGCGGGCGCGGTGTGTCATGGGCGGCTTGGATTGGGAAGAGAGATTCATGTCGGGATCAGCTTGCTACATTGATGGAAGTGAACGGCCGGGCGCCAGCGTTCGTATGAATGGAGTCGCCCGCCGCGGCGTCATCGTCCAGGGAAGCGAGAAACTGCTGGGCTTGCGCCAGCACATCTTGTGCAGCGCTCATGCGCAGTTGTTGGGACAGCGCTGGCTTATCGGCAGCAGCCGGTGCGTCGTCACGCGCCGCAACGTTGCCATGGCGCCAAGCACCCAGGCGATCGGCGGACACGGTCACGGGTACCACCTTGACCTCGCCGCTGACGGTGCGCGCCACCAGTTGCAGGGCTAGCGTCTGGGCGCCCGCAAGCCCCGGGGCGACGATAAGTCCGCGCGCGGCATCCAGCCGCACGCCCGGTGGCAATTCGGTGCCATCAGCCATGCGCAGGACCAATGTCGCAACCGGGCTGCTGCTGCGGATCAGACCCGCTGGCAAGGCATAGACGTGCCGGTTGCCCGCCGCGTCGGCGCGCCAATAACCCGTGAACGCGGCTGCGGCAAATGACAGGCCGGGCGCATCGGGGCTGGCCAGCACCGCGAGCGGCGTGCGTATTCCGTTTGGCGCGTCCATCGTGAACGGCCGTACCGCATCCGAATCGCGCCGTTCCAGCGAATCTGCCAGCAAGGCATCCAGCAGCGACGACGATGTCCACGGTTCTTGCGGCGTCAGCCCGTCGCGCGGCGAAACACCGAACTCCAGCGCTGGCGCTATCGGCGCACGCTCAACCGCCTGTTGCGCACGCTGTTGCAAGGCGTCTTCCTCGGCGCCGGCTTGCGCGTCCCCAGTGAAGAAGACAGGACGCTGCTGCGTGCTCAGGTCAGGCGGAGGAAAGATTGCCGGTGTGCCGGGATTCGGATTGGCGTTGGGATCGGGATTGGCGCCGGGGCTTGTACCAGGATTCGTCCCAGGATTCGTACCCGGGCTGGGTTCGGCGCTGACTGCGGCCACCGTCAGCGTCACGATGCGCGACACGCTGGCGCCCGATGGATCGGTTGCGCTGATCACCAGCGCAACGCTGCCCGCCGTGCTTGCCGTGCCGCGTATCGTCAACGTTTCCGGATCGAAGACCAGGCCTTCGGGTAAGCCGCTGACCTGCCACGTCAGCGCATCACCGTCCGCGTCAGTGAACAGCCCGGCAGGCAGGGTGTAGACGTAGGCTACACCGACGCGTACCGTATCCGGAGCCAGCGGAATACCGCTGTCCACCGGCAGCGTGTTGGGCGGCAGGGCAGCGTCCAGCGTCAGCTCGCGCGAGGCCGAAAGGCCATCAGGGTCCGTCACGGTGACGACCAACGTGAACTGACCCGTCACGGTCACTCTGCCCGAGATCGTGCGTGTTTCCGCGTTGAAGACCAGCCCGTCAGGCAGGCCGCTGATACTCCACGCCAACTTGTCGCCATCGGGATCGCTGAACAGCGACTCCGGCAGCACAACGGAATAGGGCCGGCCCGCCAGCGCCGCATCTGGCGTGTAAGTCGTGTTGCCTTCTACGGGCGCTTGATTGGGCAGGGCCAGCGTGACATCCACGCCATAACCCGTGCTGGCCGTTTGGCCATCGTTCAGGCTGATGGTGATGCTGCGTGCGCCCGGCGTCGCATCCGTGCTGGCGTAGGTCACGCGATGCAGCAGCGCATTGGCGTCGGCCCTGCTGATCGCCGCCGTGAACCGTAGCGTCGCCACGCCGTTGGCTTGCGTCAACGTGGCAATGGCTTGACCGTTGAACAAGATGACGTCGCCATTGCGCGTGTAGCCGTCACCGGTCTGCACCGCATAGCGGTCCCCAGCCTGGCCCGTGAAGGTCAGGCTGGCGCCTTGGTAGTTATCGGCGGCGTCCAGCTCCGCGTCGCTCAACGTCAAGACCGGCGCCAGCAACACCGGCTCGCCATCAATCACATAGACGGGCGAAGCGGCGGGCGGCGCATTCAAGACGTCCAGCGCGTTGCCCACCACGATGACGCCGCCATCTGCCGACACAACGATCTGGCCTGCGCCATCCAGTCCGCTCCGGGACCCGACCAGGCTGAGGTTGGCCGTGGCGTAGTAGTTCAACGTGCCATCGGCCAAGGTGACAAACAGCGCCTTGCCGTCTGCGGACAACGCAATGCCTTCCACTGTCTTGTCGCCGGTCAACGTGCCCAGATGGGTCAATGCGCCGGTCGCGGCATTCAGCCGGAACGCGTCGATGACTTGCGTGTTCTCATGCACCTCGTATTCGCCCGTCCAGCCATTGAAACTCGAAGTTCGGCTGTTGGAGACGAAGATTGTGCTGCCATCGGCGCTGACGGCAATGTGTTGCAGGTTGGCAAGCGACACCGCCTGCCCCGCCGCATCGGTATCGTTGGCGTAGAGGTGCGCCAGCGCCGTGAGCATACCGTTGCCGTCCCGGCGATAGACAATCAAGGCCGAGCCGTTGCTGGCATGGGTCACGACAAAAACCAGGTCGCCGCGCGACACCATATCGGTGGCTGCCCACAGATAGGGTTCGGCCGACATATCGCCGGCGACCGCACCCACATAGGTCAGCGCGCCCGTCTCTGCGTTGCGGCTGAAATACGCCAGGTTGTAGTTGTTGACCAGGTACAGATTCTTGCCGTCTTGCGACAGTGTGATGCCCTTGATGTCGTTCAGATTGCCGGCATCCACCGCATAGTTGCTGGTGAGGGTGGACTGATGCGTCAGCGCGCCGTCTGCGGCGATGCTGAACACGCCGATGGCGTTGCTGTCCGCGCGCAGGGCGTACAAGCTCTTGCCGTCGACGGACATCACCAACTGACTGATGCCCGTCAGGCTGCCCACGCCTGCAAAGACGCCGGTGTAGGTCAGCGCCCCGGTTTGGCCATCGCGGCTGAACACGGCGATGGCGCCCCTGCCATCCGCGACATAGACGCGGGACCCATCCGCAGACACAACGCTAGAGGTCAGCGTGCCCAGCCCCGAAATCGTGGCCAGTTCCTGCACATGCGTCAGGTCGCCCAAGGACAACACCGGATCGGCGCCGACCACAGGCGCATCATTGATGGCGGCAATGTCGATCTCAAACTGCATCACCGATGAGGTCAGCCCGCGCTGGTCGGTCATCGTCACGCTGACCTGGACGCTCTCGGCGGGTGCGTGGCTGCTGTTGGCGTAGGTGATTTGACGCAAGGTGTTCTGCACATCAGCGGTGGTCGGAATCGAACCCGCCGCATCGCTAAAGCGTATGACCAACACGCCGTTGGCTTGGGACACGGAGCCGATGGTCACGCCATCTTTCTTCAGACTGCCGTTTTCCAGCGTCAAGCCATTGTCCGCCAGGAAGCCAATCGTATCCGACGCGCTCTTGCCTGCACCCAGCTCGATGGTCAGCACGCTGCCGTCATAATTTCCCGCGCCGCCGTTGAAGGCATCCATCTGGGCATCGGCAATGACTGCTCCCGGGGCAATTTGAACGGCGTCTGCACGCTCCGTGTAATCCACGGTGGCTCCGCCGCCCAGCGAGGGCGGCGTATTGACGCCAGTTGCGGCCGCCAACGTCACAGTCGCCTCCTTGGCGAGCTGTGTGGAAGCGTTCTCGCTGCCGAATTCCTGCACCGTCAGGCTGATCGTGCGCGTACCGGTAACCGAGCTGCCGGTGTTGCGGTAGGTCAGGCTGTTGATGACCTCGGCCGCACGCGCAGGCGATGCGTTCAGGTAAATGGTGACGGTCGCAACGCCATTGGACAGGGTCACCATGTATTCCAGGCCTGTCGCGGTGCGCTGCGGTCCGTTGGAGTCCTTGTCCAGCGCAATCCGGCCGCCATCCGCGCCCAGGATGTCCTGCGCGCCCGAAGGGCTGATTGTCACGATCACCCGCGCCACATTCTGACCCGCTTCAACGGTATCAATGGTGGTGTTCTCAAACAGCTTGACCGCTTCACCCTCGGCGTGGAATGTCGGATTCAACGGCGTCGTGTCAGCGATGGGCGCATCGTTGACACCTTCCAGATCAACTCCGGTCAGCAGCTCATCGCTGTGGCCATCACCGTCATTCAACACGGTGCGCAAGGTAATGGCGTTACCGTCGCGGGTCGGGTCGCTGCTGGCATTGCTATAGGCGATACGGCGCAATACGTTCTGCGCATCGGCCTGGCTGATGGCAGCGGTAAAACGCAACGTCAGTTCGCCACCGCTCTGCGCAAACGTTGCTACCGCCATGCCGTTCAGCAAAATCACGCCATTGGCCGCATCCAGCTGCAAGTTGCCGCCGTCGATAAAGCTGAACCGGTCGTCACCATGAGCGCCTTCGGCCCGTGCGATCGTGATGCTGGCGCCCTGGTAGTTGCCCTGGCCATTGTTCAATGCGTCCAGCTGCGGATCTGACAGCGTCCCAACCGGCAGAACGGCAACCGGATCGGTGCCTTCCTTGTAATGCGCCGATGCCGGTTTCAAGTCCAGCACCAGCACGCCCGCGTCGTATGAAAACTCGCCCGTCAGATACAGCTTCGTGCCGTCGGCGCTCAGGGTCGCGCTGCGTATCTCGGTGAAGTCCAAGCCGTCATAACTCGTGATTTCACTCACCAGCAATGGCACACCATCCGCGCCACGGCTGTAGACGCCGATCTTGTCGGCGCTGATCACAAACACGCCAGACCCATCAGGCGACACGATGACTTGTTTGACGTCGCCGCCGGGCAGGATGGCGCCAAGCGCTGTCAGCTGTCCATCCGCGCTGATGGACAGCGTGTGCACACGGTACTCATTGTTGTCGTAGTCAACGACATACAAACTCTTGCCGTCCGCGGAAACCGTCATCGACGTCGTGTAGTAGTACTGCTCCGAGGCCGCCGGGTCTTTGCCCTGGGCCGCCATCACGAAAGCAGGAACGCCGTTGGCGTCCAAACGGAACACGCTGACCAGTGTGCTGCCGCCCGACGTACCCACGAACAAGTAGCGGCCATCAGCCGACAACGTCAAGGCATTGGCGCCATCGAGTTGCAGGCCGCTATCACCGGCGTCCGCATACGTGTGCGCCAGCGTCAACGTGGCGCCGTCCTGTTTGAAGACGAGCAGATTGTCGCCCGCCGTCACATAGACGTTTCCATTGCTGGACAGCACATCGCGGATCATGCCGTAGTCGGCCACGACGTTCGCGCCAAAGCTTCCGAGTGTGGTGAGCGCACCCGTGGCGGCATCACGCGAGAACAGCACGACGCCCTGATTGCCGATCACATACAAGGATTTTCCGTCTGCCGATACACGCAGATCCGACGCACCCGCCAGCGCGCTTACGTCACCGTTGCCGAAGGACTGCACGATACTCAGCGTGCCATCTGCCCCTCGTTGCAAGACAAACAACGTGTTGACTTCAATGTCCTCGAACACTTCCGAGTTCCATTCGGTCGTGGTGCGCAACACGTAGAATTTTCCGTCTACGTTCGCCACGTCCAGAATGCCTTCCAGCAAATTGGTCCAGTTATCTTCGCCAAGCAGCTTGATCAGTTCGGCCATCGCAAGAGAGTCGATGGGCGTGTTGAGAACGGGCGCTTCAAACTGCACGTTCACCTTGGCGCTCAGGTCCGGTTCGGCCGTGTCGTGCCCTCCATTGCTGGTGCCGCCGCTATCGCGCACGGCGGTCAATGTGATGCTGCGTTCCCCCACCGTCGGCGCGGCGCTGCTGTTGGCGTAACCCAGCCCGTTGATCAACGCTGCGGCGTCGGCGCCTGTCAGGCCTGCCGTCGACGTCACGACCACCGTGACGGTTCCGCCGCTAACGGTAACGGTGTAGGCATGGCCTGCGGCCGTCACTCCCTGGCCTGCGGCAAGCGCAATGGCAACGCCATCAACGGTCAGCGTTTCGCTGGCGCCGTTGGCGACGCCCGACACCACCACAGTCAGGCTGGTGATGGTCTGGCCGCTTTCCACGGTAGAAACTGTAGTGCCGTTGAACAGGCCGACGGCCGCGCCACCCGGACTGTACGTTGTGTTGGCGGGAGTAGAGACAACGACCGGCGCGTCGTTCACTTGAGTCACGGCCAGGGCCACCACCGCGCTGTCAGTACCGCTGGCGAACTGATCCTGCACCTGGATCTTCAGACGAATCATGGCGCCGGGGTCCTTGCCATCGTGCGTATAGCTGACTTGATGCAGCACCGCATTGGCCGTCGCCGTGCTCACCTGCGCGGTAAAGGCGATAGTCAGCACGCCACCCGCATTCGTAAAGTCGGCAATCTTGATGCCGTTGTATCGAATCTCCGAGCCCACCAGGCTCAAGTCATTGCCATCAACAAAACCGAAACGGTCGCCAGTATTGGCGGCAACATCACGTCCGATGGTGATCGTGGCGCCGTGGTAGTCGCCTGCGCCGTTGGCCAGCGCGTCATAGTCGGCATCAGACAATGTGATGCTCGACGCAGGCGTTGTTGTTGCACCCTCGGTATATGCGCCGCGGCTGTCACTCCCAGCGCTCAGCATGCTGAGGGTGATCGTACTAAAGAAGCGATGCTTGCCTCCATAGATGGACTGGCCGTCAGCGCTGACGACCACGCGCGACATCCCGCCCGCCGTGCCGATCGTTTCCGAGAATGTCGGCAGGCCATCCGCGCCCACGGAATAGAGACTGATGCCAGTGCCTGCCGCAGTAACCAGATACAGAACCTTGCCATCGTCCGACAGCGTGAGTCCGTATGCCGTCTGGCCACCGATGGAAACGCTGGTCGTACCGGCCAGGCTCAACTTGCCGGCCGCGCTGTCGTAGCGCAACGTGGTCAAAAAGAAGTTATCGGTGGTGATATAGATGTTGCCCGTTTTCGACACAACAAAAGCATTGGCGCCACTGAACGCGTTGCTATTGCCCAGCGTTGCAATCTGGGTAGCCGCGCCCGTCGCGTCCGTCCAAGTCAACACCAAGGCGCTGCGTGTCAGCTGACCCGAATAAGACAGGCTGCCATCGGCCGAGGCTGCAAAGATGGTCAGACGGCCGCCGCTCAGTGCATAGACCGTGCCGTCTTCGCCCAACTGAAGCGACACCGCCGTACCAAACCCCGCAGCAGGCGCATACGTACCCAGCAACGTCAATGCGCCATCCGCGTCCGTGCCATAGGCTCGCAACGTGGTGGCGGTCAACACGTACAACGCATCGCGGTCCTGGCCGGCCTTGATTTCCAGCACCTTCTCCGTCAGGTTGGCAACGGTGCCAATCTTGGTCAAGCCGCCGTTGTCCTCAACATGAAAGACCGCAATCGAATACGCCGTTCCGCTGCCCGTGGCCACATACATCAGGCTGCCATCGTCGGTGTACGACACTGACGTGATGCCGGGCAGGACGAAGCTTTGCAGCAGCGTCAGGGCGCCTGTGGCGGTATCACGGCTGTAGACATAAAGCGTGCCGTCGCCGCCAGCGAGCTGCCCGCTGCTGCCTGCAATCACTAGCGTGCTGCCATCATGCGACAGCGTCAGGCTGTTGACGTAGCTGTTGAAGCCGCTCAGGGAGCCGTCGCTGGTGTAGCCCAACGTGTCGGCCCCTGGCGTCAAGGCTGGCGCGCTGTTGCTGGCCTCGGCTTCCGAGATCACGCGCAGCGTCATCGTGTGCTCGGCGGTTGCGCCGTCTTCGTCGGTAACGGTGACGGTGATCTGGTATGCGCCCGCCGTAACCGGCGTTCCGCTCAGGGTTCGGCTGGCTGCGTCGAACACCAGACCCGCCGGCAGCGTCCCAACGCTCCACGTCAACGTGCTGCCCGCGTACAGGCTGTCCGGATCGTGGAACATACCGGCGTCCAGCGTCACGCTGTAGCCCGGCTTGCCTGCGGGCGCCAGCGGCAACGTATCGGGCGCGTTCACGCTGACCTCGGGCGCACGATTGGCGATCTGGTCCACGTCCAGCGTCAGCGTGTGCTCTGCAGTGGCGCCGTACGCATCGGTGACCGTTATGGTGACGGTGAAACTGCCAGTCGCCTGTGTCGTGCCCGACAGCGTGCGGGTATCGGCGTTGAAGCTCAGGCCTGCGGGCAGGCCGGTCACGCTCCAGCGTAACGTGTCGCCATCTGCGTCTTTGAAGAGGTCGGCAGGCAGCGAGACGCTATAACTGGTCTCGCTGGTGGCCTTGTCCAGGACATAACCGGCCGCCACGCCGGTGTCGATCTGCGGCGCATGATTCACGGGCAGGACCACGACAATGGCGTTGCTATCCAGCGCCCCGTCATTGCCACGCACCGTCAAGGTGATCTGGCTGCCGGCGGCAGCGTCAGTGTTGGCGTAAGTGAGCTGACGCAGCACCTGGTTGGCGGTCGCCGCCGTGGTTGACGCGGTGAACGTGATCGTCAGCGTATCGCCGCTAGCGGCAAACGTGGCAATGGCCACGCCATCCCGCTTGATCACGCCGCCCGACAGTTCAAGACCGTTGCCAACGGCAAAACCGAACGTGCCGGTACTGACCCCCGCGCCAATAACGATGCGAGTGCCGTTGTAGTCGCCCGCTCCATTGGCCAACGGATCAGCGTTGACGTCAGACAGAGACAGGTTGCCGGCAAAGCGGATCGGATCACCGCCCACCGTGTAAGCCTGAGTCATGCTCAGACGGGTGACGCCGTTGCCCGCCACCGCGATGTTCTCGCCGTCGGGCGACAAGGCCAGCGCCGCGCCGCCGCTGACGCCGGTCAAGGTGCCGGTCAGCGTCAGCGCGCCCGTGGCCGAGATGCTGTAGATGGCCATCGACCCGTTGCTGGACGTTGCGTATAGCCGCGAGCCATCCTGGGACACGGCCAGCGCACTGACGCCGTTCAGCGTCAAAGTGCCGCGCGCTTCCAGAGCGCCATCACGCAGGGCATAGATGCGGATGGTGGAGCCGTCGCCAATGAATGCCATGCTGCCATTGGCCGACACAGCCAGCGACGGCTCCGTGCCAACAGAGATACCGGTTATTTGCGACCCCGCATCCAGCTTGGCCAACGTGCCGTCAGCATTGCGGTGCAAGGTCACCAGATTGTTGCCCGACGCCACAAACACATAGTCGCCTGCGCTCGTCACTGTCCGGCTGCGCCCGCCGCCCAGCGAACCCTCATCCAGATTTTGTAGGTGCGTCAGATTCCCGGTTGCGGGGTCGCGGTTGAACACCGCCATGCCGTTGTACTGCATGGTGACGTAAACCTGCTTGCCGTCATCCGACAGCGCAATATTGCGCACACTGTCGCCAGTGGCCGTTGAACGCGCATTGGACAACGTGCCATCCACGCCAATATCCAGGGCCACGATATTGCCGCCCGTGATGGCATACAGCTGCTTGCCGTCCGCGCTCAAAGCAAGGTCTGCGATATTGCTCAGGCCATTGATACCCGCGTGGATCGTCTTGAACGTCAGCTCGTCGTGCTCGCCCACGGCAAACACCGCGATCGCCCCGGATGCGTTGGCGGCATACAGATACTTGCCGTCACTGGAATAGGCGATCTCGCGGCTGCTGCCCAAGTCCGCCAGCGTGAACGTTTGCGCCACGCTGGGTACACCCGTATCCGACAGCACCGGTGCAACGTTGATGTTGTTTCGGATCTCGACCTGGGCGCCGATATCCAACACCGCTGTCTCTTCGCCGGAATCGCTCAAGCTCGCCAACCGCACATGGATGGTGCCGCTTTCAACCTTTGTGTCGAGCGCGCGGTAAGCAATGCCGTCGATCATTGAGGAGACATTGGCCGTGCTGTTGGCCGCCGACGAATCGATGGACAAGGTAATGGTGGTGATATTGCCGCTGACCGTCACCGAGTAGGAGTAGTCGTTATTCGCGGTGCTGCCGGCGGCGGATGTTGATTGCAGCTTGATCTCGGTGCCGTCGATGACCAGCGCATGGCTGGCGCCGGTACGATCCACCGTAATGACCAGGTTCGTCAACTCTTGACTGCTGTTATCCAGCGACACATGCACGCTGTTGAACAGATCCACATCGGGAATGCTGTCCGTGCTGTCGGTGATGGTGACCGTGGCGTGGTTCGGCGTCGCTTCCACTCCTGGCGCCGTGTCGGTGGGCGCCACATTCTTGGCAACGTCCGCCGCTGTTGCGACGGCGGCCGCATCAAGCAGGAAACGGGGTTCTAAAGCCAGTGCCTGGCGGCGGAGCGTAGAGAGTCGACGGGAAGTCATGGCAGTCCTGGGGAATGGGATGGTGCGTAGATGGGCTTATTCGACTAGCGTGGTCAGCGCGGCAAGCTGACGCAGTTCGTCGACGATGTCGTCAAGACGGCTTTGAATGCGGCCTTCCGAGGCCACGAAATCCTTGCCCGACAGATAGACCTGATCCGAACCCTTTTCGGCGCAAACCAATAAGCCAGGGCCGGCAATACGGCGGAACGCGGACGCGCTGAGAATCTGGCCGTCTTCGTCGGTGGCTTCGTCGTTGCCGGTGACGATCAGGTAGAACTTCAGTCCACGGGCGCGGAAGCTGCTGCACAGGCGGGAAAAGCGTTCCGTCACAACGCTGGCTTCGCCTCCGCCCGTATCTGAATCGCCATCGATCTTCTGACCGGTGTAGGCGTTGTACGAGTCCGTGTCGAACCACCGCTGGTCGCTGGAATTCACCAGGAACACAATGGCCTTGACCCGGTCGCCCGTGCCGTCGTCGAAGTCCTTGGGCAAGTCGTCGTCCAACCCCCAGCCCGAACCGCCACGGAATGACGGCGCCAAGGCCATCGCGCTCCAGCCCATAGCAATCGCGTAATTCACGTTAAAGCGCGTGGACATCTGGTCCAGCCGTTCGCCGATATCGTTCAGATTTTTGGACAGCGGCAGCAAGGCGGCTTGCGGGCAGCCTCGGTCAGCCACCATAAAGCGCGTATCGTTCACGCCGTTTGCCAGGCCGAAGTCCGGGTTGGGGCCGATCCAGCGGATGGGCGTAGCACCCGGACTGCCGTTGATGGGCAGGTCATGGCGGTAATGAACACCGAATTGACCCGAAGGCGGGTCCGTCCAGAAATAGTTGTTGCCGCGGTTCAGGCCGCGATACATGCACAGCAGGTTGGCGCGCCGGTCGGGAATACGGCGGTCAGCCAGGCTGGCGTAGCCGGTGCGGAACAGCGAGGTCAACTCCACCGGATTCAGCGCGCCCGGTGAGCTCCACAGCCGGATGCGGTTGTCATGCGCCGGGTCATAAATATTGACGGACTGGCTGTAGGGAACCAGCGCGAGCCACGCGCTCTCAGCGTCTTCGATCAACCGGGACGCGAACGACTTACCCAAGCGGCGCAGCACAGCCAGGTTGGCGGCGTCTTCGCCCAGCGTGTTGGGCAATGCCAGCGCCACCTCTAGCGATCGTTGACGCGATACCGCCGCGGACGCCACCGTGACGGATTCGGCCGGCGTCTGGGACAACATGCTGGACGCCTCGAAAATGGCCGTCACGCGCGTACCCGGCATGTCGTTCTTCGTGATGGTCTCGACCTTGACGGACAACGCCCGGCTCAATTGCGAACGGTCCATGCCCAGATTGACGGCCACGTATCGCTCGGCAATCTCCTGAAGATCCGCATCACGCGACTTGGCGTAGGCGGCGGCAGAAGCCAGCGCCGCAGCATCGGTTGCGCGTTTCATCTGCGCAGCATCCGCCGTCATGCGGGTGCCGTCCGACGCAAACGCGGCCAGCACAGCAACCGCAGCGATCAGCAATAACAGAAACACGGCGGACGCGCCGCGTTGCCGCGCTAGCGATGGGACCCTATTGGAACGTTTCTTCATGGTTCGGAATAAGCCAGGCCAGTTGCAATGCTTTCAGCGCGCAGCGCTTCGTCTAGCGTGATGGTTCTGGAGGTAGCGCGGAAAATGCCGGTGGTTTCCAGCACTTCGGGCAGCGGGATACCCGCCCACAAGGAAATATCGGTGGTGTCGCGGCACGCCTTGACCACAATCATCGACATGGTGCTGTTGTCGACGTTGCTTTGACCGGTATCGGGCCGATCTTCCGGCAAGGTGCCCGTGTAGCGGCCGCCGGCAGCGGGCGCCTCGCACAGCGCGCGCGCCCCGCCGCGCTGCAACGCCCAGGCGATGCGCCCGGACTGCAATACATTCAGAATGATGAGCTGCTGCATATTGGTATGCCCTTGCATCGCGAGCTCTGCCAGCGCATCGACGCCGCCCGCAGTCAGCTTGGGCTGCGCGGCCAGGTTCAACGCCATCGCACCCGCCGCGTTTTCAACACGGATGCGCTCGCTGTGAATGCGCTGCATGTCGGCGCCGATCATGCCAACGCCCAATAAAATAGGCAGCGCAATCGCGGCTTCAACGGCCAGAGCCCCGCGTTGCCGGCGGCGGGACGAAGCCGCAGGCACGGCACGGCGAAAGGGCCTTGGCAGCATCCTCACGGGCGCGATTCCTCGGCGCGTTGCGGCAGATAAGCCAGCACTTGCTGATAGCGGTATCGGAACGCGCCGCTGTCCACGCCCAGCAAGCGCGGCAAAGGCGTAATGAAGTCCTTGCGCACGTCCACCTCAATCCGCCATGCGGGCACGTTGGTCAGCGCCTTGGATGCCGTCTCATCTTCCGCCGCGCCGCCGCCCATCGCATCCAGCGACGCGAAGCGTTCCACCTCGACGGTCGCGATGTTCTCATCGTCCAGATAATTGTGCGAAGCCGCCACCATGCGCTGGCGCACCAGCGATTCCATCGAGCCGCCGTCCAGCGCAGCAGCCCCGTCCTGACGAAACTGCTGCACTGCGCGTTCCAGTGCGCTGGCGCCCATATTGATGGTGAGGCCGATGTTGGCCAGCTCCATGAACATCATTGCCGCAGCGATGACAACGGGCAGCACATAGGCAGCTTCCACCGACAGCGACCCGCGCTGACTGCGCAGGAAGCGCTGCTTTCGTTCAATGAGATCAGCCATTGTTGCTGGCCTCTTTTTCGCGCAGCCGCAATACGTGACGGCTGGCGGCCATCAGTTCAGCGGCAACCGCAGCGCCATCGCGGATGCGCTGACGGCGCTGCGCGAAGTCTTCCAGCGCCAGCGGCACCAGCGCGGGCGCCATGATGGTTTCCAGCGTCTTGCGCGCGCTGCCTTCATCGCCTTGCAATACTTGCGCAAACGCCAGGTTCAGTTTGAGCGTAGGCAGTTGCGCCGCATCGGCCTGGGACAGCAGGCGTATGGCCTGCTGCGCATCGCCGCTGGCCAGGTGCGACAACGCCAGGTTGTTCAGCACCCGGAAGTCGGACGGGTCCAACTCCCAAGCCTGACCCAGCAGTTTGCGAGCCTGTTCGTGATCGCCGCCTGCGTCGAGCAACACGCCCTTGGCGTTCAGCGCGGCCACATTGTTGGCGTCCGCCGTCAGCGTGCAATCGAAATCCGTCATGGCCGCGTCGCGCTGGCCCAGCGACATGCGAGCGCGACCAAGACCATTGCACAACGTGACCGTCGCCGCCGGTGTCAGCTTGATGCTTGCCTCGGTCAGGGCGCGGCGAGCGCGGCCGAACAATGCGAGATTGTCACGGGGAGACTGCGTGGGCGCCGCCACGCTGGCGTATTCCAACAGTTCAAGGGGCTTCAAGCTCCCGCGCTGTTCCAGCTGTGCGTAGACGCCAGCCGCGCCTTCGTAGCGGCCCTGGTCCCGCAACAGCCGCGCAAGCTTCAGACCTTCGGCCACGGTATCGCCGCTGCTCACTGGCGGACGCGGCGACGCATTGGCCCCGCTGGATTGCGTCAGCAAATTGCGGCTGCTGGGCGCGGCAGCGGAATCGGGCTTGCTGGAGAAGGCGCTGCATGCGCTCAACATGGCCAGCATCAACAGCATGCCGGCGCTTTTACCAACGCGCACGACGGGCATCGGAAACAGAGTAAGGGTTGCGTTCATTGCATCAGGGTCCGGATAACGCGCATGAGCGCGGGCGTGGCCACAATGGCGACCACAGGCGGCAGAATCAACGTCATAAGCGGCACGCTTAACTGCGCGGGCAGCTTGCCGGCCTTCTCTTCCAATTCAAGAATCAGACGGCTGCGGCTTTCTTCGGCAATGGTGCGCAACGCCTGCGCCAGCGGCGTGCCGTAGCGTTCAGCCTGTACCAGAGAGCCCACCATGCTTTCGATGGTCGGCACGCGGGTACGGTCGGCCAGATGGCGCAACGCGGCGGCGCGGTCGGGCAGCAATTGCAATTCGGCGCTGGTGTAGGCCAGTTCGTCAGCCATGGCCGGTGCGCTGAACGCGAGTTCACGCGACACCACTTTCAGAATTCTCGGAAACGGCAAACCAGCTTCGGCGCAGATCACCATCAGGTCCAAGGCGTCGGGCATGCTGCGCGACAGGGCTTCGTGGCGGCGGCCGGCACGAAGCTTGACCAGCAGCTCCGGCAAGGTGGTGCCCACGAACAACGAGATCAGACCCACAGCCAGTCCCGTCAGACCGAAGCGGGTTTGCGGGCTGGTCAGCCACCACAGCGCCAGGCCGCACAACAGCACGCCGCTGCCATACTTGGCCGCCATGAACAGGCCGCTTGCCTCTGTGCGGCGCCAGCCGGCTTGCGCCAGCAGCCGTTCAATGGCGCGTTTGTCCTGCTCGGTTCCCGCCAGCTTCATTCCGAAGGCGGCCAGGCTTTGCGCCAGCGGCGAAAGCGGCGTGTTGTCGTCAAGCGCAATGGACACCGTGGTTTGCGTGGCGCTTTCGCCACCGCGACGGCCAAGCCGCTCGTGCAATGGGTTGCGCCGCGCTTCAGCGCGCAGCAGCCAGGCAACCAGTGCCAGTCCGGCAAGAAAGGCCAGCAACAGAATCGGCACTAAGGGGTCAGATAGGAATGGCATGTCGATGTGTCGTGCAGGTCAGCGGATACGCTTGACCATCAGATGTGTGATGAACAGGCCCAGGCCCACGCTGGCGGCCGCATAGATCATGACTTTGACGCCCGCCGCATCGTTGAACATGAAGCGGAAGTCCTCGGGAGAATTCGCGTACATGTAGAGCAGCACGCCCGGCACCAGCATGGCGACGATCTTGGCCGATGCACGAGCCTCGGAAGTCTTGGCCTGTACCTTCATGCCCAGCTCGGCGCGGGCGCGCAGCGTGGCCGACAGGCGTTCGAGCGTGTCGCCCAGACGGCCACCGGATTCCTGGCTGATGATCAGAATGACGGCAAAAAAGCGGTATTCGGGCAGCGGCACCCGCTCGGCCGACGACTGCATCGCTTGCTTCAACGGCACACCCAGCTTCAACCAGTTTTCTATTTCACGCAGCTCGGGCGCCAGCGGTCCATGCAGGTGGTCGGCGGCAATCCCGAACGCGCTGTGCAGCGGCACGCCAGACCGGCAGATACGCGTAATGCCATCGATGGCTTCGGGCAGGCTGCGCGCCAGCGCGGCAAGATGCTTGCCCATGGCCTGCTGGTATAGCAAGGTGCACAACGTCACCCACAACACCGGCGCTACCAGCAGCGCCAGCGCAATCGGCGTGCCGGTCATGCGCACCAGCGCCAGGGCGCCAATCAGTGCCACGGCGGCAGACACCAGAATCCGCTGGCGCAACGTCCGCAACCAGCCCAGCGACCGCAACCCGCCGCGCAATCGCGTCAGGCGTTGACCCAGCCAGCGCCAGCGCAACACCAGATCGTCCTGTCCAGGAAGCGCGATCGAATCGGCTGATTGCAGAACGGCGGCCGCCATTCCGCTTTCCCGCTGCATCTGCAAGCGCAGCGCAGCCAGGCGGGCGGCCATGGCATCTTCCCGCCGTTGACGGCGGCTATTGGCGCGCAGAGCGTAGAAGCCCACAAACACCAGCAGAAAAACCAGCAGAGTGAAAAGATCGAGCATGTCAGGGTAGCCTTATCGCTGTCAGGCGATGTCCTGATCGAAAAGGTGAGATTTCTCGGTGTAGAAATTCGGACGCAGGCCGCTGCCAGTGTGTTCACCGATCACTTGCGTAGCGGTTGATCCTGCCCGCGACCGGAAGACAAACAGCTCTTGCGACTGGATGACTTCTTCTTCCATGCCGCAGATTTCCATGATGGACACCACGCGCCGCGCGCCGTCGCGCATGCGTTCGATCTGCACGATCAAGTCCACGGCGCTGGCGATCTGGCGGCGTATGGCAGCAAGCGGCAGCTGCATATTGGCCATCATCACCATGTTTTCCAGACGCATCAGCGCGTCGCGAGGCGTATTGGCGTGCACGGTGCACAGCGAGCCGTCGTGGCCGGTGTTCATCGCTTGCAGCATGTCAAAGCACTCGCCGCCGCGCACTTCGCCCAGGATGATCCGGTCGGGCCGCATACGCAGCGCGTTCTTCATCAGGTCGCGCTGGTCAACGCGGCCGCCGCCTTCGGCGCTTTCCGGCCGGGTTTCCAGACGGATGACGTGCTCCTGTTGCAGTTGCAGTTCGGCTGCATCTTCAATGGTGATGATGCGTTCAAACGGACTGATGTTTTGCGACAGCGCATTGAGCAGCGTCGTCTTGCCCGCGCCTGTGCCGCCAGACACGACGACATTCAGCCGCGCTTCCATCGCGCGGCGCAGCAGCACGGCCATGTCCATCGACATCGCGCCACGCTGCGCCAGCGACTCCAGCGACAGATCGCGGCGCATGAATTTGCGAATCGAGATCGTGGTGCCGTCCAGCGCCAGCGGGTGCGTGATGACGTTGACCCGGCTGCCGTCTGGCAGACGCGCGTCGACCATGGGGTTGGCTTCGTCGATGCGGCGTCCGACGCGCGCGGCGATGCGCTGCGCCGTATTGAAGACGTGCTCTTCATCGATGAATGTGATGGACGACCGTTCCAGCTTGCCGAAACGCTCAACGAAGATCTGGCCGGCGCCGTTGACCAGGATGTCGTTGATCGTATCGTCGGCCAGCAGCGGTTCGATGGGGCCCACGCCAACCATTTCATCGAGCATCTGGCGCGAGATGAGTTCTTCTTCCTGACCCGACAACTGCAAGCGCTGCTCGTCGCAGATGCGCCGGATCAGCGCATCGATCTGCGCTTGCAGCCGGTCGCGCGGCATCGCCGAGGCCTTGAGCGGATCGATTTGCGTGAACAGCTCATCGCGGATGACACGGCGCTGCGTGTTGCTTTCCGCCGTCTGCTGGGCCGTGGGGGCAACAACCGGCCGGGGTGCGGGCGGCGGCATGCGCGGCGCGGCAACCGGCGCTTGCACTGGCTGCGCGGCCAGCGGCGGCGCAGGTTGCGCCAACGCAGCCGTCACAGGAGCCGCCGGCGCATGAGTCACCGGCAGGGAGGAAGAAGTAGCGGTCTTGCGGCGTGGCAGCATGATGTCGGTCGTGTGTGGCGTAACGGATCAGGCGCGCGCGGTGCGTCGGGCCGGCGCCGGGCGGTTCAACCAGGAGCGCAGCCGGCGCAGCGCGCCCTCGTCCTTAGTGGCTGCTGCCGATGGCAGGCCCAGAATGCGTGTGCCCAGTTGCGCAACGGCTTGCGCGTAGACGGGCGCCGCTTGCAAAGACAACGGGCCTTTCAGCAGGCTGGCTGCCAGCGCGGGGCCTGCATACGGCAGATGCTGGTCGATACGGCGGCCCACAAAATCTTCGAACTGCGCCAGCTCCAACGGGGCGTGCTGTGCATGGCGCGCTTCGCTGGCCACCAGCACCAGGCGCTGGCTACCCCCACTGTCGCCCAGCTCGGCCAGCACGCGATGGGTATTGCGGGCGCCTTGCACGGTCAGCTCGGTCAGCACGACGCGTATGTCAGCGTGCGCCAGCACTTCGTCGGCCCCGGCAGGGCGGTGCGAAGGCAGATCCCACAACGACAGCGAAAACCATTGGCACAGCGCGCCGCCGATTTCCAGCGCGCGTTCCGGATCAAATGGCGTCTCGGGTCCCGGCCGCTGCGCCAGCAGCTGCAAGCGCGCGGACGGCTGGTCAGGCGTTTGAGATTCAACGTGGCCCGCCGCCAGCAACGTGCGCTGCAACAGGCGCGGGTCGATATCCGGCGCGGAAAGCAGGCTGGCCAGACCCGCGTCCGCCTCCAGCCCCAGCAGCAGCGGCAGATCGCCCTTGCGGCGGTCAAAGTCCACCAGCACCGTGGGCGTCTGGCGCGAGTGCGCCAGCCACAGACCCAGCGCTGCCGTCAGCGTGCTGACGCCCAGTCCGCCCGCTGCGCCCACGATGGCCGCGGACCGTCCGGCGCGCGCATTGCCCCCCTGGCCCAGCGGCGCGTCGTCGTCGGCGCGGGCCAGGGTATCCGTCAGCAGGTCCAGCCTGGGCGGCTTCATCAGGTAGTCGAAAATGCCGGCTTGCAGCAACTGGCGGTACAGATCCACGTCTTGCTTATCGCCCAACGCCACGATGCGGCAGGCCGGGCCGGTCAGGGCCGCCAATTCCAGCAGCGCGGCGATGGGATGCGCATGGCCGCTGATGTCTACCAACAGCACGCTGGGCAACTCGTTCGCGGCGCACCAGGCGGCCGCGGCATCCGGACCGCCCGCTTGCAACGAAACGGCGGGGCGTTGCAGGCGGATAAGCTGGTCGCCAATGACGGCCAGGTCGGCCTGCGCGGCAAAGACGGCCGGGCCGTTGGAAGGCGCGCCGCTGCGTGTCGATGTCGTGTTGCTCATGGCGGTCAATTGTCGAAGTCGATGTCGATCAGATCGCGAATCTCGCCGGTCTGATATCGGTCCACGGCGCCAGCGGCAGCCTTGCCGTCCGCGCCTTCCAAGGTGCGCGGACGCGTCAGGTCGCGCGGGTCGCTGACCATGCGTGCCAGATTGGCGCGATTGGCGCAGCCCAATGTGCCAACGCCGTAGTAGGGGTGAATGGTCCAATCGTCGGGCTTGGCAATACCGCAACGCGTCGTCTGCACCGTCAACGCTTCGGATTGCAGCTCCAGGTCCCAACCCGCCTGCGACGCTTGCTCCAGGCGTTGCGCATCCACCGGCACGGACTCCACGCGCGGCGCGCGCGCGCCGCTCCGAGCCAGCGCTTTGGCCAGCCGCTGTGCCAGTTCTTCGCCGCGGGCGTTAAACGGGGTAAGCGTCAGCACCTGCGCTTCAATGCGGCCTTGACGCGTGAGCATCTCGTTGGCGGCGCTCAGCGATTCGGGTGTCAGGCCATTGCCATCCGGCGCGGCCTGCAACGCCAACGCCACGGCGCGCGGCGCCACGGCGGGCGCCTTGGCCGGTTCGCCCGCGCCGAAACGCTTGGAGCGTAGGTCGTTCAGTTGGGTGCCGCATCCGCTCAACAGCAGCGCCAACGCCAGCGGCGCCAGCGACAGCATGCGCCAGGGCGCCGGCTTTTTCGTGGGGAGAGTCTTGTCGTAGTGCATGGCGTGTCTCGTAAGCGGCGGTCAGTACAGGTAGCCGATAGGGGCTTGTGGGGGCAGCAGATCGTCAATGCCGGACAGGCCTTGACCCGGCACCTGTAGTTCGCCCGCCGCCACCGGATCGACCACGTTGGCCGTCACCAGAATCACAAGTTCGGTTTCGTCTTTGGCCGAGACCTCGTGTTCAAACAGCCGTCCAAACAACGGAATGCTGCTCAAGCCCGGCACGCCGGACACGGTCTGTGCCTGCGTTGAACGCAACATGCCGGCCAGCGCAAAACTCTGGCCGCTCGCCAGTTCCACCGTGGTGTCGGCGCGGCGCACCTTCAATGCCGGAATCGAAATGCCTTGCAGCGTCACGGCGCCGTCTTCCGTCAATTCGCTGACTTCCGGCGCAATGTGCAGACTGATGCGGTTGGCCGACAGCAGCGTCGGCGTCATGCGCAGAATCACGCCATAGGACTTGAAGTCGATCTGGACGTTGTTGTTGGTGATGATGACGATGGGCACTTCGCCGCCCGCCGCGAATGCAGCGCTTTCGCCCGACATGGCGGTCAGGTTGGGTTCGGCCAGGACCGAAGCAAAACCTTCAGCCGACAGCGCTGAGATCAGGCCGCCCATGGTGAAGCGTCCACGCGTCGTCATGCCCCCAGCCGCAAAACGCGATGTGGTCCGGCCCGGGATCAGGCTGGAGAAGTTCTTGCCCGTCACCGAATCAAACAGCGACGGATTGATGGTTTCGGTGGAAGGCGCAAACCCGCCCGCCGCGCTGCCGCTCATGATCCCCCAGGCTCCGCTGCTTGAATTCAGCGTGGCGGCCCAGTCAAAGCCCAGCTCGTGCGACAAGGTTCGCGACACCTCAACCACACGAACCTGAATGTTGATCTGCGACGACAGCTCGACCTTGAGCTGGTTGATGACGCCTTCACGCGCACCACGTGCACCGCCGCCACCGCCACCGCCCTGTGCGCCAGCCGACACGCCGTCCAGATAGGCTTGGACCTGATCGGCAATCTGACGCGCTTCGATCGGGGTACGCACATTGCCGCGCACGATGATGCGGTTGTTCAGCGATGGTTCCAGCTCGATGTCCGCACCTGGCACGGATCGCAGGATCTGCTGGCGCAGCGTCGACAGATCATGTTCGGCCACGACGCGGACGGCGGCAATGACCTTGTCTTGCGCATCCAGCGCGTACAACGTTGTCGTGCCGACGGACTGCGCGAACACGAAGATGTTGTTTGGCGATGGCACCTGGAAACTGGCGACGCGCGGGTCAGCGACCAGCACCTTCGCGGCATCCGATTTCAGCTTCAGCAGCTGGCCTTCACGCACATGCAAGGTGATCTCGCCGGTCGGCGCAATCTTCTGCAAACTGCTGGGTAGCGACGTCGGTGTGTTCTTGACTTCTACGGCCGGGCGTACAGCCGCAGACTGTGCCAGCGCATTGGCGCTGCCCAGCAGGCACAGCAACGCGGACAGGCCAAGCCGGGACAATAAAGGGGCGGCTCCCAGTCGGGGCTTATGGTGAATCATGTCGTGTTCGAGGGGGAGGGCAGTAGGAAACGCGGGCTGCGCCGCAGGCTGGCGGTGGGGTCGCATCAGTTATCGGGCGGCCGAGGCCAAAGATTGCTCATCGTTCGGCTGCGGCGGCGACCTGAAGACTTGCGCTGTCTCCCTGTCGCCGCGAAAGGTCTGCACGATGATGGGCGGACGGGCGGGCTTCTTGAAAATGTCCGTGGCGTCATAAACACGAGTAACGCTTTTGTCTTCGTCAGACACTTGCGCAACGCTATCGGCTTGCACGCTGCGCAGGGCGAGTTGCAGCAAGCCCACTTCGCGGGACAGCGCCAATCGCTCGGCATCCTTCGGAGACACTTCCAGCGTGATGCTTTCGTAGTAGTTGCGTGGCGGTGCGGATTTTTTGTCCGCAACACCGGCTTCGGCGGGGCCGCTGGCAGCGGGGGCAATGCCTGATGGGTTGCCGTTCAACCCCAGCACTCGCGCATTGCGCACGATGGTTTGGGACGCCAGAGCGGTGTAGGACGCGTCGGGCTGTCCGATTGTCTGCGGCTGTGTCTCGTCGCGCTCCAGATGCAGAATCACATCCACCCGGTCACCGGCGCTCACCAGCCCGGAATTACTTGTCACAGCGCTGGTCGGTATGGATACCGCCCGCAGCTCGGGTTTCAGCACAGCGGCCACAAAACCGTGGTCGCCGTTGAACACCAGCCCCTCGCGCGTCAGCGGTTCGCCATCTTGCAGCGCACGGCGCGGCGTGGAGCCAGCCACGGCGCGCTCGGCCACGCGGCGCTCTTCGTCCGTCGTAGCGGCGTAATACCCGGCCCGGATCTCGCCTGCGGGCAACTCGCGCCAGACCAGCGAACGGCCAACAACGAATTCGCCGGGCGCGAGTGTTCCCGCGACAGACAGCACTTGGCGCACGGGCGCACGCGGCGCTTCGACCTGCTTGACGATCGTCACGGGCGGCGGCGGGCGCATCAGGGCGCGGCCCACCAGGGCGGCTCCAGCGGCCAAGGTGATCGCCGAGGCAAGCAGGATCAATGATCGGGTTTTCATATTAAATGAGATTGATTTGGCTTTTTATTTACGATCAAGGCAGGACGTCGCCTTGACTGCACGCGAATCGGGTGCGGGGTCCTGCGCGATAGAAGCTAGCTGTTGCTCCAGAGCACAAAGATGGCGCCGCAGGCAATGGCCAACCCGTACGGGATGCCTTGCATGGGTTCTTCGCCCAGCGCGTGCGGCGTGGGAATGACCAGCCCGGACAGCCAGACGTTGAGCCGGACCAGGCTTAACGCCAATGCGCGTTCCAGCGCACGCAAGAGCGGCAGCGCCAGCGCCATCACCCCGCCCGCCAAGGCGGTCACGATCAGGAACACGAACGTGTGCTCACCCAGCCACAGGCACAGCACCGCCATCAATTTGGCGTCGCCCGCGCCCATCCAGCGCATGGCGAACAGACAATAACCCGCCACCAATACGCCGGCGCTGGCCAGCACACCGGTCAGCAGCGACGAGCGCATCGCGGCGTTGCCCTGCATCAGCGTCCAGCCGGCATAGATCGCCCACATCAACAGCAACGCTAATACCAAACGGTTGCTGATGCGGCGATAGAGCAGATCGGACACGACCACCCATGCCAGGGCTGGCAATAGGATGATGCTGGGCAGAGAGAACGCCACGGAAATCAGTGGATCAGCCGCCGGAGCGGGAGTCGGTGCCCGCTTCGGTGATGTCGTTGGCAATAGCGCCGAATTTCTCGCGCAACGCCGTAATGAAGGCGCCGTCCGAACCGAAGATCACGCCGACTGCGGCCGCCATGGCGGCGGCCAGAATGCCGTATTCAATTGCGGTCACGCCGCTTTCGTCACGAAGGAATTGTTGGATGCGGGAAGTCACGGAAAAGTCCAAAAAATAAATCGTCGTGAAAGAAAATCGAGGGCTGCATGAGCCTTCAGTGCACAGACGATATTAGGATTCATTTGCAGCTGGCGAGCAACGAGCGAATCATTAAGAGTCGTTCAGGAACCCATGCCAGCCGGGGGTTTACAGGGCAGCCGCAGCACCGCCAGCAGGCCGCGCAAGGTGCGCGGCGCATCCTGTTGCGGGTCGGCCAGATCGTTGTCGGCAAGCACCAAAGTGCCGCCGTGCAGAGCGGCCACCGCATGCACCAGCGCCAGGCCCAAACCATGACCAGCAATCGTTCTGTCACGTGTCAGGCGGTGAAATCGCTGCACGGCCTGGCCGCGCTGGCCGGCATCGATGCCGGGCCCCTGGTCGGCAACACCCAGCTCCAACCACGCCCCCTGCCGGCGCGCCAGCAGCGTGATGGTCGTACCTGCAGGGGCGTACTTGATGGCGTTGTCGAGCAGATTGACGAGTGCCTGGAACAACAAGGCGCGGTCGCCAAGCAGCGGCGTGTCTTCTTGGATGCGGGTCAGCAGAGTCAGGGCGCGTTGTTCGGCCAGGACGTCGTAGTACTCATGCAGATCGGCCAGCAGGGCGTGCACGTCCAGCTCTGCCGGTGAATGATGGCAGCGCCCCGTTTCGATTTCGCTGATGCGCATGACGGCGCGGAACAGGTACAGGATGCGCCGGACCTCATCTTCAGCCAACGCCATCTCGGCTTCCGCGGCGGGATTGTCGCGTATCGAGTCAGCCGCATTGCTCAGGCGCTGCTGCAAGCGGGTCAGCGGCGTGCGCAGTTCGTGGGCAATGTGATTGGTCGCATTGCGGACCTCTTCCATCAGGAAGTCGATGCGCTCCAACGCCTGATTCACGTCTTTGCCCAACTGGTCGAATTCATCCTGGCGGCCATGCAGCATGACGCGCGCTTCCAGGTCGCCCCGCGCAAAACGCGCCATGGTCTGCCGTATCCGCGTAATGCGATTGGCTGCGCCAATGCTGAAAAACAGGCCTGCGCCCAGACTCAGCAACAGCGCCGTGAACACGCTCAAACCCACCACCAGCGGCACGGGATAGATCCGGTTGAGCATAGGCAAAATGTCATAGGCGATGACGTAGCGCCCGCCGTCAGGCAGCAGCGACGCGTGCCCCAGCCATTCACTTTGCCCGTCTTCCGTGTTCAACGTGGCGCGCAACCAGCCGCGGCAAGGCTGCAAGCCGCCCTGGCACATCGCAGGCGACAGCAGCTCCGCCGCGCCATACAACAGGTTGCCGTCGGACCCCTGCACCGAAATCGCACGCTCACGGCGCGCCACGGTGGCTTCACGCAGACTCAATGCGCGCGCCAATTGCGATGCGCTGTCGCGGCTGCTCAGGGTCTGGTGCGCGCGCAGTTCCGCCGCCACCATGTCCTTCACGTGACGGACCATCACATGTTCCAGCAAGTTCTGGCCCCAGGCGATCGAACCCAGCGTCACCAGCAGAAAGATAAATGCGAAGCAGGCGGTGTGGCGGAAGTGGCTCGTGGTCTGCGTCGGCGGCAACGCGGCTGTGGGCTCGTGGGCGCGCCCATCGCGCCAGAACGACTGCCAGGAGCGCGACAGGCCGGCCAGCGGCCCACGCTTGAGCGCCCGCAGCGACTCGGGAATATCAAATGGCGCAGTACTCATGTCAGCTAAGCACGTATCCCATGGCCCGCACGGTCTTCAGCAGGGGTTGGGCAAAATCCTTGTCGATCTTGGAACGCAGCTTGGAGACATGGACATCGATCAGGTTGGTTTGCGGGTCGAACTGCAGGCCCCAGACTTTTTCCAACAACATGCCGCGCGGCACGGTCTGGCCTGCGTGTTCAGCCAGTGTGCACAGCAACAGGAATTCCTTATCGGTCAGGTTGATGTCGCGCCCCGACCGGGTGACTTTGCGGCGCAGCAGGTCAATCTGCAGATCACGCACGCACAGGCGGGCGGTGTTGCTGGGCGTGTCGCCATTGCGTTGCACCAGCAGCCCCATGCGCACCATCAGCTCGGAGAAATCAAAGGGTTTGCCGACATAGTCCTGAGCGCCGGCGCGCAGGCCCTCGACGCGGTCGGACGCCTGATCCACGGCGGACAGAATGATGACAGGCGGGTGCGGACGCCCTTGCAGGCGGCGCAGCACTTCTATGCCGTCAATCCCCGGCAGCATGCGATCCAGCACGACGATATCAAACGCCTGCCGGTCCAGCGCCAATAGCGCCTGCTCCCCGGAATCGACGGACACGCAATGGTGACCGCTAGCCTGGAATTTGCTCGCCAGCCAGTAGCTGACTTTGCTGTCGTCCTCGATTAGCAGTATTCGCATGCATTCCCTCGCTCGCGTTTCACTTCATTCCGCCAGCGTTTTTCGCCGAACCCGTCATGCCGCATGCGCCTCAAACCCAAACCCCCAAGCCGATCGGCTTGCGCCAGGCTACGTATTTACGGGATCACGATTCGTCTGGCAACGGGCAGGGGCTGAAAATTAACAAGATTTAATTCTATTCTAAATAATAATGATTGTCATTCTTGTAAGATACGGTTCGATCTTCTGACCCTGGCCTGGCGGCAACATTCGCCTTGCCCGCCACCCGTTTCGACCATGTCCTCTCTTCTTGCACGAACCAGCTGTTGGCTGGGCGCGGCCCTTTTGCTGCACGCGGTCCCCGCTTGGGCAGCCGATGTCTACGTCTCTTTCGATGCGGACGGCATCGCGCGTTTTGCCCCCACCGCCATCGACGACAGTTATCGGCTGCTATTTCGCGACATGTCTTCCGGGGCGCGCGGCGCACGCCGCTCAGCGGAACCCACGCCCGAAATCAGAAAGGCGCTGCAACTGGCCGCGGACCGCCACAAGCTGGACTACGGGCTATTGCATGCGGTGGCAGAGGCCGAATCAGGTTTTGACACCGAGGCCGTGTCACCCAAGGGCGCGGTCGGGCTGATGCAGCTGATGCCGGCCACAGCCAGCCAGTACGGCGTGCCGGGCAGCCATGCCACGCTGCAATCCAATTTGAGGAAGCTGGATCTGAACGTCGATGCCGGCAGCCGCTACCTGCGCGCGCTGATGGACCGCTACGACGGAAATCTGGAGCTGACGCTGGCCGCCTACAACGCCGGCGAAGGCGCAGTCCAACGCGCCGGCAACCGCATCCCCGACTACGAGGAAACGCGCAACTACGTGCGCCGGATCATGGCGGCGTACCGCCCTGGCGCGTTGACAAGCGTGGCTTCATCGGCTCCCCCTGTCACCAGCGCTCCTCCCGCCATCGCCGCCAACCAAAGCACCGGCCCCGCCATGTGGACGCTGCAAGGCAACACCAAAGAAGTCCGGCAATTCGAACAAGGCTTCATGGTGGTGCCGCCTCGAAAACGGTAGGGGCGGATTACGCGAAAAAGGCCGCTCTGCGTTGCACTCCGCGCGAACATGCGCTGTTCGTGTCGAAGATGACAGTCTGTTGCACGTCCTCAAATGAATATTCCATGAAGCGCAACGGCTGCAAAACGATGCCTAACTGCTCGTGTTTGAACGCCTCGCCTTCGCGCGTAGTTTTGGGCGTGACAAAGTCCAGTGTGAATCCGGGCATGTCAGGGATGACCCATGACCCAGCACCGCCGCCCCCTGTCTGCGCCCTTAGCTGGAGGGGGTCAAAATACTCTTTTAGGTCAAGCGCGGGAGTGTCCGCTTTGTTGTACCTTAAACATGTAACTTAGGTACAGCACGCCAAGCATTCCCAACCTCACAGATCTGCCAGTCCGCCCCCAACTGCCTAGGCTCGCACTAGCACTGACGAACAACGTAATCTCGTGGATGCCGTACAAAGTACCTCGTACTCCGAATTGATGCGGCACGCGCCTACAAGAGATTGACTCAAAAGCTAAGGGCCGCAATCGCGGCCCTTAGAGAAAGTCATGGGGATCTGAACTTAACGAAGTTCGTGAGCGAATGGCAGTATCCGTCAGCGACCCGCGCTATTGTTCCCATTCAGAAACACCGCCCATCCCCCCACATCACTCCACCGTCACGCTCTTCGCTAGGTTCCGCGGCTTATCCACATCCGTACCGCGCACGCATGCCGTGTGATACGACAGCAGTTGCAGCGGAATCGTGTGCAGGATCGGTGACAGCTTGCCGTAGTTTTCGGGCATGCGGATCACGTGCACGCCATCCACGCTTTGGATCTTGCTGTCGGCATCGGCAAACACATACAGCTCGCCGCCACGCGCGCGCACTTCCTGCATGTTGGACTTCAGCTTTTCCAGCAGCTCGTCCTTGGGCGCAATCACGACGACAGGCATGTGCTCCGTCACCAGCGCCAGCGGGCCGTGCTTGAGTTCGCCAGCCGGGTAGGCTTCGGCGTGGATGTAGCTGATTTCCTTTAACTTCAGCGCGCCTTCCAGCGCGATCGGGTAGTGCATGCCACGGCCCAGGAACAGGGCGTTTTCCTTGGATGCGAAGCGATCGGCCCAAGCGATGATCTGCGGTTCCAGCGCCAGCACCGAACCAATCGCGACGGGCAGGTGGCGCAGCGCCTTCAGGTGATCGGCTTCCTGCTCTTCCGTCAGGCGGCCGCGCACTTGCGCCAGCGTCAGGGTCAACAGGAACAGCGCGGTCAGCTGGGTCGTGAAAGCCTTGGTCGATGCCACGCCAATTTCAACCCCGGCGCGCGTGATGTACGACAGCTTGCACTCACGCACCATGGCGCTGGTAGACACGTTGCAGATGGTCAGCGTGTTGTCCATGCCCAGCGAACGCGCGTGCTTCAGCGCGGCCAGCGTGTCGGCGGTTTCGCCGGATTGCGAGATGGTCACCACCAGCGAGCGCGGATTGGGCACGCTGTCGCGGTAGCGGTATTCGCTGGCGATTTCGACCGCAACCGGGATCTTGGCAACCGACTCGATCCAATACTTGGCCGTCAGACCCGCGTAGTAGCTGGTGCCGCAAGCCAGGATCAACAGCGAATCGATGTCCTTGAAGATCTTGTAGGCCTGGTCGCCGAACAATTCGGGCGTGATGGCTTCGATGTCTTGCAGCGTGTCGCCAACGGCGCGCGGCTGCTCGAAGATTTCCTTTTGCATGTAGTGACGGTACGGGCCCAGCTCGGCAGCGCCGGTGTGCACGTGCACCGTGTGCACTTCGCGATTCACGTTCTTGCCGTCAGCGTCCACAATCCACACGCGCGACAGCTGCAGATCGACGACGTCGCCATCTTCCAGGTAGATGATCTGGTCGGTCGTGCCGGCCAGAGCCAGCGCGTCAGAGGCCAGGAAATTCTCATTCTGGCCCACGCCCACCACCAGCGGCGAGCCTTGGCGAGCGCCCACCACGCGATGCGGTTCATCGCGGCAGAACACGGCAATGGCGTATGCGCCATGCAGACGGCGCACGGCATTCTGCACGGTTTCAAACAGATCGCCAGCGTACAGGTGGTTGACCAGATGCGCGATCACTTCGGTGTCGGTCTGGCTTTCAAACACATAACCCACGGCCTGCAGCTCGGCGCGCAGTTCGTCGTGGTTTTCAATGATGCCGTTGTGGACCAGCGCAATGCGCGGTTCCTCGTTGCCCAGGTGCGAGAAGTGCGGATGGGCGTTGTGCGTGGCCGGCACGCCATGGGTGGCCCAACGCGTGTGGGCGATACCCGTAAAACCCTGCACCTTGTCTTGCGCGACCTGCTCGGCCAATTCGGCCACACGCTGCGTGCTGCGCGTGCGGCGCAGCTTGCCGTCGGCGTAAACGGCGACGCCGCAAGAATCGTAGCCGCGATACTCCAGGCGCTTCAGGCCTTCAACAAGAATCGGGGTGATGTCGCGCTGGGCGACGGCGCCAACAATGCCGCACATAGGAGAGACTCCGGTAAGTTCGTGTACCGGTGCATTGTGCGCGACCCCGTAAGAAATTTGATTTCTTAATATAGCTATTTTTGTAAGTTAATTCCCTTACATATTTGTGATTAAATAATCTTTCATCAAAGATAGATTTTTGGATTATTTATGCAAAATCCGCCGATTCCGCTGCCAGACTTGGATGATCTGGACTTGCGCATTCTTGAACAGTTACAAGAAGACAGCTCGCTGACCAATCAGGATCTGGCGGGGCGCGTGCACGCATCGCCGCCAACCTGCCTGCGCCGGGTGCGCCGATTGGTGGACGAGGGCGTGATCGACAGACAGGTCGCCATCCTGGCGGCCGAAAAGCTGGGCAGCACGTTAACGGCGATTGTTGAGATCACGCTGGATGTGCAGGCGGCGGAAAGCCTGGATATCTTCGAGCAAAGCATGCTGGACGAACCCGCCGTGCTGCAATGCTACCGGGTGTCGCCCGGCCCGGATTTCGTGGTGATTGCGCAGGTGAAAGACATGCCGGCCTATCACGCGCTGGTGCATCGCGCGTTCACCGCGCAAGCCAACGTGCGCAATGTGCGCACGTTCTTCTCGGTGCATCGCGCCAAGTTTGAAACGCGGATAGCTGTGCGGGGCTAGTCGGGCCTAACCGCGCCCTAACAAGCGCTCAAACTGCGCCAGATACCGGTTTCCCATCTTCTGCACATCATGTTCGTTGCGCACGTACTCATACGCGCGTTCCGTAACGTCCTGGCGGAACGCCGCGTCGTCCAGGCAGCGCGCCATGCCGGCCGCCATCGCCTGATGGTCTCCCACCGCGACCAGCACCCCGCGTCCATCGGCCAGGCTTTCCTTCAGGCCGCCAGCATCCGTGGATACCACAGGCACGCGTTGCAGGAAGGCGTCCAGCACACTGCTGCCCAGGGCTTCTTCCTCGGAGCTCATGACGAATACGTCCAGGATGCTGTAGAAGTCCTCGACGCCTTTGCGAAAACCGGCAAAACGATAAACGTCTTCGATGCCGAGTTTCGCGGCTTCGTCTTTGGCCTGTTGCTCGCGGTCGCCACCGGCGCCGAAATGCAGAAAAACAAAATCGCGGCGCGTCTTGGCCAATTCCCCGATCGCGCGCACCAGCGTTACCGGATCTTTGTCGCGGATCAGCGCGGCGGACGTTGCCATCACCTTCTTGCCGGCCAGGTCGAATTCCCGCACCAGGCTGGCGACGTTCTCGGTGTTTATCGTGTGGGGTTCCACCGCGCTGCGGATGATGACGGGCTCGATTCCCAGGCGGCGCGGCTCGCCCGCCGCCATCTCGCTGATGGCAACGAACAGGTTGGCATGACGCCACTTGAAACCGGTCTTCCATTCGTCGCCCGGCTTCACGACGAAAGAGGTACGGCGTGAAAAGGCAACCGGACTTCGATGCAGCCACTTGGTCAGCACCGCCCACGTAATGGTGTTGGCGGTCTGCGCGTGGATGATGTCGTAACGGCCGGCGCCGGCCAGGAACGCCAACTGGCCGGGCACGTTGCGGCAGGTATGGGCCACAAAGCCCTCCTGGCGCGCACGTTCGGCCAGCGGCGCGCCTTCACGGCACATCACTTCGACATCATGGCCCGCCTTGCGGAAGGCGCGCATGCAATACAGCGTCTGCCGCTCACCGCCGCGCCAGCCTTTCTCGAAGTTCAGTTGCAGGATCTTCATGCGCGCCCGATGCCCGAATACTCAAAGCCCAGACCACGCACGTCAGCGGGCGTGTACAGATTGCGACCGTCGATGATCAAGGGGGTCTTGAGCAGCGCTTTGACACGATCAAAGTCGGGCGCGCGGAATACCTTCCATTCCGTGGCGATCAGCAGCGCATCGGCGCCATCCAGCGCGTCATACATGTCGGTGGCAAAGCTGATGCCAGGCTGGCCGACCAGCATACGCGCGGCCTCGTGCATGGCAACCGGGTCGTAGGCGCGGACTTCGGCGCCACGGCGCGTCAGCTCGGCAATAACCGTCAGGCTGGGGGCTTCACGCATATCGTCGGTGTTGGGCTTGAAAGACAGGCCCCACAGCGCGATCTTGCGACCACGCAGGTCGTCGCCAAACCGCGCCACAACTTTTTCGGACAAGCGGAATTTCTGCGCGTGGTTGGCGGCTTCTGCGGCCTCGATCACGCGCATGGGCAGCGAGTTTTCGGCAGCGGTATTGACCAGCGCCTGGACGTCCTTGGGGAAGCAGGAGCCGCCGTAGCCCGCGCCGGGATACAGAAAATGATAACCAATGCGCGGGTCCGCGCCGATGCCACGGCGCACCTGCTCGATGTCGGCGCCCAGTGCTTCGGCCAGATTCGCCATCTCGTTCATGAACGAGATGCGCGTGGCCAGCATGGCGTTGGCGGCGTACTTGGTAAGTTCAGCCGAACGCACATCCATCACCATCAGACGGTCGTGGGTGCGCTGGAACGGTTCATAGATGCGGCGCATCACGCTGACCGTGTAGTCGTCATCAGCGCCCACCACCACGCGGTCGGGGCTCATGAAGTCGTTGATGGCCGCGCCTTCTTTCAGGAACTCGGGGTTGGATGCCACGCTGAAAGGAATATCCACACCGCGAGCAGCCAGTTCCTTGACCACCACGGCACGCACCTTGTCGGCCGTGCCCACAGGCACTGTCGACTTGTCCACGATCAGCTTGCGCGACGTCATGTGCCGCGCGATGTTCAGCGCGGCGGCCAGCACGTACTTCAGATCGGCGGAGCCGTCTTCGCCGGGCGGCGTGCCCACGGCGATGAATTGCACGTCGCCAAAGGCCACGCTTTGCGCCACATCGTCCGTGAAATGCAGGCGGCCCGCCTGCACGTTGCGGCGGACCAGATCTTCCAGGCCGGGCTCATAGATGGGGATGCCGCCTTGGCGCAACAGGGCGATTTTCGCCGCGTCCACGTCCAGGCACATGACATCGTTACCCATGTCGGCCAGGCACGCACCCGACACCAACCCAACGTAACCGGTACCCACGACCGTGATTTTCATGCCTGCACGCCTTCAAAAATGGGGAATCTTTTGCGCCTGGTCTCTGGAACCAGGCGCCGGCCGCCATTATAGAAGCGGCCGGGGACTAGGGCCGCAGCTTGCTGAAACGGACCGTATTTACCACCACCGCCAGGGCGGCGCAAAACGTCCCCAGCACCAGCGCCAGCCCCGGGCCATGCGCAACGCTGACGCTGAAGGCGATGGCCACCAGCGCCGTGCCAAAGCTCTGACCGAACACCCGGGTCGTGGCTTGCAAGCCGCCTGCGGCGCCACTGCGTGAGCGGGGCGCCGCCGACAGCATGGCGCGGTTATTCGGGGTTTGAAAGAAGCCAAAACCCACGCCCGCCACGAACATGCCCACCACGATGACCCCATTGGACGCCGTGGTGGGCAAGAGCGCCAACCACAACATGCCCGCCACCATGCCAGCCGCCCCCACGCCACTGAGGGTGGCGGCGGAATAACGGTCGGACAGGCGTCCGGCGAGCGGAGCGATGAGGGCCGTCCCCACGGGCCAGGCGCCCATCAGCAAGCCGACCTCAAGGTAGGGCCGGCCCAGCACCTGCTGAAAGTAGAAAGGCAGCGACACATACGACGCCATCTGCGCGGCAAAGGTGCAGGCTGATGCGCCCACGGCAAACGCCAGCGGGCGGATGCGAAGCAAGTCGACCGGTACCAAGGGAGCCGGCTGCTTGCTGGCCCGGCGCACCAGCGCCACGCCGACCACCGCTGCAATCGCCACCAGACCGATGCCGCGCAGCAGATCCTCGCCCATCATGTCCACGCCAGAAATGAACACGCCCAGCGTAATCATGCACAGCAGGGCGCTGAACCAATCCAGCTTGACGTCATTGCGCGGCACTTCGGGCAGATGACGCAGCCCGAACATGGCCAGAATGCAGATCGGCAAGTTGACCGCGAAGATCCACGGCCACGGCGCCACTTCCAGAATGGCGGACCCGATAGTGGGGCCCAGGACCGACATCACGGCCACCGTGGTGGCGTTGATACTGATCCCGCGTCCCAGCATTTTCAGGGGATAGATGTTGCGCACCAGACCGCCGAACATACACATCAGGGTCGCGGCGCCCACGCCCTGGAACACGCGCGCTGCCGTCAACTGCCACAGCGTGCCAGCCAGCGCGCACCCCAGAGAAGCCAGGGTGAATAGCACGAGGCCAAACGTGAACATGCGGCGAAAGCCGATACGCTCGGCCAGCGCCGACAAGGGCAGCAGCATCATCACCACCGCCAGGTTGTAGGCGTTGACGACCCATACCGCCTGGGCAGGTGTTGCGTTCAGATCAACGGCAATCGTGGGCAGCGCCACGTTGGCGATGGTGGTGTCCAGCACAGACAGGCTGATGCCTATCATCACCGTCGCGGCCGCCCAGTAGCGGCGCGGCGTCGGCAGACCGTCGGGCGGGACGCACTTGGCGCCGCCGCCCTTGGCTGGGTCGTTCTCGGGCGTCACGATTTTTTGACCGGACGCTGCCAACCCTCAACGGTGATTTGCTTGGCGCGCGACACCGTCAGCTTGTCAGCCGGCGCATCGCGGGTCAAAGTGGTGCCCGCGCCCAGCGTCGCACCGCGGCCCACGCGCACCGGCGCCACCAGTTGCGTATCCGATCCAATGAAGGCGTCGTCTTCAATGACGGTGCGGTGCTTGTTCACGCCGTCGTAATTGCAGGTAATGGTGCCAGCGCCCACGTTCACGCGCGCGCCGATGTCGGCATCGCCGATGTAAGCCAGGTGATTGGCCTTGCTGTCCGCACCCAGCACGCTCTTCTTGATCTCGACGAAGTTGCCGACGTGGCTGCGGTCGCCCAGTTCAGCGCCCGGACGCAAGCGGGCATACGGACCAACGCGCGCGTCGCGGCCAACCTCGGCTTCGTGCAGATGACTGTAGGCTTCGATCTGCGTGCCCGCGCCAACCGATACGTCGCGCAACACGCAATGCGGGCCCACGCGCACGCCGTCAGCCAACGACACGTTGCCTTCAAATACGCAGCCCACGTCGATGAACACGTCGCGTCCGCACGTCAGCGAACCGCGCACGTCAAAGCGCGCCGGATCGGCCAGCGTCACGCCGGCTTCAAGCTGGCGGCGAGCCTGCTCGCCTTGCCAACGGCGTTCCAGTTCTGCTTGCTGCACGCGGCTGTTCACGCCCAGCGTTTCCCAGCCAGCGCCCGGTTGCGCAGCACCCACCGGCACGCCGTCGGTCACGGCCAGCCCGACCACATCGGTCAGGTAGTACTCGCCCTGCGCGTTCTTATTGTCGATGCGCGAGAGCCAGTCTTTCAGCTTCGCCGTCGGCGCGGTCAGGATGCCGGTGTTCACTTCTTTGATGGCGCGCTCGGCTTCAGAGGCGTCCTTGTGCTCGACGATGCGGCACACGTTGCCCTTGTCGTCGCGCACAATGCGGCCATAGCCGGTGGAGTCCGCCAGCACTTCTGTCAGCACAGCGCTACCGGCGCCGCGGGCTTGCAGCAGGCGTTGCAGCGTCTCAGGCTGCACCAGCGGCACGTCGCCGTACAACACCAGCGTCACATCGTCCTTGCCGTCGCCATCCAGCAGCAGCGGCACGGCTTGCTGCACGGCGTGGCCGGTGCCTTGCTGCGGCTGTTGCAATACAAAGTGCAGATCCTCCTGACCCTGGAACGCCTGTTTGACGCGGTCTGCTCCATGGCCCACGACAACAATGATGCGCGCCGGTTTCAGTTGGCGCGCGCTGTCCAGCACGTGGGCCAGCATCGGTTTGCCCGCCAGGGTGTGCAGTACTTTAGGCAGGTCGGACTGCATGCGTTTACCCAGTCCGGCGGCAAGAATCACTACATTAAGCATAAGTTCTATCAGGTTTGAAGACGGCAGAGCGGCCTTGCGGCCGGCTCGCGTGTCGATTGAAAGAGAGGGTCAGGGCTTGCCGTCGGCAGGCCCGGTTTTCTTGGCGGCAGCCGTGCCGCGTTTAACTGCTGTCTTGGCGGCGCTCTTTGCGGCAGGCTTGGAAGCCTTGGCGCTGGTCTTGGCCGCAGCCTTGGATTCGCCCGGCTTGGCCTTGGAGGCAGATGCCGCGTCCGCGCCAGGCGCGGCAGGGCTTGCCGGCATGGATGCGGCCGTCGCCGTGGCAATCTGGGTGAACTGCTGCTGGAGCAGATCCCACCAGGCTTTGGACGCCGACTGCGCTGCGGCGCCCATTTGCTCGCTCATCGCCGCGGCGCCTGAATCCGGCGCAGCATTGGGATTTGCTTCCTGGCCAGCATCTTTGTTCGCAGAAGCGTCTTGCGACTTGTTTTCCTGAGCGCTCGCCGCCGGGGCAGACGTCTTGGGCGCGGGTTTCAAGCCCAGCACCACTTCCAGCGGCGAGGCGGCGCCGCTGTCGCGGACCGCGCCCAAATCCATACTGGCTGCGCTATCCACAAAGGCGCGCAAAGTGCTGATGGTTGAACGCTGCACTTCCATGCCTTGAATGGTGGAAGACAGCATCGACAAGTTCATGCGCAGCCAGCTTTCCACCGAACGCAGCTCGGCGATGCGGCGATCCAGATCTTCCAGATTCATGGGCGGCGCCATGGGCAGGCTGCTGGCCAGCCCGCCCGGGCCGGTCAGGCCAGCCCAAGCCTGGCGCATCATTTCCATGCTGGCCAGCAGGGGGTTGCCCGACAGATCGGATTGCTGCCCCATGCCGGGCAGGACAAACGGATTCGTGAATTGATCGCTCATGCCAGGTCTCCCCAAAGACGGATGGTTACCGCTGGCTGCCGGGATCAACCCGGCAGCAGCTGATTATTCTCCACACGCACATGATCGCCGGACGCGAAGGTGAACGGCTGTGCGCTACGGAACTGGCGTGCACTACCGTCGCGCATGCGGACTGTAAGCTCATAGTGCGTCACCGTTTGTTGCTGTCTGATATTACGCTCAACTTCACGGCCTGCCAAAGCGCCGCCCACAGCGCCCAGCACGGTCAACGCCGTCTTGCCGTTGCCTCCGCCAAACTGATTACCCACAACGCCCCCCACCACGCCGCCGCCAATGGTGCCGACCAGATGGTCGCTGTTGTCTTTGACCGGCACCTGCACCTGGCGGATGGTCTCAACCACACCGCAGCTTTGGCAAGCTTGCTGCGCAGGCGGCGGGGCTTGGGGACGCGGGGCGGCGGCAGATGCCGGACGTGCCTGCTGGCCCTGCTGCGCCTGCGGTGCCTGCGCAGCAGCTTGCGGCGCGGGCGCCAGATTGGCGCTTTCCGGACCGGCCTCGGCCACAGGCTCATCGGCGTGCGGATTGGCCGACGGCGAGGGCAGCCAGCCCATGACGGCGGCAACACCAACCGCGCACATAACGATGACGGCAATCGCCGCGGCAGCCACCAGCGGGTGCAGGCCGCGGCGCGGGTTATCAATTCGGGTGGATGTATTCATGACGATGCTCCATCGTAACTAACCGGGTGTCGGTATAGCATTCAGGCGCGGTTTCGGCATGTTGCGATGGTGACGCTTCTTTGCAGGCAGAGGCAAGTGGACAGCGATGTTCTTTCGTGGACAATACGCAGATGAATTCCATTTCTCTGCCCCAGCTTGAACAGGCAATCAACTATTGGCGCAATGTCTCGCCGTCTGTTGGCGACGAGTCTCGCCTGTGCCCCGAGGCCGCCGCACTGGCAACGCCCTATGCGCTGATGATCATGGCTCACCGCCACGATATCCCGGTCGCCGAACTGAACGAAAAAGCACAGGCTGCATTGGCCGGCTGGCTGGCTGCCGCAGGCGCGCAACCCAGTGCGCAGCCCAAGGCCCAGCCCTGATCAGCGCGCGTCGTGCGCGCGCCTGACCCACTGCAATTGATTAATTCTTGAGCAACGCCTGGATGTCCTGCGTCAGGGCATCCACGCCAATATTGTTATTGGCCAGCACGCGCGACTCACCCTTGCCATCCAGCAGATAGAACGCCGCCGTGTGGTCCATGGTGTAGTTGCCGTCCTTGGTCGGCGCCTTGGCGTAGTACGCCTTGAACGACGCAGCCGTCTTTTTGACCTGGTCCGGCGTGCCGGTAAGACCCAGAAAACGCGGGTCAAATGCCGTCACATACTGCTTCAGTACTTCAGGCGTGTCGCGCTCCGGGTCCACCGAGATCAGCAGCACCTGCACGCGGTCCGCATCCGGGCCCAGCTTCTTCATGACCTCGGTCAGCTCGGCCAGTGAGGTCGGGCACACGTCGGGGCACTGCGTGAACCCAAAGAACACCACCACCACCTTGCCGGCAAAGTCAGACAATTGACGCGTCTTGCCGTTGTAGTCGGACAGTTCCATGCCGCGGCCCAACTGGGTGCCGCTGATGTCGCTGCCCTTGAATTTGGGAGCGCTATCGCCGCATGCAGCCAGAGCGGCGGTGAAAGCAGCGGCAACGCCCAGGCGCAGGGCCAGGCGGCGGGTGGCGGAAAACATGGACATCAACAACCTCCAGGGGGTCAGCGCAACAGGCCGACCCAGTGGTCCACCAGCAGGGCTCCGAACAGCAACGCCAGGTAGAGAATGGAAAAACGGAACATGCTGCGCGCCAGCTCGTCGCTGTAGGCGCGATACAAACGCCACGCATACGACACGAACATGCCGCCCAGCACCAGGGCCGACAGCAGATAGAGCACGCCGCTCATGCGGATGATGTAGGGCAACAGCGTCGTCGCCACCAGCGCAATGCTGTAGAGCAGAATATGCAGGCGCGTGAACTGGTTGCCGTGCGTCACCGGCAACATGGGCAGTCCGGCCTTTGCGTAATCGTGGTTGCGGTATAGCGCCAGCGCCCAGAAATGCGGTGGCGTCCAGATGAAGATGATCAGCACCAGTATCCAGGCTTCAGCGGGTACGGAACCCGCAACGGCAGCCCAACCCAGCGCGGGCGGCATCGCGCCCGACAAGCCGCCGATCACGATATTCTGCGGCGTGCGCGGCTTGAGGATGACGGTGTAGATGACGGCGTAACCCACAAAAGTGGCAAAGGTCAGCCACATGGTCAGCGGGTTCACCAGTGTGTACAGCACGAACATGCCCGCGCCGCCCAACAGGCCAGACAGGCTCAACACCTGAAACGCGGAAATGGTGCCTTGGGCGGTGCCGCGTCGCGCCGTGCGCAACATACGGGCGTCCACTTCCTGTTCGATCAGGCAGTTGATGGCGAAAGCGGCTGCGGCCAGCAGCCAGATGCCAACGGTGCCAAAGAGCACGTGGCGCATATCAGGAATACCCGGCGAGGCGAGAAACATGCCTATGACTGCGCAAAACACGGCCAGCTGCGTGACGCGCGGCTTGGTGAGTACGAAGTATTGGCGGAATAAACCGGGTTGAGGGGCGGCAAGACTGGTCATAGTGGACCCTATTTTAAACGCGCACCGAATTGGGGCCATAGCCCCCCGGCCGGCGCACATCCCGCCGTAGACAAACGCACCATCAGCACCACAGCAGCCAAGGTCAGGCCGGCGGCGCCCCCATTGTGCAGCACCGCGATCAGCAACGGCCACTGGAAGAAGATCGTCGTCAGTCCGGTAAATAGCTGTGCCGCCAGCAAAGCCAGCATCAGCGTGGCCGGGCCGCGCAGGCCCGGTTCGGCCCGCAACCGCCAGGCCAGTATGCCCAGATACAAAAACACGACAAAGGCGAAATTGCGGTGGACCCAGTGTATGGCCGTCAGCGCGGGCTGCGAGATCATTTCACCCGAAGGCAGTTCGCCCAATGCGCGTATCACCGAATAACCGCCATGAAAGTCCATGTCCGGCACCCACTGGCCGTGACACATCGGAAAGTCCATGCAAGCCAGCGCGGCATAGTTGGTGCTGACCCAGCCGCCCAATGTCACCTGAACCAGCAGCAGGCCAAAACCCACGGCTACCCACGGTTTCCAGCGAGCCGCAGCAGCAGCCACGGCCAGATGCGGGCGCTCCCGGGCAGACAGCCATGTCATCAGCGCCAGCACCGACAAGCCAAACACCAGGTGCGACGTCACAACCACCGGCATCAGCTTATGAGTGACGGTCCAAGCGCCAAACGCGCCCTGCACGCACACGGCGACAAGCGTGGTGATGGCAAGCGCCGGCGAGCGGCCCAGCTCACGCCGGTATCGCCACGCCATATACACAATGCCGATGATCAGCATGCCCAGGATGGTGCCGACGTAGCGGTGGATCATCTCGATCCAGGCTTTGGACAGCGTCACCGGGCCAAACGGCATGGCCTGGGATGCTTCGTGGATATCGCCCATGGCGCCCAGCGGCGTCACGCTACCGTAGCAGCCGGGCCAATCGGGGCAGCCCAAGCCCGAATCCGTCAGCCGCACAAAGGCGCCAAACATAATCAGGTCCAGGGTCAGGAACCAGGTGAAAAATACGAGCTTGCGATAACGCGCTTTGATGCGTTCCATATCAACCAAAAAAAAGAAAATGCCCCCACGCTGCGCGCCCTTCGGGCGCTTGCTGCCCCCCAAAAAGTGGGAGCAAGTTTTGCAACTCAACCAATCCGGGAGTTATAGACCAGCTTGCTGATGTCTTTGCGGACTTTCACCCCATCCGCTTCGGCAGGGTACTGCATCATCAGGTTGCCCAACGGGTCGATCACCCAGATCGGGTCCTGCAAGCCCGGCTGGCCGGCGGCGGTGTCGCGCGCCAGCAGGTAGCGCGCCAGTTGGTCCGGATTCACGCGCAGCATGACGGTGCCCTTGTAGGCTTCCAGTACCTTTTCCGGCACGGGCGCGTCATCGGTGATGAACCAAACCCGCGACAGGCGATCAACGTTCTTGCCCTGGCTGGCGTGGCTATTGCGCGCAATATAAAGCTTTCGGGCGCAACTTTCAGGGCATGCCGCGCCATCGGCCGCCACCAGCAGCCACTTGCCTTTCAGGCTTTGCAGATCAAAGGGCTTGCCATCCAGCGTCGTCAGCTTCAATTCGCTGGCCGCCGGCATGGGCCGCTGCGGCGTCACCAAGGTGCCGTAATTGCTGGAATCCGCCGGCCACCACTGGGGATTCATATACACCACAAAAGCCGCCACGATCGGCGCCAGTGAACACAGAAACACCAGCAGCATGGGCGTCAATGAACGCTTGCCTGCAGGCCGGGTAGATGAAATGTCGCGAGCCACTTTATATCCTGAAAGAATCGTTTATTAACGCGCCGGATCAGGTCTGGGACCCAGCCCGCGCGCGCTGGCGCATGCGCTTGATGGCGCCCCCCAGCACCACCAGCCATGCGATGGCGGCAATCAAACCAAACGCGAACCACTGCACGGCGTAAGACGTGTTCTTCTGAAAATCTACCGACGGCTGAGGCCAATCTCGCACCAGTCCGTCGTCGGCGCCCTGCGCAGTCTGCACGGGTTGCGCACCAAGGGAAGACGGCGCAGTCTGCGTAGCGGCAAGCGTCTGGCTCAGCACCGTGGGCAATAGATTCAGCCCCGTGGCTCGCGCGTAAGCGTCCAGCGGCAGATTCTGCACCTGCGGCACGCGCCCGCCTTCCACGGGCAAGGTTGCGGGCAAGCTGGACTGATCATGTCCGCCCATGGACCACAGTTCAAACATGCGCGGCACGCGTTCTGACAGCTCACCCGTAATGGTCAGTTCACCCGCCGGCGTGGCGGGAAGCGCGGGGTCACCCTGGCCCTGGATCACGCGCGGCAACCAGCCGCGCAATACCAGCACCGCCTGGCGTGACGACGTATCCAGCAGCAGCGGCGTCGCCAGCCAATAACCCGGCCTGCCATCGTGGTTGCGATTATCCAGCAGTACACTGAACTGCGGCAGCCACGAACCGCGGGCCTGGGCTACGCGCCATGCGTTCAAGGTGTCGGAAGGCGTTGCCGGGGTCAAGACAAGCGGTGCTTGCTTGCGGCCTGCTTCGATAGCAGCCAGAATGGCGCGTCGCTCATCGCTGCGGCGCAATTGCCACTGCCCCAGCGACACCAGAATCACCACAGCGATGCCAAGCAGAAGTAGGGCGGCTACCGTGAGCCTGGTTGAATGCGGTCTGGCCATGTGTCTTTACTAACTCTGATTTGTCCGGAGACCACCATGCGCGTTTTCGTCGTACTGGCCTTCATCGGTATTCTGGCCAGTCTGGCATCCGCCCTGGTCTACCTGATGCGGGACAAAGGTTCCACCAACCGCACCGTCAATGCGCTGACGATACGCATCGGGCTGTCGGTGGCCTTGTTCCTGTTTGTGCTGTTCGCCCATCACATGGGCTGGATCGAAAGCACCGGACTTAGATAGGCTGGCGGGACACTGGTTCCCGCTTGCCTCAAACGCGTGGCATGAACCCATCATCGTCTTGGGCCTGACTGCCGCCCATGAAGCGCAACAAGCCTTCAGGCAAGATGCCAGGGCAAAACACACACCTGTTGCAGCAACTACCGTGTAGCTGAGGCCGCCCATCGCCGCAGCGCTGCCTGATGGGTTACGCGCGCTGGCGCCGGGATTTTGCCCAGATGCTTTCGCGCGCCCCCATCCTGCAATTTCAGCCAGTTGCCGGTCAGAACCAATACACAAACAGGTACAGGCCCAGCCACACCACGTCCACAAAGTGCCAATACCAGGCCGCGCCTTCAAACCCGAAGTGATGGTCAGCCGTGAAGTGGCCTCGCATCAGCCGGATCAGAATAACGGTCAGCATGGTGGCGCCCAGGATCACGTGGAAGCCGTGGAACCCGGTCAGCATATAAAACAGCGAACCATACGCGCCCGAATTGAACTTCAGGTTCAGCTCGGTATAGGCATGGTGATATTCGGCGGCCTGACAGGCCACGAAGATGAAGCCCAGGATGACCGTTGCGGCCAACCAGAACATCGTCTTGCCGCGATGATTTTCACGCAGCGCATGGTGGGCGATGGTAAGCGTCACACCCGAAGACAGCAGCAACGCGGTGTTGATCGTGGGCAGCCAGAAGGGGCCAACCGTCTGGAAGTCTTCCACCACGCCGGCCGGGCCGAAGTTGGGCCAGGCAGCCTTGAAGTCCGGCCACAGCATCAGGCGATGGTCCAGGTCGCCCAGCCACGGAGTGGTGATGGTGCGGGTGTACCAAAGCGCGCCGAAGAATGCGGCAAAGAACATGACTTCGGAGAAGATGAACCAGCTCATGCCCCAACGGTACGAACCGTCGATGCGCTTGCTGTTCATGCCCGCTTCGGATTCCTGGATGGCGTCGCCAAACCAGTAATACAGCACCACGATCAAGCCAATAAATCCGGCCAGCACAGACCACTTGGCCCAGCTGACGCCGTTGATCCAGGCTGCGGCGCCCAGCCCCATGAACAACAGCGCCACCGCCGTACGCACGGGATGCCCCGAGTCGGCGGGCACAAAGTAGTACGGTGCCTCTTTACCTTGAACCGAGTGGCTTGCACTCATGGCTTTCTCCCTGGTACAGATTTATAGATTAAGTGAGTCAAGTCAGGCTGGCTACAGCCCAACGCACAATTAATACCAGCACAGTAACGAAGATAGCCGCTGCCAGCAGCCCGGCAAGGATCACGTGCACCGGGTTCAGCTTGGCGCTGTCTTCCCGGTAGCCCGCGCCCTTGCGCACGCCGAAAAACCCCCACGCCACCGCCTTCATCGTCTGAAGGAAACTCAGCTTGCGCCGAGAAGTTTCGTGCAGGTCGTCGCTCATGGCCTGGCCTTAGCTGACCGCGTTGCCGGTCAGCAGCGCTGAACCGCGCACCACAGTCCAGGCAAACACGGCGACAACAAAAGCCAATAGGACCAGTCCTGCAATCTTGTTACGGCGGCGCTGCTCGGGTGTCATTGCTGTGCTACCTGAAACATGAAAGGCTTGTTTGTTCACTTCACTTCGGGCGGCGTTTCGAAGGTGTGGAAGGGCGCGGGCGAAGGCACCGTCCATTCCAATCCTTCGGCGCCTTCCCACGGCTTGGCGGAAGCGCGTTCGCCCTTGCCTGCGTAGCAACGCAACATCGCCCACAGGAAGATCAGTTGCGACAGGCCGAACCAGAACGCGCCAATGGTGGCGATCTGATGGAACGTCGTGAACTGCGCAGCGTAGTCAGCGTAGCGGCGCGGCATGCCGGCCAGACCCAGGAAGTGCATCGGGAAGAAGGTCACGTTGAACGAGATCAGCGTCGACCAGAAATGCAGCTTGCCCAGCTTTTCGCTGTACATGCGGCCCGTCCACTTGGGCACCCAGTAATAGGCGCCGGCAAACAAGGCAAACAGCGATCCGGCCACCAGCACATAGTGGAAGTGCGCCACCACGTAGTAGGTATCGTGCACCTGGATGTCGATAGGCGCCACCGACAGGATCAGGCCGGTAAAGCCGCCCATCGTGAACACGAAGATGAAGCCGATGGAGAACAGCATCGGGGTTTCAAACGTCATGGAGCCGCGCCACATCGTAGCGACCCAGTTGAAAACCTTCACCCCGGTCGGGATGGAGATGAGCATGGTGGCATACATGAAGTAGAGCTGGCCTGTCACCGGCATGCCCGTCGTAAACATGTGGTGCGCCCACACGATGAACGACAGCACGGCAATGGAAGCCGTGGCGTACACCATCGAGGCATAACCAAACAGACGCTTGCGGGCGAACGCGGGCACGATGGCCGACACGATCCCGAACGCCGGCAAGATCATGATGTAGACCTCGGGGTGCCCGAAGAACCAGAACACGTGCTGATACAGGACCGGATCACCGCCAGCAGCGGCGTTGAAGAAACCCGTGCCGAAGTGGCGGTCGGTCAGCACCATGGTGATGGCGGCTGCCAGCACCGGCATCACGGCCAGCAGCAGGAAAGCGGTGATCAGCCAGGTCCAGCAGAACAGCGGCATCTTCATCAGCGTCAGACCGGGCGCGCGCATATTCAGCACGGTCACGATGATGTTGATGGCGCCCATGATCGAAGACGCGCCCATGATGTGCATCGCGAAGATGCCCAGATCCATCCCGGGGCCCATCTGCAAGGACAGCGGCGCATACAGCGTCCAGCCTGCGGCGGTGGCGCCGCCCGGCACGAAGAACGATGCCGTCAGCATGATTGCAGCCACCGGCAGCAGCCAGAAGCTGAAGTTGTTCATGCGCGCAAATGCCATGTCGGATGCGCCGATCTGCATCGGGATCATCCAGTTCGCAAAGCCCACAAAGGCCGGCATGATGGCGCCGAACACCATGATGATGCCGTGCATGGTGGTGAACTGGTTGAAGAGCTCGGGGCGGAAGAACTGCAGGCCCGGCTCAAACAACTCGGTACGCAGCAGCAAGGCCAGCGTGCCGCCTTCCAGCAACATGGCAAACGAGAAGATGAGATACATCGTCCCGATGTCTTTATGGTTCGTGGCAAAAAGCCAGCGGCGCCAGCCCGTGGGCATAGCGTGGTGGTCATCGTGACCGTGGCCGTGGCCCGGCGACACGTGGTCTACAGTGACGCTGCTCATGATGGACTCCTTCCTGCTGAGTGCCGGCCTCGTTCCACGAAGCCGGCAGGGTATCTCTAACTAAACGGAACCGGTTCTATCGGTCAGTGACGAGCGTTGCGCGTTCAACGCGCAGCCGCAACGTCCTTCGGTAGAACCGTCGGGTCCTGCCCCTTGCCTGCATTGCTCCAGGCATGGCGCGTATAGCTGATGACCGCTGCGATCTCGACATCATTGAGCTGCCCGCCGAATGCCGCCATGGCGGTGCCGGGCTTGCCCTTGAGCACGGTGTTGATCTGAGCCGCCTTGGGGCCCAGAACAACCTTGTCTCCGTCGAGTGGTGGGAAAGTGCCCGGGATGCCCTTGCCGTTGGCCTGGTGACAGGCCACGCAATTCGCTGCGAATACTTTTTCGCCACGGGCAACCAGTTCGGCTTCCGTCCACTCTTTATTAGGATCGTCGGCGTTTGCCGCCATTTTCTTCTTTTGGTCTTCAACCCACTTGTCGTAGTCGGCTTGCGCCAGGACTTCCACGACGATGGGCATGAAGGCGTGGTCCTTGCCACAGAGCTCCGCGCACTGGCCGCGATAGATGCCAGGCTTGTCGGCGCGGAACCAGGCGTCGCGCAGGAAGCCGGGGATGGCATCCTGCTTCACGCCAAAGTCGGGAATCATCCAGGAGTGAATAACGTCGGCCGCGGTCAGCACGACCCGGACTTTTTTATCCACGGGGACAACCATGTGGTTATCCACTTCCATCAGATAAAACTCGCCCTTGGGCTCGCGGTTTTCGATTTGCGCGCGCGGGGTCGACAACGTGGAAAGGAACTTGACCCCGGCGGCTGCGCCGTCCAGGTATTCGTAGCCCCACTTCCATTGATAGCCGGTGACCTTGATAGTCAGGTCAGGGCTGGAGGTGTCTTTCATGGCGACGACCGTCTTGGTAGCCGGCAACGCCATGGCAATGACGATGATGAAAGGGATGACTGTCCAGGCGACTTCTACGCCTAGATGTTCGTGGAAGGTCGCAGCCTTGTGCCCACGGGACTTCCGGTGTGCCCAGATGGAATAGAACATCACCCCGAACACACCGATGAAAATCACGATACAGATCGTGAGCAGCATCCAGTGCAGCCACATGATGTCGCGTGAAATTGAAGTCACGCCTTCATGCAGGTTCAGCTGATTGACCTTCGGGCCGCCGGGCATGTCTTGCACCTGAGCGCTGGCCACGCTGCCAATCAGCATCGCACAAGCTCCCAGTACCCCTCTCCACTTCTTCATGCTTACCTCGAAACACGACGCGAGGGCCCTTGTCGCCTAGTGGCACGGATGTCACTGCAACAGGACTACGCGCAATTATTAGATGGCAGGGCTAGGCAGGGAGATAGAGCGGCCCCCGCATTCCCACTCGAAATCACAAAGAAACTGGCGGATTATAGCGGAGACGCAAACAGATGTAAGACAAGGCTCTTGATTTAAGGGCGCATGCCCCCATCTGCACGCGCCGCTTGACCGCGCTCTATAAACAGGATGGCATAAACCGCAGCAAGACGCAGGCCGCATAAACCCGGTGGCTTAAAATCATCCGCATCCTATTCATACCGCCACACGATGCCCAAGCCGTTGCCCGATCTCTATGCCGCCCTGAGCGCACGCGCGCAGGAGCCTTCGCCGGAAGGCGCACGCGCTCTATATATAGCGGGGCGCCGCTGCGGCTGGGCCACGCACGCCGCCTGCGACGCATTGCGAGATGCGCCGCATATCCAATCGGACGGCACGGCGCTGCATATCGGCGCGGACATGACACCGGGTCCGGATCTGAATGCCGTGCTGGAACAAGCCGCCGAACTGTTGCGTCGAGCCAACTGCTTGCGCGGCTGGCGCAACGAACTGCTGGACGTGATGGACGGCGACGAATCGCTGGGCGTGATTGAACGGGCAGCGGTCAGGCCGTTGGGCTTGCTGACCAAAGCCGTGCACCTGAACGCGTGGACGCCCGACGGCCGCTTGTGGGTCGCGCGGCGCGCCCTGAGCAAATCCACCGATCCCGGAATGTGGGACACCTTGGTAGGCGGGCTGGCGGGTTGCGGTGAAGATCTGGAATTGGCGCTCGTGCGCGAATGCGGCGAAGAAGCCGGTCTGGATGCGCCCGATCTGACACAACGCACGCCGTTGCGCACCATTCTGCGCATTCACCGCCGCCTGCCCGAGGGTTATCAGGTGGAAGACGTACTGACCAGCACCTGCGTGCTGGCAGCCGACGCCCGGCCCGCCAACCGCGACGGCGAAGTCATGGAGATCGCCACGATTGATGTGGCGACCGCCGTGCATCATGTTGCCGAGGGCGAGTTCACGCTGGAAGCGGCGCTGGTAATCCTCGAAGACATCATGCAACGCCAGGCCGCTGGCCAGATCTGAACTTAGCGGGGCGCTACCCCCGGCTCGCCAAGCATCGGGTTCGCTGGCGTTTCGTCTTCTCGAAGTTCGCGAGCGGCTTGCGGGTCAATTGAAGGATGCGCCTGCGGTCCGTGAATCTCATGTGCAGGCGCCGGCTCGGAACCCGCCGCTTCTGCTGCCTCGGCCGCCTGCGCGGCGCTGGGTGCGGTAGCTGGCGCCGGGGTCGGCACGGCTGCGGCGGCGGAAGCCTGCGAGAACTGTTTCCAGACCTCGATTGCACGCAGACGTTGCTTGGCCACGACCTGAATGCGTTCGCGCAAATGCTCGTCGCGCGCCAGCAGGGCGTGGAAATCCCGCGACGTCAGCATCAGCAGCTTGCTGTAACCCAATGAGGTCACCTCTGGCGCAATCTGCTGCTCGCCCAGCAAGCCCAGTTCGCCAAAGAATTCGCCGCTGCCCAGCTCGATCATGGTGTTGTCGGGCAGGTGCACGGCCACGGCGCCCGACGCCACAAAGCACATCTCTTCGCCATGACGGCCCTTGGTCAGCACCTGCTGATCGGGCAGTGACAGCCTGGGCTTCAACAGCTTGCTGATCGCGCGCAGCGAATCGGGCGACAAGCCCTCGAACAACGGCACGCGCTTGATCAATTCGGCCGCGCTCATTTCGATATCCAGCGGTGGATGCGTGTCGATATGCGCCCAGCGGCTTTCCAATTGCGCCATCAGATCGGCATAGACTTCACCACTGATCAAAAATTGCTCAAGCATGTCGCGATAGCGCATGCGTTCCAGCTCGCGCGCTACGCGGCCCAAATAGCTTTCCTGCAACCACTGCGCATAAGACGGGTATTGCAGGTTCAGCGCCTGCATCGCGTTTTCAATAAGGTCCAGGCGGCGCTGATGCAAAGCAACAATACGCTGCGTCGCGTCTTCGCCCAGCAAGGGCGTGATCTGTTCGCGCGCGAACACGATCAGCCGCTGCGCCACTGAGCGCTTGCTCATCAGGTTCGCGAAGCGCTGGCCAAGTTCCCGGGCCAGCCAGCCTTGGAAGCCAAACACATAATGCATGCGCAGCGCCAGGCGGAAGGAGGTGGAATAGCGCACGTCGGCCACAATGGCGCGCTCGAAACCCGGCACGCCGCCCAGCCGAATGGCGTCTTCCAGCCGCTCCGCGCGAGCCAGCAGCGCCTCGGCCATGCGCCAGTCCACCAGCTGCGCTTTCAGAATGTCGAAGAACATTTCCTCTTCGCGCTGGGCCACAATGGCCAGCCCAACTGACACCCGTTGCTCGTCGCTCATCTGACTGACCTGGCCGTCATGCACGCTGGTCAGGCTGGCGTCAAACACGGCCCGGATACGGTCACGAACCTCGGTCCCGATGTGTTCGGTCTTGGCGACTTCGTCCGTTTTTCCTTGCAGGTCTTCCAGCGCCACGGCCAGCACCTGATTACGGATGGTGCGCTCCACCGGCGACAACTGGTTCAAGCCCAGCATACGTATCAACGGCCGCAGGCTGATCCCGTTAATGAACAACGTCAGCAGCACGTAGCTGGTGGTGGCCACCGCGATGAACTGGCGCGCCTCTTCCGCTACGCCAGTCTGCTCGGTCACGGCCAGCGCAAGCGCCAACGATACGGCGCCACGCAGCCCGCCCCACAGCATCACGACTTTATAGGGATTGCTGACCTTGGTTCCCAGCTTGGTCAGCCCCAGCAGCGGCAGCAGACCAAACACCACAATGGCGCGGGCGATCAGCGTCGCGACGAACACCACTGCCACCAGCACCAATTCCTGCCAATCCGCGGCGGCCATCAGCTTGGGAATCAGCATGGCCGCGAACAGAAAGATCAGCGAATTCGCCCAGAACCCGAATTGCTCCCAGGCACTGGACAGGTATTCGAACGTGGTGGGCGACATGCGCGTGCGGCCGGTGGAGCCGACAACCAGGCCTGCAATCACCGTTGCGACCACACCCGATACATTCAGATAGTGCTCGGAAATGAAGAAGGACAAATACGCCAGCGTGAGCGTCAGCGTGATCTCGGCCGTGGGAAATCCGCGCAGCCACGCAAACAGGAAGCAGGCCAGCCGTCCCATGGCGAACCCGGCAATGCCGCCGCCAATGAAGTGGACGATGAAGTCGTTGAAGATGCCGCTGACGGTCAGCTCTCCATGGCCGCTCAATACGGCCAGCAGCACCGAGTACAAGGCGATCGACGCCGCGTCATTGAACAGGCTTTCGCCTTCGACCAGGGTCGTCAGCCGCTTGGGCGCACCGACCTCGCGGAAGATTCCGACCACCGCCACCGGGTCCGTCGTAGCCACGATGGCGCCCAGCAGCAGGCAAACGATCAGCCCATAGGACGAAATCGCGTCCAGCGTCAGCCCGACCACGACCGTACACACCACAACGGCCACGATGGCCATCATGAGGATTGGCCCAATGTCGTCCATCAAACGCCGCACGTTCATGGATAACGCGGTCTCAAACAACAGCACCGGCAGAAACACCATCAGAAAGGTCTCGGACGAGATCTCGAAGCGTTCCAGCGAATCCAGAAAGTCGCCGATCCAGCTGGGCGCCCAGCCGTGGACGTGAATAATGATACCGAGCAGACAGCCGACGATAGCCAGCAGCACCGAGTACGGCAGCTTGAGGCGGCCAGCCAGCGGAGGCATGAAGCAAACCAGTGTGAGCAGACCGGCCAGGCCGAATACGAGAAAACCTACATCCATGGGTAGTGCCGCGTCCCGTTCATGAAGCTTGTGAGAAGTTTCACAAGAATAGCGGCTTTTTTCCGAGGGTCCGGGCCGAAAAATGGGAAGAATCGAAGAGAATGCACGTTTCGTTACCCCATTAGCCGCGTGCGATACATGCTGCGCGATGTTTTTTGGGTAATGTGCAATCGTACAAACTTCGCAGGAGCGGCTCTTGCCTCGCGCCCACTCCCTGGCCCGGCGCGACGACGCGCCCGCCATGCTCGTCCAGCTGACCGACAGCCATCTGTTTGGCGAACCCGACACCGCCATGCTGGGCGTCAACACCGACGCCAGTCTGCGCGCCGTCCTGCGCCAGATTGAAGCGGATGGCAAACATCCCGACCTGCTGCTGGCCACGGGCGACCTGTCTCAAGACGGCGAGGCCGCCGCGTATCGGCGTTTTGCCGATATCCTGCGCGCCAGCCCGGCGCTAGACCGCGCGCAGATCCGTTGTCTGCCCGGTAATCATGATCTGCCCGCGGTGTTGCGCCAGGAACTTCCTCAGTGGTCAGCGCCCGTCACCGATGTGGGCGCGTGGCGCATCGTGACGCTGGACACGACCGTGCCGGGTTCCAACGCCGGTCATTTGCCCGACAGCCAGTTGGATATGTTGGAGGCCGCGCTGGCCGAAGCTCCAGACCGGCATACGCTGATCGCGATGCATCACAACCCCATGCAAATCGATAGCCATTGGCATGATTCGATGATGATCGACAACCCGCAAGCTTTGTTTAAGCAGCTGACGCATTGGCCGCAGGCCCGCGTGCTGTTGTGGGGGCACGTGCATCATGAGTTCGATCGCCGCCGCCACAATCTGCGCATGCTGGCCACGCCCTCAACCTGCTTTCAATTCAGCATTCGCGACGGCAAGCATGCGGTGGATAACATGGCGCCCGGATATCGCTGGATCAAGCTTTACCAGGATGGATCAATGGCCACGGGCGTACGCCGCGTGCAGGATGCGCTGTGGTATTCGGCGCTGGCGGCAGACGATGCGCAAGCGGCTTGAGCGGGCGTAGGCTGAGTTGCCTGACAGATCAGGCGACGCGTGAGCGCGCGTCATCCATCGAGCGCTGCCGCGGCACCATAAAAAACGGGGCACCAAATAGATCTTTGGTGCCCCGCAAGCATCCGTCTCATAGGGGAGGGGAAAGAGGAGAAGCCGAGACGGATGACAAGACTGCTAACCGGAGTTCGCTGTCTACATAAAGTTAGGCGGTGCGATCCCCATTAAGTTTCTGTAATAACGACAAATTTCGCGTCAAATTTGTATCAATTTATTCATGGGAAGCACCACGCATCTCATTCGCGCGCCCAAAAGGAAAAGGGCCGCATATTTATTTGCGGCCCTTCTTTGCACGGCAGGGAAAGCTCAAGCAGCCAGATTACCGCGCATCTTCTTCAGCGCTGCCGCTTCGATCTGGCGAATGCGTTCGGCCGATACGCCGAACTCTTGCGCCAGTTCATGCAGCGTGGAGCCGCCATCGTCTTGCAGCCAGCGGGCCTCAACGATACGGCGTGAGCGCGCATCCAGGGCTTCCAGCGCGCTGTTCAGACCGGTGCTTTGCAGCTCATCACGGGCAGCACGTTCCAGTACGCGGGTAGGTTCCTGACGGCCATCATCAGACAGGTAGGCGATGGGCGCGTAGCTGTCATCGTCATCATCCTGATTTTCCAGCGACATCTCGCGGCCGGACAGGCGCACTTCCATTTCGCTCACATCTTCGCGGCGCACGTTCAATTCACGCGCGATGTGATCGACCTGCTCAGGGTCCAGCGTCTGGCCATCGGGACGCATGCTGCGCAGATTGAAGAACAGCTTGCGTTGAGCCTTGGTGGTTGCCACCTTGACCAGGCGCCAGTTGCGAATGATGTATTCGTGAATCTCGGCCTTGATCCAGTGCACGGCGAACGACACCAGACGCACGCCGCGTTCGGGGTCGAAACGTTTCACGGCCTTCATCAGGCCAACGTTGCCTTCCTGGATCAGGTCGGCGTGGGGCAAGCCATAGCCCAAGTACTGGCGGGCAACAGACACCACCAGACGCAGATGCGACAGAATCAGTTCGCGCGCGGCGCCCAGGTCTTCCTGGTCGCGCAGGCGACGGCCCAGTTCGGTTTCACGCTCCGCGGACAGTACCGGCAAGCGGTTGACCGAGGAAATATAAGCGTCGATCGTGCCAAGTGCGCCCGGATTGGCAATGGCCAACGCCAGGGCGTTGCCAGAAGCGGCCAACGAGGTACTGGGTTGTTTCATAGCGGGGGTCTCCGGAAAGCGAAGGGGTAACGACATGGATTCGATGTTAGCACTCTAGTAGATGGAGTGCTAATTCGACTATTGCGGCGCGTCAAAGTTTCCTTTTTGTTGACGCGTCCCCGTTTATTTTTTGGACTACGCCCCTTGGGCGGGCCTCGCCCAACCTACCAGCCCAAGCGCTTTAAGCCTTCAGCGGTAGCCTCACCATCGGGGCGCACGAAGAGCGCGCCACGCGGGTCCATATAGACCTGGTATTTGGCCCCGTCGAACATCGGCATATAGGCGCCGCTGCCAAATTGGACATCTACGAAGGGGAACCAGTTCGGAAAACTCTTCTTGAGTGACCCCAGGTCCGGAGCGGGCCAGTCGTCCAACGCATGCACCGAGCGCGTGGCAGAAGCCTCGCGAGCCACGTCGCTATACCGCCCGGACAAGCGTTCCAGGCGATAAAGAGGCGGCACGCCCGCCATCAAAGCCGGCAGCTTCCACCGGACTACCCTGGCATCGATCTGCCACTGGTCGCCGTACAGCACATACTGCTTGGGGCTGACGCCGGGCGCGGTTGCGGTCAGCTGAAACTGGCCTTCGGCCTGCTGGCGCATTTCAATGCGGGCGACGGGCTCGTCAGTCGTCAGCCGGAAAAACTGCACCAGGGACAGCGCGAGCAAACCCGACACACAACCCAGCAGCACCAGCATCAGACCGAACAGCCGCCGCACTGGACGGAACTGAAAAATCCGGCGGCCACGCTCGTCGCGCGGACCGCCGCGGCCCAGCAACATGGCAATGCCAGGCAGCAGGACGACGATGGCGCCCAGAAGTATCCAGACGAAGGGAGCGATACCGTTAATCAAATCAGCCGTTCCTAATTAAACGCCGCAGACGCCAGCCCGGGGCGCCCAGGGCGCCACAAGCCTGCGGCGGCAGGCTCCCCAGTATAAAAGCCGGTTTTCAGCCGGCCGGTTTTCCAAGCCGTTCGACGTGAAACCGGATGTGATCTTCCAGGTACGTCGAGATGAAGTAGTAACCATGGTCATAGCCCGCTTGCCGGCGCAGCAGCAGCGGCTGATCGGCGGCCGCGCAGGCGGCTTCGAATACCTCGGGATACAACTGTTCGGCCAGGAATTGGTCTGATTCGCCCTGATCGATCAGGATGCCGCCCGGAAAAGGCTGCCTGGCGGCGCGCATCAAGGCGGACGCATCATAAGCCGCCCAGTCCTCGGCGTTGTCGCCCAGGTAAGCGCCAAACGCCTTCTTGCCCCACGGGCATTGACTGGGCGCGGCGATCGGCGCAAACGCTGACACCGACCGAAACTTGCCAGGATTACGCAGGGCCAGAACCAGCGCGCCGTGGCCGCCCATCGAGTGGCCAAAGATGCCGGTACGTGACGCGTCGCCCGGCAGCGCTTCGCCCGTGACGATAGCGTGCAGCTCTTCGGTCACATAGCTGTACATACGGTAGTGATCACGCCACGCTGGCGTGGTGGCGTTGACATAGAAGCCTGCCCCCGTGCCCAAGTCCCAGCTTTCTTCTTCGCCCGGCACATTGGCGCCGCGCGGGCTGGTATCGGGTGCGACCAGCATGACGCCCAGCTCGGCCGCCACACGCTGGGCACCCGCCTTGATCATGAAGGTTTCTTCGGTGCAGGTCAGGCCCGCCAGATAGAACAGCACGGGAACCGGACCGTGTTCAGCCTGCGGCGGCACATAGACCGAAAAACGCATGGGCAGGCCGATTTCGACGGACTCATGGCGGTAGTAACGCTGCGAACCGCCAAAGCAGCGATGCTGGGAAATGAGTTCCAAGGCCACAGGCATGGTTTTCTCCGGTCTGGGGGGGTGAAAAATTCGCGGACAGGTTAGGGTATATCCACGGTACGACGTTCCGTCGCCGAATGTTAACCTGCGCCTCATAGGGTCCGAACGACAAAAAAAAACCGGTTCCGTGCCCATATTGTGATCACGGGACTTGACCAGCGCTCATCGTGGCACTATTTATATACCGTGAGCGAAGACAACCCGTTCTTCCAGATACGCAAGCCCTGACACTATGGCCCGTCTGCCCCGTCTGTACGCCCCCGGGCTGCCCCAACTGGTGCAGGCCAACTTCATTTCGCCGCTGGCTGCGCCATCGCAACCCGCGCCGGCCGACATCCTGAACCAGCTAGCCACTTGGCTGGGCGAATCCGCCCAACGCCATCGCGTGTCGGTGCATGGCTGGCTGCTCGCGAATGACCGCATATTGCTTCTGGCCACACCGGCCGACGAAGAAGGCCTGCCCAGGCTGATGCAAACATTGGGCCGCAACCTGGCGGCGCGATTGCGCGGCGGCCGGGTGTTTGCAGGCCGATACCGGTCCGCGCTGCTTGAACCCGGGGCGTGGGTGCTGCCGGCCTTGGTCTGGCTGGAAACCTACCCGGTGCGCAGCGGCGCCTCGCAAGACCCCGATTCCTGGCCTTGGTCGTCCGCGGCCAGTCATACCGGCAATACGACTGCGGCGCCTGCCCAATGGCAATCCGACCATGCGGATTACTGGGCTTGCGGCAACACGCCGTTTGACCGCCAGGCCAATTACCGCAAGCGGCTGCACGACGGTCTGTCGCGCGAGGAAACCCAGCGCATCGATCAAGCCGTATCCGGCCAGTGGGCATTGGGCGGCGCTAGCTTCATTGCCAGTCTGGCCCATACCGCCAGCCGCCGCGTGGCCCCAGGCCAGCGTGGCCGGCCGCGCAAGAAACCCGCCGCCACGGCTGCACCTGCCGACACCGAACCGACTTCGACGCCGACCCCGTCTACGTCCTGACTCAGAACCCGCCTTCAAGGCGGGTTCTGCTTTTCCGACGTCCCAAGTCTCTCCGTCCGTCCGCGCTGGCGCAGCGGCGGACGATTCGTGCTTGATTGGCCCACAACCTACGGATGACCGGCATACCGGGCAAAAGTGTTCATCTTTTGCCACATCTTCAATTGATATTTCGCATCCAACAGCCCTATTAAATTAGGGACGCATAACGCCAAAATCGGGACTTTCACTAAGCCCTGCCTGCGCTGGCAAGGACACCCTTGGCGCCAAGCCAATAAGCATGCGGCTGTTGTTATGTCCCTATATTTATGCCCTATGATGGAGCATAGTAATAATTAGGGTCACACCCCTATTGTTCCTATTGCACCCTACTTGCAGCGGGGGTATTGTCCGTCTCCTGCACTGCAACATTACGACGCAGGCTCACTGCGGAGCGCGCCATGCCCCAAATTACCCCGATCGAATCCTGTCCCACCCCCAAGGCGACCCCTATCGATGCCAGCCGCATTGGTATGCCCGCGGCCCAGGGTCTCTACCACCCCAAAAACGAACATGACGCTTGCGGCGTCGGTTTTGTTGCGCATATCAAGGGCAAGAAAAGCCACGCGATCATCCAGCAGGGTCTGAAGATTCTGGAAAACCTGGATCACCGCGGTGCGGTCGGCGCAGACAAGCTGATGGGCGACGGCGCTGGCATCCTGATTCAGATCCCGGACACGCTTTACCGCGACGAACTGGGCCAGCAAGGCATCATCCTGCCGCCGCCGGGTGAATATGGCGTCGCCATGGTGTTCCTGCCCAAGGAAACCGCTTCGCGCCTGGCCTGCGAACAGGAACTGGAACGTTCCGTGCGCGCCGAAGGCCAGGTCGTGCTGGGCTGGCGTAATGTGCCCGTGGACGTCGACATGCCGATGTCGCCCACTGTGCGCGAATGCGAACCCGTGATCCGCCAGCTGTTCATCGGCCGCGGCGCCGACGTGATGGTGCCGGACGCGCTGGAACGCAAGCTGTACGTGATTCGCAAGACGGCCAGCCACGCCATCCAGAACATGCATCTGGCTCACGGCAAGGAATACTTCGTGCCGTCGGCCTCGGTTCGCACCGTGGTCTACAAGGGCCTGCTGCTGGCCGATCAGGTGGGCCGCTACTACCGCGACCTGGCCGATACCCGCGCCGTGTCCGCGCTGGCGCTGGTGCACCAGCGTTTCTCGACCAACACCTTCCCGGCATGGCCGCTGGCCCACCCGTACCGCATGATTGCCCACAACGGCGAAATCAACACGGTCAAGGGCAACTTCAACTGGCTGCGCGCCCGCGAAGGGATGATGCAGTCGGCCGTACTGGGCGACGACCTGAAAAAGCTGTACCCCATCGTCTACGAAGGCCAGTCGGACACCGCTACGTTCGATAACTGCCTGGAACTGCTGGTGAACTCGGGCTACTCGCTGGCCCACGCCATGATGATGATGATCCCGGAAGCCTGGGAACAGCACACGCAAATGGACGAAAGCCGCCGCGCTTTCTATGAATATCACGCCGCCATGATGGAGCCGTGGGACGGCCCCGCCGCCGTCGCGTTCACCGATGGCCGCCAGATCGGCGCCACGCTGGACCGCAACGGCCTGCGCCCCGCCCGCTATCTGGTGACCGACGACGACATGGTCATCCTGGCGTCCGAAGCCGGCACGCTGTCGATCCCGGAAAACCGCATCGTCAAGAAGTGGCGCCTGCAGCCGGGCAAGATGTTCCTGATCGACCTGGAACAAGGCCGCATCATTGACGACGCCGAGATCAAGCTGCAACTGGCCAACAGCCGCCCGTACCGCCAGTGGATCGAACGTTTGCAGATCAAGCTGGAATCGCTTCCGGCTCCGCGCCAGGCGGCTGTTGCTACGCAATCGTCCGTCGCGTTGCTGGATCGCCAGCAGGCTTTTGGCTGGACCCAGGAAGACTACAAGTTCATCCTGGAGCCCATGGCGTCGACCGGTGAAGAAGTTATCGGCTCGATGGGCAATGACGCCCCGCTGGCCGTGCTGTCCGATCGCGCCAAGCCGTTCTACAACTACTTCCGCCAGTTGTTCGCGCAGGTCACGAACCCGCCTATCGACCCCATCCGCGAACAGCTGGTGATGTCGCTGGTGTCGTTCATCGGCCCCAAGCCCAATCTGCTGGACATCAACAACGTCAACCCGCCGCTGCGTCTGGAAGTGTCCCAGCCGGTGCTGGATTTCGCCGCGATGGCGCAGATCCGCGACATCGAGCAGGTAACGGGCAAGAAATTCCGCAGCTTTGAACTGGACATCACGTACCCCGCCGCCTGGGGCCCCGAGGGCATTGAAGCCCGCGTGGCCGCGCTGTGCGCGCGCGCCGTCGATGCCGTGCAAAGCGGCTACAACATCCTGATCGTGTCGGACCGCCTGGTCGACAGCGAACGCGTGGCCATCCCCGCGCTGCTGGCAACCTCCGCCGTTCACCAGCACTTGATCCGCGCCGGTCTGCGCACCAATACCGGCCTGGTCGTGGAAACCGGCTCGGCTCGTGAAGTGCACCACTTCGCGCTCTTGGGTGGCTACGGCGCCGAAGCCATTCACCCCTACCTGGCGCTCGAATCGCTGGGCAAGATGAATGACCCCGAAAAGGCCGTGAAGAACTTCATCAAGGCGATTGGCAAGGGATTGAACAAGGTCATGTCCAAGATGGGCATCTCGACCTATATGTCCTACACCGGCGCGCAGATCTTCGAAGCCGTGGGCCTGCAAAGCGGCCTGGTGAACAAGTACTTCACCGGCACCTCGTCCAACATTGAAGGCATCGGCATCTTCCAGGTTGCTGAAGAGGCGCTGCGCCAGCACCGCGCTGCGTTCAGCACCGACCCGGTTCTGGCCAACGACCTGGACGCCGGCGGCGAATATGCCTACCGCGTCCGCGGCGAAGAGCACATGTGGACCCCGGATTCGATCGCCAAGCTGCAACACGCTTCGCGCGCCAACAACTACCGCACGTACAAGGAGTACGCGCAGATCATCAACGACCAGAGCCGTCGCCACATGACCTTGCGCGGCCTGTTCGAGTTCCGCTTTGATCCGTCGCGCGCCATCCCGCTGGACGATGTTGAATCGGCCAAGGATATCGTCAAGCGTTTCGCCACCGGCGCCATGTCGCTGGGTTCGATCTCGACCGAAGCGCACTCGGTGCTGGCAGTGGCCATGAACCGTATCGGCGGCAAGTCCAACACCGGCGAAGGCGGCGAAGACGAGCTGCGCTACCGCGCCGAAATGCGCGAAGGCAAGAGCACCATCAAGGACGGCGACACGCTGGCCTCGCTGCTGGGCTCTGACCGCATCGAAGCCGATGTGGAACTGAAGAAGGGCGACTCGCTGCGCTCAAAGATCAAGCAGGTGGCGTCGGGCCGTTTTGGCGTGACCGCCGAATACCTGTCGTCTGCCGATCAGATCCAGATCAAGATGGCGCAAGGCGCCAAGCCTGGCGAAGGCGGCCAGTTGCCCGGCCACAAAGTGTCGGAATACATCGCCAAGCTGCGCTACTCAGTGCCGGGCGTGGGGCTGATTTCCCCCCCGCCGCACCATGACATCTATTCGATCGAAGACTTGGCCCAACTGATTCACGATCTGAAGAACGTGAATCCCAAGGCCTCGGTGTCGGTCAAGCTGGTGTCCGAAGTGGGTGTGGGCACGGTGGCCGCCGGCGTTGCCAAGGCCAAGGCCGATCACGTTGTGATTGCAGGCCATGACGGCGGCACGGGCGCGTCCCCGGTGTCGTCCATCAAGCACGTGGGTACGCCGTGGGAACTGGGTCTGGCCGAAACGCAGCAGACGCTGGTGCTGAACCGCCTGCGCAGCCGCATCCGCGTGCAGGCCGACGGCCAGATGAAGACCGGCCGCGACGTGGTTATTGGCGCGCTGTTGGGCGCCGATGAATTCGGCTTCGCCACCGCTCCGCTGGTGGTCGAAGGCTGCATCATGATGCGCAAGTGCCACCTGAACACCTGCCCGGTGGGCGTGGCGACGCAAGACCCGGTCCTACGCAAGAAATTCCAAGGCAAGCCCGAGCACGTGGTGAACTTCTTCTTCTTCATCGCTGAAGAAGTCCGCGAAATCATGGCTCAATTGGGCATCCGCAAGTTCGACGACCTGATCGGCCGCGCCGATCTGCTGGACATGCGTTCGGGCGTCGAGCACTGGAAGGCCCAAGGCCTGAACTTCGCCCGCGTGTTCCATCAAACGCAGTCCGACGCATCCGTGCGTCAGACCGAAGAACAGGATCACGGCCTGGCGGGCGCGCTGGATCACCAGTTGATCGAACGCAGCAAACCCGCGCTGGAACGCGGCGAAAAGGTGTCCTTCATCGTTCCGGTGCGCAACCGCAACCGCACGATCGGCGCCATGCTGTCGGGCGCTGTGGCCTCGCGCTACGGCCATGACGGCTTGCCGGACGACACCATCCATATTCAGTGCAACGGCACCGCCGGCCAAAGCTTCGGCGCGTTCCTGGCGCATGGCATCACGATGGATCTGGTGGGCGAAGGCAACGACTACGTGGGCAAGGGTTTGTCGGGCGGCCGCATCATCGTGCGCTCGCCTAACGACTTCCGCGGCTTTGGCCCCGACCACATCATTGCCGGCAACACCGTGCTGTACGGCGCGTTGGCGGGCGAAGCCTTCTTCAACGGCGTGGCTGGCGAACGTTTCGCGGTGCGTAACTCGGGCGCCGCCACGGTCGTGGAAGGCACGGGCGACCACGGTTGCGAATACATGACGGGCGGCACGGTGGTGGTGCTGGGCGCTACGGGCCGCAACTTCGCAGCCGGCATGTCGGGCGGCGTGGCGTATGTGTGGGACCCGGAGCGCACGTTGAAGCATCGCGTCAACATGTCGATGGTTGAACTGGAAGGCGTGGCCGCGCACGCGGAGCAACAGGCGTTGAACAACATCGACGTCTGGCACAGCGCGCAACGCGGTCACGAACGCGAGACGGATGAAACCATCTTGCGCCGCCTGGTGGAAGACCACTTCCGCTACACCGGCAGCTACCGCGCCCGCGAGATCCTGGGTGACTGGGAAGCGTCGCGCGGCAAATTCGTAAAGGTCATGCCGACGGACTACCGTCGCGCATTGGGTGAAATGTGGCGTGCAGCCAACCAGCAACAATTGGCTGCGTGAGGGATACCATGGGAAAGATTACCGGCTTTATGGAATTTCAGCGTCTGCAGGAGGCCTCCGAGGCCCCGCAGAAGCGGCTGAAGAACTGGCGCGAATTCGTGCTGCATTTGACCGATGACCAGGCCAAGCAGCAAGCCGCGCGCTGCATGGACTGCGGCATTCCGTTTTGCAACAACGGCTGCCCGGTCAACAACATCATCCCCGACTGGAATGACCTGGTGTACAAGCAGGACTGGCGCCGTGCGCTGGATGTGCTGCACTCCACCAACAACTTCCCGGAGTTCACGGGCCGCATCTGCCCGGCGCCGTGTGAAGCTGCCTGTACCTTGAACATCAACAGCGACGCGGTCGGTATCAAGTCGATCGAACACGCCATCATCGACAAGGGCTGGGCGGAAGGCTGGGTTGCGCCGCTGGTGCCTGCTCGCAAGACGGGCAAGAAGGTTGCCGTGGTGGGTTCAGGCCCCGCCGGCATGGCGTGCGCGCAGCAGCTGGCGCGTGCGGGCCATGCCGTGACCTTGTTCGAGAAGAGCGATCGGATCGGCGGCCTGTTGCGTTATGGCATTCCCGACTTCAAGCTGGAAAAGCACCAGATCGATCGCCGCATTTCGCAGATGGAAGCCGAAGGCGTCGAGTTCGCGCCGTCGACCTACATCGGCAGCCCGAAAGACCCCGTGGCCGATGGCCTGACCGTGCGCACGCCGGATTCGCTGTTGGCTGAATTCGACGCCGTGGTCATGAGCGGCGGTTCGGAAACGCCGCGTGACCTGCCGGTGCCGGGACGCGAACTGTCGGGCGTTTATTACGCCATGGATTTCCTGCGCCAGCAGAACAAGGCCGTGGCAGGCGACCGCCTGACCGACCAGACGCTGGCCAAAGGCAAGCACGTGGTCGTGATCGGCGGCGGCGACACGGGTTCTGATTGCGTGGGCACCAGCAACCGCCATGGCGCGGCCTCGGTCACGCAATTCGAACTGATGCCCCAGCCGCCCGAGTCCGAAAACAAGACCATGACGTGGCCGTACTGGCCGCTGAAAATGCGCACCTCGTCCTCGCACGAAGAGGGCTGCGACCGCGATTGGTCCGTGACCACCAAGCTGTTCCAGGGCAGCAATGGGAAGGTCGAAAAGCTGATCGGCTCGCGCGTGGAATGGTTCAAGGACGAAGCCACCGGCCAGATGAAGATGCGCGAAGTCGAAGGTTCGGAATTCGAAATCAAGGCCGATCTGGTGCTGCTGGCGATGGGTTTTGTATCGCCGGTGCAGACCGTGCTTGACGCCTTTGGCGTGGATCGCGATGCGCGCGGCAACGTGCGCGCCAACACCGACGACTACCGCACCAATGTGGAAAAAGTCTTTACCGCTGGCGACATGCGCCGGGGCCAATCGCTGGTGGTCTGGGCCATCCGCGAAGGCCGTCAGTGCGCCCGTTCAGTCGATGCGTACCTGATGGGCAGCAGCGAACTGCCGCGCTGATTTTTCCTGCTGTGTGCGGGGAGTAACACCCCTGCGCACTGCATCCTGCATTCGCCGCCTTGCGCCCCCGGTGCAAGGCGGCGAATGCCATTCAGGCGCCCGACAATTTCAATTCCGTAAGATGCGGCATCCCTTTGCCGCGTACGCATTCATGTCCACCGCCCCCATCGCTTCGCCGACCCTGCCGCAGATTTTCCTGGCATTCACAAAAGTGGGCCTGACCAGTTTCGGAGGGGGTTTGAGCGGCTGGATGATGCGCGAATTTGTACAGCAGCGGCGCTGGATGTCCGAAGCGGATTTTCTTTCCGGCCTGGCGCTGGCCCAGTCCTTTCCCGGCGTGAATGTGGTGAACCTGGCCATTTGGATCGGGTTTCGGCTGCGCGGCGGCCCCGGCGCCTTGCTGGGTGGCTTGGGTATCACCGTGCCCCCGATGTTGGTAGCAATTGCGTTGGCAGCGCTGTTTGCCAGCATGGCGCAGTCGCACGGGCTGCACGTTGGCATGGCCGGCGTTGCTGCGGCGGCGGTGGGCGTATCGCTGCAAACGGGTCTGCGCGCAGCGCGGCGGTCCTTGGTTGGCGTGGTGCCGGCAGTGATCATGGCCGCGACGTTTGCCGCCATCTTTCTGTTGCGGCTGCCGCTTTTGTGGGTAGTGGGCGCGATGGCGCCGCTGTCGATCCTTATCGCCTACACGCGCATCCGCCGGCAGGAGCCGCGCCCATGAATCTGGCGACCCTGCACGATCTGTTTTCAGTCTTCACGCCGCTTTCTTTTCTGACGGTGGGCGGCGGACAAAGCATCCTGCCGGATATCCACCGCCAGGCAGTGGACGGCTATGGCTGGATCAACGATGCGCAGTTCCTGGACTACTTTGCGCTCTCGCGCATTACGCCGGGCCCGGCGTCCCTGCTGGTGACCTTGATAGGCTGGCATGTGGGCGGATGGAGCGGCGCCATCGCTGCGTCGATCGCAATCTTTCTGCCGTGCTCGCTGCTGATTTATGCGCTGGCGCGCGTCTGGGCGCGATACCGTCACACCGCTTGCATCCGGGCGATTGAAGCCGGGCTGGTGCCGGTGGCGGCGGGCATGATCCTGGCGTCGTCATGCACGATTTTGCGCGCGGCCGAAGGCGGCGCATGGGCTTGGGGCGTTGCGGCCGCATCCACCGCCGCACTCGTCTACACACGCATCAGCCCATTCATCATGCTGGGCCTGGGCGCTGCCGTTTTTCTGGTGGCGCTTTCTTGATGGTTCTTTCCAATGCCGCCATCGTGAGCCGGGGGTAGCGCCTTCTGACACGCTGCTTGTTGCAGTGCAGCCACGGCCCGTTCTCCATCTTTTCACGGTTTGACACATATCAATCGTGCCGGGCGGCAGGTCTGCGAACCTGTGGTCTTACCCCTACGGAAAGATCGGAGAAGAAAAATGTTTTCGCTGAACGGGCGTATTCGCGCCACCGCTATCGCCGGCCTGATTGCAGCCGGTGCATTCGCCGCTCCCGCGCATGCCCACGAAGCGGGCGATGTGCTGTTCCGGGTTGGCGTGACGCAGGTTCGCCCCTCTTCCAACAACGGCACCGTGCTCGACGGCTCGGTGAAGCTGGACGCCAACAACAACGTACGTCCCAGCTTCACGCTGGGCTATATGGTGACGCGCAACATCGGTATCGAACTGTTGGGCGCCTGGCCGTTCCAGCACGATGTCAGCGGCAGCGGCCTGGGCAAGATCGGCTCCAGCAAGCAATTGCCTCCCACGTTGAGCCTGCAATGGCACATCCTGCCTGACAGCATGATCCAACCCTACATCGGTGTGGGCATCAACTACACGCACTTCTTCGACACGAAGGCTGAAGGCGCGTTGAAGGGTTCTGATTTGAAGATGGGCGATTCCTGGGGTGTGGCCGCGCAGTTGGGCGCCGACTTCAAGATCAATGAACGCTGGTTCATGAACGCAGACATTCGCTACATCGACATCAAGTCGAAGGTGAAGCTGGACGGCCAACACATCGGCACCGCCCGCATCGACCCGTGGGTCGCGACCATCGGCGTCGGCTACCGCTTCTAAAGTATTTTTTATTGAATCCGCAGGCCTGAAGGTTGCGCGCCGTTGCCGCGCAACCTTCAGGCCTGTGACGCTTGCAGCTCTTGCCGCAGCGCCTGCAAGGCGGGAGTATCGTCATCGGCGCGCCAGACCAGCTGAGTCTGCGCCCGGCCAAAGGGTCCCGACAAAGCGCTGACGCGGACCGAGTGTTCCGCCGCCAGCACCGCCAGCACCGAACGCGGCACAATCGCCATGCCGGACCCGGCGGCCACGCACGCCACGATGGCGTGATACGACGCAAACTCCATCACCCTGCCTGGCGCCATGCCTTCGTGGTTCAGCCACGACTCAAGAATGCGCCGGTACGAGCACCCCGATGCGAACGCGATGACGGTTCGATCGCCCAGTTCGCGCGGACTTTTGATCTCGCCCCAAGCCAGCGGTGAAATCAACGCCAGCTCTTCATTGAATGCATCGATTGCCGTCAGTCCGTCAGCGGGAAACGGCTGCGCCACAAATGCGGCTTCGATCTCGTAGTTGCGGACCTTGGCGGCCAGCGCCCCCGACGTGCCCGTCACCAGCTCAATACCCACTTGCGGCCATGCGGCGTGATAGGCGGCAAGAATAGGCGGCAGCCGCGCGGCGGCCGTGCTTTCCATGGTCCCGATGCGCAGTACGCCTTGCGGCGCTCCATCACGTACAGCAGCCTGGGCCTCATCCGACAGACGCAGCAAACGATCGGCGTACGACAACAGCACGCGTCCTTGATCGGACAGCACCAGCCGGCGGTTTTGACGCCGGAAGAGCGGGGCGTTCAATGATGCTTCTAGCTGCTTGAGCCGCGTCGATACATTCGACTGCACCCGGTTCAGGTGGAGCGCCGCGCGCGCCACGCCGCCCTGGTCGGCCACCGCCTTGAATATTTGCAACGCGTCCAGATCCAAGTTTCTCATTTCAAGAACCTATGTTCTTAATAATTCACTATTAAAGATATTAGTACAGCCGTAGAGTAGGTGCATGTCAACGCCTGCTTACCCTTCTGTCTCTGCCTCGCAAAACGCCGCCAGCCTGGCTTGGCCGGCCGCGCTGGCTTTGGCCGCCGCCATGGGTATTGGCCGTTTCGCCTTTACGCCCGTGTGGCCGCTGATGGCCGAAGAGGGCGGGCTGTCGCTGACCCAAGGCGGCTGGATGGCCTCGGCCAACTACATCGGTTATCTGCTGGGTGCGCTGGCCGCCGTTGCCTGGCCTGTACGCCGCCTGCGTGGCCGGCTGGCGGTCAGTTTGCTCGCCGTGGCGTTACTGACGCTTGCCATGCCCCTGTTCCATAGCGTGGCCGCTTGGTCTGCGCTGCGTCTGGCTGCGGGCTACGCCAGCGCCAGCGCCTTTATTTGCGTGGTGGCATGGCGCCCCGTGCCGCCTGGCGACCCGCGCGAAGTCGGGGCGGCCGCCGTGACCTACGCAGGCGTAGGGGCGGGCATTGCCCTGACCGGCCTGGCCTGCCTGGCGCTGATGGCAGGCAATGTGCGGGCGGACGGCATGTGGCTGACCTTGGGCACCATCACCTTGGCCTTGTCGGCGATCGCGTGGCCGGGCCTGAACCGTCACGCGGCGCCCGTCACCCGTTCGGCCGCAGCCGCGGCACCTGCCCGCCTGCCTAGCTCGATCTCCAGGCTGGCGCTGCACTATGGCGTTTTTGGCATCGGCTACATCATTCCCGCCACGTTCCTGCCCGCAATGGCGAAAGAGATCATTCCCGACCCGGCCATCTTTGGATGGGCCTGGCCCTTGTTCGGCCTGGCTGCCGCCGTGTCCTGCCTGCTGGTTCCGCGGCTGGCGCGCGGACGCGACGAGAAGGCCGTCTGGCAGGGCGCCCAAGCCTTGATGGCGTTGGGCATGGTGACCGTCGCGGTCTGGCACCACATTGCCGCCGTGATCGTGGCATCGCTGCTGGTGGGCGGCACGTTCATGGTGATCACGCAGGCTGGCATGCTGACCGCAAGGCGCGCGGCCAAGGCCTCGGCGGCGCGTGCAGCCGCCGTCATGACCGCGGCGTTCGCCGCGGGCCAGATTCTGGGACCGCTGCTGGCCTCTTGGGCGGAACACTGGGGCGCGGGTCTGCCGCAAGTGCTGGGAGCCGGTGCGGCGATGTTGGCGCTGTCGGCATGGCGCTTGGGAAAAATCACGACAGATGACAGTAGCGCTGGGCATAATGCGATCGGCCCCCAGGGCCGTACACATTAGAAAAGAGAACGAGGAGCACCCAGCATGAAATCATTGCGCCCCCTGATTGCCGCCCTGGCGGCAATCACCGCCTTCAGCGGCGCCGCACAAGCCCAAACCGCCGACTGGCCCGCCAAACCCATCACGATGATCGTGCCGTACGCGCCGGGCGGTTTTGCCGACACCCGCGTGCGTCTGCTGGCGCGCAAGCTGGGCGACTCGCTGGGCCAGCCCGTCGTGGTGGAGAACAAGGCGGGCGCGGGCGGCGTGGTGGGCACCAACCTGATCGCGCGCTCGGCCCCAGACGGCTACACCATCGGCACCGGCAATCTGGCCCCGATGGCGGTCAACCCGTCGTTGATGAAAGAAATGCCGTACAACCCGCAAAAGGATTTGGCGCCCATCATCCTGATCGAGAACAGCCCGCTGGTGCTTAGCGTGAACAATGAGCTGCCGGTCAAAACGCTGGCTGACCTGATCGCGCTGGCCAAGAAAGAACCCAGCAAGCTGTCGTTTGGCTCGTCGGGCGTGGGCGGCGCGCATCACCTGTCGGGTGAAATGTTCCGCGAGCAAGCCAAGATCGATATCGTGCACGTTCCGTACAAGGGCGGCAGCCTTGCCGCCACCGACCTGATGGGCGGCCATATCTCGATGATGTTCGAAATGGGCTATTCGGCGCTACCGGCCATTCAGGGTAAGAAAATTCATCCCATTGCAGTCACGTCCGCCCAGCGCCTGGCCGTTTTGCCTGACGTGCCCACCATGGCGGAATCCGGCCTGCCCGGTTTCGAGTCGTACAACTGGCAGGGCATTGTTGCGCCGGCCGGCACGCCCGCGCCGATCATCGCCAAACTCAACGCCGAGTTCAACCGCATCCTGAAAGAACCGGATGTGCAAAAAGCCATCGCCGACACCGGCAGCCAGGCCGGCGGCGGCACGCCCGAGGAATTCGCTGCGTTCATCAAGAGCGAAACCGACAAGTGGGCCCACGTCATCAAGGCTGGAAACATCCAGCTTCAATAACCTTTAGGAGTCGTCCCATGGCCACCCGTCTGCTTGAACTGCTGAAACTGGACCATCCCATCATCCAGGCGCCCATGGCGGGCGGCGCGACGACGGTGGACCTGGTGAGCGAGGCATCGAAGGCGGGGGTGCTGGGATCGCTCGGGGCGGCCTACATGAGCCCCGAACAGATTGAAGCGGCCGCCGCCGCGATCCGCGCGCGCACTTCGCGGCCTTTCGCCATCAATTTATTCGCGTCCGTGCCCGAGCAACCCACGCAGGGCGACGCCAGCCGGATGCTAGCCCTGATGGCCCGCTATCACGAGCAATTGGGATTGCCGGCGCCTGCCTTGCCCGGACCGCAGGCCGACCCGCTGCCCGGGCAGATAGACGCCATTCTGCGGCTGCGCCCGGCGGTCTTCAGCTTTACCTTTGGCCGCATGCCCGCCCAGGTGCTGGCGCAATGCCGCGAGCTGGGCATCCTGACCGTAGGCACAGCCACCACGGTGCGGGAAGCGGTGGCGCTGGAGCAGGACGGCGTGGATGCCGTCGTGGCCCAGGGCGCCGAGGCAGGCGGACACCGTGGCACCTTCCTTGATGATTTCGATCAGTCCCTGATTGGCACGATGGCCTTGGTGCCACAGGTAGCCGACGCCGTTTCTATCCCGGTAATCGCCTCTGGCGGCATCATGGACGGCCGGGGCATCGCCGCCGCGTTGGCCCTGGGCGGCGACCTTGCACAATTGGGGACGGCATTCCTGACGACGGCTGAATCCGGCATCAGCGATGCCTATAAGGCCGTCCTGCCGGCATCCCGTTCCGAACAATCACGCATCACCCGTGCCTTTTCCGGCCGTCCGGCCCGGGGCATCGTCAATGCCTTCATGCGCGATGCCGACGCACTCGCTGCCGACATCCTGCCCTATCCCTTGCAGAACGCCCTGACGCGTCCTATGCGCACTGCGGGCGGCAAGGAGGGCAATATCAACGTGCTGTCCCTGTGGGCCGGCCAAGGCGCGCCGCTGGCACGGCACGAGACGACCGCCGATCTGGTTCGCCGGCTGGCGAGCGAGACGCGGGCGGCCCAAACCCGCCGCTAAGCGCCTGACATGGCAATCAGCCCCCCGGCCAGGACCGCGCCCGGGGGGCTTGATTGTTCCTGATCCCGAAAACACTGTTCCACGGGCGGCCTATCGCATTGTGATTACAATGCGTCGGGCTACAATGGCGCCTCGCCGCTGGGGGCCATAGCCCGACCTTGCCCCCGCATCTGAGTAACAGGGCGCTTGCCGACGCAGCCTGTCTTACCCGCGCTGGCCGGTTATCCGCCCTGCGCGTCCCAGGACAGCACGGCCAGCTCCGCCACCGAAACACCCTTTCGTTGCCCATGTCCGCTCAAACCAGCAACACCCCCGAATTTGCCTTGCGCCTGACAGGTGTGGCGCTAGGCTATGGTGATTTCACCGTCTTGCGCGACATCTCCATGGACGTGCGCGCAGGCCAGGTGGTCGCCATCATGGGCGGATCGGGGTCGGGCAAGACGACTCTGCTGCGGGCCGCGACTGGCCAGCTCACCGCCCAGCAGGGTCAGGTGATCGCCTTTGGCCAGGACATGGCGCGCGTCAAACCGGCTGAACTCCAGTCCCTGCGTAAGCGCATGGGCGTGCTGTTCCAGCAAGGCGCGCTGTTCACCGACCTGAATGTGTTCGAAAACGTGGCTTTCCCGCTGCGCGAACACACCAAGCTGACCGAAGCGGAAGTCACCGACCGCGTGCTGGACAAACTGGACGCCGTCGGCCTGCGAGCCGCCGCGCATCTGAAGGTTGCTGAAATCTCGGGCGGCATGGCGCGCCGCGTGGCATTGGCCCGCGCCGTCGTGCTGGAACCCGAACTGATCTTGTATGACGAGCCCTTTGCCGGCCTGGACCCGATCTCGCTGGGCATCACCGCCCGCCTGATCCGCAGCCTGGCCGATCGCCTGGGATGCGCGTCCGTACTGATCACGCACGATGTGCAGGAATCCTTTGCCATTGCCGACCAGGTCTATCTGGTGGGGCAGGGCAAGCTGGCTGCCGCGGGCACCCCGGAATCGCTGTCGGCGTCGCAAGATCCGTATGTCCAGCAATTCCTGAAGGGCGAGCCCGACGGCCCCGTCGCGTTCCAGTACCCCGAAACGCCCGCTTTCCAAAAGTGGCTTACCGCACAGAAGGGGCGCAAAGCATGAGCGGAGAAAATAACGCCGTAAGCGCGCTGGGGGGCTGGGTCCGCACCCGCGTCTCCGCCATTGGCGGTTTCGCCAGATTCTTCGGCGCCATGCTGGCGCGCAGCGGCATTGCGTTGTCGCGGCCGCGCCTGGTGTCGCAACAGGTCCATTTCATTGGCAACTATTCGCTCCTGATCATCGCCGTGTCCGGCATGTTCGTGGGCTTTGTGCTGGGTCTACAGGGCTACTACACACTGAACCGCTATGGCTCCGAAGAGGCCTTGGGTCTGCTCGTGGCCCTGTCGCTCGTGCGCGAACTTGGACCTGTCGTGACCGCGCTGCTGTTTGCGGGACGCGCCGGCACGTCGCTGACTGCCGAGATCGGCCTGATGAAAGCTGGCGAACAGTTATCCGCCATGGAAGTCATGGCCGTGGACCCCGTGCGCCGCGTTCTGGTGCCGCGCCTGTGGGGCGGCATCATCGCCATGCCCATTCTGGCCGCCGTGTTTTCCATGGTGGGTATTCTGGGCGGCTGGGTCGTCGGTGTACTGATGATCGGCGTTGATGCCGGCGCCTTCTGGTCACAGATGCAAAGCGGCGTCGATGTCTGGAACGACGTGGCCAACGGCGTCATTAAAAGTCTGGTGTTCGGCGTCACCGTGACGCTGGTTGCGCTTTACGAAGGCTGGCAGGCCAAGCCCACCCCTGAAGGCGTTGCTCGCGCCACCACGCGTACCGTGGTCGTGGGTTCGCTGGCGGTACTTGGGCTGGACTTCCTGCTCACCGCCTTGATGTTTGGAAATTGATACGGATCGATCATGTCACGCGAAAAAACCGACTTCTGGGTAGGCCTGTTTATCTTGCTGGGCGCGGTCGCGCTGGCATTCCTGGCGTTGCGCGCCGGCAACTTAAGCGCGTTTTCGTTCGCGCCGACCTATACGCTGTCGGCCAAGTTCGATAACGTAGGCGGCCTCAAGGCGCGCGCGGCGGTAAAAAGCGCCGGTGTTGTGGTGGGCCGGGTAGCCAACATTTCGTTTGACGACAAGACCTTCCAGGCCGTTGTCACGGTCAATCTGGAAAAGGCTTACCAGTTCCCCAAGGACACCTCGGCGTCGATCCTGACGTCCGGTCTGCTGGGTGAGCAGTACCTGGGCCTGACCGCGGGCAGCGAAGAGGAAAACTTTACCGACGGCGGAAATATCCGCTATACACAAAGCGCCGTTGTGCTTGAGCAGCTGATCAGCCAGTTCCTTTATGGAACCGCCGAAAAGCAAGGCGCTAACGCTGCGTCCGAACCCGCCGCGAAATCGCCAAATTAAAGGCGATGTGAAAGACGCCGTAACCACAATGCGTGGCTCGCCGCAATATCATAAGAATTGTTGATAGGGATTTCCTGATCATGAACAAGTACGCTCTTTCCCGGATTGCCACTATCGCAGTGGCGGGTGCCTTGATGGCCGGCTGCGCAGCGCCGCAAAATCCGGACCCGCGCGATCCTTGGGAAGGCTTTAACCGCGGCGTCTACAAGTTCAACGACACAGTCGACCGCGCGGTCTTCAAGCCCGTTGCCCAGGCGTACACCTTTGTCACGCCGCAACCCGTGCGCAGCTGTGTCCACAACATCTTCAGCAACATCGGCGACCTCTGGTCCGGCACGAACAGCTTCCTGCAAGGCCGCGGCCACGACTTCGTCAACACGCTGGGACGCTTCCTGTTCAACACCACCATGGGCGTGGGCGGCTGCTTCGACGTCGCCTCGGCCAATGGCGCGCGCAAGATCCCGAACGACTTCGGCACGACGCTGGGCGTGTGGGGCTTCAGCCAAGGCCCATACCTGGTGCTGCCGATCTTCGGTTCGTCCACCGTGCGTGACGGCGCCGGCCTGATCGGCGATTTCGCCGGCACGACCTACGGCTACATGGGGATCGATTCCATCGACAACGTCCGCCTGCGCAACTCCTTGTGGGGTCTGCGTGTGGTTGACACGCGCGCCAGCCTGTTGAGCGCAACCGACACGATCGACCGCGTTGCGCTAGATCCGTACAGCTTCATCCGCGACGCCTATCTGCAACGCCGTAACGCCATGGTCCTGGGCCACCGCGTGAACGAAGAGGACGCGCTGCCCAACTACGAAGACGACGAGGGCGATGCCCCTGCTGCCGCCAAGGGCGCCCCGGCCCCGCAACCCGCTGCCAAGTAAGCTGCGGAGTGCGTTATCAGGTCAAGTAAGGAGTTTTGATGCAATTTGCTTTTATTTCCCTGCTGCAACGGCTGGCCTTCGCGGGCCTTCTCGGCCTGGCCGTGGCCAGCGCTGCGCAGGCTCAGCCCAACCCTAACGGCCCGCCCGACCAATTCGTGCTGGCCACCGCGAACGAAGCCCTCGACGTACTGAAGGCCGACGGCGCGGTGAAAGCCGGCAATACCGCGCGCATCAACGAAGTCGTCAATCAGCACATCCTGCCCTACGTCAACTTCCAGAAGACGACGCGCCTGGCTGCTGGCCGCTTCTGGCGTCAAGCCACCGAGCAGCAAAAGACGGCCTTGGCCGAGGCTTTCCGCGGCACGCTGGTGCGCACCTATAGCGGCGCCCTGACCCGTGTAACGCCCAGCACCAATGTCCGCGCGCTGCCCTTCCGCGGTGACGCCAATGCCGATGATGTGGTCGTCCGCACGCTGATCAGCCAAGCCAATGGCCAGCCCACTGGCGTGGACTACCGTCTGGAAAAAACGCCCCAGGGCTGGAAGATCTACGACATGAACGTCGAAGGCATCTGGCTGATCGAGAACTACCGCAATCAGTTCGCGCAGCAGATCAACCAAAACGGCATCGACGGTCTGATCCAGGCGCTGAACCAACGCAATCAGTAACCCTACAGTCCCGGCTGACACCGGCCCGGCGCGCCCCCAGAGGCCCGCCGGGCCGATTAATTTGGGGACGCACCTAGCCATCCCCCCGCGGCTCCCGGGGCCATAGGCGCTTGGCGTCACCGTGCGCTTATATAATGATCAATTCGCTCTTTTCCGGGCTACCCCCGCCGTCATGTCTGCCGTCAGTCTAGAAAACGTCTCCAAGGTCTACTCACCGCGCCAACGCGGGTGGCAAAAGCTGCTTGGGCGCGCGCCCGCCGCTGGCTTTCAAGCGCTGGACAACGTCAGCCTGAATATCGAGCACGGCGAATTCTTCGGCCTGCTCGGACCCAACGGCGCGGGCAAAACATCGCTGATTTCGATCCTGGCCGGTCTGGCACATGCAAGCTCCGGCCGCGCATCGGTCTGTGGTTATGACGTCGTTGCCGACTACAAGTCGGCACGGCGCTCGCTGGGCGTGGTGCCGCAGGAATTGGTCTATGACCCGTTCTTCACGGTGCGAGAGACGTTGCGCATTCAGTCCGGTTACTTCGGTCTGCGCAAAAATGACGACTGGATCGACGAAATCCTGTTCAACCTGGGTTTGGCCGACAAAGCCGACAACAACATGCGCGCCTTGTCAGGCGGCATGAAACGCCGCGTGCTGGTGGCCCAGGCGCTGGTGCACCGCCCCCCCGTGATCGTGCTGGACGAACCCACCGCGGGCGTAGACGTAGATCTGCGCCGCACCTTGTGGGAATTCATCTCACGCCTGAACAAGGCCGGCCACACCATCATGCTGACCACCCATTACCTCGAAGAAGCAGAAGCGCTCTGTGGCCGCATTGCCATGCTCAAGCGCGGCCGTATCGTGGCGCTGGACACGACGCAGGCGCTGATGGCCCGCGTTGGCGGTGTCGACCTGGAAGACGCTTTCGTACGCATCATGCACCAGGGCGACGAGCCCGCCACGCCCGCCTTGCAACCCGAAGAGATTTCGTCATGACGCAGCCCGACGCGACCGCCAGCCAGCCGCTGGTGCAGCCCCGCCTGGATGCGGGCTCCGGTTTTCCGACGCTGCTGCGCAAAGAATTGCTGCGCTTCTGGAAGGTCAGTTTTCAAACGATCGCGGCACCCGTGATCACGGCGCTGCTGTACTTGCTGGTGTTCGCACACGTGCTGGAAGGGCGGGTCGTGGTCTACGGCAGCGTGCCCTATACCGCGTTCCTGATTCCCGGGCTCATGATGATGAGCATGTTGCAGAATTCGTTCGCCAACCCTTCATCGTCGCTGATCCAAAGTCGCATTACCGGCAACCTCGTTTTCATGCTGCTACCGCCGCTGTCGCACCGCGACATCTTCGGCGCCTATGTGCTGGCGGCGATCGTGCGCGGCCTGGCCGTCGGCATTTGCGTGTGGCTCGTGGCCCTGTTCTTTGTATCGCTTGTGCCTGCCAACCCGTTGTGGCTGCTGGTCTTTGCGGTGCTGGCCTGCGGCATCATGGGCGTGCTGGGCCTGATCGCGGGCCTGTGGTCTGAAAAATTCGACCAACTGGCGGCCTTCCAGAACTTCCTGATCATGCCGGCGACCTTTCTGTCCGGCGTGTTCTATTCCATTCACACGCTGCCGCCTTTCTGGCAAAGCGTGTCCCACTGGAACCCCATCTTCTACACCATCGACGGTTTCCGCTACGGATTCTTCTCGGTGTCGGACGTCTCGCCCTGGCGCAGTCTGGCGGTGGTGACGGGGGTGTTCCTAGCACTGTCGTTTTATGCGCTGCGGCTTCTGGCCAGCGGCTACAAACTCAGGAACTGACGTCCATGCTTCCCACTCCCGCCCAAGTCCGCCAATACATCGCGGACGGCCTGTCCTGTGTACATCTTGACGTGCAAGGCGATGGCTCGCATTTCGACGCCGTCATTGTCAGCGCCGCCTTCGAGGGCAAGCGCCTGATTCAGCGCCATCAGCTGGTCTATGCCGCCCTGGGCGACCGCATGAAGGCCGAAATCCACGCCCTGTCGATGCGCACGCTGACCCCAGACGAATACGAGCAAGCAGGCAAGTAATGGACAAACTCCGCATCACCGGCGGCGCGCAGCTGCACGGCGAGATCTCGATCTCGGGTGCCAAGAATTCGGCGCTGCCGATCTTGTGCGCAAGCCTGCTGACCGCCGATGCGCTGACGCTTGCCAACGTTCCTCACCTGAACGACACCGACACGATGCTGCGTTTGTTGGGCCGGATGGGCGTGCGTGCGGACCGCGCCGCAGACGGCGTGGTGACCCTGCAAGCCAATCAGGTCGATAACCTGGAAGCGCCGTACGACTTGGTCAAGACCATGCGCGCGTCGATTCTGGTGCTGGGCCCCTTGCTGGCCCGCTTCGGCGAAGCCCGCGTCAGCCTGCCGGGCGGCTGCTCTATCGGCCAACGGCCTGTGGACCAGCACATCAAGGGCCTGGCTGCACTGGGCGCGGACATCAGCATCGAGCACGGCTTTGTCGTGGCGCGCGCGAAGCGCTTAAAGGGCGCCTCTATCCATACGGACATGGTCACCGTCACCGGCACCGAAAACCTGCTGATGGCCGCCGTGCTGGCAGAAGGCCAGACCGTGCTGGAAAACGCCGCCCGCGAACCGGAAGTGGTGGACCTGGCCGAATTGCTCATCAAGATGGGCGCCCGTATCCACGGCCACGGCACCGACCGCATTGTGATCGATGGCGTTGAACGCCTGCATGGCGCGCAACATCGCGTCATCTCTGACCGCATTGAAGCCGGCACCTTCCTGTGCGCCGTCGGCGCGGCAGGCGGCGACATCCTGTTGAAGAACACCAGCGCCGACATCCTGGGCGCTACGCTGGACAAGCTGACCGAAGCTGGCCTCACCATCGAAACCGGACCCGATTGGATCCGCGGCTCTATGTCCGCGCGCCCCAAGGCCGTGGGTTTCCGCACCCATGAATACCCCGGTTTCGCCACCGACATGCAGGCCCAGCTCATGGCGCTGAACACGGTGGCCGACGGCACCTCGGTCATTGTCGAAACCATATTCGAGAACCGCTACATGCACGTGCAGGAACTGTGCCGCATGGGAGCGGATATTGATATCGATGGCCACACCGCCATCGTCCGCGGCGTCAAGCGTCTGTCAGGCGCGACCGTCATGGCGACCGATCTGCGGGCTTCGGCCAGTCTGGTCATCGCCGGCCTGGCCGCCGATGGCGAAACACTGGTCGACCGCATTTACCACCTGGATCGTGGCTACGACCAGATGGAAGTCAAACTGCGCGCCCTGGGCGCGAACATCCAACGCGTTACCGGCAAGGAACAGGCATGAGTGATGCCAATATCAAGCCCCTGACCCTGGCACTGTCCAAGGGCCGGATTTTTGAAGAAACCATGCCCTTGCTGGCCGAAGCCGGCATCGAAGTGACGGAAAGCCCGGAGAGCTCGCGCAAGCTGATCTTGCCGACGAGCGACCCCGGCCTGCGCCTGATCATCGTGCGCGCGTCGGACGTGCCCACGTATGTGCAGTACGGCGCGGCCGACCTGGGCATTGCCGGCAAGGACGTGCTGATCGAGCACGCCAAGGAACAGCCGGGCGGCCTGTATCAGCCCATCGACCTGAACATTGCCAAGTGCCGTCTGGCCGTGGCTGTGCGCAACGGCTTCGACTACGAAGGCGCGGTGCACCAAGGCGCGCGCCTGCGCGTGGCCACCAAATACGTGCACTCAGCCCGTGAACACTTTGCGGCTAAGGGTGTGTACGTTGACATCATCAAGCTGTATGGTTCGATGGAACTGGCGCCGTTGGTGGGCCTGGCCGATTGCATCGTCGATTTGGTGTCCACCGGCGGCACGTTGCGCGCCAACGATCTGGTCGCCGTTGAAGACGTCATGCCGATTTCCTCGCGCCTGATCGTCAACCAGGCTGCGCTGAAAACCCGCGGCGCCCGCCTGCAACCTTTGCTGGACGCTTTCGAAAGAGCCGCCTCCCGTAACGCCTGACCTTCGCCCGCCGCGTCATTGCGGCGGCCGCTAGCCGTTTTCTGCTTTACTCCATGACGCCATGGCACTGATCAATCGTCTCGACTCCCGCGATCCCGGATTCAAATCCGCCCTGTCCAAGCTGCTGGCCTTTGAGGCCACCGAGGACGAGTCCATCGACCGTGCCGCGGCCGGCATTCTGGCCGACGTGCGCACCCGTGGCGACGCCGCGCTGGTGGAATACACACAACGTTTTGACCGCATGCCTGCCGCATCGGCCGGCACGCTGGAAATTCCCAAGGCCGATTGGCATGCCGCGCTGGCCACTTTGCCCGCTGCCCAGCGCAATGCGCTGGAAGCCGCCGCTGACCGCGTACGCGCCTACCACGAGCGCCAACGCGCCGAGACCTGGACCTACACCGAGGCCGACGGCACGATGCTGGGCCAGCAGGTCACGCCGCTGGACCGCGTGGGCTTGTATGTGCCGGGCGGCAAGGCCGCCTATCCGTCTTCGGTGCTGATGAACGCCATTCCGGCCAAGGTCGCCGGCGTCGCGGAACTGATCATGGTCACGCCTACGCCCGACGGCGTACGCAACCCCATCGTGCTGGCCGCAGCCGCCATCAGCGGCGTGGACCGCGTATTCGCCATCGGCGGCGCGCAGGCCGTGGGCGCGCTGGCCTACGGCACGGCTACCGTGCCTGCCGTGGACAAGATCGTCGGCCCGGGCAACGCCTATGTCGCCGCCGCCAAGCGCCGCGTGTTTGGCGTGGTTGGCATCGACATGATCGCCGGACCCAGCGAAATCCTGGTCATCTGCGACGGCAAGACGCCGGCCGACTGGATCGCCATGGACCTGTTCTCGCAAGCCGAGCACGACGAGCTGGCGCAATCCATCCTGCTCTGTCCGGACGCCGCTTTCATCGAAGAGGTGCAAGCCTCCATCGCCCGTTTGCTGCCGACGATGCCGCGCGCCGATATCCTGCGCGTCAGCCTGGCCAACCGCGGCGCGCTGATCCAGGTTCAAAGCCTGGAAGAAGCCTGCCAGATTGCCAACGACATCGCGCCTGAGCACTTGGAAATCTCCACGGAACAGCCCGAGATCTGGACCGCCAAGATCCGCCACGCTGGCGCAATCTTCATGGGCCGCTTCAGTTCGGAAGCGCTGGGCGACTACTGCGCGGGCCCGAACCACGTGCTGCCTACGTCGCGCACGGCCCGGTTCTCGTCGCCGCTGGGCGTGTACGACTTCCAAAAGCGTTCCAGCCTGATCCAGGTTTCGCACCAGGGCGCGCAAACGCTGGGCCGCATTGCAGCCGAACTGGCGCTGGGCGAGGGGCTGCAAGCGCACGCCGCCAGCGCCCAGTACCGGATCGACAAGCCATGAACCTGCCGGACCGCATCGCCAGCACGGTCCGCGCCGACATCCGCGAATTGGCGGCGTACCCGGTGGCCAACGCCGACGGCTGCATCAAGCTGGACGCGATGGAATGCCCCTACGAATTGCCCGAAGCGGTGCGGGACGACATCGCCCGCACGCTGCGCGATACCCCGCTGAACCGCTATCCGGCCGCGGATCTGTCCGCCTTGCAACAGGCCGTAAAGTCCGCTTTCGGCGTGCCGGATGGCGCTGACGTTCTGTTTGGCAATGGCTCGGACGAACTGATTCACATCATCGTCCAAGCCTGCTGCAACCCCGGCGATACGGTGATGTCGCCGTGGCCGTCATTTGTCTATTTCGACATGGCGGCCCGCTTCGACCACGCCCGTTTCGTGGGCGTGCCGCTGACGGCCGATCTGACGCTGGATTTGCCGGCCATGCTGGCCGCCATCCGCGCACATCAGCCCAAAGTGGTGTTCCTGGCCGTGCCCAACAATCCCACGGGCGGCCTGTGGGCCGATGAAGACGTGCAGGCGATCATCGCTGCCGCCCCCGGACTCGTGGTGCTGGACGAGGCCTACCAGCCCTTTGCCGAGCGCAGCTGGATGCCGCAGGTACTGGACGCGTCCAATGTGGTCGTGATGCGCACGGTATCCAAGATAGGCTTGGCCGGCCTGCGCTTTGGCTATCTGGCCGGACATCCGTCCTGGATTGCCGAGCTGAACAAGGTTCGCCCGCCCTACAACCTGGACGTGCTCACGCAAGCCACGCTGTTGACAGTGCTGCGCCACAAATCGGTCCTGGACGAGCAGGCCGCCCGGCTGCGCGCCGACCGTGCGCCGCTCGCCGCCGCGCTGGCCGCACTACCCGGCGCCAGGGTATTCCCTTCGTCCGGTAATTTCGTACTCGCGCGCTTTTCCGGCAAGCTGGATGGCAACGCCGTGCATCTTGCGCTGAAAACGCGCAAAATATTGATTCGTAACTTCTCCAACGCCCACCCGCTCCTGGCCAACTGCCTGCGCATCTCGGTGGGCGCCCCGGCTGAAAACGCCGCCTTGCTGGCTGCCTTGCAAGAGATTTTGAGTGCTTAACATGCGTACCGCAGAGATCACCCGCAACACCAACGAAACCCGCATCCGCGTGGCCATCAATATTGACGGCACCGGCAAGCAGACGATCGACACGGGCGTGCCCTTCCTGGACCACATGCTGGACCAGATCGCGCGCCACGGCCTGATCGACCTCGACATCAAGGCCGAGGGCGACCTGCACATTGATGCGCATCACACGGTGGAAGACGTGGGCATCACGCTGGGCATGGCCATCGCCAAGGCAGTCGGCACCAAGGCCGGCCTGCGCCGCTACGGCCACGCCTATGTGCCGCTGGATGAAGCGCTGTCGCGCGTGGTGGTGGACTTCTCGGGCCGCCCCGGCCTGGAATATCACATCCCTTTCACCCGCGCCCACATCGGCAATTTCGACGTCGATCTCACGCGTGAATTCTTCCAGGGCCTGGTCAACCACGCGCTCATCACGCTGCACATCGACAACCTGCGCGGCTTTAACGCCCACCATCAGGCGGAAACGGTCTTCAAGGCCTGTGGCCGCGCGCTGCGCATGGCCATGGAAGTTGACCCTCGCATGGGCGACGTCGTGCCCTCCACCAAGGGCGTGCTGTAACGTCCGCCAATTCCACTTTGCAGCAGGCAGAAAGAAGTGACCACTATCGCTATCGTCGACTATGGAATGGGCAATTTCCACTCCGTCGCACGCGCCCTGAAGTTCGCCGCCCCCGATGCGGACATCCGCATCTGCAACCAGCCTAAAGACATCGACGCGGCCGACCGCGTGGTGTTTCCCGGCCAAGGCGCCATGGCGGACTGCATGCGCACCCTGAATGAATCCGGCCTGCGCGAAGCCGTCGTGCGCGCCGCCCGCGCCAAGCCCCTGCTGGGCGTGTGCGTTGGCGAACAGATGCTGTTCGACTCCAGTGAAGAAGGCGGCACGTCGTGCCTGGGCATATTCCCCGGCGTCGTCCGCCGCTTCACGGGCCCGCGTTTCGCCGACCTGATCCCGGCTGATGACGAAGCCTGCGCGGCCGACACCGGCGCTGCAGGCCAGGTCGACGTCCGTCCTGAAAAGCTCAAAGTTCCGCACATGGGATGGAACAAAGTGCGCCATACGCGCTCTCATCCCCTCTGGGACGGCATTCCGGACGACTCGCACTTCTATTTCGTTCATAGTTACTACGCCGACCCGGTCGATGCGGACCTGACCGTTGGTGAAACCGATTATGGCGTCGCCTTTACCTGCGCAGTGGCGGCAGCTAACATTTTCGCGGTGCAGTTCCACCCCGAAAAGAGTGCCGAGCACGGTTTGCGCCTGTATCGCAATTTTGTAGACTGGCAACCGTAGGCCAAACGCCTGCGCGCACCAGCCCATTCAACCTTTTATTTTTCTTGCTGCCAACCATGCTGCTGATCCCCGCCATCGATCTCAAAGACGGGCGCTGCGTGCGCCTGCGCCAGGGTGACCTGGACGATGCAACGGTGTTCTCCGAAGACCCCGCCGCCATGGCCACTCGTTGGCTAGACCAAGGCGCGCGCCGCCTGCATCTGGTCGACTTAAACGGCGCTGTTGCCGGTAAACCGAAGAACGAAGCGCCCATCAAGGCGATCCTGGACGCCGTTGGCGACGACATCCCCGTCCAGATCGGCGGCGGCATTCGCGACCTCGACACCATCGAACGCTACCTTGATGCTGGCATCTCCTACGTGATCATCGGCACCGCCGCGGTCAAGAACCCAGGTTTCCTGCACGACGCCTGCGGCGCTTTTCCCGGCCAGATCATCGTCGGCCTGGACGCCCGCGACGGCAAAATCGCTACCGACGGCTGGAGCAAGCTGACCCGCCACGACGTGCTGGATCTGGCCAAGAAGTTCGAAGATTACGGCTGCGAAGCCATCATCTACACGGACATCGGCCGCGACGGCATGCTGTCGGGCGTAAACGTCGAAGCCACGGTCCGCCTGGCTCAACATGTGCGCATTCCCGTGTACGCATCGGGCGGCATCGCCGGCATCCAGGACATCGAAGCCCTGTGCGCCGTCGAAGAAGAGGGCGTCGAAGGCGCCATTCTGGGCCGCAGCATCTACGAAGGCACGCTCGACTTCCAAGCGGCGCAAGCCCGCGCCGACGAATTGGCAAAATGACCACTTCCAGCAGCACCCCCGGGGCCGGCGCGCCCGTTCAGAGCGCGCTGACCCGCCGCATCATTCCTTGCCTGGACGTCACGGCTGGCCGCGTCGTCAAGGGCGTGAACTTCGTCAACCTGCTTGATGCCGGCGACCCCGTCGAAATCGCTCGCCGTTACAACGAGCAGGGCGCAGACGAACTCACGTTCCTGGACATCACTGCCACCAGCGACGGCCGCGACCTGATCCTGCCCATCATCGAGCAGGTGGCCTCGCAGGTCTTCATCCCGCTGACGGTGGGTGGTGGCGTGCGCCAGGTGTCGGACATCCAGCGTCTGCTCAATGCCGGCGCCGACAAGATCAGCATCAACAGCGCCGCCGTAGCCAACCCGGAACTGGTTCGCGCCGCCTCCGACTATCACGGCTCGCAATGCGTGGTCGTGGCGATCGATGCGCGCCGGGTGTCCGCTGCGGGCGAACCCCCGCGCTGGGAAGTCTTCACGCACGGCGGCCGCAAGGCCACCGGGCTGGACGCCGTGGCATGGGCGCGCCGCATGGCCTCTTACGGCGCAGGCGAAATCCTCTTGACCAGCATGGACCGCGACGGCACCAAGTCCGGCTTTGACCTGGAATTGACGCGCACGGTGTCTGACGCCGTGCCGGTGCCCGTCATCGCCTCTGGCGGCGTGGGCAACCTGCAACACTTGGCCGATGGCGTCACCACCGGCCGCGCCAGCGCCGTGCTGGCCGCCAGCATTTTCCACTTCGGGCAGCACACCGTTGGCGAATGCAAACGCTTCATGGCCGAACAGGGCATTGCCGTAAGACTGGATAACTGACATGAGCACTGAACCCGCCTGGATGGCCGACGTCGTCTTCGACGAAAACGGCCTGATCCCCGCCATCGCCCAAGACGCCGACAACGGCCAAATCATGATGGTGGCCTGGATGAACCGCGAAGCGCTTGCCGAAACCGCAGCAACCGGCCGCGCCGTGTACTTTTCACGCTCGCGCCAGCGCCTGTGGCGCAAGGGCGAAGAATCCGGCCATTTTCAGGAAGTGCATGAACTGCGCCTGGACTGCGATGGCGACGTCATCCTGCTGAAAATTCACCAGGAAGGCGGCATTGCCTGCCACACCGGGCGCGCCAGCTGCTTCTACCGCCGCCTGGAAGGCCAGACGGACCAGGCGTCCTGGGTCACGGTTGATCCGGTGCTCAAAGACCCGGAAATGATCTACAAATGACCGATCAAACCTTAAGCGCCGCCGATATCCTGGCGCGCATCGCCGACACCCTGGAAACCCGCCGCCCTGAAAACGGCGGTGATCCCACGGCGTCTTATTCTGCCAAGCTGCTGGCCAAAGGCCCCGATTCCTTCCTGAAAAAGATCGGTGAAGAAGCCACGGAACTGGTAATGGCCGCCAAAGACGGCGTTCCTGACCGCATCGTCAGCGAAACAGCCGACTTGTGGTTTCACTGCCTGGTGGCGCTGACGCACTTCAACCTGCGGCCGGAAGCGGTGCTGGCCGAGCTGGCCCGCCGAGAAGGCCTGTCGGGCCTGGTGGAAAAAGCGAGCCGTCCGCAAGACTGAACCCGGAGCCCGGAAAAATGAGCGACAACTGTCTTTTCTGCAAAATCGCCGCTGGCGACATCCCGTCCAAGAAAGTCTTCGAGGACGAGGACTTTGTTGCATTCCACGATATCAATCCGGCCGCACCGGTGCATTTACTGCTGATCCCTCGACGTCATGTCACATCCATGCAGGATATTACCGGCGAGGACGCAGGTTGGTTGGGTAGAATGATGTCGTTGGCGCCGCGGCTCGCAGCCGAGAACGGTTGCCGTCCGGGCCCTGATGGCGGATTTCGCATCATGATCAACTCTGGCGTCGAAGGCGGCCAGGAAGTCCCGCATTTGCATTTCCACATCATCGGCGGTTCGCGGCCCTGGAAAGGGCGCGTAGCCCCCACTGCGTAATTCGGAGAAACATCATGGGTAGTTTCAGCATTTGGCATTGGTTGGTGGTTCTGGTCATCGTGGCGCTGATCTTCGGTACCAAGAAGCTGCGCAACATCGGCTCGGACTTGGGCGGTGCGGTCAAGGGTTTCAAAGAAGGCATGAAAGACGCCAACGGTGAAAAAACTGCCGACCCGATCGCGCAGCAGCGCGTATCCGGCGAAACCATCGACGTGCAGGCCAAGGAAAAATCCAACTCCTGAGCCACCGCTCGTCTCCCGGGCCTGCCCTGATCGGGCCGGCCCTTATTGCTTCAATTCCCGAGCGGCCGTCGAATGTTTGATGTCAGCCTCACTGAACTGATGGTGATCGGCGTCGTCGCCTTGATCGTCATTGGCCCCGAACGTCTGCCCAAAGTCGCCCGCACCGTCGGGCACCTGCTTGGGCGCGCGCAGCGTTACGTCAATGACGTGAAGTCCGATATCCAACGCGAGATCGAACTCGACGAACTGCGCAAGTTCAAAAGCGAAATGGAAGACGCCGCGCAAGGCGTGCAACAGTCGCTGAACGACACCCACGCATCGCTGCAAGAGCCCGTCCAGCAATTCCGCGCGGAGCTTGACGAAGTGGCCCGCGAAGCCAGCGGCAAGGTCGATCCTGTCATTGTGGGAGACACCTCAGCAGACGCCGCCCGCAGCATTGCGCCACCCGCTCAGAATCACAATCTGAACCTGGACCTGAGCCCGTCAGCCGAGCCCGTGCTGGTGCAAGCGCCCACGCCCGCCCCGGCCCACGCCGCCGCCCCCCAACAACCCGCCGCGGCGCCCAGCGCGCCCAAGGCTGACGACGCCGCGCCCGCCGCCAAGCCCGTCCCGCCCTCTGGAACACCGACGTGACCCAGGACGCCTCCCAAGAAGAAGGCCAGCAAGAGACCTTCATCTCTCACCTGGTCGAATTGCGTACCCGCCTGCTGCGCGCCGTTGGCGCCGTGGTGGCGGTATTCATCGTGCTGTTCATCTATCCCGGCGCGTCCACCATCTATGACATTCTGGCGGCCCCGATGCTGGCTTCGCTGCCCGAAGGCACGCGCATGATCGCCACAGGCGTCATTACGCCGTTCATGGTGCCCGTCAAAGTCACCATGATGGCCGCCTTCATCGTGGCGCTGCCGGTGGTGCTGTATCAGGCCTGGGCGTTTGTTGCGCCGGGGCTGTACCGGCATGAAAAGCGCCTGGCACTGCCGCTGATCATCTCAAGCACTTTTCTGTTCATCGCGGGCATGGCGTTCTGCTATTTCGTGGTGTTCCGCACGGTATTTCACTTCATCGCCACTTTCGCGCCGCAGTCCATCACCCCGGCGCCTGACATCGAGGCCTACCTGAGCTTCGTCATGACGATGTTCATGGCGTTTGGCATCACGTTCGAAGTGCCCGTGGTGGTAGTGCTGCTGGTAAAGATGGGCATTGTTGAACTGTCCAAATTGAAGTCCGCGCGCGGTTACGTTGTGGTGGGCGCTTTCATCATCGCCGCCGTGGTCACGCCACCCGATGTGGTCAGCCAATTCATGCTGGCAGTGCCGCTGTGCCTGCTCTATGAAGTGGGCCTGATCTGCGCCCGCATGGTGACGCCCAAGGCGGGCGCCGCTGACGACGCCACATCGGATTCACTGTCTGAACGTCACTGATCCATCACGCCACACAGCCGCCAAGCAGGCGGTTCGATGCGGCGCTGCGCAGGCCGCCCCAGCCGGGGTCCTGCGCAAAGTCAGACAGTTTGACTCTTGTCGGCAACATGCTTGCAACCCTACATTGCAAGCATGTCGCTCGCCCAACGGCTGCGCACCCTGATGCGGTGGCGCGGCATCCACAGCCAAAACCAGCTTGCACGCATCTCCGGCGTGCCGCAGTCCTGTATCCATCGCATACTGACCCGCGAAGACCGCTATTCGCCCGAGCGCGGCACGTTGTTGCGGCTGGCTCATGCGCTGGAAACCAGCGTGCCATGGTTGACGGATGGCGTCGTCAGCGTCACCGACCCGGGCCCGCGCACGTTGCTGCAAGGCTATGGCGCCGCGCAGCCGATGGATGCCGCTACGGTCGATGCCTATTGCGCCGAAATCTGCGCATTGCTGCGCCATCAACCAGTCAGCACTAAAAAGAAAGTGCTGACCGTCGTACGGCTGATGGTTGAATAGCGGGTCGCCGCTTAACGCGGCAAACCGGGGCGCGCGCCCACCACTACTGCCAGCTCGGCTGATTTACCCGAACGTAGAATGCCCAGCGTGGCGCGTTCGCCCGGCGGCAGTTGCGCAATCTGCGACAGCAGCGTGGCGGTGTCGCTCATACGCTTGCCATTGATCGATTGCACAATATCGCCCACCCGCAAGCCGCCGCGCGCAGCGGGGCCGTCGCGCATCACGCCTGCAATAATGACGCCGCCCGCATCGGCTCCCAGGTTGAACGCCCGCGCCAGTTCAGGCGTCACGTCCTGCGGCTCTACTCCCAGCCAGCCGCGCTTGACCCCGCCTGTCTTCACGATGTCGTCCATGACCCGGCGCGCAATGTCGATAGGCGTGGCAAAGCCAATGCCCATTGATCCGCCGGATTCGGAATAAATTGCGGTATTGATGCCCACCAGCCTGCCTTCGGCGTCCACCAATGCGCCGCCCGAATTGCCCGGGTTGATTGCCGCGTCTGTCTGGATGAAGTTCTCGTAGGTGTTCAGGCCCAGGCCGTTGCGGCCCAGCGCTGATACGATGCCTTGCGTGGTGGTCTGTCCGACGCCGAACGGGTTCCCAATCGCCAGCACCACATCGCCCACACGCAAGCCCCGGTCAGATGCCAGCGTGGCAGCGGGCAGCTCGCGCAACGTGGCCAATTTCAGCACTGCCAGATCCGTGTCTGGGTCAGCGCCAACCACCTTGGCGGTATCGCGGCGGCCGTCGGTCAGGGCCACTTCGATCGCGTCGGCCGCTTGCACAACGTGATAGTTCGTCAACACATGGCCGTCCTGGCTCACGATCACGCCCGACCCCAGGCTGGTCGAAGCCTGCCGGCGGCTCATGCCCGGCATCTGGCCAAAGAGCTGGCGCAGCACCGGATCATCGGGCAGCGGAATCAACGGCACATTGACGTGTTTGGTGGTGTAGACATTGACCACCGAGGGCGCCGCGCGCGCCACGCCGTCGGCATATGACACCACGCCCGTGCCGCTGCCGGCAGCGGGGCGCACGCCAGCGGCTGCCGCTTGTGGCGCCGAGGCCGGCCCGGCCAGGCGCAACAGGTCGGGCCGCAAGGTCGTGACCACGAATAGAATAGCCAGGCAGACCGTGACGGCCTGAGCAAAGATCAGCCAATATCGGCGCATGTTTCTGATAGGACGAGCAATGAAAAAAGTGGACTCCCACGTGCTGGCCAGCTGGCTGGACGACACCCTGCAAGCCGCGCGCTTCAAGGACTATTGCCCCAATGGCATGCAGGTGGAAGGCAAATCTGAAGTCGGACACATTATCACCGGTGTCACGGCCAGCGAAGCATTGTTGCGCACCGCCGTCGAGCGCGGCGCCGATGCCGTACTGGTGCATCACGGCTGGCTCTGGCGCAACGAGGACCGCCGCGTCATCGGCACGCGCCGCACACGCTTGGCGCTGGCCTTGAAAAACGATCTGAACCTGTACGCGTATCACCTGCCGCTGGACGCGCACCCGACCTTGGGCAATAACGCCCAATTGGCGCGCGTGCTGGGCCTGACACCGGCGTTGCGCGATGACGGCACGCCACGCACCTTTGGCCAGGACAATCTGGTCTGGCAAGGCGAGGCGCCCGGCCTGCAAACGCTGGGGCAACTGGCCGCCCGTGTGGCGGAACGCCTGGGCCGCCAGCCGCTTGTCGTGGGTGACCCGGACCAGCGCATTTCACGCGTGGCCTGGTGTACGGGCGGTGCGCAAGGCATGCTGGCCGACGCCGTAGATGCCGGCGCCCATGCGTACATCACGGGCGAAGTGTCGGAATCCACCGTGCATCTGGCGCGCGAAACCGGCGTTGGCTTCATCGCCGCCGGCCACCACGCGACCGAGCGCTATGGCGCCCAGGCATTGGGGCAGGCCGTGGCCGAACACTTCGGCATCAAGGTCGAATTCGTAGATCTGGACAACCCGGCCTGATGCCGCCGCTAGCCCAGCACATTGCATGAGCCAGCAAAAAGCGCCCCGAGGGGCGCTTTGTTATTGCCGTTTGAGCAGGTCGCGAATTTCTCGCAGCAGCGCCACGTCTTCGGGCGTCGCGGCGGGTGCGGCCGGCGCTTCCTCGGCCTTGTTGCGAGCCTTATAGATCGCCTTGACCATCCAGAAGATCACGAACGCCAACAGCACGAAGTTGATGATGATGGTGACGAAATTGCCCCACGCGAACACGTTGGCGCCCGCCTTGGACAACTCGGCATAGGTCATCGGACCGTTGTAGCCGGCAGGCATGGACAGCACCAGAAACTTGTTCGAAAAATCGACGGAACCGCCAAGAATGAAGTTGACAAGCGGCATGACGATGTCTTTAACCAGCGAATCAACGATCCTGCCAAACGCCGCGCCGATGATTACACCAACAGCGAGGTCCACCGCATTGCCTTTTACAGCGAAATCTCTAAATTCTTTGACGAAACCAGTGGCTTTGCTCATAAAAGCACTCCATTCGTGATACGCCCGTCGGTGGGCTGACGCTATAATACGCGGTTGCTATGTTGTTACATATTCCCGCGAACCCGATGCCGCAGAAGTGATGCTACTCGTAGAGCGGGCGCATCAACAAGGATAGGAAGATGAGTCAGGATACGCTGGTGCACGATGATGACGGTGCGGTTGATCCCAACCTGCCACCCGATCCTTCGCGACGTTTCTGGGTTACCACGGCCTGTGCTGTGGGTGGTGTAGCAGGTGTCGCAACGGCATTGCCGCTTGTGAGCACGTTTTCCCCTTCTGACAAAGCCCGCGCGGCTGGGGCTCCCGTGGAAGTGGACGTCGGCGATATTCCCGTCGGCTCCATGAAAACCGTGGAATGGCGCGGCAAACCGGTATGGATCATGCACCGGTCACCCGAGCAACTCGCCGCGCTGAAAGCGCTGGATCCTTTGCTGGCCGATCCAGATTCCAAACGGCCCGGCTTCACGCCCAAATATGCCGAAAACGAAGCTCGTTCGCGTAAGCCTGAGCTGTTCGTCTGCGTGGGTATCTGTACGCATCTGGGCTGCTCGCCCACCTCGCACTTTGAAACGGGCGGCGGTGGCGGCATGGGCGCAGATTGGCAAGGCGGATTCCTCTGTCCATGCCATGGCTCCACGTTCGACCTGGCTGGCCGGGTCTACAAGAACAAGCCTGCTCCCGATAATCTCGAAGTTCCGCCGTATCAGTATCTCAGCGACACCCGCATCATCGTGGGCGTCGATGAAGACAACAAGGCCTGACGCTCGCGTCGCGCTTTTTTCCCGAATTACGTAAGTAAAACAAATACGCCACGTATTAGAGAAGGAGCCGTTACATGGCTGGCGAGAAAACCGTCGAGACGACAGGCCTGTTGGGTTGGCTGGACCGGCGCTTTCCGGTGACATCCACCTGGAAAGCACATCTGTCCGAATACTACGCACCGAAGAATTTCAACTTCTGGTATTTCTTTGGGTCGCTCGCGCTATTGGTGCTGGTGCTGCAGATCGTGACCGGCATTTTCCTGGTCATGCACTACAAGCCGGATGCCGAACGCGCGTTCCAATCCGTCGAATACATCATGCGCGAAGTCCCATGGGGCTGGCTGGTGCGCTACATGCACTCCACCGGCGCGTCGATGTTCTTCGTCGTCGTGTACCTGCACATGTTGCGCGGGCTGCTTTACGGTTCCTACCGTAAGCCGCGCGAACTCGTGTGGATCTTCGGCGTGGCGATCTTCCTCTGTTTGATGGCCGAAGCTTTCTTCGGCTACCTCCTGCCTTGGGGCCAGATGTCGTATTGGGGCGCGCAGGTGATCGTGAACCTGTTTGCAGCCATTCCGTTCATCGGTCCTGAATTGTCGATCTGGATTCGCGGCGACTATGTCGTGTCGGACGCCACGCTGAACCGCTTCTTTGCCTTCCACGTCATCGCGATTCCGCTGGTGCTCGTGGGTCTGGTAGCGGCTCACCTGGTTGCGCTGCACGAAGTCGGCTCGAACAACCCGGACGGCATCGAGATCAAGCAAGGCCCGAAAGACAAGTACGGCCGCCCGAAGGATGGCATTCCGTTCCACCCGTTCTACTCGGTGCATGACCTGGTGGGCGTAGCGGGCTTCTTGCTCGTGTTCGCAGCCATTGTGTTCTTCGCTCCCGAAATGGGCGGGTACTTCCTTGAGTTCAACAACTTCATCCCTGCTGACTCTCTGAAGACGCCTCCGCACATCGCACCGGTCTGGTATTTCACGCCGTTCTACTCGATGCTGCGCGCCACTACCGACGAATTCACGTGGGTGCTGGCAGGCGCGTCCGTGCTGGGCGCCATCGCGTTGCTCGTAAAGAGCAACCTGAAGGGCGTCATGCGCATCGCCATCCCCGGCATCCTGATCGTCGTGGCCATCTTGCTGCGCGCCATCGACGCCAAGTTCTGGGGTGTGGTCGCCATGGGCGGCACGGTCGTCATCCTGTTCTTCCTGCCCTGGCTGGATCATTCCCCGGTCAAGTCGATCCGCTACCGCCCAACCTGGCACAAGTGGATCTACGGCATCTTCATGGTCAACTTCCTGGTGCTCGGCTACATCGGTACGCAGCCGCCCAGTCCGCCGTTGAACATCACGTCGCAAATCGGCACGCTGCTGTACCTGGCATTCTTCTTTTTGATGCCGGTCTGGAGCCGCCTTGGCACCTTCAAGCAAGTGCCTGAGCGCGTGACGTTCCACGCCCACTGAGCCCACCAGATAACGGATTAACCATGATCAAGAAGCTGATTGGTGCCGTGGCCTTGATGCTCACGTGTACCGCCACTTTCGCCGCCGAAGGCGGCTACCCGCTGGACAAGGCGCCGTACCGCGTCAATGACATGTCGTCGCTGCAAAACGGCGCGAAGCTGTTCGTCAACTACTGTCTGAATTGTCATAGCGCGTCTTCGATGCGCTACAACAAGCTGAAGGACATTGGGCTGACCGACCAGCAAATCAAGGAAAGCCTGCTGTTTTCCGGCGAAAAGGTGGGCGATATGATGAATATCGCCATGACGCCCAAAGACGCCAAGAAGTGGTTTGGCACGACGCCCCCGGACTTGTCCGTGATCGCCCGCGCCAAATCGGTCAACGCCGGCCCGTCCGGCAGCGACTACATCTACACCTACCTGCGCACCTTCTACCGCGACACATCGCGCGCCACCGGTTGGAACAACCTGGTTTTCCCGGCCGTGGGCATGCCCCACGCCTTCTGGGAACGCCAGGGTCCGCAACAGCTGACCACCGTGGCCATGCATGAAGTCGAGGTCAAAGGCGCGAAGGAAGGCACACCGAAAACCTGGGAACGGGTCACGACGGTGTACGATGCTCAAGGTTTTTCCACGGTCAAGGCCGAACCGGTAGCTGACTACCGGGGCCATGCCACCTTTGATGCCAAATTTAAGGCCGCCAACCCGGCCCAAGTCGCAACATACGACAACGACGTCGCAGACCTGACCGCGTTCATGTCCTGGATGGCCGAGCCCGTCCAGACTTTACGCGTCCGTATCGGCGTCGGCGTCATGTTGTTCCTGCTGTTGTTCTTCCTTGTTACTTGGCGCCTGAACGCCTCGTACTGGAAACACGTGCGCTAACCGCAACGCCCCGCCAGGCAAGTAAGCTGTCCCTAATATTAAACGGGGACGGTATTGGCGGATAGGGCTGTACGCCTATCCCGCCTGGCAATCGGGGCCAGCGCCTGCTAGATTTAGGCGCTGGCCTTTCGTTTTTCATAAAGGACTTACCGCCATGATGGTGCTCTATTCCGGAACCACGTGTCCGTTTTCGCAACGCTGCCGTTTCGTGTTGTTCGAAAAAGGGATGGATTTCGAGATCCGCGACATCGACCTGTACAACAAGCCCGAAGATATTTCGGTGATGAACCCGTACGGTCAAGTGCCCATTCTGGTCGAACGGGACCTGATCCTGTACGAGTCGAACATCATCAACGAGTACATCGACGAGCGCTTCCCGCACCCGCAGCTGATGCCCGCTGATCCGGTGATGCGCGCACGCACGCGACTGTTCCTCTACAACTTCGAGAAAGAACTGTTTGTTCACGTCTCGACGCTGGAAGACCGCAGCGCCAAACCCGACGAGAAGAAGCTGGCCAATGCGCGCCAGAACATTCGCGATCGCCTGGCACAGCTGGCTCCCATGCTGCTGAAGAACAAGTACATGCTGGGCGAGGAATTCTCCATGCTCGACGTGGCCGTGGCTCCGCTCTTGTGGCGCCTTGACCACTACGGCATCGAACTGCCCAAGAATGCGGCTCCGCTGCAAAAGTACGCCGAACGCATCTTCTCGCGCCCGGCCTACATCGAAGCGCTGACGCCTTCGGAAAAAGTGATGCGTCGTTAAGGCTGGTTGTGTGATGGGTGAAACTTCGACCAAACCGTATCTGATCCGAGCCCTGCACGAATGGTGCACCGATAACGGCTACACGCCGTACGTCACCGTGCAGGTCGACGAGCACACCATGGTGCCCGTCGCGCATGTGCGTGATGGTCAGATAACCTTGAACGTGGGCACGCTGGCCACCAACCGTCTGGTACTGGGCAATGAATTCATTGAATTCCAAGCCCGTTTCAGCGGCGTGACCGAAAACGTGTACGTTCCTGTTGGCGCCGTCAGCGCCATCTACGCCCGGGAAACCGGCGCAGGCATGGGCTTCGAAGTGCAGCCCTATGAACCGCCAGCGCCAGGCGCCCAGGACGCGGCAGACACCGCCGCGCCCGAAGGCTCCGACGCCACCGCCGCACCTGGCGACGATGGCGGCGACGACGATGAACCCAAGCGCCCGCGCCTGACCATCGTCAAATGACGCAGTAAAGCAAGGCGCTGGACGATGCTAACCCCATCTTCCAGCACCTCGCGCACAGCGACTTCATTTTTTCATTACAATGCAGTCCCTGCGCGTGCCTTGGCACGCCGTGCCGGTGTAGCTCAGTTGGTAGAGCAGCTCACTTGTAATGAGAAGGTCGAGGGTTCGATTCCTTTCACCGGCACCAATTCAAAGTAAAAATCAGTTCCAGACAGCTTGAGAAACCCGCACCTGCTAAGGCAATGCGGGTTTTTTATTGCGTGCGAGACAGTGCAAGCGTTCATCATCTAGTTGCGCTGAGCGCTAGCCTTCGTCTGATTTGCGCTAGCTTGGGACATTAAATCCAACCATTCCACGGTAACAGCGCAATACACTTGCCTCACTCTTTGATTCGGGGAGGCTCGGCGGCATGTATGCAAATCATCTTCCGGGGGCACAGCAAAAACGCCTCTGGCAAAAGAAATGGCCCAGAGAGGTTTTGTTTAATGGACCACCCATCATCGTGGCAGGCTCTGCGGCTGTAAAAAGTTGGCGCGACCCCATCTTTGATCCATGGATGTTTGGCTTGGCAACCGCTGCATGCCTGTGGTTGATCGTAGCGACCCTGGTTCGCGTCGCCACTGCCCATGCCGAGGATCAAAAGGATGGCCCCGATGTAATCCACGAGGGACTATATGCTGCGGTCTCCACCGTACACACCATGCTTTCTGAATGGTGCGATAAACGCAAATGCGGAGGGGACATCCGAGCCACCTTCCATCGGGTCGTTCCCCCCATTCACGATCCACGAGAGATCGAGCAAATCATCAATTACGCGGGCGCTCATGGCGAAGGTGCCGGCCGGACTTTTCTAGTCCATACAGGCATCACGGGCAGAGCCATCCGAAATAAAAAGCCCTTGGTCATGTCGAGTCAAAACGGAACGGAAGAACAACTGCGCACCGAGCTGGTAAGCGAATGGGGATACACAGAAGCAGAGGCTCGCAAACTCGGGCCTGGACGCTACTCAGCGATGGCGGTGCCTGTTTTGGACCGATCTGGACAGCATCCGATTGGCGTGATCTACTTGGATTCAAGTGACCGCGCTCTGTTTGAGCGCGACGATGTTGTGGAAATTGTTGGTGCTGGCACGAAAGCCATTAGCGACTTTGTCACGAAAAGGTATTGATATGCACGCTGCTCCCGAGAAGTCGTCAGAGCCTTTTGTTAAAGAGTCAAAGCTCATTTCAAGGCCCGGTGCAGTCATCAAAGTCCGTGAACTGACGCTTACTGACTTTGGTGTACGTGCGATTACAAGCGGAAGCTCGGGCATTCGGCAAGGAGCCCGGGAAGATGCCGGTCCCCCATCGCCACTGAAAAAAATGGTTCCCGCATAAATCCAGAGAAAGGCGCCCCCGATAGCCTTTTTGCAATCGATGAATCCGGCTGTACGACCCGCTCCCAACTGGTCATAAATTCTCAACTGATCTCTAAAAAAATGCCCAACTATTCAGTTGGGCATTTGTTTTTCAGCGATCGCGCGAACCCTATCAGCCCAGCGCCGGCAGCATGTTGAACAGCAAGACCATGATCAGGCCAACCACCGACACAATCGATTGCACGACCGATATCGTTTTGGTGGCTTCGCCCATTGTCATGCCGAACGACTCTTTCACCATCCAGAAGCCTGCATGGTTGGCATAGTTAAAGAAGAGCGAACCGCAGCCGATCGACAGCGCTAGCAGCGGCAGATTCAAAGCAGCGTCCGAGCCTGCCAAGGGCGCCAGCAAACCGGCGGCGCCCACAATACCCACCGTGGCGGAACCGGTGGACACCGACAGCAGCATGGCGATCAGCCAGCCCAGGATCAACGGCGGAAAGGCAAACTGATGCGTCAGATGCACGATGGCATCACCGACCTTGGCGCTGGTCAGCACCTGCTGGAAAGCGCCTCCACCAGCAATGATCAGCATGATGCCCGCAATGGGTTTCAAGCTTTTGCCCAGCGAATCACGCAGTTTTTCGGCATCGCCGCCGCGTAGAAAGACCAGAGTGACCGCGGCAAATAGCACGCCCAGCAACATCGCGACCACCGGGTTGCCCAAAAAGGCCGCCACGTGCATCACGCGGGAATCCTTGGGCAGCAGCATCTCGGCCACAGCATGCACCAGCATTAGCAAGGCGGGCAGCAGGGCCGCCACAATGCCCAAGCCCACGCTCGGCGTACCGCGGCCGACGGGAGCTTCCTGCGGGGCTGTGAATTGATCGAGCAAGGCCTCGTCCGGGCGGGTGGTCATGCGCGGAGCGATGAAAGCGCCGTACAGCGGGCCGCCAAGAATCATGGCGGGCAGGGCGGCGATAAAGCCATAGATCATGGTCGGACCGACCGTGGTTTTCAGGGTGGCAATCGCAGTGAGCGGGCCGGGGTGCGGGGGCACCATGCCGTGCATGGCGGCCAGGGCCGATATTACGGGCACACCCACGTACACATAAGCCGACCCTTTAAAGCGCTCTTGGGTCTCCAGTTTGCGGGCCACACTAAAAATCAGCGGCAGCATTACCACCAGACCCACTTCGAAAAACATGGGGATGCCGATGACAAACGCCACTAGCGTCATCGCCCATGGAATCATCCGCGCCGGAGTGCGACGCAAGATCGCATTGGCCAGCCGCTCAGTCGTACCCGAATCCGCCAGGATCTTGCCCAGCATGGCGCCCAGCGCAATCACCACGCCCACCGCGCCCAGCGTCTTGCCCGCGCCATCGGTCAGACTTTTCACGATGGCTACGGGTTCCATGCCCGTGGCAAAGCCGACGCCGATGGAAACGATCAGCAGCGCCAACAGCGGATGCATGCGTATCCGCGAAACGATAAGTGCGACCAGCACCAAAACACTCACCAACGCGGTGAGCAGCAATTGAATGTCGAACGAGGACATAGGGGAACCCAAAAAGACAAGAGAGGTTGCGAGCCTTCCGCCTGCCATGATAAGGGATCGGCCTTTCACGCAACTGATCTCATGCCTTGCAGGCATTGATCACGCGGGCGTAAAGAGCGCTGCTTGGTCAGTTACAGAAGAACTAAGAGAAATCCGAAGGCATTTTCGTTCTTCTCCCAGTGCTTCCTATCCCTACAAATCCTATTCTTTCGTTGGCTGACTCGTGCCCCCGGTTCTCACCGGCACCCACGACAGCAAAGGCAGTCAGAGATCACGGATGCGCCGCGCCTGACGCCAGCACGAATACCCCGCCGGCATGGCGGTGTACCTCTTAATCCAGTGTCCGGAATTCCACACATGAAACTCAATCATTTGGCATCCCTTATTGCGACTAGCGTATTGCTGGCCGCATCCGCGCCGGCCCTCGCGCAATTCGACGGCCAAGTCAGATTCACAGGAAAAATCTCTGATATCACTTGCAACGTCAACGGCCAAGCGCCGGGTATGGGCAACATCCTTGAGGTGGAACTGGGTTCGTACGTGAAGGGCTTCTTTACGGACACCGTTACCAAGACCGATGCCAAGCCGTTCTCGATCAAAGTCGGCGGAGATGGCACGTGCCCTAAAGACACCAGCGTATCGATTGCATTCGACACAACCTCGCAGAATATCGACGGCCCTTCGGGCACGCTGAACCTTGCAGGTTTGACGGGTAGCGCGAGGGGGGTACGAATCCAAATCAACAACGTAACCGCCTCGGGTGATGAAAAAATCAATTTGAGCAGAGGAGAAACAGATCCTCAGAAAGCCGTCATCGCGGCAGACGGCGGCACGGCTGAACTGAAATTTACCGCCCACTACGTCAGGGGCGAGGGGTCCGTCACCACCGGGCCTGCCGTATCGATTATCCCCTTCATGGTTGTGTACAACTAAAAGGCTGGCGACTGCGATGACAACCATGGCGCCAGTAGTGCGGAAAGTGAGTTCAATTCTTGCGGCTGGCGTCATGGCCTGGGCAGCGGACATCAGTGCGTCACAGGCCGCGCTGGTACTGATGGGGACACGCGTCGTCTATCCGTCCAATGCCAAGGATGTGACGATACGCGCGGTCAACAACGGGGCTATTCCGATGTTGGCTCAGGTCTGGGTGGATGACGGCCGGGTCAGTGTTTTGCCTTCCGAAATGGCTGTGCCATTTATTGTGTCGCCCGCCATCGCGCGTATTGATCCCAGTTCCAGCATCGTCATTCGCCTGATGTACAACAAGACGCACTTGCCGGATGACCGCGAGAGCCTCTTTTATCTCAACGTGTTGGAATCTGCGCCAAGTTCGAACGCCACTGCAGCGGCAGGCTTTTCGTTCAGAACGCGTATCAAGCTGTTCTTTCGGCCGGCAGGCCTTCCCAGCGAAGTGGAAGATGCGCCCGAGCCACTCACCTGGCGAACGACCGGACGCGCCGCAGACACCGCACTAGAGGTCAAGAACCCCACCCCGTACCACGTGTCTTTTGCGTCCATCAAGGCTCTGATAAACCAGAAGGCAACCTTGATAGGCAACGGCATGGTCGCGCCCTATTCAAGCGAGTACTTCAAGCTGCCAAAGGGTGTGCAACTGCCGGGCCACGCGCGCATTCAGTACACGATCATCACCGATTACGGAGCGCAAATCACGCTGGAGCGGCCTTTGTCGAATTAAAGGCATCACGCACATTCGTAATTTGCGGACACATTGGAATGAAGCAATGCAGGCAATCGCGCAGGCGAGGGCACTTGCCGAACGTCGTCGCCACAATACATCCGGCCACGGTGTGCTACCGAAGCTATTGGTAGCCTGCCTTACTTTGACACCCATCGCGGGCGTGAAAGCCGAAAACATCAACGCCGAAGGCGGCAACCGGGTCGTGCGCTTCGATGCGGCGACCCTGGTCCAGGGCATTGGCATCGAGTCGATAGATTTATCCCGCTTCGAAAAAGCGGGCTATATCGCGCCCGGCAAGTATCAGCTGGAAATCTACGTCAACGGAAGATGGCGCGGCACCCAGGAAATTACGTATCGTGCCGCAGACAGTGATCTGAGCGCACAGCCTTGCTACAACATCAACTTTCTGCTGCGCGCGGGCGTGGACGTGCAGAAAAGCGCGCGTTTCAGCGCTGAAAACGGCCGTGAACCCCTAAGCGATGACGGGGTTTGCGAAGATCTGGCCCTGTTCGTTCCGGGGGCAGTCGTCAAAACAGACATCGGCGAACAACAGCTGTACCTCACGATACCCACCTACTACCTCGACTCGGGGCTGTCCGACAACGCGATTGACCCATCCTCCTGGGACAAGGGCGTCACGGCAGGGCGCTTGAACTACAACGCCAACCTGGGCACTACGCAAACCAGCGCCGGGCGCAGTTCTCGCGGCTATGCCGGACTGACCTCAGGATTGAATGTGGGCGCCTGGCGGCTGCGCCAGTACGGCACGCTGACCTGGTCATCGGCGGGCGGCGCATCGTATCAACGCGGACAGCTCTACGCCACTACCGAGGTTGCCCCCTGGCGCTCTCAGTTCCAAATCGGAGAGATCTCCACCGATGGCACGTACTTCGACGCCGTGTCGTTTCGTGGGTTCAGGCTAAGCAGCGACGAACGCATGCTGCCGGCGCGCCAGCGCACCTATGCGCCCGTTGTGCGCGGCACCGCCACCAGCAATGCCACGGTGTCGGTCCGGCAGCGCGGCTATCTTATCTACGAAGTCACGGTACCCGCCGGCCCCTTTGCGCTGGACGATCTTCCTGCCGCCAGTTATGGCGGCGACCTGACCGTTACGGTAACCGAGGCCGATGGCTCAGAACGCCATTTTGTCGTGCCCTTTGCCACGGGAGTCGAGTTGCTGCGCCCTGGCACCTCTCGCTATTCGGTGTCCGTGGGACGCGCCATGTCCGCGCTCAACCAGAGCAGCGGGCAGAGCATTTTCGAGGGCATGTTGCGGGTCGGGCTAAGCGATCGGTTCACCGGCTTTGGGGGATTGGCCTTAAGCGAACACTACCGCTCTGCAATGGGCGGACTGGCAATGAATACGGCCATTGGCGCGATCAGCGGAGACTTGACCCTGGCGTCGGCGAATCTTCCGGGCGGCGGCTCGACCTCGGGCGCCAGTTACCGCGCAACCTATAGCAAAAACCTGCCGAACAGCGGCACCAACTTCTCGTTGTTGGCGTATCGCTATTCCACCCCTGGCTACATCGGCTTCAGCGACGCGCTCGCGTTACGTTCTACGAACCAGACCAGCAGTTATACCAATTTGGGCAGCATGCGCCATCGTCTTGACGTCAATATCAGTCAAAACCTCGGCTCGGCCAGCGGCGTGATTTTTGCGAATGGATCGGCCCAGCAATATTGGAAACACGGCGACAGCATGATGAGCTACAGCCTGGGATATTCCAACCAATGGCGCAACACGTTCTACTCGATCAGTGTGCAGCGGACACAAAGCGCCTACCCGGGTAGCGCGACGTACGCGCCGGGCCGCTACAAGAACACGCTGATGACCTTCAACATCTCTATTCCTCTAGGGCGCGCCACGTCTGGCAATGCCCCCGTACTCAACACGTTTATCAGCAATGACAGCGACAGCGGCTCCACGATCTCAACGGGCGTCGGCGGCAGCTTGGGCGAGAGCCGCGATCTGAGCTATGCGATCTCTGCTGCACGCAGTGGCCGCGAAGGCGCCCGCTCTGCCAGTGGCAGTCTGAACTATCTGACCTCGGTCGCCCATCTGGGCGCTAGCGTGTCGCAGGGCAGGGGATATCGCCAAGGCACTTTGCAAGCATCGGGCAGCGTACTGGCGCACCGCGGCGGCATCACGTTTGCGCCCATGATGGGTGAAACGGTAGGCTTGCTGTACGCGCCAGATGCTGAAGACGCAGCGATCTCTTCCGGTTCGAGCCGGATCGATAGCCGGGGTTATGGGCTGGTCACAAGCCTATCCCCTTACCGGCTCAATACGGTCGAGCTCAACCCAGGTGAGATGTCTGACGATATCGAACTGCTGGCCAGTTCCCGCAGCATTGCGCCTACCGCTGGCGCCGTGGTGCTGCTGTCGTATCCCACCCGCAAGGCCCGCCTGGTCTTGGTCGACGGCAGGCTCCAAAATGGCGGCACGCTGCCCTTTGGCGCCGAAGTGTTCGACGCGGACAGCGGTGAGGCCCTAGGCGGAGTCGGGCAAGGCAGCCGCATCGTCATGCGTACGCCGTCAGAGCAGGGCATGGCCAGGGTGGCATGGGGACCCAAGCCGGAACAGCAGTGTCTGATCTCTTACGCCTTGCCGCAGCAAGAGCCGGGCAAGCAGGACGGCTACGTCATGTTGACGCTGACCTGCATGCCCATGCCTGCGGCCCCACGCGTGCCTGCGCCGGTGGCCTCGCGATGATTCCATTTCCGTGGCGCCGCACCGGACGTTGGCGATGCCGGCTTGGCAGCATCCTGCTTGGCTGCCTGGCGGTTCCTGCAGCAATGGCGGGACTGGAAATCGAAGCTACCCGCTTCATCTATCCCGCGCAGGAGAAGTCCGTCCTCATCAGAGTGCGCAATACGGGCCAACATCCCATATTGGTGCAGACCTGGCTGGACCATGGTGAACCAGGACAAGACCTTAGCGAGCTGCGCTTGCCGTTCATCCTGTTGCCGCCATTGCTCCGGCTGGAGCCCGCGGAAAAAAAGGCCTTGCAACTTCGTCATACCGGTGAAGCGCTGCCAAAAGATCGCGAGTCTGTTTTCTGGATCAACTTTCTGCATCTGCCCGCAGGACAAACCGATGACGCCGTGTTGCGCATCGCCTTGACCTCGGTCATGAAGGTTCTGTACCGGCCTGCGGGCCTGCCGGGCGATCCCAAGCTTGCGCCGGCACAGATCCGATGGCGTGTATTGCCCGGCAGCGGCCCGAAGGGCTTGGCGCCATTCCTTGAGGCCCAGAACCCCACCCCCTATACCGTATCCCTGACGACCGTGACGTTAAGCGCCACGCACAAGCCGGTGGTACTCAAGAACCTGAACATCTTGCCCTTTTCCACCAGCCGATTTGAATTGCCTGCAATCACGGCGGCACCGCGGGCAAACGGCACACGGCTGACCTATGAAGCGGTCGACGATTTTGGCCTGCCCGCACCGGGCAGCGCAACACTCGGGCTGATCCCCGAAGGATTGTGATCTTGGCCGCCTGCGCGCCCAGGTGCATACCTTAAGGCGCAACACCACGGAGGATTAGCAATGACAGACCGCTTCCCACTTCACGCCACCGCACTGCCGCAACATTGGGCGGGCCTGCTGATTGCGGCCGCCTTGCTCGCTGGACCAGGACTGGCCAAGGCGGATTTGGCAAATTATTACGCTAACTTATGCAAGATTGACAAGCCCGGTGAAGGGTCATCAAACCTCATCCCTTGGAGGGCCCGGGATAATGCAGCCACGCTCGGCAACATTGTGGCTTTTCGAACGATTAGCCTATCGGCCAACTACAAATACGGTACCCGGGTGCCGGCGCCCGGCGCATCCTACCTGCTCTATGGCGCACGCTGGAACACCAAGTCTGGCATCAGCCCAATATTTCCCACGAACGTGCAGGGGATAAGTCTTCGTATTACGACTGCCGACAGATCACTGCCAATAATGATTCAGCCATCTGGAAAAACCACCCTGCTGTTTGCCGATATCATCCGAACGCAAGTTTCCGAAGCGCCTAACGCCAGTTTCAATAGGGACGTTACCCTGTTGGCGGAACTGATTGTGACAGGCACTGTTGAGACGGGTAAGCACGAAGTCACGGGTTTCGCCAAGGGCTACGAGGCGACGACGCTAGAGGGATGGGTGTCACAATTCCAAGATACCCCCCCGATCGCTGATTCTGTGATCAATACCGGCCACTACTCGGGCATATACTCAAAAAATACTTGCAACGCGAAAAAAGAGCTCGATTGGAGAGACATCTTCTACGTCCTGAACGAACCGCCGCCTCCAATCAAAGTCACATGCACCGTAGATTCACAATTTGGCGGCAACGGTCACCGCGTAAACATGGGCACATTCAACGTTGGTGATTTTCCCAAGAATGGCACCCTGAGCGCGCCTGCCCCTTTCAGAGTGTCAGTGAGTCAATGCGTGAAAGGTGCCAAACCGCAGATTTCATTCAATGCGCCCTATGGGGTCATATCGGGACCGGGCTACCAAGCGCTGAAGCTTGAGCCGCTAGAAAAGACAGCGAAGAACCTGGGCATCGTTATCGTCAGGCCGAAAGAGCCAGAAAAAACGCTGTCGATTGGTGAGGGTGCGTCTGTAGGCGCCGCCTACATGTTCGACGATATTCCGCCTGACGGCGTTGCGGACGCCAGTGCGGCAGGTATTGATCTTGCCGCTCGGTACATGCGGATAGATCAGGAGGGTGAAGGAGTCAAACCAGGCGCCGCCAATAGCCAGGTGAATTTCCGCATCGTCTACGATTAGTGATAATCAAAAAAATGCGGCGTCCAACAAATGGCCGCCGCATTGGATTAGCCGGCCCCTAGGTTTGGGGCCGGCAAGCGGATCAATTAATAAGCGTCAATCAATTGTGCCCTGATTAACCCCCGCCGCATTGATCGTCGAGGCTTGCCCGGTAGTTGTATTGCCTTTAAATGTTCCGTAATTCTTGCCTACCAAACCTCCGATGGTCGAGTTTTGGTGATAGCGCGTACTGACTTGGCTACTGGTCGTTGAAGAATGCACCATACCTTCGTTGATACCAACCAGCCCCCCCATTGCGACGTTGTAGATGATGGTATCTCTCGAGCCTCCTACGAGTCCCGATGCACTCGAATGCTTGATGGTTGCACCGGCCTGATTCTGACCCACCAAACCACCCAAGATGGAAGAATGCGTGCCGTACACGTTACCCATCGCATTGCCCGAAACTTCACCGGCATTGATGCCAACGAGTCCGCCAACATTGCTGGAATTCCCACCCTCGACATTGCTGATGGACCTAGTTTCCGAAAGGGTGCCGGTGTTATGACCCACGAGCCCACCAACTGCGGCTGAGTCGCCCGCAAATACGTCGGCCACGCGCGACAGGCTATAGCTTACGTCGCCGCTGTTGTAACCCACAAGACCGCCTATGGCCGTCCCGGCGGCACTGCGGGTTGTCGAGACTCGCGCGCCCTTGGCCTCGCTATCCACGATCGTGCTTGCCCATCCGTTCGTGCCTACCAGCCCACCTATGTAAGCTGCTGTGGCAGCATCATGCACAGAGCCACTTGCGCTGACGTTAATCAACTGGCCTCTGTCGCTGTTCAAACCGACCAAACCGCCCGTGTTGAGACCGTTTTCGCTCAGGACAGCGCCAGTCGACTCGGACTCTCCGATCGTTCCTCCCTTGTTGACGCCGACGAGGCCGCCAGTGTTGGCGCCGTTCTCGCTTTTCACCTTACCGCTGCTCCGGGCATGGGTAACGGTGGAGTTCTCAGAAAGGCCTATCAGGCCGCCCACGTTGCTGGAGGGTCCAGCACTGACGCCGCCTGTGCTGGCAACGTTTGTGAGCGCGCTATTCTGCGCATAGCCAACAAGGCCGCCCACGTTGACATGCGCACTCGACGTTGCCACGTTGGCGGTGCTGGCCGAGTCAAGGATGTCACCGTAGCGGCTGACACCCACCAGACCGCCCATTCCGCCCTCATAGCTCCTTTGCAAGTCGCCCTTCACGGTGCCATGACTTTGACTGTTCAGAATACGGCCCTTTTCGCCGTTGATATTCAGCGTATTAAGACCAACCAGCCCACCCATGGTGTGCGTGGAAGCTCCGCTTGACACCACACCGCTGAAAACAGCGCGATCAATGGTGCCGCCGCTATTGGTGCCTACCAAGCCTCCGACAATATTGGAACGGTCTTTATTGCCATTAACATGGCCATTCTTGACCGATACATTGGTGATGACGCCCGAGTTGTAGCCGACTAGAGCGCCGATGGACATATTTGCGGCATTGGCGTTGCCCGGTGAAATATATACGCCGTCCAGGGCCACGTTGCGAATCACCCCCGAAGAGGCCGCAAACAGTCCCACATTGCTGCCGCCATTGATCACCGCGAAGCCCTTCAATGTATGACCCAAACCATCGAACACACCGCCAAATGTGCCCGAGCCCCCTATTGAATTAAAGAACGTACCCAGCACGCCGTTGCCTAGAACGTAATATCCGTTCAGATTGTTGGTGATTGACTGAAGTTGGTATTGGTTGTGGATGACCGTGTGCGCAATACCGTTTGACACATACGACGCGCCCACGCCCAATGTCACCGCTGACTGCTGCCCGGGCGACAGCACCAAGTTGGCGAGGGCCGGCTTGTTGGGTGCGCCACCGGAGCCTGCTGCCGCAGTGGTGGTCTGCACATTCAAGCTGGCACCCGCACCGCGGACAAACACCCGATTATTCAATTCAATCCGCTCGTCAGCCAACAGACTCAAGGCAGCCTTGCTGCCCCATGCGTTCACCATCCCATTGATCCGAGTCACGCCACTATTGCCGCTTTTGGCATTCAATGTAAGGCGGTGATCGCTCTTCCAGTCCACTGCGGCATTAACGACGACATTGCCTTTCGTAGCAGCCAACTCAATGTTCGTGGTGGCCAGATTGGCATTCAACGTATCGGCATAAATGGTTGGTTGGGCGATGACGGTCGTGTTCTCCACGTTTACGTTCTGGCTACTCACCTTGAAGGTGCCAGTGGCTCCGCTATTCGAACGCGTGTCGACCTCGGTGCTCAGGCGCACCTGAACCGTCCTGCCCTTCGCGTCAACAGTGCCGCCGTTGCCGTGGCCTGTCAGTGCGCTGGCGCTCAGACGTCCCGCCACCTCGACCACGCCGCGCGAGCCGCCATCCAGCACGATCCTCCCCCGCGTGCCGTTCAGCGTGTTGGCCTCGATCACGCCCGCATTGTTGACCACGGTGTGAACCATGTTGGCAGCGCCATCTGCCCGCGCCCTCAGCAGCACCTGCCCGCCGTCGGCCCGGATGCTGCCCATGTTTTCCGCCACGGCGTTAGCATCCGCCGCGTTTACCTGCAACTTGAGCAAGCCGCTGCCGATTGTGACCGTGAACTTCTTGCCGGCACCCAGGGCTGTAGTGCCCCCATTGGTTCGAATTGCGCCTCTATTACTGACGTAGCGGCCAAGCAACACCACATCGCCGCCGTCACCTGCAAAAATTTCGCCATTATTGACGACAGCACCTGAGCCGCCGCCTTCGAAGACGTATGCCCCACTTGTGTTCGTGTAGAAATGAGCGGGGTCGACAGGCTGCGTTGACGCAACCAAACTACCCACGTTGACACTGGCTAAGGAGTTGAAGACGACGCCAGATGGGTTGACGATAAAAATCTTGCCGGGGGCCGTGATCTTGCCGTTGATGGCGGTTTGCGCCCCGCCGAAAGCAACCTGGTTGAGCGTCATGTCGGTCGGACGCTGATTGAAGGTCACCGTTTCATTCGTCTCCACCCCGAACGCTTTCCAATTGATGACCGCTTTCGGTGTGCTCTGGTTGATAACCAAGTTCTTGCCATCTGCCGAGAAGACGCTTGCTGTGCCATGGGTGACTTTGGCCCCCGTCGGCAAGGCGTTTGCCACCGGTATCAGCGCCATCAGGCCTGCCACTACCAAGGCGGCGGCAACCACGCGTACCCCGCCCACGCTGGACTTGCCGCGATGTTTGGCGGACTCACCGGCAACGCTCCAGCATCCTTTGGATTCATTCCAGACAACGGTGTAGGACTTATTCATAGCTTTCCTTCAGGTTGGTGACGCGCGCGAGAACGCTACGCGCGCGGTGCTGCGAAAACGTGATGAGGTCTTCAGAAAATGCGGGTGGCCTGCAACCACATGCGCGGCTCTCGCTTGGGGCCGTCCGGCTGGTAGTTGCGGACTTGCATAGGCCACGCTGCGGTCAACGTGATCTGGTGCTGCGGGCCGGCTTGCGTCAGGCTCACGCCGTAAGCGCCGAGTTGCACGCCGCTCGTCTCGCGGGTCCAGGAACGCTTGTTGATGCGTACGCCGCCCTTGTCCACAAACATCGCCATCTGCCATCCGGGCGCAGGCATATAGCGCAGCTCGGCGGTGGCCTGCCACCCCTTGTCCCCGGAACCGGCGCCGTTAGGGAATGCGCGCACACCATATGGCCCGCCCAGACTGAACTGCTCAGAACTGTCCAGGTTCTTGGACGGGAGCTGGCCAGTGATCAGGCCATGGAACAAGAAGGGGCCGGGCAGGTTCTGCAGCCGCAGCAGGGTCAGATTGGCCTTGCTGAATGCGCCTGCCGCGCGCTTGTAGAAGCGATCGCCCGTCCTGCTGTTGGAATCGCCAAACCGCAGATTGCCCGTGGAGTAGGACAGATAGGCCGCGCTGCGGCCCCCACCCAGCCACGCATCTTCGGCAGTGCCGTTGACCGACAGAGTCCAGAGGCCGATGCGCTTGCGGTTGCTGATGCCGAAAACATCCATGTTGTCGCGCATGGACTTGTCCTCGTACTGAAGCTGCGTTTGAAGACTCAAGGATCTGCCGCGCAACCAGGGATGCTGAATAAACAGCGTAGAAATGCGCGCCTGGCCATTGGCTTCAAGAATGGAAAAGTCTCGACCCAGCTCATAGCGCATCTCAGATACGCTAACGCCTAGTTTCGTGGCCGAAGGCCCGAACGGGATCTGATAGGCGGCGTGGTAATAGCGCTGCTTTTTGTCGCTGCCCAGCACTCGCAAGTTGAGTTGATCGCCCAGACGCAGCGGATTGTTCAGGTTCAAGCTGCCGCTCAAGCGGTACTCACCCGTGTAGTAGCCACCAAAGTTATCGGCGTCCACGCTGCCAGATATCAGCGGCCCAGGCTCGGCCTGCAACAGCAACTCGGTGGACCCTGGCAAAGATCCGGGCCGCAGCGTGCCTTGTATGTTGAGCCCGGGCAGGTCGTTGATCCGCGCTAGCCGATCATCCAGTTCCTCAAGGTGCACGGCCTGTCCTGCCTTGAGCGGAGCAAGCATCCGGCGCAACACAGAATCTTGCACGCGGCTGTTGTTATCGATCGCCACCCCGTCGTACACACCCTCGAGCACGATAATTTTGACCTTGCCGTCCTCGACGCCTTGCGGCGGCAAATAGGCACGCGCCAACAAGTAGCCGTGGCGGCGGTAGTAGTCCGTGATGCGGGCGGTAGCGGCGCGAAGACCATCAAGATCTTGGTCCGTCTGTTCCAGATCGCGCAATAGGGACTGCAACGTCGCATCGTCAAAAACGTGGACGCCGCTGATGACAAACGCCGCGACCCGCACACGCGGAGAATCGTCATCATCCGATGAAGTGCCGGCGGAGGGTTCTGCTGACGGAACAATAAGCTTGGGCTCCGAGGATGCGGGGCCCAATGCCGGCAACGTGGATTCGATTTCCCGCATGGCGCGGCCTGCGTCGGGAATCTGCGCGTTCGCGAGCAGTGTGGTGGCAAAGAGCGCAATGCCTGAGATAAAAGTTCGAGCGGCGCGGCGGGCGGGTATACGTGGAAAAACTCTGTGCAGACAAGGCGTTGGAATGCGCCTGGACACGGCTAGTTGATTATTTTTATTCACGATCCGCGGATACCCGGCCGGGCATCCGTCCTATTTTTCGTCTTAGTTTCCGGAATGGAATCGAGACACTGCCGCTCTGTGATTCACTTACTTGGTAGGTGAAGCGCTTGAAAACCAGACGGTTTTAGGCGGATAAACAGCAGAGTGTTTTTATTTTGGCAACGTTCGATTGCATATCGAAGTGACTATACGTGCCGAGCACAAACACGTATCCCATATAAATCTGAAATTCTTCTAAGATAAATATGAAAATTACCTGTCTTTTTTCAGATATAAATAGGAAACCTAATCGATTTACCGCGCATGCCCCAAGATGTTTGAGAATAGGGCACCAACCAATGATGCTGACGCGCGATCGTCGCCGAATGATTAGTGACCATTCACGCTGGTTTTTATTGAGATAATTTTATTTTTTGGGGAATGACAGTGGCAGATCTGAGCATACGCGTGGGTTTGGCGGATGATCACCCAATGGTGGCGCTCGGAATATCATCCGAATTAAGCCGTAGCCACGACCTTTCCGTGGAGGGACACTGCTCGAACTCAACAGATCTGATGGAAATGCTGAATGACCGGTCCATTGATGTGCTGGTGGCTGACTACAGCATGCCTGGCGGCAAATATGGCGATGGCCTGGTGTTGATCTCTTATTTGCGCCGCCATTATCCCCGACTGAAAATCGTTATTTACACCATGGTTAACGGCTCGGCGCTTGTCTGGGCGATTGTGAAGCAGGGCGTGAATTGCATCGTTAATAAACGAGATTCCACCGAACATCTGACGCAGGCGGTATTCGCGGCACATCGCGGCACACAATATTATTCGCCCACGATTAAGGACTCTTTGCTGATCAATTTTCTGGCAAAAGACCGGGAACGATTGACGCCACGCGAATCCGAAATCGTCCGGCTATTCTGCTCAGGCACCACCATTAGCGAAATCGCAGATATTCTGCATCGCAGCGTGCAAACGGTCAGTTCCCAAAAACGCAGCGCGATGAAAAAGCTAGGTGTGGCTAGTGATGTGGACCTGTTCAAGACCGTGCTTCAGGGGGATGCGTTCGACGCCTCGTTCTTGTGACGCTTGGACGAGCCCCGGGTGCCGCAGGATGCGGCAAGCGCATGGGGGCAGGCGGCCCGGCTCCCGGGCGTTTTCAGGCCGCTTTGCATTCTTTCGAATTTTTGTGCATAATTCGCCCCCTCTACCTGTTCCCCGATAGCTCAGTCGGTAGAGCGACGGACTGTTAATCCGCAGGTCGCTGGTTCGAGCCCAGCTCGGGGAGCCAAGAATTTGGCAATGCATTCTTTTCCGGCATTGCTCGCAGTACCCCTAAAAAAGCCCGCAACTTGATTGCGGGCTTTTTGCATTGTGGGTTCTTGCATTGCGGCCTTCTGGGCGTAGGATGACGCGCATCTTCTCTTCGCGCCTTCACGTCCGATCACCATGCGTTCCACGCGATCCCTGCCTGCTCTGGTTTCACTGCGCGCTTTTGAAGCGGCAGCACGGCGCCTGAGCTTTTCGCTCGCGGCGCAGGAACTATTCGTCACGCAAAGCGCTATCAGCCACCATATTCAGCGTCTGGAAGCCGAGCTGGGCATCGCGCTGTTTGAACGGCGCACGCGCGCCGTGGCGTTGACGCCTGCGGGTCAGACGTACTTCGAACATGTGCATACCGCCTTCGAACTGTTGCGCAAGGGCACCGACGTAATTCGCGCCCCGGCCGCAACACGCAGCACGCTGAAAGTCGGATTGCTGGCGTCGTTTGCCACGCGCTGGCTCGCGCCGCGCCTGCCGGACTTTGCCGCTGAACATCCCGGCATCGATCTGCAACTGCAGCCCGATATCGGACTGGCCGACGTGGCAGGCGGAGAGGTGGATGTGGCCATCCGCTACGGCCGTGGCGCATGGCCTGGCGTGAAATCCCGCCTGCTGATGACGGAGCGGCTGTCCGTCGTCTGCGCCCCCGCCTTGATCGCGGACCGCCGGCGTCCGCGCACGCCCGCAGACTTGCTGCGCCATCCCATCCTGACCTCGCACGCCCAGCAGCCGTTTGAATGGGACGCCTGGGCAAGGCGTTTCGGCATGGACTTGGGCCCCGCGCAAACCGTGCATTTGCACGACTACAACATCGTCATCGAAGCCGCGATAGCGGGACAGGGACTAGCGATGGGCCGGCACCGGTTGATTGCTTCTTTCTTGGCCAGCGGCGCGCTGGTGGAGGTGTTGCCTGACGCGGTGCTGGACGATCCCCGCATTGGATGGTGGTTCGTCACGCCGCGCGGCACACCCAGCGCCGCAGCTCAGGCGCTGCATGACTGGCTAAAGGAAACGGGGTCAACATCCGGCGCATAGGGTTCCCCGAAGACGCATTAGTTTTGCTCATGCGTACAGGGCAAGAATTGATTGGTCACCTGCCGCCGGTACCGATAGCATCAACGCTTGCCCCTTCAACTTTCCCACTCAGGTGAACCAATATGACCCGCACGATCTCCGGCCGCGTGGCCGAACTGGGCCTGGCCCTGGAAGCCGCCGCCGCCCCTGCCGCCAATTACGTCCCCTATGTGTTGGAAGGGAATCTGCTCTACATCTCGGGCCAGATCTCGCGCAAGAACGGCAAGGCCGCTCATCTGGGCCAACTGGGGAATCAGGTGTCGGATGCCGACGGCGTAGAAGCAGCACGGCTATCTGCGCTTGGCCTCCTGTCCCAGATCGCCGCCGCCACCGGCGACAAGCTGGACCGGGTTGCGCGTGTCGTGCGCCTGGGCGTTTTTGTGGCCAGCACGCCTGAATTCAACCGCCAGAGCGCCATCGCCAACGGCGCGTCCGACCTGATGGTAGAAGTGTTCGGCGATGCCGGCCGTCATGCGCGCAGCGCCGTCGGCGTGGCGTCCTTGCCGCAGGGAGTCGCCGTGGAAGTCGAAGCCGTCATCGCCCTGACGCAAGCCTGATCCGAGACAGACCGCGCCGGGCGCCCGTCCGGCGCGAGACTAGGAATTCCGTATGCCCGCCCCCTTGTCCGCAGACGCGGTCCGCAATCTACGCGCCCTGACGCCAGGTGCGCAACACAGCGTTCATTTCAACCACGCGGGCTCATCGCTGCCATCCGCGGCGACCTTGCAAGCCATCCGCGCGCATCTGGAGCGTGAAGCCACGCAAGGACCGATGGAGGCCGGCGTCGCCTCGCGTGCGCTGACCGAAAGCGCACGCACGCTGGGTGCGAGGCTGCTCAATGCGCAGCCGGAAGAAATCGCGCTGACCACTGGACATTCAGCGGGCTGGGGCGCCGCCTTCGCCGCGCTGCCGCCATGGCGGCCCGGCGACCGCATCCTGGTCGGCCGTCACGAATGGGGCGGCAATCTGGCCACGATGCGGTTCACGGCGGAGCGCGCCGGCGCAGTGCTGGAAACCATCCCGTCAGACGACAGCGGTTGCGTGGACCCCGATGCCTTGGCCGCCATGCTGGACGACCGCGTGCGCTTGATAGCGTTGACTTGGTTGCCCGCCAATGGCGGTCTGATCAACCCGGCTGCTGCGGTCGGACGCGTGGCCCGCCAGCACGGCATTCCTTATTTCGTCGACGCCGCCCAAGCCGTGGGCCAATTGCCCGTCGATGTCGAGGCGATCGCTTGCGACGTATTGACCGCCCCCGGCCGCAAAGCCTTGCGCGGCCCGCGCGGCACGGGCCTGTTATACGTCCGGCGTGCATTTCTGGACCAGATTACGCCCGCCTTTGTGGATACCTATTCCGCGCCGCTGGGCGCGGAAGGCCAGCCCATGCTGCGCCAGGACGCCGCGCGTATGGAATCAGCCGAGAATTCGCTGGCCCTTCGTTGCGGCCTGGCCAACGCCTTGCAGGAAGCCCTGGACATCGGCCTGGACTCCATCCGCGCCACTATTGCTGCCACGGCCCAGACCCTGCGTACCGAACTGGCGGCTATTCCAGGTATCACGGTGCTGGATCAGGGGCGTGAACAATCCGGACTGGTGGCCTTCAATCTGGCCGGCCACGATGCCGTTGCCGTGCAACGCGCCCTGGCGGCAGAGGGCATCACCATCGGCAGTAACGGCGTGCCCTATACCCCGCTGGACATGCAGGCACGCGGACTCACGCAGATCGCAAGAGCGTCGGTCAGCTACCTGACCACTGATGCCGAGGTGCGCCGCTTGCTGGATGCGTTGCGGCAGCTGACTCGCTGAAACCGCACGCCCGCCGTCGCTACGCAGCGACGTGGGCCTTGAACGGCGACCACTTCGTAAACACCAGCAGGTTGCCGAACATCACCAACCCCAGACCCGCGAAAGCGGCTGGGGTCCACTGATAACCCTCGGCCACCGTAGAGACGGTTAACGCTACGACGGGAAACAGCACCGTGCAATACGCGGCGCGGGCAGGTCCCATGCGCCCCACCAGGGTCAGATAGGCGGTAAAGCCGATGACGGACCCTGGGATCGCCAGATAGAGCAGGGCACCGACGTAGGCGGATGACGTGTCGAAGCGGAACGGCACGCCTGCCACCGTGCAACCCGCCAGCAGGATCGCAGCGCCATACAGCATGCTGTACGCATTGCCCGTCAGCGGCCGGATGCCGGCGCGCTGCTGCAAGGACGACAGCATGTTGCCGGTGGAAAAACAAAACGTGCCCAACAAGGCGAAACCCAGGCCCAAGAGCGTTTCATGGCTGGCCTGCTGGCTGGCGAGTTCCGGCCAGAACAAGAGCACCAGGCCCGAAAATCCAAACACTCCCGCCACCATCACGCGCGGCGCCACCCGGGTACCAAACCACAAGCGAGCATTGAGCGCATTCCACAAGGTTGCTGCCGAAAACACCACCGAGACCAGGCCGCTGGGTATCCACTGCGTTGCCGTGTAGAAACACAGAAAGTTCAAACAGAACAGGCACAGCCCTTGGCCCACGCACAGCGCATGCGCGCGCCGGTCCATCTTTTGCAGCTTTCGGGCCAGCAGCAAAGCCACAAACAACACCAGGCCCGCTAACGCAAAGCGATAAAAAATGGACACGGGAATCGCCACCACGCCCAGTTGAAGCTTGATGGCAATCCAGGTGGTGCCCCAGATAACGACAGTCAGAAAGTACAGAAAGAGATTCACGATGCGATGCGCGGCAAGAATTGGGGACATGACGCTGGCCATTCATACGGCCAGCCGGACTACCAGTGTGCGCGGGTCCGGCCTGACGTAATTGCCTGATCTTGCGGTTTTTGCTCAACAGCCACGCGCGCGGTGAACAAGTTCGCAGTAGCATTTCTCTTCTATGGCTTCCGCTGCCTCGGCCCCGGCCGATTTCTCCGTCTTTCGCACTTTGTCGCGTTCCACCGCCAGTCTGGAACGCGCCGCCCCCTTGGGCGAGGGCATGGCTATTTCGCAATGGTCGCGCAGCGCCCGCGAAACGCTGGGCTATGACTCGCCCGGACATCACACGCTGTCTCTGTACCTGCAGGGCGGCGATAAATCCTACCGGCTCGGGCATGACACGCTGCATGGCGGGGCAGGCAAATTCTGCGTGCTGCCGGCCGAGCACTATTCGCGCTGGAGCATGAACGACACGGTGCATTTCCTGCATCTGTACATTGCCCCTGAACGCCTGGCGCGCGAAGCCGTCATGCGGCTGGACTGTGAACCCCGCACGCTGGAATTGCGCGACCGCACCTATATCCAGGACGACTCCCTGATCGATGTGTGCCGGCAACTGCTAGGCACCGACTGGACGCAACCGGCAGACCGCCTGGCGGCCAGCAGCGCAGCGGAAACGGTGCTGCACCACCTGCTGAACCAAGGGGTCGCCCGCAAGTCCAGCCCGCCTTCCCGCGGCGGCCTGGCGCCCGCTGTGCGCCGGCGCATCATGGACTACGTGGACGCCCACCTGAGCGAACCGCTGACGCTGGACCAGCTGGCAGGCGTGGCGGCGCTGTCCACTTATCACTTTGCGCGGATGTTCCACACCTCGTTTGGCGAACCGCCGCACGCCTGGGTACGCGGACGCCGGCTGGCGCATGCCCGCAGCCTTCTAACCGCAGGCAAGAGTGATCTGGCCGGCATTGCTCAGGCCAGCGGTTTTGGCAATGCCAGTCATCTGTCGCGGGTGTTTCACGAGGCTGTTGGCGTCACGCCTGGCCAGTACCGCAACGCGCGCCGCCAACACTGACCGGCACGTTTGTCCGGCCCCGATTGTCGATCGGCCGGGTCTACAATGGCGCATCGCCCATAGCGGCCTGACGACGCGGTCCAACCGCGCCCCCAATCCGACGCGATGCCGTCCCCGACCTCTCGCGACACTGCTCACCTGGCCGACCCCGCCCAGCCGCGCGCCCTGCGCGCGCATTGGCTGGCCGAACTGATCCGCCTGCGTGAAACGCATTGGGGTCCGCTGGACGACACGGACGCCGTCCGCCGCGTGCGCCAACTGAACACGGATTTGCCATCGCGTATTCTGGCGCGCGCTGCGCTGCTGGCCCAACGCGAAAACCTGACCTCGCTGGTCGACACATGGAGCCGCAGCGCCCGCGCGATCCTGGCGGCGCTATTCGTGCTGGCCCTGGTATCGGGCATCGGCGTCGCCCTCGGCGCTTTGGGCGATGGTTCCCGGCCAGTCAATGTGCTGTGGGCGCTAGGCGCCTTGCTTGGGCTGCATGCGCTGACCTTTCTGCTATGGCTGGCCAGCTTCTTGCTGCGGCCTTCCGCCATGACCGGCCTGGGCCGGCTGTGGTTATGGGCCACACGCAAACTGGCGCGCGGGCCCGATAGCGCACTGGTTCCGCAGGCGTTCCTGAACCTGCTGGCACGCGCTGGCGCCTTGCGCTGGGTCTTTGGCGCCGTGAGTCATCTGCTGTGGCTGACGGCGCTGTGCGCTGCCCTGGCGGCCCTGCTGGCGGTGCTGTCCACCGCCAGCTACCGCTTCATCTGGGCCACTACGCTCTTGGCCCCCGACACCTTTGTCTGGCTGACGCAGGTCATCGGCTGGCTGCCGGCGCATCTGGGTTTCCCATTGCCGGACGCCGCGACCGTTCGCGCGAGCGATGGCTCGCAGACGCTATCTGCCGAGGCCCAGGTTCAATGGTCGCTATGGCTTATCGGTGTCGTGGTGGTCTACGGCATCTTGCCCCGTCTGCTGGCTGGCGCGCTCTGCGTGGCCGCCACGCTGCGTACCCTGCGCGCTTTGCGCATTGATCCCCTGCTGGCCGGTTTCTTGCCCTTGCATGACAGGCTGGAGCCTGCCGCGCAGTCCACCGGCATCGACCGGCCCGTGGACCCTTTGCACGAACCGCGGGTGCATGCCCCCTCTCTTGCCAGCCTGGGCGGTCAACCGGTACTGCTGGGGCTGGAACTGCCCGCCGACCTGGACTGGCCGCCAGCAGGTGTCCCAGCGTCGGTTCAACTTGCGGGCAATCTGGACTCGCGGGAAGAGCGCAATCGCGTGCTGGACGCGCTGGCGCAGGCTGCTGCCTCGCGCCTGATGATCGCCTGTGATGCGCGCCAGACGCCTGACCGTGGCACCTTGTCATTGATTGCCGAACTGTCCGCCCACGCGGGGCAGACTCGCGTGTGGCTGATCACGCCAGATGCTGGCGCTGCGGCCACCCGTGAGCCGTTATGGCGCGAACGCCTGCTGGCGCTGGGACTGACCGCCCCCGACATCCTGCAAACCCCTAACGCGCCTCTTAAGTGGCTGGAGTCCGGTCATGGCTGATGAGCTGATCAAGATTGCGCTGGTTGGCCACACCAATACCGGCAAAACGTCGCTCTTGCGCACGCTTACGCGCGACACCACGTTTGGCGATGTTGCCGACAGCCCCGGTACGACACGCCACGTAGAAGGCGCGCGCTTGCGGCTGGAAGGCCGCCCCGTGCTGGAATGGTTCGACACCCCCGGCATGGAAGACAGCATCGCCTTGCTGGAATACCTGGAACGCCTGGCCCGCCCGGACGAACGCCTGGATGGCCCTTCGCGCATCCGCCGTTTTCTGGATACGCCCGAAGCGCATGGCCGCTACGAACAGGAAGCCCGCGTCCTGACGAAAATGCTGGATTGCGATGCCGCGCTGTATGTCATCGACGCGCGCGATCCGGTGCTGGGCAAACATCGCGATGAACTGGCCATTCTTGCGGCTTGCGGCCGCCCCTTGCTGCCGGTACTGAATTTCGTGAACGCGCCTGCCCATCGGGCAGATGAATGGCGCGCCGCCATGGCGCGGCTGGGCCTGCATGCCGTTGTGGAATTCGACACCGTCGCACCCGCGCTGGATGGCGAACAACAGCTCTACGCCAAACTCGGCGTCCTGCTGGACCGGCACGCCGCCACGCTGAACCGGCTGTCCGAAAGCCTGAGCGCCCAACGGCAGGCGCGCCATGCTGCCGCCTACGAACTGCTGGCCGATCTGCTGATCGACGTCGCGGCGCTCCATCTTTCCAGTCCCAGCAACGACGACGCGCTGGCTGCCGCATCGAACCAATTGCGCGAAAAAGTACGCCAGCGTGAACAGGCCTGCGTGACCGCCTTGCTCGCGCTCTACAACTTCAAACCCTCCGACTTCACCGAAGACACCTTGCCGCTGCAAGGCGAGCGATGGAGCATGGATCTGTTCCACCCCCAGGCGCTCATGGACATGGGCGTGCAGGTAGGCATGGGCGCTGCTGCCGGAGCCATGGCGGGCGCGGCTGTGGACCTGTTCAGCGCTGGCCTCACGCTGGGCACAGGCACCTTGATTGGAGCTGCGGCGGGCGGCCTCTGGCAGGGCGTGGAAAAACTGGGAAAACGCGTCGCAGGCAAGCTGCGCGGCTGGCGTGAGATCAGTGTGGACGATGCCGTGCTGCGTTTACTGGCGCTGCGTGAACGCCAGCTGATTGATGCGCTGGAACGCCGGGGCCACGCCGCGCGCGAGCCCTTGAAGCTGGCGCTTCCAGACGATGATGCCTGGCGCAAAGGCCCCTTGCCCGACGCATTGAAAGAAGCGCGCAGCCGGCCCGAGTGGTCAGCGCTAGGCAAACACCACGAAGACAGCGACCGCCGCAAGCACGTGGTGCAGGAATTGGCGAAAACCCTTGCCTGCGAACCGCCACAAGCGATCTGAGCCGCATCGCCGCAGGCCGCGCCAAACGCACCATTCACGCTTGCCGGCAAGCAAGTACTAACCCCAATCCAAACCGATTGACGCTTAAACGAATCGATCTATAAGATTCGCTTTGCATCGGCGCGGGCCTGTCCCCGCCATGACAATCACAAGGGGTTGGGTCTATCGTGAAGTCGAAGTCCACAGCAGTGATTTCCGCCATCGCCATCTTCGGCCTGTGCGCCTCTCGCGCCATGCGCCGCTCGTCCCCACACCATCTTTCGTCGTAAGCAGCAACGCCATGCCCCGCGTCCTAATGGGGCCGGGGCCCTGTCACTTCTGTCGCGCGATCCGCGCATCACACGGAGCATGAGGGCTATGCGTACTTTTCCTCACCTAAAGCAAGCTGCGCTGGCCGCCGCCATCGCCGCCTCGCTGGCATTCAGCGCTGGCGCTTCGGCCAAGACCTTCCACTGGTCCTATCAGGGCGACGCCACATCAATGGACCCGATGGCGCTGAACGAAACGTTCACGCTGGGCTTCCAGGGCAATATCTACGAAACGCTGGCGGGCTACGACGGCAACCTGAAACTGACTCCGCTACTGGCCGAAAGCTGGGAAAACCCCGAGCCCACGAAGTGGATCTTCAAGCTGCGTAAGGATGTGAAGTTCCACGACGGTTCGCCCTTCACTGCGGACGACGTGATCTTTTCCTGGAAGCGCAGCCTGACGCCCGGCTCCGACATGAAGGGCTACGGCGCCAAAGCGTCCGACATCAAGAAGGTGGACGACTACACCGTTGAAGTCACCACGCCCACGCCGAACCCCATCCTGCCGCGTGAATGGGTGTTCTTGTACATCATGAGCAAGACGTGGGCCGAAAAGAACAAGACCACCGAGGCCACCAACGTCAAGGGCGACAACCAGGGCAACTACGCCAACCTGAACGCCAACGGCACTGGCCCCTTCATGCTGGTTTCGCGCCAGCCTGACGTGAAGACCGTACTCAAGCGCTATGACGGCTACTGGAACAAGAACATCAAGACCAATGTCGATGAGGTCATCTTCCAGCCGATCACGCAAGAAGCCACACGCGTTGCCGCGCTGATCTCGGGCGAAATGGACCTGGTGCAACCCGTGCCCGTTCAGGACTGGAAGCGCCTGGAAGACGCCAAGGGCGTAAAACCGCTGACCGCACCCGAAGCCCGCGCCATCTTCATTGGCATGGACCAGGACCGCGACGAATTGCTGTTCTCGGATGTGAAGGGCAAGAACCCCTTCAAAGATCCCAAGGTGCGCGAAGCCGTCGTGCTGGCGGTCGACACCAAGGCCATCAACGAGAAGATCATGCGCGGCGCGGCCAAGCCGCTGGGTTCGCTGGTGGCCACCGCCATCAACGGCTACGACGAATCCTACGGCGCGCCGTACAAGCCCGATCCCGAACGCGCCAAGAAGCTGCTGGCCGAAGCGGGATACCCGAAGGGCTTCACGGTCACGATGGACTGCCCGAACGACCGCTACGTCAATGACGAAAAGGTCTGCCAGGCGGTGGCCGGCATGCTGGCCCGCGTCGGCATCAAGATCAACCTGCTGGCCCAGACCAAGTCTAAGTACTTCGGCAAGATCCTGCTGCAAGCCGGCAATCAGACCAGCATGTACATGTTGGGCTGGACGCCCAGCTCCACCGACGCACACAACGCGCTCTTGAACCTGACGTCGTGCCGCGACGCCAAAACCGCAGCCGGCCAATTCAACCTGGGTGGTTACTGCAACAAGACGGTGGACGATCTGACCAACAAGATCGGTGTGGAAACAGACCAGACCAAGCGCAATGCCATGATCAAGGAAGCCTTCGAGATCGTGCGCAAAGACTTCGGCTACCTGCCGCTGCATCAGCAGCCCATGTCGTGGGGTGTGAAGGACAACATCAAGGTCATCCAGCGCGCCGACGACGTGCTTGACCTGCGCGACGTCGTCCTGCCGTAACCCTGGCTGATGTGAGCCCCGGATGGCGCCCGCCATCCGGGCGCGCCCGGCCCAGCCCCGCTTCCGGCCTTGCCCGGGAACGCGGCCCGGCGTTTTCTGAATTCGAGGGCACTCAATAATGCTTTCTTTTATTGCGCAACGGCTTATCCAGTCGGTGCTGGTGATGTTGACGGTAGCGCTGATCGCGTTCTCCATGTTCCGGTATGTTGGCGACCCGATCGCCAGCATGGTCGGGCAAGACACCACGCCCGAGCAACGCGCGCAGTTGCGCGGCGAGCTTGGCCTGGACGATCCCTTTGTCGTGCAGTTCGCACGTTTTGTCGGCAATGCGGTGCAAGGCGATTTCGGTATCTCTTACCGCCAGCGCAGGCCAGTCAGCGAACTGCTCGAAGAACGCATGCCCGCCACGCTGGAACTGTCTTTTGTCTCTGCCGTCATGGCGCTGGCGCTGGGTATCCCGATGGGTATCTACACCGCGCTCAAACGCCACGGCGTTCTGTCCAAGGCGTTCATGGCGATCTCGCTTGCGGGTATTTCGCTGCCGACTTTCCTCATCGGCATTCTGCTGATTCTGGTCTTTGGCGTGCAGTTGCGATGGCTGCCTAGTTTCGGACGCGGCGATGTTGTGAGCATAGGGTGGTGGACCACCGGCTTTCTCACCAAGTCAGGATGGCTGGCGTTGATCATGCCGGCCATCACGCTGGCGTTATTTCAGATGACCTTGATCATGCGGCTGGTGCGCGCCGAGATGCTGGAAGTGCTGCGCGCTGACTTCATCAAGTTTGCGCGGGCCCGCGGTCTGCCCGAACGGCTGATCAACTTTCGCCACGCCTTGAAAAACACGCTGGTGCCCGTCATCACCATCACCGGCCTGCAGCTGGGTTCCATCATCGCATTCGCGATCATCACGGAAACCGTCTTTCAATGGCCCGGCATGGGACTCTTGTTCATCCAGGCGATCAGCATGGTGGACATCCCGGTCATGGCCGCCTATTTGGTCTTGATTGCCTTCATGTTTGTGGTCATCAATCTGGTCGTCGACCTGCTGTACTTCGCCGTAGACCCGCGTCTGCGCGTGCAGAGCAAGTAAAGGAATCCGTATGATTGCTCGCATCGCTCCCTTCTTCGCCCGCGCGGCCGACAGCGACATCTGGCACAGCTTCAAGCGTTCGCCCGGCGCCATCATCGCCGCGATCGTTACGCTGGCCATTCTGCTGGGCGCGCTGTTCGCGCCTATCATCGCGCCGCACAACCCCTTTGATCTGGCCTCCTTGAGCATCATGGACGCCAACACGCCGCCAGCCTGGGAAGAGGGCGGCAGCGCTGACTTTCTGCTGGGCACTGACGACCAGGGCCGCGACATTCTTTCAGCCGTGCTGTATGGATCGCGCGTGTCCCTGCTGGTGGGTTTTGCCTCGGTTCTGTTTTCGATGGTGCTGGGTGTCTCGTTAGGTTTGATCAGCGGTTACGCCGGCGGCCGCATCGACAGCTTCATCATGCGCATCGCGGATGTCCAACTGTCGTTTCCGGCCATTCTGGTTGCACTGTTGATCGACGGCGTGGCTCGCGGCGTGCTGCCGCGCGACATGCATGATCAGTTGGCGCTGTACGTGCTGATCTTTGCTATCGGCATATCCGGGTGGGTGCAATACGCCCGCACGGTGCGGGGTTCCACCCTGGTCGAACGCAACAAGGAATACGTGCAAGCCGCGCGCCTGATCGGCATTGGCCCCATCACGATTTTGCGCCGCCACATCCTGCCCAACGTCATGGGCCCTGTGCTGGTCATTGCCACCATTCACCTGGCGATCGCGATCATCACCGAAGCCACGCTGTCGTTCCTGGGCGTCGGCGTGCCGCCCACCGCGCCATCGCTGGGCACCTTGATCCGCATCGGCAACAGCTATTTGTTCTCGGGCATGTGGTGGATTTCCATCTTCCCCGGCATTGCGCTGGTGGCGCTGGTGCTATCAGTCAACCTGCTGGGCGACTGGCTGCGCGACGCGCTCAACCCCAAGCTGCGCTGAGGACGTCATGGCCCTGTTGAACATTGAAGACATCCGTATTGAATTTCCCAGCCGCCGCGGCACGCTGGTGGCCGTGGACGGCGTATCGCTGGCTTTGGAAAAAGGCGAGATCCTGGGCGTGGTGGGTGAATCCGGCGCCGGCAAGTCAACCATAGGCAATGCGGTAATCGGATTGCTGGAAGCCCCCGGGCGCCTGGCGGCAGGCTCGGTACTGTTGAACGGCGAGCGCATCGACACCCTGACGCCCGCGCAGAAACGCAAAGTGCGCGGCCGCCGCATCGGCATGATCTTTCAAGATCCGTTGACCTCGCTGGACCCGCTGCAAACGGTCGAGAGCCAGTTGGTCGAGACTATGCAGGTGCACTTGAATCTGGGGCACGCTGAGGCCAAGAAACGCGCAATACAGCTATTGGTTCAGGTCGGCATCGACCAGCCCGAACTGCGCGTCAAACAATACCCGCACCAATTCTCAGGCGGCATGCGTCAGCGCGTGGTGATTGCGCTGGCGCTGTGCTGCGAGCCCGAAGTCATCATTGCCGACGAACCCACCACGGCGCTGGACGTATCCATTCAGGCGCAGATTCTGGAGCTGCTTAAAAAGCTGTGCCGCGAAGAGCAGGTGGGCATGATCATCATCACGCACGACATGGGCGTGATCGCGGAAGTGACTGATCGTGTAGCAGTGCTGTATCACGGCAAGCTGGTTGAACAGGGTTCTACCGCAAAGATTCTGGGCGACCCCGACCATCCCTACACCCGCAGTCTGATCTCGGCCGTGCCGCGCCCCGACATCAAGCTCAAGCGCTTTCCCCTCGTCACCTATATCGAAGACGTCAAGACGCCATCCCAGCCGCTCGATCTGGCCACACATTGGCTGGGCCAGCGGCGCGACTTTGGCGCACACACGGATGGCCCGCTGGTGCAGGTGCGCGACCTGAGCATGCGTTTTGTCTTGAAGCCCGCATTGCTCAAGCGCAACCAACGCACGCTGGACGCGGTAAAACGCGTGAACTTCTCAATCGGCGAAGGTGAAGTTTTCGGGCTGGTCGGCGAATCCGGTTCGGGCAAGTCCACCGTCGCGCGCCTGATCTCCGGGCTGTACACACCGTCGGAAGGCTCGGTCAATTTTGGCGGCACTGACCTGACCGCGCTCAAGGGCGAAAAGCAGCTCAATCCGTTCCGGCGCCAGATTCAGATGATCTTTCAAGATCCGTTCTCGTCCTTGAACCCGCGCATGCGCGTGCTGGACATCATCGCCGAACCCATCCGCTTTCATAAGCTGGCCTCAAGCGAAGCCGAGGCGCGGCGCATTGTGGCCAATCTGCTGGACGTGGTGGGCCTGGGCGACCGCGCCGCCGAGCGCTTTCCGCATGAATTCTCGGGCGGCCAGCGCCAGCGCATCTGCATCGCGCGCGCGCTGGCCACGCGCCCCCGCTTTCTGATCTGTGACGAACCCACCTCTGCGCTGGACGTATCCATCCAGGCGCAAATCCTGAACCTGCTGAAAGACCTGCAAGAAGAGCTGGGCCTGACCATGCTGTTCATCAGCCACGACCTGCCCGTGATCCGCCAGATGTGCGATCGGGTGGGCGTGATGCGTTACGGCGAACTGCTGGAAGTGGCAGACACCGAAACGCTCTTCCAGCATCCGCAACATCCATACAGCCAACACCTGCTTGGCCTGATGCCCCGCCTGCAATCCATGTCCCGGGAGGGCCTGGACGTGGTGGGCTGACGGCCTCAAGCGCAAACCGGAGCGAGACATGACGGCGACACGACAGACCCTTTTCATTGGCGGCCAGATTTTTGATGGCAAGGGCAAGGTATTGCGTGACCACGGCGTACTGGTCGAGGGCCAGCGTATCTTGCGCGTAGCGCCGGCTGGCGAATTCGAAGGCTTTAGCGGCATCAAGATCAACACCGCAGGCTTGACGCTATTGCCCAGTCTGGCGGACTGCCATGTTCACCTGGTCTATACAGGCAGTGCAGATCCCAATGCGCAGCTCAACAAGCAGGGACCCGCTCAGATCACGCTGACGGCGCTGGAGAATGCACAGGCCAGCCTGCGCGGCGGCGTTACCGCGCTACGCGATTGCGGCGGTAAGGATTATCTGGAATTCGGCGTGCGGGACGCGATTGCACGCGGCGTTTTCCCCGGCCCCACCATCAAAGCGTCGGGCCGCATCATCTGCATGACGGGCGGCCACGGCAACCGTATCGGCCGCATCGCCGACGGCTGTGATGACGTGGTGCGCGCCGTGCGCGAACAAGTCCATGCCGGCTGCGACCTGGTGAAGATCATGGCAACGGGCGGCGTGATGACACCCGGCGTCAGCCCCATGGATGCCCACTACAGCTTTGATGAATTGAAAGCGGGCGTGCACGAAGCCAAGCGCTTCAGAAAAAGCACCGCCAGCCACGCGCAGGGCACGCAAGGCATTCTGAATGCTGTGCGGGCCGGCATCGATTCCATCGAGCACGGCATCTTCATGGACGACGATTGCCTACGCGAAATGCTGGAAGCGCAAACCTATCTGGTGCCCACCATCGCGGCGGTGCGCAACATCATTGCCAACGCCGACAACGGCATCCCGGCGTACGCGGTGGAAAAGGCGCGCGCCGTCGAACAGCGCCACCGCGAATCATTCCAGATGTACTACAAGGCGGGCGGACGCATTGCGATGGGCACGGACGCGGGCACGCCGTTCAATCTGCACGGCGACAACGCCATGGAATTGGCCTTCATGGTGGAATTCGGCATGACGCCTGTTGATGCGCTTATCGCAGGCACGTCGCGCGGCCATGACCTGATGGGGATGGACCAGCACGGCGTCATCGCCAATGGCAACGTGGCAGACCTGCTGCTGGTGCAGGGCGACCCCACCGAAGACATCTTGAAAGCGGCGGACAAGCGCTTCCATGTTGCGGTGCTGCGCAACGGCGAGGTCGCGGCAGGCGCGCTGCCTGGCTGAACTCGGCCGCCAGCTCGACGACGCCCATGACTGGCATGGGCGTCGCAGCGCATTATTTCGCGCCCAGAACGAGTTTTGCGAACAACTCTTCGACAGGAAACCGCTCGCCGTTGAAGTCAGCTTGCCCATCGCTGTAGGCCAGGTTCACCACGAATTTTCCCTGTTCAATCTTGCCCCAACCGCGCTGGACCATCTGGTCGCGCATGTCTTCCACACGTCTCCGGGCCTCACTCAGCGCTTCGGCATCTGACACCCCTTCAACCTGAAGGTCCGCCGCCAGAAAATCCGCAAGATTGTCCGTTGAGATCGCCAGCCGCACATTCAACTTCTGAATCAGTTCTTTCAGGATTCCGGCGAGCGACCGGTTCCAGAACATCGGTGAATCCAGTTTGACGTCGAATTGCAACGTGGAAACGCCGCTGGCCGTTTCGAGCTCCAGCGACGACAACGAAAATTCCGGCTTGGCCGACAGAAACTTCACGACGTGCGACATGCCCACCAGCTCTGATCCCAGCCCTCGTTCGCGCTCAACGCCCGCCGCTTTTTCCTTTTCGCGCGCTTCGTAGAATTCTCTGAACGCCCTCAGCGAATTCATATCCACGTTGCGCATACCCGCAACAAGCCGCGCCTTCGCCACATGCTTGTTGCGTACGCTGATACCGCCTAAATCCAGGCTCAGATTGCCATCCGTGCTAGTGGCGGCTTCGCTCGTGTCTATCGCCAGCGCGATGTCCTTCAGCGTGAATACCGACTTATCCGACACCACATCCCACTGCTTTATCGCTACCTTCGTGACCTCTTTCTCGATGCCGTCGGAAGACACGGACGCATCATAGGCAACTGCCAATGCTTGCATGGACAGACGACGATCACCCTTTGGGTTGGGTTCGGAAAACGTTGCGCGATCTGACGCGACCGAGAACACAAGACCCTTGCCGCCTGCTTGGCGGCTGGCCTGACCCGTCATTCCGGAGAAACTCAGGGTGGTGCCATCCTTGGTGTATTCAACAGGCGCCATTTCCATATTGCCGGATACATTGCCGCCAAAGCGGGCCAATATCTCGGCGTGCATGGGCGTCACGCCCTTGGCCGCCGCGAACCACGCTTCAGAGTCCGGCGTCTGCTCAACCTGAATGCGGGTGGCCGCCAGGGCCGGCACAAGGTCTCCGGCAGAGAGTCTGGACCAGGGAAATGGACCGTGCTCAATCTGCGCCAGGAACTCAAGCCTGGATTCCTTGGCGGGTTGCCCCGCCTCTGCACGTTTCGTGACGTTCAAGCCGTAGCGCGCGCGGGACGTGAATACGCCGCGCTCAAACGACATCGTTTCTACAGCCGCTGTCAGACCCAGCTTCTCGGCCAAATGCGCCACGTCTGCATTGATGCGTTCGACCTGTTGCGCAAGCCGGATCTCCGCCTGTTGCCCCGTGTACCAGGCGGTGCCCGTCCAGGCCGCGCCCAACGCCAGCACCGCCACGATTACCCACACCCGTTTCTTCATGATGCCCCTGGTTTACCGTTATGGCCGCCACCTGACCCACGGGCGCACCCTTAAATGAAAACGGGCCGCGGCACACTCTCGCGCCACAGCCCGCCTGCGCCTCTGTTCAAGGCGGCTATCTTACTAGCGCTGCTTAGCGCCCCATGGCGCCGCTCATGACCATCATCAGGAACTGTTCAACCGGCATCTTCTTGCCGTTGAAGTCCACTTGGCCGTCAGCGTAGTTCAGGTAGGAAACGATGCTGTCGTTTTCAACCTTGGCCACGCCCATCGCGGTTGCCATCGTGCCGATCATTTCAACCTGGCCCTTGGCGGTTTGCGCGGCTTGTTCGGCCGGCACACCGCGCACCTGCGGTTCGATCGCCATCAGGTCGCCCAGGTTGCCCTTGGACAGCACCAGCTTGGCATCCAGCTTGCGCACGGCTTGCATCAGCATTTGCGAAGCGTCGCCATCCATCGCCGCCGGCTTGGTCAGGTCCAGATTCAGATTGAAGGTGGACTTGCCGTTGGCGGTGCGCACTTCCAGCGGGGCAACGGCCAAGGTCGGGTTGCCGGCCAGAATCAGCTCGGCATTGGTCTTCATGATCTGCTTTTCTTCGTCCGTGAACTCAGGCGTCTGCTGCGCGCCCTTGCTTTGCAGCATGCGGGTCGACGCGGCTTCATAGACAGCATTGATTGCCTTGAATGCCTTGGCATCCACCTTCTGCAAATCAATCGCCAGCTTCAGGCCGGCCATGTCCTTGTCCTGCACATTGATCATGCCGAAGTCCAGGACCATCTTGGCGCCCATGGCCGCGCCCGCTTCCGTCAAGTCAACGGCAATAGCGGTGTCCTTCAACTGGACCGGGGGACGTTCCTTGGAGGTGATCGTCCAGTTCTTGAACGCCACCTTCTGGCTGCCCAGGTACATGGAATCGCCGTTCTGCGTCAGGTCGCCGTTGATGGCGATGCCCTTCATCGACATGCTCACGATGTCGCTGGTGTCGGACGGGCCGGAAAGGTCCAGGCCATCGGAGTTCAGCGCAAACACGGCACGCTTGCTGCTGGTCGTGTAATCGATGTCGCCCTTCATACCCGTGAAGGTCAGCTTGGTATCGCCCTGGGCGAAAGTCACCGGAGCCACGTCAAACGTGCCGCTGACGTTCTTGCTGTAGCTGACGCTGTAATGACCCGACAGAGGAACGGCGCCCTTGGCGGCGGTGAACCATTCCTGCACGGCAGGCGATTCTTCCAGCGCGAAGTCGCTGGCCATCATGGCGGGCGCAAACTTGCCGGCCTTCAGGTTGGACAGGGGGAAGGGGCCATGATTCAGATGCTCGACGAACAGCACGTCGCGCTCTTGCGCCGGCTTGCCTTGGGCAGCAGGAGTCGTGAGCCGGACGCGATAGTGCGCGGTGGACGAGAAAACGCCGCGCTCAAACGACAGCAGCTCCATGGACGAAGCGATGCCCCACTTATCGAAGCCCTTCTTCAGCTGCACGTTGCCATCAGCGATTTCGTTTTTAATGAAATCCTCGGCCTTTTGGCCCGTGTACCAAGCCCCGCCAGTCCAGGCTGCGCCCAGCACCACGACGATCCCCAATATTGCCGACTTTTTCATTGCGATCCTTTATTCTTGAAATGGATATAAGCGATCGAATTATAGGGAGAGCCGCCTAGGGAAAACACTTAATTCGTTCATACCGGTTGCGATTTGTTGCTGAATATTGCCATTCCATTAAATCGATCCGGTGCTGCACCGCGACATCAGCTACAATCGCGGCGTGTGCTTTGCCAATCTGCACACGTTCGCTAGGCCCTTCGCTGCCAAGCTTCGCCCATCAGGGCGCTTCCCTTTTCTCCTTATTCGTCCGCCTGGATTGGAGTCTCTCAACTTGAGCGACGGGCTGCCGCTGGAGTTGTTTTGACTACCTCTTCCCCTTTTGCCGACCTCGGGCTGGCTGATTCCCTGTTGCGCGCTATTGCCGATACCGGCTACACCGCACCCACGCCTATTCAAGCCCAGGCCATTCCGCAAGTTCTGAAAGGCGGCGACCTGCTCGCAGCCGCCCAGACCGGCACCGGCAAAACCGCCGGCTTCACATTGCCGATCCTGCATCTGCTGATGCAACAAAAGCCCGAGCTGCGTAAGCCCGGCCGCCCCCGCTGCCTGATTCTGACCCCGACGCGTGAATTGACCGCGCAGGTTGCGGAATCGGTGCAAACCTACGGCAAATACACCTCGCTGACGTCCATGGTGATGTTTGGCGGCGTCAACATCAATCCCCAGATTTCCGCGCTGCGTAAGCCGCTGGACATCCTGGTGGCCACGCCCGGCCGCTTGCTGGATCACTGCGGCCAGAAAACGGTGGACTTGTCCGGCGTTGAAATTCTGGTGCTGGACGAAGCCGACCGCATGCTGGACATGGGCTTCATCCGCGACATCCGCAAGATTCTCGCGCTGCTGCCCAAGCAACGCCAGAACCTGCTGTTCTCGGCCACGTTCTCCGACGAGATCCGCACCCTGGCTCGCGGTGTATTGAATAACCCGGGTGAAGTTTCCGTCACCCCGCGCAACACCGCCACCGAACTGGTCACCCAGACGGTGCACATGGTGGAACAGCACCACAAGCGCGACCTGATCAGCCACATCATCCGTGAAAGCGGCTGGCATCAGGTGCTGGTTTTCACCCGCACCAAGCACGGCGCGAACCGCCTGGCTGAAAAGCTGGTCAAGGACGGCCTGACCGCCGCCGCCATCCACGGCAACAAGAGCCAATCGGCCCGCACGCGCGCGCTGGCAGGCTTCAAGGACGCCACGGTAACGGTGCTGGTTGCGACTGATATCGCCGCCCGTGGCCTGGATATCGACCAACTGCCCCAGGTAGTTAACTTCGAACTGCCCAACGTGCCGGAAGACTACGTCCACCGTATCGGCCGCACGGGCCGCGCAGGCGCCACCGGCGCCGCGGTCTCGCTGGTCGACAACAGCGAAATCAAGCTGTTGAAGGACATCGAGCGCCTGATCAAGAAGACGATCGAGCGCAAGCCCGTGGAAGGCTGGACCCCGTCGCCCACCAGCGCGGCCGCTTTCGAACGCCAAGAGCGCGATGAAGACGCGCGCAGCCCGCGCGGCGGCAATCGCAACGGCGGCCGTGGCGGTAACGGCGGCAATGCAGGCCGTAGCAACGGTGGCGGCAATGCAGGCGCGGGGCGTTCACGCCCGGCTCAAGGCGGCCAACCCCGCGCTGCCGCTGGCGGCCGCGCCCCGGCGCCGGCTCGTGCTGGCGGCGAAGGCCGCGGCAACGGCGGCCCGCGCGACGGCAAGCCCGCAGACCGTCCGGCTCACGCCGGCCGTGGCGAAGGCCGTCCGCAGCAAAGCCAGCGCCGTCCTGAAGGGGCTTCCCGCCCCGCTCAGGGACGCCCGTCCGGTGGCCCGCGCGCGGCATTGCTAAGCAAGTAATCCGAAGCAAGTAATATCACCGCCTAACCCATACCTGCGACCGACGGACCCGCGCCATCATGCCCTTATCTACCTGGTTGACGTTCTTCCTGGCCTCCTGGGCCATTTCGTTCTCACCCGGGGCGGGCGCGATTTCGGCCATGTCTTCCGGTCTCAAGTACGGATTTGCGCGCGGCTACTGGAACACGGCGGGCCTCATCATGGGCATCCTGTTCCAGTTTGTCGTCGTTGCCGTCGGGTTGGGCGCGGTGCTTGCCACCTCGGAAATGGCCTTCAATGTGGTCAAGTATCTGGGTGTGGCCTACCTGATCTATCTGGGCGTGCGTCAGATCCGCACCGACGCCGCGCCTGTCGCGGTCGATTCGGGCGATCCGAAGCGGGCTTCGATTCGTGATCTGGTCATGCGCGGTTTCCTGATCAACACCATGAACCCTAAAGGCACGGTGTTCCTCTTGGCCGTGGTGCCGCAATTCGTAGACACGGCATTGCCGCTGGCCTCGCAATACGCGGCGCTGGCGGCCACGCTGGCGTTTACCGACCTGGTGGCCATGGGCGTGTACACGCTGTTGGCTGCGCGCGTGCTGCGCATGCTGCGCGATGTCAAACACATCCGCTGGATGAACCGGACCTTTGGTTCGCTGTTTATCCTGGCCGGCGTGTTCCTGGCGTCGTTCCGCCGCCATTCCTGAATATGATGCGAGGGGCACGCGCTGGCAGCAGCGCGTGCCCCTCGCTTTTCATGCACGACACCGGACCGCGCCGGATTAAATGCGGCGTTGAATAAAATCCCCCGATCATGACTATTCCTCAAGAAGTTGCGCGGCGCCGAACATTCGCCATCATTTCCCACCCTGACGCGGGTAAAACCACGTTGACGGAAAAGCTGTTGCTGTTCGCAGGCGCGATTCAGATCGCCGGCAGCGTGAAGGCGCGCAAAGCGTCGCGCCATGCCTCGTCCGACTGGATGGAAATTGAAAAGCAGCGCGGCATTTCCGTAGCGTCTTCCGTGATGCAGATGGAATACCGCGACTGCGTCATCAACCTGCTCGACACCCCGGGCCACCAGGACTTCTCTGAAGATACCTACCGGGTGCTGACGGCAGTGGATGCCGCGCTGATGGTGATCGATGCCGCAAACGGCGTCGAACCGCAAACCATCCGCCTGCTGCAAGTTTGCCGCGCGCGCAACACGCCCATCATCACGTTCATCAACAAGATGGACCGCGAAGTGCGCGAACCGCTGGAACTGTTATCGGAAATCGAAGGCCACCTGGGCATGGATGCCGTGCCGTTTTCGTGGCCGGTTGGCATGGGCAAGGCGTTCGGCGGCGTGTTCGACATCCGCCGCGACCGCATGCGCGTGTTCCGCCCCGGGCAGGAACGCCGCTCGGACAACGATGACGTTATCGAAGGCCTGACCAACCCCGAAATCGGCCGTCGTTACGGCTCGGCATTCGAGCAGGCCAGTGGCGAGATCGAGCTCATCAATGAAGCCGCGCCCGCGTTCAACCGCGAGCAGTTTCTGGCGGGCAAGCAGACGCCCGTGTTCTTCGGATCGGCCATCAACAACTTCGGCGTGCAAGAAGTGCTGGACGCGCTGGTTGACCACGCGCCGCCTCCCGGCCCGCGCCTCGCGCTGCAACGCGAAGTGCTGCCCGAAGAACCCAAGTTCACCGGCGTGGTGTTCAAGGTGCAGGCCAACATGGACCCGGCCCACCGCGACCGCGTCGCCTTTGTACGCGTAAGCTCCGGCCGTTTCGAGCGCGGCATGCGATTGAAGGTCGCGCGCACCAACAAGGAAATGCGCCCGAATAACGTGGTGTCTTTCTTGTCGCAACGGCGCGAGCTGCTGGACGAAGCCTATGCCGGCGACGTGATTGGTATCCCCAACCATGGCGTGCTGCAACTGGGCGACGTGCTGACGGAAGGCGAGACGCTGCAATTCACCGGCTTGCCGTTCTTCGCGCCCGAGCTGTTCCAGGCCGTCGAAGTCAAAGACCCGCTGCGCACCAAACAACTGCGTACCGGCCTGACCCAATTGGGTGAAGAGGGCGCCATTCAGGTGTTCCGTCCCGTGGCTGCTGGCGGCTCGTTGCTGTTGGGCGCTATCGGCCAGTTGCAGTTTGAAGTGGTGGCCCACCGCCTGAAGACCGAGTATGGCGCGGACGCCCGGATGCTGCCTTCCCGCTACACAATGGCACGTTGGATTACGTCTGAAAACCCAAAGGCATTGCGCAAGTTCATGGATGCCAATGCGGCTCATATCGCCTATGATGTGGTCGATGCGGCGGCGTTTTTGGTCAGTTCCCCTGCGCAGTTGCGCGTAGCCGAGGAACTGTATCCCGATGTGAAATTCCACGCCATGCGAGAGCACGGCGGTAAGGTTTTCGGGGACAAGGCGTAAACCCGTTCGGGTTCCGCACGGCAGATGAGGGTAGCAATGTCTTGGCGTTTATTATTCGCAACGCTCCTGATCGCGCTTGGCGCGTCGGCCTGGGGCGGGATTCAATTGGGCGACTGGCTGGTAGCGCATGCGCCCCCGGCCATACCGGCTCCTGGGCAGGATGCAGCAGCGTCACAGCAGCCGGTTCTGGATGCCAACGGACGCCCCTATGTGGCGCAGCCGCCGCAGCCGCGCATCGATGGCACGCTAGGCGTGCCGGACAAGCCCGCTGACCGTCAATGGCAGGTCAATACGGTGTCGTTGTTCGACTCCGTCAGTGATCCCGCCGTGAAACTGTCCCGCGAACGCATCAGCCCCGAACAAGCCCGCGAGATCGCGGCGGCCTCTGAAGTGCCGTTGCCCTCGGGCACGTCGGACGTCAGCACGCTGGATCTGCAAGTGCCCGGTACGGGTACGGCGGTCAATGGCAGCCAGACGCAGGCCAGCGGCTATGGCACTCCACAAATGGTGCAAGCTCCGCCGCCGCCGCCCAATACGTCGCCGGCTCCTGGTGCGCCAGGCTGGCAAGACGCGTTAAAGCGCGAGCTGGCCCAATGCGCCGCCCAAGGCTTCTTTGACCGCCCGTCCTGCTCATGGAATGCGCGGAACAAGTACTGCGCGCCGAACCGCGCGTGGGGCACCATGGCCGAATGCCCGGCCCGTCCGCAGTAATGCAGCGGCGCAGTAATGCAGCGGTAGTACTACCGCTTTCCGGCCGGCGGTTTTCACGCCGGACCAGACAAGAAAAAGGCGCCCCGGAAAGGGCGCCTTTCTACTGTCCGGCTACGCCTGTTACTCAGGCACGGAAATCTGGCTTTGCAGATAATTCTGGATGCCGACCTTGTCGATCAGGTCAATCTGCGTTTCCAGATAATCGATGTGCTCTTCGGTATCGTCCAGGATGTCCTGGAACAGATCGCGCGAAACGTAGTCACGCACCGATTCGCAATAAGCAATGGCTTCCACGACCGTGGCATGAGCCGCTTGCTCAAGCTTCAGATCACAGGCCAGCAGTTCCGGCACGTCTTCACCGATCAGCAGCTTATGCAGATCTTGCAGGTTGGGCAGGCCATCCAGCATGAAGATGCGCGAGATCAGACGATCCGCATGCTTCATTTCGCCGATGGACTCTTCGTACTCGTGCTTGCCCAGCTTGTCGAAGCCCCAATGATTCAGCATGCGGGCATGCAGGAAATATTGGTTAATGGCCGTCAGTTCATTGGTCAGTTGCTTGTTCAGAAACTGGATGACGGTTTTGTCGCCTTTCATAATGGACTCCTTGCAGTCAGGCGCGACGCGAATACATCGCGACAAAGGAGCGCACGATGCCGCGCGTACGCAACCCCGGCAGACTAACACCAGCCGCTAGGCCTCGCCTAGCCTTGCGCTGCATTTGGTAAACGGCTTTAGAACCGCTACAAGAAAGCGACAAGCTAATGAGAATGAGTATGCGTACTTGATGCCTTGCTCACGCAAGTCAGGCTGCATGCGGCCTGCCGGATGGCTGTACCGAGTTATTCGTACGCGCAAAGCGTCAATGCGCTGCGATCTGGCTATGTTGACGCGCCCAAACGGATGCGAGAATCATTGTTTCCGCGCCGTTGCATATCGGCAACCCAAAATCGGCACATCAAAGGCCGCATCGAAGACGAGCGGATTATTCCCCTTTACGAGTGGCCAGCCAGATGCCAAACGCGATGGGCACAATACCCAGCAGATCCAGCCACGATACGGGTTCACGCAACACCAGCCAGCCAAACAGCAAACCCAGTGGCGGCATCAAAAAGTGCAGAGCACTGGCGGACGTAGCGCTGGCTCGGCTCAGAATCATGAACCACAGGTAATAACCGCCCATCGACACCGCAACAATCATGTAGAGCATGCTGCCGATCAGGCTGGCCGTCAGATGCGCATCGCTCTGGTTTTCGCCCAGCAACGCGAATGGAAGCAGAGCCACTGCCGCGGCCAAAGACTGAATGCCTGTCGATGCCCACAAGCCCGCAGACGGCTTCAGGAGCTTGTAGAGCAAGGTGCCTGCCACCAGTGCCACCAGACCGCCAGTCACCAGCAGCGTGCCATGCATGTCCTCCTGCATCCCCAACAAGCGGGAGCGCAGCACCAGCGCCACGCCGGCCAGCCCCAGGCACAACCCCAGCAGCTTGCGCCAGCTCAGGCGTTCGCCCAAAACCGGACCGGCCAGCACGCCGATCAGAAGCGGGTTGGTGCTGATGAGTACGGCGGTGAATGCGGACGACACGGTCGTCATGCCCATCCAGCTCAGGCCCAGGTATAGCGCGTTGTTCAACACGCCCAGCAGAATCAGCGACGCCAGATCGCGGCCGCGCGGCCACCTGCCGCGCTGGCTTATTGCCGCAATACCCAACATCAACAGACCAGCGATCAGGAAGCGGACGGTAAGCAGGGTCAGCGGGGGACAGTCCCGCACCGCGATCTTGGCCGCTGCGAACGCCGAACTCCATAAGAAGCAGAACGCCGCAATGGGCGCCCAGCTGATGCCGGGCGAACCATTGGAAGGCAGAACGGCGGATACGGCTGACGAAGCCTTCATCGAGAGTCCCGGAAAACGGCGCGCCACGCATGCAGCGCAGAGCCTGCATTCTGCGCTTCAGAGAGTCCGATGACTAACGGTTTACCGCGATAGCGCGCAAGCGATCGGCCCGGGCAAGGACGGGTTAGGAATCAAGAACACGGTGGGGAATAAAACGACGCGGCCCGCTGCACAACGGCAGCGAGCCGGAAAAAGAGGGCAATGCTCAGGCGATGGCGACCAGCGGAATGGGGAAGCTGCTGTTGGCAGCCGAAGCCCCCGATTCAACCATGGCGGGCGGAGCATTGACCGGAACGGCAATGGAGCGCACGTCGCACACGCTGGAGCAGCGGCCGCCCGGCAGGTATTCGGCGGCGGTGGCCGCGCAGCAGCCGCAGCACGTGGCTACGCCCAGCTCGAATTGCAGGTCGGAGAGCGTCGTTGCGCCACCGTCCACGCTGGCGCGGACTTGGCGTTCGGTGATGGCATTACATACGCAAATGTACATGCGAATGATTATCGAAAATTATTCGGGAACTGGCAAGCCCTTGGCAGCAAAAAAAATTGCAACTTATTTGTCACGCAAGTGGTTGAAAAAAAGGGACAAATTTCCTAATGTCGTCCCTAATTTCAACGGGCAGAGGCCTGTGCCTTGCGCAACGTAGCCGGAGCAATCCGCAGCGCTTCGCGGTACTTTGCCACCGTGCGGCGGGCAATGACTATCCCCTGATCAGCCAGTTTCTGCATGATCTGGCTGTCGGACAAAGGCTTGGCCCGGTTCTCGTCCGCCACCATTTGGCGGATGAAGGTCTGCACCGCAGTGGCCGACGTCGCGTCCCCGCCATCGGTCGATACGCCCGCTCCAAAGAAGCGCTTGAGCTCCAGCGTACCAAACGGAGTGAGCATGTACTTCTGCGTTGTAGCGCGTGAAATGGTCGATTCGTGCATACCGAGTTCACCCGCAATGTCCTTCAGAATCAAGGGGCGCATTGCGACGGGGCCTTGGCTGAAAAAGGCGGTCTGCCGTTCCACAATGGCCTGCGCCACGCGCAGGATCGTGTCGAAACGCTGCTCGACGTTGCGGATCATCCATTTGGCTTGCTGCAACTGGGATTGCAGGCCGGCGTGCGCCGACTCTTTCTGGTTGCCCAGCATCTGCGCATACAGCCCGTTGATCTGCAAACGCGGCACGGCAGCGCTGTTAAGTGTCACCTGCCATCCCCGGCGGGTCTTCCTCACAATGACGTCCGGCACCGCGTAGTCGGCTGCTGGCACGGTCCAGGCGCGCCCTGGACGCGGTTCCAGCCGCAGAATCAAGGAATGAGCCACGCGCCACGTCGCTTCGTCACAGCCCACGGCGGCACAGAGGCGAGCGGCATTGCCCGTCGCCAGCAAAGGCAAGTGCTGCGCGCACACCACCCGGGCGCAGGCCAGCACAGCGGGGTCAGCCGCCTCGGGCAAGCGGGTGAGATCTGGGTTGCGCAGTTGCAACAGCAGGCATTCGGCCATGTCACGAGCGCCGATACCCACGGGATCAAATGATTGCAGCAGCGACAAAGCCGCGCGCAATTCATCGATGTCCGGCTCCAGTTCGGCGGGCAGCCAGCTCAATATTTCGTCCAAAGGCGAACCGAGGTAGCCGTTTTCGTCCAGCTCATCGATCAGCAAGGACGCCAGCGCGGCGTCTCGGGGCGCTGCCCGGGTCAGAACCAGCTGGCCAAGCAGATATTCACGCAATGTGTCTGGGCGGGCCGCCTCGGGCAGGCTGGAATCATCATCGGAATACACCCCGCCCGACCCCGGCATCTCGTCAACCGGAGACTCGCGCTCGGCGGCGGGTTCGTCATCCTGCACCGAGGATTCGCGTTCGGATTCCGCTTGCGCTTCTGCGGCGGGGGTCTCGTCGTCCCGTTCAAGCAGGGGATTGTCCGCGAGGACTTGCGAGATCTCCGCCTCAAGGTCGAGCGTAGACAGCTGCAACAATCGAATGGATTGTTGCAGTTGCGGCGTCAGCGTCAGGTGCTGGCCAGGTCGCAGTTCTAAAATTGGACGGGTCATAGGTACAATATTTTGCATGATGAATCTGACTTCGCCCGCAAGCGTTCGCCAGGACTGCCGACTAATCGGTCAGACCCTGCTCAAACTGGCGCTTCCCCGACTCGTTGTGCGCGCGATAGTCATCGCTGTCGCCCTCGTTCTTTGGTATCTGGTCGCCTCCTGGATACTGGATTTCGGCAAGCGCATGAATTACGACTTCCTCCATTCCCTGGGTCAGCCGACCATGGACATGGTGCAGAAGGTCGCGCCCTACATCTGGTGGGTCGCCGCCGGCATCTGGTCGCTGATCGTGTTTTTCTCGGTGCGCGCATGGTTTAGCGCCAGCCTGGCCGCCGGCAGCGCAACGCCGGTTGGCACTGACGTGCTGGCCAATCTGGCCCCGAACCTGTCTGAAGAGTCGCTGGGCGTACTGCGTTGGACCTGGGGCGACCGCCAGGAGCCCTTCACTGTAGGCGACTTGCGCCGCTCTTTGTCTGAAATTCGCCACAATCGCATCGCTAAGATCGAAATGGTGGCCGATCAGGCGCAGATTCTGGACGCGTCTGCCAGCCGGCCGTCTCGTGATCCGCGTGATGAAAGCCGTCGTGAGCCCCGTAGTGAAGTCCGAGGCGAAACGCGCGGGGACCGCTACGTTGAGCCCCGCATCGGCGGCACGGGCCGCTAACGGCACGCTTCACCAGCATCTTTTTTGCAGGCCGCCAACTTTGGCGGCCTGTTTTGTTTCGAGCCTCCCCAGGCTGCCCATGAAACGCTTCAGCGGCCTGGACGAATCCGTACGAAGCTTGTTCCGGCCCTTATATCTTTTTCGGCATTAGCATTTGCGCTTGCCGGAAAAGTATGTTTGACTAGCAACCTATGGCCGCTCACCGCACCCCCCTCGCGATTGCCACCGGACGCTCCGCCGCTCCGGTCGCCGGCCTGCGCGCTCGCTGCTTGTCGATTGCCGCGCTATCGCTATACCTACCGATCGGTTGCCGGGCCTAGTGTCCCGTGGTAGCTCGGCATCCACGTTTGCCACACGCGATTTCCCCTTTTTATCTCTGAATCCTGCCGGTTGAATCCGGCAAACCCTGGCACAAGTCCGTTATCCGGCCGCTTGCGCTGATGAGCCTGATGCTCACGGGATTCACAAGAAACCGATCGAGGTGTAGTAATGATGCTTGCCAACCCCGCCACCAAATACGTCCCCTTCGCGCCCTTTACCCGCGACTTTTCCGAACGCACCTGGCCCAGCCGCCGTATCACCAAGGCGCCGATCTGGATGAGCACGGATTTGCGCGACGGCAACCAGGCGTTGATCGAGCCGATGAGCGTCGAGCGCAAGGTCCGCTTCTTCGAACAGCTTGTGAAGATCGGCTTCAAGGAAATCGAAGTGGGTTTCCCTTCGGCTTCGCAGACCGATTTTGATTTCGTGCGCAAGCTCATCGACGAAAAGCGCATTCCCGATGATGTGACCATCATCGTGTTGACCCAGTCGCGTGAAGACCTGATCAGCCGCACGGTGGAAGCCGCCGCAGGCGCCAAGCAAGCCATCGTCCACATGTACAACGCTTGCGCGCCGGCTTTCCGCAAGGTCGTGTTCAACATGTCGAAGGACGAGATCAAGAACATCGCCACCACTGGCACCCGCCTGATCAAGCAGTACACGTCGCAGCGTCCCGAAACCAAGTGGAGCTACGAGTACTCGCCCGAAGTTTTCAGCACGACCGAACCCGAATTTGCACTTGAAGTGTCGGATGCCGTAGCTGACGTATGGCAGCCCACGCCCGACCACAAGATGGTGTTGAACCTGCCCGCCACGATCGAGGCCACCAGCCCCAACTTGTACGCCGACCAGATCGAGTGGATGCACAAGAACCTGGCCCGCCGCGACAGCATCGTGCTTAGCGTGCACCCGCACAACGACCGCGGCACCGCCGTGGCTGCCGCCGAATTCGCTGTGATGGCCGGCGCCGACCGCATCGAAGGCTGCCTGTTCGGCAGCGGCGAACGCACCGGCAACGTTGACCTCGTTACCCTTGCCTTGAACCTCTACACGCAGGGCGTGCATCCCGGCCTGGACTTTTCCGACATCGACGAAGTGCGCCGTTGCGCCGAATACTGCAACCAATTGCCCGTGCACCCGCGCCACCCGTACGCCGGCGACCTCGTCTTTACGGCTTTCTCTGGTTCGCACCAGGACGCCATCAAGAAGGGCTTGGCCTTGCAACAGGCCGATGCCGTCTGGGAAGTGCCGTATTTGCCGATCGACCCCGCCGACCTCGGCCGCAGCTATGACGCCGTCATCCGCGTGAACAGCCAATCGGGCAAGGGCGGCGTGTCGTACCTGCTTGAACAAGAACACGGCTTGGTGTTGCCGCGCCGCCTGCAAATCGAATTCAGCCGCGCCATCCAGCGCGTGACGGACGAGACCGGCCGCGAAGTCACCGCTGATGACGTGCACACGATCTTCAACCGCGAGTACCTGGAACAGAAGACCCCGTGGAAGCTGATCCGCCACCGCATTGACGGCAATCCGTCGGCAGGCGAAGGCCAGCACTTCAGCATCGAAGCCGAACTTGAATACAACGGCGAACGCCGCATTGTGACCGGCAAGGGCGATGGCGCGATCTCGGCCTTCGTGGCCGCGCTGAACGTGCCCGTGCGCATCATGGACTATCACGAGCACGCCATCGGCACCGGCACCGGCACGCGCGCCGCCTCCTATGTGGAATTGCGCGTCGGCGAGTCCAGCACGGGCTTTGGCGTAGGCATCGACCGCGACATCGTGACGGCATCGTTCCAGGCTGTGTTGAGCGCCGTCAACCGCCATATCAATTCGGGCGCCGTTACGGCCGCCGAACAGGAAACTGCTGAAACTGCGTGATCCGCAGACCGGCATTGAGCTAAAACAGGCAAGCCCGTCACATGGGCTTGCCGGCCCCAAGAGCACACCGGCATCTTGAAGCGCCTGTATAGCAAAAAAAGCCCGCCTTTATCCGGCGGGCTTTCTCTTTATGCGCGGCGTAATCAGCCGCGCGGCCACATGTCCGACGCGCCAATATCGGGCGCATTGGCGGCCAGCAAGCGTTCGTGAACCCATGCGGCGACGGCCAGCGTGTGATGGTCGTCATAGCGCTGCCCAATCACTTGCAGGCCCACAGGCAACCCTTGCGGTCCGGTTGCGAACGGCAAGTTAAGGCAGGGCAGGCCGAACAGCGTCCAAGCGCGTGAAAACTGTGGATCACCCGTGCCCAGATCGGCGAACGGCGCTTCGCCGGCGGCGCTAGGCGCCAGCACCACGTCAAAGTCCTGAAACCAGCTGTTCACGCGGGCCCGGGATTCCTCGGCGCGGGCCAGGTTCCGGATATGTTCTTCCGCGGTAATTTGCGAACCGGCTTCAAGAATGGCCTGGATCTTGGGACTGAGCTGCGACGCGTGCTCAAGCCGTTCGTATGCCAGCGACTGCGAAGACTCGAACGCCATGATGTCTGCGTGCAACTGCACCAGCATGCAGTCCTGAGACGGCAGCGGCACTTCTTCCACCACGGCGCCGGCGCGTGACAGCGTTGCTGCGGCCTGCGCGAATGCTTCTTTGGTTTCGGCTTGAGCGTGGCGCCATTGCAGCGTGCGGCACATGCCGATACGCGGTTTGCCCTCATAGGCCAGATTCAGCATGCGCGGATCGCGCATCATGACCGAGGCGAACAGCGCCACGTCCTGCACCGAGCGCGCAAAGCCGCCAACGGTGTCCAACGATTCCGCCAGGCTTTTAACGCCCGCGCGAGGAATCGCGCCAAAGGTGGGCTTGAAGCCCACGATGCCGCAATACGACGCGGGACGGATAATGGAGCCTGCGGTTTGTGAGCCCAACGCGAACGGCACCATCTCATCAGCCACCGCCGCCGCGGAGCCGCTGGACGACCCGCCCGGCGTGTAGGCTTCGTTGCGCGGGTTGCGGGTGGGGCCGGCTTGATAGGTGGCGAATTCGGTCGTCACGGTTTTACCCACGACAATCGCACCCGATGCGCGGCACAGCGCGACCGAGGCGGCATCCAGGCCGGGGCGGTGACGTTCGTAAATAGGGGAGCCGTAGCGGGTCGGGAGATCGACGGTATCGAACAGGTCTTTGACGCCGATCGGCAGGCCATGCAACGGACCGCGCAACGCGCCGTTGTCGAGAATTTCCGCGTGATCCAGCGCGGCCTGCTTTTGCAGCGCCGTCCAGGCATGGACGGTGTTCTCGCGCTGCTCGATGCGCGCAAAGCAGGCACGCACCAATTGCACCGCCGTTAATTCACGCCGTTGCAGCTTGTGCGCGGCTTCAAGCGCGCCAAGGCTGTTTAAGGCAGTAGACATGATCCTTTCCTCTTTACCGGTGCCGCGCATCATGCGCGGCAGCTGAACTCCGCACCCGGTCCCCTTGACCGGGGATCTGCCCAATCCCGCAACGCAGCATCTTTGCTGCATGGTTCGAGTGAGCCCATCCCTGCCATTGTGCGCGCCGCGTCAATTGGTAAAAACACCGAAAAGACCCTGATTTACAGAGTAAACCTGCTGCGCCACGCCTAGGCGTTTTGTTGTTGCGTCGCTATCAGCATAGCGCAAACCCGTGCAATACAAAGGTCATATTCCTCTTGTAAGATGAAATCGTTTTCAGTAAACAGACAGTAATTTGGATATGGCTACGCGCCCGTCTCCCCGCTTTTCCATCATCGAAGTGGCCCGCAAAGCAGGGGTCTCTCCGGCGACGGTTTCGCGCGCGTTCAACCAGCCGGAAATCGTGCATCCCGATACCTTGGCGCACATCCGCAATGTGGCCAAACGCGCTGGCTTCCGGCCGAATCGGGTTGGCCGCAGCCTGCGCTCAGGCAGCACGCGCACCATCGGGCTGATCTTGCCGACGCTGTCCAACCCCGTCTTCGCCGAGTGTTTTGAAGGCGCCGAGCGGCGCGCCCGTGAGTCCGGCTACAGCGTCATGCTGACCGCGACGGGCTACGACCCAGCCGTCGAGTCGGCGGCAGTGCAAGGGCTGATGGACCATCAGGTCGATGGTCTGATTCTGACCGTTGCCGACGTGAACAAAAGCGCCACGCTGGATGATCTGGACAGCTCGGGCATGCCGTATGTGCTGGTCTATAACGAGTCGTCCACGCATCCCTTTGCTTCTGTCGACAATCGCGCCGCGGCCAGCGACATGGTGGCGCATCTGGCGGCGCTGGGCCACCGGCGCATCGCGCTGGTCACAGGCCCCCTGACCGCATCTGACCGCGCTCGCCGCCGGCTGATGGGCGCGCGAGCCTGCGCCAAGAAGCTGGGGCTGGAAACCGTGCAGCACATCGCGATGAGTTCGCACACGGGTAGCGACGCCGACGCGCTGAAAGCCGCGTTACGCGGCAAGCAGGCGCCCACCGCCTTGTTTTGTTCGAACGACCTGCTGGCCACTGCCGTCATTGCGGACCTGGTCGCACTAGGCTTGTCCGTACCCTCTGATATCTCGGTTTGCGGGTTTGACGGCATGCGTTTTGGCGCATTGCTGACCCCGCCGCTGACCACGGTAGCGCAACCCAGCGACGGTATCGGGCAGACCGCCTGCTCAAACCTGCTTGCGCAGATTCATGGCCAGCCGCCGCAATCGAACCGGCTGCCGCATTGCATCGTCGTCGGCGGCACCGCAGCGTCGGTGCGCCGCTAATCGCTACTTCACACGACCTCTAATTCCAGCCACACGTATCATGCTCATCGCTCAAATCACCGACCTGCATATGCGCACCCCGGGCGACAAGGCCTACGGCATCATTGATCCGGCGGCTTTTCTGGGCCCTGCGGTGCGTGCACTGAATGCGCTGACCCCACGCCCTGATTGCGTGCTGATCACGGGCGACCTGACAGACCTTGGCCGCCCGCAGGAATACCAGGCGCTGCGCGAACATCTGCAGGCGCTGGAGATTCCGTATTTTCTGCTGCCGGGCAACCATGACGACCGCGCGCAACTGCGCAACGCATTCCCCGATCACGGCTATCTGCAAGGCAGCGGCACATTCATCCAATACGCGGTGGAGAGCTATCCGTTGCGTATGCTGGCGCTGGACACGGTGGTGCCGATGAAGAGCCACGGCGAACTCTGTCAGGACCGGCTCGACTGGCTAGCTGCTCGTCTGGCGGAGCAGCCCGACCGTCCCACGCTGGTGCTGATGCACCATCCGCCATTCCTGACGGGCATTGAACACATGGATGCGATTGGCCTGTTGGCTGGCGCGCCGGAACTGGAGCGCATTGTGTCTCGTTTTCCCAATGTGGAGCGCGTGCTCTGCGGCCATCTGCATCGCACCATCTTCCAGCGGTTTGGCGGCACGATTGCATCTACTTGTCCGGGCACTGCGCACCAGCTCGCATTGGAACTGGGACCGCGCCCGACCTTGCAATACATCATGGAACCGCCGGGATATCAGTTGCACTGGTGGCAGGGAAAGAACCTGGTCACGCATCACGCAGTGATTGGGGAATACCCCGGTCCGTATCCCTTCGGCTAGGGCCGGTTTCGGAATATCAGTAGGGCGCTTTGCCATAACTCCGTCATGTTTGCGCTGCACAATGAAAAGGTTTTCATAACAGGCAACAATGCGGATCTAACAATTAGATCGTCGAGACAGCATGTCATCCATCGTTCTGGATAACCTCACCAAACAATACGGCAACGCGGCCGCGATCCACGGCGTCAGCTTCACGGTGCCGGTTGGCAGCTTTACGGTGTTGCTGGGCCCTTCGGGCTGCGGCAAGTCGACCACGCTGCGCATGATCGCCGGACTGGACACGCCCACCTCGGGCACCATCCACATCGGCGATCGCGACGTGACGCAATTGCCCCCCGCCAAGCGCCGCATCTCGATGGTATTTCAGTCGTATGCGCTGTTTCCGCATCTGTCGGTGCGCGAGAACATTTTGTTCGGCCTGAAAGTGCGCAAAGAGCCAGCGCGTGATTTCGACCGCCGCCTGCAACGTGTGGCTGGCCTGCTGGGCCTGGGCCATCTGCTGGACCGCAAGCCGTCACAGCTGTCGGGCGGACAACAGCAGCGGGTCGCCTTGGGCCGCGCCGTGATCTCTGAAGCCCCGGTGTGCCTGATGGATGAACCGCTGTCCAATCTGGATGCGCAGCTGCGCCATGAAATGCGGCGCGAAATACGCGCCTTGCAGCAGAGCCTGGGCATCACGATGGTTTACGTGACGCACGATCAGACCGAAGCCATGAGCATGGCCGACCAGGTAGTGCTGTTGCGCGGCGGACAGATCGAACAGCACGACACGCCTGAAGGCCTGTACGCACGCCCCGCCACGGAATTCGCAGCGCGCTTTATTGGCACCCCGCCCATGAACCTGATTGGCCTGACAAGCCAGCAGGGCGCGACGACGATCACCGGCACGCAAGGCCCTGCGATCGCGGGCGCGCCTGAAGGCGCCGTGAAACTGGGCGTGCGCCCCGAACATATGCGTATCGACGACAACGGCATTCCCGCCATCGTGGAAAGCGTGGAGTACTTCGGCGCGGACTCCATTGTGGTGTGCCGCGTTGGCGACACGAGCGGCGTCGCTGTGCGGGTTGGCGGCCATCTGCTCGCCCGCGCCGGCGAAGCTTTGCGCCTGTCCTGGCCGGATGGGCAACAACATTTCTTTGCCGCCGATTCGGCGGTCATCAACACCGTCGGGCGCTAGAAGACGCCCAATCCACAGGAAGGAAACGCACCATGCGACGCATCGTACTGAAGACCCTGGCCGCCAGCCTGGCCGCCGCCTGCCTGTCCCTGCCTGTGCAGGCACAGACCAAGCCCGTTGAAGTCGAATTCTATTACCCGGTCGCTGTCGGCGGCCCGATCACCAAGATCGTTGATGACATGGTGACGGATTTCCAGAAAGAAAATCCCAACATCAAGATCAAGCCGATCTATGCGGGTTCCTATCAGGACTCCATTGCCAAGGCGCTGACGGCGCTCAAGGGCGGCACGCCGCCGCAACTGGCCGTGCTGCTGTCCACCGACATGTTCACGCTGATCGACGAGGACGCGATTGTTCCGGTTGATTCGCTGGCCAAGAGCGATGCCGACAAGAAGTGGCTGGGCGGATTCTATGACGCCTTCATGCAGAACAGCCGCTCGGGCGGCCACACCTGGGGCGTGCCGTTCCAGCGTTCGACCATCGTCATGTACTACAACAAGGATCTGTTCAAGGCTGCCGGCCTGGACCCCGAACGCGCGCCTGCAACGTGGGCCGAGCTCGTCGACTACGGCAAGAAGCTGACCAAGCAGGACGCCTCGGGCAACACGACGCAATGGGGCATCGAGATCCCGTCGGGCGGCGCCTTTGCCTATTGGCTGTTCCAGGCGCTGACCACGCCCAACGGCGCGATCCTGATGAACGAAGCCGGCAACGAGGTCTATCTGGACAAGCCTGCGGTGGTGGAAGCCGCCCAGTTCTGGCATGACCTGTCGGCCAAGCACAAGATCATGCCGACGGGCACGATCGACTGGGGCACCACGCCCAAGGACTTCCTGGAAAAGAAGGCCGCGATCATCTGGACCACGACCGGCAATCTGACCAACATCCGCAAGAACGCTGACTTCCCGTTTGGCGTGGCCATGATGCCGCAGCAAAAGCGCGGCGGCAGCCCCACGGGCGGCGGCAACTTCTACATCTTCAAGAGCGGCACGCCGGAACAACAGCAAGCCGCGCTGAAGTTCGCGCAATGGGCCACGACCCCGGAACGCGCAGCGGACTGGAGCATCGCCACGGGTTATGTGGCCGTCACGCCGGCCGCCTGGCAGACCGAGAAGATGAAGAAGTACGCGCAGGAAGTGCCCGCCGCCGCAGTTGCCCGCGACCAGTTGGAAGTGAGCGTGGCGGAATTCTCCACGCATGAGAACCAGCGCGTTACCAAGACCCTGAACGACGCGTTGCAAGCGGCGTTGACGGGCTCGAAGACGCCGCAGCAAGCGCTGACCGGCGCACAGCTTGAGGCTGACCGCATCCTGCGTTCCTACAAGTAAACCGACAAGCACGATGAGCCGCTCTTTACACGCGCTTTATGGCTGGCTGCTCTTGCTGCCAGCCATCGTGCTGCTCGCCGCGTTCACGCATTACCCGGCAGTGGCGACGCTGTGGCACAGCTTTTTTTCCACGCCCAAGGGCGCGCGGCCCGCGCGTTTCGTGGGCCTGGAAAATTATGCGGTGATGCGTGATGACCCGGTGTTCTGGCAGTCGTTGTGGAACAACCTGTGGTTTGCGCTGGGCACGATCCCAACCTCAATCGGCATAGCGCTGATCATGGCGCTGTGGGTGAACCGCAACTTGCGCGGGCGCGGCTTTTTGCGCATGGCCTATTTCACGCCGACCGTGCTGCCGATGGTGGCGGTTGCCAACATCTGGCTGTTCTTCTATACGCCGCAGTACGGGTTGATTGCGCAGGTGATGGGTTGGTTCGGCTCGCCCGGCCCCAATTGGCTGGGCAACCGCGAGACCGCGCTGCCCGCGCTGATGCTGGTAACGGTGTGGAAAGAGTCAGGCTTCTTCATGATCTTCTACCTGGCGGCCTTGCAGACGGTGTCGCCATCGCTGCGCGAAGCGGCGATGCTGGAAGGCGCCTCGCGCTGGCAGTACTTTCGCCGCATTCTGTGGCCGCTCTTGATGCCCACCACGCTCTTTGTGCTGATCAATGCGTTGATCAACGCGTTCCGGCTGGTGGACCACGTTGTCGTCATGACGCGCGGCGGACCGGATAACGCCAGCACCTTGCTGCTGTACTACATCTACCAAGTGGGCTTCAGTTTCTGGGACACGGCATACGCCGCGACGCTGACCGTTGTGTTGCTGGTGGTGCTGGCGCTGACCGCGCTGTTCAAGTTCCGCTGGCTGGACCGCAGGACGCACTATCAATGAAAGATAAGCTCGATACCCTGGGCGCGTGGGCGCTTGGTCTGCTGTGGATACTGCCGCTGGCCTATGCAATGTGGGCGGCGTTTCATCCGCCCGCCTATGCAACGCGCTTTGACCTGTTTGCGCCGCTGACGCTGGATAACTTTGCCCGCGCCTGGCAGGCAGCGCCATTCCCGCGCTACTTCCTGAACACCTTCCTGCTGGTCACGATGGTGCTGGCCGCGCAGTTGGTGCTGTCGACGCTGGCGGGTTATGCGTTCGCGCGTTTCGAATTCCGCGGCCGCGATTTCATGTTCATGCTGGTGCTGTTGCAGCTGATGATCATGCCGGATGTGCTGCTGGTGGAGAACTACCGTTCGATGAGCCAGCTGGGTATCCGCGACACGGTGTTCGCTATCGGTCTGCCGTATTTTGCGTCGGCGTTCGGCATCTTCTTGTTGCGCCAGACCTTCAAGACGGTGCCGCGCGAGCTTGAAGAAGCCGCGCGCATGGAAGGCGCGAACGCCATGCAGATTCTGTGGAAGGTGTATGTGCCGCTGGCCAAGCCGATCTATGTTGCATACGGACTGGTGTCGGTCAGCCACCACTGGAATAACTTCCTGTGGCCGCTGATCATCACGAACTCGGTCGAGTCACGTCCGCTGACCGTGGGTTTGCAGGTGTTTTCATCGACCGATCAAGGGATTGATTGGTCGGTGATTACCGCCGCCACCTTGATGTCGGCGGCGCCGTTGCTGATTGCGTTCCTACTGTTCCAACGCCAATTCGTGCAGTCGTTTATGCGAGCAGGGATACGGTAATCAGTAGCCGACGGTAAGCCCGGGCAGATCCACGGTGATGCGCGGGCGTTCCAGCGCCAGCGCCAGGTTTTCCGCGAATTCCCGCGCTTCTTTTTCGTCGGTGGAGAGGGTGTCGTAACCCAGGGCGTCGGCCACCCCCAGCACCTTGTCCAGCAGCAGCACCTTGCCGCTGGGGCGCAACGGTTCGCAGCCCAGGGTTTCCCAGGCGCCGTCGAACCAGTCGCGCGCCTGGCTTTGGCGCTGCGGAGTCGTTTCCACGGTGGCGGTCAGGTCCAGCGAACGCCGGGTGTCGAAAACAATAGTGATGTCGCAGCGCATAGGTAATTCCTTGTAAGGGCGTTAGGCGCAAAGGGTAGGCAAAAAACGCCGGGCAGATTGTCTGCCTGGCGACATTGGCTACCAGCCGCGCGAAGCTTCCCAGGTGACCTCGACGCCCGCATCCTTGGACTGACGCATCATGTCCAGCAGCGGGAACGCGCGTTCCTTCAAGCCGACCGCCCGCGCCATCGGCGCTACAGGACCTTTGTCATCATCGTCATCATCGTCGGCGGGATGCAGGGCGTTTTCGATCGCGCGCTCGATGCCGCTTATGGCCGGTCCCAGCTGTTCCACCGTGAAAACGCCGCGTTCCGGAATTTTGTCTCCGACAGACTTGCCTGCCGCCTGCAAAATGCCCGCTGCGTGGTCGGAAAGCATCAGAACCTCGGCCACGACCTTGGAGTGAAAGGTAATCAGCATATTGCGGTCTCCTTCGATGAATACGTTACATACACACTACCGCAACGCTCCGGGGATGCCAACTGGCGCCGGAGCGCCCGGGGCAGTTGGGGCTAATTGTCTGATTTTATTGCTGATCCCCGCCCCGCTGCTACGGGGACGGGCAGCCCCATCCCATACCGGCGAGAGCAACGCGCCTGCCGATCCGGCCGCCAAATCAACTATCATTCTGAAGATTCCCGTGACAGCAGGATCTGTGGCGGCCAGGAATCCGGCAAAAGCGCTGTTCAGTTGCTGATCGCGCCCGATCGAGCGCCGCGCCATGCGCGGTTTCAGATTCGCTTCGGTTTGCGGACACGCAACGCGGATTGACCGGCCCGGCCTGCGCCCGCTGATCACCACTTTCGTCACTCACTCAGAACCTCTCCAGACGCCCATGCTCCCCGAGCAACAAAAACAGCTTATCTCCCTGATCCAGGCCGCCGTTGCGCAGAGCCTTCCCGACGCCCAAGCCAATGTGCTTCTGGAGCGTCCCAAGGTTGCCGCGCACGGCGACGTCGCCACCAACGTGGCCATGCAACTGGCCAAGCCGGCCGGCCGCAACCCGCGCGAACTGGCCCAGGCCATTGTGGACGCGCTGCTGGCGTTGCCCGGCGCGCGCGATCTGGTCGAGAGCGCTGAAATTGCCGGCCCCGGCTTTATCAATCTGCGTGTGACCTCGGCAGCCCGCCAGGCCGTCATCGCCACCGTGGCCGAACAAGGCGCCGCTTTTGGCCGCGCCGCCCGCAATGGCGAGAAGATTCTGGTCGAATTCGTGTCGGCCAACCCGACCGGCCCGCTACACGTGGGCCACGCCCGCCAAGCTGCGCTGGGCGACGCGCTGTGCCGCCTGTATGACGCCAGCGGCTGGGACGTGACCCGCGAGTACTACTACAACGACGCGGGCAACCAGATTGAAAACCTGGCCATCAGCGTGCAAGCCCGCGCCCGCGGCCTGACGACCGACTCGCCCGATTGGCCGGCTGACGGCTACAAGGGCGACTACATCGCCGATATCGCGCGCGACTTCCTGGACGGCAAGACCATCCCGGCTTCCGAAGGCGCTGGCGCCAGCGCCCCCGTCACCGCGACCGGCAACGTCGACAGCCTGGACGACATCCGCGTCTTTGCCGTGGCCTACCTGCGCCGCGAACAAGACCTGGACTTGCAAGCCTTTGGCCTGGCGTTTGACAACTATTACCTGGAAAGCTCGCTGTATACGTCTGGCCGCGTCGAAGCGACCGTCAAGGCGCTGGTGGATGGCGGCCACACCTACGAGGAAGGCGGCGCCCTGTGGCTGCGCACGACCGAACTGGGCACGGGCGACGACAAAGACCGCGTCATGCGCAAAAGCGAAGGCGGCTACACCTATTTTGTGCCGGACGTGGCCTACCACAAGGCCAAATGGGAGCGCGGTTTCCATCGCGCGGTGAACATCCAGGGCAGCGACCACCACGGCACCGTGGCCCGCGTGCGCGCCGGCCTGCAAGCGCTGGGCGAGGGCATCCCCAAGGACTACCCGTCCTACGTGCTGCACAAGATGGTCAAGGTGATGCGCGGCGGCGAAGAGGTCAAGATCTCCAAGCGCGCTGGCAGCTACGTGACCATGCGCGACCTGATCGACTGGGTGGGCCGCGACGCCGTCCGCTTCTTCCTGATTCAACGGCGCGCCGACACGGAATTCGTGTTTGACGTGGACCTGGCGCTGTCCAAGAGCGACGAGAACCCGGTTTACTACATCCAGTACGCCCACGCGCGCATCTGCTCGGTGATCAACAACGCCGCCATGCCTGCCGCCGACGTGGCACAGGCCGATGCCGCGCTGCTGACGGCCCCGTCGGAATTCGCGCTGATGCAGCGCCTGGCTGAATTCCCCAACGTCGTCGCGCTGGCTGCGCAAGACCTGTCGCCGCACCACATCGCGTTCTGGCTGCGCGACTGCGCCGCAGACTTCCATGCCTGGTACGGCAACGAACGCGTGCTGGTCGACGACGTGGCCCTGAAGCTGGCCCGCCTGCGTCTGGCTGCAACCACGCGTCAGGTGCTGGCCAACGGGCTGGAGCTGATGGGCGTGTCCGCGCCCGAGCGGATGTAACATCGGTTCATGGCAACCAAGCGTAAACCTACCCGCCGTTCCTCTGGCGAAAGCGGCAGCACCCTGTACGGGGCGCTGGCCGGCCTGCTTATTGGTCTGATCGTGGCCGCTGCCGTGGCGTTTTATGTCACCAAGGCGCCCGTGCCCTTCGTGGACCGCGCCAGCCGCGGCAACGACTCGGGCAAGCTGCCTGATCCGCGCCAGGCGCCAGACCCCAACGCGGGCCTGTACGGCCGCGACGGGGCGGCAGGCGCGCCGCCCACCGGCCCGACGGCCACGGCGCCCGCGCCGTTGCCGGGCACGGGTACGGGCACAGCCAGCGCCAAGCCGGACGAAACGCCCGCCAAACTGGATGACCTGGGCGCGCTGATTGCCACCTTGCCCACATCCAAAGCGCCGGCAGCCGCGCCCGCGCCTGCGCAGGTTGCCATCGCGCCCAGCCAGGCGCCAACGCCCATCTCCAAAGCTGCTCCCGCTGCGACCCCTGCTCCGTCCCCTAAAGCTGCAACCGCCACTGCGTCGGCAGCTACAGGTACGTACTACCTGCAAGCCGGGGCCTTCCGCGGTGAAAATGATGCCGAATCGTTGAAAGCACGCATCATTCTGCTGGGGCTGCCGGTTGCCGTGCACAAAGCCGAAGTGAATGGAAAACCCATCAATCGGGTCAGGGTCGGCCCGTTCGCGCGGCTGGATGACATGAACCGCGCCCGCGGCCGCTTGGGCGAAAACAAGATTGAAACCGCCGTCGTACGCCAATAAGACGCGCTGGCGGCGTATGACTTTTGAACTTATCCGGCCCCGAGCCTGTCTGTAACTTTTTACTCAGGAACCTCTCATCCATGCTGTCCCCCAAGATTATCCGCATCATGGCCGCGGCCGCACTGACCGCCACGGCGTTCTTCACCCCCGTGAGCCACGCTCAAGGCGCGCCCGCCTACGTGTCCATCAACCCGCCGCTGCCGTCGGATACCCCGGGCAAAGTGGAAGTGCTGGAATTCTTTGCCTACACCTGCCCGCATTGCGCCGCCATGGAACCCATGGTTGAAGACTGGGTCAAGACCGCCCCGTCCGACGTTGTGTTGAAGCAAGTGCCGATCGCCTTCAACGCCGGCATGAAGCCGTTGCAGCAGGTGTACTACACGTTCCTGGCGCTGGAGCGCCCGGACCTGCACGCCAAGTTCTTCACCGCCATCCACGGCGAGCACAAGCGCCTGTTCGACAAGAAGGCCATGGGTGAGTGGGCCGCGTCGCAAGGCGTGGACCGCGCCAAGTTCGACTCGATCTTCGATTCGTTCAGCGTGCAAACCCAAGTGCAGCGCGCCACTCAACTGGCCGAGGCCTACCGCATCGACGGCACGCCGTCGTTTGCCGTTGGCGGCAAGTTCATGACCTCCCCGGTCATGGCGGGCAACAGCTACGAAGGCGCACTGAAAGAAGTGAATCAATTGATTCCGATGGCACGCAACAAGTAATCCGCGCCGGCCATCGCCGCACAACGCCCCGAGCCATTGGCCGGGGCGTTGTGCTTTATGGGTGCTGAAATTTAGGGCCGTTTTAAGGGTGCCCACGCTACACTTTCCCCACAAGAATTCGCCGCATCGACGGCATCAAACGGGTGGAAGACAAATGAAACAGCAATTCCTGCGCAGCCGCGCGGCGTTGAGCGTCGGCCTGGGTCTGGGCCTATGCCTCGCGTTCAGCGCCATCACTTCCCACGCCAACTCGGCGGACGGCGTCAAGATCGGCGTGCTGACGGACATGGCGGGCGTCACTGCCGACGCCACGGGCAAAGGATCGGTGGAAGCCGCCAAGCTTGCTATCGAAGAAATGGGCGGCACCCTGCTGGGCAAGCCGATCTCGCTCGTGTCAGGCGACCACCAGCATCGTCCCGACATCGGCAGCAGCATGGTCCGCAAGTGGTATGACACTGACGGCGTGGACGTCGTGGTGGACGTGCCGAATTCGTCGGTCGCGCTCGCCGTGCAAGGCATTGCACGGGAAAAGAAGAAGCTGGTGCTGTTCTCCAGCCCCGGCACGACTGCGCTGTCGCAGGCGCAATGCTCACCTTATGGCGTGCAGTGGACCTACACCACGTATGCGTTGTCGCGCGGCACGGCCACCGCCGTCGTCAATGAGGGCAACAAACGCTGGTTCATTCTGGCGTCCGATTACGCCTTCGGCAAACAACTGGCGGCAGACACCGAAACGGTTGTGCGCGCGAACGGCGGTGAAGTGGTCGGCACCGTGTTTCACCCGCTGAACGCATCGGACTTTGCCTCATTCTTATTGCAGGCGCAGGGGTCCAAAGCGCAGATCATCGCCATTGCGAATGCAGGCGGCGACACTATCTCGGCCATCAAGCAGGCAGCGGAATTCGGCATAGGCGGCTCGCAGCAGTTGGCGGCCATGCTGTTGCTGATCACCGACGTGCACAGCCTTGGGCTGCAAGCTGCTCAGAAAACCTATCTGACCGTGCCATCGTATTGGGACATGAACGACGGCACGCGCGCCTTCACCAAGAAGTTCGAAGCCCGCGTCGGACGTCCGCCCACCTTCCTGCAAGCCGGCGTCTACAGTTCTGTGCGCCACTATCTGCAAGCGGTGAAGGCTGCGGGCACGGTGGATGCCGACGCTGTCATGGCCAAGATGAAGTCGCTGCCTATCGATGATCCCTTCAGCCTGAATGCGCATATCCGCGCGGATGGTCTGGTCGTGCGCGACATGATGCTGGCGCAGGTCAAGACGCCGGAACAATCCAAGGCGCCTTGGGACTACTACAACATCGTGCGCACCATTCCTGGCGACACGCTGGTCTGGCCGCTGTCGGAAAGCCAATGCCCGCTGGTCAAGCAATGAGCAATGCATTGACGCTGGCCGACTTTGGCAGCTTCTATGCAGGGGGCAGGCCAGTTCGTATAGACGGCCTGCCCAAGCGCGAGATCGCCTTCACGCAAAGCGCGTCGCTGTCTTATGACCCCAATGGCCTGTATCACTTCGAGCAGGCCTATGTGCAGTACTTCATACCGGCCCGGCTGGCGCATCCGCTGCCCATCGTGTTGCTGCATGGCGGCGGCATGACGGGCACGATGTGGGAGCAGACGCCCGATGGGCGGCCGGGCTGGGTGCAGCACTTTTTGCGCCAGGGCCATGCGGTGTATGTCGTGGACAACGTGGAGCGCGGCCGCGCCGGCTGGGCGCCATTCGAGCAGGTTTGGCCCGAGCCGCCCATCATCCGCAACGCCGAAGAAAGCTGGTCGTTGTTCAGGTTTGGCGCCGCCGCGGATTTCGAGGCGCGTCGCGCGTTCGCGGGGCAACGTTTTCCGGTCGCAGCATTCGACACCTTCATCCGGCTGGCCGTGCCGCGCTGGCTGGGCAACAACGATGCCGCCTTGCAAGGCTTCTGCGCCGTGCTGGACCGGGTTGGACCGTGCCTGGTGATTGCCCACAGCCACGGCGGCGAAGTGGCCTACCGGGCGCTGCATGCCCGGCCCGATCTGGTGCGCGGGGTAATCGGTATCGAACCGTCGGGTTTTTCCAGTCAGGTCGAGGCCGCCTGCGTGGCAGACAAGCCGTTCCTGTTTGTCTATGGCGATTATCTGGACGCCACGCCGCTCTGGACAAAGCTGTGCGCAAACGGCGCGGACTATGCCCGGGATCTTGCGCGGCAGGGCGGCCGCGTGGACACATGGCGTCTGGCCGACATGGGTATTGCGGGCAATTCACATATGCCGATGATGGACGACAACAGCGATGATATCGCTGCGCGCATCGGGGCCTGGATACGCAGCGCGGCGCGCTGAAGGCGCCGCGCGCGTTAAGGCCGTATCAGCCTTGGACCGCCGACGCCTTATCCAGCGCCTGGGTCAGATCGGCAATGATGTCGTCGGGTGATTCCAAGCCGATGTGCAGGCGGACCAGCGCGTTCTCGCCTTCGCCCCAATAGGCATGCTTGGACAAGTCCTTGGGCGACACCAGCTGCACCAGGCTTTCGTAGCCGCCCCACGAGAAGCCGATGCCAAACAGCACCAGCGCGTCGACAAATTCACGCGCTGCGGCGGGCGACAGACGCAGTTCAACGGACAACATGCCATTGGACCCCGTGCAATCACGTTGCCACAGCGCATGGCCGGGATCTTCCGGCCATGCCGGATGGAACAGCCGCACCGTTTCAGGACGGCTCTTCAAAAACTCACACACTTGCAAAGCATGGCGCGAATGTTGGGCCATGCGGATCGGCATGGTCCGCACGCCGCGCAAGGCCAGCCACGCGTCATCGGCGCTGATGGAGTACCCCATTGCATACTGCGTGCGGTTCAGCTTGCGGGCGATGGCTTCATCATTGGTGACAACCGCGCCCAGCATCAGATCGGAATGGCCGCCCACATATTTGGTGCCAGCAATGATCGACACTTGCGCGCCCAGCGTCAGCGGACGATAGATATAACCCGAGCCCCAGGTGTTGTCCGTAGCCAGCACCAGATTGTGGCTTTGCGCGAATGCCGCCATGGCGCCCATGTCCAGCATCTCGAACAGCAGCGATCCGGGCGACTCGACATACAGCAGCTTGGTGTTCGGGCGCACCAGCGGTTCAAGATCTTCGTCAGCCGAGAAGTAGGTGATGTCGATGTTCAGACGGCTGAGCACCGCATCGTCCAGCTCGCGCATCGGACCATACACGCAGTCTGAAATCAGGGCGTGGTCGCCTGCCGAGCAGAGGGCCAGCATGACCATGGTCATTGCCGACAGGCCCGAGGATGCCAGGTAGCAATGCGTGCCACCTTCCAGCTGCGTGAAGACTTCTTCCAGCGCGGCATGCGTGTCCATGCCCATGCGGCCGTAGGTGGTGGCGCGCCCGCCAGCCGCTTTGCTGCGTTGCGCCTGTTCCAGCGCGGCGAGGTTCTCGAAGCGCACGGTGCTGGCGCGCATCGGAGGCAGCGGCACGGGCGCGGTGCCGGTTTCGGGATTGAACGGGGCGGTGCCCGCGTGCTGCAAAACCGTATCGATGTGTTTGGTGGTCATCTTCAGTGGTACTGCTTAAGTATGAACAAGGCCGTGGCCAGGGCGGACAGGGTGAACCATATCAGGCGCGGGGCAAGCTGTCCTCAGTCACCGACCCAGGTCACGGTTTCAGTCAGCTCGGCGCGGCGCGTGCGGTAGCTGTTGGCCGGGTGTTCGGCATCCGCATATCCAAACGAAATGCCGCAGACAATTCGGCGGTCTGCCGGAATGCCCAGCACTTGGCGCAGCACTTCCGGGTACATGGCCAGCGAAGCCTGCGCGACGGTGGCCACGCCGTTGGCCTGGGCCGCCAGCAGGAAGTTGGCGACATATCCGCCGCAGTCCATGGCGCCGTATTCGCCCAGCGCTTCGTCCGTCGTAATGATGGCCACATGCGGCGCGTCGAACAGCTGGAAATTGCGCATTTCCTGGCGGCGATAGGCTTCGCGATCGCCGCGCGCCACGCCCACCGCGCCGTACAGCTGGAAACCTGATTCGCGTCGACGCGCCAGGTATTCATTGCGGTATTCGCGCGGAAAGGGGAAATCGGGCGTGAAGCCGGTTTGATCCGCTCGGGTTTGCAGCGCAGTGCGCAGCCGCTCTGTGCCCGCGCCTTCGGTAATCGCCACCTGCCAGGGTTGGCAGTTGCACCATGACGCTGTGCGCGCCGCCAGAGTCAAAATGCGTTCGATCGTGTCGCGTGGCACGGGTTCAGGCAGGAAGGCCCGGCAGCTATGCCGAGCCAGCAGCCAGGACTCCAATGCGCTGTCGGACTTGCTGTCGTTCAATTGCGGCGCACCTTGATCAAGCGGAAGGTCGTGAGCGGCATCTTGGGCCATGGTTTATGTGTCTCCAGAGGTGGGCGCAGGACGCCCGCAGCGCTCGTCGGCCGAGCGGACTTTGCCCTTATGATGCCATTTCCGGCTGCCTGTCGCGGCCCCGTCCAGACCAAACTCCATGCTGCCCTTTGACACCCTGATCGCATTCTTCGGCATTGCCGTGCTGCTGGCCTTGACTCCCGGGCCGGACAATCTGTTCGTGCTGATGCAATCGGCAATCTGGGGACGCAAGGCAGGAATGCTGGTGGTGCTTGGACTGTGCACGGGTTTGCTGGGCCACACCGCTGCCGTGGCGCTAGGGCTTGCCGCCGTGTTCGCGGCGTCGCCACATGCCTTTACCGTGCTCAAACTGGCAGGGGCCGCGTATCTGGCTTACCTGGCATGGCAGATCTTGCGTGCCCCGGTCGAGTCCGAAACCGGCAAGCGCCCCGAGCCGCTCAAAGCCAGCGCGCTGTACCGCCGCGGCATCGTGATGAATCTGACCAACCCGAAAGTGCTGTTGTTCTTCTTCGCCTTTCTGCCGCAGTTCACGTCGCCCGCGCTAGGTTCGGTCGGCATCCAGACCATGCAGCTGGGCGCGGTATTCATGGTGTCGACCTTGCTGGTGTTCGGCGCCATCGCGTTCTTCTCAGGCGCCTTTGGTGAACTGCTCCAGCGCTCGGTGACGGCCAAGCGCTGGTTGAACCGCATCGCCGCGCTGGTGTTTGTGGGACTGGCGGTGAAGCTGGCGACGGCGACGCGGTAGGAGCATCAGGCCGCGCTGAAACGCACGATGCCATCCGCACCCGTCGCGCGCGTCAATTTGCCATCGAAATACAGGGCATGCAGATGCGCCAGCGCCTCGCCCATGGCGAATGTCAGCTGATGCAAATCCAGCTTCCGCTTGAACAACACGGGCAGGATATCGGTGGTTGATTGCGGCGCCGCCGCGCAAGCCTCCAGCACTTCCGCCAGGCGGTCGCGGTGATGCTCGTGCTGTTGCGCGATGCGCTCGTGCAAACCCTTGAACGGCCGGCCATGCGAAGGCAGCACCAGGGTGTCGTCCGGCAGGCCGTCGTAGCCGTCCAGCGAACGCAGATACAAGGGCAGGGGGTTGGCGTCCGGCTCGTAGTCGAACACGCTGACGTTGGTGGAAATGCGCGGCAGCACCATGTCGCCTGAGATCACCACGTTCACATCGGGCGAATACAAGGACGCGTGTTCCGGCGCATGGCCGTAACCGACGATCACGCGCCAGTCGCGCCCGCCGATGCGGACCTGATCGCCGTGCATGATGCGCGTGTAATGCGCCGGCACTGCGGGTACGAGGTTCGGAAAATAATTGGCGCGCTGGCGGATCTGCTCTTGCGCGTCAGGGTCGGTCAAACCGTGGCGGGCAAAATGCTCGACCGCCGATTGCCCGCCCGGGCCGCCCCCCGTCTGACTACGGCGCGACGACCACAGCGATGCCACCATGAAGTCCGTCATCGTCATCCACAACCGGGCATTCCAACGCTCACAGAGCCAATAGGCCAGACCGATGTGGTCGGGGTGCATGTGCGTGACCAGCACGCGCAGAACCGGCAACCCTTCAAGTTCGTTCTTGAAGACGTCTTCCCATAGCGTCTTGACCTCGTCGCGCGAGATGCCGCAGTCCACGATGGTCCAGCCGTCGCGGCCGTCGATGTTGTCGCGCAGCAACCAGAGGTTGATATGATCCAGCGCGAATGGCAACGGCATCCGTATCCATTTCACCCCGTCCGCCACGACATGCGCATGGCCGGCTTCGGGCTGGAAATCTGCCCAGGGGTATTGCAGCTTCTGTTCGTTCGGGTTCATTGCCTCTCGCTCCACGCTTGACGTTCACGTCAAGTCATCATAATTTACGTTTACGTAAACTGCCACACGCCGCATGCCCTCGTCAACCTGGACCATCTCTGAACTCTCCCGCGAGTTCGACGTTACGCCCCGCACGATCCGCTTCTATGAAGACCAGGGGATCGTCAGCCCGGCGCGCGAGGGCCGCAACCGCATCTTCGGGCCGCGTGACCGCACGCGCCTGAAACTGGCATTGCGCGGCAAGCGCTTAGGGCTGCAATTGTCCGAAATCCTGACCTTGATCGATATGTACGACGGGCCGGGGGATACCGAGGTGCAGTTGCGCCAGTATTTGAGCGTGTTGGAACAGCATCGCGCCACGCTGGAACAGCAACGCCGCGACATCGAAGACACTTTGCAAGAGATCGCACAGCAGGAACGCGAATGCCGCGTGCTGCTGGCGCAGAAACCTTAAGGCGGGTCCAGTGGGCGCCCTGCAAACCGTCGCGTTATTCATCCTGACGGCGCTGGCCGAAATCATCGGCTGCTATCTGCCTTATCTGTGGCTGCGCAAAGGCCATTCCATCTGGCTGCTTGCGCCAGCGGCCGCGAGCCTCGCGCTCTTCGCGTGGCTGCTGACTTTGCATCCCACCGCATCGGGCCGCGTCTACGCCGCCTATGGCGGCGTGTACATCGGGATGGCGTTGCTGTGGCTGTGGGCGGTGGACGGCGTTCGGCCAAGCATGAGCGATTGGCTGGGCGTGGGCCTGTGTCTGGCCGGCATGCTGGTCATCATGTTCGGACCGCGCGGCACGTAGGATGCGCGCGGAGGAAGGCGCATCCATCACGCCGCCCCTCCACGCGAAGCCCGTCATGCGGGAAGGGCATTGCAGCAGACGCAGCCACAACACCCTCCGCATTGCTGACAGGCTTATTCGGCCTTGATGTTGCCTTCTTTGATGATGCGGGCGTTATTCGTGAATTCGGCCTGAACCTGCTTCACAAACGCATCACCCGATGCCGTACCCGGTTGCAGGTACGACTTGGCCAGCAGTTCCTGGAATTCGGGGCTGGCAACGGCCTTGGCCAATGCGGCCTGCAAAGGCTGGGACACGGCCGGCGGCAAATTGGCGGGCGCGAAGATGCCGAAGTTCGAGAAGTACTGCGCTTGCGGCAGCTTCAGCTCGGCCATCGTCGGCACATCCGGCCACGCGGCCAGACGTTGCGGCGCCATCACGGCCAGGGGCCGCAGCGCGCCGTTTGCCACATGCGGCAACACCACGTCGCTGTTGACCACCAGCAGTTCGATCACGCCGCCCAGGCCGTCGGTCAGCGCCTGGCTGTTGCCGCGGTAAGGCACGTGCAGCATCTTGGTGCCGGTTTGCGTCGTCACAGCGGCCATGCCGATATGGGCAACGGTGCCCTGGCCGGGCGTGCCATAACGCACGCCGTCCGGGTTGGCCTTGGCGTATTCCACCAGGCCCGCAAAGTCTTTGACCGGCAGCGCCTTGGTCGCAACGATGGCAACCGGCGCCACGGCCACGCTGGCCACCGGCGTCAGGTCTTTCATCGGGTCGTAATTGGTCTTGGCCAGATGCGGGAAGATGGTCAGCGGGCTGGTGGAAGCCAGCAACAGAGTCGTGCCGTCCGGCTGCGCGCGGGCCACGAAATCGGTGCCTACCGAAGCGCCTGCGCCCGGCTTGTTTTCAACGATAACGGTAACGTTGGCTTCCTTGCGCAACGCGTCGCCCAGGCGGCGCCCGATTGCATCGGCGCTGCCGCCGGCGGTGTAGGGCACAACCAAAGTGATGGGCTTGGCAGGCCAGTTTTGGGCCATCGCGCCGCTTGCCATGATTGCCAGGGCCGCCCCCGCGGCCTTGATCAGCAATGTCTTCTTTTTCATATTGTCCTAGTGATGTTGCGTAGCACTGCGTTTGGTAAAGCGTGAAACGTGAAGCACATCAGGCGAGCGCGGCGATCAGGCCGCAAGGTAGCGTTGCGCCAGGCGAACCCAGTACGACGCGCCCGCCGGAATCAAAGAATCATTGAAGTCATAGCTGGCGTTGTGCAGCATGCAAGGACCCAGGCCGTGGCCCGCCATGCGATGCTCGCCATCGCCATTGCCCAGGAACACATAGCAGCCGGGTTTTTCTTGCAGCAGGAAGGCGAAGTCTTCCGACGCCATGGCAGGCTCGATCGTCAGCGCGCGATCTTCGCCCACGACGTCGCGCATGACGTCCATGCAGAATTCGGTCTCGGCCACGGTGTTGACGAGCGCGGGGTAGCGGCGCTCGAAGAACACGTCGGCTTCGCAGCCGTGGGCCGCGGCGATGTTGCCGGCGATCTCGTTCATGCGGCGTTCAATCAGGTCCACCACTTCCGTGCGGTAGGCGCGCACCGAGCCACCCAGCCACGCCGTATTCGGAATGACGTTGATGACGCTGCCGCCAGCCTGCACCTGCGTGATCGACAACACGGCGGCATCCAGCGGACGCTTGCTGCGCGTCAGAATGGTTTGCAGCGATTGGCCGATGGCAAACAGCGCAGGCACCGGGTCATTGCAATCCTGCGGCGCGGCGGCGTGGCCGCCCTTGCCCTTGACGGTGATCTTGAAGCCATTGGCCGCTGCCATCATCGGGCCGCTGCAAACGCCAAAGGAGCCGGCCGGCAGACCCGGCCAGTTGTGCATCCCGAAAACCGCTTCACAAGGAAAACGCGTGAACAGTCCGTCCTGAATCATCGCGCGGCCGCCTGCACCGCCTTCTTCGGCCGGCTGAAAACACAGATACACGGTGCCGTCGAAGCCGCCAGCGGTTTGCAGATGATGGGCCGCGGCCAGCAGCATGGCGGTATGGCCGTCGTGGCCACAGCCGTGCATCTTGCCGTCGTGGCGCGAGCGGTGCTCGAATTGGTTTTCTTCCTGCATGGGCAGGGCATCCATATCGGCGCGCAGCATGATGGCCCGGTCAGACGTACCGCGCTTGATGACGCCGACCACACCGGTCTTGGCGATGCCTGTATGCGTTTCGATGCCCCAGCCCCGCAGCGTGTCCGCGACCACCTTGGCCGTCCGATGCTCTTCGTAGCAGAGTTCGGGGTGCATGTGGATGTCACGCCGCAGCGCCACAATTTCGTCCAGATTGGTCAGTTCAAGCACGGCAAACTCCGTTGCACAGAGGCAAGATTCAGGGATCGGCTGGAATATTACTCATCGTTACTCTCTGGGGAGTGACCATTTCCCTAGGGATAACCCGACTCCAATTTACGTTTACGTAAACGTAATATTTGCGGTGCATCATTGCGCAGCGATGGTTGATCGGCGCATCATGAGCCACAAGTGGCAGCGCAGCGTTAATCGCAAGCGCCTATAAGAATGTGAGTACCTACTATCACGGAGACATCGATGAATCTTCCCGGCCTCAACTTCGACTTAGGCGAAGACCTGGACATGCTGCGCGACGCCGTGCGCAATTTTGCGCAGGCTGAAATCGCGCCGCGCGCGGCCGAAGTGGACCGCAGCGACCAGTTCCCCATGGATCTCTGGCGCAAATTCGGCGAGCTTGGCGTGCTGGGCATGACGGCCGATGAGGAATACGGCGGCGCCAACATGGGTTATCTGGCCCATATGGTCGTGATGGAAGAGATCTCGCGCGCCAGCGCCTCGGTGGGCCTGTCCTACGGCGCGCACTCCAATCTGTGCGTGAACCAGATCAACCGCAACGGCACGGCGGCCCAGAAAGCCAAGTACCTGCCCAAGCTGATTTCCGGCGAACACGTGGGCGCCTTGGCCATGAGCGAGCCGGGCGCCGGTTCCGATGTGGTCAGCATGAAGCTGCGCGCCGAAAAGAAGGGCGACCGCTACGTGCTGAACGGCACCAAGATGTGGATCACCAATGGTCCTGACGCCGACACACTCGTCGTCTACGCCAAGACCGACCCCGAAGCGCACCAGCGCGGCATCACCGCGTTTCTGGTGGAAAAGGGCTTCAAGGGCTTTTCGGTGGCGCAGAAGCTGGACAAGCTGGGCATGCGCGGCAGCCACACCGGCGAACTCGTCTTCCAGGACTGCGAGATCCCCGAAGAAAACGTGCTGGGCCAGGTCAACGGCGGCGTCAGGGTGCTGATGAGCGGTCTGGACTACGAACGGGCCGTGCTGTCGGGCGGACCACTGGGCATCATGCAGGCCGTGATGGACGTGGTCGTACCCTATATCCACGACCGCAAGCAATTCGGCCAGGCCATCGGCGAATTCCAGCTGATTCAAGGCAAGGTGGCAGACCTGTACACCACCCTGCAAGCCAGCCGGTCCTTTTGCTATCAAGTGGGCAAGAACCTGGACAAACTGGGCACCGACCACGTGCGCCAAGTGCGCAAGGACTGCGCCGCGCTGATTTTGTACACCGCTGAAAAAGCCACGTGGATGGCGGGCGAGGGCGTGCAGATCCTGGGCGGCAACGGCTACATCAACGACTATCCGGTGGGACGCCTGTGGCGCGACGCCAAGCTGTATGAGATTGGCGCCGGCACCAGCGAAATCCGCCGCATGCTGATCGGCCGCGAACTGTTCAACGAAACCGCCTGATCCACACATCCGGTCCGCGCCGCCATGATCCGCACCTCTGATGTCCAGCATATCGAGCAGGCCCCCGCTCCGGGGCCATCGCCGCTGGCCGTCGCGCAGCTGATTCTGGCGGGGTTTGACCGGCACTACGCGCTGTTCCGCTACAGCGCGCAGCGCGCCAAGGCGCTGTTTGAATCCGGCGACTGGCACGGTATTCAGCACCTGTCACGCGAGCGCATCGAGTACTACGACATGCGGGTGCGCGAATGCGCGACCCAGTTGGAAAATGTGCTGCGCGGCCGACCCGAAGGCGCGCTGGGCAATCCCGGCGCCAATGGGACTGCGGCGCCATCGCTGACCGACGCGCAGACTACTTACTGGCAGCACATCAAGCAGGAATTCGTGGGTCTGCTGGGCGACCACCGCCAGCCCGAATGTGCCGAGACCTTCTTTAACTCGGTGTCGTGCCGGCTGCTCCACCGCGACTATTTTCACAACGACTTTCTCTTTGTCCGGCCCGCCGTCGCGACGGAATACCTGGACAGCAGCACGCCGTCGTACCGGGTGTACTACCCCGCGACCGACGGGCTGGAAAAAAGCCTGATCCGCATGGTGGCGGATTTTGGACTGGCCCTGCCGTACGAAGACCTGCCCCGCGATACGCGCCTGTTGGCACGCGCAGCGGTCAAGCAACTGCGCACGCTATTGCCGCGCCACGTAGGCCGCCGCATCGCCAGCGATTGCCAGATCCACGCCCTGGGTTCGCTGTTCTTTCGCAACAAGGGCGCCTACATCGTTGGCCGCCTGATCAACCAGACCACCGTCTACCCCTTTGCCGTGGCGCTGACGCGCAATCCGGCGGGGCAGGTCACGCTGGACGCGTTGCTCTTGGGTGCGGACGACCTGAGCACGCTGTTCAGCTTCACGCGCGCCTATTTCCTGGTCGACATGGAAACGCCGGCCGCGGTCGTGAACTTCCTGGCGACGCTGTTGCCGCGCAAGCCCAAGGCCGAGCTCTACACCATGATCGGCCTGCAAAAGCAGGGCAAGACGCTGTTCTACCGCGATTTCCTGCACCATCTGGCGCATTCCCGCGACGCCTTCGACATCGCGCCCGGCATCAAGGGCATGGTGATGTGCGTGTTTACCCTGCCGTCCTACCCCTACGTGTTCAAGCTGATCAAGGACCGTATCGACAAAGACGGCATGGACCACGCCACCGTGCGCCGCAAGTACCAAATGGTGAAGCTGCATGACCGCGTGGGCCGCATGGCCGATACCTGGGAGTATTCGCAGGTGGCGCTGCCGCGCAGCCGGTTCGCACCCGCTCTGCTGGAAGAGTTGCGCCGGCTCGTGCCCAGCCTGATCGAAGAATCCGGCGATACCGTAGTCATCCGCCACGTGTACATCGAACGCCGGATGACGCCGCTGAATATCTATCTACAGCAGGCGTCCGACGCGCTGCTGGACCCCGCCGTACGTGAATACGGGGACGCGATCCGCCAATTGGCGGCCGCCAATATTTTCCCCGGCGACATGCTTTATAAGAACTTCGGCGTAACGCGCCTGGGCCGGGTCGTCTTTTATGACTACGACGAAATCCAGCGCATGACCGAGATGAATTTCCGGCGCATTCCACCCGCCCCCAATGAAGAAGCGGAATTGGCGTCCGAACCCTGGTACGCCGTTGGACCGAATGATGTTTTTCCCGAAGAATTCGGCCGCTTTCTGCTGGGCGACGCGCGCGTGCGCGGCGCCTTCATGCGCCATCACGCCGACCTGTTGAACGCGGATTGGTGGCAAGCCTGCCGCGCCCATGTGGCGCAAGGCCGAATTGAAGAATTTTTCCCTTACGATACGGACAGACGCCTGCGACCGGCGCGCCCTTCGGGCAACCGCGCAGTTCCGTAACCCAGACGCTGTCCCGACCCTCACAGGAGCTAGTCATGTCAGATCCCATCGTTATCGTTTCCGTCGCCCGCACGCCCATGGGCGGCATGCTGGGCAGTTTGTCCGGCCTGGCCGCGCACGAGCTGGGCTCGGTGGCCATCAAGGCCGCCATCGAACGCGCCGGCATCAAGGCCGAGCAGGTCGATGAAGTCATCATGGGCAACGTGCTGCAAGCCGGCCAAGGCCAGGCGCCTGCCCGCCAGGCAGCGCTGGGCGCAGGCCTGCCGTTGGGCGTGGCTTGCACCACGATCCACAAGGTATGCGGTTCGGGCCTGAAGGCCGCCATGTTCGGCCATGACCTGCTGATGGCCGGCAGCGCCGAAGTCGTCGTCGCAGGCGGCCAGGAAAGCATGAGCAACGCGCCGTACCTGCTGCTCAAGGCGCGTCAAGGCTACCGCTTCGGCCACAACACCGTGTATGACCACATGGCGTTGGACGGTCTGGAAGACGCCTACGACAAGGGCAAGGCCATGGGCGTATTCGCCGAAGACTGCGCCGCCAAGTACTCCTTCACCCGCGAGCAGCAAGACGAGTTTTCGCTGGAATCGTTGCGCCGCGCCCGCGCCGCCACCGAAGACGGTTCCTTCAAGTGGGAAATCGCCCCTGTGACGGTCGCCGGCCGCAAGGGCGACACCGTGATCGACACCGACGAGGCCCCCACCAAGGCCATGCCGGAAAAAATCCCGACGCTGAAACCCGCGTTCAAGAAAGACGGCACCATCACCGCCGCCAACTCGTCGTCGATCTCTGACGGCGCCGCCGCCATGGTGCTGATGCGCGCCTCTACCGCCGAGAAGCTGGGCGTGAAGCCGCTGGCCCGCATCGTGGCCCACAGCCAGCACTCGCAAGAGCCGGGCTGGTTCACGACCGCCCCCGTGGGCGCGCTGAAGAACCTGTTCGCCAAGACCGGCTGGAAAGCCGAAGACGTCGACCTGTACGAAATCAACGAAGCCTTCGCGGTGGTCACCATGGCCGCCATGACCGACTTCAAGTTGCCGCGTGACAAGGTCAACGTCCATGGCGGCGCCACCGCGCTGGGCCACCCGATCGGCGCTTCCGGCGCTCGTTTGATGGCCACCCTGGTTGGCGCGCTGCGCAAGACCGGCGGCAAGCGTGGCGTGGCCACCTTGTGCATCGGCGGCGGCGAAGCCGTGGCGATGGCAATCGAAATGGTCTAACGGCCGGGGCTGGCTTGGAAGCCGGGTTTGCCCCCGTCTTCCAAGCTGGTTTTCGCTGCGCCTTTTCGGCATGGCACTGACTGCGGCGGGTCGGCCGCGGGCGATGCAGGAAAGGCGCAACGAAAACCAATACAAGCAAGATCTACAAGCATGCCCGGCCCACCGGGCAGCGAGACAAACCGCTCAACGAGCGCCTTCAATTTCCAATCAAGCAGGACGGGTGGAACCCCATGCCCATCATCGAATCCCGCATCAATCCGCGGTCGCAGGACTACTCCGACAATGCGCGTGCCATGCAGGCGCAGCTGGATGACCTGAATCAGAAACTGGCGCAAACCGCGCTGGGCGGAAGCGAAGCCGCACGCGCCAAACACGTGGCGCGCGGCAAGCTGCTGCCACGTGACCGCGTTGAAAACCTGATCGATCCGGGCACCCCGTTCCTGGAACTGTCGCCGATGGCGGCACACGATATGTATGACGGCGATGCGCCGGGCGCGGGCGTCATTACCGGCATCGGCCGCGTGTCCGGCACGGAGTGCGTCATCGTGTGCAACGACGCCACGGTCAAGGGCGGCACGTACTACCCGATGACCGTGAAAAAGCATTTGCGCGCGCAGGAGATCGCGGCGCAGAACCATTTGCCCTGCGTGTATCTGGTGGATTCGGGCGGCGCCAACCTGCCGCAGCAAGACGAAGTATTCCCCGACCGCGAACACTTCGGCCGCATCTTCTACAACCAGGCGCAGATGTCTGCGCAAGGTATCTCGCAGATCGCGGTAGTGATGGGTTCCTGCACCGCCGGCGGCGCCTATGTGCCCGCCATGAGCGATGAGTCCATCATCGTCAAAAACCAAGGCACCATCTTTCTGGGCGGCCCGCCGCTCGTTAAAGCCGCAACCGGCGAAGAAGTCAGCGCCGAAGATCTGGGCGGCGGCGACGTGCACACCCGCTTGTCCGGCGTGGTGGATCACCTGGCCGCCAACGACATGCACGCGCTGCAATTGGCGCGCAATGCCGTCGCACGCCTGAACCGCAAAAAGCCCGCGCCGCTGGCCACGATTCCCGTGCGCGAACCGCGCTTTGATCCCAGCGAATTGAACGGCATCATTCCCGCCGATACGCGCAAGCCCTATGACGTGCGTGAAGTCATCGCGCGCATTGTGGACGGCTCGGAATTCGATGAGTTCAAGGCGCGATTCGGTCCCACGCTGGTGACGGGCTTTGCGCACATCCAAGGCATGCCTGTTGGCATTGTGGCCAACAACGGCATCCTGTTTTCCGAGTCCGCACAAAAAGGCGCGCACTTTATCGAACTGTGCGCGCAGCGCAAGATTCCGCTGGTGTTTCTACAAAACATCACCGGTTTCATGGTGGGCCGCAAGTACGAAAACGAAGGCATCGCGCGCCACGGCGCCAAGATGGTAACGGCAGTCGCCACCGCCGCTGTCCCGAAGTTCACCGTGCTGATCGGCGGTTCGTTCGGCGCGGGCAACTACGGCATGTGCGGCCGCGCCTATTCGCCGCGCATGCTCTTCATGTGGCCCAACGCCCGCATCTCGGTGATGGGCGGCGAACAAGCCGCCAGCGTCTTGGCCACGGTCAAGCGCGACGGCATCGAAGCCCGCGGCGGCAAGTGGTCGGCTGACGAAGAGAACGCGTTCAAGACGCCGATTCGCGAACAGTACGAACATGAAGGTCACCCGTACTACGCCACGGCGCGCCTGTGGGACGACGGCATCATCGCGCCGGCAGACACGCGCCGCGTGCTGGGCCTGGCGCTGTCGGCCGCCCTGAATGCGCCCATCGAAGACACGAAGTTCGGCGTCTTCCGCATGTAGGCGAAGCCCTCTTTCATTCGCTGCACCGCAGATCAAGAAGAATTACAGCCAGGATGACATTCATGTTCGACACTTTGCTGATTGCCAACCGCGGCGAGATCGCCTGCCGCGTTGCCGCTACCGCCCGCCGGATGGGCATCCGCACGGTTGCGGTGTATTCGGACGCGGACGCCAATGCGCGCCACGTGGCCGCCTGCGACCAGGCCGTCTACATCGGTGGCTCGGAACCGCGCGCCAGCTACCTGCGCGGCGACGCGATCCTGCAAGCCGCGCTGGATACCGGCGCGGGCGCCATCCATCCCGGCTACGGTTTTCTATCGGAAAACGAAGCCTTTGCCGAAGCCGCTGAAAAAGCCGGTATTGCTTTCGTTGGCCCGCCCGCATCCGCCATTGCCGCAATGGGCAGCAAATCAGCCGCCAAGACCTTGATGGAAAAAGCCGGCGTACCGCTGGTTCCCGGCTACCACGGCGACAACCAAGACCCGCAATTCCTGAAGACGCAGGCCGACGCCATGGGCTACCCCGTGCTGATCAAGGCAAGCGCAGGCGGCGGCGGCAAGGGCATGCGTGTCGTAGAATCGTCTGGCGCGTTCCTGGATGCCCTGGCGTCCTGCCAACGTGAAGCCGCATCCAGCTTTGGCGACGACCGCGTGCTGATCGAACGCTATCTGCAAAAGCCGCGCCACATTGAAATACAGGTGTTTACGGATACGCATGGCAACTGCGTCTATCTGTTCGAACGCGATTGCTCGGTGCAGCGCCGCCACCAGAAAGTCATTGAAGAAGCGCCGGCCCCCGGCATGACGGAAGAGCGCCGCCGCGCCATGGGCGAAGCGGCAGTTGCTGCCGCGCGTGCCGTGGGATACGTCGGCGCGGGCACCGTTGAGTTCATTTCCGAACCCGACGGCCGCTTCTACTTCATGGAAATGAATACGCGCTTGCAGGTCGAGCATCCCGTCACGGAAATGATCACGGGACACGACCTGGTGGAATGGCAGTTGCGCGTGGCGGCTGGCCAGCCGCTGCCTGCTCGCCAGGAAGATCTGCGCATCAACGGCCATGCCATCGAAGCGCGCATCTACGCCGAGAATCCCGAGAAAGGCTTTCTGCCATCCATTGGCACCTTGGCTTATCTGGGCCTGCCGCCTCACACGGCATTTGCCAACGGCGATATCCGCGTGGATGGCGGCGTGCGCATGGGCGACACCATCACCCCGTTCTACGACCCCATGATCGCCAAGCTGATCGTGCATGGCGCGGACCGCGATCAGGCGCGCGCCCGCATGCTGCAAGCGCTGGCTCAAACCCAGGCCGTAGGCGTGCAGACCAACGTGGCCTTCCTGTCGCGCCTGATGAAGGACTCGGCCTTTGCGGCCGCCGACCTGGACACCGGTCTGATCGAACGCCAACGCGAAACGCTGCTGCCGGAACCCGCTGCCGCCAACGCAGCGACGCTGGCGCTGGCCTCGGCCGCCGTGCTGGTGCGCCAGGGTCTGGCGCAACCGGGCGCGCAGGCGCCAGCCAAGGGGCCGTCCGACCCGTGGGATGCCCGCGACGGCTGGCGCCTGGGCAACCAATACCATCGTCATCTGCAATGGGTGGACAACGGCGAAACGCGCCGCGTCACCGTCGCCCGCCAGGGCGGCGCCTGGACGCTGGATTCCGGTTCGGGTCCGCAACCCTTCCTGTGGCGCGCCCATGCCAGCGCCAATCCGAATCTGGCTTACGGACTGCGCATCACGCTGGAAGGCCATGAGAGCGCCGGCACGGTCGTTCTGCATGCCGACCGCGCCCACGTGTTCGGTGACGACGGCGTGCACGTGCTGGACCTGTACGACCCCTTGGCGCACGCCCAGGACACCCAGGGCGAGCACGGCGGCGGCCTGACAGCGCCGATGCCCGGCAAGATCATCTCGATCTCGGTCAAGGCGGGCGACACCGTGGAAAAAGGCCAGCCGCTCTTGGTGATGGAAGCCATGAAGATGGAACACACGATCTCTGCGACCGCAGACGGCAAGATCGAAGAGGTGTTCTACAGCGTGGGCGACCAGGTGACCGAGGGCGCGGAACTGGTGTCGATCGGCGCTTAGGCCACCCCGCCAAACCGCGCCGCCTTCCGGCAAAATCCCTACCGCCAGCTGGCGCTTTAGTTTCGCGTCAGCTGGCTATTACTAGAATGCCGATTCCGGCGCCGTTCGCGCGTCAGTCGCGCACGCCCCCCATGCCCGCCCCCGACTCCCCCAGTCCGCTTACCAGTCCCCCATTCCTGCATTTCCTGTTCGCGCGCATCAGCGCGTCGCTGGCTTTCCAGATCGTCTCCGTGGCGGTGGGCTGGCAGATCTACGCGCTGTCCGGCAGCGCGATGGATCTGGGGCTGATTGGTCTGGCGCAGTTCCTGCCCATGGCAGCGCTCACCCTGGTGGTGGGCCACGTGGCTGACCGCTATGACCGCCGCAAGATCGTCGCCATCTGCATGGCGCTGGAAACGCTGGCCACGCTGGTGCTGGCAATTGCTGCGCTGCACGGTGTCGGCGGCAAGACCTTGATCTACGCCACCATCATCATCATGAGTTCGGCACGGGCGTTTGAAGCGCCCACGTTGTCCACGCTGATCCCGGCCGTCGTGCCGCGCGAGTGGCTGCCCCGCGCGACCGCCTTGGCTTCTTCCGGCGGACAAATCGCGCAGATCGCCGGGCCGGCGCTGGGCGGCATTGGCTATGGCTTGGGAGCAGGGTGGATTTATTGCGTGGCGGCGGCGCTATACCTGACCGCCTTTGCGTCGATTGCCACGCTGGTCATTCAGCGCGCACCGCCCGCCAAAGAACCCACAACCTGGCGCACCTTGTTCGCGGGCATCACCTTTATCTTCCAGCGGCGTTTGCTGCTGGGTACCTTGTCGCTGGACCTGTTCGCGGTGCTGCTGGGCGGAGCCACCGCCTTGCTGCCCATCTTTGCCAAAGACATCCTGGACGCGGGTCCATGGGCGCTGGGCGCCCTGCGTGCCGCACCCGCCTGCGGCGCGGCGCTGATGTCGCTGACCTTGGCCCGGTTGAGCCTGGGCGAACACGTGGGACGCCTGCTGTTCGGCTCGCTGATTCTGTTCGGCTTGGCGACAACGGTGTTTGGCCTGTCAAAGTCCATACCGCTTTCGGTCGCCGCGCTGGTGCTGTTGGGCGCGGCAGATGCGGTCAGCGTGGTGGTGCGCTCTTCGCTGGTGCAGCTGAATACGCCCGATCACATGCTGGGCCGTGTCAGCGCCGTGAATACGCTGTTCATCGGCGCGTCGAATCAGCTGGGAGAATTTGAGTCCGGGCTGACGGCAGAGCTGTTTGGCGCGGTTCCTGCCGTGGTGATCGGAGGCATGGGCACCATCGCCGTGGCAGGGCTGTGGATGCGATGGTTCCCGGAACTGCGCAAGCTCAGGACGCTGCACGGCAACGAGACGGCGCCAACCTGAGCGCTGGTCTGGTCTTAGGCGGAGCCGCCTGCTCCGCCGATTTCGTTGCATTTGTCATGATTTGCCACCTGTGGGCTGGCGTATCCGTGTTGAATGTGGCGCACATCCAAAACACCGGACACCGATATGCCCCTGGATTTCGATCTGATCGAAAAAGGCTTCATGGAAACGTTGCGCCCGCAGCCCGCATTCGCAGGCTGGAAGAAGAAGCGCAAGCGTTGTCTATGGCGTGCGCTGGGTGACGTGGAGCAAGGCGTAGAGTTGCTTCGCTACCAGGCATCGTTTGAGAACCGGCAGCTGGTCTCGTTGGCCTTGTACGCGTCCGTGCCTTACGAGCGGGAATGGCCGGTATATGTGCCGCAGGAAGTCTGGCACAAAGGCCGTCTGTTCCGCCGCGCTTATCTGGTGCCTGAGCAGGGCTTGGTCGACGAACCCACTTTTGCCAGCGGCGCGTCCGTCGCCCTGACGTCTCAAGAGGAATTGGCGTCGTGGCTGGCGACGCTGCCCGCCGATATCGACCAGCATGTCGCCCCCTGGTTCAAACAATACGACACGCTGGAAGCGGCCTCGTATGAATACCAGATTCCACGCTGGCGCTTGCAGGAAGCGGGGCTTATTCCGCGGACGCCGGGTAGTTGATCGCCAGGGCGACCGAACTCAGCATCGGTCGCCACCAGCGATCTACATCACTGAACAACCACCTGCGCGGGTGCCGCCGGGCCCGATGAATCCTCGGACGGCTTGGCCGAAGACCCGCAGGCATGGCAATAGCGCGAGAACGCGCTCTTGCGCGTACCGCAAGCGCGGCAGTGGTCGAACAGGCCGATGCCGCAGTGGCAACAAAAATCAATCTTCGGGTCCTTCAGATCCACAGGCCGCTCGCAACCGGGGCACACATTCTTGGCGAGCCGGGCGAATGCCGTGTCATAGCTCAACTCTTCACGCCGCACCTGATTAGGCTGCGCCTCGGCAAGCCGCTGCCGCGCAAGATAACGGTTGAGCGCAAGAATAGCGTAGCGCCCAATCAATGCCGTGACCACGATACCCACGATGTAGCGCACGTAGCCGCCATAGCTGGGCAGATAGGGCACGAGCTCCACAAAGAATGCGAACAACGCGAAGAAAATAAAGCCCCACACAAACGGCCAGTACGTGCTCTTGCGCTTCTTCACAAAGAGCCAGCCAGCCACCACCAGCAATGGCAGCGTCAATGCAAGCCGGTACAGGAACACCCGAAGTTCGACGCGCCGGTATTCCGCGTAAAGCTTCTCACGCGCGGCCTCTTCATAAACACCGATCTTCTGATGCAACTCTTGTTGCGCCTGACGCGCATTCAGCGCGATCTGCTGTTGCGCGTCGACCTGCTGCTGCGCCTTGTCGACGCTGGTCTTGAGCGCATCCAGCGACTTGGTTCGCGCAATGAGTTCAGCATCCTGGTCCGGCTGCTTGGTCGCATGACGCGTGGCCAGCCAGTTGGCGAAAGTCTCGCGTGCATTCGCGTTGGCCTGATTCGCGGTTTGCAGCTTCAGCTCTGCCTGCTCTTGGTCGCGCTCCGCTTTCCGGCCCGCCTGTTCGGCCTGCGTCAGTTCCGCGCGCAAGGGCGCCACAGCCGCCTTGTCGATAAAGTCTTCAACCGAGAACTGACGCTCGACCTGCGGCAGATCATCGACCACGGCTCCGCCAAGCCCGATCAAGAAGCTCGCGAACACCAGCGCGACCACCCACAGCCCTCGCTGAAACCATTTCTCAGACAAACGCAATGACTTGCTCATGAGACTTCTTTTCCTCTTCATGTTTGAGCGCACCGAGCCGAAGGCTCGAAACTCTGGCAGGATCTTAGATCATCACGCGCGGCATGCCATGAGCCGGTAAGAATTTGCTGAGTACGTTGCGAGAAAGAAGCAGGCTTGCGCTCCTGAGCACGAAATACCAAGCCAGCTCGTACAACGCCTAACGACCACAACAGCTGATCCGGCTACCCTCCGTGCGCCGGCAGCTTCTGATTCGTTACTTGGTTCTGGAAGGGCGCTACTCGTCAACGACGGTAGCGTGTTGCGCTGGCAGAATGACTTCAAGCAATTCACAGTCGTCCGACCATCCCACGACGGTGTGCCGGATATTGGGGGGCTGTATCCAGCACGAGCCTTCACGCATGGTCTGCACGCCTTGGCCCTCGAACTCGCTGCTAAACCAGCCTTTAAGAACGTATATCAGCTGGAACTGCACATCGTGATGGTGCCGCTGGCTGAAGCTCTCTGAGAACGGCGCGACCATTCGAATCACGTGCGCGGTGGCAATGCCATTGGTGGCCGCTGCTACTCCCAAGTCCCGATAGGACGAGTAGCTGCGCAGCCCGCCCGTCTCGAAGTCATCTTCGTTGAGATGACTGACCATAAAGCGCTGGTTCTGCGGAGAAACGGCTGTCATGACTATCCCCCAATGGGCGGCACACGTCACTAGAAAAACACGGATTCCGGCAAGGCACAAGCGCTGAGTTTTTGGGGTACGACCGGTCAGTAGCGGGTATCCGGGAGGCCAAGGGTCAGCGGCCGGCCAAGGGACATTTTCCGGCGCGTGCGTCTTTCCAAGAAGGGAAGGATGCAGCGCCAGCTTCAGTATTGGCCCGGCGGCAGCACGTCTGCAAGATATGCGTTCGCATCGGGATGAGCAGTAAGCATGTGCCGCACCCACGCATTGCGCTCGTGCGCCGTAATCACCAGCTCCCACACGCAGGCCAGCGCCGGTGTGTTGACAAGGGAAAAGCTGTCCGGCTGCGCCAGCGGCGCCGACAACATGCGCTGGCACACAATGCCGCCCGACATCCACCAATCCACCAACAGCCAGACGGCCTCTTCCCCGACGTGCACGATGCAGAATCCCAGGCCATGGCTGCGCTCGTCACCAGCATGCTCGTCCAGTACGTCTTGCACGGCGGCGCGCACAGAGGTTGCAACGGTATCGGAAAAGATCGGGCCGGCCAGGTTTGGATCGCGATGGATGCCATAGACCTTGATGGCATGGCCGGCGACTCGCCATGTATCGATAGGGGCGATGCGGCGGGGAAGGTAGGGTTCTGGGGGAAGTGCCATGCTGGAAGGGCCTGGAAACGATTGCTGAATTTTATAGGGCTGTGGGCGGAGTCTTTTTGCGAAGCGGGCGTGGTCGACATGCCGACGCGTACGCGAATGACAGGAATGCCGCCGTTGATGCGGGAAGTACGGTTAGCGCATTACGGGACTGGACTTACTACGATCTGGAGGCAAGCCCTGAGGCGGTCAAGTCGCTAGTCGACCGCTACCTAGCGCGCAATTATCACAACCCATTGGCCGAAGCAGAAATTAAAGGGATACGGTTCGATCTCCTGAAATGCCTGGATCTCTATCACGGCAAGGAGCTGGATTCCTTGGCAAAGCGCGTGGTCATCAATCCCGACCGTACTTACCGGCAGGACAATCGTCCTCCGGCGGCAAAGAAATAACTGCACGCGCTGTCGATGCCCGCGGGCCGGCCATCGCAACTCCGTATGACTGCCAATGTTCGCTTCTATCCGAACTCAAGCCTTCATGGCTCAACGATCTCGATACGCTCCGAGTACATCAGCGCCTCATCGATGAAGCGCCTGAGTGCAAATGAAGCAACCGCCTGATTCACGAGGTGATCCACGAAGTAGAACCCGTCATCTTCGATCGTGTAGCTGTAGATATCGGGTAGTGATGGATCTTCGATTGGATCGGGCAGTTTCTTCAATAGCGCGGATGAATCGTAGTTGGCAGGAACGGCAAACTTGATCTTGTATTCAATCCCCATCGCTGTGTTTCTCCTCAAGGCCGCACAGAGTACCGGCCTGCGTTATCGCGTGCAGCATTTCTACTGAGAAACGCGAAACAGGCTAAGCGAAGCAAACCCGTCTCGATGCAAGCCTGTGCGCGCCCGGCTAGTCAGCCTTCAGTATCGCCATGGAAGCACTCCCACGCTGCTTCCTCTATGCCCTGGATCACGTTGCCGTCTTCATCCGATATCGCGAACTGCTGTTGACTGTTCCCGATGCTGGCTTCTCCGTCGAGACCCAACAGAAGCGTGTACATCGTGTCTCTGACAACGGTGTTTAGAACGTTCCGCAACTGAACGGTTTGCTCGGCAGACAAGCCCATTTCCCGGATCTGGGCGGCAACGGCGCTTGCCGCATCCGGCGCCATGAAGGCCGCCAACAGCTCAGCCTTTAGCGCACTCCAGTTCGCAACGAATTCCTTTCCGTCCATTCTGTTCCTTTTCGAATCCTAGTCTGTCCCCACCGCACGGATCAGGTCAGGCGCCGCCTTGGACTCCGGTTGGTAGTACAGCGTGGGCGCCCGATACACCAGGTCGCGCAGCGCCGCATCCAGCTGGGGCAGCTTGAAGCTGCTTGCGCTTGGCGCCTGACGGAAATCTGCCAGGCTGCCGGGCAGGCGCATTAAGGTCAGTGAGTCCATCGTGCAAACGGGGCCGAGGGATGTGTCCTCGCACGAATTTGGCGTCATGACCGGCTGCTCCACCGGCAACACGAAACCATCCGTCAGCACCGCCTCCCCCGCTTCGAGTTTGATGGCGGCTATCGGCGAGAACACCAGCTCGGCATTGAAGCCGGACGTGGACACGGCATCGGCCGATCCCGCACTGGATGCGATCTCCCCGTTGAGCCGCCAGCGCACCTCCCGCGCCGCCTCGTCGCAGCCGCCACCGGCCCGCAACACCACTTCGCAGCCTTTGCCCAGGCCGTCATCGGTGTCCTGCCCCGACTGCGGCTGGGCTGCGGTCATTTTGAACTCGCGGTCCACGGTGCGATGCAGCGTCGCAATGCCAATCTTCTTCAGCCGCTCCATGGCGCTCTGCGGCGGCACCGTTACGGGCAGCTCGGTGCGGGGCTGATGATAGGTGATGCGGTTGAGCCGGTATTCGCCGGGCCACACCGGAATTACCTGATACAGCAGCTTGCCGCGCACCGTCTGGAATTGCGGCCCGGGGTCGCCCGAATTCATCTTGTGATCCCCCGCGCCGGCGCTGATCACGGTGTCCTTCTCCGACTGGTGGTTCCAGTGCACGAACGTGCTGCGCTGACGCACAAAGCGATCGCGCGTCGCGTCATCCTCGAAATCGCGCTGGGGTCCGACGTCCAGGTTCAGGGTTGGAATCACCAGCAGCGCCATTCCCTCCTGCCGTGCGTTGCCCAGCAAATCATCCACATTCACACGATGGCGCTCCACCAACGCGGCGGTGCGCGCGGCGAAATCCGGCTCGACAGGCTGGGCAAGTGCCAGCGCCGGGGCGAGAAGGGCAAGCAGGCTAACGCGGGCAAGCGTGGGGAAAAGCGGCATCGTTCTGGGTTCCTGTGTCCGAGGCGGGAAGGAACGGGGCATTGCAAGAGGCAGAGCCAGGCAATATCCCGGCGGGGGAAAGGCCAGGCCATGATATCGCGTCGGCCCCGCCGCTTGCTTAGCTGCCGGTCTGCGTGGCCAGCCACACCGTCGCGCCGCCGCACGCCGGACCTTCCTGCTGATGCCGGACCATCAATCTCACACGGCACATTCGTCTATACCAAAGACCGAAGGCGCAACCTTCCTTTCTGCAAGGATGCGCGCATCCTCGATCACTTCGAAACCGCGCGCACGCCGCCTGCGATGCTGAGACCGATTGGGCCCTGGGCGCGGCAAGTTGCGTTGTCACCAGGAACGTACCTGCGAACAGACTGATCACTAGAAATTTGGCCAAACTGATCCGGTCGATTGGCGAATAGCGCAGGTACGATTGGGAGCGTATTGCCCGGCCATGAGTCGTAAATGAAGCTGCTGAAGCGGCGTTTTGAGGAAATAATGAATTTTTGGGTCCCTGTAATCTTCGGTACGTTCAAACTCTTCGTGTTGGGCACGGGCATGTTTCTCGCCATCAAATCTCACTACGATGGAGAGAAAAAGGAGAAGCAAGAAAAGGAGGAGGAGAGGAAGGCACCCTAATGAAAGGGGTCAGTGCACTATCGAAAGCACCGCGCAAGCCAGAACCCCGCCGCAATACTTATCCCCGCCCAAAGCAACACGATCATCGCCGCCCCGCCCAGACTGCGCGGCGTCTTGCTCTGCGACTGCATCCAGGCATTCCTTCAGCACGTCCAGCGGCAACAGCTTGATGGCCAGCCAAATCAGGCCGGGCAATAGCAACACATCGTCGAGGTATCCCAACACAGGGATAAAGTCGGGAATCAGATCAATGGGACTGAGCGCGTAGGCCACGACAAACAGCCCCAGCGCCTTGGCGTACCAAGGCGTGTGGGCATGCTTGCCGGCAAACCATAGCGTCAGGCCGTCGCGCTTAATGCGCTTGGCCCAGGCTTTTAGGCGGTCGCTGACGTTCATGGTGCGCGGTAAGCGGATCTTGTACGGGAAGATCCACAAATTCTAGAACGGACGGCCGCCCGACTAGAACCGCCCGCGCAACGTCAACGTCACGCTGCGCGGCGCGCCGTAGTTGTTGCGGTTCTCGACATAGCCCGGATACTCGTAATACACCTTGTCGAACAGATTGTTCACGTTCAACGCCGCCGTCCAATTCGACGTCACGTCATACGCGACCCGGGTGTTCCACACGCTGTACGACGGCCGGCGCACCTTCGAGATGCTGTTGGTCAGCGCGCTCTGCCAATTCACGCCCGCGCCCACGCTCAGGCGGTTCAACTGGCCGGGCAAGCGGTATTCGCTCCACAGGCGCAACAGGTGCCGCGGCGTTTCCTCGCTGAAAGTCTGGCCTTCGCGGTCCGGATCGCTCAGGTACTTGTTGCTGTTGAAGGTATAGCCCGCCGCCACTTGCAGGCCCCGCATCAGCTCGCCGCTCATCTCCGTCTCAAAGCCCTGGCTGCGCACCTTGCCCGCGGCGCGCGAGCAGTAGCCGCCGTTGCACACCGGCCCCGCCTCGTAGTCCTGCACCGCGCGGTTCTTCTGGTCGATGCGGTACAGGGCGAACGACGTGTTCAGCTTGCCGTCCATCAGCTCGCCCTTCACGCCCACTTCGTAGTTCGCGCCGACGATGGGTTTCAAGATGCTGCCGTCCAGCGTGGTGGCCGTTTGCGGCTCGAAGATATCCGCATAGCTGGCGTAGGCCGACCACTGCGGCGTCAACGCGTAGACCAGCCCCACCATGGGCGTGAACTCCGCGCTGGCCTTGGCGGTGCTGACGTCGTCCCACGTCGCGGCCTGCGTGGTGTAGCGGCTTTCGAACCAACTGAAGCGCCCGCCCGACACAAGAGTCAGGTCTTCCGTCAGGCTGCTGCGCAACTGCGCATAGATGCCTTTCTGCACATGCGGCTCATAGCGCGACGTGCGCTGAGAATCCGGAAAGCTGTCTGGCTTGGGCACATGCGGATTGGGATGGAACACATCCAGCGGCAGATAGTTGGACGCGTACTCGATGCGATCCGTCGACGTCAGCCGCGACAGGCTCACGCCCACCGTCAGGTCCTGCGCCATGCCCAGCACCGTGAAGCGCCCGTTCACATTCGCATCAAAACCGATGTGCTCCGCCGACTTGTCGTAATTCCACGCGTTGCGCATCGGCCCCATCAAGGTCACCGGGTCCACCGCGCCCGTCGCGTCCAGCGCCGAGGTCAGGCTCTTCTCCTTCACGTAGGTGGCCGCCACGTTCACACGCCAATCGCTGTTGAAGCGGTGCGTCAGGTCCGCGAACAGCTGCGTCTCGTCCCGGTCCCACTGATTCCAGTCCGCGCCCAGAAAGGTCGACCGCTTCAACCCCAGCGAACTGCCATCGCTATAACGCGGCAAGCCGCCGAAGAACGGCGTAGACCGCAGGCGCGACACCAGCACGCCCGCGCCCACCGTCGTGCTGGGCGACAGGTCGTAATCCAGCGCGACGTACAGATTGGTGTTGCGCTCCTTCACCACGTCAATGAACGAACCCTTGGAATCCAGATCCAGCACCGCCCGCGCCCGCAGGCTGCCGTCCGCGTTCAAGGCCCCGCCCGCATCCAGCATGCCGCCCACGTGATCCCACGAGCCCGCGCGCGCCTCCATCAACACCTGCGTCTCGGCGGTAGGGCGCTTGCGCACCAGGTTCACCGAACCGCCCGGCTGCCCCGCGCCTTCGAACAGGCCCTGCGCGCCGCGGAACACCTCCACCCGGTCCAGATACGCCGTGCTGCCGGTAAAGCTATTGCCCACTGCATAGAAACTGCGCGACAGCGGCACGCCGTCGTACTGGATATTCGTGATCTTGAATCCGCGAGAGTAGAAATTGCGCCCGCCGTCGGCCACCTCGCTGATCGTCACGCCCGTGGTGTTCTCCAACACCTCGCTGATCGTCGACAGGTTCTGGTCATCGATACGCTTGCGCGTCACCACCGTGACCGACTGCGGAATGTCCTTCAACGCCTGCTCGGTCTTGCCGATAGTCGCCATGCTGGACCCATAGGACTGCGTGCCCTCCGTCTGCGCATGATAGGCGCCCGTCACCAGCACCGGCGCCAGCGTGCTGGTGGCGGACGGCGGCTCGGCCTCGACACGGATGCCGCCGTCCACATTCACCGCGCGATAGCCCGTGCCCGCCAACAGCGCGCGCAAACCATCCGCCACGCCGTACTGGCCATTCAGGCCCGCGCTACGCGCCCCGCTCAACTGCGACGAGGAATACCCCACCGAGATCCCCGCCTGCCGCGCAAACGCGGCCAGCGCGTCATTCAACGGCCCGGGCGCAATCGCGTACACGCGGGCTGACTCAGACTGCGCCGCCGCGGCCGGCGCGGCCTGGGCGTAGGAGGGCGGCGGCGCCGACAAGGCGGCCAAGGCCGCCGCCAACGGCAGCAGCACGGTAAAGAAGGGTTGGGGGCAAGCGCGCAAGCAAGCCCGCGCGCCGGACGACGGCGTCGCGGCCCGGAGACGATGGGTCTTCACGAAAGGGATACTCCAATGAGGGTCGGTCGGTGCTGGGCAGTGCGCACTGCTACAACCGGTATGACGAACGAATTCGCCCATCCCCTCAGATTTTTTTGTTTGTTCAGCCCCGCGCCCGTACCGGCGCCCGTGCGCGTGCCCGAACCCGCGTCACCCGCCCGCCCCACCACAAGCGTCCCGCCTGCGGCTCCACCGGCAGAATCTGGCGCAGCAGCGCCAGCACCTTGCGCGTATCGTCCAACTGGAACACGCCTGACACCGGCAACCGCGCCACCGCCGAGTCACACTCGATCGCCCCGTGATAGCGCGACAGCTCCTGCAAGAAAGCGTCCAGCGGCATATCGCGCACCGACAAAGCCCCCTCGACCCAGGCCCCGCCATCCATCATGCGCCCCTCCACCGGCGCCAGCGCCCGCACACCGTGCGGCGTCATCCGCGCAGACTCCCCGGCCCGCAGCGTCGCGCCCGCCGCCACGCCCGCGCCATCGCGTGGCAGCAACGCCACCGCGCCTTCGTCCACCGCCACCTCGCTGCCGTCGTCCCACTGCCGCACCCGATACCGCGTGCCCAGCGCCTGTGCCCGCCCGTCGCGCGTCTCCACGAACAGCGGCCGCGACAGCGGGTCATGCCCGGAGATCACATACACCTCGCCCGCCAGCAAATGAATGCGCCGCACCGGCCCGCCATAATCAATGTCGACCGCCGTCTCCGTATTCAGCACCAGCGTGCCGCCATCCGGCAGCGTGACGCGGCGCCGCTCGCCCCGCGACGTGGACACATCGGCCAGCGCGTGCCGAACCACCGGCACATCCCCCATCCGCCAAGCCACCCAACCGCCCGCCGCCAACGCACCCAGCGACATCAACGCCTTGCGGCGCGAACGCCGCACCTGCGCCGCCTCCGTCTGCCGCAGAATCCGCGCCGCCGCCTCGCCCGGCATCTCCGCCGCAGGCCGCTGCAAACGCGCACCCAGCGACTGCAAACGCTCCCACACCAACGCATGGGCCGGCTGCGCCCGCAGCCAGGCATCGAACGCCTGCCACGCCGACGCGTCCGCCGTGTTGTATTGCAGCTTGATGCGCCAACGGATGGCCTCGTCCAACACCGCCCGATCCGCCGCGCCCTCCGCGCCGTCCTCCGCACGCGCGCCTGGCGCCCCGGGCGACACGCCCGCCCGATCAAACCCCATAGACCAGCCGATAGCAGTGCTGCAACGCCTGCGCCAGATAACGCTCCACCGTCGCCACCGACTTCCCCACCTGCCGCGCAATCTGCGGGCACGTATGCCCCTCCATCTGCGCCAACAGAAACACCTCGCGCACCTCCGGCTTCAAGCGGCCCAGCATCTGCGCCACCTGCTCCAGCGACTCCAGAATCAACAGCCGCGATTCTTCCGAGGGCCAATGGCTCTGCGGATACGTCTGCAACACTGCCAGATAGCTGCGCTCGATCTCCAGCCGCCGCCAATGGTCCACCAGCAAGCGGTTAGCGATGGTGCGCAAGTAGGCTCGCGGCTCGCGCAGCGCGGTGTCAGAAGGGGAGGTGGAGTTTGCCGACAGCAGGCGCACAAAGGTGTCCTGCGCCAGATCCGCCGCGCGATGAGCATCGCCCAGCTTCAGCCGCAGCCAGCCGTGCAGCCAGGAATGATGATCGCGGTACAGCGTCGCGATACCGGCGTCGGGACTGGCGCTGGGGGTGGCGGGCATGGGGGTATGTTGGTAATGGGAATTGTTCCCATTATATCCAGACGAATACCGGTGCTAGCCCGGTGTTCGTCTGCCGTGCCCGCCAGCGCGGGCGGGGCTTTGCTTTGGTCGGTCGACTACTGCAACGAAGCCGGCGCGTCGTGCAACACGCCGCATGGGTCCGCGTCCGCGCCGCAAGCCCGCGCCTGCTCCAGCATGGCGTCGGCCAAGGTCCCCAGGTGGTCGCACAAGCCTTCCACCCCGCCCATCAATGCCGCCACCGTCCACGCGTCTAGCGGCTGCCCGCCGGTCGCGTCGGGCTCGGACGCGCTATTGCCCACCATGCGGGCCATGGCCGCGATGGCGTAGCGGGCTCGGTCGATTTGGTAGAGAGGGGATAGGGGGATCAGGCCGTACTCGGGATCGGCGTCGACGGACCAGGGGTTTTGGGTGAGGGGGTGGGATTGCATGGACTTCCTCCGACGATGTGGGAAATCCGACGATTTACCGGCTTCCAAACCGGGCTACCGTTGTTCCAGTAGTGGAAGAAGTATATGGGAGAAGGCCCGTGGCCTTCAGTGGGGTGAATGACAAGTTTGCCATTGGGGAATGCTGACCATATTGTGACTACCTGTCTGCTTTCGGCCACGGAGCGGTCGCTCCATCGCCGAACACACAGCGTTGTGTCGTCAGCCATAACTGACGTTCGACACTGACTCCGGCGACAACTGCAATGCGCCGATTGGCTACGCCGTCAGCGCCCTCGCCGCTGCCACCCATTTGCCTGCAAACTCGGCATCGGAAAAGCGCAACTGGCTCACCGGGGACATCCTGATCGCATTCGTTTAATAAACTACATCCTGACAGGGGCTGCGGAGCTTGTTCAGATATTCCCTAGGTGAACATAGATAAAAAATTTCCCCTGTATTCTTCGAAGTCCAGTTCAAAGCGCTCTTCACTTTGGCGCGCCTTTAGAACGTCGATAAACTCTCCCTCGCAGTAGAACTTTCCGGCTGCTCCTGGATTTTTTGTATTTTTAATGGCTTGGTCGATAGATTCATTATCATTTCGGCAACCAATAATAATTTTTGTCACGCGCTCGAAGTCAATTATTTTGAAGAAAAACGAGTTCATGTGAATTGTCATGATCCACATCATCTTTAGAATTTCAGCACTGATCTTACTGTTTTTTATATCTATCCATAGATCTTCGCCGTCCACTTCTACGCCACTACCAGATTCGAATTCTCTGTAGTTTTGCGCTTGAGAATGGAAGGCATTTTCGCATTCTTTTCTATTGACTTTTACTATGTCTGCGAATGAGTAGTGCAATGCAAATCTTTGTTCTTTTTCGTACATCCATTCGTCAGACTTAGTAAAAATATAGTGCCTGCGAATTTCAGGAATCATCCCTGATGAAATCACATCTTGGTATCTTCTGAACTTCCTATAATCCACTTTTCCAAAGTACTTTGAGTCTGAAATTGGCGTGGAATTTGTGCAGAGAAATAGCGCACCTGGATTGCCCTCTTCGATAATAAACTCGAAAACAGCTCCGCGATGCTCGTCAGCATAATGACTCCACATCAGAAGGTTGTCATAAGTTTCTGAAAGAGAAATCACTCCAAATGACATAAAATTTTCAATGTAATCTCTAAAGCCTTCCTCTCTCGTTCCTTGCTCCTTATGCATGTTTTCAATGTCTCTTGAAAGCTCTTGTGTAATAGAGAATTCGAAAGGGTCATTAAGTCCGTTGGGATTTGCCAATCTCAATATTGGATTGTTGAAAAAATCATTAGCGCGCTTGCCCGGCATATATTTATAAAGTTTCATTTTCTTTAATTATTAAATATTTCTCAAGGTGGGCGCTATGATTTTTACATCCTGCTTTTCAGCCCGGTTCTCAGCCACAACTAACAAATACTCTACCTCACATGGAACTTTCGGTAATGGTGGCATTTCATTCATGACGTAATGAAGGCATTAAAATCCGCTCATTAACGGCGACTCGTAAAATCCCACCCTAATCCGATCCCGCTTCCTGCCATCATGCTTCTCTTGGTCGGATTGCTTGAGCCCGAAGACAAAAAAATCCCGATCTTGAAGAGTCATCTTCGCAAAGAATAATGAGTAAACCAATGACATCCATGCTGGCCTATACACCTAGAAATCCTCGGTTTTTTTGCCCCTTAACTCATAAAAGCTTCAGAGGTTTAACCACCAATTCAGGCCGCTTTGGGTCGAAAGCAGCCGGTCCCGAAAGGCATCTTCCGGCCAGAAATAGCTACTCGTGGGCGGCGCACCATCGGTAGCCTCGCCCTGAAGCGCGACAGTTGATATGAGATGAAAAATGAATCTGACCTCATACTTGGAGTGGCCACTCCCCCAGGATAACTTGCCTTAATATCCCATTCCTCAACGCCCATCCGAGCTTGCTAGTAGGACTCACCCCAGGTAGCTCGCAAATCAGAAGTGAGTACGACACCTTTCTGCACGTAGAGACCAAGTTCAATGCGTTCTAGTCCTCCGTCTTCCAGCGAAAGGTCTACGCGGCCAAGGAGCTCAAGATTTTCCGCGTGCTCGGAACCGCACGCGCAGTCGTCTTTGTGTAGAACTCGCTCCCAGCCTCCGTTTTCGTCGATCCGATAGTGAATTCCATTGAAGCGTCCCATTGCCATGATGCGAAGACCGGGATGATCAACGCCATATTCGAAAACGCTGACAATGTCACCCGGCATCTTGACGATACCGACACCTTTCCCGTAGCGCGTGCCCATCCCGTGGTAAACAAGGCCATCCAGCTCGATGTTGATTTCTTCGTATGCTTCAAGCAGCTTGTTAATGTGCGGAAGGAATGCGCGAGGCGCGCCAACTCCGTGGAACAAGCTGCTACCGCATAGGATATGTACAATTTGCGTGGCGCTCACAGTTGGGTAATCTGGCGGAGGCGGAAGATTCCTAGTCCAGAAAGGGCGATACATGGCACTCGCAGGTGGCATGTGCTTGCGAAGGTGATCCGAATATTCTGGAAGCTCCAGCGCTCGCCCAAACGCTTCCAAGCCAGCGTAGGAGATGTTTCGCATCTTTTCCCATGGCATCGCCAGTAGCTCGCGATACACAGGATCGTCCGATGGCTCGGGGAACAACCAGCTGGCGTTGTACTCTCCCGAGAAGTCGCGAAAAACCTCTGCCGGCGCGCTGATATGACAAAGGACGCAGTCACCACTCAAGCCGCTCGGGATCAAAGGGCCAACCATGTAAGCGTCCTGTCGCACATATCGTGGTGCCCCCTCGGCAGTAGCGATTTCGGAAAGATGAACTGCCTGAATGCCGGACTGACGAAGCGCCTTCTGGCATATCAGATAGACGTGCCCCATCCGATCCGCAGGTACGAACCATGCGTTGCGGGTGCGAAGGAAGACTGGGTCTTCGAAACAGTCTTCCACCAGATTGACGGAGATCTTCGACTCAAATTTATTGCTTGCAAACCAAGCCGCGACGCGCGGATCGCCGGAAGCGTCTAGGAAAAATGAGCGAAACCCATAGTGCTGAAGAATCGCTTGGTTGGTGGCTATGTCGTCAGTGTTCTTCCAACCACGCACAAGATGCTGTAAAGCTCTTTTCGCGTAATAGGACCATTTGATCATCAGATCAGGTACGCAGCCCTGACGCTGGAATGAGGTTGATAGCGAGGGCACACCCCCCGAGGTGGGGTAGTGCTGGGTTTGTCCTCTATAGAGAACGCCCGGCCCATATTGCTCGATAGCCATTTTGAGCGCTCCAACAGTATCGCAATGCCGGGTTTCCATTTCTTCTTTTCCCTCACAAGTCCTTCGCTGATCAATTATCATCGGCGGTGAGCTGCAAATGGCACCCCACCAACATTGCCCAAGCTGGCCGCAACGGATCACATGCAGTCTTACATTGAGGAATACTTTCGGCCGTACATTCAATCAGCCATACAGCACCGCGTCCAGAAGGACTTGACGTAGCCAAAATAAAAATCAATCCCTTGAGCTCTAAAGTCTAATCCGTGTCCTTAGGATCTTTCAGGCTAAAGTGGTTGTTGTATGGGCGTACGAGTCCTTCAACGCACACCTTGCATTTATCGATCAAAGTGGTGGCTTTCTTCTCTCCGTAAAAAACTCCACTATGCGCAATGTCATTACGTTCCTTGTTGATTTCCTTTGCGAGCGAGAGAAACTGGCCTCTCTCTTTCAGCGTTTTAGGCTCGTGATGCTTCCAGAGCGGCTCGATCAACTTATCAATTTTCCCACCAAGGCCATTCGCCCACTTGAGCAAGCTATCGACGAACGCTTGATCGAAGCTTCCTCTCTCCTTGAATTCACTTCAATAAAAGGTGTCAGACTACAATTTCGCTCTTCAGACGCTGCGAAATTGTAGTCTGACACCTTTTTATCCCGGAGGATGTTGGAGACGACAGACCTGCCCATGGAGCGGGTCACAATGAAGAACGGGTTTGGATCAGCGATTTCGCTGAGGGAGCATTTCTTGGGATCGTAGGGACGAGCTCATGAAGCTTCGGCGAGCGAGGGAGAAGACGGCTCGAGCGCGACGTGCATCGCAGCAGACTTGTGCCGCCTTGCATCGAGCCAGCTGCACCGTGCGCAGCGCTGCCGGCGCTGACGGAATCTGTACAAGTTCGTGCCAATTCCCAGCAGAGCGTCGATCAAAGTACTCACGTGAGCACACATGCCTTTCACTCGACCCATCAATACGGCCACGGGCCCTGCATCCAGCGACTGTGTGCCGCCTGAAGTTTCGTCCAAAGAGCTCGATGGTCTGAATCGGGATCGCGGTGACTGATCTACAGCGAGATAGAAGATCGTCCACCCCATGAGCTATGAATTCGCATTGACGCACACAATTTAATGTGTTTTTATCATAAAATAATGTGCCAATTCGCTCGAGAGGTTTGGCGATGACATACACCGAGTTTCTGGCAGAGCTGGGAAAAGCTGGTCTCACTGTCCGCGCTTTTGCTAAGTTGATCGGGATGAACCGCAATTCCGTTTCAAACTACGCAGGCGCCGGGGAGGTACCCGGCCATCTGGCTGTAATTGCTGCTTTGCTTGCGGAAATGAGTGTCCAGGGCTTGGCATTCCACGATGTCCTCGCACGAATCGACTTGACGCCAAAGCGCCCACGTGGTGCTGCTAAGGCGGGGCGATTCGGTGGCGAAAAGCAAAATCAATTGGAGTTGGATCCGTGAAAGAAGAATTGTCGATCTCACTCAATCAGGTGCACGCAGACCTAGGCTGGCCAGCCCCGGCGACTGTAACGCATCCGAAGGGGGCGGGTGCGGCTGTCTTCGCATCACTAGCGCGAGAAAAAATCGGTCGAGCCCTAACCCGGTTTGACGACGCGCAGCGCGCGGTGGTGGGCGTTTTGATGGCTGATTCTCAAGCAACTGCAACTGAGCCACCTTTAGCCGTCGTTGTTGATTTCCAAGGTGACGCGAAGGATGCCACTCTACGAGAATTGCATCGCCTGACTTGGAATTTTTCACACAGCCCAGTTTTGGTGACGATAGAGCCGAATCTGCTCCGTGTCTGGAGTTGTTGTGAAGCCCCAGACCCTGACAGGAACGTTGGCGATTTCCTAGTGCATCAGATCACGCAGTCAGATTTGACACAAATTCGCTCTGACGGTCTTGAGAATCGAGCGGCGCGTGCGCTGCACTGGATAAATCTCGTTTCTGGGGAGTTCTTTTTCCAGCACGCTGAGCGGTTTGATCGCGACGGACGGGCCGACCAAATGTTGCTTGGCAATTTGCGATACATTCGCGCCAAATTGGATGAGGCCGGTCTTCAAGACGATGATATTTGCCATGATTTGCTGGCTCGCATCATCTTCGTACAGTTTCTCTTTGATCGTAAAGACTCGGATGGCGCTGCCGCTCTAACGCCTACCAAACTTGCACGCCTCCATGCGGATGGCATTCTAAGCCGTGCACATACCGGATTTGCTAGCGTCCTTGATAGCTATCAAGATACCTATAGGCTTTTTGATTGGTTAAACATCCGCTTCAATGGGGACTTGTTTCCTGGCAAGGGCGACACCCCAGCTGCGCGTGCCCAAGGCTGGGCAGCTGAAAAGCGGGCAGTTAGTAAGCAACACCTTGCCCTACTGAGCGATTTCATTCGTGGCGACGTGAATATGCCTTCGGGGCAGAGAGCCCTTTGGCCGCAATATTCTTTTGATGTTATCCCCCTAGAATTCATCAGCAGCATTTATGAGACGTTCGTGACCGAGCGAGCTTCTCAAGATGGCATTTTTTATACTCCACCCCATTTGGTGGACTTTGTGTTGGATCGCGTATTGCCGTGGAGTGGTATCGAGTGGGACTTGAAGATTATCGATCCCGCATGTGGCTCGGGGATCTTTTTGGTCAAGGCGTTTCAGCGCCTAGTTCATCGGTGGAAGCAAGCCAATCCGGATAAATCTATCCGCGCGGAAACCTTGAGAAATCTCCTGGAGCGCAATATTTTCGGCGTGGACAAAGATCCGCACGCTGTTCGTGTCGCATGCTTCAGTCTTTATCTTGCAATGTGCGACGAAATTGAACCGCGCCATTACTGGACGCAGATTGTGTTTCCGGCCATGCGAGAAAGACGTCTAGTTTGTTCGGATTTCTTTTCCGAAAATCGGAACGGCTTCGACTCAATCCAAGATGCGAACTCATACGATCTTGTAATTGGCAATGCGCCATGGGGCGACAGCCTAGTAACACCGCCCGCTCTAGATTGGGCAACTTCCGCTGAGCGGTCCTGGACTGTAGCCAACAAGGATATAGGTGGCTTGTTTCTGGCAAAGGCTGCACATTTGGTGACTCAATCTGGTCGAGTCGCCATGATTCAGTCTGCGAACTCTTTGCTATTCAATGGCAGTACAAAAGCCATTGCATTCAGGAAAGAGCTCTTTTCTGCTCATCGCATCGAAGAGATCTACAATCTTTCGGCTCTGCGGTTTAAGGTCTTCAAGCGCAAGTCACATACCACAAAAACGTCAACCTCACCCGCATGTGTAGTGATGATGAAAAAGTGTGTTCCGTCTCTGGATGACCGCATTGCTTATATAAGCCCTAAGCATCTCAAGCCGCTCGTCGACGAGTTCACCATCATTATAGAACCGCAAGACCGTCGTTGGCTAACTGTACGTGAGGCCGCTTCCGACAGACTGGTTTGGACGGCCCTGATGTGGGGTGGCCCCCGCGATCGTGTCCTTCTAAAGAAGCTTCAAGCATACCCAAGCCTTTCTTCTGTCCGGGAAGAGCTCGGCGTAAAAAGTCGGCAGGGGATCATTTTCGGCGATCGGACTAGATCCGAGCCCCGTTTGTACAAACGACGCCTCTTTGATGCCGATGTTTTTCCAAACGAATCATTTTTACATATAGATGTCGATGCATTACCGCTAGCAGGCGAAATAAAAACCCATTCTCGGGATTCTACCGATTTTGGTGCATTTTCGTTTCCACAATTGATTATCAAGCAGAGCTGGCAGAAGGCATCAGGTCGCTTTCATGCACGCATGGCCAAGTCTCGCAGAGGAGAGGGGGCCCTGTGCAACAAGAGCTATGTAAGCGTTCACGCTCCAGCACCATTGCTAGAAGCCGCCTGTGTATCCTTCAATAGTGCTATCGCCACTTATTATCTACAATTGACTAGCGGACGTATAGCCGCATATCGACCAGAAGCGTTGGTTCATGAACTAATGAGTCTTCCTATTCCTAACCCTGAGTCTGGATTGGCGGATGGAATTGAAACGCATGAACAGCTAGATGTACGTGCGTTCCAAGCTTTTAATCTAAATGATGCGGAGCGCGTTTTGGTCGAAGATATGTTCCAGTACACGCTACAAGATTTTCGTGGAGATGACACTGCACCCTCTCGACAGGTAACGTCCGGTTCGAATGACCAATCAGAAGTCCAACTAAACTCTTACTGTGACTATTTTGTTCGTGTGTTGAAGGCGGGATTTGGGAACGATAAAAAAATAGCTGCGACTATTTTTCGATGCGAGCATGAGTCCCAGTTACCATACAGACTTGTGGCATTTGAACTAGGTGGAACCGCCAATGATACGATCAATGTTAGACAAGTACGAACAACTGCACTGCTCGATGAGCTCGAACGGTTAGACAAGGGATCGCTACAGCCTGGTGTCGCGCGACGCGGCATATACCATGAACGGGTTGTGCGTATATATGACAGCAGCAATGGAATTCCAACAATATTTGTCGTAAAACCAGACATGGCACGATATTGGACGCGCAGCGCAGGTTTAAGTGACGGTGATGAGGTGGCATTGGATCTCTTTCGCTGGCAGCAAGCGGCCGCAGAGGAGGCGCCCCTCCAATGACGACGCTTACTCCTTGGCCTTCACCACCAACTGCCCCAGATTCATCGTTCATCGCGCTAGCCTGCTCATGGATGCAGAATCCAGCACACTGGATACTCGGCTTCGTATGGGCAGCCTATGATGAGATGCTCGCACATCCACCGGCCGTCGATAGTCGTGATCTTGAACGCAGCATTACGCAGTTGCTTGAACCGCGTATTAGGGATTCCATGACAGGCTTTGAACCCTTTTACGTGCAACATGGCTCCTTCGAAAGGGAAACTATGATGGCGCCACCTGCTCAACCGCCCGCTTACGATCTCGCGTTTGTACTTCGAGCAGATGAGCGCATCATGTGGCCGCTAGAGGCTAAGGTGCTGGAAACTCCGCGCACATTGGCTGAATACGAGAGAGATGTTCGTGAGGAGTATCTGACCTGTCGATATGCACCATTCTCGAGTTCTGGCGCAATGTTGGGATACCTTATATCCGGGTCTGCGCTGGACACGCTTGCAAATATCGCGAAAAAACTGGGCTGCGCTCTTGATACTGTTGCCGAGTTTCCCTCTAGGCCACATCGGCTCTCCAGTCATCGTCGCAGCGTGCCCATCGGCAAGGCCTATCCGAGCGACTTCAGATGCCATCACCTAGTCCTAGAATATCCAGGACTGGCACGACATAAGTAGAACGTAACTGTCACCGAGTTGTTTGCACTACTCCTCCATGACTGCCGACAACGTCACAGCTGCGGCGTGGTGCGGAATCCTGGCAATCGCCTGGCAGGTCGGTTGTTCTCGTCTCTTTTCACACCATACATGGCGCCGAACGGTTCGAGCGCCTGCTCGAAGTCTGGCGTTGATGGTTAACGGGTAGACCAGGAAACTCGTGTCGGACGTGCGCCATGCCGCCGGCCGCTTACCCCTTTACTCACTTCCTGAACTATAGATGCACTGACGCCAGATCTGTAACAAGGCCGCTGCGGCCCTTATTACTTTCTACCGAGGCGAATTACGCCTTACGCACCTGCGCAATCAACCCATCTGACTACCCCAGCATCGTCACGATCTCTTCAACCGTCACATTCAACGCCGGCATAAAGCGCGGCAAATTCGGCCGAGGTGCATTCAGCAGCAACCCAGCCAGAGCCAGATTCCGCGCAGCTTCCACCGAATAAGATGTCAGACTAGAATTCCGAAGCATCGGCCGGTGAATTTTCATTATGGCACTCTCACGGTCACCTATCGCGATCCAGTTAGCGTTCGCAAGGCCGAATCAGAACGTAAGGCGGGGCGCTGCCCCCGACCACTCAATTCGGCTTCAATTCAATATCCCGAGCCACCTTCCCCAGAAGCTCATAGTCCGTGCGCGCCCGTTCAGTGGCCTGCTGCGACGTATTCCCCACGATCACCCAGCCCAGTTCCTTGAGCTTGCGCTGCATCTCGGCATCCTTAAGGCTCGCAACCGCCGCCCCCTGTATCTTTTCAACGACCGCAGGCGGTGTGTCCTTGGGCGCAGCCAGACCAAACCATCCGGTCGGAACCAACCCCGGGATGCCCAGCTCCTTCGCGGTAGGCACTTGCGGATACCCATCAAACCGATAATCGCTGGTGACGAACAACGCGGTCGTCTTGCCCGACGTGACGTACGGGATTTGCGAGGCGGCGTTGTCCATCATGGAATCCACGTGCCCGCCCAAAATATCATTGACGGCGGGCGCGGCCCCCTTGTAGCCCAGGATGCTCAGGTTCACCCCCGCCAGCTTGGCGAAGGCCGCCTGCGTCAGGTGCGCCTGGGTGCCAAGCCCCGCATTCGCCGAACTCAGGCCGCCGGGTTTCGTGCTGCTTAACGCCTTGAACGCCGCGTAATCCTGCGCCGGAAACTGCTTGCCCACGACAAATACGAACGGGACTTCCACGGCGATCGAGATCTGCGCCAGGTCCTCGACGGGGTTGTAGCGCAGCTTGTAGATGTGCGGATTGACGGCGATGGTGCCGCTTGCGCTGAGCAGCAGCGTATAGCCGTCGGGTGCGGCGCGCACGACGTGCTCGGTGGCGATCGAGCCGCCCGCGCCGGGTTTGCCGTCGACGATCACGGGTTGCCCCAGGCGCTTGGACATGGCTTCTGCCAACAGGCGGGTCATCGTGTCGGACGCCGATCCCGGCGCGTAGGGGTAGATGATCGTGATCGGTTTGGCGGGGTAGGCGTCTGCGGCATGAGCCGGCGTCAGTCCCACCGACAGCAGCAATGCGGTGATAGCGGAGCAAAGGCGTGTCATCGTTTTCTCTCCCTACGGGCGGGTGGTATGAATGATCTTTTGAATGATGGGAATGGCCATCGCGGCGTACCCGCTCAGTTCCGGCAGCATGTCCTGGCGGTACCAGCCGGCCTCGTGCAGCAGGTTCAGCGATGCGATCGTTTGGCCGTCCCATCGGACCGGCACGTTCACGGCGCTCTCGCAGCCGAGTGAATGGATGAGTTCATGGTCTGGAAATGCGCGCGCGCATTCCGCGCGGTCGACGCAGATTCGCGCTTTTCCTTCAAGCACGACCGTGGCGTAGAACTCGCTGTTTTCGCGGATGGGCTTGGCGCCGCCTGGCGGGTAGGCCTCGGGCTGGCTTGAGAAATACCGCCGGCTCTGCTCTGCCTCTCGATCCAGCACCAATACCGTGAACAGCCGATAGCCGATCCGCGCGGCCAGCGCGCGGGCAAGCGCCTGCAGTCCGCATTCGGGTTGGGGCGCGGTGGCCAGGGCCTGCGCCATGTCGCTTATCGCCCGCGTCTGGGCCATGTTTTCTGTTGCGTTCGTCACCGCTTGCCCTCGTCTATCGGGAAAGGCATTTTGGCTGCCAATGGCCATACGAGGCTAATGAATAAACCTGAGAGATCCATTACCATTTCCGCATGGACGCCACCTCGATCGACCCGCCCTGGACCCGCCGGCTCAAGCTTCGGCACTTGCAGGTGCTGGCCGCCCTGGAAACCGCGCGCAGCGTTACCGGCGCCGCCAAAGCCATGCACATGACGCAGCCCGCGCTCTCGCACTGGCTGAGCGACATGGAAGACCTGGTCGGCACGCCGCTGTTCCTGCGCGGCCGGTCGCTTGAACTGACGGAAGCCGGGCGGGCGCTTTGGCGCTACGCGTGCCGCGTGCTGGGCGACACTGCGCGCACCGGCGAGGAGATCGAAGCGGTCAAGGGCGGGGTGGCCGGCCATCTGCATATCGGCACCATTCTTTCCGCGGCGCCGGTGTTACTGCCACGCGCCATCGCCGCGCTGCACCAGCGTTCGCCCAATGTGCAGATCGAACTGGTCGAGGGCCTGCTTGAACCGCTGATTGAACGCGTGGAACGCCGCGAGATCGACCTCATCATCGGGCCGCTGGACGTGCGCGCCAGCCGCTCCGGCCTGTGCACCGAATGGCTGATGACCGACACCTTCAGCGTGGTGGCCCGGCGCGGGCATCCGCTGGCGGAGCTGGATGCGCCCTCCTGGGAGGACGCCCAGCGTTATCCGTGGATCTTGCCGCCGCTGGGCACGTTGTCGCGCGCGCGGCTGGATCAGGCCGTGGTGGATGCGGGCATGCCGCCCCCGAAGCCATCCGTCGAGACCAGTTCGCTCGTTGCGCTGTTGTCGATGCTGCAAGACCGCGACTACATCGCCACCTTGGCCAGCTCTGTTGCGCACATGTACGAACGGCTTGCCCTGATCAGCATCGTGCGCGCGCCGTCCCGCCTGGAGTTCGGCCCCATCGGCATGTTGTGGGCGGCCGACTCGCCCAGCATCGTGCTGCCGGCCTTGCGTGAAACGCTGCGCCAGGAGGCGCAGCGCACCTCCCAGGGCAGCGCCGCCAGCGACGCGGCTACTTGACGGTCGCGTACTCCAGCGTCTTGGGCGTGTGGGTCAGCACGCGTGGCGTGCTTCCGACCACGACCGTGTCGTCCAGACGGAAGCCGCCGATACCGTAAGCGTAAATGCCCGGCTCGGCCGAATACACCTCGTTGTCCAGCAAGGGGCGTTGGTTGAAGGCCATGTCTTCCGGGTACTCGTGGTGAATGATGCCCACGGCATGCCCGGTGCGATGGCGGATGAAGTCCGCGTACCCGGCCTTCTCGATCTCGGCCTGCGCGGCCGCGTCGATCGCGCAGACGGGGTTGCCCGTGCGGGCGGCGGCGATGGCCGCCTCGTTGGCCGCCTTGGCCGCGGACCACAGCCGCACCTGTTCGGCCGAGGGCGTGCCGCAGAACCAGGTGCGCTCGTTCTCGATCGTCAGGCCGTTCAAGCGCGGAATGACGATGTTCACCAGCACGTCGCCTTCCTGGATTCGCGCGCCGCATGACGCGCCATCGCCATGCGGCGAGGCCGACGCGGGGCCGCTCAGGGTCCAGCAGCGGATCACCTCGAAGTGCTCGCCCGGAAAGCGCTCGGCGGCCTCTTGCACGAACAGCGACGCCATGGCGAAGTCCAGTTCCTGCACCAGCCGGCCGGGCCGGATGTTCTCGCGGTAGCGGTCCTGAATCCAATCGGAGATGGACGCGGCGGCCGCCATCACGGCAAGCTCTTCGTCGTGCTTCTGCCAACGCAAGGCGCGGCACTCGGGTGTGGCGTTGCGCAAGACGACGTCGGGCAAGAAGCGCGCCAACTGCGCCAGCACCGGGCTGCCGCCTTCGACAGCGATGCGCGACCGCGCCAGGCCTGCCGCCTTCAACCTGGCCGCCAGCACCTCGGGCAATTGCGTAATCAACGGCAGCCGGTTCTGCACGCGCGGATGCTCGGCGTAGTAGCTGATGTCGGTGATCCAGACCTTGCCCTGTTCCTGCGAGAACTGCATGTGATGTGTGGACAGCTCGTTCATCACCAGGAAGGGCGTGCCGTTGCGGGGCACGACGGCAAAGATCGGCCGTTCCCAGGGCAAGACGTCGGTGTGGAAATTGGTGGCGAACTGGAAGAAGTCCGCCGACGTGAAGATGACGGCATCGACGGCCAGCTCGTCCATCATGGACGTCATCTTGTCGAACCGGTATTGCCAGACAGCCTGGGTGAGTTTGGGCATGGTGTGTCCTTTGTCGTGGTGGTCAGTCGTTGCTCAGGCCCAGTTGGCGAATCAGCGGGCCCCAGGTGGCGCTATCGCGCGCGGTCCATTCAGCTACGGTCTCGGGCGACGAGGGCAGGGGCTCAAGCTGAAGCTCCTGCAGACGCGCCTTGACCGCGGGATCGTCGAAGAAGCGCCGGGTCTCGGCGTTGAGGCGCGCAATGGCCTGCGGCGGCGTGCCCTTGGGCGCCACCAGCGCATACCAGCCCGGCATCGGAAAATCCTTGAAGCCCAGTTCGGCCAGCGTGGGCACGTCCGGCACGCTGGCCGCGCGCTTGTTGCCCACCACGGCCAAGGGCACCACCTTGCCCGCGTTGGCCTGCACGGCGCCCGTGTTCAGCACGTCGGCCATCACCTGGGTCTGGTTGGCCATCACGCTGGTCAGCCCGGCGGCCGCGCCGTTGTACGGAACATGCGTGAGCTTCATGCCCGTCTTCTGCGCCAGCATCTCCACGACCAGATGCGTGGAATTGCCCTTGCCCGCCGACGCGAAATTCAGCGACTCGGGTTCGGCCTTGGCGCGGGCGACCAGTTCGTCCAACGACCGGATACCCGTCTGCGTGCCGGCGACCAGCAAGAAGGGCGTATTCACCAAGAGGCTGACGCCGTCGAAATCCCGCGCCGGCTCATACGGCATGTTCTTGTACATATGCGGGTTGAAGGCCAGGTACGACACCCCGCTGACCAGCACCGTGTACCCGTCGGCCGGCTGTTTGGCGACGTAGCTGGATGCCAGGATGCCGTTGGCGCCCGGCCGGTTCTCAACAACCACCGGCGTCTTGAGCTGCCGTGCAAGGTAGTCCGCCCACAAGCGGCCGATCACATCCGTGCCGCCGCCGGCGGCCTGCGGCACGACCAGCTTGATGGGCTTGTCCGGATAATCGGCGGCGGCGCCTGCACTGACGCCTGCGAAAAGCAAGAGCGCGATCCCTGCTGCTACGCAGCGAGTACGTCCCGGTACTGTCCTCAACATGTCATCCCCATGAATCATCAAATGCGTCGCGAATGGACGGCGGCTTTTGAAGCCTGCGAGAGGATTATGGGGAGATCGGGCATGTCAGCCCAATGAATAAACCTGAGGTTTCCATAAGCGTTTTGGCATGATGGGACACCGTGATCGGCATAGCGGCAACCATGGCAGGCTTGAAGGCGACCGATGGGGCATCAGGCGATGCGCCCTGCGGGTTAGGCCGAAATCAGCTCAGAATCAGACCGTTTCAGCTCAATCCGTTTCGGAATCAGCTCAGTATTGAGCTGATTCCTGATAAATTGAGCTGATTCAGTCGCCGCCAACGCCCCATGACCACCCGCGATCACCTCCTTCAGCTGCTCCGCGCCCAATGTCAGGAAAATCTGCCCTGGCTGAGTTCCAGCGAATTGGCCTACCGAACCGGTGCCAGCTGGTCCACGGTGAAGCGCCAGCTGGACGCGCTGCGCAAAGCTGGCCTGGTGCTGCGCGAAGGGCAAGGCCGGGCAACGCGTTACCGGGTCACAGACAAGGCTCCCGCCTGGGCATCCGCCACGACCCACGTCGCCACGCGGCTGGCGGAACCGACGCCTGACATCGGCGCAATGATCTGGTCCGAACAGGGGGCGGAATTGCTGGCCAAACTTCGGCAACCGCTAGCATCGCGCGCACCGGTGGGCTATCAGCGCAGCTTCGTGGACACCTACGTCCCGAACCAGAGCTCCCTTTTGCCTCCTGCTTTGGCCCAGACCTTGGCCGACGAAGGGCGCATGCAAGGCCAGCAACCTGCCGGCACTTACGCGCGCCGCGTGCTGGAACCGCTGTTGCTGGATCTGTCTTGGTCGTCTTCGCGGTTAGAAGGCAATCGGTATTCGCTGTTGGCCACACAAGAACTCTTCAAGCGCGGCGCGGCGGGAACGGATCTGGACGCGGTCATGCTGCTTAACCACAAGGCCGCCATCGAGTTCATGATTGATGCCGTGCCCATGCATGGACTCACGCCCGCGGTCATCGGCAACCTCCACGCGATCCTGATGCAGCACCTGTTGCCCAACACCAAAAGCCTGGGTCATATCCGCCAGACCGTGATCAACATCGGCGGCACGACCTATCTGCCCATCCAGGCGCCCGCGCTGCTGCAGGAAATTTTCGATCACATCGTGGAGAAAGCGCGGCTGATCAAGAACCCCGTGGAAGCGGCATTCTTTCTCTGGGTGAACATTGCCTATCTGCAGCCATTCGAAGACGGCAACAAGCGCGCGAGCCGTCTGTCGGCCAACATTCCGCTGATGCTCTACAACTGCGCGCCCCTGTCATTTCTGGACGTGGAGGCGCAAGACTATGCCTACGCCATGATGGGCGTCTACGAACGCGGCGATGTGACGCTGGCGGTGGACCTGTTCGCGTGGTCCTATCGTCGCTCGATCCGAAAGTACACCATCCAGCTCGACGCGGCGGGTGTGCCGGATCCCATTCGCCTGCGCTTCCGGGAAAAACTGAACGAAGCGATCAGTCGGGTGGTGCGCGCACGGCAGACGGCCGATGCGGCGGTAGCGGCGCTGGCCCTATCGGAGGACGATGCGCATGTGTTGCGTCCGATGTTGGCAGAGGAACTGCTCTTGCTGGATCTGTACAACTGCGCCCGGTACCGGCTGCCGATGGAACAAGTGCAAGAGTGGCTTGAGGCAGGACGGCCGCAGTAGCGTCGCCTGATTAATAAAAAAAAAGCTGCGGTTCACACCGCAGCTTCTTTTCAACAGACTACCGATCGAATCAAATCAAGCCTTACGCACCTGCGCAATCAGCGCATCCAGTTGCGTCAGCATCAAATCGATCTCTTCAGCCGTCACATTCAGCGCAGGCATGAAGCGCAGCAGGTTGGGGCGCGGTGCGTTCAGCAACAGGCCTTGCGGGTTTTGATTACGTGCGGCTTCAACAATCGCCGGGCCGTCGTCGCGATCCATGATCAATGCGCGCAGCAGACCCTGGCCGCGTTCGCCCTTCATGCCGTACTTGGCCGACAGCGCCAAGAGGCCTTCGGACAGTTGCTTGGAACGCGCGTTGACGGCGTCCATGAAGCCCGGAGCGGCCAGCGCATCGAACACGGCCACGCCCACGGCGGTGGTTAGCGGGTTGCCGTTGTACGTGCCGCCCTGGTCGCCGTGCGTGAACACGCATGCGTCCTGGCGCGCCAGCAGCGCGGCCAGCGGCACGCCGCCGCCGATGCCCTTGGCGAGCGTCATGATGTCGGGGATGACGTCCGAGTGCTGGTAGGCGAACATCTTGCCCGTGCGGCCCATGCCGGTTTGCACTTCGTCGACGATCAGCAGCAGCTGGTTCTCGTCGGCCAGGCGGCGCAGGCCTTGCATGAATTCCTTGGTGGCGGGGATCACGCCGCCTTCGCCTTGCACCGGTTCCAGCATGATGGCGACGGTTTTGTCGTCGATCAGCTTCTTCACCGATTCCAGGTCGTTCAGTTCGGCCTTGGGGAAGCCTTCCACTTGCGGGGCAAACATCTTGTCCCAGCCCGGCTTGCCCGATGCGGACATCGTGGCCAGCGTGCGGCCGTGGAAGCCGTGGTTCATCGTGATGATCTTGTAGGCGCCGTTCTTCTTGACCTGGCCCCATTTGCGCGCCAACTTGATGGCGCCTTCGTTGGCTTCGCCGCCGCTGTTGGCGAAGAAGACGCGGTCAAAGCAGGATGCGCCGGTCAGGCGTTGGGCCAGCTCGATCGAGGGGATGTTGTAGAACGCCGGCGACGGGTTCATCAACTTTTGCGATTGTTCGACCAGCGCGCGCTGCATTTCCGGGGCGGAGTGGCCCAGGGTGTTCACCGCCCAGCCTTGGACGAAGTCCAGATATCGCTTGCCCGCGTGATCCTCCAGCCAGGACCCCTTGCCGCTGACGAACACGAGGTCCGGGCGGGAGGTGATCTCCATGAGGGTGTTGACGTTGAACTGGCTGAATTCCATGGCGGTTCCTGCGGAATAAAAGGACTGCGGGTGAAGGAAACTTCTAGGGGGAAACGCGAAAACGCAAATGTAGCACCGACAGAGGGATGCTATTGTGACGCACCCCCCGCCGATCCGCCCCTGGCCGCCTCAAAAGGGCCGCCAGCGCGAGCGCTCTATTTTATGCAAGTGGCGCGCCCTCCGCGCGCAGCCCGTTGTCGCTTTTTACTGACCAATCATGAAACGTATTCTTTCCAGTCTTGCCGCCGGCCTGGCGCTGGCGGCGGCCGGCGCACCGGCACATGCCGAGTACCCCGAACGCCCCATCCGCCTGATCGTGCCGTTCCCGCCCGGACAGGCCACCGACATCTTTGCCCGCGCGCTGGCTGAAAAGCTGGGCGCAGCTGTCAAGCAGCCCATCGTGGTGGAAAACCGCGCGGGCGCTGGCAGCAATATCGGCATGGAGCAGGCTGCTCGTGCCACGCCTGACGGCTACACGCTGGTCATCGCCGGTAGCGCATCTGCCGTCAACCAGACGCTGTACAAGACCATCAATTACAGCCTGACCAAAGATTTCGCGCCGGTGTCGGGCGTGTTCTCGGTGCCGCTGATGTTCCTGGCCACGCCGGCCTCGGGCATCACCTCGCTCAAGCAGCTGGTGACGCAGGCGCGTGCCAACCCGGGTGAACTGGCCTACGCCAGCGCAGGCATCGGCGGCACGCAACATCTGTCCGCTGAGATGTTCAAGGCGGCCGCCAACATTGATATCCGCCACATTCCGTACAAGGGCAGCGGTCCGGCCCAGGCGGATTTCCTGGGTCATCAGGTGCCGCTGATGGTGGACTCCGTGACTGCCGGTCTGCCGCATGTGCAGAACAAGAAGGCCGTAGCGTTGGCGGTGACTACCGCCAAGCGCCTGCCGCAATTGCCGGATGTGCCGACGGTGGCGGAATCGGGTTATCCGGGTTTTGAGGCGATTGGTTGGGCCGCCGTGCTGGCGCCGCGCGACACGCCGCCGGCGGTTACCGCTTATCTGAGCAAACAGATCGGACAGGCGCTGAACACGCCTGAGATGCAGAAATTCCTGCGCGATCGCGGGGCGGAACCGATGCCGTTGACGCCGGAAGCCACTGGCGCGTTCATCGCCACCGAAGTCGATAAGTGGGGCCGCGCCGTCAAGCAATCGGGCGCACAGGTGGACTGACCGGTCCTGGCTGGCCTCTGATTACCCCAACCCGCCCTGGATAACTGCCAGGGCGGGTTTTCTTTTTCAGGGACGGATATCTGCCCATTTTCGGTGCGGCTGACGCGCCGCGCTGGCGCGTAGTTGCACCAGCAAAGGGCGGCCCCAGAAGGTGACGCCAGGGCGCCCGCGCGGACGCCCGATGGCATGGAACTTGCTTTGACTATTTTGTATACCGAGTTGGTGTGCAACGCATTGGCCCGACCGGGCAATGCGCGTCCTGGAGAGTTCCTCATGAACCGTAGAACCCTGTTGTTGTCCCTTTGCACCGCCGCCAGCCTGCTGGCCGCGCCGCTGACGCATGCCGACACGGTGGACGATATCGTCAAAGCGGGCGTCATCAAGATTGCCGTGCCGCAGGATTTCCCGCCGTTCGGCTCGGTGGGTTCGGACATGAAGCCGCTGGGTTATGACATTGACACCGCGCAGTTGATCGCCAAGCAGTTGGGGGTGAAGTTGGAGTTGGTGCCCGTCACCAGCGCCAACCGCGTGCCGTATTTGCAGACCCGCAAAGTGGATCTGGTGATTTCCAGCCTGGGCAAGAACGCTGAACGCGAAAAAGCCATCGACTTCTCGGACGCGTATGCGCCGTTCTTCAACGGCGTATTCGGCCCGGCGGACCTGAAGGTGTCGTCTGCTGCCGACCTGGCTGGCAAGACCATCGGCGTCACGCGCGGCGCGGTAGAAGACATCGAACTGTCCAAGATTGCCCCCGAATCCGCGACGCTTAAGCGCTACGAGGACAACAACGGCACCATCACCGCCTTCCTGTCGGGTCAGGTGCCGATGATTGCGACGGGCAACGTGGTCGCGGCCGCCATCCTGGCGCGCAATCCGCCCAAGAAGCCGGAAACGAAATTCCTGATCAAGAATTCGCCTTGCTACATCGGTTTGAACAAGGACGAGCCCAAGCTGCGCGCCAAGGTCAACGATATTCTGGCGGCCGCCAAACGCGACGGCTCTCTGTCGGCGATTTCGCAGAAATGGCTGGGCGCCGAGCTGCCCAAGGATCTCTAAGTCCAGCGGGCGGCCATCATGGCTTACCAATACGACTTTGGTTCGGTGTTCGACTACACACCGGTGCTTATCAAGGGCATCGGCGTCACAGTCGAACTCATCGCGTTCGGCGCCGTGGCGGGCGTGGCGCTTGGCATCGCTTGCGCCTGGGTGCGCACGCAAGGGCCGGTCTGGCTGCGCGCGCCGGTCTCGGCCTATGTCGAGGTCATACGCAACACGCCATTCCTGATCCAGCTGTTCTTTGTTTTTTTCGGCTTGCCGTCACTAGGCATACAGCTGGGCGAGATGCAGGCGGCCTGCCTGGCCATGGCCTTGAACCTGGGGGCCTACAGCACCGAGATCATCCGCGCTGGCATCAGCGCAACACCCAAGGGTCAATACGAAGCGGGAGCCAGCCTGGCGATGACGCGCTTTCAGGTGTTCCGGCACGTGGTGCTGAAACCCGCGTTGATGCGGATCTGGCCAGCGCTGTCATCGCAGATCGTCATTGTGATGCTGGGGTCGGCAGTGTGCTCGCAGATCGCAGCCGAAGACCTGACCTTTGCCGCCAACTTTATTCAGTCGCGCAATTTCCGCGCGTTTGAGGTCTATCTGATCACGACCGGAATCTATCTGGCGCTGGCACTGTTGCTGCGCCAGTTGCTGCGTATGACGGGGCGGCGCTTGTTCCGCAAGGCGGCGCGATGATTGAATTCTCAACCTGGGACATCGTCCGCAATCTGCTGCTGGCCGCGCGTTGGACGGTAGTGTTGTCGCTGGTGGCATTTGCCGGCGGCGCGCTGATGGGCGTGCTGGCGCTGATGATGCGTACCTCCCGCGTCGCAGTGATGCGGCGCGTCAGCTGGGCTTATATCGAACTGTTCCAGGGCACGCCGCTATTGATGCAGCTGTTCCTGGCGTTCTTTGGTTTGTCTCTGCTGGGTGTGGAAGTGCCGCCGTGGCTGGCTGCGGGCGCTGCGCTCACCTTATGGTCGGGCGCGTTCCTGGCCGAGATCTGGCGCGGTTGCGTGGAAGCCATTCCCAAGGGCCAATGGGAGGCGTCGGCCAGCCTGGCGCTGGGGTACATGCAGCAGATGCGTTATGTGGTGATGCCGCAAGCGCTGCGCATTGCCATTGCGCCGACGGTCGGCTTCGCGGTGCAGATCGTCAAGAGCACTGCGCTGACATCCATCATCGGATTCACGGAGCTGTCCAAAGCCAGCACCGTCATCACGAACGCCACCTTCAGCCCATTCACCGTCTATGCCTGCGCCGCGCTCATTTACTTCGCGCTGTGCTGGCCCCTGTCGCGCCTCAGCCTCCGGCTGGAAAGGAAGTTGCATGCCCCTCATCGCCCTTGAAGACGTACGCAAGAAATTCGGTGACAACGAAGTCCTGAAGGGAGTGACGCTGCGCGTTGAACCCGGTGAGGTCATTGCCATCATCGGCAAGAGCGGTTCGGGTAAGAGCACGCTATTGCGTTGCGTGAATGGGCTGGAGCAAATCGACAGCGGCGCCATCATGGTGGCCGATGCGCAACTGGGCGACGATGAGCTGCGGCTGCGTGCGTTGCGGCTTAAAGTCGGCATGATCTTTCAGCAGTTCAATCTGTTCCCGCACCTGACCGTGGGGCGCAACGTGATGCTGTCGCCCATGGTGGCCAAGCGCATGCCTGAAGCAGAAGCCGCCGACATGGCGCGCGCCATGCTGACCCGTGTGGGGCTGGCGCATAAATTTGATGCGTGGCCCGAAGAGCTGTCGGGCGGGCAGCAGCAGCGGGTAGCCATTGCGCGCGCGCTGGCCATGCAGCCGCTGGCCTTGTTGTGCGATGAGATCACATCGGCGCTGGACCCGGAACTGGTCAACGAGGTGTTGTCAGTGGTGCGTGAATTGGCGGCCGACGGCATGACCTTGCTGATGGTCACGCACGAGATGCGCTTTGCGCGAGAAGTGTGCGACCGAGTGGTGTTCATGCATCAGGGCCGTGTGCATGAAATCGGTCCCCCCGAGGAATTGTTCGCGGCGCCGGCCACGCCGGAACTGCGGCAATTCCTGGGGATGACCAACCTGGCGCCCTAAGCGGCGGCAGGTTGATGCGGCCGGCCAAACTTAACGCGAGAATCCGCGTGCCGAAATTTCCCACACGTCCTGCACCACCCCGTCCTGCACGACGACCAGCCCGTCATGCAGGTTGAACGTGGGGTCCACGTGCGAAGGCACCAGACGCAATACGTCGCCCAGCGCTGGCGCTTGCGCATCCGGTGCAACCCGCACCACGCCGTGCTCGTCATTGATGGCCGAATAGGTCAGTCCGGGCGCGCCGTAGATCGCAGGCGGGCCGCATTCAGCGGTGGTGGATTTCAGGCCGGCATCCAGAATCACTCGATCCGCTGCGGGCGTGCTCATTACCGTGGACAGCACGAACAGGCTGTTCTGAAACTTGAGCGGACCATTCCATTCATTGGCGCCGTAGTCGCCATCCATGAAGGCGTATGAACCTGCCTGCAATTCGGTGTACACGCCGCTTGCGGCGTCGAATTCCGCGCTGCCCGTGCCGCCGCCGGTAATGACATCGCACGCAATGCCGCTTTCACGCAGCAGTTGCGCATACGATGCCGCGATGCGCGCGGCCTGACGGCAAACCTGAGCGCGCTCCTCGCGCGTGCGGAAATGCTGCACTGAACCGTGATACGCCTGCAAGCCCACAAAATTGACGCCAGGCAGGTCACGCGCTTGCTGCGCCAAAGCCAGCACCAGCGCGTCGTCTGACACCCCGCAGCGGCCTTGGCCGACATCCACTTCGATCAGCACATCGATCTGCGCTTGCGCCTGCGTCATGGCTTGCGACAGCTGCGCCAGGTTGTGCGCGTTGTCCACGCACACGCTCATCTTTGCGACACGCGCCAATTGGCCCAGCAACGCGAGTTTTGCGGGTCCGACTACTTCGTTGCTGATGTGTATGTCGTTGATGCCCGCCGCCACGAAGGGCAGGGCTTCACTGACTTTCTGGCAACAGATGCCGCGCGCGCCTAGCTCCAATTGGCGCAGCGCGATTGCCGGACACTTGTGCGCCTTGGCATGCGGACGCAGCGCTACGTCGTGGCGATCGGCCCAGGCTTGCATCGCGCGCAGATTGGCGTCGAATGCCGTCAAGTCCAGCACCAGACTGGGCGTGTCGACGCGGGCCAATGGATCGCCGGGTTGCGCGGCGGGCGGCAGCGCTATGCCGCGTATGACTTCCTGGGACATCTTGGAAACTCCGTTATCTGCACCGCATGGGATAACACTGCACGCCATAACTAAAGCGCGACCAACCATAACCAAAGAGGGGTTTCACCCCCAGGTAAACGATAGCGCCGTAACCATTGGCTACGCCCGCCCTACATGACAGAATTTCATCATAGAAAAGAGGCCCCCACGGCGCGCCCGCTTTGCGGGCTTCCTGCCCCCCAAGGGGGCGCTTTTGCCTTGGGACGGCCCGGCGGCAAAAGGCGTTTTGAACAATACCTGTTGAATTCCTGCATATCAATCCCCGTCAACAAGACCCATCAACAAGACCCGGAGAAGCTCGCATGAAACTCAAGAACTGGATTACCGCCCTGACCGTCGCGGTCGCAGCGGTTGGCACCGTGGGTACCGCGCAGGCACAGCAGTTCTTCCGCATCGGCACGGGCGGTACCGCCGGCACCTACTACCCGATCGGCGGCATCATCGGCAACGCCGTGTCCCAACCCGGCAAGCTGATTGCCACGGCCGTGGCATCCAACGGGTCGGTCGCCAACATCAACGGCATCGTCGGCGGTTCATTCGAAGCGGGTTTCACGCAATCTGACGTGGCGTACTGGGCCTATAGCGGCACCGGCACCTTTGAAGGCAAACCCAAGGCGCAGGATCTGCGCCTGATCTCCACCCTGTATCCCGAGAGCATCCATCTGGTGGCTCGCAAAGGATCGGGCATCAAGAGCGTGGCAGACCTGAAGGGCAAGCGCGTATCGATGGATGAGCCGGGCTCCGGCACGCTGGTCGACGTGCGCCTGATCCTGGGCGCCTATGGCATGACCGACAAGGACATCAAGGCGGAATACCTCAAGCCCAACCAGGCGGGCGACAAACTGAAGGACGGCGGGCTGGACGCGTTCTTCTTTGTGGGCGGCGCGCCGGCCGGCGCTATCGCCGAGCTGGCCTCTACCGGCAACATCGAACTGGTGTCGCTCGTCGGCCCCGAGATCGACGCGTTGCGTGCCAAGCAAGAGTTCTTCACGCCTGACGTCATCGCGGCAAATACGTATCAGAACCTGCCCGAAGTGAAGACCATCTCGGTCAACGCGCAGATGGTTACGTCGGCCAAGATCCCCGAGCAAACCGTCTACGACGTCACCAAGGCGCTGTACAGCGATGCCACGCGCAAGACGTTGGACTCAGGCCACGCCAAGGGCAAGCTGATTACCCGCGACAACGCCGTCAAGGGCGCGGGCATCCCGTTCCATCCGGGCGCCGAGAAGTTCTACAAGGAAATCGGCCTGCTGAAGTAGGCCACCGAAGCGCCTGCGGCGCCTCGTCCAAAGAAGTCAGGCAGCGCAGATACCTGCGCCGCGCTTGAGCAGGGCCGCTATCAGCGGCCCTGTTCGCGGCATCATCCTGAGAAAAACGGCGATGGAAATAGATCACGAGAAAACCCAGAAGCTGGCGGAAAAGTACGATTCCGAAATCCGCTTCCGGCCGCTGGACAAGACGGCCACCTGGATCGTGTCGGGCCTGCTCGTCACGCTGTCGCTGTTTCATTACTACACGGCAGGTTTTGGCCTGCTGCGCGAAGCCACGCACCGTGGCGTGCATCTGGCCTTTGTGTTGAGCCTGATCTTTCTGGTGTTCGGCTTTTCAAAGTCGCACTACCAGCGCGAGCCCAAGTCCACCTGGTACGCGCCGGGCGGCATCCCTTTATACGACTGGATCATCGCCGTCGCGTTATCGCTGTCGGTGCTGTACATCCCCTATATTTTTGAAGACCTGGCGTTCCGCGTCGGCAATCCGATGCCAATGGATGTCTTCATGGGGTCGATCCTGCTGATCGGCCTGCTGGAAGCCACGCGGCGCGCCATGGGCTGGCCGCTGCCCATCATCGCGATTGTCTTCATGGTTTATGCGATGTTCGGGCCGTACTTTCCGGGTCTGCTCAAACACGCGGGCAACACCTGGCCGCAGATCGTCAACCACATGTACCTGACCAGTCAGGGCGTGTATGGCGTGGCGGTCGGCGTGGTGGCGACCTACGTGTTCCACTTTGTGCTGTTCGGCGTGCTGGCCACCCGCATCGGTCTGGGCCAGCTGTTCCTGGATGTGGCCTCTACTGTTGCCGGACGCTATGCGGGCGGCCCGGCCAAGGTGTCGGTGTTTGGCTCCGCGATGTTCGGCATGCTGTCCGGTTCGTCAGTGGCGAACGCCGTGACGGTGGGTTCCCTGACCATCCCCGCCATGATCCGGGTCGGCTATCCGCGCCACTTTGCCGCAGGCGTGGAAGCGGCCAGCAGCACTGGCGGACAGATCACGCCCCCCATCATGGGCGCGGCCGCGTTCCTGATGATTGAGTTTCTGGGCATTCCCTACCAGCAGATCGCCATTGCGGGCATCTTCCCGGCGTTTCTGTATTTCTTCGGCATGTTCATGCAGGTGCACTTTGAGGCCAAGCGCGAAGGCCTGCGCGGCCTGACGGCCGAAGAAATGCCCAAGCTCAAGCAGTCGTTCAAGATGCGCTGGCCCACGTTGATTCCGCTGTTCCTGCTGGTTGGGGTGCTGGCTAGCGGACGCACGCCGTACCTGGCGGCGTTTGCGGGCATTTCGGGCTGCATTCTGGTGGGGCTGCTGAATCCGTATCAGCGGTTGCGCTGGCGCGATCTTTACGAAGCGTTCGAAACCGGCGCCAAATACGCGCTGGCGGTGGGTGCGGCAGCGGGCGCGGTCGGCATCGTGATTGGGGTCGTGACGTTGACGGGCGTGGGTTTCAAGATCTCGTACATCGTGATCTCGGCCTCGCAGGTGCTGGCAAGCGGCGCGGCCATGGTCATTCCTGACGCGCTGGCCAACATGCAGACGCTGACGCTGCTTGCTGCACTGATCATGACGGGTATCGTCTGCATCCTGATGGGCTGCGGCGTGCCCACCACTGCAAACTACCTGATCATGGTGGCGGTGGCCGCCCCCACGCTGGTCCAGCTGGGCGTTCAACCGATTGCGGCGCACTTCTTCGTGTTCTATTTCGGCATTTTGGCGGACATCACGCCACCGGTAGCGCTGGCGGCTTATGCGGCGGCGGGCATGGCGGGCAGCGATCCATTCAAAACCGGCAACACCGCGTTCAGGCTGGGCATCACCAAGCTGATCGTGCCCTTTGTCTTTGTGTTTTCGCCATCGCTGCTGATCTCGGTGCAAGGCTTTACCTGGTACGACTTCTGGGTGACGTTATTCGGCTGCATGGTCGGGCTGGTACTGCTGTCTGCGGCCTTCTCGCGCTACATGCTGGTTGGCATGAAGAGCTGGGAACGGTGGCTGTGCACCGTTGGCGCCTTGCTGACGATCATCCCGGGTTTGGCCAGCGGCCTGATCGGGCTGGTCATCTGCATCCCGGTTTTCGTCCGGCAACTGGCCCAGCTCAAGCTGGAGACTGCGGCCAGGCCCGCCTGACTCCCGGTACGGAAAGAAAAAGGGGCGGACCAGCAAGGTCCGCCCCTTTTTTTAATTCAGTCTGCAATATTGGCAGAAAATACCGGCAAAATGTAAGCATCTGACCGCAGGGTGACGACATACAACATCCGCCTTTACGCCGGTTGCCCGGCTAAATAAATCAGCGTAAAGTAAAATTCATGTTTGCTGGTCTGCCGATCTGCGGGCCGACAGTGCAAACAGGCACAAAACTGCGCCATATGTTCGATATCCTGGTTTATCTGTTCGAGAACTACTACACGCCGCAAGCCTGTCCTGCGGCCGATGTGCTCGCAAAGCGGCTTGCCGCCGCCGGCTTCGAGCACGAAGACATCGACGACGCCCTCGGTTGGCTGTACGGCCTGGCCGAAACGACCGAACGTTGTGTCGACCTCGCTCAGGCGCCCAACACCGGAACCCGGATCTACACCGACAACGAATACAGCCAGCTCGGCACCGAATCCATCGGCTTTATCGCCTTTCTGGAATCGGCCGGCGTGCTGCCCGCGCCCTTGCGGGAAATCGTCATCGACCGGGGCCTGGCTTCGCCGGAAACGCCCGTGCCGCTGTCCAAGATCAAGATCATCGCCCTCATGGTTCTCTGGAGCCAGGAAGCCGAGATCGACAACCTGGTCCTGGAAGAGTTGCTGGACGAAGACGGCGTGAGGCTGCTGCACTAACCCTTTGTGCACTGTGAGTTGACTCCTTTTCCACTTTGCCCGCGCGCCCTGCGCGCGGGCATTTTGCCTTTGCTGTGAACTACGTCGGCCGATTCGCCCCCAGCCCAAGTGGCCCGTTGCATGCGGGTTCGCTCGTGGCCGCTCTGGCCAGTTGGCTGGATGCGCGCGCCCATGACGGGCGCTGGCTGCTGCGTATGGAAGACGTCGACACGCCGCGCACCGTTGCTGGCGCCGCCGACACCATCATGGCGCAGCTGACTGCGCTGGGCCTGCGTTGGGATGGCGACGTCATGTGGCAGTCCCGGCGCAACGTCGCCTATCAAGCGGCCTGTGATTCACTGGCCGCGCGCGGTCTGGTCTACGGCTGCGGCTGCACGCGCCGGGAAATCGCAGATTCTGCATTGCGCGGCCCCGCGGCTGCGCCCGGCGCCGATGGCGAACGGCCTTACCCCGGCACCTGCCGCCACGGACTGCCGCCAGGCCGTCAGGCGCGCGCATGGCGCGTCCGCATCCCCGAAGGCATCGAACACTTTGAAGACCGGTGGCTGGGTCCGCAAGAGCAAGACGTGGCCCGCGCCGTGGGCGACTTCGCCTTACGGCGCGCGGATGGTCTGTGGGCGTATCAGTTGGCGGTGGTTGTGGATGACGCCGAGCAAGGGGTGACCGATGTCGTGCGCGGCGCGGACCTGCTCAGTTCCACGGCGCGCCAGCGGGTGCTGGGCAGGTTGCTTGAGCTTCCCCCCGTGCGCTACCTGCACGTGCCGCTGATCCTGGACCCCGCCAGCGGCCTCAAGCTGTCCAAGCAGAACGGAGCCCCCGCCCTGAGCCTGGACGCGCCCCTGGACGCGTTACAGGGCGCCTGGCGGGCTTTGGGGTTTGACCCCATCGCCGCAGACAGCCCTGATTCATTCTTGAGCGTAGCCACCGCGCGCTGGGCGCGGCGCTTTCCCTAGACAGCCGGCACGCTAGAGCGGCTGCAGATCCTCGCCCAGCATACGCACCAGCAGGGCATCACCGTTTTCGGCCACGCGCAGCTCGCCGTATTTGGCGACCTGATAGCGCTCGGCCTGGCCTTCCGGGAAGAAGTACGCGTTGGTCACGATGCGCACGCGGTTGTCGCGAACGCGGTAGCGCAACGGCACTTCGCCTTCGGCGTGGGGCATTGCGTCTGTCTGGATACGCACGGGCTTGGCAACGCCGCGCCCGTCGGCCGCCAACATCACATACCCGTCGGCCGGTTCTGACAGCGCGAAAGGCAGGTCATCGTTGTTTTGCGGACGCTCGGCCCCCAGGCGGAACCGGGTAATTTCGCGGCTGGCCGCAAAGTTCAGGGCCATGTAGTCGCCCTGCATAAGCGACCGGGGGTCTACCGGCGCCAGCTCCAGAATGACCACCTTGCCCGACGCCAGCAGTTTTTCACGCTGCCAGATGCCGCCGTTGGCCACGATCAGCACCAGCGCCAGACCACCCAGAATACCCAGCGTGCGCCAACGCAAAGGACCGGACACTGGCGGCAGCGGACCGCGCCGCGACGGCGCCTGAGTGCGCATCAGGCGCGGCACCAGCCACACCAGGGCTCGCAGCACAAACAGCAAGACCGCGGCGCCTCCCAGCCACAAGGCTTTATCCAGCAAAGGCACGTCCAGCTGGTAGTAATAGACGCCCAGATAAGCCAACAGGCTGATCACGCCAAAAATCGCGACACGCTGCTGGTTCAGTCCAAACCCAAGCAGCAGCCATGCCAACGCGAAACCAACGCCGGGACTGGGCAGCCAGAACAAGGCAAGAATCAGCAAACCGATCGGCACGCCCCACGTGACGCCAGCCGTCAGGACATGGCGTCTGGGCCACAGCACCGCCATTGCCGCGGCGACAGGCAACAACGCGCCCGCCACCACCAGCAAGGCACCGCCAGGATTCAGCTGCCACATGGCGGGCAGATGCTGCGCCGGCACGCCGCCTGCCAGCCACACCATGCCCTGCACCGAGAGCAGCAACGCCCAAGCCAAAGGACGCAACGTATGACCCCGTTTGCTGCCCAGGCGATGGCTTAACGTCAACACCACGGCGGCGGCCCAAGCGCCCGTCACGGCGATGGGCAACCAAAGAAACTGCAATCGGCTGGAATCGAAACCAAACCAGGTTGCCAGCAGATCTCTTTGCATCAGATCCGGCGACAGGCCCGTCCAGATCAGATTGGCGCCCGCCGCGGCGATCAGCAGGCCGCTCAGGAAACGCAAGATGACGTCGGGCCCCAGCGCGTAGATGACGGCTGCCATCAGCAGCACGAAGACGCTTGCGCGCGCTACGGATGTGGAATCAGACAAGCCATAAATGATGAGGATCTGGCCGCAGAACGCCATGGCGGTGCCGCATTGCCGCCAGAACGGACCGGCGTCGCTGCGCAACACCGCCACACCGGCAGCGCACAGGACCAGGCCCGCCACCAGCGCGGCCTCTTCGCTATTGACGATGCCGGAGAACGCCACGAACACCAGCAGCAGCAGGGTGGCCAGCCAGGCGCTCAAGCCCAGCAGGCACTGCACATACCAGGGAGGATCAATCTGCGGCGCCGCCACGGGCGCCAGTTGGGCCACTGGCGCCCCCGAATCAGCCGGTTCTACCGCGTTGCCTGCAGAGGCCGCAGCCGGTTCGGCGTCTGCGGCCGGCACAGGCGACTGGGGTACGGCGGCCAGCTTGCGCAGCCAGCGCGCCGCCCACACGGCTTCCGCCATCAGCAACGCCGCCAGAGGCAAAGCGGCCCAGACACCGGGCGCCATGCGTATCAGCCATTCGCCCACCACCCGCAGCGACACGCATATGACGCCGGCGGCCAAAATAGCCAGAATGACCAGATCGCGCCGGACCTTCTGATAATAAAAGCCCAAACCCAGCGTGACGGCCAGCCATGCAATGCCGCTCACCCCTTTTGTCGTGCGCTCGAACAGGTCGAAGAACATCAGGGACAGCACCAGCACGCTGACGATGATCGCCGCCAGGATGCGCGGCCCGATCAGCGTGCTGGCCTTCCAGCGCCGCGCCGCCAACTCCCAGCCCAGCAATAAAAGCAGGTTCAGGGTGGCCATGAACAGCATGGGCACGGTCGGCCCCTCGAAAACCACCATCCAGGTAAATACCCGCTCGCCCAGCCACAAGACCGCGGCCACGTTCAGCACCAGCACCCACAAAAGCCAGACGGCCTGACTGGTGGCGGCCAGCGCCCAGGGCAGCAGCAAGACCGCCCACCAGGCGAACAATTCCCAGGTATCTGCGCCAGTCTGGTAAGTTTGGCCTAATAACGCGAGCAGGGCGCCGAGCAAGATGCCGGCCAAAGCCAGGAGCGCGCCAGGGATGCTGCGCCGCACACCGGGCGTGCCCCGAAGGCGCAGTCCGGCCCAGGCCGCAGCCAGTGCAGATAGCGCCAGCAGGCCCTGCGTACCGGCAAAGCGTTGCACTTTTGTCATGTCCTGCCAATTGGCGGCGACCCAGCAAATTGCAGCGCTGCCGAGCAGCAAAACGCCTAGCCACAGGGTGCTTCGCGCCAAGAATTGACGCCAAGCGTGCAGTTCGGATCCCGCTTGTCTTTCAGTGCCGACTTGCATCTGGCGAATCTCCGATCTTATTATCCGCGCTACTAAGGCGGGACTACCGCCACTGGATACACATGAATAAAACGCTGATTATTGCCGAGAAGCCCTCGGTGGCCCTTGATATATCACGCGCCTTGGGAGGCTTTGCGCGCGAGGGCGACTATTTTGAAAGCGAACGTTACGTACTCGCATCCAGCATTGGCCACTTGCTGAGCTTGGTCGCGCCTAACGATCCGGTCAAGGGAAAGTGGAGCTTCACGCACCTGCCCGTGATTCCGCCTGAGTTCGAACTGGGCCCCACCGACAAGAAATCCGCCGAACGCCTGAAGTTGCTGGTCCGCCTTGCCAAGCGCAAGGACGTGGACTCCATCATCAATGCCTGTGACGCGGGACGAGAAGGCGAACTGATTTTTCGCTACATCATTCAGTATGCGGGCGTAAAAAAGCCGATTCAGCGTCTGTGGCTCCAGTCCATGACGCAGGCCGCAATTCGTGATGCTTTTGCCAACCTGCGCGACGACGCGCAGCTCAAACCGCTGGAAGCCGCTGCCCGTTCGCGCGCTGAAGCCGATTGGCTGGTGGGCATTAACGGCACGCGGGCCATGACCGCCTTCAACAGCAAAGACGGCGGCTTCTTCAAGACCCCCGTCGGCCGGGTGCAAACGCCCACGCTGGCGATCGTGGCCGAGCGCGAAGAGCGCATCCGCCGCTTCGTGCCCCGTGATTACTGGGAAGTGCGCGCCACATTTGTGGCAGCTGCGGGCCTGTACGAAGGCCGCTGGATCGATCCGCAATTCAAGAAAGACGACCGTGACCCGGAAAAGCGCGAATCGCGCCTGTGGTCGGAAGCCGCCGCGCAAAGCGTGGTGGCCGCCTGCCGCGAGCAGCCGGGCAATGTCACCGAAGAATCCAAGCCGTCGACCCAGATGTCGCCGGCGCTGTACGACCTGACCTCCCTGCAACGTGAAGCCAACGGCCGTTTCGGCTTTTCGGCCAAAACCACGCTGTCGCTGGCTCAGACCCTGTACGAACGCCACAAGGCGCTGACCTACCCGCGTACCGATTCGCGCTATCTGCCCGAGGACTACATCGCCACGGTGCAGGAAACCATGCGGGCACTGGCCACGGGCGGCTCCAATGCCGTTGGCGGCCTGTCGCGCCACGCGGACACGGTCGTCCGCCAGCAATGGGTCAAGCCGAATCGCCGCATCTTTGATAACAAAAAGGTGTCGGATCACTTTGCCATCATCCCCACGCTGCAGATCCCGCATGATCTGAGCGAAGCCGAGGCCAAGCTGTACGACCTGGTGCTCAAGCGCTTTTTGGCAGTGTTTTTCCCGGCCGCGGAATACCGCGTCACCACCCGCCTGACCGAAGTGCAGGGGCATCGCTTCCGCACGGACGGCAAGGTGCTGGTCACCCCGGGCTGGCTGGCCGTTTACGGCAAGGAAGCTCAGGGCGAAGACGCCAACCTGGTACCCGTGGCGGACGGCGAAACCGTGCGCACCGAGGACGTGGAAGCCGTGGGCCTGTCGACCAAGCCGCCGGCGCGCTTTAACGAAGGCACCTTGCTGTCCGCCATGGAAGGCGCCGGCAAGCTGGTGGACGACGAAGAGTTGCGCGAAGCCATGTCCGAGCGCGGACTGGGCACGCCGGCCACCCGCGCTGCCATCATCGAAGGTCTGCTCAACGAGGTCTATCTGCGCCGCGAAGGCCGTGACCTGGTGCCCACCGCCAAGGCGCGCCAACTGATGACGCTGCTGTCTGGTCTGGACGTCACGGAACTGACTTCGCCCGAACTGACGGGTGAATGGGAACACAAGCTCAAGCAGATCGAGCAAGGCGGGCTGGGGCGCGAAGCGTTCATGCGCGAGATCGCGCAAATGACGCAGGTCATCGTCAAGCGCGCCAAGGAATACGAGCGCGACACGGTGCCGGGCGACTACGCCACCTTGAAGACGCCGTGCCCCAAGTGCGGCAATGTGGTGAAGGAAAACTATCGCCGCTTTGCCTGCACCAGCTGCGACTTCTCGATTGGCAAGCACCCGGGCGGCCGTACCTTCGAATTGCCGGAAGTAGAAGAGCTGCTGGCCAAGCGCGAGATCGGTCCGCTGCAAGGTTTCATCAGCAAGATGGGCCGGCCGTTTGCCGCCATTTTGCGCATCAGCGATGAGTTCAAGCTGGAATTCGATTTTGGCCAGAACGACGAAGACGACGCCGAAGCCGTGGACTTTTCCGGCCACACGCCGGTAGGTTCGTGCCCCAAGTGCCAATCGCGGGTATTCGAACACGGCATGAGCTATGTCTGCGAAAAGTCCGTGGGCCCTGAAAAGAGCTGCGACTTCCGTTCGGGCAAGGTCATCCTGCAACAGGAGATCTCGGCCGAACAGATGGGCAAGCTGCTGATCAACGGCCGCACCGATCTGCTGGAAGGCTTTGTGTCCAGCCGCACGAACCGCAAGTTCAAGGCGTTCCTGGTGCGCCAGCCCGATGGCAAGATCGGTTTCGAGTTTGAACCCCGTCCTGAAAAACCTGGCCGCGCGCCAGGCAAGACGGCGGCAAAAACGGCGACCAAGACAGCGGCCAAGACTGCAACGAAGACCGCAGCCAAAAAGGCGCCCGCCAAGAAGGCCGCGGTAAAAAAGACGGCAGTAAAGAAAGCCGCCGTCAAGAAAACCGCCGTTAAAAAAGCGGTGAAAAAGGCAGCTGCGTAGGATGGATGAAGCGCGAAAGACGCCACTACTGTCCAACGCGCGCAATCCATCAAGCAACGCCGGCGCGAAAGAAACTCCGCTTTCTTGACCACCCCGGCGTTGCAGCCCGCCTTTTACAGATAACGCCCGGACATCCGGGCGTTTTCCATTGTTGGACCGCAGGCGCTGGAGTATTGTTTACGCCAAACAGCTGCAACCAAAAATCAACTCCGAGGATGACATGACCCAACCCGCCGATTTCACCACCCGCCGCCGCGTGCTGGCCGCTGCCGGGGCACTGGCCGGCGTCAGCCTGCTCAATGGACGCGTCGCGTTCGCGCAGCCCAAACTGGGCCGTGTCGTCTATGGCCAGGGAAGCATCGACCCCTTCTTCGCCGCCGGTTACGTCGCGCTGAAGAAAGGTTATTTCGGCGAAGGCGGACTGGAAGTTGAATACCTGAATTCGCAAAGCGGCCCGCGCACGAACCAATTGCTGGCCGCCGGCCAGATCGCATTCGGCGCCACCGCCGCCACTGCGGCGCCCGCGCTCACCATCGCCGGCAAGGCCGCCACACTGGTGTTCGGCTTTGACCGCAAGCTGACCTACGCCAACGTGATCGTGCGCCGCGAGGACTTCGAGAGCGGCAAGATCAAGTCTCTGAAAGACCTGGCGGGCAAGCGCGTGGGCGCGACGCAGCCGCAGTCCAGCACCTGGCTGATGGCGATTTACCTGATGCAAAAGGCAGGCGTGGCCGACAAGGTCGACATCCGCCCCCTGGGCGATCTGGCCACCATGCTGGGCGCGTTGAAGACGGGCTCGGTATCGGCCAGCATGGCCACCATGTCGATGATGGAGCAGGCCCGCCAGGAAGGCTGGGGCGTGCCCATCTTTGACGCCACCACGGAAAGCTCGTGGAATGAATTCATGGGCGGCGACGTGCCCGGCATCGCGGCCCTGACGCTGGAAGACACCATTCAGAAACGCCCCGAAGTGGTGCAGGCGTTTGTGACGGCCATGGTCAAGGCGCAAGACTTCATCAGCGCCAACACCGCAGCCGGCATCACCGACGTGATCTACGACGACTACCTGAGCGCATTCCCTCGCGCCGCCATCGAAAAAACCCTGGGCGTCTACAAAGACACGGTCTTCCTCAAAGACAACATCATCACCGAGGACGCATACAACCGCATGACGGCCATCATGGGCGACGGCCGCCAGTTCTCTAACGATGAAATCAAGACCGTGCCCTACAGCAAGTGCGTGAACATGAGCTTCGTGCGGAAAGCGCGGGGCCTCTGATGATCACGCTGGACAAGGTAGGCAAGGCGTACCAATCGCGCCAAGGCACAACGCATGCGGTGGGCGAGGTCAGCCTGACTATCGAGCAAGGTGAATTCGTCTCGATCGTCGGCCCCTCCGGCTGCGGCAAAAGCACGCTGCTGAACATGATTGCCGGTTTTCTGCGCCCCACGGCCGGCACCATACGCGTGGATGGCCGCGTGGTCGACGGGCAAGTGCCGCCGGCGCTGGGCTACATCTTTCAGAAGGACACGCTGCTGCCCTGGTTCAGCGTCAAAAAGAACGTGGCGCTGGGGCTGAAGTTTCAGGGCGTGGCTGCGGACAAGATCGAACGCCGCGTAGCAGAGCTGCTGGAACTGGGCCACCTGAGCCCGTTCGCCGACGCCTTTCCGCATCAACTCTCGGGCGGCATGCGGCGGCGCGTGGCGCTGTTGATGAGCCTGGCCGTTGAGCCGCGCATTCTGCTGCTGGACGAGCCCTTTGGCGCGTTGGACACCCATACCAAGACGCACTTGCACCGCGAGCTGATGGAAATCTGGCGCAAGCTGGGCCAGACCATTGTGATGGTCACGCACGATCTGGACGAGGCCATCCTGCTGTCTGATCGCGTAGTGGTGCTGTCCGGCCCGCCCAGCCGGGTGCTGCTGGACGAGCGCATTCAGATCCCGCATCCCCGCGATGTCTTCACGCTGCGCGAAACGCCGCAGTTCGTCACTCACGTGCAAAGTCTCTGGAGCGTGCTGGGCCAGCAGTTCCGCGCCGCTGCCTGAACATTCCCGCGTCATGACTCCGACTGAAACCCCTGATTCCTTGCAGGACCAGCTGCGGCTGGACCGCCGTGCCGCAGTGTCGCGCCGTGTGCGCATCACGCTCTGGCAAATCCTGATTCTTGCCATCATCCTGGGTTCTTGGGAAACGCTCACGCGCATTCCCTGGTTCACCAAAAACACCTTGTTCGACCCGTTCTTCATCAGTCAGCCGTCACGCGTGGCGGTGCGGTTGTGGGAATGGCTGCAACCCGGCCCGCGTTCGGTCTGGCCGCATCTGTGGCTGACGTTGCAAGCCACCATGGTCGGGCTGGTGGTGGGAGTGGGCAGCGGCTTCATCGTCGGCATGACACTCAGCCGCAGCCGCTTTCTGGCCGATGTGTTCAACCCGTTCATCGTGGCGTTCAACTCGATGCCGCGCATTGCCTTTGTGCCGCTCATCACCATGTTTTTCGGTTTGGGGCTGGCATCCAAAGTGGTGACATCGTGGTTCGTGGTGTTCTTTCTGGTGTTCTTCAATACCTACAAGGGCGGGCGCAGCGTGGAACGCGAACTGGTGGACTTCTGCCGGACGCTGGGCGGTTCGCCGCGCCAGATTCTGTGGCGCGTACGCATTCCGACTGCGGCGGCGTGGACGTTCGCAGCCTTGCCCAACGCCATCAGCTTTGCGCTGATCGGGGTGGTGCTGGCCGAATTCGTCGGCTCAACCACGGGCATGGGCTACCTGATGATCACCGCGCTGGCCACGCTCAACGCCACCGATATGTTCGCAGCGGTGACGTTGTTGTCGATCGTCGGCATCGCTCTGGTTTATTGTGTGACCTGGCTGGAACGGCGGCTGCTGCATTGGGCGCCGGAATTCAGGGAATGACCACGAACCAAGCGGGACAGCACTGATGACGACATTACCTTATCTGCGCAATTTTGATCTGACCGGACAGGTTGCGCTGGTGACCGGGTCCGCGCGCGGACTGGGCTTTTGCATCGCCCGGGCGCTGGCGGGCTGTGGCGCGCGCGTGCTGATCAATGGCCGCAATGCCCAGGCCGTAACGGCAGCCGTCGCCGAGCTGACCGATTGCGGTCTGGATGCGCACGGCCTGCCGTTTGACGTCAGCGATCAGGCCGCGATGGAGCAGGCGTTTCTGGACATCGATGACCAGCACGGCCGCCTGGATATTCTTGTGAACAATGTCGGCGCGCGCAATCGCAAGACGCTCGCCGACACGTCGCCCGCAGAGATCCGCGAGCTGATCGACACCGATCTCGTGGCGGGCATGCTGCTGGCCAAGTTTGCGGCCGAGCGCATGGTGCGCCAGGGCGGTGGACGTTTGATCGCCATTACCTCAGTGGTGGGGGAACTGGCGAGGGCGGGCGACGCGGTCTATCCCGCCGCTAAACAGGGCCTGACCGGCATGGTGCGCGCGTTGGCGGCGGAATTCGGCGGACGCCACATCACCAGCAATGCGATTGCCCCCGGCACGTTCGCCACGGAAACCAATGCCGAAATGATCGCCAACCCCAATGTCGGCCCCAGGATCGCCGCGCGCAATCCGACGGGGCGTTGGGGCGAACCGGAAGAAATCGCTGGCGCCGCCGTGTTTCTGGCATCGCCAGCAGCGTCCTATGTGAATGGACACGTGCTGGTGGTGGACGGCGGGCTGTCGATTCAGTTCTAGGCGTTGGGGCGCCTCGGATCAGGTCGTTTCGTCCTGGTACCAGACGCCTTCAGCCAGCATCATCTTTTGGTGCCCTTGGCCCGCCGGCATCATCGGGAAGCAGTTTTCCTGCGCAGTCACGGCGACATCCAGAAAGTACGGGCCGTCATGCGCCAGGCATTCCGCCAGCGCGGCGTCCAGCTTGGCTGGATCATCCACCCGAGCCGCGCCCCAGCCGAAAGCGCGCGCCAACGCCACGAAATCGGGCAACGACGCGTTATAGCTGTGGCTGTAGCGGCCGCCGTGGATCAGCTCTTGCCACTGCCGCACCATGCCCATGTAGCCGTTATTGCACAGCACGACCTTGACGGGCGTCTGATGCTGCATGGCCGTGGACAGTTCTTGAATGTTCATCAGCACCGACGCATCGCCGCTGACGCAGACCACGGTCTTGTCAGGATGCGCCACCTGCGCGCCAATGGCGGCGGGCACGCCGTAGCCCATCGTGCCAGCGCCGCCCGAGGTCAGCCAGCGATTCGGTTTGTCGAATCGCAGATATTGCGCGGCCCACATCTGGTGCTGGCCCACGTCCGTAGAAACAATCGCGTCACGATCCTGCAGCGCGGTGTTCAAGCGCGACATCAGGTGTTGAGGCAGGATCGCGTCGGCCGCCGGGGTGTAGCCCAGGCAGTCCTGAGCGCGCCAGGCGTCGATGCGCTTGAACCAGGGCGCCAGGCGCGCGGGGTCCATCGGCGCATCGCCCAGCTCGTCGCGCAAGGCGCGTACCAGCGGCAGGCAGTCGCCCACCAGCGCAACATCCACCCGCACCACCTTGTTGATCGACGCGGGGTCGATATCGATATGAATCTTGCGCGCGTGCGGGCAGAACTCCGAGAGCTTGCCGGTGATGCGGTCGTCAAAGCGGGCGCCAATGCACACGACCAGGTCCGCATTGTGCATGGCCAGATTGGCCTCGACCGTACCGTGCATACCCAGCATGCCGACAAATTGCGGACTGGATGCGGGGAAAGCGCCAAGACCCATCAGCGTCAACGTGCAGGGCGCGCCGGTGTGGCGCACCAAATCGGTGAAGGCGGCGCAGGCCTCGGGGCCAGCGTTCACCAAGCCGCCTCCGCCGTAGAAGATGGGGCGGCGGGCTTGCGCAATCAGCGCCGCAGCGCGCCGTACCGCTGACTGAGGCAACTTGGGCGCCAGCTTGCCCGACTGGCGGCGCGCACGCAGCGCGGCCAACTTCTGCTGGGAAGGCACGGCCAGCGTATCGTCATCGGCGTCACGCGGCTGGGCCAGTTGCACATCCTTGGGAAAATCCACCAGCACGGGGCCGGGGCGGCCCTGGCGCGTCAATTCGAAAGCCCGCGCCACCACACCCGCCACATCATCGACCGCACGGATTTGGGTATTCCACTTGGTGACCGACCGTGAAATGCCGATGGCATCGCATTCCTGAAAAGCGTCCGTGCCAATCGCGGCCGTGGCCACCTGACCGCTGATGCACAACACCGGGATCGAATCGCACATGGCGTCCAAAAGCCCCGAGGTCGTGTTGGCCATGCCCGGGCCGGAAGTCACGAACACCACACCTGTGCGGCCCGTGCTGCGGGCGTAGCCTTCGGCGGCATGGACGGCGGCTTGTTCGTGCCGTACCAGCACGTGGCGCAGACGCGGCTCGGCGTACAGCGCGTCGTACAGGGGCAGCACAGCGCCGCCCGGATACCCGAATACGGTGTCGACCCCATACGCAATCAGCGTGTCGAGCAGAATCTTTGCCCCGTTTTCAGGAGGGCGATCAGTGGCGGCAAGCGCGGCGGCGGTGGTGGGGTGCAGGCGATCGTTCATGCTATCTATCTTATTCGTAGCCGCGAAGAATTTTTATCTTCTTTTCCACGAATAGACGCTGTTCAGAGTAAATTTATCTTCAAATTCAAGGAATCAAAGAAAATGAACCTGGACAAGTTTGATCTCGCCATTTTGAAGGTGCTGCAAGAGAACGCGCGCGCCAGCCTGAACGACATCGGCACAGCCGTGGGTTTGTCGTCTACGCCGTGCTGGAACCGCATCAAGCGCATGGAAGCTGCCGGGGTGATCCGGGGTTACACGGTAGACATCGATCCCGCCAGCCTGGGTTTCATGGACACGGTGATCGTGCACGTCACGCTGGAAAGCCACAGCGAAGAGACGCTGTACGAGTTTGGCCGCGCGCTGGCGGCGATTCCGGAAGTGCTGGAGGCGTTTCTGGTTTCGGGCGACTACGACTATTACATCCGCATCGCCGTGCGTGACACCCGCGATTACGAGCGGCTGCTGCGCGAACAGCTCTATCGCATCCCCGGCATCCGGCACAGCAAATCCTGCTTCGTGCTGCGCCGGTTGAAGGAAACCATGCTGCCGCTGACGGGTCCGGTGGGCTGATGCCCGGTCAGCGCAACACGTAGTCCACTGGCTCGGCTGCTTCCGGCAGCGGCCGCACACCCAGGCCTTCCAGCAGATCGACTTCGATCACTCGGGCGAGGGCCGACAGCGGCAAATCGTTTTCTTCCAGACCGAAGGGGTCTTCAAGCTCGTCGCCCAACGCGTCCAGACCGAAAAAGGTATAGGCGATGATGATGACCGCAAGCGGGGTCAGGTATTCCAGCGTGCCTACCAGACCGAATGGCAGCAGCAAGCAGAACAGCCAGGCAGTCCGGTGCAGCAGCAGGGAATAGGCAAAGGGGCAGGGCGTGAACTTGATGCGTTCACAGGCCGCCTGGATCGCTGCGCACTGCGCCACGCGTTGGGTCAGGCCCTGATACAGGATGTCGGTCAGTTCACCGCGCCGCAGACACGCCGCCAGATCACGATTGATCGCCATCAGCAAGGCATCGGGAACATTCCGGCAGCCAGCCAGCGTCTCCAGTTCGTCCTGCTGCACCCAGGGGCGTACGGCATCCACCATATCCTGACCGCGCAAGCGCGCCGCCAGGCCATAACCAAAACCGATGCAGCGGCGCACCAGACGTTCCTGCACCGGATTGGCCGTACTGGCCGCCAGCAGCACCGCACTTTCGCGCGCCAGGCTGCGCGCCTGCACGATCAGGTCGCCCCATTGCTTGCGGGCTTCCCACCAGCGGTCATAACAAACGTTATTGCGAAAGCCCATGAAGACCGACAACGCCAGCCCGAAGAGCGAGAAGGGCACGGCGGTCAGATGCGCGGGCGAGAACCAGTGGCGGTGGTACATCCACACCACCACACAGGACAACAGGGTTATGACGACCAGCCTGCTGAGAATGCGCGGAATGATGGAGCCGCGCAAAACAAAGAACAAAGCCAGCGCAGAGGGACGCGGACGGACGATCATGATGAATAGAAAGTGAGGGACAAGGCGGCGCTCACTATACGCCTGTCATCCTGTCAAAACCGCGCCGATATAATTCTGTTTCGTCTTACCGCCATTCAACCGATATCACACGCCTCCATGACCACCGCAGACACCCCGATCAAGCCCTGGCATGTTGTCCGCCGCTCCAAGCTGCACGGCAACGGCGTCTTCGCCACCCGCAAGATTCCGGCGGGCACGCGCATCATCGAATACGGCGGTGAGCGCATCAGCGCCAAAGAAGCCGACCGGCGCCATCCCACCAATCCGAACGACCCCTTCCACACTTTCTTCTTTGCGCTCAGCTCTGGCCGCGTCATCGATGGCGGCGACGAAGGCAACGACGCCCGCTGGATCAACCATTCCTGCCAGCCCAATTGCGAAGCCCAGGAAGGCAAGCACGGCAAACGCGTCTACATCGTTGCCCTCCAAGACATCCCGCGCGGCACCGAACTGAACTACGACTATGGCCTGGTTCTGGACGGCCGCATCACCAAGGCGCTGAAAGAAGGCTACCGCTGCCTGTGCGGCACCCCTGCCTGCCGCGGCACGATGTTGGCGCTGCCCAAGAAAAAGACAAAGAAGGCCGACAAGGCAGAATCGGTGACCACCGCTGAAACCGCAAAACCGGTGAAGACCGCAGACACCGTGAAGCCGGTCAAAGCCGTAAAGCCCGTAAAGACCGCGAAGCCCGCCAAGCCCGCGAAGACCGTAGAGGCTGGAAAGCCTGCGGAAGCGGCTAAGACTGCGGAAACAGCAAAGACGGCAGTAGCGGCGAATACGAAGGAAGCGGCCAAGACAGTAAAGGCCGTAAAACCCGCGCGAACACCAAAAGTTGTCAAACCGGCAACGGCTGCCAAGCGGGCCACCACTGTCAAGCCAACCAAAGCCGCCAAACCGGTAACAGCCACACCCCCGGCAGAAACGCCCCAAGCAGCAGAAGCTCCAACGCCGGCAAATACCACCGAAGCCGCCATCGCTCCCACGCCGACGGCATAACCCCACCCCCAATAAGCATATTCGCCCGCAAAAAATAGACAGGCGTACAATCCGCACAGTCGTTAACACGACATGCAGTACGTCTTCAGGGCGGGGTGCAATTCCCCACCGGCGGTATGCCATGCAATGTGGTGAGCCCGCGAGCGCCCGGCGTCCTTTACGGATACCGGGGTCAGCAGATCTGGTGAAATGCCAGAGCCGACGGTCATAGTCCGGATGAGAGAAGATGTGCCGACACAACACCGGTCGTCCGGGCGCCATCGCGCCTGGAAAGCCGTATTGCGTTCGGCTGTCGATTAGCCCTGAAACGTTTTTCGCCCCCTTTAATTTGCGAGAGCGTTTCAATGTCCAACCTCAATACCCAGCAGTCCCTCCCCAGCCTGGCTTCGCAGCCCTTCGCCGCTCGTTTGCAGCGCGCCCTGCATCATCTGCGCCTGGGCCGCCCCGTCATCCTGATGGACGACTTTGACCGCGAAAACGAGGCCGACCTGATCGTCGCCGCCGACAAGCTGACTGTCCCCGTGATGGCCCAGCTGATTCGCGACGGCAGCGGCATCGTCTGCCTGTGCCTGCCCGGCGAAACGCTGGACCGCCTGGAACTGCCCCCGATGGTCCAGCGCAACCAAAGCCGCTTTGCCACCGCGTTCACCGTTTCCATCGAAGCCCGCGAAGGCGTCAGCACCGGCGTTTCAGCCGTGGACCGTGTCACCACCATCCGCGCCGCCATCTCTCCATCGGCCCAAAGCGAAGACATCGTCAGCCCCGGCCACGTGTTTCCGCTGCGCGCGCAAGCGGGCGGCGTGCTGACCCGCCGCGGCCACACTGAAGGCTCGGTCGACCTGGCCACGCTGGCCGGCCTGCGCCCAGCCGGTGTGCTGTGTGAACTGATGAACGCCGACGGCACCATGATGCGCGGCGCCTCGCTTGAGCGCTATGCCGCCGAACACGGCCTGGTGGCACTGACCATCGCCGAACTGGCCGACCATCTGCAAAAGCTGAAAGATGGCCAAGCAGAAGAGATCGACGACGAAGTTCTGGAAATGGCGGCAACGGTCTGAAGACCGGATCAGGGTTGCGTCCATGCGCAACCCTGCCTGCCAGCCAGGTTGGGCGTCGATGCGTTCAACATGTTGTTCCTTGAAAGGCTGAGTTGCATCCCGAAGCCGTCGCGCGCAAATTGGCGATGGCATAATCCGCGGGTGCAGAGATGAACAGAACGATCTGTCTGCAAATTTTATGAGCGAATGCTCAGATTTGATACTCGCCTTTGAACACATCCATGACAGCCATCCCCCAGCCCCGGAAATCGCCGCGCCAGCTTAGATCCCAGCAGACCGTAGACACCATTCTGCAAGCCACGGCTAGCATTCTGGCCACGCACGGCTACGCGGGCACCAACACCAATCTGATCGCGGAAACCGCAGGCGTCAGCGTGGGCTCGCTGTATCAGTACTTTCCGAACAAGAATGCGCTGATCGCCGCTCTGCATAATCGTCACGATATGCAGATGCTGGATGTCATCGATGACGTTCTGAACAGCAATCCTGCCGCCACGCTTGAAGAGCGTGTGGCGGCCATTGTGCAGGCGATGCTGCACGCGCATATGTTGGAACCCGCGTTGCACCGCGTACTGGAGCGCGAATTTCCGCTGTTCGACACGCCGCGCGACCACAGTCTGGCGGACCAGGATATCCACCGCCGGATGCGGCATCTGCTGGAGCACCACAAGGCTGAAATCGGCCAACAGGATCGCGACCTGGCGACCTACGTGGTGTTGCGCATCATGGAGTCGCTGGTGCATGCCGCCGCGCTGGAACCGCCTGCGGGCTTTTCAACTGAGCAACTGGAACAAGCCGTTGTGGATGCGGTGATGGGATACCTGGGTGCGCCCAAGCGCGCCGCGCCGCGCAAGCCGGCGAAGGGCGCAGGGCGATAGCGGTATGCGCGCGGCCTGACGCTGCCTGCGGCTTATCGGCTCGCGTCCTGCGCCATTCGCGCGAGGCAATCAGAAGCCTTGCCTACAACGATGCGGGCGCTGCAAGCCAACATCAGATTCAGGTTCAGGCCAAAGTCTTCCACGGTGTACCCCTGGGCATCCACCATGTGCGATGCCCCTTCGTCCGCAGCAGCCCCGACCGCCACCTGATCAATCAGCGAGCCCTCAAGGCTGGTATAGCCCCACACTGGTTTGCCGCAGGCAATTGCGTAGCCCACTTCGAAGGCCGTGCCGGAGTCTGGTTCCGCGCCCCGAAACGGATTCAGGTTTGCCATGACCATATCGGCGCGCCGGATCAGCGCCACGTTTTCACGGTAGATCCATTGCGCCAGCGCCAGCCCGGACAAGTCCTTGGGCGCCATGTTGTCCAGGGGGAACAGACCGTCGAAACCGTAGGTCGCGCAGAGCGCCTTGAGACGATTGCCGTGCGCCACCGCATCCGGCAGGAATACATCGAAACCCGCAAGATACACAGTGCGCATGGCGGCTACTCCGACTCTGATACGTTGAAAGCTTCGCCCGTGGCGAAGAATGAGCCGCCCGCCAGGTAGTGGATGGAACGGCGCTCGTCTTGCGGGAAATGCCAGCGGTTCTGCGAGAACACGTCCGGCGCCGCCCAGGCGGCCACGACTTCCCCGATGAACAGATCATAAGCCTGTTGATTGTGCGGCTCGGGCACCACCTTGCATTCCAGCCATCCCAGACAGCCGCTGATCAAGGGCGCGCCGATCTTGCTGGCAGCAAACGTGGTCAGCCCGCTCGCCTGGAATTTGTCTTCTTCGCGGCCGGAATTCGAACCCACCAGCATCGTTGCGGCAGCCTGCGCGCGCGATGGAATGCACAGCGCGAACTCGCCCGACGCTTCAATCAGCTCACGCGTGTAGGTATTCTTGTCCACCACAACCAGCATCTTGGGCGGACTGAAATCCAGTGGCATGGCCCAGGCCGCGGCCATGACGTTGCGCGCATCACCGTGTGCGCTCGTCACCAGCACCGTGGGGCCGTGGTTCAGAAGCAGGTAGGCTCGCGCAAGCTCGACGGGTTCGATGTCTGACATGAATAACCCTTAGAACATGCCGTTTTGGTTGGCGGGGTTCTCGGGGATTTCCTGGCTGACGTCCCAATGCTCAACAATCTTGCCCTTGTCCACGCGGAAGATATCCACGACCGCCTGGCCGCGATCTTCCGGCGAATCACGCCACAGATTGTGGATCACGACCAGATCGCCCTCGGCGATCACGCGCTTTATTTCCACGATGGCCTGCGGATGCTGGTCGAAGTAGGGCGGGAAGAAATCCACCATGGGTGCAACGCCATCACGCATGTACGGGTTGTGTTGGATGTAGTTGGGGCTGACGTACAGGCGCACGGCCTCGTCGATATCGCGGTCCTGGAACATCATGCGAAAGAACGCCACCACAATGTCCTTGTTCGACTGAGGCGCAGCCGCAAACGCCGGCGCGATCGCCAGGCAGTTGGAGGCGACCAGCACACAGGCGGCCCACGATTTCCACTTCATACGCATACAAAACAACTCAGGATGACGCCAACTGGCGGTTTGCCAGTTTACAAACAAAAGGCGTTGCATTCGGCGCTGTTGCGCAATTGAGAGGGGCCCTTGACGGGCCCCTGTGTCCTCGACTAGCGGAAGAGACCGCCAGCCTTAGTAGCCGACGGTGTAGCGGCGGCGCGAATGCTTGGGAGACTCAATCTCGTCGGCCAGTGCAATGGCGTAATCTTCCATCGAGATCCAGCTCTTGCCTTCTTCATCGGCCAACAGATGGTCATCGCCCACGCGGAACGTGCCCGTGCGCTCGCCCGGCTCGAAAATCGCGGACGGTGACAGAAAGGTCCAGTTCAGCACCTTTTCCTGACGCAATACGTCCAAAAACACCACGCCTGCCCGAGCTTCGGGCTTATAGGCATCCGGAAACTCGGGAGTGTCGATCAGCATTTTGCCGGGAGCCACCTGCAAGCTGCCGGCGCCGCCCACCACCAGCAAGCGCGGCACGCCAGCGTTTTTCACCGCCGTCAGTAGCGGGCGGGCGTCAGCCGACACAAAGCGCGTCGCGCTGATCACGGCGTCATGGCCGGTCAGAATGGGGGTCAACGTCTCGGGATCGGTGGCGTCGCCTTGCTGGATGGTCAGACCCGGCTGCGCGTTCACGTCGGCCGGGTTGCGGGCAATACCCGTCACTTGATGGCCGCGTTGCAGCAATTCATCCGCCACGCGGGAACCCACGCGGCCGGTAATTCCGATCAATGCGATTTTCATGGTCTTGCTCCTTTGGGGGAAGCCGGGAAGGGCGGCGCACGATGCGCTGCAAACACGCCCCGGTTCAGGCCAAGCCATACTATTCGGTCGTTTCCGAACAAAAAACCCGTAAAAACGGAAGAGTTTTTTGCAATCCATGCATCAATCTGTCGGAGACCGATGGGGTCAGTGTGCCCCCGGCGCGCCCGTTTGAACAGGGGCGCAGCTAGGGGGTTGGCCAGAATCAGCCTGCGGCGCGCTGCGCCTGATAGACCTGAAGGTGCGAATAGGCAACCCGCAGATACGTTGCATCCACGCCCAGCGTGCGTGCGCGATGAACCATGTCGCCCACGATGTGATCGGCCTCGACAGGCAGCCCCTGCCGTAGATCGCGGAACATCGACGCCGTCATGGGTTGGCTGCGGTCGCTAAGCAGCTTTTGCACAAAGGCATCGGCTTCCGGCCGCACCGCGTGGCCAGAAGCTGCGGCCACCGCCTGCGACTCTTGCAACAAGCTCAACAAAATACCGATGCCGTCATCGGTGGATGCGATCTGCCCGATCGAGCCGCGCATCAGGCAGGTGGCAGCCGCCAGCGTGGTCAGCATGACGTACTTTTCCCAGATGTCCTGGTAGATGTCTTCGCTCAGGCGGCTCACGTATTCGCCACCCGCCAGGGCCTGCTCCAGCGCCACGCCACGGTCGCTGCGCGCCGGGCCGGCGCGTTCGCCGAAGACGATGTTCGCATGCTTGCCCAAGTGCACGACTTCGCCCTCGGCGCCCAGCGTGGCATTGATCTGGCACAGCCCGCCCAGCACGCGATGCGGCCCGAACTCGCGGTCCAGCACGTCGTACTGCAACACGCCGTTCATGATGGGCAGCACCGCCGTATCCGGGCCGACTGCGGGGCGGATGGCCTCGATGGCGCTGGCCAGGTCATAGGCCTTGCAACTGAGCACAACCACGTCATAGGTGCCTTGCAAGGTCTGCTCGGTCACGACCTGCGGGTGCAGCGTGGCGTCGCCGAAAGGGCTTTGGATACGCAGACCCTGTTCACGAATCCGTGCCGCGCGCGCTTCGCGCAGCAAGAAGGTCACGTCCGCGCCCGCCTGAGCAGCGCGTCCGCCAAAATATCCACCGGTGCCGCCAGCACCCAAGAACAACAACCGCATTTGCCTCTCCAGTAGCTACCCGCCTGTGCTGCGGGCTGATACGGCAATTATGCGCCTGACCCGATGGCTTACATCATGCTGTACGGCTCCGCTGCCCGCTGTGTGGGCGAAAAAATAGCGGCATCGCCTAGTTCAAGAACTTGACCATCACCCACGTCACATCACGGCCGTTTATCTGCGGCATGATCGCCTGATGCATGAAGGTCTGCGAACCCGTGGGGAATTCTTCGCAGGTCCAACTGCCAGGGTAGGGGCAGGGTTCACCGGAACGCACGCGCGCAGCACTGGCGGCCGTGTCCTGCACCCAATGCCACGTGACGGTCAGGCCTTGGTAGGCCGGCAAGGCCTCATCCTTGGCGACGATGCACAGGACGTCGCCCTGATCGTCGGCGCGCCATTGGCCTGCACGCGGTGCCGGTTGGCCGCTAGTAGCCGTATGCGCCCGTTCGGCTTCGGGCGCACGCTGATCAATATCGCGTTGCCAGATAACACGGCCGCGTGTCGTGCCCTGCGGGATGGGCGGCGCGGGTTCGCCCGCTTTGAAATAGCGGCGGGAGTGGTTCTGTGCGAGCGTGTACCACCAGCCTTCCGAGGGGATCAATTCGCCAACGACAACATGCGTAGGCGTGGGCTCGATGGCCGGATCGCTTGGTGTAAGACCTCGGATCTCGGGCGAGGGCCAGTCACTGTCGTCGTCGAAACGGGCGAGCCAACGCTGTGTATCGCGCCGATTGAAGCGTTCGTTGGGATCGCCGTCCCATTCGCCGGAGCCGATCAAATCCAGTTGAGGATGGCGTATGCGGCGCACCAATCGATTCAGCAGAACCGGCAGTTCAGGCACACCGTCCTCGACCGGATAAAGGTCTGGTTGCGGACCCAGTTCTATCCATTGCCCGCAACTGAGCGTGTCGATGCGGATGCGCGGATCATTGAGATGAGCCACGACGTCTTCGCGTGACACCGAAAGTTTTTCGCGCCAAGTGTCCGAGAGGAAGAATCCCCAGGTCGGTGGGCGGATGCCGGACGGGAGTTGGGGCGTCAAGGTCATGCCGAAGGTGTCGTCGGTGTCGAGTCCGTAGAAGCATGGCGCGAGCGCGCGGTCCCAGACACTGACTTCCGAACGCATGCCGAATTCCAATGGGTTGGCCATCGCAAAACCGCTATAGACCTGCGCGGGTTTCAACCGCCCGATTGTGTCCAAAACAAATTCACGCCAAGCGTCCTTGTTGTCTAGCCACCACTGCCAACGATAGTAGAACTGGATGTAGGAGTAATCGTCCTCCTCTCTGCCCCAATCTGATTGCCGCCAAAGATACGCAGAGTGGGTGGGCGAACTCTGATGGTTTTTCTCGTCAGTAAAGTTGACGGTGAAGGCCTTGTCCAATGGAGTTTTCCTTGCCCACTCGCGAACATCGCCCAGACGTTTCGATCCGTAAGGGTGAGGCCGTTCCGAGTCAGGGTGCGTCGCCACTGTATAGGGATACCCCAGCAGCTTTTCAAACGCCTCGTGAATATCAATCATGTCCAGCGTGGTCCGTAGAAAGTGCGCTGGATCGTAAGTGAAGTAGAACGTCAGAAATGGCGACATGGATAACTCGAACGACCCATTGTGAATGGCGGTGTTGGGCCATTTCTTCAGGTCCTCGATCATGCCTAACAAATCATCATCATCGATCAATGGGCTGCTCGTACTCATTTTCCCCTCCGAGGAGTCTGCCGACCGTTTTTCGCCTTTTCATCTGCGTCAGATTTGTATCCCGTGCAATCTTCCGGTACTCGAAGGAGGGCTACCTTCTCTGTGTCTTTGTTCATCAACCGGAGGTAGTCAGTCATCTGCTTTTTCTTCACCCAATCATTTGGAAACTTGATCTCCACTGCGGCAAACACGTTGCTCACATCGAACGGCTTCTGGCGATACTCCACAATCACCAGATCAGGGGCCAAGCTCCCCTTGGGCCGAGGCCAGAACGGGAAGTAATCGCTGATCCGTTGCGGCCGAGTAGAGGGCTCTCCCAACATGGCCGCGTACGTCGTACCGTTGTAATTCGGCTCCGCCTTCAAAGGGCTTTGCCACTCCAGCAAATCGTCCACCGCCTCAAAAACCAACGATGCCGTCGTCTGCTTCAGCAAGACATCAATCGTGGTTTCGATGACCTCGCCGGGGATCTTCTTGCGGATCCGTCTGGGCACCTTGATGGGTGACTTGAGCGCCCATTGGCACACGGTGCTGATCACGGGACGAAATGGAATCTTGCGCTCGATGTAGTGCTTGTACGTCACGTTTTCATTGCGGCCTCGGGATACCGTTGCATTGCCGCCGGTGCGGACAAACGTCGAACTCTTGATATCGATCTCTTCCTTCAGGCCTTTGATGACGTCTTTCAAGACCGTTTCCACCTCCTTCTTCCGTTTACTGATCTCGGCCAGCACCTCGGCACTTTCGACCGCCAATTGCGCGGCCTCATTGGCGCGGTGGGCTCGAAAGGCGCGATTTCCCCAGACAAGCATCGCTCGTACTGCTGCTGCTCCTCCTGCTGCGATAACTGGAGCTGCCATCAGCCGCCTCCTTCCATGTGTTGATCCAGGAACTCTTCGTCATGCGGACCGGGCTCTGGAAATTGGGGATTGGTAGAGTCCAACTCGCCGACCAGGGCATCAGGACTCCCGGTAATCCGCTGGTCTTCGCGCATGATGGTCTTGTACGTCTGCACGCTGCGCGCATTCGACGTTTCGATGAATTCCGTTTCGCCGGCTTGGTCGGTCAAGCCTTCTACCAGCAGCGTTCCGCCTGCCATGATGCGATAGCGGTAGCCTTCAAAATCCCGCTCGTCCGTTTTTCGCAGCCGGAATTTTCCGGCGTAGTCGCCCGTGACCGCGTCGGGAGATTTGAAGACCGGCAAGGTGGCGCCTCGGCCAGCCGGGCCAGAGAATTCATGGGTGGAGGCTTTGACCGTGAAGGTGCCCGGCATCCCAAGTTCGATATTGCCGCCAGCCATCTTGATGTATGCCCCGCCACAAAGCAGCGTGATGTGTTTATCAGCGCCGATCAGCACGTGTTGTTTGCTGGATGTGATTTCAGCGCTTTGATCCGCTTGAATCCTGATGTGGTTGTGCTGCGCCTGTAGCAGCATCTCTCCTTGATGCGCGATGTGGCGCACGTCGCCGCCCTGACTGAACAGCCCCAGATCACCACCCGCGTTGACGACGATTTTTTCCCCGGCGCTGATCTGCTGGTGCTGCGTAGCGATGCTGTCGATGTGTTCGCCTGCCGCTAGCGCAAGACTGGCGGGCGTTCCCACCGCAATGCCTGCGGGTGCGCTGAACGCCATGGCCGCCCGGTCACCTTGGCCCCGACCGTCCGGCTGATCATTTGCACCATGACCCAGGTCGCGAACAGCCTCGGTCAATGCGTGCTGGGGTTGGGCGTCATGTGCCACGCCTTCGTGCACCGCCGCGTATTCGCCAAGATTTCGGGCCAATGCCAACGCGGCTTCCAGCACGCCGGTGATTTCTGATCGGTCCAGCTGCCCGCCCTTGGCCCGCAACTGCGCCTCGGTCGTCAGCAGCAAACCCTTGGCCGCTCGCAAGACGCCGTGTTCATCCGTGCGCAACTCAAACCCTTCGCCTCGCGGCGCGCCGCCCCCGGGCCGCGGATGGGTGAGATATCCCAAATGCAGTTCCGTGGCGCCATGCTCGCTCATCAATGCCGCGCTGATCTGCTCCGACGTATCGTCGAGCCGAAGTTCGTTGGCGCGATTGCCTTTGTGCTCTTTGCTTTTGATCGTGTTCAGAATGTTGTGACGAGGCAGAGCATAGGGTGGCAAGTTGGTGGCGCGGTAAGTCCGTCCGGTAATCACGGGCTGATCGCAATCGCCATCCAGAAAACTGACGATGACTTCCTGACCGATACGCGGCACAGCCATGTGCCCCCACAGCGCGCCGGCCCAGTTCTGGGAGACGCGTATCCAGCACGAGCTGTGCTCATCTTGCCGGCCAAGACGGTCCCACGGAAACTGCACTTTGACGCGACCCCACGAATCACAAAAAATCTCCTCATCGGGCGGACCCACGACGGTGGCTACCTGCGGTCCGTCGATTCGCGGTTTGGGGCAGGGCTCGGGTTTCCAATCCACTTTGTCAGGAACGATTTCCGCGGTGTAGCGGTAATGGGTGCCAAGACCGGCGCCCGCGCCATCTTCTTCCTGGCTGGTGTGCTGCACGCCGTGGTGCCGCATTCGAACGGGCCGCCAGCCTTGGTTCCACTCTTCTCTGAGGTGACCGGTCAAGTCGAAAGCCACGCCCGGGACCAAGCGCGCATCGTCGCCTTCCACTGATGCGACACGCGCATCGCGGCGGTGGCCCAGCAAGCGGCTTTGCGTGTAGGGTTTACCGGCTTCGTCGCGCTTGTAGCGGCCCGGATAGTCGTAGCGTTCGTAGCGGGAATCCTGGTGATCCAGGCCGCCTGCGATGGGAGAGTGTTCCTGCGCGTACTGTGGATGGGTGTAGGTGTAGTCGCGCTGCGTTTGTATAGCCGTGCGTACGCGTTCGGCGTAAGTGAAGCGATACAAGGCAGGTTCGGGCTGATCGCCGCCAGGCATCGGGTTGTAGACTACCGGCCCGCCGCTGATCTCGCCATGGACGTAAATGCGATCACCGTGAATCAGGCGGTGGCTTTTTGCCGAGTGCTCGTACCGGTAAAAATAGCCTTCTTCAGCCGCCAGGCGGTCCAGGAACTGTAAGTCGGTGTCGCCAGCCTGAACGCAGTATTCCCGGGTCAGATGTTCGCGGGTGGTGACTTGTTCGTAGTCGGTGATGCCTTGACGCTTGACCACGTCTGCCATGATCTCTGGCACGGACAGGTGCTGAAAGATGCGCCAGTCCGAACACAACGCAGCGCGGGCTAGGGATGGCTCAACCACCACCCGGTAGCGTGTGCGGCGAAAACCGGTGTCGGCCTGTTCGAATGCAGAGACGATGCCGTGCACATACCGTACCGCCTGCGACCCGCGCCACACGGTGAACAACGCGGGCTGGTCCAGCAGCGCGCCAAAATCTACGGCGGGGTCGAAGCTGGAGAGCTCCACGCACAGCCTGTAGGACTCGGAAAGCGCTTCTTCCAGCGTGAATTCAATGACATCAAACGCTGCGCCGCAAATGGGCTCGAAGGTGAAACGCAGGTCGCTCTGGCGCTGCGGCACGGCTCCCCCCTTGGAAGATCAAACGGGAGCTGAGATCTTGCGCAACGGAGGGTTGGTCCGTCTATAGGATGTTTCCGATTTTGCCGTGTCCGAACCAAGCAGCATCAAGAAGATGCACTGGCGTTCCGATGCTCCAGGTCTGCCCATGCCTCGTAACCGCCGCGCAGCGCCCAGGTCTTGGGATAACCTGCCGCCCGCAGCCGCGAGGCGAGCAAGGCGGCCGACACCTCGTTGGGGCAGGCGCAATAGACCACGATGTCGGAGTCCAGCGCCTGGCTGTCCAGCGCGGGAAGGGCGCCCTTCAAATCCACCGCGATAGCGCCCGGAATGCGTTGGGCGTCGCGCTGCGCTTCAGGCCGCACATCGAAGACCAGCGCATTGCGCCCGTCCTGACGCCATTGCATCAGTTCGTTCACGGATAACCTGGGAATGACCCGCAGGCTGCGCAGCAGAATCCGGCGGCGCAGAAAGCGCGTCAGGATGTAGATCGCCAGAATCGCCGCCAACACGCCCAGGCCCATCGCGCCGTATGTGCCCAGCACTTCCAGCACGTCGTTGATCACGCTGTGGAACAGGCCGCCCAGCAGCAAACCGGAGCCTGCCCAGATCATGGCGCCCGCCAGGTCATACAGCAGGAAACGCCGGTAGGCCGTGCCCGTCAGGCCTGCCATCACGGTGGACAGCGCGCCCGCGCCGGGCAGGAATTTGCACACCAGCAGCGCCCGCACGCCGATGCGCAGGTAAAGGCGCTGGGTCTGACGAATGCAGGAATCCTGCGATAAAGACAGCTTGCAGACAACGCCCAACAGGCGCGACCCATAGCGCCGGCCTGCGGCATACCAAAGCGTGTCGGCCAATAGGCATGCGACCGTGGCGGCCAGCCAAGGCCCGATCCAACCCGCCGCGCCGCCCAGCGCACCTGCCGCGATCAGCATGGGGTAGGCCGGCACGGGCAGCCCCGCCTGTTCAACCAGCACGTTGGCGAACACCAGCCACCCGCCGTACTGTTCGAGCAGCAATTGAATGTCTTGCATGAAATTTCCAGCTTGCCGCACCGCGTGCGGCCTAAGCGCTGATTTTAGGCTTGCAGCCTGCCTGCGGGCAGTTTCCAGGCGCGCCTTGCACTGCAACAGACCGTTTTACACCCGCACTGTCCATCCCTTGGGACGGCGCGCACCAGTTTGGTGCCACGATTCCCCGCCAGGGTGCCTATAATCCTGCCCGTCCATCAGGTTTCCCCGACTTGTCGCGGGAAGGCCCCATGGCATACAACTTGCTTCGCCAGGACTGGCTGCGAACCCGACCATGTGGGTGGGACGCGCCTCCCGGCGCTCCCCATCCGATGACCGATCCCACGCCTACGTTTCTGTCCGCTCGATCCGGCATGCCTGCCGGCGATCGCGACCATGGAACGCCAGGCCGCCATCCCACGCGCGGCCGCGCCCGCTGCCCGGCAATATCCGGCCAGCCGTTGCACCGCCGCCATCTCCGTTACGTTTCCATCCCTGCGAAGGAGTCACCCGCATGAAATCCTTGTCCACCCCGTCCGCTGGCGGCATTGCCCGCCGCGGTCTGCTCAAGCTGGCAGCGGCAGCCGCTGCTGGCGCGCTGCTGTTCTCGGGCGCCGTGCAAGCCCAGGCCCCCGCCAAAACCAAGGTTGCCGCCATTTATACGGTACCGGTCGAGCAGCAATGGGTGTCGCGCATCCACAAGGCGCTGACCGCCGCCCGTGATCGCGGCGAGATCGAATACACGTTCTCGGAAAACGTCACCAACGCCGACTACGAACGCGTCATGCGCCAGTACGCCGAACAGGGCAACAAGCTGGTCGTGGGCGAAGCCTTCGCCGTGGAAGCCGCCGCCCGCAAGGTGGCCAAGGACTATCCGCAGACCGCCTTCCTGATGGGTTCGTCGGGCAAGCCCCAGCAACCCAACTTCTCGGTGTTCGACAACTACATCCAGGAACCCGCCTACCTGACGGGCATGATCGCCGGCGGCATGAGCAAGACGGGCAAGATCGGTCTGGTTGGCGGCTACCCCATTCCGGAAGTGAATCGTCTGATGCAAGCCTTCATTGAAGGCGCCAAGGAAATCAATCCCAAGGCAGAGTTCACCGTGACCTTCATCGGCTCCTGGTTTGATCCCCCGAAGGCCAAGGAAGCCGCGTTCGCCATGATCGACAAGGGCGCTGACGTGCTGTACGCCGAGCGTTTCGGCGTATCCGATGCGGCGAAGGAACGCGGCAAGCTGGCCATTGGCAACGTGATCGACACGCAGCCGCAGTACCCGGAAACCGTTGTGGCATCGGCCCTGTGGAGCATGGAACCCACCATTGACGAAGCGCTCAAGCAAGTCAAGGCCGGCACCTTCAAGGCAGACGACTTCGGCCAGTACTCGCTGATGAAGTTCAAGGGCTCGTCACTCGCCCCGCTGGGCACCTTCGAAAAGAAGATTCCCGCAGAACTGACCGCCAAGGTTGAAGCCAAGCAAAAGGCCATTCTGGATGGCAGCTTCACCGTAAAGGTCAACGACAAAGAACCCAAGTCCTCGGCACGATGAATCAAGCGCCTCTCGCCCTGCAACTGACGGGGATCACTAAACGCTTCGGCAGCCTGACGGCCAACGACGATGTCTCGCTTACGCTCGGTCAGGGCGAAGTGTTGGCCTTGCTGGGCGAGAACGGCGCCGGCAAATCGACGCTCGTGTCGATTCTGTTCGGCCACTATGTGGCCGACGCCGGCAGTATCGAAGTCTTCGGCAAACCTCTGCCCGCAGGCCGGCCCGATGCGGCGCTGGCGGCGGGCGTTGGCATGGTGCACCAGCACTTCACGCTGGCCGACAACCTGACCGTGCTGGACAACATCATGGTCGGCACTGAACCGCTCTGGAAGCTGGCGTCCGGCCGCGGCAAGGCACGCCGGCGGCTGGTGGAACTGGGCCAGCGCTTCGGTCTGGGCGTGGACCCGGACGCGCGCGTCGGCACACTTTCGGTCGGTGAAAAGCAACGCGTCGAAATTCTGAAGGCGCTGTACCGCGGCGCCCGCGTCCTGATCCTGGACGAGCCCACTGCGGTGCTCACGCCGCAAGAAGTGCAAGACCTGTTCGCCACGCTGCGCGGCTTTGTCGATGAAGGCCTGGCCGTCATTTTCATTTCGCACAAGCTGGACGAAGTGATGGCGGTATCGCGCCGCGTCGCGGTGCTGCGCCAGGGCAAATTGGTGGCCGAGCGCGACACCGCTGGCACCAGCCCTGCCGAACTGGCCGAACTGATGGTGGGCCGCAAAGTCGTCATGCCGCGCGCCGAAGCCGTGACGGCAGCCGAACAGGCCGCCCCGGTCGTGACGCTGTCGCAAGTGACCGTGCGCGACCACCGCGATGGCGCGCCGCGCCTGGACAGTCTGGATCTGGTGGTCCACAAACATGAAATCGTCGCCATCGCCGGCGTCGCCGGTAATGGCCAGCAAGCGCTCGTGTCGGTATTGACGGGCCTGCGCCAGCCATCCGACGGCACGATCCGCCTGGGCGCCGAACATGCTGCCGCGCCCACCACGCCGGCCGGCTGGACGGCGGCCCACGTTGGCCGCATCCCGGAAGACCGCCACCACGAAGGCGTGATTGGCGACAGCCCCTTGTGGGAAAACGCCATCGTCGAAGACCTGAAGGACAAACGCTTCGCCCGCTACGGCCTGATCCGGGCTCGCGCAGGCAAGGCCTATGCGGCAGCGCTCGCCAAGCAGTTCGACGTGCGCGCCGCGTCGCTCGACGTACGCACGCGCAGCCTGTCCGGCGGCAATATGCAGAAGCTGATCCTGGGCCGCACCTTGGCGCGGGAACCGCGTTTCATCGTGGCCGACCAGCCCACATGGGGCCTGGACATTGGCGCCGTAGCCTACGTGCGCGAGCAACTGCTGGCGGCCCGCGCACGCGGCGCGGGTGTGCTGCTGGTATCTGAAGACCTGGAAGAGATCTTTGCACTGGCCGACCGCATCGCCGTGTTGTGCGGCGGCAAGCTTGTCGCGGTCAAACCGGTCGCCGAATGGACGCCCGCCACGGTCGGCCTGGCCATGACGGGAACGCGCGCCTGACGGCCGCGCCGCCGAGCGCCGCTTCCCTATTTATTGAGCACCCTTTCGCATGAAACTGATCCTGGAACGCCGCACCGAGCCCAGCCGCATGGCACTGGCCTTGGCCCCGATCGCGGCCATCCTCTTTACGCTGGCCGTGTGCACCTTGCTGGTGGCCTGGGCCGGGGCGCCCGTGGGCCGCACTTACGCGCTGCTATTTGAAGGCGCCTTTGGTTCACGCTTTGCCTTATCCGAAACACTGACCCGCGCCACGCCGCTGATGCTCACGGGCCTGGCCTGTGCCGTGGCGTTCCGCGCGCGCTTCTACAACATCGGCGCCGAAGGGCAGCTGTACCTGGGCGCGCTTGCCGCCGTCGCCGTGGGCGGCCTGCACGACGGCACGGGGTTCGATCTGCCTTTGCCGGTGCTGTTCGCCGGCATGATGCTGGCCGCCGCATTGGCGGGCGCCTTGCTGTTGCTGATCCCTGCGCTGCTGAAAACGCGTCTGGGCGTGGATGAAGTCGTGACCACCTTACTCGGCAACTTCATCGTGCTGCTATTCGTGTCCATGATGCTGGACGGCCCGATGAAAGACCCGATGGCCATGGGCTGGCCGCAGTCGGTGGCGCTCAACGGCGACCTGGAACTGGGCAAACTGATTGAACGCACACGCGCCCACACCGGGCTGCTGTGGGCGGGCGGCCTGGCGCTGGGCCTGTGGCTCTTGAACCGCTACACCGTCTTCGGCTTCCAGATGCGCGCCGTGGGCGCCAATGCGCACGCCTCGCGCTTTCTGGGATTGCCGGTGAACCGCGTCATGCTGGGCACTGCCATGCTGTCCGGCGCGCTGGCAGGATTGGCTGGCGCTATTGAAGTGGCGGGCCGCACCGGCTACGTCACACTGGATATGTCACCCGGCTATGGCTACACAGGTGTCGTCGTCGCGATGCTGGCCGGCCTGCATCCGCTGGGCGTGGTCGTGGCCAGTATCTTCGTGGCGGGCATGCTGGTCGGCGCGGACAGCATGAGCCGCGCTATCGCAGTGCCTAACTACATTGCCGACGTCATTGTCGCCACCTCGTTGCTTGCCATGCTGGTCGCGACGCTATTTGCGCAGTATCGCCTGCGCCGCAACCGGGCCTGAGGAGCACGCCATGGAATGGATGGATCTACTGAGTTCCTCGGCCTTCTGGGTGGCTGTGCTGCGCCTGGCCACGCCGTTGATTCTGGGCACGCTAGGCGTGCTGCTGTGCGAACGCGCCGGTGTGCTGAACCTGGGTATCGAAGGCATCATGGCCGCCGGCGCCTTCACCGGCTGGCTGGTCGTTTACCTGGGCGCGCCGTTGTATGTCGGCGTGCTGGCCGCAGCGCTGGCCGGCGCCGTGTTCGGTCTGCTGCATGCCGTGCTGACGGTGCCGCTGGGCCTGTCGCAACACGTCTCGGGCCTGGGCGTAACCCTGCTTGCGACCAGCCTCTCTTACTTCGCCTATCGCGTCACATTTCCCAGCGTAAACACGCCGCCCACCATCACCCCGTTTGCCGAGATGAAATTCCTGGACGGTATTCCGATCATCGGTCCGGTACTGGCCGGACAGACACCGATGACGCTGATCGCGCTGGCCGCCGTACCGATTCTGGCCTGGGTGCTGAACCGCACGCCGGTAGGTCTGGCCATCCGCATGGTGGGCGAAAACCCAGCCGCAGCGGAAGGGCAGGGATTATCGGTCACGTGGCTGCGCATGGGCGCCATCGTGGCCGGTTCCGCGCTGATGGGCGTGGCCGGCAGCTTCCTGACGCTGGCCGCGTTCAACGCCTTCTTCTTCAATATGGTGAACGGCCGCGGCTGGGTCTGCGTGGCGCTGGTCGTGTTCGCGTCGTGGCGGCCCGGCAAGGCGTTGCTGGGCGCGTTGATCTTCGCCTTCTTCGATGCGCTACAACTACGTATGCAGCAAGGCGGTGTCGCCTTGCCCGGCCTGCCTGAATTGCCATATCAGGTTTACCTGATGCTGCCCTACATCCTGTCCATCCTGGCCCTGGTAGTGATGGCGCGCCGCGCCGCCTACCCGCAGGCCCTGATGAAGCCCTACCGCAAGGGCGAACGTTGAACTTCAAGGCTGCTTAAGAACATGCTCGATCTGATCATCAAGAATTGCACGCTGCCCGACGGCCGCAAGAACATCGACATCGGTGTGGCCCAAGGCCGCATCACCGCGATGGAGCCCGCGCTGAAAGCCGAAGCTGGCCAGACGGTGGACGCCGCCGGACAGCTCGTGACCTCGCCCTTTGTGGATGCGCACTTCCACATGGACTCGACCCTGTCTTTTGGCCTGCCGCGCGTGAACCAATCCGGCACCTTGCTGGAAGGGATTGCGCTGTGGGGCGAACTCAAGCCGCTGTTGACTCAGGAAGCCCTGGTCGAACGCGCATTGGCCTATTGCGACTGGGCGGTGGCGCGCGGTCTGCTTGCGATCCGCTCACACGTGGACGTCTGTGATCCGCGCCTGCTCGCCACCGAAGCGCTGCTGCATGTGCGTGAAAAGGTCAAACCGTATCTGGACCTGCAACTGGTGGCGTTCCCCCAGGATGGCGTGCTGCGTGCGCCGGGCGCGCTGGACAATCTGAAGCGCGCGCTTGATATGGGCGTGGACGTGGTGGGCGGCATTCCGCACTTTGAACGCACCATGCAGGACGGCGCCGAATCCGTGCGCATTCTGTGTGAGCTGGCCGCCGAACGCGGCTTGCGCGTGGACATGCACTGCGATGAAAGCGATGACCCGATGTCGCGCCATATCGAGACGTTGGCCTATCACACGCAACGCCTGGGTCTGCAAGGGCGCGTCACGGGTTCGCACCTGACGTCCATGCACTCGATGGACAATTACTACGTGTCCAAGCTGATCCCGCTGATCCGCGAAGCCGGCGTGTCGGCAATTGCCAATCCGCTGATCAACATCACGCTGCAAGGCCGCCACGACACCTATCCGAAGCGCCGCGGCATGACGCGCGTGCCTGAATTGCTGGCGGCCGGCGTGCCGGTGGCCTTCGGCCATGACTGCGTGATGGACCCCTGGTACAGCCTGGGTTCCGGCGACATGCTGGAAGTGGCGCACATGGGCCTGCATGTGGGCCAGATGACGGGGCAGGAAGCCATGCGCGCCTGTTTTGAAGCCGTGACGGTCACGCCCGCGAAGATCCTGGGTCTGGACGAAACGGGTCTTGCGGTTGGCAAGCGCGCCGACATGGTGCTGCTGCAAGCCCGTGATCCGGTCGAAGCGCTGCGTCTGCGCGCCACCCGCCTGATGGTGCTGCGCGCCGGCAACGTGGTCGCCACCACGCCGCCCGCTACCGCCACCTTGAACCTGCCGGGCCGTCCTGGCCAGGTCAGCTTTCAGACACCGGCCCGCTGACATACCCCGGCCGCTTGGCGGCCGTCACAATGATCTCCACCAGCAGCTCCGGCGCGGCCAGCTTGGCCTCGCAGGTAGCGCGGGTGGGCATCGCATCGGGCAACGCCCACTCGGCCCACACGGCGTTCATGCCGGCAAAATCGCGGTCGATGTCCGCCAGCCAGATCTGCACGGACAACAGGCGCGACTTATCCGTGCCCGCCGCAGCCAGATAGCCGTCAATCTTCGTCAAGGCGTCGCGCGTCTGCGCGGTGATGCCGCCAGCCGCCGCCGAGGTCACGCCCGCCACATACACGGTGTCGCCATGGATCACGATGCGGCTCAGGCGCGCGTTGGTGTCTTTGCGCACGATATCGGTCATTGTTCTTGCTCCTTTGTGGTTGGGCTGGACGCCGGTCCGGCATCCGAAAAACGTTCAATCCGAAAGGGCGCGATCGGCATATCGGTCGCGCCGGTGGTAATCAGGTCCGCCATGATGCGGCCGACGATCGGCCCCAGTTCAAAACCATGCGCTGAAAAGCCGAAGGCATGAAAGGCGGTCTCGTGCCGGCTGCTGCGGCCGATGACGGGTATCTCGTCCGGCATGGCGGCTTCAATGCCCGCCCAGCCGCGATTCACGATTGCTCCGCGCATGTGCGGAAACAGGTCACAGACTGTGCGCGCGCCATCGGCCAGTGAACGGAAATCCAGCTCGGTCCATTCCGCATCGCGATCCACCCAGGCGCGCCGTCCGCCGCCGATCAGCACCGTGCCGTTCGTGCGCTGCTTGAACGACAGGGCGCGGCCCGTTCCCAACACCACGGCGTCCAGGAAATGATCCATGCGCAGGGTCACGAGCATCATGGGGCTGATGGCCGTCAAGGGCACCGGTTCGCCCCACTGCGCCGCGATACGGTCGGCCCAGGCGCCTGCGCAGTTCAATATCTTGGGCGCGGTGTAGACGCCAGCATCGGTCTCCACTCGCCATTGGCCATCATGATGCGTCACGTTGCCCACCCGCACGCCCTCTAGAAATCGCGCTCCCAGACTGGCGGCTTTCATGCGGAAGGCCAGTGTGGTGCGATAGGGATCAGCGGCCGCATCCTCACGTGCAATCAAACCGCCCTGAACAGTGGGCGCGAGTGCGGGAATCATGTCCAGCAGGTCTTCACGGCTTATCCACTGCTCGTGCGTGTAGCCATGATCGGTCATGGTTTGCAAGCGCGTGCGCAAGGCGGCCACATCGGTCTCGTTCTCCGCCACGCGCACCTGACCGTGCTGCTCAAAGCCGCAATCATCATCGACCAGCTCGGCGATGCGATACCAGAGTTCACGCGAGGCGAGCGCCAGCGGCACCTCGGCCAAGTGCCGCGCCAGCGTACGCACACCGCCTGCATTGACGCCGGACGCATGCCGGCCCACGTAGTTCTTTTCGATCACCAGCGCCCGCACGCCGGCGCGAGCCAGATGCAAGGCCGCGGAACTGCCGTGCAGCCCGCCGCCGACGATGATGACTTCCGCTGACCGCGATGCTTCGGTCATGGCGCTATTTTTTCAGACGCACAACGGCTTGGCGGGAATCGTCGGTTTGCGGCAGCGACGCCAGCTCCCCCAACGTCAGCGGCTTGGTCGGAAAGCGCAGCCGGTAGTAGCCGACTTCCTGCGTCGGCACGCCGCGCTCTTCCGCGATGATCTCCGCCACCGTCAACCCGCAGAAACGCCCCTGGCACGGCCCCATGCCGCAACGCAGAAACGCTTTCATCTGGTTCGGGCCGCTGCACCCCAGTTTGACCGTATCCCGCACCTGGGCCGCGGTCACTTCTTCGCAGCGGCACACAATGGTGTCACCCGTCGGGCGCCTGAAGGCCTCTGGCGCCTTGTACAGCGCGTCGAAGAACTCACGGCCGCGTACGGCGCGGGCCAGTGCGTCGCGGGGCGCCACGGCCTCGGTATCGCGTTTAACGGCATCGATGCGCCCAAGCAGATGCGCCGCCTGCAAGGCCGCCAGGCGGCCGCGATTCTCCGCCGCCAGCGCGCCAGCAATACCCGCGCCGTCTCCGGCCATGCCTATGCCCTCGACCGACGTCAGGCCCCATTCATCGACCTGCGGTTCCCAACAGTCCAGCGCATCGTTCCAGCGATGCTCCACGCCCACGGCGCGCGACAGGTTCACATTGGGCACCACGCCTTGATGCAGCATCAACTGATCAGCCTGTAAGGTCTTGGTCTCACCACCTGCGGTGTAGCGCAAGCTTTGCAGCTTTCCATCGCCCAGCGCCTCAAGCGCGGTCACCCCTTTCACAATGGGTATTGCCGCCTTCACCGCACGCAGCAGTTTCAGCCCCTTGCCCAGATAGGGTGATCTCAAAAACCCCCAGATCTTCGGCAGCGCCTGGCTCAGACGGCCGGGCGGCGTGGTCTCCAGCAGGGCGTCGATCTTGACGCCCGCGTTCAGGTATTGCCAGGCCACCAGATACAACAGCGGACCGCTGCCAGCCAGCACCGTGCGATCAGCGGGCACCACGCCTGCGGACTTCAACAGAATCTGCGCGGCCCCGGCGGTGATGACCCCAGGCAAGGTCCAGCCCGGAATCGGGAAGGGACGTTCCTGCGCACCGGTTGCCAGCAGCAGCCGGCGCGCATGCACGATGCGCGCTTCGCCCGCCACCGAGTACGCGACCTCAAAGCCCTGTTCCGGATAAGGCGCGGTGTGCTCGGCAACGGCCCAGACCGTCGCGCCGGGCACATAACGCGCGCCTGACTGCTGGAATGGCTCCACCAAAGACGCGCCGTGCCAATAGTCTTCGCCAAGAATGCCGCGGTCCGTGACCGGCGTTGTCGTAATGGCGCGATAGATCTGGCCGCCCGGCGCAGCCTGCTCATCCAGCAGAACCGTATCGACGCCCAGTTTTGCGGCCAGCGTTGCCGCCGCCAATCCCGCCGGACCTGCGCCCACCACGAGCAAATCGCATTGCGTTGTATCGATCATGCCTGCACCTTGCGTGCGCCCAGCTGGCGCTCGATCTTCATGCCTTCGCGCACGGCCGTCATGCAGCCCTGCTGGTTTGCCTGGCCATCAATGGTGACCAGGCAGTCGTAGCAGACACCCATCATGCAATAGGGCCCGCGCGGCACCTCATTGACTGCCGTGTCGCGACAGGCCTGCACGCCGCCGGCAAATAGCGCCGCCGCCACGCTGTCGCCTTGCCGGCACTGCAATTCAGCCCCGTTGACCGTTACGCGCACGGGCGCGCTTTGCGTCTGCCGTTGCGCTTCGTCAAGCCGCTTGAACATGGAACCTCCGGGTCGAGAAAGGCGCCATGTCGTCGGCCAGCTGGCCTGCAACAATCATGGGCGCCAGATTGAGCGCATGTGCGGCGGCCAACGTCACGCCGCTATGACAGGTGGCAACAAAAGCACCCGGGCACGTTTCGGATTGCTGATAAATCGGAAAACCGTCTTTGGACATGACACGCAGCGCTGCCCAGCTGCGCACGACGCGCACGTCCCGCAACGCAGGCAAGGTGCGCACGGCGCGGTCCGCCAGGGTGCCCAGAATCGGCAGGCCCACATGGCTGTCCACATATCCCGCTTCTTCTTGCGAGTCACCGATCAGCCACGTGCCTTCATCGGTCTGGCGCAAGGTGGACAGCGGCGTTTCCAGCATGCGGCGCGTGCGTTCCAGCACCACGATCTGGCCGCGTTGCGGCCGCACCGGCACGTCCAGGCCCACCTGCGTGCCCAGATCTTTGTTCGACAGGCCCGATGCCAGCACCACCTTGTGTGCGCGCACCGTGCCCGCAGGGGTAGCGATCTCGAACACGCCATCACGCTGACGGATACTTTGCGCGGGACGGCGCGGCAAGTAATCCACAACCCGCTGTGCAAAACTCATGTGCAGCGCGCGCAGCAGTTTCAGCGGATTGGCAATGCCATCTACCGGCGTCCACGTTGCGCCGCGCACCTCGGGACCAATGCCCGGCACCAGATCCGCGACCTCGGCGCGGTCCAGCATTTTCCAGTCGTATTGCGCCATGCCGGGCTGGGCCAGCAAGGTCTTCATGAACGTGGCGCGGGCCTGCATTTCTTCGTCGCTCAACAGCACATGCAGGCCACCGCGTTGTTCCAGATGCACGTCCACGCCCGTCTCTTCCAGCAGCTGCGCAGCCAGTGTCGGCCAGCCTGCGGCCGACGTCATGGTCCACACACCGTAGCGCGGCAAACCCATTCCCTTGCTCTGCACCCACACCAGTCCGAAGTTGCCGCGTGACGCGCGATACGCCACGTCGCCTTCGTCCAGCACGGCCACGTGGTCCAGCTCGCGCCGCAGGCCATAGGCAATGGCAGATCCGACCAGCCCGCCGCCGATTACCGCAGCGTCATAGATGCCGCGATGCACGGGCGCGCGCGTCGCCTGTTCTTTCTCGTCCGTCATTAGCGTCCCTTTCCTACAAACAACTTTTCCAGACCGACCACACGGTCAAGGATGAATATGGCGATGATCGTCACGTAGATCAGCACGGCCGACACAGCGGTCACGAGCGGGTCGATGGTGTCTTCGATGTGCAGAAAGATGCGCACGGGCAACGTCGTCGTGGAAGGCGACGCGATGAAGATCGACATGGTCAGTTCATCGAAACTGGTGATGAACGCAATCACCCATCCACTGACCACCCCCGGCAGCAGCAAGGGCAACACCACGCGGCGAAACGCCGTCCAGTTGGAAGCGCCGAGCGACTGCGCAGCCCGTTCCAGCGCGGGATCGATGCCTGTGGCTGACGCCAGCACCAGGCGCAGTGCATAGGGCATGACCAGGATCACGTGCGCCACCACAAGCCCCACATACGTGCCAGCCAGATTCACCGTAGTAAAAAACTTCAGGAAGGCCAGGCCCAGCACCACATGCGGAATCATCAGCGGCGATAGAAAGAACGCCACCAGCGCCTCACGCCCTCGGAAGCGATTGCGGGCCAGCGCCAGCGCGCTAGGCACGGCCAGCACAATCGCCAAGCTGGCCGACAAGGTACCCAGCCCCAGGCTGAACCAAAACGCTTCGACAAATCTCGGGTTGTCCAAAATGGCCCGGAACCATCGCAGGGACAAGCCATTGGTAGGCAGCGAAATAAAGCCTTCGGACGTGAATGCCACCGCGCACACCATGACGATGGGCGCCAGAATGAACAGAATAAATAGCGTGTGAAACAGTATGCCGATGGGACCGTTTTTGAATTGCATGTCAGCCTCCGGCCTGATTGAAAACAGCGCCGTACTTACGCTCGATGATCCGGTTGGCCGACAGCAGCACAACAACCGTCGCCACCAGCAGCACCACAGCCAACGCCGCGCCCAACGGCCAATTCAGCGTGTTCAAGAATTCGTCATAGGCGGCGGTAGCCACGTTCTTCAGACGGCGTCCGCCAATAATGGCCGGCGTGGCAAAAGAACTGGCGGCCATGGCAAACACCATGATCGCGCCCGACAAAATGCCTGGCATCACCTGCGGCACGATCACCCGGCGGATCACGGTAAATTGCGATGCGCCCAGCGACAGCGCCGCCGCTTCGGTGGATGGATTGATCCGCTGCAACGATGCCCACACCGAAATCACCATGAACGGCACCAGCACGTGCGTAAGCGCAATGGCTACGCCCAGGTTGCTGTACATCAGGTCTACCGGTGTGGATATCAGGCCGATTCCCATCAGCGCTTTGTTGATCAGCCCGGTCGAACCGAACAGCAGCGCCCAGCCCAAGGTGCGCACCACAACGGAAATCAGCAGCGGGCCCAGCACCACCATCAAAAACAAGCCCTTCCACGGATTGGCCATACGCGACAGCACGTATGCCTCGGCCGTGCCCAATACCAGGCAAGCCAGCGTCACCGCCGCCGCTACGCCAAACGTGCGCGCATAGATCTCGTAGTAGTAGCCGTCGGTCAGGATCTCGATGTAGTTCTTCCATGTAAACGTGGCCTGCATGCCGCCGTAGAACTGGAAGTCGAAAAAGCTGATCAAGAACACCAGCGCCATTGGCACCACCAGGAAGGTGGCGTACACCACCAACGCTGGCGCGCTCAGCATCCAGGGGTTGGCGCGGGCGCTCATGCTGGCCTGCCCGGCGACAAGACGGAACACATGTCCTGGGCGCGCCAGCGCAAATGCACGGTCTCGCCTTCAGCGGGCACGGGAATGCCGTCATTCTGGCGAATCACCATGACCTCGCCCACCGAGGTTTCCACCTGGCACAACCAGTGATTGCCTTGGAACACCCGCGTCTTCATGCGGCCTGGCAACGCACAGGCGGCGGGTTCGGAAAACAGAATCTTTTCCGGGCGCACGATCACCGCGCCTTGCGGCACCGGTGCGCCATCCATCGAAATGTGGGCTTCGCCGATGCGCGCGCGGGTTTCGTTGCCATACGGCTCGGACTGCGGCGTAAACACATTGGCCTTGCCCAGAAAGCCGCCCACAAACTGGTTGGCTGGCCCTTCGTACGCGTTGAATGGATCGGCAACCTGCTCCACGCGGCCCTGGTTCATCACCACAATGCGGTCAGACAAGGCCAGCGCTTCGGACTGATCGTGCGTGACCAGAATCGTGGTGGTGCCAACCGTGCGCTGGATGCTGCGCAGTTCCAGCTGCATTTCCTCGCGCAGCTTGGCATCCAGATTGGACAAGGGCTCGTCCAGCAGCAGCACGCTGGGCCGGATGACGAGTGCGCGCGCCAAGGCCACGCGCTGCTGCTGTCCGCCCGACATGCGGGCAGGATGACGATCGGCCAGATGCGACAGGCCCACAAGCTTGAGCGCATCGGCCACGCGCGCTTCGCGCTCGTCTTTCTTCACGCGCTGCATTTCCAGGCCGAAGGACACGTTCTCGGCAGCAGTCATGTGCGGGAACAACGCGTAGTTCTGAAACACCAGACCCAGCCCCCGCTTATTTGCCGGCATCTTGCTGACGTCACGGCCGTCAAGCACGATGCTGCCGCCCGTGGGTTCGACAAACCCCGCGATCATCTGCAGGGTGGTCGTCTTGCCGCAACCGGAAGGGCCCAAGAGAGAAATGAACTCGCCCCGATTCACGGACAGGCTCAAGTCTTCAACGGCAGTCGTTTCACCGTAGCGCTTGCTTAGACGGTTCAACACTAAATAGGTCATGAATGCTCCCGCTGGCGGCGCCAGGCGCCGCCCGTTTTTCTACCCGCAGCCCGCTCGCGCGTCAGCGCTCGATTTCCCGCGTCCAGCGCTTGTTCCAGTCGTCGCGATTCTGGTTGACCGTGTCCCAATCAATCACGATCAGGTCGGACGCGCGCTTGCCAATCGGCAACGGCACGCGCGGGTCATCAGCCACCTTGGCCTTCTTATTGACCGGACCGTAACCGTAGGCGGACGCCAGCTTCTCTTGCACCTCTGGCGTGACCAGATACTGCACAAAGGCTTGCGCGGCAGGGTTGGGATTGGCTTTGGCGATGGGACACACGGACGACAGCAGTGCGTAGGCGCCTTCCTGCGGATACACAAAGCCCACGGGGAAGCCGGTGTCGGCGAATGCCTTGGCGCGGCCGCTGCCCCAGACGGAGATCACCGCCTGACCGCTGGAGAACAGCTCAGTCATCTTGCCGGGCGACGGCTCGTAGACCAGCACATTCGGACCCACTTCGTTCTTGAAGGTCGTAAAGCCGGCGTCAATCTTCTTTTCATTGCCGCCGCCCTCACGGGCGTACTCCACCAGCGCGTGCAGACCGTAGGTGTTATTCAGCGGGGGCACGACCAGTTGCTTCTTGTACTTGGGATCTTTCAGGTCTTTCCAAGACGTGGGCGCGGCCCACTTCTTTTCGTCGAAAACCTTTTTGTTGTACATGATGCCGGTTGCCACGATACCGATGGCGACGGCCTTGTCGTCTTTGTAGCGGGCCGTGGTGTAGATGTCGTCGGCGGACAAGCCTTTGATGGGCTCGCAAAAGCCCAAGGCTATCGCCTGATACATCGGACCGTCGTCAATGATCGCGACGTCGACCTGCTGATTGCTTTTTTGCGCTTGCAGACGCGCCACCGTGTTGGTGGAGTTGCCAGCCACATAGTCCAGTTCCACGCCGTGCTGCTTGGCGAAGGGCGGAAAGATGTCCTTGCGCATGATGTCTTCAAACGATCCGCCGTAACCGGCCACCACCAACTTCTGCTGCGCGTCCGCGTTGGCGCTCAGCCCGGCGGCCACCGTTGCCGCCGCGAGCACTGCGAGTACCTTGCCCATGAAAACCCCCGATTATTGGAAGAGAACTGCAAGAACTGCCTGATGCTGCCTGGACCGGGAGGGCACTGCGCGATGCAAAAATTTCGCGGTTTCCGGTGCTTTGGAACACCACCCCGTCGTACACTTTGTCCGTACATGAATGTCCGGACAAATAATGGATCGGACGAGATACTGTTGTCAATCGGTTATTGTCCGTACAAACCCCGATAGAACCCAATAAGGAGCCACCCATGACCCGATCGTCCGAGCGCGCGGCCGGACCCGGCGCAGCCCGGGAAGCACGCGGCAGGCCCCTCGCACAAGCGCCAGGCGCCGACGCGGGCGGCCCGCGCTACAAGAGCATCTATCAGACGCTTTCACAGGACATCAGCTCGGGCCGGTATCCCGTCATGACGCTGTTGCCCACCGAACATGAACTGTGCGACCAGTTCGGCGCCAGCCGCCACACCATCCGCGAAGCCATCCGCATGCTGACGGTGGCCGGCATGGTGTCGCGCAGGCCTGGCGTGGGCACACGCGTTGAAACCGCGCGCGCCAGCACCCGTTTTACGCAACGTATCTCGCAATTTCCAGACCTGCTTCAGTACGCGCGCAACGCGGCTCTATTGGTGCAGGACGTGCGCACCATCAAATTACCCAAGCGCTTGGCCGAGAGCCTGGGCTGCGCCACAGACAAATCCTGGCTTCATATCAACTCCATCAAAACGCTGGATGACCAGGACACGGCAGCTGCTTGCACGCTGATCTACGCCGATCCCGAGCACTCGGATGTGCGCGTGGACGTGAAGTCACGGATATCCTTGCTGCGCCTGATCGAAGATCACTTCGGCGACCGCATCACCGAGGTCAACCAGGAGTTCTCGGCCACGCCCATCAACGCGGCGATTGCCCGCCAACTCCAGGTTGAACCCAAGACGGCGGGTTTTGTCATCACCCGCCGTTATTACGGCGAGGGCGGCTTGCTGCTGCTGGCCACCATCACCACCTTCCCGCACGACAAAATGAAGTACTCGATGACGCTTAACGTGGGGTGACGGGCGGCTCACCATAAGCGGCACGCGCCGCCTCGGCGCTGATCTTGCCATCGGCAAGATCGCGTTCGATACGCGCCCGCGACCGTAGGGCAGGCGCCCCATAGCCGCCACCGCCCGGCGTTTCGATACGCACGCTGTCGCCCGGCGCCAGCGCGATGTTCGCGGTCTTCGAGAACAACTCCTCTTCTTCGGGCGTGCCAAAGTTGCGGATCAAACGTGCGCGGCGTCCGTCTCCGCCGCCATCGACCCCGGCCGCCACTCCCACCGTGTGGCTATCCGAACGCGCCGAGAAAACGATGCCTGGTCCCACCGCGCGTATCTGCTTGGCGATCGCCATGCCGCCCCGGGTGCGGCCCACGCCGCCCGAGTCCTGAATCATGGCGTACTCATCCATCAACAGCGGATACTCGTTCTCCAGCGCCTCCACGGGCAGATTGGACGTATTGGTCATGTGCACATGCACCGCGTCCATGCCATCGTTGTCAAAGCGCGCACCCGCGCCTCCGCCCAGCGTTTCCAAATACACAAAGTGCCCGGCGCGCTCGCGCCAGCGGCCCGAAAAGACAATAGCCGGGCAGCAGTCATTGCTGGACGCCATGGTCTTTTCCGGCGGCAACAAACCCCGGAAGGCACCGAAGATTGCGCCGGCCACTTTCTGCGCGGTGATGGAACGCGCGCCCACCGCCGCCGGGTGTTCCGGGTTGGTGATGGTTCCCACCGGCGCGGACAACGTAATGGGATCGAACAGGCCGGCGTTCGGCGCCAAGTCCGGGTCCAGCAGCGCTTTGACGGCGTAATACACGCAGGCTCGCAAGGCATTGAACGGCAGGTTCATCGCGCCCCGCGCCTGCTTGCCTGACCCTTCAAAGTCAAAGTGCAGGTTGTCGTGCCGGACGGTCAAAGTGACCTGAATCGGCACCGGGTCGCCGCCCATGCCGTCATCGTCCAGATCGCTGCGAAAGGTATAGCTGCCTTGCTGCAATTCGGCGATACGGTTGAGCAGACGGCGGCGCGTGTAGGCAATCACATCGTCTACTGAACGCAACACCGCATCCAATCCCATCTGCCGGATCAGGCCCTGAACTGCGGCCGCGCCGCGGCGGTTGGTTGCCATCTGCACGCGCAAGTCCAGCACGCGCTCTTCGGGGTCGCGGGTGTTGGCGCAGATCAGGCGCAGCATGTCTTCGTCAGTTTCGCCATTGCGCGCAATGCGGCAGGCGGGAATGCGTATGCCCTCTTCGAAGATGGACTTCAAGCCGCCTGCGATGGACCCCGGCACCGCGCCGCCCACATCGGAATGGTGCGCAATATTGGCGGCAAAAAATCGCAGCACGCCTTCCCAAAACACCGGCGTGACGATGTTGATGTCGGGCAAATGACTGCCGTCCGCCAGATAGGGATCATTGCAGATGAATACGTCGCCTTCGCGGATGCCAGCGACCGGAAAGGTGCGCAAAATAGCGCCCATCGCACCATCCAGTGACCCCAGGTGCAGCGGAATCTGCGTGCCTTGCGCAACCAGCCGGCCTGCCGCGTCGAACAGGGCGACCGAGCAGTCTTTACGCTCTTTGATATTGGTGGAGAACGACGCGCGCACCAGCGTGTTGTTCATGTCCTCGGTAATGGACAAGAGGCGATTGCAGAATACTTCCATACCGATCGGGTCGGCCAGCACTGGCGCCATGTCGGACGTGTTGGCTGTGATGTTGTCAGGCTTGGTCATTCGAGCCTCCATGCAAACGGATGATGAGGTTGCCGTAGTCGTCCACGCTTGCGTCCTGGCCCACGCCCACCACGGTGGTCGAGCTCATTTCCTCAAGCAATGCCGGGCCCGTAAAACGTGCGCCGGTCGGCACACGATCGCGGTCGTATACCGGTGTTTCCAGCCAGCCATGCACAGGGCCGAAGTAAGCCTTGCGTTGGCCGAGCTGCGCATCGGCCAGCTCGCCGCCGATATGGCGCGGCGCAAGCGGCGCCTTCACCACTTGGCCCACCGCCTGCATACGGCAATTGATGATCTGCACCTTGCGATCATCCACGGTGTAGCCGTACTCGCGCTCGTGCGCCTCGGCAAATCGGCGCGCAAATTCCGTGTAACCACCGGCGCCGGTATCGTCCAGGCTGACCTGCACCTCGAAGTTCTGGCCTTCGTAGCGTGCGTCAATGGCGCTATGCGTCAGCCGCAGCGCCGGGTCCACGCGCTCTTCAATAAGCCAGTCGTCCGCCTGTTTACGCAGGCCGTCGAAAATGGCGGAGATCGCGGGCCACGTATCGTCACCAGCCAGCGAGATCTCGCTGCGCACAAAGTCGAACGAGATGTCGCTCAACAAAATGCCACGCGCGCACATGGTTCCCGGCTCTTGCGGAATGATCACGACGGGGATGCCGCACTCTTCAGCCACTTCCACCGCGTGCAAGGGCCCTGCGCCGCCGTAGGCGTACAGCGCAAAGTCTGACAGGTCATACCCGCGTTCGGTGGACACTGCGCGGATCGCGCGGCTCATGTTGGCTGCCGCTATGCGCAGAATGCCTTCGGCTGCCGCTTCCAGGCCGAGACCCAAAGGTTGCGCCACGCGTTGTTCAATAACCTGGCGCGCCGCATCCGCGTGAACCGGCATGCGGCCGTTCAGCAAAGCAACCGGATTCAAACGCTGCAAGGCGATCTCCGCGTCGGTGATCGTGGGTTCCTGTCCGCCACGTCCATACCCCACCGGGCCAGGCACCGCGCCGGCGCTGTGCGGGCCGACCTTCAGCGCACCGGCATCATCCAGCCACGCAATGCTGCCGCCGCCCGCGCCAATCACATGTATATCCACCATCGGTGTCTTGACGGGATAACCCGCCACATGACGATGCGACGTAAACAAGGGACGCCCATCGCACACCAAGGACACATCCGTACTGGTGCCGCCCACGTCGAACGTCACCAGATTCAGGCTGCCAATGGCGCGCCCCACGGCTGCCGCGCCGACCACGCCTGCGGCGGGTCCGGACAAGCACGTACGCACCGGATACTGGCGAACGGTGGCGATCGACATCAGGCCGCCGTTGGAATGGATTGTGTGCGGTTCGTGAGCGATATCCAGCTCTCGCACCCGCTGCAAAAATCGCTCAAGATACCGCGCCATCTTCGGCCCTACAGCCGCATTGAGCACGGTGGTGGACAGGCGTTCGTACTCGCGGAACTCGGGCAGCACATCCGACGACTGGCTGATATAGACATCGGGCATTTCTTCGGCCACGATCTGCGCCGCACGGCGTTCGTGCGCCGGGTTGCGGTAGGCGTGCAAGAAGCAGATAGTCACGGCTTCTATACCGCTTTGCGCGAAGTGGCGCGCAGCGGATCGCACCTGATCCTCGTCCAACCGGGTCAATACCTCGCCATTGGCATTCACGCGCTCATCGACTTCTGCACGGAACTCGCGCGGTACCGCAACAACGGGTTTGGCGACGCTGTAATCGTACAGATGCGGCCGCGTCTGGCGGCCGATCTCCAGCACATCGCGAAAACCGCGCGTGGTGATCAGGCCGACACGCGCACCCTTGCGTTCAATGATCAGATTGGTGGCCACCGTTGTGCCATGCCCCACGTGCGACACCTGCGATGGCGAAACGCCATGATCGGCCAGCATCTGCCCGATACCGGTAGCGATGGCCTCGGAAGGATCATGCGGTGTCGAGGGCACCTTATGAAAGTGCACGACACCCGCGTCCTCGTCGATCATCGTGAAATCGGTAAACGTGCCTCCGACGTCTATCCCTATGCGATACATATCGTTCTTTCCCTGAAAAAAGGGGGTCTTCTCGCTGCCGCGAAGAGATCCTTGCGGCAACAGTTATCCCAGCCGCCGCACGTGCCGGCGAGTCAGATGCTGCAACGAATGGCTATCGGCAGCGGGCGAGCGGCGGGAGGGTCAATCCAGGTGTATGTCGGCCTTCTTGACCACCTGGCACCATTTGCTGATTTCGTCTTTGATCATCGTGCCGAAAGCCGGGCCAGCCACATCAGACACTTCTGCGCCTTGCTGTTCCAGATAGGTCTTCATGGCGGGTGCGTGCAGCGTTTCCACCAAGTTGTCGGTCAGTGTTTTCCGCAACGGTTCGGGCAAACCAGCGGGCGCCAGCATGCCGAACCAGACCATGGCCTCGTATCCGGGATAACCGGATTCCGCCACCGTCGGCACGTTGGGCAACATGGCTGAACGCTGCGGCGACGTGACCGCCAGGGCCTTGATCTTGCCGTCCTTGATGTACGGGTATGACGTCATCACCACGTCCATCATCATGTTGATCTGGCCGC